>CAZIYT010000011.1:0-17741 GCA_964543545.1 uncultured Flavobacterium sp. | reverse complement strand
TGTAAGTCGTGGCGCCGCTGGCGGTCAGGGTGCTCGTTTGGCCCGGGCATACGGAGGATTGGCTCGACGAGATGCTTACCGTTGGGTTGGCAATAACGGTTAAGGTATGTGAAGCCGAAGCTGTACAACCATTGGTGGTATTGGTTCCTGTGACTGAATACACGGTTGTGGCAACCGGGTTCACATTAATGGATGAAGTCGTTGCACCGCTGCTCCAGGTATATGTATTGGCACCGCCGGCTGTTAAGATAGCCGAGCTTCCGTTACAAATCGCTGTGCTGCCGCTTACGGTTACTAAAGGTGCGACCGTGTTGGCGGTAATGCTAAAGAGGCTGGCGAGTGCACAGTTATTGGCGTCTGTGATGCTGCAGGTATAGCTTCCGGCGGTGAGCGTCGTGGAAGTGGCTGCGTTTCCGCCGGCCGGTGACCATGTATAAGTATAAGCCGGTGTGCCGCCGCTGACAGTGACTGCCGCTCTACCGTTGATCACACAGGTAACGTTCGTTTGTGTTTGCGTAGCGCTCAGGGCTGCTGCCGGTTGTGTGATGCTAACAGAATTCGTTGTGGTACAACCATTGGCATCGGTCACCGTCACGGTTTTAATGCCGGCAGTTTGCCCGGTAATCACAGACGTTGTTGCGGCGGTAGACCATAAGTAGGTGTAACCTGCTGTACCGCCTGTAGCCGTTACGGTCGCTGAGCCAGTGCTGTTTCCGTTACATAGAACATTGATGACTGCCGTGGCTGTGCCCAGGGCTGTAGCGGGCTGAGTAATGCTTACCAAGTTGAGTGACGTACAGCCGTTGGCATCGGTTACTGTTACGGTTTTAACACCGGCGGTTTGTCCGGTGATCACCGACGTGGTTGCGGCTGTTGACCATAAGTAGGTATAGCCTGCTGTTCCACCTGATGCGGTGACTGTGGCTGAGCCTGTGCTGTTACCGTTACATAGAACATTGATGACTGCCGTGGCTGTGCTCAGGGCTGCGGCCGGTTGGGCAATCGTTACAGAGTTAGTGGTGGTGCAACCGTTGGCATCGGTCACCGTCACTGTTTTGACTCCGGCAGTTTGACCGGTGATGACAGAGGTGGTAGCCGCTGTCGACCATAAGTAGGTATAGCCTGCTGTTCCACCGGTAGCGGTGATCGTGGCAGCGCCGGTGCTTCCTGCATTACATAAGACGTTGGTGACTGCTGTTGAGGAACTGACAGCTGTTGCCGGTTGTGTGATGCTAACTGAATTCGTTGTGGTACAACCGTTGGCATCGGTTACCGTTACGGTTTTCACGCCGGCGGTTTGTCCTGTGATCACTGAAGTAGTTGCGGCTGTTGACCAGATATACGTGTAACCGGCTGTTCCGCCGGATGCTGTTATAGTTGCCGAACCGGTGCTGTTACCAAAGCATAAAACGTTGATAGCAGCCGTGCTGGAACTAACGCCGATAGCGGGTTGTGTGATGGTGACGCCGTTTGTTCTTGTACATCCATTGGCATCGGTTACCGTTACGGTTTTCACGCCGGCGGTTTGACCGGTGATTACTGAAGTAGTTGCTGCGGTAGACCATAAGTAGGTATAGCCGGCTGTGCCACCTGATGCTGTGACTGTGGCTGAGCCGGTGCTGCCCCCGAAGCAGACATTGTTCGTCACGGCTGTGGCGGTTGCAAGGGCGGATGGTTGTGCAACCGTAACGCTGTTAGTAGCCGTGCAGCCGTTGGCATCGGTCACGGTGACTGTTTTCACACCGGCTGTCTGGCCTGTAATGACTGAGGTGGTAGCTGTTGTCGACCATAAGTAAGTGTAGCCTGCTGTACCACCGGATGCTGTGATTGTGGCTGAGCCTGTGCTGCCTGCATTACATAAGACGTTGGTCACAGTTGTTGCTGTGCTCAGGGCTGTTGCCGGTTGTGTGATCGTCACTGAATTTGTCGTCGTACAGCTATTAGCATCGGTCACCGTCACCGTTTTAACGCCCGCGGTTTGTCCGGTGATTACTGACGTTGTCGCTGCGGTAGACCATAAGTAGGTATAACCGGCTGTACCGCCTGATGCTGTAATTGTGGCGGAGCCGGTGCTGTTACCAAAGCATAAAACGTTGATTGCGGCGGTGCTTGATGTAACCCCTGTAGCAGGTTGGGTAATGCTTACCGAGTTGAGTGAAGTACATCCGTTGGCATCGGTTACTGTTACGGTTTTAACGCCGGCGGTTTGCCCCGTAATCACCGAAGTTGTTGCGGCTGTAGACCAGAGGTAAGTATAACCTGCTGTGCCGCCTGATGCTGTGACTGTGGCTGAGCCGGTGCTACCACCGAAGCAGACATTGTTTGTCACCGCTGTAGCAGTTGCAAGGGCGGATGGTTGTATAATTGTAACGCTGTTGGTTGTGCTACAGCTGTTGGCATCCGTGACGGTAACTGTCTTGACACCGGCAGTTTGCCCGGTGATGACTGACGTTGTCGCTGCGGTAGACCATAAATACGTATAGCCGGCTGTGCCGCCGGAAGCCGTTACAGTGGCAGATCCTGTGCTGCCGCCGTTACATAAAACAGCGCTTGTTGCTGTTATTGTAGCTAAAGCAGTTGGTTGGGTGATGGTGACACTATTGGTCGTAGTACAACTATTGGCATCCGTTACGGTGACTGTTTTGACACCGGCGGTTTGCCCGGTAATCACTGACGTTGTTGCGGCGGTCGACCATAAATAGGTATAAGCGCCTGTACCTCCGGAGGCCGTTACGGTGGCGGATCCTGTGCTACCGCCGTTGCATGCAACACTGCTCGTTGCAATAGAAGTCATTAAAGAAGTGGGTTGCGAAATAGTGATGGTATTGGTGATCGTACAGCTGTTGGCATCGGTAATTGATACCGTATAGTTGCCTGCCGTCAGACTGCTTGCCGTTGCGCCTGCACCGCCGGCCGGCGACCAGGTATAGGTATAGCCCGGTGTTCCACCGGATACCGAAACGTTTGCTTCGCCGTTGGCTCCTCCAAAACAAGTAGCATTAGTAGCGGTAACGGCGGAGCTAAGCTGCGAAGGCTCCACAACCGTCACCGTTTCTGAAATAGCACAGCCTTTGCTGTCAAGAACGGAGCAGGTCCAGTTCCCAACTGTCAGGCCACTTACGGAAGCAGTCCCATCGCCTGTCGGTGTACCGGGCGTCCAATCGTAGGTATAGGGCATCGTGCCGCCTGAAACAGAAACTGTAGCGGTACCGGTGTTTTCTCCAAAGCAGGAAACCGAGCCCGATGCAGCACTGATGGCCAGGGCCGTAGGCTGCGAAATAGTGACGCTCGCCGATGTGGTGCATCCGTTTGCGTCTGTAATCGCATTGGTATAACTTCCTATAGATAATGCAGAAGATAATGCGTTGTTGCCTCCTGACGGAGACCAGGTATAGGTATAGGGAAGTGTTCCTCCCGATGCGGTAACCTCACCCAATCCGTTTGATCCGCCGAAGCAGCTGACATCGGTGTGTGAGCTTGTGGCTGTTAATACTGTTGGCTGCGTGATTGTATAGGTCTGGATCGTTCCCTGGCAGGCTGCATCCGATACAGTAACGGTGTATACTCCCGGCGACAGGCCTGTTGCCAGGGCAGCAGTTCCTCCCGACGGCGCCCAGCTATACCGGACAGTACCCGTTGTGCCGGTGAGGCTTACCTGGGCCTGTCCATTCGTCAGGCCGAAACAGGAAATATTGGTTTGTGAGCTCACGGCCGGAAGTGTGTAGGTTTGGAGGGATCCTGCTGTGTTCTGTGTCATCGTCACGGTCCAGGGCAGGTTAGAGCCATTGCAGGAATACTGGTGGAGCAGGATACGCACATAGCCGCAAAACGAAGGGGTGAAATTCAGGCTTGATTGCAGGCCGCAGGCGTCATCGTTGTAACCAAGGAAAGCTCCTGTCGCATTGTCGTATACGGTGAGCTGGGTATCATACGTTGGCCCGCCACCCGTAGAGCCGCCACAGGAAGAAACCTGGTAGTTGGCGCCGCCCTGCACATAAGCCAGTACGTATTGCCCGGAATTGAATGTGAATGAAGTGCTCTGGCCTACGCCGGGAGGTGTCAGCGATCCGGCAACAAAAACACTACTGTTTCCACATTGGGCAATAGCTACACCTGTTAGCAGGGTATATAAAATAATAAGAAAATGTTTCATGGGGGTTATAAAATTTGATTCTTATCCGCGAAAATACCCCTTTCATCGATCATTTCACACAAAATGGTGTGAACGACGTGTTTAAGTATACGAAAATTGAAAAATCAGTTAGTTATACCCGTATAAGGGAAAGAAAAAATCGGTTAGTTATACCCGGTCTACTTTTTGAAAACGCCGGTAAGGTTCGGCTGGTAAGCACGGCCTATCGGAAGCTCCGTACCATGGATGACGAGGCTATTGGCATTGAGCTCCATCACATGTGTTTTATTCACCAGGTAAGACTTATGAATCCGGATAAAACCGGTGGCAGGCAACTGCTCCTGCAATTCGGATAAGGATTGGCGGATGACGCGCCGCTTGTCATCTTTCAAACGGATCGTGCTGTAATTTCCATCCGATTCGATCCACAAAATATTGGTATGGTATAACCTCACCATCGCCCTGCCCTCTTTCACAATCAGCTCCTCGCTGTCGGAAACAGCAGGTGTGTTCATGGAGTTGTAGAGCCCGAGCTCAATGGCAACCAACAGGTCTTCTTTTTTAAAAGGCTTGACAATGTATGCATTCGGCCTGGTATGCTTGGCCTTATCGATCATCGTCTTATCGGCGTGCGACGTAATATAGATAAAGGGAATCTTGTATTTGGTATGGAGCAGGTTACCCAGGTCGATCCCCGTTTTGTCTTTTCCAAGCGCGATATCCGTGAGCACAAAATCAACGGGATTGGCTTCGATATACTCCACGGCTTCTTCCACGGATTCTACCAGCGCAATATTCTGACAACCCTCCTTTTTTAAAAAATCGGAAATCGTCTCAGCGATCAGGAGCTCATCTTCTACAACCAAAAATCTTGACGAATTCATTAACTCTCTTTCTTTTTAACCAGGTTAAAGATAAGACTAAAAAACGCTCCCTGATCATTTTTTGAAAGGAATGTTCCCTTGATTTGCCGCGTCATAATATTCACCAGCTTGAGTCCCAAACTGTCTTTGCGCCCACCGCCTTCTGCGGGTAAACCCTTACCATTGTCCGACACGGTAACCACCCAGTTATGTTCTCCGGGGTTTTCCTGCAGGGTTACTCTCACCCGCCCCTTCTCTTTTTCCGCGAAGGCATATTTCAGGGAATTGGTGACCAGCTCATTGATGATCAGCGCCACCGGAACTGCAAGCTTCGTGGGGAAGAACACGGATGCCACGTCTTCCTCTATCGCCACCGGGATAGGCATGGATCCTGCCACATCGCGGTGAAAGTCCAGCACTTTGTGCAGGTAATCCTTCATGTTGATCTCCAAAGGCGAATTGGTATCGTAGAGGAGCTCATGCATGGCAGATAAGGACTGGATGCGGTTCTGGCTCTGCACCAGGTATTCCGTCAGTTTTTCGTTCTCGGCGTTATGCGCCTGCAGAGTGAGGAGGCTGGAAATGATCTGCAGATTGTTGTTGATGCGGTGATGCACTTCCTGCAACAACACATCTTTCCTCTGGTCTTCGGCTGCCAGCAAGGCCGCCAGCTTCTTCTTATTATCATAGGCCCGCTTCACAAAGAAGAGCACCACCAGGGTCAGTGCGATAACCACGATAAAGAACAGGCGCCATTGCTTATGCAGGGTGTTGTCTGCTTCGAGCTGGTACACGAGCTTGTCGTTTTCATATTTGATCGCTGCCTGCTTCTTATCGAACTCGTAATTCATTTCCGTTTCTACCGACTTACGCGTGGCCTCTTCGTTGTACATGCTATCGCGGTACTGAATGTAATTTTTATAATGCAGGAGCGCCTTATCGGGCTTGCCCGTCGCTTCATAAAAATCGCTGAGATTTCCTTCGACCTGCATCTTATCGTTCATATCATGCATCTCTCTTGAAATTTTCAGGGCTTTCAAAAAGTAGCTTTCTGCATCCGCATTTTTCTTCATCTTAAAGCTGGCCTGCCCCATCGTTTTGTAGCAGGTCGAGATCACATCCTGGTAGCCGAGCTTTTCTGAAAGCTCCAGGGCTTCTTTTGCAAAGGCCAGTGCTTTTTCATAGTCGCCGGTACCGAGGTAAAGCTGCCCGAGATCCACGAGCTCATGGGTGACACCCACCTCGTTCTTCATGTCGCGGTCTATCCTCAGCGCATCGTTGAGGCATTTCTCCGAATTTGTATAATCGCCTTCGTCGTTGTAGACACCGGCCAGGTTGCAAAGGTTGTCCGACTCGATGCGCCGGTCGCCGATGCGGCGGCTTATCGCAATGGCCTCCAGGTAGAAGGTCTTCGCTTTTTTAACATCACCCTGGAAATAATACACCGAAGCAATATTGCTGATCTGCACCAGGATGTGGAAGGTATCTTTTTTGTGCTCGTAGATCGCCAGGGCCTTAAAGAAATTATCCAGGGCTTTGGAATATTCGCCTTTGATCCGGTAGATCAATCCAAAGGAAGTGAGCGCATGTGTTTTGCCAAATTCATAGCCGATCTTTTCCGAGATCTTCAGGGCCTGGGTCTCGTAATACATCACCGAGTCCACCTGATCGTTCATCTGAAAGCCCCTGATCTTTTTGTGAAGCTCTAAAACGGTAGTCGTATCCTGTTGTGCCTTCACAACAGATCCGGAGCCTAAGAGACAAAACAAGAGCAGGAGTTTAGTCATCCTGTAAAGTAAGGCATTACCAGGCATAGAAAAGCCATTGGCGGGGGCCAATCCAAAAAAATAATTCCTTCTCCCGGTGCTTATATGCATTACTTATGTTTTTTAACTGCCAATTCAAACAGGAGGCTGAAGCTGGCGCCTCCCTTATTTTCCGAAACAAATTTTCCTTTGATCTGCCGGGTCATAATATTTACCAGCTTCAGGCCCAGGCTATCTTTACGGCCTCCTCCCTCTTCCGGCAGCCCTTTGCCATTATCGGATACTGTGACCAACCATTTATTGCCTTCCTGCTTCCTGAGGCTTACATTCACCTGCCCTTCTTCTCTGCCTGTAAAAGCATACTTCAGCGAATTGGTGACCAGCTCGTTGATGATCAGGGCAACAGGCACTGCGAGCTTCGTCGGGAACTTCACGGCATCTACATCCTCATGAATCGTAACGGGCATAGGCATGGATGCCGCTACCTCGCGGTGAAAGTCGAGCGCCTTGGAAAGGTATTCCTTCATGTCGATGTGCAGGGGCGAGTTCGTATCATAGAGAAGCTCGTGCATGGCCGACAGCGATTGGATCCTGTTCTGGCTCTGCAGGAGGTACTCCGAGAGCTTTTCATCTTCCGCATTATTGGCCTGCAAGGTGAGGAGGCTGGAAATGATCTGTAAATTATTATTAATCCGGTGATGCACTTCCTGCAACAGGACATCTTTCCTCTGGTCTTCGGCAGCCAGCAGCAGCGTGAGCTTCTTTTTATTATCATAGGCGCGCTTCACGGAAAACAAAACGATCAGCACCAGAACGATGAGCACGATGAAGAAGAGGAGCCACTGCTTGTTTTGCTTGTTGACGGCTTCGAGCTGATAAACCATCTTCCCGTTTTCAAATGTGATGGCCGCTTCTTTTTTTTCGAATTCGTAATTCAATTCCGTACGGGCTAAGGCCTTGGTTTTTTCGTTGTTAAAAATGCTGTCCTTATTGGCCACATAATCCCTGTAATATTTCAGGGCCCTGACCGGGCGTTTTGTTTTTTCGTAAAACTCACTGTTGCCCAGGTTCGCCTCCATCATGTAATAGTTGGAGTGCGTTTGCGCGGCAAGCTCAATGGCCTGCGCGTAGGATTCTTCGGCTTTCTGCACCTGTCCTATGCCCCGGTAGGCTTCACCCAGCATCACGAGGCAGTAGGATTGCTCGGCTTTCAGGCCCAGCTCCTTATAAAGCTCAAAGGCCTTTAGCAGGTAAGGCAAGGCTTTTTTATATTCATATACATTGGAATAAATGATGCCGATGTTTTCCAGGCAAATGGAAGCATTGTCGATATCTCCTACTTCTTCCGACATCTTAAGCGCCGAGAAATAATAGCCGAGTGCCTTGTCCTGCAGCTTTAAGGAAAGATCGACATTGTTTACTTCAAAGGCCGAATCGCAAAGCAGCTGGTAGCAATGGCCGATGTTGCCCATGTAGAGGGCTGTGGATTTTTTGTCGCTCTGTTTTTCGCTGATGTCCTTTGCCCTGTTCAGGTAAACAAGCGCTTTGGAATAGCTCCGGATGTCGCAGTAAATTGCACCGATGTTATTGAGCTCCCCGGCCACCTGTGCCAGGTCGCCCAGCTTTTCCTTCTTTTTGAGGGACTTAAAGCAATACAGAAGCGACTCGCTGTAGTTGCCCATCATGGAATAGGTAGAAGCGATATGCGACAGGAGGACCGCCTCTTCCAGCTCATCTCCTATGACTTTGTACAAACCGAAAGAGTGAAAAAAATAACCGAGCGCCTGCCGTGAGTTTCCCTGGTCTTTAGCCATGCTCCCCAACTGAAAAAAATACGAGGCTTCTCCCTGCCGGCCAAGCAGCGCCGTCCGGGGATCGTGCGAGGCCTTGAGCTTTTGGGCGAGCTTTACTTTTAGGTCGTTGTAAAGGCGGATGTTCTTAAAATCATTCTGATCGTCATAAGCATCGGTGAGAGCCATCAGGGCTTTCAGGCGGGCCGTGTCGCTTTGTGCTTTCTGGTAGATGTAACAGATCGAATCGGGCTTTTGCTGCTGCGGAGGATCAGGCCGCGGGCCTGTCTGGGCATGGGCTGCAATAAAAAGCGACAGCACACAAAACAACAGCAAAATTCTCATGCTGCAAGGTACTGAATAATCAGGCAATTAAAAAACAGATCAACAGGGCATTGAAAACGATTAGCAGCGGAATACCGATCCTGAACTTAGGCTTCGCGGCTTTATGGCACAAGGGAGCTTTCATGCCCGCATAAATGCCGGCAGCACCGAAGGCAAGCGCCATCATAAATAAGGTATTTTCCGGAATGCGCTGCCCGCCGCGTTTGGCGCGATATTTATCATAACACATCAGGAGATAGGCCAGCGCGTTGAGGGCCACAAGCCCGAGAGTAAGGATTTTCCAGGGTTCCATATAAACGAAAAAAATCCCTCCGCTGCGAAGCGAAGGGATTTCATTATGGTTTATTTATTTTTTAAGGCGTCGCGGATCTCCGTCAACAGCTTCTCTTCATTGCTTGGCTCCGGTGGTGGCGCAGGAGCTGCCGCTTCTTTTTTGTTCATACGGTTAATACCTTTAATCACCATGAACAAAGCAAAAGCCACGATGATGAAGGAGATAATGTTTGAAATAAAATTACCGTACTTGATAGCCGTTCCCGGAATCGTGAGCGAGGCCAGGTCCGTTAAGTTAGCTGCTTTCAGCGCCGGTGTCAAAATTGCCGGTGTGATGATGTCATCCACCATAGAGGTGACAATTTTATTAAATGCACCACCGATAACCACACCCACAGCCAGATCGATGACATTGCCCCTCATGGCAAAGTCCTTGAATTCTTTCATCATTCCCATAATACTAAGTTTTAAAAGTTAATAAATAGTTATTGGATCAGTTCCCTTCGAGGACTTTTAACAGCTCATCCAATTTGGGCGTTAAAATAATTTCTGTGCGACGGTTCTTTTTGCGTGCTTCCGGTGTTTTGGCCGGATCCAGGGGAAAGAATTCTCCACGGCCGGCGGATGTAATGCGTGTAGGATCTATTTTGGCATTTTGCAATAAGATCTTTGTCACCGAAGTTGCCCTGATCACACTCAGGTCCCAGTTATCCTTAATTTCTCCGGCGCCTTTCATCGGCACATCATCGGTATGGCCTTCTACCAGGATATTGATCTCGGTATTTTGTTCCAGTACTTTTGCCAGGTTTTTCAAGGCTTCCACGCCCTTAGGCTGAACGTCGGTTTTTCCGCTGGCGAATAATAAGGACTCATCCATACTCACATATACCTTTCCGTTCTTTTGTGTAATCGTCAATCCTTTGTTCTCAAAATTAAACAGGGCGTCCTGCAATTTCTTTTTGAGGTCGGCTGTTGCCTGGTCTTTTTTCTTCAAGACATCTTCCAGCTCATTCACCCGCGCTTCCCGTTTTTTTACTTCGGCAGAAAGCAGGTCGAGGTCCTGTTGTTGCTTATTCAGCCTTAGCTCCAGGGCTTTCAGCTCATCTTCTTTTTTCAGCAATTGCTCCTGGGTCATTTGCAGCTTGCCGCTGAGGGCAGCGTTGTCTTTTTCGGAGCCTATCAGCATGCGGTTATATTTGTCGAGCAACTGATCGTTCACCATGTTCAGCTTATCGTATTTGCTGGAAAGAAGACGCAGGTTGTTTCCAATGGTAGCGGTATCTCTTTGCAGGCCGGCGAGCTCTTTTTCTTCCCTCGTTATTTTTTCTTTCGCTTCCGCTAAAGCCGCTTCACATTCCTGGCCCGACTTTTTGGCGGCCGATAAGGAAGTTTCACAATCGGTTAGCTTGGCTTCCGTTTCTTCCAGTTTTCTCTGCGGTACACAAGAGCTTGCAATCAGGGCCAATGCCCACAGGCTTATAAAGATGTATTTCATAGTCGAATAATTGATATGACACCCTACGGCTTTCCTTTCTCCGGCATACCGACAGGTGCTAAATGCATTTGATAAAACAAAAATAAAGGGATTAGCCTTAAAAGGAAACGCGTGTTGCAGGACTTATTAACAACTGCCTTTTCCTAATTATTTAACAGAAAGCAGGGCTTTGTCAATCCTTGCGGCTATCATATCGGCCAGTTGGCTGAAATAGGAATTAATGATCTTGTTGGGATTGTTAACTGAAGAAGGAAGGTCCACTTCCGCGATACCGGAATTGATCTCTTTGGCATCGTAGGTATACACGGTATAATGCAGCACGATTTTCCGGGCGGCACTCGGGCTCATGTCGGCAGCAGGGCCGTTCAGGGCTTTAATGTCGAGCTCATTGATAAAAAGGTAAAGATCGGTTTTATATTTTCCGTACAGGTAAGGCACCAGGGAAGCACTCTTAATCTTGGCATTCATGAAACGTGCGTCGTTGTTGCTTTCTACGTTCAGCTGCCCTTTTTCAATCGACTTTTGCTGCTTTTCTTTTTCAGGTGCTTTGTAATGCGCCTGGTCAGGAACTTTCTGGTACTGGTAGCTCAAAAAACGGTAAATATCCTCGAGGTCCTTTTTGGTTTTCACGGTATCGTCCAGCAGGTCGACCACGCCCATTTTGGATTTCAGCTTTTTATACAATTGCTCGTTCATGCCGTCGCGCATGAGGCTCTTAATTTGTTTGGCGCTGAGCTTTGATTCCTTGTTGATCTGAAAATCGATCTCGCTCAGGTACATCCTGCTTTCGAAGGGCACGATCATGATCTTATGCTTCTTAGGACCGCTGTTAGTCGCCGCAACAGTACCGCTGCTGATGGTCTTGTCCTGGCTTCTGAGCGGCAGGCAGAGGATGCATGATAAAAGCATCAGAACCCACAGGCGTGTATATGGCAGTGCTTGTATCATTGGTCCTTTATAACTTTAAAAATGCGGAAAGGTTACTTAAAAAAATGCAGAAAATCGTTCAGGTTGGCATACAACATGAGCGTGAGTAAAATGGCCATGCCCACATACTGCGCATAGGTGAGCACTTTCACACTCGGCGCGCGGCGCGTGATCATTTCATACAGCGTAAATACCACGTGGCCGCCATCCAGCGCCGGAATCGGCAACAGGTTCATAAAGGCCAGCACGATGGATAGGAAAGCCGTGCGGTTCCAGAAATCTTCCCAGATCCATTCGTCACCAAACATCTTGGCCATCGACTTAAAGCCACCGATGTGCTTGTAGCCACCGGTACTTGGCGTAAAGATGAGCTTGAACTGCCTCACATAAAAATCGAGCTTGTCGAAGGTTAAGGCTACTCCCGCAGGAAAGGATTCGAAGAAGCCGTATTCTTTGGTTTCTACGGAGATGATCCCGGCTTTCTGAAGGTCTTCAACCCCAATGGAAGCATTCAGTAATCCTTTATCTGAAACTTTGACCGGAACAGATAAGGTATCTGAACCTCTTAAGACATTAAGCCTGATGGTATGATTGGCAAACGGTTTGATCCCTGTCACCAGTTCATCGCGGTATTGCACCTTGATCGAATCGTTGATTCCTGTGATCTTATCTCCTTTTTGAAGCAGCACCATCTTGTTCTGGGAATCCTCTTTGAAGGCTAAAAACTGTGAGGGCTGACGTGGCATTCCAAAACCGAATTTCTCGGAAGTTGCAATCTGGTCGATAAAATCTTTTGGCAATACAACCTCTACTTTTTGTCCGGCACGGTCGATCTGAACCGTATGCCCCAGGAGGATCTCGATGCGCAGGTCATCGAGGTATTTCACCGGCTTTCCATCTACCGAAATAATTTTATCGCCGGTACGGAAACCAACAGCCATACCTAAAGAGTCGGAACATTCGATGCCGTCTTTGAGGCTGCTCATCGGAATTTTTTTCTCGCCCCAGGTAAACAGGATCATCGCATAAATAAGAAATGCCAGCAATACATTGACGATGATACCGCCAAGCATTACAATGAGCCGTTGCCAGGCCGGATGCGCCCTGAACTCCCAGGGTTCTGCCGGCTTATTCATTTGCTCTGTGTCGAGGCTCTCATCGATCATCCCGGCAATCTGCACATAACCGCCCATCGGGAACCAGCCCAGGCCGTACTCCGTATCGCCGATCTTCTTTTTGAAAATAGCGAAGTTCAACACTCCCGGAAGCGGGAATAAAAAGTCAAAGAATAAATAGAACTTGTCGACACGGATCTTGAAGGCGCGGGCGGCAATAAAATGTCCGAACTCATGCAATAAGATCAGCAATCCAAGGCTTGTAATAAATTGTGCAATATTGATAAAGGTTCCCATAAACGGTTATGCTCCTGTTTTTTTTAAATAATTTACGAATATACTAATGTATAGCCAAGTAAGGGCAAGAAATTCCCGATTTTAGAGAATTTTGGGCCTTCCGAAAGCAAAAAACACAGCTTCCGGGCTGTGTTTTAAATAGAGCGCTTTACCTGTGCGCAAGCGATAAGACAATCTCAACGGGAAGGCGATCTACACCACCAGCCCTTTCATCTTTTATTTTGAGAGTAACTCTTTGGCGAGCAGGCGTGTTTCCTTGTCGCATTGCCTGTAGTCATCTACCGTAGGCGTTTTGATGAAAGGCATCCGGTCCAGGCAGGAGGCGATCACATCGCTCATCTGCAAAAAGCCCACGCGGTCTTCCAGGAATGCCTGAACCACCACCTCATTGGCGGCATTGAGCACACAGGGCATGTTACCGCCTTTGAGCATCGCGTCAAAGGCCAGACCTAAATTGCGAAACACAGACGTGTCCGCTTTCTCAAAGCTAAGATCAGGGTATTTCAAAAAGTCGAAGCGTGGAAAATGGCTTTTGATCCGGTCGGGATACGTAAACGCATACTGGATCGGTAATTTCATATCAGGCAGGCCCATCTGGGCTTTCATGCTGCCGTCTGTAAACTGTGCGATGCTGTGTACGATGCTCTGTGGATGCACGATCACGTCAATCTGCTCCGGCCTTAAATTAAACAGCCATTTGGCCTCGATCACCTCAAGCCCTTTGTTCATCAGGCTTGCAGAGTCGATCGTGATCTTGGCGCCCATCACCCAGTTCGGATGTTTGAGTGCCTGTTCTTTTTTCACACCGGCAAGAAAAGCCCTGTCCTTTCCACGGAAAGGGCCGCCGCTGGCCGTTAGATAGATCTTCTCGATCTCGTTATGAAACTCTCCCGCCAGGCATTGGAAAATAGCAGAGTGCTCGGAATCTACCGGGTACAAATTCACGCCGTTTTCAAACGCGAGCTTCGTAACGATATCTCCTGCCACCACCAGTGTTTCCTTATTGGCCAGGGCAATCTGTTTTTTGTACTTAATGGCATTTAACGTCGAGGCAAGCCCCGCATAACCCACAATGGCCGCCAGCACCATGTCGATGGTTTCCATCTCCACGATCTGCTCAATGGAGGCTTCGCCCGCATACACTTTCACATCGTGCGAAAACAACGCGTCTTTCACCTGCTGGTATTTGCTTTCATCGCAGATTACCACCGCATTGGGCTTAAACGCGATGGCTTGTTGGATCAGGAGATCGGCATTGGAATGAGCAACCAGCACTTCCGCCTCAAAATGCGAGGGGTTATCGCGGATCACTTCCAGCGCCTGCGTACCAATGCTTCCGGTGCTTCCCATCACGGCAATACGCTTAGGTCCTTTCTCTGTTTGTTGGCTTGGGTTCATACGGCAAAAATGCTGAAAAATCGGGGATTATAGAAATATATTTCCATTTGTTTAGCTGCCGAGAATGCAGAGAAACAAAGCGTAAAGAGCAGGATGGATACCTAAAGAATTGATGCTGTTCAACAATCTCAAATAATCTTTGTTCCCTCTTTGCGAACTCTGCTAAAAAAAATACCTTTGCGTGCTTTGCGGTTAAACGCGTTAATGACATGAAACAGAAAACAGCCATTCTTTTATTGAATTTAGGAACACCGGATAGTCCGATGAAAGGAGATGTGAGAAGATACCTCACCCAATTCCTGAACGACGAACGTGTCATCGATATTCCCTGGCTGTCGCGTACCTTATTGGTGAACGGCGTCATCGTTCCCTTCAGGGCAGGCAATTCCTCTAAATTATACAAAGCCATCTGGGACGAAACCACGGGCTCTCCTTTGCTGAAGCACAGCACCGACCTTGCCAAAAAACTGCAGCTGGCGGTAGGCAGCGATTACACGGTAGAGCTGGCCATGCGTTACCAGAAACCCAGCATGGAAACTGTGCTGGAACGCATGAAAAAAGAAGGCTATCACAAGATCATCGTTTTCCCCCTGTTTCCTCAATACGCCTCCAGCAGCACCGGCAGTGCCCTGCAACGCTTCATGGAAATTGTGAGCAAGTGGTGGGTGATCCCCGAATTAAAGATCATCAGCCAGTATTACGATAACACCGACTATATCGATTGCATTGTGAATCGCGGAAAGCAGCATGATCTATCAGCCTATGACCATGTGATCTTCAGCTACCACGGCTTGCCGGAAAGGCAGGTAGACAAGGTATACAACGATGGCTACCTCTGCAAGGATCATCATTGTGAAGACGGCCTTACCGATGAGAATTACTACTGCTACAAAGCGGCCTGCTACCAAACCACGAAAGACGTTGCGGCGAAGCTCAATATCCCGGAAGATAAATACACACTCAGCTTCCAGAGCCGCCTCGACGACAAATGGCTGAAGCCTTTCAGCGACAAGGTGGTGGAAGACCTCGCCAAAAAAGGCATGAAAAAGCTCCTCGTGTTTTCACCGGCCTTCACCGCCGATTGCCTGGAAACAATTTATGAGATCGGCACAGAGTACCAGGAAATTTTTCATCAGCATGGCGGCGAAAAGATCCAACTGGTGGAAAGCCTCAACAGTAGCGACGACTGGGTGGAAACGGTTAAAAGAATTGCTTTGTCGTAAATTCTTTTTCGCGCCTGCTTAACCTCAACGTAGTGGGAATCGTAAGGCCTTAAGCTTATTTCTTAAACTGAGATTAATGATGTGATACCACGATTTTTTTCGTGATGAGTGGCTGCGAAGCATTGAAAACGCTCACATAATAAACCGCTTCCGGTAAATTTCCTGCATCGACGCGGACATTGTTATACCCTTTCGCCACACGGATGGTTCTTGCTTCTACAAGCTGGCCCAGGGTGTTGTGAATGGCGACATCCAGCGATTGATCGGAAGAAGCATGATAGAGCACACCGAATTCTTTTCCGCCATCGCTGGCAATGAGTATATGATCCTGCCGGCTATCGCAGGCAGCCACTGAAATGATCTGGAACGTTTCACTCCTGGAATTTTTGTCGGTTTGACGAAGGCGGAAATAATGGATGCCATCGCTCATTGCTGCTGTTTTGTACTGGTAGCAGTGCTTTTCGCCACTGGTCCCGGCACCGGCCACATTCCCTACGGAAATAAAATCAACCCCATTAATGGATTGCTCCACCGAAAAATAGTCGCTGTTGGATTCGGAAGCCGTGCACCAGTTCAGGGTAATCTCGTCGCCGGAACAGGTTCCCTCGAAAGAGATCAGCTCAACAGGCAGGGGTGATAATAAGGACGTAAGTACCCAGGGACCGAAGGTGCTCAGGTTCGATGCCGTCACAGAGCCCACACCGGAAGTAACCGCTGCGGCGCTCCCGAGGTTGGCATTATCGGGAAGCCAGCCACCGGCCCAGTATTGAGCCCCGATCATCCCATTGTTGTATAAAGGATTCAGCGTATTTTCCGATCCGCGGTAACTGAAGGTCGCATTAGCTGTAACGGCATGGCTATTATTCACCTGCCACCAGCGGTCGATCACCGCAGGGATGCTTCCGTCGGTATAAGGTACATTGGGAGAATACATGTGCGACACGCCGCTTGCCCAGGGTTGATTGTTGGAGGACGCTGTGGCCCGCGTGGATACTTCAACATAGGCCGATGCATTGGCCATGGCGCCTGTAATATTAAAGGTGAAAGGGATGTAGGAACCGGCAACACCGAAAGGATAGACTTTGGAGCCGCCTACCGTACGATGGTACCAGCGAATGGTGCTTGGATTGGTTGCCGCAGGCGTTTCGCTGATAATGTATCCGCTGCTGCGGGTAATAGCGCCCACAGCACTGTTGGTGATATTTAAATTGTTGCTGTTCAGGTCCAGGGTAGAAGCGCCTACCGACAAGACACCGGCAAAGGCCGATTGCCCTCCGACAGTATTCTGGTTCACAGCCAGGGTTTTCACGCCGCTGCCTGCCAGGCTAAGGTTGTTGAAAGCTGTAGGCGAAGAGCCGCCAATGCTTTGTGCAGCGCCTAAAAGCACCACACCACCGCCATCGGCGCTGAACGCGTTATTCGCAGGGCTTGGATTGTTGATCCAGTTTCCCACGAGGCTGATTGTGCTGCTTGCGCTTGGTGTGATCTGCCCGGTTGATTGATTGGTATAATGCCCTGTACTGCCGTCGATATAAATCTGCGCCGCACCGGAAAACACGATCCTCGCACCATTGTTGATCAAACCCTGGGAGAAAGCAGCTCCGGAAAGAAGCGTCAGTATAGAGAGGAATGCTGTTCTTTTCACGGCTTTTGAGTATTGACGGGTATAAGGATCAGTTTATCGGATTGGGACGTGGTGGATGCTGAAGCCGGCAAGGGCGAGGCCGTTTCCGACGGAATCAGCGTTGCCTCATGTGTTGTACCAACAACTTTTCCAGAAGTATCAGTCACAGGAATCAGTTGTAAGGTATGCCGTTGAGAGGTTTCGTATTTCTGTCCATTTACAGGTACCGCATCCGACAGGATGACCTCCGCATTCCCGGGATCTGTGGATTCCACGACCAGGGGCGCTAACAGGACCTTTTTGTCCGAGCTTAGGGAAGTGTTCTGTGCAAAAGAGCCCAGGGCACAAAAAAAGGAAGGGATAAGGAATACCTGCTTCATGATCTTAATAAAATGCGGCGTAAGTAATAGGAATACCTCCTGCAGAAAAATTTGAGCCGGTGTTGTTGACAACTGTAATGGCAATATTGCCGGCATTACATTTTACACTTCGT
>CAZIYT010000010.1:0-89348 GCA_964543545.1 uncultured Flavobacterium sp. | reverse complement strand
GGTGTTGTTGACAACTGTAATGGCAATATTGCCGGCATTACATTTTACACTTCGTATGGTAAAGCCACCCATCAGGGCATTTGTATTGGTACAATCAAAAGACACAAAGGCCACAGAAGCATTGGAGGCATTACACACCATATTGGCATCGGTGATCACAAACGTGATATAGGTGTTATTGGACCAGGTACCCGTCCAGGAGAGGGTAGAATAAAATTTACCGATTGCCGAAATAGAAGCGCTATTGAGGTAGGAACCGGACACCAAACGCTGCCATTTGCTGCTGGCCGATTCCCAGTAATAATAACCCGGGATCACATTGTTTGGAAAAGTACCTGCTGTAGCGGTATTATACACCAGTAACGAATTTGCAGGAGCAGCGACAGGACCTGCGGCATTAATCGCCGTAAGTGCTACACGTGGGATGAGCATACCCGAATTAGCGGAAGCCACATCCATCATCGCACTGGCATCAGGAGCAGCTCCGGTGCTGTTAACACCTACATTCTGGGCTTTAAGCCCTTGAATGCAAAACAGGGCTGTCACTATAAAGGGGATCACTTTTTTCATAACCAAAAATTTATTATACTAAAATTAATGGAAAATAGCAATCCTGATTCCCGAGCTGACTAACAAGAACACATTACTCACTCATTTAAAAAATACTTTCACCCAAATGTTAATTATTAGACAAGTAAAAGTTACATTTAAGTTGCATAAAACCACAACACATTACCCCTAGGTGTTTTTACGCAAAATCATCCGTATTTCTACTATAAATTCATCTATACTTAGGGTAAAATTACCTGTAGATAAAAGTCCACAGTCTCACTGTTCATGGCCATTTCAAGTATTTCCCACATACAAACAGAAAAGTCGGAAAAGAGGTTTTTCATTTTTTGTCGGCTTAGATTCTGTAAATTTATCGGCATTCAACGCATTTACTCTCTGATCTATTAAAGGCCTTTCAACATATTTCCAACAGTACCCGGTAGCGGCACTCTACAATTCCAATGGCCTCGAGGGCTTTGAACAGCTCTTGTTCGTATCCGGAAAAGATCCTGTGGAGACGCCGGAAGCCGGCAAAAATTACATCGCCTTTATCAACTACGATTACAAAAACACGCTGGAAAAATTCCCGGAAAAAGAGCTGAATCCTTTACGTTTTCCAAAACGGCTCTTAATCGAAGCGGAAAAGGTGATCGCCCTGAATCCCGCGGATATTGGGGCGGGACAAAGGTCCGGAAAAAAAATTCTCCTGAATCAGGTAGTCAGCAAAGAGCAATACATCACCCATGTCAATGCCTTAAAAAAACACATTCAGCTGGGCGATATTTACGAGATCAACTACTGCATGACCTTTGAAGCTTCTGATGTGGAAATAGATCCTGTACAACTCTATCAAACGCTGAACGGCATCAGCAATGCCTCCTACTCTGCCCTGCTGAAACTGGGCGATCAATACATCATTTCTTCCAGCCCTGAGCTATTCCTCTCGAAGCGGGGCGATCGCCTGCTCACCAAGCCCATTAAAGGAACTGCCCGCAGGGGCGCAACGGACAGCGAAGACCAGCAGATCAAAGAGGAGCTCTATCACAACCTTAAAGAGCGCAACGAAAATGTGATGATCGTGGATGTATCACGCAACGACTTGTCGCGCCTGGCCACAAGAGGCTCTGTAAACGTGGACAAATTATTTGACATTGAATCCTACCAACAGGTGCACCAGATGGTGAGTACCGTCAGCTGCTCCCTGAAACCAAACACCTCTTTTGATGACATCATCGCCGCCACTTTCCCGATGGCCAGCATGACAGGCGCTCCCAAATACAGGGCCATGCAGCTCATCGACCAGTACGAAGCCTACAACCGCGGTCCTTATTCCGGTTCATTGGGTTACATCAAAGCCAATGGCGATTTCGATCTGAATGTGCTGATCCGCAGCGTTTTTTACGATGCCGCCACAGGCTACCTGAGCTTTACGGTAGGCAGCGCTATTACAGACCTCTGCAAGCCGGAAGATGAATACGAGGAATGCCTGCTGAAAGCCAAAGCCATGATGCAGGCGCTTGGCGCTTAGAACCAATTAACGTTCCACCACAAAAGAAGCCGTACCGATTACCTGCCCTGAGCTGCTCAGGCATACCTGGTACATTCCGGAGGGCAGCTCTGACACCGAAACCTGGTTCAATAAGCCGGCTTTCTCCTGGCTCATCACCAGCCTCCCGGCCTGATCAAAAATAGCGAGGATGGCGGATTTCGGCACATCGCTTCCTTCGAGCCGGATCGTGAGAACGGAAGCGCTGGGATTAGGAAAGACCTGCAAGGCAACTTTAGCCGGCTGTTGGATTTTTTCGTCCATGCCAATGATCACGCTGCTCTTCCCGTTTGCAAACACATACTCTCCTTTTTTCAGGGTATCGATGGTTACAAAGCCTGTCTTCGCAGAGATCTTGAGCTTGCTGTAGTGGCTTACTTCCCGCCAGTCATCGGCGGCATTTTTCCGGTAAAGCACAATGATGCTGTCGCCGTTAATCTTTGTGAGGCAGGTATCGAGGTAGCTGTTGCCCGACGTGGTTTTATTTCCATCGTAATTGAGGCGCAACTTGCTCACAAAACCGCTGGTGATGATGCCATCCACTTTCCAGTAATGCTGCGTATTCAGGCGGAAATGGTTGATATTATTCTTAACCGGATCGGGGCTTGCAAAGTTATGCTCTATCCTCAAAAAGGTGGAATCCTGGCCTTTATCCGAGATCAGCAAGGTCGCCCTTCCCAGTCCGTAAGTCGTTGTATTGGCGGTTTTCAGGGTTTTGTATTCGGAAGAGATGGCATCGCTGATCTTCGACTCTACGTTGATGCCTGTGTATACGGGCTTTAGATTCGTTTGCAGCGTAAAGGATTTAGTAGCGCCGCTCATGCTGATGGTTTTCACTTCCTTGTTCCAGGCAGCATTCATAAAGGTAAGCTCCAAAGGGACATTCGTATATAAGGAAGGCGCCCCGAATAATTTTTGTTTCACATACACCACCGAGATATAAGGCGCTGTGGTCCCCGTCGTTTTTACTGAATCAATAGAGAAATGCGGCCAGCCGCCCGCCATGACCCAGTTGCTGAAAAAATCGGTCAGGCTCTGCCCCGACGAAGCCTGGAGCAGGTCGCGGAACTCAATGCTGTTCATATTTTTGTAAGCCTTTTGCTGCATCACATATTTCAGCCCGGCAAAAAAAGCGGCATCGCCCATGTAGCTCCGCAGCGTATGCGCCACATCGGCTCCTTTGCGGTACACGTGGTCTCCGTAGGTGTACTGATGCGGAACTCCTGACACTGCCCTGAAGCCTTTTTCCCTCAGGTGCGCAAATTTAACCATGTCGTCATGCACCGATTTCACCTCGTCGAGGTAACGCGCGTAGTTGTATGTATACTCCAGGAAAAGGCGTTCGCTGTAGCTGGCCATGCCCTCGTTGAGCCACATGTCTTCCTGTGTTTCGCAGGTCATCAGATCGCCCCACCAGTGATGCGACAGCTCATGCGCCATCAGCTCCGATTCGTAGGTGAGGCTCCCGATAGCAGCCTGCGGATACGCAATATTGGTGGCATGCTCCATGGCGCCGCTGCTGAAAGGCACCAGGCAATAGCCCACCCTGTTCCAGACATAAGGCCCGTAATAAGATTCGAAGCCCTGTACCGCATTGGGCAAATGCACAAAGCCGTTTTTGAGTGCGGTGGTATCGGCAGCCCGGGCTGCCAGTATCACCGGAATGTTACCTAGCGCGCCGGCAATGTTCCAGTTCACCTGCGTATAATCGGCCACTGCTACCGAAGCCAGGTAAGAAGGAATGGCTTTGTCGAGCACCCATTTCCGGGTTCGCTTGCCCGCCAGCGTGATATCAGAAATGAGCACGCCATTGCAATAAGCAGCTTTGGCGGGATCAGTGATGATATTGAACTCATACAGGGATTTCTCTACAAAATTATCGAAGCAGGGAAACCACACACGCCCATAGTTATGAGGCTTGGCACCGAAGCCCACACCAAGGTTATAGGCATAGGTTCCGCTGAAGGAAAAGCCGCCCCAGCCGGCAGGATCGCCCTGCGGATGGCCATGGTAAAACACGGTTAGCTCGCTGGTATCGGTGGTATTGAGCGCTACCGGCAAATTGGCTTTGAGCACGGTATCGTTATACGTGTAAGTTAACAAGGTGGTATTTTGCTTCACGCTGTCGATGGTCATTTTCAGCAGGTCGAGGCGGATTTTGTTCTGGGCGTTGAGCTTTGGGGCAAAACGGACGATCGTATTCCCGCTGATCTTTTGCCCGGCATAATCCGTCATATCGAGGTTGATCGTGTATTTAATCACATCCATCGTATCGCTTCTCAGGTTTTCGGCAGAATAATAAATAGCGGCGGCGGCAGACTGGCGCTGAGACTGGCAGTTGGCAACCTGGGCCTGCAGGCAGCTGATGTTTAAACCCAAAAAAATAAAAAAGAGGGAGTAAATAGATTTCATTCCATAAATTTTGAACTAATTTACTTAAATTTACTTACATTTTAAGAATGACCAGATAGGAATTCAATAATATATGACACACAACTGTTTTCCAAAAACATGAATCTAATTTCAAAAAACGATCTGTTCGATCTGGTTAAATCCCTTTCCAAATCCGAAAAGCGGTTTTTAAAGCTCAATGCGGCAGCGACCGATCTGCCGAACAACCTTGTCACATTGTTCAACGACATTGAAAAGGAGGAAGAGTTTACGGAGGATGTCTTCACAAAAATCAAAAAGGCCAAAAGCTATACGGAAGACATTACCGTACAATCGTCGGAAACGCTTTACAATTTCATTCTTCAATGCCTCCGTTCTTTTCATGCGGAAAATAATGCCTCCTTTGTTATCAAGGATGAGATCACCAACATCCTGAATTTGTTTGACAAGGCGCAGTACAAGCAATGCCGCAAGATCCTCAACAAGCAAAAGCAGGAAGCATACCGCTTCGAACGCTTCCATTTTATCCTGGAGCTCATCAGCCTCGAGAAACTGCTGATCACCATTGAAACGCAATTCAACATCAAGAACAACACCATCGAAAACCTGGTGAAAGAAAGCCGTGATGTGATTGAAAAAGCCAGGAACCTGGGCGAGTATTCCATCTTATTTTCCACGGTGAACCTCATGGCCCGGGAAAGCACCAAAGCCAAGACCAATAAGGACCTGCAAAAGGTGGAGGAATACCTGACGTCCCCTCTTCTGAAAAACACGAACGAGATCAAATGCACAAAGGCGCTCATCATTTACCACAATTGCCGCCTGCTGCTCTTCGCAAAAAAACAGGACAATAGCAACCGTAATAAGGAGTGCCACCTCATCCTCGACCTGATGAACAAGCATCCCGAAATGATCGAGGAGATGCCGAAACGCTACCTCACCGCCATCAACAACCTCATCAGCATTGCCTACGAAGACAAGAAATTCAAATCCTGCCACGAATACATTGCGCAGCTGCGCAGCAAGATGAACCTGAAGGCCTTTAATACCACTGATCTGCAACTCAAGATCTTTACCTCTACCTATAATGCCGAGCTCATTACCTATACCGACAGCGGAAGGTTCGACGAGGCAAGAAAAATTGTATCGGCCATCGAAAAAGGCCTGCAGGATTTCCGTGGCAAGATCAATAAGGAGGAAGTACTGATTTTCTATTACAACATTGCGATCATGTACACCTATGCCGGGGATTTTGAAACGGGCTTCAAATACATCACGCGCGTGCTGTCGGAAGGCGATAAGCTCCTGCGCCAGGATTTGCAGTCCTTTGCAAGAATCATCAACATCGGCCTCAACTACGAGCTCAATAATTTCAGGCAGCTTACCTATATCATCGCCTCCCTGAAAGAATACTACAAAACACAGACCTCGCTGTTCAAAACAGAAAAACTGATCCTGACCTATATCGAGAAACTATCGGAGCTGAAACTGAGTGGAAAAGGCAATGAAAAAGAGGTGTTCCTGAACTTCAAAAAAGAGGTGGATGAGCTCATGAAGGATCCGCATGAGAAAAACGTGAGCTTCTATTTTGACATTGAAAGCTACCTGGAATCCAAGATCAAAGGAGTACCGATGAATGTAATCATGCAGGGCAAATTTTTAGAAGCCTGGAAAAATTAAGGACATCCCGTATGAAACCAACCAATCAATTATTCGACCTGATCAAATCCTTATCGCCGGAAGAGGAAAAAAAGTTCACGCTGCTCTCCTCCCTGCAGGCGGGCGACAAGAACTATATTAAGCTTTTCAACTATATCCAGAACCAGGAGGCCTATGACGAAGAAGAAGTAAAAGACCATTTCAAAAAAGAGATTTTCGTTCAGCACTTTGCCTCCGAAAAAAACCAGCTTCTTCACCACATTCTTAAAAGCCTTCGCTTTCACCGCTACGAAACCGTAACCAGCGCCAAGATCGATGAGGACATTAAGAATATCCAGCTCCTCTTCAACAAATCGCTCTACAAGCAATCGCGCAAACAGCTAAGCATTATCAAAAAAAAGGCGCATGATTTTGAGCTCTTTTACAGCCTGCTCGAAATTATTGAGCTGGAAAAAGTGCTCATTGATATGGAAGCGCATTTCGGCGACATCAACTACCGCACACTGAAAGAGCTGATCGAGGAAGAGAACGATGTCTTCAACAAGATCGAGAATTTTTCGGCTTACGAGGTGCAGCTCGCCAAGCTCAACAATGTATCATCGCGTATGATGATTGCCAGGAGCAAGGAAGATGTGAAAGAGATCAGCGAAGTGATCAAGGCCACCAAGCAGATCTCGGCTACCACCGGGCAGCTTACCTACAAGTCCCGGATCATCTACCTGTACATCATCGGCTTGTGCAACAGGCTCATCACCGAAACCGACGAGGCGTACAAGGCTTTCACGGAGCTGATCATCCTGATGGAAAACCGCCCGGAAATTATTTCCGAGATGCCGGATTATTACATCATGACGCATGGGTTTCTCGTGCGTCATTTTGCCATTAAGAAACAATACAATGACGGCTTTAAGCTCATCGACAAGCTCAAATCGCTTTCGCTGAACAAGTATTTCAATGCCATCGATCTGCAGATCGCTATTTTCATACAGTCCTACATTGCCGAGATCACGCTGTATGCCTTCATCGGGCAGCATGATAAAGCCAAGAACATTATTCCTTACATTATCAAGGGCCTCGACAAATACGAAACCAAGATCAACAATGAAGAGCTGGTAAAAATCTACCACATCATCAGCATGATCTACTTCGGCGTGGGCGAATACAACAAGGCGCTCGTGTGGCTCAACAAGATCATCAATACCAATTACGATGACCTGAGGCAGGACACCATCCGCATTGCCAAGCTCATCAACCTTATTGTACACTTCGAGCTGGGGAACGATGACCTGCTGGCCTATATCTACAAATCAAGCGTCCGCTTTTTCAATAACCAGAAAAAACAATACCGCTTCGAATCGGTGTTCCTCGACTACTTTAAAAAGATTGCGCTCTCCAAACGCGACAGCAAGCAAAAGGAAACTTATGTGAAGTTCAAGGAAGAGCTGCAGCAGGTGTTTAAGGACAAGTACGAAAAAAATGCCCTGGAGTTTTTCAACTTCTACGCCTGGCTCGACTCCAAGATCCACTCCATCAGCTTCGCCGAAGCCATTAAAATCCGCAGGCAGAATAATTAGGATTAAAACATGGTAAGGGTGATGGCCCGCAGACTCCTCAGATTTAGAATAATATAAATCAGGCTTTACTGCATTAAAATCTCACAAAATCATAACCAGCTGCGTCATCAGCGTTCCTATTTGTGTATAATCTGGGCCATCAGCGTTCTATTATTAAAATCAGCCCTTCCAGTCAATCAGGTCTTTCCCGATATCTGAACGGTAATATTTTTTATCGTAGGAAATTTGTTCTGCCGTTTCAAAGCTTTTGCTCACCGCTTCGGAAATCGTTTTCCCGAAAGAAGTCACCGCAAACACACGGCCGCCATTGGTAAGCACTTCTCCGTCTTTTAAAGAGGTTCCGGAATGAAACACCTGGCTGTTGTGGATGCCATCAAGCCCCGAAACCACTTTGTGTTTTTCATAGTCTTCCGGATAGCCACCCGATACCAGCACCACGGTAGTTGCAATATCCGTGGTGACACTGTAGTGTTTTTCGTGAAGTGTCTGTGTAGCTACACCCTGCAGAAGGTCCAGCAGATCCGATTCGATGCGTGGGATCACCACTTCGGTTTCCGGATCGCCCATGCGGCAGTTATACTCAATCACCTTAGGCTCGCCGTCGCAATTCATCAGGCCTATAAAAATAAAGCCACGGTAATCAATACCGTCTTTCAGCAATCCGCTGATGGTTGGCTTCACGATCTGCTCTTCCACCTTTTTGATAAACGCGTCATCCGCAAAAGGAACCGGGCTCACCGCGCCCATGCCACCGGTATTAAGGCCTGTATCGCCCACGCCGATGCGTTTGTAATCTTTGGCCGCCGGCAGTAATTTATAGGATTTTCCATCCGTGAGCACAAATACCGAGAGTTCGATGCCTTTCAGGAATTCTTCAATCACCACGGTATTCCCCGCTTTCCCGAACTTGGCATTGAGGATCATGTTTTCCAGCTCGCGTTTGGCTTCTTCCTTATCGTCGATGATGAGCACGCCCTTCCCGGCTGCCAGGCCATCGGCCTTTAATACGTAAGGAGGCGTCAGGCCATCGATGAAAGCAGCCGCTTCTGAGATATTATCCTTGGTAAAGCTTTTGTAGCCCGCCGTAGGTACCCCATGCCTGAGCATAAACTGCTTACTGAAATCCTTGCTGCCTTCGAGCTGGGCGCCGTCTTTTTTCGGACCGATCACCGGGATCTCTTTCAGTACCTCATCATTCAGAAAATAATCATGAATGCCCTGCACCAGCGGATCTTCCGGACCAACCAGCACCAGGTCGATGCTTTTTTCCCAAACCAGGTTCTTCACTGCTTCAAAATCGGTGGCCTGTATATTCACATTTGTACCGCACTGGGCCGTTCCTGCATTACCCGGGGCAATGTAGAGGTTCTCAAGTTGCTTGCTTTTGGCCAGTTTCCAGGCGAAGGCATGTTCCCTTCCACCCGATCCTAAAACTAATATATTCATGTAGAGATCTTACTATTTTATTAATTGATACAGCTTGCTTCGAATCCGTCACCGGGATGGCACAGCCATGTCATGCGTTGTGCCGCAAAAATAAAAAATCCCGGCTATTCAACCGGGATTAATTTATCGTTTTTAGTTCACATTAGCGTTTGGATTTGCTGAAACTGCTGTTTCCCCTCACACGCCTGGCGCTTCGCTGGTGGTTCTGCCTTGCCAGAATGCCGTCCCTGTAGCGTTTTGCCTTCGTACGGTTGCGTGTAAAAAGCTTAGGCTGCTCCTTGTTCTGTTTCATGCCCGGCTTGGTTTTCTTATAAACCCAGGCGCTTCCGCTTTTATTTCCTTTGAAGATCCGGGCAAAAAGGCTGCGCTTCTGACCGCCTTTGGCAAAAGCATCGGCATGGCCGGTACTTTTCCTGAAATGAAACCCGCCACCGCTTCTTTGGTTGCGGTGCTCTCTTTTTCTGCCCCCTTTTACCTGGGCCATAGCCACATTTCCAGCTCCAAAACAAAGCAATAAAACAATAACGGTGAAGAGTCTGGATAGTTTCATTATTACAATATTATACAATTTAAGTTACAAAATCCAAAATATTGTGTTCCTATCGCCCCTTTCAATTAACAAGATTTTAACAATAGGCCTTTTATAACCCGGATTTAACAAAAAGAATACCTTGCCTGCGGGCAAATGCCATTCACCTGTAACGATTTACGATTATTTAAACTAAAACTCCTCAACTATGCTTCCGGCACATAGGGCATATATATAATTGGGCGCCCGGGCGGGCCCTCGCCACTCGCTCTTTGTTTTCTCCCTACGCACCTGCCGTTAAAGCTCCTGCGCGCGCAGGGAGAAAACAAAGGAGCTCAGACAAATGGCTCCGTCCCTGGCGCAGGCTTACGCTGCAATCTTTTCAATGCACGGCACATCCGACATTTTGAGCTAAGCCCGCGTTAGGGATAGAACGGAAATCTCCCGCATTTTTCATGCGGGAATTGCAGTGATAGCCCGGGCCGAAGGCAACGCCAAAAAATTCAGATAATAGCAAGCAACCCTGGAATAAGAAAACAGTGCAGTTATTATAATCTCAAAATAAACTGTAGCTTCGCCCTGATGACGGCGCCGGCATTAACGATAGAGGATTTTTTGAGCCACAGCAGGCAGGAGCTGGTTGTGGATGTACGGGCTCCTGTGGAGTTTAACAAAGGCCACCTGCCTGGCGCGGTGAATATCCCCTTGTTTGAGGACATCGAACGCGCGGAAATAGGAACGCTCTTCAAACAACAGGGCAAAGACACTGCCGTCACCCGCGGGCTCGAGATCGTATCGCCCAAGATGGTGAACTTTGTGAATGAGGTCAGGCAGCTTTCCAAAAATAAGAACGTATTCGTGTATTGCTTTCGCGGAGGCATGCGCAGCAATAGTTTCGCCTGGCTCATGAATACCTCCGGGCTCCAGGCCAGGATCCTGAAAGGTGGCTATAAAAGCTACCGCAACCATGTCCTGAACTATTTCAACAAGCCGCAGCAACTTATCCTCCTGGGTGGGCATACCGGGAGCGGAAAAACAGACATCATCAAACAGCTGGCGAAAAACGGTGTGCAAACGGTAGACCTGGAAAGGCTGGCCAATCATAAAGGATCGGCTTTTGGCGCTATCAATGAAGACAAACAGCCGGCACAGCAGAATTTCGAACACAACTTATACCAGGCATTTGCGGAACAGGATCCCACAAGGCCGGTCATCCTGGAGGACGAATCGAAGAGCATTGGCTACAACAGGATCCCTCACGCGCTTTGGCTCCAGATGAAACAGGCCACGATCATTAAGCTCGAGATCCCGTTTGAGTTGCGCATCGAAAACCTCGTGAAGGATTATGCCACCGCTGATATTGAGGCCCTGAAATCCTGCGTGGTGAAGATCGCCCAACAGCTCGGCTTGCTCAACACCAAGCTATGCCTGCAATACCTGGACGAGGGCAACCTGCATGATACCGCAAGGCTTACCCTGCAGTATTACGATAAAGTGTATGGCTATACCTATAGCCAAAAGCAACAACCCATTATCCCGGTAGTTTCCGATACGATGGATGTGCTTGCCAATGCACAAAAAGTACAACAGATCATTTCATCTTTACATTGACATGGATTACAAACTCACACACTACAGCAAAGCCTCGGGCTGCGGCTGCAAAATAGCACCGGCCGTACTGGAAGAGATCTTAAAAGGAACCGGGCAAACCATGAGCTTTGGCCAGCTGCTGGTGGGCAACGAGACCAAAGACGATGCGGCAGTCTTCGAGCTGCACAACGGTGATTGCATCATCAGCACGACCGATTTTTTTACGCCCATCGTCGATGATCCTTTCGATTTCGGAAAAATTTCCGCCTGCAATGCCATCAGCGATGTATATGCCATGGGCGGGAAACCCCTAATGGCCATAGCGATCCTGGGATGGCCGGTGGATAAGATCCCGGTGGAAGCAGCCAAAGAAGTGATCAGGGGCGCGCAGGAAATCTGCAGCGCTGCCGGCATCCCATTAGCGGGTGGACACAGCGTCGATACCCAGGAACCTTTGTTCGGGCTTGCCGTCACCGGCCAGATCCGGAAAGAAAACCTGAAGAAAAATAACACGGTGAAAGAGCACGACATCCTCTACCTCACAAAACCCCTGGGTACAGGCATTCTGAGTGCCGCCTTGAAGCGTGGGCTTCTCAAACCCGAGGATTATCCCCTGCTTCTGAGCACCGCTTCCACACTCAACAGCATCGGCGAAAAAGCCGGGCAGCTGGGCTTTGTGCATGCCATGACGGATGTTACGGGCTTCGGCTTTGCCGGTCATTTACTGGAGATGCTGGAGGGAAATAACGTATCGGCGGTAATTGAAAAAGAAAATATGCCGGTGATGAACGGCGTCAAAGAATACATGTCGCAATTTGTTTTTCCGGATAATACTACCCGCAATTTCAATGCACAGGCACATCGCACAACAGGCATGGCCGATCTCGATTTCATGCTTTACTGCGACCCTCAAACCTCCGGCGGGTTACTCATCAGCGTGGATGAGCACTATGAAGTCGCCATGGATGAGTTCTTCAAAAAAAATAACCAGTCCTTCTCCAAAGTAGGAAAAATTACTTCCAGGAAAGAAAAGGAGATTGTGTTTGTTTAATGACAACCGGTGGTTTCGAGAGCCTCAACCACCTAATCACATCAAATGTGATTATTTTTTTAATTCGTTGACTGAGGCTCTCGAAGTCAATGATGGTTGCCACTTCGAGCGCATTCGGGATGTATCCTGATCCATGCTCCAATAAACCTACTTCGACAATCCCACCAATATCTTCAGCGATTGCATCAGGGAAAGGTTGCGCGAGCGGCAGGCCAGGGCAAAGGAGATCAGGAAGCTCGACGCAATGTTGATGATCCCAATCATAAACACTCCGGCAAACACCGTCAGAATAAAGGACGTGCCCTTCACATAGCCGCTGCCGAGAGCGATGGCAAAATTCCCGGAAGAAATGGTCACGTGGCGGATATCGAACGGAATACCGATGAACTCACCGATATTTCCCGCCATCCCCAAAGCAAAGCCCAGAAATAAATTGCCGATAATGGCACCTGCATTCTTCTCGACGAAAGCCGCCAGCTTACGGCGCTTGCCCAGCCGGTACTGCGGATCGAAGTTCGGATGTTTGATGATCCGCTGCGCTACTTCAGAGTATACCACCTTGTTGTCGATGTAGCCGATGATGACACCCGACAAGGCAAGAGCTACGCCTGCAATACCCGCAAACACCAGCGAGCCGCTGTAGAACGGGTGGTTCAGGTACATCTGCACATTGGCCTGCAAAGGCGTAAACACCGAGAAATGAAAATACGCCTTCATGATCCACTCCGACAGAAAACACAAAGGCAGCACCACCACGAGGTTCCCGAAAAGGCTCACAAACTGGCTGCGGATGATCTGCTTGAAAATCTGCCAGGGTTTCACGTCCGCATCTGCGTTATCAATGTTCCCGGCAATGTAGGAAGCCGTCATCGCGGGCTGCTTGGTAGCCAGCGTATAATGCCACAAATGCATGAGAACAAAACCTATTCCGTAATTCAGGCCGAATAAAAACCCTTCGAAAAACAAAGATAGGTGCAGGCGATGGATCAGGTATTTGATGTATACCAGGAACACCACGACCAGGCCACCACCCATCGCCGACTTGAACAATTTAAAATTATCCTTATTCGAAAAGCCGATGTAACTCTCGCCCTTTTCCGAGGTGTGGCTCACAATGCGTGAAACCAGTAAGCTCGTGTTCTCCCGGAAAAATTTCCGGACGCTGTTCTTGGTGTGCTCCGCTTTTACCAGCTCTTTCACCAGCTTTGAAATAATACCGATCTTATTTGTGTACTGCCTGGTGAGGAAAAGCTTCAACAGAAGCCGGATCCGGTCGATGTGCTGCTGGGCGCGCTTTAGCAAAAACGTGAGGTGAAGGCTGGTGCCCAGCGTGTCTTTCTGGTTTTGAATGTCTGTAAAGATCTGTTCGCAGCGGTCGATGGTGTTCACCACATCCATCAGTTCTTCCTGGTCGAGCTGCAGCGATTTATCATCCAGGTGCTTTTTCACAAACAAGCCCACCTGCCGGTTTAAGTGGAAGAAGGGCGAATTATTATCATCAATCGCCGGCATCTTGCGCACCAGGTAAGGATCTATCCCGATAGCCGTCAGGCGATGGCAAAGGATAATGATGGCATTGTATACCTGTTGGGAGATCTTCCCCGCATGTAACTGAATCTGTTCAGGATCAATCAGGGCCAGCAGCCTGGTCCAGTTGTCCAGATCCATTTTTTCCAGCCAGTCGACATCGCTTTTTTTAGGAAAAAGAAAGACGATAAAATGGCTCAGCTCATTATCCGGCAGGTTGGGTGGCAGGATCTTATGCTTGATGCGGCTATAGGCCTCCGCAAAAAACTCACGGCTCGACTGGATCCCGTAATCTGTAAAGGCATTCACGAAAAAAGCCTGCTCCATCATCAGGAATACAAATTCCGTCAGCTGCTTTTTAAATTCCGCGTCCTTCGACCGGAGGTCGATCATGTTTTTCAGGGCTGTGTTAAATTCCGCTTCGTTCCCGGAAGGGATCCGCCTTGCCTGGCTGACAAACAAGCTAATGCCTGCAAAATTATAAGGTGAAAAATTCATAAACCGCTGTCCGAAAATAACGGTTTTAAACCAGCTACGGGCATTTTACAGGTCAAAAATCCATCATTAACGTTTGTTAACCTATAACTTGCAATAATACAGGCACTAAGATCGTTTTTGAGAATCGTAAAATAGTGTATCTTTGTATGTGGAACCGGAGCTTGGCAATGGTTTCTTGAAACATTGTAAAACCAATTCATGGAAATTATTAAAGGTTCAGGCGTTATCCCAGGCGACTTACTCGCCAAAGTAAATTCTCCCGCCGACTTAAAGCTTCTGAAAGAAGATCAGCTCGAGCAATTCTGTAAAGAGCTTCGTCAGTACATCATCGACATCGTCTCTACCAAAGGCGGGCATTTCGGCGCTTCACTGGGAGTTGTGGAACTGACTACCGCTTTGCATTACGTGTTCAATACCCCTTACGACCAATTGGTATGGGATGTAGGCCACCAGGCATACGGGCATAAGATCATTACCGGCCGCCGCGATATTTTCCATACCAACCGGATTTACAAAGGCATCAGTGGCTTCCCCAAACGCTCCGAAAGCGAATACGACACCTTTGGTGTAGGGCACTCCTCCACCTCTATCGGCGGCGCCTTAGGTATGGCGGTAGCTTCCCGTTACAAAAAACAAAACGATAAACAGCACATTGCCGTGATCGGTGATGGCTCCATGACAGCCGGTATGGCTTTCGAAGCCCTCAACCATGCAGGCGTGGAAAACGCCAATCTGCTGGTCATCCTAAATGACAATTGCATGAGCATCGACCCTAACGTCGGCGCTCTGAAAGAATATTTAACGGACATTACCACGTCCCACACTTACAACAAAGCCAAAGACAAGGTTTGGGAATTGCTGGGTAAGATCAGCAAATTCGGACCCAACGCGCAGGAGATTGCTTCTAAAATCGAAAATGCCGTCAAGACCAGCTTACTGAAACAAAGTAACCTGTTCGAATCCCTCAAGTTCCGCTATTTCGGACCCGTAGACGGGCACGATGTGGTGCGCCTGGCGAAGATCATGCAGGACCTGAAAGATATTCCCGGTCCGAAATTGTTACACGTCCTCACACAAAAAGGCAAAGGCTACCAGTTCAGCGAAGCCGGAAATCCAACCATCTGGCATGCTCCGGGCCTTTTCAATAAAGATACCGGCGAGATCATTAAAGTGGTTCCGAAAGAGCCGCAGCCACCCAAGTACCAGGATGTATTCGGCCATACCATTGTGGAGCTGGCCGAGCAGAATCCAAAGATCATGGGTATCACACCGGCCATGCCTTCGGGCTGCTCCCTCAACATCATGATGAAAGCCATGCCCGACAGGGCTTTCGACGTGGGCATTGCCGAGCAGCACGCTGTCACCTTCAGCGCCGGTTTAGCCACGCAAGGCCTCGTACCTTTCTGTAATATTTATTCATCCTTTATGCAGCGTGCCTACGACCAGGTCGTACACGATGTGGCCCTGCAGAATTTAAAAGTGGTGTTATGCCTCGACCGCGGCGGATTAGCCGGAGCCGATGGCCCGACACACCACGGCGCTTTCGACATTCCCTATTTCCGTTGCATCCCGAATATGATCGTGAGCGCACCGATGAATGAAGAGGAATTGCGCAACCTGATGTACACCGCACAACACGAAGATACAAGCGGCCCTTTCAGCATCCGCTACCCGAGAGGGAACGGTGTGATGGTTGACTGGAAAACGCCTTTCAAAAAACTGGAGATCGGGAAAGGCCGTAAGCTGAGAGACGGAAAAGACGTGGCCATTCTTTCCTTAGGACATCCCGGAAACTTCGCCGCCAGCGCCATTAAAGAACTGGAAGCGGAAGGCATCCAGGCGGCACATTACGATCTTCGTTTTGCCAAGCCTATCGACGAAGCCATGCTACACGAGGTATTCAGCCGCTACAAAAAGATCATCACCATCGAGGATGGAACGATCGTAGGTGGCGTAGGAAGCGCCGTACTGGAGTTCATGGCCGACAACGGCTACAGCGCCCAGGTAAAACGCCTCGGTATTCCCGACCAGTTCATCGAGCATGGCGAACAAAGCGAGCTGTACGAAGAATGCGGCTTCTCCGTAAAACAGATCCGCCTGGAAATCCTGGAGATCCTGAAAGAGAAGAAAGACGTTAAGTTAGGATCATAAATCTACCTTCCTCAAAAGGTACAGCCTATTCTTAAAAACAGGTTGCTGCTGTTATAGGTAACCTCAGCCGGTGTATACTTAGTCAGCACTTTATTGTACACCAGCCCGGTTTGTTGGAATTGAAAAAGCCTGTAACCTGCACTTACATTGAATGCTACCTTAGGACTCAGGGCCACTCTAAGCCCTGCCAGGAAATGCCCCATTGGCCCGCCCTTATTTTGTCCCTGATTGATGTACATCAGCCCATAGCCGCCGCCCGCAGCAAAATAAGGCGATGCTTTTCCTTTTGAAACATAGGCTCTGCATTCTGCATAGATCGGGATCACAGCTGTAATATCATTTGCTTCGATGCCTACACCCACTCCCGCAAACAGATGCGGATTGAATAAATAGCCATTGATGCTATGCAGCGCAAACAGAGCCGTATTATCTTTTTCGTTCAGTATCAGCGAAGCTCCTATTTCTTCTATACTCGAAAAACCTGATTGTTTCAACAGAGCAGGCTCCGCTTTCATTTTTTGTTTCGACGTTTCCTGTTTCTCAATTTTATCTATTTCCTCGGTTTTAAAAACGAAAATGTTGCCATCGGCCGTTTTAATCTTATATGATACATTCGGAATCGTCTCGATAATCACGCCTTTGACGATACTTCCATTTTTTGTATAAATCACATCCACGTAATTCTGCGCATTAGAGGATAGTGCTGCCAGCAGCATAAAGACGAAAAGACAGGTTTTCAACATATTCATTTTTGGGGAATCCATAAGTATATCACCGATTAAGCATTTAAAAATACAAATCGGGAATGAATAAAAAAACAAAACTTTTATCTCCCGTTCAGTCTATAAAAAGCAATATGTCTGAATTTTATCCTATTAAGAACTACCGAAAACCCTGAAACTAAAAAAGACCGGATGTTGTCCGGTCTTCTAATATTCTTTTATTTCTTACTTCGCGATCGATTTGGGTAAGAGTGTCACATGGCCGACGTATTGTACGGTATGCCCCGCCATCGTTTTGACCTCTGCTTTATATACATAAACCCCCTGCTCGCACTGTTTTCCTTTATTCGAGCCGTCCCAACCGATGCTGGTTTCGTTGCTTGTAAAGATCTGCACACCCCAGCGGTCGAAGACCGTCAGGCGAATTTCGTTAATGCCATAGCCCACAGGAATAAACACATCGTTGTAGCCGTCCTCATTCGGTGTAAAGGCATTCGGAATGTACACATTGAAATCTTTGGTAACATAAACACATACTGTATCGTAATCCACGCAACCATAGCCGTTCTCACCTTTCAGCACATAACAGGTCGGCTCCTGCGGGTTCACGGTAATCGCATTACAGAAATTGCAGATCAGAGGCGTTGATGTTGGAGATAAGAAGCCGACTTCCACATCACCCGTTCCGGTAAGTGTGATCGTTTCGTCAATATTAATGGTCGTATCCCTGCCGGCATAAACATGAGGCAATGGATTTACTTTTACCTCCACGGTAGATGTAGAAGGGCATAAGCCCGGACCACTCGCCGTGACCGTATAAACGGTGGTCACCAAAGGCCTTGCCTTGGTACTGGCCGCATTGGCATTCGACAGGCCGCTTACAGGAAGCCAGTTATACGTAGTTCCGCCAATGGCTTCTATTGTGGTGCTTTCTCCAAAACACACATCCCCGAACTTACTGGCCTGAACCGTTGCCGTTTGTATTACGACAAGCTCGATGGTTGCAGAGGAAGTACACAGACCGTTAGCCCCTATTACCGTATAGGTAGTGGTTTGCACGGGGCTGGCCGTTGTATTGGGAAGATTGATATCGCTTAAGGCACCGCTTGGCGACCAGGTGTAGTTAGCCGCACCTGATGCGGCCAGGGAAGAGCTTAAGCCCCGGCACATCGAAGACGGGCTGGCTGTTACATTAAGTGTCGGGCTTGGCGTCACATTCACGGCAAGGCTTCCGGTAGAGCTGCAGCCGGATGTTGTACCTGTTACCGTGTAACCGGTAGACGATCCCGGTGAGGCGGTAACTGTTCCGCCGGTAGTTGCCGAAAGGCCTGTAGAAGGTGACCAGCTGTAGGTAGTAGCGCCGGAGGCGGAGATCGTAGCCGATGAACCGGAACAGATAGCGGCATCAGGTCCCATAACCAGAACAGGAAGTGGGATTACCGTAACCGTAGTGGATGCTACTGCCGTACAGGTATTCAGGGTTCCGGTGATGGTGTAAACCTGCGTGGCGGCAGGCGAAGCCGTTACGACACTTCCGGTAGATGTGCTGAGCCCTGTAGAAGGGCTCCAGGTATAGGTAGATGCGCCGCTTACCGTAAGGTTCGCACTGGTACCGGCGCAGAGTGTCGTATTGGCAACAATATTCAGAGTAGGATTTGCAATTACATTTACCGTTGTGGTGGCAACAGCCGTACAGGAGTTGACAGATCCGGTAACCGTATAAACCGTTGAGGCGGCAGGCGTTGCTACCACCATCGATCCGGTGGACGCACTAAGGCTGCCTGCAGGACTCCAGGTATATGTATTGGCTCCCGAAGCGCTAAGCGTGGCTGAGGTACCGGCACAAATGATGCTTGTGGCGGGTGTCAACGTCAATGAAGGCAGGGCGTTCACCGTTACACTCGCCTGTGCCATAGCTGTACAGGTTCCTATTCCCCCTATAACCGTATACACCGTTGTACCGGTAGCAGGAGACGCCACCACGACGCTTCCCGTTGTTGTATTTAAACCCGTGGAAGGCGTCCAGGTATAGACCGTAGTGCCGGTGGCCGTAAGTGTAACGGATGAGCCGGCACAGACAGTGGATGTTTGCGGGCTCACCGCAACGGTAGGCGAGGTGAGCACATTGACAGTGGTCATGGCAGTAGTTGTACAAATACCGATAGTTCCTGTTACCGTATAATTCGTTGAAGCCGCAGGCGTTGCCACAACCATAGATCCGGTGGAAGCACTAAGGCTGCCCGCAGGACTCCAGGTATAGGATGTGGCGCCACTGGCCGTTAAGGTGGCCGACGTACTCGGGCAGATGTTGGATAAAGCCGGGCTCAATGTTAAGCTCGGAACCGCATTAACCGTTACAGTTGTGCCGATCGCGCTGGTACAGGTGCTCACGCCCCCGGTAAGCGTATAAGCCGTTGTGGAAGCAGGCGATGCAACCACCACGTTACCGTTCGTTGTATTGAGGCCCGTAGCCGGGCTCCAGGTATAATTGGCAGCACCGCTGGCCGTAAGCGTGGTCGAAGAACCGGCGCAAATAGTAGGCGTTTGCGGAGAAACTGTGAGAACAGGAATTGCGGTGACGCTCACCGTAGCAAGGGCAGTATTGGTACAGATCCCATTGGCACCCCGGATTGTATAAGTCGTTGTGGTGGCAGGGGAAGCTATCACCGTTGCGAGGTTGGCATTATTAAGCCCGGTGGCAGGGCTCCAGGTATAAGTCGCTGCGCCCGTGGCAGACAAGGTCGTGGAAGAGCCGGCACAAATACTGGCGGTGGCAGGTGTCAATGTTAACGTTGGTACCGCCACCACACTCACCGTAGCAACGACGGTATTGGTACAGATCCCATTGGCACCGGTGACAGTATAACTTGTGGTTGTGGCTGGCGATGCCACCACAGTGGCAAGGTTCGCATTGTTGAGGCCTGTGGCTGGCGTCCAGGTATAATTGGTGGCACCTGTGGCTGCTAACGTGGTTGAAGAACCGGCGCAAATGGTAGTGAACGATGGTGTCAGCGTCAGAACCGGTACGGCAATGACATTAATGGTCGATGTGGCGGAGCTTGTACATGTTCCGTTAGCGCCCGTGACGGTATAGATGGTCGTAGTGGTTGGCGATGCGGTAACGTTGGCGGTATTGGTATTGCTAAGCGCTGTTGCAGGACTCCAGGTATAGGACGTTGCTCCCGATGCCGTTAGCGCGGTTGAGACACCGCGGCAGATGCTGGCCAGGGAAGGATTCACTGCTACAGTAGGGCTTGGTGTTACGCTCACTGTTGTAAAAGCGCTTGCAGTACAAGTACCTGATCCCGCTGCCAGCAAGGTGTATGTGGTGGTGGTGGCGGGAGAAGCCACAACAATGCTTCCACTGGTGGTGCTTAATGATGCTGCCGGGCTCCAGGTATAGTTCGTGGCGCCTGTTACGGTCAGTGTGCGGGTAGCGCCCTGGCAGATCGCTGCCGAAGGAATAATGCTGATGGTTGGCGTCGGGCAAATGACAATAGACTCTACACATAATCCCACGAGACTGCCGTTACTTCCGCCTGCACCGCTCACCGTGATGGTTGTATAAGGTGTAGAAGAAGACAATACCACAGTCGTACCATCATTATTTCCAAGGCAGGTAAACGTGTTGCCAACCTGTGAAAAGGGGCAGGTGCCGCCACATTGGCTGGTAGAAAGCGTACCGGAGCCCACGTTAAAGGTAAACGCTTCGCCACCGCTTGCGGCCGTAATCACATAATTCACATTGTTCACCGGCTGCGAAAAGGTATAGGTTTGGGTAAAAGCACCGGATGATCCCACCCACATTGGCCCGGCACTAAGGCCGCAGCTGGGCCAGTTGGCGCCATAGTTGGTCACACTACCTGTATTGCTCAGGGAAATTGTAATACCGTTGACGGTTGTAGGAAAAGCACTGGTAGGTGTACAGGCACATTGCGCAAGGCTTTTAAAAGGCAATGCCAGCAATACAGTCCACAATAAGACCAGTATCATGGTGCTGACATCTCTTTTTCCTTTAGGAGTATTCATGATAAAAAATTATAAATAGGCGTTTAACACAGTAAAATTACCGATAAATACAGGTTTAGCCTTACATTTTTAATAATTAACCATCGGCGGTTACTCATTAAAGCGGCACGATTATAAATATTCATGGTATAGAACATCACTATTAAGCTTTCGGCTGTGTAAAAAACGGAATTCGTATTCCGGGACAAGGGATTCTGAGAGTTTATCGCCCGCTTCCTTTCTTGACACAATCGATCCGGCAAAAATGTCTTCCGGATTCCTCTATTTTAACCTTTGCATAAAAGAGCTCTTTACCTCATACAAACCTTTTCAGGATTCACCTGTCAGGTAATAAATTAATCAATTAATGCCCGTCTTCCGGCTCATTCACTAACTACCATACCCACATGACTCATTTCCTGGAAAGATTACGCGGCTTTTGGCATTTAACACTAATTTTCTTTTCATAAACAAGGCATTTCGCTAAATTTGTGTAAATACCCTGAAACTTGGCCCCACAACAAAACATACTGCTTCTCAAACTGGATGAGTTCATACGCAAGTATTATAAGAACCAACTGATCCGGGGTTTTTTATATACCACCGGTCTCCTGGTGGCAGCATTTCTGTTTTTAGTGATTGCCGAGTACTTTGCCGAATTCGGCACCACCACGCGCACCGTCTTATTTTACCTCTTTGTGCTGGCCAGCGGCGTTATCCTCAGCCGCTATATCATCATCCCGCTTCTCAAATTAAATAAGCTCGGGAGTATCATTAGTTACGACGAAGCCGCCGGGATCATCGGGACACATTTTAACACCATCAACGATAAGCTGCTGAATACGCTGCAACTGCAACGCAACTCGGGCTCTATCCTGTCTGAAGATCTCCTCACCGCAAGCATCAACCAGAAAATGGAAGAGCTCAGGCCGGTGCCTTTCGCTTCGGCCATCAACTTAACCGACAACAGGCGCTACCTGCGCTTTGCCTTGCCTCCACTGGCCTTACTGCTTTTGATCTTTTTTATCAAGCCCGGCATCATCACCGATGGCACGGAGCGCATGATCTATCACCAGACTTATTTTGAAAAAGCAGCTCCCTTCAAATTCGAGGTTTCCAACAAAAGCCTGGAAGCCATTCAGCAGCAGGATTACGTTCTTGAGCTGAAATTAAACGGGAACGAGATTCCCAATGAAGTGTTCATTACCGTAGATGGCGTAGAGCATAAGATGGAGAAAACCGACCATCTTAATTTTACCTATACGTTTAAGAATGTTCAGAAGAACCAGGACTTTGTCTTCAACGCAGCCGGCTATAATTCGAACTCCTACGAGCTCTCGGTATTGCCAAAGCCGATGCTGATGAAATTCGATATTCAGCTCACTTACCCGGCCTATCTCAACAAAAAAAACGAAACGGTTTCCAATGTGGGCGATATGCAGTTGCCGCAAGGCACCAAGATGCAGTGGGTCTTCCATACCAAAAATACGGACAATGTCTTTCTCAATTTCGCAGATACGCTGGTAGATATCCAGCATACAGGCAGCGATGAATTCAGCTTCTCGAAACGGATGATGCAAAGCACCTCGTACAGCATCAAAACGCTCAATCATTTCATGAAACAAAATCCGGATTCGGCCAATTACATGCTCAATGTGATTGCCGACCAGGCTCCGGCAATTGATGTGAGCGAGAAAACGGATTCCCTGAATAACCGCAACATTTACTTTTCGGGCACGATCAAGGATGATTATGGCTTTACGCGCCTGGCTTTCAAATACACGCATTACACACAGGACTCCACGGGCAAGCCTGTTACCAGGAACGGCGAGCAGGCTCTGGGCTTGAACAAGCAACAGATCACACAGCCCTATTACTATTTCCTGGATGCTTCCCGTTTTAATTTACTTCCCGGCGATAAGATCGAATACTTTTTTGAGGTATGGGACAATGACGGTGTGAATGGCGCCAAGGTAAGCCGCACACAAACGATGTTATTCAAGGCGCCAACCGTGGATGAAATGAACGAGGCGACGGACAAGAAAAACTCGGAGATCAAAAAAGACCTCGACGATGGCATCAAAAAAGCGAAAGATCTTCAGAAAGACATCAACGACCTCAGCAAAAAGCTCAACGACAAAAAACAAATGGGCTATGAGGAGAAGAAAAAACTGGAGGACATCCTGAAAAAACAGAATGAGCTCAAACAAAAAATAGAGGAGACCAAGCAGGAGAACCAACTCAATAACCAACAGCAGCAGGAGTTCAATCCACCGGATGAGTCGCTGCTGGAAAAGCAAAAGCAGCTGGAGCAATTGTTTGAGAACATCATGAGCCCTGAAATGAAAAAGCTGTTTGACGAGCTGAACAAGCTCCTGGACAAGATGGACAAAAACCAGGTGCAACAGAAACTGGAAGAGCTGAAGATGTCAAACAAAGACATGGAGAAAGAGCTTGACCGCACCCTCGAGGCGTTCAAGCAAATGGAGGTGGAGCAAAAGCTGCAACAGGCCATCGACAAGCTGGACGAGCTGAAGAATAAGGAAGATGCCCTGAAACTGGAAACGGATAAGACGAAAGAACCAACTAAAGAGAAGGAGGGGACAAAAGAGAAACAAGACAGTAAGGACAACAAAGAGAATAAAGATAACAAGGACAGCAAGGATCAAAAAAATCCGGATAACAAAGACAATAAGGATTCTAAAGATAATAAGGATAACAAGGATCAAAAAGAAGATAACAACAAGAAACCTGAAACTTCCGGCAAGGAGCTTGAAAAAAAACAGGATGAGCTGAACAAGCAATTCGAGGATCTGAAAAAAGATCTGAAAGAAATGCAGGAAAAGAATGCGGCGCTGGAACAACCGAACGAGTTGCCGAAAACCGAAGAGAAGCAAAATGAGATCTCGAAAGAGATGCAGAATTCTTCGCAGGAGCTGAACCAGAACAACAAAAAGAATGCTTCCAAGTCTCAGAAAAAAGCGTCGGACAAGATGCAGGAGATGAAAGAGCAGATGCAACAGGCCATGGACCAGATGCAGCAGGAACAGGCGGAAGAAGACATGGCAGCGGTTCGTCAGATCCTGGAAAATTTACTGAACCTTTCCTTTGCGCAGGAGGAGCTGATGGGCCAGCTTTCGAAATTACGCACGGATAATCCGCAGTACCTGAAAGTGACGCAAACGCAAAAGAAATTACAGGACGACTCGAAGATTATCGAGGACAGCCTCATGGCACTGAGCAAACGCAACCCGACGATCAGCGCGCACATCAACCGCGAGATTTCTGCGATCAATATGAACATGGGCAAAGCCGTGGCTGAGCTGGCAGAGCGCATGCAGGCAAATGCGCAGATGCGCATGCAGTATTCAATGACCTCTATCAACAACCTGGCGCTGATGCTGAACGAATCGCTGGAGCAAATGCAGAAGGCAGCGAAGGAAGGAAAACCGGGAAGCGGCAGCTGCAAAAAACCGGGCAAAGGCAAACCGAGCTCTAAGCCAGGCGACGGGAAACCAAGCATGCAAAGCATGAAACAGATGCAGCAAAAGCTTAACCAGCAACTCGAACAGCTCAAAAAGCAGCTCGAGCAGCAGGGCAATAAGCCGGGTGGACAGAAACCCGGAGATAAACCCGGACAGAAACCAGGCGGTCAAAAGCCGGGAGGCACCGGTGGTATGGGCCAACAGGGTGGGCAGAATGGACAAATGCCGGGCATAAAAGGGCAAGGGATGAGCGAGCAGCTGGCCAAAATGGCGGCCGAACAGGAAGCCATCCGCCGGCAAATGCAGCAAATGATGGAAAAAATTAAAAAAGACGGGGGCTCGAATCCGGGCGGAAACCTTACGGACCTGATGGAGCAAACGGAGCGGGATATTGTGAACCGGCAGATCACCCAGGAAACGATGAAACGCCAGCAGGACATCTTAACTAAACTTTTAGAAAGCGAAAAAGCAGAGCGGGAACGCGAACAGGACGAGAAACGGAAGAGTAATGAGGCAAAAAATCAGAATTTAAGTAACCCTGCACAATTTTTGGAGTATAAAAGACTTAAAGAAAAAGAACTTGAGTTGTTAAATACGGTCCCCCCGAGCTTAACGCCTTACTACAAGCAAAAAGTAAACGAATATTTTAACAATGTGAATAAATGATACCTGCCAAAGGAGAAAAATTAGACATTACCTCCTCATTCGATAATATACGCCTGGTTGAACGATTAGTAGAAGATGTGTGCGATGTATTCAATGTGAATGAAGATAACTACGGTAATATTTTAATTGCGGTAACTGAAGCCGTGAATAACGCTATTTATCACGGGAACCACGGTGACCCCGAAAAACATATCAAAATAGGCTTTGAATCGGGAGAGCATAATATCTGCTTCTCGGTAGCCGATGAAGGTGAAGGCTTTGATTACAACAGCCTCCCCGACCCCACAGACCCAATGAACATTGACAAGCCTCACGGCCGCGGCGTTTTCCTGATGAAGAACCTGGCGGATAAAGTTGAATTCCATAACAACGGTCAGGAAGTGCTGCTGACGTTTAACGTGAATTAATGAGGTTTCTTTACTTCCTATCTTCTGTATGCATCCTGTTTTCCTGTAAGCCCAAAGCGGTTGATTATAGCATTAAGGGAAAGCTCGTCAATGCCTGCGACAATTCTCCTATCAAAAATGTGGAAGTACAGGCCATACAGATGAACGCCAACAATGGCTTCAACGAATCGGCCATCAGCGATGCGAACGGCGATTTTGAAGTATTGGTTTCCTCTACGGAAAAACCGGGCTACCGCTTTATGAACCTGCAGGAAGAGGTGCCACTCGAAACCGTAGATTATGGCAACATTCCGCTCTACTCCAACTCTCTCATCTATTACAAAGTAAAGATTACAAACCCGCATACGGCGGCAGATACCTTATGGATTGCGGACATTACCAATCCGGGTAAGTATTTCCGGATGCTGGGGCCTTTTCATGATACGCTTATCGGTGCCAAAGACGTGACCTGCATCAATGTGCTGGCCTATACGGCGCGCACGAAGCAGATCAATAGCACTAATACGACCAATACGGTGAGTGCCTGGTACAAGATTAACCGGACTAATTTTTACTCAACCAGAGCGGTGTCTGTGCAGGCCGGCATCTGCAATGCCATTGCCGATTCCCTTACGTTAATTGTCTATTAAAATGATCAGCTTTCAGAATCAAAGTATTTCCTTCCGGCTCAAAGATAAAACCAGGCTCAAAGCATGGATTAAAACGGTTACCGAAAAAGAAAAGCACCGCCTGGGCGATATCAACTATATTTTTTGTAGCGATGATGAACTATTGGAAATAAACATCCAGCACCTCAATCATAACACCTATACCGACATTATTACCTTCGACTATACGGAAGGCGACCGGATCAGCAGCGATATTTTTATCAGCATCGACCGTGTGGAAGAGAATGCCAAAAAATTCAAGGTAAGTTTTGAAGAAGAGTTGCACCGCGTGATGATCCACGGCATCCTGCACCTTTGCGGCTATAAGGACAAAACCAAAGCGGATGCAGAGCTCATGCGGAAGAAAGAGAATGGGGCGTTGAAGCTTTTCCCTGATCAGAGTAACTAGTAGATAGTTGCGCTTTGAAGTATAAAAAGAGCATTAGACAAGTACAGTTCTCCAATCCCTTTCTTAAAATAACGATCTGTGGCACTATTAAAATGGATTTGCCTGACGTGATAACAACCGGTAAGTGTTCCTATTGTTTCATTATCATTTATTAAAACGACATTCACCGCGTTCGGCGCATATTTATAGATCGTATCTCCGTTCAAAGCACCAGGCTTGATCATCAGGATCGTATCCTGATAGCCTGAAGTCCGTTCATTCAAAAGGTAATACTTACCGGATGGATCAATAAACCACTTTTCGGTAAATCTACCTCCAGGAACCTGGCTTGAAGCTGGCTCATGCTTTACATCGAAACACATCATGTTATTGATGAGCGTATCCTTAGCAACATACGCAACGAAAACAACGCTGGAATTTCCGGTGCAGTATCTCCAGCCGTTGTTTTTCCGGTGTGGAAAATAGCTTGGGTCCGGGCTTATCGTTGTATAGAGCGTACATGGAGCGGGGCCGGATGACGTCGTTGATCCTGATGACGTTGTTGATCCGGTTGTAGAAGACTGGGTTGTGGATTGCACTAAAGTCTCTTCTTCTTTTTTCTTTTTACATCCGGCAATTACCATCGTGGCGATGAGGCCCAGCATCAGGAAATGTATAGTCGATCTATATGTCATGCTTCAGTCTTAGCTTATCTAAGATAGGCATTTCTTTCAAACAAAAAAACAGTTATATGAGTTAAGCTCTGCTTGCTCTGGTTATGAGAAACTAATCCCTCCAGGTATACGGCTTCGAAAAGCGAACACCCACATACACCAGCCCCATGACCACACTGCGGGAATAAACACCTTTAATCCCCACCAGGTAACGGTACTTCCGGATAGGAATCTCCTGCTCCATACCAAGCGAAAACGATAAATTCAATTTATCCACTAACTTAAGATCCGGATTATAGCTGTTGCTACCTGCTGCTGTGACGACCGAGTCGAGGTAACTGTTATGTTTTGGGATTACCTGGTACATGTCCGACTGACCATATAACATCCGTTGGGTAAGATGAACATAATCAAGGTTCACCAAGCCTATCTCGATCTTGGTGTTATAAATCCTGACAACAGGAGCACAGGAAAAACGAAAGACGTGATTTTGTATTGTACTCGCCGAACTATAAACGATCCGGTTGTAATAGATATTACCGGGAGCACCATAATCACTTATGGAATTGGAATACACATTATTCGCGTAAAACATATAGGATAAGCCATAGAGCAATTCAAACGTTAAGTTAAACCTGCTTGCCCCGTTAATTCCTATATAAGGAGAAATTCCTTTATGATCTTCTGTATTTTGAGGATAAGTTGTACTGCCGTGACTAACGGAAGCATGCGCCGTATTATAGCTTTTTGCCAGGTAATGATAGGCGCTGAATCCCGCTTTCACATCGAGACACGTTACAAGCTCATAAGGGCCTGCCTTTTCCTGCGCCCGGGCAGAAGAAATAAACAGAATAATTAAAAGGGGGAGTAGGCATTTCACCTACCCAAGATACAAAAATTACTGTAACTCGTATTGGATCTTGCTGAGCTTATAGTACAAGCCCTGGTCCTGGGTAATGAGTTCTTTGTGTGTGCCGGTTTCTACCACTTCTCCTTTTTGCAATACCACAATCTTATCGGCATTACGGATCGTTGACAAGCGGTGTGCAATCACAATAGAGGTCCTGCCCACCATGAGCTTATCCAGGGCATCCTGCACCAGGCGCTCGCTCTCGCTGTCGAGGCTGCTGGTGGCTTCGTCCAGGATTAAGATAGAAGGATTTTTGAGCACGGCCCTTGCAATGGCCACACGCTGACGTTGCCCGCCCGACAATTGAATACCGCGGTCACCGACGCGCGTCTCGAATTTATCCGGGAAGCTCATGATGAAATCATAGGCATTGGCTTGTTTCGCTGCGCTGATGATCTCTTCTTCCGAAGCATTGGGCTTACCGTATAAAATATTTTCCCGGATGGTTCCTCCGAATAATAAGACGTCCTGCGGCACAATGGCCATTTGCTCACGCAGCTGGGTAAGCTCATAGTCCGACGATTTTTTTCCGTCGATCAGGTACTCACCGCTATCGGGCTCATAGAAACGAAGTGTTAATGATGCTAAGGTTGATTTTCCGCTACCGCTGCTTCCTACCAGGGCCACGGTTTCTCCCGGCCTGGCATGGAAGGAAATATCATGAAGGACTGTAAAATCGGGACGCGTCGGATAGGTGAAGCGGATGTTTTTAAATTCAATGTCACCTTTCAAACGTTCGAGCTGGCTGGTCTGCTGATGGTGCAGGTCGATCTCTTCATGCTTATCATCAATGATGTCGAACACGCGGTCGGTAGCACCTAAAGCACGCTGGATAGATGCCAGCTGCTCAGGCAAGCCTCCCAGGGAGCCCGCTACAAACAAAGACAGCATCATAAATTTCCCGAAGTTCTCCGTTGACAGCTCACCGGTGTTGATGAGCAGCAACATTTTGTACAGGATAAAAAAGATAGAGCCAAAAATGCAGGTAATGATAAAGGCGAAAAAAGAGCCGCGCATCACCCCGTATTTGATCCCGAATTTCCGGATGTCCGTTGTCACCGTATCGTATTTTCCAATCTCCAGGCCTTCGTTGGTAAAGGCTTTCACACTTGTGATGCCTGTCAGCGCTTCCGACACAATGATACTCGATTCGGCAATTTTATCCTGCAGGCCCTTGGAATATTTCCGGATCTTACGGCCATAGAGAATAGCCACCACGGTAATGGGAGGAATGATGACGATGAACCATTTGGCTACATCCCAGGAAGTGAAATATACCAGCAGGCATAAGCCTCCCACGCCTACAATGCTTTGGCGGATCACCTCGGCAATGTTTACGGTAAAGGCTTCTGAGATGACGTTGATATCGGTAGACAAACGGCTGCTGAGATCAGCGACCTGGTTTTTGGAAAAAAAGCTCATCGGCATCTGTACCAGCTTATTGAAGGTATCGGTACGAAGGCCTTTCAGGATATTTTCGGTGACGATGGAAAAGGTAAAGACCCTGCCAAAGGACACGAGGCCCTGGATAATCAATAAAACGAAGAGCTCCAGGCCGGTACCTGAGACCATGCCCTTGAATTTTTCGGTGGCCTCGCTGGTTTGCCCCAGGTAGCCGAACATTTTGCCGGCAGCAACGGGAAAATAAAGGCCTACGGCTGCTGTGCCGCCAATAAATACCATGCCCACGGCAAAAATCCACTTACTTTTGCCAAGGTATTTGAACAAACGGAAGGATTTTTTGAAGTTCTCTTTGGATAATCTTGCTTTAGGAATATCGTCTTTCGCTTTGTGCTTAACGCCTTTTGCCATGGTACCGTGAAAATTAGTATGCAAATGTACTGTTTTAACAGCGCAGGGAATCAAAAAAATGCGTTATTTTTGGACTAAATTCACAAAAAAATTTGCCGCTTTATAAAATTCCCCTATCTTTGCAGTCCAAAATTAAAAAAGAGATTAACATTAAATACTTAATATCATGAAACGGACCTTCCAACCATCCCAACGTAAAAGAAGAAACAAACACGGATTCCGTGAGCGTATGGCATCTCCAAACGGTCGTCGTGTGTTAGCTGCACGCAGGGCAAGAGGCCGTAAAAAATTAACGGTTTCCAGCGAGAAAACGCATAAATAATAGCTGAAACCCATTTCAGTCAGTTTTTTTAATAAAGCTGTTACGGTATCCGTGACGGCTTTTTTGCTATATTTACTAGTCTAAAACCGACGTATGAAAACCACCCTGTTCCTACTGCTGGCAAGCTCCCTGGCCGGCTTTTCGCAGCAATCCACCCTACAGGAACAGAGCAACCATTACCGGCAATACGGCCTTAGGCAGGAAAGCCAGTGGGATAGCCTCAACGCGGTCCAACAGGGCATCCCGGTAGCCGCTTCGGCTCTGAGAACCGCTTCCAGCAGCAGCTGCACGCTCACCAAAAAAGTATACGGCTGGCATCCTTACTGGGTGGGCTCGGTGTATACAAACTATGATTGGGATATGCTCAGCGATTTCTGCTATTTCGATTATTCTGTAAGCCCTACCACGGGCAACAACACGAATACCTCTTTTGCCTGGGCCAGCAGCGCGGCCGTCACGGCTGCCAAAACACACAGTGTCAACATCCATTTCTGCGCCACGCTCTTTGCCAGCCATTCCACCTTCTGGGCAAGCGCTACCGCCCAACAAACCTTTATCACCAATGCCATCAATTTACTGAACAGCCGTGGCGGGAACGGCCTTAACATTGACTTTGAAGGCATGGGCAGCAGCGATAAAACGCCCTTCAAAAATTTCATGGTGAACCTCTGCAACCAGGTACATGCGGCCAACCCGAATTATAAAGTATCGATGGCGCTCTATGCGGTAGACTGGAGCAGTAGCTTCGATATGCCTGCCCTGAACGCCGTGGTGGATAATTTCATCATCATGGGCTACGATTATTATTACTCGGGATCCACTACTGCGGGACCGGAAGCTCCTCTTTACAATTTTCAGACAAGCTATAATTATACGCTGTCGAAATCTATTACCTATTATTTAAAACTGGGGGCCACGCCTTCCAAGCTCCTCCTGGGCCTTCCCTGGTATGGCCGCGAATGGGAAACCACCGCCAGCACAGCGCCTTCGGCCACGACGGGAAACTTCACCTCATCCCGCACCTTCACCTATGTAAAAAGCAACCCTGCCACCTACTCTGCTGCCAACAAGCGTTGGGAAAGCAACAGCTTCAATCCTTACTACAGTTATGTGAGCGGCGGCGCCAACCGGCAGTGCTGGATCGACGATGCCTACAGCATGGGCCGGAAGTTTGACCTGGTGAACCAGCGCGGCCTGGGCGGAATAGGCATCTGGGCTTTGGGTTACGACGACGGCTACCAGGATTTCTGGCAGGCTATCCGCACTAAGTTCTCCACCTGCGCCACGGTAGCCTGCACCGATAGTATTTACGACATGGGTGGCCCCGGCAGAAATTACTACGACAACGAATCCTACGTGTATACCATTGCCCCGACAGGAACGAGCAAAGTACGCCTGACTTTTAGCCAGATGGACCTGGAAGCAGGCTTCGACTCGCTGTACCTGTATGATGGCACGACTACCGCGGCGCCTGTATTGGGTGCTTTCAGCGGTACGGTGATGCCCGGCATTATCAATTCCACCGGGCCTGCAATCACCGTAAGGTTCAAATCAGACGGAGCCACGGTGAAAAGCGGTTTCAGGGCTATCTGGAACTGCATCCAGGACAACACCAGCCCTACAACGCAAATCACGGTGCCGTCAGGCTGGATCACCCAGGATTTTAATGTGACCTATGCGGATGCCGATAATACGGGCGGTACCGGCATCGAAAAAAGTTTTTACCAGGCCAGCTATTATACCGGCAGCGACTGGCGTGCCAACGGCAACCGGGGATTTCTGAACGATGATTTCAACACCGCTTCCCTGAGCAGTGAATGGTCCAACCAGGCTGCATCCGGCACCTGGAGCATCAGTGCAGGTGCCTTGTTGCAAAGCGACGAAAGCAATTCCAACACGAATTTGTATGCTGCCGTCACGCAAAGCCTCTCCAACCGCTACCTCTATAGCTTCAAAGGAACTATCAGCGGCACCGGTGCTTCGCGCAGAGCGGGCATTCACATTTTCTGCGATGCGCCTACGCAAAGCAACCGCGGCAATAATTATTTAATTTGGATGCGCCCGGATAACGGCACGATCGAGCTGTATAAAAATGCTGCCAATGTGTTGAGCGTGGTGAAGACGGTGACGCTTGCCATCACGCCGAATGTGAGCTACGATTACAAGATTTCCTTCGACCGCATTTCCGGGGAGCTGAAACTCTGGATCAACAACGCCTTTGTGACTTCCTGGACCGATAGCAGTCCTTTTGCTTCCGGCATTGCGGTATCTTTCCGTAGCGGCAATGCTAAATTCATTGTTGATGATTTTAAAGTATTCCGCTCCCGGGCCAATACAACGCCTGTGCTGGTAGGCCCTGCCAATACGAAGGATCTCCGGAATGAGAATACATCGCCTTCGTCGCCGGCAGGAAAGATCAGCAGCATCACCAAAGATAACATGGACAATCTTTCCGCCATCAGCACCGAGTCTGTCAACATCGACTGGACACAGCCGCTGACCACCAACCTGGCGGTGAATGACGGCACAGCAAACGATAAGGATACCACTTATGTTGATACACAGCTCGACCTGAATTATACAGCCGCCAAAGATACCAACTCGGGTGTATCGGTCTATTATTATGCGATTGGCACAAGCCCGGGATCACAAAATACGCTGGCCTGGACAGCCAACGGCCTGAGCTTCTCCGCGGTGGAGACACTGACACTGCAGGCCGGCCAGAAATATTACACCATGGTAAAAGCCATGAACGGCGCCGGACTGATGAGCGACAGCATTGTGAGCGATGGCATTTTAGTGTTGAGCACAACAGGCCTCCAGGAAAACAATATATTTCGTGAGGTCACGATGTACCCAAACCCAACGACGGATAAAGCCACACTTAGCATCATTAGTGAAACGAATGAAAGCCTGTTTTATACCTTAAGGGATGCCCAGGGAAAAGTCATTGAGGCGAAACAACTGGTGCTGCATCCAGGTATTAATACGCTGGACATCGATACCGGAATAGTGGGATTGAGTAAAGGCATCTATTTTATTACCTTGCAGACCGCAACGAAAGTCCTGACAAAAAAACTGGTCGTCGAATAGCCCTGAAAAAAATCCTCATCATAGCCGATCATCGCCTGAACCGCTCACCCAGCCAGCGTTACCGCTTCGAGCAGTACCTGGGCTTTTTCCAAGAGCAGGGCTTCGACTGGGAATTATCTGAGCTCATTTCTGAAAAAGACGACCGGGTATTTTACCATCCGGGAAATTATTTAAAAAAGGCCGCTGTCATTTTCCGGTCGTTTTTTATCCGCTGGAAAGACCTGCAAAGAGCAAAACACTTCGACCTCATTTTTATTCAGCGCGAAGCCTTGCTGATTGGCTCTTCCTGGTTCGAAAAACAATTCCACAAACGGGGCAAGGTCGTCTTTGATTTCGACGATAGCATCTGGCTCCTGGACACTTCACCGGAGAATAAAAAATTCGAGTTTCTGAAAGATCCCGATAAAACGAAAAACAACATTAGCCATGCGCACGTAGTGATCGCCGGCAATGCTTTTCTCGCAGACTATGCGAAACGCTTTAACCCGGAGGTGGTCATCATTCCTACGACCATCGATACGGATTTTCATAAGCCAACGTTGACTTCGAGTGCCTCAGTCAACGGGCCTGTCACTATTCCTCCATCTGACAAAAAAATCGTGATCGGCTGGAGCGGCAGCATCAGTACCATCAAGCATTTTGAAATGGCGGTTCCTGTCCTGAAAAAAATACAGGAGCGTTATCCGGGAAAAACGGAGATCCATGTGATCGGGCAAGGCTCCTACAGCCATCCTGAATTAGAGGTCATCAGCAAGAACTGGAGCGCCGCTACCGAAGTGGAAAACCTGCAGGCTTTCGATATCGGCATCATGCCTTTGCCGGATGACGAATGGGTGAAAGGAAAATGTGGCCTGAAAGGTTTATCTTATATGGCCTGTGGCGTGGCAACGGTAATGTCGCCGGTGGGTGTGAATACGGATATTATTCAAGCTCACACAAACGGCTTGCTGGCATCTACGGATGATGAATGGTTCGACGCCTTATCGTACCTTATTGAAAATCCGGCAATAAGAGAAAGACTCGGTGCTGCCGGAAGGCAAACAGTCGTTGAAAAATACTCGGTAGAAGCTAATAAACACAAGTACCTCGGGATTTTGAAATCGCTAATAAAACAGTAAATTTACCCGATGGATCAGGTAGTCAATAAAGACACAACGCCAAACGAAGTCTATGTAAAACGTTACAAAGATTTCATACGCTTGATGCGCATTGCTAAAATGCTTCAAAACGCTAAGATCACTACAAACCAAAATCTAAACTCCAAAAAATAATCCCTTTATATGAAAAACACAGCATTGACACAAAAACACATTTCACTGAACGCCAAAATGGTTCCGTTTGCAGGCTATAACATGCCTGTTTCCTATACCGGCTTAAATGAAGAACACGCTACCGTTCGCAACGCGGTGGGCGTATTCGATGTGAGCCACATGGGCGAGTTTATCCTGAAAGGTGACAATGCTCTGAACCTGATTCAGAAAGTAACCAGCAACGATGCTTCGGTGTTGACCGACGGGAAAGCACAATACTCCTGCCTGCCCAACAACGATGGTGGGATCGTAGACGACCTGATCGTGTACCGCATTGATGAGAAAACCTATATGCTGGTCGTGAACGCTTCCAACATCGACAAAGACTGGAACTGGATCAAGCAAAACGACACCTGGGGCGTAGAGATGAAAAACATCTCAGAAGAGACTTCTTTACTGGCTATCCAGGGCCCTAAAGCTTTGGATACCCTGCAAAAACTGACCGATGTCAAGCTCGCCGACATTCCTTACTACTCTTTTGCGAAAGGAAAATTCAACGGTGTGGACAATGTGGTAATCTCCAATACAGGCTACACCGGCGCCGGTGGCTTCGAAATTTATTTTGAGAACCAATACGCCGAAAAGATGTGGGACGCTATTTTTGAAGCAGGAAAAGAGTTCGGCATCAAACCGATTGGCCTGGGTGCACGCGATACCTTACGCCTGGAAATGGGCTTTTGCTTATATGGTAATGACATCGACGATACGACCTCTCCTATCGAGGCTGGCCTTGGCTGGATCACCAAATTCACTAAAGATTTTACGAACCGCGCGGCTATCGAAAAACATAAGACCGAAGGCGTGAGCAGAAAGCTGGTAGGCTTTGAAATGATCGACCGTGGGATTCCACGCCACGATTACCCGATCGCTGATGCTAACGGAACCATCATCGGCAAGGTGACTTCCGGAACACAGTCGCCAACACTGAACAAAGCCATTGGCATGGGTTACGTGAGCAAGGATTTTGCGAAAGCCGATACCGAAATTTATATCATGATCAGGGATAAGGCCATTAAAGCCAAAGTGTGCAAGATCCCATTTTTGAAGAAATAAGTAATACGAATGCATACGGGTATACAAATCGCTATTCCGGATACTCAAACACAGATTTGTATACTCGCATGCATTCGTAACCAAAAACAGTAAATAATGAATATAGAAGTTTGTCATACGCCGCAGGCCTACAGCCTTTTCCACAAAGAGAATGCGATCGTTGTTGTGATCGATGTATTCAGGGCAACCTCCGCCATTGTTACGGCTTTTTATAACGGGGTCAGCAAAATGGTGCCTGTGGCTACCGTGGACGAAGCGCGCGAATACCAGCGCAACGGATACATGGCCGCAGCAGAGCGTGACGGAGAAGTGATTGAAGGCTTTGAGCTGGGCAATAGTCCTTTCGGCTATATGAACAACAAGGTGAAAGGAAAGATCATTGCGATCTCCACCACCAACGGCACGCAGGCCATTGAAGCAAGCCGCAAGGCATCAAAAATCCTGATCGGCAGCTTTCTGAACCTCGACATTTTATGCGAATACCTCGTGGCGCAGAAAAAAGATGTGGTATTGCTGTGTGCCGGCTGGAAAAACAAATTCAACCTCGAAGACACGGTGTTTGCCGGCGCTGTTGTAGAAAAGCTTACGGCCGAAGGAAGCTACCAGGTAGATTGCGACTCCGCCATTGCCGCCAAACACCTGTATAACATGGCCAAAAACAACCTTTTCGATTTTTTATCAGACTCCTCACACCGCAAGCGCCTGGCCAAGCTCGACCTGGAACGCGATATTAAATACTGCCTCACACCCAACCAGTGCCCGGTAATTCCCGTCATGGAAGGCAAATACCTGGTCAAATTATAATTATGGAAATTCTTACTGCCATCGGCAAACGCACATCGCTTTCGGTGAAAGACCATGTGTTCAGCCTGGTCATCATTCCCACACATCAGAAAAAAAAGACAGGCCTGCTGTTCCTGTGGCTCTTTGCCTGGACCATCAGCGGCATTATCGTGATCAGCAGCTACCCACAGATCCGCGAACAGAACGCAAAGATCATGCTGGTGGTATGGCTGGCTTTCTGGGCTTATTTCGAGTTTAAGATCATCCGCGTATTTATGTGGAAGCGCTTCGGCAAGGAAAAGCTTTGGATCAAGAACGGCAAGCTGCATTATCAGCAGGACATCAACGGCCGTGGCAAGGTAAAAGAATTTGATGCTAACCTCCTTACTGAACTAAAAGTGATTCCTGTAGAGAAAGCCAACTTTGCCGACAGCTTCAACCAGAGCTTCTGGGTGAAAGGCGGAGAGCGCGTGCAATTTGAATGCCAGGGAAAAATCATCAAGCTGGGCATGCAGCTCCCGGATGAGGATGCGGCTAAAATCGTAGCAGAGCTGAAAAAGTTTTTAAAAAAATAAAATCTCCCCATTGAAGAAAATTACCGAGATCAAAGAAACCAGGTATAGAACCGTGAGAGAAAGGGATGCCCTGGGAAACCGTAAAAGCAAATCAGTTCCTGTTATAGTCAATCGCGAAGTAAAGGTAATTTCCGGAGGCAGGCGATTCGCACATTTTTTCGTCGATCTGATCATCTATCAATGTATTTATCAGATGATCTCCTATGTTTTTGCTGTACTATTCCATAGCACGGAAGATATACCAGGCCTTGCGTTAATGTTCGCTGGCTTCAGCCTGTTCTTTTTTTTCCTGTTTCCCTTATATTACATTCTGTTTGAGCATTTCTTTCAAAGAACACCCGGTAAGTTTCTGACAAAATGCAGGGTAATTGATATTTACGGTAACCGCCCTGAAATGGGTACAAATATTCTTCGTAACCTGATTCGATGGGTGCCTTTTGAAGCCTTTTCGTGCCTGTTTAGTGAGAGAGGCTGGCACGACCGTTGGTCTGATACTTTTGTAGTGCCCTATGAAGAGCATGATACGCTGAAAAGATTATTGGAAGAGCAGAACGAAACAGCATAACTCTTTCTAAAAAAGTGCCTGCGATGAAGAACGCTAAGAAATACCTGCAAACTTCTTTGCGTTCTCAATTATGCTGAACGCGATTCAGCATCTCCCCGGTTCTGAACTTTTAATTTCTTAAAGAAGCTTCTTCTGATTTTATCTCTGCGCACTTGGCCTGTACTTTACTCCACGTTCTTCGCGGTTAAATCCTCAGGAGTCTCTCTCCAGTTCTCGATCTTCAACTTCGCAAAGAACTCCTCCTCTTCGATTTCCTTCACGCCACCCGGCGGAATGTCTCCGAGCTCCAGGTCTTCGATAGATATACGGATCAGGCGCTTGCAGGGATGATACACTTCGGCAACCATCTTACGCACCTGGTGGAATTTTCCTTCGGTGAGGCTCATGCTCAGCCAGGTCTGCGGCAGGTCGTCCCTGAACTCATGATCGCGCTTGTACAGGTTCGCAGGCTTGTCAACGATCTCCACGTCGCAGGGCGATGTCATATGCAAGGTGCCGCCTTTGCCTTTGGTTTTAATGGCAATGCCGGTCCGCAATTGCTGCAGCGTTTCAGGGCTCACGGTCTTTTCCACCTGGATCAGATAGGTGCGCTTATGCGGCGTATCACTTTCGAAGAGCAGCTTCGTCACACGCTTGTTTGTTGTCAGGATCAGGAGGCCTTCCGAATTGTTGTCGAGACGGCCGATGGCGTGTGTTCCTTCCGGAAAATCATAATCCAGGTCGCCCAACAGCTTTACCTTGTCGGGGCTGACAAACTGGGAAACCATTTTGAAGGGCTTATAAATAATGAAATAGCGGTGATCAGTCTTCTGCTCCATGGATCGTAGGCTTATACCCAAACAATTTCAACAAAAGCCAGGTGAGGATGAATCCCCCGATACCGGCGACAATGGATAAGACCGTTGCTCCGAGAAAATAAATTTTTCCGATGTTCAGGGCTGTTTCTACGGTAATGGCTTTACTGAAATTCAGGTGCACTTCCTGCCCCAGCACATATTCGCCTGTCTTTACACTGGCATATACAATGAGCGGGATCATAGGCGGAACGCTGATCTGCGCAGTGAGGCCAACAATAACCTTATTCAGTTTAAAATAAACGGCAGCTAAAATGGCCAATGCGAATTGCAAGCCCCAGATGGGAACAATGCCGAAGAACAGCCCCACTCCTACAGAAGCGGCTTTGCTAAAGGCACTTTCTTTCGCGGCAATCACTTCTTCCTTCCACACTTTTTTGAAATTCCTCAGCGTCATCTGGCGTACCAGCATCACCGGGCGCCAGAACAAGGCAGCCAGGATCACGAGGTAAGTATTCAAAAAGCTGATGCGCGTCGAATCCACGCTTGGCTTAAAGTGCGATACCCGCTCGCCCTGCGGCGCATAATACACGCTTACCGGAATAGAAAGCACCGGAATGCCGCGCCAGGCGGCTTTAACGATCACCTCGATCTCCAGCTCAAACTTGGTGGTGAACAGCCAGATCTTTTTGAGGCGCTGAACAGGATACAACCGGTAGCCGCTTTGCGTGTCGGGCAGTGAAATGCCCGTTTCCAGCCAGAACCAGAAGTTGCTGAACTTATTACCTAAGGTACTTTTGTTGGGCACATTCTCCACGGTCATGTTCCTGGCGCCGATAATGAGGCTGCCCGGCACTTCCTGCACCTTATTTAAGAAAGTAATAAAATCTTTAGGAAAATGCTGCCCGTCGCTGTCGATGCTGATGGCATAATCGAAGCCGAGCTCTGCCGCTTTTTTGAAGCCGTTCCTCAGGCCTACGCCTTTGCCTTTGTTGACGGGATGCGTCACTATGGTGAGCTTCGGGTATTTTGCGAGGATAGCGGCAGTGCCATCTGTGCAGCCGTCGTTGATCACAATCACCTCATCGCAATAGTCGAGCGTGGTCAGGATAACCTGCTCAATGGTACGGGCATTATTATAGGTAGGGATCAGCACACAGCATTTGAGCTGTTTGAACTTTTGCTTTACCAGTGCTTTTTCTTCTGCCGTATCCGTAGCGATCATCTTTGAGGCTGTAAAAGTAATCAAATAATGGCAATTTAAGGCCTCACAGGCAGGTCTTGTTTTATTCAAGCCCTTCGGGCAATGCGGTTAAGCCAGGGATGATTTTTTTAGTTATTCTATTTGGGGGGGCGTCCGGGCGGGCTCTTTGCTTCAATCTTTACCGGCATTCCGGCTTTCTCTTCGGTTCACACAGGCCCAACTCTGTGCCGGTAAAGGATTTCCGCGCCGATCCCTGACGCTGGCCTATACTGCCCGTTGAGTTAAATTCATACGCTGGAGCAAGCCCGCGTGCAGGATAGAGTTGTTCTCACCCGTGTGAGCATTATATTCAAGGTGATGTAGCTGAAGCCCGCGATTCCAACATTATCTCTAGGATTAATTTACCGGATTTTTTATGTTTGCAGGAATCCCTGATGAAGCTGAGAATATACATAGCCTGCCTCTTCTTATATTGCTTCGCGCAAGGCATGGCACAATCTACGACAAAGCAAGAGCGCCCTAAAAAAGAAAAAAAAGTCAAAAAGGAAAAGCCCATTCCTGAAAACATCGAGGTGTTTCCCAAAAATTTCCTGATCAGGCCACGCTTCGTATATCCGCTGGTATCGGTGAATGTCAACAGCCGCCTGCTGGGCAAGGGCGACAAGTTCCGCTACAAACCAGCCATGCCGGGCGTTGTGGGCCTCTCCCTGAAAATAAAAAAAGTATACATCTCGGCGGCGATACAGCTGCCCGCCAGCGACCACCTGAAGAACAACTACGGCACAACCAAATTCCGGAACATCAATATCAACATCAATGGGCGCATAGCGCTGTGGACGCTCTTTTACCGCGACTATAAAGGCTTCTACCTCGATGACTACCGGAAGTTCTACCCGGACTGGAACGTCGACTCCCTGGGGCATCCGAGGCAGGCGGGCCTCCGGATCATAGAAGCCGGGCTGAATTTCGGGATCAATTTCAATAAGAACTTTTCCATGAACGCGGCTTTTGCGCAGGGAGAGCGCCAGAAAAAAAGTGCCGGCTCTTTCCTCATGGGCATTTCCGAACGCTACCAGCGCATCGACAGCGATACCAGCTTTGTACCGGCCACGCAGGCGGAGTATTACCCCAACCTCAACAAATTTGAATACGGCAACTTTACGACGACGATCCTCTCACTGGGATTCGGTTACCAGTTCGTATACAAAAAATTCCACCTCACACCTGTAGGCATGGTAGGTACGGGTGTACAGATCCAGAGCTATCACCAGATCGGCAGAAAGCGCCTGTGGCTTAATGTTCCAACCTACGCCAGCTTCAAGTCGCAGCTTGGGTATAACGGTGATCATTTTTTTGCCAACGTGATCTATGCCGTGGAATACAATACCATTCCCATCAAAGAGTCGCGGATCCGCTTATTGCACAACTGGTTTGAAGTGGGGGTTGGACTGAGGTTTTAGATTCTATGTAACCACATAGGCACATAGAGAAGAAGGAAGAATGCACAGTCTCTGATACTTATCAGCATAATCATCTTCTATGATGCCTTCCTGTTCCCTATATTTTCTAATGTGACTCTGTGGTTTCTGCTCCGTTCAATCCGCGTCATCTGCGTTCCTGTTCCGCCATCTGTGTTCCATAAAACAAAAAAGCCCTCACGATTGTGAAGGCTTTCTGAAATGTGTTTCTGAAATTATTTTTTCTTATCGAATTCCGTTACCTGGTTGTCGTAGCAGAGGTAGTATTTTCCTTTGGGCAGATTGTCGATGCTGGTTTCCTTACCGAAGCCTTTCTTTACCACCGTTCCGAAGGCATCGTAGACTTCAAAGCCTGTTTCGTAAGAGTACTGGATGGATTTGGAATCTTTGCTCATCATAAAAGTCGGCTTCTCTTTCTCGGAATTTAAAATAACCGCAGAAGATATTTTCGGCGTCACGCCTAAGCCTGCCTGTTTGATGCGGAATTTATTCTCTCCGCTGTGAGTGGTTACCTGGAAAGAATAATCATGTGTATCGGCTGTGCCGATGCCCTGAACCTCTCCTACTTTCACCCATTTGTTCCATTTGAACTGCTCCACCACATAAGGCAGGGATCCGCTTTCGTTTTTGGTAGTCCATTTCAGGATATCGGATGAATTGATGTTCATGTTCACCACTTCAAATGTAGGACGTGGCTTCAACACTTCAGGATTTAAAACAACCGGCATGCAATCGCTCTTGTGAGAAATTTCGATGGTTACTTTTTCTCCCGGCTTGATGTTCATCGCTACAAGGTCGATCTCAAATGCGCTGGAGTTTACTTCATCCGTGGTGACAACTCCATTCACTTTGATTTCGGTAGCACAAAAACCTACACCATTGCTTCCAAACGAATTCTGGATATAGATATTTTTGCTTTGATATTTTCCTTCTACCACCAAAACACCGGCTTTGGAAATAAAAGCGGCGCATGTCATGCAGAAGAATAGAATAAGGTATTTTTTCATTTCTGATCTGATAAAAGTACTTACTGTTAAGTACTCACAGCAAAAATAAAACAAATTTATTTACCGCATTAAAAATAATGTCGCATTTTAACAAATAAAAACAGGACGATAAACACCAGGATAATAATAGCAAGGGTTTTAGAGGCTCCCTTGAAATGGGCTTTGTTAGAAAAGCTATCTTTGTTGTACGACCAGATCATGGCGGCAATAAAGATGACTGCGAAACATACTGCGAAGATAATTTTACCGCTACTTAGCATTTTTTTGGACGATTTTGTGGGTGCAATTTATACTTTTACAGGCAATTGATGAAAAAATATATCCTTGTTTTGTGCGTCATCTGTGCTTTCAAAGGCTTTGGGAGCAGGATTTCCTCTGCCTATGAGGCCCTCAGCGTGTATGACTACTTCAAGGCCAGGGCCCTGTTCTATTCCTCCTTGTCCAAATACCCGTCGGAGGCCGGCTACGGCCTGGCTACGATCTATTACCGCAACGACAATCCTTTTTCCAATATTGACAGTGCCGCCAAATACATTGCCCGGAGTGCTAAAACGTTCAAGGACACGGCGCGGCTTTCGGGCTATGTGCTTTCTCCCGCCTCCATTGCCTCGCTTTCCCGCGCTATCAGCCTGAAAGGCTTTCAGCAGCATGCGCTGCACAATACGGTATGCGACCTCAACTATTTCCTGGAGCAGTTCTGGTTTAGCAGCGACAGCCTCCTCAGCAAGGCCCTGTGGATGCGCGACGAGATCAGCCTGAAACGATACAGCAGCTCTCTTTCGAGTGATAGTATCCGGGTATTTCTATGGGGTCACCCGGAAAGTGTGCTGTATGGCACTGCCAAAAAAAACTTTGAGGATTTCCAGTATGCTGAGCAAACCAAAGACCTCACGGCCGCCTCCTACAAGCAGTTTATCCTGGGCTACCCGGCTAATCCCAATGTGCGGGATGCGGAAAACCGGCTTTTCCAGCTTACCGTAAAGCTCCACTCTACCGACAGCCTCTATACCTTCATTACCCGTTACAGCACGCTAAACCGGGCAGAAGCCTGGCGGATGCTCTACAGCATGTCCGTCACAAAGGCTTCGGGAAGCGAGCTCGACGCTTTCCTGCAGAAGTATCCCGATTATCCTTACCGCTCTGAAATAGAAAAGGAGATCGAATGGTCGAAACAGGTACTCTATGTGCTGAAAGGGATGAACGACCGGTATGGCTATGTGGATACTTCCGGCTCCTGGGTGATCCGGCCGCTGTTCGACGACGCCTCAGGCTTCCACGAAGGCTTTGCCGGTGTATGCAAAAACGACAGTTGTTTCTTTATCAACAAATCGGGTGAAAAAACATCGGAGCTTTTTGTGGAGGAAACCTACGATTACAGCAACGGCATTGCCATCGTCAAAAAACAAAACCGCTATTACCTCATCAACCGCTCCGGACAGCTTATTTCCAAAGCCTTTGAGGACATCAGCCCCGCTTCCGACAATTTATTCGTGGCCAGGCAAAACGGGCTCTACGGCGCCGTGAATGATAAAGCGGAAACGGTGATCCCTTTTGTGTATAAGAAACTCGGCACATTCCGGAACGGCTATGCCTATTACTTTTCGGAGCAGTACGGGCTGGTGAGCACAGGCAACAAAACGCTGCAGGCGCGTTGGGACTGGATCTCGGAGATCGACACCAACAACCTGGTGATCGTGAAAAAAGGAAAGCTCTTCGGGCTCATGGACCTTGGCGAATCGTTATTGCTTCAGCCGGAATTTGATTACATCAGCCACTGCACGAGACAGATTTACCTCGTTGTAAAGAATGACCTCTATGGTTTCTATGATGCCGGTGGCAAATGCTACATCAGCGGTGTTGTCTACGATTACGACAAGGCTTTCGATAATGCCTACTACACAAACGGGAAACAGTTTAAGCTCATTGAAGAGGACGAGGTGGCCCTGATGGATGCCAATGGCCGCATCAGTATTCCCTTTGGCACGTACACGGATGTGTTCTTTGCCAAAGACGATGTGATCCGCATTCAGAAAGGGAAGAAATACGGCTACGTAGACCGGAAGCTAAAAGCGATCACAGCAGCGGAGTACGACAAAGCGGGCGATTTTGAGAACAACGCGGCTGTGGCAAGCAAAGCCGGTACGGCCCAACTCATGAACCGGTCCGGAAAAACGCTCTTCACACTCAAAGACGGAAGCATTGAAAAACAGGATGGCTCTCTCTATAAAACCACACTCAACGGCCTTTCGGGATTAATCAACAGCAAAGGCGAAGTCCTGCTTCCTACGGAATTTACGGAGCTGGAACCCATGGGCAATAACCTCTGGTCGGGCATCAAAGGCAATAGCCTCTACCTCTACAAAGTCGCACAAAAGCGGCTGACCGCTGTGAAACATTAGGTTGCCGGCTATAAAAACACAAACAGAACAACATAGGGGCACGATGCGCCGTGACGCTGAAATTATCCGGTCGTATCATTTCTATAAACATGAATGACAACATGTGTTATAAAAATATGCTGCCTTTAGCCGGGTATGGAACAACATAGCATACCTACGGCATGCCTGAACTATTGGCGACATTATTTCTATAAACATTAAGCCCCTACGGGGCTATAGAACAGCTCATAGCTCCGGAGAAACAGTATATTATAAATTCATAATATTGCGTCCCTACTAGCCTCTGGAACAACCAATCAATTTGCTCCGTAGGAGCAATATGTTTATAGAACATTTAATTATCAATAGAATTAGCTCCGGAGGAGCGACATGTTGTTCTCTTTAAGTTTATAACAGGTAAACATATTGCCTGTTGGGCAAATCATCTTCGGAGCTATTTTTCTTAAGGATTCCTACCCATTCGCTTTGGGCAGGCTTATCGTAAAGGTCGTGCTTTCATTTACCACGGTTTCAAACGAAATGCTTCCGCCGAAGGAGCTGATGTAGTTTTTGACCATCGCCAGGCCCAGGCCCGTACCGGTGGTTTTGGTCGTGAAGTTAGGCGTAAACATCCGTGACTTCAATTCATCCGGAATGCCGCAGCCGTTATCCCTGATCTTAATGATCACTTCATTCTCATTGGAGAAGGTAATGATCTCTATTTTTCCCTGCCGGTCGGCCGGAATGGCCTGCTCGGCATTTTTCAGGAGGTTTGTGAAAATGCGGAGGCACTGTTCGCGGTCGGCAATGATGAACTGCGATTGCGTAATGTAGAGCTTGATCTCGCTCTCGGTATTCTGCTTAAAGAGGTGCGCTACATTTTTCAGCACTTCATTCACATTGATGAGCTCAGGATTTGTTTTCGGTAATTTGGCAAAGTTGGAAAACTCGGTGGCAATGTGCGACAGCGTATCGATCTGCTCGATGAGTACTTCCGACACTTTGTTGACGCGCTCCGCCATATCATCGGGGTTGCTGAGGGCAATCCTCTGCAAATGCTGGATATTGAGCTTCATGGGCGTGAGCGGGTTTTTGATCTCGTGAGCTACCTGCTTGGCCATTTCGCGCCAGGCGCTTTCCCTTTCCGACTGGGCCAGCAGCTCCGAATTCCTCTCCAGCTTCAGCAGCATGTTATTGTATTCCTTCACCAGCTGGCCGATCTCATCATCGCCTTTCCAGGCAATGGATTCGTTGCGGCTTCCGAATTTGATATTGGAGATCTGCTGGCGGATAATCCGAAGCGGCTTGGTGAGCAGGTTCGAGAGCAGGAGGGCGATCATGGTGGTGATCACAAACAGGATCGTGTAGATATTGATGAGCGTAGTAAGGTAAGCCGTCAGCTCTTTTTCAAGGTCTTTCTGCCGTGCAAAATACGGCAGGTTGATGTAGCCGAGCAGCCTGTCGTTCTTGTTATAGAAGGGAATGTAGGCCGACAGGTACTTCAGGGAGCCGATGCTTTCGCGGTGTGTATAGCTGGCGCTCAGGCGACGGGAGAAATGGCTAAAGGCATCCGGGTTCATAAAGCGCGATACCAATCCCTGGTCGTAGATAGCTGGCTGCGACGTGGCGTACAGGTTGCCTCTCCGCGTAAATACGGAGATATCACTTCCGAACATCAGCGCCAGCTTTTTCAGGGAATAAGCCATGTAGTCGCGGTAGGAAGGCTCCAGCTTTTCGAGGTCGCCGGTATTGTTCTTGAGCTCGCGAAGCACCGAGCGCGATTTGGTGAGCAGCTCTTTTTCGTTCTTACTTTCAAATTGTGAGTTCACGATCCACACCGTTCCAAGCACCACACCGGCAAGCGACAGAATAACCACCGACACGAAAATAAACTGGATCCGGATGTTGAGGGAATTGAGGTTGTTGATGCGGTTCACCACCACCGAATTAAACAATACCGCGCACAGGACAATGAGCGAGAAGAAAAGAAATAAATAAGAGTTATAGGTAAACTTCTGCCAGAAACCCGATCGCTGATCACTGATGATCACATCCACATTTTTCTGATAGCTGTAGCGGTAATGCTGGTATTCCTTATCCAGGTCAAAAATCGCCTTATCCTGGAACAAGGGATACTCGTAGTCTCCGTGAGCGCTCAGCAATTTACCGGACTCGTAGGCCGCATAGGAAATGTTGGTGGATTGCAGCTTGCTCTCTATGGATTTATCGAGCAGCAGATCGGGAAAAGCGCCCAGGTTCACTGCCAGCTTGGGCTCCAGCTGAAGGTAAAGACGGAAGGTCTTGTCCGGATTTTTGCTGATGTCCTCGATATCGATCTCGGCGATATAACGGATGCGCTTTTTGTCCTTATCAATGAAGTAAAGATTGTCGCTGATGGTCTGAAAGCCATGGTCCGCGATCTGCCGTTCAAAATACTCCTCATCATACCGCGCGTCGTCGGTCGATTTAAGGACCGATGCCGTGTCGCCCTGGAACATGGCCATGGCCACTTCATAACGCTCGAAATAGCCGCTGAAATTCACCTGCCTGATCCGCTGCTCGATCTGCTCGGCGCTCAGTGGCAAGAGCGAAAGGAGATTTTTCAGCTTGGCATCGTTTTGAATAGAGCTGATGATTTTCGTAAACTCATTTTCCGCAATCACATCCTGCCGGTCGGTGAGGTTCAGCGACAGGGCGTCGTAGGTGCGCTGCTTGTTCAGCTCCTCATATTTGTTGAACAGCGTAAAGGCAATGAGTGTTGACACCAGGATGATGAGTCCTGTGTTGATGAAATTATAGGAGGCTTTGTATTTCCTCAGAAAATAGGATATCACCAGCAAGGGCACCGGCCACAGGTAATTGGAATAGCTAAGGTGCAGATAGTGCACGATGAGCGCCGTAAAGCCTACCGTGATAAAAAACAGGCTGTTGTAAAACGTGGTAAGCTTGCCGTTGGCGAGGAGGCTCATGATGGTTTTCTCCGCTACCAGGTAGAAGGAAAAGAAAAGCAGGGCCACCGATAAAAGCCCGAGCAGGCTGAGCCAGCGGAAGTTGAAGAGGTCGTTGATGTTGTAGGAGATCGTGGAGTTGTTGACAAGACTGTCGATCAGGATAGGAATATTGAAATACAGGTAGAGGGTATAAAACGTTGCGAAGAAGAGCGCCGTGAGGTTGAATGCCCTGCTCCTCCGGGTGAAATCGTAATCGAGCTTGTAAATGAACACGGCCACCATAAAGATGAGCACGCTGTTGAAAACAACATCGCCCATGTAGGAGAAATAAAAGGCCGAGGCATTGGCAAAAACATTGGCATCGTACAGCATGCTGTTGTAGAAGATTCCCGGAAACTTAAACCAGATCATCGCGGTGCGGGCAATGAAGCAGACCAGCGAAAATATCAGCAGAAGCACAATCTTATTTTTGACCTTATTCCTCAGGCAGAGAAAAAAGAAAAAGAGAAAGGAGAATCCCGACAGGATAGCCAGTATAATGGCGTAGGTGTTTACACTTCTGTCCTTAAAAACGCCATCGCTCCGGCTGATCTCAAACAGGGTTTTCCCGAACATGGATTTGATGGCGGGATTGGCATAGTTGAACTCCGTGGTGAGCATGGTATTGGCGGGGAGGCCGATCCACTTGCTGAAATTATTATTGATGTAGCTGTTCTCGAAATCGTATTCGCCTTTGATGAGAATGAGCGCTGCCACTGTGCAATGCGGATTGGCGCTATCTCTCTGGCGAATGCACTCATACCAGCCGTTGCGGATCTTGATGAGCTGAACATTGAAGCGGCTGGTATCCTGCTCGCTCCTGAATTCGGGCATCGATTCGGTTGTAAAATAATAGCTGTTGGATGTCCTGGCGTATTCGTAAAGGTCGACGGCCGGCTGGTTATCCGACCAGAATACGAGGCTGTCGTTATTATACACATACATCGCAATGCCTTCGTTTTTATACAGGTCGGAAATACCACCGTTATATACCTTAAACAGCTCGTTCGGCTTTTTATCCTTCATCATTCTGCCCACCTCCAGGATGTATTCCTGAGCCTGCCGTTCTTTCTGGTGCAGTTTTAACTCAGCCATGGCGGCCAGCTCGGTAGTGGTATAGCTGTTGGTGTGATTAATGATGGCTGCCACCAAAGCGCACAGGAGCGCAAAAGCGAGCAGCAGGTACAGATTCAAAGGGCGCTTGAACGTCAGCATTCGTAAAGCAATTTACTCATTTTAACTAATTTTTTTAGCCTGCAAATCGTTTTTTTCAGGATTTAAGTATATTTGTGTAATAACATATAAATATGGCAAAAAACACCGTAACAGACAAACAACCTGTTTTTACCGAATTGGATAATAGCTTCCGTTTCTTTCCTTTCAAAAATCAGAAAGCCCCCTACATTGTCATTATACTTTTAGGCCTTATTTTCAACCTCACGTCGCTGCATAACGAATATGCCCTCGACGACGGGATCATCATTCACCAGAACGACCACGTGATCAAAGGTTCTTACGGTATCAAGGACATCATCACCAAGGATGCCTACGAAAGCTTCTACCGTAAGATGCATGCCACCGATCAGCTGGCCGGCGGCCGTTACCGTCCGCTCTCCGTGGTGAGCTTTGCCATGGAGCAGGAGATCATCGGTGTATATCCAACGGGAAACTACACGGCTACCGAAGATAAAAACATGAATGGCGTGATCGACAAGAACATCGATCCTTACAAAGCCGAATACAACAAATGGAATGACCTCAACAGCAATGGCGTGGTTGACCAGAATGAGTGTGTGAACTGCTGGGACCTGAACGAGAACGGCAAGCCGGACCTCGACAGCGAAGACATCAACGACGATGGCATCATCAACGAGGTGGATTGCCAGGTAAAGGATGCCTCCATCAGGCACGGTGTGAATATCGTGACCTTCATCATCGGCATCATGCTGTTCTACCTCTTCCTGAGCACCTGCATTTTCAGCGATTATAAAGACCTTGCCTTTTTATCGGCCCTGTTGTTCCTGATGCACCCGCTGCATACGGAAGTGATTGCCAATGTGAAGAGCCGGGATGAGATCTTCTCCCTGATCTTTATTTCCCTCACCTTCTTCTATTCCTTTAAATATACCGATTACGAGAAATACCTCAAAACACCGGGCTTCTTCGACAATACGTCTTCAGAGCTGAAAAAGATCTACTTTGTGATTGTGGTATTGATCTCGGGCTTTATGCTGTACCTGATGAGGAAGAGCGGCGCGGCGGTGATGGTGCCATCCATTGCTATTGCGGGAATGATCATTTACCGCTCTTACCTGACCTTCTTCAAGAACCAGAAATACAGCAAATCGGAGCTCCTGCTGTGGGCTTCGTTCTCCTTCTTCCTGTCGCTCTTATCCAAAGAGTATGCGGTAACCTTACTGGTGCTGATTCCGGCGGGCATGTATATCTTTTACAAGAAACCGTATGACATCAAGCCTGAGCTCAAGAACGCAGGACTTGCCCTGCTGGCTTTCTTCCTCTGCGCGGTGTTCATGCTTTACATCAAGCACAAATCGGACATCGACCCGAACCCTAATCATAAGGCGAACCTCAGCTACTGGCTCATGCCTTTCCTTTACCTGATCGTTGGGGTGTTCATCATCAGCAAAACCATGAAGCGCAAGAACTTCCCGACCCTCATGAGCTGGCTTTACTTTGTCACGCTGTTCTACCTGGGCATGAGGCTCGTGGCCGTGAAGCTGAAACCGGGCGTTCCGGATACGGAGATCCTGAACAACCCTTACTTACTGGCCAGCCAGGCCGAGCAATGGGCTACGAAGGTATTTGTACTGCTCAAGTATTTTATGCTTTGCTGGTTCCCGCATCCGCTGTCTTCCGATTACTCTTTTAATACCATCGAGTTCAGGAACTGGTCGAGCTGGGATACCCTGCTGTCCTTATTCCTGCACATCGGCTTAGGATTGGCCGGCCTGTGGCTGGCTTTCAAAAAGCACATCCTCGGCTTTGCGATCCTCATTTACTTCGCCTTCCTGTTAATGATCGGCAACATCTTAATGGACATCGGTGCCACCATGGGTGAACGTTTGTTGTTCCACTCTACCATCGGCTTCGTGATTGCCTTTGCATGGCTCATCCTGAAAGGCTTTGAGAAGCTTCCGGACTCTATGTCTCTAACGGCTAAGCGCATCTGCTTCTTAGGCGTGCTGGGTATCATGACGTTCCTGTACGGCTGCAAAACCTGGGAACGTAACTGGGATTGGAAAAACGACATTACCCTCTTCATCAAGGATGTGGAAACGGTACCGAACTCCGTACTGGTATTGGGTAATGCCGGAGCGCGTTACATCGACTTATCCGACACCAAAAACTTCGTGGCCAAGCGTACCGAGTCTTTGGAGAAAGGGATCAAATACCTGAAACATGCGGTGGAGCTTCACCCGCGCTATGTGAACGGCTACCTCAACCTGGGCCTTGGCAGCTACAAGCTGGGCCGCGACCGCGATGCGCTTTACTACTGGAAACATGCCGAGCATTTGTATCCTAACAACCCTTACCTGAAAAACTACTACATTGTGATGTATAACGACCTCCTGAACCGCGGCTACCAAAAGGCACAGCGCGGGCAGCTGGACAGCGCCATCTACGAGTTGAGGAAAACGATCATCCTCGACAGGCTTAACCCTGAGGGCTTCTATAACCTCGGCGGTGCTTACTACCAGAAAGGCAAATACGACAAAGCCAAGTACTATTGGGAAGAGTGCCTGAAGCTGAACCCGAACCATGCACAGGCCAAATCTGGACTGGCAACGATTGTTACGGTAACAGTGCCAACGCCTCCGCAACCGGCGAAATAAATTTTCTCTGATAAAACCAAAAGACCCTCGCGATGAACCGTGAGGGTCTTTTTAATACCGGCACGATGGCCCTGGAAATTGAACATAAATACCTGGTGAAGCCCGAAGCCTGGGCAAAGGTGGTTCCGCACAAAAGTGTGGCCCTGCGGCAGGCTTACCTCTTAACCGATCCTGAAAAAACAATCAGGGTGCGAACCATGAACGACAGGGCTTATATGACCATTAAAGGCAAAAGCAAGGGTGCTACCCGGCTTGAGTATGAGTACGAAATTCCATTGAACGACGCCCTGGAGCTGATCCGCAATTTTAGCAGCAACCTGGTGGAAAAAACACGCCACTATGTTGTGTTTGAAGGAAAGACCTGGGAAGTGGATGAGTTCAAAGGCCATAACGAAGGACTCTTGGTGGCCGAGATCGAATTAAGGGCCGAAGGCGAACATTATCACTTACCTGATTGGGCTGATACCAATGTGACGGATGACCAGCGTTATGCCAATTCCAACCTGAGTATCCATCCTTTTAAGAGCTGGTAATTCCGAAGGCAACGCAGACCGTAGATTACGACAAGGTGACCACGCCCTGGCCTAACCCGAAGCCGCCCATCAGATAATCCCCTACACACGAATGCCGATGATGCTCACATCGTCCACCTGTTCATAGTGGCTCTTCCAGGATTCAAAGTTTTTATCCAGCTCTGTTTTTTGCGTGGCCATCTCAAGCGGGTTGATGCGGGCCAGTAATTCGAGCAGAAGCTTATACTTTAATTTCTTGCCCTTATCTCCGCCAAACTGATCGGCATAACCATCTGTGCTCAGGTAGATGGTGTCGTCCTTTTGTAAATGGATGACTTTGCTCGAAAAAGGAAGCGGTGCTTCCAGGTAAGTGCCTATCGGCATTTTATCGGCTTTGTATTCGATGAGCTCATGGTTCCTCAGGATCCATAAGGGATTATTGGCACCTGCAAATTCGAGGGTATTGTCGAGCTTATTCCAGACGCACAGGGCGATGTCCATTCCATCCTTCTGCTCGGTCATGCCTTTTTGCTCCAGCGCTGCAATGATCTTGGAGCGTAGCTTATTCAGGATCTCATCGGCTTTAAAAATTTTATTCTCCACCACGATCTCGTTCAGGAAGCTGTTGCCCAGCATGCTCATAAAGCCACCCGGAACGCCATGCCCCGTGCAATCTGCCAGGGCAAAGACGGAGCGGCCGTTCGGCGTATTATAGGCCCAGTAGAAATCGCCGCTCACAATGTCTTTCGGCTTGAATAAAATGAAATGCTCCTTCGATACTTTGTTCCACACCTCTTCGCCGGTGAGTACCGCCTGCTGGATGCGCTTCGCATAGTTGATGCTGTCGATGATCTCTTTTTGCTTTTCTTCCACCAGCTCTTTCTGATGCGTGACCTCTTCGTTCTTGAGCTCCACCTGCATTTTCTGATTCTCGATGATGAGGTTCGCTTTTTTCGCCTTACGGAAATTGACAAAGGCGATCAGCCCGAAAAAGCCGGAGCCCACCAGCGCCAGTGTTCCCAGCCAGATGATCTGCGTTTTCTGCTTGTTCTGCTCTTCTTTCGCATCCAATTCCAAAGACTGGTTTTGAATCTGCAATTCCTTTTTCTCCGTTTCGTACATGGTCTGCAAATCGCGGGTTTGTTCCAGGGCTTTTTGATTATTCAGGGTATCGATCAGCCCCAGGGTCTTGTATAAATAGAGCTCCGCACTGTCCTTTCTTCCTTCGAGGATGTAGCACACCGACAAATCGCGGTATAAGGGAACCAGGTTGTCCCTCGACCCGGAAAGGTTGGAATAATGCATGCTTTTATATAAATAGGTCTTGGTTTGCGCTATATTTTTGTTCTTTGCCCAGTAAGCATTTGCCATATTGGAATTGAGCACCATGAGAAAGGCATAAAAATTATTCCGCTCGAAATAAGGATTGGCCCCCGACAGGTAGTAGATGGCCGAGTCCGGTTTATTGATGTCATTGTACCGCACTCCCAGCTGCATCATCATTTCAAAATATTTCACACTGTCGTTAAGCGCTTTTGAGAGCCTGAGGGCTTTCCGGGAATAGGTAAGCGCCTCTTTGTAATTGTGAAGCGATGAATACATATTGGAAATATTATTACTGACATTCACGATGCCCAGATTCCACTTTGCTTTCTCATAGATCGCCAGGGCTTTCCGGCTATCCTCAATAGAACCCTGATAATCGTTCATCGACCGTTTTACCAACGCAAAGCTCTGGTAGGCTTTGCCAATCCCTCTTTCGCTTCCCATTCTGGTAAAATGGATCAGGCCACTGTTGAAATATTTCAGGGCGCTGTCCGTTTTATTTTCCATGTGATAACTGTTTCCGAACTGGATGAGGACATCGCCCTGGGTGAGCTTATTGGCAGGTGCGGTCTTTGCAGCAATGGCCGCATATTTTCGCACGCTGTCGGAATTGATCCCTGTAAAAATGTTGGCGATCTTGACGTAAAGCCTGGAAGCCGAATCCTGGTTTACCCTCAGGGCAATCCGCTTCAGGGAGTCAACAATGTCCGTCTGGGCTTCCGCAGGGGAAGCAAGAATGATGTTGAGGACACTAAAAAAAGTAATAAAGCAATATCTTTTCATAAGACAAATATAGAGAATCCTGAATAGCGGTATTTTAAATTTCGCGGGATCGTATTATCAGCCATTCGTTAAACACGAATGCCGATAATACTGACGTCATCTACCTGTTCGTACTGTTTTTTCCAATCCTCAAAGGCCTTTTCCAGGGCTGTTTTCTGGCTGTTCATGGCATCCTTGCTCACCCGGATCAATAAATCCATGAAGGGCTTGTATTTCAGCTTCTTCCCTTTCTCACCACCAAACTGATCGGCATAACCATCCGTGCTCAGGTAAATGATATCTCCTTTTTGTAAAGAGATCGCGGTGCTGTTGAACGGAATTTCTGTTTCCAGGTAAGTGCCTATCGGCATTTTATCGGCTTTGTATTCTATAATTTCTGCGGGGGCTGAGGGACCCGAAGCCCTCAGGATCCATAAGGGATTATTGGCGCCTGCAAATTCGAGGGTGTTGTCCTGCTTGTTCCACACGCAGAGGGAAATATCCATCCCGTCTTTCTGCTCGGTCATGCCTTTCTGCTCCAGCGCGGCAATGATCTTGGAGCGTAGCTTATTCAATATTTCATCCGCCTTAAAGATTTCATTCTCCACCACGATCTCGTTCAGGAAGCTGTTGCCCAGCATGCTCATAAAGCCACCCGGAACGCCATGCCCCGTGCAATCTGCCAGGGCAAAGACGGAGCGGCCGTCCGGCATATTATAGGCCCAGTAGAAATCGCCGCTCACAATGTCTTTGGGCTTAAACAAAATAAAATGCTCTTTCGATACCTTGCTCCACACATCCTCGCCGGTGAGCACCGCCTGCTGGATCCGCCTGGCATAATTGATGCTGTCGATGATCTCCTTTTGCTTTTCCTCCACCTGCATTTTCTGATGCTCGATGATGAGGTTGGCTTTTTTCGTCTTGCGGAAACTCCGGAAGGCCATCAATCCAAAAATGGCAATGGCCACCAGGGCCACAGACACTATCAGCAAGATCAGCTGCTGCTGGCTCCGCTCCGTCTTCCTGATCGCGTCCTTCTTTTCCTGGTCTGCTTTCAGCTCCATGTCTTTTTTGTTGAACTCAAGCTCGTACTGGCTTTTGACAACCCTGTCCCTGATCGTATTCGTATGGATGCTGTCGTTCAGCTTCTGGTGCTCCAGCAAATAATCATAGGCCTCGCGGTAGCTCCCCTTCTGCCTCAGGATCCGGCTAAGGTTATAGGCGGCTTCCGAGATCAGATCAGGGTAATTGATCTGCCTGGCAAAGGTATAGGCGGAATCGGCGAAGAGCGCGGCCCTTTGCAGATCGTTCCGGAGCATGTACATCGCCACCACCTTATTGTAAATTTTTGTTTTGATCTGCAGATCCCCGAACAGGGGGGAGAGCCGCTGCGCCTCCAGTGTGTACGTTACATACTGCGGCGTGTCCTTCAATTGGATGTATGCATTTGCAAGGCCTATCTTCATCAGCGCCATCCTGCTGTATACTTTATTTTTTTCATAAATAGCAGAGGCTTTGCTGTAATAGCCGATCGCTTCCTGTATGTTTTTCCGGCGGAGTGCAATAGCCGCCAGCTGGTTGTACACATTGGCCACCACGTTTTCCTGCCCCGTTTTCAGGGAATAAGCCAGGGCCTTCCTGAAAAATTTCTCCGCATTGTCCAGCTCGTCATTCTGAAAATAGATGTCCCCCAGGTTGATGTAGATGCTTGTTAAGCCAAGCGCCTGCTTCTCTTTTTCAAACAGCGCTCCGGCCTCTACATAGAGCTCGATCGCCTCCTGCAAATTCCCCTCATGCTGGTGGAGATAAGCCATATTATTGAGCACCACGCCCAATCCTGCCTGATTATGAATGCCCCTGAACAGGGTATCGGCCCGCCGGTAATAGGTTTTGGCGGCATCCAGGTTATTGTGAACAAATTGCTGCTCATAGCCCATGTTAAGCAAGGCAGAGGCTCTGTAGTAGACATGCAGACTGTCGTTTTTTGCTTTGCAGTAGTCATACATGTACCTGTTATACCGGGTCCATAACAAGGGCTCCTCAAGTCCTTCGGAAAACAATCTTAAATAAGACAGCCTCAGGGTATCGTTGTTGGTATGGTGATAGAGCTTCAGAATAGAATCCACATCGTGCTTGTCCCCCGGCTCAAACACAAAATCAGGCCTGATGTCGATGAGGTAAAATGATTTATCGTATTTCTGTTGGGCGCACAGCGATCCACAGGCACACCACAGCAAAACTAACAACTTAAACAGGCTCCTTTTCATAAGGCAAACATAGAAAATCCTGAAAAAGGGCTTATCCTGTAAAAAGGGGATATATGGGCTCTGAAATCAGGTGTTTACCCCCGGTCAACTAATTCAATCCGGGGAAAGGGTCATGCGAGCGGGATCAAAAAAGCCGGATCCGGGTAAAGATTGCGCTTATAGCTCCGGGATGAACTAGCCGAAGAGCCTTGCAAAGACTTCTTCCATTTTACTGACTGCTACCACCTCGATCTTGTACTGTTTCAGGTCGAGGCCTTTGAGGTTATAGGACGAGATATACACCGTTTCGAAACCGAGCTTCTGCGCTTCCGAGATGCGCTGCTCGATGCGGCTCACGGGGCGGATCTCACCCGTGAGTCCTACTTCTGCGGCAAAGCAGACATTCTGCGGCACCGGCAGGTCCTCGTTGCTCGAAAGCACCGCGCACATCAGCGCGAGGTCAATGGCAGGGTCCTCCACTTTCAGGCCGCCGGCAATATTGATAAACACATCTTTGGCGCCAAGCCTGAATCCACAGCGCTTTTCCAATACGGCCAGCAGCATCGATAAGCGCCGCAGGTCGAAACCCGTGGCCGAGCGTTGTGGCGTGCCATAGGCAGCCGTGCTCACCAGGGCCTGCGTTTCTATCAGCAGAGGGCGGTTGCCTTCGAGGGTGGCAGCAATGGCCACGCCACTGGTGGCTTCCTGGCGGTTGGTGATCAGGATCTCGGAAGGGTTCAGGACCTCTTTCAGGCCCTCCCCGTTCATTTCATAAATGCCCATTTCGTTGGTACTGCCGAAACGGTTCTTGGTGGCGCGCAGCAGGCGGTAGATGTGGTTGCGGTCGCCTTCAAACTGCAATACCGTATCCACCATGTGCTCCAGGATCTTAGGCCCCGCCAGGCTTCCCTCTTTGGTAATATGCCCGATCATAAATACCGGCACATTGGTTTCCTTGGCAAAGCGCAGGAACTCCGAAGCGCATTCGCGCACCTGGCTTACACTTCCGGGGCTGCTGTCGATATAGCTGGTATGGATGGTTTGTATGGAATCGATCACTACCAGCTGCGGCTGTACCGCATTGATCTGTGTGAAGATATTCTGTGTATTGGTTTCCTGTAAAATAAAGCAATTGTCGGTGGTAATGCCGATGCGCTCGGCCCGCATCTTGATCTGCTGCTCGCTTTCCTCGCCACTCACATATAAGACCTTGAGGTTTTTCAGGCGCAGCGCCAGTTGCAGCATCAGCGTCGACTTCCCGATGCCCGGCTCGCCGCCAAACAGCACGAGGCTTCCCGGCACAATGCCACCCCCCAGCACCCGCGTGAGCTCCTGCCCCGGAACGGGAATGCGCGGATAGTCGGCAATGCCGATCTCCTGCAAGAGCACGGATTTGTTGGACTGGCCTTTGTCGTTCTTCGAGGAGGAGAACAGCTGCAGGCGGTCGTTCTTGCTTTCCTTATGGATTACTTCTTCCACCAGGGTATTCCACTCGCCGCAGCTATTGCATTTCCCGGCCCATTTGGCCGACTGGGCGCCGCAGCTCTGGCAGAAATAAGATGTTTTGGCTTTTGACACGATCATCGCAATTTATTTACATCAAAAGTACAAGCTATTGTAGCAGGTGCTTGCTATATTCTGTAGCTAATTTTTCGTTTTAGAGAGCAATGGAACGCTGATGACGCAGATCAGTAAGATTAAAATGATTAGAACAGGAGTAAATGGAACGCAGATGACCGGACGGGCAGGCGGGTGTTCCATTTTTCGATCTCCGCATACTTCGGAATCAGCGCATCTTTGATGCGCTTGATCTCGGCTTGCTTATTGGGGGGAAGATGTGAGATTGAGGTTTTCATGGTGGGTTAAAGATAGGGAAAAATCTTTTATTTACTATTTAACTATCGGACTTTGTATATGATAACCTCAAACAAATAAGTTTAAATCTCGATTTTTTTGGCGCCTAACAGAGTCATTCTGTGAAAATAAGGAGTTCCTAGAATCTTCATCAACTGTCCTTTTTTAACCAGTAAAATTTGCTATGATTTGTAGCAACCTTTTCCTCCATTTCTTATTAAATTCAATAAAAAATAAACGCATGTCATTTAAATCATTCAGTGTTATCTCATATTTCGAGTATGTAGAACAAATAAAACAGCAAATATCGAAAGAAATTGAAAGTAAAAGTAAAGAGTATATTCTCGGCGTGACTGAACAAGAGTACAAAGATTTTTTAATTGAAAAATTTTCTCTTGTTCCAGTAATTATAGATTATAATAATGAATCAATCAGGGAGCCAGTTAGGGCTAAAAAACTGCTTGAAGACCAGTTGTATAGAGAAAAGTATCAAGTAGAATTATATGTCTTTAAGGTGGTTCTTCCATATACCGGGTCTAAGAAAATATTTGAAATTGCGCCATCAAGCAGAATATTGACAAGTGGTGATATCACAGTCACTGATTCAACTGTTTCTTATGAATTTGAATTATATAAGATGGATGCCGATGAATATCATAGAGCGAAAAAAGAGCATCAAGAAAGGGCTTTCGGTAATTTGGAAAATGCCAATACGAATGCGAGAGCCTTAAACAATCTAATAATTGATCAAGTGTCGAATGAATTTAAAAAGGTGAAGGAGAATTTTGAAAAAGAAAATAACTTTTTTGAAGCCATAAAATTAAATGTGAGTAAAGGAAGCGTGTTTGTTGCTCCAACGGTTCAAAAAAAAATTATTCCTCAACCAGCCATTCCAAAAGGAAAAGAATTTAATTCCGAGCCAGCATTGGCAAAAGAGCTTTATGAAGATATATTATCTGTAATATATAATGCTGGAAAACACATGGAAACAAAACCCGCCCTTTATGAAAATAAAGGTGAAGAGGGGTTAAGAGACCAGTTTTTATATATTCTTGAAACACGGTATGATAATACAACCGCGGTAGGTGAAGCCTTCAATAGGTCAGGAAAAACTGATATTATTTTGAAATGGGCTAAAGACAGTACCAATTTGTTTGTTGCGGAATGTAAAATATGGCATGGAGCGACAGAATTTCATAGTGCTATCTCTCAACTCTTTGATAGGTATTTGACATGGCGTGATTCAAAAACAGCACTTATGATATTTGTTAAGAATAAGGACTTTACTAATGTCTTGAAAGTAATTAAGGAAGAGGTTAAACAACATCCGTATTTTATAAAAGAAGCCGGAACAAGAGGAGACTCTTCTTTTAGCTACATCTTTAGATTGAACCAAGATCCAAATAAGCATGTTTTCTTCGAAATAATGGCTTTCCATTACGACAAATAATTTCTAATTATCAAATATAACTCAGACATGAATTCAATTGATATAAATGACTTCTATTCTAAATATGAATTAATTGGAAGTAATGACTTATATGAAGCAATCCAGCCACAACGGTGCAGGTTTTGCGGAGAATTATCACAGGAGTTTTTTCAACATAAGTCGCATTTAATCCCGGAACTATTAGGAGCTAATAACTATATAGCAACTGACGAGTGTGACAAGTGCAATGCTTATTTTAGTAAATATGAAAGTCATTTAGCAATTTTCGCTAGACCCTATTTGGTTATGACAAATGTAAAAACTAAAGATAAGGTTCCAGAATTTCAATCCCGATCAAATCAAAATGATCATAAAAGAACAACCGTAAAGGTTGATAAAATTACAGGACAAAGGCAGATTATTGCAAATCAGGATGATGTTGTTTTTGACCTTAAAAATGAGACATATCAAATAACTTTTCGGAATCCAAGTTTTTCTCCCCTTAATCTTTACAAAGCCTTATGTAAAATCACATTGGGTATGATGCCCTTGAAATTAATAGCTGAGAATTCTGAGCTATTTAAGTGGATAATTGGTCAAGATGTTTTGTATGAAATCCCGCATGGCTTCCAAACCAAGTTGCTCTCAAAGTATTATAAGATACCTGAAGTAATGCTATACCAATCAAGAAATACCGTATCAGAAGGGAAAGAATATCCTGAATTCATAGGTATAGTTTGCTTTGCAAATACTATAATTCAATTTTACCTTCCAATAACTAAAAGGTTTTCAGAGACTCATTCAAATAAAAATGATTTGGAACTTACTATTTATCCTGGATTTTCAATGGATGAAGAATTGCTAAATAGTGGGGAAGTTAATTTGGTACATATGAATTTGGCGATCGAGGAAAAAATGCTTTATGATGAAAAATTTACTCTAAAAAGCAGAAATACCTTTTAAAAATACTCAGTTCTCGTGGACTTATAGTCCATGACCAATAAAACAGTAAACTCCAGTGCCTGTTCAACTATCTATAATAACACTGAGCTTACCTTCTAATTTTCCACTGTATTGTAAATAGTTAGACAAATAGCTTTCGTAAATTAAATAAATCTTATTTAAGTAAACATATTATGAATGATCCCGTAAGACAACACTATATTCCACAAAGTTATTTAAAGTACTTCGCTACTCAAGAAAAGGATAAGTTTTTTGTAGAGGTTTATGACAAAAGGGATGGCACTTTTTTGCCAAAGCAGAATATTTCCAGTATTTGTTTCAAAAGGGACCTGTACACAATAAAAACAAAAGACCCTGCGCAGAACTACTTTCTTGAGCATTTTTATGCAAATAATATTGATAATCAATTTACAGAAATACATGATATCTTGGTTAACCCCGATATCCAAAAGATCACAGAAGATCAAAAGCAAGCAATTTTAAGTTGTTTATTATCACTTTACTTTCGCACAACCAAATTTTTACATGGAAGCTATACGTTTTTGGAGCGTATTATTGATGAAGTTGTGTCTAATAATCCGGACGAAGAAGATTTAAGCTTTACGCTCGAAAAAACTAGATATGAATTTAAAAAAAGCAATTTAAGCGCTTTTAAGGCTGAATTAAGGGAAGATACTCGTGTTTCCTATGTTTTATCTCAATTAGGATATTGGGAAGACTTCTATAGGAGAAAATTAAATAACGGTCTACTAGTTTGCAAAGTTTCAGATGAACTTATTACTTCTGATAATCCTGTAATTATTTCAAGTCCTGTAAATAGTAGATTTCACCTTTATGATGAAACAAACATTATCCAAATACCAATAGATAAAAATCACTATTTATTCATGCTCCCTGATAATGAGGATGTAGACCCACTATTTATAGCCAGGGGCAGTAGGGATAAAATGTTTGCTTTAACCAACAATAGCCAGATGGAAAGATTGTCTGAGCGCTGGATAATATCAGATTTGGGAGGTATAAAAAAGCATTTGGCAGATCAAGCAAAGTACAATGATCCTGAAGAGGCTGGCAAATATGTTGAAGAAATAAAAGTGAAAGTAGCCTATTGGCAAAAATTTGATAATTTATCAGTTAAACATGGAGGCAATTTAAAAGCGCCAGAAATCTTAGCCTTGTTAGAAGAATATAATAAAATGGAGCTTTTTCAAGATGATGAGAACTTTCTGAGAATATATAATGAAGTGAAAAAATTGTAACCCCCGTTGTCGCGGACTTATAGTCCGTGACTTATAAAAGCGCCATAACCTACTATGCCCTCTATGTTCCTATGTGGTTATAAAAATCACTCCAACCTCATCGTATTTCTCACACCAAGGTGCTCATAGTTCTCATTCAGCCAGGCATCGCAGGCCTTGTAGCCAAGGTCTTTCAGGTACATCATAAAATCCCAGGTGGTATTTAATTTCGAGGAAAGGTTCAGGGCGCCCAGCTCGTTGTCGGCGCTGATGTTGTGCAGGTACACCGGTTTTAACTTCCCATCGAGCGTGATGCCCTGTGCCACCAGCTCCTGCTTGAATTTAATGAGCTTCAGTTCCAGCATCAGCGAGGAGTTGAAGCTCAGCTCATTCACCCGGTCCTTGATATCCTCGATGCTCGTCGGCACCGTTTTGATATTCTTGGGGTTGATCTGGATGAGCAGAATGTCGTCCGTACCTTCCGTGTGATCGATCAGCGGCTGGATGGGCGGGTTGCCGATATAGCCGCCATCCCAGTAATAATGGCCGTCGATCTCCACCGCCTCATACATATAAGGCAGGCAGGCCGAGGCCAGGATGGTTTTGGCGGTGATCTCCGAATGCCCGAATACACGGGCCTCGCAGGTCTTCACATTGGTAGCGCATACAAATAATTTCGGCGGGTTCATCCGGTGCAGCTCGGTAAAGTCGATCACCTCGTTCAGGATCTTTTCCAAAGGATTGTATTGCGTGGGGTTCATCTGCCGGGGCGTAAAATTTTCGGCCGTGATGCTAAACAGGCGGTAGCTCGGCGAAAAATCCATATTTCCGGGGCTCATCATCTTATCAAACCAGCTGGGCTGCAGGGGCGAGAGCTTTCCCGCTTCCGAGATCTTATGCCAGAACTTCACCAGCAGGTGCTTGGCGAGGTTTCTCCCTCCCTTCTTAAGTCCGTAAATGGTGCACACGCCGTTCATGGCGCCCGCGCTGGTGCCGCATACGCCGTCTATCTCGATCCGCTCATCGTCCAGCAGCCTGTCTATCACTCCCCAGGTGTAGGCCCCGTGAGCACCGCCGCCCTGTAGGGCCAGATCAATTTTTTTCGCTTTCATCATGTCTGATATTAAGTTCAGGACACCTCAACCGGAAACAAAACGGCAGGCGCCACCAATTAAAATTAGCAAAAAAACGGAATTAGTTTACCCGCCAACTGATAATAGCGGCTTTTACAGGAAAAACTTAATATTCAGGTACAAAAGCGATACAGCCCCTTGTATTGCTTTTCTATTTGGCTAAATTTTATACATTTGGGGTGAGCAAAAACAGTCGCTATCTCTCCTGTCAGCAGGCATATAAATGCAAAAATGGCGGGTATGCATAGTGATGCTTACCGTATGATGACAAAAATCCTTCTGACACTACTATTTGCCTTGACCTTTTTTCTAAGCGGATGTATGACTATTGTTCAGTCTGTGGTTGGCATTAAGGACCCCAATAAACTTACAGACCGTCAAATTGTAAAAACTTCCAGGTCATTTAAAGTAGACCAAAATGCTAATTACAGATTAGACACAACCTATTTATCATATATTCTGAATTTAGATAAAACAGAATACAAGGCGCAACGAAAAAATCATGTACAGCCTTTACAGGCTTTATACTTTGACGCAAAAGGACAGCTTGTGAAATTTTACATTAATTGTTATGCCGGAGGTTTTCCAAATCTGAAATGGAACAGAAATGGGAATTTAGAAACATTTTTACCAAAAGACCAGGCTCCACCAGACACCATTTTAAATCTTACAAAACAACTAAGCTATTTACGGCCTGTTTGTGCATCAACAAAAGACATCGTAATCGAAAATCAAGACTATTATGTTTTTGTTTATTGGGCTAAATGCACCAAACGGCACTCCAAAAGGCTTATAAAAAACATAAAGAAAAATGTTTCTAAAGCCACGACAGAAAAAGTGAAAACAATCTATGTCAATTATGACAATGTATTGAATAAGCTTGAAAACAAATAACAGACCGCCTAACGCATCGTTTGCTCCAGCCTTGCTAAACAAAACCTTAGCTTATAAACACATCTGTTATTAGTTGTAAGATATTTAAACGTTTGGGGCGTCCGGGCGCGCTTTTCGCTGCAATACCCGTCACGACGCGTCGTGACGGGTGATTTCCGCTACAATCGCTGACGCAGAACCTTTTCCGATAAGAGAGATCAATTCATATTTAAAGTAAACCCGCGCGAGGGATGCAAGCGTAAATCCTTTTTTTTCGGACACTGAGCGTAGTCGAAGTGCCGAAAAAAAGATTGGAGCGGGCAGCCCGGTCATCACGACAAGTCGTGAGCCTGACGCGCCCAAAAAAGAATTAAGAAAGAGAAATTGCTTGACGGCGTCTGCATCCGATAGATTTCTGATGACGAACTATTAATATTCGATGTCCAGGTCGAAGCGTTTTTTCAGCTCGTTCAGGGCCGGGTTTTTCTCCGCCAGCACCTTGAACTTGTCCTGCGGCTTGTAGGCTTTCACCTCTCCCTGCAGCTCCGATACTTTGATCTCCAGCTGCGTCTGCTTGTTGGTAAGCAGGCCCCGCAGCTCATCCAGCATATCCTGCTTAATGGTGGTAAGCATCTCGCGCTGTACCTCATTGCTGAGCATGATCACCACCGTTTTATTTTCCAGGATGATCTGGCTCGACGTTAAGGTGGCATACAATTGTTTCTGGCCGTCCTTTGCTTTCTTTTCGGCAAATGTTTTCATCGCCTCGTCCACCCGTTCCTGGCTGAGGTCAATATCCGGCAGGTTTTCCTGGACCACGGCGGCTGTTTCCACCACCGGCTGCCCATGCCTGCCGTTGTCCTGCAACATGAACTGCGATTTGATGCGCAACTCGTTGAAACCCACCACAGGCTTGCTGCTGGTTTGAATCACCGGCTGTGTCGAAAATTTGGCAGGCGTGGCTTGTGGCAGGGTTTTGTTTTCAGCAGGAAGCTCAAAACCCGGATTCAACTCATTTTTTTTTTCCGCATCCTGGGACGCGGCATTCAGATAACTGATCTGCATGAGTGCCATCTCCACCTGCAATCGCTGGTTCTTGGCCGACTTATAATGAATGTCGCATTTATTGATCACCGCCAGCGACTTGAGCAGGAAGGGCGTGGCACATAGCTGCGCCTGCTGGGCAAAGCGCTGCCTCAGGCTCTCGCTCACTTCCAGGAGCTGCACGGTATACTGATCCTTGCTCACCAACAGGTTGCGCAAGTGCTCGCCGAAGCCGATGATGAAGTTGTGCCCGTCGAATCCTTTCTTTAAAATATCATCGAAGGTCACCATCACTTCCGGCAGGCGGTTGTTGAGGGCGGCATCTGTAAGCTTAAAATAATAATCGTAATCCAGCACGTGCAGGTTCTCTACCACGGCCTTATAGGTGAGGTGGTTCCCGGTGAAGGTCACCATCTGGTCGAAGATGGAGCAGGCATCGCGCAGGCCGCCGTCCGCCTTTTGGGCGATCACGCTCAGCGCTTCCGGCTCAAAGGTAATATGCTCGTTGCCGGCAATGTGCACCAGCTGTTCGGTAATGTCTTCCGACTTGATGCGGTTGAAGCTGAACACCTGGCAGCGCGACAGGATCGTAGGAATGATCTTATGTTTTTCGGTGGTGGCGAGGATAAATTTCGCATGCTTCGGCGGCTCTTCCAGCGTTTTCAGAAAGGCATTGAAGGCCGCATTGGAAAGCATGTGAACCTCATCGATCACATACACCTTGTAATCTCCCAGCTGTGGCGCAAAGCGCACCTGGTCTACCAGGTTGCGGATATCTTCCACCGAGTTGTTACTCGCCGCATCGAGCTCGTACACATTCAGCGAAGCCCCCGAATCAAAGGATACGCAGGATTCGCAGGCATCGCAGGCCTCTCCATCCGGAGTAAGGTTGGTGCAGTTTATGGTTTTGGCAAAGATCCGCGCGCAGGTGGTCTTACCAACGCCACGCGGGCCGCAGAATAAATATGCCTGCGCTATCTTTCCGTTCTTAATGGCTTGCTTTAAGGTATTGGTGATATGGCTCTGCCCCACCACTGTATTAAAGTGTTGTGGGCGGTATTTCCGGGCCGATACAATAAAATTATCCATGGATTTCTAGCCTCTAAATTTACGACTAATCCGCCTATAAAAAAGGTTAAATTATCAACTGAATGTGAATAAGTGTCTATATTTGGCTGAGAGCTAACCCATTGGTATTTTTGAAAAAAAACCTCCATATTTTCTTCCTGTTTTTCTGTTCCCTTGCGTTTCACAGCCATAGCCAAACGCTCATTAAAGGCGTGGTTACGGAGCCCGACAGCCTTACTCCCATGCCCTTTGTGTATGTGATCAATGCCTCTACCGGGCAGGGCCAGATGAGCGACGGCAACGGGCGCTTCTCTGTGGTGGCAGGCGATAAGGACTCCATCATTTTTTCTTTTGTAGGCTATCTCCGCCTCAAAGTGCCGGCCGTGAAGCTGATGACCGCCGTCTATAAGGAATGCAGGGTGGTAATGGTGGAAACCCAATACAAGCTCAACCAGGTCGTTGTCAGCGACTTCAAGATCAAGCCCTACGAACGGGATTATATGAAGCGGGTGATCGACCATTCGAAAACAAACGTGGTCAATGTCCTGGAAAGCCCCATCACGGCCCTGTACATGCAGTTCAGCCAGAAAGGCCGTGAGCAAAGAAAGCTCGCCAGGATCTTCGAGGAAATTTTTATCCGTGAGGAAGTTGCCAAGAAGTTCAATGCCGAAACCCTTCGCAAGCTCACCGGCGATGAGGCCATCGATTTTGAGAAGTTCAGAAAATACTGCTATTACCTGAGCGATGAGTTCATCCTCTCGCACGATGGCTACGACCTCTATGCCCGCGTGATGGACTGCTACAAGCGCTGGAAAAGTGAAGGAAGATAGGCTTCTTTATTCTGACAAAGATTGCTGAACAGTACCTAACATAATTCTCATACACTATATTTTTATTTTTTGGGCGCCCGGGCGGGCTGCTTTGGGCTCCGCTTCGCTACGGTTCTTTGCCGCGCAAAGAACAGGCACGGCAAAGGAACTAAACCCACGCATCCCTGGCGCAGAGACCACCGTTTATGAAGACCGAACCACATGCTGCTCCTCTTGAGGCTGTTTCAATTCCATAAAAGGTTTAAGTTTTTCTTACTCTGCTAACATTCCCGGTAAAGTTCGATAATTTCAACAGGAATCTGTGTCGCCTTTTATGTTATGCCGTTATACGTCTGTATCGCTTTTTTTATCCTCTGGATTATAATATATTTAACGGAAGTTAAGGTACCCCTCAATCCTGTAAAAAAATCACAAGATAAGCGGACTTACAGCTGGCATATATAAGCAGCAGGTGTGAGGACTTATAGAAAAAACAATTGAGAATTGAAATTCATCGCACTCATATTTTCGCTGACAGTTTTAAGCTGCAGCCTAACCAAAAAGACTACCGACGGAAGAGTTACTTTTAAGACCTGGCAGGCTATTCCCCATACCAACATCATATTTTCAGATTATAACCACTGTGACGATCATGAAGTTTGCTGGACAGGTAACTTAGAATATTTTAAAAGAGGCGACTCCCTTATTTCGGTTCGTAAAGACTTAGCTGACAATTTTTACACCCTATTCAGAAAAAGTCCAAAGGCTTTTTCCGACATCTATCACATTGCATACACTTCAAAAAAATCCGAATTGACATTCAAAAATTACAAGCCTCATGATTTGTGGGATTTAAGCTCATTGGACAGCATCATTCAATCGATTCCATTCAAAACTTCTGTCATAATTTACGATATACAATATATAAGTGGTTCAAATGAGTTTGTTTGGGGTTTACAAACTGCAAGCGAAAAATCATCGTCCGGATCGTACGATATAAGTATAGTGTTTAATAAAAAAATGAACTATAAGACTGCAAACAAAAATCCAACAAAATTTGAATTTAAAAATTAAGTATGCGGATTCATCTTTCAGGTATGGCTTACCCTACAACTTATAGAAGCCCCTACGCTACACTACCCCTAGTGAGAGGCTGCCAGAGCCAGATAACAGGACTGTTATTTCATAAGTGCCATAATTGAAATATTGAGCCAAGTCCGCGTGAAGGATTGTAGTGAAAATCCTTTTTTGCTGACTCTTTTGCAAAAAAGATTGGAACGTAAAGCCTGACCCGCAGGGACACGCCCAAATTCAAAATGCTCTAAGCAAGCTCCATCACTGAAATTATACATGGAATTTATTTACTTTTGATCACAGTGCCTGGAGCAAGTCACTCTCTACGAAATCAGCTTCTCGATCGCCTTCGGAAAATATTCCAGCTCCAGCGCCCTCACCTTTTTATCAAGCGTTTCAGGTGTGTCGCCTTCTTCAATCAGGCATTTGGCCTGCAGGATAATCGCTCCCTTGTCGTATTCCTCATTCACATAATGCACCGTGATGCCGCTTTCGCTCTCTTTTTCAGCGATTACCGCCCTGTGCACATGCATGCCGTACATGCCCTTTCCTCCAAACTTGGGCAGCAGGGCCGGGTGGATATTGATGATACGGTTCGGAAATGCTTTGATGAATTGCTCCGGGATCTTCAGTAAAAAACCCGCTAAGACGATGATGTCGATCTCTTCGGTATTTAAGAACTCGATGAGCTGCTCCGTATACTCATACAGGGCCGTTTTGCTCACGATCTGCACATTTTTCTTGTATTCCTCCGCCCTCCGGATCACACCGGCCGTATCCACATTGGTGACTACCAGCTTGATCTTGATCCGCTTGTCGTTTTGAAAATACTTAAAGATATTCTCCGCATTCGTGCCTTCCCCCGATGCAAATATGGCTACGTTTTTCATGTGTGGATCTTATTGTTTTTTAGCGGACACATGGTATAGCCATGTTATCTTTTTTTCGTGTTTTTATTGTTGGCAACATGGCTATGTCATGTGTGGATCTTATTGTTTTTTAGCGGACATAACTTGTCCCGAACTCGTTTCGGGATGGTATAGCCATGTTATCTTTTTTTCGTGTTTTTATTGTTGGCAACATGGCTATGTCATCGCCACGAAAATACACATTTATAACTAAAAAAAATCCCTTCCGCGGCTGCGGAAGGGATTCTTAAATCAGTGCCAGGCTCTTTACTCCGCCTTAAGTACTGTAATATGCCCTACGAAAGGATGTTTATTTCCCTGCATATCGTATACAGTAATTTTATAAACGTACACGCCTTCCTCTGCCAGGTTGCTGCCGCTGCCTTTTACCGAGCCGTCCCATCCTTTGCGGAAGTTGTTGCTTGTAAAGATCTGCTCGCCCCAGCGGTCGTAGATGTCCATGCGGTAATTATCCTCATTGATGCCTACGCCCAACGGCTGGAAGAAATCGTTCAGGTTGTTTCCGTCCGGTGTAAAAGTATTAGGAATGTAGAGGGCAAAATCCGGTGTTATTTCCACCACCTGCTCTGCCTCAGCCGTACAGCCATGCACCGAGGTCACCAACAGGTTCACGGTGTAGGTTCCTACATAATTGTACATGTGGCTCGGGCTGAACTGCGTGGAGAAGTTGCCGCCGCTCACAGCCGCCGGATCACCGAAGCTCCAGGAATAGGTGTTACCGCCTGTCGAGGTGTTCGCAAAAGTGATCAAAGGATCGATAATGCTTGCCGACTGAGGCGTCGGAATAAAGGAAGCCGTCGGCTTATCGTAAGCCACCACATAGCCCGGCAGGGCCGCATCGGCAGAGCACCCAAACTGGTTGGTGATATGCACCTGCACCCTGATGGTATCTGCCTTCGGCGCATTGTAAACAACCTGCTGCGTTGTACCTATCACGTCTTTCGTGTTATAGTACCAGATGAAGGTATTGGACGATGCTGAGTTGACAGAGAAAGTCACAGCACCCGGAGCACAAAGGGTATTCGTGCTGGCGGTTACCGTTCCCGTTGGGATAGGATTTACATCTACGGTAAATACATAGCTGGCCGTAGGGCTGGTGCAGCCATCGCTGATCGTTACGGTGTACATGTTCGGAGCCGTCGCGATATTTCCGGTCACGTTAAGCGCAGGACTGCTCGCCCCTGATGGCAACCAGTTGTAGGTAATGAACTGTGTACCTCTTCCCGGGCTTGTCACCGTTGGCGTTAAAGGCGTTGCGGCACCGTGGCACACAGCAGCCGTATGGCCGGTGATGGCCAATGGAGGCGTCACATTCACGGTTACAACAGTTGGTGTGGATACACAGTTATTAGCATCCGTCATGTTCACGTTGTATTGTGTTGTACTTGTAAGCGTTGGAGTGGCATGAGGACCAGCCGTATTGCCATTAACGGCAAATGCCGGTGTCCAGGTATAGGTATAAGGTGATGTACCACCTACCGCGTTAGCGCTCACCTGTGTGCTTTGTCCGTAGCAAATCGTTTGTGTGGCTACAGGAGCCCAGCCCAGGAAGCCCGGCCTGCCTACGTTGGCAAAGCCGCTCACGTTACAGCCATAGGTATCGGTAATCGTCATGGTATAAGCACCAAATCCGACGCCGTTCACCGATTGTGTTAAGCTTGATGTCACCTGTGTTGCCGGGTTGATCGGGTTCGACCATGAAACCGTATAACCCGGTGTTCCGAGCGAATAGGTAACGGCGATAGAACCATCCTGGGTATTGTAACAGGAGGTAGGATTTGCTACCACGCTTGTAATAACCGGGCTTGGCGCATCCGCCACACTTACCGTTTGCGTGCGTGAACATCCTTTCGAGTCGGTGATCACACAGGTCCAGTTAAAGCCCGGGCCCATGCCTGTAGCCGTAGGCCCTTGCTGTGCGCCGATGTTCCAGTTCAGCGTATAGCTTGGCGTACCGCCGCCTACGGTAACAGTCGCTGCTCCGTTTGCCAGGCCGCATTTGGCCGGTGAAGCCGTATAGTTCGAGGTCAGCGCCGATGGCTCCAGGATGGTGAAGTTTGCACTGATCGAGCAGGTTTTGGTATCCGTAACGGTAAGGCTGTAGCCGCCTGCCGACAAGCCTCCCAGCACACCGCTGTTAGCCTGGGCCGGAGTCCAGTTGTAGGTATAGCCCGGCGTACCGCCCTGCACGCTTGTTGAGATCTGCCCGTTGTTGCCTCCGAAGCAGGAAATATTGGTGAAGCTTGATGCAGTCATTACCAAAGCCTGAGGCTGCGTAATAGTCACCACCTGGGAGGTCGCACAGTTGTTGCCGTCTTTCACGTTACAGGTGTAAGTATTCGCTCCCACGTTTACCATCACGGAAGACGTTTGTGCCGATGGTGTCCAGCTGTAAGTATAGCCCGGTGTGCCGCCATTCACGCTCATCGTGGCTTGTCCATTCGTTAATCCGAAGCAGGTCACGTTGGAGAAGCTGGTGATGGCACTTACCAGCTGTGTCGGCTGGCTGATGATGACACTCGCCGTTCCTACACAGCCGGCATCATCCGTTACCGTAATGTTATGAGGTCCTGCCGTGAAGTTGTTCACGTTCTGAGTTGTAGCCGGGTTGTTGTTCCAGCTGATGGTATAAGGAGTCACACCACCGGTAATGGTTGTTGTTGCGGCACCGTCGTTGCCACCGAAACATTTCACGGCAAGCGTACTGGTTACGGCTACAGTTGGTCCGGCAATATCATTTACCAGGGCCGTGGCAACCGCCTTACAGTTGTTGGCATCCGTTACGGTGAAGCTTTGAGGGCCTGCCAGGATGTTGAGATTATTCAGGGTCGTCACGCCATTGGTCCACAGGTAAGTATAAGAACCTGTACCGCCGCCTACCGTAGCGATAGCGTCACCGTTGCTTTGTCCGCAATTGGAATTGGTAGCGGAGACTGCTGCTGTCAATACCGGCGGCTGCGTCAGGGTAAAGGTGAGTGTTGTAGGACAGCTTGAGTTATAGGTAATCGTTACTGTTTGTGGTCCTACGGTTAAGTTGTTGACGGTGTTTCCGTTTTGCAGGCCTGGCAGCCACTGGATTTGCGGTAAGCCGGCGCCGCCCGTGAAGGCCAGATTACCGGTACCATCCGCAGATCCGTTACATTTCGGATTGGTTGTGGTCAGAGTTGTTGCCAAAGGTGCAGGCTGTATAATAGTAACCTGTGTCATCGCTGTACACCCGTTGGCATCGCCTACCGTTACAGAATAAGTTCCGGCCGGAAGGCTGTTGGCATTGGCACTGCTGCCGGCCGCTGCGCCCGTCCAGGTATAAGTATAAGCACCCGTGCCGCCGCCCGGGCTTACCTGCGCCGAACCGTTGGTGCCCCCGTTACAGGTCACGCTGCTGCTCGATGAAATATTGGCTGTTACCTGTGTAGGCTGTGTGATGATCACCTGCGCGCTGGCCGTACAGGTATTCTGATCGGTAGCTGTTACCGTATACACGCCGGCGCAGAGGCCGCTCACGGTTTGTGCCGTCACAGGACTTGAGCCTCCGATCCACTGATACGTCACAATACCAACGTTATTGGTAGTGCTTCCTGTCGCTACACCATTGCAGGCCGAGAAACAGTTGACATTGGTAGAGCTGATGGCGGCGGTCATTGCCGGAGGATTTACCAGCGACATCGTTGCCGTAGCGGTACAACCTTTGGCATCGGTCACATTCACAAAATAGCTGCCGGCCGGTAATAAAGGGCTGTTTGGATTCGATCCGCCGCCGCTCCAGGCGTAGGTGTAAGCCGGTGTTCCACCGAATACATTCGCCAGGCCGGTACCATTGGAAGCGCCGAAGCATTTCGGATTCGCTGCCGTAATGCTCACGGTAAGCACAGGCGGTTGCGAAATGCTGACACTCGTAGAGGCAATACATCCGCTTTGATCCGTTACCGTTACCGTGTGAATAGCGGCATTCAGGTTCGTGGCTGTCGGTGTGATCTGTCCACCATTCCAGTTATAGCTCAGGGTTCCGGTACCGCCGCTGCCTTGCGCAACAGCTACACCGTTACTTCCGCCAAAGCAGCTCACATTCGTAAAGCTGGTGATGGAAATACTCGGCCCTGAAAGGTTCGGAACCGTTGCAGATACAGTATAGGTACAGTTATTCGCATCTTTCACCTGTATGGTGTAAGTAGCTGCCGGAAGGCTGTTCTGTATATTGGAAGTGGAACCGGAGCTCCAGGTGTAGGTATAAGCCGGTGTTCCACCCAGGGCCGTTACCGTAGCCGAACCATTCGATTGGTTACAGTTGGCAGGCGTTACAGAAGAGCTTAAGGTGACAGAGCTTGGTTGTGTCACAGAGATCGTCGGATTGATCACACAGTTATTCGCATCCGTGATCTGGCAGGTGTATGTGCCGATCGACACATTATTGACCGTGGTGAGCGTGCTCGCCAGTGTCGGCCATAAATAGCTGTATGGCAAAGTACCGCCCGTACCAGCTGCGGAAATCGTTCCCGTCGAGGTTCCAAAACATTTCACATTGTTGGAGTTCATGATCGCCGTTAATGGCGTCGGCTGTGTTAAGGTTCCTACCGCCGTGGCAATACAACCGTAGAAATCCCTGATAGAGCAGGTGTATGTTCCGGGAGCAAGGTTGGTGGCCGTCGAGTTCGTTTGCCCGCCCGGTGTCCAGGAGTAGGTAAACGGTGATGTTCCGGCCGTTACCATATTGGCAGTCAACACACCATTGTTGGCCCCGTTACAGGTAATGTTTGTAGAGCCGGTAATGGCTGCTGTGCCACCCGGTGTGTTACCGATAACGCCTGTACCGTTTACCGTACAACCGTTGTTATCCGTAACTGTCACGCTATAGGTTCCTGATACCAGGCCGCCGGTTGATGGATTAGTTCCACCGCCGCCTGTCCAGGCATAATTATAAGGAGGTGTTCCACCGGTCACCGTGGAAGAGGCAATCCCGTTGGCCGCTGTACAATTCGCGTTCTGCGTGCTCACATTCACCGCGAGTGCTACCGGTTGTGTTACGGTGACGGTTTGTGTAGCCGTACATCCGTTGGCATCCCTTACCTGTACAATGTGTGTATTGGCAGGCATGGTTGGGAATGTTCCCGAAGCCTGGAAACCTGTTCCGTTGATCTGGTACTGGTAGCCGGGCGTTCCGCCTGAACCACCTGCCGTTACGGTACCAGTCGAGGTTCCGAAACATTTGACAGGAACAGCTGCGAGCGTTACCGTTAACGGTGTCGGCTGACTAATGTTTACCGTCATGCTGGTTAAGCAACCCGCCACGTCTTTGGCATTCACCGAATAAACACCTGCCGGTAAGTTGGTAAACTGCCCGTTACCATTGGTTTGGAAAGGAGTTGTCAGTGTATAGGTAAATGGATTCCCGCTGCCTCCTGAGGCCGTTACCACAAAGCTTCCGGTGCTGGCGCCGTTACACAATACATTGCTGCTGGTGGTCAGGCTCATGGTCGGGCTGCCGTTATTCGCCACGTTATAGGTTACAGATAAAGTACAGGTATTGGCATCCAGGATCGTTACCGTATGAGTCCCTGCCGATAACCCAGTTTTCACGGTTCCGGCGGCAAAAGGCCCGCCATCAAATGAATACTGGTAAGCTGCTGCTCCACCGGTGACACCGGTTACCGTGGAGGCTCCGGTGGCAGACCCGCAGGCTGCATTTGCCGTAACAACCGTAGCCGATGCAGGACCTGTGATTCCGATGATCGCAAACGTTCCGGTTACAATACAGCCGTTAGCATCTCTTACCGTCACACTGTGGTTACCCGTTGTGAGTGGAGAAACCGTGCTTCCGCCCGATGTTCCGTCTACGCTATAGGTATAGGCAGGAGTACCGCCTGCAGCTGTGATCGTCACACTTCCGATAGAACCGGCACAGGAGTTAGGAGTTGTTGTAAAGGTCCTGGTAAGCGCCGGTGGCTGGGTAATCGTTGTTGTTTGTGTCAGGGTACAGTTATTGGCATCACGCACGGTAACGCTGTAAGTTCCGGCGGTGAGGCCTGTAAAGCTGGTGCCTGCCTGGAAAGCACCGCCATTCAGCGAGTACTGGTAAGCGCCTGTACCATTGGCGGCAACGGCAGTTACCGAACCGTTAGCTCCGGCATTACAGCTCACATTAAAAGGAGTCAGCGTCAGCGTCAGTGCTGCCGGTTGAGTGACGGTAGTCGTGACGCTCACAATACATCCCAAAGCATCTTTAACCGCAATGGTATAAGGTTGTGCATTTAAGCCGGTGAAAGCGCCTGTTGTATTCACCGTTCCGCCCGGCGTCAGCGTATAGCTATAGCCCGGGGTTCCGCCCGACGCGGATACCGTGATGCTTCCCGTAGATGCGCCGTTGCAGGCAACGTTCGAAACAGCCGTTACGGTGGCCGAAGGACTTCCTGTATTATTAATGTTGAAATTTACCGTGTAGGTACAGCTGTTGGCATCACGCACCGTCAGTGTCTGCTGACCGGCCGTTAAGCTGCTCACCGTTGTGGCAGGGCCAAAAGCACCGCCGTTGAAGGAATACTGATAAGGCGTTGCACCGCCGCTTACGGCTGTTACAGTGGCGCTGCCATTGGAGCTGCCGCAGGAAGCATTGGTCGTTGTCACCGTCGCTGCCGAAGGACCGGCCAGGATGGTAATATTAAATGTGGCATTGATGATACAGCCATTGGCGTCTCTCACCGTTGCCGTATGCGTTCCGGTTCCAAGTCCTGTAGCAGGGTTTGTGGAAGCTACCGCATCAACGCTATAAGAATAGGCCGGTGCACCGCCTGTTACACCAATGGTAGCAGCGCCTGCTGCACCCAGGCATGAATTGGGAGAAGTCGTAAAGGTTAAAGCCAATGCCGGTGGCTGTGTAATCACCGTTGTCTGGTTGAGCGTACAGTTATTCGCATCTCTCACAGTAATGCTGTAAGTTCCGGCAGTTAAGCCGGTGAAGCTGCCGCTGGCCTGGAAGGCACCGCCATTCAGCGAGTATTGGTGTGTGCCCGTACCATTGGCAGATGTGGCCGTAATGGATCCTGTGCTTCCTCCGTTGCAATTGACATTTGTCGGAGTCAAGGTTAAGGTCAGCGCCGAAGGTTGGGAAATCGTCTGTATGATCGATGTGGTGCAACCCGCAGCATCTCTCACGTTAATCGTATAAGTCTGAGCGGTGAGGGTGTTAAAGATCCCGATACCGTTTGTAGCACCTGTAGGAAGAATGGTATAGGTATAGGCCGGGGTTCCGCCCGAAGTGCTCAGGTTTATGCTTCCGTTGTTGCCTCCGTTACAGGTCACGCTGGCGGTCGAGGAAATAGCCGTTGTAGGGCTTCCTAAGCTGGAGATGGTAAAGTTCACCGTATAGGTACAGTTATTGGCATCTCGTACCACCACATTTTTAGGGCCGGCCGTTAAGCCGCCGACGTTGTTGGTCGTGCTGAAAGCCCCGCCATTGAAAGAATACTGGTAAGGCGTGGTTCCACCCGCAACAGACGTAACAGTTGCAGAACCGTTTGCCGAGCCGCAGCTGGCGCTCACGGTAGCCACATTGGCAGCCGTAGGCCCTGTGATATTGGTAATATTAAAGGTTGTGCTGTAAGTACAGCCATTGGCATCCCGCACACTGATGGTGTGTGTGCCGCTGGCCAGGGAACCGGTGACGCTGCCGGTAGCAACCGCGTCCACACTAAAGGTGTAGGCTGCTGTTCCTCCTGTCACACCGGTCACGGTATAAGAGCCGTTACTTGCGGAACAGGTAGCCGGCGTTGGATTGCCCGCAATTGCCGTTGGCCCCGGTGTTACCGTAATGGCTACGGTTTTGGTATAGGTACAGCCGTTCACATCTTTCACGCTAATCGAATAGGTTCCTGAGGCAAGGCCTGTGACAGGTGGGCTTGTAGAAAAAGCGCCTCCGTTCACGGCATAGGAATAAGTAGGCGTACCGCCCGTGACGGCACCTATCGTAATGCTTCCCGTACCGCTTCCGCAAATAATATTATTAGGGGTCAGCGCCACGTTGGTAATCGGCGGCGAGTTGCTCAGGGTTGCCGATACGGTAAACGTACAGCCGAAGTTATTGGTGAGTGTGATCACAGGCGTTCCCGCCGGTAAGCCTGTCACCGTTTGCCCGCTCACAGCGCCGGCGCTGCTGGCAAAGGAAGTAATGGTTTGCGCACCACCCGAAGTATTCGTAATCACAATCACACCGTTGTTATTGCCGCAGGAAGGATTGGTAAACGTAAGCGTGGCGGAAGGATTCGGCCTGATCGTGGCCGCAATCACCGCGCTGGATGCAGGACATCCGCCGCTGCCAGGAACCGTATAAGTATAGTTATACGTACCTGCTGCGTACGATGCCGGGTTAAAGGTTCCCAGGTAGCCACCCGTTAAGGCAGGTGCCGGGCCCGACCAGGTTCCGGTTGTGGAAACGCCGGGTCCAAGCAGGGAATATAAATTGCTGGCCGCAGCCGAGCTGCACACCGCCAGTGTATTGCTCACACCGGCAAATGGCCCGTTGATCACGTTGAAGCACTGCGTCCTGCTATAAGAGCAGCCGAAATTATCCACTGCCGTTAAGGTATAACACTGCGTTCCGGTAGATGTGGGCGTTACTGTAATATTTGTTCCGCTGCTGGATGTAATATTCGGGCCGGTCCATGTCTGGGAAACGATGGTAGGCGTAAAGGAGTTGGCCGATGCGGGAAGAAGTGCCGGTGCAAAATTCAAATCCCAGTTAAAAATATAACCGTTATCCGAAAATAAATTATCCGTCACCTGGATGGTCCAGGGCCCGTTTAAAGGACAACCGATGAGGCTGCTGAAGTTGCCGGTTGGGAGGTAAGTACCCGCTGTAATAGAGGTATAGGCCGGAGTTCCCTGGTTGGCAGTGGTTGGGCCATTGCATAACAACACGGAACCCGACATGGAGAAACAATAGTTGGCTCCTACACCCGGCCCTACAGCCGGATCATCCAAAGGCGCACCGAGGTAATTATACGCTCCGCCCGGATAATCTTTCAGGGCGCAGGTCTGCCCGTTCGGGCAAATGATCTGGATGGAAAGATCCCCCTGGTAGGAGTGCTCCATATTCAGACAGATATCCTGAATTTGATTCGCCGCCGTCAGCGTTTGCCCGCTGTTAAAGCAGCTCACATTGATGGATGTGGAGTAAGACACCCCCGATCCATCGGGAAGGAAGGTCGTTCCGCTCACAGGAGGTGTACAGTTCACCACGTAAGGTGTTGGCGTAAAGGATCCGGTAATGGTGGTCGATTGCCCTAAGCATACCGTTGGATTAGCCACGCTGCTGGTGGAAGTAGGCGTAGTTCCGATTTGCACAATCTGGTTCAGGTTATTGGTATTGCCACAACCGCCTGCCAGGATATTTAAATTCACAAAATAAGAGCCGGGAGCTGTATAAGTGGCCACAGCTGTCGTTCCGTTTCCTGTGGTCCCGTTGCCAAAATTCCAGGTATAGGAAGCGCCGGCACCGCTTACCGAAAAGTTGCCGCTTCCTGTAAAAGTAATAGGCTGCCCCACACATGCCCTGATAATACCGCCGGAAGCAGCCGGGCTTGAGCTATTCAGAACAGACGTAATGGATTGACAAGGATTGTAACAGGAGATATTGGCTACCCAACCGGTATATTGTACGGAGCCGTCTGATGTAAATACAACGGTAAGGCATCCCGAAGAGTTACCCGCACTGGCCTGTACGATACCGGGACCTGCCGAACCGGTATAGTTTCCTACCAATGGCGCAGCCGTACTGTTGCCATCATAAATATATAAATGCTCATAGGTATTTTCTGTATCGAAAGTGGTAAAGTTCAGGATCACTTTGGCCCCCGGGCTGGTCGGACAAAAGGTTTTGGTGTAGTTTTCACTGGGTTGATAGCCTCCCCCATTTCCACCGGAATCATAGAATGTACCCGAACAGGTGGTCACATTGCTATTATCCATATTGTAAGTTTGCCCCACAACTGCATAAGCAGAGAGCACTAATAGAAAAATATAAAGATGTTTCATAAAGCGGGGGATTATTTAAAAGTTTGAGGTTCAACAACAATAACATAATCGGTATGATCTACCCTGTATACCTGCTTCGTTTTTGCAGAGAATGCAAAATCATACTTCAGGGGGTTAAAGTGGGCGGGATCGAATACCACATCCCTTTGAAGATCCGGATTGTATTTATTGATCAGTTTCAGCCCTGAGAGCTTCGGGTACTTATCATTGACGGGATCTGCGGCAATCTGTGAAATTTTCACCCTGTTTTGAATAAAATCAATCATCGATTTTAACCAATCGGGATTTTGGTTTGCAAACTCCTGTGCTTTTACCCCATACACTTCCTGTATCCGGGGGTCAATAGTTTGGGCTTGGATGGTTAAGCTGAAACAGCTCAGTACTAACATAAACAGCAATGGTTTCATAGGATTAAACGGCTTTTGCATTAAGTTGATAGTATATAAAATCCCGGTTAATCGTTTTACGGTAATTTTTAATACTCAAAAAAACGAAAGGGTTATAGTAAACTTATGATTATTAAGATGTAAGCGGAACTTTTTCCCTAAGTTAAAATTGAGCCTCACTCAGCGCATTTAGGTTTTTTTAACATTAAATGTTAAAATTAACAATTATCAACTCCTGAATAAGTTTAGATAATCAGACTCCTATCCGGATTTATACGAAATGACGATATCCCGTGACAAAATGAAAAACGGAATCGGTTTAGATCAGGAAATAATTGCTGAAAAGCCCTGAATACGGGGGTTTAGGGTGTGCCTGCTAAATTGCATGCAAACACATCATTAAAAAAATACCAGGTATTACTACCTGGTTTTCTAAACGCGAATCCCTATGATACACAGGTCATCCACCTGTTCGAGCCCTCTTCGCCACTCATCAAAGACATGGGCTAACTGTGTTTTTTGATCAGCTAACGTAAAATTACGTATATGCAGAAGTGTTTCTTCCAATTGCCTGTATTTGAATTTTTTTCCATTCGGGCCACCAAACTGATCGGCATAGCCGTCGGTAAAGAGGTACAGCATATCACCCGGGTTCAGTAGCAGCTCATGTGCCTGGAAAGAGCGGCGGTCGGCAAACTTTCCGATAGGCTGTTTATCGGCTTTTAGTTCTTCCACCGCATGGCCATCCTTCCGGATAATCCATAAGGGGTTGTTGGCCCCGCTCCACTGCGCTTTCCGTGTTGCCGCATGGGCCGGGCCCGGATAGAGCTTCAGCAGGGAAATGTCCATCCCGTCTTTCAGCTCATCGGCCCCCGCCGCAAAGGTTTCTTCCACCAATTCAGAGAGCTTATCGAGGATCCGGCCCGTGTCATGAATTCCGAATTCCTTCACACAACGGTTCAGGCCATTGTTTCCTACCACACTCACCAAAGCCCCCGGAACACCGTGCCCCGTACAATCCACGGCGGCAATATAGGTTTCTCCCTTTTGGCCATCCACCGGCAGGTAGCGATGCACCCAATAAAAATCACCGCTCACAATATCTTTGGGCCTGAACAGCACAAAGCAATCCAGCCCCGAATCCTGCATGGTTTTGGCGGAAGGAAGCAGCGCATTCTGAATGTACTTGGCATAGGTAATGGAATCAAGGATCTCCTTGTTCTTATGCTCTACAATTTCTTTCTGTTTGGAAATGATAAAATTGGCCTTGCGTTTTTGGTGATAGCTCCGCAACACGAAGAGTACCAGGCCCGACAGGGCAATAAGGCCGATAATGGCGTACATCGTGAGCTTTTTCTGGTTTTTTATTTCTGCATGGTATATTGCCTGTTTATTATCGGCTTCTATCCGCTGCAGCTCCTGTTTCTGATTAAAGGCATACTCGAGCTCTTTTTTCAGGATCTCGTTCTTGCTCTCGTCGCTTTCCACCGTTTCCTTCAGCGACATGTAGCGCTCCTGGAAGCTAAAGGCTTTCTTAAAATCATTCTTCCGCTTATAGAGCTCGCTCAGGTATTTATAGACTTCTACCTTCACGCCATCCAGCTCGCTGTTTTCCGAAATTTTCAGGGCATTCAGCAAATAGCCTTCCGCCTCATCCAGGCTGCCCTGCTGCAACAGGGTATTGCCAAGCTCCAGGTAATTGTAGGCATGGCCGATGTTGGGATCCATCCGGCTGAGGTAGCCCAGCGATTTGTGAAAGAAATAAATGGCGGAGTCTTTTTCACCCGTAAGCTGGTGATTGATGCCAATGTTATGATAGGCCATCGCCATCCCAACGGTATCGGCCTTCTCCTGCCTCAGGGCCAGCGACTTATTGAGATAGATCTGTGCGGAGGAATATTGCTTCAGCTTTTGATAGCAGGTAGCGATGTTGTTGTAATTAATGGCCAGGTAGCTCTTTTTCTGTCCGGCCCTGTTGATGTTTTCTGCCTTGAAATAATAGGACAAAGCCGTTCTGTATTCCTTGATCTCGGCATAGATGAGGCCGATGTTGTTTTGAATGCCGGCCACTTTGGTCGGGAGCTTTAAGGCTTCAAATACTTTCAGGGCCTCCAGGTAGTTATCGAGGGCATCGCGCAGGTTCGACTGGTCGCGGTTGATGATGCCTTTCAAATTATAGGCTTCCGCAATGCCCGGCTTGTAGTCCTGCTTTTTGGAGATCAGCAGCAGGCTGTCTGCTTTTACCTGCGCCAGCTCATAATTTCCGTTGTCGATGAGCTTGCTGATGTGGTCGTTATAGCTATTAAAATAAGCAGTATCTACCTGGCAAAACAACCGGGCAGATAGGCATAAAAAGAAAAGGACTATATAAGGGCTTAACTTCAAGGGAAGTTAAATGTAAAATTAAAAGCTGCTGAAAACAAATTTTTCGGTCAATCGCTATTTGATCACCGTGCGGCCGAGGATTTTATTCACCCGTTTTTTCTGGTTCTCGAGCATGATCACAAACTCAAAGACATTCTGATTTTCAAAAGGATCGGCCACCTTCAGGAGCTCTTTGGCGTCTTTCAGGATCAGGGCCAGGCGCTTTTCCTTCATGCTGAACAGCTGGTGCTCAATGCCTTTCTTGATGGCATAAATTTCGGACGGAACGGCCACGCCGAATTTTTGCCAGCCCTCGCTGGCCGTTTCCGAAAAGGAGGCAATATCGATGGCCACCTGTGCCACCGCCGGATTCAGGTGATTGATAAAGGTATGCATCGTCGGGATCTCTCCCTTTTCCAGCTCATGGTGAAACTCCTCCATCACCATCTGGTACACCGGGTTGATAAATTGCAATTCGTCGCGCCACATTTCAAAGATCACAAACTCGCACACCGTAAGCTGAAAAGACTGCTGCACGTTGTCGGTATCTTCCGCCTCTACTTCCACCAGCACATTGCCGTACTGCATCATCATGCGCAGCAGCTCCCGCTCCTCCCCGTCCAGGATCACATCCTTCGGTTCCTCCTTGTCCTGAAATTCCTCCGGAATCAGGTCAAGGTCGCTGGGATAAGGCTCATTGTTATCCGGATAATTTGGATTCGGATAAGTTGATTTCGGTTTGAAGTTGGCATTCGTATTTGAATTGGATCCTGTTCCTCCCTGCTTTCCTGCTTTTTTACGGATGAGCTTGTTGATCTCTATCTGCAGGATCTGCTCGCTGATGTCCATAATCCGCGAACATTCCTTCACATACACCGAGCGGTTGATGGCATCCGGGATGACTGCGATACTCTCTACAATATCCTTAATCAGGTCTGCCCGTTTGATCGGGTCGTTCTTTACCTCTTCATACAGCAGGCTGGTCTTAAAGGAAATAAAATCCTTGCTGTTACTTTTAATGAAGGCTTTGAATTCCTCATTCGTTACTTTCTTGCTGTAGGAATCCGGGTCGTCGCCATCAGGAAACAGGAGCACGCGCACGTTCATTCCTTCTTCCAGGATGAGGTCGATACCGCGGAAACTCGCTTTGATGCCCGCCACGTCGCCATCGTAGAGGATGGTAATATTTTTGGTGAAGCGATGGATGAGCTTGATCTGGTCTACCGTTAAGGAAGTACCGGAAGAGGCCACAACATTTTCGATGCCCGATTGGTGCATGGAGATCACATCCGTATAGCCTTCCACCAGGAAGCAGGTATCTTCCTGGATGATCATTTTCTTAGCCTGGAACAGGCCGTAGAGCGTTTTACTCTTATCGTAAATATCGGTTTGCGGCGAGTTGATGTACTTCGCCATCTTCTTGTCGCTGGTGAGGATACGGCCGCCGAAGCCGATGACCTTCCCGGAAATGTTATGGATCGGGAACATCACACGCCCGGTGTAACGGTCGAAAATGTCTGTCACCTTGATCGGCGTTCCTTCCACATGGTTGTTGGAAAGAATAGACATCCCCGTTTTCACAAGGTACTCAGGCTGATAGCCGTTCTTCACCGCTGTTTCCGAAAATTTGCGGCGCTCATCGGAGCTATAGCCCAGGTTGAACTTATCAATAATGGCTTGTGTGAAGCCGCGCTCTTTGAAATAACCGAGTCCCACGGAGCGGCCCAGGTCATCGTTCAGCAGCAGGTCCGTGAAATATTTCTGGGCATACTGCATCACGATGTAGAGACTTTCTTTCTCGTTCTGCTGCGCTTTTTCCTCTACGCTGATCTCCTTCTCCACCACTTCGATCCCATACTTGTTGGCCAGGTATTTCAGGGCCTCAGGGTAGCTCAGGCTTTCGTGGTCCATGATAAAATTTACGGCCGTGCCCGACTTCCCACAGCCGAAGCACTTATAGATTCCCTTAGCGGGAGACACCGTGAACGAGGGCGATTTTTCGCCATGAAAGGGACAAAGCCCGAGCAGGTTGGCACCCCGTTTCTTCAGCGTAATAAAATCGCCAATGACGTCTTCCACGCGGGCGGCATCAATAATTTTATCTATGGTGAATTTAGGGATCAAAAAGCGTAAATTTACCCTATAAATATACACAAAATGCGCGTTTTACACTTTAGAATAATTGCTTTGCTGCTATTGTTTTTCGTCCTGAAAATCAAGGCACAAACACCGGAGGCAACATCCAGGCAAATTTTCAATCACCTGAAAAGCAAAGATTACGATAAGATCGATGCCCTCTTCGATACCACAGGGATCCTGAAACTGGTGACCTACAGCCAGAAGGAGCAGTATAAAAAAGACCTGGCAGAATTTGGCGCCGTGAAGGAGCTGATCCGCATTGATGAGGAGGATAACGGGTTCAAGAAAAGAATCGCCATGGCCCTGCAGTTCCCCGCGGAGAAGCAGATCCTCTACATTGTCTTTAATCCTAAAGGAAAGATCGAAGACCTCGCGTTCGATACCTACACCGAAGCGCCCTTTTTTCAATTGCGCGGCTACAAGGGCTTTGCGGAAGTAACCGATCTCAGCACCACCGTGAAAACGAGAGATGGCCTTACGCTGGGCGCCAACATTGCTTTTGGCGATACCAGCAAACAAAAGTCGCCACTCGTTATTTTTGTACATGGCTCCGGCCCGGCCGACCGCGACGAAACCCTTGGGCCGAACAAGCCCTTCCGCGACCTGGCACAGGGGCTGGCACAACAAGGCATTGCAAGCCTGCGTTACGACAAGCGCACCTTCGCTTATCAATACGATGCCAAGATCCTGAATGACAACCTCACGATTTATGAAGAAACGGTATATGACGCCATCGACGCGGTGAAAGCTGCCAAACAGTTTAGCTTTATCGACCTGAACCGGATATACATTGTAGGCCATAGCCAGGGTGCGATGTGTGCTCCGAAAATTGCAGAGCTTTGCCCCGAAATAAAAGGCATTGTGATGATGGCAGCCCCGGTAACAAACCTGGTGGACATCATCCCGCAGCAGGTGGAATACATTGCCATGCTCAACGATACGGTCTCCAACGCGGAGCAGATGCAGATTACCTCGGTGAAATGGATGGTGGATAAAATCAAATCGCCCTCCCTGAGCGACAAAACGCCTAAGGGCATGCTCATGGGCGCCAGCGCCCACTATTGGAAAAGTGTGTTGAACTACAACCAGTCCGCGACGGCCAAAGGCTTAAAAATTCCGATGCTTATTATGAATGGCGCCAGGGACTACCAGGTCCCGGAAAAAGAATTCAACGCCTGGAAAAAAGAGCTGGCCGGCAAAACCAATGTGCAGTTCATGCTTTACCCAAAGCTCAATCACCTGTTCCTGGAAGGCAATCGCCGTTCGGAGCCCGCGGAATATGAACTTCCCGGCCATATCCCGCAATATGTGATCGATGATCTCGCGAAGTTTATAAAGGCCCGCTAAATAGGCGGAGCCTCTAAATGGCTTTCATCTTATTATTTTTGGCCTCATGTGTAAGCTCCGCCAGGCCAAGCTTTTCCATTAAAGGCGGAATGTAAACACCGAACCTGCCGCGGAGTCCTTTTTTTAAGCCATACCAGCCGCCCACCGGATTTTTTTCGGAGCGGCCCCAGGCTTCCACCGTACCTTCTTTGGCAGGCTTCTGCTCATCTGCGCCACCCAGCTCCATCCAGTCCTTGTGTTTTTTCAACATACTGTGCAGATCCTTCAAACATTGAGCATCATACAGCAGGGTTGTTTTACCCACCACACAAACGATCACTTCCTTCCCGTCTTTTACATCCTTATACATTTCATACTCCGAAGTATTGGGCGGTGTTTTTAATTTCCAGGTATTTTCTTTGGTTCCTTCTGTTGCCATGCCGGTGGTTTTAATTTTCTATATTAAAATTAAGCAATGTTATAGAATAAAGAGTAGCCTTAATTTTAATTCTTGTCTGTTTCTTTGATATTTGCACATTTTTGAAACGGCTGTTGGTTATTAAATTTTTGGGCGTGCCCGCGAAAAGCGGGTCAGGCTATCACTCCAATCTTTTTTGCAAAGAGACAGCAAAAAAGGATTTCCGTTCTATCCTTCACGCGGGCTTGGCTCAAAATTCATGATGTGCCTTTCATTGACAAAATACCGTGCCAGGGACATGAAGGGTTTAGTTCTTTTTAGGGCGCTGTTCTTTCGCCCTAAAAAAACCGCAGCGAAGCACGGCAAAAGTCTGATAGGCTTTTGAGCGGGATTGCGCGTAAGGCGGAATGGCCCGCCCGGGTGCCCAAAGAATAAAACAAATAGAAAACGTTATTCCTCAATAGCACTGTTTTGCGCAGGTCCCGGCCATTTTTCAATATTGAAATTTCAAAGGGAGGGAATACCCCCAAATCCTTGATTATTTCCTATCTTTGAGCTTCAATTTTACAAGGTATCATGTCAGTTTACGATAAATACAAAGCAGTAATCGGTTTGGAATGCCATATCCAGTTACTGACCAAAACCAAAATGTACAGCAGCGACATCGCTGAATACGGCGCTATGCCTAATACGAATGTGAGCGTGATCACGCTGGGTCATCCCGGCACCTTGCCTAAGGTAAACAAGCGCGCCATCGAGTTCGCCGTGAAGCTGGGCATTGCTACGCATTCTACGATCCGCGAAGAGAACCAGTTTGCCCGTAAGAACTATTTCTACGCCGATTTGCCGAAAGGCTACCAGATCACACAGGATAAAACACCGATCTGCACAGGCGGTTATGTCGATATTAAATTAAAGGACGGAACAGAGAAACGCATCAACCTCACACGCATTCACATGGAAGAGGATGCGGGCAAAAGCATGCACGACATCGATCCTTTTGAATCATTGATCGATTTGAACCGCGCGGGAACACCGCTCCTGGAAATCGTGACAGAGCCTGATTTTACAAGCAGCGACGAAGCCTATGCTTATTTAACGGAAGTAAAAAAACTGGTACGTTACCTGGATATTTGCGACGGTAACATGGAGGAAGGTTCCCTGCGCTGCGATGCCAATATTTCGGTGATGCTGAAAGATGCGAAAGAGTACGGCAAAAAGGTGGAGGTGAAAAACATGAACTCTTTCCGCAACGTACAACGCGCCATTGATTTTGAAATTAAACGCCAGATCGATCTGCTGGAAGCCGGGGAAAACATTGCCGGGGAAACGCGCAGCTTCGATGCGGTAAATGGCTCTACCTTTGCCTTAAGAAGTAAGGAGAATGCCAATGATTACCGTTACTTCCCGGAGCCGGACCTTCAGCCCGTGATGGTGACACAGGACTATATTGAGAAAGTAAAAGGTACCATGCCTGAATTGCCTTCCGACCTCTTCAACAAGTTTACCAAAGAATACGGCCTCTCCGAATACGATGCCTACAACCTCACCGACCTCAAAGGTTTGGCCCTGTATTTCAACGAGCTGACCACCCATACCAAAAATTATAAGGCGGCTGCCAACTGGATGATGGGAAGCATTAAATCCTACCTGAATGAAAATGCCCTCACCATTGAGCAATTCCCGGTGACTCCGAAGAGCATTGCGGATCTGGTTGCGCTCATTGATGAAGGAAAGGTGAGCAATGCTGCCGCCACACAAAAATTATTTCCGGAGCTGATGCTGAGCCCTAAGGATGCTCCGCTGAGCATTGCCGAGCGCTTGGACATTCTGCAAAGTAATGATACCGGCGCTTTACAGGAAACCGTGAACCAGGTGCTGGCGAAATACCCAGAAAAGGTAGCCGATTACAAAGGCGGGAAAACCAACCTGCTGGGCTTATTTGTGGGTGAGGTGATGAAAGCCGGCAAAGGCAAGACCGACCCGAAAATGGCTAACCAGCTGGTGAAAGAGGCTTTGGAGAAATAAAACCGGTACTCTTTTACCAATAAGCTTCTGTGGGCGACTAATCTGATATACTTTTAGATTAATCATGTAAATAAAAGTGTGGAATTTGGGTTTAACTACTGTATTTTAAGTATTAAGCTATGAATCCATTTATCTTATTCGGCCAGTTCCCTTTTAGCCGTTACGCACACATCCGCCTGGTGTCTATTGCCAAAAGCATCGAATCGATGAGCGATGTAGAGGTACTCATGTATAAAGACAATTTTGAGGAGCTTACCAAAAAACTGGTCAGTGCCTATTCCCTGCTTCCTGTCGATATTTCGTTTAACGACAAGATCGTCGATCTCCTGAGCAAGCCGGATTCCAATGGAAACCGCTGCTTTGTAGAGTATACCCTGATGATCAATGGCGATCCCGATCTGCTGAAGTGCGATCCTTTCAGCCTCGGTTATGTAAGCCTGACTCTCCCCGTAAGCGTAAAAACCAATGTGATCAGCTTTGAGATTGATACAGCGCAGTACAGCGAAGACCTTTCGGCAGAGGCGATGAGCGCGGTGAAGCGCGATTACGATAACATTAAGGAGTTCATTACCGGTACATTGCTGGCTTTAAACAACGAATCACAGAAATTCAATTTGCAGCTGGAAGAATTCATCATTCCTATCCTCGCCGGGAAAATGCGGGCAGCCAGCAATTACAGCAGCCTCAAAGAAAAATTGAATTTCAAATAAGGTCTGTTTTTGATGGCATTTGCCTGCCTGAGAACCACATCAGGGCAATATCGTAATTAAGGAAATAAGAGCAAGCACATCATCATGAAGTGCCACGCTCTGTTCTTGTAATTGCTGCGCCACTTTCAATTTCATTTTCAACATCTTCAATTCGCGCATTCGTTCGACTGACAAGTCTCTCCATTGATTCGCCTCTGTTTTTAGCAGCTCTATATCTGTTGGCAGATCCTGCATCATCCAGGCCCTGATCTCATCCAGGTAAGGCTTACTTTGATCATCATGGTATCCGTAGATCCGGATGATGCTCAGGCGCATATAGATCCGGCTGATGAAAGACCGTTGTTCTCTCTTCTCCAGGAAATCATAGATGAGCATCGCATTTCTATACCAGACCACCTCCTCTTCTCCTAAGGCATCGTAGGTGTGGCTCTGCGCCTTTTCTGCCCAAAACAAAAAGCGGTTTACCTCCAGGGAATCATCTTCAAAGAGTAATTGTAGTTGCTGTCGGAATACGTCGGGTGATCCGGAGGGTTGCGTATGCATTGGATAAAGATAGAAATCTTTAGAGCAGTGTTTTCCGATCCGGTGATTTTTTAGCAGATCACGGCTCGTCGTGATCAGCTATCACTCCAATCTTTTTTGCCGCAACCGTCTTAAGCCTAAAAGGGACTAGTATCTATGCGAGCGATTACATATTAAGAGCTCCGTTTCACAGCATTACAAAAGGGCATTTTAGGGCGCCCGGGCGGGCTCCATACTCATGCTGGCCCATCAAGCCACTGGCTTGCTGTCCTGCTTCAATCTTTTGCCGTATGCGGATTGCCCATTCCGATGGAAGTCAAACATCGGCAAAAGGATTTTCGCGTCGATCCCTGGCGCAAGGTATACAGAAATACGATTCTTGATCTATCCGTCAAACTCTTTATCCTCCACGGTTTTTTTTGTGCATCCCGATATCTATGGGATTGTCATCTGGTAAAGACCTTTGCGCTTTAGCTCATGGACTGAATGATCTTGTGTGCAGTAGCGGTAGACTTATCAAAGGTATTAAAAAC
>CAZIYT010000009.1:0-106502 GCA_964543545.1 uncultured Flavobacterium sp. | reverse complement strand
AGCCGTTGTAAACGACTTCGTAGCGGGTTCGAATGCCCGGTATAAAAAACCGGAATCCCTGTTTCGGGTAATCCTTATCCTGGTAGGTATAATCGTATTCCACCAGGGTCTGGTGAACGGGGAGGATGAGATCGCAGCGCTTGAAACAGAAGGCCGTTGTGGCACTGAGAAATCTGGTATAGAAATTTCCGTACCTGATCGATGGAAACGAAACACAATCGGTGCCTCCCGCGATGACCACCGAACGCTTAAAAAACAACCTGGAAAACAAAATGGGAAAAAAAGCATAGTGCCCTGCAAACTGGCAGACAATGAGCCTGGAGGAGACGATATGCCGCAGCAGGAACCCTATCTGCTGCAAAAAGCGAAAAGGATATTTCCGCTTATCGCTGGTGTCAAAAAAAAAATCCAACACCTTATAATTTTCGCGAAAAATCTCTATATCTTTTAGTACAAAAGACGATAAGCCCACATGAAAGTATAACAAACGCTCTTTCTCCAAAATCAGTAAAATTTGCTTTTGGTATTCTCTATGGCGCGTACAACCTTAGGCTTCACCTGGAGTCCTTTTACCGTCATATCCTTTTTCAGGACGATGGCTAAATAGTCGTTCACACTAAAGTGCAGGGAGTATGGATTCATGGAGTACAATTTGAATCCGTACGGATAGCAATTGTTGAGCAGGTCCTGCATAGAAAGCGACTGATCGATGATCTGCAATTTGGAAGGATCGTTTGCCCTGACCCAGTTAAGGTAATTGGGCTCCGGAATATTAATAACCACAACGGCATCCGGCGCAGTCAGCCTGGAGATCGTTTCAAAGATATTGGCATGCTGCTCTACAGGAATGTGCTCCAGCACATCAGGGAAAACCACAAAGTTGAATTTGGTCGCATGGCTGAAATGACTCATGTCATCCACCAGGAATTCGGCTTTTTTATGAAAGCCATTCAGCTTTTTTGCCATCTCAATGCTTTCCGAGCTGATATCGAGGCCTACAAAACTACCACGGCTTATGTATTTGAGAATCAAATGGCTGACAGTTCCTATACCACAACCAATCTCCAAAACATGAGAATCCGGTTGAAGCCCCGCTTGCTTTAAGTTTTTAAAAATAGTGCGGTGCCTGATATTTATCCCGAGTTTTTTCTGGTGTTCTTTAAAGGTATCGTAATATGCTTTAACTTCTTCTTTGCTTGCCATAGCTCAAATATACGGATAGGGCTGAAATAAAAAAACAGGCTTCCTCTATTCTAATCAGGGGATTTTCAGGGCATTGCCGCGTTATTTCCTGTCCAGCAAGGCAAGAATCTCCGTTTTTTTCCGGCGTGAAACTTCAAACGTCGCCTCGTTGATGAGCTTAATGATACAGATCTCGCCTTTGGAGTAGCTCTTCACAAAGCGGAGGTTAATGTAAATGCCCTTGTTGATCTGGATAAAGTAAGGATAGGCATCAAGGATAAACTCAAACTCGCTCAGCTTCCTGGAGCTGGTATAACGCTCTTCCTCTTTGGTCATAAAAATGCTATAGCCGTCTTCCGCTTCCACGTACATAAGGCTGTCCACATCCAGCAGAATCACCTCATGCCCCCTGTGCAGCGGGATTTTGGTGATGATGGCGTCCTTACGGTTATAGGATTTGATAATGTCTTTCAGATTATGCACATTGGAGAGCTTATTATCGAAGCGGTGTTTCACCTGCTGAAGCGTGTGCCTGAACTTACTCTGGTCGATCGGCTTCAACACATAATCCATCGCATTAAACTCGAATGCTTTGATCGCATACTCATCGAAGCCCGTGACAAACACCACTTCAAACTCGTTGGTCTCGAATTTCCCCAGCAGGTCAAACCCGCTGCCACCGGGCATTTTGATGTCCAGGAAAACCAGGTCGGGCTTAAGCCTCCTGATGACCTCATAACCCGCATCCATATTATCCGCCTCCCCGATAATATGGTAAGCCGGGTTGAGCCTCGTAATAAAATCACGGATGAGCTCCCGGTTAAAAGATTCGTCGTCTATAATTATACAATTGATCATATAGCTGTTACAGGTGCAAATTATCCGGTAATGAAATAACCACGCGCGTTCCCGCCGGAGCGCCGTTTACATCCAACAGGTCTTCGTAAGACAGGGAGGCCAGGTCCTGCCCGCTGATAAATTTCAGGTTTTCGATGCGTTGCCTGGTAATCGCAATGCCTTTGGATTCCCTGGAGTTACTGATGCTCTTCCCGGACATCGCCCTTCCTACGCCATTGTCCTGGATGATGATCCTGATCGTTCCTGCTGCCTGCTTGATAGACAGCGACAATAAGGGCGTTTTATCAGGCCCAAGAGCCAGGAGGCCATGCCAGATCGCATTCTCGATGATGGGCTGAGACAGCAGCGGAGGAATAAACGTAGACCTGGTATCGATCTGCGGATCGATGTGAAACTCCACGGCGATCTTATCGAAGCGTAAGCGCTCGAGCTTAATGTACAATTCGATGATCTCTATATCTTCTTTCAGAGGAACCAGCGATTTGTTGGAAAGATTCAGCACCTGCCGCACCAGGAAGCTGAACTTCGCCAGGTATTCATTGGCCTCGTTTACTTTATTCTGCAGGATCAGGTGCTGGATAGCGGCAATACAGTTCGACATGAAATGCGGGTTGATCTGTGCCTTCAGAGCGATGAGCCTGTACTCCGCAATCAGCTTTTCGGCCTCGCTCTTTTTCAGCGCCCTGGCCCTGTAGTATTTAAAGAGGATCCATCCTGCCGCCATAATGAGGACCAGGCCCAGAAAGATCATGAGGATCAAAAACCAGGTAGTTTGCCAGAAAGCAGGTACAATGCTAAAGGGAATAGACATTTCCTGCTCACCGCCTGCATCCTTTAACCTCACCGCTAAGGTATAGCTCCCCGGGGCCAGCCTTTTAAGATCCAGCTCATCTTCGCTGACGATGCCCGAATCGGTCGTGGCATTGTAAAGCACGTACTCCAGGACATGCTTCTCTTCTGAAAAAGAGATCACATCAAATTTAAATTTCAGGTTATTCTGCCGGTTATCAAGCGCGCCGATCTGATGCACACCGGTTTGCACATCATTGACATAGACTGCCCTTAAATTAAAAAACGACGGGGGCGGAGCCTGCAGGCATTTTGTATCCATCAGGACAAGGCCGTTTTTGGTTCCCACATAAATCCTGTCTTTAAAAACCAGGGAAGATTGCACCTCTCCATCCAGCAATTTTCTCCCCTTATTCAAATCTGTTTTTGAAAAGCCCTTGTAATAATAAAGCCCTTTGTTGTTTGAAAGCAAAAAGCTGCCGTCTTCCATCAAAAAGACGCTATTCACGATATTGCTGCTTAAGCCGTTGGACGTTGTATAATTCAGGAGCTCTTTTTGCTTGTTGAGCTGAAACAGGCCGTTGCCCTGGGTGCAGAACCATGCATTTCCAAAATGATCTGTCACGATACGGGCAACGACACTTTTCCCGGTTTCTTTCAGGTAAGCAGGCCGAAACAGGGAATCGTTCTCAAAGCAGAACACCCCTTTCTCCGTGCCAATAAAAACACTTTCTCCCAGGCGAGCAACACAAAAAGCTTTACAATGAATGGTGGTATTTTTGAGAATAACTGCTCTCCTGTCTTTTATATCCAATGCCCGATTCAGGATCCCTACCCGGTTTCTCCCCAGGAACAAAAGGGAGCTATCTGCATAGGAACTTACAGCGAAGGGCTTATGCATTGAAAGCTCATAGGGCGACAGGCTGGTGGAAAGCCTGCCATCAGGGCCGGAGCTTATCACCTCGTAATGCAGGCTGTAGCAGATGATGTAAAAGGGCGGATAATAATAGATATCCTGCGGGTCGTCGAGCAGGCGGTTATTGTTTTTTCCGACTTTGTATACCTTATCATTTTCAACAACAAACAATTCAAACTCTGTGGTACTGATGAAAATTCTCTCTCCGATCTTTTTGATAAAATTGACCGGTTTTCCAAAGGGATCGCTTTCAGAGTAATAGAGCTCATTGACATTCCTGCAATGGTAAATACCGGCGCCATCCGTTGAGACCCAAAGGCCGTTATGCTTATCGGCTATCACATCGTTTATCGTTTTTCCCGTAAAGTAACGGTTGATAATAGAATCCTTTTCATTCAGCTCAATCAGTCCATCCCGGTAACAGGCCAGCCACAAATGCCCCCGGCTGTCCTTCGTAAAATTCAGGATCTGGTTGTCGACATGCGTTTCCTTGATGGATCCGTCGGGCTCAAGCCTGAAGATCTTATTAAAAAAATTGAAATAAACAGAATTGCCAAAGCGCTTCCAGTATTTGGAGCGCTGCACTGCATAAAAAAAGATGCCAGGCTCGTTTAAGGGACCTTTCTCCTGGTGCAGTCTCACATGATTGCTAAGCGTATCATACGTCCAGAGAGCGGCTCCGGTACAAACGACCGACATCAGTTCATGATTTACCGTGAGTATATGCTCGTCGCAGTCATCTTTCTCCGATAACCGGACATTGAGGTCTTCATAACGGTATTTTCCCCTGCCAAGCTTTGTAAGCCTGCTGCTACGCAGCGAGGTCTTTACGTAAATGTTTAAACTATCATCTACAATGAGCTGATAGATTTCGTTGGTTACTTTTCTTAATTCTTCCGAGTACTTCTGGGTTCCTTCCACCACAAAGGCACTGTCGTTGATGACTTCATAAATATTCTTATTGGAATTGGCAATCCATTTCCGGCCTTCGGCATTCTCATAGATAGCATAGATGATGGATTCCTTAAAGGGCAGATTTTTAAGAACAGGGATAAACTCGCTGCCGCTGTACTTCATCGCGCCGTAATGCGTAAAAAGCCAGATGTAGCCCTTCTTATCCTGGTGCAGATTGTATACCCCATCGGAGAGCAGGCCGTCTTTGGAGGTAAACTGCTCAAACTTTAAGTGCTGGGCATAAGCGATCCCCGACAGGATCATAAACAATGCAGCAAGTATGGACTTCATCCGGGGCATCTTACAAATGTATAAAAAGCTAAGCTGCCTTTGCCACAAAACTTTGTGCAGAAAATCCCTTTTGCGGCGCCAATCCGCTTCGCCCGGGGCAGTTGCTTCCATCGCAGCTTTCGAAGGGAAATAAAAAAAGCGTCACGATGTACCGTGACGCCTTCTCCTGTTTTTAGGTCAATGGTATCAGGCCCTGGCCGCCATTTTATTTTTGATCATCGTGATCACAATAGGCAGCACAGAGATAGCAATGATTCCGAGGCAAACGAGGTCGATATGCTCACGGATGAATTTCACATTCCCCAGCAAATAGCCTGCCGTGGTTAAGCCGCCGATCCATAGAGCACCGCCCAGGATATCGAAGCTGAAAAACTTACGGTAGGTCATCTTCCCTACGCCGGCCGCAAAGGGAGCAAAGGTGCGGATGAAAGGCACAAAGCGCGCCATAATGATGGCTTTGGTTCCATGCTTCTCGAAGAACTCATGCGTTTTATCCATATATTCTTTTTTCACGAGTGCCCTGCCCCGGATCTTAATATCAAAAATCTTCACGCCGATGGTCCTCCCGATCCAGTAGTTGCAGTTATCGCCCAATACGGCTGCAATAAACAGCAGGATCAGCAGGTAAGACATGTTCAGATGCCCAGTGCGGGCAAACAGGCCGGCTGTGAACAGCAAAGAATCGCCCGGCAAAAAGGGCATGGCCACGAGGCCGGTTTCAATAAAGATCACCAGGAAGAGAACGATGTAAATGGCAGTTCCGTAGTTGGCAAACAACCAGTCAAAATCCAGGTGCAGGATGTGCTTAAATAATTCGATCATAATTCGGTTACAGGTTTTGAGTTTCGGATTTCTTGTTCGTTGTTACCGGTGTGCATAGTTGTGAGACTTGCAAACCAGAAACCTGAAACAGGAAATTTACAGGCCTACTTCGTCGATATACGCTAAAATACCGCCTTTTAAATTATACAGGTTGGTGAAGCCGTGCTGGCTTTCCAGGGCACTGATCACGGTAGCGCTTCGCTTGCCGCTCCGGCAGTGTACAACAACCTGCTTATCCCTGGAGATCTTGTCGATGTTTTCCATCACCTCACCCATCGGGATGAGCTCTCCGTTGATATTTACTTCGTCAAATTCGTACTCCTCGCGTACATCAATTAACTGGAAGTCTTTTTTGTCGTCCGTTAACTGCTTTAATTCTTTGGGGCTTATTTCTTTCATAGCTTTAAATTTAGGATTCGTGGGGATTATGTTGAATGCAGTTATTACTTAAAATGTTTTTTCCTTGACGTTCTCCGGAAGGTAATTGAAAAAGGTATCCCCGCGCAAGCCCAGCCTGAGCGTTTCCAGAGGGATCACATCATCCACACCGATATTGCCTACATTGACGTTGGCCCCAAAGAGATTGATGAAATACACCTGTTGCGTTTTCTGCGGTGTTTCCCAGATAATGTCATTAACGTTGATCTTATTCGTAATGCGTGTAATGAGCATGGAGTGCGCACTGCCGTTCTTATGGAAGATGCCCACTGTGCCGCTTTCCCTCGCCTCCGCAATGACCTTAAACGAACCGGCCTCCAGCTCGGCCTTCATCATGCTCACCCATTTGGCAGGATGGATGATGATGCCTTCCTCCTTCGAGCCTACTTCCGATAATACAGTAAAGTTCTTCGCCAGCTTGCTGATGTATTCGCATTTGCTGTCGTGCTCCATGTTAATGCTTCCATCCGATACCTCGGCCGTATCTACACCGAACTCCTCAATGAACTTCTGGTACTCATTAAATTTACCACGCGCCACAAAGGCTTCAAACAAGGTACCTCCCAGGTACGTTTTGATCCCGGCTTTCTGGTACAACTTTATTTTTTCCTTAACGTTCTTCGATACCACAGAGGTACCGAAACCCAGCTTCACAAAATCCACATAATCGGCATAGCTATCTACAAAATCCTCGGCGTGCTTTAAGCTGATTCCCTTATCCATGACCATCGTTAACCCGCTGTTGCGTGGTCTTTCTGTACGTTCAGGTATATGGGGCAGGTTCACATTATAGTTTGGCATAAATCGTTGGTTAGAGTGGTTTATTTCGGAATGACTGGATCAGCTGCATCACAACCAGGTCGTTTTCCAGCACAGGCAAATATTCTAAAAGTTCGGTATGTTTTTCGTAGTTCATTTCCAGGGCATTTTCGAGAAAGACCAGGCCTTCCTGTCTTTTACCCAGCTCCATGAGCAGGCCGCTCATGCGGTAAAATAATTCAGGCGACTCCGGGAATTTCTGAATGCCTTCTGCCAGGATCTTTTCGCAATCCTTGTAATAGCCGCCTTCATAGAGCAGCTTGGCATAATCGATGTAAATATCAAATTCGGCATAGCCAAGCTCCAACACCCGCTGGTAGGCCGAGGCAGCCTCTTCCAGGAAGCCGAGCTTATGCTGCACCTCACCGAACACGTACCAGTATTCAGCGATGTTCGGGTTAATCTCGATTGCCTTCTTGATGTAATGAATGCTCTCCGTGATGCGGTTCTGGTAGTCGAGCACAATGCCCACACCCAGCCAGGCATCGGCATAAGCCGCATCCAGCTTAATGGCCCGGTTGTAATTCACCAGCGCATCCTCGTACTGGTTCATGTTCTCATAACACTCGCCGATGTAGTAATACGTGCTGGCATCGGGCTCTTCGTGCTTAAAGGTTTCCTTGTACACTTCTATCGCTTCCGCATAGCGGTCGAGCTGGGCCAGGGAATTGGCTTTATTGAAATAGGCAGAGGAAAAATTGTCTTTGATGGCTACGGAATAATCGTAGGCATCAATGGCTTTTTCGTAGAGGCCCAGGCGGTTGTAGCTGATGCCCAGGTTGAACCAGGCAAAATGGTTATAGGGTTTCTCTTCGATGTAGTTCTCGTAAAACGAAATGGCTTCCTCGCTTTTTCCTGTCATTTCAAAGCACAGGGAAAGCTCGTTGAGCGCTACATCGTTGTCGGGATTAATCTTAATGGCTTTTTTGAGGTAATACAGGGCATCTTCTGCCTTATCGTCGTTGAGAAACTCAATACCGATGGCGACGTAAACCTCGTCCTTAAACTCTGCCAGCGGAAGGGCTTTTTTGTAGTTCTCAATAGCCTGCTCGCTCAACCCGATCTGGCTGTAGATATAGCCGCGGGTCATATAGAGTTCGCTGTTATTGCTTTCTACCATTTCCACATCGTTGAGAAGGTTAAGAGCATCGCGCGTGTTATGCTGCGAAGAAAGGTACTGGGCCTGCTTGATCTTAATGCTGCTGGAATAAGGATAGTGCTCGAGGGCGTAATCAAGCGCTTTTTTGGCCATCTCCAGGTTGAACCATTGCATGTAATAGTCAATGATCTCCTCTAACTCGTCGGCATCAAAAAAATGATGGGCACCGGAGGAAACCATTTCTTCAAATCGCTTTAAACTTTGTTCAAAATCCTGATTACTTAAGCCTTCTCCATCGAATTCGCTCATACAAAAATCCTAATTCTTTAATAAGTACAAATTTAAGGTTAAAATGCAATTTACAGCGATTTTTTTTAACAATAAAAGTACTATATTGTAGAAAAAAAAATGCGTTGTCTGCGGCTGCTAATGGTATATTTGTCGGATTAAATTAAAACCGCGTGACCTTAATAAAAAGCATTTCCGGAATTAGAGGAACCATTGGCGGAAAGCCTGGTGAAGGACTAAGCCCTCTCGATATTGTTAAATTTGCCTCAGCCTACGGCTCCTGGGTCATTGAACAGAACCCCAGCCAAAATCCCACGGTAGTCATCGGTCGCGATGCGCGCCTCTCGGGACAAATGGTAAACAGCATTGTCTGCGGTACACTTACCGGGCTTGGCATCCACGTGATAGACCTCGGCCTGAGCACCACCCCGACTGTGGAAGTGGCTGTGACCGAGCTGAATGCCCAGGGAGGCATTATCCTGACGGCCAGCCATAATCCCAAACAGTGGAACGCCCTGAAGCTCCTCAACGAAAAAGGCGAATTTATCTCCGACAGCGAAGGAAAATATATCCTGGAGCTGGCAGAAAACGAACAATTCAACTACAAGGAGGTCAATCACCTCGGCACCTATACGGAGCGCCACGACCTTACAGACATTCATATTCAAAAAGTGCTGGCCCTGCCCTATGTGGACGTAGAAGCCATAAAAAAAGCCAATTTCTCGGTGGTGGTAGATGCCGTGAATTCCAGCGGCGGGATTGTGATCCCCCAATTACTGGAGGCCCTTGGCGTTCAAAAGATCCACAAGATCCACTGCGAGCCGACAGGAAATTTTGCTCACAACCCGGAGCCATTGCCGGAGCATTTAAGGGACCTTTCGGAAGCTGTGGTGAAAAACAAAGCCCATGTGGGAATCAGCGTGGATCCTGATGTGGACCGCCTGGCACTGGTATGCGAGGATGGCGAGATGTTCGGGGAAGAATATACCCTGGTAGCGGTGGCCGATGCCGTGTTAAAGCACCATAAAGGCGGCAATACGGTTTCTAACTTATCGTCGACCCGTGCCCTGCGCGACGTGACTGAAAAAGCAGGCGGTTCCTATTCTGCTTCGGCGGTAGGCGAAGTGAATGTAGTGACCATGATGAAGGAAACAAAGGCCATCATCGGTGGGGAAGGCAACGGAGGCGTGATCCTGCCGGAGATCCATTACGGACGTGATGCCCTGGTAGGGGTTGCGATTTTCCTGACGCACCTGGCAAAGTATGGCAAAACCACCTCCATGCTGCGCAAATCGTATCCTAACTATCACATTTCCAAGAATAAAATTGAACTAACGCCGGAGATAAATGTTGATAAGGTGCTGTTGAGCGTCAAGGAAAAATACGCCAAGCAGCCGGTGAATGTGGTGGATGGCGTGAAGATAGAGTTTGACAAGGAATGGGTGCACCTGCGCAAATCGAATACGGAGCCGATCATCCGGATCTATAGCGAGAGCGAGAACATCAGCACGGCCGATGCCCTGGCTAAAAAGATCATCGAAGACATTAAAGAGATCATAAAAAATTAAAGAGATATAAAATTTTTGAATTAGAGATATAGAGAATTATTGATTTGATGAATTCTATGAATTAACAGCTATTCCGACTCTCCAACTCAATAAATCAAAAACTCAACAACTGACCAATGAAAGTATATTTAGATAACGCCGCCACTACCCGACTGGATGAACAAGTATTTGAGGCCATGCTGCCTTACATGAAAGAGGAATACGGAAATCCTTCTTCCATTCATGCTTTTGGCCGCAAAACACGTTCTGCCATTGAAGGTGCACGCAAAACAGTATCCAAATTATTGAACGTAAGCCCTGCGGAGATCTTCTTCACCTCGGGCGGCACGGAAGCGGATAACATGGCGATTAATCAAAGTATTCATTCATTGGGCATCAAACATGCCATTACCAGCAAGATCGAGCACCACGCGGTTGAAACAACGCTGCATGAGCTGGAGAAGCAGGGCAAGATCAAACTGAGCTGGGTAAATGTAGATGCCAAAGGTAATATCGACCTCAATCACCTCGAAGAGCTGCTCAAAAACAACGAAAGAAGTTTTGTATCGCTGATGCATGCCAATAACGAGATCGGCACCTTATTGCCTCTCGAAAAAGTGGGCGAGCTCTGCGCAAAATACGATGCTATTTTCCATAGCGATACGGTTCAAACGATGGGGCACTACCCGATGGACCTTCAAAAAATACATGTGCACTTCATTACCTGTGCGGCTCACAAGTTCCATGGCCCTAAGGGCGTAGGCTTTTTGTATGTGAACCACAACATCAAGATCCAGCCGATGATTTACGGCGGCGCCCAGGAGCGTAACATGCGCGGCGGTACCGAAAACACACAGGGCATTGTAGGCCTGGCTAAAGCGCTGGAGATCTGCTATACCGAAATGGATGAGCACATCAAACATATCCAGGGCCTGAAAAATTACATGAAAGAGCAACTGGAAAAAATCATTCCGGGCATTTCCTTCAATGGAGAAACGGATAACGACAAGAGCCTGTACACGGTGCTGAATTGTTGTTTCCCGGCACATCCCGATGCGGAGATGATGTTGTTTAATCTTGACATTGCGGGCATTATGGCCAGCGGCGGCAGTGCCTGTAGCAGCGGCAGCAACCAGGGATCGCACGTGCTTCGCGGCATCGGAGCCGATCAGACGAGGGCATCCGTTCGTTTTTCGTTCTGCAAATATTCCACGAAAGAAGAGATCGACTACACCCTCGGGAAATTAAAAAGCATGCTGGCATAAGATCACAGGCAAAGCCTGATACTTTTTCAGAAACCAATCCGTTATTAAGCTATGATCGTTCGTTTACGGATTTTAACCGCTAGTCTTTTCCTTATCATGGCTTGTTCCGCATCGGCCCAAAGCTTTAATGCGGGCATTGGTGGCGGCCTGGTGGTGAGCGAGATCAACGGCGCCAATACCGATCCCAGCAGGCGCGGCTTTCACAAGCTCGGTGTAACGGTAGGTGGCGTTGCCAATTTCCGGATCGCCAAAAAAACATTGTTCCAGTTCGAGATCAACTACATTCAGAAAGGCAGCATGCAGCCCCCCGACTCCCTGAACAACGGCTATTATAAGATTGCACTGGGCTATATCGAAATCCCGCTGCTGCTCCGTCAACAGATCTTCTTCAACTGGAAAGGGAAAAAGATCAATAAGGTGGATCTCGAGTTCGGCGCCTCTTATGGCAGGATGTTTCAGCGAACCGTGATTGGTAATACCAATTACCAGCTCAACAATACGGAGCCTTATTATAATACAACCGACATCAGCCTGCTGGCCGGCATCGACTACAATTTCACCAACAACATCTGCTTTAATTTCAGGTACAGCAACTCCCTGATCCCGGCAGTGAAGCGCAGCACATTGGTCAATGGGCTCATCAGCCAAACGTTTAACCGTGGAAATAACATGGTGTTCCAAATGGGATTTAAATTCCTGTTTACCACGAAAAAGAAAACAAGCTCCACGCCTGCTGAAACAGTGGTACCGGCGGAATAAGGATGCGCTGCATCTCTGCGACTAAATAAAGCTTAAGCGCAGAGGGTGCTAGGCCATGACGCCACATACACAAAGCGTTTAGCTCATGTAAATTATTGAAACAGCTCAGCAATAATTCGTACCTTCCTGTTATGAGAAAACACCTCATCATCCTGTACTTTTTTAGCATGGCTTTTTCTTTACAGGTAAGAGCACAAAACACATTAGCAGGTACGGCTCATGGCTCTTCTCTTTTCAATCCCCACTCTTTATTATCTTTTTCTCATAACCTAAGCATAACACAAACGCAACCCTCCATCAGCAACTTACCTTTTCCTCAACAGGCGTATCACACGGAAATCAAACCGGTTTCCATTAAGGACATGCCTTTCTTCTGCGCGATGGAATGCAGGCTGCGCGGTCGAACGGGGCTTTGGATCAAGTTGCGCACAGGCGATGATGCCAGCTACGAAAAGCTGATCCGTTCTCCGGAAAAATAAATTTCAAAAAAAATTTTATGGAATCTGAAAAGCCCTGGCGTCTTAATGTCGTGAGTCGCTCTTTTATTAATCTTAAAATCCATAAGCCATGTTTAAATTTTCATTCTTAGCATTCATCCTCATCAGCCTGTCGGTGCTTGCGCAACAGCCGGGAAAACCCAATCCACTCAACGGATCGCTTACAGGGAAAGTAACAGACGCCAACACTGCCGAAGAAGTGCCTTTTGCACAGCTCCTGATTACCGGAAAAGACAGCACAGTGAAATACGCCGTCGTTTCAGACCTCGAGGGCAACTACAGCTTCAAACATGTGAAACCGGGCAGCTATAAGATCAGCGCCAGGTATGTGGGCTATTCCGAGTATACCGCCCAGGGAATTATTATTACTTCCGGAAAAAATACGGTACTGGACATTAAACTTCCTGCAACAGTACACCGCCTTGATGAAGTTCTGATTATGGAATCCTCCGCGAAACCGGCGCAGGCAGAAGTAAAATCCATGAGCGTGATCACCAGGCAGGAATACAAGAGTGTTCCCTCCAAAAACATCAACCAGGTAGCTGGTACAACTTCAGGAGTTTATAGAAAATCAAAAGACAGCAAAGTAAGAGGAGGGCGCACGGGCACTGAGGGCTATTATGTAAAAGAAGATTACAACCGCGAAGGTTACAACCGCATTTACGATAATGAATTCAAAGATTCCAAACATGATCCGCTCTCTACCTTCAGCATCGACGTCGACAGGGCTTCCTACAGCAATGTACGCCGCTTCCTGAACCAGCATTCCCTGCCGCAGGCCGACGCCGTGCGCATTGAAGAAATGATCAATTATTTCAGCTACAAATATCCTCAGCCGAAAGCCGATGATCCTTTTTCCATTACCACCGAATACACCGAGTGCCCCTGGAACAAGAAGCACAGCCTGATCCATATCGGCTTACAGGGCAAGGAAGTGAAGCTCGACAACCTCCCTGCCAATAACCTCACTTTTTTAATTGACGTATCAGGATCGATGAGCTCGGAAGACAAACTGCCTTTGCTGAAATCGGGATTACGCCTGCTGGTAGAGCAGATGCGCCCGGAAGATAAGGTCAGCCTCGTCGTATATGCGGGAGCTGCGGGCGTAGTGCTCCCTCCTACTTCGGGCGATCATAAAAACAGGATCCTCGATGCCCTGGACAAATTGGAATCGGGCGGATCCACAGCGGGCGGCGAAGGCATTATGCTCGCCTACAAAACTGCGAGAGAGAACTATAACACCAAAGGCAATAACCGCATTATCCTGGCTACCGATGGCGATTTTAACGTGGGCATTTCCAGCGACGGCGAATTGACACGCCTCATCGAAAAGGAACGCGAAGATGGCGTATTCCTGAGCGTGCTGGGCTTTGGCACCGGCAATTACCAGGATGGAAAAATGGAGCAGCTGGCCGATAAGGGCAATGGCAACTATGCGTACATCGATAATATTTTAGAAGCTAAAAAAGTATTGGTAAAAGAAATGGGCGGAACCCTGCTCACGATTGCCAAAGATGTGAAGCTGCAGATCGAGTTTAATCCCGCCAAAGTAAAGGGTTACCGACTGGTGGGTTATGAGAACCGCTTATTGAACAAGGAAGATTTCAACGACGATAAAAAAGATGCGGGCGAACTGGGATCGGGGCATACGGTGACTGCCATTTATGAGATCATCCCGGCAGGCTCCGAGGAACTGGTGGCTTCTACCGATGCCCTGAAATACCAGGAAACAAAGCCAAACAGCGCTGCGACCAGCTCCGAAGTGATGACCATTAAATTCAGGTACAAAGAGCCTAAGGAAAAAACATCCAAACTGATGACGCATATCGTGACCGATCAGAAGAATGCTTTTGACGCTACCAGCGAGAACTGCCGCTTTTCTGTAGCGGTAGCGGAATTCGGGATGTTGCTCCGTGATTCCAAATTCAAAGGCGATTCGGATTTCAAGTCGGTGATAAGCCTCGCCAAAAGCGCGAAAGGCACAGATGAAGAAGGCTACCGCGCCGAATTCATTAAGCTGGTGGAGATCGCAGAACTCTTAAAAAAATAAACAGGAGAAACAAAAAGGGAGCCGGCATCAACCGGCTCTTTTTTATTAAGCCTGTACCTCAATACGAAAGGGCTATTTACAAAAGTGCATTGACCTTTGCCAGAAAATCCTTCGATAACTGATGATCCGGATCAATCGCAAGCGCCTTCTCAAATTGTCCTTTCGCCTCCTCATAACGTTTCAATCTCAGGTAGCATTCGCCTATAGAAAACTCGGCAAGCACACTCACCGGGTTTACCTGCAGGGAAAGGTTGAAGTCTTCGATAGCATCTTCCCATAAGCCCAGGTTCATTTTACAAAAGGCCCTGTTGTCGATCGCTTCATAAAATAAGGGAAAGAGATCGGTTGCCTTTGAATAAGCATCGATGGCTTCTTCATGCTTATGCTCGTCTGTCAGGAAGAGCCCGTCGTTGAAATAGGCGATGGCTAGAGAGGTATAGTTTTCCGGTGCCTGTGTCTGCCTGAGGTATTCATGATAACCGATGAGCTCATGGGCATATACCTTCATATTTCCCATCACCACAGGCTTATCGAAGCCCTCCATATCTACGGGAAAATGATAGATCGCGATTTTAAACGTATCCGCTTCCCTGGGAGAGGGTGCCGCATCAAGCGCCTCATAGCCCAATACGTGGTAACAGGAAAAAGGCTTATCCACAGCCAGCAATTTATACGGGTGGTAGCGGCCATCGCGGATCACATAGAATAGATCTCCGGTTCTTAATTCCGGATTTCCGGAAGCACTTTCGTTTACACTCATTTGGTCAAAATTTTATTCTAAGATAAGATTTGGCGGCGAATTTTCACAGGATATCTGTCACCTGATCTTCTTCATAGCTTCGCTGCACCTGATGTCATCTGCCATTGTTTTAGTCTTTGTAAGCTTCCAGCTGTTTCAATAAGTCCATAGACCGGAGCACCGGATCCCATTCCCTTCCACGAAAGATCAGGCGAAACCATTTTTTATCCCTGTTCTCGTAACGGATATTAAAAAAAGAGCCAGAGGGCAGCAATCAAAAAAGAACTCAGTAAAAAGTCACAGAAAAAAATAAAAAATTCACATTACAGCAAAGCTCAAAGTGCTTTTTTCATCACCACGACATCTTTGCCATTGGCATCCATGCGTTCTACCTGCTCCCAGGACAGCCGCCTGTAGAGGCTCTCGGCTGTATGCGTGAACAGGCAGAGCTCTTTTAGTCCAAGGCTGGCGGCATGTTCCTGTATGTATTCACAGAGAATAGCGCCATAACCGCGCTGCCTGAATTCCGGAAGCGTGTATACCAAGGCCAGCCAGTGTTTGTGAGCATTCAGGTGCGGAATTTTGTCCAGGATGCCGACATGGTTATAGACACCGCCCGTTGCCACAGGTATTCCCTCCACAAGCATTATGACCTGGAACTGGCTATTCCCGGCGGGCAGTTGCCTGAGCTTTTCCACGCTTGTTTCTTGCGGAATCTTCCACTCCGAAGCGTACCAGCCGGCTATGAGAGCGATGCCGGTTGTGTTTTCGGGAGTTATGAATTGGAAGCTGGTGTCCTTAGGATGAGTCATGAGGTATCAAACAAATTTATTTCGCTACAGGGAATTTTTAGTGATTGTATTTCCAGTTGTGTCTCGAAAACGTGTTGGTGAGCTGCCTGCCGACCACCTCCAGCTCAAATTTACCTTCGCCTGTTTTTTCCAGGATCAGCATACAGCCTTCGGGTAAGACACCGTTTTCATCAAATTCAAGTTCCTTTACTTTGACCGAACCTGTGATGCCGTTGTCGTCTATTTCTTCTTTGAAAGGCTCGCCTGTATGCCCATAGAAATGCCAGTGGAAGATCACACGATCCAATACCTCGCGGATTTCGGACATGCCATAATCACCGGCCAGGACACCACTTTTGTCGTGTGTGATCAATACATCGAAATCATCTTTGGTTTTATATAAACGTTTAAGCGTATCGCGCTCATAGTCCTGGATAAAGCGTTTCTCCGAACGTCCCTTCCTGTCACCGATCCTGCCTATGCCCACAAATTTCAATGTTTCATTACCGGCCTTCAATTCCTGCACAAGGCCCGATGGACAGATCCAGACACGTTTGTACACATCAATGGAAAAACGGGAAGCTGTGCTTTGCTTTTCAAGCTCATCCAGGAAGTCATGGTCTTCATGGTTTCCCCGCACGCAGATCATATCCAGCCCGAGCTCATCGAGAAAGGCTTGAATCTCCGGATCTGCTTTTGTAAAGTCATCATGAAAGCCCAGCTCATCGCGGTCGTATTGTGCGTGTTTGATGGTAGCCTTATCCAGCCTTTCAATCGTGGGATAAACGCCCAGGTCGCCGCATTGCAGAATGGCATCGAGTTTCCGGCCTGTTTCTTTTTGATACAGAGCGGCCAGCTTAAAGGGCAGGAGGACCTTGCCGTGGATATCTGAAAAAATGGCTACTCTCATGTTGTCATTTCCTGTTTTGGTGCACTGGCGTATCTAAAAGGGCTTTCTTCTTCCCTCATGACGGTATGACCACAGCTGCATTTATGCTGATAAGGCCTTACCATATTTTCCTGTGTGCTGAAAAGGCCTTCTTCGCCACAAGTAGCACAGGTCGCTGAAAAGTGAATTCTTGCCCAACCATATTTTCCCAATACCGTTTCTTTGCCGAGTTGCTGATCTTTAAAAGCTTCGTATTCGAATTCTAGGGTGTACAGCACCTCGACGTTATTCGCCAAACGGTCGATCTTTCTCCCTACTAGCTTTCCGTGGAAGCCGCTGCATTTTTCCCTGGGCGTGCACATGCCGTTTTTTTCCGTTCCCTCAAAAATAATGGTACGGTAATCCCGCTTACAATTCACGCAGGGTAATGAGAGCTCCAGCTTATTGGATACAGCCACAAAGCGGGCGGGATCGGTTTCCAGGGTACAGGTGAGGTAATAGCGGTAGGTGCTCATCGTTTGCGCAAATGGCTAATCAGTTAGCCCCCGATCAGGCGCCTGATATCATTGAGCTTCATCAGGGCTTCCACCGGGGTGAGGGTATTGATATCCGTTTTCAGAAGCTCGTCCTTTACCTGCTCAAGCACCGGGTCGTTGAGCTGAAAAAAGCTCAGCTGGTAATCGGCCTTGCTCTTCGTTTTGGCAAGGGTTTTATCGATACTTTCTTCGTCATGACCCGCTGTAACGGTTTCTACTTCCGACAATTCCAGCTCATGGTCCTTCTCGAGCTTCTTTAAGATCTCGTTGGCACGTTCCACCACCTGCTTCGGCATACCGGCCATACGGGCCACGTGGATTCCGAAGCTGTGCTCGCTGCCACCTTCCTGCAGCTTGCGAAGGAAAATAATCTTGTTATTGGATTCCTTCACCGACACATTGAAATTTTTGATGCGCGGGAAATAGGTACACATTTCATTGAGCTCGTGGTAGTGCGTGGCAAAGAGGGTTTTAGCCCTGTTCTTAGGCTGTGCGTGCAGGTATTCGGCGATGGCCCAGGCAATGGAGATCCCATCGTAAGTGCTCGTGCCGCGGCCGATCTCGTCGAGCAGGATGAGGCTGCGGTCGCTCAGGTTATTTAAGATACTGGCGGTTTCATTCATCTCCACCATAAAGGTTGATTCGCCGGAAGAGATATTATCACTGGCCCCCACACGGGTAAAGATCTTATCGACGATCCCGATCTCCGCACTCTGCGCCGGCACATAACAGCCAATCTGCGCCATCAGCGTGATCAGCGCCACCTGCCTCAGCAAAGCAGATTTACCACTCATATTGGGACCGGTGATCATCATTACCTGCTGTGTTTCGTTATCGAGGTAAACGGAGTTGCTCACATAATCAATGCCCACCGGTAATTGTTTTTCAATCACCGGGTGACGGCCTTCCTTAATATCAATTGCATAGTCGTTAGTAAGTACCGGGCGTACATAGCGGTTATCTTTCGCCAGCTTGGCAAAGGACTGCAGGCAGTCGAGCCTGGCAATGAGCGAGGCGTTGAGCTGAATCGGGATAATGTAATCAATGAGGTCGCGCACCAGGGCCTCGTAGAGGCCTTGTTCCAGCACGGCGATCTTATCTTCGGCCCCTAGAATCTTTTCCTCGTACACTTTCAGCTCAGGTGTAATATAACGTTCGGCATTGGTAAGCGTCTGCTTGCGGATCCAGTCCTGCGGCACTTTATCCTTATGGATATTGGTTACTTCCAGGTAATAGCCGAACACATTGTTATAAGACACTTTGAGCGAGGAAATACCCGTGCGCTCAATTTCGCGTTGTTGAATTTGCAATAAATAATCTTTCCCTGAAAAGGCGATAGCACGTAGCTCATCGAGCTCGGCATTTACGCCTTTGCTGATCACATTGCCTTTGTGAAGCAAGACAGGCGCTTCCTCATTGAGCTCGTTCTGCAGGCGGTCGCGCATCAGGAGGCATGGGTTCAATTGCTCCGCAATCTTTTGCAGGGAATGATTTTCGCAGGGCTCCATCAGCTCTTTCACCGTTTCAATGGTATTGAGCGCACGCTTCAATTGCACCAGCTCGCGCGGGTTGATCTTGCCGGCAGCTACTTTGGAGATCAAACGCTCCAGGTCACCGATCTCTTCAAAATGATTTCTTACCTGCGATTGCAGCTCGCTGTTGGCTCCGAAAAAGCTCACCACATCGAGGCGCTCATTGATGAGCTCCAGCTGCTTGAGCGGCAGGGCCAGCCAGCGCTTGAGCAAGCGCGAGCCCATCGGGCTCACCGTGGTGTCGATGATATCGATCAGGCATTTGCCGTTATCGTGGCTGCTGCCAAACAGCTCCAGGTTGCGAACGGTGAAGCGGTCGAGCCAGACGTACTGGTCTTCCTCCACGCGCGATACAGAAGTAATGTGCTGCAGGCGGTCGTGCTTGGTTTCGCCCAGGTAATGTAAGATGGCACCGCAGCTGGAAATAGCCATAGGCAGGTGCTCGATCCCGAATCCTTTTAAGGAAAGTGTCCCGAATTGCTTGGTGAGGGCCTCGAATCCGAAGTCGCGGGTAAAGGCCCAGTCATCGAGGCCGAAGGTATAGAAACGGTCGCCAATGAGGTTCATCAGCGTCTGGCGTTTGTTCTTTTCAAACAGGATCTCGTTGGGCTTAAAGCTCTGGATCAGCTTTTCGATATAGGTATGCGAGCCTTCCGCTACCAGGAATTCACCGGTCGACACATCCAGAAAGGAAGCGCCGGCCCGGTCTTTATCCAGGTGAATGCTGGCTAAGAAATTATTCGTCCGGTGCTCGAGCACTTTGTCATTGAAGCTCACACCGGGAGTCACGAGCTCGGTGATGCCCCGTTTCACAATGCCTTTCACCATCTTCGGATCTTCGAGCTGATCGCAGATGGCTACGCGGTAACCCGCACGCACGAGCTTAGGCAGGTAGGTATCGATGCTATGGTGCGGGAAGCCCGCCAGCTCGATGTGCGACGCAGAGCCATTTGCACGCTTGGTAAGCGTAATCCCCAGTATTTTGGATGCCCTTACGGCATCCTCTCCAAATGTTTCATAAAAATCACCTACACGAAACAGTAAAATGGCATCCGGATATTTTCCTTTTACCTCATTGTATTGTTTCATTAAAGGGGTTTCCTTGACTTCGCCGCTCTTTGCCATAAATTATATCAAATCACTAAGATACACTATCTGCGGGCTGTACAGGGAGTATTTTTTTTAACAGGAGGGCACATATTGTTAATATGTTACTGGCTGCAATTCATTAAAAAAAGCATCTCTTAAAAAACACTTTTGTAAGCAACGTATCGGGATTTATTTTTGGGCGCCGCCTTCCGCAGGTGCTTCGAGGGCCTCAGCAACCAGCGGAAGGCCAGGCTGCGCCGGGCTCCGCTTCGCTGCGGTTCTTTCCCGCGCAAAGAACCGGCGCGGTAAAGGAACCAAGCCCTTCGCATCCTTGGCGCAGTACACTATTCTTTGAGCTTCAAGCTCATATACTAAGCTAAACCCGCGCGAAGGATAGAACGGAAATCCTTTTGGGGCTGAGGCTCCCGAAACCCCAAAAGATTGGAGTGATAGCCTGGCCCTTCCGCGTTCTATTTGCGGAAGGGCGCGCCCAAATTTAAAAAAAGCCAGCGTTTAAAAAACTGAGAACTATCAAAATAATAGAACATTTGAAAATGTCTCATTAAAACACCATCACATTTTTACCGATTGTTTTTCCGCTCTCCTGCAGGCGGTGCAGCTCTTTCAGGTTCTCCACGGTAAATCCGTTCAGGGTTGTGGTAAGCGTCGTTTTCAATATGCCGGCATCCAGGAGCGCAGCTACCTTGTTCAGGATTTCATGCTGCTCCTGCATGTCCTCTGTCTGGAACATGGAACGCGTATACATCAGCTCCCAGCTAAAGCTCACGCTTTTATTGAAAATGGCTTTCAGGCCTGTAACCGGCGTGGCCGGCGCAATAGAGGCCATATGGCCCTGCGGCTTAATCAGCTCTGCCATGGCATCCCAGTACAAGCCGGCATCTACAAAGTCCAAAATAAAATCTACCTGATTAATGCCTGCCTTCCGGACTTCCTCTATGAGGCCTTTATGGTTGACAATCACATCGGCGCCCTGCTGCCTGCACCAGTCAGCACTTTCGGGGCGCGACGCAGTGGCAATCACTTTCAGGCCCGCTACTTTTTTGGCGATCTGTATGGCGATAGAGCCGACACCACCGGCACCGCCAATGATGAGAACGGTTTTTCCTTTGTCCTTTTCGGGATTAATGCGCATGCGGTCGAACAGGATCTCCCAGGCAGTAAGCGTCGTCAGCGGCAATGCAGCAGCTTCGGCATCTGTCAGGTGTTTAGGCTTGTTGCCAACGATGCGCTCATCCACCAACTGGTATTCGGCATTGCATCCGGCACGCGTGAGATCGCCGGCGTAATACACCTCATCTCCTTTTTTAAACAAGGAAACCTCGCTGCCTGTTTCTTCGACGATGCCCACAGCGTCCCAGCCAATCACCTTCGGTTCGGCCAGCACCGTATTTTTAGCGGTACTCTGGCGGATCTTAAAATCGGCCGGGTTTACACTGATGGCTTTGATCCTGACCAACAGGTCGCGGCCTTTGGCCTGTGGCTTTTCCGTTTCAAAGGCGATGAAGCTGTCGTTTTCGCTTAATGGGAGAGATGTTTTAAATCCAATCGCTTTCATAATGTTTTAGTTTTTGTTTTTTAGACTATTGTAAATAATTTCGTTAGTTATCGTGTCGTGACTTGCCCCCTTCATTGCTTCAATTTATACCTGAAAATATAATAGGGTGCTTTTCCTTCATCGGCGCCACCTGTAAAGGCAGGCGTGGTATTGAGCTGGTTCACGGAGATATAAAGGTAGCCGTCAGGTGATAAGGCTACATTATCCGGCCATTGGATCTTCGGATCGGATACGAGCAGGGATAATGTTCCGTCGCTGCTTAATTTGCTAATGCCATGCTGCGACAGGTCCGTAAAATAATGATTGCCTTTGGCATCGCTGGCGGCCCCGTCGCTGAAGGGTTTCGCCCCTGCCTGTTGAATGGCGTTCCCAATCGTCTTGTCATCTTGTTGCTCTCTGAATAATTTCGCCGGCAGCTTATACCATACTGTTCCGTTCATCGCTCCGAAATAAAGCGTTTCCTTATCGGGCGAGAGCGTGATGGGATTAACCGCCACACGGGCCGGAGCACCCTTGAAGTGAACCACTTGCCCATCGATTACCATATCCTTATTTTCAGCTTGCAGGGAGGGATGATTGCCAAAGCGTCTTGCTTGCTTGGTTTTCAGATCGATCACCACAATGCCCGGATTGGCAATATCGGCGAGGTAAGCCCAGCCGTTGACCTCATCAATCGCCAGGTCCTGGATAAAGCTTCCCTTCGGCGCAATGTCGGCAGGAAGCTCTATCTTCTCAATGACTTTATTTTGAGCAAGGTCGAAGCACCAAAGCCTGCTTGTGCCCAGCTCAAGCCCCAGGTCGATCATCCAGAGCCTGTTCCGGCGATCGGAAACCAGGCCCAGCGGCGTATCGAATGTGGCAGCAGAGGCCTTCTCCCCGTTCTTCTGCAGAGCTACCGTGGGGTAAGGAATCGCTTTGCCATCAACGATTTCCACGAGCTGGTGTTTGGGATTTCCCAAAGGATGAATGGTCGCGAATACTCTGCCTGTTTGGGAAACCGACACATTGCCCGGACGGACGTCAAGGGTGGCGATGATTTCAAGTTTGTTTCCTGTTTTTGTGCCGGTAGCTGTCACGACAGGTCGTGATATCGAAGCTTCCTGTGCCGTCATCAAATATGTAGCGGCCGAGAATAGAATGGTTAGGGTGTGTGTTTTCATAGTTCGGATTTTATAAGACAAAATTATACAGACATAATTGCAATTTACAGGTACATAATTTCCATAATAAGGTATATATTTGCTTCATGAAAAATGATCACCTGTACGAGCCTTATTCCATCAGCTTTGAAACACTGGATGAATTTCCTGCTTCCAAAACACACAAACATTTTTTCGAATTGGTGTATATCCTTTCCGGTAGCGGAACTCATTGCATCAACCAGCACACCTTCAACTACGGCGAGAACCACATGTTCCTCCTCACGCCGCAGGATTGCAATACCTTTTCGATCACGACGACCACGCGCTTTTTCTTTTTGCGCTTCAATAATATTTACCTGAAGAAGAACGGGCTGCAGATGGAGAACATTCAGCGCCTGGAATATATTTTACAAAACGCCAATCACAAACCGGGCTGCATCTTAAAGAACCAGTCGGACAAAAGCCTGGTACGCCCCATGGTGGAAGCCATTATCCGGGAAGCCGTCAACCGCGACCTTTACGACAGCGAGATCACACAACAGCTGGTGAACACCATGATCGTGGTAGTAGCCCGCAACATTGCCAAATACCTGCCTCAGAATGTAGACACCTCATCCGAAGAAAAAATAGTCGATATCCTCAATTACATTCAAAGCAATATTTACGAAAACGAAAAGATCCGTACGGAGGCCATCAGCAGGCATTTCGGCATTTCCGAAAATTACCTGGGGCGCTATTTCAAAAAGCATTGCGGCGAAACCATGCAATCGTACGTGAACCAATATAAGACCACGCTTATCGAGCATCGCCTCAAGCACAGCGACAAGCGCATCAATGAGATCGTTTCCGAATTGGGCTTCACCGACGAAAGCCACTTGAATAAATTTTTCAAACAGCAAAAAGGGCTTAGCCCAAAGGCTTTCCGGGAATCATTTTCGGTGAAAGCCTGATCTCAATGGGATGCCTGGCAAGCATTAAAACTGCAGGTAGATAGGCATCACCGGCTCTGCATCCTTGGCAAGAATAGCGAGCCACACAATTCCTATTAAGACTACCATTTTCAGCAGGATGCCTGTGTTAGCGAGCTTATCCTGCAAGCTCCATTCCATCTGCCTTGGCAGGGCATGCAGGATGTAGCCCAACGCCATCAGCATGATCACATTTTTGTAATTTGCCAAAAGCTCAAAAAACACGGCTCCGTTAAAATGAAAGGTAATCCGGGAAATCATCTGGCTGGCCGTTTCAAAAGATTCCGCTTTAAAAAAGATCCAGCAAAAACAAACGAAGTGAAAAGTAAGGAGAAGGGACAGTGCTTTTGAAAAAGTAGTTGTCGTTTTAAAGAAACCGAATTTTTCCCGCATGATCTTGTCAACCGCCAGGGCAAAGCCATGCAGAGCGCCCCATAAAATAAAGTTCCAGCTGGCGCCATGCCAGAAGCCCCCGATGAGCATGGTGATGATCAGGTTTGTATATTTCCTGTAATCTCCTTTTTTATTTCCACCCAAAGGAATGTATACATAATCTTTCAACCAGGCCGATAAGGAAATGTGCCAGCGACGCCAGAACTCGGTTATGTTAAGGCTTTGGTAAGGCGAATCGAAATTGGCGGGAATGACAAAGCCCATCCAGCGCGCCATCCCGATGGCCATATCCGAATAGCCTGAAAAATCGCAATAGATCACCAGCGCATAGCCATATACGGCCAGCAGGCATTCCACACCGGTGTGTTGCAGAGGAGCATCAAAAATACCTTCCACAAGATGCGTATACAGGTAATCGGAGATCACCATTTTTTTGAAGAGCCCGCTGGCAATAAGGTAAAATCCGGTCCCGATGTCCTGTGGCGAGATGGCGATCGTTTTCCGGATCTGCGGAATAAAATCTTTTGCCCTCACGATCGGCCCCATCATAAGCTTTGGAAAAAAGGACAGGAAAAAACAATAGTCGATGAAACGGTCCACGGGCTTAAACTCACCCCTGTACACATCGATCGTATAGCTAAGGTTCTCGAAGGTGTAAAACGAGATGCCGATGGGCAGCACCAGGTGCAGGGGATGAATTTCGCTGTTGGCAAAATCATTGAGTATATCGATGAAAAAATTGGTGTACTTAAAATAAAAGAGCAGGCCCAGGTTGATGACAATACTAAACACCAAGAGACTCTTCGCGAGAACCTTTTGTTCCCGGTACTTGTAAATAGCATTAGAGATGATAAAATCCACTATGGCCGACAGGATGATGATCAGGAAGTAATACCCGCAGGCCTTATAAAAAAAGTAAAGCGAGAAGAGCGTAAACATCAGCACACGCGTCATTTTATGCTTGTACGCGAACTGGTAGAAAAACAGGAACACGGTAAAGAACACAAGGAAAAAGCTGCTATTGAACAGCAAGGGGCTCGCCGGGTCATACGCCAGCTGTTGCAGGATTTTGTGAAGGTCAAAATGAATCATACGGTATTTTGTAATAGGGCTTAGCGCCTTTGGGTATAGGTATTCAGGAGTGCTTCAAACAAGAGGGTGCCTTGCCATTCGTAGCCTTTGCGGGTAAAGTGCACATAATCGCCGGTAGCCGATCCCTGCATTTTCCATTGCTTCATGGAGCCCCTGCCTCCCATCACCTCATACAGATCCCATACGGCATAGCTGTTCCGGTCCGCATAATTCTTCAGAGAGTTCCCAATCAAAGGCGAACGATCGTTGGTGAATGGCTTTCCTTTTTTGAGCCTGCAATTGTCTGCCGGCGTCGTGAATAGGACGGAGCAGGAAGCACATCCCTTCCTGATGCCTTCCATGAATGTCCTCACCTGCTCCTCAAACACAGCTATATCAAACTTGCCGGCATAGGATTCATTCGTCCCCAGGGAAACAATCAGCAGGTCGGGCTTCAGCTCAGGCAGCTGTTGCAGGAACAGGCCGGCGCTATTGTAACTCTGGAAAGTAGCGCCGTTTACCCCGATGGTGTGATAGAGGATGCCGCCCTGCCCGTTACTTAAAACAAGGCCGTGCACATCGACGGGATGATCCGCAGAGAACCGGATGCTGAGGCTGCTGCTGGTATCCGGCAGATCGAATACAGAGGTAAAAGGAGTTTGTTTCTGCGCAAGGCTGCTCACTGTACAATTCGCGGAAAGCTGCGTATTACCGGGGTTTGCGCTTAGGGAAAATAATTTCACCCGGTTGAATGCATAGCTCATACCTTTCTGGCTCCTGGTTCTGATGCTAAATCCTGCCTGCGGCGATTTCGAAAAAAGAGAAATTCCGGAGATGCCTATCTCAACGCTATCAGGGTTGATCACGCTCCGCACCGCTTTCCATTCGCCGATAGGCGCCGACCTGTAACTCACCGGCTCATTGGTACGGGCAACCGCATAGGGAAAAATAAGCCCGCGCCCGGCGTTCCCAAATTTTTCCTGGAGCAATACCCGCAGCATCCCCGAAAAATAATCGGCCTGGATATGAGAGTCGCCGATATGAACAATGGAAAGTGTTCTGCCGGGCTTTGCGTGTAACGAATCCAGGGCTTCGAAGAAATGCAATAACGCACTATCCTTTCCCAGGATGGTATTTTTGGATTCCCGTGCCAGGGCCTGGTTGCCCGGTTGAGAATGGCAGCCAAGGAACATCAGGCCCAGGAGGCAAACACTAAATAGCTTCATGCTTTTTTTTCCAGTTTTTGTAATCAGCCATGATGGCCCCATAGATCAGCTTTCCGGCTTTTGCGGCTCCTTTATGATTAAAATGCGTATAGTCTTTGTTGGCGAGGCTGGTATCGGCGTTCACCCAGGCTTTCATGCTTCCGCTGCCGCCCATGATCTCGTAGAGATTCAGGAAGCCAGAGCCCGTTTGCCGGGCAAGTTTTTTCTGTGTTTCAATCAAAGGCTCGATGCCTTTCAGCGTGGCATATTCTCCTTTTATTTTCACGGCACGGTCGCTGCAGCCAATCATCAGAAAATCCGCATCCGGGAATGCCGCTTTCATGTACCTGAGATTAGCCAGCATCTGGCGCTCGTACCAGCTATAATCCGTGTTCTTATTATTGGCAACGTTGATGCCGTACTGAAAAATGATCAGGTCGTAGGGAAGGTATTCCCGGAACTGCGTCAGCAGCGGTTCGGGGCACTCTTTAAAGTAAGTTCCCGAGCTGCCACGGAACGAAAAATTATCGATAATAATCCCGGAATCACTTTCGAGGCTTAAGCCATACACCGGAACAGAAGCCTGGGACGTGAAGCTGAGTGCGATCTCCGTGGCATCAAGCGTTTGAACAAATTCATTGAGCACCCTGGTTGTCGGAAGCTTGTGCTTCAAGGAATTTACCTCTACCACCAAAGCGGAATCCGACGCTGCATTTCCATAAAATAGCTTCAGAAGATCCGCCTGCTCCTTAGTCTTCAACTTCAGCCATGAGCTGGCCTGTGTATAGGAGGTATAGCCTGCAATGCCGATGTCCTGCGTCTTTTTATGGTCCTTCACATTCACCGTTTCCCAGTTATCCGAACAACTCTGGCCGATCGATTGCCGGAACGAAGGATTTGCCGGAGAAGCCAGCACGAAACCTACCCCACTTCCACCAAACTCTTTCTGAAACTCCTCCCTCAGGGTGCTTGTGATCAGGTCCCCTTCGATCATGGAATCGCCGAAGTGAGCGATTCGTATTTTTTTCTTTGTCTTTTTCAGGGAATCCAGGCACCGGAAGAAATGCTCCAGGTTTGAATTTTCGGCGGCAGCAACAGTCTTCGCCTCTTGATGTGGCGCTTTTCCGGCCTTGCCTGTATCTGCCAGAGCGAGCGTAGGCTGTGTAAGGTCGCGTTTTACGTCAGCAAAAAAATCGTACTGCTTAAAGCCCCCGGAAGTGGAGCTGAAAAAAGACAGGCTGGTAAAAAAAACAAGACAGCCAACCAGAATATAGCAAGGCTCTTTGACAGGAGATCTCATAAGGGAGTGAATTTTCATCCAAATGTAGATCGCTCTCCTTTAGTATAAAGCAGCACTTTATTATCCGGCAGCTACCGTTTATTATTTGCGGAAAAATCCGGCTTATCCGGAATCAGCCAAACTGAAAAGAAAGGAGACAGCCAGGCGCTCCGGGCTTTATTTTTTCTTCTTCGACATACGCTCAATAACCTGGTCGCGCTCTGTCTTATCCCAGTATTCCTGGAAATCGAGGTTGACCTTGATGACTTCTACATGGGCCTGCTTATTTTGCTTGGCAAGGTTTTCCCATACTTTCACGTGATCCTTATTTAATTTCCCGGTCCATACGGTCCAATAGATCAACACATAAAAATCTGCCGGCTTCAGATTTGCCTTATTGAAGGCATTACCATAAAGGTCGTTCCATGTGTTCAATTCAGTATTTAAAGTCGTTTTCCCGGTTTTTTGGTAAGCCCCGTCCGGCCTGAGCTCCGGAATAAAGCTAAACAGGCCTGCATTACAGGAGGTATCCGTTACGCGGTATTCGATGTAGTCGCCTTTAGCATCAAAGATGGCTGCATCGGGAATTCCACCGGCCTCTTTCATCGTTTTCAAAAAATTTTCACTTTTTGCCGTCACAATATTCGCGGTATCCAGCCCGAATTTTTTCGTTTTTTTCAGAATTGTTTTCCTGTTTTCGATGTCCGGGTCTTTGATGCCATAAAGCTTAAGCATGATGGGACGGCAGCTTGCCACCAACGTTACTAAGAGTGTAAGTGCGAGGAGTTGGTTGAATCTTGTCATAAAAGCCAAATATAAAAAAACTCCCGACACAGCTGCCGGGAGTTTCTTTAAAACTATAATTTTAAAATTAAGCGGTTACTGTAGAAAGTACGCTGTTCATGCTTCTTACGGCTTCTGCGCTTTTTGCGAATAGGGCTTTTTCTTCGTCGTTCAGGTTGAAGTCAACGATTTTCTCCCAGCCGTTTTTGCCGATGATTACCGGAACACCCATACAAATATCGGATTGTCCGTATTCGCCTTCCAGGAATACGCTGCAAGGAATCAGTTTTTTCTGGTCGTTCAGGATGCTGTCCACAATCGTAGCAACAGCTGCTCCCGGAGCATACCAGGCAGAAGTGCCTAACATGCCTGTTAAAGTGGCGCCACCAACCATTGTGTCGGCTGCTACTTTTTTCAGCGTATCCGCATTCAGCGTTTGAGAAACCGGAACACCGTTATAAGTCGCTAAGCGGGTCAAAGGAATCATGGTCGTATCGCCGTGACCACCGATTACCACACCTTGCACGTCGCTCGCAGGAGCGTTCAGCGCTTGTGATAAATAGCAGTTGAAGCGGGCGCTGTCTAAGGCACCACCCATACCGATGATACGGTTTTTAGGTAATTTGCTTCCTTTCAATGCCAGGTATGTCATCGTATCCATTGGGTTGGAAACGATGATGATGATCGCATTCGGAGAATGTTTCAGAACGTTTTCAGTAACCGTTTTTACGATACCGGCGTTGATCCCGATCAATTCTTCGCGGGTCATGCCCGGTTTGCGTGGAATACCGGAAGTAACCACTACCACGTCGCTTCCTGCGGTTTTAGCATAGTCGTTGGTACTGCCGCTGATGCGCGTGTTGAAGCCATTCAGGGAAGCCGTTTGCATAAGATCCAGGGCTTTGCCTTCTGCAAAGTTTTCTTTGATGTCGAGAATTACTACTTCGCTGGCAATTCTTCTTTGTGCGATGTACTCTGCACAGGTTGCGCCTACATTTCCGGCGCCGATTACTGATACTTTAGTCATTTTATTAGTTGTTGAATTATGGATTTATTGAATGGTTGATTGATTAGTTATTGAAGGATCGGTTTGCTGAGTTATAGAGTTGTTATAATGATGTGGTAAATTTAATATTTTATTGATTCTTCACTCATCAAATCTCCAACTGAATAATTCTCTGACTATCTAGGCGTCGATCTTCGCGTATTTTGCATTTTGCTCGATGAACTCGCGGCGTGGCGGCACTTCGTCCCCCATCAGCATGGCAAAAGTCCTGTCGGCTTCGGCAGCACTGTCGATGCTCACCTGGCGCAGGGTCCTGGTAGATGGGTCCAGCGTGGTTTCCCATAACTGGATCGCATTCATCTCACCTAAACCTTTGTAACGCTGTACGTGCACACTATCCGATTTTTCGCCTCCCATTTCGCGGATGGCGATGTCGCGCTGCTCTTCGTTCCAGCAATAGCGGGCATCCTTGCCTTTTTTCACCTGGTAAAGCGGCGGAGCAGCAATGTATACGTGGCCTTTCTCGATCAGCTCTTTCATGTGGCGGAAGAAGAAGGTCAGGATCAGCGTGGTAATGTGAGAACCATCGACATCGGCATCACACATGATCACCACTTTGTGGTAACGTAGCTTCTCGATGTTCAGGGCGCGGTCATCTTCCTTCGTTCCGCGGAAAACGCCGAGGGCCGTGAAAATATTCTTAATCTCCTGGTTTTCATAGATCTGGTACTCCAGGGCTTTTTCCACGTTCAGGATCTTACCCCTGAGCGGCAGAATGGCCTGGAAATCGCGGTTACGGCCTTGCTTGGCTGTTCCACCCGCCGAATCCCCTTCGACCAGGAACAATTCGCAGGCAAAAGGGTCGTTATTGGCACAATCGGCCAGTTTCCCCGGTAAGCCGGAACCCGACATCACCGATTTACGCTGTACCATCTCGCGGGCTTTGCGGGCAGCGTGGCGCGCCGTAGCCGCCAGTACTACTTTATCCACAATCAGCTTGGCTTGTTTCGGGTGCTCTTCCAGGTAATTGTTCAGGGCTTCGCTGATCGCCTGATCAACAGCGCCTGTCACCTCGTTATTTCCCAATTTGGTTTTGGTTTGCCCCTCAAACTGGGGCTCCTGTACTTTCACAGAAACCACGGCCGTTAAGCCCTCGCGGAAGTCATCGCCGCTGATCTCGAACTTCACATTCTTGAACAGGCCGTTCTTCTCGCCGTAGCTTTTCAGGGTACGGGTCAGGCCCCTGCGGAAACCTGCCAGGTGCGTTCCACCCTCGTGGGTATTGATATTGTTAACGTAGCTCTGGATGCTCTCGCTGTAGGAATTGTTGTAAAGCATGGCTACTTCCACCGGAATGCCGCCTTTTTCCCCTTCGATGTGGATCACATCCTCCATCAGCTTTTCCTTGCCGCCGTCGATGTATTGAACGAACTCTTTCAGGCCGCCTTCGCTGTGGAAGACCTCGGAATGAGGTTTCCCGTTTTCGTCGAGGTCTCTCAGGTCTTCCAGGATGATGGTAATTCCTTTATTTAAAAAGGCCAGCTCACGCATCCTGTTGGCCAGGGTGGCATAATTATATTCTCCCACGGTAAAAATACTCAGATCGGGCGAAAACGTCACAATCGTACCCCTGTCGTCCGTATCTCCTATCACACTGGCCGGGTATTGGGGGATCCCTTTCCTGAATTCCTGTTTCGTGATTTTCCCGTCGCGGTGTACTTCCGCAATTAAAGGGTCGGATAAGGCGTTTACACAACTTACCCCTACCCCGTGCAAACCGCCGGATACCTTATACGTGTCCTTATCGAACTTGCCACCGGCGTGTAATACCGTCATCACCACCTCCAGGGCGCTTACGCCCAGCTTCGGGTGAATGCCGGTAGGGATGCCACGACCGTTGTCCTTAACCCGAATGGAGTTGTTTTCAAGAATAGTGACTGTAATTTTATCACAATGGCCAGCTAAGGCTTCATCAATTGAATTATCTACAACCTCATATACCAGGTGGTGTAATCCTTTCACCCCGATATCGCCAATGTACATGGCAGGTCTTTTCCTAACCGCTTCTAATCCTTCTAATACCTGTATATTATCCGCTCCGTAATTTCCCTTGTCTGTAGCTGTTGTTTCTTCCATAAATTCAGTTTCTTCGTTTTTTATGATTTATCCATTAAATATACTGATTTTATTGGGATTTCCGGCGATTTATCTGAGGCATTTTTACTAACAATTGTTAATAAAAACAGGCCTGAATCCGGGATTTTTATGGGCAAAAATTTGCTTATTCGGAAGCTGTAATTTCCTGCGGGATTTCTGTTTTTTTTACCTGCGCCATCGCATAAGCGCCTGCCGTATTTTTGCCATTAATTTGTCTGCGCAACACATGGCTTTTTCACAAATAAATGCGTCATTTGCATTCTGTTTATGATGCTTTAAAAATTAATTTTATGTCTGATATTTTTTCTACCGAAGCCCTATTGAGTTTGATTCCGCTGACCCTGATGGAAATTCTGCTGGGAATCGACAACGTGATCTTTGTCTCCATTGTCTTAAACCGCTTACCACAGGAGCAAACCAAACGCGCCGGCCTCATCTGGATGTTCGCAGGCATCATCATGCGCCTCCTCTTCCTTTTTATTCTCGGCTACCTCATCAAAGGCGAGCAGGAGCTGTTTAAGCTCTTCAATCACTCCGTAGCCCTCAAAGACATCATCATGCTGGCAGGCGGCTTATTCCTGCTGGTAAATTCAACGCTTGAGATCCACAATAAGCTGGAAGGCGAAGACCCGGACGAAGAGCTCAACAAGCGCAAAGGAAATTCCTTCAGGGCGATCATGACGCAGATCATCCTCATTGATATGGTATTCAGCATCGACGGCATTGTTACCGCTATCGGGATGGCCAACAACATTGTGATCATGATGATTGCCGTGATCCTCAGCATGTTTGTGATGTTTTATTTCGCGCCTAAGATCTCTGCCTTCATTCACAAGCACCCAACCTTCAAGATCCTGGCCCTGTCGTTTTTAGTATTGATTGCCGTGCTCCTGGTAGTAGAAGGCGTTCACGTGGATAAGATCGAGATTCCGAAAGGCTACATTTACTTTGCGATGGCCTTCTCTTTCGCGGTAGAGCTCCTCAACCTGAAGTTCAGGAAGTCCCACAAGCCTGTGGAATTAAGGTCTCCGACATTAAAGGAGGAAGATGAAGATAAGGATAAGCCTGCGGCTTGATTTTTATTGAAACGTTCAGTAAAATCGGAAAAACATCTCCCGCCCTCCGGGCACTCTCTTGGAAAGAGGGAATTTATTAAACTTAAAAAGGGGATTTAAACTTCCTGATTTGATAAGAACCAATTCCTCCTTTGAAGGAGGTGGCCGAAGGCCGGAGGATGTTTTGCGTATCATTAACAATGGAATATCCTGACATTGATAACTATCGCTATCAGGATGCCAGCGAAAGCCCGCCCGGGTTCCCAAAGCAAGCTATACTATAAGCTCGTGGTGATGATGAGATGGCTTCTCCGTTGTAAAACAAGAGATCACAATGAGGGCTTAACAATCACAGATCACTAGAACGGCACAAAGGTCAACCCGATCATGAAGTTGAAGCGCTGGCTTGGGTATTTTTCCCAGCGGTAGTAGCGCACATTGGCAATGTTGTTAACCTTCACAAAGAAGGACAGCATTTTGGTATAGCGGTATTCCGCCCCCAGGTTAATGTCTGCCACGCCTTTCAGGAGTTTGGGCTCTGTGCTGTATACCATGTTATTCTCCACCTGTGTGAGGGCATATTGCTTGCCGATAAAGAAGAGGTCGCCACGCAGGATGAACTTGCTTTTCAGGTTATAGATCGCCGAGAAAGTCAGGTCGAAATCCGGCTTATGATAGGCTTTTTCGATGTTCTTCGTTTTGTAGAGGTAATAATTTCCTTTGGCGATGAAATGCATCTTTTCCTTGTACTGGTATTTCAGCTGCCCGGAAACATTAAACAGGCTGGTATTATCATAGATCACCGAATACTTGTTATCGAGCGTGGTATTGTCGGTATAATCGATCACAAAGAAGTGCATGCTGTCCACGAGGCTGTAGCTCGCCTTGGCATCATAGCTGGTATTGGAGCTTAAATTTCCTTTCAGACCACCGAAGATGTTGAACTTGGTATTGGTGTTCCTGTAATTGATGTCCGCCTTGATAAAGGGATTTTCGTTCGACAGGCTCCTGAGGGAGTTTTTCTGCAGGCCGCCGTTGATACCGGCATAAGGGATGATGATACTTTCATACACATCGTACTGGGCATTGATCTGCGGGTAGAAGTAGAACTTCACATTGTCCTGCCTTCCATGGGCATCCAGCACCGCAGAAAGGCCGATGTCTGCCTTCCATTTTTTTCCTTTGGCCTCAAAGTATGGGTTCAGCCTGACGATCACATCGTTGAAGGTATCTTTCGGCAGCTTGTGGTTGTAAAAATCCACATCGAAATTGGTGAAGAGGTGCTCCTTATTAATAAAGGTATTGAAAGCGGTGTTCAGCTTCACGTTATTCTCCGCCACGTTGTAGAGGTCCGTCAGGTTATAATATCCGAACTTCACCGTGTGGTTGATCTTCGAGCTGTCCGTGTAATGGCTTTGTACCGTGAGCTTCGGCTCCCAGAGCTGGTAGCGCTGCCTGGTATAATCCTTGGTGAGCTTATTCTCTGTTGTATCATAGCCGTAGAAATGCACCACATTACGCTTGTAGTTGAACTCCCCGAGGAGCGTATGCTTTTTATAGAATTTCTTCCCGAAGATCTCCGCTTCATTATCACTGAAACCGCTATAGCCCACATCGCGCAGGTGCGAGGAAGATGATAAATGCTTGTAATGCACGCCATAGGCCATATCGCGGGTACGCAGGCTGTTGAGCCAGAGCTCGAGGTAAGGAGTGGTATAGGTTCCAAAGCCTGCCTTGATAAGCGAGCGGTATAATTTCGACAAAGGCTCGTTCTGCATTTTCGCCGCGTCGATCGGGATCACTTCATATTTGCTCACCAGCGGCTTCGACCGGATGCCATAATTGATATTCGAAATTTTCTTCACGGTATCTTTGATCTCCGGCAGGTCGCCCAGCTTAATGGCATCCTTAATAGTCGGCTGATACACGCTGATGTTTTCCACCGTCAGGTCTTTGATCCCACCTGTTTGGGCAAAGGCCGTGCTCAGGTAGCCAAGCACCATAAGGATCACAAAAAGCCATTGCAATTTCCTGATCAGGCTTTTACGCCTTTCCTGCTGCTTCTGGTAAAGCGATGCATTCCCGTATTTATCAGAGTCTAATACAGCAGTGTTTTTATTGAATTTGATAGATGCCATGTGCGGTCGAATTATTCCTGAATGATACTTATGGTTTTTTTGGTGCCTGTTTCAGCGAATCCTGTTTCGCCTCATACAACTGATCGAAGAGGTCTTTGTCTGAATTCTGTTGCGATTTGAATTCCACTTTCATGCTGTTCGCAGGATTGGTGCCTGAGCTTCCCTGCTCTTTCAGGGCTTTTACTTTCTCCAGTTTCTTCGTGGCCTCGTCTACGTATTCCGCTTTCGGCTTGCCGTCAATCACCGTTTGCAGCATCAGCTCGGCATCCGAATACTCGCCTTTGGCGATGTAGGCATCCGATAATAACAAGAGGCCTTTGGTATTCCAGTCGTCGTTGGAGTAATCGTAAGCGATGAGGCTGGTAATGGTTTTCTCAAGCGCCGAATAATCCTGCTTGGTATACTGGATTTTGGCGACGTGGTACAGGGCTTCGGCGCCGGTCACGTTCTTGGCCGTTTTGGCAATGGCTTTGAAATCGCTCATCGCATCATCCAGACGGTTGAGCTCATAGAGTGATTTAGCCTTATCGTATTTGGCTTCCGTCATCTGCTGAGGAGAGATCTTGTCTGTGGCGAGTACTTTCACAGCGTATTCCAGGGCCACTTCATAATTCTTCAGGATAAAGGCGCAGCGCATGGCGCCCATTTTTCCGGATAATTTATTGGCCGGTGTTTCTGCCATTTCCGACAACTGCTGGTATAAAGGCAGCGCTTCGGTATAGGATTTATTTTTATATAAAATGTAAGAGGCTTTCAGCAAGGAAGTTTCCGTATTGATGCTTCGCGGCCTGCCTGTAATATAGAGGTAAGACGGCAAGGACTTATCCAACAGGTCTTTGCTGTAGGCACATTCCGCATAATAGAAATGCGCCTCCGCAATATTTTTCCCGTTAGGGTATTTGCTGATATAGCTTTCAAATTTCGGCATTGCCAGGTCGCAGTTCTTATCCCTGATATAGGCATCCCTGCCCGATTCAAAGAGCGCCGTTTCCAGCTCGTTGTTATCCAAAGGGTTCCCGACATTCTTGAAATACTCTTCCATGCCGGCAATATCCCCTTTCGCTTCAAAGATCTTTTTGATCAAAGGCAAAACATCACGGGCCTCTTCACTCTTCATATCCTTCTTCACGATCTGGTCGAAATAGGCAAAGGCCTTATCGTCCTCCTTCTGGTTGTAATGCACCAGGCCCATCCCTGCCAGGGCTGCATTGGCATAGGCCGAGTTAGGATATTTGTCAATCACCATTTTATACCAGGTCAGTGAACTGTTACCGTCTTTAAGGTCTTTGCTATACGTTTCCGCGATCTCAAAAATGGCCGCTGCATAATAGTTCGACTTCGGATATTTGGCGATGAGCGCTTTCAGGTCGCTGATCTTTTCCTGCTGTTTTTTCAGAAGCCCGTTGCACAGTGCTTTCTGGTACATGCTGTAATCCACGTCCAACTGGTTCATCGCAATCGCCTTACCGTAATACTCGGAAGCCTGCGGGTAGATGTTCTGCATGAAATAGGTATCGGCCGTTCTTACCGTAGCATCCGCCATTTTTTTGGCATCATAGGTATTTTTAGTCAGCAGGAATTTCCGGAAGGAGAGATTTGCCGCCTCATAGTCGTTCTTGCCTTTCTGCTGGAAATAGGCATAGCCGATATTGTAGTTCGAGAGGTCGTATTCCTTTAAGCTAAAAGCCCCTTCATTCACCTGGAAGGTTTTCCAGGTTTCTACGGCCGTCGCGTAATCCTTTTTAATGTAGGAAATTTCTCCCAGCCAGTAGTAAGACAAGGCATTGTAGGTCTTATCGAAATTCACCGCAATGGATTTTTTGAAATAGCGCGTGGCACTGTCGAGCTCAAGGTTATTAAAGAACTCCACGCCTTTGAAATAGATGAGCTTCTGATAAGTGATCTTTAAAATAGGATCCAGCGGCTGTACTTTTTCGATGGAAGCAATGGCCTGGCTGTAGTTCTTGGTCGTGGAATACACATTCACCAGGTATTGGTAGGCCTCCGATTTCTTTGGTGAAGACGGATACTCTCTGATGTATTTCTGGAAAGCCAGCACCGCATCGTTATAGGGCGCAAAAGATAATTCGTAACAGAGCTTGGCATAGCTGAACAAGGCATCTTCCTGGATCGCCGGATCGAAATCCATTCCCGAAGCCGCATAAAAGGCATTCCGGGCTTTGGTCTTATTGGCGGTTTGTACATGGCAATCCGCCAGGTGATACCAGGCGTTCTGCGCCAGGCTGTCCTTACCATCCGTTGCTTTTTCAAAATGCGTGATGGCATTTTTATAATCCTTGATCTGGTAGTAGCAATAGCCCAAAGCATAATTTCCAAAGGTGTTGAAATTTCCACCGGTGGAATAGGATTTTTTGAAGTAAGTCAAAGCATTTCCAAAGTCCTTCAGGTTAAAATACGATTCACCGATCATGCGGTTGATCTCTCCTTCCTTCTGCACATGCGTGGAGTCGTCCAGCAGCGAAGGCGCCGTTTTGATCACTTCCTTGTATTTTCCCTGGATGAAATAGATCTGCGTGATGTAGTAAGGAACCACGGGGCCGAAGGTTTCGCTGCTCATCAGGCGATTGAAGCCCTGCAGGGCCGTTTCATAATTCTTCTCCTGGTAAGCGATGTGCGAATAGTAATAATTGGCCGGCTGCGAATATTTATTATCGACGTCCTTGATCTCATAGAGATCGGTCTTTGCCTTCTCGTTGTTCTTCACCGAAAAATAGCTGTAACCGCGCTTGAAATAGAGCTCTGCCAGATCTTCCTTGTTCAGCTCGTAAATGTCTACTTTCTCAAGGTACTCAATGGTTTCCTCGTATTTCTTTTTTCTGAAATTGGATTTCCCGAGGTAGAAATAAGCCCATTTCACCTTATTGCTTTCCGGGTGCAGCTCGATGAATTCTTTCATGCGCCACTCTCCATCCTTGTGAAACAGCTCGATACCGCAGGCTGCCGCGTAATACTCGGCATCGGTCTTCAGCAGAGTATTGCCGGGAACGGTGAGCATGTAATCGGCGAAAGCCTTTTGTGCAGCAGTATATTGCTTCTTATCAAACAACTCGATGCCTGTTTTATAAAGACCTTCCTTATCCAAAACGATTTGTGTTTTTTGCGCCAACAGCAGGCCGGAGAACGTTAGCAGCAACACACTTATAAAATACCTGGAGATCATCATGCTTTTATGTCCTATAATTCTTTGTTAATGATTTGTTACGTTAAATTTTTATGAATAGCGCCTGCCATCACAAAAGCATGGCATGGTCTTCAAAAAAATAAAACGACGGTAATTGAACCCGCTTTTAAAAATAGCTGTTTCATAAACCCACTTAACCGCCTGATTTTGTAGTTATTAACGCGTTCCTGTTAAAACATGACATGATTGTTTAAACATCTTTAACGAAATAGCGCCTACTTTTATCCACAACAATTATGGTCAACGACTCTGTAATAGAATTTAAGGACGCTACGATCTACCAGGGCGATATCGCGGTGATCACCAACCTCAACCTTGCACTCAACAAAGGGGAATTTGTGTACCTGCTGGGAAAAACCGGCAGCGGCAAAAGTAGCTTACTGAAAACAATCTACGGCGACCTCACGCTCACACAGGGCCAGGGAGAAGTAGCGGGATTCAAGCTCCACAGCCTCAAGCGCAAGGAAATTCCTTTTCTGCGCCGCAAGCTGGGCATTGTGTTCCAGGACTTTCAGCTGCTGAGCGACCGCAGCGTGTTTGAGAACCTGCGCTTTGTAATGAAGGCAACCGGCTGGACAGACGAGGCCAAGATCAAGAAGCGCGTGAAAGACGTGCTGATTAAAGTAGGGCTGGAAAGCAAAGAGCTCGTGATGCCTTACCAGCTCTCGGGTGGTGAGCAGCAACGCATCAGCATTGCCCGTGCCCTCATCAACGATCCGGAGATCATCCTGGCCGATGAGCCCACCGGAAATTTAGATCCGGATACCTCGGAAGAAATTATGAAACTGTTGCTGGACATCAGTAAGCAAGGGCGTTGCATCTTATTTGCCACACACGATATTTTATTGTACAGTAAATTTCCTGCACGTACATTGATGTGCGAGAACAACCACATTGCCGATAGCGCAAAGCTATGAGTTTCTTTTCGGAGGAGGCCGATCGCTACAGCGGGCCACTTCTGAAACGCAAATCAACCAAAGAGGTATTGATCGTAGCGGGATCTAAATCATTTACAAATTTTCAGTTGAAGAACTGATTGATAAATGCGATGGTCCTATTGATATAGTCCTGATTTTGTGCTTGCGACGCCCAAATGGCATGTCCTCCGCCAGGGTAAATCGTATCGTAATGCCAAACGCCTTTACTTTGCAATGCCATCCGTAATGAAGGCATTTGTGTAACCGGAATAAGAGGATCCTGGTCTCCATAGAACGAAATTGTCGGCGGAGAGCTTGCCGTTACCTGCTTTGCAGGACTAGCTTCCACAAATAGTGCCTGATTTGCCTGATAGTTGTATACAGCATCGCCCAGCAAGCCTCCTACAATACCCATTAGAAAAACGTTTTTGGTAAAAGAAGTATCTGTTAAATCAGCCGGACCAACCGTATTTACAATACCTTTTACATAATGATTCGGGTCGAAGGCATAACCATACAGAAGCGATAAATGTCCGCCTGCCGAACCGCCATAAAGCAAATATTTTTTTGACAGATTGTATTTTTCTTTTTGAATTTCGTTCAATGCTGCCTGAATATCGTTGATCTGTTTCGGATACCCCGGATTTCCCTGAACTCCCAAACGATAATTGATATTGATAATAGCATGGTTAGGGTAATAAGATTTAAATGCAGCCATTGTAGACGCATAGTCAGATTTGTCGCCCGAAGTCCAACCGCCACCGTGAATCATCACGAAAACTTTTGTTGAATTACCATCACGGTTTGCCGGCAGGTACACATCCATTTTTTGTTTCGGATCACTGCCATACACAATATCTGTCAAATTGTAAGCTTGTGTTATATCGTACTCCGGTGCTGGCACATTACTGGTATTGTTGTCTTTCTTCTTGCAAGAAATAACGATACCGCCAATTAAGCTTGTTATAAAACTTATGTAAAATATCTTCTTCATTCCATTACGGTTTTAGTTATTCAACATGCGTATTTGAGTGCATTCTGCTTCACTTCCTGATGGCAAAGCAATGTGGATTATGCTATTATTCATAATCATTACCCGTCTTAAGGGATTGATTTGGGCAATGAACGGCCATTTTAAAGCAAACAACTGATTTAAAGGTACAATGTTTCTATGGGTTTTTGAAACAAAACATTAAAAAAAATTGCGAGCGGAACGCTCAGTCTGCATTATTTTTGAGTATTAAGGCGCCTGATCAGAAACGTGTTTCTCTATTTCACCAGATCCACATACACATTCCGGTCGAGCTTCACATCCTTTACTTTAGCACCAACGGGAACCGTTTGCCACTGGGTAGTCGGGCGGATCAGGATCTCTTTCCCTGCCATGATCTTCACCGGCATATTAAATTCCGGGAGGCAATGCACATACCGGAAGGAGAGCTTTCCTTTCATGAGCTTGTATTGCAGCCAGGGAATCTGCGTGGTGCGCAGGTACTGATCGAAGAGCGGCTTAAAATCGATTCCTGTTTTTTTGCAGATGAAAGCCTCCAGCTCCTGTGTGCTTACGGTGTTGTGATAAAACGTTTCATTGATGGACCTCAGCAGTTCCCTGAATTTCTCATCGTTATTGATCTCCTGCCGGATCATGTGAACGATGTTACTGCCCTTGTTATACATGTCCCCGCTGCCTTCGGTACGCACATCGTATTTACCAATGATGGGAATATCGTTCTCAATATTTTTTCGCACGCCTTCACAATAATCGTTGCCGGCTTCTTTTCCGAACTCACATTCGGTAAACAATACTTCGCTGTAGGAGGTAAAGCCTTCGTGAATCCAGTTATCCGCTACGTCGCGCGCCGTGATACTATTTCCGAACCATTCATGCCCCGATTCATGCACCACGATGAAATCCCATTTCAGGCCCCAGCCTGTTTTGGAAAGATCGCGTCCTAAATAACCGTTCAGAAAAAAATTGCCGTAAGCCACATTGCTCTGGTGCTCCATGCCCAGGTAAGGCGCCTCCACCAGCTTGTAGGAATCTTCGTAGAAGGGATAAGGCCCGAACCAATGCTCAAAGCAAGCGATCGTTTTGGTGACATTCGGCTTTAGGTGAGATGCTACTTTTTGCACGTGGTAATCCAGCACCCAATAATCGGTGTAGAGTTTCCCTTTCTCTCCTGTGACGGAATCCCTGACCAGCGTGTATTTCCCGATATAAGGGATGATGTCGTAAGGATTGATGGTGTTCTTCACTTCCCAGATATAAGTGCTCAAACCCTTCGTCTCTTTTCTCACCGTCACAAGCTTCCCGTTGCCGATGGCTTTCAAGGTATCGGGAATGGTGATCGACAGGCGCGCGCCCATGTCGGGCTCATCGGCCTGCAGGTCTTTGCAGGGAAACCATACACTGGCACCGGCGCCCTGGCAGGCCACACTGATCCAGGGATTTCCCAAGGAATCTTTTTTCCAGACAAAGCCGCCATCCCAGGGCGGATTCCGCGCTACTTTCGGTTTGCCATGATAAAACACGTGCAGCTGATGTCCTGCCTTTTTTTCCTGTGCGGGCAGGGCCAGCATCCAGCGGTTATTTTCCCGGCGAATATCAGACAACCTGGCTCCTTCGTAAAAAATACTGTCAATAGTTAAAGGCTCCTGCAGGTCGATCTGCATCACCGGATTAGAAAGTGCATTCGTTGCCTGGTAAGCAATCAGGACATTCCCTGTAATACTTTTGGTTGTATAATCGGGTTTCACCCACACATCGTAATGCTGCACATCCCACCAGCTGCGGTAAGCGCTGTTGCTGCCAATCAGCGTGTCTTCTTTGGTAAAGAGTTTAGTTTGGGAGAATCCTATCAAGACATTCCCCAAAAATAGTGCTAAAACAAAATACTTCATATCGATTTACTTAAACTATATCTGACGTTCTCGCTAAATTCATGGAATACCTCTGTATCCAGGCTACTATAGCCTTCCAGCAAATAGATTGTGGCAAATGCCTTGTTCTTTAAAGCTTTTATTTTGAGAACCTTCATGCAAATCTTATTGATTTATAGGTTGCTCAGTTTTTACTTCGATAAGTATCGGTCGCGGGCAATCTTTCAGGTATTTTCGCTTGATCCTTTCCATATAATTAATTATTTCAGAAGTATCGTTTGTTGTTACGAACTCTTTATCCCACAAATAAGAAAATATACTATCCATTACTTTCTCTTTCTCAAATGGGACAAATGTTTCCACGTTTCCACTGCTATCTATAAATCCATAATTTGGGCCGCAATACATAACATGGTTTTCACGAATTTCTTTGCAAATAGTATTCTTTTCATACGATTTAAAATCTATGATTTTAAACATCTTGTTTAGGCTACTAATATCTGTTGAATCCAGGTGAGAAGCTCTTACTTTCCAATGATATAAACTATCAGGACGGAGAACCAGAAAACTATCTTTTTTAAATAAATAAGTAGTAAAAGTGAAACGTCTTATCGTGTCACTCCTCGACCGAAACATAAAAGTCGATAAACACTTAATTCCAGAATCTATTTCAACTTCCTCTTTTCGCTTTTCCTTACATGAAAAAAGGAAGCTTGTCAGCATTAGTATAATGAGTACTCTGCTCATCCGGATTCGTTACTTCCCTGCCTTCGCCTTCTGCATCGGGTTCCCGCCGGCGCTCTGGCCGCGCCCTACGCTCTTGGTTTTAAACACATCAAAGCGGTCCGGTGCCTGTTTCATGTTCCAGGTGTTGTTCTTCTCGTTGATGTCGCAGGTTTCCTTATAAGGATCCAATAAGATCGAGGCTACCTCTTTTTCTTTTGCGTAAGTCTTCACCACATTCTTTTCGTTCTTGCGCCACACATAAGCATTCACACGGTCTACTTCCGAAGTGCCGTCCTTGTAATTCCACTGGATGATAAGCGGGCTCACGGCCCCACCCTTATTGGTAAAATACAGCTCATACATGTATTTCCCCTTGAGCGCTGCCAGAGCCGAATCGCTCAGAGGCTCGTAATTTTCATAATAGTTGACAGGCTTTTTCTCTACGGCCGTTTTCACTTCAGGCTTGTAATGGTAGTAGAAATCACGCAGGGTCGTATCCACATCCACTAAGAATTTCATGCCTGATTCACGGTTCCTTAATTTGGAAATACTCTCAAACTCCTTGCCCTTAGGGTAAATACGGATGGTATCGTTCTTTACAGGAACGGTTTTGTTGTTCACAAAGGTATAGGCTTTTACCGAGTCCATGGAAATATCCACCGGCTCGATATCGTAGAACCAGGCGCGCCAGAACCAGTCGAGGTCAACCGCGCTCGCGTCCTCCATCGTGCGGAAGAAATCGGCCGGTGTCGGGTGCTTGAATGCCCAGCGTGTAGCATATTGCTTAAACGCAAAGTCAAAAAGCTCCCTGCCCATTACCGTTTCGCGCAGGATATTCAACGCTGTACAGGGCTTTCCGTAAGCATTCGCCCCGAAGTTGATGATGTTCTCGCTGTTGGTCATGATCGGCTCCAGCTGGTCTTTTGGCAGCTTCATATAGTCCACCATTTTATAAGCCGGCCCGCGGTTGGAAGGATAGTTGTTATCGAATTCCTGCTCGGTTAAAAATTGCACAAAGGTATTCAGACCTTCATCCAGCCAGCTCCACTGGCGCTCATCGCTGTTGATAATCATCGGGAAAAAGTTGTGCCCTACTTCATGGATGATCACACCCAGCATCCCGTATTTGGTAGATTCGGAGTAGGTACCGTCTTTTTCCGTTCTTCCGAAATTGAAACAGATCATCGGGTATTCCATACCATTGGCGGCTTCAATACTTTGCGCCACAGGGTAAGGATAAGAAATTGTGAATTTGGAATAGGTCTTAATGGTATGCGCGACGGTTTTGGTAGAATATTTCCTGTAAAGACCGGCCGCTTCTTTGGCGTAAAAGCTCATGCACATGACTTTTCTTCCGTCCTGTTTGATTGGCATGGCATCCCACATAAACTTGCGCGATGAACCCCAGGCAAAATCCCTCACGCTGTCGGCCTTGAAGATCCAGGTTTTGGTAGCAGTGGCTTTGTTTTTTTCAGCAGCTGTGCATTCGCTTAAGGTGACGATTTCCGTAACATCATTGTAGTTGGTACTCGCTTTAGTGTAGCGCGCCATTTGTTCGGGCGTGAGCACCTGTGCATAGTTCTGGCATTCGCCTGTGGAGCACACGAGATGATCGGCCGGCACCGTCATTTTTACCGTAAAGTTTCCGAAGGCCAGGGCAAATTCTCCCCTGCCTGTAAATTGCTTATGCTGCCAGCCCTGGAAGTCGCTGTACACGCACATACGCGGATACCACTGCGTCATCGTAAACAACGAGTTGCCGTCTTCCGCAAAATATTCATAACCGCCGCGGCCGCCGATCACGGTCCTGTGACCGATTTTGTATTGCCATTTCACATTGAATTTCACTTTTCCTCCGGGCATCAGCGTCTTCGGAAGATCCACCCGCATCATGGTTTCATTGATGGTGTACTTCAATGCCTTTCCCATTTCATCGGTTACGCTGAGGATCTGGTCTCCCAAACCTTTCAGGCGCTCGTTCACATCCAGTCCTTTCACCGCGCCTTCGTCGCCCGGCTGCCCCAGCTTATTGCTATCGAAGAAATTATTTTCGGCTGTTGGCTTATGCTGGTTCTCATCCAGCTGCAGCCACAGGTAATCGAGCTTATCGGGAGAATTATTGGAATAGGTGATGGTTTCTTTCCCAATGAGCATCAGGTTCTTTTCATCAAGCGTGGCTTCAATGTTGTAATCGGCTTTCTGTTGCCAGTATTTCCCGCCGGGCGCTCCGGAGGCCGTACGGTATTCATTGGGTGTTGGAAGGATCGTTCCCAGCTGTTCAAATTTATTGCCGTGGTTAGAGGTCGGGTTATTCTGGATGTTCTGTGCGTAAGCCGAAGAAACTACGGCGCCGGTTATGGCAGCCAGGTAAAAAAAACGGGTCATGTTATAAGTCATTTAAGCGTTGTACAAATAATAAAAAAGCAATTCCAAACACGGCCGACGACACGAAAAACTGGTAATCGGCCCTTTTGATCCGGGTAAATCTAGCTAAAAAAACGGACAAAATAAGCATCGAAACCACGATTATGATCTGCCCGGCCTCCAGGCCAAGATTGAAGCTCAGCAAGGGAAACACGAGGCTTTCCTCTTTTCCGAGCATAGACTTTAGCAAATAGGAAAAGCCCATGCCATGAATGAATCCGAACAGCAGGGCCAGGCTGTAGTTGAGCCTGTAGCTCACCGTTGCCGGCTTATGCCGGGCCGTCACCTTATTTCTGCCGGCAATGTTCACGATGCAGGTTAAAAGAATCGTGAGCGGGATCAATACTTCGGTCCAGGCCTGCTTTACGGAGAACAGGTGCAAAACGCTGGCTGCCAGGGTCAGCGAGTGGCCTATGGTGAATGCCGTGACCAGGATCAGCAGCTGTTTCCATTCCCTGGCGGAAAACAACACACAGAGCGCCATCACATACAGGATATGGTCGTAACCGCTCCAGTCCAAAATATGACCGGTTCCCGTACCGAACCACAACCAGAATTCGTTCATAAATTTTGCTACTTTTGTGTGTGCTAAAAATAAGGAATATCGCCTCAAAACGGACAAATATTACACCTGCGGCAAAATACCTGCTTATAGGGTTGGCCGTGGTTTTAGCCTCTTCTTTCCATCCAGCGAAGCATCCCTATTACATCGGCCTCACGGAGATCAGCACCAAAGGAAAAGCGGAGATCCAGGTGAGCGTGCGCATTTTTACCAACGACCTGGAAGACGCCCTGAGAAAGAGCTCCGGCAAAACCATCGACATCATCAACCCGAAAAATAAAGCGGAAACAGACAGCATCCTCTTTCAGTATATCAGCAGGCATTTGTCGGTGACACTGAATGCGAAGCTGCAGGCTCTGCATTACATCGGTTACGAAAAAGAGGAGGAGTCGGTCTGGACCTACCTGGAAATAAGGAACACAAAGCCTGTCACGATTAAAACACTCCGGGTCGATAACACGATCCTTTACGATTATTTTCCCGCTCAAACACACATCATCCGTGTGAACCGCTTTGAAACTACCGATAGTAAAAAAATAACCAATCCCGAAAGTAAGGCGGAGTTCAGTTTTTAAATTTTGAAAAAACACCTGATAATTATTGCCGGCCCTACGGCGGTTGGAAAAACGGCCCTGGCCGTCGACCTGGCCAAGCATTTCGCCTGCCCGGTGATCTCGGCCGATTCGAGGCAGTTCTTCAGGGAAATGAGCATCGGTACCGCTAAGCCCACACCAGACGAGATGCAGGACGTGCCGCATGAGTTTGTGGATCACATCAGCATTCACGAAAGCTACAATGTGGGGCAATACGAGCGGGACGCCATTGCCCGGATCGAAGAGCTCTTCCGGGAACATGACCAGCTCATCCTCGTGGGTGGCTCCGGGCTATACATCAACGCCATTCTGAATGGTGTGGATGAGTTTGAAGAGATCCCGGCGGAGATCCGCGAAACGCTCCAGGCTGATTATGCAGAAAAAGGAATTGCTTATTTGCAGAACTTACTGAAAGAACGCGATCCGGTGTATTACGCGCAGGTAGACCTCAACAACCCGCAGCGCCTGATGCGTGCGCTGGAAGTATGCCTCCACAGCGGCAAGCCTTACTCCTCTTTCCGCACGAAAGAAAAAAAAGAAAGACCGTTTGAAGCGATTCCCTTACTGATCACGACGGAGCGTGAGGCGCTCTACGACCGCATCAACCGGCGCGTAGAGATCATGATGGCCAATGGCTTGCTTGACGAAGTAAAAGCATTGTATCCGCATAAGCAGCTCAACGCCCTGAATACCGTAGGCTATAAGGAACTCTTCGACTTCCTGGATGGTAAGCTTTCGCTGGAAGAAGCGGTGGCCATGATCAAACAAAATACCAGGCGCTACGCCAAACGCCAGCTCACCTGGTTCAACAACCAGGGGAATTTTGAAAGCTTTGAGCCTACCGATCTTGAAAAGATAAAAGCCTACCTTGATATTGTTATTCTTCATTCCTGATGTATGTTCGACTTCATTAAAGATTACAGAAGGCTCAGGTCTTTCATCATCAATGTCATCATTGGCGAGTTTTTCATCCAGCTGGTGAATGCCACCTTCATGAACATCCTGCCACTGTATATGAGCCGTAAGGGTTTCAGCGAGGAAGAAATTGCCCTGTTCATTACCTTCCGCTTCCTGGGCGTATTTGCCCTTGCGCTGCCCATCGGCAACATCATTAAGGGCCGTGCGATGAAGCCTTTCTTTATGGCCTCCTCGGTGCTCGTTCCGCTGTTCGGCCTGGCCATTGTGTATTGCGTGTATTGCAAGCTCACCGTGTTGCTGTTCATCTCGTTGCTGTTATGGGGTGCCTCCTTCACCTTCATGCAGATCCCCATCACACCTTATATCCTGAGGAATGAGTTGAAAGAAAATCACACCTCGGGCATTGCGCTGAGCTATAGTACCTGGAGCTTTGCGGGCATTTTAAGTGGTGTGGTGATTGCTGTACTCGACCGGATCAATCCCCTGCTCTTCGATGAGCAGACCATCCTCATCATCTTTTCCCTGCTGGGTTTCGGCGGTATTTATTTTGTAGCAAAGATCCATCATACAGAAGAGCTCGACGACAGAAAAAGCCTGAGGATCAAAACCAAAAAAGGAAAGAACGACTGGTTTCTTATTTTCAAGGGACTGATCCCTACCCTCATCATCGCTACGGGTGCGGGCCTCACTATCCCCTTCATCAGCTTATTTTTCGATAAGGTGCATCACCTCGACAAGGGCGGCTTTTCGGTGATCAGCGCCATTGCAGCGGTATTGGTTGCCTGGGGCGCTATGTTGGTACCGAAGATCAAGAAATACATCGGCTTTAAGATTGCCATCCCGGCCACACAATCACTGGCAGTGATCTCGCTGGTGGCGCTGGCTACTACGCAGTATTACAGCCAATACACCGTTGCCCTCTACATTGCCATTGTATGCTACCTCCTGCGCCAGCCTTTGATGAACATGGCCGGCCCGATGACCTCCGAGCTGGTGATGAACTACGTGGGAGAAAAAAACCGGGAGATCACCAGCGCCCTTACCGCCGCCATCTGGAGCGGCAGCTGGGTCATCAGCGGCTTTATGGTGAAGCTCATGTTCCACCGCGGCTATCCTTACGTCAACATTTTCCTCATCACAGCCGCCATGTATGCCTTTGGTGTGATGCTGTATTATGTGCTGATCCTGGATTATACCAAACGGGAGAAGGAAGGTTTGATATAACCCGAAACTATAGAATTACCCATCTATGCCCTTCTTGCTCCGCAGGAGCCAAACATGTTTCCACCTTTCCAGGTTCGATGTGAAGAAGGCAAAGAAAATCGGATTTATAGAGAAGCATCGGATATTTTTCGTCGGCAAGCTACTTTGTTTTTGTAGGAGGGCGTCCGGGCGGGCTTTCCGCTCCAATCTTTTGCCGGCCACTGAGCGCTCCCGGTAGCAATTGGGACGAAGTGCCGGCAAAAGGATTTCCGCTACAATCCCTGACGCCAGGGCATTGCATGCGCCCAACTATTAATCAAAAAACGTCCCGGCTTAGCCAAGCGGTTTATAAAAAAAAGCGTCCCGCAGTTTTTGCGGGACGCTTTTTATAAGTTTGAAAAGAAGTGATTATTGTTTGATCACCTTCGTTCTCACCAGGATATTTTTCTCATCCCTTACCGTTACAAAATAAATGCCGTTCTGGAGGGTTGTTGTATTCACAGTGGTTTCCATGCCGTTTACATTCTGGCTTAATACCAGCTTGCCTAAAGCATCCATCACCTCAACCGTAGCATTGTTCTGCACATGGTTGAAGGCAATTGTAAATTCACCCGTGTTAGGGTTCGGATACAGGTTATAAGACACAAATGCTTCTTCTTTCACGCTCACAGGGCAATTTTCAGCCGCGTTGGTTGATGTAATTACCGATACGCTTCCTGTTGCAATACAGCTTGAGGTAGCAGTAGCTGTTACCGAATAAACCGTAAGCGTTGCTGTAGGCGTTGCTGTAATAGAAGTGGTGTGAGCGCCAGTGCTCCAGGTATAAGTTGCTGTTCCTGAGAAGCCGGTAATGCTTACGTTTACAGAAGCTCCCGGACAAATCGTCGTGGAAGGAGTTACATACATCATTAAGTCTACAGGAGCCGGGTAAATCGTAACCGCTTTGCTGATCAGACAGCCGTTGAAGTCAATCACCGAAACAACAAAGTTATTTGGAGAAGGCAGGCCGGTTGCAGTAGCTGAGTATTGAGGAGGGTTTGTATTCCATGAATAAGAATAAGGCGTTACACCACCGTTAGGCGTTACCCTGGCCATACCGTTGTTGATACCTGAGCAGGTAGCATTGGTTGCAGTAGTTGTAGCAATTAATGCGCTTGGCGCTGTACTTGCCACGTTAAATGATTGTGAGGTAATACAGTTATTCGCATCCGTTACATTTACCGTATAAGTTCCTTCGTCGATGTTATTTACGGTTGTACCGCTGGCAATATTCGACATCGCGTCAGAATCCCATGAATAAGAGTAAGGAGCTACACCACCGTTTACTGCAATCACTGTAGCGCTACCCGTAGGTTGGGTACCTTTACAGGCTGTAGGACTTGTAGCAATAGAAATACTAGGTTTCGTGATCACGAGGGTTTGTGTTACCGTACAGCCGCTTGTACCTTTTACCGTTACCGAATAAACACCGGAACCGAGGTTGGCAGCCACACTGCCGGTTTGGGCAGAAGGCATCCAGCTATAAGTAAACGGACCAACACCGCCTGTTATAGAAGTAACTGTAGCACTTCCATTAGCCAGGGTACCGCAAAGCAGGGAGCTGGTCGCTACCGTTAAGCTTGGCTGATCAGAAGTAATAGACACTGTTTTGGTAACAGGGCAGTTTGCATTATCCCTTACGGTAACCGTATGATTTCCGGCTGCCAGGTTTGTAGCCACACTGCCGGTTTGAGCCGAAGGTGTCCATGAATAAGTATAAGGAGCGCCTGCACCGCCGGTTACAGAAGTCACTGTAGCAGAACCCGTCGATAAGGTACAGGTAGTAGCTGCCGCTGTCAGGCTGATGCTCGGAGCATCGATCGATAATGTTTGTGAAATCGTACAGCTGGCGTTATCCGTTACTCTTACAGTATAGGTTTGCGCTGCAAGACCGGTAGCCACGCTGCTCGTTTGAGCAGAAGGCGTCCAGCTATAAGTAAACGGACCTGTAGCACCCGTTACTGATGTTACGGTAGCGCTGCCATTGGCAGTCGTACCACACAGCAGGCTGGCAGTATTAACAGAGATTACCACGTTTGGTGTCGCCACGTTCGTGGTTGCAGTCAGGATACAGCCGTTGTTGTCTTTCACAGAAACAGAGTAGTTTCCGCCGGTCAGTCCTGTCAAAGAATTGGTTGTAAGCGTTGAGCTTACCGGAGCAGTATTGATCCATGTATACTCATAAGGAGTGTTTCCACCCGTTACACTTACCTGGGCCGTAGCAGTGCTTGCAGAACCGCAGCTGAGCGATGTTGCGCTTACAGAAGTAATAGAGAACGTCGTGGCAGGCTCGGAAACAGCTACTGTACGGGTATAGCTACAGCCATTTCCATCCATAATCGTTACCGTATAAGTTCCTGCAGTCAGGTTAGTCGCCGCCTGGGTGGTTTGCCCTCCCGGCATCCAGGTATAGCTCAGCGGGCCATAAGCGTCCACACCTAATGCCTTGGCTGTTCCTGTAGCAGAGCCTTTGCAGGTTGCCGGAATGGAGTTAGCCACGAAATTGGATTTACCGATACCGGCCGCTGCAAATAAATAAACGGTAGCCCCGATGGTTTTGTTCTTCACAACAATGCGGGTGATCATTTTCGATTGGTTTGCGCAAATCACCGGGATATCGATGCTGTACATCTTCGGCTCGGTTGCCGAGAAATAAATCGAGTTGGAGGCCCTGTTTGTCTTTCCAAAGCCCTGGATGATAGCGGGCTGGTTAGAGGACCAGTTGTATAAGGTTCTTGAAGAATACGTCGCTGAAGTACCATCGGCAAACCTGAGCGTGACATCCGTGAGCGCATCATTACCGCTGCTGAAACCTAAAATGCTGAGCCCGGAATAGCTTGCCGGATTCGTTAAGGTTAATGAATCGGTAGCGTTGGTCAGCACGCGCAGCGTATTCTTCTGTGCATACGATGCCAGCGTATACGAACGGGTGCTGGTCGTATAAACGCCGGTAGCGTTCAATCCGCCTAAAGTTGTCGTATTGGTATATAATGCAGAATACAAGACATAGCCTGCCGCATCTATCGTTGTTCCTGTACTGGCTGACGCCGGATTATTCTCAGCGATAACGTCCTGGGTGAATCCTGTCAGAGGTATTCCCGTATAAGTCTGTGCGTTAAATTTAGCAGCGCAGAAAACAAGAAAAAGAGAGAACAGGGTAAGATTTCTTTTCATATTGTCTAAAATTTTAATGTTGCAAATATAATATTATTTAAAATATTTCCTAAAAACGGAGGTTTTTTTATTGTTAAGACAATCCCCCTGAAACAGGCGGATTTAGCCAAAAGCAGCCGGTTTGAAAGGTTTTAGAAGCTTAGTGTGAAGGCTGTTTCGCTCCCGGTGGCCTGCTGGTCGCTAATCGCCGGGTTCCAGTCCTTCATGGCTTTCAGGGATTCCTCCAGGTGCCCCAGCACCTTCCCATCCGCATTTTTTTCCGCCTTAACCTCAAGCACTTGCGCTATTCCATCAGCCCCAACCTTCACCCGGATGTTATAATTGCCTTTTGGCGCTTCATACTGATGGTCTTTGAACCATGCGATGATCTGTGTCTTTAAGCCCTGCTCCCCACCCGTATAATAAGCGGCACGCGTATTCCCCAGGGGCCCTTTGTATTCTTCCGTTTTTGTAGAGCCGGTAGCCGTCGTTGCGGCATAGGTATTGGCCTCTTCTGCCGGCTTTTTTCCCTTTTTAAAGGAATATTTTGTTTTTGCCACGTTAGTATTCCGGAGACTTTCATCAGTCGTTACCGTGCTTTCCTTTTGTACCTTTTCAGCATCCGGGGCCATAGTTACCAGGTCTTCTTTAGGTACGGCGAGCGCCTTATTCGCCGCCACGGTTCCGTTGGTAACGTACCCGGCCTTCCGGTCTTCCTGTTCCAATGTTTCGGCAAGCTTAAGCTCATATCCCTTACCCGGCTGGCCCTGGCCTTTTTTTGACTCGTCATTCGATTTCTCAAAGCTGGCGTCGGCTGCAGCAACATCGTCTTTCGAGCGGTTAAAATCCCCGTCCTTAGATACGGTGTGGATCTCAGAGTTAAAAACTGATTTCTCGGATATGCTCTGTACCTGGGTAGCAGAGACTTCCCTCGCCGGCGCCTGTGGCTTTGTTTCTTTGTCCTGTTTTTGCACCTCGTCTGCCACGGTCGCCGATGACTCTTCCAGGGCGGGTGCCGGGGGCGCCTGCCTGATGCCTTCGGTGACTTCTTCTTTATTTTTATTCAGGGCCAGCTCATTGGTAAATTTCGCCTCCCGGGTGAAAATATAAGCGGAAATAATAAGACCCACCACCACGGAAGCGGCCGCACCAAACCAAACGATCCTGGCTACCGGGCGCTTTTTCCCGGTTTCATCAAGCTGTTCATGAATGCGCTGATGCACTTCTTCGGTGAGCTCCCTGGCCTTTCCGGCCGACGTATGTGCCGAAAAACCTTCCAGGGCTTCTTTCTCAAAATCGTCCAGGTCGTCACCGGACAAAGCACCTTCGTTCTTTGTTTCCAGCAGCCTGAACAACTCTTCCGGACTTAAGGGCTTATGTTTATCAGAATTCCCGTTCACTGTTCTTTTCCAATTTTAATTTCAGGTTTCGTTTTCCGTTTTGTATAAAGCTTTTTACTTCATTCATGGTATAGCCTGTGAGCACCGAAACCTCCTGGTATGATTTCTCCTGCAAATAAAATAAGCGGATACATTTGCGCTGTTCTTCGTTTAGCTCTTCCACAGCCTGCTCGAGGGCGCTCAGCTCTTCTTCTTTTGCTTCGTGTGACTTGAGATGCCAATTGGTATCGGTTTCCATAAACGAAGAGGCATGAACTTTCAGATCCATTTCCTTTTTCAGTTTCGATTGCCTGCTGCGGATCACCATCAGGCAGTGGTTTTTAGAAAACGTGTAGAGCCAGCTTTTAAAGTATTTTACGTCATGTTTTAACAAATCGTCCATGAGCTTTTCGAAGATGTGCATCACCGCATCTTTGGCTTCTTCTTCGTCTTTAAGGTACTTGAAACATAAGCCCAGTACCAGGTGAGCGTATCGCTTATAGAGAATGCCGACCAGCACTCTTTCTGTAGAATGTTTGTACTCCAGAATGAGCTCGGAATCGCTGTAATGATTATATTTTTCGTTGAATAACACTAAAAAATAGTGAAGCTAAATATAGCATATTAATTTGTTAAAAATAGTTTATCCGCGTTTGAATTCTCAGCCCGTAAATACTATATTTGTTGATTGTACAAAAATGGCAAACCCTTTGTAAGGTTCACAGAAGCTTGAAGTTGTTTTTAAGACATATCTTCGTTTTGATCCTGGCTTTTTCTAGCCTCAGTTTCCAGCAACAACAAAACTTCGACCCGGTAGCTAAGGGTAAGGCCATCTTCCTTTACAATTTTACAAGGTATTTTGAGTGGCCGGAAAAAATGCAGGCCGGCAATTTCATCATCCAGGTGATCGGCAGCAATCCTAACATCAACCAGGAGCTGAACCGCATGGCTGCCGTGAAGCAGGTAGGAAGCCAGAAACTGGAGATCAAAGCCAATAACACGGTGGATGTGAATCTTCACCCTCATATCATTTATATCCTCAACGATGCATCGGATGTACTGAAAGAAGTGAGCACAAAATTTAAGGGCAAAGGCGCCCTGATCGTGACAGAAAAAAACGGATTGGCGAGAGCCGGTGCAGCCATCAATTTTGTGGCGGTAGACAATAAGCAAAAATTTGAATATAACAAGACCAACGCTGTAGCCGCCGGTTTAAAAACCAGTGATGAGCTAAAAATTTTAGCTATAGCAGTTGATTAATTTGATTTAATTAGTAAGTTTGTAAAGGTGTTAAACATTTCAAAATCATATCATTGCATAAAAAGCAGCTTATGTTGTCTTTTTGTGTTCTTATGTTTTTGCACCAAAGCACAGACCAATCTGTTGATGGAAGCCCAGGAGCTGAGCAACAGCAAGCAATTCGACAAAGCGATGCCATTGCTCGACCAAGTTATTTTGCATCCCGAAACAAAAGACGATCCCGCCTCCTGGCATATCCGCTCTTATGTTTACCTCCAACTTTTCAAACAGGCCGGCAACATCAGCAACGGACAAAAAGCAAACCTCCTGGATATTTCCGTAAAATCGGCCGAGCAGTCGATGGCGCTTGATAAGGACGGCACCTATAAGGAAAATAATTACGGATTTATGAAGAGTGCAGCGGCGGGCTATTATAAGCTCTGCATTTCTTTTCTGCAGGATTCTTTAAACGCGCCGAAGTCGGAAGAATGCTACAACAAATACAGGAAGAACATGGCTGTTTTCAGCCCCAACTTCGATTTCAAAGAAAAAGACATTGAATACTACAAGGCAACCGGTAGCTTGTTCTCCGAGTTGTACATGAAAAACAATTTCAGCCAGAAGTATGGCGACGTGGCCAAAACAGCCCTGCTTAAGGTGCTTGAGCTTGATCCTAAGAACATCGCCGCCAATATCAACCTGGGGATCCTGTATTATAACCAGGGCGCGACACTCATGCGTATGAGCGATTATGATATGGACCTGGCACAGCTGGATGTTGTTCAGGAAAACGCCAAAAAAATATTTAAACAGTCGCTGCCTTTCATGATCAAAGTATATGAGCTCGATCCTAAAAACAAAAAAGCACTGGAAGGCCTGCAAGGGATTTACTCGGCTTTGATGGATGAAGAAAAGGCAAACGAGTTTAAATTAAAGAAGGAAGCCTTAATCGAGCAAAAATAAGGCTGAAGCTGTATGGCATTTAAGTTTACAATTGGAAGAAAAATAGGAACAGGGTTTGGGGTATTGTTATTCTTAACCATGATTGCGTTTATCCTGACGATTGTAACGGTTACCAAAAGCAAGCAACAAACGGAATCGGTTGTGAGCCAGGTAACGCCTTCTGTGGCCGCCCTTAAGGAATACAACTTCCTGCTGCAGAAATCGCAGACGCTCATCGCCAAATGGTATTACAATCCTACACCTAACAACGAGCCTTTTAAGACCGACCTGAGGAACCTCATCAACAGGGAATACCCGAACATCAAAACCAAGATCTCTTCCCTCTCGGAGGACTGGACAAAAGAGGACCGTGACAAATTTAAAACCATCGTGGTGTTTACCGATGGGCTTTTCAATGTGTACCAGAACGAAATCATGTCGGCGCTTTCTTCCTTTGAGTCATACAGCGACGCCAGCATTTATTTCACAGCGCAGTTCTCTTACGATGAAACGGAAGAAAAGATCAAGCCGCTCTACAGGCAGCTCAACCAGCTCATCGAACAGAAGCAGAACAAGGCGGGCGCCATTACGGATGAAATGTTCCGCTCGTTTAATTTCCTCGACCGCTTTGTAAAGTTACTGGGCATCGGCCTCATCATCGGCGGGGTATTGATTGCCATTTATACCACGCGCTCTATTACCAAGCCTATCCAGTTGCTGAAGCGCATGCTGCTTTCGATGGGACTCGGCATTTTACCGAAAGCCCGCATCAGCTACCGCACCGACGAGATCGGCGAAATGGGCACTGCCCTCAACAGCCTGGTGGAATCGATGGAAAGCACCACCGAATTTGCGAAGCAAACGGGACGTGGAAATTTCGATGCTTACTACAAGCCTTTAAGCAAAGACGATACCCTCGGGCATGCTCTCCTGAAAATGAGGGACAGCCTTTCGGAAAACGAACGTGTGCTCGAACAGAAAGTGGTAGAGCGTACGGAGGAAGTGGTGAAACAGAAAGAAGAGATCGAGCTGAAAACCAAAGAGCTGGAAATCCTCTTCAAGCAGGTCACCGACAGTATTCATTATGCGAGACGTATCCAGCTGGCAATCCTTCCACCGAATAGCGTGGTGAAAGAGATTCTTCCGCAATCGTTTGTGTTATATAAGCCAAAGGATATTGTGAGTGGCGATTTTTACTGGATCGACCGGAAAGGCGACTGGTGCTACTTTGCAGCGGTTGACTGTACCGGCCACGGCGTACCGGGTGCCTTTATGAGTATTGTGGGCTATAACCTGCTGAAAGACATTCTGAAAACAACCGACCGCACCGATCCTGCCGTGATCATGGATGTGATGAACGATGGCGTGGCCCATACGCTGCATACCTCAACCTCAGACGAGCAAACCAAAGACGGCATGGACATGACCCTCTGTGCCCTGAATTACAAAACGCTGGAGCTCCAGTATGCCGGGGCTTTCAACCCGCTGTACATTGTGCGTGGCAATGAGCTATTGCAGTTCAAAGCCAATAAATTCCCGGTGGGCATGTTCGTTGGCGCCAAACAAAACTTCACCAACAACCGCATCCAGCTTCAGAAAGGCGATACCATCTATATTTTCTCCGACGGCTATGCCGATCAGTTCGGCGGCCCCAGGGGCAAAAAATTCATGGCGGGAAATTTCCGCAACCTGCTGGTGGAAGCCAGCAAGCTCCCGATCGATACCCAGAAGGATATGCTCAATAAAACTATTGAAGACTGGCGCGGGAACCTCGAACAGGTGGATGATATGCTGATCATCGGCGTGACGGTGTAAGCACGAACACTTCGACTTCGCCGGTGTCCGGCAAAAGCGTACTAACAGATCCCATAAGAACAGATTAATCAACACACTACTTTCAATGCGTTGGGCCGTACTTCGATCCTGAGCTTTCCTTCGGCTTTCAGTGGCTCGCCGTCATAGTGTACCGGCAGCTGTCCTTCAAATTCAATCTCGATTTTTTTTCCGTTCAGAGAAATGAGGTGTGCAGAGGTATGGATCTTTTTCCGGAAAAGCTTCAGGCCGATTCCGCCGATCGCGGAAAGCGCAAAAGGCTTTAAGATGCTCACATGCAGGATGCCGTCGTTGAGTGAGGCCTCCGGCGAAATGTACACGTCATTGCCCCATTGGCCGGCATTAGCCACGGTAATTAAAAAGGCTTTGGTTTGAAGCGCTTGCCCATCCACCGTGACTTTGTAATCATTGGGCTTGTAGGAAAAAAATTCGCTGATGCTGGTTTTAAAATAGGTGAGAAAGCCGCGCGTGGTGCTGGCCGCAAACTTCTCGGCAATCAGGGCATCGAAGCCCACGCCTGCCGTGCAGAAAAACGGAATGCCATTGATGAGCGCGCCGTCGATGATTTTGGTTTCGGCGCGGGCAATCACCGTCAGGGCATCCTCCAGGTCGAGTGGAATCCCATTGCTCCTCGCTAATCCGTTGCCGGAACCCAATGGCAAAATTCCCAGCGCCATAGCGGTGTTCATCACTACAGACGATACCATATTCACGGTGCCATCGCCGCCACAGGCCACTACAACCGTATAGTTTCCGGATAAGATCTGCTGCTTCACCGACTCGAAATCGTAAGGATTCTTCCACACGATCAGGTCATAGGGAATGGTTTCAGGAAAGTAGTTTTTCACAAACTCGATGATATCGATCTTCTTTTTCACACCCGCATTGGGATTGATGACAAAGGCAATCTTTTGGGCTCCTGCTGACATGCGCGAAAGGTAAGGCTTTATTTTTTAGCGGTAGTGAAGAAAAAATCCTTGAGGTAAAAGGGTTCGGCATAAGCCGTATCGGCAAAATCCAGGTCCCGGAACTTGCCGTAGGCCAGGGAAATCATCGCTTCCGAGCCAGGCCGGATGCCTTCCAGGAAATGCGCTGAAGGAATGCTTTCCAATAAGGCTTTTGCTTTGGGCATGCCGTCACCAAAAAAACAAATGGCTGTTCCTGGCTTACGAAAACGGGTAATGCTTTCTTCATCAAGCACCAGAGCCATGGGCGCCATCTGCAAGGCAAGGTCTTTGGTATAAAGAGCGGTATATACTTCCATACGCCTGGCATCGAGCATCGGGCAGAATAAAGAGGCTCCGGGATCTTGCTTTACCGCCAGCGATGCCATCACTTTTAAGGTGTCTACCACAATGAGCGGGATCCGCAGGGCATACGCCAGGCCTTTGGCTGTAGCAAAACCGATGCGCAGGCCTGTATAAGAGCCGGGACCGGAGCTAACGGAGATAGCCTGCAACTGAGCCAGACCGATGTTCTGCTCCTGCAACAACTCTTTGATAAACACATGAAGATTTTCGGCATGCGTGTAGCCGGCATCCAATTCCTTTAAGGCCACCAGGTTTTCACCGTTTGATAAAGCCACGGAGCAAAGGGTAGAGCTCGATTCGATATGTAAAAGGTAAGCCACTATAGGTTAAAGCAGGGGGCTTATTTCTTATCGGAGAACAACTGGTCTTTGGTTACCACTTTGATCTTCGAGGAATTTTTCAGTGTTTTGGAAACGGCGCCATAAGGCCCCGAGATCACTTCATCACCGGGCTTGATGCCTGTTTTGATTTCAATGTAATCGTTATCCTGGATACCGGTCGTTACCTGTACCATCTTCGCTTCGCCATTCACATTCAGGAACACACATTCTTTGATCGCTTCCTGTTTTTTATTCAGCTTTTCTTCTTTCTCATCCTTTACGACGACTTTCGGATCTTCTTCGCCCTCAGGCCCGCGGTTTTTGGTCTCCGTCGTATCGCTGCCGCGCGTGGTCACTGCCGGAATCGGCACGGTGATCACATCATTGGCGCGCCTGGTCTGAATCTCCACGCTGGCGCTCATGCCCGGGCGGAACGGAGCCGGGTTGAGATCGGTGATCAGGTCGAGGTAGGATTCCCTCATCATGCGGATCTTCACCACAAAGTTAGTCACCTGGTCAACGGAAATGCCCGTCGTGTTAGCTGAGTTTGCCACTTCCGTCACAATGCCCCTGAATTTTTTTCCCATGTAAGCATCTACTTCAATGATGGCTGTATCGTTCTTATGAATATTGATGATGTCGTTCTCGTTGACCTCCACACTGGCTTCCATCTCATTGAGGTTTGCCAGGCGCAGGATCTCCGTGCCCTGCAGGCCCTGTACACCCACTACCCTTTCCCCTTTTTCCACATTGAGCTTGGAAACTGTTCCGTCAACCGGTGCATAGATGTAGGTTTTGTCGAGGTTGGAATTCGCCTCTTTCAAAGAGGCCTGCATGCTCTTCACATTAAAGTCGGCGGCCTTGATGCTCTCCGCCAGTCCTTCCACATTGGCTTTCGCCGATTCGAAAGAGGCTTTGGCAGCATCCATTTCCTGTTGCGAGATCACACTCTGGTCGAAGAGTTTTTTGCTGCGGGCATAAGAGGCTTCGGCATTAGCCAGGTTGGCTTTGGCCTGCGCCAGCTGAGCCACGGTTGTCTGTAGATTGGCTTTTGAGCTGCTCACCGTGGCATTCACACGCTCGAAGGCACTTTCATAAATATCGGGCTTGATGCGGCACAACAGCTGTCCTTTTTTCACCTGGTCGCCTTCCTTCACAAGCATCTCCACCACCTCTCCCGATACATCGGAAGTAATTTTTAATTCGGCTTCCGGTTGGATCTTGCCATTGGCAGATACCGTTTCGATCAGGCTGCGCTTTGCGGCTTTCTCGGTAGTGACGTCCACAGGAGGCGCCCCTTTAAAAAATTTAAAAAAGACGGCCAGCACCAAAACCAGCACGCAAATTCCGATGATCCAATATGTTCTTTTCATTCGTTTAATTTTTTAACCGCAGAGGGCGCAAAGATGGCGCTGAGTCCGCAAAGTGGTTATTTATTTTATGCTCTTTTAATTAATTCGGGAATCATCTTTACGTTTATTACTTATCCCTGTTTTTCTCCGCGCCTCTGCGATTTTTCTCTGCGTTCTCTGCGGTTAGATTAAGGTCTTACAACGTCAATGGCTTGCCCTGGTAAAAGTCCAGTACTTTGAGACGGAACACATAATCGTATTTGGCCTGTACCAGGTTGCTTTGTGCCGTTTGCAAGCGTGTTTTGGCATCATTGAAGTCAAAGCTGCTGATGGCACCCACATTGAATTTCTGCTCCGAAAAGCCAAATGCCTGCTCGGCCGCTTCCACCGCTGCTTTGCTGGCATTGTATTTATTCAGGCCGGCTCTCGCATTCACATAAGCCTGCGCAATGGTCTTATACAAATTCTGAGCCAGCAGGTCCTGCGAATATTTGGCATTCAGCGCGTTGATCTTTGCATTCTGCACACCGGTGTATGTTTGCAGACCATTGAACAAAGGGATACTCAGCGTTAATCCGACACTCTTATTCACGTTGTCCTTAAACTGATCGGTAAAGGGTTTCGGTGAGCTTACAATCTCTGTTTTAGGCTGGGAAACCGGTATAATGACTCCTCCCCCCGCATCAATAAAATAGGGTGCAGGCTCGGAACCAACAATATTCACGGCATCAATGTTCTTATCCAATCCCGAAGTACCTGTACCGAGAGAGCCTGTAATGCTCAGCGTCGGGCTGACACGCCCTTTGGCAACCGCCAGGTTTTTCTCGGCGGCCATCAATCCGTAAGTGGTACTCTTCACCGAGTGCTGGTTCTTTAAAGCTTCTTCATAGATCTTTTGGATGGAAACACTTTCCAGCTCGTAGTTCAGCACTTCGATGTCGGGCCTCACCACGGAGAAGTTTTTCAGGGTATCGATTCTCAGGTTCAGCAGCTGCGTGAGGTTGAGCAGTGCCAGCTGGTAATTGTTCTCCGCATTGGTCAGGTTCACCTGGTCGTTGGCCATCTGCGATCTCAGATCGAACACCGCGCTCTTAGCAACCGATCCCGCTTCCGCCAGCTTTTCCGTGCGGTCGAGCTGTTGTTTGGAAATGTTGTATTGATTTTTGGACACCAGCAACAGCTCATCGGTAAAGATCACATTGATGTAAGCGGTAGCCACATTCAGCGACAAATCGTTTTGCTGCTGCAAAAAGTTTTCGGTACCCGACAGGTAATTATACTCATTGGCCTTGATGTTGTTGTACTGCGCCAGCCCCGACCAAAGCACCACATTGCTGGAGAGGTAGAAGTTTTGCGACAGTACCTGCGTGTTCGCAAAGGTATTGGTATAACGGTCAATGGTACGCCCGAAGTTGTAGGTGTGCTGCGCGCCCGCATTAATGGTGGGCAAAATAGCAGCCTTACTCTGGTTGGTGTTATTCTTATTGATATAGTTGGTCAGCTCCGCCTGCTTAAGACCGATGTTGTTTTTCTGTGCATACTCCACGCATTGCTGCAGGGTCCAGGTATTGGACTGGGACGAGGCCGTGTAAGCCAGGCTCAATAAAATGCATCCGAATAGGAAATATTTCATGGTGAATGTCATAGTGTTTCATTCTGCACCCGCCATACTGTCCGTGAGCTCAGGAGACAGGAACAGTTCGTACGCGGGCATTGGTTTTAGTGGATGAAAGAATACCTGTAAATTTAATTAAAAAAGCAGTTACGGTTGCTCTTCTACACAAACGGAAAAATTCCCCTTTAAGCCGGTAATTTTTCAGGCACAAAATTATACAATTTAATTCGCAAAGCACCCTGTTTTTTTAGTAATTTTCGAGATCAAAACCGGTTTTTCGGATGACTCCATTTTTATTTCAGGCGGCACAGTATATTTTTGACCATTACCGGGATGAGACGGAGCGCTTATGCATTATCCTTCCCAACAAACGGGGTGCCTTGTACCTCAAGCAGCACCTGGCAAAAGTGTATCAGAAAACGATCTGGCTCCCGGTGATCATCAGCGCCGAAGAGCTCGTGGCAAAACTCTCCGGGCTCGAGCAGGCCGACAACATCGACCTCATCTGCGACCTGTATGTAGCCTACACGCATGTCCTGAAAGAAAAAGCGGAATCCTTCGATGCATTCTCCAAATGGGGAAACCTGATGCTGCAGGATTTCAATGAAGCCGACCGCTACCTCATCGATACCAAAGCGTTGTATCAAAACCTGAAAGAGATCAAAGAGATCGAGAACTGGTCGCTGAGTGAGGGCAGCCTCACGCCTACGCAACAGGACTACGTAAACTTTATGTGGCAGATGGGTAGCATTTACGAAGAGTTCTCGAACATGCTGCTGGCCAAAAAGCAGGCTTACCAGGGGCTGATGTACCGCAAATCGGTAGAGCAATACAAAAGCAATCCTTACATTCAGAAGTTCTCCAAATTGCTGATCTGCGGTTTCAATGCCCTCAACAAGGCAGAAACACTGATCTTTACCGACTGGTTGAAGGAAAAGAAAGCAGATATCCTCTGGGATGCCGATGAGTACTATGTTAACAATCCCAATTATGAGGCCGGCCTGTTCCTGCGGGAGAACTTCGACAATCCATGGCTGAAATACAAGCTGCCCCTGAGCACCGATTTCAAAGACATTCCCAAGAACGTGGATGTAGTTGCCGTTCCGCGGCAGGTGGGGCAATCGCAGGCCGTGGCACAACAGCTCCGCACCTGGATCGCCGAAGGGAAAAGCCTCAATAAGATTGCCATTGTGCTGGCTGACGAGAGCCTCCTGTTCCCGGTATTAAACCAGCTGCCCGAGCAGGTGAAGCATGTGAACGTGACGATGGAATATCCCCTGCGCCTGTCGCCCTTGTACGACCTGGTAGACAACCTCATCAATCTCCAACAGGCCGGGCAAAAGGCAGGGCTTCAAAGCAGCGTTTCTTTTTATTTCAAGGATGTGTTCCGGATCCTGCACAATGCCTTCTTTAAAAAATATTACGCGTCCTTCCGGCCTGCCACAGCCCTGCAGGATGTGATCCGCAAGATCATCGACAAGAACTATGTATGGATCACGACGGCGATGCTCCAGGAATTGTTTGGTAGCGACTATGCATCGGTGCAAAAACTGTTCGGCTTCTGGCAACACTCGGCCGACGGTATTGCTGCCATGTCGGAAGTGATTGCCCGCTTCAATACGTCTGATGAAGAGGAACTCCGCCTCTCCTCTGCCGAGCTGGAATACCTGCACGTGTTCACCAAATATTTCAACCGCCTGCAAAGCCTCATTCACACGCAGTCCTTCCTCAACTCGCTGCCAACCCTGCGCAGCCTTTATAAGCAGATCATCGGCAGCGCCACCGTTCCTTTTATCGGTGAGCCTTTGCAGGGCTTGCAGATCATGGGTGTGCTGGAAACGCGGACCCTGGATTTTGAGCACCTCATGGTGTTGGGGGTGAATGAAGGTGTGCTTCCCAGCGGCAAAGCGGTGAATTCTTTTATTCCCAACGATCTCAAACGGCACTTCGGGATGCCGCTCTACGGGCACAAGGACGCTATTTATGCCTATCACTTTTACCGCCTGCTGCAGCGCGCTACCAACGTCCTGATCACCTATAATACGGAGCAAAGCATGATGGGCACCGGCGAGAAAAGCCGCTTCATCACGCAGCTGCAATTCGAGCTTCAGAGCTACAACCCGCAACACCGCCTCAGCGAAAAAATGCTGAGCGGCGATGCCCTGAAAGCCAGCACCAGGAACGAGATCGCCTTTGCCAAAACCGATCTGAACCTGCAGCCCATTATCAAAAAGCTGAGCGTGAGCGACAGCTACGGCGGGCTCAGTCCTTCCGCACTCATCACCTATAAGGATTGCGCCCTGCGGTTCTTTTTCAGGTATGGCGCCGGCATTAAGGAAACAGAGGATGTGGAGGAAAGCGCCGAAGCCAACACACAAGGCTCTATCCTGCATGAGTCGCTGGAAATATTGTACACGCCTTATATAGGGCGCGTGCTCACCGAAGCCGATATCCGCGATTGCAAGGCCCGGACGGAAGAAACGGTGAATACGGTTTTCCGCCAGTATTTCAGCCAGAGGGAAAGCCTCTTCGGTAAGAATTTCTTACAGCGCAAGGTGCTTTACGAATACGTCAATAAATTGCTGAAGGCCGACCAGAAGATGATCGGCGAGCTAAAAAAAAGCAATGAGCTGCTGAGCCTGGTAGACCTGGAAAGAGGCCTTGAATCGAGCCTGTACGTTACCATCGACGGAGCGGAAACGGAAGTCTTCATCAAAGGATCGGCCGACAGGATCGACCGGCGGGGCAACAAGATCCGGATCGTGGATTATAAATCGTCGGTGAAGCAGGATGATAAATTTAAGTTCAGCGGTTTTGAAGACCTGTTCAGCGATCGCAAATACAACAAAATGCTGCAGCTCTTTATTTATGCCTGGCTGGTAGTCAAAAACGGTATTGCCAGGCCCGAAGAGCTTCAGCCCTGCATTATTGCCTTCCGGAAATTTGAAGAGCAGCCGAGGTTCATTCTGCAGGAGGACAAAGCAGAAGGCGTTTTGAATTTTACAGACGAGCTTCTGGCCGAATTTGAGTTCCACTTAAGGAAAGAAATTGAATCCATTGTGAACCGGAACCATCCATTCGACCAGACGCCCGACCTGAAAACCTGCGAGTACTGCGCCTATGCAGGCATCTGTAACGTCACTTAGTTGAAGCTCTGAAAAGGCATTTCCATCACTGCTTATCTCCCTGTTTCTTTTTCATTTTTTTGAATTATAGCCGTATGTTCCTTTTAACAGCCCTTCGTTAGTTACTTAATTGCTCCGGTGTTTAATTTTCAGGGCGATTTTGCTTATATTTATGGTTTAAACAAATACAAAACCTTTCTATCAGCTTTATGAAAAACGCTTTTATATTCCCGGGACAAGGCTCCCAGTTTTCAGGAATGGGCAAAGACCTTTATGACAATTCCGAACTTGCTAAAACGATGTTTCACCAGGCAAACGATATTTTAGGCTTCCGTATTACAGATGTGATGTTTTCGGGAAGCGATGAGGAATTAAAACAAACCAAAGTGACGCAACCGGCTATTTTCCTGCATTCGGTGATATTAGCCGCAACCCTGGGAGAGTCGTTCCGCCCCGATATGGTAGCGGGCCATTCCCTGGGCGAATTTTCGGCCCTGGTTGCCAATAAAACGCTGACCTTTGAAAGTGCCCTGACCCTGGTGTCGAAGCGTGCCCAGGCCATGCAAAAGGCCTGCGAGATCAATCCATCCACCATGGCAGCGGTATTAAACCTGGATGATGCTGTGATTGAAAACATTTGTAAAGAGATCAGCGACAGCGGCCACGTGGTGGTTGCTGCCAACTATAACTGCCCGGGTCAGCTGGTGATTTCGGGATCGATCGAAGGAATTAACATTGCCTGCGAAAGAATGAAAGCAGCGGGTGCCAAACGTGCCCTGGTATTGCCGGTTGGCGGGGCTTTCCACTCCCCCCTGATGGAGCCTGCCCGGGTTGAGCTCGAAGCGGCTATCAACGCCACGACCTTCAACCAACCGATCTGCCCGGTGTACCAGAACGTAACAGCCAGCGCTGTTTCCAACCCCGACGAGATCAAAAAAAACCTGGTGTCGCAGCTGACGGCACCGGTAAAATGGACACAAACCATAGCCCGGATGATTGCCGACGGCGCCACACACTTTACAGAGGTAGGCCCGGGGAAAGTATTGCAGGGCCTGGTAAAAAAGGTGGCATCAACCGTTGCCCCCGATACAACAATAGAAACCACAAGCGCTTAATATTATGCTGAAAAAGATCATCGCTCTTTCCATGTTCCTGTACTTCTCGATGGAAGTGCATGCTCAATTCGTAAGGGGTATCGGTTTGTTCGTTGGCGTGACATCGTCAAGACACCGTTATATCAATACCTCTGCCATCGACAGTTCCTATGCCCATAAATTTCCGTCGCCTTCGCATAAGTCGAGGGAGTATGTGAGCTGGAGCGTGGGAATCCTGGGCGAATTCCTGAAGTACGACCACGTCCGCTGGCAAACGGAGATCGAGTATTGTAATAAGGGAGCGGTGGAGCATCCTTTCCTCTCGCCTTTTACCGACGAGCGTGGCCCGGCAACCGCCAATGCGCTGTCGTACATCCAGTGGAACAACTTTGCGAAGATCTTTTTCAATGAAGGCTACCGCGGCACGCCCTACATCATGCTCGGCGGGCGAATCGAATACAATTTGCAGCGCTCCATCGGCATTTATCCAACCGTGGTTGGCGCCCTGCCAAAAATTAATGTGAGCCCGGATGTAGCGCTTGGCTATGAGTTTGTGACTTACAGCAAATTCAAGCCTTTCGTGGAGCTGCACTATAACCCGGACCTGATCAACAAACAGATCGGCAACATCGCCTTCAACAACCGGACCTGGGAGTTGCGCGTAGGTGTGATCTACAGGCCCGAAAAGAAACTAGACAATTGTAATGCACCACGCTTTCACGGAAGCGGATACTAAAGACTCATGACTATGGTAATGACAAAAGACGTTTTATTTTCCCTCACCAAAGGTGGCTATGCTCCACAGGAAGAAATGCTTGAGGTGGCCCGGAAAAAAGGGAAATTATACATTGGCATTCCTAAGGAAATGGCTTACCAGGAAAACCGGGTGCCTTTGGTTCCGGACGCGGTGGCGCTGCTTACCAATCATGGGCACCGCATTGTGATCGAAGCAGGTGCCGGATCGGCAGCACACTTCGAGGATACGGATTACAGCGAAGCGGGTGCAGAAATTGTGTATTCGGCGCAGGATGTCTTTAAAGCGGATATTATTTTAAAGATCGCCCCGCCAACACTCGAAGAAATTGAGCTGATGCAAACCAAGCAAACCCTGTTTTCTGCATTACAGCTGACGGTACAACCCGAAGATTTTCTAAAAAAACTGATCGCCAAAAAACTGAACTGTGTAGCATTCGATCTCATTACCGACGACGCGGGCATTTACCCCGTGATCAGGGCCATGGGAGAGATTGCCGGAGGCACGTCCATCCTTGTGGCTGCCGAGCTGCTGAGCAACGCCAACAATGGCGTGGGCGCTATCCTCGGCGGGATCAGCGGGATCTCACCAACCGAAGTGGTAATCATCGGAGCAGGCACGGTGGGCGAATTCGCCGCCAGGGCAGCGCTGGGACTAGGCGCTACCGTGAAGGTCTTCGATAACTCCACCTCGCGCTTACGCCGCCTGCAAAACCAACTGGGAACACGCATTTTCACCTCGGTGATCGTGCCTAAAGTCCTCGAAAAGCATTTAAAATCGGCCGATGTGGCTATTGGCGCCCTGCGTGCGCAAAAGGGAAGAACGCCCTGCATCGTTTCTGAAAATATGGTGGCCGAAATGAAAACGGGCTCTGTGATCATCGATGTGAGCATCGACCAGGGAGGCGTGTTCGAAACCTCGGAGGTAACGAACCACACGCGGCCTGTGTTCCGCAAACACGGCGTGGTACACTATTGCGTCCCCAATATTCCGTCGCGCGTAGCCCGCACGGCCTCTTATGCCTTCAGTAATATTTTCCAGCAGATCCTCATTTCGATGGGCGACGAAGGCGGCTTCGACAGCCTGGTACGCAAGGACGTGGGCGTGCGCACAGGTGTGTACATGTATAACGGCATTCTGACAAACCAGTTCCTGGGCGAATCCTTTAATCTTCCCTTCAAGGACATTAACCTGCTCATGGCTGCTATGTAATAGTTGGAGAGTTGTCAATTTAATGAGTGGAAGAGTTAAGGTTGATTTGGAGTTTTCAGATTTGGTGAATGAACAATTTGTGATTTGGAGAGTTGTAGGATTAGTGAATCAAGATTGCGTGAATTAAATACAGGTCTTTGACTTATGCAATGACTAATTCTTTAACTTTGCGGCAAAAATTCTCATTCTCCAATTCTATAAATCAATAACTCTATAATTGCATATGAATTTCTGGCAACGTTTTCGCTTTTTCCTGATCGGCTTTATTCCCGGCTCGATCATCCTCATCATGATCCTGAATAAAAAAGGCTGTACCAGTCCCAATGAGCTCAAGATGCTTGAATTAAGCCACCAGCAGCTCTTGCTGGGCGAGAAGGCCAAATGCAAATTAAAGTGCCTCGTATTAACAGAGAACGGCTTTAAGGTTACCCTCCGCGACATGGAAGTGAATTACGACCTGAGCGATGTGCATAAAAAGCCTTATGGTCTTTACTATTTACAATCCAAAAAAGGAATGACTACGCGTTACGAGCTTTTAGTAGAGGATAAAGATACGGTGACCTTTATCAATGATCTTAAATTACAACCGGCTATTCCGGGTTGTTCATGCGATAGTATCCGTTAAGCCATGCAACTGAAAACAGACCTGTCGAAATTCAATAACAGCTGGTACAAGAAGGGCGGCAATCCTGCCAAACGCCTCTGCTGGTATATGGTGAATGCGGCTTTCTTTAATTCTGCCTTCCCCCTGAATTCGGTAAAGGTCTCCTTCCTGCGTCTTTTTGGTGCCCGTGTGGGCAAAGGCGTAGTGATCAAGCCTTTTGTGAACATCAAATATCCCTGGAACCTAAAGATCGGAGACTATGTGTGGATCGGAGAAAAAGTGTGGATCGACAACCTGGGCTTCGTGATCCTGAACGACAATTCCTGTGTATCGCAGGGGGCTATGCTGCTTTGCGGCAACCACCATTACAAGAAAGTGGCGTTCGACCTGCTGGTTGGCAATATTACCGTGGAAGAAGGCGCCTGGATCGGTGCGAAATGCGTAGTATGCCCCGGCGTGAAAGTAGGAAGCCATGCCGTCCTCACGGTAGGCAGCATTGCCACCTCCAATTTACTGCCCTGGAGCATCTACCAGGGAAATCCCGCCCAACGGATCAAAGAACGGGTGATTAAGGGCTAAGGCCTTATCCTGTCATTTACAAAAATAACATTGCCCTTGCCTTCATTTCCTGCAAGGCTGTTCCTCCTGCCATTGATTTTTATTGCTTATACAAGGCCTGTTTCGGAGGCTATAGGGCACAGCCACAAGGATCCTGCCCATTCACTACCCATTCATGAAACCTGCATTGCTCTCTCTCCTTTAGCAGATAAATGCTTTATTCTCTAAAAGAAAAATCCCTCACCACAAGCTGTGATGAGGGATTTTTTAGTTTACTTTCAGTTAATTGAAAGAGCGTGTTATTACAGTTTAGTGTAAGTAACAGTTTCAACGATAACTTCAGTACCAGTAACGTTTTGGTTAGCCGGAGTACAAGTAGCACCGTTGAAACCAGTTTTGTTAGTGTCTGTGTAGTTATAAGTCAATACTAAAGTAGTAGCATTTAACGTTGTGATAGTCCAAGAGTTGTTACCAGCGATTGGGCTAACACCAGAGTTCAGGATTAAAGTACCAGTACCGTCAGCTTGTAAAGTTGGGTGAGTCCAGGTAGATAATTGACCAGCGTTTTTAATAGCGTAAGAACCGTTAGATTTAACGTTACCGTTACCATCGTAAGTGTTGATCACACCAGCACCTGAAGCAGAAGGCCTAACTTCGATTTTAGCGCTGGTAGAGAAAGTAGTTGTAGAGTATGGCAGGTTACCGATGTTAGGGCAAGTTGCAACCGGAGTACCGTTGAACGTGTGCACTAATACGTGGCTGCTCAGTTTCCACTGACCAGCTAACATAGCCATTACCATATTGTCACCTGTACCACCTACTACAGTAATAGTAGAAGTGTAAGTGCTGGATACACCACGGTTTTGAGAGAAAGCAGTTAAGCTAACTACATAAGTACCGTTTTGGTTGTAAACGTGAGTTTGAACCGGGCTAACTGGCTGAGTCAGGTTAGTTTGAACACCGTCGCCGAAATCCCAAGTGTATTCGTCAGCATCAACAGAAGTTGAGTTGAAAGATACGATCTCACCTGCCTGAACAGTTGTTTTTGATGTGAACATAGCTGCAGTTCCTTTGTCAGATACAGTGATCTGGATTGCAGGAGCGTCAGAAGGTTTTTTACCGTTTTTCTTAGCAGCTGTTAAAGTTACGTTGTAAGTACCTTTTTTAGCGTAAGTGTGAGAAACCATGTTTTGGTTAGACTCTAACTGAGTACCATCACCAAAATCCCACATTGCTTTTGCGTCACCTTCAGAAGTGTTTGTGAAGTTAACTGCTTCTCCAACTTTAACTGCAGTTTTATCTGAAGTAAAGCTAGCTGCAGGTTTTTTACAACCTGTGAATAATAATGTTCCAACTGCAAGAGCTGCAACGACTTTAGAAATTTGTTTTTTCATTTTTTAAGGTTTAGAATTATGGCGCAAAAGTAGCAAAGTTTTTTGGTAAAACCACTCCTTTTTGTTAAGGAATGTTATCAAAATTTAAAAATCACTATAAATGAGTATGGCATGCTTTTATCTATAAATTTACCAAACTGAACAGATTAAAGGTCCAACTGAGCCAAAACGTGGTTTCATTTAGTAAATGCTGTTTTTTCGCAAAAATCACTATTAAGTAGAATGGTTCTAAATATCAAAAAAAGCCTCTCCGAAACATGTCAGAGAGGCTTTTTTTAACAAACAAAAATCTCAAATTTTCTGTCGCTGCCTAGATGAAGATTTCCGTCTTCCGGTGCTCCAGCATCTTCTTCAGGTTGAGCAAAGCATAGCGCATTCTTCCTAAAGAGGTATTAATGGACACATTGGTAAATTCGGAGATCTCTTTAAAGCTCATGTCGTAATACATGCGCATAATCACCACTTCGCGCTGATCGGAAGGAAGATCGCTCACCAGGTGGCGGATCATTTCCTTAAACTGTTTCGCCTCCGCTGTATCCTTCGCGTGGTGCTGCTCCGGGATAATATCGAAGATGCTGGTTTCCTCACCTTCATCATTTACCACACAGGATACGCCTGGCATCTTTTTGGCCTTGCGGTAATGATCAATAATCAGGTTTTTGGAGATCCTGAGCAGCCAGGGCAGAAACTTGCCCTCTTCGTTGTATTGCTGCCTTTTGAGGGTCTGGATCACTTTAAAAAACGTTTCCTGGAATACATCCTCGGAAAGCTCCTTGTTGCGTGTGATCAGGTAAATGTAAGAGAAAATACGGCGTTTGTGGCGTTTGATCAGGATTGAAAGGCACTCCTCGTTCCCTTTCATGTAAAGCTGCACAAGCTCGTTGTCAGATAAAAACTGCATATACATTAAACTACAAATTAGATTTTACTAAGAAAAAAAATTAAGTAGAAGTCTATCTATGCGTTTAATGTTTTTAAGGAGTTACTATTACAAATATAAGTCAAAAGCCGCCACCAGCTTGTTAATTTGGGCGAAAGTAGGCATTCAGTTATTAAAAGAAGGAGCCCAGCACGTGAAGTAATTTATCGACCTGGCTGTTCCATAAAAGGCGTGCAGAGTCTTCATCGGATTTATCGGAGGCAAAGTCGGTGATGATGAGGGAGATGTCGTTTGTCAGCTCATCTTTTTGGGTCTTGAACTCAAAATAACTGCCGTCGTTCTTGTCCATCCACTGGTAGCGAATGTAAGAAGGAGGAAGCTCCTTTACCAGCTTGGCCTGCTGCTCCTGCCCATCCCAGATGAAGGTAAATATACCATTACGGATGGTGACGTCGTCGCAAAACCACTCGGAGAGGCCACTTTCTGTACTTACAAATTCAAACACCATGTCTTCCGATGCCCTGATCACAAACTCCATCTCAAATTTGCCATTCGGCTCTTTGATGAATTTTGTAGGACCCGGATCTTCCTGGCGGAAGGTGATCGGTGCTACAATGGACTTTTTAACCACCGGTTTTTCTTTGGATGCTGCCGGCTTGGTAGGTTTTGCTACAGGCGCTTTTTCAGGCTTTTCGGCCTTTACCACCGGTGCTTTCTCTATCTTAACGGGCTTAACTGCCTGTTTTTTAACAACTACGGGTTTAATGGCTTTTTTTGCCGGAACTGCTTTGGCTTTGATAGCCTTAACAGGCTTCGCGGCCTTTTTTACAGCCACTTTCGCCACGATCTTCTTGACGGCCGCTTTCTTCGCTACTGCTTTCTTCAGGGGTTTTGCCACCTTTTTCACCGCTTTTTTTGCGGCTACCGGGCGGGCTTTAGGCGCTGCCTTTTTCACCGCCTTTTTAGCGGATTTAGCTGCTACCACCGGCTTCGATGCCTTTTTTACGGCTACTTTCGCTACGGCTTTTTTCGTAGCCTTTACTACTTTTTTTACCGGTGCTTTGACAGCCGCTTTCTTCACGACTTTTTTTACCGCTTTTTTTGCAGCAACAGGTTTCGACGCTTTCACTACTTTCTTCTTCGCTACAGCCTTTTTATCGCGGTTTTTCGGGGCAATTTTCTTAACCGGTTTTTTAGGTGCAGCTTTCTTATTTTTTGATGAAGCTTTAGTTTTTGTCGACATAACCTGTATATTTTTCGGGAAATATAAGGAATAATATTATTCTCTAAAAATTTATTCGTTAATTTTTCACAGATTATTTCTATTTACCGAATTAGACCATATCGCACCTGTAACATATACCTGCTCTATTTTTTTAAAGAAGCGACGAGCTACAAAAAATCAGTAAAAAAGATGAAGGCAAGACCCTTTATGGTGCTCGATATAGTCTACTAATTTCGTAATCGTTAATACTTCATCGGTTACCAGCTCATCCGGAAATATCACCTTAAACTCATATTCAAGGCCAAACAACAGGATGCTGATGTCTGATGAGCTTAACCCGAGATCCTTTCTCAAATCGGTAGATAAGGACACTGCCCGCTGACAATCTTTTGAAATCAGCTCAATGATTTTTTGCCTGGTAGTTTTCATGAAACGTCCTTGTTTATGATATCAAATCGTGGCTGATTAGCTTTTTGTTCTCTTTACCTGAACCGAATGGGCGCTGAAATAGCCCAAAGCTCCCTGTATATTGTTTACCGGGTTGGTAGGCGCTGCCGAGTTCTGGCTAATGGTCTGTATCAGCGTAAAAAAGTATTTATAGACATGTTCATCAATGCATTGCATCTCTACCTTTATGGAATCGCCCCGCTTTATTGCCTTGTCGCCATTCGAAAATATGGCCTGCCCTACTTCCTTGCCATCACTCAGCTCATCATCACCGATGAAGATTTCCTTCACATAGTTATTATTAATATACATGACATGCCTGTAATAATTTTTAACCGCAGGCGGGTCTTTGTAGCCGACGGTAGCGGTTCTCAGCGTATCTCCGAATTCCGTGTAATTTTCAATATACAAGGTATCGAAGGGTACCGGGGCCGGCATCGTGCTTACGGCATTAAATGTTTCATTCCCTACTGTAACGGACAGGTAATAGGTGCGCCCCGGAACTCCTGTGATACCGGCCGTATGGTAATATCCCGGTGCTGCCTCGGTAAGCAGGCTTGTGTTTCCCGCGTTATCAGAAATGGTAACCTGCGCCCCGGAAACACCGGCAAAGGTATTGTTATCGCTGAAGTTCCTGGTTTGTGTAATCTTGACCTGGTAAGGACCCGGGGCATCGGTAATGGCTGCTTCAATAACGTATTTTGGAGAGGCCGAATTTAAATCGACATGGATAACCTTCCTGCATGCAGTGGCGCATACCAGGAGAATAAGGGCAGTGACGAGTATTTTGTGTGTTTGCATGATACCTGTTGTTTTAGTTTGACATTGTAAATGATAAGCGGGAGGCGGGTTTCTCGGCTGCGGTTCCAATAGCCTTTCTGCATGCTGCCGTCAGTAGCAGAAACAGAAGAACGATCATGATCCTTAGCAGCTTTTGCATCCCGGGCTTATCTGAATTTGAAATTGTAAGAGATGGATGGTACAATACGGAACAAGGAGGTTTGCACGGCTTCGGTTCTCGACGGATCGTCCTTATTTTCCTGGAAATTAATGATGTAAGCGTTTTGCCTGGCGTAGACATTGTAAATGCTGAATGCCAGCTCCGATGTAAAGCGTTTCCGTTCTTTCAGCTTCCAGGTCAAGCCCAGATCGAGGCGGTGATTAGCAGGCATGCGGTAGCCGTTGCGCTCTGTATAGTAAAAGGCCACCTGCCCGGCCACTTCATACTTACCGCTCGGAAAGGTAACCGCATTGCCGGTATTATAGATCCAGGTAGCAGACACATTGAGCTTACGGTTGATTTCATAAATGCCCACAATGGATACGTCATGCGTACGGTCTTGCCTGGCCACATACCATTGATCTTTATTGATTCCGTCTATCTGCTTTTCCGTGCGCGACAAGGTATAGCCTATCCAGCCGGTGAATTTTCCGGTTTTCTTTTTCAGGAAAAACTCCACGCCATAGGCGCGTCCGCGGCCAAACAGCAATTCTTTTTCCACCACTTCGCTGCTCGTCGGGTCGGCTCCATCCCTGTAGTCGATCTGGTTCTGCATCCATTTATAATAACCTTCCACACTCACTTCCACTTTGTTGCCGAACAGGTTGCGGAAATAGCCCAGCGATACCTGATCGCTGATCTCCGGCTTAATGATATTGGAGCTCGGCACCCATTTATCGGTAGGGCTTCCTGTGGTGGAATTGGAGATCAGGTGCATATTCTGCGTATTGCGGGCATAAGACACTTTGATGGAAGAAACGCTGTTGAGTTGGAAGCTTGCCGACAAGCGTGGCTCTACGTTCAGGTAGGTTTTGACTATTTTTCCCGACGCATAGGATGCCGTATCAATTACTTCCTGCTTACTGTTGAGGGTATAAAAATCGCCTTTGCCCATGACGCTGAAGGCCGAAAGCCTCAGGCCATAAATGATATTTATTTTCTCCGCAGCTTTCCAGGTGTTGGAGGCAAAGAGCGCATTTTCCCACGAATACCTTTTTTGCAGAGAACGCGGGTTGATCTCCGAGCCGAGGTTGGAGACTTTGATCTCGCCCGGAGTGACGGTATGGTAGGTGGAGTTAAAACCAAAACGGATGGAGTTGCGCGGATTGGGGAAGTACTGGAACTCCTGCTTTAAGGCCCAGTCCTGGATTTTGGAAAGGATGCTGATATCGTTGCCCCCAAATTTGAGGTTGATTTTATAGCTGTAATTGCTGAAGATAGCAGAAGTATTGGAAAAGAATTTATCACTGATCACATGGTTCCAGCGAAGCGTACCGGTAGAGTTTCCCCAATCAATTCCAAACAGGTCTTTCAATCCTAGCTTATCACGCCCGAAATATCCCGACAGGAACAACCTGTTTTTATCGTTGATAATATAATTTCCTTTGGCATTGAGGTCGTAAAAATAAAGCGTGTTATTCGAGAAGCGCTTATCGCCTGAGGCTTTCAGCAGAGCATCGGCGTAGGTTCTGCGTCCCGAAATTAAAAAAGAGGATTTTCCTTTTTGGATCGGCCCTTCTATGTTCAGCCTGGAAGCGATAATGCCGATCCCTCCGCTCACACCGAATTTTTCGTTGTTGCCATCATTCATTTTAATATCCAGCACCGACGATAACCTTCCGCCATACTGGGCCGGCATGCCTGCTTTGTAAATGGTGGCATCTTTCACCGCATCGGAATTAAAGGTGGAAAAGAAGCCCAGCAAATGCGAGGCGTTATACACCAGCGCTTCATCCAGCAGGATCAGGTTCTGATCGGAGGAGCCTCCCCTCACATAAAAGCCGGCATTGCCTTCGCCCGAAGATTTGATGCCGGGCAATAGCTGTATGGATTTCAGGATGTCGCGTTCACCCATGAGCACCGGAATCTTATTGATTTCTTTCATGTCCAGTTTTTCGGCGCCGGTTTGTGCATTGGTAATTTTATCATCTTCCTTCTCCGCTGTCACGCTCACCTCCGACAACTCCTGCGAGTTGTCTTCCATGGGCATATCTATTTTCAGGTTTTTGTCAAGCGTTACCGATTTGGTTTGCGGCTTGTAGCCAATGTACTCATACATGAACGTGTAATTGCCTGCCGGCAGGGTCAGGGAATAAAACCCATACTCGTTGGCCGCTGTACCGGTGCCTTTTTGTTCCACAACCCTGACGGTGGCCCCGATGAGCGTTTCGCCGTTCTTTTTGTCCTTAATGGTTCCGCTTACCGTAAATTTAGCCTGCCCGAAAGCATAGCCTCCCCATAGCAGGGTCATCAGTAGTAGTTTTGATTTAAGCATAAGTTGGTTTTAATGAATATGACATACGGATCTATCGATGCCTGCATGTGGTGTCGGCATCAAAGCTATAGAGAGAAGGGCCGCGCGAAATGAATTTTATACAAAGCCACCTGTTTCTTATACAAAGGTTCCCGGCAGCTGATAAAAAATGTGAGATTAATCGGGGATTGAGGGACGATATTTTAGTGAAGCTTGTTTTTATCATGGTTTGGGCGTGTCCCCTCCGCAAAGAGCAGGCGGAAGGGCCGGGCTATCACTTCAATCTTTTACGGACACTTCGACTGCGCTCAGTGTCCGTAAAAGGATTTCCGTTCTATCCTTCACGCGGGTTTTGCTTAGGACATGAACTAACCCTCAATGAATCGTGTAAACTGCGCCAGGGATGCAAAGGGCTTGGTTCCTTTACCGCGCCTGTTCCTGCGCGGTAAAGAACCGGAGCGCAGCGGAGCCCGACGCAGCCCGCCCGGGCGCCCAAAAATAAAAAACAATGAAAAACGGTCGAACAAATCGCTCTTCATTTTTTCTTTTCTAATAAATCAGGCATCAAAAAAATTAACGGCTGATGAGCTTCTTCATCACGTACTCTTCAAAAAAATGATTCCGGTAATTGCTTCCTATCGTGATTTCATGGTTATTGATCAGCAAGGAATTATTATCGAAGGAGGAAATATGACGGATATTGACAATATAAGATTTACTGATCCGTGTGAACACCTGCGCGGGAAGCTGGCTGTGAATGGTTTTGATGTTCATCGCCGTGATGATTTTTTGCCCGGCTGTATGGATCACTACATAATCTTTCAATCCCTCAATGAATAAAATATCATTGAAAACAATTTTAAAGTATTTGCGCTCCGATTTAATAAAAATGTAATCGGTTGTGATGGATTCGATGTCGCTTTTATTGTTTTCGGTAACCAGGAGCTTGTGATAGGAAAAGGCTTTGTCAATGGCTTTCTGAAACCTCCCCGCGTGAACAGGCTTTACCAGGTAATCTACGGCATCAAGCTCATAGCCTTTCAGCGCATATTCGGCATAGGCGGTAATAAAGATGAGCAATGTTTTTTCGGGAAGTGTTTCTGCAAACTCAATCCCGTTGATGCCCGGCATGTTAATATCCAGGAAGATCAGATCTATTTTCTGAGCGGCCAAAAATTCCCCGGCAGATTGTGCATTATTAAAGCATCCTTCCAGGCTAAGCCCCTTGGTATTTTCTACCAAAAGCTGGATGCCTTCTCTTGCCAGAGGCTCGTCGTCTATAATAATACATCTCATAAGGGAATGCTTAGGTTTACCAGGTAAGAATCCGGCTGTTCGGTTACCTGCAGGCTATAGGATCCGGGGTACAAGAGCTGCAGGCGGCGCTGTATATTAATGAGCCCGATGCCTCCCGTTTGCTTAGCGGAAACCTGCGGCGTACCGGGCCTGGAGTTACGGCAGGTAAACAGGAGCTGCTGATCGGTGATGTCGAAACTGATCTGTACTGAGGAGCTGCTGAATGAGTCGATGCTATGCTTCACGGCATTTTCCACAAAGGGAATAAACAGAAAAGGAGGAATGGATATTCTTGCGGAATCCCCCTGAATGGCAATATCAAACGAAAAATGATCCCGGCGGATCTTCTCAAGGTTTAAAAAGTTCTCTAAAAAAACGATGTCCGAAGCCAACATAATATAATCCTGTGTGCTATCATACAGCTGGTAACGCAACAGGTCGGACAATTTCAACAAGACCTCCGATGCTTTCTGAGGGTCTTTGCGGGTAAGCGTATGAATATTATTTAAGGTATTAAACAAAAAATGAGGGTTGACCTGGCTTTTAAGCTGGTTAAGCTCGGAACGGAGTCTTTGTTTTTCCAGCTCCATAATGCGGTAGCTGTCGCTGATCCAGCGTTGAAACAGTTTTACAGCCGTTGAGGCCGCAATGACAATGCAAAAAATAAAAATAAAACTGATGACATCCTTTACCACATCCTTATCTTCCCTGCTTTTAGGCACGATGAGGTAGGGATCCAGGACCTCTTCAATATAAAGGGACAATAAAAAGAACAGCACGAGGATCACAATCACCAGCGATATGAACCAGATGTATTTCCCCTTAAACAACAATTTAGGGGTGAGCACATACATATTGAAATACAAAAGGAAGGAAAAGAAGGCCAGAAAAATAACTTTAACGTACTCATCGATGTTACCTGTATGCTCGGGCTTGCCACCCGAAAAAATAAACAGGATGATGGAAATGATCAATAAATGCCTCGCCAGGCGCCAGCGGGGAGTTACCAGGAACTTCAGAAGGAAATTGTCGTTGATATCACTCTGGATCGGTGTGGCCATGTATTAATCAGATAAGCGGAACCATTGCCATAAATAACAGGCCCTGCCTGCAAAGGAAGGCATTCCGCGAAATTAAGCCGAATTTATTATACCAACCTGCTTTGTTTTTATACAAAAATGGAGTAAAACAATATAGAATTGAAAATTTTCCATAAAAATACACGAAATAGTGAGGTACAACCTGCCCCGGATGTATTCTAAACCAAGTAAAAAATTATCTTTGACAGATGCAAAATGTAATAACCCTCTTACCTGAAAGTGTTGCAAATCAAATTGCCGCCGGTGAAGTTGTTCAGAGGCCTGCTTCCATTGTGAAGGAATTGCTTGAAAATGCCATCGATGCGAAGGCTACGTTTATTAAACTGATCGTGAAAGACGCCGGCAGAACGCTGGTACAGGTCATTGATAATGGCAGCGGGATGAACCCCGTGGATGCCCGCATGGCTTTTGAGCGCCATGCCACCTCTAAAATTAAAAAGGCGGAAGACCTCTTCGACCTTCATACCAAAGGCTTCAGGGGCGAGGCCCTGGCCAGTATTGCGGCTGTAGCCCAGGTAGAGCTTAAAACCAAACGGGAAGAAGACCTCGTGGGTCAACTGATTGAAATAGAAGGCAATAAATTTATGCGCCAGGAGGAATGCCAGGCTCCTACCGGTTCATCGTTCAGCGTCAAAAACCTGTTCTTTAACATTCCCGCGCGACGCAACTTCCTGAAAGAGGACAGCATCGAGCTGAAACATATCATCGATGAGTTTGAGCGCGTGGCTATGCCACATGCGGGCATTCACTTCCAGATGTTCAGCAACGGGCACGAACTGTATAACCTGCCTGCCTCCAACCTGATGGAGAGGATCTCCGGCCTGTTTAGCAAAACGATGCAAAGCAAGCTGGTGCAGGTAAACGAGGTAACGGATGTGGTGAAGATCAGCGGCTACATCGGCAAACCGGAGAGTGCTAAGAAACGGCGCGGCGACCAGTACTTTTTTGTCAACGACCGCTTTATCAAAAGTCCTTACCTGAACCACTCGGTGGCGGAAGCTTACCGCGACCTGATTTCCGGCGATGCCCACCCGGCCTATTACTTATTCCTGGAGGTGAACCCACAGACCATTGATATCAACATCCATCCTACCAAAACGGAAGTGAAATTCCAGGATGAAAAAATGATCTATGCCCTGCTCCACAGCGCTGTCAAGCGGGCACTCGGCAAAGCCAACCTGGCCCCGAGCCTCGATTTCAATTCGGAGATGAGCTTCGACATTGATTATACCAAGTCGGTGAACCAGCCCCAGGTAAGTGTGAATAAAGACTATAACCCCTTCCGGACGGATTCCGCTCAAAAGCACTCCTACCATAAGGAAACGGAGACTATGCAGCAAAAGCACAACCAGCAGAATTGGGAAAGCCTGTATGCGAACTATAGCAGCACCGACCCGGGCACGGAGAGCATGGGCCTGCAGATAGAGCAAACGCCGCAGCAGGCGACGCTCAACTACGAGCATACAGACTACAAAGGCTTCCAGCTTTACCTTAAATACATCGTATCGCCGCATCCCAACGGGTTGTTGGTGATCGACCAGCAACGCGCGCATGAGCGGATTCTTTACGAGCATTACATTGCCACACGCGCGCAAAAGACCAATGCGGCTTCGCAGCAGATGCTTTTCCCCGTAACGCTTGAGCTCACGCCTAATGATTATACACTGATCGATACCCTGATGCCTCATTTCAAATTACTGGGCTTCGATATCGAGCCTTTCGGGAAGAACACCGTGGTTGTGCAGGGAACGCCTGCGGAATTAGGAGAATTTAACACGCAGGAAATGATCGAAGGCATTTTAGAGACTTACAAATTAAATACCTTTGACACGAAGCTCGATCCGTTTGAGAATATGTGCATCAGCATGGCAAAACATGCGGGCATTAAGTACGGGAAAGTATTGCAGGACGAGGAAATCAACCTGATGCTACAGCACCTGTTCTTATGCGAAAACCCGATGTACAGTCCTTCCGGGAAACCGGTGATCATGGAGATGGGAAAAGCGGAGCTCGATGCCTTTTTTAAAAAGTAGATTGATATGAGTTACCAGGAATTCAGACCCAGGCAGTTCCAACAGATCCCTGTGGTCGTTAAAAATATTCTGATCATTAACGTGATCCTTTTTGTGGCGCAGGAAATCCTGATGGCCTCTTCGGGAATCGACCTCGCGCAATACCTCGCGCTGGCACCGCTGAACACGGTTTACTTCAAGCCTTACCAGTTTATCACCTACATGTTCATGCATGGCAGCCTCTCGCATATTTTCTTTAATATGTTCGGGGTGTACATGTTCGGCTCTATCCTCGAAAATATCTGGGGGGCGAAGCGCTTCCTGAACTTCTACCTGCTCTGCGGACTGGGAGCAGCGGCCTTGCAGGTGGGCATCTATTATGTGAATGGAGAGTTCTCCTACCTGCTGGGTGCATCCGGTGCCCTGTTCGGCTTGCTGGTGGCCTTCGCCATGATGTTCCCCAACACCTACCTGAATATTTATTTCCTGATCCCTGTAAAAGCAAAATACCTGGTGACGGCTTACGGCCTGATCGAATTGCTGGGCGGCCTCATGAACCGCGAAGGCGATAACATCAGCCATTTCGGGCATCTGGGAGGATTCATCGTAGGCGCCATCATCATGCTCATCTGGAAGCGAAACAAAACATTCTTCTATTAACTATGCCATTGCTCCAAAACGTTAAGAACGAACTTAAAAGACACAGCACGCTCACCATCCTGATTGCCGTGAACATTGTGCTGTTCTTTATTCTGAACGTGAGCATCGGCATCTTCAACACCCATGCCCTGGCCGACCTGCTGGTATTGCCGCTTAACCTGCATGCCTTTATCCTCAAGCCCTGGACACTTTTCACCTACATGTTTGCACATATTGGCTTAGGCCATGTGTTCTATAATATGCTCCTGCTTTATTTTTCGGCACAGCTCTTTCTCAGGTTTCTCAGCGAGCGGAAATTTTTATTTGTATACATTATGAGCGGCATCACTGGCGCCGTGATCCTGTTGGTATTATCAGCCTGCTTCCCTTCCACCTTTGCCTTTGCCCAGCTCTCCGGCGCTTCGGCAGCCATGCTGGGCATTGTGGCCAGTATGTGCGTCTACAGGCCCAATATGCCGGTGCTCTTTTTCGGCATTGTGGAGATGAAATACAAATACATGGCGCTGATCATTTTCCTGTCTTATACCATCATTGATTTCAACATCAACACGGGCGGCAAGATCTCCCATTTCGGCGGTGTGCTCTTCGGCCTCTTATTCGGCTATCTTCTGAAACAGGGCAAGGATATTTCCTCGTTCTCATTCCTGAAACCCCGGAAGAAATCGCCGCTACGCGTGGTACAGAACAATACAACAACGGTTACCAATACCCCTAATTCAGCCAGCCAGCAGCACACCATCGACAGCCTGCTCGATAAGATCTCCAAAATAGGATACGACAATCTTTCGAAGGCAGAAAAGGAACTGTTGTTTAAACTTTCTCAGAAAAAATAATCGGGTTATACTTTTTTTTATTAAATTGTAACCAGTATGTTAAGACCGTCTCTTCTTTTCGCTGCCCTTTTTTTTATTCTTTCTGCTTATTCCCAGCCAGGCAGAAAATATGAAGTAGCGGATGCCGATGAGCATTATTCGCACCATAATTTCCTGATGGCGCTTCCGATCTACAAAGAGCTTCTGAAAACCGACAAGAACAATGCGGACATTAACTACAAATTAGGCCAGTGCTACCTCAACACCCGCATCAACAGAGCCGAGGCCGCCAGGTACTTTGAAACCTGCACCAAAAGCCCAAAAGCCAGTAGCGAAGCCTGGTATTACCTGGGAATCTCTTACCGGCTCGGGAACAAACTAGATGATGCCATCAAAGCCTTTGAAAAATACCTGGAGCTGGAGCCAAAGAAAAAAAAGACGACCGAGCGGCAGATCGAGATTTGCAGGAATGCCAAGCTGCTGATGCTGAACCCGGTGAATGTGAGCTTTACAAACCTGGGAAAAGAAATCAACTCGGAGTTTGCCGACTACTACCCCTGGATTACACAGGACGAAAGCTTCCTGGCCTTTACCACGCGCCGCAAAGGCACCACCGCGGGCCGCCTCGAAATGGACGGCTATTACGCCTCGGATGTATACACGAGCAAAGTGGAAAACGGAAAATGGATGAAGGCAGAGAACGCTGGCGTAAAAATCAATTCCTCGCTTGATGAGCAGGTAGTGGGATTAACCGCCGACGGCAACGAGATGCTGATCTACATTGATCACATCGACAAATACGGCGACATTTATTTTTCATTCAAAAAAAACGGGACTTATACCAAGTATACCGCTTTTCCCGAATACATCAATAAAAAAACCGAGCATTCGGCATCGGTAAGCGCCGACGGCAATACGCTGCTCTTTGTAAGAAGCGAAAGCCGCGAGGAGCAAAGCGACATCTACATTTGCCGCAGGCTGCCAAACGGCAACTGGAGCGAGCCCTTCAAGCTGGGTGAAGAGATCAACACGCCTTATAACGAAGATTTCCCTTACCTGTCGACAGATGGGGTGACCCTCTATTTTTCTTCGGAAGGGCATAATTCGATGGGCGGCTTCGACCTTTTCAAATCGGTATGGAACCCGGAAGAGAATACCTGGACCAAAGCCGAGAACCTGGGCTATCCGCTGAACACCACCGACGACGACCGCAGCATCAGCCTCACGCCCGACAACAGGGTGGGCTACATCAGCGCGCTGCGTCCGGGCGGACTGGGCGACCTGGACCTGTACCGGGTGAAGTTCAACGACATCGACCAGAAGCTGACGTTATACCTGGGCAAGGTCCTGCTGGGAGATTCGGCAGCCCAACCGAAGGAATACGTGGTGAATATCCTGGCGGTGAACGAAAGCACACAGGAAGAGCTGAGCTTTGTACCTAACCCGACTAACGGAAAACTGGTGATGGCGCTGCCTGCCGGTACGTTCAGCATTACTGTAAGCGCCGAAGGCTATGCCGTACAAACCGATAAGATCACGGTTTCGGACCTGGGCCTGCCCATTGCCGAAGAAAAGAAAAATTACCATTTAAAAAAACTCTGATGACCAAGCGTATTTTCATTTTGCTGAGCTGCCTGTGTTTACTGACCTTGCGGGGCTTATCGCAATCCTACCAATTGGGCCTGTTGAAATACAGCGGTGGCGGCGACTGGTATGCCAACCTGGAAACGTCCTTGCCCAACCTGATCAAATTCTGCAATACGAACCTCAAAACATCCATTAACCCGGAGCAGGCCGTGGTAGAGGCCGGCAGCGCTGAGATCTTCAATTATCCCTTCGTCCACATGACGGGACATGGCAATGTGATCTTCTCGAACCAGGAGGCAGACAACCTGCGCAACTACCTGATTGGTGGCGGCTTCCTGCATGTGTCCGACAACTACGGCATGGATGTGTTTATACGAACGCAGTTGAAAAAAGTATTCCCGGAGCTGGAGCTGGTAGAGCTTCCTTTCTCCCACCCGATTTACCACCAGTTGTATAATTTCGATAAGGGATTGCCGAAGGTGCATGAGCACGACAGCAAAGCGCCGCAGGGCTTCGGCCTTATCTACAAAGGCCGGCTGGTGTGCTTTTACGATTACGAATGCGATCTCGGCGACGGCTGGGAGAGCTACGACATCCATAAGGACAGCCCCGAGGCGCATGAGCGCGCGTTGAGGATGGGCGCCAATATTATTTCGTATGTGTTTATGAATAGCATGGTGAAGTAACCGACCGCCTACCTTCCAGGTTTTAGAAACCTGGAAGGTAGGCGTAAAAACAAAAAAGCCATCCGTCGGTTAACGGATGGCTTTTAAATTTCAGATAAACACGCTTATAAGTGCATGCTGTCTTTTTTCTCCAGCAACGCTTCCGTCGTTTCTTTGTTATTCTCATCGGGCACGCAGCAGTCAACCGGGCAAACGGCTGCACACTGGGGCTCGTCGTGGAATCCGGCGCACTCGGTACACTTATCGGTAGCGATGTAATACACATCCATGCTGTATGGTTCCTGCGGTTCTCCTGCATCAGCAGTAATACCGGTATTTCTTCCTTTGTATTCTCCTATGATTTTGGTGCCGTCGGCAAAACGCCATTCGGCGCCGCCTTCGTAGATGGCATTATTAGGGCATTCTGGTTCGCAGGCGCCGCAATTAATGCATTCATCCGTGATTTTTATAGCCATTTTTTAACTAGTTTTGCTTTTTGTAATTAAGACTGCAAATATAACACTAAATTTCATGACCCTGAAAAAACGACAAGAAGCTTTTGTTCAATTAGGATTATTTATAAACCGGCATTTTTCTCAAAACCGCGAGCCCAAAGAGGAGCGCTTTCACCAGGATCTTGATAAACTAATCGAAATCGCCTTCTCCTACAATGGCTGGTTTACTGCCGAAGAGGTGGAACGCGCCCTGAAAGGCATTGCCTTTATGCTGGAAGAGCAGTCGCTGTCGGACTTTGCCAAGGGCGTCAAAGAGCCCGGAGCGCCTAAAACCGTAGCCGTGATCATGGCCGGCAATATTCCTGCCGTTGGCTTCCACGATATGCTTTGCGTGCTGCTAAGCGGCCATAGGATCCTCATCAAGGTATCAGGTGACGACCCGGCCCTGATTCCTTTCCTGGCCGGCATGCTTATATACTACGCGCCTGATTTTGCCCCGGCCATCAACTTTTCGGAGGCCAGGATGAAGGATTTTGATGCCGTGATCGCTACCGGCAGCAATAACTCGGCACAGCATTTCGAATATTACTTTGGAAAATACCCGCACATCATCCGTAAAAACCGCAGCTCTATCGCAATCCTCAACGGGAAGGAGACGCCCGAAGAGCTGCAGGAGCTGGGCAAGGACATTTTCTATTATTTCGGGCTGGGCTGCAGAAACGTTTCCAAACTGTACGTTCCGGAAGGTTACCGTTTCGATGGCTTCTTTGAGGCTATGTTTTCCTTCGGCTATGTGTCGAATCATAAAAAGTATTTCAATAACCACGAATACCATCGCGCCATTTACCTGCTCGAGCAGATTCCTTTCCTGGACAACAATTTCCTGATGATCCGGGAAAATGAGGACCTTCATGCGCCTACATCGGTGTTGTATTATGAATATTACACTAATAAGCCCCAGCTTGTTGAAAAGATTAAGACACTGGAGGAAAATCTGCAATGTACAGTCAGTAATTTTGAGATAGAAGGCTTAAAGACCAACGCTTTTGGAACAACCCAACAGCCAGGCATTTTTGACTTCGCAGATAACGTCAACACACTGGATTTTTTAAATACATTATAATTCTATATATTTATAGCAATTGAAGCCCCTCACTCATATCTTTCTCTGGTGCTGCGTGATGTGCGTTCTGAAAACGAATGCGCAGGTTCCTGCCAGCTTCGACCAAACGGACGGCATTTCCAACATCATTATGCCCAATGTATTTACACCGAACTATGATAGCATTAATGATGTGTTCAGGCCGATCATCGATGAGATCACGGAACTGGAATTCAGCATTTATAACCGCTACGGCAACCTGATCTTTGAAACCAAGCGCCTGCGCGGCTTTTGGGACGGCAGAACCACCGGAGGCGAGGCCTGCCCGGATGGTACTTATTTTTGCGTGCTCTCTGCCACGGGTGTAGACGGCAAAAAGTACAAGGAGAAAACCTTCGTGCAGCTATTTACCAACGGATATTACAAGCAATAGTTATTTTATCGGTCAAAAAAATATCCTTTAATTATCCCGGCACGACCCGGTTTAAAGGCATCTCCCATGTTTCCTTAAACGCTTACCCGGGAAAAATCCTTGCCATCATCGGCAAGAGCGGAAGCGGAAAAACCACTTTATTAAAATGCCTCTACGGCCTGGAAGACCTGCAGGAGGGTGAGATCACCATCGGTGAAAAACGGGTGCTTGGCCCGGCCTATAACCTGATTCCCGGCCATGAAGACATGCGTTTTGTAAGCCAGGATTTTTATGTACTCGATAACCATACGGTGGAAGAGAACATCAAGGACAAGCTGGCCGGCTATACGGATGCTTACAAGGAAAAGCGCAGCAGGCAGCTGCTGAAGCTTCTGGACCTCACGACCTTCAAGGATCTCAGAGCCGTAACGCTTTCTTCAGGACAAAAGCAGCGTGTGGCAATTGCCCGCTCCCTGGCCGAATTTCCGAAGGTGCTGCTCCTGGATGAGCCTTTCAGCAACCTCGACCTGCCGCTGCGTGATAAGATCTTTACCTACATCCGCCAACAGGCCACGAAAGAGGATACAGCCGTTATCCTGGTGACACACCAGCCGGAAGAAGCCCTGCGCTATGCCGACGAGGTGGCTGTCATGGACAACGGAAAACTCATTCAGCATGATGCGACGTTCAACGTTTACTACCAGCCCAAAAACAAGCAGGTAGCTGCTTTGATGGGGCGCTTTTTTATCCTGGACAAAGAAGATCTTATTTCTTCCAAAACCAAATTATCGGATAAGCAAAGCTATATCAGGCCCAACCAGCTGCAGATCGTTGACAGCAAAGCCGCAGCGCATATCCGGGTGACGGTGACCAATATTTTCTTCAACGGGTACGGCTTCGAATACTTTGCCGAAACCAAAGCCGGCAACTCCATTTATTTCTACTCAAAAGACGATGCCATCCGGATCGATGATGCCGTGTTCCTGAAAGTGAACTGGTATTGATGATTATGGAACGCTGATGACACTGATTGAACAGATCAGGACATCGATTAGAACAAATTTTTCCCGCAAAGGTACAACGCAATTCTAATCCGTTTTTCGGCTCTAAGCAGTACTCATCTTAATAATCCGCATCCTCTGTGTTTCATTGTTTAACGGATCTATCGATGCATTTTATTCATTTAATTATCAGGAAACTCGTTTTCGTCGATTAGTTTCCGAAAGTTTTTCCGGGTATTAAAATAAGATTTACCTTTACTGACCATTTGGTCAAACCATTTAATTAAACCTAATAGTTAAACCATGAGCTCAGTAAACGATTCGGAACAAAAGATCCTCGACGCTGCCAAAAAGATCTTTGAGGCCTCGGGATACAACGGCGCCCGCATGCAGCAGATCGCCGATGAAGCCGGCATCAGCAAGGCCTCTTTGCATTACTATTTCAGGAGCAAGGAAAACCTCTTCGAGCGTATTTTCAGCGAAACGATGGAGGAATTCATGAAAGTGCTTTCTACCTGGGAGGACGATACGGAAGACTGGGAGCTGAAGCTCCGCACTTTTCTTGTCGAATTCTTTAAATTCCTGCGAACCAACTCCCTGCTGTTCATTCTCAGGGAGATCAACCGGAATCCCGATTTGCTGGCCAACCGGCCAAAGAAAAAGAAGATCGGCTTTATGAGCTATTTCGAACGGCTCCAGGAAAAGGGAATCCTGAAACATACGGATCTGCAGCTGATCTACGTATTCATGCATTCGCTCTGCTCCTACCCGCTCATCAACCAGATTATTTTTAAACGTACCCTCAAAATGGATCAGGCCGCCTTTGATGCCTTCCTGGACCTGTACCCTGAACATGTAGCCGATTTCCTGATCTTATCTATTAAACACAGCAATAAAAAACCCAAAATATGATCTCCAACAAACCCGCTTTTTTCTTCGGCACGCTGCTGGCCCTCAGTATACAGCTCAGCGCACAGAAAGAAGAAGTAACCCTGCAACAATTGCAGACCCTCGCTAAAGAGAATTATCCTCTTTTAAAGCAAAAACAAAGCTACACCGATATTGCGACCAACAAGACCAAGCAGCTCTCCACGAATTTCTATCCGCAGGTGAGCGTGGTCGGCCAGGCGACTTACCAGAGTGAAGTGACAGAGCTGAATATTCCGATACCCGGCGTCGTAAGCGGCGGGTTTAAGCAAAAGCCCGACCAGTACGCTGTGGGCGTGGAGCTGAAAGAAACGCTGTTTGACTACGGCGCTATTAAAACGCAAAAACAAATTGAGCGCGAGAGCGCCGATCTGCAGATCAAGCAGGTGGATGCCGAGCTGATCAAGCTCAAGGAGCGCATCAACTCGCTGTATGGCAACATTTATTTACAGCAGGAAAATAAAAAGATCCTGCTATTGAGGATCAACGAGCTGGACGCCAAACGCAAAAAAATGAAATCGGCGGTAGACAATGGCGCGGCACTTCAAAGTAATTTCCTGGTGCTGGAATCGGAATACCTTTCTACCGAGCAAAAGATCGAAGAGGTGAATTCCAACCTGGTAGCCTGGTTCAAGACCTTAACTCTGCTCACCAATAAGCCCCTTGATACCACCGTGGTTTTCAGCGACACCAAAAAAGAGATCGCCCTGCAGTCTGCTATTATCAGGCCTGAGATGAAAGTGTTTGAACTGCAAAGCAGCACGCTCGGGCTAAGGGAAAAGATGATGCACCGTAATAATCTGCCTAAGCTGTTTGTGTTTGGGCGCGGCTACTATGGCCGTCCCGGCTACAATTTCCTTAACAACGACTTCAGGCCATACGGCATGGTAGGCGCCGGGCTGAACTGGAATATCTCGGCTTACTATACTTCGGGAAAAGAGACGAAGAACCTGAAGCTGAATAATGACATCATTTCCAGCCAGAAACGCATTTTTGAAATTAACCTGCAGGCTACCATAATCCAGCAACAGGAAGAGATCAGCAAGCTGGAAAAAATGATCGTAATGGATGCGAAGATCACGGATACTAAAACGGCCATCCGCAAATCTTCTTCGAGCCAGCTTGACAATGGCGTCATTACCTCATCGGATTTTATCGTCGACCTTAATGCGGAAAACCAATCACAGTTCAACCTGAAGCTTCATGAGATCCAACTGATGATGGCCAAAGAAAATTATAACACAACCCTCGGATACTAATCAAAAAAACATTACAGCACCTTCAACCTATGGAAAATAACAACACAACCACCAACGCCCCTGAAACAGCAAACGATCCGGCAAACAAAAAGAAAAAGGGGAAGAAAAAACAAAAACGCCTGGCAATCCTGGGCTCTTCCGTCCTCATCATTGGCACCTTTATTATCATCGCCTGGCTCTCGTCCTTAGGCCACGAGCATACCGACAATGCCCAGATCGACGCCATCATTACGCCGGTACGCAGCATCGTTCCGGGCTTTGTGACCGACATTAAATTTACGGACAATCAACAGGTTAAAAAAGGCGATACGCTGATCCTGATCGACCGGAACGATTACATCGCCAAAGTAGCGCAGGCCGAAGCAGCCCTGGAAAGCGCCAAAGCGCAGCTCGACTTATCGAAGTCCGGTGAAACCACGGCCAGCATGAACGCGAATGCTTCTGTGCTTACCAGCCAGGCAGCGAAAGAGAATATTGCGACGGCACAGGCACGCTTAAACAAAGCGGAAAAAGAAATGGCGAGGATTGAAAAGATGCTGAAAGACGGCGCAACGACGCAGCAGCAATATGAAAGCGTAAAAGCGGAATACGAAACGGCCAAAGCGCAATCGGAAATGTTGAAAAAGCAATACGAAGCATCTTCTGCACAGGCCACCGGCGCTCAGTCGCAGGCTGAAGGGCAAAAATCGCAGATCGCCTTATCAACGGCGCTCGTAAAACAGCGTGAGGCGGAGCTCATTCTGGCAAAGACACAACTGAATAATACGGTGATTGTTTCTCCCTTCGACGGCATCATCTCCAAAAAATCCGTTGAGGTAGGTCAGTACATGCAGGCCGGTTCTCCACTCTGCTCTGCGGTGGATTTTACGCACCTATATGTGAGCGCCAACTTCAAGGAAACACAAATTGAACACATGAAACCGGGACAGGAAGTGGAACTGAAAGTAGATGCGTTTCCGAAAGCGAAGTTGAAAGGCAAGCTGGAAAGCTTTGGCGGCGCTACCGGTGCTAAGTTTTCCTTACTGCCTCCCGACAATGCCAGCGGCAACTTCGTGAAGATCACACAGCGCGTTCCCGTAAAAATTGCCATCACCGAATTTCCACAGGAGATGGCCGGGCTCATCATTCCGGGACTAAGCGTAATAGCCGACGTTAAAACGAAATAAACCACACACCGTGAACCAGACCCTAACAGCACCAACCATTACTTACCCGACGGGTTTCACGAAATGGATCACCATCATTACGGCGATCAGTTGCGCGATTCTGGAATTGATCGACACGACGATTGTGAACGTGTCCCTCCGGGAGATCAGCGGAAGTATTGGCGCTACCACCACGGAGATCGCCTGGGTCGTAACGTCTTATGCCATCTCCAACATCATCATCATTCCGCTCACCAGCCTGTTATCGGACCTCTTCGGAAGGAGGGTGTACTTTACCGGCTCGGTAATCATCTTTACCTTTGCCTCACTGATGTGCGGCCTCTCGGATAGCCTGTGGACACTGGTATTCTGGAGGTTCATCCAGGGGCTCGGCGGTGGCGGATTGTTATCGACGGCACAAACGATCATCGTGGGTGCCTTTCCTCCTGAAAAGATCAGTACCGCCAACGCCATCTTCGGGATGGGCATTATCATGGGGCCAACCTTCGGCCCTACCATCGGCGGTTTGATTACCGACAATATCTCCTGGCACTGGATTTTCTTCGTGAACATTCCGATCGGGATCATTGCCACCTTTCTTTCCTGGACTTACATTACCAACCGGCCCGGGGCCACGAAGCCCAAGAAGATCGACTGGTGGGGCATTGTGTTTCTCGTCCTCGCTATCGGGCCTTTACAGTTCGTACTGGAAGAAGGGACTTCCAAAGACTGGTTTGAAAGCGAAGAGATCATCATGGCCTCCATCGTTTCCGTCTTCGGCCTCATCGCCTTTATTTACAGGGAGCTCAGCATCGACTATCCCGCCGTGAATATTAAATTGTATAAGAATTACAACCTGGTGATGGGTAGTGTGATGAACTTTATGCTGGGATTACTCCTGTTCGGCACCGTCTTCATCTTTCCCTTGTTTGCACAGATCACCCTGGGCTGGACAGCGACACAAACCGGCGTCTTCATGATCCCGGGCGCCTTGTGCTCCGCCGTGGCCATGCCAATGGTAGGTGCCTTACTCGGCAAGGGGTCAAATCCTAAAACGATCATCATCATCGGCATTATGCTCACCTTCGGCTTCCTCATGCTCTTAGGTTTTGCCTCACCCGATTCGAATGAATCCAATTTCTATTTTCCGTTTGTGCTGCGTGGCTTCGGCATGGCCTTTATGATGTCGCCGATCCTGGCGCTGGCTGTTGGCGGACTTAAAGGAAAAGACATGGTACAGGCCATTGGCCTCGCCAACATGATCCGGCAACTGGGCGGCGCCGTAGGTATTGCGCTCATCAACGTGTACCTGGTGAACCTGAACTCGCAGATCAGGGGCAACATGCTGGGCTATATCAATAACTACGACACCGTAAGCTCCGACCGCGTCAATATGCTCACGCAGAATTTCCTGAGCTCCGGCTATTCGCTGGAAGAAGCACAAACACTGGCTTACAAGATGCTGGAAGGCATGCTCTTTAAGCAGCAATCGCTGGTGAGCTACGATATGGGTTTCTTAATGGTAGGCTTTGTGATCCTGATCTGTATCCCGGTGGTATTGATGATCCGCTACAAAAAAGGCGAGAAAGCCAAAGTCATCAACGATCACTAAGGTGATTCCCTTTCTAAATTTTGTTATATATGAGTTGACCGGGTTACGCTTTGTGATCCGGTCAATTTTTTGATAAGCACGGGGAAGCGTCTTTCATGAAGGGAGAAACCCTGATCCCGGCCTTTAGCCCACTACCGGCAATGATCTGCTCAAAAAGCAGAAAAAACGAAAGAATCCGGGATCGCTGAACCGGATTTGAATAAAAGTTTTATTTTTGGTTTAACCAATGATACCTTTATTCAGACCTATGCTCAAGGCTTTCTTCAAAGCAACCATCCTGCTCACCCTGGTGCTGGCAATAGCTTATCCGGTCCATGCCCAAACCAGCAACACCGACTCCATCGCCACTGCCTTGAAACATGCCACGCAGGATACAACCCGCTGTATGCTCTATAATTATTGGGGCGAGAGCATCTATCTTCTTAACCCCGATTCATCAGCCGTTTTATGGAACAAGGCGAAAGCCATTGCTGAAAAGAACCTGCAACAGGGTTCGACGGAAGAAAAAACATTCTACAAACATATCCTGCCCTATATCTACAATAATCTTGGCGCTGCTATTCCGGAAAGCGAAAGCCTCAGCGTGAGGGCTTATTATGCGAAGGCTCTCCGGCTTTTCCTGGAAAACAGGGATAGCAAGGGGGCCGGGTCTGCCTATGATAACCTTGGCTATATCTGTGAGATCCTTAACCGGCAGGGAGAAGCCGAATCCTACTACCGCAAGGCGCTTGTGCACCGGGAACTGGCAAAGGATAAGGACGGACTTGCCAACACATACAACAATCTTGGTTACCTGCTGAATATGCAGGGAAACATACAGGCCCTTGATTATTTAACCAAAAGCCTGAAGCTTCGTGAGGAACTGAAAAACAAGGAGGACATCGCGCATTCGCTGAATAACCTGGGCGCCATATACCAGGAAGAAGGCGATCATCAAAAAGCCATGGAATATCACCTGCGTGCGTTGAAGCTACGAGAAGAGATACAGGATAAAACAGGACAGCAATATTCTCTTATTAACATCGCCTATGGTTATGGTTTGAAGAAGCAATATGCAAAAGCCATGACTCATTTCGAAAGAGCGATAGCCCTTAGCCGAGAGCTTGAAGACCTGCTGACATTGGCTCAGGCGCTTAACCTCGCAGGAAATCTCCTGATGGAAAGCGGGGAGTTGGAAAAAGCATTTGCTTATTACACGGAAGCGCTGCACATATTCGAACAAACAAAAAACAGTAAAGGCTTGTCGGGCTCTTACCGGAACATAGGCGCATTATATGAAAAGAAAGGACAAATGGCAGAAGCCGTTTCTTTCTATGAAAAATCGCTCCACATGGCAAAAGAAAATGGCTACCCTTCCATCATCCTGATCGCTTCCGGAAATCTTTACAATGCTTATAAGAAACTGGGCAGGCCGGCGGATGCCCTTGCCATTCATGAATTGTATGTCCAGATGAAGGACAGCATCCGGAATGAGGAAAGCAAAAAAACGGTACTAAAGACCCAATATGAAAATGAATATAACCGAAAGGAAATTGAGATTAAAGCCGCCTCCAAACTCGAAAACGAAACCCTGGCGCTCAAAGCTTCGGAAGATAAAAAACGGCAAAACCTCATCATTTACAGTGTCACGGGTGGCCTCCTGCTGCTCAGCGTATTTTCAGTAATTATATATCGCGGATTGCGTGAAAATCAAAAAGCGAACAAAATTATTTCCAAACAAAAAGAACTGGTAGAAGAAAAAAATCTGCAAATCGAAGAAAAACAGAAAGAGATCATCGATAGCATTAACTATGCTCAGCGCATCCAGCGAAGCCTGCTGGCGAGTGAAACACTCCTCCGGGAACACCTCCAGGACTATTTCATCCTGTTCAAGCCAAAAGATATTGTCAGCGGTGATTTTTACTGGGCAAAAAAGCTCAGCAGTGGCGACTTCGCCCTTGTAACGGCCGATAGCACAGGCCATGGCGTACCGGGTGCCATCATGAGCATGCTCAACATTGCCTGCCTGAACGAGGCTACCAGCAAAGATTTCAGCCGACCTGATGACATTCTGTTCGAAACGAGACGTCTTGTGATTGAACACCTCAAAAATGATGGCAGCCAGGAAGGTGGGAAGGATGGCATGGATTGCAGCCTGATCTGCCTGAACGACAAACGGGATACTCTGAGCTATGCAGCTGCCAACAATCCTGTATGGCATATCAGCGACCAAACACTCACGGAGCTATTGCCTGATAAGATGCCGGTGGGCAAACACGATAAAGACCATCAGCCTTTCAATTGCCGTACAATCAACGTGAAGAAGGGTGATATGATCTATACCCTGACGGATGGATTCCCGGACCAGTTTGGCGGTCCGAAAGGAAAAAAATTCATGTACAAGCCTTTGAAGGAATTACTTATCAGCATCAGCGGGAAACCGGTAGACGAGCAGAAAACTCTGTTACTAAATCAGCTCGAAACCTGGAAAGGCTTGCTGGACCAGGTGGATGACATTTGCATCATTGGCATCCGTATTTAGTGATACTTGAAAAAAGCCAGATCACTCCGAAACAAAAAAGCAAAAAACCTTAAACCAAAATAACATGATGAAAACACTGAAACACATCTTTATCATTTCTCTGACAATCCTCGCAGCGGCCTGCGCGGCGCTTTCCTCCAAAGAAATCGGCAGATTGTCTTTTACCAGGCCAATGGATGATGTAAGGCCAGAATGGAAAAAGATGGAGTTGAGCCTGAAACAGGGCGAGATCCTGCGCTTCTGGGTCGATATGGATCTTGAGTACGATGGAGCTGTTGACATGATCTATAGCATCAGGCTTGTGAAAGGCACCGATACACTGGTTGTTCCGGATCTGAACCCGTTTGAAAAAAAGATCACGGTTGGAGAAGTGAAAACAACGGTGATGGGAAAAACCAAATGGAGCTTTTCGGGGCAGATGCATACCATCGACATTAAGGAAGACGGTAAATACACCGTGCTGGCCACATTTTCGTCAAGCCTCAACAATAACCTGAAGCTAAAGAAAGCGGACCTGGTTCTCAAAAAATAATTGACCGCAGAAGCGCAAAGAAGACGCGAAGGTCGCTGAGAAATATTAAAAAAGGACGCGGAAGGACTGATGCCCATCAAACCTCTCTGCGCTCTTAGCGAATACCCCGCGCTCTTTGCGGTTTCATCCGGCAAACAGATTCCCATTCATCTTCCTGTCGCAATACACCTTTTTAATGTCGCTATTGCACATTCAAAGCTTATGGTGTTCTCCTACCTTTGCTAAACACTAATCATTAAAAAATCCACACCATGCAAAACGTCACTCCATTTTTATGGTTCAACGACCAGGCAGAAGAAGCAATGACATTCTACACTTCTGTTTTTAAAGATTCTGAAATTACCAGCATCAACCGTGTTGGCGACAAGGTTTTCGGCGGCAGCTTCCGGATCGAAGACCGTCATTTCCATACGCTCAACGGAGGCCCGATCTACCAGTTCACTCCTGCCATTTCGCTGTATGTGAATTGTGAAACGCAGGAGGAAGTGGATGAGCTGTGGAGCAAGCTTACGGCCAATGGCGGAGAGCCGGGCAAATGCGGCTGGCTGAAAGATAAGTACGGCCTGTCCTGGCAAATCATTCCATCGGCTTTGGGAAAACTGATGGGCGACAAGGATGCTAAAAAAGCCAACCAGGTGGTACAAGCTATGCTGAAGATGGGAAAGATCGAGATTCAGAAATTGCAGGACGCTTACAACCAATAATCCCCGTATTCTTCTCTCCAAACCGTTTCGCAAATCTCCTGATTTCCGTGAAACGGTTTTTGGCGTTCAGGTCAGAGCGTCCTCATTTTTGTCCAATAAAACGCATTTTCAAGCCAGCACAACGGATACTTGCCAGGTTGGGACGAATATACATTGCAAAACTTTTTTGTTTCTAAAGACCTTATTTTTGCAGGGCAAATGCCTGGGTGCCTTGCAGGTCATCCATGCAGATAAAAACTCATTTGCGGAGTCAAAAAAACAGAGTACCATTTTAAATACAACCTATGAAAACACAGTTACTAAACAATGTATGCACCTTGCTGGCCGGCATGGCGCTGAGCGCTTCTCCCGCACTGGCACAAGGCTTCCAAACCACCAGCACCAACTGGAATGTGGTGGTTGGCGGCTTATACAACACCTCCGGAAACTGGGGCTTTAACCTCCTGAGCGCAAGCGCCTCAAGCAACAATACCAACAATAATCAAACCTGGTCTACCATGGACATTGACGGGGATGGCAAGGCAGACCTCATCGTGACGGCACAAAACGATGCTTCGGGATATGATAAAAATTTCAGCACGACCAATAATCCCTATTGGAAAGTCTACCTCAACAACGGCAGCGGCTTTTCGACTACGGCTACCAACTGGCCCGTGCCGGTAGGGGGCTTATACAATACTTCCGGAAACTGGGGCTTTAATAACGTTTACGGGAATGCTTCCACAAACAGCATCGTCAATAATCAATCATGGGCTACGATGGACCTGAACGGCGACAATAAGCCGGACCTCGTGGTAACTGCCCAAAACGATGCTTCCGGCTACGATAAGGTATTCAGCCCTGCCAATAATTCTTACTGGAAAGTATACCTTAATACCGGTACGGGTTTTTCGGGCACGGCTACCAACTGGCCTGTGCCGGCAGGCGGATTATACAACAGCAACGGAAACTGGGGATTCAATAATACATCCGGCTCCGCATCCGTTAACTCTATCATCCAGAATCAAACCTGGAGCACGATGGACATGAACGGGGATAATAAGCCTGACCTGATCGTTGCGGCAGAGAACGATGCTTCCGGCTACGAAAAAGTATTCAGCCCTACGAATAATCCTTATTGGATCGTGTACCTGAACACCGGCACAGGTTTTTCCGCAACGCCTACCACCTGGCGTGTTCCCCCGGGCGGCTATTATTCCAGCACCGGCAACTGGGGCTTTAATGCCACCTTCGGAAACGCCTCATCCGGCAGTACGCTCAACAACCAATCCTGGAGCACGATGGATATTGACGGTGACAAAAAACCGGACCTGATCATCACGGCACAGAACGATGCGTCGGGTTACGAAAAGGTATTCAGCCCGACCAACAATCCCTACTGGATCGTGTACCTCAATAACGGCACCAGCTTCTCCACCACGGCCAGCAACTGGATGATTCCTGTGGGCGGGTATTACAGCTCCGCGGGCAACTGGGGTTATAATAATACAAGCGCAGATGCCTCATCGAGCAGCACGCTCAACAACCAAACCTGGAGCACAATGGACATTGACGGCGACGGCAAGGCCGACCTCGTGGTGAGCGCACAAAACGACGCCTCAGGCTACGAAAAAGTATTCAGCCCTACCATCAACCCTTACTGGAAAGCTTACCTCAACACCGGCACGCGTTTTTCGGCAACGGTTACCAACTGGACGGTACCTGTGGGCGGCTTATACAACAGCACCGGAAACTGGGGATACAATGCTACCTTTGGACTTGCCTCGACCAATAGCACCAACAACAACCAATCCTGGAGCACAACGGATATTGACGGGGATAAAAAACCGGACCTGATCGTGACGGCACAAAACGATGCTTCGGGTTATGAGAAGGTATTCAGCCCAACCAACAATCCTTACTGGAAGGTTTATAAAAGCGCTTCTACGGTAGGTTTTGAAAGCTCAGAAAGAAAAAGCGTACAGGATGTAAAGGTCTATCCGAATCCTTCAACCGGCAGGTTTACGGTCCTGTTCTCCCAGGAGGCAGCAAAAGCAAGCGTAGAAGTGTATAACATCATGGGAGAAAAAGTTCTGCAAAGCGAAGGAACGCACATCGACCTCAGCAGCTTCCCGAAAGGCGCTTACATTGCGCTGATTTCCGACGGCACAAAAACCTATACTAAAAAACTGATCCTTCAATAAAAAATTTTCTCATCATAAAACATCCCGTTGCGCTTGCCGCAACGGGATGTTTTTGTTTTTTGTATGGTGCTGCATCTGCCGGTGACTTCGAGAGCCTCAGTCACCATCGAAACCACACTTTAAAATTCTTTTCTGTACTTTTCCGTATCGGCGAACACGGTTCTTAAGATGGCGGCTTCTTCTTCCGACACTGTCGTATTTCTCCTGGCATACACCCTGTTGGCCGTTTCCAGCATTTTATCAAGCTTGTATACCTCCATGCCTTCGGCACCTCCCCAGGCAAACGACGGAATGTGTGTCGGCGGAAAGCCTCCTCCAAAAATATTAGCACCAACGCCCACTACCGTCCCTGTATTGAACATGGTATTGATGCCGCATTTGCTATGGTCGCCCATCATCAGGCCGCAGAACTGCAGACCGGTGTCGACCATCTGGTCTTTTTTGTAATTGTATAATTTGACGTTGCCGTAATTGTTTTTCAGGTTACTGTTGTTGCTATCTGCGCCCAGGTTACACCATTCGCCGATGACGCTATTGCCAAGGAAGCCGTCGTGTCCTTTGTTGCTATAGCCCATCACCACCGAATTGTTTACCTCACCGCCCACTTTGCTGTGCGGGCCAACCGTGGTAGGTCCATAGATCTTCGTACCCAGCTTCAACGCGGCATGTTCCCCAAGGCTGAATGGCCCGCGGATCACGCTGCCCTCCATCACTTCGGCATCACGGCCGATATACACGGGTCCTGGCTTTGTATTGAGGATGCTCGCCTCTACGATGGCTCCTTCTTCCAGGAAAATCAGCCCGGCATCACCGATCACCGTATTCGTAGCAGATAAAGGTTGCGAGGTTTTTCCTTTGGTAAGCCGCTCGAAATCCTGCCTGATGGCGGCATCATTTTTCGAGAAAAAATTCCAGACATCCTTCATGGAAATATAGTCCACTTCCACCTCACGCGCTTTGCCCAGGAGCGCTTCTGCATCGAAGCTGCCGACACCATCGCTGCGCCAGGCCAGCAGATCATTCCCCCTCCGAATGCCTTCGTTTTGACTCAAGGCTTTCACCAATGCCAGCAAGTCTACTGTGGGAGAGATCTTTCCATTGATGAAAAGGTTATCGCCTTCCGTTTTCAGGGGAAATTTTCCAGACAGGTAAGCCTGCGTATGGAAGCTTACCCTGGCCTGCAGCTCAAGCTCCCATTTTTCGCGGATGGTGAGAATACCTGTTCTGAGCTCGCACACAGGCTTGGTATAGGTAAAAGGCAACAGGTTTAACCTGGAATAATCGTCGAATAAAATGTAATTCATCTCAGGATGGTTTGAGGTATCCAATATCATCATTTTTCAGGAAAGGAAAAAGTACAGCCCGGCAAATATATACAGGACTTATCAGAAACTGCTCAGACCTTAGTCATGATTTGTTCCATGCAGCATGAGAAATAATTCCAGAGCTATCATAGAAAATACATGGCTGACGGTAATTTACGCTTCATGTATGGGGCGCCCGCCACGACGTGTCGTGAGGCTTTACGTTGCAATCTTTTTGCAAAGAGACCGCAAAAAGGATTTCCACTGCAATCCCTGGCGCGGAACTCCGGCCTTCAATTCTAAAGATCACGCCCTGACATCGGTATCTGGAACGGGATAAAAGCTATGAAACAAAAAGTATCCGTGTTCGATGTCACACAACCTGTCAGGGCTTCTGCGAATCGAGGATCTTAAACTCGGTACGGCGGTTGATGCCATGCTGCTCATCGGTGCATTCCACGCCATTGGCGCAGGCATTCAGCAAGCGGGTTTCGCCATATCCGATGGCAGTGAGCCTGTCTTTGGAAATGCCTTTCGTTACGAGGTAATCCACAGCCGCTTTCGCCCGCTTTTGCGACAGCTGAAGGTTATACTGATCGGAGCCCTGCGAATCGGTGTGTGAGCTTAATTCGATCTTCAGGCTATGATCGGCCTTCAACACGGAGATCACTTTATCAAGAATGTTAGTGCCGGTTTCATCGAGCTTGTAACCGCCTTTCTCATAGGTAACGTTTTCGATGATCGTCATGGCTGCATGATCGCCCCTGTTTTTCATGTTCAGCACTTCCAGCCAGGGATCGTCCACCGAGAAATCTCCCAGCGCCGACTTGTCTACTTCCAGTAAGTGGTATTCATACTTGTGGTTCTTTCCTTTCCGCAATTCCCTGTAGATTCTGCCCTTTGAGTCGGCAATGTAGATCTTAGAAACAGTTGTGAATTTATTTTCGCTATCATCCAGGCTAAACAGGTAATCTTTATCGGCGCTGAGGTTACGGAATTCGAACCGGCCCTTTTCGTCGGTCAGGATATTCTGAATGACTTTATCCTTATCAAAAATGATGATCCTGGCATTGGACAGCGGATTTCTATCCTGGTCGTACACACTGCCTTTCAGGTTCATGATCAGCTCACTGTCTTCCACCACCAGCTCCTCGAGCGCCGTTTTATCCGTGGCAAGCAGCCTGAACTCAAACTTGCCCTTTTTGTGGGAGTGCAGCACTTTCACCTCTTTTCCCTTTTTGTTGGTGAGGATGATTTTTACATCTTCCGGCAAATCGGAGTCTTCGATCGTGAGAAAATAGTCCTGGTCGGGAAGCAGGTTCCTGAAAGCAAAGGCCCCTAACTCATCGGTCGTGGTTTCCTCTACAATATCATGGCACTGGTTGGTGATCGTTACTTTTTTTCCGGCCACGGGCTTCGTCGGGTTAGAGCCGAACACAATGTTTCCGGCAATGTTGATATCATGCTCATCATCGTCGTAAAGATCGGGCATGCTGCTCTCTTCTACCGGAAGGTTCCTGAACACAAAGTTCATCCCGTTCTGCCTGTGTGTAACACGCACCAGCTTTCCGTCCTTACCGGCAAGGTAGTAGCGCGATTTATTTTTGAACCTCACATCGTTGCTTTCCAGCTCGGCCAGGTAGACCTTGTCATTTTCCAGGTCATTGAAAGCGAAATAGCCTTTCTCATCCGTCTTTGTCGAATCAATGCGCTTCAGGGAAGCATCCAGTAAAAATACATTCACCTGTTTTGCAGGCTCATCTGCATTCTTCGTCAGAAACACCTGCCCTTCGATCCGGGTATACATACTTCTGAAAAGAAAGCGATAGATATCATCCTTTCCTTTGCCTCCTTCGCGGTTGGAAGAGACATAGCCGGTAGAGTCCGTCGTAAAGCTGATCCCAAAATCATCGGCGCTGCTGTTGAGCTGGAGCCCTTCGTTGCGTTTCAGCAACCATGCGGAGTTCGCATACCTTGCAGAAAACACGTCCAGGCCGCCGAAACCCGGGTGGCCGTTCGAAGAAAAAAACAAGACCCCGTCTTTGCGGATGTAAGGAAACATTTCATCACCCCTGGTATTCACGCCGGAGCCCAGGTTTACCGGCTTATCCCAGCTGTCGCCATTTTTTTTGCACACCCAGATGTCTTTTCCGCCCTGGCCTCCCGGCATATCCGAGACAAAAAACAAGCTGTTGCCATCGGCACTGATGCTGGCATGCGCACAGGAGTACGCATCGGAATTATAAGGAAAAGGCACAGCCTTCGACCAGCCTTTGCCCTGCTTCGTAAGCGTGTAAAGCTTGGCATAATTCACAAAGCTCTTATCCGTTTTTTTCACATAGGTCGCCCGCGTCAGGTAAAGCACCGTACCATCAGCCGAAAAAGCAAGCGGTCCGTCGTGGTAGCTGGTGTTCACGCTCTTCGAAAAAGAGCTGGCTTTTCCGTAACCGTCTTTGGTTACTTTCGATGATAATACACTCAGGTAAGGCTGCCCGTCGGTAGTCGAATACTCTACCAGGTCCATCTGCTTTTCGCCCGTGTACACAAGCGTGTTGGCAAAGCTATAGGCAGAAAACTCCGAATGTTTTGTATTCAGGCTTTCGAGGTTTGTCAAGGAATATTCCTGTGGCCCGGCCTGGGAAAGCCCGGCAAGCGACAATACTAAAAGGAATAAAATATAACAGGAATGCCTCGTCACGTCTATAAAAATCTGGGAGATAGAATTTTGGTTTTATAGTTTCCGAAATCAAAACCGATCATGATCTCGTGGGAAGAGCCCAGCAATTTCTTGCCACCCATGGCCGCATCGTAGGTGTAACCGATCCTTAGTTTTTCCGTTGCATGTACCTGAACGAGAATTCCGGCACCGTAATCCTGCTTGATGAATGCGCCAAGCCACAGGCGCTTATACATCAGGAAATTCAGATTAAGATCGGCCGAAGCAGCGGTCTTCACATACCTCAGCATGATGGAGGGACTGAACACCAGGTTCTCATTAAGTGAAAACGCTTTGCCTGCGGTGAGAAAAAAATGTGGAATGAGCACATAGGAAGAATTCAGCTGTTGTGTCTGCCCGGAAAGACCGGTAACCGTATAATCCTTATTATAGAGCCTGGCGCCGTTGAGATGCGTACTGCTGATCCCCACAAAGAAAGAGTTGCTGCGCAGGTAAAGACCGGCATCGATATCAGCCGCACCACGGTTGATGGTAGAAAGCCCCGCGGCAGAAGCCTCGTTGAGGTCTTTATAATTGACCTTATTAAAATTGAACCGGTAATTGATATAACCTGCGCGGAGACCGAAGGACAGCTTCAGCCTGTTGTTGAGCTTCACGATGTAAGCCACATTGCCGTAGACCCCGGTCGTGCTCTTCGCGCCTATCTGATCCGACAGGACATTGACGCCAACACCCAGCTTGTTGTTCCATACAGGGGCGTGTGCCGTAAAGGCCAGTGTGGTCGGCGCTCCCGGAAAGCTTACCCATTGTTTCCGCATGTCGGCCACAACAGCAATCGCATCACGTGCACCGGCATAAGCCGGGTTCACCGCCAATTGGTTGAACTGGTATAAGGAAAACTGCGGGTCCTGCTGGGCCTTTACCGGCTTTAGAAACCCAATCAATAAACAGATGATGATACAATACTTCATTTTCTTAAATCCCTTATCTGTTGTTGGTGAGCTCAAGCCAGCCTTTGAGCGGTGCTGTGCCATTAGCCAGGTCTATGATATAAAAATAGGTAGCAGCCGGTGCCTGTTGCGTGGAGGCTCCTATTGTTCCGCGCCATACATTGTTGGTGTTATCGTAGTCTTTAATCTCTGCCAGCTTCTGGCCCCAGCGGTTATAAATCTCTACTTTGTTGCCCGGAAATTGTGCAATGTTTTCGATATAGAATACATCGTTCACGCCATCATCGTTCGGTGAAAAGCCATTGTAAACCGTGACCTGGCATGGCTCGGAGCTTCCGCCCACCACAAGGTCGCTGAGCTTAACGGAGTCGCCTGGCACTGCGCTTCCCGAACCGGTATACTCGCATACCACCAGCACCGAATACGTTCCTGCCGGAAGATTGGCTACCGTAGAGCAGGTGTTTCCTGCCAGGCAAAGCGAAGACATATTCCAGTAATAACTGATCCTGAAATTTGCCGGGTTGGCTCCTGCCGGAAGCTTAGCCTCCACCCGGATGCTGCCATCGGTCTTATCCGCGCAGCTTGCCGGTGTCATAAAGGCGCTTGCCGTAAGTCCGAATTCACCGGCAACCTCCGGCTGCAGAAAGCCCTGTGTAATAAACTGTCCGTTTCCATTCAGCGTTGTATAAAACGGCTCACCGATATTGTAATACACCTCCATACCGGAAGTACCTACCGGCCCACCACCACCAGCGGCGTTAATCACCTGGGGGCTTATACTTTGCGATCTCACAACCAGGACAAAGAACATCGATATAACAAAACAACTATTCCTCATAGGCCTACTCGAGTACAAAATAATTAACGGTTAAATTAGAAAAGTTGATATTGGCCCCTGTCCCAAAATAATTAAGATTAAGCCGGAAGGTGAAATCGGTTCCGGCCGTATTGAGCACTTGTGCCGTAACGATCAGGTTATCCGGAAACGCCGCAGGCACGTATGGCGTGAGGATAATCACCGGCGGATTCCTGTATGATTTTTTGAACGCCACCGTGAACGTCACACTTTTGGAGTTTCCCGGCAACATCACAAAGGAGCCTGACATCGAGATGGCACCGCGGACATCGTTGGACTGATCGGCATTGCTGTTCGTCGCATAGGTCAGCGTTCCCAATGAATTGGCTCCCAGGGAAACGTCAGAATTTGTAATGGCATTTGTGAATTTCGCTTTCAGGTGCCCGTCTTCCATCAATACAGCAAGATTGGAGGCCAAGGCATTGGAGCTGGTATTAGTAGCGTGTATAGCGGCACCGCTTCCGGGTGTGAGGGCTACCAGGGCATCGGAAGTATTGGCGCTGCTAAAGATCTCGAAACGCCCGGCATTACCCGAAGACGCAGAAACGGATTTGCTTCCTGCAATACTTGGTCCCGTTCCGTCATTGTATCCCAGGATCGCTGCCGACGTGGCGCTGCTGGTTGTTCCTTCAATACCGTTTCCGGTTCCGCTGTTCTTTGCCCTCAGGGCCGATACCGTTGCGTTCGACAAAACATCGAGTGTATTCCCCGGCACATTGGTACCAATCCCAACGTTATCGCTGAGGGTCGTATTATACAAAATACCAGTGCCTTTCGTCCATAAGGTATTGGCCACCGGAACCCAGGCGCCGCCGTTCTCCGACATCATCAGCTTATTAGAGGCTGAACTGAAATACAATCTTCCTTCGCCGCCATTGGATGTTGGAGGCGCCGCCGCCAGGCCGTTCATATTATAGAACTGAGACGTGTTGATGCCACCATTCACGTCCAGCAGATAACCCGGCGATACATTGCCGATGCCTATCCTGCCACTTGTTTTCAGAATGAGTGGATAATTTCCGACCACGTTCGTATTATTGGTAAAGAAGCCTAGGTCCTGGTTGTTCAGCGTACCGATGGCATGCCCGCCTGCAGGCTGGGTGCTGATTCCGATACCCGTCGTGACATTGCTGCCCTGGAGAAAGTGTGCCACATAGGTACTCCCCGAAGAAGGCCCATGAACCTGGAGGCTCTGCGCGGGAGAACCCGATCCTACCAGCGTGGGATTAATGACAACACCGCCGGTTGCGGTAAAGGTCGTCACCGGGGAATTGCTGAGCGTATTCGCTGAGCCCCACATCGGTACTACACCGGGAGTTCCGGTGCCGTTGACATTGCCCGCTGTGATCGTAACGGTTGATACAGCGGTGCCATGCGTCACGCTCAGTTGTTTGGTTCCTGCCGTATAGGTAAGAATAGCGGTAGCCGGTGTTTGCCACGATCCATTACCAATGGCATCACTTGTGAGCACCTGGCCGCTGGTTCCACCCGTAAGCTTAATCGTATTGGCATAAATATCTACGGTGGTTACACTGGCGTCAAACCTTCCGCCTCCGTTCACATGAAAATCAGACATGGGCGATTGCGTACCGATACCGATGTTGTTGCCGTCGAAATATAATTTGGTGCGCGGGATCGTATCCCACACTGTTCCGTTGCTATAAAGGAATTGGCCGTTCTTTCCAGCGGGAAGTACCGTTCCGTTAGGCACATTCAATGTAAAGTTGGGATATGCGCCGGTCACCGTTGCCGAGCCCGCAGCCGTAATGCTCACGGTTTTGTCGGGAGCCGTATTCGTTACCGTACCCGATGTAATGGAGATATCCGTACCTGCCGTATACACCACCGGCACAGGGGTGCTCACGGTAAATGTGTTGCCCGATGAGGTGACGGTGGTTGCCCCTGTTCCTGTGATCGTGGGCGTTGTGGCTGTTGCCGTATTGCTGATCACGCCTCCCGAAATAGCAATGCCTGTTCCGGCGGAATAGCTGGCTGCTGCGGGAATTGTAATCGTGTAGCTTCCGGCAGAAGCGCTCACCGTGTTAGGTGAGTTAATAGAGATGGTAGGAGTAATGCCAGCATTACCGGCTGTTTTAGCATAGAGCGCATAAGGCACGCTCATCAGCTGTTGGTTGCCTACGGAAGTAAACGAGGTACCGCCGGCCGGGTCAATGGATACCTCCATGAAAAAAGGCATCGCCGCCCAGTTGATGGCCTGGAACTGGCTGGTGCTCACCGATCCGATGCTGAGCGTGAAGAGACCGAACTGGTTGGTAGTGGCCGTGTGTGTTTCCGAAAATACGCTGGTGCCCGTCATGCTTCCCTGGCGGATCTCGAACTTCACAGAAATAGTTTGATTGGAAACGATAGCTCCGGCATTATCCCTGGCAATAGCTTGGTAGCTGATAGCTTCCTGCGCCACAGCACAGGTCAATGATAGGAAAAAGATAAAAAATAAAACCGATTTTCTCATTCTTTTTATGTTTTGTCTAAGCTCACCTCTAGTGATGGTTTCAACCGCTTATCAAAAACCATGCGAAGATAATGCAAATGAACATATCATCGACAGAATTAACATTTGATTGTCAATTAGATAGTGAAAATTATCTACAGAATTCAGACTCCGAACCGGTGACTGAAAAAGCAAAAAAAG
>CAZIYT010000008.1:0-122905 GCA_964543545.1 uncultured Flavobacterium sp. | reverse complement strand
TGTAAGTCGTGGCGCCGCTGGCGGTCAGGGTGCTCGTTTGGCCCGGGCATACGGAAGATTGACTCGCCGAGATGCTTACCGTTGGGTTGGTATTCACTACCAGGCTCACTGTCGTACTGTTGTTACAGCCGGCTGTCACTGTGCCGTTGACAGAATAGGTGATACTGGCTGCCGGGTTCACGACGATACTGCTCGTTGTGGCTCCTGTGCTCCAGCTATAAGTGCTGGCTCCGTTGGCGGTTAAGGTGGCGCTGGCTCCTGCACAGATGGCAGAGCTGCTGCTCACAGCGGTGACGGTTGGTGTATTAACCACGGTAACAGAGATCGTCGCACTGCCGGGGCAACCTGCAGGGCCGTTACCGTTTACGGTATAGCTGCTGGTCGTAGCCGGTGTCACCACAATACTGGTGGCATTGCTGCCGGTACTCCAGGTATAGGTACCTGCGCCGCCTGCGGTCAGGGTCGCGCTTTGTGATGTACAAATGATGGTGCTGCTTGCTGTTGCTGTAACTGTTGGATTAGGGTTTACAGTTAAGGTATGAGAAACAGATAAGGTACAGCCATTAGTAGTATTGGTACCTGTTACGGAATATGTCGTACTTACCGTAGGATTTACAGAGACGGAATTGCTTGTGGCTCCTGTGCTCCAGGTATAAGTGTTGGCGCCGCTGGCGGTCAAGGTCGCATTCCCGCCGTTACAAATTGCTGTACTTCCGCTTACTGCTACAACCGGGGCAAGCGTGTTGGCAGTGATGGTAAATAAGCTGGCAATAGAACAGTTGTTGGCATCGCTGATGCTGCAGGTATAACTTCCTGCGCTCAGTGTAGTGGACGTTGCTGCATTTCCACCTGTAGGAGACCATGTATAGGTATAAGCCGGTGTGCCGCCGCTGACTGAAACTGCCGCTCTACCGTTAATTACACAGGTAACATTGGTTTGTGTTTGAGTAGCACTTAAGCCGGTAGCCGGTTGAGTGATGGTGACACTATTTGTTGTGGTGCATCCGTTCGCATCGGTGACAGTCACGGTTTTCACGCCGGCGGTTTGCCCGGTGATCACGGAGGTAGTTGCCGCTGTCGACCATAAGTAAGTATAGCCTGCTGTCCCGCCTGTAGCGGTGATCGTGGCGGAGCCGGTGCTTCCACCATTACATAACACATGAACTGCTGTTGTTGTAGAGGCCACAGCAGTGGCCGGTTGAGTGATCGTGGCGTTGTTTGTTGTTGTACAACCGTTGGCATCGGTTACCGTTACGGTTTTCACGCCGGCGGTTTGTCCGGTGATCACGGAGGTAGTTGCTGCTGTCGACCACAAGTAAGTATAGCCTGCTGTTCCACCGGTAGCGGTGATCGTGGCGGATCCTGTGCTTCCTGCATTACATAAGACGTTGGTGACTGCTGTTGAGGAACTGACAGCTGTCGCCGGTTGAGTGATCGTAACGTTGTTTGTTGTCGTACATCCGTTGGCATCGGTCACCGTTACGGTTTTCACACCGGCAGTTTGTCCGGTGATCACCGACGTGGTTGCTGCAGTTGACCATAAGTAGGTGTAGCCTGCTGTTCCTCCACTTGCTGTAATGCTTGCTGAGCCTGTGCTACCTGCGTTACACAAGACGTTGGTGACTGCTGTCGCTGAACTGACGGCTGTTGCCGGTTGTGTGATGCTGACTGAATTTGTTGTGGTACAACCGTTGGCGTCTGTTACCGTTACGGTTTTTACACCGGCTGTCTGGCCTGTGATGACGGAGGTGGTAGCCGCTGTCGACCATAAATAAGTGTAAGCTGCTGTGCCACCTGATGCTGTGACTGTGGCTGAGCCGGTGCTGTTACCAAAGCATAAGACGTTAGTTGCCGCTGTTGCTGAGCTGACAGCTGTTGCCGGTTGAGTGATGGTGACGCTATTTGTTGTTGTGCATCCGTTCGCATCGGTCACTGTCACGGTTTTAACGCCGGCAGTTTGCCCGGTGATGACGGAGGTAGTAGCTGCTGTTGACCATAAGTAGGTATAGCCTGCTGTACCACCTGTAGCGGTGATAGTGGCAGATCCTGTACTTCCGGCGTTACATAAGACGTTGATGGCAGCAGTGCTGGAACTGAGGGCTGTCGCCGGTTGTGTGATCGTCACTGAATTTATTGTGGTACATGCATTGGCATCGGTTACCGTGACTGTTTTGACACCGGCGGTTTGCCCGGTGATGACAGAGGTGGTAGCCGCTGTTGACCATAAGTAAGTATAGCCTGCTGTGCCACCTGTAGCGGTGATGGTGGCGGATCCCGTGCTGCCGCCGTTGCATAAAATGTTAGTAGCTGTTGTGGAAGTTGTCAGGGCAAGCGGTTCCGTAATGGTAACACTTTTTGTAGAAGTACAACCGCGAAGGTCTGTCACTGTTACCGTTTTGACGCCGGCTATTTGCCCGGTGATCACCGATGTTGTGGCGGCGGTCGACCATAAGTAAGTATAACCTGCTGTGCCACCTGATGCTGTTACTGTGGCGGAGCCTGTGCTGCCGCCGTTGCATAAGACATTGGTAACTGCTGTGCTGGTTACTAAGGCTGATGGCTGAACAATAGTTCCCGTGGCTACGGCTGTACATCCATTGGCATCGGTAACGGTTGCTGTTTTTATGCCTACAGCTTGACCGGCAATCACTGAGGTAGTGGCTGCGGTCGACCATAAATACGTATAGCCTGCTGTGCCACCTGATGCTGTGACTGTAGCTGAGCCTGTGCTTCCGCCGTTACACACAATGGTCGTAACAGCAACAGAGGCAATCAGTAAAGAAGGTTGTGTAATCGTTACGGAATTGGTTCCGGTACAGCTATTGGCATCCGTGACGGTAACTGTTTTGACGCCGGCTGTTTGCCCGGTGATGACTGAGGTGGTTGCTGCTGTCGACCATAAATAGGTATAAGCGCCTGTTCCTCCTGACGCTGTGACAGTAGCCGACCCGGTGCTTCCACCGTTGCATAAGGCATTGGCTACAGCTGTTGCCGTTGACAGGGCCGATGGCTGAGTGATGCTAATGCTGTTCGTTGTTGTACAAGCATTGGCATCCGTCACAGTCACGGTTTTGACACCCGCTACAGAAGAAATGGTAGAGGTGCTTGCCGCTGTAGACCAGGAATAGGTATAGGCCGGTGTTCCGCCGGAAACAGTAATGGTTGCTGTTCCGTTACCTCCGTTACAGAGGGCAGGGCTTGCACTGATCGTAGATGTTGGAAGTGATAAAGGCGTTACAGAACCTGAAGTAACACCACCCGGAGCAACCCAGTTGGATGTAGCTCCTGTTAAGCCAAAGTTAGTCAGTGTTCCGTTGTAACCATTTCCTGAAGCATCGGTTAATGTTGTAACTCCCGGATTAGGAATGGCGGCAAGGCCCTGGTTGAAATGGTAATTGGCTAATAAGCCGCTTGCCGTGGTTGGAATCTCACATTTTTTGTAGGTATTGATCTCACATTGTGTTCTTGCTACCGTCCAAATCCTCATTTCATCGATCGCACCGCTAAAGTTTTCGTTACGGTTATTGAATCCCACAATCACAGGATCTCCTGTCGATGCAAAACTTGAACCGGCAACGCCCGTTGTTGTGCCCTGTAATACGCCATTCAAATATATAAACATACTGGATCCATTCCATACTCCGGCTACGTGCTGCCAGGTGCCGGTAACAACGCTTGCCGGAAGTGAGTTTACAACTTTAAAGCCGGTTCCGTCATCTACCCAGAAGGCATACTGATCAAAATCTCTTCTCAAGAGAAATTGCATTTGATTGGAAGGGTTGGAGTAATTACCCACAATTACCCCGAGACCGCTAACGGTAGATGGCTTAACCCATGCTTCCACGGTTATTTTATTTAAGGGATCGAGGATAGCATTCATCGTGTTACCAATGCTCACCAGATCGTTGGAGCCGTCGAAATCAAGCGCCGCCGCCGGTGCACAGGTATTTACCGTCACGCTGCTTACAGCTGTATTGGTACATCCGGAAGTGCTGCCCGTTACCGTATAAGAGCTTGTTATGGTCGGAGATACGACTGCGCTTCCGCTGCTGAACGTATAAGTCGGAGCACCGGAAGGAGTCATGGTGAACGAGTTGCCGGAGCAGATAGCCCCGCTGTTCACAGTAATGGTAGGAGTGAAGTTGGCAGGGGTGGCAGAGCCGGTGACAACAGCGCCCGGTGCGATCCAGTTGGATGTTGATCCGGTTAAGGCAAATGAATTCAATGTTCCGTTATAGCCGTTTCCTGAATTGTCTGTTAAGCTGGTAACGGTTGGGTTTGCTCCTCCTCTTAATCCCTGGTTGAAGTGGTAGTTGACCAGCAAGCTTGTGGCTGTTGTCGGGATCTCACAGGATTTATACTGGTTGATCTCACATTGTGTGCGGGCTACGTCCCATACCCGCAGCTCATCGATGGTGCCCGCGAAGTATTGTTCAGCCCCGGTATGATTGGAAGCTCCGAGCCGATTGATCGTTCCTGTGGTGGCAAGAACGGTCGGGAAACTCCATTCCAGGTTCCCGTCTATATAAGCGCTCATGAGCGTGCCGTTATAGCTGAGGGCGATGTGGTGGTATGTATTGTCTGCAATGATTGTTCCGCTGGAAGGATAATTGTCATTGTTGAAACCCATAAAGCCTAAATGACCGGTAGGTGTTACTTTAACGTTGAAAGCCTGGCTGTTCGCAGGATTTCCTGATGAGAAAGGATTCTGGAAACTGCCGGTATTCGCTGTTTTTAACCAGAACTCCACCGTACGCGGAGCTGCACCGGTAATGCTGAAAGGGCCCAGTGTTACCCGGTCATCAATGCCGTCGAAATTCAATGCTTCGCCCGGCAAACAACTTGGGTTCACCAGGATCGTTTGGGTTTGGCTTACATAACCGAACGTATAGGTAATCGTGTAAGTAGTAGGAACGGCAACAATCGGCGCTGTAAATACATTGCCTGAAACTCCTGTTCCGGAAAAGGTTCCTGGATTGCCATAACCTCCCGGTGTAGTGCCTACGTTGGCTGGAGTTGCCGTGAGGTTGCGGGTTTGCCCGGAGCACAATGGCGCGTTGGATGAAGTGAATACAAGGTTATTGTTCTGACGCAGGTATAAATTGATAGAAGATGTACCACCCGCTGCGCAGTTGGATTCTGTTACCTGCACATACATATAATTCGTAAAATTCGGCACGTAATTGTTCATCGACGCCGAGGTACCGGAGCAGAAGGGGCCGTTGTCGTCATTGTAAAGCACAACGGTGCTCGCCGAAGCATCCCAGCAGGTGATCTGCGTATTGATTGGTGCGCCGCAGGTACTGAGGGCATAGCTCCCACCATTCAGCACAGGCCAGGCAAAGTATTGTCCCGGGCCGAAATTGGACCATGTCGCAAACGTTGTTCCGGTATTTGCCACACCGATGCCGGCATAATACGTAAGGTTACACTGGCTGTGGATGTGTAAGGAAGAAAATGCTAGAAGAATAAATAAGATGGGGGAGTATAAAGCTTTTTTCATTTACATTTTTTTGTAAAAATTTTACGCGAATGTATTCATTTATAATCTCACAAGTGTTAAAAAACAAAGCGTTCATCAGGTAAATAGATGGTTTTGGGATGAACGACAAATTAAAGTATGCGAAATACAAATCCCTCGGGATTTCCCTGTAACAACTACGTAAGAAGAAATCAGGGTTATTCCTTTTTGATCATTTAGAATTTGCTGAAGTAAAAAGTATGGTGTTTTTCATCCGCCCGTAACACATCAGGAAAGTGTTTTAGATACGTGCTCAGCAGGTATTTGGAGCGCGTTAAAAGAAAAGGAATTTTCATGAAGAGATGGACAGGCATAAGCTGTAATCCCTTGTTGGCCTTGAAGTGCGCATAGCGAAGGAGAAGATTTTCAGTTTCTGTTTCCGGAAGTTTTGAAATACTATTTACACGTTCTCCCAGCCTGGCAACTGCCAGGTAATAAGGATAGCGTTCGGCCATGTAAAAGAACAAATCATATAAGTTCGCTTCGTTCTCTTTAAATTCTTTTAAGCTATGATTTCTGAAAAACTGCAGCTGCGTGTCTGTCTCTAAATTCCGCTTCGCTAAGCGTTTGTAAATCTCCTGTTGGTTAAGGCGGTAGGAAGTGATCTCAAGGTGCTTCAGATCCCGCTCTTCTGCCGAAGGCTTGTCCAGTCCCGCAATCCAGGCAACCAGCTGATGTGTTTTGAAAATAGAGTGTGCATCGGCAAAGGCATTCTCCGTGTAGATACTGCCGGGCATCAGCCAGCTGAGAATACCATTGGTGGCGCAGGAAAGCCCCTGGTATAGAAGTGCTGCCGTGCTGTGAGCTGTTTCGCTCACGATGATCTCCAGCTTCCGGTCGTAGGATAAGGCAAACTGTTTCAAGGCTTCCTTATGTGCCGGAATACAAAGCAGCAGGCATTCCACAACGCTGATCGTTTGCCGCATCACCGAGTCTACCGTGGTTTTCAGATCGTTTGGATGAAGCATTAGCACCGGGATGATCACCGATACACCGTATTCTTTTTCATTATGAAAGCGGTCCAGAAAATTGTGAAGCGCGCTGGTCTTTTTTCTGAAGCGGTTCTCCTGTTTGTGGTATAGTCCCAGGTCTATGCCGGGGAGGTTCAGAACAATATTCGTCTCTAATGGAAAGAGGCTGGCACTAAAGGATTGTTCGGCCCTGTCACCTTGTTTAGAGCTCAGGATGTAATCGAAATCATTTTGGACAATCTCTTTCGTGCCATAGAGGTCCACTTCGTAATTAAAGTTGCTCAGGGCCTTGTTCGCCTGGTTGATGCAGGCGGGAAGCAATTCAAACCAGGCATCATAAACAGCGTGCGATTCACGAAACTTCCGGAACTCATACTGTTTTTTTGCAAGCTGCAAAGGCACCTGGAACACCTGTTTCGTGGATGCATTCGTTCCGTCATCCTCAAAATTAGTACTTAATGATAAGCGCGGAAACACAAAGTATTTAGAGCTGGCAATCAGGTAATGAATGAAGTGCTTTTTCCAGGAGCGATCGCCCCATTGCCTGATGTAGCCGGGGATAGAAGGATCGTCTCCTGGTTCAGGATGCCTTGCAAACCATGTTTCAAAATCTTCCCATTGTCGTTTTGTCCAGAGTTGTCCCCAGGAAGAAGCCACCTGCATAAAGTAGACCTCGCTTCCATCATCGATGGCTTTGAAAGGCAGAAAGCAGCTTTCGGCGACCTGGTAATTGTACAGCGAAATTCCGGCAATACTGGGCTCGTCTTTATAATACGCATGGGCCTGCCGGGCATAGTCATAAAAAAAAGGCGATACCATCAGGTCGTCTTCCAGCACAATCACAGCGCCCTGCTCTTTGGCAAGCGCTCCGCAGAACAGGATATGACGCTTCAGTCCAAGGTGCTCAGCATGAGAAATGATCTGCTTCGTGCCGTGTTTCCAATCAAAATTTCCGGCGATTGTTTTCACGCTGTCGCTCCCACTCTGGTCAATGCTGATCACCAGAGTAATGTCTTCGCCTTCATAATGCGCCGCGGCAATGGAATTCAGCAGCCTTTGCAGGGCATGTGGCCGGTTGTAGGCGCTGATGACGATGGCCGGATTAATTTCCATGAACCTGGTAACTAAATAAATTGCCGTAGAGGTCGATGAGCTGTTTGATCACATCCGGGCTTTCGCGGATGGTGATTTTTTTGCCGGAGCGGGCAAGGGCTTCTGCGAGCTTCAATTGCTGAGAGGCCTCCAGGATGTCGGTGCCTTTTTTATAAGTCACGGAGTCGAACACGATCTCTTCCTGTTGCTCATGATCTTTCTGCCACTGCGCTGTTAGAAACAGGTGATGCGCCTCATTGGCTTTATCGGTGGCTTCGCTGATGAGCATATTGCAGCCGGCTTTACCGGCAAAGTGTGTAAAGGCTTTGTTATCTCTCGGGAAACAAGGACCGCCATAGCCGAAGCCGTATTTCAGGTATTTCGTTCCGATGCGCGAATCGGCACCAATGGCTTCCAGGATCTTTTCCGGCTCGGCGCCTGCTTTCTGGGCAATGTCACCGATGGCATTCGCAAAGGCGATCTTGGTCGTTAAAAAACAATTCGTAGCGAGCTTGGTCATCTCGGCACTGATCAGCGACATCACACAATAGCGTGGTGAGTTTTTGCACAGCTTGCCGTAGATCGCTTTCAGGCTGTCGATCGCCCTAAGGTCCGATCCGCCGATGAGCACCTGGTCGGGATACTGCTGGTCGCGGATAATGCTGCCCTGGGCAATAAATTCGGGATTGTAGGTGAGCGTATAGTTTAAGGCATTTAATTTTTCTTCGATAGAAGAGCAATAGCCCGGCATGCAGGTGCTGTTGATGATGAGGTGATGCGGCGTTTCCCGTTTCCCATGTTGGGCGAGCTGATCGACGATGGCATCGATGTAGGCATGGCTGAACTCACCTGTAGGAAGTGATGGTGTGGAAACAACAATAAAGATCGTTTGAATGTTCTCCTCAAAAATGCCGGCGAGCTCTGTGGAAGCTCTGAATTGCCGGGCCGAATTCAGATAGTCGGTCACCTGCGCTTCGTTCGACTGAAAACGTTTTTGATTGAGCGCGTCGACGTATTCCTGCGAGAGATCGATCCCCAATACGCTGTAGCCGCAGGCTTCCAGGTTCAATGCCAGGCAAAGTCCTAATCTTCCAACTCCTATGATCGCAATTTTTTCCATACGTGTTGTTGTTTGTCAGGAGATCTCCTGCAGGTCCTTATCGGCAAAGCCCCAGGTGGGTTTGTTGATCCCGAATTTTTTTTTGTGTGCAATGAGATCGACCCCGGCCTCGCGGATGGCCCACCAATCCACCACCGGCTTGTTCGTATAAAACATCACACGCTCGAGGTGCGTTTTAAATTCCCAGCCATTGCTATGCTCAATGTGATAGGTACATTCCCAGGGCTTAAAGATGACCTGCTTCATGCCCAATGCCTCGGCGGCGATCACTCCCATCGAATCGATGTGAAGGGAATACACTTCCAGTTCGGGATAGCCTTCGATGTCTATCCAGTTCTGTTTGCTCATCAGGGTAAAATCGCCGCAGGCATCCTTATCCAGTGTGTTCAGCCTGTCGACAGCAGAAGTCGCATACAAGGCTTTAATGCGCGACAGCAGGCGCAACAGGGGAATGAAGATGAAATACTTTTGCAGGAAGCCATGCTCACCTGAAAAATTTGGGTAGAGGTGGTTTTTTCCATTCCGCTTCAGGATATTTTTTCTGCTGAATTCCAGCTGCTCCTGTACCGTCCAGTTCTCATCGATCGTCACGGGCACATCGCAACGGTTGGCCCTGTAAAAATAATTTTCTTTCAGATCTCTTTTCGCCAAACGGGCAAACAGCTCATTGGAAAAAATAATATCGACGTTGGTGCATAAGACGAAATCAGCGGTCGCTCTCCGGATGCCTACATTCTTGGCGATCATCTGGAACAGCGGCAATTGCTGAGAAAAGGCGAGGGTATGATGAAGCTCGTTCGGGACGAGGATATAACGGATAGACAGGTAATCCTGTTCGGTGGCTGCAGGCAATACGTCCTTCAGGAGCTTTTCGCCTTTGATGGGATTCCATTCCACCATGATCAGCTCACAGGGAAGTTTGTAGGCATTGCATTGATGAATGAGGGCGCGTACAAACATGCGCATGCGCTTGAGCATATCGCCTCCGTGGTTGTCGTTGCGTGAGGTGACAACAACAGATAAGTAGGGGTTGTGGCTGTTGGACATAGGCTCTGCGTTTAGGAAACCGGGATTTGCACCTGTTGCCGGATCCACTGAAACGTTTTGCTGATGCCTTCTGCCAGGGATACCTTCGGTTCCCAGTTCATGGTTTCCAGGGCAAGTGTATTGTGAGAGCTGCGCCCGTTCACGCCTACAGGACCATCCACATGTTTGATGGAAAGTGTTTTCCCGGAAATAGAAATGATGAGCCTTGCAAACTCATTTAAGGAGATCCGTTCTTCGGAGCCGATATTGACCGGCCCGGTGAAATCAGCGTTCATTAATCGGCGAATGCCGTCGAGGCAATCACTGATGTATAAAAAGGAGCGGGTTTGCTCGCCTGTTCCCCAGATATCAATCTCTCCGCCGTCTGGCGCTTCTGCTACTTTACGGCAGAGAGCTGCAGGTGCTTTTTCTTTGCCGTTGCTGAAAATGCCACCCGGACCATACACATTGTGAAAGCGCGCGATCCTCACCGGCACCTGGTAGTTGCGGTGTGCAGAGAGCCACAGGCGCTCGCTGAATAATTTTTCCCAGCCGTATTCACTGTCAGGATCGGCAGGGTAGGCCGAGTCTTCCTTGCAATAAGGATTTTGAGGATCCACCTGGTTTTGCCGGGCATACACGCAGGCAGAAGAGGAATAAAATATTTTTTTGATCTGTAGTTCAATAACGAGCTGGCTCACATTCAGGTTGATCAGCGCCGAATTGTGCATCACGTTGAAATCATTTTCGCCGGTGAAGAGGTAGCCGGCACCGCCCATATCGGCGGCCAGCTGGTACACTTCATCAAACCGGGCGGTGATGTGCTTTTTGCAAAACTCCCTGTCTCTTAAGTCACCGATGATAAAGAGATCGCATTCGCTTTCACTGAACTCAGGTTTTTTGAGGTCGATGCCATATACGGTGTAGCCTTCGGATTTAAGGCGGGATACCAAATGGTTTCCAATAAATCCGCCTGCTCCGAGCACTAAGGCCTTCATGTTACTCATTTTTTTCACAAACTTAATTATTTTTTTGAAGTTTAATAATCCGCCACAGCTCATCCGTATACTTTAACAAGCAATGTTCTTTCATCACTTGTTGCGCAGCCCTTTCGCCCATGAGCCTTGTATGCTCGGGGTCTGAGATGATTCTGCACATGCGCTCCGCCATCTTATCCACATCATGCTCATCCACCAGAAAACCGGTGTCTCCGTCTTTGATAATATCAGGGATTCCCCCGTGTTTGGTGGTCACAACTGCCAGGCCGCAAGCCATCGCTTCCATGATGGTTAAGGGCGTGCCTTCCGAATCATTCATTGCAGAGATCACCGAATGCTGTACAAAGGCCGTTGCCCGGTGAAAGATCCCGGCGATTTCCGGCTGGCTTAAAACCCCTGTAAATTCAACCGATCCGCTGATCTTCAGCTCAAGAACGAGTGCCATGCTGGCATCGAGTAATTCGCCGTCGCCGATCATGATGAGCTTTGCGTCCGGAAATTTCCCCAATACCTGCTTAAAAGCCCTGATGGTATGCTGCGGTGCTTTTTTTTCCACAAACCGTCCGCAGGCTACAAACGTGCGCTCTTCCCGCCTGGTTGCCATGATCTTAAATACAGAAGTGTCGATGCCATAGCGAAGCATGTGCAAAGTGTCTGCATCACATCCCAGGGCAATCAGTTGTGCCTGCATGTGGCCGGAAACGGCAATCACAGCGCCGGCATAAGCAAACAGGTTTTTGTAATGTCTTCCATAAGAAGTTAAAATATCGTTCCGGTAAGCATCGTAACCATGAAAATGAACCACCAGCGGAATGTTCAGCTTCTGCGCTACCGGGAGCATCTCCACGCCGCCCGGCCCGTACTCGCAAAGCAACACATCGATCCGGTGATGCTTCAGGTACCGCTCAAGCCCTGTCCTTAATTCCCTGTGCGGATTGGGTTTCGACCTGAAGAGCCTTAGCCAGTTCTTTTTCCTGAAACCCGAAAGGGAGCCGGAGGTCAGGCCTTTATCGCTGCTATACTGCTTTGGCAGGTAGCCGTCGAACAACAGGTGTATGTTTCCCGGCAAACGCTTCACATGGTTATGGATGAAGGTTTCGGAATACTTATCCTTATTGGTAGATATGATCGCCAGGTTCATCGGGAGGATTGCAGGAACATCAATTTGAAACGTGTGATGAAAACGGTTTTCAGCTCACTTCTGAAAAGAAGACTGTGAAGCATGAGTACCGGTAAAAACTGAAGAGAGCGGAAACAGAGCAACAGCAGGATAGCCAGGGGCAGCCATTGGATATAAAGGTCGTCGAGAAATTTGTAGGCATAGTCCCTGTAATTGAACTGAGGGATGGCTTTTCTTTCGGAGAAAAACTTATAAAGCCAGTAAGCAGTAATCAACGCAGCCAAAAGAGGAAATGCAAATGATACAAGAGCGACGAAGGCCAGGAAGCCAAGCAGCTCAAGAGGAAGAATGATCCTTGTGATCAGGGCTGTTGTTTTCTGAAGGCCATAACTTGTGACAAAGGTACGTGTGCCTGAGGTTATATCATTCTCATAATCTTTCAGCTGGTGAAAACAGATGTTGCGAATGCCCAGCAGCACTTGCCAGCTACAAAGCACAGAGAGTAACAGCACATCCTGCGACATGTGCCTGCCCGTGAAGGTATAAAATGTGTAAGCCGCCAGCAGCGCAGGTACCAGGTGGGCGTATGAGGCATCGGCAATCACTCCCAGGAAGTTACGTTCCTTCAGGCGGAGCGGCTTAAAAGCATAAGCATAGAACAGGAAAAACTGTAAGAGCAAAAGGTACAGGCTTTGTAAGGTAAAGGGAAGGTAAAGCCAGGGAGCAATGGCAAGCGCCAGGAATAGAAGGAACAATAATACAATATTGCTCCATGCTAAGCCTGTGGTCGCATTCTCTTTTTGAATCGCAGCGTCCTTCTCACGGTCGCCGAGATCGTTGCTTAAATAGCCCAGGCCCGCTACCCCAACAATGATGGTAACGGAAGCCAGTACCGCAAGGAATGCCTGATGGCCTGTATCGCCGCTCATTAAAAACACCAGGTAAGGAACAGCCATCAGCACCGGAGCTTTGAATTTCCAGGGATTGCTCAACCGCAATTTTTTTGCAAAAAAAAGCAGGGCCTTATTCATCGGCAACAGTTAGGTTAGAGTTTGAGTGTGCGTGATCCAGAATTGTTTTTAAAAACACGGCATACTTCTGATGCCCCTGATTATTAAAATGATTGGCTTCGCTCATGCCGTCATAATCGTCGCTTGTTAAGTAGGAAGGAACATGCCAGGGAAGGTCTTTGAAAATATCCTTGTATTTGATTTTTAGCCTGGCGCCGTCTTCACATTCCTTGGGTGCAGGAATTCCCACAATGGTTAGGGGGATGTGAGCCGAGTCGCAAACCCTGCGGATGTTGTTCAGGTTATTATAAGAGATCTGGTTGATCTGGCTATCGTCGATATGCATCCCCGGATTCTTTTTCTGCCAGCGGCGTTTGGCGATACTGTATTCGGTGTAGAGGTAAATCTTCGACAAAATAACACTGTAACCAAGTGCTTTCTCGATGATGTTCCTGTTGCTCCCGCCTAAGGTGTAATGATTCATGTAGAAAGTGTACGCCTCATCCGCTGTTTTTAAATTGTAATTTAATTTTTGCGAAAGATCGTTGGGCGCTACTCCGAACAGCCATTTATTATCTTTGAAAGGAAAGAAGAGTGGCACTCCTGGACTTGGTGTCCGGTTGTATTGCAGGATGTCGTTGCCGAAATAAAAGGCAACCACCACATGATCCGGTTTTAGTGCAGGCACATAGTGTTTTGCCACAAGCTCATATTGCACGGGATCGGTGCCGGCTACACCAAAGTTGAGAACTCGGTAGCCTTCGCTGCGGTCGATGATGTCAGGGAAAGAATGATAAACACTGTCGGGGCAACAACCCTCTACAAACGAATCGCCTATGATCATCACGATCTCTTTGCCGCTTGCCTTTCGCACGGAATCCACCGCGCGCGGTGTGTAATTGAATGAGCCTCTGAATCCCTGCTGATTGATCACACTACCTGCCATAAGCAATTCGTTCGAAGCAAGAATGTGATTGATCCCTGAGCGGTCGCTCAGAAAACGCGCCTGGTAAACAGGGTGAGTCTCCGGCTTAAAATCATTGAGCAATGTGCCGGCGCGCATGCCACATAAGCGCAGCACAATTTCTGCAAGTACAAACAAGCCAATGAACAGGATAAGCTGTTTCTTAAGGAGATGTTTTGCAGTGGATTTCATTTTAGAAAGGGTTTGTGTATTTCTGTTTTGCCCTGTAAAATAGAGTGTTGAGACCGCTTTTTTTTCATCTGCAATATACGACGGATAACAGATATATTCATGAAAATGATTTGAACGACGCGTTTTAGGGGACAAACAAAAAGCGTTTAACCGTATTATTTTGTAACTTTGAAAATCAACCTCGTTTCATGCACGTAAAAATACTTGAGTCTTATAAAAACTGGAAACCGGTTAAGCATAGTGTTGTTAAACATGATGCCCTGGCTGAGCAGATTCATGAATTTGGTTATGCTGTCATTCCTTTTCTGGACGAAAAGCAGCTGAAACAGATCACGGAATTTTATGAGCGGGAACATGCGCTTCAGATCAAAGATGGCGGGATGTTCTATAGCCTGTACTCGAAAGACCTCGCCTACAGAAAACGGGTTCACGAAACATTAGCACAGATCTTTAAGCCCTTGCTGGAAACACATTTCAGGGATTATAAAAACATCGTCAATACCTTTATCACCAAGGCACCCGGCCCGGCCAGCGAATTTTACGTGCACCAGGACACAACAGCTCTTGATGAATACCGGTATTCACCGCTGAGCATCTGGATTCCTTTGCAGGACATCACGCCTGACAACGGTGCGCTTGGTGTGATCGAAAAAACACATTGGTTTTTTTCGCCTTACAGGGGCATTTCCTTTGCGCAGCCTTTCCAGGGAATCAATGATACACTCCGGACGTATTTAAAACCGGTTTACCTTAAGGCGGGTGAAGCCCTGGTCTTCGATCCGCGGATCGTGCACCACTCCATGCCTAATGTTTCCGAAGCCAACAGGCTGGTAGCCCTGTGCGGCATCTTTCCGGCAGAAGCGGAATTTATCAATTGCTTTAAGAGTACCGAGCCCGGTAGCAAAATAGAATTGCTCAGGCAGGAAGATTCTTTTATCCTCGAGAACGAAAGTTTTTTTTACGATTGCCACAAGCGTCCTAAAACAGGACTGAACATCGGGGAAGTAGAACACGATTTTCCGGAAATGAGCCGCGAAACGTTTGAAAAATTGTGCGCGCTGAACGGCATTCCTAAGCTGGAAGTCCTTGGCGACGTCAGCGAGATGAGATGCCAGATGATTGCGGAGCCCGACGGGATCAACCTCACAGAGCGATGTGAGGTAACGGTGCCTGAAGAAAAAACCGTCTGGCAAAAGCTCAAAGCCGTATTTCAATAATCAGGATACATTTATTTCTCCCCCGTGATGCAGACCAGATTGATAACCAATAAGCCTTACAGTATTTCTTCCTATTGGGAGAAGCTGCTGAAGCATAGTTTCCTGATCAGGGTGCTTTCTCTTCGCGAATTAAAAATCAAATACAGTAAAACATTTTTAGGCATCAGCTGGTTCTTCATACAGCCCCTCGCTGTTGTTACCGTTTACACCGTCTTTTTTCAGAATTTCATTAAGCTCAATACGGAGAGCATTCCTTACCCGGCTTTTGTCCTGACGGGGCTTGTGCTCTGGTATTTGCTGACCGGTGTGGTCACACGCTGCTCCTACGGCCTGGTGGAATCCGCCGAGCTGCTCAATAAAGTCTCGTTCCCGCGCATCATTGTTCTGCTTTCCAAAGTAATTCCCGTTATGCTGGAATGCCTGGTGCTCCTGCTGATCACCTTTGCGGTGGTCCTGTTTACCGGCACGCATACCGGCATCCATGCTTTGACCGCTTTCTTTTATTTTATACAAACCGCCATCCTGTCTTTTGCCATTGGCATGCTGTGCAGCATCCTGGTTTTGAAATACAGGGATGCTGCCCACGTGATTCCTTTTATAATCAACTTTGGCATCTGGCTCACACCCGTATTTTATTCGGCGGTGATTGTGCCGGATCAGTACCGCGACCTGTACCGTTATGCAAATCCCCTGGCGCTTTCCATGGAGGGCATGCGCAACGCCTTGTTTTTTAATCAGGGTATTTCCCCCGCCGCCTGGTTGTTGTTTTTGGTATCCTGTATCGCGCTACTGATTTCAGGAGTCCTTTTTATTAAATTTGAGAAACGAATCGTAGAAAATTTATAAGCCCGCCATGAAACCTGTGTTTAGAGATCCGGAATTAGAAAAAGCCTTTGATGAAAAAGGCTATGTTGTTGTTCCCTTTCTGTCGCCCGAAGAAGTGGAGCAGCTGAAACAACAGTTCTTTGATACGATTGAAGAAAGCGGCGGGCCGCGGACCTCAGAGCATACCGATTTCGAGACGAAGGCCGACATCAGCTATGATTTTACTTTTATCGATAAGAATGTCGGTTACAAAAAAAAGGTCTACGACATCATCACGGAGAAATTCAAAGCCAGGGCCGATGCTTATCTTGATGAGTATACGCCCATTATTGCCAACTACATCCGTAAGCAGGAAGGCGGGGGCGAAGTGCCGATGCACCAGAACTGGGCCTTTGTGGATGAGATGAGCTATACGTCCGTATCGATCTGGGTGCCTTTGGTGGATAGCAATGAAGCCAACGGAACACTGCAAATGGTAGAGGGCAGCCATAAAAAATTCGGGAAGCTGCGCGGCCCGATGATTCCCTGGGAGCTGAGAGGCATTAAGGAAGAGATCGTTGCCAAACACCTGACGCCGATGAATGTGAAAGCAGGGCAGGGGGTGATCCTCGACGATAGTATCGTGCATTACAGTAACATCAACAAAACACCGGGCCTGCGTTTGGCGATTCAGCTGATCATGATCCCGAAAGCGGCAGCCTCCATTCATTATCACCTCGACCGTACGAAAGATCAGAATAACGTCACCATGCTGGAAACGGATGTGGATTTTTACATGAACTTTCATCCCTGGCTCAAGCCTGTGGGTATGAAAGAGCTGGCTACCCTGCCGTACAGAGAACAGCTGTTTTCTTACGATGATTTTTTGAAAGGCATGAAAGCAGAGCGCTTCGATCGTATTTCCGTGAAGGATGAAAGCCTGCAATTATCCAAAGCCGCACCTTTATTCAAAGATCCGAAGACCCAGGAAGCCTTCGACAGGGACGGATTTGTGAAAATCAATTTATTGAATACAGAGGAGGTAGAGAGCCTGAAAAGCTATTACCATTCCTTGCAGCATGCACATATCGGGGACTATGGTTTTCATGTGACACTGGATAGTAAAGATCCTGCATACATCAGCGGTGTATTCGATAAGCTCTTTACAACGCTGGTTCCTAAGCTTGATCATGTGCTCACAGACTATAAACCCTTTACGGCGAGCTATGTCATTAAGGAAGCCGGCTTGCAGAATATAGTGCCGCCTCACCAGGACTGGACCTTTGTGGACGAGGATGCGTTTTGCTCGGCCACGGTGTGGGTTCCGCTGATGGATGTGAATAAGAACAACGGTGCACTGAGCGTGATCCGTGGCAGCCATCGCTTATTCAACGAAGCACGCCGCTCGCCCTCGCCGCAATCCAAATCCCTGTTTACGGATCATGTCTTTGCTATTTTTCCGTATGTGGAAGTGATTGATATGAAAGCAGGCGAGGCGCTGATCTTTAATAACAAAACCGTGCATGCCTCGCCGCCGAACATTTCGGGCATCACCCGGATCGGTGTTGGGATCGGTGTCACACAAAAAAATGCAGGGCTCGTTCATCATTACCAGGTTCCGGGCGAAGAGCAGGCGGTGAATGTTTATAAAGTGGATGAAGCCTTTTTCAGAACCTACAACAATTCGAAATTATCGAAGCTGTATGAAGCGGGCCAGGTGCCAGGAGAGCTGGAGCTCATCTCGACTTACCGGAGAAATACAGTACCGGTTTCCAGGGAGGAGATTACAGAGCGCATTACCTCCGTGCCGGGGAATACGTTTAATACGGAGCTCATGAAGGAGCTGGCAGGCTTATACCATTACACGCTAGATGGCAAACGCAAGGAGGATGCCGGTGTATCCGGAGCGTCTGAAAACACAAGCCAGGCGCAGCATGTCGCCGCAACAGAGCCTGCAGCTGAAACATGGGTAGACCCGAGAGGCTTCCTCGAAAAATACAGCGTCTCTAATATTGTTGCCGAAATCAAATACCGACTCTCTAAAAAATAAGCATGTTAGACTTCAGTCATAAAGCAAAGGTGTTTACAGATGCCGGGTTGCAGGACCAATTGAATCACGATGGTTTTGTGGTGCTCGATTTTTTGAATGAGGAAGAGATCGACGCCTTGCTGGAACTCTACAATGCCAAACATCCCGAAGGCGTCAACGGCTTTTACACCAGTACCTTTGCCAAAGACACCGCTTACCGGAAAGAAGTGGATGCGGCGATCCGGTTGCGGATGCAGAGAAACCTGGAATATTATTTTTCGGATTACAAAGTGCATTGCGGGAGCTTCATCGTGAAAGGCGCCGACGAGAAAAGCGTGTTGAAGATGCACCAGGACATGACACTGGTGGATGAGTCTGTGTTTACCGGCATCAACATCTGGATCCCGCTGATCGACCTTACGACGGAGAATGGCGCTATCGAAGTATTGCCGAGAAGCCACCGCTTATTTAAAACCTACCGCGGCGCAAGTTTGCCCGATATTTACGATGGTATCGAAGCGAGCGTGCACAAGGTGATGACACCACTGTACTTAAAGAAAGGGCAGGCTGTCATTTTCGATCAGAGCATCATTCATTATTCACCGGCCAACCGTTCGGGCAAAGTGCGTCCTGTCATCAATACCTTTATTACCCATCGCGACGCCGGGATTCGGATTTGCTACTGGGATAAAACGACCCCAAACGAAATCGAGCTCTTTGATCAGGATCCTGATTTTATGGTGAACTTTCAGAATTTCGGTCATGATATTTTCAGCCGCCCGAAAATCGGCCGGTCCATTGGCCTGGTACCGTTTGATTTTCCTAAGATCACAGTAGACCTTCTCAAAAAGGAATACGCATTGACGGAAGAGAAGCCGGAAGAAAGACCCCGGGAAAAACCGGCGAGTAGCACAAAAAAACATTTCTTTTCACGCTTATTTTCAAGGTAAGACAATCACGATGGTAAACGCTATATTTAAAGACGACAGCTTACAGAAACAATTTGAAGCCGATGGTTTCGTGAAGGTCACGTTGCTGACTCACGATGATACCAAAGCGCTCAAAGCCTTGTTCAAACAGTACTTCCCGAATCCTTCCTCCGATTTTTTTTCATCGAGCTATGAGAATGATTATCCCCGGAAGAAGGAGATTAGTGAAGCCATCGGGAAAATTATGCTGCCCCGCCTGGAAACTATTTTTACCGCTTATTCCTGGTTCGGCTCCGCTTTTCTCTCCAAAGGAAATGGCCCGCGCAGCGAAATGCCGATGCACCAGGACTGGACCATTGTGGATGAAACACAATTCGTGGCGCTCAATATCTGGACGCCGCTACAGGATACCAACGAGGAGAACGGCACCCTGGAAGTGATCAAAGGAAGTCACCGCTGGCATTCGGAATTGCGCGCCCCAACGTTGCCTTTTTATTATAACGGATTTCAACAAGGGCTGAAAGAGCATCTCAGCTGTATTCCTGTGAAAGCCACGGAAGCCATTGTGCTCAACCAGGCGGTGATCCATTATTCGAAACCCAACAAAACCAAAGAGATCAGGCTCGCCCTCACAACCGGTATCAAATCGGCAGGAGCGCCGATGCTGTTCCACTATTGGAACAAAGAGAAGCCTGATGAGATAGAGCAGTTCAAACAGGAAGATGATTTCCTGTTACGCTTTACGGATTTTCACCAAACGATCTTTCAGCGCCCTGTCACCGGCGAAAGCCTTGGCGCAAAAGCTTTTCATCTAAAAACAGCGACGGCTGAAGAAGTGAACACGCTCAACAAAACGGCTGTTCCGGAAGAACAGGCAGGCCTGAGCTTTTCCCAAAAATTAAGAAGATGGATCAAAGCATAGCGTTTCATTATCCGTCTATTATAAAAGACGAAGTTCATAACAAGGCTTTGGCAGAGAAGGGCTATGCGGTATTTTCCTTTTTAAAGCCTGATGCCGTTGAGCAACTGGCATCCTATTACCTGGAATTTCAAAGGGAACAGCCTTCGCATTTTTATTCCTCCACACACTCTGCCGATATGGCCTTCCGGAAGAAAACCAGCGATTTCATCCATACTGTCCTGAGTCCTCTGGTGTCGGATGTGCTGACGGATTATAAGCTATTGGGCGGCGCCTACGTGGTAAAGCCTGCGCATGGCAAAGGGATTCTGCAGCCACACCAGGATTGGAACCTCGTGGATGAAAGCAAAAGCAGGTCCTATAATTTATGGATTCCCTTAGTGGATGTGGATGTAAAGAACGGTGCGGTGTTTGTGCTCACCGGAAGCCACGCGAAATTAAACACCTATCGCGGACCGGGCATTCCTTCTGTATTTAAAGATGTAGAGCAGCACATCTGGCAAAAGCTGGAGCCGCTGCCCATGAAAGCCGGGGAAGCCTTATTCTATGATCATGCCTTGCTGCACGGTTCGCCGGCCAATACAAGCGACCAGGTTCGCATCGGGATTGTTTGCGGCGTCATTCCTAAGGACAGTGCGATGCAGATCCACGCTCTGCAGGATGGGAAAATAGAAACGTTCCAATGTGATGAATCCTTTTTCCTGGAAAAGGATCCTGTAAAAGACGTTCATCAGCTCACTAAATTAAACAGCCATTCACCAAATGCTCAGGCCCTTACTATAGAAGATTTTAACCGCATGTTTTTCCCTGAGCCGGTGAGACAAACTTTATTTCAAAAACTCTTAAACCTATTCAAATGACCTGGTTAGTAGCAGCTATCGCGATTTCCCTTGTGCTTAATCTGGTGTTTATCATCATGATCGCTTCCCTGAAGTATTCACGATCAGCGTTAAGCGCCGCCAACACCAACATAGAACTACCGGTGCCGGCAAAATCCCATGATGTGGCTAAATTTTATAATGAGCAAACGGATAATTTTCTGAAAGTGTATGGTAAGGTCATCCAGGCCTTCCGCACAAAAAATGTGGATACCTTATTGGATTACCAGATCGGCACCATCGGATTAAAGCCCGGGATTAAAGCCCTGGATGCGGGCTGTGGCGTGTGTGGCCCGGCTGTGTATTTTGCACAACAGGCAGGATGCCATATTGAAGCCATTACCATATCCGGCGTGCAGGTCGAAAAAGCAAAAGAACATATTTCTCAGCATGGGATAGGGGAGAAGGTGTCCGTGCGTGAAGGCGATTACCACACCTTAGAGACCTACTACCCGGAGAATAGTTTCGATGCCATTTATTTCCTGGAATCCTTTGGTCATGCAAAAAGCCATGAGCAGGTATTGGACTCGGCCTGGAAAGTGCTGAAACCCGGCGGTGTGATTTACATCAAAGACCTCTTCATAAAAAAAGCCGCGCTGAAAGGCATGGCACCGGGCATAGAAAAAGAAATTCGGAATATCAATTCGGCCTATCATTACAACGTGCCCGATCTGAATCATACCCTGGACCATGTGCGGAAGAAAGGCTATATCTTATCCTCCTTAAAGACCATCGACATTCCTCTGGAAGAATTTGAGAACCTTACGATCTCCAATGATTTCCAGGAGCTCACGGGCATCAATAAAATTGAGAACCTGAGAGAGTATGTATTCCCGGTCGATTTTTTTGAGCTCAGGCTTATTAAGCCCAACATAGACCTGGCATCCGGCAACAGCCGTTATTTCCTGCAGAACATGTATTTTATGCAGATCCAGAACTGGCCCGAAAAAGATTTATAACTTAGTGGCATGTTACAGGAAGGGCTTGTCTTATCGGCACGGAATATTTCGAAGCAGTTTACGAAAGGCAACCAGGCTTTGTTTAAAAAGAAAGACCCGGACTCCGGGCTTTGGGCTTTAAAGAACATCCATTTCGATTTAAAGCAGGGGCAGATCCTGGGCATCATCGGCCGCAACGGCGCCGGTAAAAGCACCTTGCTGAAAATTCTTTCGGAAGTGATCCCACCTACAGAGGGAGAAGTGGAATATGCAGGCTCCATCCTTTCTATTTTAGATATTGGCACGGGCTTTCATCCCGATTTGTCGGGCTATGAGAACATTTTCCTGAATGCCTCGCTGCTGGGAATGAAGAAAAAGAAGGTCATGGAAAAAGTGGATGAGATCATTGATTTCAGTGGCATCCGCGAGGCCATTCATCAGCCGGTGAAAACCTATTCCAACGGCATGTACCTGAGGTTGGCGCTTTCCATAGCCTTGTTCACGGACAATGAGATTCTGTTGCTCGACGAGGTTATCGCCGTGGGCGACGTGGAGTTCCGGCACAAGGCCATGCAGCGGATCCGCTCACAGGCGAGCTCCCGTAAGGCCTGTATCATGATCTCCCACGACCTGGGCTCGGTGATGGATCTTTGTGATGAGTGCATCCTCATGGATAAAGGCGAGATCCTGCTGCAGGGAAAATCAAAAGAAGTTGTCGAAGAGTATTACCATAAATTCTATAGCAACCTGAACACACCGGCAAAAGTATTAAGCCATGCGCAGTGTGAGCTTCATTCCATCCGCATGGAGAAGGAGAGCATCGACATGGCTGAGCCTGCGATCATTCATATTAAGTTCAGCGTGAAAGTAGAGAACGATTTTCGTTTTTTTATACGGGTGAGAAGTTACCACGCTTTCGTCTTAAGCGCTTCCAACGCTTTCAGCCCTGAAGCCATGCAGTTCAGCAAGCTCGGGCCGGGAGACTACGAGGTACAATGCGAAATTCCGGCCAACCTTTTTTATGCCGGCCATTATTTGGTTGATTTGGTGATGGGAACCGAAACGGAAATTTTCATAGAAGATACGATGGCTTGTGATTTCAAGGTGCTGCTCCCCGAATGGGAAAAGGAGAAAAACTGGAACAGCAGCCAGGAGGTCTATCCGTTCAGGCCGCTCTGCCGGTGGAAAACAACCACGCTCTGATTATTCTATCATGACATTTGTTTAGAGAACAACATGTCGCTCCTCCGGAGCTAAATTCTTTTCGATGATTTGTATTTCTATAAACATATTGCTCCTCCGGAGCATTACTCTGCTTCCTTTAGCCCCGTAGGAGCAATATATTGTTCCATGCTCAGCTAAAGGCGGCATGATTTTATAACACATGTTGTCATTCATGTTTTAATAAGCAGAAGAACAAACATGCCACTCCTCCGGGGCATTACTCTGCTCCCTTTAGCCCCGTGGGGGCTTAACATTAGTTTAGAGAACAACATGCGCTCCTCCGGAGCTAAATTCTTTTCGATGATTTGTATTTCTACAAACATATTGTTTCTCCGGAGCATTTGACTTTGTCTTTTAGCCCCGTAGGGGCTTAACATTATTAATGAAGAATAGGGTGCAACATGGCTCCGTAGGAGCCAAACCTTCTTATGTTGTCCCAACACAACACCGTTCTGTTTGTGGTACAGCGTTGTTTTTTGGAGGGATTAAAAAAATTAAGACCAGTAATAAAACGTTTGTTTATCGATTGAGATACCGATGAAGCCACCGAAGGTAATACGTGGAATGGCTCCTCTCACAGTCTCTACGCGGTGCCAGATATTACCGCCCTGGAACAGGATCATGTCGCCTTTTTTCGGAACGATCTTATCCTTGATAATGTTTTTATCCTCTTCCACGTACATTTTAGAGCCGTCCGGCTGGATGATCTCATTGTCCTCGCTCGGATTGACCTTGGTCTGTCCGGGTTTCCAGCGGAAGTTGAACAGGGACAATTCGCCGCCGGCTTCCGGCTCCTGGAGCATCACAAAGAAGCTCATCTGGTTTTCCACCGCTACTTTTTTAGTAAGGTCCGTATAAAAATTCTCAAAGGTTTTTCCGAAGTAGTTGCCGCAATGCACGCTCATCAGGCCTTTATCCGGTGTGAGCAGGCGCACCGTAGCAAAAGGATATTTCCCCGGTCCGCCCATGCCTTCGGCCACTTCAATGTTCCTGTTTCCGGAAATAGCCCGAAATAGACTTTCAAAGCGCGTTTTCAGATCCACACCGAATTCGGTATGAAAGCCCTCATTGAAAGCCGTGGTCTTCTTAAAATAAGATTGCATGGCTTCCGCTTTTTTATCCTCGCTTTCCTGTTTGAGCCGGTTGGAGAACTCCGCAAACACGGCCGGATAGGTAAAACCTACGGCTGTGTGGGCCGGATCGTCGTTTAATACCTTATCAAAGTTGGACATGATGGTATCCACTTCCGCTTCGCTCAAAAAGTTTTTGATGAGGAAGCCATCCGCTGCATTTGTATAAAGGTCCCACAAGGAAGCATCACGTTTCAGCAATTCGTCCAGTGTAATCGTCTCAAAATTGTAAGGCTCTTTTGAATACTCCTGAACATAAGATGGGGCGGGTGCTACAGCATTTGCTCCTGTTTCGGGTGCCGGCGCTTTTTTCGCGAAAAGATTTTTGAAAAAATTCATGATATACAGGGTTTAGGCTTTCCAGAAATTGAAAAGCGTTCTTTTTGGTTTGATTAATGGGAGCAGCTCCTGCAACTCTACGGTTCTGTTGATGTAAGTAGGATAGCTGGCCACGGCTTCAGGAGAGGGAGGGCGCAGAGCGCCTTCTGCCCTCAGGTTGTCGTACTGGAATACAAAATCATCTTCGGGCTCATGCTGCCTCAGCTCATCGTTGGCTGTCGGCTGAAAATAAATACATAAAGGCGCTTCTTTAGGGATCACCGAAAAACAGGCAGCTACGCGGTCGCGCGACGACAGGTTAGGCGGCGAGCCATGAATGACCGAATGGTAAAATACAATGGCTTCTCCGGCTTTTAGCTTTACCGAAATGGCAGCTTTCTCCAACTCGCCGGTGAACTTCGAATAATCAGGAAAGAGGTAGCCCGCTCCGCGAATGTTCCGGTTGATGCGATGGCTGCCTTTCAGAATCCATAAGGCACCGGAGGCTTCGTCTACATCGTGCAGCGGAACCCAGACATTCACGGACTGATATTTGGATTCATCTACCACGTTCCAGTCCTGGTGAACTTTGAAGGTTGTATCCTGGCCGCTTTTTTTGACGATGAACACATGGTTTAGCCGTCTGTACTGTTTAAAAAAAGATTCGCCCGCTTGTTTGAAAAGAGAGGTGAGTTTTTTGGAAACCTCTTTTTTATAATCAGCATCCTTGCACCAGGTAGTCATGTGGATCTTATCGAAAAACTGGCCGGGCTCTTCGCCCTTGTGAATGCTTGTGTAAATCATATTCAGCTCAAGAACTTCTTTTTCCGATAAAAAAGGAATAATGACGAATCCGTTTTTCTCGAGCTCGGCCTGGTGTATGTTGTCTTGAAACAGCATTAGGTAAAGTTATTCTTTTTTTAAGTGAAAACTAAAGAAGCGAAGTAATTATTAGTATTATTACGGGGATTTCTTTAAGACACAACATGCACGCATTCCTTGTAATATATGGCAAATCGGGGCAATTAGGAGCAGACGTGTTACCTGTGATTTCTGATTTTGGGATGAACGACACGAGGAGGCTCGTGAAAAAAGAACGCAAAGGAATTGTGTTTTGTACCGGGGAGCGTTTTTCAGAAAACCTGTATGAAAATGAGGAATCGATCAGCTTTGTTGCAGGGCATATTTCTTTTGAAAAATTAAATAGTGCGGCTGCCTCTTCCACTGCCCAAACATGGAACGAAGCCATGACCCGGAAAGATAGCCGGTGTCCGGCTGAGCTGGAAGGGATGTTTGCAGCCATTCATTATCATCAGCAGGAACACGTGTTGGTATATGCCAATGATAAATTCGGGATTGCTCCCGTGTTTGTTTATGAAGACCGCAACTATGTGATGCTTTGCAACGAATACCAACCTTTGACTAAATACACAAACGAGATCGATACGGCAGCCATGGCCGAATTTCTGACACTTGGTGTAACGCTGGGAAGCAAAACGTTTTTTAAGCAGATTAAAAACCTGGAGCCGGCTTCCTTTGTGAGCGTATCATCTGCCGGGACTGAACAGTGCGTGTATTGGGAACCGGATCTGGCCCCGGATAAAAAACCCGGCAAAGGAAGCCTGGCGAAGGAGATGCACGCGCTCTTTACAAAAGTGAATCGCGAGTACCAGGATGCCAGGCATGCCGGTGTGTGCCTGCTCACGGCCGGCGCCGACTCCCGCCTGATCGTATCGGCCATGACAGCAGAGCAATTGAAGGAAACTACCTTCTATACCAGCAACCTGTCATTCCTTGATCCCTTGGAGGATAAGGATGTCGTGGGAGCATCGGCCATTACTTCGACGTTTAAGCTGAAGCACCGGATCGAAAAAATTTCGTTTCACGAAAATTCTTTTGATGAAAGCTATTTTGAAAAAGGGCGTGAATGGCGCGATGAGCAGGTTTATGGTGGCTGGCATGGCGGCGAGTTCCTGGGAGGCTTTTGTTTTCACTCGGCGCCCATCCGCCGGCCATTGGATTATAAAGCGGTGGACGAACATTACCGCTCTCTGTTCAGCTGGTGGTTCCGGTTCCGGCAAGCGGCTCATCCCTTTGCCTCCTACGAAAAAGAGCTTCGGAAATTACAAGGCCACGAGCTCCTGTTCATGATCAGGCAGATGACCCGCAGTTTTTTTACCGCCATTTATGGAGGCACGCGCGGTCACTGGGAACAGCCTTTCCAGCTGGTGAACCATGGCTACTCACCCTTCTGGGACAGCCGCCTGTTGCAGCTTCTGCTGCAGGTGCCCGTTGAGGAATTGAAACAGTACCGTTTCTATAACGAGGTGCTTAAGTATGCGGATCAAGAATTTACAGGCATTCCTTCCAATTCACCTTTAACCACCAGGGAAGACAGCGTGTTGCCAAAAATGGAAGCAGGCATAGAACCAAAGCATAGTGTGCCGAATACCCATCATAAAGCCTACAAGGCCTACCTGAACGATGCTTCTGTTTTCAGGCGCGGCTATTATAGCAAAAAGCTCCGGACGGTTTTAGAAAACGAATTTGATCCCACCACGCAAAAGTGGCTCGACCTGGAAGTGTGGTACAGCCGCTATGTGTCCCGCGGATCTAGGAAATAAGCGGTATTCCCGCAGAACGGGCAGTTTCCAGTTAATTCATTTGATTTTTGAAAGGCTCTAACCATTTGAGAGCACTTTCCTCATAATTGAATAAGCGGGCGGGTACTTTTGGCTTGTTGATTTTTAAATAAATGTTCGCCAATAAGGCTGGCAGATAAGAATCTACAATAAAGGCGCCGGCAATCACATACCTGATTCCTTCGCCCGAGCTGTAATAATCCCTTGCAGCTTTCTCCTCACCGGCCACATTTTTCAGATTCACCAAAGAAGGATAATACCTGCCATTGGCTATTTTCAGGCGGTCTTCCACGCACTTTTTAGCTACTTCCAAAGTTACGACTGTGTTGGGTAAATACACACCGTGTATAATACCGTCCTCAATCCACATTTCCATAAAGTCGTTTTTTATATAATTTTCCCGCCTGGGATTATTTTGAACCTGACCTGCCATCGAAGAGTTTTAATTAATACCTTTCTCTACCGTAAAAATACGTATGAAATGGCAAATAGCAAAACAAATAAATACTCCGGTTTTATAGATATCGTCAACGAATTTATCACCATAGGGCGCTCCAAAGGCATTGTCCACCAGTTTACAGAAGATGAGGAATTTGATGGAAGAAGCATCACCCTGAACGGGAGAAAGATGATTAATTTCGGCTCATGCAGCTATCTGGGCCTTGAAACCGACGGGCGGATCAAAGAAGCTGCGATTGACGCCATCAGGAGGTATGGTTCCCAGTTTTCCTCATCCCGCACCTACACCTCCTTTACCTTATACAAGGAGCTGGAAGAGCTCCTGGACAGGATGTTCGGGGCCCATGTTATTTTATCAACATCCTCTACCTTAGGCCACCGCTCGGTTATTCCCATCCTGATCGACGATAACGATGCCGTGATTTTCGATCACCAGGCCCATATTTCCATGCAGGATGCTGGTAAAGACCTGAGCCTGAGAGGTATTCCCATTAACCTGCTGAGGCACAACCGCCTGGACGAGCTGGAAACCAAGCTTCAGGCCTTATCCTCCAAGCATGAAAGGGTGTGGTATTTTCTGGATGGGATTTATTCGATGTACGGCGACCTGGCGCCTGTTCAGGCACTCCAGGCATTGCTAAAAAAATATAAAAACCTGCATTTGTATGTGGACGATGCACACGGCATGAGCTGGGCAGGCAAAAACGGAACAGGATACATGCTAAGCCAGATGGAGCTGAGCAAGCGCATGGTGCTGTGCAGCTCACTGGCAAAAGGCTTTGCGTCGGCCGGCGGGGTATTTGTCTTTTCTGACTACGAGCAGTATTTGCGGATTAAGAACTGGGGCGGGCCTTTGACCTATTCCGGGCCACAGCAGCCTGCCGTGATCGGGGCCTCCATCGCCTCTGCAAAAATCCATCTTTCGGATGAGATTTATCAAAGGCAGGATGCCCTGGCCGAACGTATTAACTATTGCAATCAAATCATGTCGGAGCTGAACCTGCCGGTGATTTCCGAATCGTCTTCCCCTATTTTCTTTATTGGCTTGGGTGCTCCTAAAGTGGCCTACAATATGAATGCCCGCTTAATGAATGATGGAATCTATGTGAACCTGGGGATCTACCCGGCAGTGCCTGAAACCTGCACAGGGCTTAGGTTTGCGCTGACCTTACATCATACAAAAGAGGATATTGAGAAGCTGGCTGAGCGCATCAGCTATCACCTGCCTCTTGTGTTGCACGAAGAACAAAGGTCGATGATGGATATCTACAATGCATTCCGCTCTATGCCGGGCATTAAGGAACAAAAAGCAAACTATGAGCAGAGCATGCATAGCGACGGGGGGCAGGATCAGCAGTCCGATTACAGCTTCCATCGCTTCAACTCTATTCAGGAAATAGCTCCGGAAGAATGGGATGCCTGCTTTGGAAACAGGGGATCATTTGATTGGAATGCTCTTGCTTTATTGGAAGAGGTGTTTCAGGGGAACGAACATCCCGAAGAAAACTGGCATTTTACCTATTACATGGTCAGGAACAAAGAGAAGAAAATAGTTCTGGCGACCCTCTTCACCACCACGATCACGAAAGACGATATGCTGGCCAGTAGCCAGGTATCTAAGGTGATTGAGCAAAAAAGAAAAAACGACAAATATTATTTAACGTCGAAAACGATGATGATGGGAACTCTCTTAACGGAGGGCGAACATTTATTCCTGGAAACAAAAAATGAAAACTGGAAAGAGGCTTTACACTTACTGCTGAAACATGTGTGGGAAGACCAGGACAGGAACGAAGCCGGCACGTTGCTTTTGCGCGATTTCCCGGAGGCCAATACAGAGGTCAGGGATTTTTTAATGGACCAGGGATTTGTGAAGATCGCGATGGAAGACAGTCACGTGATCGACTTAAGCGACATTCCCAGCCGCCAGGCCTTTATCGCATCTTTGGAATCGAAAAAGCGCATTCACTTAAACAATGATGTGCTGAAATATGAAGACCTTTTTGTAACAGCAATAGCCACGAATCCAACGGATGCGGAGATTGATAACTGGTATAAGCTATATGAAAATGTCAAGCAAAGGAACCTGGCGATTAATGACTTTGAGCTTCCCAAAAAACTATTTCATAAAATCAGTGCTTTACCACTTTGGGATGTAATTGAAATTAAATTAAAGGAAACAGGGAAAACCATCGCTGTTGGATTTGCCTATAAAAACAGGAATTACTCGCCGGTTATTTTAGGGCTTGATTATGACTACCTGGCACAGTACAAAATCTACAAGCAATTGTTGTTTCAGGCTGTCATGCGGGCCATTGAGCTTAAAAGCCAGAAGATATACCTGGGCTTGACGGCTTCCCTGGAAAAGAGAAAGGTGGGTGCCAAGCCCCTCAAAATTGTAGCGTATATGCAGGTAAAGGACAATTACAACCTGTCCGTTATCGAGCTGTTGAAAAGCAATGCAGGAAACCTGCTGTCACTTTCCGATTAGTGGTTGGTGGTATTTTCCGACAAGGAAACGTAGCCGTGCTTTAAAGCATATTTCAAAAGCGCGATCTTATTTGTCAGTAATGTCTTCTTATAGATGTTTTCTGTATGAAACGTCACTGTGCGTGTCGTAATAGTCAGTTCATCGGCAATATCCTTACGGCTTTTTCCTTCGCAGATCGCCGTCAACACTTCGATCTCTTTTGAAGTCAGCGCACGCTGGTCTTTGATTAACTCTAAGCCTGGATTTTTGTCATAGGTCGGTAACACGGATCCCATTGCCTCTTCGTATACAAACGGCTTGTCGTTGTACACATTCTCAATCACTTCTACCAGTACTTCAATACTGCACTGTTTTGGTAAAAACGCGTCTGCACCCATTTGCAGGGTTTGGCTGATATAGCCTTTATCAGAATGACCGGAAAGGATGATAACTTTGATAGCAGGATAATTTTGCTTAATGATGGTGAGCGCCTCAAAGCCGTTCATAACCGGCATATCGAGGTCCATGATAATAACATCCGGCTGGATGTCTTTCAGAGAGTCCACAGCTTCTTTTCCATTGGCAGCTTCGTATACCGTTGGGAAATCAACTTCTTTTAAAATAGTAAGCAAAGCTTGTCTGACAGCTGTATGATCTTCAACAATCAGTAATTTAATCGCGTTTTTCATAGTAAAAAATCAATAATAAGATTATGTTCATTAATATAAGTCCCCTGAACGAGCTCCTTATCAACTTCTCTTACAGCCGGCCTTCAAGGCATTTCACTTACCGTAACTAAGGGTAAGTATTTCTGTTCGCAGTATTCTATTCAATATGTATGCCAAAACTAAGAAAAAAACGAATTGTTTTTCGGCTTATTGCCACTCAGATATGAAAATTTGTGATATGTTTTCAATACCTGTTACTAATACGTGTGCGTAACTTTACCTGCTTTCACTCTTCTTTTCGGAACATCCCCTGATGCAGTTGTCTGTTCCACAAAAATAAGGGCGGTAATTTTACCAGGAGGTTCTTTTGCTTGTAGGTGCCGGTTCTGAAATCGTAATGGATAGGCGCGGGGAGATTGAACAGGAGCGGAAAGGCCAGGTTGAGCAGAGGCACATCGTAGAAGAAAAAGATGCCGGTGAGCAAGCCAAGTCCTCTCAGGATCATATAGTACAAGCGTTTTAGCGGCGAAAATGTGCGGAGCTCCGATTGAATGACCCTGACGCATTCTTCCAGGTAGGCCTTTCTGAATTGGATGGAGCGTTGATGAGTGCCATTATAGCGAAAGCCCGCGAAAGTGGCTACCGTCGTGTAAAGCCTGGCGTGCCTGAAAAAGCGCGACCACAATTCCATATCGCCTGCATAGAGGTAATCGGGGTTCATCCTGCTTCCGGCTTTTTCCCAGAGGCTGCGTTTCCAGAAGCTGGATTCCTGCTGGATAAACTGAAAGTCGAAGCAATAATAGCGGTGTTTCGACCAGCGGCCCCAGGGCAGGGAGATCCGGCTCATCATAGAACCCTGTTTGGTATATTCGCGTGGAATGCCCATGAGCCAGTCCACTTTGGAAAAAGTGTTGAAAATATCCACAACTGCAAAAAAAGCATTTGGCACATACAGGTCGTCGGAATTGATCCAGGCCATGATCTCGCCGGTACTTTTTTCAAATCCTTTCTGTACGGCGTGGTATTGCCCTTCGTCTTTTTCACTGACCCAATAGGCCAGCCTGTCTTCATATTTTTTGATGATCTCCACACTCCCGTCTGTACTTCCGCCATCGATGATGATGTATTCCAAATGAGGATAATTTTGATTTAAAACGGAAAGGATGGCTTCTTCCAGGAACTGCGCACCATTGTAATTGACAGTGACGATGGATATTTTAGGAAGGGTTGACATGTTCGAGGCTTAAGCAAAAATACTCGTTTTATTGGAGAATCCTGCACAACGCTTTTATTTCTGCCGGATGGAGGATTGTCGTTTCCCCTGTTTTTTCCGGCTTATTTTCAATACCTTCGGATGATCCGTGAACAGCGTGGCGCATATCATCAATCCTTTTGTGGCAGATCCTTCCTCTGACCTGTTTACCGCGCAACCACTCAGCTTTGAGAGTATGTTGCAGGCCAAACAAAACGTCCGTGGCATCCTGGAGGTGGAATTACTGTCGGCGCATTTCGAAGAAGATGCCTCTGTCGCGCCTTCTGAATTTAAACGAACCAAAGCTTTAGACCGTTCGGTGCTTTCCCGGCATTCCTTTCAAAAGCCCATCAGGCTGCCTTTGATCAGCGATATCCTGCAAAGGCTTTATGAGGAGAGTGAGGCCGCTTACCTGATCTATTCCAACGTGGATATCGGCTTGTATCCCGGTTTCTATAGCCGGGTCAATGAGCTGATCAACGAGGGGTACGATGCCTTCATCATTAACCGGCGGCGGCTGGAAGCCATATACAATGCGCCTTCGCAGCTACCGGACATATACATGGATGAAGGAAAAAGCCATCCCGGTTTCGATTGTTTTGTCTTTCACCGCAGCCTGTTTCCTAAGCTGAAGCTGGAAGGGATTTGTATCGGCGTTCCATTTATCGAAATCGCTTTTTCGCAAAACCTCTTTGCTTTGGCCAAACGTTTTACCCTGATCGAAGACGAGCGCCTGACCTTTCACATCGGGATGGAAATTTTTAAGAAGCGCGCCCCGGAAGAATATGTTCTCTACAACCGAACACAATTCTGGAATTTGGTTCCGCATTTATTAAAGGATATGGATCTGAGAAAATTTCCTTACGCGGGAAGCATCTGGCCTGTTCGCCTGGTCCGTTGGGGCCTGCATTCATGCATTCCCATTCGCCTCGTCCTCAAGCTGGAATGGCTTCGGTTGAAAAAACGATTTCACATGACCTGAGTCATTCCCCGGATTTTATTTTAATTTATCGAGGGTTTTGCGGATGGTTTTTGTGGCTTCCCTGAATGAAAGCTCGTTGGTGGTATAATAGTCGAAACCTTCGCTTGCCGGTTCTTCAAGTTTTTGATAACCGATGCTTTCATTGAACAGGACCGCCTTCAGGTTGCCGGAGGCAATCTTTGCTTTCAGGCTTTGGAGCTGCAGGGTTTCAAACGCATATTCCATGATGGAGACCGTTGCCAGCACAGGCACCAGCGTGTTGAGGTAATGTTCCTCACCGATAAAGATGCCGGCTTCTGCCGTTTTACCGTTCCAGTCAATGTCTTTCAGGTTCACCACACCGGCCTTTTCCGATTCTTTTTGAATCATAAAATAGAGGTTACAGCTTTTGTCAAGCGACCTGAACCAGCTTTGCTGCATGGCTTCTGTAATATGCTCGCGGTACTGCATGTGTTTCTTCACATGCTCAGCATTGCGCCACCGGCGTACCGTTTCAAGGTCTGCCTCCCTAATAGGTTCTAACGTAATGCCGTAAGCTGCTACCTGCATTTATAATTTTTGTTTGATGGCATAATGTGGTTTCTTGACCCGCGACGAATAAATCCGGTTGATGTAGATCCCCATGATGCTGATGCTCGCCAGGATGAGTGAAATGGCAATCACGATCAGTGCCGGAAGGCCGGGGCCCTGGCCAAGAACAAAATGCCGGTAGGTATAATAAGCCGCCAGCAGGAATGAACCCAGGGAGCCGGTCACACACAGGGCGATCATGAGCTTTAAAGGGAGGGAAGTGTATAAAAATAAAAGGCGAAACGCAATGCGGAATAATTGCAGAAAAGAATAGCCCGATTCCCCGTCGAAGCGCTTGTGGCGTTGGATTTCTACAAAGCCGGCGTCGAAGGTGTACCAGGAAATGACCTGGTTGATGAATAAATGGTCCTGTGAGTGGCTGCGCAAATGCGAGGCAATGTGGGCTGTGATCAGGCGGATGGAAGAGCCGATATTGGAGCCGCTTTCCGTGCGGGAGAAAATAATTTTGATAAGCCTGGATCCTGTATTGCGGAGCGGTGCCGCGCTCGTTTCCTTATACACGCCGTAAACCACGTCGGATTGATGTTGGGCCTGGTAGTCGATCAGTTTTTTAAGCTCGGAAGGATGTACCTGCAAATCATCGTCGATCGTGAGCAGGATCTGGCCACGCGCTTCATCGATCCCGCAAAGGGTCGCGCCATTCTGCCCGAAGTTTTTCGTGAGGCGGACGAGCCTGATCTGAGTGGGATACTGTTTTTTTAATTCGAGCAATTTTTGCCAGCTTTCGGCTGAACCGTGGTCTTCCACAAATATCACTTCATAGCTTTCGTTCAGGCTATCCATGAGCTCCGCAATGCCCTTGTACAAAGGCTCGAGGCTGTTGACGCTCTTGTAGACGGGTATGATGAATGAATAGCCGGGAGTCATATCGTTATGGAAGCTCAATGATATCAGGACACACCACGTCTTTAAAATTTACCAGGGCAGAGGCCAGCGAAAGCCCGACGCCGAAACCTGATAACAGCATGGAAGAATCGGCAACCCTGTTTCCTGCTCTTAAATTGGCAACAATGGTAAGCGGAATCGTTGTGCTGCTCGTATTGCCAAAGGCTTTCAGGGAGCTTGGAACTTTAGCGGGATCAATGCCCAGCTTCTTGGCAATAGAGTCAAGGATCATCTGGTTGGCCTGGTGAAACACAAAGTAGTCGATGGCAGAGCGCTCCCGTTTTGCCTTCTCTAAGAGCTCCTCCACATTGGGCGCTACTTTTTTGAGGCTGAAATTGAAGACATCCAGTCCTTTCATCGCCAGGTGAATGCCCATGCGTTTTACCGTAGGGTGGTATTCTTTATATACAAGGGATGCCTCGCTGAAGCCATTCCTGGCACCTCCATCGCTCACAATGATCTTATCAAAATTTTCGCCTTCGGAAGTGATGTTAAAGTACAGGGGCTTAGCCTCTGCATCAAACTCCAGCGCGCTTGCCGTGCCACAATCCGAGAACAGGGGCAGGAGGCTTTGGTCGAAAGGAGAGATGAGCTTGGTGATGGTATCGCCCACCAGGAGCAGTGCTTTTTTTAATCCCGAGGAGCTTAAAAACGCGGAAGCCAGGGAGAGGCCGTACACATAGCCCGCACAGCCCTGGTTAATATCGAAGGTAGCGCAGGATTTGGGAAGGCCCAGCCGTTCCTGGATGTGCAGGCTGGTACCGGGGAGTTGGTAGTCGGGTGTTTGCGTGACAAAAAATACCGCATCGATCTCCGACCGGTCCCAGTTTAAGTCTGACAATAATTTTTCGGCGGCAGCCACACAGAAATCCGATGCACATTGGGCGGGAGTGGAAACCCTTCGCTCTTCGATGCCTAAGGTAGAGATCAGTTTTTGAAGCTCCTCTTTATCGTCCTGCTCTAAATCAAAATTGGAAACCCGTTGTTGGGGAACAGCGGCCGAAATACCTTTGAGGCTGACATGGGCGATGGAAAAAAAAGCCATGCTAACGCTTTTTTAGTTGTACAATTTCGAACAGCTCGCGAACGGAAGAGGCCTTTTTGAGATCGTCGACATCCAGCACCACATTGTATTCCTTATCGATCTCATTCACGATGATCATCGTTTGAAGGGAAGACCATTCTTTCAGGGAGCTGAGGTCGGTTTCCGCAGTCATGGCGTCGCGGCTTTCTTCCTTAAAGAGCAGGCGAAGAAAATTCAGAAAGGTATCTAAGGAGTTGCCGGACATTCGGTTGATGGGTTCAGTTCATGCGAAAATAGGAATAATTTGCTAATTAACGGTCGCTGTAAGCATTTTAAATTGCCCTGTTTTGGGGACAAACAACGTGAGGAGCTACGGAAAAGAATTTTCTTCGCATGCGTAATTTTACTTAATTTGATGTGTCGTTTTTGTGTGTGAAAAAACCGATCTTGCATCATGATTTTAAAAACCCCGGATAACAGGATCAGTGTCTTCCTCTTCTTCCTTGCTTTTCTGCTTTATGCCAATACGCTGCAGCACGGCTATGCCTGGGACGATAGCATTGTGATTACCGAAAATGCGCGGGTACAAAAAGGCATCACCAATGTGGCGGACCTGTTTGTAAAATATAATTCGGAATACAAATCGGATAAGTACGGCTACCGGCCTATCACGCTTTCTTCTTTCGCCTTAGACGTTAGCATCTTTGGAGTGAAGGCCCAGGGCGGACACCTGATGCAGCTGCTTTATTTTTCCTTGCTTTGCATGGTGCTTTACAGGATGCTGAGAAAAATCTTTTACCGCTATTCGAACCTCGCGCCTTTTTTAATCACGCTCATATTCATTGTTCACCCGGTGCACACCGAAGTGGTAGCCAACATCAAAAGCCGCGACGAGATCTTCGCCCTGCTCTTCGGATTACTTTCTTTGAATCAGTTCATCCATTACATGCAGCAAAAAAAATGGAAGTTCCTGTTGTATGGCTCTGTGCTTTTTCTGATCGCCTTCTTATCCAAAGAAAGCGCTATTGCCTTTTTAGGAATCATCCCGCTCACGCTCTACTATATGGACGAAAGTCCTCATTATAAAAAGCTGATGCTTCCCTTAACGGCGATTGTATTCCTGGGCATGATCAGCATACTAATAGTAAACCTCTATACCAGCAGCAAGCTCGGGAAATCTTTTTCGGAGGGAGCCGGCATTTACCATGAGAGCGGCATCCTGGGCAACAGCTTTTTGTATTCGGGCAACTGGGGCGAAAAGCTGGCCAATGCTTTCTGTGTGCTGGCCTTGTATGCGAAGAACTTTTTTGTACCGCTGCGGCAGCTCTATTACTACGGATATAACCAGATTCCGGTAGCACATTGGAGCGATGCCCTTGTCTTGATCTCTGCTGTAGGTCATGTAGCGGCTTTACTTTTTGCCATCCTGAAGTTTAAGAAATACCGGGAGATCAGCTATGGTATCCTGTTCTATTTTATTTCTATCTTCATCTACACGCACCTGCTTCGTGCCTTGGCCGATACCATGGCCGACCGCTTTTTGTTTACGCCTTCGCTGGGCCTTTCTATCCTTACGGTGTTTTTACTGCAGCTTCTTTTCAAGGTGGATTTTAAAACACTGGCGCTCCCGGGATGGCTGTCTCTGAAAAACCGGCAGGCCAATGGTCTGAAGTATGGCACACTCGTGGTACTCGTGTTGCTGGGCATCAAAACGCTGAGCCGCAACGCTGATTGGAAAAGTAATGAAACACTGATGACGCATGATCTGCCTTACCTTGAGAACTGCTCGAGGGCACACCAGTATTATGCTGATATCCTGAGGGACGAGTTGAATGGCTCCTACAATGCGTCTATAGAGGCTTCCATGATTGCCCATTACACCAGGAGCTTTGAGATTACGGGTGAAGCTTATTACGCCCGTCTTGGCCTGGGCAGGTACTATTGCCGGATCAAAAACTATGCGGCGGGCATTGCTGTTCTGGAAAAGCTGGTAACCTTATTCCCGCAGCAGGCCGACCCCAATTTCTACCTGGGAGAAGCACTGTTTCACACAGGTCGCTACAAAGAGGCCATCGCGTATCTATACAAGTCCCGGGAGCTGGCGCCGGCTATCCTGAGTACCTATTATTTTTTAGCACTGGCGTATTCCAAAGACGGTGCTACCGCTAAGGCGGTAAGTACCATAGAGCAGGCCAGGCAAAAGTTCGGTGAGTCGGGATTGATCTATGATGCCTTAGGAAACATTTATTTCGATGCCGGAGATATGGATCAATCCACACGCTTTACCTTTGAGCAATTGCGTTTTGGGGAAGATCCTCAAAAAGTATATGGTACTGTGATAGGCAGATACCAGTTTAAAAAATCCGACAAAGAAGCTGCCTTTTATTATGAGCAGGCTCTTGCCAAAGGCATTTTTAAAAGACCGTAAATCTTTGGAATGTGCTTAAGATCCTGCGTCTTTCGATTCGGATTGCAGCCGGTCGAAAAAGGCATAGACCTGTTTCTGGTGCGCGCGGCCAATCGTAAGGGCGGTGTCTCCGAGGGTTACTTTCGTTGCCCTGCGTTTGGTAATGTAATTACGGTTGACGATGAAAGACTTGTGGATTCGCACAAACTGCCTGGCAGGCAGCATGTCTTCAAGGTCTTTGAGAGATACCCGCGATACGAGGCTACTGCTGTCGTTTAAATAAATCGTGGTGTAATTACCATCGGTTTTAAACCATTTAATGGTAGCGCAATCGACATGAGAAATGGCTCGTTTTAGTTTAACCGGTAGGTAGTGCAGGGAGGAGTCTACGAATGTCATATGTTTAAGTTCCAGTCGCAAAGATGGCCCATATCTGAAATTCAAAAAAATAAATGGTGCCAACGACGGATTAAAGTATACGAACAACGGAGAGCCTTTAGGATTTTTTCTTAAGGGGCTTAAAAGTCAAACGGTTTTTGACGTATTTTTCTTCCCGCTCTCTCAGGGTATGATCTGTTTCCAGTTCATATTCTTTTTCTTTTTCCAGTAGTTTGAACCAGTATAAAGCCGGAAGCATATTTCCGGAATGCAGCTCTATGCGGATCAGGGTTTTTTCGCTCGGATCACGGTGCCCGTTGAGGATCTGGCTCAGCTCGGTCTCATCGATGTGGATATCCTTCGCGAAATCTTTATTATTCTTATAGCTTAATTTGATGTAAGCCCTTAAAAAATACGCAAAGGATAAATGTGCTTTGTACTGGGTTGATGCGGTGTACTCTTCGATCTGGTACCGAAGCTGCAGGACGCCGGCATATAATACATCCTGTGGCGTATGTTGCTTTTTTGCTTTCCTCCGGGCTTCAGCCAGCTGATTTCCGGCATCTGTGGTTTGCTGAGCCGTGAGGGTATTTCTGAACACAAAAGAACCGGCTAATTCTTTGGCGGTGTATTTCTTGGTTAATTTTTCTGCTTTCATATGTTGTATGTAGTTAATAGGTTCAACAAAGACCTTCCTTCTAAAAATAATTGCCAGCCGGCGTCCAGCATACCGTATTTTTTAATGTAGTGCTCACGTAACTCCGTTTTTGGAACTAAGGAAACACAGCCGTCCAGGGCATACAACCTCACCGCTTCCCGGCAGGCGTAGGCGATCAGGTTTCCGGCAATATTCTCATAGCTTTTTTGTTTTCCCCGATTCTCTTTGGATACTGCCAGCAAATTAAGCGCAAAGCGTTTTTCCTCTTCATAGTGTATCAACGACATTAAACCTAAGATATCGTTGCTGCCGGCCAGTCTCAGCTTATACACCAGGTAATCTTTCTCGGTTTTCCAATCGAACCAGTACCTGCTTTTGGGGAGCTTCCGGTAATCCCGCTCATCTACCAATTCGATGATGATCTTCTTTTTGGTATTATGTTTTACATCAATAACTTCCATAAATATACGATTTTATTTACAGATTACGTAAATTATTTACAAATTTTGTAATTTTATAAATCAGGACATGTTATTCGGTTTTTAAATAATGACACACATGGTTGTACGTTCAGGCAATCACGCCTCAATGTGAGAGAGCCAAAATAACATGGTGTTGCCGTAGGATCTTAAATCCTGCGGAGTGGAGGGAATCATCTACTTCCCGATACAGAACTTCGAAAAAATATTATCCAGAAGATCCTCATTCGTTACCTGCCCGGTAATTTCGCCAAGGGCTTCGAGGGCATAGCGGATGTCGAGGGCCAGGAAATCGCTTTGGATATTGGTTGTCAGGCCTTCGTTCACTTTGATGAGGGCTGCATGAGCTTTGTTCAGGGAATTGACATGGCGCGAATTGGTCACGATAGTATCGGTAGTATTGAGTGTGCGCGTATCGAATAAATTGACCAGCGTTTTTTTCAGGGCCTCAATGTTATTTTGCTCTTTGGCGGAAATGAAGAGGAGGGAAGGCACGTCGGCAAATTCCTGTTTCAGTTCTTCGAGGTCTTCAAAATCTATTTTATTACCTACAACCACCAGCTGCGAGGTACCGATGTGTTCTTTGATGAGGTTCATTTCCAGCTCCAGGTCCCCACGGCTGAGCTCATGGGTATCGAACAAGTAAATGATGATGGCCGATTTTTTCATGACCTCAAAGGCTTTGTTCACGCCGATCTGCTCGATAACATCCGTTGTGGTGCGGATGCCCGCCGTATCGATAAAGCGGAAGAGCACCCCTTCGATGATCAGCTCATCTTCGATGGTATCGCGTGTGGTGCCCGGGATCTCGCTCACAATGGCACGGTCGTCCTCGAGCAAAACATTCAGCAGGGTGGATTTTCCGGCATTGGGTTTGCCCACAATGGCAACGGGGATCCCGTTCTTGATGACATTTCCCACCTCGAAGCTGGAGATCAGCTTCTCGATGATGCTTTGTATGGTATGGATGAGTTTTTTGAGGTCGCTGCGGTCGGCAAACTCCACATCTTCCTCGCTGAAATCAAGCTCAAGCTCTATCAGGGAGGCAAAGTTCACGAGGTTCTCCCTCAATACCTCTATTTTATTGCTGAAGCCGCCGCGCATGTGCTGCATGGCTACCTGGTGCGACGTGGATGAGTTGCTGGCAATGAGGTCGGCTACGGCTTCGGCCTGCGAAAGGTCCATTTTTCCGTTGAGGAAAGCGCGGAGGGTAAACTCTCCCGGCTGGGCCGGTCGTGCGCCGTGCTTGAATAAGAGCTGCAGGATCTGTTGCTGGATAAACACGGAACCGTGGCAGGCAATCTCTACGATTTCCTCGCCGGTATAGCTATTGGGCGCTTTAAACAGGGTGATCACCACCTCGTCGATGATGACCTCGTTTTCGGCCAGCAGGGCAAAATGAGCGGTATGGCTGGGATGCTTGGCCAGGGCTTTGGGCTTCAGGCTTTTGGTGTAACACATCGTTTCGACGATGGAAATGGCCCTTTCACCACTCAGGCGGATCACCGCGATCGACCCGGCTCCCGGAGGAGTAGACAGGGCGGCAATAGTATCTTTGTTCAGTGTATAATGTGCCATAGAGCTTATCTCAAACAAATTTAGAAATATTTGCTGCATCTAAACGTTTTTTCTTAAATTAGCGCATCATTTTATGGCGGGGTCAAGGCTTTGGCCGGCTTATAAAAAGGAGTGTTCGAAACAATAAACCAATAAACCAAATTCAATATCTAAGCACTATGGGCGTTTTAGTAGGCAAAAATTCAAAAGTAATAGTTCAGGGTTTCACCGGAGGAGAAGGAACTTTCCACGCGACTCAAATGATAGAATACGGAACCAACGTGGTTGGTGGCGTAACGCCGGGTAAAGGCGGAACAACGCACCTCGACCGTCCGGTATTCAACACCGTGAAAGAAGCGGTAGACAAAGCCGGAGCGGATACTTCCATCATTTTTGTGCCTGCTGCTTTTGCTGCTGACGCCATCATGGAGGCTGCCGAAGCCGGAATTAAAGTGGTTATCTGCATTACCGAAGGCATTCCGGTGAAGGATATGATCCCGGTAAAAGAATATTTAAAAGGAAAAGCCTGCCGCCTGATCGGACCTAACTGCCCGGGCGTTATCACAGCCGGCGAAGCGAAAGTAGGCATCATGCCGGGCTTCGTATTCAAAAAAGGCCGTATTGGCATCGTTTCCAAATCAGGTACTTTAACGTATGAAGCGGCTGATCAGGTAGCGAAAGCAGGCTTAGGTGTTTCCACAGCGATTGGTATCGGTGGTGACCCGATCATCGGAACGCCTACACGCGATGCGGTAGAGTTATTGATGAACGATCCTGACACAGATGCTATCGTGATGATCGGCGAGATTGGCGGAAGCTACGAAGCGGATGCGGCGCGTTGGATCAAAGCAAACGGCAACAAGAAACCGGTGGTTGGCTTCATCGCCGGGCAAACGGCTCCTAAAGGCCGTACCATGGGTCACGCGGGCGCTATCGTTGGCGGGCATGATGACACAGCACAGGCTAAAATGGAAATTATGCGCGAGTGTGGTCTGCATGTGGTAGACAGCCCTGCTGCTATCGGCAAAACCATGGCTGAGGTATTGAAAAAAGTAACTGCTTAATTTTTAGTTTGAAATACATAAAAGGCCGTCATGATAAGTCGTGACGGCCTTTATTATTTTTTGAACCGGAATAAAGGCAATAAATTTAGCAAGTTACAGTATATATTAAAAACAATCAATAAGATGATATTTAAAAAGCTTTGTATTGTAGCGATCATGATTTTTGGGTGTAAGGCATTCCCGCAAAATGTAGACTGGGTCAAGAGTTTAGGGGGTACAGGCTATGATATCGGAAGAGTTATTGCTGCGGATGCAAACGGTAATGTATATACAGCCGGTACGTTTACCGGAACAGTTGATTTTGATCTTGGAACAGCAGTCTATAATTTGGTTTCCGGTAGCGCTAACGACATTTTTATTTTAAAGCTGAATGCTGCGGGAAATTTTTTGTGGGCCAAAAGCTTTGGACATACCATATTCAGTGATCAACCTAATAATATAAAGGTAGATCTCCAGGGAAATGTATATGTTACGGGTTGGTTTACCGGAACCGTTGATTTTAATCCGGGACCTGGAACTTTTACGTTAACTTCTTCTGCCAGTTATGATGCATTTATTTTGAAGCTGGATGCGGTGGGAAATTTTGTATGGGCAGCTAACTTTGGTGCAAATTCAATTTCCATTGGCGGCCCTTCTCTTGCGATTAGTCAGAGCGGTGACTTATACCTCACCGGCTATTTTGGAGCAACCGTGGATTTTGACCCGGGGCCGGGAATTTTTAACATGACAACGGCAGGAGTCTATGATGTATTCATTTTAAAGCTGAATGCTTCCGGTAATTTTGTCTGGGCCAAAAGCATGGGAGACCAATATTCCGAAATGGGATCCTCGGTAGCAGTAGATGGTGCAGGAAATGTATATACAACCGGTCATTTTCACTCAAGCATGGATTTTGATCCCGGACCCTTAAGCTACATGCTCACACCGTCGGGCCTCTCAGATATTTTTATTTCTAAATTGGATGCAGCCGGCAATTTTCTGTGGGCAAAAAGCATGGGAGGTTCCAGTGCTGACGGAGCTACCTCTATAGTGGTTGATGCTTTAGGCAATGTATACACAACAGGCTCTTTCAGCCAAACTGCTGACTTTGATCCGGGACCGGGAACTTATTCCCTTATTTCTGCCGGCCTTTTGGATATTTTTATTTCTAAGCTGAATGCTTCCGGAAATTTTGTATGGGCAAGAAGTATGGGTACCGCAAGCGATGACGAGCAAGGAAATACGATCTGCATTGACCTTCTAGGAAATACCTATCTGATCAGTAGATTTCGTGGCACTATGGATTTTAATCCCGGACCGGGCATTAATACAATCACAGCGGCCGGTTTGGGTGATATATTTATAGAAGGATTTGATGCTTCCGGAAATTTCAGCTGGGTGAAATGTATAGGAGGCGCAAGTGACGATTATGGGTACTCCATTGCCTTTAATTCGGGTAATTTATATGCTACGGGCTTTTACAGTGGCGCAGTAGATTTTGATCCCGGTTCGAATCAGTATAATTTGAATTCTGTATCCGGAAATGCTGATGTTTTCATTTTGAAATTAAATTCCCTGCAAACGGGAATACACAATGCCACGGATACAAGCTTTGCCGGACTGGTTTGCTATCCAAATCCTACACATCGTTCTTTAAGGATAGAATCTTCTATAGACATTCATCTCAGTATGATCAATAGTCTTGGGCAAACCTTGCAAACATTAGAATTAAAAGCGGATACAGGATACAAAGCTAACATAGAAGGGTTTTCCCCGGGAGTCTATTTTCTGATAGGGCAAAGCGCCCAGGGGACAATCAATCAGAAAATAATCGTGACAGATTAGTATATTTGACCTTCAAGGAACGGCGCAATAAATCACCCGTTTTTAACGTTACATATCTACATGCAAAAAAATCTACTTTTCCTTCTCTTTTTTGTTTCTACCCTTCTGCTGAAAGCCCAGGGCTCGGTAAAAGACTCTGCTTTCCGGATCATGATGGTGAGTGTGCATTTCAGCGGGCAGATCCCGCAGGGCGATATGGCCAAGCGCTATGGCGCTAACCTGTCTGCCGGAGGTTCCTATACCTGGAAAACCAAAAAGAACGTTCTGTTCGGGGCGGAGGTTAGTTACTTTTTCGGAAGAAATTTAAAAGAAGATCCTCTCGCAAGCCTGCGGGTGCCGGAAACCGGGCAACTGACCGACAATGAAGGCTACCCGGCCGATCTGCGCCTTACCGAGCGTGGCTGGAACATTTATGCCAACACCGGCTACCTCTTCTCGAAGCTGGGGCATAATCCCAATTCGGGCCTGATGGTGACGGTGGGTGCCGGCTGGATGCAGCATAAGATCAAATTTTACGATCCCAATAAAAAAGTGGCTGCTGTCTACGGTGATCTCAAAAAAGGTTACGACCGGCTCAGCGGCGGCTTTGCCTTATCGCAATACATCGGCTACCAGTACCTGAGCAACAACCGCCTGGCCAACTTCAACGTGGGCTTTGAGTTCTACGAAGGCTTTACCCAAAGCATGCGTGGTTATAACTACGATACCGGCCTGGCCGATACCAGGCAGCGCCTCGATATCATGATCGGCTTCCGCGTGGCCTGGACACTTCCGCTCTACAAGCGCATGAAGGATGTGTACTATTACTAGAAGTCCTATTTAGTTTTCTTTCTATAGTCAGGAACGCCAAGGCGATCGGTTAATCCCAGAAGATCCGGGTGATCTTTGTAGCGCTGCTTGTCAACGTGCGCATGCCCGGTATACACCAGATATTCGGAGGGATTTTTCTCCTGATCTTCTTTAATAATTTCAAAAGCACTTTGGTTCATAGCTGCGGCCCTCTTATAACTATCCGGATCTTTACCGCGTGCTTCCATATTCTTTGCATGAAGTGAATCCATTCCAACAATACGTATTCCTGCTTTTGCCGCAGCCCTGATAATATTAGAGTATGTTCCCAATGGATCTTTTTCTATTTCTATTCTGTCGCTATCGCCGGAAACATCATATTTATCCATCATATCATCCAGTTTCTTAATGTACCGGGCGAGGCTTACGGGCATTTCTGCAGAATCGTCTTTTGTCAATTGCTCCTGCCAGTGATCAATCAGAGGCTGCATCTCCTTAATAATTTCAATATATAACGTCCGTTTTTGGTCAGAATGTTTGTCTGCCAAAAGCCTCACAAGGTCTGCCTTATCCTTTGTGCTGTCGTGGTATTCGCCGATAACTGCGCTGTTTTTTCTGGCTTTATGAATTCCTTCTCCCTTTTTTACCTGCGCAGCTTTTACCAGCCGATCAGCTTCCTGCCTGTCATATTTTATTCCTTCTTTCGACATCAATTCATCCGAAGATTCTGCACCTTTCAGGCGCTTAACAGGCGATCCTATGGAAGCCAGTAAATCAGGATGGTGAGGGCTTGTAATCCGATCGCCGGAAGCCTGTATTTCTAATAGCTTTAATTCCTCCGGGGGAATGCCATCAAAGGCTTCCTTCATATCATCCTTGGCATACTTCTCGTCAAATTTAACGTCTGTGAGGTTTGGTGGCGGTTGCTTTTTCCCTGAATTCCACCAGGCGTATAAGCCTATCAGTCCAAGTACTCCTCCTACGGCGGCATAAGGCGCCCACCAGTACATGCCTTGTACAACCGGCCTGGAGGAAGAGGATTTTTGAACCAGAAGCTGCTTTCTTTCCCCGTTTGAATGTAAGCGGGCCGCTTTCATGCCCATGACATCTGCTTCCCGCTCCAGGCCTGCATGATCATTCATTGCTATCCGGCCCTTCATTTGCATCGTAGGCCTAACGCGTCCCTGCTTTTGCTGTACTACATGCCAGGCTTCATGAGCTAGGTGCTTCTCCTGCCCCGGAGCAATGTGAATGTCCGTTCCCTGTGCGTAAGCGTGAGCCCTGAGTTGAGCAGGCCTGTATGAGTTGTAATGCACTTTTACATCATTCATGGAGTACCCGGAAAGGTTTTCTATGCCGGACTTGAGATTGTCGGGGAGCCCCGTCTTGTTTTCTTTTTTTTGTATTGGATTTTGCTCAGGAACAGGATGATTGCCGGTCATAAGCCTCAATTGTGCCGACTGCTTAATTTGCTGGCTGTTATCTGCCATCTGTTGCAATTTTTTTTGAGCAACAGCTTCAGGCCGCTGATCCATAAATTGAAACGTTGATTGAGGAGCCTCTCGCTTTTTAGAGACAGCATTTTCTATCAAAGAGCTCTTATCTTCCTGGATTTTATGTGTGCGGATGTTCATCGGATTTTCAGTGTAGTTGAATGTAAAAGATGACAGACACAGCTGAGCCTAACCATGACTTACTGCAAGCTTATTTAAAGGTACATGATTTTTAGCGTGGTACAAACAAAATTTCTGAGCTGGCAGCTTCCGGCATGGGCAAACAAGATCAAAATCCTAAACCCTTCCGGTTCCCTTGTCGTGAACTAAAAAAATACTATTTTCGCATGATCATTTACAGGAACACACGATGTTAATTATTGGTATATGCGGAGGAACGGGCTCAGGAAAGACAACCGTTGTTAATAAAATATTGGAGATTCTTCCTTCCGACCATGTCGTGATCCTTTCACAGGATTCCTACTATAAGGATAATGCACACGTCCCCGCAGACCAGCGCAAGTTCATTAATTTCGATCATCCCGATTCCATTGAATTCGATCTGCTTTTGGATCATCTCAATCTTTTGAAAAACGGCCAAAAGATCGAGAAGCCTGTTTACTCCTACATCAGCTGCACCCGCGATTCCCAAACTATTCCTGTTAAAAGCAAAGAAGTGATCCTCATCGAAGGCATTCTGTTGTTTTCCGATGAGCGCATCCGGGACATTTGCAACGTGAAAGTGTTTGTGGATGCTGCTCCGGATGAGCGTCTTTTACGCGTGATGAGGCGTGACATCATCGAACGCGGAAGAAGTGTGGAACAAACGATCGAGCGTTATACGGAAACCGTGCGGCCCATGCATGAGCAGTTCATTGAGCCAACCAAGCGTTTTGCCGACATCATTGTTCCGCTCGGTGGAGAGAACATGGTGGCCATCAATATCCTGGCTTCCACCATCCGTCAGAAGCTAGGGCTGAGCAAAGACCAGGACATCAATTCCATTTTTCATTAGGTTCACCGGAAACTAACGGTATTCTCTCTTCTGTATGGCAACAGGGCATCAACTTCGCTCAGCCTGACAGTACAAGAGGTTGTGTTCTTGCCGCTGTTGGTGTTATTGCCAACAGCAAGGTTGCGAATTTTTAATCAAAACAAAGTATCCGACTCTCTTACAATGATCTTCGGTGGCTTCACCGGGATGCCCGTTGTCCGCTCCCTTGCCGCTGTTGGTGTTATCACCAACAGCAAGGTTGTGATCAAAACAAGGTATCCGGCTCCCGGACAATGATCTTCGGTGGTTTCACCGAGATGCCCGTTGTCCGCTCCAGGCGGTTGATGATATAAGTCACCAGTTCGGGCAATAACACATGCGTAGGCGTGTGCATGAAAAAATACACTTCCTCCAAACCATTGTCTATCCATACTTTCAGACGCTCCGCCCAGGCATCCATACGTGGGAAATCCGTCGGGTGCATGTCGTTGGCAATAAAGCGGATCATGGCTGTTTTGGTGGTGAGCCTGCCGTGCATCACATCGCGGCGCCCGGCCACGTCGGTCATCAGCAGCGTGATCTTGTTCTTGTAAAAATAATTGCAAACCTGCCTCATCACGGTTTCGTTGTTGAACCAGTTTTCATGCCTCAGCTCCACGGCAAAATTGCTTACCGCCGACTGGTCGAGGAAATCGAGCAGGTCGTTGATCTTGCTGCTGTCGTACGAATTGGGCAGCTGGAAAAAGGGCATGCCCAGCTTTTCCTTAAATTGTTTGTAAAGCTCCAGCAGCTCTTTGAACATTCCCACATTGTACATCAGCAGGGGCGTGTGGCTGATCATCTGGTTCACTTTGGGGCAGAATGCAAAGTTGCTTTCCGTTACATCCAGCCAGTGATGAATGGTCTCCACGTCCAGCGCTTTGTAATGCGACACGTTGAGCTCAATGCAGTTAAACTGTTTGGAGTACTGCTTTAAAAAATCCTTGCGCTTGGTCTTTGGCGGAAAGATCTTTCCCACAAAGCCTTCCTCGGCCCAGATCGGGCAGCCGATGTGGATTTTACAATGCGCCGCTTTTTGTTGTCCCAATACTTTCAGCGTTCCGGCATGGTCCGGCGGCAGGCTGAAATCAACCTGGTCAACGCTTTCTAATTTTCCGAATTCCATTTATATCAAAAACTCTGTGATGTTATCGTCATAAAGGTCTTTCACCGAGCCGAAGCCAATCACGTCCTGCATCACTTCCCCTTCTTTCAGCTCCACGGCCCGCAATACCTTTTGTTTCCCGAATTTATGTTTTAAATCGTAAACTGTTTTACGCAATTTATCTTTTTTATAATTGTCTTCAAACAGGTTGTACTGCACCATCGTTTCATCGGTGAAGCTGCCCACAAACAGGCTGATGCTGACGAGGCCGGTATTCAGCAAAGGCGCTTCCCGGTAGTCCTTTTCATAAGCCTCCATGCGCTCTTTGATGGCGCGGTAGATTTCGGCGGCATCCTGGATCGGGTTGCTGAGGTGGAGGTAATCGTCCCAGTGGTCGCCGTTGATATAGCGGAAATTACAGCCCAGCGTACCGGCAAAATTCTTGCGCTTTACCAGGCGGCGCTCGAGCGTGAGGCAGAGGTAGATCAGGATCTCATTCACCGACTCTTCGCTTTGCCGCTGCTCCTTCGACAATTGCCTCATAGCCTGCATGCTCTTGTAATCGTTGAGATTGCTCAGGTCTACCTCGATGAAGTTGAGACGGCAATGCCAGTAAAAGCCCAGGATACTTTTAAAAATGGCCTTCAGGTTTTCCGCCGAAGCATGGCGCATTTCCAGAGGCGTTTTTACGCCGCCTTTTTTGAGCCGTTCGGCACTGTTGGTGGCAATTCCGGGCAGGTCTGTGAGCTTTAAGCGCGACAAAATGCTGTCAATATTGTTAGGATTGATGATGGAAAGGCCATCGGGTTTTTGAAGGTCGGAAGCCAGCTTGGCCAGGAAGGCATTGGGAGCCACGCCAATGGAGCATTTCAGCCAGTCGCCCACTTTTTGTTGGATGTCGGCTTTGATCTTTTTAGCCACGGTCAGCACATCGGGGTGGATAAGCTCATAGCCGTTGAGGTCCACCACCGCTTCGTCAATGCTTTTGGGATAGACATCGCTGCTGTACACTTTCAATACCGTCATGATCTTGATGTGGTAGCCCCGGTAGCGGTCGGGATTGGTTTGCACCGGCACCAGCTCCGGGCAGAGCTGGATGGCCTCGTGCAGCCTCATGCCGGTTTTTACGCCTTTCCGTTTTGCTTCAATGGAGGGAGAAATGATGCAGCCTGTTTTGCCGGTATACACACAAACGCCCACAGGCCGGTTCCGGAGCCAGAAATTATCCTGCTGCTCGCAGCTCGCAAAAAAACTGTTCATGTCTATGAATAAGACACGCGAAGCCGCGCGGGGCGCCAGTTTATTTCTCTCGGGATTCACCCGGTAATATTACTACAAAAAGCAATACCGATTTGCTACAAAAAGTAGCATTGTGTTTGTGGGATAAAATTGAACCACATAGCCACATAGAAATCATAGGGGACAGGAAGCCATATAAGGACATATCAGAAGGGTTAAAATCACCAACCTGTCAAATCCTTGATCTAATCGGCGCCATCAGCGGGATCTGCGGGCTATCGTTAACTCACATCAGCTCCTTAAACTCCCGGATGATCTCTGCACGTTGTGCACGAAGGCTTTCGAGCAGGGCAGGGTTCTCTTTTTTGAGCTTCAGTGTGCGGTAAATGCCCCTGGTTTTTTTCCGGAAAGGAGAAAGGTACAGGCAAAGCCAGCCTGTAATCACCGTTACCAGCAATACCCCGATAGCCCACCAGTAATTAGGAGCCAGGGCCTTGGCAATGAAGAATTGCAGCAGTGCCCACAACAGGAACAGCACCGCACCGATTCCCATATCAAAGGATGCCTTGAACTCAATGACCTTTACTTTTTTAGCAGTGATCATGCCCGTGAGCCTATAGGGCACGTAGCTTCCCAAAAGCCCGCGGATATAGAGAGGCAGGCTCAGCACGAGCAGCAGCGCCCTCAGGCTCAGCATGCCGTAAGTCACTGCCGATTGTCTTGCCGGGTTGATGAGCCAGTCTCTGAGCCGGTGTTTTTTCAGCGCGCTCATATAGGCATTCGTTTTCTCTGCCAGGGCCGCTACCTTTTCAGGGTGCTGTGTTTCCGCCTGATTGATCACCCGTACCACTTCGGTAGAGAAAATAAAGTCATGCTCCACATCATTCAGGTTCAGTTTTTCCTGTAAGAAATACTCATGCCTGTATATGTCCTCGATGTGCGCAATCACCGTTTCCGTATGCTTGTGGTCGATGTGTACGATGAGCTCCTTCATGCGTGGCGTAAGGTCGGCCAGGAACTGGTTCATAGTTTTGGCCGGCGCTGCTTTGTAAGCCTCCATGTAATCGCTTACGTTCATCGGGGCGCCAATGTTACAGAAGATTTTGCCCCTGAACTGCGAAGGATTCGAGTAATTGACACCTACGGGAACCACGGTCAGGTCTTCCAGGTTATGCTCTTCCATGGCGCCGAACACCATGCGCGGTACGCCTTTTTTCAAAGGCCTGAGGCGGCGCTCCATGATGCAGAGCCCTTCCGCAAAAATAATGATCTTTTCATTCCGGCTTAGGAGCGTATTCACGCGCTCATAGGTCTCATCGTTCTTTTTCAGGCCTTCCTTGCCGCCGTCCTGGATCCTGAAAATAGGGATAATGCCAATGCTTTCGAGCAGGGTGCTCACAAGGCCTTTTTTGAACGCATCGCCCCTCGCCAGGTAAAATACCCGCGGCGGATAAGCAAAGGTGGTAAAGGCAATAGGGTCCATAAAGGAGTTGGGATGGTTCATGGCCAGGATTACCGGACCTTTCACCCTGACGTAATGAGCATTTTTAATCTTGTGCCGCCTGAAGAAAACAGCGATCACAAAACCCATATAAAATTTTAGAATATGCCAGAGCATGCGGTATTTTTTTGAAGAAAGGCAAACATAAAAAAAAAAATCCTCTTATTGATGCTAAGAGGATTTTTCTTACCCGTTAAAAGGATTAACCAATCGGTGGTGGCGGTGGTACCGCACTGAATAAGGCCTGGAGCTCGGCCTGCGTTTCCGCAGCCAGCCAGCCGCTCATGCCTTGTTTCCATACCAGGCTCTGTTTACTGAGCTGGCCCGAAGCAGCCATGCCCTGCAGTTGTTGCATATTGAAAGGCCCTGTCTGCGCGCCGTTCACAGCAATGAAGTATTGTACGATCGGTGGAGGCGGTGGCACATTGTTGCCGGTATTGCCGTTGAACTGGTTATTCTGGAAGGCATTGCCCATCTGGCCCATCATGCCCATGCCCATACCTGCACCGAGGCCTGCACCCATCATGCCGCCGCTGGGATTGTTGGCGGCATCTTCCATAGCGTTGGCTGCCTGGAACTGTGTGTAAGCGCCCAGGTTACCGATGATGCCCATGCTGCTGCGCTTGTCGAGCGCCGTTTCCACCTCAGGAGGCAGAGAGACGTTCTCAATTAAGAATTTGGTGAGGTTGAGGCCCATTTCGTTGAACTCGGGCTTAATCTTATCGGTAATGAATTTAGATACTTCATCGTAGTTGGAGGCCAGGTCCAATACCGGGATCTTGCTTTCTGCAACGGCGTCCATCCCGCGTGATACGGCAATGTTGCGGAGCTGCTCGTTGATCTCTTCCACGGTAAACTCGCCGTCGGTGCCGGCTATTTCCTTTAAAAACAAGGCCGCATCGCTCACCCGGAAAGCATAAGAGCCAAAAGCCCTTAAGCGCACCGGCCCGAATTCCGCATCGCGCAGCATGATCGGGTTTTTGGTGCCCCACTTCTGGTTCGTAAATTGTTTGGTGCTTACAAAGAACACATCCGCTTTGAAAGGGCTGTTGAAGCCGAATTTCCAGCCTTTGAGGGTAGAGAGGATCGGCATGTTCTGTGTGCTGAGCGTATACATGCCCGGTTGGAACACATCGGCAATCTTGCCTTCGTTCATAAAGATGGCTACCTGGCTCTCGCGCACGGTGAGCTGGGCGCCCATTTTAATTTCGTTCTGATGACGGGGAAATTTATAAATGATGGTATCGTTGCTACTGTCTGTCCAGTCGATGATATCAATAAATTCACCCCTGATTTTATCCCATAATCCCATGGTTGTCGGTTTTAAAAAGTTTATACTAATGTAAGTATTTTTAAAAGGATTGTGCCAGATGCGTTTAAATTTTTTGTGAAAATTAAGTGATTGTTTCCGGGGCATCTGTTCTCCTGGCTTGTTTAAGTTTTGGGCGTGCCGCTGCGCGGACAGGCTATCACTTCAATCTTTTACGGTACTGCGCCTGCCTGTCGGCAGACTGGTTCCGTAAAAGGATTTCCGTTCTATCCTTCACGCGGCCTGGCTCAAATTTTTTGGGTGTGTCGCTTAGTGGTGGATTGCTGCGCCAGGGATGTTGCGATTTGTCTGAGCTCCTTTATGCAGCGATAGCAGGACATCAAGCCACTGGCTTGATGGGCCGGCATGAGCAAGGAAAGAGCGAGTCGCAACAGCCCGCCCGGGCGCCCGGATTTTCCAATTGAAAGTGACTATTTCTTTCATGTCCTCAGATTCGACGAATCTCCTATCTTTGCAGCTTGTCAGCACCTAAACATATCCTCGTCATCGGCGGCGGCGCTTCGGGCTTTTTTGCGGCCATCAATGCCGCGGCCAATCATCCCGGATCAGCCATCACCATCCTCGAAAAAACAGGCAAGCTCCTCTCAAAGGTGCGTGTGTCGGGTGGGGGAAGGTGCAATGTGACACACCATTGCTTTGAAACCAACGAGCTGATAAAAAACTACCCGCGTGGCGAGAAGGAGCTGAGGCAGGTCTTCGCACAATTTTCGGTAACGGATACCATTGCCTGGTTTGCCCAGCGCGGCGTGAAGCTGAAAACGGAAGCCGACGGACGCATGTTTCCCGAAAGCAACAGCAGCGAAACTATTATCCACTGCTTTATGGAAGAGGCGAGGAAGCACAACATCGCCATTCAGCTGAATGAAGAGGTAACTTCCATTAAAAATGATCAGGGAAAGCTGATTGTGAAAACGGGCAAGCAAAGTTATCCGGCCGATGCCGTGATTTGCAGCATTGGCGGCCATCACCAGCAGAGGACGTATGAGTTCCTGAAAAACTGCGGGCACCGCATCGATGAGCTCATTCCCAGCCTGTTTACTCTAAACCTTCCGCAAAGCAGGATCAAAGAGCTGATGGGCCTGAGTGTGAAAAGCGGCACGGTAAAGGTAAACGGTACCAAGCACCAGTATACCGGCCCTGTGTTGATTACGCATTGGGGACTGAGCGGCCCGGCAGTACTGAAGCTTTCAGCCTTTGCGGCGATGGATTTTTTTAAGCTGAACTACCATGCCGGTATTTCTGTCAATTGGACGGGCACCCTGAAAGAAGAGGAAGTGAAAGAAGAGCTTCAACGTTACCTGTCCTCAAAGGCCCTGATCGTGAATACGCCTTTGTTTGACATTCCGAAACGCCTGTGGGAATACCTGGTGGCGAAAGCGGAATTGCCGGCCGGCAAGCCCTGGGCGGAGCTTGGCAAAAAGCAGGAAAATAAGCTCATACAAACCCTGATCCAGGACAGCTATGAGATGCAGGGTAAGACCACCTTTAAGGAGGAATTCGTCACCGCCGGTGGCATCAACCTGAAAGACGTGAATTTTAAGACGATGGAAAGCAAGATCGTTCCCGGCTTATTCTTCTGTGGCGAGGTGCTGAACATCGACGGCATTACCGGAGGCTTTAATTTTCAGAATGCCTGGAGCACGGCCTGGATCGCGGCGAAGCTGGGCTTAGGGTAAGAGGCAATAGCCCGTAGATCTCGCAGATGACGCGGATTTAGAACAAGAGTAAAGGATATTTTTTTTCCTCCTTCTATGTCCTTCTATGTCTTATATGGTTTTCTGTTCTCTATGTGGTTAAAATAAACCTAACTAAAGCGAATAGCCTTTACCGGAGTAATTCTATTCAGGATCAGGGTCGGCAGGAACATCATCAGCAGACATACGACGATGGTTCCCAGGTTGATGAAGATCACGTGCATGGCGGAGAGGTTGATGGGCACATAATCCAGGTAATAGGTTGCAGAGTTGAGCGTGGCAAATTTGAACCGGATCTGCGCCCAGCAAAGGCCAACACCAACCATGTTGCCGAAGAGGAGGCCTTTCCCCAACAGTTGCAGCGATACGTAAAAGAACACGCTCCTTACTTTGCCATTGGCCAGGCCCATCGCTTTGAGGATGCCCACCATGTTGGTACGCTCCAGGATGAGGATCAGCAATGCGGAGATCATGTTAATGGCTGCTACCAGCACCATCAGCGTAATGATGATCACGGCATTCACATCAATCATATCGAGCCAGCTGAAAATGGCATTCTGCATCTGCTTCACGTTATTGACGATGAGGTCGTAGCCAACGATGTCGTTGAGCTCTTCCTGCGTTTGCTCAAGCTTGTTGAAATCGTTGAGGTACACTTCGTAGCCTCCCACCTGCTGAGGATTCCAGTAGTTGAGCTTCTGGATCTGCTTGAGGTCTACAAACACCAGGTTCTTATCGAAGTCGGCAAAGCCGGTATTGAAAATCCCTTTCACGTAAAAATCTTTCACGCGCGGCTCGTACTCAATGTAATTCTGTCCGCTGAAGGTGGTGTCTGCCAGCTTTTTTTTGCTCATGAAATACACCAGCAATTTCTGGTTCAGTTTTAAGTTGAGCTTGTTGGCAATGGCCTTCGAAATAAAAATGTCCTTACTCACGGCAGTATCGCTGAGGCTGAGCGTGGTTCCTTCCGACACGTAAGGCTCCAGGTAGCTCCAGTCGTAATCGGTGGAAACGCCTTTGAGAATAATGCCTTCGTTTTCCGTTTTGGTTTTCAGGATGCCGTTCTTGGTGGCAAAGGCCTGTGCATGTTTTACATTGTCATGAGTCGATACGGCTTTGAGGATGGCTGCATCCACCACAATGGGATTGGGTTCCTGCGAAGGATTTTCATCATAATCGCTGATCTGCAGATGCGCGGTAAAGGTGGTGATCTTTTTGGTGATCTGCTGCTGGAAGCCGGTAATGACGGCCATGGTGATGATCATCACCGCAACGCCAAGGGCAATGCCTATCGTGCCTATTTTTACGATAGGGCTCGACATCGTGTTCTTAACGTTATTTTTATTTAAGATGCGCCGGGCTATATAGCTGGAAAAGTTCAAATGCCTATCTTTACCTTGTAAATCTAAACGAATATATGCGATTTTGCGTCTTTTTATATGTGTTTTTTTTCAGTTTCTTCGTTTCTTTTTCTCAATCGCGCATTCAGTTATATTCATCGGTAACAACCGGCGCTATGCAAACAGAGGTGTACCTGCCGATGCTCAAAGGAAAGAAAGTAGCCCTGGTAACAAATGCTTCCGGCCTCATCGGCAAAAAATTACTGGTGGATACCTTGCTGAAACGCCAGGTGAAAATCGTGAAGATCTTCGGGCCCGAGCATGGATTTCGCGGAACCGCTGATGCGGGAGAAAAAGTAAAGAGCGGAAAGGACCCTGTGACCGGCGTTCCTGTTGTGTCCTTATACGGATCGCATAAAAAGCCCACCAAAGAAGACCTTGCGGGCATCGACGTGGTGGTGTACGATATCCAGGATGTGGGCGTGCGCTTCTATACCTACATTTCCACCATGACCTATGTGATGGAGGCTTGTGCCGAAAACAAAAAGCAACTCATCATCCTCGACAGGCCCAATCCCAATGGCTTTTACATCGATGGGCCGGTGATGATAGACAAATACAAAACGTTTTTAGGCATGCATTCTATTCCCATTGTGTATGGCATGACCTGTGGTGAATATGCCGGGATGGTGAATGGGGAGCACTGGCTGAAAGACAGCCTTCAATGCCATCTGTCTGTGATTCCTTTAAAAAATTATGACCGGACGAAATTCGTATCCGGCCTCCCGGTGAAGCCCTCTCCCAATATCCCCAACGATACGGCGGTATTGTTGTATCCGGGCCTGGGGCTTTTTGAAGGAACGATTGTGAGCGTAGGGCGTGGTACCGATTTCCCGTTTCAGTACATCGGCAATCCGTATATGGATAAAAGTGTGTGTCCCTTTAGCTTTAAGCCGCGCTCTACGGCGGTGACCAAAAAGCCCAAGTACCAGGATACGCTGTGTTATGGCATCAATACCGCAGCCCAGTTTCAGGATGTTCTGGCAAGTAAACAAATCCAGCTCGATTATTTAAGCTTATTCTATAGCCAGAGCAAAGGAAAGCAGGCGGTGTTCTTCGACCGGAATTTCAACTACCATTCGGGGAATGAGGCCTTGCAGGAGCAGATCATTGCCGGTAAAACCGCGAAGGAGATCAGGGAATCCTGGCAGCCCGCTTTAAAAGTGTTTAAGGAAATTCGTAAAAAATACCTGATTTATGAGGATTTTTAGCCTTTATCCTCCTTTTTTTATTGGATTATTGGAATAGAGAACTTACATTTGCGCCACAAATTTTGGAGAGGTGTCAGAGTGGTCGAACGAGCAAGCCTGGAAAGTTTGTATACGGGAAACTGTATCGCGGGTTCGAATCCCGCCCTCTCCGCCAGACGAAAAAAGCGCACTTTAGTGCGCTTTTTTAGTTATTGGAGGGTATTGACAATTATTAATAGCCTATTTGGTTCGAACTTTGGAAAAAATTAAACCTGATCATTAGAATAACTAAACGTAAATCTAAGATCAAAATAAGAAATCCTTAATCCCGTGCTTAGATGCTTTCTCCTCTACTTTTATTGCTCTTGTGAATTGTTAGTTTTCTTCTTTCTCAATTGGCGACTTACAGATAGAGCCAGTAAACGATTATAATACTCTTTAGAGACTAAGGGAACAGCGCCCCTCACCGGCAATAAAGAATGGCTAAGTCTTAAGCCTAGTGCCCACTTATCATTTAATGTGCAGCCAATACCAACGTTGAATGAAAGTTCGCGTCTGCTAAATGGATAATTATTTACCAGATCGGGCGATAAATTACCATTTAAATGTTCCTCACAATTAATCAGATATCCCAAACCCGGACCAAATTCAACATAAATACTCTTACTATGGTATTGAAAAAGGACAGGAATTTCAAAATAATGGAGGTTGACCTGGTGTGGACTCTTCTTTCTAAATTGTGCATCACCGATTCCCTTATCTAAAAGTAAAAGTTCCGTCTGAGCCGTCCATTTTTTGTTCATTTTTAGCTGGAACCAGAATCCTGCTAAAAAGTCGCCGGCAGGACGACTCTCAGTAAGATCTCCCGTAAGCGTATGAAACGAATAGCCCAGCTTAAGCCCAACGCGATAGGGTGACTTATAGTTATGCTGAGCGCACAGCCAAACACAATTAAAAATGGCTATTACAGCAAGATTTTTTCTCAATGCGTTAATAACGTAATTTTCTTTGAAAAATTGTACTAAACTAAATTTTAAAAAGTAGTGCAGGCTGTTCTTTACCTGATGGTATTCATTCGGTCTTAACCTTTTTAAAAGCCACACGTTTTTGGTTTTTAGGCCGGGCTTTCTGATTCCCCGTGAACAATCTTAACTGGTGAAATGGACTTTTCCAGGTTATAGACAGTTGAATGTCCAAATGCCAGCTTTTTGTGGTTGTAACCCGTTAACTATTTGACCTTAATAACAACTTTTCCTTTCGCCCGACCACTTTCCACGTATGAGAGTGCTTCATTGGTTTTTTCAAATGGAAATGTCTTATCAATAACGGGATTGATTACGCCCGATTCAATCAGTTTTGTAATCTCCTTCAATTGCACTCCATCCGCTCTCATAAAAAGAAAAGAATAGTGTACACCAAGCCTGGCTGCTTTTTTTCTGATTCCGGAACTTAAAAGTGATATGAAGGCTTTTATCAACCAAGGCGCTCCTATTGCATTGGCAAAATCCGGGGTTGGTGGGCCGGAAATGGAAATAGCTTTACCAGTTGGTTTTAATATTCTTAACGATTTTTCAAGTGTTTTTGTATCCTGACTATTCAGTACGACGTCGTAATCTTTTAAAACGTCCTCAAAATTCTGCTTTTTATAGTCGATCAGAACATCCGCCCCCAGGCTTTTCAGTAATCCGAAACTTTTTTCACTGGCCGTGCTGGCAACGGTTGCTCCTAAATGTTTTGCTAACTGGATAGCGATAGTTCCGACTCCGCCAGAGCCAGCTTGTATAAATACCTTTTGTCCGTTTTTTAAATTTGCCATTTCAACCAGTGCCTGCCAGGCAGTTAAGGCAACCAAGGGAATAGAAGCGGCTTCATCCATAGTGATGTTCCTTGGTTTCAGCGCAACATCATTCTCATGGATAGAAATATATTCCGCAAACGTTCCAATTCTATGATCGGCAGGTCTGGAATAAACTTCATCGCCTACTTTGAATTTGCTGACTCTTGAACCTATTTTCGTTACAATTCCAGCCACATCGTGCCCTAATGTAAAGGGGGCTTTGTAGGGCAGAATGAGTTTAAATTCGCCGGCTTTTATTTTTGAATCCAACACGTTAACACCCGCCGAATGTACTTGTACTAATACATCATTTTCTTTTACAACTGGTTCTGCTATGTGTACAAGTTGTAATTTTTCTTTTTTTCCATAACGTTTAACAATAAATGCTTTCATTTTTTTAGCTTTTAAATTTGTGTATATTCTTTAGAATCGAATTTTCAAATGTTTTGTAGGCAAAATGTTGTATTGCAAGAATTACCGAAGCCCCTTTGCCAACCGGATGATTAAATTTGGGATCTTTATCTCCGGTCAATTTTATGATGGTATCAATAACAGGAGTGGACTCCGGGGCATTTTCAAATAAATCTTTTGTATAAGCTTCAAGCTTTTTGCGATATACATTGTAATCGCCTATTTGGCTTTCAGCAACCATAGAGTTAGAAACTATATTGGTTTTGAAACTCATTGGTTCAACCATGCATACCTTTATATTAAATTCATTTAGTTCAAAACGCAGTGCTTTGAAATAACCTTCAAGTGCATGCTTGGAAGCAGCGTAATAAGCACCGCCTGGAAGACTGATTAAGCCCATAATAGATCCTACCGTGATTATTTTGCCAAAGCGTTGTTTTCTTAAATAGGGCAATAGTTCATTAGTCAGTTTAACTGTCCCCCAAAAATTTGTTTCCAGTTGTTTCCTACCCTGTTCAATCAACGTTTCCTCCGCAAGTCCGGATAAATAAAAACCGGCGTTGTTTATCAATATGTCCAATTGACTGACATGTTTGAACAGAACTTCGCCAAAAGACAGAATAGATTCATCATTGGTAATATCAAGTTTCAATAACCTGAATGGTACCTGGGCTTGATATTTCTCTGGATTTCTACTGGTGCCAATTACATTAAAACCGCTCTTGTGTAGTTGGTTTGCGATGAGAAGGCCGAAGCCTGAAGATGCACCCGTAACTAAAATACTTTGTTTCATTCTTTCTTAGTTTAACTATTAATTCGTAAATTCGCTTTCGTTTTGCAAGTACAAATGTATTTATTAACTTGCAATATGCAAGTGATTTATTGAGAATAATTCTATGGATACTGTTAAAAAAAGGTCTGACTGCCCGATTAGTAGCTCTCTTGATATTTGGGGAGATAAATGGTCATTATTGATTATCAGGGATTTAATGTTTAAAAAAGAGTGTACTTATGGCGATTTTTTGAAAGCGGAAGAAAAGATTGCAACCAATATTCTGGCTTCGAGATTACAAACTTTGGAGAAAAATGGTCTGATCGAAAAATTAGAGCACCCTGAAAGTAAAGCAAAAGTTCTTTACAGGCTCGCTCAAAAGGGAATTGATTTGCTCCCGTTAATGATTGAGATCAACTTATGGGCTGAAAAATATTCTGTTTTGCCTGCCGAGAGAAAAGCCATGTTGAAAGAAGTGAAAAAAGATAAAGAAGCGTTTATCAAAACCTGGATGAAAGAATTGAAGAAGGTATCTTGACGGTAAGACTATCAGGCCGTTTCGCTTTTTTTAAGCCACACGTTTGCGGTTTTCCCTCTTTTCAGGAGTAATAACTAATTCAGCTTCCATGTAATAGAAGAACCCATTTATCGCCATCAAATCCCTGCTCAAATCTTGGCCGGAGTTTCATTTTCGGGATGATCAGTTTTATATGGTGAAACGGTGTTTTTCAAGCGACAGCGTTGAAAGCTCCGTTCAAGTGATTCCGGAAGCTTCAACCGAGGTGAAGATGGGTTGCAAAAATTATTCTGAAAGCAGATTACAATACGGGAAGATAAATATCGAAGGTGGCTCCCTTATTTATACTTCCGCTTGAAGTAATGATTCCTTTATGGTTTTCAATAATTTGCTTGCAAATGGCAAGGCCCATTCCTGTTCCGTTGTATATGTGTTGCGCATGCAGCCTCTGAAACACTTCAAATATCCGCTCCTTATATTTCGGATCGAACCCGATGCCATTATCAGCAATAGAGATGTGGCAGTAATTTACTTTAGGTAAAAGACCTGTCAGGTTTAAAAGTCTTCCGGGCGTAACTTCACATTTTATGGTTATTCGTGGAAACCTTTTGGCATGGCTGAATTTCAGCGCATTGCTAATGAGGTTATGAATTACCTGACGAAACTGGAAAACAATGACTTTGGTATGACAGAGTCCATCAATGGTGATAATTCCATTTTTACTCCGGATAGCATCCTGAAAATCATCGGCTACCTCTTTTATAATTGTGCCTATGCTGATCGTTTCATAAGCATGCTTGCCCTCCTTAATCCCTGCATAAATCAGCAGATCGTCGATGAGTGTTTGCATCCTGATAACGGTTTTTTGCACCTTAGCCAGGTCTTCTTTACCGGTTATCGACAGGTTTGCATTTTCATTTTCAAGTAATGATGACGCGAACATTCTTATTTTTCGCAGCGGCTCCTGCAGATCGTGGCTGGAAATAAAGGTAAAGGTCTCCAGCTCCTTGTTTATTTTTTCAAGGAAGAGGTTTTTTTCATTAACCGTTCTGTAGCTTTTTTCTAAGGCCTTTGTTCTTTCTCTGATGATACTTTCCAATTCTTTACTAGACGACTTTTGTTTTTTAAGGATCGATGACGTATCTGTAAAGGTTAATAGAATGAGCTGCTCGTTTTGAGTTTTTTGCATAATCGGACGGGCATTCAGCAGCATGCTTTTTTTGCCTGTTTCAGGAAATGTATAGGTTATCTCATGCTCATGAAAGTGTGTGTTCTTCTGAAGGATATTATCCAGGAGCTGGCGTAGATCGGGGATATCCCACTGGTGATTTGAAAGTTCGTACAATAGCACGCCTTCTGTGGCCACTTGCATTAAATGGAATTTTCTATAAAAAGCCTTATTGGCGGATTTTACCCGGAGATGCTTATCAAGAATCAGCATTGGCTCGTGCATGATGTCTGCCACCGTTTCTGAAAAATTGTAGGATTCGGCCAGCTGCTCATTGCGCATGTGCAATTCCTGATTTGTGGTGAGAAGCTCTTCATTCGTTGCTTCAATTTCTTCTTTGGATGTTTCGAGCTCCTCATTCAAGGTCTGAAACTCTTCGCTTGCTGAGATTATTTCTTCATTTGCTGCTTGTAATTCTTCATAGGCCTTGTCCTGCAATTCTATAACGGAGGTCATTTCTGCACTGGCTTTGTGCAGCTCTGCAATCTGCCTTTTCATGCGGTTATCCTTCAGGGGTGAATTTTTTCCTATTGATTTTTTTTCGCCGGCCTGTTCTATATCCTGCTTAGTGAATACGATCAGGAAAAGCGGCTCGCCCCATTCTATGGCAAGAGGGCGTACTTCCAGCGACATCACTTGCACAAAAGAGTCGTTTACATCCGAATTCAATTGAATTCCTGGCTTAAGGACAGGGCTATTCGTTTTCAAAACTTCGTTGATCGCATTCCGAAGCTCAAACGTAAATTCGGGGCGTGTCATTTTTAAAATGTTCAGGCTTGCGTTGCCCGGCGGATGGGAAAGGTATAAGGAAGTCTGCCCTCTGAACTTGATAATCTCCATGTTTTTGTTGATGATCACACAGGCGGGTACATAAAGCGATAGCAGGGTAGAATCAATGCTGCGATCCAACTCGGAAGAAGTGACTACAACTGTCTTTTTTTCGGGAAGAGGCTTGCTGGTTATCTCTGCAAGTGGCTTACCTGCCTGGCGTGAAGAAATATGCGGAATTTTGCGGGATCCTATGCTCTTTTTCCGGCAATATAGTTTGAATTCATTGCTCACCTGATTGAATAATGGCGAAGCCGTTCCTACCGTTTCTGATTTGCCTAATAATAAGCAGCCGCCTTCATTCAATGCAAAATTCATTGTTGCCAGTGTTTTTTGCTGAGCTTCGACATCGAAGTAAATAAGAAGATTTCGGCAGCTGATAAAATCAATCCGGGAAAAAGGAGGGTCGTGTAATATGTTGTGAGATGCAAACACACACATATCACGCAGCTCTTTTGCTATGCGGTAGTTATTGCCGGTTTTAATAAAGAAACGCTCTTTCCGGCGTTTGCCAACGGATACTAAATTCTTTTCGGAATATTCTCCGATTCTAGCATCTTTGATGGCGTGATCACTTAAATCGGTTGCGAAAATCTGAACCGGTATTTTCTTCACTTTATTTGCCTGCAATTCGGCTATCAGCATAGCAAGCGTATAGGCCTCCTCCCCGGATGAACAGGCAGGCACCCAGATTCTTAGTGTTTCGCCCCGGAGCTTACTTTTTAATAGAGCCGGGAGAAAGTGGCTTTTTAAATACTGGAAAGTCGCCGGGTCTCTGAAGAAATTCGTGATATTGATCAGGAGATCCTTATAAAGTAAGTCGGATTCCTTGTTTTTCTTTAAAAGGTAATGGCTGTAGTCCTCAATTGCTTTTATGCCACATTGAAGCATCCTGTGGTTGATGCGCCTTTTAATGGTTGCCAGTTTATAAAGACCGAAATCAACATTAACTTTTCTGTGTAAGATTTCAATGATGGCCCGCAAGCTGGGATCATTATCCTTAACATGGTTTTCTTTTTCTTCTCCGGAAATGCCTTTGACCTTCATTTTTAAAGCACCTTTGACAGTGCCGGTTTTCCCCAGCTGGTTTAACTTTAGTGCAATTTCTTTCGGCGACAAAATGAAATCAACCGCTCCGGAGGCGATGGCTGATTGTGGCATGCTCCGGGCATGCGCAGAGTCGTCCTGGGCAATGGTGATGCCCCCGGCATTCTTGATAGCTCTTAATCCCTTCGTGCCGTCGTGAGCGTTTCCTGAGAGGATGACCCCGATCACATTTTCTTTATGTGTTTCTGCCAGCGATGAAAAAAGAACATCAATGGAAATGGCGGAGCCACCTTTTGACCGGGGAATTAGCTTTATATGCCCGTCTGTAACCTCTATGCCTCTATCGTTTGGAATGACATAGACATTATTCGGAACGATGTATTCCATATTCTCAATTTCCTGAACCGTCATCAGCGTCATCTTAGACAATATTGGCGTAAGCATGCTTTTATGATCAGGGCTGATGTGCTGGACATAGATGTATGCCATCTCCGTTTTTGGGGAGAGATTTTTGAATAATTCGAGCGCGGCCTCGAGCCCCCCGGCAGAAGAGCCTATAGCCACTATTGGAAAATCCCTGATGGTTGAGTACTCTCTTTCCGGCAAAGACACTTTCTTCGCGATCTGGATTTTCTTATCGCTTTCCGTGCTTTTTTTGCTCATGGTAAAAAAATTAAGCTGGTCTTATCTCATTCAGAACAAAGCGTTCTTTTGATGGCTTTTCTAAACGGTTGTCTTGTAGCAGGGTCAAAATGTTCTGGAGATGCTTCACCAGGTCCGGAAAGTCGCATTTGCACAAATAGTAATGAGCGCCTTCCTGGTACAGCATATCAGCCATCGCATCCTTTAATGATGTTGAGTATATGATGACCGGAAAATCAGCTATATCCCTGTTGCCTTTTATTTCGTGAAGACATTCATAGCCATTTTTACGGGGCATATTGATGTCGAGGAAAAGGATGTCGGGAGATTTTCCTTTATTTTTAATGAGGTAGTCCATCAGCTGTTCTCCGTCATCAAGAGTAACCAGCTTAGTGGGGATCGCTATTTTTTTTAATGCTCTCTCAAAAAAATAGCAATCATCCTGGTCATCATCTGCCATCAGGATATTGATTTCATTCTTAGCAGGCATGATTTAATTAGGAATAGAAATGAGTTCAGAGTTAAACTCAGGAAGCCCCAGTGATGTTAAAGGTACTCTAATATTCGATACAAGGCTAATTAAATGCTCGGTAGCTCATGTAGGTAAATATACCTGTTGCGTATAGATGAATGCTGAAAGTCAATAAATCGGGCCATATTGCTTCCATATCAGTTATGTTCCCTAAAGAACCTGTCATTACTGCTTTCATCTTTCTGTTATTTTATGGCGCAAAGATCAGGCATAGTCAAAAACCGGATGTTGCCAAAACGCCTTTTCCTGTAGCCAAAAACAACCTGCCATGATGAAGCGTACCGTACCGGTACTTTCTTTTCTCTAAAAAATATTTTTTGGTGAGCCAAAAATGATAATTAAGGTCTGCAAATAATAGTTCAACTTTGACGCATTATTTTTAGAACTTATGGGGAAAAACTATCTGATCATCTGTTGCCTTCTGCTTTCCATGCTGGCCTGCAAAAAGGCCTTTCCGCCGGAAACGCCCGGAGACGAAGTCCTGGACGGGCCGATAGAGGGCTTAACGGCGCAGGAAAAGCAACAGTTTTTGAAGGGGGACGTCGCTTTCAATGATGATATATTCACCGCCGCTAATGGCCTCGGGCCGCTTTTCGTGTCGAATTCCTGCGGAAGCTGCCACGCCGGGGACGGGAAGGGCCATCCCTTTACAACCCTGACCCGTTTCGGGCAAACCGATAGCACAGGGAATCAATACTTGCATGCGGGAGCACCGCAGTTACAAAACCGCGCCATCCCGGGCTATGTTCCGGAAGTATTGCCGGCAGGAATAGGCTCCTCTAAGATTCTGCCACCGGCCAATACCGGTCTTGGATTATTGGATGCCGTCAGCGATGCCGATATCCTGGCTATGGCCGATCCCTTTGACGCCGATGGAGACGGCATCTCCGGCGTGCCTAATTGGGTTTCTATGCCGGCTTACAGCCAGCCGAGACCGGGCGCGATGCCCCAGGGAGGCAGGTATATCGGTCGCTTCGGAAAAAAGGGCGCCGCTTACGATTTATTGCAGCAAACCGCAAATGCCTACAACCAGGATATGGGAATCAATACCTCCTTTGAGCCCTACGATACCTATTCTCATCTGGAAGTTGATCCTGAAGTCAGCAATGCCACGGTGCATAATGTGGTCTTTTACCTGAAAACCCTGAAGGCTCCCGTGCAGCGAAATGCGGCTAACGAAGCGATCGTAGCCGGCAGGCAGATCTTTCAATCCATCGGCTGCGATAAGTGCCACAAACCGGAATTAAAAACAGGTCATTCAACGATTTCGGCCCTCGCCAATAAAACCTTTAACCCATATACCGATCTGCTGCTTCACGATATGGGCACCGGGCTGGACGACGGCTATACGGAAGGCCATGCTAAAACCGCTGAATGGAAAACACCGGCCTTATGGGGATTGGGCTTATCAAAAAACTCCCAGGGTGGCCAGTATTACCTGATGCACGATGGCCGTGCACATTCCATCCAGGATGCCATCCTGCTTCACGGCGGCGAATCCGAACAGAGCAATAACAACTATCAGCGTTTGGCTCAGGAAGATAAAGATAAGCTGGTGAAATTTTTAGAAAGCCTATGAACCGAAGAGATTTTATTGAACGCTCCTGCCTGAGCTGTCTGGCCTTGTTGCCATTGCTCAACAGTTGCACAACCATACTCTATACCTCCAATTACACAAGCGACAAAAACAGGATTGTGCTTAAGAAGTCGGAGTTTGTCTTGTTGAAACGCGACAAAGCGACGCCACTGAAATTTGTGGTGATCAAAAACGAAAAGCTCGAATTTCCGCTTGTGGTATATGCAACCGGTGAAAATTCCTATACCGCCCTCTATATGCAATGCACACATCAGGGCTGTGAGCTCTCACCACACGAGAATGCCCTTGTCTGCCCCTGTCATGGTGCCGAATTCGATACAACAGGGGCGGTGACCAACGGCCCGGCAGAACATCCTTTAAAAACCTTTGCGACGACAAACGATCATGAAAATATCTATATCCAGCTTTAACTATTACAGGGCGCTCTGTGTCATTGGCTTAACCTTCCGGGTGATCTTTCTGCCGGCACAAACGGATTCAAGTGCTTTTAAGCGCCGGCCTGCCGATACCACGCAGCTGCCACTGAACATGGATGCGGTCTACAACCGCCCTTTTCTGCAGTATAAAAAAATCCCGGTGGCTCTTGGGGGCTATGTGGAAGCTAACACGCAATATGCCGTAACCAACGGCATAAGCGATGGCTTTTCGTTTCAAATGAAAAGAATGACCTTGTTTGTTTCTTCCTCCATTCATAAGAAGATCAAGTTTCTTTCGGAGATTGAATTTGAGGACGGCACCAAGGAAATCAATATCGAATTCGCAGCGCTTGACGTTCAGCTGCATCCTTTGCTGAATTTCAGAGGCGGTATCATCATGAATCCGATTGGTGCTTTTAATCAGAACCATGACGGGCCCAAGTGGGAGTTTGTCGACCGGCCGATATCCGCCACGCAGCTCTTGCCTGCCACCTTTAGCAATGTGGGTTTCGGATTTTTCGGGAAGACCTACCAACGGAATTTTGTGTGGGCCTATGAGGTCTACCTGACCAACGGTCTTAACGACAGGATCATTGGTAACGCTTCCAACAGGACATTCCTGCCTGCGACGAAGCAGGACCCCGACCGCTTTGAGGAAAGCTTTAATGGTGTGCCGCTCACAACGGCGAAGACCTCACTCCGGGTGAAAAAAATCGGCGAGCTGGGATTGTCTTACATGGGAGGCGTCTATAACAAATTCCAGGATGACGGCTTAACCTTAGATAAAAAAAGAAGAGCGGATGTGGTGGCCATTGATTTTAATACAACCTTGCCCGGTTCAAGAACAACGATTGTTACCGAGTTTGCATGGATTTTTGTGGATGTGCCGGGCACCTACACGCAGCAATATGGCCGAAAGCAGCATGGAGGCTTTATCGATATTATCCAGCCCATCATCCGCAGGAAAATGTTAGGCTTTGAAAACGCCAGCTTTAATGCGGCTGTCAGGGCGGAGTACGTCGATTGGAACAAAGGCACATTCCAGGAAACAGGAGGGAATATTGCCGATGATGTTTATGCCATTGTTCCGGCTTTAAGCTTTCGCACCTCTCCGCAAACGGTATTCAGGCTCAATTACCGCTACCAGGTTCAAACCGATTTGTTGGGTAATCCGGCAAGCCGCACCGGGGCCATTCAGTTTGGGATCAGCAGTTATTTCTAAACCCATTAACAGAAGAGACAGCAGAAGCCGGGTACAGTGATGAAAGAAATCCGGCCTGATTCAAAACGGCGGGCTTTTTAAAATCTGTCTTAACTCTTCGGTTTCCTGTTCAGGATAAGTTTCAAAGGGGACTCCGTAAATGGCGCCCTCTTCTTTTGTTTTATAGTCTCTACATGCTAGGTTTGCCGGAGGATCCCGGGAACAGATCAGCCCAGGCGCTTTTAAAGAACATTCATAGTGCTTATCCTGATTTATTTTCTCAATTTTGCAGCACAATAGCGCTCATGTCGACGACTTCAACCATATTAATCATTGATGACGAAGAAAAATTCCGTCAGCTGCTTTCCCGGATTATTTCGTTGGAAGGCTTTCAGGTGCTGGAAGCTGCAAGCATCAGCCAGGGATTGAAAATCATCCGGCAGGAAAAAAACATTGACCTGGTGCTGACGGATGTGAAGCTGCCGGACGGGAACGGAATTGACCTGCTCGAAAAAATCAGGGCGATTAACCCGGTGTGCGAGGTGATTGTGATGACGGCTTTCGGTACGATCCACGACGGCGTGAAGGCGATGAAGCTGGGAGCCTTCGATTATTTCACGAAAGGCGATGATAACGACCAGATCCTTCCGGCCTTAAACCGTGCTGCCGGTAAGGTGAAAATGCAAAAGCGCATTTCCGAGCTGGAGAATAAGCTGGAGACCAAATATGGTTTCGATACCATTATCGGGCATTCCGAAGCCCTCGTGAATACCATCTCCCTGGCAAAAAAAGTAGCGCCCACCGATTCCACGGTTTTGCTGGAGGGAGAAACGGGTGTTGGCAAGGAGCTCTTTGCGCAGGCCATTCATTATTCAAGCCCAAGGAAAAGCCAGTCTTTTGTAGCCGTCAATTGCAGCTCCTTTGCGAAGGACCTCCTGGAAAGTGAGCTATTCGGACATAAGAAGGGCGCTTTTACAGGAGCTGTCAGCGATAAGAAAGGCTTATTTGAAGAGGCCAGCGAAGGAACGATTTTCCTGGATGAAATGGGAGAGATGAACCTGGACCTGCAGGCCAAGCTGCTGAGGGTGCTGGAAACACAAAGCTTCATCAAGGTGGGCGATACCAGGCCTACCAAAGTAAATGTGCGGATCATTGCCGCCACTAACCGCGATCTGAAAAAAGAAAGTGAAAACGGAAATTTTCGCCTGGACCTGTATTACCGCTTAGCTACGTTTAAGATCACCATTCCTTCTCTCAAAGAGCGTAAGGAAGACGTGGAGGCACTGGCAAACCACTTTCTAACGATCTACGCGGTGAAGCTTAAGAAGCGTATTGCGGCAATCGATAAAGAATTTTTAAAATACCTCCGTAAGAACGAATGGAAGGGCAATATCCGTGAGCTGAAAAACTGTATGGAGCGGGCCGTTATCTTAGCCGATTCGGATACGCTGACCTATGATCTGTTGCCGGTAGAGATCCTGAACCATGAAAGTTCCGCGGCCGATACCTCTGTTACCAGTCTTGCCCACATGGAAAAGGGGCACATCCGGAAAATCCTGGCCTTTGCCAAAGGAAATAAGACCAAAGCTGCCGAGCTGCTGGGGATAGGGCTAACGACGCTTTACCGGAAGATGGAAGAATACCGGATTGAAAAATAAATCCCTGTCATTTTGAAAAACCCTTCCAAAACGGAAGGGTTTTTTGTTTGGCCCCGCTTCCCCGAAATTAATTTAAGAAATTGATAAGTAGCGACTTGCGTTGAAAAAACGCCGGTGATGTTCTATGGAACGGCATTTGGCTTTATGCTGTACACGCTGAAATCAGAAAGCGATGACGATCATGAAACCGAAGATTCACGCACACAACAAGGGCATTCGGAAGGCGGTGAGTAAAACGCCACACTCCAACCATCGGCAGGAAAAGCTGGACCGGATCGGGGCCATAATCGTCTTCGGAATCTTTTTCGGCACTTTCATCTATGTTTTGATCGAGCACTATTTTAATTGAATCCCTGAACATGAAACATCTGAAGTCACATCACCTGGTACATGGCCTCTTTGCCATTATGGCGGCACTGGGCCTGCTTCTCAGGATCTTGTTCCACACATAAATACATACGCACTATGAACGCCACATTTGAATTATTAAAACTTAAAATAGACTTAACCATGAAACACAGCACAATCAAAGAATCGGAAGTACTGGAAGTATTAGGGAATGAATTACCGGAGATAAACCCCGTACTCGAAAAAACAGAAGACGTCAATAACATCTACAAAGCCATGCAATGCTTTGCCGGCTTCACAAAAAGCCTTGTCTATAAAGGTGATTTCAAAGAGGTGAAACATTGCTTCACTGTGGCGGAAAGCCTGCTGAAACACGGAAACAGCACCGTGATCAATGCCATCGGGAATGTCTATGTCTATTCCTTGTCATCCATCCTGGACCTCACGGGCCCGGTCAGCTTAAAAGTAAAAAGCCTGTTAACGGATTCCCTCATGAAAGAATACAGAAGACAGGTTGGAGCCAGCTGTATCTGATGCTCTTGTTTTAACCACATAGGCATATAGATACATAGAGGACAAAAAAGATATAGATTTTTTATATCCATGTTCTGAATCTTACCCGATCATAACGATCTGTGATCTGTGTTATCTGCGTTCCATTTTTAAACACATGCCATGAAAGCATTCAAACATATCTTCAATCAAATCCTAACAGGTCTTATCTCCCTGATGATCGCCATCCTCTTATCCAATTACTTATAACGTTAAACCATGGAAATCCTTTTATCATTACTCCTGATCGCCGCAGGCTTACTCTGTTTCGGGCTTTTTGCTAAAAGCGCCGACTTTTTAGAAACCATATAAACACGCTGAAATGACTGCACTCTTCCTTTTAGCCATCATGGTTTTCGCTTACCTCGTGTATGTGTTACTGAAGCCTGAGAAATTTTAACGACCAAATTTTTGAAACATGAACACAGAACTCATCGGGGTGATCGCCACCTTTGGTATAACGCTTGCCCTGGCCATCCCCTTTGGAAAATACATTGCCAACGTTTTTAAGGGAGAAAAATCCTTCCTGGATGTATTGGCTCCTGTTGAAGCGTGGATCTTGCGCATCTGCGGCATAGACCCTACAAAACACATGAGCTGGAAACAGCATTTACTCGCCCTCTTATCCATCAACATGTTGTGGTTTGTGTACGCCTTCATCATGCTGCTGACGCAGGGCAGCCTCTTCTTGAACCCGGACGGCAATCCCTCCATGAGCCCCGACTTGGGCTTCAATACCGCCATCAGCTTTATGGTGAACTGTAATTTGCAGCATTATTCGGGAGAAACCGGAGTGACCTATTTAACGCAGTTGGCGGTGATTACCTTTCTGCAGTTTGTATCGGCCGCCACCGGCATCGCTGCGCTGATCGTGGTATTTAAGGCCATGCGCGAAAAAACAACGGAGGGGCTCGGAAATTTCTTCGACATGTTCTTAAAATCACTGACCCGCATTTTGCTTCCGGTGAGCACGCTTATTGCCATCATCCTCGTGTTTAACGGAACGCCTTCCGGCTTTGCCGGAAAGGATACGATCCGGACCCTGCAGGGAGATACCGTCCAGGTATCGCGGGGACCGGCAGCAGGCATGATTGCCATCAAACATTTAGGAACCAACGGCGGCGGCTGGTTTGGCGCCAACTCGGCACACCCCCTGGAAAATCCCAATTACCTGACCAACATGGTGGAGGTAATCGCCCAGGTGCTCATTCCCCTGGCGCTGATCTTTGCTTTGGGTTTTTACCTCGACCGTAAAAAAATGGCCTGGGTGATATTTGGTGTGATGACGGTAGGGATGATCTCTTTTTTAGTTCCGGCCATGATGGCCGAAACCGCGGGGAATCCAGCGATTGCAAAGATGGGCATCGACCAGGGCGCCGGGAGCATGGAAGGAAAGGAAGTCCGTTTTGGAGCCGCCGCTTCCGCCTACTGGAGCGTGGTCACAACGATCATTTCAACGGGCTCGGTCAATTCCATGCACGACAGCTCTATGCCCGTATCGGGAACCATGCAGCTCTTAGGCATGATGACCAATGCCTTTTATGGCGGTTGTGGTGTGGGCATTCTGAACTACTACATTTTTATGATCATTGCCGTCTTCATCTCCGGCCTCATGGTAGGGCGTACGCCTGAGTTCTTAGGAAGGAAGATCGAAGCACGGGAAATGAAAATAGCTACCCTCGTGGCGCTGCTGCATCCCTTTTTGATTTTAGCGGGAACCGCCATTTCTTCTTATGTGTATACCAGGGATCCCTCCGTAGGCTGGCTGAACAATCCCGGCTATCATGGCTTTTCAGAGATGCTCTATGAATACACTTCCAGTGCGGCGAATAACGGCAGTGGCTTCGAAGGGCTTGGGGATAATACCTGGTTCTGGAATATCAGCACGGGATTCGTATTAATCCTCGGACGCTTTTTACCGATCATTGGCCCCCTTGCCATTGCAGGCATCCTGGCGAAGAAAAAATTTATTCCCGAATCGGCAGGCACCTTAAGAACAGATACCGGAACCTTTGGCATCATGACCTATGCCGTGATTATGATCCTTGCAGCCCTTGCCTTTTTTCCTGCCCTCGTGCTTGGCCCGCTGGCAGAGTATTTCACCTTGTACCATTAAATCATAACAGACTATGAACACTGCACCCACTAAATCCTTGTTTCAAAAGGAATTGATTTCCGAAGCCCTGAAGCAATCTTTCATTAAGCTGAATCCAAAACGCATGATCAGGAACCCGGTGATGTTTACCGTGGAGACCGGAACGGTGGTCATGCTATGCGTTTGCATCGGCCTCTTATTCAATCCTGATGCCGCACAGGGAAGCCTGGCCTATAATGTAGTGGTCTTCCTGGTATTGCTGCTTACCCTGTTATTTGCCAACTTCGCAGAAGCCATTGCTGAAGCCCGGGGCAAAGCCCAGGCGGAATCCTTGCGGAAAACCAGGGAGGAAACGCCCGCCAAGAAAGTATCAGCCTTAGGTAAGATTTACTCTCACGAAATCGAGATGGTATCCTCCTCCCAATTGAAAAAAGGAGATTTGTTCTTTTGTGAGGCAGGAGATGTGATTCCTACAGACGGTGAGATCATCCAGGGCCTGGCTACCATCGACGAATCGGCCATCACAGGCGAGAGCGCGCCGGTGATTCGTGAGGCGGGAGGAGACAAAAGCTCGGTAACCGGCGGAACGAAGGTTCTGAGCGACCGCATCACCGTGAGAGTTACCACAGAGCCGGGAGAGTCTTTCCTGGATAAAATGATAGCCCTGGTAGAGGGCGCCAGCCGGCAAAAAACACCGAACGAAATTGCCCTGACCATTTTGCTGGCCGGCTTTACTTTGGTGTTCATCATCGTGTGCGTCACCCTGAAGCCATTTGCCGATTATGCCCATACGACTATTACCATTGCCGCTTTAATTTCCTTATTCGTGTGCCTGATCCCGACCACGATCGGCGGCCTGTTGTCGGCCATCGGTATTGCAGGCATGGACCGGGCCTTAAGGGCCAATGTGATTACCAAATCCGGAAAGGCAGTGGAAACCGCAGGCGATATCGATGTGTTGTTATTAGATAAAACGGGAACCATCACCATTGGCAACCGGAAGGCCACTCATTTTTACCCGGCGAACGGGGTGGATGAAGCGTCTTTCATCAGGTCGTGCGCCCTGAGCTCTTTCTCCGACGAAACACCGGAAGGAAAATCCATCATCGAGTTGTCCGGCATTCGCCCCGACGAGCTGAATACCGAAGAGCCGCAGTTCATTAAATTCACGGCAGAAACACGTTGCGGTGGCATAGACCTGTATGCGATGAAGGGAGGAGAACGGATCCGCATCCGCAAAGGAGCCTTTGATGCGATTAAGAGTCTTGCGGAAAGAGCAGGGAACAGCGTGCCTAAAGAAACAAGCCTGAAAGCGCGGGAAATTGCGGAGAACGGAGGCACGCCGCTGGTGGTCGCACAAAACGAACGCATCATCGGGGTGATCGAATTGCAGGATATTATTAAGCCCGGCATCAGTGAGCGCTTTGAGCGCCTGCGGAAAATGGGTGTGAAAACCGTGATGGTGACAGGCGATAATCCCTTAACGGCGAAGTACATTGCCGAAAAAGCCGGTGTCGATGATTTTATTGCGGAAGCCAAACCCGAGGATAAAATGAACTACATTAAAAAAGAGCAGCAGGCAGGGAAGCTGGTGGCCATGATGGGCGATGGCACCAACGATGCGCCGGCCCTGGCGCAGGCCGATGTGGGCGTGGCGATGAACAGCGGCACGCAGGCGGCAAAGGAGGCTGGCAATATGGTGGACCTGGATAACGACCCGACCAAGCTCATCGAGATCGTTGAGATCGGGAAGCAGCTCTTAATTACCCGTGGGACCTTAACGACCTTTTCCATTGCCAATGATGTGGCCAAATATTTTGCGATTGTTCCGGCGTTATTTATCACCTCTATTCCGGCTTTGCAGGGCCTGAACATCATGCATTTGAAAACACCGGAAAGCGCTATTTTATCGGCGGTGATCTTTAATGCCATCATCATTCCTCTCCTGATTCCCTTAGCCCTGCGGGGAGTGGAGTATAAGCCGATAGGGGCAAGCGCGCTGCTGCGCCGTAACCTGCTGATCTATGGGCTGGGCGGAGTCATTGTACCCTTTATTGGCATTAAGCTCATTGACCTGGCCGTCGGGCTTTTCTTTTAGAGAAACATAAAACACCCGAACAGACAACGATTTATATTATCACATAACAACAACAACAACAACAACAAGCTCTGCGAAACCCTGCGCTAAACTCTGCGGGACTCTGCGAGAAATTATAACAACAACACCTCATGAAAACCTATCTCTTACCATCCTTAAAATTATCAGGCTTTGTCTTAATCATTTGCTCTGTGCTCTATCCCTTGTTGATTGCCGTTGTAGGCACCCTTGCTCCCGGTGGCGGCAACGGACAAAAAATAATAGTAGAGGGGAAGGTTCTTGGCTATGAAAACATCGGGCAGGCCTTTACGGATGATGCTTATTTCCAGGGAAGACCCTCTGCCGTGAATTACAATGCTGCCGGTTCGGGGGGCTCTAACAAAGGCGGATCAAATCCCGACTACCTGGCAACTGTACAGGCCCGTATCGACACGTTTTTAGCGCATAACCCGGGGATTCGTCCCTCACAAATTCCTGCCGACCTCGTAACAGCGAGTGGAAGCGGCCTGGATCCTCACATCTCCGTGCAGGGAGCAAACGTGCAGGTGCCACGGATCGCGCGCTTAAGAAAGCGTGATGAACAATACGTCTACGACCTGGTAAAAACATATACGGAAAAACCTTTATTAGGTATCTTTGGTACTGAAAGGGTGAATGTGCTGAAGCTGAACATTGCTTTGAAGGAGGAGTCATATTAAGAGTAGAACCTGCGCCGGGTACTGTGATAAGAAGAAAACACGTTAACATGTTTGTGCAGGCTTATCATGTTTAAACTTTTGGGGGCATGCCCTGCGCCAGGCTATCACTCCTCCCGATAGATATCGGGACTTTTTTGCCGCAATCGACTGCGCTCAGTGAGCGGCAAAAAAGGATTTTCGTTCTATCCCTCACGCGGGTTTATGACAGAGTTATGAGTTAACTTAATAAAAAAGTGATTACCTGCGCCAGGGATGGAGCGATCTGTCTGAGCTCCTTTATGTAGCCTTTGGCGGAATAAAGAGCGAGTCGCTACAGCCCGGCCGGCGCCCGGAACATAAAACAAAAATCTCCATATAAGAGCCTTTCATTATGAAAAAAACCTTTCATAATGGAAGGGTGCAAGAACCAGAGAAAAACAAAAACTCAATACAATCATCAATAAAACAACAACTTACAAAAACAACAAAACATGGCACTGATTTGGTATCAGTGCGACAAACATCCCAACATTATGAAAAGACTAGTACTCAGTTTAGCAATGATCTCTTTAGGATGCATGGCTAATGCACAAGAAGACGACACCACCAAAGTAAACAAGCAAAAAGGGGAGCCACTGGAGGGCATGGATTGCAGCTGGTGGAATGGGGGCGACAGGCGCTCGACGCCCACCCTGCAAGGAAAATATTTCACACCTACGGTGATGGTGGATGCGAGCTTTACCCATTCGTTTAACGACCCTATCGATAATACAGTGGTTGGCTCCACCGTGCTGGGAAGAAACAATGAAATGCAGGTGGCCGGTGTGTACCTGGGTGGCGACTTTTATTACAAAAATGCACGCGCGCACATTGTAACGCAGTATGGTACACGCTCCCAACTGGTACCACGCAACGACTACAGCCCTTATAAAGGCCAGTACCAGATGGCAGATGTATACCGCTACCTGGCGGAAGCCAATGCCGGTTACCACTTCAACGTATTGCATGGTATTAACGTGGATGCGGGGATGTTCATGTCATACGTGGGCCTCAACTCTTATTACCAGACGGAGAACTGGGAGTACCAGGCCTCTTTTACTTCCGATAATACGCCCTGGTTCTTTAACGGGATCCGGGTGCAGATCTTCGCTACCAAAAAATTAAAGATCGAGCCCTGGATTGTGAATGGCTGGCAAAGTTACGGCATGTTTAACCAACAGCCCGGCGTTGGCGGTAACATCACCTGGTGCCCCAACGAGAATATCAAAATGCTCACCAATAACTATTATGGTGCTGATGCCGCGCTGATTCCAAGCAGAAAGCGTTTTCACTCCGATAACAGCATACTGGTACGATACTTTAACCGCCCGAAATCGAAAGGCATCAGCAAAATGGCCTTCTCCTTAACCGGCGATTTCGGTTCTGAAAAAGGCGGTGGTGTCAACGGCTTTAAGGACGGCGATTCCATCCAGGGGCCTGCACAATATTTTGCAAGTGTGATGTTCTATAACCGGATCTGGTTTGCCAAAAATCATTTTGCCTGGACCTTTGGCGGTGGCTATATGAATAACCCCGGCCGTTATCTGGTGCTGTACCCGGTAGGGCAGTCAAGCCCTTTACCGAATCCAACGAACCCAACGTCGACAGCGGGAACCTATCCTTACAGCGCAAACCCCGGAGATAAATTTGAAGGCTTCGATTGCTCGACAAACCTGGATTGGATGCCGAACCAGCACCTGACCGTGAGGTTGGAATACGTTCACCGCCAGTCAAGCGTTCCTTATTTTGCCGGCCATGGAGGTGTGACTTCTCCAAGCGGTTATAGCACCACCCCACTGACGCCCGATTGGAAACCGGACCTGGTAAAGGCAGAGGACAGGATTATTTTTGCGGTGTTGTTCAGGTTGTAATTTAACGTTGACTTCGCCCTTCGGCTCCGCTCAGGAAGCGCTCAGTCAAGGAATGGTGGTTTCGGGTCATGACAGGTCGTAACCTGACTCCACCATAAACCTCCTTGCCATGACGTTCTGTAGAAAGCGGTGCTTAAATACTGTAATTTTGTGAAATATCATCGATCATGTCGGAAGCCGAAGAAACCAAAGAGGATGTCGCGTATTTTCTGGATCTGATCAAACGATCAAAGAGAGGAAAATTCAAAGTGTATATCGGCATGAGTGCGGGTGTAGGCAAAAGCTTCCGCATGCTCCAGGAAGTACATACCCTGGTGAGCAACAACATCCGGGTACAGATCGGCTTTATTGAAACACATGGCCGGCCCGAGACACAGGCCCTTTTGGAAGGGTTGCCGCTGATTCCCCGTAAAACCGTATTCTACAAAGGAAAGGAGCTGGAAGAGATGGATGTCCCTGCAATTATCAAAGCGCATCCCGAGGTGGTGATCGTGGATGAGCTGGCGCATACAAATATCCCGGGATCAAAAAACGAAAAGCGCTGGCAGGATGTGTTGGAATTGCTGGACGCCGAAGTAAGTGTGATCAGTGCCGTGAACATCCAGCACATCGAAAGCCTGAACGGGGAAATTCAGAAGATCACCGGAGTTGAGGTACAGGAGCGGGTTCCCGACAGGGTGCTGAAAATGGCGGATGAGGTGGTGAACATCGACCTGACGGCGGATGAGCTGATCAGCCGCCTGAAAGAAGGAAAGATCTATGAGGCATCCAAAATAGAAACAGCCTTACGTAATTTCTTCCGGTCCGAAAAGATCCTGCAGCTGCGGGAGCTGGCCTTAAGGGAAGTGGCATCGCAGGTGGAACGAAAGATCGAGTCGGAGGTGCTGAGCTCTTCAAGGGCGCGCTCCGAAAAGTTCCTGGCCTGCATCAGCTCCAATGATGCCTCCGCCAAGCGGGTGATCCGCAAAACGGCGCGCCTCGCTTCCTATTACAACTCCCAGTGGAAGGTGCTCTATGTTCAGGCGCCGGGCGAGGACCCCGATAAAATTTCCCTGTCGAAACAAAGGCATTTGATCAACAATTTCAAATTAGCCACAGAGCTCGGTGCAGAAGTCATCCGGGTGAAGAACAAACGCATTTCACAGGAGATTTTCGACCAGGCCCTGCAGCACCACATGACCACGATCTGCATCGGGAAGCCCCGGTTCAGTTTATTAAAATCGATACTAAGCACTACCATCATTGATCAATTAGTCATTAAATTAGCGGGTACAGATATCGACCTGATCATACTCTCATGATAAAGTTTAAAATCAAAACCAAACTGAGCCTGGGGCTGGGCTTTCTCTTTGCCGTCATTATCCTGATCGGCAGTGTAGGCGCCAATTATATTTACACCATTGCCAGGGAGTCGAAGGAGATCCTGAAGGATAATTACGAGTCTGTGCAGTACGTCAAGCGGATGATGCAGGACCTGGACGCCTCGGGTGCCGACAGCAGCCTGTTTTTTAAAAGCTTTGAAGCCAACCTGAAATTGCAGGAAGACAACCTGACGGAAAGCGGCGAGCGCGAATACACAAGCCGGGTGCGCGAGGAGCTTGGCCGCATGAAGGTAAAAGGCATCACCGCGGAAGGTATAGCCGCCTTAAAGAAAAACCTGTATAAGATAACGGACCTGAACATGCAGGCCATTCTGAGAAAAAACGACCAGGCGCAGGTGAAGGCGGATAATGTGCTGACTTATATGGGAGCCATCGGGGGCATTTGTTTTTTAATCGTGTTCACCTTCATCATTAACTTCCCCGGCTACATTGCCGATCCCATCCGGGAGCTGACCAGGAGCATCCAGCAGATCTCAGATAAGAACTACCACCAGCGCCTGCACTTTCAATCCAATGATGAGTTCGGGGAGCTCGCGGAAGCCTTTAATGCAATGGCCGAAAAGCTGGAGCAGTATGAGAACAGCAACCTGGCGAAGATCATGTTTGAAAAGACCCGGATAGAAACCATCATCAACCAGATGAAGGATGCCATTATCGGTCTGAATGAAAAGCGGGTGATCTTGTTTGCGAATCTCAAAGCCACACAATTACTGGGATTGCAGGAGCAGGACCTGATCGGGAAATATGCGCCCGACGTTGCGCTGCACAACGACCTCATGCGCCTGTTGCTGGGAAATGAGCCCTCGCTGAAGCCTGTCAAGATCTTTGCAGATGAGAAGGAAAGTTATTTTACCAAAGAGAGCATCTCCATTGTTTCCGAAGAGAAATCCATTGGGGAAGTCATCCTGTTGAAGAACATTACCGCTTTCCAGGAGCTGGACCAGGCAAAAACCAATTTCATTGCAACGATCTCGCACGAGCTGAAAACACCGATCGCCTCGATCAAGCTCAGCTCAAAATTGCTGGAAGACACACGGGTAGGGGACCTGAACGAAGAGCAACAACAGTTGGTGGCCAACATCAAAGGAGATTCCGAACGATTGTTAAAGATCACCGCAGAAGTGCTGAATATGGCGCAGGTAGAAACCGGGAAAATCCAGCTGAATTTTCAAACCGTAGAAGCGAAAGATATCGTGCAATACGCCATCGACGCTTTGAAATTCCAGGCAGAGCAAAAACAGCTTGCCCTGGAGCTGGAACTAGAGGAAGGCTTGCCGGCCGTAAATGCAGACCTTGAAAAAACAGCCTGGGTGATGGTGAACCTGCTGAGCAATGCCATCCGTTATTCCCCCGAGCAGGGAACGATCTACCTCAGGGTATTTAAAGAGAAACACGGCGTGCGCTTCTCGATCCGCGATTCCGGCAAAGGCATAGACCCGCAATACCAGGATAAAATTTTCGACAAGTTCTTTCGTGTGCCCGGAAGTGATAAGAACGGCACAGGTCTCGGGCTTGCCATCGCCAGGGAATTTATGACCGCACAAAACGGGCAGATCGGGGTGACGAGCCAGCTGGGAGAAGGTACCACGTTTTATGTTCAGTTACCGGAGGATTAAAGTCCCGGAAGAACGTTAGTCCGGCTCATGCAGAACCCGGCTCGTCCAGCTTCCTATAGGCCATGTGGTGACTAAGCAATGTTCCTTACGGAAATCCATTGCCCCGGAGGGGCAAAACATTCTTAAGAAAATACGGTTCCTTTCTGCCGGCTCCGTAGGAGCCAAACAATCATCCAGTCGTAATATCTGAAAAACACAGGCTTTGGCTTTTCCTTCCACTTGCCATTGTACCCGGTATGAGGATAATGCTTCTTTTTTTTCATGCGTTGTAACCTTTTGGTTTCTCAGCTACTCTATAGTAGTATAAACCAATAACTACTTAACATGGAAACAGTCAACTTACCTCAATCGCTTAAGCCAACCTTCAACGTCCTGAAGCTAACTTTCGGTATCGTGCCCATTGTCGCCGGCATTGATAAATTCACGGACCTATTGACCCATTGGGAATCCTATCTGCATCCCGGTCTTGCACAGCTTCTGTCTTTTGCGCCTCACACCTTCATGATGATTGTGGGGATCATTGAAATTATCGCCGGGTTGATCGTATTGGCGAAGCCGGTGATCGGCGGCTACATTGTGGCGGCCTGGCTTGCCGTTATTGCACTGTCCTTGCTGGCAAGCGGAAATTACCTGGACGTAGCGGTGCGTGATCTGGTGATGGCTGTCGGTGCCTTTTCTATGGCGCGGATCGCCAGGGTTATTTAGACCGTCGTTTTTTGGGTTTGCAGCGTAGGATGCTGCAACCCCATTTATGTGTAATCAGCCATTTAAAACAATACATTTATCACTATGGGAGCTGCAAGATTTTCGGACCACTATTCGGACGCAGAAATTATTCAGAAAATTCTGGAAGGAGAGGTGGCGCTTTTTGAAATCCTGATCCGGAGAAACAATGCCTTTCTCTATAAAACGGGCCGCTCGTACAACTACAACCACGAGAACACGCAGGACTTAATGCAGGACACCTTTATAGAGGCATACAGTAATTTGTCAAAATTTGAAGGTCGCTCGTCTTTCAAAACCTGGATCATCAAAATCATGTTGAATAACTGCTTCCGGAAACGGCAGAAATTCAGTTTCAAAAATGAAGTCGCCACAGAAATGACCGAAAAATCAAAGCCCATGTTTTCAAATGATCAACACCAGGACCCTGCAGGAGCAGTTTCGAACCGGGAATTAAGCTTTATTATTGAAAAGGCATTAAGCCGGGTGCCGCCGGACTATAAGATGGTGTTTTCCTTAAGAGAGATCAATGGGCTGAATGTAGCGGAAACCGCAGACGTTCTGAATATTACGGAAGCCAACGTGAAGGTGCGTCTCAACAGGGCCAAAACGATGCTGAGAAAGGAAATCGAAAAGTCGTATACGGTGGAGGACATCTTTGAATTTAACCTGCTGTACTGCGATCCAATGGTAGAAAGGGTCATGAGCCTGATCCGGGGAACTAAATAATTCTTCCATTGGGATTATCCTGATTTATTTTCTCAACTTTGTGCCGTTTAACAAAGGAGCACATGACCGGGACCGGCGGGGACCTCTTGTGTTTTTCCGGAAACAACGACACATGAACGATCAGGATACCACACGGCTTTCACGGCTTACGGCCATCTTAACCCAGTTGCAAACCAAAAAGATTGTAACCGCTACCGGGCTGGCCTCCCGGTTTGCGGTGAGCGTGCGCACCATTTACCGCGACATCCGCGCCCTGGAGCAGGCGGGCGTTCCGGTGCTTACGGAAGAAGGAAAAGGATATTCGCTGATGGAGCACTACAGCCTGCCGCCGGTGATGTTTACCGAAAGCCAGGCCAATGCCCTGATCCTTGCAGAGCAGCTGGTGCTGATGAACAGGGACGCTTCCTTTATTAAAGACTATGCCGAAGCCATCGATAAGATCAAAGCGGTATTAAAACATACGGTAAAAGACAAGGCCAACCTGCTTGCCACGCGCACCCGCTTCAATCAGAACATCCAACGCGAAAGAACCAGCAACAACTTATCCGTCCTGCAATTTGCCCTCACCAATTTCAGCCTCACCGGGATCGAATATCAAAACGAGGCCGGTAAAGCTTCCAGCAGGCTCATTGAGCCTTTTGCCCTCTTGAGCACACAGGAAAACTGGCTGCTGGTGGCCTGGTGCCGCCTGCGCAAGGAGTTCCGCTATTTCCGCCTCGACAGGATCAAAAGCCTGGAAATTCTTCCCGAGAATTTTACACCCCATAATATGACGCTGCAGGAGTTCTTCGATAAGTTTCATTAGGGAATGCCGCATGAGCAGCGCTTAAATCACCCTGGCCTTTTAGCGCTTGAGCATACACGATGTACTGAGCGCCTGGCCTGATATGAAAAAAGCAAGCCCTGGGGCTTGCTTTTTATCGTTCTGTTTGATATGATTAAACGCGTGTCACGTTTACAGCGCTCAGACCTTTTTTGCCTTCTTCCGTGTCGAAAGTCACAACGTCATTTTCCTGAATTTCATGCACTAATCCTGATGCGTGAACAAATAATTCTTGTCCGTTTTCGCTTTTAATAAATCCGAAGCCTTTGGCATCGTTGAAAAATTTTACTACTCCTTTGTTCATGTTGTTTTTTGTTTTGTGTTCACCGCTGTGGTGAACGGTTTGTTATTGTTATTGATAGGGTGATTGTTAAGCTAAGCTGACGTTGATCGCATTAAGCCCTTTTTGGCCTTGCTCTGTGTCGTAGGTTACTTCATCGTTTTCGCGGATTTCTTCTTTTAATCCTGTTGCGTGAACAAATACTTCTTGTCCGTTTTCGCCGGTAATAAATCCGAAGCCTTTGGCATCGTTAAAAAATTTTACTTTTCCTTTATTCATGTTGTTGGTTTTGTGCTCACCTGTTGGGCAAGCGGTTATTGGTTTATTTATTGGTATTCTGTTGTAAGGGAAGAATCTGCCACATTCATGTATCAAGCCGGCTGGCTTAATCAGTCTTTTAATATTAAAATGGCATCAGTTTGGTTTAAATTATACAATCATTGTTAGCTCTAAAAAGAGGTATGTCTTCGTTATCGCCGGGAAAAATGTAAAAATGATCGAATTGCAAGGGAGGTATTACAAACCAGATTGAGATACAATCTTCATAAGAAGTTCCTCAAATGTAATCATTGTTTTCTGATAATCCGGTTATTATAATGCCAAACTATGTTATTTATCTGAAATTAGCCGGTTTCATTGGCTCCCGGAGGCTCCGGATTTTCTCTTATTTGTCTGTATAGCGTCTTTATCCGCATTTTTTTATACCCCTGACATAAGGTTGTCACTCCGCCGTTCTAGTTTTGCCTCATAAACTTTAAAACATAAACGTATGATCAATCAATTTTCAAATTTAAACTGGATGAGTGTGTTTGTAGCCTTTGTGGCGTATTACGTGTTGGGAGCCCTGTGGTTTACCCTCTTATTCAAAAAGCAGTATGCCCTTTCTTTGGGCAGGAAAGATGAACTGCCGCAAAAACCGGCGCCCATCTTTATCATTGGCCCGGCGCTTTGTTCGCTGGTGATTACGATTGCAGCGGCGCTGCTGATCTATGCTTTGAATATCAATAGCTATAGCCAGGCCCTGGAATTTGCCTTTGTGGCGGGCTTCGGCTTTCTGGTAGCCAATACCATCAACATCGCCATCAATCCCAATATGCCGCGGCCTATTCATTACGGCATCATCAGCGGCTTTTATCATTTGCTGGGAATCTGCCTGGTTTGTATTATTTTAGTAGGAATGAAATAAAAGAGCTTCCCGTAGATTTAACCGCAGATTTGGTTAATAGCCGGATTATAATTCTGCTTCAAATTATCTTCTGCATTATCTGCGCGATTTGCGGTTAATTTTTGTGCCTCTTTCCTGTTCTATGGATTCTATGTGACTGTATGGTTTAATCGGTGAGCGCTCTCTGCGTTTTTTTTTAATCTACTGACATAGGGCTGTCACTTCGCCGGTTTAACTTTGCATCATCAACTAAACCTGTATATTAGATCAGCGGAATCTGCGAAATCTGCGGGCTAACATTAAAACGATGGAAAAAACAGAAACAGAACAGTTCTACCCCAAAACGCCCAAAGAGTGGCGCAGCTGGCTCCAAAAGAACCACCTCAAAAAAGACGCCGTGTGGGTGGTGTTTTATAAGAAGAGCAGCGGCAAGCCCACCCTTAGCTGGAGCGATGCTGTAGACGAGGCCCTATGCTTCGGCTGGATCGACAGCACCAAAAAAACGCTGGACGCGGAAGCCTCCATCCAGTTTTTCAGCAAGCGCAAAGCGAAGGGTACCTGGTCGAAGATCAATAAGGCCAAGATCATCCGCCTCACAGAGGAAGGCCTGATGATGCCGGCCGGCCTGGCCTGTATTGAGCGCGCCAAAGAGAACGGCTCCTGGACCATCCTCGACACGGTGGAAGAGCTCACGATTCCCAAGGACCTCGAAAAGGCCTTCAAAGCCCGGCCCGGCGCCAAAGCCTTTTTTCTAAGCCTGAGCAAATCGGTGCGGAAAATGATGCTGCACAGGATCGTCATGGCCAAGCGCCCGGAAACCCGCGAGAAACGCATCACTGAGATTGCGGACAGCATGGGGGAGAAGAAGCGGATGGCGGGGTTTTGATCATGACAGGTGTTGGTATAAATCAAGATCCTGGCTTGAGGTATGCAGCAGCCAGAAAAATCACTATGTGAATACACAGGTGATTTTGCCTTTCCCGGATTATGAGAACAGGCATTTTTCGGTACATTTGAAATGTACCCATTGTTATGAACTCATCCATTACGATCATGATTGCCGATGATCACCAGGTGCTCAGGCATGCCTTATGCCACATGCTTGATGTGACCGACGATTTTAAGATCACAGGCGAAGCGGGGGATGGGGCCGAAATGCTCGAGCTGGTACGCAAGAACCCGCCGGATATTGTGATCACTGATCTTGAAATGCCGAAGATGAATGGCGCTGAACTGGCCCGGGAGCTGGGCAGGCTCTATCCTGAGGTCAAGGTGATGCTGCTCTCCATGTACTACTCACCTTACCATGCCATGAATGCTTTCGAGAATAGCCTGCATGCCTGCCTTCCCAAAGAATGCAGCTTCGAAACGTTGGTAGAAGCCATCAAAGCTGTGTACCACGACAGCTATTATTTTAAGCCCGACCTTAACCACCTGCGCTCCAATGCCGAGCAGCTCGAGCAGAAATTCAGCAGGATATCGAGCCAGCTCTCCCTCTCACACCGCGAAGTGGAGATCCTCAGGCTTATCTGCGAGGGCCTCACTCATAAGGAGATTGCCGAGCGCCTCAGCGTGACGGCCTCCACCATCGACTTTCATAAACAAAACATTTACAAAAAAGCCGGTGTCAACTCCTCGGTGATGTTGATCCGATATGCGATCCGGAATGGGCTGATTACGATTTGAGCGTCTGATAATCTTCTGCAAATTGTTGAGAAATGATGCGCTAATGCATCGTGCTGGCTAATTTTTTTTACATTTAATACTTTAACTCCCTCGAATTTATTTTTATGAAAGTTACACACGCAAAAGTTCACTTACTTAACTCAGACATATTTACGAATAAATCGGCAGATGCTATTATAATTCCAAGATCTACGAATGGAACTATAAACTCAAGTTTTCAAGAAGGTTTGAAGAAATATCTGGGATATTCGTATAGGCAAGAGAAATCTACACTAGGAACAGTTGTATTAGACGAAGTAAACAATAAAGCCGGAGTTAGCTTTTTAATGTTTGTCACTTGTGTCAATACTGTAGAAAGTTCAAGTAAAGCTATTTATCAAATTATTCAAAATATTGCGGAGAAAGCTGATATTCATAGAATGAAAGGAATAGCTTTTCCTTTACTAGGAAGTGGTGCCGGCGGATTGGAGCCGGGAGAAGCATTTTATCATTTTATCAAAGCTTTAAATCAGTCTATTGTTAACTATCAAATAGCACTTCATATACCTGATCGGAATAATTATCAGATAGTTAATCGCTTCTATTCAATAGCAGAAAAAGACCAAAGAGTATGGTGGTTAAACGTAACCGGGCAAAACTGGAGCATTGACCTGGATGAAATGAAAATTGGGGAAAGAGTAAATTTTACAACGAGGCATACCAATGGTAACAAACGCAAAATATTTTCTAACTATTTTTACATTCGGGAAGGCGATATAGTATTTTGCTATGAAACCCAAAAGAACCCAGGATTAAAAGCAATTCTTAAAATCACTAAAGAGCCGCGCTATATTGATGAAATTCAAAATACATTTACCGGTGAAATAGATCAAAAAATAGAAAGAAGTATTCAACTTTCAGACATTACAGGAGCGACTGAATTTAGAGACTCTGAGATAGTTCATAATAACAATGACGGCTATATATTTAAGCTTACTGACGCCGAATTTAATTTCTTACATCGGCAAATAGAAGCGACCTTTCCTTCCGATGTATCAGCACAGCTCTATGTTAACAATTCAAGCAAATATTATAACTATGCCCCTGAGGGGAAATTTGATCACAAGGATCAGTTGGATTTTGATAAAGATATAGAGGCATTTTCCAATCTTTTAGTATATAAAAAAGTCAATCCTCCACTTGCTATTGGCTTATTTGGAAATTGGGGTTCCGGGAAAAGTTTTTTCATAAAAAAACTAAATGAAAGCATTCAAACTAAATCCGGTACAGGGAATCCCGATATCTGCAAAAATATTGTTCACATCCATTTTAATTCATGGCATTATTCGGATTCAAATTTGTGGGCAAGCCTGATAAATGAAATATTTGAAGAGTTGGGACGATATGCAGATAAGCAAAATTCGAAGAAAAAACTTAAAGAAATATTATATGAAAAGCTTGAAACATCAACAATTTTGCTCGGAGATGCAAAAGATAAGTTAACGCTGATAAAAGAACGGAAATCTAAACTTGAAGGAGAACTAAGCGACATTTATAATGATAAGAAAGAAAAAATTCAGAAACTTAAAGATATAAAAGTAGCTGACATTTTTTCTGCGTTATTTAAAGAAGAGACAATCAAAAAAGATATAGCTGAAATCGAAAAAGATCTTATTAACCAGGATGTGATACAACAAATAACAGATGTTGATGATCAGATAAGAGAACTTGGTTCCCCACTAAAGAAAATTAGCCATGCCTTTGAGTTTCTTGCAAAAGAAAATAAAAAAGCTCTGTTTTTTTTCTTACTTATTCCGATGTTGATATATATAGTGGTACTCTTAATAAGATACTTTTCTCATGATTTAAAATTTATTAATTCAGAAATCGCTGCTTTTTTATTGAGTGTCAACGGTGTTTTGCTAGTCGTTTTGAATAAAGTACGGCCATTTTATAGTCGTATTAATCAAGCATACAAGCGTCTTGTTTCCCTCCGGAAATCGCTCGAGGACCTTCGTGAAGCAAAATTAAAAGAAGACAATGAAAAGGAAGTGAAATTAAAGATAGATCTTCAGAATTTAGAAAATGAGGAACAAGCGGCAAAAAGTAAGATTTCTTCTCTTAATCATGATATTGACGAAGCAAATAAAGAAATTGAAGAAATCAAATCGGGAAAACGTTTAATTAATTTTATCAAAGATCGCAACAACAATAAGGAATATCAAAATCAGCTGGGTATTATTTCCTGGATTCGAAAAGACTTCGAAAGATTAAATGATATTATGTTAGAGCAAAAAGAATTTGAAGATAAAGAAGAAGGTGCTTTTCAAATAGATAGAATTATCCTTTACATTGATGACTTGGATCGTTGTGATGAGCATAGAGTGTTGCAGGTTCTCGAAGCTGTCCATCTGTTATTGGCATTCCCGTTATTTGCTGTGGTTGTAGGTGTTGATCCTCGGTGGTTGAATAATGCTTTAGAATTGAAATTTAGTGATCTTTTGATTCCGAAAAGTAACTCGCATGGTCAGGGAGATAAAATCAATAAGCCAGCCTGTACGTATGACTATTTGGAGAAGATATTTCAAATTCCTTTTAGTTTGCGGCCTGTTAATGAAGAAGGCGCAAAACGTTTGATTAAATCATTATTAAGCATTGATAATTCCGAAGAAGAAACTATAGAATTTCCTCAAGATAATGAGCAGAAAATGCCTCAAACATCGGACAGTGTTCTTGAAAATACTAATACACAAAATACCGAATATGACCAAAGCGACGTCATTGAGCATGATTATAAACCTAAAATTGATACTATCGCTGCATTAGAAATTAAAAAAGACGAAATTGAATTTATGGTTCAGTTATCTGTATTAATTGGTCAGACACCCAGAACAATAAACAGATATATCAATGTGTACAGAATAATAAGATCACACCCTTCTTTGAAAATAATAAATGATAAAGAATTGCTCAGTTATAAGTCAACGATGTTATTGCTGGCAATAGTTATTGGCAAATCATCTCTTGCAGATGTTATAGTTTCTGGATTAAAAAGGTCAAAAGAAAGTAATCTGAAGCAGTTTTTAGTGGCAGAATCTCATGATGATTTGCACTGGTTAAATCGATTCGAATTTTCTGATGTGATGAATATGAAATTGTCTGAGCTTTTAATAAATATAGATTTAATAAGCAGATTTTCATTCAGAGCCTTAGCATAGATATTCTTATGTTGTGAATTCTAATAATTAGTAATAGAAATGTCAAACTTTTCAGTCTGGCGTTTTTATTATCATTTCAAACAAGCTACTTCTCCAACTTCAAATGCCCGCAAACTTCCTGCAACACTTCAGCCGGTTCTACATTAATAGCCAGTGCAATCAGGTACAATTCATCCGCCCTCAGTTTGGTTTTGGTATTTAAGGTCAGCTCACTGATGCGCACCTTGCTGATGCCGGTCCTGCGGGAAATTTCGGATTTGTTGACCGATCGTTTAGCCAGGTATTTGCCGAGTTTTGTCATGAAAGGTTAAGATTTTATGATAGAAAGTTCAGATAAATTTATAGAATGTTAATAAAATCTGTACACTTGTTCTGTATTTTGAAGGAATAGGCTTACATTTGTTCAGAAAATCTGTAAATATGTAAGTCTTTTTAAATCTGAATACTCATGAAAGCAAAACAGAAACGCCTCATCCTTTCCTTGATCAAGGACGACCTGATTAACTGCAAGCTGGTGGATGCCTTAAACGCAGCAGGCTTAAATGCCGATGTGTATTTGCTGAACCTGAGCAGCACCATCTTTCAGCTCATGGGCTTTAAAGAGACGCGGGAGCATGAGCGCATTTACGAATATTACCTCCGGCTTACCCAGCGAAGCAGGCACATCGATGTGTTGAAAACACGGGAGCGCTTTGATGAGCTGGCGCTTGAGATTTACACGGAGCTTTTATTGCGAAAGCCCTTGTTAAAGTAGTCATGAGGATACGCTTTCCCTGGCCTGCTGGGCATGCCCTGGTCTATAGATTAGGTACTGCTTCTTTCGCAAGGGTACAGGCCCTATAGATACAGCTTCTGTAGCAAAGCCTATCGGTTTTGCAGACAAAGGCGCAACTTCTTTAGCGAAAGATACAGGTTTTGCAGGTAAGGACAGTAAGCCTGTCACAAAGCTTACAGCTCTTATGGATAAGCATACAGCCTCTATAATAAAGGCTACCTGTTTTGCAGATAAGTACACCGCTTCTTTAGCAAAGTATATAGGTTCTACAGGCAGGGATCTGATTTCCGGGGAAAAGGCTATAGCTTTTACAGATAAGGATAGTAGTTGTATAGTTATGGGTACAGGTCTTACAGGTAAAGCCATAGCCCCTATAGTTAAGGCGATACGTGTTTCAGACAAGATAATTGCATCAGTAGCGAAAGATGCTCGCTTTACAGATAACACAATAGTTCCGGTAGCCTCGGTTATCAGTAGTGCCGGTAAGCAGATCAGGGGCAAGCGGTTTGTTAAAATCAAGCATCTAAATCGAATCGGTTGTTAAAGTTTTGTTAAAGCACTATGCATGCATATGATTTGGTTTGCGGCTTCGTTATCCAGTCAAAACGCCCCTTAATCCTTTCGCTTATCGAATAGATTTTTTACTCACAGCAACCGTAGCATGCTATGCATCCGGAAACAACTGCAAGTACCGGCATAAGCTTCTTTATGTTGAACTGCTTACTTATGCCGGAGCCTTGCCGCTCTTTTCGAAGCCGGTCAAATTTGGAAAAAAATGCCCTGTTAAAAGCGAGTTCGATACACCATTAATTTTATCATTATGAAAAATTTAAAAGTCGTATTGGATGACAAGAACTTTTCTGCATCCGAATTATTAATCAAAGGACGTGACACCGTACAACAGCTCACGGCTAACGCAAGCGTATTTTCTAACCCTAATCCTCCGCTTGCAGATCTCGTCCAAGTCTGCGATGAGCTTGAAACTTCTATACAGGAGGCTTTCGACGGTGGCAAGCGGAAAACGGCGATCCGCAATGAGAAAAAACAAAAGCTTCATGCCCTCCTGCTGATCTGTGCCGCTTATGTACAGCAGGTAGCCGCAGGCGAGGAAGAGGTTGTGCACCTCGCGGGCTTTGCGATTAAAAAAAATGCTGTGGTTTCCCGTCCCGATTTTGATGTCGTGCAGGGAGCGCATACAGGTTCGGTAACCATCCGGGTCAAAGCACAGCAGAAAAAGACCCTCTATAAGTGGGAGCATAGCCTCGATGCCATCTCATGGGTCAATGACGGAGTGAGCAGCATCTGCAAAACCACAGTCAATAACCTGGCAAAAGGCGTGTACTGGTTCCGCGTGCTTCTCATCGACAGCAGCGGCGAGCATGAGCAGGCCCGCCTGAGCTTCGCCGTCAACTAATGCGTTCTTAAATTCTCTTTTTGGAAAAGGAAGCCCCGAAGGGCTTCCTTTTTTTGTAGCCAGCTCAATGGGGAAAACCTCCTTTTCTTCTATGGGGAAAATAACCTTAGAATCAGGTAATCCTACCCGGAATTAATTCTGCTCGATTATTTAATTTTGTCCTGCCCCCTTATCTTATTTTTATGAAACATCTGTTTTTATGTTTTACCTGCGTAGTAATGCTTGATGGCTTATATGCCCAAAGCTCTAAAGGTTATGCTTTGCTCATAGGCCTTAGTACGGTAGATAATGACGCTTATCTAGCTAACCGGAGGAGAACATACGGCAAGGAGGCTGTAATGGGTGTAGAAAATGATATTGATAGAATGACGAAGATGCTAGAAGACTACCAGCTAAGCATCCTGAGAAACCAGGAAGCAACCAACGTTATGGTATTAAAGAGGATCAGGGAGATAGGGAAGATTATTAAACCGGGAGATACGTTCGTGCTTTATTTTTCAGGGCACGGAGACCAGGTCCCTGATAAGAACCATGACGAGCCGGATAGCCTGGATGAGGTGTTGGTAGCCTATAACGACTATGTACTGGATGATTCTCTCCAGCTGCTGTTTGGCAATTATTTCAAACAGACCAACAATATTATGATCGTGGATGCCTGTCATTCTTCTTCAAGTTATAAGAACATGATGGGTGCGATGCATGATTACGAGAAACGGAGTGCAAAAGGAAAAACGTCGTTTGTAAATGAAAATACCTCCCTCAAAAAAGATGTCAGTCAGGGCCCGTGCTTCTATGAACAAACGACGGAGGTAAACGAGCCTTATCCGCTCATCTACTATGGTGCCGCCGGTGATTATGCCAAAGCCGTAGGTGATTCTTACGGCGGTTTGCTTACTAAAACGATGGTTGGATATTTTCAGTATTACAAAAGTAGACACATCCTGAGTTACCTGACCTATCAGAATCTTGCCTGCCAGATTAGCAAGAGCCTTAGATTCCAAACCTTGCAATACCACGAAATAGGCCCACTTTCCGACAAATTAAAAAATGAAATACCCTTTAAAATTATAAGCCCATGAAAAAATCAATGTTAATTGCCCTGGTATCTGTTGCTATAGCCGGATGCAACTCAGTGAAAATTAAACACGTCAGCAGTACAAAAAAACTGAAAAATGAATATTACTACGTGCTGCCTAAAACGGCCTTTACCTTCGAGGTGCCGGTGCAAACCAATAGCTATAAGGCTGGTAAAGACACAAAAGAAGCTGCGGCTATTCTTTCTAATACGGCTGTTGTTAACTATTGTGTGCAAAGATTCGGCCTCGATAAAGATGTGTTTGAAAAACTGGTGAAAGGTCAAACGGTGGCTTCTAAATCAGAGATATCGGCGATAACTTTCTCTACAGTTGCCAAGCCCGATTTTAAAAAAATATTTAAAGTAAAAGCCCGTCACCGCTTTATGAACGAGCATAGCGCAGGCTTTACCTACGCAGGCGACGGGATTGCCTCCCAAAGCGATTTGTCTCACCAGAATAATACCCTTAGTACAACCGGTAAGATACTCGAAGGAATCGTTAGCATTATCGGGGCGACGAAAAATGCTGCGCCAACGCCTACCCTGTCTCTGGATGCCTATCCCACATTGAAAAGCCTCGATGAGTTGACAACGAAGTATATCAGTTTGCAGGTGAGTCCTCCCGACGTTATCGATCCGGTTGTTTATAAGGAAAATCTCCAAACGCTGGAAGGCATGATCCGGAAAAAGTTCGCGCAGGTCTTTTATACTGAAAAAACAGAGATCAAAATATTGAAGATTGTATATTGCCCATCTTCCCCGGAAATAAAAACTCAAAAATTGTTTAAGCTGGACGGTACAAATATTGTGATCGATAAAGGGATAGAGCATGATGTAGAAGTATTTGGCCTAGCAAGCTATATGTTCGCGGCGATCAATGATGATGTCTGTTATCAATTGTCTCTCGCTGGAAAAAACAATGGCCTGGGAGACTACATCGAACCTTATGACATATCTATGGTTTCCGGTTATGTATACAATTTACCTGCAAGCTTTATCGTGGCCGTAAAAGATGAGAGCCAGAAGCTGGTCGTTTCCCAGCAGGTAAAGCTTCCGCAGTATGGTACGATGGGTTCTGTATCCAAAAAGCAAAGCAAGGTAAGCATCGAGTGGAATACTGAAACCGGGGAGCTAAAGAAGATCGCCGGAGAATCGAAAGGTGTTTCTGGCGATAATATTTCCGGCGGGGCTTCCGCTGCCGTTAGTGCCATCGACGCCATTAGGGGAGATGATGAAACTACCCAGCTTGAAAAAGAAGTGAAACTTCTCGAATTAAAGAAAAAGCGCGACGAGCTCAAAGCAGCAGGGATTGATTAAGCCGCTCTTTATTTCCCTTTTGATAGGAAGCCCCGCAGGGCTTCCTTTTTGTAGAGTATAATACCGTTCACGATTTAAATACAAACCTTTATCTTAGACGGATGCATTTGGGTTTAGATGCATATAGATAAGCTATGAATATCATCAGAACGGAAGATACTTGCTTTGGGAGGCCGCGGATAGAGGATACACGCCTGGAAGTCTATAACATTATTTCCGAACTGTTTTATTCAGAAAGTATGGATTCTGTCATAGAGGAAAGAAACTTAAGTCGTGATGACCTTAAGCAGGTAATAGACTATTGCCGGAATATGAACTGCAAATTAATAACAAAGCCTTACGAGAAATACTGTTCAAACTGTATCCTTAGCGCACAGCACGAAGGTCTTGATCCGGATAGCATCAAACTCCAAAAACTGGATGAGGATATTTATACCGATGAGAACAGCAAGCTAATCGTCTTTGGTAATAAAGAGGAATTGGAAGAAGAGCTTTACGGTAAGCCCGGCTGGATTATGGCTGCGCAGGTTTATGAGCGTTGGATTGAGTGAATGTATCAAAACACCTCATCCACCATCTCCTTATTCAGCATCGCGCCCGCCATGGTTCCTGTAGCCACGGCATTGGATACGGAGCGCATCATGGTGCAGTTGTCGCCGCAGGCATAGATGCCGGGCACCGTGGTTTTCTGAAAAGCATCTGTTTTGATAAAGCCATGCTCCGTGAGCTCACAGCCCAGTTGCGCCGGGATCTCCGAATGCTGCATGAAGGGGATCTTGGCATACAAGGCTTTGAGTGCTTGTTTCGATCCGTCCTTAAACACAACATGAGCGATGTAACCATGTTGGTGCTCTATCGCGTCGATTTCTTTTTCCACAAGCGCAATGTGGTGGCTCTCCAGCTTCTGTTTTTGCTCCGGCGTTAAGGTAGCCGGCCCGTTGGTCAGCAAGGCCAGGTCTTTTGTCCAGTGGTTGATCAGCTTCGAAAACTCAAAGGCCATGTCGCCATTGCTGAGGATGCCGGTTGTTTCGTTGCGCACCTCATAGCCGTGGCAGTAGGGGCAATGGATAATCGAGATGCCCCAGCATTCTGCAAAGCCTGCGATGTCCGGCATCTGGTCGGTAATGCCGCCGGCGAGAATTAATTTGTTTGCATGGAAGCTGTCGCCGCTTTCAGTCCTGATGCTAAAGCCGCTTTCCGTTTTGGTTCCTGTTGTTGCCAGGCCGCTGTGGAATTTTATGGTATCATACTTCTCCACCTGCGCCCTCGCTTTTTCCCAAATGGCTTTCGGCGTTTCGCCATCCTGCGTAATGAAATTATGAGAGTGTGGCGTCTGCCGGTTGCAGGGCTTGCCGCTGTCGATGATCAATACCTTGCGTAAGGCTCTGCCTAAGGCCATTCCGGCCGAGAGCCCGGCATAGCTTCCGCCGATGATGATGACGTCAAAATGAGCTTGATTTTTCATGGGTGTGTATTTGTAGGTGAAGAAAAGGGGAAAGGTAAAGCCGGCAGCGTCAAAGCCATCCCGTCTTGTTTTATAAAATCCCTTCCTGAAGCGGCTTTACTCATCCTTGACGGCAAAGGTATGATTTATTTCTTTTAATGCAAATATGTTGCATTAGTGAAGATCTGTTAAAAGGGGCCCTCAGCATTTTCTACAGGCAGGGCAACCTGTACTAACATAGGTTTGGTTGCCGGCAGGCTCTTGTCCGGCCTGTGCTGCGGGCGTTTTTTTCTTTTCCAACAATTTTAGTACATTTGCTTCTCCGGAAATGAATTTCAAAACATATAGTAGTATTTTAAAAAGCAAAAAGCTTGGTGCCTTCACCATGTTTGAGCTGCTGTTGGCGATGGCTATTATCGGCATCCTCGCCAGCTTATCTGTTCCGTTATACCTTCCGCTCATCAGCAAAGCCAAATCCACGGAAGCCAAGCTGCAGCTGCGCCATGTGCTCATGCTGGAAAAAAATTATTTCTACGTCAACTCCAAATACACCACCAGCATCAGCGAGCTGGGCTTCGAGCAGGCCAAGCTGGTGACGGCCGACGGCCAGGCAAACTACAAGATCGATATTTCGGATGCCTCTGTGAGCAGCTTTACTGCCAGGGCTACTGCGGTTTCCGATTTTGATGGCGATGGCCAGTTCAACGTGTGGCAGATCACCGCCGATGAAAAGCTCACGGAAGTTACTCCCGATTAACCAAAATAGTTTATTTATTAAAATGCGGGAAGTAGATTCTTGCAGTTTAATTGGATTTGCGTTCCTGCATACATTGGTAATAGTGCGGCTGACGTGAACGAAAAGTGCGAACCGCCATTTTTTCACTCCGTTTCCTAGGCAGGCATGTGCGCGAAAAAATGGAGGTTGGTTTTCGTTCTTGATTTTTTTGTTTCTTTTTTTATCAAGAAAAAAAGAAATAGATAAATTGAAATTTCAAAGGATTCTCTATTTTGTAACAGAATATTAAATAAAAGTCTAATAAATTTTCAATGACCCCGCTTTTTTATGTATGCAGCACTGTGTTGGTGCTGAGCTCAGCGCTCATCCTGTACTACGATTTCAAGGAACGGCAGATCGCCCTATGGATCCTGCTGCTCTTCGGGATCGATACCATCGCTTCTGTCATCTTCTTCCAGGGCCTGGGCACACTCCTCTACAACCTGCTGGGAACCTTAATTTACCTGGGTTTTATCTGGCTGATGCTGAAAGCTTACCTCTTCGTTAAGCACAAAAAAAATACCGTCATCCTCGACGAGCAATTGGGAAAGGCGGATGTGCTTATCCTCCTCTTCATTGGCTTAACGTTTAACCTTCCGGGCATGATCCTGTTCTTTTGCCTGGGTTTTGTTAGTTCTTTGTTGATATTTATAGCCTTTCAGTTCATAAAGAGTGATGCTCTGAAAACAATCCCCTTAGCGGGTTTGCTGGTTTTTTTCTACCTTGTAGCCCTGATCATCTTGAACCTGATTCCCCTGGAATTTATCGAGTGCAGTTTTATAAAACCATGAACGCCTTATCTGTCCTGTCACCCGACGTGAAGCACCTGCTCACTATTGAGCAGGCCTGGGCATACAGGATTGTGCCGGAAAAGCTAAGCCCGGAAGGATTGCACTTATTCATCGATGAGAAACAACCGCTCTCCCCGGTACAAAGCGAGCTGGAAATTATTTTAGGGAAAACGGTTGTGCTCACGCCTTTGGCTTTCGAAGAGATCGAGAAATCACTGAACGTCAATTATCCCAAAGCGTACCAGAATGTGAACGAGGTGTCGGCTGTTCAACTGAGCATCAAGGACGGCAACTTCCTCGAAAGCCTCGTGAAAGAAGCGCAGAGCCTGAGAAGCAGTGATATTCACATTGAGGTGTATGACGACAAATGCCGCATCCGCTTTCGTGTAGACGGGCAGCTCATCGAGCGCCATAAGGTGAATAAGAGCGAGTACCCGACTCTGATCAACAAGATCAAGATCTCCGCCAAATGCGATATCGCCGAGAAGCGCCTGCCGCAGGACGGTAGGATCCGCTATACGGTGAGCAATTCAAAGCTCGACATCCGTGTGTCGATCCTTCCCACACTGCATGGCGAAAAAGTGGTGTTGCGTTTGCTGGGGAATGATGCTTCGCATATCGATATCCTGAAGCTTGGATTCACGGAAGAGGAGCTGGAGCGTTATAAAACAGCCATCCAGAAAACCCACGGCATCATCCTCATCTCGGGCCCTACAGGCTCCGGTAAAACAACGACCCTGTATGCCACGCTTAAGCAGCTCAACAAGCCCAAGTCCAACATCCTCACCATTGAAGACCCGATTGAGTATACGCTCGATGGTGTCAACCAGGTGCAGCTGAATGATGACATCGGCCTGACCTATTCGGAAGCGCTGCGCACCTTCCTTCGCCAGGATCCGGATGTGATCATGCTGGGTGAGATCCGCGATGCGGCAACGGCGCAGATGGCTATCAGGGCGGCACTCACAGGGCACCTGGTGCTGTCTACCATTCACACCAATTCGGCATGGGGCACCATTTCCCGCCTCATCGATATGGGCGTGCCATCCTACCTGCTGGCCAATACCATTAACCTTTCGGTGGCGCAGCGCCTCGTAAGGATCCTGTGCCCGCATTGCAAAACCGAAGGATCTTTCGATGTGATGGAGCTGCCGAAACCCTTTCGCACGGCAACCGTCAGCAGGCAGTTTAAGCCTGTGGGCTGTAACCAATGTTACTTTACAGGTTATAAGGGACGGAAAGCGGTGTATGAGGTCATCAATATTACCAAAGAGCTCTCGGAGTACATCAAGGAGCAGAAAGCCACTATTAATGAGTATTGCAAGTTAAATAAAATAAGTACATTAGCCGGGAACGTGTTAGCCCTGTTTGAACAGGGAGATACCAGCCTCGAAGAAATTTACCCTTATCTGATCCATGAAAACTAGAATCATCATACTGGTACTGATCGCTTTTTGCTGTGTGGCAAAAGCCCAGGACCGCTTTGCCATTTTGGAGCAGAAGCTCATTGAGCTTGGCAAAACCTCGGCTCCGGGGCTCAACGAAAAAGTGGACCTGTCCATCAACGGAGCCAGCATCCAGGAATTTATCAGGGCGGTGGGAGTGAGCAATAACCTGAACGTGAATGTGGACCCGACGATCGACGCGAAGATCGTGAACAATTTTTCGAAGGTCTCGGCCCAGGAGATCTTTTTATTCCTTTGCAAAAACTACAACCTCGATATTAATTTTGTAGGACCTATTTTGTCGTTTGTGAAATACACAGCGCCGGCAACGCCCATCAAAATAGCCTCTGCCAAAAAGCTGAATGTTACCTACGAGCCTGTGGCGGGCCTGATCAGCTTCGATTTCCAGGCGGATACCCTGGCGGCCGCCGCCAAGGAAATTACCAGGCAAAGCGGCCGCAACATTATTTTTTCACCCGAGCTGTTAGGGAAAGTCGTCAGCGGTTTTGTACAAAACTCCTCGCTCAACAGCGCGCTCGAAAAACTGGCCTTTGCCAACGACATGAAAGTATCGGTAACGCCCGACAACTTTTATGTTTTCGAAAAGAAACTACCGGTGGTGGATCCTAATGCCAAAGGGGGCGCTACAGCTGCTAATCCGAATTTCGGACTCACAAACCCGGGAACTAAAACAACCAGCGTGAGTGTGAAGGATGGGCTCATTTCCGTGGATGCGCAGAGCATGGCCATCATCGACCTGGTGAATGCCGTTTCCAAAGAGCTGGGCAAAGAGTTTTTCTTATTCAATGAATTAAAAGGAAATGCAACGCTGAAGATCAACGATGCGAGCTACGATGATTTTCTGAGGCTCTTGTTTAACGGCACCGAATTTACCTTTAAAAAAGAAGGAGAGATCTATTTGTTTGGCGACAGGAACCTGGAAGGCTTAAGGCAAAGCAAGCTCATTACCCTGAAGAACCGCACCATTGATAAAGTGCTGGAGTTCATTCCGACCGAATTGAAAAAAGGTGTGGACATTAAAACCTTTGCCGATCTCAACGGCCTTATTGTGAGCGGCTCGCAGCCACGCATCAACGAGCTGGAAGCCTTCATCAGGCAGATCGACCTCGTGGTGCCTTTGGTGCATATTGAAGTCATCATTGCCGATGTGCGGAAAAGTAATACGATCTCTACAGGCATCTCTGCCGGGATAGGGGCGAAGCCGGCCGGCCCGACCACGGGAACGATTGTGCCGCAGGTTGACCTCTCGCTGAATGCCACCTCTATCAATAACCTTATTAGCGGCATCAACGGCCTGGGCATCATTAACCTGGGAAGTGTCACGCCTAACTTTTACCTCACGCTGAAGGCCCTGGAAGAGCAGGGGGCTTTGAAGATCCGCTCCACGCCACAGATCGCCACACTCAATGGCCACGAAGCAAAACTCAAAGTAGGAAGCACGGTGTATTATTTAGAGGTTCAGAATAACCTGATTAATAATGTGGGGAACACGACCGTATCACAAAGCCAGCAATATAAATCTTTGGATGCAGACCTTTCGATTACCATTAACCCGCAGGTTTCGGGCGATGAGCAGATCACCATGTCGATCGGTGTGACGCAATCTTCCTTTACGGAACGGATCTCCGAAACGGCGCCTCCGGGCAAGCTCAACCGGGATTTTCAATCGCTGGTGCGCGTGAAGAACGGGGAGATGATCATGCTTGGCGGCCTGGAAGAAAACTCGACGAGCAACTCCGGCCGCGGCCTGCCGCTGATCTCACGTATTCCTGTGTTGAAATGGATCTTCGGAAACAGGACCCGGAGTAAGACAGAGAATAAGCTCACCATTTTTATTAAGCCAACTATTATTTATAGCTGATCGGGTTATGTGGTGGGAAAGGTGGATACCAGGATCGTATCTGACGAAGAGTTCGGTGTGTGGGGTGGAATGCGTGTTTGGAGAAACAGGCATTACCTATCACTATGCTGTTTTACAAACGCGTAAGAACAAAATAGAAGTCGCGAAGCAGGGAAGTACTTCCGATCTGGATGAGGTTCTTGCGGTTGCCAAAAAACTGTCAGCGCCTCTTTGCCTTGTGCTTAGCGGAAAAGGCATTATGGTGAAAAAGATCCTCCTGGGAGGACATGAGGCCCTTGATCTGAAAGACCTGATGCAGCAGCACTTGCCGGCGATACAGGCTTCCGAATTTTACACCCAGTTTTATCAAAATGACAACGGCTCCGGCCACATTGCCCTTTGCCGGAAGGAGCAGCTGAACCAGCTTACCGGCGCCTTGGGGCCAAAAGCAGAACCGGCCAATGTCTATATCGGGTCGGCTGTGTGTAACGCCTTATCGGTCATCACGGCTTCCTATAACCGCCTCAGCAGCTCTACCTTACGCCTCGAGCTCAGCAACGGTTTCCTCGACGAGAGTCATCCGCTGGGTGATACCGACCCGGTGACCCTTAGCATTGATGGACTTTCTGTTGCTCCTGCACAAATCCTCGCTTTCGCTGCGGGCTTTGCTTACCTGAGCCGGCAAGAGGTGTATACAACGGATAATACAGAAATAGAGCGGCTTCCGAAGCAGCATGCCGAGAAGATCAGGGTCAGGATCCTCCTGTTCTTTTTTATTGCCATACTCTTTGTCATCAGCGGCGTTAATTCGGTAGTATTCTTCCAGAAGTTTGAAGAGCATACGGCGCTTGAGGTGGAATTGAACCTCTATGAATCCAAAAATTCGCAGATCACCAAATTGCTGGAGGAATACCAGAAAAAGAAAAGCCTGATCGAGCAGGCGGGAGTCTTCGACCATAAAAAGATCTCGGTATATGCCGATAAAATTGCGGCTTCCCTGCCACAGGATATTGTGCTGCGGGAAATGTACTTCAACCCCGAGGATGGCGAAGCCGAGCTCGACAGCCTGGCCGATTTCAGGCAGAACGAATTGATCATTAAGGGAAATTGCAGTAAGAGCCTGTTGCTGAACGATTGGGTGAATGTGCTCAAAAGCCAGAGCTTTGTGAAATCCGTAAACCTGGAAAACTATATTTTCAGTTCCGAAGGACATTTGCCTAATTTTGTACTAAAGCTAAAGACCGAGTAATGTGGCAGAACCTCACATATCCTAAAAAGATTTACGCCATTACCGCCGGTTTTGTAGTGATCATGCTGCTGGCTTATGTGATCGTGTTTTCAAAAACGATCTCACTCTTCAAAGATACCAAAGTGAAGCAGGAGAAGCTCAGTTGGCTGAAAGAGAAAGAAAAGGAAATTCCCCTGCTGCAATCGCAGATGGCCTTGCTGGACAAGGCGTATAACTCGGCAGACTCCAGCTCGATCCGCGATCAGCTCACTGCCTTTATTTCCGATTTTGCAGAGCAGCACGACTGCGTGGTGACCGAGATCCCTGAGAAGGCCTTGTATGCCAACTCTCAGCTCAATATCCAAACCAATAAATTTGTGGTGAAGGGAAAATACCACCAGCTGCTTCAGCTCCTGGATGCTGTAGAAACCAATTACAACTACACGGCAAAAGTTGTGTCTGTCAAATACTACAGCCTGAAGGATCTTCAAACCAAGCAAACGCATTTATACCTGGCTATGATTACCCAATCATTCCGGCAACATGAACCTGTTAATACACCTTAAGATGAAACGACTGATGAAATTATTTGCGGCCCTTTATGCCATCCTTTTTATAGCCGGGTGTTCCCGCGATTTTATCGTGAAGAATATCAAGAACAAAACGGTAGGCATAGTTGCCCCGGCCGATGGCCTGTCGACGCCTAACAACAATATCCTGTTCTGGTGGAACGAGGTGGATGGTGCCGAGAAATACAATTTACAAATTGTGAAGCCTGATTTCAATGCCGTATCTCAACTACTCCTGGATACAAATATTGCCGGCACCAAATTTAATTTCATTCTCACGCCGGGTAATTACCAATGGCGGATCAAAGCGGTGAACTCGGGTGGTAGCACGGTTTACACAACAAGAAGTCTGAAAGTGGATACCACCAGCAACCTGAATTACTTATCTGTGAATGTGACTGCTCCGTTGAACTATACCGTGACGAACAGTAAAACGGTAAACTTTAGCTGGGATGCCTTGTCGGCTGCCTCTTCCTATAATCTGAAAGTGTTGGCGGGTTCTGCCACCGGCGCTACGGTGATTGACCTTAATACGGCCAATACCAATTACACGCATGCCTTTACCAATGCCGGCGTTTATTTTCTGAAGATCAATGCTTCCAATGCATTCAGTAACTCGCCCTACAGCACACCCATTTCATTCAGGATCGATCAGACAGCGCCAGCAGCACCGGTGTTGATTCGTCCGCTGAACCTCAGTATTGCCAAGGATACGACTTTTTTCAGGTGGAATTATTCAGGCAGCACACTCAATACTGATATTGCGTTTGATAGCCTCTTCGTTGCAACCTTTACCGATAGCTTGTTTACCTCACCTCTGTTGGTGAAAATTCCGAGGCCTGCCACAGGAAGCGGGAGCAACTACCCGATGAGCCCTTTGCTGACTTTTCCGACGACTGTCACCACGACGAGTTATTATTTCTGGAAAGTAAAATCGGTGGATTCGGTAGGAAATGTCTCGCCGGCATCACAAACCTTTAAAGTGAAGCTGACCAACTGATATGGGGAAAAAAGCAAAGCTATACTTCATTATCCTGATTAACCTGCTGGCCTGGGGCTATGTGGGCTATAAGGTCTATGGTGCTTTGCAGGGCGATGAGGATATTAGCTTTTCGGGAGGCTCTGCGCCCATCAAAAAAATAGATGATGTGGTAGCGGAGGATAAGCTTTCGCTCAACCTCAATTATCCTGATCCTTTTTTGAAAGGCGGGAATTTTTCGAATGTCCGCAATAGTGGAACCGGATCATCGGGTACTTCTTCAAAGCCGGCTCCTGCCAAAACCCATTCTGCCGCTGTAGCGAAGGCTACGCCATCTGTTGCTGCGGTTCCTGCCTTGACCATCAAATACCTGGGCTTGCTCAGTAACAAGGATAAAGGCACGCAAACGGCGATGCTGAATGTAAACGACCGCTCGGTGTTTGCAAAACAGAACGATGTGATCGAAGGATACACGGTCGTCGAAATAGGGAAGGACGCCATCCGGATCAAAAAGGGGAAAGAGATCCTGACGATCGGTAAATAATCTGTCTTTCTTTTTTTTTGTTCATTCATCTAACCAGGAATAGTTTGTGGTCGTTGAACGGGGTTTTTTCTTCCATGAAATCACTTTTTTCTGCTAATTTCTTAACTATAAAATAACACATTTTGTTGCTATAAAACATAGAATACTCAATTATAGGTATTTTCTCCCGAAGATATCAACAGTTCTTGGTGGGTTATTTTTTTATTTGGTTCTTTGCAATGTGTGGTAAGCACAGAACACCCGAATAAATTAAAACATCATTTTATGGAAACAATCCTTTTCGTTCTTGCCAACTTATGTCTGTTTGTATTTACAGCTACAGCTACTGCTCAAACCTTTAATCAGATACTTTCAATTATAAACCCCACCCTTGTAACCTTAAAGTCTTGTGCGCACGAACTTTATACAGAAGGTGCAAGCAGTACTAAAAGCAGTGTTTACGCGATAATTCAGTAATTAGTTATGAGACTTTTCAACTTAGTTGTTCTGTGGCTTGTTTGTATAGCAAGTGCTCAGGCACAAATTTCGGTAATACCTACGGTAGAGCATCTTACCTCGACCTCCACACCCAGTGCAGGAGCTATAAGTTTGGTTGTAAGCGGAGGCAGCTCCCCGTATTCCTATACCTGGACACCTGGTAATCTTTATACACAGAATATTACAAACCAGACGGCTAATACCTACGTTGTGAAAATTAAGGATAGCGGGATTTCACCTATCACATCGACCTATACTTATAACATTGGCTACAAGGTAGCGTGGGCCGAAGACTACGGAACTGTTTCAAGGCATGATACGTTGCAGAATAACGGTACCTATGGCTGGGCACAGGCTATTAGCAGAAATACGCTTTTAAGATCGACAGATGGGTGGTTTGAGTATGTTCTAAAAGATCTTAATCAATATAAGCAACTGGGTTTTCTAGATAGTACCTCACTATTAAAAGGTAATAATTTAGATATTGATTATGGCTTTTACTACGATGGTGTTGCGCAGAAACTCTATAGGATTGTAAACGGCACTACTGCGCTTCTGGTTAATAATCCATCGGCTGGAACGGTGTTGCGTGCTCAAAGAGTAGGGAGTGTGATCAGTCTTATGGTAAATGGTGTAACAAGTTATTCCGTAACCAATGCAACTGATGCCGCAAAGTCATGGAAATTAAAAGCCATGCTCCATACCACCAACAATGGATCTTTAATAAATGTAGGCTGTAGCTTTTTAAACCAAAGCAATCTTGTTTTCCCCGGATACGGGGGAGTGGGAGCTATTGTGACACACCTGATCAACCCTTTTGGGAATGACGGGAGTGCGAAAGTGACTCCTGTTTTACCCGGCACATATACTTACACATGGCAACCAGGTTCAGTTGTTTCCCCTTCCATTACCTTAAAGTCTATGGGAAGCTATACGCTTACCATGGAGGACAGTCTGAATAACCAAAGAAAACTGGTCTATGCCCTTGGATATAAAATAAAATGGGAGCAATTTTATGGCACTCAACAGAAACATGATTCGCTTGTTAATATTGGACCTTATGGCTGGGGGCAGGCTATCAGTAAGAATGTTATTCCCGGCTCTACTGATGGCTGGTTTGAATATGTGATACGGGATGTAAATAAAGCCAAGCAAATGGGATTTTTGGATAGTGTCTCAGCAACCAAAGGCAATATTGCGGATATAGACTATGGTTTTTATTATGAAGGAATTAATCAACGGCTCCATAGAATTGTAAATGGCGCAACCACCTTGATAGGGCATCCTGCGGATGGCGCTATATTAAGGGTAGAGCGTATTGGAAGTACAATTAATCTCAAAGTAAATGGCGTATTAACCTACTCGGCAACCAATGTATCGGCTGCCGCTAAGAACTGGTATGTAAAAGCGCTTGCCATTACCAGTTCTTCGATTATTGATGTAGGGATGAGCACATCGGCCTGTTCTTTAACGGCCAGCGCCGGAGCCATACAAACAATAACCTGTGCAAATCCAACAGTAAGCCTGTCGGGAAGCTCAAATACCACGGGGGTAAGCTATTCATGGACTCCCGGTGGCTCTTCTCCAACGGGTTCTGTAACATCTGTCACTTCTCCCGGCATTTATACATTGCAGGTCACAGATCCGTCAAATGGATGTATTATTACAGCAACAACAACTGTGACGCAGGATTTTTGTGCCGATGCTATGGTTACAAATTATAAAAACGATTCCCTGAGAGGCAGTATTAAGCTAAACATTGCCGGTGGGATGTCGCCGTACAACATAGCCTGGAACAATATTAAGCTCCCATCTTCCACAGTAGCTTATCATGCATTGCTAAGCATGGGCTATCCTGCGGGAGCCGATTCCACGATCTTAAAACATCAGTTTGACAGCCTAAAACAAAACACAGTGTTTTCCGGTTTAATGCCGGGGGAGTACCCTGTCACTATTTATGATGCAAATAACGATTCATTAAAAGTAGTTGTCGTCATAGGAGCAGATATAGATACCGTTTTATCCAAAGGCGTTACGGTGTCACATCCATCATCATACAGGGATACGCTTAACGGATTAATACACTTGTATGGTTCCGGAATAGACCTGCAACCATTCGGGGGAATAATTGCAGGTGAAAACCTGGCTGTCTTCTCACCTATTGTTTCCCCTCTCAAGGCCTCCTTGTTGGAATTTAAGGTTTCAGACACGTCGGCTTTGGTAGTAGGCCTCACCCGCCTTCAGGAAGTTATTCCATATGGAACAGATGATATAAAATCCAAAGCCGGTTTTTCATTTGAAGGAAGCTCATATTCCGTTTATGTAGGCAATTTGCTAAGATATACAGGTACTTATCATGCCGGTGATCTTTTTTCTATTTCCAACAACGAAACAGGAGCTTTGAAGTTTTATAGAAATGGCACGGAAATCTTTGCTACGGAATTTTTATCCATTGCGACTCCGGACAATGAGTTTTTGTATAAGGCTGTATTAAAGCGTACTAATGCAAAATTAATAAAGATCAAAGTGGGAACTCCGATAGGTCTCTCGTATGGCGTTACCGGTACTTTTAAGGATGTATCTTGTGCTAATCCGTGCTCAGGAACTATAGATGCCGTAGGACGTGGTAAGTTTATTTCTTCCCCTAACAAGTATGAGCTTTACTCAGTTTCGAACCCGGGTACGCCAGTTGCTACGATAAGTACATTTCCATCAGGTAACCATGCTTTATTTACTAATCTTTGCCCGGGGAAGTATACTGTCAAATTTTACTATACCTACCAAGATCTTGTAATTTTTGGTGGGACACCGACTACCAGTACAGGCCTTCTTATGCAAAATTTTGAAATTGCTTATGTGCCTGAGTGGACAAATGCCGTCAACGTTACAATATCGTCCGACAGGTCACTTACCAAAACCGGCGGTATTACTGATTGGGATGCCGGAGCATCTACCGAAAACTTCCTGAAAAGTACAGATAATGGCTGGATCGAATGGATCTCTCCTTCTGTAGAAAGTATAAATGCCATTGGATTTAACAACGTGGATCAAAGCCTGGATATTACAGATATTGATTATGCAAATGGCTATTTTAAGTTTAATGCCGGCTTCCTGGGGGTTTGGAAATATTTTATAAAAACCCACAATAGCCTCATGATTAACTCCCTTTTTATAAATGGCTATCCTATGCACCCATTTGTTGAGAACCAGAAATTCAGGTTGGAAAAAGAAGTGGTGGGTGGTGTCACAACCATCAAGCTCTTTTACAATAATGTTATGACCGATCAATTCATCGGAATAACAGCAACAGATTATGTGGTGGATGCTTCCCTGAAGCTGTTACTCGGAACGATTAATAATCCGCGTGTTAGCTTTGGTTGTGCTCTTTCGGCGAAACAACATGCTGTTTTGAAACGTGAAATGGATGGTGGCTACTACCAGCTTGACGGCACCAATCTCAGGTTTACCCTGGACGGAGAGTATACGTTGAATACGATGAAGTTCAAAGTGCTGGACCGTACATTGGCTACCACTTTGTCGAATGTGGCGAATGCCGGTCTCCTTAATGTCGTAACGACAAAGCCGGGTGACAACCGGTACATGCTTGACTGTAGCGGCCTTGCTGCCGGCTATTACACGCTAGAGGTATCCAATGAGAAAAATGAAAAGTTGTATTTAAGATTTAAGAGATAATGAAAAAAATAAATAATATCATCATCTATAGTTTCCTGGCGGGCATCATTGGCTACCTCGTTTTTGGCAACACACAAAAAGATAAAGTTGTTTACGTTGATAATATCGAGCTATTTTCCGGGTTTCACATGAAAGCAGAATTGGAAAAGAAATACAGTGAAGTTGAAGGCCAGCGGAAAACGATTCTTGACAGCATATATATGGAGATTAAGATCAAAGCAGAACTAAAAGATGCTTCTGCAAGCGAATCATTGACGATGCTTAAAAAGGAGTTTTTAATGAAGAAGGAGTTGTTCGATAAGGAAAATGCAGAAACCATGACTAATTACAATACGCAAATCTGGAATCAACTCAACGAATATACAAAGCAGTATGGTAAGGAGCATGGCTACGAATTCATTTTAGGAGCAAATGGTCAGGGAGTGCTCATGTATGCAGATGATACAAAAAATGTAACCAAAGAGCTTTTACAGTTTGCCAATGCAAAATTTGATGGTAAATAGATATTATATTTTGTTTTTTTTGGCTGTTATGCTGATGAATAGCTGTGGGCCTTCTGAGTTGGGGCCTGAAGCCTATATGGCCTATTGTAATGATGGGTCGAAAGAATTGATCCAGGAAAGAGATTTCAATAACATCCGCTATACACTGAAATATGAGCCTGTAGAATATAAAGCATTGAAAGAGGTTATGGATAACGGATCTCCCTCAGATTACTCCAAATTCGAAAACATCAAGAAAGAATATGAGGGCCTGGTGTATTTTGTATTTAAGATAGAGAATCCGGGTTCTAAAAAAAGCCCCATTAAATCGCTTGTAAAAAGTAATGAAGATTTATCCAGGATAAACCAATACTGCCAGAGCCAGCTCGAAAGTAATTTCTATGCAGAGTCCAATGGCATTAAGATTCCCTGCGCAATTTTTCACATGGAAGAAGATCATAGCCTGATGAATTTTAACCTGGTCTCTTTTGCCTTCGATACAAGCAAAATTGATCAGGACAAAGATCTTACGGTGGTTTTCGATGACCCCTTTTTTAGCAGTGGTACTATTAAATTTAATGTTTCAAAAAATTCTTTCACCAGGCTTCCCAAATTAAAATTGTCTTGATTATATGATACGGTACATCGCAAATAGTAAATTTTCAAAGGTTGTGTCATTTTTGATGGCATTTCTCATCCTTTTTAATAATGTGTTTTTTCCTACGAAGGCATTTGCCCTCACAGGCGGGCCATCCCAACCGGAGTTTAACAGTTTTGACCCGGCCGGTGGATCGGAGATGGTAAATCTTTTTACAGGAGATTTCAGCTACAATATCCCATTGATGGATGTGGATGGTTATCCTATTAATATTGCCTATCATGCCTCTCCCGGTATGGATGATGAGGCCAGCTGGACCGGCCTTGGCTGGAACATCAATGCAGGGGCTATCAACCGTGGGATGAGAGGCTTACCCGATGATTTTAACGGAGATCCTGTAAACAGGGAGCTCAATGTAGCGCCATTCCGTGCATGGGGTGTTTCTGTCGGAACATTCGGGGAATTGTTTGGTTTAGGGAAACTAAGTGCCGGTGGCAGCATGGGTGTGGGGGTCTTTCATACCAATTATACAGGTTTTGGCATCGAGCTAAGCAACAACAGCACCTTAGGTTTATCTTCGGGTAGTAAGGTGCAGGGGCAGTTAACGGCTGGCCTCGGGGTTAAGTTCAACTCCCAGGACGGAATGGATATTTATCCCCAGCTGGGAGTTTCAGGTAAGCTGGAAAGAACTAAAAGAACTACCTCTCTCGGAGTGAATATAGGCTGCTCGATAAACTCAAGAGACGGCTTGAAATCAATCAGTGGTGGCTATTCTATTTCCAGCCAAAAAACTCAAGAGCCAACAGGCCGCTCTTCAAGACAACATGCTCCTGGTAAAAACGACGGAGGAAAAGGAATTGGCTTGGCATTTGGCTCTTCTGCCTCTATCCCGATGTCGAGCCAGGGCTTTATGCCAAAAGCGATGTCGAATATGTCTTCGCAGGCCTATAATCTTGATTTCAAGCTCGGGACGAATTCATGCTTTTATGCCTTTGGGGGATCAGTCAGCGGCTACTACGCCGAAAATAAAATGAATCCTTCGCAAAGAAACAAAGATTTTGCTGCTTACGGCTATTTGTTTTCCCAAAATGCCGGCGACAATGATATGATGGATTTTAACCGTGAAAAAGACGGGATGATGTATCCTGAATTGCCGAATATGCCTATCGCTAATTATACCTTTGATATGTTCTCGGCAAATGCACAGGGCTTGAGTTATGCCTTCAGGCCTCACAGAAACGATATCGGGATCCTGCACGACAATGCTACGGTGGATAATAGTTTTGGCCTGGGAGTGGGTGCAGAGTTGATGTTCTCAACCGATGTGAACGTCGGGGTAAACATCAATATTATGTATGCTGATGGAGAAGCAGGCCGCTGGAACAAGGATAATAAATTTAATGAATATGCCGAATTTACATCGGATGTGATGGGGACAGACTATGAAGCGGCTTATTTCAAGGTGGCAGGCGAAAAAACTTCCGATGACAGCGGGTTTCTAAATGCGATTACAAATTCGGGAGATGAGCCTTACGCCGTACAGCTTTCGAAAAAAGCAGGAACAGTATACGAAGCAACTGATAAATTCTTTACCAGTACCGGATCGGCACAATCGATTTCAGGCTCGCCGGTATTGAAAAAAACAAAAAGGGCGGTGAGAAATGAAATGGTGAGCTACCTCAATGCCGGTGAAGCTTCTAAATTTGCACTCGACCGGCAGATCCTGGACTATCCGGAATTGACGCCCGCTAGTTTTGCTCCTTCTTCTTTTGATGATGCCATTATCCGTACCTCGGCAACAGGTCCCGAAAGCAAAGGCGAGCTGGTAGATGCAAGCATTAATAAAATTCCACGTACAGGTACGTATTGTGGCGACAGGCCGCATCATATCTCGGAGATGACGATTACCCAGGATAACGGCTCCCGCTATGTTTATGGAATTCCAATGTATAACCGGAAGCAGGTAGATGCCATGTTCAATACAGATTTTGCGCATTCCGATAAAACAAATGCCACGGTCGATCCTCATGGCCTGGTATCTTACAATCCCTCAACAGATGCTTCCACCAGTAACGGAAACGGAATAGATAACTATATGGAAAAAAATACCATGAAGGATTACTCCCGTGGCTTTTTACTGACCTCCGTCTTATCTGCCGACTACGTGGACCGTAGTGGCAACGGCCCGTCTATTGACGATTACGGAGATTATACCAAATTCAATTATTCGCGTATCGGCAATGAAAATGCATATGCCTGGAGAATGCCTGTAGATTATCAAATGGCCAAGTTCAACCAGGGCCTGATGGCGGATAAGCTGGATAATAAAGGGGCTTACCTGTATGGTGAAAAAGACCTTTGGTACATGCAGTCTATTGAAACCAAAAATTACATTGCTTTTTTTGTATTAAACAATCCGGAGACGGATCCCAGAAAAGATGCTTATCCGGTTGCCAATGAAGACGGAGGCCGCTCTGGTTCTAATCTATCAAGATACCTCAAGGAGATTCGCCTGTACGCTAAAAAAGATTTTGCGCATGGAGGCATCGCCAATGCGAAGCCTATTAAGGTGGTTAATTTCGAGTATGATTATTCCTTATGTCCCGGAGTTCCTAATAACATAAATACCACTGCAACGGGCGGAGTCGTACAGGATGGAACAGGAACAAATACCAATGGGAAACTAACGCTGAAAAAGATCTGGTTTACTTACGGTAACTCACAAAAAGGAAAATCAAGTCCTTACAGTTTTTCATATGCTGATCTGGATCATGACGGGACCCAGGATTGCAATTATCCGTACAATTCAGCAAGTGTTGACAGATGGGGCATGTATAAGCCCAATTCGCAAACGGTGGATAACTGCATGGACTTTCCGTATGTGGATCAAACCACGACGAATAACAATGCCTATGCCGCTGCCTGGAGCTTAACACAGATTAAAACACCTGCAGGCAGTACGATTAAAGTGAGCTATGAAGCGGATGACTATGCCTATATCCAGAATAAGGAAGCAGGACAGTTATTTAAAGTAGATGGATTGAATTTTCTGCCTCTGAGGGCAGGAAGTGACCGTCTGCTGTACGATAATTTTCCACGAAACTTCATGATCATCGATCTTAAATCGGAGCATGCCGGAATTCCAGGTAATCTCAGTGGCACCGCTGCAAAGGATGCCTTATCTGCCAAATACCTGAAAGGGTTGGAAAAAGTGTATTTCAGGTTTAAGGTCGATATGGATAACAAGGGGAAGTATGAGTTTGTTCCGGGTTATGCTGATATTGTAGATTATGGCGTGCTTACCGACGAGCCTACCTACCAGGTAAATGGTACAGGACCAACTTACTATAGGTATGCCTATCTTGAAATGAAGCAGCTGGGAATCAATGATAAGGATCAGGCTTCGCCGATGGTTTCTCCCATAGCCAAAGCCGCCTTCCAGATGGGCAGGATGTACCTCCCGCAGATCGTTTTTCCGGGTTCTCAGCCGGGCCCGAATGTTGGACCGGCCGGTGCAGTAAAAGGCCTGGTTACTACCATTAAGGATTCCAGGTATATCCTGAAAGGTGTTAATAAGGCACTCTATGACAGGGATGTTGCAAAATCATGTGAACTTGCTGCCAATACCGTGAGGTTATACAATCCTGATGGCTTTAAAAAAGGAGGTGGATCCAGGGTGGCAAAGATTACCGTGAACGATGGCTGGAATGCCATGATGGGTGAAAGTGATGCTGAGTATGGGCAGTTATATACCTATACAACCAGGGATCCCAATGGTTTTGACATCAGTAGCGGTGTCGCTTCTTATGAGCCTCTTATGGGCGGAGACGAAAACTCGATGCGCCACCCGGTTGATTTTGCCATTAAAAAATATTTTGCTCCATCTGATGAATATTTCCAGGAAGAGCCTTTAGGCGAGAGCTTTTTTCCGGATGCTGTCGTAGGATACAGTAAAATAACCGTGAAAAATATCCCGAAGACCAATGTCAATGCACACGCTACCGGGCGCACGGAGTATGAATTTTATACAGCTAAGGATTTCCCGGTTATTACAGACAGGACAATCCTCGAGAAGCCGCGTGTAAAACCAAAACTCCTGAGGTCTATTCTCAAGTTCGGCAGCACTGATAAATTGTTTATGAGCCAGGGTTATGTGATCAAGACCAATGATATGCACGGTAAGCTCAGGTCTCAAAAAATGTACGCGGAAAACGGCGGCAATACTGCCATCTCGGGAATTACCTATTATTACAAAACCAAAACAGGAAATCATGGTCAGGAGCTGGACAATACGGCCAATGTCATCGATAAAAACAATGCCATCGTCACTAAGATTATTGGTAAGAATACCGATTTTTATACAGATTCCAGAAGCTCAGTGAATGATACCTATACAGGAGGAATCGGCTTGAACATCCAATCGGCGACCTGTACCTATTATGTGCCTTTGGTATTTGTCTGGCCATCTTTCGGTCATGAGCACAGGGAGTTTAAGTCGATCGGAACAACCAAGCTGATCCAGCAATATGGCCTTATTGATTATGCCGAAGCATTTGAGAACAGCTCTGTGGTGAAAACCAAAAATCTCCTGTACGATGATATCTCGGGGGAAGTGGTATTAACCGAAACCGCAAATGACTTCGACGCACCTGTTTACAATCTTAAGTATCCTGCTTACTGGGCTTACCAGGATATGGGAGCGGCTTTTGCGAATGCCGGTATTTATATGTATCCAACAGCTGTTACAAGCACTGGAATGGTTCATGCTTCTTTCAAGCAGTATTTCAGGCCGGGCGATGAAGTAGGGATGTTTGATAATACGAATAATAGTTTTACCAGGACCTGGATCGTTGAAGATAAGGTTGCGGGTAATGATTACTACTTTGTAAAGGCTGACGGTAACGTATTTACGCCTCCGGGAAATTTTTATGACCTCATCATGCCGACTGCTGTGTTCAGCAATCGTTTGAAGATCCTGCGTTCCGGCCGCCGGAACCTCCAGTCAGCTCCAATGGCTTCTGTGCTCACACTGAAAAATCCAATTACGGCAAACTCATTAAACGTGACAACTGCAACGGAAGTGGTGAATGCCAGTGCATTGGAATACAGTGAGATATGGCATTTATTATTGGGGGATATAGAAACACCTGTCATAGGAGAAGCACGCGCTCCGGCAAATTCCCTTGTTTGTGGCAAGTTGCTTGGAGATATTATTAACCCTTATGTTGAGAATATCAGGGGTAACTGGAGAGTAAAAAAATCATATTCTTATCTGCAGAACCGTAAGCAAACGAACCAAACGCCCGTAAATATGAAAGGCGATGTCCGGGAAGACGGGACATATACGAATTATGTGCCATTCTGGAACTACAGCGGCGGTACTTGGAAGAATGTCTATGACGTATTCGGCAGCTATGATAAATGGGTGAAAAATAATGAATTGGAAAAGGTCAATGAATATGGCGCATCGTTATACGTGCGTGATGTTCTTAACAGACCGTCGGCCAATATTTATGGCTATCATCATACTTTGCCTGTTGCAGCTGCCAATAATGCAACCTATAACCAGCTGGCTTTTGACGGCTTCGAGGATTACGATTTCATTCATAATGAATGTTCGGCCCTGCTTTCAGGGACGCCACCGGCAGCCAATACAACCGGGTATATAGAGCATTTTAGTTATTATGTTTTTAAATCAAACCTCACTACGACCGAATCTCACACAGGAAGGTATAGTATGCAGGTTCCGGCCAATGGCGAAGTGTATGTAAAGCATAAGCTAACCAACCCTGCACCTGTTGGCACGCCTGACGATGTACCATACACTATCAAGGAAAAAGATAATTACGGTCTTTTTGCTCCTTATTATAATTACAGTAAGGATCAGAAATTCGTTTTAAGCGTGTGGGCGAAAGAAAAAGTGTTGGCGCCGGTTTTCTCTACGACCCCGGTACTGGATTATGGGAATGTTGCCGTAATCATCAAGTTAGGCGGCTTTTCAATAGCTGCAACACCGAAAAAATCGACCATCGTCAATGGCTGGCAAAAACTGGATTATGAGTTTATGGTGCCGGCAGGAACACCTGCTGCATATAGCGGTAACGCCAATTACATATATGTGGGCCTCAAAAATAATAATACAAATCCTGTATTTTATGACGATATCCGGATTCATCCGTTCAATTCGTCCATGAAATCAATGGTGTATGATCCATATAGCCTGAGGCTGATGGCAGAAATGGACGACCGGAACTTCGCAACGTTTTATGAATACGATGAGGAGGGAACGCTCGTGCGCCTGAAAAAAGAAACAGAAAAAGGAATTTACACGATTAAAGAATCCAGGTCCGGCCTGAGAAAATAATGAAACAGCTGTTTATTTTATATACGATTCTGCTGAATGCCTTTGTACTGAATGCTCAGGACGTCAGGGATGAGTTTAAAAAGATTAATGAGACGTTTGCAAAGGCATCTGCCCTGGCTATGGATATCAGGTATGAGTTATTCCTGGATGGTGCAGCAAAACCTGAGGAAACAGAGAGTGGCAGGTATATCAGGGAAGGTAAAAAGTATTATAGTATGCAGGCTAACAGCGAAGTGGTTATTACGGGTGAGTTTATGTATATCATAGACCGTGAACAAAAAGTGTTGGGCGTAGACCGGAAAATCGATGAAAAGAAGATCATGAATCCTCTGGAGGCGAATCTCGACTCATTATACCTTCTTTATTCAAAGATCGAAACGATATCCCCGAGAACCCCGGGAGAAAAAGCTTACCGGTTTTATATTAAGGAAGGACCTTATAGCATGTGTGAGGTTTATTTCGACGGCTCTACGCATTTTGTGACGGAGATCAAAAATGTGTTTCGTCAAAAGATCAGCGATGGAAATGATAAGCTCCGGTCTGCTATTCTTAGAACCACATTTTTCAACATAACCACGCATCCCGATAATATGTTGCAGGTTTTTGACGATAAAAAATATATCAAAAAGATTAATAATAAGTATGTGCTTTCGGAAGGTTACAAGGCTTATAGATTTATTAACCATTTAAACTAGTATATGCGTTTTAAAAGGATATTATTTGTACTACTGTCATTGCACATCGCATTTATGTCAAATGCAGTGGATGAAGTGAGGAATTCCCGGATCGATGGAGCTAATATTGATGCCGGTAAAACTGTTTCGGTGAGAGATGATAAATTCCCGGGCGTTTTTGTGAGTGGCTGGAACAGCGGTTTTGCCTACATGAAGAATAAGGGGACTGTGGAGTTTGGCCTTGACGAGTCGAAGCGGGCGTCGTATGGCTCCGATTTTAGTGTGGACATTACTTTCAATGTGACGGCGACTGACCGTTTTAATAACCAACAGGTATTTACCGGCAAAACACTGAGTATTGTTTATAAGCAAAACGGATCTTATACCGATAAAGCACAGCTGGTATTTGACGGATTTGTGAAGCTGGATGTTACGATTACCAATGTGGATGCAAAGACCCTTCCATCCGGAACAGCTATGCCTGCTGTACCCGGCGAATTATACCTCGAAGCGGAAATAGCCACCAGCCGCCATTATCCGTTTTATCCAAGGATTGCCCCGGCATCAGCAGCGGCCAATTTGAGCTATAATGAGGTTCGTTGTGGGCGTACAGTGAGCGAGTTGGAAGTATATTGGGATTATGTGCCTGGTGCAGAGGAATATGAGCTGGAATGGACCTGGGTCAACGATTATGCGGGAAGCGCTCAGGAGTACGACTTTAAGTTTGATGCAACACGTGTGATTACAAAAAATACATACTATAGGATCCCTTTGTTATATGAACAAGGCTATGTTCTTTATCGCCTGAGGCATATAGGGCGCGGTGGAGCAGATTACACACAACGTGTAGATGGGGCATGGACCGCATACCCTGAAAAAGGGCAGGTATCCTCGTATCCTGCCAATATGAAATATCAGGTCAACCCTTATTCCTTTGATGCCATAAACTGGTCGGGGACGATGACCTTCGATGAGAATTCACGAAAAGGAAGCGGTGTCAGCTTTATGGATGGTATGCTCATGGGGAGGCAAAGTCTTGCAAAATTGAATACGGAAGCAAAAATCATTATTCAGTCTGTTATTTATGATTACCAGGGTAGGCCCGCTATCAGTGTTCTTCCCGTTCCTGTAAGTACAGAATGTATGACCCGGAATAGTGTGAATGTGAATATGACCAATGCAGCCTATAGTGCCGCAGATTTTGACAAGGACGGAACAGGGGCATGTGTAACGGCAACAGATCCCTTAAATGTAAGTCTGGGAGCTTCTAATTATTATTCCTCTTCCAATCCTAATAAGGAGGGAGCCCAGGGGTACCTGCCGGTAGCAGATGGTTTACCGTTCGTGCAGGTAGAATATACCAATGATATGACGGGCAGGATCAAATCACAGACTATGCCGGGCGAAGCCCACCAGCTTGGCCAGGGGAAAGAAACCAAATTTGCATACTCCAATCCCGGAGATGAAGAGCTTTTATATCTTTTTGGCTCAGAGGCAGGCAATGCCAGCCATTATGATAAAAATGTGGTGACGGATGCCAACGGCCAGCAAAGCGCCAGTTACATTGATATGGAAGGACGTGTCATCGCCACCAGTCTTTTAGGCCCTAAGCCATCTAATGTAGACGGTATCGATGATTATAACTCTTTTACGCCGATGACGGATAACATGGCGGCCTACAACCTCAAAGACGGGAATGACTATTCGATTACCTCCGTTAAAGGCGTCTATGTTGAAAATGCAAACTCGGTACAATCATTTGTGTATGAGTTTATGCCCGAAGATTTTTCGGATGCCTGTGCGCCTTCTCTCTGTTTTGATTGCATCTATGAGCTGGAATTCAAAATTACGGATGACTGTAATGTGGATGTGATTTCTCCCGTAAATGTGGTGGTAGGGAACGTGTCGGTCACCAACACCGTGTTGGATAATTGTGATCAGCCTTCGGTGAAATATGAGCTTTCGCCCGGGGCGCCATTGCAGGTAACTTTCCCGAAAGCAGGAAACTACAGGGTCAGCAAAATCCTCAAGGTAAGCGATAAAAACCTCGATCTGTATATCCAGCATTATATAGCCTCCAATACCTGCATCCCTTCTTATAATGATATTCTTAATGACCAGATCAACGCCATTGATATAAGCAATTGTGATATGGATTGTGAATCCTGTTCGACCTCTGTCGCAGCCTATGCTATAAACTATGCGTTGACCCATAACGGTGCGGCATTGCCCGCAGACGAGCTACAGCATTTATATGACGAATGCTCGGCATTGTGTATAGAGGCCGTAGATCCGTGTTTTATTACCAAGCAGGCTATGTTGCAGGATTTTCATCCGGGCGGGCAATATGCTGAATATAGTATCAATGCCGGTAATTATGTAGTTACCAGTAACACGTCTGTTCTCAATGCCTCAAACCTGCTGGGAATAAGTTATGTAAACTGCGGACTGAATTATGTGGATGCCAATGGCAATGGTAATGTTATGGTAAACGTACTTAGGAATAACCAGTTCGTACAATTGCCGGTATGTTCTCTTACTGTAAAGGAATTCGTTGAAAATTTCCAGCCGAGCTGGGCGCAGGCCTTTCTCGATTATCATCCGGAAAAATGCTACCTGACGTTTTGTGAGACTAATAAAGCCAGTGATCGATACGACTATGGCATGCTGGAGGTAAATACTTATGATGAGGCCTATGCCAAGGGCTATCTGAAGCCATTGAGCGGGATCACGCTTCCTGCCAAATGCCCGGCAACCTCTTTTCCACCTAATTACGATCCGTTTTTCGTGAGCCTGGCAGGAAGTACCACCACCATTAATAATTACCTGCTTGCCAATAGCTTTAACACGTATGCCGCATTGATGCTGAATTATTTTGCGACATACCCTGACCCAACCTTAGGAAGCGGAAGCCTCTACGATATTGCCAAAGCCATCGCAAGGGATAATACCAATCTTTCTACGGGCTTTGGATGTGACCCCTGTACGAAGGATAAAGAATGGATCATGTTCAGGAACCTCTACCTGAATTTAAAGCTTCGGGTGTACTCACAGGCAAAAACAGATTATGTCATCCAAAACGGTTGTTTCAATGGTTGTATGCAAGGCTCTGGATTACAACCGTTCACCCCGGTTGTCGGCGCTGCTCCCCCATACACCAGTTTATTATTCGTGAAAGACAATTTGTTTACCTTTTCCTATACGGCGCCATCTCCTATTTACGAATTTTATTCCCTGGCAGCTTATCCTATTTCCAAGTCCCCATCGCCTCCGGGTTATACTACCCTTCACGACGGCTTTTTTCAGACTCAAGGAACAGGATTAAATACATGCTCGGCGGATAGGGCAGGGGCTTTTAATGGCAAAGTGGCCCGGTTTCAGCAGCTGCCCTTCAGTGTAAACGGAGCGGCAGATTACTATAATAACCTGGTCTATAACAGTACTTCCGGTCCTTCAGTCGTCCCATCCGGGCCAACAGCATCTCCGTCTACAGCCAACCTCTATTGCCTGAACACCTGCGAAAGCTATGCTGACGGCTGGATCGACAAGTTGAAGAACTGCAGTCCTGCTTTTGATATTACGAATAGTGCTTATAATCCGACGATTGTAAACATGGTAAAAAACAGTTTGATTGATGTCTGTGTTAACGGTTGTGATAAAGATCACCCCTTTGGTTCTTCAACGGTGAATCCAGGACTGCCGGGACCATTCCAATTTCACAGCTTTGATGAGGTCATAACCTATTATGCGACGACTTACCCCGTTTATTTCCCTTATAATGCCAACGGGGGATGCTCCTATCTGAATATTGATTTTCCGGAGCCATACGGGCATGATTACGGTACAGCAGGGAATCCCGGAACAAAAAACAAACTGGATACCTGCGGCTGTAATAAGGTATTGAACGCACAACAGGAATTTTCAGATCATCAGACAGCAGGTACCTTGCCCCAGGGAGTAACCACAGCAGAGCAATACTTTAGCTATTTGTATAATGCCTCTCTTGTCAATTTCAATGAGATCTCCTGTAAGTGTGCTTCGGTGTCTCTGAATTCCTGGTCTGCAACGTACCAATGGACGCAGACTCAATCGGAAACATTATTGGCCAGCAATATTGGTATTCCTGATCTGTTAGCCTGCAATCGTTGCCTGCCTTGCTCTACGGTAGTATCGGCAATCAATAACTTTAATACGGCAAACCCGGGATGGGTCAGCTCGCCTTTACATGATGAGCTTATGGAGAACAGCCTGAATGCCAGCCTCAATATGAATCTGCTGGCGAGTGAATACCTTGCTTTTTATAACAATTGTACAAGCTCGTCTCCGCCGGCGTCCTCCTGTAATGCTTCTACCTTTCGTTCACAGATGGTAGCCTTTGTAAATGCTTATATTGCCTTGGTGAAAGCACAGCCCTTAACGGGGCCAATATCACTTACCTTATCGAAAGCGGCTTATCCTGGCTTTTTCGGATCCTGTCTGTTTCCTTGTGACGACGATGCCAATCTTCCTAATATGGTAACCATAGATGTTGCTTTGCTATCCTCTCCGACACGTTTTGCCTGTAACACACCCTCATTTCATTATTATGGCGGAATAGGGGATTGTGCTCAAATTGATTGTGGTCCACGGTTTGATGTGATTGACTATCTCATTAATTCGAGTACTACAAGCTGCGAGGTGACTGATGTGATATCCTCAAATGTGTCGCCCTTCTTTAATATGTCCTTGGAAGGGATTTATACGGACGGCAGCGGTACGCATACATTCGGCAGCGGATTTCCTTTATTCAATTATCCATGCATCAATCCGGAGTACTTGACGCCTTCCGGAGAGCCGAAATTGTGTAACCAGCCCTATAACCCAAGCGGTACACCTTATAACGATTGTTACTCAAGTATGGTAAACCAGGCAGAAGCCAATGCCAAGCTGATTTATCAGTCATACATAGATCGTTATACGGCGGATTTTAAAAAGAAATATAAAGAGCAATGTTTTAAAGCTCAGGAAACCTATACAAGAGAATATGACCTCAATGAATACCATTATACCCTTTATTATTACGACCAGGCCGGCAATCTCACCCGCACCGTGCCACCGAAAGGCGTGCAGAAACTCACCCCAAGCCAGGTGGCACAGCTAAAAACGACTACGCCTCCGGTGATTTATCCTTCACACACGTATGTCACAAATTATAAATACCAAAGCTACGGCGCGCCGGTGGATAGTAAAACACCCGATGAGACAGATCTGACAGAATATGTTTATGATAATATAGGCAGAATTCAACTATCTTATAATGCCAGACAGAAGCAAAGCGGGAAATTCAGTTACACCCTGTATGATGAGCTTGGCAGAATTTCGGAAGTAGGGGTATTGGGCAACCTGCCTTCAGGCTATGATGCTGCTTATTTCCGGGCAGCCATCGCCAATAATACCTTTGAGGCTTTTGTAAACGCCCCGGTAACACCAACGATTAAGTCGGAAGTGATCAAAACGTATTACGATTATGCTTTAAATGTAACTGTATCAGGAGAGTTTAGTAACGGCCAGGATAACCTGAGAAACAGGGTAGCCACAGTGACCTATGAAGATGTAGATGACTTCAACCCGGATACGTATACGTATGCCTCGCACTACACCTATGATGTGCATGGCAACGTGGGGCGTGTCGTCCAGGATGTGCCGGCTCTTTCGTCGTTTGGCAGGGAGTTTTATAAAATGGATTATGAATATGACCTGATTAGCGGTAATGTTAATAAAGTGACATTCCAGCCGGGCAGGGAAGACCAGTTTATGCACAAATACGAATACGACGCCGATAACCGCCTGCATCGCGTGTATACCAGCAAGGATAATATTAACTGGGACAGGGATGCCAAGTATTTCTATTACGAACATGGCCCATTGGCAAGAACTGAGCTTGGCGATGCGCAGGTGCAGGGAACCGATTTTGCCTATACCATTCATGGCTGGATAAAAGCAGTCAACAGTAATATCCTGGCATCCAATACCGACATCGGTAAAGATGGTGCCAAGGGTAATGCCTATCATTCTTCCTACTATAATATGCACCAATATACGGCGCAGGATGCTGCCGGTTATAGCCTCAACTACTATCAGCAGGGAGCGCATAAGGATTATACGGCAATTAAATCTTTTTATGGCACCTTCAATAAAGATCTGACAGCCTCTACCGCCAATATTCTTACCAGCGGATCCTTTAATCTTGCCACAGATGCGCCCGACCTTTATAATGGAAATATCAGCAGCATGGTTACTTCTATCTACGATATAGATCTGAACAGTAATAATACGCACGCTGAAAATACAGCTTTCCCGCAGATCACGGGATATCGCTATGATCAGCTGCATCGCCTTAAGCAAATGAGGGCCTTCCGTGACATCAGCCTTAGCAATAATACCTGGAATGTAGCCAATTCCGGTACCTATGATGATAGTTATTATACGAAGCTTAGCTACGATAAAAATGGAAACATCGTCAATCAACTTCGTAAAGGAGCAGCCTTCCTGACTGGCCTCGGGCTTGCAATGGATGATATGACCTACATTCCGGATAATACAGGGGCTTTGCCTAATAATAAGCTGGTCGGTGTCAATGATATTGGCGGAGGTACCTATGCCAATGATATTAAAGATGCGGCCAGTCCCGTTTCAGCCGGCAACGCTGCGACATTTGAATATGAATACGACGAAATTGGAAGCCTTAAACGGGATAAAAAAGAGTTCATCGATATTATTGAATGGACTGTTGACCGTAAGGTGAAAAAGGTGGTGCGTGATATCGCAGGCCTCATCGGCGCTAATAAAAATATGCCCGACCTCGAGTTTGAATACGATGCCAGCCGTCAGAGAATCGTGAAGATTGTGAAACCGCACGATAATACGACGAAAGCCTTGCTGGATCAGAGCCATTGGGTCTATACCTATTATGTGCGCGATGCTTCCGGTAATATTTCTGCCACTTACGAAAAAACCTTTGCCCCTGTGAGCGGGCAGCCCGATACCTATACAGAAACGTTGAAATTGCAGGAGCACAATATATATGGCTCTTCGCGCCTGGGCACCATACCGGCCAACCAGGTGATGGGAGGTAATAACGTATTTACAGCGACTGTAAGCGGTGGCCTGTTCACGAATATTAACTACATCGCCAATTACCAGCCACCGGTTATTGTTATCGTTTGTACTTTGCCGGGCTCAACGGAGCGTATTGCTTGTGAGGCCAACTATGACCGGAAATTAGGAAATAAACGTTATGAGTTGACCAATCATCTAGGAAACGTTCTTTCGGTAATAAGCGATCGCAAACTACAGAACCCTAATACCAGCACCGCTTTGGTCAATGATTACGAGATGCCGTTTGCAGGGCAAAGTATCCAAACTGTAGGTACGGGGCAGGGTTATTCTTGCCTGGTAAATGCCGCTTACATGAGTGGGCCGGCTATTTCGGTACAGGTACACCCGGGTGACGCTATTGTGGCACAGATCAAATCGTCTTATAATACGACACCTGCTTCCGGAAGTCCGGGTGCTTTGGTTATTTCTGTGCACGCTGCCGGCGGAGCCCCCCTCTATAACAACCTGGGGCAGCTGGTAGAAGCAAGGACAAATGCCTCCGTGGTGAATGCGATTCAAACACTGACGGCTACTAAAACAGTACCGGCCGCCAACCAGTTATTCCTGGATGCAGCCACCACAATTCCTTATACAGGAAATATATTTGTAAGCTCCTATCCATTTAATAGTAATACAAACGACTGTTGGTTCGATAACCATATTTTGGCAGTAAATTATTTAGTACCTTTAGTGGATCACTATATGCCAGAGATTTTAGAGACACACGATTACTATGCCTTTGGCATGGAAATGCCGGGCCGGTCTGTAGGTTCCGACTACAA
>CAZIYT010000007.1:0-138169 GCA_964543545.1 uncultured Flavobacterium sp. | reverse complement strand
CTATAAATCCCCCAACGAAAAATCCTCATCATGCTTTATGATGGGGATTTTTTGTGAAATGACTCCCCGGATTCACAATTTTTCAGGAAACTTAAAAACTATTCTCTACGCTTCACTCAAAAAATAAAAGAGTGAAGGTTACCTTTTCTCCTATCCGGTATTGATGAGTCCGTAAACAAATGATACGATGAAAAACCCGGAGTACGAAAAAATGCCGAAAAGCCTGAAAAATATGGGCTTAAGCGAAAAGGCATTGCATGAATTGGAAAAAGTGAAATGGGCTGTCACAGAAAAAGTGCATGGCGCGAATTTTAGTTTTGTATATGAGAATCATAGCTTAGGATTTGCCAAGCGAAAAGATTTCCTGAAATGGACCGATGATTTCTTCGGCTTTCAGACTGTGGCTATGGCCCTGGAAAATAAGATCATGGAGCTGTTCGAGCAATTAAGCCTCGATGTGAAAGCAGAGCGTTATATTCTTTACGGCGAATTATTCGGCGGAAAATACCCACACCCCGAAGTGAAGCCTGATGAGCAGGTGCAGGCTATTCAAACCGGCGTGTATTACAGTCCATCGGTCTCTTTCTGTGCCTTTGATCTTGCGGTTGAATCCGGAGAACAGAAACATTACCTGGATTATGAAGCTGCCATTCGTTATTTCGAACGTTTTGGAATCTTTCATGCAAGACCTTTATTTATGGGCCGATTCAACGAAGCCTTAAGCTTCAACACACGAATCTCCTCAGCCATTCCGGCACAGCTCGGGCTTCCTGCATTGGAAGAAAACCTCATGGAAGGTGTGGTGATCAAGCCCATGAACCATTCCAAACTCAAAGAGCTTAGCGAGCGCCCGATCCTGAAATTGAAGAACAAGGAATTTGATGAGGAGAAGAAATTTCATGAAGCCGAAAAATGGTCATACATTCCGGAAGCACGTTCACAATCGGAAGAGCTTTCTTTTATTGTAAAGGAAATGAACAATTACATTAACCGAAACAGGCTCGACAGCGTGTTGTCGAAAACCGGTGCTCTCCATTTTGACGATCCGGAACGACTCAGGGAAATTAAAGCGGAATTTTTGCAGGACATCCTGACGGACTTTGAACTGGAGCATCAGTTATGGAACGAGCTCAGCGCAACTGAAAAAGAATGGATCGAAAAAAGAATCAGTGCCGGAATTACGGAGCTTCTATTTTCTTTTCGCGATATGAAATAAAAAATTGGCAAGGTTGAGCTATTTTCCTTAAGGCATTTCCCGTTCGCTTCTGAATTTAAGATAGCGGAAGGAAGCATAAAGCAGGCATATAGCGGCCAACGGAAGAAAGAAGGCGAGGCTGTGAGGAGAAAAACAAAATACATAGAGCGCAGAGAACTGCACCAGCAGCAATACAAACACCACCATGATGAACAGGTAATAGAGTCCGGAGGCTTTCAGCTTGGTAACATTGGCGGCGATGCTCAATACTTTCAGCAGCACGGCCAGCAAGGTTAACAACGCCAGGAACAGGCAAAGGCCTACTATCGATAATTTTGTGCGGGCCTTTACCACAAGGTCTTTCACGATGTCCTGCACACCCGGCTTTTGCCCGGCGGCCTTAGCGGTGCTGTCGGCAATAGCGCTGCCACCGTTATGGATAGCGTTGTTCTGCTGAGCTGTAGAATCCTGTTTGCCGCCGGCAAATTTAGTATTCAGCAGCTTCCATAAGTTGCTGCTTCCCTCATCGAAGCCCAAAGCCCAGATTGCCACGCCACCCAGTTTTTTCTGTAAAACGTAATCGTATTTTTCGCCCAGGGAATAAACACCATCCAGCCAGAATTGCCGGTACACATTCATGTTGGATTTGAGCGGATAACAATAATAGCTGGCTTTAAGCTGGGTCGTATCCTTAAAATTACCGAGAGACGATAAGGCATAGCTATAAGAACGGTAGCCGATAAACTTTGTAATTTTAGAAGATGGAATGTTGCTGTTCTCTGTTTCCCAGATGGCTCCGTAATAAGGAACACCCATCAGCAGAAGCGAATCGGGAACTTTCTTTGCCAGGTAATAATCAATGGAAGACGGCACATGGCTTGAGATCCAGTTGGGAGAAGGCACCACAGGAGCCACGGGTCCTGTCTTACTGCTGAAGGATCCAAAATAATCGTAAGCCATCAGCACAAAGAGATCGACGGATTTGGTCAACGCACTGAAATCAAAAGGTGAAGGATTGGTATCAACAGCCGGCAGCGTGATCACCAACATCAATCCTTTTTCCTTGAAGGCATTTTTTAAACCTGTAATAAAAGAAGCAAAATTACTTTGCTCTCCGGCAGGGATCTCTTCGAAATCGATGCAGACACCATCGCCGTTCTTCTGAGTAACAGCCGATAGCACATTACTGCAAAAGGCTTCCCGGGCCTCAGGGTTCTCTAAAAATGTAGTGATGGGTCCTTTCCCGAAACAGGTAACATTTAATAAAACCCGGCATGTTGGATTTTCATGCTTTATAAAGCGCACGAGAGAAGTGGTGTCCCAGCCGTTTAATGTGAGGCTACCGGAAGACTCATTAAGCTCTGCCGAAAAATAACACACATGGGTAAGAAGCGTATAATTGTATTTGGTATAAGAGCTTCCCATCCAGGAAGGATGCCAGCCGAAAATCCTGGTTCCATTCTTTACTTTAAACGAACCTTCATACTTGGTATAGGCTTTCAGATTCCGGATATCGCTACTATCCTGGTGAAAATATTTGCGGTGCGAGGGATGAAGTTTTGAAAAATAACGATGAACCTTATGCGCCAAAGAATCAAATTTCGACGAAACAGATTTTTGCGCGTAAAATTGCGTAGCTGAGAACCAGCAGATTAACAAAACGAGGGATATACAACGTGGTTTTTTCATTACCAGACTGCCAAATTAATAGATAAAACCAACATTACAAGTATTTTTCAACAATTGGATGCGCAATTTTTTTTTTTGATACTTTTAGACGAATTATAACAGTTATATCATGGAAAAAATTATTAATAACACTTACCTGAAAGAACTCGAAACTTCCCTGGCAACTACCAAAGCATCTTTAATGACGGATGAGGAAACCACTCATAACATTTTTAACAATGCTTTGATAACAAAGGAAGCTTCCGAAGAGTTGAAAAATGACAAAAAGAAATACCTGGACAAGACCAGCACTTATTACGAGAGCCTGTCGCAGATGAGCGAAACGGCTTCCGAGGTGAAGCTGCTTTCGCAAAAAGCATCCAAAGTAGCGGGTATTTCGGCTATCGATGAGGAAGCCGTCGCAAAAGATGTAGCCGCCGCTGCCCGCAGCATTGAGGCAGCTATGGAATCTCTTGCCATCCTGAGCTCCGATGCCGCCTCCATTAATGCGAAAGCTGCCACGGAAGACTCCAACACCAAGATCTCGGACAAAGCGAAAGAAGCCTATACCAAGGGGCTGGAAGCCGCCGACGCAGCAGAGAAAGCGACCATGTCGTCTTTGCAGGCAACCATATCGGCCGCTAAATCCAATGCCAAGTTCATCAATGAGCTGATCGGCCAGTTTTCGACAAACGTTGTCAGCCTGGACACTGCGATCACCACCACCTTACAGAATGCCAAAACAAACATGGATACTGCCGCCACGGAGTATCAAACGGCCCTGGAGGTTGCAAGCACTGACGAGCTGAATCTGATTATTGCCGATTTAAACTACAAAAGTGCGAAGGAAGCCAACAAGGAGGATAACATCAAGCTGGGATTATCCGAGGCTCAGAAAATGGTTAAAGACGATAAAAAAACAACAGACACTAAAAAATAATTTATGGGATTTTCAGAAACAAAACACTCCATCATTCAGGGCCTGGTATCAGACAAAAAAGAAAAAGATAAACGTCTTACACTGGCTACTACTGAAAAATCGGCAAGCGAAAAAACACTTGCCAGCAAATCAACGATCAGCGACAATGATAAAACCGACCTGGCCAAAGCGGAAGCTAACCAGAACGCTTCGGGCTTAGCGAAGGAATCGGCGATAAGCCTGCTGAAAGACATCGAGCTCTCCTACAAGAGCTCCCTCTCATTGCACAAAGAGGTTTCCAAAATGGTAGAAGATGCGCATCAGACTGCCTTAAAGGCTACCTCCTTTGCCCTGATCATTGAAGAGCTTAATACGTACATTAATAACGAGGTCAAGCACAATAAGGTTATCCTGAACTTATTGGTAAAAGATTCGGCCAAAGCGGTGCTCGATGCCAAAACAGCGGTAACCCTTTCAACCAAAGCGCTGGTAGACTCTATTACGGCTGCAGGCTCTGTGATCCACCTGAGCAACTCGCTGAATACCACCAAAGAGTTAATTGATGAGGCGCTTCCGTTGATCACAGACAAAACGAATGGACTCGACAACCAGCTCGAAGAGCTGAAAGCGAAATCTCAAAAATTATACGAGCAGTCCTTAAAAGACAAAAAGGCGGCTGAACTGGCTTTACGCGGTGTTATCAAAAAATTCAATGATGCTACCACCGAGGCAAACGCTGCTACCAAAGCGCTGGATGCCGCGAATGCTGCCGTTGGGCAGGCAGCTTAGTCGGTTTACGAATTCTATTTAATCAGGCCCAACTCTTATAAACGGAGTTGGGCCTGATTGTTAGCGAGTGATTCATTAAATGAGTTAAATATGAAACAGGCCAGGCAATTAAAAAAAGAACAGACTCCCCCTCTGTCTTCGCAACCAAAGAGCAAGGCCAGGTCTTTGCCTGCTGCCCATACGGGCATTGATTTTACCATCCAGAAAAAAGAAAACCACACAGGCTTACCCGACCATTTAAAATCGGGTATCGAAAATCTTTCGGGCCATGCGATGGATGATGTGAAAGTACATTACAATTCTTCGCAACCGGCGCAGCTAAACGCCCATGCATACGCACAGGGAAACCAGATCCATATTGCGCCCGGACAGGAGAAACACCTGGCACATGAAGCCTGGCATGTGGTACAGCAAAAGCAAGGCCGGGTAAAGCCTACCAAACAATTAAAATCATCCGTGGCTATTAACGATAGCCCTGCTCTGGAAAAAGAAGCGGATGTGATGGGCTCCAAGGCCTTGCGTGTTCCTGCAACATCAACCCCAACACAGCTGCTCAGTATTTCGCCACAGGCACTTCCCTCAACCAATCAATTGGTTATACAACGCCAGGATATCAAAACATTTGGAGGAACATATAAGGCTGTCAAATATGATCTAACTAAAAAGAAACTTTCAGAAAAGGTACAGTTGATCGGCAGTGAAATGAAGCTCGAGTTTCACGCAACAGACACAGTGGATTGTGATAAAATAGGCCTTACTCAAACGACATCGCCTACCGTGAAAAAGCTCCAGGCTCCACGTGAAAATTATGCTGCAGCGAGAGGTCTTTCCAGATCGGTGACCGACCATGTGGAAGGAGAGGAAGTAGAACATGCGAGGTACTTCGACAGGACTGACAAAAATAATCACCCGGTATTTGGCGCTCAAAACGGGAAGGATCTCGTACCTACCGAATTCCACTCGGAAGATGATAAGCTGGGAGCGCACGTACTGGACAAAAACGGAAAGGTCATCAAGGATGCTCCGGCAGTTTTACTGGATATGCCCGGACGCAACTGGGAGGAAGGCTGGCAGGTGATTCAGTCGTTTGAAACAACGGCTGTGTGCTTGAACGGCCCCATGAAAGACGATTATCTCGGAAGTGTGGAATGGGGCTATACCTACGGACCTAATGATGAGGGGAAAGTGCTCCCGTTCAAGAAGATCAGTGACGGCATGCCTACGAAAAAATTTATCGAGGCGGTTGCTCAATGGAATAAAGCGAAGATCCCACAGGATCATGGCCCTGATGTCGATACAGTAAAGCTTCCCGAAAAAGAGCGGATTGGCAATGATAAAGCCTTATCGCTGGGGCACCGCCACTATATGCTCAACGAAATCAAAAATCTTCCACTTGGTGCAGTATTAAACCTTGTCCTGGACCCTGATTTCTCAGAACACTCCGGAAAATTATTGATGCGCAGGCTTTATGATATCGTAGAGGCGACTAAAGTGTTTACGAATCCTATTTGGACGGAGGCATATAAAACTCACCCGATCCTTAAAACCATACTGAATGAAGCCTGGGATCCACAAGATTGGACAGTAGATGCCGCTGTAAAAAAACTGATTGGAGTAGATGAACAAGCAGATGCAACACTTCAAGATCTTGCCAAACTTTTAGAAGACGAAGATAACATCACGGCATTGCTTTGTCTGAATCCTGAGTTTAAGGCTAACTCAAAAGTTGGTGGAAAATTCCGGGTACCGAACACTCTCCTCAGTGAGGATGCCAAAGCCTTATAGTTCAGCAATTCCTTGAAACAGAAAGCAGACTTAACCATTTATTTAAGGTGAAACAAAAAATACCTCAACGAACACACGAACAGCAAAACAGTGTGACCGGAACCACTAAAAGTGCCGGGGCCAGAGGTTTTGTCCCGCCTAGCTCTGACGTTCATTTCATCATACAAAAAAAGGAAAAAAATCAGGGACAGGAAACAAGGCTCCCTGTCCCGCAACTCCATGCAGGGACCGGAGCTCATGAATCCCAGGCTACCATTCAACAAACATCACAGACGGCTCCTTTCACAGGCATTAGCTTTGCCATTCAAAAAAAAGATACGACAAAGGGAATAACCAGCCATTTGACATCGGGTACTGCGCCTGTGCAGCGTTATGCCATTACTCCTGAGGGGAAGCTCTCTCAGAAAAACTACCTGCTCTTGCGCGGTACGACAGAGCTCTATGCCACTCCCGAAAAAATCAAAGAAGCAGATCGCATTGGCGGGCAGATTGCCTTCACGCCCGGTGAAAAAAAACAGATCGGCAGTCAAAGCCTTTACAAAGTGCAGCCTGTTATAAAAGACGGAACCGAGCTCGACACAGAAACAAAAAAATTTGCGAAAGGAGGTAACGAGCGCGAACAGGAGGCGGGTATTAAAAAACACGCCTTAGAAAAAGTTCCTGAACTGGAAGACCTGGAAGAAGAGTTCAAAGATTTTATAAAAGACCATCTTAAGGAAGCCCGCGAATCGCCACAAAAATCCGAAGCTATTTTTGGCGTGGGAGTGAATCCGCATAATGTGCCGGAACTGAGGGAACTTAAAGAGAACCTGGCTAAGCTGGCCCATACGATTATTCAAACGATAGGCGTTCCAGCCCTGGAAAGACGCATCGACAGCTATATTGAGTCACAGGCGCGCGACCGCCCTCTCATGCCAAGCGATTGCAGGCAAATGGCCAGCTATGTGGCCGGTTTCGACGCCGGATCAGGAGGAGTAGAAACGGATGAGATCGCCGCCGGAAATGTGTATGAATACACGACTGACAATCAGCAAGCGGAATGGCCTTTTCATTATGCGGCTATCATTATGACTGACGGCGCCGACCATGTCACCATGGAAAATGCAGCAGCCAAAGCTTCCGACCATTTCAGTAAAAAGCAATACGACCGGAGCTGGTTCTTCGAGATGTACGGCGCTACCAAAGGTCAGCGCTTTGCCGATAAATATGGGCCTGATATGGAAAAAGGCAAAGAAGGTTGAGAAAGTAATGATCCAGGTAAATTATCATAACGATTGAAGGTGAAACAAAAAGTACCTCAACAAGCGATAGAACAACAAAACAGTGTTAGCGGTAACACGAAAAGCACCGGAGCCAAACATCTTGCTTCGCCTGCTCATGATATTCATTTCAGCATCCAGAAAAAAGAAAAGGATCATTCAAATGGGAATGTACCCGCGCGCATCAGTCCACCTGCCAGCGGCATCAACTTCACGATTCAGAAAAAAGAAAATAAAACGGGACTCCCCGACCATTTAAAATCAGGCATCGAAAACCTTTCGGGTCATGCGATGGATGATGTGAAGGTGCATTACAACTCTTCGCAACCGGCGCAGCTCAATGCACATGCTTATGCGCAAGGCAACCAGATCCACATTGCTCCCGGGCAGGAGAAGCACCTGGCACACGAAGCCTGGCATGTGGTACAGCAGAAGCAAGGCCGGGTAAAGCCTACTAAGCAATTGAAATCATCGGTGGCTATTAATGATAGTCCTGCTTTGGAAAAGGAAGCGGATGTGATGGGTGCAAAAGCCTTGATAAGCACCCGCCCCTTACAGCTCGCCCAAAAGGATACCAGCTCAAAAAGCATCCTGACAAGCCGGACCATACAAATGGTTTCTATGGAGACGTTAAAGCAACTTGCTGAAAAATTCGGGATTACAAGCATTGGAACAAAAGAAGTCATTATCACAGCCATTGCAGCTATTGTCGGGATCAGCTATAGTGTAGCCTATGGGATTATCAGCGCTGGGGTATTGTTAGGCGCTAATTATATATACGAACATCTGACTGCAAAGAAAGCAGATGAGGAAATTGAAACCTCGCTCAACAAAAACAAACATAAAGGAAGTGCTTTGGAGGATCTGATTGCTGATGCTGATCCCAAGACCACACGCCTGATCCTTACCGCATGGGCTTTCCCGGAGGGTTGGAGCGCGGCCATGTTCGCTAAATTTAAAAATTTAAATTACCTTGAAATTAATAATCCCAAAGCAGCTGCTCCTAAGGATAAGTTAGCAACCTTGTTAACCTTACCAATAAAATCCCTGGTGCTTATCAGGGCCGAATTTATGGATGCAGACTGTTACGGTACGCTGGCAGCAATGAAAGGCTTAATACACCTGGACTTAACACGAACGATCACCTCTGAAAAAGCGCCCGGGAAGTCGATAACCGTAAAGGCAAACGATGATGAAACAGACGACAGAACCATACGCCAGGTAACGGAACTTTCGGGTATCGTCATTACCGCATTTCAGAACCAGATCCAGGGTGGGATAAAATACCTGAACATTAAGTATTGTACCGCCTTAACGAAAAAAAACATCCAGGATCTCGAAGAACTGACACAACAACATGGTTGCACACTGGAGAAGTCACTCCCGAAAAAACAAGACTAGTAACAATTAGCAAAGAATACCGCCGTTTGAAAAGCTCAAAGAAACATAATGAACCGGAAAAAAATCCCGGGAGAACGATCACTCAAAGCAGCAGCTCGCCCCTGGTAGAAAGCCGGACCGCACCGGAAACAGGCATCAACTTCACGATTCAGAAAAAAGAAAATAAAACGGGCCTCCCCGATCATTTAAAATCAGGCATCGAAAACCTTTCGGGCCATGCGATGGATGATGTGAAGGTACATTACAACTCTTCGCAACCGGCGCAGCTCAACGCACATGCCTATGCACAGGGCAGCCAGATCCACCTTGCTCCCGGGCAGGAGAAGCACCTGGCACATGAGGCCTGGCATGTGGTACAGCAAAAGCAAGGCCGGGTAAAAGCGACCAAACAATTGAAAGCACCGGTAGCCATTAATGATGATGCGGGCCTGGAAAAAGAAGCGGATGTGATGGGCGGGAAAGCAGAACATGCCGTTCAGCTACAGTCCGGTAGCGGGCAGGATCTCAAGCCCTTAAAAAAAGCATCTACCGGTACGATTCAGGCAGTGATCAGGCAGTTCAACAAGAAGAAGAAAAAAGAAACCAGGGAAGATAAATTCAATAAAAGAAAACAAGCCATTGTTAAATCCGTGATTGAGCAAAACCTGAAAGGCGGAAAACCCGGCTGGTTTGAGCTACACCCGGACCAGATGCAGCAATATACCCAGCGTGTATTCGGTTTCCTGGAAAAGATCAGGCAAACGGATATGACCACCCTTATGCTGGCACATCAACAGGTGAACGATGAGGCGCTGGCTACTCCGGAAGATAAGGCAAAAACACTCTCCAAGCATATTGGACACAGTAATGAGGAAATTGCCAAACTGAGCGGGTTTGATGAAGAGGTCTTAAAGAAGCAACTCAGTGAAAAATTAAAAGAGGAGGAGGCGTTAAATGCGAAACTAAGCGTCGATAAAAAGCGCCCGCGGAAAGCAAAGCATAAAACTTCGCTGACTGTGCTCCAGGACAGGGTGCGCAAGAGCAATGAAATAGAAGCGCATAAAAAAAAGATAACGGCGCTGGAGCAGCTGAAAAAAGACGGATCGCCCGAGATCCAAAAGCTGGAGAAGCTAAAGCAGCATAAAATGCGCATGGAGCGCGAGTTGAAATTCCAGCAGGCACAGGCCGGGAAATCCGGTACCAATATCGACTTCATGAATACATCGGACATCGATAGCAGCGGCCATGAATACGTGAGAGCTTACATGGCTATTGTGGCGCCTAACTATGACCATAAATTCAAAGACTTTTATTTAACGGATACTAAAAAGCTTACCTACAGCGCCAACGACAAGGTGATGTGGGTAAGCTTCGGGACACCCCTGCGTACGCTTTCATGGTTTCAGAAATATGCGTTTGCCGCGGCAACAGACAAAACGCCGACCAACAGTGTGCCGCTGATCCGCTCATTTGAGCTGCCAATGAGCTATTTCGACAAGCATATCAAACATATCAGCACAGAAGATCCGAAGTCGAAAAAAGGCAAAACGCTAAAATCGAAAAAGCTCAGCCTCCCATTAAAAGATGCCTATGGCGATGAGCAGTTTGGTGATACTTACCAAAGCCGGGTGGATGTGATTGATCCTTACATGATGAACGTGGATGTGAAATACCCTAACCAATTCGGCCTTGGCCGGATTGTGCATGGCGTGGAGCAGGATGCCCCGGAGGACCTGTTCGGGCTCACGGGAAGTATGGGAAAACACATGGAAGAGGGATTGAAACAGGAAAACTTTGAATCACAGATAGCCGATGTAGAGGAACAGATCAAAGCACTGGAACAGCAGCAGGTAACTATCGGCGAGACAGACCTTAGTGGAAAGAATGACGGTGAGGTGGAAGTGGAAGTGAAGCGGATCCTGGCGATATTAGGGGACAAAAAAATCCACGGCGCGCGTAAGGCCATGCAATACATCGAAAAAATAAAGGCACAAGAGGATACGGCCGGAGTAGATCTTGCAGACAAAAAACTCGCCTTGTCGATACTGATGGCTGAGGAATTTGAGCCTAAGATTACATTAAAGAAAGAGCTAAAGAAAAAGCTTACCGCCCGGAGAGATGAGCAGTCATCTTCTATCAAAAAGCTAACGACCGGAGATGGCAAAATCAAAAGCCATGTGAGCAACACAACCCAGGAGCTGGAAACACAGGTCAGCAAAGAACGGCTTGGCGATATGGCAAGCACCGCCATGGCAGACCTTCTGAAAGCAGCCCTACCCGGCTCCTTCCGGACTATCGCCCTGGCGAATGACAGAAAGCATGAGCATGTGAGTGGGAAAGAAGGCCAATTGCAGGATTACAATACGTTTACCGCTTCCCTCGGATTGAGCCCTGAAGGTGAGCAGGCGGAATTCCATTTGCTCGACGACGAAAATACCGCCCTGCATCGTAAAGGCAACGATGGCAAATGGGGCAGCGCAACGCCTGCACACACGGAAGCGATCTATCAGAAAATGCGCTTCTTTTATCACCTGCTCGATAGCCAGACGAAAGGCATGCCGCAATTCAGTTCCAGGGAACTCGACGCTGTTCCCCTGGATAAGATGGACCTGACAAAAGACAGTCATCTCGAAAAAATAACGGAGCTGGCCAAAAAGAAGACAAAAGGAAACACGCTGGCAGAAGCATTCCAGGCCACTAATATCGAAGCACAGCTAAGCGTTATCCTGAACGCCAATCACTTTACGCCCGCCGATGTATTAGGCCTTCCCAAACTACTTGATAGCTCGCGGAAAGACAGACATGGAAATACCGTGGTGAAGGCCGCGGCAGAAACCTACTTTGCGCAGAAGCAACTTTCATCGGCCTCCAGTCTCAATTTTGTGGCCACACAATCGGCCACCCTGCTGGCACACCTGAATAACCGCAAGTATGGCGACAAGTTTACAAAACAATTGCTGGAGAATGATTACCTGAAGCGCGACATCCAGGAGATACTGGGCAAAAAAACAAAGGGCTCCATCGGAATAAGCAAATCCGTTGACTTCAACAAAGCAGTGATTGAGGACGTGTTGAACCGGATGCAACACATTAACACCGTTAAAGACGAGCATTTGCGCCTGCGCATGGTGTACCTGTTCTTTCATATCATGCGGCCGCTTGCGCGCATCATCGAATCGGAAGGAACGGCAAAGAAAGCCGAACCGGTAGATTACTCCAAAAAGAAACCGAACTCATGGTATAAAAAAATGCCGGAAACCGGAGCGTTAAAGGATTTACAGGTGAATAACCGGGAGGAGCAGATCGACCATTTCAACTTTCTGAACCCGAAGGCAAAAGCATTCGGAATCATGGACCACCGCGGCAAGGCACAGGATGATAAAAGCATGATGCCCTACGACATCTATCACAGCCCTACGCGTTACGTTCCTAAAGAGGGAAATGCCATGACGGACTATATGGCCGGGATCGATATGCCATTCGTGGGCGGTGTTTCGGGTACCACCCGCGATCAGACACAAATGCTTCCGCATATTTTCGATGCCAAAACCATGAAGGATCAGTACTGGGATTTTCAACTCATGAATGCGGCGTTTATGATCGCTAACGGCTATCACAGCTTTTTTGAGACGATTTATGTAGCAGCCCGTTACGACCCTTCGCCCAAAGGCGAGCTCGTACTCCGGGAATTCACAAAAATGAAAACCGGAAAAAAATACGGGAAACATAATTCCTATGTCAGTATCCTCAGGATCATTAATGCCAACTCGCGTATATTCGATGGATTTGAAAAATGGTACGCGACCCAGGTTGACCAGGATGCTAAACACAAGCATGATATGATCTCCAGGATCAAAGCATCAAAAGGCGGGACCAAAGCACCTCCGGTAAATACTCCTACCACGACTTCCGCTACTCCGGTAAAAACTCAGGCCAGCGGCGGAAGCTCCTCCAAAACCGATGACATCAACGGCGGTTATTTGTATGAGGACAATGACATTTACACCATTATCAACCTGCTGATTGCCGAGCACCAGCTCAACAATGTGCATGTGATTCCTCCTGTTGACAACATCGTGAGTACACAGCTCAGACAACGCTTACAGGAAGAAGCTGCGGGAGGCATCAATGTGGCCCGTAAAGTGCTCATCCCTTATAACAAGGGAAACTATCACTGGATCGGGATCCTACTCGACATCACAGCCAATCAGGCGCAGGTGAATGCCTATGTTATGGATCCTGCGCAAAGCACAAATGCTTATGTGAATGATCCCGCAATTACAGATGAGATCGTACATGTGTATGCCAATGCAGCGGTGCAGGCGGCCGCTCACTTAATTCAGCAGGACGGAAGCAGCTGCGGGGAGCTTACTGTTAATAACCTCATGGCCCTGGCACGCGGACAGGGATTGGTGCAGGATGCCCAGGTGCTGGCCGGCGCACAGGTCGAGCGCCAGGCACACGTTACCCTGATGGAGCGGGAACGACCCGCTGACCATTTTGCACACAAGCAGAAATTCAACCAGTATAGTTTTTCAGATTTCGATGTGCAGGCATACCTCGAAGGACAGGGCAAACATAAGATGACGGTACAGGAAAGCCAGGTCACTCTGAAGATTGTTCAGATGTTTGGCCAGTATCCGGAAAAGGCAGGGCTTGTAACGGCATTCGGCAAACTGGCACAGGGAAAGACACTGAGCGAGGCATTACCGGACATCCGCCATGAAATGAACACCGTTCTTGTTCGCCTGAAACATGGGCAGGACGCACCAGGCAAAAAAGCATTCCTCGACATTGCCATGGCTCTTTTTGCATTTAAAGCCGATTCGCTTGACGGGCTGGTGTCCTTTGACGGGCTTGCCGTAAATAACGTGACGTTATTAGAGAACGTTGGCGCATCGATTAAGAAAGGAACCGAGGAAAAAGGGATCAGCGGAGTGATCAGTAAATTGGAAAAAAGCAGGAAAAGTAAAGAGGAAGCAATTGAAGCATTAAAAAAACACTTTAACAAATAATTGTGAGTAACTTCACTTAACTGAAAGAAAAAATACATAACCATTACCCTGAACGTATCAGAACTCCGGCTCCGGATACGAAAGCGGCAAGGGGACATTCTGTGGCGGCACCCGGTACCGGGATTCATTTCAGCGTCCAAAAAAAAGAATCTGAGGCCATGCAAACAGCGGCATCGGCCGTTTCGCAGCTCCATGCAGCTATTGAACCTGAAGAACCTCACATGGCCATTCAACCGAAGTCGTATGCCGCACCCGCCACAGGCATCAACTTTACGGTACAAAAAAAAGAAAATAAAACAGGTTTACCCGACCGTTTAAAATCCGGCATCGAAAACCTTTCGGGACATTCCATGGATGATGTGAAAGTACATTACAACTCCTCACAACCGGCGCAGCTTAATGCACATGCTTACGCCCAGGGCAACCAGATCCACATGGCATCCGGGCAGGAAAAGCACCTGGCACACGAGGCCTGGCATGTAGTACAGCAAAAGCAAGGCCGGGTAAAGCCTACCAAACAATTGAAATCATCGGTGGCTATTAATGATGATGCAGGATTAGAGAAGGAAGCGGATGTGATGGGTGGGAAGGCCATGGGCCTGGCGAATTCGCCCTCCCTGGTTTCGGGATATTCTATTCAGAAAAAATCGTTTAGTGCCGTGCTGCAAAGAGTAAAGGGATTAAAGAAAGACGATAAGGTAAAAGTAAATGTTTCGGGTCAGATCAAAAAAGGCACCATTGAAAGCATCTCAGGATATGGCGAGGAGGCTTATAACGTTACATTCGACGATGAGGATAATGTGCAGATGATCGATCAAACCTATGTTTTTTCTGAAGATACATCTGATGAAAAAACCATCAGCCTGGTAAAGCCCCTGGATGATGCGATTAGCATCAATTCTAATTTTGGAGAAAAAGGGATTAAAAAATTTGATGAAACTACACTTAATGGTGAAAAGTTTGCTCCGCGAAAATTGAACGAGATCCGGAGCGACCTGGAAAAAAGCGAGAATGCCGGAACCGTGATCAAGGCCGCCGTGATCCGTGCAGCCGGCCTTCTCTCCCTGCATCCCTTTCATGATGGCAACGGACGAACAGCCTTGTATTATATCTACAGCGATGCTTTACAATCCGGATTTGAAATTACATTGACGCCTCTCGAAATGCATGGCCTTACCCTGGGAGAGGAGCAACAACAACCGATTGCCGGGAAACAGGAAGCTGTCATAGAAAGCATTGTTTCGAAATGCAAAAAAACCGGAGACGAATTCGATGCGAAAACATATTTGTCAGCTAAGCTTGCCGGTTTGGTAAGCCTGGAAGCCGACCGGGATTCTCAGGGAAAAGAACGGGAAGAGCAGAATCAAAAAGATGCCGAAGAGCGAAGGCTTAGAGAAAAAGAGGATGAGGAAAATGAAAAATTAGTGGAAATAAAGGATTTAGATAGTGCATTGAAAGAAGCCGTTCAACCTGTGAAACGCCTGGTGGAGCATCTGCAACTTAAAAACATCATGTTTAAAAAACAAGAGTTCGGGAGGAACTGGATGGCTTTTCACTTTAAAAGGCTGGAAGAAATGCCCGCCAAAACCGTGCTGCAAATGGCAGGTCTTGAAAAAGCAGAAGATCTGAAAAGTATTATCGAATGGTTGAACAAAACGTTTGACTGCGAAATGGCGCCCGATCATTTTGAAGAAAAAGAAGCAGAAAATAGTAGTGATGATGATTCGAAAGAACAGGAAAATTAAACTCTACTTCAGCACTGCACCCTGCACTGCTGCCAACAAAAGCCTGTATAAATAGGTAAGCAGCAAACTCAGCGCAAACAAAAATACCATCAGTAATTTCTCGGAATTGTTTAACTCCATCACAAGGTTATGGTACAAACTTTTGTTCGGGAAAACATATTTTATCAACACCCAGAATAGCAAAGCCAGGACCGAACTGGTGATCACATAAATGAAAATCAGAAAAAATTCTTTGCTTACAAAGACAAAAAATTTTTTGATCCCTTCGAGTATTTTCGTTATCAGAGCCACCAGCAGCTACACTTTATTGATTTGAACATCTAAAGTAAAACAATAATTACGGTATCGCAACAGGAAGTATTCCCTCATTATTCCGCGTAATACTACCTGAAATAAAACCGGGTATAAATACCCGGTCGTTCATCCACTTTCTGTTGATAACGATTTGCCTGTTAATAATTTCTCGTAGAGCATTTTTCACTATTCAACCTTTAATTCCATAATTTGGTCTTATGATAAACGAAGCTTTACTGTTTGTGGAAAAAGAGTTGAACAACTACTTTAAAGCTACTTTTCAAATTACGGAAGATAAAACCATCGTTTCAAACCTTGTAAATGCAGACGGCAGCGTTCCCATTTCTACTAACGATAAATTAGTGATCAGCCTCGTGAGCATCGAACAGGAAACCAGCATTGCCAATCTTGGCTTCACACAAAAAACCGGAAACGGCTACCAGGTAAGCAACCAGCCTCTGAACATTAACCTGTATGTATTGTTTGCCGCCAACTTTAATAATTACAACGAAAGCTTAAAATTTATTTCATCAACGATTAATTTTTTTCAGGCCAACTATGTATTCCTCCGGAAAGACTATCCTTCTATGGGAGAACAGTCGGAGCGACTTGTGTTCGAGCTTTTAAAAACAGATTACCAGAATGCACATTATTTATGGAACGCATTAGGAGCAAAGTATGTTCCTTCTATGGTTTATAAAATGCGCATGCTCACCATCAACGAACATAACATCCGCTACAAGGGCGCACTGCTAACCAAACCTGAAGTTCATGTAAAAGCTGATTGATAAAAACGAACCGGAAATTACCCATAGCGCTCCCCCGCCAAAGATGTATCAGTGCCAACGATTGGGAGGCTTGTGTAGTGAATACAAAGCAAATGACACAAAAGCATACCGTTAACTTAATAAACAATTAAAACTTACATCTATGTTAAAACAAAGAACAGTCCCCGGGGTATACATACAGGAGCTGAATGCGTTCCCGAATTCCGTAGTAGCCGTTGAAACGGCATTACCTGTATTTATTGGCTATACCGAAAAAATAGAATTTCAGGGAATGGCACTCCAGAATAAAGTAGTGCGAATAGAATCCATGGCTGACTATAAGTCCATGTATGGCGGCGGTCCTCCCACAACCTTTGACATTGCCGCTTTCAAGGCGGATCCTAAAGATCCGAGCCTCGCTCCTGATGTCAACTTAAATGGCATTGGTTACACCTTAAAAGCCAATAATCAGTTTTACATGTATAACAGCCTTCAGCTCTTCTACCAGAACGGCGGAGCAAGCTGCTATATCATGTCGATCGGCACTTATGCGAAAGAAGGCGCTACCGGCCCGGCCCTGGCGAACTTCCTGACCCTGAGCGGTGGTGGCACAGGAGATATCTTCTCTGTGCTGAAAGCCGAGCAGGAGCCTACCATGATCGTGATCCCGGATGCCTTACTGTTCGGAGCCAAAGGGGATTATTACAATCTGACAAACCTCTGCCTGAACCACTGTTCGGATGTGCAGAGCAGGATCACCCTCATCGACGCTTACGCCGGAAATACAGTGACTGATCCTCTCACCTTCGCGGCTAAGGTTTCTTCCAATGCTGATCCTATTTCGGTTCTCAGGGATGGCGTGGCATCGCCTTTCTTAAATTACGGCGTAGCCTATTATCCGTGGCTCAATACCAGCGTGGTTTCGGCGGTAGATATCGCTTATGGCGATGTAATCGCGAAATTCAAAGCACCCTACATCGACAGCGATCCTAAAATCGCGGCCATCGTTGCCAAGATACAGAGCGCTATTCCTGCGGCTCCTGCTGCCGGCGCAGCCGACCAGGCGATCACCGCTTACAATGCAGCGCTTCTGTCGGCCCACAACGCCTTAATTACATCAAGCCCTAACTACTTCCTGCTGATCCAGGCTATTCTGAAAAAAGTAAACTGCCTGCCTGCGGCTCCTGCTGTAGCGGGCCAGATCGCCTTGAGCGATGCCTCGCAGGGTGTATGGAAAGCACCTGCCAACTTATCATTGAATGCCGTACAATCTGCAGTGCTCAATATCAACGACGACCTGCAAAGCAATATGAACGTAGATGCCGTGACCGGAAAATCGGTAAACGCCATCAGGCCTTTCAAAGGATTCGGTGTCATGATCTGGGGAGCCCGCACGCTGGATGGAAACAGCCAGGACTGGAGGTATGTGAGTGTGAGAAGGACCCTGATTATGATCGAGCAATCCATTAAGCTGGCGGCAAGAAGCTATGTATTCGAAGCAAACGACGCCAATACCTGGATCAATTTAAAAAGCGAGATAGAAAATTTCCTGACCGGCATCTGGAAGCAGGGAGGCCTGGCAGGCTCAAAACCCGACGAGGCATTCAGCGTATCCGTTGGCCTGGGAAGCACCATGATTGCGCAGGACATTCTCGACGGTTATCTCGATGTGGCTGTCCTGGTAGCGGTAACACACCCGGCGGAGTTCATTGAGATCTCGTTCAAACAACAATTACAAAAATCATAATCTAACCCTTAAACTACTATAGAAATGGCAGGAGAAGCACAAGGCAATGTATGGCCACTACCAAAGTTTTACTTTTCAGTAAACATCGACGGAACCGATTATCCCTTCCAGGAAGTTTCCGGATTAGAAACAGAAACCCAGATCCTCGAATACAGGCATAGCAACAGCAAGCAGTTTTCAACCATCAAAATGCCGGGCATTCAGAAAGTAGGCAATATCACACTCAAGAAAGGAATCTTTGTAAAGGATAATAATTTCTTCAAATGGTATTCAGCCATCAAGATGAATACGATCAAACGGATCACGGTGATTGTGAAGCTGCTGGATGAAACAGGAAAGCCAACCATGACCTGGACTTTGCAAAACGCCTGGCCAACTAAAATACAGGGAACCGATCTGAAATCCGATGGCAACGAGGTTGCCGTGGAGACCATCGAGTTTGCTCATGAAGGCCTGGTAATCGCCAATAGCTAAGTTTTAGCGGCATGGGAGTTTACTATCCTCCTGTTGGCTTTTATTTTAAACTGTCGTTTACGGGAGTGAATTCTACTGTGGACTACGCCTTCCAGGAAGTATCGGGCTTAACCATGGAAATGGGCTTCGAGGAAATTACGGAAGGCGGCGAAAACCGGTTTAAGCATAAATTGCCAACAGGAGCAAAACATTCTAACCTGATCCTGAAAAGAGGCATGGTAACGACCTCCGATTCGCAATTAGCGACCTGGTGCTCGGATACCGTGCTTTCTGATCTGTCGGCGGCCATCACACCCAAAACCGTCAACGTGATGTTGTTGGATCCGGATGCCAAGCCGATCATCATCTGGAATTTTTTTAACGCCTGGCCGGTGAAATGGAATTTTTCGGACCTTGATTCTGCCAAGGGCGAAATTGTTATTGAGTCCATCGAGTTTGCCTATTCTTATTTCAGGTTAATCAATAAATCCTAGTCATTATGCCTATTGAAATCAGAGAACTCATCATTAAAACCACGATTGTCGACAACGCGCTTGTCAACTCATCTGCCAGGTCGCAGGCTGTTTCGAAACAGGAAATGGAGAAGCTGAAAAAAGAGATCCTTGAATTTTGCATAGACAAATTTGATGACAAACTTAACAAGCAAAAAGAACGGTAATGCCCTCTCCATCGAAACTTGAAAAACTGACCATCTACTCATACAAGGATGCAGCCTTTTCGCAGTCGGCTGCCGATCCTTACTCCGTGCTGATCAATCCCGAGAAGTACACCCACAATTATGTGGTCAATTACAACCAGGAGCAATCGCCCGGCACAGCTGCCCCAAGCCCCAAATTTGAAAAAATGGGCTCGGAAAAAGTGAGCATGGAGCTGGTGTTCGATGCTACAGGACTGATCCCCGGAAGCTCGGGCGATGTGCTGAAGGACATTGGGGCCTTTAAAGCAATTGCCTACGACTACAACGGATCCATTCATAGTCCGAACTACCTGAAGCTTTCCTGGGCCTCGCTCATCTTCAACTGCCACCTCATCAGCCTGGATGCCAACTATACCCTGTTCAAGCCAGATGGCACACCGCTAAGAGCTAAGGCCAGCGTATCCTTTGAAGGCTTTATCGATGAAAAGACACTCGCCCTGAAAGAAAAAAGAGAGTCGCCAGACCTCACGCATATCATCGTTTTCAAGTCGGGCGACACGCTCCCGAACCTCTGCTTTAAAACCTACGGCAATCCGGCTTATTACAGGGAGGTGGCCAATGCCAACAATATCATCCATTACAGGAACATCCAGCCGGGCACCAAACTTTTTTTTCCACCTATCAAAAAATAACCCATGAGCGTTTCCCCCGTTAACGAAACAACAGACCTGGTTACCACAAGCATTCTCGTAAACGGCGCGGAGATGAATACTACCTACCAGGTGATTTCCATCGAAGTCGACAAACATGTAAACCGGATCTCCTCGGCCGTCATCAGGCTCCTGGATGGCGATCCGGCTACCGAAGATTTTCCGGTAAGCGACTCGGCGGATTTTATTCCGGGAACCAAAATAAGCATTAAGGCGGGCTATCACTCCGTGGAAACCATCATCTTCAGCGGCATTGTCATCAAACACAGCTTAAAAGTAAGGTCCGGCGCAGGGCCTTTGCTCACCCTACACTGCAAAGACGATTGTGTAAAAATGACGGTAGGCAGGAAGAATGCCATCTTCGAAAATTCAACCGACAGCGATGCGATGGAAACGGTTATTTCCACCTACGGCTTGTCGAAAAGTATTACCAGTACTTCTTATCAGAACAAGGAGCTCATCCAATGGTATGCTACCGATTGGGATTTTGTGGTAGCCAGGGCCGAAGCAAACGGCATGATCGTTACCACGGAGCAGGGAAAAATTACGGTTGCCAAACCGGATTCCTCACAGGACGCGGTGCTCAATGTCAGCTACGGCGATACGATTTTAAGCCTGGATGTAGAAGTGGATTCGTACTCCCAATATTCTAAGGTACAAGCCAGCAGCTGGGACGCCAAGGGGCAGGCCATTGTGCAGGTTACGGCCAACGATCCGGGCATTACAACGGCGGGCAATTTCACACCGGCAACGATGGCCGCCGTGATTGGCGCTACCTACAACCTGCAAAGCACCTCCCTTCTTGAACAAACGGAAATTCAGAACTGGGCGGATTCCTGTCTGCTCAAATCGCAGCTCTCCATGATCAAAGGCACGATTAAGTTCCAGGGCAGCGCCCTGATGCTGCCGGGCAAGATGATCGAGATGGACGGCGTTGGTACGCGCTTCAGCGGAAACGCCCTCGTATCGGGCGTAATCCATAGCATTGAATCCGGCAACTGGCATACCACCGTGAGCCTTGGATTAAACGAAGCCTGGTACACAACAGAAACGCCAAACATTGTAAGCCCCCTGGCCTCAGGCATTCTTCCCGGCATCAACGGCTTACAAAACGGCGTGGTGAAGCAAATAAATGCGGATCCCGATAATCAATTCAGGGTATTGGTAACGATCCCTATCCTCGACAACAAAACCGTATGGGCAAGGCTCGCCAATTTATATGCAACCTCCGGCTCTGGAACTTATTTTTATCCGGAAGTGGGCGACGAAGTGGTCTTGGGCTTCTTCAATGAAGATCCGCGCTTCCCGGTAATCCTGGGCTCCATGTATAGCAGCGGCAAAGCGCCGCCCTATACACCCGATGATAAAAACGGCACAAAAGCCATCGTGAGCAAAAGCCTGGTGAAGATCGTGGTGGACGAAGAAAAAAAATCGCTTACCTTAATCACTCCGGGCAACAACTCCGTGGTATTGAGCGACGATGCCAAGTCCATTACCCTGGCTGACCAGAACGGAAACAAAATAGAAATGACCTCTTCGGGAATTACTATAGAAAGTGCTTCGGACATTACACTGAAAGCCAACCAGAACATCAACGCGTCGGCAACCACTGCCATCAGCATCTCGGCACAAACCGACCTGAAGCTTTCGGGCCTGTCGGTAAGTGGTACGGCGCAAACCCAGATGACGATGAAAGGAACGGCCTCCGCCGAATTTTCGGCTTCAGGCCCGGTTACTGTAAAAGGTGCCATGGTAATGATAAACTAAATAAAAAAACAGATATGCCTTTAGCCGCCAGATTAACAGATATGCACACCTGCCCCATGCAAACGCCGGCAGTGCCGAGCCCTATCCCGCATGTGGGAGGCCCTATTACCGGGCCCGGAGCTCCCACCGTGCTCATCGGAAAATTACCGGCCGCCAAGGTCGGCGATATGCTGGTGTGCGTCGGTCCTCCCGATAGCATCGTGAAAGGATCCGCTACTGTAATGATCTGCGGAATGCCTGCTGCCAGGATGGGAGACAGCACGGCGCACGGCGGAACAATCGTGGTGGGCTGCCCCACCGTCATGATAGGAGGATAATCACATGGCTGTACAGGACGATTTTTTAGGAAGAGGCTGGGCATTTCCGCCCGAGTTCATCAAAGAGACCGGCAGCGTGCGCATGGTTTCCGATGAGGAGGACATCCGGGAAAGCCTCAGGATCTTATTCAACACATCGAAAGGTGAGCGGGTAATGCTACCCGATTATGGATGCAATATCAAAGAATTTCTTTTCGAAAATTCAGATACATCCCGCATTCACTTTTTAAAGGATACGATCTCCAACGCCATATTGAAACACGAATCGCGGATTACCGTAAATGACATCACGATTGACACAAGCAAGGCCATCGACGGGGTGATCTTTATCAGCATTGAATACACCGTAAATACAACCAACAACCGGAATAATATTGTTTACCCGTTTTACTTAAGCGAAGGAACACTGCTATCATTATAAATCATGCACAAGGAAAACCTGGTATATATAAACAATGGCGTATCCCAAAACGAACGGGCCTCTCCGCTGTTGTTGCCGGAAGCTGTCAAGATCGACGACAGAACGATGCTGAGCCTGGTTTCTTTTCTGAGCGAATATTCATCTTTACTCAATTACTACAACTATAATAAAACAAGCGGTGAGCCTGAGCGCGACGGCGACTGGAGCTTTTTTGCAAACGATGCGATTTTTCACCTGGCGGATATAGCCACCTCCGACACCCGTAATTTCAGCAAGGAAATTTCACTGATTCAAACGGTGTTTCAAAAAGAGCCGGTGAGCCTCTCCGAAATGGTATACGCGCTGCGCTTATTATTTGACCTGATCGTGCAGCTGTTTACAAAAATCGATGCATGGCTCGCCTATACAGATACTCTTCCGGAAGATTTTTCTGAAAAACTAACGAAGATCGTTCAGCTCAAGCTATCCCCGCTCCTGACACAAAGCAGGGATTGGGCAGAATTTTATGGCAAAACGGCAAACCGGTCGGACTACACCTATTTCGATTCTGCCCTGATCAGCTCCTTCAACAAAAACTACTGGCAGTATGATGAGGACATTCATGATCCTAAAAACCTGAGCCTTGAAGAAAACGGGCACAGCTTCGACGATCACAGCATCCTGCTTAAAAATCACCGGCCCATCATTGATATTGCGCAGGAGATCATTAACCAGCACAACAAATTAGCGGACATTGCCAAAAGCACATTTTATAAGCTGCTGGACGGATCAAGCGACAAAAATCCAAACCTGGGCCTGCTTCTGACCTTTTTAAATTTATTTGAAAAAGCACAGCAAAAAATAAACCGCATTCCCGAAAGGCATCTTAACTTTTACTACCGCGACGTTTTAAAATTTGATGAAAACAAGATCGTTCCTGACAAGACCTTTCTGGTTATCGGCCCTGTTCCCGGCACTCCGGACATGCTGCTGAAAAAAGGGCTGCTGTTCAATGCAGGGAAAGACCTGAATGGCAATACCGTCACCTATCATTCACTTTTGGATACGGTTATAAACCAGGTACAGATTGCGGAGTTAAAAACATTGTATGTGGCGGCCAATTCCATTGCGCAACCACCGGATAAGGAGCTGGAACGGCCCCTCGTCACAGGGATCTTCAGCGCCAATCATCCCTATCCTGTTTCTACGACTACAACGTTCCCATTGTTTGGGGAAGACCAGTTCATGTATTCGGGAGAACAACAAACCATGTCCACCGTCAGCCTGGGCTTTGCCGTTTCTTCCGCAGCCTTTTTTCTTAACGAAGGCCAAAGAACAATTACCATCAGCCTTCAATTTACAGAAAGCTCGTTCACCGAACATTTTATTCACAGGATCCGGGAGCTGGCCGCCAAAACCGGGCAACCCGACTTCGACGACATTTTCCGGCAGATCTTTCACCAATCCATACAGGTAAGCGGCACGGGCCTAAAGAGCTGGTTCCCGCTGCAGGTATCGGGCATCACCTACTCCACCGGTCCTGTTCCCAGCCTTAACCTCGCGTTGTTCCTGGATTCCGACAATGAAGCCTTAGTCGCCTATAACGCCAAAGTACACGGCCAGCCCTATGCCACACCTTATCCTGTGCTCGAATTCCGGCTCAGCACGAATTTCCCTTACTACTCCTATAATGTCCTGAATAAGCTGGAGCTTACCAGGATTGCTGTGACATGCGAAGTGGAAGGCCTGAAGAACCTGGCCTTATACAACCAATACGGGCAGGTCGATTTTGCAAAGCCTTTTCAACCGCTTGGGCTACAACCCGAAAAAGGCGATTACCTGCTCATCGGCAGCAATGAGGTGTTTATTAAAAACGTTTCGGAAATCGAGCTCCTCGTCAACTGGCAATCGCTTCCTGCTACCGGCGACTTTGCAAGCTACTACGCCGGGTATACTACAGATGAGCCTTATACCAACAGCTCTTTCCGCGTGGAAGGATCTTTTCTCAACAAAGGCAAATGGCTCGTGCCTACAAAATTTACTCCTGTGTATGAGTTGTACCAGCTGAGCCCGGCAGATGACACAAGCCCTGCATCTATTTGCGGCCAGTCTGTATTCAGGCTCAGCCCGCTCGATAAACTAACAAACCCTGACAGCGTTGACCCCGCAAGCCTGGGCGCACCACTGAAATATACGACTACAACATCCGGCGCTTTTATGAAGCTGGAGCTATGCGCTCCTGCCTATGGCTTTGGCGCCGGCTTATACAATAATGCACTTTCGGGTGCCGTACTCGAAAATGCCAAAAGCCAGATGAAAGCAGATCCCGATCCTGCGGCGGATGCAGGCGAAAGTAAAAGCGCCGAAAGCACGAAGCTCAAGCCTTTGCCTAATCCTCCCTTCACGCCTGTTGCTAAAAGCATTCTCCTCAATTACAAAGCAACAGATGTGATTGAGCTTTCGCCGGGAGCAGAAACAAAAAGCGGATACGATCCTTTTTACTACCTCGATGTGTTTAGCACCTACAGCGCCTCTGCCGTCAACACAACTGAGCAGCCTGCGGCCACACAAAGTCCTGCAACGGCACATACTGAAATAGCCGGGTACAAACAACTCCTGCCCAACTACCCGGTCCAGGGCTGCCTGCTCATCGGCCTGAAAAACGTAAGCGCTCCCCAGTCCCTGACCTTATTAATTGAGCTATCGGAAAAGCCTTCGGAGGCAAGCCTTTCGGAGCTTCCTCCCCTCACCTGGAGCTACCTTTCCAAAAAGGGCTGGAAGAACTTCGTGCCCGAGCTGAATATGCACGACGGCACAAGCGGCCTTATCAAATCCGGGATCCTGACGTTTAATATTCCGGCCGATAGCTCCAATGAAAACAGCATGATGCCTGACTCCTTATTCTGGCTCAGGGTACAGGCCAACGATCAGCTGGCCGTTTTCGGAAACCTGCTCTCCATCTATCCGCAGGCTCTGGAAGTGGAATACAGCTATTCGGATGCCGATCAGAGAAGCGATCTCAAATTAGCACCATGGACGATCACCAAAGCCATGGAAACCATCCCGGGAGTTAAATCCATTACTCAGCCCCTGGCATCGCATGGCGGTGTGTTCCGCGAAAACGAAAAAGCCTTTCACACACGGGTGAGCGAGCGGCTCAGGCATAAGAAACGAACCATCCTTCCCTGGGACTACGAGCGGCTGGTGCTGCAGAATTTTCCACAGATCTATAAAGCCAAATGCCTTCCTTCGTCGAGCCAGAATAGCAAGAGCCGTGATTTTTTGCCCGGCGGGCTGAACCTGGTAATTATCCCCCGGATAAGCACGACCGATGTGACGCTCGCTTCTGCCGACTATTGCCGTGAGCCTGCCTTCGGCTTCACCGTGCTGGAAGAGATCAAAACCTTTATTCAAATGCATGCTTCGGCGCATGCGAGGGTCACGGTACGGAACCCGGTATACGAGCGGCTGACAGTTAAGTGCAGTATCAAATTTGATGACAACAATCCTTTTTTTCTGAAACAGCTGAATAATGACATTAACCGTTTCCTGACGCCCTGGATTGAAGGCAATGAAACGGCAGGCATTATCGGGAACGGGATTCAACGATCCACGATCTTGTCCTTTATCCAGCAATTGAGCTATGTCAAATTTGTGACGGGCTTCTCCCTGATCAAAACCTCTAAGATCAATGGCTCTTATCACTTTTACGATTCGGCGCAGGTAAAGCAGAACAAGCAGGAGACTTCCGGCGTGTTATACGCGCTGACTCCCTACTCTGTGTTTGTGCCGGTTAAAAACCACCTCATTACCATCATTGATGAAGAAGCTTACATTGCACCCGGGCCTTTAGGCATAGACGGCCTGACCCTGGAAAATAATTTTATTGTCGGAAGCGATGCTCCCGAAGAAACGTCCGGCAATAAGCCGAATACTTTATTATTCAAGAATACGAGCGCGCCGGCACAGAAAGACGGCGATTCTCAGGAAGACACTTTTTACCTGATATAACATGGCGATAAGAGATAAACGAACACTAAAAGCTTTTTTCAAAAAAGGGACCAGGCCTACGGAAGGTAATTTCTCCGACCTGATCGACTCGATGTACAATAAACTGGATGACGACATTCTATCTTCGGAAGAAGAGGAAACGGCATTAAACACCAGCCACTTTGCGAAAATAGTCAACGAAAAAGAAAATGGCCTCAGCTTTATTGACATCGTCACCAATAGTCCTGTCATCAATTTCAAACCCGGCGGCAACGTGGGAATAGGAATTGTAGCGCCGCTATACAAGCTGCATGTGCAGGGAACGATTGCCGCCGAAGCGAGGGTGGGAACCTACAGGGATGCCACGGTGGATCCTGAAAAAATTCTCGCCAATGGCAAATGGCAGAAAATCATTACCGGGCTGGACGGCCTCAACGCTTTTGAAATAGTAGCCTCGGCAAAAGGTGCCAAGGGAAAGGGAGATTATGCGCTGCTCCATGCCACAGCACTAAGTGCCTACGGAAAGTCCAAAAGCTCGATCAGGCAGCACTCAGCCAGGTACAAAGGCTTTTGCCCCAACATCGAATTGAAATGGACAGGAACATTAAACAGCTACAACCTGGAGATCCGCACAAAATATGATTTTGGCAACGGCGTACACATCAACTACAATATCACACAACTAATATCCGGGTAATTATGAGTAACAAAGAATACATCCTGCACCTCAACGATAAGGAAATCCGCATCCTGCTGACAGCGCTCGGCAAGCGGCCTTTTGAAGAAGTTTATGAGCTGATCGAAAAAATAGTGACACTCACCACCGATAAGCAGAAGCCTTTGCTGAACACAAAGAAAAACAAAGCCATGTAACCTGACATTTGACCTTGAGCAAGCAATTAACCATACCGCCGATTCAGCCTGACCAGGAAACGGATTACCAGCGACTCTATAAGGAGGGCCTTAAGCTGCTGCAGAAATATTCGGGTGACATCTGGACAGACTATAACGAGCACGACCCGGGAGTAACCATCCTGGGCATCCTTTGCTATGTGCTCACCGAATCATTCGACCGGGCCGGCATAGACATTGAAACCTTACTGGCCAAACAGGATGGCAGCTCCTATGCCGGAGAAAATGCGTTTTACACGGCCGCCTCGATCCTGCATAATGCGCCGCTTACCATCAACGATTACCGGAAATTTATCATTGACCGGGTAGACAACATCAACAATGCCTGGATCAAACCCTATTATTATTCTTCTGCAAAATTACAGGACCCCATTGGCATTATGGGATTATATGACGTGCTGGTAGACCTGGAGGATGACGAGAGCGTCGACGAGGAAGCCATCAAAAAAGAAATCATTCAAACGCTGAACAGCAACCGGCTCTTTACCGAATTATTCAGCGATGTCAGGCTCACCATCCTGCAAAAGGCAGATCTGATCCTGTCCCTGAATATCTACCTGGATGAGAAAGCAGACGTTGAGGATGTGTTGGCGGAAGTGTTTTTCACCATCGAAAATTTTATCAGGCCGGGGATCAGGCATTACAGTTATCAGAACATGCTCGACCTGGGATTCAGCGTGGATGAGATCTTCGATGGCCCGCAGTTGAAAAACGGATTTATTAACGAGGAGGATCTAACCGAAAAGGTGGATGTTCTTTACTTCGATGATTTCGCGAGGCTGATCAATAAAATTACCGGGGTCAAAAGTATCAACAACCTCGACCTCTATACCCGGAGCACGCCGGCCGGGCCATACGGCAACACACCCGGGCAGCAGCCTTTCATTAATATCGGTCCGGAAAAATCCCTGAAGCTGAATGTATTCGACAACCTGTTCGGTGATTCCAAAAGGAGCATCAACGTGTTCATCAATAACGTGGCTTATAATTTTGATAAAAACCTGGTGCTCGCCAAATACAATGACCTTATTATCCGGAAGAAAAAAACCGATAAGTTCAATTACCCGGGCTCTAAGCTGGACATCGGAATTCCCGGAGCAGACTATGCCGCGATCTCTGCCTACTATTCGCTGCAAAACGATTTTCCTTTAGTTTATGGCATAGGCGAAGACAAGCTCTCGCAGCATGTTCCGGAAGCCCGTAAAATGCAGGCGCTCCAATTAAAGGCATACCTTCTCTTCTTTGAGCAGCTGCTATCCGATTTTAATAAGCAGGTGGCTTCTACCGGGTACCTGTTTTCCACCAAAAGCCAGAAGCAGACTTTTTTTTACCAGGACCTGTACCCGGTGCCGGATGTAGCTGCTTTGCTAAAAGGCTTTAAAGGAAGCGCAGAGGAAATATACGACAGCAAGCTTGGCAATCAATACCAGCAAAACACGATCGATTTCAAATCCGATCCGGACAATGACTACCTCTCGGGCTTAAAGGAGATTTACCGGAAAAAAGATGATTTTTTCACGCGCAGAAATCTGTTCCTGGATCATTTGCTGGCAAGGTTCGGTTTCTCGGTGACGGATTTTGTTACCTACTCCTCCGACAGGGATGCCGAAGATATCACTGCCATCAAGGAAGAGCTCCTGAAAACCATTCCGGACCTGACATCGCTGAGAGGACGGGCGATCTCACAACATGAAGGCAATAACAACATCAACACCCTGAAATTCCTTCATTTCTTTCATTTATTATCCGACATCCATTACAACACGCTTAAAAATAATCAAACGGAAACCTACCTCCGTCTCAGCCCCGTTATAAAATCGAGGCATGATGTGTTGTTTGCTCAGAGCCCTGACGATAAGGTATTCATAAACCTGGGCGCCAACGACCTTTCCGGCATTGTGTTCACCGGGCTTTTCCCGGAAAATTACAGCAGAAGCCATGCACAAAGCACAAGCGTCCTCTACCTTAACACGCCCTCACAAAAGCTCAGGCTTTTTGAAAGTGCGTACATGGACGAGGAAACAGCCGACAGGATTATCCGCGAATTTATCAGCGATTTCCTGAAATTATACGATGAGCTGGAAAACCTGTTCGTCATTGACCATATCCTCTTATTGCCGCCATTGGACGAAAAAAAATTCGTGCAGGCAAACGCCACCCGCAACGCCGGAGCAGCGGCAAATCCGGCGCAAAGCTATCCGGAGCTCCTGGATGCCATCAGCCGGAATTACGATCCGGATAACCAGTCGGTGCCGGTTCCGGAAATCGGCGTAATTGACAATGGCTTGGTGATTCACGAGGATTTTTATTCTTCGCGGATAAGCATTTACGTACTCGATCAGACAAAGCGCGAAGGCCTGAGCCCCGACGAGCACTCTGCTTACCTGCATTCCCTTTTTATAGATAACCTGCCGGCTCATATCCGCGCAGAAATATTCTGGGTAGACGAGCAGGAACAGGATAATTTCCTGGACGTTTCAAGAAGCTTTAAAGCCAAAGCTCCGGGCTCCCGCGAAGCCCTGAGCCGTTACCTCCTGAAAAGTGACTATACCTATTTCGTACAGGCGCCATGAGCAGCAACTCACACATGATCGGCCAGGTCAGTTTTGACCTCGGATTCTTTTCCGTTGAAAAAAACCATGAGCTGCAGGAAACGGTAAGCCGGCTTTTTAACAGCGAGATCAGCAGGCAGATGGACCTTCTTTTTTCGGAGGCGATTGCCGGCGACGAAATCCTGCAAATCAAACAGCTCTCGCTGGACCTCGGTGAAATCAATTACAGCGATCTTGAAAAAGAATTGCCGGAACGGATCATGGCCTCGCTAAAAGAAAAAATTGCCGGGTTCAAAAACCAAGGTCCGGAAGAAGCCGGCAATTACAAACTGCTGGACAGCAAGCGCTATCAGCTGAATGCCATTGAACATTACCTGCTCACCGGCAACCTGCTTCGTAAAGGCACGGACATTCATTCCGGCATCGAACGTTATTTAATGGATCTGCTCACAGAAGATGCGCCGCTGCTGATCAGGCTCCTGAAAACAACCGGCAAAAAAGAGCGCGCCAGGATGCGGATAGCCTGGCAGTTCAGGGAGAAAACCATCATCAGCGTCATCAATGCCCTGGAACCCGCATACAGGCAGGTGATCAGCGACTATACCCGGGAGCTGGAACTAACGGAAAGTCCCGTTACCACGGTTCAGGCTCAATCAGAAGATTTCAAAAGAGCGAAGTACTTTTTCGCACTCACCTACCTCTTTGTTGAAAAGGGCTCCGTGTTTAATACCCGGAATTTTGTGAGGAGCCTTATGAAACAATTATCGGCGCATTACAATATGGCCTACCGGGAATTCCTGTTGCTGATGAGGCGGCAGATCCGCCAGTCGCCGGGAACCTTTAGCAAAGGACTGGAATTATACATCAGGGAAATCTTCCTAGAAGATTTTGAATTAAGTGCTGAAAGCGACGAATCCATGAATCATGAGGATCTTCCTGATCCGACCTCTGCTCCACGGGAAGACTTAAACAATGAAGCGGAGGAATGCCTGTTCTTCTTCCTTGAAAACGGCAGCATGCCGCTCCATTCAGGAAACATGACTCCCGGCCGCTTGCAGGATCTGTTTCTCCGCCTCATCAAACAAAAGCCCCAACAGCTCAAAGATTTTATCAGCCGCAAGAGTGCTGAAAACACGCTCTTTATTATTAGCCGCTTCTTTTCCGACAAAGCAATCCAGGCCCTGATCGGGCTGTATGCCCCCTCTCATTCGGCATGGATCCTGTCATTGACCGGGTCGCTGGTACAGCTTGAAACCCTCGCCGATTTTTTTGAAGATAGGAGATCTCTGAAAAGCCAGCTCTTCAGGGCTGCTATGAACCAGCTTATAAACGGCTCCGAAAACACATTTCAGAAAACCGCTTTCCTGGAAACGCTGCTATCCGCCCTCACGGTAAATTCCGGACTGAGTGCAAACGAGCTTCGTGCCCGGGTAAAATCCGGCTTTGAACAGCTTGGAGAAAAAGAATACAGCGCCTTGATGGCCCTGGTTCCCGGCACCACAGACAGCTCCAAATCAAAGAATGATGCGGATGTTGAACATGATGGAGATACGGATTCCGGCATGTCTTCGAAGCAGATAGAGGAAAAAATTATTGAGCTAAAGCCTGCGCACAGTCAATGGATCCTTTCCGTCAGGGAGCTGCTTCTGAAAACCCAATCCCATTTTGCGATTGTTGCAGCCACACATAGAACCTCTGCCGAAGCAGAGATCGGGCAGCTCATTTACAAGGTCACGCGGAATTACACAAAGGCGATTTTTGATCCTCAGGATTTCTTCAACCGCGTTGTACAATCACTCGCAGAGAAATCAACATCAGGCAGACTTGAGTTTATGGCGAATGCCAAAACAGCCATGGATAAAGCCGGCGGCGAAACGTATAGCCGCCTGATCAACCCGGATACCTATAACGAGCGATCCGGCAAGACATCCGGGAAAAACGAAAAGCATAGTACACAAGAAGAGCTTCCCGCGGAAGAGGCCATGATAAGCACGATCCAAAAGCTGCAACCGGAACATGGCGCATGGATCCTGTCGCTGCACCGGGTGATGACGGCAGCGCATTCTTTTTTTCCCTTTACCGCTGCGCTTCATCAGAGCACCGTCCGCCCGGACTTATACCAATTTCTTCTGCAAGCAACAGAAAGCTATCCTCACCCGGTGTTTGATAAAAGCCTTTTTTTCACGCAGGTCCTCATCCTGATTTCCAGGCGCTCCCCGCTCGATGTCCATACCTTTCTCAGGGAAGCAAAAAAAGCCATCGGGAAGTCATCGGCAACATACGCTGATCTCATTCAGTCAGGGCCGGCTGCAAGGGATGTGCAGGATCAGGACAAAAAAGAAATCATGCCCTACCCTGATGCGGAGCACCAATTAACGGAACGCCAGGAACTGGACAGTATCTTGTATTTCCTCGCCCATGGAGAAAGCCCCTGGTGGTCCGGCATTCATGATAAGCATCGCTTAAAGGACTTCTGGCAAAAGCATTTCATTACAAAGAAAAAAAAGCGCCTGCTTACTTTCATCAAAAGCAATGTGACGCAGGAGCCCATCAGAAAAAACCTGCTCTTCTTTTTGGAGGATGACCTGTCGAACCATACGCTGAACCTCAGCAACAGGAAAAACGAACATGAATTGCTGAACGAACTGGTGCCCCAGATCCGCCGTACCTTAACAAGCAGGAACAGCGAGGCCTTCATAGAAGCTTACCTCATTTACAGCTTTCAGAAAAAAGAAAAGAAGAAAGAGCTGATCTGGTCTGATATCCAAAGCTTATTCACCGCACGTGGAATCAGCCTATCCGGTTTTTACACGGAGCTCCTGAAATTGCAGGACCTGTTTACAGATCTCTACCTCAACGACTTCTTCCTGTTATTCCATAGCAAGCTATCAGGACAGCTTAGCCTGAAGAAGACAAAGGAGGAGCCTCTACGCAATGAAAACAACACATCGTCTCCTGATCACATGCCCGATGAGCATGAGCCAAAACCACTCTCCCCAGACAGGAAGGATGCAGATCCAAAGAAAGAGCACGTCACAGAAAATGCAAGCAGCGAACACGTAGCGAAGTTTCCAAAAACTCCGGATACAAGGCCTTCTTCGCAACAGCCTGCCGAAAAAGAAACGCTGAGAACCCTGGAAGCACTGTTACATTTTCTGAATACAGGCATCATTCCCGATAGCCTTGAGCTAAGCTCAAAAGAGCTGATCCTGAAAGTTTTGTCCGGTATCCACAGGGTCCGGAGCCATACCAACACCAGGCTACTCTACCTCAGCTTAAAAAATGAGCTTCTGTTCAGGCGCTTCATTGCTCCCTTCGACGCGAAGGAACAGGAGAAGCTTATGAAGGCCATGTTCCCGGATGAGTACGCATTTTTAGAGCCTTACCTAAGCGATTTCGTCACGCTCTTTTCCAACAAAGCCCTGAAGCGGCAGATGGATAAAGACCTTGTACTTATAAGGAGCTCGACCTTTTTGTTTTTCATAGAATACTTCCGTAAAAACACCGGCGTTTCGGAATACATCCGCTTTGTTGCCAAAAGAATGTTTCAATCCGCTGCAGAATACCATACCTTCTCAGGCCTGACAAAACTAGCGATCCTCCGTAAGGAGATGACACTGCAGACCTTTTTACCATCCATGCTGCTGGCAATGATGCAGCAGGAAAAAAAGAAAGAAGAGAAAAAAGAAAAGCCTGTCGATGAGATCAGGCAGGGCCTGGTGTTTATCGAAAATGCAGGGCTTATTTTGCTATGGCCCTTTATGAGCTTTTACTTTGAAAAGCTTGGCCTGGTGAGCGATCATAAATTCACGTCCGTAAAAGCGGCCATCAGGGGCGCCTGCTTATTGCAATACCTCGTTACCGGCGTGGAAACCCGGCAGGAACATGAGCTTCCGCTGAACAAGATTCTTTGCCAGCTGCCAAAAAACCATCCGGCTTACAGCACCGAAGAATTTACCCGGGAAGAAAAAGACCTTTCCGACGAGCTGCTGAAAACAGCCATCAGCAGGTGGGAGATCATCAAAAACACAAGCATCGAAGGGCTCCGGAATACCTTTCTGAAACGGGAAGGCAAGCTGGAATGGCTGGATGATAAAATTATTCTGACAGTTGAGCCGAAATCCTTTGACATGCTGGTTGATAAAATCCCGTGGAATATTTCGGTAATAAAATTACCTTGGATGAAACATACATTGCATGTAAAATGGAGATAACACCATTACTCAAAAACGCAAAGACGATAGAGCAAGAGATTGCCTGGCTGACATCTGTCATAGATATCCGTATGAAATTGTATTTTAAAAATGAATGCGATTATACCGATATTTCGGATGCCAAAGCCCCGCCCCTGAAAGCCGGCTTCTCCGCCTATTCGGATTTTGTGCTGGAGAATAAGTTCAACAGCGTGGAACGCCTTGCGCTTATCCTGACCCTCTTACCGCATGTGAAACCGGAGCTGCTGGATGTTTTCTACACAAAAAATGCCACCTACGACCGCAGCTTTTCAGAGTTCGGAGGCGTGAAAGGAAAAACGTTCAATGGCTTTATCCCGACAGGCGAAACCCTGCTGTTTATCCTGGCTGGCGCGGATCTCAAAAAACGAATGGCAACAGCCTATGAGTTTATCCATCATTCGGCTTTGCTTAAAAACAACATTCTGAAATTATCGCCCGTTGAAAGCGGAGAGCCCATGATGAGCGGAGTACTGAGCATCCATGGAGAATTCCTCTCTTTCCTCACTACAGGAGAATTCAGCAAGCCCGACTATAGCCCTGATTTTCCTGCAAAACGGATCTACACACCCCTCAACTGGGAGGACCTGGTGCTGGATGAGCTGGTAAAAAAGGAAGTGGAGGAAATACAAACCTGGATCAGGTGGAGCAAGGAGCTGAAGGAAAGCGACCCAGTCAGGCGCTTTATCAAGCCGGGCTACAGGAGCCTCTTCTACGGGCCACCCGGCACAGGAAAAACATTAACCGTTTCCTTACTGGGAAAAATTACAGGCAAAGACGTTTACAAGATCGACCTCTCGATGATCGTTTCCAAGTACATCGGTGAAACCGAAAAAAACCTGGCTTCTGTTTTCGACATGGCTGAAAATAAAAACTGGATTTTGTTTTTCGACGAAGCCGACGCCTTGTTTGGAAAGAGAACCGCCACAAGCTCTTCGCACGACAAATACGCCAACCAGGAAATCGCCTATTTGCTCCAGCGCATAGAAGACTTTCCCGGCCTTATTATCCTGGCCACCAACCTGAAAATAAATTTAGACGATGCCTTTGCCAGGCGCTTTCAGTCGATGATCCATTTCCCGATGCCTGGCGTCGATGAGCGCATGCAATTATGGAAGAATGCCTTCATGCATCACCTCAAGCTTTCCTCCGGAACAGATCTGAAAAAAATTGCTGAGAAACATGTGCTGGCCGGTGGCGCCATCATCAATGTATTGATGCACTGCCTGCTTCACACACAAAGTACGGGAGCAGGCATTACTGAACAGACCATCCTGGACGGCATAAAAAAGGAGCTGAAAAAAGAAGGGAAAACGCTTTAGGATTATCCCGCTACAGCTTCACCTGCAGGGTTACATAAAAATTACGCGGATCGGAAGGAAGGATCCCCGGCCCCGGATAGCCCTCGGCGCGTCGCGTAAAATAATATTGATTCGTGAAATTATTAATGCCCGCCGACAGGTTTAAAAACTTATAGCTGTACTGCGCCGACACATCAAAAATAGTATAGGCCGGGATAAGCCCCGTAATGGCATTGGAGCTGAACGTCGAGTTCGTCGCATCTGCAAATTGCTCTGCCGTGTAGGCCCCCTGCACCGTTGTACTGAATTTCTTATACCTGTAGGTGAGGCCGCTTCTCAAAATGCTGGCAGGCACCAGCTCGACGATCTTATTTTTAAAGCCGCTTTGCTTGCTATCAATGTAGCGCGCATCGGTATAGGAAGCATTCACAAACCAGCTCAGCTGATGTTTTGCCGCCTTATTGAATAATTTAAACAAGTCGATCTCCGCAAAACATTCCGCGCCGATGTTGCGGCTATCTGAAATATTGGTGCGGTAACGGTAGAGCACGTAGGTTGAGCTATCCTCCATCAGCACCGTGCCGATGCGGTTGTTGTAACGCAGGTAGTACACACTGAAATCGAGGTAGAGCAGGTTCCGGATTGTCCAGCGCACGCCACCATCGGCAGTATAGCCGGTTTCGTCTTTCAGGTTATTGTCTACCCTGAAATTAGGATTGACGATGCGCATGTCGTTGAAATTGATAGAGCGGTAATTCTGGCTGAAGTTGGCATACAGCTCCACACCTGATACCGGCTTATACAAAAGCCCGATGCCCGCCAGTACAAAGCTGCGATTGCTCGTCCGCTGATCGGTGTGCCTGATATCGAGGATCACATTACCGGCCAGGTCGCGGTTGGTTTCCCTGTAGTAGCCATCGGAAGAGGTGCTGATGTATTCAAAGCGCAGGCCTGGTGTGACGCTGAACTTTTTGCTGAGCTGGAAAATATTTTCAGAAAACAACGCCACATTACGGCTGGGAAACACAAAGGAGCTGTGCTCTAAATTATCGGGATGCAGGTAATTGAAGTTCGGTCCTGACGTAGAATCGCCATTCCCCTGGCGGCGGAAGGTATTCCCCTGGTAGTACCTTGCTCCCACGAGGAAGGTCGACACATTTTTCAGGAGCGTGTATTGATGCAACAACCTCAGCTCAGAGCCGAAATTTTTATACTGATCGCCGATGATGTCCCGTTCGCCCAAAGGATCGGCACGGTTGATCTGCCCGAGAAAACCAACGGTGATGCGCTCCGCCATTAATCCGAAGTTCATCCAGTTGAGGCGCGTAGCCGGTGTGATCTTCCAGTCGAGGCTCAGGGAGGCCAGGTTCCAGTTTACTTTAAACCAGTTGCGGTTGCGGATGCTCTGCTGCGGATCTTTCTCAAAAAGCTTGTCGGTAAGGCCTCCCGCCTGCTGTGCAAGGTAAGTCATAAACGTATACTCACCGGTGATCCTGACATTCTTAGCCACATCATAACTCAGGGAAGCAAAAGCATTGTGCGTTTTGAAACCGGAATTATCGCGCCAGCCATTGCCTTGCTTATACTGGTAATACGTGTAGTAATTTAATTTTTTGACAGTCCCGCCCAGGCTGTTAAAGGAATTGAATAAGCCAAAGGAACCATAGGTCTGGCGCGAGGTCAGCTCGATGGGCTTATTCACCGGTCCTTTCCTGAAACGGAAATTGATAAAGCCGCCGAACTGTGTGCCGTATTGCAGGCTGGCGGCCCCGCGGATCACCTCAATGCGGTCGAGCGCCTCCATCGGCGGCGTGTAATAACTCTCCGGGTAACCGAGCGCATCGGCGCTGATATCATAGCCGTTTTGCCGCGTATTGAAATTAGAGACCCGGTTGGGGTTCAATCCCCTGCCACCGATGCCAAGCTGGATGCCGGCATTGTCGTTCTCAAAAATATTGAGGCCTGCTACTTTAGCGAAGACCTGCCGTGCATTGTTGGTCGCCAGGTTGGCATTGATGTCATTCAGGGTGATGACCTCCGTTTTTTTACCGGCGTAGATCGCCGTGCCTTCCACATTCATCAGCTTCCCGATCCCGAAATTATTTTCTTTCTGCGATTCCACAATCACCTCATTTAAGCTGGTGGAAATAGAATCGAGCTGGATTACCAGGCCTTTGTCGGACTCCAGCTTTAGCTTTTCCACATGTTTTTTGTAGCCGGGAAGAAAGACCGTGATCGTGAGCGGCCCTTCCGGCTCCAGGAGCCTGAACTCACCTGCCGCATTGGTTTCAGCATTGGATTGCAAGGTATGCACCCTGGCGCCGGGAGCCATCGCTCCGGATGGCAGGAACACCGTTCCGCTGATGATGTACTTGTTCTGGGCCAGGCATGCCGTTGCAGCCATTACCCCAAAAAACAATATCATCAAAAAACGTTGCATGCTCTATTCAGAAAAAGGAAGGATCCAGTTTTTTTGTTTGTAATTATCCGTCAAGGCACTGAGGTCGGTGCTCTTATCCACCATCAGCCTGCTCGGCCGGCCGTTGAGCGTCACGTAAGCCTCTGCCACCACCTCTGTGTTCCGGATTCCCAATTGCTCGTAATGTGTTTTCAGAAAATGTGCATACTGGATCATCATATCCGGCTGCGTGGACATCATTTTTTCCTGCATCGGTGTGAGGTAATCACGGTTGCTGACTTCCATTTCTTTCCCGGTGGCTTTATCGCGCACATAAAAAAAAGCGGTGCCGGCTTTCTCCATCAGCATCACGCGCCACGAAAAGCGATAGCCCTGCTCCGTCCAGTACAGATTGCCCGGGTACAACAGAAAGCGGAAAGGCATGCACAGCTGGAACACGATATGCAAAGTCATTAGGCCAAGCACTATGTTTTTAAGATTCCGGGACGGCACATACACCGCGGCGGGCTCTTCTGCAGAAGCTTGTCCCATCAAGGCTTTCAGCTTTTGAATCAGGCTCACATGAAATTTTTCGCTGAAGAAAATACTGGTGAGCGCGATCATAATATAGGGGAACATCCCGATATTGAAGAACAGAGACGTGGCCAGGTGAAAGACAATCACCAGCACATAGGCCGGTTTGATGTAACGCGGCATAAATAACAGGAAAGGAATGATGAGATCGTAGAGGCAGCCAAACCAGCTAAAAGCGTAAGCTACCCACTCTTTCGTCAGCAGGCTACCAATCAGCGGGAGCTCGCTGTGTGCGGGAAGCCAGATCTTCAGGGGCTGCGCATGCAGCAGCCAGTCGGGATTAAGCTTGGCAAGCCCTGCAAAAAAATACACCATAAACACCTGCACTTTGATAATGAGCAGAAAATAATTCGGAATATGATCCGCTTTCAGAGAAGGCCTGAAAAAAGCATCGAGGGAAAAATAACGCTGGGCCGGCAGAAAAATCAGCAGGAAGCTGATGATGCTTATAAAATAATAATGATTGAGGTAATTGGTTTTGTCAATAAGCTCCACATAGGTAAACAGCACAAAGAACAGCACAGCCGAAATCCGGTATAAAAAGCCCGCCGCCATGCAAAGCGCACAAAGCGCCATCAGGATAAACAGGGCATACATGCCGGCTTCTCCCAAAGGCTTCACCCATTCAAAACCATAGTACGGAAAAAATACCTGCGGCTTCACATACATGCTGTAAACCCAGCCTTTCGCTATAAACCGGAGAATGGAGGCCAGCATCAGCAAGCCGAATACCATCCTGAAAACAGCTAAGGGTGCGGCATGCACCGGCTTTACGACATATTGTTTTAATGCATTAATCACCGTCTCCATCCTGGTAGGTGATCACAATTCCTAAAGCCGAGGGCATATCGGTTTTAAGCAGCACCAGCAGTTTTACCATTTCCACATAAGCGGCATCCACAGTAGCCGCATTTGCCACAATCGAAGCCGACATCGGCTCCTGCACCAGGGCCAGCTTTGCTTTCGCTACGCCAAACTGTGCTTTGATGGCGTTGTTCAGCGTTCCTGAACCGTGCTGGCTCTTCAGGGCATCGAGGTAATCATCGAGGCCTTTGCCGTCGTTGCCCGCACGGGAGCGCCCGAGGTATACATTCTCTATATTCTGCAGGCATTCTTTGGCCAGCTGTACCGAATAACCATTGGCATAATAGGCCTCTGTCTTTTCCGGATAAATCACACCCATCGATTTTTTTCCCAAAGGAATGCCCACCTTACCGTTCTTCAACAGATCCACCTCGAAGTTCAGCTGGTTTACCAGCAGGCCAAGCGAGCTGCCGATCTGGGAACCCTGTGAATTGACAAAGGAAGTACGGTAACCGTTAGTCCAGGAAGCCACAACCGCATTCAGCTTGGTCTTCATGTCGTTCAGGCAGTTCGTGACATAAGTCACCCGGTTCGATGATCCGGCAAATAAAGCGGCAATACCCGCATCTGTTGTGTTATTGCCATACAGCAGGAAATCCATTGCCGGGAGGCCTTTGGCATCAATATTAGCGGCAATGTCGAGGTTATAAACACCATTGGCAATGTTGGCATTGATCTGCGTGGTATCGGCAGGATAGGTATTGAAATTAGCCCTGATCAGCTCTGTTTCCGCCTGCCCGAATTCGGCAGTCGAAATATGCTGGAACCTCACATACATCACCTGCAGCTTTTGACGAACGGCTTGCAGATCGGCCACACTTTTGCTTTGCGTGAAACCGGTATAAGCAGCGTCCAGGGAATCCAGGGCGCTTTTGGCTGCCTGGTAATTCGGAATAATGAGGGCATCCGCATAATTTGCCAGCATCGCCCCTTTATCAAAAGCAGCCTCTTCTTCCTCATCCTCCGTCGTGCTTTTTTTCTTCTTACAATCGCTCAGGCTTACAGCAACACATAACAACAGGCAGATCAGTAATCCGTTTTTTTTCATGGTCTTATCAATCATTTTCCGGGAATAATTTCACCCGGGAATTTCTTTTTTTTGCTGCCCAAATTTAGTAAAAACAGGGCGGAGAGGGCATACCGCAAATAAGGTAGTTAACTCCGTCTTATCAATTGCTAATCAATTCCTTAAAACAAAAAAGCGTCACGATATACCGTGACGCTTTTCCAAGCTTTGTTACTTGATTAAGGAATCGCGTTCGGGTCCAGGCTGAACGTTGTTGCCAGCAAGCTGATGACATTATCGATGTTCGCTGTGGTCACGTTATACAAATTGGTTCCCATGTAGCCTTGCAGCTGCGCAATCTGTACAGTGGTAATGGTTTTGGAAGGATTGTAAGAAAATGCTTTGATAAAGCCGATCCCTTCCGAAAGGTTGTGGTGACGGTCTGCCGCTTTGGTGAAATTGGTTTTAGCGCCCTTCATGTAGGAGATACATTTGGCAGCAGCTACTTTTTCCCATGTTTTCATCACGATATCGCGGGCAGCATCGCGGCCTGTATTGTCTTTATTGGAAATAGCGGCACGGCCTTTCAGGAAAGCGTTCATGATAGTGGCATTGCAGCTGATCGCCACGTTCACCGAGTTGGCATAGCTTCCCCAGTTTTTAAGACCTGTCAGGTTCGTCGGGAAATCAACCGGCACACCAAAGTATCCGAAAGCCTCATCCCACGCTTTTTCCTGGGCAGTGATGCCATTCACCAAAGTTGTGTTATCGTAAGTGCTGATGTTTGCCAGTTTGGTCATGGCCTGGTAGTAGAAAACCCCACCCATAATGCCTTTTTCCGTTTGCTCTTTGTATTCAAGTCCGTTGGCATCTACCAGGATAGCCCTTACCGTAGCAGACTCGTTCAGTTTGCCGGCCGTGCCGCTGGAAGCTGTTTGTACAGACGGTGTCAAAGCCGATGAAGCGCTGGCGCTGGCAGCATCCGTGTAGCTCATGTCAAGCTCTACGGAAAGGCCGTAAGCCGTGCCTGTCTGGTCTTTCAGTTGCAGGCCGCTGTTATTGAGGTTGACGTCGGTAAAACGGGCACCAACATTCATATACATATCTTTCAGTTTTTGCGCATCCAGCACCGGTTGTGTGGTTTGAGTGGTAGTATGTGCAGACCTGATATAGGTTGTTAATTCACCCAACATGGCCAAGCGCTTGGTAGAAGCAGAAAAATCAGCCGATACAAAGTTATAAGTCGTTGGAACATTATAGCTTGGCGTAGTAGGAGTTGGTGTTGGCTCCGGTTCGGCTTCGTCTTTTTTGTCTTTTTTGCAGGATGCCATAAAGGCCAGAACCGCAACGCTTAACAGCAATGATTTGTTGAATGTGAATCTCATAGTTTGTCTTGTTATTTAGATTGATTTTAAATTGCAGGGCAAATGTATTCCTTTTTCAAAATCGGGCACATACCATAAAACTAGTATACGGGCAATTTGCCCCCGGCAAGCCCGAAACAAGCCCACCTGTTAATTTCAGCAAATAAAACAGATTGCTATTATTTATAGCAACATGATGCTACAAATTGACTTATTTTTGAGTAAAATAAACCCAGAAACCATGACCAGACTAGTAGAAAGCAACCCCTACACCCGCATTTTAGAAAGCGATCCTTTTGACACCGGAAACAACATCCTTTATTACCAGAACATTGCCTCCTGCCTGGCCGAGGTCGGACAACGCTACAACAATACCCAGGGAGAAGACATTTTTATGGGCTATTCTTCGCTTTCCGAGCAGACACAATCCCTGTCTGATATGTATGCTGAGCTTTACCATACCGAAGACGACATCAAAGAGCTCAAAAACATGATTTATACGGAATTCCGCGCGGTATTGGTGGACCTCGAAGATTATTTTGAAAACTACCCCGACGAAACCACCAACAGGGACATTGAGTTTGGAAAGATCTTCCTGCAGGCTTTTACAGTGAGTGATTTTTGAGATGGTTGTGATTGCCTGTCGCGAATTTGTTGTTGCGGATTTTTAATCTGTGACCAAAAACGGCAGCGCTAATAGCTATCTACAATCAGGTACGCATCTCCCTTTCCTTTCAGAATAGAGTCTTTCATTCCTTGCGGATCTATGTGCATGAAAAAGTGAAAGTAATGAGGAAACCATTTACCGGAATAATCCTCTCCCAGCTCCTTCCTGCTTTCTATTTCCCGCTCCAGCAGCTGCTTGCCGGCCATCGTAAATTGTTCCCTTACGGCTGTGCTGATATCAAAGACCCGCGCGGTTTTCGCATCATCATACTGCTCAAACACTTCCTTGTAAAGCAGGAGTACTTCTGTAAACTGCAGCAGCTCTTCCCGGCTCAGGCGGTAAAGATCCATTTCGTTATGCGCTGTCGTCTCCGGCAGAAGATCGCGGAGCAGCTCCATAAATGTCACGGCAAGGTAAGTCGGATGAAACCGTTGTATCGTTTTAAAACCAAGCTCTTCCAGCTCCGCTTCAAAATCCTCCTCCGATAACACCTGATGATTAAGAAAATCGATGATCTGTTCATAGTCCTCCGCCGTAAGGACCTCAGGCACAAGCGTCACTTTTTCCTGGAGAGCATCCAGGGCAGGCTGTCCTTCCATGAGGCCGGGCAGATGACGGCTTAGCAAGCCGAAATTTATTTCATCTATATAAACTTCTTTCCCCACGGCATTATTCGTCCAGCCTGAATCTGAATATTTGCTTGCCGCCCACACCAATCTTTCCTTCGTTCCCCGATTCCATGTTCACGATAATATTCCGGTATCTTCCTTTGTAATCGACATAAGGAAGATAATCCCTGGCAATGTATTCCGCCATATAGCCTACGCTGTCGGCAGGACAGGACAATCCTGTTATGGTGAGTTCGAGATCGGGCAGCTCATCGAAGCTTTCATGGGAAAAGCTCCGCCAGATCTCACAATGCAATTGTTGTTCGAGGATCTCGATCTTTGCTTTTTCTTTCGTGCTGATGCGATGTGATTCCGGCATGCCACATGACACAAAAAACAAGAGGAGCAAAAAGAAAGGAATGGAATGGTTCATGATGTCTAAGAGATTAGCTATATCAGATCATTTACTGCTCTTCATGGCCTTCACCACCTTCAGCGATTTGTCTTTAGAAAACGTTTTATACTCAGGCGTTTCGCAGCCATAGATAGCCACCTTTCCGTCCTTATCATGGTGCACGCCCCAGCCGTAGCGCTTGGTTAACGGAGAAGTGCGGAGGCAGGGCTGGCCTTTCGAAAAGAATATGTCCCGTGCTTCCTTATACTCTTTTTTCGTCAGGTCATTCCTGTCGGCATACACCTGGAAAAGCACATCATCGGAAGTGTACTTGTAAGGATGCTTATAAAGCATGTCGAACTGAAGGTTTGCTACCGTTTTCGATTCTCCCTTCTGTGGCGGTACTTCTCCGCTCTGCACCGGGCAATCATCAGCCACTTCAATAAAGGCATTCTGATAATTGATCGTATGTGTTTTCATGGATCCTAACAGCTAAATGATGAACGTAAAGATACGATTTTGGTTTTATTTCGCTGAACGCCTGGCGATCTCCGTGTCTTCTCTGCAACTCTGTGCCCGCATGTTCTTTAAGATTTAACCTTTGAATTCCATTCCCAGAAAGGGATACACCACTTCTTTAAGATAAGGCATAATCACGTGCCCGGCTTCCTGAAGCTGCTCACGCCGTTTCAAAAGCTCTGCCTTCACCTGTTCTGCCAGCACAAGGTCAGGCTTCTCATCATCCATGAGTTGATCATACACCATCACACAAAGTGCCTCAAATATCACATGCCTTTTCAGAGGTACGATTTCGTGGTGATCGAGCAGATCCAGCAACTGCGTCAGGTACAGACGATCGCCCAGGAATAGCTCATCATCATGCGAGAGGCGAAGCTCTTCATGTTGCGCCCATTCCAGCAGCAATACCTCATCAAGAGGAAACGCTTTCACATGCAGAGAAGCATTTTCCGTAGAAGCACATCGCGTGCAGGCTGTAGCGAAGATTTGCTTCATGCTGTATAAATCGAATGCGATCTCCCGCTTCGTAAAATAAAACACATCGCTGGCTCCGCAATTTCTGCAAAGGCGTTGCACCTCACTGCAATCGTTTGGGTATTCAGTATCAGGCATAATCTAAAATAGCTATTATAGGTTTCCGCTTTACAATATGATATTTTTTCTCCGGACAGAGCCTCTGCCGCTGGCACCAAAATTGATTCAGCAAAAAAAATCACATGCCATTCTCTTGCCCATGAAACGCCTGATCCTTGCATGCACCTTTCCATTTTTGCTTCAGGCCCAAATGGCCGATACAGCTTTCACCAAAAAAAATCCGGGTTTTGCACCGGCCTTCTTCACGGCAGGCTACCGGCTTCCACTGGCCAATCATTCTGTCATTAACTCCGGGCATGGCATTTATACCGAAGCAGGTTTTAATCCCGGCGCTTTCCTGTCGGGCAAAACAATCCTGGGGCTCTTTGCCGGCTGGGGCTGGCAGGACAAGCTTTGGGCAACCGCTTTCGATGGGAATTTTGTCCACGATTACAAACAGGCCATCGATCACGACCTGGTTTCTTCAGCGCTTGATTCCGCCATTATTGCCACGTCAGCAAAGCTCTTCGAATCAAAAAAAGGCAGCTCACCTACGATGCCCGGCTGCGAAATGCGTTCTTTTCATAATTACACTTTGTATTACGGGCTCATCATCAAGCTCCCGCAGCCCTACGCTCCCGCTCTTAAATTATACCGGGGCTCCACGCGCAGCCATTATCATGGACCTTCAGGCCTGGTAAGCGCCGGCACAGATTACAACAGCTTTCAGTTAAGAAGAGCCATGTATGGTTGTGAGTTGATGCTGCTGAATCTGCCAGGCTTCATTCAGAAAAACAAAGAAACGCCAAAAGCCTTGCAAAGACTCGGACTCAGCCTGTACTACGAATACTGCGACTTCAGTACCTCCGCCCTGCATTTCAACGACGGCGATACACAGCGCCTGATCCCTTTAAAGCAATTCATGCCCCGAAGCTTTTTCGACAGCTACCGCAACGAACATCAATTCGGTTGTAAATTTTCTTATACCTTCATCTGACCGGAAATAAAAAAAGTCCCCCGCCCGTCGGCGGAGGACTTAAAGACAAGATGTACTCTCCTTAACGAATGATCACAATCTTACCTGTTTTAATGATCCGGTTTTTCACCGAAACTTTGTACATATAGACACCGTTCGCCAGTTCTTCCTGGCGGATAGTCCTTTCCCGCTCTTTCGGATCGAGGTCATAACGGGCCAACACTTTCTGATTGGCATCCATAATTTCAAATACCGCTTCCTGGTCAACAGCATAAGCGAGGGTCATGATACCCGTATTCGGATTAGGATATAGTGTTGTAGCATCACCTCCGTTGATGATGATATCGATTGGCGGATCCGGGATAAAGCTGCAATGCACTGTAAAGGTTGCTTTGGCTTTGCAGATCATCGAGCCGATGGTCGTGCTGGCATTCCAGGTAATCACGCCACCCGGTGCAGCAAAACTAATGCTGGCTGATGTTCCTGCTCCACTGGCCGGTGTGGCATTGGTAGCCGACCAGCTGTAATTCGTGGTTGGGTTCGTCACCACAGGCGCTACACTATAAAGGTTCGCTACACCGCAGGCCACACTCGCAGGACCACTGATAGCAATCGTTGCCGGAGACATGGCTACTAAAACCGTTCCTGTCGACACACATCCCGTCATATAATTGGTAGCCGTGAGTGTATATACAGTCGTTACAGTCGGGCATACAGTGGTGGTTAAGGCTGTTGGCGTAGACACACCGGTTGTAGGCGACCACTGGAAGTTAGTAAATTTCACCGCTGTTCCGCAGGTTCCGCTAATGGTGGCGCATGTTCCCGCACATAAGGTCATGGAAGGTGTCATGCAAAGACCCGGCTTCGGTACTACAGTAACGGTTGCCACTACTGAATTTCCAGGGCAGTTTCCATTGGAGCCGGTAACGGTGTAGGATGTTGTTACTCCCGGTGTTACCGTAATACAGCTGCTTGTAGCCCCTGTGCTCCAGGTATAGGTGCTTGCTCCCGACGCGCAGATCGTTTGCGTACTGCCTGCACATACCGATGATGTCAACGGTGATACCGTTAAGCTAGGCACCGGCGTTACAGATACCGTAACTGCCGATGAAGCAGTGCAGCCATTAGGCCCGGTAACATTAACCGTATAAGTTGTCGTCACCGTAGGGCAAGCGGTGCTGGTTCCTGAATTAGGAGAGCCCAGGCCTGTCGTTGGTGTCCAGGTATAGGTTGTTCCGGCCGGTGTGTTATCGCATTTAGCCCTGATCACGGTACAGGTTCCTGAACAGATCGTCACGCTGCTGCTCATACAAAGCACCGGTTTTGGATTGACGTACACCGTAGCCGTAGCCGGCGCGCTCGTACAACCATTCTGAGTTCCCTGTACGGTATAAACAGTGGTGCTTCCCGGTGATACCGTGATGCAGCCACTCATGGTTCCCGTGCTCCAGGTATAAGTGGTGAGACCTACCGAAGCACACAGCAGTTGCGAAGAGCCTGCACAGATAGTGGAAGTAAGCGGCGAAATGCTCACCGTTGGCTGTGGCGTTACATTCACCTGCAGTGTGGCGGTTTTTACACATCCGGCGATATTCACTGCCGTTACTGTATACACTGTGGTTACTGTAGGGCAGGCGGTTGTACTACCGGTATAAGGTGACGACAAACCGGTTGTCGGCGACCAGGTATAGCTATCGGTAGAACCCTGGCAGGCAGCATTGATCACTGTGCAGCTACCTGCGCAAATGGTAGGAGAAGGCGACAGGCATAGGCGCGGAAGCCGGTTTACCACAACCGTAGAAGTCGCGCTTGCCTTACATTGCGTATTGGCATTTGTTCCTGTTACGGTATACACCGTCGTCACAACAGGGGCGTCGGTCATACAGGCCGTGTTCACTCCTGTGCTCCAGGTATAGGTACTGGCGCCCGCTACACAAATGGTTTGTGTGGTACCGGCACAGATCGTGGAAGTTACCGGTGAGATCGTTAAGACCGGAGCTGCCAGAACGAACACCGTTGTCGTAGCTACTGTTGTGCAACCGGCAAGGTTGGTCGCCGTAAGCGTATACACCGTAGTTACTTTAGGACAAGCCACTGTGCTTCCAGAATTTACCGAAGCAATGCCTCCCGGCGGCGACCAGGTATAAGTCACCGTCGTGAGGTCCGTATCGTCACAGATCCCGTTCAGAACCGTACAGCTGTTGGAGCAAACAGAAGTGCTTGCTGTCAGGCAGATCTGAGGGCCCGGTGTGGTATACACACTTGCCGTTGCAACGCCGCTACCGCAGCCACCGTTACTTCCGGTTACCGTATAGGTAGTAAGCGAAGCAGTAGGGCTCACGGTAATGCAGGCCGTATTCGCACCTGTACTCCAGGTGTAGGAAGAGGCTCCGGAGGCACACAGGGTTTGTGTAGCTCCCGCACAAATCGTAGAGGTGGAAGGTGTTACGGTTACTGTTGTTGTAGAACCGGTTGCAATAGCCAACGTGCTCGTTGCCGTACAACCTGTTGCCGGATCGGTTACCGTAAGCGTTAAGCTTGCAGGCAGCGTGATCCAGGTCGTATTAAAGGTTTGTGTATTTCCAGTCGTAGGCGACGCATTGCTGGCTGTCCAGCTGTACGTATATCCTGCAGGACCGTAGTAGCTTTGCTGCAATCCCGTCACAGGACAAAGAGGACCTGTAATGGTTGGAGGCGCAGGCAGTGTAATAGTTACCGTATGCGTGACGGCCGTATGTCCGTCGACGGAAAGGCTTACGACATAAGAGCCCGGAGATGCATAGGTATGGCATGGGTATTCAAAATTACCGGTGGTAGTTCCTCCGTTGGTACCTGCCGGAACAACCGTATTGGTGCCGGAAGTATTATAGCCATCACCGAAATCCCAGCTAAAGGTTGTTCCGCAGCCAAGCGATGTAAAGCAGGCTTCTCCGCAGTTCTTCACACAGAAGGTGAAATCGTCGGCAGGTGCACCGATCTGCCCGATGATATCATTCGGAAGATCGAGGCGGCAGCCTTGCGTGCTCAACAAAGGAATCCCGGAGAAATTATAGCCGCACTCGTTAGAGGTTGGAGTGGTATTAAGCACATTCGGGAAATTGATCACACCGAGGAATTGTTGCGGACTGGCCGGATACCCTGCTCTTCCCACATACACACGCCCATCAGGTCCCTGCTGGATAGAGTTGAAGAAAAAGATAGGAGCCGTATAACCTGTTGGCAACATCGGAATATCAATATAGGGAGGAGTGGTATTGCATGGCGAAAGTGCGCTCAGGTCGTATTGCCTGATATTCATCGAGGCTTTGGCATACAACACTTTCGAGTTGGGACTAAAGGCAAGCCCGTAACCGTCGATACCCGTGATGGTAGCAATATGGTTGAAGATTCCCGTTTCACAATCGAAGTAATAGATATAGCCCGATGCTGCATCAATATCTGCCAGGCAGTATAATTTTTTATCGGGGCTGATCGCCATTTGCGTAATCCCATTGTTGCCGCCGGTATACGTTGCAGAAGGCACATAAGGCCCGGAGCTGCTCAGTACCGGCACATTGCTGATACCGACCCCGGTAATCCGGTAAGCCGCGATCTGGTTATTTACAGGGCTTACAGGGCCGGGATTCACAAGGCCCGACTGGCTGTTGTTCTTAGGTTTTACGATCAGCCAGTAATCCGTTCCGTTGCAATGCGGTACCGCAATCTGCGATTCGTTGGATGCATAGTTTTCGGAAGGGTTCACCGGCGTTGTGCTCATCACCATACCTCCCGGTACGCTCATGTCCACTTCATACTGGCTCACGCCGATAATCTGTGTCGGAGAGCTCACATCACTTTGCGTATAAATGTAATAGTGATCGGTTGTGCCCGGTCTCGGTACAATTAAAACACCCTGGCTGGTAGAAACCGCGCTTAAGGCATTGTTGGAACCGTTGAGCGTACCGGCACCGTTGGTCATTGTCGCATGTGTGTTATTCCATACACTGCGGCCATTGGTGTAGAACAGCAGGTTTCCGCTGTTGTCGCTGATGGCGGCGCTGGCTTCATCCGTCGCGATAGAAGAGGGATTTTGCGCCACGGCAATACCTGTGGCAAAGCTTACCGAAGCATTGGTACCAAAATACCAGTTGGCGCGGTTGCCGCTGTAAGGTGTACAATTGGTAACGAAGATCTGCATGAGGGAAGAATAATTATTTCCCAGGCCATCGGTAATGTTGAGCGATACGTTATAGGTTCCCGGAGTAGCATAAACAATACCGGTTGGGTTATTGGTGCCCGAAGCGCTGGAAGGCGTGCCTCCCGGGAAACTCCAGCTATAGGAAGACGCACCCGAACCCGCCAGGAAACCGATGGCGGCACCCGTGCAGACCTGCTGCGAGCCTCCCGAAAGAGTGGTGATAAAAGTAGGGTCAATCGCATTAGCTTGGCAGCCTGTCGGCTGCGTCAGGCCTGTGACAATGTGGTTGGAAAAAGACACGAGGTTGGCGCGGTACGCCTGTATCGTGGCATGCATCCGGTCAGCCTGATCTTCCGTAAAAGTGTTCCGGCAGGTGCCGGGTTGGTCGTAGGCATAATCCATGTGGTTCTCATACATGTCGGGCAGGTTCGGAGACTCGGAGCATGAGTTCGGAGGACTTGCCGATAAAGCCGAGCAACTGGCCTGGTTGGGAACCGCTACCGGCGGTGTATCACAGCACTCGTCACCACTGAGGTTACAAGGCGTACCGTTGATGACTTCCGAACAGCCAAACTGGAAGGTGTGGAACAAGCCCAGGTAATGCCCTGCCTCATGGATGAGGATACGGCCCTGGTTATAAAATGAACCCGTTGAGCCGATGCCGAATCCATCGAGCCTCATCACTACGCCATCGAGGTAAGCAGCCGGCCCCAGGAGAGGGAAAGGCGCATAGCCGATCACGCTGTTCACGTACGGACTTGGCACCTGGCTGATCTGGTCAACCACCCAAATGTTCATATACCGGTTGAAGGAAAAACCGCTGTAGGCAACATTGACCAAAGCCTGCTGGCTATTGGCGCCCGTAGCGTTCATGTTATGATTGCCGGCAACCGTATTGGCCACCGCTGTGGTGCAGCGCGTAATGCCGGGAGTTGTATTATAATACAGGTTGGCATTGTAAGCGCTCACATTGGCCCAGGGCTGGCCATTGGGCAAGGTTTGCGCCAGGCAGAATTTGATCTGCGCGTCGTCGGCAATGCTGCCGTAAGTAGAGCCGAGCAGGTTGGCAAAGCCATCGTTCAGCAGGTTGATCTGTGCCTGTACCTGGGCGTCTGTCATAGCCGACGCGTTGGTTCCTACAAGGTGAACCACCACAGGGATCACATAATTATTGGGCTGGGTTCTCATCAGGGCAGATTGCCGTTTGTTTTCGGCGATCCGTTTCTGGATGAAAACCCTCACGGAATCAAAATCTGATCCCGCTGTGCTGTCGCTTTTGATCGCGTTCAGAATGTGGTCGAAACCACAGCCATCCTGCGCAAAACAACAGACATTGCAGAAGGCAATGACAAGTAAAAAGATTACTTTTTTCATACGTTGGGGTTTAGGGGGTGAATAATCGGTAAAAGGAGTCAACCAAATGTATATCAATTATTCATCAGGGATCAAGCGTAAAACTACCTGATTTTTCACAGGTAATTTTACGTGATTCATATAAAGAAAATAATCCCCCGGCGCTTTGCCGTATGTCCTGAACGTATCTGCCTGCAAGGGATGCAGGCGATTATAAAAAGAAATAATTCAAAAAAATAAAATCCGGATTCATCGAAAAGAGAAAAAATCCCTTTTCGTGTCAGGAGGCTTTTTGGTGATTTGCCGCTTTCCATAGGAGGTAAGCCTTGACCTCTTCGGGCAGATTGCCTACAGCTTCTACAGCCTGCTTCAGCTCATCCCTGCTGCAGTTGAATTTTTTGCACCAATAGATCACCTCCCACTCTTCATGAAGGTGTACCAGGTAAGCATCTCCCGGATTTTTTAAAGGTTTGTAAGTCATGGCATTTTCAGTTAAGCAACATCCAACGTGGAAGTATGGTTTAGCATCAATTAAAATACCTGTTCCTTTTACGTTTTAGAGCCGCAATTGCGAATAACTTTCCCCTATTCAGGCATTGGATTGTTGCTCTATTCCCCGTAATAACCACATATCCGGCGAAAATGCACCCTAAGCGGATGCCCTCCGAAAAATTGGTTCAGGCAACTATTTTTAAGATAAGTATTATACATTTGACCTTCGGTTTAGATAACATGTAAAACCGCTTACCAGGACTTAAGACCGTACTATGGATACTTCAAAAGCATATCAGTTTATCATAGAGAATACTCCCGATGTCATTACCCGCTGGGACAAAGACCTGAAACTGATATTTGCCAATAAAGCGCTGGAAGCTAAGACGGGAGTACCGAACAGCATGCTGTATGGCAAAACGAAACTGGGTATGGGGCAACCGGATGAGGTAGCGCTTCACTGGATGGAGATCCTCCGCTCGATTTTTGAAAAAGGAAACGGCGAATCCCATTACAATTCCCTTCATACGGCCACCGGTATTGTACATTTCTATTCGCGGCTTATCCCCGAAAAAAATGCAGAGGGCGAAGTGGAAACGGTATTTGCCATCGGGCGCGACATCAGCGAGCTCCGAAGTGTGATCCAGAATAATGACGAGCAAAAAACGTTTCTCCTGAAACTCAGCGACGCTCTGCGCCCGCTCCACGACCCCATAGAAATGCAGGCTGTTGCCAGCCGCCTCCTTGGCGAGCACCTCAGCGCCGATTGGGCCTATTACATGGAGTTCGATGACGACCTGAGCGTGGCAAGGGTTCATCAGAACTATGCGCGGCACACAGGCCCCAGCCTGGTAGGCGACCATCCTACCGATGAGCTCCCGGGCCTGATGGAAGCCATGAAAAAAGGCGTTCCCTACCTCATTCATGACCTGGATACCGACACCACCAACCAGGCGGCGCATCACAAGTGCCGCGCTATAGGCATCAAAGCGACCGCGGCCGTTCCTTTACTGAAAAAGGACCGGGCGGTAGCCTCCATCGTTGTTAACCTCCGGGAGCCACGGCAATGGAATGCTCATGAGATAAGCCTGATGGAGGAAACGGCCCGCCGTACCTGGGATGCCGTAGAACGGGCACGCGTAGAGCAGGCCCTCATCCGCTCGAGGGATGATTACCGCCTGCAGCTGGAGCAGGAAGTGAATGAACGAACCGTCGAGCTTCAGGAAAGTAAGGAGCTGCTGCAATCCATTTATGATACAAGCCTGATCCAGATGTCGGTGCTGAAAGCGGTGCGCAATGAGGCAGGCCAGATCACCGATTTCAGGATCACGATCGTGAACCGCGAGCTGGAAAGGGAAACGGGCCGTAAGGACCTTGTAGGCAAATTATACTTGGAGGAATATCCCGGCATCAAAGCTTCCGGATTGTTTGACACCATTTGCCGCGTGGTGGAAAGCGGGCATCCCGAGCAGCTGGAATATTTTTATCCTTTCGAGAATTTCAATAAATGGTTTTCCTGCATGTTCGTGAAAATGGACGACGGTGTGGTAGCGACCAACCTCGACATTACTTCGCGAAAAGAAGCGGAAGAAGAGCGCTTTCGCAACATGGTACTTCTGGAACAAACCGAGGAGCTCGCAAAAATGGGAAGCTGGCAATTCGATCTGAACACCGGGCGCTTTACCTGGTCGGATGGGATGTACCGCCTCTTCAACCTTTACCGGTCGGTTCCTGTAGAGCCTGCAATCTACCTGCGATACGCTACCGAAAAAGGCCGGGCGGTAGCAGAGCGCATCATTCAGTTTATTCAAAGCGGGACACAGGCTTTTGAAGAAACTCTTGAGATTTCCGTTGACGGGCATTTGAAGGTGCTCAAGCTGAAAGCCGTAATTATCTATGGCCCCGATGAGAAGCCGGCGCGTACATTGGGCGTGGATATGGATATTACTGCCTTAGTGGAAGCCGACAAGCGGAACCGTTATCTGCAGGAGCAGCAAAAGCAACGCGAAGAACAAAAGCAAAAAGAATTAATGGACATCCGGCTTTACCAGCAACGCGAGATCCTCAATGCCATTATGATGACCCAGGAACAGGAGCGGGAGCGCATCGGCGAGTCGGTGCATAACGGGCTGGCTCAATTGCTGTACGGCGTACAAACCCGCCTGCAACTCCTGAAGGTGAACACGACAGATGATGAAAAACAGCTTAAAACAATCCTGAATATCGTGAGCGACGCCATCAACGATACGCGCCGCATTGCCTTCGAGCTGGTGCCGGCCGTGCTAAAAGATTATGGCATTGAAGTCGCCCTGAATGAGCTTATCCGGAAAATCGTGAAAGGCAATCCTGCTGTGAACCTTGAGCTATCGGGAGTAACCGAGCTGCCTGAAAAGCTGGAGTTTGCCATTTACAGGATTGTGCAGGAATTGCTCAATAACATCATCAAACATGCCGACGCCACGGAAGCCTCCGTGACGATCAAGCAACATAAAGATTCCATCTCCCTCATCGTGAGCGACAATGGAGTTGGCTTCCAGGAACTACTCCCCCGCCGGGTAGGCAATGGCATGGGCCTGAAAAACATTCGCAACCGGGTAAAGCTGCTGGAAGGACGCTTCACACTGAACTCCTCTCCCGGCTCCGGCAGCAGAGTCACCATCACCCTTCCTATTCCCTGAATGCGGAGATCAGGACACCAGGCCATTCACAACCGCATAGCGGATGAGCGTGGCGGTATTGGTCGTACCGGTCTTATCGAGCAGGTTTTTACGGCGGGTTTCTATCGTACGCACGCTTGTAAACAGCTTATCGGCAATTTCCGTATTGGTATGACCTTCCGCAATCAGTACCAGCACATCCATTTCCCTGTCGCTGAGCACAACGGGAGGAGAAGCCTGCCTGCGGGTATCGCGCTTGTGCTTGGCCAGCATATTAAGGGCAAACTCTGAGCTGATATAAACGCCTTCGTTGGCTACTTTCCGGATGGCAAACAGGAGCTCTTCGCGGGATGAGTTTTTGAGAATATAACCATCGGCTCCGGCATAGATCATATCCACCAGGTAGCTTTCATGGTCATGCATCGAAAGGATCAATACTTTGACGCCGGGATATTTCTTTTTGACCTCCGTGGTACATTCCACCCCGCTCATCTCCGGCATATTCATGTCCATTAGAAGTACATCAGGCTGTCCGCTTTCCAGTCTTTTCAGCATTTCAATGCCATTTGGCGCTTCGCCTGTAACAATGATATCAGGTTCACCTTCCAGTAACGCTTTAATGCCTTGTCTAACGATCTCGTGGTCTTCCACCAAAAAAACTTTTACCGGCATACGTTGATTGTCATTATCATATTAAACGATCTATTTTTTTATTGTTTATTAATTATTGTTGTGGTTGGGGCATATGATACGGGTAATTCAGGAACAGATCAATATCTGCTACAAAGGCCAGCACCTTTTTATACGTATAGGCTTTGGTAAAAAAGGCATTCGCACCAAGCGCCATACATTTTTGTTTCTCTTCGCTATTAACTGATGTTGAATAAATAAACACAGGCACCTGCGCATAGGCGCTGGTGTTCCGGATCATTTCCAGGGCCTGGAAACCATTCACCAAAGGCATATTGATATCGAGGAGGATCAGGTCCGGAATTTGCCTTCCGGCTCCTGAGGTTGCCGATAAATAATCCAGAAGCTTCTTTCCGTCCCTGACATGCTGCAGGTCATATGGCCGTCCGAGTTCTTCAAAAGCCTGACGGATGATGAAAAAATCATCCTCATCGTCATCTGCTAAAAGCAACCTGAAACCTGCCATATTGTTTAGTTTTCCTACAAAAATAAACGATTCAAAACGTTAGAAAAAGGTGGTAAATACGGTAAATTCGCGATAAAACACTGATTTTAACCGCACCCGGATAGCACTTTTTCGACAGCTGAAAAACAGCTTTTACTTTTTCACAGGGGAGGGAATCTGTCACACAAAAAGATATGTCTATCATGCATTGCTCTAACGAACACGTTCGTTTTTTTGGCAACGATGTGATAAACCGGGCCAGGTGACCAGCTCCTGAAAAATGAGTAGAGAATCGCTCTATGACACGTAAAATTACGCACTTTTTTTCATATAATATTCCCTATTTTTGGCTTCAACCTTGTTCCCGTGCTAACTGAAAGCCATAAAGAAAGCCAAGATGTTTTCAAAAGGATTATCCGAAGTTCTCCCGGTATCCTGTTTCACCTCGAAGTTGACCTTATAAAAAAAGAGGAGCATTACCTTTTCATCAGTGAAAATTATGCCGACCTGTTTGAGGTGGAGATACAATACGCCAAAACCCACAAGCTTCTTCAAACCACGCTTACACCCCAGTCTCTGAAAGCATTCAAACGCGATTTCTATTCGATCGTTTCCAGTCAGTACGATATCGAGATGGAGATAGAAATCCACACTCCCCGGGGAAATACCAAATGGATCAAGGTGAGGGCAACGATTGAGCGGCAGGGGCACCTGGCCAGCTTATTCGGCATCTACCTGGACATTACCGATGAAAAGGAGAAGTTCCTGAAACAGGAGAGGATCACCACTACCTTATTAAGCCTCAACAAACACCCATCGGTGCACTCGGGAAACATTGGCGAATGTATGCAGGTCATTACCCGCTCCCTGTCCGATGCCCTGGATATTTCGCGCGTGAGCATCTGGAAATACGACGAAGACAGAACAACGATCACCTGCATGCACCTTTACGAGCGGGCCTCAGACTCCCACACACAGGGCGGAGTCCTGTCGAGGAATGAGTTTGCGCCCTACTTCGACTACCTGGAAAAAAATACGATCATCAAAGCTTTTGATGCAGAAACGCATGAGGCGACTTCCTGCTTTAAAATCCCTTACCTGCAGCCGCTCGGAATCAAAACGATTGTGGATGTGCCGATCTATCATAACAACAGCATCTTCGGCGTGGTGTGCTGCGAGAACACCGGGCAGGTAAGAACCTACGAGAACAACGAGATCCAGCTGATGGCGAATGTGGCGGAGATCTATTCCTATGCTTTTTCCCTGAGCGAACAAAATGCCTATAAGCGGGAGCTGGAATACATGAACCTCAACCTGAACCGCCTGGTGGAAGAGCGAACCTATGCCCTTGAAATGAAAAGCAAGGAGGTGATGGATTCCATTAACTATGCGCAGCGCATCCAAAGCGTGATCCTTCCTTCGGAAATAGAGCTTAATGAAAGGCAGTTTGAACATTTTGTGATTTATAAGCCAAAGGATATTGTGTCGGGCGATTTTTACTGGTTCTCCTTCAAGGACAATGCCCTCATTATTGCCTGCGCCGATTGTACCGGCCACGGCGTACCGGGCTCGCTCGTGTCGCTGATCTGCCACAACGCCCTGTCAGCGGCTATTAACGAGCTTGGCGTCACCGATCCGGGCTTGATCCTGGACAACTGTAGCCTGAGAATTTCCGCGATCTTCAACAGCAAGGGCCTCGATACGATCCGCGACGGCATGGATATTTCGCTGATGATCGTGGACCCGCTCCGGAATTCCTTTCGCTGGGCAGGTGCCAACAGCCCTTTGTGGTTTATTCAGAACGAGGCGCTGCACATCCTGAAAGGCGACAAGCAGCATGCCGGCTATTCCGAAAACCCGCTTCCCTTTACCACGCATACGGTTCAGCTGAACGGCACGGAAACCTTCTACCTTTTTTCCGATGGCTTTGCCGACCAGTTTGGCGGCGAATCCGGCAAGAAATATAAAACCTCCGCCTTTAAGGAGCTCATCGAACACATCTCTCATCTGCCGCTGGACGAGCAGCTGGAAAAGATCAATACAAGCTTTAACGACTGGAAACAGGACCTGGATCAGGTAGATGATGTGAGTGTTATCGGGATCCGCTTAACGGACTCTGTCATTATCCCATCCCGCCAATAGTCTTTCAGGCTGATGCCTGGAAACAGATGTATTGGATCAAAACCTTATATTTGATCTTACTTATTTTATGCCTATGCTTTACCGGATTACCATCATGGCCCTGTACTTTTTCGCTGGCCTTAGCTTCTCTTCCTGTTCGGATGACACACTGGAAATCCCCGAAGCCAAAGAAGATTTTTGCGCCAGCATCCACCGCGATGATTCCTTATCCCTGGGCGGGGAACTGGCTCCGGTGGCGGAGCTGATGAAAACCAAAACGGGCGTATACGTGCTTGAGGACGGCGACGGCTCTATGATTACACGCGCCTGGCTGAGCGAGTATGCCGAAAAGACCATCGACATCCAGTATTTTATTTTTTCGACGGACAATGTGGGACTGATTGCCTGCGATTACATCGTGAGGGCGGCAGACCGCGGCGTGAAGGTGCGCCTGCTAATAGACGATATGATGGTGGAAGCGGATGCACACAGCATTCTGACAATGGACTCGCATGAAAACATCGAGATCAGGATTTATAACCCGGGGGTTAACCTCGGTAAGAACATCGTCCAGAAGCTGAGCAAATTCCGCTATGATTTTGTAAATGCCAACCAGCGCATGCATAATAAAACCTTTACGGTGGATGGAAAAATCGCGATCACAGGCGGGCGCAACATTGCAGATGAATATTTCGATTACGACCACGAGTACAATTTCAGGGACCGCGACGTGCTGCTGATCGGGAAGATCACCGAAACCATGGAGAGGTCTTTTGAGGAATTCTGGAAAGATACGCTCAGCGTGCCGGTGTCGAAGATCGTGCAGGAGCCGGAGGCTGACTTCAAGGCAAAGGACCGCTTCGACAGGCTGCACCAGTATGCCTGCAATCCTGAAAATTTCTGGCCACAGGTGCGTGAAAAAATAAAGAACCTTCCTTCGGCCTTCAAATCCATACAGGCTTCCGGCGACCTGGTATGGCTCGACAGCGTGGAGTTCGTGTCGGATATTCCCGGCAAGTTCGATCACAAAAAAGCCTTCACCGGCGGAGGCCTGACCACCTCTGCGCTCACGGAGCTGGTAAAGCAGGCAAAGCATAGCATCGATATTCAATCGCCTTACCTTATCACCACAAAAGAAGGGGAAGCTTTATTCAGGGAGGCGGTGAAACGCGGGGTGAAGGTGCGCATCATGACCAACAGCCTCGCCTCTACCGACAACCTCGAAGCCTTTGCCGGCTACCAGAAATGCCGCAAGCCCTTGCTGCAGGCCGGGATCGAGATCTATGAATTCAGGCCGGATGCAAAAGACCGCTACAGGATCATGACCGGCGCCCTGCAAAAGAAATTAAATTTTGCGCCGGTATTCGGGCTGCATGCCAAGTCGATGGTGATTGACGGTTATACCACCGTCATCGGTACTTTTAATCTGGACCCGAGGAGTGCCAACCTCAACACGGAGTGCCTCGCCATTATCCATTCCAAAAAAATTGCGGAAGGTGTTTCGAAAGGCATGGAAGAAGAATTTAAGGCGGAGAACAGCTGGCATACGACACTCACCTGGAACCCGGACTTTTATGCCGGCGCCGAAAAACTGTCGAAGACCTGGAAGCGGAAAATCGTTCCGAAGGACATTCTATAGATCCAAAAAAAGAATCACACGAGCCTATAAACCCCCAACCATGAAATTTTCCAACAACAGCGCCAGGATTGACGCCTTAGAATCAGACTACCTGTATGTGGCGCCATCGCAGCTACCCGGCTCGGGCAACGGCTTGTACACCGCCACCGACATTTACAAGGATGAGATCATCGCCGTCTTCAAAGGGGAGATCTTAACCGACCGGCAAATTGCCTTACGGATAAAAAAAGGCGAGGACAGGTATTTTATCAGCATGCTGAACGGGGGGATTATGGATTCGATGAAAACAGCATGTTTTGCCAAATATGCCAATGATGCGGAAGGATTCGGCAAATCGCCTTACCGGAATACGGCTAAGATAGCGCTCGACGATGATGGGAACGTATGCATCATTGCGAAGCGGCACATCAAACAACGTGAAGAGATCTTTTGCGGCTACGGAAAAAAGTATTGGAAAAAACACGGCTAAGTTATTTCCCGGGATTTGCCTGTACGGTATCGATCTTAGGATCTGTAGGGTCTTCCGGAGCCGAAGGGTAATGCCTCCAGGCCCAGACACCGGCCGTGACCAGGATGAGAAGAATAATGGCCAGTACGAGCAAGGGCCTTTCTTTGAGCGGTTTTTTCCTGTTTTCCATATTCATGATCCTTTATCCATAAACCATCTAAAAACAATGCCAGTGAACCTGCTTTTTATTTCCTGGAAGTAGATTGCTTTGCCAGATACTCTTTTACACGAAGCGCGACATTTTCGCGGATGTTCATGTAAAAAAAGGCGTAATCATTCTTATGAAAATAAAAGGTATTGGTACCCGGATACTCGTCGAGTGATTTGGCTGAAGGCGGATGCACCCACAAAAAGCCCGAAGGCGCCAGCTTCGCATCCACAACCGCCGTATCAATCTTTACCGCCGAAAAAGACAAGCCGCCTTTATTGCATGTTTTTGAGACGTAGGCGGTGTCGCGTTTCCAGCTAAGAGGATTGACGCCAACAATTTTTCCTACCGGGTCGCCGTAGAACGTATTGGTATGATAGGACACCGAGTTCCAGGTAACATAGCCACCTGTTTGCTCCGGTGAGTCCATCGGTTTCAGCTGCTTGAACGTGGTATCGAAGATCGGCCTGCCGACGAGGTAAGCCGCCACCAGCTCTTTTTTCAAAGTGCTGTCCTTATCAAAAAAATCCTTCAGTAGCCTGATCGCGTAGTCGGTACCCTGGCTGTGCCCTGCAATGATGATGGGCCTTCCCTTATTGTAATGCTTCATGTAGTAGAGGAAAGCATTTCTCACATCCTCATAAGCGAGGGCAAAGGCCATGCGGGCATTTTTGCCGGGCGCGATGTAGGAATAAAAAATGGCGGTGCGGTAGCGCGGTGCATATACTTTGCAGCTTCCGTTGTAGGCGCTTGCCAGCAGCTTGCAGCCAACGTTATCGGTTTCCGCATTGGCGGCAGAATCGTCGACGCTTACATTCCAGTATTTGCCCACTACGTAATTGGTAGGCGGAATAAAAAACACATCCGCTTTTGCCTGTTGCTGGCCATCGTTCAGTCCATAGGCTTTGAGCTGAAAGTCGGCGCTGTCCTTCTTTTCCGGAAGGGCGGCCCAATAACGGGCTTTTGCATAGTCGGGCGCGGAAGGTTGCGGCGTATGCCTGAACGAGCGGACCGGGGCGATGCAGGAATACAGCATAAGCGCAGACAGACCTGCCAGGCTTAACGCTTTTCTAAAGTTCATCATACAATGCTTTAAGCGTGAATAAAAAAATCCCTTATACCGTCAGTTCTCCCTGAACGGAATCGTCGAGCGTTTTCCGGGTAACGGCGCCGATCAGCATTTTGATGCCAGCCACCATCATGCCGTGTTTGGTATCCCAGTAATAACCGTCAGCCACTTTCACGCGGATCACGGTGATGCGGGGGTCGTCCTCTCCTTCGGTAAACCAGGTTTTCATAAGCGGACGCCACAATTCCCTGATCTTCGCCTTGTCTTTGGACAGAGAGGCTTTTCCGTTGAGCATCAGAAAATCGGAGTGAGAGGAACCTTTAAAGAACAGCTTTACATTCGGGTTGGCCTTGATCTCGGTAACGGTAAAGCTATCCTCCGGGCTCAGGAGCCAAAGCGTGCCATCGTCGTCGGTTTTCTGAACCGACATGGGCCGCGAGCCTTTACGATCGACTCCGGCAGGCTCCGTACAAAAAAAGCAGCTTTGCCCTTCTGAAAGTTCTTTGATCTTTTGGATTGCTTTTATACCGGATAAAGGTTCGGTGTTGTCTTCCGGCTGATGTTTATCGATGCTGTTCATAGTGTATAGGTTTGTGCCTGATTGGTTTCTCTTGATCTGTTTTACCCACACCTGCCGGTCTGTCTCGTCATCCATCGTACCGGCTTCCTTCAGAAAAGCGGCTTTCAACATCGGGAAAATCGGAAAACAGGCCTTGCTTTACCTCCTGCTCTCTTCCCGTTTCCAGGGTTTTATGAAAACCAAATGCCACAGGCTCCGGCAAAACTGCCGGCACCAGGCATCAACAGGATGAGGAAAATATTCCCCAGGCGCATCCTCTATAATGAAAAGGGAATGCTTATTTTTAAGCATCGCAAACACATCCTTGAAGGCTTTATTCCTATACCTCAAAAATCACCTGTCTGTCCTTGTTATTGTGCTCGTTTGCCTCACCGTAACGGAAGTACACCTGAACCTGGCGAGGCACAAATCCCGGAATGTGATTAGCTGGGACGTGGTGGGCTACTACAGCTATCTTCCGGCAACGTTTATCGACAAGGACCTGAAACTGGGTTTTATTACACCGCAGAACCACCGGCAGTACTACGGGATTAAATATTCTTTCCTCGACGATGCGCAGGGAAACCATGTGTTTAAGTACCCGATGGGCATGGCGGTATTGTATGCTCCTTTCTTTTTTACGGCGCATGCGCTGGCCGAACCCCTGGGCTATGCTCCCGACGGCTATTCGGAGATCTACCAGCTCTTCATCGAATACTCGGGCCTCTTCTACCTCCTCTTCGGCCTGATCTTTCTGCGGCGGGTCCTGCTGATGTATTATTCCGAAAAGGTAACAGCGCTAAGCCTCTTCGTGATCTACTTCGGTACCAACCTGCTCTGTTACTCCACCCTGGATGCGGCGATGTCGCATAGCTACAGCTTTTCCCTGTTGGCCGCTCTTCTTTATTATGTAACGAGGTATTACCAACATCCGAAGCTCTCTTTGATGCTGGTCTCCGGCCTGCTCCTGGGGCTGATCATCCTGGTGCGCCCGCCGAATATCCTGTTTGGCGGGCTGATCCTATTGTTTGGGGTCCGTCAGGTTTCTGATCTGAAACAGAGGTTCCTTTTTCTGATGAAGCACTACGGGCACCTGCTCGTCCTGCTCTTGGCGGTGATGCTGATGCTGCTGCCACAGCTGCTATACTGGCACTATGTTACCGGGCATTACCTGGTATTTTCCTACGGCGAAGAAGGATTCTTTTTCAGCAAGCCTCAGCTGCTGCAATGCCTGCTGGGCTTCCGGAAAGGCTGGCTGATCTATAGCCCTGTTTTTTTCTTTGCGCTCGCAGGCCTGTACCTGATGCGCAAGCAGCGATCAGGCGTTTTTCTTTCGACGCTGCTGGCAGTACTACCGCTTTATCTGTACATCGTTTCTTCCTGGTGGTGCTGGTGGTATGGGGGCTCTTTCAGCCTGAGGCCGATGATAGACCTCTACCCTCTGCTCTGCTTTCCGCTGGCGGCCTGCTTCGTGAAGATGGCAAGCCTCACTAAAACGCCACGCTATTTATTTTCAGCACTTCTGGCTTTCCTGGTGGCTCTCAACATTTGCCAGACTTTCCAATATAAATACAACATCATTCATTACGATGCGATGACCTTCCGCTCTTACCTGGATGCCTTCACCAAAACAGAACGGAAAGCCACCGATACCACCCTGCTCGATCATCCGGATTATGAAAAGGCTCTGAAGGGAGAGTAAAATGGAACGCAGAGGACGCAGATGCTTATGATTTCTAAGATTAAGGACAATAGAACACTGTACGGATAGTTCTGATCGTCCTATCCGCGTCCTCTGCGTTCCGTTCCGGTTGCCTTCGACTACGCTCAGTCACCGGCTCCATCCTAATGTGTTCTAATCTTTGTTCTGATCCGCCTGATCCGCGTCATCTGCGTTCCATTGGTTCTATAAAATCTTCCCTAATCTGAATTCTTATCCTTACTTTTACTTCATGGCATTTCTGCTGAACGAAAATATCAGGGTGGCTACCGATTCCATCAAAGGAAACAAGCTCCGCGCTTTTCTGACGATGCTCATTATTTTTTTCGGGATCACTGCCCTCGTGGGCATCTCTTCGGCGATTGACGCCATGAAAGCCTCCATCAACAGCAACTTCACCAGCATGGGTGCCAACTCTTTCACCATCCGCAACAAGGAAACCAGTGTGAAACTGGGCAGGCACGGCAAGCGGTCGAAAAAGCATCCCTCCATTTCTTACAAGGAGGCCATGCGCTTCAAAGAGGAATTTAATTTCCCGGTAACTACGGCCGTTTCTACGATGGCTTCTTTTGCCGCGCGGATCAAATACGGATCGGAAAAAACCAACCCGAACATCCAGCTCTTTGGCGGCGACGAAAATTACCTGGCCACCAGCGGCTACGAGCTGGAGAGCGGCCGTAATTTTTCACCCCAGGAAATTGTGGGGGGCACGCACCTGGTGATAATCGGGAAGGATGTGGAAACGGACCTTTTTAAAAAGAAACAAAGCGCGCTCGATAAAACCATCACCATCAACAACGGGAAGTACCGCGTGATCGGCATTCTCGCCAGCAAAGGCAACAGCATGGGCTTCGGGGGCGATAAGGTATGCATCATTCCGCTGACTACGGCCCGGCAATATTACGGCACGCAGGACATGAGCTTTACCATCAGCGTGCTGGCAAAAAATACCCAATGGCTGAACCTGGCCCTGGGCGAGGCAACGGGCCTGTTCCGGAAAATAAGGGGTGTTCCTTTGGGTGAGGAAGACAGCTTCGAGATCACCAAAGCGGATAACCTCGCCAATATGCTCATCGGCCTCACCAGCAAAGCATCCACGGGCGCCATCATCATCGGCATCATCACACTCATCGGCGCTTCGATCGGCTTAATGAACATCATGCTGGTATCGGTAACCGAACGCACCAGGGAGATAGGCATCCGCAAAGCCTTAGGCGCTACCTCTGCCATTATCAAAAATCAGTTCCTGATCGAGAGCATTGTCATCTGTGTGTTTGGCGGATTCTTCGGCATCCTGATGGGCATCATTACGGCAAACCTGATCTCCTATAACCTCAGCTCCGAATTTTTCATGCCCTGGTTCTGGATCATTGTCGGCTTTGTGGTTTGCCTGGTAGTAGGCCTCATCAGCGGCTACCTGCCGGCCAAACGGGCTTCCCAGCTCGATCCGATCGAGAGCCTGCGGTTCGAATAAGTAAAGCTAAGCTCATTCATCCAGCCTCATCCGCGACAAGTAACGCGTTCCATCATCGCCTTTTTCTTTCCGGATAAAATAGACATAGCCGTCATATACTTTTATGTGCGTGGTAAAAGGAAAAGGGATCCGGTACGATTTCCTGACCGCCCCGCTTTGCAGGTTGATTTCCTTAAGCTCGCTGATACCGCCGGACTCAAACAGGGCAAAGGTTTTCCCGGAAACAGCATCTACTTCCATGTCTTCCTGGAAGCTGAGGGTTTTATGATAGGAAACAGGCACTTCCCCTGTAAGCCGGAGGGCTTTGTCAAAATGCTTGATGTTCCCGTTTACATAATCAAAAATATAGAGATTGTCTTTGATATGGAAGAGGGGCGCATAGAGCTCTGTAAACAGAAATTTTTCGGCAAATAACCTGTCACCGAATGTTTTCAATCCTACTGCTTCTTTCCTGGCTTCGAAGGCCACTTCATCCTGGCTCATGATCATCTTATGCTCATCGGCGATCACGATGAAACGCTTCCGCTCACGCTTCTTCTTGTCGATGCGCGTATAGCTCAAGGCCAGGTCATTTGCCCGCACCGGCGCGCCAATACCTACTTCAATCATCTGGCCGCCGCCATACTTCTCCACCAGGTAAAAGCCGGAGGAATCCTGTGCCACGCAAGGCAAAAGAATCTTTTCAAAATCACCGATGCTTTTTGCAGGAAGCAGGCTTAAGGCGCTGCCGTTATAAAAGGCCTGGTAAATGCTGTCTTTACACACCACATGGAGGTTCCCGAGGCAATCCCGGAACATGCGGTTGGGCTCGCCGGGAATTTTCCGGAAGCCGAGCGTATCGTTTTTCTGATCGAGCAGAACAAGCCTCGACTTATCGAGATCCACGTAGGTAATCATCAGGATATTGCTGCCATAAAAATCGTAATCCAGGACATGGTAGCGTTTGCTTTTGCTCACCACCTGTACGGGATCGGCATTGATGACCACTTCCTCAAGCATGTCTGTTTTCCGTGTCAGCTCAATCAGTAATTCGTTCTTGTTCTCTTTGGTAAGCCTGACCGATTTTTTCTCATAACCCAGCATCGAAACATAAAGCGTCACGGAGCCGACCGGAACCTGCAAATCAAAGGCCCCGGTGCTGTCGCTCAGGGTGCCGCTCAGAGTGCCTTTGATGCTAATGCTGACATTTCTGAGGGGCATTCTGGTGTCGGCGTCAAGGACTTTTCCCGAGAGAGAGAAAGGGCTGTTCTGGGAAAAAATCCCGGGACTAAGCAATACCACCAAAAGCAGGATAAATAGTTTTCTCATCTTCTTTGTTTTTTTTATACGAGTTCAGGGATGTCGTTTAAATGCAAGCCAGGGAGACAGTGAGCGGAGTGCCTGAGTTTCAGGTCAAGCCTATTCAAAAAAAACCGGTCGGGGAGACCGGGTCATTCTTTAGCTTATACGCCGAAACAGAGCAGGAGTTTCATTCTTCCCTGTTTCATGGCTTACTTCCGCTGGAAGCCGTAGTAGAAGCCGAAGCCGAGCGTGATCATGCTCATGCCCCATTTGTTGCCCAGGGCATTATATCCTTTCTCGCTGGGTGTGGAGCCGAATCCAAACTTGTCGAAACCGATATCTTCCGCGCTGAACACCTGCGTATTGTAGCTATAGGATAAATGCGCGCCAAAGGCAAAGTTGGGATCCACGATAAAATAAACGCCTACCATCGGCTCGAAATAAACATTGCCGAACTGCGCCACATAAGGCGCACGGATGCTGTCTCTTGGTGGATACTGTAGGCCGTAATACTTCCCGGACTGATAGCCTATGTTTAAGGAAACGGTGGTAAAGGCGTTGGACTTAAAAAAATGATCGTGGCCGAGTTTCAGAAAGCCGCCGTGCATCTGCATGCTGGCATTGATGCGGGGGCTCACGTTCTCCCGGAAATAACGCTGGGCTTTAAAGTAATTGTAGTTATAGCCTACTCCGAAAAAATAATTCTCTACCAGCTTATAGCTGATCCCGATCTCTCCGGAAAATACGCCTGAAAAAGAGTTGCGGTATTTCTGGCTCGACACAATCTTGGGAATCCCCAGGTTTGCTCTCACCGCTACCTTCGGAAGATCCGGGCCTCTGGTAGGTCCTTCTTCCTGGGCAGATACTCCCTTAGCACACAAACACAGCACTAAATAGAAAACATATTTTCTCATAAGTTTAAAACGAAGGGGTGTGTTTATTATTGCCTGTCGCCCGACTAGGCGAATTTTTGTTCAAATGCTTTCATCACGTCTACCAAAGCCTGTACGCTTTCCAGCGGCATGGCATTGTAGATGGAAGCCCTGTAGCCGCCAACATCCCTGTGTCCAACGATGCCGTCGATGCCGGCTCCTTTCCACAGCTTGTCGAACTCGGCGCCTTTCTCAGGCTCGTTCAGCAGGAAGCAAACGTTCATATGACTGCGGTCTTCTTTTACCACTGTGCCCACGAACTGGGAGTTGCGGTCGATCTCGCCGTACAGCAGATCGGCCTTTTGCTGGTTGAGTTTTTCTACCCAGGCAATGCCGCCGTTTTCTTTCAGCCAGCGCAGGGTAAGCATGGTAACATATACCGGGAATACAGGCGGTGTGTTGTACATCGACTCGCCTTTGATGTGTACCTGGTAATCGAGCATGGACAGCATCTTGCGGCCTGTTTTGCCTAAGATGTCTTTTTTCACCATCACCATGGTGCTGCCTGCAGGGCCAATGTTTTTCTGTGCTCCCGCGTAGATGAGTGAGAAATCTTTCGCATTCACTTTCCGGCTGAAGAGGTCGGAGCTCATGTCGCACACCAAGGGAATATCGCATTTCGGGAAGCTTTTCATTTGCGTTCCGTAGATGGTATTGTTGGAGGTTACGTGCAGGTAATCCGCATCCTTCGGCACTTCATAGCCTTTCGGGATATAGGTAAAATTTTTGTCTTCGGAAGAGGCGATCACTTTGGTGTTACCAACGATCTTTGCTTCCTTGATGGCTTTGCTGGCCCACACGCCGGTGTTCACATACGCTGCGTAGCCGCTCTCCGTCAGGAGATTATAGGGAACCATGGCAAACTGTGTGCTGGCGCCGCCTCCCAGGTACATCACCTCATACTCATCGCCTACTTCAAATAATTCCTTGATGAGGGCGCGGGCTTCATCCATCACTTTCACATAGTTCTTGCTGCGGTGAGAAATCTCCAGCAGGGAGAGGTTCATGTTATCGAAATTGAGGCAGGCTTCTGATGCTTGCTTTAATACGTCGGGAGGTAAGATGCCGGGACCGGCGCTGAAATTATGAACTTTTGCCATAAAGAGTATCTTGTTTTTTGATGTGCTAATGTAATAATTATTTATGGCTTAAAATACAGGTCTTACTCAAATAAAAGCGGGATTAAAACGTGATGGGCCACAGCTATGCCCGTAACGGATCACTGACTCCTACTATGTATTTTTGGGCGCCCGGGCGGGCTGCTGCGGCTCGCTCTTGATTTGCCCTGCGGGACAAACCAAGGAGCTCAAACAGGCCGCAGCATCCCTGGCGCGGCACCTCCGGAGACTTCGGCTGAGCGCAGTCTCCGCTTAAGCCAGCCAGGCAGAGGCCGGCGGCTGAACGCAGTCGAAGCCCCGGAACCTCCATAAAAAAATCCGCTGCCTCCCGGCAGCGGATCATCCTTTAACCACTCTATATATGAATCTTACAGCCAGCCTCCCATTTCTGTTTTAGCGCGTTTCTTTTTGCCACGGCAATCGCGGTGTGTCTTGCAGGAGCAAATAAATCCTGCGATCAGCAAAGCAATGATGGCTAAAGAAAGGTATCTGGCCGCTTTCATAATGTTATAACGTTAGGTACTCTTAAAGTTACAAAAAAAATGCCGGAATGTATTCCGGCATTTTTTGTCGTGTTTTGTCTTTCGTTGCCTTCGACTACGCTCAGTCAACGAATGGATACTAAGTGGCTAAACCGGTGGCTGAACAGAACCTGTGGCTGAGACTCCCGAAGCCACCTTTACCGTTTACGTTTAAGCCTCTACCAACGTCCCTACTTTTTCGCCCATGAGCAGGCTCTGCAGGTTTCCTTTTTTGTTCATGTCGAACACAATGATCGGCAGGTTATTTTCCTTGCAGAGCGTGAAGGCCGTGAGGTCCATCACTTCCAGACCTTTGCCGTATGCTTCGTCAAACGAAAGGCTGTCGTATTTGGTCGCTGTCTTATCTTTCTCCGGATCGGCCGTATAAATGCCGTCTACGCGTGTACCTTTGAGGATCACGTCGGCTTCGATCTCAATGGCCCTCAGAGCTGCTGCCGAATCGGTCGTGAAATACGGGTTGCCGGAGCCGGCACCGAAAATCACCACGCGTCCTTTTTCGAGGTGGCGCACGGCTTTGCGGCGAATGTATGGCTCGCAAATCTGCTCCATTTTAATAGCGCTTTGCAGGCGCGTTTGCACGCCGATGTTCTCCAAAGCGGACTGAATGGCCATGGAATTGATGACGGTAGCCAGCATGCCCATATAATCGCCATGCACGCGGTCCATACCGCCCTGCTCTGCCTGGATGCCACGGAAGATATTTCCGCCGCCAATCACAATGGCTACCTGGCAACCGGCGTCATAAGCCGATTTGATCTCGCGGGCGTACTCCATTAAGCGCTCCTGGTCGATCCCAAAGCCTTTGTTGCCCATAAGGGCCTCTCCTGATAATTTTAAAAGTATACGTTTGTATTTCATGTATGGTCTGTTATTGGTACTGAATCGTTTTTTAAGGTATTATTCGTTCTAATTAATTAAACAGGCGATCACCCATTTTTGAGGGATACCTTCAAAATAGTAAACCGCCTCTCCCCATTTATCTTTTACCTTCAGGGTATTGCCATCCAGGTAGTAAGCGGCATCGCCCCATTTGTCCTTATGCTTCACGGTCTTCCCGTCGAAATAATACAAGGCTTCTCCCCACCTATCCTTCGCCTTGACGTCGGTTTCTGTCACCAGGTAGAGCGCATCACCCCATTTATCCTTATGCTTCACCGTTTTACCGTCAAAATAGTAGAGGGCTTCGCCCCACTTGTCTTTTACTTTCAGTACATTGCCCTCCTGATAATAAACGGCTTCTCCCCATTTATCTTTCATTTTGATGGTCTGCGCCCTGAGGGCAAGGGCACATAGGCTCAGGGCCAGGATAAGGATGATTTGTTTCATGGTATCACTGATTGCAATAAAATTCTACGGTACAATTGTCTTTTTGATCAAAAAAAATCCCGATTAAAAATCGGGATTTTAAAAAATTAAGATAATGAATAGCGTTTGAAGGCAGTAGCCGTCAGGCCTTTGTCAACGCTCTGTAAGTACTGTGCTACATTTAATTTAGAGTCTTTAATATACTCCTGGTTCAATAAGGTAGATTCTTTATAGAATTTAGCAATCTTGCCTTGTGCAATTTTCTCAACCATATCTTCCGGTTTGCCTTCAGCACGGATTTGCTCGCGGGCAATTTCCAGCTCTCTTTCCAGCATCTCAGGAGTTACGCCTTCTTTGTCTAAGGCTACCGGAGCCATAGCAGCTGCCTGCATCGCTACGTTGCGTCCTACTTCGTTATCAACTACCTGGTTGAAACCTACGACTACAGATACACGGTTGCCCGGGTGAATGTAACCAACTACTTTCTCAGCGTTGATCACTTCGTAGTAACCGATGTCGATTTTCTCACCGATTTTACCAACCTGCTCCATGAATTTGTCACCTACGGTGATGTCGCTGTTGTATGGAGAAGCTTTAATATCGTCAATGGTTTTAGCACCCCTGTCCATAGCGATTTTTGCTACTGACTCGGCAAATGCAATAAAATCAGCATTTTTAGCAACGAAGTCTGTTTCACAGTTTACGCTGATCACAAATCCTGTTTTTCCGTCTTCGGAAACGCTTGCTAAAACGACTCCTTCTTTGGCGTCCCTGTCGCTACGGTTAGCTGCTACTTTAGCGCCTTTTTTGCGTAAAAAGTCAACTGCTTTTTCGAAGTCGCCGTTATTTTCTTCTAATGCTTTTTTACAATCCATCATACCGGCTCCGGTTTGCTGGCGTAATTTGTTTACGTCTTGTGCTGTAATTGCCATTGTATCTTATTTTATATTTTGTTTTTGGTTTATGTATTTAAAAAAAACGGCCTTCCCTGTTGAAGGAACGGCCGTTAATTGCAAGTAGTGAAAATTATTTTTTCGCTGTTGTTCTTTTACGGGCCGTTTTGCGTGCACCTTCTTCTTCTTCAGTGCCTTTCACGTTAACGCCTTCTGCCAGTTCTTCTGCTTCATCCTTAGAGTTTTTTCCTTCTTTCTCGTCAGCAGCTACGGCTTCCTTATCCATTTTGCGCTCGCCTAAACCTTCGTTGATGGCTTTGCACATTAACTCGATGATATAAGCTACAGAAGAAGACGCGTCATCATTTGCAGGGATCGCGTAATCCACGAAGTTAGGGTTAGAGTTTGTATCGACGATGGCGAATGTTGGGATCCCCAAACGTTTTGCTTCTGCTACCGCGATGTGCTCTTTGGTAATATCCACGATGAATAAAGCCGAAGGCAAGCGGGTAAGGTCAGCTACAGAACCTAAGTTGATCTCTAACTTAGCGCGCTCACGGGAAATCTGTAATTTCTCTTTTTTAGAGATATTCTCGAAAGTTCCGTCAGTTGCCATTTTGTCGATCTGCGACATTTTGCGAACCGCCTTACGGATAGTTGCAAAGTTTGTCAACATACCACCTGGCCAACGCTCAGTCACATAAGGCATATTGATCGCTTTTACTTTCTCGGCTACGATGTCTTTCGCCTGCTTTTTAGTAGCTACGAAAAGTACTTTTTTGCCGGAACGGGCGATTTGTTTTAACGCTGCTGCAGCTTCGTCGATCTTGGCTACGGTTTTGTTAAGGTCGATGATATGAATGCCGTTTTTTTCAGCATAAATATAAGGCGCCATTGCTGGGTTCCACTTTCTTTTTAAGTGACCAAAGTGAGCACCTGATTCTAATAATTCGTTGAATGTATTTGACATGTGTATATAATCTAAAATAAATATTAACGTTTGCTGAATTGGAAACGGGCACGTGCTTTTTTCTGACCGAATTTTTTACGTTCAACCATGCGTGGATCACGTGTTACCAAACCTTCTGCACGTAATGCTTTTTTCAACTCAGGGTTGATCTCAACCAGGGCTTTAGCGATTGCCAGACGTACTGCCTGAGCCTGTCCTGTAGTTCCGCCACCGTTCACGTTTACTTTTACATCGTACTCACCGGCTGCTTTCGCGTTATTCAGTGATTGTAAGACGTAATATTGTAACGTTGGAGTTTTGAAATACTCTTTGTAATCTCTTTTGTTGATGGTAATGATACCTGTACCTTTGGTAACGTAAGCGCGGGCTACCGAGCATTTTCTACGACCTGATGTGTTAATGACTTCCATATACTAGCTTATGCAATAATTGTGGTTAAATCTACTTTTTTCGGTTGCTGTGCAGCATGATCATGCTCAGCGCCTGCAAATACAAACAGGTTTGTATTTAATTCCCTTCCTAAGCGGCCTTTTGGCAACATCCCGTGTACGGCATGCTTGATCACTTCTTCCGGTTTTTTAGCCAGCATTTCTTTTGGAGTAGCAAAACGCTGTCCACCAGGGTGACCTGTGTAGCGTACGTATTCCTTATCATCCATTTTAGCACCTGTGAAACGAACTTTCTCAGCGTTGATCACAACGATGTTAGCACCGCAATCGCTATGCGGCGTGTAGTTTGTTTTGTGCTTTCCGCGTATCATATACGCTAATTTAGAGGCCAGACGACCTACTACTTCGTTCTCGGCGTCAACCAATAACCACTCTTTCTCAGCGTTGGCTTTGTTGACAAATTTTGTTTTATAACTTAATGCGTCCACGACTTAATAATTTAGTTTATTTCTGATTTGGGCGGCAAATATATGGACTCTTTTGGAACTGACCAAGATAAATGAGGAGAATTCTCATTATTTTTTTTACTTTTGCACAAATAACGCAAAAACTAACAGGATTGTAACTCAAAGATAGTCAATTATTTCCCGCAGATAACGCAGATAACGCAAATTTAAGGATATGAATAAGGGATTGCCGGTTGACAACGTGTATAGAAAGACATCCCCAAATAAGGTAATACTAAACACTATATAATAGATACCCTGCTGATCGAACTAATCTTCCGGAATTTAAAAGATCTCCGGGATCTGCGCGATCTGCGGGACACGTACACTTAAGCTTATGAACCATTACATCCTCATGTCGGAGATCCGCGACCCGAAGCAGGCCGCTCAGCCCGATTTTCAGAAAGACCTGAAGAATGTGGCAGGCATTATCAATAAGATCCACCGGAAAGACCTCATTACGCCCCTCGATATAGTGGTGCCGGGTGAGTTCCAGGGCATTACCAACAACCTGGAGGGAAGCCTCAACATGATCTTCGATATCGAGGAATGCCTCATCGAGAACAGCCTCGACTTCAAGCTGAAGCATGTGCTCTACCACGATACCCTCGAAACCGTGCAGAGCAAGCACCTGGCTTATGAGCGCCTGGGCTTCGGCCTCATCGACGCGCGCAACAGGCTCAGCCAGATCAAAAAAACCGACAGCCGCTTCCTGGTGGTCACGAGCAATGAGAAGCAGAGCCTCGACCTCAATAACCTCTTTTTTATCTACGAGGATTATGTGGACTCCTGGAAAAAAAGCGACCACGAGCTGGTGAGCGCCTTTATGAACAACAAGGACTATAAGGAGGTGGCGGAGCAGTTTGGCCTCAACATTTCCAGCGGCTGGCGCCGGGAGCGCAGCCTGCGTATCCGGCAGTATTTTACGGTGAAGGAGATGATCCTGGGGGTTGCGGGTGATGAGATGTGAGTAGTGAGCCCTCAACATTCATATGCTTTGGTGTCCGGTGATCCATTTTAAATGATTCATGTGCCATCGTTTTCTTTCATGATCGAAATTTGAAAAGCGAACCATGATTGAACAGCTGTCTTATTAACTAATTTGGGCGCCCGGGCGGGCTCTATGCTCCAATCTTTTGCCATAGTGGATTACGCTTGTACAACAGATAGATTCAACATGGGCAAAAGGATTTCCGCTGCGATCCCTGGCGCATTTTACGTTCCATCAAAGAGTTTAGCGTCCTATGAAAGAGAGAATCGTGCGCCAGGGACAGAGGGGTTTGTTTGAGCTCCTTTGCTTGTCCCGCAGGGCAAGGAAAGAGCGAGCCCCGATGGCCCGCCAGGGCGCCCAAAACAAAGCCATTAAGGTGCCTGTGTTTAGTTCTATTATTTCCTCAGTCCTCCATTTGCATAATATAGTTGGTTTCATTTTATTTTGCTACGGATCGTAGCCGGAAGCTGTGATTTTTTCGCTATATTTGTGCTATCATGAAACCTAAGATCAGCAAAGAAGGCCACCGCATCCTGAAAGACACGACCTTGTTGAATGCCGTGGTGAATGCGATCGTATCCAACAGCGATGCCTTTGCATCGGGCCAGAGCATCGCGGTGGAAACTCCCAACGAAGATACCAAGTACAAGGTTTTCATTTCCCGTTCTACCACAAAATAAGTTTTTGGTTTAATCTGTATTATCCGTTAAGCTATGAATATTGCTTTAGGGGCATTGATCATTATCTTACTGCTCTCTTCCGTTATTACCTTCAAGCCGGGCGTGACCAGGGCCAACGAAAACCTGCGCGGCCTGATGGCGGGGCAAAGCCTGAGCGATTCGTTCTGGTTCTTTATCGTGGTGCCGCTTCTCTTCAACCTGCTGTTTTTGCTGGTAGTTGGCTACTTTACGTCCATCCGCTACGATGTGCTCTACAACCTCATTATCGGCAATAAGGACCTCCCGCTGAACAATGCGGTGTTCCATCGCCTGCTCATCCACTTCCTTTGCTATGCCTTGTTTTCGCTGGGCTTCGGCTATGCGCTGGGCACGCTGCTCGGCATCATCGACCGGCGCACCAACTGGGTGAAGCGCCTGCTGGGCCTCGACCACACAGAGTGGTACTCCCTGTTTGAAGGCTACTCGCCGGCAGAATCGGAAGCCATCGAATACGACTTTATCATGATCGACGTGCTTTCGAACACGAAGGAAACCACCACCATTTATTCGGGCCTGCTGGTGGAATATTTTTTCAAACCAAAAACCAACGACCTGGAATACCTGGTGCTCAAGGCCGCCACACGCCGCGACCTCCGGAAGGAACAGCTCACGGCAACACCGGCCCCTACCGACAAGGCCCTCTTCTACTCCACCGATACGGGAACTACCTCCCAGATTCCGGGACAGTATTTTATCATCCCCATGAAGGAGGTGCTCAACATCAACGTGAGCTATACCCGCATTGTGAGCGATAACGCGCCGGAGCCGGGAAATACAAGCGAGACGCCACCAACTTCTTAAGCCATGAAATACCTGATCTTTTCCGGCTGCCTCCTGCTCTCCCTCCTGGCATACAGCCAGAAGAAAGGCAAGCCTGAGGCCGCCGACCGCTACGCAAAACAGGTCGACGCTCAACTGCAACACCGGGAGCTGAGCGCGAAAAGCCTGGATTATATGTCGGCACCCGGCGGCGCCGTAACGGGCTATTACGCTGGCCTGGAGCTGGTGCTCATCCGCACCGTTTATGGCGCGGAGCACGGCTACCGCAGCTACCACTACTACCTGCGCCACGACAGCCTGCTGATGGTGCAGGAGGTACAGGCCTTCTGGAAGCTCTCGACCGGTGAGGACTACGAGCGCTTCGAGACTTACCGCAAGGAGCATACGGATACCAGCGGAGTGACCGACCTGAGTGGCTGGCCCATGGAGACGGATGACGATAACCGCTACTATTTCCACGACACGGTGATCGTGAAGGCGGAGCTCAGGAGTTTTAAGAAACCGGAGATGGCAGAGAAGGGCGAGCTTGCCGAAAAGAACAAAGAGCTGCTGCGCCGCCTGAGGATTCATTGCGGGGAGCTGGAGTATGTGAGGAGGAAGTGATATTTTTCTATACCGGTGACTGAGCGGAGCCAAGGGCTCCGGAAGTAGGCCAGCATGCGGGAAGCTCAAGGCAAAACGAATTCATTCTTCCTTTATTCTTTTTTCCTTGATGAAAAAAGAAACAGGGTAAACATGCAGTGCATGTTTGAGCCAGCATGTGGGTTGGCTCAAGGCAAAAAGCATCCTTTCTATTTTTTCATTTTCTCTATTTCTTTTTTCCTTGATGAAAAAAGAAACAAAAAAATCAAGGCAAAACGATCCCTACGCGCTCTTTCAATTTTTATGATTTGTTAGCCGAAAAACACTAAAGGTTTTTCGGACAAATCTATAAAAATTGAAATTCACACCTCCCTGGCGCCGCGTTTTGCCCGGCCCACGCGCTGCATCTACTGTGTTTGGATTTAAAATTAAGTGATTCACCTTTGCTTTTTTTAAGTTTATATCTATGTAGATGAAAGCTTTTGGATAATTTGGCTTCAAAAGTATCGGAAATAAAAAAGATAAGCCTGTTTTTTGTAAATTTATAATCATGCCGCGCGAAACCAACGAACCCATTGTGGTAGGCCTCTGCCCCATCTGCGGGCGTGAGCTATGGAAAGGCGACAGCATCGACCGGCACCATTTCATTCCCAAAAGCCGCGGCGGCAAAGCCAGCGAATACCTGCACCGCATCTGCCACCGGAAGATCCACTCCATCTGGACGGAAAAGGAGCTGGAAAAAGAATTCAACGACCCCAACACCGTATGCGCCCACCCCGATATGCAAACCTTTATTGCTTGGGTACGGAAGAAAGAACCGGATTTTTACGATAGGAATGAGGTAAATCGGAGGAAGCGGGGGTGATGCTGTTGGATTATAATACTGCGGGGTGGGGTATTTAATGAAAACTATTCATACATTAAAGTATCAAATTGCAACCAAGTTTTTTTAATAGAGTTTTTGGAATTCCCTTTAGGTAAGTATTCGATACCCCCTTTGGATATTTTGAGAGTTCCTAACTTTCTACCATTATGTTTGATCTCATAACACGTATCTATTTTACTAATTTCAGGAACAGTCATTGTCAATTTAATTGTATGCGCCATACTATATATTTGTTTTAGAAAGACATATTATTAATAACACTCATAGGTTAAAACTCCGGTAAATTACCAAGATTATCTTTTTTTGTTTTATCAGGTTCTGTTGTAATAAACCACTCATTATTGATTTTAATCTTCTCGACTTTAGCTCCTTTATTAAAGCTTCCATTCACGCCTTTAAATATTGTCATGAATGTAGAGTTTAAGTCTATTGCATTCACAACGTCTTCTCGAGACCATGTTACACTGCCACCGACCGATTCACCTAAATCAGTATGAACCTTAACTTTTGAAATGTGTTTTGTTGTAGCCGTTTCAACATACTGCACTTCTGAGATTAAGTAATCTGCCCATTTCGTCATAAATTATTTTTTATTCAAATGTAGAGAATAGCCACAACATAAAAAGGGCGGTAAACCGCCCTTTTTTATTTTGGGATATTATGTACATTTAATAAAAATAGAAAATCATACTAATGTTAGATCAATCTTTCTCTACTGAAAATTTTAGACGCATATTAGATTATGAAAATAGAAAAGGTATTTACCTTGAGGGACGCTTTTTTGCAAATTTAATAAGCATAACAGAACAAATTAAGCGTCATAATTTAGAGATTAGGATAGGTAAAAAAATGTTATCCCATGAGGCTTTTGATGATTTAAGAAAAAAACTCAATGTCAAGATTAACGAATTAAAAGAAGTTAAGGAACAACAACTACAGGAGGAACTGCAAACAATAAGTAAGATTGTTGTTAATGATAAATTTAGAATTTCCTTAAATCGTAACGACACACTATTAGATAAGCCAGTCTACATTATCGAGGATAAACCAGAAAATTTCTTTTCATTAAAGCAGATACAATACAATTTCAGAAAGCTTTATAAAGTTAAGCAGTCGAGTAGATTTTCAATAGTCAGTCAAGTAAAAGGATTACTTGCAGATAATTTCCCTAAATATATTATCAGGACAGACATAGAAGAATTTTACGAGAACATACCTCATAACAATTTACTTAAAAAATTAAACGAAGAAAATCTATTAACCTTTTATTCAAAAAGGCTTATATCACAAATACTTAATACATATAAACAATTATCAGGCACAGATAAGGGAGTTCCAAGAGGTATAGGTGTAAGCGCATATTTGGCTGAGCTATATATGCGAGATATTGATAATCATATTAAATCTTTACCAAATGTCACTTATTATGCACGCTATGTCGATGATATTATTATAATCTTTACTCCAGATACTATTACTGAGGATAAAAAATATTTAGATCAAATAAAAGATGTTGTGACTACAAAGCATTTCCTGCCTCTTAATTCTCATAAAACTATTGAAATCGATCATACTGTATCTTCATCTTCTGTAACTATAGAATATTTAGGATATAAAATTGAATTTGGCAGTAACCCTATTAAATTAAAGCTTACCACAAAAAAAATTAATAGGTATAAAAAGAGAATTGACTTAACTCTTAGTTCTTATTTAACTCATGCTATAATCGATGAAAAAAATGCTCGAAAAATTTTAATAAAAAGACTTAAATTTTTAACCGGTAACACTAGATTATTGAATAACAAAAGAAATATTCTTGTAGGAGTTTTTTATTCTAACAGTTTATTGACAGATGTCTCAGATTTAATTGGATTAGATAGCTATTTAGCCTATAAAATTTCATCAAAAATTACTAAACCACAATTAATTACGCGATTATCTAGATACAAATTTAAAGACGGATTTAGTGAGAAAAGATTTTCACCCTTTACAACCAATGAGCTATCACAAATTATAGAAATCTGGAAATAGTTGTATGAAGAAGAATAAACGAGTTATAAAATATAAAAAGGAAAGAGTAATACTGTCAGATGTACTACCTTATGAGATACCTGTTACATATTCTAATCGACACTTTTATGATTTCTTGACTAAGAATAAAATAGAATTAAAAAACCACACAATTAATTGGGAAGTAAGCGATCCAACATTAAATGAGATAATACGACTTATTTTTGATATTCCTGGCCCAATTATTTCAAACCACTCGATATTAGATAAGGGTAAAGGATTGAAAACTATCCCTTTTAACTATAAAATTTCCCATAAACAGAATGACTTTAGGCAGCTAACCGTTATTCATCCAAAAAACCAACTTGCTTTAGTGGAATTTTATGAAAACAACAAACAACTAATTTTACATCATTGTAAACTAAGTCCTTTCTCAATTAGAAGAGCAGAAAAGATTGCAAAATTTATATTTCATAAAGATAAAACTCATAAAGAGAATCTTGCTGAGAATTCGGATGGTATTCTTGAAGAAGAAAATAAAGAATATGAAAGCTTAAAGACATTTTTTGTATATAAAAATTACAGCAATATTCATAAATTTTATGAATCCTATAAATATCATCGGTGTGAGAAAAAGTATAACAAACTATTGAAGTTTGATATTTCTAAATGTTTCGACAGTATTTATTCGCATTCAATATCATGGGCATTATTTAATAAAGAAATTATTAAAGAGAATATCCCCCTTTCTAAAGGAACATTTGGAGGAAAGTTTGATTCTTTAATGCAAGATTTGAATTTTGGCGAAACAAACGGCATTATAATTGGCCCCGAATTTTCCAGATTATTTGCAGAGGTTATACTACAAAAAATTGACAGAAATATTGAATTCATATTAAGAGATCAGGAGAATCTTAAGCATAAAGTAGACTATGAGATTTTTAGATACGTAGATGATTTTTTTGTATTCTATAATGATGAACGAACGAAAGATTTAATTCTAAAAAACTTCCGATTACAGCTAAGAGAATATAAACTGTATTTAAATGACGAGAAAACAGTAATTTATGAGAAACCAATTATCACGGAAATAACAATAGCAAAACAAAAAATTACTGATTTATTAAATAAGCATCTAGCTTATAAAATAGAGGATAACAAAAGTGAGCTTGAAAATGAAAAGGATTTAGAATCTGAAAATGAAAAATTTGGCTCAATATACGTGAGTTCTAATAGATTGATTACAAAATTTAAAACCATTATTAAAGAGACATCTATCGAATACAAGGATGTGCTAAATTATTCGTTGACTTTGATTGAGCGAAAATTCAAAAAAATCATCAAAAATTACCAAGAATTTACCCTTGATAATAAGTCAGAGAAAGCATTTACAAAAGCCTGTTTAGAAATTCTGGATTTCACTTTTTTTCTTTATTCAGTTTCCCCAAGAGTTAATACAACAATAAAATTGTGCAGAATATTAAGAAGACTAACGGAATTTTTAAATTCCAACAATTTGATAAATATTGATTTTAAACATTTAGTCTTCAAAAAGATATATGATAATCTATATTTTATAATTCAAAAAAATAAATCTGTTGAACATGCTCAAGTGGAGACACTATATTTGTTGATCGCTATGGGGGAGCTAGGAAAAGAATACTGGCTTGATAGTGAAGCATTAAGACAATATATGTGCATCGAAAAAAATGACGCCGGCGATTTATATTTCAATGGTTCCTTAAACTATTTCTCAATAGTTGTTTTGCTTTTCTATATGAAAAACAAAGTTAGATACTTTACTTTAAGGAATTTTCTTCTAGTACATATAAAAAAGAGATTTAACGAGGCGGGGGAAAAAAACAGAGGGAAGTCTGCAGAATTAATTTTTTTACTTTTTGATTTGTTAACTTGCCCCTATCTTGATCTTGATTTTAAAAAAGAAATTCTATCTTTACATGCCGTCATTGATGTTAATTTGCAATTAAAAATAATAAATTACAGAAAGTGCTGGTTTACCAAATGGGCAGATTTTGACTTCGGAAGAGAGCTCGATGCTAAACACAGTCAGGAAGTTTATTAAAATATTATGCTTCGTCTAAATTGAACCAACCACACACAAGCATAAGTTTTACTTTTCAGATACAATGAAAGTAAAACACGGAAGCAGTAGGGACGAGCTGCTTCTTTTTGTTAACTCCCGTATTAATACCTTTCTCCAAACACCAGCACTTCCCCCTATCTTTAAGTATCTTAACAACCAACGAAATATTCACCTCCCATGCAGGCCGATCTCTGAGAACACTTTTCTCACTTCCTCATTTCTTTCTTCCCGGCATTCCTCCAATACCATTTGCCGTCTTTGGCAAAAGCCCAGGTATTGGATACTTCACGCATCAGGAGAAATTCGCCGCTGCCAATTCTGGCACGTATCTTTGCCTTACGGCGGAAATCACGGTTCGCCATGCGCTTATCCTCTTTTTCGCTGCCTGAGCAGCAAGCAAAAAAGGGCTTGTATTTGTGGGATCGTGCCATACGGCAAATATCATCATTGCTTTTCAATGAATGCGATGCCTTTACTAAAGGGGACGAATCATTCGCTCAATGTTGCGCAGGCGTCTTTAGGATCTTCACCCCGCGATCTGAGCGTTCTTCCCGCCACCGGAAATTTACCCGCGCCCTGCATCGTTTCCTGCCGCTTCCCGCAGCTTCCGGAGGCCGCAGGATCTTTCGGGCCGCCACCTGTTATTTCGCGATGCGGCATCACTCTTCCCGCCGCGGCCGGATGTTTCGCACGGCGTACAGAAGTTTCCGATTGACCATGGATCTTTTCCTGCCGCGGCATCACACGTTTGAGTGCTGCGCGAAACATCCGGCCGCCGCTGCTTGTTTCCCACGGCCTAAGGAAACGTCGCGGAGCTGCCGGAAATTATCGCCGGCCGCCGTTTTTCTGCTTAAGGAATTTTCACAAATCAACGGCCACTTATGGTTTAAAAAGCGCCATTTATAAAGTCCCTCCGTTAAAATTGTTAAGCGCTGTAATAGCGGAACAAACCTTGCGTTATAAAGTCAGAACACCGCATCAGAGCGTTTCTATCATAAACGAAAGAGCTACGCTTTCAAGTTTCTCCCCCAGCCTCTCACTTGATTACTCAGCAGAGGCTTCGAGTTTCAAAAAACAATTATAAACAATTAAAAATATTCGTTATGAAACGGATTAAGCTGGCCCTTAACCTTAAGGGCCTCGACCCAAGCGGGACGGAACTGTATGCCAACAGTATTTTCATGGCACTCACCAATAACACCAATTTTCCCGGTGCAGCCACTTACCTGGCATCGCTCGGCACGGGTATCAGCGACCTGCACACGGCTCTCACCGCTGCCCAGCCCAACAGCACCACCATTCAAAAACGCGTGATCTACCTCGAAAAGGTATTGATCGCCCTCAAAGGACACGTGGAGCTGGAATGCGGCGATGATGAGGAAAAAGCCCTCAGCAGCGGCTTTATGCTCAGGCAAAGCAGAAACGCAAAGCCCAAGATCTTTGACGCCATACAGGGAAGCACCTCGGGCAGCGTAGACCTCATCTGCCCTTATGCCGGAAACCATGCAGCCTACGTGTGGGAAATGACCACCGATATATCTGTGGCTACCGACTGGAAACAATTCAAAGTAAGCAATACCACCAGTACGCATATCAACGGCCTCAGCCCGGGCATCAAATACTGGTTCCGGGTAAAGGCTATCCTGCACGACGAGGAACAGCCCTACTCCGACCCGCACCTGGTGCATGTGGTGTAAGCTTCTCTTAAGGTGCTCTCTCCATAAAAAATCCCCTCACAGAACATCGTGAGGGGATTTTTTATGTTTGATTGCGCCAGTGCAACGATTAATCTATTGACAAACGTCAATGTTGATTGATCAGACACAGCCGGGCCTAGCGGAGATTGATGACCTTAAAATATTCCTTGTCCCCTTTCCTGAACCTTACCAGGCGCTGCCCGTTTCCTAAGCCGGCATCGTATAGCTCGGGGATCAGCCATTCTTTTTTGTTGGTAAACAGGAGGCGCTTGTCCATGCTTCCGTTAGAACTAATGGTATACTCCACCACATTGGTTCCCGGATAGGTTTTGGCAAGCGGTATTTCGCAAAAATTGATGCTGGAATAATCCAGTAGCTTATCCTCGATCTTAGGATGCTCTATAAAACAATACTTCAGCTTTTTACCGTCGAACAGACGTGTACAGGCAATGGTGCTCTCCGTTTTATTGGTAATGTTGGTATAGGTAGTATTGCGGGGAACGAATTTCATCCACGTTAAACCCAGGTTCTGATTGATACCGGCAACTACAATTTCATTGGCCTCGTAGTATATTTTACTGCTCATATCCATAGATGAGTTGGGATTCGTGCCTCTTTGCACCGAACCGCCGGCAACCTGCTCCATCACCAACAGAAGCTCCGAATTGTCTGTGAATAACACATCGGTGTTGTAGGCCCGAAACACAAATCCTTTGTCCAGCTGGCCACAGGCTATTTTATCCAGGATAAGGGCTTCAAAAGGATAATACTTTTCACCGGCAGCCTTCATCGTCTTTTTATCTATTTTAGCCACAAAAAAACCGATGCTGCTGTAGTTTTCCTCTTTTGGTTTTTTATTGGCCTCGTAATACATGGCATACACATAGATCTGCCCCTGTTTCGGATCAAAGGAATAGTCAATGCTTTTCATGTACTGTGTGCGCTTAAATGTACAGGTGAGCACAGCGCCATTGTCTACAGGTACTTCGCTTACCGAGAAAAATTTCGGATCGACCCGGCTGTAAAACAGGTTTCCGGCATTATCTATTTTATAATTCGTGGTCTCAGATTTATCTTTGGCGCTTGCCAGTTTTTTCCTGCTCAGCTCTTTGAAATCACTGGCATTGTATACATAGTACGTCAGCTCTGTTTTAAACCTGGCGATCACACCTATCTTGGAAGAGTCGGGGCTGAGGATGTGATAAAAAGTGGTCTGGTACCACAGGCTTTCGTCCGTTGGAAAAGAGGCCAGTACACGCCTTTCGGCAGGTTTTCCAGGACTGTCTGTGCTGATGACATCCATCACATAGTCGCATGTTTTTGCCGACTTGTTCTGAAATTTCACAAACAGGTAAATGTTACTTCCCATCATTAAAGCAGAGGGCTCTTGATCCGTCCTGGTATCACCCGACGTGGTCGCAATGCGCTTCACATAATTGAGGCTCGACTTCTCAATCTGGTCTACACTGTAATTTCCTTTATATAAGCCCCCGATGTTCTTGTCGATCCGGAGTGTGTAGAAATAATCCCCGTCGTTACCTATATAGGAAGAGAAATAAGGCGTATCGTCTTTGTTAAGCTCGGAACCTGATCGCTCGATCAGGTCTTGTGATTGGCAGACCAGATGCAAAAACAGCATACCGATCATAAACAGGGAAGTTTTCATAACTACAGTTTTGATTTTAGCGCGCAAATGTAGCAACGTTAAGCAAGAAAGCCAAGCTAATTTGAGAAGACCTGTATTTACAGGTGCTTCACGGACTGAATTGCAGGAATCATAAACAGCAATCAAACATGAAAATACTGCCTGAACTCATCTAAAAACAGTTCCAATACATGATTTTTAACGCCCAATTTGCTTAGATAGCCCCGTCATGAAACCGCGCGACTGTAAAGGATTTATCAGATGATTTACCGGAGGGGAAAAATCAACTTAGTTTTTAAGCCTGGACCGCGAACGCCTTTCATTTTCCCCGAGGGAAATATCAGAGGCTTTTACAGCTTTAAACACAAACTCCGTCCGGCGGTTTTGCTTATGCTGCAGTTCGCTGCAGGCCACGCCGTTGGTGCAATTGTTTAGCGGGCGGCTCTCGCCGTAACCATAGGTAACGATACGGTCGGCGGCAATGCCTTTTTTCACGAGGTAGTTCTTGATCTCGTTGGCGCGCTTCACCGAGAGAGCCTGGTTAAAGTCGTCGTTGCCCTTGGCATCGGCATGCGAGTTGACCCTGAGGATAAACTGCTTATTGTCTTTCAATACGCCTGCAATGGCATTCATGTATTTCCGGTTCTCCCTCGAGATTCCGTAGGCGCCCGTTTCGTAATGGATGTATTTTCGAACCAGCAGCTCCTCGCCTACCGTACCTCTTTTAAATTCCTTGATTTTCTCGTCGAGGTCATCGTCCTCCAGGAAGGCCAGCTCATTAAACTCCAGCGGGAGCAGCCTGAACTCGAAGCCTTTCCGCAGATCGATCTCCTTTATTTTTTTCCCATTCATATTGGCGATGTAAAACACGCTGCCTTCCAGCTTTTTGGAAAGAGAATCGAATTCTATGGAATAGGTTTTATGGCGCTTTACTCCTGTGAACTCAAAAAAGCCGAAGTCGTCGATTTCCGTGGTGTAGGCTTTTTTATGATTTCTTTCCAGGTGAATTTTTTGATGGGCCAGGTAAGGTAATTTCTGTTGTGCGATCACCACTTTGCCCTGCAAGGCTGTTTTTGAGGCACAGCCGGCAAGCAGGAAAACGGCAAAGAGAAGAACGAAGCCCGTCGGCTTAGGTAGAGTAGCTTTCATGTAGTGGTTTAGTAGTAGCTTGTACTTGATAAATAGATTTAGGTTACTTAAACGACGGATACAAAAGATGTTCAAACAACAATCCTATAGGCAATCAAATCTGGTACCAGCGGGACTATCCGGCGTATTTCATTGCTTTGCAAGGTTTTGCGCAACGATTGCTCCATAAAATCCACCGTTGATTATTTTCCGCAATACCCCTGCCAGAGCAATTCTCCTAAAACAACAGCGCCCACCGAATGGCGGGCGCTGTCATCATCAAAAACAAAAACGGTTGGGCATTAATGGTTTACCACTATTTTTTGAACCGTATGTTTTCCGGATGCTTTGTGTGTGATGTTCATATAATACAATCCGGAATTCAGGGCATTCATATTCAGGCTAAGCTCTCCGGTCATGATGCATTGCATCACGGTTTTTCCCAACTGATCGCATAGGCTAATCACATACTCCTCGCTCGATCCGGGGATGGATACATGGAGCACATCGCTGGCCGGGTTCGGGTAAACCGATGCCTGTAAAGAAGAAATGGCTTGTAAGCCTGTGGCAGGACAGCTCACCACAAGCGTTTGCGATTGGTTAGCCGTATTGCCATACCCGTCAGTATACACCCAGTTTACCGTATAGGTGCCCTGTACCGTGTAGGTTAAAGCCGCAGAGGTAGTGGCTGTAATAACACCCGCACAATTATCGTTAGCCGTTGGGCGTGTGAGCGTTACCGAGCAGGTGGAAACCGTAATGGTTGGCAGGTTCGCTACATTGGGCACCGGCGCTGTATGATCAGCCACCACCACCGTTTGTGTTTGCGAGGAAGAACCACCGGCATCCGTATAGGTCCAGCTTAAGGTATAGGTTCCCTGTGCGTTATAGCTTGTGGGCGCGGTAGTGGTTCCGGTTACCACTCCGCTTTGCCCGTTGGCGGTAGGAGCTGTCAGCGTTACCGAGCACTGGCCGTTGGCTACCGGCAGAGTGGCTACTGCAGGAACCGGGGGAGAGGATGCCGCCACGGTGTAAGTTCTCAGGATCAATTCGTTCACGCCGATGCAGCCGCTAACGCTGCCTGTAGCGGCCACCTGCATGGTGTTGCCGTTCACGATCTCATACAGCGATGGCCCCGTAAAGGCATTGGCGCTACCGATAGCCATATTGCCGGTGCCTGCTTCCACGTAGAACGCTTTGCCATAAGCGAAGTCCCAGCTACCCGTAAGCGAGCTCGTATACACGGCCGTGGTAGGAAGATTCGGCACCAGGATATTATAGGCATGTACATTCTTCCCGGTGAGGAAGTACAGCTTGTTGTTGGCATACCTCAGGTAGCCGGCATTGGTGACACCAGTAAACACAATCGGTGTATTGAGCAGATCATTGTTGGCCACTTCCATTTTTACAACGGAAGAAACACCACCGGTTTTTCCGAGGATCCAGACCTGCTCGTTCACGGCATCGTATTCGAGGCCGCTGATGCTTCCCAGGCCCGGGTTAATGGTTCCGGTAACGGCCGCGGTAAGCGTATCGATCTTTACGATCTTGCTTCCGATGGCAGCATACAGCGATCCTTTAGCCGCTACCATGTAATTGGCGGTGCCGGAGATCTGTGAGCCCGGGTCGCTCACTGCCGAAATGGTGTTATTCACCAGGTCGATCTGGCGAAGGCCGTTGGTGCTGCCCACGGCGACATAGGCCTTGGTATTGCTGGCCCTGGCAATGGTTTGCGGAGCGCCCTGGTTGGTGAACGTAGCCACGTGTGTAAACGATGGGTAATTGGCAATAACGATGCGGTAGCCCGATGATTTGGATAAAAGGATGGCTTTAGTACCGGCAATCTGGAAATCCTGCAAAACATCGAAACCCGTGGTGCTGTTGGCAGCCTGGTAGAGGCCGGTAGATTGGGTGGTAGAGGTTGGCGTTACCGTTACACTGAAGACATCGCCGTTAGGAGTTCCGAAATTTCCTTCGGCAATGGTTTTCAATTCGTAATGGGTGGTTTGCGCCAGGAGGCACTGCGTTCCTAAAAGCGCTAAAAGATGGAGTACATTTTTTTTCATTGTGGTTTATGGATTGATTTATTGACTTGTTGATTTATTGATTAGGATTTTGAATTAATGTGTCATTGCTCCGGTTTGTGCTGCATCCTTTCCTGAACATACTATTTTGGGCGCCCAAGCGGGCTTTTCGCTTCAATCTTTTGCGGGTAAGCGGTCTCCCGTTTATCGCTGTGAGGCCTGGAACCCGCAAAAGGATTTCCGCTTCAATCCCTGGCGCACGAATACGCACTCTATTGTTTTCATCATCGGTCGATCTTTACCGGTTTCTTATGTTCATCGATGGCTACAAAGGTGAACTCGCCGCTCACGGCCTTTTCGCGATGCTCGCTGTACATCTGCTCGATAAAAATATCGACGCGCACCTTCACGCTGGTTTTTCCCAGGTAAGCCACCTTTCCTACCAGCTCTACAATGGTACCGCCGGGAATCGGCTTTTTGAAGTCGATGCGGTCGCTGCTCACCGTTACCATGCGCTGCCTGCTGAAACGCGTCGCCGTGATAAAAGCCACCTCATCCATCATCTGCATGGCAGTGCCGCCAAACAGCGTATCGTAATGGTTGGTGGTATTGGGGAAAACCGCTTTGAACAGGCGTGTTTCCGAACGTTCGATTTTTTCTTCTGTGGTCATTTTAGTAAGGAGTGATGAGTGAATAGTGATAAGAGCTGTGGCTGGCACAGGGAGAGAGGCCCGCACGGTTTGTGCGGGGAGGTAAACGAAAGAAGGAATTGCTGCCAGGGCGCGGGCAGCAGAAGTTGTTGTGTGGCATCAATAGCGTTTAAAGGAATACAGGATTCTTTAAAGCTCTTTTTGCGGAACTTCGCTATGCTTTGTGAAATAAAATGGAGGAAAAGAAAAAATATATACACCCCCTGAAATCACAGAAAGCGGTATACACCCTACCCGACCAAAAAACTTTATTCGCGAAAGCATTTGTCAATTCGAAAGAGGCAGGTCTCCTGACTTGTAACATTTTACCATCCTTCCCGTCACGACGCATCGTGACAGTGGATCTAAGCGGTAAAACTTTTTTGTGTTACTTACAGTTGCGCGACAGTTCGTGATTCTCACACGATTCCCTATTAATCTACAGCTAAGTAAAACCTTTTCCGGTTGAATGAAGAAATAAAAAAAGAACTTGAGGGTCCAAAGGTAGAATTATTTACGGGATATATCCTAATAAAAAATGAAAGCCGCTTGTAAGCCCACTGTAGAAGGGCTTCTACAGGCAAAAAAAGAAGGTGTAAATATTTACACCTTCTTTTTTTTCAAAACCTCAATACAGCTTTCTCTATTCAGCCGCTTCGGCCTCCTCTTCGGATGCCTGGATGTTGATCGTAGATTCGGCGATCTGCGTTAAGGTGACATCCGCCTGTTTCTCTTCTTCTAAAATGTCGTTCAGGATTTCTGCGGCTTCCGTTAAGCCGAGGATCTGGGCAAACGTTTTCAGCGTCCCGTAAGACGCAATTTCGTAATGCTCTACTTTGTTTCCGGCCGAGATAATGCCCGCATCGCGCATGGCGCCTTTTTCGGTATTCTTCATGATCTCTTCGCCTTCCTTCACCAGGCCCGCCATAGCTTCGCATTTTTTAGCCACCGGTTTTTTACCGATGAGCGAGAAGACTTCTTCCAGCTTCTTCACCTGCTCTTCGGTTTCGGCCAGGTGGTTTTCGATCGCCTCTACCAGCTCGTCCGACGTGGCATTCTTCGCCATTTTCGGCAAGGCTTTGGTGAGCGCCTTCTCAGCCCAGTAAATGTCCTTGAGCTCGTCCTCAAATAATTTCATTAAGGCAGATTCTTCCATGCTGTACTCCGAAGCCTGCTTTCCGCTTCCTTTTTTTGTTGTCGTTTTCATGTGTCGTGTAGTTTTATAAGGTTATGCGCTCCGGATGCAAAGGCTATGCCCGCCGTGCTGGCATTTAGTTTTGATCTTGCTATACCGGCAAGCGAAGAACAGGTGAACCGAAGCCCGGAATAAAAAACAAGAGAACTTATAAGAGCACCTCCTACTCAAAAATTTTAAAACAAGGTCTATGGACAAGCGCGTGGCGGTATTCATCCGTACCCTCAAAGAGAAACAGCTAAAACTGGCCCTGGCGGAAAGCGTGACCGGCGGACTGGCGGCGCATCTCCTGGCCGGTGTGCCCGGCACCTCCGAAGTGCTGGCCGGCTCCATTGTATGCTACTCGCCTGAGGTAAAAGCGGCGCTGATGGGAATCCCGCAAACGCTGATTGAGCGTTATAGCTGCGAGTCGATGGAAGTAACGGAGGCCCTGGTGAAAAAATTGCCGAAGCTGATCCGGGCCGATGTGTATGCCGCCATGACCGGGCTGGCCTCGGAGGGCGGAAGCGAAACCAAAGACAAGCCCGTGGGAAGCGTGTTCCTGGTGGTTGCTTATAAGCGCAGGCTTTTCCGGCAGAAAAAAGTATTCCGTGGCACACCGCTCACTATCCGCAAAAAGGCCTGTTACGAGCTTTACCGGATGATCCTCGAAAAGATTCCTTAAAACCGTAAAGGTTCTGCAGATGTTTTAAAAACACCTGCAAAACCCCGGCAAACAACAAATTAATAAAAAATTAACAAAAACTCTTTGCAAACATACTACTAAATGTAGTATCTTAGTGCTACAAATCATAGCATTTTAAAATCATGAGTAAAGTATTCAGCAACCTAAAATACCTGCGCCTGCAAAAAGGCCTGTCGCAGGAGCAATTGGCCGAAAGCCTGGGAATTACACGTTCCCGCCTCGGCGCTTACGAAGAGAACCGCAATGAGCCATCCATCGATCTGCTCATCGCTATTTCCGATTTTTTCCATGTGGCCGTAGATGCCCTGGTACGTGGCGATCTCAGCAAAACGAGCCTCGACGGCTTAATGAAGATCGGCAAGAACCGGATGTTATTCCCGGTACTGATCGACGACGAAGGAAAGGATGTGGTAGAGCTCGTGCCGTTGAAAGCCAGCGCCGGCTACCTGAAAGGCTACGCCGATCCGGAATACATGGAGCGCCTGCCGCGTATGAAGCTGCCTTTCCTGCCTACCGGCAAGCACCGCGCCTTCCCGATCAAAGGCGACAGTATGCCCCCGGTAAGAGAGGGCTCTTTTGTGGTAGCCAAATACCTCGACCGCGTGGAAGATGTGAAGAACGGGCATACCTATATTGTGGTAACCAAAGACGACGGCCTGTCTTACAAACGCATCTTCAACCTCAACACCAAAAAGGGCTTTATGGAATGCCATTCGGACAATAAGATGTACCAGCCTTACAAAGTAAACCTGAAAGATGTGCTGGAGCTCTGGGAATATACCTGCTGCATCAACATGACGGATTATAAGGAAGAGGAACTGAACGTGGGCAGCATCATGAACATGCTCCGCAACCTGCAGGTGGAAATGGAATCCATCAAAAAACAAGGTGCCCGGAAAGCGAACTGATCTTTTTGAAACCCGGCTTAAAACAGATGTTGATGATTCAGCATCTGTTTTTTTATTTGATGAGTGGCTTCGGGTGCCTCAGCCACCCATACAGCATAAACTCAGTTTAGGATACCGGTGCCTGAGGGTCTCGAAGGCACCGTAAAGAAAATATTCCTACTGCACGACGATATAGCCCTGCTCGGAGGTATTGGAAGAATGGTAATTGCAGTAAAAGCTATAGCTTCCGGGCTTATCGAAGGTATAGGACCAGGAGTTTTCGCTGGTGATCTTGCCGCTGTCGAACAGCCCGTTGATATTGGTAGCCGTGTGATTAGCGTTATCTTTATTGGTAAAGGTAACCGTGGTGCCGGCTTTCACTACCAGCTGCTGCGGTACAAATAATTTATATTCGAGCCATACTTCATTTTCTCCGCGTGTACCTTTCGGTTTCTTGTTACAGCCATTCACCAAAAAGCCTGCACACACTACTAAAAAAAGAATCTGTAATTTCATGAGACGATCGTTTTAATAGGCTTAAAGGTACTAATAATCGTCACAAAACAAAAGCCCCGGACAGCTACGAACCGGGGCTTTTCCCATCCACCACGAAACTATTTTACACTCACGGGCTTTCCCTGCCCTGCCACAAAATTAGATGACATGACCCGGAGGCCGATACCCTGTGTTGGGTATTTATTGTGGGTATTAAACAAAGGCTGTTAGTTAAAAAAAGAAAAAACAGTCCATCATAGCGGGATAGGTTCTATTTTAGAGAAAATTACAGCCATGAAACGACTTCTCCCATTAGGCTTCCTGCTGAGCCTCGGCAGCCTGCTGAACGCACAAAGCGGCACGGTTCCCGAAAAAGACATCATTGAAGTAACCGGCACGGCCGAAAAAGAGATTACCCCGGATGAGATCTACGTGAGGATCCTGCTCCAGGAAAAAAACGAATCGCGCGAAAAAATCACCATCGAACAACAGGAAGAGAAATTAAGAGCGGCCGTCGCCAATGCCGGTATCGAGCTTAAGAACCTTTCCGTAAGCGATGTGAATGCCGATTATATGAAAGTACGCTGGAAAACCAAAGAGGTGATGACCCAGAAAGCCTACCTCCTGAAAACAGCCACGCCACAGGAGTTGAGAAAGCTCTTCACCGAACTGGATAAGATTGAGGTGAAGGATGCCGGCATTGATCATGTGTCGCATTCCAAAATCGACAGCCTGACCAAAACGGTCAGGATCATGGCCATCAAAGCGGCTAAGGACAAAGCGACCTACCTGCTGGGCGCCATTAATGAGAAACCGGGAAGCTGCCTGGTGGTGCGGGAAGACAACCCGGCTTTTTATATCAACACAGCTAATATCAGCAATAACAACTATAGCGGTTACCGCGAAGGGCGGCTCGCTTCCTTCGAGTCGACAGCCGATGAGATCGGTTTCAAAAAAATCAAAATCGAGTACTCTATTTATTGTAAATTTGAGATCAAACATTAAGGACGTTTAGTAACCCTGTTATGTGGCCCTAAAAAATAATCATATCTACACATGAAAAAATTCTTATCCTCGAAATTGTTCCGCTTTATCTGGTCGCTCGGCCTGGCTGCATTCCTGTTCTATGTATGCCCGCCCTGCTTTAGTAAAACCACCATTGCCATTGTGCTTGGTATCCTGGTGCTCCTGGTAAACGGCTCGGGCTTCATCGGCAAGTTCCCGATCATTACCCACCTGGCAAGAATTATCGTGGGTGGTCTTTTTATTTTTTCGGGCTTTATCAAGGCTAATGACCCGCTGGGCTTCAGCTACAAGCTGGAGGAATATTTTGAGGTATTCAAAACTGATTCGGGATGGGGCATCTTCGAAAGCTTTGCGCACATTGCCCTGCCGCTGGCCATTGTATTATGCGTGAGCGAAATGGCCCTGGGCTTCATGCTGCTGGTGGGTTATAAAGCGAAGCTCACACTCGGCCTGCTCTTTGCCCAGATCGCCTTTTTCACCTTTCTTACTTTTTATTCGGCCTGCTACAATAAGGTCACCACCTGCGGCTGCTTCGGCGACTTCCTTGTGCTGAAACCCTGGACAAGCTTCTGGAAAGATGTGGTGTTGCTCATCCTCATCACCCTGCTGATTTCCGGTAAGGACAATATCAACGAATTGTTCTCCCCGATGATCACGGTTTCCCTGACACTGATTGCCATTGTGCTTTCCTTTGCCTTCCCGATCTATGCATACCGCAACCTGCCTCCGCTGGATTTCAGGGCTTACAAGATCGGCGATAACATCAAAAAGAACATGGAAACCCCGGCGGGATACAAGCCGGCGGAATATGAATCGGGCTTTATTTACGAGGATCTGAAAACCGGCGAGCAGAAACACTTCAACATGCAGAACTACCCGTGGCAGGATACCCTCCGCTGGAAATGGGTGGCTACGGATAATGTGCTGATCCACGATGCCATCAATGCGCCGAAGATCGTTGACTTCTCGATCCTCTCGCTCGACGGCCGCGACATCCGCGACAGCGTGCTGAACGTGAAGGATTATCTATTCCTGCTGGTATGCTACGATTTGGATAAAACCGATGACGATGCCACCCTGCATGCCAAGATCAACGACCTCTATAAGCTGGCCGCCGCCGATAAGATCGGGATGCTGGCACTCACCGCCAACGATGCCAAACGTGTGGACACTTACAAGCATGCACACCAGGCACTCTACGATTTTGCAAATGCCGACGGTATTGTCCTGAAAACCATGATCCGCTCAAACCCGGGCCTGATCCTGATCAAAGACGGCACCATTATCATGAACTGGCATCATAACAACTTCCCGACCTACAGCGAGGTAAAGCAGAAGTTTATGAAATAAAAAAATAATCAGATATAAAAAAAGGTAGACGTTTAGAATCTATCTTTTTTATTTTTTGGGCGTGCCCTTCGGGCCGGGCTTTCGCCACTCGCTTTTTTGTAGCTGAAAAAGCTACAAAAAGAGCTCAGACAATGGCTCTATCCCTCACGCGGCTTAGCTTAAAGTATGAGCTTTACGCTCAATGGAGAGTACCTGCTGCACCAGGGACATGAAGAGTTTAGTTCTTTTTAGGGCGCTGTCTCTTTCGCCCTAAAAAAACCGCAGCGAAGCGGAGCCCGTAATGGCCCGCCCGGGTGCCCAAAATCAATTGAAATAATTAAAAAAAGCAGATACGAAACCTACCTGCCTTTTCTTTTATGAAATTAATTCTGTTTTCTTATTTATTCCCTCTCAGTTTTTCATACTCCCGCTCTACCGAATCCTTGCTGGTAAACACATAGGCATTGAGAAAGCTGAACAGGATGCCGATACCCCAGCCCAGCATCGGGAAGATCGGCCAGGGCACACCCGCCGACTCGTTGGTGCGGTCGGTAAAATACCACAGCAGCCAAAGGAAGCTGTTGATGACAATGTAAGTGGCTAAATGCCTTTTGAAGCTCACGCGTTTTTTGGCAAGCTTCCAGAGTTCTTTTTCTCTTTCTGTTTCCATGAATTAATGATTGGGTTGATGATTTATTAAATTGAAGAATAGATTATCTGATCTTCGGTTCTTTCGGGGTTAAATACTCTTTCAGGCTTTCCACATACTCGCCGAATGCGTCTATGCCTTTCGGGGTTATTTTACAGGTGGTTTGCGGATAATTATTTTTAAATGATTTTTCGATCTCGATGTAGCCGGCCTCTTTCAGCTTTTGCAATTGCACGCTCAGGTTACCCGCCGTAGAGCCGGTCTCTTCTTTGAGGTAAGAAAAGTCCGCCTCGCTCAGGCCTGCCAGCAGGGAAACCACGGCCAGCCGCAGCTGCGAATGCAACAAGGGATTAAGGTCCTTTAGCGCCATTAAGATTTGAATTTCGCCCGGAGCAGGTGCCCCGGAATAATATAAGAAACGAGGATCGCCAGTGCCACAATCAGGAACTGGTATTCTCCGTGATTAAAAGTGAAATAGCCGCAGAGCAAAAAAAGCGGGAAGCACAGCGCGCCGCCGATCATCATCGGCACAAAACGGATGATGCGCCCGGTGCAAAAGATGCCGATGCCATACAGTAAAATAAAGGTGGGCATGATCTCCAGGTTCACACCCATAAAAATAGAAATGACCACCGTGACGAGGGCAAGCCCCAGGGTGAGCCACACCTGGCTGACATGGCTTTCGAGGTGGGTTTTGGCCTTCTGGTTTTTCGACTGCTTTCTTCCGTACAGGTAAGAGATAATTCCGCCCAGGGGCATGAGCAGCCACACCAGTCCTGTGTTTTCCTTCAGCACAGGCAGGAGGAAAAAGCTCAGCGTGGCGGCCGCAAAGGTCAGCCAGCCCCACATGATGTAATAAAAACTGTCGATGCTGTAGTTCTTCTGCGCCCTGGAGATCATATCCTGTATGATGCTCAGGCTTTCTGCCGGGTTGATGCTTCTTTCTTCCATATTATTTAGTTGGTTTATCGTTCATTGTTTTCAGCTCCTTCTCCGCTTCGTCTTTCCCCCACAGCGGGGAAAATTCCGTTTCAGCTTTAAAGACTTTAAATTTTTCCAGCGAGGTTTCAAACACGGGCTTTGCCTTTTTGGCTCCGCCTCCGAATGTTTCGGGTGTATATAAGAGCGCACGGCCTTTCAGGAGATAGGCCCGTGGATTAGCACTGTTGAGCTTGATGGCTACGTTGGCATGCTTCATCACCTGGCCGCCGTATTTCTGCCCACGCTTTTTTTCATCCACCAGGATGCGGGCGGCGGACAGCATGGCTTTCAGGACAGACACTTCCGAGTTTTGCGGACTCAGGGAATCGGCCGTCTTTGCCAGCCTGTCGCCTTTGTCGCAACGGGCATCAATGTCTGTTTTAGCGGCCGAAAAAGCACCGAGGGCTTCGCAGAGGCCTGCATAATAATAAGGCAGCCATTCTGTTTTTTCGGAAAGGGCCAGGGTTTCAAAACTGCCCGCTGCTTTGATGAATTCCGTTTTACTGTTGGCACTATGAAACTGGGCCAGGCATTTTTTCATCCCGGCTTTGTAAGCGGCGCTTTGCCCGAAAGCCGCTACAGACAAGCAAATCCATGCAGCCGTGATATAAGGTTTGATGTAAGAATTCCTTAGCATGATGCAAATATAAACTAGTTTATATTATAAACCAAATTTATTTTTACCTGTTCTTCAGTACAGAATTACTCACAAATAATACTAGGTTTACCATCTTTACGTTAATGCCATTCATGTACCGCTTTTTAACCGTAGTGTATCTCTTCTTGTCCGCCAATGCGTATGCCTCCTATTTTGTGGAAGGGAAAGTGATCGACCGGGTAACGAAGGAGCCACTGGCCTTTGTGAGCATTGTGATCAAAGGCACACAAACCGTGGCTTACAGCAACATCGAAGGTAAATTCAGGATCAGCTCCGAAACGCCCGTCACAGCCCTGGTCTTTTCTTATGTAGGCTATCGCCGGGTGGAATTAGCGGCCGATGCCGGAAATCCCCTGCTGATTATGATGGATGCAGTGGATCACCAGCTCAACGAGGTGAGCATTGTGGCCGGCGAAAATCCGGCGCACCGCATTATCCGGCGGGCCTCGCAAAACCGGGAATTCCACAATCCCGAACAGATCAAGGCCTACACCTGTACCATCTATAGCAAAACCTGCTACGACCTGGTGAAGCATCCCGGCACCAAAGACTCGTTGAAACCCGATAGCCTGAAAGCGCCAGGCATCACAGGCAAGGCTGATACAAGTGCCAGGGACAACATCAATTTCCTGGATCGCCTGATCGACCAGTCCCATGTGTTTATGCTCGAATCGGTGTACGAGCGCAATTACCTTGCTCCCGGCCGCCTCAACGAAACGGTGCTGGCCACCAAAGCTTCCGGATTGAAGAATCCTTCCTTTTCCACCTCTGCCACCGACCTGCAGCCTTTCAGCTTTTACGACGACTTGTTTCACATGCTGGATAAGGATTACCTCAACCCGATTGCGGCAGGCAGCACCTCGAAGTATTTTTTCCAGCTGGAAGATACCCTCTACCAGGGTCCGGACTCGGTATACATCATCAGCTTCCGCCCCTTGAAGGGTAAGAACTTCAACGGCTTGCAAGGCCTGCTGTACATCAATACCAATGGCTACGCGATTCAGAACGTGATTGCCTCTCCTTATGATAAAGGCCTGCTGGAGCTGAAAATCCAACAGCAATACCAATTCGCAGACAACAGGCAATGGTTTCCGCAGCAACTCAACTACGAATTGTATTTCAGGAATTATCCTTCCAAAGACATAGGCATGAAGCTGACGGGAAAAAGCTTTGTCAAAGAGGTAAAGCTGAACCCGGCTCTCAGAAAGCGCGACTTTGGCTTTGCCACCGTCACGATGGAGCCGGAAGCAGCTTTCCATGATTCGGCTTACTGGAATGCCAACCGGCAGGATACCCTGGATGCCAAAGAACAACTCACCTATCACCTGCTCGACAGCCTGGGAGCAGAATTGCATTTCGACCGGAAACTGAAAACCCTGGAGGCCCTGACAACGGCTCAGTTACCGGTGTCTGTGTTCAACATCGACCTGAACCGCCTTCTCCGTTTCAACGATTATGAAACGGTACGGCTTGGCTTTGGCGCTCATACCAACGACCGCCTGTCGCGATGGTTTTCGGTGGGAGGCTATGCCGGTTACGGTTTCCGCGACAAGGTGATCAAATACGGCGGCGATGCGAAATTGAATTTTAAGAAGAACAGCAAGGATTATTACCTGCAGTACAGCTATTCCGACGATATTGAGGAGCCCGGAAACCCTGGCTACTTCTACACGACCGTGAGCCTCACGCGCAACCTCCTTGCCTACCGCATGGACCACGTGATCCGGCAGGAAGTGTGTTTGAATCTCAGGGCGCTGAACTACCTGACCATGAATATGGCCCTCAGCCGGAACCAGCGCACGCCCACCTACCCTTATACCTTTTATGAGGATGTGTTTTCCTCGCCGCAGGCGCCGGTCTTCAACTCCACGGAGCTCCGGATCAAAGGGCGCTATGCCTACCAGGAGAAGCTGGTGCAGTCTTTCGGACAAATGATCTCTTCGGGATCAACCTATCCTATTCTGCACTTCGCGTATACGAACGGCTTCAAAACACCGGGCTATGGCGATTACCGCTTCAACAAGCTATCGGTGGGGATCGAGAAAACAGTGACGATGAAAATGCTTGGAAAGACCAACCTCCTGGTGGAGGGAGGAAAGCTGGAAGGGATTGTTCCTTATCCCTACTTATTCCAGGGCAAGGGCAGCTTTACCAAAGACGGGTACTTATTTGTGCGACATACGTTCCAGACGATGGGCCTGTATGAATTTCTCAGCGATGAATATGTGAATGTCTTTTTGTCGCACAACTTCGGCAGCCTCTTATTCAAAACCGAAAAATTCCGCCCGGAGATCCTGGTCTTTACCAATGTGGGCTACGGCGCCTTACGCGACTCCTCGCGCCACCGGGATCTTGATTTTAAAACGATGGAGAAAGGCTATTACGAAAGCGGGCTGATGATCAACAATATTATCCGCGCCAATTACTTCAACGTATGCTACCTGGGCCTGGGCGGTGGGGCTTTCATGCGCTACGGTGCTTATGCCTATCCGAAATGGGAGGACAACATGGCCTATAAGTTTTCGCTGACGGTGACGTTTTGATGCCTTGTCGTTTACTTATTGAATTAATTTATTGAAGGATTGGGAATAGAACAACATAGCAACCTAAGGGTAAGGTCATTATTTAAGATAAATGTTTGGCTCCTATGGAGCCAGAGGAACATAGCTCTGTTTTTTTAATAATGTGTTGCTCCTACGGAGCATGGCATTATCAATAATCATTGCTGCCTCCATGCGTACCGGCACGGGAGGGCGTCCGGTCAGGCGGACACCAAAAACACGAATGGCTCCGTAGGAGCCAAACATTCCGCCTCTCCGATTCTTATTCAAAGTAAAGCCCTTTCGCTGACGGTGACGTTTTAGATTCCAGGAACCTTATTCGTAATACTATCATAAAGCATTGGTAATATTGGTCTACAGACCTTACTGTATTTTTGCGCCCGTATTATTTCACTTCATGTTTTCTTTTCTTCTCAGCAATTACATTTCCCTTTTATCGTTGATTAATCCCCTTGGCGGCATCCCGGTGTTTCTATCGCTCACGGCTCAGCATCCGGCCAATTGGGTAAAGAAGCAGATCTTCAAAACAAGCTTAAATGTGTTTGTCATCTGCATCGTATCTTTTCTTATCGGGAATTATGTCCTGGAATTCTTCGGCATCTCGATCAACGCTTTGAAAATTGCGGGAGGCATTATCATTGCCCGCTCGGGCTTTCAGCTCTTAAATGCGACACACAAAAAGGACATCGGCCGGAAGATCCAGGAGGAATCCCTGCACAAGGAGGATATCTCCTTTACCCCGCTGGCTATGCCTTTGCTCTCGGGCCCCGGCTCCATTTCGTTTTTGATTAACCTGTCGATCCAAACCGATCATCAGCTCAGCCATTCGGCTTATGTGATCCTTTCGATTTTACTGGTAAGCCTTAGTATCCTGATGATCTTCCTCCTCGCCCCGAAAATACTGCATTACATGGGGCAGGCGGGCTTAAAGGCCATGTCGAAGATCATGGGCTTTATCGTTCTGTCGATTGGCATTCAGCTCATCATCAGCAGCGTGATCTCTATTACACAATCGCTGAAACTCTAAACGTTTTTTTATAAAACCCCGAAAAAGTCGGAACAGGCTTTCATCAGCTTCATCCGCTGCTTCTCCTGGTACTGTTCCCTGTTCTTCTGATCGAAGAAGTGCTGCATGTTGCTTTCATGCAGGGCAAGGCTGCCGCTTTTTTCATTTTTGCGGCAGATCTTATACTCTTCCGAGCTTTCAAATTTCTTACAGGCCTGCTTCCCTTCCTCTGTCATGCTGCAGGTGCTGCATTCGCGGAAGCTGGTGACATTCACCAGTTTTTTCCGCTCCAGAAAAGCGATGGCTTCAAAAACCACGCTGCTCGGGATCTTTTTTCCAAACTCATCTTCCCACTCATTGGCCTTATACACCGTGAAGTTTTTAAGGGTGCGAAGCTGCTCGCTATTGATTTTCTGAAGTAATAAATATGCCGGGTAATAAATGGTCATAGGGATTAATTAAATGTACAAAATGCATCAGCACTACAGCTGCGGCTAGACTCTCTCAAATTTCTTTTCCCAGGCGGTTCCTTTGCCAGGGGCGGCATTCCGTTCGCCAAAAATGAGCTCAAACTCATCGGCATAGGTCACATAATAAACCGACTTTTCGAGAAACAGCAACTGATTGCTTTCCCACCTGGCAGCCGTAGAAATCTCATCAATGGAAGCCAGTCCTTTTTTTGTTTTAGTGATCAGAAGTTTGCGGTTGTTAATCTTAATGGAAATGTTCATTCCGTCACTTTTCAGCATCCATTCGCCGAACATCATTTCAACAATCTTATTCTTTGTATAATTGTCCCCGTCCTGCATCCCTAGCCCGCTTTTATGTTTCCTGACGGTATTTAAAGCTACGCTTAATTTCCCGATTTGGCGGCTTTTAAATTAACAAATGCGCGGCTGTTTCCCTGAAAGCCCTGTAAACACTGAACTCCTCATACAACGAGCCGGAACCGGAATTGTTCAAAACCATCAAATTCTGTTAATAATTTGTTATTCAGGAAAATAGTTGTACCTTTGCGCCGCAATTAGATTTAATATTTGCATCCAATCACATTGTAATCGCGCCTACGTCGGGCTATCAAATGGTTACAGCTACTGCGGAAATTAAATCTCATTTAGCAGCTAGTATAAACAATTTAATTTAAACAAATGACATTTCAAGACTTAGGCTTGGAGCCAATGCTCCTTAAGGCCGTAACTGAAATGGGCTTCGAAAATCCTACGCCCATTCAAGAACAAACTATTCCTCAGTTGCAAGACAAATCTACCGACATGGTAGCTTTAGCACAAACAGGAACAGGAAAAACGGCAGCATTTGGCCTGCCTCTATTACAAAAATTAGACTTAAACTCTAAATTCACACAGTCTTTAATTTTAGCACCAACGCGTGAGCTGTGTGTGCAAATCAGCAAAGACTTAATCAATTATTCAAAATACATCAGCGGCTTAAGAGTAACTGCCGTATACGGTGGCGCGCCTATCATGGGCCAGATCCGCGATGTAAAAGCAGGTTCCCAGGTTATCGTAGCAACTCCGGGCCGTTTGATCGATATGATCGAAAGAAAAGCCATCGACTTATCTCATGTAGATATCGTTGTGCTGGATGAAGCGGATGAAATGCTGAACATGGGCTTTAAGGATGACCTGGATGAAATTCTGAGCAACACGCCTCCTACCAAAAATACCTGGTTATTCTCAGCGACCATGCCACGTGAAGTTGAGCGTATTGCCAGCAAATACATGGAGAATCCTTTGTCGATCTCTGTAGGTAAGAAAAACTCAGGTAACGAAAACATCGAGCACATCTATTACCAGGTACAGCAACGCGACCGTTATGCGGCCCTGAAGCGTATTGCCGATTTTTACCCGGATATTTTCGGTATCGTGTTCTGCCGTACCAAAGCGGAAACACAGGATGTGGCCGATCAATTAATTAAAGACGGTTATAATGCCGATGCTTTACACGGTGACCTTTCCCAGGCACAGCGTGATTTAGTGATGAAGCGTTTCCGTAGCCGTACTTTACAGATGCTGGTAGCTACTGACGTAGCGGCCCGCGGTATCGACGTGAATAACGTGACACACGTGATCAACTACAACCTGCCTGAAGATGCCGAGAACTACACGCACCGTAGCGGACGTACTGCCCGCGCCGGTAAATCGGGTATTGCTATTGCGATCGTCACTCCTAAGGAGAGCTTCAAAATTAAAGAGATCGAACGCATCATTCAAAGTAAATTCACCAAAGCGGATGTGCCTACAGGCGTTGACGTGTGTGAGAAACAACTCTTCCACTTAGTACATAAGCTGCATAATGTAGAAGTGAAAGATGATGAGATCGAGAAATACCTTCCAAAAATTTATGACGAATTGAAAGACCTGGACAAGGAAGAGCTGATCAAGCGTTTTGTTTCCGAGGAATTCAACCGTTTCTATACGTACTACCAGAATTCACAGGATCTTAACTCCGGTGGCGACGGTGCTCCGAACGGAAAAACAACCCGTTTCTTTGTGAACATGGGCCAGCTCGACGGATTTAACCGCAACTCCATTAAGGATTTCTTAACCGAAATTTCCAGCGTACACCCACGCATGATCTTCAACATCGATGTGAAAAACAGCTTCTCGTTCTTTGAAACGGAGAACAAGCACATGGATGATTTCTTAAAGCTGAATCAGGCAGGAATCGAATTCAACGCACGCCCGGTATCCTTTGAGGTATCGAAGGCTAAAAGCGGCGGATACGGTGAGAAACGCTCTTTCGGTGGCGGATCGCGCGAAGATGGCCAGCGTAAATCGTTTGGCGGTGGAGAGCGCAGGTCTTTCGGTGGAAACCGTGAAGGCGGCGACCGCAAATCATCATTCGGTGGCGAGCGTAAGACATACGGCGAGCGCAAAACTTACGGTGGAAGCCGTGAGGGTGGCGAGCGCAAGTCTTATGGTGGCGGATCGAGGGAAGGCGGAGAACGTAAAAGCCGTTTTTCTAAATAAATAAGGTCGTTTTTGAGACAGGTTTTTGCGGTAATACTGCAAAAACCTGTTTTATTTTAACCGGTACAGATATTATTTAAGAAAAAAGGGCAGGATTTTTTGTAGGATTAAAAAAAGATAGTATATTTGCGTCCCTTTTTGAGGGGAAACACATTTTAAGAATATAAATAACATGTCACGTATTTGTCAATTAACAGGAAAAAAAGCGATGAAAGGAAACCACGTTTCTTTCTCTAACAGGAAAACCCGTCGCCAGTTCAAAGTAAATTTGAAAACTAAAAAGTTTTTCGTTCCTGAAACAGGAGAATGGGTGGTACTTCGCGTATCAACTTCTGCAATTAAAAACATTAACAAAAAAGGAATTTTTGCTTGCTTAAAGGATGCCGTAGAAGGCGGAATTTTAGCTTAATTCCATAAATATCATAGAAAATGGCTAAGAAAGGTAATAGAATCCAGGTAATTTTAGAGTGCACAGAGCACAAAGACAGCGGTAAACCGGGAACTTCCCGATACATTACTACTAAGAACAAGAAAAATACGCCTGACCGTATTGTATTGAAAAAATACAACCCGATTTTGAAAAAAATGACGGAGCATAAAGAAATTAAATAATCCTTTAAAACGACAATACAATGGCAAAGAAGGTAGTTGCAACACTCAAGACCGGTAAAGGAAACAGCTTTACTAAAGTGATCAAAGTGATCAAATCCCCTAAAACAGGAGCTTACGCTTTCAGGGAAGAGATCGTGCAAAACGAATTAGTAGCAGATTTTCTGAAAAAATAATTTCAGCACAGATAAGTATTAAAAAGCTTCCTCAGCAACGAGGGAGCTTTTTTGTTTTATGCCACAATCGCTTTGTAACCACATAGTCACAGAGAACATATAGAGAATAAGGATACGATTGCCAATCCATCCCCATCATTAATCATATTGTGCCTCTTTTGCCTTCTATGTCTCTATGTGCCTATGTGGTTTTAAATATATAATTAATACATTTGTAGCCACTAAACAGGACGTATTCACAATTATGGGATTTTTCAGTAAATTATTCGGAAAAGAAGAAAAGGAAAGCTTAAATGAGGGCTTATCTAAAACCAAAGAGAGCTTTTTCGGAAAACTGGCCAAAGCAGTAGCGGGAAAATCGACGGTAGACGCCGATGTGCTCGACAACCTGGAAGAAGTCCTGATCTCCGGCGATGTGGGCGTCAATACCACCTTAAAGATCATTAAACGTATTGAGGAACGCGTGGCCCGCGATAAATACGTAGGCACCGGCGAGCTCAACAGCGTGCTGAAAGAAGAAGTAGCCGGCCTGCTCATGGAAAATAACTCGGTGGATGCCACGGCCTTTGAGCTGCCCGCCGATAAAAAGCCTTATGTGATCATGGTTGTGGGTGTCAACGGCGTTGGCAAAACCACCACGATCGGTAAACTGGCCCACCAGTTCAAAAAAGCGGGCTACAGCGTGATGCTGGGCGCGGCAGATACCTTCCGGGCGGCTGCCGTAGAGCAACTCACCATCTGGAGCCAGCGTGTAGGAGTAGATATTGTTTCCCAGGGCATGAATGCCGATCCGGCCAGTGTGGCCTTCGATACGCTGAGCAGTGCCAAGGCCAAAGGCGCCGATGTGGTGATCATTGATACCGCCGGCCGTTTGCATAACAAGATCAACCTGATGAACGAGCTTACCAAGATCAAGAATGTGATGAAAAAGGTGATCCCTGATGCGCCACATGATGTGCTCCTGGTGCTCGATGCCAGCACCGGGCAAAATGCCGTGGAGCAGTGCAGGCAGTTTACCGCCGCTACCGATGTGAGCGCGCTTGCCCTGACCAAGCTGGACGGAACAGCCAAAGGCGGCGTGGTGATTGGCATTTCGGATGAGTTTAAGATCCCCGTGAAATATATCGGCGTGGGTGAAAAAATGGAAGACCTGCAGGTATTCAACCGCACGGAATTTGTGGACAGCCTTTTTAGTAAGGTCTAACTTTTTTGGATGAAGCTGAATCTTCTGATCGTTTTTCTTTTCATTCAGCTGATTGCTTTTTCGCAGAAAGATTCGATCCTGATCAATGGCATCGTTACCAATACAAAATCCAAAGCCATAAAGAATGCGTTGGTGCATCTGGTATCATCACAAGGATCCCGTTACGAGTACAAGACCGACAGTACTGGCACCTATAGATTTTATTTTTATACGGAAAGCTCTTTATCGGGCACACTAACCATCGCGTCGGATAAGCATACTACTTCCGGAAAAAATCGCAACCTGGGTTTTGTGGCTTCAAAAGATCAGGCTATTTTCGAATTAAAGCCAGGCAATACTTACGAGAAAAATTTCGAACTAACGGACATTATAGCCTGTGAAGCTTTTATATATCTAAGATTCACGTTTAATTCCACTGCGAGCTGTAATGATTCATTACACGATATCGATTCCGTGGAATTTAAAAGTTTGGGAAATATGATCACGGACTTTTTTTATGTTATGAAAGATGACCCGGAAATGGTTATCGAGCTGCAGGGCCACGCATCTTCTATCGAAAAAAATCCGGAAGCTTTATCTTTACAACGCGCGGAGTATGTACGGCAACTATTGATCAATAAGGGGATTAATGGTAAACGTATCCTGGTGAGAGGTTTCGGCATCCAGAGACTAATGGTTTCCGATGACCTACTGAAAAAAGCAAAAAAACCTGAAGAGCTTGCTACCTTGCATCTTTTGAACCAAAGAGTTGTTTCAAGAATAATCAGCTGGGATTTTAAGGAGGATTAGGATTTTTTGGCCTGTTAATTTCGACGGGAAAGGACCTGTATTCTTAAAATAATATTTACCTTAATATCCTTTATTTCCTGATATATTGATTTTAAAATCCTCCCTTATGATGCTTTTCCCTAAACCCAGGTTCACGGGTATTTTCCTGCTTTGCCTGTTGTTGTGCACGTCTCTTTTCTCCCAGAAAAAATACCCAAGCCTCTTATGGGAAATTACGGGTAACGGGCTGAGCAAGCCTTCTTACCTGTATGGCACCATGCATGTGAGCAGCAAGCTGGCCTTTCATTTATCGGATTCTTTTTTTGTAGCGGTAAACAGCGTGAATACAGTAGGCCTCGAATCGAACCCCGACCAGTGGCTGAAGAACATGAAGCAGTCGGGCCTGCTTGAGAAGCTCAGCAATGTGAACCTGGGCTTCAATTCCGATTTTTATGGCGATGCGTTCAAACCGCAGATCCCTGCCAACAGGCAGTACGGTGAAATGCTCAACAACGATCCGGATATCATCAACAACCTCCTGTACCGCAACAGCGTAAGGGGCAGCGAGCATGAGGAAGATACCTACGTGGACCTGTTCATTTACAAAGCGGGCTCGAGGCTGGGCAAAAAGATCGTGAGCCTGGAAGATTTCAATAATTCCCTCATTATGGCTTCCAAGGCCAGCGCGGCAGATGTCAACTACACCTACAATCCATCGCGCTCCAAAGTCGATTATTTCAAAGTGCAGAACGAGATCAAGGAATCCTACAAAAGCGGCGACCTCGACGCCCTGGATAGCCTGACACAGCTGACCTACAAATACCAGAACACCAAAAAATACCTCATCGATGACCGCAACATCATCATGGCGCATAACATCGATTCGATCTGCAAAACGGGGAGCCTCTTTTCGGGCATTGGTGCCGCGCACTTACCGGGAAAAACCGGCGTGATCGAGCTGCTCCGCGCCATGGGCTACAAGCTGAGGCCGGTAGCCAATACCATTACCAAGAAAGGCGCAAAACAAAAAGAAGCCATCGAAGAGATCCAGAAGAAAAATCCCTTCTCCTTACAGTACTCCAAAGATTCCCTGTTTACCTACGAGCTCTTTGAAGCTCCTGTGAACCTCGCAACGATCGGTGGCCTCTCTTTCGACCTGGCGACCGATATGACGAACGGCTCCTATTATGTGATCTCACGCCAGCTGACCTATGCCTCACTCTACAACGGCAATGAAACAACGATGATGGCCAAGATCGACAGCCTGCTGTATGAATATATTCCGGGAAAAATCATTTCCAAAAAAGAGATTACCTCAAACACCGGCGTAAAAGGCCTGGATATTATGAACCGCACCAAGCGCGGCGACTACCAGCGCGCCATGATCTTTTTCCCGGAAAATGAGGTGCTCGTGATTAAAATGAGCGGCAAAGGCGATTACGTGAAAGGCAGCGAAGGCAACCGTTTTTTCAGCTCCATTAAATTTGTTCCTAAAAAACAGGCGGAAAAATATACTTATTCTCCGCCAACGGGAGGCTTCTCGGTGAATGCCAACCAGTCCTCAAAATACCTTTACTCCAAGCGCTCCGGCACACAAGGCCTGGCGGAAACCTGGTTCTCCTATGATCAAAAAGAGCAAACCACAAACGGGGTGATCCACTACTATTATAACGACTTCGATTACCTGGAGGAAGATACCTTCGAGTTGAACATGCTGAGCAAGAACGCGCTCAAAAATTTTAATTTCAGCACCAACACCAAACAGGAGCTGACACGTGAGCAGAATTATTCCTGCATCCGCTTTTCGGGCGAGAATACGGCCATCGGCAAAACCTTTTACGGCAAGGTCTTCATCAAAGGCGTGCATTATTACCTGGTGTATGCTATTGCCAACAGCACTGCCGCCTACCCTGCCGGTTTCTTCTCCTCCTTTAAGCTTACGGATTTCAAATACCTCAATGAGATCAAGGTGATTACCGATAAGGACTATGCCTTTAGCGTCAGGGACGAGCTGACCCCGGAGGACAAAAATTACCTGGAGGAAGCGATGGCCGTTTTTTATGAAGAGCAGCAAAAAGAGCGTGACAAGAAAAACTACAGCACCGATTTCGATTACAATTCCAAATCGAAAAGTTATTATTCGCCTTCCTCCGGCGAGCGCGTGCGCGTGGAGTATGAGAAATTCAACGACTATGACTACCGCAACCCGGCTGAGTTCTGGGGCGACGTGAAGAAGAATGTGACACGCGGCTTCATTGTGAGCAAAACAACACTCGGGAAGGAAAATTCCTGCGAAACCATGGAGCTGATCCTGAAAGATACGGCTTGCTCTTCCATGATCCGTCAAAAGTTCTACCTCAAAGATGGTTTGCTCTACAACATTTCGGCAGTAGGCGATACCATAAATGGCCTGACCGGCTGGGCGGCAGGATTTTTTGAAACCTTCAGGCCAAGCGACAGCGCTTTTACAAAGTCGATCTACATCAATAAGACAGCGCTCATGCTGAAGAACCTCAGCTCTGCCGACAGCTCCGTCAAATATGCAGCAACCCAATCGCTTTACAACAATTACATGGACCCTGTGGCGGCTAAAGATGTGATCGCCTACCTGGGGAGTCCCGAATTTTTAAAGATCAGTGAAGAGTCGCGGGCGGTGCTGCTGATCAACGCCGGAACCTTCAAGAATGAAAGCGTGATCCCGGTTTACAAAAAGCTGTACGACCATTATGAAGACAGCAGCTACATGCAGGTATGCATCATCAAAGGCCTGGCTTACCTGAAAACAAAGAACAGCTATGCGACGATCCTCGACCTTTTGAAAAATAAAACACCGCTTACCGGCGATCAAAGCACGGTAACCGATGTGCTCGCTCCGCTCTACGATTCACTGGAGCTCTGCACTGGCTTTTTCCCGGACCTGCTTTCGCTCTCTACTTTCGAAGAGTACCGCAACCCGGTGTTTACGCTGTTTTCGGATATGGTGATCCGGGACCTGATCCCATCGGCTAAATACACCGCTAAGGTGCCTGTATTGCTGACCGACGCTTCCAATGAGCTCAAACGTTACAATACCTCTTCTTCCAAATCGGGCAAAGCCTCTTATAGCGAAGATGACGAATCGGCGGCGATGCAGATGGCGGAAGAGCTCGCGGCCATGTATGCCGATAAAGACGGGGCGAACAGCACCGTGAGCACAAAGTCCACTAAAAAAACATACCCCAGCTACAGCACCATGATCGAGAATTATGCGGTGGTGCTTGCGCCCTACTATGCCTCCAACCCCGGTGTGAAAGCCTGGTTTGATAAATTGTTCCGGATCAAGAACGAGCGCAACCTGCTCAACATTACGGTAATCGCTACCAGGAATAAAATCCCTGTAAACGATACGCTTTGGAAATTTTTCAGCAACAATCCGAAAACCAGGCTGAAAGTGTATAATGAATTGAGCGCGCTGAAAATGACCGACAAATTCGATAAGAGCAATTTGTCGCAGGAGGCTTTTTGCAAAACGAAAGTCGAAGCGGAAATCGAGCTGTACGATTACAATTACTCCGACAACAACTCTTCGCTGAAGGAGAAAGCAAGGCCTGACAGCGTGGTATTCGTGAGGAAGGAAGCAGTGAAGAACAAGAACGAAAAAGGCGATATCTATTTCTTTGAGCGCATCAACCAGGAAAGCAAGCAAAAAACGCTGGCCTGTGCCTTTGTCCCGACATCTGCCACCATTACCACGAACATCGATGTCCTGGAAAATAATTACGTTCCTGAGATTGGAAAAAGCATCGACGAAAGCATCAAAGCCGTTTGCGAGGAGTTTTACTACAGGGGCCGCTTAAGGTATAAGGCCGGCAAGAACACCGATCTTTCCTTTTTGAATAATTATAATCTGGAAGATTAAGCAATCTTTCCAAAGCATAATGTCAGAGCGTTCTGAAATTTAATGGCTACCTGTTTTATCATAGGAATTGTGCCAGGTCTGCAAAACGCATTGAAATTATTTCTTTACCGGATGTCTTAGGGATATCTTAAGTGTTTGCCAGCTTCGGGTATCTATCTGCAAATCTACCCTCCCTGAAATCATCCAATGATTTGCGTTTTTATAGGTTATGCTCACTTCATTTGGCACTGGCCACTTTACAGAAGTTAACACCAGCTTTTTGTTATTTGCTTCTTTGATCGTAAAGTAATCCGGATGGCTGATTTCTATTTCAGATCCGCCCAGGTTAAAGCCTTCAAAATACATCATGCTTGTGTTGTTGGGAATATTTTTTACTCTCATTGTAGCCTTAACTGATCCGGAAAAGGATCGTGTGGCTTCTTTCTCAAAAAAAAGCTGCTCCTTTGCCCCATCGGTTGTGTCACTGACATAATGAAAATAATCAGTGCCGGAAAATCTTCCCTCCTCATACCGGTCATATTTGATCAGTTTTCCAGCCACATAATGCTCTATTCCGTAAATGCGCTTCTTTTGATCAAAGTAGGTGCGCATTCCGGTCCCATTTTTAACGCAGGTACCGCTTTCCGGAGGCATGTAATAAGCCAGGGAATCACCATGAGGAGTGGCAAAAACAATGGATGCGATCTGATTTGCCTGGTCGTAATATACCACTGTTTTAAAAAGTCTTCCCCCTTTATAATATTCCTCAATAGTTGACATGATACCCTCCACCTTTTTTTGGATCATTCCTTCTCCCTGTTTCACACAGGTTTTATTTTTGATGGTATAAGTCATCAGGTAATGCTCGTTATCCATAAAGATCTCCTCTGTAAAAAGGCTGTCTCTTGTATTATCGTTTTTCCAAAGCCCGCTTTTTTTCCCCTTGCTATAGAAGCCTGCATTTAAGAACCGGTCTCCTGGGTGAATGCCTCTATGGCGTTTATAAAATCCATCCAGGGTATCATGCATATAATGTTCAATCAGCGTGTCACCCAAATTAATTGAAAGCCACTCACCGTTTTTCCGGCCCCCGACATATGTTCCTTTTTGATGAATATGACCGGTGTAATTACTCCATTGCATATACCTTCCATGATATGCGCCTTTCGCGTTACTCTCTATTAAATAAGGATTGCTTATTTCATAATAATCAGCCGCGTATTTTTTCTGGTAGGTATTCAGGTACTTCTTCTCGTATCCATTCAGGTATTTTCTTTCGTATTCTTCACCCAATGGCGTGTATAATTTTTCTTCGATGATCCGGTTTCCCTGGAGCTGACGTTTGGCGACGAGTTGTTGTTTCAAATTATATTCCTCTGTTTTAGCCAGGAATACGCCATTGTTGAAAACGGCTTTAAAGGCCAATAAATCCGGGTAGCGATAATAGGCAAGCCATTCGCCATGCATCTCATTATTTGCAAAAGCCCCTACCCAAAGCGACAGCAAATTATCATAGACCTCCGGAAGATCGGATTTGAGACCGTCGCCAATCTCTCCGCCTGATCGATAGGCTGCCAGAGCGGCTCTGCTGAAAGACGACATATCGTATTTCTTAAGCTCTACCTTCATCATACCTTCTTTTTTACCATTTCTGTAATTAAGCGTACAACGGTAATAATCCGTTTCATATATCCATGGTCCATTCCTGCGGCTTCTCTCAAAATTTCCCTGAAAACTTATATCCGTTGTGAGCTTCCGGTTTAAATAGCCTTTTCCCTCCATTTTCCACTCGCCGGTCAAAAAACCATTTACTATTTTCCCTTTCCATCTCTCCCAGGGCACTGTGAGTATTTCGAAATTACGTCCATCACTTTCATAACCAAAAAAATATTTCCCGGGCCCACTTACCAGGTTTGCCTCCGGCGCCTGAATGGTCCATTCCGTATGTGTAACTACACCTTCTGGCAGGCTTATGGTATCCGGTATTTGAAATATGATATCTGCCAGTGCCGCAATCCGGGCATCGTATTTACCGTTTCCCTGTTTAATCAGATGTTTCCTGTTTTTTGTAAAGACGTTAGTGATCCTGTACTCTCCCTCTTCCACAGTACCTTCTATAGTGAGCTCATCTTCATAGCCCGGTCGGACCGACCAGGTATGCAGCTTCTGCTTATCGGTAAAAGACACCAGCTTCGAGGCCCGTCCTCCATACATCACCTGATAGCCTGTGCATTTAGCGGTGGTATCATAATATTTTGTAATGGACCCTATTTTACTGGTATAATAGTCCCCCATCAGATCCGGATCTGTGTAACAGGTCATGGATTTTACCGGATGGCTTGCCTGGTTGTAATAAATATAATGCATCCCTACAGGCTCATCGTTACGGTATTCGCGCTGACAATCAATATTTCCGTTGTTATGCCAGCTTGTAGTCTTTCCATGTAACTTACCGCCGTATTTGTATGCCTCATAGTTTATGTTAGTGCGGTTTTTATCAAAAGAAAGGTCATCTTCGATGTGGTACTGCCGGTGATAGCGCAGGTCGCCATGGATCATTGTTTGTTCTTCGTACAGCTTATTCTTGTAATACCATTTGACAGACCAGGTGGAGTCATTCAGTTGCGTTCTTTTCTCTGTCCATAAAGAAGGCGGACTATTTTTCTGAGAGGTGCCGGTATTGCTTGTGTGCTGAACCGGATAAAGGAGCCGGTGGTCTCGCAGATCGTGGTCGCTATCCGGTTTTTGTAAAACTTCCTCTAATCTCCCCAACTGATACTTTTCCTTGCTTCTGAGGGTACCATCCAAATAAAAACTCAGACAGATGCCATGTTTTAAACCATTGAGGTAGGTGTTTTCCTCCCTCTTACTTCCGTTCGGGTATACTTCTTTCGATGTGCCGGTATAACCCGTGGCAGGTCCGCATTCATTCTGCGCCAATAGGCAGGAGAAGAAAAACAGAAAAGAGAACAGTAAAAATAGTTTCATATGAGATGATATAATGTACCTTTTCATGAAAGTTACAGGTCAGGAAGCGTTATGTTATAATAACTCGATTTGACTGCTCTTGTAACCAATCTTTCCTTTTTGAACAATTATAATCTGGAAGATTAATTATTTAACCGCAGAGAGAGCGGAGTGCCGACACAGAGGGCGCAAAGACGTTGTAGTTGAACGCAGGTAACGCAGATGGTTATGATGTATAAGATTTAGAACAGATTAAAGCTTAGTTTAGCATCTATATCCTTCCTTATATGATTTCTGCGTTCTCCTCGCCTTCTTTGCAGCTTTGCGGTTAAATAAGAGCATAAAAAAAGAGCAGCGTTGTGCTGCTCTCTTTGTTTAAAACCTATTCCGTTTCTTAGAAATGGAATGTTACGCGTAAAGACGCGTTAGGACCGAATACACCGTTTCTTGAATCGGTATCAAATCCGAAACCTGATGATTTTCCGCCTTCGATGTTTGTTTCACCTACTGTTGTATTGGTAGCACCGTTAGGCAGACCTACTGATTCATAGGTTGATTTTGCTTTTCCGGTTAATGAAAGGCCTACACCCCAACCGAATTCGCCACCGATAGACATTTTAGGAATAATGAAATATTCCGCGCCGATGAATGCCCTTACACCAAACGAGAAAGTAGAGCCTGATTTTGCTTCTAAAGCACGGGCAGCGCCTGCCTGGCCTGTCGATAAGCTTGTAGTTGTTGTGTTGCTGTTACCTAAAGCACCTCCGAAATCATCTGCAGCAACAACGTTTACAGCTGTTGCAGGATTTGCGTTTCCTACCAGGTCGTTTCCGTAAGTATATTTATCTTTCACAGAGCTAAAAAAGATCCCTGCATCTGCTCCGTAGAACCCTTGTAAGCGGGTTTTACCGCGACGCTTTTCGATACCTGCCGTGATCCCCAGGTTGGTCCTGGTTTGCTTACGTGTATTTTCTACAGTAGCATCGGCCTCAGGATAAGAGTTAACCGTAGAAGTAGGCAATGCTGCCACCATTCTGCGGTCTTTACCCGATGCAAAGCCCAGGCGCAGACCCAGCCTGTAAGCCGTTGTCGCATCTACGAAATACTTACCGGTGATGGTATTGTTCCCGTTCAGGAAATTCCAGGTTGGAGCCGGGTTTCCGGTAGTGATCAAACCGTTGTTATTTGTAAAGTTAGACTTCCCGAAAAAATTTCCGGCATAATACAGAAACGGAGTCGCATCGATACTCACGGCATAATCTCCTGCCTCCGGTAAATAAGGCTCACCTTTTTTTGAAGTCAGATCCTGCGCTGAGGCACTGGTAATCCCTAATGCCAAAGCAATAATTGTAGCTGTTTTTTTCATTTGATAATGGTTTTTATTAACCCCAAAAATACCGCACCTGAAAAGTAAAATGGTGCACAATCAAAACAGGTTGTAAACAGGTCCAGGTTAATTTTTTTCTGCGGAATATTACGTAATATTTCGTACTAAAACGAGTTAATCAATTCATACCTAAGCCCTTATCATGAACGTTTAAATTGAAGGCGCTGTCCTTTCACGCTTTCGTCAAAAGCTCCGTCATCGTACACCAGGTGGCCGCTCACGATCGTTTTACTGATGCTGGAAGAAAACGTTGTGCCTTCAAAGGGGCTCCAGCCGCATTTGTATAGGAGCGATTCTTTGGTAACCGGTGTGGATTTGTGGAGGTCTACCAGCACAAGATCGGCAAAATAGCCCTCGCGGATATAGCCGCGTTTCTCCACTTGAAAAATGTCGGCCACGTTATGCGACATCATGCGCACGATCTTCTCCAGGCTGATCTTGCCCTGCTTATAAAACTCAAGCATGGCCAGCACCGAGTGTTGCACCAAAGGCCCGCCGCTCGGGGCTTTCAGATAAGGCAGCTGTTTCTCTTCGAGGGTGTGCGGTGCGTGGTCAGTGGCTATTACATCGATCCTGCCGTCGAGCACCGCTTCAAAAATATGAGCGCGGTCGTACTCCGTTTTCACGGCCGGATTCCATTTAATGAAATTGCCTTTTTTATTGTAATCGTCCTCATTGAACCATAAATGGTGAATGCAGGCTTCGGCTGTAATGCGTTTTTTCTTCAGAGGGATCTTATTCGTAAAAAGGTCCAGCTCTTTAGCAGTAGAAATATGCAGGATATGCAGGCGCGTATCGTATTTTTTAGCGAGGTTTACGGCAAAGGAAGAGGACCGGAAACAGGCCTCCTCACTGCGGATCACCGGGTGGAAATAAGCCGGCAGGTCCTCACCGTATTCTTCCACGATCCGGGCCTGCGTTTCTTTGATCATCGGGTCGTACTCGCAGTGTGTGGCAATGAGCGTATTGGCCTTGGAGAAAAATCCCTCCAGGGTTTTCTCATTATCCACCAGCATATCGCCGGTGCTGGAGCCCATAAACAATTTGAGGCCGCATACAGTGCTGTAATCCACTTTCAGCGTCTCTTCGAGGTTGACGTTGGTGCCTCCCATGTAAAACGAATAATTGGCCAGCGAACAGGCTTTGGCGCGGTCGTACTTTTTTTCGAGCTCCGTCAGCGTCACCGTCTGCGGGTTGGTATTGGGCATTTCCATGAAGGAGGTGACACCACCGGCTACGGCAGCTTTCGCCTCTGTATAGATCTCACCTTTATGCGTGAGGCCCGGCTCCCGGAAATGGACCTGGTCATCGATAGCACCCGGAATGAGCAGTAAGCCTTCGGCATCTATTACCTTGGCGGTGTCGTGCATGATGTCCCTGTCTATTTGAGTAATGAGATTGCCTTCGATCAGTACATCCGATACAAAGGATTCGTCTTCGTTGATAAGCGTGGCATTTTTTATAAGAAGTGTTGGCATAGCAATACGTTAGGCCTGCGTTGATACACAGGTAATTTTACGCTGCAAATTACTAATTATTTCAATAAAACGATGATTTGGCAAGGCCGGGAGCCGAAGCAAAATTCCTTGCTTATGGCAAAGCAGTGATGACTTTTATTTTTTTGCGGTGTCCTTGCTGACAGGCTTAGGATCCGGGCTGTCCAGTACCGTTATTTCCACTTTGGCGAGGCCGGCCCTCATAAAATTGAGCTGTTTGGCTGCCCGCTGGCTGAGATCGATGCTTCGCTTCGATGACTTCGGCAAGCGGTCGTTGATCCTCACCACAACGGTAGAGTCGTTTTTGAGGTTTCTTACCTGCACGTAAGTCCCTAATTTCAGGCTTTTATGGGCGGCCGTCAGGCTATCATTGCTGAATTTCTGTCCGGAGCAGGTTTTACGGCCGTTGAACTTCGAGGCGTAAAAGCTGGCAACACCGGTTGTTTTTACAGGCTTCGGAATCGTATCCTGGCTATAGCCTGCCAAACCGAGCAGGATAAAAGCGATGGCGATTAAAACTTTCATAGTTATTATTTTTAATGATCCGGCCAGTTCATCTTCATAAGATTGCACAACACAGGGAAATGGCTATTTCATGATCAAAACTAATTTATTTTGACAGGAGGCAAGGTAAAAACCATGCCAAATAAGCTTAGGGCTTAACCTAAATTAACAGGAAGAGGAAAATAATCCCCAAGTCTTGGCGCTTTTCATAAACCACATTAATTATATTATATTTACACTTTGAGATTTATGGGCAAGAACCTGGTTATAATTCCTACTTACAACGAGATTGAAAACATTGAAAAAATGATCCACACGGTGTTTTCATTGCCACGTGAATTTGAGCTTCTCATTGTGGATGACGGATCGCCCGACGGAACTGCTGCCAAAGTAAAAGAACTGCAAAAAACCTACGCTGCCAAGCTTCACATCGAAGAGCGCAAAGGCAAGCTGGGCCTTGGAACCGCCTACATCCACGGTTTCAAATGGGCACTCGCCAGGGATTATGATTACATTTTCGAAATGGATTGCGATTTCAGTCACAATCCCGCCGACCTGCCTCGCCTGCTCGAAGCCTGCGAAAAGGGCGCCGATGTGGCCGTAGGCTCGCGCTACGTGAAAGGCGGCAATGTGAGCAACTGGGATATGAAACGCATCCTCTTATCTTATTTCGCTTCCATCTACGTGCGCATGATCCTGTGGATCCCGGTAAAGGATACAACAGCGGGCTTCAAATGCTACAAGCGCAAAGTATTGGAAAGCATCGAGCTCGACAAGATCAGGTTTATGGGTTATGCTTTCCAGATCGAAATGAAATACCGCGCTGTCAAAAAAGGATTTAAGATCGTTGAGGTTCCTATTATGTTTACCGACCGTGTACTTGGCGTCAGCAAAATGAGCACCAAGATCTTTAAGGAAGCCTTTATCGGTGTGATCCAGATGCGTTTTAATAAATCCTGAGGCTCTATCAGGCCTTGTGATCCGTAACAACCTTCTCCCCTACTCTTTACTATGAAACCTATTCTGAGCCTTTGCCTTCTCTTTGCTTGTTTACAGGCACTATCCCAAACCACGCAAGAGCCGCCTCACATCCGTGTTACCGGCGAAGCGGTTGTAAAAGTTATCCCGGATTATGTGATCCTGGGCATCCGGATCAAAAAGCAGCTGAACGGTGGGGACAACAAGCCGGCATTCGAGATCTTTAAGGAAGAGGATACCAAAATCAGGCTCTTCGATTTCAATGAAGCCGATATGTCAAAGACGTTCATACAGCTGGATAGTGCCGCTTATTACAAGGAAGTGTTCGTGACCATCACTGATCTCAAAAAGCTCGACAAATATTTGCTGGAGCTTTATACCCTTGGTTACAGAGACTATATCTACATCGACTACCGAACATCCTTCTACGACAAATATAAAACACAGGCAAGAGAAGAAGCTGTGACGGATGCGAAGAAAAAAGCCAAACAACTCAGTACAGGGCTTTTCCTGGCATTAGGAAAAGCTTATGCCGTTGAAGATCTGAATACGGAAGATTATAACTGGTATAACCTGAAAGATAAAAAAAATGCCGGCAGGCTTACTTATAAAATGGGAAGCGACAACTATCTCATCGAGCCGGGTTACCTCACCATCACTGCAAAGGTGCGTGTGAGCTTTAATGCTCAGTAGGCTGTATACTTCTATTAGCTTATATTTAGTTGGGCGCCCTGGGCTGTCGCCATCACACATCCCGGCGCTGGTTCACTGCTGATTCCATGACACTCATCACTTCGGGTAAACCCACGTGAGTGATGGCGTAACTGCAGCAACGTAAGTTAAACTATTATTTTATCAGCGCACCGTTGGTCCTCAGCAATTCCGTTTCAGCAAGCTTGATGGCATAGAGTGCATTGATGTAACGCACCTGGGCATCTTCCAGGTTCTTCTGCGTTTCGATGGTTTCCAGCAGGTTTGCTTTCCCGATCTTGTAACGTTCGAGCGATACCACCTGTACGTCTTTGGAATCGCTGAGGTTCTGCGATTCCAGCTCCACAATCTGCTTGTTCATCTGGAAAGCCTTGAAATTGACATATACCGTTCCATCGACCAGCTGTTCTGTTTGCTGTGTGATATAGCGCTGGTTCAAGGCCAGGAGATTTGCCTCTTTTACCAGCTTCTGATTGCGCATGCCGTTAAACAATAGCCAGCTGGCTGTAATGCCGCCATTGAGGCCCGTTTGCCGGTTCAGGAACACGATCCCCGCCTGGCTCTGGCTTCTCAAAAACGTATACGATGCATTGAGCTGAATGAAGGGCAAATTAGCGGAGCGGTATTCCTTCACACGCTGCTGCGTGATCAGCTCGCTTTTCCTTGAGATCTGGAGAGCGGAGTTGGTAGACAGGGAGCTTTTTTTCAGGTCCTCATAGGTCGGATTGTAATTCACCATGATGGAATCCGTAGTTTTGAAATCTGTATCCACCGGCTGGTTGATGAGCGTGTTCAATTGCGTTTTGGCATTCAGCAAATCGAGCTCCAGCTGCATGATAGCCGTTTTGGCCTTGTTATAATCCGATTGCGACAGGAGCACTTCCACTTTGGAGTCGGAGCCGATCTCCAGCCTCAGCTTCGCTATTTTCAAACGCTCATCATAAATCTCGAGGTTTTGCTTCGCTGCTTTGATGAGCTCATTGATCCTCACGATATTGTAATAGGCAGACACAATATCGTAGATCGTATTTTCCATTTGTTGTTTTAAATAAATAGCCGATAATTCCTCATTGGCATCGAGGCGCTTTTTGATAGCAAACATTCTCAAGCCATCAAACACCGTCCAGAAGGCATTCACTGAAGCCCCTGTCGTATTGGCCTGTGCGCCGTTCCTGTCCTGCACCACACCGGTATTGAACTCCTGGTGCGAGTTTAAGGAAGAAAGGTTGAGGTTCCCGTTCACGGTTACCGAAGGCGACATGCCCGCTGCCCCGAAGTTATTCTGCACTTTGGCGATCTCCCGGTTATTTTTGGCGATCATCACATTGTAATTTTTTTCCAGGCCGGTCTTGATGGCATCTTCCACGGTAAGCGTGGTCTGGGCTACAGCAGCATGACCCAACACGAGGATCAGGATATATAACGTATAAAAAGGCTTTCTCATGATTAGTTTTCTTTTACAGATAAGCTGTCGTTGTGCCCGTGTTCATTGGTCACCACAGGATGCAGATCTTTGCCGTCGCCGTTATTTTTTTTCTTATCCCTTACGAGGAAGGAATAAATGGCCGGGATCACGAACAGCGTCAATACCATGGAGAACAGCAATCCACCCACAATCACGATCCCCATGCCCATGCGGCTTTTGGAACCTGCACCGAGCGCCATTGCAATAGGCAAGGCACCGAGAATCGTAGCAAGGCTCGTCATCAGGATCGGCCTCAATCGTGCCGTAGACGCTTCGATCAAGGCTTCACGGACGTTCATGCCGCGTTCACGCAGCTGGTTGGTGAATTCAATGATCAGGATCCCGTTCTTGGTCACGAGCCCGATGAGCATGATCATCCCGATCTGGCTGAAGATGTTCAGCGTCTGATCGAAATACCAAAGCGAGAACACCGCGCCGGAAAGGGCCATAGGCACTGTGAACATAATGATGACAGGTTCCACGAAGCTTTCGAACTGTGCCGCCAGCAATAAATAGATGAGCAATAAGGCCAGGCCGAATGCAAAGATGATGTTGGAGGAGCTTTCCGCAAAATCCCTGGAAGCGCCCGTGAGTGCCGTCGTAAAATTGTCATCCAGCACTTCGGAAGCGATCTTGTTCATCGCGTCGATGCCGTCGCCGATGGTTTTCCCCGGCGCCAGGCCGGCCTGCACGGTGGCCGACTGGTAACGGTTGTAATGATACAGCTGCGGCGGGCTGCTTCTTTCCACAACGCTAATGATGTTATCCAGCTGAATCATCGCCCCCACATTATTCCGCACATACAGCCGGTTAATGTCCTCCGGATCATCGCGGTTCTCGCGGTTTACCTGCCCGATCACCTGGTATTGCTTGTCTTTTGAGATGTAATAGCCGAAGCGCTGTCCGCTCAACGCAAGCTGGATGGTCTGCGCCACATCGGCAATGGATACGCCTAAGGTTCTTGCCTTGTCGCGGTTGATCTCGATGATCAGCTCAGGCTTATTGAATTTCAGGTTCACGTCCACACCCTGGAAGGTGGGATTTTTATTGGCCGCCTCGAGGAACTTCGGCAGCTTCTCACGCAGCTTATTAAAATCATTCGTCTGCAATACAAATTGCACCGGCAAAGCGCCACGTGGCCCTCCACCGGAAGAGATCGACTGCTCCTGGATCACAAACACCTTTCCTTCCGGGAACTGCGCCAGGTTCTTACTGATGTAAGCGGCAATGTCCTGCTGCGAGCGTTCGCGCTTATCCGATTCCGTAAGCGCCAGGCGCACAAAGCCGGTGTTCACTGCACCGGAGCCTGCAAAGCCCGGAGCTGTCACAGTGAGGCAAACGGACTTTTCGGAAACCGAATCGGAGATAAAGCCCGAAACACGGTCAATCAAAGCATCTGTTGCTTCGAAGGAGGTTCCCTCAGGCGCCGTGATCGACAAGCGCAGCCAGTTGCGGTCCTCCAGCGGTGATAATTCTGATTTTAACTGTGAGCCAAAGAGGAAAATAGCGCCAAAAGAAACCGCCAGGATCACCAAAGCCCACCATCTCTTTTCGAGAAAGCGTGTCACTGTTTTTTTGAACCAGTTATCGAGACCTGTAAAGAAAGGCTCTGTCCATACATAGAATTTACTTTTCTTATGCGGGTCTTTCTTTACCAGCTTGGCATTGAGCATGGGTGTTAAGGTGAGTGATACAAAAGCAGAGATCAATACCGCTCCCGCAATCACCACACCGAACTCGCGGAACAGCCTGCCCACAAAGCCTTCGAGGAAGATCACCGGCATGAATACGGCCGCAAGCGTCAACGAGGTGGAAATGACCGCCATATAAATTTCGCGGGTTCCTTCAATGGCAGCCTCTTCAGGTTTCATGCCTTTTTCTATTTTCTTAAAGATGTTTTCCGTCACCACGATGCCGTCATCCACCACCAGGCCCGTAGCGAGTACGATGGCCAGCAAGGTGAGTACGTTGATGGAATAATCCATCAGGTACATGATGAAGAACGCACCGATGAGCGATACCGGAATATCAATCAGCGGACGGAAAGCGATGAGCCAGTCGCGGAAAAATAAATAGATGATGAGGATTACGAGCACCAGGGCGATGATGAGCGTTTCCTCCACTTCCACGATGGATTTTTTGATGAAGCGTGTATTATCGAGTGCGATGTTAATGGTGTAATCTTTCGGAAGATCGCGTTTCAGCTGCTCGTAGCGCTTATAGAACTCTTCCGAAATGTCGATGTAATTGGCTCCCGGCTGTGGCACCAGCGCCAGGCCCACCATCGGCGTGCCTGATTCTTTCAGGATGGTTTCTTCATTCTCCGCTCCCAGCTCTACTTTCGCCACATCCCTCAGGCGTACAATATTCCCGGCTTCCTCTTTCAGGATCATGCCTTCAAACTCAGGAATGGTTGACAAGCGGCCGATGGTATTTACCGTGAGCTCGGTCATATTTCCTTCGATCTTGCCGGAAGGCAGATCCACATTCTCCTTGTCGAGCGCTGTTCTCACATCGAGCGGCGTAAGGTTGTAGCTGGCCAGTTTTTCAGGCATCAGGCGGATCCGCATCGAATAACGGCGCTGCCCCCAGATCTGTACGGCACTCACACCCGAAATGGTTTGCAAATTCTGCGCAAGCACATTCTCGGCGTAATCACTTACTTCCAGCAGGGAGCGCGTATCGCTCACCAACGTCATGGAAATGATCGGATCGGAGTTGGCATCCGCCTTCGATACTACCGGCGGCGCATCAATGTCCTGGGGCAATTGCCGCAGGCCCTGCGATACCTTATCACGCACATCGTTGGCAGCCGCTTCCAGGTTGGCGCTGAGGTTAAACTCGACCGTGATCACACTCGAGCCCTGGTTGGAAGAGGAAGAGATCGTACGGATCCCGTCGATCCCGTTGATCACTTTTTCCAGAGGCTCGGTAATCTGCGACTGGATCACATCGGCATTGGCGCCGGTGTAGCTGGTCCTCACCGTAATCACCGGAGGATCTACCGATGGAAATTCCCGGATGCCCAGGTATTTGTAACCGATGGCGCCGAACAGCACAATGATAATCGACATAACACAGGCCAGTACAGGGCGCTTGACGCTAAGTGAGGCTAAATCCATTACCTGCTTTGTTTTAAGAGTTTGAGTTTAGCATCTTTCTTTACTGACAGTAACCCGGTGGTCACGATGGTATCTCCGGGCTGCAGGCCTTCCAGGATCTGGATCTTTGTATCCGTTCTGACACCAATGGTAACAGGCACTTCTGTAGCGGTATTATTTTTTACAACAAATACTTTTTGTCCTTTCAATGTCGGGATTACACATTGTGTCGGCACCAACAGGGCATTTTTAACCTGCCCCAGCTCCGCATATACTTTCACAAAACTTCCCGGGTAAAATGAGCTGTTGCCATCATACATGGCCCTGGCACGGATGGTTTTGGTATTCTCGTCCACCATCGGCTCGATGGCATAGATCCTGGCTTGCTCCGCTTTGTCGGTTACCTGATTATCGTTGGAGAATTTCACGTCGATGCCTTTCGCAAAGAGAGCGCTGTATTTTTCAGGCACCGAAAATTCCACATACAAAGGTTTTACCTGTACCAGCGTGGCAATCGGTGTTTGCGATGAGACGAAAGAACCTTCGCTGATATTTTTAAGGCCAACCACACCGGTGAAAGGCGCTACAATATTAGTCTTGGCAATCTGTGCTGTAATATAAGCCTGGTCGGCCTTGTAGGAACTCAGCTCGTTTTGTTGCGCATCGAGCTCTTCCTGGCTGATGCCATTGATGGCAATCAGTTTCTGCAGCCTTCCCAGCTTCAGCTCTGATAATTCCATCTGTGTTTTAGCCTTGAGCAATTGCGCCTGCAGGTCGGCGTCGTTCAGCTTCACCATGAGGCTGCCCTTGCTGACCGTTTCGCCTTCCTTAAACAGGATAGAAGTCACTTTACCGCTTACTTCGGGCAGGATTTCGATCTGGTTGAAGGCGCCGATCTTACCGGTGGCAAACACATCGTTATTAAAGGTATCGGGCTGCAACACGTAGTAGTTAACAGCGATAGGCGCATTGCCTTTTCCTTTGGCTGCGGCGGCCGGGTCTTCTTTCTTACTAAAGAAGAGAAACTTGGAGCCGATCAACAATCCGAGGATCACGAGAACGATAAGCCAATTCGGTATTTTTTTCATAGATAGGGATGTATTGCTGGTTACTATTTAACCTGGGAAGTAGAGATCTGTTTTCGTTTTTTTCTGCCCGTCTTTTTATAATTGAAGAACAGGTCGGTAGAAGGCATCTGCTTCAGGTGAGCCGTCAGATGGGTCAACACATTCTCAAAGGTCTCGCGGTCTTCCCGTGTAACGCCTTCAAAGATGTCTTCGTCAAGGGCTTTAAATGAATTCACGATCTCTTCGGTTTGTTTCAGGCCTTTTTTGGTCAGCACAATAAAATGCTCACGCCTGTCTTCCGGGTTCACATTCCTGTCTACAAAACCGGCTTTGATGAGGTAGTCAATGACTTTCACCATGGCGGTTTTATCAATTGCCAGATTGTTGCAAATATATTGTTGGTTGCAGCCATTGTTCTCATACAGGAAGTTGAGAATAGAGTAATAGCGCTCTACATCCAGGTTTTCCAGGTTCTTACTCAATACGCTATAATACAGCTTGGAAAGAATAAGAGCACGTGTACCAACCGGGATGCTGGTTTCTTCATTTAATTTCATATCATCTGTCATTAAAGATGTTTCTGTTTTATACATCGGATCAGGTCTTTGGTGAGAGTAATCTTTGGAAAACGTATTTAGCTTCCCCTTATTGTCAATAAGCATAAATACAACTGTTTACAAAGGCAATAGTTTGCGAATGTAACTATTATTTCAATCGCCGAAAATGAGGTTTAACGCTTTTTAACGCGCTTTCCGAAACTTGTTTTGCCCTTGCCTTCCAATGCGGAACAGAAATTATTTGTACCTTAGAGGTCCTCACAGGCTTATCTATGAAACATTACTCCACTTATGCCATCGAACAGTTGTGTAGCCACATCCAGGGCGATGTAGCGGCATTCAACTGGCTCGTTAACAACGATTATAAGGAGCTGCTCGCGGTGCTCGATGCGATCCGCGACGACAAGAAAGCCTTTAAATTCCTGATTGAAAGCAAGCAGTTTGTGTTGGCTGCCTTTGTCAATGCGATCTGGGACGATGCCAAAGCTTTTAAATTTCTGATCGACGCCAAAGCCTTTGACTGGGCGGCCTGTGCCAACATCGTCAACGGCGATGACAAGGCGGAAGAAGCCCTGGCCAGGGCGGGAAAACATCATTTTATTGCCCTTGCCAAATCCATCCTGGGCCGCATCCACGAGGACGGCGACCGGGCCACAACGCCGATGGGCGTACTGAAAAACCTGTTGAACTTTAAAAAAGCCTTTGAAAAAGATTAATTCCTTGTATGCGCATCATTGATTCCATTCCCCATCCTTCCATGACGATCTCCATTTTCCAGATGAATGATAAATTCATCCTGAAATTTGAAGCCGGTCCTATGGAGCAGGCATTTAAATTTTATGTAGAAGACGTGAGATCCGTTGATGGCCTGAAAGCCCTGGTAAATGAGGCGTTCATTGAAACCGTCAGGCTGCGATTCAACGATATGTTTATGCAGATGAAGGGAGCCAAAGCCTGATCTTCTCCTCTCTTTTTCTAATCCCGGAATATGAACTCCTTTCCCAAAAAGATCCTGGCCATTTGCGGCAGCACGCGGCAGGTATCAGCCAATTTACAGATCATTAAAGCCCTGGAAGCCATTGCTGGCGCTAACTGGGAGCTGAATCTTTACACAAACTTAACGGAGCTTCCCTATTTCAACCAGGATATGACGGAGGAGCAGACGCCTCCTTCCGTCACCGGATTCAGGAAGGCTATTGCCGCTGCCGATGGCGTGCTGATCTGCACCCCCGAATATGTGTTCAGCCTGCCGGGCATCTTAAAAAATGCCCTGGAATGGACGGTATCAACGACGGTATTTTCCGATAAACCTGTTGCTTTAATCACAGCTTCCAGCTCGGGAGAGAAAGCGCATGAATCTTTAGTATTAGTGATGAAAACCCTTGGCGTGAAAACCACGGATGATGCCTGCCTTCACATACCAGGTGTGAAATCGAAGCTGGATGCGGAAGGCCGTGTGATCAACGGAGCTCTCCATACACAATTAAAAAAACTGGTTGAGGCGCTCAACCGCTTGTGAGTCTGCTATAAAACACCGGCATAGTGCTTGAGCAGCAACATATACACCAGGAAGAGGATAATTAAAATAAATACCGGGTGCATGGTGGTTCCTCCTTTGTTGCTTAAATAACCCAGCACTTCTTCCTTATTAGCCGATTGGCTTTTGGCAAACTCCACCTCCGTAATGGCTTTGCGCATGTACAGGTAATTTCCGAATACACCATAAGACAAATTCAGCAGGATCGTCACAACAAAGCCGATGGACTGCTGGTGGGCAGCAATGGCCGGCAGGCGAAAAAAGTAAGCCTGCATCAAGCCCAACAGAGCGGAGATGGCAAAGAACATCAGGGCTTCGCGGTACATTTTCCGGAAAAGAAACCAGATCAGGCCAAGCAGCAAGGCATAGGGATTAAAGACGAATTGTTGTCCGCTTCTGAACCTCTCCAGCACATCGAGGTAATAATCAGCGCTCCGCCCGAAGTAAGCGGCATACAATTCTTTGTCGTCTTCCATGTTGTAAAGGTAAGGTTATTTGAAAGATAAAGGAATAAGCGGAATTAAATATCATCAACGACAGCCGCCTGACAGGCCTTTTCCAAAAGCCACGCAAATTTATCTGGCCTGCGCTTAGCGGATCTTACAGGAAGTTTCATTGAAAACGACGCTGCCGTAATTCTGGTTATAGTAATCTTCGCATTTTTGCTCTGCCCGCTTCTTCGTGTCTTTGGTGCGGAAAGCGGTGAGCGTGCCTCCGGGGTTGGTGCATTCGCACACATATTCTTTTTTGCAGGAGGCAAATAAAGCGCCTGCCGCAAGGATGGATAGGATAAGGGAAGATTTCATAGCTGCAGCTTTTAGATAATTAGCTTATGTATTCTCTTCAAAATTGCTGCCAGTCCACTCCGGAATTGAAAATTACCTTCCATTTCTTAAACCACATAGAGACATAGAAAATATAGGGAACAGAGTATACCATATAAGACCAGAGAGATCATAGGGAACAAGTATCATAGAGAAATACTCTCGCAAAGGCGCGGAGGCGCGAAGCTGTTCCGATTCCCCTCCTTTGGAGGTTGTTCTAATCCGTGGCATCCGCCACATCCACTCAAATCTGTGTTCTATTGTCTCATCATATTGATCATAACAATCCGCGTCATCTGCGTTCTATAAAACCAAAAACCCCTCACGATGGATCGTGAAGGGCTTGGCTCTCAAAAACTAAAAACCATGGCGTGATTTTTAGTATTTCTCATTAGGCAACCCGTGCCAGATGATTGTCTTTTAAATCAGGTGACTTCGACTACGCTCAGTCACCTGATTTGTTTGGTTGGATTATTTACCTTCCATTTTATCTTTCAGTGCAGATAAAGCAGAGATATCACCTAAAGTGGTTTTCTCCTGGTTATCTTTCACTTTTTTCACTGCTTTTTTGGTTTCTTCAGAATCAGCAGCTTTAGTCGCTTTGTCTGCTTTTCTTGCTTCTTCTTTCACTTCCTCGTGCAGACGAGCGTGAGAAACAACAATGCGTTTTGCTTCTTTGCTGAATTCGATTACTTTGAAATCAAGTACTTCATCCATTTTAGCGGTAGTACCATCAGCTTTCACTAAGTGACGTGCAGGGCAGAAGCCTTCCACACCGTAAGTTAAGCTTACTGTAGCGCCTTTATCATTTACTGAAGTAATAGTTCCCTGGTGGATTGAATCAATGGTGAACACTGTTTCGAAAACATCCCAAGGATTATCTTCCAGCTGTTTGTGGCCTAAAGACAGACGACGGTTCTCGCCATCGATTTCCAATACAACCACATCCATTTTGTCGCCTACTTTGCAGAACTCAGAAGGATGTTTGATTTTTTTGCTCCAAGATAAATCAGAGATGTGCACTAAGCCGTCAACACCTTCTTCCAGTTCAACAAATACACCGAAGTTGGTGAAGTTGCGAACAGTTCCTGTGTGTTTAGAACCTTTGGCATATTTATCAATGATCACATTCCAAGGATCAGGAGTTAATTGCTTAACACCTAAGCTCATTTTGCGCTCTTCGCGGTCTAAAGTCAACACCTGTGCTTCCACTTCGTCGCCTACTTTCAGGAACTCCTGAGCAGAGCGTAAGTGCTGTGACCATGACATTTCAGATACGTGAATCAGACCTTCTACACCTGGTGCGATCTCAACGAATGCACCGTAGTCAGCTAATACAACTACTTTACCTTTTACTTTATCACCCACTTTGATGTCGGTGCTTAACGCTTCCCAAGGGTGAGCAGATAATTGTTTCAGACCTAAAGCGATGCGTTTTTTGTCGTCATCGAAATCTAAAATTACCACCTGGATTTTCTCGTCTAATTTAACGATCTCTTCAGGGTGGTTAATACGGCCCCATGATAAGTCTGTAATGTGGATCAAACCGTCAACACCACCTAAATCGATGAACACACCATAAGATGTGATGTTTTTCACAACACCTTCCAGTACTTGTCCTTTTTCCAGTTTAGAGATGATATCACGTTTTTGAGTTTCGATCTCAGCTTCAATTAAAGCTTTGTGAGAAACTACCACGTTTTTGAATTCGTTGTTGATTTTTACCACTTTGAACTCCATCGTTTTTCCAACGTAGATATCGTAATCGCGGATAGGTTTCACATCGATCTGAGAACCCGGTAAGAATGCTTCGATACCGAATACGTCTACGATTAATCCACCTTTGGTACGGCATTTTACAAAGCCTTTGATGATCTCGTCATTGGCAAGCGCTTCGTTCACGCGATCCCATGATTTACCTGCACGTGCTTTTTTGTGAGATAAGATCAGCTGACCGTTTGTATCTTCTGCTTTTTCAATAAACACTTCGATAGAATCGCCTACTTTCAGATCAGGATTGTAGCGGAATTCTGATAAAGCTACCACACCGTCTGATTTGTAACCGATGTTTACAACTACTTCGCGGTTGTTTTTAGCAACCACAGTACCTTGCATGGTTTGAGAGTCCGTAATTGAGCTCAACGATTTACCATACATTTCATCTAATTTGTTGCGTTCGTCAGATGAATAATTGTCGTTCTTTTTTCCAATAGAGTTCCAGTCAAAATCCGGATTTCCAACTTGGGCATTTTTGTCTGCCATTTTTGTTTTTGTTAATTGTATCCGGTAAATTAAGGTTACCGAAGAGGTTAGTTTATGGTTTTGGTACCGACTTTTACCTTAATTAAAAATCGGGCTACAAATATACGCCTTTTCAGGCTATATTTTGGCCGGTAATAAAATAATTTTTATTTTTAAAAAGCTGATTTACAGATGTTTAATTTCGTTAAAAGTGTTGTGGATTTCTCAGATAAAGCCTATATTATTGTTAATTTTAGAGTAGCAGAGCACGATTTCAGATCACATCAAATGGCATACAGTTATTTTCCATTACAGAGCTTTATAAGCAAATATAAAAAGACCAGGGTGCTGAATAAAGCGGTTCCGGAAAGCACACATGCCTACCTCGAAGGCTTAAATAAGGATTATGCCGGCTTTATTCAGGATGAAGGAGGCTTTTGCAGCTATGCAGGCGGCCTGTTTTCTACCGTTGATCCCTTTGACTATGTGGATCTGCTCGATCTGCCCGGCATTACGGAAACCAATGCCGCCCGGAAACGCCTGGAAGGTGGGTGGTCGGCGCCCCTGATCAAGACAGGCTTCGGCGATTTTTTGTTCTGCGACCTGAAAATTGATGCGGGCAACGATATTTACCACTCCTTTTACAACGAACGCTATAATATGGGAAGCGGCATCGGCTACCTGTTTACGATGAGGCTCACGGATGCCGGTTTTTTAAACAAAAGCCTCAAAAAACGATTATTTACCCAGGCTGTGAAAAAATACGGTGAGCCGAAAGCGGATGAAAATTTCGGTTTCCCGGTAGATTTTCCCTGGGCCAAAGAAAAAGATCTTGAAAAGATCGATAATGTGTTACTTTATAAAACGGCGGATTACTACAAGCTGCTGTCGGAAAAACACAAGAACTGATTAAAAGATAGTAAAGATGATGAACTGTATTACCAACGGCATAGAGATTTCTGTAAAAACCAGCTATTATGCTCCGCAATCGGATCCGAAGGCGAATTATTACTTTTTTGTATACGAGATCACAATCACCAATAAAAGCGACTATACGGTGAAGCTCATGAAAAGGCATTGGGACATTACCGATGCCCTTGGCGAAAAACGCGAAGTAGAAGGCGAAGGCGTGGTGGGAGAAACACCAACCCTTGAGCCCAACGAAAGCTTTACCTACAACAGCGGCTGCAATTTTTCGACCGAGATCGGCAAGATGAGCGGCCACTATACCATGCAAAAGCTGATCGACCGCTCATCCTTCGATGTGGCCATTCCGGAATTTGTGATGGTGCTTCCCGCGAAGTTGAATTGAGTTTTGAGACACTAAGTACTGGCTTCGGCTACGCTCTGCCAGCAGTCGTAAGCATGTTTTCTCTACCGGGGTCCCTTCACTCCTTTTTTATCTCTTTTGTCTTAATAGTCTTTTATCCTGCCTCTGTTCCTCTTCCTGTTAAACTTTTAAAACTCTGAACGTTGCTGCATTGCTTATCTCAAAATAAATAAGATATTTGAAGCTCATTAAAACTTCTATCACCGAATGAAACCTCTATTTTATGCACTGGCTGTTTCAGCCGTTTTATATTCCTGCACCGATTCCAAAAATGCTTCGGGCTTCGAGCTGAAAGGAAACCTTCAGAACTCAAAAGGCGAAAGTGTATACCTCGAAAAATTATCCCAGTCGGGTACCGTGGTGGTTGACAGTGCAGCCATCGACGACAAGGGCGATTTCCTGTTGAACAATTATTCTCCATCGGTGGGCTTTTACAGGCTCCGGATCAACAATGCCAATTTTGCGATGCTGGTATTGGATTCGGCACAAAAAGTAGTGATTAAAGGCGATGCGCGCGACCTGGGAAATACCTTCAGCGCCGAAGGCTCGCCCGATACCAAACTCTTCCTCGAATACAACGTGATGGGGCAGCAACAGAAACGCCGCACCGATTCCCTGGAAAATATTTTCAGAACAGCGCTCATTACTCAAAAACTGGATTCGCTGACCGCCGACTCTTTATCGAAAGAGCTGCAAAAACCGTATGAGACCATGATTGCTCAATACAGCGATAAGGTTGCTCAAAAGATCAGGGAGAACACCGGTTCCTTTGCTTCCATTATGGCTATCCAGCAACTCAGGCCTGAAAATTATATGGACGTATACAAGGCGCTGGACCAGGGCCTGCAACAAAAATACCCGAACAGCGACGAGATCAAATCGTTCCATGCGATGGTACAACAAACGCAAATGATGGTAGCGCGTGCCGAAGCTACCAAAGTGGGCAACGAAGCTCCCGAGCTGATTCTCCCTACGCCTGATAATAAAGAGCTGGCCTTATCTTCCCTTCGTGGCAAAGTGGTGCTGATCGATTTCTGGGCGAGCTGGTGCGGTCCGTGCCGCAAGGAAATGCCTAATGTGAAACTGGTTTATCAAAAATACAAGGATAAAGGTTTTGAGATCTACGGTGTATCGTTGGATAAAGACCGCAACGCCTGGCTGGAAGCTATTGAGAAAGACGGACTGAAATGGCCACAGGTGAGTGATCTGAAATTCTGGCAAAGCGAAGCGGCTCAGACTTATGCCGTACAATCCATCCCGCACACGGTACTCATCGGCAAAGACGGAAAGATCCTGGCGTCAGGACTAAGGGGCGCCGAGCTGGAGAGCAAGCTGGCGGAGGTATTGAAATAATTACGGATCCTAAGGATATACGAATCCCGGTAGAAACTTAATCTGAAGAACATTCGTATATTCGTAGCTCATCGTCATCTTTAATCAAGGGAAACAATGCCAGGATTTAACTATTCTTTACTCTTTATTTGTCTCTCTTTCCAACTCTTTTCTCAACAAAATTATTTCCAGCAGGAAGTTAATTATAAGATCGATGTGTCGCTTCATGATGAGGCACACGAGCTCAGTGCCTTTGAAAAAATCGAATACATTAATAATTCGAACACGGCTCTTACCTATATTTATTTCCATCTCTGGCCTAATGCCTATAAGAATAATGAGACGGCATTGGCTAAGCAATTGCTGAGCCTTGGTGAAACCACCATGTACTTTGCCAAACCCGAAGACCTGGGCTACATCGATAGCCTGAACTTCATGATAAACGGGAAGCCTGCAAAGTGGGAATATGACAAGGAACACATCGACATTTGCAAACTATACCTGGACGAGCCTCTCAAATCCTGGGATACGATCACCATTACCACACCTTTTCATGTGAAGCTTCCGAGCGCTGCCATCTCCCGCCTGGGGCACATCGGGCAGGCTTATGCCATCACGCAGTGGTATCCGAAACCGGCGGTGTTCGACAAATACGGCTGGCACCAGATGCCCTACCTGAATCAGGGCGAGTTCTACAGTGAGTTCGGCTCATTCGATGTGAGCATTACGCTGCCAAAGAATTACCTGCTGGCAGCTACAGGCGACCGGATCGACGAACCCGAAGAAGAGGAATGGCTCGCGGCTAAGGTTGCGGAAACAGAAAAGATGATTGCGGATAAAGCCTATTCCAACGATAATTCCTTTCCTCCCTCAAGCACAGCGTTCAAAACGATCCGCTTCAAACAATACCGTGTGCATGATTTTGCCTGGTTTGCCGATAAGCGTTTTCATGTGCTCAAAGGCAAGGTATATCTCCCCTATTCGGGCAATACGGTAGATTCCTGGGCCTTTTTTACCAATAACGAGCCGAAGCTGTGGAGCAATGCTCTGGAATACATCAACGATGCCACGGCTTTTTATTCGGAGCTCAACGGCGATTATCCCTATAATCATGTGACGGCTATAGATGGTACCATCAGTGCCGGTGGTGGCATGGAGTATCCCAACATTACGATCATCGGTGAGAGTAACGATGCCTTTACCCTGGAAACGACCATCATGCACGAGGTGGGGCACAACTGGTATTATGGCATCCTTGGCAGCAATGAGCGCGAGTTCGCTTTTATGGATGAAGGCCTCAATTCATTTTACGAGATGCGTTACATCCGCACCAAGTACCCGGAGAAAACGCTGGCCAGCCTCGTTGGAAGAGATAGCACTTTTAAATTTTTCGGACTGAATAAATTCAAACACAAAGCACAGTACGAGTTTTCATACCTGCTGGCTGCCAGGAAAAACACCGATCAGGCGATCATGACACCGGCCCAGTATTTCACCAATTACAATTACGGCGCCATCGTCTACAGCAAATCCGCTATCACCTTCGATTACCTGATGAGCTATGTGGGCAAGGAAAAATTTGACGAGGCGATGAAGTTCTACAACGAGCAATGGAAGTTCAAGCACCCCTACCCCGAGGACCTTATTAAAACCCTGCAGTATTATTTTAATGCCGACCTGAACTGGTTCGTGGCTGATATGCTGGTGACCAAAAAGAAAATAGACTACAAGATCTTAAAGCATAAGCAGTTTAAAGACGGGAGCCATGCGATCCTGATCAAAAATGTAAAGAAGGTATCGGCGCCTGTATCGGTTTCGGGCCTTAAAGACGGGAAGCTTGTGGGTACCGTATGGTATAACGGTATCCCGGACAAGACTAAGCGTGTCATCGAATTTCCACCGTCGGAGATTGATGAGTTCAGGATCGATTACGGGGAATTTATCCCGGAGATCAACCGGAAGAACAACTCCATGCGCACCCGCGGACTCTTTAAAAAAGCGGAACCCCTGAAATTAAGTTTTGTAGGAAGCGTAGATAATCCGCGCTACAACCAGCTGAACTACTTGCCAATAGCCGGTTACAATACGCATAATAAGTTTATGTTGGGCTGCGCGTTCTATAATTATAGCTTCCTGCAAAAAAAAGTAGAGTTTACCCTCGCCCCGATGTATGCCTTTGGTACCCGTTCGCCGGTAGGTTTTGCAGAGATTGCCTGGAATATCCTGCCTCGCAAAACATGGATCCGGCAAATCACCCTCAGCTCCAAAGCCAAAACCTTTGCTTATCAACGCTACGATGCTTCTTACCTCAATGAGGCTTACGGCACGCATTTCAATTCGCAGGATCTGAATTATTACAAGCTTGCAGGCACGGTGGATGTAGAGCTAAAAAGGAAAGACCCGCTCAGTAAGATCAGCCAGCACATCGGCTATACCACTAATGTGCTGATGAGCGATAATATCAGTACAGAAGTGAAGACCACGTCTATTGTCCAGACCAATGCCCTGAGCACAACTGTTATTAATAACCTGTACTATACGCTCGAAAGCAAGCGTGTGATCAATCCCTTTTATGCCACTATCAGCGCGCAACACAACGACCGCTTTGTAAAGCTGAGCGGGGAGATCAATTATGCGCTCACGTTTGCAAAAAACAATAGCCTCGATATCCGCCTGTTTGCAGGCGCCTTTGCCTATAAAGCAAATAACTTCCAAGAAGATTACCGTTTCCGGATGAGCGGCTACAGCGGCTCCCAGGATTACCTCTACGATTACAATTACATTGGCCGTAACGAGATCAACGGCCTGCCCTTCGCCCAGTTCGTGGAAGGCGACGGCGCTTTCAAAACCTTTACCTACCTCGGTCAATCATCGAAATGGCTGCTGGCCCTGAATCTCAAATCGCCAACGGTGAAAAAGATCCCGCTGAGGTTGTTTGTGGATATTGGTGCCAGCGAGTTCAACGAAGGCTTGCTGAACCAGCGTGTCCTGTACGATGCCGGGATCAACATCTGCCTTTGGAAAAACATTTTCGAGGTCTATATTCCGGTGCTCTACAGCAGCGACATTAAAACCAACCTGAAAGCGATTGGCAAGGATAAATTTTTTGATACCATACGATTTACATTAAATTTGCACAATATAAAACCGCATCAGTTTATTTCCGGTTTTCTACAATGACACCTGGTAAAAAAATATATTTCGCATCCGATTTCCATTTGGGTGTTCCTACGCTTGAGCTTAGCCTCGCCCGTGAAAAAAAAGTAGTTCGCTGGCTCGACTCGATTAAAGCAACCGCTGAGGAGATTTACCTGGTAGGCGATATTTTCGATTTCTGGTGGGAATACAAATACACTGTTCCCAAAGGGCAAACGCGCCTGCTGGGCAAGATCGCCGAAATTACCGACAGCGGGATTCCCGTTCACTTTTTCACCGGCAACCACGACTTGTGGATGCGTGACTATTTTGGCCAGGAGCTGAATGTACAGGTACATCACGAGCCGATTGAAAAGATCTACAACCATAAAGTATTTTTTATCGGGCACGGCGATGGCCTCGGCCCCGGAGATAAATGGTACAAGTTCCTGAAAAAATGCTTTACGAATCCTTTCCTGATCTGGTGTTTTGACAGGCTTCATCCTAACCTGGGCTTCTGGATTGCCCGCCGCTCCAGCCGGCGCAGCCGCATCACCACAGGCGATTCCGATAAGCACTTCCTTGGCGAAGAGAACGAATGGCTGTTCAGCTTCAGCAAGGAAGAAATCAAAAAACGCCATGTCGATTATTTTATCTTCGGGCACAGGCACCTGCCGCTCGACCTGGAAGTGGCCGAAAATTCGCGCTACATCAACCTGGGCGAATGGTTCAACTACTGCACCTACGCCGAGTTCGACGGGCAGAAACTTGAGCTGAAGACCTTTGAGGGGTAATTTTCAGAACGTCATTTCTAAGAACACATTTGTTACGAAACCATCACTCTGAACTTGTTTCAGGGTCTCACAAATGCATGAGATTCCTTCACCGCGAAAAGCGGTTCGCCATGACGCATAATCTATAAATAGTCTTAATAAGATCACGCCATTCGGCGGGATTAGTTCAACTTATGATTTTGATGCAGCTATCACCCTCCAAAAATCAAGTCCCACTAATAAAAATCCTGGGTATCAATCAGGTCCTGTACATCGGAAGGCTTGGCACTTTTCACTTTTTTGTACCTGGCCGGAATTTGTGAATTGCCGTTGCTGATGTTATCCGCGTCCTTGTTGTTGAGGTCCTGCGCATCATAGAGGTTGTAATTGTTATAAATGGATTTCGCCCTGCCGAATTTGAAGACCAGCCCAAAATTCACGTAAATGCTGTTACCGATCTTTTCTTTGTAAAAAGGATCCAGGCTACCTTTATTCCTGCGGTTGAAGGTTTCGGAGTAAAAGCCAATGTAATTCTGGGTTGTAAATCCGGCGCTGAGATAGAAGTTAAAGAAGTTCAGAGGGAGCACATCCACCCTGAGCCCTCCGATAAATTCATAACGCCCGAAATTGATGCTTTGATCGTTGTTGAGGTAATAGAGGGAATCCACATTGGCAAAGGAATACAATCCTCCCAAAGGCTTGGTGTATAAACTTGTTTTCACGAATTTACCGACCGGTACATTAAAGGTAATGCTTCGCGGAAACTGCACGCTGAAATTCACACCATCCATCTTCCCCACCCGGATACCAATGTATGGCAGGCGGTTCCTGTTTCCAAAAATAAAAGAGCGTGTAAAACCCAGGCGAAAGCTGAAATACGGGTTCACCGTGCAGTTATACAATACCGTGGTAGCAAAGCGGTACTTCTGTGTGTAGCGGTAGCCGTTGTCGAGTGTGGTGAAGGGCGTGAGCTCGACATAAAAAATACTTTTGCGACCCGTGTTGTATATCGCCCTGAGCCCGATCGATGTTTTGCTTAAGCGATGCTTCGTTTTAATGCCTTCGAACTCAGGCGCAACTGCGGCATAGCTTCCGGTAAGCAGAAAATGAAGATTGGAAATGCGCGTACTGTCTTTCCGGTAAAAGTCCTGTGTAAAAACCGGTGCGTTAAAGCCCAGCGTGAATTGATTGGTACGGTAGGTTTTCAGCTTATCCGACACAAAGGTTTTCCCGGATAGGTCGCGGGTTCCTGTGCCGTAAAAATCCGTGTAAATGGTCGTTTTGAAGTAATGCCTTGCAGGCTTCGCTGTTTTCAGGCTATCGCGCTGAAACGCCAAAAGGCTTGTATGGAAACATACAAAACTACTTAACAAACATCCTATCAACAGAGCGCGGCTCATTGTTCCGTAGCATTTGCTTTGATATTCCTGATCAGTTCTTTTCTAAACTCTTCTTCCGCCCGTCGGAGCAAAGCTACTTTTTTGACCGGCAGTACTTTTTTGAACTTCTCAAAATATTCCTTGTACAGCTCATATTCTTTTTGCTTAAGGCTTAGCTCGGCGTTCAGGTAGGTTTCCGCTTCCTTATCGGAAAGTGTCGTAAAATCAATATTCTTCACGCATTGCTGTCTGAAGGATTTGCGCGCCTGGTCAATCTTGTCGTTATACTCGTTATAGAGCGGCCAGAAAGCCTGGCTCTCCGCCGCGGTAAAATTCACTTTCTCGTTGATGAAAGTCACACGCAGGGCATCGATCTTATCGCGCTTGCTCACGGGCTGCGCCAGGGCCGATAAGCCTGCCAGGCAGCATACCGCAATCAGTAAATATGTAAAGATCCTTTTCATTTATAAAGCATCCAATAATTCATCTGTATCTGTGTCCTGCAATATCACCTCTTTGCCGCTCAGCGAATCTTTTTTGGCGATGTCAAGGTTTAGCTGTTTGCCGAGCGAGTTCACATCTACCAGGTCCATCAATTGCTCCTCATCAAAATTGTTGATCGCCTTGTTGTTCAGGATCTCATTCCTTTCGAGACAGGCCAGTGTTTTGCAATCGCCGGTTTCCGTTATAAGATCTGTTTTCTGGTTAAAGTAAAATGCAAGCCCTATGATGAGCGCCACGCCGAATGCCCAGGCCGTTCTTCCTCCGAATACAACATTCCATAAGCTATCCCAAACAGAGACACGCTCAGTATGCTCTGAATAGATCCGCTCTTTTATACGCCCGGCAAGTGCCTCGAAATAAGCCCCGGAAGCGATAAAGATATTCACCTTATCCAGGCCGTAGATCGTTGGATAGGGCTTTAGCTCATCCACCAGCTCTATTTTATAGTTTAGTGATTCGATCAGCTGTTTTTGATAATCTTCTTCGAGGGCTGCTACTGCCGGCCTGGTAAGGCTCTCCAGGGTTGGATAGGCCGCCAGCTCGGTTTTATATTCCAGTGTTTTTTCTGCTTCGCTGAAATAATGTTCGGGTAGCGCAAACACCCGCTCTTTTTGAATGGAAGATAAAATCGGAAACTCGTTCAATTCATTTTCCGCTTCCAGCTTATTCTTTAGCTTTTCTTCAAAGGATGAAAAATAATCCGACGGCAAACCGAACGGACGCTTTTCTCCTTTGTTGAAGGAGAAGTCCGGATCTTCAGGTAAGTTATCGTCGTGGTGTTTCATCGGTAGTTGGATGTCTGTTCAGTTTTAAAGTTTAATGCGATATCAAAAATTCTTCGACCTTTTTAGCGGCAATATGATAAGATGCTTTGAGAGCACCTACAGAGGTGTCCAGTACTTCCGACATCTGCTCATAGGGCATTTCATCGTAGTAGCGCATATTGAACACGATACGCTGTTTTTCGGGCAGTGTCAGGATCGCTTTCTGCAGCTTCAGCTGAATCTCGTCTCCTGTAAAGTAATTATCGCTTTCCAGTGATTTCGATAATTGGTATTCAATGGGGTTGATAGAGGTTGTATTGGCCCTTGCCTTTTGTTTCAGGAAGGTGAGCGATTCGTTGGTTGCAATACGGTAAAGCCAGGTAAACAGCTGGGATTCTTCTTTAAATCCGGCGAGGCCTTTCCACACCTTGATGAAGGTATTTTGCAGCACATCATCGGTATCGTCGTGACTGATCACAATTTTGCGGATATGCCAATACAGTTTTTGCTGGTACTTTTGGATCAGGTAATGCAGGGCCATGTTTTGCGAGGTTTCATCGCGGTAGAAAGCCAGTATTTCCTGATCAGAATGGTGCTGCATATAACAAATTTACCTAATTAAGCTGCATCTTCGACCTTATTGCTTCGGAAAGGTTTAATCATCAAGAAATTATTTATTCAGTGGTGTCTTGGATCTTGTGGAAATGGTGCCGGACTATTTGTTTTGGTCTTTATTCTCCTGGGTTGGATAAAACGCTTTGCGCTGTTATTCCCTGTCTGTTATTTTGGGATAGGGGATGTGTATAAAGCCCAATTCCCTCCGTATTAGTGTATACTGAGTTTTTTTTGTGCATCGCGATATCTATGGGGATAGCATCTGGTAAAGGCCTTTGCGCTTTAGCTCCTGGACTGAATGATCTTGTGTGCAGTAGCGGTAGACTTATCAAAGGTATTAAAAAC
>CAZIYT010000006.1:0-143851 GCA_964543545.1 uncultured Flavobacterium sp. | reverse complement strand
CTTATTTCAGAGTTATCTGCTACATTTTTTTGGTTTCAATTTTTTCAAAGAACTTCACCTCACCTACTCATTACTCTCGTAACTCATAAGCTCAGCGCTTATTATTTTCTAGTTAAACTTCAAATCTTACGACTCTCTTTCTAACTTCTCAATCTCTTAATGAACTTCCGCTTTCTCATTTGCGGGCTGCAAAAGTACTAACTCTTTTTCTAACCACCAAATTTATTTTTAAAAAATTTAAATCTTTTTCTAAAAACAATCTCCTCCAACTTCTTCTCTAGTACTCTTCGCTTGTCAAATAACGGGCTGCAAATTTACACATCTTTTTTAACTCTCAAAGAAAAATTTTAAAAATCTTTTTCTTCCTCTCTCCTTCTGTAAACAAACACTCAAATAACGGGCTGCAAATGTATAGACTTTTTCTAAGAATCAAAGGATTTTCGGAGGGTTTTTTTGAGTTTTTTCAGAATCCCATGTAAAGTATTGATTTTGTGTAGTTTATTTTTACATCAATTTAGCTTATTAACCATCGTTTTCACCTCCTGCCAGGATTTCCGGCTTTGCGAAATGTTATTTTGGCCGAGTAAGGCCTGCAAATCTTTTATTTAAGACGTAACTCCTGCTGTACTTATCCACCTGAAATCAGCACTAGTGTTCTGTTTTTAGAATAAAAGGGCCATAGGCCTGCAACTAAACCATCCCTACCTAATACTATACTAAACACTATACTAATAAAAACACCTTCACTCCCGATAAATTTGCCTAACATTTTGGTATTGAAACCCGGCGCCTGGCTTCCCATAGACTTGTGATCAAAAAAATGTTTTGCTCCTATGGAGCCAGGTAGCCCCGATTCCTGGCTGTATTAACAGGCTTTGCTCCTGCGGAACGAACTATCGCTTGCATAAATGAGGAGTAATTCCGGCCCTGGAAACAATCACTGAAATTCAGCTTTGCAAAAAAAGCCGGCCAGGTATTGGCGATGAAGAAACCGGTTCATCATAAAAAAAAGCGCCTCCTGTACTGTGCGTACAGAAGGCGCTTTATATATTCTTTGTGATCTGAACAGACGAATGCATGAGTGGCAAACGCTGGTGAACGGACTTCCACAGGGGAAACACTCGACGTCTTACTTTATTTCATATTGACAAACTGCAGCGGCACTTCGTATTCGCCTCTGCGGCACAGGGCAATCACGCTTTGCAGGTCGTCGATGCTTTTACCGGACACGCGGATGATGTCGTCCATCACCTGCGCGGTAACTTTGAGTTTACTGTCTTTGATATCCTTCATGATCTTTTTGGCGGTTTCGCGCTCGATGCCCTGGCGGATCTTAATTTCTTTTTTGATAAACATCCCCGATGAATAATGTTCTTTACTTTCATCGAGGCTGCGTGGATCGAGGCCCTGCTTGATCATACGGCTGTGAATGGCATCGATGATCGCACGAAGCCTCATGTCGTGCTCGGTGGTAATGTTAATGATCAGATCCTTTTTGTTGAGCTCGATCTCGCTTTTGGAGTCACGGAAATCGAAGCGGTTGAGGATTTCTTTTTTAGCAACGTTGAAGGCATTGTCCATACTTTGCGGATCGGCCTTGCTGGTAATATCGAATGATGGCATAACGGAATAGTGGTTAGTGATCGGTAATTTGATAATTCGTAATTGATGTATTGACGTTTGTTTTTTGCTTAACGATGAAGAGTGCCCGAATCCTGAATTGATGCTTCGTGTGTGACTTCCGGAACTTTTGACGTTATAGAAAACCGGCACTGTTCAGTCATGGTTAATTTTCCATAAAAGTATAACTTTTGTTTGTAAAATGTGAATCATTTCTTGATCTGTATTGATATATTTGAGAATCAACAAAACCACTACCTATGCTAAAAAAAATCTGTCTTCTGTCCTTTATTCTTGTTTTCGGCAGAGTTGCACACGCTCAAAAACTGACGGAGTTCAGTAAGGATTCCGTTAAGTTCATCAAAGAGCTGAATGAGTATTTTTATGATTTCTCCGCGAACAAAAAAGATGCGGAAGACTATATTTCAGATTTTCAGAAAGTGTGGAAGTCTCCGGAGTTCAGCCCCAGGTATAGGGCCGCCGTTTATAAAACGAGCAATGCCATGTTGCAGCGCAAGCTGAAGCCTTATCCTTACTTTATTACCTACCTTAATGCGGTAGTGAGCTTTATCGACTCCAAGCAAAACCCGGCTGTATTTGACAACTGGCAGCTTTGCATCGAAAAGATTTTCAGCTCCAAAAACCTGAAGAGCTATGGCGACTACCTGGAAATGAGCGAGAATATTTTCTCCAATAATGTTTTTTATAAATCGCCGACCTACAGCTACCGGAGTGTGCAGCCTAATTACAAATTCGAATTCGACTCGATACCTAAAGTGGTATTTTCGACGATCGACCTGGTTGGCGCCAGCCCGCGTGGCGACTCAATTACCATTGAAAGCATCCAGGGCACCTACTACCCTTCTACCGGGAGATTTTCGGGCAAAGGCGGGCGCGTGAGCTGGAAGCGCACCGGCGTGGGCGATGGCGTGTATGCTGACCTGAAACGGATTACGTTGGATTGTAAAACCGGCGGCTATACGGCCGACTCGGCGGTATTCACCGGAAAACAATATTTTGATCAGCCTCAGATGGGCCGCCTTACTGATAAGATCGTGACAGAAAACGGCGATCCGACCTACCCGCGTTTTGACTCCTACAACAAACGCCTGATCGTGAAAAACATTTATCCGGATGTGGATTACGACGGGGGCTTCGGGATGCGCGGAAATAAATTTGTGGGCTACGGCAATGCGCAGAATCCGGCCAGGCTTTTATTTAAACGTAACAACGCGCGCTTCCTGGAAATATCGGCCCGGACATTTTCCATGACGAAAGATAAGATCAATGCGAAACCTGCAGGTGTGAAAATTTACCTGGAAAAAGATTCGATTGTTCACCCCGGCTTAAGCTTTGTGTACCAGGTGCCGCAAAAGACGATCACCCTCCTGCGAACGGATGACGGCCTCGAAAAGTCGCCTTACTTCAATACTTACCACAAGATCGATATGTACTTCGAGCAGCTGGTGTGGAAAACCGATGAGCCGAAGATTGCCTTTAACTTCCTGCCGAACAATACGCAGGGTGAAGCCTTCTTCGAATCCCAGGACTTCTTCTCGAGGGCGAGGCTGGAAGACATCAAGGGACAGGAAAAGATAAGCCCTGTGCTGAAAATGAACGAGTACTATGAGAACAACGGCAAGCTCATGACCTTTACCGTAGTTGACTTTGCCAAATACATTAAGTTCCTGGCAACAGACCTGCGCCCTATTATTTTTAAGATGGCTATTTTCGGTCTTATCAGTTACGAACCGGAAACGGATATGGTAACCATTAAGCCGCGCTTATTCGATTACATCAAAAACTCCCGCCACGAAAGGGATCACGATGTAATTACGATTCACTCGGTTTTCCCTAATAAAGACAATGCGACCATGAGCCTCATCAACAATAGCTACGACATTACGGTGCGTGGTGTGGAAAGTATTTTGCTGAGCGATACGCAAAAGGTATTTGTGTTCCCGAAAAAAGGAGAGCTCATTTTGAAAAAGAACAGAACCTTTGAGTTCTCGGGCTCAGTATCTTCCGGAAAGTTTGAGTTCCACGGGAAGGAATTCGTTTTTGACTACGACATGTTCAAAGTGAAAATGAAAACCATTGACTCCTGCCGCATCTTCGTTGTAGCGCGGGAACCCGATATTAACGGTAACTATCCATTCAAGAGGGTGCAATCGGTGATCGAGAACATGAACGGCGAGCTACGCATCGACGCTCCCAAAAATCATAGTGGCTATGGCAAAGCACCGACCTTCCCGACTTTCCAGAGCTTCAAGGAGAGCTATACTTACTACGACAAGAGAACGATTTTTAAAGGGGTTTACAACAGGGATAAGTTTTATTACAAGCTGGACCCGTTTACAATGGATAGCCTGGATAACTTCCGCAACGAGGGCCTGGTATTTGAAGGGGAATTTTCATCGGCGGGAATCTTCCCTACCTTCAGGGAAAAGCTGTCGCTGCAACCGGATTACTCCCTGGGTTTTGTGAGGAGCACGCCTCCGGGCGGCTACCAGGTGTATGGCGGCAAAGCGAAGTTTGAGAACGAGATCCGCTTAAGCAATAAAGGCTTAAGGGCCGATGGTGACCTGAACTATGTGACCTCGACCACCAAGTCGAAGGATTTTATTTTCTTCCCGGATAGTATGAATACGATGGCTACTTCCTACGACATCAAGGAGCAGATCGACCCGATCGAGTTTCCGCAGGTGCATGGCGATACAGTATATGTACACTGGATGCCTTACAAGGATGTGATGGATGCTACCAATAAAGCCAGCGCTTTTAGATCGTATAACGGAAAATGTACTTTCAATGGCAGGTATTCCTTAAGCCCACAGGAGCTGCACGGGCATGGCACGGTGGACCTGGTGAAAGCGGATATACAGGCCGTCAATATTTTATTTAAGCAACACCAGTTCTTCTCCGATACCGCCGATTTCCACCTGAGGGCCATCGAGGAGGAAGGCCTCACCTTTGCCTCGGACAATGTGAACACCAAAATGGACCTGGATAAGCGTGTGGGCGAGTTTGTGGCTAATGGTAAGGGCTCGACCGTAAGGTTCCCTAAGAATCAATACATCGCTTATATGGACCGTTTCAAATGGTTTATGGACAGCGAGGAGATCCAGCTGGGCGACGATAAGAAAAAACTGGATTCGAATGTGGAGAATGCGCTCGACCTTGAAGGGCCTGAGTTTATTTCGGTGCATCCGAAACAGGATTCCCTGCGGTTTATTGCGCCGGCAGCCAATTACAATATCCGGAAATACATCATCAGTTGTATCAACGTGCCGTTCATCAATGTGGCGGATGCCCGGATGTTCCCGGATTCCGGCAAAGTGGTGGTTCGAAAGAATGCGGTGATGGATACTTTGAAAAATGCGGTGATCCTGGCTAACACGGTTACCAAATACCATACGATCCGCAATGTGAGCGGCTACATTACCGGGCGCAAAAGCTACATTGCGAAAGGCGAATACCAATACCTGGATGAGAATAACAAGCCTTACCTGATCCAGTTCAATACGATAAAGCCTGATACAACGGGGCAAACGGTTTCGGAAGGTGTGATCGGGGAAGATGCCAAATTCCAGTTCAACGATTATTTCAGCTTTGCCGGAAAGGTGTTCCTCTTTGCGTCCAACAAGTTCCTCACCTACCAGGGAGGCACGAAGATCGTGCATAACTGTGGCAGGATCGGGAAAGCTTACCTGAAATTCAACGGGGAGATCGATCCGAAGGAGATCCTGATCCCGATCGATTCCAACGCTACTGACGTGGGAGGCAAAGATATCGGCTCGGCCATCGTTTACGGTCCTGACTCCGGAAAGGTGTATTCTACGTTCCTTTCCCTGCGAGAAGGGCGTAAGGATGTGGATGTGATCGGTGCCAGCGGCTTCCTGGGCTTCAACAAGCAAAAGGGAGAATACATTATCACCAACAAGGAAAAATTTGTGGAGCAAAGCCTTCCGGGCAACCTGATAAGCCTCAACACGACAAACTGTAAGGTATATGCCGAGGGTAAAATGGACCTGGGTGCAGACCTCGGACAGGTGAAGCTAAACAGCATCGGCGTGGCTACTCACAGCACCATCAACGATTCGGCCACCTTTGAAATGATGACCACGATCGATTTCTTCTTCGATAAGGGCGCTCTGAAAAAAATGTATAAGGATATTTTAGTGTATGAGAATACGCTGGCTCCGGTGGATTTCTCAAACCCGGTATTCCGGAAAGGGATCACCGAGATCCTAGGAAAGGAAAAATCGGATAAGGCGATTTCTGACCTCGAATTATACGGTACTATTAAAAAATTCCCGGAAGAGTTTTCCAAAACACTGATGCTGACCAACGTTCAGCTTAAATACGATGAGAAGACCCACTCCTTTATTTCCGTAGGAAAAATAGGCATCGGCAGCGTGAACGAGTCGGAAGTGTATAAGCAGGTTCCGGGATACATCCAGGTGATCAAGAAAAAGGGTGGCGATACCTTCAACATGTACTTTGAGCTCGATCCGCAAACCTGGTACTTCTTCAGCTACTTCAAAGGTGTGATGAGCGTGGTGAGCAGCAATGCGGAGTTCAATAACGACATTAAAAACCTGAAACCGAAAGACCGCAAACAGGAAGTGAAATCGGGACCTGGCTTCCAGTATACGACTGCCAGCCCTGAAAAGCGCAAACAGTTCCTGCGCAAAATGAATATGATGAATGCCAGCGAGGAATAATCCTTGCTGGTATTTACTTATTTTGCTTCAAAGCGGAATGGCAGTTTGGTAAGGGCTTCCAGCTCCTTGCCGGAGTGCATCATATCTTCATCCATCTTATCGTGGCACCAGGTAATGACCAGGCGGCCTCCCGTTTGTTGAAAGCCCGATTTGACGTGGATCAATAAATCGTAAATAACCTTGGCTGTTGTCGAATTGAAATAATCGAAGTCAACCACCAGGTTGATGCTGTTGCGGGACGGGGAAGCTGCTGTATGAACAAAGTACCTGTCGAACCACTCGAATACTTTCTGGTAAAATTTCTGAGGGTACTCGGGCCTAGACTCTCCCCGGATGACAAACAATCCTGCACCGGGATCAAACACGATCTCGGGAGATATATTGGTTTTCAAAATAAATAAGGGATCCATATATCAGTTTAAATTGTTAAGATATTCAGACGGTATCCATAATGAGCTTATTAAAGTTAATGATTTTCTCGTAATTAATTTTATAATCGTCTTGCGTCAATACATCGGCGAGCCGAGCCTTAAAGCCCGCTATTAAAGTGCCTGGCCTGCCCTGCTTTTTCTGAAGCTTAATGAGCTGCTCGGCCATCGAAATGACGCTGTTGCAGAATCCGCTACTAATGCCGGTGCTCCCGACAAAGGCCTTGAGGTTCTTCATCTCTGTTTTTACCAGCGAAAAGTCGGAGAGCAGGATGCTGAGCACCAGCTTTAGCAATTTCAAGGTAAGCTGGATCTCGAATTTCAGAAGCCTGGTTTGCGCTTTGGTCAGGTTATTGATAAAAAACCAGCATTTCTTATACTCCCTGTTTTCCACAAATACCCTGACGGTATTGATGGGCTGGCTTGTTTTGTAAATATCATAATGCTGTTCCCGGTTAAACTTCAGCAGCTTGTGATGCGACGCGGTAAACTCTTTCAGGTCTCCGTTCTTCCAGTTTAAATAACATTCCACTTCGAGCTTGAATAGCTGAAAGCGGGTAATATCGCCCCTGGCTTTGAGCAATTGCTGTTCGATCTCCAGGATCATTTTTTTGAAGACCGTGTCGATCTGGTTCACGTATACGAGCTCAAACAGGACGTCCAGGATATCGTTCTGATGGACCGAGTAAAACACTTTCTGGTTTCCGGCACCAAACACGCTGTTGATTGTTTTTTTCAGATGAAGAAGACCTTCCTTGATATTTCCGGTGAGCACATAATAGATGCTTTTATTGAAATGGTAAAAAAACATCGCATTCTCCGAGAGCAGCTCTTCCTCTTTCAACCGGTTGACATAGGAATTGATAATTTTTACGGCGTTCAGATCGATCTTGAGGCTAAAGAACTGCAGGTTTAATTTATTCTGGTAATAGATCTTTAACAGGGTATTGACCTGGTTGATGGCTTTAATGTTTTTCAGCGACTCCCTGTTGAACAACGACAAGTAGTGTTCCTTCTTTTGCTGATCGTTATGCTCGATGTGGATCCTTATTTTTTTCCGTTCGATGTACAACAGGTCATCGGTGAATTGATGCTCTTTGCAAAACTCAGAGAGGTAATTCAATACCTTCAACGCCTGGTCGGTTAAGCCTTTTTCCTCGAGGATAGCGTATTGCGAAAGCAGGTCGTTCTTTTTGATCTCCGGATTATTCTCACTCTTATACTGCTGGAGGATCCTTAAAATTTTCCAGTACAGCTGGACCTTGATGACCGCTATATTTTTTGAGATCTCGCTCAGGTTATTGCTTTCGGTATCCGGGCTCGAAAACAGGATGGCGTTGAATATCTTCAGGTAATCATTGCCGGCCTTGAACCGGTCCAGGTTAATCGAGACATAGCGCTTTTCGCCCGGCTCCAGGCTATGGATCAGGTCTTTCAGCAGGGAGGGTTTCTTTTTGTTTGTCATACCGCTTGATCCTTATACTAAACGAATACGGTTTTTTGCTCAATCCTGTTTATTCAGAAACTTAATATTAATTACAAAACGAGAGTATGGTGTGCCTATAATTATCAATTATTAGATACTATCACCATCTACAAAACACTTAAAGATACAAAAAAGGCAGATCAGAAACTTAATTTCAAATGCAATTAACATAAAAAGCGGAGGAGCGATGTTCTAAATTCGTAAATAAACTTAATCTGTTTTTATGAAAAAAATTATCCCTATAATTTTCCTGTTCATGATAACTCATGAGTTAAGTGCTCAGTTGAACTACTCATGGGCTAACCGCTTTGGCGGCACGGGCAATGAATCCGTTAACAAGATGAGAACGGATAATGCCGGCAATATCTATGTGATCGGTTCTTTCAGAGCGACCGTTGATTTTGATCCGGGGCCCGGTTTGGCCAACCGGACATCTGTTGGCGGCGACGATATTTTTTTTGCCAAATACAGCCCTACGGGAAATTTCTTATGGGTGAATGCTATTGGTACCGGCAGCGACGATCTGGGTTACGATATTAAAACAGATGCTGCCGGGCATGTGTATGTCTGCGGCTCCTTTGCCTACGGAAATCAAAGTGCGGATTTCGATCCGGGGCCGGGCGTGGCGAACTTAACCTCAATGGGCAATATCGATGCCTGGTTTGGCGAGTACGATACAAATGGCAACTATATCTGGGCGCATAATGTGGCCAGCCAGAATAACGATCATGGCCCCTGCATCAGTGTGGATGCTGCCGGCGAGGTATACATCGGCGTGATGTGCTCTACCGTCGGGATCGATTTTGATCCGGGGCCCGGTGTTGCTACCCTGCCTGTGGTGGCTCCCTGGAATTTTGCGCTTGCCAAATACACAACCGCCGGAAATTATTTGTGGTGCGGAAACTTAAGCACCAACGGCGCCTGGCATTGGATGACGGACATGGAAAATGATGCCGCGGGAAATTTATACGTCGCGGGTTATTTCAGCGGTACCACCAATTTTAATATGAGGGGCGGTACCAATAACCTCACGCCCTTTGGTGGCTATGATGCCTGCCTGGCAGCCTACGATGGAACGGGAGCGCTGCTATGGGCCAGGCAAGCCGGAGGAACGCAGGACGATTTCGGGCAGGGCCTTGTGATCAACCAGGCCAACAATGCGGTGTACTGGACCGGGCAATATAAAGTCACCAGTAATTTCAACGTCAGCGGCGGCGGCTTTAACATGACTGCTGTTGGCAATGGCGATGGCTTCATCGCGAAGTACGCCCTGGCTACCGGCAATTACATCTGGGCCAAAAGCATTGGCGGCACCGGCGACGACTCTCCTGCCGACATCAAGCTCGATAACTGCGAAAACGTGTACATCACCGGGGGCTTTGATTCGCCGACGGCAGATTTCGATCCGGGACCGGCCGCTGCAAACCGCAATACACTTGGCTTGTACGATGCCTTTTATTCCAAATACAGCGACATGGGCTGTTACCTGGGCGCTTCCAGCTTTGGTGGCACAGGCAACGATTACAGCTCCAGCGTTGTGGTCAATCCTACTTCTTTGAATGTGCTTCTCTCCAATTACTTTAACGGAACCGCTGATTTCGATCCCGGTGCAGGAACGGCGAACCTGGTAAGCAGCGGCGCCCAGGATGCTTTTATTGCTGAATACACACAAACATTGTCGCAGGTACCTACGCCAACAAACACAACGCCTGTAGCCAACTTAACGGTATGTCCGGGGCAGACAACGACCTTAACGGTAACGAGTAGCCTTTGCGCCGGTGGTACCCGGGTTTGGTACAATGCAGCCACCAACGGCACGTATCTTGGAAGCGGCAATGTATTTGTGACGCCACCCATTATGGCGAATACCACGTTTTATGTCGGGGATAGCATTTGCGGCGGACTGAGTACAAGACTGGGCATTACCGTTTCCGTAGGCGGGTCCTCTACCCTCACTCCCACCAGCAACAGCCCTGTTTGTGAAGGCTCGGCCATTACCTTGTCCGTTTCCAGCGTGGGCACGTATACCTGGACAGGCCCGAATACCTATAGCAATACTACCCAAAACCCGACGATCACGAATGCCTCTTCCGTCCATGCCGGCACTTACAGCGTCAGCGTCACCAATAGCTCCGGCTGCATTCTATCGGGCACGGTCAATGTAGCCATCGTCAGCGCCTCCATCACTATCCAGAGCATCAGCAGCAGCTCTATCTGTAGCGGGCAAACGACTGTGATTACTCCTGCGGGCGCCTCGACGTATACCATCAATCCCGGAGGCCAGTCGGGAAGCAGCTTCACCGTGAGCCCGGGTGCCACCACACAATATTCGATTACCGGCACCAATGTGGCCAGCTGTATTGTCAATAATACCTTAACACCTACGATTTACGTCACGCAAACGCCAACGCTGACAGTGAGTGCCGCCACTACCATTTGCAGCGGGCAAAGCAAGGTATTAACTGTTGGGGGCGCCACAACCTATACCTGGTCGCCATCCGCCACCTTAAGCGCTTCATCAGGCGCTACCGTAACAGCCACTCCTCTTTCAACAGGCAGCTATACCGTGATTGGAAGTACCGGTACCTGCACCAACAGTGCACAAACCACGCTCAGCGTAATACCTACTCCGACATTGGCTGTCAATTCAGCTACGGTTTGTGCCGGACAAACAGCCACCTTAACGGCCGCCGGAGCAAGCAGCTATACCTGGAGCACAGGACAGAATACAGCTTCTGTCAACCTAAGCCCGGCAACAACGACGGTATATACCATAACAGGCTCCAATGGCGGGGTCTGTAGCTCAAGCACACAGGCGACTATCACCGTCATACAAAATCCAACGCTGACGGTGAGCGCCGCCACAACCATCTGCAGCGGGCAAAGCAAGGCATTAACGGCAGGCGGTGCCAGCTCTTACACCTGGTCTCCTGCCGCTACTTTAAGTTCCTCATCAGGCGCTACGGTTATTGCCAGTCCTGCTTCTACAATTACCTACACCGTAATTGGAAGCACCGGCACCTGCACTAACAGCGCTCAAACAACACTCAGCGTAACGCCTACGCCAACAGTGGCAGTTAACTCCGCAACCCTTTGTACCGGGCAAAGCGCCACCTTAACGGCCAATGGAGCCACAAGCTACACCTGGAGCACAGGACAGAATACATCCAGCGTACAGGTAAGTCCTCCCGGCACAACAAGCTATACCGTGAGCGGCTCTAACGGGGGCGTTTGCACCTCAAGCGCGCAGGCAATCGTTGTCATTGTTCCTTATCCATCCGTCTTATCAAGCAGTATCACGAATGTGTTATGCAACGGTGCCTCCAACGGAAGCATTACCGTAAACAGCAGCGGCGCTACCGGTTTCAGCTGGTCACCAAATACATCCTCATCCAATGTCGCCAACGGCTTAACGGCAGGCGTCTATACCTGTACCTTATCAACCAATGCCGGCTGTAATACGGTTCGCTCCTTTACCATCACAGAACCTTCAGCGTTAAACGGCGTCTTAACTTTTTCGAATACCAGCTGCGGCTTATGCAATGGCATCGCTACAGCTACTGCCAGCGGCGGAACAGGAGCTTACCACTATGCCTGGCAGCCAAACGGAGCATCTCAAAATACAGTGACGAATCTGTGTGCGAAGCAATACACGCTGACCATCAGCGATGATAATAACTGCCAGGCGGTTTACTTTGCCGATATTCAAAGCTCTGCGCTCTTTACGGCAACCATAAGCACCTCTGCCCAGGAAATTTACCAGGGCGAATCGGCTATTCTCAATTCCGGCAAGGGCGACATTTATGCCTGGCTGCCTAACGCCTACCTGCAAGGCAGCAGTAGCAGCAGCGTGAGCGTATCGCCTATGGAAGATGCAACCTTCTGTGTCCGCATCACCGATAACCTGGGCTGTGTGGATACTGTGTGCGTGGACATCAAGATCAAATGCGGCGACGTATTTATCCCGACAGCGTTTTCACCCAATAACGACGGACATAATGATGAGCTGAAAGTGTACAGCAATTGCCTGCAGGAAATCGTCTTAAGAATTTACGACCGCTGGGGAGAAATTGTATTTGAAGGAACAGACGTCAGCTCCGCCTGGGACGGGACCTACAGAGGCACGGCGGTAAATGCGGGCGTATTCGTCTACCAGTTATCTGCCAAAACAAAAAACGGCGACTCCGTTTCTAAAAAAGGCAACATCACCTTAGTACGGTAAATGCATTAAAAAATTATTCATTTAAAACGACAAGTATATGAGCCGGTATTTCAACTTCAGTACAGACAAATCCAGGTCGCTTTTCATAAGCATCCTGTGTTTCGTGAGTATACATCTTTCCCTGGCACAGGACATGCACTTTTCGCAGTTTTTCGCGATGCCGATCCAGGTGAACCCTGCTAATGCAGGAATCGATTATGACCTTGACATTGGCATCATACACCGCTCGCAATGGGGAGCAGTGGCTCAGCCATTTACCAGCTACGGTATTTCGGTGTCGGGAAAGCCCGCGCAAAAAAAGAGAAGGGGCAGCCTGGGCCTGGGCTTCGATTGCTATTATGACAAGTCGGGAGATGCTTCCTTTGTAAGCCTTCAATCGGGATTCAACATTGCTTACAGCGTCAAGCTGGATGAGTACAGCTCTTTAAGCGCCGGGATCAAATTGAATTATAACCAGAGATCCATCAACAACACAGCGTTTCAGTGGGGAGAACAATACGACGGGAAATCGTACAACGCTTCGCTCGCTACAGGTGAGCAGCTGGGCAACCTGCAGCGGCTTAATTTTTTCGATGTAGCCGGTGGTTTGAATTACCGCTACAAAAAAGGCGAAAAGAACATGTCGAGCAATACCGTGCGGATCTTCGACATCGGCATCTCAGGTTTTCATATCAACAAATCGGATGTAGCCTTTTATAAGGATGAAGCGAATAAACTAGGCACCAGGGCCATCGCCTATTTCCAGGGAACCATAGGCATCGACAATACCAACGTATGCCTCTTGCCAAAGGCCTATTTCCAGATGCAGGGCTCTCAGAAAGAATACGTCGCCGGTATGCTCGTCAGCATCAAACCCAAAAACGAATCGAAAGTCACGGGCTATGTCTTAAGCAACGTGTTCAATATAGGAGCGCTGTATAGAGGAAAAGATGCGGTGATCGCCGTGATGCAATATGAGATCAGGAACTATGTGATCGGGCTGAGCTATGACATCAACGTGTCTAAGCTCACGAGCTCTTCGTCAGGAAGAGGCGCTTATGAGATATCCCTGCGTTACATTAACCCAAGCCCTTACTTAAGGAAAGGAAGACACAAGCGTTACGGCTCCAGTAAATTTTTATAAAAAAACAGGTTGCTCTTTTGAGTGAAAAAGTCCACATCGCGGTAAGTCTGCGTCAGCGATTGCAGCGAAAATCCTCTGCGCTGTTCTTTTTGCGCAGAGATTGCAGCGGAAAGCGCGCCCGGACGCCAAAAAACACTACTTCATTTTCCCGTTGCCTCTAAAGCTTCTTGAACTCAAACTTGGGAGCGCCTTTGATGCCGGCTGTCGTATAGAAATCGATAAAATGCAGCTTGTAAAAATACCCTTTGTTATCCTGGATGATGTAGCAATGCGTCGGATCGATGGTAAAGAGGTTCGTGTTAAGGCTAAAGGTTTTCCACTCATAACCGATGGCATTTCGGTCGGCCGAAAACTGCCTGCCTAAGGTATCGCCAATCACAATATCCATAAAGGCTTTGTTTTTAATATTTACCACCCTGGTTTTGTACTGGTTCTGCAAGACGCCATTTACCTGGTAATACTGAAATGGATTGGTGAAGAAATGCGTATAGACGGTAAAGCACAGGTCGTAATCCGTTTTCTTAGGCTCAATGTAAGCCTCATGACCGGTGGTAAAGGAATACATCACAAAGTTATAATCAGCCTGTTTATTCACAGTTCCCTGCATCAGGTGTGTACCAAATACATCGCCATACTCAAAGCTGTAATTGCTCGCATTGGCAGAAGCAATTTTTAGTTTATAATAGCCCTGGTGCACGCCCGCCTCACTGTAGCCGCGGTTAATAATGTAAACGGTATTGGGATTCTCCCAGCCATCAAAGGCGGTGCTGTCAGGCCTTCCACTCGGGGCATCTATTTTTGAATTAACCTCTAGCCCTGTTGTATCTGTTACCTGGGAAAGATCGGTGTGCAGGGTTTTATACACCTTCATCCCTTTGGAGCCATTGAGCATGATGTGGTTTCCGGTGGCCGACGCTTCAAAGGCCAGGTCCCAGTCTGTCCGCATATTTGTGGAGATAATCCTGTTCTCGCCCAGGGAAAACCAAAGCTGGTTTTTATAGGTAGAGCCCATGTCCACCTGGTTGGTAATCAGGTCGCCCCTGTCGAAGGCCGGAGCCGGCAACTCCTTTTTTTCGCAGGAGCAAAGTAAGGCGGCAAAAACAACAATCAATACAGATCTCATTCTTTGGTAAGGCTAAGTGACAATTTGATAAAATAATTTCTTCCGGTAGATAAAGGAATCGATGTGGCCGATGAGCTGTGTGCTCCTCCCGCTACCAAAGTAGAGCTCAGGTTCTGTACATCAAAAATGTTTTTACAGCCCAGCGTAATCCCGATGCGGTCCTTGTAAAACAATTTGGATACGGTAGCATCCATGGTGTGATAGGCCGCCAGCGCCGTTTGACGCACTTCGTCATTCACAATGGCAAAGCCCGGCAACTGGCCATTGTACTTATAAAACACAGAAAGCGTCAGTTTTTGCTTAATCAATTTATAGGACAGATTTTCCAACACCTCAGGCGAGAAGGTATACTCCGGAACATCTTCCGTTTCCGACAGCTGGTTGTACCTGCCCGTATAGTTAAAACCCGTTTGCATACTGAAGCGCTTAAATTTTAAGTTATTGGTAAACTGCATGCCCAGTGTTTTGTAACGCCCGATATTCACATAGGAATATTCCGTACCCGTTGTTTGTGCCAGCGTGATCAGGTTATTGATGTCGTTATAAAAGGCGTTGATATCAAATTTCACGCGGCAGCCTTCTACACTGGTCCGGTAGTTATAGGCTACCGAATAATTATTGGATTGCTCCGACCTCAGGTTGGTATTGCCAACGATGTTGTGATTGATGTCTACAAAAATAAAATACAGTTCCTTAAGCGTTGGTGCCCTGAAACCCCTGGCGTAGCTGGCGCGGATGGTATGGCGGCTGTTCAGCATCCATTTCATATTGAAGGACGGGATCAGTGGTGTGTTATACACAGTGTTGTAAGCATAGCGCAATCCCGGTTTCAGGATCAGCTTCTGCCAGGGCTTGTATTCTCCCGTTACAAAAAGTGCATAATCGCCCATGTATTGCACCTGGTTGGTGATGCGTTTTCCGAAAGCCGATTCATAATTCACATCGTAGCCGATCTCGTAATTCAGTTTCGCATCCGGCCTGGTATGAACAAACGAAGCCCTGCTCATCAGCAAGGTAAAGCTGCTGGTGTCCTGGTCGGAGCTGTTGGCAGACAGGGTTTCCCCGAGCGTTGTCAGGTCTTTGTACAGTGTTTTTTTGACGCGGTTATAATAATTGTAAGCGGCCAGTGCATTCACTGCCCAGCTCTCGGATAATTTGCCGTTGATGAACACGTGGTTATCGAGGCGCCTGGTGTAGTAATAATCATCAAAGGTATTTTCGGCATAAGGCGCCCGCGGATAGCCGCGGTTTGTGATCTTCTCATCGAAGTAAGCGCTCTTGAAGCCGAAGTTCAGGCGCTTGTAAGTATAGTTGTATCCGAAGCTGGCAAAGTACTGTTCTTTGGGCTTCCATTGCTTATAGCGCGTGCTGTCGGCAATGTGGTCCTTCGGCAGGAAGAACGGAGCATCCGTTGGATTCCAGCCGTCGAAATAATTACGGCCGCCGCTCACCTGGATGTTATGCTTTTTATAATACACATCGGCTTCGGCATTGAGGTTGTACGTTCCGATACTTTCGTAATAGCCGGAAACACCGAGGATGTATTTTTTGGTGCTTGAGTTTTTGGTAATGATGTTGATGGTTCCTGCGAGCGCGTTGGTACCATATTGCACCGACAAAGGACCTTCGATGAACTCGATGCGCTCCACATTGTTCAGGTTGATCTGCGAAAGATCGATGTTCCCGTTCAGCCGCCCGATCAAAGGTACGCCGTCGAGCAGGATCTTCACGTTCTCCCCGCTGACGCCCTGCAGGCTCATGCCCGCGCCCAGCACGTTATCCATCTGCAGGCGCACATTCAACTGGTTGGAAAGCACATCCTGCATATTCACCGCACCCATTTGCTGAATTTTTTCCTTATCGATCACCTGGATCTTCTGCACCGATTGCTCGGTTGTGGTAGGCGCATATTGCGAGGTTACCACCACCTCGCTCAGATTGGTCATCGGCCTGAGGTAAATTTTTTTGGTCCGGTTAATCTCAATCCCTGTCACAATTTTCTCATAACGCTCGAAACCCACTGCCTGGGCGATCATCGTATAGTTACTGCTGTCGGCCTCTCCTTCGCGGTACTTGATGATACCTTTCTCATTAGCCGTCTGCCCGAGGCTGATGAATTTATTTTTGACGATGAGCGTGGAAAAAGGAACCGGCAAAGAATCGCCTGCCGACAGGATCTGGATTTGCTGGCCTTTGGCAAGCAGGCCTGTCAAACAGAGGAAGAGGATAAGGACCTTGTATTTCAATTCTCCGGTGATTTAATATGTGATTCCTCTAATAAAAATCCGACCTGCCTGGTAAATTCGGCTTCGTCGAGCAGGGCGTTCAGTGATTTCAGCTCTTTGGCGTTAAGCACCATCATAGCCTGGTTGCAATACAGATCGAGGTAGATTTTTTTGCTGTTTTCGGTGCCTTTCTTATGAGGCTTGCATTTGGCCAGCCCGGCTACCTGTTCGCAGAAGCGCTCGTAATCGGCCGGCTCGAGCGTGGTGAGGCTTGTGCCGAATGCCAGCTGGTACCTTCCGCAACCCTTGCAGGAAACCACGTAGCCTTGTTCGTTATGCGCCAATATATTATGCCTGCACATGATTTGCCCTGTATTGTTGAATAATATAACCGGCGTTGAGCAGTACCGATGTCTGGTGTCCGTCCACCAAAAAATCGAAGCGTACCATGCCCGCCGGGCGATGGTGTTTAAAATCGTTCATCACACGCTGTATCGCGCCGCTCATGGCACATTTGCACACCCTGATATCAACCGCCTGCCGGGTATTCACCAGCCTCATGGCTTCATCTACCAGGCGTTTTCCTATGATATGAGCGCCGCGCACAGTCGTGTTCATGGTTCTTAAGCGGTTTTCATGAAAGCGTCGATGATCTTTTTGATCTCTGTTTTAGCAGAACCCGCTACATAGGTTTTCCCTGTGCAGGATTTTTCTCCCAGCTCAAATAAGCTTTCATATAACCTTGAGCCGTCTACTTTGGCTTTCAGCTTCAGATCGGCTGTGCTGGCATATACTTCATCCCACACGGCGCGTACATCGGCCCAGTAATTTTTTTCACGCTCCCAGTATTTAATAGCAGGCGTTGCATCGTAATTTCCTTTGGTAAATTTTTCGATCCCGCGCTCCCAGCATAATAATTTATCAACGCCGTTGTTGCGGATGATCTTCTCATTGTTTTGATCCAGTACCCATCCGTCGGCCAGGATCTCCATGCGGCTATGGCGTTTCATCACGTTATAATCACTTCTTTTCGTGAACTCGCGGCGTGGCAAAGGCGAATCGTTCACGCCTTCCCAGAAGTGCTTTCCATCCACGTGAACCCATGTTCCGAAGCTTTCGTAGCGCGGGCTGTCGTCTACCTGGTAAACTTTCTGTGTCCAGGTGCCTTTGGCCTGCTCCGGCGTAATGGTGTTTTTAATCCACTCATTATCCTTGTAGAAATTATAGAGCACTTTATTCTCATATACCCAATCCTGTTTCCAGTGCTTGATGATGGTGCTGTCGTTGATGATCAGCAAGTGCTGTAAAACGATTTTATTCGGAGAGTCTTCGATCAGTGTCACATACTCGATGGCGCTTTCAGCATAAGGCTTGTGAAATTTGTAGCCGGTATCGGGAGCAAAGGTCTCTGCAAAGTTGAAAGACACTTTATAGATCCCTACCATGCTTTTAATACAAGCCCTGTCCTGTTCCATTTTGTTTCCTGTAATAGCTGTGGGTTTGGCTGCGGGCGCAGGCTGTTTGGTTTGTGCTGAAAGCCCGAGCGTTAATGCCAGAGCTGCGATGGTAGTTAATGTTTTCATAGTTTGCGGTGTACTTGTTGTTTGTTTGATATTGTGTTATTTTAAGTGGAAAGGCCGGAACTTATTTCCTATGAAAAAAATCACCTTTTGAGGGGTAAACCTTTTATAAGTTCCGGCCAGTATGTTTTAGTGTTTGATCAGTTTTTGTGTCACAGAGTAGCTTCCGCCATTCAGGTGAATAACATATACACCCGTTTGCAGATCGCTGATGTTCAACGCATGCTGGTTTAATCCCGCGTTAACGTTGATCGTTTCCTGCGCAACGGTTTTGCCGCTGATGTCGGTGATGGTAGCCGATACCGTCGATTCAGCTTCTGCAGAGAATAATAAGTTAGCCACAGAAGAAGCCGGGTTCGGGAATACGATCACGGAAGCAGCAATGTTACCTTTTACATCGGCAATGCCTACGGAAGAAGAGGTCAGGTTTTCTTTCGATAATACGGTGTTACCGGCTGCAGGGCCTGAGGAACCACCGAAAGCTTTGAAACGCAGCTTCCAGATATCACCGTCTTTTGCCTTCACGAAATAAACCGTATCAGCCGGGATATCCCACAGGAACGTTGTCATGTTGATGGATTTCCAGTCGTGCCCGATGGCATTCATCGTGGTGGTAAATGTGTGAGAACCGTAAGCCGTGTAAGTCGCCGGAGCCGTCACGTTATTGGCTTGCGCTACCGTTACGCCTTTATTGCTCAGGATGCCTGTTACGGCATAAATGGTCGGCGCATAGGACATGTATTTCACAAAAGTCAGGTCCCAGTTGGCGCTGGCCGGCTCCCTGTCTACAGTTGTGTTGGCTGTCATATCAAAATAAATAAAGTTCTTGCCGGTATAGTTGCTTTTCGTAATGGTTTTTGCCTGGGCATTTGTCCCGTCGATGTTGGCATACTCAAAGGAGTACACGCCACCGTTCAGGTCAATGAATTTGACTTTTTTGTAAGACGTCGCTGATAATTTCACGACATAGGTACTGTCGCCGGTAATGATGTGCGTTGTGGAATTATAAGTCCCCCAGCCTAAATCCATAGGATTAGAGGGATTTCCGCCGGTATTGAATGCGCCGATTGTCCAGGTTGTATCGCTGTTGTACATCTTAGGCCAGTTGCGGATACCGGTTGTATCAATTGCAGCGTAATCCGAAATTTTATAAGGAGCTTTATAAACCGTGAAATCTGTTTTTTGAACGTTGCCCAGGATGGCAGCCGTATATCCTGAAATTTCGAAAGCAATATCCCAGTTGTCTTTGCTTTGAGTTCCCTGCTCATCGTTTTTTAAGCTGTACCATTTCTGGTTGGCATAACCTGCTCCTACCGAAACTGTATCAACGATAACCGCCTGTGCGTTGACCTGTACTGCGGCCATAAAAATGATCCCGAGGGAAAGTAATTGTTTTTTCATGTTCCTATCTTGTTTAGAATGATTATAAATAATTTCCGCAAAGATCGTTTCGGAATGGTGTTGCTACAATACTTAAATGGGGGTAATCCACCTACCGCAATTTAGGTATCTCTCTTCCGGAATTATTTCATCAATCCTGTCTTTACCGCATACTGCGCCAGTTCTATACTGTGGTTAATCCCCAGCTTCTTATAAATATTCTTCTTATGAGTTACAATCGTATAATAACTGATATTCAAAATATCGGCTATTTCCTTTGGCCGCTTACCCGACACCAGCTCGCGGATCACATCGATCTCCCGTTCGGTAATGCTTCCCGTCATGCAATGGTCTTTCGAGGAGATTTCCTTTTCCAGCAGCACATCGATGATCTGCCCGCAAAAATATTTTTCGCCTTTAGCACAGGAAATGATGGCATCGGTAATTTCCTGCTCATCGCAATCCTTCAGAAGGTAATTCCTGATGCCTGTTCCGATGATTTTTTTGATCTCGTCCGCCGTCTTTTCATGTGAAATGACCAGGACATGCAGCTCCGGGTATTCCCGGCGGATGGCTTTGATCACATTCAGCGAAAAACAATCGTCGCAGCAGTGATCCACGATCAGGACATCCGGGAGTTCTTTTTTAAGGGCTTGTTGCAGGCTTTTATTATCAACGACTTCCGTCACGTATTCAAATCTCGGATCTTCCTTGATAAGGGTGCGGAGTCCTTTACGGATTAAAAAAGCAGTGTCTGCTACGATGATCTTTATGGGGAGGGCTTTGGGCAAAATTGTTATTTAGATTAATTCTAAACACAAAAATATACAAAAAGAGAGGTATGGATAATACCTAAATTAGGGTATTTCGACCGGATGGCCTTTACAAAGCCTTATACAGGAAGAAGATCAATGAACCAGAAGCCTTTGGTGACAGGCTTTTCAGAGGATTCTGTCAGCTTCAGATCAAGTGGCTTATACACTTTTTCGCCGGCTTGCACAGAAACAGGGTATCTGAAAACAGGGCCGTCGAAGCAAAAGGTATGGTATTCGCCGTTCTCACCGCAAGGGTCTACATGCGCCGGCAAGTCCCGGAGAAAATCCTCATCGATCTCGCGCCCTGCCCACGCTTCATCCAGGTAAGCGTCGTTGGTGCAGCAAAGCACCGTTCTGAATTTTTGATCGATAAAATCACGCACCAATTCTTTGGTCGGTCTTTTCCAGAGCGGAAACACGGCATGCATCCCCACTTTGGCAAGGTTGGCTTCCCGGTAGGCACGCAGGTCTTCCAGGAAAATATCACCGAAGATCACATGCTGTATCCCTTCTGCCTTCGCTTTCAGCAGCACGGCCTCCATCTGCCGCTCATACTCCGCATTGCTGCCCTCCTCTACTTCCACTTTCAGCAAAGGATAGCCCAGCGCGCCGGCCTGGGCCAATAGCAGCTCTTCGCGCACACCGTGCATCGAGATCCGCTGAAAGGTCTTGTTCACTGTCGTCAGCAGGTACTTCACCTCGTAACGGTTTTCCAAAATCACCTGGTACAAGGCATAAGCGGAATCCTTGCCTCCGCTCCAGCAAAATATAGCTTTGGTTTTTTCCCCGCTGTGGTATTGCTCTTTTAATTGCAGCAGGCAGGCGTTACATACACAGTCCCTGAACTGCACCGAAATAAACCGTGTTTCCTCTGCGCTCAGCGCCATGCCCGTACAATCGCAATTGGAAATATCAGCGGGCTTGCACACAAAGGCGGCACCACAACGCTCACAGGCTTTAGGGGAAGAATTATTCGGCAGACTCAATGGCAACAAAATTGACCGGTGTATGCGACTTATCGAAGACCGGGTAGATCTCCAGCTTACAAAGATAAGGCTGCCCGTCTTTTTTATAGTTCACCAGCTTATCATTCACCGGCTGCAGGGCTTTCAGGTTTTCGCGGATCCGGCCCATCGCCAGCTTGCAGGTTTGCGATCCCTGCAAAAAGCTCGGTGTTTTCCCAACGGCTTCGGCAGGCAGGTAACCGGTGAGGTGATAGAACCGGCGGCTCACCCAGATGATTTCTTTTTTCAGGTTGGTGATCACCACTGTTTTTTTATGGAGCAGCGGCAGGCGCAGCTCCGGGAACTCCACCCAGTTCAGGTCTTTCTCCAGTGTTTTCAGGCATTGCAGTTCCTGGCCGGTATTGATGGCGCCGTAAATATGCTTGCAGGAAATATCCCAGCTGATCAAAGGTGCATAAGTGGCGCCTTTATACATGTGAGTTAATGCTTCCTCGTATTCGAACATGTTACAAAAATAAGAATCTGTTTGACATAAGCGTATCTACTCAAACTAAAACAGCTGCACCAGGAATGCAGCTGTTTAGATAACAGGTATGTAAGGATATTGTTTTGTATTCCTGAAAGTATGCTATTCCTATCGGACATTTGCCAGAAAACGGTTCTTTCTCATTTGCTGTTTAGTCATTTGGGCGCGCCCTCCGGGTCGGGCTGTCGCTACTCGCTCTTTATTCCTCACGCCGGTGCGTGAGGAATAAAGGAGCTCAAACAAACCGCTCCATCCCTCGCGCATTAACACTTAATTAATCGCTACCGGCATGCTCTTAGGCGCTTTTACCTGGTATACCAGCGAGAGTTTTTTACTATCCTTTGCAGGTACTGCCAATCGCCATTTCAGCATGCCTGTGGTTTCATCATGCTTCGCACCCGACAGCTCTTTCGGATCGATGCTCACCGTTTTATCATAAGCCAGCGGCAACTGATCTTCCACTTCAATCTCGATTTTCGAGCTGCGGGAATTTTTCATCGTGATCTCAAAAGTGTATTGATGAACGATATCATTATCCAACAGCTTCTGAGAACATTTGTCTTTGATCTTCTGGCGTTTGACAGCAATGTTTTTATCGATTCCCAATGAAAGCGAGATCGTGTCTTCCGTACCGCCCGGCATCAGGCTTGTAGAGCCTACATAAGAGCCATCGTAATAAATGGAAGCCTGCCCGCCGATGGTGATGGCGTCTTCCCAATCCGGCAGAACGGCGGTGAGGTAAACATTTGTATTGATTTTCGGAATGGCTTTGTACCTGTAAAACGTTTTGAGGTCTTTCACAAGGATCGCTGCGAAGTGCTCTTTTCCATCGCTTGGAATATTATAGTTCAGCTTAATGTCGTATTCCGTTTCGATCACATTCTCACTCACGGCTGTAAATTCAAAGGCTCCTTTCGCGGCGGCGTATTCCGTGCTGGCCTCTTTCTCCAGGGTTTTCATATCTTCTGTGGCATAGCCGTTTGCAGTAGCCGGGGCGCTGTTATAAGCCTGCTGATCTGCTTTACGCATATAAGTACTGTAGCCCAGATAATAAGGAGATAGCTGCGGGATATTATAAGAGCGGTTAGGATTAGCTGTAGAAAGCACCAGGCGCACATTGCTCCAATCGATACCGGATTGCTGGTGAATCTGCGCCTTGTACGTGAGCTTTACATTCTGCTCGTTGGAGATGGCCCTCAGGTCGTAGGAAGGCAGCCAGCCCGCATTGGTAATGTAATAGTTCAGGTTGATGGTGGCAGGGCCGGCCTGTTCGGCAATCACATGCACGAGGATGCGGTAATCCGTTTTTTCCACTTCGCCGTTGGGATCCTGGTTGGCCAGCTCATGGTTGATATTCGCCAAACGCTCGTTGAGCTTATCCCTTCTTCCTTCCAGCTTTTCCTTCTCGCGTTTCAGCTTCAGCTGTTCGGCATTGATATTGAAAAGCTTTTCACGCAGGTAGGTCAATCCTTCTTTCAGCAGGGCAATGCTGTCTTTTTTGGAAAGGCCTTTGTACAGGTTGTAGTTCAGCAGCACATTTTTTTCGGTGCTCAGCACATCAATCTTGCTGTTGACATCTTCGAGGGCATACACCAGCTCTTTAATGCTGTCGTTGATATTCTTCACCAACTTGCCATAGCGCACATCGCCCTGCAGCTTTGCCTTGTCGAGCTCGGGGTAATGGATCTCATGCTGGATCTCGGCAATGATAAAGTTTCCGTTACCCGAAGCCTGGATGGCCGATGCATTGATGCAATTCTCCAGCCCTGAAAAAATCAGGGTGTTCTGCCCGGCCACCAGGTTGGTAGCCATCGAGCGATGTACCTGCGCGCCCTGCGTGTACACAATGATCTTCTCGGGTTTTGATTTGATTACCTTTTCTGTTTCGGTGGCTTTTGCGCTAACTATATTTAAGAATAGGGCAAGAATAACAAGATGCTTCATACGAATGGATTTTTAAGAAATTTCCATTAGGATGAGATGATGCTTACATTTCCATAAATGAAATTGAAAAAAAATCAAACCACATAGAAGCATAGAAAATATAGGGAACAAGAAAGATATCATCGTTCGATCCTCCCGCAAAGACGCGAAGGCGCGAAGTTGTTCTTACCGATAACTAACTAATAAGAGGCAGTTCCATTTTCTTTAAACCATATAAGACATATGAGGACATATAAGAAATTACCTATACAAATCTTTAGACCATAATATTCTTAATCTGTTTTGATCCGTGCCATCTGCGGGATCTGCGGGAAACTTGCACTACTACCTCGCTAAACTATTGTTATAAGGAATGCGGTTCACAATGGAGCGGCCGAGCGTCACCTCGTCGGTATACTCAAGCTCATCGCCCACGGCAATACCGCGCGCAATGGCAGAAAGCGTCACATCATAAGCGGCGAGTTTTTTGAAAATGAAAAAGCTGGTGGTTTCTCCTTCCATCGTCGCGTTCAGCGCCAGGATTACCTCTTTCACACGTTGCGAAGCGATCTTATCCACCAGAGTCTGAATCGTCAGGTTTCCGGGACCGATGCCTTCCATCGGCGAGATGAGGCCACCCAGCACGTGGTATACGCCTTTATAAAAGCCTGTGTTTTCAATCGCCATCACATCCCTGTAATCCTGCACCACGCAAATGAGCTGGTGGTTGCGCGCCGGGTTGGAGCACACATCGCACACATCGTGGTCGGAAATGGTGTGGCAGTTATTGCAATACTTGAGGTCACTTTTCAGGGCTTTCAGCACTTCCGAAAAATTACCGACCTCCTGTGCATCCTGCTTAATGAGGTGCAATACATAACGCAGGGCCGATTTTTTACCAACACCCGGCAGAGCCGAGAAATGTGCCACTGCCTGTTCTATCAATTTTGAGCTGAATTCCATGCTGTACTAAAAACAATTTCCTATTTGGAAAGTTCGATCCTCGTGTCGATTTCCGCCTGGTAAGAGGCTTTGTCGTAAATCTCCACATTTTTGGTATAGGTTTTATATCCCGGAGCCTCGATCCGCATCTGGTATTTGCCGGGAGGCAGGATCACCACAAACCTTCCCGTTGCAGGGTTTGGCAGGTAGTTGCCTACGATCTCTTTGGAGATATTATTGCTTACCGAAATAAACACATCGGCATAATTAATAGCGGCATTATCTGCGGTGGAGAGCTCCCCGATCACGACGGAATAATCATTCTCCACTTCGCTGAAAGACACGCGGTAAATATCGAAATCGCCCTGCCCACCTGATTTGGCAGTAGCGATGTAGCCGTACTTCCCGTTTTTGGAGATCCGGAAATTCATATCGTCATCGGTGGTATTGATGGGATAACCGATGTTCTTAGGCTTGGAGAAGGTATTGTTCTCATCGAAATTGGATTTGAAGATGTCGTAGCCTCCCATACTGGTGTGGCCTTTGGAAGAGAAATACAGGATCTTTCCATCCGGGGAAATGTTCGGGAAATCTTCGTCGTAAGGCGTGTTAATGTCCTGGCCTGCATTTTGCGGCTCCGACCATTTCATCCCGATCTTCCGGCACAGGTAGATATCTGTGCCTCCATAGCCGCCTTTGCGGTTGCTGGCAAAGAAAAGGATGGTGCCATCGGGTGAAATGGAAGCGGCAATTTCGTCGCCACCGGAATTGATCTTCGCATCCAGCTTTTCAGGCTTTCCGAAGTTGCCCTGCGGATCCATTTTGCTGAGAAAGATATTTCCTTTGCCGGCTCCTTCCGGCAGGTACAGCAGGAGGTTATCGCCGTTGGCGCTTAAGCCGATCACTTCCATGCCACCATTGCCCGCATTGATAGGAGCGCCAATGGGAGAGGCTTTCATGTACTCGCCATTCACCACTTTGGACATATAGATGGAATTGAGGTACATCCCGTTGTCCATTTTCTCCGCATTCTTTTCCGGGCGCTTGGTGTTATATACCAGAAAGGCTTCGTTGGCGGTGACAAAGGGATAATAATCGCTGTAAGGTGAGTTGATATTTGTCCCCAGGTTCTGAAAGGTCACATTTACCGGGTATTTCATGAGCTCCTTGGCATTGATGCAATGCTGGATCTGCAATTCCGCATCTACCAGGTTGAACACGGTTCCTTTGGCATCGGCTTTGAATTTTTTAAAGGTATTGGAGGCATCATCAAAACGGTTGGCATACTGGTAAGCCCTGCCCAGGAGGTAATCTGCATTGGGGTCGTGCTTTTCGCGGCGGGTCACAATCTCGAGGTAAGGCACGGCTTTGGCTTTATTGACATTGCTGTTCAGGTAACACACGGCCACATTGTAGTTAAAGCTTTCGTTGTTGGGCTCCTCATTGAGCAGCTGCAGGTAATCGCCCAGGGCATCTTCGTAATTTCCCAGCTTCAGCTTGGCGGCGGCATTCTCGGGGCTTACTTTTACCAGGGCATCATCCTGAGCGCCTGCCATCAGCGGGAATAACAAAAACAAGATCAGTACCAGTGGGTTCATTTTGTTGATCATAATCATATTTTTTAATGTCTTTTTGTGCCTGTTTTTATAAACTGCATGAAAAATCCCCGGGAGCGTCCTCCCTGCTTACAAGTGACTAATTTATGCAATTTGTAAGAATTGACACAATCCTGTGAAAAACTGTTGAAATAGTTTAAAAAAACAGGCGGCTATTTGCTTAATATTGATTATACATATATCAACTACGCTCATGCAACTCGTTTCGGCTATCCTCCGTTATATTCTTTTTCCTGTTATGGTTCTTACCTTATGGAGCCGTTGCGGCGATACAAAAACGGAAGAGGATACGCGCACCGTGTTCAACTATAACGAGATGGCCGGTACGACCAGCCTCGACCCGGCCACTGCCAACAACCTGGAGGACATCTGGCCGGTGAACCAGCTGTTTAACGGCTTGCTGCAAATGGACGATTCGCTTCATGTAAAGCCATGCATCGCGAAGAATTGGTACATCAGCGATGACGGCCTTACCTACACATTCACGCTGAGGAACGATGTGTTTTTTCATGATAATTCCTGCTTCGAGAACGGCAAAGGACGCAAAGTGGTAGCCAAAGACGTGGTGTTTTCCTTCAACCGCCTGTACGACGCCAAAACCAGCAGCGCCATGTCGCTCCTCACCAACATCGACCGCTCGGAGAAGACCAATTACAAAGGCTTTTCAGCGCCCAATGATTCTACGGTGATCATCTACCTCAAGGAGCCTTTCAGCGCTTTCCTGAGCGTGCTCACCATGAAATATTTCTCGATCATTCCATCGGAAGCGACAGACCTGTACGGCCAGGATTTCCGCCGCAACCCGGTAGGCACAGGGCCTTTTAAATTCAAGCTCTGGGAAGAAGGCACGAAGCTCGTGCTCCTGAAAAATGAAAACTATTTTGAATTTGAAGGAAATCAGCGCCTGCCCTACCTCGATGCCGTGACCTTATCGTTTGTGAAAGACCGCGAAACGGCTTTTATGGAGCTGCTAAACGGAAAATACGATATGCTCAGCGGAGCCGATGCCTTCAACATCAACGAGGTGCTCGACAAAAACGGGGATCTGCAGGCTGCTTATGCCAAAAAATTCAATCTGCAAAAACAAACCTTCCTTAAAACGGATTACCTGGGGATCCTGATCGATGAGAACATGGAGCTGGTAAAAAAATCGCCGTTGAGGATAAAGGCTATCCGTAAAGCCATCAACTATGCGTTTGACAGGGAAAAGATGGTGAAGTATTTCCGTAAGAACGTCGGTTACCCGGCTACGGCAGGTTTTATTCCCAATGGCTTACCTTCTTTCAACGACAAGATCGTGAAGGGCTATACCTATGATCCTGAAAAAGTAAGGCAATTGCTGATGGAAGCCGGATACCCGGAAGGAAAAGACCTGCCGGAGATCACGCTGCATACCACAGATAATTACCTCGAGCAAACAGAGTTCATCCAGTCGCAACTGGCAGATAACAACATCAGGGTGAAGGTGAGTGTCGATAAGCCTTCGGTGCTGCGCCAGGCAGTGGCCAGCTGTGAGTACAACTTCTTCAAGAAATCCTGGGTAGGCGATTATGCCGACGAGGAAAATTTCATGAGCCTGTTCTATAGTAAGAACTTTGCGCCGATGGGCTCCAACTATACGCATTATAAAAATCCTGAGTTCGATATCCTCTTTGAGAAAGTGATCCGCGAGCAGAACCGCGAGGTAAAAAATGCCATGTACCAGAAAATGGACCAGATGCTGATCGATGATGCTCCGGTGGTTCCTCTCTATTACGACCAGGTAATCCGCCTGGTGAGCAAGCGTATCACCGGCCTCACCACTAACCCGATGAACCTGCTGAACCTGAAAACGGTGAAGAAGAGCAACAGGTAAGCGTGAGAATTTTAACACTTTTAAAGTTTCACGGGGTATTTTTTTTCAAACAGTTAGAATTTATCTTTTAACTTTAGCCCCTTGAGCCTTTGGGGTCGTAATCGGCTGGCACAAGGTTATAGGTATAATTAAAGATCTTTACATACTATGTGGAACTATTTTTCAGGCGTTTTACTCAGGCATAAATTAGCATTTACTCTGGCCTTACTGGCGGTAACGGGTTTCATGGTCTACGAGACCTCGAAAATCGAGTTATCTTACGATTTTGCCAAGATCCTGCCTGATGACGACAGCTCGTATGTGGAATATGTGAGGTTTAAAAAGCAATTCGGGGAAGATGGCAATGTAATGGTGATCGGCTTCGAGGACAAAGACTTCTTCCGCCTGAACAAGATCAACGACTGGTACAGGCTTACCGATAGCATCAGGGGCATCCAGGGCATCAAGGGCGTCATGTCACTCACCTCATTGTACAAGATCGTGAAGAACGACAGCCTCGAAAAATTTGAGTTTGTTCCTTTACTCAGCCATGCGTTCAATAACCAGCAGGAAGTCGACAGCTTTAAGACCGAGGTGTTTTCCCTGCCCTTCTATAAAGGCCTGATCTTTAATCAGGAAACGGGCGCCAACCTGATGGCGATCACATTTAACAAGAATGAGCTGAACTCTAAGCGCCGCCTGACTATTGTAGATGATATCAAGCGGGTGTCGGAAGCCTTTGCTCAAAAGCACCATGTACAGATGCATTATTCGGGCATGCCTTATATCCGCTCGGCAATTATGAAAAAAGTATCGGGCGAGATGACCTTGTTCCTGGCCCTGGCGGTGCTGGTGACGGCTATTGTGCTGTGGGCATTCTTCCGCTCCTTCTCTTCGGTGATCTTTTCGGTGCTCGTGGTAGCCATTGGTGTGCTCTGGTCGGTGGGAACGCTGCAGCTCTTCGGTTATAAGATCACGGTGCTCACGGGCCTGATCCCACCGCTGATCATGGTGATCGGCCTGCCCAACTGTGTGTTCCTCATTAATAAGTACCATAAGGAGTTTGCCCTGCATGGCAATAAAGTAAAAGCCCTGTCGCGCACCATTCAAACCATCGGTGTGAGCTTATTCCTCGCCAATGTTACAACGGCCATCGGTTTCGGTGTGTTATATTTCACCAACAGCTCTTTATTAGTAGAATTTGGTGTGGTAGCGGCGATCAGCGTGATGACGACTTACATCATTACCCTGATCCTGATCCCGATCATTCTGAATTTGTTACCGGAGCCTAAGGCCAAGCACCTGCATCACCTGGAAGCCAGGCGCATCAATTCCCTGCTCGACCGCGTAAACGGCTGGGTACAGCACAAGCGCCCTGCCATCTATATTACCATTACGGTAATCACCATCATCTGTTTCTGGGGTATGAGCATGATGAATGTGGTAGGCTATGTGGTAGATGACCTTCCGCAAAACGATCCGGTGTATGTGGATCTTAAATATTTCGAAAAGAATTTCAGGGGCGTGCTTCCCTTTGAGATCTCCATCGATACCAAAAAAGAGAACGGCCTCTTTGCCAATAATGCCAAAGCCTTGTATAAGATCCAGGCGATGCAGCGCTTGTTTGCAGAAGACAGTGTTTTCTCAAGGCCATTGTCGATCGTGGAAGCCATCAAGTTTTCGAACCAGGCCTATAACGACGGCAAACCGAAATATTATAAGCTGCCTTCTGTAACCGACCTGAAAGCCTTGTCGGAATACTTCAAGCCGGGAGCCGCCAAAAATCAGAATAACGTGATGCAGACCTTTATGGACAGTAGCAGGCGCATTACACGGGTCAGCTTCCAGGCTTCCGATATCGGCTCTAAAAACATGAAGCTGTTAGTGGATTCCTTAAGGCCTAAGATTGATTCCATTTTCAACCCGAAAGATTATAAGGTGACGCTTACCGGCCATAGCCTGGTATTTTTAAAGAACAACGATTACCTCTTATCGAACCTCTATGAAAGTTTGCTCATCGAAATTATTTTAATTGCGATTGTAGGGATGGCGCTGTTCCGCTCTATCCGGATCATCCTCCTGTCCAAGCTGCCCTGCCTGATCCCACTGGTGATTACGGCCGGCGTGATGGGCTTCCTCGATATCCGCTTCAAACCTTCTACGATCCTGATCTTCAGCATTGCCTTTGGGATTGCCTCCGACGGTACGGTGTATTTCCTTACGAAGTACCGTCAGGAGCTTAAAAAGGGATTCAGTGCGCCCCAGGCTATTTCCACAGCCGTAAGAGAAACCGGCTTAAGCATGGTGTATACGAATATCATCCTGTTCTTCGGCTTCATTATTTTTGCGGCATCCAGCTTCGGCGGTACGGTGGCGATGGGCATCCTTGTGTCCCTCACGCTTATCGTTTCGATGTGTACGAACCTTGTGCTCTTACCAGCCATCCTCTTATCCATCGACAGCCGGAATACGAAGAAAGAGTTGCTCGACCAGCCCCTGATCGATCTGGAAGAAGAGCAAACGAGCCGTGACATCGAAGAATAAAACAGCAAGGGCTTACTGGCCGGTGCTGCTGTTTTAGAGCGACTGAATGCGAATCCACGTATTATTACGTGCGCGCGGCTTCCAGGTACCCTGAACTCCCGGAGTTATTTTTTATTCCTGCATGATTCTATATATTTGTTTCATGCAGCATATCCCCTGTTTCATAACGATCTGTTTCCAGAATGCGCAGAAACATTGTACCGCTGCATTTCTTTCCCTTTGCTTTTTGGGACTCACGGCTCAGACAGATGGAACAGATTCGCTTCGCATGGCTCTGAAACAGGCGGGCAATGACTCCCTGCGCTGCGAGGTGCTGGCGCAGCTCTCTGAAACGGCGCCTGACGGCGAATGGGAAAAGGACAACCAACAGCTGAAGCTCCTGGCCCGGCAGGCATTTTACCGAAGCGAAAGCCTTTCTCTGAAAAAGTTCTACCTGCATTGCCTGGCGTTAGCGCTGAATAACGAAGGGCTGATTATGGGACGAATGGACCTGCCTGCACAGGAAGAAGCCCGCTACCGGGCCTCCTATCACCTGTTCAAAGCCATCGGTGATTCTTCGGGTATGGCAACGGCTGCCGGCAATATCGGGACCAAATACCTGATGAGAAATCATTATGAAACGGCTCTGCGCTTTTTTATGGAGAGCTTATCGATCAGCGAGGCGATGCATGACCTGAGCGGGAAAGCGAGAACGCTGATGAGCGTCGGTGACATTTACCGTAAAACAGATCAGTCGTCGAAGGCGCTGGACTATTATGAAAAAAGTCTTGCCATGAGCCAGGCGATAGGCGATGACTGGCAGTTTGCGCTGGCGCTCCGGAGAATCGCGTTCATTTATTATCGCCTGTATGAATATGAAAAAGCGGCACACTATCTGAAAAAGAGCCTGGGCATCAGTAAAAAAGCGGGCGATATGGATGGCTATTCGGAAGCGCTGAATTTCCTGTCGATCATCGATCTTAACGCCAAAAACTTTGCACAGGCAGAGAAGGGCTTCCTGGAGTGCCTGGAGGTAAACGAGCGCTACAGGCTTACATTCAGGGATGCTGAAGTTTTGTCCCATCTTGCGGAAATCCAGCTGATGCATCACCAAAACGATACGGCCGCACTGAGCTACCTGTACAAAGCACAAAAAGCGGCCGGGACCGATCACAGCCTCCTGGGGCGTATCCTGGGGCTTATATCGAGGATCTATCTCTCTCAGGGAAAAGCGGACGCTGCATTACTCTATGGAAAGAAATCCCTGGATTTATGCCTGCGCCATCATAATCCCGACGCCGCCGTTGCCACTGCCGGGATCCTGAAGGAGATCTACGCAGCTAAGAGCGATTACCCCAAAGCCTTCGAGGTAACGGATCTGATGAATCGCTTAAACGACAGCCTCTTCGATACCAGGGACCAGCTAAACGCAGTGCGCAGCCAGTACCGCAGCGAGTACCTGATGAAAGCGGTGAGCGACAGCCTGAATGTATTGCGCACCAAAGCGGTGTTTGAATCGCGGATCAGCAATGAGCAAAAGAACCGGTATTTGCTGATCCTCTCTTTCACTATCCTGGCCCTGCTTGCGTGGCTGGCATGGCAAAAATTCCGGCAATCCCAGAAGCTGAAGGTGGTGGCCCTGCGGAATGAAATTGCGAACGATATCCATGATGAGATCGGTGCCTCTATCAGCAGCATCAAGCTCTCTGCAGGCTTCGGCTCCCGCTCGGCAAGTCCGCAGGAACAGGAGGATGTCCTCAAAAACATCGAGCAAACCAGCCTGGAAATCTCCCGGAGCATCAGCGATATTATCTGGAGCATCAAGCCCGGAAACGATGATTTCATTCTCATGCTCGATAAAATGCAACGCTTTGGACAGGAGCTTTGCCGCCATGCAGGCATTGTATTTTCCTTCAGGTATAACCAGATTGAAGCCGATCCTATCTTTACCTACATGGAGCGCAAGCATATTTACCTGATCTATCGCGAAGCCCTGCACAATGCCGTGAAACATTCGGGAGCAGAGCAAATCAGCATACTGGTATCTTTTCACGACAAGGTATTTAAACTGAAGATCTCAGATAATGGCTGCGGGTTTGATACCACAAAAACAACCCATGGCAACGGACGCTTAAGCATGATGGAGAGATCAAAAGAAATAGGCGGAACGCTACAGGTATCCTCTGAGAAAGGGCAATATACCGATGTGATTTTAGAGTGCCGGATCGTCCGGAGCACACGCTATTCTACCTGAATTATTTATCATTAATATATGCAACCCATTCGTGTAGGTATTGTCGAAGATAATAATGCATTCAGGAAAAGCCTGGAGGAGGTCATCCGGCATTCTTCCCATCTGCTGGTTTTTTCCCTGGCCCATGCCAACAACCTGGAAGAAACGCTGCACCATCATCCCTGCGATGTGCTGCTGCTCGATATCAGGCTGCCAGGACTCTCCGGGCTTGAAGTCCTGCGAACCCTGCGGCAGGATTTCCCGGATCTGAAAATCCTGATGCAGACGGTAATGGAAGATGACGATACGATCCTGAAAGCCATTTGCTATGGCGCTTCGGGTTATCTTCTCAAAATTTCCACGGCGGAAGAATATGTAACCGCGGTGCATGATGCTTACCAGGGAGGCGCTCCTCTCACGCCGGGCATTGCTACCAAGATCCTGAGGTTGTTTAACTCTCAGCAAAAACCAAACAAGCAGCATTACGGGCTTACCGAGCGCGAAACAGAGGTATTGACACACCTCGTAGACGGGCGCAGCTATAAAATGATTGCTTCGGTGTGCGGCATCAGCTATGACACGGTTCGCTTTCACATGAAGAATATTTACGGGAAGCTGCAGGTGGAATCCATGACCGAAGCCGTGAGCATCGCGCTAAAACAGGGACTTATCTAAGACGTTAAAGGTTTGAAGCCTGAGTTGGCTATCCTACCGGATTTGGTAGTAGCGGTCGCTTTTCTTTGGCTATAATTTTAGGGTATAAACTTTTAAACCTTAATCTTATGCCAAAACTTAATTTTAATCCGGCATTGCACGGATTTCATTTCAGGAATGATTTTGTGACCAATGTTGCCGGCCTCCGGCTCAGTGGATTGTGCGGCGGCCTTTCGCTCGGCGTGTTCAATTATTACCGCCAGAACATACCAATCCCTACCCATCGCCAGGTACCTAATGATTTTCAGACACCCGATTCCCTGCCGCCGGTGGGGGGACGCCTGAGAAATTACATCCTCGACATGCAGATCAAAACGTTCTTCAGCGCCGCGCCTTTCCTCATTCCGGGCGACTTTAACAGCTCATTGATGGACTTTGAACTAATCAAACAACGGATAGACCGCCGGCAATTTGTCTTGCTGGGACTGCGAGGCGTCGGCGACCTGCTGAAAGGACACCAGACATTGGTATATGGCTATGAAGACAGCGGCGCTCTCAAACGCCTCTTCATGTACGACAGCAATCATCCCAACAAAGAAATTGCCATAGACCTTGATCCCACCACCAGGTCACTGATTCACCGCGACATGAGCAATGGCGGTGCAGCTACGGGCAATCCGTTTGCCTCCTATTTTCTGCAACTCCCGCTCGATGCAAACAATCCCGATATCTTCACAGAAGCAGACAAGCCGCATTACATCGACCTGGCAGTGGCAGCCAGCTCTACCAACTTTGCCGGCACCGGTACGCCCAGCGTTGCTACCAATGCCAGCCTGAGCTATCAATTCACGATCCGGAATTTCGGTGAATCCACCGCCACGTTTAACCATCTGCACATTTATGTCCGTAACCCGGCAGGAGCTAATCGCGACGTCCTGCACGGACAACAGAATACACAAACGAGCCTTGCCGCCGGCGCCAGCATCACCTTAAGCGGGCAGCTCAGTGGCTTTGATAATACGCCGGGCTTATGGGAAGTAGGTGTTTATTCTCTTTCCAACGAGGGCCACCAGATCCCTGTTTTTGACGGGCTGGTTCCAAACACGCACAACCGCATCCGGTTCAATGTCGTGTCCTCCCAGGCTCTGCCAACCAACTGGACAATCCTTAACGGCGGAGCCGCTTCCGATCCTTTCGCCATCAAAAATGCCGATGGCACTACCGAAGTCTTTGTGCGTAATCCCTTCAACCAGATAAGCCGCAGCCGGGCAAACGCAGGCAACTATTCTGCCTTGGAAACTTTTTCGGGCAATGAACGCTTCACAGGCAATGTCGCTGCTATCCTCAATCAAAGTAATAAAATTGAAATCTTTGCCCGCGGCAGCAATAACCAACTTTTCAACCGTTACCAGAACAACCCTAATGTGACCTCTCTCAATGATTGGTCGGGATGGGGCTCCCTGGGTGGAAATTTAAAATCAGATGCAGCCGTAACCATGAACCTGGACAAACGCCTCGAAGTATTTGCCATACAGCAGGACGACCGCATCTATAAAAACTACCACCGGATATTCGGAGGCTTGTGGTCGGGTTGGGAAGATATGCCTGCCAATGTCCGTTTTAAAGGCACTCCGTCTGCCACAACCGACGCCGCAGGTCGCATCCATGTGGTGGCGCGAGGCTTCGATGATGCGGTGTATATCAATTTCCAGACAACTCCGAATGGTGCTTATTTCGGTTGGATGAACTTCGGAGGCATTGCCACCGGCGATCCGGTCATCACCAGAAGGGGCGATGGCAGGCTGGCCATTTTTGTAAAAGGCACGGATAAACTCTATCACCGTTTTCAGATCGCGCCTAACGGCAACTGGACCGAATGGAGCGGATTTACCCTGCAAAATGTGCCGGCTCTTCTCAATGCCGAAAGCAAGGCTGCTGTATCCAGCGATACTGGCAGAGAGCTTATCGCTTTTTCCGTGCAGGGCTCACAGGTAAAAGTATCATCGGAAACGACAGTCGCTCCTGAATGGACAAACTGGCGTGACCTGCAGCATGGCCGCATCATTTCCAGGCCGGCCATTATCAGCCGCGTCAATGCCAACGAGGCCGATGTATTTGTGGTGAGCTCAAACCTGCAACTGAACCGCGCTATCGTACACCTATAGGCTAAGCCTGTCATCTTAAGCATGCCCACCGGAACACCATAAGTTGGTCCGGTGGGTATTTGTATTAACAGCCACCGGCTTTTGTTTTTTTCAAACTTGATCTCATAATTCGTACTTTAGTATCAATTATGAAACTATTAGCTTTTGCCGGAAGCAACAGTTCCGGATCCATCAACAGACAACTGGCGGCTTACGCAGCCGGCAGGTTTACCAGATATGAGGTAGAGGTGGTTCATCTCAATGATTTTCCGATGCCCTTATTCAGCCTCGACCTTGAGAAAGAGATCGGCTCACCGGAAAGTGTGGACCGCTTCATTGACAAAATCGCTTCCTGCGATTTCATTGTCCTCTCGCTGGCCGAAAATAATAAGTGCTACAATGCGGGTTTTAAAAATGTGTTTGACTGGATCTCACGCAAGCAGGCAAAGGTATTCCACGATAAACCCATGCTATTGATGGCTACATCGCCCGGAAGACGGGGCGGCGCAGCGGTGCTGGAATTCGCGAAGCATCACCTGCCGCTCTACGGCGCCGATATCAAAGGCCTGTTTTCCCTGCCTTCGTTCGACGAAAATTTTAAAGCGGGAAAAGGCATTACGGATGAGGCATTGGATCAGCAATTGCTTGACCTGATCCGGGAAATAGAAACACAACAACAAGCGGTTTAAGTAATGAAAGATATCAGTAAGACCTATAGCAACGGAGAGATCACCATTGTGTGGAAGCCATCGGTATGCATTCATTCCACGCTTTGCTGGAAAGGAGAAAAGGGTTTGAAGAGCGTCTTCAACCCGATGGAAAAACCCTGGATCAAGCCGCACGGCGCAGATACGGAAGCCATCATCGAACGCGTGACGGGATGCCCCTCGGGCGCTTTGAGCTTTTATTACAATGACAAACAGGAAGAGCCGGAAACAAAGGCCAGCGGCGAACCTGTTGTGGAAGTATTGCCAAACGGGCCCTTGCTGGTACATGGGCACATTCATTTAAAGCATAAGGACGAGGCGACTTCCTTACCAAATAAGGTGACGGCCTTTTGCAGATGCGGGGCTTCCGCCAACAAACCTTATTGCGATGGTTCGCATCAGCACAACGGATTTAAAGATTAAATGATGTCAGCATTTTTTACGGTCGAACAAAAACGGGATGTAAACATGGGATCCCTGCACCAATGGCGAACCTATGGCGGCTTACTGGAAGGCTTACCTACCGACCGGATGAATGAGAAAATTCTTCAGCGCGTGGTAGAAGAGGCCCGGAAACATACCTATACCAATGCTGTTCACATAATAAAACCGGAACAGACGCCTATTCCTTATGAAAAAAAATACCCATTCGGAACACCCATGCAAATGCCCGGCATCACCTGTGTGGCGAATTTTACAAGCTATGAGCCTGCCCGTAACCAGGAGATGGACGGCTCTACCTTAACCATCGTCTGGTACCAGGATGACTACGCGTTTCCTCTCAGTCAGCATATTTTAGAACAGTTCAAAGCAATTCCCTGGTCGAAGCTTGCGGAAGATTTCAACTATTGATCTTTCTCTTTGGTATTAAAAACAGTTATTTTTACCGGAACACTATTGATGAGTTTAATTCTTTAAATGCCTCTTAATCTTACAAACATGCAACTATGAAATCCATCGACCAAATTTTTGAAAATAATAAAGCCTGGGTGAATGAAAAGCTCGCTGCCGACAGCCATTATTTTGAAAACCTTGCCAAAGGCCAGCAACCGGAATTTTTATACATCGGCTGCTCCGACAGCCGCGTAACCGCGGAAGACCTGATGGGCGTGAAGCCGGGAGAGGTATTCATTCACCGCAATATTGCCAACCTGGTGAACAATGTGGACCTGAATGTGATGTCGGTGATCAATTATGCGATCCGCCACCTGAAGGTAAATCACGTGGTGGTATGCGGGCATTACAACTGCGGTGGCGTAAAAGCAGCCATGAATCAGCAGGACATGGGCATTTTAAATCCCTGGCTGCGGAACATCCGCGATGTATACCGCCTGCACCGCAAAGAGCTTGATGCCATCGAAGACATGGATGCGCGCTACAACAGGCTCGTGGAGCTGAATGTGCAGGAGCAATGCGTGAACCTCATTAAAACAGCAGCCGTACAGGAAGCCTATAAAGACCGTGGCCTGCGGGTACATGGCTGGGTGTTCGATATCCAGACCGGCAAGCTGATCGACCTGAACATTGATTTTCCTAAGATCCTGGCCGATATTATGGAAATTTACAGGTTGATTTAGGATATTCGGGGACACAGCTCGTGGCCTTGATACATCGCAGGAATATGCGGAAGCTTAGAAACACAAAGATATGGATGATCATCAGCGGCATGACATTAGTCCTGCTGTGCCATTATGAGCTTCCTGCGCAGGACTCTCTTCCTCCTATCCCGCATAAAACAGCGCACGACAAATGGATGTGGCCTCACCGCGCCATTACACGCGTGATCACCAAAGAGCGAAAAGTGTTTTTTGATACGACCTACATCCGCTCATTCAAAAAGCACATCATCCTTACCATTCCGCTTTCCACGCGCTTCCTGAATTTCCAGATCACCGACTGGCGAACGCAGGGAAGGCCGAATCTTCAGTATGCTGCCAACCAGCAATATGACCTGGGCATCAGCATCAACTCGCGCTGGGCTTCTTTTTTAATGGGCACAGGCGTGGCGCTTTTCAATAACGATACCAAGGTCAAAGGCAAGACCAAGCAAACGGATTACCAGTTCAACCTTTACGGCAAACGCCTGACAACCGATGCCAGCCTTCAGCTTTACAAAGGCTATTACATCAAAAATTCTTCCGGCTTCAGCTCCTGGGATTCGCTCCGGGCACCGGAACAGAGCTATGCGATCCGCCCGGATGCACAGGCTTTATCAGTGGGTATCAGCACCTACTATGTCTTCAACTATAAAAAATTCTCTTACCGGAATTCCTTTGCATTTACCGAAACACAGCTGAAGAGCTGCGGCTCTCCCCTGTTTGGCGGTTACTGGTCGCTTTTCTCCCTTTCCGGAGATTCGAGCCTGGTGGGCTATCCCTTCAATATGCACATCGATTCGAACGCCTATGTGAAATCGGGGGCTTCGCTTACTTTCGGACTCAATGCCGGTTATATTTATACTGTTGTGATTAAAAAGAAATTCTACATCACCTTTTCTGCTATCCCCGGCTTCGGCTTAACCCGCAACAGCTACATCCGCTCCGACCAGAGCAGCTACACCGGGCCTGTGAGCGGCAATTACAAGGTAAATCTCCGGACCGCTATAGGCTATGACAGTGGTAAGTTCTTTTTCGGCACGATGGCTATGACGGATTATTATTACTACAGCAGTGAATCGAATGTGACCTTCGATTACAGTTATGGCAAAGGCCGCATTTATATCGGTTACCGCTTTGATGTGAGAAAAGCCGAAAAGAAATTACTCACGAAGCTGGGATTAATCGACTGGGACAAGCCTAAAGCGGAGCGTTGAGGTGATAGACGCTGGACCGCGGATGACGCAGATCCTTATGATCACTAAGATGTACGTAGAATACGAAGTAATTATGAACGCCCTCTGATCTCTTTCCGTTTCCTATTATTTTCCGAACACCTCTTCCAGAAATGTCATCATCGCTTTCCAGGAGCGCTTGTCTGCTTTTTCATTATAGGCTGCTCCTTTGCTGTTATCATTTCCTGCTGCCGGCTCTGTAAAAGAGTGTACGGCATTGGCATAATAAATCATTTGCCAGTCGGCCTTTGCCTCGTTCATTTCCTTTTGAAAGGATTTGAGCTGTGCTTCGCTGGCATAAGGATCGAGGGCACCGTGGCATACCAGTACTTTGGGCATGATGGGAGAAACTGCCAGGCTTGTATCGCGTCCGTAACTGCCATGAAAGGATACAACTCCCTTGACTTTGAAATTTGCCCTGGCAGCTTCCAGGGCGCCGGCACCACCAAAGCAATAGCCAATCACCACAATGTTATCGGGATCTGCCCCCTGCTTTACCAATTCATCCAAAGCCACCTGAATGCGCTTGCGGTATTCCATCACATGATTTTTGTAATAGCCGGAACGTTCGCCCGCTTCCTTTTTATCTTTGGGATAATTTCCTTCGCCGTAGATGTCCGCCACAAAAGCATAGTAACCCGATGCGGAGAGCTTTTCGGCAATGCCTTTGAAATGCTCGTTGATCCCCAGCCAGGCCGGCAGGATCAGGACTCCGGGCTTTCCCTTCCCTGCCTTGGGTGCCGCCACAAAGCCCGTCAGTTTTTGTGATCCGTCGCTGTAAGGCACAGCTTTTACCTGCGCGAATGAGAGAAGAGAGCTGGTCATCGCGATAAAGATAAGGAGAATGTGTTTCATGAGATGAGGTTTGAGATTAAGACAATTAAAAGTAAGGATAGTTTATGATTTATGGCTAAAATGCGAAGGAATAGGATAGGATAGGATAGGATAATGTAAAATCAACGACTTGTGAATCTGCCTGCTGCCGGCGAAATGTCTTCTACCATGAGATTGCTTCGCTAGCGATCGCAATGACGACCAAAACATGCTGCATCATTCCCGAAAATTAATACTATTTAAGATTTTCTACCGGATTCACGGTATAGGCTTGCCCGGGACACTGTTTATTTTTGCGGCCTATGAAATTAAAAGCACGCAACCTCCACCGCGACTTCGGTTATTTTTACGTCGGCCTCATCATTGCGTTTTCCATTTCGGGAATCCTGCAAAACCACCGCCAGAACTGGCATCCCGAACGCTATACGGCAGAAACAAAAGAGATCACGGTTCCTGTTCCCCTGGCGGAGTGCGATGTGAACGAGGCTTACATCGCGCAATTCTCCAAACAATTCGGGATTAAAGACAAATTCAGAAGGCAATCGGTGAAGAAAAACGTGCTGAAATTATCTTACGAAAAACATGATGTGGAGATCGATCTCAGCACCGGTAAAGGCGAGATCGTTGCCTATCAGAAAACACCCTTCCTCAGCCAGTTCAACAAACTGCACAAGGATACTTCGGTGTGGTGGATCTATTACTCGGATGTGTTCGGCCTGAGCCTGCTGGTGATTGCCGTTACAGGCATGATCATGATCCCGAAAGGACGCTTTAGCTTCAAAGAGCGTGGCTGGAAGCTGGCCCTGGCGGGCCTTGTGTTCCCGCTGATCTTTTTATTCCTGATCTCTTAGCAAACAGATGACCTGATCAGGAGGATTGCTTTTCCATATATGCTCTCGGATCAAAGCGCCAGAGAATCTTCCCGGTGTTGATATCAATGGCCATATAATGCCTCTCCCCTTTATCCAGGCCAATGATGAGGATACTGTCTGAAAATGTATAGTAACATCCCAAATCCTCTGTAGCAAAGGCTTTCCCTATACTCAAAAAGGAAGTATCCTGCAGGCTCCAGTTCGCCTTGCCTTCCTTGTTGACTCTTTCCAGGATCACCGGCGAGGCTTCCGACAAGTCGGTCTTATACAGAACCAGCAAATGACCCGCTGCATCTCTCAGCAAAGGCTGGGCCCGGAAATAATTTTTTTCGGATACTTTTTCAATATGTATATTCCCGAAAATATCCCTGACATTATTTGTCTTCGGGGCGCCGGGTCCGGGCAGGTGCGATTCCTGTACAAACTCCCCAAAGAGGATGGGAAAGCCATCTCCACGCCTGGTAAATAGATACAGGTTATGCTTCAACCCGTCCGACAGGTATAGTTCTTTGGTTAGGGCTTCTTCCCTTTTGCCCTTCGGTTTCGGGGCAGGCACAAAGGCCCGGGAGAGAGGATCAAAGCGGAGAACATCACCCGAAGTCGTGCTTACTTTAAATACCTTTTCCGATGCCATGTATTCTACTTTCAGAATAGCAGGAGCAGGTCCGGAAATTTTTGAGGCAATCAATTGTGTGGTCAGCACCGGTTTTCCGGAGTAGATATCGTATGCGGTCAAACCGGTATCATTGGTGATGCTGTAGGCCAGCTCTCTGAATTTCAAAAAACGGTTTCCAAACATTTGGTTCAGATCAGCGCCTGTATTCGGTTTGAAAGGAGTCCCTATCCTCCTTTTTCCTTTCAGGATATTGGCCCGGGGATCAACCACCAGCAGCTCATAGCACAGACTATCGGTGGAACAGGGTTTCTCTGAAACAATCCATATCGTGCTCCCCGCAGTTCCTGCAAAAGCCATCGTCTTGACGATTGTTGCGGCTTGCTTTTCCTGAACCTGTGCATGAATTCCCGGCACGCTATCCGAGGTGATTGTCTTCGTTACAAGAAAAGCGGTCATTGTCATGATTAAGATCACAAAAGCTGCCACGGCAGCGATGATCACCTTTTTTGAGCCAGCGGTCGGAAGATTTCCCAAAGGCCGGTTTAGCGGAGCCGGTCTTTGCTGCTGTTGCTGCCCTTCGTTCACCATAAAACTGCCCTGACAGTAATTACATTTATAACTACCGTCGAACAGCTTATAGGTGCTGTTGGAGCCGCAGGATGGGCATTGTATCTTTCTTACCTCTGCCATCTATTTTCCGAATTTCCCTTTCAGCGCAGCCAGGGCCGATTTCATATCGTTAGGATCGTAGCCGGCTGCCTCCTGTTTTTTAGGCGCCGCTTTTTTGGCCACCACGCCTTCTCCTTTCATGGATAAAGCAATACGCTTACGCTTGACATCGCATTCCGTGACATTCACCCACACCTGCTGCCCGACTTTCACAACCGTATTCGGATCGTCGACGAAGGAATCGCTGAGCTGGGAGATGTGCACCAGTCCATCCTGGTGAACACCGATATCCACGAAGGCGCCGAAGTTGGTCACGTTCGTCACGATGCCCGGCAGGCGCATCCCCTCGCGCAGATCCTCCATACTGTGCACGCTGTCATCAAAGCTGAATACTTCAAAGGATTTACGCGGATCGCGGCCCGGCTTTTCGAGCTCGGCAATAATATCTTTCAGCGTTGGAAGACCGATCGTTTCCGTCACATAGCTGTTCAGATTTATTTTTTTACGCAGCTCCTTATCCCTGATCAGGTCGTCGATGCTGCAGTCCAGGTCGGCAGCCATTTTTTCCACAATGTGGTAAGCTTCCGGGTGCACTGCACTCTTATCCAGAGGATGCACGCCATCCCTGATCCGGAGGAATCCGGAGCATTGCTCGAATACCTTCTCGCCCATGCGGTTTACTTTCAGCAACTCCTTACGCGATTTAAATGCGCCGTGCTCGTTCCGGTATTCCACAATATTTTTGGCAAGCGTTTCGCCGATGCCCGACACGTAAGACAGCAGTTGCCTGGAAGCCGTATTCAGCTCCACGCCTACGCCGTTCACGCAGCTCATCACCACATCGTCCAGCTTATGCTTCAGGGCACTCTGGTCTACATCGTGCTGGTATTGTCCTACACCAATCGATTTCGGGTCGAGCTTTACGAGCTCCGCCAATGGATCGGCCAGTCGCCTGCCGATGGATACAGCCCCACGCACGGTGAGGTCGTAATCCGGAAACTCTTCGCGTGCCACATCGGAAGCCGAGTAAATGGAAGCTCCCGCTTCGCTCACCATGATCACCGGAATGGTTTTAGGAAGCACCTCGATGCCGCGGATAAATTGCTCCGTTTCGCGGGAAGCCGTTCCATTCCCGATGGCAATGACTTCCAGCTCGTATTTCGCGCACAGCGCCAGCACCACATGCTGCGACTCTGTGACACGGCGCTGTGGCTCATGCGGGTAGATCACCGTATCTTCCAGTAGCTTGCCCTGGGCATCCAGCGCCACCACTTTGCATCCTGTACGGAAACCCGGATCGAGCGCCAGCATGGATTTTTGTCCTAAAGGCGAAGCCAGTAATAATTCGCGCAGGTTATCCGCAAATACCTGGATGGCTTTTTCATCGGCCATCTGCTTGGTAAACATGCGCATCTCCGCTTCAATGCCGGGCTGCAACAGTCGCTTATAGCCATCTTCGATGGCAAGCGCTACCTGTTCGCTGCATTCATTACGGCTGGTGACGAATTGTTTTTTCAGTTGCTCATGGGCCACCTCATCGTCGATCACAATATCCAGGATCAGCACATCTTCCTTCTCTCCGCGGCGCATGGCCAGCATCCGGTGGCTCGGGCATGACATCAGGGCTTCTTCCCATTCGAAGTAATCTTCAAATTTTTGTCCTTCTTCTTCCTTGCCCCTGATCACACGGCTTTTGATAATAGCCGAGCGCTTGAAAAGCACGCGCATGCCTTCCCGCGCAACCGCATCTTCACTCACCATTTCGGCGATGATATCGCGCGCACCCTGCAGGGCATCATCCGGATGCTCCACGCCTAATTCCTTATTTACAAATTTCAGCACTTCCGGAAACAGCTCCCTGGTTTCCTGCGCCATGATCAACAGCGCCAGTGGCTCCAGGCCTTTCTCGCGGGCCATCGTGGCTTTCGTGCGGCGTTTCGGTTTGTAAGGCAGGTAAAGATCTTCCAGCGTGGATAAGGTTTCGGCGGCATTAATCTTATCGGCGAGCTCAGGTGTGAGTTTCCCCTGCCCTTCAATAGATTTCAAAATGCTTTCGCGGCGTTGCTCCAGCTGGCGCAAGCGCTCAATTTCCTGCTTGATGGTAATGACCTGTACTTCATCCAGGCTCCCGGTTACTTCTTTCCGGTAACGGGAAATGAAGGGTACTGTTGCTCCCTCATCGAGCAATTCTACGGTAGCTCTCACCTGTTTCACATCAATGGTCAGCTCTGCGGCGATCTTAATAAATAAAGACGTATCGGTCATGTAATAAATTCAAAAAATTAATTAAAAGGATAAAGGAAAAAATGCTCCTGTTAAGCAAAGATAATTTTATAAAACCGTTGAAGGCATTGATTTTATTAACAAGTCAAAAGATAAGCTTTTGAAAATCAATTGCTTTTTGACTGTTGCAGAAGGAGAAATCAACAGCCTATTTTTGAAAGAGGTCGTCGAGGTCCATGTTCTGTTTTTCCTCAATGATCTCTCCCTGCGTGTAAATATCCCTGCCGTGGTTCACAGCTTTGACGCTGCGGTCGGAGATATTGCTTTGCTTGCTGACAATCGAAATAAAATAGTGTTTGGTAAAGACATCGTGGAAGGTCGCCGGCTCCTCGCTGTAAAAATTTCTCGACTCAAAAGAAGCGAAAAGCCATTTCCACTCAGCGTAATAAAGCCAGAAAAGCGGTACTGTTTTTTGTGTCCTTTTGTCGAACACCAAAGGCGCCACACCAATGATGTGCTTTTCCATTTTGCCGCTGTAGGTATTGATGACCCAATCTTCTTTCATTAAATAACAGCTGATATCGCTGTCGTACAGATAACGGTTGTTAATGATCGTTTCCGAGGTTTGATTGCCGTTGGCGTCAAACACTTCCACAACCGAGGTATCGTGCACCGCCAGCTTCTCCAGGATCTGCCCGTTGCTCAGGTGATTGTTCTTTGTATCGTTAAAATCATCCGAAGAAAAGGCGTTGAGCTTTTTATCGAAGAGGCCGTACTTCATCACTTCAAACAGGCCTACTTCCGAACATTTGGAGCCATTGCTGAACACCTGGCGGTTCTGGCGGTTATCGAGGCTGATGGTGCGCCAGATCTTCTCCCCTTTGAGGATGTAATTGGATTTGATGGTATCCGCTTTGAACTTATGGCTGATGGCCGAACGCCTGAAACAATCGGCCACCGTAAACTCACCGCTATATTTGGTATTGGACATAATGTTTCCCGGCTGCGCCATAACAGTGCAGGAAAAGCAATACCCGAGTATGATGAAAAAACACCTGATACATAAATATACCAAAAAAATGATTCAAGCCCTGAGAATGACAGAGTTAGGAATGTTAAAAGTTAAGTACGGTGGTTTCGGGAGCCTCAACCACCGTTACGAACATCGCCTCGGTATATGAATCCGGAGGCTGAGGCTCTCGAAGCCGACAATAGTTAGTCCTTCTCAAACACTTCCACCTCCGCAAGGGGGCTGAAGAGGTAAACGGTACCGCTGCTGAGCTCCCGGCAGCGAAAGCGCTTGCGGAGCTTTTCACCTTTTTCAAACACACGGGAGCCGTTGTATAAAAACTGCGTGCGGAATGGCAGGTGCTCCAGGAGAATCAGGTGCCCGTTGGTATCATGCGTATCGTACAGCTTCAGGGTGCGCATCAGCGTGGCATCGCTGCAGCTCGCCGCAGCAGGATTTTGCAGGTATTTCCTCAGGGCATACAACACATCGAGCGGCAGGTGATCGGGATCCAGGAAAGGATACATCAGGTCGCGGAAAGACTGCTTCCACTCGGCCCCATGAGGCATCACGCTATTGCGGTAGCGGGCATAGGTTTTCAGGTGGGCAATCTCATGCACCAGCGTTACAAAAAAAGAATAGGGATTCAGGTTATGATTGATCGTGATGGTATGGTTCAACCCGTTGTGCGGAGCGGTATAATCACCCAGCTTGGTGCTGCGCTCTTTGGTGATCTTAAGCTTAAAATCAAATTCGATGATCCAGCGCGCGATAGTAGGAACGGCAAATTCCGGAATATATTTTTTCAATATTTCCGAGTTGCGGGCTATTTGTTGCTGACGGAGATCCATTATTAGAACGGACTAAAGGGATTCAAGGGACTTGAGGGATTCAGGAAAAGAAAACATCTCTTTTGTCTTGTGTCCCTTCTGTCTCTTTTGTCTTTTTATGGTTTGTACTTTGACCGGGATAAAATTTTCTGAGCGTCTTTTTCGTTCATCAGATCTTCGAAGGAAACATCTTTGTTATGTTCCATATAGGATTTTACAATTTGTCTTCCGAGCCACATGGCAATGCGCGGCGGGCATTCCTTGCTGATGGAGCCTGTAAAAGGGCCGTCGCTGGTATATTCACCGATGATCTTCAAATCGTTGGCATACAATTTTTCATCCTTCACAAAAAAGCCCCATAAATTCTTTTCGTAGGTATCGCAGTAGTCGAGCTGCACTTTGGTATAGCCAAGCTTTAGGGAGTCGTGCACATTGGGCAAGAGGGCATCGCAGAGGTAGAATACCTTGCCGTAAAAGATCATGTGGTTCAGTAAATTGTTGACTGCATCGCTGTTGTCAAACTCCGTTAAGATCATCCCCCGCACGGCATCCGGCACGATGTGCTCCTTCGTCATGGTTTTAGTCCTGAATTTCGGAAGCTGTAAGGCACTGTAATATTTATAATCTTTTCCCAGGTACATTTCCAGGCCGATCGCCAGCGTGGAATCCACATACACGATGTTGTAATTGAAGCCGCTCATGAAGGTGACGTATTGCTGGGGCGCCTGCTTTTTGGGGAACAGCGCCTTATAGCGTTTCATCGCTTCGCTAAGCTCATCACCGATCAGCTCTACATCATTATCGCTATAGGCTTTCGCCACATCACTGCCGGCAATGCTCATGTCCTTATCATTCAGGAAACGCAGCAGGCTTTGGGAGTACAGGGAATCATGCACGCCGGCGTTGTTGATAATAGAGCTGATAAAGCGGTTATAGAAAGGCCCGTATTTTTTTTCCAGCGCCGGTGTCTGCGCGGCAATGCTGTTCTGGTTCAGCGCGAATACATCTTTGTCCATGCGCTTAAAAATAACCGGTGGAATACTGATGTTTTCGGTATCGATATCGAAGCGGTTATGGCCGCATGAAAAGAAGCTAAGAGCAACAACAGCTGTTAAAAAAAGCTTTGCAGTAATTGACAAACGATGGTTCATGAAAAAATAGCGGATAGTGGTTTTTTCTTTGGAAATCAACGACTCTGTATTAATTTTTATCTTATTTTTACCAATGTTAAATTACATAAAAACCAAGGTATATGAAAAAAATATTACTGATAGTTTCGAGCAGCCTGTTGTTAGCTAATTCTTTTTTAGCGCAGGACGACAGCAACTTTGATAAAAAATTCCGCTTTGGCCTGAAAGTAGCGGCCCAACCAACCTGGGTATCTTCCAACGACAATTTTACAACCAAGGATAAAACCGGCTTCGGATACGGCTTTGGCCTGGTAACGGAATTTAAGCTGTCTAATATCATTCATTTACAAACCGGCATCGGCGGCGATTTTGAGAGGGCCTTTGTCAAATACAAAAATACGTTTACGCTTTTTCCTCCAAGCGGTGTGGGAGCAGGTTATACCACTGATTCCAACGGAGATATCCAGGAAGCAAAAGACGGTACTAACGAAAATTCGTTTTATACTTCCGGCAGCGAGAATTACATCTTAACCTCGCGAAAGATCAAAGCCACTTATATTACCATTCCCATCATTTTAAAAATGATGACCAAAGAGATCAGCGGTTTCCGTTACTTCGGTATGTTTGGCGGTGAGCTCGGGATCAGAACAGGCTTAAAGGCAGATGATAAGGTTCAACACCTTGCCGTAACGACCACAGCTCCCTATATCAACATGGTAAGCACAACCAATAACAATGTGAACATCGGCAAAGATGGCTCGCTCATTCCGATGCGCTTCGGCTTAAATGTGGGGCTCGGCACGGAGTACAGGCTGAGCGGCTCTACGGCTGTGTTTCTGAATGTTAATTACTTCCATTCTTTTACCAATACCATGAGGAATGAGTCTAAATACATCTACACGGCCGCTGATACGGATCCCAATACCGGCGCTATTCAGTTTACAAACCTGAAACAAGGTTTGATGATGCGCGCTATCCGCATCAATATCGGTGTGATGTTCTAACTCAAAAACGATTGTATAAAGATCCCGGCCTTCACCGGGATTTTTTATGTCATCCTTTTTTTATTTTTTACCCACTATGAAAAAGAAAGAGATCATTGATCACATTGTTGATTGGCTCAAAAGATATTCCAATGCTTCGGGAACAGAAGGCTTTGTGGTTGGCATTTCCGGGGGCATTGACTCGGCGCTTACCTCCACGCTTTGCGCCATGACCGGCAAAAAAGTGATCTGCCTCAATATGCCGATCCGGCAAATCAAAAATGAATACGACCGCGGCAATGAGCATATTACATGGCTCAAGGAAACCTTCAGTAATGTGACCAGCGCCGAAGTGGACCTTACTCCCATCTTCGCGCAAATGGAGAATTCTTACGAGAAAAGCATCCAGGACTTTTTAACGATGGCTAATACCCGTGCACGCCTGCGCATGACCACGCTCTACGCCTATGCCGGTCACCACAGGTTATTGGTGGCAGGTACCGGGAATAAGGTAGAAGATTTCGGGATTGGCTTTTTCACCAAATACGGCGATGGCGGCGTAGACCTCAGCCCTATTGCCGACCTGATGAAATCACAGGTTTATCAACTGGCGGCAGAGCTGGGCATAACAGGCTCTATTTTAAAAGCAAGGCCTACCGACGGCCTCTTTGCCGATGGGCGGACGGACGAAGACCAGATCGGCGCCAGCTACGACATGCTGGAATGGGCCATGCTATACATCGAGAATAACGAATCCTATGCCCTGACGGAGGAACAAAGCAAAGCACTGAATATTTATATGACGAGGCATAAGGCTAACACTCATAAAATGGAGCCTATCCCGGTATGTACCATTCCCAAACATTTGTTTAGTTAAGCATGGAAAAAAGAACCTGCGCAGAATGTGGTGAAGCATTTCACGGGCGCGCCGACAAGAAATTCTGCAGCGATATGTGTCGCAATGCCTTTAACAATAAGCTAAACGGCAGCTCGAATAATTATATCCGGAACATTAATAATATCCTGCGTAAGAACAGGCGCATCATCGAAGAGCTGGTGCCGGCTGAAACGGCGAAGGTATCACAACAAAAGCTGGCGGATAAAGGCTTTAACTTTGGGTATTACACCCATATTGTCACCACCAAGGAAGGCAAGCACTATAAATTTTGCTATGAATACGGCTACCTGCCGATTGAAGGGAATTACTTTTTATTGGTGAAGCGGAAGGCGGAGAGTTAGCATGTTGGCTCAGCAACTGCCTTCGGAAACCTCAGGCACCATTCGTTGACTGAGGCTCCTGAAGGCAACGATAGCTCAAACTTAACCTATGGTGTCACGGATTGATAATCCGCCATTTTAACTCTCAATTGCCACAGTCGTCTTATCTACAGGGCCATGCATCGGCGGCAGCAATTTGGTAAGCACGACTTTGGTGTGGAGCAGCTGCGGAAAGGTTGCGATCAGCTTATCATAAATGCGCTTACAGGCGTGCTCGATCAGCTTGGAGCGGATAGCCATCTCCTCGCGGCAGATGTCGAACACCGCGCAATAGTCTATCGTGAGGGTAAGATCATCGGTCTCTGCCGCTTCCATAAAATCGGTTTGCATATATACATCCACAATGTATTCGGCACCGATCTTTCCTTCTTCTTCCAGGCAGCCGTGGTAGGCATAAAGCCTGACGCCTTCTATCGTAATATGGTTTTTCATGAATAGTAGTTTAAGTTATTAACCGCAAAGCGCGCAGAGTGCAAAACGCAGAGGGCGCAATATAAAACGGCAAAGAGCGAAAAGTCAAAGCAGTTAAAGATCGCAGAGGTGTAATTCACACTCTGATTTCCTAAACACTGATCTCTCCTCTCAAATCCGTTTCCAGCAATTGTTTGGTTTTGGCATAGGATAATTTTTTACCAAGTACAAACATCAGCTTGGTCACCGCGCTTTCGAACGTAATATCGGCGCCGCTTACCACACCTATCTTTTTGAGCATGCTGCTGGTTTCGTACATGCCCTGGATCACCTTGCCCTCCGAGCATTGCGTGACATTGTAAATAATAATTTCTGTTTTGATCGCTTCCGTCAATGCCTCGATGAACCAGGCTTCCGTACTGGCGTTCCCGGCTCCAAAGGTTTCCATGATCACCGCTTTTATTCCCGGCGTGGTCAGTATGGATAAGGTGATCTTTTTACTCAGACCCGGAAAAAGCTTCAGCACCGCAATGTCGTTATTGAGCTGTGTATGTACGGCAAAGGGCTTCTTCGATGCCTTGAGCAAAGCGCTTGTGTTGTATTGAATGGTCACTCCCGCTTCCGCCAGCTCCGGGTAATTCGGAGATTTGAAAGCATCGAAATGTGCGGAGTTGTATTTGTAAGTACGGTTGCCGCGGTAGAGCTTGTATTCGAAATACACGCATACCTCATTCACCAACGGCTTGTTGTTTTTTTGTGCGGCCGCTATTTCAATGGCGGTGATCAGGTTTTCTTTCCCGTCGGTACGGATAACGCCGATCGGCAGCTGTGAGCCCGTGAGGATTACCGGCTTCGCAATATGCTCCAGCATAAAGCTCAGGGCGCTGGCCGTATACGACATGGTATCCGACCCGTGAAGAATCACAAAACCGTCGTGCCTCGTATATTGATCTTTGATGATGTTGGCCAGCTCAATCCAGACGGAGGGATGCATGTTGGATGAGTCGATGGGCTGGGCAAAAGAAATGGAAGAAAGCTCGATGTCGAATTTTTCCAGCTCGGGAATCTGCCTGGTAAGGGCTTTAAAATTAAAGGGCCTGAGCTCACCCGTGCGTGCGTCCTGCATCATACCGATGGTGCCGCCTGTATAGATCAGTAGAACGGATGGTTTTTTCATAAAAGCCGGAAAGAAACAAGACACAAGAGAAAAGACCGGAACTACTCAAATCTTTTGTCTTGTGTCTTAAATCTCAGATTATCTTTTTAGAAAGGTAAATCGTCGTTGTCGGAAATGCTGCTGTTGAATACCGGTGCTTTGGTTGTTTCATTCATCCCGGCGCTGCTGTTTTGTGCAGGAGCCGATGATTGTCCGCCGCTTACTTTTTCAAGTCTCCAGGCTTCCAGGGTATTGAAGTAACGGATGCCTTGCGGCCCGTTCCATTCGCGTCCTCTCAGGTTGAACTGTACTTTTACTTCTTCCCCTTCATTGAACTGGTCCAGCAAAGAGCATTTGTCCTGGGTAACCTGAAAACTGACATACTGTGGATATGGTGTGCTAAGGTCTGTTGCTAATACAAAATCCCTTTTTTGAAATTTCTCGCTTACTTTCTGTGTGTCAAACTTTACTTTTAACTGTCCTGTTACTTCCATGATATATTGATTTTAAATTTTTACTCGTATAAGCCCAAAATTACAATAATAACCCCATTAGAACTAAAAAGTTTAATTCACAAAACCCACAATGTTTTAACAATGCCGGGTGAATTAATTCCTTGCAAAGCCCATAAAAAAAGCCCCTGTTGAGAGAGGCCTTTTTGGTAATCATATCTTTTATTCTTAGATCTTCAGCTTTTGTCCGAGTTGTAAAACCTTCGTCTGCCTGATCCCGTTCTTTTTGCAAATAGCGGAAATCGTGGTGTGGTTGCGCTGGGCGATTTTGCCTAAGGTATCACCTTTTCTTACCACGTACACTTTTCCTTTGCCGACTGCTTTTGCTTTACCGGAGCTGCTTTTGGCATAGCTCAGGTCTTTTCTGTGGCGGCTGTGTAGCGCGCGCAGGTCGTATTTGCTTTCCACATCAGACCTCGTGATCATGCACTCGTTCTTTTTCAGAGTACCGTTTGCATAATCGATAAAGTCTTCCGTATCCATGGCCTGGCCCAGGTAACGCATTTCGAAGTGCAAGTGGGAACCGAAGGAATGCCCGGTGTTGCCGCCCAACCCGATATTCTGCCCGGCTTCTACCAGTTGGCCCGGCTCTACATTAATTTTTGATAAGTGTGCATAAACCGTTTCCAGTCCGTTGGCATGCCTGATGATCACCACGTTGCCGTAGCTTCTGTTCAGCTTAGCGATACGCACCATACCATCAAAAGCCGCTACAACCGTATCACCGGTTTCGAGGTTAATGTCGGTTCCATAGTGCGGCCTTCTCTTTCTCCAACCGAATACTGAGGTCAGATTTCCTTTACATGGGACTACAAATCCACAATCTGTAGGTTCTGTGAGGTGAATAAGCGCCGAATCCTGCTTAAAGCTGGCTGCAAACGAATACGGATGAATGGTGGAAGTATCCCAGGAAGAATATAAATCATTGGAAGGAAAAGCCAGAAGTGAATCCACCTCATCTTCCTCATGCTCATGATCATCCTGCAAAACCAGCAGGGATGGATCGAGAGCAACTTTGGTTGTATCGTCCTTTTTTGCCGCCTTCTTTTTGCCGTCATCCTTAATCGGTTTTTCGTCCGGGTAAGTTTCGGAAAACTTTGGCGCAATAGTTGAATACTTATTAATGGCCCTATCGGGGCTAATAGCGCTCAGCATTAATGAGGTACTCATTAATAGTGAAGTGATTATGCCTTTTGTTGTGATCATTAAATTTCTTTGAGTTTTGCAAATTTGTTCTTTTTTCTGAATAAAGCAAGTGTTAATTGCTGTTAACACACTCGAAGTTATTAACAATTCACTCAGTCAAAGGCAATCTTCGCTGTGAATCAGCATTTTAGAATTCTGTCAAATTTCTGTCAAAACTGCATAGGGAGGCAATTCCTTTAAAATTTCCGGCGCCGGCCTGTCTATTCTGAGGCATACATGCTGCCGGCCATTGGTGATAAAGAGGTAAGGCACCTGCAAGGTGAGGTTATAGCGAAGGATCTGGTTCACCGCCTTTTGGTCGAGCTCTACGGATGGCGCCTTGCATTCGATGATCATTAAAGGCTTCAGGCTACTGTTAAACACCACCACATCCGTGCGCTTCCGGGTTCCGTTCAGCATCAGCTGCTTTTCTACCGACACCATCGATAAAGGCACTTCCTTGTGATATACGAGATAATGGACCAGGTGCTGCCTTACCCACTCTTCCGGGCTCAGCACCACAAATTTCTTACGCACCATATCAAATACCTGCAGAGCCCCGGCTTCGTTATTCTGGAAACGGGCATCAATGACTGGGAAATTCAATACGGGCAAAGACACATTTGATAATTAAGGCATAAAGATAAAGTAAAATAATTATGATACACGAATGGCAAATACTTAGTAATTTAGTATTCAGATCATATAATGCCTCCCGGCATTTTCAAAAAGAGATACGACATATATGAAAACAAAAGAAGAGATTGTCAACAACTGGCTACCAAGATATACCGGTAAAAAGATAGAAGATTTTGGGAAATATATTTTACTGACAAATTTCAGCGGCTACGTGAAAATGTTTGCCGAATGGAACAAGGTTGAGATCGAAGGCCTCGACAGGCCGATGCAAAGCGCCACTCACGATGGCATTACCATTATTAACTTCAGCATGGGCAGTGCGATGGCGGCTACCATCATGGATCTCCTCACGGCCGTCATGCCCAAAGCGGTATTGTTCCTGGGCAAATGCGGCGGCCTGAAAAAGAAAAACCAGATCGGCGACCTCATCCTCCCGATCGCTGCGATCCGCGGCGAAGGAACCTCGAGCGATTACCTGCCGAGCGAAGTGCCTGCCCTGCCCTCTTTTAACCTGCAAAAAGCCATCTCCTATACCATCCGCCTCAGCGGCCGCGATTACTGGACCGGCACGGTGTATACCACCAACCGCAGGGTGTGGGAGCATGACGAAAAATTCAAGGACTACCTGAGAACCTTACGCAGCATGGCCATCGATATGGAAACGGCTACTATTTTCAGCGTGGGCTTCCACAACGAAATTCCGGTGGGTGCCCTGCTCCTGGTGAGCGATCAGCCGATGATTCCGGAAGGTGTGAAAACAGAGGAGAGCGACAAAAAAGTAACTTCCAGTTTTGCGGACGATCATCTGAAGATCGGCATCGACTCCCTGAAAGAACTGCAAAAAGCGGGCATCTCCGTGAAGCATCTGAAGTTCTAAAGTTCGGAATAGAACGCAGATGACGCTGATCCATTAAGATAAATAAGATTTATTTATTCGGTATTAATGGAACGTAAATGACTGATCCGCGGATCAATCCGGATTCTTTTTGGATTAATCATTAATTACTTTATTTTAAAATCTCAGCGGATCATAGAAATCTGCGTTATCTGCGTTCCATTTGACCTAACAATTCATCACAGCATTTTATACAATTTACTTTGCTGGAAGCGGGCGTATGGCTTCGGTGTCTTCATCCGGAAGCGGTAACCAATCGAGAAATTAAGCGCCCCGTACTTGGAAAAGTATTCCATCACATTGCTGTTGTAATAGCTGAAATCGGAGCTGGAGGTAAAGAGCACAAAAAATTTCTTAAAGTTTAAGCCTATCGAAGAGCGGAAATCGCCTGACAGGGAGGTATAGAATAAATTCCTCGGCGGCTCGCCCTGGTAATGGTAGGTACGCCACTGCTCCTCCGGACCGATGATGAGCGTGAGGTTCAGGAAGAAGGCTTTCCAGAGAACAAGGTTGAAGCTGCCCCCACCATATATGGAAAACGCGAATACATTCAGGCCGTTCACATTGCCGTAATCGTCGTAGTAATGCCTTACGGGCAAAGGAATAAAGGAACTGTCGGAGTTGAGGCGGTTGTAATAAATGTTGGCAGTGAGCACAAAGCTAAAGGCAGGCTTTAGCTGGCGCTGGCTGCAGGAATACCCTGATTTAAAAGAAAATTTATTGGCATTGGTAAAAAAGAGAAATTTGGTTTTATAGGCTTCGGATTTCAGGGTTGGCAATTGTGTATAAATACCGTCCCGCTTAAACGTGGTATCGTAAAACACCGTATTGTTGTTGTAAAACCCGGTGTAGCTGCGGTAGCTGTTCTCCAGGATCCAGCGGTTGCCGCCCACATTCAGCGCCAGGTTGGTATACTTGGTATCTCCTTTGGATGCCTGGTTTTGCGGGGCCGTACTCTTAAAGCCAATAGCAATGTTCAGCTTATCGTAATTGAGCTCGATGCCCGTAATGTTATTGGCTTCTGCTTTATAAGCCACCTTCGATTGCCCGGTACTGTCCTTATTAAGCTTTTGTGTAATGTCCATCCCGTAAGTTCTTACGGATTGAAACACGGAGACCACCAGCCTGTCCCTATACTTGCGGTAATAGGTGGTATCCCAGCTCTGAGCCTGCATAAAAAGCGGACCAAAGCCTAAAATAATCCATATCAACCGGTTCAGAGGCATCAAGACGGGGAAATAAATTTGCATATAAAAATAAATAATAATTTTGACCCTGAAAAGAACGTTTCCGGAATATGAATAATTATACCTCCAAAATAGACCAGCACATCGAGCGCTTCATTGCCAATGTCATAGAATACACGCCGCGCGTGATCGGCGCTTTCCTGTTCCTGATCATTGGGATGTGGCTCATCAACCGCTTTTCGAAGATCGCCATCAGAAGAATGGAGAAGCGCGACCTGGAGATCTCAATCCGCACCTTCGTCAAAAGCCTGATCTCCATTGGCCTGAAGATTGTGCTGATTGTAACCGTAGCCGGGATGCTGGGAATCGGCACAACCTCTTTTGTGACCATCCTCGGTGCTGCCGGTTTGGCGGTAGGCCTGGCCTTACAGGGCTCTTTATCTAATTTTGCGGGGGGCGTACTCATTCTCATCTTCAAGCCTTATAAGGTTGGCGACACCATCGAGGCGCTCGGCCAAACCGGTACGGTCAAAGAGATCCAGATCTTCAACACCATTCTCCTCACCGGCGATCTTAAAACCATTATCCTGCCTAATGGTTCGGTTTCCAACGGCACCATTGTCAATCATACCAAGTACGGGACCTTGCGCAGCGATGTGCATGTGACCATTGCTGCCAGCAACGATGTGGACCTCGTCAAAAATCTATTGATCGATGAGATGATGAAGCATCCGGATATCCTGAAAAATCCTTTGCCGGAAGTGACTGCCGTGAAGATCGTGGACAATGGCGTGACGCTGGCGATTAAGCCTTATGCGCTGGCTGCCGATCATGGTAAGGTGAATGCCGAAGTGGTGGAACTCGCCAAGCGCGTATTCTCCAAAAACCAGATTGCGATGGCGCCGGCAAAGGTGAATCCATAGTGTAAGGACAAATAGCGAAAGACATGCTTGTCCGTTCATTGACTTCGAGAGCCTCAGTCAACGAATCGATGGTTGAGGCTCTCGAAACCATCGTGTCAAAGCTTCGACATTGTAATTCTCTATAACAGTACAGTATTTTCCCTTATTCCGACCAGCGGTAGCTATCGATGTTTAGTCCTGCCAGATCGAGGATGCGATCGGCAACGGTGGCGGCCAGCTCTTCGAAGGTGGAAGGCTTGCTGTAAAAAGAAGGAGATGCCGGGCAGATGATACCACCGGCCTCCGTAACGGCTTTCATGTTATTGATATGGATGAGGCTATAGGGCGTATCGCGCACCGCAAGAATGAGCTTCCGTCTTTCCTTCAGGATGACATCGGCAGCGCGGGTGGCGAGGTCATTGCTGACCCCGGAGGCGATGCGGGCCATCGTTCCCATGCTGCAGGGGCAAACGATCATGGTCTTGTATTTTGCCGAGCCGGAAGCAAAGGGTGCATAAAAATCCATCTTCCCGTAAAAAGTAAAATCCGTATAGCTCTTGTAATCCTCATTGCCAAGCTCATGCTTCCACACATCCTTAGCGTTATCGCTCATCACGATTCCTACTTTCTCTACCTGGTCCGATAGCTTCGCTAATTTATCGAGCAGCACCTTAGCATAGATGCTGCCGCTGGCTCCGGTAATCGCTACAATGATCTTATTTTTTTCTGCCACGGTCTTATGATGCTTTTTTGGTCCGGATCCTGTAGGTAACTGCAAATTCCAGGATATTGTTGTAATAGCCTTTGTTAAACGTACGGGCAATGATATTGTTGAAATAAATAGCCTGCCTGGTGCGGTTTGGCCTGGTGGTAATGAATGAATTACTGCTCCTGAGGTTTACCGACCACTTTGGTGTGATGGCATAGCCCAGGCCGACCTTCACGGAATACTCAAACTTGAGGAAAGGATACATGCCCGTGAGGTTCCCGGCCTCCGAGCCTTCGTAGTAATTGATCAGGTAGCCGGCTGAAACGCCCGCATCAAATAAAAATTTCTTTTGCTTGTATACCACCATGACCGGTACTTCGAGGTAATTCATGTTCAGGTAGTAATAGGTGAGGTCGTTTTTTTCCGCATTCTGGTTCTTGCGCGCGCCTTTCTGAATGAACCAGAACGACAGGTTTGCGCTCCATTTATCGGAAAACACGGTTTCCACCCCCACTCCACCCATAGCTCCCAGCTTATGGAAGCCGCTGTAAGCATCGCCATGCACCTGCGAGGGTGTCACGCCGGCTGTCACAAGGAGGTTAAAGGTATTGGATTTTTCCTGGCTGCACAGCACCAGTGGAATGAGAAACAGTATGGCTAAAAGTTTTTTCAAGACGGCTAAAGATACGCAATTTATGACATAAACTGCCTCAGCCATTTCAGCGCGTCTTCCTTGCTGGTAAAGAATTTCGTGGGACGCTCGGGCCTCACCATCTTGATATAAAAATTGGCAACCAGCTTCTGCGCAATGGACTGGATCACAAAGGCATCTGCGCTCGAATAGGGATCATTCCCGTTTTTGGAAAGATGCTTTAAAAAACTGATGTCGGAGGTTGTATACTCACCGCACAGTACCAATACCGGCAGGCGGTCTCCTCCCATCCCTTTCTGAACATCGATCAATTGTCGTAACTCTTTAATACCGAACTCCGAATTAGCGAAAACGTCTATCTCGTATAGGTCCGCATGCTTGATCAATCTAAAATTTTTAAAGGAGGCCGTATTAGATGAAGACATGTTTTTTGAGGACGTATATAAGTTTAATTCGAACAAATATACATTTTAACATTTAACATTTCACTTTCCGGCATAAAAAAATCCCGCCGGCTTAGGGCGGGATTTTCTGAAAACATGAAACCGATTAATCGGCCTGTAAAAACGGATATTTATAATCTGTCGGTGGCGTAAAGGTTTCTTTGATGGTGCGTGGAGAAACCCAACGCAGCAGGTTGATCTTGGCACCTGCCTTATCGTTGGTTCCGCTACCGCGGGCGCCACCGAAAGGTTGCTGACCCACCACAGCACCAGTACACTTATCGTTGATGTAGAAGTTGCCGGCAGCATTGCTCAGCTTTTTGGTAGCGAGCTCAATCGCATAGCGGTCCTGTGCCAGGATAGAGCCTGTTAAGGCATAAGGCGATGTCGAATCCACAATTTCCAGCGTCTCCTCAAATTTATTCGCGTCATACACATATACCGTCAATACCGGGCCAAACAGCTCTTCGCACATGGTTACGTATTTCGGGTCTTTGGTTTGAATGATCGTCGGCTCGATAAAGTAGCCTTTCGATTTATCATAATTACCGCCGGCAATGATCTCTACATTTTTATCCTTCTTCGCATTGTCGATGTACTTCGCTAATTTATCAAAGCTCTTCTCATCGATCACGGCATTGATGAAATTGGTAAAATCTTCGGTCGGGCCCATTTTCATATCTTTCAGATCCGCCAGGATATAGCCTTTCACCTCTTCCCATAAATTGGACGGGATGTAGACACGGGAAGCCGCAGAACATTTTTGTCCCTGGTATTCGAAAGCACCGCGCGTAATAGCCACTGCCAAGGACTTGGCCTCAGCCGATTTATGCGCCATGATAAAATCCTTACCGCCTGTTTCGCCTACAATGCGTGGGTACGAGCGGTATTTGTGAATGTTATTTCCGATCGTTTGCCAGATGTTCTGGAATACTTCGGTGCTGCCTGTAAAGTGAATACCTGCAAAATCCCTGTGGTTGAAGATCACTTCCGCTGCATCGGGGCCGCTTGGGTAAATCAGGTTGATGACCCCATCCGGAACACCTGCTTTCTTAAATACCTCCATCAACACGTTGGCGCTGTATACCTGGGTATTGCTAGGCTTCCAAACCACCACATTTCCCATCATTGCGCAGCTGCTTGGCAGGTTGCCGGCAATAGCGGTGAAGTTGAAGGGCGTTAAAGCATAAATAAAACCTTCGAGCGGCCTCCACTCCAGGCGGTTCCATACGCCCGGTGAAGAGATAGGCTGCTCGGCATAAATTTCGGTCATGTATTGCACGTTGAAGCGCAGGAAGTCGATGATCTCGCAGGCGCTGTCGATCTCTGCCTGGTAAGCACTCTTGCTCTGACCCAACATGGTGGCGGCATTCAGCTTAGCCCTGTAGGGGCCGGCAATAAGTTCGGCTGCTTTCAGGAAGATACTCGCCCTGTGCTCCCAGCTCAGGTTAGCCCACTTTTCCTTGGCTGCCAGTGCGGCCGTAATGGCCTGCTCAATATGTGTTTTATCGCTTTTATGAAAATGCCCCAGCACGTGCTGGTGATCATGCGGCGGGTGTATGCGTACCAGGACGTTGCTCTCCACTTCCTCTGCCCCGATGTACATCGGGATGTTGATCTCCTTGCTGCGCAGCTCGGCCAGCATAGCCTGTAATTCTTTCCTTTCCGGACTTCCCGGAGCATAATTCTTTATAGGTTCGTTTACCGCAACGGGCACTTTGAAAATTCCTTTTGGCATAGTCTGTTTTTTTAGATGAGCGAAATTACCGTTTTTTAGTTAATCCCACAGGGTTTGCATGTCTATTTTATTTAACAATAACAGATAAGGAAAGGAAGTGTTTAGTGTGGTTTAATTTTTAACCGCAGAGGCAATGGAACGCGGGTCGCGCAGATAATACAAATCAGAGCAGGATTCTGATGAGATACCGGTAAGACCATCAGTGTAACCCGAGAGCTGTTTTAATGGTCCTGCAGAGTTGCGCAGATTTGTAGTCTTAAAATTATATCTTTTCTACGAGCCTCTGCCTATTCATCAGCGTGGCTCTGCAGGAAACTGTTCCAGATAATGGCGGGAAGAAAACGGAACGCAAAAAGCCCGTCACAGGCTGCTGCAACGGGCTTCTTAAATAATGAATGCTATCGTAATAAGGTTACATGGCCCACATAAGCGTGGCTCCTGCCCAGCACATCCTTGATCTTCACTTTCCACACATACACGTCCTGCTGCACTTCCTCGGATTTTCCGCTTTTCTTACCATTCCAGCCTTTGGCAATATCGTCGGTATAGTAGATCATTTCGCCCCAGCGGTCGAAGATCCACATGTCGTATTTCTCGATACCGATGCCTTTGCCGGAGAACAGGTCATTGATATTATCGCTGTTGGCAGGCGTAAAGGCGTTAGGAATGTAAAAGGCAAACTCAGGCCCTATCTCTATGGATACAAATGCTGTATCGCTGCAACCGTATTGGTTAACCACAATCAGGTTGGTGTAATAAGTCTGGGCGGTTTCGCTGTTGTAAAAATGCGTTGGGTTCACATTTACCGAATCGCTCTTGAATGGCCCGTCTCCAAAGCTCCAGTACCATTTGCTGTAGTTTACCGAGTAGTTGGTAAAGTACTCGAGCGGCTCCACCACATTGCCCGGATCAGGGTTGATCTCGTAGGCCGCTGCAGGAACAGGGTACACGGTGATCATGGCTTTGTTGTCTTTGGTATTGGTACAACCGCTGTCGGTCACCACCACCAGCTTCACATCATAGTATTTCAGCTGGTTGCCGGTAGTATTAGTATAGCAGTGCGATTGCGGTGCGTTGCTGGATGATGACACCGGGCTGCCGCCATCGCCGAGGCTCCATTCCCAGCTGGTAATGTGCGCGGGGCCTGTAACCGTAGAGGCATCGGTAAAGGTCACACAGTGTGTGCTGCAGCCATCGGGATCATCTGCCGCAAAGATCGCCACAGGATTATAATTGACATACACGGCTTTGCGGATGGTATCGCGGCACTGCCCCGGGTTGGAAATAGTTACCAGGCCGATGCTCTGATTGCCGGCCGCCGGATAGACATAGCTCACGATCTGCTGGCCGGTGGCTTCTATCGTGCTGATGTTGTTATTATAGTCCCAATACCAATCCGTGACGGTACCGCTGCCGGGTTGCTGGTTCGCGGTAAAGCTCATGGCAGCGCCTGCGCAGGCACCGGAACTGCTGATGTTCATGATCGGTTTTTGATAAACTTCGGTTTGCTTCACCACCGTTTTCACGCAGCCTTTGTTGGAGACCACGGTCAGCGTCGCATTATAAGTTCCTGCGCTGTTATACGTATGGCTGGTTAGTTGCCCGTTGCCGGTAGCCCCATCACCATAGGCCCAGGCATAGCTCGTGTTGGTTCCCACAGCTATGGTGCTGCTACTGCCGTCGAAGGTATTGGGCTGAGCATTGATGCAGGTGTTTACAAAGGTAAAGTCAGGCACCGGGTTAGGATCAACATACACAGTGAGCGTGCTGATGATGTTGGAGCAGGTCAATCCCACTACCGGCGTGGTGGATACCGTATAGCTCACGGCATTGGCACCAAAAGCCGGAAAGGTGAAATTCGGATTGGAGATGCCGGTGGCATCGATGGTCCCGTTGCTTAAAAAGTCCCACTGGTAATTGTTCAGGGCGTTTCCGTTTCCTGTGCTCGCATCGGTCATTTGAGAAGCGCTGCCAAGGCACACCGTATTGGACGTAAAGGCGGCTGTAGGAAGAGCATACACATTCACTGCCTTCACGATGTTATCCACGCAGTTGTGACTGCTGGTTGCCGTCAGCGTCACGTTATAAGTGGCGTTGCCATTGGCCCCCAACGTGTAGGTATGCAGCGGGCTGATGCTGTTGTCATTAGGGCTGCCATCGGCAAAAGACCAGCTGTAAGCAGGGGCGCTGCCCACGTTGGCATTGGTGGTTGTATTGGTCAGGTTGGTAAATGTTGTAGCCGTGCCGTAGCAAACATTATCGGGCGTAAAATTGGGAATAGTATGGCCCCACACGTTCACCGGAAGGGTAAAGGTATTGCTGCAGCCATTGCTGGTGCTTACCTGCAGCCAGGCGGTATAGGTTCCCGAAGCCGGATAGCTAAAGGCGGGATTCTGAGTAGCATTATCGGGCGTGCCGTCATTCGTATAATCCCAGCTCCAGGAAGTGATGGCGCCCACACCTGTGGTAGACAAATCGGTGAAGGCGGTTTGCGTAGCCTGGCAAACGGCTGTGGCGCTGAAATTAGCCACAGGACTTGGATACACTGATACCGTTTTGGTGATACTGGCCGTACAGGTTGTGTTGGCAGTGATGTTCAGCGTAATGGTCTGTGTGCCACTGATAGCATAGGTCAACGAAGGCGGATTCTGATTCGTGCTTGCCGCAGGAGTGGCCCCCGCTCCGAAATTCCAACTGTACTGGCTGATGTTGTCGGGGTTAGGCACACCCGAAGTGTTGTTCAGGGTAATTGTATTACCGATACAGGCATTGATGGGCGTAAAGGTTGCGGTTGGAAGGGTGTTGACCTTTACCGCAATAGTCGAGCTATCCCGGCAATTATTGGCACTTGTTGCCTTGAGCTCTACTGTATAAGTACCCGGCGCCGCATAGGCATTCGCCGGAGACTGTGTTGTGTTATCGGTGGTGCCATTATTGTCGAAATCCCAGGCGTAGCCCAATGTTCCTGTTGTAATGCTGGATGTATTGGTAAAGCTGACAGCAGTACCCATACACACATTGGCCGCCGTAAAGCTGATCACCGGGTTAGGATAGATGGTAATGACCTTACTGATGGAATCCTTGCAGAGCGATGAGTGGGTCACGACCAGCTTCACCGTATGTGGTCCCGGCGTTACGAAGGTATGACCCGGCGATGTGCCGCTTCCATTCGGTGTTCCGTCGCCCCAGTTCCAGACCTGCGACACAATGGCCGCTGTCGGGGTACTCGTGCTCGTGAAGTTGGAAACGGCGTTCAGGCAGTTATTGACAAGGTTAAAGTTGGCAGTTGGTCCCGAAACAATCGTAATTGTTTTATTGATACTGTCGAGGCAGCCTCCGTTCGATACTTTCAATTTGGTCGTATAGGTTCCGGGGCCGGGAAAGGCGTAAGTTGGATTTGCCGTTGTGTTGTCTACAATCCCGTTATTATCAAAATCCCAGTAATAATTGGTAATAGCCGGGCCACCATTTAAATTGGTGTTATCCGTATAAGGCACGGAATAGGTGCTTTGGCAGGGCGTTGTTGTAAAATTGAAGTTAGCGATCGGGTTATTGCCGCCCACCATGTTCATCGTATAGGTATAAGTAGCGGAGCCACAGGATGAATACGGTGTACACTGAACTGTGTAGATTCCGGAAACCGTTGAGTTCACGGTTTGCGTATGCACGGTGCTTACTGTGCTCGTCGGCGGGCCTGTCCAGGTGTAGGAGGTCATACCGCTCGGGCCTGAGAGGGAGCCTACTGTTCCCGAGCATCCGCTCACCACGTTGGTGGTAAGCTGCGAGCACTGGCCATCGATGTAAGTATAAGCCCAGTCGTAATCGTATACGCACCAATCGTTCTCAATCTCTATGGTAATATTCTGCCCAATATAAGGCGTGAGGTCAAAACCAACATTGGTCCAGGGGATATAAGTTGTCGGATAGCTCTGGTTTCCGACGTTAACGCCATTGGAGCCTGTCTGAAAACCTGTCAAACCATAAGACTGGCCGGCACCACCAATGGCATTACTCGCATAGTAGCATTCAAAGTAAGGGCAGGCCACCACGTTGTTGGCCTGGTCCCTGAAGCGGATGTATACTTTAGCGGCATCGGGCGCCGTATGCGGGAAGTTCAGGATTACCATCGCCATTTTAAGCAGGTAATACGAATTGGCCGCAGTCACGGCGAATGTTTGCCGGGCGGTGCTGGTAGCAGGATTTGTGGCATTGCCGAGCTTTAGCGAAAAATTTCCGCCGGGGCAAACGACAGGGAAATTCCCGTAAGGGTCTGTTCCTATACCGTTGGTTGTGATCACATCGCCGGCAACAGTCCAGCCGCTTGTGTTTCCGGTTTCAAAATCAACGTTGGTGCAGGGCGCCTGTGGTGTATTTCCGCCGCCCGGTCCGGCAGGCCTCGCCGCCTGGCCCTGGTTCAGGTTGTACTTGCGGTTAATATAATTGCGCCTGGTATAGTTCATGAACTGGTCGAAGTCCATTCCTAAAACGCCTCCAAGATTGGCATGCTGCTTTGCCCGGTTCTCGTCAAAGCCTTGCAGAGAATCGGGATCGAAGCTGCTTTGCACTACCTGCAAAACCTGGAGAGGAGAACTGGGGTGCGCGTGCTGATGAGGTGCCTGAGCGGATACATTAAAGGGGGAGCAAAAAAACGTAACTGCTGAAAATAAACGTAAGATTTTTTCCATAGCAATTGATATTTAAGCATTTATTATAAAATTAAGCAAAAATTTCATTAAGATTGGAATCCTACACTAAATTAAACGTGTATTTAACTCATTCTTAACGGGATTACGGGTTCTTTTTTTTCGTATCTTTGCCCCCTAATTTTTTTTGATCCATGATTTCTGTTTCTAATGTGAGCCTGCAATACGGCAAACGTGTTTTATTTGACGAGGTAAATGTGAAATTTACCCCCGGCAACTGCTACGGCCTGATTGGCGCGAATGGTGCCGGTAAGTCCACTTTTATGAAAATCCTTTCGGGGGAGATTGACCCTACCAAAGGCCAGGTGAGCATTTTACCGGGCATGCGGATGAGTGTGCTGAAGCAAAACCACTTTGAATTTGACGAATACACGGTTCTGGATACCGTGATGATGGGTAACAAACGCCTTTATGAGATCATGAAGGAGAAAGATGCCATCTATGCCAAGCCTGATTTCAGTGAAGCAGACGGCAACCGCGCCGCGGAGCTGGAAGCCGAGTTCGGTGAAATGAACGGCTGGAATGCAGAAAGTGATGCGGCTATGTTATTGACCAACGTTGGGATTTCGGTAGAGGCACATTATACCCTGATGAAAGACCTGACGGGTAAGGACAAGGTAAAAATCTTGCTGACCCAGGCTATTTTCGGGAACCCGGACATTCTCCTGCTCGATGAGCCAACGAATGACCTCGACGTGGAAACGATCTCCTGGCTGGAAAACTACCTGGCGGATTTTGAAAATACGGTGATCGTGATCAGCCACGACAGGCACTTCCTGGATGCCGTGTGTACGCATACCTGCGACATCGATTACGGCAAATTAAAAACCTACACGGGCAACTACAGCTTCTGGTACCAGATGAGCCAGCTGGCCCTGAAACAGCGCAGCGATGCCAATAAAAAGATCGAGGACAAGCGTTTGGAGCTACAGGAATTCGTACGCCGCTTTAGCGCCAATGCCAGTAAATCGAGCCAGGCGACTTCCCGTAAAAAATTACTCGACAAGCTGGTGGTGGATGAGATCCCGCCAAGCACGCGTAAATACCCGGGCATTATCTTCAAACAGGAGCGCGAAGCGGGCGACCAGATCCTGCACATCGAAAACTTATCGAAATCGAATATCGACGGCCTGCTTTTCAAAGACGTGAACATCAACGTGACCAAAGGCGATAAGATTGCTTTCATCGCGAAGAACCACCTCGCTATTACAGCCCTCTTCGACATCCTTAATGAGGAAGAGACGGCAGACAGCGGAGACTATAAATTCGGGACCACTATTCACAAGGCTTACCTGCCGAACGACAATGCCAAATTTTTTACCGGCGACATGAACCTGATGGACTGGCTGCGCCAGTATTCAACAAACAAGGACGAGAGCTATGTGCGCGGCTTCTTAGGCAAGATGCTGTTCAGTGGCGAAGAGGTTCTGAAAAAATGCTCGGTGCTTTCGGGTGGCGAAAAAGTGCGCTGCATGACCAGCCGCATGATGCAGCTCAATCCGAATTTACTGATCCTCGATGAACCGACCAACCACTTAGACCTCGAGAGCATCATTGCTTACAACGACGCCCTGAAAGATTTTACCGGCTGCGTGTTGTTTACCAGCCATGACCACGAATTGATGCAAACGGTAGCCAACCGCATCATCGAGCTGACCCCGAATGGCATCATCGATAAGCGCATGACCTACGATGAGTACCTGGAAAATGCTTCGGTAAAAGAGCAGCGTGAGAAGCTTTATGGTACCCTGGTAAAATAGTTGAATGCCATTTATTTTAAAAGCCCTGCAGTAAGCTACTGCGGGGCTTTTGATTGTATATAGAACTGCTTGCGGCAGATAATGATGATTAGCCGGAAATGCTTCCGGAAATTCCTGTTTTTTTAGCGGCCTTTGATCTTTTCACGATGATTTTCTCCCCACTTTGCCATTTCTTCCACCAAGGGATGTAAGGTTTTGCAATAAGAAGAGGATGTGTATTCGATCAACACAGGTGAGGAATCGTAAACCGTGCGATGGATCAGTTTATTTGCCTCCAGCTCTTTCAGTTCTTTTGACAGCACACGGGTCGTAATATCAGGAACTGCCCGTTGGATATCCCTGAATCGCTTATTCCCATAATACATCGCGATTAAAATGGGCAATCGCCATTTGCCACTAATGACATAGAGCGTGTCCTGGACATACGCTATTTTTTTTTGTTCGGGGGTCAGAGCTGCTTTCATCTTGGTATCCTTTAGGTTACTGGTATCAAATATATATCAAATCAGGATACCTTTGTGATGAAACTAAAACAACATGAACGAAAAAATCATTTTAATTACAGGGGCCACCGGTGGCATTGGAAAAGCAACGGCGATAGAGCTGGCAAAACAACAGGCTACCGTCATCATTCACGGGCGTGACAGGGAAAAAACGATGAATGTTGTGAACGAAATAAAAAGGGAAAGCGGAAATAACCGGGTGGATTTCTTACTGGCAGATCTGTTATTGCTAAGCGATGTCAGAAAGATGGCTGATGAGTTCCATCAAAAGTACAAGCGCCTCGATGTATTGATTAACAATGCCGGAGGAATTATGAGCATGGGCCGGATGACGACGTCAGAAGGCTTTGAAACAACCATGGCCTTAAATGTATTTGCACCTTTTCTCCTCACGAACCTCCTTTTGGATGTGCTGAAACAAAGCTCCGATGCGCGCATCATCAATCTTTCGTCTGATTCTCACAAATTAAATGCAAAACCCGATTTCAATGATTTACAAAGTGCGACTCATTATTCACCGCTTGTGTCCTATGGAAACGCTAAGCTGTTCCTGATCTGGATCTCTCAACACCTGGATAAGGACCTGAAGGCCCGGGGAATTCACAACGTCAGCATAAACACGGTGCATCCCGGAGCCGTCGCTACGGGCTTTGGAACAACCAGTGATCTGGGAATTTTTAATGTTGTTGCAAAAATACTGCGCCCTTTTATGAAGAGTGTTGAAAAGGGCGCCGAAACCATTATATACCTGGCTACATCGGAGGAGGTCAGAAATAAAAGCGGGAACTATTATGTCAATAAAAAGATCCACAAGACCAGCCTGAAATATTATTCTGAAAAGAACGAGGATGCTATCTGGAATTATTGCGAAGAGAAGACGAAAACCGTAAAACCATAAATCAAAATTTAATTCCCAGGCCCCACACTATCGGATTATCCTTTCCGTTTGTAAGCTATGAGCTATTTTAATATCATCACACCAAACAAACAGGAGATCAGGTTCGCATGCTACACCAGTGATGCTCCTGTGACCTGTCAGGCCTTTCTGAACTCACTCCCTTTCACCAGGACCTTTTACCATGCAAGGACTTCGGGACAGGAGATCTGGATCGATGATGTGCCGAAGCTGGACATCATCCAGGAAAATGCTTCTATTTTCACGGAACCCGGAGAAGTGGTGTTTGGCCCGGCCCGGCCGGCGAGAACAAAAACAGCCGGTTGCTTCGGGATCTATTACGGCGAAGGAAAGGGATTGGATGCCTGTAATATTTTTGCAAAGGTCGTGGATGCGGATCTGCAAAAGTTAAAGGACTTAGGCAATAGCATCTGGAAAAACGGTTCGCAGGAATTGACCATTGCCGCTCCCGATGATGATTTAACCTCGCCGTATCGTAATGTGGTTTAAATCTGCTCCGCATCTTAGCGCCTTTTAATAGTGGGATCTCACTAAAAAATTCTGTAACTTTCGCTTCACAAAGCAGTTATAGAGCCATGCGGGGAATTCTCTTTTTCATTCTTATCTTTTTAGTACAACTCAGCTCTTTTGCGCAGCTCAGCGAGCCTGATAAAAAACACTTTGCCGGGCTGGAAGATTCCTTGAAAAAACTCCAGCTGCGGGTGTTTTATAGCAAAAAGATCGCCGACCGCTTTGAGGCCAATAAGCAATTCCTGGCGGCCTGGGCCTCCGTACTGAAGGAGGAGAAATCCATGCAGTATCCTTTTGATAGTATGACCGATGTTTCCAGGCTCTTATCGCCCGATAAAAAATTCAGGATCATTACCTGGAATATTTTTAAGGAAGACGGCAGCCATGCCTATTTCGGCTTCATCCAGGTGAACAACTCCAAAACCGTGAAAAAAGGGCTCTTCAAAAAAGAGACGAGCACTCACTACGAGGTGTTTCCGCTGGTGGATAAATCGGCTACCGTGAAAACACCGGAGAACTATGTGGCCGATCCCAGCAAATGGTTTGGCATGCTGTATTATGAGGTCATCAAATCCGACGATGATTTTTATACGCTCCTCGGCTGGGATGGCAACGATAAGCTGATTCAGCGAAAATTCATCGATGTGCTATCCTTCAAAGCCGACGGCACGCCGGTGTTTGGCAAGGACGTGTTTAAGATCCCCGGGAAATTCGGCAAGCGCATCATGTTCGAATATGCCTCGGAGGTGGCGATGTCATTGAAATACAACGATGGCCGCAAGCAGATCATCTTTAGCCACCTGGCGCCCAATTCGCTGGACCCCATGCTGGTAGGGCAATACCAGTATTATGGCCCCGACGGCAGCTTCGATGCCCTGAGCATGAAGAAAGGGAGATGGACCTACGAAGCGGCGATCGACATCCGCAAGGACAAAGACAAGAACGACAATGTGAAAAAGCCCGAGCCGGAAAAACAAACGCCTGTTTATAAGCCGAAGTAAATATTTTTCTAATGTTTTCGTTGACTTCGAGAGCCTCAGTCAACGAACCGATGGTTGAGGCTCCCGAAACCATCGGCTAAAATCACAGAATTTTCATACTTTAGTCTGATCAATTACCATTCCTACATCAATGAAACAACTTTTACTCTTTAGCTTATTACTACTCAATACCGGCTTATTTGCCCAGGACGACGACGAAAAATCTTCCAAATTCTGCCAGGAGATAGATAACAAGCAGGCCCTGAAGCTCTACGAAAAAGCCCTCGACAAGAAGCAGTATAAAAAACCGGAGCGCCTGGAGTTCATCCGCAAGTGCCTGGAGCTGGAGCCTGATTTTGCGGAAGCCAACCTCCTGATGGGCAATGAGATTGTGGTGACCTGCAAGCTGCAGAACAAAGCCTTTACACCGGCCGTTCCTTATTTCTACAAGGCTATTGCCGCCTGCCCGCAGGTCCATTCGGAGCCTTATTATTTCATTGGCTTCGATTATTATGAGGCGCTGAAAAATGACTCGGCAATTAAATACCTGGAAAAATTCATCAAATTTAAAGACGATGATGAGAAAAAATTTGCGAAGGATTATGAAGCGGAGATTTACCAGGCGAAGGAAATGGTGAAGTACGCCAAAAAAGAAAGTGAGCTTAAAAAGAAGATCGTGCCCTTTGATCCGAAAGTGGTGAAAGGGGTTTCCACGCCCAGCGACGAATACCTGGCCTACGTGTCGCCGGATGATAAATTGTGTTTCTTTACGAGGAAGCTGCCGATTAAGAACATGAACCAGGTGTATGCTTCCGATAAGGAGAAGGAGGTGTTTATGGTAGCCAGGCGTGATAAAACCGGCCTGTTCAATAACGGGGAGCCGATGTCGCCTCCCTTCAATGTAACGGATGATAACCAGGGCGGCTGCACGATCTCGATCGACAATAAGCGCCTGTTCTTTGCGATGTCGCGCCAGGAAGGCGGAGCACAACCCAATTGCGACATCTACACCAGCGAGAACCAGGGCGGCGACTGGAGCGAGATCCGCAAAATGGGCGCCAACGTGAACCACCCTATTTACTGGGATTCGCAGCCTTCACTGAGCGCCGATGGCAATACCCTCTATTTTGCCAGCGACAGGCCGGGCGGCAGGGGCGGCATTGATATTTACTATACCAAGCGTGATCCGAATACGGGCATGTGGAGTATTCCTCAAAACGCAGGTCCCAAGATCAATACTCCGGGCGATGAAAAAACGCCCTTCATTCACTCCGACAGCGAAACGCTCTATTTCAGCAGCGATGGCTGGTTCGGCTTTGGCAAAAAGGATATTTTTTATACGCGCAAAGACGAGAAGGGACAGTGGAAAGATGCGGAGAACATCGGTTACCCGATCAATACCGAAGCGGATGACGTGGGCTTTTTTGTGAGCACCGATAGTAAGACGGGGTATTTCTTTTCCTACGATGAGGGGAAAATGAGGGGAAAAGGGATCGGGAAATATGACCTCTATTCCTTTGAATTATATAAGGAAGCCCGGCCGCAGGAAACGACCTTCCTGAGCGGTGACCTGAAAGATAAGGATGGCAATGCGATAGAGGGCGCACGCGTGGAAGTGGTGAATACCGCAACCAAGGAAAAAACAGAGGCGGTGGTGGATTCTACGTCCGGAAAATTTATGGTGGCCATTAACCTGAAAAAGAAGGACGATGTGCTCATCACCGTGAAGAAAAACGATTATGCCTTTAGCTCGAAGATCGTGAGCGTAAAGGAGGCAACATTTGAGAAGCAGCCTGCACCCGTGAAAATGGAAGTGAACGAAGCCAAGCCGGGCAGCTCCTTTGTGATCAACAATTTATATTACAATACAAACTCTGCCGACCTGAAAAACGAATCCTTTATCGTGCTGGAGTCTTTTGCGGAATACCTGAAAGAGAATGCGACCACTACCATCGAGATCCAGGGCCACACGGATAACGTGGGTAGCGCGGCTGCCAACGAAGCGCTCTCCGCCAACAGGGCTTATACGGTAAAAGCTTTCCTCGAGGAAAAAGGCATCGACGGAAAACGCATCACGGCGAAAGGCTATGGCTCTCAAAAACCGATTGCCGACAACAGCACCGAAGAAGGAAGGGCGAAGAACAGGCGTACGGAGTTTTTGGTTACGGGAAAATAGTTTATCTTTAATACGTAAAAAAACTCCCTTTATGTTTAAACACCTTCTTGCATCGCTCGTACTACTGACTGCCTTAAATGCCTCTGCACAAAAAAGCTTCGAGAAAAACACCAACGTGGTCGCCTTCGGCGCAGACCTCGGCCTGTACAACTATACCTCGAAGGTAGCCACAAACCCAAGATCAAGCGCCAGCGCCTCGCTCAACAAAACCCTGAGCCTGCATTACGAGCGCGGCGTGCTCAACTGGCTGGGCATAGGCGCCAAGGTGGGCATCTCCGATTATTTTACCGAAAAAGACAGCATTACCGGCAACAAGGCCAAAGTGCAGGCCATAGATGCTTCGCTCCTGGTAAATGCCCATTTTGTAAGGGCTAAATACGTGGATATGCTGGGAGGCTTCAACATCGGCTACTCACACATGAACTATTCCGCCGGCGATGAATTTATTTCCAATGCCAAAGGCGGCGGGCTGATGTACGACATTCACATTCAACCGCGTTTTTATTTCGGAAAGCATGTGGGCATGTTCATCAACCTGGCATACGTTGGCTACTCATACAATCACATGGACTTCACCAATACCTTTACCAGGCTCGACGATGTACTGAGCCTTCGCGGCGGCGGCGTTAATTTCGGACTGGGAATACAGGGAAGGTTTTAACAGTTATAGAAAAAGGCAGCATTACAAAACTATTCTTTTTTGGGCGCCCGTCACGACGTGTCGTGAGGCCTTCGTGACTCGCTCTTTGTTGCCCTCCGGGACAACAAAGGAGCTCAGACAAACCACTCTGTCCGTGGCGCTGATATACACTGTCGTAGAGCTAAACACGATCGCCGGTTAAAAACCCGCGTGAAGGATTGTAGTGCAAATCCTTTTTGCCTGCCTCCCGGCAAAAAGATTGAAACGAAAGCCTGGTCCCGCTGCCTCTTTGCGGGACACGCCCAAATAATAAACATGTAAACTTAAAAAAAGAGAAAATAGTTGCTTTTTATTACAGTACCTGACCCGGATTTCGGCCAACGAACGGTCATAAAAAAGCCTCATCATAAGATGAGGCTTTTCCATATTCATTTCGGTTGGTTTTATTGCTTCACGACTTTCAGCACGGAAGACCTGCCATTGGCGATCACATTCACGCTGTAAATGCCGTCAGGGTATTTTTCAAGGTTCAGGCTATTATCGCCTTTCGTTACGGCTTGTTTCAGGATGATCTCCCCGATCACATTGCTCACAATTAACTCCGCATTCTCAGACACGCTGAGCGTATATAATCCTGTTCCCGGATTCGGATAAAGCTGTAGTCCTGAAACAGGAGCCTGCTCTCCTATGCCGGTAGCGCTGATGGTGATGTTGGTGCAGACCGATGTTTTTGAACAGCCGCCAAACGTTACAATCACCGCATAGCTGCCGCTGGCCGTGGCAGTAAAGCTTTGCGCGGTTTGTCCTCCTATCGGCGAGTTACCCGTGCCGCAGTTGATCCACTGGTACGTGGCACCGGAAAGATTGGCCGCGATCACGGCCCCGCTTTGCGTGACGCCGGCGTCGATGGCTGCCGGCTCAGTGATGGCTACCGTGCTGCTCGTTGTACAGTTGTTGGCATCCTTCACCGTAACAGTATAATTTCCGGGAGCAAGGCTGCCGGCTGTGGCTGCAGTACCACCTGATGGCATCCAGCTATAGGTCAGCGTTCCGGTTCCGCCGGACGCATTCACGCTGGCCGATCCGTTATTCAGTCCATTGCAGCTCACGTTGTTTACCGTGCCCAGGGTAGCGCTCACTGCCGCAGGCTGAGTGATGGCAAAAGAGACTGTGGCAACACAGCCGATGGAATTTTTTACGGTTACCGAATAATTGCCGGCTGTTAATCCGCTGGCGGAAGCAGCAGTGCCGCCCACAGGCGACCAGCTGTAGGTAAAGCCTGTTCCGCCGGTGGCCGTTACGGTAGCCGAGCCGTTGCTCTGTCCGTTACAGGTAACACCTTGCACGGAGGCGTTTACAACGGGCGTTATTGCCGGACCTGCCTCATCGGCACCGCGGTAGGTTGTACTGCCACGTGGATTCCCGTCGATGTCTGTAGTAATACCCGGGATCTGGCTTGCCATCAGTGAAGGATCACCTATGACTGCACAACCGATATGAAGATCGTTGGCAGATGCATACTGTACCATGGTATTATTAGCAGTAGGCTCGCCACCGGCTACGATAGCCTGGTGTGCCGCGATGCTGGTGTTTACGGTAGTTCCCCAGCGGGTAAGGTTTCCGCTGGTCGCATTGTAGGTATTTCCTGAAAGATTGATCACAGCCGCCGTGCTCGTAGTCAGAGCCATCGCCAGGTGCTGTAACCCTGCCGTTCCGCCGGAGCGCTCATTCACAAACAGGTTATTCTGGATGTTGAATGTAGAAGCCGCATTGGTTGCCGAAACCAGCAGGCCACTGGATCCCACGCTCCCGGAAGTGCCTCCGCTACCGAGCGTGCCGGCAAAGCGTACGGAGTTATGAGCAACGCGCGCCGTATAAAGGCTGGCCCCGCTGCTGATCTCGATCGCCACCAGATTAGGCACATTGGTGTTCCCGGTTGTCATCGCAAAGAAGTTATTCCGGATCTCAGCCACATTGGTTCCTGTAGAAAGCACAGATCTTACATGAATATAGCGTAGCGTTGAGGATGTATTCTGAATATCGTAAAAGCGGGTATTGGTCACAATAAGGGAGTCTGCCTGTGAATCCAGCAAAATGCCGAAGTACAAGGACTCGCTGATGGGTGCGGTACAAGAAAAAGAGCAGGAATCGAAGCGCATCTTCGCCGATCCGGCCTGACCCCAGTACGCCGCAAAATTCGAGTTTCTGAAATTACAGCCAAAAGCTGTGTTGCGTGTATTAGGATTAGCAGCCGTTCCGCTGTTATTGAACTGGTAGCGCCCTCCGGTAAAATTGCAGTAACGAAAGAGGTTGTCGGAGTTACCCGTAGGGTTCGATGCTGACGCGAGGATTGCCACAGCACGCCCTGTGTTGGTTGTGGTGGTATTGTATACATCCAGGTTGCGGAAGGTGTTGAAACAGGCCCCGTTGATCAGTTGGAGACTGTTGGAGCTGGAAGTCGTGGCCGTGTTCCTGATCACCATCATACCGGTACCTGTCCCTCCTGCTCTTCCGTCAATCACCACATAATCGGCATCATTGAGGTTGATCACCGGACTTCCTGAAACGCTGGCCTGGATGGACATGGTTGTAACACCTGTCGCCGGGCGAAGCGTGATGGAATTAGCGGCACTGGCACCGGTTTTAGCCGTAAAGGCTATCGGATAGGTTTCCGTACTGCCATTATAGCTACCGGTAAGCTCTATCGTATAGGCCTGGGTCAGTGTTGCCGGAATAGCGGTATAAGCATCGGTAACCGAGGTGTGTGAGCTGATAATGGCACCCACGCCGTCTTTAAGAGTTACCGAATTAGTCTGTGCCACCGCCGTTCCTGCCAGGAAAAGCGAAGCCAGAAGGAGGGATTGAGTAAAAGTTCTTTCCATAGTTTATCTGATGTTTAGTGATACTAAGGTACCATAAATAGCGTTTAAATTGTATCAACACGCTTTCTCAATGAGTAAAAAGCACGTATTATTACGTGAAAAGCAGGCACCGGTTTTGATTGACGGATAAAATCCGGTCGATAATGCAACAGGCTTCCGACAATTTTCGTAATAGGCATTAGCAAGATGTAAACCATGAGCAAACTGATTTCTTCGTTCAACATCACCCCCGACGGGTTCTGCGACCACCTGCAATCGGTAGACGATAACGGTCATAACCTGTTTGCCAACGACCTGCTCCGGCAAAGCGGGGCGGTGCTGTTCGGCAGAACCACCTACCAGCTCTTCGAAGCATTCTGGCCGAAAGCCGCCACCGATCCTTCCCTCACGGAAGCCATGCAGGAGTTCGGGCAACTGATGGATGAGGCGCAGAAAATTGTCGTGTCCACCACGCTGCAAAATGTCACCTGGAAACATAGCCGGCTTATGACCTCCATCAACAAAGCAAGCGTGGAGCTCCTGAAGCAGGAATTTCCGAAAGGCCTGCTGATCTTCGGCAGCCCTACCCTCCTGGAAACACTAACGAAAGAACAAGCCATCGACGACTACTACTTCTCCATACAGCCGCTGATCGGCGGTAAAGGCAAGCGCCTCTTCGGCACAAAGCCCCTGGAGTTCACGCAATCCCTGTCATTGGTTGGCACGAGGCATTTCCCCGCCGGCATTACCACCCTGCATTTTCAGAAAAACGATCAGGACATCCAGCGGCATGCCTGAAATCAGCTCCATAGCAGCCCACTGCAAAGCACAATATGAGCTGGTGAAAGGCTCACGCCATGTCCTCTTCGGCTATTGCCGGAACGTGTACCCCAAAGACCTCATCAACGAGAACAGCTCCTTTGGCCGCGGAGGCAGCATGCGCAACCTGCTGGTACACATCGCCAATGTTTATGAATCCTGGATAGGACAACAGGCCCTGAAAAAAGAGATGACCTTCACCACATACGGATCCCAGGAAACCATCCATGACATCTGCGCCTTATTTGATACGATAGACGCCCTGATGGATAAATTCATCGGGAACATGGATTCGCCGGAGATGCAGGAAATAACTTACACGATCCATAACGAAATGCATCACACCTCTGCCTTTGAGATCTTCACGCACGTTATCACGCACGAATTCCACCACAAGGGGCAAATCCTGTCCCTGAGCCGCCACCTGGGCTACACACCGGTCGATACGGATATCATCCGCTAACAACTGCATTCTTCATTACGGGAAAACTACGGTAAGGCCTGCGGGCTTTTTCTGCTTTCAGGCCAGGCAGGATATGTGGAGTTTTGTTTTTGAGGAAACAGATGTTGCAACATCAGGTGACCCGGTTTTTTAAATCATCTAATCGTTAAACCATAAATTCAAATTATTAACCGAAACGATGTACCGTCAGCTGACGGGGGTACACTCAAATCAGAGAATACTTCAAATCATTTTAAAATTGCGGAAGAAAATTTAGCTTATTTTTTTTCTTTTCACCACAATATCCGGCACAGGTTAGCGTTATATGTATAATTAAAGTTCAAACTGAAACTCTCCCCCGGATTTTCAACCAGAATAATTTAGAATCTTCCTAAATTTATTTGTGAAATGGTGTATCACTTATTTTCTGAGCGAGACTTATCGTTTGACACAACTCAATCAGTACGACATTAAAAAATCAACGAAGCCACGGCAAAAAAACGACCAATGATCAGGTAAACACTGGAGTTATAAACAAATCCCTGATTTTGCAGATGATGCCTAAAAAACAAAGACAAAGATACCACGACAAACAATCGGGAATTCCTACAACCGTCCTGTTCTAAAGGAAATTTCCATACTGAATAAAACGGAAACATTTTCCGGTTTTCAAAAAATCCTGAACCATTAATAGAAGCCCATCGTTTTATAATTTTTAAATAAAATTATTACTACGAGCTATTCCCGGATATCAAATCAGGCAAACCTTCTACGCTGTAAAAAGAAGAAAAAAGTGCCCTAGTAAATCAAACCGGGATTGAAAAATCACCACATCTCAGCGTGTCTGAAATTAAACAATCAACTTCTCATGCAAATTTATCAACACCTAATATTAACCCCCTAAAAAAATAAAATCATGTCTCTAACTTCAATTTTGTCGATCGACGTAAAACAATATGGTGCCCTTGGTGATGGCTCCACGGATGATACCGCCAGCATAACAGCAGCTGTAGCTGCTGTTGTCAATGCAACCCAAACAATCAGCATACCTGCAGGCCAGGTATATCTGGCTACTACCCCTACTTTATATTTTCCTCCGGGCATATACGTCATCAGCGCCACGATTGACATGCCGCAGGCCATAAAAATTTTGGGAGACAATGCCATACTTGTGCCGCCAACAATTGCAAAAGGAACTTTCAATGCCTTTAGTTTCGCAACTACCTACGACGTGACGATAGAGCGAATGACATTTACAGAGTTTGATACCGCGATTGAATTTCCGGGAAATAATTTAGACTCTTCAAAAATAGCGATTAATGGCTGCGTTATAAGAAGCAACAACACCGGTATTTTATTAGGCAGTGTTTCCACCTTGTCGAGCATCGTCAACACCAAATTCTATAATAATAAAATAGCTGTTAATATAGTAAGTGCAGACAGTGTGAGCATCCGCGATTGCTGGATTAGTGCCGGTATTATGCAAAGTCCTTCATCTCCACAGCCGGGCGATGAAGTAAGACCCGCTCAAATAATAAATCATGGGCTTTTAAATTTCGAAAATAACCTGCTTGTTCCTGCAGAGCCTGAAAGTGGCACCATTGAGCCGGCATGGATTAACAATTACTTTTGCGTTAAAGCCATAAATAACAGGCAGGGTGGCGAGCCCGGTAGCTTTACACTCATAAACAACTTTGCTTCCACCGAGTATCTTGTCAGTGGTGGTCCTGCACCAACTTCTGTAATTGTTAAAGATTCTAACTGCTACGCGGTGTATGGCAATGTCGGAAGAACACCCAATGGCCTTATTTATGCGCAACCCGCCGCCGTCAGGTTCATCGCTATTCCTAATCTGACTGTTGTAAATAATAACGTCGGGCTTGTAGATTGTAAGCTTATTGATTACTCATTATATGCCTACAATGACACTAGCGCGCCATACATCTTTGATCCTGCAAAGATCAGCGCCATGATTTCCGCCTCAAATGCTTCGGTAGGAATAACGGCCATTGAAGTCTCCAACAACTCAGGACCTTATTTAGTTCCTCAGGGTTATGATCCTCAGACTGTACCAAACTCTTATGTTCCTGAACAACTGCATCCTTTTGTAAGGTCAAATGAGTCGCTCTGGCCATACAGAAGGCGTCCGCTATTACCGTTAAAGACGGCGACATCTGTCGGAAACTTCTCTACGTATGAGTTTGATATTTCTGAGAGCTTCTTTCATGGTGTAATGAACAGGACGTATTTATTAAAGTTCAGCGGAAATCCTCTATTATCGGGCAGTGGCCTATACTCCGGTGGTGTTGTCGGTCTGTTACGGGTCAATGGCACGTATATCTCGCAAAACCTTCGCTTTGGATTAGTGTATGTAAGCCTGCTTAACCAGATCGCAACGCCGGGGTCTTTTCTTAGTGGCTCATTTAATGTAGATGTGAAATGGAAGAGCAGCCTCACAGATCCTGACCCTACTCTTTTACTTTTCACTTCGCTCACACAGACCAACCAACAATTTGTTGTTGAAATTACGGGTGCAGACGCTGCTTTTAACTTAGAGTTGATAATTCTGGATGAGCTTTAAAAAAAATGATCAATATTTCTTAAAAAACTCTTTTGCCACCGTTGGTATTCCCGCCAACGGTGTTTGCATTTTTGCCATTGTTGGTGTTCTCACCAACTATGAGCCATTGAGAAAAAATCTTACACCAGCTTTATCAGCTCATTCCATACCGTATCCGTAGTTTGCGGCCTGCAGATAATGACGACCGGCTCCTGTTTGACGGGATGCATGAACTCGGCCTTGTAGGAATGCAGATGGATAGACGCGTTTTGGTTGGTGCGGTCGAAGCCATATTTCACATCGCCTTTGATGGGGCAGCCGATGGCGCTTAGCTGGGCGCGGATCTGGTGATGACGACCTGTATAGAGGTTGATCTCCAACAGGTGATAATTGCTGATAGAAGCGATGAGCGTATATTTCAGCTCTGCTTTCAGCGAGCCTTTTTTCTCTTCCTTAAATGCTTTGCTGGTATTCGTCTTTTCGTTTTTGATCAGGTAGTGTGTCAGCCGCTCCGAAATTTGTGGTGGCTTTTGTTTCACCACAGCCCAATAGGTTTTCTGAATGGTTTTATCGCGGAAGAGCTCATTCATGCGTGCCAGGGCTTTGCTGGTTTTAGCAAAGATCACAATGCCTGATACGGGCCGGTCGAGGCGATGGCAAACACCACAAAACACATTGCCCGGCTTGTTGTCGCGCTGCTTGATGTAGTTCTTCACTTTCTCCGAAAGCGGCATGTCGCCGGTCTTATCGCCCTGAACGATCTCCGACGATTTTTTATTGATCACGATCAGGTGATTGTCCTCATACAGGATCTGCGATTCTTCTATCAATTCTTCGGGTGCAAACATCACGACTTAATTAAAGGTCAGTTTAAATTCCAGGCGCCGGTTTACGGCGTGCTCGTCCTCACTGCAAAGGATGGTATTATTACAATTATTCAGCAGCTTCGATTCTCCGTAGCCTTTGGCGCTAATCCGCGCAGCATCCAAGCCTTTACCCAGCATATAGCTTTTAGCCGCTGCCGCCCTCTGCTCGCTCAATTTCAGGTTATAAGCATCGCTGCCCTGGCTGTCGCTGTGCGCACCAAGCTCAATGCCAAAGCTGCTGTTCAGCTTCATCGCCAGGATGATCTTATCCAGTGTTTGCTTTGCCTGGGGAAGCAAATCAGCCTTATTAAATTCGAAGAGGATATTTTCAACGATTACCGGCACTTCCTTTCCCTTATCCTGTTTTTTCACATTTACCACCGTGAGCCATGGATCGTCCACATATACCTCCGTCAGGCGGCTCTGTTCCGTAGGCAAAGGCTGGTACTTGAATTTATTGCCTTTCACAGTCGATACGATCTTGATCAGGTTTTCCGAATTGTCGAACACCATGATGTTATTGAATGCCTCCAGGATATTCTTTTCGTTATCCGCATTAATGATCAGGTTTCGGTTGTAGGGCATGTAGCTGAACTCAAAGTCACCGTCCTTATCCGTGATCGCTGAATCTATCGTTTTGTAGCCGTCATTCAGGAGTAGCACTTTGATATCCGCAAGCGGGTTGTTTTTATTATCGCCGTACAAACGTCCTTTCACATTCATTTTCAGCTCCGAATCGTCCAGCAGCAAGTCGTTGAACTTGGTATTCGATTCTGCCCTGAACTGATAGAGGTAATTTTTTCCGCTGACCGAATCCACCCGCTTCACAAACTTATCTTTAACGGTGTATATTTCCGGAGCTGCTTCGTAGCCGCCGGTATCGAAGGCAAAGCTGTAGGTCTGGCCCGGAACGATCTTCGTGAATAAAAAATTTCCGAAAACATCGGTTTTCACTTTCTGGATGGGATTGCTTTTATGGTTCAGTAGGCTCACTTCCCTTCCGGAGGCTATCTGGCTGGAGGCCGTATGAATGATGAGCTTGCCGCCGATGTTATACTTATAATCCTTGTCCGTTAATTTTTTGACGAGCTGGTTCTTATCAGTGTTCCTGTAGATGCAGGCTCCCGACGCTTCCGGAACAGAGAGGTCCACCTGTTCGCTTTCCATATTCTGCAGCTTCACGCTTTCTTTATTCGGGTTATCGGTTGCCGACAGCTCTACCCGGATGCCATCTGCCAGATCGAGGTCGACACCCTGGAACACAAAGATCCCGTGATTGGAGGTCTGCGTGCTGAACACCTTGCCCCCGTTCTTATTGAGCAAGGTCACCGTTTTATTTTTCAGAAGCGTTTTCTTATCGTTGTCCAGGCTCAGGCGCCCCACCAGCTGCACGTACTGTTTTACACGCACCGGCTTTCTCCGGAAATAATCGCTGGTATCTTCCGGGCTTTGAGGCTTCACCACCTTTCGCAAAAACGCATTCATATACACCGTATCGTCCACAAAGCGCGACTTGCCATCGAAAACAATCTGATGAAAAGGATTCCGAAACTGGGCGGTATCGTAGACAGACGGATCCCTCGCAAAAAAAGGAATGTCCAGCTCATACGTTGTTCTTATCGTTCGCTTAGCGGCCGGGATATCGGCAAATACCCGGATAAAGGCCGTCTGGCAGGCGGAATTTTTGAAATAAATATCATAGACCTTCCCAAAGGGCAAGACTGTTTTAAAGCTATTGCTCTTGCCCGTTTCAAACCGGGAAATCACAGAATCTCCGCTGATTATTTTTACCTCCGTGTAAGCTTGTTCCTTCTCATTAAAAAAATGGTGCCCGATGAATTGCAGGCTCCCTTCCTGGGCGTACCCGTTCAGGTAAAACACCAGTGCGATAAGTAAACCAGGAATCAATCTAATCTTCATGATGAGTTTTTGAAAGGTGTTTCATGGCCGCCTGGATCGTTTTGCAGGAAGACGCTAATGACGCTGCCGTGTATTCTTCCATGCGCAGGTGCAGGATCCTCGCTCCCGATTTCTGTTTCGCCAGGTAATAAGTATCAAAGGACTTCTGGATCTTTTGAAGGTACTTTGCCTTTAAGCTCTTCTCTACCTCTCTGCCGCGCTTCTGGATATTCTTCAGCAACAAGTCGGGAGAGGTTTCCAGGTACACGATCAGGTCGGGCACAGGCAGCGTTTGCTTCAACGCATTGAAATGCTTTTTATAAAACACAAAATCGTCTTCCTTCAGGTTTGCCTTCGCGAAGCACAGGCATTTATCGAAATGAAAATCGGCGACCGTTGTTTTTTTACGGGGCTTCTCAAAATAATTCACCAGCTGTTTATGCCGGTCGATGAGGAAGGAATATTCCGTAGGAAAGGCAAAGGTCTTTGGATGCCTGTAAAACAAAGGCAGCAGCACATTTTCCTCGAAGCGCTCCGGCAGGTACTCCGCTTTCAGCAAAGCGGCCAGCTCTTTGGCCAGGGTTGTTTTGCCGGCACCGATATTTCCTTCTATGCAGATGTACATCCTATGCTTTTTGATATAATGTCACGTCGGAAGTGTCCTGGCACTCTCTCAACAAATTAAAGATAGTTTTATTTAAAACAGGATGCAAATACTCTCCGGCAATCGCGCTCAGGGGAATCAGCACAAACTTCCGGAGGTGCAGGCGCGGATGCGGCAGGATGAGGTGCTCCTGCTCCAGCACAAGCTTATCATAGAGGAGAATATCGATATCGATCGTTCTTGGCTCGTAGGTTTTCCAGGGATCACGCGTTCTTCCCAGCTCTGTTTCGATCTCAAGTAACACCCTGAGAAGCTCCTCCGGGGCGAGGACCGTTTCTATAGAGATGCAGCAATTCAGGTAAGCCTGCTGCCCGCTCACGCCCCATGCTTCCGTTTCATAAACGGGCGATGCCTGTTTCACGGTACCTGCCCGCTCTCCGATTCGCCGGCCGGCTTCCGCCAGGAAGGCTTCCCTGTCACCGATATTGCCGCCCAGGCATAAATATGCTGCGTTCATATAATTTATGTGTAAAAATAGCAGAAAGAAGCTTATTTTAGGCTGACAGAAAAACAATAATTCTATAACCGTGTTTACCTTAACATTATACATTATCAACACTCATGGATCTATCTAAAGACGAAAACCCGGTGAACCCCACACCTACCGATAACCAAAACATCAAAGTCATTCCAAAATATTCAGGGGCGAAGTTATTTTTCGGCGCTTTCTTCGGTTCCTGCCTGGGCATCCTGGTGACGGGCATCGTCATTACGCTCATCATCGTATTCTCCATCATCGGCTCGGTGAAAGAAGCCGTGAAAATGGGTGAGGAAAAAACATTCGCGCTTAAGGACAATGCGATCTTAAAGCTGAACCTCGACGGGATCATCAAAGACCGCGGCATGCGCAATCCATTGGGGGATCTCGACCTCGGGCCTTTTATGCCTAAAGGAAACATCGGCCTCAACGACATCATCGCCAACCTGCAAAAGGCCAAGAACGATCCGAAGATCAAAGGCATTTACCTCGAGGTGAGCAATCCTTCTGCAGGTTTTGCCAGCCTGGAAGAGATCCGCAATGCCCTCCTGGATTTTAAAGCTTCTAAAAAATTCATCTATGCGTATGCCGAAGTGTATTCGCAAAAAGGCTATTACGTGGCCACCGCGGCCGACAAGGTATACCTGAACCCGCAGGGCGGCATGGAGATCAAAGGATTGAGCTCGCAGCTGATGTTCTATAAGAACATGCTCGAAAAATTAAATGTGGAAGTACAGATCTTCCGTCACGGGAAATTCAAAAGCGCGATTGAGCCCTTTATGCTCGATAAGATGAGCGACGCCAACCGCGCGCAGGTAGAAACTTACCTGGGCTCCATCTGGAACCAGATGGTAAAAGGCATCAGCGAACAAAGGGGCATGTCTGCCGGCGAGATCAATGCCATGGCCGATAACATGTCGGTGAGAAGCCCGGAAGATGCCCTGGGCCTTAAGCTGGTGGATCAGCTTCAGTATGAAGACGAAGTATTATCCGCCATCCGCAAAAGCTTAGGCATTCAGGAAAAAGACAAGATCAATTTCGTATCGCTCGATAATTACCTGAACTCCGGCAACACCTCCAAATCCTCTTCCAATAAGATTGCGGTGATCTATGCGCTTGGAGAAATTGAAAGCGGCGAGGGTGACGAGAACAGCATCGGCAGCGACCGCATTGCCAAAGCCATCCGCGAGGCCAGGCTCGACGACGATATCAAAGCCATTGTGCTGCGCGTGAACTCTCCGGGCGGAAGCGCCCTGGCCAGCGACGTGATCTGGAGGGAAACCGTATTGGCAAAAAAAGCCAAGCCCTTTGTGGTATCGATGGGCGATGTGGCAGCCAGTGGCGGCTATTACATCAGCTGCGCGGCCGACAGGATCTTTGCGCAACCCAATACTATTACCGGTTCCATCGGTGTCTTCGGGCTGATCCCGAATGCCCAGAAGGCCTTGTCTGAAAAGCTCGGCATTACCATCGACACAGTGAACACCAACAAACACAGCGATGTGGGAACCATCCTGAGAGGTGTGACCAAGGAAGAGCATGCTTACATCCAGCAGGGCGTGGAGAAAATTTACGATGTGTTCATCACCAAAGTAGGTGAAGGCAGAAACATGCAGAAAGGAGATGTGGACAGCATCGGCCAGGGACGCGTGTGGAGCGGAGCGGATGCCATCAAGATCAACCTGGTGGATGAGCTGGGCGGCCTGAATGATGCCATAAGCTATGCCGCTAAAAAAGCAAAGCTGAAAGATTATAAAACCAAGGATTATCCGAAGCGCAAAGAGCCTTTACTGGAAATGCTGGGCGCCAGCCAGGAAGAAATGGAAACCCGCGCTATCAAATCAAAGCTGGGCGAGCAGTACATCTACATCCAGCAGGTAAAACACGTCCTGAACAGCAAAGGCGTGCAGGCGCGTTTACCGTATGAAATGATTATTGAGTAACCGTCATGACGAACGAAATGAAGCAATCTCCGATACGATGAGATTGCTTCGTTGTGTCTGCCGAAAAGTGGCATCGAGAGCCTCTGCCACCATTCGCTGACTGAGGCTCGCGAAGTCAATGATTGATTAACATGTTAAGAAAGATTTGAAACATAGCCCTCTACACGAAGTCAAAATTCCTTAGATTTGACTATGTTTTTTTTCCTGTCCAAAATACTGGCTTTCCTTATTACGCCTTATACCTGGTTCTTTGTCGCCTTGCTGATCCTGTTAAAAAAAGTATGGTACACGCCCTTTAAAAAATTTGTGCTCGCCCTGACGATCCTCGTCTACGTATTTTCCAATTCTTTCCTGGTGGATGAGCTGGTGCGCGCCTGGGAATATGAAGACGATGATATCTACCTGAAAGACACACGCTACGACCTGGCAATTGTGCTTGGCGGCATGGGCCGCGTGGACGAGCGCCAGCAACGTTTCGACTTCACTTGCTCCGGCGACAGGCTTTTCCAGACCTTAGCCATGTACTACAAAGGACGTGTGAACAAGATCTGCATCAGCGGCGGCTCCGGAAGCATCAGCCATCCCAACCACCGGGAAGCTTCCTATGTAAAAAAATACCTGGAAAGCATCCAGGTTCCCGACAGTAATATCATCATCGAGAACAACTCGAAAAATACCTACGAGAACGCTGTATTTACCAGGCATATCCTCGACAGCCTGCAATTCAAAGGCTCCGTGCTGCTCGTCACCTCTTCCTTTCACATGCGCCGCTCGCTGGCCATTTTCAAAAAAGCCGGCTACCAGAATATCACGCCTTATGTCACCAATAAATTTACCGGCAAGCGAAAGTTCGAGTTCGATCATTGCTTTCTCCCGAATGCGGAGGCTATCACTACCTTGAACCTGATTATACACGAAATTGTAGGCTATATGACGTATAAGCTCAAAGGCTATCTATAAACCCACTTAAAACCCAACATTATGTTCAGGCACATCGACGACTTTATTCACGCATTTGAGTACGAATCGAAATCCACGCTCAAAGTATTCCGCAACATCAGCAATGAAGCGCTTCTTGCCAGGCCCCACGACAGTATTCGCTCCATCCAGCGCCTGGTATGGCATATTACCATTACCTTAGGCGAAATGCTCGGAAAAGCAGGACTGGATATTGATTGCCCGGATGAGCATTCGGCTCCTCTGAACGACATCAGCGCTATCTGCCAGGCGTATGAAACGGCAGCCAAATCGGTGCTGGAACAGGTAAAAAGCCGCTGGACAGACGCCGACCTTTCCAGTGAAGTAAATATGTACGGCGAACACTGGAGCAAAGGCACGATCCTGACGGTACTGGTGAAGCACGAAGCTCACCACCGCGGGCAACTCACCGTTCTGATGCGGTTGAGCGGACTAACGGTTCCGGGTGTTTATGGTCCCAGCAAAGAAGAATGGGCCGCCTGGAACATGGCAAGTCCCGAATAATTTTTTCTGCAAATTTTCTACGGTTTCCTTATGGAAACTCTTCCCATACGGCATCTTAACCAAAAAATTCATGTATTATGACTCTCAGAAAACTGATTACCATAGCGCTGATCCTGACAGGAACCACGCTCATTTCATTAGGATTTTTCTCCCGGGCACTCACCTCTAAATCTGAAACCATGCTATCATTTGGAAAAGGCGACACTTACGAGAAACTCTGGAAACGTGTAGACAGCTGCGAAAAGAAAGGCCTGACGGAATCGGCGCTAAAGGTTGTGGACGTGCTCTACAACAAAGCCAAAACAGAAAATAACGCGGCGCAGTTCGTCAAGGCGGTGATCCACCGCATGAAATTTGAAAGCTATAAAGAGGAATTTTCGCTGGAGAAATCCATCTTCAGGTTAAGAGACGAAGCCAATGCCGCCAAATACCCGGTGAAGCCGGTACTACAAAGCATCCTGGCCGACGCTTTCAACCAGTACTTCCAAAACAACCGCTGGAAATTTTACGAACGGACCAGCACCGTCAATTTCAAGAATGATGATATCGAAACCTGGGACCTCAAGGCCATCAATTATGCCATCATCTCCAATTACAAAGCCTCTCTTGAAAATGCAGACAGCCTCAAGCGTACCAAAGTAGACATTTACGATGATGTGCTCGAACAGGGCACCAGCGAATGCCGTCAATGGAGACCAACCCTCTACGATTTCCTCGCACACCGGGCACTCAATTTCTTTATGAGCACAGAGGTGGATGTATCCAGGCCGGCAGCACGCTTTACCATAAACAGCGAGGAATACCTGAAACCCTACAGTGATTTCCTGAATACGACAATTACCAATCCTTCCGATTCGCTGGAAACCAAATACTATGCCCTGCAGCTCATGCAGGACCTGACGCGTTTTCACAAAAATGATGAGAAGCCGGATGCCCTTATCGACGTGGAGCTACTCAGACTGGATTACATCTATAACAATTCGCAGAACGCCAAAAAAGATACGCTGTACTTCAACTCCCTGAAAGCCATCCAATCGAAGTTTTCGAAGAGTGAGCGTGTCACCGAAATAGACAGCCGCCTTGCCAACTGGTACCTGCAGAAGGCTTCACAGTATAAACCGCTGGAAAGCGAGTCTTACAAATGGTATAAAAAAACCGCTAAAGAGATCTGCGAAGCGGCCATTATTAAATTCCCGAACTCCTACGGTGCAGCCGAATGTAAAAACATCATCGCCGGCATCAAAAGCAAAACGTTCAATATTTCCACGGAAGAAGTGAACGAGCCCGGAAAGCCTTTCCGCGCGCTCGTCACCTCGCAGAACGTTAATAAGATTTACTTTAAAGTGGTAAAAACCACCAGCCAGGAGCTGCGCGAGCTGTTCCGTAAAAAATACGGCAAGGAACTGTTCGAGAAATTTAAAACCTTCCCGGTAGCCACCACCTTTTCCCGGGATCTGACCGACGACGGGGATTTCCAGACACATGCTACGGAAATAAAGCTGCCTGAGCTTGCAGCAGGGTATTATGTGATCCTGAATTCATTAAGCGAAGACTTCAAATACACCAATAACATCAGCGCATACAGCACCTGCATCATTTCCGATATTGCCAGCACCGAACGAAAAAAAGAGGATGGCTCTTACGATTTTTATGCTCTGAATCGCCAGACAGGTGAGGCGTTGAAAAACATTTCCGCCCAGGTGTGGTATGAAAATTATGACTACAAAGTAAGGGACTATATCATCAAAAAAGGACCTGCTTATACCACAGATGAGAATGGCTTCCTGAACATCAGCTATGCGCAGATCGAGAACAAACAGTTTTTCGTGGAGTTTACAAATGGCAGCGACCGCTATTTCAGCAATAACAGCTATTACACGTATAAACCAGGAACCAACGAGCACCCGACAACACATTCCTTTATCTATACCGACAGGGCCATCTACAGGCCGGGGCAAACGGTGTATTTCAAATCCATTATCCTGGAATCCACCAACGGCAAGAACCACAAGCTAAGAAGCAATTTCCCGCTCGTTGTTACCTTTTACGATGTAAACTATCAAAAGGTGAGCTCACTGAATCTCACCACCAATGAATACGGCACGGTAAGCGGATCCTTTACGGCCCCGCAAACGGGGCTCAACGGGCAAATGCGTATTACCGACAATTACGGCAATGCCTATGTCTCGGTGGAAGATTACAAGCGTCCAAAATTTGAAACCGAATTCAAACCGGTAACAGGAAGCTATAAGCTGAACGATGACGTCACGGTAACGGGTATTGCCAAAGCCTATGCCGGCAATGTGATCGACGGTGCCAAAGTAAGCTACCGCGTGGTAAGGCGCGTCAACTACCCTTATTGGTATTGGTGGTACAGGCCTTACGGAGTCAGCGCCGAAACAGAGATCACCAATGGCGAAACGGTAACGAACGATACGGGTGCTTACATGATCCATTTCAAAGCCCTGCCGGATGAATCGGTTTCCAAAAAAAGTTTTGCGACTTACCACTATGAGGTCAGTGCTGATGTAACCGACATCAACGGAGAAACCCACAGCACGTCATCCACGGTGGTAGTAGGCTACCAGGCCTTACAGCTCAGTGTTTCCTCCGAAGGGATCATGGAGACCGGAAGCCCCAAGCCGATCCATATTTCAACAACCAACCTGAATGGTGTGGATGAAAATACGAAAGGCAATTTTGCGATTTACAAATTAAAGCAGCCTCAGAAAGTATTCCGGAACCGCCTATGGCAGCAGCCCGACAGGCATAGCCTTTCGCAGGAAGAGTATTACAAGACTTTTCCGAACGATTTATATGCCGACGAGAGCAACAAATACAAATGGGAAAGAGAAAACAAGGTATTGGAGAAAAGCTTTGATACCGGCAGTAAAAATGACTACGATCTTTCTGCGGAGCTCAAATCCTTCAAGCCCGGCGTGTATGTGATTGAAGCGATTTGTAAAGACAAGTTCGGGGAAGAGATCAAAGCCTTCCAATACATCACCGTGTTCAGCAAAAACACCAACGAGATTCCGGAAATGACAGCGGAATGGTTTTACTATCCGAAAACCAAAGCCGAGCCGGGAGAGAAAGTAAGCTTCATTCTGGCCTCAGGCTACAAGGATGTGCATTACCTCTACGAGCTGGAGCATGATGGAAAAGCAAGCGCCACAAAGCTGATGGATGCCTCCATGAAAGAGAACGAGATTGCCATCGAAGAGATCCACCGCGGCAACCTGGCCTTTCATACGACGTTTATGAGAAACAACCGTTTTTATACGCGCAGTTCAATCATCACGGTTCCCTACACCAATAAGGAGCTCGACATCCAGTTCGAAACCTTCCGTAATAAATTATTACCGGGTCAGGCAGAAGAATGGAAGCTCATCCTGAAAGATAAAAAAGGAGAAAAAGCGGCAGCCGAAATGGTAGCTACCATGTACGATGCCTCGCTGGATGCCTTCAGACCAAACAACTGGTATTTTGGGATCTACCAGAGCTATTACGCCAGGCTGCACTGGACATCAGGGGTTGCGCGGATGGCAAGCTCAACAGAGTTCTATGAGATTCCCGGCGACTATGCGACTATCCCTTCCCGTGCTTACGATCTGCTGAATTATTTCGGACTGGGCTTTTATGATTATTCTGGTTATTTCGCAGCAGGCACAGGCCAGCCTTCTTATTCTTATAATAAATCAGCCGAGCGGGAAGAAAGCCCGGCCATGGATGAAGTATCGGCTACTGAAACGAAAGCCGCCGCTCCAGCCATGGAAAAAAGCAAAGGCCTGAAGAAAGAAAGCGGGGACAAAGCCTACCGGAATAAAAATTCGGATGGCGATGTGACCACGCTGGCGCAGGGAAGTGCAGAAGTTTCTGAAAATGCGAACAGGGAAGGCAAAGGCGGCGAGCTCTCCGATATCAAGGCGCGCAGTAACTTCAATGAAACGGCCTTCTTCTTCCCTCAGCTGCAAACAAACGAAAAAGGTGAAGTGATCATTAAATTCACCGTTCCCGAAAGCTTAACGAAGTGGAAGGTGATGGGCCTGGCTCATACGAAAGACCTGAAAACCGGTAGCTTCGAAAAAGAGGTGGTAACTCAGAAGGACCTGATGGTACAGCCAAATGCACCGCGTTTCTTCCGGGAGAATGATAAGATCACCTTCATTTCCAAGATCTCCAACTTATCGGAGACGGAGCTTTCCGGTATGGCGGAGCTCAAATTATATGATGCCCTTACCGATAAGGAGATCTCCTCCCAACTGATTGAAGCGGTGAGCGGAAAATTCCCAACCATCGGCTCCCGCGACTTCTCCGTCAAAAAAGGACAAAGCACGGCCATCGAATGGACACTGATGATCCCGGAAGGTTATTCTGCGATCAAATATAAAGTAGTTGCCAAAGCCGGCAATTTCACCGATGGTGAGGAAGTGGCGGTTCCGGTATTGACCAACCGGATGCTGGTAACGGAGAGCATGCCGATGCCTATCCGTAGCAACCAGACGAAGGAATTTAATTTCACCAAGTTCGCTAATCAGAATAATAATTCCACCACGCTCAAAAATCATTCGTACACATTGGAGTTCACCGCAAACCCGGCCTGGTATGCCGTGCAAGCGCTGCCCTACCTGATGGAATATCCTTATGAGTGTGCGGAACAAACCTTTGCCCGTTATTATGCCAACAGCCTGGCAACTTATGTGGTCAACTCCAAACCGAAGATCAAACAGATCTTTGATGCCTGGAAAATGGCAAGCCCGGATGCCTTCTTATCCAACCTGGAAAAGAACCAGGAGCTGAAATCGCTGATCCTGGAAGAAACGCCCTGGGTATTGCAGGCCAAGAACGAAAGCGAAAATAAAAAGCGCGTGGGGCTCCTGTTCGACCTTAACAAAATGAGCAACGAGCAATTCCAGGCCTTTAAAAAATTACAGAAAAAACAATCGCCGAACGGAGGCTTTGTATGGTTTGACGGTGGCCCTGACGATTGGTATATCACACAGCACATCATGACCGGCTTCTCGCACCTCGACAAGCTTGGCGTGGTAAAAGTGCGCGAGAACCAGGAAGTGTGGAGCATGATTACCCGTGCGGTCAATTACTGCGACGACCGCATGCGCGAGGAATATGAGTACATGAAGAAGCACAATCCGAAGTATAAAACGGAAAACCATTTAAGCTATACGGCGATCCAGTATTTATACATGCGCAGCAACTTCCAGGATATCATTCCCGGCTCTAAGGACAAAGAGCACTTCGAGTATTATAAAAAACAGGAACAAACCTATTGGCTCAACAGCAGCCGATATATGCAGGGCATGATCGCCCTGAGCCTTCACCGCTACAAAGATCCGAAAACACCGAAGGACATCCTGAAATCGCTGAAAGAGAACAGCATCAACAGTGAGGAAATGGGCATGTACTGGAAAGAGAATTACGGTTACTACTGGTATGAGGCGCCTATTGAAATGCAGGCCCTGATGATCGAAGCTTTTGACGAGATCAACAACGATCTGAAAGCCGTAGATGATCTTAAAACCTGGCTGGTGAAAAGCAAGCAAACCCAGCACTGGGGAACCACGCGCTCGACGACAGATGCCGTGTACGCCTTGCTGCTGAAAGGCACCGACTGGCTGGCAACGGAGCCGAATGTGGAGATCACGGTCGGCGACATTAAGCTTGATCCTAAAAATGACAAGAGCTTAAACGCTGAACCGGGTACCGGCTATTTCAAAAAAACATGGACCGGCTCCGACATCAGGCCTGCCACCATGGGTAAAATTAAAGTAGAGAAAAAAGATGTGGGTGTAAGCTATGGTGCCATGTACTGGCAGTATTTTGAGCAGCTGGATAAAATTACACCGCACGAAACGCCGCTGAAGATCAAAAAACAATTGTTCCTGCAAAAGAACACGGCCAGCGGCCCGGTGATTGAGCCGATCACCGAAGGCACCAGGCTGCACTTAGGCGATAAGATCAAAGTAAGGATCGAGCTGCGCGTGGACAGGGACATGAGCTACGTACACATGAAAGACATGCGTGCTTCCGGCTTCGAGCCTACCAACGTGATCAGCGGTTACAAATACCAGGATGGCCTGGGCTACTACGAAAGTACGAGGGATGCCGCCACGAATTTCTTTTTCTCTTACCTGAACAAAGGAACCTACGTGTTTGAATATCCTTTGGTAGTGAACCACTACGGTGATTTCAGCAATGGTGTTACAACCATCCAATGCATGTATGCCCCTGAGTTTACCAGCCACAGCGAAGGTATCCGGGTAAAGGTGGCGAAGTAATCAGACGCCATTGTTCCCGACGGCTCCCGAACGGACACAAGAAATTTGCTAAAAACAAAAAAACCCTCTGAGTAATACTCAGAGGGTTTTTCATTTATGTCAACATCAAAGGTTAGTTATCATCCGGATCTTCTTTCCTCACCAGTTGAGGATAAGCCACGGCACCAATGGTCATTTCGCTGGTTTGCAGGTCATAGATGTCGCCCATGCTCATCACATGCACAATCAGGTTTTTAATAGAAATAGGCTGGCTCATTTCCACCTGGGTGATGTTGGTATCCCTGATCTGCTGGCCGTCTACGAGGATCACCAAACCGGAGCCGATGGCTTCCATCATGTGCCCGTCTGTGATCAATAAGCCTGTATCTTCCCCGAGACCGATGCCTAATACGATGGGATTTCCGACCACTGCCTGGAACAGGCGCCCGATACGGCCACGGTGTACAAAGTGCGTATCGATCACCACGTCATCAATCAAGCCGAGGCCGCTGGTGATCTTCACCTCCCCTTTCAGCAAGGCTTCGCTGCTGCTTCCCTGGTAGATCATGTTATTGGAAGCTGCCGCTGCACCGGCCGATGTACCGGCAAAGATAAATTCTTCGTTCTGGTATTTGTTGAGAATTAATTTATGGAAAGGCGTTCCCCCTAAAATAGAAGTTAAACGCAGCTGATCGCCACCGGTAAACATCACCACATCTGCTGCGCGCAGCCTGTCAACGGATTCCTGCTGCAGGGCCTGGTCACGCTTTTCAATATCGAGCACGCCTACATTGGTAGCGCCTAAAGATTCTAAGGCTTTCACATACTCAGGGCCTACTTCTTTCGGAATTTTAGAGGCCGTGGTGATGACTTCAATCCTCGACTGTTCCTTATGCTTCGATTCGTTGATCAGGCGGCGTAAAATGCCCGTCTCAAAGAATTTGATGTGTTTTTCACTGTTCTTATTATTGATATCACTGTCGGTAAAACTTCCTTTATCAACAGCTCCACCGATAATGATTAATTTGCCTTTTGGGATCATGATTCAAAAATAGTTGCTTCAATCCTGCAAAATTAAGGTTTTACAAGGATATGAGGGCTGATTAGTTTCTATAATTTTCTAATAATATGGTTAAAGCCGTTCGATTGCTTAAGGCATTCAATCTTAAAAAACAGGTCGGCTTTTTCGCCTGCTTCCCTGGCATTCATCTTCTGCTTAAAGCGCCAGTACATATACATCAGTTTCGACTTCAGCTTAAGGTGTGTGCGGATATTCCAGGCCACAAAACCTCTGAAATGCTTAAAGGGAAAAGGATACAGCAATACCGCCAGGTGATAGTCGATCCCGAAACGCCTGCCTCCACTGATCTTCTCAAGCTTCATGCCATTTACCTTGCAGTAATACTCAATTCCTTTAAAAGATAAATGATTATACGATATTTCGTGAAAACATTCCATGTAGGCAATATAACCGACAAAAACGCCACCCTTTTTCAAAACCCTTGAGATCTCTTTGAAGGCTGCCCCTACATCTTCCACATGCTCCATCACGGAGGTCATCAGGGCTATATCGAAGCTCGCATCCTCAAAGGGAAGATCCTCGGCCCGGCCAACCACCGTGTGCATGCCGCCCTCGAATGGCTCTACACCAACCCAGATGCCACCGGCATCTTCCACCTTTTTCCGGTTCCTGCCATAGCCACAGCCAATATCCACCACCTTTTTACCACCTGCAGCCAGTTGAGCAATATCAAATAAGGGATCATTGATAAACAGCTCACAATCCGGTTTCTGATCGTAAATGGTAATGTGACGAACTCCCTTCGCCAACGGAATGTGGCCTGTGTCAGTCATTGCAGTTAGGTATTACAGTTGCTTATCCAGGTCCTTCAATTCCCGTACTTTCTCGGCGTATCCCATCTTATCGAAGGAATAGATCAGGTTATTTAAGATCCGTTTGATAATATCCAAATTGGAGCAAGGCAGATAATACTTCGTTTCAGGCTCTATTTTCAATTGCTTGATAAAGGAGTCGATATCCGATTGGTTAAAGATCAGGCCCTTGCTGAAAGGGTTCACATAGAATAAAATGTTATCGGACAGGGTCTTGTGGGAAGGATCAAACAAATTGGCAAGGTCATTCACATAGGCCAGCACAAAGTGCTGCGGCAGGTTGACGCCGTACACCGGGATGTTGAGCTCCTTGCAGATCAGCGTATAAATAACGCTCAGCATGACCGGGTTTCCTTTTTTGGTCTCAAGAACCACATTAATAAAGGAGTTTTGAGGCGCGTGGTAATTGGAGATATTCCCGCCAAACTGGTGTACTTCAAAGAGGATATGGTTGATGATCTTAACCTTTTCCAGGGCCGTGAGGTCATCATGAAGCTCCAGCCACACATCCTGCTTGATCTGGTTGAGCTGCTTTTTCAACTTATTCTCATCCAGGTCGGGGTATTGATAGCGGGCGATGATGCTGCAGCCTTTGAAAAGATCGTCCTGCTCGTTTTCCGCCCAGTATTTAAGGGCATTTTGCAGGGCCTTGAACTGGATGGTATGGATAATGCCTTCGATCCGCTTTTGCATCAGCGCATCGAAGCTGTTTTCCCAGGCTGTTTCCAGATGTGGAATGGCCGGTGGGCCCAATACGATGAACCTGTTTTTTACTTCCGAATAAATTCCGTCATCAGGATCGTCCAGTAAAGTAATGAGGGCTATTACCTCCTTCAGGTTCATTTCGTTTTTCTTGGCTCGCATACTATAAACAAAAATAGCCCCGAAAAGGGGCCATTTTGAGATGTTAATTAGATTTTCTTAACAATCAGGCTGTTAATCGTTGTAAACTTTCTTCTATTAATATCTCCACGCTGCGCGCGTAATCCGTTGTAAACTCCTTCCGCACACGGTTTGCAATGATCACACAGGCGGTTAAACAGCGATGGTCTAATAACTTTCCTAAGCCGTAAAGGGCTGATGTTTCCATTTCGAAGTTGGTAATGCGGTACTCTCCAAGCCGGAAAGCCGTCAGCATCTCATTCAGGTCGGGCATCGCTGCTTTTAAGCGGATCTGCCTGCCCTGCGGGCCATAGAAGCCGGGAGCGGTGGCAGTAATGCCAATATGCGTCCCTTCCCGGAATTTGGAGAGGAGCTCATCGGAAGCTTTCACACAATAGGGATAAGGCAGGTTCGGCAGCCAGCCCGTGTGCCTGATAAAGGCTTCGCTGATAGGCTTCTCACCTACCCGTTCCCAGCTATCATAAAAATTCAGCAAGCCGTCCAGGCCTAAGCCGTGCGAGCTCACTACGATCCCGTTGACGGGGATATCCGCCTGCAGGGCACCGCTTGTTCCCAGGCGCACAATATTTAAGGAACGGTGCTGTGGATTCAATTCACGGGTCTCCAGATTGATGTTGACGGCCGCATCCAGCTCATTGAGCACGATGTCGATATTATCGGGACCGATGCCGGTAGAGAGTACGGTGATGCGTTTACCATTAAAGAAACCGGTATGGGTCACAAACTCACGGTGCTCGGTCTTGAATTCTATTTTACTGAAAAGCTTTGAGATTTGCGCTACCCGGTGCTGGTCGCCTACCACAATCACATCATCCGCAATATCTTCCGCTTTCAGATTGATATGGTAAACACGGTTTTCTTTGGTAAGGATCAGCTCGGTTTCTGGAAATTGACTCATAAAAATGGATTATACGGTTAGGTAAAATGCTTTAAAACAAAGCTAAGATATATTTCCCGAAAATCAAGATGCCGCCAATGGCAGCAAAGATAGACGCACACAAGACAGCTCCTGCCGACAGGTCTTTCACCCTGCCCGCTTTCTCGTCCCAGTTGGGTTGTACCATATCCACAAAGCGCTCAATGGCTGTATTCATGATCTCAAGACCAATCACAAGGCCAAAGAGCAGGAGGCAAATGAGCCACTCTGTATGGGTGATCTGAAAATAAAATCCTGCGGCGCTCACCAGCACGGCAATCAGGACGTCCAGCCGGACATGCTTTTCCTCCATTGCGATGCGCAGGCCATTGATGGCAAAAGACATCGACTGTATAAACGTGGGCTTTTTTTTGGTCATAGTTGTTGGCTCCTGTACCGGCTTTATTCCTTCACCCATTTTCCGCTGTAGGTGTTCCCCGAAATCCTCAGGATGTAAAAATACATCCCGGCAGGCAGGTTCCCTGTGTCGATACGGTACTCTTTGGAAACCATTGCCGAAAGTACCCGGCTGCCCAGTGCATCGTACAAATCGAAGACGCTTCCTTCCGCTTCCTGCTTCAGGCTAAGAGACAGGCTTTCGGTTCCCGGGTTCGGAAACACAGAGAACAGTCCTTGTTGCAGCTCTTTGATGCCCACGCCAAAGCTGCAATACAAATACGAGCGGTCGTTTTGCATGGTCGTATTCAGCACTGCATATTGCATGGGCGAAAAATAGAAGCGGCATTCTTTACGGGAATAACTCATGATGTTGGTCACATCGGGTGTATAAGGTACGCCATTACCATCGGTGACGGTGCCTGTGTATACACAGGAAATGTTCACAGTGGAATAATCCAGCATCGGGTCGGCCGGCGTATCGCAGATCTGGTCCCCCGCAAAAGAGCAATTGGAGCCATCTACCAGCTCGGCGCCGGCAAAAGTTTCATGCGTATGCATGAGGCCGAAGTAATGCCCGATCTCATGCGGCAGGGTGCTTCCGTTTTTGGCGCAGCTTGCTGCAATCACCGCCAGGTCTACACTCGGCGGATAGCGGGAATAGCCACACACCAATGTGTTTCCGGATTTGGCGGTATTCGGAAAATAGAGGTTCAGCACATCCGGCATGTAATGCTGGCTCAACAGGATCGGCTCTTCCGACGATGCAAAATCATACAGGGAATCATCGATGATCAGCTCCGGAGGTGCGCATTCGTAAAAGAACATATTGGCATTGGCATAAAAGGAATTCACGGTATCCATCTCGTGGTAGATATCCGCGAGCGTAAGCACAGAGCTGCTGTCTGATTTTTTAAAGAGATGGACCTGGTAAGGAATCTGTACCGGCGTCATTTTTTTGGCATCCGTGGTCTGAAGAGAGGCCATTCTGCTCTTTAGCTGATTTGCCCAGCCCTGGCTGGGAGCGGTGGCGCATTCCCGGTAAGTGCTTTGTGCACTTATTGTAAAGCCCAACAAAACCAGGAAGCCAAGAAGTAAATGCTGTTTCATCAACGATAGTCTTTACCCAAATTTACTAAAATTACGTCAATGTTACGAAGAGATTGTTTAAAGGATGGAGCCTGATAAGACTGGAAAACTGCGCCAGGGATGTTGGGATTTGTCTGAGCTCCTTTATGAAGCGACAGCAGCAAACCAGTGGCTTGATGGGCCGGCATGAGTGAGGAAAGAGCGAGTTCCAACAGCCTCACGACATGTCGTGGCGGGCGCCCAACTAGAAATAATCCTGATCTTTCAATCTGTAACTGCTCCTGAAATTAAAACATCTTTTACCATTCTTCTTACAACTCCTGATAATGTTTCTCCTCTCTTTCTAAATGCGTGATCAGAAAGAACAGGAACATAAGAAAGGCCGAAAAGATCAGCGTAAACGCCGTTACATCCTTCAATGCGCTTTCATTCAGCAGCAGGCGGCAACAGGCTTTCCCAAGCGATACCGGATGCATCACATCCCAGCTGTTGAAACGCAGAAATCTTCCGAGGTACAGGCCGAAAGAAATGAGCCAGAAAATAAAATAGGTTACACAGGTCAGCATACCGGTGCTCATGTAATTTTTGAAAAGGCTGATCATGTCTTTCAATGACCTGTAAAACACCAGCAGCCCGATAAAGGCAAAGGACAGGATCAGCACCAGGTCGAACCACAGCGGGATGGGCGGCCTGTGCTTCAGGTGGAATAAATCGGTGAGCATATAGGGCGCATTGGGAAGGAAGAGCAGCCATAGCAGGAGCAGCGACGCATCTTTCCAGCGCAGGATCTGTCTCTGTTTGAAATACGTACTGATCCACCAGGGCACAAAGGCCAGGAAGAGGTTCCAGAGCAGGAAGATGTAGGAGCGCCCGTCGCTCTTAAAGATGCGCAGGAGGCAAAGCGATACGGCAAACAGCGTAAAGCCATATACCAGTTGTTTGAAATTCAGTTTGATCATACGTGTTTTTTTTTTAACCATATAAGACATAGAAGTTCATATAAGTATAGTATAGTTTTGCTCTTTCTTAAATGCACTTATATGTCTTATATGGTTCCTTTTTCTTTTTTTAAACCAGGCTTCGACATTAAGATGCATTGTGACAGCAGAACTGTAAGACATACTTCGGCATCACGATCACGACTTGTCGTGATGACAGCACAAGGAGAAGATCCTATCAGTATTGCTGTTAATTTGGGTCAAGATCAACAACAATGAATTCCTTCGGGCAGTTGTAGCGAAACGGCAGCGTATCGCCGAGTCCCCTGCTGATGTAATAATGGCAATCGCCGATCTTCGCCCTCAGCCGGTTCCATTTGTAAAACAACCTTCCCGGAAAAAGACCTTTGTCGTTTTGCCAGAGCACACACTGGCTGCCATGCAGATGCCCTGCCAATGCCAGGTGGTAGCTTGTCCGGAGCTTTTCAGGATCAAGCGGCTTATGCAGGCATAACACACGAATAGCCTCGCCGGAATTTCGTTCAATGGCTGTGTTTCCATCAATACGGATGTTTGTTCCTTTCAGATCCAGATCCATCGAAGCGCCTTCTATCCATTGCACCCGGTGTTTCTCCATTGTTTCCCGTACGGTTTTCATTCCGAAAAAACGATCGTGGTTACCGGCAATAGCCAGGATGGGTGCTACTCCCGAAACCTTTTGCAATAAGTGATCCAGGTGCATCAGGCCGGCATGTGTATCGGCATAATCCCCGCCAAGCAATACCAGATCAGGCTTTAGCCTCTTCACTTCTTCCGCAAGCCTGGCAGACATCTCTTCACTGCGCCTGGTAAAATGCAGGTCGGAGAGGTACGCGATCCTGATCCTGGAAGCAACCGCACAGGGCACACGCTCCATGCGCACTTCGAAGCGACTGTTATATCCTGTTTCTAACATCGTGCTGATACCAGATTAATACGGCCAGGCAGCCCTTATACCAATTGCGGAAAGGATCGGAAAGATGAAACAAGCCCAATACCATAAAGATTCCGATGGGAATCACTTTTGTCAATACACGCCATAAACCTACCCGGTGAGTAATAACCATGCTTTGCCATAGAGGATTCTTAACGCCATCAATCAGCAATGGGAACAGGAATAAGAAATGAACTTCCACGATATAGAACACGATCAGCGACAAAGGCAGCAGCCAGGGATTGAAGACATAAAACGCATATGCAGAACCCAGGAAGGCTGTCAAAGAGATCAGGTATTTGAACCAACCATATGTATTAAAAGCAATAGCCTCAGTGTTCCATTTTCTCAGGGGATCCCATTCCACAAGCCAGGCACGCATCCATTCTCCTCCCTGCCGGAAAACGTCCCATGAGAATGGCCTCTCTATCCTGCGTGCATTCTTTTCATAGTACAGGGAGCTTTGATGGATCAGGTCTTTCAATTCCATTAGCAAAAAATAAAATGAAACCAGGCCAGCCAGGCAATTCCGTTCCCGAATACCAGCATGCGGTGATACCGGTTCTCCTTAGGCCCGCAACGTTTGATATGAAAGACAAACTCATCGTAGCTGATAGCTACCACGGTATAGATCAGGATCAGCACTACAGGGATCAGGTAGAGATTCGGTTTGAAACTCATCATGGCCAGCCACATCACGATAAACATGGGAAGTCCACCCAGCCCTAAAGCCGCCGCCTCCGCATCTCGTTCCTTCTTAGGGATCTTCATATTGAGCGGATCACGGTGAAAGCGCCAGTCGAGCACCCCGCCAATGGTAGCAATGGCACCAGACATCGCAATTACCAAAAATTGCCAGGGAACATAAGGGAATGCTGATTCCATCTGTAGCTTGCCTTCGCCTTTAAAAATGAACAGCAAGATGGCAAACAGGACGGCAGGCATAAACAAGAGGATCAGGGACAGGTAATACCTGAAAAAGCTTCGCGGGCTTTTCGTCAGGCTTTGCTTTTTGGGAAGCGTGTGGCTGGTTGGCATGATTACAATCTAACAGAAAATAAAACGTTCTTAATCTTGTGAGTGTTTCTGTACAGCTTCAGTCGTGCGGGCTTTCACCAGCTCCAGCTCTCCCACCAGGATGTCAGACATGAGGTAAGCAGCCCAAAGACCGGCATACCAGTTGAGTGGCGTATTGATGCGAAAGCGGCTCGACAGGCTCAGGCGGCTGCTTCCATCCGGCAATTGCTCGAGGCTGTATTCATCTTTCAGGATATCGAGGTGCTTTCCGCCGATGAGGATATGCTCGTCCATCACGGTTGGCGGAATGTTATCCGGATCGGTTTTAATCGCCAGCACCATCCGTTTGCCCGGTACATACTCCGAGATGGTTTCTTTGAAATACAGGCCCTTTTCATACACCGCAAAGCGTGTTCCGCCCACAGCAAAGGTATCGGCAACCGTTCGCAGGTGCCTCGGGAATCCCATCCAATTTGAAAAAGAGCCCTGCCTTTCCGATTCTTTCAACTCGTTGATGTGTGTGAGCTGGCTCCACACCTCTGCCGGCGCCGCCGCGATCACCATCTGTTTCGTAATCGTATACTCTACAGGCACCAGGGTGCGCTCGCCTTCGAGGTAACCCAGCAATGCGGGCACAAAGAAAAGCGCAGAAACATTTAAAGTGTTCGGTTTTCCCCAATCGTTTTTATCAAGGTCTTTGTTTCTGGCATTCCGCTTTTTGATGCTGTAAGCGATAGAGCCTCCGATACCGGCCAGGATAGCGAAAAAAGGAAACACCATGATCCAGCAAATCGCTCCTTCGATACTCAATGCGATGGTAACGAACAGAATCACCAGGCTGGTGAGCCAGGGAAGAAAAAAAGCAGCGGCACCGTTAGACACTCTGGGAATCAGGATCACCGTCAGAAAACCAATGAAGATGGGGACCAGCACCAAAAAAGTAATGCTCATTATTCCCATAAAGTCTTCCATGAAGCCAAACAGGAGCCTGACGATCAGTCCGTAAAGGCTTGCAAAGCCCACTGCAAATAGTGTTTTCATCGTGATATGCTTTTTAAGTGAATCCTAACAACTTACTAAATTTAAAAAAATTACTGTGATAAGCAATCGGTTTATTTCCTGTGAAAAATACCCGCCATTTGGCTAATAGGTGTCAATCTAATATTGTGATCACTTGTGATAAATACTTTCCAAAATCTCCTTATTCCTCAGATCAAAACTCCGCCAATCGGATTTATAATTCGACAGGTAAGCGTAGATTTTGTCATTGAGTAGCCTGCTGTACGTTTGGGTATGATACAGGGTGTACTCCTGAAGCTTTATATTGAGCGTTGAAAATTCAGGGCGCTTCGTTACCGCGATCAGCTCCGGAATATTCGCCTCCGACAAACTAAACAGGTAATAAAAATCGACATTGGCCAACGCTTTATTATTCAGGTTGTAGTTTGTGATCAGCTTATCCCAGTTCACACAGCCTGAAATGACAAGCACAGAAAACCAAAGAGCAACGTTGGTTCTCACCAGGTACCAGTTCGTCCGCTTTTTATGAATCTTCCAGAACATGATGCACAGGCCGCACATGGCCAGCAGCAGCCATACGTATACACCGATGCGCTTGTAGGTAAAATTATACTCATGAATATAAATTTGGTTACGGAAGACCGTTGAGGAAAGCATGATGATATTCTGAAAAATCCACAGGTAAACAAATGCCATCAGGACCTTATTGTTTTTTACCCCGTCGAATTCCCGGCGACTCAGGTACATAATGAGGCCGGTAGCGATGAGAATAGACAGGATGAGAATTCCGACACCATGATGCACAAAATCGGAGTGGGAAATATTGGCAGGCAGACCCCCGTTGAAATACAGGGTTTGGATATCGCCTGCATTCAGGATCACGAGCATCAGGTTTAAAAGGATGAACAGGAGCAAGCCTCCGTAACGCTCCGTTTCATAACGCTTTTCATGTTTTTCATTGACTTCGGCAAGGGCATTCGCCAAAGGGATCTGGTTTTCCCAGCGCTCCACCAGGCCGATCGTCCGGGAATAGAATAAGCCGTAAGTAACGAGGAATCCTCCCATGGTAAACACGATCCAGGCCCCGCTGATGAAATCGAAATTGAGCCATTTTGTATTTTCTGCGAATAAGGGATTAGATCTCTTGTATAGATTAAAGAACAAAATGCTCAGCAAAAGGGCCAGGAAGGTCACAAACACTTTGATGCCGCTCTTCCCGGATTGCTTCTCCTCGCTGCCCTGCCAGCGCTGCACCGAGTCGAGCACAATGTAGATGAGCGATGACAGCACGGAATAACAGCCGAATAAAAACGAAAAGAGCGAGGAAGTAACAACATTGACCGAGAAAGCCGATAAGAGCAGCAAGCTGAAAATGTTGGCCAGAATACTCAGGTCGCTCGAATGCACCACTACCGATACCGCACTCACCAGGCAAAGCAATGCCGACCAGAGCCACTTTTTGCTGCGGAGCAGTTTTGTGTTTTTCAATACCAGCACGGCTACGAAGATGAGCGTGAATAACAAATAGTTAAGCCCGGCTGTCTGCCTGTAAAACAAAAAGCTGTAAGCGCCAGCGGCTACCAGCAATAAATAATCATTTTTTTTCATGGGTTTTGATGGGGGGTTTTAAAATCGGTTTACACTAAGGATACCAGGGCTGCTTGATAATCTTTCCGGAATAATTCACACTTCACCTGGATCAGGTCGCGGCTTAGCAAGGCTTTCAGGTTGAGTGCCGAAATATCCGCCGCCTGCTTTCCCCGCTCATAGGCCCTTCTCAGGTACTTCCATTGTGTCGGAAGAATACACCAGGCGCCAATCATGGTACTCACGGAAGCGATGGATCTCTTGCCGTTGCCATGCAAAAAGAACTGCAGGGCCACTTCATCTTTAAACGACACGGAGTAATCCAGGAGCACATGCTGCACATCGTGGTACTCCGCACCGGCAAGCGGCTCCAGGCCGTCCTTTGCCAGGAACTCCCCCAGCGCCCTTCCCAGGCTGTTTTCCGGAAATCTCAGAAGCTCCGCCGTTGTCAGGTTCCAACGCTTATCTGATGTGCCATAATTAAAGACCGTGGGGCCTATCAGCTTAGCCACCCAGGTGGAGGTTTTCAGGTGCAGCTGAAATAAAAGGTCAACTCCTTTTTGAAACAGGGATTTTATCGTTTGTGTCATAGCGTGGTAATTTTATGAATGGATGTTAATGAGGTTTTCTATACTGTTTGCAGAGCTCTTTTTTCTTCCAGCGAATTAATTTTACGTTTCACATAAAACAGCGGAATCATCCCTAAGGCGCCAAAGCTGCAATCGATGAGCTGATGGTAGAAGGGAATGCCCCGGATAGGGCCGCAGATAAAGGCTAATGGAAAAATGGCGAAGCAAGCCACGATGCCGATATCAATGATGAATTTATTCCGGACGGGATCGAGGTAAACACCCACAAAGAAGAGGGAAATGATGATGTGCGCAAAAGCCAGCCAGTCGGTGCCGTAGAGCACCACGTCGGGCGTGCTCATCACCGACTCGTAAATGCGGGTAATCCAGGGATGAAAAAAGGAAGGGAAGGCATCGAGGTGCGCCATCATAAATTTCATTTCGGTGATCAGGGGAAAAGCCGTGACGCCGCTTAATACTAAAAGAATGATGAATAGCATGACCATTCTCCGGATCTGTTTGAGCTCTGTTGTTTGCATAAGGGTTAGGGGTTTTAGATGAATATGCTTTTTTTTAAAACGTCGAGGTCTTCGGCGAGCAGTTGCCTGAAGTCCCAGCGGCCGATGGGCGCTGATCGCGCACCCTTGCGGTAATGGCGGAGGAAGTAAGCGATCCGGTTGGGAAACAGCAGGGCACTGATGAAACAGGTACCGACTGTGAACAGGGAAGGCTTTCCATTTCCCCATAAAAAGAATTGCATGGCGGCTTCGTCCACCACATCGGTGCTGTAGCCCAGCAATACATGAAACACATCGTGGCGTTCGGCTTTGGCTACCGGGTCAAACTGTTCCCTTCTGTAAAAGGTGCCCAGTGTGTAGCCCAGACTGCCGGGACGGAATTTCAAAAAGTCGTCCGGCTTCAGGTTCCAGGCCATCCGCTTCTTATTGAACAGCGCATGCAGCGGTGTGCTTTTTTCCAAGAGCCACAGAACCGCCTTCGCTCTCACCGAGTGCTGTGTGGCATAATAGATCTTAATTGTTTTCATATTAATTTAAAAGTACTTTGTATTTCAAAGTTTGAATTCAAAAAAAAGGATCAACGTCCTTTGAGCAATTTTTCGAGCGCGTCGAGGTGCTCGTTGAAAGCTTTCATCCCTACTTTTGTCACCGAATAGGTTGTCAGTGGCTTCTTTCCCACAAACTCTTTCTTCACATGGATATAGCCTTCTTTCTCCAAAGCGGTAATATGGCTGGCAAGGTTCCCGTCTGTGAGGTCCAGGGTTTCTTTCATGGAGCTGAAGTCCACGCTGTCGTTCACCATCAGCACGCTCATGATCCCTAAGCGGATCCGGTTCTCAAAGGCCTTATTTAAATTATGTATATTGTACTTCAATCTTACTTCTGTTTTGGTTAAGGCCGGTCCTCAGGATATACCGCCACGTCCTTTTCTTTAGTCCCTTCAACCCCTTTGGCTTCGAGTGCCTCAGCCACCGGGCTTCATTCCTTCTGTCCCTTCTGTCCCTTTCGTCTCTCCGGTCTCTTTAGTCCCTTCCATCCCTCACTCCTTCTTTCCGCTCGTATTTAAACCACATACTGGTACCATAGGCAATATGCAATACGCCAAAGCCGATGGCCCAATAGATCAGGCCATGCCCCAGGTCAAAGGCATTAACGAGGCCAAGGATAATCTGGCATATTCCCAAATAGCGGATATCATCGTAGGTGTATTTGCTGGTATTGATCAGAGCCAGACCATAAAACAACAACATGGCCGGGGCAATATAACAAATAGTTCCATGGTACAATAAGGCTGTGCAAAAAACGCCGCCGGCCATCAAAGGCACGCACAGATTCACCAGCGCCCTCAGGGCCGTGTGATCAAATAAGCTTTGCCCCTGGCGTTTCGCCTTGCGGTTCGAAAAGAAATAAGCTGTGACAATAGACAGGAACAGAACACCGGCTGCTATGGCAATCATATACGCATAAAAAAAGTTTCCTGCCTGTGCAGAAGATCTGTCCCAGGACCGGCTATCAGAAAAAAAGTTGTACCTGTAATTAACCTGGTGTGTGCTAATATACTGATGAGCCAAAAAAGCACCTATCAAAGCATATATGCCTGCAAACACTCCCGACAAACCACTGAGCGAAAGGAAGCGGGTTGATTTTCTCATCATGTTGCGAATATCCTGTATCGCTTCGAGGTGTTGGCTGTCTTCTGTCGTCATGTTTAAAAGCACTTTGCGATACAAAGTTATAGCTTATTTTTTCACCTCCAAGTTTTTTAACGATTTTTTCATCGGCTTTTTATCCCTACTTTTACCTTATGGCAAGAATCATGGCGATTGATTACGGGAGTAAACGCGTTGGACTGGCGGTAACGGATCCTCTGCAGATCATTGCTTCCGGCCTTACAACCGTGCACAGCAAAGACCTGATCACCTTCCTCGAAAACTACCTGAAAAAAGAATCTGTGGAATGCATTGTCGTAGGAGAGCCCAAAACCCTGCAGAACGAAGCTTCCGACAGCGCCCGCTTCATCGATCCTTTTGTGACGCACCTCGGCCGCAAATTCCCGGATGTGAAAATCGTGCGCTACGACGAGCGCTTCACCTCTACCCTCGCGCACCAGGCCATGCTCATGGGTGGTCTGAAAAAGAAGGACCGCGCCAACAAAGAAACCGTGGACATGGTAAGCGCCACGATCCTCCTGCAGGATTACCTGGCTTTCATCGGGAGATAATCTGCTGCATCTGTTTTTTACCATATAGACATATAAGGTCATATAAAGGAACAAAGAGAAGATTCTGTTCTATTCGTGCTCTTTCTTAATAAGCTTAATAAAAAAATCCCTTCACGGCTTATCGTGAAGGGATTTTTTATGATGGGCTTGTACCTCTTATTTAGAGATCACCATTTTATAATTCATCGAACCGCTTTCCGCGATCAGTGAGATATAATAGATACCGTTGTTGAGCTGGGAAACATTAACGTTTGTTTCCAGTTCGTTGATGTCTTTCCTGATCACTTGCTTACCGGTAACATCGTACATGACTAAGGTAGCAGGGAACACAGAAGACTGAACCGTGAAGTTACCGTTACTTGGGTTAGGGTATACAGAGAATACGGTGTTATTCATCGTTTCATGAATACCTGTACATGGGTTGACTGATACGGTGCTTACTGCCGTGTTCGTGCAACCGCCGATAGCGCTTGTTCCGGTTACGGTGTATGTTGCAGTAATGGTTGGTGTAAAGCCTGTACCATTGGCCACACCGTTTGACCATACGTAGCTCGTGGCGCCGCCGGTGGCAGTAAGTGTTGTGCTTGAACCGGCACAGATGACGCTTGGAGTTGCAGTAATATTAATGGTAGGAGTTGCAACACCGACTAAATTAGTGGTGATAGACTTGCTACATCCCTGTGCAGATGTTCCGGTAATTGTAAAAGTAAAAAGGCCGGCATTAGCTGCTGATACCAATATGGTGTTGGTTGTTACCCCTGATGGATTCCATGAATAAGTCGCCGATGTTCCTGAAGCTGTTAAAGTCGTTGTTTTGCCTGTACAAACACTTCCTGAAGTAGCTGTAAGCGTTGGCAAAGGATTAACATTAACCGTTACCATGCTTGTATTCGCACAACCTGAGGCATTGCTTCCTGTTACAGTATAAACCGTGGTTGCGGTTGGAGTCACAGAGATAGAGGCAGTGGTTTGAGCGCCCGGCGCCCATGTCTGAGAAGTCACACCTGTTACAGTCAGCGTGGTGGCCTGCCCGGCACAGATGGTCGGGCTCGCAGGAGAAACGGTTAAGGTCGGTAAAGGATTCACAGACACTGTTCCTGTAGCGCTGAAGGTACCGGCACAACCTGCTGCATTTCCTGATACTGTATAAACCGTTGTTGCGGCAGGACTCACTGAAATAGAAGCATTGTTGGAAACCGGGGATGTCCAGGTATAAGTGGAAACACCACTTGCCGTTAAGGTTGCTGTACCACCCGCACAGATGGATGTGGAGTTAACTGCTAAGGTAGGAGAAGCAATGACGTTTACGGTAGTCGTGATAGTAGAAGAACAGCTGCTGCTTGTACCGGTGATTGTATAAACGGTTGTGGTGGTAGGACTCACAGAAACAGAAGCCGTGGTAGCGCCTGTGCTCCAGCTGTAGCTGGTAGCGCCTGTCGCTGTTAAAGTCGCTGCACCTCCTGAGCAGATGGACGCGGCGTTCGCCGATACGGTTGGAGTTGGGTTTACGGTTGCATTCACAATGGCGGTAGCTGTACCGCAGCTATTGGTTACGGCAAGCGTATAACCACCGGATGCTGCACCGGTTACTGTAGGGCTGCTCACGGTAGAAGAGCTGAAAGAGCCTGTACCAAACCAGGAGTAGTTTAAAGGACCGGTTCCTGTAGCACTTGAGGTTAAGAGAAGCGGTTGGTTAGAGCAGATCGGTGAGTTGCTTCCCATCGCCGTGATAGAAGGAGAGATACAGCTTGAGGCCGGAGAAAAGGCCACTCCTCTGAAAATTGTATTGGAAGTAGTTGCTGTCGCAAGAGTGGTAATAGTTGATGTCGCTAAAGAACCGCCGTCAACGATAGAGATCAGGCGGTTGGATGTAGCCTCACCCGTCGTTGCATAAATGATCGGGTTTGTGCCGCTGAAATCAACGGTTAAGCCACGGGCACCAACCGTAACAGCAGTGTTTGTACTCGTGGCAAATGTATACGCGAGTGACCATGTAAAACCGTTGAAGGTCCATTTCTGAATACCGCCACCTGAAGCAATCGCATTATCATCAGCTACATAGCCATAAGTAAGAGTGGGCGCTATCGCAAACTGATACGGGCTGGAGGCAGTACCTGTAGGCACAACCAGAGTAACAGTAGAAGCAAGGGTGGTGGTGGTACCACTTCCTATCGTGTTAATGACATACACGCCTCTGGTACCTGAACCGGTAGAAAAGGCTAGATCGCCACCTTGTATAGAGAGCGCTCTGGTATTCGTAATTGAGTTTTGGATTAAGGCCGGAGCTGCAGTGTTTCCGAAATAATTAGTTCCCTGGTTAGAGCCATTAGCCCAGAAATTCCCAACACCATCGGAAACGGCGCTACGGATATTTCCGGCTGAGAAAAATGAAGTACTTGTCGCTACACGCGTATAAGTCCCTGCTCCGTCAACAGTACCAATCACCCGTGGTACCTGCGTACCTGTGGCTGCGGCAATGGATGATGTATAGGTGCCTGCATATCCGGGGATTACCAATTGTTGCCCGTTTGTAGAACGCGTTAATAAGCCCTCAGCTGTAGAGTTCCCCAAAATAGTGAGGCCTGTAGCACTGGATGTAGGAATAGCCATGCTGTATGCAGGAACACCTGCCGGCGTAAACTCTCTCAAAACAACAGCATTCCCTGTATTTGACAATGCAGTAGAGCCATCTCCTGCCTGCAGTACCACCAGGTTTCCCGGTGAAAATTGTGCATAGGCACCCGTCGCAACACAAACTGTTGCCAGACAGGTTAATGCGTTTTTAATCGTCAGTAATTTTTTCATCATGTTTTTAAAGGTTTAATAATCTCAAAAATATAAAAAAAGGGGCCGAATCGTGTTATCTAAACGTTAAAAGCAGGCTTTATATAGTCAACATCTTATCAACAGATTTTTCCGGACATGTAAAAGAATCGTTATGCAGGTAGAGTCATTCATGAATACATTGTTAACCTGAGAGGTCCAAGCGCTAATGTTTTAATGACATTTCCATAAACTAAAGACATAACCCGGAAAAGATATTTGCGGCAAAAAATACAAACTATGAATCAACCTCTACCAAAAAACAAAGGCATCATCATCGCTTTGTGCCTGTGCCTTTTCATGAGCTTTTATGCAAAAGCGCAGACGGTGATCTACAGCACCGATTTCGGGACTGTAGCCAACGTAAACCCCGCCAACTGGACCTTTACCGGTGTCGGCATGAACATCAGCACCAACACGCCTTCCAGCGGCTATGCCGGATCTTCCGGTGGTGCCTACCTGGGCGAAGGAAATTCCACGACCTTTACCAACACCTCGGGCAATACGTATACGGTATCCCCTGTAGGGATCTCTACGGCTGTATTGCAGATCAGCACCCTTACCTACAGCAACATTACAGTGTCGTTCGGTATGAGGATGTCCTCGGCGAGCTATACTAACAATGCTACTTATGCTTTCGAGTGGAGCACGGATAACATTACCTATACCCCGATCAGCTATACAGACGCCGTGAGTAGCTGGAGCCTGGCGACAGGCGCAGGATTAACGTTACCCGCCGGCGCCAATAACCAGCCGAACCTGTATTTACGCTATACCTTCAACCGCACAGGCACAGGTTCTAATTACAAGATCGACGATTTCAAGGTAACCTCCGCAGCCAGCGTGACGCCTGCGAATATCGGCTTCCTGTCAAACGATACGACCGTTCTGGAAAGCACCGGAAACGCCATGGTTTACCTGAAAATTGCCAGCACCAATTCCCTTGTAAGCTCTGTGAATGTAGTTGCTTCCACCTTATCAAACGCTTCCGCAACAGATTATACCTTATCCACCACCACGGTAACTTTTGCTGCCGGCTCTGCCAACAACAGCACCCAGCCTATCAGCATTGCGATCAATAATGACGCGCTTCCTGAAAATTCGGAGTATGTGATCCTGAAATTAACGAGCCCCGTAAATGCCAATATCACAGGGATTACGCAATTCGCTTTCTATATCGGCGATAACGATAAACCAAGCCCTGCACCGAGCAATGCCCTTCAGCTCAATTTATTATCCAGCTTCAGCAATGGAGCCAGCGGCACAAACTCAGCAGAGATCGTTGCTCATGACCCAAGCACACAGCGTCTTTACATTGCCAACAGCATCGGTGCCAGGCTTGACATCGTGGACTTTGTCAATCCCTCTAATCCTGTGCTGCTAAACAGCCTGAGCATTTCGGCTTACGGCAATATCAACTCGGTAGCGGTGAGAAACGGAACGGTTGCTTTAGCGATCGAGAACAATACCAACCCGCAGGATAGTGGTAAAGTGGTGTTCCTCGATAAGAACGGCGTTCTGCTGAAACAGGTAAATGTGGGCATGATGCCGGACATGATTACCTTCAACCACGCGGGAACCAAAGTGTATACGGCCAACGAAGGCGAACCGAACGCGGCTTATACCAACGATCCGGATGGCTCGATCAGCATCGTGGATATTACAGGCGGCGTAATGAATGCCGGCAGAACCCATATTACCTTTACCGCTTACAACGGACAGGAAGCGACCCTCCGTGCACAAGGCATCCGCATCTACGGCCTGGGCGCAAGCACCTCCAAAGATTTCGAGCCGGAATACATTACCATTGCCGATGACGACAGCAAAGCCTGGGTTACCCTGCAGGAAAACAATGCCGTGGTAGAATTGAATTTAACGTCGAATACGATTACCTCTTTGCGTTCTTTAGGTTCTAAAAATTATGCGGCTTCTTCTTTCGGCATGGATGCTTCAAACATGACCAAAGGCATCAACCTCTCCAATTTTCCGGTGAAAGGCTTATACCTTCCGGATGCCATCGCCAAATACAAAGTGGGCGGCGTGGATTATATCCTGACAGCAAATGAAGGTGATGCACGTGCCTACAGCGGCTTTACCGAAGAAAAACGCGTGGCACAGCTAAACCTCGATGCTACCAAATTCCCTAATGCCGCCGAGCTTCAAAACAACTATACGCTTGGAAGACTTACCGTAAGCGATAAATTAGGAGATACGGACAACGACGGCGACATTGATTCTATTTTCTGCATGGGCGCCCGTTCTTTCTCTATCTGGAATGCCACCAGCGGACAACTGGTATATGACAGCGGCGATGATTTTGAACGCATCACGGCTACCAACAGCTTCTCCGTAATGTTTAATGCGAGCAATGCCAACAGCCCTGCTCCAAAAGACCGCAGCGACGACAAAGGTCCTGAGCCGGAAGGCGTTACTGTAGGAATGATCGGCACTACACCGTATGCCTTCATCGCCCTGGAGCGCATCGGCGGTGTGATGGTTTACGACATCAGCAACCCGGCCGCGCCGGTTTATGTGACTTACGTCAACAACCGCAACTTCGCGACCAACGGCCCTGACAGGGGATCGGAAGGTTTGGTGTTCATTCCGCAATCGCAAAGCCCGAACGGGCAGCACCTCGTGATCGCGGCGAACGAAGTGAGCAGCACCTTATCTATCTGGGGAATCCCGGGTTGCACCACTCCTCTGAACTCAGCCTTAACTGTAGCTACCAACACCCTGTTCTGCCAGGGAGATTCTACCCTGCTCTCGGTAGCGGCACAAAGCGGCATGAGCTATCAATGGAAAAACGGCGCGGGCAACATCTCCGGCGCTACCAATAATACCTATTATGCCAAAACAGCCGGCAATTACATGGTGGCGATTACAGGCGGTACCAACTGCAGCACCTCATCCCTGAGCCAAAGCATTGCCGTAACGCCTGCTCCTGTTCTCACGGTAACGGCTACCAATTCCGTTGTCTGTATGGGACAGCCCGTAACCATCACGGCCGGCGGCGCCGATACCTATACCTTCACAGGCGGCATTTCCAATGGTGTAGCGTTTACACCTACAGCGTCTGCCACTTATAGCGTCAGCGGAACCAGCACCCTTACGACCTGCAAGGCCAAAACAACACGGAGCATAACGGTTAACTCCCTGCCTTCCATCACCGGTGTGACAACAAGCTCGATGATTTGCAGCGGACAAACCACAACCCTCAGCGCAATGGGAACCTTAGGAACAACGTATACCTGGACTCCGGGCAACCTTAATGGCACATCGGTGTCTGTTTCTCCATCCGCAACAACCACCTATACGATCAATGGCCGAAACAGCAACGGTTGCAGCAACAGCAGCATCGTTACCCAATCCGTATCGCTTTGTACGGGCCTGGAAGACCTGGCACGGAACGAATTGTCATTGAATGTATTCCCTAATCCGAATAACGGAAATTATACGATCCAGTCGAATACAGCATCGAACCTGACGATCATCGATCAGCTGGGAAGGGAAATGAAAACAGTTCTACTGAATGCAGCCAATCAGTTCACGGCAGATATTTCCGGCATGGCAGCGGGGATCTACTACCTCGTAAACCGTGAAGGCCAACAGGCAACTCATTTAAAAATTGTGGTTGCCAACTAAAAACCTTAATTCATCCCATAAAAAAAGAGGCTATCAGATCTGATAGCCTCTTTTTATTTCCGCTAATAAGCCCGTTTTATCCGGTGAATATAACAATCGCCAGAAGGACCGAGACAAGGACTGCCACGAGGCAAAGCCCTACGATGGCGCAAATGCGCCCGGCATTGACTTTGGAATAAGAGGTGTCCGTATAGGCATCGGGATTGTTGTGATAAAGGCTTCTTGCATTGCCTGACATATTCAGGGCAATAATGGCAAGGATGATCCCGATAAGGCCGGCAAAAATAATGGATAAAATTCCCAGCACCAGGACAGCCGTTGCATTCGGCAGATCTTCCCGGAAGGTATTGGTGCCGGGATTGCTGTTGTAGGTGATGTATTTTGGCTCTTCCATAAGCGTTGTTTTTTTTTAGAAAATATACGAATAAATGGTTTACTTACTCCACTATAAAAAAATCAAAGCCGTGGCCATGATGCAGAAGCGGCTCATGAACGATGGAATTTTCAAGCTGGTTGAAGGCTACGTTTGGCTTATACTCCGCCCGTTTCGGAAGTCCTTCTTCACCGGCATCTTGCGGCTTATCACCATTGGCAAGGTGCACAACCGTTACTGTTTTTGTGCCTATGCTGTACTTCCTGACAGAGCTTATGTCGACGTCAGCATAGTCGATTAGCCCACCGTTGAAATGACCATAATACTGAATGTACCTTCCTGCAATAGATGTCGTATCCTTAAGCACAGTTACTCCGTATTCTTTTTGATTGCGAAGCTTCACAAAAAGCAGGTGCTTCACGGTATCTATCCTCAATTGCGCCTCTTCACATGTCTGTTGAAAATCGCAGTACGAAAGATAAACCGGCTTTGCGGCCATGAAACCCGGCAACTTTTTCGCCAACAGCAATCCTTTTTTAAAGCTGCTCTCAATAAACTGGCTGTCGTTACCCTTATCTGCCAGGCTTAAACTGTCGATTAGCTTGCTGCTGATCAGGCGGTGGTTCTTGTCGTATGTTTTCAAAAAACTTTCCCCGAACCATTTGCTTGGCATTTCGTAACGGTTGCCTTTAGGGTCAGTGGTCCTGTATAAATGTGTTTCTACGAATACAAAACCCGAAGAGGAGCTTCCCAAAGGAAAAAGGCGGTACTGATCGGCAGCATTACAGCTTTGGATCTCTTTACCGCTTATGAGTAAAAACAATAAGAGAAGTTGTTTCAGGCCCGGCTTCATGTAATTAAAGGTATTATTTTTTTAATAAAACCTAAAATCAAAGCGATCCGGATCTGACGGGAGATCACATGATCTCTTTCTCAATGAATGTCACGCCCAGTGTTTCCAGCTCTTCCAGCATCGGCTCGTAAATTTCTTTCACGATGGGAATCTGTACACCATAGAGCCTGAACTTCCCGGTCAGGAAATTTTTCACGGTGATTGCCAGAGGCAGGCCCACCGTTTTGGCCATCGCCGTATGCACCTCATCATCGCCGATCACTACCAGCGAGGAATTAAGCTGTTTGTAAGCGCCGTTCAACTGGTACTCGAACTGGTGCTGCATCACAATCATGTCCTTGTCTCCCGGTTTCAAAAGCCATTTCTCTTCCAGCAGTTGCTGCAGGAGCTCGGCCGGAGAGCCTTCCTTCATGCGGATCGGCTTATTGGAGAACAATTCCAGGTATTCCAGCTTTTCCATCACGGCATCATCCATGTCTGCTCCCATAAAGGCGCTGAGCTTTACTTTGGTGCTCGCAGTACCGTTGGGCAGAAAAGCCTCCAGCAATTGCGTGTAGGTCATGGTATCCGCATTCCTGATCTTATAGGTATCATCGGTAAGGCCAAGCTTCACGAATACGTTCCAGGCCTTGCAATAGCCCGGCATACGCAGCGTTCCGCGCAGCATGGTCGTTGTATCCGATAAGCCGTAAGGCTCTTTATAGCTGATGCTGTCGCGGTTGGCATAGCCGTCGAACTTGCCGTAGCCATCCATTTCAATGGTTTCTACCTGTGTGTAGATGCGGTTATAGGGAATAAATTTCAGCTTGCCGTCTTCGATGAACTGTGCTGTGCCCTGCCCTGCCAATACCACATTGCGCGGGTTCCAGCTGAATTTGTAACCCCAGGGATTATCATTGCTTTCCGGTGCCACCAGGCCACCGCAAAAGGATTTGAAGCCGGTGATTTTTCCACCGCCGGATTTGATATGGTCGATGACCTTCATGGCAGAAGCATGATCGATTCCGGGATCCAGGCCACATTCATTTAAGAGTAAAATATTTTTTTGCTTTGCTTCCGCATCCAGCTCACGCATCTCGGCACTCACGTAGCTCGCTGTTGCCAGGTGTTTTCCAAGCCTCACGCAATCGCGGGCCACATCACCGTGCATAAAGGCCGGCAGCATGGAGATCACCAGGTCCGCATGAGCGATCAGCTCTTCACGAAGGGCTGCATTGGTTGCATCAAACTCCACGGCTGTGGCGTTTTCCTTATAGTCTGCGATCTTTGCTTCCACCGCCGCTTTGTTGGCATCGGCAATGGTAATCTGCCAGTTATAGGTTCCGGCATTGGTTAGTAAATAGCTGATCAGACTGGAAGAAGAGCGCCCGGCTCCGATAATTAAAATTTTGCTCATAACGGTATTTGTATCGCAAAAATAACCTTAAATTTGGTATCTCTAAAAGAATACATGCTGCAAAAATACATATGGGTTGTGATGAGCATCTTAAGCAGCTATGTCGCCCGCTCACAGAACAATTCCCTCGTCATTTTCAGCGCTTCCGGCGATCCTTTTCTTTTAAAGGTCGATCATCAGGTCATCAATACAATTCCTCAGTCCAATGTCAAAGCCTTTGATCTTTCCCTGGGGCGTCATACTATTGAGATCAGTGTTTCATCATCCGGTACGCCACGCCTTCTGAAAGATTCCGTGGTATTTGTCAACGAACCCAAATACGAGCGTAAGGAATTTACCTATGCCCTGGTGGCATCGGGAAAAACGCTTTCCCTGCAATTCAAATCCGTTTCCGAGCTTTCGGGCCCTGCGCTGCCGCCTGTACCCGAAGCACCAAAAGAAACAGCGCCAGTAGTAGATAATAGCATTTACGGGAACCTGTACCGGGCCAAAAATAATAAGCCCGTATTTTTTCAAAACTACGACAGCGAAACGTCTTCCTGCAAAACGGCCTTAACCGACACCGATATTTCCTATGCCGTGAGGCTCCTGAAAAGCGTGAATGACGAGGAAAGGCAGATGAGCTACGTGAAAAGCATTGTGCAGAACAATTGCTATACCACGGCCCAGCTTCAGCAATTGCTGCTTACCTTCCCGGCGGAGATGGACCGATTGGAAATTGCGAAACCGGCTTACATGCACCTCAGCGATAAAAAAAACATCGCCCAGCTTAATCCTGTATTCAAATACCAATCGATCAAAGACAGCTATGCAGCTTATACCGAAGACCAGGAAAACCTGGCGAAGCAGAAGAACCTGCAATGCAGCCAGGCCATTGACGGAGCTGCCTTCGATCAACTCCACAGCAAAATAAAAAACAGCGGTTACGAAAATGAGAAATTGATTGCCGTCAAAAAATCGCTGGTCAAGGTTTGCCTTTCCTCGGAACAGGCACAAAAACTGGCCATGCTGTTTACCCACGACCGGGAAAAACTGGAATGCCTGAAATGTGCGTACCCGGTGATAGTGGATAAGGAGCATGCTGCACAGCTGGCTAACCAGTTTCAATTTACGGAAACCAAACAGGATTTTTTAAAATTCATTTCCAAATAAAGAACGATGAGAAATATTAAACTGATCATTGCCGGGATCTCAGGCGCCAAAGCCGTTGCCCTGGGAGCCTTAGGTGCCCACTACCTGAAAAGCAAATTACCGACGGGACTGATTACGCCCGACCAGCTGAATGGCTTTGACACGGCGGTGAAATACCAGATGTACCATACCCTGGCGATGCTGATCCTCATCCTGATGGCCAGGCATATTTCCCATAAATTCATCAACTGGGCTTATTGGTGCTTTTTCACGGGCATTGTACTATTCTCGGGCTCCCTGTATTTTTTATGCACACGGCAGCTGCTCGGCGCGGAAGGCCTCCAGGTGCTCGGCCCTGTTACTCCTATCGGGGGCTTGTTCTTTATTGCCGGCTGGATTCTGCTGGCATTGCTGGGATTAAAAAAAACACAGGCCTCCAACTAAGTCCATTCACCAAAATGGGCCTCCCGGTTTAATCAATCAGGAGCAGGACTTAATCATTCTTTTTTTTCCTTTCGGTTTGCGTCATGCATCCGTAAGCCTTGAGCTACGTGGCATAGAGCCATAAAACATCTTTTTGTTAATTTTCGGGAGATTTTATAATCTGCTTCAAAATCCTTATTTTAGGACGATAGAATCAACTTATGAAATCATTTCTCTATATATCGCTCCTGCTGTGCAGCACCTCCTTATTTTCTCAAAGAGGAAAAGACGGCACCGTAAATATTACAGTGGCGAATACCGTTGTCAATAATTACACGACCCTGAATGCCAATGCCTCGATTGGTGCGACCTCCATTACGGTAGCCAATACTGCGGGGTATAGCGTCGGCGACCTGGTGATGATCATCCAGATGCAGGGAGCAGGTGTGCTGGCCAGCTTTGACAATAACTCCGGGGATTACACCAATTCGATCCCTGAAAATAACACGCACGGACAGATTTATACCTACAACAATTGCGGAAATTATGAATTCGCAGAAGTCAATTCGATTGTCAACGGTACAACGATGACCCTCGATTGCGGGCTGAAAAATAATTACGATGTATCCCTGGCCACAACAGCCAATCCTTTCCCGCATGGCATTACCCTACCGGGAAGAGTACAGGTGATCAGGGTTCCGAGGTATTATGCGCTGACAGTGAGCGGTGCGGGCTCCATCACCTGCCCGGCCTGGAACGGAACAACCGCAGGCATTGTGGTAGTGGAAGTAGAAACAAATGCCCTCTTAAACAGCCCGGCGTCCTTCGACGCATCCGGCAAGGGTTTCAGGGGCGGTGCCATAGAAACCTACCTGGGTAGTGCTTTCGGCGGACAGAAATGGGGATCCAGTGTGGCTAACCAGGGCGCCTACAAAGGCGAGTCCATTGCCGGCGACACGGCTGTATATCGCCAGTTTTCGAGTGTGTTCGGAAGAGGCGCGCTGGCCAATGGCGGCGGCGGCGGCACTTCGCACAACTCAGGCGGTGGCGGTGGCGCCAACGGAGGAAATACAGCAAGCTACAATGGTTCCGGAAATCCGGCTGCAGCCTATGCTGCGGCCTGGAACAATGAAAGTGCGGGCTTTTCGGCCAATACCTCTTCCGGTGGCGGAAGAGGCGGATATTCGTTTTCCAACTCCAGTCAGAATGTGAGTACACGTCCCTTAGGGGCAACCCAATGGGGCGGCGATTACCACCGGAATGTCGGCGGTATGGGAGGCAGGCCTTTGAATTACGGTACCGGCCGCTTATTCATCGGCGGCGGCGGCGGCGCGGGTGACGGCAACGACGGAAGGGCCGGCGCAGGCGGAAACGGAGGCGGTATGGTGTATGTGGTTTGCTATGGCAACTTAACCGGCAGCGGAACCATCCTTGCCAATGGCGCCAACGGATCAGGCTCTTTGCCTAACTGTGCCACCAACGATGCGGCGGGCGGCGGCGGCGGCGGCGGAACGATCGTCCTGAACGTAAACGGAGCCACCAACCTGACGGCAACTACGCCTTTGAGTGCTACCGGCGGCAACGGCGGTAATGTGACCTTTAACTGTTTCACAACCAACTCCGATGCCTATGGACCGGGCGGCGGCGGTGGCGGCGGGCATATCATTACATCGGGAGCTCTGCCGGCGAACACCGTTGCAGGCGGTGCCAACGGCATCCAGACAGGCAATACCAGCAGCATTGTTTCCAATTTCCCACCTAACGGGGCTACCGCAGCGGGTGTGGGCTCCAGCGGAAGCATTGTCAATTATACCTTAACGCCTTCTTCGAGTCAAACTGTTTGCGCCAATCAATCGTTTACGCTATCCGCCGCCTCTACAGAACCGGGAACCAGCATCAGCTGGTTTAACAGCATTGCCGGCGGAGCAGCCATTGCCAGCGGATCTACCTATGTGGCACCGGGCTTTCCATCGGCCGGCACCTATACGCTTTATGCGGGCGTGTGCCCGGGCACCTACCGCCAACCGATTGTGATTACTGTCAATTCAGGCCTGGCCGTAAGCGTCAACAGCCCGACGATCTGTCCCGGCCAGCCGGTTGTGCTCACCCCTACCAGTACGGCGACTTCCTATACCTGGAGCACCGGCGCTACGACCAGTACCATTTCCGTGAATCCTGTGACAACAACCGTATACACGGTGACAGGCTCCAACGGCTCCTGCAGCGGCAGCCAGACAGCCACTGTAACCGTGGGCTCCGGCATCGGTGTTACCGTCAACTCTCCTACCATTTGCGCGGGAACCAGCACGATCCTTACTGCCGGCGGCGCTACAAGCTATACCTGGAGCACCGGCGCTACCACAACTACCATCAGTGTTAATCCTTCTTCCACCACCGTATATACCGTAAGCGGCAGCGCCGGAACCTGCACAGGCTCGACAACGTCTACCGTATCGGTGAATGCCTTGCCTGTTCTGACCGTAACCGCTGCTCCGGCTACCATTTGTGCCGGCGGCTCGTCTACCATCAGTGTCATTGGTGCAGCAACCTATACCTGGTCGAACAGCTTCAACGGCAGTTCGCAGTCCGTTAGTCCTGCATCCAATACAACGTACTCTGTCAACGGGACCAATGCCGCAGGCTGCACAAACACCCTCAATGCTTCAGTGACTGTAACGGTGACTCCGAATCCAACAGTCACGGTAAACAGCCCGACCATTTGCGCGGGGCAATCGGCAACGCTCACGGCTAACGGCGCTACCAGCTACTCCTGGGCAACAGGGCAGACAACGGGAACAGTGATCGTTTCCCCGGCTTCCACAACGGTATACACAGTAACAGGAACGACAAGCTCCTGCAGCCAGGTGCAGACAGCAACCGTAACCGTAAGCCCGGCCATGGTCATTGCCGTTAACAGCCCGACAATTTGTGAAGGGCAATCGGCTTTACTTACCGCTACAAGCACTGCTACTTCTTATACCTGGAGCACAGGAGCAAATAGCAATACTATTTCCGTGTCACCGGCTTCCACCACCGTCTATACAGTGGCAGGCTCAGCCGGAACCTGTGCGGGCGCCAACACGGCTACCGTAACGGTAAACCCGGTACCGGTGATCGCTCTCAATGCCAACCCGGCCAATATCTGCACGGGGCAAACCACCACCTTAACGGCTGCCGGAGCGGTAACCTATACCTGGTCGAACGGCTCCAACAACAGTACACAAACCCTTAGCCCCGGCAGCAGCACTATTTATTCCGTTTCCGGCACAGCTCCGGGCGGATGTATCAATCCTGTTCCTTTCACCATTACGGTGAATGTAACGCCTACTCCAACTGTTAATGTCTCTTCTGTGGTGATCTGCGCCGGGACTTCCGCCACCCTGAGTGCCAGCGGGGCTACCAGCTATACCTGGAGCTCGGGCGAAACAAGCGCGACAATCAATCCTTCTCCTTCAAGCACCTCCAGCTACACGGTACTGGGATCCAACGGCGGATGTGCCACCAGTGCGATTGCGACGGTTTCTGTGACAAGCTCCCAGCCCCTGACGGTTTCGACCAGCTCTCCCGGCGGCTGTATCCCTTTATGCGCCAGCTTCCTGAATTCGGGGAACCTGAGCAGTACCATCGTCTATAACTTTGGAGATGGCAGCACATCTACAACACACAATCCAACGCATTGCTATACCTCGGCAGGATCTTATACGGTAACGGCAACCGCCACCGATCTTTCTTCGGGATGTGTAAGCTCTTACACCGTGTCAACTCCCCTGATCGTTCTGACACAGCCGGTTGCCTTATTCAGCGTGAGCGACGGCACCACGGTGATTGCGGGAAGCACGGCTAATTTTATTAATAACAGCACCGGAGCGACTTCTTATTCCTGGACGGCCTGCAATTCAAGCACCTATACCACCAAAGACCTGAGCCTTTCCGGGCTCGATACGGGAATTTGCTGCATCACGCTGACAGCGCTTAATGTGGCCGGATGCAAAAATGTGCTTACACAGTGCATCGAGGTCATTAACGAGGCGACGATCTCCATTCCTAACGTCTTCACACCGAATAACGATAGCAGGAATGACCTGTTTAAGCTCAATGCCGCCGGGATCAAGGACCTGAATTGCAGCATCTACGACCGCTGGGGATTGAAAATGTACGAGTGGGACGGCATCAACGGCTATTGGGACGGTAAAACCAAAAACGGCGTACCGGCCGTAGACGGCAGCTACTTTTACATTATTAACTACACCGATTTTAAAGGCACTTCAAAAACTGAAAAAGGCTTCTTATCTTTGTTCCGTAATTAAAGCAAGGTAATGAACGAATTCAGAGAGGAGCTGCTGATTAAATTATCGATTCCTGTATATGCCATTGTGATTGGCATTGAGATCTTTTTTAGCTACTGGCACGAAAAAAAATATTATTCCACGAAAGGTCTTCTTTCCAATGTATACCTGAGTGCACTTAACTTTACACTGGACATCCTGGTACGCGGGCTTTGTCTGGGGGTCCTGTGGTATTTCTACCAGTTCCGTTTTACCGGGATTGATAAAGGGGCGCATCCCCTGCTTTACTGGAGCCTCCTGCTCATCGCACAGGATTTTATGTTCTACTGGCTGCACCGGGTCGACCATTATTGCCGTTTTTTCTGGGCGGTACACGTCACGCATCACTCCTCGGAGGAATTTAACCTCACGGTTGGCTTCCGGTCTTCGGTGTTTCAACCGCTGTACCGTTTTATTTATTTCATTCCTTTGTCGCTGGTGGGCTTCGATCCGCTGGATACCATGTTCATGTATGCTGCCACACAGATCTACGGGATCCTGATTCACACCAAAACGGTAGGAAAGCTGGGCTTCCTGGAATGGTTCCTCTCTACGCCCTCGCATCACCGGGTACACCACGCCAGCAACGTGAAATACCTCGACAAGAATATGGGCATGGTGTTCATTATCTGGGACAAGCTCTTCGGCACCTTTGCCAAAGAGGATGAAGAGGTGAAGTTCGGCCTGACAAGCAATATCAACTCCTATAATCCGCTGCACATGGTATTTCATGAGTGGAAAAATATCGGGAAAGACCTTAGAAAGGGAGAGTCCTTCAGAGACAAGTTCATGTACGTTTTTGGCCCTCCCGGCTGGAGCCACGACGGAAGCACCAAAACCGCGAGGCAGCTGAGAAAAGAATTACAGGAAAACCGTTCCGCTTAATCTTTTAAATTTATCGTATGCCAAATCTTGTTACCGCCTTCAAACGCACGACTCACTTTTTAAATCATAAATTGTGGCGTGTGCGATTGGACAAAATGGATAAGAAGCAGGGATTCTTCCTCAAACAGCTGCGCATCTTCGCCCTGGCCATCAAAGGCTTCAACGAGGATAAGTGTATGCTGAAGTCGACGGCTTTAACGTACTACACGCTGTTTTCCATCGTTCCCATTATTGCGCTGGCCTTTGCTATCGCCAAGGGCTTCGGCTTCCAGGAAAATTTACAGCAACAGTTGCTGAGCGACTTCAACGAGCAGCAGGATATTCTGAAGCAGGCGTTTGTGTATGCGGATAAAATGCTGAGCAATACCAAAGGCGGCCTCATTGCGGGCGTAGGCGTTGTGCTCTTACTTTGGTCAGTGATGAAGCTGTTGGGAAGCATTGAGAACAGCTTCAACGAGATCTGGGAGATCAAGCGCGACCGGGTGTGGACGCGGAAGATCACGGATTACCTGTCGATCATGCTGATTGCTCCCGTGTTTATTATTTTATCCGGAAGCTTAACGGTGGGCCTGAAATCGGGCCTCGACAGCGTATTCTCCGGCCTGGCATTTCTGAGTCCATTGGGCTTTATCTTATTAAAGGTATTTGCCTTCGCGCTGATCTGGGGCATGTTTGTATTCCTGTACATGGCTTTGCCGAATACCAAGGTAGGTTTTAAAAGCGCGGCGATGGGCGCCATTATCGCTGCCATGTTATTCGAATTGCTGGAATGGGGCTATGTGTCGTTCCAGGTGGGCGTGGCGCAGTACAACGCCATTTACGGCAGCTTTGCGGCTTTGCCCTTGTTCCTCATCTGGGTGCAGTATTCCTGGTTCGTGGTGATGTTTGGCGCGGAGCTTACCTTTGCCAACCAGAACGTAGACCATTACGAGCTGGAAAATGACATCAACAATATGAGCATCCGTTATAAGCGCGTGATCGCCCTGCTGATTGCCAATTACGTGGTGAAAAATTTCAACGAGGGAAAAACGCCTTATACGGCCATGCATATTGCCAAGAAGCTGGACCTGCCAGTACGGCTAGCGCGGAACATTATTTTTGATTTCACAGAAACGGGCATCTTCAACGAGGTGAGGCTGGACGAAGACAAGGAAGTAGGCTTCCAGCCGGGCATCAGCGACAGCAAGCTCACGGTGAAATACATCCTCGATAAGCTGGATGAAAAGGGCGTGAATACGCTTCCGATGGAAGATACCGACGAGCTGAAAGTGGTACAGGCCCTGATGAAAGATATGGATGAATTCCTGAACACCGCCCAGGGCAATATCCTCGTACGCGACCTGATAAAAGAATACCCGACGCATACCGTGGTACAGCCGTTGGTATAAATATAAATAGTATATTTACAGCCTCAAATTGGCTTCGTAGTACAATGGATAGTATTCGGGCCTCCGAAGCTTGAGATCCAGGTTCGATTCCTGGCGAAGCCACAGAAACCCCTGAACTACTTTTAAACAAAGGAGTTCAGGGGTTTTATCGTTTAAAATATTCCCGCACGACTGACGGCCTGAATCATCCCGGCATTCCCGCTTCCACGAAGACTTTATTAAAATACGTGGTTTTTCCCGTCCCATAAAGGGAGGCAATCCCCCTAACAATTCCCATTTGTTGTGATGTACTTTGTAAAAAGGTTTAATGCAGACTTTAATACAACCAACATGAGAAACTATTTAATCATTATCCTGGGGCTGGCGCTATCCTGTAAATCCATCGCTCAATGTGAAGTACCCAAAGAGATTAAAACCATCTCCGTTACCAGCAATTCCCTGACGCTGATCTGGGAGGGAAGCGCCCCGGCCTATGCTGTGATTGTGAAGACGGATAACACCAAACCAAATGCCAGTGAAAACGGGGTACAGATAAACGGGCATTCGGGCGAATGGAAGAATCTGAGCCCTAACACCAAGTATTACGGCTTCGTTCGCTCGATTTGCAGCACAAGCGAAAAAAGCGACTGGTCGGACGCTGCATTTTTTGAGACGACGGGCAGCAGTACCAATGGAGACCTTTCCAAACTCCCTCCGTCGGTACAAATCGGTGTTGGCATAGGTCCTAATTTTTCCGGGCAAAACTGGGAATATTATATCTCTCCGCTGGATAATACGCTTAAAAGGGATTACCTGAGTGACGTTTCTTTGGTGGGATCCGTGGTACTTTCCTATACGCCTAAATTCAAGTACGCAAGAACAACAACCATTGCGAACCCTAATTTCGGTAAAGGCAAAGGTGGCTCAGGGAAAGAACGGGCTTTTGTAAAAGAAGAAGTTCCGAATACAGACTTTAAAGCGCCCGGCTGGTTTACCATTTTAGGGAGCTTTAACCTCGGACAGGTCAATACTTCCATTGGTTTCAATACGCGCTTAAGCGGTGGAATCGGCGTAGGCGTTAATATCCAGAACACGATGCAAATCGGCTTATTCTGTGATTTCACGCAGGTAAGAACCTTAAGAAGCAATTTTAAAGACAGCCTGAATAAGGAATTAAGAATTAATAATATCCCGGTAACCTCGCTGGATGTAAACGATAACCGCTTTTTTAAGAATTCCAGTCAGCCTTCCTTTTCCATTAAGTTCATTTACCTGTTGTCCAAAAGAAAAGACGACATCGAAACCGGGTTGAGCCCTGAAGCCGGCATTCAATTAAAAAAGTTCCGCTAACTCAACCCTGATCACAACTCCTCTACACGGATCTCCTCCGTTCCTTTAAACAGCTTCATTGATCTGCGGATGATACGACTTGTCGCACACGAGGGAAATCTATTCTTTAGATTCATTACCTTTACCTGATGCTAAAACTGCTGGTAATCAGAACGCCTGGCCTACACGCTCTTCATGAGTTTTACAAGCGCCTGGGATTTCATTTTGACTACCATCAACATGGCCCGTCTCCTTACCACTACTCCGCCACGACTGGAAATACGGTTATCGAGCTCTATCCGTTGGCTAAAAGACAGAAGGAAGCGGATCCCTACCTGAGGCTGGGATTTGAGCTGGAACGCTTTGATGATGTGATAGCAGAGTTAAGAAAGGAGGCTACTCCGTTTATCACTGAGCCCACACAAACTGACTTCTGCTTTATGGCAGTAGTTCAGGATCCGGACGGAAGAAAGATTGAATTGTATAAAAAATAAGTTATGAGCCTGGATAGTGTTGAATTACTCGTAAGCTTTGAGAATTATTTCGGGATCAGCATTCCCGATCAGGAAGCGGAAAAAATCGGCACGGTAGGAGAAATGACCCGTAGCGCCTGCCATCACCTGGGAATCACCTCTTCTCATACAAGCCTGAGGGATGATGTGTTTGCTATCCTGGAAAAAGCCATGCAACAGGTGGGAATCACCGATAGAAGCGTTACTTTAAGTGATTATGTAAAAGACTTTTTTAGCTACGCTACGGAGACCTGGCAGCAACTGGAAAGCGAAACAAGCCTTACAATCCCTGAATTTCCAATAGCTCAGGAAGACACATTTATAGAAAGGATGATCTTGCGTATAGCTCCGAGAAACCAGGTAGCTTATGAGGCCCTGACTTTTTCTGATTTCTGTGATGTCATCTGTGCGGCGAATTATCAAAAATTTCTGAACGCAAAATCTCTGAGTAGCCGCTATGAGGTTTATATAGGGATCATGGCGATTACCGAAGATAAAACCGGCGTAAGCTTCTACGAGATTAAGCCACACAAGAGTTTCACCAATGATTTCGGAATCGATTAAAACTATTGATTAAGTCATGTCATTTTACGACCTCACTAAAGAAGAGCGTGCTGAAACCGTCAGGCAGATCAGCGATGCCTTGCTGAAAGAGCTGCGGACAGCTAAGTCGAAACAAACGATTGCCTATGCCGGCGATGAGGATACTTACATCCGCAAGGCGGCTTATCTCTCCCTGGGAAAGATCTACCTGGCGCATCCTGAGCTAAGGCCCGGCATGATCCGGCTGATCGATGAGCTCTTACTCCATGAATCCTTTAAAGTGCGACAAACGGCGATCAACGCGGCAGGCGAGATCGGCAAAAGCGATTTCAGGATTGTGCAGCACATCTTTGACAAAGGCTTATTCGACGCGCACCACTCCCCTAGAAATGCGGTGATCGGCTCTATCAAAAAAATGGGAGAGGTGAACCCAAAGCCTGTTCTGGCCTGGTCAAAAACATACCTTCATCACAACAACAAAGAGATCAGAAGGGAGATCTGTCATGGCATCGAGCTGAGAGGACGCAAATACCCGGAAGATATTTTGCCGCTCTTGCAGGAGCTGGAGCATGATCAAACGGCACGCGTCAGGAATACGCTGGTGCATGTGCTCGGGCAGATCGCTTATAAAAAAGGCTGCCTTGCTACGGTGATCGCTCATCTGAACACCTGGAAAAACAAGGCCCTGGTGAGCGATGCCATTGAAGAGATCATTGATGTACACGAGCGGTATAAGGACTTTAGCATCCTCACGCAGGAAGAAGCCATCCGGTATATTGATAAGTATTACAAAAAATAATTGCGCGCGCAACAGCCATTCCCGATCTTTAGGCACTATTCTTCCCATACTATGACTTCAGGCCCATACGAGCATCAAACCTTTGAAAAGACAGACCTTTCGGAACAATCTGTTTCCAGGCAGGAATACCAGAACTGTACCTTTATCAACTGTAATTTATCAAAAGCCACTTTCTCCAACGGTAGCTTCATCGACTGCACGTTCAAAGACTGTAACCTCTCCCTGATCCAGTTTAATAATACGGGATTAAAAAATGTACACTTCATCGGCTGCAAGCTGGCCGGCATCAACTTCAGTCACTGCAACGATTTCCTGTTCCAGGTAAGCTTCAGCAATTGCCAGCTGGATTACTCCACCTTCTTTAAAAAGAAAATGGTAAAAACGCCTTTTATCGGATGCTCAATGAAAGAAATGCAATTCGAGAACGTCGACCTGAGCCAGGCCCTTTTCAAAGATTGTAATTTAATGGAATCTTCCTTTGTGAATACCATCCTCGAAAAAGCGGATTTCCGGACAGCAAGCTATTATAACATCGATCCCGAAGTGAACAGGATGAAAAAAGCGAAGTTCTCTCATTCGGGTATCGCAGGCCTGCTGGGCAAGTATGGCCTCGATATCGAGTTTTAAAAGCCACACAGGAATTACCTCAGGCTGAACCTCACCTTGTAGAGCTTGCTTAAGCCGTTCCCGCTTCCGTGGATCACGCGATCAAACTCCTGCAGGTCCTTATACGTCTGTGGTTGCAGCGAATTTCGCCTGCTGGTAAAGTACAGGATCTCTTCCCTCTCATCAAAGAAAGGGCAATACTCCATAAATTTGGTGTTGATGTTTTTTCCAAGGTTCTCCGCTTTGCCCCAGTTGCCCGACCTGTCTTTTTTGGAAAGGTAGAGGTCGCCGCTGCCCAGCCCGTCGCTGCTGTTGTATTTGGTAAAGAAGAGGAAATGGTCATCCCGTGATACAAAGGCATTAAACTCCATGCCGCTGCTGTTCACATTGGCATTTAATAGTACCGGTTCTTCATAGGCTGTTCCGTTCCAGCGGCAGAGGTAAATATCATCTTTCCCTAGTCCTGTGGGTGTTTCTGAAGTAAAGTATAAATTATTGCCGGACGACAGCGAAGGGTAAAACTCGTCGCGCACGCTGTTTACCGGCTTACCCATGTTTACCGGTTCCGACCAGGTCGAGGAGGGATTTTTCCGCTCCACATACCAGATGTCGTAATCTTTTGTACTATCGCCCGCAGCTTTCAGCGGCCTGTTGGAAACAAAATAAAGCCGCTTCTGATCGGGAGATAAAAAAGGCTCCAGGTCTGAGCAGGCACCGGAGAATCCCATCAGTTGCGGCTCCGACCATTGCCCGCCGCTTTTTTTCATGACCGCGATCCGGGAAATTTCCTGGAAGGGACTTTGTACAGAGAAATAATATTCACTATAATCATCGGAAATACAAAGGTCCCGAACATTGAGAAAACGATCCAGCTTTTCACTTACCAGCTCTACCTTGCCCTCTTCCTGACTATATATCCTCAGGCATGCGAAGATACATGCCACCAAAACGATTCCTGTGTTTTTGATCATAGCTACTAAATTAGTGTTCCATAAAGTTTATGAAAATTTCATCTCTGCATGGCATTTTGATCCATGAAAATAACCGGTCAACCGATTATTCAGGACCGGAATATTTTGATATATTCGTATCACTACCTCTGACTACCTGTATCGTGACCAGGCTTGTAACTTACATATTTGCATGGATGCTGATAAGCTCTTCGATGCTGCCTGCACAGGAATTTTCAGGCTTGCGGCCTCAAGGCTCTCCGCAGAACATTAACCGGCAACTCGACAGCGTGATGAACCGGATGCCGGTATTCGGCAAAACAACGATCGTATACATGCAACAACAGCGGGTTGTAACCGACACACTCAACATCAGCCGCTACAAGCTCCAGAAAGATGATTCCTGCCTTCTGTTCCGCTACAAAGGCCGGACAGAAAAGCGGATCCGGGCCGCTGATGTCTGGGGAATTGTGAATGAATACGGAGAGCGCAGGCGCTTGTACAACGGCCGGTCGCTTCTGTTATGGCGTACAGAGGCTCCTTATGTATACCGGGTGGAAACCAACTTTACGATCTATTATTATTTCAGCGAAACCCTTTCCGGAAAAGTATATCCGCTCAGCAACGATATCGTGGAATCCACCATACAGGATCAAGCCGCGAAGGACCAGCTTTATGCATACATGAGCAGGAATGAGATTTCGGGAACAGGAGCGGATAAAAAGCCCTCGCAGGAATTTCTGTATGCCACAGCCGACTTTCTTATTACGGTTGGCATTAATTTTACCGGCGTTATTCTGGAATGTTTCCTAAATTCGCTGTGTAAATAAATTCATTCACATTCAACACCAACAAACATGTCAAACACTCTTATTACCATAGAAGCGAGCATTAACGCACCGGTAGAAAAAGTATGGAAAACCTGGTCGGAGCCTGAGCACATTATGAAATGGAACAGTGCCTCCGAAGACTGGCATACAACCAAAGCAGAGAACGACCTGCGTGCCGGCGGTAAATTTCTTTCACGCATGGAGGCTAAAGACGGAAGCTTCGGCTTTGACTTTGCAGGAATTTATACTCATGTAAAACCGCATGAGCTGATTGCCTATACCCTCGGAGACGGGCGTAAAGTAAGCATTACATTCACCTCGGAAGGGATGGGCACGCATATCAAAAGCGAATTTGAAGCAGAAGGCGAAAACCCTGTGGAGATGCAGAAAGCAGGCTGGCAGGCTATTCTTGATAATTTCAAAAAATATGTAGAGGCATAAGTTCTTGTCTTTAATGATCTAAAAAGGGCCCGGTATTATGCCGGGCCTTTTTTTATTTTTTAATTGCATCCTTAATTTCTATTCCGTCACTACAATTTTCTGTACCGATGTATGAGATGCCTCTCTGCATAGCAGGAAATAGATGCCCTGTGAAAGACCTTCGATCTGTAGGTAGTGATTATTCCGATCACTCAGGCTGATCGTTTTCACCAATTCACCCAGGCTATTTACCAGGCTCAACTCCGTATCATCATCCGATACCAGGGTAAACGATCCCTTATTAGGGTTCGGATAGAAGCGTATTCCCGGTCCGGCAGCAGTTAAATCCTCAAGACCTGTACATGGCGATACACTCTGGAGCACTGCCAGGCTGGCCGTACAGCCATTGGCATTCGTGCCGCTCAGGGTATAGGTCGTTGTCACCGTAGGACTTATCGCAATCACCGCAGTTTGCTGTGTTGTGCTCCAGGTATAAGTGATCGCTCCCGAAGCGGTCAGCGTAGCCGTCTGACCAACACACAGCATTGCTTTATTGGTAGTGGCTCCCAAAGCAGGCAGGGCATTTACCGTAACCGATTTCACCGTCGTACTGCTACAGCCATTGGCGGCAGTGCCGGTTAGCGTATAGGAAGCAGAGGATGCCGGGGTAAAGGCCACACCATTCATAACGCCCCCGGTCCAGGAATAAGTCGTTGCACCACTGCCCGTGAGCGTTACCGGAGAGCCGGCACAGATGGCCACGGAAGGAGAAGCGGAAGCCGTCACTGAAGGCAGGGCGCTCACCGTTATAGAGCTGACTGCTGTATTGGTACAGCCATTTACCGAAATTCCCGTAACTGTATAAGAGGCCGATGATGCCGGCACGAAGGCCACACCGTTCACCACTCCTCCGGTCCAGGTGTAGGTAGCAGCCCCATTGCCACTCAGGGTGAGCGAAGAGCCGGCACAAACCGTTGAGGAAGGTAAAGCGGAAGTACTTACTACAGGTAAAGGATTTACCGTCACCGACACGGCGGCGGAGCCATTACAGCCATTGCCATCCGTGCCATTCACCGTATAGGTTGCTGTGAGCGAAGGCGAAAAGGCCATCCCGTTTGTGACGCCGTTGGTCCAGGTATAGGTAGTAGCGCCTGTTGCGGTTAAGGTTACCGAAGAGCCGTTACAGATGGCAGAAGAAGAAGCGGTAGCTGTGAGGGTAACAGCAGCCGGCTGCGTGATGCTAAGGCTTGAGGATAAGACACAATTATTCGCATCTGTCGTTGCCAGGGTATAGGTTCCGGCACTCAGGTTAGTCGCCGTGGCCGCGTTGCCGCCCGAAGGTGACCAACTATAGGCATAAGGCAGTGTGCCGCCATTGACCGTAAAGGTTGCCGAACCATTGGAACCGTTAAAACAGCTGGCATTAGTTTGTGCGGAAAGCGTGGATGATAGAGGAGCCGGCTCTGTGACGGTGTAGGTACTCATGGTTGTTGCCGAAGAGGCGCTTGTTACAAAGCAGGTATAGACGCCGGCCGCCAGGCCGCTGGCTGTCTGGGAATTTCCACCACCCGGCACCCAGATATAGGTATAAGGAAGCGTGCCACCCGTCGCATTAACCGAGAGTGTTGCCGCTGCCTGTCCGTGACATAGGATAGGAGCCGTTTGTGTGATGGTGGACGTAAAGGCTGCAGCGGAGCTGGTAACAGTTCCTCCGAGGCTCATCCCCGCTGATCCGAATACATAAAATGTACCCACACTGCTGCCCCCTGTAGGGAAGATCCGGAATTTAACAACCGTTCCCGGAGGTACATTCTGCAGATCGGCAACGCTGCTTAAGTTGACAGGTGTGATAGGAACGCCTGTCGTCAAGGTACTCGTCAGGCTGGTCAGCACGCTGATCACGGTGTAGGTACTGCTGCTGCCAAAGGTATATTCGAGGGTGCCTGCATTAGGCCCCGTATTGGATCGTCTGTAGGATAAATTAAAGGTGCTGAACGATACGGTGTAGCCGGGATTAGCGCTTACCGTAAAGGTAGCATCCTGGTTGGCTGCCCCGGTCCAGTTAACGGCTCCCCAGGCATTGGCGATGGGTGAGCCCGTTGTGGCAAGGCCGGCACCGCGTGTCAACCCGCCCACGTTTATTCCGGCAGCAGTAGCCGTCGGCGCCCAAGGCGAAGGGCCGTAAGCCGATAATCCGGATGGATTCCATGAGGCTATCTGGGCATAAACGGATGATGTAAGCAGGAGGAACAGGAGAATGCAGAATGGGTTTCTTTTCAGTTGGTTCATTGGTTGTTTCAAATTTAGATTGTATAAATAGTACCGTTGTGAAATGCAAATAAGCCGCCCCTTCCGGAGCAGCTTATTTTACTGGGTAAAATTACTTATGAAAGCATCTTCTTATTTGTCAGACAGCTTTTGGATTTTAAGTGTTTGTACCTGGTCGCCTGAAGCGATGCGGCAGAAATAAAGACCGCTGCTCACAACGTTACCTGCTGCATTGGTTCCGTTCCAGTTGAACTGGTGAGTTCCTGCAGCGAACATGGTGTTAGTGAGCTCAGCTACTTTTTTGCCTGTGATATCGAGGATCTCGATTTTCACCTGGCTGGCAGTGCTCAGTTTTACTTCAAACATGGTTGCTTCATTGAACGGATTAGGATATACGTTCACAGCAGATACCTGGTTGTTGATAGAAGTTGTAGCGTCATCACCGGAGATGAATTTTCTTGTGTCGCAAGGACCAACATAGCCACCTGCTTCGATCAAACCTTGTACAGCTGATGAATCAGCACAAACAGTCGATGTACCTGTGCAAACGATCACATTGTTTTCTTCGCAGCAAGTGTTCAGAACAACGATGTTGATAGATTCGATGGCATTGCAACCGTTAACGTCAGTAGCTACTACAGAGTATGAAGTTGTTACAGTAGGGCATACCACGATACCAGCTGTTGTTTCGCTGGTGCTCCATGCGTATGTGAAAGGCGTAGCTCCTGTAGGAAGAGCCGTTAAGTTAACGCACTGAGGACCGTAGCACTGAGTGATTACCGGTACATCACCGTTATCAATCACAACAGAAGGAGCATCAAATACGTTTACCTGTACAGTACCTGTGTTAGAACAGCCGCTTACAGCGTAATCACCGGTTACAGTATATACACTGGATGCAGGAGGGCTGGCAGTTACAACTTTACCTGTAGAAGGTGTTGTACCAGCTGACCATGAGTAAGTACCATCCATGATGTGTGCACCTAAGCCGGATACATCATCCGTAGAGAACAGGTCCCATTCTGATACCAGGGTACCAAAGCCGGTTGGGCCGGCAATAGCCGGATTAACGGTAATACCGGAATATACAGAAGATTTTCTGCGCAGGGTTTTATCAAGAGTCGTATAACTGCTGGTGCCAGTCCAGGCAGATCCCGGGTTCTCACCGATTACACCGAAAATATCCACGTAAGAAGCAGTCGATATTTTGTACAGACCGATAGCGTCGTTACCGTTTTGCACAACAGCTCCTGTTGTAACAGTAGGAACGGCGAGAGATGCCGCGCTAGGATTTCTAAGAACCAAAACGTCACCGTCGGCAATTGATAAACCGGTCAGAGAAAAAGTAATTGGAGTGGTTGAACCGTTTTGGAAAGCATGGTATACATAATCTGATAAATCAGCGATGTTAGCACCTGTACCATTATAGATCTCTGTGTACTTGGTGTTTCCTGTTCCCTCTACATACTCAGTGATGAACAGATCCGGTGCAAATGTCCTTGCAGTGAGCGTAGACGTTCCGCTACCGCAGATATTGGTAGCAGAGCCACCAACGATTGGAGTTGGGTAAACCAATACTCGTGTAGCGGATGCAGTAGCTGTACAGCCACCAACGGCTGTAACGGTTACGTTGTATGTTCCTGATTGATTTACAGAGATTGTTTGTGTCGTAGCACCGTTAGACCACAGGTATGAAGCACCTGAATTAGCCGACAGAACTACGCTTCCACCGTTGCAGAAAGTAGTTGCTCCGCTGGCTGTAATGCTGGCTGTGCAAGGCGTAGTAGTTCCACCGCTGGCTGATGCCAGTTGAACGTCGTCAAGACGGTACTGAACGGTTGAACTGTTTTGCCTGAAACGAAGACGCAGGTTGGTTGTAGAAGGAATTGTTCCTGTTGTCTGGCGGGCAAACCAGCTTGTTTGAGAGGTGCCGCTACCTGTAGGTAAAACAGGAAAGCTTAACGCTGTATAAACAGTGCTTGTTCCTACCGCGTATTCCACGATAAAGCTGGATGCATTGTCCGCGTTAGTGCTTTTTGAAATACCGAAGTTAATTACCGGAGAGGTAATTGTCGTTGTATTGATTCCAGAGATCTCAAAAACTCTTCCAACGGTATTGGTGAAAAAGATGTTGGCTGCTCCGGATGCCGGAGTTCCCGATGCCAGGGTGTAGCCATTCGATGGCGTGGTGTTCCTTACGTCGGCTGTACCTGTATAAGTAAACGGTATTGATGCGGTAGAAAAACCAACAGAGGCTGTTGAAATTGCAGTTGTTCCTGCTACTGAACCGAAGTTCTCAGTGAAGGCTTGTGCAAAGCTGCCGTAAGGCAAAGCCAGCAAGCTTCCATACATTAAGTGTTTTAGTAATTTTTTCATGATCTTGTTTTGGGTTAGTAGTTAATAAATTGAATGATGAGTGGTGCGGGTAATTCTCTGGCCTAAGAACATGACAAATGTAGAATGCACTCGTAAAGAAATTGTTCTATAACCTGTACACTCTTTCTTATGATTCACCTATGTTTACAGCATCTATACAGCAACAAGACTTAATGAAAGCTATGAATCAGGAACAAAATCAATGGGCTAACTCAACGCACACGAGATAAAAAATTTACATGCATCCGCGTAGTTTTACGCGAGCAGTTTTTGAATAAAAAAGGAGGCCTGGCGCTCTGAAATAGCCGTCATTGTTGAGCTACAAAGCATAAGTGCTTATTCATTTAAGCTTAAGCCTATGTAAATTTATTGTAAGCAATTTAAGAAACGCCTTTTTGGCAAAACACACTCATCATTTGCAAATAATGCCCGCTTTATCATCAAAAAAAATAAAATCATGTTTCACAAATCCACACAAGCCTTTATTCATGATGATTTCAGAAGATCATATAAATCACAACTGAATTTTTACGAGCAAAATTCACGTAAGATTACGTAGACGCTTAAGTATTAGATGCCCCCATTTTAAATTCTCAGATTCTCCTGTTTGATATAGCATGTATTCAGAAATAAAGCCGGATTATGTACAGGCTTATCATGTTGTCCATTGTTTTTCACATCTGTATAGTATGTTTATTATCTCATGCTCCATGAGCTCTTCAAAGCCAATCTGGGAGCCTGAATGATGAGATACGCCGTTTATTTTTCTGAACGGTGACAGAGAAAATGATTACATTTAATATCCGTTTATGGTTTAACCAGAACCACCGCCGCATGACAACAGAGATCAGAGAAGAAACCCCACAGGACTACGAGGCCGTATACAGTGTCCATGAGCTGGCCTTCAAACAGGCGAATGAAGCAAACCTGGTCAATGCCCTGCGCAAAAGCACAACCTTTATTCCGGGCCTCTCCCTCGTGGCCTTAAACAATCAGGCTATCAGCGGGCATATCCTGTTTACAAAAATCTTTATTAAGAATAGCCCGGCTGTACATGAAAGCCTGGCGCTTGCTCCTGTATCTGTCCATCCTGATCATCAACACAAAGGCATCGGCAGCGCACTCATCAGGGCCGGTCTTCAAAAAGCCCTTGAGCTGGGCTATGATTCCGTGATTGTGCTTGGCCACGAACATTATTATCCGAAATTTGGATTTCTACCGGCCGCCGGATGGCAGATCAAAGCTCCTTTCGAGGTGCCTTCCAATGCCTTCATGGCCCTGGAGCTTAAGCCGGGGAGTCTTGCCGGGGTGAGCGGAACGGTAGAGTATGCCAGAGAGTTTGAGGATGTATGAGCAGGCTAACAGCCATTGGAGCCCGGGGGATTTTCTAAAAATAGGTTAAGAAAATCGTTTTTTTCAAAAAAGACCTATATTTGTAGCATTGAAAGCAAAATATAAAATACTGTTTTCTTCTTTCCTCCTGGCCGTTGTATTATTTGCAGCTGTGCCAAAGGTGTATATCCACTCGCTCCTGGGGCATACGCATGATGCGATTGAGAAAGCGTCTTCAGGGCTTTCGTTCCATAATGACCAGAACACCAAAGACTGTGATTTCGAAAAATTCGACACGCCGGTTTATTACACGGTCTTCAAATTCATTCTGACCTTTCTTCCCTTTAAAGAGCCAAGGGAACATTCTTTCTTCTACAAACAGGAAGATACAACTTCTAATAAATACACCACGCCTCCTCTGCGCGGTCCTCCGGTAGCTTAATTTATACGGTCAGTTAAATTAAGTCATTAACCATTAAAACGGAATTATTGAAGTTTATACCACTGGCGATCATTCGCTTTTATCAATACAGCATTTCTCCGCTCTTGAAACCATCCTGCCGCTACACGCCTTCGTGTTCGCAGTATGGAATAGACGCCATTAATAAGTATGGCGCCTTCAAAGGCAGCTGGATGGCACTGAAACGCATTTTGCGTTGTCATCCCTGGGGAGGTAGCGGCTATGATCCGGTAAAATAAGCCTCGCGTTTTTTCCAACACCATTTTTTATGTTGAGTATATGCCCACGCATATTCCTTCCTGCATTATTGCTATGCAGCCTGCAGCCTGTTTTTTCGCAAACGCCGGACCCCTGCCCTTACGTGCTGAGCGGCAAGATCATTGACCTGGATGATGGTAAAGAGCTGGATGGCACCTTTGTGATCCTGAAAGAAAACAACCAGACGCAGATCACGAATGCGCATGGGAATTTTAAGTTTGCCGGGCTGTGTGCCGGCAGGCATGACCTGGTGATCCGACATGTGGGCTGCAGGGATACGGTGATCAGCGTGGAGATCAAAAAGGATCAGAAGCTCACGGTCAGGCTGCCTCACAGCGCGGTGGAGCTGGATGAGATCGATGTGATGGATAAGCAGCCGGAGATGATCAAATCACAAACGGTAAACGACATCAAAGACAAGGACCTGGACCGGACGAGAGGACAATCGCTGGGAGAATCGCTGAAACTGGTGAGCGGCGTGACAACCCTGAATACGGGAAGCACCATCTCCAAGCCGATGATTCACGGTATGCAGGGCTACAGGATCCTGATCCTGAACAACGGCATCCGGCAGGAAGGCCAGCAATGGGGCAATGAGCATGCGCCGGAGATCGATCCTTTCATTGCACAGAAGCTATCGGTGATCAAAGGCGCTAACGCCGTGCGCTACGGCAGTGATGCGATGGCGGGTGTGATCCTGGTAGAGCCAAACGACCTGCCGGATACGGCAGCAGTAACGGGCGAGGTGAACCTCGTGGGCATGAGCAACGGACAGGCAGGCGTGGCCTCGGGCATTTTGCAGGGTTATTTCGATAAGCTGAAAGGCCTGAGCTGGCGTGTGCAGGGCACCTATAAAAAAGGCGGAAACATCCAGACGCCCACTTACTACCTGAAAAATACGGGCGTTGAAGAAATGAACTATTCCTACACGCTTGGCTACCACCGCAAAAACATTGGCGTGGAAGCCTACTATTCTCAATTCAATACGAAGGTAGGCATTTTCACCGGGGCGCACATCGGCAACCTCACCGATCTGAAAGCGGCTTTTAACTCGGCCAAGCCGCAGGACAGCCTTGCTTCGTTTTCTTACGATATCGGCCGGCCTTACCAGGATGTGAGCCATGAGCTGGCCAAAGTAAAAATGCACATTCACCTGGCGCCACGCTGGCTCATGAATGTGCAGTATGCCTACCAGTATAATATCCGTAAGGAGTTCGATAAAACGCCACCGCGCAGCACCGGCTATGTGGATCCGAACAAGCCCGACCTGGATTACCGCATTGCATCGCAAACGGTGGACCTTGTGCTGGAGCACCTCAACATCAAATCCTTTCGCGGGCAGTTTGGCGGCAGCTACATGAACCAGAAAAATGTGTACCTCGGCCGGTTCTTTATTCCGAATTTCCTGAACAACACCTTTGGCGTCTTTGCCACAGAGCGCTACGTGAGGCAGCACATCGAGCTGGAAGCGGGTGTGAGGTATGATCAGAAAAATTTAAAATCCTACTACTACATTGGCAATGCGCTTCAGTCTCCCGACCTGAATTTCAGTAATATTTCCTGGAATGTGGGCTCTATTATCAAGCCGAAAGAAAACCTCAACGTCTTTATCAATGCAGGCTCTGCCTGGCGCGCACCGGCTCCCAACGAGCTCTACAGCAACGGCCTGCACCAGGGCCTCGGCTCTATCGAACGCGGTAATCCCAATTTAAAAACAGAGCAGGTATACAACATTACCGCTACCGGGCTTTACCAGACCCGGAAGTACACACTTGAAGTGACAGCTTACCACAACCAGTTCAGCAATTTCATTTACCTCAATCCTGCGATGCAGCCGGAGCTCACCATCAAAGGCGCTTACCCGGTTTTTAATTACCTGCAGGCCGATGCGCGCATCAGCGGGATCGACGGGAAAGCAAGCGCGGAGCTTTTTAAGCATTTACAGCTCACGGCAAAAGCGATGATCCTCCGGGCCTGGAATTATACGATCAAGGATTACCTGGTATATATGCCATCCGACCGTTACTCGCTGGATGCAAAGGCCTTTACGGATGTTTCAAAATCGGTGAAAGAAGCCTATGTACAGATCGGTTACCAATACGTGACCAAACAGTGGCGTGTGCCTGACAGCACGGATTTTGCGCCTCCTCCCAAAGCCTATGGCTTACTGAGCGCCGAGATCGGTGCGGGTTTTAAATTCGGGAAACAACGCCTGAACATCAGCTTCGCCGCCACCAATTTGTTGAATGCGCAATACAGGGATTACCTGGACCGCTTCCGCTATTTTGCCGACAGCCAGGGAAGGAATTTTACGCTAAGAATTAAAGTGCCGCTGGTGATTTACGATAAGTAGATGAGTAGTGAGAGTGAGTCAAGAGATGGAATACGAATAAGCAAGAATGATAATTACGAATTCAATACGAATATATTAATCTATGTTTTCAAATCTACTGCATACCCGGATTAGTATATTCGTATGAGATCGATAATAATAAAATACAATAGACAACAACCATTGTTCCCATACAAAACAACAATTAACCAATAAAAACAACAAGCAAATGACAACAACCATCAAAACCATTGCCTGTGTGGCAATCGCAGCGCTGAGCTTCAGTGCCTGCAAAAAGAAAGACCATCAAATAGATGTGCCTGCGGTAGACAATCCCATCGCACCGACCGACCCGCCGGAAGTAATTACCACCGTGCGCCTGGCCCTGAAAGATTCGGTAAGCGGCCTTGTAAAAACCTATGCCTACAAAGATCCTGACGGAGACGGAGGAGCCGCAGGCTCATTCCTGAATGAGAGCGGCACACATGATACCCTCGTCCTGCTTTCCAACACCACCTATTTCACGCAGGTGTACATCCTCGATGAATCAAAGAACCCAACGGACAGTACCTCCAACGTTATCGCCGGCGCAGAATCCAATGAGCACATGCTGTTCTTTAACGGAAACCCTGCAGCTACCGGAAACAATGCCAATACGGTCATCAGCAGCACGGTTCCCTATACCGTGCAGACAAACGGCAGCAACATCCTGATCAAATACCTGGACATCGATAACGGGAATCCTCAGCGTAGCGTGGGCCTCAAAACACGCTGGAGGGCAGCGGCTTCCACGGCAGGAACGACCTATCCGCTCACGGTTGCTTTAAGGCACCAGCCGGGAGCGAAGGATGGCACCTATGCCCCGGGAGAAACGGATGTGGAGATCACCTTCAAAGTAAAAGTTAATTAAAACGATTGGTTAAAGAGCAGGCTGTTGTTGGCCTGATCTTTTCATTGGAATTTGCTTGTAAAAAAGGCCGTATCCCGTTAAGAATACAGCCCTGGTAAATCTAATGATTGCGAGACCTGATTTGGCGATCGGGTGATTTAATGACTTAAATCACGGGGCCTTGCAGACCAATAAACTTCGTGCTATAAAAATAATCAAAAAGATGGCACAAGCGCTTCCGGAAGAAAAGCCGGAAGCGTTTTTTATAAAGTATATACAGGCTAAGGCTTGCCGGCGCTAATCCCATCCAGAAGCGCCGTATAGGAACCTGCGCAGCTTTTCCGGGAATATTTTGTGATGGCTCCCGGCCGAATGACCAGGTTTTGCGCTTTATAGTTGTGATACAGCTCTCTAACGGCCTGCTTCATGCCTTCGTAATCATCAAAGCCGAATAAGCTGCCTGCTCCGGTTTCCCGGAGGATCTCTGCCGCATCGCCATCAGGAAGGCCGATTCCAAAGATAGGGCGTTGCGCCGCCAGGTACTCGAATAATTTCCCGGAAAGTACGCCTTTGTTATTGGGTGTATTGTTTAAGGGCAGCAGCAGCACAGGAGACTGCGCCATCACCTTTACCACGTCGCTGTGCGGCATGTATTCCGTTTTTTGAGCATTCGCTTCCAGTCCTTCTGCTTTGAGGCTTTCAAAAACGATGGCATCGGTTTTCCCGGTAAATTTGAGCACCAGGTCTTTCTTCAGCTGCGCATCTTCGCGGCACAGATCGCCCAGCACCTTCCACAGCGTATAGGGATTCCGGTCCTTATTGAGAGCGCCTGTATGATGGAACAGGAAACCGGGAAGAGGCGTCAGCGCTTCGGTAAACTTAAAGTCATCCTCATCGTAGCCATTGGTGATCACATCTACTGTTCTTCCACCAAGCACTTCGAGGTCGGCGCCACAACTTTTGCTCACAGTCACTACCCTATCGGCTTTGGTTAATACCGTTTTTTCCAGGCGCTTATGTTTTCTATCAGCAAAGCCCGAGAGCTTCAGCTGATCGTAGAAATCGATCTGTGTCCAGGGATCACGGAAATCGGCAATCCAGGGAAGATTGAATTTCTCTTTCAGCCCAAGCGCGATCAGGTGCATGCTATGCGGCGGCCCCGTGCTGATCACCGCATCGATGGCATTCGTTTTAATATACTCCGACAGGTATTTCACAGAAGGTTTGATCCAGAACATGCGGGCATCGGGAATAAAGAAATTCCCGCGGATCCAGATCATCGCCGCCTGTAGTACTGTATTTTCTTTTCCTTCGGATAAGAATCCCTGGTTTACCGTTTCCGTTTTTTTCTTACGCATGATCCGGCGGTAAATGTCGTAAGGTTCGGTAATGGCGGTTTTGAGCACGGTAAGGTCTTTAGGCACATCGTGTAGCAGTGTGTCATCGAAGATCGGGAAATCAGGATTGGAAGGCGTATAGATGACCGGCTCCCAGCCAAAGCCACGAAAATACTTACTGAACTTGAGCCAGCGCTGTACTCCCGCTCCACCTGTAGGAGGCCAATAGTAAGTGATGATGAGAACTTTTTTCATACGTTGTCTGCCTTTCGCAACCAGGCTATACCCTATTATACTTTCCTGAACCTTGCTGAGATCATCTGAAATAGATCAGGTGCAATATTAAGCTTATAGATGGTTAAAATATAAATCCCTGAAACAATGCCGCCTTTTATCACTAAGTTAATAAAAGGACTGCTTGTCATCTCCGGCAGGAAAAAAGAAACCAGGCTACAGAGCACGATCAACACGGCAATGTAAACCGAGCTGAGGGTATAGGGCTGGAATTTGAATTTCCAATAGATGAAGAGGAATTTCATGGCATTGTAAATGAAGGAGCCGATCGCAGAAGCTATAGCGGCACCGTAGATGCCGTAAACCGGGATCAGGAGAAGATTCAACACCACGGTAATGACTAAGGTGACAACGAGCAAGCCCGTACCGAGGATATAGTATTTTGAATAGAAGATGAGCGCGGAATTAATACCTGTCGAGATATTGATCAGGCTTCCGAGGCTAACGATGTATACCACATCGAGACAGGCCTGGTAGGTCTCAGGAAGCCTTGCCAGCTCATACACATAGCCTGTGCAGGCGTAGATACCAATGAATAAAAGTCCACCGATCAATAATAAATACTTCACGGAATCTTTATAAATTTTTTCTATTTCGGTCATATTGCCTTTTGCAAAGTTGTCTGCTATTTTGGTATGACTGATCCTTTCCAGGGCACCCAGAGGGACTTCAATAAAAGAAGAGATGAAGACTGCCGTTGTGTATACGGCTACTAACCCCAGTGATAAAGACCCAAGGAAAAGCGCATCAACCTTCCGGACACCAATCGACGCAAAGGAGGCCAGGCAAAGCAACAAACCGAATTTCAGCATGGCCTTCGGGCTATGGACACGAAAGAGTTCCTTATTAGGCTTAAAGGAGATCTTGTCGATCAGGAGAATATAAGCCATGATCAGCACCAGTTCGATGGCGTAAAGCCCGATGAACAGGTAAATATAGACGTCCAGACTAATCAGCCTGTTGAAGTACAGGATGGTGACCACGATTACTCCGAGCCTCAAAAAAATATCATTCAAAAAAGACGGCACCGTAGACTTGAACAGGGATTGACAATACGCTGTAGTTACCGTTATTGCCGATACAATGAACATGAAGGGAAATATAAAATTAAAGTACCTGACAAACAGGTCGGCATCCTCTTTATACAGATCCGTAATCGACGGCTTAAGGATGAGCAGAACAGAGGCCGAGATCGCAAAGCCTATAAAAAATACGAGGAGCACAAACCCCCCAAAACCATGATGTTTTTTTTCGACGCTCTTAAAAAAAGGAAAGAACTTAACGATGATATTCGGGAGGCCGAGAGGCACCGCCAAACCGGCCATATAGGCAAAGTCATACAGAAGCCGTGTAAGGCCCAGCTCTTCGGGGCTAAGCAGCTTAGGCTGGATAAAAATAATATTGATGGCGCCTATGAGGATCCCAATGTAGGTGATCACCGTATTTGTTATGCCTTGCCGTTTAATAACTCCCATCCTATCCTAATTTGTTGATCAGAGATAATAACTTTTGCTTCCTGTTTTCAAACGTAAAATTGTGCTTAATCCTTTCCCGGGCATGTTTACCCAGGCTGTCCAGCATATCACTTTTTAAAGCGCTATCAATGATAGCCGATAAATCATCTGTATTTTTATGTTTGAGGATAAAGCCCGTATCGGAAACAATATCCGGCATTCCTCCTACATTGGAAACGATGGGAACGCATTCACACAACATGGCCTCCGACAAGGCGTTGGGAAAGCCCTCTGATACAGAGAGCTGCATATAAAAGCGGATCCTGCTTAAAAAGCGCTGCAATTCCTCATTCGGAATTTTGTCTAACAGCTTGACATTCGGAGGAGGCTGTTTTTGAATGGCTCCGCCTCCCACAATATAAAAGGTCGCTTCCGGAAAGCGCGATGCCACCTCAAAAATAAGGTCGATGCCTTTCAGCTCAAAGCCGAAGCGCGATCCGAGCCCTGCTCCTACGGTCACAAAAGAAGCGGTTTGCTTCCCGGTATCGCAAAACCATTTATCGCTATCATAGCCGTTGTAAACGACTTCGTAGCGGGTTCGAATGCCCGGTATAAAAAACCGGAA
>CAZIYT010000005.1:442001-537510 GCA_964543545.1 uncultured Flavobacterium sp. | reverse complement strand
CTATAAATCCCCCAACGAAAAATCCTCATCATGCTTTATGATGGGGATTTTTTGTAACACCATCTCTATGATACCACGATGATCGAAAGATGATTTTCAGGTATTTATACCCGGTATTTGAGGCAGTGTAATTTGTAATTTTGTAGGGTATTACATCAATTCCTGCTCATGAAAAAATACTTACTACTCCTCGGCTCTCTTCTCCTTTCATCCGTTTTTTTAGCACAGTCAACGGAAACCTTTGAGACGGAGACTGCTACTTCCACGTCATTTACCGATAACGGCCAGGTATTTAACATTACCTCGCAGGCTGCCGGTCCTTTTGATATTCAGACAGGTTTCCCCGGAACCGGATGGAGCGGAACCGCTGCCGACAACCGTTACATTGATAATGACGGCTCTGCTGCTGCAAGCTTTACGGTAGGTTTCACCATTTCTTCGGCGGGTGCTGTGCCATTTAAATTGAACAGCATGTATGTGTTTGTTTCAAATGCTGTGTCTCTTAACCAAAGTGTACCGGGCTCTTTGACCCTGGTGGGAAAACTCGGGGGAGTTACGCAATACACGGCAACTGCCAGCAGCGGCTTTGTGACCAGCACAGCTACTAATAACGGTTTTACCTTTATCAATATGTCCACTTTTGGTGGCTCAAATAATTCCAATACATTCATTGATCAGATCGTGATTACAACAGGTGGACAGTATGAATATGTCGCCCTGGATGCGTTTAACTGGACCACTTCCGCAGTGTTAACTGCTGCGACTTCCCAGACCAACAGTGCCTGCTATGGCGGTACCGGTTTTGCAAGTGTTAGTGCGTCGGGAGGAGCGTCGGGCTATACCTACTCATGGACTCCCACGGGCGGTACAGCTGCTACATCAACTCCTCTTAGCGCCGGGAATTATACCTGTACCATCAAAGATGCTGCGATGGCTACACTCACGAAAACCTTTACCATCACTCAGCCCGCACCACTTGTTGTAGGTGCTTCTGCTTCGCCTGCTTCTGCTGTGATTTGTAAAGGCGCTTCTGTAAGCCTTAGCGGAACAGGCGCCTCCACATATACCTGGACGGGAGGTGTTGTCAATGGAGCGGCATTTAACCCAACTACAACAGCAACGTATACGGTAACCGGTGCGAATGCCAGTGCCTGTACGAATACAGCGGTGATTACCGTTACGGTAAATGCTTTGCCGGTAATAGGAGCCACAAGTACCCACAGTATGATCTGCGCAGGAAGTAGCTCTACCTTAACCGCTACCGGCGCCAGCAGCTATACCTGGAATACAGGAGGTACTACCGGCGGTATTACGGTGAGTCCTACGGTTACTACCAGCTATACCGTAACAGGGATGAATGCGAACGGTTGCACGGCCATGGCTATGGTTACACAAAGTGTATCGCTATGCACAGGCATGGAGCAGTTGTCTTCATCATCTGCTGTAAACGTCAAAGCGTATCCTAATCCTAACCAGGGAATATTCTCTGTGGAAGTACCGGCAACATCGGAAGTGAGCATCAGTAATGCTTTAGGAGAAGTTCTGTTTATCCGCAGGATGGAAGCGGGTAAGCATGAGCTGGATATTCGTGATCAGGCGGCAGGGATGTATGTGGTGAAGATCGTTTCCGGCAACAGGCAGGAGGTACTTAAGCTTATCAAAAATTAATACATTTTTTTGATCATACTAAAATCCTCATCATCAAGATGAGGATTTTTTATTTTCTGAAAAGTACAACTTTCATAGATGCCTGCCCCGCCCTGGTACGCTCCGTGAGATAAATGCAGGCTTGCTTTTTATGGGGCTTTACTCAATTGAGGCAAAAGTGGTACGGTTCCGAAACTTCTTCCTGCAAGGTGACTATTGAGAGTGCTATTCCATAGCATTGTGAAAATGGAAATAAGTGATATCAACTATAAAAGCCTGATCCGTCTTAATGAATGTTATTGATATACTTTAATCTGTTGTTTGCACCAATTCTTATAAAGCTTTGAAATGAGGCCTTACATTTGGATCCATATCGAACTATTTATGAATATACCTTACAAAAAAATCAATACAGCCATTGCGGCAGTTTTTATCGGCGCAGGCTTATCAGCACAGACACCATACATGGTGAAAGATATTAATACGACCGTCAACGGCGGTTTTACAGGTTCATCTCCCAGTGAAGGTGTTGTGCTGGGTGCAAACCTTTATTTTACAGCTACCGATAGAGCTCATGGTACTGAGCTATGGAGAACCGATGGTACCGGTGCAGGTACCGTCCTTGTAAAAGATATCAATACCGGGGTCCTTGGCTCTGATCCCACTAACCTGGTAGTACTTGGAAGTACTATTTATTTTTCCGCGGATGACGGTGTCCATGGTGTTGAGCTTTGGAAAACAGATGGTACATCAGCAGGCACGGCTATGGTGCAGGACATCAATTCCGGTTCACTGAGTGCTGATCCGGACGGGCTTGTGGCATTGCCTGGCTTTGTCTATTTTAGCGCGACTGATATTGTACATGGAAATGAACTTTGGAGAACCAATGGAGTCACCACTTCCTTGGTTTCCGATATCCGCACAGGCACAGCCTCTTCTTCTCCTGCCTCATTAACGGTATTTGGATCAGGCATTGTATTTAGCGCAAATGACGGAACAAATGGCACCGAGTTATGGACCAGTAACGGAACAGCTACTACGTTGCTTAAGGATATTGAGCCATTGGGCGGCTCTTCTGATCCTGCCAAGTTTTGTGTGAACGGAAGCACTATTTATTTCAGGGCTTCTACTTCAACGTATGGTACTGAACCCTGGATCAGTGACGGCACAACTGCCGGCACACATCTGTTGTCGGATATGAATTCCGGCCCAGCCAGCACTACTATTACAGATTTCAGGACCCTGGGCGCTAATACACTCATTGCCGCTTTAATTGGTTCTATTAGTCATGAATGGTATGTTACCAATGGCACCACGGTTAGCCTGGTCAAAGATATTAATCCAAACCCTTGGTACAGTGGGCTTTCAGGGCAAATAGGCTATGAGTTTGGCGGCTATGTGTATTTCGGAGCAAACGACGCTACCGGACAAGGTACGGAACTATGGCGCACGGATGGCACGCTGGCCGGCACCACGATGGTAAAAGATATATGGCCGGGCGGAGGCAATGGCTATCCCTATAGTTTTTCCAAAAGCACCTTAAACGGCTTTATGTATTTCTGTGCCAATAACGGTACCGATGGAGTAGAGCTCTGGAAGAGCGACGGCACGGCAGCCGGAACGACCCAGGTTAAAAACATATGCTTTACCGGTAGTGATGCTTACCCTGAAAATTTTAGCCTCTTAGGCACACAGTTCATTTTTAGCGCCAATAATGATTCCCTGGCCAATTCCAACGCCGAGTTATGGAAAACCGATGGCACAGCATTGGGTACAGCATTGGTTAAAAATATTTATCCCGACACGGTGACTACTGCCGACGGATTCTATGTAGGAACAGGGGTTAATAACAATACACTTTATTTTTCTGCCTCTCAGGGGAATAGTGGTACAGAATTGTATATTTCCAACGGAACGACAGCAGGGACCCAATTCTTAAAAGATATTAATCCCGGAAGCAATGATTCATATCCGGAGCTGTTTACAAATATAGGATCTGTTACATTTTTTAGAGCGGATGACGGGGTTCATGGGCAGGAATTATGGAAGACCGATGGCACAGCAGCAGGAACAGTTTTAGTGAAGGATATTAATTCCGGATCTTCAGGTTATGTCAGTAATTTCAAGGTGCTGGGTAGCTTTCTCTATTTTTTATCAGATGATGGTGTAAACGGCTACGAGCTTTGGAAATCGGATGGCACAACGGCGGGTACGACTATGGTGATGGATATTAATACCACCGGGAGTTCTTATCCTTATCCTTTAGCGGTAACAGGCGGGTTTTTATATTTTGGTGCCGATGACGGGATCAATGGGGTTGAGCTTTGGAAAACAGATGGGACAAGCACGACGATGGTCATGGACATTAATGGTTCAGGCTCCAGCTATCCCGATGGTGTAGGAGACTTTGTATTGGGAGGTTTTATGTATTTTACCGCGGATGACGGGACAAGCAGAAAAGTTTGGAAAACAAATGGTACAACAACAACTTCTCTGGGAGTAAACGTAAATGGTGCAGACTTTGCCGTATTGGGTAACAACATTTATTTTGCAGCCATGGATGCCACAAATGGTGAGGAGCTATGGTATTCCGATGGCACAACTACAGCCTTGTTAAAAGATATCGAGACAGGTAGTAACGATTCTGAGCCTTATGGATTTACCGTGTCGGGAAGTGCTGTTTATTTCATAGCATATAATAGCCTAACCGGTGAAGAATTATGGAAAACAGATGGAACTGCAGCGGGCACCGTTCTGGTAAAAGATATCAACGTCGGATCCGGTGACAGTGACATTGATTACCTTTTTGCGCTTAACGGCAGAGTGTATTTTGGCGCCGATGATAATATCAATGGGGGTGAACTATGGCAAAGTGATGGCACAGCAGCAGGAACTGTGATGTTCGATATCAATGCAGGATCCAATGGGTCTTATCCTGATTATTTTGCAGCGATGAATGGGAGCTTGTATTTCAAGGGAATGACGACGCTTAACGGGAATGAGCTTTGGAAATTAACACCATTAAACCTGATTGCTACGGCAAGCGTTTCCCCATCTTATTGTTCCGGCGCAGCTATTACGGTTCCATTTACGACCTATGGTACCATCAATGCAGGCAATGTGTATACAGCAGAGTTATCCGATGCAACCGGTAATTTTGCAAGTCCAATTAGTATAGGCGCTTTAACGTCAACGGTATTAACAGGGACCATCAATGCTACCTTGCCTAATGCAACAGCGGCCGGTGGAGCTTACCGCGTGCGCGTGAAAGCAAGTAATGTAGCTACTACAGGTATTGATAACGGAACGGATATAACGGTTAACGCCCTGCCTGTTGTAACCGCCTCTGCCGGTTCTGCTACGATTTGTGCCGGTAATCCGGTAACCTTAACCGCAGGCGGTGCTACTACCTATACCTGGAGCACAAGCGCTCATACAACATCCATTGTTGTTACACCCACAACAACGACTAATTACAATGTCAGCGGCAGCAGTGCAGCAGGCTGCACAAACAGTGTATCTGTAAACGTGACGGTTAACAGCTGTGTGGGGATAGATGAAGTGAACGCGCAGCCTAATGGCATGATGGTATATCCTAATCCGGCGAACTCCCTTCTGAATATGGATTTCACGGTATTTAATAATGAAACCGTACTGGTTGAGATCTCAAATACGATCGGCCAGGTTGTTTTATCGGAAAACGTAAACAGCCAACATACTACATTTGATATCCGGCATTTGGAGGCAGGTCTTTACATCATCAAAACGATGGCTAATGGCAAAGCAAAGGCCATTCGTTTTATTAAAGAATAACGATCAGTATTTCTGCTATCAAAAAAGCCATCCGTCAATCGACGGATGGCTTTTTATTTGTCCAATAATGGGAAATAAAAACCCCCGTCAAGACATCGTCGTGACGGGGGTTTGGTTTAATAGAAATTAGTGATGATGTCCGCCCGGTCCGTGTACGTGGCCGTGAGCGATCTCTTCGGCAGTAGCTTCCCTGATGTCGAGCACTTCGCCCACAAAATGCAGATGGTGATCTGCGAGAGGGTGGTTGAAATCCATGATGACGTAGTCGTCGCCGATCTCCTGAACAAAGCCCATCAGCTGGTTGCCATCGGCATCATTCATCATGAGCTCTTCCCCTTCTTTCACACGCTCGCTATCAAATTTTCCGTCAACCTCGAAGGCATTTTTCGGGATCTTAGCGATCATTTCCTGGTCGGAAAGGCCATAGGCGCTCTCCGGATTAATCTTAAAATCGAATTTGTCACCTACTTTTTTATTCAGCAGGTTTTTTTCGAAATCGGGTAATAACTGCCCAACTCCAAACATAAATACGAATGGATGTTCGCTGCTGGTTTGTTCAACTAATTCAGGTGCTTCGTCGTTTATGTGAGAAGATAAATGATAATTTACCGTTACCACTTTGTTGTTGTCAATAGTCATTGTTTAATTTTTTTGCCCGCAGATTTCGCAGATTCCACAGATTATACATTGGTTAGTTATGGGCAATTTTTCAATTGCTACCCTGCGGGATTTGCGAGATCCGCGGGAATGTTTTAAAAATCAAATTTGATACCTTGTGCCAGTGTCAGCTTAGTGCCATAGTTGATGGTGTTGGTCTGACGGCGCATGTATGCTTTCCAGCTGTCGGAGCCGCTTTCGCGGCCACCACCCGTTTCTTTTTCGCCACCGAAAGCGCCGCCGATCTCAGCACCGCTGGTGCCGATGTTTACATTGGCAATACCACAGTCGCTGCCTGCTGCACATAAGAATTGTTCCGACTCACGCATGTTCAGCGTCATAATGGAAGAAGACAAGCCCTGAGGAACACCATTCTGTAATTCAATGGCTTCTTCAATGGTTTTGTATTTCATGATGTAGAGAACCGGTGCAAACGTTTCGTGCTGTACGATCTCGAAATCATTTTTAGCCTCAGCGATGCATGGTTTTACATAACATCCGCTTTCATAGCCTTTACCTTCGAGAACGCCGCCCGGTACCAGTATTTTTCCGCCTTCGGAGATCACGCGCTCAATAGAAGCCAGGTAATCTTTCACGGCTGCTTTGTCGATGAGCGGGCCAACGTGGTTGTTCTCATCCAAAGGATCGCCGATGCGCAATTGCTTGTAGGCACTGATGAGCTTTTGTTTCACATCTTCGTAAATATCTTCGTGAATAATTAAGCGGCGTGTAGAGGTGCAGCGTTGTCCTGCTGTTCCCACGGCACCGAATACGATGCCCGGCAGGCAGGCTTTCAGGTCGGCATGCTGCGAAATGATGATGGCATTGTTTCCGCCCAGCTCAAGGATAGAGCGGCCGAAGCGGCTTGCTACTTTGGTACCTACGATCTTGCCCACACGGGTTGAGCCTGTAGCGGATACCAATGGCACGCGCGCATCTTCACACATTTTTTCGCCGATAGCGCCCGGGCTTACGAGCAGGCAGGAAATGCCTTCCGGTAAATTATTTTCAGCCGCTACTTCATTCCAGATGTTGTGGCAGGCTACAGCGCAGAGAGGCACTTTGCTTGATGGCTTCCAGATGCATACGTCACCGCAGATCCAGGCCAGGGCTGTGTTCCAGTTCCATACTGCTACCGGGAAATTGAAGGCAGAGATAATCCCTACAATTCCTAACGGATGCCATTGCTCATACATGCGGTGGCTTTCCCTTTCGGAGTGCATGGTTAAGCCATACAGCTGGCGCGATACACCTACGGCAAAGTCGCAGATGTCGATCATTTCCTGAACTTCTCCCAAACCTTCCTGCAGCGATTTTCCCATTTCATAGGATACGAGCTGGCCGAGGTCCTGTTTTTTGGCGCGTAATTTTTCTCCGAACTGGCGCACGATTTCTCCGCGTTTCGGAGCCGGCACCAAACGCCAGCTTTTAAAGGCTTCGCCCGCTACCTGAACTACTTTTTCATAATCGGCAGCATTGGCCGCTTTTACTTTGGCGATCAGTTTTCCGTCAACCGGGCTATAGGATTCGATCACGTCGCCGTTGGCGAAATAATTTTTGCCGGTAGAGCATCCGATGTTCAGGTCTTTAATTCCGAGCGCTTTTAATACTTTTTCCATATGGTTTATTCTGATGATTTTTTTAAAATAATGAAGCTTAAAGATAGGAAATATATTAAGCCGGATTCATAAAAAATGGGATAAAAACAGGCTTGCTTTATGCTTGATTTTCAGGGGCTAAGGCCTGAATTTATTTCTCCGACTTTTTGCCGGGAAAGATATTCAGGGCTTTCACGCTGTTCTTCAGTCTGTCGAAGAAGCGGTTGGTGGTTTGCACGATAGGCGTGGCATACATCTGAAATTCCTTATTGGGGAATTCCTTCGCCAGTATGTTTTCAATCTCGCTGAACAATAACGATTTGGTGGCAAATTGCAGCTTATAAACGGAAGTCTGCTCCTGGACCCCTTCCGGGTTCAGGTAGGAGGCTTGTTCGGGGGTTCCAACGATGATGCTGGTAGCAAATTTATGCGTCAGGATGATGCTGATGATGGCATCGAGTTGTTCTTTATTAGAAGTAATAAGGTTTAACAGGACCATGGTACAAAATAGTTCTCGGGCTGTAAACAATTTTAACGCCCGGAATGTTCACAAATGACGTGCTTATTACTGAAAGATGCTTTATGTCGGTCAAAGAGATTATTAAATTTTCACTTTGTTTAACAGCTTTTGGAAACGCGCGTGGCTACAGTCGTTTAGACGACCATAGTGGCCTGGGAGGCTTGGAGGGCTTGCTAATTCAGGATAGTTTGCCTATCTTGCAAATATCGTCTCAGCTATTTTGTATATAACCTATGTATTTTGTTTATGAATTCACTTCTCAACCAACTCATTATTCGCTTTGTCCTTAAACAAAAAAAGGACTCTTATTCAAGATTTGAACTAGCCAAAGGCTTCAGGGAATTCAAGCACATTGTGATCAGGCTTCTGAAGGATTGTTTCCTGATGGGACTTGGTATTTTTTCCGCCGCCTTCGGTCTCGAAAGCTTCCTGTTGCCAAGCAGTTTCATTGATGGCGGCGCTACCGGTATTTCGCTTCTGTTAGCTGAGCTCACCACGGTTCCCTTGTCCCTGCTCATTCTCCTGGTCAATGCCCCTTTTATCATTTTAGGATTTAAGATCATCGGTAAGCAGTTTGCCATTAAAACGGCCATTGCCATCACTGGCCTGGCCATCTGTATGTCCTCGTTTCATTTTCCGGAGGTTACACACGATAAGCTCCTGGTGGCGATCTTCGGTGGGTTTTTCCTGGGTTCGGGGATCGGTCTCGCCGTGAGGGGCGGTTCTGTAATCGATGGGACAGAGGTGCTGGCGATCTTTCTCAGTAGAAAATTCGGAACAACGATGGGCGATATCATCATCGCGATCAACGTGCTGATCTTCTCGGCAGCCGCTTATTTCCTTTCCATCGAAACGGCGCTTTATTCCATGATCACCTACCTGGCAGCTTCCAAGACGCTGGACTTCATCATCCAGGGGATCGAGGAATATACAGGTGTCACCATCATTTCATCGCACAGCGAAGAGATCCGTAAAATGATCATTGAAACGATGGGGCGTGGTGTAACCGTATATGTCGGTAAGCGTGGCTTTGGAAAAAGAGGAGAAGGAAGTAATATCGATATCGTGTATACGGTGGTCACCCGTTTGGAATTGAATAAGCTGAAAGCGGAGATTGATAGTATCGATGAGAATGCTTTTGTGGTGATGAACAGCATCAAGGATACCAAAGGCGGCATGATCAAAAAGCGCCCGCTGCAGCATTGATCTCAGACCTCTATTCCGGTTTTAGATCTGTTTTTCTACAGGTGTAAGCGTTCATCCCATTGCAGGCCTTCAGGCAGCTCCGTATCGGAAAATTCGATGTGGATGACGCGCCTTCTGCGCCCGTTGCTGCTACGGTGTGAGGCATGCATCAGCAAGGGCTTCATCAGCATCAGCCCGCCTTTTGCGACGCGGCAACAATGTTCGGCTTCCTGTGTCATATCCAGATTTTCAGGACGGCAAATACCTTTCCGGTGCGAACCCTTCAGTACATTCAGGGCACCATTGTATTCATCCGTATCATCGAGGTGAATGCGTACCGTGACAATGTTTTCGAGCACTGCCAGTGGAGGCTGCACGGCAAACTGGTTTTGTTTCACCGTCCATGAGCTGTAACCTTCATGGCCGGTTTTTTTATCCACGGAAATGGTGAGGTCCTGGTGATAAGCCACAAACCAATTGGAATCGGCAGGCTTATCAAAGTAAATGGATTTGACCGGGAAATAGCCCGCGCCAAGGTGGCTGGCGATGAGTGCACGCAGCTTACCGTTGAAGATTGCCGGGACTGTTTCCGGAATTTCTTTAAGGAATTGCCGGATGGCAAAGAGGTTTGCCGAGCGCCGGAATGTCTCCTCTTCCCCGGATGCTCCGTCAATCAGGGAAATCAAGGCATCGGTTTCGCGGTGTGAATAAAGGCCTTCGATGACCGCAAAACCATTCTCGCGGAAAGATGCGTTCAGATCCATCGGTTTAGGAAAGAGCTAGTCGATCGTTGCAATCACCTTCAGCTCAATGGCAATGGGCGTAGGCAGACAGTTGATCTCGATGGTTGTGCGGCAGGGAGGATTTTCTTTAAAGTACTCGGCCCAGAGCTTATTGTATTTTGGGAAATCATCCTTCATGTTGGTGAGGAATACCTGTACATCCACGATCTTGTCCCAGGAGCTCCCTGCATCTTCGAGAATGTATTTGATGTTCCTGAATACCGAGTGGCATTGGGCTTCGATGTCGTACGACGTGATATTTCCCTGCTCATCCAGCTCCACCCCCGGAATTTTCTTAGTGCCGCGCTCACGTGGCCCGACACCGCTTAAAAATAATAAATTGCCGACACGGCGGGCGTGCGGATATAAACCGACAGGTTCAGGGGCTTTGGAAGATTCGATAGATGATTCGTTGCTCATGGTGTATGTTTTAATCGTGTTGTATTATGGTAGTTCAATCCGGATGTCCTTATCGTTCAGGCCTACGTTATCTTTTTGCGCCAGCTTCTTTCCGTCTTTGTAGGCGGTGATCCATTTGGTCTTTGATTTGGAGCCCGTTTTTTCAGAGATGATAAAGCTTCCGTCGTCATGGGTATAGATCTGCCCGATGATGATTTCCGAGCAGTTTTCCCCGTTGCTTTTGCATTGCACAAAATTGATCAGCACTCCGGCGACGCCTTTTCCCGTGCTCTTGCTCACTACCGTTCCGCTGATGCTGCTCTTCCTGACATCGCATGCCAGGAGCATGCAACAGAAGCTAAAGAGGAGAAGGCTGTGTTTTATCATCAGATGAAATGTACTTAAATTATTTAAATGAATTCCAGCCCTGGGCCGTGATCGGGTGTGAGGTGCCGGCTTTGGCAACCAGGTTCAGGCCGCTGCTTTTAGGCGTGATGTGACCGATGATCGTAAAGTCGGGAAGATTTTTGATCTTGTCGTATTCGCTCATCGGTAAGGTGAACAACAGCTCATAATCTTCGCCGCCACTCAGGGCGCAGACCGTTGGGTCGAGGCTGAATTCCCTTGCTCTGTCGAAGGTCTGCGGATCGAGCGGAATTTTATCTTCGTACAGCTCGCAGCCCACACCCGATTGTGTGCAGAGGTGCATGAGCTCGGAAGCCAGGCCGTCGCTCACATCAATCATAGAGCTTGGCTTAATGTCCAGGCTTTTGAAGAGCTCGATAATGTCTACACGGGCTTCCGGTTTGAGCTGGCGCTCGAGGATATAGTCATTGCCTTCGAGGTCAGGTTGTAATTGCGGATTATCTTTGAAGACGAATTTTTCACGCTCCAGGATCTGCAGGCCCATATAGGCACCGCCAAGGTCGCCCGTAACGCATACCAGGTCTTTTTCCTTCGCTCCGTTCCTGTACACGATGTCCTCCTGTTTCGCTTCGCCGATAGCCGTCACGCTGATGATGAGCCCGCTGGTACTTGAGGTGGTATCACCACCCACCAGATCGACCTTATACTTTTTGCAGGCATATAACATGCCCGCATAGAGCTCTTCCAGGGCCTCTACTGAGAAACGGTTGGAAGCGGCGATGCTCACCGTCACCTGTCTCGGTGTACCGTTCATGGCACAGATGTCCGACAGGTTCACAGCAATGGCTTTAAAACCCAAATGTTTTAAGGGTGAATAAGTCAGGTCGAAGTGAACACCTTCCACCAGCATATCGGTCGAAACCAGGGTGCTTTTATCGTTGTCGTATTTGATGACCGCTGCATCATCGCCAATGCCTTTCAGCGAGGAGGCAGGGTTGTAGATTTCTACATGTTCCGTCAAATGATTGATCAATCCAAATTCCCCGAGGGAGGTTAATTCTGTTCTTCCGCTGTTTTCTAACATCTCTATTTCTTGTTTATGCTTTATTTCTAATGTATTTGGATTACGAATTTAGTACGAATATACGAATGCCTATAACAACTTTAGAACGAGTTAACGATCCGCTTGCATCTTACCCCCGAACTTGTGAAGTTGATTAAAAGACCTAATTTCAATTCAGATACTTTTAAATAATTAGATACCTGATCGATGTATTTTTTAGAATAAAAGTCATCCCGTTTCAATTCAATAATGATAATGTCATCAATCAGGAAGTCCAGGTAATTATTTCCGATCACTTCGTCTTTGTAAATAACCTTGTATGAAACCTGCTCTTTAAATGTAACTCCTGCATCTTTTAACTCTTTGGCGTACGCTTTCTGATAAACCTTTTCGAGATGCCCGTGACCTAATTCATTATAAACTGTGTATGCTAAACCTACAAGTTTGTAGCTTAGTTCAGGATAGATCAGTTCTTGATTTTGAATAGGCTTCCCCACAATTATTTATTTCAGATTTATATATTCGTATCGATTAACCCTGATTGGTATATTCGTACTGATTCGTAATCAAATCTTTTGTACGATTCGTAATTATTTTAACTTAACGCAAACGTTCTTCGGTTCGGTGAAGAAGTCCAGCGCTTCGAAGCCGCCTTCCCTGCCTACACCCGAAGATTTCACGCCACCGAAAGGTGTTCTCAGGTCGCGGAGCAGCCAGCAGTTTACCCACACGATACCCGTGTGAAGGTTCAGGGCCACGCGGTTGGCTTTGGTAATGTCCTGTGTCCATACGGTGGAAGCAAGGCCATATTGCGTGGAGTTGGCATACATCATTACCTCTTCTTCCGTGTCGAAAGGCATGATTGTTACCACAGGCCCGAAGATTTCTTCCTGGTTGGTGCGGCAATCGTAAGCAAGGCCTTCGATGATGGTGGGCTGTAGGTAGTAGCCATTCTCAAATTCACCACTAACGGTCTGCCTGCTGCCTCCGCAGAGAATCGTTCCGCCTTCCTCTTTGGCCAGCTCGATATAGGAGAGTATTTTTTCCATGTGCGGCTTGGAAACAACGGCGCCGATCTTTGTTTTTTCATCCAGAGGAGCGCCGATGGTCAGCTTTTGCGTTTTCGCGACAAAGTCCGCTTTGAATTTTTCATAGATTGGTCTTTCTACAAAGATCCTGGAGCCGCAGAGGCAGATCTGGCCCTGGTTGGCGAAGGACGACAGCATGGTGGTAGAAAGCATTTTTTCATAATCGCAATCCGCGAAAATGATATTCGGGTTTTTGCCACCCAATTCGAGGGAGAGTTTTTTAAACATCGGCGCTGCCACAGAGGCAATGCCGGCACCCGTTTTGGTGCCACCAGTAAAGGAAATCAGGGGCACATCTTTATGTCCGACGATGGCGTTCCCTACTTTATGGCCGTAGCCATGTACAATATTTAAAACCCCTTTCGGTAAGCCGGCTTTGATACAGATCTCCGAAAGCAGGTAAGCTGTCATCGGCGTGATTTCGGATGGCTTGGCAACTACCGTGCAGCCAGCCGCCAGGGCCGGCGCTATTTTCCAGCTGAAGAGGTAGAGCGGAAGGTTCCAGGGAGAGATGCAGCCTGCCACGCCCACCGGTTGGCGAAGCGTGTAGTTAATAGCCGTGTCTTCCATGCTGTGAGCATGCGCTGCATAGTGCAGAATGCCGGTTCCATAGAAATGGAAATTAGCGGCGGCTCTCGGAATATCAACGGTTTTAGCCAGGTGCAGAGGCTTTCCGTTGTCGAGGCTTTCGGCTACAGCAAGGTCGTGGAGCTGTTCTTCGATGATGGCAGCAATCTTCACCAGGTAAGCGGAGCGTTTGTCTTTCGGCAGGATACTCCATGCCGGGAAGGCTGCTTTGGCAGCAGCAATGGCCGTTTCGGCATCGCGCTCATCGCTATCCGGAATATGGGAATAGACCACGCCACGCGATGGGTCGTAATTATCGATATACTGTTTGGATTGCGGCTCGACCAGCTCTCCGTTGATGTAATTTTTTAGTTTTAACATGGCTCTGAATCAGCCAACGAATGTACGAAAAACGGGTGAGAAATTCTAATGCTTTGGGTGTGCTATTATAAACCACAAGGCTTGCGCTAAAACTTCAGCGAAGGCCTATAAGTACATAGAAATCATAGGAACAAGAAGCGATGATAGCATTTTACAGGTTAAACCTGTTCTCATCCGTCCGATCTGCGTCATCCGCGTTCCATTTGCCTCTGCCTCAATCGCCGTTCAAATAAGCCTCCAGCAAGGCCTTTTTGTCGGTTTTATAATTGCTGTTCAGGGGAAACTCCTGTTTCACAATAAACTCGGAAGGGATCATATAGGAGGGCAGGTAGTTCAGCAGAAAGCTTTTCAGCTCCTCATTCATGTTCTGAAAGCCGCTTTCATCAACAATGACGAAGGAAACGATCTTTTTGGTAACATGCCCGCTGGTCAGGGGAACGACGGTGGCATTTTTGATATGCGGATGCGTGAGCAGCACATTGCTGATCTCTTCCAGCTCGATGCGGTAGCCATTCAGCTTCACCTGGTTGTCGTTGCGGCCCAGGTAGAAGAACAGGTTATTTTTGGTATAGCCCACATCACCGGTTTTGTAGATGCGTTTTCCGTTTTCCACGATAAAGGCCTGCTGTGTTTTTTCCTCATCCTTGAAATAGCCAATCGACAGATTTTGTCCCACCAGGCCGATCTCACCGATGCCGCTTTCCTCATCCTTATTCAGGATCAGCATTTCGGCATTTGGCCTGCAATAACCGATCGGCAGCGCTTTGGGGTATTCTGCCAGCACGGCATCCGTAATGTCGATGTAGGTGGTTACTACGGTAGCTTCCGTTGGGCCAAAGGCGTTCACGACTTTCGCCGCCGGGAAGCGCTGCCTGACTTTTTTTACGGTAGCTACCGGCAATTCCTCGCCCATAAAAATAAACTGGTTGATAGCAGGATACTGTTCTGCGTTGAACTCCGGTACCGAGAGATAGATCAGCACAAAAGAGGGTGTGCATATCAGGGTGGTGGCATGATAGCGTTTCAGGCGCTCTAAAAAGCCCAGCCCGCTTTTCAGGATCGCATAGTCGTTCAGGATCATCGTGCTGCCCTTTCCGAAAGCGGCAATGAAGTCGCAGAGGGAAACGTCAAAGCTGAAAGGCGCCTGGTTCATAAACACGGAGTCGGGGCTGATTAATGGCCAGGTGAGGTACCATGCCACAAAGCTGTTGAGGGCGCTGCGCGTGATCTGTACGCCTTTCGGGGTTCCTGTGCTCCCTGAGGTGAAGAGGATATAACGCACAGGGTCCGGACCGTTAGCTAAGGTGGGAAATTCACTAACGGTCTGCTCCTGTATGATCTCAAGGTCTTTGTTGATAAGGATTTCAAAGGAAACCTCGCAGGTTTTGGCTGAGCAATTGATGAGGACTTTGCTCCCCGTTTGCTCCCTGATCTTTTCGATCCTGCCCGCCGGCATAATCGCATCGATGGGGATGTAAGGAATGTCGAGGGAGATCAGCGTGAGCATCGCTACCGGGAACAGCGCTTCTTTTTCGCCATAGATGCACACGGGATGTCCTTTTGGAATTTCCAGCGCCCTTAGTTTTTCCCTAAGCCGGTGATGCAATCCGTACATGTCCTCTTCGCTCAGGATCCTGTCGGAGCCAATAATGAAGGGCTTTTCCGCGAACTCCTCTGTTCCGGTAAAGTTATTGGTTTGAAAGTCGTATCTCATAAGCTGCTCGTTTATTGATACCTGCCGCTGAACAGATACAGTGCCACGCAGATCAGGTTAAACATGATGAAAATAGAAATATAGCGGATGATTTTCGGGTCCATGTTCCCGAACACCACATCCTTGTCCTGCTTGCGGCATTGAATAGCATAGGTGTTATGCACTACGCTGTAGATACCATACACCAAGCCACTCAGGATAAAATTGGATTCGAAGCCATTCCAGATGCCCATGAGGAAGAGGGTGAAAAAGATAGCGAGGTTTTGCTTGGTGATGGGGCTTTTTTTGAGTTTCTGAAAGCCGTTAAGCCATTTGTAAAAGGGCTTGAAAAAATAATCGCCCAGCCAGCTGGTGAGAGACGCATGCCAGCGTTGCCAGAAGTCGGGCGGGTTGACGGCGATGAAAGGCTTGTTGAAGTTGAAGGGGAGGCTAATGCCTACCAGGTTGCCCATGCCTACTGCCATTGACGAGTAACCCGCAAAGTCGAAGAAGAGGTAAAAGGCATACGCGTAAATGTCGCTCACGCGCTCTCCGGCGCTCAGGCCGTTCTCCAGCGACGCTTGTAGCCAGTAGCGCGAAATAAATTCGGCAATGATAAATTTATAAGCGAAGCCTTTCAGAAATTCCTGCAGGCCGCTCAGGGTGATGGCTGTGCCGAGGGATTCATAGCCTTTGCGGCTGTTCTCTGTGAAGCGCTTGTAACGGTCGAGTGGGCCGATGTAGAAGGAAGGAATAAAGAACAGGAAATTGAAATAGTGAATGAGATCCAGGCGGTCTTCCTTCGTATAATCAATGCTCACCTGGATGGCGCGGAAGGTCACGAAGGATAAGCCGGCAAAGTAGAGGAAAGGAGGATTGAGGTGTACTTTGAGTAATACCATGGGGATGGCCAGGATGATGGCGGAGATCAGGCGATGATTAATGCGCTGTGAGAGGAAGCGGATGTACAAAAAGGTAAAGGCCACATAGCCCAGGGCCGCCGCGGTATAATGGAAGTAGAACACAAGGTAGATAACCGTTAGTAAGGCGGTGATCTGCGGATAATAGCGCTTGCCTGAGAAAAGGCCAAAGAGCCGGATGGCCAGCACATAGAGCAGGGCAAAGAGAAAAAAGTCTATGTTGGTAAAAGGCAGCATTTAGAATTGTGCGTAAACAAAGGAAAAATCCGTATGCGGTGTGTTATGAGTGTCCTTGTTGTTATAGTGGTATAGGTAATAACCGCCGACAATGATCACCGCATAGAGCAGGACATTTCTCAGGAATAAGCGGAGCTGTTGCGTGTTAGTCATGGTAATTGGATAAAATGAAACGGTCGATCTGGTACCAGCCCAGGTCGTAGGGATGCATGATGTCTTCAAGAACGCCCTTCCGGTAGGATGTTACATTTTGTTCGTACATGTTCAGGGTCTTGAACCCTTTTTCCTCCAGGAGCCCTGAAACCTTCTGCATGGTTGGGCTCAGCACTTCCAGGTTCTCATGTGCCAGCGGGTTGAGCGGCATGATCACAAACAGGGGCTTGATCTTGTTTGCCTGCAGAAAATGCACCAAGGCTTCGAAGTCCTGGTATTCCTGGTTGTGTTCCAGGTCAACAGCCTCTACCTTTTTTTTCGGGTGATCTTTCAGCCAGCTTTCGTAATAGCTGTTCTCCACGCCAATGTCGTTGGTATTGCTGATGAGCTTAAAATTATTTTCCGAAGCCTTGAAAAGCGAATCCCAATTCACATTCCTGTTGCTGAAATGGTAAGGCGTTGTATGAAGGTCCGAAAGCTGCTTCATCAGGCGGTTCTGGGCTGTCAGGTAGAAATCATGCTGCTCCTGCAGGGCAATTTCTGCATCGTCTGTTTTCTGAAAGGGGTAGTTGAAAAACGAATTCAGTGGGAGCTCTTTCTTTTTGCCCATGGCCCGGAGTACAGCGTCGGGCTTGCTGATCTTGTCGTAATTGCTATAGATGTACTGCTCCAGGTGACGGCGTGTGGATGCGTCGATGCTGCTGTCCCGGTAGATCTGGTACAAATAACCGGGCGGGCAGAACTCGAAGAAAGAGGTGAGCGAAGTGCCGGAGGCGTATTGTTTCTCAAACCATCCCGGCGAGAGGATGATGGTGATCTTAGACTCTTTCAGAACAGGCTTGTTGGCCGCCAGCGTGGTGAGGATGGCGAGGCATTGAAAGCCGGCATGTCCTACGGCCAGGAATTGATCGTTTGACTGTTCGCGGCAAAAAAAACGGTAGGCAATCCCCGGTAAGTGGTGTGACGTAAGCTCCGAGGAGCCGAAGAGCACGGGTACGCGTTTCTTCAGGGCGACAGCCAGTGTCATTTCATGCGTGATGTCGTTCGGGTAGAACCTATCGAAGTTATGCAGGGAGTTTAGAGTGTTTGCCGAAAAGCGCGACACCACTGCTTGCTGAGGGCCGGAATAGCTGCTGCCTAAAAAAACATAAGCTAAAACAATGGCAATACCAGCCGGCAGGAGGTGGAAGAGTATGGTATTTTTTAAAAACCCGGCCAATATTTTTTGTTATTGAATAGTATACTATGAAAAATAAGCACTCTGCCTTGATCGGGCAGCTTTGAACATAAGGCTTAACCTTTCTTGCCGTCGATGTACGCGCTGATCTTTTCGGCGGTGCTGAAATTTTCAAGCGTGATCTCGGTAAACGGAATGGAAATGCCGAATTCGTCTTCAAGCGAGGTCGCCAGGTCAACGACTAAAATGGAGGAAAGAATTCCCGATTGAAATAATTCATCTCCATCGTTCACTTTTTTGAATGCTACTTCTTTGATCTTTTCTTTGACGGCATCAATGGTTCCCGGCATGGCGTTATGGTCGTTTTTGGGTGTGTGGTATTAACAATCTGGTATCAGCAAGTTTTCCGTGTAAATATACTAAAGAGTTTTTATATCAGTTATTAATACATATTTTTATACTGAATTATTCGCTTCCGCATGAGAGCCGTTTTGAGCCTGTTTCTCTTCCTGGGTATTGTTGTCTGTGCGCATGCGCAGGACATGATCTATACCATTTCGGGAAGTAAATTTCAGGCGAAGGTGACGGAGGTCAATACCACGGATGTGAAGTATAAGGATTTCTCCAACCTCGAAGGGCCTGTTTATGTGATCTCGAAGCGCGAAGTGGTGCTGATCAGGTACAGTGATGGTTTCACGCAGATCATCAACGACAACCCTCCGGCCTTACAGCCTAAATCGTCGGAAGAAAAACCGGCTCAGGCACGCCCCGGTATGGCCGGGAAAAAGCCGCTGAACCTGTATTACCTCAATAAGAACCTGATCTCGATCAATGCCCTGGCGCTGATGAACGGGGATGTGACCTTGCTTTACGACAGAGAGCTCCTGGATAGCAGGCTTTGCCTGACCTTCATGGGTGGTTACAATTTTAATCCCAATACCGGCCCGCTCAATGCCATCATCAGAAGCTCCTGGTTGCAGAGCAAAAAAAATTACGATGCCGGTTTGGGAATCAGCTTCATGCCCCGCAATACCAGGCGCGCCCAGTATTTTGTGGGTTTGTTGGGAAAATACATGTCTTATGATTATGAAGATAACGATTACATTAACAACCAATCGGTGCTTACCAAAAAAACCGGCTCGCAGCTAGCCGTGATGATCAATAATGGCTGGGTGTTCCGCATTACACCTACTTTGAACATGAAATTTTTTGCGGCGATAGGGATTCCTTCCTACAGCTCTCCTCTTAAAAACCCGGATGCGAAAGCCATCCCCAAAGTCTATATCGGTTACTGTTTTGGTTATAGATTCTAGCATGATGGTACGCGCTTTACATACCCTGTTTGTGTTGCTTGTTTTGGCAGGCGGCAGCGCCTATGCGCAGGATCAGCTGTTCTTCCGCAAAGGAAGCCAGGTGCCCTGCAAGATCATCGCCATTTCCGAAAAAACGATTACCTACAGGGATACCGTTCCGAATGCTCCACTCATTACAGTTCCCAAATCGGATGTGATCCTCGCCGAATACAAAACCGGGCAGGTATATATTTTCAGCTCGGAAACAGCCTTGGTAGCAGCACCGGCAGAAGTGTTTGAAACCCGCGAGCAGCGCAAGGAGCGGAAAATGAAAGAGTGGAAGCTCAAGGAGCAGGAGCTATCGGATAACATCCTCGGATTTTATATCCCTGAGTTGCTTTTCGGCCGCCTGACCGTTTCCTATGAGCGCTTACTGGCCAATAAATCAGTGGGCGTCAAGATCCCGCTGAGCCTTACTTACGATTCGTTCGGTGCGTTGGCACAGGCAAGCGCCAATTCAACATCGAATAATACCGGGACGGTTGTGAGCTCGCCGGTGACGCGCACCAAAGGCGTCAACTTCATCACAGGGATTGATATCAGCTACTATTACGATCTGAAGCCGGAGTTGAAATATTATTTCGGACCGCGCATCCGCTACGGCACCGACCAGGTGCTGGGAGGCATCGAAGGCATTAGCTTTCAGCTGCAGAACGGTATTTTCAGAAGCCGTGGCAAAAAGATGACCAGCACGATAGGCCTTGGTTTCGGTTTTGTGAAAGTGCTGGATTTCGGCTTTCCTACCAACAGGGACACGAGGCAGGTTTATCCCTGGGGCTCGTTCACCTGGCGATTGGGCTTCAGGCTGTAGCGTGCCTCATAGCCTGCATTGCCCTGCAGGCCGCCGCTGTGGATGATCAGAATTTTTTCTTCTTTATGGATTTTCCCCTGTTTAATCAGGTCGAAGACTGCATAGCCTAATTTGGCCGTATACACATAGTCAAGCGGAATGTGGAATGTATTCTCAAACCAGGATTTGAAATCCAGAAGCTCCTGCGTATGGCGTGCATAGCCACCAAAGTGGTAATTGTTGATAATGCTGCTTTGCGGAAGATCGCTTGTAGCTTCGTATTTCAGGACATTGATGCCATGAAGGGTCTGATGCGGCTGTAGTGATTTGGCAATACCTTTGAACGTGGTTCCTGTGCCGTAAGCACAGAAAATATGCTCAAAGCCCTGTGTTTCTTTGGATAAGATCTCCTCACAGCCTTTCTGTCCCAGGTCGTTGTCGCCTCCTTCGGGAATAATGTAAGCATTGGGAAAACGACGGGCTAATGCCTCGAGGTAATCCACTTCCTCTTTTTGCCTGTATTCTTCGCGGCTGACAAAGAGCAATTGCATACCCAGTTGTTTTGCCCCCGAAAGGGTGGCATTGCTTTGCGAAGATGCTTCGCCCCGGATAAGGCCGATGCTCTGAAAGCCTTGCCGGTGGCAGGCGGCGGCAGTAGCGGCAATATGGTTGGAAAAAGCGCCGCCGAAGGTGAGGATGCTGTTCTTCTGCAGCTCGCGGGCTTTTGCCAGGTTAAGCTTCAGCTTGAACCACTTGTTGCCCGAGATCTCCGGATCGATGAGATCGAGGCGGAGCATGGAAAGGGAATATCCCTCATAGGTCAGCGGCGTAATTATAGGTGTATCGTTAAGCAAAAAATGAAAGCGGTTTTCTGATCAGGCTTCAAAGTTATAGAATGTTGTGGAATATTATAACCTGAAAAAGCTTACTTAAATCAATGGGCATGTTTTAATCAGATTATGTTGGGCGTGTCCCTTCCGTATAAATGTGTACCTGCTCCCTGCGCCAGGGATGCAAAGGGTTTAGTTCTTTTTAGGGCGCTGCCTTTTTCGCCCTAAAAAAACCGCAGCGAAGCGGAGCCCGACGCAGCCCGCCCGGGCGCCCAAAAGGTAGAATTAAAAGGATGGCTATATGCTTTCGGGTGTTTAGTGTTTATCTGTGCCGCCTATCCCGACTGCGCCCGATATGACAGCTCATGTTACGTCACTCAGCAACTATCTCGCCGGTACGATTTTATAACATCCATTAAAAATATAATATCTTTGTAGTGATGTTTAAAAAAGAACTGGATCCTGAAGACTTCTATTACAGTCCTGAGGGTTATATCGTGTTTACAGAGAAGTACCACCTGAAGCGTGGCTACTGCTGCAAAAGCGGCTGCCGCCACTGTCCTTACGGCTACGACAAAAAAACCGGGGGCTTTACTAAGGACAAGAAAAGCTGAGGCTCTGCGGCTTTCTATTGTCATAATATTTTAGGATATTTGGTGGTATAAAACCCTTGTTTTGCTGAAACTCACCGAACTCAATAACGACCAGATCAACTATGCGAATATCGGCCTGATGGTACTTTCCTGTATCGTGGCTTTTATCCTGCCTTTCGAGCTCTTCCTGTTTTCCTATGCGGTGCTTGGGCCCTTGCACTACCTCACGGAGATTGGCTGGTTGCATAAGAAAAATTATTTCACCAAGGGCAAGTACGATTTCCTGGCCTTGGGCTTTCTTTGTGTGCTGGTCTTTTATTTTTCCTTTGTGCGCCCCGCCAAAAGCGATACGCAGTTGCCCAATATCATTGCCTTCGCGCTTATCATCGCGGCCGTGTTTGCGTTTGTGAAAGACAATCTGTACCGCGCGGTATTATGCGTGCTGGCCCTGGTTGGGCTTGCTACGGCTAAGTTTGGCAATTATTATTTTATGTGGATCGGCGTGTTCCTGCCAACGATCATTCACGTGTTTGTGTTTACCTGGGCCTTCATGCTCTACGGTGTGCTCAAGAACAGGTCGCTCTCGGGTTACTTATCTGTGATCGCCCTGTTGCTCATCGGCTTTTCCTTTTTTGTGATCAAAGCGCCGCAGCTGCAATACCAGGTTTCGGAATACGTGGGCAAGAACTACGAGCTGTTCAGCCTGCTCAACAAATACCTGATTGCCGTATTCGGACTCACGCCTACCATCAGCAACGATACAGTATTCAATACCAATGCGGGCTTCATCATCATGCGTTTCATAGCCTTTGCCTATACCTACCATTACCTGAACTGGTTTTCCAAAACATCCGTCATCAAGTGGCACCTGGTGCCTAAAAAAACACTCCTCATTACCCTGGCGTTATGGATCTTTTCGGTAGGCCTTTACCTTGTGGATTATGGGATTGGTCTGAAAGCTCTTTATTTTTTGAGCTTTTTGCATGTTTTTCTCGAGTTTCCTCTCAATATTACCTCTTTTCAGGGCATCTTCAAGTCCGTGTTTTCTTTCAGGAAATAGGGCTGTGCAAGGCAGTTTTAATAAAAAATATGTATATTAGTCACTTCAAAAAACAAGTTTTGTGAAGATTTCTAAAGAATTAAAAATCGGCGTTGTTGTTACCGCGGCGATAGGATTGTTTATATACGGTTTCAACTACCTGAAAGGAAGTAATTTATTCAACCACAAATATGTGCTCTATGCGGTTTACCCTGAGATCGACGGCCTTATTGAGGCCAATCCCTTAACGGTAAACGGCTTTAAAGTAGGGCAGATCAATGAGATTTCCCTCATCCAGGATAAGAGCGGCAAATACCAGGTATTGGTGACTTTTCTCCTGACCGAGGATGTGCAGATCCCCAAGCACTCGATTGCCCGTGCGGTAAGCTCGGATCTCCTGGGCGCCAAGGCGGTTGAGCTTATTTACAGCGATGAGAAAACCTTTGTGGAATCGGGAGATACCCTTCGCGCCGAATCGGAAGAAGGCATTAAAACGGCAGTGAGCAAACAGTTAGCTCCTTTGCAGAAAAAGGCAGAAAGCCTGATCTCTTCCATGGATTCGGTGATGACGGTAGTGAGCGGTATCCTTAATTCCAAAACGCGCGACAACCTCGATAAATCTTTCGAAAGCATTAAGAAAGCCATTCAGAGCCTGGAGCAAACGGCCTACAAGCTGGATGACCTGATGGCTTCCGAGAAAGCAAAGATCTCCGCTATCCTTACCAAGCTCAACAACCTCGCGACGATGCTTGACAATGATAAACACAAGATCGATAACATCATTACCAATTTCAGCTCAATGTCCGACAGCCTTGCCAAATCAAACCTGAAGAGCGCGGTGAACAATGCCGACAAAACCCTGAAAGAGCTGAGCGAGGTCATGGCACAGATCAACAGCGGAAACGGAACGCTTGGCAAGCTCATCAAAAACGATTCCCTGTATAAGAACCTTACCAGCGCCAGCGCCGATCTCGATAAGCTCCTGCTCGACCTGAAAGCACGCCCGGGCCGCTATATCCATATCTCCGTATTCGGTTCCAAAGACAGGCATAAAGACGACGAAAAAGTTCCGGCAAAACCATAAATTTTTTTACTATGATTATTTCCATCATCCTATTCGCTATACTCCTGATCGCCGGCAGTACCTTCTTTTTTCTGAATTCAAAAAAGATCCGCCGCAATATTTTACTGGGAAAAGATATTTCCCTGACCGATAACCGCGGAGAGCGTCTTAAAGTGATGACGCTGGTGGCTTTCGGCCAGAAGAAAATGTTTGCAAAACCCATTCCTGCTATTCTGCACCTGTTCCTGTACGTCGCTTTCGTTATCACGCAGGTGGAGCTGCTTGAGATTGTCTTCGACGGATTATCCGGCCAGCACAGGGCTTTCAGGGCGCCGCTCGGTGGCTTTTACACCTTTGTGGTGAGCTTCATTGAGATTCTTTCGGTACTGGCTTTTGTAGGCACCATCGCGTTTTTATCCAGGAGGAATTTACTGAAAGTGCCCCGCCTCGTAAAGAGCGAGCTCAACGGCTGGCCAAAGCTCGATGCCAATTTAATCCTGATCGGTGAGCTGACTTTATTGTGCTTTATCTGTATGATGAACGGCGCCGACGAAGTGCTTTATGCAAGAGGCGCTTCTCATGCCCAGAACCTGGGCGACGGCTCTTTAGGCCTGGCGGTTACCAGCCACCTGGGGCCTTTACTGTTCGGAGGCCTATCTACCGAAGCCTTGCACATTGTAGAGCGCGTGGGCTGGTGGGGCCACATCATCATTGTATTCGCCTTTCTTAACTACCTGCCTTTCTCGAAGCACCTGCACATTTTGCTGGCCTTCCCGAATACCTTTTTCTCGAATTTAAAGCCGAAAGGGCAATTCAAAAACCTGTTTGAGGTAACGGATGTGGTGAAACCGAATTTCGATCCTTCCTATCAGCCGGTGCTCGATCCGAATGCACACATTAAGTTCGGCGCCAGGGATGTGATGGACCTGAACTGGAAGCAATTGCTGGATGCCTACTCCTGTACCGAGTGCGGGCGCTGTACGGCAGCATGTCCGCAGAATATTACCGGCAAGGCGCTTTCGCCACGCAAGATCATGATGGATACCCGCGACCGGCTGGTGGAAGTAGGGAAAAACATCGATGCCAACAAAGGAACGTTTGTAGACGACGGGAAATCGCTTTTGGGTGATTACATCAAGCATGAGGAGATCTGGGCCTGCAATACCTGCAATGCCTGTGTTCAGGAGTGCCCGGTGAACATTGATCCCCTGGCGATTATCATGGAGCTGCGCCAGCAACTGGTACTGGAGCAAAGCTCGGCACCGAATGAATTGAACGGGATGTTTACAAACCTGGAGAATAACGGCGCGCCATGGCAGTTCAGCCCTGCAGACCGTGCCAATTGGATTCATGAGCAGTAATTGAAAATAAATTAAAACGAAAAGAATATTTACAAAATAGGGAAAATGTCAGGCAGTATGATAAGCTCAGCGGAAAAAACTGCCTGCTGCCCCGCTAACTAAAAAATTATGGAAGCATTGAAAGTTCCAACCATGCAGGAAAAAATTGCCAGGGGCGAAACTCCGGACATCTTGTTCTGGGTAGGCTGTTCGGGCAGCTTTGACGACAGGGCGAAAAAAATCACGAAGGCCATTGTGCGCATCTTAAACCATGTGGGGGCCAATTTTGCCGTGCTCGGTGTTGAAGAATCCTGTACGGGCGATCCTGCCAAGCGCGCCGGCAACGAGTTCCTTTTCCAGATGCAGGCCATGCAAAACATTACTGTGCTTAATGGCTATGAGGTTAAAAAGATCGTTACAGGATGCCCGCATTGCTTTAATACGATCAAGAACGAATACCCGGAGCTTGGCGGCAAGTACGAGGTGATCCATCATACGCAGCTGGTACAGCAGCTCATCGACGAGGGAAAGCTGAAAGTACAGGGCGGGCAATTCAAAGGGAAAAAGATTGTGTACCACGATCCCTGCTACCTGGGCCGCGCCAACGATGTGTATGAAGCGCCACGCGAGGTGATTCAGAAACTGGATGTGGAGCTGGCGGAAATGAAACGCAGCCGTGCCAATGGCTTATGCTGTGGGGCCGGCGGAGCGCAGATGTTCAAGGAAGCAGAAAAAGGAAGCAAGGAGGTGAACGTGGAGCGCGCTGAAGAAGCCCTGTCGCACAATCCGGACGTGATTGCCGTAGGCTGCCCTTTCTGCAATACCATGATGACCGATGGCGTGAAGCATTTCAACAAAGAAGATAAAACGAAGGTGCTGGACGTGGCAGAGCTTATCGCTTCCGCCAATGACCTTTAAGCGTTTCATCATCCCCTTTATTATTAAAAATATCCGAATGAGATCAGTTCTTATCTATTTAGTTTCTGCCTTTTGCATCATTTACCTGGGCAGCTGCGGGCCTTCATCATCCACTGCCGACGAAAAAGAATCGAAGCACATCGACTCGATTACGGCTATCATCAACTCTCCTGAGCTGAAAGCCTTAAATCAAAAGATCCTGGACAGCCCGGATAACGCTGCTCTTTACCATGAGCGGGCCAAGGTGCTGTTGCAATTGAAGCAGCTCGAGGAGGCTATCAACGATGCCAAGCGTTCCCTGCGGATCGACAGTACCAAAGTAGAGTATTACATCACGGAAGCGGATGTTTTTTTTGCAGCCAATCAAACGCGTAATGCCAAAGACGTTCTCGAAAAGATCGTATCGAAGTTTCCGGAAAATACGGAAGGCTTGCTGAAGCTGGGTGAGCTGTTCTTTTATGTGAAACAATATGAGAATGCCTTCGCGGCCATTAACAAAGCCCTGAAGATAAATGAGAACCTGGCGCAGGCCTATTACCTGAAAGGCAGTATCTATAAGGAAACGGGCGATACCGCCAAAGCCATCTCCAGCCTCGAAACGGCGGTAGACCAGGACAATAAGAATTATGGTGCGTTTCTTTACCTGGGTATGATTTACGGTGCGCGGAAAAATACCATCGCGCTCGAATATTACGACAATGCGATCCGCATTAACCCTACGGCCGAAGTGTTTTATGCCAAAGCCAAGCTATTGCAGGACCTGGGCAAATTCGACGAGGCGACAGCCTTGTACGAGCAGATCCTGAAAGGAGATCCGCAAAATGAGTTCTCTTTATACAACATGGGCGCGATTAGCCTGGAGGTAAAAAAAGATCCGTCCAAAGCGCTGGATTATTTTACGAAAGCTATTACGGCCAATCCCAAATATGCGGAAGCTTATTTTGCAAGGGGTGTGTGTTACGAAGAGCTGAAAGAAAAAAAGAACGCCTACGAAGATTATACCATGTGCCTCAAGCTGAAGCCGAATTACGATCCGGCGGTGGATGCGCTTAATGCGCTGGGCAAGGCGGAATAATGGTTTGCTCCTGTCTTCCGCTGAAATCCGTATAAACCGGATTAAAAAGCCTGCCCCTGTTGATGTTTTTTTCTGCCCCTGTTGGTGTTTTCACCAACAGGTTTTTTTGAGAGGAGGTGTCCGTGTTTATGCACACGGATAATTTTAGTACCTTTAGAAGGCCTGTGTAAGCGCTTCAAAAAGCATAAGCGGCATAAGGGAGAACCTTCATGGAGAATAAACTGATCACCTACTTTTCTAAATTTTCAAGCTTTACCGAAGCTGAGCTGCAGGCTTTGAAGGAGAGCATGGTCATCAGAACATTCGGGAAAGGTGCGTTCCTGTCGAAGGAAGGGCAGGCCCATAATGCCTCCTACTTTGTGTTGGATGGTTTGGTGCGGCAGTACAGGCTCATTGAGGGGGAAGAAGTGACCACGGCTTTTTATACGGAAGAGCAATGGATCATTTCCCTGACCGGTTTCAGGGAAGATGTGATTGCTACGGATTACCTGCTCTGTGAGGAAGAGACCTCGGTGGTGATCGGGAACGAAGAAAAGGCGCAGAAGCTGTTCCGGGACTTTCCCCGATTCGAAACCATTTCGAGGGCGGTGATGGAAACGGTGTTTGCTGAGCAGCACAAAATCATGATGTACCACCTGACGGCCAGCCCCGAGGAAAAATACCGGAGGCTGCTGGAAACCAGGCCGGACCTGGCGCAGCGCGTGCCGCAATACCAGCTCGCGAGTTACATCGGTGTGAAACCCGAATCGCTGAGCCGGATCAGGAAACGCATGATGCAGAAGTAAAATATTCTTTAGGAATAAAGCACAGAACCTAACATTTAAATGATGAGGGCAGAGAAATTCATATTACTGGGTGTATGCCTTGTACTCCTGAACGCTTGTGAATTGGACCAAAAGGCCCAGGGCAACGAGGCTGAAGCCAAACACGATTGCGCAGAGCTAAGGCAGCAGGGGGCACAGTACCTTGGAGGCGAAGATGGAGGAGCCTGGCTTTTACTTTCTAAGGAAAAGGGCTCAGAGAATAACTTGTACCGGATCAGAGAATTTCATGAAGGCACTTGTGAGCTTGCCTGGGATGGCCTGTTTTTGTTGAGGGACGAAGGCTTTGACAGTGCGAAGCCCTACAGATTTATCCCATTAAGCACCTATGAATACTGTTCGGTTGAGCAGAATGGCCGTGTCTTCAAATTTGATTTTAAGAGAAAAGCCGGTACCTGAACCTGATGAGTGCTGAATGGATCCTGCCTTCGCCGGAGAAACACCAACAGGGTTGTAGCACCCGCGCGAGGGATTGAGGCAGCCTGCCGTGCAGCGCCGAAAGCCCGGCCCGCAAGGGACGCGCCCAAAAATAAGAGGTATTAGAAATTGTAAAAAACAGTAAAACAAAAATGAACGTGATTTTAAAAATGCTCCTGATCAGCGCCATCTCACTGGGAACCTTACCGTGTAGCTCTCAGACCCGGAAACCTTTCAAGCCCAAAGAGGTTTACAAATCCAAAGACTTAATAATAACCCAGATTAGCGAAAATGCTTTTGAGCATACCTCGTTTAAGCAAACCGATGATTTCGGGAATGTTCCCTGCAACGGCCTTGTGGTGAGGAATAGCCATGAAGCCATTGTTTTCGACACGCCAACCAAAGATAAAAGCTCGGAAGAGCTGATCAAATGGATAAACGAAACGATTCAGTGTAAGATAAACGCCGTTATCCCGACGCATTTTCACGACGATTGCCTGGGAGGACTGAATATGTTTCATAAACACCGTATTCCGTCGTATGCGTATTTCAAAACCATTGAGCTTGCAACCGAAGAGCATGCGGCTGTTCCCAAAAACGGCTTCAAAGATTCCCTTACATTGAAAGTAGGCCATGACATCATTAGTGCGAAGTTTTTCGGAGAGGGGCATACAAAGGATAATATCGTGGTTTATTTCCCAGGCGAGAACGTCCTGTTTGGAGGCTGCTTAATCAAAGAGCTGAATGCCGGTAAGGGCTACCTGGGGGATGCGAATGTGGCAGCCTGGTCGGGCACCGTTGAAAACGTGAAGAAGGCCTATCCTCAGGTGAGCGTGGTGGTTCCGGGGCACGGCGCATTTGGAAACAAAGCATTGCTTGATTATACCATAAATTTATTCAAGACTCCATAAAGGGAACTTTGTTGTTGCGGTTTGTAACTGTTGTCACGTTTGTCATGCTTGTCGCAGATTTATCATCTGTGAGAAGACAAACAAAAACAAAAAACCCCCACGATGTATCGTGAGGGCTTCCTGCGTTATTTAATTTAAACTTATGCTTCTGTGTTTTCTGATGCTTCAGTAGCTGTGTTTTCAGCCTCAGGAGCTGTTTCTTCAGCCGCAGGCGTATTTTTAGCAGCAATTTTAGCAGCTTTCGCTTCTTTCGCTGCTGTTTCAGCTTTCAATTTGTCTTCAGCCGCTTTTTTAGCGCCGGTAGATAAATTGTCTTTTTTAGAATTGATTTTTCCTGCTTTGCCATCTAACCATTTAGCAAAACGCTCTTCAACCTGTGCTTCGGTTAAAGCACCTTTTTTAACACCATCCAATAAGTGTTTTTTCATTAAAACACCTTTGTAGGATAAAATTGCCCTGCAGGTATCTGTAGGAACAGCACCGTTTTGCAACCATTTTAACGTAGAGTCAAAATTCAGGTCGATCGTTGCTGGGTTTGTGTTAGGATTGTAAACACCTAATTTTTCGATAAAAGCTCCGTCTCGTGGTGCACGACCATCCGCTGCTACTACGTGGAAAAACGCTGCGTCTTTCTTACCGTGTCTTTGTAGTCTAATCTTTACTGCCATTTTCTTGTTTTTTAAGTTTGGGCTGCAAATATCGGGAATTTTATTTAATCAACATCCCCATTTTAAAAAATATTTTTATAAATGCCTATATATCATTAATTTGACTATTTTTGTATGTTAAAATTAACAAGTTGTTTCCTGCTTCCTGATCCTCGTTTGGCTCCGGGTAAGGGAACCCATTAGTTATCAGGTATTTAAAACAAACTCTATGAAATTACAAGAACGCAGCACCCTATTAATTCCTATTGATTTTACAGAACAATCCCTTTTAGCGATCAAGCAAGCTTATAACCTGGCAAAATATACCCATTCCAAGATCATCCTGCTGCATACCTATGATAAAGTAGGGGAGGAGCGTTATGAGGACCTGAAAGACCTCTGCAAGCAAACCCAGCAGGAAAGTGGTGTGCCTACCGAATTCATGAATGTGAAAGGTAATATATACACCGAAGTACCCCGGATTGCCGAAGAAATAAAACCGGCCATCGTGATTGTAGGCCTCGAGAGCCACATGAGCTCCAAGAACATTGTGGGTGCCAGCGCTTCCAAAATGATCCGCGAATGCAAATGTCCGGTGATCTCCATCCGTGGAAAAGAGCACAGGGACGGCTGCGAAAATATCTTATTGCCCCTCGACCTTTCGAGGGAATCGCGTGAGAAAGTGGATGTGGCCGTACAATTTGCCCACTACTTCGGCGCTTCCATCCGTATTTTAGGTGTGTTCAGCCTTTCCGACAATGCCTACGAGAACCAGTTGCTGGCCTACTCGCACCAGGTAAAACAATACATCAAAGGAAAAGGCATTTCCTGCTCCAATAAATCCCTGGCCAGCGATAACGTGGCTGAAACCGTGGTGGAATATGCCAACAAAATCGAAGCGGATCTCATCATCATCATGAATAAGCCGACCCTGAGCATCAAGGAGTTTTTCAGCGGTACTGAGGCGCAAAAGGTAGTTGATATCAGCAACCTGCCGGTGATGACCATCAACCCGGAGAAAAAAGAAAGCATGACCCACTTCGGAACAGGCTTTTAAAATTTCCTTAGTTTAAGTATCTACGATTTAGAGTCATGCCCTTACGCAGGGGCATGATTGTTAGTGTCTGCCATTATTTTTGGGCGCCCGGGCGAGCTGTCGCCACTCGCTCTTTGTTTGCCCTGCGGGACAAATAAAGGAGCTCAGACAAATGGCTCCATCCCTGGCGCAATGTTACACCATTCATTTACAGATAACTTGAAATTTGTTCCTACAATGTCAGGCAGTACATCTTTCAATTTCCACAATTTATTTCTCCGTAATTAAACACTTAGTCGTATATTAGCCATTCATTTTCGTATGAATTTATTTTTTCATTTAGGCCGTTATTTCATCCTTATTAAACGTGTGTTTAGTAAGCCCGAGAAGATGTCGGTGTACATGAAACAAATCGTTCACGAGATCGATAACATCGGCATCAGTTCCCTGCCCATCATCGCCATCATTTCCTTTTTCATGGGAGGCGTTATTACCATCCAGTCCGCCTTTGGCTTCACGAGCCCGCTGGTGCCATTGTATGCTGTAGGCTTTACTGTGCGCGAATCCATGCTGCTCGAGTTTTGTCCGACCATCGTCTGCCTCATCCTGGCAGGTAAAATGGGCTCCAACATTGCTTCCGAAATCGGCTCCATGCGTATCACCGAGCAGATCGACGCCCTCGAGATCATGGGCATCAATTCGGCCGGTTACCTGATCCTTCCTAAAATCCTGGGCGGCGTGCTCATCCTGCCTTTCCTCATTGCCATCAGTATGTTCCTCGGGATCTTCGGTGGTTATGTGATGGGTGTGGCTACTCATGCCTGTACCTCCTACGAATACATTTACGGCATCCAGGCCTTCTTCGAGCCCTGGAAACTCTATTACTCCTTTACCAAAGTGGTGACCTTCGCCTTCCTGATTACTTCTATTTCTGCGTATTTCGGCTACTACACACACGGCGGCGCTTTGGAAGTAGGTAAAAGCAGCACCGCGGCCGTCGTATACAGCAGCATTTTGATCCTGATCTTTAACTTCCTGCTCACCCAGTTATTCCTCACATGATCGAGATTAAAAACATATCGAAAAGCTTTGGCGAACGCCTCGTGGTGGATGATGTGTCCTTTGTGTTCGAGCAGGGGAAAACCAACCTGATCATCGGGGAAAGCGGCAGCGGGAAAACCACGATCATGAAGCTGATGGTGGGCCTGCACGAAATTGATAAAGGCGAGATCCTGTATGACGGGCAGAACTTCCCGACACTTGGCGTGAAAGACAAGCAGGAAGTCCGTAAAAAAATAGGCATGCTGTTCCAGGGTGGCGCCCTGTTCGACTCCCAGACACTGGAAGAGAACGTTCGCTTTCCGCTGGACATGTTTACCGAAATGTCGCCGGAGGAAAAAATGGAGCGGGTCAATTTTTGCCTCGAGAAAGTACAGCTCACCGGAAAAAATAAACTCTATCCCGGGGAGCTTTCCGGAGGGATGAAAAAGCGCGCGGCCCTGGCCAGGGCTATTGCCAACCAGCCGCAGTACCTGTTTTGCGACGAGCCCAATTCGGGCCTCGATCCTAAAACCTCTATTGTGATTGATAACCTGATTCAGAGCCTCACCCATGAGTTTGACATTACCACGATCGTCATCACCCACGATATGAACTCGGTGGTGGAGATCGGGGAGAACGTCTTATACATTTACAAAGGAAAGCCTTGGTGGACGGGCAACGGCAAAGAGATCCTGAAAACGACCAATCCGGAATTACTGGATTTCGTCTTTGCTTCCGGCTTTATGAAGGAAGTCTATAATGCGGTGAAGGCAGCTAAATAGCCGGGCCTTTACCATTCCCTGTTTTAACGATTACATAATTCACATTCCCTTGAAACAAAAACCAAATACTGAGTTCGATTTCGAAATGAAAGCCACCACCCTGCATGGGCTGGAAGATACGCTGGCAAGCGAATTACTGAGATTAGGCGCCAGGGACATTGAGCCCTTCAAACGGGGCGTATCTTTTACAGGTGACAAAGGCTTTATGTATAAGGCCAACCTCTGCCTGCGCACGGCGCTGAAAATTCTTGTTCCCATCTACTCTTTCAGGGCTGCCAACGAGCATGAGTTCTACGCCAAAATGAAAGAGTACGAGTGGGAAAAATTCATTGATGCGGATGATACCATTGCGATCAACGCTACGCTGAACTCGGAGATCTTCACACACACCTTGTACGTGTCTCAGAAATCGAAAGATGCCATCTGCGACCGCTTTGTAGAGAGGGTTGACGTGCGTCCGAATGTGGACCTTGATAACCCGGTGCTCCGCATCTACGTGCATATTTTTAAGGATTATGTGAATGTGAGCCTCGATAGCAGCGGCGATTCCTTATTCAAACGGGGCTATCGCATCGACATCGATTCTGCTCCTATGAAAGAAGTGCTGGCGGCAGGCATGGTATTGCTCTCCGGCTGGCAGCCGCATCTGCCGCTGATTGACGGGATGTGTGGCAGCGGTACGCTGGGTATTGAAGCGGCTTTGTTTGCCAATAACATTCCGCCGGGATGCTTCCGCGAAAGCTATGGCTTTATGAAATGGCACGATTACGAGCCCGAGCTGTGGGACACGATCTATACCTCGAGCATTAACCGCATTAAGGAAGACCTGCCTTCTATTTATTCGAGTGACATCGACAGCATTCCCCTGGAAATGGCGAAGCGTAATGCCGCTGTGGCAAAGGTTGATGATGTGATTAAGTACCAGCAGGCCTCTTTCTTCGACCTGATGCCTGATAAGCCGAAAGGCACGATCCTGCTGAATCCGCCGTATGATGAGCGGATCAAAATGGAGGACACGAATGCGTTCTACAAGCAGATCGGCGATAAGCTTAAAAAAGATTTTGGCGGATGGACGGCCTGTATCATTACGTCCAACATGGAAGCCATCAAGCACATCGGCCTGCATCCCAGCAAAAAAATGACGCTGTTCAACGGTGCCCTGGAATGCAAGCTCCTGAAATACGAAATGTACAGTGGCTCCAAAAAGGCCTCCAGGCAAGGGAAAGAGGAGGAGTAATCATGCTGAACTTGATTCAGCATCTGTTCTAATTTTTGGTTTACAGTAGTTGAGTGAGATCCTGAAACAAGTTCAGGATCTCACTCAAAACGGGTATATCCAGACGCCATGACATTCGACCCCTTCAGGGTCGTATCTCTGCTTCAATCATTTCGTTATAAATATTCAAGCCCTTCAGGTTTGTTGAGATACGGTCTGAGGCTTCAGGTAAGCCAAATTTTTGCAAACTATTCTTGTTCTGTAGCTCCGCAGGAGCCAAATGTTAATAGAAAAACAAGTACCATCAGAACAGACGACCCTGGAAGGGTCGAACGTTTGTATTCATTTGTATATTATTTCACCGTCCCCAAAAAATCCAGCAATTTTTTTAAAGCAATTTTGCGGTGCGAAATACTGTTCTTTTCTTCCAGGCTCATCTCCGCAAAGGTTTTGGAAAAGCCATCGGGCATAAACACCGGGTCGTAGCCGAAGCCATTGCTGCCGCGCAAGTCCCTGGTGATCGCACCATTCACAATGCCTTCAAACACATATTCCTTTCCGTCCAGCACCAGGGCCATCACGGTTTTGAAGTGTGCCTTACGGTTTTCATGATCCTTCAGCTCAAAGAGCAGTTTGTCGATGTTGTCGCGGTCGTTCTTTTGTTCACCGGCATACCTCGCCGAATACACGCCCGGCGCGCCGTCCAGCGCATCCACCAGCAAGCCGCTATCATCGGCAAAGCAGTTGGTGTCGAATTTTTGGGCAATGGTTTTTGCTTTCAATAACGCGTTTCCCTCAATGGTGGCGGCCGTTTCAGCGATCTCTTCGGTGAAATGGATGTCATAGAGACTTAACAAATTAATAGCCTGTGGCATTAGGCTATTTACCTCTTTTATCTTATTTTTGTTATGTGTTGCGAATAGAATCTTCATACGTTTCGCAAAGGTAAGGATATGGAGTTTGAAATAAAACCGCAGCGTAAATTTAGTTTAGGGTTAAAAGAATTATGGGAATACCGTGAGCTATTTTACTTTTTTACCTGGCGCGATGTCAAAGTGAAGTATAAGCAAACCGTTCTGGGGTTTTTATGGGCCATCCTGCAGCCTTTATTCATGACCGTCGTCTTTACCGTTTTTTTAGGAGATTCCATTTCACAGAAAACCAACCTGAGCATTCCTTATCCCGTATTTGCCATGAGCGGTATGCTGCTGTGGGGCATTTTCAGCGGAGGCATGAGCAACGCCGCCAATAGCATGGTCAATAATGCCAATATCATCAAGAAGATCTATTTTCCGCGGTTGATCATTCCCATTTCTGCCATCCTCGGCGCCCTGGTGGATTTTGTCATTGCCTTTGCGGTATTCATCATTGTGCTCATTGTGTATCATGTCGAGATTAATGTGCCGGCTATTTTATTATTACCCCTCAGCGTTTTCATTACCTGCCTTTCGGCGATGGGCTGCGGCCTTTTGCTCTCGGCCATGAATGTGAAATACAGGGATGTGCGTTACGTCATTCCTTTCCTCATGCAGGGCTTGCTGTTCGTATCGCCGGTATTGTATTCTCCCCAGATTTCTTCCTCTCCCGCCATTCAGCTCGCCCTGAAGCTCAATCCCATATCGGGCGCTCTGGAGCTGCTGCGTGGCTTGTTCAGCGGTTACTCAATCAATATGGAAACGGTTTTGCTCAGTTCTGCCGTTTCCCTGCTTTTATTCATCACCGGAGTTGTTTATTTTAGAAAAACAGAACGCTATTTTGCAGATCTGGCCTGATTCCCCTTGAAGCCAATTTTAGAAATACAACATGTCAGTAAGAAGTTCATGATCAATCATGAGCAGCAACCCTATCTGAGCTTACGCGACTCCCTCGCCAATATATTCAAAAGCAGGGGCAGTAAGGAAGCCTTCTGGGCGCTGAACGATGTGAGCTTTGATGTGATGCCCGGCGATACGGTTGGCATTATCGGCAAGAACGGAGCAGGCAAATCTACCCTGCTGAAAATTTTATCGAAGATCACGCCGCCCACCAGTGGCCGGATTATTGGTCGCGGTCGCATTGCCAGCCTGCTCGAAGTAGGTACCGGTTTTCATCCGGAGCTCAGCGGCCGCGAAAATGTATTCATGAACGGCTCCATCCTCGGCATGCGCAAAGCCGAGATCCTGAAAAACTTCGACGCCATCGTGGATTTTGCCGGTGTAGACACCTTCATCGATACGCCCCTGAAACATTACAGCAGCGGTATGCAACTGCGCCTGGCCTTTGCCGTGGCAGCTTTTCTCGAAAACGAAGTCCTCATCATCGATGAAGTGCTCGCCGTAGGCGACGCCGAATTCCAGAAAAAATGCATGGGCAAAATGAGCGATGTGAGCAGGAGCGGACGCACCATTTTGTTTGTGAGCCATAATATGCAGGCGGTGCAGTCGCTCTGCAAAAAAAGCGTGTTCCTCGAAAAAGGCAGGATTAATTCCATCGGTGATACCGACAAGATCCTGCATAACTATTTTGCCGGTGTAAAAGAGCATGCTGATTCAAGAATACTTAAGGCTAAGGACCGGATAGGAAATGGTCTTCTCCGCTTCTCACGTTATGATATTTTAAATGTAAACGCGCAAAGTATCAGCACCGTAATGTCGGGTCAGGATTTTATCCTGCGCTTGTACTACCAAAGCGGGCATAAAAGCAGTTTGCAGAATGCCGTACTTTCCATAGGCATTGATGATGTACTTGGGACACGGATCTGCTACCTGAGCAATGAAGTGTCAGGCCAGGAGCTTGGACTGAATATTTCAGCCAAAGAATATATCGACGTGAAGATTCAGAATCTGCCGCTAAAAAAAGGCTTGTACTCACTGATCCTTTTCCTGACAATTAATGGTGAGCTGGCAGATTGGGTACAGTCGGACGTGTCCCTGGATATAGAATCCGGTGATTTCTACAATACAGGAAAACTCCCGCCGGATGAGCAGGGCTCTTTTTATCTTAATTACCAATTTAATTAAGTATGAAAAAACTGTGGCAGGATTTTCTGAGGTTCAGGTATGAGAGTAAAAAATACGCCTCTCATTCCGTTTCTTTCTGGAAGTATTATAAGCCCTGGAAAAGGACGCTGGATCGCTCTAAAACGTCCCTGTATTACCGTCTGCCCTGGATCACCTTTCCTGCAATCAATTTCCTTGAGAAAGAATTAAAAAAAGGAGATAAGGTATTTGAATTTGGCGGCGGTGGATCGAGTTTGTTCTTTTTGGAAAAAGGCTGCCGGGTAATTACAGTAGAGCATCACGATACCTGGTTCAAAGAAATAAGCGCACATATCGATAAGCGGGGCTTCAAAGATCAGTGGCAGGGATATTTCCTGACACCGGAGCAAAATGTCCATGTGCTGCCTCAGGATCCCGCAGATCCTTTTGCCTATTACAGCTCGCACGACGATCATACAAAGGACACTTTCAAAGCCTACGCTTCCCGGATAGATGAGGAAGCTGATAACAGCCTGGAGGTGGTACTGGTGGATGGCCGCGCAAGGCCTTCCTGCATTCTTCATGCTATTCCCAAGATCAAATCAAAAGGTTTACTGATCATTGATAATACGGAACGGGAGTATTATTCCGACTATTTTCTAAAGCATTTTGCCGGTCAGTTTACGCTGGAAATGGATGGCTTCGGGCCTGTGCCGTATATTACATGGTTCAACAAAACAAGCATTTGGAGGAAAAAATAATGATGACCACGGCGCCGATCGTATTATTCGTTTTTAACAGGCCTGTCCATACACAGAGGGTTCTGACCTCGCTGCAACAGAATTTCCTGGCCGACGAATCGCTTCTGTACATTATCGCTGATGGCCCCAGGGCCAATGCAAGCCCGCAGGATAAAAAGAATATGGCCGAAGTGAGGAAGGTGATCAGGAGCAACGCCTGGTGTAAAGAAGTTGTTATTCGTGAAAAAGACCGGAATGAAGGACTTGCTGCATCTGTGATCTCCACTGTGACAGAGCTACTCGAAAAGCATGGACGGCTCATTGTTCTGGAAGACGATCTTGTTTTGAGTAAGTATGCCCTGCAGTATTTTAATTTCTCCCTGAATCATTTCCGGGATAATCAACAGATCAATTGCATCCACGGCTATTCATTCCCGGCAGGATATAAGTCTGATTATTTTTTTCTGCGTGGAGCAGATTGTTGGGGCTGGGCTACCTGGAAAGACCGCTGGCAGGATTTTAACCCTGACGGAAAAGCCCTTGTAGAAGAGCTGGAATCTAAAAACCTGCAACACGAATTTGAATTTTCGGGCACTTATAATTTTTTCAAGATGCTGAAAGATCAGGTAAAGGAAAAGAACAGCTCCTGGGCAATCCGCTGGTATGCCTCTTCATTCCTGAAAAACAAGCTGACCCTGTATCCGAGAGTGCCTTTTACGATCAATGGAGGAAACGACGGAAGCGGTGAGCATGCTAAAACAAGTACGAGTGTCTATGATAATGTGCTTGCCGATAGCTTCGACCCTCAAGAGCTCATGAAGCTGGAGGTGAAGGAAAATCTACGGGAAAGAAAGCGAACGGCGATCTTTTTCTCCAAAAAATTCATGGACAAAAAGGAAAGGATTATCTTTAAACTGAAAAATATTTTTTAATTAAGTACGCAAAGCCTTCAGGACTTGGTTCCGGGCACCCATCAACGCATGTTTGGAAAAGTAAAAAAGGCAATACGTGTTTTATCAGGCGATGGCCTGAAACAACAAAGCAATGACACGGAGCTGCTGGCCCTGGGGGCTTTGCTGTCGAATCAGCAATACCAGATAAATTCGCCAAACATCCATGATTATGAATTTAAAATCTTTAGCCAGTTTGGAGATGACGGCATTATCCAATACCTGATCAAGCATGTGGCTATCAGGAATAAGGTCTTCATAGAATTTGGCGTTGAAAATTACCTCGAATCCAATACCCGTTTTCTGATGTGCCATAACAACTGGTCGGGTTTTGTGATGGATGGTTCGCAGGAGGCGATGGATTCGCTTAAAAGCCAGGGCTGGTATTGGCGCTATGCGTTAAGGCAAAAGGCGGTCTTCATTGATAAGGAAAATATCAATGGCTTATTGAAAGAAACAGGGTATTCAGACATCGGTTTTCTGCATATTGATCTCGATGGCAATGACTATCATATTTTTGACACCCTGGACCTGGGTAGTCTTAATCCCGCGATCATAGCCGTGGAGTATAACAGTGTGTTTGGTAAAGAACGGGCTATTACCGTGCCTTATGACAAAGCCTTTGTAAGAACAAACAGGCACTTCAGCAATTTATTCTGGGGAGCTTCTTTACCGGCGCTCCATCATGTGGCGAAAAAAAAGTCTTACGCGTTGGTGGGATGCAACCTCGCCGGCAACAACGCTTATTTTGTGAGGCGTGATTTATTGACGGATAAGGTGAGAGAGCTCTCCGTAGGCGAGGCCTTCGTGGAAAGTAAATTCAGGGAAAGCCGTGACATAAATTATGCATTGACCTATCTTGAAGGAAATCAACGACTGGAGCTGATCCGGGGGCTTGAGGTGATCAACGTGATAACCGGAACCCCTGAAAAATTATAAGACTTAACATGATGATTGAATATATTAAACACCTCGATCTTTTATTGGCAATCATTATCAAACATGATTTTAAAGAAGAGGGCATTAAGTTTTTTACACCCGACGACTTTTCGCAGCAGCTTGGCTATATGAATCGCCCGAAAGGCTATGTAATCCAGCCTCACGTCCATAATGCGGTCGACCGTACGGTAACACTCACCCAGGAAGTCCTGTTCGTTAAAAGCGGCCTGGTGAAAATTCAGTTCTATACGCAGGAAAAAGAATACCTCTTCGACAGAATCCTGGAGGCGGGCGATGTGATCTTATTATCAAGCGGAGGCCATGGTTTTGAAATGCTGGAGCCAACCGAGATGATTGAAGTGAAACAAGGACCTTATTCGGGCGAACACGATAAAACACGATTTTAAGTTATGAATATTCCTGTGAATACCCCGCTTTTAGACGGCAACGAAAAAAAGTACCTTAACGAATGCATCGATACCGGCTGGATTTCCAGTGAAGGCCCCTTTATTAAAAAATTTGAAACGGAGTTTTCTAAAAAGGTAGGCCGTAAGTATGGCATAGCGGTATGCAATGGCACGGCTGCCCTGGAGATTGCCGTGAGGGCTGTCGGGATCGGAGAAGGCGATGAGGTGATCGTTCCAACCTTTTGCATCATTTCCTGTATCATGGCCATCGTTCAGGCGAAAGCCGTCCCCGTCTTCGTTGATTGCCATGCCGATACCTGGAACATGAAGGTGGAGGATATCGAGCGTAAGATCACTAAAAAGACCAAAGCGATTATGGTGGTGCATACTTACGGCTTACCGGTAGATATGAATCCTGTATTTGAATTGAAAGCCAAATACGGCCTTAAGATCATTGAGGATGCTGCTGAAATGCATGGGCAGGCCTATTACGGTAAAGCCTGTGGAAGCCTGGGCGATGTGAGCATTTTTAGCTTTTACCCGAACAAGCATATTACTACGGGTGAGGGCGGCATGATCATGACGGACGATGAGGAAGTTGCCAACAAATGCCTGTCTTTAAGGAACCTTTGCTTTGTTCCTGAAAAAAGATTTGTGCATTACGAGCTGGGTTATAATTACCGGATGACGAATTTGCAGGCGGCCTTAGGTGTGGCACAGCTGGAAAGGCTCGACGAGTTTGTTATTAAGAAAAGACATATCGGGAACTATTATTCGGAAAGATTATCAGGCATGGAAGGCTTCCGGTTTCCTGTTGAGAAAACAGCTTATGCCGATAATATCTATTGGGTCTTTGCCATTGTCATTGGGAAGGAAAGCCAACATGACAACGAGTATTTCATGAAAGAGCTGGCGCAGCATGGCATAGGCTCGCGACCTTTTTTCTGGTGTGGTCACGAGCAACCCGTTTTCAAAGGCAGGTTTGCCGGTAGCTACCCGGAGTCGGAGTATATTGCCCGGAAAGGGTTTTATCTGCCAAGCGGCCTTGGTCTTACCGACGCGGATATGGATTATGTGTGCGATAAATTTATGGAGATCGCTAAACGGAATTAAGATGCAGTTTAAAGATTACGCGAAGATTTACGACCTGATCTACCAGGATAAAGATTATGCTGCCGAAACCGGTTATGTGTTGTCTGTGATCGATCGGCACCGGGTTTTGGATAGCAAAGCATTGCTGGAGCTTGGGTGTGGCACCGGAAACTATTCAGCGAAATTTTCGGAGAAAGGGTATGAGGTCACCGGGCTCGATCTTTCTGAGGACATGATTGCGATTGCTGAAAACCGTTCTATTGCTGATGCGAAGTTTATGCAGGGCGATATCAGGCATTATAAGCTCCACAAAACTTTTCCGCTCATTGTTTCTCTCTTCCACGTGTTCAGTTATTTGAATAGCGATACGGATGTCAAAGACTTCTTTGCGAGGGCCTATGATCACCTGGAGAAAGACGGATTGCTGGTATTCGATTTTTGGAACGGGGACGGCGTGATGGCCGATCCTCCCGGCAATCGTACCAAAGATATGCAGAACGACCGCTTTGTTCTGAAGCGCCGGACTACAGCCACCCACCTGAAAGAAAACCATACGGTTGAGGTTGCATTCGATTTTGAAGTGAAGGATCAGGAAAACGATATGGAGCACCGGTTTTCTGAGCTGCATCGCATGCGCTATTTTTTCAAAAATGATATTGAGCGCCTTGCCGGAGATAAATTTGAAGTAATGGCCAGCTACGGCTGGATGTTGGACCGGGCACCTGATAGCAGCAACTGGTACGCCCTGTATGTATTGAGGAAAAAATAATTTGCAGAATGAAAATAGGAGTATGGCTTAATAACGATATGTTACCGCAGGAGGGCGGAGCTTATACTTATATCCATTCCCTGGTAAAATTACTCGATGAAGAGCGTTTCGAAGGAACGGAAATTGTTTTTTTGACCTATAAAAAAGGCTCTCATCCGGTAAATCTTAATAAGGAAGTCATCTACCTGAACGAGCATTTTACAAAGCCGACCTTTTTTCTCAAGCTCATCCGGAAAATGTTAAAGAGCAGCAAGCCTGCCAACACGTACCTGAGTGGGCTTATCAATAAGCATGTTTCAAAGCTTATCGCCGGTTTCGGAATAGACTATGTCTATTACCTGAACCAGGCACAACGGGAGCTTGAAGGCGTGCCCTTCATTGCTACCAACTGGGATATCGCACACCTTTCCCTGAGTACCTTCGCTGAATTCAGCGAGAACGGTCAATTGGAAAAAAGAGAACAGTGGTATAATACAGACCTGAAAAAAGCCGCGTTGATTGCGGTAGAATCGGAAGCAGGGAAAGAAGAGCTGATCCGCTATTTGCAAATCGCTCCGGATAAGATCGTTGTGGTGCCGTTTTTTATCCGCAAGCAAACGGCTTCTATTTCCACAGGAGCTGCGCAGGCAGCATTGAAAAATTACGGCTTAAAAACGGAGGGCTATTTTTATTACCCGGCTCAATATTGGAAACATAAGAATCACCTCATGTTGATCAAAGCGTTCAGGACCTTTCGTGATACAGATACACAACACATCAAACTGGTGCTTTCCGGCTCCGATAAAGGAGAGCTGCCGGCAATCAGGCAACACATAGCAGAGCTGGATTTGACAAACGAGGTGCTTTGCCTGGGCTTTATTCCCGAAATGGAAAAAGAGATCTTATTATCAAATGCACTGAGCCTGGTAATGCCGACATTTTTAGGGCCGACAAACCTTCCGCCACTGGAAGCTCTTGAATATAACGTGCCTGCGGTTTGCTCCGATCTCGCGGGGCACAAGGAAATGCTGGAAGACAGCGCTTTATATTTCGATCCTTCATCCAGTGAAGAGTTGTCGCGGGCGCTTGTGCTCATAAGCCAACCGGCAGTAAGAAGGGAATTGAAACACAAGATAGAGCTCGTAAAAGAGGCTTCCGTCTTTAATTATACAGCGGCCAGGAACGCCCTTCAGTATTTATTTACAAATTTGCCAAAACAAGCGCTGTACACATGAAACTGGTAAGGGAATTTTATAAGGAGCAGGTGATCAGGCGGAAGCTCCCTGTTGGTTTGAAAACCGGTGATGAAGGGTATTTCGGAGCCACGTCCTACACCGTTAAATCCAGCGGCCTGTATTTTATCCGGAATGCGGCCTTAACGCCTTTGGGGATCATCTACGAAAATTTCCGCTCTAAAAAGGAGTTCATTATCTGCTATGATATAGATTTCAGGAACTATAAAAGCCGGTACCTGTTAAAAACACTTTTGAAATTTAAAAAACGGACGCTTGACAAGCGGGTAAACTACCTGGTTTTATTTGATAATTACAGCGGCCCGCATGGCTTTGCGCACTGGCTCTGTGACGGCCTCACCCGGATTGCCGAACTCAATGATGAGCTGAAAAATTATACGGCCTTATTGCCTGCTTATTTCAAGCATGAGAGACTATATCTCGATAGTTTGCAGTATTTTAAAATCACCAACATTGCTTACCTCGAAGACGATACACTGGCGAGAGTTCCGAAGCTTTATGTCCCCTCTCATATAGCAGGGACCGGAAATTTTAATCCTGAAAATCTCCGGAAGCTCAGGGCGATTGTTTTACCTCAATTGAAGCCTGTTTCAAAACCTGTTGATCGTATTTATATCAGCAGGGCAAAGTCCAGCAGGCGTTTTGTAACCAATGAGCAGGAGCTATGCGGTTATTTGAAGGAACGCGGTTTTGCGATCCTGTATTTTGAAGACTATTCCTTTCAGGAGCAGCTTGATCTGATCTCGAATGCTCAGGTGGTGATTAGCACACATGGTGCAGCGTTGGCACTGGTCATGTTTATGAAGGAAGGGACACATGTGCTGGAATTCAGAAAAAGCACGGATCGCCATAACAACATGTACTATTCGCTCTGCGATGCCGTAAACGTCAATTACCACTACCTTCGCTGTGCTGCTACGGAGATTTATGAACGGGCAAATAATTTCGACCTGGAGGTAAGGCTAGATGAGCTTCGGGAGCTTGTTGAGCCCATATTATCTGCTATGACGTCATGAGGAAGACAGTAAAGCAACATGTGGGATTCTCTGGTTCGGTCCGGAACCCGAAAAGGATTGGCGAAGCTCTTTAATAATGACTAATTTAGATAGCCGTATAAGGCCTTAAAATGAAAAATTTTATCATCCGTTTTTTACAAGCACTGGTCTCGAAGCCTTCGTTGTTTCTGAAGCTCAGGGATACCGTGTTCTGTAACCCGGCGGAGCCGTTTTTCAGGTTGACGGCCTATATCCGGAAACACCGGGTCAACAAGCTGCACCTGCCCATCCTGGACATTGGCGCAGCTGACGGAGCTACGGCACACTATTTTTCGAAGGTTTTTCCAAAGGCTTCTGTAATTGGTTTTGAGCCGATCAGCAAAATGTTTCACATCGCGCAAAAAACCAATGAAGGTAACCAACGGGTCACGATCCGGAACCTGGCTTTATACGATTCCATCGGTAAAACGGAGATCAACATCACGGCCAATTTTCTGTCGTCTTCCATCCATGAGCTGAATAGTGCTGAGATCAGCCACCAGCCGGGGGCGCAGCAGGATAAGTTCAGCCTCATCGAAAAGCAGGAGGTAAGGACCTCCACGCTGGATGAGGAAACAAAAGACCTGGCAGAGATCCTGCTGATAAAAATAGACACACAGGGCAGTGAGCTTCACATTCTGAAAAGCGGGGTTGAAACCCTGAAGAAAACGCACCTGATCCTGGTAGAGATGAATAACCATGAGCTGTATAAGAATGGCTGCCAGTATTATGAAGTGGACGAATTTTTAAGAAGGCAGCAGTTTAAGTTAGTGGATGTTATCGTGGTCTACAGGCCCGATGGTGTAGCTATGGAATATGATGCCATCTACGAACGGTCGCCGCTTTCCGCACAAAGAGATTAAGAAAAAGATGAGAAGCATTTGTTTAATGACCTGTTACATGGGCCCTTTGCCGAATTACTTCGGCTATTTTACGGCGACCTGTAAGAGCAATCCTTCCATCAGCTTTGTTGTTATCAATGATCACATTGCCGAAAGCTATACCGATGCCAATATCAAATTCATTAAAATGAATCTTGCGGAGCTGAATGCGTTTTCATCGCAGAAGCTCGGAGAAAAGGTTCAGCTGCAAAGCGCCTGGAAGATCAATGAATTAAAGCCGCTCTTCGGTCATATTTTTGAGGAGGAGTTCAGGGGCTATGATCATTGGGGCTGGTGCGACCTCGATATAATCTGGGGCGATATCCGGCATTTTCTCACAGACGGCATGCTTGAGGAGTATGATGTGATCACCACGCAAAACCTATGGTGTACGGGGCATTTCACCCTGTTCAGGAATAACGGTATAGGGAAATACCTGTATAAAGATCATGGAAATATTGCTTCCTTATTGAATGATGCAGCCTATTATGGCTTTGAGGAATGTTGCCAGCGCTGGCATGGAGCGGTTTTTACCTTTGATGAGATCCGCGGCCGGAATCTGCAGGTCAGCATGTTTGATATTATTAAAAACGCAGAAAAGAACGGGAAGATCAGGGCCTACTTTAAGGACATCATCCGCGAGCATCCTCAGCCGATCAATTACAGCTATAAGCAGGGGAAGCTTCTTGATCTCGACAAAGGTGAAGAGTTTATGTACTACCACCTGATTACGGTTAAAAAAATCTGGCGCTATTACATCCCGGAGTACAAAAAAAGTGTTTGCAAGGAGATGATCATCACACACCGGGGAATCCGCTGTACAGGCGCCAGCCGGCTCGCCTGGGAAGCAGCGCGTTTGAATAATGCCTTTCGTGGGATTCGTAAAAGCATGAAAAGCCAGTCGACCGGCAAGCTGATTAAAAAGTTATTTAAATTCAGGCGCACCTGGGTATAATTTAAAAGCATGATCTTCATCTCCAATAAACCCGGCCAGCTTGGCAATCTCTTGTTCATCTATGGCCACTTCCTGGCCTATGGAAAAGAGCAGGATGTGCGCATCGTCAACCCGGCCTTTTACGGTTACAGATCTTATTTTGCTTCTACTTCCGGTTTTTCTTTTTACAGAAATAAATCGGCCTATACATTTTGTTACATGGTATCGCGCCTTCTGGTTCGCCTCCGCATCAAAACCCGTTTTATCAGCGCGATGGCATTAGACTGGGACGAAGAAGCGGATCTTGAAAAAACAGCGGAATTGAAAAGTACCTTTTGCTTTGTGCAGGGCTGGCTCTTCCGCTCCGACAGGCTTTTCAAAAAACATGCGGATGTTATCCGGAATTTTTTTGTGCCGGACGTTTCTTTTAAAAAGACCCTCGACCTGTTTTTTGAAAAACACTTTTCCGATTCGGAGGAAACAGTAATTGGGATTCACATCAGGCGCGGTGATTATAAAACCTTCGAAAACGGGGCCTATTTTTATGCTGTAGAAGACTATAGCCGGATCATTCAGCAATTGGCTATTTTATTCAAAGACAGGAATCCGCATTTCCTGGTATGCTCCAATGAAAAGATCAGCTTCGGTCCGGAGCTCAGCCATCTGAAGATCACTTCAGGACCGGATCATGAGCTGCTCGATCTGTACGCCCTGGCCCGCTGCCACTACATTGCCGGACCACCGAGCACCTATAGCATGTGGGCTTCTTTTTACGGGAGCAGGCCCTTGTATATGATAAAAGATGTAACTTGCAGCATCCGGGAAAGCGATTTCCAGAAGGTATTGGATGCTTAATTAACACAGATTACAGGAATGAATTTCAAAATAGGATATGCCCTTTTTAAGGAAAAGGTAAGATGGCTGGTACACCCGCAGATCTACAGGGAAAGCCAAAAACTTTTTGAAGGAAGAAAACAGTTCTATAGCCGCTTCCTTTCCGCCAACGACCTTGTCTTTGATGTAGGGGCTAATCTCGGGAACCGTGTGCAGGTGTTTTTAAGCCTGAAAAACAAAGTCGTGGCTGTTGAGCCGCAGGACTACTGTTACCGCTTTTTGCAGAGAAAGTATGCGCATGCGATTACCCTGCTGAAAATAGCCTTGGGCGCTAAAAAGGACAGGATGACCATGTATATCAATTCGACCTCTTCTACGGTGTCTTCCTTATCGAAAGACTGGGTAGAGAGCATGAAACGCGGGAGGTTCTCCAATGAAACCTGGGACCAGACCGCAGAAGTGGAAGTGGATACCCTGGATAACCTGATTGAAAAATACGGAAAGCCACACTTTATAAAAATAGATGTGGAAGGCTTTGAGGCCGATGTGCTGAAAGGCTTGTCTGTGGCTGTTCCTGTGATCTCCTTTGAATACACGACACCCGAGCAAACCCATAAGCTTTATGAATGCCTCGATCTGATGCAGGCGCTTGATGCTTCCTACCTCTGTAATTACAGCGCCGGGGAAGAGAACCGCTTCCTCCTGGAAAGCTGGATTTCTGTGCCTGAGTTTAAAGCGTTGGTGGCTAAAGACGTTCACGCCATGCAGGGCTTTGGGGATGTGTATGTGAAATTACCCGGCTGCACCATTAAGTAATATATCAGGATGCCCGGCGCAAAAAATCTTAAAATATCGGTCATTGTTCCTTCCTTCAACCAGGGGCAGTACATCGGCGAAACCTTTGTTTCCCTGATCTCCCAGGATTATGAGAACCTGGAGATCATCGTGATCGACGGTGCGAGTACCGATCAGACCGTTTCGGTGATTGAAACGTATGCCCATCAGATCGCCTATTGGGTCAGCGAAAAAGATAAGGGACAGAGTGAGGCGATCAACAAAGGATTCGCCAGGGCAAGCGGGGACATCATCACCTGGCTCAATAGCGACGACGTGTATGAGCCCGGAACCTTGCACAAAGTAGCAGCCGCTTTTGAAGCCGATCCTGCGCTGGTGATCTGGCACGGAAAATCGCTCTTATTCGGCCATAACAAGCCCTCACAGGTCATCGGTTTGCAAGCCGACATCGCCCTGCATGATTACTTTCCCTACATGCGCTTTCCGCAGCCTTCCTCTTTTTTGCGGGCTGAGGCCCTTGCCAATGTTTTACCCGTAAACGATCGCCTGCATTATGCGATGGATTTTGAATTGGTGGTGAAGCTTCTTCTGAATGGTGGAAAGATCAGGCGTACGGATGAGCTGCTCTCCCGCTACAGGCTGCATGAATCCTCCAAATCCAACCAAAACCTGGCGTTTTTGAAAGAGTGGAGCAGCGTGGTGGCTAATGTGTTTCATTCGGTATCCGGTGGAAAACTTTACCTGGAGCACATGCTGTCTTTGGGGCTCGTGGGAAACGAAAAACGGGTGATCTATCCGAATGTTTTACAGTTTAGCGACAAGGAGCTGGAAGACATTTTTTTACAGCACCTCCACCTCTGCTACCACAGCTATTACCGCGAATGCGACGGACACATGTGCCGGAAGATCAGTGGCTTTATCAAAGCCCATTTCTTTTCCTTTTATACTCTAAATAATTACCGGAAATATAATAATAGATTGAAATTTATTCCGAAGTTTGTCTTCCGTTTTATCAGAACGGCCTAACAAATGTTGTTCTCCATCGTTATACCAACCTATAACAGGGCTAAGATCCTGGAGGAAACCTTGTTGAGTGTCCTGGACCAAACCTACGATGGCTACGAAGTGCTGGTGGTGGATGACGGAAGTACGGATCACACCAGGCAGACGGTAGAAGCCCTGCAACATCCAAAGATCAGGTATTTTTATAAGCAGAACGAAGAGCGCAGCATCGCCAGGAATTATGGGGCCAACAAGGCAGAGGGCGATTACCTGATCTTCCTGGATTCGGATGATAAAATGGAGAAGACGCACCTGGAATCGATCCATACATTTATCGCTCAAAAGAGCCCGGCACCTGCTTTTATTTTTGCCGGTTACCAGATCCTCAATCCCGATCACACCCACCTGTACTCTTATGGCATGGAAGGATTCTTTAATCCGAAAAAGCTGGTGTATGGCAATTACCTGGGATGCAGCTCGGTGATCATTCAGAAAGAGCTTTTCCGGAAACATTATTTCAATACCGACAAAAACCTGATCCTCTTTGAAGACTGGGAGCTGTGGCTGAGAGTAATTACCGTGACGGAGCTGCATTGTTTTCCGGGCAAATCCATTATCATGATGAATCATGGCGGCAGAAGCGTTCTCAATTATGAAGCCTCGCATTTCAATGAGAAGATCCTGCATTTCAAATCGCATATCCTGCATTCTGCCAATATCATTACCCGCTCATTTCTCAACAAGCGGATCTTCCTCAACGGCATTTATTCCTATGCGGCCCTGCACATCGCCATGACCAGGCGAAACAGGAGAGTTGCCCTGAAGTATTTTTTCATCAGCCTGATCAATAATCCTTTTTTTATTTTCAGAAAACGCTGCTACGCGATCATTAAACATTTATTTTGAGCGCTCCGAAACATATCCTGGTTCTTACCTATTGGAGCTACAAAAGCGCGCTCATCAAAACCTACACGCTGCCTTATGTAGAGCTCATCCGCGATAAGCTGCCTGCCGGAAGCCGGATCTTTCTGATGACCCTCACGCCCGAATCTGAAACGACTGCGGAAGATTACGAAGAGAACAAACAGGCACTCAAAGACAAGCAGATTCACCTGGTCAATTTTACTTATAAGCCTTTCGGCTTAGGAATGGGAATCAAGCTCAGCGGTATTTTGTTTTACCTGATCCGGTTTATTTCCCGCGAAAAAATTTCCGTGCTCCATGCCTGGTGCACACCCGGCGGCGCTATTGGCTATATCCTGTCGCGCTTCACGGGCAGACCATTGGTGCTGGATAGTTTCGAGCCTCATGCCGAAAGCATGCTGGAAACCAACACCTGGAAAAAGAGCAGCCTGGCTTACCGCCTGTTGTTTAAGCTGGAGAAGCTTCAGCTCAGGCGCGCTTCGGATGTGATCTGCGCTGCGCCCGGTATGATTGCCTATTCTCAGAAAACATACGGCATTGTTAAAGAGCGTTATTTCGTGAAGCCGGCCTGTGTCGACCTCAGATTGTTTGACCGGGAGAATGCTCTTCCTGTTTCGATCCCGGAACTCGGCGCAAATCCGGTGGTATGTGTGTATGCCGGTAAGTTCGGAGATATCTATTTGTCGGGAGAAGTGTTTGACTTTTTTGCGACAGCGCGCACGTTCTGGGGAGAGCGGTTCAAAGTATTGCTGCTCACGAATCAGAAGGATGAAGAGATCCGCGCGTTTTGCGATAACTCAGGCTTGCCTTTTGAAACGGTCATTAAAAAATTTGTGGCGCATCACGAAGTGCCTTCCTACATGGCCTTGGGAAGCTTCGGCATCTGCCCGGTGAAACCGGTGCCTACCAAAACATACTGTACACCTATCAAGAACGGGGAATACTGGGCGATGGGCCTGCCGGTGGTTATCACCAAAGGTATTTCTATAGACAGCGCCATTATTGAAGAGCAGGGGATCGGTTATGTACTGAAGGAATTGAATGGCCAGGAGTATCTGAAAGCAGTGAAAGCCATCGACCTCTTGTTGCAGGATCACCAGTTACCCGGAAAAATCAGGACTGTTGCGGAAACCCAGCGCAATTATAGCCTGGCGGAGAAGATCTATGCCACTATCTACGACGGAAGCTTTTCCGGTTGAGGTAATACAGAATAAACAGCGAGCACATGTAAAAGGGAATGCAGGGGATCTTAAGCCTTGCCAATGCTCCATAGTTGGCCGTGGTGAGCCCTACCGAAAAGGCAAAGAAGATGGCAAAGAGCATCGAGAAAATCAGCAAGGGATGTCCGAAAAATGATTTAAGGAGTGTCGAGATCTTCACTTTAAAGAGGATGTATAAGCTAAAGGCCAGCATGAAAAAATTCTCCATGCCCGATAGGAGCATCACCGGGTTTCTCGCATCCCAGATGAATGGCCGGAACAGCGCCAGGTTGAGGGCAGCCGGCGCTTTCGCCAGGATTCCCTGTACCGTCGGATCAAATTCCCCGATGTTATAACTATTGCCACCGTACTGTTCCCGGATAAGATCCTGCTGTGTTTTCACGGCTTTGTTCAAAACATTGTCGAGGCTGTATTCCCCCAGGTACTGCCCGAAATTGCTCAGGACGAATAACACAACTCCCAGGGCGCTTAGCATCAGCACCGGGATGACCATTGCCGCCAGCACTTGGTTTTTGATATTTTTAATGCGGTTGAAGAAAATCCAGATCAGAGAGCCCGGCAGCAAGGCAAAAAAGAAATAGGGCTTGATGTAAATGAAAATGATGACGGCGCCGATCATTGCCAGCAGGTACTGAATATTCCGCCGCTTAAGGATCTGGTAATTGTAAAGGCCATACACATAAAAACCGATCGCACTGAAGGTGTAGGTGTCTTTTAAAATGCCCGAACCCCAGAAAAAGACCGAGGGGACGAAAAAAATACTCCAGGCAAATTCCCTGGTGAGCTGAGGGAACTGGTCGATGAACACTTCATAAAGCTTCCAGAGGCCAATGAAGCTTAGGCTGGACAGGAGCATGGAGGTGACAATAAAGCTCTTGCAGGCCAGGAGGCAGATGGGAATCGTCAGCATGACCGTGAACAGGGCGTAATAATCGCTCGGGCTGAACTCCAGCGTGCCGTATATGTTGCCGGAAGATAAAATGTAATTGATGTTGTTGTGCTTATAATCCAGCATGTCGAAAAACTTGCCGAAATCTCCCTCCAGGAGCACATTCACAAACATTTTCGTGGACACGTAGTAGTTGATCACATCTCCGCCGTCGTAATAGTAGGTATAAATAAGGCATACGCAGATGCTGCCGATGATCTTGCAGAACAGGGCCGGTAAAAAATACCGGTAGTGTGCTTTGCCCTGGATGCGGAATTTTGTGTTTTTATAATAATAGGCAATATAGAAGATCAGCAGGAAATAGAATGGACTTAGAAGTAGATCGAAAATATCCAGGTATCTTGGCTGCATGGGTGACGTAAAAATATAGATATAAATCCAAATAACCCTAAGCCGGCTCCCCTTTCCTGTTCAGGAAGGGTGTTTTGATGGGCCGGAGCCTCCCGAAACCTCCGGAACCGCCATTTCCGGGTGAGCCTGAGGCTGAAAATAAAATAAGGGAATAATCACCATCCCGCAATTTTTTTTTATATTTATTAGCACAAATTTTGATGCCGATATGCAAACAATTATAGTGACCGGAGGGGCTGGCTACATAGGATCACACACGATCATAGAACTACTGAACAAAACAGATTTCAACGTCGTTTCAGTCGACAACTATTCCAATTCTACAGGAAATACCTTCGACCGGATCGAAGCCATCACCGGGAAAAAGATCAAAAATTTTAACGTGGATATAACCAATTACGAAGCCCTGGAATATGCGCTCAATTCGGTGAAAAATCCGGTAGGCATCATTCACTTTGCCGCTTTCAAATCGGTTCCCCAGTCGGTGGCCGACCCGCTGCTGTATTACCACAACAACCTGGGCTCGCTGGTCAATATCCTGAAATACTGCCGGGAAAAGCAGATCCGTAACTTTATTTTCTCCTCTTCCTGCTCGGTGTATGGCAATGTGGACAAGCTTCCTGTAACGGAGCAAACATCTTTTGCAAAGGCCGAATCGCCTTATGCGCAAACCAAGCAAATGGGTGAAGAGATCGTTTCCGATTTTATCAGGAGCGCGGCTTCTTTTAAAGCTGTACTGCTTCGTTACTTTAACCCCGTAGGCGCGCATACTTCTGCACTCAACGGCGAGCTCTCGAATGCCAAACCGGACAACCTGGTTCCTTATATTACGCTGACAGCGGCAGGCCTTCTGCCCAAGCTTACTGTGTTTGGCGGCGATTACGATACGCGCGACGGCTCCTGCATCCGGGATTATATCCATGTGAGTGATATTGCGGATGCCCATGTGAGAGCGATGAACTACCTCGTCAACGATAAACAGAAACAGGCCTGCTCGGTGTTCAACCTTGGTACCGGTAATGGGGTGAGCGTGTTGGAAGCGATTCATTCGTTCGAAAAAGTAAGCGGGGAAAAGCTGAACTATGAGATCGGGCCGCGCCGCGCCGGTGATGTGGTGAAGATCTATGCCAACAACGATTTTGCCAAACGTGAGCTGGGCTGGAACCCGGAGTACAGCCTCGACGACATGATGCTCACTGCCTGGAAGTGGCAGCAGCACCTCAAGCACAATTAACCGTATCAATGAATCCCGATCATGGAAAAACGTTTTAAATTCAAGAGCCTTTCTACCTATTCATCCGATGAGTGGATGGCGAATTCTACCAAAAGGTACCGCACCATTTTTGACAAAGCCGAAACCACTTACCTGCGTTTCGAGGTGGCGCTTTACAACAAATTATTTGATGAGGAAGACTGGACGGCTAAATCGGTAGTGACCTGCGAGGAAGTGCTTACAACGGGCAACAGGATTGTCTGCACGCTCGACTCGGATCTGAAAGTGAGCAAAGACGACAACATCGTTTACATCCGCGATGGCTGGGGAACTCCAAATCCCGGCACCTTCTGGAAGAAAGGAACCTATCAGTGGGTCGCCACGATTGATGGCGTCAACATTGGCTCGCAGCGCTTTTATGTGGAGGATGTCGGCCTGGTGACAAAGAATACGAACCCTTATTTTTCGATTGAGCATGTCAAGCTGTATCACGGAAACGTAGACGGCTGGAACCAGCGCTCACGCAAATACCTGAAGACCTTTAACAAAGAAACCACACAATATGTGTGGGCGGAAGTCCGCATCAAAGTATCGACGCCATTGGCCTTCAACTACGAGGTTTTTCTCAATTACGTGGATGATTCCGGGCAGCATAAAGCCCATCAGAAGAAGACGGGCTATATCGATGCCAATAAGAAAGACTTTAGCTATACGCTTGATCTCGGCTGGGGCAATGATGTGCCCGGCTCCTGGAAAGACGATAAGTATGCGCTCGAGATCGTATTCATGGATGCCCTGATCGGCGCCGTGTCTTTTGATTGCAGTGACAAGGAAGAGGAAGGTCTGTTGCCTTTGATCAGCAGCATCGACCAGGCCATTGCCATCAATTCGGGAAGCTCCAATACCATTGAAGGGAACAAGATTGTGGCCCCTGAAAAAACACTGGAGGAATTATTGAAAGAGGTGGATGCGCTCATCGGCCTGGAAGGCGTGAAGAAAAGCATCCATGAAAATATTACCTACCTGAATTTTACCAAGCTTCGCAAGGAAAAAGGTTTCGACGACGGCTCGGCTATTTCCCTACACTCTGTGTTTACAGGAAATCCCGGCACCGGAAAAACGACGGTGGTGAAAAAGCTCGGCAAGATTTATCAGAAGATGGGCCTGTTGAGCAAAGGCCATGTGTATGAGGTTGACCGCTCGGTCCTGGTAGGAGAGTACATTGGGCAAACGGCACCGAAAGTGAAGAAGGCGATTGATGAAGCCCGCGGTGGGATTTTATTTATTGACGAAGCCTATGCCCTGGCGCGTTCCGGTGAAGACAGCAAAGATTACGGTAAGGAGGTGATCGAAATTCTGATCAAGGAGATGAGCGACGGGCCCGGAGATCTGGCAATCGTTGTGGCCGGCTATCCGAAAGAAATGAACGTTTTTATTGACAGTAATCCGGGATTGAAATCACGCTTTTCCGAGTACTTCCATTTCGATGATTACCTTCCTGAGGAGTTGTACCAGATCGCCTTATACGCTGCGGAGCATAAGCAGCTTACGGTTGCTCCCGAGGCACAGGAATACCTGAAAGAACAGCTCACGGAAGCCTACCGTAAACGCGACAACAGCTTTGGCAACGCGCGTTTTGTGTATGGTGTGATCGAAGAAGCCAAGCAGGACATGGGCCTTCGCCTCATGAAATCGGAGAATATGGATGCGCTGACGAAAGAAGACCTCTCAACGCTTACCCTCGCCGATTTCAAGAGCGTATTCCTGGGCAACGAAAAGAAAAAACTCAAATTGCTGGTCAATGAAAAAGACCTGCAGATGGCCCTCGCAGAGCTCAATGAGCTGGTAGGCCTCGACAACATCAAGCAGGATGTGAACGAGCTGGTGAAGCTCATCCGCTTCTATAATGAGATCGGAAAAGATGTGGTGAATAAATTTTCGCTGCACTCTGTCTTCACCGGAAATCCCGGCACGGGAAAAACAACCCTCGCCCGCATCATCGCCAAGATCTATAAATCGCTGGGCCTGCTGGAGAGAGGGCATGTGGTGGAAGTGGACCGCGAAGGCCTGATCGCAGGATATACCGGGCAAACCGCTATTAAAACACAGGAAAGGATCGATGCGGCGATGGGTGGCATCCTCTTCATTGATGAGGCTTATGCTTTGGCGGAAGGCAGTGGTTTCGGGCAGGAAGCCATCGAGGTGATCCTGAAGCGCATGGAAGATAAGCGCGGACAGTTTGGCGTAATCGTGGCCGGTTACCCGGAAAACATGCACCATTTTATTGAAATGAACCCGGGCCTCAAATCCCGTTTTGATAAAACCTATGCATTCAGCGATTATGAGCCGGAGCAGCTGATTACCATCGCGAAGAATTTATTGAAGAAAGAAGGACTTGTTCCTAATGAAGAAGCGCTGGCGCATCTCAGCAATCATTTTAAAGAGCTGGTGGAGCGAAAAGATAAGTTCTTTGGCAACGCCCGCACCGTCAGGCAGATTGTAGGAGAATGTGTGATGAAGCAAAACCTGCGGATGGCCTCGATTCCTGCAAGCGAGCGTAAGCCGGAAGACCTGACCACACTGACCCTGGAAGACGTGAAGCATTTTACGATCGATGGCTCAGGACGAAGCACGCTGGGTTTCAGGTACGGCGCGCAGTAAGGTTTGCCGAACAAAGGATTAGATAGGCGGTATTAATTAGTAGTATATTTTTTATAAATGAAAAAAGTTTTAAAGTCGGGTTTGATTAAGTTGCTGTCCATCGATGCGGTTGGTAATATGTCCAAGAAGCTTTCCAGTTTTTTCTGGAAGATCAAATACCAGAGAGACCTGATCGAGCGTAAGGAGTCCGAGGCCCAGATCCAGAAATTAGCGGAAAATCTTTTTAAAGATAAAACCGTGCTGCATGGCCCTTTCCAGGGACTTAAATATCCGGGCTTCCGTTCGCGAAACAGCTCGCTCAACTCCAAGCTGATCGGTAGCTACGAGACTGAGCTGCACGGGGTGTTCGAAGAGATCATGAAAACGGAGTATACACAGATTCTTGACGTCGGTTGTGCGGAAGGTTACTATGCCGTTGGCCTGGCTCTGAAAATGCCAAACGTCAAAGTGCTTGCTTATGACATTGAAGCGGAAGCGCGCCAGCTGACGGGCGACATGGCAAAGCTGAATAAGGTATCGGACCGCGTCAAAATAGAGGCTTCCTGCACAGAGGAAACGCTGAAAAATTTCGCCTTCGAAAAACGCTCCCTCATCATCAGCGATTGTGAAGGTTACGAAAGGCATTTGTTTACAGAAAAGAACCTGACTAATTTAAAGAACACCGATATCTTAATTGAAACCCACGACTGGGTAAACATCAATATCTCCACCAACCTGGAAAATTTGTTTGCCAAAACACATGATGTGGAGATCATCCGAAGCATCGGCGATGTGTTGAAAGCCAAGCATTATAAATACGATGAGCTGGCTAATGAAACGCTGGAAACCAAATACCGCATCTTTGAAGAGGGGAGGGGTTTTACCGACGAATGGCTCTGGATCAAAGCCCGGAAATAATCAATAGGTTAATCTGGTAAAGGACAGGTTCAGCGAGTTGTAAATCAAAAACGTATTTGCTAAAACACTCCGTTCCAGGATGACCTGCAGGGTTTCATGCGCCATCATGCTTCCGATAATAGCTGGTAAAGTACCAAGAACGCCATTCTCCGAGCAATTAGGAACCTCTTCGGGAGCAGGAGGTTCAGGGAAAATATCCCGTAAATTCCGACTCCCCCTAACATTGAAAACCGCCAGCTGTCCTTCATAGCCTAAGATGCTGCCGTATACCAGCGGCTTATTCAGTTTCACACAGGCATCATTCACACTGTAGCGCGTTGCAAAATTGTCGCAGCCGTCGACTATAATATCATAGCCGGATAACAAAGATTCCGCATTTGCTTCATTCAGTAGCTGGCAATGCGCCCTGATGGTGATAAACGAATTTTGCGCAGAGAGCTTTTGTAAAGCCACCTCCGCCTTCAGTTTCCCCGCATCATCCGGCGTATACAAAGTTTGACGGTGTAAGTTTGATAGCTCGACAATATCGAAATCAATGATGCCGATGGTTCCAACGCCTGCAGCGGTGAGGTATTGCAGGATGGGACAGCCGAGCCCGCCCGCCCCAACAACGGCTACTTTGCTGCCTTTGATCTTTAACTGGCCGTTAATGCCAATGTCGTCCAGCAGGATCTGCTTCTGGTATCTCTTAAATTCGTCTTTGCTTAGCATGTGCTTAAACGCTTATCCCAATCTTTGTATACAGGTTCATAGCCCGACTGCCTGATCAGGGAGCTTATTTCATCAAGGCTTCTGTCATCACAGATCTCAAACTGCTCCAACGATCCGGGTTCGACCGTATAGCCACCCGGGTTTGTTTTAGAGCCCGCACTCATGCTGGTAGTGCCCAGGGGAATGATGTGATTTCTTAAATGCTCCGATTCGCGAGTGGAGATCGACAACTCGATGTCTTCATAGAAGAGGCGATAGGCGCACAACAATTGAACGAGTTCTCTGTCCGTCACGATGACATTCGGATCGATGATACCTTCTGCGGGGCGCATGCGCGGAAAGGAAACAGAATATTTTGTTTGCCAGTAAGTCTTTTGCAGGTACTCCAGGTGTAAGGCACAGAATAAGGAATCCACGCGCCAGTCTTCAAGGCCCAATAAAATTCCCAGGCCGGTTTTGTGAATGCCCGCCTGGCCTATCCGGTCGGGAGTTTCGAGCCGGTACTCAAAGTTGGATTTCTTCCCTTTCGGGTGATACTGCTTATAAACTTCCCGGTGATAGGTTTCCTGGTATACAAGCACAGAATGTACGCCGGTTTCGTGAAGTATTTTGTAGTCCATGGTTTCCAGGGGTTGCACCTCAATGGAAATATGAGCGAAGTGTGTGTGGAGCAGTTCCACCGCATGCTTGATGTAAGCCGTATGTACGGTATGATTTGCTTCCCCGGTCACTAAAAGAATATGATTGAATCCCTGGCCTTTCAGGTGAGCCGCTTCCTGCAAGATCTCCGCGTCCGTTAAGGTTTTGCGCTTTACCTTATTGTCGAGGCTGAAACCGCAATACGTACAGATATTGTTGCACTCGTTGCTTAAGTATAAAGGCGCATACAGCTGTATGGTTTTTCCGAAGCGCTTGATGCTGAGCTCATGGCTTATCGTTGCCATTTGCTCAAGGTAGGCACTGGCTGCGGGAGACAAGAGTGCCTTGAAATCTTCAGATGTCCGTTTTTGAGATGCCAGGGCACGCACCACATCAGCGGATGTTTTGGAGTAGATCGATTTTTTTTGATCTTCCCAGTTCCAGGTGTCGAATATATTTTTAAAACTCATGTGTTTTATGTTTTCCCGCAGATGTTTTTGGTTATTTTCTCTGCGGACCTCGGCGAGAACTGTTCTCATTTTTTCTCGCAGATTCTCGCTGAGCTTAGCGCAGATTTCCGCAGAATTTGTTTTTACTATATTTTTCTCTGTGTGCCTCTGTTTCTGCGGACCTCTGCGAGAACTGTCCTTGTTCCCTTTAAATTATAAATTATTTGCAATACGTGTTATCGAGTCTTTTAGTGAAACCGAATTAAAATTAATTAACAGACCAAGCTTTTTATTTGAAAGTTTTAGATAAGTCAGTAGTTGCTTATGGTGAACATCCAGCAAGGCTTCTACCGATTTAACTTCAATGATAACCAGGTCATTCACAAGAATATCCAGCCGGAATCCTACATCCATTTTTATATCTGCATAAGTCATCGGAACTCCAAGTTGAACCTTTACATCAAAACCTTCTTGCCTTAATTCATAGGCTAATGCTGTTTCATAAACGGATTCAAGTAAGCCGGGGCCTAATGCTGAATGGACTTTAAATGCAGCACCTCTGATGGCGTAGGATATGTCATTCTCTGTCATAATACTTTTTGATATGATGGTTACTCTCGTGGATTTATTTTAGGCCTTACGCTAAGTTATACTATGTTTTGTTTTTCTCGCAGATTTCCGCAGAATTTGTTTTACTATATTTTTCTCTGCGGACCTCTGCGTATTCATCTGCGCACCTCCGCGAGAACTGTTCTCATTTTTTTTCGCAAATTCTCGCATATTTTTTTAATTGTATTTTCTCTACGGGCCTCTGCGTATTCATTTGCGTACCTCTGCGAGAACTGTTCTTGTTCATCTTCCGGAGCTCCTCTACTCATTTAGAAAACGCGTCAACGGACTGGTAGCAGAAGCTGCGTGCCTAAGGCCCGGTAAGCCCGCTTTATAAGCTATCCGCCCGGCGATGACGGCATGTTTAAATGCAAGCGCCATGTCGATACTCTGCTTAGACGAAGCAATGGCCGTATTGACCAGGACGGCGTCCGCCCCCATCTCCATCGCTTTGGCTGCGTGGGAAGGTGAGCCGATTCCCGCGTCGACAATAACAGGCACCTTACTTTGTTCAATAATGATCTCTAAAAAATCTTCTGTCTTCAGGCCCTTGTTACTCCCTATGGGAGAGCCGAGAGGCATGACGGCAGCAGTTCCGGCATCTTCCAGCCGTTTGCACAAAACAGGATCCGCATGGATATAGGGGAGAACAATAAAGCCCATCTTTGCCAGCTCTTCCGTTGCTTTCAGGGTTTCAATAGGATCAGGCATTAAATAACGCGGGTCGGGATGAATTTCCAGCTTGATCCAGTTTGTCTCCAGGGCCTCTCGTGCCAGCTGAGCTGCAAATACAGCCTCTTTGGCATTGCGCACTCCCGAAGTATTAGGCCATAATTTGACATTAGCTTTTTTTAAAGCATCCAAGAGATCATCACCCGGCGCATCGGTATCAATCCGTTTTAAAGCAACGGTAACCATGTCGGTTCCCGATGCGATGATGGATTCATACATTTCCTGGCTTGAGCCATATTTTCCGCTACCTAAAAACAAGCGGGATGAAAACTGGTGACCGGCGATATTAAGCATGGTATAAGAGGTGGTTTATTTCTTTGACGAGTGTTTCTTTCTGATGCGATTGAGTGATAAGGCCCGATACGGCGATGCCATACATGCCCGTGTTTATGAGGAATGCAATGTCTTTGAGCTCGATACCGCCGATCGCATATACCGGCGTATGCAGGTGCTCTGCTTTCATCCGGTTGATGATGTTTTGATAACCTTCAAGTCCCAGTACAGGACTTAATTTTTCTTTGGTGCTGGTAAACCGGTAGGGGCCGAGGCCGATGTAGTCGGCCTGCTCGGCACAGCGCTGTTTCACCTGCTCAAAGGTATTGGCGGTTCCGCCGATGAGTTTTCCGGGAACCAGTTTTTTGGCTTCGGGGATAGGCATATCCGTCAATCCGAGATGAAGAGCATCCGAGTTGCAGGATTGCGCAATAGTCGCCTGATCGTTAATGATCAGCTTTGCTGCATAAGCATCGCATAAAGCTTTTGTTTTGTGGGCAAGATCAAGGTAGAGCTCATCGGAGCTGTTCTTTAAGCGGAGCTGGACGAGGCTGACGCCGGCATCCAGGGCTGATTCAATATGGGTGAGGTGCTCGCCGGGAGTATTCCCCTGGGAAATGTATTGAAGTTTAGGCAACATGATAAGCTAATAAGTTGGGATTACTATTCAAGATTGTTTCTATATACTGTTTTGCATTTTTGCAGGAATCTTCCAGGCTGTGGCCCAGGGCCAGGTTTGCCGCAATAGCCGAAGAGAGGATGCATCCGGAACCATGCTTGGGCGCTAAGGGATGGCTAACACCTGCTTCCAGTTTGAGGCATTGCTGGTCTTGTAATAAATAATCGTTTCCCTTTTCTGCCTCACGGTGTCCGCCTTTGAGGAGGACATGACAATGAGCGGATAATGCTTTCGCTGCTATCATTTCATCGGGATGCATGCCCAGTTTGATGGCCTCCTGCCTGTTTGGTGTGATCAGGTAGAGCTGTTTCAAAATACCTTCCAGTTGTTGCTGATCCAGCTGCTCCATAAATGTAAAATGATCTGAAGCTGCTAATACCGTGTCCCAGATAATCTTCACCGCTTGGTTCTTTTGTTTCAAAACCTGTATCACTTCGTTAAGCACCTGTAGATTTTCGATGATCCCGATCTTTACAACATCTATCGGATAGCGGTCCATGAGAGTTTGCAGAGGATTGATGATTTCATCTATTGTTGCCCATGTCACAGAGAAGAAACGGTCTTCCACCTGGTTGGTGTATCCAGTCATGATGGCCATTCCCAGGCAACGGTGTTGCTCAACTGTTTTAATGTCGGCTAAAACGCCGGCACCGCCGCAGGGATCAAATCCTGCCATGCTGAGTACTATAGGTCGTTTGTACGGCATTTGTATTGTATCGCTTTAAAGGCACTGAGCTTATCTTCCGTATTCCACACGGCTCCCAATACCGCAATGCCATCGTAACCCATCTCGTAAGCTTTACGGCAATTACTTTCATCGACTCCGCCAAGCGCGATGAGGTTGGTGTATATTTTTTTATCGGATTTTTTTAGAACGAAGGGTTGCGCCTGGTGGCCGGGCTTTGAAATGCTATTAAACACAGGGCTCAGAAAAGCATAGTCAAAGTATTCCGTTAAGCCCTGGTAATCTGCCAGGGAATGAACAGAGGTGGATACAACGTACTCCCCTCTTTGCTGTGATAAGGTTTCAAGGCTTACGGCTTTGCGTGCTGTTTCTGTATAATGCAGGCGGCTGATGCCGAAATTATCGGCGATGCTGTGATGCTGGTGCAGCGCTATTTTCGGATAGTGTACAGGATTTATATCATGAAGTAGCAGGGCCACTTCTTTTAATGAGCTTTCAGGTTTACGCAAATGCAACACAGGCAAGCCTTCATCAAATAGGTGGTTGATGAGGGATGCCTCGTTGGCAACCGGCGTTGGATTTGAAATGACCAAAAGCATCATAAATAAATCTGGCTTCCTTTTTGCTTAAACTCTTCCGATTTATCGAACATCCCATTGGCTGCGGATTCCCTGATCTCCTGGGTAATTTTCATCGAGCAGAATTTTGGTCCGCACATCGAGCAGAAATGCGCTATTTTGGCTCCATCGGCCGGTAAGGTTTCATCATGGAACTCACGCGCCGTATCCGGATCCAGCGATAAATTGAACTGGTCTTCCCACCTGAACTCGAAGCGCGCTTTACTCAAGGCATTATCACGGTACTGGGCACCAAAATGTCCCTTTGCCAGGTCGGCCGCATGGGCAGCCAGTTTATAGGTGATCACACCGTCTTTCACATCCTTTTTATTCGGCAGGCCTAGATGTTCTTTCGGTGTCACATAGCATAGCATCGCTGTTCCGAACCAGCCGATCATGGCGGCTCCAATGGCCGAGGTGATGTGGTCGTAACCCGGTGCAATATCTGTCGTCAGGGGCCCGAGTGTATAGAAGGGAGCTTCGTGGCATTCCTTCAGCTGCTTATCCATATTTTCTTTGATCAGGTGCATCGGTACATGCCCGGGTCCTTCGATCATTACCTGTATATCATGCTTCCAGGCAATTTTTGTCAGCTCACCCAATGTCTCCAGTTCGGCAAACTGGGCGGCATCGTTTGCATCGGCGATAGATCCCGGTCGCAGGCCATCTCCCAATGAGAAGGCCACATCGTAGGCTTTCATGATCTCACAGATCTCTTCGAAATGAGTATACAGAAAATTTTCTTTATGATGCGCTAGGCACCACTTTGCCATAATGGAGCCGCCGCGTGAAACAATGCCCGTCATGCGTTTGGCGGTCAAAGGAATGTAACGCAGCAGGACGCCTGCATGGATGGTGAAATAAGAAACACCTTGCTCCGCCTGTTCAATCAGGGTGTCCTTAAACAATTCCCAGGTGAGGTCTTCCGCTTTGCCGTTTACTTTTTCCAGGGCCTGGTAAATCGGTACCGTGCCAATCGGAACAGGTGAATTCCGGATGATCCATTCCCTGGTTTCGTGAATGTTTTTTCCTGTGGAGAGGTCCATGATGGTGTCTGCGCCCCAGCGGCAGGCCCACACCGCTTTTTCCACTTCCTCTTCGATGCCGGAGCTCACCGCGCTGTTGCCGATGTTGGCATTTATTTTTACTAAAAAATTCCGGCCGATGATCATCGGCTCACTTTCCGGGTGGTTGATATTATTGGGAATGATGGCACGGCCGGCGGCGATTTCATCACGCACAAACTCCGGTGTGATAAAGCCTTTTGGCAGCTTCGCGCCGAAGCTTTCTCCTGCGTGCTGCTGCGAAAGATTTTCATATTGCCCGTTCAAGCGTGTTTTTAAAAGGTCGTTGTTCTGATTTTCACGGATGGCGACGTATTCCATTTCCGCCGTTACAATGCCTTGTTTGGCGTAGTATAGCTGCGAAACGTTAGCGCCCGCTTTTGCTTTCAGCGGTTGTTTGATATGCTCGAAGCGAAGCGCGTTCAACGAAGTATCATCCCTCCGGCCTTTTCCGAAATCAGAGCTCACCGATGGAAGCTGTTCAACATCATTTCTGTCCAGGATCCATTGCTCCCTGATCCTTGGTAATCCTTTCTTAATATCTACCACCATATCATCATCGGTGAAAGGTCCTCCCGTATCATACACGGTGACGGGTGCATTGTACTCCGTTTGCCCGTTGGCCTGTTTGGTGGGCGACAATACAATTTCCCGCATCGCCACTTTGATATTGTGGAGTGTGCCTTCTACATAGATCTTCCGCGATCCTGAAATGGCGCCTGTAGAGATTGTTTTTTCCGGGATGTTTTTTTCTGCTTTGCTCATGGCTTATCCTCCTTGTGTGGCTTTAATGATTAGTATGCTGTCGTGTGATTGCAGGATGTATCGCTCCCAGTTGGCTTTAGGGATCACGGTATCATTGACGGCTACGGCGATGCCTTTTTGCTTATCGCCTAAGTGCGAATACACCACGTCGTATAGCGTTGTGTGCTCTGTAACCTCCTGAGATGAATTGTTTAATGTAATTTCCATTCCTGTAAATGCATACTTTAGGAATGGCGCAGAACTGCCTTCTTACTTTTCCCTTCGTCAGTGCTAACTGTATCAGGTTCAACGGGTATAATCTCAGTCCTTTTTCGGACACCCCTAAAGTTGCTCCAAATGTAAGTAAAAAACATAACCCTGCTTATTTTATTTCAGGAAATTTTGGAGATGCTTGTCTGGCTTGGCTTTTAGGGGATATATCTGATGAGGGAGAAACAGGCCTGCAAGGGATAGAGAACTGAAAATGATTAACCATATAAGATATGTAAGAATATCTGAGAGGTAAATTTATATGACCTTCTATGCCTTATGTGGTTCAATAAAACATTTCACAAACTATCTCTGTGGTTTTATGAACTCCAGATTCCTTTTCAAGCCCTTATACTTCGTGCGCTTCACGGCACTGTTTTTAAAAACCTTGCTGAACACCTCTTCCGTGATCTCATTCCACTCGTCGGTAGAATAATTTAGTAAGCCCGTGTTGTTGATGAACTGCGGTTCCTGGTGAGGAATGCTGAAGCGGTTCCAGGGGCATACGTCCTGGCACACGTCGCAACCGAACGCCCAGTTATCAAACTTGTTCTTAAAATCTTCCGGGATAGCGTCTTTCAGCTCGATGGTAAAGTAGCTGATGCACTTGCTGCCATCCACCACGAAAGGCTCTACAATAGCCTGTGTAGGGCAGGCATCGATGCAGCGTGTGCAGGTGCCGCAATAGTCTGCTATCGGGCCGTCGTAGTCAAGTTCCAGGTCGATGATGAGCTCCGCAATAAAGAAAAAAGAACCCTGCTGTTTGTTGATGAGGTTGGCATTTTTACCGATCCATCCCAGGCCGCTTTTTTTGGCCCAGGCTTTATCCAGCACCGGCGCGCTATCTACAAAGGCACGCCCGTTCACATCGCCGATCTGCTCTTTCAGGGTGTTCAGAAATTCCTTCAGTTTGTCTTTGATCACCTCGTGGTAATCGAGGCCATAAGCATATTTCGAAATTTTGGGAGCATCCGGGTTTTGGGATTGCGCCGGGTAATAATTATAAAGCAAGGATACCACTGATTTGGCGCCATCCACGAGCAGGCGCGGGTCGAGGCGCTTGTCGAAATGGTTCTCCATGTACTCCATCTTGCCATGCCTGTTTTGCTTCAGCCAGTTTTCGAGGCGTGGCGCTTCCTCTTCCAGGAATTCCGCTTTTGAAATGCCGCAAAAGTCGAAGCCTAGCCGCTTTGCTTCCTGTTTGATGATGGATGAGTATAGGCTTTTAGTTGACAAAGTTATTCCTTGTCAAAGTTAATCAAATCCTGTGGCTTAACACCCAGTGCTTTTGCAAGTGCAAAAATCGCTGTAATACTGGTATTTACCTCTCCTCTTTCTATTCTCCCGATTTGATTAATTCTAATGCCGGATTCAAAAGCCAATTGGCTTTGCGAAATTCCTTGTTTGATCCGAAAAGCCTTAATTCTCTTACCAAATAGTAGGATGATATGGTCATTTCTCTGGTATTTCACTATGTGAAAATCGAAATACCATAAACTATTTTTAACCCAAATTTGGGTTATTTTTAAAAATAGTTTACATTTATTTTAAAATACAAGGTGTATTTATTAATCAAACCAAATCTACGGTCATGAAAAAAAATGTTTTAAATGGACTATTGATTGCAATGTGTATTGTAATATTTGCCTCTTGTCAAAAAACAAATGTGTCTCCCGGAAGAATGTCAAATAGCCCGAAATCGTACGATTTTAGAACCGATAAGCGTTTTGAGGAAATTTTCGGTCCACCAGAAATTGAAGATGACGCGTCAAATAAAAGACTAAATTTGGAAGAGATCATTGAAGTTGCTAAAATTGAAAGTGATGATGCCAGAAGAGTCGCATACAGTATGCTAACAAGCGATGAAAGAATCGACTTTTGGAATTATGTTATAAATTATCATATTACGGAGGGGGCTTTTACAGATAGTCAGAAGCAATTATTAAGAGATATAAGAAATGCAGTAGTTAAGCCTAATGTCTTTGAAAGCAGGGAGTTGCAGGAGATTTTAGGAGCTGAATTTTTGCCTTTATTTATTCAGCAACTCCAAGACGCAGGAATAACAAGAGAAGAGGCAGTAATGGTGTTTGTTAAAGGATCAATAGTAAATAGACCATCACCCGTTAACCCTAAATTGGAAGACTGCGGATGTAATACAACATCCAGTTTTAGTTGTTCGGGTTGTGTCAGCACAGAATATTGTCTTCCTAGCATGTTCGGGTGTGGTTTCCTTGCATTCTTTAATTGTAATGGAGCTTGCCCTTCACTTAATGGGTTTTATTTGCCTACAGGAGTCTGGTAGCTTAAATCGTAAATCAAACGTGGATAATTACTCTAAATTATTTTTAAAAGGAATTGGAGTTATGCTTTGCATGATCCTTTATTGGATTGTGGTAGGCTTAATCCCCCGGTTTTTCAGTGATTTTTATGCTGAAAATAGGGCTGTAGTATTTTTTATCCAGTTGATCCTGTCTTTTTCGATTTATCTTTTTTTTATTTTTTTCATCTTTAGAAAAAGCCAGTTAAGATCTTTTTGGGGTATTTTAATTCCTGCGGCGCCTTTTTTGATTTTTCTTGGTTTGATGCAATTGGCTGAATTAAACCTTCCGAGATTATTGGATATTGGTGTGTTGTTTTTAGGACTAGTGTTAGTTTACATAATAAGCAGAAAGCAAAAAAACAGGATGATGCAAATTGTTTGTTTGAGCACCTATTGCTTAGTGCTAATTCCCATATATCCCATTGTCTACGAAAATTTATGGTACGCCGTAAAAAAAGGAGATGAAATAGAAAAAGCGAAAATTGCTGAACTTGATTTTAGAATTACAGATAGGAATGGCAAAAGTAGTAAGCTGAGCGATTTTAAAGGGAAGATTATATGTATCGATATGTGGTCGAGTTCATGCGGTAATTGTATATCCTCAATGCCTCAATTCGAATCCTTAAATACGGAGTTTCAAAATAACCCTAACTACCGGATTATATCTTTATACTGTCCTCTTAATCAATCACAGACATTTGAATGGTTCCAGAAATATATTGATAGAAAATTCTCATATAACATTGATTACTATTATATAGATTACGAGAGCTTCAATAAATTAAGCATCCGAAAATTTCCTGAATTTATACTGGTCAATAAAGACGGTGATATTAAGTATCGGGGCCAGATTGTTTATGAAAGATATGTAAAAGATAATATCTATAACAGGTTAAGAGCACTCAATGAAAATTAATGTTTTAATTTGTCTGTCAGTTTTGGCTTTGGGGATTTCATGCGATCGTCAGGAGAACATCCGGGAGCATTCAACTATCTTTTTTTCAAATAAAAAAATTGGAATAGGAAATGTGGTAGCAGGAACAACAAAGCAAATAGAATTTTATGCCGTTAATAAGTCGGATACACCTCTGATTATTGATTCAGTGAAATCCAGTTGTTCATGCACTGTGTCCAGATTCCCTAAAAAGCCCATACTGAAAAATGATTCCGGCCTAATCCTTGCTGCATATACCCCGGGTAAAAATACTATCGGAGTAATAGAGAAATCTGTCGTTGTGTTATCTAATACCAAGCCAGCATTTACAGTTCTGACGTTTACAGGTAAGGTCGTAGAAAACTGATTCAATACAGGAATGAAACGATAAGAAAAGTAAAGTGCTTACCTGGAAAATTTAGTTTTCAATACGCTTTTCAGAATATCCATAAGGCCTCCACCTTCAGATTCTTCATCGCCTGATTTGTCCGTCTTTTTCTGGAACAGGCCTTTTACGAGGCTTACCACGGTGCCGGCCTGCTGAAACAGGTTCCCCGATAAGATGCCGTTGATGAGCTTGGTGATGCCAACAGTCACCACTTCCTCCGGCAGCGTTTTCAATTGCAGCTTGATGAGCTCTTCCTGTTTTTTCAGGCGCTTTTTGACGCGCAGCTCCTCGCGATCAAGGTCGGCGTAGCTGTTTATGGAATAGTTAATCTTCGTCATCGTCGTCATCAGCGTTAGGATCGTTCTCAAAAAAGATACCCGTTACCATATCCATGATACGGCCCGAAAAATAAGCCTTGTACAAAATGATAAACAGGAGAAGCAGGGTGAAATACATGCCCGCTACAATGCTGAAGCCGTAGAAATTGCTGTTGAGCTTCTCTGCAAAGTAATACGACAGCATGAGGCCAAGGAACATCACCACAAAGAACAGCAGGATGGCTGCGATGAAAATGAAAATCACCTTGCTGGTGATCTTCGCCGTTTTTTTGGCGGCCTGGATCTTTAGCAGCAGAAGCCGTTCCTCTGTATATTTTTTGACCAGCTCATAGGTCTCGTCAAAATATTCCGATTGTTTTTCCATAAATGCCTTTGACTATACCGTGTCGCCTTCGGAGTTGTGATCGCGTGGATTCATCAGGTCGGCCAACTCGTTCTCCAGCTGTTTTATTTTTGCCTTAATGTCTTCCGCTGCCGAAGCCGCTTTCTCTTTGGCGTTCTCCACAAATTCTTTTCCCTGTTCGCTTTCCAGCAGTTTGGCAATAGCCACGCCGGCTAAAGCACCAATAGCGAAAGCGCCGATAAGTTTGCTTGTAGTGTTCATGATGGTAGATTTTAAAAGAACAACACTAAGTTACGAATAAATTCGGTGTGACCGTTTGTGCTTTGAAAATGGCTGCAGATTTCGCAGATAGCGGGAATGAGAACAAGAACAAATGGAAGGCTGATGACATGGATTATTACAATGAGCGCATATTCAGAGCCGAAAAAATAACTGCAAAGGCGCTGAGAGTTTAGCGCGGAGAAGCGCAAAGGACGTTATTGCGCCTACAATCTCTGCGTCTTCTTTGTGTCTCTGCGCTTAAAAAAATTACTCATCAAAGAGTCCGCCCAGCCTGCCCCTGAACGATTTCCCGAGGTGCTTGTAAGCCTTTTCGGTAGCTTCCCGGCCACGTGGAGTGCGCGCGAGGTAACCTTCCTGGATGAGGAAAGGCTCGTACACCTCTTCAATCGTTCCCGATTCTTCGCCTACGGCGGTGCTGATGGTGGTGATCCCTACCGGTCCGCCCTTGAATTTATCGATGATGGCCGAGAGGATGCGGTGATCCATTTCATCCAGGCCGTCCTTATCCACATTCAGGGCTTTGAGGCCATACGTGGCAATATCCAGGGTAATCGTCCCGTCGCCTTTGATCTGGGCAAAATCCCTCACGCGGCGTAAGAGCGCATTGGCGATCCGTGGTGTCCCGCGGCTGCGGCGCGCAATCTCATAAGCCGCTTCCTCGGCAATCTCTACATTTAAAATCTCGGAGCTGCGCTGCACGATGCCGGTGAGCACCTTGCTGTTATAGTAATTGAGGCGCGAGGTAATGCCGAAGCGTGCCCTTAACGGAGCCGTGAGCAGGCCGCTGCGCGTGGTAGCGCCTACCAGTGTAAAAGGATTTAACTTGATCTGTACCGTACGCGCATTCGGACCGCTATCGATCATGATATCGATTTTGTAATCCTCCATTGCCGAATACAGATATTCTTCCACGATGGGGCTCAGGCGGTGAATCTCATCCACGAACAAAACATCGTAAGGCTCTAAATTCGTGAGCAAACCTGCCAGGTCGCCCGGCTTATCAAGCACAGGGCCGCTGGTCACTTTCAGGTTCACGCCAAGGTCATTGGAAATGATGTGGGCCAGCGTGGTCTTTCCCAGTCCCGGAGGGCCGTGCAGGAGCACATGGTCCAGGGCCTCTTCGCGTTGTTTGGCCGCCAGCACAAAAATGCGCAGATTGTCCACCACGGTTTCCTGCCCGCTGAAATCGCTGAATTCGATGGGACGCAGGGCCTTTTCGTAATCCTTGTCGGTGTTGGTCTGTTTTTCGCCGCTGGCGTCTAAATGCTCATTCATGCACGGTAAAAATACACAATTAACAAACAGCTTGCTGCTATAAATTATAGCATTATAAGGCCCTGGTTCCCGGTTTAGCGCGGGGCCATTGTTTCCAAAAGTATGGGAGAGGCTTCAGAAAAGATTAAATCGGGGCGTGCCTCCGCAAAGAGGCCGCGGAGTCGCGCTGTCGCTACAATCTTTTGCAAAGAACAGGCAAAAGGATTTTCGCTACCATCGCTTACGCGGTATGCACTGTATTGGAGTAAAAATAGTCTGGTCCATGTTCCTTTGTTTTTTCAGAGCGTAATAAATTATTCCTTAATTTTGAATCAAAATTCAAGCCTTATGGGAGCTGCGATGTTTATCTCGATGGGACTTTTGGCCCTCTTTAGTATTCCTCTGATTACCGCCACTTTTGCCAACCGCATGGGACGAAATCCTAAAAAATGGTTTCTGATCGGCATCCTGTTGCCGGTAATCGCCACCTTCATCCTGTTCTTTCTGCCCGATCTTTCGGAAAAGAATGAGAACAACCGGTAATGCGGGTTGCTTTCCCCTCAGCTATAATCCACCGTCTTATGCGATTAGTCACATCGGGTATTCGATATGAAGCGCGCAGAGCTACCAATAGGCCGGTCCGTATTTTTTCGTAATCTTTGATTTGGGCGCCACTTCAAAAAAGATCTGGTCGAACCAGATCAGGAGCTTGGGCGCACAGGTAAAGGAATTTAATTTCTCCCCGACGTTAGCGGTGTTCTTCAGGGCAAAGCGGTAGCCCATATCAAGCCCGAGGCCGCACCAGGTAAAGACCTTAAACTGCAGGCTCATGCCCGGCTCGTAGATGAGCAGGAAATGTTTTTGCGAGCGCACCGTTTCCCCGTTATACCTGTAGCGGAACCAGGCCAGGCCTGTGCCTACCTGTATTGGGACACTCAATTGCCAGCGCTTGCTCTTATAGAATACAAAATCGGCGTAGTAGCACAGGTAGTGAAATTTCAGGTAGTTGTTGACATTGATCTCTCCCGTCAGCCCCTGGATCTTCAGCTTATCGCTCACATCGCCGTCGAGCCAGCTGTAGCCTATGCCCACGCGCAATTTCCGGCGGAAGGTGAGGCCAAGCCTCACGCCCGATACTTTGGTGGCGGTATTGTTGAAAAACGAGTAGCGTGATTCCAGGCGCGCATCGATACCCGGTTTGGAGCGCAGCAGCACTTTGAAGGTATCCAGGAACTGGCTTTTTACCGTCATGCTGATGAACAGCATCGCTATGAAGGCGACAATTTTCACACCTGTAAAAATACAGCAGAATAAATGTGGACAAATCGGGCTTTTGGAATTGTATTAACAGGCGGGGTGTAGTAAATTTGCCTTGCATGAACAGTCCGGCTTCGTTTTTGGATATTTCCATTGTATACCTCAAAGGTATCGGTGCCGCACGCGCGGAGGCTTTACAAAAAGAGCTTTCCCTGTTTACCTACCGGGATTTTTTAACACATTACCCTTTCCGCTATGTGGATAAAACACAGTTCCAATCGGTCAGAGAGGTCAGCGAAGAATCGGTGTCCTACCAGCTGCGGGGACAGATCATGGAGCTGCAGTTTGTGGGCGATAAGCGGACCAAAAGGCTGGTAGCCAAATTCCGGGACAGCACCGGAACGATAGACCTCGTGTGGTTCCAGGGGGCCAAATGGATGGCCGAAAAATTAAAATCCAATACCGAGTATATTGTATATGGCAAAGCGACCTCTTTCATGGGGCGCCTCAACATGCCGCATCCCGATATCGAAGTGGTAGTGCCCGGTGTACCGGTAGCTGCTTCGGCTTTCCAGGCGGTGTACAACAGCACCGAGAAGCTCAAGTTCAGGAACCTCGACAGCGAAGGCATCCGCAAAACCATGCGGGTACTGGTATCGCAGCTTAATGAGCAGAACCTGCCGGAAACACTGACGCCCTCCCTCATCAGCGATTTCAACCTGATGTCGCGCGTGGACGCTTTCAGGCAGGTCCATTTTCCGGATTCGAAGATCTTACTGGATAAGGCGCGCTTCCGCCTCAAATTTGAAGAGCTCTTCTTCGTTCAGCTGAAGCTCTTGCGGAGCAACCAGCTCAGGCACCAGGTCTCTGCCGGCTTTGTGTTCAACAAAGTAGGGGAGATCTTTAATAATTTTTACAACCATCATCTACCTTTTCAGCTCACCAACGCCCAGAAGCGCGTGGTGAAAGAGATCCGTGTGGACATGGGCTCGGGCCGGCAGATGAGCCGCCTCGTGCAGGGCGATGTGGGCAGCGGCAAAACGCTGGTGGCTTTGCTGAGCATGCTGCTGGCTGCCGACAATGGCTTTCAGTCCTGCCTCATGGCGCCAACCGAAATTTTAGCGAAGCAGCATTTCGAAACCATTTCTTCCCTCGTGGAGCCTTTGGGCATCAAGGTGGTATTGCTCACCGGTTCCACCAAAACCAAGGCACGCCGCGAGCTGCATGCCCAGCTGGAATCGGGCGAAATCCATATCCTGGTGGGAACCCATGCGCTGATAGAAGATGTTGTTGTGTTTAAGAACCTGGGCCTGGTGGTGATCGACGAGCAGCACCGCTTCGGCGTAGCGCAGCGGGCCAAAATGCATAAGAAAAATACACAGCCGCCGCACGTCCTCATCATGACGGCTACGCCTATCCCGCGCACACTGGCCATGACGCTCTACGGCGACCTCGATACTTCGGTAATCGACGAGCTGCCGCCGGGCCGGAAGCCAATCACCACCATGCATTTTATGGAAAGCCAGCGCCTGAGGCTCATCGGCTTTATGAAGAATGAGATTGCCCTGGGGAGGCAGGTCTACATCGTTTATCCGCTGATCCAGGAAAGTGAAAAAATGGATTACCAGAATTTGCAGAATGGCTACGATGCCCTGCTCAGCGATTTTCCCCAGCCGGATTACCAGATCAGCATTGTGCATGGGAAGCTCACGCCGCAGCAAAAGGAATTTGAGATGCAGCGCTTCGTCAGGCATGAAACGCAGATCATGGTAGCCACCACGGTGATCGAAGTAGGGGTTAATATTCCGAATGCCAGTGTGATGGTGATCGAAAGTGCCGAGCGTTTCGGCTTATCCCAGCTGCACCAGCTGCGGGGCAGGGTAGGGCGCGGAGCCGAAAAATCCTATTGTATTTTAATGACCTCCTACAAGCTGGGAGCCGACAGTAAGCTTCGTATGGAAACGATGGTGCGGACCAATGATGGCTTCGAGATCAGCGAAGTGGATCTGAAGCTGAGAGGCCCCGGCGACCTGGATGGAACCCAGCAGAGCGGTGTGCTCGATCTGAAAATTGCCGACCTGGTACACGACGGGCAGGTCTTGCAGCTGGCCCGTTCGGCAGCGCAGGCTATCCTGAATGAAGACCCCGGCCTGCAGGCGCCCGATAACCACTTGCTGCTCGACAACCTGCGGCGCATGCAGCAAAGCAGGCATTCCTGGAGCAAGATCGGGTAGGCCCGTCTTATAAGCATTATTTTACCGGTATTTGTTTATTTAAAAAATAAGTTTAATTTTGGTATACTCAAAATTGTTAAAATGAAGACATTCGCCTTCCTTTATGTGTTCTTGTTTGTGTGTATGTTTCAGATGCATGCGACTCAGCCTACGCCAAAGCAGCAACAGCCACCGAAGGATTGTGTGAAGCATCCGCAGATCGTGAAGGCGCAAACGACGGAAAAAACAACTTCTCCGAAAATAGCTGCCGAAAAGCCGGTAAATACGGCAACGCAACATACTTCCCGAAGCGGTAACTCCGTTCCTCATTTTTCGGTATTGAACTTCATCAATTTCTTTTATTCCAAAGATACCCTCGATAACCTCCGTGTTATGTAATGCCGTTCCGGTTCCTTGCCTTTCTTATCTTTTGTTGTAGCATCGCCACCGTTTCCCTGGCGGGCGACAGTCTTTTCTTTAAGCTCCATTTTGTTTACGGCTCAAAACCCAAGCGCGTGTTTAAATCCGTAGAGAAGAGCTATTTCGGTGGTATTCACGGCGGGCACGTTTACATGGAGATCGATCATGATCTCTTTAGCTTCGGTCCCAATAAAGGGCAATGGCATATTTTCGGCCATAAGCGCCGGGTGGTTGGCTGCTACCGCCTCGATAGTAACCTTGTGTGGTGCGGCGATACGGGCAGGTTAAAAATAACGAGCATTACCATTCCTGTCACCAGGGCCCAGATGCAGCAATTCAAGGTCCTGGAGCAGCAATACCTGAAAGCCTCACCCTACGATTATGCCTTTTTCGGAATGCGCTGTGCCGCTGCAGCCTATGATATCCTGAGCTCTACGGGCATTTGCCGAAAGAGGACGCGTGCCGGCATGATTGCCAAAAACTTTTATCCCAAGCGCCTGAGGCTAAAGCTCCTGAAGCAGGCACAAAAAGAGCACTGGCAGGTAGACCGGCAGGAGGGGCGGCCAAGCCGCCGCTGGGAAAAGGATTGAATCGGTGCGAGGTTCTCTGAAGATGAAGAGAATGTTAAATTTTTTCCAGTGATCTGATTATTTCTACCTTTGAAGCGTATTTACCACATACCAGGTAATGCTAACATGTCCTCTTTTTACCTGCGTTATTAAAACATATTACAACTTCATGAAAAGCATTATTCTTATTCTTGTCCTGGCAGGTTCACTGGGTGTTATTTCCTGCGCCAGCCAGCAGGGCATTATGAAACAGGTGACGGACATATTTCCTGTACAGGAAGCCACCGTGCTGGCCGAAAATATGGCCTCCAAGCTCGGGCTTACGGCACTCCAGAAATCAAGTGTTTATACCACGCTGCTCAAATACTACACGGAGAAAAAAGGCTTATACGATCAGCTGAAAAATAACGCGATCACCCAGGCAGCCCTCAATGTGGCAGAGTCTAAGCTTAACCTCGATAAGAACAATGCCCTGAAAAGCATTATGAGCAATAGCACACAGCTGGCGGCGCTTAGCCAGTACTTCGGGATTAAGTAGAAGAAGGAGTAACCGTCATTGCGAAGGCAGTATAATTGAAATTTTGCAACACATTAAGGTTCAAGTGTCGTTACCCGGTAATTTATTTTTTGGGCGCCCGGGCGGGCCACTTTGGGCTCCGCTTCGCTGCGGTTTTTTTGGCGATAAAGAGGCATCGCCAAAAAGAACTGCCCCTTCGTGTCCCTGGCGCAGCATTTGCCCTTTTAATTATCAATAATTTTATTTTTTGAAATAGCTTACGACTTCGGCACGTAAGTCCTCATTTAAAATGTAATTTCCCATCTCCATGTCTTTTTTTTCCTGGTAAATGGACTTAGACTGAGGCTCATTAACTGTAAAGTCAATATTTTGAGAGGAATTCAGGAGCGTATAAATAGCTTTCAAAAGATTTTCATCGTCTGTATCATCAATTTTTGAAATCAGTAAGTACTTCAACTCTTATGTGCTCATAATCAAAATTTACAAAATTACCTCAGATCAAACAAATTCTCCACACCGATGTGGCGCTCTGCTGTAAAGCCTTCGGCATAGGTGCAGTTGATGTCGCGCCCGAACACCATGGCCTTTGCTTTGACATTCTCCATGAAGTTCTTGCTGGAGATCGGTGTTTCCGGCTCTTTGGAATTGGGGTCGAAAAACTGGGATGAAAAGGCCAGGATGCTTTCCATTTTTTTGTCCATGTAAGGCGTAATGTCCACCACAAAATCCGGCTTCATGTAACGGTCCTGCACATAGTGGTACAGGGCTTTGGGGCGCCAGACAGCTTGCAGGGAGTTGTCATCCGCACGCGTTTCCACTTTTACCAGGCCACTGTAGAAGCAGGCATCTGAGGCCAGCTTCGCCGCCCGCCCGTGATCGGGATGCCTGTCGTTGATGGCATTGCACAACACGATTTCCGGTTGGTATTTGCGGATGATTTTGATGATATGCTTCTGATTGCTTTCCTTATTTTCGAAAAATCCGTCGGCCATGGTCAGCTGCTCGCGCATGCTCAATCCAAGGATCTTTGCCGATCTCATGGCTTCTTCCGTTCTCAGAGCGGGATTTCCGCGGGTACCCAGCTCGCCGCGGGTGAGGTCCAGGATGCCCGCTGTTTTTCCGAGGGCAATATGTTTTAATAAAGTGCCCGAGGCAGATAATTCTACATCATCCGGATGTACACCTATGGCTAAAATATCGAGTTTCATGACTTGTTGTGTTCAGGTTGACGGGAAATAATAATCCCAAATTAGACAAGTCAAAGGTAATAAAATAATGCGCTTTTATTTCAGCCGTTCCAGCAGGCCTTTTCGTTTGACGATGTTTTTGTAATCCCATTGGATCTCCCTCGATTTTTCCAGCCAGCGCTTCAAATCCTTAGCCTTGATTTCAGCCGGATCATTGTAAAACACAGAAGCATCTTTAAACTTCTTCCCTTTTACAGCTAAGCCTTCTTCCCCGAAGTCGATGCCGCTCCAGAACATCAGGCGGATGCCCGGCTTTTGCTTGCTGTAGCCCACAACCGGGTTTCCGTCGAGGAACCATACCGGGTGCCCATGCCAGATCTTGTTTTCGGCTTCCGGTAAATGCCTGCTGAGCGCTTTTGCCAGTAAATCGCAGATCGTCCTGTCGCCGGGCAGCTGCGCCCGGTTATAGGCCTCAATTTCTTTTGAGCTGTTGGTTTTTGCTGTTGCCATCTTTTTGGGATTAATCCTAACCAGTAGGAGTTATTTGTTGGTGAAATAATGGTAGCTTTATGAACTTTAAAACGAAGATACAATGAAAAAAATAATGTTGATGGCAGCAGCAGGTTTATTAGTTGTTGCCTGCAAAAAGAATTACACCTGTGAGTGCGAGGTAACAACAAAAACCACAAATAACGGGACTACGGTTACAACAGGACCTGTCACACGAAAAACACCTCTCGGGAAAGTCAGCAAGCCTGTTGCTCAAAAGAAATGCTCCGACATGGATGGCCCGACAAGTTCGGGAACAGCCGGTAACGGTGTGGTTGTCGATAACATCTGCGAGCTTAAAAAATAACGATTCTAAATTCTATAAAAAGCTGTCACGACGCGCTCTGACAGCTTTTTTAGCTGCATTCCGAAAAGAGGAATCAGGTTTCCTCTTTTTTAATCCATTTGGCCACTTCAGGCGCTACATAAGACTGCATCTTTTCCAGTAAGCCCCCGATGGTATCATCTATCAATAACATCCGTTGGTTGACCGGTTTCAGAAAGCCTTTGTCCACCATGGTTTGGATTAAAGCCATCAGCTCATCGTAAAAGCCATTCACATTTAAGATTCCGATTGGTTTTTGGTGTAATCCCAATTGTGCCCAGGTCAGCATTTCAAAAAGCTCTTCCATGGTTCCAAATCCTCCGGGCAGGGTGATCACGCCGTCGCAGAGCTCATGCATTTTGGTCTTTCGCTCATGCATGGTGTCTACCAGGATCAATTCACTAAGGCCTTCGTGCGCAATTTCCTTGCTACTCAGAAAATGAGGCAGGACGCCAATGGCCTCTCCCCGGTGCTCCAGCACGCCGTTGGCCACAGCGCCCATCAGCCCGACTTTCGCGCCTCCGTATACCAGGCCGATGTTGAGTTGTGCTAATGTTTTCCCTAAAGCGTAGGCTTGCTGTTCATAGATCCTTTCGGTTCCGGCGCTTGAGCCGCAAAAAACAGTGATGCGTTTCATCGTATTAAAAAGTGTTTTTAGGTTATGAGCTGAATCCAAAATGGATCACATAAACACCGGCTTTTGTTTTTATCAGCATATCATCGCCGCCATGATCGCCGCCAAATGAATAACAGGTATCCAGGCCTTCTGCTAATTTGACTTCAACGATCTCTTTTGCTTTCAGAAATTCAACAAGCCTGTCGGCAAGGATATATTTTAAATCATGAAATTTTTCAGAGATATCGGTCTTTGGGCTTGAGGTCGGTTCCTGGTATGCAGACCAATGTTCCGCTTTTGAAATAATCTCATGCTTCAGGTCGCTCACAGGCTGAAGCTTCAGCTTTCTAAGATCTAAAGTAGAGATGTAGTCTTTCGTTCCCGGTGTCAGATCGGTATGCTCCCTGTATCGTGGAATGGCATACAAAGCCCTGTGTATGCTCTTTTCCAGGTCTTCTTCCTCTTCCAGGTTTAATAATGAAAAATGCCAGTATCCCCAGTTTTCATTCAAGGTTTCGTTTTGCAATTCACGCATCAATTCATCCAATGCTTTAATTTCTGCATAATGGTCTTCATCAATCAGCATCTTATTGAATATCATTTTTTCTGTGCTTGTCATGTATAGGCCTTCAGGATCAATCTTCCAGTTTGATCTTTTCGATCATCAGGTGTTTTTTGAATTTATGGACCATGTCCGACATCTGTGTTTCACGGTCCTGCAGATCTTTCATATCAAGGTCCGAAGCTTCCACCACCGGTTTGAGCTTACCGAGGTTAGTCTTCATCACTTCAATCCCGGCTGCAATGGACTCGCGACCAGGATCGGAAGGATCAAGACTGTTCATTTTTGATTCGGTATCCTGGATGAATTTTTCCACGTAAGGGATCATATCCCATGGATTATTGGGCGTGTTCCACACAAAAGCGATGTTGCACCTCCGGCATTTATACTTGTTGCTTTTCCAGCCCTGCGGAGTTGTATCGAAACCGATTACCTTCAGCATTTCATTACTGTTGCATTTAGGGCACTTGGCGTTGTCTTTGATCATGCCTTGCAGCTCTTCGCGTTCGGCCAGGATCGTCTCCCGGTTCCGGGCATGAGCATACAACTGTTCTGCCAGCTTATCGCAGGTTTCCAGCATCAGGCGATAATCCTCTTCCAGCTTATCCTCAGTGATAAGGACCTGGGCGCGCTTTTTAAAGTACTGCACCAGTTTGATCAATTCACGTTCTTCCGGTTTTAAGTTCTGATCCATTTGGCTTTTATTCTTAATTACGTGTTCCGCTTAATCCCGCTTTGTCTTTCTCGGCTGCGCTCGAAATGACAAAGCCTGTCAATTCGGGCATAGCCGGGAAGCTTTTATATTACTGCACCTCTCCCTGCCTTCTCACCGTTACCCATTTGCCGGCCACATGTGCCGAAATGCTGTTGTCGTACATGGCTTCGCAGCTCACGCCCGGCAAGTAGAAGGTGCCTTTGTAAGAAGCGTTCAATAATACTTTGAAGGTCTTCACGCCGCTCACACCAAGGTCGAAGTAGCTGTACACGCGGTCGTCGCGGATGTCCTGGTAGGTTGGGATATCGCCTTTCAGGTAGGTGATGTTATCCAAACGCTGGTTGCGGATCTCCCAGCCGCTGGCGAAGATCTGCGAGAGCGCCAGGTTACGGTACATGCCGCGTACTCCCGGATTTTTAATGCTCACTTCCGCCATGAAATCTGTGCCTTGTTCCAGATTCGCCACATCAATCGGGTTGCCGTTGAGGGTTTTGTAATTCACCAGCAATTCGAGGTTGCTGAATTTGTCGGCTTCCTCTCCGGCCTTAGGAATGCCCTGTTTCATCAGGCGCACGAACAGGTTGCCGCTGCCTTTCACATTTACCTTAATAGCAGCCTGTGCATCCGGATTTTTCAGCTCCACGATCCTGTATTTCGCTTTATTGAAATCGCTCACGCTCACCGTTTCATTGCCGGCTTTCACTTCCGCCGCAAGCGCTGAGGTATTGCCGTTGAGCTTCGCGTATTTGCTGATCGCCATTAAGCAATAAGCCGTTGACTGCGTGCTCATCCAGTAGACGTTATCACCCAGCTTCACTGCCAGGGATTTCACCTTCAGGAAGGCATTGTTATTGTCTTTCAGCAAGGTCATCGTTTCCAGGATCATGGCGTCGTCGCGTTCGCGGCTGCCATAGGTGTAATAATAATCCTGCTGCTCTTTGGAATTAGCCGGGATATTGAAGACCATTTTCTTCGCTACATCTGCCTGTCCCGCCAAGGCATACGCCGCTGCCAGTCGCCATTTCACTTCCGGCGCCAGGTTGGAACGTTCTTTCAGGCGGTTCATTGCGCCCAGCTCCGGGCTTCCGGCCAAGGCCAGGGTATACAGACGGTAAGCCTGTGTCAGGTCTTCGCCATAGTAAGCCGTGTTGCGGTTGTTCACATAACTTTGCGCTTTTTGTTTCTGGTATTTTTTCCAGTTGTCGAGTAAGCCGTAAGGCAGGGAATAGCCTTTCAGCTTCGCTTCCAGCAGGAAATGCCCTGCATAGTTCGTTCCCCAGTCATCGGCATTGTTCAGGCCCGGCCAGTAGGACAAGCCACCGCTGGCGGTCTGGAATTGTTTCAGGCGATTAATAGCCGCTTTGGTAGCATTGTCGATGAATTGTTTCTGGTTGGCACTGAGCTCGCTGATGTCGTTGATATATAAGCCGGCAAACACCGATGAGGTGGTTTGCTCCACGCATCCGTGCGGATACTGCACCAGGTAATTCAGGCGCTGCGATAAGTTGATAGCCGGTAGGGTCGAGAGCTCTACATAAGCTTTGTTGGTGCCGCCGATGCCCACCGGAACATACGTCGTATTCAGGTTTTTGGAGGAGGTCAGTAAAAATTCCTCCGCATCGGTGATCATCGGGTTGTTGGCCCTCACGGCGATCTCGATGGTTTCGGAAGCCGTTTCACCCGCGCCTTTGGCGGTGATCTTTACTTTCGAAACACCCAATATGTCTTTGATCTTTAAGCGGAAGTTCACCACCTTGTCGCCGATGCCATTGAAGGTAACGGTCTGCGAGCTGCCTCCCACTGGCTGAATGAATTTATCCGTAGAGATACTAACGGTTGCCGCCTTTACTTTCTTCTCCATCGCGAAGACTGTTACAGGTAGGTCCACCTCTTCTCCCGGGCCTAATACACGTGGTAAGGTTGAGAGGATCATCAGCGGTTTTCTCACAGGAACGGCTTTTTCCGAATTGCCGTAAGCGCCTTTGTAGCCGGCAATCACCATCACGCGTACCGATCCCACATACTGAGGAATGTCGATCTTATGTGTGGCGGTTTCTCCCTTTTTCAGGTGGAAAGGTCCGATAAAGCGTACCATCGGCTTGAAGCGCTGGGCGCTGTTTTCCGGTTTCATATTGGCATCGTCGTCGCCACCGATCGACAGGATGCGGCTCATGGCATTACCGAAGGCGCCGATCACATTGTCATACACGTCCCAGGTTTTCACGCCCAGGGCTTCCTTCGCATAAAAAGCTTTCCAGGGATCAGGCGTTTTAAAGCGGGTAATGTCCAGCAAGCCTTCATCCACTACGGCCAGGGTATAGGCCATTTCCTTTCCGTTGGCCTCGCTCACTTTCACTGTTTCCTGGCTTTCGGGCTTCCATACCGATGAGGTGGCGATCTGCGGTTTCAGGATCGTATTCTCATCTTTGATCATCAGGGAAGTCACACCATAGAGCCGGATCGGCAGGTCATTGGCCGTTTGTGCATGCGGCTGGATCAGGTGTACAAAGGCATAAATATTCGGTGTCATGTCTTTGGTTACCGTAAATTCATAGTCTGTGGTTCCTTCTTTCGTATCGATCCATTTGCTCAACAGCGTGCGGCTGCCGTTCTCAATATTTACTAATACTTTTCCGCCCGCCGGACTTGGGATCAGCAGTTTGGCTTTATCGCCTACCTTGTATTCCGTTTTGTCGGTGTTGATGGTCAAGACATTGCTGCCTTCATTGCCTTTCGGCGATTTGCCTGCCCAGCTTGGCCAGTCGATGAAGACGATCTTCCCGGTAGCGTGCCCGCTTTCCGTATCTTTCACGTACACGAGGTAGCGGCCCCAGCTCGGGCGGTTCACGCGCAGGTTGAACTGCGCTTTGCCATTGGAGGAAGAGAGTTGTTCACTATAGATTGGCTCATGGTAATTGCTGCCGATGTACGAGGAAAGATCCTGGTTGTAGTTATCCCACCACCAGCGCCAGTCGAGCTTATACACTTTTACTTCGATGCTGTTGCGGGATGTTGGCTTGCCGAATTCATCCACGGTGGCAATCTCTACTTTATGGCCGATATCCGTTTCCAGGTAGCTGTCGTTCTCTTTCGGTTCCGGTACTTTGATGCCCACATAATGGGTAAAAGGCGATACCGGGATGCTGAAGCGGTCGGTGCTGAAAGAGCCGCCTTCCTCAAAAGCCCTGATGGTGAAATTGGCGGACAGGAAACCCGGTGCATTTTTGGTATCATTCAAGGGGGCATTCACATTCATCAGGCCATTGTCGTCGGTGCGGCCCGTGAAAATGGTTTGTGTTTCCGAATAGAAATTCTGTGCTGGATTATCGAAGGTGTAGCCTTTGTAGTTTTTAAATTGTGTTTCCGTCTGCGAGAGCGACACGTCGATCTTGGCTTCGAGGTTGCGGCCCGGCGCGCCATGCAGCCATTTGATTTCCAGCGGACTATTGAGGCTGAGGTCGCTGCTGTAGATCATATCCCGGTTGTAGGCCAGGTTTATTTTCAGGCGGTTCGGCATAATGGTTTCGATGCGGATATTTTTAGTGAACACCGCACCGCCCACTTTGACCTTTGCCAGGTACACGCCGGTAGGGGCGGCATTCTCGGTACGCGTCGAGAAATTATAAAAGCCGTCGAGATGCCTGGTGCGCGTTAGTTTTTGTACGATTTGCCCCTGTGGATTGATCAGCTCCAGGGAAGCCGGATAATTTTCCGGGAATTCTTTTTCTTTGTTTTCGAGAATGAAAGACAGGTAGAGGCTGTCGCCGGGGCGCCATACACCGCGCTCACCGTAGATAAATCCTTTGATGCCTTTTTGCACCACATCACCGTCTACCTCAAAAGAGCTTAAGGAAAGTGAGCTTCCATCGTCGAGCTTTAAATAAGTACGTTCCTGTCCGCGTTTGGCAATCAGCACAAAGGGTTTTTGCTTGCTGTCCAGAACGGCAATGCCCTCGGCGTTGGTCGCCACCTGTTTCAGTTTCTGCTGTTGGTAGTCGTAAGCTTCAATGCTCACGTTGCCCAGGGGTTTGGCCGAAATAAGGTCCGAGGCAAAGATGTTGATCTGCCCGTTGTTCCCGCGCTTGGCAATGAGGCCGATGTTGGTAGCCAGGATATTCCGGTTTACCGACTTGTTATTGTAATATGCTTTGGAGCATGGGTTGTTTCTTTCCGAATAATCGTAGTAGTAATAATCATCGTAGTAATCGTCGTAGGAGTTGTAGTAATCCCAGTCCTTCTCATCCTTGTCCGATTCCGTGTCGGTGTATACATCCTCCTCGCCGTGCGAAGCCGTATCGCCTTCGCAATTGTAAATGGAATAATGGCGGTTATAGCTCAGGCGGATATTGTATAAGGCTCCGGGCTCTGCTTTGATCAGGGAAGACAGGTCGATGGAGTATTTGTTCCATTTGTTGCGCACCGGGTTCCCGTTCGGTTGCAGGGCTATTTTTTTCTTCACGACCAGCTTGCCCACGCGGCGGAGCTCCTGGCTGCCTTCGAGGTTATTCACCTGCAGGAACTGCAGGATGTTTTTTTCATAGATGCGGGTGATCCTCACGTCCACGGCGTTGAGGTTCACCGCTTCAAAAGGGAAGATAAGCCCGTTGGAGCTCGGCAGGATCACGCCTTTGCCCACCAGTTTCACCGAAGGCTTGAGGTCTTCAAAAAATACGGAGTAGGTGATGGCTTCCTTTAAGTGTTTGCCATCACTGTTTTTGAGGCCATTGCTGATCACGATATCGCGGCTATCCGTATAGCGCTCGGCGGTGTATATTTTGATCGCATTGTTCTCGATCATGAAGGTCAGCTTGTTTTCAGTGGCCGGTAGTTTTTCAATGGCTTCGCCGTATTCGTTATACGAAACATCGGCGGTGGCATTTCCGGCATTACTGATGGAGATCAGGCCTTCGAGGTTTTGCCTCGGGTCTATTTTGTCAGAAAACTGGAGGGTGATGTATTGGTCGGGCTCATTGTTCACCAGTACATTGAGCAGGGTAAATTCGTTGGTGTTCGGTATCGTCACTTCCTGTTTTCCCTGTTCGGAAGCGCCGATCGGTTCGCCATTGTATGCGATGATCAGGTTGCCTTTTCCTTTCTGAACATTACTGATCGTGAAGTGGTGCGTGGTGGAGTTTTCATGCAGCCAGTTTACCTGCAGGTTCTGAGAGCCCTGGCTTACCTGCATTGTTTTTTCTACCAGGAGGTTATCGGCATAATCGGCTGTAGCCAGCGTACCGTCTACTTCCAGCGTATTGTTATCGCCGGTTTTGTAATTGCCGATGCTGATCTCCATGGCCTGCCTGAGGGTAGAGAATTCGAACTCAAAGTTTTTAAGCTCGCTGCTTACTTCCAGCACCTCTCCCAGGTGGAACTTCGCCTTATAGGTTTGGTTGTTGTTGAGTCGTTGGGCGGGCTTAAACTCGATGGTCTTTTTATCGAGCCAGGTGAGTGTCCCTTCTATGGCGGGGCTGAATTCAAACAGGGTGTTTGCCGTTTCCTTTCCTTCTTCTATGGCATTGGCTGTTTCTTCCTGCAGCACAATGGTGATCTTGCTTTCTACGGGCACAAAGCCGGCGGTATAAGCGGCAATGTATTCCTTGTAGGCCGGGTTGATAAATTGGCTGTCGTTTTTGGCGTAAGCCGACGTGTAGTAGGTGAGGCCCGCAATGGATAATGCCGTGATCAGGAACACAGCAAGGATAGTTTTAACTGACATAGTTTTTCAGGTTATGTACCAAAATTACTTAAAAAAAAGTCTTGGCTGCAAAATTTACGGCACCTGCATGCATTTAAAGAAATAATTAATAACAGTGTTAATTTGTGGAGACATGCAGAAAAAATGAGTATTTTTAAGGCATTGTCCCCCGTTCCATCTGTACGCTTTCATTTGAATTTATTCGGCTCCTTTAGTATTACGTCAATTCTGTTTATGGAAAAAGCTATCGAAATTATTATCGCAGAGGATAAAGAACTCCTCAGGAAAGCCATTATTGGCGACCTGTGTCACTACAATATTAAAATAGCCGGAGAAGCCTCTAATGGTAAAATGCTGTTGAAGCTGCTGCAATCCAAGCGCCCGGATGTGGTCCTGCTCGACCTGGACATGCCTGTGATGGATGGCAATGAGGCGATGACCCACCTGATGAAAGATTTCCCGGAAACAAAAGTGCTGATCCTCACGCTTCATAATGAGTTCCTGCTGGTGGAAAATTACCTGGCGCGCGGCGCGCGCGGTTTTATTCCCAAAGACGAGATTGCCGGCGACATTAGTGTCCTGGTAAAAGCGATCATGAAGGTGAGGGATGGTGGCATCTACATCCATCCCAGGCTGGGAGAGAAAAGGCGTTTTACAAAGCGGCAGAAAGATATTCTGCCCTTGCTGTTTGAAGGAAAAACCAATGAGCAGATTGCCGCAGAGGTAGGTATGTCGAAGCGTGGCATGGAAAAGAGCCGCCGCCGGATCTATGAGAAAGTGGGCACCGACCACGGTGTGGGCTTCTATAAATTTGCCTTTTCAAGAGGCCTTCAGTTTTTGAGCCGCATCATGCCCCGGACGGCTCCTGGCAAGGGATAGAGCCTGCCTGGGCAGCTGCCTTTTGAGCCCCGGCGGGGCGCGGTTTTTGCAAAAAAATAAATCCCTGCGCAATAAAGGGCTGCAAGCTGCGTTTTTTATTCAAACTCTAACCAATTTCTATGCATAAAACTTCTACTCTTGTTTCTACATCCGAAAAATCCACTAAAAACAAGCAACAGGCTGTGATGCCCGTTGAAATTCCGGATATTTCCAATTCTGTGATCGATTCCATCCTCAATTATTCCAGGTCGCTTACCGTAAAACGCTCCGATTCGGTTGGTTTTATTGAGGTGGTTGCCAGCTAAGCACTTAGGCAAAGGCTTCCGGCGATGTTATGATTTACGAAAACGCTGGAAGAATGTAATGCTATTCTTTAAGAGAAAAGTTAATTGGGCGTGTCCCTTCCGCAAAAAAGAACGCGGAAGGGTCAGGCTTTCACTTCAATCTTATACTCCACTACGTTCCGTAAAAGGATTTACGTTCTATCCTTTACGCAATTGTGCTTAGTTTGCGGATTTACTTCTATTCCTGAAGTAAGCTGCGCCAGGGACAAAGCGATCTGTTTGAGCTCCTTTGTTTGTCACGCAGTGCAAACAAAGAGCGAGTCGCGATGGCCCGCCCGGGCGCCCTAAAATAAGGCAGCATTAATGCGATGATTAGTAATACACAATGCTATGAAGCGTATTTTCCTTGAAGTTTTTCAGATTTGGACTTAAAAATACCCCTGTATTGTAATTCATTCCATTTAAAAGTTTGTGTAATAGCTATATTACCTTATTTTTGCGTTCTACATTTATTGATTTAAAATGGCACAATTTGAATTAACAATGCCCAAAATGGGTGAAAGTGTTGCGGAAGCAACTATTATAAAATGGACCAAAAATGAAGGGGATTCTGTAAAGATTGATGAGACGGTCCTGGAGATTGCCACCGATAAAGTTGACTCCGAGATTCCTTCGCCCTTTGAAGGAAAGCTGATCAAAAAATTATTCAATGAAAATGATGTGGTGCAGGTAGGTGCTGTGATCGCCATTATTTCGTCTGATGCAGACGCGGCGGTGAGCGAGGCTCCTAAAACTACTGCTCCTGCCCAGGAAACAGCCAAGGTGACAGAGGCTGCCAGCACATCTGCTCCGGCAAAATCTTCGGAAACAGCCGCTAACAACGATTATTCCTCATCCGATAAATTCTACTCTCCGCTTGTGAAAAGCATTGCCAAAGAAGAAGGCATTTCTTTGCAGGAGCTCGATGCCATCAAAGGCACGGGCCAGGAAGGCAGAGTTACGAAAGCCGATATCCTGGCTTACCTGCCAAACAGGAACAAGCAGGCGGCTACACAAAGCACTGCTAAAACCGAAGAGAAAGCGGCAACGACATCCGCTCCGGCTTCCAAAGACGCAATGGGTGTACCTGCTAATACAGTGCTGGTTCAACGCCCTGCCGTATCGGTAGGTGCCGACGATGAGATCATCGAGATGGACCGCATGCGTAAAATGATTGCCGACAACATGGTGATGAGCAAGCATGTGTCGCCACACGTGACTTCTTTCGTAGAGGCCGATGTGACGAACCTGGTTCAGTGGAGAGATAAGATCAAAAAAGAATTTGAAAAACGCGAGGGCGAAAAAATCACCTTCACGCCACTCTTTATTGAGGCGGTTGTGAAAGCGATCAAAGATTACCCGATGATCAACGTGTCTGTGGACCAGACGGGCAGCAAGATCATCAAGCGTAAAAATATCAACATCGGTATGGCGACGGCTTTACCGACAGGTAACTTAATTGTGCCGGTGATCAAGCATGCGGATACCAAAAATCTGGTAGGCATCACCAAAGACGTGAACGGCCTCGCAGCGAGGGCACGCGCCAATAAACTGTCGCCGGACGAGATCCAGGGCGGAACATTTACGATCAGTAATGTGGGCAGCTTTGGTAACGTGATGGGCACGCCGATTATCCTGCAACCGCAGGTAGCGATCCTGGCAGTAGGTACGATTAAAAAGAAACCGGCCGTGATCGAAACGCCCCAGGGAGACGTGATCGCGATCAGGCATTTTATGTTCCTTTCCCTGTCTTACGATCACAGGGTTGTAGACGGCTCTTTGGGCGGAAGCTTCTTACGCAAAGTGGCCGATTACCTTGAGGCCTGGGACACCACCCGCACTTCTTAAAATGTTAAAATCCCGCCAACGAGCGGGATTTTTTTATCGACCAAATAATGCTTTATATCTAAATTATACTATTTTTGTTAACTTGTTTTAAACTAATTATATGAAGAAGTATTCCCTCATTTTTATAAGCATATTATTTGGCTCCCAGCTGTTGAAAGCGCAATTGCCTTCAGGGAGTTACTCCGATTATTTCAAGGAAGGCACCTTCCTGCTGATGGAGGAGAATTATGATATGGCCCTGAAAAATTTCCTGCAGGCCTATAAGATCGATTCTTCTTCGGCCAATATCAATTACAACGTGGGTTATTGCTACCTCAATTCCCCTACAAAAAAAACCTGGGCGGAAAGGTACCTGGCGAAATCCATTACCAACATTACCAAAAATTACGATCCTGATAATGCTGCCGAAAAGGCAGCTCCGCCAATGGCTTACCTGTTCTACGGAAAAGCCCTGCACCTGAATTATAAATTCGATGAGGCCAATGCTCAGTACGATTATTTTGAAAAGAATTATGCCAAGGACAAGGCGAACCAGGAAAATGTAGCCTTCCTGAAAATGCAGACCGCTTATGCGAAAGAGCTGGTAGCCGCTCCCATCAATGTGAAAGTGGAAAACCTCGGCGACAGCATCAACAGCGAGTATCCTGATTTCAGCCCGGTACTGAGCGCAGATGAGCGTATGATCATTTACACGACCCGCAGAAATACATCTACCGGCGGAGAGAAAGCACTGGATGGACAATATTATGAAGACATTGTGGTTGCCTACAAAGATGATAACAACATCTGGTCGAAGCCAAAGCCGGTGAGTGAGTTCATCAACACCAACGGTAACGAGGCTTCCATCAATCTTACTCCCGACGGGCAAACACTCATTGTGTACCAGGATCTCGGTAAAGGCGGCGGCGACGTATTCTTCAGCACCTGGGACGGTAAGGACTGGAGCTCTTTGCAGCAATTCGGCTCGGATGTGAATACCAAATACTGGGAAACGCATGCCTGTTTAAGCGCTGACAACAACACCCTGTATTTTGTGTCCGACAGGCCGGGCGGCTACGGCGGGCGCGATATCTACCGCTGCGTGAAACTGCCGAACGGTAAATGGAGTCTTGCCCAAAACGTAGGTCCAACCATCAATACCAAATACGATGAAGATGGTCCTTTCATTCATCCCGACGGTGTGACCCTGATCTTCTCATCCAATGGTCACAGAACGATGGGTGGTTTCGATATTTTTGTTTCCATCATCGAAGAAGATAAAAAATTCTCGGAAGTGGTGAATATGGGTTACCCGATCAATACGCCGGGCGACGATATCTTCTTTGTGACTTCTCCCGATGGCAAGCGCGGTTACTTCTCCTCTTCCAAGGAAGGCGGCTTCGGTGAGAAAGACATTTACATGATGTTTATTCCGGATGCGAAAGAAAAGCCACTGGCTTTGTTTAAAGGCTCTATCATTCCTGCCGACAACGAAAAGCTTCCGGATGATCTTGAAATTGTGGTGACCAATAAGGAAACCGGCGAGATCGTAGGACGTTACAGGCCAAAAGCAAACGGTACTTTCTCCACCATTTTACCTCCTAACAAGAATTATAATTTCTCTTACCAGAGCAAAGGCGAGGAGTTCTATAACGAAGACCTGTACGTGACGAATGATGTGACTTACCAGGAGATCAAAAAAGAGATCAACCTGGAGCCTGTGGCCCTGTTAGGAAAAGTGAAGGTGAAGGAAAAAGGAGTGGTGCTGAATACAATTGTGCTCAACAATCCTAAGGACAAGCAACCGGTGCCGAATGCCAAAGTCACCTTAACGGAAAAAGGCGGTGCGGATACCAGTTTTGATGTAGATGCCAAAGGTAAAAAAGACGGTACGCCTTTAGCGTTTGATAAATTGTATACCCTGGTAGCCGAATCGAACGGTAAAAAATCGGCTGTGAGCAGCTTCAATACCGTGGGTATTAAAGGAAGCAAATCCATTACGCAGGTGCTATACCTCGATGGAAAACCGGCCAAAGCCTTCGACCTGTTCCTGAATGTAACGGCTGTGAACGCCAGGCGTAAGCCATTGGCAAATACCAACATTACCCTGACAGGCAACGACGGCAGCAAATACAGCGGAGTAACGGATGCTAAAGGACGCCTCAAAGGCATTGAGCTGACGAAAGATGTGAACTATGACCTCATTGGTGAGAATAACGGAGCAGTGTCGGAAAAGGTGTACTTAACGACGATGAACGTGACCGCTAAAAAAGTGTATGAAAAAACACTGGTGATCGACGTAGCTCCTATTGCTTCTAACAACAGCGGCAATGATGGTAATAACACGAAATCAGGCAACAACGGCAGGTCTACCTTCAATGGAGCTAATACCGGTTGCGGAAGCCCTGTCAATTACGGTTACTATTTTGCCTACGACAAAAACGAAGTGAGTGAAGCAGCCGACTGGAATAGCTTAATTGATGCGATCGTGGCTAAGACCAAAGAATGCAACCCGGTGGTGAAGATCATGTCCAGCGCTTCCCAGGTACCAACGCACGCCTTCCCATCCAACCGTGAGCTGGCCAAAACGAGGGCAGAAAACCTGCAGGAGAAGATCAAAGCGGATGTAGCGGCCAAAGGCGGAGATGCTTCTAAAATTGATTTCAAAGTGATTTACCAGGTGCGTGGCCCTGTATACGAAGGAGATTACCAAAATACCCAGAAATACGGCAAGTTCCAGTATGTGAAGGTGATGGCGAGGTAACAGATATTTTATCTTATAAAAAACACCGGACTAATTTAGTTCGGTGTTTTTGTTTTAGTACCTTTGCAGGCTATGCAGAAAGAGTGGTTTTCATCCTGGTTTGATACGCCGTATTACCATATTCTCTATAAGAACAGGGATTATTCCGAAGCCTCGGTATTTATTGATAATATCACGGAATTTCTTAAACTAAATCACCATGCCAGGTGTTGGGATTTATGCTGCGGCAAAGGAAGGCATAGCATTTACCTGAACTCCAAAGGCTATTTTGTGGAAGGCACGGACCTATCCACGAAAAGCATCGAAGAGGCAAGCAAAAGCGCCAACGATACGCTGCAGTTCTATCAACACGATATGCGCAAACTGTTCCGGACCAATTATTTTGATGTGGTGTTCAACCTCTTTACCAGCTTTGGCTATTTCGAAAGACGGGAAGACGACCTGCATGTGTTTGATGCGGTAGAAAAAGCCCTTAAGCCGGGGGGGCTGTTTGTGTTTGATTACCTGAACTCCGAATATGTCAAAAAGATCATCGTTCCTCATGATACGAAAACGATGGAAGGCATTGATTTTTCCATTTCCAAGCGCATCGAAAATAATACCATCATCAAAGGCATTGACTTCACCGACAAGGGCGAAAGCTTTCATTACGAGGAGCGGGTGAAGCTGTTTGACAGGCAATATTTTGAAAACCTGGCAAAAGACTGTCGCCTGAAGATCCTGAATACCTTCGGGAATTACCAGTTGCAGGAATTTGATCCCGGCACTTCCCCACGTTTAATTTTAGTGATGCAGAAACAATGAGCTTGTGGCTTTTAACTCTTTTATTATCCCTGCCGGTGATTGTCACCGGGCTGATCTTTTTGTCGTTGAAGATCAAGGGCAGGAACCTCCGTTTTCTCCTGGCTTTCAGCGCGGCATACCTCTTTGCCATTTCGGTGACACACCTGTTGCCGGAGGCTTATGAAGGAGCCAACGGGAAGATCATCGGCCTGTTTATCCTGGTTGGTTTTTTCATCCAGATCATCATCGAGTATTTCAGTGCCGGTATCGAGCACGGGCATGTGCACGCGCACAGCGATTCCTGCAAAAAGCATTTGCCCCTGGGCATGATCACCGGCCTTTACCTGCACTCCCTGTTGGAAGGGCTGCCCATCTATCAAAGCGGCATGATTGCGGATACGGCGGCCAATACCATGCTGTCGACACAGCAATCGCTCATCTTCGGGATCACGCTGCATAACATTCCCATTGCCATTGCTTTTGTTACTTTATTACTGGAGCATCATGCATCGAAAACAAAAACCTTTATACTGTTGCTTGGCTTTGCGCTCATGGCACCGCTGGGCTGCCTCATCAGCTACGTACTGAATTCCGTGGGAGTTCAGAATTACGATGGTTTCCTCAAATTATCTTTCGGGATCGTGATCGGGATCTTTTTACATATCTCCACGGCCATCATGTTTGAAACCAGCGAAAACCATAAGTACAACCTTGCCAAGATCGCTTCCATGATAGCCGGTGTGCTCCTGGCAGCGTTTATCAGTTAAATATTTAGAGCATATTGAACCATATAAGGCATGTAAGAACATATAAGTAGAACAATAAATTGCCAATAGAATAGAAACTATCCAACTGCCTGAGCAACCATATTTATTGAATTGTATAAACGACCATTGCCTTACATGACCTCATATGTCTTATATGGTTTATATAAATGGTCATTTTAATGACCCTATGTGGTTTTAAAATTGGAAAACAACGACACCATATTCATTGATGTGATCGTACCGCTCTCGGTGCCGAATAAATTCACGTACCGCATTCCCAAAGAGCTGAATGAAGTTATGGCTGTGGGAAAGCGAGTGATCGTTCAGTTCGGGAAATCCAAGTTCTATACGGCTATTGTTTATAACATCCATCACACGCCGCCCAAAGATTATACAGCCAAATATATCGACAGCATCCTCGATGAGGAGCCAATTATCACGGATACCCAGCTGAAGCTCTGGGACTGGATCTCGCATTATTACGTCTGCAACCCGGGCGATGTGATGAATGCGGCTTTGCCGAGTGGCCTGAAGCTCAGCAGCACATCGCACGTGACGCTCAACCCGAATTTCAGCCTCGACGAAATGCCCTATGATTACTTTACGGAAAAAGAGCATAACGTCCTGGAAGCCCTGCAATCCAGCGCCTCGCTGAGCTTCGACGATGTGGCCGTCATGCTGGGCATTAAGACGGTGCAGGTCTTTATCAATAAGCTCATCAAAAAAGGCGCCGTTGTTATTTACGAAGAGGTAAAAGATAAGTACAAGCCTAAGCTGGTGGCTTATATCGGTGTGAACCCCGACTTATTGAAAAATGAGCTGCAGCTGAAAGATGTGCTGGATACCCTGGAGAAAAAAGCCTTTAAGCAGGCTGAGGTTTTATTGCTGGTGTTACATCTCCTGAAATCGGAAGAAACGGCGAAGCAGCTGGGCCTGATCAAAAAATCACTATTGCTCAAAACCGTTGATACAGCCGTCATCAAGAGCCTGGTAAAAAAGGAGATCCTCATCGAAACGGAATTGGAAACCAGCCGTTTGTTATTCGATCATAAGGAACGAACCACCAAAACGCTCAATGCCATTCAACAGCAGGCGGTGAAAGACATCGCACAGCAGTTTGAAAGCAAGCAGGCAGTCTTGCTGCACGGTGTGACGGGAAGCGGCAAAACGGAAATCTACTCGGAGCTGATCCATAAGGTCATATCCGAAGGGAAGCAAGTGCTATACCTGGTTCCCGAGATTGCGCTCACAACGCAGCTCATTAACCGCATCCGCGCCGTCTTTGGCGATTCGGTCGGGATCTACCATTCCAAGTTCAGTGAGAACGAACGTGTGGAGATCTGGACCTCTATCATCCAGGAAAACGGGAACCGCATCGACGGAAAGCATTTCAACATCATTCTGGGGACACGCTCTGCCGTGTTCCTGCCATTTACCAACCTGGGCCTCATCGTGATCGACGAGGAGCACGACAATTCGTATAAGCAGCAGGACCCGGCGCCGCGTTACCATGCCCGCGATGCAGCCATGTACCTGGCAGGCCTGCATAAGGCAAAGGTGCTGCTCGGAACAGCTACTCCTTCTTTTGAAACCTATTACAATGCGCTCCAGGATAAATTCGGGCTGGTGCGGATTACGCAACGCTTCGGCAATGCGGCTTTACCGGATATGGTGATCTGCGATCTGAAAAAAGAAACGCAGCAGCAACAGAACAAATCCATTTTTTCGCATCAGCTCGTGACGGCCATTACCGAAGCACTCGCCAGGAAAGAGCAGGTGATCTTATTTCAGAACCGCCGCGGCTTTGCGCCCTATACGGAATGCAGCGCCTGTCACTGGATCCCCCATTGCACACATTGCGATGTGGCGCTGATCTATCACAAGCAAAGCAACAAGCTCAGCTGCCACTACTGCGGCTATACCATGCAGCCGCCCACCAGCTGCCAGGCCTGCGGCAACAATAATTTAAAGTACAAAGGCTTCGGTACCGAGAAAATAGAAGAGGAGATCGAGATCTTTTTTCCGACGGCCAAAGTGGCGCGCATGGACCTCGACACCACCCGCAGCAAATATGCCTACAAGCAGCTCATTGATGAGTTTGAGCTCGGAAATATCGATATTCTTGTAGGAACCCAGATGGTGACAAAAGGTTTAGACTTCGATCATGTGAGTGTGGTGGGAGTACTCAATGTAGACAGTGTGCTGAATTTTCCGGATTTCCGTTCTTATGAAAAGGCGTACCAGCTTATTGTGCAGGTAAGCGGCAGGGCAGGGCGGAAGCAGAAAAAAGGAACGGTATATATCCAGACCAATCAGCCGGAGCACGAAGTCATTACCCATGTGCTGGCCGATAATTACCTGCAGTTTTACCAATCGCAGATCCCGGAGCGTGAGCAGTACCATTATCCGCCTTTCACGCGCGTCATCGAGCTGACGGTAGTTTCAAAGGACCTTGCCACGGTAAATGACCTGGCGGAGCAGCTGGCCCGACAACTGAAGCCGGTGTTCGGCGGCATGATGCTCGGCCCTGAATTTCCACTGGTCGCCAAGATCAAGGATCAATACCACAAGCGCGTTCTCCTGAAAATAAACCGGGAATACTCTCCGACGCAGGTGCGTAATTTATTGAAGCAGGAAATCGATCTGCTGCAATACCACAATAAAAAAAGTATTTACCGTTTGCAGGTAGATGCTGACCCGGTGTAAACGGCAACAGACCTGGTTGTGCCCGGTTTTTTGACAAAAAAATCCCGGAACCGAAATCCCGGGATTTAGAATAGCTATTGCTTCATGAGCTTAAATACCGTGTAATGATTGTCATTCTTTACGGTCACAATATACATTCCGGCTGCTTGTTGTTGAATATCGATGAACTGTTCTCCTTCATTCAGAATGTCATCAAATATAATGTCTCCCAAATGATTGGTGAGGACTACCTGTGCTGTTGCATTTAATCTGATCGTAAAAATACCATTGCCCGGATTAGGAAAAAGACTAATGGCATTCATGGGCTCAGAAGGAGATTCTATGCCTGTACAAGTGCTCACACTTTGCGTAAAGGTCGAACTATTGTTGCAGCCCAAAGCATTGGTCCCGGAAACGGTATAAGTGGTGGTTACGGTTGGAGATATTGTTATGGTCGGCAGGCTAACTCCTGTATTCCAGGTATAGGTACTGGCACCGACGGCCGTTAAGGTGGCGCTTTGTCCGCTGCATATCACACTATAGTTGCTAATTGCCGTTATGATCGGCGAAGCATTCACCGATACGGTGCTGACTGCCGTATTGGAGCTGACGCAGCCCTGTGCGCTG
>CAZIYT010000005.1:0-441901 GCA_964543545.1 uncultured Flavobacterium sp. | reverse complement strand
TGTGGCCGGCGATACGTTGAACGAGCCTCCGGAAATGGTATAGGTATTGGCTCCGGCAGGCACGATCGAAAACGAGCTCCCTGAACAGACCGATCCGCTGTTTACGAAAATGGTAGGCTTTGGATTCACCGATACGGTGCTGACTGCCGTATTGGAGCTGACGCAGCCCTGTGCGCTGGTGCCCGTGATGCTGTAGGTGCTCGTTGTGGCCGGCGATACGTTGAACGAGCCTCCGGAAATGGTATAGGTATTGGCTCCGCCGGGCACGATCGAAAATGAGCTCCCTGAACAGACCGATCCGCTGTTTACGGAAATGGTAGGCTTTGGATTCACCGATACGGTGCTGATTGCCGTATTGGAGCTGACACAGCCTTGTACGCTGGTGCCTGTGACGCTGTAAGTGTTCGTTGCGGTCGGCGATACGTTGAACGAGCCTCCGGAAATGGTATAGGTATTGGCTCCGCCGGGCACGATCGAAAATGAGCTCCCTGAACAGACCGATCCGCTGTTTACGGAAATGGTAGGCTTTGGATTCACCGATACGGTGCTGATTGCCGTATTGGAGCTGACACAGCCTTGTACGCTGGTGCCTGTGACGCTGTAAGTGTTCGTTGCGGTCGGCGATACGTTGAACGAGCCTCCGGAAATGGTATAGGTATTGGCTCCGCCGGGCACGATCGAAAATGAGCTCCCTGAACAGACTGATCCGTTGTTTACGGAAATGGTAGGCTTTGGATTTACTGTAAAAGAAATAGCTGTTCTGGTTAAGCTGCTCATGCAGGTCATATCTTCTGCATAGTAAATATAACTTCCTGCTGTCAGGGTATTCGAAGTGCTTATGGTAGCGCCAGTAGCAATTGGCATTCCGCCCGTTGAACCGGAAAACCAATTAACGGTTCCAGAACCTATGGCAGATAAGGTCGTGCTGTTTCCAACACATACCTGCATGCTGGCCGATGCGGTATTATTGGCCGGTGCCGGCGGCTCCGTACAAAAGGTTATTTTCCTGAGTTTATGTGTGTTGTAATCTGAGACGAAAATGTTACCCGACGCGTCGAGGCATATGCCTGAGGGCCCGCTAAATCCGGCGGAAACCCCGATGCCATCGTCCGAAGCCGGAGTGCCGGAGCCTGCCAGCGTACTGACGATTCCCGACGGCGTAATTTTCCTGACCTTATTGTTTCCGAAATCTGCGACATAGATATTTCCGGAGGCATCGGAACATAGTCCCGCCGGATTATAAAAGGTAGCGGAAGCAGCGGCACCGTCTGTTGAGCCGCTTATTCCCGAACCGGCAAACGTTGTGACAAGGCCTGCGGAGCTGACTTTTCTTACTTTATGATCTGGATAATCGGCAATATAAAGATCCCCTGCCGCATCGATGCAAATGCCCTGTGGATAATAAAAGCTGGCGGCTGCTCCCGTGCCATTGGTCGAGCCTGCGGCTCCGGAACCCGCCAATGTAGTTACCAGCCCGGCAGGCGTTACTTTTCTTATTTTTCGGCTTGCTCCGTCAGCCACATAGATATTTCCATTAATGTCTGAACAGACTCCCGCGGGCTCATTGAACGTAGCGGCCGTGCCCAATCCATCCGCTGATCCCGCCGATCCGGAACCGGCAAATGTTGTAACAGATCCTGAAGGAGCTATTTTTCTGATTTTATGGTTATAGGTATCGGCCACATAAATATTACCGTATGCATCGGAACAAACACCCATGGGATTAAAGAAGCTGGCTGCGCTCCCTGTACCATTGGTTGAGCCTGGAGTAGTAGAGCCTGCGAAAGTAGTGACTACGCTGGAGGAAGTGACTTGCCTGATTTCCTGGTTGCTATAGTCCGCCACATAAATATTGCCGGACGCATCCGAGCAAAGCCCCTGCGGATTATAAAAAAGCGCGGATGTTCCTGTTCCGTCTGTTGAGCCGGACAGCGCCCGAGAACCGGCAAAGGTTGTGACGACGCCGGTAGGCGTGCTTTTTTTGATTTTATGATTATCGGAATCCGCGATGTAAAGGTTTCCTGAAATGTCGGAACAGATGCCGTAAGGATTCCAGAACCTGGCAGCGGTGCCTGTTGCGTCAAGATCTCCCGCGATACCCGAACCTAAGAAGGTGCTGACAAGGCCCGACGGGGTTATTTTCCTGATTTTCGCATTGGAAGCATCCGCGACGTAAATAGTACCCGATGCGTCAATGCAAATCCCGACAGGACTTGCAAAACTGGCGGCCGTTCCCAATCCGTCCGTGGCGCCGGAAGTGCCCGAGCCTGCAAACGTGCTGACGACTCCCGATAAGGTGACCTTTCGTATTTTACGGTTTTGAGAATCGCTCACATACATGTCCCCATTCGCATCGATGCAGATGCCTGCCGGGCTGTTAAAACTGGCGGCCGTTCCCGTTCCGTCGGCGGAACCCGCAATGCCGGAGCCTGCAAAGGTGCTGACGACACCTGAAGGTGTGATTTTCCTGATCTTATGGTTTCCGACATCCGCCACATACACATTTCCACCGGCATCAAAGCAAATTCCCTGCGGATGGCTGAAGCTGGCGCCTGTGCCTGTGCCGTCAGCATTACCCGTTACGCCCGATCCGGCGAATGTGCTTACCACGCCGGCAGAAGTGATTTTTCTGATCATGTTGTTGTAAGTGTCGCCAACATAAATATTGCCGGAAGCATCGGCGCATATCCCCTGGGGATAATTAAAGCTTGCTGCGGATCCCGTGCCGTTCGCGGAACCTGCCAATCCGGAGCCGGCTAAGGTGCTGACGATACCTGAAGCGCTTATTTTTCTGATCTTATGGCTTACGAAATCTGCCACGTAGAGATTTCCCGAGGCGTCGGAACAGACACTGTAAGGAAAATTAAAGCGGACCGATGTTCCTGTTCCATCGGTAGATCCGGGACCACCGATAGTTCCCGCGAACGTACTTACAACCTGAGCGTGCAAATCATTTAAACAACAAAGTCCAAATAGACCGATCGCGAATGTTAGTTTTTTCATTGGTTTAGTTTTAAAAATTGATTGAATAGAAAAGCGGTCCATAAACAAAGAATATTGAGATAATAAAAAGAGTACCAATTTAACTTAAGAACAAAAAAAGATCTGTCGAAACCACGGATAGTTTCTCCGGTCCATAATCAACCTGTTTCTACATTGATGGCTACTCGTTACCAGGTTTCCAAACCCAATAAGAGTAGCAGCAGGTTAACATGCCGGCCTTGTTGGCTTCGTAAATACCAATAGACCAAACCTGCTTTATCTACATAAAACGGCTGTAGTAGCCATCGCAATAATAGGAAAAAAAAGGGCGGCCGGTAGGGGAATATATATCCGCCTGAATTTAGTGAGGATTAGGAAGGACTGAATGAGTATCTGTTGAATCGGCCTCTGTTGAAAAACTCATGAGCTCTCACTCATGAGCTCTCTTATACCTCTTCAAAACGCGCAAAAGCTGTATAAAGACTTCCACACTTACCGGGCATTGCGTAGTTTAGCGCTTTATAAAGCGGTCGAAGGACTGCCAGTATTTATCTTTATAGATGTCGTAGCTGATTTTCAGGCCTCCCGAATGCTCTCGTATCAAGGTGTGTAGTACTTTGGAAGGTTTCCTGAACTCCTTGCAGGCAAAATAAATCTCCCGGATATTTTCAGCAGTTTGCCGGCCCGTGTTCAGGTAGCCATCCGTATCTTTCAGCTGAGCAATAATCTCTTCTTCGATCTGGTCGAGCTGTGCCATTGTTTTTTTATCCGGCATGCCGCCGGTCGCATTTCCATCGTATTCAATTTCCACAGTCATGATCCAGGGATGAGAGGCTTTGGCGTCCCAGTTGAGCAGGTTCATGTTCATGATGGCGATCAGCATATTTCCGCTTTCCAGCTCGGCTTGTAACATGGAGTAATTATCTACATCCGTTTCCCGCCTCGTACCTTCGTATTTTTCAATAAATTCTTTTTCACGCCACAGCAGGTAATCTTTCAGTTTGGCTATCGGTACCAGCTCTTTCCCCGCTTCCATGGTGCTTCTTCCGGTCACACGCAAAATATCGATCATATTCACGAAATTTAATTCGCCGAGGAAATTGTCCAGGAAAATATAACAGCCATTGGTAATCGGCGATTTCTGCTCTTCCGTGAAATCATCATGAACAACCGTAATGTCGATGTTGTCAGGGCAGCCAGGATCGTTGCTGAAATAAAAATGCATGTTATCCTTATGGAAATCATAGCCCGCCATTTTAATGCTGACATGATCGATAGCAATCGCCGGCTTTAGTGCCGTGAACATCCAGTTGGCCATCGGTGGTGCAGCGGCCACCAGCTCTTCGGCAAATACAATGTTCTTGGTCACGCCATCCGGTGTAAAGATCAGTTCCGCCGTTTGCTTATCGGGCATCCCCGTAAGAAAGAAATAACCCTCTTTGATCTCGGCCAGCTTCGCGGAAAGCGGGTCGAAGAACTCTTTTTCAATATCGTTGCGGTCTTGCACCGCTTTCAGAAACGCCTGCTCGTGCTGCCCGAACCAGGTCCAGAATTCATTATAGGATAAGGGTGCCGGTTTATCGGTCGAGGCGTCTTTTTTGCCAAATATGTTTTTGATGAAATTCATGAGTTTGAGTATATCACCAAATGTAGGGATTTAGATGGGTAATTATATGCCACTTAATGATTGTTAAGTGATATTTCTGTTGTTGACTTCGAGTCACGACGCGTCCTGACCAGTCAAGGAATGGTGCTGTCCCAATAACTATCAGAACGAAGCCATCGGATGATTCGCCCTTGCTCTTCACTTCGTAGGTCATGACAAACAAAAAAACTCCCGGAAGATTCCTCCCGGGAGTTTTTTTGTTTTTCGCACTCAGAGCCTGATCGAAACGGACCCTGAGCATAGTCGAAGGGTCAATTACAATGTACCTCTCAGAGCCTGCTCTCTTTCGATAGACTCGAACAGCGCTTTGAAATTACCGGCACCAAAGCCTTTGGCGCCCATGCGCTGGATGATCTCATAGAACAAAGTCGGACGGTCCTCTACAGGCTTGGTAAAGATTTGTAATAAGTAACCTTCCTCATCGGCATCCACTAAGATAGACAGCTCCTGTAATTTGGAAATGTCTTCTTTCATAATGTCCATGTGAACGCCAAGCCTTCTTGGAATATCATCATAATAAGCCTGGGGAGGAGGAGGTAAAAATTCAACACCGCGTGCTTTCAGGTCAGTCACTGTTTTAATGATATCGTCGGTAGCCAGGGCTAAGTGTTGAACGCCGGCGCCTTCGTAAAAGTCAATGTACTCTTCGATCTGCGATTTCTTTTTGCCCTCGGCAGGCTCATTGATCGGGAATTTGATGCGACCGTTGCCGTTGCTCATCACCTTACTCATCAGCGCTGAGTACTCGGTTGTAATTTGTTTATCGTCGAAAGACAGGAAGTTGACAAATCCCATCACGTCCTCGTACCATTTTACGGTAGCGTTCATCTGGTTCCAGCCCACGTTGCCCACCATGTGGTCAATGAATTTCAGGCCGGTTGACGCCGGATTATAATCGCTTTTCCATTCTTTGAAGCCCGGTAAAAAAGCACCTTTATAGTTTTTGCGCTCTACAAACAGGTGTACCGTTTCGCCATAGGTATAAATGCCGGAACGTACCACTTCGCCATGCTCGTCTTTTTCCACCGTTGGCTCCATAAAGGATTTAGCGCCACGCTTCACCGTTTCCTCGTAAGCACTGCGGGCATCTTCCACCCACAGGGCAATAATTTTTACACCATCCCCGTGTTTTTTCACATGCTCACCGATAGGCGAATCGCTTTTCAACGCTGTGGTCAATACTAAACGGATCTTGTCCTGTTTCAATACATAAGATGTACGGTCGGTCATGCCCGTTTCCAGTCCGGCATAAGCGTATGACTGGTAGCCGAAAGCTGTTTTATAGTAGTGTGCCGCCTGCTTGGCATTTCCTACATAAAACTCGACATAATCCGTTCCCAATAAAGGCAGGAAGTCCTGTGCGCCTTCAAATATTTTTTCTAATCCGTATTCTACGTTTTTAATTTCTTTTGCCATGATAATGATTTGTTAAGAGGTCGATTTATCCTGAGTAAGGGAACCGGCCAGTGGTTATTTGAAAATTCTTCATCGTTGACTGAGTGGAGTCGAAGTCAACACAAGGACCGGATAAACAGATTATCCGATGTTCCCATGAAAGGAAACCGACCACATGGCCATGTACAAGGCGCGAAGCTCTAACTTGTTTTTTAGAAGTTTAGATTCCATGGTTAAATCAGTCAGACTGAAATGTGAATATCGGATTTATTTTTTGAATATCCAATTATCGTTACGGTATTTGTGAGACGTCATCTTGTTAAGACATGTTGTAATGATTCAGCATCTCATCATGGCAAGGCAATTTATTTTTGGGGCACCCGAGCGAGCCACTCCGCCTTACGCGCAATCTCGCTCAAAAGCCTACCAGGTTTTTGCCGTGCTTCGTTCCGGTTTTTTTAGGGCAAAAGAGGCAGCGCCCTAAAAAGAACTAAACCCTTCATGTCTCTGGTGCAGTAGACCTTAAGTACACTACCTATCCTTTACTCCACCCAGCTCTTATAGTATTTACCGTCATCGATGTTCATCGCATCTTCCGTCACTTTCAGCGGGCGGAACGTGTCTACCATTACCGCCAGCTCTTCCGTTACGGTTTTTCCGATGCTGCGCTCCATCGCTCCAGGAGCCGGTCCGTGCGGAATACCTTTCGGGTGAAGTGTGATATGGCCTTGCTCAATATTATTGCGGCTCATAAAATCGCCGTCTACATAATATAATACCTCGTCGCTGTCGATGTTGCTGTGATTGTAAGGCGCAGGGATAGAAAGCGGGTGATAGTCGTACAGGCGCGGACAGAAAGAACATACCACAAAGGCCGGTGTTTCAAAGGTCTGGTGCACGGGAGGCGGCTGGTGTACGCGGCCGGTGATCGGCTCGAAATTGTGAATGGAAAACGCCCAGGGGAAATTGTAGCCGTCCCAGCCTACCACATCAAAAGGATGCGTGGCATAAATCACTTCATGGATCATTCCTTCCTTTTTGATCTTCATGAGGAAGTCGCCTTTCTCGTCATAAGTTTCGAGCTGCGATGGCAATTTGAAATCGCGCTCGCAGAAGGGCGAGTGCTCGAGGTGCTGGCCGCTCGCGTTTTTGTAGCGTTTCGGCGTATACAAAGGGTGCGGCGTTTCCACATAAAAAATGCGGTTATCCGTTGTGTCAAACTCCATTTGGTAAATCATGCCCCTCGGAATGATCAGGTAATCGCCATACTCAAAAGGAATATTTCCCATAAACGTGCGCAGCGTACCCGTTCCTTTATGGATGAAAAGCATTTCATCGCAATCCGCATTTTTATAGAAATACGTTTTCATGCTTTGTTTCGGAGCTGCCAGGCCGATGTGGCAATCGTTGTTGAACAGCATGGTCTTGCGGCTATCCAGGAAATCGTCCGCGGGCTTCACCTCGAAGCCTTTTAATAACAGCGCTTTGATATTTTTTTCGATCGCCGCTTTCGGAGATACATTGTAGCTTTTAATGATCTCTTTAACCTGCGTTGGGCGGTGAGTATGGTAGAGCAGCGAAGAAAAGCCGTGGAAGCCTTCCGTGCCGAAAAGTTGTTCGTAATAAAAATTTCCCTGCGGCGATTTAAAGATCGTATGGCGCTTTTGTGGAATATTCCCTAAGTGGTGATAGAGTGGCATAGTTTAGTGGATTATTTTTTGAATAGGTTTTTAAGTTTGGCTTTCACATGGAAGGTCTCGTTGGCTGTCATCGACACATCATAGGTCAGCGACTGGCGCAGGGTTGTTTTGACGCGGATCTTAAACGCACTTTCCTCCAGGTAAGCTTTCAGGTTTTCGTTGTGTGTGTCCAGCTCCAGGCTCCTGAGTCCCGTTTGGGGGATATTGTATTTCGAGGCCACCATCACTTCCGGCTGGCTGGCAGCGGAAAGGTACACCTCGATGTTCTCCAGGAAATCAAAGCTGGCATTTTGGGGCGAATTCACCACCAGGTTGAGGCGCGTCATGGTCACTTCATCTACCAGCTTCGCTTCTGTGTCCTCGTTCTCGTAAGTACCCTCGGTATTGGTCGTTGTTTCGGGAGTGGCAATGTTGATGGGTAGGTTGATCAGCCCACCCGAGGCAGGAATCACGAAGTCGGTAGAATAGTTGACGTCGAAGTCGGTATATTTTTTCAGTTTTTTACAATCCTGGAAAAAGAAGACGACGCAAAAAAGACCGGTTAATAGGATGATGCTTTTTTTCATGGCTGATTCCTGCTGCTTTCTACCCATAAAGATAAAACTATTCTGTTTTAACCCGTCTGGTTATTTTGTTTTTTTATCATTTCCGCCAGATTTGGCCTCAGGCGGCTTTTGTATACCGAAAGATTTTCAGCATCGCTTTTCAGCTTTCCTTTTCTCAGCGCTTTTTGCTCCTCAAGCGGCAGCGCAGCAATCTCCATACATTTCGGCGTGCAGCATCCCTGCATCTTATCGGCGCATTCATCGCACTGGATAAACAACAGGTGGCAATCGTCGTTCTTACAGTTCACATGCGTGTCGCAGGGCTTTCCGCACTGGTGGCAATTCGATAGCACATCCGGTGTAATGCGCTCGCCGATCCGCTCGTCAAATACAAAGTTCACCCCTCTGAATTTACTCTCCAGGCCCTGTTCCTTCACCTCTTTGGCGTATTGAATAATACCGCCTTTCAAATGGTTCACATCCTTAAAGCCTTTATGCTTCAGGTAAGCGCTGGCTTTCTCACAGCGGATGCCGCCGGTGCAGTACATGATCACTTTTTTATCTTCCTGTCCTTTCAGGTGATCAACCACCAAGGGCAATTCCTCGCGGAAGGTATCGGCATCGGGGCAGAAGGCGTGGTCGAAGCGGCCCACTTCGCTTTCGTAGTGGTTGCGCATATCCACTACAATGGTATTCGGATCCTCGATGGCAGCGTTGAAGCCCTGCGCATCAAGGTAGGTGCCGGTGTCCGAGGGATTGAATTCCGGATCGGAGATCCCGTCGGCCACTACCTTCTCTTTTACCTTAATGGTGAGCTTGTAAAAAGACTTTCCGTTGCCGTCTACCGCAATTTTAAGAGGAACACCGTTAAAGCGTTCATCGCTGTAGAGCTGGTTCAGAAATTCGTCCCAGTGTATTTTCGGTACGCTCATCTGGGCATTGATGCCTTCGTGGGCAATGTAGATGCGGCCAAAGCAATTGAGGGCCGACCAGGACATAAAGAAATGATCGCGCAAAGCCTTCGGCTCATCGATCCTGACATACTTGTAAAATGAGAGGGTCACGCGTTCTACCGCTTCTGCAGCCAGGCGCTCCTTGAGGACATCCTTATTAACTCTGTTTCTTAATTCGGGCATTTTCATGGTACTATACGGAATGGGTTGCATTATAGCCACATGAATCTATTCATCAGCCTGGAATGGCCGACCGGAATACAGACATAATAGATACAATTGCAGGTTATACTATTATCTTTTTTGATCAGGGAAAGCTTATCGAATAAGGCCCTCCGAATTCAAAAATTATTTATACGTTTGCAAAGATAGTGAAAACTGAAAAAATAATAACTGACTTTTATCATGTACAATAAAGAAGATAAAATTTTGATCATTGGTGCCGGAGGGCAAATTGGTATAGAACTGGCACAGGAACTGAGTTTATTGTATGGTTCGAGCAACGTGGTGGCGGCCGATCTGAAACCCATCCCGGCCCTGGATAATAATCCTTTTGAAAAACTGGACGTCCTGGATAAGGATGCCCTGATCAACGTGGTGAAGAAACACGGTATTTCGCATGTATACCTGCTGGCGGCCCTGCTGTCGGCTACCGGCGAGCAAAACCCGATGTTTGCCTGGAAGCTGAATATGGAAGGCCTCTTCAATGTGCTGGAGCTGGCAAAAGAAAAACATATTACCAAAGTATACTGGCCAAGCTCTATTGCCGTATTCGGTCCCACGACCCCAAGCATTAAAACCCCGCAATATACCGTGATGGAGCCCTCCACGGTATACGGCATCAGCAAGCAGGCAGGAGAGCGCTGGTGCGAGTGGTACTATCATAAATATGGTGTGGATGTGAGAAGCCTGCGCTATCCCGGCTTAATCGGCTGGAAATCGGCCCCCGGGGGAGGAACGACGGATTATGCCGTACATATTTTCCACGAAGCGCTGAAACATAAAAGCTATGAATGCTTCCTGTCGGATGATACGGCCCTGCCGATGATGCATATGGAAGACGCCATCCGGGCCACGATCGAGATCATGCACGCCCCGGCAGAGCAGATTAAGATCAGGGGCAGCTATAACCTGGCCGGCATCAGTTTCACCCCGAAGGAAATTGCCGCGGAGATCCAAAAACACATTCCCGACTTTAAAATAAGCTACAAGCCCGACTTCAGGCAGGAGATTGCCAACAGCTGGCCGAAGAGCATTGACGATACCGAAGCCCAAAAAGACTGGGGGTGGAAGGAAAAATACGACCTCTCCGGACTGGTGGATAACATGTTGAAAAACTTGGCATAAAAAGTGTAATGTGACTGTAACTATTACGGACATTGGCCGTATGAACTGTAAATTTTACCTTATTTAACACTTTTGAAAAAATCATCGTTCATTTTATTGTGTTTGTCTAAAATCTCGTAGAGAATAGAGACAGATTACATAATTTAGTAAACAGTTATCGCCTATGAAAAAAACATATTTTATCCTGATTTTTTTGGTGTATCAGATCAGTCAGGGTCAATCTCAGTCCTATGAAGTGGGCCCTAAAGGAGATACCATCAACCTGATAGACGCATTAGGTAAAAAACAGGGGAAATGGATCCTGAAAGGCAAACATAAGCCTGGATCCTGTTTCGGCCCGGAACAAAAAGCCGAAGAAGGAAAATACGCCGACAACCGCAAAGTGGGCAAATGGTTTGAATACTATTGTAATGGTAACATGAAAAACCAATTGACTTTCCAGAATGGCCGCCCTGATGGCTACGCTATTATGTACCACGAAAATGGAAAGATCTCCGAAGAAGGAAACTGGAAAAACAACCGCTGGACCGGTGCCTATAAATTATATTACGAAAACGGCCAGCCACAGCACGAGTTTAACTTCAACGCCAGCGGAAAACGCGAAGGACCTGTGAAGTATTTCTACGAGAACGGGCAGCTTGCCATCGAAGGTAACTTCGTAAACGGTAAAGAAGCCGGCCTCATCAAAGAATACCACGAGAACGGGGACATCAAAGCGGAAAAAACCTTCAACGACGGCAATGTGGACGTGGCTTCCATCAAAGAATACGAGCCTAAAAAACCAATCGTGAAAACGGTAGAGAAAATCGAAGGCCCGAAAGTGGTGCTGAAACCGGATGAAAAACCAAACGGTGCTACCAGCAAAGGCCCCATGGTATTAAACGGTCCGAACATTACCTATAACAAAAACAAACAAATTACCAAAGACGGTATTTTCAAAGACAACCGTTTGATGGATGGCAAAAACTACATTTACGATGAAAACGGGATCTTACAACGCATTTCTGTTTACAAAAATGGTATCTACGTGGGTGATGCACCAATCGAAAACTAAGACGAAACTCATTAAAATTATGAAAGACGGCCTCGTGCCGTCTTTTTTCGTTAATGAAAGCCGGCTCTGTCCGGTTCTTTAATCCAAAAACCTATAGAGGCCGCCGCTTTTCCAAAGTTTTAAACTTTGGAAAACAATGCCTTTTTATTACTAAATTTAGAATCTTATTCACGATATGGAAAAGCTGTTTATCTACAATACACTTAGCAGAAAGAAAGAAGAATTTAAAGCCATCAATGCCCCTTTTCTTGGAATGTATGTGTGTGGTCCTACCGTATATGCCGATGTGCATTTGGGGAACTGCCGCACTTTTATGTCCTTTGATATTATATACCGCTACCTCACGCACATAGGTTACAAGGTGCGCTATGTGCGCAACATCACCGATGCCGGCCACCTGGAAAGTGATGGGGATGAAGGTGAGGATAAGGTATCGAAAAAAGCCAAGCTGCAGCAACTGGAGCCTATGGAAATTGTGCAGACCTATACCGTAGGTTTCCGCGATGTGATGGGCCTGTTCAATACCCTGCCGCCGAGCATAGAGCCAACGGCTACCGGGCACATCATCGAGCAGCAGGAGATCGCTAAAAAGATCATGGACAACGGCCTGGCTTACGAAAGCAACGGCACGATTTATTTTGATGTGGAGAAATATGCGAAGTCGAACAACTACACGGCCCTCACCGGCCGTAAGCTGGATGAGCTTCTTGAAAATACCCGCGACCTCGACGGGCAAAGCGATAAGCGCGGGCGCCTCGATTTTGCCTTATGGATCAAAGCCAAGCAGGAGCACCTGATGAAATGGCCGAGCCCCTGGGGCGTTGGTTTCCCGGGCTGGCACATCGAGTGCTCGGCCATGAGCACCAAATACCTCGGCGAGCAATTCGATATTCATGGTGGCGGCATGGACCTGCAGGCCACGCACCATACCAACGAGATTGCACAGAACGTGGCCTATTGCGGGAAAAGCCCGGCCAACTACTGGATCCATACCAATATGCTGACGGTGAACGGACAAAAAATGAGCAAGTCTTTAGGGAACAGCTTTTTGCCGATGGAATTATTTACCGGCACGCATCCCTTATTGAAGAAAGGCTTCAGCCCGATGGCTGTGCGCTTCTTCATGATGCAAACGCATTACCGCAGCACGCTTGATTTCAGCAACGAAGCGCTGGAGGCTTCTGAAAAAGCCTATCACCGCCTGATGGAAAGCTATAAGGTATTGCACACGCTGAAAGCATCCGACAGCTCTTCGGAAGATGTGGCCGCACTCGAAAGGTCGTGCTACGATGCGATGAACGATGACTTCAATACACCGGTGCTCATTGCACATTTGTTTGAGGCCATCCGCATGATCAACTCTGCCAACGATGGCAAGCTGAAATTAACGCAGGCTGACCTGGATCTTTTGAAATCCATCTACCAGCATTTTGTGTTTGATGTAATGGGCCTGAAGAAAGAGGAGGAAACCGGGAAAGCGAACACCGCGCTGGAAGGCGTGATGAAGCTGGTACTGGAGCTTCGCGCGAAAGCCAAAGCCAACAAGGACTTTGCTACCTCGGATGAGATCCGCAACAAGCTGGCGGAAGCAAACATACAGGTGAAGGACGGAAAAGAAGGCGCAAGCTGGAATCTTTAATTTAAAACTAATTCTGGAATGAGAATGATGAAATATCTGGCCATTGCCTGCCTGGCTATCGGATCACTGGCGGCTTTGCTGACAGGATGCGAAGAGGAAAAACCAAAGGCAGTGGTGCCTCCGCCGGTTGAGGTGGAAACGCCGAAAGTACCTGAGATCAAATTTACAGTGGAAAGCCAGTACCCGCACGATGTGACTTCCTTTACGGAAGGCCTTCATTTTCATGAAGGGAAGTTGTATGAAAGCACAGGCTCCCCGGACAATGTGCCCCAGGCCAGGTCCATCTTCGGGCCGGTGGATCTCAAGACCGGGAAGATCGACGTAAAGGCGGAGCTGGATAAAGCCATTTATTTCGGTGAAGGCACGGTGTTCCTGAATGGGAAGGTGTATCAGCTGACGTATAAAAACCAAACGTGTTTTATTTACGACGGAAAAACATTTCAAAACATCGGGAAGTTTACCTACACCAACCGTGAAGGCTGGGGTCTCACGACCGACGGCAAAAGTCTCATCATGAGTGATGGTACGAGCTACCTGTATTTCCTCGACCCGGTGAGTTTTGCGGTGACTAAAACACTGGATGTAGCTGAAAACGGAAGAGTGATGGAAAACCTGAATGAGCTGGAATACATCAAGGGTTATATCTATGCCAATATCTGGATGACGAGCACCGTGGTGAAGATTGATCCTCATACGGGAGATGTGGTTGGTAAGATGGATCTGAGCTCGCTCCTGATGGAAAGCAAGACCAAGAACCCGACCTCGCTGGAAACAAACGGTATTGCTTACGATTCGATCAGCAACAGGATCCTCGTGACTGGAAAGCTCTGGCCAACACTCTACGAAATTAAATTTCCTTTATAAAAGACCTAAGGGACTGATTGACTTAAGAGAACGAAGGGACGATTCATCTTTATGATGAAATCTATTTCTTTCTTCACTGTCATAATAAAACAATATGAAACCATGATCACAAAAGATACACCCAAAAAATTATTCCTGCTCGATGCCTATGCGCTCATTTACAGGGCTTACTTTGCCTTTAGCAGCAATCCGCGTATTACTTCCAAAGGGCTGAATACCTCGGCGGTATTTGGTTTTACGAATACCTTGCTGGAAATTCTGACGAAAGAAAAGCCAAGCCACATTGCCGTGGTATTTGATATGGAAGGGCCAACGGTGAGGCATACGGATTTTTCGGATTATAAGGCCAACCGCGAAGAGATGCCGGAAGACCTGAGGATCTCTATTCCTCTCATCACCGATCTCATCAAAGGCTTTAATATCCCGATCATCGGTGTGCCCGGTTACGAGGCGGATGATGCCATTGGTACCCTTGCTAAGATTGCGGAGCAGAAAGGCTTTACAACCTACATGATGACGCCCGATAAGGATTACGGGCAGCTGGTGGATGAGAATACCTTTATCTATAAGCCGGCGCGCTTAGGAAATGGCGCTGAAATATTAGGAGTGGAGGAGATCTGTAAGAAATGGGAGATCACGCATGTATCACAGCTCATTGATATTTTAGGACTGATGGGTGATAAGGTGGATAACATTCCGGGAATCCCCGGGGTAGGTGAGAAGACCGCCATCCAGCTTGTCAAAGATTTCGGCACGATCGAAAATTTATTGGAGAACACCGACAAGCTGAAAGGCAAGCTGAAGGAAAAGGTAGAGATGAATAAGGATAAGGCAACTCAGTCGAAATGGCTGGCGACGATTATCCTGGATGTGCCGATCGAGTTCAACGAGGAAGAGCTCATTTGCAAAGCCTGCAATAAGGAAGCATTGCGTGACTTATTCATTGAGCTGGAGTTCAGGGGCATCGCTCAAAAAGTATTGGGCGAAGATATCGGGGGAGGCAAAGAATTATTTGCCAATTCGGGAAAAGCCAAAGAGGCGAAACCCGCGAAGGCTGAACAGCCGGATCTCTTCAACACCGGTACCGGCGACCTGTTCAGCGAAGAGAACATGGCTACGGAGCAGGAAGCAGCCGCCAAATCCTATAAAACCATCACCGATCTGAATCCCAATTATATGCTGTGTGATACGGAAGAGTCTATCAGCAATTTACTTTCGGTATTGAATGCCTCTGCTGAATATTGTTTCGATACGGAAACAACGGGCCTCGATCCCTTGCTGGCAGAATTAGTGGGCATGTCTTTTTCGGTAACGCCCGGAGAAGCTTACTACCTGCCCTTTCCGGAAGACCAGGTGGAAGCGCAGAAGCTGGCCGACCGTTTCAGACCTTTGCTATCGGATACAACGAAAACACTCATCGGGCAGAATATCAAATACGATTTACAGATCTTAAAGAATTACGGCATCGACATCCACAACAAATTATGGGATACGATGGTGGCACACTTCCTCTTCATGCCCGAGATGCGGCATAACATGAACGTGCTGGCGGAAACGTACCTCGACTATTCACCGATCAGCATTGAAACGCTCATTGGTAAAAAAGGAAAGGAGCAGCAAACCATGCGCTCTGTGGCCTTTAATATTATTAAGGATTATGCGGCCGAGGATGCGGACATCACGCTGAAACTGAAGCATGCCTTTGAACCGAAGCTCAAAGAATCGGAAACAGAAGCCTTGTTCCATGAAGTGGAAATTCCGCTGATCGAAACGCTGGCCGGTATGGAGCGGGAAGGGATCAACCTCGATGTGAATGTGCTGAAAGAATTTTCGACACAGTTGCAGGAAGATATTAGCAAGGTGGATGCAGAGATCCAGGCGCTGGCAGGCACCAAGTTCAACATCTCCTCGCCCAAGCAGGTAGGTGAGATCTTATTTGATTACCTGAAAATTATTGAGAAGCCGAAGAAAACAAAAACGGGACAGTATGCTACCGGCGAAGATGTGCTCTCCAAGCTGGAAGGCAAGCACCCGATCGTAGCGAAGATCCTCGATTACCGCGAGTTGGTGAAATTGAAATCCACTTACGTGGATACGCTGCCATTATTGGTGAATGAAAAAACCAAACGCCTTCACACCAGCTTCAACCAGGTGGTGGCGGTTACCGGTCGCTTAAGCAGCGATAACCCGAATTTGCAGAACATCCCGATCCGGACGGAGAGGGGCAGGCAGATCCGCAAGGCCTTTATTCCGCGCGATGCAGAACACGTCTTATTAAGCGCCGATTATTCGCAGATCGAGTTACGCATCGTAGCATCCATTAGCGGTGACCCTAATATGTGCGATGCGTTTATTTCCGGTAAAGACATTCATACCGCTACTGCGGCCAAAGTGTATGGCATTGACGAAGCTGATGTAACGAAAGAAATGCGCTACAAAGCCAAGAGCGTCAACTTCGGGATCATCTATGGGCAGGGCGCTTTCGGCTTAGCAGACAATTTAAATATTCCAAGGGCGGAAGCCAAGCAGCTGATCGATAATTATTTTGCGCAGTACCCCGCTATCCGCAATTACATGAGCTCGGAGATTGAGTTTGCGCGCGAGCATGGTTATGTGCAAACGCTTAAGGGGCGTAAGCGCTGGCTTAAAGACATTACATCCGCCAATCAAACGGTACGGTCTTATGCCGAGCGAAATGCCATCAACGCACCGATCCAGGGCTCAGCAGCGGATATGATCAAGATTGCGATGATCAATATTCATAAAGAGCTCAAAGCAATGAACCTGAAATCGCGCATGGTATTGCAGGTGCATGATGAGTTAGTGTTTGATGTGTATAAGCCGGAGCTGGAAATTATCAAGCCGGTGATCGAGAAACACATGCAGCATGCCTTGCCATTGAAAGTGCCTGTAGAAGTAGGTATGGGCGTAGGCGAGAACTGGCTGGAAGCACACTAATCCATAACGCACAGCGCCGGAGTGTGATTGTATGGCCTGAGCCCGGGTCATCAGGATTCTATCTTTTCGAAAGAGCCATCGTGCTTATTTTGTAAGCACGATTAAACGAAGTTGTTTAACATGTAAGTACAAATTACAGGTTTGATTTAGCGATACATTCGTAAGCTATTATATTTAGCACGTATCAGAATCATGTTGGGAGTTGGGTCTTGTCACTTCGGGTGACAATGCGTGTCCTTTTGTATGGTCGTATCGGGCAGTGTTCCCGATTACTCCAATAGCTTGCGGGGCGGACTGACAAATCATCTAACATGATTCGGATATACTCTGTGATGTTTTATTTTTTGTGATGCATACACGATTGTAGAAACGTCCTTTCCTTTTTTTGATTCATAGTTCAGCAACATGATAAACCGTTATACGTATATATACGATAGTAGAATTACGATCATCGGGGCACGTATAAATACTGAATTTTCGATCGATGACTATACAATAGTAAAATCATGATCATCTGGTGTGCGTATAAATACTGAATTTTTCAATGTAATAATTACGTATAGCAGAATTTTCTTTTTCGTTTTTTTAATTGATATTTCAGTAGTGTGATAAGCCGATTCCCTTATAATTACTGGGGTTTGATCGAAATAAATATAGAATAATGTCAACACCATGATGTCCTGATATACAGATAAACACTGAGGTTACAAGGCTTCGTTCGTTTTTGGAAAGATTATTGAGAAGTGAAAAAAAGGATTTAACTTTGATAATATATGGTTTGCCGATGAAATAGTTGTCATTGCCGTTTTTCTTTGAATGCTTCGTATAATGGCATGATTATTAATATAACGCCAATAATAAAGAACATCATGAAAAAATTCGCCATCATTTTAATGTTACTTATCAGTGTAGAAACTTTTTCCCAAAATACAGGAATCAGTGATGTAACAAATACACCGGCAGCATCAGCTGTACTCGATGTATATTCTACTACCAAGGGAATGCTAACCCCGCGCCTCACGCAGGTCCAGCGCACCGCTATTGCCAGTCCTGCTACAGGATTGTTGGTTTACCAAACAGATGCAGCCACAGGTTTTTATTATTACAATGGCACTGCCTGGACTATTTTATCTTCCGGAACAGTTCAATGGCAACCGGCTTCTAATGGTATTTTCTACAACTCCGGTTTTACAGGCGTTGGCCTCAACAACCCATCCAGTCGTTTAACGGTGAAAGATACGATTGAAATAAGAAGGGTAGGGTCGACGTCGCAACTCTTATTTTCAAATACAAGTGGTACAGGAGATTTTAGAATCGGAGGTGATGGAGGGGATGTGTTCTGGCAAGGTGGTGGTGGCAGGAATCTCCAGATGGGATCGTTTTGGGGAACGATTCTTACAGGCGACAGGCAAACGGGCGTGCCTATGGCTTTTTCCGCAGGTAGCACCGGAATCGGTGTCCTGGTGAAGGCTGCAAGAGACCAAAGTATTCCCCTGGGAATTCAACCGAATTCAAGCTCACAAACCGCTAATTTAACCGAGTGGCGAAATGCAAGCGGAACGCCATTGTGCGTCGTAACTCCCAACGGAAGTTTAGGTGTAGGAACGAGTACCTTCGATGCGATTAATCCTGAAAAGCTGGTCGTGGATATGGGAGTGACAACTTCTGTAAACGCTATATACGCTAAAGGCAGCATCAATAGTTATTTACAAACCAATATCAGAAATATGTCGTCCGGTAATCAGTCGAGCTCCGATATTGTGGCAACAGCTAATAATGGAACGGAGACAACGAACTTTGTTGACCTGGGAATAAATGGTTCGGGATATGTTTACCAAACCGGTAACCCGATAGAAACAGGCGCTGCAAACGACGGCTATCTTCTGTCGGCAGGCCAGGACTTTTACCTGGTAAACAACAATGCTACCAAAAGCATGATCTTCCTGGTAGGAGGAACGGCACCTACAAACGAAGCCATCAGAATTACTTCCGGCGAGATGGTTGGAATTGCGACATCGACTCCGCAGGCTAAGCTGGATGTCGGAGGAAGCTTTAAGCTCGGTTCTGGTGGTACTGTTTTGGCAAGCGTTATAAAAACTAACGTATCTATTAACGACAATACTAATTTTAATTATATATCCACACGGCAAATAACGGTAACGGTAACCGGTGCTACAGTAAATGGCACAGTCATAGTAAGCCCGCGAACAGCATTGCCTGCAAGTTTAAGTATTGCCTGGGCCAGGGTGAGCGCAGCTAATACAGTCACTATTGCTTTTACAAACACGGACACGGTTCTGAAATCCATCGGGAACATAACCTTTGATGTGACAGTCATCCAATAGCAAGCTGATATATTTAATAATACAAAAATGAAAACCCTGATTATTTTTATAGCGATGTTTACTTCAGGCCTTCTTCAGGCACAGGGCATCGTGAATAATGGAAACAAGATTGTTGTAAAAGCCGGGGCTTTTATTACAGTGAACGGGACGAATGCTAATATTGTCAATACGACGCTTGTCAATGATGGAAGTATTGATAACGATGGCTCTGTCAGCCTGCAGGGAAACTGGCTGAACAGCGCTCCTAACGGAGGATTTATTAATACGAATACAACAGGAACAGTCACCTTAAACGGAAGCTCGCTGCAATCTATAGGAGGTAGCTCGGCTACCAATTTCGAAAACCTGACGTTGATCAATGCTTCCGGTGCCCAGTTAAGTAATAGTCAAAACCTGAAAGGAACACTGACGGTAAGCTCAGGGATCTTAACAACAACAGGCTATAATTTCACCTTACTTTCCGATGCTTCAGGAACAGCACGTATTGCACCTATTCTCGGAGACATTAATGGAAACATTACCATGCAACGGTATCTGTCATCTGCTACCACCGGCTGGCGTAGCTTATGTGCGCCTGTTACCGGCAGAACCCTCAATGAATGGGCAGATAATTTTATCATGAGCGGCTTCCCGGGCTCAGCTTATCCAAGCTTTCCCTTTGTCTCTGTTTACAGTTATAATGAAGCCGCCGCCGGAAGCTACAGCATTGGCAGTGTACCCGCCACGGACATCAGTAACCCTATCACCCCCGGCACAGGCTATTGGGGCTATATCGGCCCCACACCTCTCACCGTTGATGTTACAGGTCCGCCCGTTAAATTTGCCCAGACATTTTCGGTGACCTATACTCCGAGCACAGGTCCTGTAGACGATGGCTACGTCATGATAGGCAATCCCTATCCTTCATCCATTGATTGGACCTCACCCTCGTGGACCAAAACCAATATCAATAATGCCGTTTATGTCTGGAACCCGCAATTACAGCAATATTCGAGCTGGGTAGCCGGAGTAGGAACCAATGGCGGATCAAACATCATTCCGTCATCACAAGGTTTTTTTATACAGGCAAACGCTCCGTCACCTGCTCTATCCTGTAATGAAAATATTAAATCCGCTGCTGATCAGGCGGTTTACAGATCGGCCAGCCAAAGCGCAGGCTATTACATGAATTTAAAATTATCCGGTAACGGCTATGGTGATGAGGCTTATATACGATTTGATGCAGGTGCCACTTACTACTATGATGCAGATGCAGATGCCAGGAAATACCTGAGTGATAATCCACAGGTTCCAAGTTTAAGCTCTGCCGACTCTTCCGGGAAAGATATGTCCATTAATACATTTCCTTTATTAAGCTCAGAGCTGTCTATTCCCGTGAAAACAACGGTGGGCGCTACAGGAACCTATACCATTACAGGAGATACGATGAATCACATGCCGCCCGGATTTTGCATTGTACTGGAAGATCTTCTTACAGGAACGATAACAGATCTCAGAACAGCAAGCGCTTATGTATTTAATATCGAGGATACCACCACCGTAGCCAGGTTCCTGCTTCACATGGGGAAACCCATACAGGTATCGTCTCTTGCAACCGATTGTTATCATTCAAATACAGGCAAAGCGATTGCCAAAGGTAATGGCTCAGGGCCCTGGGATTATGTTTGGTATGACAGCTCAAGCTCTGTGATTAAAACATCTTATAATTCCATGTCGGCCGATACGGCGTCTAACTTAATAGCAGGAACCTACTCCGTAAGCATTACCGATATGACAAGTGCATGCGGTGTTATTACCAATACAGTTGCGGTAAATGACCCGCCGCAAATAATCGCGGCATTTGTCTTTTTGCGTGATACTATTTTTGCAGGCGCTGTGGATAGCCTTGAGATAAGTAATATGTCTTCCGGCACTGCAGATTATACCTGGGATTTTGGAGATAACAGTCCTTTGGACAACAGTCAGAATCCACCGGCGCATTCCTACAGCCTTCCCGGTACCTATACCGTGGGCCTTACCGCAGGGCAAGCTAACTGCTTTGCCTATGTTTCGAAAATGGTAACAGTCCTGGATGCGAATCCCCTGGTGATAGAGGAAACAAAACACACTACGGCGACTGCTCTTGTTTATCCAAATCCTAATGACGGGCATTTTAGCATTACGTTGCCGGTTAATTTTGCGGAAGGAACGCTGCTTGAAATCTATAACACATCAGGTAAGCTTCTTTATAAAGAAGCATTGAATGGAGAACATTCGAACATAGATCTGAGTGCTTATCCCAAAGCCATTTACTTTTACAAGCTGGTATTCCCTTTAACGAAGGAAACACAGAATGGAAAAGTAGTTATTTATTAATCTCAAATGAATGAAACCGAAAAGGCCGTCACGATGCATCGTGACGGCCTTTTTCATAACCTGTAAGAGACTGATTAGAATTCCACCACGAATTCCACACGCCTGTTTTTGGCTTTACCTGCAGCCGTTTTATTGTCGGCTACCGGCATGGTTTCGCCATAACCTTTGGAGCTGATGATCCTTGTCTGGGCAACGCCTTTCGAGGTTAAGTATTTCGAAACGGCATCCGCTCTTTTTTGAGATAACTCCATGTTCTTCGCATCGTCACCGGCATTATCCGTATGTCCTGCAATTTTTAATTTGTATTCGGGATTTTCGATCATCGCTTTTACCACCTGGTCTAAAATTCCGTAGGAAGATTTTTTGATCACGTCCTTACCGCTTTCAAACTGGATACCGGTTAGGGCTTTTTCGAAGAGCTGTTTCACCTCGTTTTTCACTTCCGGACAACCTTTGTTCGCTACTGTTCCTGCTACTTTAGGGCAGGCATCCAGGTTGTCGGCAATGCCGTCGCCATCGGTGTCGATGCAACCATTGAATGCGGCGAGGCCTTTAATCGTAGGGCAGGCATCGTCTTTATCGGCAATACCATCGCCATCGCTGTCAGGGCATCCATCCAGGTTAGCTAAGCCTTTTTCATTAGGGCATTTATCTTTGGCATCTGTAATTCCGTCCCCGTCAGCATCCGGGCATCCTTTCAATGCGGCAATGCCTGCTACATCCGGGCACTGATCCTCAGCATCGGTAATGCCGTCGTTATCCTTATCAGGACATCCGCTTAAGTTTGCCACACCCGCTACATCCGGGCATTTGTCCTGGTAATCGGCAATACCGTCCTTGTCCTTATCCAGTGGGCAACCGCTGATGTCAACGGCTACACCCTCAGGAGTTCCGGGGCATTTGTCCAGCTTATTTGCAATGCCGTCCTTATCATCATCTTTTGGTTTTCCTAAGTTAAAGCCAAAGGTAAGGGAGTGCTGAAGACTCTGATCGTTCGAGGCTTTGGTGGTGAAATCCAGCTGATCGGTATTGTGCCAGATGTAGCCCATGTTATAGGTGAGGTATACATTTTTGGCAAGCATGATGTTGAAGCCGGCCCCTGCGTTGGCAGTAGCAAATGTTCCGTTCTTAATACGGTTCACGTAGCTTGGTACATCTGCAAAATTGGAAGCGCCGCCACCGATGTATAAATAAGGTTGTATAATGCTTGTTTCTTTCAGCATATAACCATTGGCAAACTTATATTTTAAAGCAAGTTGTCCCTGGCCCATACGCCCCAGCATGTTTAGTTTGGCTGAGTCGCTGGTATAATAACCTGTTTCTCCGTAAGTACCCCCTAAATTTAAATCGAAGCTTTTATTCAGGTATAATCCCAGGTTTAATTTTCCAAAACCATAAAGCGCTTTGTCGAAATTAAAGAAGCCATTTCCGAGATCACTATAAGATTGGTTAATACCACCGCCGAGCTGGATCCCAATTTTTTTCTCTTTTGTTTGTGCACCCATATACAAAGTGCTGACAAGCAATAGTGCGACTAGTTTTTTCATAATAATTTTTTTTAAGGGTTAGATGATGTGTTTTATATATTTAGAATCAAGCCTTGATTAACAATCATGCCATTTTATAGAAATGACTTGATCAATTAAGGTTGATGTGATTTTTTTAACAATAAACGCGATATTTAACATTTTTGATTTCATCCCGAGCCATGACTCTCTGAGCCTGATGGGTGTTGCTCTGAATCCCTTTATTGGTAAGGGATTGATGGATAGAGGCATATTATTGTTGAGTAATATACTTCTTTTAGAAATGCGTGATGAGAATGGAATGAACCGATGTATTATTCAGACGAACAAATGAAAAAATACCTTGAGTAAGATTTTTCCGGTATCGTGTTGGAGGGAGTTGGAGTGAGCTCAACCCGGGCAGGTAATGGCTGTGCTATTGGTTACCGTGAAATCTGATTTCAGTAATTCCATTGGAGTACGGTGTTACCATAGGCTTGTTTTTTTTAATAAAATTATGAAATTTAATAACACATGGCAATACGTATAACTACGTATTTTGAATCCTGCCGTATCTTTAATACTACAATATATAAAAGGCAGTGAGCAGACCGTTATCTATGTCTTTTTAAATTTCACAGAATAATTACATCCCAGGGAAGAGCAATCGCCGATGCAATTGCCCTGGCAGGCTAAACACTTCGGATTATTTATTTGAGCTTTTCTCACGGTTCCTCTTATCCGCCAATCGCTTCAGGCTTGCCTGACGGCGTTTGCCACCGATATTTACTTTTTTGTTTTTCTCTTTCTTTTCATGGAAAGCGCCGGTTGGCGTGGCAATTTTTGGAATTTTCTTCAGGCTCTTATCGCGCTTCACCGGCTTTTCATCCTGCGTCAGGTTTTCGGAGACTTCCACATCTTCGGGAAGCTCAAGCAGCTGAATTTTTTTATTCATCAGGGCTTCCACTTCCTTCTGCATGGCCTGTTCCGCTTTGGTAACAAAGCTGATGGCAATGCCGGTTTTATCGGCGCGGCCTGTACGGCCAATGCGGTGAATATAGGAATTAGGATCCTTTACCGGCATATCGAAATTGATGACATGCGTTACATCTTTCAAATCGAGGCCACGGGCAATCACATCCGTTGCAATCAGCATGCGGTGTGAGCCTTCATCAAAGCGCTTTACGGCACTGAAACGCTGAGGCTGCGATTTATTGGAGTGGATCACGCCGATGTCTTCCGCAAACTCAGTTTCCAGCTCCTTGTAAATATCGTCGGCAATTTTTTTGTTCTTCACGAAGAGCAATACCTTGGTAAACTCTTTTTCGGTTTGTAATAAAAATTCCAGCAAATTGACCTTCGTGTAAAAATTAGGAACATGGTAGGCTTGTTGGATGATTTTATCCAAAGGTGTTCCACGGCTGATCAGCTCAATGTATTCGGGTTTTTTGAAATAGTTCTCAATCATCATCTCCACATCTTCATTCAGCGTGGCAGAAAACATAAGGTTCTGGCGCTTTTCAGGAAGGAGGTCCAGGATTTTGACCAGCTGGGCACGGAATCCTAAATTCAACATTTCATCTACTTCATCAATCACCAGCTTTTGAATGCTGCTCAGCTGCAGGGTTCTGCTTAAGGTCAGGTCAACCAGCCTTCCGGGAGTAGCTACTAAAATATCCAGGCCATCGTATACCTGCTGTTTCTGAACATTGATATTGGAGGCGCCGTAAACACCGAGCTGCCTCACGCGCATGTATTTGCCGAGCTTTTCAATTTCGCTTACCACCTGCACCACCAGTTCCCGGGTAGGCACCACAATCAGCACCCGCGGGGCGCGCTGTTCCGAATAGGTTAGCTGGCGAAGAATGGGTAATAAGTAGGAAAAGGTTTTTCCTGTACCGGTTTGGGCAATTCCCACAGCATCCCGCCCCGACATAATTACCGGAAAGGATTTTTCCTGGATAGGGGTCGGATTTTCGAAACCGATATCGCTTAATGCATTTAATAAAGGTTTGTTGAGGTTAAGGTCTTTGAAACTTGCCATGCTGTTGATTTTCGGCAAAGATACGTTAAATTTTTGTAGCCCGCGGATTACGCAGATTTTGCAGATCTTTAAAAAAGATGCCAGGTGATCTGTGAGATCTGCGAAATCTGCGGGAAGAAACAGCTACATCTTCCTCAAAGGCTCCAGCAGGTAATCCAGGCCGTTTGATTTGATCTCGTAGATGGTAGCGAGCTGCATGCCCAGCTTTCCCGGGGGGAAACCACCCTTGCGGAGGAACCATTCGAGGTAAGAAACAGGAAGGTCTGCCAGGATCCTGCCTTCGTATTTTCCAAAAGGCATTTTTACCCTTACGAGGTCAAGCAGAATTTCCGGGTTGTGCATTTAGGCCGTTTTCTTTTTTTCTTTTTTGCGTTTCTTGTTCCAGTAATTGTAGCCGAAACCCGCCAGTACAATGATCAGCACCGGGATTTTCCAGGATACAAGCCCGTTTTCGCCTACATAGCACATAAAGCGATCCCAGCGGAATTTGCCATCGTGCGAATTTTTGGTGAGCGAGCCGAGTACCGAGGAACCCGTGAGAGGATTGTTATTAGGATCTTTCATGCTGAACCACACAAATACCGGCCGGCCTACGACATGGTCGAATGGCACCACGCCCCAGCTGCGGCTATCGGCCGAGTTATGGCGGTTGTCGCCCATCATCCAGTAATAATCCTGTTTGAAGGTATAAGAAGTAATCGGTGTACCATCGTATAATACCTTATCGCCCGAAATGGTGATGTGGTGAATGCCGTCGTCATAGGTGCTCAGCATCTTATCGTACAGGCAGATATTTCCCGTGTCGATCTTTACCGTCATGCCTTCCTTAGGTAAGGTAAAAGGCCCGAAGTTATCGTTGTTCCAGGCATAGCTGCGGTTGTGCGGGAAGATGCGCTCATCGCGGTAGCCCTTAGGCTCTATTTTTTCCTTGATGAAATAAACGCCCGGCAATTGTTTGATCTTGTTAGCCACATCGATCGGCATATTGAGGTCGTAGTAGTTCGTGTCTGTTACAGCTCCTACTTTGGAGGCCTCCGTCACATAAATATCATAGTCTTCCAGTATCTGAGAGTTCAGCACCTGCTCGCCTTTTTTATTGGTACTGTTCTCGCCGAACATGGCGGTTTTTGTCGCTACAATGTAGCGGTGCTGAGCATGTTCGGGCATCGCCTGTTTTTTGTCGTTGATGTACACATCGCCGTCCTTGATCTCGAGCTTGTCGCCTGCAATGGCTACGCAGCGTTTTACATAGTGCTCGCGTTTATCCGGCGGCCTCGCCACAATGGCGCCAAAAGGTTTTCCCGGGCCGTTCACCATGTTCCAGGCCAGGCCCTGGTAGTAGGCGTCGGGATTGCGCCCGCCGTCCTGTTCCCGGTTCTGCCGGGCAATTTCCCGCACGAGCTGGTAGTAGCTCATGCTCTGCAGCCCAACAGCCACGGTATCTCCATCGGGGTAGTTGAATACCACGATCTCCCCGTTGGTAGGCTTGGAATAACCCGGCAAGCGCATGTAGGGGATCTTAATCCACTCCAGGTAAGACTTGGTGCTTTCCGTGAAAGGCAGGGTATGATGCGCAAAGGGAAAAGCAATGGGCGTTTGAGGCACTTTGGCACCGTAGCATAATTTATTCACAAACAAAAAGTCACCCACCATCAGCGATTTCTCCAGGGAAGAGGTCGGGATCGTAAAAGCTTCGAAGAAGAAGCCACGGATGATGCTTGCTGCCACCACCGCGAAAATGATCGGATCCGCCCAGTTCTTGATGAAAGACGATTCCGATTTGATATCGTTTACGCCGAAGTATTTGGTTTCCTTGCTAAAGCCGAGGTAAGCAAAATAGAGGTAAGGCATCAGGGCCGCTACAAACAGGTCCTTATCCTGCCTTTTTTTGAAGGCTCTTGCCACCTGGAAACCATACACGCCGTACATGATCAGGTTCACGCCCGGCACGATCATGATCAGTCCCCACCATTTGGGGCGGTTGATGAGCTTGCCCAGCTCCCAGAAATTGTAAACGGGGATCAGGCCTTTCCAGCCCGGCATGCCTGCTTTTTCAAAGATCTTATAAAGTCCTGCGAAGGAGATCAAAACGAGGATTAAAAAAATGATATTGCCCATAGAAATAGTTAGTTAAACAGGGAGTTGGTGATTTGGAGATTTTAAAAAAATATAGTTTTTGATTGATTTCAGTTTAGATCAGGTCGCTCATGGTAAATATACCTTTTTTCCCGATAATATACTCGGCGGCGATCACGGCTCCCAGGGCAAAACCTTTACGGTTATGTGCCTTGTGCATGATCTCGATATCGTCGATCTCCGAGGTGTATTTGATGATGTGAGTTCCCGGAACTTCGCCTTCCCGGACGTCTTTAATGAAAAGCGTTTCAGGATGGTGCTCGGTAATGCTCCAGTTTTTTTTACGTGCTGTTTTTTCGATCACCTGGTTGGCCAGGGTAATGGCCGTTCCGCTGGGCTTATCCAGCTTATGGATGTGATGGATCTCTTCCATTTCCACATCGTAGCTGTCGTACTTATTCATGAGCTCCGCCAGGTAGCTGTTCACTTTCATGAAGAGGTTCACGCCTAAGCTGAAATTGGTTGCATGAAAGAGGGCGCCGTTTTTTTGCAGGCACTCTTCCGCAATCGTTTCAAACATATCGTACCAGCCTGTAGTGCCAACCACTACGGGCACCTGCGCATCCAGGCATTTTTGAATGTTTGCGATCACCGTATCCGGTGTGCTGAATTCAATCACCACATCGGCTTTCCGGAAGTCTTCCGCCGTGGTGGAGCCGGCATTGCTGCGGCCTGTTTTCAGAACGATCGTGTGGCCCCTTTGCAAAGCAATGGCTTCGATCTCTTTGCCCATTTTCCCGTATCCGGATAGTGCTATATTCATGTTCGTTTGTCCCGCAGATCCCGCAGATTGTTAAGATTGGTTTGCATTCATTTGCGATATCTGCGGGAGATTATTTAAATTTAGTTTTATACTTACTATAATGCTATATACTTATTTTTCTTTTTTTGCTGGATGCCCCTGACTGCGCAGATTTTTAAGATTTGATTTGCATTCATCTGCGATATCTGCGGGAGACTATTTAAAAGTTAGTTTTATACTCAGGCCCGTTTGAAAATCGCTGCGATATCCCAGGTTATACCAGGGCTTGAACTGTAAGCTCAGATCGTCGCTCACGTCAAAGGTCTTGAGGTGCGCAGAAACGTTGGCGTCAATTACATTCAGGGCATAGGCCACACCGCAAAGGATAAGGGCCAGGTCCCTGGATTTTTTGTATTGGTTCTTTTGAACAATGATTTGATCAGATGTGAGCCGTGGAAAGGCGCTGAGGGTATTAGGGTCGTCGTCGTACATCGCCCTGAGCGAATTGCTATAGGACTTGTATTGCTTATTGTTATTATAAGCCCAGTACCCCAGGCCTCCGAGGGCGGCATACACCAGGGGCATTTTCCAGTATTGCCTGTTATAGGCCTGGCCTGCACCGGGAATAACGGCGCTTAAAATGGCGGCCGTACGGGCTTTTCCGTAAATGGCTTTTTTTACTTCTCTCTTGGCCCTTAGCGAATCGGGCTTTACCGGAGCGGTTTTGACTGTATCCTTTTTACCCGGAAGCGTATTGACGTTTTCCATAGGCTCGTTATTATAGTTAGTGGAGTCTTTGGTTTGAGCAAAGAAGTTTTGAGAAAACACCACTACGCATAAAAAGCTATATAGAATGAAACGATTCACCGGCTCAAAAATAAAAACAGGAAACCGGTTAATCGGTTTCCTGTGACTAACGGTTAGTTAATTAATGTCAAAAAAAGACAGGATATGTTCCAGTTCCGTGTCGTTGCTAAAGCTCAGAGAGATAGAGCCGGCGCCTTTCGCGTTGCGTTTGAAGTCGAATGATTTGCTGAAGATCTTCTCCAGTTTTTTAGCGATCTGTTTATCCTCGATGGTCAGTGGTTTTTCTACACGAGTGGTTTTCGGCTTGAAGGCCATTTTCTCTCCCCGCGCCAGATCTTCCACCTGGCGTACCGATAACTCGTTCTCAACAGCCATCGCATAAATCGCCAGTTGCTTGTCTTCATTTTCGATGCTCAGCAAAGCACGCGCATGGCCCATCGAAATTTCTTTGTCGCGCACCGCTTTCTGGATCACTGCCGGTAATTTCAGCAACCTTAAGAAGTTGGTCACCGTACTGCGTTGCTTGTTTACTTTTTCGCTCAGCTGCTCCTGGGTGATATTACATTCATCGATGAGGCGCTTGTAGCTCAGGGAAATTTCAATCGGATCGAGGTCTTCACGTTGAATGTTCTCGATGAGTCCCATCTCCAGCATGGCCTGGTCGTTGGCTACGCGGATGTAGGCCGGGATGTCCGTTAAGCCGGCAATCTGCGTGGCCCTGAAACGGCGTTCCCCCGAGATCAGCTGGTATTTGTCATAACCTAATTTACGAACCGTGATCGGCTGGATAATGCCATGCTGCTTGATCGATTCTGCCAGCTCCTGCAAGGCAATCTCCTCAAAATTGGTACGTGGCTGAAAAGGATTGGTTTCAATATCTTTAACCTTGATCACAGCGATAGATCCCACGATCGGGGAGCCTTCGCCGGATTGCTTGGTGGTAATGTCTGTTTTGGCATTCTCTAATAATGCGCTTAATCCTCTTCCTAATGCCGGTTTCTTGTTAGTGCTCATTTGTTGTATGATTTATGATTACGAATCAAATACGAATATACGAATGGAAAAAGTGATTAGAACGCATTCGTATATTCGTAAAAATTCGTATTATTTATTATCCTTCGTTAAATTCAGATTCTTCCTGTGTAAAGGTCATCGTGCGGTCCTCGTCGCTGATCTTCGTCAGGCCATTGCGCTGTAAGATCTCGCGGGCCAGGTTCAGGTAGTTTACAGAGCCTTTTCCTACCGCGTCGTGCATAATGATCGTTTTGCCGTGGCTCGGCGCCTCCGCCAGCTTGATGTTACGCTGCACGATGGTTTGGAACACCATGTTCTGAAAATGCATCTTCACTTCTTCCACCACCTGGTTGGCCAGCTTTAAGCGTGGATCATACATCGTCAGCAATACCCCTTCGATATCGAGGTTGGTGTTGATGTGCGCCTGTACCAGCTTAATCGTTTGCAGCAATTTGCCCATTCCTTCGAGTGCGAAATACTCGCATTGCACCGGGATGATCACGCTGTCGGCCGCTGCCAGTGAGTTGATAACCGTAAGGCCTAAGGACGGGCAGCAATCGATGATGATAAAATCGTAATCGTTTTTGATCTTATCCAGGGCCGCTTTCATCATGTAATCCCTGTCGGGCAGGTTCACGATCTCCAGCTCAATCGCTACGAGGTCTGTATTGGTTGGGAGCAGGTAAAGATTAGGCGTTTCCGTTTCCAGGATCACCTCTTTGGGATGCGTGTTGTTGATGATGCACTCATACAGGCCCGTCTTCACGCTCTTGGGCTCAATGCCCACGCCCGATGTCGCATTGGCCTGCGGATCACCATCCACCAACAGGGTTTTATATTCCAAAACAGCCAGTGACGCTGCTAAATTAATGGCAGACGTTGTTTTTCCAACCCCACCTTTCTGATTCGCTATTGCTATGATTTTTCCCATGATTCTTGTCGTTCGTTTTATATCTGTTTCAGCAATCCTGTTTATTTTACAAGGGTTTCCCCGATCGCCAGCAGTGTCAGGCTTCTGCCCGCACGTCTGAATTTATATTTTGCCTCTTCCTGGTCGATCTTGATGAAGCCGAAGGTATCGTAGTGCATGCCGATGATATCACCGCAGTTGATGAAGTCCGTGGCGATGATCGCATTGTCGATGCCCATCGTAAAATTATCGCCGATAGGCAGGAAGGCAAAGTCGATGGAGCGGTAATTACCGATCAGCTTCATATCGTAAGTCAGCGCCGTATCGCCGGCATAGTAAAAATTCTTTTCAGAGCTTTCGACCACAAAGCCCATCGGGTGTCCGCCATAGGAGCCGTCGGGCAGGCCGCTGCTGTGCACGGCATTCACGCATTTTACGGAGCCGAAGTCGAAGCCTTTTTTTCCGCCGATGTTCATCGGGTGCGTATTGCTCACACCCTGTTTCTGCAGCCACACATGAATCTCCCAATTGCAGACTACGGTGGCTCCTGTACGTTTGGCAATCGAAACAGCATCTGCCACATGATCTTCGTGCCCGTGCGTGATGAGGATATAATCCGCTTTCACGGTGTTGGCGTCGATGTGTTTTGCTAATTCATTCGGAGTGATAAAGGGATCAAAAAGTAAGTGTTTTCCTGCGATCTCAACCCCAAAACAGGAATGGCCATAGTACGTAATGTTCATGGATTAGATTTCAAATAAAGTACTTAATATAACACGTAAAAATAAACTATTTGAGGGTTTTCTCTGTTTTTAGTTTTTAACAGTAAAATTCATAACTTCGCCAAAATGTTAATAATATAATGAGTTCAATTACAGTGATATCCGGCACCAACAGGGAGGATAGTCACACCGAAAAAATAGCCCGGCATTACGAAACTGTTCTGAAAGAAAAAGGAGAAATCGTCAATTACCTCAGTTTAAAAGAGCTGCCTTCCGATTTCATCAGCTCCGACCTGTACGGCAAGCGCTCGGAAGCGTTTCAGCAGATCATTGATAAAGACATTGCCCACCAGCATAAATTTGTATTCGTCAGCCCTGAATACAACGGCAGTTTTGCCGGCATTCTGAAAGTATTTCTGGAAGCCATTCCGCCGCGCCTCTGGGCCGATAATAAAGCCTGCTTGGTAGGAGTATCTTCCGGGAGGGCAGGAAATTTAAGGGGTATGGAGCATCTTACCAATATCCTGAATTACCTTAAAGTGAATGTCTATCACAATAAGCTGCCCATCAGCCGCGTGGATACGCTAATGAACGGGCATGGCATCAAAGATGAAGAGACCCTGAAGGTGATCGATCACCAGCTGGATGGATTCTTAAGGTTTTAAAATATGTATAAGCAATTAGAGATTATATTCTACGTTTCCGATCAGTATAGAAGCTGCGGCTTTTATGAGAATATACTCGGGACGGCGCCTGTATTGGATGTGCCTGGAATAACGGAGTTCGAACTGATGCAGGGCGTTAAGCTCGGGCTGATGCCTGAAGGTGGAATCGCAAAGATTATTACACCTGTTTTACCTCACCCCAATAAGGCCTCGGGAATTCCCCGCTGCGAACTGTATCTTTTTGTTGAGGATGTGGAGGCAGCTTATAAAAACGCGCTGGCGGCCGGAGCAATGGCAATAAGCCCTGTGCTTGACCGCGACTGGGGAGATCGTGTGGCCTATGTAGCCGATCCGGATAGACATGTGATTGCTTTTGCACAGAGGATGAAAGGTTGACCTGTCAGGTCAAACCCAGCCCTCCGGCTTTCTTCGAAAGCTCGTAGCCCTCGTCTATCAGGCGATTAGGGCTTCTGCTGGCCATCACGGCCAGCTCGTCGCAGCGGTTGTTTTCTACATTGCTGGCATGGCCTTTTACCCATACGAATTTCACGATGTGCTTGCTCAGCGCCCTGAGGAGCCGTTTCCACAAATCGGGATTAGCTTTGCCGGCGAAGCCTTTTTTCATCCAGCCGAAGACCCAGTTTTTGTTGATGGCGTCTACCACGTATTTACTGTCGGAGTATACGATGATGTGCAGGCCTTCTTTTTTCAGGCTTTCTATGGCCACGATCACGCTCATGAGCTCCATGCGGTTGTTGGTGGTTTTTACAAAACCCTGCGCCATTTCCTTGCGCTGAGTCTTATATTTCATCACAATGCCGTAGCCGCCCGGGCCGGGGTTTCCGCTACAGGCACCATCGGTATATATTTCAACTACGGGGTTCTCCATACAGGCGGCAAATATAGAGGATTAAACCAATAGAAAATAATACAAATAAATTATGATTCGAACATTATTTTTTTGTGCTTTTTTTTGCCGCCGGTTTTGATAGTTTTTTATATATTTAAAGCTTATATAAACGCAATTGTATGGCAAAAAAAACGACAAAGAAAGAGAAAAGCTTCTTTCCCGAAAGTTCCCTTGCATTCCTGAAAAACTACCTGAATAACCCATCTCCTACCGGCTTTGAAAGCGAAGGACAGAAGATGTGGCTCAATTATATCAAACCGCATATCGACGATTATTTTGTAGACACATACGGCACGGTGGTTGGTGTGATCAATCCCGATGCTCCTTACAAAGTGGTAATCGAAGCGCATGCCGATGAGATTTCCTGGTTTGTGCATTACATTACCAAAGACGGATTTATCTACCTGCGCAAGAACGGCGGCAGCGATCACCAGATCGCTCCTTCCAAGCGCGTGAACATTCATACGGAAAAAGGCATCGTGAAAGCGGTGTTCGGCTGGCCGGCAATCCATGTGCGCGATGCGGCGCGTGAAGAAACGCCGACGCTGAAAAATATTTTCCTCGACCTTGGCTGCAAGAGCGATAAGGAAGTGGAAGACCTCGGTGTGCATGTGGGCTGTGTGGTGACCTACGATGATGAATTCATGGTATTGAACGACCGTTATTTTGTAGGCCGTGCCCTCGACAACCGCATCGGCGGCTTTATGATTGCAGAGGTAGCGCGCCTGCTGAAAGAAAGTAAAACGAAACTGCCTTACGGCTTATACATTGTGAATGCAGTGCAGGAAGAGATCGGCCTCCGCGGCGCAGAAATGATTGCGCATCGCATCAAGCCGAATGCGGCCATTATTACCGACGTGTGCCATGATACGCAAACGCCGATGATGAACAAGATTGTGAGCGGAGACCTGGCCTGCGGAAAAGGCCCGGTGGTATCCTACGGTCCTGCGGTGCAAAATAATTTATTGAAGCTGATCATCGACAGCGCCAAAAAAGAAAAGATCGACTTCCAGCGCCAGGCGGCCAGCAGGAGCACAGGCACCGATACGGATGCTTTTGCTTATAGCAACGACGGTGTGGCCAGCGCGCTCATTTCGCTCCCGCTGCGTTATATGCATACCACGGTGGAAAGCGTTCATAAGGAGGATGTGGAAGATGTGATCAGGCTTATTGTGGCGTCGCTGAAGACTATTAAAAACAATCACGATTTCAGGTACCTTAAATAGTTGTTGAGTGAGAGAGTCAGAGAGTTATTGATTTTATTTAGCACTTCTTTAAATCATCAACTCTTCAACTCATTAATTCTCTAATTGAAGAAAATGGCATTACTTGGTTCTATATTAAAAACGGTGGTTGATACGCGCGGGAAAATTCCGAAGCGTACTAACTTTTATGCGCAGCAGGCTAAGGTTTTGAAAAAGCTGATGACCAAAGCGCAATACACGGCTTTCGGCGAGCATTATCATTTTGGCAAGCTGCTGGGCTCCAAAAGCATGGTCGAAGGATTTCAGCAGACGGTTCAGATCCACGATTACAGCAGCATGTATAAGCAGTGGTGGTTCAGGGCTTTGCGCGGAGAGCCCTACGTATGCTGGCCCAATCATGTGAAATATTTCGCGCTGAGCTCAGGCACCTCTGAAGCGGCGAGTAAATACATCCCGGTGACTAAAGAGATGCTCAAGGCTTTTAAAAAGGGAAGTGTGAGGCAGATCCTGGCGCAGGCGCATTACGATTTTCCAAACGAGCATTTTCAGAAAGGCATGCTGGCTATCGGCGGAAGCACGATGCTTGATTTCAACGGTACACACTACGCCGGCGATCTCAGCGGCATTACAGCCGCCAATATTCCTATCTGGTTCCAGCATTTTTATAAGCCGGGCAAAACCATTTCGCGCTACAAGGATTGGGAAACCAAGCTGGCGGAGATCGTGAAGAACGCGCGGGACTGGGACATCGGGATCATCGTCGGTGTTCCGGCCTGGGTGCAGATCCTGATGGAGCGGATCATCGAGCATTACAAGGTAAAAACCATTCACGATATCTGGCCGAACCTGAGAGCCTACGTACATGCAGGCGTTTCAATCGAGCCTTATCGCAAAAGCATTAATAAATTAACCGCCTTCCCGCTGGTGTTCTCCGATACTTACCTGGCATCGGAAGGATTGATCGCCTACCAGGAAAGACCGAACCCTGAGCAAGGGATGCGCATGCTCCTGGACAACGGGATCTTTTTTGAGTTCGTTCCCTTTACCGAAGAGAATTTCGACGCTGATGGAAATATTTACCAGCATGCCAAAGCGCTTTCCATTAAGGACGTGGAGCTCGGAAAAGACTATGCCCTGCTGATGTCGACCTGTGCCGGCGCTTGGCGTTACCTGATCGGCGATACCGTGCGCTTTACAAATCTGGAGCATGCGGAGATCATCATCACCGGGCGCACCAAGCATTACCTGAGCCTTTGCGGAGAGCACCTTTCGGTAGAGAATATGAGCCGTGCCATTAAGCTCACGGCCGATGATCTCAAAATTGAGCTGAACGAGTTTGCCGTGGCCGGTGTGCCGCACGGTACCTTGTTTGCGCATCAATGGTATGTGGGCTCCAACAAGGCAGTGTCGGAAGAAGCTATCAAGCAGCGCCTCGACTTTCACCTCAAGGAGATCAATGACGACTACAGGGTGGAGCGGACCTCGGCCCTGAAAGACGTGTATGTGAAAGTACTTCCTGATGATGCTTTCATCGATTTTATGGCCACCAAAGGAAAGCTGGGCTCTGCTCATAAATTCCCGCGCGTATTGAAGGGCGATTTATTAAAAGACTGGGAAGCGTTTATTTCAACTTATAAAAAATCGTTTTGATCCTAAGCTTAATATACCAGGCCCTTATTCTGATCCTCCTCCTGACATTCTCGTTTGGTCCGGCATTCTTTGCATTGATCAATACAGGTATTAAGTTTGGCTACCATACGGGTTCTTTCCTGGCCTTAGGGGTCGTGCTCAGCGATCTCTTCGTCTGTATCCTCGTGTGCCTGCTCGTGTATTTCGGGATGTCGAACCTCCTGGATTCAAAGAATGCTCAAACCGCCTTCGCCACAATTGGCGGTGGGATTCTCATTGTCTTCGGCTTTTTCTTTTTCAAAAAGCATGAAGTGAAGACAGAAGAGACCATTGACATTCAGAACCAGTTGCCAAGCCCGCGCCTTATGGTGCTGAAAGGCTTTTTCCTCAACCTGTTCAATCCTTCCGTGTGGCTGCTCTGGCTCACCAACGTGACGGTGACGAATAAAACGGTTGATAATTCCATGGTCAAGATGCTGATATTCTTTATCCTGGTGCTGGCTTCTGTTCTGGGAGTGGAATTGTTCAAAGTAAAATTATCCGGAAAGATCAAGCACTACCTCACCGATAAGGTGATGAACATTGTGAACTACATCACCGGCACCGCACTCATCGTGTTCGGTGTCATTTTAATTTATAACCATTATTTCAAGTAATAGCATGGCAGAAGGAATTTTTGACGAGTTAAGAAAAAAACTGGAGGAAACGGTGACGACCTTTCCCTACGTCTACATGTTTAAATTCATCATCAAAGCGGAAAACCGTACCATCGCGATGGTGGAGGCGATCTTCGACAATGATGCCGAGATTATTCAAAAAGAATCTACGAAAGGAAATTATCTCAGCATTACGGTAAAGCAAGTGGTGATGAGCGTTGACGAGATCATTGCGATTTACGAACAAGCCGCGAAGATAGAAGGAGTGATGTCCTTTTAAGCATCATGCAGTATCGCCTTTCAAATAGTCAGCTGGAGTTGAAGGTCAACAGCCTCGGGGCAGAATTATGCTCTGTGAAATCGAAGGCGGACCAGCTCGAATACATCTGGCAGGCAGACAGCAGGGTGTGGGCCAGGCATGCGCCGAACCTGTTCCCAATGGTGGGCAAGCTCCGGAACGGGCAGTTCAGCTATGGTGGAAAACAGTATACGCTGCCGCAGCACGGCTTTGCACGCGACCTCGAGTTTATCTGCATCGAAGAAACAGCCGATACGCTTTCCTTTGAGCTCACGGCCAGCGAGGAGACATTAAAGCTCTTTCCCTTTCATTTCAGCTTACAGGTTTCTTACCGGCTGCAAGGCGACACCCTGAAGATTTCCTACACGGTATTCAATCCCGATCATAAGAACCTGTACTTTTCGCTGGGCGCACACCCGGCCTTCAAAGCCCCTTTGGAGGAGCATGAAACCTTTGCGGATTATGAGCTTCAGTTCAACGGCATGAATATGCTCACGCTGAACAAGCTGCAGGATGGCCTGGTTACCGATGAAACCAAGGTACTGCACCTATCGGATCATAAGCTACATTTGAACTCTTCCCTGTTTGAGAAAGACGCCCTGGTGCTGAAGCATGCGCAGATCCGCGAGGTGAGGTTGTCCTCAACACGGAGCGGGCGTGGTGTGGAAATGACCTGCGAGGGCTGGCCATATTTTGGGATCTGGACAAAGCCCGGAACCTCGGAATTCCTTTGCCTGGAGCCCTGGTATGGCATTGCAGACTCCGATCATGCGACTGGCGTATGGGAGGAGAAAGAAGGCATCATCACCGTTCCCTCCGAACAGCATTTCCACAGTGCTTACTCCATCAAATTTTTATAAGCAACCGTTTTGCTGAAGCCACTGCATAACTACATCGCGCTGTGTGTCATAAGCCTTGTCAGTTTTTTATTCCAGAGCAAAACACTCAACGAATTTCCGCAATACATCCATTCATGGGCGCAATGCGACCGCTATGCACTGGCGCTGGGCTTTATCGATAACGGTGAGGATTTCTTTCATCCGCAAACTTATGTGATGAACAACCAGTTCCCGGGCGAGTTTATGGTGCCCAGGGAAACGACCATCACCTCCGTGGATTTTCCCATTCACGATTACCTCGTTTCTTTTGTGATGCGGATGGCACAGTCTACCGGGCCCTGGTGTTTCAGATTGTATATACTCCTGTATTCCATCGTGGGTTTGTATTTTTTATATAAGCTGACGGCTTTGTTTACATCCTGCCTCACACGGAGCCTGTTCGTGGTGCTCTTTGCCTTAAGCTCGCCGGTGTTTCTCTATTACCAGGCCGGATTTTTGCCTACCATTCCTTCGCTGGCCAATGCCATGATCGGGCTTTATTACTTTGTGTATTTTCTGAAAACAGAGCGGCGGAACTATTTTTACCTCTGCCTCTTGTTTGTGACCCTGGCTGCCCTGGCCCGCCTGCCTTTTGCGGTCCTGCTTGTAGCCATCGGATGTTTTGAGGCGTTTTATGTATTAAAGAATAAGCGCCTGGAAGGATATAAGTTTCTTGGTTTTGCGCTGGCCTTGGGCTGCATCATTGGCTATTACCTGTACAATGGCTATTTGCGCAAGCACTATGGCTCCTTATTTCTCAATTACATTATTCCCGCAACCTCTTTTAGCGACTTTGCAGAATTTACCAAAACGGCGTTGAAGACATGGAGCTTCCAGTATTTTAATATTCTGTCGTACCTGATCTTTGTGGTGGCTGCCCTTATCGGGAGCTATCATGCCCTCAGGAACCGGAAGAACATGACGGTGCTGGAAAAACAATTCCTATTTTTGATAAGCATCCTGTTTTGTGGCTGCGGCTTGTATTACATCCTGATGTGTTACCAGTTTATGAACCATGATTATTATTTCCTGGATACTTTCTATTTGCCGCTTATTGGTTTATTCCTGTTTTTTGTGATAAAATGGCCTGCACTGGCGGTTCCAAGGGCCAGGCTCTGGAGCGCTTTGTCCTTGCTGGTCTTTGTGCCCGTGTTCCTGTTCAGCCGCGGAAAATTAGAGGAACGGATTGCCTTGTTCTATACCGGCGAAAGCTCTACGGCAGATAATTATAAAGAGGCCGGCCGCTTGCTGGATTCGCTGAAGGTCCCGAAAGACGCTAAATTGCTGGTGTTCGGCAATGATGGAAGTAATAATGCTTTTATCTTGTTGAAGCGGAAAGGCTTTGTAATCATAGAGCCCGACAGCGCCAAAATAGCCACCGCGCTCCAATGGCCTTATGATTATATCGTGGCAGACGATGAGGCGATGATCTCTAAAGTGTATGGCCACGATCCTTCGATTATCGGTAAGATCAGGAGAATAGGGGCTAACGGGAAAATCGGCGTTTATCTGAAGGATAAAAGAATCCCTCCGCTTACGGAGAGCGAATTCTTTGGGTTGGATCAACGTGAAGTCCTCTTCGACAGTGCCCAGTATTTTGAAACGCCTGTGCCGGGTATTCAGCGGCTCTGTACAGGGAGTTGTTTCGGAAATTTCAAAGCTGTTATGGATTCGGCTACAGAGTACGGCTATACGCTTCAGTTGAATGATCTGAAGGCATTAAAAGCAAAAGCATCCCTGTTGCATGTCAGCACCTGCTTCAAAAGTGCAGATCCACCGAAAGACCTGCTGCTTTGTGTATCTTTAAAGAGTGGCGGTAAAGACCTGCTGTTTAGTGCCAGGCCAATGCGCGCTGATGCCGGCGACTGGAAAACCTGCGTGTATTTGCTGTCTTTACCGAAAGTTTCGGAAGGTCCTTCCGAGCTCAAAATTTTTATCTGGAACCGGGGCAAAAATAATGTGCTCTACGACGATTTTCAGGTAACAATTTACTAATTTTAAACATTATTAATTCACATGATACAACTGCTTAAATCACGCCTCCAGGCATCCATCGATCTGAAAACATCCTTGTTGACAAATGATGCTATTCTGAATACCGTTCAGCAAATCGTTCAGGATATGGTAACCTGCTATCGGCACGACGGTAAAGTGCTCTGGGCCGGCAACGGCGGATCGGCTGCCGATGCCCAGCACCTGGCAGCAGAGCTGAGCGGTCGCTTTTATTACGACAGGCCTCCTTTGTTCAGCGAAGCCCTGCACGTGAATACCAGCTATACCACGGCAGTGGCGAATGATTACAGCTATGATGTGATCTTTAGCCGCCTGGTAAAAGCGATGGGAAGAAAAGGCGACATCTTGATCGGCCTTTCCACCAGTGGAAACTCGGCCAATGTGATCAAAGCCCTGGAAGTAGCCAACGAAACAGGTATGGTTACCGTGGCATTTACCGGCGAAACCGGTGGCAAAATGAAAGGCCTTGCCAAATACCTGGTCAACATTCCGTCGAAAGACACCCCGCGGATCCAGGAATGTCACATGATCCTGGGACATACCATTTGTGAACTGGTAGAGATGGAATTGTTTCCAAAGCCCTGATCCCCAGATGACGGAAGCGATTATACTGGCCGGTGGATTCGGTACACGCTTGCAAACCGTGGTGAACGATGTGCCCAAACCGATGGCACCTGTGGCAGGCAAGCCTTTTCTCGATTATATTTTTTTATACCTCAAACATTATGGCATCACGCATGTGGTGCTCTCGACGGGCTACCTGGCACATAAGGTCTCAGACCGTTATAAGCAGGAATTCGACGGCATCCGTGTTTCCTACGCTGTGGAAGAAACACCGCTGGGAACGGGTGGCGGCATCCGCCTGGCGATGGAACAATGTCATACGGAAGAGATCCTGGTACTGAACGGCGATTCTTTTTTTGATGTTGATTTGAATACCTATACGGCACAGTATATCAGCTGTGGCTCCGGTGCTGCCCTGGCTCTGAGGAAAGTGGGAAACGCCGCCAGGTATGGAACGATCAGCCTTGGCCCCGGCCAGCGCATTTCCGCTTTTAAGGAAAAGGACAGCATCGAAAAGCCCGGCCTGATCAATGGAGGCGTATACCTCCTGAACAGGAGCATCTTCTTAGAAAATACCACGGCTGCAAAGGCTTTTTCGATTGAGAAGGATTTTTTTGAAACCAGGAATTCGGAGATCATGCTCTGTGGATTTGAGCATGATGGTTATTTTATAGACATTGGCATTCCGGAAGATTACCAACAGGCTCAGGAGGATTTTAAAGAATTCAGGTATAAACCAAAATAGAACAAACACCCCGTCACGATGCATCGTGACACCCTCTTCCGGAGGAAATCAGAACCAGGACTGCGAAGCAGTCCAACATGAATAAATCAGAATGGGACTGCAACGCAGTCCAATACGAATAACAAAAAAACGGATAAACCGCTACGACCCTGAAGGGGTCGAACACAAAGAAATACATGAATTTAAAAGATCTACACATCGATAAAAGCTGGACCTTGTTCCTCGACAGGGATGGCGTGATCAATAAAAAGCTGGAGAATGATTATGTCAAGCATTCGACGGAGTTCGAATTCCTGGATGGCGCCTTAAATGCCTTAAGGATCCTCGACGGCTTATTCGGAACCATCGTCATCGTGACGAACCAGCAAAGCATCGGCAAGAAGATCATCCTTCCGGAAGACCTCGAGCTGATTCATCAGAATATGATGTATGAGGTCACGTACATGAAAGGCAGGATCGACAAGATTTACCATTCACCTTACCTGGCCGCTGAAAATCATCCGACCCGCAAGCCCGGAATAGGAATGGCTTTGCAGGCAAAGCAGGATTTCCCACACATTGATTTTGAAAAGTCGATCATCGTCGGCGATAGTCTGAGCGATATGGAATTCGGAAGGAACGCAGGGATGAAAACCGTGTACATCAGCCCCGAAGCAAAAACAGATGAGCGCATTGATTTTAATTTTAGGTCATTGATTTATTTCGCACACTCATTAACACAATAAGAAATTGAAGATCTCCATCATAACCATTACCTATAACAGTGAAGCCACGCTGGCTGACACGATAGAGTCGGTTGTGAACCAGACATACGCCGACATGGAGTATATCATTGTCGATGGCGGGTCAACGGACAAAACCCTGTCTATCATCGACTCTTACAGGGATAAAATTTCAAAAGTGCTTTCCGAAAAAGACCGTGGCCTGTACGACGCCCTGAATAAGGGAATTGCGATGGCTTCCGGCGATGTGATCGGCATTATTCACAGTGATGATTTTTATACCGGGAAGGACGTGATCGAAAAGATCGCCAAGACTATTTCCGAGCACGATGCAGATGCTGCGTATGCCGATCTGTATTACGTGGATAAAAACGATACGAGCCTTATTTTCCGTAAATGGAAATCGGGGCATTACAGGCACGGGATGTTCCTCAGGGGCTGGATGCCACCGCATCCCACGTTTTTTGCAAAAAAGGAATGTTACGAAAAATTCGGGAGCTTTAACATGAGCCTGGTATCGGCAGCCGATTACGAGCTCATGTTGCGCTTCATTCACAAGCACCGGATCAGGCTGGCTTACCTGCCGGAATTCATCATCAAAATGCGGGTAGGCGGGAAGAGCAATGTCTCGCTGAAGAACAGGATCCGTGCCAACCAGGAGGACCGTAAGGCCTGGAAGATCAATGGATTGAAGCCGAATCCCCTGACGCTATACATGAAGCCTTTACGCAAGATCATTCAATTGTTTAAGAAATCATGAGCAGGGAAACACATCTCACCTTACGGATCGACTGGAGTGAGCTTGATGTGTTCGGGCATGTGAATAATGTGATGTTCATGAAATATGTGCAGGCGGCCAGGCTTCATTATGTAGAGGAGATCGGCCTGATGGAGCTGTACCGTTCGGCCAATACCGGCTTTATGGTAGCAGAAACAACTTGCCGGTTCAAAAAGCCTTTGCATTTCCCCGGAAGTGTACACTTGCTAACCAAACAGCTCTCTACCGGGAATACCAGCTTTGTGCTGGAGCATCACATCACCAATGATGATAACGAAACGGTGGCCATAGCCACAGATGCCCTGGTGGTGTATGATTTTGCGAAGCATGAGAAATGCCTGATTCCGGAGGCAGTCAGGAAGAAGATGTAACCAAAAAACAATAGGCATGAAGAAAATTGTTCAAATCGTTTTTTTGTTCCTGCTGCTAAACCTGAGCAGTAAAATTTACAGCCAAAGTATCCCTGCGCCTACGGGGCAGGTGGTGAGCGACTTTTCGGAGATCCTCAGCACGGAAGAAGAAGAGATCCTGGCGAAAAAGATCAAAACCGTTTATAAGGAAACCGGTAACCAGCTGTTTGTGCTTACCGTTCCTTCGGATGATTATGCTTCTATTGGCATAGAAAGCTTTGCACAGCTGGTATTCGAAAAATGGAAGCCGGGCCGGGAAGGCGCCGACAACGGCCTGCTCCTCATCCTCGGTGGCTCTCAAACCGATTCTGTTAACAGGGCCCTGCGCATTCACACGGGCTATGCCATCGAAACCATGCTCACCGACATTGAATGCAGCCGTATCGAAAAAGACATCATGGTTCCCGAATTGAAGCAATACCATTATTACGAAGCCCTGAGCAAAGGTACAGACGAGATCCTGAAAAAGATCGCGATGTTTAAGGTGATGGTGCCGAAGCCCTTGAATCATCAGGTGTTCAGCGAAGACGATGTGATCCTGGACAATGCTCACAGTTTTACAGAAGCTGAGCTTGCAGATCTGAACATCCGGAATAAAAATTTCCTGGGCATGCACGTCTGTAGAATTCTGACAGCGCAGGATAACTACGCCAACAATGGCGTATCAGATGCTTACCAGTCCGGGAGAGACCAGTTTAACCTTGATATCGGCGTCAGTCCCTGGGTCATCGTTCCCATCAAAGATTCGGCCCTGGCTTTGCAGATAGGAAAGCGTGTCTATGAGCTGAAAATAAATTCGCAGATGGCCGACAGGCAGCAGCTCGAAGCCTATTATTTCAGGAACGGCTATTATAAAACCGTCGCGAACTACCTCGGACAAGTATCGGTGCATCAGCAAAAATCATTCATGATCTTCCTGGCGTTGTTGATCCTGCCTTTGCTGGTGTGGCTTTCCGCAAAACGGATTGAGAATCAGCAAGAGAAAAAAGTGTATACCAAAGCCAATGTTAAAGGCAAATGGGCTTTTAAAGCCTGGGTATGGTTCCTTTATATTTTTTCCTTTCTCCATGTGCTGTCGCTCACGTTTTTTCAGACAGGCATTTCGTTTTTTTACCTGACGGAGTCGTCCTATGAATTGAGGGATCCGGGCTTAGGCTGGGCCATAGCGTTGGGCATTCTCAATTTCATCGCTTATCTGATGGCCTTCGTGAAAACCTACGATTTTATAGAAACGGTATTGGGTATTAAGATTACAGGTTCAGGTTCCGGAGGCTCTACCTACTCAGGAAGCTCTTACAGAAGCAGTTCGTCTTCATCGTACAGTAGCTCGTCCTCCTATAGCAGCAGCAGTTCTTCTTCCTATAGCAGTAGCAGCAATTCCGGCTATTATGGTGGTGGAGGCCGCTCGGGTGGTGGCGGTGCGAGTACAAGTTGGTAGTTGTCCTGTCGGCATTGCGGGCCTAACCAAGTGGGTCGAAGCAATCTCTTTCTACGCTATGATTGCTTCACTGCGTTCGCGATGACACCTCACTATTTTTTGAAACGGAGATCCTGATTAAATTTTCCGGAGCCACATGAAAAACGTTTGCGGACTGCTGACAGCGGTTTGAGAGAAGGGTTCATTGATAACCTCTCCATATTGCTTCATCGTCAGTGGAATCAAGCCTCTCAGTGTTCCAAACGGCGTATTGTTGAGTGTGAAGACATACTTATTATAGATATTGTCTTGTGTTTTGAGAGAGTAGGTCTGCGGCGTGCCGTTCCAGGTATAGGAGCCTGCATTTATAAAAATGAGCGTGTCGGTTCGTGGCAGCGGTGTGGTGGTGTATTCATCTCTGTATTGATATAACACCCAGGTTGTGCCGCTAAGAGAATCCTGGTGATCGATAGAACCGGTGGTTCCCCCGGTAGTTGTTGTTCCGCCGGTAGTCGTGCTTCCGGTCGTGGTGCTGTTTCCCCGTGTCGTGGATGAGCTCGTGTTGGAGTTTGGCTGTGAGTTCTTTTTTGTACAGGAGAACACAACAAACAGAATGGACAATGCAAGCGGGAAAATGATTTTCAGGATAGATCTGTTCATGGTTCAGGTATTTAATGAGTAGGATGCAAAAACAAGCAAATTCCATAAAACAGCTCCGCTTATCCGAACGCTATCACCGGTCTGTTTTCTCACGCCCTGCTTTTTATTTTAGCAATGAGAAACACTATTCTACTTAATCACCTCAAAGGTCTCAAAATCCTTCAGCTCGCTTTCCACCGCATTCACTTCCTTTACCTCGGATCTTGGAGAACCCACATAACACAGGTCGATCAGCGTGTTGATGTCGACCTCTTCGCCTTCCACTTCCATATATACGTCGCCGTTATGCAGGTTTCTCACAAAGCCTGTGAGGTTGTGCTTCATCGCGGTAGCCTGGGTCCAGAAACGGTAGGCAACACGCTGTACTTTCCCTTTGACGGTTATGTTATAGTGACGGATCAATTACTTGTTAAGTGTTTCTAAGTTACGGTGCTCGGTTTTATTGAGCTCATCCTTGCTCAGCGTTTTGAAATAATCGTAGGTAATTTTCAGGCCTTCGGCACGGTTCACTTTCGGTTCCCAGCCCAAGATGGCTTTGGCTTTGCTGATGTCCGGGCGGCGTTGTTTCGGATCGTCTTTCGGTAAGGGCAATGAAATCAGTTTCTGGCTGGAGCCCGTGAGCTTCAGAATTTCTTCTGCAAAATCTTTGATCGTGATCTCATCCGGGTTGCCGATGTTCACCGGCATGTGGTAATCACTCATCAGCAGGCGGTAGATGCCTTCCACGAGGTCATCCACAAAACAGAAGCTGCGCGTCTGGCTGCCGTCGCCGAACATGGTCAGGTCTTCGCCGCGCAGCGCCTGCCCGATAAAAGCAGGAAGTACACGGCCGTCGTTGAGTCGCATGCGTGGGCCGTAGGTATTGAAGATCCGGATGATGCGTGTTTCGAGTCCGTGCGTATCATGGTAAGCCATCGTTAGTGCCTCCATGAAACGCTTGGCCTCATCATAGCAGCCACGAGGGCCAACAGGATTCACATTACCCCAGTACTCTTCCGTTTGCGGATGTACAAAGGGATCGCCGTACACCTCACTGGTAGAAGCCACCAGCACGCGTGCTTTTTTCACACGGGCAAGGCCCAGAACGTTATGAGTCCCCAGGGAAGACACTTTCAGCGTCTGGATCGGAATCTTTAAATAATCGATCGGGCTGGCCGGAGAAGCAAAATGCAAAATATAGTCGATGTTGCCCGGTACATGGATGAACTTGCTCACGTCGTGGTGGTAGAATTCAAACTGCGGTAGCTTGAAGAGGTGCTCGATGTTTTTCAGGTCACCGGTAATGAGGTTATCCATCGCTACTACCTGCATGCCCTCTTTAATAAAGCGGTCGCAGAGGTGCGATCCTAAGAAGCCGGCAGCACCGGTAATCAAAATTCGTTTTTGCATAATTTAAGTTGTGGTGTTTATACCAATACAGTAATAATCATAACCCAGTTTTTTCATGTCCTGGTGATCGAAGATATTTCTGCCGTCGAAGATCACTTTCGCTTTCAGGCGCTTATTCACCTCATCAAAGTCAGGCACGCGGAACTCCGGCCACTCGGTCACAATCAGCAATCCGTCGGCGCCGTTCAGCGTATCGTACATATCGGTGGCATAAGTAATCTTATTGCCGATCATACGCTCCGCCTCATGCATCGCCACAGGATCGTAAGCCACTACCTTTGCCCCGGCATTGGTGAGCTTATCAATGATCACCAGGGAAGGAGCCTCGCGCATATCGTCGGTTTTCGGTTTGAAAGATAAACCCCAGAGTGCAAAGGTTTTTCCCTGGAGCTCGCCTTTGAAATGCGATTTCACTTTCGAGAACAACACCTCTTTCTGGTTTTCATTCACTTCCTCCACCGCATTTAAAATGCGCATATCGTAGTTCTTTTCTTTCGCCGTTTTGATGAGCGCTTTCACATCTTTCGGGAAACAGCTTCCGCCGTAGCCCACACCCGGGTAAATAAACTTCGTGCCGATCCGCGCATCGCTGCCAATGCCCTTGCGCACCATGTTCACATCCGCACCCATGATCTCGCAGAGGTTAGCAATGTCGTTCATGAAGCTGATCTTAGTCGCGAGCATCGCGTTAGCCGCATACTTCGTCATCTCCGCCGAAGGAATGTCCATAAAGAAAATAGGATGCCCGTTCATCAGGAAAGGCTTGTACAATTTGCGCATCAGCTCTTCCGCTTCCGGCCTGTCAACACCCACCACAATACGGTCGGGCTTCATGAAGTCTTCAATCGCCGCGCCCTCTTTCAGGAACTCAGGATTAGAGGCCACATAAAAATCCAGCTTCGATGAGCGCTTATCCAATTGCTCCTGCAAAGCCTTTCTTACTTTCTCAGCAGTGCTTACAGGTACTGTGCTCTTGGTTACCACAACCAGCGGCTGCTGCATGTGCTCGCCGATGCCTGCCGCTACCGCCAGTACATATTTCAGGTCGGCAGAGCCGTCTTCATCCGGAGGCGTACCTACCGCAATAAACACCACTTCCGCACCCTGGATGCTGTCTTTCAAAGACGTCGAGAAATGCAGGCGTTTCTTCTGAACGTTGCGTGTTACCATTTCATCAAGGCCCGGTTCGTAGATCGGTAAAATACCCTTGTTTAAATTGTCGATCTTTTTCTGATCGATGTCCACACAGGTAACATCCACACCAACTTCACTAAAGCAGGTGCCTGTCACCAGACCCACATAACCTGTTCCTACAATTGCTATTTTCATAATGCTGTATACTGTTTAATTTGATAATCTGACGGGGGAGAAGCAGAGCACATGCGTGCTGTAGCCTTATCTATCCAACTAATTCGATCAGGTTATCCGTAATATATTTCAGAGTGTCTTCATCCATTTCCGTATGCATCGGTAGCGATAATACCGTTGCGCATAATTTCTCCGTCACCGGGAAATCGCCTTTTTTGAAGCGCTCGCTTTTGTAAGCATTCTGCTCGTGCAGAGGAATAGGGTAGTAGATCATCGCCGGGATGCCACGCTCCGAAAGTTGTTCCCTTAGCTTCGCCCGGTCAAGGCCGTTCAGCTGTAGGGTATATTGGTGAAACACGTGGTTCGAGTTTTTCGCCCTTACCGGTGTTTTCAGCTTCGGATGGTTGGCGAGGGCCTTATCGTAGTAGGCAGCCGCTTTATTACGGGCAGCAGCGTACTCATCGAGGTGTTTTAATTTCGCTTTCAATACCACCGCTTGTATCGTATCCAGGCGCGAGTTCACACCCAGCACATCATGCACATACTGCACGCTTTGTCCGTGGTGCGCTACCATACGCAGCTGTTTCGCCAGGGCATCATCGTTCGTGTAGATCGCTCCGCCATCGCCGTAGCAACCTAAATTCTTGCTTGGGAAAAAGGAAGTGCAGCCGATCGTCCCAATGGTTCCCGCTTTCGCTGTTTTACCGTCGGAGAAGGTGTAGTCAGCACCAATCGCCTGGGCCACATCCTCTATCACAAATAAATTATGTTTTTTGGCCACAGCCATAATGCGCTCCATATCTGCACATTGTCCGAACAAATGTACCGGCACAATGGCTTTTGTTTTAGGCGTAATGGCTTTTTCAATCGCCTCCACATCAATGTCAAAAGTATCAGGATAAACGTCCACGAGCACAGGCGTCAGGCCCAGCAGGCCAATCACCTCGGCAGTGGCTACATAGGTAAAGCTTGCCGTGATCACTTCGTCGCCCGGTTTCAGGCCAAGGGCCATCATCGCAATCTGGAGCGCGTCCGTACCGTTGGCACATGGAATCACATGCTTTACCCGGAGGTATGTTTCAAGATCTGCCTGGAATTCTTTTACTGCAGGACCGTTAATAAAGGCGGTGCTATTGATCACTTCCTGTATACCAGCATCTACTTCAGCTTTTATTTTTTCGTACTGACCTTTCAGGTCAACCATCTGAATTTTCTTTGTAAGAGTTGTCATCCTGTTGCTTCAAATTTATCCTGCGAATATAAGCAATTTGAGTGGATGGAATTGTAAATATTTGAAGCTTTTTCCCGCTGCGTATACCTTCCAGGTTTTTAAAAACGGGAAGGTATACGCTTAACGCCTTCACTCAAAAAAATCATCCGAAAAATTCATCAGGTATACCTTTTCCGTAGAGCGTGTAAAGGCCGTATAGAGCCAGCGGATAAATTCCACGTTCAGCATCTCTTTCGTTAAATAACCCTGGTCGATGAATACGCAGGGCCATTGCCCGCCCTGGGCCTTGTGGCAGGTTACCGCATAATTGAATTTCACCTGCAGCGCATTGAAATAAGGGTTATTTCTCAGGTAGGCCATGCGTGAGGCTTTGATTGGAATATCGGCCACATCTTCCATCACGGCCTCAAACAAAAATTGCTGCTGCTCTTTCGTAAGCGCCGATGTATCGGTGCTGATGGCATCCAGTAATAAATTTAAGGTAATTTCCGGGGCATTCTGGTAATCGCAGAGCTCTACCACGCATTCGGCAAAATGAAACCCGTAAAGCTCCCGCCGGTTTGTGATCTTTTTAATTTGAAGGCTGTCGCCATTGGCAATGAAACCCGCTTCCGACTTGTCGTCCAGCCAGAAGTAGTTGTTCTTCACCACCATCATCAAATCTCCGCCACAAAGGTCGTCGTCCATGTAACGCACGCGGTTGCGTACCGCCTGGTTGAATAAATTTGCGCGCTTGTTGCTGCGTGTCACAATCAGCACGTCGTTGAAGCCATATTTGCTGTAAGCATTGTTCAGCGCGTCTTCCAGCTCATCGCCGCTCAGTCGGACCACATCCGGATATGTATGGAGCTTCGGAAACTCATCACTTTCCTGCGCAATGCAATCGCGCAGGTGCGTCGCATTTTTCAGAATACCGCTGGCATCCTGTTGCCGTGCCACCTGCCTTAGCTCAATATGCTTAATGCTCAGGCTGTAGGATGCCCTTAAAAAATCAATGTTCAGGGCCGGGCTTTCATTGCTGCCTACCGGGGGCAGCTGCGCCGTATCGCCCACCAGGATCAGCTTGCAGTTATCACCCTGAAACACGTATTCAAAGAGGCTTTCCAGCAGGCTGCCGTACACCGAGCCCGAATCCGGATTATCCATGCCGATCATCGACGCCTCGTCCACGATGAAGATCGTGTTGCGGTGCAGGTTCTCACCCAGCGTAAAAGTCACGCCGCCATCGTGCGTCGGTAGTTTGCGGAAGATCTTTTTATGAATGGTCAGCGCCGGTTTCTGCGAATAGTTGGAAAGCACCTTGGCGGCACGGCCTGTCGGTGCCAGCAAGACACTCCGCCATTTGAAGGAAGGCAGCGTTTTGGAGAACGCCGCAATCATATTTGTTTTGCCCGTACCCGCATAGCCCTTGATCACCATGATCTCGCGCTGGTTCTGGTTCGAGATAAAATCGGATAGCATGGCAATCAGGTCCGACTGGTCGCTGGTGGGCGTAAAACTCAGCCAGCTCAGGAAAACAGAGCTAAAGGAATTATTGGCAACCGGGCTGTACAATGTTTATGAGGTATTTAAATAAAATTAAAAATCAATTCCAGACATGCTGCCTGGCTTTATCATTTGCCGGTGAAATCATCCGTAACAGTAAGCCTGGCAAGAGAGCTGGTTCTCAAACGCAGAGCTACAAGGAATGGATGACCTGCGAACCGAAGCGAACGGCCGCTTAACGCTTACGCTTTTTCCACCCAGTCGCCGTGTTCTTTAATCAGGTCGATGAGTTCATCCACGGCATGATCGCTCGGCACATTTTTCTTTACAACTTCCTTGCCTTTGTATAAGGAAATTTTATCCACACCAACACCAACATAACCGTAATCGGCGTCCGCCATTTCTCCCGGGCCATTCACAATACAGCCCATGATCCCGATCTTGATCCCTTTCAGATGATCGGTGCGCTCCCTGATTTTCTGCGTGGTTTCCTGCAGGTCGAATAAGGTCCTTCCACAGCTCGGGCAGGAAATGTATTCCGTTTTGCTGATGCGCGTGCGGGTGGCCTGTAAGATGCCAAACGCCGTAGAGTTGGCTACCTGCGCGGTCGTGCAATTCGTTTGTTTCAGCCAGATGCCGTCGCCAAGGCCGTCGAGGAATAAAGCGCCGGCTTCCGTAGAAGCGCCCAACTGAAAATCCTGTTCGCTGATATTGGCAAAAGAGCGCTGAATGATCACCGGAAGCTTTACCTCATGCTCTGCGAGCGTCACAAAAATCCGTCTGAGTTCCGCCATGGCATGCTTGTTCAGCGTTTCCACCACCAGCACTACATTGCCGTTTCCTTTGATCTCCGATAAAAATTCAGGAGTGAGGATATATTTGGTCACTGCTACAAAATTCAGCTCGGGATGCACTTTCTCGCTGCGGAAATACTCATCGCCAAAAAACAAAGGATATTGCCTTACCGGGTTCTCCAGGTCGATCCAGGTATCCGAATTATAAATGATCCCAAGCGTTCCCGGAATTTCGAAATTAATACTGTGGTTGCCTACATAAATAAAATCGCAGGCCAGGTCATTGATATTCCATTTGTCGAGTGGCACAGAATAATTATAGCCCAAAGCAAAAAAGGAGGCCGGCGTAATCTGCTCCCGCTCACTCAGGTCACCGATCACACGCGGAACGTGGTGCCCGCCGGTGTTGATCACCGGGATGCTTTCGCGCCGTTCGTATTCATAAGGATTGTAAGGCAGGGCTATTTTTTCACCTTCCTGTTTTAAGGGCTCAATGGCATCGTGCGGCGTGCGTTTGAGATACCGGTCTACCAGTGCTTTCGCTACCGGAATTTCAAATTCAGGCTCTTCGGTCAGCGATACACGCACCGTGTCGCCCAGGCCGTCTTCCAGCAGCGTGCCGATGCCTACTGCCGATTTGATCCTGCCGTCCTCGCCGTCGCCGGCTTCCGTCACACCCAAATGCAAGGGATAGCTGCGGTTGCTTTCCATCATCTTTTGCACCAGCAGGCGGTAAGCCTGCACCATTACCTGGGTGTTGCTCGCTTTCATCGAGATCACGATGTTATGGTAATTCAGGTCTTCGCAAATACGTAAAAACTCAAACGCAGATTCCACCATCCCCAAAGGCGTATCGCCATAACGGCTCATGATCCGGTCGCTCAGCGAGCCGTGGTTGGTGCCGATGCGCATCGCCGTGCCGTACTCTTTGCAGATCTTCACCAGGGGCGTAAAGCGCTGGCGGATCCGCTCCAGTTCCTGCTCGTAAGCCGCATCCGTATAATCGATCTCCTCAAATTTTTTCTTATCCGCGTAGTTGCCCGGGTTCACCCTCACCTTTTCAATAATGCGCGCTGCATATTCCGCAGCGTTCGGCGTGAAGTGGATATCGGCTACCAAAGGCGTATGATAGCCTGCCGCCGTCAGCTCCTTTTTAATGTTCTCTAAATTCTTCGCCTCGTTGATGCTGGGCGCGGTAATCCTCACCAGCTCGCAGCCCGCTTCGATCATGCGGATGCTCTGTGCCACGGTGGCTTTGGTATCCATCGTGTCGGTGGTTGTCATACTTTGCAGGCGGATAGGATTGTTGCCGCCAATGCCCAGGTCACCGCATTTCACCTCGTGGGTTTTAAAGCGTTTGTATTCCGTGAGGCTGTCGCTGTATGGAAGGTATAATTTCATGTGTTCGTTTATTTTTCCCGCCGATCACGCAGATGGCGCTGATCTTTTTTATGCTGCTATGCAGCAATGGTTTTATTAATTTTTATTTGGTATTTATTTCTCCGTGATCTGCGAAATCTGCGGGACAATTTATTCTAAAAAATCTTGTACAACACCGGTTTGCTCGGGCTGGCATCATTCTCAAAGCTGGCGATCTGTAAATTTAAGATATAGGTGCCATCAATGATCTCATTGTTCACATAGATAAACTCGGTGATGGTTTTATGGAATTGCGTGTTTTCCGGGTACTGCCAGAAAGCATGGTGGGCGAGGAGCTTTCCCTCATCCATTTCCCGGTCGATGCTGGGCATGTCGATCAGCAAATGCTCCACGCCGATCTCATTCAGGAACAGGATGGCTTCCTGCTCCACATAGGGTGGATTGGTATTGGAATACTGTGTCGTTAATTTGTTCAACCCGTTCGAAAGTGTGCGGATCACCATAGCTTCCGGCTTGCGTCCTTCCAGGGCATCTTCAAAATGCCGGCGGGTGATGACGAAGTCGCCGTTCTCCAGTTGTTTCGGTAGGATCGTGATCACTTCGGCCAGGAACATAAAGCGTTTCAGGCATTGGTTGATGGTCACGAATTCCTTGCTGATATGCCCCACGCATTCGGTGTGTGTGCCGTTGCCGTGCGGGTTGAAAGTAATGTTCCGGAAATTCACGGAGCCGCCCTTGTTCACATCGCCGATCCAGTCGCCGTTTTGCACCGGGTCGAGCCTCATGGGCTTCACGTACCAGGCGCTCACACAATCGGCGTGGTCGCTGAGCGGGATGGAAATATCGATGGGTTGGTAAAGGTCGATTTTATAATCTTTGCCTTTATGGAAAATGGAAGCTATCATAGGTTGAGCCGGATCAAAAAACACTCTGATTTATTCCCGGAAGTTTACCGAAAAATAACATAGCCGGGTTCAGGTTTACAAAATTGACAATAAATCGGCATATTACCTTTATTTTTTGTTTTTTTGACCAATATTGTGAGAAAATCATACACAGGGTTTTTAACAAAAAAAAGTTCAAAAACTTTGATTTGAATAAAAATTATCATAATTTAGTCCCCTAGGTATTTAACGATACTTAACAAAATTAAAACTAAACTGGTTAACATGAAGAAAATCTTTACAACCTTAACTGTTGCTTTGGCAGCATTTACCAGCGTTTCCTTCGCTCAGCAGGATCCTCAATTTACCCAATTTATGCACAATAAATTGATCTATAACCCGGGTTATGCAGGAACAAGCCAGGCCATCTGTGCGAACGTTCTGTACCGCCAGCAGTGGGTGAATTTTCCGGGAGCTCCTAAAACAGGGCTCATCAGTTTTGATATGCCTATCGGGCACCTGCCTTTGGCGATCGGTTTAAACGTGATGAATGACCAGATTGGTTTCAGTAAAACCCTCTTCGCTCGTTTGGCTATCGCCTATAACAAGCCTATCGGTCCCGGTATCTTAGGGGTTGGTATCGATGGTGGTATCCTGCAGCAGCAATTTAACGGTAACTGGATTACTCCAGATGGTAATAGCCAACTTGATGGTGCGATTCCAGGTTATCAAAACAATGCTAAACTTAACGAGTTAACCTACGATTTAGGTTTCGGTGCCTACTATACCATTGCAAACAAAATGTATGTGGGGATCTCCTCCACGCACTTAACGGCCCAGGATATCAGCGCCGGTGGCAATGTGAAATATTCCCTGGCCCGTCACTATTATTTAATGGGTGGCTATACTTTCAACCTGACTCCTGACCACGCGATCCAGCCGAACATCAAAGTGAAAACCGATGCGGCTTCCACACAGCTGGATGTGAACTTAACTTACTTATATAAAAATACATTCTGGATAGGCGTTTCTTACCGTATGCAGGACGCCATTGCTCCTATGGTTGGCGCCCGTTTCCTGCCTAAGAAAAACCTGAAAATCGGATACTCTTATGATGTAACCACTTCCAAAATCAAAGGTTACAGCGCCGGAACACACGAAGTCATGTTAGGCTACTGCTTCAATGTAAGCAAGCCACCGAAAGTTTCAAGCTACCAAAATACAAGGCAGTTAGATTAAAAAAATTGTAACCTTTTAAAAAAAAGCACGTTTAAGTCCCTTACAAACTTATTTCAGGTATTGTTAATAAGTTGTTGATAAAGTAAAGTGTCACTAAAAAAAGGGTTTGGGATTATAAACAACAAAAGCAAGTGAGCCGCGGCTTAGGAGCGAAAAATTAAACACAAGCACTATGAAAAAACTGATTGTATTAGCTTCATTTATCGCAGTTGTTACCGGTTGTAACAAGCGTATGGGAGAGTTAATCGGCGTACAGGGAAGAGAGAAGTGGTATCAGCCTGATCCGTATGGTACATTGTACATCCCAATGGGAAGCTACCACATGGGCCCAAGTGATGAGGAAATCACGATGGCTCATACGGCAAAGTCAAAAATGGTGTCTGTTCAGGCATTTTACATTGATGATTCCGAGATCTCCAATAATGAATACCGTCAGTTCGTGTATTGGGTGCGCGATTCTATCGCCCGCAAGCTCTTAGCCTTCGGTTCCAACGGTAACGCAGAGGATTTCCAGATTTCACAGGATGAGTTCCTCGAAATGTGGCCTGTATATAAAGGAGATAACAACCTCCAGGATCCATACATTAACTGGAACGAGAAAATCGACTGGGAAAGTGATGATGAGGATTACCGTTTGGATCTTCAGCCTTTATACCTGCCTGAAGGAGAGCGTTTCTACAACCGTAAGGAGATCGATACCCGTAAATTAAACTACGAGTATTATAGGATCGACATCCGTTTGGCTTCTGCAAAAAGCAACCGCTTCCTGCCTCAGAAATCTCCTGATGTTCAGGATGCAGCACACGAGTATAAAAAAGCAGACTATATCAATGGTGTTCACCTGAATGATGGTGTGAACGGTACTCCGGGTACTCCTTCCACACCGGTAGGCGATCCTGGTAAAGATCCTAAAACACTGGGTACTTACAATGTAGATGACCAGGTATCCGTAGGGCAAGGCAATTATGTTCCGAGAGAGCGTAAAGGCGTTGACCGTTCTGTGTTCATCCTGAAAGACGTGATCAACGTCTATCCTGATACGCTTGCCTGGGTGCATGACTTTACCTATTCCTTCAACGAGCCTATGACCAATATGTATTTCTGGCATCCGGCTTACGATGATTATCCTGTAGTAGGTGTTACCTGGAAACAGGCCCGTGCGTTCAGCATCTGGCGTTCCAATTTATTAAATAACTTCCTCATCGGCATCGGTCAGTCTATCGTCAACGATTTCCGTTTACCAACTGAATCTGAGTGGGAATATGCTGCCCGCGGTGGTAACGATCTTTCTCCATATCCTTGGGGTGGTCCTTATATCCGTAACGCGAGAGGTTGTTTCTTAGGAAACTTTAAACCAATGCGTGGTTCTTACATTGATGACGGTGGTTTCCACTCTGTATACATCTATTCATACAACCCTAACGATTACGGTTTATATTGCATGGCCGGTAACGTAGCGGAATGGACAAGCAACGCCTTTGATGAATCGGCTTATGATTTTGCACACGATCTCAACCCTGATTATGTTTACGAAGCTCAGGATAAGGATGCCAATGTGTTGAAGCGTAAAGTGATCCGCGGTGGCTCATGGAAAGATGTGGGCTACTACCTGCAAACCAGCTCCAGGACTTACGAATACCAGGATACGGCTAAATGTTATATCGGCTTCAGGAACGTGATGACTTACCTGGGCAGGGATAAGAATGATGAGATTTAAGAGAGACAAACAAACACAACAAATATCCACAACACAAACACAAACAAAACAATTCACTAACTAAACAAACAACAAGAGAGCTATGAGCAAATTACCTAAAGTAACCGGATTTAAAAAGTACTTACACTTAGCATCATGCTTTGGTGCTTCTATCGTAATCGTTGGGGCCTTATTTAAGATCATGCACTGGCCTGGTGCATCCGTGGCGTTGATTGCAGGACTTGGAACAGAAGCGTTATTATTTATTTTATTCGGTATTGATATTCCACATGAAGAGTACGATTGGTCATTAGCATATCCTGAGTTAAGCGGTATGGGCGGACATGAAGATGCTCATGACGATGCAAAAGGATTACCTATTTCAAATCAATTAGATGCTATGCTTGCTGAGGCTAAAATCGGTCCGGAACTGATCGAGAGCTTAGGTACAGGCATGCGTTCATTAAGCGACAGCGCTTCAAAAATCGGTGACATCAGCAATGCCACTGTTGCTACCAACGATTATGTTGACAGCGTTAAATCTGCTTCAAAAAATGTATCTCATTTAGCTGACACATACAGCAAAGCTGCTGAATCTATTTCCAGCCTGGCTGAGTCAAATGACGCAGGTCATTCTATCGGTGAGTCTTTAAACAGTGTGTCTAAAAACTTATCTGCTTTAAATGCTACTTACGAATTACAATTACAAGGTTCACGTGGCCACTTAGAGGCTACTGAGAAATTCTACGGTGGATTAAATGAGTTGATGAAAAACTTACACGATTCAGTAGATGATACTAAAAAATACAGGCAGGAAATGTCTACTTTATCAAATAATTTAACGGCCCTTAACACCATCTATGGTAACATGTTAAGCGCTATGAATTTCAATAAGTAGGATTCAGCCAAAACCAATTCATGTCCGTGCAATGATCTTACTGGGTCATTGCCGGGCTATTAAAAACTCAAATTCATTTAAAAAAATTATTATAGCACTATGGGAGGCGGTAAAGAAACACCTAGGCAGAAGATGATCGGTATGATGTACCTCGTACTGACGGCTCTTCTGGCCATGAACGTGTCCAAACAAATTTTACAGGGATACCTTTCTGTAAATGAGAGTTTGGAAAAAACAAGAGACAACTTACAAACAAACAATAAGCTGGTAACTGAGGCTTTCCGTACTACCATCGAAGGTAACCCGGGAGCAAAACCTTACTTTGAAAGAGCAGTTGAGGCTCAGAAAATGATCGGCGACGTTTACGCCTACATCGGCCAGCTGAGGTCGCATGTGGTGATGAAAACGGAAGATCTGAAAGACATCAAAATTGCAGATACCCTGAATCTTCGCAGAACTGAGAAAATGGACGATTACGATATGCCGACAACGGTACTGATCGGGTCAGAGCCAAAAACTCCTAAAAAAGGCGAGAATACAGCTTCTGAGCTGAAAGATAAAATGACCGGGCTGCATGACAAGCTGATTGGCATGCTTGACCAAATGCAAAAAACAGAAGGACAGCACTTATTACAGGCCGATTACGAAGGTCTGAAAAAGAAACTGGCTTCTATCAAACCGGTTGACAGTAAGCGTAAAGAGGATGGTGTTGAGTTTAACTGGGAAATGGATAACTTCTACCACTTGCCTTTAGCAGCGGTTTACACCAACCTGAACAAATTTCAATCTGACTTAAAAAACGTAGAGGCTGAGATCCTGCAGGTATTCTCGGGAGCAAGCGGTAAGCTGGCCATCAAATTTGACCACATCGTTGCCCGTGTTGTAGCTCCTTCTTCATACATCCAGGCTGGTTCCCAGTACGAGGCGGATATCTTCTTAGCGGCTTCTTCTTCTAAATTAGGACAAGGCGACATGGAGATCATCTTAGGTGTTGACTCTACCCAGGCAGCTGCCGGCAGCAAAGGTTCCGGTTTAGTGCCTTTGGTAAACGGTGAAGGTAAATACTCTGTTGGAACAGGTGGACAAGGTGAGCAAACCTACAAAGGTGTGATCAAATACAGAAACCCTGACGGAACGTTTAAATACTATCCTTTTGGCGGTACCTATATGGTTGCTGCTCCTTCGGTAGCGGTTTCTGCCGACCAGATGAAAGTATTCTATGCCGGTGTTGTAAACCCGGTAAGTATCTCTGCTGCGGGTGTAGCTCCAACGGATCTGATCGTGAATGCGAGCGGTGCCGGTGCGAAATATATTTCCAAAGGCGGTGGTAAATATGAATTTACCTTCGTAGGAACAGGAACCTGTAATATCTCCGTTTCTGCTAAAACCAAAGACGGATCAAAAGCACAAGGTCCTCCGGTGGCGTTCAAAGTAAAACCTTTACCAAAACCTGAATTGAAAGTGGGTGGTAAATTTGCTCCTCAGGAATTGAAAAAAGGCGAGATCGCTTTAGTGAGCGGTTTAGGTGCCGGTGCCAATGGCTTCGAGTTCCAGGCTAACTTTATCGTAATGTCTTATGAGGTTACGGGTAAAGCAAAAGGAAAACTGCAACAGGCGTCCGGAAATGGAAATAACCTGGCGGCCGATGCACAGATGATCCTGAAAGGGGCTGATGTGGGTACTAAAGTATACATCGATGCCAAAGTAAAAGGTCCGGATGGAAAAATTAACTCTGTAACCTGCGGTATTAAGGTTACGAAGTAAGCTCTTATTAAATTAAAATTTTGTTACAATAAAAACTGAAATCATGGGAACTATTAAAAATATGTTGTTTTTATCGGTTTTACTTCTCACGGGTTTCTCTATGAAGTCGCAGCAGAGCGTATTCCAGCCAGGCGACTACAGGGATGGGATCTACGATAAGGAAAACTCTATCAACAGACGTTATATTCCTTACACTCACCTCAGGGAGGCCGATGTGTCGTGGGAAAAGCGTGTGTGGAGAAAGATCGATATGCGCGAGAAACAAAATCAGCAGTTATACTACCCAAAAGAGCAGGTTGTAAGCAGAATTTCTTTGATGCAGCTTATCACGAAGTATGTATTATCCGGGCAGATCATCGCGTTTAAAGACGAAGAGTTTTTAGAGCCTTTAGAGCTGTCTAACATCAGGGCCATGATCGTGTTGCAGGAAGACTCTGCCGACGTTGAGGAATTTGATGCCAACGGTAACTCTTACATGGTTAAGAAGCCGGGTATCGTAGACTCGACCTGGATCTTCGAAAACTTCACATCCCTGGAGCTGAAAGAAGACTGGTTCTTCGATAAGCAGAAATCGGTACTGGAGGTGCGTATCCTTTCTATGGGTTTCAACGTTCTGAAACCTAAGAAGGAAGATTTAGGTGAGTATCCTATTTTCTATACCTACTTCCCGGCATGCCGTCCTTTCTTTGCCAAGCACGAAGTATACAACTGGAAAAATGACGCTGAGCGCCGGACGTTCGAGGATATCTTCTGGAAAAGACAATTCTCTTCCAGGGCTATCAAAGAAACCAACGTATACGACCGTTCTATCGAAAATTATTCAAAAGGAATCGATGCCCTGTTGGAATCTGACCGTATCAAAAACGATATCTTCAGATGGGAACATGACTTATGGCATTTCTAATCTCCTGAAGATTTCATACAAACTAAAAACCTCCCAAGCGGGAGGTTTTTTTATGACTTCTGCCGGCCCTGAGGAGCCACAGGCAATAGTGCCCATAAAAAAGTCCTCACGAATACCGTGAGGACTTTTTGTTAATGTGATAAAGGCTTAGTCTTTAAATAAAGGATATTTTCCCATCATCGTATTTACTTTCGACCTGATCTTTGCCAGCTCTTTGGCATTGTCTTTATTCCGTAAAGCGGCATCGATAAATTCCACTACTTTCAGGCAGTCTTTTTCCTTTAAGCCGCGGCTGGTAATGGCCGGAGAACCGATCCTGATACCAGAGGTAACAAAAGGAGATTTATCGTCGAAGGGCACCATGTTTTTATTCACGGTGATATCCGCTTCTCCCAATGCCTTTTCCGCTTCCTTGCCGGTCAGGTTTTTGCTTCTGAGGTCAATCAGCATGCAGTGGTTGTCGGTTCCCCCGGAAATGATCTTGTAGCCTTTCTCTATCAGAGCCTTAGCCATAGTCTGTGCATTTTTGATAACCTGTACGCAGTAGTGCATGTACTCGTCGCTCAGGCACTCGCCGTAAGCCACGGCTTTAGCCGCAATCACGTGTTCCAGCGGTCCGCCCTGGGTGCCCGGAAACACGCCCATATCGAGGCAGGCGCTCATCATTTTCAATTCTCCTTTAGGTGTTTTTTCTCCCATCGGATTCTCGAAGTCCTTGCCCATCATAATCATGCCGCCTCTTGGTCCGCGCAGGGTTTTGTGAGTGGTGGTGGTTACGATATGGCAGTGCGGTAACGGATCGTTCAGAATGCCTTTGGCAATGAGGCCTGACGGGTGAGAGATGTCGGCGAGGAGAATAGCTCCCACTTTGTCGGCAATCTTTCTCAGGCGCTCGTAATCCCAATCCCTGGAATAAGCGGAAGCACCGCAGATGATCATTTTCGGTTTTTCTTTTTTAGCAGTTTCCTCCAGCGTGTCGTAATTGATACGGCCGGTTTTTTCTTCGACGCCGTAAAACGTGGCGCGGTAGAGTTTTCCGGAAAAGTTCACCGGGGAGCCATGGGTTAAATGCCCGCCGTGCGACAGGTCAAAGCCCAGGATGGTGTCTCCCGGTTTCAGGCAGGCCAGCATCACCGCGGCATTGGCTTGCGCGCCCGAGTGAGGCTGCACATTCACCCATGCGGCACCGAAAAGCTCTTTGGCGCGGTCAATAGCCAGCTGCTCTACTTTATCAACTACCTCGCAGCCACCGTAGTAGCGTTTTCCCGGCAATCCCTCGGCATATTTGTTGGTGAGCACACTGCCCATCGCTTTCATTACCTGGTCGCTCACATAGTTCTCGCTGGCAATAAGCTCTACGCCGCGTGTCTGGCGCTCTTTCTCTTCTTTGATCAGTTTAAAAATAGCAGTGTCTTTTTTCATAGAGTGTTAGTGGTTAGATTCTTTTTCTGTTTGAAATTTTTTGTATAAAGTCGCGGAAGCTATCATGAAAAATGCAACCAGCGGCGATTGAGCAATACCAAGCAACCAGCGGCTAAATGTATATTCCTCTCCATCGATCCTGTTATTTGCCAGGTAGTTGTAAAGCATGGATAATGCTGCTAAAATTAACAATAAAAGATAGATATAAATAGTCCAGCGGGTAATTTTTTTGTCGTTTACCGCGAGCTTAACCGCCAGCAGGCTTGTAGCCATGTAGGCGAAGTAAAAAGCAATCGTCAGGGCGAACTTCGAATAGTAGAGCGTGCTGTAGTCGATGTTGGCTATAAAGCTCAGCGAATCGGGCAGGGGCAATGACGAGTGGCCGTAGTACAATTTGTAAAGCTGGTTGTTGATGTTCACAAACAAAAATTCCCTGCTGAACCCCAGCAAGGCAAACAGCGAAATGAACAGGATATACTTAACTGCCGGCTTCACTGTCTTCAGCATTGGAGAATCGTTTTACCCACAGCATCCACAGGCCAAATACGGCGCTATAGGCAATAAAAGTGAAGGTGTAGGTATGGTTAAAGTCGAGGGATTGTGGAGAATAATAGGCAATAAGGGCAAGGCTTACGATCCGGATAATGTTAATGAGGTAGACGGCCAGGATGCCCGCCGGGAGATACCATAATTTGGCTTTTTTGTTTCCGGGGTATGCTATAATAAAAATAGCAAACAGGAACATGAGCGTCACGCCATTGCAGGGGCCGCCGATCCAGACACCGTTTGAGCCGTCGATCCCAAACACCTGGAAATCGTTCACCTCTTTGCTGGCAAAGGTCCGGAAGCCGAAAAGATCCAGGATGCCCCGGCAGCAGTTCAGGATAAGCCTTATGAAGAGCTGGTCGATGGTGGTATAGCGCTTTACAATAAACTCATAAGCGAGGTAGCAGAATGTATAAAGTAAGGAGGCCTTAACAATGAAGTAGGCAAAGCTATTTGATCTGAGTTTGGTGTACATGCACAAAAAACCCCGCAAAAGCGGGGAGAATTATAAAACTGAGTTTTTTCGTTTTCGTTTGTCGTATAGTGTTTTGGCTCCATATAAGGCTCCGGCAGCAATCAGTAATGATATTCCTCCATCGATAGGTACGCAGGGCGGCGGCCAGCATCCCGGTCCTCCTGAAGGCGGCGGAGGGGCCGCTAAACATAATGAACTAAAGCCTATAGTGATAACAGCCGATAAAATAAATTTTGCGCTCATTAATTTTTTGATAATTAAACGGTAAATGTAAATAAAATAAATTGGAACAGCAATTGTAGTGTAAAAATCATGCCAAATATTTATATTTGTACTCTATAAAAACTTCGTGGAGCAAAAGAAAAGCGGTACAGCTGTCAATATTAATGACTTAAAGGTAATTTGGAGGATAATATCCAAAAACTGGTATGTTCCCCTGCTCATTGTCCCTGTTTTTTACGTTATCGGCTATTTTTATGTATACAAGCTGACCAGCATTTCGCAGGCCTCGGTCGAATTGTTAAAAACCAACGACACCTATTACAAAAATAACCTGATCACCGATAACAACTTTACGACACAAACCTATATTGATAATTCCAATGAGATCAGGATTCTGAAATCGTTTGACCTCATGAAGGAAACTATCACGAAGCTGAAAGATAAACTGGAGGTTTCTTATTTCCTGGTGGGGCGCGTGAGAACCACTGAACAGTTTAGCGGCGTTCCGTTTGAGGTATTGGTTAATTCTATCAATCCTGCGCTGAAAGAAAATATACTGCGGGTGGAAATTGTCGATTACGATAGTTATGAATTGAAGTACCTGAAGAACGGATTAGAAGAAACAAAGACCGGGAAATTTAATGAAAACTTTGTCGATGTGGATTTCAATATCGCATTTACGCGGAGCAGTAATTTTACACGTAATACATTCGAGGAATTAAAGAGCCTCAAGTATGAGATTATTATCCATGATCTGGAGAATCTCGTGCATACTTTTCAGGCGGGGCTCGATGTGCAGAACCCGGATTATACCAATATCCTTGTCCTGAAAATGAATGACATTATCCCGGAGCGGGCCGTGCTGATTCTAGATACACTTTCCAAATTATATATCAATAAATCTCTGAATTCCCGCTTTGACATAAATGAACGTACTATTATGTATATCGATAAGCAGCTCGAAGAGGTAAGCAACTCTCTGAAAGAAGTAGAGGATACGATGCAGAATTATAAAACACGGGAAGCTATTCTTGACCTGGACTGGGAGAAAAATGATTTCCTGAAAAAGCTGTCGGAATATGATGCCCAAAAATCCAGGCTTAAATTAAAGATTGATGCAATCAATGACCTGGAGAGGTATATTATAGAAGATAAGGACCCACAATTTTTACCTCCTAATGTATTTATCGTCGACAGTGATCCTTTCCTGATAAGTTCCGTGGGCGAGTTATACAATTCGCAGATCAAACTCAACCAGTCACTGGGATTCTCCAAGGAGTACAATCCCAATGTTATCGAGATCAAGCAAAATATCAAAAGGCTTAAACAGAATATTCTGGTATATCTTGATAATACGCGCGCCGCCACTTTTAAAATTATTGAAAATATCAATGGCCAAATTACCAGCTACATTTCGGATGTTAAAGGCATTCCCAAAAAACAACATGATGTACTCAACATTCAACGAAAAGTGGTTGTGAATGAAGAACTCTATAATTTCCTCCTCGAAAAAAGAGCCAATACGAAAATTTCACGTGCTTCTATCGTTCCTGAGATTAAAGTAATTGACAGTCCGAGAAACCTCGGGATCGTAAGCCCTGATAAACCGAAGATTATTTCGTCCTATGTCACTGCCGGATTGGCAATCTCTATTATTATCATCCTGATTCGTGCCTTGTTCTTCACCACTATTCAGACAGTGGATGAGCTGAAAGAAAAAACATTTCTTCCTGTGATCGGTGATCTACCTTATCAGAAAGATGTTTCTGATAAGGGGCTTGTGGTGGAAGATAAACCCACCAGTTATATTGCAGAAGCATTCCGGACACTGCGGACAAATCTTCAGTACGTATTTTTGAATTCGAATAAAAAAGTCATGCTTTTTACGTCGAATGCACCGGGTGAAGGTAAGACCTTTACAACGATCAATATCGGCGCTATTCTGGCAAAGGGCGGCAAACGTGTGATTATGCTGGAGCTCGATCTTCATAAGCCACGGATTCAGAAAGCCCTGGAGATGAATGCTGAAAAAGGAGTAAGCACCTACATTATGGGTAATAACACGCTGGAGGAAATTGTGGCGGAAACCAAAATCAAAAATCTGCATACAATCCTTTCCGGTCCTATTCCTCCCAATCCTTCGGAGCTTATCCTGTCGGAAAAGTTAAAGGATATCATCGAGTTTTCGAAGAGCCATTATGATTATGTGCTTATCGATACACCGCCGGCAGGTTTACTGTCTGACGCCTCTTACCTGATGCAGTATTCGGATATTAATATTTTTGTACTGAACACCAAATACGCTAACAGACAAGTGTTAAATCTTTTCCATAAGCTGGTAAAAGACAACTCTATAAAGGATGTATATTTAGTATTGAATGGTATAAAACGTCGTAAGAACAAATACTACTATTCTAAATACGGCTATGGCTACGGATATGGTTATGGCTACGGTTATGGTTACGGCAAATCCTGAAACGGGTAACTGTTTCGGGAATATTCATGTTCTCAGGTGTGACTGAGGTGGCGAAGCTGTGTGCAAATGATAAACTGGTATGTGATATATGTGAATGTGAGACACGAAAAGAAAGTGGTACAGAAACTGCTTGACTTGAACATTCATGCCTATTCTCCTGTAGTGAAACGGCTGCAGCAATGGAGCGACCGCAAAAAATGGGTAGAGTTTCCGATGATCAGCGGCTATGTATTCGTAAAAGCCGATCTCATAGATAAAGAAAAAATCCTGAGTAACCCGGCAGTGATGGGTTTCATCAAATTTGACGGCAGGGAAGCGGTGATTCCGCAAAGGGAAATAGACATTCTGAAGTCCATTGAGCTGACAGGCTTTGATGTGTCGGATGAAGTAGGGTTGTTCAAGCTTCATGATGAAGTAGAGATTAGCCAGGGGCACCTGAAAGGGCTCTTTGGAAAAGTGGTACAGATCCAGAATGAGGAATACCTGCAGATAGAGCTGGATAGCATCCGGCAATCCATTAAAGTAAAAGTGCCGAAGCAGATTCTGAAGATCAGGAAAGCGTCAATATTAAGCAAACAAAAATGATCGTTATTATAGATTACGGCATCGGGAACCTGGCATCTGTGCTTAATATGTTCAGGAAAATAGGCGTCAGGGGTGTGAAGGTTTCCGGCAAGCCCGAAGAAATTGCCGCCGCAACAAAGCTCCTGTTGCCCGGTGTCGGTGCGTATGATGCCGGCATGAACCAGCTCGAACAATCGGGCCTGGTACCGGTGCTCAACAAAAAAGTACTCGAAGAAAAAACACCGGTCCTTGGCATCTGCCTGGGCATGCAGCTCCTTACCAAACGTAGCGAGGAAGGCGTGAAACCCGGCCTGGGTTGGATAGATGCCGAAACGGTGAAATTCAATTTAGATCCCGCCTTAAAGCTCAAAGTGCCGCACATGGGTTGGGACTACATCCAGGTGAAGCGCGCTAATAAGCTGGTGGATACCGAAAGCCGCAACCGCTTTTATTTCGTGCATTCATACTATGTGAAGTGTTTCGATGAAAGCCAGTCGCTGGCTACCTGTAAATTCGGCCATGATTTTACCTGCATGGTTAATAAAGATAATATCTACGGCGCCCAGTTCCATCCCGAAAAAAGCCTGAAGTTCGGAATGAAGGTGCTCGAAAATTTCGCAGCATTATAATGGCCCTCAAACGTATCATACCTTGCCTGCTGTACGATGGAAACGGGCTGGTGAAAACCGTGAAGTTCAAAAATCCATCCTACATCGGTGATCCCATCAACGCCATCAAGATTTATAATGACAAGGAAGTGGATGAGCTAATCCTGATCGACATCAATGCCACGAAGCAAAAGCGCAAGCCTAATTTTGATAAGATCGCCGATATGGCCAGTGAAGCCTTTATGCCCTTTGCGTATGGTGGCGGCGTAAAAACCTTCGACGATTTCACCAAGCTCTATACACTGGGTATTGAAAAAGTGGTGGTCAACTCATTGATCCAGGAAAATCCGGAAGTGATTAAAAAGGTAGTTGCACATTATGGTGCGCAAGCGGTGGTGGCCTGTATCGATTTCAAAAAGCCGATGTTCGGATCCAAAAGCCCTTACTCTTATGCAGGTAATAAAATAAAATACAATCTGTTGGATTATGCTTCTTACCTGGCAACGGACCTGGGTGTAGGAGAACTGATGCTTTACAGTGTGGACAATGATGGAACCTGGGAAGGATATGACTATGAGGTGACAGGGCAGATCCTGAATCATGTAGATATCCCGGTGATTGCCTGCGGCGGCTGCGGCAGCATAGCCGATCTCAAAAAAGTATTATACGACACCAATGCCAACGCAGCAGCTATCGGAAGTATGGCTGTGTACAGTAAAAAAGGAATGGGCGTATTGATCAATTTTCCTAACAGGGAAAATGTAATAAACGAAAATTAATGGCAGATAACATACATAGTTCTGACAACTGGGATCTCATTGTAAAACCCCAAACGTCGCTTTTCCAGTTAAACTTAAAAGAGGTCTGGCGATACAAGGATCTTATTTTATTGATGGTGAAACGCGATATCACCGCCGTATATAAGCAAACAATTCTGGGGCCGATCTGGATGTTCGTACAGCCGATATTTACAACGCTCATTTATACATTTACATTCGGCAATGCAAAAATTTCGACTGACGGGATGCCGCCGATCCTATTCTACCTCATGGGTCAAACCTTCTGGACTTATTTTGCGGATTGCTTAAATAAAACATCCAACACATTTATTGCAAACGCCGGTGTATTCGGTAAAGTGTATTTTCCAAGGTTGGTTATGCCGATCTCGGTCATTATATCAAACCTGATCAAGCTCGGTATTCAGCTGATGTTGCTGATATGCATATATATTTATTATGGCATTCAGGTGGATACGATTTATCCGCAATGGGAATACTTTATTTTATTGCCGTTTTTCATCTTCGTTCTCGGCGTTTTCGGATTGAGCCTGGGTATTTTATTCTCATCGTTTACTACCAAATACAGGGATTTTGTTTTTCTATTGGGATTTGCCGTGCAGCTACTGATGTTCCTGAGCTGTGTTGTTTTCCCGGCTACCATGTTTAAAGGCACGACGCAATTCCTGATCTTATTGAATCCTGTTGCGTCTTCTTTGGAAGCGATGAAATTCATCCTCACAGGTCATGGCCTATTTTCGGTGTCCCATATTCTCATCGGCCTTGCCGTTACTACCGTCATGTTCCTGTTGTCTATTCTTATTTTTAACCGCACCGAGAAATCCTTCATGGATACTGTTTAATTATGTCACGAGCTGTTATAGAAGTCAATAATTTAAGTAAGCAATACCGGTTAGGTCAGGTTGGCACCACCACCGTCACGGATGACTTTAAACGCTGGGTGTACCGGTTACGCGGAAAAGAAGATCCCTTTCTGAAAATTGGTGAAGAGAATGACCGGTCGACGAAAGGTGTGTCCGAATATGTATGGGCACTCAAGGATATTAATTTTTCCGTACAACAGGGAGATGTGTTGGGTATCATTGGCAAGAACGGAGCCGGAAAATCGACTCTGCTTAAAATTCTATCGAGAACAACAGCCCCTACTACAGGGGAATACAAAATTAAAGGGCGTGTTGCCAGCTTGCTGGAGGTAGGTACCGGTTTTCACCCGGACCTTACGGGGAGAGAAAATGTTTTTTTGAATGGCGCTATCTTAGGCATGACCAGGTCGGAGATTAAAAGTAATTTTGATGAGATTGTGAGTTTCAGCGGTGTGGAGCGTTATATCGATACGCCTGTAAAGCGGTATTCATCGGGCATGTATGTAAGATTGGCATTTGCCGTAGCGGCTCACCTTGAGCCTGAAATACTTATCGTGGATGAAGTATTAGCTGTGGGGGATGCAGAGTTTCAGAAAAAGTGCCTTGGTAAGATGAAAGATGTGAGCGGACAAGGGCGTACAGTATTATTTGTGAGTCACAACATTGCAGCCGTTAAAGCATTGTGTACTACCGGTATTCTGATGCAGAATGGAAGGCTGGTAGAGAGCGGAAGCATTGGGCCCGTAGTGAACAGGTATTTATCGACCGGGCAGGTTAACAGAACAGTGGATTATCTGGACGATAGGAAGAATGCTCCGGGCGATAACGGAATCACTCTGCTGAGGGTAAGTATAGACCCGCGCACAGGCGATCAGCTAAGTATTTTTTCAGGAATTGACATTAACCTTGTTTTTAAAAATGAACTGGAGGGTAAAAATCTTGATTTAACATTTGAAGTATTAGATGCAGAAGAAACTGTCATATTTCATAATGGTATACTGATTAGCAATGATAACGATTCGAAGAAAGGATTTTATACAATCAAATGTAAATTACCCAGGCAGTTGCTTAATACGGGAACTTATTTGCTTAATTTGATTTACGGGGAAAACCAGCGTTATCTTATTTATAAAGCAGAAAGTATTGTGAGTTTTGAAGTGATGCAGGACATGGCCGGATCCAATTCTGATCGCATCCCTGGAGTTATATTTCCTGAATTGAATTTCGAAATAAGTCATTCTTCTACAATAGGATAAAATAGCTATCAACTATTAGTGTAACATGTCAGGCATTATCTACCAGAGTTTCATGTTGACGTCTTTTAAAAATAATTCATGAGCATGCCTATTTATCAAACACCGCGGTTGATTTCATTTCCGTCAATAGGTTCTTCTTCTGAGGGATATATTTCCGTTGCAGAAGTCGAAAAAAATATCCCGTTTGAAATAAAACGGGTATATTGGACATATTTTACACCACAAAATGTGATACGTGGGTATCATGCTCACAAGGCTCTCCAACAAATGATTTTTGCAGTGAGCGGGCGTATAAGCTTTAAGACAGAGGATGTAGAAGGGAAAGAAGAGACATTTGTATTAGATGAGCCAAAAATAGGCTTGTACATTCCGCCTTTGATCTGGCGTGAGATTACGTTTTCGCACAATGCCGTATTGTTATGCCTGGCTTCATGCGAATACGACGAGAGTGACTATTTTAGGAAATACGAAGATTTTAAAAAATTTGCAAATAGTGAAAAATAAAAAACTGGTGATCTTTGGCGCCGGCGAAACGGCCGATATCGCCTACGAATATTTTACGTACGATTCAGATTACGAGGTGGTTGCTTTTACAGTTGAGAAGCAATATCTGAAAGATGAGGTACTGCATAATCTGCCTGTCATAAGCTTTGAAGAGATCGAAAAAAAATTCCCTGTTGATCAGGTAGAGATGTTTGTAGCCATATCGTATACACAATTAAACAGGATAAGGGCGAAATGTTATAAAATGGTAAAAGCAAAAGGATATGCCTGTGCTACTTACATTAGCTCCAAAGCATTTGTGTGGCATAATGCGCAAATCGGCGAAAACTGCATGATCTTTGAGAATAACGTCATTCAGCACATGGTAAAGATCGGTAATGGTGTTATACTCTGGAGCGGTAATCACATCGGGCACCAGACCAGGATTGAGGATTTTGTTTACATTTCATCTCATGTCGTTGTATCCGGTTTCTGCACTATTGGCGCATTTTCTTTTCTTGGTGTCAACTCCACATTCAATGATAATATCAGCCTTGGCAAGGACAACATTGTTGGTAGCGGCGCACTGATAGTCAAAAACTCGGAAGACGGAAAGTTGATGATAGGCTCGCCGGCAAAACCCTCAGCAAAGAGCAGCTATGAAGCTTTCAATGTCAATGAAAAAGATATATAGATTAACCTGTCAACCTAATTCAGGGCGACTCATAATAAGACTAACTGCTATATGATGAACTGGGAAAAACTAGGCCTGATATATAAACCGGATGGCGCGGATGCCTGGAAATTACACTCTGCATTAACACCAACGCCGGTAGTATTTGCTGACAAGGTAAGAGTTTATGCAGGCTTCAGGGACGCCGGCGGCGTAAGCAGGATTGGCTTCGTCGATCTGGACCGTTCCGATCCGACAAAGATCATCCGTGTTTCTGAAAAGCCGGCGCTCGATATCGGATTACCAGGTTCCTTTGATGACAATGGCGTCATCCTTGGCGACATTATTCGGGATGGGGATCAGTTGCGCATGTATTACGTAGGTTTTCAACTGGTCAATAAAGTAAAATTTCTTGCGTTTACAGGGCTCGCTATCAGCAGCGACCAGGGAGAGACATTCACGCGCTCGGGCCATGCGCCAATACTGGACAGGCGCGACAATGCTCTTTTTTTCAATGCCGTACATACGGTAATTCACGATGAAGGAAAGTATAAATTCTGGCTTGGCGCCGGTAGTGGCTGGCAGGTAATTAACGGCGTGCAGTATCCATCCTACAATGTTAAATACATAGAATCGGCGGACGGAATACATTTTGATGGTAACTCTTCGGATTGCATCAGTTTTACCGGACCAGACGAATACCGTATCGGGCGACCCCGCGTATATAAGCTAAATGGTAACTATCAGATTATTTTTACCTGGGGCGATAAGCAAGGGAGATACGAAATGGGTTATGCAACCTCTTCGGATGGAAAAGTCTGGAATCGTAATGACACCGAACTGAATTTTTATCCGTCGGCTTCCGGCTGGGATAACAAATGGGTATCTTACGGCGCCCTGTTTACGCTGAACAACGATACTTACATGGTATATAACGGCAATGAAATGGGCAAAGATGGCTTCGGATTAGCAAAACTAAACAACTAAACACAATGGCAAATTACACTCCTCACAACAAAACCACGCTATCTCAAAAAGAAAATCGTCAAAGACTTTATGATCTGTATAAAAACTCGCCTATTCCCAGCGATGAAATGCTGATCAACGGAGGCCTGTACATGAGAAGTTCGGCCCTTTCCAAGTTATTATTTCTTGATGAAGCATATAGGCATATCATTAACATTCCCGGAAATATCATGGTGTTTGGCACCTGGTGGGGTCAGGATGTAACGGTGCTTTACAACCTGCGGGCCGTTCACGAGCCTTATAATTTTACCCGCAAGGTGGTTGGCTTCGACACCTTTACAGGCTATCCCTTGCCAACCAACAACGATGCTGTTTCCGACACCATCAAGGAAGGCGCTTACTCTACCGCAGAAAATTATAAAGCGCACCTTGAAGAGTTGATGGAATACCATGAGCAGGAAAATATCATGTCGCACATAAAAAAATATGAGTTGGTAGAAGGCAATATTTTAAAAACACTGCCCGAATATTGCTTAAATAATCGGCATGAGCTCATCAGTCTTGTTTATATTGATGTGGCCCTGTACGAACCTACAAAGGTTATACTGGAACAATGCATTCCGAACATGGTAAAAGGCTCCGTTATTGTGTTTGACGAGTTGAACGCACCTGAATATCCCGGCGAAACGGTGGCGCTAAAAGAATCCGGACTGCTGCAAAAATGTACGTTGACCCGGTCGCGCATTATCCCTGATCGCTCTTACCTGATCTATAATGGCTAAGCTATTTAAATGGTAGGCATTAAAAAATATTCGCCCGAAATGCTGAATACCTGGAACACATTTATCAAAGAATCCAGGAACGGGATCTTTTTGTTTGACCGGGGCTATATGGAATATCATGCCGATCGCTTTACCGATCACTCCCTGCTCTTTTATAATCAAGATGAGCTGCTTTGCGTGCTGCCCGCTTGCGAAAGTGAAGGCACACTGAGCTCTCATGGAGGGCTTACCTATGGCGGTTTTATTACACACTCCCGTGCAACAGCTTCCTTCTTGTTGGCGGCATTCGAAGCACTAAAAAACTATCTGGCAGACGCAGGAATCCATACCCTTATTTATAAAGCAATCCCCTATATCTTTTACCGCTTTCCCTCACAGGAAGATCTTTACGCCCTTTTCAGAAACGGTGCTTCCCTTTTCCGGCGCGACATCAGCTCGGTAATTGATCTTAAACAGAAACCGGTTTATACCAAAGGCACGAAATACAACATCAGTAAAGCGCGCAAACATCAACTTCAGACCAGGGAGAGCCGCGATTTCGAATCCTTTATGAAAATTGAGGAGGAGCTGTTGTGGACAAAATACAAAGTGCGCCCGACGCATTCAGCAGCCGAAATAACCAAGCTGGCCGACCTCTTTCCCGATAACATCAGACTTTTTATGGTTTGCAAAGACATGCGTTGCCTTGGCGGGACAATCCTTTACATTACCGACCAGGTGGTGCATACGCAATATATCGGGATCACAGATGAAGGCAAGGACATCGGTGCGCTGGATACGCTGACCGATTATCTTATAAACCACTTTGCAGCTTCACACAACTATTTCAGCTTTGGCATTTCTACCGAGCAAGGCGGCACAGTGCTTAACGAGGGTCTCATCAGGAACAAGGAAAGCTTCGGCGCACGAGCTATTACAAACGATTTTTATACTATGACATTATGATTCAGTTTTTAGATCTTCATAAAATTAATAAGCGCTTCGATGAAGAGTTTTTACAATCGTTCCAACAAGTCCTGGATTCAGGGTGGTACATTATGGGTGCAAAAAGCACTGCTTTTGAAAACGATTTTGCCGGCTATTGCGGTACCAAATATTGCATAGGCGTAGCCAATGGGTTGGATGCTCTTATTATTATACTGGAGGCCTACAAAGAACTCGGTAGGTTAAAGCCGGGTGATGAGGTGCTGGTGCCTGCCAATACCTTCATCGCCAGTATTATGGCTATTACGCGCACAGGCTTAACTCCTGTTCTTGTAGAACCCGATGAAAAAAGTTTTTTAATGGATGCTCTGGAAGCAGAAAAGAAAATATCGTCAAATACAAAAGCCATTATGCCTGTGCATTTATACGGGCAGAGTTGCGACATGGAGCCCATCCTCGACTTAGCTAAGAAATATAATTTATTGGTTATCGAAGACTCTGCACAGGCGCACGGCGCTATTTACAAAGGCAAGCGTTGTGGCAATTTAGGTGACGCAGCGGCCTTCAGCTTTTACCCTGGTAAAAACTTAGGTGCATTGGGCGATGCTGGCGCCATTACGACCAACGACGAGACATTGGCCGGCACTATACGCTCCTATAGGAACTATGGATCAAAAATAAAATACGAGCATAATTACATCGGTCTCAATTCACGACTGGATGAGATACAGGCAGCTTTTCTTTCGGTAAAACTGAAGCATTTAGATTCTGACAACGCGAAAAGAAAAAGTATAGCTGATTATTATCTCAGACACATTCACCATCCTGAAATCACACTTCCGTTTAAGCAAAGTGATGAAGGCCATGTTTGGCACTTATTTGTGATCCGGTGTTCGCAAAGGGATAAACTACAGGCGTATTTAGCAGAGAATAAAATTCAAACGCTGATACATTATCCGATCGCCCCGCACAAGCAGAAAGGCTATCCTCAGTTTAATTCGATGTCGCTCCCGGTTACTGAAAACATTCATCGCGAAGTGTTGTCTTTACCCATCGGACCAACTATGACGCTGGAGGAGACTGCCCGGGTATGCGATGTCATTAATACATTCAAATGATGCATTATCCTCCGGTTACAGTTCTTACCCTGATGTACAACACCAAATCGCACTACGTGATTGAGGGTATACGGTCTGTTCAACGTAACAACTACCCAAACCTTGAGCACATTTTTATGGACGATTGTTCGCCTGATCAGACTCATAGCAACGAGGTTGAAAAATGGATCAGGGAGAACGATTACAAATGCGTCTTCATCAGGAATAAGGTAAACCAGGGCGTTTCCAGGAACCTTAATGACATTATTTCCATGGCCAAGGGAAAATATCTGATTGGATGTTGCGATGATGTTCTGGCCGATAATAGGATTAGTAAAGACGTTGAACTTTTTGAATCATTACCGGATGATTACGCGATAATTTTTGGTTTTAGCCAATCTATAGACGCCGAAAGCAGACTGTTGCCCGAGATAAGTCCCAACATGCCGGTTGTAAAAGATGATAATTATTTTGAAGAGCTTATAAAGGGGAATTTTATTTCCGGACCAGCCGTAACGATGAAAAAGGAAGCTTTGAAAGCTGTGGGAGGCTATGATCAAAATCTTATTGTGGAAGATTACGATATGTGGATGCGTCTGGCATACGCCGGTTATAAATTTAAAATCAGGCCTGACATCTTAATATTTTACCGGGTACTCAAGGGAAGCCTGTCCAGCCACCCCAGGATAGACACTGATGTGCTTAGAATCAAAGCCAAGTATCCTGATAGGATCCCGTTGAAATCCATGTTCGACCAGGAGATAAAAGCTTTATTAAAGCAGAATAAAAATGAAAAAGCAGATGAGGTTATTGCCTTATATGAGGATAGTTTCAGGTCTTATGTATTCGCGAAGTGGCTAAGGAAAGTAAGGAGCAGTGGTCTTCGATCGACGCTTTTGTTTCTAAAATTAAAAATCGGCGGTATCATGCTGGCTTTAAAATCATAATATTAGTGCAAAGCGTTTATCTATTAGTTAATTACACCAACAAAATCATTTCTTCCGGGAAACATTTTTGAAACACTCCCTTATCATCTTTACCGAGTCTTATCCTTACGGAACTTCGGACCTTTTCCTGGAAGCAGAAATAGGAATACTATGTGAGCAGCATGCTCAGGTGATTATTGTGCCTCGTTTTCAGGAAGGTGTTTTGCAAATGCTCCCTCAAAACTGTAAGGTTGTAGTTATAGATGCTCAGTTTAAACCGCAGCACAAACTGCGGCACTACTTTTTGAAGTGGTTGTTTCCTCTCTTGCGATCGGTCATATTTACCCTATTTGTTACCAAAAACAGGGCATATTATTTTAAGAACCTGAAAAAGATTTTTTTCGATCTTCTAAGGTATTTCGAGGAAGGAGAAATTTACATAAAGCAACTTGCACCGTACCTTGAAAAGACCAGGGTTATTTATTTTTTCTGGTTTACATCGCCGTTCATCCAGCTCGCACTTCAGAAACAGGTAGGCGGAATTTCTCAACGCCTTGTTTCCCGTGGCCTGGGATATGATTATGATCCTATACAAACAAAACTCGGATTGTTCCCTTACCGGGAGCTCGAAATGAAAAACATCGGCAACCTGGTGATTAATAGCCAATGGGGTGCAGAGCTGGTCAAAAAACTTTATCCGGATTTTGCTGCAAAAGTTGATTACTCGTATCTGGGATTACCCGATACGGCCGCGATTAATCCTGAGCCTGGAGAATCTGAATTTCATTTGGTGTCGTGCTCCTATGTGATAGATATCAAGAGGGTTCATCTTATCGTTGAGATTCTTCGGAATATCGATTTTCCAATTCGCTGGACGCATTTGGGAAAAGGGCCGCTGTTGGACGACATTAAGCAGCGTGCTTCGACACTTCCTCCGCATGTGAAAGTTGAATTGCCGGGGTATGTACCTTCCGTCATTGAATACTATTGCACCCAACCTATCGATCTTTTTATTACAACGACCTGGACAGAAGGCCTTCCTTATTCGCTGGCAGAAGCGATTGCTCATGGTATTCCGGTGATGGGGACTGCTGTGTGTGGCATTCCGGAAATTATTACAGAACATACAGGCTTTCTGATTCCCCAGGAATTTGAGCCACTCGATGCTGCACGCATCATTAAAGATTATAAGACACGGCCGTTAGCAGAGAAGCAGAAGCTACGCCAAAGTGCTAAACGGTTCTTTAAGCAAACATTTACAACGGAGAAAAACGCAAAACAGTTTATCGATAAATTTCTGAATTAATATACGAATCAATGGAAATTAAAAAATTACAGGTATTAGTAACGGGAGCCGATGGGTTCATCGGTTCGCATTTATCGGAGCAGCTTGTAAAAGCAGGTTGCAAAGTAAGGGTGCTCACATTATATAACTCTTTTAATAATTGGGGTTGGCTCGAAAATTCGCCCTATCAAAAGGACATGGAGATTGTAAGTGGCGACATCCGTGATCCCTTTTTGTGTAAAAAAATTACAAAGGATGTGGATATTGTATTTCACCTGGCGGCGCTGATTGCTATCCCGTATTCCTATGCCGCGCCTTCAAGTTATATTGATACAAACGTTACGGGGACATTGAATATGGTTCAGGCTGCTATGGAAAACGGTGTGAAGCGTTTCATACAGACTTCTACAAGCGAGGTGTACGGTACCGCTATGTATGCGCCTATCGACGAGAAACATCCGCTCCAGCCGCAATCACCTTACAGCGCAAGTAAAATCGGAGCAGATGCCATAGCGATGAGCTATTATAATTCCTTCAGTTTTCCGGTTGCTATTGCCCGCCCCTTCAATACATACGGACCAAGGCAATCTGCCCGCGCAGTTATTCCTAATATTATCAGCCAGATTGCCGCAGGAAAACCGGAACTTGACCTTGGCGACCTGACGCCTACACGCGATTTTAACTATGTAGAAGACACCTGCCGGGGCTTTATAGAACTGGCGCAATGCGAGGATGCAATCGGCAAAACCATCAACATCGGCTCCGGGCGCGAAATCTCCGTAGGCGATACGGCAGAGCTGATCAAACAGCTGATGAACAGCTCCATTATCATCCGTCGTGACGAAGCCCGTACCAGGCCTGCCAAAAGCGAAGTTTTCAGATTGATCAGCGACATCAGCCTGATTAGCGGCCTCACCTCATACAAAACCAATTACTCTCTTGAAGAAGGGTTGTCAAAAACGATAGAGTGGTTTAAAAATCCGGATAATCTTAAACACTATAAAACCAACCTGTACAATGTCTAAAACAGCTGTTATACTTGCAGGCGGTAAAGGCACACGCTTGAGGCCCTATACGGTGGTCTTGCCAAAGCCCCTGATGCCCGTGGGCGATTATCCGATCCTTGAGATTATTGTTCGCAAACTGGCAGCTTCAGGGTTTTCGAGGGTGATTATGGCGGTCAACCATCAGGCAGATATCATCAAAGCATACTTCGGCGACGGTTCCAAATGGAATGTCAGCATCGAATATTCATTGGAAGAAATTCCGCTTAGCACCATGGGTCCGCTCAAGCTTATAAAAGATCTGCCCGAAAATTTTCTGATTATGAATGGGGATGTACTATCGGATATTAATTTTTCCGATCTCTATGAGCTTCATGCTTCCAAAGAGAATATTTTTACTATCGCCGGGTTTAACCGCGTGTTGAAAAGCGAGTATGGAGTGCTGGAGCGGGATGAGACTAATTACCTCGCCAACTTCAAGGAGAAGCCGATCTATGACCTCACTGTGAGTATGGGAATTTACATTGCCAATAAAAATATCCTTTCCTATATCCCTGGCGGTGTGCCTTATGGATTTGATCACCTGATGTATGACCTTATTAAAGCTAAAAGGCCTGCCTACGTGCATTTGCATAATGGCTACTGGTTAGATATTGGCCGGCCCGACGATTACATGCAGGCTATTGATGACATGGCAGCTAATAAAATTTCCTTCTGATGTTGAACATTGCTGTTACCGGGGCTGGCGGTTTCATTGGTAAAAAATTAATGAGTCTTGCAGAAAAAGAGTTCCGTTTTTTTTCGTTGGATATAAAGGAGCTCATGGCTGGCGGGGAATCGGAGAACACTTCGTTTGCGCCGGATCATGTAATGCATCTGGCGGCGAAAACATTTGTTCCTGAAAGCTGGAAAACGCCGGGCGAATTTTATAAGGTAAATGTGATGGGAACCCAGGCTGTTCTGGACTATTGCTGTAAGCATCAGTGCGGAATGACTTATGTGAGCAGCTATGTGTACGGCGTTCCTCAATATCTTCCTGTCAACGAAGCTCACCCTGTGGCGCCTAATACACCTTACAACCATAGCAAGTTGATGGGCGAGGAGCTTTGTGAATTTTATCACCGATATTATCATCTTGATATTGCTGTTCTAAGGCCTTTTAATATTTACGGTCCAGGGCAGGGTACCTCTTTCCTGATTCCCACGATCGTAGATCAGGTGATAAACGCAGACAGAATAGAGCTTCAAACCCTTGAGCCTAAAAGAGATTATCTGTATATAGATGATTTTGCCGATGCTCTGCTTGCTACTATAAAATTTAAAGGATTCGGAAAATTCAATCTGGGATTCGGCAGCTCGGTAAGCGTGAAGGAAGTAGCGGAGCAGCTGCTAGCGATTGCCGGGCAGCAGCAGAAAGTCATTTTTGCGTCGGGAACGGTTCGGGAAAACGAGGTGATGGATGTTGTAGCGGATACCGCTAAATTTAAAGCCCGGTTTGGGTGGTTGCCAAAAGTTAAGATGGCTGAAGGGCTGGAAAGAGTATTGAATTTCGGGCGTGAAGTTCAAAAAAAGGCTAATCAATAATTATATGTGCGGAATAGCAGGAATATGGCGTTTTAAGGATCGGGTGAGTTATGATGAAATCAGGTCATTTACCGATAGCATGTACCACCGAGGTCCTGATGGCGCGGGTTATGAGCTCTTCGAAAACGATAACCTGGCACTGGGCCATCGCCGCTTGTCTATCCTGGATCTGTCGGATGCCGGCAAGCAGCCGATGAGCTATGCGGATCAGCGCTACTGGCTTAGCTTCAATGGTGAGATCTATAATTTTATTGAGATCAGGAAAGAGCTGACTGCGAAAGGCTACACCTTTGTATCGGAAAGCGATTCGGAAGTGGTGCTGGCAGCATACATCGAGTGGGGAACAGCTTGCTTTAAGCGCTTCAATGGTATGTGGGCCATCGCTATCTGGGACTCTACTGAAAAAACACTGCTGCTTTGCCGTGACCGCTTCGGTGTGAAGCCGCTGCATTACGCTTATAAAGAAAATGAATTTTTTGCCTTTGCTTCCGAAACGGTAGCTTTCAGATATATCAAGGGAAGTACACGCTCCTATAATAAAGAAAACCTGTTGAGGGCCATGCATGCCCACAATTGTCTGGAGCCTGCCGGGGAAACCATTTACACAGGCATTCAGCAGTTGCTGGCCGGGAGCCTGATGCTTATTAAACAGAATAAGATCGTACAGCGGGAGGCCTGGTGGAAGACGCTGGATAACCTGCCTTCCGTACCCGAAAAGTTTGAAGACCAGAAAGACCGTTTTCTGGAGTTGCTGTCGGATGCCTGCAAGCTCAGGCTGCGGAGCGATGTCTCTGTAGCCAGCGCGCTGAGCGGGGGAATCGATTCTACGGCCGTATATTGCATGCTCACGCATGTGATGAAAAACAATGGCGACGGGCGCGTGGCCAAAGACTGGCAGAAAGCCTTCAGCATTGCTTTTCCGGGAAGTGATGTCGACGAACGAAAATACATTGAATCGGTACTCAGGCAAACCAACGGAAATGGCATGATCGTAGAGCCGACAAATGATAACCTGGTGGCGGAATTGCAACAAAGCACGGCGATGTCTGATTTTATTTCCGGTACGCCTTTGCCTTGTCTCACCTATGTCTACAAAGCCATGCACCAAAACGGGATAGTGGTATCGATGGACGGGCACGGTGTGGATGAATACCTCTACGGCTACCAGTCGTCGGTGGTATCGGCGCTGATAAACGCTTACGTGACAGGACAGGGTGATTATGCCCAGGTCATAGAAGATACCCTGATGCAGATGAACTTTCCTGATAAGGGGCAACAGGCTATCAACTCTGCTAAGCGTAGGGCGGAGCGGATCATGCAAATGCAGGATGGTCTGAAATTTAAGGTGAAGCAACTCGCCAAATCGGTTTTGAAGTCGAAGCACAGTCACAAAAATTATACGATTCCCGGATTTAAGCCGGGTAATTTTTATAAGAGCGATGCTATTGAGCAGGCGGAATATCCGCAGGTGTATTCTGTATTGAATGCCCGGAAAAATCTTGGTGAGCAGCAATTGTTAGAGGAATTTCATTACAGCGATCTGCCGTACAATCTCAGGGACTTCGACCGGGGAGCCATGCAGCACCAGATCGAGATCCGTATGCCTTTTATGGATTACCGCCTGGTGACATACACGATGGTCTTACCGCAAAAGAGCAAGTTGAACCACGGCTATACCAAGCATATCCTTCGCGAAAGCTTGAAAGGAATCATGCCGGAAGATATCAGAACACGGAAATTAAAGATAGGCTTAGGAGCGCCACTGGCCGATTGGTTCAACGGCCCGTTGAATGCTTACCTGCTGGATACAGCCAATTCGCAGAAATTGAAGAATGCTTCCTTTCTGAATGACCAGGCAATCAGGCAGGTGATTGAAGCACATTGTAAAGGCCGCTCATGGACAAATGCTTCGGCTCAGTCCGTCTGGCCGGTTTTAAATTATTTACTACTCGAAGAACACTAAATGAATAAAGAGCACCATTACCAACAATGCAAACGGTGTGTGATGGATACCACCACGTCTGATATTATTTTTGACAGCGAAGGAATTTGTAATTTTTGTAAGGACTATGAGAAAGCGTTACAAAAAACAGTATTTAATTTTACGCTGGAAGAACGCACGCAAAAGCTGCATGCACTGCTCGACAAGGTAAAACGAGAGGGGAAAGGCAAGCCATACGATTGCATCCTCGGTATCAGCGGTGGAATGGATAGCTCTTACTTATGCATTCTCGCCAAAGAATGGGGATTAAGGCCTCTGATCGTTCACTTTGATAATGGCTGGAACAGCGATCTGGCGGTGACCAACATCAATAATATCCTTAATAAGCTTCAGTTCGAGCTCTATACCCACGTCATTAACTGGGAACAGTTCAAGGATTTGCAGCTTTCTTATTTTAAAGCTTCGGTATTGGATATCGAAGTGCCGAACGATCAGCTGATCTTTGCCACCTTGTTTAGGGTGGCTAAGGAAAAAGGAATCAAAAATATCATCAGTGGCAACAACATCTTCACAGAGCAGATCCTGCCCTACGACTGGGCCTTCCATCATAAGTTCGACCTCACCAATCTCAGGAACATTCATAAAAAGTTTGGGAAGGTCAGTATCGCGGGTTTTCCAACCTTAAGCCTGAAGGATAGGATGCGCTATAAGAATCAGGGATTTGAGATCCACACCGTTTTTGAGTACATCGACTATAAGCACGAGGAAATAAAACAACGACTCGAAAAAGAGTTTAATTATATTTTCTATGAATGCAAGCATTTCGAATCGATCTTTACGAGGTTCTACCAGGGCTATATTCTGCCTAAGAAATGGAATATCGATAAGCGGAAAGCACATTTGTCATGCCTGGTGATGGCTGGCTTTACATCGCGTGAAGAGGCCTTGCAGGAGCTTGCGCAACCGCCGTACGCGCTTGATAAGCAATTGGAGGATAAAAGGTATGTGGCTAAAAAGTGGGATCTGACGAATGAGCAATTTGATGAAATTATGAGTAAGCCGCCTGTGCCGCACGATATTTATGGATACGACAAGCCGCCTCTTTTGAAACAGGCTGCGAAAAGAATAGAGCTGATCTATAAATACCAACTGCTGAAAAGACTTGGGTTGTTAAAATAGAATATGAAGTATCCCTTTAACATACTCTATCTTACCATCAATGAAAACATAAGCTCTGAAAAAGGAGGCGTTGCCAGAAAGCTGCTGGCTAAAGTGGAAGCCATTCAAAACATCAGCTCATCATGCCGCCTGTTGAATGCCACGATCAGCTATGAGCATGATGATACGGTGACGGTGACAGATAATCCCGCTTTTGTCAATATAGAGATCGGTATAAAGGCGGCTAATACGGGTTATCTCAATAAGATTAACTGTGATGTCGTGTTTTATGAAAAGCTGGTGGCTTATATTGAGCGGAACCGTTTCTCTTTTGACAGGATCATTTTCAGATACCCATTAACGACGAAGGGGTTGAAAAACTTTAGCAGGCACTTTGATAAAAAGATTGTGTTCGAGCATAATTCAAAGGAAATTGAAGAGCAGCGTTTGACGATAAAAAATAAGCAATACGCTGAATTTGGAATCTTTCCTTCCCGGTTCTTTTATTGGTACCAGGAAAAAGTGTATCCCCTTTACGCCGAAAAATATTTGTTTAAGGCTGTCACAGGTCATGCTTATGCAGGAGCCTGCGTGACGAGGGAAATTGCAGATTATGAAAGGAGTCGCAATCACAGCTACAAAACCTTTGTGTCAAGTAATTTTTACGATGTTTCAAAAGCCTCTTTATCAGAATCGCATTATGAAGAAGGCGCCCTGCTTGCACTCGGAGTGATTGTAACAACGACTGCCGCATGGTATGGCCTGGACAGGTTGCTGCGGTCATTTAGCTCTGTACAGGGTCAATACCGGCTTATTATTGCCGGTATTTCCGAGGACGATCTTTACATACAAAAACTACTCTCAGAATACAGGATAGAAAAGAACATCACTTTTTTAGGAAAAATAAGCAGGGACGGCTTACCTGCCTTTTATAATGCAGTACATGTCTGTTTTGGTTCTCTTGGGCTTTATACCATTAACCTTAAGTACGCTTCCACGCTTAAAGTAAAGGAAAGTGTTTCATTCGGAATCCCGGTAGTCCTGGCATATCATGAAGAGGACTTTATAAGCAATCCGGACTTTAAGCCCTTTTATCTGCAATTGGCAAATGACAATTCGACGATCGATTTTCAAGTTATTGCAGAGTTTACAAAAAGCTTCTACACTGACCCCCAAAACAAGCAAAGGCTCAGGCAACTAGCCTTTAAATACCTCGACGTGGGCGTTAAGATGGATTTACTCATTCAACACATAGTACCGGCTAATAATGCTCTTTAATTCCCTCGAGTTCATTGCGTTCTTCCTGGTCGTAACACCTCTGTATTATTTATTGCCCCACAAATTCAGGTGGTTCCACTTGCTGGCAGCCAGCTGTTGGTTCTATATGGCGTTTGTACCGGTTTACATTGTCATTCTTTTTGCAACCATCATTATCGATTATGTGGCGGGCCTTCTCATAGAGCAGGCGCAGGGGCGTAAACGGAAATATTACCTGGTGATCAGTCTTGTCGCCAATATTGGCGTGTTGTTCGTATTTAAGTATTATAATTTTTTTATCGGGAATATCAATGCCGCTTCCGGCCTCTCTATTCCGCTGCTTACGATCCTGCTGCCGATCGGTCTGTCTTTCCATACTTTCCAGGCTATGAGCTACACCATTGAGGTATACCGAGGAAATCAGAAAGCGGAACGACATTTCGGGATTTATGCACTCTATGTCATGTTCTATCCTCAGCTGGTAGCCGGCCCCATCGAGCGTCCGCAAAATATCCTCCATCAGTTCCACGAGCGGAAACCGTTTGTTTACGGAAATGTAGTGAACGGTTTGAAAATGATTGCCTGGGGCATGTTCAAGAAAGTAGTCATTGCCGACAGGCTTGCGGTTTACGTCAATGAGGTATTCGACCATCATGCACACTACGAGGGTATTCCGGTCATCGTGGCCTGTGTGTTCTTTGCCTTGCAGATTTACCTCGATTTCTCGGCCTATTCCGAGATCGCGTTGGGCTGTGCCAAAACGCTGGGTTTCGACCTGATGGTGAATTTCCGATCGCCTTATTTCGCACGTTCGGTAGCCGAATTCTGGAGCCGCTGGCACATTTCCCTCTCTACCTGGTTCAGGGATTATCTGTACATCCCTCTTGGCGGGAACCGTATTTCGCAAAAGCGCACCGTGCTCAACCAGTTTATTGTGTTTATGGTGAGTGGTTTCTGGCACGGAGCCAACTGGACCTTTATCTTCTGGGGCTTCCTGCATGGTACCTATGTATCCGTTGAAAATATACTGAAACGGAAACTAACATTTAAGTTGCCTCTCTTTTTAAAACGTCTGTTCATTCTCGCTCTGATTACCTTTGCCTGGATCTTTTTCAGGGCTACAAGCATGACCCAGGCCTTTGAGATGATTGGTTCTTCGGTTAGGCATATTCCGGCGCAGATGAGCGCAATCCTTTCAAATGCCGATCTGGCGCGGTTAAAGCTGCTCTACGTAAATAAGGAAAGTTCTGTCCTGTTTTTGTCTGTTATTTTCTGTGCCCTGGTTTTTATCGTGGAAAGCCGGCAGAAGGGGAGAAGCATCACCGATTATTTTGCATCGCTTAGCAGGCCACTCAGGTATGCAACTTATTTGTTTTTGATTTACGGCTCCATCATCTTCGGTATCTTCGAAAAAAATCAGTTCATTTATTTTCAGTTTTGAAAAAACTCTTCATCCACGGTTTTCTGTTCTCTCTCCCTTTGCTGGTGTGTTTGGGGTTTTTTCTTGCAGATGATCCCTTTGCTATTTTCTTCAAAGACTATAGCCTGGTGGAATCCAGTGAGGATGTTTTAAAAACCAGGAACTATCTGAAAACCTATGAGGCTGAACGATACAGTGCTTTTATTTTCGGGAACTCACGCACACACGGTTTTCATGAAACCGACTGGCAGAAACATATCGGGCAACAGCCGGTGTATCATTTTGGGGCTCCCGGCGAAAGCCTGCTGAACATCCGGAAAAAAATAGAGCTGATTCTGGAACATGGGGAATTGAAAAATGTCCTGATTATCATTGATGCCGGGATTCTTGAAAATACAGACAACAAGCATCCTTTCTACAAAGGCCCGGTATACAATCATACGCCACTCACATCCGATATTTCAACTTTTGCCTTTTATTCAAATTACGTTCGTTATTATTTCGACGATTTCTTTTTTCTGAAACACATTGTGTACAAGATCACACATCAATACAATGCATCCTGGATGGAAAAGGCCTTTAAAGAGCCGTCGACAGGAGCCGATACCTTTGTGTCGTCCAGATACGAAAGCCTGGCGGATAGCCTTATCGAAACAGATTTCACGGAATACAAACAAGTGTTTCATCCCGATTACAGCGTGTTGAAACGCAAGCCGGTCAGCGTATCCGCAAAAGATATGGTACATCTCCGAAAGATTCATGAACTGCTGGATGGGAATAAAGTGGATTATAAAGTGGTGATTCCTGCAGATTTTATGGGAGCGGAATTAGACCGCGCCGCCTATGATTCCCTGAAAGCCGTGTTGAAACAGCATTTATATGACTTCGGTTCCTACGACAGGATCCGCAAGGATAGTACCTTAAATTACGAAAACCTTCATTTTACACGGAAAGCAGGAGCCCTGATGTTAGACAGCATCTATTCTGTGCATTGATATGAACGGCGTTATTTACGTTTTAGTCGACGATTTTTCAAGCAACAAAAAAGAAGGCTTTTTCGAGAAGGAACTGCCGTATTTATGTGAATCGTTTGAGAAGGTATATGTTGTGTCGTTATATCCTAACAACAACCGGGTGCTTAATTATAACCACCCGAAGCTCGACGTGCTGGAATTCAATTATTTCGCGCCATGCAACAGGATCAAGGTTTTTATCAAACATTTTTTTTCGATCATCAGGCTGTTTTTAGTTGAGCTGTCTAAAACCCATCGCAAAGGGTTTTATTTCAGGCATTTTACAACCTTGCTAAACCAGCTGATCATAACGTTCTCGGCGGCAGATCATCTTGAAAGATTTATCAGGAAAGATATAAATGCCCATACGCTGTTTTATGCATTCTGGTTTAAGCAATGGGTGGCTGCCTTAAGTATCATCAAACTCAGGCATCCCTCGTTAAAATTCGTATCGCGTGTGCATGGCGGCGATTATGACGAGGATCAGTTAAAAACTACTTTGCCATTCCGGTATTTTCAATTAAAGAAGATTCAACATATTTTCCCCGTGTCCGATTACGGAAGAAATTATCTGATGGACACATTTAAAGTAGCTGCTTCAAAAATGACGACATCACGTCTTGGTCTTGACGTCATACCTCTTGAATTCAATATAAAAGAGGATCAGCTAATCATCATTTCATGCTCTGCCATCATCCCTTTAAAACGGGTTCATTTAATAATTGAAATCCTTAAACACATTCAAATACCCGTCAAATGGGTACACTTTGGTGGCGGCGAGCTGTTTGAGGAAGTGAAGCGGAAAGCGTTGGATTTACCGCATATGGTAGAGTTTAAAGGGCATGTTCCAAACCATGAATTTATCAATTACCTGAAAAGTAACCCGGTGAGCCTGTTTATCAATGTTTCTGAAAGCGAAGGAATTCCTGTATCCATGATGGAAGCCATCTCGCAGGGAATTCCGCTGATAGGAACAGATGTGTGTGGTGTTCCGGAGATCGTCACCGGAAAAACAGGCCTGCTGCTCCCGGTGAACTTTGACCCGGTGAAGGTAGCGGAAAGCATTACAGAAATGCACCAGGCGCAGACCATTTATAGTAAAACATACAGGAGTGGCATTAGAGAATTCTATAAGGAAAACTTTTTTGCCGGAAAAAATTATAAGGACTTAGCAGCTTTATTGAAAAGCATATAGAGAGAAGCATGTGTGGAATAGCAGGGATATATAAACTGGATGGCAGTAGCATAGACGATCGTACGCTTCATCAGATGACGGATGTGATCAGCTACAGGGGGCCGGATGGTTTCGGGTATTGGTTTAATGAGGATCATGCCGTTGGGTTTGGGCACCGGCGCTTATCCATTCTCGATTTGAGTGAAGCCGGCCGGCAGCCGATGCATTACATGGGGCTTACCATCACCTTCAACGGAGAGATCTACAATTACATAGAGCTCAGAAAAGAACTGCAGGATAAAGGTTATGTCTTCAAAACCAATACAGATACCGAAGTGCTTCTGGCAGCCTATCACCATAAAGGAAAAGAGTGTCTGAAGGATCTGGATGGGATGTTTTCATTTGCCATTTGGGATGAAGCCCGCAAGGAGTTATTTGCTGCGCGGGACCGCTTTGGAGAAAAGCCATTTTACTATCATGCCGGTGCCGAACAATTTGTGTTTGGCTCCGAAATAAAGCAGATCGTTTCGGCAGGAGTTCCGAAGGAAGTCAATCCTGCGATGCTCTACCAATACAGCCTCAACGACTCTCTCTCTCTTCCCTCTGACATAAAGCAGACATTTTATAAAAACATCTTTCAGCTTCCTCATGCGCACTACCTGCTGCTGAAAAGCGATGGAAAGATCCTTATTGACAACTACTGGAAGATCGATCATGAGCGCATGAATAATACGATCAGCCTGGAAGATGCCGCAGATACCTTTAATGCCTTGCTCTCCGAGTCGATCAGCCGCCGGTTGCGCTCGGATGTGCCTGTTGGTACAAGCCTGAGCGGAGGCCTGGACTCAACCACCATTGCAGGATTTATTTGCCGTTCCAATGAAAATATCAAGCTGCATACCTTTACGGTAAGTTTTAAGGACTTTGAGAAAGACGAAACAAAATTTATAAAGATCATAAAAGACCGTTACCCGAATATTGACGATCGCTATGTTTCTCCGACTGCCGAAGATTTAATAAAGGACCTGGACGATCTTCTGTATCACCAGGATGAGCCTATCGCCTCAACGAGCATGTATGCCCAGTACAGGGTGATGAAGCTCGCCAGGGAAAATAACGTAACGGTATTACTCGACGGGCAGGGCTCCGATGAGTTTATGGCCGGTTATAACCAGTACTGGCCCGTGAGGCTCCGGGAAATGTTCATTAAAGGCGACAAGGATTATGCCCGCGAAAAAAAAGCAGTGAAAGAGCTTTTAGGATTTGAGCAACATATTGGTGGAAACCTGGCCTTTATGCTGAAATATCCGCGCATGCATAAAAACCTGGCCGGCCTGAAAAAAATGCTGACCGGCTCTGCCGCTCCGGAATCCTATAATCCCTTAAACGCTGAATACTTTAAGCCGGAAGAACGTAAAAACGAGCCTCCTGTCAACTGGTCGGATCTGAACTCTGTGCTTAATAATTCCATGACGCGCGACGGGCTTCAGAATTTATTGAGGTATGCCGACAGGAATTCGATGGCACACTCGCGGGAAGTAAGGCTGCCTTTCCTGTATCATAAGCTGGTAGAGTTTGTATTCACGCTGCCATCTCATTATAAAATGAATGATGGGTGGTCGAAGCTCTTACTGAGAAAAGCACAGGATCCATACTTACCGGCGGAGATCTGCTGGAGGAAAGAAAAAGTAGGCTATGAAACCCCGCAGAAGGCCTGGATGTCACAACCGGCGCTGATCCAAATGCAGGCCGAACGAAGGCAGGTGCTGAAAGATTTGAAACTATTCGATCCAAAATTCATAGACAGTACGGACGATTGGAAGATCCTGAACCTTTATCAATTGGTGAAATGAGCGGGAATTTGCTGGTGATATCCTATTATTTTCCGCCTTACAAGCGGGTAGGCGGGAGGCGCTGGGCCAAGCATGCCAAATATTTAAACCGTCTCGGGAAAACGACCTATATCTTAACCGGTGAGTTTCCGGATTCGAATTCCTCATGGGATGAAGACATTATAGAATACCAGGATAAGATTACCCGCGTGCCGCTGGTACCTGCTTACAAGCCTTATTTCCAGACAACCCTGCCACGGCATATAGCAGATAAATTGCGCTGGAAATGGTCTTACCATAGCTGGCAATTCCGTAAAAAGAGGCTGAAAGGCAACTACACGGATATTTCTTTTCCTAACAAGGAAAAATTCTATGAAAAAGCAAAGCAGCTGATCAGGGAAAAACAGATAGATACCGTTATCCTCTCAGTGGGGCCCTTTGACTATAGCTCTATTATTCCGCTGCTCAGGCAGGAATATCCCGCTGTGAAATTTGTGATCGATTACCGCGATAAGAGAGAGGATAGCTATGAAGGACTCACCGCTGAGCAGATCCGCTATGAGGTGTTGCAGGAGGAAACGGTGCTTGATGCGGTAGATCTTGTGTTAACGGTAAATAACGATGTATCGGATACCATCAGAAAGATCCGCCCCCAGGCAAAAATCATCACACTGCCTCACTGCGTTGACAACGATTTTTTTAGTCTGAGTAAACTGCCGCCGGTACCTGTGCCGTCTAGTGATACGAACCGGTTTATTTATGGAGGTGAGTTGTACAACGGCATGGAGCATGAAGTAGAAACCTTTACCCGTTTTTTGAACCTCTACAGGAAACAAACGGAAAAAAATCACGAGGCCTTCTTTTATGTGCCTTACCCGGCTTATAGCACACTTTTAGAGGCAGGAGGCGTTCATGTCTCGGGGTTTTTGAAGAAAGAAGATTACATCGCCGGGTTGCAAAAGAGCAGCTTTATACTGTTGTTCAGGCCTTCATGGAGCGCAGAGGCCTTCTCTTCAAAGTTCTTCGAGATTTTATGCTTGCGGAAGCCCGTTTTGTATTTCGGGAAAGAAGGTAGCGTATCAGAATTTCTGATTAAGAATAAGCTTGGGTTTCATATCCGGGAGGAAAACCTGGAAGCCGCTTTTTCAGCCATCCGCGGGAATGAAATCACACAACAGATTCCTGATCAAGGATACGACTTTAGCAAACATACCTTTGAAAGCTGTACCAGGGAGCTTTTAGAACATATCTCACATCTTAATAATGCCCACGCCATTGGATAGCCGGCCGCTTCTGTACCTGTTCACTTCTGAATTTCCTTATGGCAACGAAGTATTCGTGGAGAATGAAATCGCTACCTTGTGTGAGCGGTTCAGAAAAGTCTACATCATTCCGGCCTTAGCCAGCGGCCCTGTAAATACCAGCTTGCCATCCAATGCAGAATTGATTCTCCTGAAAGGCAATTACAGTAAGGGAAAAAAACTGCGGGTACTGCTCAAAAACCTGCTACTTATTTTGAGAATACTCAGGCATGAGCGCAGGTATTCCAGGCAGCAGGAGATGGCAAAAAAAATGAGGAAGCAGAATTTTTTTCTCCTCCTCGATGTATTCTTAAAAGCGGAGGAGCTGAAGCCTCATATCAGGTACGGTCAGGCCCGTTTTTATTCTTACTGGTTCTCGAATGAGGCTACGCTCTTATCCGTTTTGAAAAAGCAGGGGCATATCACAAATTATGTATCGCGGGCCCATGGCTTCGATCTGTATGAAAATAACGGGAAGGAAAATTACATTCCTTTCCGGGTGTTTCAATTAGCGCATATCGACCAGGTATTTTGTATCTCAAAGACAGGGATGAATTACCTGAAGGCACTTTACCCGGATTATCAGCATAAGATCACAACGGATTATTTAGGAGTATATGATTACGGTACTAATCCTTTCGAAGGAAAACAGCTGGTGGTTGTATCCTGTGCCAATATCGTGGCTGTTAAGCGGGTTCACCTGCTGGCGCAGGCTTTAAAGACGGTCCGGGTGTCAGTGACCTGGTTCCATTTCGGGGACGGAAATTTAAAGTCCGAGCTCGAAGAATTGGCGAAGTCATTACCCTCAGGCATCCGGGTTAAGATCATGGGTAAGATCTCTCACCAGAAGTTAATGGATTTTTATAAGCAACAGCCGGTATCTGTATTTGTGAATACCAGTATTTCAGAAGGCATTCCCGTTTCCATTATGGAAGCCATTAGTTTTGGAATACCTGTTATAGCAACAGATGTGGGAGGCGTTTCAGAAATTGTGAATCCTGAAACCGGTCTCTTGCTCGATTCCGGCTTTAAACCCGAAGAATTAGGACAACTGCTCAATGAGTTCTCTGGCTCGGCGCTGAACGCGCCGCCATTCAGGCAAGGGGTCAGATCCTTCTTCCGGTCAAATTTTTCTGCGGAGCATAATTACCCTGCCTTTGTAGATAAGCTCCTAAGTGTAAAAGGATGAGCAGCCTTAAGCCTTGTTTTAGTTTCGGTTTGCATTTTGAATTAAACAGCCGGTGAACGATTGACCCTTATGCAAAAAACGTTTTTATTCATTATTCCGCTAACACCCGCTTCACACCTTTCGGAAAGCCGGCTCTTGTTGAGAAAGCTGTGTTTTGATAATTTACTATCACAAACCTATTCCGGTTGGAAAGCGTTGCTTATTGGGAAATTAACGGACCAGGAAGCGCCCGGCTCAAACTTTATTCTAGTGGATTTTGAAGGCCATAAGGAGGAAAAGCTTCAGATGGCCACGCAGTATATAGAGGAACATAAGATAGAAGCAGACTACATCATCCGCCTGGACGATGACGATATTTTTAACCCGCAGCTTTTGAAAACATTATCAGGAGCCAGCTTTGATCTCTACGTCGATAAATACCATTACTATTGGAGTTCCGAAACAGGCTGTGTTTCCCGTGCCGTCCGGTATTGGTTCCCGAATACCTGCATTCATAAACGATCGCATGCCCTGGCGCCTTTCGGTGATTTTCCTCCGGGAAACTATACCAGGTACAAAAGCAAGTGCCTGTTGATCGAAAATGAGCATAACGATTTTCATAAATATTATAACCGGAATCACCGGATACTTTTTTCGGAGGGAAATGCCCCCACCTATTTGCGGACGATCAATTCGGGCTCCATTACCTCTCTGCAGGCTATGAGTCAGGAAGATTATCTGAATAGCTTTGGGTTCTGGAAGAAAAATAAGCTGAGGGATTTTCTTTTTCTTAACCGGTTAAAGGTGACTAAAAAACCGATCAGGCAAACAGGACGTTTTTTGATCAATGATCTTAAAAGCAGGCTTATATCATTAAAAAATTACGACAGGATTGTTATCAGAAAAGATGGAGTGTAAGAGATGTATTTTAAATTCGGATGATGTCAGGAACATAACGTTCAATGAAGAAGGCATCTGTAACTATTGTAACTATTACGATTCGGTAACCAAGGCACTTGGCAACGATGAGCAAAAGAAACAATGGCTGGATCGGAAGGTCGCAGCAATCAAGCAGGAAGGCAGGAATAAAGCGTACGACTGTATCCTGGGTGTGAGCGGTGGGGTAGATAGCTCTTACCTGGCCTACTGGTCTAAGCAGCAGGGACTCCGGCCGCTTGTTGTCCATTTTGATAATGGATGGAACAGCGAGTTGGCCACTGCGAACATTACCAGCATCTGCGAGAAGTTGGGCCTGGAGCTGAATACCCACGTCATCAACTGGGAAGAGTTCAGGGAGCTGCAACTCGCCTATATCAAAGCCGGGGTGGTTGATATAGAAGCACTGACAGATCATGCGATCATGGCTACCATGTATAAGATAGCGATCAGACACAAGCTGCGCTATACCATCAATGGCTTCAACTATGCTACGGAAGCCATCATGCCAAAGGGATGGGTCTTTGATAAGGCCGATTGGGAAAATATCTCAGACATCTATCAGAAATTTGGAAATGGAAAAACCGTCCGGACATTCCCTTACGTCGGATTCTTTAAAAAGTTGTATTACCACTGGTTCCTGAAGCTGGAATCCGTTTATGTACTCAACTATATTCCTTACAATAAGGAAGAAGCCAAAAAATTAATTACCACTGAGCTCTCCTGGCGCGATTACGGAGGCAAGCATTATGAGTCCATCTTTACAAAATTTTACCAGGCCTACATCCTGCCGGTTCGCTTTGGGATCGATAAGCGCAAAGCGCATTTGTCGAACCTGATCTGTAGCGGTCAGATTACCAAAGAGCAGGCACTGGAAGAGCTTAAAAAGCCCTTGTATGAAAGTGAGACCGAATTGGCACAGGAAAAACACTACGTGCTCAAAAAATTAGGATTGAGTGAAGCGGAATTCGATAGCCTGATGGCTGAGCCTGCAAGAAGGCATGAGGATTTTAAAACCGAAATAAAGCTTTGGGAAAGGTATTTTAAATTGATAAATATCCTTAAGTTTAAGTTCAGATAAAGGATGAATACGATCCCCTTCAATAAACCTTACATCACCGGGCAGGAGCATCGCTACATAGCAGAAGTTACTGCTTCGGGCAAGCTATCGGGAGAAGGCACGTTTACAAAAAAATGCACGGCATTCTTTGAGCAGCATTACGGGATCAGGAAAGCCTTTCTTACCACCTCCTGCACCGATGCCCTCGAAATGGCAGCCATCCTGCTCGACATACAATCCGGTGATGAAGTCATCGCTCCGGCCTATACCTTTGTGTCTACGGTAAATGCTTTTGTGCTGCGTGGTGCCAGAATCGTGTTTGCCGATAGCAATGCCGGAAATCCAAACATGGATGCAAACGCGCTTGAGGCCCTGATCACACCGAAAACCAAAGCCATTGTAGCCATGCATTACGCAGGCATTGCCTGTGATATGGACCGCATTATGGCGATAGCCGCTAAGCACCATATTTTTGTGGTGGAAGATGCCGCGCAGTCCATCGATAGTTATTACAAAGGCCGTCCTTTAGGTTCTATAGGGCACCTGGCGGCCTTCTCTTTTCACGAAACTAAAAATGTGATTTCCGGGGAAGGCGGACTGCTGGCCATCAACGATGAGCGGTTTTTGCAGCGTGCCGAAATCATCAGCGAAAAAGGCACCAACCGCCAGGCTTTTGTCAGGGGCGAAGTGAAAAAATACGAGTGGGTCGACATCGGCTCTTCCTTTATGCCCTCCGAGATCACAGCTGCTTTCCTCTATGCACAGCTCGAACAGCTGAGGCCGATCCAGGAAAAAAGGCTTTTGCTCTGGAATACCTATTTCTCCGGTCTGCAGCAGGCAGAAGGCCAGGGTTATTTAAAGCGCCCACAGATTCCAACCGATGCGGCCCATAACGGGCACATCTTTTACATCGTGCTCACAGATCCAGGGCAACGGCAGCCATTGATTGCTTTTCTGAAAGACAAGGGCATCAGCTCTGCTTTTCATTTCCTGTCACTGAACAAAAGCCGTTTTTATGAAAAAAATAATCAGTCGGATTTGGCCTGGTCCGATCATTACACCGATGGCCTGCTCAGGCTTCCACTCTACCATGAGCTGAGCCCCGCAGACATAGGCTATATCTGCGAACAGGTAGAGCTGTTCTTCAAAAAGAAATAAAAAATGTTACAAACATAAAAACCCCGTTAGGAGATCTCCTGACGGGGTTTTTTAATAATGAGAGTATTGTATGCTTAATAAGCCCTTTCGTTTTTTCCTTCCATGTAATTCACAAAAGCCTTGTTAGATACCTTATTCCCTCCGGGAGTGGGGTAGTTGCCCGTAAAGTACCAGTCGCCGAGGTTGTGAGGGCATGACTGGTGCAGACCTTCAATGGTCTGGTAAATGATCTGCAGCTCCGCTTTGAGATCGGCCGGGCGGATGAGCTCGGCAATCTTCTGCGAAATTTCCTCATTGGTAAAGGTTCGGTACACTTCCTGCACAATGTTGATCTGCTCTTCTTTAGGCTTCAGCAATTCTGCTTTCGCTTTTTCATATAAGTTGTTCAGCAGGCCGTCTTTGCCGGTCTCTTTGATGAGGGAAATCGCCGCATCGAATGCCACAAATTTTCCGATGATCGCCATGTCGATCCCGTAACAATCCGGATAGCGGATTTGTGGCGCCGAAGAAATGATGATGATCTTTTTAGGATTTAAGCGGTCGAGGATGCGGAGAATACTTTGCTTCAGGGTGGTGCCACGCACAATACTGTCATCCAGCACCACGAGGGTGTCGATGTCTTTCCTCACCGTTTCGTAAGTAATGTCGTACACCAGGTTTACCAGGCTGTCGCGGCTTTCATCATCGGTAATGAAGGTACGCTGCTTGGCATCTTTCAAAATCACCTTATGGATGCGCGGATGCCTTGCGAGGATCTGGCTGAGGGCAGGTTCCGAAACGTTAGCACCCATTTTCAGGATCTCGGTGGCCTTCGCTTTATTGATGTGCTCGTCAATGCCTTCTACCAGCCCGCCGAAAGCTACTTCCGCCGTATTGGGGATATAGCTGAATACGGTATTGTCGAGGTCGTAATCGATCGCTTTTAATACCTGAGGGACCAGGTAGCGCCCCAGTTGCTGGCGTTCCCGGTAGATGTCGGCATCATTGCCACGGCTGAAATAGATCCGCTCAAAGGAACAGGCCTTTTTCTCCAAAGGCTCAATGATCTGCTGCTCGGTATACGTGCCGTCTTTTTTAATGATGGCCGCATGCCCGGGCTTCAGCTCCTGCACATCCGAAATTTTCACATTAAATACTGTCTGGATCACCGGCCTTTCGCTGGCTACCACGAGCACTTCATCATCCTTGTATACGTAGGCAGGGCGGATACCGTTAGGATCCCTCAGCACGAAAGCATCGCCATGGCCCATCATACCGGCCATCACATAACCACCGTCCCATTTTTTGCTACTTTCCACCAGGATGGAAGTCACATCAATATGTTTCTGGATCTCTTTCGAGATCTCATAATTGTTTAATCCTTTTTCCTTGAACATTTTAAAGAGGCGATCGTTTTCCTTGTCCAGGAAGTGACCGATCTTTTCCATCACCGTTACGGTATCGGCTTTCACCGTAGGATGCTGGCCCAGCTCAATCAGGTGCCCCAGCAGCTCATCCACGTTGGTAAGGTTGAAGTTGCCTGCTACCAGGAGGTTGCGGGCCATCCAGTTATTTTGCCTCCTGAAAGGATGGCAGCTCTGGATATTGTTGCCTCCGTAGGTCCCGTAACGCAGGTGCCCGAGGATAAGCTCACCCATGAAGGGAATATTTTTTTTCTGCCACTCGATATCGTTATACTCCTCCGGGTGTTTTTGCTTCGCGTTGATGTAAAGATCATTGATCTGCGAAAAAATATCCTGCGTGGCCTTTGGCTCGATAGAGCGTAAGCGGTCAATGTAGGTCGTTCCCGGGTCTGCATCCAGTTTGACGGTAGCCACACCTGCACCATCCTGCCCGCGGTTGATCATCTTATCCATCAGCTGGTACATTTTATGTAAACCATACCTGCTGCTACCGTACTTTTCCTTGTAAAAGCTTAATGGTTTCAGCAACCGGATCAGTGCCACACCACATTCGTGTTCAATTTTGTCGCTCATAATTTTAGAAATGCAAATTTACTCATTAAGTGGCTGTATTGCCACAATTAAAACCCGTTTCAGGCAAAGAAGTTTAAAAGTCCAATTTTGGTTAGAAATAATAAGATTTTTTAACATATTATAATTGTATATTTAGTATTATCAAATAGTTAAAGAATGGCTAAACTCCTACTTCCGCTTCTACTCCTCGTGTTTATTTTGCCGGCCAGTGGTCAGGTCAGGATCAATGAGTATTCGGTTTCCAATTCCACACTTACCACAGGAACAGTCTTTGTCGATAATACCGGCAGCTCGCCCGATTGGGTAGAACTTTACAATGCCGGCTCATCTGCTGCCAATATCGGCGGCTGGAACATGAGCGACGACCCCAACGACATCGTGAAATACGCCTTTCCTTCCGGCACCAGCATTCCGGGCGGTGGCTTTTTACGGGTATGGTGCAGCGGGAAGGGCGATCCCTCCAATGCAGCAGGGCACATTCACACCAATTTTAAGCTTACCCAGTGCAAAGGCGATTGGATTGTACTCATGAACGGCTCCAGCCTCGTGGATACGCTTCGCCTGAGAAAAACACAGGTCAGGCATTCGCGTGGCCGCAGCCCTGATGGTTCCGCTACCTGGAAAGTGTATACCACGCCAACACCTAATGCCTCCAATACCGGTACGGCTTACGACGGTTATGCACCGACGCCGCTACTGAGCCCGGGTCCCGGGTTTTATAGCTCAGGACAAAGCATTTCCATTTCGGTTCCACCTTCGTCCGGCCTCACGGTATATTATACCACCGACGGCTCGGAGCCTACGACCTCGTCTACGGCCTATGCCGCCACGCCCGTGAGTACCACGTCCACCACGGTTGTCAGGGCTTATGCCGTAAGCAGCAATGCCAGCATTCTGCCCAGCTTTATGGAAACCAATACCTATTTTGTGAATGAGAACATCAATGCACAGTACGGTGTGGTCTCTATCAGCGGTGGCACCAAGCTCAACCAGCTGATGAACGGCACGCAGAACAATCCGCCCACCCATTTCGAGTATTTCGACAACAGCACCTTTATCACGGAAACCTACGGCCTTTCCAACAAGCACGGAAACGATTCCTGGGCCTATGACCAGCGGGGGATCGATTTCGAGACCAAAGATGATTACGGCTACAACTACGCCCTCTTGCATAAATTTTTTACCGACTGGAAAATGGGAAAAAGCAAGCGCAAGGAGTTCCAGCATGTGATCCTGAAAGCGGCCGCCTCGGATAACTTCCCCGGCGATAAGCCCAATGTCTCCTGCCACATGCGCGACGCCTTCGTGCAAAGCTATTGTTTCCGCAAAGAGCTGGAGATCGACGGCCGGAGGAACAAACACGTGATTGCTTTTGTGAACGGGAACTACTGGGGCATTTATGAATTGAGGGAAGCCTTTGAAACGGATTATACGGATTATTACTACGATCAGCCGAAGGACAGTATCGACAACCTGGCCTTCTGGGGAGGCCTGCAGATCAGGGACGGAAGCGATACGGGCTGGGTAAACCTTTACAATTATGTGATGGCTAACCCGATGACGAATGCCGCCTCCTATGCATACGTAGATAGCAAGCTCAATTTTAAAAGCCTCATCGATTACATGATCTACAACTCCTATGTGGTGAACTCCGATTTCATCAACTGGAACTCTGCCTGGTGGCGGGGAAGGGCCAAGCTGGGCGATAAGAAGAAATGGCGCTACTGGAACTGGGATATGGACAATGTGTATGACCTGGGCGAAAATTTTTCCGGCATCCCCACAACAGGCATGGAGGCCGATCCTTGTTCTTACGAAAATACCTTCAATAATGCCGGGCCCAATAAAGGCCACCCCGATATCCTGGAAAAGCTGATGACAAACCCGGCGTTTAAATCCATGTACATCAACCGCTACGCCGACCTTCTGAATACGGCCCTGAAATGCGACAGTATCATGGACCAGTTCTATTATTTCAAAAACATCCTGACACCTGAAATGCCGCGCCACGTGGCTAAATGGGGGAGCGGTTCCACGCTGGTCCAATGGAATAAGAACATGGATACGCTGCAAAGCAAGATCACGCAGCGTTGCTCCTTCATCGAGCAGAAAATAAAAAATTGCTACAATGTGACCGGTCCCTACCAGATTGCCGTGAATGTAGTCCCTGCTGGCAAAGGCGAAGTGAAGCTCAACAGCATCTGGCTACCGAACTATGTGTGGCGCGGAAATTATTTCGGGGGAGTGAGCATGAGCTTCGAGCAGCGGGAGCTGGATGCGGCTAATTATGAATTCGATCATTGGGAATTTAAGCGGCATACGCCAACGCCTTCTACCACGCGGGATACCGTGTCGATCAACTTCACGCAAGCCGATACGGTGATTGCGCATTACAAAGCCAAGGAAAAAAAGATCGAAGAAATTCTGAAGGAAGGCGATACCGATGTGATTCTTCCTTCGGCCTTTACACCTAACGGTGATGGCAACAACGATGTGCTCTTTGCGCTCGGAGGCCTGCGCGCCACGGATGTATCCATCGAGGTGTGGAACCGCTGGGGACAGCTCGTTTTCAGCACCAATGACCTCTCGAAAGGCTGGGATGGGAATTTCAACGGCACACCGGCGCACACCGGCGTGTATGCTTACCTGATCAAATTTACCAGTGTGGAAGGCGATAAAAAACGCTCGAAAGGAAATGTGACTTTATTGCGATAAACCTAAACATCAAGCCCATGAAAACATTTTTATCGTATCTGCTGGTGTTCGTAACGGTTGGCGCATCAGCCCAGGACATTCACTTCTCCCAGATCCAGGAGGCGCCCTTGTGGCTTAATCCCGCCAACGCCGGTTTTTTCAACGGTTATTTCCGGGCGGTTGCCAATTACAGGAACCAGTGGGCCTCGATGGGAAATGCGTATCAAACCATGGCCCTGAGCATTGATGGCAATGCGCTTAAAGTAAGGAAGAACAAAGCTTATGCAGGACTGGGATTGTTTATCTTCAACGACAGGGCGGGTGTGGCGAAGATCGGGACCACGCAGGCGCAGCTACATGCCAATGCCATTGTAAAAGCCAGCAAGAACAGTAAAATTGCGGGAGGGATCTATCTTGGTGTCAACCAGAACAGCGCTACCTATGCGGCATTGACTTACGGGAACCAGTACAACGGCAAAGAGATCGATCAATCGCTGGCAACGGGCGAGATCGTGAACTACACCTCTTTTGTGAATTCGGATGTGGGCGCGGGTGTGAACTATGAATATTCTTCGGCCGCAAGCGACATGACCCGCGACGATATTTTCAGCCTGAAGATCGGGGCGGCTGTACACCATATCAACAGGCCGGTTCAGCGCTTCAGTACCGGATCGACCTACCGGGTGCCTATGCGTTTTGTAGGGAACGTCCAGGCGCGCATTGATGTCAGGGATACCAAATTGTCCCTGCTGCCGAGCCTGGTTTATCTGCAGCAGGCTTCCGCCATGACGATCATTGCAGGAACACATCTGCGCTTTCGCTTTAAGAATGGCACCAAGCTGACAGGCAACAGAACGGAAGCGGGTTTGAATGTGGGCGTGTATTACAGGTTCAATGATGCGATTGTGCCGCAGGTGAACCTCGATATGGGAAAATACGCTATCGGTGTTTCTTATGATTATAATATTTCTAGGTATAGCCAGGTAAGCAAAGGCATGGGCGGCTTCGAGGTCTATCTTAAATTTATGACCCTCGATGATGCTCTCTTTAAACGTAAGAGAGAGCATGGCCTGAATTAGGTAGCTCAGATATTCTGCATTCGGGTAATGTTTGGCTCCTACGGAGCCACCGCGGTATTTAGTCCCCTCTTATTAATTATATTTTGCTCCTCCGGAGAAAGCAAACTCTTTGATCGCCGCACGTGATTGTTGATTGCTGGATTCCGAAGACCATGCCATTATCATAATCCATTGCCCCGTAGGGGCAAAACATTCTTAAAGAAAAATCTCCTCCCTATGCTGGCTCCGTAGGAGCCAAACATCCGGCTGTTCCATGAGATTGCTAAAAAAATAGCAATCACGGCGAGTCGTGACGGACTGAGAAGCTTTCTAATCGTATTCCGTACCATCATTTAATTAATTACATTTAACCTTCCAAAGCGCTTTCATTGCATCTTCTAAGATCACATAAAAAGAAACTGGTTTTATGGATCCTGCTATTGTCAACGGTATTCAGCTTCCTGCTTTGTCTTCCCGATCCTTTATTCTCCGATTCTTATTCCGTTGTGCTGAACGATAAACAGGGCGGCCTTTTGTCTGCGAAGATAGCCGGAGACGGGCAGTGGCGCTTTCCCGGTACCGGTAGTACAAACCCTAAATTTAACTGCAGCCTGGTGGTGTTCGAGGATCAGTATTTTATGGAGCACCCGGGTGTCAATCCTGTTTCGGTGTGGCGCGCCTTGCGTCAGAACAGCAAAGCCGGGAAGATCGTGAGTGGCGGCAGTACCATTACCATGCAGGTGGCAAGGCTCATCCGCAAAAATCAAAAGCGAACCTACGCCGGAAAATTCCTGGAGCTCCTGATGGCACTTCGCCTTGAGCTCACGCATTCGAAGGCTGATATTCTCGGCCTGTATGCGGCCCATGCACCTTTTGGCACCAACGTCGTAGGTGTGGAGGCCGCTGCCTGGCGCTATTTCGGGCGTGACCTCGCACAGCTGTCCTGGGCGGAATGCGCCACGCTGGCAGTGCTGCCCAATTCTCCTTCCATCATTTATCCCGGGCGTAACCCGGAAAAACTCAGACAAAAGCGCGACCGCCTGCTGTACAAATTATACAGCCTGCATTATTTCGACGAGGAAACCTATGCCTTATCCATCCGCGAGCCTTTGCCGGAGAAGCCTTTCCCCTTACCCAATAAAGCGAGGCATTTGCTGAACAGGTCCCTGAAAGAAGCACCGGGACAAAACCAGTTTAAAACCACCATCGATCCGGAGCTGCAGGAAAGGCTGCTGGAGATCCTGTCCAAGCATGGCGAGCGCCTGAAACAAAATGAAGTGCATAACCTCTGTGCCCTGGTGCTGGATGTGAGAAATAATGAGGTGATCTCCTACATAGGTAATACACCGTTAAAAGACCGGGAGCCACATGGTGAAGATGTGGATGTGGTCATGGCCGACCGAAGCACAGGGAGTCTTTTAAAGCCTTACCTCTATGGCTTTATGCTCAACGACGGGCAGTTGATGCCGAATGTGCTGGTTCCCGATATCCCGACACAGATCTCCGGCTATGTACCGCAGAACTTTGATTTTACCTATGATGGCGCGGTTCCCGCCAAGCAGGCGCTGGCACGGAGCCTCAACATTCCGGCCGTCAAGCTTTTGCAGGAATACGGCATCCAGAAATTCCTGGACCGCCTAAAGCAGCTGGGACTGAGCTCCATGAACCGCTCTGCCGATAACTACGGCCTGTCGCTTATTCTCGGTGGCGGCGAATCGAAGCTGTGGGACATGTGTTCGGCTTACGCTTCTATGGCAAAGGTTCTGAACCGCTATAACGGTTCGCACACTTACCTTGCTTCCGATTGGGAAAAGCCGCATTACCTGGAGCAGGCTGTTGATAAGCACAGCAAAGAAAAGGCGGGCGATCCGCTGATCTCCGCGTCGGCCATCTGGCTTACCTTTGAAGCCATGGCGGAGGTGGGCCGCCCTGACATTGATGCCAGCTGGAAGCGCCTGGGGAACGCGCAGAAGATCGCCTGGAAAACCGGCACCAGCTTTGGTTTCCGCGATGGCTGGGCCATAGGCATTACCGGCCGCTATGTGGTAGGCGTATGGATCGGGAATGCCGATGGGGAAGGCCGTCCGGGACTAACGGGAATTTCTGCGGCGGCCCCGATCTTGTTTGAAATTTTCGGTGTGCTGCCCAAATCAGACTGGTTCGGCATGCCGGCCTCCGATTTAAGGCAGGTGAGTGTATGCGCGCAAAGCGGCTGCCTGCCTTCACCGCATTGTCCCGATCTCAAAAAAGAATGGATCCCGAAGCAAAGCCATGTTGCGCTCACCTGCAAATATCACCAGCTCATTCACACAGATGCCTCCGGGCAGTACCGCGTGACGGATCAATGCGTATCCCCCCTGGAAATGAAATCCCTGCCCTGGTTCGTGCTTCCGCCTACGCTGGAATATTATTATAAGATCAAAAACCCTTCCTATAAAACCTTGCCGCCCTATAAGCCGGGCTGCGAGCCGGAGATAGGGCGCTCGATGGAAATGATCTACCCGAAACCCGGTACGGTGATTTATATCCCGTATGAGCTCAGCGGTGAGCAGGGAAAAACGGTCCTGGAGATTGCTCACCGGAATCCTTCCAATGTGGTCTTTTGGCACCTCGATGGGGCGCTGATCGGGACCACAAAAGAGATCCACCAGCTGGGAGTGGCGCCTGCCAAAGGAAAGCACCTGCTCACGGTTTCCGATAATACCGGGGAAACCTTAACGATTCCGTTTGAGGTAGTGAGTGAGAAGAAATAGATGTGAGATAAGAGTATTGAGAACGGTTGTTCAATGTTCAAGTTAAAATGTTCACTGTTCAATATTTTTTTGTCCATTGCCCATGTCCATATCGCTTTTCAATGTTCATTACCCGTCCCTTAAGTCCCTTCCCTCTCTTTTTGTCCCTTGAGTCTTTCCCACAATGTTAATTCAATTCGTTTTTTTGTTGAAAAAGTTTTAAGGACCAGAGGATATAGTTCTTTATTTTTGAGTGATGGCAGTATCAGAGGAAAAAGAAACCGAGAAATTATTTTATTCCATAGGGGAAGTAGCGACGATGTTCGATGTGAACACCTCGCTGATCCGTTTTTGGGAAAAAGAATTCGACGTGATCTCTCCTTCCAAAAATAAAAAAGGCAACCGTCTCTTTACCAAAAAAGACATTGAGAACTTCAAGCTCATTTTTCACTTCGTGAAGGAAAAGGGCTATACGCTGCAAGGCGCTAAAGATAAGCTCAAAGGCGGTCTTAAGGAATCCGACCAGGTAAAAGCCGAGGTAATTGATAAGCTGAAACAGATCAAAACCAAGCTGCTGAACCTGAAAGATTCCATAGAATGAAAGCCGCTTTCTGCCGGAAGTTTTTCTTACGACTACATTTTTCTTAATCCCCAACATGTTTTTTTTCCTGAGGTCCTTTGTTGCAGTTGTTTTTTTTAGTGTGATGCTTCTTGCGGTTAAGCCTGCCGTTGCACAGGACTTTCCGCCTGAAACGTCCCGTCAGCTGGATTCCCTGCAACGCATTGTAAATTCCAACAGCCACGATACCTCAAAAGTACTGGCCCTGATCCAGATCGGGGATATTTATGCGGTGAGCAATATGGATACTTCGATGCGCTATTGCAGGAAGGCACAAAGGCTCTGCGAACAAACCGGCTACAAGAGCGGCCTGAGTAGCTGTTATACCCTGTTAGGCTATATTCTGAGCGAAAAAGGAAACATGGATTCCGCCCTCGTTTATTTTTTAAAAAGTATCCGGATCGATCAGAGCATCGGCGAGATCAAAGGTGCCGCAAACGGTTTGCTCAACATCGGTGCTATCTATCACCAGAAGGGGGATGTGATCAGGGCACTTCATTATTATTATGAGTCGCTTGCGATGCATGAAAAAATAAGCTACAAGAAAGGCATTCTGAACAGCACCTACAACATAGCTGCTTTATTATATGCCCAGGGCCAGAAGGATAAGGCAAGAGCTTATTATTTCAGGTGCCTGAAAATTGCCCGTGATCTCAAAGACAATGAATTTATCAGCGAATCCATTACGAATATTGCCACGATATACAGGGATGATTTTTACGCTCTTCTGGAAAGAAATGGCAGCATGGATTCTATCATTGCCTATCGATCAAAAGTGTTGCTCTATTATAACTCGGCCCTGCAGCACAATAAGCAACATAATTTTGTACGCTTTTATGCCCGCGATCTTTATGGGCTTGCAGGCACCTATCACCGTTGCTTTTTTTACCTGAAGATGCATCAGTACCCGCAGGACACGATCCAGGCGACGTTTAACCGGACGATGACTTATTATGAGCAATCCCTGAAAATTGCCGAAGACAACAACTATCCTCAGCTGCAGGCGAACAACCTGCGGAGCATGGCAAGTATGTACCTCCTCATAGATGATATGCCGCATGCCGAAGCATTTGCCCTCAAAAGCTTTAAGATCGCGAAAGAGGTGAAAATAATGGGGAATGTCAGACTGTCTTCGGAGGTGCTTTACCGGATCTACAAAAAAAAGAAAGACTATAAGAATGCGCTGCTGATGCACGAGCAGTACATGATCCTGACAGACAGCCTTGTCAACGAGGAAACCAAGAGCGCCAGCCTGCGCAAGCAGTTTGGTTACGAGGCGGAAAAGAAAGAGCAGGAAAATGTGGTGCTGACCCAAAAAAATGAGATCCAGCAACTGGAGCTTTCGCGAAGAGGATATGTGCTTTACGGGATGCTTGCCCTGATCCTTTTTGTGATCGCTTTTTCCTTTATGTTCCTCCGGCAAAACCGCATTATCACCCGTCAGAAAACCATGAAGCTGGAGCAGCGCCTCTTGCGAAGCCAGATGAATCCACATTTCATTTTCAATTCGCTCACAGCGATCCAAAGCTTTATTTATAAGAATGAGCCGAAGGAGTCCGGTAAATACCTTGCGGCCTTCGCCCGGCTGGTGCGGGCCATTCTGGAGAACTCGCGCGAGGAATACATCACGCTTTCCAGGGAAGTGCAGTGGCTCGATAATTACCTCAAGCTTCAGCAGCTGCGCTTCGAAAATAAGTTTGATTATACCATCCGCGTGCCGGAGGAAATGGATTTGGAAACAACGCTGCTTCCGCCAATGCTGACACAGCCTGCTATTGAGAATGCCCTCGAGCATGGCCTGAAGAATATCGGCTACAAGGGCTTTGTAGAAGTGGAATTTAAAAAAGAGAATAACTACCTCATTGTGAGTGTAAAAGATAACGGCGTGGGCATTTCAGCACCGGATGTGACGCTACCCGCAGATCATAAAGGCGAGAAGCATACCTCCTTAGCTACCATCATTACCAAAGAACGCCTTGAGCTGCTCAACAAGCGCAAATTCAGGAAGATCAGCTTCGATATCAGGCCTGTGGAACCGAAAGGCACCTTAATTACTTTTTCAATCCCTTTATAATCTGTACCTTTGAGCCGATTTACATTCGACTTATGATACGCGTACTGATCGTTGATGATGAAAAAAGAGCCAGGGAAACCATTCGGGAAGTGATTAAGCTCTATTGCCCTGAAATAGGCTCCGTATACGAGGCAGACTCCGTATCATCTGCCGTGAATCAGATCTCCGAACTAAACCCGGACCTCGTATTCCTCGATGTTGAGCTGCAGGATGGAAACGGCTTTGATGTACTGAAAGCCATTGGCGATAAAAAGACCAATGTCATCTTCGTGACGGGCAGCGAGGAGTTTGCCATCAAAGCATTTAAGGTGTCTGCGCTTGATTATATTTTGAAGCCGGTTGATCCCGACGAGCTTTCTGCTGCTGTGGCTTCCGCTACCGAAAAAATAAATGCGGGTAAGCTTTCCGATCGGATGGAAGTGCTGATGAAGAACATGGAAAACATGTCGCAGGGAATCAAAAAGATCACCCTGAAAACCTCAGACAGCATTCATGTCATTAATATTTCGGATATCGTATACTGCGAGGCAGACCGCAACTACACAAACTTTCATTTGCTGAACGGCAAGAAGATCCTCGTGTCCAGGTCGCTTGGCGAATACGAGGAGATGCTTCCGGCTGACACATTCCTCAGGGTGCATCAGTCTTTTCTGGTCAATGCGCAGCATATCAGCCGTTACGACAGAACAGACGGCGGCTTCCTGGTGACTGTCAACGACAAGAGCATTCCTGTTTCCACGCGCAAAAAAGACCAGCTGATCCAGTACCTTTCAGACTTGTAGATCCCTGTTTTTCGACTCATTCCGTTTTCGGAGAACCATCCGGAGGAAACCCTGCAAATTCAATCTGAATGAATGTTGACCGGCGATTGCCTTATACAGATTTTCAGTCGTTGGCTACGGATAATAACTCATTCCCTACGGATGTACATTGGCTGAAAACGAAGAATGAATTCTCTTTAGCTTTGTCCCGGCCCGGAAAGACAGGGCTTTATAAAATTAAAACAGGTTATGGGATTATTTCAGACAATTAAGAGCAAATTAGGCATCGGTGGTGTCAAAGTGGTTTTGGAGATTCCCGGGCAGGTGTCGAAAGCATCGGAGCTCATCAGCGGGAAAGTGATCCTCACAACCAAAAGCGAGCAGGAAATAACGGAGATTGAAGTCTCCCTGAAGGAAGAATATACAACGGGCAGGGGCGATGATAAAAAAACAAAAGAGTTCACCTTAGGCGAGTTGAAAATGCCGGTGAGCCTTACTATCAGGCCAGGAGAGATAAAGGAGATTCCGTTTAACCTCAATTTTAAACTGGTTAAATCGAATAGCGATGACCTGCGTGAAAGGGGAGGAGCGATGGGCGCTTTAGGTTCTATGGCAGCGTTTGCCAATGCCGAAAAATCGGAATATACCGTGGAAGTGCATGTAGATGTGAAGAGCGCCGCACTGGACCCGATGGATGAAAAAGAAATTAAGTTGGTTTAATAACTATGGGTAGAAATATATGAATGTAGGGATAATCATTCTCCGATGAAAAAAACGAATTACAAAGGAGAATAAAAGCAGGATCCGGTTGTGCATACGACCGGATTTTTGTTTTAAGTTTAACTACATAAGGAGTGTATACCTGCGACAGGGATGCAAAGGGTTTGGTTCCTTTACCGTCCCGACGCGTCGGGACGGTAAAGAACCGTAGCGGTAGCACGGCAAAAGCCCGGTGGGCTTTTGAGCGAGGTTGTGTGATGCCGGCGCAGCCCGCCCGGGCGCCCAAAAGAAGAAACGTTAAGATTCAATGCCAGAGCCGAATGGCATGGTGTTCGGTATCAGGAGTTTGTATTTTCTACCGTTTCCGGTGAATGGAAAATGAGCCAATGCTGTTGGTACCACCTTGCTCCACAGAGAGGGTAGTTTATTCGGCTAATTTCTGTAAATTTAAACCATGACATTAAACAGAAAAGAAGCACCCGGTTTTAAAACAATCGACAAAATAGATATACCACAAGCCGAACACCATCGCCTCGACAACGGAATCAACGTGTATACCGTCAACAGCGGTTCGCAGGAGCTTACCAAGATCGAATTCCTGTTTAAGGCAGGCATGTACTACCAGGACCAGACCCTTGTGGCCTCGGCAGCCAACAACCTTCTGGAAACAGGAACGAAAAACTATACGGCTAACCAGATCTCCGATGGGATCGATTTCTACGGCTCTTTTTTCGAGTGTGCCGTCGACCAGGATTATTCCACGCTGGCCCTGTTCAGCCTGAATAAGTACCTCGACCAGAGCCTGCATTTCGTGGAGGAGATCATCAAATATCCTACTTTCCCGAAAGATGAGTTTGAGATTTATCTTTCCAATAAAAAACAAAAGCACCTCGTAAACTCACAAAAGGTGAATGTGCTGGCCCGCCGCCGCTTTACGGAATTGCTGTTCGGCGAAGACCATCCTTACGGGCGCGATGTGAAGACCGAAGATTTCGACCGCCTCACGCTGGAGCAGGTAAAGGCTTTTTACAGATCGCATTACCATTCTTCCAACTGCACAATCATAGCTTCCGGCAAGCTGCCGGAGAACCTGCTGGAAATCCTCAACCGCTTTGTAGGGCAAACGACCTGGGGAGAAATACAGCCGGTGGAAAAAGCGCTGGTGGAACCGAAAACCACCCCCCAGCGCCAACACTTCATTGAAAGAGCAGATGCCATCCAATCGGCCGTGCGTGTGGGCAGGGTCCTGTTCAATAAAAAAGATCCCGACTATTTTAAGTTCCAGGTGCTCAATACCATCCTGGGCGGCTACTTCGGCTCGCGCCTGATGGCCAATATCCGCGAAGACAAAGGCTATACCTATGGTATCGGCAGCGGCTTGTCCTCGCTGGTAAACAGCGGTTACTTTTTTATCTCCACGGAAGTAGGAGCGGACGTGACCAACAATACCCTGGAAGAAATTTATAAAGAAATAAAATTACTACGCGAAAAGCCGGTTGATGCCGAAGAGCTGGAAACCGTGCGCAACTATGTATTGGGCCAGTTCCTGAGAAGTGTGGACGGGCCTTATGCCTTAGCCGATAAGTTCAAAGCCATCTGGGAATTCGGGCTCGGCTACGATTATTTCGACCGCTATTTTGAAGCGGTGAAAACAGTGACGCCGGAAGAGCTGATGAAGCTGGCGAATACCTATTTACAGGAAAAAGACCTCGTGGAATTAGTAGTTGGTAAGAAATAAACGATTGTGGCAAAAGTATTGATCATAGGCCCCGCTTACCCTCTCAGGGGCGGTTTGGCAACCTTCGATGAGCTTTTCTGTAAAGCCTTTCACGAGCAGGGCCACGACTGTGAGATTATTTCATACAGCCTGCAATATCCCGGCTTTTTGTTTCCGGGAAGCACGCAGTATGATACCAGTGGCAAAGCACCTGCGCACCTGAAAATCCATACGCTCATCAATTCGGTGAATCCCTTTTCCTGGTTTAAAACCGCGAAATTCATCAAGGCCCAAAAACCGGATTTTATTGTGTTCCGCTTCTGGATCCCCTTTATGGCTCCGGCCCTGGGCTGTATTGCTCGCCTGGTGCGCAGGAAGGGCATTAAGGTATTGGCCATCACAGACAACGTGATGCCGCACGAAAACTTTCCGGCAAAAAAGCAACTGGCAAATTATTTCATCAAAGGCTGCGACGGCTTTATCACCATGAGCAAAGCCGTGATGCGGGACCTGGAGAAATTTACGGATACGCCGCACCGGAAATACTTATTGCATCCCCTGTATACATCCTTCGGGGAGAAGCTGGAGAAAACCGCAGCCCGCAAAGCCTTAGGCCTCCCGGAAGATGCTCCTATCGTGCTCTTCTTCGGCCTGATCCGGAAGTACAAAGGCCTGGACCTCTTGCTGGAGGCTTTCGGCGAGCTGAAATCAAATCCCGGAATCAAGCTGGTCATTGCCGGCGAGTTCTATGAGGACAAGCAGCCTTACCTCGACCTGATCAAAGGATCGGGCATCGAAGAGCAAGTGATCCTTCACGGAAAATTTATTGCCAATGAGGATGTGAAATTATATTTTTCTGCCGCTGATCTCGTGGCGCTCCCCTACAGGGATGCCACACAGAGCGGCGTCACGCAGGTGTCCTTTCATTTCGAAGTGCCTACGCTGGTCACCAATGTAGGCGGCCTGGGAGAAATTATTCCGGATAAAACGGCGGGCTACGTGGTGGAGCCTAATGCCAAAGCCATCGCGGAAGCCATCCGGGATTATTTTTCGAATCACCGGATAGAAGCTTTTACACAAGGCATGAAAAACGAAAAACAAAAATACGACTGGAAAATCTTTGTGGATGAAGTCGTGAGCTTATATAACCGATTACCATGATCATACGAAGTAAAGCCCCTTTAAGGATAGGATTAGCCGGCGGTGGAACGGATGTATCGCCTTACAGCGATCTCTTTGGCGGCGCTATTCTCAACGCCACCATCGACCTGTATGCCTATGCAAGCCTCGAGCCTTTGAACGACGGAACCATCGAATTTTGCATCGATGGCACGGAGAAAAGCATTAAGCTCAGCTCACAAAAAGAGCTGGAGATCGTAGAAGGCTTTGAATTATTTATCGGCGTCTATAACCGCATCATCAAAAAATACGATCTGCAGGCTTTATCCTTTCGCCTGACTTCTTTCATTGAAGCGCCGCAGGGCTCCGGGCTTGGAACATCCTCCACCATCGTTGTATCATTAATTGGTGCATTTATGGAATGGCTGAAATTGCCTTTAGGAAAATACGATATTGCACACCTTGCTTATGAGATCGAGCGCATAGATCTGAACATGAGCGGTGGAAAGCAGGACCAGTACGCCGCTACCTTCGGAGGCGTCAATTTTATGGAATTCCTCGCCAACGATCAGGTGATCGTAAATCCATTACAGCTCAAAGACGAGATCCTGTACGAGCTGGAATTCAACCTCCTCTTATACTTTACCGCGACACAACGCATGTCGGCCACCATCATTAACGAACAGGTGAAGAACGTGAAAGACAGGAACGAAAAATCGGTAGATGCCATGCATAACCTCAAAGAGCAGGCCCAGCAGATGAAAGACAGCCTCCTTCGTGGAGAGCTCAGTAAAATAGGGGAGATCCTCCATTTCGGCTGGATCAACAAAAAGCAAATGGCCCATTCCATTTCCAATGAGCTGATTGATAGCGTATACACTACTGCTATCACCACCGGGGCTACCGGCGGAAAGATTTCCGGTGCAGGCGGTGGCGGCTTTATGTTCTTCTATTGCCCGGCCGTTACGAAAGTAAAAGTGGCAAAAGCCATTGAGAACCTGGGCGGGCGCGTCCAATCCTTTAAGTTCACCCAACAGGGCTTAACCACCTGGACGAGCCTATGAGTTGGATAGAACGCGGATGGCGCTGATTAGGCGGATTAGAACAGAATAGGTCTATGATTTCTTTTTGGTTCCCTATGATTCTATGTGGTTTTAAAAAAATAAAGAAACGGCTTCCGGATAGAGGCGTTAGTCAGGACTATCAAGCCTGGATTAACGGTTTTCAACGTTGCTCAATCATTGCTCTATCCGGCTGCCGGCTTCTTCATTGTGGCTTTATGTTTTTAATGGAATTCGCTGACCGATTCGGCAACGACGTTTAAGCTAAAGGCTTTCCAGCTTCCCCACACTTCTACTGACTTCCCTCTTTGTAAAGGCGTTTCGATGATGGTGTGATCGGTTAGCTCTATCGTTCTGTGAAAACCCTGGTCGTTTTGAAGAAGCATGTAATGCGGAGTCATGGCGAGGATCAGGCCATGCGCTTTGGATGGCTTTCCTTTCCCGTGTTTCCAGCCTTCGACGCTGTTCAGCTTGTAGAGCTCGAAGCAGGGACCTGTATACACTTTCAGCGCATTGTCCGGTATCCGCGCATCTCCACGGAAGCGCCCCGGAGGAAAATGACTTCCTTTCAGTTGCCTGATTACATACACCGCATGGTAGCTTCCAAAATCTTCTTTTTTGAATAAGTACTCAACCACTGATTTGGTGCCGAATTCCCAGCTGCCGAGAATCCGCAGATCCTGCCTGCCAATGAGAGCATCGTTTGCATCGAATCTTACGCGGTCTTTTATCTGCACAAATTCAGTATAGGATTCGGCGCTGATACAATCCCTGTTGCTCTGCCCGGTGAGCAGGCAGGCAATCACAAACAGCGTGAACAGAGTGGCGGGAATGGTTTTGACCCATGTGGAAATGCCGGTATGGAAGAGTGTCATATAGAGCACCACAACCGGGGTGTAGCTGACGATGTATAAACGGTTGGCCCATTCAAGGCCCAGGAACGGGCTGGCCAGGAACATGGTAGAGGCGATCATCGCGGTAGCAATCAGCTTCCGGTCTTTGTCAATTTTTTTCCGGTTCGCCAGCAGGATCACTAAGCCTGAAAGTGCCAGGAAATTGCTGAGCAGCAAATGGATCGGGCTTAAAAAGTTTTCGATCCCGAAGCCCTTCGCCATCAGCAGGAACACCGGAAATTCAAAGACCCTGAGCGGGATGGCCATCAGCCTCTGAAAGCGGTTAGTGTCGTATGCGGCAATAACGGCCAGGGCCAGGAGGAAAGCTGCCAGGAACAGGGAGATCTTTTTCCAGCTTAAAGACCGGAGCGCCTGTTTGTTGTAGAGCAGCCATGAGATACCAATGGCTATGCTCAGGAAGATCAGCAGGGCGCAGCTGCCGAAATGGGTGAAGGCACATAACAGCAACACACCTCCTGCAGAGAAGGCATCTTTTTTCCGGGCATATTTGATAAGCCTGATCACATAGTATAAGTACAGAAAGACCCAGACAACAGCCACGGCATTTTTCTGCAGGCCGTTGGAAAAAGCACCGATAGTGGTGAGGTTGATCACGGCGAAGGCCACCAGGAGGTAACTGAAGAATCCGGTCTTTGTCCCGTTGATGCGCAGCTCTTTCGCAATCAGGAAAACCGGTATAGCAGCCAACGGAGGTAAGATCACATCCGTTGCCTTAACGGCGATGATGATGCAGTCGTGATAAGAAGCGATGTGAAAGAAGTTCAGTACAGCAGCAAGGAGCGCCTCGAGCATAAACAGCAAAGGCATATCCGGGTAGGCGAGCCTGTGGTGCTCCAGCAGGCTTCTTACCTGCAAAGGGTAATAAGGACCGTCGCCTCCCACAAGCAGGTAATTACCGGAAGAAATAGTCATGTAGCGGATATAGGATGCGACGATCATCAGGAGGATAACCGGAAGCCATGCCAGCGCTTTTGTTCCAAAGCCTGTCGCGTTTTTGTTAAGTGTCATCATAAGTTTGATTTGCTGTTCCTTCTTTGGCAGATGAGCGTAGCCATCCATGGCTATTGCAGCCACATGAACCAATCGGGAAAATTTCGGAAAATGGGTGTAAAGGCCGTCACATTTTCTGTGACGGCTCTTCAATAAATGGTGTGATTTTAACGATTAAGCTGCCGAATCCATGGGAGGAACAAACTTAATTGTTTCAAGAGTGTTGGGGCTGCGTTTGTTCATGAGCTGTATGAAACGGATATTGATCTGAAGCTGTGTAAGGTTTCTCAATACATTCACCAAAGGTGCGTGGTAAAAGTTATGGATCTCCCAGGATTCAGCCACGCCCGTTCTCAGGTTCTTTTTGTCTGAAAGATCGATCAGGCTCGCCGGGCTGTTTAATTTTTCTCCCAGCATGAGGTTGATGTTCACCAGTCGCTCACGGAGCACTTTCAGGTCGGCGCCCGGAACAGGATCAAGATTCGGGCTCCCGAACAAGGCGGTTGTTGGAGAATCATAATTCTCAAGCCTTCCAAGCTCCATGTAATTGATCGTTTTCACAGGACGATCTTCGGTGGTATTGATAAGTGCAATTTTCAGAGCCTCTATCCGGTCGCAGGCCGTGTTGCATGCCTTGTCGAGCCTGTCATCCTTTGGTGGCGGCGCCATACAGGCAGTGAGCGACAGCTGGCGTGTTTGCTCGCTCATCGCAATATAACTCTCCTGCAAAGCTTGGTTTGTCACTTCGTTGGCATTGTCCTGGATGTAAGGCCTGCTGTTCACCAGGGTCAGGAACAGGCCGCAGCCCATAATCATGATGATGGTCGTCACGATCGTGTTCACTTTCGAATCCGGGTTTTTAATTCCTGAAAAGAAATAAACCGGGATATACACCAGCACCATGAGGGCTACAAAAATAGTTCCCATGAGGTTGGCCCCAGGCCAGTGCATGACTTTAAACAAAACGGAAAGGCTGATCAATGTGCCCGACAGCGTGGCAATGGCAAGCGTGATCTTATCCTTGATGTTCTGTTTTTCTTTGGCCCGGAGTGTGAACAGGAGCGGCAAAAATACCAGGCTGGATACGGCAATGCCGAGTATGATTAAGACGCTGGCACCCGGCCAGTGCATAAATTTAAAGAAGATGCCAAGACTCATTACTGCAGCAGAAAACGTTCCACTGACGATCATTATTTTTTTCATCGTGTAATAATTTTTAAAGGTTAATAATTGGAGGGTTTCTTCTTCTATCTCCCACAACTCATCTTTGTAAAATGTTTTGACGGTTTTCTGATAGAAGCTCTCGAAGTCTCCGTTCTCTTCGAGCTCATGTTCAATGATGCAACAGATATGATCCAATAGGTTTTGCTGCAGGCTTTCCATCTCAACGCCACGTGCACTGATGTCGCTGAGAATAAAATCTATCTGTTGCTCACTGATACGGTACATGGTTATTTCGGGTTTGAAGTTTCAGGTTTCAAGTTTAGATAATGATTATCCGAAACTTGAAACCTCAAACCTGTAACTTTTTTAAACAGTCTTCGGTTTGATATCCAACAAAAATTTCATCGTTTCCATAAATTCGGCGAGCTCGCTCACTTTCTCTTTGGTTTTAGTTTTGCCGCTTGGACTCAGGCTGTAATATTTCCGCACACGCTTCCCGATGAATTCTGTTTCGGTGGTCACGAGCCCGTCGCTTTCCAGCGCATGCAAGGTCGGGTACAAGGCGCCTTCGGTAATCTGGATCTTATCAAAGGTGAGCTCTTTCACCCGTTGAGTGATCTCGTATCCGTACATTTTTTTATTGTCGGCCAACAACTTTAGGACGATGGTTTTCAGCGTGCCTTTAATGAGTTCTGAAGAATAGATCATGATGTTATAATGAATACTTAAGACAAAGATACATAAGAATCCAATGCATTTGACTGTTGAGTGGTTTTTAATTTGTAGTTATTTGATTTTCAGTAATATAATTTAATTGAAAATGGGTTTTATTTTTTGGGCGCCCTAGCGGGCCATGGAATTTATCCCGACGTATGTCGGGGGGCTTCGCTGCGCTTCGGTTTTTTTGGCGATAAGAGGCATCGCCAAAAAAGAACTGCCCCTTTCATGTCCCTGGCGCATAGTTCCGCTATTTTGAGGTCCCTTTTTTCTGAGCAGATATCAACAGGCATCCTCCGCTTTTTTCTTATTTCGTAACTTTAAAAAGTTATGACAGAAGAGTTAATTTTAAATGAAGCGAGCTTTAGCCCAAGGGTAAAGACCTATATATTTTTTGTGGTTCTTTTTTTCCTCATCACCACGGTCATCGGCATCGTTCTCATTCCCTTTTGGGTGTTTGGCCTGGGGCAGTGGCTGAGCGGCAAGTTCTTCAAAACCTTATCCTGCACAATCACCAACAAAAACCTGAAATTCTCCAAAGGGCTCATTGTGCATATCGAAAAAACGATCCCGCTCGAGAATATCCAGGACCTGTCTTTTGTCGGAGGGCCTGTACTTCGTTATTTCGGGCTGACGCTCATCCGCATCGAAACCGCCGGTGGCGGGGGCGGCCATCATAACCAGAATATGATGAGTATGCTGGGGATCAACAATGCCGAGCAATTCAAAACGGAGATCCTGCAGCAGCGCGAAAAAGTGATCCGCGAAAAACACGGCTATACGAACGTCATTGCAAGCGAAGCGAAGCAATCTCAAACAATACACGATAGTCAGGTGTTACTGGATATAAAAAACGAGCTTATCGGAATCCGGAAAGCCCTCGAAAACAAAGCAAGCTAATCACTCATCACCAATCACTATTTACTTTTTCATAAGATATGTTCTTAATATTTGATACAGAAACCACCGGTTTACCACGTAATTACAATGCGCCCCTAACCGATTTTGACAACTGGCCCCGGATGGTGCAGATTGCCTGGCAGCTGCACGATGCAAAAGGAAACCTGATCAACAGCAATTCCATCATCGTAAAGCCCGAGGGCTATACCATTCCCTTCAATGCCGTTCAGATTCACGGGATCACGAATGAGCGTGCCATCGAAGAAGGGCAGGACCTGAAAGCTGTTCTGCAGGAATTTGTCAATGCCGTGAGCCAGGCAAAGTACCTTTGCGGGCACAACATCGAGTTTGATAATAACATTGTAGGAGCGGAGCTCCTGCGTTGCGGCCTCGAAAATATATTGGCAGGGAAGCCTTTCATTGATACCAAGAACGATCAGACGACGGAGTACTGTGCTATTCCGGGCGGCCGTGGCGGAAAGTTCAAATGGCCGACCTTAACGGAGCTTTATGGCAAGTTATTCAACGCTGCCTTTGAGGAAGCACATAACGCGGCATTTGACGTACTGGCAACCGGTAAGGTATTCTTTGAGATCATCAAGCGCGGCATCACGCGGGTTGCAGAGATCCCCACCGAAGAGCTGCAAACCATCAATTACGTGGCTCCCGATCTGTCGGCACTCTACCAACATGAGCAGGCCTGGAAGGAGCGCAAAAATCAGAAAGCAGGAACGGGCGGTCAGAAAACAGAAACGCAGATCGATTCAACGGCGATTGCAAACCTGCAGTACGCGCATTTACACAACCATACCCAATTCTCGGTTCTCCAGTCTACAGCTGATGTTGGCGACCTGGTAAAAAAAGCGATTGAATACAACATGCCTGCGGTTGCCTTAACCGATCACGGAAACATGTATGGCGCCTTCCTGTTCTGGCAATCCATTGACAAGCACAACAAAGGCGTGAAGTCATACAATGAGTCCATTGATAAAGGAGAAAAGCAGGGCGAAAAGAAAATCGAATTGAAATGCATCATCGGCTGCGAATTATTTGTGTGCAAGGATCATAAAGATAAGAGCAAGCAGGATAATGGTTACACGCAGGTGCTGATCGCGAAGAGCAGGCTGGGTTACCAGAACCTGTCGAAGCTGAGCTCTGTGGGCCTGATCGACGGGTTTTACTATGTGCCGCGCATCGATAAGAATTTATTGATGCAATACAAAGACGGGTTGATCGCTACCACAGGTTCCCTGTCTGCCGAGATCCCGAACCTGATCCTGAATGTGGGGGAAGCCCAGGCAGAGGAAGCTTTTATCTGGTACAAGGAACAGTTCGGGGAAGATTTTTATGTGGAGCTGAACCGCCACAACCTGCCGGATGAAAATCACGTGAACGAGGTGCTGTTGAAATTCGCCGAGAAGCACAACGTAAAATATTTTGCAGCCAACAGCAACTATTACCTGGATAAGAGCGGTTTTGATGCGCACGACATTTTGTTATGCGTGAAAGACGGTGAGAAGAAAGCGACGCCGGTGGGCCGTGGCCGCGGCTTCCGCTATGGGATGCAGAACAAGGAATTTTACTTCAAATCACCGAAGGAAATGATCGAGCTTTTTGCCGATATGCCGGAAGCGATTGAAACCACAACGGAGATCGTTGCCAAGATCGAGCAGTTCAAGCTGGGCCGTGATATTTTATTGCCGAAGTTCGAGATCGCTGCCTCCTTCATCGAAAGCAATGAAGCGGAGATCCAGGCATCACACCAGCGCATCATTGCTTTAAAAGAGCAGGGTTGGATCGATAAAAAATTATCGGAAGAAGCCATCGAAATACAAAAGGCGGAAATGCGGGTGATTGCGGAGCAGTTCATCTACATGTCGCACTTAACCTGGCAGGGCGCTCACAAGCGTTATCCCGACATGCCACCGGAAACCAAAGAGCGGATCGAGTTCGAGCTGGCCACCATCGAGCGGATGGGTTACCCCGGCTACTTCCTCATTGTGGCGGACTTTATTTCCAAAGCGCGTGAAATGGGCGTATCTGTAGGACCGGGCCGTGGATCGGCTGCCGGTTCGGCCATTGCCTATTGCTTGTGGATCACCAACGTGGATCCGATCAAGTTCGATCTCCTCTTCGAAAGGTTCCTTAACCCGGATCGTATCAGCATGCCCGATATTGATATTGACTTTGATGACGAGGGCCGCGATAGCGTCATCAAATATGTAATTGACAAATACGGCTTCAGCCAGGTGGCGCAGATCATTACCTACGGTACGATGGGCGGTAAGTCCGCCATCCGCGATACCGCCAGGGTGCTCGATCTCCCATTGCCGGATGCCGACCGTTTGGCGAAATCCTTTCCCGACAGCTTAGAGGCAGAATTAAAATCCTTATTAAAGCCGGGTGGCATTGATGAAAAATATTTAGATAAGATCCGCGATAAGCGTGAGGTTGTGGAGCAATCTCATAATTTCAGGAAGCTGGCCGAAGAAAAAACGCCGGAAGCCGATGTGTTGAAACAGGCTTACGAGCTCGAAGGCTGCCTGCGGAACACGGGCATCCACGCTTGCGGGGTGATCATCACCCCCGACGATATGGTGAAGTTTGTGCCGGTAACCAAAGCCAAGGACAGTGACATGCTCGTGACGCAGTTTGATAACTCCGTGGCGGAAAGTGCAGGCTTGCTGAAGATGGACTTCCTCGGTTTAAGAACGCTTACGATTATTAAGGACGCCCTTCGCTTTGTGAAGCAGAACCACGGCCTCGACATCGACATTGATGCGATTCCGCTGGACGATAAAAAGACGTATGAATTATTTCAACGCGGCGAAACCAACGGTGTGTTCCAGTACGAAAGTGCCGGGATGCAAAAATCGCTGAAAGAGCTTAAGCCCGATTCCTTCAACGACCTGATCGCGATGAATGCCTTGTACCGTCCGGGTCCCTTGGCTTACATCCCTAACTACATCAACCGGAAACACGGCAGGGAAGAAGTGCAGTTCGATCTGGAAGGCATGGATGAGTACCTGGGAGAAACTTATGGCATTACGGTATACCAGGAACAGGTGATGCGCTTGTCGCAGAAGCTGGCCAACTTTACCAAAGGTGATGCCGATACCCTGCGTAAGGCCATGGGTAAGAAAGACAGGGCCACGCTGGATAAGATGAAAGGTAAGTTTATCGACAATTGTAAGACGAACGGGCACGATACAGTTGTTGCCGAAAAAGTGTGGAAAGACTGGGAAGCCTTTGCGAGCTACGCCTTCAACAAATCGCACTCTACCTGTTATGCCTACGTCGCCTTTCAAACGGCTTACATCAAAGCGCATTATCCTTCGGAGTTTATGGCCTCGGTGCTGAATCACTCCGGAAGTATTGAGAAAATTTCCTTTTTCATGGAGGAATGCAAGCGAATGGGCATTAAAGTGCTTGGCCCGGATGTGAACGAAGGCTTTGCCAAGTTCAGCGTTATCGAGGGAGGCAGCGATATCCGCTTCGGCATGGGCGCTATTAAGGGAGTAGGTGAAAACACAGTAAATAATATCATTGAAGAGCGAAACGCCAACGGGAAATTCACATCGGTATTCGATTTGGCGAAACGCCTCGATAGCAAAGCCATCAATAAAAAATCCATCGAGGGCCTCGCCCTGGCCGGAGCCTTTGATGCCTTTGAAGGAGTAAACCGTGCCATGTTCTTTACGGTCGATCTGATGGATGGCACCACGCTTACCGACCGGATGATCAAGTACAGCAACCAGATGAGCCTCGGCAACGATACCTCGCAGGCCAGCCTGTTTGGTGGCGACGATGCCGTGGAAATTACAGAGCCGCAGCTTCCTTCCAAAGTAGAGCCCTGGGGCAAGCTGGAAGAGCTGGCCAGGGAAAAAGAAGTGGTAGGCTTCTTCATCTCCGGGCATCCGCTTGATCCTTATAAGCTGATCATTGAGCATAAGTGCAGCGCCAACTGTGCCCAGCTGAAAGCCGGCCTGGAGCCTTTCAAAGGCAAGGATGTAACCTTTGGCGGTGTGGTAACCGGTTTCGAAAACCGTACCAGCAAAACCGGCAATGCGTTTGGAAAGCTCATCATTGAGGATTACCAGGGCTCCGTGGAGATCATGCTGTTCGGGAAAGACTTCGTGGAATATAATAAGTTCATGGTAAGCTCCCTCTTCGTGTATGTGAAGGCCAAGATTCAGGAACGCTACAACCAGCCGGGAAGCCTGGAGCTCAAGATCCAGAAGATCGAATTGCTGGAGAACGTAAAAGAAAATATTTTCTCATCGATGAAGCTGAAGATGGATATCAGCGCCATCACGGAAGAGCTGATCGGTAACATCGAATCCATCTTTAATGCCTCGCAGGGAAAATGCAGCGTGGAGTTCTTCGTGGAAGACCCGGCGGAAAATATCAGCGTGAAGCTGTTCTCCAAATCGCAGAAGATCGCTGTAAGTACCGACCTGATGAACGAGCTGGACAAAATCGGTAGCCTGACTTATGAACTGACGTAAGATCTGATACGGATTCTCCGGACCCTTTTCCATAAAGGCGCTGCGGAGAATCTGGAAATAAAAAGAGGATGTACTGAAATTTAGTACATCCTATTTTTTTAGTTAATTCCTGTCCGGGCAAATTATTTTTCGATCGCGATCTTTTTGATCTCTGTTTTTCCGGATTCGTCTGTAAGTGTCAGGAAATAAATGCCGGTCTTGATATCCGGGATGCGGAAGATCTGTTCCTTCTTGCCCGCTTCCGGTTGGAATGTCATCACGAGGCGACCGGAGATATCTTTTAAGACAACCGATCGCAGCCCCTTGCTACTTTGCACGGTGAGCTGATCGGAGGCAGGATTTGGGAAAAGAGTGATGTCGTTTGGTAATTCATTCATCTCCTCATCCCTTTCTCCTTCCATACTCTTGCGGCTATTCTGGCTACCATCTGTCGTAAACTGACAAACAGCGTCACAGTATTCAATCGTTGCCAGAAAATAGCTGCGTTGGGGATAAGCAATAAAATTCTCCGACAATTCTATATAGTTGGAAGCGGCAAATTTTGTCTGCACAGGCTGATTTACCGTGACGATGCCAGGGTTGGATGGATTCGTGATGTGGCTTCCTGCGCGGATCACGCTTTTCTGATCATAGATACCGGCGGGAACAGGGCTGCTGGTATTGTCATAATCCATAGGAGTCTGGCATGGCGTGGTATTTTCAATCAACGAGAAGGCATCAACAGCGACGTATCCAACATAAGGAACAGTGCTTGATGGGTAAATGATGAATTGTGTATAATCGGCATCTGCTGTAAAGTTAACGGATACCGTTTGCCAGGTCGACCAATTGACTCCGGGCGTTATGGTAAATGTCATGTTCAGTACCTGTTGCATGGGACTGGTAACAGGAGCACTTCCTACTGCAGAGCAGCCTGGATTGTGAGGAAGACCGTTCGTTAATTTTACAGCTAAATTCACCGTGTAATTGGTTGCCGTATGAGGATCAGTACTACAGTACGCGAAGCATAAAGCGTACTGTTTATCCTTCTCCACCGTGGAAGTCAGGTTCGATCCCAGGCCATCGCTAAGATTGTTCTGATGGCAGGTCATGATAACCTCTTCCGTCCCATTAAAACCTGTCAGGCCGGAGTAAAGCTCCATATTAGGAGATCCGTGTGAGGCAAACCATCCCGGTGTGCAGGTAGGAGATATAACAAAGCAAGTGAGGTCGTATGTTCCACAAAAGGTTTCAAAGCTGTTGTTCGGAACCAGGTTGACCTGTGCCTTTGACGTGTGATGCATCACTATTATGCATAGCACGATGAGTTTAATATAATACCGCTTCATGTCTAATCTTTTTTAGTGAGCTGTTCTTTCAGCATTTGGTTTTCTTTTTTCAGTTCGATCAGGTGCAGCCAGATTTCTTCGATCTGACGAAGCAGGGTCGCATCCATTTCTGCCATGTCTAAGCCATTTTCCTGAACCTCGCTGGTCGAGGGAACATTTGGCAGGTGCTTATGCTCTTTCACGTAAGCAGCCACTGCCTCCAGAGAAGATAATTTGTAGTCAGAAGCAAACACATAATCAGCCCAATAGATGCTGCTGCTTGCAGCAACCTTCACTTTTTCAGCTAAAATACCTTCCTGTACATAAAGCTTATAGCCTGTAGGCAGGGAGATAGCAGAAGGATCACCAACCAGCATATTGCCATTCACGGTCAATTGTGCTGTTGGGTTATCCGTATTAATGCCAACATGATTGTCATTCCTCAAAAACATCACTGCGTTTTGTGTTCCTGCGCCTGTACCCGAAATATTGTGTGCGAAATTCGGGCGCCAGAAATTTAAACCCCGCAAAGCCGGGTTAGGATTATTTTCAACATATTCAATACCCCATTGCCCGTTTGGGGCTCCGCTGGTATTTCCATTAATCACACCGCCGAACAGAACCATCGGGCCTCCGTTATTATTTGCGCCTGTAATACGGATGGCGCCATCATGCACATGAAGCCTTTCCAGAGGCTTGCCTGATCCGAATGCTCCAATGCCGACTGATCCTGTTCCTGTGATGACCATGCGTTCGCCACCGCCGCTGTAATCATAAAATAAAAGCTTCCCTCCGCCTTGTGTATTTCCGCTGCTGGTTGAAAGAATACCCCAGTTGCGTCCGCCGGTATACGAATTGTCCAGTCGTAAGGCAGCAGAGGATGCATTCTTCTGTAATACCTGGATCCCGTCGTTAAGTTGATTGGTGCCGGAATGGACAGACAACATGAAAGCAGGTGAATTGGTGCCGGTATTTACGCCTACGTTCCCATTTGGAGAGGGACCTACAAGTGCACCTGGAGTTACTAATGTCTGGGCATTTGAGTAAAAGCCTGAGACGAGCGAGAATGCTGAAATAGCAATAATTTTGAATGGTGATTTCATTGGTTTGAATTTTTTAAATAGACCTACTCTCTTCACGGCTTTTCGGTTTCCGCCGGTTTTAGATAAATGTACCGTGGAAACAAAGGTGTGTAAAGCAGCTTTACGCAACTGTGTAGTTCAGTTGCGTAAGTGTGTCAATAAAAAAGAAATTGGTGCAGGCTTATTCGGCTCCGCGGGCGAAATTGGCCATGGCAGCAAGGAATTCGTCTTTCTTTCGGACAGAAACTTCCACTTCGTGCCCGTTGCTCATCTCTATGTAGCCGCCGCGGCCCTTATTGTAGCGCTTCACCTGTGCCAGGTTGATCAGGTGCTTATGATGCACGCGCACAAAGGGAAGGCCGGCCAGGAGCTCTTCGAAATGAGAGAGGCTGCGCGAAGCCATGAAAGGCTTTGCTTCCGTAAACACAATTTTGGTATAATTGGAATCGGCCTCGCAACGCAGGATCTCAGAAATTTTGGCTACCGAAAAACCATTCACCGCATGTAGCACAATGCTCTCGGGTTGTGATGCGTCGTATGTTCTCCTGGCAAGCTCCAGGCGTTGTGCCTGTTGCGGAAGCCGTTCCTGTGTGTCGGGTTTCCGGAACCGCTCTACGGCCGCCTGCAGCTCCAGGAAATTGAGAGGCTTTAATAAATAGTGAAGTGCGGCAAACTGAAAGGCACGCATCGCATGCTGTTCGAAGGCGCTGACGAAAATAACCCCGAATGATTTTTCATGGCAACGCTCCAGCACATCAAAGCCATTGCCATCCGGCATCATCACATCCAGGAATACCAGGTCCGGCTTCAGATCATTGATTTTCCTGACTGCTTCTTCCACGGAGGCAGCCTCCCCGGTCACTTCCACATCGGGGCAATACCGTAGCAGGAGTGATTCGAGAGCCTTGCGGCTTTTTTCTTCGTCGTCGACAAGAAGTGTTTTGATCATGAGGATAATTTATAAATTAAAGTATGGGAGAATTTCAGGATCACTTTTGTGCCTGCTGCTGTTCCGGTGCTGTCAAAAAGGTCTGTCACGCTCACGTGTATGTGTTTGTTTTGCATATGGTTCAGGATCCCGATCCGCTCTTCCATATTTTTCATGCCCGTAGACTGGTGTCCGCTCTTTTTCTTTTCTGCTGCGGCTTTCCGGCCAATGCCGTTGTCTTCAATTTCACACACAAGGTTTGTTTCTTCTTCGGGATAAAAACGGATCCACAGGCGTGCCTGGCTTTTTTTAGGCAACAAACCATGCCAGATCGCATTCTCGATGTAAGGCTGAATCAGCATGGGAGGAATTTCAATATGTTCGGGATCGAGACTTTCATCGATGACCGTCTGGTATTCGAATTCTTTGCCAAAGCGGAGCTTTTCCAGGGAAAGATACAGTGTCAGCATCTCTATCTCTCGCGATAGGCTTATGCTGTCTTTAGACGCATTTTCTAGGATCTTCCGCATAAGGCTCGCGAAACGGCTCAGATAGAGGTGGGCCGATTCCTGGTCGTTGTCCAGGATAAAATGCTGGATCGAGCTCAGGGAGTTAAATACAAAATGCGGCTTCATCTGTGAGCGCAGGGTCTTTAGTTCCGCCATGAGAATATTCATGCTCATCCGTTCCTGCATGCGCCGTTGTTTCAGGTAGTAGTGGATACTAAGCCATAGGATCGAGCCCCCCAGCAGGATAAGTATGGAGAAGAACCACCAGGTTTTTGTAAAGTGCAAAGGGATGCTGAATGCATACCTTGCGGGAGCCTCGTTCCAGATTCCATTCTCATTCATGGCCGTTACAACAAAGGCGTAGTCGCCGGCAGGCAGGTTCAGATAACGCACGCTGCGTTCGACGGTATAATTCCATTCGTTTTCATAACCTTCCAGTTTATAGCGGTACTGCACTTTCCCGGGGCTGTTATACAACAATCCCGTAAAGCCGAAGCTCAGGTCGGTTTCGGTATCGCTGAGCAGCGAATCAACAGTGACCCCGCGCCTGTTAGTAGATACAGCATCGATATATACAGGAGGCGTATAATGATTCAGGGCAAACTGATTGACGTCAAACCAGGCTAAGCCCTTCCCTGTAGCCAGGATCAGGAGGTTTTTATAACGAACAGCATCGTGAATGAGGTTGGAAGGCAGCCCATGCTCCATACATATTTTTGTAATCTGGAACTCCAGGCCCCGGGAGCTTCGTTTTATCAGGATCTTGTTCAGGCCTTTATTCGTGCATACCCAAATCGAATGACCGTCGATTAGCAGCAGGTCGCAAAGATCCGTTGTCAGGCCATCGCTTTTACGGATGTAGTAAGTCCTGTTCCCATCCAGGAGGATGAGGCCTCTTCCCCTGGTTGACACAACCAGGGTGCCGTCGCCCATGCAGTTGATGGCACTGATGTTTTGCCTGAATGCACTTTCGCCGGGCCTGTAGGGCAATGTCTGCCCCTTAGTATATGTATAGAGGCCGTCTGCGGCACCGATCCATACCATGCCTGCTGAATCAAGACATATCGCTGAGCAGAATTTTGAAAAGCCATGCTTCACAGACAGATAATGCTTGTCTTTTTTTTCGTTGAGAATTTCCCATCCGGCATTGCCAGCAGCATAAATAGAGTTTCCAAAACGGAATGAATTTCTGCAGGAGCCCATCCCTGGCATGACGGTGTTGAAATTGACAATGGCCCCCAGTTTCTCCGGATTCTGTTGGTTCAAGGTACAAAAGCTTCCCGAAAGCTGCAGCTCATTCCTGCTGGAATTAACCGTAAGATGATGGACCCAATAAGCTATATATACAGAGTCCATAACCTTCCCGGGCCCCTGACCGGAAAGCAGAAATGTTTTTAGCTTATTCTGACTCAGGCTGTAGAGGACATTCTTATACACGGCTAAGAGGTATGGTTTTTCCGTATGATGAAATGCCGGCTCCTGGATGCGCTTGTCCGGAATATATAAGATACCGTGGTTGGTAGAGGCAAGCCAATAGCTCCCGCGTTTATCTTTGTGAATGCAATTGAGCGGTTGGTCTTTGAAAAAACGATACAAAGAATCAGGCGTTGACAGGTAAAGCCCCGGTCCTGTAATCCAGAAATTGCCCTTGTCTCCATAAATGTAGGTAACGGGTACACGCCCGGGCATCGAGAGGCGCCGTACAATCCTGCCATGATCGAGCTCGGTGAGATTTTGCGAATAGCTGCTCATATAATGCCCCTTGCCTACAGTGCCGGCTCTGAAAACATCTCTTTCCGGAGTCTTTACGGGAACTGTATTATAATACCAGGTATGATGTTCATAAATCACCCGGTCGTTTATCTGCTTGGGATTTTCATCCCGGTAAACGCCGGAGATGAATTTACCTCCTCCCAGCTCGCGCAGAAAAGCATTGTAACCCTTTTTGTGGGGAATGCGCCTGATCTCGCCCGTTTGCTGATCCTGCCGGTGCAGGCCAAAAGGGGCAAGAATGGAATTGAACCAGAGATCGCCCAGGGAGTCGATCCCGAAAGTTTGGATAAAATGCCGGCCAAGAAATTCTTTTAAAACAGTATTGTGTTTATAAGGATAGATCTGTCCATTCTCCATGTAGCACAAGGTGCTGTTGAAGGCCCGCATCCAGACCCGGTGGCGGTAATCTTCAAAAAAGCCAAAGATGGTATTGTGGCTCAGTCCGTCGTTGGTAGAATAATTTTTGAATTCATAACCATCGAAGCGCGAAATGCCGTGGTCGGTTGCAAACCACAGATAACCCAGGCTATCTTCAAAAATGTCATACACCTCATTGGAAGGAAGTCCGTCATCCACTGTGTAATTCCGCGACACCGGGTTCTGGGATAATCCCCGGAAACTCATGAAGATGAGCAGGAGTGCACCAAAGCAAATAAACCTACGTAACATAAATCACAGGATCAGGTTTAAAAATAGACTCTATCAGAAGGGATGTGCACCTGTCATATACTACCTCGTTACATTTCAGGAATAATCAATAATAGTGAATCCGCTACAGAAACGCAACTGCTTATGAAAAATTGTTTTCTGAAAGCAGCAGGAACAGGGAGGGTCGGTTAAAGGAAATTTATCCCGGTTTTATAAAGGATTAACCATGGAAACTGTATAATCATGAAAACAATCGGATGCACTGCCGGATAAGATCGGTGAGTTGTCTGTGAGCTGAATTAGCTACTTTTCTTTTCGTACTTCTTTTTGGCGGCTTTCTTTTTAGGGAGCCGCTCTTCCATGCGCTCCACAGCCATAGTCAGCTTTAGAATGGCATGCGCCAGATCGGCTACTTCCGATTTTGTAGCGTAACCGAATTCAGGTTTCGCTTCTTTAGCGGGGCTCGACAGGGCTTGTTCGTAGTAATTAAAGAAATCGTGATTTAAGACGTGGCCGATGGTTTGGAGCTGCCCTGTATCGATGGTCTCCTTCTCAAATATTTTATAAGCGCTGTTCCGGCTTAAATTGATGCTTTTAGCAAAGTCTACGACACTAATCGGCGTTTTATCCAAGACTTCCCTGATTTTCTTTCCAATATGAATCTTAACCTTAGCCATTAAAGCAAAGTTGCCGTTTTTAAGGTAAATGATCCGTTTTAGGATGTTTCTAAAAATAATACAGCATGTATATAATTTTTATACACTATTCTGCTGAGAAAATACGCCCCTTACCGGTTCCGGAAATTTAGCTTAACTTTAATCAGGAATTAACGGAGGCAACCTATCATGAAAAATGACCTGCTAAACGGAGTGATGCTGATTCTGGGCTCTACGCTCGTGCGCTATATGATTGTGGCCGGAATTCCCTTCCTGTTATTTTATGTCTTGCTGCACAAAAAAGCAAATCATCTGAAAATCCAGCAACGGCGAGCCACACGGAAAGATTTCCTGCGCGAGATCCTGCATTCCCTGCAAAGCACACTGGTCTTCACCCTGGTAGGCGCTGTGATTCTGTTTACGCCCTTCCGCTACTATACCAGGGTCTATGATCAGCTCTCGGAATATCCTTCCTGGTACTTAGCGCTCAGCGTGGTAATCGCCCTGCTCATACACGACACTTATTTTTATTGGATGCACCGGGTGCTGCACCATCCGAAGCTGTTTGCGCTGACGCATGTCCTGCATCATAAAAGCAACAATCCCTCGCCCTGGACCTCATACTCCTTTCATATCGTGGAGTCTTTCACCGAAGCGCTGGTCCTGCTGCCCATCGTGTGGCTGCTCCCGATCCATCCCATCGGTATCGCCTTATTTATGCTCTCGTCTTTTGTGATCAATGTATATGGGCATCTCGGCTATGAAATTATGCCCCGCTGGTTCCGGCATACCGTTTTATTTAAAGTATTCAATACCTCCGTCTTTCATAATTTCCATCACAGCAAATTCAAAGGCAATTACGGCCTCTACCTGCGCTTTTGGGACAGGCTCATGAACACCGAGCATCCCGATTATGAAAAGGAATACGACCGGGTACAGGAACAGCGTTTCGGAAGTAAAGAAATGATTAAATAAAAAGGCAGTCCTTTCGAACTGCCTTTTATACTCCAGGAACAAGGTGTAAAAGGTTCCGGCCTCAAACCTAAAAATTGCCGGATGGGACCTTATACAAGCTTTGCTTCTGATGTAATAGCAACACTCAGCGCTTTGGAGATCACACAGTTTTTTTCCGCATTCTTCGTTACTTCCTCAAAACCTTTGGCATCAATGCCATCCACGCTTCCCGTAATCACTAAGTGAATGCCGGTAATTGTCAGGCCTTCCATCGTCAGAATCGCTTCCGTATCCAGGCTTTTGGCGGCTAATCCCTTTTCGGTGAGGATGGCGCTTACCGCCATGGTATAGCAGCCCGCGTGTGCTGCGGCCAGCAACTCTTCCGGGTTGGTGCCTTTCACGCCCTCTTCAAAACGGGTTTTGAAGCTATAATTGGTATTCTCTAAAATGCCGCTTTGGGAGCTGATGTGGCCTTTGCCTTCTTTCAGGTTTCCTTCCCAGTGTGCTTTTGCTGTTCTTTTCATAATGATAATTGGTTAGATGGTTGTTTTTTAGATTCGTCAAAGATAAGCGTTAATGCTTCATCATGTTTTCATCAACACTGATGCCAAGGCCTTTGGCAATAGCCATTCCCAGGCCAATGTCCGCCCTGAACCAGTGGCACAGCTGGCGGTTGATGATGTCCGCTTTTTTCTCACCGCTGATGCCGCTTATGGCACCCACGATATTGGCAACCGTATTTCTCTTTTCCTCGTCGTTCATCACCTTACGGTATAAGATGCCCGGCTGTGTATAATGATCGTTGTCTCCAGGGCTGTTGCGGTCATACCAATCGGCCATGTGGCTTTCGAGGTTCATCGCCGGTTGTTTGTAGCTGGCATCCGCTTCAATGTTATCAAAGCTGTTCGGGAAATAATTTGGAGCGTCTTCCCCGTTGCCATCCACGCGCATCAGGCCATCACGTTCATAATTATTGGTCATGTACGGGCATTTGTTTACCGGGATCTGCTCATAATTGGCACCCAGGCGGTAGCGGTGCGCATCCGGGTACGACAGTAAGCGCCCCTGTAACATTTTATCGGGCGAATAGCTGATGCCGTCCACCACGTGCGCCGGCGCAAAGGCAGCTTGCTCCACCTGTGCGAAATAATTTTTAGGAACCTCATTCAGCTCGAAGGTGCCAGCGTCGATCAATGGAAAATCGCTATGCGGCCATACCTTGGTGAGGTCAAAAGGGTTGAACGGAAAGGCTTTCGCCTGTTCCTGCGTCATCACCTGGATCTTCATATCCCATTTCGGGAATTCCCTGCGCTCGATGGCCTCCACGAGGTCGCGCTGCGCATGGTCCGGGTCGATGCCACGCATCTCATTGGCCTCTTTCCCTGTAAAGTTCTTAATGCCCGTTTGGGTCAGGAAATGGAATTTTACCCACACCGATTCGTTGTCCTTATTGATCATCGAGAAGGTGTGGCTGCCAAAGCCGTGCATGTGCCTGTAAGAATAAGGCGTACCGCGGTCGCTCATCAGGATGAGCACCTGGTGCAGGCTTTCGGGGTTGAGGCTCCAGAAATCCCACATCATGGTCGGGCTTTTCAGGTTCGTTTTAGGATCGCGTTTTTGCGTGTGAATAAAGTCGCTGAACTTCTTCGGATCTTTCACGAAAAACACCGGCGTATTGTTTCCAACCAGGTCCCAGTTGCCGTCTTCCGTATAAAACTTCAGCGCAAAGCCACGCGGATCGCGCTCGCTGTCGGCGCTACCTTTCTCGCCACCCACCGTGGAAAAGCGGATCAGGATCTTACAGGCGTTCCCAACCTTACTGAACAATTTCGCTTTGGTGTACTTCGTGATGTCATGCGTTACGGTAAAGGTGCCGAAAGCACCCGTTCCTTTGGCATGTACCACCCTTTCCGGAATACGTTCGCGGTTGAAGTGAGCCATTTTTTCGTGCAGGATAAAATCCTGGAGCAGCAGTGGCCCTCTCGGTCCAACGCTCATCGTGTTCTCATTCTCGGAATACGGAATGCCCGAAGCGGTTGTCAGTTTTTTCTTTTCCATGATGTCGATTTATGTAGGTTAGTAATAAAAAAGCATGTCGTCGAAGATCCCGAAAACGTTGGCATTCGGCTCTTTCGTGGCAAGCGGTTCTTTTTGCTGAATGGATTTCAGAGCCGGTTTTTCAATAGGCTGTTCGGCCCCGCGGCAGATCTTCATGCAGCAAGGCGCTTGTTGTGGTTGTTCAGGTGTTTCCATGTCTTAATAGGTTTATTGGTTTAAGTAAGAAGCATACATCCAGGTCAGTTTTTCCTGTTCGCGGATATAATCGCTCATCAGGGCATTGGTGCCCTCATCCGCCGCGTCGGCCGATAAGGTCAGGATCTCGCGTTGCAGGGAGATGATGATTTCCAGGGCGCTTAATACTTCGGCCAGTGATTTTTTGCCATCGGTGGAATTGGTTTTTTCTTTGATCTCCGATTTTTTCAGGTAATCGCTGTAGCTGTGCAAAGGCGTATGGCCCAGTGTCAGGATCCGCTCGGCGATCTCGTCTATCTTCAGCTGTAGGTTGTTGTAGATCTCCTCGAATTTCAGGTGAAGCTCAAAAAAGTTACTGCCTTTGATATTCCAGTGAAAGCCCCTTGCATTCATATAGAATACCTGGTAATTTGCGAGGAGCCCGTTCAGCTTTTTAGCCAGTGCCTCGCTCTTGTCCTTGTTTAATCCAATGCGTGTTGTTTTCATAAGTTAAAGTTTAAATGATAAGACAAATAAAACGCTGTTATGTTTGGCCGACCCCTGAACTATCTTTTGTAAAAGTAGATCATTTAATCGGTTCAATAAAACTGATATTTTTTATATTTGTATAGATTTTATCTATATGAACTTTCAACAATTGGAATACATCATTGCTGTAGACAAGTTACGAAATTTTGTGAAAGCCTCCGAAACCTGTTTCGTCACCCAGGCCACCCTTAGTATGATGGTGAAAAAACTCGAGGAGGAGCTCGGCGTCAGGATCTTCGACCGGAGCCGGCAGCCCGTGAAAACCACGGCTATCGGCGAAAAGATCATCGCGCAGGCCAAAAAGATCCTGGCAGAATCCAGGAAGCTGAAAGAGCTGATCGACGATGAAAAGGATATTGTACACGGAGAATTACGCATCGGTATCATCCCGACCCTGGCACCTTACCTGCTGCCGCTCTTCCTGAAAAACTTTCTCCGTGATTTTCCCTTGGTAAAGCTCGTCATTAATGAGTTTACCACCGATGTGATCCTGCACAAGCTGAAGAACGGCGATCTCGATGCCGCTATTCTCGCCACGCCCTTACATGAGCATAGCCTGCATGAGCAGGTGCTCTTCTATGAGAGCTATTCCCTGTATGTAGGCCACAAGGAAAAAGGATTCGATAAGCAGTTCGTCTTATCCAAAGATATTGACATCAACCGCCTCTGGCTCCTGGAGGAAGGGCATTGCATGCGTTCCCAGATCCTGAATTTTTGTTCCCTCAAAAAACAAAAAGAAGCCGAAGAGCAGTTTCACTACAATGCCGGAAGCATCGAAACCCTGAAGAATATGGTGGATACCAGCTTCGGCATGACGATCATCCCCGAGCTCGCCACTCATAATATGAGCAGCTCACAAAAAAAACGCCTGCGAACCTTTAAGAACCCCGTTCCTGTGCGGGAGATCAGCCTGGTGACCCATCACGAATTTCTGAAAGCCACGCTTATCCATTCCCTCAAACAAAGTATCATGGAGGTGATTCCGCCGCACATGCTGCAATACAAGCAAAGTACGATACTGGAGATATAATACACTAAGGTGGCTTCGAGTCACGATACGTCGTGATCAGCCACCATTCGTTGACTGAGGCTCCCGAAGTCAACGGCCCATTGACTGATCACGATCTGTCATGGCTCAAAGCAAAAAAAGCCGCCACGACTTGTCGTGACGGCCTTTACAATCAGGAGATCTCTTTTATTTGTTTCCTTTCACGATAAACCACCATAAAGCCACGTAAACGGCTTCCGGCTTGGCGCCTTTGATAGCGCTGGTTACATCGCTCATTTTAGCGATGGTGCTGTTGCTGGAATTGCGGATGTCGTTGCCATCTACTTTCAGCACCGCTGAATTACTGGAGTTGCGGATCGTTTTTCCGTCGCTGTCAACATGTCCTACCGAGCTGTTGCTGGAGTTACGGATGGTCTTGCCATCGCTGTCGATTTTGGCTACCGAGCTGTTGCTGGAATTGCGAAGCGTTTTTCCGTCGCTGTCCATGCTGTATTGCGCGGAAGCAACACCTGAAATGAATGTAAAAGCCATCACGGCTAACGTTGTTTTGAAAGATGTTTTCATAATATAATTGTTTTTTAGGTGACACTAAAATAAGCTTTTAAACGCTAAATGCAATTTAAATTTGAGTGAACCGGGTGTTAACCGCTTACCTGATTATGACAATCTTCTGAGCCCTGCTGCCCTTTTCCGTCGAGATCACGATCTCATAAACCCCTTGCTCCCGGATGAAAAATTCCTTCGTTTCATGAGCGTTTTCGATGCATTGAACCAATTGTCCATAGCAATTATAGATCGTGATCCGGGCGCTCTTTCCATTTATCCCGCGGATGCTGATAGCTCCATCCGATGGATTGGGGAACAGTGTGATGTCTTCCAAAATCTCCTGCTCAGAAAAGCCCGTGTTCAGCTGGTGCCGTACAATGACCTGTTCCAGGGGCTTGTCCAGTTGCTGGCTGTACTGAGCGGTGGTGCTGTACGATAGATTTGGGGCATCCGTGTAAAGTGTTTTTCGCGTTTCCAGCGAATGAAAATAGGAAGAGCTATAGCAATCTGTACAAATGTTATTGGCAAACAAAGCGCCTACGCCCGAAGTGCCCCAGGCACCCTGTGTCCCTGTACAATTACTTGCAGGAGCCGCGCTGTTATCATCGTAATAGCCGGTAAAGGTGGCAGTGCCGGCTCCCAGCGTTGTTGCCACGCGGTTGAGGATGGATAGTGTACCGGGGTTTCCGCTGAGCTGCTCCCAGGCAGGATTTCCGGCAGCTACAACATCAGCATTGCCGTCAACGCTAAGGCCTGCTGTATTGAAGCTATTGCGATAGGTCATGCCGGCAGCATTAGGGTTATAATCAAAAGCGTCATAAATGCTGGGAATATAATGCACACGCAGGTTGGTGATAATGTCGTGGCGGCTTTCATAAAAGAAATGCGTGCGCTGGGTCAATGGTCCGCTTTGAGCACCCATATAGGAGCGGATGACCCGCACAGGACCTGTTTTGCAAACAATGAATGCATTTTCTCCCGACGAAAATAATTCTTCATGCCTTCCGCAACCTGCAGCGCCATTGGCGAAAAAAGCTTTGTGCCTGTCCAGGATGTCTGCACCGTTGCCTGCCATGATCTTCAATTCATCGCTGACCCATTCGCTCATAAAATGCCAGGCATAAGAAGCCGTACTAATCGTGGTGCTCTCGGCATTGGTCATATTGTTGTTAGCTGGAAAGCCGCTGCTGCCGGGCAGGTTCGAGGTATAGTTGATATAATTGATGCCGGCATTCGGCTGCAGGGCTCCGTTGGTTTGAAACAAATACACATAGCCCGTGTCGCGGAGCATGGTGTCCCTGATCATCACCTGGTAGCATACATTGCTCACAACACCTGCGGGATAGCTTGTTCCGTTAAATTTCCCGCCCGCATCCTTCACCATAAAGCTCAGCTCATCATCGCTGTCAAAGGTAGTTACCGGATCGGCTCCTACATGCGTAGCAGCATCGCAATAGAAATACAGTTTAGGATTGGAGGCCGATGGTCCAGGAGGCAGGTAGCCTGCGCCTGTTCCCGCCAGAGGCCCGTAGGGCGTTACAATATCCAACAAGGCCCGTTCATCGGCTTGCACGGGAATTTGAGTCCAGCTGCCGTTCACATACTTGAAGCCTACAATTTCAGCAGGACCTGATGTGGAAAAATCGGGCAGGCTGGCCCCGGAAATGATCACAGGATCTTTGTCCCTTTTGAGGCTGCTGCTTTGTGGGAAGCACAGGAAGCCCAAAAGGCTGAAGGCGGAAAGAAATATTATTCTTTTCATAGTGCTTAGCTTGGTTTGATTAAGGTATTAAAATAATGGCAAGCCGGCAAGCCCTGACTGATTTCCCCGCTTACATCAGTCACAAAGCTCTCAGAGCGCAGTTATTTTTAAAGTATAGCCTGTATTTCCGGGATCGCTGAGAAAACTGATGGATGTAGTGCCGGAAATATATACATCGGAAGCCTGGTGTTTCACGCTGTTGAATAAGGCTTTGACTTCCGCACCCTTCTTGCCGGTGAGCACTTCTAGGTAACTCTTCTGCCCGCTCAGGATGTTTACTTTTCTAAGCACCAGGACCGGGTTGTTGCCCGCATCCAGGCTGCTGTGGAGCAGAACAGGATTCGACGGAGCCGCATACTCAAATTTATCATAATCGGAAATGGAATTCAGGTAGATCTTGCCATAGCTATTGCCGGGCGTTGTGCCGATCAGGTCGGGAACGAGCTTAGGCAAGGCATACACTGTTGATGTGCTGATGCTGTAGCCTTCTTCGGCGGGTACCAGCTTCAGCTGCCAGGAGCTGTAATAGGACATTACATTGGCTTGTTTTTGCTCATAGAGGTCAGCCCATATCATAAAGCCCTTATCATTTTGCCTGCAGAGCTCCCTGATCCTGAAATGCAGGGGAGTGGCGGCTGTTCCCGGTTTTGCGATGGCAGCCGGTAATGGAAGCGTCTTTTCAAAACGGGAAGTCACTTCGCCGAGGCTGTCGATATGGAGTACAAACAGCTGGTGCGTGGCAGAAAGCGTTTTAAAATCTGCCGTAGCTTTTTTGAAATCAATCATCGCAGAAGGATAAATGCTGCCGGCAATATCAAGGCTCCGGTCTGTGGTGTTGTATAGCGCTTTGGAGTAGAGGTAGTGCCGCTCGTCGCCTTTGGGATTAAGCTTCGTGCCCTTGATCAGTGTGCCGCTTTTGGCATTCACACGCAGGATCCATTGTCCTTTTTTCAGGCCTTCGGTAACATGTGCGTAGAGAACGACCTGCACCGAATCGGCAGCCATCACACTGGCCCGCTGAATATGTTTCCGCTCAAAAGCATATTGCCAATTGGACGTGTATTCAAAAGGCTTGTCCATGGCTTTCAGCTCGTAGCGCGACAGGTAGAACTGTTTGCCCGTACTGTCTTCGGCAGTGGAAATCACATACAGGCTTTGCTTGTAGCGGTAGCTCTCATCCTCAAAGGCTGTCATCGAGTTGATGTGGTTGGCATCATAATCAGTCGCAGTACAAAGGATTTTAAGCGTGCTGTCGAGCCGGCACAAGGATACCCTGTTTTTCTGATCGGCCGGTTGGAAATAAAAGTTGAGGACATCGTGCATGGTATCGAGGCTGATATCGAGGTACTGATTCTCTGTATGTTTGCCGAGATCGAATTCCGAGCTGTCTTTCGGGGCCAGGCTGCTGTTGTAAGAAAAACACCGGAACAGCAATTGCTCTTTGCGTTGCTCGAAGCCATAGACGTAGATGCTGTGCTTATAAAAACAGGAACCGGCACGAAGCAGGGCCCGCTGTACAACCTGGCTAAATACAGGAATCGCAAAAGCGAGGAGTAGCGTTGTAATAACAAGTCTTTTACTCATTACAAACAAATATAATGAAGATAATGATAAATTTAGCTGCGCTTGTTTTTTCGAGTGCCTAACGGCTTTGTCCGAACGTCAGTAAATTATTGTCCGGGTCGAGCAGCGAAAACTCCTTTTGGCCCCAGGGCTTTGTTTGCAAATGGCCTGCGGGGTGAATGCGGACGTGTTTATCTATCATCCATTGGTACAAGGCTTCGATGTTATCCGTTCTGATGTATACCTGCCCATCATTTTCGGTAGGATCAAGCTCATTAAACTCAAAGAAATGAATCTGAATATGGTCTTTCTCTACCATCAGGTATCCTTCAAAATCAGCGCTTCCAAATTCCCGGAAGCCGAGGGTGTTGATGTAATAGTTCCTGGTAAGGGCTTTATCGCGCATCGGTAATTTCGGATGGATTTCTGTCAGCATGTTTTTTTAGTAAAGATGTATTTTATTTTTGGGTTTATGCAGGCCTGCAAGGGATTTTTTCAATGGAAGGCACGTAGAAATACCTTGGAAAACAGGTTTAAAAATACTATTCTTGTACAACTAAAATAAACACATGGATTCAACAAAACTTTTTATTCTTCCACTTACAGCGATGCTTGCACTGAGCACCGCGGGCTCTGCCCAGACCGGCTCCGATGCCGCAAAAAACAGTGTTAAAAAAAATCCGGCTATGGCTGATAAAAGTAAAGCATTTGATTATGTCAGCGAACAGTTCGCCGACCTGCGCATCCTGCGCTACGAAATTCCGGGCTTCGACCAGCTGAGCCTGCAGCAAAAAGAATTGCTGTATTACCTGTCGGAAGCTGCTTTGTGTGGCCGCGACATTGCCTGGGATCAGAATTATAAATACAACCTGACGATCCGTAAAACCATTGATGCCATTGTAAACAGCTACAAGGGCGATGTGAACGCGGCAAACTATAAAAAGTTCCTGGTGTATGCCAAGCGCGTTTGGTTCGCCCGCGGCATCCACCATCACTACAGCAGCGATAAGATCCTGCCTGAATTTTCAGAAGCTTATTTTGCTGAGCTGGTCAATGCCGTGGATATAAAATTATTGCCGGTAAAAGAAGGCGAAGCTAAAAAGAACTTTATCGCGCGCCTGACACCTATTATCTTTGATCCGAAGATCGCTGCGAAAAAAGTGAACCTCGATCCAAGCAAAGACCTGGTAACAAACTCCGCGGTTAACTTCTACGAAGGAGTAAACCAGGAAGAGGCCATTGCTTTCTATGAAAAAATGACGGATAAAAGCAGCAAAACGCCTGTGATGCTCGGTCTGAATAGCAAGCTGGTAAAGGAAAACGGCGTACTGGTAGAGAAAACCTGGAAAGTCGGCGGCATGTACACGCAAGCCATCGAGAAAATCGTTTACTGGTTGGAAAAAGCGGTGGCTGTGGCCGAAAATGCCGAACAAAAAGAAGCCCTGCAAAAGCTGGTGGTATTTTATAAATCAGGTTCTTTAAAAGATTTTGATGAGTATAACATTGCCTGGGTAAAAGACTCGAACAGTGCCATCGACGTGGTGAATGGCTTCATCGAGGTGTACGAAGATCCTTTGGGAAAAAAAGGTTCTTTTGAATCGGTGGTTTCCGTGAAAGACTTCGAAGCGTCGAAACGTATTGCTACGATTGGCGCCAACGCCCAGTGGTTCGAAGATAACTCAACCTTGCTTCCTGAGCACAAAAAGAAAAACGTCAAAGGAATCTCCGCCAAAGTAATCAACGCCGTGATGGAAAGCGGTGATGCGGCGCCAAGCACACCGATCGGGATCAACCTGCCGAACAACGAATGGATCAGGGAAACACACGGTTCCAAATCCGTGAACCTGGGAAATATCGTGGAAGCCTATGATCAGGCAGCCGGTGGCAGCGTGGTGAATGAGTTTTACTACAACGATGCGATTAAGAAAAATGTACTGGCTTATGCCGGCTTAGCCGATAAGCTGCACACCGATATGCACGAGGTGATTGGTCACGCCAGCGGCCAGATCGAAGACGGCGTTGGGCAACCGCACGAAACGCTGAAAAATTATGCGTCTGCTTTGGAAGAAGGAAGAGCCGACCTGGTAGCCCTGTACTATTTAATGGATCAGAAGCTCGTGGATTTAGGCGTGATGCCTTCCCTCGATTACGGCAAGGCCTCTTATGACGAGTACATCACCAAAGGCCTGATGGTACAGTTATCCCGTTTGAAATTGGGTGATAACATCGAGGAAGCGCACATGCGTAACCGCCAGATGGTGGCAGCCTGGGTGTATGAAAAAGGCAAAGCACAGAATGTGATCGAGAAAAAAGTGGAGAAGGGCAAAACCTATTTTGTGGTGAATGATTACCTGAAGCTGCGTGTCCTGTTCGGTGATCTGCTGAAAGAAATCCAACGCATCAAATCACAAGGCGACTACAAAGCCGGCCGCGACCTGATTGAAAACTACGGTGTAAAAGTTGATCCTGCCTTACACAAGGAAGTGCTGGAGCGCTATAAAAAACTGGGTATGGCGCCTTACCAGGGCTTCATTCAGCCTAAGCTGGTTCCTGTGATGAAAGAAGGAAAGATCACCGATGTGAAAGTGGAGTACCCTACTGATTTCATGAAACAAATGCTGGAATACAGCAAAAACTATAGCTACCTTCCGGTAGAAAACTAATTTGAACATGACTTAATAAAAAGAGGATGATGCGAATCATCCTCTTTTTTTGTTTTGTCTATCATTGCCTTCGACTTCGCTCAGTCAACGAATCCGCTTTGAGCGAAATATTTACACGGTAATGAAATTAATATTTATCTAACAGCTGAGCGGAACATTTACCCGGTGGCTGAGGCTCTCGAAGCCACACCATCATTCCACAAGCAATTTCACCGTTCTGAGTAGCTGATGATTTTGCGCATCTTGTAATTGTACAAAATAAATCCCATGAGCAAGGCCCTGTAAATCCACCGGTATCAGCGTTTTCCCCGCTTTGGCAGCAGCCCGGTCCGTCATCATGATTTTTCCATACACATCGCTTAGTTGCCATTGAATGTTTTGCTCTTCTTCGGTAGTGACTTCAACGGTAAGGGCAGAACCCGCAGGATTCGGGTACACGCTCATCGAAACCGGAGAGGAAGATGATTCGGAGATGCTCATCGGCAATGCACAGATTTTATAAATTTTGCCATTGGTCGTATAGCCGCCCTCCATGGCATAAATGCATTCGTCGGCACTTTGCCTGAGTGTGGTCAGGCCGCCGGCAGAAAAATCACCCAGCACTGTTTTGCCCGTGACCACATTGTAGTGCGGCGAATTATTGAGGACGCAATCATGGATCTTTCCTTCCACATAATCTGCCACCAGTAAGTGATTGCGCAAAGGAGCCGCCGTGCCGCTATAGTAAAGGATGCCTGTTACGGAAGGAAGCGGAGAGCCCCAGTCGGCAATAGGCGCTATGGCTCCGGCCACATTGCAGGTAGCGGTAGCAGAGCTGTTCATATAATAACCTTCGCACTCTGCCCAGCCATAGAACCCGCCTTTGCGGATCACGTTGACCTCGTCCCATGTATTGAGGCCGTTCTCCGAGCAGTACAGCGAATCGTTGGGCCCAAAGCAAAAATCAAAAGGGTTGCGGTGCCCGTAGCTCCAGATCCAGTCGCAGTTCCCGGTGAGGGGATTGCCATTGTCATAAAAGGGATTGTCTGTAGGGATTGAGCCGTCTTTGTTGATGCGAAGCATCTTACCGTAAGGATTCGTGAGCTTGTTCGCAAAATTGGCGGTAGGATTGGTTTGGTTGTTACCGAGATCGCCCAGTGTGAAATAGATCTTGCCCGGTTCGCTGGGCCTGAAGTGCAGGTTTCCACCCACATGGTTTCCCGGAATATTGTCGGCCACATCGAGGTCGAAAATAATGAGGGGATTTGTTCCCACATTTGCGGCCTCTGTAAAACGAACCAGGCGGATGCGCTCATCACCACTGCGGCGGTGGTTGTAATACACATACACATAATGGTTGGTGGCAAAAGCAGGATCGAGTGCAATGCCCAGCACGCCGCGCTCCCCATCGGAATTGGTGGAGTCGCTCAGGTTGTAAAAGGTTCCGGTGAGGGTTCCTGTAGCCGAATACACCTGGATCCGTGATTTTTGGCCGGCCGTACTGACGCTGCCGTCTCCTTTTTCCGTAACGAAGAAACGCCCGTCGGGAGCCACATCGAAAGCCACGGGGTATTGCAGACCGGAAATGACGGTGGTTGTATTATAGCCCTGTGCCTGCATCATAGCGGTGGCGAACAAAGCCAATAAGGTGAAGTAAAGTGTTTTCATAGTTTTCCTGTTTTAAATAATTCTATCCTAAAGTTATGCCATTTAAGAATAACAAAGGGCGATGATTTATTTAAAAGAAAAGACCGGGAAATCAGGCTCCTTATTTTCCGAGCATTTCGCGGAAGCTCTCTTTGCCTTCAGGCAGTTTTTTGAGATTACCGATCAATAGAAAAGCCCTGTCGGCACGGAGCTGAGGATTTTTGACACTAGCCACATAGTTGAGGATGTAGCGTTTTTTCCCCGGCGTCAGCAGATCGAAGCGCCTTTTGCCCTCGGTGTCCTGCCTGAACAATTCTGCCAGCTCTTCCGGAACTTCCGTACCGTATTCGCTCTTGTCTTCGCTCAGGGTTACATGGACACTGTCACCGTATGTGGCGCCCGCTTCTTTCATGCGCTTGCTGCTAATGCTGATGTAGGCCTTGCCTTCACCCAAAGCCATCAGGCCACACTGGAAGCTGACGGTTTTATTCACTTCACAAAACAGGCGTGCTTTGGCAGTGAAGCCGCCGACCTTCTTCACCACACTTGCCGGAATTTCAAGGTAAAAGGTTTTCAGGTAGTCCAGCTTGTCGATATGTGTTTGAAAGGAAACCGGTTTCATGAAATAAATAATACTTCAGGGAATGAATTTGGATTCAATTTTGTTTACAATAACACACACCAGGCATCCTTTACTTTTCCGGACTCCAGTAGGGCCTTCGCGTACTGATGTTTTTCCTGTTCTGTAGCAAATGTGGTATTCAGCGTTTGTTGATAAGCAGCGATCTCCTCAGCGGTCGGCATGACCTCGAGGTTTCCCAATTGCCCGAGGTTGTTGCCCGTGAGCACATCGCTGTTTCGAATCGCGGCAGGAATAGAATCCACGCCCACGCCCATCGTAGTGATCGGTTTTTCAATTTCAAATAAGGCATCGCCATGCGCGCGGCAGTACCAGTTGCCACCCATGCGGGCCACGAGGTCAATTTTTCGCTGATCGATTTTTTGGTTGGCATCAAGCACCGCCTCATCGATGTGGATCTTCACTACCTCGCAGAACACGAGGTTGCAATTTTCAATCTCTTTCAGCTCAAATACCTTGCACTCCAGTTGCACCGGGCTTTCCTTCACCCGCATCGGCTTCACCAGCTCCGAAGCCAGCGGCGTAAATCCCGCTTTGGTAAACTCGCTCATCCCTTTCGGGTAAGGGCTGCTCGCCAGGCTCATCTGGTGCACCATGTTATAGTTCACAATATTGATCACGCATTCCGGAACCTCTTTGATATTGAGGTGCGTATCTTTGGCCTTGCCCGTTTTACCGCTTAAATTCGGAGAGAAAATAGCGATGGGTGGCTTGGCGGAAAACACATTGAAAAAGCTAAATGGCGCCAGGTTATGGTTGCCGTCTTTATCCACCGTGCTCGCAAAGCAGATAGGGCGGGGACCAACAGCGCCCAGTAAATATTGATGAAGGTCGGGTACAGGAAGTTCTTTGGGGTTTAAGCTAAGCATGGTATGATGAAGTTTTTATGGAAGGTTTTTGTTTATTGTCGAATGTCGAATGTATGTTGTCCATTGTTCAATGTCTGTTGAATAGCTGTCGTGTCGTCTTGGGTCTTAACAATGGACACTGTTCTGTCTCAGATCTCACTACTCACCCCTCATATCTCACGAACTATTCCTGATCTTATTAATTAAATACGGATGCCCGAAAATTTCGCTGCAGGTTACGGCGGCACTCACTGTTACACCCATCACGCCGTGCAGGTTCAGGCTCTGTCCCGTCAGAAATAAATTAGGGATCTTGGTGCGTGGCGTAATGAACGATTTCAGAGGTTCGCGGTAATCCTTGATCACACCGTAAAGCGTCCCGTCCCGTGAGCCGATGTAATCCCTGTAGGTAATCGGTGTGGCACAGGTGTAGGAATGAATCTGTGATCTCAGCCCCGGCAGCCGCTCTTCGAGCACGTCGAGCAGCTTTTCCGCCTTTTCAAATTTAAACAATTCGTAATCGTCGCCCCTGTACGATACATGGTTCGGGATCACATTTTTTGTATCTATCCATTTGGCGCACTCGTCATAGCGCATGTAAGCCATTGCCGAAAAATTCTCGGTGTAGCCCGGGTGCTTCGATGAGGTGGTGCCGAACATGGCTACCGTTTCGGGCCAGGTTTGCTCATTATAATTAGGGCCCGACCAGATATCGGGCTGCGTGCAATGGTAAATATTATGATTGAGGTGCGGCATGCTTTGCGGCTTCGTCACCACGTTCAGTAAAAAGGAAGACACCGTATTTTCCAAAGATTGGATGCGATGTTTGTAAGCAGGTCTGAGCTGGTGGCCTTCCACCATATCGATGGTGCGGGAGAGGTCGATGCCCGAAATAAAGAGCTTGGCCTCTATGAATTCGCCGTTGCTCAGTTCCACTGCTTTAATCTCGCTGCCCTGGAAATGAAAACGCACCGCCTCGCTGTAGTTGAATACCTCGCCGCCCATGCTGCGGATATTATTGGTCATGATGCGCGCAATCTGCGAGCTTCCGTCGACACAGCGGTAAGAGCTTTCGATGTAGGAGTTAACCACCAGGGCATGCACATAAAAGGGCGTGCGGCCTTCGAGCCCGGCGTATAGCATATTGCTGCCGCTGATGACCTGCTGCAGCTTAGGATCGGAAAAAATGGAGTTGATTGCTGTTTTGGAATCTACTTCCAGGTACCAGGCATTGGTCAGCTCTTTCTTTTCGGGCGACAGGTTAAACAGCGGAAAGCCGGCGCAGACTTCCTTTACTTTGGAAATGTAGGTTTTAAGCTCTTCCCGCTGGTGCGGAAACATAGCCGCCAGCTTTTCCACAAAATTATCGTAGCCCTGCGCGTGCGGGTAATGCCGCTCATCGCCGGTGAACGAAATGATGTCGTAGCCATCCTGGTCGAGCTTCTGAAGCTTGAGGTCTTTCATCAGCCCGAAATAGGTGAAGTATTGGTTCAGGTTCTGGCCTTTGTCCAGCCCGCCGATATAGTGTACACCTGTATCAAAGATTGCTTTGTCGCGGCTATAAATCTGTAAGGAGCCGCCGATCTGCCTGTTTTTTTCCAGCACACATACCTTCATTCCTTCTTTGGCAAGAATATAAGCCGTGCATAAGCCACCAAGCCCGCTTCCTATAACAACTGCGTCGTATTTCTCCATAGTTTGATGATGTAAGTATAATAAATATCCGGGAAATAGCCGCCAAAATTCATGAACAGGAAGGCATCCGCACAAAGGTTAAATTTTTTCGGGGATAGCTTATGAATTAGGAGCGAATGATTATATTTAGGCTTATTTACGTGAATGGGCAGAAAGCTTTACCTACTTTGTAGCATCTTACTTTTTTTAGCAGGGTTTTCAGGCTTCGGCCAGTCTTATACCATTAGCGGAAAAGTCTTTGATTCGGAATCCAAAGAGCCGCTGCCCTTCGTTCCCGTCATTATCAAAGGCACTACGGTGGGCGCCACCACCGATTTCGACGGCAATTATTCCATTACTACCTCGGCCACCGGCGATTCGCTCGTAGCCAGCTATGTTGGCTATATCAAAATTTCGCGGGCCCTCAGGCGCGGCGAAAACCAGACGGTGAACCTGCCGATGGTATTGCAGGGCGTCAATTTGCTGGAAGTAGTGGTGAAAGCCGGGGAGAACCCCGCGCACCGCATTATCCGCAATGTGATTGCCAACAAAAAATACAATAACAAGCGCCGCCTCGATGCCTACCAGTACGAGTCCTACAATAAAGTGGAATTCGATCTCAACCGCATCCCCAAGGAAATGCGCGAACGGAAGATCTTCAAGCCCATCCAGTTCGTCTTCGATAATGTGGATAGCCTCAACTCGGGGGAGAAGCCTTCCCTGCCTATTTTTATTACCGAATCCCTGTCCGACCTGTATTTCCGGAGCAATCCCGATCTGAAGAAGGAAGTGATCAAAGCCAGCAAGATCACCGGAATTGAGAATACGAGCATTACCTCCGTGATGGGCGACATGTACCAGAACATCAATGTGTATGATAATAACATCCTCGTCTTCGGAAAGGATTTTGTGAGCCCGATCTCCGATAACGGATTTTTCTATTACAAGTACTACCTTGAGGACAGTTTATTTATCGGTAATACACGCTGCTACCAGATCCGCTTTAAATCCAAGCGTCCGAACGAGCTTTGCTTCAGCGGCAATATGTGGATTGCCGATACCACCTGGGCTGTAAAGCGCCTGGAGATGAGCATTCCGAAAGACGCCAACATCAACTTCATCAATGCCGCCAATGTAGTGCAGGAATTTGCGCGCATCGACAGCACCTGGATGCTCAGCAAAGACAGGCTCGTGATCGATTTCTCCATGTACAAAAACCAGGTAGGCGTTTACGGAAGAAAAACAACCTCTTACACGGACTTTGTGATCAATCAGCCGAAGGAGCCGAAGTTCTACGAGTTTGGCGATAAGATCGTGGTGGAAGATTCGGCGATGAAAAAGAGCGATGCCTTCTGGGATCAGCACCGCCACGACAGTCTTTCGTTCCGGGAAAAAAAGATCTATAAAATGATCGATACCATCAAAACATTGCCGGTATACAAAACCTGGGTTGACATTTTCACCATTTTCGTTTCCGGCTATAAAGTGGTCAATAATTTCGAGATCGGGCCCTACTTCAACCTTGTGAGCTACAACAGGGTGGAGGGGCTGCGCACCAGGTTCGGCGGACGCACCAGCAGTAAGTTCAGCCGATGGTACGAATTACAAGGCTATGTGGCCTATGGATTTAAGGATGAGAAATTCAAGTACAGCGTCGGCTTTAAAACCTTCATTACCAAAAAGCCCCACCGGCAGCTCGTGGGGATGACTTACAAAAGCGATTACGAGATCCTGGGGCAAAGCCAGAACGGCTTTTCGCAGGATAACATCTTTGCCTCCCTGTTCCGTACCAACCCGCTCACCAACCTCACGCGGGTAGATCAAACCTATGCCTGGTACGAGCGCGAGTGGGTGGAAGGGCTTACTTCCCGGATCACGCTCATCGGCCGTACCATCACGCCGCTCATTGCCAACAGCTACCGCTATTATGCGAGCGATGGCAGCATCCGCACCAAGGAGAGCATCCGCAATACGGAGGCCCGTGTCAATGTCCGCTTTGCTTACAAGGAAAAATTCATCAGCGGCGATTTTACACGGATCAGCCTCGGCACCAAATATCCGGTGTTCCAGTTCAACTATTCCAAATCCCTGCAGAACGCCTTCCGTGGGGAATACAATTATCAGAAAGTGGTACTCAACATCAGCGACAGGATCCGTTTGATCTCCCTGCTCGGCTATACCGATTATGTCGGGGAAGTCGGCAAAATCTACGGAGCGGTGCCTTATCCCTTAATGGAGCTGCATGGTGGCAACGAAACCTACATCTACGATTACATGGCTTATAACATGATGAAGTACTATGAGTTTGCCAGCGACCAATACGCTTCCGTGGGGCTCTTCCACCATTTCGAAGGCCTCCTGTTCAATAAAGTGCCGCTCATCAAAAAGCTGAAATGGCGCGAAGTGGTGACGGGCAAAGCCTTATGGGGCAGTGTGAATGACCGCAACCGTAACACCCTCCTTTTCCCGTCAACCCTCAATGCCTTAGGCGCTGAGCCTTATGTAGAGCTGACGGCAGGCATCGAGAATATTTTCAAGGTATTCAGGGTGGATTTCCTCTACAGGGCCACCTATCAGAATAAGAAGGCTTCTAACAATATCGGGGTCAAGGCAGGTTTCCAGTTGACATTCTGATGGAGAAGCTTCACAAATTTTATCATTTCTTTGGCATTAGTTTGCCTATATTTGATCGCTTATTACAACCATGATCCTTCGTTCGGAAAACCTCGTTAAGAAATACAAAAGCCGTACCGTGGCCAACAATGTGAGTGTGCAGGTACAGCAGGGAGAGATTGTGGGTTTGCTCGGACCCAACGGCGCCGGTAAAACCACATCCTTCTATATGATCGTAGGCATGGTGAAACCCAATTCGGGAAAGATCTACCTCGACGATAAAGACATTACCGAAGAGCCCATGTATAAGCGTGCCCAGCTGGGTGTGGGCTATCTGCCACAGGAAGCATCCGTATTCCGTAAGCTGAGTATTGAAGACAACCTGCGCGCCGTGCTGGAAATGACCAAGCTCACCAAAGCGGAGCAGGCCCATAAGGTGGAAAGCCTGCTCGATGAGTTTGCGCTGCACCATGTGCGTAAGAACCTGGGCGATCAGCTCTCGGGTGGGGAAAGGCGCCGTACGGAAATAGCACGCGCCCTCGCTACCGATCCTAAATTTATTCTCCTTGATGAGCCCTTTGCCGGTGTGGATCCCATTGCCGTGGAAGATATCCAGAGCGTAGTGCGTAAGCTCAAAGAGAAAAATATCGGGATCCTCATCACCGATCACAACGTACACGAAACCCTGAACATCACCGACAGGACTTACCTGCTCTACGCAGGAGAAGTGATCAAATCGGGAAGTGCGGAAGACCTCGCCAACGACGAGATGGTGCGCAAAGTATACCTTGGCAGCAATTTCGAGCTGAGGAAATAAGCTCTGCGGAATTTCTTTTCCCGTTCCAACAATCTTAATTTTTTTAAAAATAATCAGGGCGGCTCTCTGCGGGTCGGGCTGCTTTGGCTTGCGCGCAACCTCGCTCAAAAAGCCCACCGGGCTTTTTGCCGTACTTCGCTCCGGCCTCCTCGTCACGACACGTCGTGACTGTGGGGGCTAAACCCTGCGCATCCCTGCCGCAGTATCCCGGCAAGTATATTCTTTTCTCCTCGCATAATGTGGTTCAGTATTTTCTTGATCTACAATCATTGCCATTAAGAAAACGAAATGCCTTACTCCGTTGGAAGCAACAACCGTTCAGAGAAGGTCTCGCTTCAATAAAAGCCTATTTGCTCCGTAGGAGCCAAACATTCATCTCCCTCTCCGGATTTTATGTTATTTAAGTTGAGATATTTTGCAAAAAAGCATCATCACGGTTAGAAAGTTAACCCCCGCGCGAGTGATTGTAGCGGAAATCCTTTTGCCTGTTCTTTGCAAAAGATTGGAGCGAAAAGCGCGACTCCACAGGGTGCTGAGGCTCTCGAAGCACCTTGTGGAGGCACGCCCATAGTATAAAATCAAAAGCAGACCTGAATTTAAAAATCCATTTTTTTAGACTTATCTAAAAATTTGTTTCGATGGATAAAATTAATATATTTGCCTTGTGGAAAACGCCCCTTTATCGCATACGGAACAAAATTACATCAAGGCTATCTTCAAAGTACAGGAGATAACCCGGGCCGAGGCCGTTGCGACCAACGATATTGCGGAGCGCCTGCAGACACAGCCTGCCACGGTAACGGACATGATCAAGCGCCTGGCGGAAAAGAAAATCGTGACCTATAAAAAATACTACGGTGTACGGCTCACCACCAAAGGGGAAAAGATCGCCCTTGATGTCATCCGCAAGCACCGGCTCTGGGAAGTATTCCTGGTAAGCAAGCTGCATTTCAAATGGGACGAGGTGCATGTGATTGCCGAGCAGCTGGAGCATATCCACAGCGATGAGCTCATTACCAGGCTCGACGATTTTTTAGGCCAGCCTAAATTCGATCCGCATGGCGATGCTATTCCCGACAAGCATGGGAATATGAGCCATGTGAATGCGGTGCCTCTCAATACCATCGGGAAAAAGCAAAGCTGCATTTTTTGCGGCGTAGCCAACCACGAGGACCGTTTTCTGCAATACCTCGATTCGCTGGACCTGCAGATCGGTGCGACGATCTATGTGGAATCCGTCAACGCCTACGATGCGTCCTGTAAAGTAAAGATCAATAAAAAGCATTCCGAATTTTTCAGTCCGCAAATTGCTTCCTGTATTTTAGTACAACCACTCTATGGAAAATAACTCACACAGGTCTCTGGGCGAAGTGCATGGCTCTGTCAACACGGCCGGCAAAGGAGGCTTCCGGAAGCTGTTTGCTTTCCTGGGCCCGGCTTACATGATCAGTGTGGGCTATATGGACCCGGGCAACTGGGCCACCGACATCGAAGGCGGCAGTAAATTCGGCTACAGCCTGATCTGGGTATTGGTGATGAGCAATTTAATTGCCCTCCTGCTGCAAAGCCATTGCGTGCGCCTGGGAATTGTTTCGGGGCGCGATCTGGCACAGGCCTCCAAAGATCACTATTCCAAATTTGTGAACTTCTTCCTTTACATCCTGGCCGAGATCGCCATTGCGGCCTGCGACCTGGCGGAAGTGGTAGGCATGGCTATCGGCATCCACCTGATGTTTCCGTCTGTTTCTATCCTGACGGGAGTTTGCATCACGGTGCTCGACAGCTTTATTTTATTGTTCCTGCTGAATGCCGGGATCCGCAAGCTCGAAGCTTTTATCATTTCGCTGGTTGGGATTATCGGTGTGTCTTTTCTCATCCAGCTCATCATCGCCAAGCCCGATATCGTCGAAATCTCCAAAGGGCTGATCCCGGGCATCCGGAATGAGGATGCTTTGTATGTGGCGATTGGGATCATCGGCGCAACGGTCATGCCGCACAACCTGTACTTACATTCGTCGCTGGTGCAAACGCGGCAGTTCGACCGCACGGCCATAGAGATCAAAAAAGCCATCCGCTTCAATATCGTGGACAGTGCGGTAGCCCTCAACCTGGCGCTCTTTGTCAATGCTGCCATTCTCATCATCGCCGCCAGTACCTTTTTTAATACGGGTGTAGAAGTGAAGGAGATCCAGGATGCTCACCGGATGCTCACGCCAATGTTGGGGAGTACACTGGCGCCTTTCCTTTTTGCTTTGGCGCTGATCGCCGCAGGCCAGAGCTCCACGGTAACGGGGACACTGGCAGGACAAATCATTATGGAAGGCTACCTGAACCTCCGCCTGCAGCCCTGGATCAGGCGCCTGCTCACGCGGCTGATCGCCATTGTACCGGCCTTCCTGACCATCTATTATTTGGGAGAGGAAAAAACAGGAGACCTCCTGGTGCTGAGCCAGGTGATCCTGAGCCTGCAACTGGGCTTCGCCATCATTCCGCTCATTCATTTCGTGAGTAATAAAAAACGCATGGGGGAATTTGTCATTCCCTTCTGGCAGAAAATAGCTTCCTGGCTGGCGGTATCGGTGATCGTATTTTTAAACTGCCAGCTGATTTTTTTCAAAGTCAGGGACTGGCTCCTGACCTCCGAATCGCCTTTCCTGGTGGGTATTTTCGTGGTTCCCTTCATGGGCCTGTGCCTGGGGATTCTCTTGTTTATTGCGTTCGAGCCTTTATTTAAAAAATCGCGGCAGACAAGGCCTTCGCAGTTTCATGAGGACTTTGCCAGAATTGTTTTCGATGAGCCTAAACCGTATACGCTCATTGCTATCCCGGTTGATTTCAGCAGCAGCGACCATAAGGCCATCAACAGGGCTCTGCAGCTGGGAGGAAAGGACGTATCTTATAAATTAGTGCATGTGCTCGAAAGTACCACTGCTGTGATCTATGGCGAACAGAGCGATGACAACGAGCGTAACGAGGATACCAAAAATCTTCTGGCCTACGAAAGCCAGTTGCTGGAAAAGGGCTACAGGTGCACCTCGGAGCTGGGCTTCGGCAATCCGCGAACCGTTATTCCGGAGTTGGTAAAAGGTGCCGATCTTATTGTGATGGGCACGCACGGGCATACTACTTTCAAGGATCTCCTCTTCGGCACTACGGTGGAGAGCGTGAGGCATAAGGTAAAGGTTCCCCTGGTGTTGGTGTAATGTTATGGGACATCGATAAGGCTGATTGAGCAGACAAGCGCAGATTAGAAAAATAAACTGCCAGACCCGTGTTATCAGTGTTCTATGTTTCGATGTTGTGATGGATTTTTATGATGCGTAGTATTACCCGTCAAAAAATCGGATAGAACTGCCTGTTTTTTTCTGTAGGCTGTTGTTGTAATATTGTTACCGGTTTTGTTTGTAACAATGAAAGGATATAGCATGATTATATTGATTCTTGGCCTGGCTGCTTTGATAAGCTACTGGGGCATCACCTCGGACAGGATGGCAAGATCGATCCGCGAAGGTCAGGTGTCTGTAGAGCTTGCGACCGGCATAACAGGATACGAAATAGCCTGCGCCGGATCAGATAAGCCCGGTAATTTAACTACCGCCACAGCCGGTAAGCCGGAAGAATCTCAATAACTTATTTTTTTCTTTCCGGGCGCGGCGCCTTAAGGGCGCTTTCATATTGCGCGATCCACTCTTTCACACTGATTTTTTTCAGCAGCTCTGCAATCAGCTTAAAGGGAATGTCATCGGGCTTTTTAAAGCGGACACAGCCCTTGCCCATGTCGAGCTTGGTTTTGCAGTGTTTGGGATATTCCCCGACAAACCATTCCAATAATTCGGGATTAGCGTAAATGCCCATATGGTAGAGGGCGATGAAATTTTTCTGAGAAGCAATGCTCACAAAAGGCAGGGGAATTTTCGGGTCGCAATGATAGCCTGCCGGATAAATTTTGTGAGGCACCACATAGCCGATCATGCCATAGCCCATGCATTCCTCAAAGCCTTTCGGAATGTTTTTCAGAACAGTATTTCTTAAGGTGGTAAAGGCTTCCAGCCTTTCGGAAGGTACTTCTTTGAGATAGCCTTCGGCGGTTTTACTTTGTGATTGCATGGTAGAGTAGGGGTTTTATGTTATAATAAAATATCGTTGACCGGTGTGAGGGCCGGCGGAATGTTTGTTTCATCCAGCATTTCGCGGAGATCGATCTCGATGGTGCGGCTGATGTTGGTGATGGGTACATCGTTGGCACCGCCTTCAAAGGGATTTTCGGTAGACTCGCCGATGCGCTCCATCACATGAAATACCCAGCCAACCATGAGAGAGCAGGGAACAGTAACCCAGATAAATCCTTCGCCCACGTCTTTACTGAGCTTGGCAAACTCCTGCAGGATCCCGAAAGGCAGCATGCCGATGAAGAGGCGGACAAACATCTGGTTGATGGTAGCGAACTGCCGCGGGTAAGGGAAATTTTTGATGCGCTCGGATTTTCCCTGGTGGTCGTAGAGTGTGGTGAGCGTGCGCTCCAGCTCAATGAAATCCAGGTCGGATAAATGGCCGGCCTCTTTTAGCGCTTTCAGGTGCCGCGACTGAAGGCTGATGATCTGAGTCGCACGGTTCTTTTTGCCGAGCACATATAAGCGTTCCTCTTCCGGCAGGTATTTTTTAAGCTCGTCTTCAAGCGGTGTTTCGCGTTCCGGAACTTTATAAAAGCGGGCGTATTCGACATTGCTTTTCAGCTCCATGTTTTCCCACACGCGCTTTTCACGCATCTGGTAGCGCAGGGCTGTCAGCCAGGCAATGTGGCGGTAGATCAGCGTCCTGATCTCTTTCGGATCGGCGTTGACGGTGTCTTTCACCAGGATGCCCCAGGCCCTGCTGGTGTTAATGATGCTACCCCAGATTTGCCGCGCTTCCCAGAGGCGGTTATAGGTTTGGGTATTTTTGAAGCCCACGAGGAATGCCGCAGCGGTACCGATGAGCGCGATAGCCACCCAGGGAATCACCAGCCATTTGATGTCAAAAAAGTAATAGAGGGCCGTAGGAATACAGGCCACCACGGCAAACACATAAATGTCCCTGCGGGTCCAGTAAACAACCTGCGCTAAAGTGAAACGTCTTCCGGCGTGCATAAATTCAAATTAAAAAATAAGTGTAACGATCAGAACCAGGATAACCGGTAGTAAATATAGGAATATCGACACATATTTTTTAACGGGGCTGTTGACCCCATCCCCCAAGTTGTTGAATATGTCAACAGTTTTTAGAATGAACTATTCGGTTAAGCGCTTGGTTTTTAGTGGTTTAATGCCTGCATGCCCAACTGGTATGGCTTTGGCATTAGTAGCCGCAGAATAAAATTAACCTTATAAACCAAAAAACGAATCATGAAAAAATTAATTGCAATGGCATTCTGCCTCGGTCTCGCTTTCACAGCAAACACAGTTTACGCGTCAAACACAGTGTCCACTACAGCTGTAAGCGTATTGAACGATGATGAAAAAACGGCAGTAAAACCTGAAGAGCTTCCTGAGCCCATCAAAAAAACATTAGCTGCCGACGAATACAAAGGATGGGCTATCCAGAGTGCGGCTCTTGTAAAATCAGCAACAGCCTCCCACTATGAAGTATCTGTAGCGAATGAGAAAAAAGAAACCAAAACGCTAAAGTTTGACGAAAAAGGCACTCTTTTGAAATAAGCACACCTTTTTTGTTTTTTTAGGAAAGCCGGATACCGTCCGGCTTTCCTTTGTTTGTATTTATTCTTAAACTTGTAAGGCGTTCCACTACCATGACACGTATCCTGCTCATAGAAGATGATCCGGCATTTGCGCAGATCATAGAAAATTTTCTTGGAAGAAAGAAATATGAAGTACATACCGTTCCCAATTTAAAGGAAGGCTCGGCCGCTGTTCATAAAGATCCCTATGATCTGGTTCTGCTGGATTACCATTTGCCCGACGGTACTGGCTTCGACCTCATCAAGGAAATGACCGAGGCCGGTATGAAAATTCCGGTAGTGATGATGACCGGCTTTCATGATATCCGTACAGCCGTCAAAGCCATTCACATGGGCGCCCGCAACTACATTACCAAGCCGGTAAATCCTGAAGAGCTGCTGATGGTAATTTCCGAAGCGCTGCAGGACAAGGACGCTTCGGCAGGCTCAGCGGCCAAAAACGAAGCGGTTTTTTTGCCGACGTTCGTCAAAGGCGAGAGCGAAGCTTCCGAAGAGCTGATGCGGCACATCGAGCTGATTGCTCCCACGAATATGACGGTATTGATCTTAGGAGAAAGCGGTACAGGAAAGGAAAATATCGCCCGGAGCATCCATCGCCTCAGCACCAGGTCCGAGGGGCCTTTTGTAGCCATCGACTGTGGAGCCTTATCGGAAGAGCTCGCTTCGAGCGAATTGTTCGGGCATATCAAAGGAGCCTTTACCGGCGCGATCAACGATAAAAAAGGAGAATTTGAAATGGCTTCCGGTGGTACGATTTTTCTCGATGAGGTCGGGAACTTAACTTACCCGGTGCAGGTCAAATTACTGAGGGCCATCCAGGAGCGCATCATCCAGCCGGTAGGCGGGAACAAGCCCATCAAAGTGGATGTGCGCATTATTACAGCTACCAACGAAGACCTCATCACCAATGTGAGGAATGCCTCTTTCCGTGAGGATTTATATCACCGTGTCAACGAGTTCAGCATCCGGGTGCCTGCCTTAAGGAACAGGGGAGAGGACCTGCCTTTGTTCATCGATCATTTCATTCAGCAATCCAATAAGGAGCTGTCGAAATCGATAGAAGGCGTATCGCCACAGGCCATGGCCATTTTCAGAACGTATAAATGGCCGGGCAACCTCCGGGAGCTGAAGAATACCATCAAGCGCGCGGTTTTGCTGGCCAAAGGACCTTTCATCGAAGTAGACAATATTCCGGAGGAAATGCGCCTGACGGAAGTTGTTCCCATCAAGCAGGAAAAGGAATTGCGCGCGATGAATGAAGCCAATGAAAAGGAGCTGATCATTAAAACGCTCAAAGAGGTGAAGTATAACAAATCCAAAGCTGCCGGGATCCTCAACATCGACCGCAAGACCCTGTACATGAAGATTGCACGCTACGGCATCGAAGCTTAAGTGTGCATGGCATCCTGCAGCTTTCCTGCAAAATTTTCAAGGGCCGAGATGAGGTAGTTCATCTCTTCTTCCGTAAATCCCTTGTCCGTTCCCAATTGTTGTTCCCAGGCCCTGAAAGCCGCCGATAGCCTGGCTGCGCCGGCCTGCCCGGTTCTGGCGGCCAGCTTGTGAAACAGCTCTTTCAATTCTTTGACGTTGGTGCTTATGGAAAGTGTTTTCAGCAACGCGAGGTCCTTCTCTGTTTCCCGGTGCATCAGCAGGAGGATATTCCGTAATTCCTGGTCGTCATTCCCGCACATGCTGCGCAGGATGCTGAGGTCGAAGCCGGCACCGCTTGTGGCGCGTTGCGTCGTACCAGGTTCTGTGCTCACCAGTGTGAGCAGCAAGTCTGTTTCTCGGAAAGGCTTGAGCAGGACCCTGTCGAAGCCCTCGCTCAGCATACGCTCGATCTCATCGGGCAATACTTCGGCGGTGAGCGCTACGAACGTGGTGCCCGCAGGAGCTGTCTGCCTGAGCCTTTTGCAGAGCTCAATGCCGCTCATCTCCGGCATGCGGATGTCGATCAGGGCAAGCTTGATAGAAGGGTCGAAAGGCTTGGCTAACAGCTCCTCTGCAGATTGAAAGCAAACATGATCGATCCCGTGTTTGTTTAAGATCAGTGAGCAGAGTTGAAGGATCAGCTCGTCGTCGTCCACGATCAGTACTTTTCCTACAAAAGACAAGATCTCTGTTTCCGTGCTCTGCTCCACGCTGACTTCCCGCACAGCTGCTTTCAGGTAACCGAGTGTCACAGTAAAGGTTGTCCCTTCTCCCTTTTTACTTTTCACCCCGATTTGTCCGCGCTGCATGTCTACCAGCGTTTTGGTAATGCTAAGTCCCAGGCCCGTGCCGCCGAAGTGGCGTTGCGTGCTTTCACTGGCCTGTTCAAAAGCGTTGAAGATGTATTTCATCTGCTGCTCATCGATACCAATGCCTGTATCTTTGATCTCGAATACGAATTGCGTTTTTTTAGCATCGCTTGTAGAGCTTACCGTAAAGCTCACCTCTCCTTTTTCCGTAAACTTCACCGCATTGTTCAGCAGGTTGTACAGGATCTGTTTCAACCGGAAGCTGTCGCCTTTATGAAGGCTGTCTGTCGGAATATCGCTTTTAAATTTAAACTGGATCTGTTGCTTTTCGGCCTGGCTTTCGATGGTATCCGCTATCTCGGCCAGCACCTCTTCCATGCTGAACCCGGAGCTTTCGAACTTGAATTTTCCGGAGCTGATGCGGCTGTAGTCGAGGATCTCATTCACGATCTGGAGCAGGTAGCCCGATGAGCGGTAAATGGCCTCCGCATAATCCTTGCCTGAGGTCTCCATGCTTTTGAGCTGTTCCGAATAGCCGATAATGGATTGAAGCGGCGTTCTGATCTCGTGGCTCATGTTGGCGAGGAAACGCTCCTTCACCTTTTCCATATACTGCGCTTTTTCTTTGGCTTCGATCAGCTCCAGCCGGTGGCGGTTGCTTTGTGAAAGATCCGAAAACATCAGGAAGATCAGCCCAATGGTGAGGATCATAAAAATCAGCAGGATGAGGCCTACGCGGTTAAAGGCACTGCTGAATACATCGCTGAGCTGCCGGGTATTTGCCTGCAGGGAGCTGATCTCTTCCTGCTGGATCTGGTAAAGAATGAGTTGAAGCTCATTGATGAAGGTATTGCTGGCATTGGCCAGCTTCATCTCGTGGTTGATGAGCCGGGAGCCTTTGCTGTATTGGTCTTTTTCGATGGTGCCGATGGCCGATTCCATGTCCTTGATGAAGCTGTCCCGTTGCGCGACAGCCAGCGTATCGGTCGTGGTGGTCACATCTTCCGTAATTTGTTTTTTACCCCCGTTTTTTGTTTTCGATCCCGATTTTTTCCGGGAGAACAGGCGCCTGAAAAAGGATTCCTGCTTTTTCGGTTCAACCTCCTCCTTAGGCAGGTCCAGCGTTGTGGTGGTAATCTTTTGCTTCATCGTCACGATGCTGCTGTCCTTGCGCTTCATGCTTTGCGAAATGTAATCCGAAAGCTCGCGCATGCTGCTGGAAAACGATTTGTTGTGAATGAGCTCTTCGTGAAACTTCAGGTATTTGAGAAAAAGCCGGTCCCTTTGAAGCAGCACGTCTTTCATGCGTTCCAGACGCTTCACCTGCAGGCTATCGTCGCCGTAGAGCATTTGCAGGGTGTCGAGCGAGAGGATGATGTTTTTGGAATCGTTGATAAGGGCGGTTTGGGCATTTTCGCCATTCTGAATGATGTTGAGCCGCTGAACCTGGTCGAGGTTATGGACTCTGACCAGCAGGGAATTGACGATGCGCAGCTTGGGATTCGGCTGGCCGATCTTTTCGATGGTGAGAAAGGTTTCCCGGAATACAACCTTGGCAATGAGCCAGGAGCATAGCATCACAATGCAGCCGAAGAGGAATGCCAGGATGATCTTGGTATATAAGGATTGGTGGGCGAATTTTTCCTTGATCGTTGACATAGGCAATGGTAACAAGCTAATGTATAAAAAATCAGTCTAAGGTCATGGGTGGCGTTCACAACGAACGTTAAAAAAATAAGATGAGATACCGGAATTGTAAAACTATAAATTTAGATGAAAATCCGGTTTTTATGTTGAAAAATCCCTTATTTTGCAGTAAAATTAATGCATTGCAAGTAGTCGTCAATACCCGGTTATTAATCGAAGATAAGCTGGATGGAATCGGGTGGTTTAGTTATCAAACACTGAAGCGTATCACACAAAAACATCCTGATGTTCATTTTGTATTTCTGTTCGACAGGGATTTCAGCGACCGTTTTATCTTCTCTGATAATATCACACCTTTAGTGCTTGGCCCACAGGCCCGGCATCCCTTTTTATATTACGCCTGGTTCCACGTTTCCGTGAAGAACCTGCTGAACCGCATGAAGCCGGATGTGTTTTTGTCGCCCGACGGATTTTTGTCGCCCGGCGCCAAATGCAAACAGTTGCCGGTGATCCACGATATTAATTTCCTGCATAATCCCAGGGATCTGAAATCACTGACGAGCCGCTACTACAACTATTTTTTTCCGAAATACGCCAAAGCCGCTACCCGCATCGCGACCGTTTCAGAATACAGCAAGCAGGATATTGCAACGCATTACGCCATTAACCCGGAAAAGATTGATGTGGTATACAACGGCATTAACGAAGGCTTTAAGCCCTTGCCGGAAGCGGAACAGGAGGCGGTGCGCAAGCAGTATTCGGAAGGCAAGCCTTATTTTTTATTTGTAGGCTCACAAAGCCCGCGTAAAAATCTCAACCGCCTGGTGGCTGCATTCAGCCGTTTTAAGGAGCAAACCGGATCAGATATGAAGCTGCTCCTGGTGGGTGCTTTGTATGTCAGTGAAGGAGATGTCAAGCGCGTGATCGATCAGTCGGCCTACAGGCAGGACATTCTTTTTGTTGGCCGTCAACAACAGCCTGAGCTCGAAAAGATCATGGCCTCGGCCTTTGCCCTGGCCTTCGTACCTTATTTCGAAGGTTTCGGAATTCCCATCGTGGAAGCCTTTCAGTGCGATGTACCGGTGATCAGCAGTAATACCACCAGCATGCCGGAGATTGCAGGCGATGCCGCGCTTATGGTAGATCCCTTTGAGGTGAACAGCATTGCCAAAGGCATGGAAAGTTTGTACCGCGATGCTTCCCTGCGCGAACAGCTGATCGAAAAAGGAAAAACAAGGAAAGCCATCTACTCCTGGGACAGGTCTGCGGATCTGCTCTGGGACAGCGTTACCAAATGTCTATGAGCGCCCTGATCAGTAAATCGGCTTTCATTAAAGCGGAGCAATGCCTCAAGCACTTCTACCTGTACAGGAATCACCCTTACCTGAGAGATTCCCTGTCGAAGGAAAAGCAGCTGATCTTTAAGCGGGGGACCGATGTCGGGATCCTGGCGCAGCAGCTCTTTCCGGGTGGTACGGATGTCACTGCCGGCGAGAAGCGGGATCAGCAATTGTTTGCACAGCGTACCAAAGAGCTCATCGAAAGTGGCGCCGACACGATCTACGAAGCCACCTTTATTCATAACGACCTGCTGGTGATGGTGGATATCCTTCATAAAGCAGGCGATGCCTGGATAGCCTATGAAGTCAAGAGCTCTCTGAAGATTACCGAGACCTATGTGAAAGATGCCTGCTTCCAGTATTATGTGATCAAGAACTGCCTGCCTCAACTGGTGGATTTCAATTTGCTCACACTCAATTCGAAATATGTACTCGAAGGAGAGCTTAATATCAAAGGACTTTTCAAAGAAACCTCGGTTTTAAAAGATGCGACTAAAAACCTCAGCTACTTTGAGCATAAAACACAAGTGGCAAGGCTGACTCTTGAGCAGAATAAAATTCCGGATATCAAAATCGGCACACACTGTTTTCAGCCCTATGAGTGCGACTTCCTGGGCACCTGCTGGAAGAATACCGGCGATCCCAATTCGGTGATGGCGCTGGGCAAGCTCACCAAGCAGGCCATGTTTGAGTTGTATGATAACAATATCCGTCGCATCGATGAGATCGACCTGAATACAATCGAGCATAAGGAAGTGAAAGTGCAGGTGAAGGCGGTGATCGAGCAAAAAGAACAGGTCGACGTGAAGGAGATTGGTTCTTTTATCTCAGGAATCAAAAGCCCTTATTGCAGCCTCGACATTGAAGTGTGGATGCCCGCAGTTCCCTTTTACCAGGGAACAAAGCCCTTTCAGCAGATCCCTTTCCTCTTCTCGATGGTATATGAGGAAGAAGGAAAGCTGAAGCGCTATAGCTATTTCAAGCCTTTTGAAGACGACCTGAGAAAAATGTTTCTGGAGCAGATCCTGGAGGCAACGAAATCTTTTGAAACCGTGCTGATGTTTGATAAGGCCCTGGAGGAGTCGGTGCTGAACCAGCTGGCAGAGCTTTTCCCGGAATACGCCAAAGACATTGCCGTGTTTAAATCAAAGATCGTAGACCTGGCGGAACCGATTCGCAAAGGAAATTATTACCATCCCGACATGAAAGGAAATTTCAGCCTCAAGAGCATTGCACCTGTGGTAAACCAGGAAGCCGGCTTTGACAAGCTGGATGTGCAGTCGGGGATTGTAGCGATGTACATGTACGAAGGGCTCGGCGCGCAGAATGCCATAGAAGCGGAAACAGCAAAGGAGCAATTGGTGGAGTACTGTGAAATGGATGCCCTGATTACCTACCAGCTGCTGAGTTTTTTCAGAACTAAATTAGTGTAAATATTGAAATTCTGTATGGTGGTTTCGAGAGCCTCAACCACCATTCGTTGACTGAGGCTCTCGAAGTCAACGACATGTCAGGCGAAAAATCAGCATATCGAAGCATTGTTCCGAAAAAAAACGGAACTCATCCTGGCATAAAACTCCTCATACTTCTCCTTTGCCTCCCGGTACTACTTTCCGCACAGCTAAGGCCCGACACTACGCGTAAGGTCAACTATCTGGTGATCCCGACGTTGTTCCGGACGCCGGAAACCGGCTGGGCTTATGGTCTGTCGGGTTCCTTGTCATTTAAAACCACGGAGCGCAGGGATAGCCTCACGCGGGTATCTATGGTGCAGGTGATCGGGATCTTTTCCGAGCGCCAGCAGAATATTCAGTCTATTGATGCTACCATCTATTTTCCGAAGGAGCGGTACATTCTGTATTTTAATACCACACACAACTATTTCCCCGATAAGTTCTGGGGGATCGGCCAGTACAACCGGAATGAATCCGAGGAAAAGTATGCCTTCGAGAATTTCAATATCAGCACGCATATCAAGCGGAAGTTCTCGAAGCACCTGTTCTTTGGGGTTCTGGAAGACTTTCAGAACATCTTCAAGGTGCGGTATAACGAAGGAAGCCTCATGGACTCTTCCTTTTTTTATGGAAAAACCAATTACAATGTGCTGGGGCTTGGGCTTAGCGCCAGCTACGATACCCGGAACTCTACCTTCTGGCCGACGAAAGGCATTTTCCTGCAAAGCCAGTTCACCACTTACAATAAAGGCTTTGTGTCCGACTATTCCTTCAATAAATGGACGGTCGAAGCACGCCTGTTTAAGCGCGTTTTTAAAGACCATGTGATCGCCTGCCAGCTCTATAACTATTACACCTTCGGGCAAACGCCTTTCCGCTCAATGGCGACGCTGGGCGGGGCAGGGAATCTCCGGGGCTTTTACCAGGGGCGTTACCGCGACAATTCCATGTATTCGGTCATTGCGGAATACCGGGCGCCCGTTTTCTGGAGGTTCAGCGCCTGCGTGTTCGGTGGTTTTGGCGATGTGTACGATAAGCCCAAAAACATCAATACCGGTTCCATCAAGTATAGTTTCGGCGGGGGGCTCAGGCTTTCGATCCTGGAAAAAGAGAAGCTCAACCTGCGGGTGGATTACGGCTACTCCGATGCCTATAACAAAGGCTTTTACTTTACCATCGGAGAGTGCTTTTAGGTGCGCCAGGACGCTATTTATTTAACAATCTTTGGTTCATAGTTTATTTCCTGCTGTACCTGTTTTTTTGATGAGTGTGCTAACTTTAAAGCTGCTTAGTGGTTATATCCATTAATCCATTCATTCATCAAATTTTTACGATATCCATGTCAAAAATAAAAATCGGAATCTTGTTCGGCGGACGCTCAAAAGAACGTGAAATCTCTTTTGCCGGCGGCAGAACTGTGTACGATAACCTTAACAAGTCTGTGTTTGAAGCCATTCCTCTCTTTGTGGATTCCTTCGGGAACATGGTGCTGCTCGACTGGAACTTTGTGTACAAGGGGACGATCCGGGATTTCTATCCGCCAGTGGAATTCATTCCGGCTTCCAATACCGATTTTCAGTACTATGCCGAAAACCTCGGTGCGTTGAGCATTCCGGAGCAGGATGAGCTGATTGCGGAGATTGGAAAAAAAGTAGAGCTGAACCAGCTGGCTTCTATGATCGATTTTGCCTTCCTGGCCTTACATGGGCCTTACGGTGAAGACGGCCGTATCCAGGGCTTGCTGGAGTATCTGCACATTCCTTATTCCGGAAGCGGTATTTTGCCGAGTGCGATTGGCATCGACAAAAGCGTGCAAAAACGATTGATGGTAAACGCCGGCTTCAACAGCCCGACTTACTTTACCATCGACCGTAGCGACTGGATTTCCGGAAACGTCAAAGGCCTTTGGGAAAAAGCGAAACAGGAGATCGGTTTCCCGATGGTGATCAAGCCCGCCAACCAGGGCTCTTCGATTGGCATTTCTATTTTTAATGAAGACAGCAACCACGGCTTTATGTCGGCGGTAGAGAAAGCCTTTTTCACCAAATGGCTCGACTCGGCGGAATGGAAAAAATTATCTGCCAAAGAAAAAATCGAGCAGGTGCGCACGCTCTCCGATATCCGTGAAGGCATTGGCATGCCGCTGTTCATCAATACAGCCTTGTCTTTTAAAGAAGATAAAGGCCAGATTAAATTTTATAATCCTTATGAGCTCATCGCTTACCTCGATGAGAATTGTGACCACACGGAAGGCTTTGTGCTGGAAGCGATGGACGGAGAAAGCACGGTGATCGTGGAAGGATTTATTGAAGGCAAGGAATTTTCCTGCATCGTTCTCGAAGACACAGACTCCAATAATAAAGTGATTGCCCTGCCTCCTACGGAGATTCGTAAAGGCAAGGAGCTCTTTGACTACCGCAGCAAATACCTGCCGGGCCTGTCGCGGAAGATCACGCCGATAGAAGCCAGCAACGAGCAGATTGCCGCCATCCGTAAGGAATGTGAGCGCTTGTTTTCCGAGTTGAGCTTCGATGTGTATGCGCGGATCGACGGCTTTTTAGGAAATGACGGGAAGGTATACCTCAACGACCCGAACACCACGTCGGGCATGATGCCCTCCTCGTTCTTCTTCCACCAGGCGGCAGAGATCGGCCTTACGCCATCGCAATTCCTGACTTACATCATCCGTGCCTCTTTAAGCAAGCGCATTCATAGCAGCAAGGGCGCCGCGTTATATGAGCCCCTCTTGCATAAGCTCGATCACTTCTTACAGAACGAGAAGAATGCTGCGAATAACAAGATTCCGGTAGCGGTGATCCTCGGGGGCTATTCTTCCGAAAGGCATATCTCGGTAGAAAGCGGACGAAATATTTTTGAAAAGCTGGCCTCTTCAGAGAAATATGCGCCGATCCCTGTTTTCCTCACGGGGAATCACGACAATCACCTCATGTACCAGATCCCGGTAAATGCCTTGCTGAAAGACAATGCGGATGATATTAAAGATAAGATCGATCACTGGAAAATTCATCCTGCCATTCAGACGATCATTGAAGAGTGCAGCACCATTACCGGAAAATACGGTTCGCCGAATAATCTGCTGGCACCGAAGCAGCTGAACTATGCGCAGCTGGCGCAGGCGGTAGAGCAGGTCTTTATTGCCCTGCATGGCCGGCCGGGCGAGGATGGCGCGGTGCAGGAGCAGCTGGAAAAAGTAGGCCTCACCTATAACGGATCGGGCAAGGAAAGCTCTTCGATTACGATTGATAAATACAGAACCAACGAGATTCTTTCTCAGAACGGCTTCCTGGTAGCGAAACACCGCCTGGTGACGGAAGAGGACTGGAAGAACGATAGAGAGAATATTAAGCGAACGCTCACCAACGACTATCAGTATCCGCTGATTGCGAAGCCTGTGGATGACGGTTGCAGCAGCGCTGTGAAAAAGATTAAGAACTTTGAAGAGTTCGAAGCCTTTGCCACGCTCATTTTCCGCAAATCGGAAGACTTTGATCCGAAGGCTGCAGAAACCCTGCACATCAAGCCTAAGGAAGAGTTTCCGCAAAAGCAGGTCATCCTGGTGGAAGAGCTGATCGGGAAGAACGGGGCGAAGCACTTTCTGGAAATTACCGGTGGAATGCTCACGAAGCTCAATGCCACTGGTGGGATCGATTACGAAGTGTTTGAAGCTTCGGAAGCCCTGGCGGAGGGCGATATCCTGAGCCTTGAGGAAAAATTCCTGGCAGGGCAGGGGCAGAACATCACACCGGCCCGCTACTCAAGAGATAGTCACGAGCGCCAGCAAATTTCCGATAAGATCAAAGAGACACTGGGCGCTGCGGCGAGGGTGCTCAATATCATGGGCTATTGCCGGATCGATGCTTTCGTGCGTATTTTTGATCCCGAGCATGTGGAGGTGATCTTTATCGAGGTCAATTCACTTCCGGGGATGACACCGGCTACCTGCATTTATCACCAGGCAGCCATCAATGGGTATAAACCTTATCATTTCATTGATGCCATCCTCGATTTCGGATCTAAAACGGTGAAGGCCTCTATGTTCTAAAATCTGTATATTTTTTGGATATTTGGCAGCCTTAAAAAGGCTGTTCAACGATAATCCACCCTGGCAGAATTGTTAATAAAGTCCTTCGCCGGGCTTTTTTACACAATGCGTTTTTCATTCTTTAGGTATTGGTAATCAGTGTTTTAAAATTTAATTAACCGTTTTTTAACAGTTAATCAACAAGTAAGAAACCGATTTTCAACATATTTTGACTGAGTTCAAAACCGGGATTCGTCTAATAAGTTCTGTTATTGACATTTATCACCGTACCTTTGTTAATAACTGTAACTGCACGACCATGTTTGAGATTTTAAAAAGCTTTGAATCAAAATTCGGACCTCTTAAAAAAAAGGGGTTAAGAATTGAGGGTTTATCAATGATAGACCCAAAACGCAAGAAACATGTGATCATGATCTCTAAGCCGTTTTTATTTGATAACCGCCAGTTGCCTAAATCGTATGAGGGCCTGGAAATCAAATCAAAAATCGAAGGAGGTTTGCCGGAGGAGTTTAAGATCGAAAAGGAGATGGTAAAAAAAGATTACCTGTGGGCTCCCAACCGTTTTGAGAAATACGTGGACCGTTGCTCGGAAGATATCCGCAAGCAATTCGGAAATCCGAACATGTCGCGTATGGAAATGTTGGATGCTTTGGCTTTCGGTAGCTTCGAAGACCACAAGAAAAAAACACAAATGCTTATCAACGAAGGAAAAATTCCGGCGATAAGCCTCAACTAATAAAGATAAAGCAATTGAGTAGGGTATAATTAAGGGTTAAACTTTTTAAATTGCTTCAGATCCTTCCATCTTCCAGTGGAAGGATTTTTTTTGCCGTTATTTTCAAAAAAGGAGAGAATCCGTAATACGATGACCGGATTTGTGATGAAAGCGTAAGTGTATTTAACGTTTTTGGGCGTGCCGCTAACGCGGACAGGCTATCACTCCAATCTTTTGGGGCTTCGGGTCACGACAGGTCATGATCAGCCTCCAAAAGGATTTTCGTTCTCTCCTTCACGCGGGTTTAGCTCAAAGTTCAGAGGATTCGTTCCGTGGCAGATTGCTGCGCCAGGGATGGAGCCATGTGTTTGAGCTCCTTTGTTTGTCCCGGAGGGCAAACAAAGAGCGAGTGGCGACAGCCCGTCTGGCGCCCAAACATCAATTACCCGAATCGGGTAGTCTCCAATAATTTTACATTATAATTTAACAGCCTCCTAAAGTCGCTTACCTTTTTTGGTTATCTTTGAAAGGTATGGTGAACCGATTTCTGAAACACAGGCAGGTACTGGTAGAATGGGCTAAAGCCATTGGCATCTCTTTCCTGTGTGTGCTATTTCTCCGTACCTTCTTTTTCGAGATTTCGCCGGTAAGCTCCCCGTCTATGGAAAAAGGCCTGCTCACGGGCGATTTCATGCTCATCAACAAGCTTTCCTATGGGCCCAGGCTGCCTAAAACCCTGCTGAGCCTGCCTTTCGTCAACCAGAAATTCTATTCCACGCTGATCGAGCTGCCCTATCTGCGCTTGTTCGGAAGCCCGGACGTGGAGCGGAACGATGTGGTTGTGTTCAACTATCCCCAGGAAAGCGAATACCCTGTCGATCACCGCTCTTATTTTGTGAAACGCTGTGTGGCCTTACCGGGCGATAGCTTCCGGATTGAGAAGGGCGCGGTGTATGTAAATAACCAGGCTACCGATGATGAAGCGCTGCTGCAGCATAACTACCATATCAAATCGTCCACCCTGCTGGATTCGGCTTTTATTGAACACTACCAGCTGCGCGAAGGCGGCAAGATCTCCGATAACAACGACTATTCGTTTACGCTCACCGATGCGCTGGCCGATACGCTGCGAAGCAAAACCTTTATTACAGGCATCGAAAAAAATACCGAGAAGCAGGAAATGTGGGACGAGTTTGTGTTTCCCTTCAATAACCACTACAAGTGGAACGTGGATAACTATGGGCCTGTCAGGATTCCGGCCAAAGGCGATACCGTGCGCCTGGATTCGATGAACCTGTGTTTTTTTGAGCGCATCATCAGCGTGTATGAAGGCAATACGCTGGAGCTGAAGCATGACTCCGTGTTCATCAACGGGGCGTTTTCGCCTTCTTACGTTATTCAGCAGAATTATTATTTCATGATGGGCGATAACCGCCACAACTCGCAGGACAGCCGCCACTGGGGTTTTGTGCCGGAAGATCACATCATCGGCAAAGCCACCCGCGTCATTTATTCAAACGATAAGCTGTACCATACCGGCATTCGCTGGGACCGCATCTTTAAAGGCATCCATTAATGAACCGGAATTCCCTTCTTTTGACAACGGCTTACCTGCCGTCCTTAGGGTATCTCCGGGAAGTGCTCCGGGCAGATGAGGTGCTGCTGGAAGGGCAGGAACACTTTGTGAAACAAAGCTACCGCAACCGCTGTGAGATCCTTACGGCCAACGGGAAATTATCCTTATCCATCCCGCTCGGAAAACAAGCAGATAAGGAAATCACTTCCCGGAAACGCATTTCCTATGCCGAAAACTGGCAGCAGCAGCATTGGCGCACCATTACCAGTGCCTACAAGGGCTCGCCCTATTTCGAATTTTTTGAAGATGATTTGAGGCCTTTCTATGAGCAGCGCTTTGAGCTCCTGATGGAATATAATACGGCCCTGCTGAAGTCTGTTCTGCACATCCTCCGGGTGAAGAAGGAGATCCGCTTCACGGAGCGCTATGAGCCACATCCTTCGGGCCTGACGGATCTGAGGGAAATGCCACATCCGGCAGAAGAACAGATCACACCATATTACCAGGTATTCTCCATCGGCTCAGACTTTGTACCCGGCCTGAGCTGCATCGATGCTTTGTTCAACATTGGCCTGGAAACCAAAACGCTGTAAACATGGAAGATCTTAGTTCAGAATGTTATTCCTATAAAGACATGGATTCCCCGGTAGGAAGGCTCCGGCTCATTGCCGGTGACAAAGGGCTGGTGGCGGTTTTGTGGAATGCCGAAGACCTGCTAAGGATTGGGACGCGTGATTTGAAAGAAGAGCAGGAACATGCGCTGCTGCTGGAAACAGAGCGTCAGCTGAAGGAGTATTTTGTGAAGAAGCGACGCGTTTTTGATCTTCCGCTGGACCTCATTGGCACCGACTTTCAGAAGAAAGTGTGGGAAGCCTTACTGGGCATTCCTTTCGGGAAAACAAAAAGCTATGGCGACCTGGCTAAGCAGCTCGGCGACCTGAAAGCGGTGAGGGCTGTGGGAGGTGCGCTCAACAAAAATCCGGTTTCCATTATTGTGCCTTGCCACCGCGTGATTGGCGCCTCAGGGGACCTGGTTGGTTTTGCAGGCGGGCTCAGCACGAAGAATTATTTGTTGCGACTGGAAGATCCGAATCTGCAATTGAACCTGTGGGATTAACACACACACACATGCCTGATGCCTGAATCGTTTTCAAAATATAGTTTTAAAACCATCTGCGATAAGCTCGCGAAAGCCGACCCGGAGCTGCAGCACATCATTCAAGCCTATGGCTACCCGCCCATGTGGACGAGGCCCAACAGCTTCGAAACGCTGGTGCATATTATCCTGGAACAACAGGTATCGCTGGCCTCGGCCCTGGCTTCTCTGAAAAAATTAGAGGAATACACCAAAGGACTGACGCCGAAGAAAGTGATGGCATTGAATGATGAAGAGATGCGCGCCTGTTATGTGAGCCGCCAGAAAACCATGTACATCAGGGGACTGGCGGAAGCCATTGTCAAAAAAAAGTTAGTGCTTGAGGAGTTGGAAACCTTGTCCAATGATGAGGTCAGGGAAAAACTCACCTCGCTGAAAGGCATCGGCAACTGGACGACAGATGTCTTCCTGATGTTTGTTTTGCAGCGTGCCGATTTGTTTCCGGCCGGTGACCTTGCCGCTGTGAATGCGCTTAAGCGTGCTAAAGCATTGCCAGTAGATACGACGAAGGAAAAGATAGTTGAAGTTGCCGCTCACTGGAAGCCATACCGGACCGTGGCCACCATGATTCTCTGGCATTTTTATTTGTCGGCTCCAAAAGGTAAAGCGAACATGGCACCGGCGCCGAAAAAATAAAATACTGATTTTTATATTCTCACTCCAATCACCAGCACATCATCCGTTTGCTCCTGGTCCTGTTTCCAGTTATTAAAAGCATATTCCAGGAAAGCTTCCTGCTCTTCCATGTTCATGTCGTGAACCGTTTTCAGGAGCTCTTTGAAATGGAACTTATTCAGCTTTTTATCCTTTTCCCCGCCAAACTGATCGATGAATCCGTCGGTGTAGAGGTAGAGGCAATCCTGTGGTTGAAGCCCGAAGTGTGTTGTATCGAATTGCTTTTCCACACCCGAGTAAAAACCAATGGGGTAGCGGCTTCCCTTTAACTCAAGCACTTCGCCCCGGCGCAGAAGGAGGAGGGAGCGGAAAGCACCGGCAAAAGCCAATGCGTTGGAGCCTTTATCAATTCTTGCCAAGGCCACATCCATGCCATCGCTGAAGGCAGCGTCCTTATTGCGGTTGATGGCTTTCCCCAATTCCGTGTCGAGCGCTTTCAGGATCAGGGAAGGCTCTTTCTGCTGTTGGTTGATGAATACTTCCTTGAAAATAGAATTGGCCACCATGCTCATCATCGCTCCCGGCACGCCATGCCCGGTGCAGTCGACCGCCGCCACGTAGCGGAACTGCGCATCTTCATAGAACCAGTAATAGTCGCCGCTTACAATATCTTTGGGCTTGTACAATAAAAACGATTCGCTGAAATAGCCTGTGAGCACATCTGCCGTTTGCAGGATAGACTGCTGAATGCGCTGGGCATAGTGAATGCTGTCGGTGATATCCTTGTTCTGTTGCAGCAGCTGCCGGTTGCTTTCAAGCAGGCGCTTCTCATTCAGCTTTTTATCCGTGATGTCGTAACCTACGCCGATGAGCTGCCCTTCATCCAGGTAAGACACGTTCCAGCGAACCCATTTTCTCCCGCCAGCAGCGGTGCGCAGCTCATGCTCGAAGGTTTGGGTGGAATCCTGCTGTATGTTCAGTGCCTGTAAAATTTTTTGCTTCACAACCTCGCCTTCGGGCCTGGAGGAACGGGTCATTTCCCACCAGTTGTTTCCCAGCAGATCCTGCGAGCGATAGCCCAGCAATTGCTGAGCCGAGCGGCTCACGTAGTCGATGCGGCCGTCGGTAGTCAACACGACGATCAGTGTATTTAATTTATCCAGGATCTGGTCCTGTACATCAAGTGCAAACATGGTAAAATTTTAAAGAAAATAAAACGAAAGTGCAGGAATTAGCTTGCCATACAGCAATACCACATGGGGTGGCAACAGAAGCTAATTCGCTTGATATACACGGATGTGTTTTTCACGCAACAAATATAAAGGGATATTTGATATACCCAAATCCGATTGTTGCTTAAGAATTTCTAAAATAGGAAGAAAATGAGACTCCTAGTGCAGCCTGGTACTGATGAGGCTGATAAACTCCTTGCGGGTAGGGTCTTTCAGGAACTCGCCGGTAAAGGCTGAGGTGGTCGTTACGCTGTTCTGTTTTTGCACACCGCGCATCTGCATGCAGAGGTGCGAGCATTCCATCACCACAGCTACGCCAAGGGGTTGCAGTGTTTCCTGGATACAGTCGCGGATTTCGTTGGTGAGGCGCTCCTGTACCTGCAGTCTGCGGGCAAAGGCATCCACCACGCGGGGCAGCTTGCTCAGGCCTACAATGTGGCCGTTGGGAATATAGGCAATATGGGCTTTCCCGAAAAAAGGCAGGAGATGGTGTTCGCAGAGGCTATACACCTCAATGTCTTTCACGATCACCATCTGGCTGTAATCTTCCTTAAACATGGCTGAGCGCAGTACTTCGGCAGGGTTGAGGTCGTAGCCCTGGGTCAGGAACTGCATGGCTTTGGCGGCCCTCACCGGTGTTTTCACCAATCCTTCACGGTGTGGGTTTTCTCCGACATCGTCCAGGATATTTTTGTACATATCGGAAATAGATTCTACCAGTTTATCATTATACTGGTCTATTTTCTTGTAGCCATTAAGCTCATGTTCAAATTCTTCGTTCAGCATAAAACAATTTTTAAAATAACAACAGTGAGGCCGTATAGTTTTCTATTCTCCGAAATATTCCACGTAATTGCTCTCGGTTTCGTAGAGCTTGATGCAGTGCAGCGCGGCGCCCATGTCTTTAATTTTCCCCTGGAGAATGTTCCAGATAAAAACAGCAACGTTCTCGGTGGAAGGCATCACCGGCATTCCGGCTACGTCCAGGTTGAGGTTCTTATGGTCGAGCACATCCGTCACATCGCGGCGAATGAGCGTACTGAGTTCTTTTAAATTAACAACAAAACCGGTTTCGGGATTGATCTCTCCTTTTACCGTTACAAACAGGTCGTAATTATGTCCGTGCCAGTTTTTATTGGCACATTTCCCAAAAACGGCTTCGTTCTGTTCTTCGCTCCAGTTGGGATTAAACAATTTGTGAGCGGCATTAAAATGTTCTTTGCGGGTAATGTAAATCATAGTAACTTTAACTCAGCAAAAATACTAATATAAATGCACATTCTTATCGTATCTGCCACCCAATTTGAGGTAAAACCCTTGCTGGAATATTTGCAGATACCCTCAACCGCTCCGGGAATCTACAAAGCAGGCAAGCCGGTGAAAGGCCACGACATCGAGGTGCTGATTACCGGGATCGGCATGGTAAATACGGCCTATGCGATGGGGCGCTACGCAAATGCGGCTTACGACCTTGTCCTCAATGCAGGTGTTTGCGGCGCTTTCGACAGGTCTGTGTCACCCGGAACACTGGTGCATGTGACGGAAGATATCCTGAGTGAGATGGGAGCGGAAGACGGCGATGGCTTTTTAAGCTACGACCAGATGGGATTGCCCGGCGAACACCGGTTTTCCGGCCGTTTGAGTGACAGCTTTGCGCCACTCGCTTCCTTAAAACAGGTAAAAGGCATTACCGTGAATACCGTGCATGGCAATGAACGTTCCATCGCATGGATTAAACAATTGTACCAGCCGGATGTTGAAAGCATGGAAGGCGCCGCCTTTTTTGCTGCTTGCCACGATGTCAGAAATGTTGTACAGATCAGGAGTATCTCCAATCATGTTGAAAAGCGTGATAAAAGCAAATGGCAGATGCCTTTGGCGATTAAGAACCTGAATGATTTTTTAATTGAATGGATCAATAATTTGTAATTATAACGAAACCACCGGTTCGATGACTGATCACGATATGTCGTGACTCGAAGTCAATGAAGATGACAATCAAACCACCAATCACTAACCACTATTCACTAAGCGCCATGAACTTCAGCCTCGGTTTTTCTCCTTGCCCTAACGATTGTTTTATTTTCGATGCCCTGGTGCACAAAAAAATCGATACACAAGGCATTGATTTTTCGGTCGTGATGGAAGATGTGGAAGCCTTGAATAACAGGGCTTTCCGCCAGGACCTCGATATTACCAAGCTGAGCTATCATGCGTTTTTGTATTTAACGGATCACTATGCCTTACTCAATAGCGGCAGCGCATTGGGCTTCAACTGCGGCCCCTTGCTGGTAAAAGATGCTCATACCACGATTGCCGATATCAATACTGCAAGCATTGCCATCCCGGGAAAATACACCACCGCTAATTTTCTGTTGTCACTGGCTTTTCCAAAGGCAACAAACAAAAAAGAAACCCTGTTCAGCGATATCGAAGGCGCTGTATTATCACAGCAGGTAGATGCCGGGTTGTTGATTCATGAGAACCGTTTCACCTATCAGCAAAAAGGCCTGGAGAAGATCATGGATCTGGGCGAGTTCTGGGAAAGCCTCATTCATGCGCCGATTCCTTTAGGCGGCATTGTGGTGAAACGCTCCATTGATCCGGAGCTGCAAAGGACCATCGACCGCCTGGTCCGCCAGAGTGTGGAATTTGCTTTTGCCAATCCTGAGAGTTGTATGGATTATGTGAAGGAGCATGCCCAGGAAATGGATGAGGAAGTCATGAAAAAACACATTGCCCTGTATGTGAATGCGTTTTCTGTTGATCTCGGTGAAACCGGCCGTAGAGCGGTGGAGCTGCTCTTTAAAAAAGCGGAAGAGAATCACCTGATTGAAGGGCTGGCCCCTCAGATTTTTGTCAGCTGATCCCGCTTATCAGTCTATCAGGCATTTTATCCAAAATGTCCTCTTTACATGGTAAATTCCTGTTATATTTATCAAAAAACTAAACAGACCATGCATAAAAAATTACTTGTCCCTTCCTTGCTTTTTCTTGGTGTGCAGGCTTTTTCACAAAGTCTTTCGCCGGGGATCAACCTGAGTTATATCGACTCCTCTGTAAGTCCGCGAAATGATATATACCGCTACGCCAATGGCAAATGGCTGGTAAAGCAGCAGATACCGGCCAGCGATGGAAGCTGGGGAAGCTTTAACGAGATCAATGAGGGAAATATTGAGAACCTGAAATCCTTACTGACAGAGATCTCGAAGGACACGAAGGCCGCTCCGGGCAGCAATGCACAAAAGATCAGGGATTTTTACCTGACCGGGATGGATTCCGTGAAAGCGGAAAAAGACGGGATGAGCCCTATTAAAGCGCAACTGGCGGCTATCGAGCTGATCAAGAGTAAGGATGAATTGGTAAAGGTGTCTGCAAGCCTCAATAAAAAAGGCGTGAGCGGCATGCTTGGCTTTTATGTGTACTCCGATTTTAAGAACAGCAATGCCAATGCCTGTTACCTGACACAAACAGGGATGGGCTTGCCTGACAAGGATTTTTATTTTGAATCCAAATACGAAGCCATTAAAAATGAATACCAGCTGCATGTGGCCCGGATGTTTGAATGCATGGGGAACCTGCCTGCCGATGCGAAAGCAAAAGCGGCTATTGTGATGAGCATTGAAACCAGGTTGGCTAAAGGTGCGATGAATGCTGTGGAGCAGCGTGATCCACAGAAGCAGTACAATCCTTTTACCAAAGAGGAATTGTTTAAAGCTTATCCAAAGATCAATTGGAACATGTACTTCACGTCGCTTGGCATCAAGACCCCGGAAACGATCATCATCAACCAGCCTGATTTTTACAAGCAGCTGAATAGTGTGATGGATTCGATCTCCATTGCCGATTGGAAAGTATTCCTGAAGTGGAAGCTGGTGGCGGAATCTGCACCTTACCTGTCTTCCTGCTTTGTGAACGAGAGCTTTAAATTCAATGGAACGACGCTTGCCGGTAAAAAAGAAATGAAGCCACGCTACAAGCGTGTGCAGGCCACAACAGACGCCGTGTTGGGCGAAGCGCTTGGTAAATTGTATGTGGATAAATATTTCAATGCCGATTCCAAAAAACGTGTGGAAACGATGATTGACAACCTGATCGCCTCATACCGTGAGCGGATCAACACAAGGGATTGGATGAGCGAAGAAACGAAGAAGCAGGCACAGCAGAAACTTGATAAGATCATCCGTAAGATCGGTTTCCCGGATAAATGGATTGATTATACCCCGCTGACGATCACCAGGGAATCGTACTGGAAAAATATTTCAGCCGGCAGCGAATTTCAGTTCAGGCGCATGATCGCTAAGATCGGTAAGCCTGTAGACCGCATGGAGTGGGGCATGACGCCGCCAACGGTAAATGCCTACTACAATCCTACCTCCAATGAAATTGCGTTCCCTGCCGGGATCATGCAGGTGCCTTTCTTTGATCCGAAAGCAGACGACGCATACAACTACGGCGTGATGGGTTCTGTGATCGGGCATGAGCTCACGCATGGCTTCGATGATCAGGGCTCGCAGTTCGATGCAGATGGAAACCTGAAAATGTGGTGGACAGAAAATGATTACAAAAATTTCAAAGGTAAGACCAAACTCATCGTTGAGCAGTTCAATGGCTATGGCGCCATTGATACGCTGCATGTAAACGGAGAACTGACGCAGGGCGAAAATATCGCGGATCTCGGTGGATTAACGATGTCGTATTATGCCTATAAAAAATCACTGAATGGAAAACCATCACCTGTTATGGCGGGATATACCGGCGAGCAACGTTTCTTCCTGGCATGGGCGCAGGGCTGGAAAGTGCTGATGCGTGATGCTTACCTTAAGCAAATGATCGCTACCAATCCGCACTCACCGGGCAATTTCCGTGCTATCGGGCCGCTGAGCAATATGACGGAGTTTTACGATGCCTTTGGTGTGAAGCCCGGCGACGGGATGTACAGGCCTGCAGAAAAACGCGTGAGCATCTGGTAGCTTCCGCCTTGGTGACTTCGGCTTTGCTCAGTCACCAATAGGAGGAATAAGAAAGGTTATGAAAACGGTGGCTGAGCGTAGTTGATGCCACCGTTTTTTTATGATATGTTCTCACGGACTATCGTTAATTTGAATGAATCACGATGAATGAATTTGTTCCGGATAATGGCAAAGCCACTATGGTAGAAGCCTGGGCAAAAGGCTGGGCGATTGCCCGTGGCGTAGCGCTGCCGGTCCGGGATCATGAGGGTTTCCGGATCGATCCCGGCTGGCCGGAGCAGCTCAGGCGTTATGTTTTTGCAGACATCAATGAGGGATTCAAAAGCCTGGCCCGCGAAATATCAGAACCCTGGATTTTTTTGAAAGTCTGCGCAGCGCCGGAACGCGTCAAAGAATGGTTGCCTCCTCCCTGGATGATAGAGTCCCCGCGCTTCATGATGAGCTGCTTTAAGCCCATGCACCGGTTGCCAATCTCCTTGCCGGCAGGCTATACACTTCATGTGGAAAAAGGCCCGGCTGTTTCTATCGTCACTGTGATTCATGACAAGGCGGTGGTGGCTATTGGCCGCGTGGTGGTGGTCGGCGCTTATGTCATCTACGACCGCATCGAAACAATGCCGGAGCACCGCCGCAAGGGCCTGGCAACGCTTGTAATGTTGGAGCTGGAAACTATTGCGTTGGCACAAGGCGGAACCAAGGGCGTTTTGGTTGCTACCGCCGAAGGGAAAAAATTATATGAAGCACTTGGATGGGAAACGTATACGGAATATACGACTGCTGTGATTCGGGGACAGGAGGACATTTCTAAACACGGTGGCTGAGCGCCGCCGAAGCCAAAACTAAAAAGGCTGTCACAATTAAGCGACAGCCTTTTCTCCTTCCCCTCAAACCACCTTATGAAATTTGTATCTCCCTGTTTTGGTTAGTCGTTCCTTTTTCTTTTTTCGGAACGTTTACTTTTAAAATGCCATTCTCATAGCTTGCCGTGATGGCGTCTTTATCGACCAGTTTTTCAGGCAATACGAAGGATCTGCTGAAAGTGTGGTAATTGAACTCCCTTCTGCTGTATGAATCGCTGTCGTTCTTTTCTTCGCTTGTGTTTTCGTATACCGAAGAGATCGTTAATTTATCCTCCTTCAGCTCCAGCTTGAAATTTTTCTTTTCAAGGCCCGGTGCTGCTAATTCCAGCTCAAAGGACGTGTCGGTTTCCTTAATGTTTACCGATGGCGTGGTGTTGAACCCGGCGCGTTTGGCGTTATGAAAAAATTCCCTGGTTAACACATCATCGAAGAATGTTGGAAATTCGTTGAACCTTGCATGGTTTCTGTTGCTGTTGTTTTTGAGTAATGAATACATAGTCGTTTTTATTTTTTGCCCTTTCTCTAAGGCGTTATACAATTAAGTTTAGTTTAAGATTGCAATCCTGTAGCCATTAAATCAAGACCTGTACCAAGGCCGTTTTGCCTGCTATTATGGCATTTTAACGCTTTTTGGCCTGAAAAAATTTCCGGAAACCATGGTTTTTAATGCCATAATTTCTGCTTGTACTAACCCAGGAGGGTTAATAAGTTTGAAGGAAAAACCAAGCGGCCCTTTTCTTTATAAATACATTTAATGGATAGAATTCTTCAGAAAGCCATGAGTGATATACAACATTTTTTCAAGCCTGTAAGCATTACAGATTACAAGGAAAACCAGCTGGGACATTACATTTCCGCTTATGCCGATGGCACGGATTTCCCCGAGCTGAAAGATGTTGATATGGCCATTGTAGGGGTTTGTGAAGACAGGCGCGCCGAAAGCAACGCCGGTTGTGCCTCGGCCCCTGATAGCGTCCGGAACTATTTATACAAGCTCTATCCCGGAAGCTTTCGTCCGAGCATTGCCGATCTGGGCAACATCCAGCCGGGACACGATGTAGAGGATACTTATTATGCCCTCAAATCAACGGTGGAATTTCTTATCCGCCATAACATTATTCCCATCATCCTTGGTGGAAGCCAGGACCTGACCTACGCGCAGTTCCTGGGCTATGAAAAGCTCGAGCAAACGATCAACATCGTTGCGGTGGATTCCATTTTCGACCTGGGAAATCCGGAAGAGGATGTGGCCAATACCGCATACCTCGGGAAGATCATCCTGCACCAACCCAATTATTTGTTCAACTACAGCAACATCGGGTATCAAACCTATCTCGTCGACCAGGCTGCGCTCAACATGATGAACCGTTTGTATTTCGATACCTATCGCCTGGGGCAGGTGCGTGATGCCATCGAAGAATCGGAACCCATCATCCGTCATGCCGATATGCTGAGCTTTGATATTACCGCTATCAAGCATAGCGATGCACCTGCCAATCCCAATGCGTCGCCCAACGGCTTTTATTCGGAGGAGGCCTGCCAGATGATGCGCTATGCAGGTATGAACGATAAGCTCTCGTCGATTGGCCTGTACGAGATCAACCCGGATTATGATACCAACGGCAAAACATCAAACCTGGCGGCGCAGATGATCTGGTGCTTTATGGATGGCTTCTATAACCGCAAGCAGGATTTTCCGTCGCGCACCAGCAGCGATTATGTGAAGTTCCATGTGGTACTGCAGGATGAAAAATACGAGATCAATTTTTTCAAAAGCCGCAAGAGCGACCGCTGGTGGATGGAAATTCCTTACCCGCCTACCAAAGGTCTTAAATTTGAAAGGCATACTTTATTGCCCTGCTCTTACAAAGATTACGAAATGGCCGTGAACAATGAGATCCCGGACCGCTGGTGGCAGACATACCAGAAGCTGGCTTAAGCCATTCTTCAGAAGTTTTTACGCTTGTTATAATAATCCGGAGGCACTTCCTTTTCCTCTGTTGATGCCGGCTCTCAGCGAGATCTCAAATCCGCCGCGGGCAGAGGATACGGTTTTTAATTTCGACAGGTTAATGTCATAGCTGAATCCCAGGGCATAACCGTTCATCTCAAATTTAGCCAAAGCAATGAAGGCATCCTGCACGCGGTAATAACCACCGAAGGATACCGCAGAGAACTTTTTGTTGGCTGTATATTTCGAGGCATTTTGCAGGATGTACTGAAAGGTCATGCCCGGCGTGATCTCCTTGGTTGGTCCCTGTATAAAAACAATATAGGAAGGTTTGAGAACGAGGTTGGTGTTTTTAATGCCGAGCGCCGCATCGCCGTGAAAAATAAATTTCGCATCCAGTTTGTTGGAATTATTGGCATACGAATAAGCAGGCTGGTGCGGATGGAATACGGAAACGCCCACCGTGACCTGTCGCGCATTATTGGCGGTCATATACATTTCCTTGCTTCCATAGCTGTATTGCAGGCCTGCGCCTAAGTCGGCATAACCAAACTGTGTCACCGGATTCACTTCACCTGTTGCCATCGTGGCATCATACGATTGCCCGTTGTATTGATTGCCCCAGGTATATCCGCTGCTGCCTACACCTTTCTGCGCATAGCCCGCCATCAGGCCTGCAGAGACAAAGCTCCTGGCGTTGATGTTAATAATGCTTGATAACGAAAGGTTCACCTGGTTGGTTTTAAAAAGCCCCTTGCCGGCATGATCCGAAAAGAAATCCAGTCCCAGGCCGAGGTGATGTTTTTTATCTTTCAGAAGCCGCACGTCGCCGCTCAGGGCAAAGGTTTTGAACGGTGAGTTCACACTTTGCCATTGCGATTTATAATTGGCAATGATCCTCGCGTCGAAGCGTGTACCCGCATTGGCCGGGTTAAGCTGCAGGGGTGTTTCATCGAATTGCGAGAAGTGAATGTCCTGTGCGGCAAGCCGGTTCAGGCATCCGGGTAGCGCTATGCCAATAATAACTTTCAGATATAATAGGATAGATAGATGTTTCATCGTTGACTGTTTTTGTGGTTATCTGACAATAGAAATACTGCCGTTTTGTTGGATCTTGTTGCCGTTTACCATCGCCTTAAAGTAATAGGCAAATACGGCAGGGTCCATGAGCTTGCCTTTGAAAGTGCCGTCCCATACGAGAGAGGGATCGTTTGTTTCAAATACTTTTTCTCCCCAGCGGTCGTAAATGGCAAATTCCAGTTCGGTGATGCAATTCCCATAAATCTTCAATACATCATTTTGCCCGTCGTTATTAGGAGAGAAGGCCGAAGGAATGTAAAGGTCTCCACAAGGTAGTTCTACAAACACAGTCACCGTATCGGCGGCGATACAGCCACTGCCATTGGTAGCCGTCAGGGTATAGGTTGTTGTTTGCGAAGGTCCGGCTACAGGGTTCAGGCAATTCGTACAGCTCAGGCCCTCAGCAGGTGTCCAGGTATAGGACGTTGCCTGCGGCGATTGCCCGTTGAGCACGGTGCTGCCGCCGGGCTGAATGGTGCTTGTAGTGCCGGCATCAAGCGGGAAACTGCCGGCATTGCTGCTAACGGATCCGGATACCGTATGTGTGCAGGAAGAAGCGTCCCTGATCACAACGGAATACGTTCCCGGCGCCAGCTGGCTTATAGCAGACGTCGTTGCGCCGTTGCTCCAGCTGTAGGTATAAGCACCGCTGCCGCCGCTTGCTGTTACGGAAGCGCTGCCGTTACTGCCTGCGCAACCGGCTGCAGTGCTTGTCACGGTGCCTGTAATGGCCTGTGGTTGTGTGATGATTATAACAGTGGTGCTGACACAGGAACCGTCGGAGACTCTGACGGTATAAGTGCCTGCGGATAAATTCCCGGCTGAGGCGCCCGTGCTGCTTCCGGGGCTCCAGGAATAGGTATAGGTTCCGGAGCCTCCGCTCACACTCACGGAAGCGCTGCCTGTATTGGTTCCGAAGCAGCTCACATTTGCCTGTGAGCTCGGTGTTACCGTGGGTCCGTTGGCACTGTTGATCATCGCAGTAGCAGAGGCTGTACAGCTTTTCGAATCGGTGGTGGTGATTGTATAAACCCCTGGGGCTAAGCTTGACGCTGTCGCTGCTGTTCCACCGGAAGGGCTCCAGCTATAGGTATAGCCCGGCGTCCCGCCGTTGACAGCCACGGTAGCTGCGCCGGTGCTTCCGCCGCACACCGAAGGTGCGGTAGCAGATACGGATAAGGTGAGTGCAGGCGGTTGTGTGATGGAAACAATACCTGTGGTCGTACATCCGCCGGCATCCTGCGTCAGGATCGTATACGTTCCGGCAGAAAGGCTTGTTTGTGTTGGCCCTGATAAGCTGCCCGGCATCCAGGTGTAGGTATAAGGAAGAGTGCCTCCCGTATTGCTGACGCTGGCCGTGCCTGTATTCGTACCAAAGCAGCGTACATTGGCCTGTGAGGTGACGGAGAGTGTAGGGCCGTTTGCACTGTTGATCGTTAAGGTGGTTGTGCTGCTGCAGCCCTTGCTATCCTTTACAACCACGGCATAGTTGCCCGCGCTGAGTGTATTGCTGCTGGCGGCATTTCCTCCGTTCGGAGTCCAGCTATAAGTGTATCCCGGTGTGCCCCCGCTTGCCAAGACCGTGGCGCTTCCGTTGGCCATGCCGCAGGTAGCGGAAGTTGTACCGGTAAGGCTGCTGCTCACCGCGCTGCCCGGCTGGGTAATACTGAGAGTTCCGGCACCCGGGCATCCTGCCTGGTCCCTGATATAGACGGTATACATACCGGCCGATAAGGAAGATTGCGAAGCACCGGTCAGCGTGCCGGGAGTCCAGGTGTAGGTATAAGGTGTGCTCCCGCCGCTGGTACCAACGGTAGCCGAGCCTGTATTGGCACCGAAGCAGTTGACATTGGTTTGAGATAAAACCGAGAGTGTTAAGGTAGGGCACGAGGCTGTTGTGGTGCAGGTAGGAATAGAAGCCAGGCTGCTCACCGTAAAAGTTGTGCCGGCATTGTCCATCACGCGGATCGGGAAACTGGCGGCATTATAGGTTGGTGTATTGGTGGCCACGGTGGTCCAGGTAGTTACCACAACTCCGGGGCACAGGGGATTGCAAAATCCAAAGGGGCATCCGCTGCAATCGGTATAGGTGGTTTGGGCCTGCCAGGTATAAGGGCTGGTGCCTCCCGATACGGTGAGCAGGCTTCCTGTATGGCAAACCGCCAGGTTGCAGGGCGATACATTGATGGCAGTAGTAGCCGTGTAACCGCAGGTTAAGGAGAAGCTTACGACATGCGTGCCGGGACCTGCCACCGAAGGGCTGAACACACCCGTTGAGCTGTTGGTAATGCCCGTGCCGCTCCAGGTGCCGCTCACGGTTTGTGTGCATGCTGCGCTCAGGCCGGGATTTGCCGTCAGTGTGGTGGAGAGCGGGCTGCTGCTGCATAAAAGTCCCGGCTTGTTAATGTCGGCATAGCAGCAGGTATTAGGAACAATGCTCACATCATCGATGAAGTAATAGGCGTAAGGATTCTGAAAGCCTGCAGCGCTGTTGTTGCAACCAATGGCAGTAGCTGCATTATTGAAAAAATTTCCGATCACAAAATACTGCTCTCCACCCGTAGCCGTGTAGCTCCATTGCAGCCTCACCCAGTTTACGGTATCGGTGAGAGGCGTACAGGTATAGTTGAGTTGCGGGCTCACCGTTGTGATGACAGAGTTGTTGGAGCCACAGGGGTTGCGCTGAAACAGCGTATTCGAAAAATAGATGCCGATGTTGTTGCTGGCCCAGGCTACGTTATTAGCAAGGCTTACATACATCGATACGCAATATACCTGCCCTGCTACCAGAGGTGATGATGTGCGCCCCTCAATGTATTCCCGGTAATTATCGTTTCCAATAGCTGTACAGCCCGAGGCAATACCCGGTGCATAGGTAATGATCCCTGCATGGCGTGTGCCTGTTCTCGAATACTGATAGCCCAGCGCAGAAGTAGGCATATAAGTTACAGAAGGAAAGCCAAAGATGATGTTGCAGGCCGAGAACAGGTCGGGTGATGAGCAGCTGTCGGCCCCTGAGTTGGCATCGTCCCAGTTGACAGCATCCGTTGTAAAGCCTTCTCCCCCGAAATTGCCACAATTGCTGGCGGTGATCTCAAAGCTGGGGTTCAGCACCAGGTTCTGGGCTTTGGAGAAAAGGCTGCAGATGCATAAACAAAAAATGCCAATACCGGTAGTAAGTAAAGAATGTCGTTTCATAGTTGATAGTTTGCTAAATGCCAACCGCGACATAATAGTACACCTCTTTAAAGGGCCTGTACAGGAATGTATTTCAGGAGAAGGGGGCTAAATCATGTCATGATTGTGGAGCAAATCTTGCCATAAAAACGAATGAAGGGTAGGGGGCTACCCACCTATTTTTGATCTCTGATCTTCTCTGCTTATCAGATCATTCAGCCACGGTGAAGCTGCCTGCTCTCCAGGAATAGGAGCAGGCCTTTTAAGGAATAAAAGTTTTTTGGATTAAGCATTTACCCTGATGAGAAGCTGCCTTTTTCCTTATTTTTACCAAAAGCCTTTTTGGATCTGCATTTATAGAAGAACCTGATGTTATATGAGTACCAAACTGCTACTTGGCTTATTAAGTCTCTTTGTTTTCACACTCAAAGCACAGGAAGGCTTTACACATTACACTCCCGACCAGGGGTTGCCAAGCTCCGAGGTGTATGATGTCATCTGTGACAGGAAAGGCTTTGTGTGGATCTCTACCGACCGTGGTGTCTCCCGTTTCAACGGCTATACCTTCGAAAATTTTTATACTTCCGACGGGCTTACGGATAATGTGATTATTGAGCTGTTTGAAGATAAGCAGAACCGCATCTGGTTTTCTGCAAACTCGGGCCGGCTTTGCTATTACGACTATGCGGATGCGCGCATTCATCCTTATGCGTATAACGATAGTCTTCTGAAAAATCTGCCCACACGGGTTGTTTTTAAATCTATTCGCTTAGACAGTGCCGGTACGGTGTTCATTGGCTATCTTTATCACGGTGCTGTTTCTGTGACTAAAACAGGCGAATTTTCAGTTATTGCGAGCCGTCCATCCCGATCCAGCAAGCTGCATAAGGTTTATTTCCGGGAAGTACAGGGGCAGCCATTTCAATACTCGGTTGGAGCTCTGCATTACCTTCATGATACTGTCGAAGTGTATATCGACCTGCCCGGGATTCGCTTCCACAAGGCTCTTCCGATCTCTCCGGGAGGCTTTTTGGATGAATACATGCAGAAGCGAAAAAACGGAACCTGTGTGTTTTATGTTCCGGGCTACCTGTTGGAGATCTCCCCGGGAAAAGAACCTTTGATCCTGTCGGTGAAGGATGATGTGCGGCGGATCTATGAAGACAGCCAGGGGCGGCTCTGGATCTGCTTTCGCTATGAAGGATTGCGGGTATATGAGCCTGGGGAAGGTTTGACATCCATTCATTATAAAACGCTGCTTCCCGGAAAATACACCAATGCTATTTGCGAAGACAAGGAACAGGGTATGTGGACAGGTGTGTACAACGATGCCTTGTATTACCATCCCAGGATGAATGTAAAAGTGGAAAAGTTGGAGGGAATTCCGGAAGGCCTGGTGGTTAAAAGCCTGGGGACCAAAGGGCCTGATCTGTATATTGGTACGGAATCAAACCGCTTGTATTGCCTGCATGCCAATGGAATGTTGGATAGTTTATGGCTTCCTGTAACTAATGTATTAGGGCTTCACGAGCTCGATAGCGGCCTCATGGTTTATGGCAACAGCCGCTGCTATATCTATAAAGGCCGGATGCGAGTCGTGAATGAACGCCGCAAAAACCTCGGCATACACAGTGTTCATAAAACCGATTCGGTGATCTATGCAGGAACACACAGTGGGATATTGCGCTACATGACCCGCCCGCCTTATACCGAACTTGTTAGCATTCGCTTATTTCCCGGACGCTTCGAGACTATCTTTGAGGATTGTGGGCGCTTGTTAGTCGGCAATACCAGCGGCGTTCATGTTATTATAGGAGATAGTGTGGCATCCTGCAACGATTGGTTTGACAAGGCCTGCCGCACGACTTCCATACAAGCGATCAAAGATTACCTGGTGTTTTCAACCCTGGGAGAGGGCCTCCGCTTTATGAACCGGAAGACAGGCAAGAAGTTTACGTTAAAGATCGGGGAGGGCCTGCTCAGTAACAACATCAACGCACTTTGTGCTAACGGTGAAAGCCTATGGGCCGCCAGTAGCTTTGGACTGAATGAGATCCGCTTCGTCGGCGACAGCTTTCGTGTATACAGCTATACCTTGTCGAATGGGCTAAAAGTAAGCGAGATCAGGCAATTGCTGGTGCACAACAACCGCCTTTGGATGATCAGTCCCAGGGGCGCTTATTCGTTCGGACTTTCCGATATGGCTAATAATACGGAGAGTATTCCGGTGCATATCCTTTCAGTTACCAATGCCGATACCATGTATACTGGTACTGCTTTGAGCAGGGATGTTGAAGTTCACTTTAACTCGATCCTGCGAATTCACTATGTCGGGCTCAGCTACAAGCAATATCAGAAAGTGCATTACCGTTATCGCTTATTGGATAAAGATGATGTCTGGACTTACACGATGAACACCGAAGTAGAATTTGCATTTCTGGCCGAAGGTCATTATACCTTTGAGTTGAGTGCTGCCAATGAGGATGGAGAATGGAGCCCACCGGTGAGATTCCGCTTTTTCATTGAGCCGCCTTTCTGGAAAACCTGGTGGTTCATTTTCGGTGCCGGTTTAGTAGTGCTTACGCTGATCTTTGCCATATTCCTTGTAAGGATCCGTCGCCTCCAGGAGAAAAACCGGGTCCGCGAACAATTGTATGATTACAGGCAGCAGGCCCTGGTGGCGCGGATGAATCCCCATTTCATTTTCAATTCGCTGAACTCGATTCATTATTTTATTTTCAATGAGGACAAGCGTGTCGCCGGAAAATACCTGACGCGCTTTGCATCGCTCATGCGCCTCACGCTCGACTTTTCGACCCGCGACTATGTATCGCTGGAAGAAGATATAAACGCTCTGCATTTATACATGGAGCTGGAGGCCTGGCGCTTCAGGGATAAGTTCATGTTCTCTCTCCATATCGACGAGGCCATCGATGTGAAGGCAATCCGGGTGCTACCCATGATCGCGCAGCCTTTTGTAGAAAATGCGATTAAGCATGGCTTATTAAACCGGATTGAGGACGGTGGTCAGCTTAAGGTACGTTACCGCTTTACGGATAAAAAACTGGAGTGCGTGATAGAAGATAACGGGGTTGGACGGGAGGCAGCCGAAAAGCTGAAGCAAGGCCACACTGACAGTGTTCACCGTTCTGCCGGCGTTAGCATCACCCGGCAACGTCTTGAAACAGCCTGTGAAAAAAACAAACAGCCCTTTCTGCTCGAATATATGGATAAGACGCTTGAAACTCACTCAGAAACGGGCACCATTGTGCGTTTCTATATCCCATTTATGTATGATAAAAACACTGATCATTGACGATGAGGCTTTTGCCCGCGAGCTCCTGAAACAGCAACTGGAGGAATATTGCCCCGGTATGGTGGAAGTAGTCGGGCTTGCAGGCTCTGCTATCGAAGGCTTGAAGCTCGTTAATCAAACTCAGCCTCAGCTGGTATTTCTTGATGTCGAAATGCCGATGGGCAGCGGCTTCGATCTGCTGGAGCTGGCCGGTGAGCGCCATTTTGAAGTTATTTTCACGACCGCCTACCAGGAGTATGCCCTGAAGGCGCTTAAGAACAAAGCGACGGATTACCTGCTCAAGCCTATTGATGCCGATGAGCTGGTAGTAGCCGTAAAAAAAGTAGTGTTGCAGCTCGGCATCAGGCATACAGCCGGTTTTACACAATATCAAAAGCTGAAACTGCATAGCTTCAAGGAAACGGTATTGGTGTCCATGTCCGATATCCTGTACCTGGAATCCGATGGCCGTTATTCGAAGGTGTATCTCACCGGAGGTGTGAAATACATGGTGACACGCAACATCGGTGAATTTGAGGAAGAGCTTGTGCCGCACCGTTTTTTTCGCGTTCATAAATCCTTGCTGGTCAATCTTGAAAGAGTGACACAGCTACACCAGGATCATGAAAAAATAGAATTGCAGGAAGGGATCATCCTGCCGGTATCGAAGCGAAGACAAAGCTCGGTGGCTGCATTGTTGAAACATAAGCCGGGGGGCTAAAACATTGTTTCAAAAATAAAAACGGGTGGAATTTTTGTTCCACCCGTTTTATTTTGTTTTGAAGATTGATTTGCCTGTGCTGTTTTTTTGCACAAGCCTTTTTTACAGTTCTGTTATTCCTTTACAACTTTTCCCCTGTACACATTGCCGTTTTTTTGAATCGTATAAAAATAAATGCCGGCGGTCAGTTTCTCAATATTAATGCGTCCGCTTCTGATATCAGATGATGTATAAATTTCTTTGCCCAGGTTATCCATGATACGGATACTCACATTGGTGTCATCTTCCGTTACCGGGATGATGAGCTCGCCTCTGGTTGGGTTAGGGTAGATGTCTAAAGATAAATATTCTTCACTTTCCTCTGTTCCTTCGTCAGAGCTTGCCAATCTGGCCGAACCGGCATTTGAAAATGAAGCATGAGCTATTCTGAAAAAATTTTTCTTATTGACAATACAACCACCTTCAGGAAATTGACTGACCTCTGCACAAAATACTTTTGCACTAAAATCTATAAGGGCGTTAGGATCTGTGCCAAGCTTACTTTTTGCATATGCGTAATACTGTTTAAAATAATCACCCCCGCCAGTTGATCCGTTAGGATCTGCAGGTGCTGATAAGTCAACAAAATGGGGGTCTCCTGAATTGAAGCCGGCGCCGAATCCTGCATCATTAAAACTAAAATCATCTGTTGTTGGTGTAGTACCATTTTTCATAAATATGGAAGGTGCTCCTAGAAGCCTAATCCCTGTGCTAGGATCTACTTCATATACATCAACCGCATAGTTTACAGAAAACGTTAAATTATTTAGCCCTACATTTCCGGCTCCTGCCCAACCATTTCTGGCTTTAATGCTACATCTGAAATCCGATAAATTGGCTCCTGTCGGCATAATCGCATCAATACCCGATACTGTTTCAACTATTGATTTACTTGAGCCAGGACAAGCAGGATTATTAGCAATTCTTGATTTATAATCATTTAAAAATTCCGCAGTTGATACGCTGATGGTCATAGTCTTTGCTATTTGTGTGCTGGTGCTGCCACACACATCGTCCGGAATGCGGTAAGTGACTTTTAAGGCTCCTGTATAAGCGCTTAAACCAGGGAACAGGGAATATAAATCCTGGTCAGCGTTGGTAGCGACGAAAGTCATAGGGACAGCAGGGTTCGATCCGGGGTCGAATGCAGTTCCTACCATGGTGCCTTTTTGCACAGTAATGGTGGATGTTCCCGGGTTGTGGGCACCACCGGTTACATTCTGGATCTTCAAAGGAACTGCCGGGCAGGTAATGATATTCGGTACGGGGCTGGAGGATGTTTTGCCGTTGATGCTATAACTGAAATACGGAGCAACATTCAGGTTCTCCACCAGTGCTACTTCATCCCAGTCGCCGTAATGCTCGTGAGTAACATCATTAACCGCATAATAGGAAGAAAGCGGTGTGGTATAACGAACTACCCAGCCGTTTGAGGTGGTGTTTTGCAGCAAGGTCGTCTTAGCCCTGTAAGCCCCGTTCCTGCTGACGCTATAAATCCGTCCTGTGCTAAAAAAGGTTGGGGTTTCGAAGTCAACAGGGCTGCTGACCACCGGGCTTACACTGGTATTTGTATTCACTTCATTGGTAACAGTGAATGCAAAACCTGCCGGTGTCCACTCTCCCCTGTAAAGCTTAATTTCAACTTTGTATTCATCCAGGGCGCCTATGGGAATAATTGATCCCGGGTTAATTGTAAAGGTGACCTGTACTTTGCTGCCCAGTGTGCAATCGTCCTGAGTAGTAGTGCAGTGTGTACTTCCCGATGGCGCAGCAAATTGGGCCTGGGCAGAGCTGATAGCCAGCATGAGCCCCATTCCTGCCAGGATTCTTTTCAGATTAAAATTTTTTTTCATCATCCATAAGTTTTTAGTTCTCCTACTCTGTTTAAAGCTTTTCGGATTCCGCTTTGTATGGAACCAAAGCTAGATCATCACCCTGCAAGCGGAAATACCAACGTAACCAACGGGCAGGTTTTGTAAGAAGCGTACGCTTATGTGTTATTTGCAGGTAAAAATACGGGGGGTATTTTTTAGAAGCTATAATAGCGACCATTGGCAAGACCTACCGGAAGTTTATGGGGGTTAAAAGAATGAAATGCAAAGACGCTGATTACTCTCCATCGATCTTCGTAATCTCGATCTCTACGCGGCGATCTTCGCGGTCGCTTTTGCCGGTCGGGTAATTGGCCCGCATGCCTTTGTAGGAAAGGCGATTGGGGCTGACACCGTTTTGCACGAGGTAATTGTAGACCGCTTTGGCACGCGCTACCGAAAGGTTTTTAATGCCGGTGTCGAAATCCATTCCGTCCTCACCGCTGGTAATGCAGCAGATGTGGCCGAGGATCATGATGTGGTATTTCTTTTTTTCGAGCAGTAAGTTCTTTAAGTTCTCCAGGCTTTCGTAGGATTCGGGAAGAAGGATATGCCTCCCGCCGGTGAAGAGAATGTTTTCGAGAGTGATCTTGTCGCCTACCTTCTGGTCGTCGGAAATGAGGGGTGCCTTCTTCTCAACGGTTTTAATTTCTTCTGCCACCGCTGGATCAATTGGTTTTTTTACAGGCGCTTTTTGTTTCAGCGTATAGGTCACCAGGATGTCTGCCCGGCGGTTAAGGCTGCGGGCTTCATCAGGATCTGTGGTGTTAGCAAGAGCTACCTCGCCTTTGCCATCGGCTTCTACCGGGATCCCGGGCAATGCGGAGCTGATCGCCTGTTTCATGAAGTTCGCTCGTTTCAGCGACAGGCTTTTGTTATATGCATCGCTTCCCCTGTCGTCGCAGTAGGTCGTTACGCGGAGCTGTGTCACTTCTACCGTATCGAGGCTTTTCAGGAAAGCACTGAGCTTCGCCTGTTGTCCGGAAGACAGGCCGGCCTGGTCGGTATCGAAATACAAGCTCGGGGAAAGCGTTTGGGCGGATGTGTGAATGGCCATGAAGCCATTGATCAACAGGGTACTTAGTAAGAGTAGGCGCATAGACTTCGTTTTGTCTTCATAACGTCAAAACCGGATTTGGTTACAAAGATGTGTAAATAGCCCGGTTTTGAACAAAGAAAAGGGCTTTTTGTTTCTGTGGATAAACAGTACCTTTACACCGTAAAATTCAATCCATGAAATAGCCATCACGACTTGTTGTGACAAACACCCGTGAAGATAACATGGCTATAACCATATGACCTTTAAAAAATAATACCATCTACCTATGAATGTTCAATCCCTTTTAAAGCGCGCCGACAACCTGGAGTTCCTCACCATCGAGGAAGGCGTGTTTTTATACGAACAGGCACCTACATCCGAGCTGATGTTTGTAGCCAACAATATCCGTAACATCAAGAAACATCATTCCAATAAGGTTACCTGGCAGATCGACCGGAACCTCAATACCACCAACGTTTGTATCGCCAATTGCAAGTTCTGTAACTTCTACAGGATTCCCGGCCATAAAGAGGCTTATATCACCGATATCGATACCTACAAGCGTAAGATTGAGGAAACCATTAAATACGGGGGCGATCAGCTCCTGTTGCAGGGCGGCCATCATCCCGATCTCGGACTGAGCTTTTATGTGAACCTGTTTAAAGAATTGAAATCCCTGTTTCCGCAGATCAAGCTGCATTCGCTTGGTCCCCCGGAAATTGCCCATATTACCAAGCTCGAAAAATCGACTCACACCGAAGTGCTGAAAGCCTTGGTGGATGCCGGTTTGGACAGTCTGCCGGGTGCAGGCGCCGAGATCCTGAATGACCGTGTGCGCCGCCTGATCTCCAAAGGAAAATGTACCGGCCGCGAATGGCTGGATGTGATGCGTGCCGCTCATCAGCTCAATATCACCACCTCGGCCACGATGATGTTCGGGCATGTGGAAACGGTTTACGAACGCTTCGAGCACCTCGTATGGCTACGGGAAGTACAATCGGAAAAGCCGGAGCATGCCAAAGGCTTCCTGGCCTTTATTCCATGGCCTTTCCAGGACGACGGCACTTTGCTGAAGCGCATCAAGGGTATTTCCAATAACGTGAGTTCGGATGAATACATCCGCATGCTGGCCCTGAGCCGCATCATGTTGCCGAATGTGGAAAATATCCAGGCCTCCTGGCTGACGGTAGGAAAGCAAACGGCGCAGATCTGCCTGCATGGTGGCGCCAACGATTTCGGCAGTATCATGATCGAAGAAAATGTGGTGAGTGCTGCCGGTGCGCCTCATCGCTTCACCTATAAAACCATCCAGGACGCCATCAAAGAAGCCGGCTTCGAGCCGCAGCTCCGGAACCAGCAGTATGGCGAGCGCCAGCTTCCGAAAGAGATTGTGGAACAGGTAGTCAATTATTAAAAAAAACGTATGAATGTTATTGTTACAGGTGCCAGCAGGGGAATAGGTCTGGAAGTGATCCGTCAGTTCCTGGATCATGGTGATACCGTCTTTTGCCTGACACGGAATACAGAGGCCTTAAGGTCTTTGGCTACAGCTAACCTGCACGTGCGGGCTACGGACTTGTCGTCGGTAGAGAGCATGAAGGAAGCCATCGCTTTTATCAAGCACAAGGTGAAAGCAATCGATGTCATCATTCACAATGCGGGCAGTCTCGTCAACAAGCCTTATGCGGCTATCAGCTACGAAGAGCTGGAGCGCGTGTATAAAGTCAATGTGTTTGCACCTTATTACCTCACACAGCAATTATTGCCTGTATTAGGAACGGAGAAACGCTCGCATGTGATCAACATCAGCAGCATGGGTGGTTTCCAGGGAAGCGCCAAGTTTCCGGGATTAACAGCTTACAGCTCTTCCAAAGCAGCCATAGCGGGCCTCACAGAATGCCTGGCCGAGGAGCTGAAAGATAAAAATATCTCCGTGAACTGCCTCGCAATAGGAGCCGTACAAACCGAGATGCTGGCCGAAGCCTTTCCGGGTTATGTAGCGCCTTTATCGCCTTTGCAGATGGCAGAATATATTTTCGACTTTGCGCTCAAAGGGCATCAGTACTATAATGGGAAGATCCTCCCGGTATCGTCTTCCACGCCTTAAATTTTTTAAGTTACTGAGTTCGTGGTAACGGATTAGAAATCCGCGACAGCCAGGACAGGCTCAGTGCAGGCCAGGTGGACACGCCCAAATGATTCTACTTCTGGATTGAACACTTTCATTAAGTTGTCCCACCAAAACACATGATTGCTTATATTTGCAGCGTCATTTTTTTATGCAAAAGCGCTGTCTCCTTTTCCTGATCTTCATAAGCCGTATGCTATGCGCGCAGGAAGAGCTCACGCAAACCATCCGCGGAACGGTGATCGATAAGCAAACCCAGAGCCCTTTGCCCGGTGCGGTGATCAGCATCCCGGGCACCGAGCCGCTGAAAGCCACGTCGACGGACGAGAACGGAAAATTCAGGCTCGACCACATTCCTCTCGGAAGAAAGCAGCTGAAGATCTCTTTAATTTCTTACAAGGAAAAATTCCAGACGGTGATCCTGAACAGCGGAAAGGAAACGGTGCTCAACATTGAGATGGAAGAGAGCGCGGTGCAGGGAGAGGAAGTAACGGTGACGGAAGAAGTTGACAAAACCAAAACCAATAATAAAATGGCCACGGTGAGCTCGCGCGTATTCAGCACAGAGGAGGCCAACCGCTATGCCGGCAGCCGCGGCGATCCTGCCCGTATGGCGGCCAACTACGCGGGTGTGAGCGGTTCCAACGATAGCCGTAACGATATCATCATCCGTGGAAACTCGCCGCTTGGCATCCTGTGGCGGCTCAACGGCCTGGATATTCCTAATCCCAATCACTTCGGGAACCTGGGTTCATCGGGTGGTCCTATCAGCATCCTCAATAATAACACCCTCGATAATTCTGATTTTTTGAGCGGCGCTTTTCCGGCCGATTATGGCAATGCCACGGCAGGCGTGTTCGATCTCAAGATGCGTTCGGGCAATGATGAAAAATATGAGTTCCTGGGCATGGTCGGGTTCAATGGCTTTGAGCTGGGCGCGGAAGGTCCTTTCAACAAGCAAAAGAAGAACGGCTCCTTTATGATCAATTACCGCTATTCCACGCTGGCGGTATTCAAGTACATCGGCCTGGATTTTGGAACGGGTAATGCCGTGCCGCAATACCAGGACCTTACCTTCAAAGCCGATCTGCCCACCCGGAAGGCCGGCAAATTTTCGGTATGGGGCATCGGTGGCCTAAGCTTTGTGGATCTGAAGCAGGACCTGCAATCGAAGGGAAATAACCTGTACGGCTTCAGCGGCCGCGATACCTATTTTAAATCCAATGTGGGCGCAGCGGGCGTTTCACATACTTACCTGTTGAGCTCCAGCTCGTATATCAAAACCAACATCGGGATCTCCGATCAGTACAACCTCATTACCGCCGACCGGGTAGATACCACGGTGCATCCGGCAACGAAGCGCCCGGAGTACCGGAACATTTCCTCGACACTGAAATACTCGGCAAATACCACTTACAACAAAAAGTTCAATGCCCGGAATTTCGTGAACGCCGGTTTCTACCTGGATCTTTATACGACGTCCTTTGTCGATAGCATCGATACCTATGGCACAGGATTCGTGACGCTACGCCACTATAAAGGGAATACCATGCTGGGCCGGGGCTTTATACAATGGAAGCATGCCTTCAGTGAAAAGTTCTCGGCGAATACGGGCTTTACTTACCAATACCTGCTGCTCAACAATTCGAGCGCGCCGGAGCCCCGCCTGGGCCTGAAATACGAGTTCAATAAAAAACAATCGCTGAGCTTTGGAGCGGGCCTGCACAGCCAGGTTCAGCCATTATACATTTACTTTGCCACGGCCAACCTGGGGAACGGAACCGTGCAGGAAACCAACCGCAACCTTGACTTTACGCGCGCTGCGCATGCCGTGATCGCCTACGATGTGAACCTCTTCCATAGCATGCGCATTAAAACGGAAGTGTATTACCAGTATTTGTACAACATTCCGGAAAGGTCACGACCTGATTATTTCAGCACGGTGAACCTGGGGGCGGATTTTACCAGTCCTAACGTCGATAGCCTTGTCAGCAAAGGCACCGGCGATAATTATGGCATCGAGCTGACCCTGGAAAAATTCTACAGCAGGGGCTATTATTTTTTGGTGACGGCTTCTGTGTTTGAAAGTAAGTACCGTGCCAGTGACGGGGTTTACCGTAATACAGCCTTTAACGGGAACTATGTGTTCAATGCCCTGGCAGGAAAAGAGTTTAAAGTAGGGCAGAAGCACACCTTTGCGGTAGATACCAAAATAACCTATGCCGGAGGAAAGCGCTATGTTCCGATCGATCTGCCTGCTTCCATAGCCACACATACAGAGGTGCGCGACGGGCGCTATGCCTACGATTACCAATATGACCCTTATTTCAGGATCGACATCAAGCCTTCCTATAAGCTCAATACCAGGCGCTTCACGCATGAGCTCAGCGTGGATGTACAGAACATCACGAGGCACGATAATATTTTTCAGCAGCAATACGACCTCAATACCCAAAGCATCAAATCGGACTATCAGCTGAAATTCTTCGTGATCCCTCAATACCGTTTGACATTTTAAGACTTTTGGGCAAAACGAATAATCAGCCCGCAACAACGAATGCTAACCAAAAGCGGACGTTTGTTAATTGGTGATAAATCACTTTGTATTATTGTCTAGCTTTGATAAGGCCCTTTTTGAATCAAGGAATTCGGTCATCTGATTTTAACAATTTCACAAGTGGTTAAAAAAGAGGTGAATCAGGGTTTTTCCGCGACCGGCAAGCGGAAATGGCCTGAATCTGAGTATATTTGCCGGATAAAACTAATTACAAAAAACAAATGAAAAAACATGTATTAAATCTTGGTTTATGCTTGTTAGCAGCAACTTTTGGGTTCGCGCAACAAAACAGGCAAATAACAGTAACGGCATCGCCTGCCCAAGTGAATGTGGCGAAAACCTTTGACGGTGCCCAGGGGAATCTGCAGGCCCGCCCGACTGCAACACTGGCATCCTGTGCGCTTGTAAACAATCAACCTTTGCCTAGCGGCTGGACCGGAGCAGAGTGGACTGCTGGTACAGACGGATTTATCAACGGTACAAACATTTATACAGATTACGAAAAAGCGATGTTTTTCAATCTCTCTTCGCTTTCATTTACGACTCTGAATCAAATTGATGTTGATTTCGGAAGGGCATACAGCGCTACGCCTTCTAAGGTGATTGGCGTAAGGATCTACGACGGTACGAGCAACAGCCCGATCGGAGCTACACAAATCACCTCTCAGGGTATTACCATGGGAACAGTGATGGCGAATGTAGCGGCTAATACCTTAACTTCTTTTTACTTTCCGGCTGGTGTAGCCCTGCCTGCTTCTAAAAAGATCTTTATCAGTATTGATATTGCAGCGCTTGATTACAACATCGGTGATACTTTAAGCATCACATCTACTAATAATAACCAGTCTGTCAATACAGCATGGGAAAGATGGAGCGATGGTACATGGCATGACTATCCAACAACCTATACTAACCCGGTTCCATTAAACCTTTCCTTGTTTATTTTCCCTTATTTATCCAATGGTCCTGTTGTATCAACCTTCACTGCTTCTGCCAACCCTATCTGCCAGGGAAGCTCCATTACTTATAACTATGGCAGCTCAACCGTTGCCGGTGGTTATTTCTGGAGGGCTTATACCAGCGCTACAGCGTCCTATACAACCAACACCGTCACTTCTCCGGTAGTTACTTACCCTACGGCAGGTACATTTACCACCACACTTTCCAATGCTAATGCCTGCGGTGCTATCAATGCTTCGCAGATCACGGTTACTGTAAACCCAAGGCCTACTGTGACAGCTTCTCCTTCTTCTACGACGGTATGTAGCGGAACCAGCATCGTTCTGAACGGTGGCGGTGCCAATACTTATGCCTGGACAGGTGGTGTGACCAACGGTGTTTCATTCACGCCTTCGGCTACTCAAAACTATACAGTAACAGGTACTGCTGCCAACGGTTGTACAAATACAGCGGTTGCTGCCGTTGTGGTAAACGCTACCGGGCCGGCAGTTACTGCCAGCACAACAGCTAACAATATCTGCCAGGGTACAAGCATTACCTTAACGGGCTCAGGTGCTTCAACCTATACCTGGACAGGTGGTGTGACCAACGGTGTTGCTTTCACGCCTTCTGCTACTCAGACCTATACAGTGATCGGTGGTACCGGTACTTGCACAAACTCTGCTGTGATCACAATCAACGTTAATCCTAAGCCTACTGTGACTGCTAATGCGACCTCTACTTCTGTTTGTACAGGTGGTATGGTAACGTTAACAGGTAGCGGCTCTGCTTCTTCTTATACCTGGACAGGTGGCGTGACCAACGGTGTTGCTTTTGCTCCTTCTGCTTCTCAAACCTATACGGTAACAGGCATATTGGGTGCTTGTACAAATACAGCGGCTGTAACCGTGAACATCACCAGCGGCCCTACTGTAGGTGCTAATACAACGGCTAATACTATTTGCCAGGGCCAAAGCGTGACTTTAACCGGTACCGGCGCAACTTCTTATGCCTGGACGGGTGGTGTAACCAATGGTGTTGCTTTTGCTCCTTCTTCTACTCAAACGTATACGGTAACCGGTACAACCGGAAGCTGCTCTAATACGGCTGTGGTAACGGTATCTGTAAACGCTGCTCCGGTAGTGTCTTCAAATCCTGCTTCTGCAGTGATCTGTAGCGGTGCCAATGTGACTTTCTCCGGTAACGGTGCTAACACCTATGCATGGACCGGTGGGATCTCCAACGGTGTTGCCTTCTCTCCTTCCGCATCAGGAAGCTATACTGTAACAGGTACTGCTGCCAACGGTTGTACAGCAACTGCCGTTGCTAACGTGACTGTAAATGCTACTCCTAACGTAACAGCGAATACAACTACTGCAGCGATTTGCCCTGGTGCACAGGTAACCCTGACGGGTGGCGGTGCTACTTCTTACCTCTGGACTGACGGTGTTGTAAACGGTACACCATTTTCACCATCTGTTACCAAAACGTATACCGTAACAGGTGCAAGCGGTCCTTGTACCAACACAGCTGTGGTAACGGTAGTCGTGAACTCTGCTCCGAATGTAACAGCAAATCCTGCTTCTGCAACCAGCTGTAATGGCTCTAACATTACCTTAAGCGGTGGTGGTGCTTCTTCTTATGTATGGTCAGGTGGTATCGCTAACAACGTTCCATTCTCTCCGTCTTCTACCAACACGTATACAGTAACCGGTACAGCTGCTAACGGATGTACTGCTACAGCGGTATCTACGATTACCGTAGTCTCTTCACTGAATGTAACAGCTGCTGCTTCTTCCAACGCCGTTTGCCAGGGCCAGACAGTTACCTTGAACGGTGGCGGCGCTACAACGTATGCCTGGACAGGTGGTGTAACCAATAACGTGGCTTTCACGCCATCTTCTACTCAAACGTATACTGTAACGGGTTCTGCCGGTTCATGTTCAAATACTGCAGTGGTTACTGTAACGGTGAACAGCTTGCCTACGGTATCTGCAACAGCAACATCTACGAATGTATGTGCAGGAAGCAACGTAACCCTTTCGGGTGCAGGTGCTACTTCTTATGCCTGGACAGGTGGTGTTACCAATGGTATTCCTTTTGCTCCGACAGCATCTACCGTGTATACCGTAACCGGTACAAGCGCAGGTTGTACAAACACAGCTGTGGTTACAGTAGTCGTTTCAGCGACTCCGACAGTTTCGGCAGTAGCTTCTTCTACTTCTGTTTGCGTAGGTTCTAACGTGACCCTGACAGGCTTTGGTGCTACTACTTACACATGGACAAACGGTGTAACGAATAACGTACCGTTCACTCCGGCTTCAACGAATGTATATATTGTTTCCGGTACAGCTAATGGTTGTGTAGGAACCAACACCATCCAGATCGTTGTGAGCCCTTGTACAGGTATTGAGTCGCTGACTTCTGCAACGGCAGGTGTGGTGGTTTATCCTAACCCTAACAACGGTGATTTCATGATTAAAGGCACGAAACAAATGACTATTACCATTGCCAACGAATTAGGCCAGGTAGTGGAAGTGGTTGAGCTAAGCCTTGAAAATAATTACTCCTACAACGTGAGCAAGCTTGCCCGCGGTGTATATTTCTTAAGCGGAAACGCTGTGAGAGAGAAAGTGATCGTTACAAAATAACAATCCCTTATAGTATAAAAGCCCCGTTACGCTCTGTCGTAACGGGGCTTTTTTATGCGCCCGCTTTCCAAACTTTTGAAGGGAGAAATTGTTACTTTTGTGACTTAAATACGCATATTCATTTTAAAAACAGAATAACCATGTTACAGACCAGTACAGATAGCGATTTCGAAAGCCTGATCAAATCGAATGATAAAGTAGTTGTGAAATATTTTGCCGACTGGTGCGGCTCCTGCAAGTTATTTGCCCCTAAGTTTAAACGTCATGCCAACGACGAAAATAATGCGGATGTATTATTCCTGGATGTGAATGCCGAGGAGAATGAGAATGCCCGTAAACTGGGTGGTGTAGACAACCTGCCTTTTATCGCTACGTTTAAGAACGGTGTTCTCCTGGAAGGAGCGGCTACCAGCAAAGAGGATTATTTACAAAAAATGCTTGATGACCTGAGAAAATAAGGACGGCTGTTTACGAATATACGAGGGCGCCTCTCAGGTGTCTGATTCATATATTCGTAATTGATCCGTAATCCTTGATTCGTACATTCGTATAAAATTCGTAATTGAAATGAAAATACCCGCAATAAAAAAATTAGTAGAAAGCTACAACCTGGCCCAGTTGCAGGAAGCCGAAGCGGCTTTGCTTGAAGAACAAAAGCCGGCGATTGAGATTGAAGGAGATGATGAAGGCGAGCAGCTCACGCATGTGCTGGCTTCCATCTACATTAAAGATAAAATGGAGCACCACAACACGCCTTTTAACCAGGCCCTGAGGGATTTCAGCCAACGGGTGAGGAACAGCATCGGTTAAGGAGGTAATTCATTATAGCAGGGCAAAAGCCCGGTGGGTTTTTGAGCAGAGTGGTGTATAAGCGAGCCTTCGGCCAATAAATTACTTCACCAGCTCCTTTACCTTTTTCATGTCCAGGTCCAGTCCTTCCAGGATGTCTTGCTTGCTGTAAATTGTGTGGTAATCGGGCATGATACCGTGGCCTGTATTTTCGACGTTAATGTCGTGGTAGATATGGTAAATCGGAACAAAAATTTTCACATGTGTGTTCGGTAAAAACAAGGAGCCGGTAAGGATGGCATTACTGCCCGCCACATTGCCCCCGGTTTCATCGCCGATGATCACCGCATTTGCTTTGTGCTTTAAATAAGCGGCGGCGATGCAGCTCATGGAAAAGGACTTGCCGTTGATCAGCACATAGGTGTTTCCACGAAAGCTGTTCCTGTGTTTAGGAAAGCCGAAGAAGAAATGCCTCAGCCGCCCTTTTTTAGGAACTTCCGGCAGAAATAAGGTAAAGAGCAGGGGCGTGATGCGCGTGCCGGCATCCATTCTCAGCCTGCGGTTGAAAGGGATCAGGTTTGGCTTACGGTCGAAAGGGACTTTGACGGTTTTGGGAATCAGGTAAGACATGAGCTTAAGCCCATTGTTGATTTTGCCGCCGCCGTTATCCCGCAGGTCGATCACCACATGCTCAATGCCCCTTCGCCTGATATCCCGGAAAGTCCTCCTGTGAAAGCGGTTCCAGTGTTTCCCGCCAAAGCTGTTGACATCGATGATGGCCACAGGCTTCGCAGCATCCAGGATGCTGTAGCGGCAGGTCTTCGTTTGCTGAAGAAAAGTTACCGAGTCTTGTTTCGGTAGTATCAGTGTATCTTTCAGCGAGGAGATGGCCTCCAGCTTCGAGGTGTAGGTGCTTCCGTTATTGTGCTTAATGCTGAGGCTGTAAGAAGACTTGAAGCCGTAGCAAAATGAATAATAATATTTGAACCATTCGTATTTGATGCCCCGTTTTTTACAGCTTTCGTTACGGCCATCCGAGGTGATCACAGAGAAAATGGTTTTCAGGATCGTGTCGGTGGGATGCCCGTCGATGCTTGTAATTTCGTCGCCAGCTACAATTGATGAATCGCCCGAGAGGTTGTTGACCACGATAAGGCGGCCATCGTCGAGCAGGTAGGTATTGAGCGGCATGACAGGTCTGCTGAGCTTCGCCACGGTTTTGGCATAGGCCTTGGAAGCGGCAGCATCCGTATGCCCGCAGCCTATCCTCACAATGATCTGCTTGATGTAGAAACGCACCTGCATCTCGTTGAGGGGCTTCGTGATCTTTGCTTTGGTAGCTTTGATGAAGGCTCGCAGCGAGTCTTCCGGAAAATAACGGTAGGGATCCGGATGAAATTTCAGCAGGTATTTGGCGGTGTAGTCAATGTCTGCCTGTACCTCTTCAACCGTGAAGGTTTTATGAATGTCGTATGCCTTATCCTGCGCACGGCAGAACAGGCTGAATAATACGACTCCTATCAGGCAACAGATCCTCAATACCTGTGTCTTTAATCTGCTAAAACGCCCATGCGCTTGCCGAGGCCGCTCATGTATTCCCTGATGTCTTTTACGGTAGCCTCGTCGTTGGTAGCGCGCAGGTAAGTATCGGTGAGTGTAACGATATTCTGGTGGAAGAACTTTTTCATCTCATCCACGCTCATGTCTTTCGTCCAGAGGTCGATGCGCATGGTATTGTTCTCTTTCTCGTCCCACAGGGCCAGCATAATGCTGCGGCAGGAGCTGCCTTCATTCGCATCGGGGGCTTCCCATTCAATTTTATGAGGTAACTGGTTTTCGTCCACGGTTACTTTAAATCGTATCTCTGAAGTCGTCATAATCTGTTTTTGCTGTGTTTGCTATTTGGTGATAAGGCGCTAATTTACTTAAAATTTTAGCTTGTAAAACGCTAATAAAACCCAATAATAAGATACCTTTGCAGGATGAGCGATTACCCACAAATGACCCTACAAAACGGCAAAGAACTGCCGGTATTGCGTTTTCACCCCTGGATTTTTTCCGGAGCCATTAAGCAGCAGGATCCTTCCCTGAAAGACGGCGATATTATGGAAGTATATTCCGCCAAACAACAGTTTCTCGGGATGGCTCAATACCAGAAAGGCAGTATTACCGGGCGGATCATCTCTTTCAGCAAACAAAAGATTAATGTGGATTTCTGGGTCAAGAAAATCCAAAGGGCTTACGATTACCGCAAATTCCTCAACCTGGAAGGCAACCCGCAGACCAATGTCTACCGCCTGGTATTTGGTGAAGGCGACGGCGCTCCGGGCCTGATCATGGACTATTACGCCGGGCACGTGGTGTTCCAGGCTCACAGCATCGGCATGCACCTGTGCCGCATGGATATTGCCGAAGCCCTGAAAAGTGTCTACGGCCCGCAGCTCAGATCCGTTTATGATAAAAGCTCTGAGACGCTTCCGGCCAATTATTCTGCAGGTCTGAACAACGAATACCTCTACGGAAGCTGCGACGAAGAGCTCGTGGTACTGGAGAACGGCGTTAAATTCTATATCGACTTTATTACCGGGCAGAAAACCGGGTTCTTCATCGACCAGCGTGAAAACCGCTCCCTGCTTGGATCTTACAGTAAAGGCAAGCGCGTCCTGAATACTTTCTCCTATACGGGGGGCTTTTCCATGTATGCCGGCCACGCAGGCTGCGAGGTGGTGCATTCGGTGGATTCGAGCGTGAAAGCCATCGACCTCTGCCATAAAAATGCGGTGCTCAACGGTATTAGCAACCATGAAGGCTTTGCCGTAGATACCTTCGATTACCTGAAGGACCACGGAAAGAACTATGACATCATCATCCTCGATCCGCCGGCCTTTGCCAAGAGCCGCGATGTGTCCCACAATGCGGTGATCGGCTACAAGCGCCTCAACCAGATGGCTTTGCAGAACATTAAAAAAGGCGGCATCCTGTTTACCTTTTCCTGCTCAGGAGTCATCGATAAAAAGTTGTTTTATAATACGGTGACTGCCGCGGCCATTGAGTCGCGCCGGAATATGAAGTTGCTGCACACCCTGTCGCAGCCGGCCGATCACGTGATCACCCCCAATTTCCCGGAAGGCGAATATTTAAAAGGTTTGGCCTTTTATGTAGAATAAAAACTACTTTTATTGATAAATCAACGCAAAAAACATGAAAAAAGCTATTTATTCTCTTTTACTTTTGCTGCCGGTCATAGCAATTGCACAAAATTTCAAATTCGATTTAGGGTTTCCGAAACCGGCGGTAGGTATGATAGACCTGGATTGCCAGTCATTTCAGAGTTTCGGAAAAAAATACGTGCTCTTCAATACGTATAGCATGCGTGATGGCATGAAGCTCCATTTGCAGGGAATAAATGATAAGGGTGAGATCTTCGTAAACAAGAAGCTGGAAGTTCCTGCTGAGAAAATGCTGGTGTCTATTTACGAAGGTTTTTTAAAGCTTGAGAATAATATGATGCTGGTAAAGTCGGTGTTTAATAAGGATGACAAAAAAACATATTTGTATGCTCACGCCGTGTCTGAAGACGGGACTGTTGGTGCTGAAAAAAAAGAGCTGCTTTCCATTGCTGCTGAAAAAGCGATGAATTCGGGTAATTTCACATGTGCCACATCACCAAACGGGAAATTCGCGGTTGTGTTAACAGAGATGCCGTTTGTAAAAGAAACCAAAGAAAAAATAATGGTGACTGTTATAGACAGTAAAGCTAACATCGTTTTTTCCAAGGAGTATGAGCTGCCTTATGAAGCAAAAAAAGGACCTGTTAATACGCCGGTTGTCGGAGATGATGGGTCCGCCTATATTATAAAACGTGTGATGGTGAGTAAAATGTCTGATGTTTTATCTGTTTTTTCTGTTTCAAATACAGGTGATTTGTTTAAAGAAAATACTGTCAAACTGGATGATCCAAAAAAATATGAGTCTCATGGTTTTGGTTTGACACCTGCCAATGAATTGTTGGTTACAGGTTTTTATACAGAAGACGGTAAAGTAAGCCTGGGCGGTACAAAGCAAAAAGGAGCATTTTATTTAAAAGTAAATGGAAAGGGCGACCTGATAAGCTATAAGACATCGGCTTTCGAAAAATACTATACCTATTTACAGATTAGGCAGGTGCTTGCAAATGCCGAAGGCAAGGCTGTTATGATTACCGAAGATTACCGTAAGCAAACAAATTCAACTATGGGAACAGGAAATCAGCTGGTATATACAACGGAAATCAATTGCGATAATGGAGAGGTGTTTTTCTTCAATGAGGCCGGCGATTTTGTCAAGGTTTTAGAATTTAATAAAAGCAACAAAACGATTGACGACAACGGGATGTTTGGAACCATTTTTGGCGCAACATCAAACAATAAATTGATTCTTATTTACAACGATTATTTTTATAAGCACGATGGAAAAAAATACACCGTTGTTCCTCCGACAATTTCCTGGATCAAAATTCCGGTTATTCAGGTTGTAAACTTTAATGGAACCATTGAAAAAGCGTCCCCGATGCTGAACAGCGACGTTGGTGGCAAGAATAATGTGGTTAACTTATGGCCAATGACAGGTGGTAAAATAAACGACAATAAGCTGTTTTTTATTGGAAATAAAGAAGGGGACAATTATCCAATCCTATTAACTATTCAGTAGTAAGCATCAGCAATTTTAAACTAAAATTCGCAGAATACATTTTAATATGGCACCCATTTTAGAAGTAAAGCACATTCATAAGCAGTATGCCAACCATACGGCGCTGAACGATGTGAGCCTGGCGATAGAGCCACAGAAGATTTTTGGTTTACTGGGACCTAACGGCGCAGGCAAAACCTCTCTCATCCGCATCATCAACCAGATCACAGGCCCCGACCAGGGCGAAGTGTTCTTCAACGGCGAAAAGCTGGCGCCGAAGCATGTCGACATGATCGGCTATTTGCCGGAAGAGCGCGGCCTGTACAAAAAAATGTCGGTGGGCGAGCAGGTGATGTACCTGGCGCAGCTCAAAGGCCTCAAAAAGAACGATGCCAAAACAAAGCTGAAGGAATGGTTCCGGAAATTTGAGATCGAAAGCTGGTGGGACAAAAAGATAGAAGAGCTCAGCAAAGGGATGCAGCAAAAGGTGCAGTTCATCGTTACCGTGCTGCACGAGCCCAAGCTGCTCATCCTCGATGAACCTTTCAGCGGCTTCGATCCTATCAATGCCCAGCTCATTAAAAAGGAAATCCTGGAGCTCAGGGAAAAAGGAGCAACGATTATTTTTTCGACGCATAATATGGGAAGCGTGGAAGAGCTCTGCGATAACATCGCCCTCATCAACAAATCGCAAAAGTTGCTCGACGGCTCCGTGAAAGAGATCCGCAAGCAATACAGCAGCAGCATTTATAATATCATGTTCAAGGGCAACCTGCTTGGCTTTACCAATGCGGTATGGGCCGGGGCGGAGTTCCTCGAGAAAAAATCGGAGGATGATGTGCATACCGTGACCCTGAAACTGCTTCGCCAGAACAAGCCCAACGACCTGCTGCAGGCCGTCCTGAATTCCGGTGAGATCCTGTCCTTCCATGAAGTGATCCCTTCCATGAATGATATTTTTATTTCGGTGGTGGAACAGAAACAGGCTGCCAACACACAAAGCGCTTTTACAGAATAAGATCATAACGCTCCAAACATTGCATTATATGAACAAGCTTTTTTTAATCATACAAAGAGAATATTTTTCAAGGGTCAAGAAAAAGTCATTCCTGCTGATGACCATCCTCGGCCCTTTACTGATGGCAGGTGTGTTTATTGTGCCTGTGTGGCTTGCCCTGCGCGATAAAACCGATCACCAGATCCTGGTACTAGATCACAGCGGCTTATTTGTGAATCAGCTGCCCAATTCCAAAACCATTAAGTTCACCTACGGCGCAGAATCCCTGCAAAGTGCCAAAGCCAAATTGAAAGACGGCCCTTTCGACCTGATCATGGAGATCAACGGTGATCCGATCAACGGAGAAAAAACCACGCCGCTCCTGTATTACAAAAAGCAGCCGGGCATGAGCACCGAGCAATACATTACCAATGCGATGGAAAACATCCTGTTCGATTACAGGCTCCAGGGCGACAGCATCGATATTTCCAAGATCGACAAGGCGCGCCGCCCCGTGGAAATGCTCACGATCAAAGTAACGGAGAACGGGAAGGACGAAAAAACAAATACCGGAACCAATATGGTGGTTGGCTTTGTTTGCGCCTTCATTATTTATTTTATGATCTTCCTGTATGGCTCCCAGGTGATGCGCGGTGTGATCGAGGAAAAGACCAACCGCATCGTGGAAGTGATCTTCTCCTCCGTGAAGCCCTTCCAGCTGATGCTGGGTAAGATTATCGGGATTGCCCTGGTCGGGCTCACGCAATTTATCCTGTGGATTGTCCTGACGATTACCATCCAGACGGTAACGATGAACGTGTTATTTAAAGACCAGATTGCCGATACTGCGAAACAAAATGCACAGGTGGAAAAGGTGATGAAAAACGACCTGACTGCCGGCGTCGATAAAATGCAGAAAGTGAAATCACCGAATGAGGTGATTGAATTGTTCAACGAATTCCAGAATATCAATATCACCAAACTGCTGGTATGCTTTGGCTTCTATTTCCTGTTCGGCTATTTGCTGTATGCCGCGCTCTTTGCGGGAATCGGCTCGGCGGTGGACAGCGAGGCCGACACGCAGCAATTCATCCTGCCCGTCACGGTACCGCTGATTGCCAGCTTCATCATTGCGCAAACCGTAGCCACAGATCCCGACAGCTCTATGGCGCAGTTCTTCTCGATCTTCCCACTCACATCGCCTATCGTGATGATGGTGCGCCTGCCATTTGATGTGCCGGCCTGGGAGCTGGTTCTGTCGATGGTTTCACTGATCATCGGCTTCCTGTTCTTTACCTGGCTGGCCGGCAGGATTTACCGTACGGGAATCCTCATGTATGGCAAAAAAGCCAGCTGGCGTGAGATCGGAAAATGGCTGTTTTATAAGCCTTAGCGCTTTGTCAACGGTGTGGTTTCTTATGAAAAAAATCGATGAACAGAGGCTTTTGACCAACCAAGATGCTTTGTTTTGAAAGGGTAATTGTTATATTCGTCATACAATTATGGAAAAAGAGATTTTGCTGGAGGTAAAAAACCTCGTTACCGAATTTAAGTCGGACGGTGAGCTGATGAAAGCGGTGAATGATGTGTCGTTTACCCTGCATAAAGGTGAAACCATTGGCATTGTGGGCGAAAGCGGCTCCGGAAAATCGGTTACCTCTCTTTCCATTATGCAGCTTATTCCAAATCCTCCGGGCTATGTGTCGGGGGGTGAGATCCTGTATCACTCCAAGGAAAAGGGAACCGTGAATCTCCGGAACCTCGATCCGAAAGAAATGAGGTCGTTTCGCGGCAATGAGATCGCGATGATCTTCCAGGAGCCGATGACGAGCCTCAACCCGGTGTATACCTGCGGAGACCAGGTGATGGAGGCTATTTTACTGCATCAGAAAATTACAAAGAAAGAAGCCCGAAAGAAAACCATCAAATTATTTGAGCAGGTGCAGTTGCCTGATCCGGAAAGGGTTTTCAAAGTATACCCGCACCAGATCTCCGGAGGTCAGAAACAACGTGTGATGATTGCAATGGCCATGAGCTGCAATCCGCGGATCCTGATCGCTGATGAGCCAACAACCGCGCTGGATGTTACCGTACAGAAAACCATCCTCGACCTCATGTTGCAATTGCAGCGTGAACAGGATATGGGAATTATGTTCATTACCCACGACCTTGGCGTGATTGCCGAGCTGGCAGATACCGTGATGGTAATGTATAAAGGCAAAGTAGTGGAGCAGGGACCGGTACTCGAAATTTTTAGCAATCCCAAGCATCCTTATACCAAAAGTCTTCTGGCCTGCCGCCCTCCGCTCGACAGGCGCATCATGCGTTTGCCGGTATCTTCCGATTTTATGAAGACCGATGAGCAGGGCTTTATGGTGGAGATTCCTAAGACCGTCAGCGAGGCCATCAATAGCGTGATCATCACCAAAGAGCAGCGCGCAGAGGAACACAAGGAGCTGTACAGCCGTTCCAAAATTTTGGAGCTTGAGCATATCAAAACGTATTTCCCTAAAACCAAAAGCCTGTTCGGCAAAACCAAAGAATGGGTGAAGGCGGTAGACGATGTGTCGCTGGATGTATACGAGGGCGAAACCCTGGGGCTTGTGGGCGAAAGCGGTTGCGGGAAAACCACGCTGGGCCGTACCATCCTGAGATTGAATGAGCCGACCGAAGGAAAAATATATTTTCAGCGAAATGATCTCCTGAAGCTCAATGCTACGGATATGCGTTACCTGCGCAAGGACATGCAGATCATTTTCCAGGATCCGTATTCTTCGCTGAATCCCAGGATTACGATTGGGGAGGCACTGATTGAGCCGATGCAGATCCATAACCTGCATGATAATAACAGGCAGCGTAAGGAAAAAGTGATGGAGCTTCTGAAGAAAGTGGGTCTGGAAGAAAAGCAGTTCGGCCGCTATCCGCACGAGTTCAGTGGCGGCCAGCGTCAGCGTGTGTGTATCGCCAGGGCCTTATCCCTCAATCCTAAATTTATTATCTGTGATGAGAGCGTGAGCGCACTCGACGTGTCGGTGCAGGCGCAGGTATTGAACTTATTGAATGACCTGAAGCGTGAATTTAAATTCACTTATATTTTTATCTCTCACGATTTGTCGGTGGTGAAGTTTATGAGCGATCGTATGGTGGTGATGAACCAGGGGAAGATCGAAGAGATGGGCGATGCCGATTCTATCTACCTGAACCCACAATCGGACTATACCAAAAAACTCATCAGCTCTATTCCGAAAGGCCAGCTGACTGACATCAGGGCCAGCATCGAGAAAAAGAAACTGGTAAACGACAATTTCCTGTTTGCCAAATACTAAGCAATTTTTTTACAAATGATCGGCCAGCTTGTGCTTCAAAATGAAGAGCACAAGCCCTGTCTTCGATTTGATCCCGAATTTTGAAAAGATCGCTTCGCGGTAGCCATCCACGGTTCTGGGCTGCACGCACATTTTATCGGCAATTTGCTCGTAGGTATATTCCTTTTCATCACATACCAGTTTCAAGAATTCCTTTTCGCGTGTGGTGAGCTGTTCTAAGATGAGCTCACGCTCATTTTTTTTAGCAGGTGCCGTATTGGTCTGGAGAGAATAGGTGAGGAACTCATTATGATAGTAGCCGTGATCGAAAATGGATTGCAGTGCCTCTTTTAAAACAGTGGCCGTACAGTTTTTTTTGAGATAACCCCGCGCGCCCAGCCGGAACATCCGGATCACCATATCATCCTCGTCGTTTAAGGTAAGCACGAGTGTCGGGATCTTCACCTGTTTTTCATTCATGGCTTCCAGTACCGCATCGCCGTTCATGCCGGGCATGCTGATGTCGAGGATCAGCAGGTCGGGGTGGGCCGCATCTATTAATGAATGCAGGAAGAGAGGCCCATTGTCGAACTGGTCTTTCACATGGTAATCGCCGAGTTTTTCGATCAGCTCCTTAAGTCCGTTGCGAATGATGACATGGTCATCAACAAGTACAATGCTTTTTTTGTTCCCGTTGGCCATAAAATCAGAATTTGGGGGTTAGTTTAGACCAAAGTTGGTATTTTTTTTAATGTAAACAAACACCCCTCCCCAGGTTTGGATGAAATTTCGCAGGTCAGCCCGGAGAGTTTTGCCCGTTTGATAATATTGATTAAGCCTGAGCCCTTTGCCGAGATCAGCATCTGTTTGGCGTCAAAGCCTTTGCCGTCGTCCCTGACGGTCATTTCAAAGCCATTGGTACTGTTATCAATCGTGATGTAAAGATTTTTGGCAGAGGAGTGCCGGAGGGCATTCTGGGTGATCTCCTGGAAGATGCGGAATACCATCAGCTCACTGTTTTTGTCGAGGTTTGTTTTCCCTTCCACCGTTGCAAAATGAACCACAAAGCGTCTCAGTAAATTCATCCGGTCTACTTCCGTGTTCAGAGCCTGGAACAAGCCGATCTGTCCGACGTAATCGTTGTTGAGTGTGCGGCTGAGCAATTTCAGCTGGCGGGTTACATCGCCGAGGTAAAACTCTACCGGCTTTAAGCCTTCCGCTAAGGCCGGGTGGTCGAGCTTCTGGTTCTCGATCTGGATGTGCATGGCTGTGAGCAGCTGGCCGATGTTATCGTGCAGCTCATGTGCAAACTGGCCCATCACCTGCTCTTTGACTTCGGTTTCCACTTTGCGGAGCTCCTGTTCATAGGATAATTTAGCTTGTGTCATTTCTATTTCCTGTTTTGTTTTTTGTCTGCCAGAAATAAAAAGTACAATAACGACAATAGCGATCAATAACAGAATCAGGAGTGTAGAGCAAATGATAGCAAGCAGGATATTTGGGTCAATCGTTTTTGAATCAGTCATGAGTGAGGCTTATTTTGCAACTTGAATTGAAACGGCTTCCAATACATTAAAAATGCAAGGGCAATTAAAAGATAACGTACACGACCTAAGGTGACAACAATGAGATTAAACAGCTCTTTATTGGATTGTGGGCTTTGTTTCTGGAAGTAACTGATCATGCTAAGGTAAGGTGCGGCGCATGCGAAATAAATGACTATGCCTAAACATGTTAAAACCAAAGCAGAAGTATGGTAATTATCTTTTTTTCCTAAAAAATGAAAGAACAGAATAGCCAGGTAAATTCCTGTGATCAATACCCCACCTGCGATGTAAGCGCGATTAGCAAACTGTTTTGGAGAAGAATAAACATCAAAAACAAACAGCAATAGAAATATTAAAAATAAGCCGGATATGAGAATGCGACTGTTTTTTGTTTTGAAATAGAGAGCCGAAGCTAAAAACAGCAGACTGAACTCAAAGATCATTTCAATGTTATAGGCCTGTCCGTTATTTGGATAGGTAACCGCATAGCTGTCAATGATCAAATAGGCCAATGCCTGGAAAAACAGGACACGATAGAAGGCCGGCAGTTTTCGGTATGCCAGGAGTCCTATGAGTATTGCTAAGATCGTTGTGGATAAATCCATGAGTATTTGGCTGACAGGTAACATATCGTAAAAAGTTTATATAATTAAATATATAAACTTTTTACGGTTTTTTTATGGGTTAGAACTGTTAGGTTTTATCTTGTACTTCAATGGTTGGTTACAATTGGGTGGACAAAGGTGTGCTAAATCAGTGTACATGTTTTTTGCCGAATCAAAACTCTTATTCAAAGTGGGAATGATATTCGGTGATAAGATAAAGCTATTGCGCCTGGTTGCTACAGGATCATAATCTTCGACCATGCAATTAAAAATCAAGGTTTTCTTTTCAGGAGAATTATCATCGATCATTGTGAAAATTTCTTGGAACGAAAATATGGCGGAATCTGTGTCTACATCGGGAATATATTTCGTAGGATTAATTTCGGACTTGTTTCTCCTGATGTAGAATTTATCTGCATACTCTTTAGTATAGACGGAATAATCTGCGAATGCTTCAAATCTTTCGCCTGGAAGTTTTGTAGGATTATACATGAAAACCAATCCTTCTGCAGCAATATTATAAGAGTTTATAGGAGTGATTGTACTGGAAGACACAACCTTTGCCCTTTTCATTACCAGAGGCCTGTATCCTAAAACTATCTTTTTTGATGCAGAGTCTGCTCCCAGTATCATTTTTAATCCCGTTATATAATTGTCTTTTTTATCATAAAGTTCCATAGCCTTATGGAACAGGAATTCGAAGTCGGCATAATCTTCGATAATTTCTATAGCGTGCTCTCCGTTTATTTTGGCACCGTAAAGTTCCATGTAGTCGCGACAGGCAAATATGGCCTGACTGCCTGCGGGAATAGATACAGCACAATTGTCTAAAAGAATTTGGTCTTCATTACTTGTAAGAGCTAATAAATTTGATTTGAAGTTAATAAGCTCTGGGTCTAAAGTTGTTAGTTTCATGATTTCTTATTTTTCGGGGTTTGTATAGTAATCAGGGCGTTATTGGTTTAAGATTGAAAATATGCTGAGCACAATTCGGAGGGCATAGGTGCGACAGGTTTGCATATTTCCTGAAAAAGATATCGGTGAAACGGTGTCCCAGGCTATCAGGACCCAGGATCATCACATGCCTCATGTAGTTTTTTGTGCCTACAGGGATTTCTTCTCCTGAGTTGATGATGTATACATGCGTAGCTTTGTTGTCCACTACCATTTGTTTGATTTCCTGGAAAGGAAAGAGGGAAGCCATCACATCGCTGGTGTCGGTCATTCCCGGGTAAAAGCGCCTGAATTTTGTATTTAATTTTTTGAAGCTGACGCGTCTGGCGTAGCGGGCCTTGGCAGAATCTATCAAGGCCGTATTAGGTTCGTAAACAAAAGAGGTATCGCTATACCTGTAGTAATAGTAGTAAGGGCTCGCTTTTGGCTCAAACACGATCGAAGTGGTTCCTGTTGGCGTGATGCGTTTTAAAAATACAGGCTGATAATAAAGTTTCATCTTTGTATTGCTTTCATCCAACCCATAAACGATCCTTAGGGCACGCAGGTAATTTCCGGTGAAATTTCCTTTTAGCTTCAGAGCACTGTCCTGCATGGCTATAAAGGCACCTATCCGGATACTATCGGCTACAGGAGGTAATTTCCCCAGGGAATCTATGAGGATACTGTCTTTGCAGGTAGCTATCTGGAATAAGCCCGTGGCCTCGCTTAAAGGGTGGAACACAAGGTCTATTTTTTCTTCAACACCCGGTGCCAGTGCAGCAGTTTTGCTTTGGTCCTGATCTTCCGACCTGCAGGAGAAAAATAGAATAGATCCAAGTAGTAAGCATAAGGAGCAGTGTAATACTGTTTTCATAAGAGGAGTGGTTTAATGTTTTGTACAAATGTGTGTTATAAACCGACACAGTCCAAATAATTAAAGAAAGATTATCCTCATCCCGGCACCGGGAAAAACACCCCCTTCTTAACCTTTATTTAGTTTTATAAAGAGCTTTTCGCCTGCCAGGTTGCATGTAAATCTGTATTATTCTTGTATCTTTAAAAACAAAAATGCTCGATTTCCTTAAGACCTTAACCGACCCGCAAAGCATCATCCATTACGGTGGCCTGTGGCTCCTGCTGTTCGTGGTATTTGCCGAAACAGGTTTGTTGGTAGGCTTTTTTCTTCCGGGCGACTCCCTCATTTTTATCTCCGGCTTGCTCTGTGCTACCAAGCCGCATTTGCTGGACGTGGCGTTTGTGCCCCTGTTGTTGTTACTGATGGCCGCAGCTATTCTCGGAAATATGTTCGGTTACTGGTTTGGCAGGAAAGCCGGTGATGCCCTGTACAAGCGGAAAGACAGTTTTTTCTTCCGGCGCAAGCACCTCGAAACCACCAAAGCCTTTTATGAGAAGCATGGCGGCAAGACACTCATCATGGGCCGCTTTTTGCCGATCATCCGCACCTTTGCGCCTGTGCTGGCCGGTGTTATCAAGGTTGATTTCGGATTGTTCATGCTATACAATGTGGTGGGGGCCGTGGCCTGGATCGGTTCCTTTGGCAGCATCGCATATTTCCTCGGAAAACGTTTTCCGCAAACCGAGCATTACCTGGGCTACATCGTTATCGGGCTGATTGTGGTCACGGCTATCCCGGTGGTAATCACCTGGTTTAAGAACAGGAAAAAAGCGGATTAGATTTATTCTTTCACGTATTTGGCCGAAAATGGCCTGCCATCCGCCTCTCCCCATAAAAAATACATTCCCGGTTCAAGATCGCTTGTGTTAAGCTCTGTACGTGCCCCGGAAGAAATAGGGATCTCCCTCAGAAGCTGGCCCAGGGTATTGCTAAGCTTCACGACGATATCTTTCCTTTCACCGGAATCTATGTAGAGCACTTTATTGAACGGATTCGGATAAACAGCCGGAGCAGCCTTCACCGGCTCTTCTTCACTCATGCCTGTGGCGTAGGTCGTCAGGATATGTTCGAACTGGGTAAATATATTTGGTGTGATCCGGTAGTGTATGTAATTATTGCTGTAATTAAAGACAGCCACGGAATAGTAATCGGTGTTATCGGTATAGAGAAAGGAGCTTCCGCTTTGCCCCTGGGCGCCTGTTGCGGCAGGGCTGTTAATGCCCAGGTAATTGGACACGGTAGTGATATAGCCATAATTATAGTACATCGTATCCCCGTTGAATACCCTGTTGCCGAAGGGATCCCGGTAGGGGTAGCTGAACTTGTGGAAAACCTTATTCAGGTAATTATTCGGATTGGATTCATAACCGATGCCTACCCAACCGGTTTTCAGGCCGATGGGCTCTTCCAATTGGATCAGGGCAATATCATCCGAGGTGCTTTGGTGGTAGTAGGTTTTGAAAATATAAATTTTCTTTGCCATCGACACCGGAAGCGCGGGATGATCCATTCCATTATTATAGGCCGGACAAATTTTCAGGCTATCAAACTTTGAAAAGCTCCTGGTAAAGTAGTCATACACGCAATGCCCGGCCGTTAGTACCGCCGAAGGAGACACCAGCATTCCCGAGCATCCTGTTTTCAGGCTATCGCCCCTGTAGTACCTGAGTGCTACGCCGGTTCTGACCGGATAGCTCGCCAGGTTAAAAGAATTGGCCGCCTTTGTGATATCGCAAAAATTGGAACCGCTGAATAGGTTCGTTGTTGGAGGCACCTGGCTCAAAGCTGCTTGATTTCCCATTGTGCCTGTCGAGGAGCTTGTTTTGGCAAAGGCAGCGGGCGTTCCAATGACGGGTAAGATGGTATCGATGGTCTGTGAGGCAATGTCATACACAATGAGTGTATCCTGAGCCCGCAGACAGGCCGGCCTCAGAAACAAAAAGAGCATGAACATAGAAATTGTAAAAACGCGCATCATCCTTGATTAGTTCTGACCATTAGAACGCATGCGCTCATTATTTAGTATGGCTTTCGGTAAATTCTCCGATCTTCTTCCAGACCGCCTGGTCAGCCATAATGGAGCTGTGATCGGCCTCCACTTCGAGGAAGGAGCTTTCTCCTTTCCAGTGTTTCAGCAGGCTGTAGGCATGCGGAGCCGGGATTACGGCATCGTGTTGCGCAATGAGGGCCAGCACCGGAGTGTGGATCGTTGTAGCATAAGCTTCGGAAGCGAAGGGATGTTTGAGCAAAAGACCGATCGGTACAAAAGGATATTTTTCCTGCGCCACGGCCGTCATGCTTTCATACGGTGTGATCAGGATCGTGGCTGCAACAGGCCGTTTGGAAGACAGGTAAGTAGCCACGCCGGTGCCGATGCTCCGTCCTGCCACGATGATCCGCTCAGCATCTATCCCCGGGCGGTTTTTTAAATGATCGTAGATGCTGAGCGCATCGCTGAACATACTTTTTTCGGAAGGTGATCCGCTGCTCCGCCCGAAGCCCCTGTTATTGACCAGCGCCAGCACACAGGGCCTGAAATGATCCTTGTATTCTGCCAGGTGGGATACCTCTTCGGTATTGCCGCCGAAGTATATAACCAAAGGACGTTTCGCGTTTCCACGATCCTGTTTGGAAAGAAAGACACTGATCCGCGTATTGTCTTCCATTATCAGGCACAGTGTATCAAAGTCAGGATGCTGTTCCAGGAAGGCAGAAGTTTCAGCGATGGTTTTGGGCTGAGGATGAAATAATAAATGATCCTGAAAAAAGTACAAGAGCACACAGAGTAGCAGATACAGGCTCAGCGCCACAATCGCCAGGTTTTTCAGGTATTTCAGGAGTGCTTTTCCCAATATGTAAAATTTAGCAACGTCTTCCGGCTTTCACCGCTTCTCTAATATAACTTAGCCTGATAACTCCCGTAACTGAGCGGAGGTTCCGGCTGGTACTGAACTCTGACTTTTCCATTAGCCCGGCGTGTCTCCACGCATTGAAGAAAAGGGCCGGAATAATAATAGTTGCGTTCAAATCTCATAAGACCTTTCCTGTTATATCTGGTAAGTTGTATGAGATTGCCTGGACTCATGACCCAACAATTGCGTTTGGCTCCGCTTCTTCTGAAATTTTCGTAGATGGTTTGGTGTTCCTTTCCATCCATTGTGTAAAATATGGTGCGCCTGCGTTTCAGGTTTCCGTTCTTGTAATAGTTCAGGAACTCTTTTGACGAGAACTCCTCTTTCGTTGAATCTTTTGCGGTGTTAGCTTTGGAAAAGCTGACGGTTGTAGGGATTTCAGAAAATGCGGACACCATGCCAAAACAAAAGAGCAGGAGAAAAACAGCTTTCATGCGGAATTTTTTTAGGAAGCGGGGATGGCTATTGATAAAAATACAAAATCCCCTTTGTATTCTGTAGAGAATTTCCGGATTGAATCTTAAAAGATGTAAAAAATCACCTATAGGAATCTACATTAATCAGGGCGCTACCATCCCAGGATTCTTCCACCTCGTATTTGTTATCCTTATAAAAGCTTACCTGGTCTTCCAGGTAGGATGAGAAGGAGGTGTATTTTGTAGCGAAAGGGCCTTGTCCATCCTGGATCTCCATGGCAGTGATCTGGCCTTCCTCACCATTTTTTCCGGGGTCAAGGTCGATGCACTTCATATTGCCGCAGCTGTCTTCCGCAAAAGGAATCCATTTCGTGCTCCACCAGACTTTCTTCACATAGTCTCCTTTCCAGTTTCCGAAATTTTCTTTCTCATGCCGTTCGATTCTGCCGTCATCAAATACGCCATGGTCGAGGTGCTCCTTCATCATGACCCATAAGTCAATGACCTTGTCCAGCGGTAGGACTTCAAAGCCCCCGTCGAAAGCCATTGCTACATCATTGTGCTTTAAAAAGACGCTGTAGGCATCAGGCAACGAAGCGCCGAGAGTTGCTTCAAAAGCGTTGATCTCTGCATCTGTCGCTTGTTTCAGGCTCCTGTACTTTACCTTTCCCTTGGCGTTGGAAATGTAGACATCGCGGATGACAGCAATCTTTTGTTTGACCTCCGACGCAAAGGTGTCTATATAAATACGGGCGCTGCCATCTTTGCCTGTTTCTACCTCGTATTGTTCCGCTTCATAAAAATAGGCCTGTTCAATGAGGTAAGCGGAGAAAGACCAGAAATCTGTGGCAAAGGGACCGGAGTCATCAGCGGAATATACCGATACCACCTGGCCTTTGTCTCCCTCTTTACCGGGATCGAGGTCTATGCATTTGGTATTGCCCTGGCTGTCTTTGGCAAAAGGCACCCATTTATCGCTCCACCACACTTTTTTGATATAGTCGCCCTCCCAGTGAGCCTTATCTTTTTTCTTCAGTGCTTTTAGCTTTTCATCGAAAAGGCCCTGATCGAGCTGCTCTTTCATCAGGCCCCATTCTTCCATGATCTGCTCAAAAGACAGGGCGAAAAAGCCGTTATCGAATGCCATGGGAATGTCGTTGCCGGTTAAATAGCCTGTAAAATCTTCCGGGAGCTTTTTGCCCAGCTTTTTTTCAAATGCTTTGATTTCCTGAGCCGTAGCAGGATTTAAGGTAGAATAGGATGTTTTTCTTTTTAATTCTTTTTTGTAGACTGCCCGGATTGTATCGAGGGCTTCCTGTAGTTCAGTATCCATGAGTGCTATCGTTTTGCACTAAACTAAAGGAAATTTTGGTGAAAATCAATTCCTGAACTACTTATGGAATCAGCTCCATTTTTTGATAAGCAGTATGGCTGTTTCGATCATCTCAGGAATCCAGCGTTCCGGCTGCCAGCCGCCATCAGCAAGGCTTTTCTGCTGCCGGAGCTCGCTAATGGTTTGAGAAAGATCATGGCTGTTTGCCAACAAGGAAACGAGGATGTTCTGTTGGCTTTTTAATGATTTATTTATAGGGGGGAATGAGCCGCTTTCTTTCGGAGCCAAAAAGGAAGCCTTGATGCTTTCTTCCGGACTCTTCTGCCCGGCGGATACACGTTCCACGAGTTGCCGGATTTCCCGGTAATCCTCTACAAATCCCTGTTGCTCCCGGGCCGGCACCAACGTGTCTCCCAAACGCTCCAGGATAACGGCTTCCGCAGCAGGGCACAAAGGCAGGGCATAAGCTAACAGTCTGAGGACTTCCTTCGGGACGGCTTCATCGTGAGTGTCACGCCTAACGGGCTTATCCGAGCTACTAACGGTTGACCAACTGCCCCCGGATACATGAATTTCTTTAACCTTGTGCAAAGGGTAGGACCTGATCAGCGCTTCGGCATCGGTCCCGAAATTCACAGCCTGGCACCATACATTGTGAAGGTCCAGGATAAGGAAGCCATCGACAGGCTCTATCAGTTTTTCAAGAAAGGCTCCTTGCTCTTTCACCTGATCCGCACTAAAGGCAAAGGCCAGGTTCTCGATGCCCACCGGGATCCCGGCTACCTGCTGCAGGCGCTGTAAGCGGTCCCGGCCGATAGCCAGTGTTTGAGGGTTCAGCGGTACGGGCAGGGGAGCGCCCTTATGAAAATGCTCCGAGGTCATAAAGCCGAAATGCTCGGTGATGTGCCTGTAAGGATAGCGTTTTAATTCTGCTTCCGTTTGCTTCAGCCAGGTGTTTTGCCGTTCGCTGAAGTCGCCGCTGAGCAAGGAATAACGGACGCCATGCGCCAGCAGTCGCCCTCTTCCCGAATATTCCTGCAGTAGCAAGCGCATCCAGGCAGGTTCGTATCTGCTGTGGGCAATCGTATCAAAGGACCATTCCAGCACATCGATCTCACCCGCCTCAAATAAGGGCAAGGCCGTGGCGATAAATTCTGCTTCAGGCATGAGCGCTATGCCAACCCAGGGTTTCATCAGTTACTTTTCAATGGGTGTTAAGATGAGCCGGGTACCTTTTTGCTCCCAATGGTAGGTGCCGAGCGAGGTGTTGACCTCTTCCGAAGGCTTGTCTTTGCAGTCTTTGGCATAGCTCAGGGATTTCACAAAAAGCGTCATGGTATTTTGAGTAAGGGTGTAAGTCCCTCTACTCATGATCCGGCACTCGTTGCCACAAGGGCCAATATTATAGGATATAAACTGCTTATCAGGCAGAAACTCGGTAATGTAGCCATAAGGATAGTGCCTGTTAAGAGTGTCAAGGATGATCTCGCTGGCCTTGGTACTGAATGTGAAATCTTTCAGACCGATCACGGTACTCGTGCTCCACCTGTTTTTTGTAAAAGTCTCCTGGGCCGGCGAATGCAGGCAGATGAATAGAGCTATCAGGATTAAAAGGAGTCGCATGTTTTGGTTTAGCCCATGCCGCAAGGCGGACAGTAGTAGTGATCGGGATTTTTGTGGATTGGTTTTATGGAGTCTTTTGCGATGGCCGTTTTTTCTTTTTTAGGTTTCACCGTTTGCTTCGTCTTTGCTACGCTTTGGCCTGTTGGCTTCGCCGGCTTTGGACTAACCGCTTTGGTTTGCGCATTTACCTGAAGGCTTGTTGCCATCAGTGCGCTCAAGGTTATGACCGAAATTTTCATGGGCCTGGTTCTATGGCTTGACTTATCCTCTGCCGCAGGTAGGGCAGTGACGGTGTTTGTGCTCTTTAGGCGTAGACTTCCCGGTTTTCTCCTGGGCCTGGCTTTGGTGGTATTTTTCGTTGATCTGAGCAGCCGGAGTTTTGCTATTCTTCACCGTGTCTGTTTGCAGGCTGTCTTGATAAGCTGTTTGAGCCTGGGTGCCGGAAGCGCTTGCTAATAAGGCTCCTAAGGTAAGCGTTGAAAGTTTCATGGTTTTTGCATTTTAAGTTTGACTTAAGATGTCGTTCTTTATCTGTTTCCATAATTCAGATAGAAAATAATCGTTTTTTAAGCAAGGAATTCTGCCCATCTGATGTTTAATTTCCGTCGTCTTCATCATTCGGCTCAAGGCTTATATTTTTTCCGTTTTTATATGTTTCTGTTCGTAATAGTTTTCCATTTGAGTTTCCTGTGGTTTTATATTTCTGCCAATCACCATCTTTCAATCCGTTTTTATAATTTCCAATCTCATATTTGCCATACTTGTCAGGTATTCCATGATAAAGTCCTGAGCCGTTTTTTATAACTTGCTTCCCATCCTGGTCCCAATGACTGATCATTATGAGATTATCATTTTGATAAAATAGAGTAGATAATTTTTTACCATCCAAGTAGTAATTGAACAACGTATCGTTCTTTCGTAATTTACCGTTCGACATATTCATTTTGGATAGTAAATTGCCATTTTCATAAATAAGCAATTCGCCGTTTAATAGTCCGTTTTTGTAATGCTCTATCTTTCCTGGAGTATTTGAGCGGGGATCGTACCAAGTCCAGGTGCTATCCGCTAAACCATTTTTATAAAATTGAATATGCCAATCATGTCCATTGCGTAATTTATGGGTTAATTTTCCATTTAATTTTCCATTTGCATAGGTGTATGTGGCAAATATTTGTCCTTGCGGCCAATATTCAATCCAGGAGCTGTCACGTTTAGAATTCTTATAGAAACCTGCCCATGCGATTTTTGTAGTGTCTTCCTTAAAAATCGTAAAATATTTTCCATTGCCATTGGGGATTGATTCCGGAGGACTGTAAATCATCCTATCTCCCAGCAGCCCCTGTCCGGAAGGTAAAATAGCATAGTAAACCGGAGCTTCATGTGTTTTCAGTTCTTTGAAATTTTGTGAAAACCCCGAATTAATGACAAAGAGGAAAAATAATGCCGCTTTTATATTCATTTCTTTATTAGTGCAACAAATAGATGTTGACTTGCTTATTGCAGTTAGCGTACGATTGATTTGCTAACCAAATATAATAAAAAAGCCACATCGATAGATGTGGCTTGTAAGAGCATTAAGTCAGTTTACTTCGCGTAAGCCGTGGCCCGTACTTCCCGGATCACCGTTACTTTTACCTGTCCCGGATAAGTCATTTCGGTTTGGATCTTTTGTGAAATATCAAAAGCCAGCTGTTCCGATTGCTTGTCATCTACTTTATCAGCAGATACCAACACGCGCACTTCCCTTCCTGCCTGGATCGCATAGCTCTTCTCTACGCCGTTGTAGCCTAAAGCCAAAGCTTCGAGGTCTTTCAGACGTTTCATGTATTGCTCGGCTACCTCGCGGCGGGCTCCCGGCCTTGCGCCGCTGATCGCATCGCACACCTGGATGATCGGTGCATATAAAGTCGTCATTTCGATCTCGTCGTGGTGAGCGCCGATGGCGTTGCACACTTCCGGTTTCTCCTTGTATTTTTCCGCCAGCTTCATGCCCAGGATCGCGTGTGGCAATTCCGGTTCCTCGTCAGGCACTTTTCCAATATCGTGTAATAAGCCCGCACGTTTCGCTACCTTGGGATTTAAGCCCATTTCGCTGGCCATGATGGCGCAGAGGTTTGCTACTTCGCGGCTGTGTTGTAATAAGTTCTGTCCGTAAGAAGAACGGTATTTCATACGCCCCACCATGCGGATCAGCTCCGGGTGCAGGCCGTGGATGCCCAGGTCGATGCAGGTCCGTTTTCCGGTTTCCACGATCTCCTCGTCGATCATTTTTTTGGTTTTTTCTACTACTTCCTCAATACGGGCCGGGTGAATCCGTCCGTCCGTTACCAACTGGTGCAGCGATAAGCGGCAGATCTCACGGCGGATCGAGTCGAAGCAGGATAAGGTGATCGCATCCGGCGTATCGTCTACAATAATTTCCACGCCTGTCGCGGCTTCCAGCGCGCGGATGTTTCGTCCTTCACGGCCAATGATCCGTCCTTTGATCTCATCGCTTTCGATGTGGAACACGCTCACCGAGTTTTCAATAGCAGTTTCTGTTGCCAGACGCTGGATCGACTGAATGATAATTTTCTTTGCTTCCTTGTTGGCGTTGATCTTCGCTTCGTCCATGGTGTCCTTGATAAAGGCCATGGCTTCCGTTTTGGCTTCGGCTTTTACGCTTTCTATCAGCTGGGCTTTGGCATCTTCAGCGCTCAGGCCCGATACCTTTTCCAGCATTTCCACCTGTTTGCGGTGCGATTTGTCGATCTCCTCGGTTTTCTTTTTGTAAAGCTCTACCTGGTTGTTCAGGTTGATCTTCTGGTTTTCAAGATCTTTGTCCTTTTTAGTCAGATCCTCTACCTTTTTAGCCAATTCCGCATCTTTTTGCTTGGCTTTGTTCTCAAGCTGCGACAATTGCTGGTTACGTTCGTTTACCGTTTTGTCGTGCTCAGCTTTCAGCTGAAGGAATTTTTCCTTGGCCTGCAGCATTTTTTGCTGTTTTAATTCTTCGGCTTTGAGCTCAGCCTGTTTAATGAGGTTCTCCTTTTCGAGCACGCTCGATTTGTTAAGCCTCGAATTGGCCATGATAAAGCCGGCAATGACGCCACCGATCAGGGCCACTACAATGAATATAATAGATAAAATAGTCATATAATTATGTTTTGCCGCGCATGGTTTATATTTTCTGTTATGACCTTTGTCCGGGGCGGCTATCCGGGCAGCGATCAATAAAAAACGCACAAACGGTTTGAATGGTCAAACTGCCTGTGCGTTAATAGGGGTCTTAATTTACAAAGACTTGAATATATTACTCTTCTGTTTCTTTAATGTCCGACTGATGTTTTACAAGCATTTGTTCCACATCGGCCAACACATGTCTCAGAGTGCTTAGCTCTTTTTCAGCGGTTTGTTTTTCCTTTTGCAACTCAGATACCAGTTGCAGGGCTACCATCGCTAAAATATCTTTTTTATCTTTTACTCCGTAAGTTCTTTCAAACTCCGAAATTTTACGATTTATAAGTTCTACTGCCTGTTTAACGCTACGTTCATCTTCACTTTTGACTTTCAGCGGATAGAGTCCGCCGGCAATTTCAACTTTAACACTTACGTCGCTCATTAAACAAAGCTAATTTTCATTTAAGCACTCAACAGAGCTATACATTTATCAATTTCACGCACCAACTCATTAATCTGTTTTTTCATCCCGGTCTTTTCCGAACCGCTATTACTTGAACTATTGGCTAAAATAACATTTTTCCGGTGATTATCCAATTGCTTTATGTCAATATCCTGGCTGTCAACATATTGAGAAATGTTTCCGACCGTTTCCGTCATTTTTAACAATTGGTTCGCCATTTCTTCTTTTTCGTTGAGCAGGTTCAGGCGCTCATCACTGAGAAGATCTATTTGTTTGAACAGGCGGTCGATGAAGGCTTCCTGCTCCTCCGCTTTGGCCTGCGACCTTAAGCCTGCAATTTCCTCTTCGTAGGAAGAAAGTGAGGTATTCAGGTTCGAGATCTCATGCTTAAGTGAGGCCACCGTTTCCCCGATCACGCTCAGCTGCTGTTCCAGGCTTTCCTTCTGGGTCATCAGGTCGTTAAATTCCTGGCGAAGCTGTTGCAGCTCCTCACCCGAGTTTTGGGAAGCGCTGACTTCGCTACGCAAATGCTCAGCTTCCGCTTTGATCAGGTCGAGTTCAGCCTGTAAGGCCGTATTATTGGCCGTGAGGGCCGTAATTTCAAAATTCTTGGCGCTCAGGGTTTCTTTCAGGTCTTCTACTTTGCCTTCCGATACCGCTTTCAGCTCGGTTAATTCTATGTTAACTAACTCCAGCTGTTGTTCAGTCGCTTCCAGCTTATCGGCAATGCTGTCGATCTCGGAGATCAGGGACGTGTTTTCTGCCAGGAGCTTGGAAAATTCGACGTCTTTCGTTTCGAGTGTTTTGGCATGGCCGGCCGATAGCTCATTAATGAACTTGTCGAAATTGGATTTCTCCGTCTCAAAGGTTGAGCTTAGCCCATTGAACTGCTCCTGTAACGAAACATGTGCTTCATGTAAGGTGTTGTATTCGGAGCTTTGTAAGTTGAGAGCGGTATTCAGACTGGAAATAACGCCTTCTTTAGCCAGAATGCCGGATTCCAGCTCCGATATTTTGGAGTTCAGAAGAATAATCTGCTCGTCGAGGCTTGAGAGCTGGTTCTTTTTATAACGTTCAAATTCAGAAGAGAGAGACTGGAAGCTTTCTGTCTGTACAGAGAGCTCAGCCGTTTTTGCGCTCAGCTCCGAATTCAGTTCCTCAATCTGTGTGCTTTGAGAGCTGATGGTATTTCCCATTTCGCCGATGCTCGATTTCAGAGCTTCGTTCTCTACAGATAAGGTATGCAGGTCTTCCGATAACTTCGAATTCTGCGAAGTTGAATGGATCACCGTGTTGGAAAGCTTCTCGTCGTATTCGGCAATCAGCTGGTTGGTGAGGCTCACCGATTCGTTCTGGATCGCCGAAAGCTTGTTCTCAAAAGAGGTCTTGAGCTCATTCTCTTTTTCGAGGAAAGAGCTGGTTATGGATTCGATCGTGGCATTCAGGTTTGTTTCGTATTCTTCCTGTTTGCTGATAAGCTGAGCCTTGAGATCGCTGATTTGTGATTCGTAACCGGCAATCAGTGTTTCCTTTTCGCCTGCAAAGCTTTCGGATAAAGAGCTTACCTGGCTTTCGTGAGAAGCCTGTAATGCCGATTTCTCAGCATTCCATTGGTAGGTCAGCCCGCTGATCTTTAATTCATATTCATTGGTGATCGCAGAAATAGATTCCTCGCTGGTGTTTGATAAAGAAGAGACACGGCTTTCAGCCTCTTGCTTCAGGCTTTCGAGCTGTTGTTGGTAACCGGCCGTTAAATCACTGATCTTGCTCTCATAGGACGATACCGTTTCTGCGTGTGATGCTTCGTGGTTTTGGCTGAGCTCGCTGATCTTATGTTCCAGCTCGGAGCGCAGGCCGCTTTGCTGGTAAGAAGAACTTGTCTTTAATTCGTTAAGCTGGGATTCGTAGTTTTCCCTTAAGGCAGAAATATCGGATTGAGATGCAGATTGCAGCTCGCTCATCTGCAGCTCATAGTCGGAAGAGATAGAGGCCAGCTGTGCATTCAGCTCATCCGTTTTGATGAGCAGGGCGTCGATCTCATCCTGTTTTTCCTGGAGCTGTTCGCGGATGGTATTGCGCAGTTCCTTGAAAGAGCTCACTTCGCTCTTCAGGTTACTGTTGTCGCGCTCCATCACCATGAGCTTCGTATTCAACACGTCAATCGAAACCTGCAAACGCTTACAGTCTTCGTCGCGCTCGATGAGCTGATTGCGATAATCGCTTAAGGACCGTTTAATTACATTGTATTCCTTACGTAGCGCTACGTCGCTATCCAGGACCTGCTGTAATTCCGATTTGATGTTTTCTACATTCATGTGCTCGATATTATTGTTTTTATTGGTCATGTGGTATAGTCAGTTTATCATTTTTTCGTTGTGATTGGATAAACATGACTATTTCATTGCAATAAACAGTTTGTTGTTGGTTAAAAGTAGAGTATAGATAAACGTGTTTTACTCAGTTACTTAACTTTGCATCAACAGGGCTGTGTTAATTAAGTTACACAGAATTAATACATCCATAATGCATAAATTCAGATTGCTTCTTTCCGTTTTTTTTACTGTTCCTGTTCTTTCTTTCGCGCAATCCAATGCTCCGGACTTTGGCTTTCCGCTCGACAGAAACCCTGTGGTGACGGGCAATTACGCAGAGCTGAGGCCAAACCATTTTCATGCCGGGCTCGATTTCAGCACCGATCCTGTGGCGAACCTGCCCATCAAATCGGCAGCCGATGGTTATGTCAGCCGCATCAAAATCAGCAGTGGCGGCTATGGCCGGGTGCTGTATATTACCCATCCTAACGGTTACGTCACTGTGTATGCCCATCAAAAAAAATATGCAGCGAAGATCAATTCTTATGCCAGGCAAAAGCAACTCGAGCAACAAAAGAACGAGATTGAATTGTTTCCTGCTCCGGATGAGCTGCCTGTTAAGAAAGGGGAAGTTATAGGCTACACGGGTAATACCGGCAGCTCTACCGGTCCGCATCTGCACTTCGAGATCAGAGAAGAAACATCGGAGATTCCTTTAAACCCTTTGCTTTTTTATGAGGTGAAGGATGATGTGAAGCCGGTGATCACACATGTGGCTGTCTATAATACAAGCGATAGCAATGCCGTTGCTATGCAAAGCAGTGCCGCATTCAACCATAAGCTCAATAGCCTTAAGCTTCCGGGCAATACCTTTGTCCTGCCGCAAAACACCTTTGCGCTGGCCTTCGCCGGCTATGACCTTACCAATGGCACCACCAATAAGAACAACATTTACGAAGCAAAGATCGAGCTCGATGGGAAGCTGATCTATCATCACCAGTTAAATCACATCAGCTTCGATCAGGCGCGCTATGTCAATGTTTTCAGTGAAAAGAGCGGCTCTGTCAAATTTCAGAAATGTTTCACGCCGGCCTGTTATGATATTCTTATTTATAAGACGCTGGTCAACGGTGGAAAAATAGAGCTGAAAGATACATTGCCCCATGTGGTAGAGCTGAGCGTATCAGATGAAAAAGGGAATCATAACAACCTTGTGTTCTATATAAAAACAAAGCAGGTAAAAGGCTATGCCACACAAGGCCCGAAACCGAACGCTTTTTGCCATAAGGATTTTAGCCTGAAGCAGTCTGACTTCGAGCTCTTCGTTCCTAAGGGCGCTCTGGCAAATCCCACACTTCTGTTTCGCCGGACTTACATCAAAGCGCCTGCGGACGGCAGCATCGATATCGGCAACAAAAATGAAAAACTCTTAAAGGCTTACCGGATGGCTTTGAAGCTAAAGGAGCCTTTGACGGGAAAAGAAGCTAAGCTGGTGATGCTGGTAAATGGTGATGCGCAGGCCTCGGTCTATGATAACGGCTGGCTTCGTGTGGAACCTAAGGCTTTCGGGAATTTTAATTATGCCTATGATACGATTGCCCCTGTGATTACCTATGGCTATAATAAAACCAAACCGGCAATGATCAAAGGCTATAAAAACCTTGCCTTTAAAGTAAGCGATGCCCTGAGTGGAATAGGAGAGTACAACCTTTATATGAATAATACCTGGCAGATCGCAGAATACGATGCCAAGTCATCCACCATCTTTTGTTACTTCGATGAGAATACTCCAACAGGGAACATCGACATCCGTCTGGATGTAAGCGATAAGGTCGGGAATAAGGCGAGCTTCGATTGGAAGACGGTGAGGTAGCGCTTAACCCGCCAGGTTTCTAAAACCTGGCGGGTTAAGCGGTAAGCGTTGCTTACTCATCTTCCAGCATCCAGATGGCTTCGCTGAGCTCTCCCTGGGCTTTGCGGTTGTTTTGGGTTTTAGCCAGTTCCAGGCCCTGCTTATAAAATACCAGGGCCTGTTCGTTATTGCCGAGCTTTTCCCAGGTTTGTCCTAACTGGTAGAAACAAGGCAGGTAAGCCGGGTCGATGACCAGGGTTTTTTGCAGCTGTGCTTCGGCCAGCTCAAAGTCGCTGGTGGCGAGGTGTTCCATGGCCAGGGCATAATTCAGGAACACGTCGTTGGGTTCTTTCAACAACATATCAAAAATCATCTCTTTCCTGGGAAGCCTTTCCATGTGCTATTCTCCGGCAAACTGGTTTAGAAAACGCACGTCGTTCTCGAAGAAGAGGCGCAGGTCTTTTACGCGGTATTTCAGCATGGTGATGCGCTCAATGCCCATACCGAAGGCAAAGCCGCTGTATTTTTTACTGTCGATGCCGCAATTGTCGAGCACCTGAGGGTCGACCATGCCGCAGCCTAAGATCTCCACCCAGCCGGTATATTTGCACACGTTGCAGCCTGCTCCCTTACAGATGGTGCAGCTAATGTCTACCTCGGCGCTTGGCTCCGTGAAGGGGAAATAGCTCGGGCGCATCCGGATTTTGGTTTCAGTGCCGAACAGCTCTTTTGCAAAGAAGTTCAGGGTTTGTTTCAGATCGGCGAAAGAAACTTTCTCATCAATGTACAAGCCTTCTACCTGATGAAACTGGCAGTGGGCGCGGGCGCTGATGGCTTCGTTGCGGTACACCCTTCCCGGGGAAATGGTGCGGATAGGTGGTTTCTGGTTTTCCATAATATGCACCTGTACCGACGAGGTTTGTGTGCGAAGCACCATTTCGGGGTTCAGCTGTACATAAAAGGTATCCTGCATGTCGCGCGCCGGGTGGTTCTCCGGAGTGTTCAATGCTGTAAAATTATGCCAGTCATCTTCGATCTCGCGGCCATCGCTTACGGTAAAGCCAATGCGGGCAAACACGTCGATGATCTGGTTCTTCACCAGCGATAAGGGATGCCTGGAGCCGGTTTGAATGGCCGGATCAGAAGGTATGGTTAAGTCGATATACTTATCGGTTGCTGAGCTTGCCGAAGCATCAAATTTTTCTTTCAGCTCGTTGATCTTGTCCTGGGCTTTATTTCTAAGCTCATTCAGCTTCTGGCCCATTTCCCGCTTCACGTCCGGAGCTACTGTTTTAAAATCATCAAACAAGGAGGTGATCTGTCCTTTTTTGCTCAGCCACTTGATCCGGTATTCTTCTACCTGTTCTTTGCTCTGCGCGGCAAACTCTTCTACTTCCGATAACAGGTTGTTTATTTTTTCTAACATAATAATTTGATAATAAGCACAAATTTAATCAATTTTAAGTACTGAAAAAGTATTTACTGATATGCATCTTCCCTCTCTTCTGTGCCTTCGTTGCCCGGAGTCAGTCCATGCTGAGCTACAAAATCCATGAGCGCGATACCATTAATGTGGTTGACAAAGATAGCCTGAAACAGGGTGTATGGAAGGAGTTCTGGCCCAATGGCGATCTGCGGGAGGAGGTGATTTACAAGAACGGGAAAAAAGAAGGGCTGGAAATTAAATGGTTTGACGAGCCCGATTGCGTGGAGCAGGAGTCCTATTACAAGAACGGGCTGCTCGAGGGGCCATCGGTGTATTATTCCAAAAAGTGCAAGAAAGATTTTTTTGAGAACTTCAAAGCCGGTATCAAAGACGGGCTGGAGCTGTCCTATTACCCCAGCGGCAATGTGAAAGCAGAGGGCAATTATAAAAAAGGCAACCTCGACGGCTACTACAAGGTGTATGATAAGAAGGGAGCCTTTGCCTTTGAAAGCCGCACCACGGATGCCGAGGCCGACCTGCAGCCTAAAGTGGCGGATACCATGAACCAGGTGGTATACAATGTCTTGAAAAGGCACAACAAGGAATGGAAGAACAAGCTTATTGTGGCGGATCTTACGGGGAGTATGTATCCCTACGGGCAACAGATCAGCACCTGGCAGAAATTACATTTTCTGAAAGATACGATGAGCCAGCATTTTGTCTTCTTCAACGATGGCGACCACAAGCGCGACGATGAAAAAAAAATCGGGGCCACCGGGGGCGTTTATCATTGCAAGGCCAGGAACATGGAGGAGCTGATCGCCACGATGGAGCTTACGATCAGAAAAGGGCAGGGGGGCGATGCGCCTGAAAACGTGATTGAGGCGATCCTTTACGGGCTCAATAAAAGCGGTAAGGTCGACGATATTGTGCTCATTGCCGATAACTGGGCCAAGGCCCGCGACATTAAAATGCTGGCCCGCGTGAAAGTGCCGGTGCATGTGATCCTCTGCGGGGTATACGAAGGGATGGAGATCAACGAGGATTACCTGAACATTGCCTATAAAACCAAGGGAAGCCTGCATACCATCGAGCAGGACATTACCAACCTGATGAAACAATCTTCCGGCAAAAAATTCAACATCAATGGTGTGGATTACATCATTAAGAACGGCAGCGTGAAAGTGTTTTAAGCACTGGCTTCGATGCTTCGACAAGCTTAGTAACAAGCTCAATCACCGTTTTAAGATAGCCTGCGCCAGGGATGTTTCGATCTGTCTGAGCTCCTTTGCCTGTCCCGGAGGGCGGGCAAAGAGCGAGTCGAAACAGCCCGCCCGGGCGCCCAACACACACAACCGGTAAGACAACAGGACTCGTGTTCCGGATCTCTTTATTTTATGCAGATGTTTAATCCGGGTAAGTTTCTTTTATTTTTCGGGTCACGACGCGTTGTGACGGGCAAGCCTGCAGAGTTTATTCGACGAATGCCGGGAGGAGCGTGGTAAAGAAACTAAACCCTTCGCGTCCCTGGCGCAGCATTCCCTGAACAATAAGCCGTTTTACACCACGATACACATCGTATAAATTTGGACAGGCAATTGGTATAAATTCCTATCTTTACGCCTCTTAAATTTTTTGTGCAGGTACACCACCAGATATCAGGACTGAAAGACGTGAAGGATTCCATTGTGACGATTGGGACCTTCGACGGCGTGCACCTGGGCCATCAGAAGATCATCAAGCGCCTGACCGACCTGAAGAAAAAAGAAGGCGGCGAAACGGTGTTGTTTACCTTCGATCCGCATCCGCGCAAGGTTTTGTTTCCCGATCAGACCGATCTGAAGCTCATTACTACAACGGAAGAGAAGTGCAGGCTGCTCGAGAAGCTGGGCATCGATCATGTGTTGGTGTTCCCGTTCACAAAAGCCTTTTCGCAGATGCATGCCACGGAATACATCTCCGAGATCATCGTCAAAGGGCTTCATACCAAAAGCCTCGTAATCGGCTATGACCACCGTTTTGGAAGCAACCGCGAAGGGAATATCGATACGCTGAAAGAGCTGAGCCACACCTATCATTTTGGAGTGGAGGAGATCCCGGCACAGGAGATCAACCAGCTCAACATCAGCAGCACGCGCATCCGCAGGGCCATTGAAGAAGGGGATGTGGAAACGGCCAATGCCTTTCTCGGCTATTCGTTCTTTGTAACGGGTGTGGTGGTGAAAGGAAAACAGCTGGGAAGGACCATCGGCTATCCGACGGCCAATATCCAGCTGGCTGATCCGGATAAGCTCATCCCAAAGATCGGCGTCTATGCCGTCAACGTCGTGCTCGATTCGGTGAGCTACAAAGGCATGCTCAATGTGGGCGTCAATCCTACAACAGACAGCGATAACCGCATTAAGATCGAGGTGAATATCTTTGAGTTCGATGAGGAGATTTATGGCCGTTCGCTCAAGGTAGAATTTGTTAAATGGATCAGGAATGAAGAAAAATTTGCTAACTTAGAGGAGCTGAAGCAAGCGCTTGCCAATGATAAAATTGCCTGCTCCGCTATTTTAAATGCCTGATTATGGAAAAGAATGCCCTTGCTGCCTCTTATAGAACCCTTCTCCTCACCGTCTTTTTTTTCTTTGCAGTATTGGCCAAAGCGCAGCTCCTGGACTCCACGGCGCTGGCAGCTGCTCCCACATACACCAATCTGCAGGAAGCCCTGAAAGAACCCGACCAGGTGCTGAAACTGGTGCTGCGCAAGCAACACCTGAAAGCCTTTCCGGATGAGATCCTGAAACTTAAAAAACTGCAATACCTCGACATCAGTAAAAATTCCATCAGCGAATTACCGGATAGCATTGGCGTGTTAAAAGACCTGCAGTATTTTGCCTGTAGCAAAACCGGGCTGAAAAGCTTACCCAAAGAGATCGGCAAGCTGCAGAACCTCACCTACCTGAATCTGAACCAGAACGACCTGCAATACCTGCCGCCGCAAATCGGGAACCTTGAGAAGCTGCAAATCCTCGACCTGTGGAGCAACAGCTTTGAGGAATACCCCAACACGCTCTCGGGTTTGAAATCACTGAGGGTGATCGATCTTCGCAACATCCTCATCAGCGATGAAACGCAGACCAACCTCAAAGGCCAGATGCCGCATGCGACGGTGCACATGTCGCCGAGCTGTAAGTGCAAGTGGTAAGGGCACGGCTGATGCCGGCATCCTTGTTCACTCATTCGTAAAATTCTCACTCAATTAAAGAGGTCTTTCCATAATTTCCGAAAAAGGGATCAGCTTTTATTGTTTAGGTTTGATATAAACAAAACCTAAATCATATGAAAACAGCTTTACTAACAGTGCTGGTGTTCTTTGGTTCCTTCATCCAGTCACAAAATTTAAAATGGGCAAAAACCGCCGGCTCCGTGGGCTCAGACCGGCCGCAGGGCATAGCGGTAGATGCTAATAAGAACGTTATCATAACGGGCATGTATGGAGGCACGGTGGATTTTGATCCGGGGCCTGCCACGTCTACCCTCAGCTCAAGCGGAAGTACCTGGGATGTCTATGTTCTGAAATTGGATTCCATGGGAAATTTTTTGTGGGTGAGAGGCATCGGAGGCTCTGCCAATTCGGATATAGGAGCAGCCGTAAAAACAGATGCCTCCGGTAATGTATTCGTCACCGGGAGTTTCGACGGCACCGTGGATTTCGACCCGGGAAGCGGCGTGAGTAACCTCGTGTCCCTGGGCGGATATAACGATGCCTTTGTGCTGAAGCTGAATGCCTCGGGAAATTTTGTGTGGGTGAAACAGTTCGGAGGGCCGGATTCCGATGTGGGTACTGATGTTACGGTAGACGGTGCCGGCAATGTGATTGCCGTTGGCGGTTTTCAGTCGACGGTTGACTTCGATCCCGGGACAGGCTCCTATCCCTTAACAGCGCCGGGAACCTCTTCTGTATCTGCCGGAAACCAGCAGGGCTATATCGTGAAAATGGATAACGCCGGTAATTTTATATGGGCAGGCGGTATCCTGGGCGGCGGCTTTTCCTTAGCACGCTCGGTTATCACAGACGCCACCAACGATATTTATTTCTGTGGAAATTTTAACGGCACCAAGGATTTCAATATCGGACCCGGAACGTATACCATGACTTCCTCCTCGGGGCAATCCAGCTCTTACATTATGAAAGTGACGGCCGCCGGAAATTTTGTCTGGGCCAAAGGCTCGGGGCAAGGACCTAATTCGCAGGCGAATGATATTGCCCTTGATGGCGCCGGCAATCTGTATGCCACCGGAAATTACGGGCTCGGCTTTGACTTCGGCCCGGGAACAACAACGCTGACAACTGCCGGTGGTTCGGATATTTATGTTCTGAAGCTCGACATCACCGGAAATTTTATCTGGGCCAAGAGCGTAGGAAGCGCCAGTGGCTATGAGGATGGCACCGGCATTGCGGCCGATGCGGCAGGCAACACTTACATCTCCGGTTTTTTTGGAGGAACGGGGGATTTTGATCCGAATGCCGGGATCAGCAATTTAACTTACCTGGCCGGACCATCCGGTACCGATGCCTTCCTGCTCAAGCTAAACAGCGCGGGCAGCCTGGTATTTGCCGAAGCTATGGGCGGCACAACAGGCAATACCTGTGCCTGGGACATTACGGTGGATGCCCAGCATAACATCTACACCTGTGGCGGTTTCTTTGCTACCGTGGATTTTGATAAATCGGCAGCAACCGTTACCGGAACATCCAATGGCGGCGAAGATATTTACATTCAGAAATTTGCACAGAACGTGTGTACCGGCATGGCACTGAGCGTGGTGAGTACGACGAATATCTCCTGCGCTTCCAGCAACGGATACGCCACAGCGGCCGTTACCGGCGGAAACGGAACGGTGAGCTATACCTGGTCTAATGGCACCTTCATGCCTACCGCAACGTTCTCAAGTGCAAGCATCTATACGGTTATGGCCGTAGACGGCTTGGGTTGTACGCGTACATCCGCCGTACTGATCAACGGGTTCACTTTACTGAATTCCTTTGATGTTACCGCCAATCTTGTGGTTTCCAATTTCGTTCCGGGCCTTACTTCAACCATGCATATCAACGCAACGAATAATGGTTGCATCGCCACGAGTGGAAAAATAAAGCTGGTGCTCGATCCTTCCCGGCAAACGTTTAATGGCTCCAACCCTCCGCCAAGCCTGGTGTCGGGCGATACCCTTATCTGGAATTATCCGGCCATGAGCTATGGAACATCTTTTTTTGTTCCTTACATCAGCGTGAAAACGAGTACGGCAGCCACCATCGGCGATACGATCTGTATGCCGCTTATCATCACGCCGATTACAGGTGATGTGGATGTCAGCAATAACCAGAAGCAGTATTGCATCCCGGTGGTAAGCTCCTACGATCCCAATGATAAGAAGGTATACCCCAAAGGTGCCTGCGATAACGGGCAGATCTTAAACAGCCAGCTCCTGACCTATACCCTTCGTTTTCAAAATACCGGAACAGCCAATGCCATCAACATTATGGTAAAAGATTCGCTGCCAGCTACGCTCGACCTGAGCACGGTGCGTGTCACCGGCTACAGCCATCCGCTGGTGACCGAAGTAGCGGGCAGGGTGCTGAAATTCCATTTCAATAACATCAACCTGGCGGATGCTGCTACCAATGAGCCGATGAGCCATGGCTATGTGGTCTTTGAAGTGAAGCCTGCGCCGGGCCTTCCCAATAATACGCCGGTGAAGAACAGTGTGGGAATTTACTTCGACTACAATGCGCCGGTACTAACCAACACCGTTTCCAATACGGTTGTGAGCGCTATTACCTGCGGCACACTCACCGGTATCGGATCAGTGGGGAATGATGCCGCCTTTGTGGTATACCCTAACCCGGCCAGGGAAAAAATAACCGTCCGTCTTTCGGAGGAGGCGCCGTCCATTATTTCCCTGGTAGATGTGATGGGCAAAGAGCTGCTTTCCCTTACAGGCCAGTCTGCACAAACAGAGCTTGACCTCGGGCATTTGGCGCAGGGCGTCTATGTATTGAGGATCTCGCAAAACGGCGCCAGCTTTATGCAAAAACTGGTGATCAGCCGTTAAGACGTTCATACTATAAAAAAATCCCGCTCACTGATGTAGCGGGATTTTTTTATTGCCTTTGGATATTTATTTCGTCATTTGTTTCAATTGCTCTTCCAGGAACTTAATCCCTTCCACAAAAGTGTGTGGCTTGTAGCCCAATTCCCGTTTGGCCTTATCGATGATGAAGCCTGTGATTGGCGGGCGTTTCGCCGGTTGCTTAATGTCTTCCGATTTGGCAGGCCTGATGAGGGATTTATCCAGCTTGTAATAATCGGCTACCAGGTGCGCTACTTCGAGGATGCTTAAAAAGTCGCTGCCCGAAATATTATAAATGCCCTGTGCCTTTTTCTCTGCGATCAGGATACAGCCGTCTGCGAGGTCTTCGGCCAGCGTCGGCGTGCGGAACTGGTCATCCACCACATTAATGGATTTACCCTGCTCCAGGTTCTGTTTTACCCATAACACGATATTGCTGCGGCTCATATTATCCACGATGCCATAAACGAGTACCGTGCGGGCCATGGCCCAGTGCAGGCGCGATGATTCCACGATCTTTTCCGCTGCCAGCTTGCTTTCGCCATAATAGCTCAGCGGCTTTCTTTCCGCGTTCTCATCCAGCGGGCCATGCGTGCCATCAAATAAAAAGTCGGTGGAAAGGTGTATGAAATGAGGCTTGTAGGAAGGATCCTGATCCTGTAGGGCTTCCAGTACGTTCACCTGGTTCTCTACAGCTGTCACATTGAGCAGCCAGCAGTTTTCCCGGTCGGTTTCGCAGGCATCCACATTGGTCATGGCAGCCGTATTGATCACCACATCGGGTTTGTATCTAGTAAAGATGGCTTCTACATTATTGTAATCGGTAATGTCGAGTGCCGCATAATCGTAGCCGCTTTTGCTTACCAGGCGGTTTTCTCCACGGGCAGTGGCTATGCAGCTGATGCCGGCTTTATCTTTCAGCTTGTAAACGAGTTTCTGCCCCAATAGGCCATTGGAGCCTGTAATCAGAATTTTTTGCATGCGTAAATATACAAAAAACGCGCGATGGAAAAGAAGGCGGGCCTCAGGCTTTGGAGATGAAATCCAGGACCTGTTCCCTGAAGGCTTGCTCATGCTCAATGTGCGGAGAGTGGCCGCAGTTTTCGAATACCACTTCCCGGTAGCTTCCTCCGTTTTGTTGGTAAGCTTCGAGAAGCGAGCGCATCTGGCTAACCATCGGTTGCGGAGGATGTGTCTCGTTGCCCGGCCAGCCCGGAATAGCACCCATTTTGCCGAGGTTGTTCATGTCCAGGAAAGAGCTGTCGGAAACGATCAGGTCAAGGGCACCGCGGATCCAGAGCACGGGAATCGTCAGGTTCTTATAAGCAAAGGCGGTGAGGTTGCAGTACTTCGCCGAAATCGAATTGTTGATGCCCTTATCACCCGGAGCCATACCCGGCCAGTGAGCCGTAGGCACTGAATTGCCGGGGTAATTTTCCTCTCCCAGCTTTGTGAAAAACATAGCGTCTGTATAGTAATCTTCCGTGGCCTGGTCGATGATGCCGCGCTGTAAGAGGGTTTTGCCATCCGGCATGTGGAAGTATAAGCCGTTCATCGTAGAGCGGCAATAGAACTGCGGCGTCGCCCTCATGCCCTCGGGTTGCGAGGAAGGGAGCTTTCCGTCCTGTGTGCGGATACTATCAATAAAGGCGGGATTAACGGCTCCGCCACCGCTTCCTGCAAAATCATCATCGCTTTTCTTTAACTCAATACCGCTGTTGATGGACGCTCCGAAGCCAAAAGGCGACATCGGCGATTCCAGGATGATGGAAGCAATATGTTCGGGATGATCCGTGGCCATTTGCAGAACCACACCGCCACCCAGCGACCAGCCCAGGAGATGCACCTTTTTATTCCCGGTATTAATAGCCTTGATGAATTGATGCAGGTCCTCCGAAAAATCCTTCACGCCTTTGGTCGCATCAATGGCTTTGGTTTCCGAGTCGCCGTAGCCGCGCATATCCGGCGCCACATAATGATACGCCCGGTCGAGGCTTGCCATGAACGGCTTAAAGAAGGCGGAGGAAGAAACATTGCCGTGAAGCAATACTACCAGGTCTTTCGACGGATCGCCGCATTCGAGGTAATGCGTATTCAGGGAAAAAGTCCGGATAAATTTGGATTGTACCATAGCGTGTCAGTGTTTGGTTAATGAATTTAAGCGGTATTGTTTAGGTGTAACGCCTTCCATTTTTTTGAAGAGGCGGATAAAATAATTCACGTCCTGGAAGCCTGTTTCCGCACTGATAGAAGCAATCTTTTCGGAAGAGTTTAACAGAAGCTTTTTGGCCACCATCATTTTTTCCTGCAGGATGAACTCAATGGGGCTGAGGCCGAGCTCGCGTTTGAAAGCCCTGTAAAATGTAGACTTGCTCATGTAGGCTTTATGGCTGAGCTCTTCGATGCTGATGGTGTCCGAAAGGTGTTGTTTAATATAAGCGATCACAAAAGTCAAAGGATTGCTCGTATGCTCCTCCAGGTAATGGCTGTGTGTATGGTTGAGGTTTTGCACCTGCATGATGCGGAACAAAAGCTCTTTCACCGCCAGGTCGGCCAGGACATCTTTCCCGGCGGAGCTGCTTGTGCATACGGAGATCAGCTTATTAATGAGCAGGGCAATCTCCTCGTTATTATAAAAATGGTATTGGTGATGATCGAGCTTCCAGCCCTGGTGGCCCGAATCTTTCGGAAAATTTTCATTCAGGTACTGGATCGTTTTTTTGATGTGCTCCCCGTCGATGGCCAGTGCCGTACACTGTGTGGGGTTTTCGATGCCGGCTTCCGGGAAATCGATGCGCATGGTAGTGTTGGCCGGAACAATTACCGACTCGCCCGGCAGGTAGTCAAAGCCTTCCCGGTCGAACAAGTGCATCACTTTTTTGCCGCGAAGCATGCTCGTAATGACAAAGTCGTTGAAGGTAAGCGGAACCAGGAAAGAAGCAGCATGCGTTTCGAAGACATTCAGCTCACAGGTATTCAGCGTGTAAGCCGTTTTGTTCTCCACCAGCGTTTGTAAATGACGCTGGTCTGATAAAGCAACAGTTTGTAAGGAATGCTTGCTGATCATGGCTTTAATTAAAACAGGATAACATAAACGGCCTCTAACAAACTTATTAAAAACAAAATGCAAAAGCAATGGAATGAGGTGAAATTGCATTTCTTCCCTCTGCATTTGAACGAATTGTGCTATTGCTGCCATTTTGGTGCTACCAAAAAATCACAATGAACCCTGTATGCTACTCAATGACTGTTTTGTGCTAACGGTCTGCCTTCATAATTTGTTTACTTGCCCCTACTAACTATATAAAAACACAGATCATGGCAGAATTAGCAAAAAAACCGGTCTTTAAAGACAGCTACGGTAACTACATCGGCGGAAAATTCACAGCACCTGTAGAAGGAAAATACTTCGACAACATTTCCCCGGTAGACGGGAAGGTCTTCACCAAAGCGGCGCGCTCCACGAAGGCAGACATTGAGCTGGCCCTGGATGCCGCCCATGCAGCTTTTCCGTCCTGGAGCAAAACGGCGGCAAGCCTGCGAAGTAATATCCTCCTGAAGATCGCGCAGGTGATTGAGGATAACCTCGAATACCTGGCCATTGTGGAAACAATTGATAACGGCAAGGCCATTCGTGAAACACGTGCGGCCGATCTTCCGCTGGTGATCGATCATTTCCGTTATTTTGCGGGAGTGCTGAGAGCGGAGGAGGGCACCATCTCCGAGCATGACGAGCATACCGTGAGCATCAACCTGCATGAGCCTTTGGGTGTGGTGGGACAGATCATTCCCTGGAATTTCCCCTTGCTGATGGCTACCTGGAAAATAGCGCCGGCCCTTGCCGCAGGCTGTTGTACCATTGTGAAACCGGCCGAGCAGACACCCACCTCTATTATGGTATTAATGGAGCTCATCGGCCATCTGCTGCCGCCGGGTGTACTGAATGTGGTAACGGGTTTTGGCCTGGAAGCGGGTAAGCCCCTGGCCACCTCTCCACGCATTGCGAAGATCTCCTTCACCGGCGAAACCACCACGGGCCGCCTGATCCTGCAGTATGCCTCTGAAAATATCATTCCGGCCACGATGGAGCTGGGCGGAAAATCACCGAACATCTTCTTTGAATCGGTAGCAGATGCCGATGATGCCTTCTTTGACAAGGCGGTGGAAGGTGCGGTCATGTTTGCCCTCAACCAGGGAGAGGTTTGTACCTGCCCGTCGCGTATTTTAGTACACGAAAAAATTTATGACAAGTTCATCCAAAAAGTGATTGAGCGTACCAAAGCGATCAAAACAGGGCATCCGCTGGATGGCACCGTCATGATGGGGGCCCAGTCGTCCAACGACCAGTATGAAAAGATTCTCTCCTATCTGAAAATCGGTGTGGAAGAAGGAGCGGAAGTCCTTGCGGGAGGAAAAGCGAATCAGTTGCCTGATGAGCTGGGCGGCGGCTATTACATCCAGCCGACGATTTTCAAAGGGAATAATAAGATGCGCATTTTCCAGGAAGAGATCTTCGGGCCGGTGGTATGCGTCACGACATTTAAGACAACGGAAGAAGCGATTGCCATTGCGAATGACACCTTGTACGGCCTTGGCGCCGGTGTATGGACGCGCGATGCGCATGAGCTTTACCAGGTGCCACGGGCCATCAAGGCAGGGCGCGTATGGGTGAATAACTACCATGCTTACCCGGCACATGCGCCTTTCGGAGGCTATAAAAAATCGGGCTTCGGCCGCGAAAACCATAAGATGATGCTGGACCATTACAGGCAAACCAAGAACATGCTCATCTCTTACGATCAGAACAAGCTCGGATTTTTTTAGTACAGTTCCCGCAGAGCTGCACTAGATACATGCGCAGAGGTTCGCAGAGAAAGAAGTAAAATTAAAAACTCTGCGAACCTATGTGCTAAACGCCGCGGAACCCTGAGGGAAAAAAATAAACGCCATGCCATGAAAACCAAACGCATTCTTGCCACACCAGCCGCGATACAATTGATCCGTGAACTCCGCGCAGAGTTCGGTGAGCTGCTTTTTCACCAGAGTGGCGGATGTTGCGACGGCTCTTCGCCCATGTGTTTTCAGAAAGGAGACTTCAGGATAGGCTCCAGCGATGTCGGGCTCGGTGATGTGGATGCTGTTCCCTTCTGGATGAGCAAAGACCAGTTTGAATACTGGAAGCATACGCAGCTCACGCTCGATGTGGTAGATGGAAGAGGGGCAAGCTTTTCCCTGGAGATTCCGAAGGGCAAGCGTTTTATGATCCATTCGCGGCTCTTTACGGAAGAGGAATCGCAAAACAGGGAAGAACTGTTCTATGCCGAATAAATGAGCATCGCCACAATGCCAAAGGCGGCTTTCACCAGCATCAGGCCGTCCACCACCACCAGGTAGTAGAGGGTACTGCGGCGCAGGCGCATCGAGTATCCCACCAGGAGTAGGAGGATAAAGGGAATAGCGTTGAGCAGGATCCTGCTCAGGTGAAAACGCTCATATACCACAAAGATGATAAAGGTGAGCAAGCCGAAAAGGGTCAGCGGAATGATGATGTAAAAAATAGTTCTCCTTAAGCCGGCCTGCACCACAAAGGTTTTGATGTGGTGATGGTAATCCGAGGCATAGTCTTTTATATCGAACATGATGCAAAGGATGCTGATAAAAATAAAATTCTTCAGGAACAAAAATACCGTCAGGCTGTCAGGCTTGTAAGGAACCGCATTTTCAAAATAATAATAGAACACCGGGTATACCGTCACAAAGCCGGCCCAGGTAAAGCCGATCACAAAAGGCTTAAGCCATCCCTTATCCCGAAGGTTGTAATTACCGAATAAGCGGCTGTTCACTCCGTAATATAAAATAGCTACCGCAGGAAATGTGCCTGTCAGGAGCCATTCTGCCGGTGTTATGTGAGCCAGTTCCCCGCGGTGTATCCACAACAGGTAGAAAAGAAGCGAAGTGCCGGTAAGGATGCAGATCCCCTGGCTGATCTTCACCGTCTTTCGGTGCTGGCTATACCATTGCGTTCTTTTATTGATCGTTTCTATGGAAATATCGGTCATGTAAGCTTTGGTGTAATAGGCTACCGTAGCGGCAAACACAAGGACATAAAACAACCAGGAGTTTAAAGGCAGGAGGTGCTGAAGGCTTGCTTCCATGCATAAAGCAACCGTACAGATGCCGTAGAAGTAGTTTCCGTAAAAAATAAATTTTACAAAACGGTTATTGGTAGAGAATAGCCCCATCGTATAAATACGGTATCAAACATACAAATACGGTAGCTCTGTTTTGCAATTTGCAGCTGCTTTTCATTTAACATTCTACAGTATTTTTGTTAAAAATACGGACTATTGTGTATTCACTTCCCCACCTGCACGAAAAAACCTCGCTTTTGTAATAAATACAAGTCTTACAGGGATTTTTTTGTGGCATTGCATTGGATTCATTCCTCTTAAATTAAACAACCATCCCTATGAAAAAAATCATGATGCTGTGTGCGGCATTAGTCATTGTTGCCACAGCTAACTCACAAACCCGCGATCGAAAATGGAACATCGGCTTTCACGGAGGTCTGACTCAATATAATGGCGACAGAGGACAGAACTTCTATGCCACTGACCAGGCTGCTTATGGCTTTGCCAGTGTATCCGTGTCACGCTTTTTAGGAAAACATTTCGATGCCTCCTTATTCTTAACCCGTGGCGAGCTCGGAAACGTAGAGCCTTTATCGCCGTGGTCTCCTCCCAACGACAACAATCACTTCCTCATCCGCCTCAACACGGCTAACCTCGTGTTGCGCTACAACATCCTGAGCGACCGCTATGTGCTGCGTCCTTACCTCTATGCAGGTGCCGGCGTGATTATGCACGAGAAGTACCAGTCGGTAAAAGATGAGCGTTATGATTATGCCCTGCCTTCTTTCGGTGGTGGCTTAAACATCCGCATCACACCGGTGATTTCCTTACAGCTGCAGGAGTCATTTATGTATACCACGGCCGATGATATCGACGGGGATGCAAAAGATTACAACGATGGCTACCTGTACCACACGGCGGGCCTCACCTTTAACCTCGGTAAGAAAAAAGATGAGGATAAAGACGGTATTGCCGACAGGAATGATAAATGCCCCGCTACACCTCCGGGTGTGGCTGTAGATAAGAACGGTTGCCCGCTCGACAGGGATTATGACGGTGTTGCAGATTACATCGACGATTGCCCGGATGTAGCAGGCCTTGCGTCTCTGAAAGGTTGCCCTGATAAAGATGGCGACGGTATCGCCGATAAGGAAGACCGTTGCCCGGAAGCAGCGGGAAGCCTGGAGCTGAAAGGATGTCCTGATACAGATAAAGACGGCGTAGCCGATGTGGATGATAAATGCCCTGACACAAAAGCGAATTATAAAGTAGATGCAGCAGGTTGTGCTTTGGATAATGATAAAGACGGCTTAGTGAACGAGGAAGACCTTTGCCCGGATGCGGCAGGACCATTGGCCCTGAAAGGCTGTCCTGACAGCGATGGCGACGGTGTCTCTGATCTGAATGACCGTTGTCCTACTGTGAAAGGAACACTCGAGAACAAAGGCTGTCCTGAGATGGCAAAAGAAGACGTGAAAAAAATAGCGGTGATCGCCAGCAAGATCTTCTTCGAAACAGGAAGCGCTAAGCTGAAAGCCATTTCCAATGCGCAATTGGATGGCCTGGTGGATATCCTGAAACGTAACGACGCCGTGAATATGGTCATTGAAGGACATACCGATAATGTTGGTAATGATGACTACAACATGCAGCTGTCTCAAAAACGTACCGAGTCCGTGAAAGCATACCTGGAGTCAAAAGGAATTCCTGCTTCCCGCTTAACCGCTATTGGTTACGGTGAAACAAGACCGATCGGTGATAACACGAAAGCAGCGGGCAGAAGCCAGAACAGAAGGGTAGAGCTGAAAACCGCCTACTAAGTAAATGTATATTACAGCTTAAAAAAGCCTCCCATACTATGGGAGGCTTTTTGCTTTAATGCATGCGATGAGTTGACGATGGAGACACGCTTGTTGCCAGAACACTTGTAACGCACCGGAGCGAAAAAAAAAGAAGTATCGTTCACTTAGGGGGGTATTAATACGTGTAAAAACTCAGGGTTTTTACTGGCATAAAATTTTATTAAATCGAAAAACCCATTTTTTTAAGATCAAAATACAGTGGCTCTTCGGTTTATCGCTTATATTGATTAATTTGTGGACGAAATTCTGGACTTTATAACTGTATGATACTCATCGTTGACGACAAGCCTGAGAATATTATTTCTCTGAAGGGTTTACTGACACTACATAATTTTGTCGTCGATACGGCTCTTTCCGGGGAAGAAGCCTTGAAGAAAATCCTTAAGAACAGCTACTCCCTCATTATCCTGGATGTGCAGATGCCCGGCATGGATGGTTTTGAAGTAGCGGAAGCCATTCTCGGATTCAGTAAGGCCAAAGATACACCCATCATTTTTTTATCGGCCGTGAGCACCGAAAAACGTTTTATTACCAAAGGCTACACCTCCGGTGGTATCGATTATGTGACCAAGCCTGTAGATCCCGATATCATGCTGCTGAAGGTAAAGACCTTCTACCGCTTATCGGAGCAGAACCGCGAGCTGAATAAAATCCAGCAGAACCTCAAGAACGAAATAGAGATCAGGAAGGAAACCGAGATGCACCTGGATGCACGGGTCAGGGAGCTGCACTCCGTGATGGAATCGCTGCCCCTGATCGCCTTTGCCATCAATGCAGGGGGAGAAACAGAATACGTCAATGAGCATTGGTACCGTTATTCCAAAACGATGGATGCGTTTCCGGAAGTGCATCCCGATGATGAGCATGTGTATCAGGAATGGAAAGCCAGTTTCGCAGCCGGGCTTGAATATAATTGCCAGCTCAGGCTCAAGGAGCTGTCTTCCGGAACCTACCGCTATTTCATCATGCGGATCATTCCTATCGTGCAGGAGGAGCGCATCGTGAAGTGGGTAGGAACATTCACAGACATCCACGAGCAAAAAACCATCAACCAGTTCCTGGAGGTAAAGGTGAAAGAGCGTACCAAAAATCTTCTTCAGAAGAATGAAGAGCTGGAAACATCCAACCACGAGCTTCAGCAGTTTGCCTGGGTGGTGTCGCATGACCTGAAAGAGCCTCTGAGAAAAATCCAGACCTTCAACAATATTATTAAAGAGAAATTCATCACCCCCGATTCGGAGGGCGCGAAGTACCTCGACCGCACCATTCATTCTTCCGAGCGCATGTCGGTACTCATCAATGATCTGCTGGATTATTCCAGGCTTTCGGTGTCGGCCTTATTCCAGCCCACAGACCTGAACGAGATCCTGAACGAGGTATTGTCGGATTTCGAATACCTGATTTCGGAAAAGAAAGCGGTGATCCATCGCGATACCCTGTGCACCATTGATGCCGTGCCAAGCCAGATGCGGCAGATCTTTCAGAACCTGGTGAGCAATGCCCTGAAATTTTCCCGCGAAGGTGTGCCGCCGGTCATTACCATTGTATGTGAGCGCATCGCCTCCAAAGAGATCGACAGCCCGCCTTTGAAAGACGGAGATTACTGCCGCATTGTGGTGTCGGATAACGGGATCGGTTTTGATGAAACGCACATCGATAAATTGTTTATCATCTTCCAGCGCCTGCACACGCGGGCTACCTACGAGGGCACCGGCATCGGCCTGGCCATTGCCAAAAAGATCGTCGATAAGCACAACGGCCTGATCGCCGCCAGGAGCAAGGAACATGAAGGCGCCAGCTTTATCCTGGTGCTTCCCCTGAAAAACTCAAATTAAACAAATACCTATGCCTGCAAAGTCCACTTCCGTTATCAGAAACTTACAGATCGTATTTTTTATATCTACGCTCCTGTTATTGATCAGCCTTGGCAGCTCCCTCTACAGCACTAAGGAGCTGGTAGATAGTTCGAAGATGGTAAACCACACGAACGAGGTGCTGATAGAGGCAGAGAACCTGATCTCTTATATGAAAGATGCCGAAACGGGGCAGCGCGGATACCTCCTTACGATGGACCCCGTTTTTTTAGAGCCTTATAAGCAGGCAAAGGTAAACGTAGGCACCAGTACCCAGCACCTCAGAAGCCTCACGCTTGATAATCCGCTTCAGCAGCAGAACATTGAGGAAGCGAATGCCCTGATCGGAAAGAAAATGTACCAGATGGAAAAAATCATTGGTATGAGTGACGGCTACACACGGAGGACCACTACGGATACCATTGTCCGCTACAACCAGATGATGCAGGGAAAAGTGATCATGGACGACCTGAGAGCGGTTGTAAACAGGATCAAGCAGGAAGAAAAGCAATTGCTCGAGATCCGTTCGGCAGAACAGGATAAGTATGTGGCTTATACACCCTTCCTGGTTATTTCAGCCGCCCTGTTATCGATCCTCATCACGGTGTTTTCTTATATCAAGATCAAGAAAGATGTGGATGAGCGGATCAAAAAGCAATTGGAGGACGAGGCTAAATACAGGGAAACATCGGAGCGTATCACGCTGATGGAAAGCATGACCCGGAAGGTATCGTCGGGCGACTATACGGCGAGGAGCGATGATGAGAAAGATGATGACCTGGGCCGCGTATCGAAGGCCCTGAACCACATGACCGCCTCGCTCGAGAATACATTCAATACGCTCGAAAGCAAAGCCTGGCTGCAGGAAGGCTCCGTGAAAATTGCCGATGCCATCCGCGGGGAGCGCGATATCAAACAACTCACCGAAAAATTGCTGGCAACGATTACGGCCTATATCCAGGCGCCGATCGCTACCAGTTATGTAAACAGTTCTGGCTCTTTCACATTGACCTCTTCTTACTCGGTGGTCAATGCACCGAAGCAGTTTTTATTAGGCGACGGCCTGATCGGCCAGGCAGCCCGCAATAAGGAAATTACCATCGTGAGCAATATTCCCGCAGATTTTGTGATCAGCTCTTCTGTCGGGAATACGCTCCCCGTATCGGTGCTTATTGTGCCGCTGGTACACGAAGGAGAAACGATTGCCGTGATGGAGTTCGGGTTCCTGCGGGAAGTGAAACCGCTGGAAAGGCAGCTTCTGGAAGAAAATAAGGAAGCCATGGCCATCGGGGTGAATTCCACACTCAGCTACATCAAATTACAGAACCTGCTGGAGGAAACCCAGGCACAAACCGAAGAGCTACAGGCACAGCACACGGAGCTTGAGAACCTGAACAGCGAGCTGGAAGCGCAGTCGCAGCAGCTGCAGGCCTCGGAAGAAGAGCTGAAAGTTCAGCAGGAAGAGCTGCAGCAAACCAACGAAGAGCTGGAGGAGCGCACGCTGATGCTGGAAGAACGCAACAACGAGATCCGGAAAAAAGCCGAAGAGCTGGAATTGTCCACGAAATACAAATCCGAATTCCTGGCCAACATGTCGCACGAGCTGCGCACGCCGCTCAACTCCATCCTCTTACTGAGCCGCCTGCTGTCGGATAACAATGAAAAGAACCTGAGCGATGACCAGGTGGAATATGCCCGCGTGATCCAGAGCAGTGGTGGCGGGCTGCTGGGCCTCATCGACGAAATCCTCGACCTGTCGAAGATCGAAGCCGGCAAAATGGAGCTCGAATACCTCGAAGTGGGCATCGCCGAAATTACCGACGACATGTCTTCGCTGTTTATGCCGGTTGCCAAAAGCAAGAAGCTCGACTTTCGGGTGAGCGTACAGCCTGGTGTGCCCGAATACATTGAGACGGACAAAGTACGGCTGGAGCAGATCATCAAGAATTTAATTTCCAATGCGCTTAAGTTTACCAGCGAGGGCTCTGTGAGCTTCGAGATCAAGATCTGCGATTCCAACGAATCCCTGCTCTGCTTTATCGTGAAAGATACGGGCATCGGTATTCTGAAAGAAAAGCAGCACCTGATCTTTGAAGCCTTCCAGCAGGCCGATGGCTCTACCAAGCGTAAATTCGGCGGAACGGGCCTTGGCCTTTCCATCAGCCGCGAGCTTACAAAATTGCTGGGGGGAGATATGCATGTGAACAGCGTGGTTGGCGAAGGCAGCGAATTCATCCTGAGGGTGCCACTGAAAAAATACGTGGATATCTCGTCCCTGAAACCTGAAACGACCGATCTGAGCGCTAAAAGGGAGGAAGAGGTTGTGATGGCGGAAGAGCATAACAAATACATTGCGCAGGTGATCCCGGCGAGCATTAAGGACGACCGTAACTCCATCAAAGACGATGATAAGGTGATCCTCATCATCGAGGACGATACCAACTTTGCCAAATCCTTGTTGCAGTTTGCCAATAAGAAAGGCTATAAGGGCGTGGTGGCCGTCCGTGGCGATGAAGGCCTGATCTATGCCAGGAAGTACCTGCCGGTGGGGATCCTGCTCGATGTGCAGCTCCCGGTAAAAAGCGGCTGGGAGGTGATGGACGAATTGAAAGCCGATAATTTCACAAGGCACATTCCGGTGCACATGATGTCGTCGTACCAGGTGAAGAAGGAGAGCCTGACGAAGGGCGCTGTGGACTTTATCAATAAGCCGTTTGCCCATGAGCAGATGCAGGAGGTCTTTCAGAAAATAGAATACGTGATGAAAGGCGATTCTAAAAAAGTGCTCATCGTGGAGGATAACCCGAAGCATGCGAAAGCACTGGCTTACTTTCTCGAAACCTTTAACATTGCCGCCGAAGTAAAAAGCAATATCAACGAAGGAGTCTCTGCGCTGAAAAAAGAAGACATCAACTGCGTGATCCTGGATATGGGGATTCCGGACCAGCAGTCGTACCAATTGCTGGAAGAGGCGAAGAAGAACCCGGGCTTCGAAAACCTGCCTATTATCATCTTCACCGGTAAAAGCCTTTCGGTATCCGAAGAGCAGCGCATTAAGCAATACGCGGATTCCATCGTTGTGAAAACCGCGCACTCCTACCAGCGGATGCTCGACGAAGTATCGCTGTTCCTGCACCTTGTGGAAGAAAAGAAAAAGCCTGATGCCTCCGCTTCCGGAAATAAAAAAATGGGCATGCTCAACGAGATCCTGAGCAACAAAACCGTATTGGTAGTGGACGATGATGTGAGAAATATTTTCTCCCTGTCAAAAGCTCTGGAAGCCATTAAAATGAATATCGTAACTGCGGTGGACGGGAAGGAAGCCCTTGAGAAGCTGAAAGCCAATCCCCAGATCGATGTGGTGTTGCTGGATATGATGATGCCCGAGATGGACGGCTATGAAACGGCCCGGCAAATCAGGAATAACCCGGCCTGGAAAAAGCTGCCGGTGATTGCCGTGACGGCGAAGGCCATGACCGGTGACCGTGAGAAATGCATCAATGCCGGCGCTTCCGATTACATTACCAAACCGGTGGATGTGGATCAGCTGCTCTCTTTGTTACGTGTCTGGCTGTATGAAAAGAACTAGGGGATGAAAGGCAAAGTATTAATCATCGACGATGATCCGCGCAATATCTTTGCGCTGGCAGCAACTTTGAAAGCAAAAGGCTTTCAATGCCTTTCCTCGCCCTCAGCGGCAGAGGGAATAGAACTCATGAAGCAGGATAAGGATATTAAAGTGGTGTTGCTGGACATGATGATGCCAGAGATGGATGGCTACGAAGCCCTGGGCGTGATCAGGGCGGACAAAGCGCTGGCGGGCCTCGCCGTGGTGGCGGTTACTGCACAGGCCATGGTAGGCGACCGCGAAAAATGCCTGGCTGCAGGAGCCGACAACTATGTGTCGAAACCGATAGACGTCGATAAATTATTAGAGATTATTAGCCCGCATGTTACATGATAGAAGAGGAAAACATAGAGCTTCTCATCAATGATGTGTTTGAATTATACGGCTACGATTTTACGGATTATTCCAGGGCATCGCTGAGGCGAAGGATCAGCAGGCTGTATATGCTTGACAAATTTCCAAGTTTTGCCGAATTAAGATACAGGGTCAGGAACGATCCCTATTACCTCCGGCGCTTTGTGGAAGAAATTACCGTGAATGTCACGGAGATGTTCCGCGATCCCGGATTTTACCAGGTGCTTCGTACCGAGATCCTTCCGAAGCTGGGCACACATCCCTACATCCGCATCTGGCATGCAGGCTGCTCCACCGGCGAGGAAGTTTATTCCCTGGCGATTCTTCTGAAAGAAGCGAACCTGCTTCATAAATCCATTTTGTATGCAACCGATCTTAACCACGATGTGTTGGAAAAAGCAAGGACCGGCATTTTTCCGATCGCCCAGATGAAGCAGTATTCCGAGAACTATATCGCTGCCGGGGGCCGCGAGGATTTTTCGTCCTACTACAGTGCCAATTACGATGGGGTTAAGTTTGATGAATCCCTCGGGAAGCAAATGGTGTTCTCGGCTCACAACCTGGTATCCGACAGCTCCTTTAATGAATTTCACCTGATCATTTGCCGCAATGTGCTGATCTATTTTGATAAAGCTTTGCAGGACCGTGTTTTCCAGCTCTTCGATAAAAGCCTGGGCATGCTGTCGTACCTGGCCCTTGGCTCAAAGGAAACGATCAAATTTTCCGCGATACACACACGATACAAGCAGATAGGAAAAGAAAAAATATGGAGGAAACTAAAATAAATCAGCTCCTGTTGATCGGCGGCTCTGCCGGGAGTCTGGTCGTGCTGCTGGAAGTATTGCCGCAGGTAACGATCCATCCTTCTGTAGCGATCGTGATCATCGTGCACCGCAAGAATACACCCGATTCCCTGCTATCGGAACTGCTGGCCTCCCGCAGCGGCCTTATCGTAAAAGAAATAGAGGACAAGGAACCCCTGCGTGGCGGCGAAGCTTACATCGCACCGCCAGACTATCATATCCTGTTTGAAACAGACGCTACGATCTCTCTCGATTTTTCAGAAAAAGTAAATTTCAGCAGGCCCAGCATCGACGTGGCTTTCGGCTCGGCGGCGCAAGTGTATAAAGAAAAGCTGAGCTGCCTCCTTCTGTCCGGCGCCAATGCCGACGGTGTGCTGGGGCTGGAGGAAGTAAAAGCTGCCGGCGGGCGCATCCTTGTCCAGGATCCGGATACTGCCGAAACGCTTTACATGCCCCAACAGGCTGTGCAACGCATTCCCGGGATCCTGGTGCTGAAGCCTTCCGAAATGCCGGCATTTATCAATGCCCTTTCCTGAGTATGTTTCTTATCCGGCCTTGGCGCCTTCTTCCTGTTTCGGCCCTGTAAAAAGATTCGGCAAATCATAAGCTGATTTGGTCGTTGTATTTATGTCTTGGGTGTGCCCTGGCGGGTCCTCATCCTGGTCCTTCCGGTTTTGTATTTCCTGTTTTTTTAGATTGTTTTAGTTCCCGATGTTATTGAAAAATCAGTTCACGGCAGGGCGATGTTATTTTTAGTAATATATTAGGTTGCACCCTAAAGCCATTCCTCATGAAACGAAATTACTCCCTCTTTCTGCTGCTTCTAAAAAATACCATCTCTCTTCTTCAGACTACTCCTGTCGCTGTATCCCCCATAAAAGTATGGGGTGCTTCAGGCTCCAAAAGTAACGGTATTCACAGCTATATCAGTTGCGACATTCTGTAAGAAAATTGTATAAGGAGAATCGTCTTTCAAAAAAACACCCCTCATGTTTAATATACCCCTGCCTATGAAAAAAGTACTGACCCTCTTATGTTTATCTGTGACCTTGCTTTCCGCGAGGGCCGAAAAGAATTCCTTCGGCTTTATCGAGAATAAAGGACAAGTTGCCGACCGTTCAGGGAAGCTTCATCCCGAGATGCTCTACATGTATAAGTCACCCAATGCAAAAATCGCCTTCCAGAAAGACAGGATCGTTTATGTCTTTGAGAAAGTGATCAAGCGCGCAACCGGCAATCTTCCTGTTGAGCCCGGAACACCTTCGGGGGCATTGATCGGCGAAACCCGTATCGACCTGGTGATGAAAGGAAGTAACCCGGGCGTAGAGTTGATTCCGGGGGAAGTGAATCCGAAGATGCGCTTGAACTATTACCTGGCGCATTGCCCGGGAGGCGTTACGCCGGCAGTGTATCAAACCCTGACCTATAAAAATATCTATCCACTGATCGATCTTATTTTCAGGGAAACAGAGACAGGTCTTAAATACGATATTGTCCTTCATAAAGGCGCCGACATTCATGATGTGAAGTTTATCTACGAAGGAGCGAAAGAGATCTCTATAGCGCAGGGGCAGCTCCACGTGGTCACAGAGCTTTACGACATCCACGAGAATATTCCCCTGGCCTTTCTGAACGATGATACGAATCAGAAAACGGATGTGCAGTTTAAGCTGAATGCGAAAAACGAATTATCCTTCGTGGCGGATAAAAACCTGGTATACGAAAAATTGACGATTGACCCCGTAATCAGCTGGCTGACGCTTTTTGAAAAAACATCGACAGGAACTTACATGGATGATTTCTATACGGACCTCACCACAGATGCCAATGGCAATGCTTACGTCGTGTTTGCAGAAACAGATGTTAACATGCCTGTTCTTAACCCCGGCGGAACCGCTTTTTATGATCCTACCTTAAATGGCTCCAGGGACATTTACTTAGCTAAGTTTGATAACAACCGGAGCTTTGTGTGGGGCACCTATTATGGAGGAACGGATTATGACGTAACAACGGGTGCCACGGTGCTCACAACCGGTAATGGCGCCCTGCATTTATTAGCCAGCGTGGAGAGTACCAATGCACCCATGCCCAATGCCGGTGGAGGCGCCTATTATTCTACGACAGGAAGAATGCTGTATGGCAATTTTAATTTAAGCACAGGAAATCTGTACCATGCCACCAAAGTAGGAGGAGGCTCTTTGCTCTATTCTTCCATCGCCGTAAACAGCCTGGGAGATGTGGCGATTGCCTACCCGGCTTATAGTTTTAATACGCCGCCGATCCTGAGCAAAGGCGGTGCTTATAACCAGGCCACCAATGGCGGCTTTACCGATGTGTTTTTTATGACCTTAAACAGCAGCCTGGCTCAAACCTGGGGAACCTACCTTGGAGGCGCAGGGTCCTGCAACGGCGTTAATGTTACCTATGATTCCAATAACAACCTGTTTTTTGTGGCCGAGGTCGGGGTTGCGAATCCCGCATCTACCGAGCACCTGATCAATCCCGGTGGCGGGGCCTATTACCAGACCAACGGCGATGGAGGCTATGACCTGATGATCGGAAAATTTAATACGGCTAGCAACCTGGTATGGAATACCCTCTATGGAGGAAACGGCAGGGACGGATTGGGGGCATCGATGGGAAATAATACCCGCATCATGTGTAACAGTGCCAATGACATTATTTTATGCGGAGGCACCAGCAGTACAAATTTGCCTGTGCAAAACCCGGGCGGCGGGGCTTATTATGTAGGAACGGCGCCTGTAAATGTCACTACCGGCGGCAGCTATCCCGATTATTCCAGTTTCCTGCTGAAGTTCAATAATAGCGGCGTGAGGCAATGGGCAACCTATTGGGGTGATAATAACGGGGGCGGGGATCACTTGTGGAGCATTGCTATGGATAAGTGCAATAACTTATTCGCCCTTGGAAGGTCGCATGGGATGGCCGCTATCAGCCAGGCCGGCTTTTATAACAACAGCCTTCCCTATGTCTCCAACAGCTCCAGCATGCAGTCTTTTATGATGAAGTTTAATTCATCCCTTCAAGCCACCTGGGCATCCTATATAGGAGATACAACCAGCTATAAATTTATGAGCTATATTCCCAATACCAGCAGGCTCATCATCTGCGGTACAGTTGGCGAAGCCTATATGTCCTTTACCAATCCGGGTGGCGGCGCTTATTATGACGATGTGAATAACAGCGACTATAAGCAAAGCTTTTCCATGCTCGAATTCAATGTGGTGCCTCCACCCCTGGTGAGCAGCGCCGCCTTTACGGTATGTGCCTCGGCTACCGCTACACTCACGGCAGCAGGCGGCATTGGCAGTACTTACGAATGGTATACCGGCTCCTCAGGAGGCTCACCGATTTACACGGGAAGCTCCTATGTAACACCGGCCATCACCACCAATACAACGTATTTTGTATCTTCTTCCAACGGGACCTGCATTAGCGACCGTACACCAGTGACCGTTAGTGTCACTGCCGGCTCTACTGTTCCGGGTTCCGTGAGCTCAAGCGCCGCCTCTGTATGTACCGGGGGCACTTCCACATTAACCCTTTCGGGAGGCTCCCTGGCTACGGGCGACAGTTGGCAATGGTACAGCGGAAGCTGTGGCGGAACCGCCGCCGGAACAGGTAACAGCATTGTCGTCTCCCCGGGATCTACCACCGTGTATTACGCCAGGGCCGAAGGCTCCTGTGGTAACAGCGCCTGCGTCTCCACCACGGTGAACGTCAATTCGGTGAGCTCGGCTCCTACCGGTATTTCTGCTGCATCCACCACACTCTGTGCGGGTGCTAATGCCACACTCACCGTCAGCGGCGGAAGCCTCGGTGCCGGCGCCGCCTGGCAATGGTTCTCCGGAAGCTGCACCGGCACGGCGGCAGGCACAGGCAACTCGATCACCGTTAGTCCTGCATCCACTACCACCTATTTTGTAAAAGCAGTCGGCTCCTGTAATACGACGACCTGCTCAAGCGTTACACTGAACGTCAATTCCAATTCAACACCCGCAACTTCGGTGAATACCACCACCACAAGCATCTGCGCGGGTGGAACCGCGACACTTTCTGCCAACGGCGGAAGCCTTGGTACAGCTGCCAACTGGCAATGGTATACCGGCAGCTGCGGCGGAACCTTAGCTGGCTCGGGAACAAACATTTCCGTATCGCCGGCCTCTACAACGGTCTACTACCTGCGTGCGGAAGGCACCTGCGGCAATACCAGCTGTATTACCACCACCATCAATGTCAATACCCTGAGTATAGCACCCGGCTCTGTATCGGCTTCCAGCAACCCGGTATGCGCAGGTAACAGTACAACCTTAACGGCCAATGGCGGAAGCTTAGGCACAGGCGCTACCTGGGAATGGTTTTCCGGTGGCTGTGCGGGCACGCCTGCAGGCTCCGGCAGCTCAATTGTTGTCAGCCCTTCTTCCTCAACCGGCTATTTTGTAAAAGCGGTAGGGATCTGTAATACTACTGCCTGCTCAGGTTTGATGGTGAATACGAATGCACCTTCCACAGCGGCCAGCTCCATCAATACCACCACTACGAGCTTATGCTCCGGTGGTAGCGCCACGCTTTCTGCCAACGGCGGAAGCCTTGGCACGGCTGCCAACTGGCAGTGGTATACCGGCAGCTGCGGCGGAACCTTAGTCGGTTCGGGAGCAAGCATCTCTGTGTCTCCATCCTCTACCACGGTCTACTACCTGCGTGCAGAAGGCACCTGCGGCAATACCGGCTGTGTTTCCACAACGGTAACCGTGAACTCCATCAGCTCGGCACCGGCTTCCGTATCGGCCTCCGGTAGCAGTACATTATGCTCAGGCTCCAGCAGCACCTTAACGGTGAATGGCGGAAGTCTTGGTACAGGAGCGACCTGGCAATGGTTCTCCGGAAGCTGCACGGGCACAGCAGCAGGCACAGGCAGCTCGATAACCGTTAGTCCTTCATCCGCTACCACCTATTTTGTAAAAGCCGTAGGTTCCTGCAATACCACTGTTTGTTCCAGCATTACCGTCAATGTAAATGCCGTATCTACAGCACCGGCTTCTGCCAACCCATCGGCAGGCGCTATCTGTTCCGGTAACAGCAGTACGCTCACCGTTAGTGGCGGAAGCCTCGGTACCGGCGGCACATGGCACTGGTATGCCAGCGGCTGCGGGGCAAGTGCTGTAGGCACGGGCACCAGCATCGTGGTTTCACCGGGTATCAGCACCGCGTATTTTGTAAGAGCCGAAGACCTTTGTGGCAACAGCCTCTGTGCGCAGGTAACTGTGACCGTGACGCCGACACCAAGCGCTGCCTGGACAAGCCCGGGCACGGTGTGTTCCGGATCCGGCAACGTGAACCTTTCGGCCCTGGTAACCGGCAACACCGGTGGTACCTGGTCGGGAACGGGTGTCAGCGGAAGCAGCTTCAACCCGGCGGCCTTGACAGGGCAAACGATTCCTGTGACCTATTCGGTTGCTAACGGTTCGTGTACTGCCTCTTCTACGCAAAGCATTTCCGTAGCGGCATCTGTGTCCGCAGCCTGGACAAGCCCGGGAACACTCTGTGCCTCCAACGGCACTGTGAACCTCGGCACTTACCTCACCGGTAGCAGTGGCGGTACCTGGAGCGGCAGCGGCGTATCGGGAACGACTTTCGATCCTTCGGCCCTCAGCGGAAATATTGCCGTGACCTATTCCGTAGGCTCCGGCAGCTGCTCTGATGTCAAAACCTATACGATCAACGTATCACCGGCAGCCTCTGCCAACTGGACAAGCCCCGGAACACTCTGTGCCTCGAGCGGTACGGTGAACCTGGCGACCTATTTAACAGGCACCGGCGGCGGTACCTGGACAGGCACCGGCGTGAGCGGCACAACTTTCGATCCTTCGGCTCTTGCCGGACAAACCATCCTGATCGGCTACCAGGTAGGGACTAATCCTTGCATCGCTTCCCAATCGCATACCATCCAGGTGGTGAATGTGGCGAATGCCAGCTTTACGGTTCCTGCCACGGTATGTGAGAATGCAGCGGCCATGAACCTGAACACAGCCGTAACAGGTAATGCTGGTGGCATATTCAGCGGCACAGGGGTGAGCGGAAACATGTTCAACCCGACAGGTCTCGCAGGACAAAGCATTGTCATCACGTATTCGGTAGGCACCATGCCTTGCGCCGCCTCCCAGACAAGAACCATCACGGTGAGCGCTTCACCTGTTGCTCCGTCGGTGGCGGTAAGCAACTCGGTGATCTGTGCCGGGCAAAGTGCCAACATCACGGCCAGCGGCTCCGGAACTGGTGCTGTGTATACGGTGTACTCCTCACCGGGCGCGACAGGCGCTGTAGGCGCTACGCCACTGAGTGTGAGCCCTGCGGTAACCACGACCTATTATGTGCAGTCCATCGTCAATGGCTGCAGTAACCTCGGAGGCGATGTGCCTTTTACCATTAATGTGAATCCTTTACCGGTGGTAAATGCCGGGGCAGATCAAACGGTATGTATGGGAAGCAATGTGATCTTAAGTGCCAGCGGAGGCGGAAGCTATTCCTGGAATACAGGTGCCACGACCAGCAGCATTACCGTAACACCAACCGTGAATACAAGCTATAGCGTAACCGTAACGAATGCCAATAATTGTACGGCCGGCGATGCGGTAACAGTGAATGTGATCACGGGTGTGAATGTGCAGGCGGCAGATGATGCGGCGAGTATACAAAACAATACCAGCGCTACGGTAAATGTGGCAACGAATGATACCGGAGATCCGAATACGGTAGTGATCATTTCCGGTCCTTACCATGGCAGCGCAACGATGGGAACTAACGGAACGGTAATCTATACACCGTCGGCTACCTTTGTGGGCGTAGATACCGTACGTTACAGGATCTGCGATGCCACCTGCTCCATGAGCTGCCGCGAAGCGAAATTGCTCATCACCGTTACCAAAGAAACGGTGATCATCGTGCCTGGAGGCTTCTCTCCGAACGGCGATGGGAATAACGACGGCTTTGTGATCAAAGGCCTGGAGCTTTATCCGGATAATGAGCTGCTGATCATCAACCGCTGGGGCGATGAAGTGTATAAGGCGGCGCCTTACCGGAACGACTGGGCGGGGCAATCGCAGGGCAAGGGCTTAACCCTTTACGGCAATGAGCTGGTGGAGGGTACCTATTTCTATATCCTCACGCTCGATAAGAACACGCCGCCGATGAAAGGCTATGTGGAGCTGAAACGAAAATAATCACGCTAACCCTATAAATAACGAAGACCATGAAAACCATGAAGCGATTTTTTTATATAACGGTTAGCTCCCTGCTGTTTGGGGCAGGCTTAACCGCGCAGAACCAGTTCAACCTGAGCCAGTACATGCTGTACCATGCGTTTGTAAATCCTGCCGCCATCGGTAATTACGAGCAGCTCAACGGAGCGGTGTACCACCGCAGCCAGTGGGTAGGCTTCAACGGGGCGCCTACCAGCCAGGGCTTTAACATGAACCTGCCTTTTAAATCGGCAAGGCATACGATAGGCCTGGCTTACCTGCACGACCAGATAGGCGCCAATAACAACAATGAGATTTCCCTGGGCTATGCCTACAAAGCCCGCCTCACCACCAAAACGAGCCTGCTGCTCGGCCTGATGGCCACGGCCAATATCATGAAAACCAATTATACCACGCTGGCCCTTAACGATGCCATCGATCCGAGCTTTAACAATAATACCACGGCGGTGCTTCCCAATTTCAAGTATGGCATGTACCTGCAAAACGAGCGCTATTATGTGGGCATTGCCATCCCGAACCTGATGGAGAATAAGATTTCCAGCGGCAAAGGGGAAGTCGCCTTCAATGCCGAAAACCTGCACTATTACCTGCAGGCCGGCTATCTGTTCAAGCTCGGCGAAAAGTCGGAGCTGGGGCTTTCCACGCTGGTGAAGCAGGTAAGCGGCTCGCCCTTACAGGCCGATCTGAACCTTCAGTACATCTACAACAGGAAATTCGGGATCGGCGCTTCCTACCGTACCAGCAAGGACCTGGTGGCCCTCGTGAATTTCCGCATCACGCCGATGTTCAAGCTGGCCTATTCCTACGATTACACTTTATCGGCGTTGCGTAAGTACAATTCAGGCAGTCATGAGATCATGCTCATCTTTAACATGGTAAACGATAAAAAAACAATCGGGGCGCAGGTTCCAAGCTTCTAAATCTTATAGCGTATGCGTCATTTATGTTTTATCATGCTCCTGTGTGCCCTATGCGGGCAACTGGCAGCCCAGCCATCTGCGCCAACTGTTTCCGGAAATGCGGCCTATAACCTGAAAGCCGGCGACGAGAACTTTAGCCTCTATAAGTACAACGAAGCCCTGGACTATTACCTGGAGGCTTATAAGAAAGGTTCTCCCACGTTTTACCTCACCCAGCAGATCGCGAAATCATACCGCCTGTTATATGATTATCAAAATGCGTTGGACTGGTATGGCAGGCTCTACGGGTATAAAACCGATAATTCGGCCGAGAACCTGAAAGAGTATGCACAGCTGCTGAAGAATGCCGAGCAGTATGACAAGGCGGTGGAGATCTACCGCGAGTATGTAGCGCGTAGCGGGGGCAATGAGATGCTGGTAGAATATTTCGCGTCGACCTGTGTGTGGGCGAAACAGAATATTCAGGCATCTGCCAAGTACGGCGCTTATCCTACCAACATTGCCAAAGGCAAGCTACACCTTGGGATGGCGTTCTATAACCAGGGCCTGATGGTTTCGGTGCCTAAAAATTCGGGGGCGGATGAAAAAACAGTGTATTACAACCTGGCTTATGTCAAAAGCCTGGATACGGTAAACTTCGCGAAGCCCGAAGAGCTGGAAGGCGACGTGCATGCCACCTATTACGAAGCGGGCCCGGCCTTATCACCCGACGGAAAGACCCTGTACTATACCCGTAACTCGACGGATGCGAGCACCTATAAGCCTAAGAAAGCGGCTAAGTATAACATCGATAAAAACGGCAGCTCCAACCTGCAGATCTTCAGCTCACGCAACACGAATGGGGTATGGAGCAGGGGCAGGCCCCTGAACGTTAGCAGCCTCGATTACAATTGTGTGTTTCCTTGTGTGAGCACGGATGGCAAGGTTCTGTATTTCTGTTCGAACATGCCCGGAGGCTCCGGTGGCTATGATATTTACAAAGCGGAGATCGTCAATGATACCATGCTGGGAAGGCCGATGAACCTGGGCTCCGAGATCAATACGATTGAGGATGATCTTTATCCTTACGTTACCAAAGAGCATTTTTATTATTCTTCCCGTGGCAAGAATGGCTTTGGGGGGCTCGACATTCAAAAGGCGCAAATCGTGAATGGCTCCGTGGTAAATCCAAAGAACATGGGAGTTCCTTTTAATTCTTCCAAGGATGATTTTTCGATCCTTTTCAAAGAGAGTGGCAGGCAGGGTTATTTTGTCTCCAACCGCGAAGGCGCTCATGGCGGCGACATTGTCTGGTATTTCCATAAGCTCCTGATTTGGGATACGATCAAAGGAACGGTGATCGACCGGATTACCGCCCATGCGATCCAGGGTGTGAAAGTAAGCTTGTATGAGATCGACGCGAAGGGGAATAAGGTGTTTGTGAAAGATACGCTCACGGATAAATCCGGCGACTGGCTTTTTATTACCGATCCTGAGAAAGCCTACAGGGTGGTCTTTCAGTTCAATAACTACGATAGCAAGGAGTTCTATATCCCTGAGAAAGACCTGGCGGTAAAGCCTTCGCGCAGGGATGTGATCACGATGCTGAACCCGCTGAACCTTTACCCGACGGTGAAGAAGGACAATGTGGTGAAGATCGACAATATTTATTTTGATTTTGATAAGGCCACGATCCGCCCCGAATCCTATGCTATTCTCGACAACTTAGTCAACTTTCTGAAAGAGAATGCCACAGCGCGCATCGAGCTGAGCGCTCATACCGACGCGGCGGGCAATGACAAGTACAACCTGAAACTGTCGGATGGCCGGGCCAAGTCCTGCTTCGATTACCTGGTGGCGAAAGGGATTGATCCCTCGCGCCTGATTCCGAAAGGCTATGGTGAAACGCGCCTGCTGAACAATTGCAAGGATGCGAAAAAATGCAGCGAGGCCGAAAATCAGCTCAACAGAAGGGTAGAGGTTAAGTTTTTGTAAACTTCCTTATGCGGTTTCCGGAAAATTGATGGATCATTAGAGGTAATCATTTCTTACATTTGGGGCCTGATCTATCCACCATGAACCCACACCTTCAAACCCTGCAAACAGAGATTGCGCCCTTAAGGGCGCAGCTTGTTAACCATCCCGTATATGCCCATATCCGCTCACTGCCGCAGCTGCGGCTCTTTATGGAGCATCACGTCTTTGCCGTGTGGGATTTTATGTCCTTATTGAAAGCCCTGCAGCGTAACCTCACCTGCGTGGAATTGCCCTGGATCCCTGTGGGTACTGCCGAAACGCGTTACCTGATCAATGAGATCGTGCTGGGCGAAGAGTCGGATGTGGATGAAGCCGGTAAGCGCATCAGCCATTTCGAGCTGTACCTGGAAGCGATGGAGCAGGCGGGATGCAACACGGGAGCTGTCCGTGAATTCATCCAGAGCATCCGTGATAAAAAAAGCATAGCGGCAGGCATGAAAACGGCGGGTGTTCCTTCCGCCTCCGTAGATTTTGTATCCTCTACCTTTGAGGTAGTTAATTCCGGTAAATCTTATGTACAGGCGGCAGTGTTTACCTTCGGCCGCGAAGACCTCATTCCCGGCATGTTTATTTCCTTTGTGAAAGAGCTGAGCAGCCGGAACCCGGGCAATGTGGATATTTTAACCTATTACCTGGAGCGTCACATTGAAGTAGACGGCGATCATCACTCGCAGCTGGCCTACCGCATGACGGAAGAGCTTTGCGGAGACGATGAGGCCAAATGGAGGGAAGCCACCGAAGAGGTGAAGAAAGCGCTTCATGCCAGGGTCCGCCTGTGGGACGCCATTGTGGCGGCCATCGGGAAGGAAGACTAAGAACAATAAGGGCACCGGGAAACAGGGTGATATAAAAACACAATGATCAACTACTTCATCACGCTTTGCTTATTTTTTACAAGCTATTCAGCCTTTACACAGGTTGATAGGCAGTCGGAACTGTTTCAAACCATTATGGCGAAGGACAGCCTGCTGTTTCAGGTTGGCTTCAATACCTGTAACCTGTCGCAGTTTGAGACCTTGTTAAGCGACACCTTTGAATTCTACCATGATGTGGATGGCATGTCTGGCAAAGCGAAATTCCTGAAGGATTTGGGGAAGGGCTTATACGGCAATCCCGCCGGCTACCAGGCGAGAAGAGAGCTGCTACGCGGAAGTACAGAGGTATTTGCCCTGCAACGCAAAACCAATCATGGTGAGATTTACGGTGCCATTCAAACCGGGGTGCACCAGTTTTTTGAAAAGCAGAGCGGTAAGCCCTGGCAGTTTGGCAGCTCTGCCAGGTTCACCCATGTCTGGCTTTTGGAAAAAGGAGCATGGAAGCTTTCCAGGTCGTTTAGCTATGAGCACATCAGGCAACAGTTTGAGGAGCCTGCGCCTTCTCTGTTTGCGAATGATGCGGAAATAGAAACCTGGCTGCGTGAGCATCAGGTGCCAACGCTTGGCATAGGGGTCATCGAAAACGGAAAGCTGAAACATATCCATGTATTTGGCGAGATCAGCAAAGGCGTTTCGGCGCCTTACAATACTATTTTCAATGTCGCGTCTTTGACCAAGCCCGTCACAGCCATGGTTGCCCTGAAGCTGGTAAGCTTAGGTAAATGGAAGCTGGACGAGCCTCTCGATGCCTACTGGATGGACCCTGATATTGCTAAGGATCCGCGCAGCCATAAACTAACGACAAGGTTGATTTTGAGCCATCAATCAGGTTTCCCGAATTGGCGCCGGATGAATGCTGATAACAAGCTCAACTTTCAATTTGACCCCGGAACAGGCTACCAGTATTCGGGAGAAGGATTTGAATACCTGAGAAAAGCCCTGGAGCATAAATTTAAGAAGTCGTTGCAGCAACTGGCCAGCGAGCTGGTGTTTCAGCCGCTCCACATGGCGGATACCCGCTATACCTGGGATGCACAGGTAGATACTTCAAGGCTTGCCCTCGGCTATAATCAAGCCGGAAAGGCCTACGAAACGGTGAAGCACAAAACACCAAATGCAGCCGATGATTTACTGACCACCATCGAAGATTACGGGACGTTTTTAGTCAGCGTCATGAATGGCGAAGGGCTTACACAAGCCGTGTTTGATGAGATGATTTCCAACCAGGTGGCGAGCAGCAGGGGAAAGCATTTTGGGCTGGGTTTTGAGCTATATGATCTGGGCCAGGGAGACTATGCCTTATCGCACGGCGGCTCAGACGAAGGCGTTCAAACGATTGTGTTTCTGTTTCCAAAAACAAAGCAGGGGCTTTTGATCTTTACGAATTCCGACACCGGCGCCGCTGTTTATGAAACGCTGCTGAAACATTACCTGGGAGACAAGGGCCGGAAAATAATTGACATCGAAACGAAATGAAGGCTTCCTTCTACAAGAGACAATCCATAAACAGGCGGAATAGAATGTCCAGCCTTTATTCTGATACACAATAAAAATAACAGATCATGATAAAAAACCGAAAGATCCAATTGGCTTTAGTTGCCATTTCACTCCTGATTCTAACGTCCTTTGTGTCGCAACAGACCAATGGTGGGCTTGTGACTGTCCGGACCCTGGAAGTTTCCAACGGCATCTGGGACTCAAAAATTTGTATCGTGTATGAAGATGGTAAAACGGAAGAGATTGAATTGCAGAAATTCAGGGATCATACCTTTAGTCCGAATAGCGCAAAGATCAACGACGTATTGAATACGCTCATTGGAAAAGGCTACAGCCTGGTATCTGCAAGTTCAGGAAATGGCGATGCCGTGATCACCAATACATTTATCTTTAAGAAATAATATGGCGGATGGCATCTTTGCCTTTTGGCTTTAAGCATGGCCTTTTTTCCTTAGCTTTGCTAAGATGACGGAACTGGAGCAATACATCAGGTCTTATTTTGGAATTCCTGCCGCGGAGTTGGCACAGATCGCAAGCCTTTTCAAGCCCGGCTATCTCAAAAAAGGCGATCATTTTATCAGGACCGGCGGCTCCTGCGATAAGCTGAGCTTTATTAAATCCGGCTCCCTGCGCATCTATGTGACATTGGCAGATAAGGAAGTCACGCAGTGGATCTCCACCAAAGGCTATTTTGTGACGGACCTGTCGGCGCTCCTGTTCGAAACGCCCTGCCGCTGGAGCATCCAGGCATTGAGCGACGCCGAGCTGTACACCATCGGCAGTAAAGATTACAGAGAGATCGGCAACATGGTGCCGCAGTGGCACGAGCTCGAAAAGCTGTTCATCGCGCGCTGCTTCACCATCCTGGAAGACAGGATCTTCAGCCACCTTTCCATGACGGCGGAAGAGCGCTACGAAGCCTTCTTCGCCTCGCACAAAGAGCTCTTCAACCAGGTGCCTTTGCAATACATTGCTTCCATGCTGGGGATGACTCCCGAAACCCTCAGCAGGGTCCGCAAAAAACAGCTCCCCTGAATTTTCTTGATATATATCAAGATCAAAGCCTTGTTTTGCCGCTCAACTTTGTAGCATCATTTACAAAAACACAAGATCATGGCAAAACACATCAGCACGCAGGTCCTTATCAGGGCTACACCACAAAGGGTCTGGAGCATCTTAACGGATTTTGAGGCCTATCCTCAATGGAACCCTTTCATCAGGTCGGTAAAAGGCCCTGTTGCGCCCGGGAAGGTCATCCAGGTGGAGCTTCAGCAGCCCGGCTCAGGCATCATGACCATGAAGCCAACCGTGCTGGTACTCGAGGAGCCGCGCACATTCCGGTGGATCGGGCATTTGATGTTCCGGGGCTTGTTCGATGGCGAGCATAGCTTCGAAATCAGGGATAACGGGGACGGCAGCAGCACCTTTATCCAGAGCGAGCGCTTCGGCGGCATCCTGGTGCCCCTGTTTAGCAGGATGCTGGATACCAAAACGCTGAAGGGCTTTTCCCTGATGAATGAAGCACTGAAAACACAATGTGAAAAAGTTAAATCATTTGGGAATCCGATTTAAATGCGATAAATTATTCAAAGAATGCGTGTGTTTCAGATTAATATCTTAATTTTGACACTTTGTAATTCGTTTTTTAAAGGTAGAGGCCCTGGGATTTATTCCGGGGCTTTTTTCTTTTCTGCATGAAGGGCTTGTTGTAAACCAAACTGACTAAAAACTTCAGGGCGTGCCGGCCACGAGGTGTCGTGGCCGTCGGGCTCTCCGTTGCAAGTCCTCGCCTCCCGATAGCTATCGGGAGGCTGCGGGCTTTCCACTACGATCCCTCACGCGCTTCTTTCTTACGTTTGAGAAGTACGTTTCATTCGGGGTGTATACTGCGCCAGGGATGGAGTCCCGAAAGCTTTCGGGATTTGAGCTCCTTTGGTTGTTCCGCAGGTCAAACAAAAAGCGAGTCGCCCTTCGACATCACGACGCGTCGTGATCCAAAACATAAAACAACGCGATTCGCTTATAAACACAACGATAAGTGCTTCCCAACAATTTGTATTCTATCAAACGCTGATGGTAACAGCCTTTCCCTTTCTTTTATAACATTAATTAACGCAGGCTCTTAAAAAATACTAATAAGCCTTCAAATGCTGATGCTTTTTAATACCTTGAGATATGAACCCTGCTTTGTATAAAGCACAATCAATTATCAGACGATGGAAACACCACAAAACGAGATCAAGAAGATCCGCCTGCGTAAGCTCCGGAAAGCAGACTACCAGCAGATCACCGGGCTCCAGCTGAAATGTTTTCCGGGCATGAAGCCCTGGAGCGAAACGCAGTTTCAGAATATTATTTCTATTTTTCCCGAAGGGCAATTGTGTATCCTGATGGATAAGCAAATTGTGGCTTCCTGCTCGAGCCTGGTCATCGATTCGTCGCGTTATTCGGAAACCTCTTCCTGGAACGAGCTCACGGATCATGGCAATATCGGCAACCACACGCTCAGCGGTGATACGCTATACGGCATGGAGATTATGGTAGACCCGCAATACCGCGGCATGAAGCTCACGAGGCGCCTCTACGATGCCCGGAAGAACCTGGCCAAGCATTACAACCTGCGCCGTATCCTCATTGGCGGCCGCCTGCCCAACTATCATAAGTACCAGAAGAAGATGAGTATTGATGTATATGTGAACCGCGTGATGGATAAAAAGATCTACGACCCGGTGCTCACGGCGCAGCTGGCCAACGGCTTCGCGATGAAACGGGTCTTGCCCGATTACCTGCCCACGGATAAGGAATCGGCCGGCTATGCCACCCTGCTCGAATGGACGAATATCGGCTACAAGAGCCGGGCACAGAAAGACATGATTAATTATTCGCCCTATGTGCGTGTGAGCGCCGTGCAGTACCAGATGCGCTCCATTCAGAACTTCGATGAGTTTGCCAGGCAGTGCGAGTATTTCGTGGATGCTTCTTCCGATTATAAAAGCGACTTCGTATTGTTCCCCGAAATGTTCACCATGCAGCTGCTTTCCTTTATGGGATTGAAAACACCGGCTGCCGCTATCCGCGCGCTGAGCAGTTATACGGCGCAATACATCGAGCTCTTCACCAACCTCGCTGTCAAGTACAATATCAACATCATCGGCGGCTCGCATTTTTGCATCGAGAACGATACGCTGTATAACATCTCTTACCTCTTTAAGCGCGATGGCACCTATGGCAAGCAATACAAGATCCACATCACACCTTACGAAAAAAAATGGTGGGGCGTGAAAGGCGGCAACAAGCTCGAGATCTTCGATACCGATAAAGGCAAGGTGGCCATTCTGATCTGCTATGACGTGGAGTTCCCGGAGCTGGCCCGGATTGCCGTGAGCAAGGGCGCCAAGATCCTCTTTGTGCCCTTCAATACCGATGACCGCAGGGCTTATCTGCGCGTGCGCTATTGTGCGCAGGCCCGCTCGGTCGAAAACCAGGTATACACGGTCATTACAGGCTGTGTCGGGAATCTTCCGGAAGTGGATAACCTTGATATTCACTTTTCGCAGTCGGCTATTCTCACGCCGAGCGATGTTGAGTTTTCGCGCGAGGCCATTGCTTCGGAAGCAGTGCCCAATACCGAAACACTTATTTACCAGGACCTTGATCTCAACCTGCTGGAAAGGAACAGGGAGCTGGGCAATGCGCAGACCTGGAACGACCGTAAACAGGGCTTTTATAAGCTGACTTACCTCGAAGGAGAAGATACCATCGTGGTATGATGCGCCTGAAAGAAGAAGATAGATGGTTTTGTGTTTAATGTGGCTACAACTAATGAAACAACACAGAAAATAAAAGCCCGTAGCAGGGGGAGTTGTAATGCATTCGTCTAACTTTGAATCAGGTGCGAATTTAAAATGAGTTTGGAACACTTTTTGTTTTATCCCGCGTCTTGAACCTCATGGGCAAAAAATATAAAGCAATCATAGTGGATGACGAGGCCTTATTGGTCAGCGGGTTGTCGGCCGTATTAAAGGAGTTTTGCCCGGAGGTGGAGATTGTGGGGACAGCAAGCTCGGCCTTTGAAGCGAACTTAAAGATCCAGACCACCCAGCCCGATATTGTTTTCCTGGACATTAACCTGCCTAAGGTAAACGGGCTGGAGATGCTGGAGGCCATAGAGCATAAGACATTCCAGGTGATCATCATTACCGCCTATGATAGCTATGCCTTGCAGGCGCTGAAAGCAGGCGCCATCGACTACATCCTCAAGCCGGTGATGTCGTCGGAGGTGAGAACGGCCGTTGATAAGGCCATCGGACTCATTGATAATGATCCGGAAGCCCCGGGCACCGATAAAAGAGAGCAGCTGCCTGTGACAGAGCCGGAAGTGATGAACCGGATTGTGATTCATCACAACAACTCCTATATCCTCATTGAGTTCGATGACATTCTCTACCTCGAGGCCGACCGCAATTACAGCAACATCGTGCTGGAGAACGGGAAGGTGATTTCATCGGCCAGGTCTCTGAAATCCTACGATGAGCTCCTGGCAAAAGATATTTTTTTCAGGGTGCACAAATCTTACCTGATCAATACGTTAAAAATAAAAGAATACCTGAAAGAAGGTAAGGACCGCATTGCCCTGATGAAAAACGGCAAGCGCATCGCGGTATCGCAGCCCAAACAGCCGGGCTTTAAAAAATTCCTCACCATGTACCGAAAGTAGGCATCTGCGCCATTAAATGTATACCTTTAAAACAGGCTTTTTGCTTCATTCATGGCCAACAGACGACCCCCACCGCTTTTCCAGGATCCTGCAGGCATACAGCAGGGAAGCTGTTCTGTTTTAAAGAAGATACATCTGCTCTCTTTCCTCTGCGTACTGTTTTTCCACCAGGCGCCGGCGCAGTATGTTTACAGGAACTATTCCACCATCAATGGGCTGCCGAGCTCTACCGTATACAGTTGCCTGCAGGATAGCGCGGGCTTTATCTGGTTTGCCACCGACAAAGGCTTGTGCCATTTTGATGGGAGCGATTTTGTGGACCTGGATATGGGCGAATATGAGGATGGAAGTTCCACTGTTATTTCGCTTTCGATCAGCAAAAACCGGATCATTGCCGGTACCTACGGCGGTTTCCTGATGGTGGGCGAGCGCAACCGCGCCCAAAAGCTCGGCCTTGGCATCTCTGATGTGGATTACCAGGGCTACCGCCTGGTATATGATAAGAATGTTCTGTATTTCAGAACCACAGACAACCATGTGGCCGCCTATGATGTGGAGCGGCACAAAAAATACCTGATAGGCAGCCAGGACATTCACAAGCCCTTTTGTATGGCAAAGACCAGCGACGGCAGCATTTATTACGGGCAGCAAGGGCTTTACAGCATCAAAGGCTTCAGCTCCGCTAAGCTCAACAACCCGCTGTTGTCCGCTAAAGATATCGGCGCTTTGAGCGTGGATGCCGACGACCGGCTCTGGATCTCCAGCAGGAATATGATCTATTGCATGAAGAACCGTGAGATCATAGATTCCGTAACATGTGATTTTTATGCAGGCAATACCTTGTTTGTGTATAACAGCCGCATCTTCGGATTGGTGATCTATGACCATTACGGGCAGGGCAATAAGGCTTACCAGGAAATTTCGGCCCTGCTTAACCAGGGGAATGTATGCATCATCACCAGCATGTTCGAAGACCGCGATGGAAACCTCTGGGTGAACACCTACAACAAAGGCACCTATTGTGTCCTGAATTCCTATATCTCTACGTTTTCGGGCAACAGCGAGGTGTACGATGCGTCCATACATGATGTGTATGTGAGTAAGACGGAGGGCACCTATATGGCAACTTCGCTCGGCATCGTCCACCAGGAGGGTAAAGCCTTTGCACGCCTGGGCGATGCCAGGGAGCATTTCTACTATGGCATTACCAGGGCCGGCAATACCTTATTGATGGCGGTGGCCGGTATGGAGATGCGACAGCTGAAAAAAATTGAAGATAAGGTTTCGGGAAAAAGCTATTACCAGATGACTGCACGCAGGCTCTGCATGATGAACGATTCGCTGGTAGTGTACAATCAATGGGGGAATACGGTGCATGTGGCAATCCTGGACTTCACAAAAGGGACATTGAAGGAGAAAGAAACGATCAGGCTGGACACGGTCATTGGCCATTGTACCAAGATCTTCCGGAAAGACCGGTCGCACGTGATCGTTGCTACCACCGGCGCCTGTTACCTGGTAGATCTTGAGAAAAAAACTTCCCTGCGCATGAAGCAGATCCGCTCGAAGGTGAATGATATTATGACGGATGCTTCGGGAACGGTATACCTGGCAAGCGAAACGGGGCTTTATATCCTGAAGGATCACCGCACGCACCTGGTAAAAGAAGTAAAGGGCATGCCGCTGAAAAACCTGTCGTCGCTGGCCATTGATGGCGCGGGCCGCCTGTGGATAGGCTTTAACAAGGGCTTGCTGGTATGGAAGGGCAACTTCCTGAAGCGCATCTCGGGCAGTCCTTTCATGCGGTCGCATGAGATCAACAGGCTCTTCTACGAGAAAGCGGCAAACCGGATCTATGTGGCTACCAACAGCGGTTTGTCCATCATCGATATTACCAGGATGGACAGCTTTGTGGTAAAGAATCCCGATATCATCTTATTGAAGGTGCAGTCGGGCGATAGCATCTATGATGCCACGCGGCAGGTGAAACTGGCTTCGGGGCACGATGACGTTGATATTTATTTTTCGGCCATAGAGCTGAGCAGCCCTCACGATCTTTACTTCCGCTATACGCTCAACAAAGGCCGCAGCTGGACCATTATCAACACCAAAAAAATAAGCCTGCGCGAAATGGGTTACGGCGAGCACCAGGTCATCATCCAGGCTTCTACGAACGGGGTAAACTGGGGCCGGGAAGCGGAAGTAACCATCAGCGCCGATTATCCTTTTTATACCACGCTCGCCTTTTGGGTGAAGGTGCTGGTGCTTATCTCCATCCTGGTGTTTGTGCTCGTGAAGCTCTGGATCCGCAGGATCCGCGAGAAGGCAGAGAAAAATGTAGAGCTTCAGCAGAAGCTGGAAGACCTGCGCTACGAGGCCCTTAGCGCCGCCGTGAACCCGCATTTTATTTTCAATACGCTGGGAGCCATTCAGAGCTTCGTCATGAATAAAGATCCTTTCCAGGCCTCGGATTACATTGCTAAGTTTGCCCGCCTGATCCGGATCACCCTCAGCTATGCCGGCGAAAAATACATCAGCATCAACGAGGAGGTCAACCGGCTAAGCCTGTACCTGGAGCTGGAAAAGCTGCGTTGCGGCGACAAGCTTGAATATGCGATCCGGATCCATGCCTCAGTCGATACATTTTCCCTCATTCCGAATATGATCATACAGCCTCTGCTGGAGAACGCCATCCTGCATGGCATTCTGCCGCTCGGAGCAGGGATAACAGGCTACCTGGAGATAACGATGGAGCAGGATCAGGACTACCTCCATATCCGTGTGCGCGATAACGGTGTGGGAATCACCTGGCAGGAGCATAGCAAACACGGCTACGTGTCTATCGGAATCGACAATCTTAAAGAGCGCCTGTCGCTGGTGAAAGGTTCTGAGTTCACCATTAAAAACCTCGCGGAATCTGATCCCGGTGAGCGGGGCACCCTTGTGGAAATCAAGCTTCCTGTCTGATCTTTCAGTTAGGGGGGAACGTAAAATTACCTGAAAACGCTCAAAATGTTAAAAAATGGATCTTCTCTATCAGGTTTGCTAACTCTTATCTTAGTTAATCCTGTAAAATTCCAGGATAGTCCTATGTGATGTCGTATGGGTTTGAGTGGCAAAATCGTTAAAAATAAAAAGGCCTTTCAATTCACTCCAAATTCCTGTAACCCGTGCCTGGTATCTTCCTGATAATCATTGCCTGTATTTTGCCCTGGATCGGATGGTCGATCCTGTTTTCAAGAGTAAATAAAGTAGGGGATAGTATGGTGTAAATATTAGTTAATCATATTAAAATCTTAGTTAGTCCTTAAACCCCGATTGGTCTGATAAAACATGCGCTTATAGAATTTATTTTTGTGACGTTCTTTCATGGCTGTTTTTTGTTACCGGCTTTATTATTTAGAAGCATAAACCGGGAAAAATCAGGGATGAAATGTTTTAACGAAATTTTTTTCCGAATGTTAAAAGTGAGGAGGTTTTCCGCAAACGGGCTTCGGCCGGCGGAAGAAGTTTCCTGGCAAAAAGTGGATTGATATTTAATACTTGAAGTAGTGGGTAAAAAACGTAAACCTAAAACCATGCAAACAGAATCAGCCATCAAAACCGTGCAGCCCGAAGCAGATCAGAGACAGGAGCTTTCATCCCTGCGGACTGCTTTTTCAAAAGGCCGGAGCACCGCATTCATTAAGCTCGATACACAGAAATGGACGAAGATCGATTTCAATGATGTGATCTATATTGAAGCGCGCGAAAAATTATCGCTGCTGTTCTTTAGCAATGGCGAGTACATCGTGTGCAGAAGCCCTTTGTATAAAGTGCAGTGCATCTTGCCTGTAGGCTTCGAAAGGGTGCACCGCGCCTATATTGTGAATGTGCAGTGGATCGATTTTGTAGACGTGAGCAAAAAGCAGGTAGGACTTAAAAATGAGATGACCCTTGGCCTGGGCCTTGCCTATAAGGATTGCATCGCCAAGTATTTTATAAATCCATCCAAATACATGACCGAAGATTAAGTGCCGGGAGATTCCGGTTTGGTTTTGAAGATCACCTTTCATTCCTTTTATCTTGAAAAAAAACGCCATACAACAGCAGGCCGATGATTTTATGCTTTACGTGATCAGGTCATGTGCCGATCACCGGAGTTTTATAGAGCAGTGCCGCAAAGCCATGCTCAACTATAAAAAGAATATCCATTGCATCGTTTTCCTGGAAAGGCTCCAGGAGCTGGTGAAGGCAAACCAGGAGAGGCACCAGCAGTTTTGTGCGGATACGGATCATACCGACTGCCGCTTCAATAAATTTTACAAAGTAGTTCTGTTCTATCTGAAGAACGAGCTCGACTACCAGGAGAGGGACCTGCCTTTTGTGTATTTCAAACGAAACGAGCGCCGGGAGCTCGACCAGAATATTGAAGAGATGGTGAACCTGATCCCGGCCCTGAAAACCAGCGACCGCAGTAATTTTATGAAGCTTAAGCTGGAGCTCAATGAAATGAAAAGCTACTATTTCCTCGATAAGAAAAACTGGAGGCAGCTTTTTCTGGGTAAGGTAATGGTACTCGAAAACTCCCGGATCCTTACTCCCGACCAAAGCAGCGCGCTTCTGAAAAAGATCGAAGAGCGCTTTGTATTGCCGGGGTGAGCCGGGAAGCCCGAAGCCCGCGAATGAAGTTTCAACAAGACGTTCGCTTCGTAAATCGCTTGTATCATCCAATGGATGACTTCTGTCTTTAGATCAGCTGCATCCAGCTTTAAATGAATTTCTTTTACGATGCTAACGACAGCACCTGTCCTGATAAGGAGGGCTTCTGTGATTAAGAGGACAAGATGGATCGTTAAGCAGATTGCTCCTGTCATTAACAGGACCACGCCTTTCTTTAAGCAGACTGCTTCCATGATGAAGCCGGCAGTACCTGTCTTTAAGGACATAGCCTCCGCTATCAACACGCTGATACCTGTTATTACCTCGCTTGCCTCTATCGGTATAACAACAGCATCTGTCTTTAAGTAGATGGCTTCTGTTCTTAGGCGAATTACTTCCACTCTGAAAACGGCACTATTTATCCTGAAGTCCCGGGCTCTTACCGGTACAACGATGCCTGCTGCTTATAAGCGGAGGATTGCAGCAGCTGTTAAAACCGATCATCTAAACCGAATTGGTTGTTAAAGTTTTGTTAAGACTGTATGCGTGGCTTTCTGTTGAAAGAGTCGGGGGTAGTAGGACATCTTTTAAAGAGCAAGATCTTGGATTTGCATTCCGTGGAAGTTATGAACACCTAAGGATAGCCTTAGGTGTTTTTATTTAGGGATTAGGTAGAATTGTGGCACTCATCTAATAATCATCTTTAAATTCCCTCCAATGAAAAAAAGTATTCTCATATTATCTGTTCTGTTATCGGTTACAGCAGGCATAACTATCTATTCTTGCCGGAAAGACAATAGCAAAGCTAACCAGGCTGTTCCTGCAATAAGTAATCAAAATAACACTCCTGGAAATAATAATCATCGAAAGGCCTGTGATGAACGTGAGGCCTTGAGCATCATTAATGATGAAGCACTAACCGGAAGCGAAAAAACCTCATTACTCATAGAGTACGATAATCTGACGCCTGCCGTAGCATTAGCTATATTGGAGCGCTCAACAGAATTTGGATTATTTAATATGGAGTTGATCTTCCAGGTATGCAAAATTTCTGATGATAATTTGATTGCGATCTCAAAGAACAGCTATTTTGATGATGCTACTTTAAGTAATATCATTGCTGCCCAATTACCCATTGAACCGCAAACGGAGAGTCGGATTACCGAACTCAGGCCGGGAATTATGATGCGCGAATTGAATGTTCTGAAAGACTATGATAAGGCTATTAGCCTTTGTGATCTAAAAATGATTTATGCCCCTAAAAGTTATGTCATCTATACCTGCGCGGGAAAATCCTTTAAGTTTATAAATCCTGTCTTTCGTTCATTTGTGAATTATGCCGGGGCAAATGATGTCAATGTGGTTGCCAGGGTAAGAGATAAAGATAAAACAGAATGGACGCTTGGGGATAAAAGCCAGTCTTCCACAACCGGTTCGGATGGCACGACGGTACATAGCATTTCATGTTCAACACCACCCAATACCAAATGCATGAAAATAGTGAAGCAGGCCAGCGCAGAATTAACCATTGATGATGGAGAATTAATCGACCTGTTAAATGATGCTTCTCTTAATGATTATGAAAAAGGTGCTGAATTGAGCATAACGGATATTCAGGCACCGGTTATGACAGAATTAATCAATAAATTCTGTACATTTGATAAGTATGTCTTTGAGCTCATCACTACATCAAACAAAACTATGAGCCCGGACAATATTAACAGAATGATCTTAAATCCGGACATTTCCGATATGCTGTTAACAAATATTCTTATTACAAATACAGCCCTTAAACCATCTTCTATAAGTTTAATGGAGATTGCCCGCCCAAATTTAAACGCCCGCTACTTTGCAGGATATAATAGCAAAAGTAAAATTATCAGCTTGTGTAATACAAATATCCTTGTTGGTGAAAACTTAATAAAGTCCAGTCCGGATGCCAATACAACTCAAATTACTATTGAAAACAGTGAAAGCTTCAATTTTGTATATCAACCAGATCCTGTAAAAGTAGAGCTCATCAGGAAGAAAAAAGGTGGCACAAAAGATACCTGGATCAATGGTGAGCAGTCGATGATTACAACAGTAGGGAATACAACTACACTAAAGTGTGTGGAGCCGCCTAGCCCAAAATGTTGTATTGTTAAAACAGCCGATCCAAAATAAAAACTTATCATGCCGGCAACACTAGGTTGCCGGCATAACTCTTCTCTCTATGAAAACCCTATCGATCATTTTCTGTTTTTTTTTGATGACGACAGCAGTAAACTCCCAGTCATATACCTTCGACTGGGTGGGAAAGACAAAGCTCAAAGACATCGCCTATCCTGGAAAGAAATACAGGCTGGTTCAATACTGTGACTTAAAAGCCGATAGCATTGCTGCGAATGGCAAGGTCACTTTCGCTTCAGCTTCCATTGAAGGTGTCAAAGACCTGGAGCTCTCTTACCTGATCAAAGATACCATCCTGCTTTCTACGGAAATGACTACTCTTGGAAAGGAAAATGGCGGAATGCTGGATGCTAAAATTAAAGAGATCACGGGGAATCTTCCTGCATTTATACAATACGGAAAAGGTAAAACACTCTATAAAGTATATGTGTTCAAAAAAGAAGACCTGGACTACATCCTCTATTACGATGCTACCATTAACTTAAAGAGGGTGCATGTGCTAATTGTACCGAAGAAATAAAATCTAAACACCCTTGAGGCTGACCTTAAATGTTCCTGGATTCTTTATTAAATTTTTGAATCTTTATTTCAACTCAAGTCTCAAAGGCAGATTTGTCTCCGCGATTTTTTCTGTCGAAGAATTGGAAAATCAGGTAGGTATTTTATCAACAGATTTACATCACGTTAAGGTCTTCCAAAATATTCCATTTTATTTTACTAAACTTGCGAATAAAATACTCCCTGATTAATACCTGAATCTATGCCCATCCCCAAACACAATGAACTCCGCCTGCCGGTATTACAATTTCTGAAAGCTCATGGTGCCGCAGGCTCCAAAGATATGGTTGAGCCACTCAGCAAAAGTCTTGGGCTGAGCGAAGAAGAAGTAGAGCGGATGTATCCGTCCGGAAATGGCCCGATGTTTAAAGACCGTATTTCATGGGCTTTAACTTACCTTGCCCTCACCGACCTGGTTTCGAGGCCGCGAAGAGCCATCTATGAAATTACTCCCAAAGGGATTGAAATGCTCTCTACTCCAACCATGATCGATTCTTACATCGATAAGCAAATGGCACAAAGGGAGGCCGGTAAAACAGAAGATACAACTATAGAAGTTGTAGAAACTAAGCCCCTTACACAGGAAAAGCTAACGTCTAAAGAAAAGCTGACACCGCAGGAAAAGCTGTATCAGTCTTATAATAATATCAAGCAATCGGTCATGGATGAGATCCTCGACACGGTGATCAGTAAATCACCACGGGCTTTTGAACACCTTGTTGTTGCCCTACTTCAAAAAATGGGCTATGGCGGTGAAGTCAAAGATTCGGGAACCGTGACGCAAGCCACTAACGATAAAGGGATTGATGGAATCATAAAGGAAGATATACTGGGCCTGGGGCGTATTTATATACAGGCAAAAAAATACAGCCGTACCAATGGCATAGGGAGTGAGGATGTTCGAAATTTTGCCGGCTCGTTGTTAGTCACTCAATCCAGGAAAGGAATCTTTATCACAACCTCTTATTATACCCAACCAGCCCTCGATTATGTCAAAGGCCTGAATGGTATGCCTACCATTGTATTGATTAGCGGCGAAGAATTAGCCGGTCATATTTATGAGTATGGCCTCGGTATGCAAAGCGAACAGGTCATTACCATCAAGAAGCTCGATAGTGACTTTTGGGACGCGATGGAGGATAAGAAATAAGTGCTCAGACTACTGAGTTTTTCTTGTCTTTGAATTTTGAAGTAAGATTCTGAATTGTAAAATCAGCAGAGCTAAGCAAGTTCAGCATGACAAGTGATTATCGTAAAAGAGGTTTCACTCCAACTCATACTCAAACTTAGCCCCCACCTGCGATTCGAACTGGAAAGAGGAAAGGGTTTCGGTGGCTTCACTGAAGCAAAGGCCCGGAGTCGTGTAATGAGTTTTGGTAACGATCTGCTCCCGGTCTTTTAAGAGAAGGTCGAGGTTGCCGGAAATGAGGAATACTTTTAAATGCCTTTTATTGAATAAGCCGATTTGTGCTGTTTTTTGTCCCGCCCTGAGTTCCATCTCTTCCCCGAATTTTCAGCAAAGGTAGTGCTATAAACAGGAAGAGGCTGATATATTTTCTGTGCAGGGAACAGCTTTGTGCATTTTTAACAAGGGAACTCCTTTACCTGAGCTCCAGCCTCAAAGGCAGGCTCATCTCCGCGCTTTTAGGCTTGCCATCGAAGGAGCCGGGGATCCAGTCAGGCATTTTTTCAAGGGCGCTTTTAAAGAGCGAATCAAGGTGTGGCACATGGCTGCTGCGCAGGATGCGGACATGGCTCACCTTGCCCGTTTCGCTGATGCTGAACTTCGCATAAGCGGGTTTTAATATGTAAGACTCGTCCAGGCTGACGGAGGCTTTATTCATTACGCTGTCCCGGATATAGCGCATCAGAGCCTGGTTGCCTCCCTTGAATTGAGGGATGACCTCCGGATCAACGAATACCGTTTCAGTGGCAGCGTCCTTTGCCGGCACCTGCGCCAGGCTGACAAGAGAAAACAGGAAGAATAGAAGAGTGAGTTTCATGATGATTAAGCGTGTTATTACGGGATAATAATAATTCTTAATTTTTAGTCTTAATCTATTTCTTTTTTCCTTGATGAAAAAAGAAACAAAAAAATCAAGAACGAAAACCAACCGCCATTTTTTTGCGCACATGCCTACCCAGGAAACGGAGTGAAAAAATGGCGGTTCGCACTTTTCGTTCACGCCAGCCGCACTACGCCGTACTGAGCTTGTCGAAGTATTACCAACGTATGCAGCTACTCAAATCCGGTATTATTCCGGGTACACTATATCACTTCCTCCTCTGCGTAAACCTCATTAGATCCTTATGAATCTCCTTGTCACTTTTGTTGAATTCTTTCAGCTCGTTCACGATGGTTTTATGATGCGCCATCTGTGAGGCCACGATCTCGTAGGCCATCTCGCGGATAGGCTCTTCCAGCTCTTTGTGCTTGCTGTACTCATGCTTGATCACCTGCAAAAAGACAGGGCTGTTGCGCTCCGTCAGCTCCTTGCTGTAGATGCTTTGGATCTCCTGTTTCAGCGCCTTCACATCCCCGATGTTGCTCAGGTAATTGTTGAGGCAGTTGAAGGCATCCTTCTCTTTGCGCCAGCCTTCCAGCAGCAGATCCTGGCTGCCCGGCGCATTCAGCATTTTCTCGCGGTAGATGATGGCCGCTTTCAGGTACTGGTCCTTCGTGCGGTAGTCGTCTACCACCAGCTCGTAGTGGATGTTGGCTTCCTTGCGCTTATTGATGCTCACGTAGAGGTCGCCCACTTTCTCGTCCTGTTTCAGCTCTTTATAGAGGTCGATGGCGTCGTCGATCATGCGGCCTTTCTCATAGCACTCGGCGGCCTTCTGTTTGTTGTTGGCATGCTTGAGCCAGATCGTCGCCGCTTCCTGGTAAAGCTTACCGTCTTCCAGGGTGCCGGCCGCTTTATGGATGTTCTTCAGCAGCTTCATGTACACAAAAGCCGCTTTGTGGTATTCCTTTTTTTTGATCAGGTCTTCCGCCGTCTCGTTGTATTGCTGTTGCAGCCTTTGGTAATGCTCGCTCAAATCGATGGAGCCCGAGCCGGAACCCGAGCCTACCTGGAAGTGTGCCAGCGAGAAATCCGACCAGCGCTTCGAGAGGTTGAACTCCATGCTCTCGCCGCCGCGCACGCTGTTGTTATCATCCAGTGGCACTGCATATTTCAGCGCCTCTTCCGGGTTGTTCCTGAAAAGCTCCATCAGCTTCTCGATCTCCTCCTGGTTGCGGCGCTTCAGCTCCTCGAAATCTTTTTGCATGCGTTCCGAGAGGCGGCTGTTTTGCGGAATGATGGAGTCCAGCATCCTGCCCAGCCTCTCGCCAAAGCTGTGGTTGCCTTCTCCTTCTGCGGGATTTACACCTTTGCCTTCTTTATTGGTCGTTGAGCTGGTCGAAGCATCTTTGTCTTTTCCGTATAAAAATTCATAGAAGGACAGCCGCGCCCTTTCCATCGGCGTCAGCTCTTCCTTCGGCAGCTCTTCCGATTTCGGAAATAAATTTTCTTCCATCTGTTTCAGCACTTCCTCCGGCGGAAGAGGCTTCACCTGGAAGCTCTTCACCTGCCCGGGAATGAACACAGGTTTCTCCGGGCGGGTGATATGATAGGAGCGGAGCTCCGGCTCAGCGAGCAGGGCCTTCAGGTCAAGCTCTTCCGAAAGCTCCGCCAGCCCGAACTCCGGGTGAAACACGTGCATCTCTTGCGGGAACAGTTTTTCTACCTCATGAATGCTCAGCGCCGGTTGCAGCGTGGAGCGCTCCGGGATCAACAGCTTGGAGCTTACCAGCTGGCACAGCTCATGCTTTCCCGCCAGGCGCTGGTCGATTTTTCCGTGGCACAGCACAAGGCAGCCCCAGATGCTGTTGGCGCTCATGCCCGGCACCGGGAAGATCCGGATGTCGGCCAGGGCGAGGTTCATCGCTTTGATGGCCCTGAGCCATGCTTCCGCCGAAGCATCCCGGATGAGGATGCCCTGCAGCGGATAGCGGTTGGTAGGTGATGGTTTAATGCTAAGCTCCATGTGCTGAAATGGTTTCTATAAAACGTTGAATGTAGAGTTCGAAGAATTCCTTGGTCTCCAGGACGGTTTGCTCCGGCTTCGTGCTGTGCATTTTCACCAGCTCCGTTTCCGTGCCTTCCGTTTCCAGGTCCCGCTTAATCTGCTGTCCCCTTTGTTCGGTGAGATAACGGCAGATCAGGCCCGGCGGGCTATCCACCAGGTCCTTCACCGCTACCAGGCTTTCCCTGTTCACATCTTTGATCTGTTTGATGAGCCCGAGCTTATTGCTTCCCGCTTTCAAAAGCCGCAGCTCGTACAGCGGCTCCCGGTAGTAATAGGTATTGCCGGCGAAAGCCGTATCGGTAGCGGCGCCCAGGGTCACATCGATGAGTGTGGGAATATAAATTTCCGGAAGAGCAGGATTACTGCTTTTCAGCACAATGATCCCGCAGCGCTTCACTGTGATCCGGCTGCCGTCAGGAAAAATAAACTCATCGCGTTCTTTCCGGATGGCCGCTACCTTGCGCTCGTGATTGGCCGACCGGTCGAGCAGGAGGTATTTTCCCTGGCTCAGGCGCAGGGTGTGGATGTTCAGCACCAGGCTACCTTCCGCATTAATATATACCGTGTCGATGTTTTTGAGAGCACCACTGGCAGCATAAGCTTTCGAGCTCAGTTTGCTCAGCTCCTCTTTACGGTCTTTGAAGTACTCGAAGCCCGGGGCATTTGCTTCTTCTATGCGGCCATCAGGCCAGATGCGCCGTCCCCCATCGTTATAGGTCTGGTAAAGAAAAGCGCCGTCTTTGAAAATGAAGGTGGGCGTATTGCTTTTCCAGTAATGAAAAGGCACAACGATCGAGCTGTTGTCGGAGAGCTTTTGCAGGTGGAGCTTTTTGGTCTGCGGGTCGAACATCAGCAGGAGGTAGCTTTTATCTTCCAGGATCCCGATCTCAAACTCTCCGGCCAGCACAGGCAAATGCTCACAGATCATCTCCCAGCCCTTCTCATAATATTTGGACTCTTTGCTGTAGAAGCGAAGCAGGATGCGGTCTGCCGTCACCAGGAATAGCTCGCCGTCGCCGGTAGAGATAAAGTGCTTGGCGTTGAAAGGCGATTTGATGAGGATCGGGAGATCCGTCTGCATGGCGCCCCTGTCCTGAGCCGGCTGAGACTCCGGCGTTTTAGGCCTCGGTTTCTGCCACAGCGTATGCAAAGGCAGCAGCAAATGCTGAAGGTGCTTTTTGCTGTTCTGCTGTTTTTTATAAACGTCGATGTTGCCTTCCGCATCGGTATAGATCACATAGTTGATCAGGGGCTGGTACTCCTGCATTGCCCGGAGCATATCGCCCTGCTTTAAGGTAGAAGGCTCGGTGATCACAAACACTTCGCGGTTCTCCGCCGAAGGAAATTGCTTAAAGAAAGCATCCAGCCCGCGGGCCGGGTGCAGGCCGCCTTCCACAATCTGGAGGCCGTCAATAAGTGTATGCACACTGTCGATGCCCACCGCATGAAATTCGTTTCCGATCACATAAGCCTTGCAGCTGATCGTTGTTTTAGGATGCCTGGCAATGGCCAGCATGGTAGCAAAAGCTACTGTTTTGGGAGTTCCCCAGTTTTTGAGCGACACATCGATCAGGATCACACGCTCCAGCTTATGGCTCTCCGGCGGTACCTCGCGCTGAATGTAAAGTGCTTCGTTATTGGCAAGCCGTGTCAGGAAAAGCAGGTCCTCGTTGGCAAATTCCGATAACAGTAATTTATCGAAGTCGCCCTTGTTGGTGATGTCGGAGAAACCGCCCAAAGGTTGCTGGCTCGGCAAAGAGCTGTGCACCGGGATGTTCAGCCCGCTCCAGATGCGCTTCACCAGGGAGCCTACATGAAAGGTCTTGACATGCCCGATCAGCTCATTCACAAATTCCTCCACCGGCTTTTGGCTGCTTTCCTCCAGGATCAGCTCTTCCGGTACATCCGGGATGCCGGCCATCTGGTTGATGATAGATGTTGGCGTAGGGAAGCGCTTGTTCAGCAAAGCAATCACCCGGAAGTCGGAGGAGAACACATTTTTTTGGAAAGACTGTTTCGTTAAAGCCTTTTTGGGAAAGTTGCGCTGAATGACCACACTTTTTTGCAAATGCGATTTGGCAATTCCCATTTTATAATGACAGTTTTCGAAAACAGTCTGGAACATGAGCAGGCGCCTGGATCCCGACTTGTAATCTTCCGGCAGGCTGCTGAGCGTATGCAGGAACGTCATGGCCTCGGCCAGGGTGGCATCGCCCGCTGTATTCAGCGTTTGTGCCATCAGCCGGTCAATCTCATCCAGGGAAAATTTTGCCCTTGGGTTCGTTGCCACGATGGCCAGCAGCAAAGAACCGAAAGGCGGAAGGCCCTGGGGTGTCAGGTGTTTGATGACCTCTGCGGCATAGTCGGTATAAGCAATGGTGCTTTCACCCGGAATAGAGATCACGGACTGTAGCTCTTCCCACTGCCAGAAATAATTGCTATATGATTGAAAATAGGACACGTCTGCTGTTTGAAAAAATCAGGAAGTTTTTAAATGGTGTTGCCGTGTTGCCCTGAGCGATCCCAGCGATAAAGGCTGCATGTCCTCCTTCGCAATCAGGGCATAGGTATTATCGCTGTTCCACAGGATCCAGGAATCGTTGTGCGGATTCATTAAGTCATTCATGGTATGGCAAAGCATATCCAGCTCAAACTCATAACCTGCCGGAATAACGAAATGTCCTTTTCTCCAGTACACATCCCCGTCTACAGGAAGCATCGGTGTTCCGGCGATGAGTACCTTATCATGGTTCAGCAAGGCCCAGCTCAGGGGGCCGGAGCGCACGGCAGGCGCAGTTGCCAGGTAAGCCTCCAAAGTGTCAAGGCCCGTGATCATCACTTCCGCTTCATATTCCGCTTCCGATGCGATCACCTGCAAAGGCACTTTCTGATCGATGCCAAAATAATTATGATTGAAAGAAGGCAGCTTTACCGGTAGCGCCCGCTCTATCGGTGTCCATAGCAAAGAAGGCATCCTGCGATCGGGTAGCAGGCTGTTCAGCAGGCAGAGCTTGCCCTCGCTTTCATAGTAAAGCGTTTTGTAGGGAATGCACTTCACCTCCGGCGATTCCACCTGCACATAGCTCAGGTCCTTCACCCAGATCTGTGCCTGGTCGTAGGCCAGCTTCAGATTTTGCCAGGGGCGGATAGCAGCCAGGTCGTCGCGGTGCAGCTCGTCGATCACGAGGTAATACACTAGATCGTTTGCAGCATGTTTTGCCATAAGCCTTCTATTTGCGTTTGGATATGTTGCTTGTGCTCATTGTTTTTGATCCAGTTGCAACGCGTTTGCACATAGCGCAGCTTATCCTTGATCACGTTCTGCTCTTCAAAAGATAAATTTCCCGATTGCCATTTGTCGCTCAGTAAATTCACCTCCTTGATCAGCTCTTCGGCATTAGGTGTTTTGTTGAACATGGCCTGCGGATGCGCCTGTGTAGACGTGTCCTTTTCAATGATCGTGTCGATGATGCCTGCCAGGATCTCGATCTGCTCTTCCGTATCCCAGATGTACTTGAGCACCCAGAGGTCGGAGAGGATCGCTTCTTTTCTTCCGCAGATGAGCGCGCTCGCCGCCAGCAGGTTCTGCACCTTTACGGCGCGCCTGTCGGAAACCTTGATGCCGGTGTTTCTCAGGTTGTGCACCAGGTCTACATACTGTTTGCGGATCGGTGAAAGATCCACCTGCCGCGACAGCTGTTGCAGCTCGATGATCTCCGCCGGTGTGATCTCCGGCCTGCTTTCGGTTGCTGTCACGACAGGTCGTGATGTTGAAGCATTCTCCAGTTTCCAGCCCGCCAGCAATACCTGGTCGAGCAGGTCCGTATCCACATAGTCGCAGCGCACGCGGATGAGGAAGCGGTCCAGCAAGGCATTCAGCGCTTCGTCTTCGGGCAGCACGTTGCTCGCGCCTACAAACATAAGCGCCGGCAGTTTTTTCGTTTCCTTTCCACGGCGGAAGATCTTTTCGTTGAGGGCCATCAGCAAGCTGTTGAGGATGGCGCTGTTCGCATTGAAGATCTCATCGAGGAACACCATCGACGCTTCGGGCATCATGCCTTCCGTATTGGTGATGAGCTCGCCTTCTTTCAGCCTGCGGATATCGAAAGGACCGAAGAGCTCATTCGGCTCCGTAAACCGCGTCAGCAGGTACTCGAAATTTTTTCCGTCTTTCACGCAGCCCGCGAGCAGGCGGATGATGGCGCTCTTGGCCGTTCCCGGAGGACCGAGCAAAAAAGCATTTTCCCGCGCAATGAGGCTGATGCCCAGCAGGTCGACGATCTCGTCCTTGCCGATAAAACTTTCCTTGGTGTAGCGCAGAACGCTGTTTAATTTTTCAATGGCTGTCATGTATCTGTTTTTCTGTTTGAAATTCTTTCCAGTAGTCGGGAGCATAGAGGCCGAGTGCCGCGCTGATGTGGTGGCGGAAGAGCTCGTGCTGTGCCAGGCTGATGTTCTTATAATGAATGATGCGGTCGAGGTAGAGCTGCCTCATGCAGGGATTAGCCAGGCCTCTTTCAAGATCCACCTTGCTGAGATCGAGCGGGTAGTGCACTCCCGAGTAATGCCATTCGTGGAGGATGTTCTCCAGGACCAGGATCAGCGAATCGAGGCTGTCGATGATCTTCAGCTCGCGCAGCGTATCGGGCAGGAAGCGCAGGCAGAGGTCGGCAGAAAGGACAGCGCCCTGGCTGATCTCCCGGTCGAACGCAGGAAATAAAGCACCGAGGTCATCGGGCTTATTTTCGCGGTACAGCAAAAGCTGTGCAGCCATGTTCATGGTTTTGGCAGCCCAGAGCGCGGCGGCGGCATCAAACGGCGGAGCAGTGTAAGGATATTCCAGGCTTTCGGTCCGGTATTGCTCCTGCAGGTAGGCCACGGCTTCGGCGGCATCCGTATCATCGATGTGCAGAATATTACCGAAGAGCATCACTTCTTCGTGTTGCCGCAGGTGCTGAACCATATTTAAAAAATAGTTTTGCTTCATGTAATACCTGAAAATATCCGGGGTGAATGGCAAAGGCACATCCTTCTCAAATATAATGGTTTTTATTTGATTTGCAGAGTTAAGGAGGTGTTAAGTGGGAGTTCGAACGATGCCCATTGGAGTGATAGCCTCCGGCGGCATCATTCAGACGGGCTTCACGCGGGTTTAGCTCAAGGGTCCGGTTGTATTGTATTTAGTTATATTGTATTTAAAGGTGGATGCGGAAGAGTATCGCTGTTGGACACTTGTTATTTTTTTCTTTAATCATCTCCGTAATTTTTTCAGGCAATGCGTTTCATGTTGTAACATGTTGTTTTTACATGCTTCACTGATCCGCTCTTCGTTCTGCGATAAGTCTTCTCTATCATCACATGGCAGCCTGATGGCTGTTCCGGGTTGCGGCTTTGATTTCATGACAAGAATTAATTCTGTCTTTTTTAAACTCAGGCAAGAAATGTTAATTGCCTGGAAGGCCTTTTTTTAAAGGTGTTTCACAGAGGGCATATTACGCACATCATGGTAAAAGAAATTAATTTCTTTAAGTAAAAAACAAAAACAAACTATTGTATTGCGGCATATACCTAGTGAGTTGCCTCCGTATAAATCACTGGATACCCCGATGTATTACGTGGGTAATATTACGCAAGCAGGTATTGTAAATCTACTATATAAAAAACCGTATTTGTGCTATGTTCTGGCATGCTTAATATGGCGAGCTTTGCATCAGGGAAGGTTTTGCGGGCGAAGGATAAAAAATGTTGACATTTTGTGAATAAATAGGCCTCTCATCTTAACCGGTACTTTATATTAATCATTATAAAATATACGATATGAAAAAAACTCTACTCCTTCTGCTTGTTTTGAATTGTTTTTATGAAACAACCGTTTATGCCCAGTGCATCACTGCCGGCCCTAAGAACGGAAACAACTTTTCCGGGAGTGTGCTTCCCGGAGATCAGTCATGGGCCAATCCCGGGGCTGCGAAATTTTCCGATGACTCTTATACCACAAGCGGATTTGTACTGACGCTGTTATCCGTTGCTCCTACAAAATACCTGACCGCTTCCGATTTTCAATTCGCGATTCCTCCCAATGCCATTATCAAAGGCATCCAGCTGGATATTCAGCGCTTAAGCGGAGGCATTAACCTTCTCGCCAAAATCAGCGATAACTCCGTCCGTATCATGAAGGGCGGTACCTTTGTAGGCACGGATAAAGCGTCGAACAGTTTCTGGCCCATCTTCAACAGCGCCTATGAAACATACGGCGGACCCAACGATTTGTGGGGCACCACCTGGACACCGGCAGATATTAACTCCCCGGGTTTCGGTGCCGGCATCTCGGCTAACCTTACAGGTTTATTGATGTTGCTGCCAACCGCCAACATCGATCACATGCGGATCACCGTCAACTACTCCACGATCCCTCTTCTTGCCACCAGCTCGGCCAGTATTTGTGCCGGAAGCTCAGATACGCTCAGGGTCAGCGGCAGCACCAGCTATTCCTGGACTCCCGCACCGGGGCTGACTATCCTTACCGGCACCAGCGCCGTGGTAAGTCCAAGCGTCACCACGACTTATTCGGTGACAGGATTTTCCGGAACCTGCGTGAACACCGGCACAGCAACGGTGGTTGTGAAGCCGATGCCATCCATCAGCGTGAGCACGGCGTCGGGCAATGTCATTTGCCAGGGCGACAGCATTCAACTGTCGGGAAGCGCAGCCAGCTCCTATACCTGGATGCCGGCCACAGGGCTCAGCTCTGCCAATATCGCAAACCCGAAAGCCAGCCCGGCTGTTACGACGACCTATAGCATCTATGCCCTGTCCTCCGATGGTTGCGGCAATACAACCAATCCTTCTACTTATCAGTTGAATGTCAACCCGGCTCCCGTCATCACACTCAATGCCAACGCCAATACCATTTGCAGCGGCGGAAATACCATGCTGATGGCTTCCGGAGCGGGTTCCTATACCTGGAGTCCGGCCACAGGCTTAAGCTCGGTGAACGGGGCGAGTGTTACTGCAAGCCCGACGGTTACTACGGTGTATCATGTCACGGGCCAATCCCTTAGTGGCTGTGGTGCGCTGAGTAGCACCAATGTCACGGTGACGGTTAATAATTCCCCGGTCCTGGCTTTGATGAGTTCCTCGCCCGGCAATACCATCTGCCGCGGAGACTCCACTACCCTGAGTGCCAGCGGTGCCAGCTCCTATACCTGGAGCCCATCTACAGGACTCAGTACAATTACGGGAGCTAACGTGGTAGCCAAGCCTTCCGTCACAACCATCTACACCGTGAGCACCAGTGTGTCGGGTGGCTGCCTGGGCAGTGCCAGTACAGGAACGCTGGCCGTAACGGTCAATAACGGGCCGACACTCACCACCTCCTCAGCTTCCAATACGCTGATCTGCCAGGGAAGCAATGCTTTATTATCAGTTGGCGGTGCGAGCTCTTATACCTGGAGCCCTCCCACCGGCTTAAATACAACAAGCGGCGCCAGCGTTACAGCCACGCCTTCTGCAACAACCATATATACTGTCACGGGAACCGCGGCAAACGGTTGTAACAATGCGTATAGCCCGACGGTCTTTACCGTATCGATCAATGCAGCGCCTACCCTTAGCTTAAATTCGTCGGCAAGCAACGGCGTGATCTGCCAGGGAACCAGCGCCACCCTCACGGCGAGCGGTGCCAATACCTATTCCTGGAGCCCTCCAACCGGCCTGAATACCGTGATAGGGCCAACCGTGATTGCCAATCCTACTGTTACCACCATATATACCCTTCAGGCAACAGGCACCAATGGTTGCGCCAACTCCCTGATGCCGGCAACATTCACGCTCACCGTAGGCAGTTTGCCAACCGTTAGTATCACATCATCGTCTTCTGGCTACAGCATTTGCAAAGGCAGTAATATTTCCATCAGCGCCAGCGGAGCCGCTTCCTATTCCTGGAGCCCGGCTGCCACCTTGAATACAGCAACCGGCGCTAATGTGATTGCGAGCCCTTCGGTTACTACCGTGTATACTGTCGTTGCCCAATCGGCAGGAGGCTGTTCCAATGCCTCTGCGCCATCTACCGTAACGGTAACCGTTAATCCAAGCCCCGCGATCTCTCTTTCCCAAAATATGAACGACAGCATCTGCCTGGGGCAAGCCATCTCCATCACGGTCCTTGGATCGGCCAGCTCTTATACCTGGAACAACGGGATGACGGGGCCTAACATCACCGTAACACCAACCGTGAATACGGTGTATGATGTGGTCAGTACCAACTCGTTCAGCTGTACGGCAAGTGCAAGCACCTACGTGGTGGTGGTGGATCCCACAAGCTTAAGCATTAGCTTGTTGAGCTATGCCGTTGGCACGGATGTCAATGTGCCTGTCACAGCAACCGTTTCTACCGGCGCCTTGCCTTATACGCCTTCCCTGATCACCATCGTCCAGGGCCCTGCCCATGGCTCGGCCACCATTTCCAACGGTGTCATCGTGTACACGCCCAACACCAATTATGACGGTACAGATACGGTGTATTATTCCATGTGCGATAACTATTGCAGCACCATCTGTACAAGGGCGAAACTGGTCATTACCATAGAGTCCGATGTCCGCGTGCCGGGTGTTCTCTCTCCTAACGGGGATGGTGTTCATGAGGTATTCTACATCATGGGATTATCAAAATATACCAACCCGGAGCTGGTTATTTTTAACCGCTGGGGAAATGTGGTGTATTCTGCAAAACCCTATGCCAATGACTGGAGCGGGCAATCGTCTTCCGGCGGTATGAAGCTTACAGGCTCGGAAGTTCTGGATGGTACCTACTTCTATCTACTGACCCTGGAAGAAGGAGGAAAACCAACCAGGGGTTTCTTTGAGGTGAAACGGAAATAGGAAATTCCGCGCCATCCCTACTCATTACGAATCTCTAAAAACGATATATTATGAAAACACTATACATAGTTGGTCTTGTCATCCTGCTTTCATACGGTCGCACGGCTGTTTCACAAAATCAGTACAACATGTCGCAATACATGTTATACCAGGGCTTTATAAACCCGGCGGCTATCAGCAATGAGGATGCCTTTAATGCCGCCCTGTTTCATCGCAGCCAATGGGTGGGTGTTTCAGGTGCGCCTACCACGCAGGGCCTGAGCCTTAACCTGCCCTTCAAGGATGCTAAAAACACCGTAGGGCTCCTGGTGCTGCACGATAAAATAGGCGTGAATAACAGCACGCAGCTGTCTGCGGCCTATGCCTACAAGCTTAAGCTAAATCCTAAGCTTCACTGGTCTTTTGGCTTAAATGCTTTTGTGAACATTACGCAAAGTAATTACAACAGCCTGGAAAGCGACGATGTATACGATCCGTCTTTTAGCAATAACACGGCTTCCATTGCCATGCCCAATTTTAAATTCGGTACTTACCTGAGAGGCTCTAAGTTCTATGCCGGCTTTGCAATTCCGAATATCCTGCAAAATAAGATCGTTGGTACGAATAAGGGGGAAACAAAATTCAATGCTCAGAATATGCATTACTATATCCAGGCAGGTTACCTGTTTGAGCTTGATCCCAAAAATGCAATCGGCGTTTCTACCTTAATCAAACAGGCATCGGGTGCGCCTCTGCAGATAGACCTGAATGCCCAGTATATTTATAATAAAAAGCTGGGCATCGGCCTCTCTTACCGTACCAGTAAGGAATTGATCGGCATGGTCAATTACCAGATCACGCCGATGTTTAAGCTGGGCTATGCCTATGATTACAACATGTCGAAGATGAGCACCTATACCTCAGGCTCTCATGAGATCATGCTCATCTTTAGCCTGGTAAAGGATAAGGCACCGGTTAACTTTTTATCTCCACGATTCTAATTCATCTTATACACCCATATTATGAAAACATCTTATTTCAAACACTCCAGAGTAGTGCTCCTGTTAATGATGCTGGTTTTTTGTGGCAGTCCGGATTTCCTGTCCGCTATAACCCAGGGAGCTAAAACACCGAAGACATCCCTCCGGAAAGGCGATGCCTATTTTAAGCGCTACCAATGGCGGGAGGCTGCGGCCAGCTACCAGGAAGCCTTAAAGGAAAATACGGATAAAAAAATGTATGCTACCCGCCAACTGGCAAAAACCTACAAGCTGATGTTCGATTATCAGAATGCTTCGGTGTGGTATGAAAAATTGATGGAATACTCTTCCGACATCAGCGGCGCGGACATCCTCGACTATGCGGAGGTGCTCAAAAACCTGATGATGTACGACAAAGCCATCGAGGTGTATAACCTCTACATGAAGAAAATGCAGCTCGACCCTTCGGCCCCTTCGGCTTTTAAAGCGTCCTGCCTATGGGCCAAAGAGCATATCAGTGATAAGCCCGATTACGATGTGGTTATGACTTCGCTGCAAACACAGGGGGTGTTTTTGGGCGCTGAGTTTTATAACTCCGGCTTAATGTACGGCCTCATGCAAAAGACGGCGGACGGCGTAACCTATTCCGATCTGCAATATTCCAAAATGACGGATTCGGTGACGTTTTCAAATGCAGGCTCTATCAGCGGGAAGGCCAATGGCCGCAGCAACGATGCGCAACCGTCTATCAGCGCCGATGGGAAAGTGATGTACTTCACCAAAAATACAACCAATGAGTTTTATTATAATCCGAAGAAAAATAACGGTGTTGAGCTCAATACGGAAGGTGTTTCGCTCTTGAATATTTACATGTCGGTGAATACGAACGGTGAATGGTCTGCTCCGAAGCGCTTGTCATTCAACAGCAAGGAGTTTTCCTGCGCCTATGCCTTTATCGATGCGGATGGCAAGACGCTCTATTTCTCGTCTAACCGTCCGGGCGGCTTCGGTGGCTTCGATCTTTATAAAGCGGTCTTAAAAAATGATACGGTATTTTCGACGCCTGAAAACCTGGGCAAGGAGATCAATACAGCTGATGATGATTTCGCGCCCCGGATTTATGAGCAGCGCTTTTATTATGCTTCGCGGGGAAAAGGCGGATTTGGCGGCGCGGATATGTATGTCTGCAACATCGGATCAAATGCCAGGCTGAGCACACCTCAGAACCTGGGTGTTCCGTTTAACTCCTCCAAAGATGATTTTTACATCCTCTTTAAAAATGCAAAGGAAGGGTATTTTGCCTCCAATAGGGACGGCGAGCATGGCGAGGATAAATTCTATTACTTCAAAAAAATAGTAATTCCGCCGGATACCTTATCGGGCATTGTATCCGACAGGATTACCAACACGCCGATTGCCGGAGTTGATGTACGCCTGTATGAGCTCAATGATAAAGGAGACAGCACTTTGGTGAACACGGTCGTAACGGGTACTGATGGCTACTGGGAATTTATCGTCAGCCGGTTGAAAAAATATGCGGTGGTTTTTTCCCTGAAGGATTATTATCCGAAAGAGTTTAAAGTACCAACCGATACCAGGGAAAATGCCGAAGAAAGAAAGAATGTGAACGCTGCTATGAGGGATTTGAAATTTAGCCCGGTGGTGCGGAAAAATAACATCGTGAAGATCAATAACATTTACTTCGATTTTAATAAAGCCAATATCCGGATCGAGTCGTATGCTATTCTGAATAACCTGGTGGGATTCTTAAATGAAAATCCTTCGGCCATGATAGAGCTGAGCGCTCATACGGATGCTGCGGGCAATGATAAATATAATCTGAAGCTCTCCGATAACAGGGCGGTTTCCTGTTACGAATACCTGATTGCCAACGGGATCAGCAAAAGCCGGATTGTTCCGAAAGGTTACGGGGAAACAAAATTGCTGAATAACTGTAAGGATGCTAAAAAATGCAGTGAACAGGAAAATCAGTTAAACCGCAGGGTGGAAGTGAAATTCCTGTAATAAGGAACAAGGTATAGAATAAAAAAAACGTAAACAGAGAGTGTTTACGTTTTTTTTATGAGGTCATTTCTGACAGCGTACATGACGACGCCCGCTGTATTTTTGGCGCCTATTTTCTGCATGATCTTTTCCCTGTAGGTATCGATCGTGCGGTGGCTCAAAAATAATTTTTCTGCAATTTCCTTGTTGCTGTATTCCTCGCAGATCAGCCGGATGATCTCCGTCTCTTTTTCCGACAGGTGGTCCGAATGGCCTGAGTGCATATGGTTTCCGCTGCCCGCTATTTTTTTTGCCAGTGCGGTCGAAATGTATTTATCGAAATAATAACCGTTCTTTTGAACTTCCTGTATGGCAAACAGCAGGATCTCCGGGCTTATCTCTTTCTGCAGAAATCCTTTGGCGCCACGTTCCATCAGCTGGAGAAGATGACAGTCATCCTTATACATCGTCAGGATCACGATTTTAATCTGCGGGTATTTTTCTTTCAGGATTTCAGCGGTCTGGATGCCGTTCATGATGGGCATTTCAATATCCAGTAAAATAATATCGGGCTGTTTGTAAATAAGCTGCTCAAGCAGTTCGAGACCGTTAGATGCCTCAATGATGACTTCGACGCCATCCAGTTCCTTGAGTAAGGAAGCGAATCCATTTCTTACTAAAATGTGGTCATCAACAATGGCTAATGTTATTTTAGGAGACATAGTTTCGTGCGCTTCGAGGTCTTTGCTAAGATACTTATTTTTTTTGATTTTCTCTTCCGTTCGGCGCTTTTCAATACAAAAAAATAATGCACGCATAACTTTTAATTTTGTAGTAATCCGGAAAACATAATTTTTATTTTATGTTTGTGCTACTAGTGTATATACAGATTTTCCGTCATGGAAGTTTATGATAATATGATGTGTGCATAATATCTTAAAATGAGCGAGGATCAGGTAAAACTACGTATGGAAAAACACGATTTTTCATATTTGCTGTCCCGGAAAATAAAAATTTAATTGTCTGCAGCTGTGTTTCTTTTTTTACCCGGAAACAATCCCGGAAGCGTGGAGGAAAAGGATAGGATTGTGGCAAATCATACACTCGCCACCTGTTGGTGTAGTGGTGTATAAATTGAAATGGCTTCTTTAAGAAAAACTACCGATCATGAAAAAGCCTGTCAGTACACGTTTTCACGGTCTCCTGGACTATGCCGCAGGAATTACCCTGCTGGCTCCCTGGATTGTCAATTTTTATGAGGATAACAGCGATACCTGGATACTGGCCATCACGGGGATGTTCATCATCGTCATCAGTCTTCTGACGAATTATGAGCTAAGCTTTATCAGGTTTATCCCGATGAAGCTGCATCTCTTCATCGATGTGCTGGTGGCCGTTTTCCTGATCGCCCTGCCTTTCATTTACCCCATGTACCATTATTACCTTTACTGGCCGATGATACTGGGCGTCTTCGGACTTATCGTTGTGCTGCTTTCTTCGTCCAGGCCTTTCGTGGTGACGAAGCGCGATCTTAATATCACGCTTCCCTCTTCCTGATATTTTTTGGAATCAGCTCAGGGTATACGTATAGGAGCAGTCGTCAAAGGCTTCCAGCACCAGGGTTTCATAATCACTTACATCCAGGCTTACATGTTCGCGCAAGCTGGAGAAAAAACAGATCTTGATGCCGGCATTGCCTTTCAAAAACAACTTAAGGCTTCCGGACATCAGTGTTACCGTTAATTGCCGGTGATCCCTGATCATGATCACATCGCTGAGTCTTCCCGCTTTTAATTCCATGCCTTTTTTTAGATCGTAAATGTACATGCAGGAGGCTACCGGTGAAATACCTGAAATCCCTATTATGAACAGTAAAAACCCTGATAATCAACTGCTGGCTTGACCCCGTAACCTGTGTCAAACGGCGGAGTTCCGGTCAAACGATGCTTACCTGAAGTGAGCCTCTGAAACTGCTACGTTTATTCTCCGCCGGTTTCGGCATGAGCGGCGTTGACAGCTTTGGATTGGGAAGATCCGAATTGCCGTAAGTAAATAGACAGGAAGATAATGGAAAAAATAGACAGGAATTCACTCTGCCAGTTTTGAAAGGATTCAAACCAGAACTTTCCGTGGTCGATGTAGGATGTGAAGCTAACTTCCGTTTCGTGCTCCAGCCGTTGCTTTTCATTGAAGTCGAGCCAGCTTCCGTACCAGTGCAGGCTAAAGGAAAGAAGAAAAAGAAAGATCAGGGAAATAGAAAGCGAATGTTTGTAGAGCGCTAACCTGAGGCCTCCTTTTTTGACAGGGCCCGGCGAATCCTTTTTGGGCACCAGTTGCGTATGATCAAAACTTTCCTCGCCGCAGGCTTTGGATTCTGAGGAACCCTGCTGGCGTAGAAAAATGGTAAAGATGACAAAGAGGGCCATTTGAAAGAATTCACTTTCCCAGTTTTCAAAGGTCGCCTGCAGGAAATGTCCGCTGAGCAGGTATTCTCCCACAGACTGGCTTGGCATTTTATAATCCTGTAAAAAAGCGTTGTGCTCTTTCCAGCCCGTATAAATCTGTCCTATCAATGAAAGAATCATTAAGAAAAGAAAGGCAAGCGATAAGCTGTTCCGGTAAATGAATGAGTTGGTTTTCATGCCCTCCCGCTTAAAATTCAATGCCTGTGTGTATAATTATACCCCGTAAAGAAATTCAAGACTGTATAACATCAGTACTGTGGTAATTCAGGACAGTGTACCCGCTTTCTGAAAAAATATTTCCTCAGTTTCCACAGAAAACCAGGCATTCGGGATGGTAAGTTTTTTGAACTGGTGGCCCTTGTAAACTTTTAAAACCAATCAACATGAAAAAAAATAGCGTATTGATACCTGCTTGTGTCGTCGCCTCTGTGGCCTTGCTCTCATTCACACGCACAACGGCCGTTATACCTGCGCCGGATCACACTACTACGACAACTCAGGGAACCACCGGCACCACTCAAACAACTCAAACAACGGAAACGACCCATAATACACACACCACAGATGGGATGACGACCTCAGGCACCAGCACAACCAAAACCACTAAAAGTACAGCTACAACGAGGAGTACCAATACAACCAGCAGTACAAGCTCAACATCCGGAACGGCCACTACCCGTTCTACGAACAGTACCGGTACTACACGCAGTACCAGCAGTACTCAGTCTACCAGCAATACCGGCTCTACAAGCGGTACAGGCTCCAACAGTACCAGTTCTACAGGAAGTACAGGATCAACGGGTAGCACAACCATGTAGATTCATAACTGTTTTTTGTGTACCGTTATTCTGTATAAAAAAGACAGCTCTTCCTCCGGAAGGGCTGTTTCCTGCTATGTAATGAAGGCATGCATGAGCCTTGTCTGGGATTCATTAAATAGAAATAAAAAAGCCATCGCGATACCTCACGACGGCTTTACTGTTTAAGCTGATTTTATTTTTTCGAATAATCGTGATTCACAAGCCAGCTGATACCGAACTTATCGTTGAACATGCCGAAGTAAGCGCCCCAGGGAGCATCGCCCATAGGCATGCTCACCGTGCCGCCGGCAGAAAGGCCGCTGAAAATCTTGTCAGCTTCCGCTTTAGTATCTACCTGTACGGAGATGGAAATGTTTTGTCCGAAAGTCACATCGCCCATCATAGGATTTGAGTCACTGCCCATTAAAATGGTTTCCGTGCTGATTGGCAGCGCTACGTGCATGATGCGCTTTTTCGCCTCTTCAGATAGTTCCTGCCCGGGCATCGGCATATCGCCGAAACGCGCCACCTGGCTGAATTCTCCGCCAAATACCGATTTATAAAAATTAAAAACTTCTTCGCAATTGCCGTTAAAGCAGAAATAAGGATTTACTGTTGCCATAATGTAGGATTTTTAAATGTATCTATAAATATATTCAATATTCAGAAGCGCTTTCTTTTTCAGAAGTAAATTAATCGTGAAATGATAATCACTACAGGGCAAAAATCTTTTGCCTGGATATCCGGGATTTTCACTACGTAAAAACGCTTGCTCAAAACACGTGTTTTTACTCATGTGCGGCCGGTTTTAAATATTTAAATTTGTGTTTAAGGTACCATTCTGCTATAGACCCCGGCTATTTCAGGATTTTATTTTTTCTCCCGAATCATCATGGATCACGTACGAAATACTGAAAACATGCAGCGCCTTGTCGATGCAGTGAAAGAGCTTTCCCTGGCGAAAAACCTCGACACGGTGATGGCCATTGTGCGCCGCGCCGCGCGTGAGCTGACGGGTGCTGACGGTGCTACCTTTGTGTTGCGCGACCGGATCGGAAATGCAGAAGCCTGCTTTTATGCCGATGAAGATGCAATCAGCCCTTTGTGGAAGGGAAGCCGTTTTCCGATCGAGACCTGCATCAGCGGCTGGGCCATGCTCAACAGCCGCCCGGCGGTCATCGAAGATATTTACGAGGATTCACGCATTCCGCACGAAGCCTATAAGCCGACCTTTGTCAAAAGCCTGGCGATGGTACCCATCAGGACATCGGACCCGATTGGTGCGATCGGTAACTACTGGGCGCATCAGCACATGCCAAGCGAGGAAGAGGTAAGCCTGTTGCAATCGCTGGCAGACGTTACGGCGGTCACGTTGGAAAACATCAACGTGTATGATGAGCTGGAGCACCGGGTGAAAGACCGTACGGCACAACTGCATGAAAAGAACCAGGAAATTACAGACAGCATTGCTTATGCCAAGCGCATCCAGAATGCGGTGCTGCCTTCTTTCAGTCTCGTGCAGGAACATTTTAAAGATTCTTTTATCCTCTACAAGCCCCGGGACATTGTCAGCGGCGACTTTTACTGGTTTGAAAAAAAGGAAGACATCCTGTTGGTTGCCGCCGCCGATTGTACGGGGCATGGCGTTCCGGGCGCAATGCTCTCAGTGGTTTGTAGCAATGCCCTGTACCGCAGCGTCAATGAGTTTGACCTCACCGTTCCGGGGAGTATTCTCGACAAGGCCCGCGAGCTGGTATTGGAAAACCTGGCCAAAAGCGGGGAGGGGATCAATGACGGGATGGACATCTCGCTGTGTGCCGTTAATACCAAAACCGGGAAGGTTACCTGGAGCGGTGCCAATAATAATCTCTGGTACCTCAGGAACGACGCCCTCTGCGAGGTGAAAGCCCATAAGCAACCCATCGGCCGCACCAATGCGCCTTCGCCTTTTCCAACGCACGAAATTCCTATAACGAAAGGGGATATTTTTTACCTGGTGACGGATGGCTTTGCGGACCAGTTCGGGGGAGACAAAGGAAAAAAATTCAAGCGCCGGCAGTTGGAAGCTTTACTGCATGCTACCGGAAGCATGCCGCTGGCCACGCAAAAGCGTACACTGGAGCATGTGTTCACGAACTGGAAAGGAGCGCTCGAACAGGTGGACGACGTGACGATTGTCGGGATCAGGATTTAAGTAAGATCACATCTGCAACCCAGTTTTGCTCTGTCCGGTGTTACAATAAATTATAGGTGTTGACCGTATTGATCAATTCCACGAGGTTCTTTACCTGGTATTTATTCAGGAGGTTTCTGCGGTGTGTTTGTACGGTGAGGAAGCTGAGGAAGAGGGTTTCGGAAATTTCCTGCGTGGATTTTCCGAGGATCAGCAATTGAACGATCTCCTTTTCTCTTCGCGTAAGCCGCGGCACCATCCTGAGGTCCGATACATCGGTTTTGTTGACGATCTCCTTCACATCGGCGCTGAAAGCTAGCTTCCCGGCAAGGGCCTCGTTGATACAGTCTTTGAATTCGTCTTTCGAGGCGCTTTTCAGCAGGTAGCCGCCCGCGCCGTTTTTGATCAGCTGCAACACAATGCTTCGTTCCGACTGGCTGCTCATGGCGAGCACGATCATTTTCGGATGCAGTTTTTTGATCCTGGCGCAAAGGTCGATGCCATTGATATCCGGGAGGAAGACATCCATCAGTAAAATATCGATCCTGCTCAGATCCTGGTAAGCCAGGAACTCTGTGCCATTCTTAAAACAAGAGAGGATATGAATGTGCTCAAGCTTTGAAAGCATCGTGCTTAATCCTTCAATCACGATCGGATGATCGTCTATAATCGCTAAATGGTATTGTTTGCTCATATATGCAATTCTATATTACAGGCAGTGCCTCCACCCGGGGAGGAGTCGATCTGGAATTTTCCTTTCAGCAGCTCTACCCGGTTTCTGAGGTTCCGGAGGCCTGATCCCTGTAAGCCTTGCAGGCCGGAAGTATCAAAGCCTTTGCCATTGTCCTCTACGGTAATGAAAAAGAGGTGTTCGTTCTGACTGCAATCTGTAATGATTTCTGTGCACTGCGAGTGTTTCAGCGCGTTGTTGATGAGCTCCTGCACAATCCTGTAGATGACGATCTGGTTGCTCTCCGGAATATCGGGCCTGATCCCCTGTGCATGAAAACTAATGTGAACACCTTCTGTCTTGAGCAGCAGGCATAAATCCTGCAAGGCCTTTTCCAATCCGAGCTTCAGCAGGGTTTCCGGCACCAGGTTGTAGGCAATCTGCCTCAGCTCGGAGATCGAGCGGTTTAAGAGTACCACCACCTGTTGCGATTCCTGCTCGTTCAACTCATTCAGGCTGTTCGGGTTTTTGATCAGCTTCATTTTCAGCGACGATAGTAAGCTTCCGATGCCATCATGCAGGTCGCGGGCAATGCGCTTGCGCTCTATTTCCTCGCCGGCAATGCTGGCCTGCAGCACCTCCATTTCCTTCTGGTTTCCGAGCGATAAAAGGCTCTGCTGATAATTCTTGGCTTTTTCCTGCGCCAGCTTTTTGTGGCTGTTCGCCCTGATCCAGAAAAGCATCAATACAATCAGCAGGATAAGGCATGCCAGTCCGAAAATACCGTAATGCAGCTTATTGTTTTCCGCGATCAGGCGCATGCGTTCCTGCTGGGCTTCCAGTTGCCTGATGGTGTTTTCATTTTCCGCTTTGTGGAATCGTGCTTCGAGCTGGCCGATCTCTTTCTGGAAAGCGGCATCGTGAAGGCTGTCGCTCAGCGTAATGTATAGCTTGTTGTAATGATTGGCATTCCTGACATCGCCCAGCAGCTCGTAGGTTTCCGCCAGCTTCTTATACCAGTTTTTCTGATCGACCACAAACAGCGAAGGCGATTGGAGCAGCTCCAGCAAAACCTGTTTCGCCTCTTCGTATTTTTTCTCACTGCACAAAGCTTCGTACTTCATATACCTCAGGCGGTTCATGCTAAGCAGGTCCATGTGCCGCGCGCAGCTCTGTATGCCTTTGTCGTAACTGGCATAAGCATTCTTCAGGCGTCCGGATCTGTAATAGTATAAGCCTTCCGAACAATAATACAGGTTGTTAAGGTTAGAGGCCGGGTAATCTTTCAGGATCTGGAATGCTTTGTCGAGAGAGTGCTTGGCGGCGTAGATCCTTCCCAGCTCCACCAGGTTTTCGGCATGGATGGCATAAAGCTCCACCTTCGATTCCAGCAGGGTAGGCGAGCCGTTGTCCTTGCTCTCCAGGCAGTCGATGCTGAGCTTCAGGTACATGTCCGCTTTTTTCCGGTCAGGGTAGTTCATGAAAATAATGCCCAGCGAGCGGTACAGGGCGCTCAGGATCTCGTTGTTCTCCGACTGTTTGGCAACAGGGATCGCTTCGTTCACCAGGATGCGCATGGCTTCCTTCTCATTGTTGTTGATTTGCTTAATAATGGAAATGTTCTTCAGGATAAAAGCCCGCAGGGAATAAGCCTGTTTGGTCGGATATTTTTTGAGCTTGCTGTTGGCAAGGTAGAGCTGCTGCTCATACCCGCTGTAATCTCCGGAGTTGATGTAAGAAGAAGCATTATAAAAAATGGAAGCATCCCTGAGGTATGGAAATTTGACGGCCAGCTGGTTGGCCCTGTCGGAGTAGCGTTTTGCCTCTTCGGTTTTGCCGCTGAGCCTGAGCAGGTCGGCCAGGCGATAGCTGTTGGCGCAACGGATGCTGTCGGAAGATGTCCGGGCAACCAGAAGCTTCAGGCTGTCCGTAAAATCCTTGTCGTCGTCAAGTGTATACACACGTTGCGACAGAACCATGGCAGGCACACACAATATGTAAAGCAGAACAAATGCTTTGATCATGGAAAGCGTAATCTCAGAAACATAGTGCGGGAATGCTCCGGCAAATGTCGTTAAATTAATTCACTTTCCATTGAAAAAAAGGGGAATACCTGAAATCAGGTAAAGGTTTGGAAGCTATGGAAACACATAGGCAAGAGGCGGTAAACTGATGGCGCCATTGGCATCAGCCAACGCAGTGGAAGATTGCACCACGGTATTCGATACGTATATCTTCAGGTTTGCCGACTGGCCGGCAGCTCCTGACTGGCTGCTCAGTCCGTTGGATGAGATGCCGATGCCCTGCACATTGGCAGGGTAGCTGATGTCTTTTCTCCAGGGCAGGGCGCTTACCGTTAGGGTCGTATTACCGGATACATTATCGTTGTACACCACCAAAAGCGGCGCCGAATAATTTCCGGTGATCTCGTACCTCACATTCCTGGTGTTGGCCGGAGGTTGCGTTACCGGGCCGGGCTCCGGCTCCGGGCTTGTCTTTTTTTTGCATGAAATAAAAGCAGGGTTAAACAGGGCTAAAAGCAGGCAGGAGATCAGGACTTTTATTTTCATCCCTGCGGTATATGTATTGATAAAAGAGCGAATCATGGTCTTTGATTTTTGTTGAAGTAAAGTTAGAGCAAATGCAGTGCTCATCTTATACCTGTGCTCAGGTAATATAAAGTCCCGATAGTCAAGGTCTCTAAAAGCTTCAAAAAGCCAACACTCTTTGAAGAATATCCCAATCAAAAAAATATCTTTATATTTGCCATCAAATTCAAAAGCCGGAACCGGTGATTTTGAGTACAACCATTTAGATGACAGGAAACCGTGTAATTTTTTTCAGATAAGGAATTGGAAGCGGCCAATAAGTTGGTCCTGCTTCGTATTGTTTCATCTCAAAAAAATATCATGTCTGTATCAAGAAAATACGGGAGAACCTATCACTATCCGTTTTCTCCCGGAACTACAAGCGACGATAGGATCAACAAGGATTACTGGGACGACGTGTCGCACCTGGAAACTGTGATCCATACCGAAAAGCTGGATGGTGAAAATAACTGCTTAAGTCAATACGGCGTCTTTGCCAGGTCGCATGCGGCCCCCACGGTATCGCCCTGGACGGCCTTTCTGCGCGAGAAGTGGCAGCTCATTAAAAGAGACCTCGGCGATTACGAGATCTTCGGTGAGAACCTGTATGCGATCCATTCCATACAGTACCCGGCCATTGAAAGCCATTACTTTGTGTTTGGAGTACGCGAGCATGATGTGTGGCTCTCCTGGGAGGAGACGGCCTTTGTAGCGGCGGCCTTCGATCTGCCTACTGTGCCTGTGCTGGCCGAATGCAGCAACTTTTCCAACAAAGCAGCGTATGAGCATACGGTCCTCGAGCTGGTGAAGCAGCCCGGAACATTCGGTTCCGTGGATCCGCGAAGCGGAAAGCCATGTACCATGGAAGGGATCGTGACGCGTAATAAAAACGGCTACAGCGTTTCCGGATTTCAAAACCACGTGTTTAAGTATGTGCGCAAAGGGCATGTCAAAACCGATGAGCACTGGACGAGGAACTGGAAGCGTGCGCCCTTAACATTTGAAGATCATGTGGACTTTAACCGAACATAAGCCATGGAGCGACCTGCGGAAATTTCCGTGGGTTGCTGATATGCACGGTGTGCCGCAAAGCCCTGTCCATCATGCAGAGGGCGATGTGGCCGTGCATACGCAGATGGTGTTGCAGGCATTGGAACAATTGCCTGAGTATTGTGTATTGCCTGTGCAGGAGCAGGAGATCCTGTGGACCTCGGCATTGATGCACGATATCGAAAAGCGCTCGACGACTTTTGTGGACGAAGAAGGGCACATTGTTTCTCCCGGCCACGCGAAGAAAGGTGCGCTCACGGCAAGGCAGATCCTGTACCGTGATTTTGCCGTGCCCTTTGCTATCCGCGAGGAGATTGTCGGCCTTGTGCGTTATCATGGTTTGCCGCTTTGGGTATTTGAAAAGCCGGACCCTGTGAAAGCCCTGCTGAAAGCGAGCCTGGAAGTCAACATGGAACTATTGGCTATGCTGGCAAAGGCGGATGTATTGGGCAGGATTTGTTCCGACAAGCAGGAGCTGTTATATAAGATAGAGCTGTTCAAAGAGCTCTGCATCGAGCAGGAGTGTTGGGGAAAACAAAAAGAGTTTCCCGGCAACCTATCGCGCTTTTTATTTTTCCGGAAGGAGGAGCAAAGCCCGGACTACGTGCCTTACGACACCACAGGTCCCGAAGCCATTATCCTGTCGGGTGTTGCCGGAAGTGGCAAGGATCATTACATCCGCAAACACCTCCCGAATCTGCCGGTCATTTCCCTCGACGACCTGAGGCGAAAGCTGAAGATCAGGCATGGCGATTCCAAAGGAAATGGCCGCATCATCCAGGAAGCGAAGGAGCAGGCGAAAGACTATTTGCGCAACGGAAAAGCCTTTGTGTGGAATGCCACGAACATTACGGCACAGATGCGCGAGCAGCTGATTGACCTGTTTGCGGTGTATGATCCGAAGATCAGGATCGTGTACCTGGAGGTGCCCTACAAGACCATCCTGGCGCAGAACCGTAACCGCGATTTTGCCATCCCGGCGATGGCCATAGAGCGCATGATCGACAAGCTGGAAGTGCCCAAAGCCTGGGAAGCACACGAGGTGGAATACATCGTGTAAGGATGGATTCTTAGTTGATTTTCGGGATCTGCACTTCGGCTCGGTGTGTCGTTATGCTGAACTTGTCTCAGCATCTCTTAATGAAAATTAAGTTATCACAAAAATCCTCCCGAATAATGTACGGGAGGATTTTTGTTTTACAGATCATTACACCTTACTTCTTAAAATCCCAGACCTTCAGGTTATACAGCGGAATATCCACTAAGAGTGATACCTGCATGCGAAAGGCATTGGTGGACACGAGCTGGTTTTTGCCGCTGATCTGTTCGTACTTGTAGAGGGTAGGGATGTACTGCCCGCCCCAGGCCAGCGACAGGGGCGTCTTCGGAATGTTATAGCACACATTGAATCCGGGCGCGAAAATATTCGAGAGTTTCACATTAAAATTATTAGGCAGGGAAGCCGTATCTCCTTTCAGAAGGTAGTAGTTCACCAAAGCGCCCACGTCGAGGATTTGCAGGTTCACGCTAAGCCCGCCGGCATTCCCGCTTTTCGAAAAGCCTTTGGAGATATTGAAGCCGATGGGTGCCGACAATCCAAAAGGCTGTATGGAATTTGCGCCGCCTGTATAATTCCAGAAAGCCCCCACATACGAATTGATGCTCATGCTCCAGCTGGTTCTGCGCTTGATAGAGTAGCTGCCTACCGGTAATACCGATGCCTCCAGTGCCTGCTTCACTTCCTCGGAAGATTGGGCATTGGCCACGGTGGAGATGAGGATGCCGTATTTGGTAAAGGCGCTTGTTACCTGCGTGAGCTGGCTGCTTGCCGGTTTCAGGTAGCTCAGGAGGATGGTGGCGTCGTAAATGGCCGCAGAATATTTTTTAGTGGCCAGGTGATAGGCAATATCGACGGAAGGATTCAGGTACTTTTCGATCCGGTCGTATCCGGCGCCGATGTCTTGTTTGCCGCTAAGCGTTGCCAGCAAAACACTGTGAGCGATCGGCTTCAGTGTGGCCGTCACTGTTTTGTAGTAATTGTAAAGGGCCTGTGGATTCGCTTCCACCGACTTGTCCGTAGCGGCCATCATCGTCTTTACTGCATTGTTGGCAGAGCTAAAGGCCGTATGCGCATTTTTGAGGAGACTGCTGACCTGCGATTCGAAGCTGCTGTAGGTATCATACTGTTGGATGAGAAACGTACCGAAGGTGATGAGGCTATGGTCGGCTTTATAAAAATCGATTACCACGCTTTTCGTTTGCTCTTTGGCCAGAAGCAAACCTAAATATGCTTTAATCGCTGCCTGCCTTTTCAATAGTCCATTGAGTTCTTTTGTCGTGATCCAGATCTGCTGATCGTCTTTGCTGATGAGGCTTTGAGAGATCAGGTTGCTCAGCTCAATGGAGGCAGCAATGTTATAATTGGCATAGTAGCTGCTGTCTTTCGAAAACGTTTTGATGCCTGCCAGCTCATCCGATCCGCTGATGGATTTCAGCAGGCCGGCAGGATTAGGCGACTGCACCGCTTCTTTCACGGTGAACATGCCCAGCCCGATCCAGCGTCCGTTGCGGCTGTCAAAGAAGGCATGCAGCTTTTTCAGGCGATCCTGGCAATTGCCGAGTTTATTGCTGTTTAAAACAGTAGCGTCGCAATTGGCTTCTGTCAGGCTTTTGACCTGGTACAAATTCATCGGGAGGTTCTGCACGTCGGTTTCAAAAGCCTCCTTTAATACCTGGATCACCGAGGCATAAGCATAGCCGTCGATCACATTCAGGAAGGAGCTCGTTTGAGGGAAGAGGGTTTTTAATTCAGGATAGGCATTCAGATGTTCCTGCATCTTACGGAAAAAAGCCTCGTTCAGCTCATCTTTGGTGCGTTCGGCGAGGAACCTGGCAATGCCCGCCGCAAAATAAGTCACATCGGTATTCCCGATGCTTCCAAGCATGCCGGCGAATCCTCCCTCGGGCAGAGCCCTGCCGTATAGGCTGCCGAATAGCTCATTGAGGTAAGGATTGGCTTTCACCGTAGTGGCATTCACGCCATAGGAAGAGAGGATCTTCATTTTTAAACGCTCATCGCTTTTGCCGTCAAGCAGGGCCATCACATCCTCATATAGATAGCCGGCTTCGTAGTCTTCGACCTGGTTATTATTTCCTGTAGTTTCGTTGTTGCCGCCTCCCGGATTTCCGCCGTTAGCAGCCACACCATCCGCAAGCCTCAGCACAAAATCTTTTCCGGCAAAGCTGAGCAGGATCTCTTTGGAAGGAATGTTGTAATCGCCGGGATTCGTTTTCATATCCGTTTCAAATACATAATCGAAAGGATCGTTGGCATGAAAGGCGAGATCACCGCTTCCCAAAGTCTGGCCGGGATTGAACAGTTGCTGATCGGCATTGTTTTTCAAGATAATCTGTTTGCCATTGAAATCCTTGCTGAATCGCAGCTTCAGGGGTAAGCTTAAATTGCTCAAGGCACTGGTTGTGATAGGCGATCCACCTTGCGACGAAAAAATAATGGTGGAGCCCTGTGAAAAAGAGAGCAGGGAAATCACTAAAAATGAAAGGAGTAGGGATGGTTTCATGTTATGACAATTTAAAGTTAAAAGAGTTAAGGGTATCTTGTAAAGGCAATACGAAGCTGAATTTTGTATTTCCGCCCAGCAGCATCCCGATCAGTTTTCCCGTTTCCTTGTGATAGACACAGCTGCCTGAATCTCCGCCGGTAGAAACGGTTTGGGAAGTGGCCCTGTTGTTGGTGCTCCCGATAAGGATGATGTTGCGGATGTAGCGCGGTGTGTTGAAATATTTAATTTCAAAAGATACGTCGAAGTCCAGGAGGTAGGCGTCACGGATGTTGTTCTGTCGCGAGGCAATCGTAATATTCGGAACCGCCGTATGAAGATCGCTGTCCGACACTTCGTAACATCCTCCGGCAAAAGAGAGGTAGTCGTTGGGAACATCGGCTTTATCCGTTATCTCGGTGATGGCAAGATCCTGGTTAAATTTCATTTGCTGAAAGAAGAGTTTGGTGGAAGGAATGCCGTTAAGAAGCACGTCTCTTTTTTGATCCTGTCGCAGCACTCCACCGTAGTCGCGGAAGTCGCCGTAGGTAAACACATGCCCGGAGGTGACGATGCCTTTGAAACCGGGATTGGTTGTGGAATCGACGAGGCAGCATACCGAGCCATAGTACTTCGGGCTATTGGAATCACTGAGCTCATCCGTTGCCTGCCCGATGTGTGGTGTTCCTTCACCTGCACCGGAAATAATCTCCGTCGGAACCCTGATGGCCGAGCCGTTTTTCAGGATGGCTGTTACTTCCGTTGGAATAGCCTGGGTTTCCGAATCCCTGACGTAAATCGTTACAAGACTTTTTCCGTCTTTCAGGGTATTGCTGACGCATTCAATGTTCGGATACCTCGCCAGTAACTCATCCCGGTTTTGATTGGTCGCCAGCCGGGAGAGCTCTGCATTCGTTAAGGCAGGAGCATCGGAGTCGGCCTTCGCGCCTGAGCCCGGGAGAAGCGACCTGGCATTTTCAAAATAAGACTGGGTGGCTTTGGCGCCAAACACAAAGGCGATGACTCCCATCCAATAGCCATCCAGGCCAATGCCCTGCAGAGACCCTTTTTCCCAGCCGATCTTTAAAAGCAGCATGCAGATCACATTGGCAAACATAAACACGATGATGCGCATGGTGCTGATCTCTTTGGTCTGCCCTCTCAGCATATCCGGAAAGGCAAAGGCCACACCCAGCATGGTGGTGAAAAAGGCAATGGAAATACCATTGGCAGTTGGGTTTTCATTCAGCCCGAGCGAGCTGAAATAATGAATGATCCCGCCTGGTAAAAGATAGGAGGCCAGGTAAACCACACCAAAGGCAATAAGCATAAAACCGAAGAGCTGAACATAAGTCAGCCTGCCCTCGCCTTTCTGGATCCAATCTCTTTTCAGAAAATTGGAGAGCCATATTTTGAAATTAGCATTCATAGGTTTTGATAGTAAGACGTTGTTGACACGATTTCCAGGTACGATAAGCTAATCAAATGTATAAGAATATCTACACATAAAAACGGGGGTTTATACCCGTTTTGGGACGTGTTTTGTACCATTTTTCCGTACCCGGAAATGCCACAAAAACGTTTGGACCGCCGCTGTATTGAAAACGAATTTTGGGTATCTTTATGATGGGTGCAGGCATTTTTTTTTAACCGGAAGCCCATGTAAAGGCAAAACTATGAACGTCAGGAATCTTAAGCCGGAAGGGCATCTTGCGGCATGCGTGGATAGGATCCTGGTCATCGAGCATGACCGGCTGATCGGTTCCTTCTCCCTGCCTTTATTTGCCAACGGACAACCCAGCCTGCTTTTTAAATCCACCAGGGGAGTTCTCGGAACCAGCTCTACAAGCCACCTGACACTTTTCGGGCAAACCATTCTTCCGGAACTCTTAACCTTCCAGGAGGGCTTTACGATGATTGCCTACTTCTTTAAGCCTTATGCCTTGTTTTCCTTATTCGGGATCACAGCGCGGGAGCTGACCGATCAGCCGCTTGACCTCCATGTGCTGGCACCGAAGAAAACCCTCATGCTCCAGGAGCAGCTGGTGAATGCCAGGACCCTGGAAAGCCGGATGGCTTTACTGGATGCCTATATTGCAGGATTACAATCCGGATCGGAGAGCCATAATTTCCCGGTGAAGTATGCCACGGATCGGATCGTGGCTAACCCTTCGAAAGATGCTTTGGTCCTGGTTCAGAAGGAATTGTCGATGACCGAGCGAAGCTTTCAGCGCCTGTTCGAGCAGAGCATCGGCATCGCGCCAAACCAGTACAGGCGCATCTGCCAGTTCAATTCGGCCTTTCAGCAGTTGAACAGCCGGAAGTATGATAAGCTCTCGGACATCGCTTTTGCAAACGGCTATGCCGACCAGAGCCATTACATCCGGGCATTCAAAGAGTTTACGAACCTGCGGCCGAAAGATTACCTCAATTTTGGTTCCTCGCCATAAAAAAAACAGGTGGTGTCGGCTTTGTTCTATTTTAAGGAGAGTACCGGGTCTAATTTTGACGCATCGTATAATCTTAAACACATCACACATGAAAAATCAAATGTATCCTTGCTTATGGTTTGACGGACAAGCCAAAGCCGCTGCAGACTATTACTGCTCCATTTTTAAAAACTCGGAAATCACACAGGAGAATTCTATTGCCGTAAACTTTCTGCTGAACGGGAACCGCTTTATGGCCTTGAATGGCGGGCCCAAGTATAAGTTTACGCCGGCCACCTCTTTTGTGATCGAATGCGAAAACCAGGAAGAGGTTGATTACTACTGGGAAAAGCTGGGGGCTGGCGGTCGCTACGATCAGTGCGGCTGGCTCGACGATAAGTTCGGCGTATCCTGGCAGGTGGTTCCTTCCATTCTGCCTAAGCTTATGGCCGATCCTGAGAAAGGGCAAAGGGTTGTTCAGGCTTTTATGAAGATGTCGAAATTTGATATTAAGACATTGATGGAGGCTTAGAAATAAACCACCCAAAAGCAAACGGCTTTCAAGCAAAACCCTTCCGTGTTTCACGGAGGGTTTTTTTATGGAATGAAAAGCCTACCTTAACGGGATGGATGATGAAACACCAAAGCCGGGACGACGGGTAAGATACAAAGGGACGCATCCTAAAGCGTTTAAAGAAAAATACAAAGAGCTACAGCCGGGGCAGTATGCAGCAGATGTTGCGAAAGTGATCCAGCAGGGGCGGACCCCGGCAGGGATGCACCGCTCTATCTGTGTGAATGAGATCATGGACTTCCTTAAAATTATTCCCGGGCAGACCGGGCTTGATGCCACGCTGGGCTATGGCGGCCACAGCGCAGAGATGCTGAAATACCTGGCGCCGGGCGGACTTTTATATGCGATCGATGTTGATCCTTTTGAGTTGCCGCTGACACGGGATCGCCTGGCCTCCCTGGGTTTTGGCCCTGAGCATGTCATCATTAAAAAAATGAATTTTTCCGGCATAGACCAGGTTGCTGCCGAAGCAGGCCTCTTCCATTTTGTATTGGCAGACCTGGGCGTGTCTTCCATGCAAATCGATAATCCTGAAAGAGGATTTTCATTTAAGGTGGAAGGTCCGCTGGACCTGAGGCTTAATCCCAAAAGCGGGAAGTCTGCCGCCACCTTTTTAAAAACGGTTTCTCAACACGACCTCGAACAGCTTTTCACCATAAACTCAGATGAGCCTTTTTCGCAACAAATTTCCGAAGCCATTATTTCCTCACTCAGAAAAGGAATGGCGATAAGCACAACCACACAGCTTCAGCAGATCATCCGGGAGGCCATGAGTTTTCTTCCGCAGGCAAGCCGGAAAGATCAGGTTAAGAAATCCTGCCAGCGCTGTTTCCAGGCTTTAAGAATTGAGGTTAATGATGAGTTTGGTGTCCTGGATAAGTTTCTTGAAAAGCTTCCTCAGGCGCTTGCCAAAGGCGGACGTGTGGCGATACTTTCTTTTCATTCCGGTGAAGACCGCCGTGTGAAAAAATCCTTTCAGAGCTTATTCCGCGAAGGCATTTACAGCGAAGTCGCTCCGGACGCAATCCGCGCATCGGCAGAAGAATGCAACACCAATCCGCGCGCGCGTTCCGCTAAGCTGCGCTGGGCCATCAAAAAATAATTCAATCACTTAATAATAAAGATAGTACACGAAACGACGTTGAGTTTAAGTCGTTTCAGTAAACCTTGTGGTACAACATTTGAAGGACGTGGTGATCATGTTTGTCTGCGCTTTACATACAGCCGGTAGTCGCAAATAGCCCGCTTATTGGCGTAGATGCCCCGGGTGAAGAAGGCCTGCAAGGTGTAACTTTGTTCAACCATTAAAAACACTAAAAATGAGTACGATCAACAATACCATCGCCGGACTCGAGTTCGCGCAAATCGGCTGGGTAGTCCCGGACATCCATGTCTCTGTAAAATTTCTGTCAGGTGCCCTGGGCATCGCTGGTTTTCCCAAACCGGAGCACATGCATGCGGAAGAGCTGAACATGACTTACTATGGCGAGGTTGTAGCGGGCGATTGGCTCACGACCCAGGCCTATAACGGAGGGACGTTTATCGAACTCATCCAGCCCCTTTCCGGACAAAGCATGTTTCATGACTACCTCGCCAAGTACCCGGCAGGCGGCACGCAGCACTTAGCCTTTCGCTTACCCATTAGCAGTTTCGACAAGGTTACCGCTGAGCTGCGTCAACAAGGCTATCAGCTTATGAGTGAAGTCGATCACCCGATTGCACAGATGGCTTTCTTCGATACCTACAAGACTTTGGGAGTGGCCACGGAGATCATGGGCATCACGCCGGAAGGATGGGCGGCGATTGAACACATGCAGAAGTCTGGTAAGGATTGATCCATACTATTGACCCGAGGATGTTATCATAGCGCCTCATAAATTAATATGAAGCATTTTACTATCTTTATTTTAAAACCATTGAGACATGATACTGGAGTATTTAATGACAGAATTCGAACACGAAGTAACGAGCACACGTAAATTGTTGCAGGCTGTTCCTGAAAAAGATTTAAGCTATAAGCCCTCTCCAACGTCCTGGACCATGGGAGAGCTGGCACAACACATCGCCACCATTTACTACTGGTATGTAGGAACGCTTACCCAGGATGTTTATGATATGGCTACCGATCACCTTGAGCGGGGCGATGTGAATGACATCAAAGCTACTCTTGCCCTTTTTGAAAGTAATGTGGAGAAAGCCAGAGCGGCTTTAAAAACATTGACCGAGGAAAAATTGCAAGCTGATTGGACCATGAAAGTCGGAGATCACGTCGTGCTTGGCCCTATGCCGAGAGGCATTGTGTCACGTGGCTTTTTGTTTAATCACATTTATCACCACCGCGGTGAAATGATTGTATACCTGCGCGCTACCGGCAACAAGGTGCCTGGTATGTATGGCCCTACGTATGAGGAAAGTAAGAGAGGGTAATTCTCTTCCGGATGCATTGCTCCGGAGGAGCGGCATGTCGCACTCTATCTTATTAAAAACAGGTATTGTAAATCCTACTTAGTCAAAACAACACATTGCTCCTGACGGAGCAAAAAAACTATGGGGGAAATACATTTCTATAAACATAATACTCTCCGCCCGGCCAGGCCATTCGGAGGGGCTACGGGTATAAGAATATGATCCGTAAACAATTTCGATTAAATCGGTTTCTTGCTCCGTTAGGAGCAAAATATTATTAAGAGTAATACCAAAACACAACATGGCTCCGTAGGAGCCAAACATAAGCTTACTGCAACTGCTCAGCCACCGCAGCTATAGGCTTCAGGTGCTTTCCCGGGATGCTCTACTCAGCTATACTATTAAACTAAAAAAACCACCCGATGAAGGTGGTTTTCTTTTGTGATCCGGATTGGATTCGAACCAATGGCCTGCTGCTTAGAAGGCAGCTGCTCTATCCAGCTGAGCTACCGGACCAATAATCTTTGTTCTCGGTCCGATGCTCTATCCTCACGACACGTCGTGAGAGCTACCGGACCAGTATTTATGCATTTCAGCGCTACAGTGCCAAAACGGAATGCGAATTTACTAATTTTTTTCATTCCCACGCTCACTTTTTTTAATCCGCCGGATCAGGCAATATTTTGCTATTTTTAGCGCTTTAAGCCGTGGTTAAACTATCCGTCGTTATTGTCAATTACAACGTCAAGCACTTCATTGAGCAATGCCTCTTTTCGGTGCTGAAAGCCGCACAGCATGTGAGCTGCGAGGTGTTTGTCGTGGATAATAATTCCGTGGACGGCTCCGTAAACCTCATCAAAAGCAAATTCCCGCAGATCACCCTGATTGAGAACAAGGCCAATACCGGCTTCTCTGTAGCCAATAACCAGGCTATCCGTCTGGCCAAAGGCGAATATGTGCTCCTGCTCAACCCTGATACCGTGGTGCAGGAAGATACCTTTGTGAAAACAGTCACCTTTATGGACGAGCACCCGGATGCCGGCGGACTGGGCGTGAAAATGCTGGACGGGCAGGGGAACTTTGCCCCCGAATCCAAGCGCGGCCTGCCAACACCGACGGTCGCTTTTTACAAGATGTTCGGCCTCTCGAAACTCTTCCCACGGTCCCGGAAATTCGGAAAATACCACCTGACCTACCTTCCTGAAAATGCAGTGAACGAGGTAGACGTCCTGAGCGGCGCTTTCATGCTGATGCGCAAGAGCCTGCTGGATAAGATCGGCCTGCTGGACGAAACCTTTTTCATGTACGGGGAGGACATCGACCTCTCCTACCGCATTACCAAAGCGGGTTATAAGAACTATTACTTTCCGCTCACGCAAATCATCCATTACAAGGGGGAAAGCACGAAGCGGAGCAGCATCAATTATGTCCTTATTTTTTATAAGGCCATGGCTATTTTTTCGAAAAAGCATTTCAGCGGGTCTCACACCTTCTGGTTTACCTTTCTCATCAATCTCGCCATTATCCTGAAAGCCGGGACAGCCCTGCTGAGCCGTTTCTTCAAGGCCTTCACGGTGCCGCTCATCGATTTTATCTGGCTCACGGCCGGGCTCTTCGTTATTAAAGATTTGTACCTCAACAAAACGGGTCTCAGCGTGGATGTCTATTCCCAGAAGCTGCTGCTGATCGCTTTTCCCGCTTATGCGCTTATCTGGATCCTGATGGTGTACTTCAACGGCGGATATGATAAGCCGGTGAAGCTGCTGAAAATTGTGCGGGGCATTGTGGTGGGCACCATTTTTATTTTACTGGGCTATTCCCTCTTACCGGAAACACTGCGCTTTTCGAGGGCTTTTATCTTATTTGGCACCGGCTGGGCTTTTGTGAGCTACCTCCTGCTGAGGCTGAGCCTGCATTTCCTGAAAGTGCGCTCCTACAGCCTTTCATCGGAAAATACCAAGCGGATTGCCATTGCCGGTAATGCGGTCGAGTTTGAGCGCGTCTCGAAGCTCCTGAAAGAAACACAGCTCAAGCCTTCCTTCATCGGCTTTGTAAATACGGAGAATAGCGAGGGGCAAGGCATTTCCAGCATCGGTCACATTGCCCAACTCGATGAAGTGATTAAGGTGCATGGCATCAACGAAATTATTTTTTGTGCCAAGGACATCAGCTCCCAGGAGATCATCAATTACATGCTCACCATGGTCTCCAGCGGGGTGGATTTTAAGATCGCTTCACCGGATAGCCTGTCGATCATTGGCAGCAACCACATCGATACGGCCGGCGATCTGTATATGATCGATGTGAACAGCATTACGAAGCCGGAAAATCAGCGCAAAAAGCGTCTGCTCGATTTCGGGGTAGCCTTTCTGGCGCTGGTATTGAGCCCTGTCCTGTTCTTTTTGCAGGAGAAGAAGTCACGCTATTTTTTGAACGTGTTCAGTGTCTTATTCGGGTTTTATTCCTGGGTAGGTTACGGCAAAGCCACGGATAAATCCCTGCCGAGCATCAAGCGCTCGGTAGTGTCTCCCGATCTGCTCTCTGCTGCCGCACTCGATGCCGATAAGATCAAGCTGCTGAACCTGCGCTATGCCAAGGATTACAGGCCCGAGAAAGACCTGGCTATCATCTGGAAATGCATCCGGAAGCTGGGGTCTTAAAATGTTTCATATCGGGAAATTTGAAAAAGAAAACCATGTTACAATTGTATAACATGGTTTTTTATTTTGACCTATTATTTCATTCACATATTCTTACCTGAATACTATTCTCTGACATCTCCCGCCCTCCGGGCACCCTCTTGGAAAGAGGGAATTTGACAAACTCAAAAAACAATATGAATACTTTATCATGAGTTTGCCAAATTCTTCCTTTAAAGGAGCCGAAGGCCGGAGGATGTCCTGTGAATATCCTCAACTTTAATTCCAGCCGCCACCCAGGGCCCTGTAAATGTTGACCCTCGCATTCATTTGCTGCTTCTTGGTTTCGATCAGCTCGAACTTCGATTCCAGCGCATCACGTTGTGTCAGCAATACTTCCATGTAATCGGCTCTTGCCGATTTGAAGAGGTTGTTCGAGATGGTGATCGATTGGGTGAGTGCGTCAACCTGCTGCGATTTGAGGTCGTAGCTTTTTTTCAGGTTATTGATATTCGATACCTGGTTAGCCACTTCAATGTAAGCATTGAGAATCGTGCGCTCGTAATTGTACACTGCCTGGATCTGTTTGGAATTGGCGCTGTAATAAGCCGCCTTGATGGCATTCCGGTTGATCAGGGGCGCTACAAGGTCTCCCGCCAGGGAGTAGAGCAACGACTGTGGCGTCTTGATTAAGAAAGCCGGGTTGAAAGCCTGGTAGCCCACACCCGCCCTGATGTTCAGGGAAGGATAGAACTTGGCCCTTGCTACTTTCACATCGAGCTTGGAGGCCATAAGCTCCAGCTCCGCTTTCTTAATGTCGGTGCGGTTGCTCAGCAGCTGCGAAGGAACACCGGCATAAATCGTATCATTCGGCAGAGTGTTGAAGCTTTGCGAATCCCGTTGAACCGTTTGCGGAAACCGTCCTACCAGGAAGTTGATGTGGTTCTCCGTTTCAACGATCTTCTGCTGGATATCGAACTGAAGACTCCTGGTATGAAATACTTCCGCTTCGAACCTGCGCACAGCAAGCTCGGTAACACGTGTCGCCTCTTTTTCCTGCTTAACAATTTTGAGGGCATTTGTCTGGATGTCGATGTTCTGTTTCACAATCTCGAGCTGGTTGTCGAGTGCCAGCAATTCGTAATAGGAATTCGCGATCTCGGAGATCAGGTGTGTGACCATGAAATTTTTTCCTTCGATGGAGGAGAGAAAGCGCTTGAAAGCCGCTCTCTTGGCATTGCGCAGCTTCTGCCAGATATCCACTTCCCAGGAAGCGTACACGCCAAACATATAATCCGGCAAAATTTCAGGAGTGGCCTGTCCCGGTGCAATGGTGGTGATGGCATCGCTGGCTCCCTGGCTGGTATGCCTTCCCACCTTATCCACACCGGCAGAAGCGGCGCCGCCAACAAAAGGCAGGTATTCCCCTTTCCTCGCCCGCACCTCGTTTTTGGAAATCTGAATTTCCTGCAGCATGATGTTCAGCTCCTGGTTATTTTTCAGCGCCGTATCGATCAGGGCATTGAGGTTCGAATCGGTAAAGAAATCCTTCCATTTTGTTTTAGCGATGTTGGTAGAGTCCTGCGAACCGTAATAGTTCGCAGGAACTGTTTTGTTTTCTTTTGTGTGAACAAAAGACGGCCCTTTGCAGGCAGTATAGGTCAGGGCAACAAGGGTGATCCCTATACACGTCTTGATTCTTTTAGTGCGCATCATCTTCATGTTCATGTTCTTCATGTTGTGGAAAATTGTCTATCTGGTGAACGAGGTCTTCGGTTAACGAGCTCTCATCTTCGTTTTTAATGAGTTTACGTCCTTTGGCCCATGAGGCAAAAATGAAATACAATCCGGGAACGATGATTACGCCGAACAAGGTTCCGAAAAGCATCCCACCCAGGGCAGAAGAACCGATGGTTTTATTACCGATGGCGCCGGCGCCGTGAGCAAATACCAGTGGGATCAGGCCCGCGATAAAGGCGAAGGAGGTCATTAAGATCGGCCTGAAACGCACTTTGGCACCTTCAATGGCGGCATCTATCACGCTGGCACCCTGTCGCTGCTTTTGCACGGCAAACTCCACGATCAGTACCGCGTTCTTACCAAGCAAACCAACCAGCATCACCAGGCCCACCTGCGCATAAATATCATTTGCCAGCCCCATGCCCTTGATCATTAAAAACGATCCGAAAACACCGGCCGGTAAGGAAAACACAACCGACAAAGGAATGATGAAGCTCTCGTACTGCGCGGCAAGCACGAAATACACGAACACCAATACGATGATGAAAATGTAAATGGCTTCGTTGCCACGCCTGGTTTCATCATACGACAGCGCCGCCCAGTCGATGTCGTAGCCGTGAGGCAATGTTTTGGCAGCAACTTCCTGCACCGCTTTAATCGCTTCGCCGCTGCTATAGCCCTGTGCCGGCCCACCACGAATGGCAGCCGTATTGTACATGTTATAACGGTTGATCTCATTCGCTCCCTGTTGCTTTTTGATTTTCATAAAGGCAGAGAAAGGAACCATCTCATCGCGGTTATTTTTGACATAGAGGTTCATGATGTCTGTCGGGAGTTTCCTGAACTCAGGCGCCGCCTGCACGAACACTTTGAAGAAGCGCTGGTACTTGATGAAGCCGAGCTCGTAGGTACTTCCCACAAAAATAGAAAGTGTATTCATGGCATTGCCAATGGTCACGCCTTTCTGCATAGCCGCCTGGTTGTCGATCTCAATTTCGTACTGCGGATAGTTGGCACTGAAGAAAGTAAATAAACCGGTGATCTCTTTGCGTTTCTTCATCTCGTTCATGAAATCCGTCGTTACCTTTTCCAGCTGCTTATAATCACCGCTGTTGGTTTTATCCAATAATTGTAAGGCAAAACCACCCGCGGCTCCGAAGCCCGGTACAGCCGGCGGATCGAAGAACTCGATAGTGGCACCGGGAATAGATTTCGCTTTCTCTTCCAGCTCGGCAATGATCTCGCTCACCGAGTGTTTCCGGTCCGACCAGGGTTTTAAGTTGATCAGGCAGGTGCCGGCATTGGAGCCACGTCCTTCCGTTAATACCTCGTAGCCTGCAATGGAAGAAACCGATTTGACGCCATCGACTTTCGTGATTATATCCACGAGTTTGTTCGACAGGTCATTCGTTCTTTCAAGCGTGGAGCCCGGAGGCGTCTGGATAATGGCATAGAGCATGCCCTGGTCCTCGCTCGGGATAAAGCCCGAAGGCAGGTTATTGCTAATGAAAAAGATTCCCAGGGAGAATACCGTAAACATCCCTATCGTCACGATTCTGCGGTGGGCAATGAGCCTCAGCAGCCACACATATCTTCCGGTCAGCTTTTCAAAGCCCCGGTTGAAGCTATCGATAAAGCGGTTGAGGAGGTGTTTCTTTCTCGGTTTCCCGTGATTGTTTTTGAGGATCATGGCACAAAGCACCGGTGTTACCGTTAAGGCAACCACACCCGAAAGCACAATGGAAGAAGCCATCGTAATGGAGAACTGCCTGTAGAAGGTTCCTACGGGGCCCGACATGAAGGATACCGGAACGAATACGGATACCATGAGCAAGGTAATGGCAATCACGGCGCCGCTGATCTCACCGATCACTTTCCGCACGGCATTATAAGGGGAGAGGTGTTCCTCTTCCATCTTGGCATGCACGGCCTCGACGACGACAATCGCGTCATCCACCACGATCCCGATCGCAAGCACGAGCGCAAACAAGGTTACCATATTGATCGTGAGCCCGAATAACTGCATGCAAAAGAAGGCGCCGATCAGCGAGATCGGTACGGCCAGTGTCGGGATCAGCGTCGAGCGCCAGTCGCCGAGGAAGATAAACACGACCAGGGCCACCAGGATAAAGGCATCCCTCAGCGTATGCACCACATTTTCGATAGAGGCATCGAGGAAGTTGGAAACGTCGTAGCTGATCTCATAGTCCATTCCCGGCGGGAACGTTTTTTTCAGCTCATCCAGTTTTTCTTTCACTTTTTCAATCACCTCGCTGGCGTTACTTCCATAGGTTTGCTTTAGCACCAAAGCTGCGGAAGGGTGCCCGTTCATACTGGAATAAATATCATAGTACTCACTACCCAGCGACACCGTGGCGATGTCTTTCAAGCGCAGGTTTTCCCCATCCGGGTTCGACCGGATGATGACATTTTCGTATTGCTTCGGATCATTGAAACGGTCGGCATAAGCGAGTACATATTCAAGGGCTTCCGCCTGCTTACTATCGCCGCGGCCTATCCTCCCGGGTTTACCGATGATACTCTGATCGCTCAATGCTTCCATCACCTCATCGGGAGAAACTTTGTAAGCACGCATCCTGTCGGGGTTCAGCCATACGCGCATGGCATATTGCCGGCTTCCGAGGATCCTCACCTGGCCGATGCCGTTGATCCGCTGTAATTCCGGTACCATGTTTACACCCGCATAGTTGAACAGGAATTTCATATTGGCATTCTTATCCTTACTATATAAGTTCACATACATGAGCATGCTTGGGATCACAGGCGTAATAACCACACCTTCGCGTTGCACTAAGGTTGGCAGCCTGTTCGTCACCTGCTGCACACGGTTGGAAACCTGTACCAGCGCCTGGTTGATGTCCGTGCCCGGGTTAAAAATCACCTGGATGTTGGCCTCTCCGGCACTGGTAGCATCAGAGGTCATGTAGCGCATGCCCCAGGCACCGTTAATGGATTGCTCCAAAGGAATGATCACGGACTCAGCCAGCGATTTGGCGCTTGCTCCGGGATAGGAGGCGCTCACCATCACCACCGGTGGCGCTACTTCCGGGAACTGCGATGTAGGCAATGTTTTAATAGCCAGGGTGCCGATAAATAATATCACAAGGGATATCACAATGGCAAGTACTGGTCTTTGAATGAATTTACTGAACATGTCTTTTTAGTTTAAATGATTGCATTATTCAACATATACCCTGAGCTTCGGAAGCACCGTTTTCGGGTCTTCGTACGTATACTCGATCTTATCGTTATCCTTCACCTTACGGATTCCCTCGAGGAGAATACGCTCGTTTTCCTTCAGGCCATCCTTGACCACATACAGATCGGGCATTTCAGAGGCAATCGTAATTTCTCTGGAGTGAACGACATTGCTCTTATCCACAACAAATACATATTTCTTTTCCAGGATCTCGTAAGTCGCTTTCTGTGGAATGAGAATGGCATTTTTCAAAGGGATGCCCATTTCGATGTTGCCCGTTTCGCCGTGTCTCAGGAGCCTGTCCGGATTAGGGAAGGTCGCCCTGAAAGCGATGTTGCCCGTTTCGTTATTGAAATCGGCCTCAATGGTTTTAACCTCTCCCGGGTATTTGAACAGCTGGTTATTAGCCATCAGCAGGTTTACCTTCAGTAGGTTCTCCTGGGTGACGCTTGTTTTGTAATTCAGGTATTCCGCTTCGGGAACGTTGAAGTAAACCCACATCTCGCTGTTGTCAGACAAGGTGGTGAGCAGGTCGCCTTCATCCACGAGGCTTCCCAGCCTTACATGGAAGTGATCCATGATCCCATCGAAAGGAGCTTTGATTTCCGTAAATCCTAAATGCACCTGCGCTAAGGACAGCTCTGCTTTTGCCTTATTAAGCTTGGCTTTAGCCATCGCCAGCTCATTCTTTGAAACGACATTGCTATCGGTGAGGCGTTTCGTATTCTGGTATTCAATTTCGGCAAAGTCAGCCTCTGCCTGTGCCTTTTGCATCTCCGCCTGGTAGAGCATCGGCATGATCTGGAACATCATCTGCCCCTGCTTGACGGCCTGGCCTTCGTCTACAAAAATTTTCTGCAGGTAGCCTTTTTCCAACGCCCTGAGCTCAATGTGGCTTATTGCATGGATCTGGCAAACATATTCCCTCGTGATCATCGTGTCCTTCTTCAAAGGGCTGGTCACCAGGAATTTTGTTTCTTCTTCTTTCTCTTCTTTTTTCGAGTCACAGCTTGTGCTGCACAATACGGCACACAGGCTAATGAAAATGAGCGTTATCCTCATAGTTGATGTTGGTTTTAAACGGTACGATTTTTTATTATTAATAAGGCACCTGTATAGGCTACAGTCTGCCGGTATTCTTTTGGAACAGAGCTGTTGAACAGCGGGAAATAGCAATAACCTTTAGCAGGTTATGAATAGAGAGTCCTTCCCCGAACGGGGATCAGATGCGGAAAGTACGAAGAGTCAGGTAGCGGTGCGAAGAGGTATAGGCAAAGTGCTGAGGGGAAGGGATGATCTTTTGAAGACTTCCGGAAAGTTTTCCTGTTACCAGGACATAAAGCACCAGCAGGGGAAGAAAAATATTCAGCTTGAAGTGATCGTCATCCTTAGAGCTTTCCTCGCAGAACTCTAAGGTAGAGTAGTTGCAGGCCGTCGAATGGTCCGCTACTTCAGAGCCTCTGTTTCTCTTGGCCGTAGCCGAGAAACGGGTTTTTGCCAGTTGCTTGGTCTGATGAGTTGTCATGGAGGAAACAGCCCCGATGTTGAGGAATAGAAATTTAAAGATAAATGCCGAGCAGATGAACAGCGCTGTATTTATTTTAAGGTTCCCTAACATGAATTGAATTCTAAGGGGCAAAATTACAACTATTGCTCTAATATGGCGAAACTATTTTTAAATAATTAACAATAGCATAAAACAGGCCTATTTCACCACAGTAAACAGCCTGTTTGCCGCTGTTTGCCTCGCGTCGCTGATGCTGAGGATATAGCTGCCTTCCGCCAGGCTGCCGGTGTTGATCTCCAGCTCGTTGTTGCCGGCAAAAGAAACCTGCGCCAGGCTGAGGACCGTGCGGCCCATCATATCCTTTACCGTCACCGATACCGTCTCCTGTTGGGTGCTGGTGTAGCGCACCATAAGGCGGCTGGAGGCAGGATTGGGATAGACCATGAGGGAAGATACCGAAGACAGGATCTCCCGGAGGCCTACGGTCACGCAAATATTGGTACAGGTACAATAGGTGGTGGTAGAGGCAATGGTGCCGATGTTGGCATCGATGCCACCCGTTGGATGCCCCGCATCGCAGAGGTCGATAAAGGTGGTGGCGCTCCCTATACTGCCACTGTTGCTGGAAGTACCTGCAATGTTAAAGCCGCCGCAGCTGCTGTTGGGCCCCAGGATGGTGGCGGTATTCGACCAGTTGCGGCCTATGGTTACCATGCATTTGGTCGTATAGCTGGAGCTGTTGCCATTATAGAAGTCGCGCGACACCGACATGTTTTTGTTATTGATGAACCCGCTGTTATAGCCATTGGCAAAATCGTTGGTAATGCTGATGTTCCCGTTATTGATGCAGCTGCTTCCCCAGCCGTTGGCAAAGCCGTCGTTGATGAGGATATTCCCGTTGTTGGTGAAATCGCCGATAGAATCATACACCACATTGGAGGTGAGCGTGCCGTTGTTGACACTGATCGCATGATCGGCCGTCGCAAACGCTTTGTTAATTTGGTTGCCGTTGTTCACGTACCTGGCGTTGGTGCTGATCACCAGGAAGCTGTCGGCATCAAGCGTAGCCTCATTGGTAAAGGAGCCGGCCGATGATACCGTGATGTTGTTGATGTTAATCGTTCCGCTGTTGATCAGCGTTCCGCCGGCCACCCACACATTGGTGGAATTGATCAGGCCCTGGTTGCATACCTTGCCGCCGGCCAGCACGGTAATCAAGCCGCTTACGGTTCCGGTAGAGGTGATGCACAGCGTTTGCCCGCTGCTTACCAGCTGGTTGGCCGAGCTCGCATTGGAGATCGTGGTGCTGCAGGAGCCGCATTGAGCCTGGAGTTGCACACTTGCTGCCAAAACAGCCAGGCTCATGGAAAAGTAACGTTTGATCATATCACTCAATTTTAATTTTCTAGAATCCAAGGATACTGCGCACCAGCTTCAGCTTTTCGCGCGCCCTCGTGCGTGCTTTATCTTCGCCCACCTTCAGCTCTTTTTCAAGAATGCCCGGATTATTCATCAGCTCGGTGTAGCGTGCACGCGGCTTCGCAAACCGCTCCAGGAGCGCTTCATACAAAGCCGTTTTAGCATGGCCGTAACCATAGCCTCCCTTCAGGAAGTTCGCCCGCATCTCTGCCGTTTGCTCAGGCGAGGCTACCAGCTTATAAATATTGAACACATTGTTCGTATCCGGGTTCTTCGGCTCTTCCATCGGTGTGGCATCGGTAACGATGGTTTTCACGATTTTAAGCAGCTCCTTCTCGGGCAGAAAAATATTAATGAAGTTGTTGCGCGACTTGCTCATTTTTTCGCCGTCCGTTCCGGGCACGATCATCACCGATTCATCCGTTTTTCCCTGGGGAAGCACAAAAATCTCCTGCTTGTAGTTGATGTTGATCTTGGTGGCAATATCCCGGGCGATCTCGATGTGCTGGAGCTGGTCTTTGCCCACCGGCACAAAGTCGGCGTCATACAAAATAATATCCGCTGCCATGAGTACCGGGTAGGTAAACAGCCCGGCGTTCACGTCGCTCAGGCGGTCTGCCTTATCCTTGAAGGAATGGGCGTTGGCGAGCATCGGGAAGGGCGTAAAGCAGTTCAGGTACCAGGCAAGCTCACACACTTCGGGGATGCGGCTCTGGCGGTACAGTAAATTTTTTTCCGTGTCGAAATCAAACGCCAACCAGGTGGCAGCTACCGAATTGACAGAGCTGATGCGTTCTTGCGCATCTTTTTTAGAAGTAAGGGAATGAAGGTCGGCGATGAAGAACAAGGATTCGTTCTTAGGATCTTCGCTGAGTTTAATGGCCGGTAATACAGCGCCCAATATGTTTCCGAGGTGCGGGATATTGGTGCTTTGGATGCCGGTAAGAATGCGTGACATAAATAAGATTGAGTTAATGAGTTGTTGAGTCCGTGAGTTAAAAAAAGGTAGTTCCGCTTGAGGTCAAACAGGATCCACACAGAGATCCTGATTCTCCGGTTCTTAAAATCGCCAACTCTCTGATTGATTAAATCCCTTTGATGATCCCATCTTTTTGATTTTTAATAAAGCTCACGATCTGGTTCCGGATCGGTGTATTTTCTATTTCCTGTTCGATGATCTCGAGCGCGTTTGTCATATTATGTCCGCGTACAAAAATGAGGCGGTAAATGTCTTCGATCTGGCGAATCGCTTCTTTGTCGAAACCCCTGCGGCTAAGCCCGATGGTATTGACGCCGATGAACTGCATCGGTTCGCGCGCGCAGCGTACGAAAGGAGGAACACTCTTCCGGATCTGCGAAAAGCCCGCTACAAAGCTGTGGGCGCCTATGGTTACGAACTGTTGTGTGCCGCACATGCCCTCGATGATCGCAAAATCCTCGACGGTGATGTGCCCCGATAAGCCAACGCTGTTGGCAATGATCACATTATTCCCGATGATGCAGTCATGCGCCACATGCACATAGGCCATCAGCAGGCAGTTATTCCCAACGCTGGTCGTCATGCGGTCGGCTGTTCCCTTATGGATGGTCACGTATTCGCGGATGATGGTATTATTGCCTACCGTGGTAGTAGCCGGCTCTCCCTTATATTTCAGGTCCTGCGATACAATGCCGATGATGGCACCCGGAAAGATCTGGCACCCGCTGCCGATGGTCGTGTCAGGATAGATCATCGCATTGGAATGGATATGTGTATTGTCTCCAATGACGGCGTTTCCAAGCACGGAAGCAAAGGCATCGATGGTGACGTTTTTCCCGATTTTAGCATCCTGGCTGATATTAGCAAGAGGTGAGATCATAGAATAGTTTTGGTTGTAAAAAGGCTTAATTATATCTTAACAAATCTAACTAATTTATAGAGATATGCAAAGGGTTTGAGCTGGCATTATTTGAAGGATTAACCGGAAGAACAGAACAGGGATAAAGCGGGCAGAGCATATCAGCATGGATCAGTAACCGAAAGTATTCTTCTCAGATTCTCTCGGCTCCGTTGACCGGGTGGGCCGGAGCCGCCAGGCCGCTTAGCGGCGAATAAAAAAAGCATGCATAGGATAACATGCATGCTTTTTTTCAATGGAAAGAATATTTAAGACAATTGAGGCTCCGCTACTTTCACTTCGTTGCCTTTTACTTTCACGATCTGTGCCATCATTTCCGCTTCCATCACCGGCTTGTTGTTCACGTAAGCCGTGCCTTTCATGTGGCAGATGCCACGGCGGATCGGCGTTAACAGGCTTAGGTTGAAGACCACCGTATCGCCCGGGATCACCTGCTGCCTGAATTTTACACCGTCGATCTTAATGAAATAAGTGAGGTAGTTTTCCGGATCCGGAACGGTTTTCAATACCAGGATCCCTCCGCACTGCGCCATCGCTTCGATCAGCAAAACGCCCGGCATTACAGGGCTTTCAGGGAAGTGGCCTCTGAAGAACTCCTCGTTCAGGGTCACATTTTTTACACCCACCACATGGTGTTCCGACAGCTCCATGATCTTGTCCACCAACAGCATCGGCTGGCGGTGAGGCAAAAGCTTCATAATGTCGTTGATGTTCAGCAACGGTGGCTGGTTCAGGTCTATTTTAAAGAAATCTTTTTCTGTTTTTTGTTTTTTGGCAAGTGCCTTGATCTTTTTGGCGAAGTCCACATTGCCCGCGTGGCCCGGCCTTGCTGCCAGCACATGGATCTTCAGGGGCTTGCCTACTAAGGCGAGGTCGCCTACAATGTCCAGCAGCTTGTGGCGTGCCGGCTCGTTGAAGAAACGCAGTTTGGTATTGTTCAGAACGCCGCGGTTTTTCACTTCCACATCCGGCTTGTTGAACACTTTACGCAGGTGGTTCAGCTTGTCTTCCGGAACATCGCTGTCCACAAGTACAATGGCGTTATCCAGGTCACCGCCTTTGATGAGGTTATGAGCCAGTAAAGCTTCCAGTTCCCTTAAGAATACAAATGTTCTGCAGGGAGCGATCTCATTTTTGAATTCTCCCAAATGATACATCGAGGCATGTTGCGTGCCCAGCACTTCGCTGCCGTAGTCTACCATGACTGTCACACGGAACTCGTCCTGCGGCACTGCCAGCATCTCCACTTTCTTTACCGTATCTTCGTAGGTCAGGTTCTCGGTCAGTACAAAATAATCGCGCTCAGCATCCTGTTCTACGATCCCGGCTGTTTCCAGCACCTCGATAAAGTTCAGGGAGCTTCCGTCCATGATCGGCATTTCGGGACCTGTTACCTGGATCAGGCAATTGTCGATGCCTAAGCCTACCAGCGATGCCAGCACGTGCTCGGTTGTATGAACACGCACACCGTTCTTTTCAAGCGTTGTTCCGCGGGAGGTATCTACTACCAGGTCGCAATCCGCTTCAATGATGGGCTGGCCTTCTACATCCGTTCTCTGGAATTTATACCAGTGATTTTCCGGAGCAGGATTAAATGTTAAGGTTACCGGGGCACCAGTGTGCAAGCCCTTCCCTGTAATAGAAACTGCTTTTTGAATCGTTCGTTGTTTATCGCTCATGTTTTGTTGTTTTTCAATCCGGGGCCATCGCCCTGTATTTTACGTATTTATTTCAATTTATTTTCGAGGTCTTTCACCCGGTCATTCAGTTTCGGTAAATTCCTGAACAGCACGTAGCTTCTTCTGAAATCGCCCAATGGGAAAGCCGGTGAGCCCTGTACGATCTCGTTTTCTTTTTCAATGCTGCTGCCCACGCCTGCCTGCCCGGCGATCTTCACGCCATCGGCAATCCGGATGTGGCCAACAACCCCTACCTGGGCGGCGATCATGCAGTTCTTACCTACCTTGGTTGATCCCGCTACGCCTGAAAGGCCTGCAATGACAGTATTTTCACCGATCTCCACATTATGGGCAATCTGCACGAGGTTATCCAGCTTCACGCCTTTGCGTAAAATGGTTGAGCCTAATGTGGCCCGGTCGATCGAGCAGTTGGAGCCAATCTCAATATTATCTTCAATGACCACATTGCCGATCTGCGGCACTTTGGCAAACTCCTTGCCGTCCTGCGGCGCAAAGCCGAAGCCGTCGCTGCCGATCACGGTGCTGGCATGAACCACAACGTTGGCACCCACATGGCAATCGTGGTATATTTTTACGCCCGAGAACAAGGTCGTGTTGTCACCAATGGTGCAGTTATCGCCGATATACACGTGCGGGTATATTTTAACCTGATCGCCGATCTTTACATTCTGCCCGATGTAGGCAAAAGCCCCGATATAGCAATCAGTGCCGTACCTGGCATTTTCACTGATAAAGGAAGGCTGCTCGATGCCTTTTTTGACGCCTTTCACCTGCTCATACATTTCCAGCAATTTGGCAAAGCTGGCGTAAGAATCCTCCACACGGATCAGGGTGCAGCTTTCTTTTACGGGGCGGTCAAGTTTCAGGGTATTATTCACGATCACGATACTGGCATTGGTATCATAGATATAATTGGTGTATTTGGGGTTTGCCAGAAACGATAAGGTACCGGGCTTCCCTTCTTCAATTTTCGATAAGTTAGACACGGTTGTAGCATCGTTGCCTTCTACCGTCCCGCCTAATAAGGCTGCTATTTGAGCTGCAGAAAATTCCATCTTTCAAATATAGGGTTTTTCTAAAAGGTTTAGCAGGCTCCGGGCTAATTATATTGACATTCTTTTTAACCGGGAAGGGGCTCCGGAAAAGCCCTGAAAGGCTAAAACGGCTGCCCGGAATGCAGGCGATAGGCCCATGTGGATACCCGCTGCATTTTTTGACCTACATCAACGTTTAATGACGGGGATCCATGCACCTTTGCCACTATAAAACATAAACTTACACTACCGATGAAAAAATCCTGGTTTAAATACATCAACACCCTCTTCGTGGTGCTTCCAATGACCCTGATCATGGCCTTTGTAGGACTGATCCGTAATTACGGCTTCGGCGAAGACTGGGGCCTTAAATTTTTCAGGGCCTGGGTCCTGATGGCTCCGATTGCCTATGTCGCTGCATTTATCATTATTCCAAACGCCAGGAAGCTGGCAGAAAAAGTGACCAGATGAGCGGGCTCACACAGCCGGCCATTAGCCTGCTGACTTCCTTCGGGACAGATTACAGAACACGGGTAGAAAAAGCCATGGCCGCCCTGCAACAGGGAAAAGGCATCCTGATGGTCGACGACGAGGATCGCGAAAATGAAGGGGATCTTATCTTTCCTGCCGAAACAATGACTGCCGCCGATATGGCTTTGATGATCAGGGAATGCAGCGGAATTGTATGCCTTTGCCTGACGGAAGAAAAAGCGGCCGCTTTGGACCTGCCCTTTATGGTGGCTTCTAATAATAGCCGCTTTCAGACTGCCTTTACGGTATCCATCGAAGCAAAGGAAGGCGTGACCACGGGTGTTTCTGCCAAAGACCGCATCACCACCATTCGTACGGCCTGCCACCACCAGGCATTGCCGGAGCAGCTGGCGCGGCCGGGGCATGTCTTTCCGCTGGTAGCCAAAAAGCGCGGCGTGCTCGAAAGGCAGGGACATACCGAAGCGAGTGTGGACCTGGTGCGCCTGGCAGGCTTTAATCCCATGGCTGTTTTGTGTGAGCTTACCAATGAGGACGGAAGCATGGCGCGATTGCCGGAGATCTCGGCCTTTGCCCGGAAGCATGACCTCACAGTGCTCTCGGTGGAGGATCTGTTGAACTATCGTACCTTTGTGGCTCATTGATTTACCATGCACGAAGCTCTGGCATCTTATATTAAACAGGATATCGACGTCGATGATGAGGAGCTGAGCAGGATCCTTTCCTGTTTCCGGCCCCTCAGCGTTAAGAAGCAGGAAGTGCTGCTGAACCGGGGACAGGTGAACCGGCAGATCAATTTCGTAACCAAAGGCTGCCTGCGTATTTTCTTTATTGATGAGAAAGGAGAAGAGGCCACGCGCTACCTTGCCTTCGAAAATCATTTTGCCACAGCACTGGTGAGCTTTATCTCGCAGGAGCCTTCTATGGAATATGTCCAGGCACTGGAAGACTCGGAAGTGCTCTGCATTGAAAAGCCGGATTTTGAGCGGCTCCTGGAAACGGTCAGGAACTGGGAAAAGTTTTACAGGCATTACCTGGAGTCGGCTTATACCACAAATACCAACCGCCTGATGAGCTTCATCACCATGGATGCCCAGGAAAGGTACCGCCTGCTGTTGGAGAAAAATCCGGAAGTCGTGCTGCGCCTCTCCAATAAAATTGTGGCCAATTACCTGAACATCTCGCAGGAAACGCTTAGCCGGCTCAAATCCCGGGTCTGATTGGCGGATGTAAATTTTTTTGGTAAATTGCTGGTATGTTAGACGTATTCAGAAGCTATTTGCAAAAGCATGTTCACGTAAGCGATGAGCAATTCCGGCAGTTGTCGAAGCATCTGAAGCTGCGCAAAATAGCCAAGGGTACCGTATTACTGAGCCCCGGTGAGATCTGCGAACATTCCTTCTTTGTGGAAAAAGGCCTCCTGCGCTCTTATACCGTTGATAGCGCCGGCAAGGAGCATATCATCCAGTTTGCTTCCGAGAACTGGTTCATGAGCGATCGCAGCAGTGTGTATTTCAATGAGCCTTCCGATTTTTTCATCGATGCCATCGAAGAATCCTCCGTTATTTTTTTCGATAAGGATTTTATTGAATGCGCCAGCGAGATCATCCGCGAATTCAGGGCTTATAACGACCGCATGCTGCATAAGCATATCCTGCACATGCAGAAGCGGCTGAACTCCCTGCTGGGCTTTACCGCCGAAAAACGCTACATGGATTTTATCAAATTGTATCCCGACCTCACGCTCCGCGTGCCCCAGTGGATGATCGCTTCCTACCTCGGCATCACCCCCGAAAGCCTTAGCCGCGTGAGAAAAGAGCTGGCCCATAAGAACTTTAAGCCCGGCTAGGGATTTTCTTACCATACATCAATGGCTCTCCCGCATCACGGGGCTACATTTGAATAAAAAAAACGATGGACAGGAAAGAATTTATAAAAAAAGGTGCTTTGGGAACGCTGTTTCTCGGGGTCTCTTCCCTTTTTGGAAATATCGCCGGCGGGCTCCAGAAGCTAAAGCCGGGCAAATACAGGAGTATTGAAGGTGTTTTTCCTCCTACCAATACACACATGGTAGGAAACGGGTTTAAGGTGATGAACTACTTCCCGAATGGAAAAGGCTTTGAAGAGCGCATGAGCCCGTTCTTCCTGCTGGACTTCAATGCGGAAGTAAATTACCCGCCCTCAAAGATCTCGCGTGGCGTTGGCGTGCATCCGCACCGCGGCATCGAAACCATTACCTTTGCTTATAAGGGTGCCGTGGCGCATCACGACAGCGCCGGGAACAGCGGCGTGATCAATGCCGGCGACGTGCAATGGATGACGGCCGGTGGAGGCGTGCTTCATAAGGAATACCACGACAAGGCCTATACGGAAAAAGGCGGGGCATTCGAGATGCTGCAACTTTGGATCAACCTGCCTAAAAAACATAAAATGACGAAGGCGAAGTACCAAAGCATTCTTCATAAAAATAAGCCTGCGGTTGAGCTGAAGAACAACATGGGAACGGTGCACGTGGTGGCCGGCGATTACAAAGGAACGAAAGGCGTGGCCAGTGCATTTTCGCCCCTGCACATGTACGATATTCACCTGAATGCTAACGGTGAAGTGGATTTTGAAGTGCCTGCCGGCTACAATACCGGTATGGTGCTCATTGACGGGGAAATAAAAGTGAATGAAACGGAGCTGGTGGCAGAAAACCATTATGTACAGTTTAAGAACGAAGCAGGCCTCATCCATATCAAAGCTTCCAGAAAAAGTATTTTGCTGGTGCTGAGCGGAGAGCCGCTGAATGAACCTTACGTGAGTTATGGTCCTTTTGTGATGAATACGGAAGAAGAGATTCACCAGGCCATCAACGATTATAAAGAAGGGAAGTTCGGATTTTTGGAAGATTAAGTTTTGATGGTAGCTTCAGACGTGGTGCCTTCGAGAGCCTCAGGCACCAAACGCAGACTACACTCAGGCACCAAACCGGTGACTACACTTAACTACCAAATCGGTAACTGAGCGCAGTCGAAGTCCCGATTGACAAAAAAAATAAATAAGCACATGGAATCATACGACACACTAAGCGAAGCCATCAATGCCCTCAGGGCACAGGGCTACACCGAGGATTTTAACCTGAAGCAGAATTGCCTGGCATGCCTGAACGGCGGGCACGAGATTATGCCGGGAGACTTTATGATCGATAAATCCTTTCGCTTCGATGTGGATGAAGATCCTTCCGATCAGGCCATGCTCTATGCGATCTCTTCAGCTAAGCATGGCCTGAAAGGCGTTTTGGTGGGCGGCTATGGCATCTATTCGGATGAGCTGAGCAATGAGATGCTTGAGAAGCTGAAATAGTTTCTTCGGCGCTTCCACAAGCTCAGCCAACAACACCTCATTTCCTACCATACATCAATGCACAGTCTTTTAGGTTGCCGTAATTTTGTTCTGTAAATCAAAATAACACAACCATGAAAACAAGACATATAGAATCGGTGATCGCTCCACGCACACCGCATTTCGTAGGAGATGGCTTCCGGGTCCATAATTTTATTCCCGGTACCTTAACCATGCAGCGCATGAGTCCTTTCATTATGCTGGACTATAATTCCAAATTCGTTTTTCCGCCTTCCGAAATTCCTAAAGGTGTCGGCGTGCATCCGCACCGCGGTTTTGAAACCGTAACCATTGCCTATAAAGGCAAAGTGGCACACGGCGACAGTTCCGGAAACAAAGGCATCATCGGGGAGGGCGATGTGCAGTGGATGACTGCTGCTTCGGGAATCCTGCATAAAGAATACCATGAAGAGGAGTTCAGTAAAACCGGTGGCGAGTTCCAGATGGTACAGCTCTGGGTGAACCTTCCCGCCAAAGACAAAATGTCGAAACCGAAATACCAGGAGATCGTGAAAGACCGGATCGGGAAATATATCCTTCCCGGTGATGCCGGAACGATTGAAGTGATTTCAGGCGACTACCAGGGCATCAAAGGCGCTGCTTCTACCTTCACACCGGTGCATCTGTTCAACGCCCGTTTGAATAAAGGCGCCAAAGCCGGCTTCAGTTTTCCGGAAAGCTATAATACCGCTTTGCTGGTTGTAGAAGGAAGCATCACGGTGAATGGTGAAACGGCAGTGGCTACCGATCACCTGGCCCTGTTGGCAAACGATGGTGAGGACTTTAGCGTTGAAGCATCTGAAAATGCAGTGGTGCTCATCCTTAGCGGAGAGCCGATCCATGAGCCGATTGCCACCTACGGTCCTTTTGTGATGAATACCAAAGCAGAGATTGTACAGGCTGTTGAAGATTTCAACATGGGCAAATTCGGGTACCTGGAGGATTAGGATAAAAAGGAGAATCTACCATATAAGGCGTATAAGATCATATAAGGAAAAATAGATGTAGAACTACGCAAAAGCCTTTTATGTCCTTATCTGGTCTTATATGGTTTAAAAAAATCATTCCTTATCTTTACACTATGTCAAACATCCAGCTCATTATCGAAGAACGTGCTGCCAGTATCGGTAGCTTTATGGTTGGGCGCCTGCTGCCCTTCCGCGAAAAACGCATGGTCGGGCCATTTGCCTTTATCGACCACATGGGGCCTGCTTTCCTGAGCGATCACGAAAGCTTCGACGTGCCGCCGCATCCGCACATCGGTTTATCCACCCTTACCTATTTGTTTGATGGCAGCATCATGCACAAGGATAGCCTTGGAACGGAAGTTGAGGTTACACCCGGCGCCGTCAACTGGATGACAGCCGGAAAGGGCATTGTACATTCGGAGCGTACGCCCGGATACCTGCGTGACTCCGATAAGGTGTTGCATGGCCTGCAGATCTGGGTGGCCTTGCCCAAAGAGCTGGAGCAGATGGAGCCTTCTTTTGCACATGTCGAAAAGCAGGACCTGCCGCATTGGGAAGAGCAGGGCGTATCGTTCCGGCTGATTGCCGGTGAGGTATTCGGCAGGAAATCGCCGGTGCCTGTCTATAGCTCCCTGTACCTATTGGAGCTGAAAGCCAAAACAAAGCAGAGCATTTATATCGGGCGTGAGCTGTTCGGCGAAAGTGCGATCTATATCCTCGACGGGCATATCACCAGCGAGGGCACCCTGTTTGAGCCAAAGCAATTGCTGGTAGCCAAAGACAGCGGCCTTTGTGAATTTGAGATGAGCGATAACTCTACGATTTATATTTTCGGAGGAGAAGCTTTTCCGGAAGAGCGGTTTATTCACTGGAATTTTGTGGCTTCCGACAAAGTCCTGATCGAAGATGCCCGCCAGCGCTGGCTGAAGCAGGAGTTTCCGAAAGTGCCGGGAGAAACGGAGTTTGTTCCTTTACCTAAGTAGAGCCATTGTGCCGTAGCAGATTATTCCTTATTTTTGAATAAGCCTGCGCTCATGGATCATCACATCATACAGCCAACCGATGCCCTCAAACCTTTTGTGAGGTATTTCTGGTCATTGGAAAGTCCCGGTGACAGCGGCGCTCCGAGAGAGTTCCGCACCATTGCCGATGGCTGTCCCGGTTTTTTATTTCAAAGCCCTGAGCATGGCAATTTCAGCCGTGAAGGCAAACAGCTGCCGGATGCTTTTTTGTTCGGGCAGGCGACCATGCACGGAAAGCTTGATCTTTCCGGCGATCTGTCGGCTACAGGCATTTGTTTTTATCCCCATGCCTTGAAACGTCTTTTCGGACTGAACGCTACCCTTCTTACGGATTCCTGTGCCGCTATCGGCGATCTGTATCAGCACACTTCCTTATCGGATCAGTTGTCGGGCACCGAAGCGCCGCAGGAGCGGATCCGCCTGTTAAGCGATTTTCTGCTGGCAGAGCTGAAAAAAAGAAAAACGGAGCATAAGGAGATGGATCATGCCCTGGAGCTCATTCTCCGTTCCAAAGGGTCTGTCTCTGTGAAAAGCCTCTGTGAAGCAGTATGCCTCACCGAAAGAACCTTTGAAAGGCGCTTTAAGGAATACGTTGGCATCAGCCCTAAATTATTCTCCAGGATCTGCCGCTTTCAATCTTCCCTTAAGCAATTCCAGGGAAAGAACTACCGGAGCTTTTCAGACATTGTGTTTGCCAATGACTATGCCGATCAATCGCATGTGATCCGTTCTTTTAAAGAGTTTGCAGGCATTTCTCCCAATAAGCTGCAAAAGCAGCCTGTATCTGTCATCGATAATTTCTCCGAGATCCGGGGATAGCATTTTGTCGGATTTGTTCTATCATTCCGTTTGACACCTGCGCAACTTTGTCTTGTATTAAAACGATAAGACAAATGAAAAGATCTGTTCCAAAAATCGCAGGCGCTCTTGCGCTGATGTTTTTAATTACGCTGACAGCCTTTCCCGGGCAAAAGGCATCCTTGCCGGATGGCAGGACCATCTTTGAAGATAAATGTGCCCGTTGCCACGGCAATGACGGTACCAAAGGCCTGCTGGGCGCGAAGAATTTACAAATCAGCCAGCTGCCCGATGCAGAGTTGCTGCGCGTGGTGACAAGCGGAAGAAAGATGATGCCGGCCTGGGGCAAGCGGCTGAGCGGGCAGGAGCTGCAGCTCGTTGTGAATTATGTGAAGCAATTACGTCGTTAAACGTCCATGTATGAGAAAGGCTGTGTATCGCAGGTTTGCGGAACGCCCGGAGTGACCAGCGTTAAAATCCAAATTTATTCTATAACAAAATTAAAAACAATCTTATGACACTTTCCAATACCATCCTCACCCTGGCAGTGACGGTTACTGCGCTGTCGGCCGGACTGTTCTATGCCTACAGCTGTTCCGTAAATCCGGGTCTCGGCCGCCTGCCCGATGAGCAGTACCTCGCGGCCATGCAATCCATTAACCGTGCTATTTTAAACCCGGTGTTCTTTCTGAGCTTTATGGGTACGCTCATCTTATTGCCCCTTGCTGCCTGGCTGAATTACCAGGGGCCGTCACAGCGTTTTATTCTACTTGCTGCCGCTGCGGTGTTGTATACCGTAGGTACTTTCTGTGTGACTATTTTCGGAAACGTCCCTTTGAATAATGTATTAGACTCCCTTGATCTCAGCAGCGCTTCCGCAGAGAAAATGAAAGAGGTCAGGCTTGCCTTCGAAATTCCCTGGAACAGGCTGCACCAGGTGCGGACACTGGCTAACATCGGGGCTTTGATCCTCGGGATTGTGGCCTGTCTTGCGAATACCTTACCGGCTTCGGTAACCCGTCATTAGGTGTGGATGTCGCGTGAGGGATTGAGCCTTTGTCTGAGCTCTCCCGTTCCGAACACCTTCGGGGCGGGAAGCGAGTGGCGAAAGCCCGTCCCGAAGGGCACGCCCAAAAAATAATCCGATTAACCTATTACACCGGTCACGAAAATTAATTGAAAAATAGTTGCGTAACCGAATAGTTACGCATATATTTGTAACCGAACAGTTACGTAATGTAAAACTAAAATTTATAGCTCATGCAAACTAAAACGGTTGTTGTTGAAAGAGTATTAAACGCCCCGGTGGCATTGGTCTGGAGCGCGATTACCCGCGTGGAAGAAATGCGAAAATGGTATTTTGGCCTGGAGGATTTCAGGGCGGAAGTGGGATTCAAATTCGATTTTACGGCCGGTGCTGATGACATCCAGTACAAGCACCTGTGTGAAGTGACGGAAGCGGTAACCAATAAGCGCCTGGCTTACAGCTGGAAGTACGATGGTTATCCCGGGAACTCGCTGGTAAGCTGGGAGCTTGAAGCGCAGGGTGATAAAACGCTGCTGAGGATTACCCACACGGGCCTTGAATCCTTTGCTGCCAACGGCGTTAATTTTACCCCGGAAAGCTTTACAGGAGGCTGGACGCATTTTGCGGATGCCTTGAAAGCTTACGTTGAAAAGTAGCGGAATAACAATTGATTAAAAAGAGTGCCCGGCAATGGGCGCTCTTTTTTAGGATAAATGTTAAACAAGGTTATAATGGCCGCTGTTTTTTGCTTCCCCGGCAAGGGTGGTTTATATTAGTATAAACAACAAAATTCTTTGCCTATGAAAGCAGCTGCAGCAGGTTCCCAAAAAGTACTTTCCGTTTTAAAGCATTACATCCTCGAGGACGGTTTTAAATTTGTGATCGACCTGGAAAAATGCCACGATTGCTATATCTACGACGCTACCAACAAGCGCGAGATCCTCGATCTCTTTTCCTTCTTCGCAACGAATGCTTTGGGGCATAACCATCCGAAGCTCTTATCCGACAAGCCATTCATCAAGGACCTGCTGATTGCCGGTATTGAGAATCCCAGTAATTCGGATTTTTACACGAGGCAGTACGCCGATTTTTTAAAGGCCTTCGGCAAGTATGCGATGCCCAAGGCATTCAAGCATGCTTTTTTTATTTCGGGAGGAACGCTGGCTGTGGAGAATGCCCTGAAAGTAGCAATGGACTGGAAGGTGAAAAAGAACAGGCAGAAAGGGATCAAGGGGGAAAAGGGGCAACAGGTCATTCACTTCAAACAGGCCTTCCACGGGCGGAGCGGCTATGCGCTATCTCTCACCAACAGCAAGCCCGTGCAAACGGACCTGTTTCCCAAATTCGACTGGCCGCGCATTGTGAATCCTAAGATCAGCTTTCCTTTGACCAAGGCTTCTATCGCGGAAGTGAGCAGGCTGGAAAAGGAAGCGCTGAAGCAGATCATGAAAGCCTTCAAAGATCACCGCCATGATATTTGTGCCATCATCATTGAGCCGATCCAGAGTGAAGGCGGTGACAATCATTTCCGCAAGGAATTTTTGCAGGAGCTGCGAACCATGGCCGATGAGCAGGAAGCAATGCTGATCTTTGATGAGGTGCAGAACGGCGTGGGGCTCAGCGGGAAGTTCTGGGCTTACGAGCATTTTGGCGTGACGCCTGATCTCCTGTGCTTCGGCAAAAAGATGCAGGTGTGCGGGATTATGTCGACGGACAGGGTGGATGAGGTCAAAGACAATTGTTTTACCACGCCGGGAAGGATCAATTCCACCTGGGGTGGCAACCTGCCCGATATGGTAAGGTCAGCAAAGATCCTGGAGGTGATTCATAAAGAAAAGCTGGTGCAGAATTCGGCGAAGCAGGGGGCTTATATTCTGAAGCAGCTGGAGAAGCTGGCAAAGAAAAGAAAGATCACGAACATCCGCGGAAGAGGCCTGCAGTGTGCTTTCGACCTGCCGACAGCCAAGGAGCGTGATGCCCTTATTAAAAAGGCACTTGAAAATAACCTGTTGTTAATTCCTGCGGGCGAAACATCCATCCGCCTGCGCCCTGCGCTGATCATTAAAAAGCATCACATCGATGAGGCGATGGCGATCATTGACAAAACCATGAAAGCGATGGGATTGTAATTTTCGTCATGGCGAACGAAGCGAAGCAATCTCGTGTATTGGTGAGATTGTTTTACCGCGAAAAGCGGTTCGCCATGACGGAAAAAAATGGTGCGCTTAGTAGCTGTACTAAGCCTGCTTGTTGTATTTATTCCGGTATTCCACAGGAGTGAGGCCCGTGATCTTTTTGAAGACGTCCCTGAAAGCCTTGGTATCTGTGTAGCCTACGTCATACATCACTTCCGTGATATTTTTGCGGCTCGATTCGAAACTGCGCTTGGCAGCTTCCACTTTCACACGCTGCAGGTATTCCACCACTGTATTGCCGGTTGCTTTTTTGAAGCGGCGCTCAAAGCTTCGCCTGCCGATGGCATACTGGTCGGCCAATCCATCTACCGTTATTTTGTCCTGGTAATTGGTCTCGATAAATTCCTGCGCTTTTCTGATCTCCTCATCATCGTGCTCTTTTTGCCCCTTGAACATCATGAAGGCCGACTGGCTGTCGCGGTCGATATCAATGGCGAAGAATTTGGAAGCGAGGATGGCGGTGTCTCGGTCGGTATATTTTTCGACCAGGTAGAGTAATAAATTCCAGTAAGAATTGGCACCGCCGCTCGAATAGAGACGGTGCTCCTCGGTGATGATGCTGCCGTCCACAACTTCTACATCGGGATACATGCTGTTGAATTCATTATAAAAGCCCCAGTGTGTCGAGCATTTTTTTCCATTCAGTAAACCCGTTTCCGCCAGGAGGAAAGCGCCAACACACAAAGAGGCTACTTCCGCTCCTTTATGATACTGGCTCACGATCCAGGGTACCAGGTCGCGGTTAGCTTCCACCGCACGCCTCATATCGCCGCTCAGGGCCGGAATAAAGATGAGGTCTGTTTTATCAATGTCTTTGATCTGCCTGTCGGTATGCACGGAGAATAAGCTGTTCTCCAGCTTAACTTCTTTTTTTGAACCCACAACCTGCACCTCGAAGAGGGGCGCCTTGCCCATCGATTGCAGGAACATGTTCACCGCATTGAACATGTAGCGCGGATCGGCAATGGCTTCTATGACTGCGGTTTCAGGGGCAAGGATAGAGACAGTTTTCATGATGTTTTTATTTAATTTATAGTATAGTCTATGTCATTTAAAATTTATAGGGAACAGCCAATTGTTCAATGGCAATTTAAGTAGTGAGCTTTGAGCCTCAAATGTAGAAAATTGCCTTGTCGGAAACAACCCTGTAAAGGGTCGGTTTTACACCGCCCGTTTTTTTGGAGCCTGGTGTAATTTTGTGATGTCAATCACCGGCAACTGTCTGATACAAATCACCAATTAAACATAAAACGATGAAAACAATTAAAAAATCAATTCTCATCAACGCTTCCAAAGAGAAGCTCTGGGATGTGCTCACCCTGGATCACTATACCAAAGACTGGTACTCCGCGTTTAGCCCTGGCTCCTATGCCGTGACAGACTGGAAACCCGGCAGCAAGGCCTTGTTTATGGATCAAAGCAACAGTGGCATGGTGGCCAACGTCGTGGAGAGTATCCCCGGCAAATCGCTGATCCTGGAATACACCGGTGTGCTGTCTGAGGGCAGGGAAGACTTCGATAGCGCGATAGCACAGCAATACAAAGGGGGCCGGGAGACCTATCACCTCACCGGGGAGAATGGTGCGACGCGCCTCGACATCAGCTCGGATATGGATGAGAACATGTTTGACATGATGTCGGATAAATGGGAAAAAGCCTTTGAGCGCCTGAAAGAGCTGGCGGAAAAATAAAAATAAAAGCCATGGAAGCATACAGCATTGAAAAAGACATCACAACGCTCTGCCTTACTGCGGATTCATTTCCTGAGGGCGTAGAAGCTGCACATACCAAATTGCACAGCCTCCTTCCTTCCCTTGAGCAACGCACTGCTTATGGCATTTCCTGGTCCGACGGAAAAGGAGGCATTATCTACAAAGCGGCTGTGAGCCGGCTCCGGGAAGACGAAGCGGAAACGGACGGGCTCGAAACCTTTGTGATCCGCAAAGGCGAATACATGAGCGAGCTGCTTTTAAATTATCGTGAAGATATGGACCGTGTCAACAGCACATTCCAACAGCTCCTGGCATTGCCTGAGCTCGACCCGGAAGGCTATTGCCTTGAGCTCTATCTGAATGATAAAGACATGCGCTGTATGGTTCCTACAAAAAAATAACTACCGCACCCTAATTTTAAAAACATGAAATAGCCATGTTTGCCGGAATATAAACACTCAGGAAGAGGACAAAACTGCAGTACACTTTTGAGCCAGAAAGTGGGTGGCTTGGCTATACCATAAGACAATTAAAAAACAATACTATCTACTTATGAAACATATCCGTTCCTATCTCACCTTTAGCGGCAATTGTCGTGAAGCCATGAATTTTTACAAAGACTGCCTTGGCGGAGAGCTGCATCTGCAAACCATCGGCGATTCACCGCTTGCTGCAAAAATGCCTGAAAACATGCAGCAATGGATTCTGCATGCCACCCTCACCAATGGGAGCACGGTGCTCATGGGCACCGATATGGTACAGGACGAAGGCCGGATCAGGGGCAATACGGTTTCCATGATGCTCGACTGTAGCAGCGAGGAAGAGGCCCGTACGGCTTTCAGCAAATTATCTTCCGGTGGAGGGAATGTACTGCACCCGCTGGAAACCTCTTTCTGGGGTGCCTTGTTCGGCGACCTCAAAGATAAGTACGGCAATACCTGGCTCCTTCATTTTGATCAGAATGCTTAATCATTACTTAAACCTAAAATAACCTCTCATGAAAAAAACAAACCTGCTTTATTGGATCTTTACCGGCCTGTTCGCCGCCTTTATGATGCTATCCGCTCTTCCTGATATTTTTATGGCCGACCTGGCGGTCAAGGGCTTTGCGGATATCCTGCTGCCCGCTTACCTTCTGCCTTTTGTTGGTGTTGCCAAAGCCCTGGGTGTGATCGCTATTTTGATACCGGGCTTTCCTCGAATCAAGGAATGGGCTTACGCCGGCCTGATGATTGACCTGGCCGGGGCTATCTATTGCATTGCCGCCGCCGGTAAGCCGGCAGAAAACTGGGCGCCGGTATTCCTTCCGGTTCTCCTCGGAGTTCTGTCTTATGTATTTTACCATAAGCGCCTGAAATTAAAACAACCGCAATAACAGCATCATGGTAGAGATCTTTAAGACCAATGTGACCGATGGCGTGCAGGCAGGACTTCTGCTTCAGCTGCTTCATGCGCAATGGCCGCAGTATCTGGCCAACTTCGACCTCGAAGATTGCGACCGTATCCTACGGATAGAAAGTGATTCGGTAGAAAATGAAAAGATCTTGTCGTTGATGCATTTGCAGGGGTATGTATGTGAAGTGTTGAATTGAGTTTTAGTTATAATTCAATCATTTGCCTGCTAAACTCGAAGTCAACGAATGGTGGCTGAGGCTCTCGAAGCCACTATGAAAACTTTGACATTTTACCTCTCCGCTTGACAAAGCCACAGTTCTATTTGAAGTTTTTATTCAACATGTGACTCGAAACGACCTTGCAAACATTCCACCTAAACCCTTAACTTCGTAAAACGATGGCAACAATTAAAAAAACATTACGAACCTGTCCGAACGGGCATCAGTATTACAAAAGCACCGATTGCCCGACATGCCCCATCTGTGAAGCCGGGAAAAAGCCGGACGAAGGGCTTCTGGCCATGATGGGCGCACCTGCCCGTCGTGCCCTGGAAGGCGCAGGCATTCACACGGAAAAGGAGCTGAGCCGGTGGACGGAAAAAGAATTGCTGAAGCTGCACGGCTTCGGTAAGGCTTCTCTGCCGAAACTAAGAGAGGCCCTGAAAGCAAAAGGCTTATCTTTCAAAACAGATTAGGCCGGTTTCTGCTCCCGCATGAAATCAAAAGCCCCTTTGCGGAGGTTGATCCCGTATTCGAGGTAGGCTTTCATGCAGGCGAGGAAGTTGGCCCAGCCGCCGGAATTTCCTGACAACCATTTAATCCCCGCTTCATTGTTCTCCATGCTTTTTTCGGTGACGGTCACTAAGGTGCTTCCGTTGGCTTGTTCCTGAAGCCTGATCTCTACCAGGGTCTTTTTGTTTTCCGAGCCATCCCATTCAAAAGAAACGGAGCGGTCTTTTTCTATCTTTTTTCCGGTGACCGGCACATCCATAGAAAATTCCGGGAAATGCCAGGTGAGCTCTTTTCCTTCCTCGAGGCGGCCTGTACTGTCGGCGATGAAGTAATTGGACATTTGTGCCGGATCAACAATGGCTTCAAACACTTCGTGAATGGCTTTGGAAATCTGGATCTTCGCTGTGATCTCTAATGTAGTTGGTGTCATGGTCGGAGAATTAGTTTATTTGTTGGAAGGATCGATGTAATTATAAAGGATATGATCCCCGATGGAATATTTGATACCCTTGACCTGCCCGCTGGTGTAGCTCATGGCAATGATCAGTTTTACCCTGGCACCGTCCTTTTTCTGTTCGATCAGGCAGTTGCCATGCTCCATCAGCTCGTGGATGAGGAACTGGGATTCGGAGGCAAGGCCACGTTTCACACTCATCTTTGCATAATCGGTGGAGTTATCGGCATTCAGCTGGCGAAAGGCGAGAGGCAGGCGGTCATTCTCCTTAAAACGCATCAGGATCGTGTTGATCGCGCTTTCCGGCGCTAAGATCCTGTAGGATGAATCTTCATGCATCAGGTACAGTTTGTCTTTTCCAGGGTCTTTTTCCAGGGAGATCGTTCTCACAACATCTATCTGGGCATAGCTCAGGCCTGTTGACACAACAAGCGCGGCCATATAAAGGAATTTGCGGATCATGGCTATTGGTTTTTTAGTTGGTTATTATCTGTCAGTATAAATTACAAGGGATACGAAAAATGAACCACATCGGCGGATTTGCCGCCCGTCGCATGGTAAAAGTCGACGGCATGCTGGTCAATCCTGTCCGCCTGGATAAACACTTCCCTCAGGCCAAGCGCCTTGCAATCCGTTTTGATGGCCTCGATGAGCTTGCGGCCCGTGCCTTTTCTCCGGAAGACCGGATCCACCGCCAGGTCGTAAATGTATACTTCCGACGACTGGAAATAGTACGAAGGCAGGACGTAGGCCGTTAGTCCGCCGATAACACGCTCCCCGAATACCGCCACATACACCATAAAGTTTTCTTTTCTCAGCAGGTTTTCCAGGTATCCCGGCCCGGGCCCCAAAAGGTTCTCCATCCCGAAGACTTCCTCAAACACATTGATCAGCGCTGCGAATTGGTCAATGTCGCCCGGGCTTAATTTTTTAATGTGGACTTCCATGATTTCTGGTTTTTCTGAACATCATCTCGCCGGTGCCAAACCTTGCCAGTCATCTCTCCTGGATGATCCCGACTTCCGAAAGCTTGTGCACTTTCAATAATATATTGCTTCAAATCCTATGCCTGCGCATCTCCTTTATGATCCCGGTTTGCCGATCTCTACGCTTAAAGGAATGCCGTGAGAACGGTGAAAGGAGATCTTATCCCAATAGCCGCGCTGGAAAATAATCTTGTTTTCCCTGATATGAAAAAAGCCGCAGCCTCTCATGCCTTGAGGGTCTTTCCATTCCAGGATGGCCCATTCGCCGTCCTCAAAGATATTCTCGGGAATACAGACCATAGTGGCAGCGGCAAATTCCCTGGTAAACATCTGTTTGATGGCTGCTTTTCCAACTACCGGCTCGTTAGCCACCTGGTGATTGACGGCCTCCTCGTGGTAGAGGTTCGAGATCGTTTCAGCATCGGCCTTGTTGAAGGCATCCAGCCATTGCCCGAGGATTTGTCCTGGTGTCATGTACATTGGTTTTAAAGAAGCTATACCAAGTTCGCAATTTTCTTTCAATTCATAAACTTTCCGCAACCAAAAATGTTAACCCCAAGAACCTTTTCTTTTTTTATGAGCCATCTCAAACTTAGTATACTCGACCAATCCATTGTGTCGCATGGGCGCACCGCCCAACAGGCCATTCAGAGTACAATCGAAACCGTGAAGCTGGCCGAAGCCCTGGGCTATCATCGCTTCTGGGTATCCGAGCATCATAATTCCTCCTTTATTGCCGGCTCCACACCCGAAGTGCTGATGGTAAAGCTGGCCGATGAAACCAAACACATCCGCATCGGCTCCGGCGGGATCATGCTGCCTAACCACAGCGCCTTAAAAGTGGCGGAAAATTTCCGCATGCTCGAAACCTTATTCCCCGGCCGCATCGACCTGGGCATGGGCCGCGCACCCGGTGGGGACAGGATCACGGCTTCCCTGCTCAACCCATCCAACGATTTCAGGGAAGAAAGCTACCTGAAGCAATTAGAGCATTTGCAACATTTTTTCAGCGACAGCGCGGCAACATCCCAGGGCCCCTTGCTGGCGATCCCGCAGGCCTCGACCATTCCCACGCAGTGGGTGCTGAGCTCGAGCGGAGGCAGCAGCTCCATTGCGGCACGTTTCGGGATGGGGCTGGCGGTGGCTAAGTTCATCAATGGCTTTGCCACACCCGATGTGGTGGAATCGTACCGCAAACAGTTCAGGCCTTCTGCGCAGTTTGAAAAACCGCAGGAGCTGCTCGCCATTTCGGTGCTTTGTGCCGATACCGAAGAGAAAGCCGCGCAGATGCGTCACTTCCTCGATTACATCTTCGTGCAGTTCGAGCAGGGCCGTTTCGACCGCTTCGGAAGTTATGAGGATATCAAGGATTATAAATTCTCATCGCATGAATTGGAGCGCATCAGGCTCAACCGGGGCCGGGTGATCTCGGGTACTAAGGATTCGGTGAAAGAGCAATTGACAACGCTCGCCGCAGAGTTTGATGTGCAGGAGATCATGGCCTCCTGTATGGCTGATAAGCCCGAAGACCGCAAGCGCTCGTTCGAATTGCTGGCGGAAGCATTTGATCTTAAGTCCTGACCCGGAAGATTTTTACCCCTGACCTGGAAGGTTTCAAAAACCTTCCAGGTCAGGGGTTGCGTAACTGATGAGTTACCTGTATATTTGTAACCAAAAGGTTACTTAAATAAACTGTTATGAGAAGAGATGTTTTTCAGGCCATCGCCGACCCCACGCGCCGCGAGATTGTGAGCCTCCTGGCGCATAAATCCATGAACCTGAATTCGGTGGCCGAGAATTTCGACATCAGCCGGCCCGCTATTTCCAAGCATATCAAGATCCTGACGGAGTGCGGCCTTATCGTGATTAGGCAGGAAGGCCGCGACCGTTATTGCGAAGCCAGGCTTAAAAAGCTGAATGAAGTAGCCGAATGGGTGGAGCAATACAAATCCTTCTGGAATAAAAAACTCGATTCGCTCGAGAGCTACCTCGAAGAAATCCAGAAACCGAAAAAGCACAAAAAGAAAAAGTAGTGGGAACAGACTCTGGTTTTACCGGTGGCTTCGAGAGCCTCAGCCACCGGTGAGCGAGATCATCCCTGAATGGTGGCTGAGGCTCTCGAAGCCACTCTATGAATTTACTTAATTACCTGTTTCCCCTGGCAGAAAGCGCAATAGGCATTCACCACGCAATCTTCATGTTTGGGGTCTTTGGGGCGGCAGGTTTCGCGGCCCAAGAAGGACATGGCCATACCAATCTCTCCCCAGGTTTTCGGGGGCATCACGGCCATGATATCCGCTTCAATTTTCTTCGGGTCGGTTGATTTGGTAATCCCCAGGCGTGGCGCCACGCGCACCACATGAAGATCTACAATGACCCCTTCGGCTGCTACACCGGCTTCGCGCATGATCACGTTGGCCGATTTGCGCCCGATGCCTTTCAGTGCCGTAAGCTCTTCCAGCGTTAGGGGAATGTTCTTGTCGGTTTTCAGGCTTTGCGCCATTTCCATGAGCCAGGCTCCTTTGTTGCGTGAGCTGCGTACCTTCCCGATAAAAGGCATCAGCGTTTCTTCGCTGGCCTTGGCCAGGGCTTTCATGTTTGGAAAGGCCTTGAACAGGGCAGGAGCGAGGCTATTGATGTGCTTGTCGGAATCCTGTGCCGAAAGCACCACCATCACCACCAGCTGGTACAGGTTCTTGTATTCCAGCGGATGCTTCTTGTTCTTGTATTGTTTCAATAAGGGTTTTAAGGCTTCCGCCCAGGTTGTCGCTTTCATATTCATAGGATTGAAGGTTTAGCTTATTTCAAATTTAAGAAATAGAAAAGAGAAAGCCTATGGAATAGTATTTAAGAGCGATAGGCCTGGATTAGTTTATGGTTTGGGTCACGACGCGCCGCAACAGCCCTGGCGCATATACGTCACAGGTATTGAGTTAAACTCAACTCATGGGTAAAACCCGCGTGAAGGATAGAGCGGAAATCCTTTTACGGAATGCAATGGCGTAAAAGATTGGAGTGATAGCCTGGTCGCGTTAGCGACACGCCCTCCTGAATCTTTGACTATTTTGCTACAATTCATGGCAGAAAAAACCCTTTTTCAACCTTACTTTTGTAGCAGGAACAGAACATGGAACGCTCGATCATACACATGGACCTCGACAGCTTTTTTGTGTCGGTAGAACGGAAGCTCGACAGCTCGCTGCTCGGGAAGCCTGTGATCATTGGTGGCTCCAGCGACCGCGGTGTGGTGGCTTCCTGTAGTTATGAAGCCCGACAGTTCGGGGTGCATTCGGCTATGCCCTCTGCCCGCGCCAGGCAGCTTTGTCCGCAGGCCATTTTCGTGAAAGGCGATATGGCCATGTATTCCAAATATTCGCGTGAGGTCACTGAAATCATCAAAGCCGAATCGCCGGAGTACGAAAAAGCCAGTATTGATGAGCATTACATTGATATTACGGGCATGGACAAATATGTAAAGCACAGCCTGCTCTGGACCAAAGAGCTGCGTGATAAGATCGTCACCGAAACCGGCCTGCCGATCTCCTTTGGCCTGTCATGTAACAAAACGGTTTCCAAGATTGCCACCGGGCAGTTCAAGCCCAACGGCGAAGGCTATGTGCCGCACGGCACCGAGAAGGCCTTCCTGGCGCCTTTGTCTATTTCCAAAATTCCGGGTCTCGGCAAAAAGACCTATGCTTTGCTGAGCGGCAAGGGCATCGAGAAGATCGAAACCCTGCAAAAAATGTCCTTACAGGCCTTACAGAATATCCTGGGCGAGCACGGCAGCAGCATCTGGAAAAAGGCCAATGGCATTAATTTCAGTCCCATCGAGCAGCACTGGGAGCAAACGAGCATGAGCACCGAAACTACGTTTGAGAGAGACAGCACCGACAAGGCCATGATGGAGCGCATCCTCATCGGCATGGTCGATGAGCTGGGCTACGACCTACGGAAGATGGAAAAGATCACGGGCTGTGTGACGGTAAAACTGAAGTACTCGAACTTCGAGAGCCATACCTTCCAGGCGAGCATTCCTTATACTTCTTCCGACCATACCATCCTCGAAAAAGTAAAGGAGCTCTTCTATAAGAATTATAAGGGCGATGTCTGGATCCGCCTGATTGGCGTGAGGTTCAGCAATCTGATCTCCGGCAGCCAGCAAACCAATTTATTTGAGGATACCGAAGAAAAAGCCAATTTATACACGGCCCTCGATAAGATCCGTTCCCGCTTTGGCAGCGACCTCATCATGCCGGCCTGCGGGCAGCTGCGGACCGAGCGGCTGGCAAGGCTTGAAAAGCGGAAGCAGGAAAAGCTGGACGCGGCAGAAAAGAGGAGAATGCAATCCTGATTTTCTTTGCAGATTCATGGTAACATGGTATCTTTAATAGAGCATATCAGGATGCAGCAATTATGACACAGCTTAGCGAAGAGGATAAAGCGTTATTAACGGATTTTTTTCATAAGCGAAATCTGTTCGACGATTATCTGAGGATACACCGCCCGGATCTCTTTACCTGTGCGGGTTGCGCTTATCCTACGCTTTCCGGGCGCGGAGATTACGAAATCTGTTCGGTATGTAATTGGGAGGACGACGGTTCCGATGACAACAGAAAAAGTTTGCTGGATACTTTTTTGGTGGAACATTCTATCGGTGGACCCAACGGAAGACTTACGCTAACCCAAAACCGTTTAAACATCGGAAGAATTCTTAAGCGTCATGAGCAGTCCTTGAAAGGTTCAATCCATCTGGATCCGGCCAATGTTTTACAGATCATCGGGTTTTATCATCAGAAAAGAGAAGCTATCGGGAATGAAATGACAGGTCATGAACTCCCTCAACATCCGCTTTGGATCGCATGGGGGAACGTTGAAAAAGAATTACAAATGGCGTTGATCAGTACCGGCAATTCTGATTAAGCAACTAATTATTCAGGAAATTTCCGTTAGTTTTTCTCGGCTATATATTTCGCATCAAATTCCTTGATGATCAGCTCCTGCTTGCGGATAGAGGCTTTGAGCCAGTCGATGTAGATCTCCTCCTTTTCGGATTCTTTCAGGTGATAGTCCGGAACTTCCTTGCGGATCCTGGTGCTGAGGCTATGCATGCAAAGGGCTGCGCACACACTGATGTTGAAGCTTTCGGTAAAGCCGTACATCGGCAGCTTGATGAACTCATCGGCCATCTCTTCCACATCGCTGGTAATGCCCGTAAGCTCGGTGCCGAACACAAGGGCCAGAGGTGTTTTTACATCCAGCTCCTCCAGCGAGATGCTGTTCTTGTGCAATGAGGTGGCTACAATCCTGTAACCGCGGGCTTTGAGGTCGCTGAGGCAGGCTTTGGTATTGTTTTCGTGCTGTTGGTAACGGTTGAGGCTGAGCCATTGCGTGGAGCCCATCGACACGTCTTCACTGATCTTGTAGGAATTGCGGTTCTCGATGAAATGCACATCCTGGATCCCGAAGATATCGGCACTTCTCAGCACCGCGCTGAAATTGTGGGATTGGTACACATCTTCCAGCACCAGCGTCATGTGCCTGGTACGCTCTGCCAATACCTCGCGCAGGCGGTCGCGGCGGCGCTCGCTCACAAAGCCTTCGAGGTAGGCGGTCAGGGCTTTTTTATAGGCAGGATCATCCATGGGGCGCAAAGATAGGTGTAAGAAGTTTTAAATTCAAAATTTTAAGTGTAAAAGCAGGGTTCTTGTGGTTGTTTAAATTTTGGGCGTGCCGGCGAAAAGCCGTCAGGCTTTCCGTTCCTCCCGATAGATATCGGGACTTTTTTGCCGCTGCCCTTCAGCTCTCCGGCATTGTCACGACGCATCCTGGTGCTGCGGGCCGTCCAAGGGATAGCGTAACGACCGGCAAAAAGGATTTCCACTACTCCCGATAGTTATCGGGACCTTCACGCAGATTTTATACAAAAGTTGAGTTTAACTCAATAAACAGCGCATACATGCGCCAGGGACGGAGTCCCCGAAAGCTTTCGGGATTTGAGCTCCTTTGTTTGTCCCGCAAGGCAAACAAAGAGCGAGTCGCCCTTCGGCAGGCTCAGGGTAAACTATAGCCCACCCGGGCGCCAAAATAATAAGCCGGTTAGCCTCCTTAATCCACGGAGTTGTGCTAGTGGAACACTTAAAGCCTCAATCCCGGTATTTTTGTGTACATTTGCAAAAAAATTACAGATAAATGAGTAGAGACAGTAAAGGGCCAAGGAAAACGTTTTCAAAAGGTGGCTCGACGGATTTTAATAAACGAAAATCCTTTTCCAGTTCAGAAAAACCAAAAAGAACGTATGGTTCCGACAAACCTTCCTTCAAAAGAAGTGGCGATGACTCTACCGAAAAACGTAGCTATACCAAGCGCGACGACTCTGAGAAAAGACCACGCAAAAGTTTCAATGATGGCGATTCGAAGCCATTTGTGAAACGTGCCGATGGGAAATACGAGAGTGCAGGCCCCCGCAAAAGCTATGGTGAGGGCGAAAAGCGCTCTTACACCAAAAGAGAAGACAGCGACAGGCCCCGTAAATCATACGGAGACGATGAAAAGCGCTCCTATACCAAAAAAGAAGGTTCGGGCGGTGAAAGCCGTGGCTTTGTGAAGCGTGCCGACGGCAAGTACGAAAGCCTGAGCCGCAGCCCTAAAAGCTATGAGGGCACCGAAAAACGCTCTTATACCAAACGCGACGATTCTGAAAAAAGACCACGCAAAAGTTTCGATGAGGGTGATTCCAAGCCATTTGTGAAACGTGCCGACGGAAAATACGAAAGTGCAAAACCGCGTAAAAGCTTTGAGGACGGCGAAAAGCGCTCGTACACTAAAAGAGACGATGGCGAGAAGCGTTCCTATGTAAGGAAAGAGGATGGCGAGAAACGTTCTTATACCAAAAAAGACGACGGTGAGCGGAAGCCTTATGCCAAAAAAGAGTTTGGCGATTCTTCGACAAGCTCAGCAACAAAAAAGCCTTACGAGCCTAAATTATCGAAATCCGAAAAAGTAGTAGCGAAATCCAAAAAAGCCGGTCCTAAAAAGACCTCCGATCAGCCGAATGTATCGGAAGACGCTATCCGTCTGAACCGCTATGTGGCAAATGCCGGCGTATGCTCCAGGCGTGAGGCTGACGTGCTGATTGCCACAGGCGTGGTAAGCGTGAACGGTAAGATCGTCACAGAGATGGGTTACAAAGTGAACCCGGGCGATGTGGTGAATTACGGCGGTGTGCCAATCAAAAACGAAACGAAAAAATATTTATTACTGAATAAGCCGAAGGATTACATCACCACGATGGATGATCCGGAAGAGCGCCGTACCGTGCTGGAGCTGATTAAAAAAGCCTGCAAGGAGCGCCTGTATCCGGTGGGTCGCCTCGACAGGAACACCACCGGTGTGCTGTTATTTACGAATGATGGCGACATGACGGCTAAATTGACGCATCCGAAATTTGATGTGCGCAAAGTGTACCATGTGACCCTCAACAAAAAAATGGCGCCCGAAGATTACAAGATGCTGAACGAAGGCTTTGAATTGCCGGATGGCTTTATCAAGCCGGATGCAACGGATTTTGTAGGTGCCGGCAGGTTTGAGCTGGGCGTGGAGATCCATAGCGGGCGTAACCGCATTGTGCGCCGTATGTTCGAGCACCTCGGCTATGAGGTGATCAAGCTCGACCGCGTAGCCTTTGCGGGCCTTACCAAAAAAGACCTGCCAAGAGGAAAATACCGTTTCTTAACTGAAAAAGAAGTCAGCTTTCTGAAGATGCTGGGATAAATTTTTGATGAAAGGAAAAAGATGAATGATCTGGAATTGTTTGTCTTTTTTCTTTTGTCTTCTATCTTTAGTCTTTTTCTTTTACCTGTTTATTATGAATAAGATCTACTACCTGTCTACCTGCGACACCTGTAAGCGCATCATTGATGAGCTGGGGCTTAAGGCGAAAAAGTTTGAGTTCCAGGATATCAAAACCGAAAAGATCACGGCTGCCCAGCTGGAAGCCATGAAAAAAGCGGCTGGTACTTACGAAGCCCTGTTTAGCCGCGTGGCGCTTAAGTACAAAACACTGGATCCCAAGCCGTCCACCGAAAATGAGTACAAGAAGCTCATCCTCGAAGAATATACCTTTCTGAAACGCCCGGTGATCTTCATCGGCGACAGCATCTTCGTCGGGAATTCCAAAAAGAACATCGAAGAAGCCAAAGCCGCTTTAAAATAAGAAAGGATGCTGAGCCCACTCGATACCTGGTATGAGAAGCAGGAAGAGCCGGCAAAAAGTTGTTTGCAGGTTCTTCGCCATCAGATCCTGGCTGCCGATCCGGAGCTAAGTGAAGCCATGAAATACGGCATGCCTTTTTTCTGCTATCGCGGCAAAATGTTTTGTTACCTCTGGCTGCACAAGCAGAATCACTGGCCCTACCTCGGTATTGTAGATGGGAAGCTGATCGATCATCCTGATTTGCTACTGGAGAAAAGAGCCCGGATGAAAATTTTCCTCATCGACCCTCAAAAAAATATCCCGGTTAAAAAGCTGAATGCTCTGCTAAAGCAGATGATTGCTTTGAGAGCCTGAGAGCCAACAGGCGGCCCCTCCGGGGCGCTTGCCTCTTTTTTTTATCTTAGCCTATAAACAGGATGCTCCTCCGGAGCAAGTGGTTATTGCCATAAATCATGGCTGACCCTTATGATTTGGTTATCTATAGTTTACGGCATTTTTGCTCCGTAGGAGCAATATGTTGTTCCATGGTCGGTTAAAGGCAGCATGGTTTTATAACACATGTTGTCAGCCATGTTTTAATAAACAGAAGAGCAACGTTTTGTATGTCAGAAGCCGAAGGATTTGAATATCCTGTTCATGAACCTCTTAGTGCAGTTTCCGCTTACTCCAGCTGGTGCGCATACACGGCCATCCTATCGTCGGTAAATTTAACCCTGTACATGTAATACACAATGCCGTTATCAATTTTTATGTTCTTAGGAAAGGTGTGGCTCAGCGCAAAGCGCTTGTTGATCTTTCCGGTAGTCCGGTTAATTTCCCCTATGGTAACAATGCCATCCCTTAGATACGTTGTGTAAAACACATTCCGCGCCTCATCAAACAGCACCAAAGGCTTCCACTGCTTGAAGTGATTGTATTCCATCGTTTTTACCTTTAGCGGCTTGTTCGTCTCCAATAAATAGCTATGAATTAAATTATTGGGATGGTCGAAAATGAAAACCGTATCATTATCGGCAAACACGGGAATATAAGCCTTGGTTGCAATAATGGTGTTGAAAAAATTCCGCTCATCTTCTGCCCGTCTCATCGCCCGCAGTTCTTCCGGTGTCAGATCTTCCATTTCGTTTTTGCCGGAGCCACCATATTTGCTGTGGTTAAGCCTGTCCTCATCGGCAATCATGGCAATCATAGCTTCATTGCTGTAAGTGCCATAATCGTAAATTTTCCTGGTAGCCTTATGGATAGCAAACACTTGTTTGGTTTGTCCCTGGTTGTAGCAATTCTCAAAATAAAAATTGTCTTCCTTGGCCAGGATGCAGGGGCGCAACAGCGAGTCGAACAGGCTCAGCCGTACATCATCCAACAGCCCGATCTTATTGTCGGCGATATAAATTTGCGTGCTTGAAAAATCACCGAGCACATGTACATTGCCAAAGCAATCCTTAAACAGGGTTGTGTAAGGTTGTCGTTTCAGCTTAGTGGTATGCAGGACCTCTCCATCCTTTGTGATCAGCCTCAGGTAGGGAATTTCATTAATGTCGCCAAGAAGCAGGATTTGGTTATGGATCAGCTGATAATCCGCTACGTAAAAGGCATTGTCCACCAGGCGCCTGCTAAGCTTATTGGCAGACACGATCACTTCCGACAGGTCTTTGGATTGAGCTTTAAGATTGATTAGCAACGGAAACTTCATAGAGGAATCGATGTTGATCGTCAACGTTTCATAGCCTAATTTCCGGATCACAATGATCGGTTCCTTGATTCTATAGTTTATTTTAAAAGTCCCATTGTTGCGGCTCTGCGTAGCGCTCCCCTCAAAAAGTACCTGCACGATTACGAAGCCTACAGGCTCTTTGGTTTTAAAATCGATTATTTTTCCGGAAATGCTTTTTAAGCTGTCCTGCCCGTAGATGGAAAACGTAGAACATAAGAAAAAGACGAATGCAAAATAGGTAATCTTATACTTCATCATATTAATCAGAAATTAATGTTTAGGGGATGAAATAAGTGTTTTGTGTTTTGGGTGATGCACCCGGAACATCATTTGGTTTTGTTTAGTGTGGGACAGGACCTGTTGTTATACCGTAAATATAGAACATTTGTTTCATCCTGAAAAAAAAGGATGAAATTCTTATTCAGGATGGTGAGGGACCAGGTAATTTTACGTTTAATTGATGAGCTGAATGAGTAAGTCTGTTTTAGGCTCATTGTTCATTGGTGAGAGAATGGCTTTCCTTTGTTCAATGTCGGCTTGTGTAAATTCGTTTTCAAAGACCTGCTGTATCGCTTTCAGATAAGCTTCGCCGCTATCGCAGATCACACAGGCCTCATGCAATTGCGTTCCTGCCAGCATCGCCGGATTGGCGAGTACAAACCTTCCCGAATACAGCACGTTCAGTAATTTTAATTTCAGGCCTGTGGCCTGTGCCGTATACAGGCAGTGGATCTGCGCCTCACTGATCAGCCTTTGCATCTCTTCCCCGCTGCAATTCTCCTTCAGCTCAATGTGTTTGTAAGGTTTTAGTCTGGCGATCAGGGAGGCCTGTGGATTCAGCCCTGCAATCACCACGCGGTGTTTGGTCTTTGAAAAAACATGATCGATGAGCCACAGCGCCGCCACATGGTTTTCGGGTACCGATAAATTTCCGTGGTAAAGGATGTAATCGCCTTTCCCGGTTTTGCTTTGCAGTTCATCGAAAGGATGGAAGCTCGGCAGGTAGACGGAGGATGTTTGAGGATAGGTTTTTTGAAAATAAGCAAGGTCCTGCTCCGACACTGCCAGGATACAGTCTGCCTGGGTGATCTGTTTTTCGAAGCGTTGAAGCTTGCGGGCCTCCATGGCGAGGTACATTTTTTTGATGAAGGAGCTTTCCGCTTTTGCCAGCTCACGGAAATACTCATGCTCGATGTTGCTATGCCTGAAAAATTTCCGGCGGGTTTTCAGGTCCGGATCATTGAGCAGGTAGCAGGTGTGCAATACCTCAAACAGGATCGGATACTCGTCTTCCATAAGCCGCTCTTTCAGTTTGGGATCGATGCGGGAGGCCACATTGTATGGCAGCGTGGAGAACTGGTTCAGTAAAGACGTCTGCCGTTCGTAATAGTACACTTTGTTGCAGTATTTTTCGAGCTCCGGCGCAGGTTTCCGGTCGCCGTATTCGAAGCAGTGCAGGGTAATGAGAATGCCTTTCTGATGCAGGCAACGGATCTTGTGAAAGACATCGATCACACCGCCGTAATTCGCAGGATAAGGAATATCGAAGGAAACAATATGTAAATGCCTTTGCAATCTGAAGCAAAGATAGCAGAATCTTTAGAAAAGCCCCGGCTACTCGAAAACGAAACCGTTGGAAATAATGCCTGCGGTAAAGCTGCTTTTCAGGCTGCCATCGGGCTTATACACTTCTATTTTCGATTTCTGAACATAGTCGATAGCATCGCTGGCGTAGATGCTATAATCTTTTGGATTCACGCCCAGGCCATAATAAATTTTTGAACCCTGATTCACGAGGGGCGAGGCAGGCAGCTGGTTGTCGGAGATCAGGAAGCGGTGAATGCCTTTGTTGAGATAATATAAAGTGTCCCTCGTTTTGTTGATGCGCAGGTGGTTGGGATTATCCGCCAGGCTAAAGCTTAAGCTGAGTTCTGTCTGTAAGGTCACCGGGTCGATCCGCACGAGTTTTCCTGCCTGGCTGCTATTGCCTCCCACAAGAATCCATAATTTGGAATAACGATCGAGCACCAGGCTGGAAGCATTCTTTCCAATTAAAAGGCTGTCAGTTATCGCATCCGCCGCGGCATTGATCACATAGCAATACTGAGAATTACTGCAGGTCACAAAAGCCTTGTTGTAGATCATCACCATCTCTTCCGTTCCGCTCATGCAGGGAATCGTTCCTGTAATGGCGTTCGTGTTGAGGTCCACAACCTGGATGGAAGAAGCGTACAGGTCGCTCACATAAGCCTTGCTGTAGGTGATCGGCAACAGGTAGCGTGGAGAGTTGAAGCCCGTGATCGTGGCTGTTTTCGCGAAATTATCGGCATTCACCACCATGACCTTATTCGAATTATTCATCATCAGGTAATAGCGGTTGTTGAATTTACAAACGCTCTGGCACACATCGCCTAAGGCCTCGTTGTTGTTTTGCTGCCTGTAATAGTTATCGGTCATGCTCCCCGAAGCAGGATCATATACCGTGATGTCCGCATTGTTATAACCGAAGCCGCCTTCGTTTACAACAAGCACCTTGCTTTGCGTATTAATGGTAGTTCCCGATTTCACAGGTTCCTGGGGTTTGTCCTTAATACAAGCGCTTAATAAGACGAGTGCAGGCAGGCAATAGTATAGTTTCATAGCGGAGTAAATTTACCAATTATTGCGATAACCAGGCTATCACTTGCGACGTCAAATTGGAACGCTATGCACCTGATCTTGGCATCGGTATTAAATATAAAATCTTATTTATTAGGTATTTATAGATAAATATATCTGTTGTTTGTATTTAATTTAGATAATATGACTTTTTGTGTATATTTGCAAGCAAAAAAAGAGTCACCATGTCAACGTTTAGTATTCAAATTGCGGGGATAGATCACCTGGACTATGCGGATCAGATCTGCGCGGAAATGGAATCTTCTGCCAGGATTCGCGGTACCGGCATTGCCAAGCGCTCCGGCGAGTACATCCGGCAAAAGATGATGGAAGGGAAGGCGGTTATTGCCTTTACAAGCACAAACCTCTGGGCAGGATTTTGCTACATCGAAACCTGGCAGTCGGGCGAGTATGTCGCCAACTCCGGTCTCATCGTTGCGCCGGCGTATCGCAAGGACGGGCTCGCCAGGCTGATCAAACATAAAATCTTCGAATTATCGAGAACAAAATATCCCGGGGCCAAAGTCTTTGGTTTAACTACCGGCCTCGCAGTGATGAAAATAAACTCGGGCCTGGGCTATGAACCGGTAACCTATTCGGAGCTTACAACGGATGAGCAATTCTGGAATGGATGCAAAAGTTGTGTTAACTATAGCATACTCACGAGCAAGGAATTTAAAAACTGCCTTTGCACGGCTATGCTTTACGACCAGCAGGACAAGGAAAAAGAGAAAGCGGCTGAAAGGCCGGAGCAGAAACCCGAGAAGCGCTCTAATGTATTTACACGCCTCATTCGCCCGGAAAAATCTAAAACAACCCATCATCAGAAAAAATGACAGCAACACAAGATAAAATCAAGGCTCCCAAAATTGTCCTGGCCTATAGTGGCGGCCTGGATACAACCTATTGTGCCGTGTACCTCAGTAAGATCAGGCATTACGAAGTACATGCCGTGACCATCAATACAGGTGCTTTTAGTGCTGCCGACATCCTGGAGCTGGAGAAAAAAGCACATCAGGTCGGCCTGGCTTCCTTCAAATGCATTGATGTGCGTGAGAAGTATTACAAAAGCTGCATCCGCTACCTGATCTTTGGGAACGTATTGAAAAATACCACTTATCCCTTAAGTGTCAGTGCCGAGCGGGCCATCCAGGCGATCTCTGTAGCAGAGTATGCCAAAGAGCTGAACATTGATAGCATTGCTCATGGCAGCACCGGCGCCGGCAATGACCAGGTTCGCTTCGATATGATCTTCCAGCACCTGGCGCCGGACATCAAAGTCCTTACTCCTATCAGGGATCATCAATTGAGCAGGGAAGATGAGATCCGCTTTCTGAAAGAGCATGGCATCACCTACGATTTTGTGAAAGCCGCTTACAGCGTAAACAAAGGCATCTGGGGCACCTCGGTCGGCGGAAAGGAAACCCTCAGCTCGCAGACATATTTACCGGAAGAGGCCTGGCCAACGGCAATCACAGAGCATCAGCCGAAAGACCTCGTACTCGGATTTGAACGCGGTGAGCTTAAAAGCATCGATGGGAAACTATTTGCCAGCCCGGTCGAAGCGATCGAATACCTGCAGGCTGTGGCGCAGCCATATGGTATCGGAAGAGACATCCATGTGGGCGATACCATCATAGGGATCAAAGGGCGCGTTGGCTTTGAGGCGGCAGCGCCTCTCATCATCATCAAAGCGCATCACCTGCTGGAAAAACACGTACTCACCAAATGGCAGCTGTATTGGAAAGACCAGCTGGCTGCCTGGTACGGCAACTGGTTGCATGAAGGGCAAATGCTGGACCCGGTGATGAGAGATATCGAAGCCTTGTTCAGCAGCATGCAGGCAACAGTCACGGGGCAGGTGTATGTCAGTTTATTACCGCACCGTTTTATTTTGAACGGGATTCAGAGTGATCATGACCTGATGTCTGCCAGGTTCGGCAGCTACGGAGAAATGAACAAAGGCTGGTCGGGAGAGGATGTGAAAGGATTCACAAAGATCTTCGGAAACCAGACTTCCATTTATAACCAGGTAAACGCAGCTCTGCAACATGACTAGGCTAAGAGTGGGAATTTTCGGAGGCGCCGGTTATACCGGTGGTGAGTTGTTGCGCCTGCTGGTATTTCATCCGGCTGTGGAGCTGGCATTTGTGCATAGCAAAAGCCAGGCGGGTAAGCTGATCTCAGACGTGCATACCGATTTGTTGGGAGAGCTGAACCAGAGGTTTACAGATCAGGTCCTGCCTGATATTGATGTCGTATTTCTATGTGTGGCACATGGAGAGGCAAAAAAGATCATGGCTGAGCAAGCCTTTCGGGAAAGCATCAAAGTGATTGACCTGAGCCGCGATTTCAGAATTGCGCAAGAGGAGGAGCATGCTTTTGTGTATGGCTTGCCGGAGCTGAATAAAAAAGAAATTGCCAAAGCCGGGAAGATCGCAAACCCCGGTTGCTTTGCCACTGCCATTCAACTGGCCTTGTTGCCCCTCGCAAAACACAAGCTGCTCCGGTCGGATGTATTTATATCCTGCACCACCGGCTCAACCGGGGCAGGGCAGGCCTTCAGCGAAACCTCGCATTTCAGCAGGAGGCAGAATAACCACTCGGTGTACAAGCCGTTTGTGCATGAGCACCTGACAGAGATTGGCCAAAGCATCCGCAAGCTTCAGCCCGGTTTTGAGCACACGACAGTTATGGTGCCGCAGCGCGGTTCCTTTACACGGGGCATTCTCGCGAGCATTTCCCTGAAAACAACCGTAGATGCGGAATCGCTCCGGGAGCTTTTTGAAAGCTATTATAACACGCATCCCTTTGTGCATCTGAGTACAAAGACCATTGACCTTAAGCAGGTAGTCAACACCAACAAATGTTTGCTCTACCTCGAAAAACACAACGATCAGCTCATGATCGTGAGCGTGATCGATAACCTGCTGAAAGGCGCTTCCGGACAGGCTGTTCAGAATATGAACCTCCTCTTCGGGCTCCCCGAAACAACAGGATTAAAACTTAAAGCATCTGCATTCTGACCATGAAACCATTCGACGTTTATTCTGTTTTTGATATAGAGATCACAAAAGCCAAAGGCTCCGTGTTGTGGGATGACAAGGGGACGCGCTACCTGGATCTTTACGGCGGGCATGCCGTTATTTCCATCGGGCACAGCCATCCCCATTATGTGAGCAGCATCACGGAGCAACTTGAGCAGATCGGCTTTTATTCCAACTCGGTAAAAATAAATCTGCAGCAGGAGCTTTCCGAAAAATTGGGAAGGCTCTCCGGCTGCCCGGATTACAGCCTGTTTCTGTGCAACTCCGGTGCCGAAGCGAATGAGAATGCCTTTAAGCTTGCTTCTTTTCACAACGGAAGAAAAAAGATCATCGCCTTCAGGTCTTCTTTTCACGGGCGCACCTCGCTGGCAGTCTCCACCACGGATAACCCGCGGATCAGCGCGCCTGTCAACGAAAATGAACATATCCGCTTTTTGCCTCTGAACGATATTCCCGCTCTTGAAAAGGAAATAGATGAAGAGACCTGCGCGGTGATCATAGAAGGCATCCAGGGTGTAGCGGGCGTACAGATTCCTTCCGCTGATTTTCTGAAAGCCATGGAAAAGCAATGCCGCGAAAAAGGCGTCGTGCTGATCCTGGATGAAGTGCAATCGGGTTACGGGCGCTCCGGAAAATTTTTTGCCCATCAGCATGCGGGCATCAGGCCCGACCTCATCACCATCGCCAAAGGCATGGGCAATGGCTTTCCCATAGGCGGTGTACTGATCAGCCCTGAGATCAAAGCCCGGAAAGAAATGCTGGGCACCACCTTTGGCGGCAATTACCTCGCTTGTGCAGCAGCCCTTGCGGTATTGAATGTTATTGAAAAAGAAGGGCTCATCGAAGGCGCTTTGGAAAAAGGAAATTACCTGAAGGCTGAGCTTCAGAAAATACCGCGAATCAAAGAACTGAGAACCCTCGGCCTGATGACGGGCATCGAGCTGTATCAGCCTGTTGAGGAGATCAGGAAAGAGCTCCTGTTCAGCCATTATATCTTTACAGGATCGGCTTCCGATAAGCATACCATCCGCATCCTGCCTTCCCTCACGATTTCCAAACAGGAGATCGATTTGTTTATCGATGCCCTTAACTACTCTCTGAACTGATCGGCTATGAAGTATTTCACAACGGTACACGACGTCGCCAACCCGGCCCAATTGATAGAAGAAGCCCTGGCCCTGAAGCAGGATCCATTTGCCCATGCCCTGGCAGGGAAACATAAAACGCTGGGCCTGATATTTTTTAATATGAGCCTGCGCACGCGGCTCAGCACACAGAAGGCAGCGCTTAACCTGGGCATGCAGGTGATGGTGATGAACATCGGCGCAGAAGGCTGGGCCCTGGAGTATGACAGCGGTGTGGTGATGAACGGCGATAAGGTAGAGCATGTCAAAGATGCGGCGGCGGTTATGGGATTGTATTGCGATATTATCGCCCTCCGCTGTTTTCCCGGGTTGAAAGACAGGGCAGAGGACTATAGCGAAAAAGTGTTGTTACAGTTCATGAAGTACAGCAACGTTCCTGTGATCAGCATGGAATCGGCAACGCTGCATCCTTTGCAAAGCCTGGCAGACCTCATGACGATCGGGGAATATAAAAAAACAGAAAAGCCTAAGGTCGTTCTTAGCTGGGCGCCTCATATCAAAGCTTTACCGCAGGCCGTTGCCAATTCGTTTTCGGAATGGGTGCTTCAATCCGGCTACGATCTCACCATCACACAGCCTGAAGGCTATGAGCTTTGCGAGGACTATACACGTGGCGCCCAGATTGAATACGATCAGCAGAAAGCGCTGGCGGATGCCGATTTTGTGTATATCAAGAACTGGTCATCCTACAGCAGTTACGGGCAGGTGAGGCCGCTGAGCTCAAACTGGATGCCCGACGGGGAGAGAATGAAAGTAACCAATGCCGCGAAAGTGATGCACTGCCTGCCGGTGAGAAGAAATATGGAATTAAGTGATGAGCTCCTCGACGGCCCGCAGTCGCTCATCCGGGCACAGGCGGAAAACAGGATCTATGCGGCGCAGGCAGTCATCAGGCGGATGTTGAATGCAATGTGATAAGATGGAGAAGTTACAGGTCATAAAAATTGGAGGGAACAGCATCGACGATGCGGAGAGCCTCCGCCATTTCCTGGTGGATTTCTGCCGGATCAGCGGTCCTAAAATTCTGATCCACGGTGGAGGAAAACTGGCAACGAAGCTGGCAGACAGGCTGGGAGTCCCGCAAACCCTGGTAGACGGAAGACGCGTGACGGATGCAGATACGCTCGACATTGCGGTGATGGTCTATTGCGGCCTCATCAATAAAAGAATAGTTGCCGCTTTGCAGGCTGCTCAATGCAACGCCATGGGCTTTTGCGGAGCCGATGGCAACCTGGTGAAAAGCCAAAAGAGAATGGGCGCAGGAACCGACTTCGGATATGTGGGCGACGTGGCCGAAGGCGGCGTCAACGTCAGGGAATTGACGGGGCTTCTGAACGCAGGCATTGTTCCCGTGCTTAGTGCTATAACACACGACGGGGCAGGAAGCCTGCTGAATACCAATGCGGATACAATGGCCGCAAAAATAGCGGTGGCGCTTTCGGCTTCCTTTGATGTTTCGTTGATTTACTGTTTTGAAAAAAACGGCGTCCTGTTGGACCCGGACAATGAAGAGTCGCAGCTGCCGGTCTTGAATCCGCTGACCTATGAAGCATTGAAAGAGAAGGGCATCATTTCGAAAGGGATGATCCCGAAGCTCGACAATGCGTTTGAAGCCACCAGAGGTGGTGTCAAAACAGTCCTGGTATGCCATGCGAAAACCGTTTTGAACAGAACTTATCCCGATGATGGAACTCTAATTGTAAGCAAATGAAACAAAAACAGGAAGAGGCAATTGCCCTATTGAAGCAGCTCATTGCCATAGAATCTTTCAGCAAAACAGAGCATCAGACAGCCGATGCAATCCATGACTTTTTTGAGCAAAGGGGAATAGGGGCAGAGCGGCTCTTGAATAATGTGTGGGTAAAAAACAAGCATTACCACCCTTCAAAGCCAGGCCTGCTGCTGAATTCCCACCACGATACCGTTAAGCCGAATGCACAGTATACAATGAATCCATTTTTGCCGGAGGTAAAGGACGGAAAGTTATTTGGTCTTGGAAGTAATGATGCCGGCGGTGCGTTGGTATCTTTGCTGGCTTGTTTCCTGGAATTTTACAACCGCTCGGATCTCAATTTCAACCTCATTTACGTGGCCTCTGCCGAGGAGGAAATTTCCGGGAAGAACGGGATCGAATTGCTCCTGCCTCACCTGGGAAATCTTTCGTTTGGGATAGTAGGTGAGCCTACACAAATGCAGATCGCCGTGGCGGAAAAAGGCCTGATGGTCATCGAATGTGTGGCGCAGGGAATTTCGGGGCACGCCGCCAGGGAAGAAGGAAAGAATGCCATTTACGAAGCAATGCGGGACCTCGAGTGGTTCAGGACCTTCCGGTTTCCAAAAGTATCTCCTACACTGGGGCCGGTGAAAATGACGGTGAGCATGATCCGTGCAGGCCTGCAGCATAATATCGTTCCTGATTCCTGTGCGTTTACCGTAGACATCCGCACAACGGATCAGTATTCCAATGCAGAAGTGCTGGAGATTATTAAAGCAAATACCAGCTGCGAGCTGTTGCCCCGGTCGCTGAGATTAAATCCTTCGGTCATAGAAACCACGCATCCCCTGGTACGCGCCGGCATACAGGTAGGGAGGTCTCTTTACGGGTCGCCCACCACTTCGGATCAGGCATTGATGAGCTTCCCGACAATTAAAATGGGGCCGGGCGATTCGGCACGCTCCCACACTGCCGATGAATTTATTTTTGTACAGGAAATAGAAGAAGGCATTGAGCTTTACATCCGTTTATTGAACACATTAAATGATCTGTTATGAAACTCTGGCAAAAAAATACACAGGAAGAGCTCACCGAGATCCAACGCACCGTGGAGCGCTTTACCATCGGAAGCGACAAAACCTGGGACCTCTGCCTGGCGGCGGCTGATATCAAAGGCTCTCTGGCACATGCGGAAATGCTCCTTTCCATCGGCCTACTTTCGGAAAGTGAATGGCTTCAGCTAAAAGATGGCCTGAATGTAATCATGCAAACCGTGGAAGCCGGAAGCTTTGTCATCGAAGATGGGGTAGAGGATGTGCACTCGCAGATCGAGCTCTTATTGACAAGAAGCAAGGGCGAAGCCGGAAAGAAGATTCATTGCGGCCGCTCAAGGAACGACCAGTCCCTGCTCGACATCAAATTATACATTAAGCAGGAGATCGTTATGCTTGCGGAGAAAACAGAAAAGCTGTTTCATAGCTTTCTTTCGCAGAGTGAATTACACCGCACTTCTCTTTTACCCGGTTACACGCACATGCAGCTGGCCATGCCTTCCTCTTTCGGTTTATGGTTTGGCGCTTATGCCGAAAGCCTGTCCGACGACCTGGAGCTCCTGATCGCTGCTTATCATATTGCCAACAAAAATCCCCTGGGCTCGGGTGCCGGCTACGGCTCCTCTTTTCCTTTGGACAGAAGGCTTACAACAGAGCTGCTGAAAATGGAAGACCTCAACTATAATGTGGTGTATGCGCAAATGACGAGGGGAAAGACGGAGAAGATCATGGCAATGGCCATGGCATCGCTGGCGGCAACCTTATCGCGTTTTTCGGCGGATGCCTGCTTGTATATGAATCAGAATTTCGGCTTCATCTCGTTTCCGGATGTGTTGACAACCGGCAGCAGCATCATGCCCCATAAAAAAAATCCCGACGTCTTTGAGCTGATCCGCGCCAAATGTAATCGCATCCAGGCTTTACCCAATGAGCTGACGCTGCTGACCACCAATCTGCCTTCGGGCTACCACCGCGACATGCAGCTCACCAAGGAATGTTTATTTCCGGCCATCAGCGAATTGAAACACTGTATGGATATGATGGTGCTGATGCTTGAAAATTGCATCGTGAAAAAAGACCTCCTGGAGGATGAGAGCTACCTCAACCTCTTTACCGTTGAAAAGGTAAATAGCCTCGTGCTTGCAGGTATGCCTTTCAGGGATGCATATAGGGAAGTAGCACGGCAGGTCGGGGAGAAGACCTTTGAAGCAGAAAGGACTTTACACCATGTGCATGAAGGCAGCATAGGCAATTTATGCAATGAAAAAATAAAAGAAGCGTTCTGTAAAAAACGGCAGCTGATTCGTTAGCTATTCTTCCTCCGGAAGGTAAAAAGCCGTTTCGTGTTTTACAATGCTCATCACAATGTTGCTGTGGTACTGCCCGATATTAGGGATGTTGGCCAGCTTGTTCATCACAAAGCTATTGTAGGATTCGATGTCGCGTGTTGCAATTTTCAGCATGTAATCATAGTTCCCGGAAAGGCTGATCACTTCCATGATCTCCTGGATCTTCGAGACGCTTTTCTCGAAATCCAGTAAGCTTTTTTTAGATTGCTCCTTAAGCGTGATATTGCAATACACAAACAGTTTAATGCCGACCCTGGAAGGATCTAAGATCGTTGCGCGGCTTTTAATGACGCCCGATTCCTCCAGCTGCTTGATCCGCTCGTAGGTAGGCGTGTAGGATAAGCCCACTTTTTTAGCAACGTCTTTCACCGAAATGGTGGCGTCCTTTTGTAACACATTTAAGATCTTGATATCAATGTTATCCATGCAGCAATCGTTTTGGGTAAAGGTAAATATTTTCACCGGCTTTTTTGCGATTCTTTCTTTTCCGCTCCCGCAAGGTTACGCAGGGCGGATGGAATAAAAAAACAAACCCCCATAATACGATTATGAGGGTTTGAGAAAAGAACCGGTTCTTTTTAAAGCTTAATGAACTTGGTTGTTTTGGAAGAAGCGCCGTCACTGATCGTTATAAAGTAGGCGCCATTCTCCAGCGTTGCTATTTCCAGGGGAAGCAGGTTTGGTCCCGCAAGTCCCTGCAGTTGCGTTTGCATCACTTCCTTGCCTGTAATATCCGTCATGCGGATAGACAAAGTCTGTGGCCTTTCTGTAGTGTAGCTCACAAAAAGCTTGTCAGTAGTCGGGTTCGGGAACAAGGAAATATTGGTGATGCTTTCCAGCTCATGCACACCAACCGTTGTATTGGTCGTGAAATTGTCGATGCTGAAATAAGAAGGCGTATTCATGAAGCCAAATGAATTGTCGCTGGAGCTCAGGTGAAAACGGATGCTGTCTACAATTCCTAAGGCGGTACAGTTCACAAATTGCCAGTTCTTCACCACATAATCATTAGCCGTTCCTGTAGGCCTGTAATCGGCCAGGTAAAATTTAACCGTATCATTGGCTGGAGTGCCATTCCTGTAACCTACAACTTTCAGGAGAAACCAGTCCGGGTATTGCCCTTGTGGAATGCTGGTTCCGGAACCTGTGCCGGTAGTATCTCCGAATTTGCGCGAGAACATGTTACCGTTCTTAATCGTCTTCCAGGCAAAGGTGGTATTGGTAATGAAAAAACCGGAAACCATAGACAGGTTTTTGATTTTGATCATGGCCGGATCCTGGATCGTCGCGTAATTATTTCCGCTGAAGCCGCCGTTGGTGATATTCCCGTACAGGTTAGTATAAGTACCGTTAACCGTATCTTTCACATTGGTATAAGCGCTTCCTGTTTTCCAGTAGCCCGATCCTGTAGTGCCGCTCCAGTCATACTGAAAATCGGCCTGGCTTGTCGACCAGCTGCTAGCAACTGTATCCTTATAATACGAATTAGGAGAAAGCGTAAACGTATCGAATGTTTCCACCGTTACCTGTGCCTGTGTTTGCAGGGTTGCTGCAAGACCGAAGATCAGGGCTAATTTTTTGGTAATTGTTTTGTTCATGTTGTGTTGTTTATGGTTTATGGATGTTTGATTTATTTTTTCTTTTGATAATGCAGCGCCAGTCCGGCCTCGTAATTTCTCAGTGGCATCGGGCGGTTGGCTACCGCCATGTAATCCTTATTGAAGATGTTATTAACGCCGGCAAAGAATTCAATCGTCACCTTATTAAACGCATATTTATAAGCGAGCTTTGCATTCGCCAGGTAGTAGGGATGAAGCCAGCTGGTATTATCCGTAGAGGTAAAGCGGTAGCCCATATAGCTCTGCGTAAACAATAAGGTGAAGCCCTGGTAAGTACAGGTAAGCGCCGACTGCCCCGTGTAGCGCGGTGTGTAGATGAGCTGCCTCCCGATGGCATTGTCATTTTCATTGGTGCCCTCCTCGTTGGTGGAGAGCACATAAGCTGTTGTAACACCAAGTTTCAGGTAAAGGTCTTTTTGCTTATACGTGAGTTCCGTTCTGCTTTCCGTGCCGCGGCTATACACTTTGGCCACGTTGCGCGGGCTGAAATAAGCCGAGGCTGTTGGGAGCCAGATGATCCAGTTGGTGGTATGCCTGTTGAAATAGGTGCCTTCAAAAAAGAAGGAAAAGCGGTTTTTTGTTTTTCGCAGACTCAGGCCTCCATCCACCTCATAGCTCTCTTCCGGCTTCAGGTTGATGTTTCCGCCCTGTGGCCAGTACAGGTCGTTGAGTGTCGGCTGCCTGTAAGCCTTATTTGCACTCAGTTTTAGGCCGAGCCACGGCAACACCTGGTAGTGAATGCCGGTATTTCCGGTAAAGGGAATCTCCGTTTGGCTTGTAAACTCTTTTCGCACCGTAATGTCGTAATTGAACCGGGCTTTAAAAAGGCTGATCTTGTACAAGGCAAATAAGGCAAACTTTACCTGCTCATGCCGGATGGTCGAATCCATCATTGAGCCGTTCCGGATCACCTCTACCGGCATGGCGCTCTGGTAGCGTGTATAATTGGCGCCAAGCCCAAAGGAATGCTGGCGGAAGGCATACACATTATCGCTCTCGGCAATCAGCGTATTGATCCTCGACTTGCTGAAAATGTTACTCAGGCTGTCGGTATAGTTGAGTTTATCATGAAAGCCCGCCAGTCTTACAGTAGAAGTGATTCCCCTGTACCACAGGTTCCAGTCTGCATTCAGCTTCAGGGTCTCGTCGTATTGGCTGCGCTTGCTGATCAGCGAGGTGTATGAAGGCAAATTGCGATCGGTCTTGTTATACCAGGCCCTCACATTCAGCGTTTGCCTGCCGGTTAAGTGGAAAGACAATTCCTGCATCAGCCCGGCGCTTGTATAGTCGGCGTGAGGCATGCGCTTATCGGGCTGTTCCTTGTCGGTTGTATCCCTGTAAGAATAATCATTCTTTGAGCCGGTGTAATATAAGCGCGTGCTCGAGGCCATCCGCTTATAGCTCAGCAACACCGAAGCCGCTATTTTCCTGGTGTCGAAGCTGCCCAGGCTCATCTGGAGCCTGGTGCGGGTACCGCCGTTAAACGGCAATTTATTGTCGAGGCGAATACTTCCACCTATAGCGCCGCTTCCCCACAGGGCGCTGCCACCGCCGTATTCCAGGCTCAGGTTATCAAAAAACAAAACCGGGATAATGCTCAGGTCCGTTTGTCCGAGCATGGCATTCTGAATGTTGAGCCCGTTCCAGAGCAGGGCCGTGTGGTTAGCATTTCCGCCGCGGAAGCTCGTCGTCGCAATGTTGCCGCCGCCATAGGATTTGATATAGATCGTTGATTGCTCGGCAAGGAATTCCGATAAGCTGCGCGACGAAGACCGCGCCAGGGTCAGGCTATCGAAGGCCTGCGTTTTTTTGGAAGGTTGCAGCGTGGTTTGGTAGATCTGCGGAGTCGCAATCACATCAACCATCAAAGTAGAATGATAGGTAACTGTATCTTTGGTCTGTGAATGGGCTGTAGATGCAGCTGCCAGGCATACCGCAAGAGCCATTACCCTTGCAGATACAGAACATAAGGAATATGCCGGTGCCTTGATCAAATTCATAATACAGTATCCAATGGGGAAATAAAAACAGCACGTTTATAAAAACGCGTACAGCTGTTTTGCTCGCTTTTGTTTCCCCGAAAGCTTCCAAATGCAAAGTGGCAGGTCTTCTGACTCGTCCTGGTTTTTAAACCTTCCCATCATCACGACGCGTCGTGATGACAGTGGTGTGTTGTTTTTAAAAACCCTTTTAAGACTTACAGCAGCGGGCACTGTTCATGATTTTCACATGATTCCCTTTTCATTTTTGAAAACCCTTTGTTTTCTAAAAACCAATTTGCCCGGCAAAGGTAACAAATTTATTGCAACTACATGTTTTTAACATAGTACGATGAAGGAGGGCCTGATGACAGAAGCAGGAGGACAAACCTCCAAAAAGAAAGGCGTCACATATACTGTGACGCCTTTCTTCAAAAAATAAATAAGTAATTAGTTTCCGGATGTTCCTGCAAGGATGCTCCAGCTGGCATTTTCAGGATGCTCTTCCGGCTTAATGCTCAATACCGGTGCTTTGGCATGGTGGATCACCTGTAAGGAGAAAGGACCTAAGAAGAAGCCGCTCACCTCGGCATCCTGGTCGGTCATGATCGTGATCAGATCCCCATTTACCTCATGGCAATAGTTTACAATAGCCACCGCCCTGTTTTTTACCTTTTCAATCAGCTTGACGGTATAGTTCAGCCCTTTGTCCTTAGCCGCTGTCTCTACCTGGTGAAGCATCACCTCCATAGAGCCTTTTTCATTCTCTTCGTTGGTAGCCAGTAAGCCGACAATGTGTACATGCGCAGCAAAATGCTTGGCAAGCTCCAGGGTCAGTACCACTTTCTGGCGGGTGTGTGGCGAATTATCAATAGGCAGAATAATATTTTTATAACCCAGCTTCGTGGCGTGCTCGCTCATCGTCATCACAGGGCATGGGCTTTTGGTAATCACTTTCAGCGCATTGCTGCCAATCGTCAGATCTTCCCAGGCACTGTAGCCATGAGTTCCCATCACAATCATACCGGCACCTACTTCTTTCGCAAACTTCACAATCTCGGAAGTCGGATTTCCTGTAGCTACCGCTGTTGTTACATTGACACCATAATCTGTTTTAATGCCGGCAGCCAGCTCATCCAGTTTTTGCTGCACCGCGCTCGAGCCCTGTTCAATGCTTTCCAGCGTTACATTCGGCATAAAAACGTTGAAGTGCTCCCAGTGTTTGGTGATGACATGCAGGAGGTAAACTTCCCCTTTGGTGTATTGCGCCAAAAATGCTCCGTGCTTGATCGCCAGCAAAGATGTTTCAGAAAAATCGGTAGTGATGATGATTTTTTTTGTGTCTAAAGTTATCATATGAGTTGATGTGTTTGGTGATTAGTCTTGTACTTGTAAATGTAATACTTTTTTTAAATGTTTATGCCAGCGCATCCCGCTTTTAATGGCTGATCCTCTCAACCTCCTGCGGATTGTGTTTGTGCTTAAACAGGACCGCAAATAGGATCGCAATCACGAGTGCATAAGCCGCAAATGTCAGCCAGATGTTATGCCAGTCCTTACCTGTTTCGGATGTGAAAAAATGATCAATCAGGTAGCCGCTCGACAGGCTGCCGAAGATCGCGCCGACGCCATTGGTCATCATCATAAACAAACCCTGGGCCGATGAGCGGATCGTTGAATTGGTGGACGTTTCAATAAACAGCGATCCCGACACATTGAAAAAGTCAAAGGCCATTCCATACACGATGCAGGAAGCCACGATCATCCATAAGCCTTCTGTTGGATTGCCGTAGGCGAATAAGCCAAAGCGCAAAACCCAGGCAATCATGCTGAAGAGCATCACCATTTTGATTCCGAATTTTTTTAAGAAAAAAGGAATGGCTAAAATGAAAAGCGTTTCGGAGATCTGGGAAATGGACATAATGATTGTGGAATATTTTACCACAAAAGAATCGGCGTACTGCGGCTGGTGCTTGAAATCGTCCAGGAAAACATCGCCGTAGGCGTTGGTAAGCTGTAGCGCCGCGCCCAGGAACATACTGAATACAAAAAATAAAGCCAGCTTGTAATTGGCAAATAATTTAAAAGACGTCAAGCCTATTAAATCCAGGAACGAATGATTGTGCTCGGTTTTATGCTGTGGCTTGCAGTGCGGTAAGGAGAAAGCATAAATTCCCAGGCCGATGGCAGCCGTAGCAGCAATGTAAAATTGATTTTCAGATGCCTTGTTGCCGGTGAGATTGGTAATCCACATGGCGGCAATGAAGCCCACCGTGCCCCAAACCCTGATAGGAGGAAAATCCTTAATCACATCCGCACCGTTATTTTTTAAGGCATTGTAAGCCACCGAATTCGACAAGGCAATGGTTGGCATGTAAAAGATCATTGCCACCAGGATCACCCAGAAAAAGCTCGTCGGGTTGTCAATTTGCGGGACACAGGCCAGGGTAATGCCGCCCAGTATGTGCAAAATGCCATACAGCTTCTCCGCGTTTAGCCACCTGTCGGCAATAATACCGCATATCGTCGGCATAAAAATAGACGCTATTCCCATGGTAGAAAAGATCGCGCTGAATTGAGTGGCGTCCCATTGCTTGGTTCCAAACCAATAATTTGCTACTGTAATAAGCCAGGCTCCCCATACAAAAAACTGCAGGAAGCTCATCACCGTTAAACGTATTTTCAGATTCATCTGTATGTGTTAGGTTTTATGTCAGCAGGATAGCAGGGGCTGCAGGATATACCGGCAGCCCGGGGCGATCTCAGGCTAAGTGATAGCAAGATAAAAAAAGATTTGACATGTCACTAAAATATAATTTAAGTATTATATCACTTAAAAAGGAGGAAAGATGAGAACGGGATTTGTTTTATTCGCTGCCGGCGCCGGGCTATTGCTCTCACTGCAGGCTTATGGTAGAACGGTGGTCGATGTTCAGAAAGCGCTCGACCGCAAATACATCAGCGCCAAAGCCCTTTGCAGCGGTGGCCTGCAGCTCGACTATAGCGTATCCAACCTGTTGAATGATTCCTTGTATGTGACGATCCCTGCCGGCTGGCGCTTCAATTCCGACGGCGGGAAAAGCGACTACCAGGACATCCTGATGACCCGCCGCGAGATCCTGGCCCTGAAGCCAAAGGAAACCAAACGCTTTAACATGAAAGGCTTTTGCTGTGAAGCCAGTAAATCCGGCCCCAAAGCCGGAGTTCCTTATACCTCCGGAAAAATGGCCGATAGCAGCCTGGTTTTGCTGGCACGCTACCTCAACAGTAACCCCATCGACCAGAATACCCAGCAATATGCCGTGTGGGCTATCAGCGACCAAAAAGAAACCGCCAATATCACTCACAAAAACGATTCCCTGGCCGGGATGCTCCGCGCTTTTGTTTCGGGGCTCAAAGGAGAGCCACTGCCCTGGTATACCCTTCTCAAAAAGGCCGTTGTGACAGCTTATGGCGATGTCAACGATTACCCGGTCCGCTTCAGGGCCAACATTCCTTATGCCGTAGCCCGGGAGTGTTACTCCTACTGCTATATTGTGGATGCGAAAGGCAATACCGTATCCGAGATCTTCGGAAAATGGCTTCTGCCGCAGGGAAGCGACTATAGCGCCAGCTTTAATGTGGCAAATCTTAAAAAAGGTGAATACAGGCTCATCCTGGAAAGTAAAGAAGCTTCCCTTTTTGAAAAAAGCTTCCGGATTTAGATTTAATTTATTGAAATTCAGTTATTTGTACAAATGTTAACCCGCCCTTATTTTTTATATCAAAGATTAGTATAATTCAATTAAATTTTTACTTTTGCAGGAAAATAAAAATAGAGCATTATGTATTGGACATTAGAATTGGCATCATGGTTAGAAGATGCACCTTGGCCGGCAACTAAGGATGAATTAATAGATTTCGCCATTCGTTCCGGTGCACCGATGGAAGTGATAGAGAACCTGCAGGAGATGGAAGATGAGGGAGAAGCCTATGAAACCATAGAAGAGATCTGGCCGGATTACCCGACGAAAGACGACTTCTTTTTTAACGAAGACGAGTATTAAAAAAAGCCCCCACGATCCATCGCGGGGGCTTTTCTTTTGTATCCATTGTGTATCAACGATTAGTCTGCGTCCAGTGCCGTTGGTTTGCCGGCAGCTTTTTTCTCTTTCTGAACCGCTTTCAGTTTCTCGATCTGCTCTGGCGTTAATACCGCCTTTACATTCGTGTGAAACTCTTTTTTCAGGGCTTTCATTTCGGCTTCTTTACCTTCCTTGTTTTCAGCCGTTTTGTATTTCGCACGGATCTCATCCGCTTTTTTCACTTTTGCCAAAGCAAGGTCGTAAATTTTAGGCTTTTGGTCTTCCGTTAAGGTGATCTCTGCGGCGAGGCCATCTACATGTTTTTGTGCACGCTGCTCAGGGGTAGCATTTTTGGCCTCTTTGTTAGCGGCTTTTCTCTCGCCGTTAGCGGCTTTCTGTGCATTTACAGTTGTTAAGCTTAATAAACAAGCTGCGATTAAAATTACTTTTTTCATGATGTTGGGTTTGTTTTAATTTGTGTTTGGATCACTCTGAATTTTAAAAGCTTAACCGCGATTAAGCATTTGTAGAAAATTAACGTTTCTACGGTACTACTTTGCTCCTGTCTTGGTAGCCTCTTTGGCCTTGGCCGGCGACTGCTTCGACTCGGTTATCTCATCGGCTTTGCAGCTTTTGCAGGGTTCGTATCCCTGCTTTTTTGCCTCGGCCAGCTCGATGCCTTTCTTGCCCGTTTTCACGATACTGCAATTTTTGGCGTGGTATTTCTTACCGCTTTCCGTAATGTAAACAGTTTGTGCCTTAAGCTTTACTGCGCTGAGCAGGAAAAACAAGAGGAAGAACGATGCAATTTTTTTCAGTGTCATGACTATACGTTTTTAGTATTGAACTTTCGGGATCATACCGCGGATGCCCATATCTACAGGGTATTCGCCGCTTTCAGGCTGGTAGTAGCCATCCACGGTTACTTCATGCCACTCAAAGCTTTTGTTGGTAGATAAGGAAACCGTGATCACGATATTCTGTGTTTCGCTGCCGGTAATGGTGAGAGGCTGCGCGGTTCCGTTGTTATCCGCAAACACGGCTGTTACTACACAGCTGCCTGCAGGGATCGGCGAATTGGCAAAATTAGGATTTACCACGGTCGTGGCGCCCGAAGAAGCCTGCCCGTCGATCATATAATAGCCAAAGCCGCTGACATTGGTTTCAAAGCCCCAATAGCCCTGCGGGTGGGTGGTATTAGGCCCGCCTACCGATGCAGAAGGCACATAGTCCTGCGTTTTGATCTTGTATTTTTCAACATAGGTTTTATAGCCCAGGAAAGAAGCCAGTGTGCCGTTGCCGATGTGATTGCCCGGAATCGCATTGGCCTTGTACGGGATATCATAATTCTGGTAAGATAAAGACAGGCGCAGCCATTTGTAAGTGCCCGCTGTGATCTGGCTCAGTGGAATAGAGTAGAAGGTCACGCCCTGCCTTACCACAGTCGATTGGCTGAAGTCGATGGCATTAGGGCCGCCTTTGGTTGTTTCAGGAGCTTTGTATAATACCTTGCCGCCTCCAAGCGCTGTAAGGTCGCCCTGTGCCAGCTCTACATAATGCGCAGCCATGCGGTTGAAGCGTGGAGAGTAAGCACCATTGCCCGCAGCAACCGTCGATGGGTTTCCGAAATTATCGAGCCTGGCTTGTGTGGAGTCGAATTTGAATTGAAAGATCAGGTGTGGTCCGGTGCCGGTGGTAGCCCATACGGTATCAGGATATATTTTTGTAGAGGCGCCGGTAGTTGTTGCCGGTGGATCGGGTTCTGGTTCAGGATCGTCAGTTTTTTTCTTACAGGAGAATGCTACCGCCGCAATTAAAAGAAAGGGGATGATGTTTTTCATGTGTCAGGTTTGATTTTTTATAAAACGAATGTACAAAACTATTTCGTTAAATAAAAAATTGGAAGCGCCCAATCACAAGCTCAATCTGATAAATGGCATTTTAATAAGAAAAAAATCCCTTTACCGGGTGGTAAAGGGATTTCTACAATTTTTATACAAAATCTACCGGGGTTTAGTCAGACCCCGAAACGAATTGATTGATTTAGTCCAGCTGTGGAGGAATGATATTCGGAATGGATTCCACATGCTCCTTATCAAAAGGGCGCTTGCCGAAGATCATTTCCAGGTCTTCCTTGAAGATCACTTCTTTCTCCAGTAATTTCTCAGCCAGCTGGGTCAGTTTTTCCTTATTTGCCAGTAAGATGGCTTTGGTGCGGGCATAAGCGATGTCGATCATTTTCTTCACCTCCTCATCAATCGTTTTGGCGGTGTGCTCGCTGAACGGCTTGTTGAAGCTGTATTCGCTTTGTCCTGAGCTGTCGTAGTAGCTCACGTTTCCGATCTTATCGTTGAGGCCATAGTATACGATGCTCGCATAAGCCTGGCGTGTAATTTTTTCAAGGTCGCTCAAGGCGCCGGTCGAAATCTTACCGAAGATGATCTCCTCAGCCGCACGGCCACCGAGTGTCGCACACATTTCGTCCACAATCTGTTCCGTGGTAGTAATTTGCCTTTCTTCCGGCAGATACCAGGCAGCGCCCAGGGAGCGGCCACGCGGAACGATGGTCACTTTAATGAGTGGCGAGGCGTGCTCGCACATCCAGCTTACGGTAGCATGTCCGGCTTCGTGGAAAGCGATCACCCGTTTTTCCTGCGGGGTAATGATCTTGTTTTTCTTTTCGAGGCCTGCAATGATCCGGTCAACCGCATCCAGGAAGTCCTGTTTGGTAACCTGTTTCTTATTTGCACGGGCAGCAATCAAAGCCGCTTCGTTACAGATATTCGCAATGTCCGCACCGCTGAAACCCGGAGTTTGTTTGGCCAGGAAGTCGATATCCACGGATACGTCGATCTTGATTTTTTTCAAATGCACCTGGAAAATTTCTTTACGCTCGTTCACATCCGGCATATCCACATAGATCTGCCTGTCGAAACGTCCGGCGCGCATCAGGGCCCTGTCGAGGATATCGGCACGGTTGGTGGCCGCTAAAATAATCACCCCGCTGTTGGTCCCGAAGCCATCCATTTCTGTGAGGAGCTGGTTCAGGGTATTCTCACGCTCGTCGTTTCCGCCGGCTGCCGCATTTTTACCACGGGCACGACCGATGGCGTCGATCTCATCGATGAAGATGATACAAGGTGCTTTTTCTTTCGCTTGCTTGAAGAGGTCGCGCACACGGGATGCACCTACGCCTACAAACATTTCCACGAAGTCGGAACCCGACAGGGAGAAGAACGGCACTTTGGCTTCGCCGGCCACCGCCTTGGCAAGCAAGGTTTTACCGGTTCCCGGAGGGCCAACCAATAAGGCACCTTTCGGAATCTTGGCACCCAGGTCGGTATATTTTTTAGGATTCTTAAGAAAGTCCACAATTTCCATCACCTCTACTTTGGCGCCATCAAGTCCGGCTACATCATTGAAGGTAATGTTGGTATTGGAATCTTTATCAAACAACACCGCTTTTGATTTGCCGATGTTGAAGATCTGGCCGGCACCACCCGAGCTTCCGCCCATGCGGCGCATCATAATGATCCAGAGGCCGATCATCAACACGATTGGCAACAGCCAGCCGATGTGGTCGGTCCATTCCGTGCGGTCTTCGCTCGAAGGCGAAATGCGTTTGTTGGCCGGGATATTGGCGGTGGTTTGCACCAGCCTCACCTGCTCGAGGAAATCCTTCACATCAGGTACGGATACTCTGAAATGTGGGCCCTGTGCTGTTTTGGCATTTGGGAAGTAAGGAAGGATCTTGCCTGTTTTTTTATCGATGTACGAGTAGCGTGGTAAAGCCAGGCTGTCGTTGTCGATGGTAACCTCTGCAAATTTCTGGTTGACGATAACAATTTTTCTAACATCACCTTTGGCAAGCATCTCCTGCTCAAAGTGCGATTGATTGTCTTCAAACATCCTGCCTTCAAAATCCTGTCCGAAGAATACAAAGGCCAGGAGCGCTACAATAACGATCCCGTAGATCCAGTAAAAGCTGTTACCGCTGCCGCCGCCGTTTCCGCCGAATGGCGTGTTAGGCTTTTTACCGAAGCGGTCCCGCATTTTCTCGAACTGCTTTTTCCTTTCCTCTTCCGAGTTGGGATTATTTTGATTGGACGTATTATTATTCTGTGATTCGTTGCTCATGATGTACTTATAACATGTTTAATTTGGGTTTGTTCATTAGCCGGCAATGTTTGTCACCTCGCCGTCGGCCCAGAGGCCTTCGATATTATAGAACTCACGGGTTTCCTTTAGGAAGATGTGCGCTACAATATTCACGTAATCCACCAGGATCCATTCGGCATTCTGATGGCCTTCGCTATGGTATGGTTTTTCGTTGGTTTGCTTGATCACGGTTTCTTCCAATGAATCGGCAATGGCACTCACGTGCGTATTACTATCGGCATCACAGATCACGAAATAATCGGCAACGCGGTTCTCCAGTTTACTGAGGTTGATGATGGTAATGTTTTTAGCCTTTTTTTCCTGCATTCCGTCCACAATGGCATCCAGCAGGCTGGTTGTTTGCTCCTGCGTGGAATTTTTCTTAGGACGCTTGGCCGTACCGCTGATCTTTTTTTTCTTCTCCGTATTGGCAATCCGGTTGGCTTCTTTTTGCGCAAGCTCTTTTTCAGTCAAAGGAGTTTTTACAACTTTTTTTGCGGGTGATTTCTTTGCTGCTTTTTTGGGTGCTGCTTTTTTAGTTGGAGTTGCTTTTTTTGCGCTTGCTTTTGCCATATTGTAAATTTGTTTGCGAATACTGTTCCCTTTTCTACTTTTGTTTCCGGGTATAAGCAACAAATTTAACTTTTTTGCCCGAATGGAGACATTGTTTATAGGAAAGAACCTGCTTTTTTTAACCGAAGTGGAAAGTACCAATACTTATGCCATGGGCATGTTAAGGAATGTTAACGTTATGGAAGGTACCGTTGTGCATACCGACCATCAGAGCAGGGGAAAAGGGCAGCGCGGTGCTTCCTGGAGCAGTGCGGTTGCCAGTAATATCACGGCCTCCATCATTTTAAGGCCTGCCTTCCTCGAATCCGGAGAATCCTTTTTTTTAAGCGAGATCAGTGCCCTGGCCCTCTATGACGTATTGACGGATGTTTTGAATAGTAGTCAATATGACATTAAAATTAAATGGCCAAATGACATGCTGGTCGATTCCCAAAAGATTGCGGGCATCCTCATTGAGAATACCTACAACCAGCAGCAGCTCCAGTATTCGGTCATCGGCATAGGCCTGAATGTGAACCAGACCGCCTTCGACAACCTCTCGGGGATTGCTACCTCCCTGAAGCTCCTGACAGGCCAGCAGCACGATCGCAAAGAGGTGCTGGAGAAATTATGCCGTTATCTTGAAAAATGGTACCTGATGCTTAAGTCGGGAAATGCCGCCCGGATCAGAGAGATCTACCTCAGCAGGCTTAAAGGAATGAACACGGTGATGTCCTTTAGAACACCCGCCAATGAAGAGTTCCGCGCGAAGATCGTAGATGTGAACCGCGAAGGAAAGCTGTGCCTGGAGATGCCGGATTCCACCATCCGCCGCTTCGACATCAAAGAGCTGCGCTTCGCAGGCTAAGCCTTATCAATTCATAAAAACTACAAAGTCTTAATTAATGCTAATTGAGTAAAAACCTTATTTGGATTATTTAAAAGGAAACGATTTAGTAACTGATTCTTTAACTTTACATTATACAATTAAACGATTCACTAATGAAATTTGTTACCCCCCTTCTTATCCTTTGCATGTCGCTTTTCGTCCTGAAAACCACCGCACAGAATACCTGCGCCAACTCGTCCCCGTTTTGCGCAACTACGAATTATAACTTTCCGGCGGGGGTTAATAATGGTTCTGCGGCAGCAGGCCCGAGCTACGGTTGCCTGGCTACCCAGCCCAACCCGGCCTGGTATTATGTACAGATCGCTCAAACAGGCCCTGTTGTATTACTTGCTACCGGATCAGCCGGCGGCGACGTGGATGTGATTGCCTGGGGGCCTTTTACCAGCCCAACGGGAAATTGCGGAAACCTGACAGCAGGTAATACCGTAAGCTGTGATTATGGAACGAGTGCTACCGGTACAATTACTATTGCGAATGCGCAGGCAGGGCAGTATTACCAGGTCTTGATCACCAATTACTCCAATTCAGTACAGAATATCAACTTTAACCAAAGCAACTCTGCTGCTCCCGGAGCAGGCTCTACCAACTGTAACTTCACCTCGGGCGTAACCAGCCAGACGATCTGTCCTACACGAACAGCAACGCTGGTAGCTAATTCAACGCTTCTGAATCCTACATACCTGTGGAGCCCGGGAGGGGCAACCACAGCATCCATTACCGTATCCCCGTCCGTGACCACAGTATATAACTGCACGGTAACGGGTGTTGCCGTTGTTAACGGTCCAGTGAATACTGCAGTAAATTCTGGAACGGTGACTGTAGCGCTAACTCCAACCCTGACACTTTCCTCCAACTCGGCGGTTTGCCCGAACAGCTCTATTTTCCTGTTTGCAACCTCAGGCTTTACCAACTATGCCTGGGTAGGCCCGGGAACCAATCAAAACGGCGTGGCCGATAATATCAGCATCCCGAATGCGAATGCCGGCATGGCAGGCACCTATACCGTGAATGTGAATTCGGCACTGGGTTGCCCCGGAACGGCAACAACCAATGTGAGCCTTATTACGACTGCCCCTGTAACAGCAGGTGTGCCACCGAGTGCCTGCGAAGGCGGAACAGTGGGCTTAACGTCCAATGCACCGGGAGCCGTGTCCTATAGCTGGACAGGGCCTGCAGGCTATACATCCAACCTGCAGAATCCGGTATTGAACAATGTGACGATGGCCCAGGGTGGTATCTATACCGTTACGGCAAGCTTTACAGGAGCTGTGGGAACCAATACCTGTACAACAGTTACGACGACCACAGTCCTCATTATCCCGGCTTCCACGGTGGCGCTGACACCGCTGAGCACTATTTGCAATAAAGGAACCATTAACCTGTCGGCGCCGGGCGGCGGTAACAGCTATAACTGGACAGGGCCGAATGGCTTTACCTCCAGTGTACAAAATCCCGTGATTAATAATGCGGAAGTGCAGAACCAGGGGGTGTATTCGGTTTCGATCACCGCCAGCGGTTGTGTAAGAACAGGATCACTCAATGTCGATGTGTATGACATATTGCGATTTACCGCCGAGCCTACCGATGTCACCCTTTGCTTTGGGCAGACCGCTAACCTCGTGTCTTCGGGCGCAGGTGGAAGCGGTGGCTATAGCTATAGCTGGAATCCGGCTAATGACCTGTCGAATCCTGCTGCCGATGCAACCATGGTGACGGCTAATACGACTACTACTTATACCTTAACCTTATCGGATGCAAACTGCCCGGTAACACAAACGGTGTCTTCTATCGTAACGGTGAGTGTAAATCCTACGCCCGTGATTACCTTAGGAAAAGACCTGAGAGGCTGCGAGCCTTTCCTGGCTCCTATCGAAAGCAGCAGCAATCCTCAGTCGGTGAGCTGCTCATGGTTGTTCAGCAACAGTACGGCCTCCAATCAATGTGGTACGACCACCGGGTTCATGTTCCCGCTGCATGGCGCTTATGATGCGACCTTAAGTGTGATTGATGTCAACGGGTGTACCAATACGGTTACGGTGAACGACTATGTAACCGTGGATCCGAATCCTGTTGCCAGCTTCAGTTACCTGCCGGCTAATCCAACGGTGCTGATCAATGAAGTCACCTACAACGATCAGTCAACCATAGGAACGCCCATGACAGACTGGGAGTGGAACTTCGGGGATTTCTTTAGCCTGGGTAACAATACCGACAGTGTGGCTAACCCAAGCCATGTGTATGACAATGCTGCGACCTATACGGTTTCCCTGATTGTGACCAATACATTCGGCTGTAAGGACACCACCACGCGTTATGTGAACGTAGAGGAAGAGTTTGCCTTATTTATCCCGAATGCCTTTACGCCTACAAAATCGGAAGGTAAGAATGATGCCTTCATCCCGCAGGGTATCGGTTTTGATCCGGCAAGCTTCCAGATGGCCATTTATGACCGTTGGGGAACCGAAATCTATAGAACCAACGACATTACCAAAGGCTGGGACGGAACGATCAAAGGCGGCAAGCCGGTTCAGGGTGTATACGTATATAAGATCGTGGTGACAGACTACAAGAAGCATGACCATGAGTTTGTAGGCCACATTACCTCCTTGTAGCGCTATTTAAAACTTTTCATAAGTGTGCAAAATCCTTTCTGTGAATAACGGAAAGGATTTTTTAATTTTGGATTCTATGAAACAGTATCATGATTTGATGCGTCATGTTTTGGAGCATGGCGTAAAAAAGGAAGACCGCACCGGCACCGGCACTTACAGTGTTTTTGGTTACCAGATGCGCTTCGACCTGGCTGCCGGATTTCCCTTACTCACTACCAAAAAATTACATACGAAGTCCATTATTCATGAGCTGTTATGGTTTTTGAAAGGGGATACCAACATCGCTTATTTAAAAGAGAACGGGGTAAGGATCTGGGATGAGTGGGCCGACGAAAAGGGAAACCTGGGCCCTGTATACGGTTACCAGTGGCGCAGCTGGCCGACGGCCGACGGAAGGCACATCGACCAGATCACGCAGGTGTTGGAGATGATCAAAAAGAATCCGGATTCGCGCCGGCTGATTGTGAGTGCCTGGAACGTGTCGGACATCAACCAGATGAAGCTGCCGCCCTGCCATGCCTTCTTCCAGTTCTATGTGGCCGACGGGAAACTGAGCTGCCAGCTGTACCAGCGCAGCGCGGATATTTTTCTCGGTGTTCCTTTCAACATCGCCTCTTATGCCTTGCTCACAATGATGATTGCGCAGGTATGCGATCTGCAGCCGGGCGATTTTGTGCATACACTGGGCGACGCGCACATCTACAGCAACCATGTGGAGCAGGCCAAATTACAGCTCACACGCGATTTAAGGCCTTTGCCGCTTATGAAGATCAACCCGGAGGTCAAGTCCATTTTCGATTTTAAATTTGAGGATTTTACATTGGAAAATTATGATCCGCACCCGCACATCAAGGCGGAAGTGGCGGTTTAAAAACAGACAATAAATTTCATAATCAGTATAATACATTTACATTTGCAAAACAAAAAAAGATTTACCTATGAGCGATATTAAAACAGTTTTGGAAAGCGCAAAATCACAGATGGAAAAAACCATCGGCCACCTGGAAACGGAATTAGCAAAGATCAGGGCCGGAAAAGCAAATCCTGCTATGCTGGATAGCATCCTGGTGGATTATTACGGATCTAAAACCACGCTCAATAACGTTGCGAGTGTGAACACGCAGGATTCAAGAACGATTGTGGTGCAGCCCTGGGAAAAATCCATGCTCACGCCGATCGAAAAAGCAATCCAGGCTGCAAACCTTGGTTTCAACCCACAGAACGACGGTATACTGATCCGCATCATTGTTCCGCCACTCACAGAAGAAAGAAGGAAAGACCTGGTGAAAACTGCCAAAGCGGCTGCTGAAGACGGTAAAGTCGGTTTAAGGAATATCCGCAAAGAATCCATTGATAAAATCAAAGCGCTGCAAAAAGCAGGATTGCCTGAAGACGAAGCCAAAGTAGGAGAAACCAAAATGCAGGCCCTGGTCGATGACTTTTCCTCGAAATGCGAGAAGCACCTGGAGCAAAAGGAAAAAGAGATCATGACCGTTTAAGAAGCGGTTCTTTGACCCACATAAATAAAAACGCCCCGCAAATTCCTGTGGGGCGTTTTTCGTGAAATAAGATTATGGGATTACTCCACCCGTTTGATGGTACAGCCAATGGATTTGGTTTCCTGTTTGGCAGGAATTGTGTTTTTGACTAAAGCCTCGATGGCATCTTTCAGGAAGTATTCCTTCACTGCCGCCGGATCTTTTACATTATCATCGATAGCGCCTTTGTAAATAAGCCCTTTGTTATTGAAGAGGAAGCACTGTGGCGTTCTTGTTGCGCCAAAGGCATCGGCAATCTTCGAATTGACATCCACCACATAGGCACAGTTCAGTTTCTGGGCGGCGGCATATTTTACCATCGCGTCGTAGCTGTCTTCTTCCGCGCGTTGGGCTTCGTTGCTGTTGATGATGATGCAACCGATACCCTGTTTGATGCACAGGTCGCTGAACTCTTTGATACGCCCTTCGCTGAGCTTTACATAAGGGCAGGTATTGCAGGAAAAAATCACCAGGAGGCCTTTGGCGGTTTTGGAAGCGTTGAGGGTTACTTCTTTTCCGCTCACATCCTTCATTTTTTCCTCGGCCATAGGCACAGGAGCATTCAGGCCAAGCTCATTGCCATTGGTGGTATTAATAAATGAAAGTAAAAAACCGCAGGCGATGAGTAGTATAATAAAAAAAGTTCCTTTTTTCATGTGTAGGTGTTATTGTTTTTTAATTGTCACATGGTATAGCCATGTCATTTTATTTGCATTATGGCAACATGACTATTTCATGATGACAATTTGAAATAAAAGTAACTAAATCTTTAAAGATGGTGGTTTTCTTCCTCTAAAAATTAGACCTGTTCGTCTAAATAACTCTGTATTAACAATTTGTTAAAGAAAAAAAGACGGCCGAATGGCCCAAATGGCCTATTTTTGTCATACTAAAGTGAACATCCTAAAGGGGTTCAGAGATCTTTTTTTGGGATCACTGAACCAATCCTGAACCGCTTGGAGTACAGCGAACATTCAACAGGAACCAATTCAATTTTGTCAGTGCATTTTAACGGGCCTCTTTTTCTAAGCAGATTCTATTAAATGAAGAGTAACGAAATATTCACCGGAGAGTACCGCCTTGGGCTTATCCTCACGGCATGTGCGGCATTCATGGGTCCGGCCCTTGATGCCCAGTTCCTGATCACTTCCCCCACCTATATTTACACCCAGGATTTCGGGACTTCGGCTATTTCCGCTTCGGGAACCAATATCACCAGCGGCACGGCAAACCTCACCGGTTGGTCCTACGATGCGGCTTTAACGGGTGAGATCAACATTACAGCCGCCGCTCCCACCAATACAGGCGGGCGCTATGCCTATACCCTGAACGGGAATAGCAACCGGAAAATAGGGGCCAGGCCAAGCGGAGGCACCAATGATGTTAAGTACGGAATTTTATTCAGGAATACCTCGGGGCAAACCATTCAGAGCTTTTCGGTGAGCTATACCGGCTACCAGCTTTCGCTCGGTGGAAATACCAACACAAGCATTAATAAATTAACCGTCGATTATATTGTGTCGGCATCCAGCATTGCTGTTACAGCGGGCGGCGGCACTCCCATACCTGCACTCGATTTTTCGCAAACACAATTTGTGGCCACGGCCAATACGGGAGGGCAGGGGGCCGGCTATCCGGCGGCTACCGGCACGGGTGCTAATTCGGGTTGTATTTCGGTGACGGCAAGCATCCCTGACAACAGTTATCTGCTGATCCGCTGGAGCGATCCGGACGATTCGCAGAACGATCCGCACCTGGCCATTGATGATGTGGAAGTGGTGTTCTTTACCAACCAAACGGTTACCAATAATACGGCCTGCTCACTGTTGCCGGTGGAGCTCCTGGATTTTCAGGCACACAGCAACGGGAGTGAGAACAAAATCAGCTGGAAAACAACACAGGAGGAGCGTATTTCGGCTTATATCCTGGAGAGAAGCGAGAACGGAATTGATTTCACGGAGCTGGGAAAAGTAGAGCTTTCGGCATCTTCCGGAGCCGTTAAGGAGTATGTGGTTTCCGACCCCTTGCCGGGAAAGGATATTACCTATTACAGGCTCTCGACCCTCGAGAAGAACGGAAGCCGGAAATATTATAACAGTGTGTCATTGGAAAACAAAGCAACCGACTGGACGGGCATCGCCTATCAGAATGCGGGAGAGCTGATTGTTCAGCTGCAGGGCGCTGTACCTGCAGGCGCAGAGATCGGTTTATATGATCTGTCGGGAACCAGGCTGGCAGATGCAAGGATCAGCCGGGGCCGGGAAGCGATTCCTGTTGGTCATATAGCGAGTGGAATTTACAGTGTGAGAATAACATCGCCGGATAAGGCGCAGAATATCAAAGTAGCCATAACAAATCAATAATTTTTTTGTCCTATAAATAACATCATCATGAAACACCTTTTACTGATCGTATCCATTTTTTTCTTTACAGCCTTAAAGCCACAGTGTTTTGAGATCCAGAGCATCCTGGTAGATGCCTGTGCCGGCTCCCAGGAAGGGCAGAATGAAATGGTGACTTTCCAGGTAGGAAATACGGCCCTGAATACGGCTAATTTAAGTGTGAGCTGGCCTAACAATAGCTGGCTTGGTCTTACGCAGAATGCCTCCACAGCTTCGGCGATTGCCTCTATTAATGCCACCATCCAGGGCTGCGGTTTCCTGAAAGAGCCTGTAGCAGGTGTGTTGCCGGCACATTGTAAAGTACTGCTCATCACCAGTACCGCCTTCAATAGTACTGCACAAAGTTTTGCAGGCTTAACGGATACCCTTATTGTCTTGTTTCAGACGGCAGGTAATACGGCAGGACATTTCGCAAATTACCAGTCAGGAGGCGGAACAAGAACCTTGTCGATGACTTTTAGCATCCCTGTAGGATGCACGGATGCGGTAACCTACGACAGGGCTTTGCTGGTGATGCAGAATGGCGCGATTGGTGCCCAGGACGGTGCTGCCGTAGAATTTACAGCGGCGGGCGTGGCTAGTTATGTCAACCACGGTTGCCAGGCGCCTTACATTCCGCTTACGGTAGATGCCGGTGCAAACCAATCTATTTGCGGTAACGGTACGCAAAGCTTTACAGCAACGGCTTCCGGAGCTTATACTTCTGTACAATGGACTTTAGGATCCGGAGCTACCGGCTCTTTTGTGCCTTCCAATTCTTTAACCACCACTTATACGCCCGGAGCCGGTGATAACGGTACGGTGAAGTTGTACGTCAACCTGATTAAGGCCTGCGGTACGCAAACCACCAGCGTGAAAGACAGTGTGCTCCTCACGATCGGGGCGGCCCCAACCGTCACGGTGAGCCCTTCTATTGTGACGATCTGCACCGGGCAAAATGTGACGCTGACGGCGAATGCCAGTGCGGCTGTGACTTACACCTGGAGCACGGGAGCCAACACCAGCAGCGTACAGGTGAATACGCCGGGCATTTATACGGTACAGATATCCAACAGCTGTGGCTCCGCTTCCCAAACGGCCACCGTAAGCTCCGGTTCGGCTGCACCAACCCTCACAATTGTTTCCACCAGCACGCTTTTGTGCAGCGGGCAAGCGGCTACGCTGTCGCTGAACGGCAGCACCGGAACTTATAACTGGAGCACAGGTGCCACCACGCCAACCATTGTGATAAACAGCTTCGGCGCTTACTCTGCCACAGTCACTAATTCCTGCGGGCAAGCCACTTCTTTTATCCAGATCAATGCAAGTACCACACCAACCATCAGTGTAAGTCCTGCTGCGGGTGTGATTTGCCCGGGCATGAACACAACGCTCACAGCATCCAGCAATATGACCAACTTCCAATGGAGCAATGGCGCCAGCGGGAATCCCATTACCATTTCTGCTCCCGGTATCTACACGGTGGGTGTGAGCAACCTGTGCGGTACGGCAACCGCAACGGCTGTGGTGACATCTTTTACGCTCGATCCTTTGGTGATCTCGGCGAGCAGCACAACCATCTGCCCGAATCAAACTGCCACGCTGACTGCCAGCGGCGGTGGCTCACAGGGCAATCCTCCTACTTATACCTGGTCGAATAACAGCCTTACCGGCCCTGTAAATACAACAGGCGGGGGCACTGTAACTGTGATGGCTACCAACAGCTGCGGAACCTATTCGCAATCCATTGTGGTGTATAATTTTCCGGTAAATGCGGCACTTACGGCAAACCCGGTGAGTGGTGTCAAACCACTGATTGTGGCATTTACCAATGGAAGCACCGGCGCAACAAGCTACAGCTGGACGTTTGGGAATGGCAATACGGCTACGGGTTTTTCGGTTTCTCCGCAAACCTATACGAGCGCCGGTGATTATACTGCTTCTATTACAGTAAGCGATGGTGTTTGCAGCGACCAGGCTTCGGTGGTGATTCATGTACTGAACGAAGCAGCGGAACTCGTAATCCCGAATGTATTTACGCCTAACAACGATTTGGTGAATGATGTCTTCAGGGTGAGAGGCTACAACATCACGGAGTTCCGTGCGGTTGTTTACGATCGCTGGGGCCTTGAGCTCTTTAGCTGGAGCGACGTTTCGCAGGGCTGGGACGGAAAAGTGAATGGAAATACCTGTAATGACGGCACTTACTTTTACATCATCAGCTGCAGGGATGCCGATAATAAAGACATTAAACGGCAGGGAAGCTTTACCTTATTGAGGTAGGGGCAGGACAATCTCCTTGCCGCATCTGAAATGCCCTTCGGGGCAGGTCTTGTAGCCATGCAGGCCGCAGGGTTTGCAGTAGAGGCCTTTTACTTCTATCACTCCCGATTTGGTTGATAAGGGAAAAAAGCCGTAGGCCGGAACGGTAGAGCAGAAAAAGGCCGTTACCGGTGCATTTCCCGAAGATGCTAAATGCAAAGGGCCGCTGTCGTTTACATAGTTCATCGTGGCATGCTTCATCAGTTCGCAGGATTCCAGGAGCGATAATTCTCCGGCAAGAATCCGGATAGACGCATGCGTGCTTTTCGTTTTGATCTCTTCGCACAAGTCCTTATCGCCGGGGCCTCCCAGCAGGTAGATTGTTTTATCTGAAGGAACGGCATTGCAGAGCTCAATCCATTTTTCTTTCGGCAATTGTTTTGTGAACCATACCGAAGAGGGTGCCATGGATACGAAGGCCTGCTGCACATAGGGCTCTATCTTCGTAAATTGCTTAAAGCTCGGGTACAATTTCGGTTTGGCGACCGTTTTATCCGTAATAGATTCGATGAGATCGTTATAACGTTCCACTTCATGCCTTCCGTCGCCGATCTTGTGCGGCGATTTATGGTTGAACAAAAAAGAAAACGGATTTTTATTATAGCCGGATGTATAAGGTGCTTTCGAAAAAGCGGTGAGGAAGCCCGAGCTGGCAAAGCGGTGCAGGTTGATCACCGTATCGAAGCGGCGGTTGCGGATCACTTTGAGCAGCTGCATCAGGCTTTTGTACTTGCCTTCTTTTTTGTTCCATACCAACACTTCGTGCAGGAAAGGATGCTCGGCATAGAGCGCTTCATTTCCCTTGCGTACGAGAATCGTCAGCCTGGCCTGCGGATAGAACAGGTGCAGCTTTTCCAGCACCGAAGAGGCCAGGATGGCATCGCCGATGAAAGCTGTTTGAATAACCAGTATGTTATTGTGCATCAAAATGTATAGAACTAAAAAAGGCCGCCTTTTCGGGCGGCCTCGTCGTAGTGAGAAGGAGATTTGAACTCCTGACCTTCGGGTTATGAATCCGATGCTCTAACCAACTGAGCTACCTCACCATGTATTCAAAAATAAAACCCTCTGCTTTCAAAGGGTTTTACTTTGTGATCGTGTAGGGATTCGAACCCCAAACCTTCTCATCCGTAGTGAGATGCTCTATCCAGTTGAGCTACACAACCAATCCAAAAAAATTGGAGTGCAAATATACATATTTTAGTTAACTTGCAAACAATTTTTAACCGTTTTTTTATGCAATCTCTCATCGAATCCATCTGGAATAACCGCGAACTCCTCAAAGACCCTGCAAATCAACAAACTATACGCGACATCATCGCCCAACTCGATCAGGGAAAATTAAGGGTTGCCGAGCCAAAAACAGACGGAAACTGGCAGGTGAACGACTGGGTTAAAAAGGCTGTGATTCTTTATTTCCCCATTCAGCAAATGGAAACGATGGAGCTAAAGCCCTTTGAATATCATGATAAAATGGCCCTGAAAACCAATTTTGCGGAAGCCGGCGTCAGAACCGTTCCCGGAGCTATTGCCCGCTACGGCAGCTATATTGCCAAAGGCGTGATTGTGATGCCCGGCTTTGTGAACATCGGAGCTTATGTGGATGAAGGAACGATGGTGGATACCTGGGCAACGGTGGGAAGCTGCGCACAGATAGGCAAGCATGTACACCTCAGCGGAGGTGTTGGTATTGGCGGAGTGCTGGAGCCGGTGCAAGCCGCACCCGTTATTATTGAGGATAATTGCTTCATTGGTTCGCGTTGCATTGTGGTGGAAGGCGTGCGTGTTGGGAAGGAAGCTGTGTTAGGGGCCAATGTGTGCCTTACGATGTCCACTAAGATCATTGATGTAACAGGCAGTACGCCGGTTGAAATGAAAGGTTATGTGCCGGAAAGAAGCGTTGTGATTCCTGGTTCTTATACAAAACAATTTCCGGCAGGCGACTATCAGGTGCCATGTGCTCTTATTATAGGGAAACGTAAAGAAAGCACCGACCTCAAAACGTCCTTAAACGATGCTTTGAGAGAGCACAACGTTGCAATATAATTGTGTATACATTTTGAAAAGCTTGTTCTGAATACAGGACAGGCTTTTTTTGTTTTAAGAGGCGCAGGATTTCAAATCCTGCGTAGCGGGTTAGCTATAATGCTCCGGCCATTAGAATTCGTATGACCGAGCATGGAGATCCCTATGAGAATACACTTACCGAAAGAATTTATAAAGCTTTAAGAAAGCTATGAATCCGGCAAAGAATCAGTAGCCAAAGCCATAGAGATCTACAATGAACAGCGCCCTCATCTGAGTTGCGATTTTTAACTCCGAATCGGGCTTTCAAAAGCATTGATAAGTCGAATAACAAAAGAAAAAAGCCATTTAAAAATAGCTTTAACGGAGCAAAGAATTGAGGCCGCCGTAGAACCTGTCGGATCAACCCTTCTGACTGAGTTGAATATCTGATTTTTTAAACTAATTTTATGTGAAATTCAAAATTGTAAAGTCGCAGCAACGACAATAATTATGGTAGTATATCTAGTGGTTTGTGTTTTTGCCTTGATTGGATCTGGTTTAACTTTCTTTTCAGGGTTTGGGCTTGGAACAATTCTCGTACCCGTCTTTGCAATGTTTTTTCCAATTGAGGTCGCCATCTCCTTAACCGCGATAGTTCATTTTTTAAACAATCTTTTTAAACTAAGTTTTACAGGGCGCAATGCCAATAAGCTGGTAATTCTGAGGTTCGGAATACCCGCAATATTTTCGGCATTGTTAGGAGCTTACGTTCTCACCTTAATTACAGAAATAGGCCCGCTAGGTAACTACACTATGTCGGGCAAAATGTTTTATATCACACCAGTTAAAATAACTATTGCTGTTCTATTAGCTGTTTTTTCTCTTTTTGACCTAATTCCTCATCTAACTATGATGAGCTTTAACCAAAAATTCATGCCTTTAGGAGGTATATTAAGCGGCTTTTTTGGTGGGCTTTCTGGAAATCAAGGTGCTTTAAGAACTGCATTTCTAATTAGAGCTAATTTATCGAAAGAGCAATTTATTGCAACCGGTGTAGTTATAGCGGTATTAATTGATGTGTCTAGATTAATAATTTACTCCGCTGATATAATGAAAATAAGAAGCAGTATAGATTACACGCTTCTCGTATGTGCAACACTTTCAGCTTTTACGGGAGCATTGATTGGAAATAAGGTGCTAAAAAAGATAACAATTAAGAGCCTGCAATTTTTGGTGGGAATAATGCTGTTGTTTTTTTCAGTTCTATTGGGATTAGGAATTGTGTAGCGTATAACGGAGTGTTAACCGCGCTTTGGGATGAACAGGAAGCGCCATAAACCAGATTCAGGAAATGGGAGCAAACTTATTCCAGGATTAACAAAAAGCAGTGTAAACTCCTATCAGGATTAATAATTAGCATTGTCAACTTAGTTCAGGATGATACACACGTTGTCATTCCAGAGTGTATTCTGTTCGTTTTATATTCGGAGAAATACGCTAAGATTTATAGTGAATATACCGCCAATCCGGAGCAGAGCCTGTTATAGCGATTTATCTTTAAGCGAAAAATCACCTGGCCATCGCCGATATTCTGTCTGCCAGCTTTATTCCGGCGCTTATATTATCAGCCTGACCGTCCCATTTGAAGGTGGCATGCCGCCCAGCCAAAACCAGGTTTTTAAATTTGCCCAGGTAGTCGTTTATTTCAGCTAATGCCGGGCCATGTTCGGTGCTTAACACCGGGTGAGATTTTTCAATATGCACCACATGCGTGTTCCTGACCTTCCCATTGCGGATAATGCCGGCTTCTGTCAGCTCTGAAACGGCTTTGGCGCTAATTTCATCATGACTGCATGTCCAGTTTTGTTCGCTGCTACTGCACCAGTACTCTACACAAAGAATGGTTTCCTTGCTGTTTGTCAGCGATTCCAGTTGCCATTTGTTGAAATTGGTTATCCTTCCGGCCTCGATGCTATGATCAAAAGCCGTTACGTAATGAAAGTCGCAGGCCTCTCCTGATAACTCAATATAGACAAGAACGGTATTCCTGTATTGCAACTTCTTGCATATTTCCAGTATGGAGGGCGGAGTACTATCCATTAGATGTAAAAGCAAAACAACAGGGAGGCTTGTAATCACTATTTCCGGGCATACCTCTGTTCCATCGCTGAAGTAAAGTTTGCTTACCTTATCGCCCTGAGTGCTTACTCTGATTAGCTTTTTCTCAAAATGGATCTCTCCTTTGCTGATCATTTTTTCAGCGATCCTTGACCAGATCATTTTAGTTCCCTGTTTCGGATAAATCAGGCTTTTGAGTTTCTGCTCGTCCGTTACAACATCGGTTTTGCCCGATTCTTTTACAAAGGAGGTTAAGCCGGTTGCAAAATTGGAATCGACCTCTACGTCTGGTATTCCCATGTACTTTTCGCAAAACGGATTAAATACATTTTCTCTGAAGTAATTTCCGTACTGGTTCCGGAAAAACTCTCCGGAGCTGCTAAAGCTTTTTTTCCGGCGCAGCTTTGCTATGACAGTGCTTATTGCTGCCTGGCTACATTTAAAAACACCCAGAGTCTTTAACATGGCTGCGGGACCCGGCGGAAAGCCAATGATTTTTTTATGAAGGATCATTCCCCGGCTTAACGGCATGCTTAAGAGATCTTCACCGCCGATTTCCTTCCAGAACCTGACGGCTTCGGGTTGTGAGCTTTCTAGAAATATATGCGGCCCTCTGTCAAAGGATTTTCCGAAGCAATTGATGGATCCGCTCAAACCGCCGATTTCACTTCCCGCTTCATAAACGTTAACGGCAATTCCTTTTTCAAGTAAAAAGTAAGCAGCCGTAAGTCCTGCAGGACCTGCGCCGATTATCGCTATGGGGGTGTTGCTCATCTGTCAGCACAAATCTATACTTATTTTTTACCTGGAAATACATTTCACTATGAAAACGTTTATTTTGGTTATTATAGGAATTACCTTAGATTCGCTTACCCTCTATAATACAGGTTAATGAAGAAGATACTTATTCTTAATTATCATCACATTTCTCTGAATACCTCAGATGATAGCTTATATACAATCGCTCCGCAAACCTTCAGGCAGCACCTGGATTTAATCCAAAGTCTTAAGATACCTGTGAGAAGCCCGGAAAGCCTCATGGCTGATCATTCACCGGAAGATTATGCAGTCATGCTTTCTTTTGATGATGGATACAGGTCAGACCTCACAGAGGTTGTGCCCTTGCTGGAAGCGTATAAGTTTCCGGCAATTTTTTTTCCGATCACCGGCCGGGTAGGAGAACCTAACAGGTTAAGCTGGGAAGATCTCAAAATCATATCCGAAAGGGGTTTTGAAATAGGTTCCCACAGCACTTCACATAATATCCTGACAGATCTTGCGTTACCAGAAATAAAAAACGAACTGAAAGACTCTAAGGAACTGATCGAACAGAACATTAACAAACCGGTTAAGCATTTTGCCCTGCCTTATGGAAGGTATCATGCAAAGATCCTTGAGCTGGCAAAAAAATTGGGTTATGAATCTGTACTGGCAACCGGCTTGACCTGTAATTCTGTTGATAAGACTTCCTTCCTGTTATACAGGTGGAATATGACAAGCGATTTGTCGATAGATGCGCTTAGAAAGGTTTTGCAAAGTAATGGGAAGCTTCCCTTAAAGATCCGATTAGGGTTTTTTATGAAGAAAAGTGCAAAGGCCATTTTAGGGCCCGGACTGTCTGAGAAAATAAACAGGAAACTATTAAAACATGGCTGAGGCATTGCTCATACTATTTTCGTTTTCGGTACTGGTTATTGCTGTTTTAGTAACATACCCGTTCTTTGCTTCTGTGAGGGCCCGATTTGTGAAGAGACCGGTCAACAGATCGGAATCTTTTTCTCCTCCTGTAAGCATCATTATCGCATCCTATAATGAAGAAAAACTGATCAGGGATAAGCTCAACTTCTTTTTATCAGAAGAGGAGTGGATTCCGGGATCGGAGATCATTGTTGTATCGGCAGGCTCCACCGACGGCACGAACAGGATCCTGGCAGAATTTGACCATGTTCCCGGCTTTAGATCGGTTATTATCGAAGAGCATCTTACCAAGCCTTTAGCCTTAAACAGTGCGGTGGCAAAAGCCAGGCACGCTATTCTGATCTTTAGTGACTGCCGGCAGATTATCGGAAGCGGTGCTGTCAGGGCCCTGGTTTCTTATTTTCACGATCCTGAGATTGGTGTTGTAAACTCGACCATATCCGATACAGATAGAAAAGGAAAAAGGTCTTTTATAAGGTCTGTCCTGAACTCCATATGTCTTCATGAAAGCATTTCCGGCTCAAGTTTGAATATTCATGGCGCATTGTACGCGCAAAGAAAAAATGTGTTTGTTGAATTTCCAGGCGACATCCTGTTCGATGATCTGTTTGCGATTATTTCAACCATCACTCAAAAGAAAAGGCTCATACAAACCAATGAGGCCCTGATCACGGATGTTCCCTTTGAGATATATTACAATAAAAACCGCCTGGAAAGATTGGCCAGGGGATTGCTGATCTTCTTGTTCCGCTATTGGAAAGACATCAAAAAGCTTCCAACAGCAATTATCATCCGCTTTCTGCTATACCGCTACTTAAAGCTTTTGCTTCCTTATGTGCTTTTAGGGTTAATTGTTCCTTTCCTGTTTTATGTATACACATCATTTAATGCAAAGACCCTGCTCGCCTGTTCGCTTTCTCTTATCATTTTAGGATGTTACAGGCCCCTGCGGAATGCAATGATCTTACATATAAGGATCAATTACCGTTTTATGAGCTCCACGTTTAAATACATTCTCTTAAAGCAGCGCGATACAAAGTGGGAAAAGCTCAATCCTGAGCAGGTGGTGTTTTAGATCAAGGATCGCCCGGAATTTGAGGCTTTATCGTCCGGCCGGATAAAATCCATTGAAATGATTATTTTTACAAGTGGTAGTTTGTTCATTCAGATACCACATCACTTTGAGGATAAGCTAATACCGGTATGCAGCGAAAACTTAATTTAAAATCATTCAACCTCTACGAATTTCTGAAGCATCAGAATTCCCATAGCCCCCAGGCGCCATTCTTCTTAGCCGACAGGCATACCTATAAAAATGCCCATGTCAATTTCCCTTTCCGGACCTTTGCTTATGGGCTGGGGATTACCTATTCGGGTGATGGGGATGTTTTTAAAATAGGAAGCGCGGATTTTACGGTTAGGGCCGGAAGCCTGACCACTATTGGCCCGGGGCTGGTGTGCCAATGGGCAGGAAACTACACCGCTGAGCACGATACCATTTACTTTACGGAAGAGCTGTTTGGGAACATGAAGTCTAATTCGTTTTTACAATCGCTTTCCTTCTTTTTTCATGGCGGCCATCATGTGATCGGGCTGACAGATGAGCAGCTGAAAAAAATGACTGCCTTATTTGATCTACTGAAAGAGCTGAAAGAAGAGAAGGAGGCCATTCCCGGTATTGTGTATGCGATCATCATGCTGGCCAATTCCTTTCATGCCGGCCACAACGGTTCATCCCAAAACAATGGGAGCTCCAACAGGGAAAAAGTCACGAGCAGCTTCCGGAAACTGGTAGCAGAGCATTTCCCGGAGCATAAGGAAGTGGCCTACTATGCGCTTAAGCTGAACATCACACCCAAATACCTCAGCGAGATCCTGCAGGTGGAAGTAGGCAAATCGGCCAAAGCCTTTATCGATGAATATGTGATTATGGAAGCTAAAAGCTTGTTGAAACAAACGTCCCTTTCTATCCAGGAAATCTCCCATTGGCTGGGTTATGATGACGCTTCTCATTTTGGCAAGTCGTTTAAAAAGCTTGCCGGTTCTACGCCCGGCGAGTACCGCAAAGTATAGTTCCATTTTTCCTTTCCTGGTATAAAAATACGCCCTACCGAATTTCTTACCATTTCTTCCGACATCCGTCCTAACGGCCTGGGGATAGCATGTCTATCTTTGTCTCAGTAAAACACTAAAACCTAAAACTATGACAAAGCAGCTGCATTTTCTTCTCGCATCACTCTTATGGAGTTCAACTATCCTGTATTCACAAACTAAAAAAAACACAACGATGAAAAACGTATCGGAATTTAAAGTATCGGTTTCCCAACAGGTGTTGGATGATTTACAGAACCGTTTGAAAAACACCCGCTGGCCCGGCGAAGCGGATGGCTCAGGCTGGACCTTCGGAACCAATGAAGCCTATCTGAAAGGCCTGGTGAACTACTGGCTGACGAAATACGACTGGCGTAAGCAGGAGGAAGCGCTTAACAAGTATCCCCAGTACATTGCAGAAGTAAACGGTGTGAAAATCCATTTCCAGTATATCAAAGGAAAAGGAAAGGATGCAAAGCCCCTGGTGCTCACACATGGCTGGCCGGATAGCTACCTCCGTTTTCAGAAGATTATTCCCCTTCTCACAGAAGGCGAGCAAAGCTTCGACCTGATTATTCCATCCATTCCGGGCTTCGGCTTCTCCGATAAAACGGCGATGACGAGCGAGGCGGTAGCTGATTTGTGGAAAACGCTGATGACGGAAAACCTCGGCTATACCAGATTTTATGCGGCCGGTGGCGATGTGGGCATGGGTGTAACCAAAGCCCTGGCTTCAAAATATCCGGACGTGGTAGCGGGTGTGCATTTTACGGATATCGGTTACCCGATGGGGCAGGAAGATCCCAATACCATGACGGAAGCTGAAAAGCAGTTTGCCCAGTTTGTACAGCAATGGTGGTACAGCGAAGGCGCCTACGCCATGGTGCAGGCCACCAAGCCGCAGTCGCTGGCTTATGGCCTCAACGATTCACCGGCCGGACTTGCTGCCTGGGTTCTCAGCTTTACCAATGCCGGTGCTTCTCCCGAAATGATTGAACAGGCCTTTGGCGGTAAAGATGAGCTGCTCACGAACATCATGATCTATTGGACCACGCAAACCGTTGCCACTTCTATGAGGATGTATAAAGCCGATGCGATGGCTCAATGGTCGGGCGCGCAGCCATTGCAAAAATCGAAGGTACCTGCCGGTATAGCGCTATTTCCGAGGGAAGCACAGTTTCCGAAAGAATGGGCAGAGCGTTTTGTGAACGTGGTGAGCTTCCGTAAAATGAAGGAAGGCGGGCATTTCGCAGCAATGGAGGTGCCGGACGTTTTCGCCGGGGAGTTAAGAACTTTTTTTTATAGCATTAAGTAGATAAAAAAGGGAACGCTCAAAAAGGGATTCATAAGATCCCGACATAAGATGCTTCCACTTACAAAAGCCTGTCCTGGTTAAGGGCAGGCTTTTTTTAGATGATGTATGAAATTACGAAAGTGTATGTATCTTTAGTTCATGTTCGTTAATCCATACAAAAATCAATACCTGTTTTAATGCATAGTATTTTACCCTTTTTGCTGGCCATGATTGCGGCCATTGTGCTTTTGGAAATGTGGGCCGCTAAGCTCAGAATTGCTTACCCAATTTTATTGGTAGTGGCCGGCTTGCTCATCAGCTTTGTACCGGGCCTTCCGGCGGTGAAAGTCGATCCCGACCTGGTCTTTTTCATCTTCCTTCCGCCTTTGCTCTTTGAAGCAGCCTGGTCTATCTCTTTTAAGGAGATGAAAAAATGGTGGCGCATTATCGGGAGCTTTGCTTTCCTGGTGGTGTTTTTCACAGCACTGTCGGTAGCGGTAGTTACCAATTATTTCATTCCGGGCTTTCCGCTGGTGCTGGGCTTTTTGTTGGGAGGCATCGTGTCGCCGCCCGACGCCGTGAGCACCGGGGCCATTATGAAATTCGTCAGAATTCCAAGGGCTACCGCCACCATCCTGGAGGGCGAAAGCCTGCTGAATGATGCATCTTCACTGATCATTTTCCGCTTTGCGCTGGTAACAGTGGGCACCGGCCAGTTCATCTGGCACGAAGCAGCACTGAGCTTTTTGTGGATGGTTGTTGGCGGAGTAGGGATCGGCTTGCTGCTCGGATGGCTCTTTGTTCAGATGCACAAGCGCTTGCCTACAGATGCCCCTTCGGATATAGCGTTGACCATCATCGAGCCCTATTTTATGTACTGGATCACGGAGCAGGTTCATAGCTCCGGAGTGCTGGCCGTGGTAAGCGGCGGTTTATTCATGTCCAACCAGCGCTTGTCGTTTTTGAATGCCGCCAGCCGCATCCGGGGCTATGGCGTGTGGGAGAGCTTTATTTTTATTCTTAACGGGATTGTGTTCCTCATCATCGGCCTCGAGCTTCCCGAAATCGTGAACGGGCTCCATGCCAAAGGCATTCCCTTGTCTACCGCCATTGGCTATGGCGTATTGGTAACGGTGGTGCTGGTCCTTGCCCGGATCATCAGCTCCTATGCCGCTCTGGTGGCAACCCTGATCTTTCGCCCCAGCGTAGCACCCGGTGGGGGCTCGCGGCGAAGGCGGCTACTCATGCCGCTCCTGCTGGGCTGGACGGGAATGCGCGGCGTGGTGTCCCTGGCAGCGGCATTGGCCATACCGGTGAGCCTCGACAACGGCACCGATTTTCCCTACAGGAACCTCATCCTCTTTATCACCTTCGTGGTGATCCTGCTTACCTTGCTGGTGCAGGGGCTTACGCTTCCTTACTTTATCACGCGGAGCCGCTTATTTGATCCGGTAAACGAAGAATCGGCAGAGCTTGCAAAGCAAAAAATGAAGCGGGGACTTCGGGAGCATATCAATCAATTCCTCAAAAACAAATACGAGAGCGGCCTGCAGGACCATGCCGGAATGAAGAAACTCATGAAGCATTGGGAAGAAAAAGCGAAAGCAAGTGATGACGACTGGATGGATGCCCAGACCAAAGCGATCTTCATAGAGATGCTGGATAGCCAGCGGGAATACCTGACAGCCTTGAACGAAGATGTTACGATCGATGAAGAGATCATCCGGGACCAGCTCTACCAGATCGACCTGGAGGAAGAGCGGCTGAAAATGCTTTGAGAAGGGGCATTCTCATACGGATTGCCTATAATCATTAATTTACGGTAATTATTTTTTGGGCGCCCGGGCGGGCTACTTCAGGCTGCGCTGCGCTCCGGTTCCTATACCGTCCCGACGCGTTGGGACGGTATAGGAACCAAGCCTTCCGTATCCCTTGGCGCAGAGCTATTTCAGAATGGAGCGTAAATACACAAACTTGAGAAAAACTGCGTCAGGGATTGCAGTGGAAATCTCCCGCGCCGTTCTTTACGCGGGAATTGGAACGGAAAGCCCGCCCGGACGCCCAAAAAATAAAAGTAATAGAAAACTTCATTACTGAATGACATTATACTGGCGCAACTTAGCCTTGTACAACGTAAGTGCAGGCAACAAATTTGATTATGACACTGTATGGAACGTAAAGGAAAAGCAAAAAAATGGATCATCGCCATTGTGATCGTCCTTCTGATCGGCATCGGCATCATCGCCATCTTCTTTAATCCTAAGAAAGGCCTCAGGCTGGTATTGCCCGACCTCGACGATATTACCCTCGTGAATGCCGCCATCGAAAACGATACGGCCTATGTGGACATAGATATGGTGCTCGAAAACAAAAGTGTATTTAAGCTCGACCTGGATACGCTGTTTTATAAGATCGTTCTGGCCGATTCCCTGTTGTTCAACCAAACCCAGGTGCTAAACATCCGCCAGAAAGCCGGTGATGTCAATACCTTTAAGCTTCCTCTGAAAATTCCCATCAGTAAAACCATGCACACCGTGAAATCCCTGCAAAACCAGGATTCCACCTATATTGAAATTGATTCCTACATTGTTTATAATACCGTATTCGGCCATGCGAAGATCCCTGTTTCCAAGCGGGTGAAGATCAAAGTGCCGGTTCCGCCCGAAATCAACGTGAATAAACTGGAGATCGACAAGATTAGTGTGGCTGATAAAACCGTGGACCTCAGGGCTGCTGTAACCATCGTCAACAAAGGCGAATTGCTGGACCTCAACATTCACGGGATCAGCTACCACCTGGAGCTTGGCGAAGACCTGGTAACTTCCGATGGTGTTTATAATAAGCCCATACGCGTGAAGCCTTTGTCGGAGACCCGCGTAGAAATACCTGTTACCGTAAAGGTAAACCGGATTGTGAAAACCGCCTGGAAATACCTTACCAACGATGAGCTGCCTTATCACATCGACGTGAAAGCACAACTGGACGAAAACAGCTTCTATCACAAGTCCAACATTCCGGTACAGGCCAAAGCGGAAGGCCGGGCAAAGCTCCGTAAAAAGTAGGGGTTCAGGGAAATTTATCAAATCATTAATTCATCTGCTCACCTTGCTCTCCGCTTTGGCAATTAGACCAAATAATTTAAAAATAGTATAAATAAAGTTTGTTTAAATCAATACACTGTATAAATTTACGTGGTTAATTAAACAGTGTAAAAAGATGGACAGGTTAAAAGATAAATTCCGCGAGAAAGCAGTGCCTTTGGCGGCAGAAATTAAAGACATTATCAAGAATCACGGTGATCTGAAATTAGGAGAGTATACCGTGGCCCAGGTTTACCAGGGTATGAAGGGAATGATAGGCATGGTAACGGAAACATCGAAGCTGGATGCCGAAGAAGGAATCCGTTTCAGAGGGTATTCTATTCCGGAGCTTCGCAAGAGTCTGCCAAAAGCACCGGGAGGAACAGAGCCTCTGCCGGAAGGAATTTTCTACCTGATGCTGGTAGGCGAATTGCCGACACAGGACGACGTGAGCTTTATCACCAACGAGTGGCAGAAGCGCAGCAACGTTCCGAAGCACGTGTTTGACGTGATTGAAAAATTACCGGTGGATACACACCCGATGACACAGTTTGTGGTAGCGGTTATGGCTATGCAAACCGAAAGCGTATTTGCAAAAGCTTACGCGAAAGGCATCAATAAAAAAGATTACTGGGATTATGTATACGAGGATTCGATGAACCTCATCGCCCGCTTACCAAGAGTAGCGGCGTACATCTACCGTCGTAAATATAAGAACGGTGCTCACATCGAGCCTGACCATAAGCTCGACTGGGCGGCCAACTTTGCTCACATGCTGGGTTACGAAGAATTTGATATGAAGCGCCTGATGCGTTTATACCTCACTATCCACGTGGATCATGAAGGTGGAAACGTATCGGCACACACCACGCACCTGGTAGGCTCTGCCCTGAGCGATCCTTATCTGGCTTTTGCCGCAGGTATGAACGGCCTCGCAGGTCCTTTACACGGCCTTGCCAACCAGGAAGTACTGAGCTGGATCATGGAGCTGAAAGAAAACCTCGGTGGCGGATTGCCAACCAAAGAGCAGATTGCCGAGTATATCAAAAAGACCCTGGCCGAAGGAAAAGTAGTTCCGGGATACGGACACGCGGTTCTGCGTAAAACCGATCCACGCTTTACCGCTCAGCAGGATTTCTATAAAACTTATATCAAGCACGATAACATCTGCGAGATCGTACAAATGGTATATGAAGTAGCGCCTCCGATCCTCGAATCTACCGGCAAGATCAAAAACCCCTGGCCGAATGTGGATGCGCACTCCGGCGCGCTGTTGGTACACTACGGCATGCACGAGTACGATTTCTATACTGTATTGTTTGGCGTATCAAGGGCTTTAGGCGTATTGGCCAGCCTGATCTGGGACAGGGCAACAGGTTCAGCCATCGAAAGGCCGAATTCCATTACCACCGAAAATATCAAGGCAAAAATCAAAGCGGCGCAGGAAGCCAAAGCTTAACTTAATAATCCAAAGCCACTGCTCACTCCCCGTATGACTAGATTCATACGGGGTTTTTTATGTTTGGCCGGCAAAAAAATGATTTGAGGGGGTGCCCCTCTATTCGTAGGCTTCCAATAATTGTAGTTTTATGTTAACTAAAACTTACAACACCATGAACAAAATTACTTTACTATTGGGCGGCATGTGATACACAATCACGACGAAAATGGTTTCAATTGTTTTCGTCGTGATGCATTGTACATACTGATGAATCATCGGTATATCCCCCCGGTACAGCCAAACGACCTACAGTTCTTTGTTATAAGAAAGATCCATTATTGTTAAAAGCAATGCATTTTGTATATTTTTTATACCTTAGTACTGTATGTGTCGGTCCCGGTTTTTGTATATCCTTGTATTAACTGGTATGTCCATACTGGTTCCTGCCCAGGGATCATCTGATGTAGACCAGTTAAGAACTGAACTCTCCCACTATAAGACAGAAGATACCATCCGTTTCGGAAAACTGATCGACCTGGCTTATAACCTCAGCAATTACGGTTTTAAAGAGTCTATTTCGTATGCTACGGAAGCTTTGCAGCTCTCCCGTAAGCTCAATTACGTGAAAGGAGAAGTGACGGCCTACAACTGTATGGCGGATGCCTATTGGTTTCACTCCGACTACGATAAAGCCCAGCAACATTATTTTAAGGCCTACCGGATCAACGATTCCCTGCACGATCAGCGCGGGCTCGCCTTTTCCATGTATAACATCGGCTGGATCCTCTGCATCCAGCAACAGAACTACAAGGAGGACCATTACCTCTACAGGTCTTACGCCATCTACAATAGCCTGAAAGACACGGCAGGCCTGCTCAAAATCTACAATGCCCTGGCCAGCTATTACTCCGGCAGAAGGCGCACCGACGACAAAAAGCCCTATTTCGATTCGGCGATGGCCTATTTCAACAAAGGCATTGCCCTGGCCAAAATTTCGGGCCGTTACGGCGAAATGGGGCGTATTTACGGTAACCTGGGCGACCTGTTCTATTCCGAAAAAGATTTTAAATCGGCCGCCTTTTACAATGAAAAAAGCATGCAGGTACACCGCAGGGTAGGCGATTCGGCCAGCATGATGATCTGTACGCTCAACATGGGCCTGTGCGACCTGGAGCTGGGAAGGGTAAAGGATGCCGAAGCTAAATTTAAAGAAGTTTACGATTATAATGTGCGGCACGACATCAAGGATACGAGGCTGCTGGCAATGAATGGGATGGCAAAAGCACAATATAAGCTTGGGAACTATAAAGAGGCTTACGACCGCTATGAGGCTTATGTGGATCTGAAAGAGCAGCTGGATAAGGAAACCTACTCAACCAGCATCAGCAATTTGCAGAGCAGCTACTCACTCGAAAAATCGGAGGCGGATATTGCGCAGCTCAGGCAAAGCAATGAGATCCATGAGCTGAGGAACAAGAAGAATACCTATTTCATCATCGTGCTGTTGTCGGTGGGGCTTGTGGTTATTGTGATTGTGGTGCTGCTCTACAGGCAGAACAAGCAACGGCAGCTCGTGAACCTGGAGCTGGAAACCAGGAACCAGGTGATTGCAGAAAAAAAACAGGAGATCGACAACAGCATCCAGTATGCCAAGGGCATTCAGCAGGCCATTCTGCCGGACCTCAGCGAATTGAAGAGCAACTTCGCTCAAAGCTTTGTCTATTATAAGCCCAAAGATGTGGTGAGCGGCGATTTCTACTGGTTCAGCAAAGTCGGGGATTCTTTTTATTGCATTGCCGCAGACTGTACCGGCCATGGGGTTCCGGGTGCCCTGATGAGTATTATCGGTATGGATAAGATCGTGCAGGCCATCTATGAGAAGCAGATCACCGAGCCGGGAAAGATCCTGTCTTTCCTCAACAGGCAGATCAGGCAGGTTTTGAAGCAGCACTCCGATGCCTCCAAACAAAAGGACGGAATGGACATGGCGCTTTTAAAGTTCAACGCATCGCTTACGGAAGTACAGTTTGCCGGGGCCAACAGGCCCTTGTACCTGGTGCGGGGCGCAGTTCCCGGCGTGCCGGGATCAACACCCGAGCTGCTGGAATACAAGCCTGATAAAACCGCTATTGCGGGCTTTACGCCCGACGATATGGAGTTTCACACAAGCACCATTCCATTGGCAAAGCACGATGCTTTATTTATATTTACAGATGGCTATGCCGATCAGTTCGGTGGGGGCGAAGGCAAAAAGTTTATGTCCAGGAACCTGAAGAACCTCCTGGTATCGGTTGCCGCTTTGCCTGCAGAGGAGCAGCAGGAAAGGATCAACCGGGCTTTTACCGATTGGAAAGCCGGCTACGAGCAGGTGGATGACGTGTTGGTCATGGGAATAAAATTATAAAACAATGCGTTTGAAAAGAATCAGTATCATCATCATGATGGCTTTAGGAATGGTATTCCTTCTGCCTCAGCAATTTTCCATCTCCTGGGGATTCTATGGGCATAAGCGCATCAACCGGATGGCGGTGTTCACGCTACCGCCGGAAATGGTGGGCTTTTACAAGAAGCATATTGAGTTCATTACCAACCATGCGGTCGATCCGGATAAGCGCCGCTACGGTGTGGAAGGCGAAGCGCCCAGGCATTACATCGACATCGATCATTACGGCGAGCATGCTTTCGACAGCGTGCCGAAGTTCTGGAAGCCGGCTGTAGCCAAGTATTCCGAAGACACGCTGATGGCCTATGGTATTGTGCCCTGGCAGATCGAAAAACACTATTACAAATTGATGAATGCTTTTAAGGACGAGAACCTCGACCTCATCCTGCACTACAGCGCCGACCTCGGGCACTACGTGGCCGATGCCCATGTGCCCTTGCATACCACGGAGAACTACAACGGGCAGATGACCGGGCAACGCGGCATTCACGGGTTTTGGGAAAGCCGCATCCCGGAGCTGAAAGCCGAGGATTATGATTACTTCGTAGGGCGTGCCCGTTACATCGATTCGCCCATCAAGTCGGCCTGGAAAATAGTACATGACAGCCACATGGCCGTTGACAGCGTGTTGAAGTTTGAAGCGGCTCTGAACAAGGAGTTTCCTTCCGACCAGAAATATGCCTATGAGAACCGCGGCAACCTGATGATGAAAGTCTATTCGGTGGAGTATACCAACCGTTACGACCTCATGATCAAAGGGCAGGTAGAGCGCCGCATGCGCGAGAGCATCATCATGGTGGGCAGCATCTGGTATACCGCCTGGGTCAATGCCGGCAAGCCAAACCTCGACAGGCTCGGAGAAAAAGACATCAGCGATTCATTGAAGCTGGAGATGGAAAAAGAAGAGCAACTTTACTTACAGCAAAAGATCAAAAATGCCAAAGGGCATGATGATTAAGCCGCTTATTAAAATTCGTCTGAATAATCCTCCAAAAAATTTTTGATCATTGCTTTTCCCAATAGAGTACTTCTTCGGTCTGGATCAAAATTCCTAAAAAAATAATTCAGCAATGCACCGAAATTAGCATTGTGATCAGGATCTCCAAATCCTCCGCCATAATCATTAATTCTTTGTGCTATCGCTTCTATTTTTTTTCCAATGAGTTCGTCCTGCTCTTCCAACTGAATATGAAGAATTTCATGGAGATTGTTTTTTTCTATTTGATGTACGATTTCATGGAAAACCAACAATTCGTACTGTTCAGTTTCATAATTTTCTTTTAGTATCCCAGTATTAAAGAAATACAGATCGATGATGTGCTTGCTTACTTTGGAGTCCTCAATTTTCGCATATGCTGCACTTAAGGATGGTATATTTAAAAATTTGGATACATAAAACTCCTCAAGTTCAGGATTTGTAAAACCGTCTAAATGGTTGATCCGTTTTTCGGGAGGATCAAAAGATACAAACGAATAATGACGATCCTGAGCTTCGTACAGGCTGCTAAATACAAATCTTCCATATTTAAGAGAGATCCTATCAAATTCTTTAATTGTCATTTGTTTTATTGTTGGTTTACTCCTTCCAGACCGGGATCTTAATAAAGCTTTCGCCGTACCATTTGATGTTCAAGGGCTCGCCCGCATCGTGTATCGTTTCATTCGCCACCTCTTTTCCGGAGCCGTAGTTAATGATCTCGAAGGGATGTTTGTTGATGTTCAGCAGGATCACCAGGCGACTGCCTTTACTGATCTGCTTGCTGACGAAGCGGGTGTTCTCAAAAGGGATTGACTCTTTTTTGCCGGGTTTCAGCAATTGCCGCTGGCTGTTGTTCTTCGCATAGCTGGCCCTTCCCACATAGCGGGTCAGGAAAAAGTAGCGTCCGTCGGGCATCAGCTCATACAATGCCAGGGACACATCCATGTCTTTTTTATTAATGGCGGCAAACAGATCGCCGGTAAAGGAGCCGTTCACCTGGAAGGATTTTTCAAAGGGCTGTGTCATAAACACCAGGCCGTTGCTGGCATCCAGCGAATCGAAGACGATACTGGGAGTGAAATAATTATTCTGGTCATTACGGTTTTTGAAGTCGACACGCTGCGTCACATAAGTTTCGGCCTTTGGCTTCGTAGTCGACAGGAGGTAATGATCTTTCGATTTCACCGTGTTCAGGTAGAACCTCAGTGTGTCATTATTCATGGCTTGCAGGCCAGGCACATGTTTCCAGGTATTGGCGCCCATCACCTGGTAGTTGACCTTGTCTTTCAGCAAGGCTGGTTTTTGCTTTCCTTTCAGGATGTAGTCGAGCCACTGGTAGGCCAGCTCCATCATGCTGATGTTTGCCACCGAATCGATGGCATAGTTCATGAGCCTGGCTGTGGGCTTGCGTTGCCCGCTCCAGTGGTCGTAGGGCCCGATGACGAAATAGTGATTCGCCTGTTTGTTGTAGCGCGTGTGAAGCTTGAAATACTGTAAAGCTCCTATCTGCGCACCATCGTAATAACCTGTGGTCGACAATACCGGGATGTTGATATTGGCGTATTCCTGCGGCGTAGGGACCATGGCCTGCCAGTAAGCATCATAAGCGGGGTGTTGGAGCCATTTCCGGAACACCGGATTTTTAATGTCCGCCAGGCTATCGAGGCTCCTGTAGGAAGTGCCTTTCTCGTACCAGATAAAAGGAAGGTCTCTGCGGATGGGAGGATTTTTATAAATATTATCGCTGGCCCAGGACAGGCCGTTATTGGTTTCCACATTGTTCTCCATCGGCATATCAAAGCCCGGCATCACGGCTACCTGTGGCACAATGGTTTTGAGTGCCGGGTGAAGATGCCTGGCTGTAGCCCATTGTGAGAAGCCGGTGTAGCTGCCTCCGTACATGCCCACGCTACCGTTGCACCAATCCTGTTTGCTGATCCAGTCGATGATGTCATACACATCGGTCCCTTCATGCTCATAAGGCGCATAATAGTTCAGATTGCTGCGGATGCCCCGTGCATAAGCCACAATTCCTACATAATCCCTGTCGGCAGACAATTTCCCAAAGTAGTTGTCTTTTTTATCCGGGAAATAATAGGTCGTATAAAACAGCACGGCCGGCAAGGGCGTGGTATTGGTTTTCTTGCGAACCACAATAGCCGAAATATCGACACCGCTGCGGGTAGGGATGAGCACACTGTCCCGGATGATAAAATCCGCGTCGTTGAGCTTGTTGCCTTGTGCATGCAGCAGCGACGAGATTCCGGAGAAAAGCAGGATAAGTACAACATGTAATTTCATCATAAATGGTATTGCCGGCGGGCAAGCGAACCTGAAAAATTGCCGGTCTGTTTGACGATGAAGGTATTCTTTTTTTAACACCCCGAAAATAACCGGGGTCAATAAATTTGAACTACCCGGATCAGGGGACTATGATGATAAGGCTGTTTTTTGTATCTTTAGAGACGATTCTTAAAACCATATTCATGAAAAAACTGACCTTAACCCTTGCCCTGATTCTTTGTGCCTTCCTGATTAACGCCCAGCCGCCGGCAGGCCACGCCAAACCCGGAGATACCTACGGTGCCAAAGTAAGCGAAGCAGGAGCCATCAATATTTCGGAAATTCCTGCCATGCTGAAAACAAAAGATACCCTGGCTGTAAAAGTAAAAGCCAAAGTAGAAAGCTCCTGCGCTAAAAAAGGCTGCTGGATGAACCTCATTATCGACGATAAAACAACCGCTTTTGTAAAAATGAAAGACTACGGATTTTTTGTGCCAACGGAGATCGAAGGAAAAACAGTGGTGCTCGAAGGCATTGCCTTTACCAAAACCACGTCGGTATCGGAGCTGAAGCATTATGCCGAAGACGCGAAAAAACCACAATCAGAGATCGACGCGATTAAAGAACCTAAACAAGAGATCCGTTTCCTGGCAAACGGAATCATGGTGGTGAAATAATTTTGCACACATAACAAAATTGAAAAGACCGGTTGAATGCCGGTCTTTTTTTGTTTGAAAAATTCAGTAACCATATAAGGCATATAAGGTCATATAAGAGTAGGGAAGAGAAAATCATGCCTATGGTCTCTTACGGTTCTCCATGTTTGTTAAATGTCAATGTGGTTTAAAATGTTCTACATCTCTCACCTTTTGCGTCTTAGCGTCTTTGCGGGATTGCTGACCCCCCTAAGCCTCTAAAACACTCCAGGCCTCTTTCGTGGAAAGGTAGTCATGGCCGTTCAGCTTTAAGTTGACGAAGAGCTGCAGACGGTAAGAGGCCAGCCATTTAATAGGCGCATTCATGATGGCAACGCCGAGCAGCATGGTTTCTTTAGAAGGCAGGGTTACTTCCTTCGTCAACAGGTCTTCTTCAGAAATAGCATCCATGTAACGTTTCACGGTCGCCAGCTGTTCATCGAGCCTGGCAGGAAAATTCCCGATGGTGAGGGTTTTCTGGTGCTGCCTGATCTTTACCCATTCTTCAGGGCTAAGGTCGTTGTCGATGAACCAACGAAGCATATTGGCTCCCAGGCCGGAGAGGTAGCGCATCAGCTCGATATTGCTTCTTGATTTTTCGTGTGGGCGGAAGTCGAGGTCTTTTTCTTCGATGACTTTGGCAAGTTGTTTCAGCAGGACAATCTCACGTTCCAGGTTTTTGTATAAATGTTCTTTGTACATAGTTGTGTTTTTATGGCAACGAATGTAACAGCTTTTTCTTTTTTTAGTTGAGCTAAAGGAGATAAAAAAACGCCCACCTGAAATTATCTCAGGTGGGCGCCTCTTACTGGTTCGGGGGAGAACCTATTTCTTGCTTCCGAGCATCACAAATTCGGTGATCTCGATATCAGTCGTGTAGCGTTTGATGCCTTCCTTGTCGGTATAGCTGTTGTTCTTCAGTTTTCCTTCCACGGCTATTTCAGAGCCTTTCTGAAGGTATTTTTCGGCAATCTCCGCCTGGTTGCCCCAGGCCGTGAGGTTGTGCCAGGTGGTTTCGGTTACTTTTTCGCCTTTCTGCGTCTTGTAGGTTTCGTTCGTGGCAATCACGATTTTCGCCATTTTACGGCCTCCGGCAATGGTTTTTACTTCCGGGGCTGTGCCTAAATTTCCGATTAACTGTACGCGGTTTCTCAATGTGTTCATGTCTTTTCTTTTTTAAAAATTAATAAATGGTTCTCTGTAAACTAAGCCTTTTGATTGTTTTGAAGCGCTTCATCAAAGTGCCGGGACAAAGGTATGGCGGCTTCCAAACTTTATTCGGTTGGAAACTATTTGTAGTTGGATATATCTATTTACAAACGGTTAAAACCGGTTAAAGTATTTTTAATAAAGGGATTTTTGTTTTTCTGAAAAAGAGGGAAAATTCGTTTTTTTGAAGTTAATTCCAAACCGGAGAGGCCGGATTTCAAAAAAATCCTGGAAGTAAAATCAATAAGAGCGCTTGTAACAGAAGATCGTAGAACTCAATTCCTGATGAACTTCGCGGTATAGTTAAACTCCGCTTTGTCGAGGTAGACCTTCACCAGGTAGATGCCTTCCCCAAGTCCTTTGGTATCGGCCATGAGCTCATTTTTTCCCGGTTCCAGCTGCACGGTTTCATCTTTCACCACCTTTCCGGTAATGTCTACGATCTGCAGGGAGGCCTGCGATTTGGATCCTGTATACAGATCGAAGAAGAGGTCGCCCGAGGTGGGGTTCGGGTGCATATTTTCTATGCGCGTTTTCAGGGCCGCTTTGTTTTCGATGGAAACTGTTTCAGAATAGGCTATAGTACCGTCTTTATCCGTTTGTTTCAGGCGGTAGTAATTGATCGCATTTCCGGCAAAGCCATAATCCGCAAATTCGTAAGCCGTATTTACACGCCTGATATTTTTACCCGGTGTGCTGTAAATACCTTTCCATTCCAGGCCATCGCCTGAGCGTTCCACAGTGAAAAAATCCAGGTTGCTTTCCGCGGATGTTACCCACTGAATATGGTTGAAATCCGTTTCCTGTTTACCGGTGAAAGAGATCAGCTCAATCGGTAATAAGGCGCAGTTGAGGGAGGCACCGCCGCTCAGCTGCCAGCTTAGCGTATAAGGTGCGCTGGTAGCATTCCAGTTGTCCATCATCAGGACGTATTTCTGGCCGGCTACCACTGTCATGGGAGCTACCCATCCATTTCCGCCGGATCCTTCATCTGTATCGGCTGCGCCGTTCCCCAGGCCTGTGGCGCCTCCTGCAGAGTTAGCTGCTGCTGCTGCGGAGCAACGTAAGGGAGCGCCGGTTGGAGGACAGGGAATGTTCACATAAGGACCCCAGATGGCCCAGTCATAATCCGTGGTGCCTGCTGATGGAGCGATGGTCATCCCGACTGTACCGTTGGCAGAGGGCGAGAAATAATACCAGTGCGATTGGTGCTCGCCCGAGCGGTTAGGATTAGACGCATAATCGTTCAGGCAACCGATATTCCCGAGCCCGGAGTTTACATCGTTAAATGCTCCTGAGCCCAGGCTGGTGCCGGATACCGATTGGTTGCCGCAAATGGTATTGGCTCCCGAGCAATCCTGCTGTGAGATATTTGTAGGGTAGGTTGCTTTTGCTACGCAGCTGATATTGGCCTGCCAGCCGGCCCTGGTGGTGCTTCCGTCGGAATAAAAGCGAAAGGTGAGGCAGCCGGACGTATTGATGGTAGTGGCTGTGAGCGTGCCGGGCAAGGTTGTTCCCGAAAAAGAAGAACCCGGAAGCATCGGTGCGGACGTGCTGTTGCCGTCGTATACCGATAAGAAATCGAAACCTGGCTCCACATTAAATCCCGTGAACACCATCCGGATTCCCTGCCCGGCCGTAGAAGGGCAGATCGTTGTCGTATAGCTCTGGTTATTGGAGTAGTTGTTGGTGCCACCCAGGTCGTAGAATACGCCCGAGCAGGTAAAATGCGGACCGCCACCCGACGAGTAGTTCTGTGCCCCTGCAGGAAACAGCGACAGGACTAAGAAAAGGAGGGGGATATAACGGTGGAGTTTCAAGCCGCGTCAGGGATTATGGATTGGTAAGCGATAGGTCATTTCATTGATGGCCAGAAGCGTCAGCTTGAAGCCGTATTTTTCAAAATACCGCTCTACACGTACATTTTTCTTCCTTAAGTATTCGTATTGCGAAATGTCAAAGGTATCGGCAGAGGGCGGGGTACAAAGGCACTGTGTCGTTTCAAACCCGTACGATTGGGTATAATAATACAGGATGCTATTGAATTTGGCAGGATCGTTTTGCTGAATCATGACCAGTTCCAGCGAATCATAATGAAGCCGGATCGCATAATTCTGAAAAGGATCTGAACTGCCTGTCTGTGCTTTCGTTTGCAGAAAACAACAAAAAAACATTAGCCATAAGCAAATTCTCATTGGGGGATAATTTTAAAAAATGTGCTGTTAGGTAAATTTACCGAGAAATAATTTAAATATTTATCCGTAAAAATACGGGCCTCGACTACCTTAAATGATATTTGGGTAAGCTTTAGGGAAATTTGACAAACCTGATAAATCTTAAGTATCTCATTGTCAAATGTTTAGTTATTTTTACAGGTATAAGAAATACCTGATTGCACAAGGCTAAGCGCTTATTTACCGGAATAAAAAACTGGAGATTTGTTGAAAATTCCCTGAGGAGCCAGGTGATATAAAAAAAATCACAACAGGATAAACCCTTAATTTTTCCGGTTGATGATGAGTTTTTTACTTACCGGAATTTCGTTGTCATAGCTTACCGTCACAATATAGCTGCCTTCAGCAAGGCCATCGGTGCTGATGGTGGTGGTTTCCATCGACTCGTTTAGATTTACCTGCTGATAGACAAGCACCTTTCCAAGCATGTCGGTGAGTTTGATCTCCGCATGATTCTGCCCTGGTGCTTTGATCTGTATGTGTACCTCATTGCTGGCCGGGTTCGGGAAAATATTTACAATGGATGTTTCCTGTGTCTGGTTTTCAATAGAAATAATGGAGCTGTAACGCTGGCTGCGATCACGGTCAACCATTTTCAGCCTGTAGTAGGTAATAGGGCTGTAGTAGGCGTAATCATCGTAGCTATAGAACGTTTGATGATTGGTAGTGCCTGAGGCGGCTTTCGCCGTGATTTTGGTGAAGAGCACCCCATCTGCCGAGCTTTCCAGGTCGTAATGATCGAGGTCCGTTTCGGAAGCTGCGCGCCAGTATACATAATTGAAAATACCTTTCGATTCGCCGTTAAACTCGATGAGCTCTACCGGTAGCGGAACACTCGATTGCACAACCGAAAACTTAGAGAAGCCCGACATGTTGAGCCGCTGTACCGCTGTTACCGGGGTACCGAAGCAATTGCCCTGCAAGGCCCAGGCAGGCGCCGCGGAAGGGCTTTTGGCAATAGACCATCCGCTGGTAGCATTGGAATAGCCCCTGTTGTACAAGGTCATCGTATAGTTTCCGGTGCTGGTAGCCGAAGAGTTGATGGTCCAGTAGCCGTGGTTCAGGTAAGGATCGTTGTACGTCACCGAGCATTCAGGGCCAAAGCCGGGAGGTCCGGGCATCGGGAAAGAACCGCCCCAGGGGTCGAAACGCGCTACCAGCTGTAGGGCGCCGGCTGCTGCGGCTGCCCCGAAGTTGACGTTGGCGCGCTCATAGCCCGGTGTGGCATGTCCTACCGGAAAATCGAAAGAGCCTGTAGCACCGGCGGCAAGGTAACGCCTCAGGTTTCCTTCCACGTAGCTTGAGGTATTGCCCGTTGTGACAGCTGACACAGCCGTATTACGTACTTCCACTTCCTGGTTATTGGTGATGATCTTTCCGGAGCTAAGTGTGAGGATGCCGGTGGTTCCCAGGATCATATTCGGTGTATTGGTAGCAGAGATCGTTACTCCCGAGCCGGTGTTCAGCATCGTTACATGATTCAGGATCAGGGCTGGTGTGGCGGCATTCATGTTCGGGTTATACACCTGTGCGCCTGTTCCGTTAAAGACCAGCAAGCTGTTGGCATTGATCCCTGAGAAGGTAGTAGCGCCGGTGCTGTTCTTAAAATCCCTTCCAACATAGACGCTTACGCCGTTGGTATTCACAATGCTCGTGGCGCTGGTTGTAAAGAAATCCTGTCCTGCCTCTATATTGTTTAAAATGTTTACGGTGCCCGATACTTTACTTACCATAAAGTTTGAGAACTTATTCGTGCCGGTCAGATTTCCGGCGACCGTCTGATTGCCTGTCCCGTTGAAGTTGACGGTAGAACCGGGAGCGCATACCAGGTTGCCGTTATTTACAAAATCGCCGCACACATCCAGCTTCACATTAGCATTGATGGTAAGTGTAGCGCCCGGGTTGATGGTCACACTTTTCACACTCAGGTTGGCTGCCACAACCGGCTGTACTGCTGCCGATGCTGCTACGATAGCGTCGGCTCCCGGCAAGCCGCAATTCGGGATCGCACATCCGCCCCAGTTGGTAGTATTAGTCACAGAGGTTGTGTTCGCCCCACCGGTCCAGATCACCTGTGCCGGCGCTGCAGTGCTGATTACGGCAATGCCTGCGCCTACAGGAATCGTTAATGAAAATCCGGATGTACTGCTCGAATAGTTCTGGATCACTAATAAAAATTTATCACCAATGGCAGCCGTAACGCTGGCTTCATAAGAGGCATCATAGCAGGCAGCTCCCGGAGTGATGGGGAAGCCGCTCGAACTTCCTGCCGGTGTATTGCCGGAAGGCGACATGCCTGTTACCCCCAGGTAATTATAATTACAGGCCACTTCCCCGTCGCCGCTGGTGCTGAAAATATTGGCGCAGGTGGTAGCACCGGTTCCCGCTGTTTTATAAAGCACCCAGTCGTAATCCGTTTCATTGTCGCAGCCCGCATAATCATTCGGAATAATATTAAAGGCAAAGTTTCCGCCCAGGGTTACGGTCAATTCCAGCCACATGGCATTTTTCTCTCCCGAAGTACAGTTGCCGCTACTGCCGAAATCGCAGATATTTCCCGTATTCTGATAGCCCGGATTACCAATGGAGGTAGGGTTGGAGCAGAACGGAATTGGGCTTGTGCAGTCCTGTCCCGGCACCGGTGCGCCGGTTCCTACGCTTCCGGTTGCGGCCGCCATAATGGAGTAAGCCCCTGTCGTGGCATTCCGGCCGTCTACGCGGATATAATAGGTGCCGTTGGCAAGGCCGGTAACATTTAATTGCGAATTGGAAGTTGTGCCGCCTCCGCAGCCGGCTACGGGAGCATCATCGTTGCAGGCTACCTCTGTGAGAGAAGCGCATCCGCCGCTGTACACAGCAATTTGTGTATTGGCCAGTGTTCCACCGGTGGTAAGCACACCCAAGGTGCCGCCTGTCACGTTAATGGAATACCAGAGGCTGTTCACCGTTCCTGAGCTCCAGCAGGAGCCTGCCGCCAGGGGCGCTTCGTCGGTAGCACAGGAATTATCATCGCTTAGCGTTACCCCCGAGATCAGGGATGTTGCGCCTGCGCAGCCATCATTAGGGATCACCGAATTTCCGGTGGTAAAAGAAAAGGTGGGGCAGCCCGTTGCAGAGCCTGCACCGTTCTGGGGAACGATCTTCCAGTAGTAAGTGGTGTTGGCTGACAGGGACGGAGGGCTGTACGAAAGCACGTTGCCGATGTTTGTGCCGTTGTTGATATTGGTAGCTGCCGCATCGGTGCCGAAGAAGAGTAGGTATTGCGTAGGTGCGCCGCCCGTTGCCGGAACATTCCAGGTGAGGTTGGCGCTCACGCAGGGAAGCATAGCGCCATTGGCAGGCGCTGTGTAGGCCGAGCAGTTTGGTGGCGCCGGCGTCACGCAGGTCAGCGACAGGCTGTAGGTGCCGGTAGCACCGCTGAATCCCCCCACAAAAATATAGTAATTGGTGCCGGTAGCTGAATTAAACGTTACCTGCGATTGTGTACCGCAATAATCATCATTGCCGTCAATACAGGTCATAGAGGCGCAGGACCCCGAGTACACCTGGATCTTGGTATCATAAGAAGAGCCGCATAAGCTGGTCGTTACAATTTGTCCGGTACCTGTGAACCTGAACCATACACCCGGCGTCACGCCTGTGGTACCGCAGGTTCCCGTAGGGTCGTTGGTGGAAGTAGCCTGGTTGGTAGAGCCTACATAAGAGCTTCCGCAGGTCACCGAAGTAGCGCCTGCACATTGATCGTTTGCCGGCGGTGTATTCGGTACGGTCACGCAGATCGTTCCGTCCATCGTGTTGGTCCCGGCATTGTTGGTGCGTATGATCCGTATTTTGTACACCTGCCCAATGGTAGTTGCAAAGGTAACCGATTCCGTGCCCACGCCGACAACGGCATCCACACAGGTGCCCGCTACGAAATTGCCCGCCACACAAGTGGTGCCGCTATAGATAGCAAGTCCCGCATCGCGGTTATTGTTGACACAGGTAATGGTACATGAGCTGGCAGTGGCTGTAAACTGGAACCAGCCGTCCCTGTAAGAGGTTGCAATGCAGGAAGGGGTGGTGATTTCGTTTCCGTATCCCTGTGGGATAGACCAGGCGGTTGTCACGCAGCTATTGCCGGGAGTCAGTACGCTAGCTCCTGAGCACAGGTCGCTTTGCGAAAAGGAGTAAAAGGATAGGAGAGAAGCCACAAAAGCAAATAGGATTCTTTTCATGCTGTTATAATTGGGGAGATTTTTTTGAATGGGATGGAAGGGGGAAAGCTTATTTTTTTTCAAGCATTTTTTTGTATTCGCCCGGATATTTTTTAACCCAGGCCTGTTTTTCTTTTTCGTATTGGATGGCATCGGCATCTTTATCGCCGCTGTTTCTGATTACCGGAAACGGATCGGTATCCGCTTCGAGGTGAGTTATGGCGCTCACCGGGTAATAGTGCTTTAATAGCTTCCCGGAGATCACCTGTTTATCGAGGAGGCGGGTAGTGCTGAGAAGAAAGGTGCTGTCGCCTGGCTCGTAGCTAAGCCTGTTGGCACCGGTAATCTTATATAGTACCGATTCCATATCGGCTCTTGACTGAGCAGTTACTACATGAAATTTAATCCGGTAATGATTTTCTTTGCTTTGCGATTTTAAGGCAGTTGAGGATACAACCGACAGAAGTATAACGAGCACAGGTCGCCACATAGGTTTGATAAATTAGGTTTTTTGTCTAATGTATCAAACAGTATACAAAACGACCATAAAACATCTGATAATTGAGCAAAAAACAGTGTTAAAATATTAAACCGTTATAGTGCTGGTTTCGTCGGAGAATCAATGGGGTTTAGCGAATGAAAAACGACCACGTAAAAATACGTGTGAGTAAATGATTCTGTAGTATTTCTGGAATTTTAGTTTTCGCTGAACTCAGGCTTTTTTCTCTTCAAAAATACAGCGCACATAAAGGAGGCGCCGATGCTGATGAAAATCAGCGTAGCAAGTTTGCCGGTTACGGCTTTCATGGCCGAGATCTCGCTGATGGCAGCTTCAATCTTAGCCGGATACTCTTCCACTTTGATTTGCTTATTCTTAGCCAGGAATAATTTAAACTCATTGCTGTGGTAGTATTCCGCCGACAAATCGCGCCATACCCATTCAAATTCAATGTAATTATAGATGGAAAGAATGAGGGCAGAGATCACCGCCATCATGAGCCCTTTCTTCAGGGCTTCATTACCACCGATATAGCCACCTTTATCCCGGCGTGTATATTTTATCGTCAGGAAAATAAACGGGATGACAGCCAGTACCGACAGGATGTTGGAAAAATAGAAGTTGAACTTGCTTAACGCCTGTCCGCTGATGATTACGGCAACTTTATAAATAATAACGAGTAAGGAATACGCGATGGCAAATTGCAGGGCCCTGTTCTTGAACATTTTTTAAATAGATTTTATTCCCGGAATTATCCGTTCATGCTGATTAAAAATTCTTCGTTCGATTGCGTTTTATTCATCTGATTCTGCAGGAACTCCATCGCCTCTACCGGATTCATATCGGCCAGGTGCTTGCGTAATACCCAAAGGCGCGACAGCATTTCTTTGCTCAGCAATAAATCGTCGCGGCGTGTGGAAGAAGCTGTGAGGTCCACAGCAGGGAAGATCCTGCGGTTGGAGATCTTACGGTCGAGTTGTAATTCCATATTACCGGTACCTTTAAATTCCTCAAAGATCACCTCATCCATCTTAGAGCCCGTTTCCGTGAGCGCTGTGGCAATGATCGTTAAAGAACCGCCGTTCTCAATCTTGCGGGCCGCACCGAAGAAACGTTTCGGTTTCTGTAAAGCATTGGCTTCCACACCACCCGATAATACCTTGCCGCTGCTTGGCGCTACCGTATTGTAAGCACGCGCCATACGCGTAATACTGTCGAGCAGGATCACCACGTCATGTCCGCATTCCACCATACGCTTTGCTTTTTCCAGAACGATGTTGGCAATTTTCACATGCTTCTCTGCAGGCTCATCGAAGGTAGAGGAAACAACTTCCGCCCTTACGCTGCGTGCCATATCCGTTACCTCTTCCGGGCGTTCGTCGATTAACAAAATAATCAGATATACTTCCGGGTGGTTATAAGCAATGGCATTGGCAATATCTTTCAGTAATACCGTTTTACCCGTTTTGGGCTGCGCCACAATAAGGCCACGCTGTCCTTTGCCGATAGGCGCAAACATATCAATGATCCTGGTACTGATCGTTTGCGTCGGATGGCCGGTCAGCTTTAATTTTTCACTTGGGAATAAAGGCGTCAGGTAATCGAAAGGAACCCTGTCCCTGATATAAGAAGGCTCGCGCCCGTTGATCTCATCTACTTTTACCAGCGGGAAAAATTTCTCACCGTCCTTCGGAGGCCTGATACCACCACGTACCACGTCGCCGGTTTTTAAGCCGAAGAGCTTGATCTGCGATTGCGATACATATACATCATCCGGGGAGCTGAGGTAGTTATAATCGGCGCTTCTTAAAAAGCCGTAACCATCCGGCATCATTTCCAATACACCTTCGCCAACGGCGATACCATCGAAATTATAAAATACCTTCTCCGGTTTCTGGTGTTGTTTCTGGTCTTCTTTGCTATCTCTGACATCCACATTCTCCATGCCATCCGGAGTCTGGGGCTTTTCCTCGGTTTCCATATTAATGGCCAGGTCGTTATTGATCACATTATGATTCTGATCACTGACTTCCTGGAACTCCTGCCTCGGCTGTTGTTGCTTCTGCGCTTGTTTCTGCTGATGTTGAGGACGCTCCTCTTTTTTCTCGAACTTAGGTTTTTGCTGTACTTCTTTCACCGGCTCAGGTTGCTCGAATTCGAGTACAGGCTGTTGGCTGAAGGTTTTTTCTGCAACCGGTTCATTGAAAAAATTCTTTTCATGTTTCGCCGCATTTTCTGCTGGCTTCTGGATCCTTGGTTTTTTTACTTTAGCCTCGGTTTTTTCCTGTTTTTTTTCAGGAGCAGAAGTGTTTACCTCCTGTGCCGCCGCTTCCTTTTTAGGATATTTGGCTGCTATTTCCGCTGCCAGCGCCGGATTCTCCGTTTGCGCCTCAATGATCTTTACAACCATATCGGGCTTGGCCAGTCCTTTGATGTCAATACCGAATTGTTTACAGATGTCCTTTAGCTGGGGCAATGCCCTGCCGGTTAAATCTAATGCGTCAAACATAGTTATGTTTAAATAAGGAAATAAATGATGAAAAGAATTATGTCAATAATGTGTTGTGATTTTTGGTACTACAAGAAAATGTAGTCATCTTTACGACAGTGCAAGTATAAGCATTAATTTTAGATTACAAAATAAATTGGATAATATATTTTGTGGACCTGGAAAGGCTGTAAAATGGGCTTTTTAAGGAAAACAAGGCTTAAGGAACATGAGTAAATTTTTAATAGTTGGCCTGGGAAACATCGGTGAAGAATACGCACACACACGTCACAATATCGGTTTCGAGATCCTCGATTTTTTAGCGCAGGAACACGATCTTAAATTCAGGTCGGACCGGCTTGCCGATGTGGCGGAATTAAAATACAAAGGGAAGCAACTGATTCTGATCAAACCTACCACTTACATGAACCTGAGCGGCAAAGCCGTGAACTACTGGATGCAGGCCGAAAAAATTGCCATAGAAAACTGCCTTGTGCTGGTGGATGAGCTGGCCCTGCCCTTTGGCAAGATCCGCCTGGGACCGAAAGGGAGTGATGGCGGCCATAACGGCCTGAAGAATATCCAGGAAGTATTGGGAACTAATGCTTACCCGCGTTTACGTTTTGGCATCAGCAACGAATTTGGAAAAGGCGCCCAGGTCAATTATGTGCTTGGCAAATGGAACGATGAGGAAAAGAAAACGCTGAACGACCGTATCAAACTGGCGGCAGATGCCGTGAAAGCCTTTGCATTTGCCGGCCTGGCCAGGTGCATGAATGAGTTCAATACGAAGTAAAGGCGTTTAGCTGCTCTGCCGCTTCTTCAATACAAATTTGCAATTTTGGAAATCTCCAGCGGCTTATTTAAAATTATTTTTCTGCCGTTGGTTTCTATTAACTGCTCTTCTTTAAAATCATGTAGTAATCTGACAAGCGTTTCACGGGCCGTTCCAACAAATTTTGCCAGATCATCTCTCGACAGATCCAACTCAACCGGCTTCATGCTATTCTCCTCTTTCTTGTACTTGTCTCTTAATAAAATCAAACAAAGCGCCAGGCGCTCCCTGACCGTGCGTTGAGCAAATACAGTAAGGCTATTCACCAGCACGCCAAATTCATGGCTAAGAACCTTTAACAAACGGTTTGAGAGAACAGATGAAGTTTGCACAGCCTTTAAAAAATCATCTTTGGGTATAAATGCAATTTCTGATTCTTCAATAGTGGCGGTTGTATCAGAATATTTTTCTTCACTGATGAGGGCATGATAGCCTAATAACTCACCCTTCTTGCATACATAAAATATCTGTTCCTTGCCTTCTTTATCGGTTTTATACTTTTTTACTTTTCCTTTTTTTATGTAATAAATACCTGTGGGATAACTGCCTTCTCTGAACAAAATTTCGCCTTTTTTATACTTATGGCTGATCATGTTTTTTTCTAACAGTGCGATGTCATCGTCAGGAAGTCCTTCTAAAACCGAATTGCTTTTGAAATTAAACTTATCATATGGAAAGTCAGAAAGTTGCATTGTGTGGAGGCGACAAATTTAAGCAATTTTTTTTGATGATGATCCGACTAAATGTGACTTAAGTCACAAAGTACCTGTAATATAAGTCACAAGCGCTGGTAGAGTTAAGTCAATGTTTAAATGTGTGGTACAAAATACCTTTGAACAAACTTTTACCCATGAATATTTTAGAGCGTTTAAAATCAAAGAGAGGCCCATTGGGTGAGCATGCGCATTATGCACATGGTTATTTTACATTCCCGAAACTGGAAGGAGATATAGGGCCCAGGATGATGTTTAAAGGAAAGGAAAACCTGGTATGGAGCCTTAATAATTACTTAGGGCTGGCCAATCATCCGGGGATAAGAGAAGCAGATTCCATCGGTGCCTCGTTGTATGGTTTAGCTTATCCTATGGGTGCGCGTATGATGACCGGTAATACATCCTTGCATGAAAGGCTGGAAGTGGAACTTTCCATTTTTGTAAAAAAGGAAGATACCTTTCTTTTGAATTACGGTTATCAGGGAATGCTCTCCGTCATCGACAGCCTTGTTGACAGGCACGATGCGATCGTTTATGATGCTGAATCGCATGCCTGCATTATTGATGGGGTAAGGCTGCATCAGGGGAAACGTTTTGTGTTTGCTCACAATGATTTGGAAAGCCTGAAAAAACAACTGGAGCATGCCAAAGCATATACCGGGAAAAGCGGAGGCGGCATTCTGGTGATTACAGAAGGTGTGTTTGGGATGCGGGGCGATATGGGCAACCTGAAAGGGATTGCTGCGTTGAAAAAAGAATATGATTTTGTATTACTGGTCGATGATGCTCATGGAATAGGTGTGATGGGAGAAACCGGTGCGGGAACGGGCGAGGAGCAGGGCATTCAAAAAGAGATTGATTTATATTTTGGGACGTTTGCCAAATCGTTTGCGGCAATTGGAGCCTTTGTTTCGGGTGCAAAGCATGTGATTGAGCACCTGCGCTACACGATGAGATCACAATTGTTTGCAAAGTCTTTGCCCATGCCGCTTGTCTATGGCTTACTAAAGCGATTGGAAATAATAAGAAAGGATGCTGCTCTGCGGGAACAGCTTTGGCTCATTACCAGGGCGCTGCAGGACGGACTTACAAAAGCGGGTTTTGATATAGGAGACACGGTAACACCCGTAACGCCGGTTTATTTAAAAGGTACTATTGCTGAAGCAACCGGCTTAGTGAAAGATTTAAGGGAGAACCATGGAATTTTCTGTTCTATGGTTGTCTACCCTGTTGTGCCAAAAGGTATTATCATTCTCAGGTTGATTCCAACGGCGTCTCATAGCATTTCAGATGTAAGACGAACCATAGAAGCCTTTGAAGAGATTAAAGGCAGGCTTGATTCAGGGATGTACTCTCCTAAAGATGCCCATGTGGCATAAATCACCTTTTCCGGAGCTGAAGCCCTGATGCCTGGTGTAGTACCGGCAAAAAAAACAACTCAAAAAACATAAGCAGAACTATTATGAAATACCCTGAACATCTATTGTACACAAAAGACCATGAATGGATTCAGTTTCATGGCGAACAAGCCGTCATTGGAATTACTGATTTTGCTCAAAAGGAATTAGGCGACATTGTTTACCTTGACATTACCACGTTAAATGAAACCCTTGAGAGCGAACAGATATTCGGCACTGTGGAAGCAGTTAAAACGGTGTCGGATTTATTTATACCCGTAAGCGCTACGGTGATTGAAATTAATACGAAAGTGAATGATCAGCCGGAGCTTGTAAACAAAGATCCTTACGGTGATGGCTGGATTATACGCGTAACATTGAAAAATCCTGATGATAGAACAGGATTATTAACCGTTGAGGAATATAAAAAACTGATAGGTGCTTAGTTCTCTGAAAAGCAACAGACTGGAACTCACGGAAGAAAATTTTAACCGCTTTCTTCCCGGCTACCTCCAGCGGGCATCACGCATTTATTTTACGCCTATCCGGGTTGCACAAATAGCCGCTCAGTGGCTGACAGAAGATGACGCAAAAACCGTATTGGACATAGGCGCCGGAGTAGGAAAATTCTGCGTCGCCGGAGCAAGCTTAACCAGCAGCTTCTATTTCGGGATTGAATACCGGAAAAGCGTTTCGCAAATAGCAAATGAAATGATCTCAAAATTTCAGCTTTCCAATAGCATTGTTCAGCATGGGGATGTTGTAGAGCTTGATTTTCAAAATTTTGATGCGTTTTATATGTATAATCCATTTTATGAAAACCTTTTATATGCGAAGCGCTTAAATGATGAGGTAGAACTGGCCGGCTCACTCTATAACTACTACTTCAATCAGGTCAGGCATAAACTGGATTGCTCTAAGCCCGGTACCCGCCTGGTAACATTCCATGGAAATAATTTTGATGTGCCGGAGTCGTTTAAAAAAGTACATGAGGCCGAAAGAGGACTGCTGAAATTCTGGATCAGGCAATGATCGCAGAGTTGTTGCCGTATTCAAAACATAATGAAAAGTAATATGAAACGAATAAAGAATATCATCAGCTTTTTTTATCCGCTTATGGTTGAGGCCACAAACGGCGATGTCACTCCATTTCTTGAGATTATTCAGTATAAAGGAAAGTATCACCTCAATAGCATGAATGCAAACTATTCCTTTGGCAGTCTGCATACGATATTTGACCAGCTTTTTAAGCAGATAGATGTTGGGCAATACCAGTTTAAAAACATCCTGATACTTGGCATGGGAGGAGGAAGCATTGTTTCCTTACTGAGAAATAAGTACAACATAGCAACTCCGATTACTGCTGTTGAAAAAGACCCTGTGGTGATTGATCTGGCTGGCAAATATTTTAACATAGCACAATACCAGGACCTGAAAATAGTAAAAGGAGATGCTTATAATTTTGTTTGTACAAGCCCCGACAAGTTTGATCTGGTAATCGTTGATTTGTTTGTTGACTCTGTAGTTCCTGAAATATTTGCATCCCATGAATTTTTAAGCCATTTAAGGCGTGTTACATCTGATGCATCCTGTATTATTTATAATAAAATGACAGAGCACCCTGCTCACAAACATGAGTTTGCCGAATTATCAGAAGAGTTTGACCGGCTGTTTCCCGGATCCCGGGTTATTAAGGTCGTTGCAAATCACTCTGAAAATAGTCTTTTATACTGTAATACCGCTATCGTCAGGAAAGAGCATGAGCAAGATGCCTCCTGTGAAAAACCGGATTACTTAACCCGGCAATTAAGTGGCAAAGTAGCATGAAGCACCTGCTGCCTGATTTAATTAGTATATGAAAAAATTTTATAAAAAATACGGAAGCTATTTTGTCGACTTCTGGCAGTACCTGGTAATTATCGTTATAATGATACTGGCGGCATTATTCATTCTGTAATTTCTGTAATTGAGGATGAAGTATCCCGGAAGTTGCTGTTTTACGCAGCCGGGTATTGGGAAAACGTTGAGGAGTTCGAATCAGAAAACATAATGTGTAAGGGTATGCTGCAATTCCGGATTAAGATCATTGAATGTGTTATGGGCTCAGAAAGCCCGGAAAGGGTTGAAAATAGGATGTTTGAGGTGATCCAACGGGAAGTTCAAACAGGAATCCCGGTAAAAAGGATCATACAGGCCATGCCGGTTCTTGAAGCTGATATGTCTTTTCAAATGAGATTAGAGCACTCCGAAAAAGAGTTGGCTAATATCAAAGAAGCATTAAGGCTTTTCAGACAAGGAATTCAGCTGGAGCATATTTAATTAAACAGATGATCAACTTCTTAATCATATTACTGGCCCCCTTGTTCGCATTGGTGTTTTTGCCGTTAAAAAAGCAGAACAGGGTCTTGTTTTACGTCAGCTCTGTGGTCATTGCATGCATCTCCATTTATGCAGCATTCACTATTGAGCTCAATGTAAGATACACCATTCAACAGGTAGGATTCAGTATTATAATCGATAGGTTTTCACGCATCTTTCTGATGCTGATAAGCTGTACCTGGTTGATTTCAATAGTGTACAGCTATGAATTCTCAAAATACCATTTTCAGGAAAAGAAAACCGTTTTTTTTATTTACCTGAATATCCTGTTGAGTGTAGTGGTGTTAAACGCCTGTGCCGGTAACATGGCAACCCTGTTTGTTTTTTATTTTTTGGGCATTCCATTATCCTACCCCTTAATTAAGTTACGGGGAAACAGTGTTGCCGTTAAGTCCGGAAAAGATTTTTTAAGGCAAACGTTATGGCCTTCCTTGCTTATATTCCTGCCCGCTATTCTGATTACTGAAAACTTAATCGGGCATGTTTCCTTTGGCGGATCAGGGACACTTGGCAGCAATCACATTAATCCTGCTTTAGGTGGGATCCTGCTGTTTATGTTTGTGATTGGTATTTCAAAAAATTCAGTTTTTCCCTTTTCCTCATGGTTACCCAATACTAACCCGGCGCCCGCTCCTGTCAGCGCACTAATTCATAGTGTCGCAACAGTTAAAACCGGTTCAATTGCCTTAATTAAAATTGCTGTCTATATTTTCGGGTTGGATTACATCCATCTGTTAACATCTCAGTTCCTGACGGGGGGCTGGCTGATCTATTTATGCGGTTTTACGGCGATTTATACAGCCTATAAGGCTTTGACAATTGACGATTTAAAACAACGCTTTGCCTATAGCACCGTTGGGCAATTGTCATACATTATTTTAGCGATCCTTGTCGGAACAAAAACAGGAATTATGGCGGCGATGCTGCATATCGTAACACACGCTATCGCCAAGTCATGCCTGTTCTACGTGGCAGGCTTTTATAACAGCATCTATCATGTCTTATCAGTGAAGGAAATTGGAAAAATAATGCCCCATTCAAGATTTATAGCACTGGTCATCGCCCTCTGCGGCTTATCTATAACCGGATTCCCGTTTTTGGCGGGGTATTATAGCAAAGACCTCATGTTAACAGAAGAATGGCATTCTCACTATTATGCTTCCGCCGTTTTTTTAGTCATCGGTTCCATCATAAACCTGTTTTATATAGTTGGCCCTGTCATGAATGCTTTTAAAAGAAAGGATCCGGACTTTGAGGCCAGGAGAATTCCGGTATCCATGCTATTGACCTTTATTATTTCGATGATTCTGATTATTGGCAGTAATTTTTATGTGCCCTATGTCACAAGCCTGATGGAATAGCAGTAGAATGAGCTTATTTGGAAAACAGATACCCGGAGCTGCTTTGTGATGAACGAAAATTAAAATTAAACAGAGCCGCAAATTAGTGGCTGTTGCGAGGAAAGACTCTATATCTAAAATAAATGAATACTTTTATGTCCGTTTTTGGATACAGAGAGTTTATAAATGTTTTGAAGTAAGTGAAATAATTAATCTTAGAATAAAATGAATTTAAGTCAGGAATTAAAGAACAGAAATCAGGGAGTATGCGAATTGTGCAATACAAACGAGGCCAATCAGGGATATGTCGTTACTCCGAAATCAGGTGAAAAGAATGAGGACATGGTAGCAATTTGCTCTGCATGCGAAGAGAAATTGGGAAAAGAGAATGAAGGCTTTTATTGGCGATGTGTTGAAGGCAGCATCTGGAGTCCGGAGCCCGCTGTGCAGGCATTGAGCTACAGGATCTTAAATAAATACAAAGACGAGGAATGGGCAGGTAGTTTGTTGTCAGCTGTTGATATTGACGAAACCATTGTGCAATGGGCCATGAGTGCGTTTGAAAAGCAGGATGAGCATAAAGATGCCTTTGGAAACGTTTTAGCGAATGGCGATAACGTTGTTTTAACCCAGGCATTAAACGTTAAGGGAACAAATTTTACCGCCTCTAAAGGAACAGTCGTAAAAAGAATTAAACTGGTTCATGATAATACCGATCAGATCGAAGGGAAGATCAATGACCAAACCATCGTGATCCTGACCAAATTTGTCAAAAAGGGATAACTGAGCGGAGTTTTCGGGCGCTAGATGCTGTACCTCGCAAGTGGCACAGCATCCAGGCCGCAGAACTCTTTTTCCAGGAATTTGAAATAGCCTGTCATCGCAATCATCGCTGCATTATCGGTGCAGTATTCAAATTTCGGAATATAAGTATGCCACTGGTGTTTTTGGCCCAGCTCCTGCAATTTCGCGCGGAGTCCTGAATTGGCAGAAACACCGCCGGCAATGGCAATGTGCCTGATGCCGGTTTCTTTGGCAACGGCCAGCAGGTTTTTCAATAAGTAGTTGATGAGGTGCGCCTGGTAGGATGCACAAATATCAGCGAGATTGTCTTTCACAAAGTCCGGGTTGAGGGCTGTTTGTTCCTGGATAAAGTACAGGAAAGCCGTCTTCACACCACTAAAGCTGTAATTGTTGTTCGACAATTTAGGCATCGGGAATTTATACTTCGATGCATCGCCCGATTGCGCATGCTTATCTATCAGCGGCCCGCCCGGATAGGGCAATCCCAGGATCTTCGCGGCTTTGTCAAATGCTTCGCCTACGGCATCGTCTTCGGTTTCGGCCAGCAGTTCGAATTCGAGAGGCGCGCTTACTTTTACAATTTGTGTATGTCCTCCGCTCACCGTTAAACATAAAAAAGGAAAAGAAGGCGTAGGAAGTACATGGTCGGCAGCCGGCAGCTCCCGGATAAAATGGGCGAGGATATGGCCCTGCATGTGGTTCACTTCAATCAAGGGAATGCCCAGCGCCAGTGATAAGGATTTGGCGGTAGAGAGCCCCACCAGTAAACTTCCGCTGAGGCCAGGACCTCGTGTAACCGCGATGGCGCTAAGCTCAGAGAGATTGACTTTAGCATTTTTTAACGCCGCATCAATTACCGGGATCATGTTTTTTTCGTGATCTCTGCTTGCAAGCTCAGGGATCACTCCTCCGTATTGCCTGTGAATGCTCTGGTTGGCGGTAATGTTGGATAAGATGATGTTGTTTTTAAGAACAGCGCAGGACGTATCGTCGCAGCTTGATTCTATCCCTAAAATCACAATATCCTCAGTATTATTCATTATTTTTATAGTCGATGAAAATGCTCCGCAAAATTACAAGAATATTAGGGAAAACACTAGTGTTTTTAACCCTGTTTCTTGTCATCCTGGGAGCTGCCCTGTTTGTGGCCCTGCAGACGGAAACCTTTCAAACCTGGGCCGCACAGCGTGTAACGGCTTACCTGAGCGATGAGCTTGGAACGCGCGTCGAGATCGGAAAGCTCAAATTCTCTCTCGTAAAAAATGTCACGCTCGAAGATGTCTTTGTGGAAGACCAGCATCACGACACGCTCGTGAGCGGAAAAAACATTACCGTCAATGTGCAGCATTTCAGTTACAAGCATACAAAGCTCGACCTGGATGAGGCCACGCTCAAAGATGTGAAGGTAAAGCTGATCAAGTACAAGGGCGAGCCCGATTGGAACTTTCAGTTCCTGGCCGATTACTTTGATTCGGGCCCCGGCGGTCCGAAAGATACGACCAGGTCTCCCTGGAAGATCACCTATGGCGCTCTCTCTTTGAACAATGTGGATTTCACCTACCGCCTGATGCGGGATACCGACAAGGTGGTGCGTAACATGAATTACAACAACATCCACGTGTCGAAGGTATATGGGCGCTTATCCGATATTGATTTTCGCGGGGACAGCATCTTCGCACAGATCACCAACCTGAGTGCTGTCGAGCAATGCGGCATTGTACTGGAAAACCTCACCACAAGAGCCACGGTGGCTCCCACCTTGCTGAAATGCGACAGCATCTACCTCAAAACCCCCAACAGCATCGTGCACGGAAATTTCAGCTTCAACCATTCGACCTGGGAGGACTATTACGATTTCATCAACAAAATGTACATCAAAGGAAAGCTTACCGACAGTACCTATGTAAGCTTTAAGGACATTGCCTATTTTGCCGAAGAGCTCAACGATTTCAATGAAGGCATTTACCTGAAAGGAAAAGTACGTGGCTTTGTCAACGACCTCAGCGGTTCCGACATGGAAGTGCGCTACAAGCAGCACACGCAATTCAAAGGCGACCTGAGCATCACCGGCCTGCCCGATATCGACAAGTCCTACATCCACTTCGATGCCGAAAAGCTGTCGACCTCCAAATCCGATCTCGAAAAAGTGCCGCTTCCGCCTTTCGATAAGCCGACTTACCTCGATCTGCCCGATAACATCAGCAGGCTGGGCGTGGTGAGCTACAAAGGAAAATTCGATGGCTTCATTCATAACTTTGCTACTTACGGAACATTCAGAACCGATATCGGCAATATCAAAACCGATCTCCAGGTCAACAATACTGTAGCCGGTAAGCCGGTGAAATACTCCGGGTCGGTGACAACCACCAATTTCGATTTCTCGAAGATCTTCACGAAATCAAATATCGTAGGGCCGATCTCCCTGAATGCAAAGATCACAGGTCAGGGTCTGACCTTGAGCGAGCTTGATATGCGGTTCGACGGCGTAGTGCAATCCATTACCTATAACAATTACAGGTACGACGACCTGAAGATTGACGGAGAGTTTCAAAAAAAGATCTTCAAAGGAGAATTGGTGAGCAAGGATAGCAGCGCCAATTTTGATTTCAATGGAACCGTTGATTTTAATAACAAGCTCCCACGCTTCGATTTTATTTCCACCATCAATAATTTCGATCTTGCCAAAACGAATTTTGCAACGAGCCAGCTTAACGGCCGGGTATCGTCACAGATATACATCAACCTCAATGGTGATGACCTGGATAACCTGAGCGGGCAGGTAAACTTTGATAATACCGTGTATACCACAGGCAATAAAAAGTACACCTTGCAAACATTCAACCTGGACCTCGACCAGGAAGACGTGGTGAAGACCATTGCCCTGCATTCCAGCATTGCCAACGCCACGCTGAAAGGGAGGTATAAGCTGAGCACCCTGCCCGAGGCTTTCAGGCAATACCTCAACTCCTATTTTCCGACCTTTGTGAAAACGCACACGCGCTTTATTTTCAACGACGAAGCGGATATCGACATCCGGATTAAGAATTTCACACCTGTTCAGGAACTGTTTGTCAAAGACCTCTCGCTGAGCCCGAATACGACCGTGAAGGGCTCTTTCGATGCTTCCATCAGCTACCTGTACCTGAAAACCAACAGCGATCTCATTGATTATTCCGGGATCAAATTCAGGAACAATACCATCGACGTGAACTCGCTCATCAATGGGGTGAGCATCAGGTACGACGCCGGCAGCATTAACCTTTCCGACAGCTTTGCCTTCAAGAATCCCACACTCAAAGTAGTTGCCAACGACAAGGTTTCCAGCTTCAACATGGGCTGGAATAATTTTTCCAAGCCTGATAACGAAGGCGACATTACCGGTAATATTGTCTTTGGCAACTCGCAGGCGCAGATCGATTTCAACCGCGTAAAATTTGTCATCAACGACAGCACCTGGCAGATCGTAAAGCTCAACCCGGTCTTCATCGACTCGTCTTTCTACATTACGGTAAAGCCGATTACCTTTTACAACCAGAACCAGCTGATCACCTTCGACGGGCGTATGTCGGCCGATAGCAGTGAGAAGATCGATATATTCGTGCAGAACTTTAAGCTGAGCCAGTTCAATGGCCTGCTGGCCGATGCGCAGGTAACACTGGATGGGATGCTGACCGGAAACACCAGTGTTTATGGGATGTTTGGCAACAGGATCATTGACAGCGATTTTAGTTTTAACGGCCTGATGCTGAATAACAAGCTGATTGGTAATGCAGAAGTGAAGAGTACCTACGACCGCGCGAAGCAGGTGGTAAAAGTGGATGGCTTTTCGGCATTCGCCAAAGATTTTGACGGAAACCTGCTTAAGAATATCGAGTTCAAAGGCTATTATTTTCCGAAACAGGATACCAACAATGTAGACATTACCTTTAAGGCGGAGCCTTTCGATCTTTCCCTGCTCCAGCCTTACCTCAAGGATATCATCACGATCAAGGTCGGTTACCTGAACGGCACGGGCCGCATCACCGGTACGCCGGCTGAGCCGAAGATCAGCGCCAAGCTGAAATTTTATAAATGCGTGATGCTGGTGGATTACCTCAATGTGCAGTATAACGTGAGTGGGAATGTGGATATTTACCCGACGCAGATCAATTTCGAGAACATCGAGATCCGCGATAAGTATGGCAATGTAGGATCGGTTTACGGAAATATCTTCCACAGCAATTTTAAGAATATGCGTATTGACTTTGACATCAATACCAACAAGCTGATGTTGCTGAATACCAATTCATCCAATAATCCCGATTATTACGGAACGGCCTACGCTTCGGGGAATGCGGGGATCTACGGTTTTGTAGATGATATTAAAATGGAGATGAATATGAAGACTGCTGCCGGTACACGCTTCTACATCCCCCTGGACGGCCCTTCTGAAATCGGCAACAACGAGTTCATCCGCTTTGTGACGAAAGATACGGTGAAGGTGGTGAAAGCGCCAAGCTCGTCGGGCTTCTCCCTCGACTTTAACCTGGAGGCAACGCCGGATGCGGAGGTGCAACTGATCTTCGATGAGAAATCGGGCGACATTATCAAGGCGCGCGGAGAAGGCAACCTGAACATGAAGATCAACTCCAAAGGGAAATTCGATATGTACGGCGATTATGTGCTTACCACCGGCGATTACCTGTTTACGCTGGAAAATTTCATCACCAAAAAATTCGAGATCCAGAAAGGCAGCTCCATCAAATGGAACGGAAGTGCCTATAAGGCGAACATCGACATTACAGCCATTTACAGGCAGCGTGCTTCGGTAAGGCCAATCTACCCGGCCGATTCTTCGGGCAAGCGTTATACGGTAGATTGTAAGCTGTACATGAAAAATAAGCTGATGGCGCCGGACATTACCTTTGGGATCGAGCTGCCTACCATTGATGAGAACTCACGGTCGGCGATCAACAGTGTGCTGATGGATGAGAACGAGCTGAACCGCCAGGTATTTTCCCTCTTATTGCTCCGGAGCTTTATTACACCGCTCTCCGGCTCTACGGGTGGAAGCGGCATTACCGCCGGCAGCGCGGCGGCCAATACGAGTACGGAAATGCTGAGCAATAAGCTGAGTAACTGGCTCAACGGCGTGACGAAGGATGTGGACGTGGGAGTGAACTACCGGCCCGGAACGGGATTAAGTAATGAGGAGCTCGATCTGACACTGAATAAGCAATTGTTCAATAACCGCCTGGTGATCGACGGAAACTTTGGTGTGTCCAATAACTCCAATTCCACGCGAAGCAGCTCCAATGCCAACAGCAGCAACCTCATTGGTGATGTGACGCTGGAATACAAGCTTTCCCCATCCGGGAAATACCGTGTCAAAGGGTTTAACCGGAGTAATGACAATACCCAGGTAATCAATAACGGTGGGCCTTTCACGCAAGGGGTCGGTATTTTTTACAGGGAAGAGTTCGAAAGCCTGAATGAGCTTTACCGGCGTTATATTTCGAAGGTGAAGAAAAGTAAGCCGGTTACCGCCGTGGGAAATCCCTGAGAGCCGGAATCACTATTTTACCTCAATGATAAACGTTTTGCTTTCCAGCGTATCCTTGTATTTGATGAGGTGAAATTCCAATTCCGTTTTTCCTTTTTCCCTGCTTTCGAAATTGAAGACAACACCCTTTTGATTCCCATGCCATACCGAGTTCATGTAGTCTACCGAGTTGATATCATAGGTATTATTGAGCTGCCACAAATAGCCGTTGGTGTGGTTCTCGGGAAGCGTAATGTTGAATTTTGTATTCACAGGCAGGGAATTCACGGCAGGTGCTGTCTGGCTGACAGATTCGCTCTTGTTGCAGGAAAACACCAGCAGGGAAATTAGTAGAAGAAAATAGAGGTTTCGCATGTTGTAAAAGTAGGATTTGCCGTGGCTCTGCGATTATATTTACATATTTTAACAGACAAAAAAATACTATCTTTATATTGGCACAGCTTTTGAAAAACATCTGGTAGACAAAAGCTCTTTTCAAAAATGAAAAATCTAAAACATATCGCATTATTCGCTACAGTTGCCCTGGGTACTTTGCTGTTGAGTTCTGCGGCGTATTATGTTTCTACCCAATCACAGTTAGCACAGATCATCGAACAGCAGCAACAGGGACCAAAACCAAAGGAATTGCCTGATGCCAAAAACGAAGCCTTCAAAGAAGGTGAGATCCTGACCTACCGTTTGCATTACGGTATTATTGATGCCGGTGTTGCGGTGCTCGAGGTAAAACCCGAAGTGATGGATGTGGCCGGAAGAAAAGTGTACCACATTGTTGGTAACGGTTACTCCAAAGGTTCTTTCGACTGGTTTTTTAAAGTGCGCGACCGTTACGAAACTTTCCTGGATAAAGACGCGTTGTTGCCCTGGATGTTTGTGAGGCGTGTCAACGAAGGCGGCTATATCATCAACGAAGATTATAAATTCAACCATTACACCAATAAAGTAGATGTGGGCCGCGAAGATAAAGTCGATGTACCGCAGGGAACGCATGATATGATTTCTGCCTTTTATGCGGCGCGTAACCTCGATCTTTCCAATGCAAAAGAAGGGGATGTGTTCACCATCAACAGCATTGTGGATAAGGAGCTGTTCCCTTTGAAGATCCGCTATGTGGGCAAGGAAAAGATCGACTGTGAGCTGGGTACCTTCAACTGTATGAAATTCCGCCCGATCGTACAGAAAGGCCGTGTCTTTAAAAAAGAAGAGGACCTCAATGTGTGGATCACCGACGATAAGAACCACGTTCCGCTCAGGGCCCAGGCCAAGCTGGTGATAGGCTCTGTGAAGCTGGACATTGTGAGTGTGAAAAACCTGGCGAACCCGACCTCCGAAGTCAAATAAGCGACTTATTAACTTGTTATAAAGGATATTGTTAAAATCAATATCCTTTTTTTATTTTTAGGCTCAGTTTAAAAACAGGCTCTTACTATGGAATTTACTCAGGAAATACTCGATAAGGTTAAGCTATTGCAGGAAAAGTATAACTTGATGGGGCAAAGCCTCGATGGTTACCTCGATGGCCTCTTATTGGCCAATTACCTCACCTATTGGGACTATATACAGGTAGATACGCTGCTCACGCTGCAAAACCCGAAAACGGATTTTCCGGATGAGGAGATCTTCATCATGTACCACCAGATTACGGAGCTGTATTTTAAATTATCCCTGCACGAGATGACACAGATTGCAAACAATGGGAAGAACATCGCTCCTAACGGTCGCGACCTGGGTTGGAAAGACAGCCTCGACCCGGAGTATTTTGCCACGCGCATCATCCGCATCAACCGCTATTTTGAATCGCTCACCAAATCGTTTGAGATCATGGTAGATGGGATGGAGAAAGAGCAGTTCCTGCGTTACCGCATGGCGCTTCTTCCGGCAAGCGGCTTCCAGAGCGCCCAATACCGCAAGATCGAGATCTGTGCAACGGATTTTATTAACCTCGTGGATAAGAACATGCGCCCTGATTTTCACGGGAAGGACAATAGCATTGAGGAAATGTTCCAGCACATTTACTGGAACAAAGGCGCTACCGAACTGGAAACAGGCAAGAAGACCTTAACGCTGAATCAATTCGAGAAAAAATACGGCAGCGAGTTCCTGGCCCTGGCCAACGAGTACAGCGATAAAAATATGTGGGCCAAGTACAAGGCCTTATCTCCCGAAGATCAAAAAAATCAGAAGCTCATCAACGCGCTCAAAGAGCTGGACATCAACGTCAACATCAATTGGCCTTTGATGCACTACAAGAGTGCTGTGCGCTACTTACAGCAGAAAGAAGGCGATGCACCTGCTACGGGCGGCACCAACTGGCAAAAGTACCTGCCGCCGCGCTTCCAGAAACGCATCTTCTATCCGGAGCTCTGGACAGCACAGGAACAGGAGGAGTGGGGCAGAAGCTGGGTGGACACGAATGTGTTCAGAACAAAAGCCTGAGTCCGGCTGGCACCAGATTTTGAGAAGGACTCATGGCATCTATGAGCAGCACGAAACCGCAATCCGCACCCGGAACGATTCTGGGAAGCGTTGACTATTACAAATTCCGTCACGAAGATTTTATCAGGCGCTTCCCCGATAAGGAGCCTCCCGCCTATTACATGATGTATGGCGACAAGTACGTGAGGAAATTCACGGAAGAGCTGTTTGATAAGTTGACAGAGGAAGGAAAAGCCTGGATGGAAGATACAAAGCTCAGGCTGCAGCAGGCCATTGAAGATAAGCTCAGGCAGGCTCCGGAGATTGAGCTCGATGAGGAAGCCTTCAAGGATTTTGCGTTTAAATCCCACACCGAAGTTTATGAGAAAACAAATGCCATGCAACTCTGCCTGGCCGATAAAACAGCCATTGTGGGCTGTATGGATATCAGGGACCTTTTTGGGGAATTAGGCCTGCAGGTCATTAAGGTGGCGCTGGGGATCGCTTAACCTCATTCCATGATCCGTTCGAGGTCGTTCAGGTAATCCTGTTGAAGGTCTTCGTGGAGCGCGGCAATGAGTGTGTTGATCTTTTTAAGTTCCTGTTCGTAAAGGTTTACCAGCAGCTGGCTTTTTTTGTAAGGAATGCGCGAGTTTTTCAGCTTTTCGCAAAAGTAAATATGCAGCTCGGCTACCAGGGCCTTATCGGCGACATATTTGCAGTACTTATTGATGATGCGCAGGAGCTTGCGAAGGCTTTTTTTGACGTAGTATAAATTCGATTGGAATTTTAATTCCTCAAACTCCTCATCGATCTCTTTTTTGACCTCCTGTATGAAATTGGGCTTGTTGTGTGCTTCGAACAATAAATAGTCCAGCAGCTCCTTATTGTCTTTTTTGTATTTGGCTAAGGTAAGACACAGTTCTACCAGCTGCTTTGGGGGCAGGTCATTCAGTTCTTTTTTCAGTTCGCTGACAGTGGCGGTTTTCATGGATATAAAAATAAGGATTATCAACCGCACAGCCTACCGGTTTTTTGTGATTTGATCCGGAAGAAGGAAGCGCTATCTTTAGATCATGGAACAGAAAGACTTACAGGAGCTGGCTTCCCAGCTGGGCCACCCGAAAGGGGAAAAAGGCATTGAGATCGCGGATATGATGAATGCCACAAACATTGGTATGACACTGCATGCGATTGCCAGCCTGGAGCTTTCAGGGAAAGAAAAGGTATTGGAGCTCGGGCATGGCAATGCGGCCCATGTGAGGCATGTGCTCGATCCGCATCCTTCAGTTCACTACGATGGCCTGGAAATGTCGGAGCTGATGCATGCGGAGGCGAAAAAGATCAACCACGGTTTTATCGAATCGCAACAAGCATCCTTTCATGTGTACGATGGCGGAAAAATCCCCTTCTCCGACAATCACTTCGACCGCATCTTTACCGTTAACACCATTTACTTCTGGGCCGATCCCTCCGCTTTACTGGCTGAGCTTTACCGTGTATTGAAGGCAGATGGAAAACTTTGTATCACCTTTGCCCAGGAGAGCTTCATGAAGCAGTTGCCTTTCACGGCTTATGGCTTTGAGCTATACAGCACTGATAAACTGGAAAAACTCGTGGCATTGTCTTCCTTCAGGATTCAGAAAACAGAATCTCAAATGGAGCAGGTGAGAAGCAAAATGGGTGACCTGGTAGACCGTGAGTTTACAACGGTTACGCTTTGTAAATAGAATGCTTTTTAAATTCAGGTTTTCGCCCCTGTTGGTGTTCTCACTAACAGGGCTTGTTCAGGTTCATGCATTCTTGTTGGTGATAACACCAACAAGGGCATAAAAAAATAATTAGCCATGATTACTTGTACGGAAATTATTTGGGCGTGCCGGCGCAAAGAGCAGCGCCGTCAGGCTATCCACTTCAATCTTTTACTCCACTGCGTTTCGTAAAAGGATTTTCGTTTCTATCCTTCACGCAGCTTTACCTTTGATGGATTCACCTTCATTCTTCAGTTGTGCCGCGTCAGGGATCGACGCGGAAATCCTTTTGCCGCTGCGCTCAGCAGCCGGCAAAAGATTGCAGCAAAGAGCCCGCCCGGACGCCCAAATAATAAAAGTTTCAGAACAACAGCAGATCAGTTTCGTTATGACACGAATCCTTATACGGCCTGTTAATTATCCGCGCTTCCGAAAAAATCTTTTTCGTTGAACATGGAGCCCAAAATGTCTTTGAACTGCGTGCCGCGCTCCAGCTGGTTTTTACCGATAAGCGAATGCTCTGCCAGGCCGAATAACATAAATTCCATCGCGATGAGCTGATCTGTTTTATCCTGTTTCGGGAAATAAGTAGAGGCAAGTTTGCTTAAGCCGGGAATGGCGTTGAGCGTTTCCTCATAGGTTTTCTGGTCTTCCAGCAACATCAGGTCGATGGTATTGCCTTCGCCGAACCAGTTGATCACCGGTTGGTAAGGACTCGGATCTTTTTTCTTTTTCAGTTTCGCCGGATCTGGAAAATGCTCCAGGAATTCGTTGCGGATGGCTTTTCCCACGAGGTTCTGCGCGACGATAGCGGCACCTTCCTGCTCGCCTTCATATACCAGTTCGATCTTGCCATTGACGGCAGGAATAATGCCCATGAGGTCGCTCACACGTGCTACGGTTGATGTTTCCCCGTTGAGGAGCATGCGGCGCTCAGCGGTGCTTACCAGGTTTTCATAAGCTGAGATCGTTAAGCGCGCCGACACACCGCTCTTGGAATCCACGAACTCACTTTCGCGCGCTTCAAATGCCACACGCTCAATAAGCGTAGCCAGGAGATCGTTCACGGAAATGTGCTCTTTCTGGGAATCGCTTAGTCTTGCCTCCTGTGCAGTAATTTGTTTCGAGAGGGCGATCTGTTTCGGGTAGTGCGTCAGGATCTGGCTGCCAATGCGGTCTTTCAGAGGGGTGACGATGCTTCCGCGGTTGGTATAATCTTCGGGGTTGGCGGTAAAGATAAATTCAATATCGAGGGCAATACGCAGCTTAAAGCCACGGATCTGGATATCGCCTTCCTGCAGAATGTTGAAGAGCGCTACCTGGATGCGCGCCTGGAGATCCGGCAATTCATTGATCACAAAAATACAGCGGTTGCTCCGTGGAATAATACCGTAATGAATGACACGCTCATCTGCATAGTTCAGCTTTAAATTAGCAGCCTTGATCGGGTCTACATCGCCGATGAGATCGGCAACGGAAACATCGGGCGTTGCCAGCTTTTCCACATAGCGCTGCGAGCGGTGCAGCCAGGTGATGGGCGTGAGGTCGCCCAGCTCTTTGATCTTCTCTTTAGCGAAATTAGACAAAGGATTCAAGGGATCGTCGTTGAGGTCGCTGTGCTCCACTACGGGAATATACTCGTCCAGCAGCTCGGTCATTTGCCGGGCAATCCGCGTTTTGGCTTGTCCGCGCAGACCCAGTAAATTCATATTGTGGCGCGAAAGGATGGCACGCTCTATCTCCGGGATTACGGTGTCTTCATAGCCGATGATGCCTTTGAAAACCGGTTCTTTCTTTTTGAGCTTGTCAATGAGGTTGTCGCGTAATTCGTCTTTGATGGCTTTCGATTGGTAGCCCGATGCTTTGAGTTGTCCGAGTGTTTTGAGGTGTATCATAAAATAGTGTGTTATCTCTGGTTTGTTGATTTTAACTTTGTCATTGCCTTCGAGAGCCTCAGTCAACGACGGGGTGGTTGAGGCTCTCGAAACCACCCGCTGGAAAATAAGATACTAATTCACCTCACGTTCCGTTTTTTGTTCCGTTCAAAATCTTCAAAAATAAAATCGCCCAATCCTTCCAGGGTGGTGTAGAACGCCTTGCCGTTGTTGGCTTCCGTAAATTCGTGCACGAATTGTTGCAAATAGGGATCGCTGGCTACCATAAAGGTTGTGATCGGAATTTTCAGCTTGCGGCAGCTTTGGGCAAGCGTCAGGCATTTGTTCAGAATTTTCTGATCGATGCCGAAGCTGTTCTTGTAGTATTGCCCATGTTCCTTGATACAGGTCGGTTTCCCGTCGGTGATCATAAAAATTTGCTTGTTGGCATTTTTTCGTCGCCTCAACAGATCCATGGCCAATTCCAGGCCTGCCACGGTATTCGTGTGGTAAGGCCCCACCTGTAAATAGGGAAGGTCTTTGATCTCGATCTGCCAGGCATCGTCGCCAAACACGATGATATCAAGCGTATCTTTGGGATAGCGTTGCTTGATGAGCTCCGAAAGCGCCATCGCCACGTTCTTGGCAGGCGTGATGCGGTCTTCGCCATACAGGATCATGGAATGTGAAATATCGATCATCAGCACGGTTGAGGTCTGGGTCTTGTGCTCTTTCTCCCGTACCTCGAGGTCGTTCTCCGTCATCCGGAAGTCGCCGATGCCGTGGTTTACCTGCGCGTTCTTAAAAGATTCCAGCATGGAGATCTGCTCCAGTGAATCGCCAAACTGGAAGGGACGGAGCTCACTGCTCATCTCTTCGCCGCTGCCGGTATATTTGGTGGAGTGATTGCCCGATTTTCCTTTTTTCAGTTTTCCGAAGATGCGCTCCAGCGCCTGCTGGCGGATGGCTTTTTCGGTTTTGGGCGTGATGCTGATCCCGCCCGATGCAGGATCATCTTCGCGGATATAACCGCGGTCTTTCAGCTCCTGGATAAAATCGCCGATACCATAATCCGGTTCGGTGAGCTTATATTCCTTATCGAGCTCGGTGAGCCAGCTGATGGCTTCATTGAAATCGCCACTGGTGTAGGTGATGAGCTGCTTAAAAATATCAAACAACTTGTCGAAAGGTGTTTGATCGGGTTTGGTATAATGGGAAAAACGGAATCCAAGCATGGTTTAGTAACAGATTAAAAAGAGGATTGTTCAGGTATGTCCCGCAGATTTCGCAGATCTGCGCGGATTTTTCTTTATTAAGGCATTAGTGAATCTGCGGGAGCCTTAAACCAAATCTCTCTTTTTTCCGTATATAAAACTATGGGAAAATTATATCAAATCATAATCGGCTTAGTATGCATCGGAAATGCGATCAGGGGCCAGGTCCCTGATTCCCTGCCAAACCCCGAAAGCTATGTGAACGTGATGTATGATAATGATTTTTTCAGCGCCACCGACCGCTATTACACGCAGGGCATCCAGGTGCAGTTTATTCACCGCCTCATGCGTTATTCTCCGTTGTCCTATGCGCTCATTCCCCTCGGAAAACGCTCCCGGAATTATTACGGCCTCAACCTCGAGCAGGATTGCTTCACGCCCAAGAGCATCCGTTACGATACCATCAATTACCTCGAGCGGCCTTTTGCCGCCACCGCTTTCTTTTCTCACTTCTTAGTGTCGCTCGATGCAAAACGGAAACAGTTGTTACAAACGCAGCTCGACCTCGGTGTACTGGGGCCCTGTGCCCGCTGCGAAGACGAACAGAAGGCGATTCATAAAGCCCTGGTCAATATCCGGCCGCTGGGCTGGGAAGCGCAGATCGCGGAAGATTACATCGTCAATTACCGCATAAAATATGAGAAAGCCTTGCTCTATTCGCCTTATGCCGAGCTCATGGCCAATGGCGTCGTTCGTGCCGGAACGCTTTATACCGATGGTTCTTTGGGCATTAACTTCCGCGCGGGTTGGATGAACCCTTATTTCAATAACCTCGGGATTGAAAAAAATGGCGGCCGTAAATTCCAGCTCTATGTATTTCTCAGGGCCAATGCGCGTGCTGTAGGCTATAATGCCACCATGCAGGGCGGCTTATTTCATACCAACAGTATCTTTACCATCCCGGATAAAGACATCAGCCGTGTCGTATACGATGGCACGGCCGGTGTTCACCTGGTGATCAGGCGCGTGCAGCTCGAATACAGCCGTTCCTACATTACGCCCGAATTTGTGCGCGGCGTTGATCATGGCTGGGGCAGGGTAGCGGTTATGGTGTGTTTTTGAAATAAGAAACGTAAGCCTGCGCCAGGGATGCGAAGGGTTTAGTTCCTTTACCACGCCTGTTCTCGCGTGGTAAAGAACCGGAGCGCAGCGGAGCCCAAAGCAGCCCGGCCTCCCGCTGGTTGCTGAGCCTGTCGAAGCACTTGCGGAAGGAGGCGCCCAACAATAGAATAATAAATTAACTGAACAATAGAAGCTTTTTTCAGCGTATCAGAGACCTTAAAACATGTTCAGGATGACCGTCATACCTAGGGTTAATGCCATGACCTGAGACGCCGGATGTAAAACTACTTAATCTCCATCCGGAAGATCTCCGATTCCTTTTTATCCGATTTGATCCTATCAACAATCACATGGTTGTTGACCGATTCGAAGCTTCTCGGGAAGACCCTGATCTCCTCTTTGCGAATGTCGAAGATCGAGCTCTTGGTCATTTTGCCGTTCTTGTCCATTTTCACACAGGTAAGGTAGCCGCCCGCGCCGGCGCTATGTGGTGCTGGTGCTTCCGTCAATGGCAGGTCGATGTTCTTGATGTTGTCGAGGTAAAAGAAATAATCTTCGCCGTTGTAGTTGTGGTGATGATAAGAAAGGTCGGCAGTTCCGGAGCCCGATTGGAATTTCGGGATCTTGTTGCACCATTGTGTTTTTCCGTTCTTATCGGCTTTCAGTACCAGGATATCGTTGTAGTAGTAGGTGTAGGTGGTGTAGCTGGTACGCCCGTTGTAGTAGGTGTGCGACACCACATAGTATTCCTCGCCTACGAGGAGCACGCTGCCGTCTTCATAAAACACGATCTTATCCAGCCCCAGGTTCGAGGCTTCCAGGTCCTGGCCTTTGTCCTCTTTTTTCTCCATCCGTTTTTTCGTGCGCTCTGTTTCGTAGGCTTTCAGGATCTCGGCCGGAAATTCGCAGTACGTGGTGCGGATATCTTTGATGGCTTTGTTCTCGTATTCCAGGCGGATGATGTAAGCGCCATTGGAGCCGCCGCTGTTCTTTTTGTCGGAGTAGTAGCCCGTGATCACGATGTCGTGGCTCAGGTCTTCCGCCAGGATCACCGATTTGATGTATTTGTTGTTGAGGCTGATCTTGATGGCCTGTAAGGTATTGTTGCTTTGGTTCACCCGGATGAGCTCGTAGCGGTATAAATTCTTCGCATCTTTTTCCTGGCTCACTTCGCCGTCGAGTGAATTGTTGATGCGCACGGAAGCCAGCATGTAGATATTACCACGCGAGTCGATCTCATAATCGAGGTTGTTCATATCGTACTCCGAATAAGGCATTTCAATTTCGGCAGCGTAGATCTTGTTCAGCTTATCATCGAATAAATTAAAGCCAATGATGTCTTTGTTGAGCTTGTCCCTTTTTTCTTTGGGCTTCACGCGATAGGTGACCAGCAATTTATTGCTGTCGGTAGAGTAGTAAAAGCTGTATTTGTTGAACGCATCGAGCTTGCCCGTTTCCACCAGCTTAATTTCTTTATTGCTGAACTTCAACGATTTTTTATCGAAAGGCAAAGCGAACAAACGCTCCGTCTTGCTTTTTTTATCCCAGGTAGAATAGAACCAGAAAAAATCATTCTTCACGCTGAAAAAGCCTTCGTTGGTATATTTGTCGCTATTCTCAGGCAGGGCAACGGTTTCCTGTTTCTTCACGCTTTTGAAGTTCTCGTCGAAGAGCTGAACGATCATGTCTTCGCCTTTGCGGTAATACATCTCGGCATATTCGGTATCCGAAAATTTATAAAAACCAAGATCGGCGTGCTTTTGTACGGTTTCAAAAGGCTGGCTGAAACCATAGGTGATCTTTTGAGCGGAAAGCGTAACACTAAAGGCGATGAACAGGAGAGCGAAGTACTTCATGAGTCTGATTTTTTTACTAAGATATGCAAATAAAAAAAACACCTGCCAGAAACAGGTGTTTTTCACTATAAATGAGTATGGTATTGGATTATTTCTTTTTGGCAGCCGCTTTTTTTGCCGCTACCTTTTTCGGAGCTGCTTTCTTGCTGGCTGCTTTTTTCACGGCCGGTTTGGCGGTGGAAGCATCTCCTGCGATCTTCACGACTTTTGCTTTTTTAGGGGCGGCTTTCTTGGCAGCTCCTTTTTTTCCTTTCGGCGCAAAGGCGTTCGGCACCTGTGCTTCGATCATTTTTTTCACGTCTTCGAGGCTCAATGCGGCTAATTCTTCCGGTGTATATTTTCCGCCTTTTTCGCCTTTGCTGAGTTTCAGCATCGCTTTTCCGAATTTGATAAAAGGGCCCCAGCGTCCGTTCTCGATCGCAATTTTTTCTTCCGGCCAGTTCTGGATATAGCGGTTTGCTTCCTTATCGAGTTTTTTCTCGATCAGCTCCTCAATGTCTTTCTGCGAGAGGTGATCGAAATTATAAGCTCTTGGCACATTGATGAATAAACCTTCGTATTTGATGAACGGCCCAAAACGCCCTTTGCCTTTGGTAACGCCTTTGCCTTTGTAGTGAGCAACCGGCGCATCGGCTTCTTCTTTCTCTTTGATCAGTTCAATAGCCCTTTCCAGGTCCACTGTCAAAGGATCTTCCGTACGCGGAATGGAAATGTATTGCTCGTCGAGCTTCACATAAGGACCGAAACGTCCTACGCCGATGATCACTTCTTTGTCCTGGTAGGTACCAACAGTCATCGGTAATTTAAAGAGGTCGAGCGCTTCTTCCAGGGTAATGGTTTCGATGCTTTGTTGTTTTCTTAAGCTGGCAAATTTCGGTTTCTCTTCCGAGTCTTCTATCGTTTCGCCGATCTGCGCTAAAGGACCGAAGCGGCCAATGCGCACCGACACAGGCTTGCCGCTTGCCGGGTCAACACCCAGGATGCGCTCGCCGCTGGCACGCTCGCTGTTTTCAGTCGTTGACTCTACGGTTTTGTGGAAAGGCGTGTAAAAGCTTTTCAGCATTTTTTGCCAGTCCAGGTTTCCTTCCGCGATCTCATCAAATTCTTCTTCCACCTTCGCGGTGAAATGAAAATCGAGGATATTCGGAAAATATTGTAAGAGGAAATCGTTAACTACCATGCCGATGTCGGTAGGAAACAGCTTCGCTTTTTCGGCACCGGTATTTTCTGTTTTCGTTTCTTTTTTCAGGTCCTGCTTCAGCAGGCTCAGCTGTGTGTAGTTTCTCTGTGTGCCTTCGCGGTCGGTCTTCTCCACGTAGTTACGCTTTTGTACCGTGCTGATGGTTGGCGCATAGGTAGAAGGACGGCCGATGCCAAGCTCCTCCAGTTTTTTCACCAGGCTCGCCTCCGTATAACGCGGCGGGTGGTGCGTGAAACGCTGTGTCGCTGTGATCTCCTGCCTGTCCAGTACTTCGCCCACTTTCATCGGCGGAAGCATCGAAGAGTTTTCATCGTCCGAATCCTCATCGTCGGTTCCTTCCATATATACTTTCAGGAAACCGTCGAATTTCAACACTTCTCCCTGTGCCACGAAGAGCTCGGAAGTGCCACTCACATTGACTTTCGCCGTGGTTTTTTCCAGCTCGGCATCGCTCATTTGCGAAGCGATCGTCCGTTTCCAGATGAGGTCGTACAGGCGCTGCTCGTTGCGTTCGCCGTCAATCACCGTGCGGTCGATATACGTAGGGCGGATGGCCTCGTGAGCCTCCTGTGCGCCTTTACTTTTCGTTTTATATTTACGCGGATTGTAATATTTCGCGCCGTAGTTTTCGTTGATGGCTTTGTTAGCCTGGTCCATGGCAGTATCCGATAAGTTCACGGAATCCGTTCTCATGTAAGTGATCTTACCGGCCTCGTAAAGGCGTTGCGCAATCGTCATGGTTTGCGCTACCGAAAAGCCCAGTTTACGGGCAGCTTCCTGCTGGAGCGTGGAAGTCGTGAAAGGTGCAGCCGGAGAGCGTTTCGCCGGTTTTGTTTCCAGGCTTTCAATGGTAAATGATGCGGCCTTGCATATTTCGAGAAAAGCCTGTGCTTCGGCTTCCGTCGGAAAACGCTTGTCGAGCTCCGCTTTTAATAAGCCGGTTCCTACCTTAAATATCGCCGATACTTTGAAGGCGGAAGTCGATACGAATTTCTGAATTTCCCTTTCCCTTTCGGCAATAAGCCGCACCGCTACCGATTGCACACGGCCGGCCGATAAGCTCGGGCGTACCTTGCGCCACAGGATCGGTGATAATTCAAAACCCACCAGCCTGTCGAGCACACGGCGCGCCTGCTGGGCGTTCACTAAATTAATATCGATCTCACGTGGGTTTTCAATGGCTTTTAAAATAGCCGGTTTGGTAATTTCATGAAAAACAATGCGGCGTGTATTCTTTTTGGTCAGTCCTAAGGTCTCGTATAAGTGCCAGCTGATGGCCTCTCCCTCGCGGTCCTCATCGGATGCGAGCCAAACCATGTCGGCTCCTTTGGATAGTTTTTTTAATTCGGCGATGACTCTTTCCTTATCCGGCTGAACTTCGTAGGTAGGTGTAAAATTGTTCTCGATATCAACCCCAAATCCCTTCTTTACCAGGTCCCTGATGTGGCCAAAACTGGATTTTACCGTAAAATCCTTGCCTAAAAAACCTTCAATGGTTTTGGCTTTGGCGGGGGATTCCACAATAACTAAATTTTTACTCATCTTTATATAATATAGTGTGTACTTTTATAACGTATAAAATCGAAATTTTGCACAAAAGAACTAAATATTGATTGATAAATGCTATTTATAATTTGAGAATTATTGTTATTTATGGTGTAATCGGTTATTTGTCAGTGATTTAAAAATATTAGAAAAACACCTTGAAATTTTTGATAGTCCTCTTTCCTTCCCTAAAATCCGTTTATTCCGGTTTTCTGTTCCCCGTTTTACTGTTATGTGCAAGCCAGGTTTTTGGGCAGGATCTTACCGTCAATTCTTCCATTGTTTCTTTCGCCGATCAAACTTACATAACCATAGGCCAGGGATTGGGAAACCGGGTGACGCCGGGCGGCGTTAAAAAACTGGAGCCCATTCTGTTTGAAGGGCAGATGGCCCCTTTGTTTTCCCTTCAGTTCCGGCGCCGGGTGCCCTTTGGCTTTGCCCTTTGCCCCAAGATCGTATTCCGGATGTACAACGAGTTCAGCTACCCGGTGAAAACGCCCAGCTACATGCCTTTTTTGCTGATCTACCATAAGGTGAGGTTTCCCTTTCTGAAGCGTTACAATATGTTCAAGCCCTTTTTGAAGGTGAAGCCTGCTTTCTACAATACCTATAAGTACGGTCATCATTCCAACGGGCAGAGCGGACCTTATTTTATTCCCGGAACGAAAGACATCAATTACACGAATGGGAATTTTGCTACCGATTATACCGAAGTAGCCACCAGCTTTCTATCGGGGGATACCATTCACGATAACCTCGACCTTATCAGCGGGCGTCTGGCTTTTGAGCATCACCTCGGCCTCAACCGGGAAGACAGCATGTACAATACCTATTATTTCGAGAAGCTGAGCCTTGAGTTGCGCTTCCTGCTATTTAAAAAGATCACCGTTTCGACGGGCTTTTCAGCTATGTTTGGCCGCGAGGGCTTTAAGCCGCATTATGCCAGCGATACATACATCAGCTACCGGCCGCTACCCCGGATCTCCGATATTTCGGTGTTCGCCAAGGTCTATTTCGGCCCCGATTATTACAACCTCCGTTACGAAAATACCATGAGCTTTATCAGCTTTGGCTTGTTGCTTGAGCCCAAGGCGTTGGCTATTATTAAGAAGTAAATCCTCTGCGCTGTTCTTCTGCGCAGAGATTGCGGCGTAAAGCGTCACGACCTGTCGTGACGGACGCCCAAAAAGGGATCCTTCTGATAAGGATGCATGCTTCTTTTTTGGATTTTTTAAACACATTAAATTAGTGTCAATTTGTCAGAACAAAGCTTTATCTTTGCTGTTTAGTAAAATTATAAATGGAAAGTAAAGTTATAGACGAGTCAAAACAGGGGGAAGCACTGGTGATCGAAACGCAGAACAAGGGCGGAAAAAAGCTGTTCCTGGAAAGTTATGGATGCCAGATGAATTTTGCAGACAGCGAAATTGTGGCATCTATCCTCATTGATAAAGGCTACACGACAACCACGGATTATAAAGAAGCCGACCTTATTTTTGTGAATACCTGCGCCATCCGCGAAAACGCCGAATCACGCGTTCGCCAGCGCCTGTACGACTATAAAAAAGTAAAAAAGACCAATAAAGACCTGCTGATCGGCGTATTGGGCTGTATGGCTGAGCGCCTTAAGCACCAGTTCCTGGAGCAGGAAAAATTAGTGGACATGGTGGTTGGGCCCGATGCCTACCGCGACCTGCCGAACCTCATCGCTGTAGCCGAAGGCGGACAGCAGGCCATCAACGTTATTTTAAGCAAGGAAGAAACCTATGCCGATATTTCACCGGTGCGCCTCGACCATAACGGTGTGAGCGCTTTTGTGAGCATTATGCGCGGCTGCGATAATATGTGCAGCTTTTGCGTGGTGCCCTTTACCCGCGGGCGTGAGCGCAGCCGTGAGCCTGAGACCATCGTCCGTGAAGCACGGGAAGCCTTTGAGAAAGGCTATCGCGAAGTGACCTTGCTGGGGCAAAATGTGAACTCGTATTTATGGAGCGGTGGCGGATTGAAAAAAGAAACGCTCACCGAAGAGCAAAAAGCCAACTCCACCACCTTTGCCGAGTTACTGGAAATGGTGGCGCTGATCCATCCCGATCTCCGCGTGCGCTACTCTACCTCGCATCCTAAGGATATGGGCGATGACGTGCTGCACATGATGGCGAAGTACGAGAATATCTGCAAATACGTTCACCTGCCGGTACAGAGCGGTAACAGCGAACTGCTGGAAAAAATGAACCGTGGGTATACGCGCGAGTGGTACCTTGATCGTATCGCCGCTATCAGGCGCATCCTGCCGGATGCCGCCATCAGCGCGGATATCATTGCCGGTTTTTGCGGTGAAACGGAAGAGCAGCACCAGGAGACCCTATCGCTGATGGAAGCCGTGAAGTATGAATTTGCGTATATGTTCTCCTACAGCGAACGCCCTAAAACCCTGGCGGAGCGTAAATACGAAGACGACATTCCGGAAGCGGTGAAAGGCCGCCGCCTGACGGAGATTGTGGACATGCAGCGTAAGCACAGTGAGATCCGCACCAGGGAAGGAGTTGGGAAAGTACACCGGGTATTGGTGGAAAACGTTTCTAAAAAATCAACCGAGATGATGAGCGGACGCAACTCCCAAAACACCGTGGTGGTATTCCCGAAAGGAAGCATCAAAAAAGGAGATTATGTGAACGTCCTGGCCACGAGTTGCACAAGCGGAACATTGATTGGAGAAGTAGTGTAGAAGATGAAAGATCATGAGACAAAAGATGTAAGAGGGTAATGTAAAAACTGAGAAAATAAAGACTATGAATCACAATTTTAGAGAATTAAAGATCTGGCAAAAAGGAATTGATTTGGTTGATCTGTCTTATGATTTTGTAGAAACTCTCCCTCATGATGAAAAATACAATTTGATTTCTCAAATGAAGCGATGCTCCTGTTCAATCCCTAGCAACATCGCTGAAGGCTGTAGTAAACGGACACCCAATCATTTTTCGGAATTTTTGTCGACATCTTTAGGCTCCTGTTTTGAATTAGAAACATTGCTGGTGATTTGTGAAAGAAGGAAATTCGGTAACGAAGAACTGAGAACGCAAATCCTGGAAAAAATAAACGAATTGAAGAATATGGTTTTTAGCTTTCGCGAAAGGATCACAGGTTCGTGAAAAATCTTAAGTCATTTTATCTTTTATCATTAGTCTTTCATACATAATGAATCTCAACGACATTAAACAACGCTTCGGCATTATAGGAAACAATCCTACCCTGGAAAGGGCTATCGACATTGCGAGCCAGGTGGCTCCCACAGACCTCAATGTATTGATCAACGGGGAAAGCGGTACGGGGAAAGAGGTATTCCCGCAAATCATTCATCAGAACAGCGCCCGCAAACACGGGCAGTACATTGCTGTCAACTGCGGGGCAATTCCGGAAGGAACGATCGACAGTGAATTGTTCGGTCACGAAAAAGGATCTTTTACAGGTGCCAATGAGGCACGCAAAGGCTATTTTGAAGTAGCCGACGGCGGCACTATTTTTCTGGATGAGGTAGGGGAGCTGCCGCTCACCACGCAGGCGCGCTTGTTGCGTGTGCTGGAAACGGGAGAATACATCCGTGTGGGAAGCAGCAAGGTGCAGAAAACCAACGTGCGTGTGGTGGCTGCCACCAATATCAATTTCACAACAGCGATCGAAAAAGGTAAGTTCAGGGAAGATCTGTATTACAGGCTCAACACGGTGCCTATTATTCTCCCGCCTCTAAGAGAGCGCCGGGAAGACATTCATTTGCTGTTCCGGAAATTCGCCAGCGACTTCGCCGCCAAATACAGGATGCCGACGGTGAAGTTGAATGCAGAGGCCCAGCAGGCACTCATCAACTACTACTGGCCCGGAAATATCAGGCAGCTGAAAAACATTACCGAGCAAATTTCCATTATTGAAAAGGAGCGCGACATTACGCTGGAAACCTTACTGAACTATCTGCCGGATTATAACACCAACAAGCTGCCGGCCGTGATTGGTACCACGCCTTCCGGCTCTGGCGCAGGCTCGGATATGAGCGAGCGCGACCTTCTCTACAAGGTCTTGTTCGAAATGAAGAAAGACCTCAACGACCTGAAAAAGGTAGTGCATAATATCGTGAACGGCGGCGGGAGCGTAAGTGCCATGCCGCACGACGATCTTCAAACCATCAACAGGCTGTACCGCAGCGACGATAACTACCCGGTGATTACGAATACCAGCGATGTGAAGGTGCATAACCCGATCATTGTGAAAGATAATGCCGATGGCTTCAGCCAGCCCATCCTGGTAGAAGAATCCTTATCCCTGCAGGATAAAGAAATCGACATGATTAAAAAAGCCCTGAAAAAACATAAAGGCAAACGCAAGTATGCCGCTCAGGAGCTGGGGATCAGCGAACGTACCTTATACCGCAAAATAAACGAATACCATATTGAAGAGTAGTGCATGCCAACTACTTCGGTTCTATTGGTGAGACAGTTTTCCGGCATTAACAAATCAATAACAAATTTTAAGAACCGTTTTTTCATAGTAAATATTACATTTGGCATTATGATGAACATCCTCACTAAAACCACTCTTCTGATCTCAGCTTCTGTGATCGTGCTTGTATCCTGCCACGGTACAAAAAAAAGCAGCACTACACAAACGGCTTCGTCTAATCCACCGGCTGCTACACCACCGCCACCACCCGAGCCGACAGCGTCAACTCCTACAATTGCGGCTGCTCCGTTATTGTTACGGAACGGGATCATGCCAACCGACATCGAGCTCCAGGCTATCAAACTGAAATACCCGGAAACCACAGCCCAAAATCTTGCCAACGGCCACGAATTATACATCGGCACCTGCACGGATTGCCACCGTAAGAAAAATATCTTTGCCTACAGCGAAAGCAAGTGGAAAGAGATCATCGACGATATGGCGCCGCGCTCAAAGCTCAACGCCCAGCAAACGGACGATCTTTACAAATATGTGTTGTCGATGAAAGCAACACAAAATTCCTACGCCAGGTAAGGCTATCCGTTTTCTCCGGCCCTATCGGGCCAACTGTCCTCTTCTTGTTTCTTGTTAAACGTCATACCGGTAATTATGAACGAGGCCCTTTTACATACGATCTGGAAATACAGGCTCTTGCTGCAGCAGGAATTTACCGGTACGCGCGGAGAAACAATACAGGTAATAGCTGTAGGCGAGCATAACCACGATTCCGGTCCCGATTTCTTTAATGCAAAAGTCAGCATCAATGGTATTTTGCTGGCCGGTAATGTGGAGATCCACATCAAAACATCCGACTGGCTGCGGCATGATCATCAACATGATAAAGCCTACAACAACCTGGTATTGCATGTGGTGTATGAGCATGATACCGAATTGCAGCAAAACCGGGAGTTCAATGTATCGGTGCTGGAGCTGAAGCCTCTTGTGAGGGAATCACTGATCACTGCTTACCGGGAGCTGGAGCTCTCTCCTCAGGCGGTACCCTGTGGAAAATCCATAGCCTCTGTTCCGGCAATCCACTGGACTTCCTGGCTCGACAGGCTTGCCGTGGAGCGCCTTGAGCGGAAAGCCTCTTATATTGCTCATGTGTTTGAGTACAACGGAAACGACCTGGAAGAAACCCTGTACATCATGCTGTGCCGCAACTTCGGCTTTAAGATCAACCATGAAGCTTTTGAGCTGCTGGCCAAATCGCTCCCCTACAGCATCCTGAAGCGCTATGCCGATAATATCCTGAGGCTGGAAGCCTTGCTGTTTGGGGTTGCCGGCCTGCTCGACGAGCCCTTTGAAGATAGCTATCCCAGGCTTTTGCAAAACGAATTTGAACTGCTGAGGCACAAGCACCAGCTCATCCCGCTCCGGAAAGAGATCTGGAAATTTTCGAAAACGCGGCCGGTCAATTTCCCGACGATCCGGCTTTCCCAGCTGGCACACCTGTTCTTTAAAAGCCAATCCCTGTATCACCTGCTGGAAGAACACCCGGAAGCCAAAACCCTGCAGGCATTTTTCCAGGTGGAGACCCATGCGTATTGGGAAACACATTTTAAGTTCGATGTCAGTTCCCCGAAAGCCACGAAGCCTTTGGGAAAAGTAGCCTTTCAGTCTGTTGTCATCAATACGGTGGTACCCTTCTTATTTTTCAGCTATACCCGGAGCGGGCATCAGGCCCTGAAGGATTATGCCATGGACCTGCTAAGTGCCCTGGAGGCGGAAGCCAACAAAAAGACCAATGTATTTACCGGCCTGGGAAGGAAAGCGGCCAATGCGCTCGAAAGCCAGGCACAAACCGAACTCTATGATATTTTTTGCTCAAGGAAAGCCTGCCTTCGCTGTAATGTGGCAGAGTTTTTGCTCAAAGCTTCCTTGTAAAGAAACAGGCAACGGACAAATTTCCTATATTTGTAAAAATGGTAAGTAAAATTATAGATTGGTTCGAACAAAAAACCTTCGGTGTTTGCGAGTGGTGGGGCAAAAAGCTAGGCATCCAGACAACACATATCCGCATGTATTTTATTTACCTCTCGTTTTTTACCTTCGGCTCTCCGATCATCATTTATTTTATCATGGCTTTTATCCTGGAACATAAGGAAAGCTTTAAGCCGAAAAACTACAGGCGCAAAAGTGTCTGGGATCTTTAAAATCACCCTTTTTCCCGTTTAAGCATGCCGGATCATCTTTTGATCTGCTTTTTTTGCTTTTTCAGTCACCGGTTCGGAGTCTGAATTCTGTAGATAATTTTC
>CAZIYT010000004.1:0-692524 GCA_964543545.1 uncultured Flavobacterium sp. | reverse complement strand
GAAACATAGAGAACAAGAGGAGTTTGAATGGATTGTGAGTTCTGAGCCTTGTCACTTCGGGTGCAATAAAACCATATAAGGCATATAAGAACATATAATGGAACAGATATATACAAAGAAATGAGTTATCCCTTCGAGCGCTGCTCCTTCTCTAAAGCTATGGCGGCATGCGAAGTCGGGAAACGAACTCGAACTGACAAGAAAAACATCTCGATACAAAATCCAAAGAGGCAGGATTTTTACCCGATGTGACTATTAAAGAGTTTATCGTAAAATAAACATGATTAACGAAGAAGAAGAAAAATCACCCATCCTTGGTTCCTGGCGTAATGTGTATGCCCTGGTGATCGGCGTGTTAGTGCTGATCATCGTTCTTCTTTACCTCTTCACACAACAGTATCAATGAGCATTACCGACTGGATAGTTTTAGGAATTACGCTCCTGTCCATCATTGGTTATGGGACCTGGAAGAGCCGCGGCACTAAAAACATCGAAGGCTATTTGCTGGCCGACCGGAAAATGCCCTGGTACCACGTTGGCCTGTCAGTGATGGCGACACAGGCCAGTGCCATTACGTTTCTATCGGCGCCGGGACAAGGCTACACCGACGGCCTGCGCTTCGTGCAGTTCTATTTTGGCCTGCCGCTGGCGATGGTCGTGCTTTGCATCACCTTTATCCCGATCTACAACAAGCTAAATGTCTTTACGGCTTACGAGTTTCTCGAAAAGCGTTTCGACAATAAAACCAGGACCCTAACAGCCTTCCTCTTCCTGCTGCAACGCGGGCTTTCAACAGGCATTACCATTTATGCCCCGGCCATTATCCTTTCCACGATCCTTAATATTGATGTGAATTATACCATCGTGATCAACGGGCTGCTCGTGATAGGCTATACGGTGTATGGCGGCGCCAAAGCCGTTTCCTATACGCAGCTGTTCCAGATGAGCGTGATTTTTGCCGGCTTATTCCTGGCAGCGTATATGGTCGTGCACCTGCTCCCCGATAACGTCAGCTTTTCGGATGCCCTGCACATCTCCGGAAAAATGGGAAAGATCAATGCCATTGACACCAGCTTCGACCTCAACAACAAATACAATATCTGGTCGGGCATTATCGGTGGCTTCTTTTTGCAGCTTTCCTATTTCGGAACCGACCAGTCGCAGGTAGGGCGCTACCTCACCGGGAAGTCGATTGCGCAAAGCCGCCTGGGCCTGGTGATGAATGGCCTGATCAAGATCCCGATGCAGTTCTTCATTCTGCTGATCGGCGTGATGGTATTTACCTTTTACCAGTTCCACCAGGCACCGGTGTTTTTCAATAAGACAGAAATCAAGCAGATAGAGAAAAGCGCCTACAAAGACGATTATCAAAAACTGGAGCAGGCTTACACGCTTGCCCACAACGAAAAGCAGACCCAGGTAAACCTGCTGGTAGATGCCATCCACAGCCACAATGAGGCTGCCATTGATGAAGCCGGAAAAAGGGTAAAGGCTGCCGACGATAAGAGCAATGGCATCCGTAAGGAAGTGGCAGACCTGATGAAAAAGAACAGCCCGACTGCCGATACGAATGATACCAATTATATTTTCCTGAGCTTCATCACACAGCAACTTCCGGTGGGTGTTGTCGGCCTGCTGATTGCGATTATCTTCCTGGCATCGATGGGTTCTATGGCTAGCGGGCTCAACTCCCTGGCCTCCACGACGGTGGTTGATTTTTACAAACGCCTGTATAAAAAGGAAGAAAGTGATAAAAGTTATTTGAAGACCTCCCGCTGGACAACCGTTGCCTGGGGCGTATTTTGCATCATTACCGCTTTTTACGCCAGCCGAGTGGGTAACCTCATCGAAGCGGTGAATATTTTAGGATCCTTATTTTATGGAACTATTCTCGGGATTTTCCTGGTGGCCTTTTACATGAAAAAAATCAGCGGAACGGCTGTGTTTTATGCAGCTCTTGTAGCGGAGGCCTTCATTGTGTATGCCTGGATCACTAACCTCACCGCCTTTCTGTGGCTCAACGTGATCGGCTGTTTTGCGGTGATGATTGTTGCTTTCATCATACAGGCCTTTATGAATAAGCGCGTGGCACCAACACCAGGCGTATGATGATACTTTTATGACCAATCACGGGGAACTATAGGTTTTGCTCCTACGGAGCCAAACACTTCTCTTACTTACAGCCACAAACAAAAAAATCCTGCACAACGGCAGGATTTCTTTAAGTATAGAAGGTAACAGATTACTTATTCTCAGCGATCAGCTTTTTAGCCATGGCTACGTAATCGTCGTTTTTAGCTTCGCTGGCCAGGGCGATCACTTTCTCAGCAGAAGCAACCGCTCCTTTTTTATCGTTTTGCTTCGCCTGGATTTTTGCTTTCAATAACACGATCCAGAATGCTTTAGGATTAGCAGCAATGGCTTTGTCAGCCCACTCGGATGCTTTGGCAAGGTCTTTATTATTTTCATAATAGTAGCTTGCTGCCTGGAAATACGGACGGTTGTCGTTTACCACATTGGCTTCGATGTTTTTCATGATCTTGCTGTCGATATCAGCCGTTACATTGAAGGCTACGCGGGTTTTCTCCCAGTTCAGCTCGATATTCGCAGAGTTAGACGTCACATCAGCCACATCGATGGTGAAGGTTTCTACTTTTTCCGATAAGGTTTTTGGCTTTACGGTAAAGCGTACCAATTCATTCTCTTTTTTGTAGTCCGCTACGTTGCCGGCCAGGGTCAGGTCTTTATACAGCATGATCTCCCAATTGTCTTTGTTTGGAACAGTATACAAGGCATAAGTTCCTGCCGCTACGGCATTTCCTTCTACTTTTACATCTTCTCCAAAGGTAATTTTGGTAGCGCCGTTAGCACCGGTACGCCATACTTTTCCGAAAGGCACCACATCGCCATAAATCACACGGCCTTTGGCACTTGGACGAGAATAGTCGATGGTAATTTCAGACAGGCCCATCGCTTGTTTCAGCGTTTGAGACGGGCTTGGAGCAGGCACTTTTAACTGGGCCTGCAGGCTTGTGCCGGTTACTACAGTGAGAGCAAGGGCAGCGGTGAGGGTTTTTAATGTTTGAATCATATTACAGGTTTTAATTGGTTTAGGAGCGCCAAAGATAATTATTTAGTGGCAACAGGTTGGTTCATACAACAGTTATTTGATTAAACACTTTGATCTTTAAACTAATTTAACTTTTTTTAAACTCTCGGGATTAATCCATAAGAGTACTTTTAAGTCTTAGCTCACATGAGGAAATTTTTCGCTATAGGCCTGCTGCTTGCCTTCATCAATACAAACGCACAAACGGTTACCATTAAAGGTAAATTATTGGATGACACCAAACAGCCGGCTATCGGTGCCTCCGTTCTTCTGCTCAATCCGGGGGATTCCGTCATGGTAAAAGGAACAGTGACCGACATTAACGGTGTTTATACCCTCAACGCAGAAGCGCAACGCAGGTATATCCTCAAGATCCTGTCTCTCGGCTACAAGGACCAGTTCAGGAGCCTTAGCGTAGGAAACGATTCCATTAACATGAGCCCCATCTCGCTTTCGCAGAACTCTACTATTCTAAAAGAGGTATTGGTGGAAGGCAAAGCGCCCCTGGCGACCCAGAACGGCGATACCACCAGCTTCAATTCCAGCGCATATAAGGTAAATAAGGATGCCAGCGCCGAAGACCTCGTCGGCAAGATGCCCGGCGTAACCGTTACCGACGGCAAGGTACAGGCACAGGGCGAAGATGTGAAACAGGTATTAGTGGATGGCAAGCCTTTCTTTGGTGACGATGCCGCCGCCGTTTTGAAAAACCTGCCGGCAGAAGTAATCGATAAGGTACAGGTGTTTGATAAAAAAAGCGACCAGGCTCTGCTCACAGGCTTTGAGGATGGCAACACCGCCAAAACCATTAACATTGTGACCAAGCCGCAGTTCAGGAACGGGGTTTTCGGGAAGGTGTATGCAGGCTACGGCTATGATGATAAATATACCGGGGGCTTCACCACCAATATTTTCAAAGGAAACCGCCGCATCAGTATTTTAGGGCAGTCGAACAACATTAACCAGCAGAATTTTTCTTCGGAAGACCTCGTGGGCGTCATGAGCGGCAGCTCAGGCGGTGGGCGTGGCGGAAGAGGCGGTGGACGTGGCGGACAAGGCGGACCTCCATCCAACGGTGCCGATAATTTCCAGGTCAATAATCAGAACGGGATCAACACCACGAGCCTGTTCGGATTAAACTATTCTGACAAATGGGGTAAAAAAACCGAGGTGACAGGAAGCTATTTTTTCAACTGGACACAAAACAATTCCGTTTCCTCGCTTTTACAGCAATATGTGCTGGGCTCCAACAACGGGCTGATCTACGATGAGAAAAACAATTCCAAAAGCAATAATTTCAACAACCGCATTAACTTCAAGCTGGAGACGAAGCTGGATTCATTGAATACGATCACCATCCAGCCGCGACTGTCTTTCCAGAACAACGATAGCCGGAAAAGCCTTTCGGGCAGGAACACCCGAAGCGATGCCTTGCTGAGCACCACCGACAACCGTACGTCTTCCGATCAGCTGGGTTATAATATTTCCGTGCCTTTGTTATACAGGCATGCTTTTGCGAAAAAGGGAAGAACGTTCTCCATCAATGCCACGCCAACGCTCACCAAAAACCAGGGCGAGAATTTCCTGTATACGATCAATAATTTTTATGGCGACACCCTGACGGGTGATACCATTGACCAGCAATCCACTATTCTGAAAAACGGCGCCTCCATCAATGGCAACGTGTCTTACACAGAGCCTCTCAATAAAAATAATTTTCTGTTGGTGAATTACACGGGGAGCTATACCGACAACTACTCTTCCAAAAGAACGAATAACTGGGACGGCCTCACCGACCAGTATTCTTCGGAAGACAGCCTTCTGACAAATGTTTTCCGGAACAATTACCAATCGCAGTCTGCGGGATTAGGCTACCGCTTTCAGAAAGAGAAATTTAATTTCGCGGTGAACGGTGCCTACCAATGGGCTCAGCTCACCAAGCACCAGGAAGTGCCTAGCAGCTACACCCTGAGTAAAACATTTGAGTCGGTGCTGCCATCGGCACAGCTGCAATATAAATTCTCGGCGAAGAAAAACCTGCGGATGAATTACCGTACCAGCAATAATGCGCCAAGCATCGACCAGCTGCAGAATGTGATCAATAACAGCAACTCGCTGCAACTGAGCACCGGTAATCCCGATCTGAAACAGGATTTCCAACAGAACCTCAACATCCGCTATTCGGGTGTGAATACCGATAAAGCCACCTCTTTCTTTGCGCTCATCGGTGGCAACTATTCCGATAACTACATTGGCAACAGCACCCTGATCGCCAACCGGGATACTGTGGTGTATAACGACATTTTTTTACAAAAGGGTTCCCAGATCATCCGGCCGGTGAACCTGGATGGGTACTATTCCGTAAGATCCTTCATTAATTACACCTTCCCGATCTCCAAACTGAAAACCAATTTAAGCGTGAATGTATCAGGTAATTACACGAACATTCCCGGTTTGATCAATACCGATATCAACTATGCCAAAACGGCTACAGGTGCTTTGGGTCTTGTATTAAGCAGTAACATCAGCGAGAAATTCGACTTCACCATTTCTTCCAATTCTTCTTATAGCAATATCCTCAACACCCTGCAAACTTCCTCCAACACCACTTACTTCAATCAAAACTCCAGGTTAAAAATCACAGCCAATCCTTACAAAGGCCTCGTGCTGCAAACCGAATATACCAATACTTACTATTCCGGCTTAACGAGCGCCTACAACCAATCCATCTCCTTATGGAATGCCGCCATCGGCTATAAATTCCTGAAGAACAAGCAGGCTGAGATCAGGCTGACGGTCTACGATATTTTAAACCAGAACAACAGCGTATCGCGTACAAACACCGACAGCTACATCCAGGATTCGCAAACCAATGTGCTGAACCGCTACTACCTGGTGACATTCACCTATAACTTTAAAAAATACTTCTCCAAAAAAGAAGAAGCAAAATCCGAGGGCAATGAAATTAACAAAGGCTAAGCGAGAACAAACGACACGACTACTCCTATTCACCTGGTTCAAATACAGAAGGCTGATCATAGCAAGCGTTATCATTGGCTTCTTATGTGCTTTGCTAAGCGATTCGCTCAAGAAGATCACAGAGCATTACGAAGCTTCCTTTTTCAGATCCGCGCAACAACACTGGCTCCTCTACCTCATTTTTCCGTTGCTTGGGCTCCTGTTGATCCACCTGCTGAGGCATTACCTCTTCAAACGAAAAGAGAATAAAGGCATCAAAGAAGTCCTGGAAAGTATTAACACGCACCAAAATGAATTGCCGGCATACAAAATCCCTTCGCACTTTATCAACGGATTAATCACGGTAGCTTCCGGCGGCTCCACGGGCATCGAGGTTTCTACGGTAGTTGCCTCCGCTACGGTAGGGTCCGTCACCCGGAAAAAAGAGCGTGCCTTTAAAAATTTCAAAACCGAGCTCATCTGCGCGGGCATTGCGGCAGGGATTACCGCTCTCTTCAACAGCCCTTTGGCCGGCATCCTGTTTTCGTTTGAGGTCATCACCAAAAAATTAAGCAAAGAATTTATCATTGCCACCTGCCTGGCGGTAGCGACGGCTTTTGCATTCAACCTTGTGCTTCACGAAGAGCCTTTATTTTCGATTCCCGTTACTGGCTGGCAGCTTAAAGCCATTCCTTTCTTTCTGTTGCTGGGTGTACTGTCGGGCCTCAATTCCGTCTACCTGACACGAAGCGTACTCTTCTTCAAAAAGAAATTTGCAGCATTCCGCTCGCCTTATCATCGCATCTTTTCAGGAGCGGCTATCATCAGCCTGTCACTGATCCTTCTGCCACAGCTGTACGGCGAGGGTTACCATGCCGTGAAAGACCTGATCCACCACTCTTCTCAAACTACCTTAAGTTTTGCCTTCGTACTCACCTTCCTGGGTGTTCTGCTCCTGAAACCGCTGGTAACTTCCGCCACGCTGGCTTCCGGTGGCGATGGCGGTGTTTTTGCACCCAGCCTATTTCTCGGGGCTTTCCTGGGCCTGCTTGTTTCTGTTGTTCTGAATGGTGTGTTTCATGCCGGTGTAATCCCTATTAATTTCGTGATCGTGGGCATGGGCGCTGTTTTAAGTGCCAGCATTCATGCACCGTTCACGGCGCTGTTCCTCATCTGCGGGCTCACGGGGAATTACAGCCTCCTGATTCCTTTGCTCATGGCCTGCCTGGTTTCTAAAATGACCGCCAAGCTGATCTGCCCATACACGGTATATAGCTACCAGCCAGCAAAATAATTTTTTATATTTGCTCCCGTGATCAAAAAAATCAAATACAACTACCGCAAGGCAAAGTATGTTCTCTACAAGGAAACGCTGATCGATACCAAGGAGCACATCCTCACCTTCCTCGGTGCTTTTGTGGGGATAGGACTTGTCGGCTTTATCAATAGCAGGTATTTTGTACTGAACGATAATTTATTCCTGATCGGTTCTTTTGGTGCCTCCTCCGTACTCATCTATGGTGTGATCAATAGCCCGCTGGCACAACCGCGTAACCTCATCGGCGGCCATCTTGTGTGTGCGATTATCGGCGTTACGGTGCATAAGATAATCCCTAATGAGATCTGGCTCGCATCGGCTCTTGCCGTGGCCCTCTCCATTGTGGCGATGCAGATCACCAAAACGCTGCATCCTCCCGGAGGTGCAACAGCGCTGATTGCCAACATCGGCAGTGAGAAAATCAAAGCGCTCGGTTACGTGTATGTATTGAGCCCGGTGCTCACCGGTGTGATGATCCTGTTTGTGGTAGCTCTTATCTTTAACAACATCAGCAAAAGCAGAAGCTATCCTTTACGGAAGAAATGATTTGTGATTATAGAACGCTGATGACGCAGATTCTTATGATTCAATATGATTAGAAGAGGATTTGATTTGAGAAAAACTCTATGATCTCTTTCTGTTCTCTATGTTCCTATGTTACCTATGTGGTTTAATCTGTATTGAAATATACTTTATATTTGATAAACCATATTCATAAGCTGATGAAAGCACATTTATCCTATCTCCTGATCTTTACCTGTTTCCTTTTCTCACAGGCCCAGAAATTAAAACCGGGCTTCGATAAGCAGGAATACACAGAGCTTCTGAAAATTATGCAAAAGCAGCATCTGGACCTTGATAAATGGCCTGGCGACTCGCTCGTTCCTAAACCCGAATCTAAATTTATTTACCGTTCGCCGGTAGTAGGCATTGCCAATGTATGGGACCTCTGGCTCACAAAAGAAAACATTCCTGTTCTGAGTGTACGCGGCACGGTAGCCGATCCGGTGAGCTGGCTCTCGAACCTGTATGCAGCCATGGTTCCTGCCAAGGGAACACTGAAGCTTGCCAACGATTTTCAATTCAACTACCATTTGGCCGACGACCCGAAGGCTAATGTGCATGTGGGCTGGCTGATCTCCGCCGCTTACATTGCGCGCGACATGGTACCAAGGATCGACTCCTGCTACAAAGCCGGCATGAAAGAATTCCTGATCATGGGCCACAGCCAGGGCGGAGGCATCTGCTTCTTGCTGACCTCGCACCTGGAGCGCTTAAAAACAGAAGGCAGGCTCCCTAAGGATATCCGCTTTAAAACCTATTGCAGTGCCGGACCGAAACCGGGGAACCTCTACTACGCCTATGCTTTCGAAGACCTCACCCGCGACGGCTGGGCCTGTAACGTGGTGAACACGGCCGATTGGGTGCCTGAGGTTCCTTTTTCCATTCAAACCAAAAATGATTTTAATACCACCAACTTTTTTGTACTGGCTGATCCGATGATCAAAAAACAAAAGCTGGCCGGGCGCGTGATCGCGAAGCATGTCTATCGGAAGCTCACAAAACCGGGCCTGAAGGCGCAACAGAAATATGAATTGTACCTCGGCCGGATGGCTTCGAAATCCATCAAAAAAGTATTGCCGGAATTTGAAGAGCCAAAATATGCGGAGTGCAACAACTACGTGAGAACAGGACACACCATCCTCTTATTTGCGAAGGCAGACTATTATGCAAAATTCCCTGACAGTAAAACGGATATCTGGGTACATCACTTTACGAGCCCGTACTTGTACCTCGCCAATCAGCTTTCTGACAAATAACTCTGCTAGGAGACAGCTGTAATCTGATAAGAGACACCGTTGAATACGACGGTGTCTTTTTCTTTGAAGCCCGCAAAGGCTTTTCCTAAAGGAGATTGTATGGAGATCGCAAAAACGGGCTGCTCTTCCACCTGCAGCTTTCCCAGAGCCAGGGTGATGAAGAAAATACCTTTGTCGGTTTGCACTAAGCTGCCCGGGGATACCAGCGAAATGGCCTTTTGAAAATCGATCTTCAGAAATTCGTTGAACTGCTGCTCAGCGTCCCTGAGTTGCTGCCCTGTTCTTTCCTGTTCGAGCTGCACCATCGCCCGGGACGTTTCATGCTTATCCCCGGCAGTGCTTTTGCTATCCATTGCTGCGGCCTCCGAGAGCGCCTGCATATGTTCTTTCAGATCAAGAATCCTGCGCTCCAGTACCTGCCTGCAAGCCTCTATGGCAGCTGTTTTCAACGTGTTCATATTTCACAAATATAACGGAATTCAGGCATTCATGCATGATGGATTCCGTTTATGGTATTATGTAAATTATCCCACATTTCCATACTCATGAATAGGTATTTTAAAGATGGATACAGCAAATGCCTGATCTGCAAGTGCTCTTTTAATTTAACGAATTTTGACGTGAAATCAGGGGTTACTAAAGCAATATCCGGGCATTATTAACGTCATGATACAGGTTGTCTCCCCCGACTCCCACATCATTTATTTCTTATATACAGTTCTCAGAGGAAACCTTCGAGGTGCGCGCCCTATGCCGGTTTTCAAGGGATCTTCTATGTAAAAAAGAATCTTTTACAAACCTTTTAAAAAATTTAAAACATGATTTATCACGTAAATGGCACGGTCAATTCCTCCAACACGGAATACTTTAATTGCCTGACCTTTAGTAAACTCAAAATACGGGTTTATAGTGTTGACTATGATAGCTTATCTGAAATCGGCGACACTGAAGTCACCGATGATGGAACCTTCTCTCTTGAGATCGAATCGGTGAAAAGCTCCATACTTGTCAAACTCTTTTACTACAATGCCCCATCGACGGAGGCCTTCGTGGCACAAAGCGATGTCTTTTGTTTTCACGATCCGATCCGGGTTGATTTCGATATCGACGAAAGTAAGTACACGACTAATATATTTGACGTGGTCTTCAAGAGGATTGAGAAAGACTGCTTCACTCCCGCAGTAGAAACCATGATCCATCTCAGCGATGAGGAAATCAAGAAGATCAGCTGCCTGCTCTGTGTCAGTGAAAAAACAATCAGGCGCTTACAGGCGGCCTATCGCCTGTATAACAGCTCCCTGTTTGACATTAATCCGCTCTACCCGCAAACAGAAGATGCCCTCGATAGCTTCGCCGATCACCCGGGAACTTCTTTGCCACTTCTGTTCGCTTTGGTAGGCGATGATTCCGGTATCAGCCTCGCAGATGTATTCACCCATTCCGAAACTCAGTTTGCCCAAAAGCTTGACGCTGCCATCACTAAAAATGAGATCGATCCTTTGCTCTCCACCACAACCAACATAGATATGCTGGTTGCCATCAGGAATGCCATCCTGTTTTTCCTGTCGGAAACCGGCTACTACGACGCCAAGATTATCCATGTTACGGATAATAGTTACGCGAATAAGAATATCGTATTAAACAATGCCCTCGACAGCGGAGGCCTCTTAGCGAGCATTCCGGACGACCCATTGGAAATCTCAGACGCCTTGCTTAAAGTGATTCCCTTAATCACACTCGATCAGCACCTCATGCATTTCCCACCGATGCTGGGCATCGCAGCCTCCAGCCCATCTGTAGGAAAGGATCCTGATTACTACGACCTGGCTCTTGAAGGCCTTGACCTTTGGGAAGGGCTTATTGTGTACTATCCTGAGGCTTATGCATCTGCCGGAGACTATGCAAGAGCAATCTATGCAAGCATCAGTGGCGACAAGCCTTCCGCAAGACTCTCCAGAAACCTTGATAGCTCATCCATCACAGATGCCTCTGTATTAAAGGCTGTCCTCGATGATAACCGCACATTCAACATCGAGGAGCACAGCGTAGCCAGCTTTTTCAGCACCGTAGAAACGGATCCGAATTACCTCGCGCCTGCCACCATGCAGAAAATGCAAAGCCTCCAGAGAAGCCTTAAGCTTAGCGGCGATACCGAGAACCTCAACGCTACGAAAGTGATGCTGGAAAATGAATTGCATTCCTCTTATGCCGTGACGCGCCAGGGTAAGCTTGGCTTTACCGAGCTGATGTTCTCGGCCGGCATTCCCAAAGAATATGGCGAAAGGATTTATTGCCGGGCTGCTGCCATGAACAGCACCATTTCCATGCTCATGGCACAATACCAACGCTATGAAAGTGCAGAGGCGCAATTACCGTTCAGCTTAAAAAACCCTGAATACACAGGCGATCCATTGCCAAACCTTCCCGACCTCGAAAGCTTATTCGGCAACCTGGACACCTGCACCTGCTCGGAGTGCCAGTCGGTATACAGCCCTGCGGCTTATCTTACCGATCTCCTGCACTGGCTTGGCACATCGGTTGTCTGCTCGCCGGCTTCAAGCGGAAGAACGGGATTCAAAGCTCTCATGCAAACGAACTATGTGTTCGGCAGCAAAGACCGAAGAAAGGACATTCGCTATTTAAAGCTCAACTGCAAAAACACCAACACGCTGGTTCCTTACATCGACCTGGTAAACGAGATCCTGTCCGTGAACCTCCTGATCGGTCTTCCGGGATACACAGCGCCTGATATGATCAATGTCTACAAAACGCTGCAAACTACCAAAACAGCCGAAGAGCTTTTAACGGAGCCGGAGCACCGTTTTCCGGACGCAGAAGCGTTACTGAAAACAAATTACTTTCAATGGGCTTTGCCTTACGATGCGGCTTATGACGAATCTACCTCCTACCTGAAAAAGCTAAGTAAGCCTTATCCCGAGCTGATCAATGAGTTTACCAATGAGAACGACCGCTACAATAATTCCTTGTGGGCAAGGGCATTTCTCAATCTGAATCCTTCCGAGGCTTCGTTGATTGAAAATTCACAGGCTGCCGATCCAAGCTTCTGGACAAAATTCTGGGGATTAAGCTCCGCCGATTTAATCGACAATGCCGTACCCCCTGCTACGCCTGGCCTTGGCGCGGTTCTGAAAAGCGCTTCCCTGACACTGGAGGAGATGAATGAGCTGATGCATGTCTATTATATGAACGGCTCTTCCATCTTAGACCTTGTCCCTTATGTCGATGACTTATGTGACGTTGATAAATTCAAATTCTCTCCTAAATTTTCGGTCAGCATTGCCGACCGCTTCATGCGCTTTCTGCGCCTGATGAGAAAATCAGGATTATCGGCCACAGAGCTTGACCTCGCCATCAGTAACCACGGCCTTTCCCATGGAATCGACGATCAGTTCCTGATAACATTGGCCTCCTGCAGCGCTTTTGCACGGGAGAACGGCCTTAAGTTTACAGATGTGGAAACCTTCTTTTCGGATAAGGCGTATCACAGTTTATTTTATCCGACCAATGTTTCGGGATACTTTATCGACAAATTTCAAAACCCGTTGCTGTCATCGGATGTCATTGATTTCTTTACTCCGGGCGCAACAGGCGAAGTGTTTACGAAACAGGTTAACTCCCTGACGAATGCCGACAAGCAGAAGCTTGCCAGGATCTTTGGCGTATCCATTCCTGCCATAGAAGCTGTGATAGCCTATGCCTTAACGGGGAATCCTTTTGTGACAATTTCAAATCTTGCGGTGATAGACCGCTACAGCACCTTTGTGAGAATCTTCAAAATAGAGGCGGACCAATTGCAAAGCGTCATCGCTTATTTCGGCGATCCTTTCCTGGCTACCGATATCCTTGCGGCCTTACGTGCATTTTCTAAAAAATTCAGCGTATTCGGCAGCCTTGGCATCAAGCTCAGCGACTTTATCGAAATCGTGGAAGGAACAGGCATCCATGCCTTAACCTCTCCCGAATTGATTGCAGAGGCGGAAGCCTTATGGCTGGAAACGGAAAAAGCGTATACACTGGCCCTGGCTGCTCACCCTGAAAAGGCATTCAGCACCACAACCTTATTACCGGTAGCCCCGGCGGATATTGCCTATTTTGAGGACATCGTACTGGATAACCTTCGCATTCCCTTCAATTTGAGGATCAGGGATGTGGGAGACAGCATCATTGATTATTCCACATTCTGGGCAAAAACATACATCACGGATCCCGAAGGATCGGTAACGCCAAGAACCTGGGCGAATAAGAAAGCGGCCTTTATTCCCGTTTACCGGTATTTGAAACGCATCCGCCTCATTGCCGACATTTTAGGCCTGGATGACGATGGCATTACCAAAGCAGTTGACTCCGGTATCAGGGGTGGCGGCAATATCCCGGTAAATTATTTTTATTGGCTGCAGAACTTATACCCTGTAGCGGATATAAGTACATTCCTCTGGATAAAAAATGCTTTGGACAATGCTAAGGTTCTGGATGTCGCACAGGCGACATACATTCACCTGTGCGATCTTTATGTGATCAACAGTTCGGGTTATGCAGCAAGCATTTTCAATTCCTTTGGTGCAAAGAGCATCTACAAACCCCTGAGTATTCATGAATTCAACCAAACCCTTTTAAGGGCCCAGGTAATTGCTACCGACAGCACCGATTTCACGGATGTGATGGGATTCTTTAACCGGATCTTCCGCACGGTGAAAACACTGGGCTACAATGTGACGGACGGATGGAACTGGGTATGGAATACTTCCTCAACGGCATTCAATGCTGTGGCAGATCATAACAGCGATATCCGCAGGGTATTGAATAATAAGTATACCGACTTCAAAACCTGGAGCGATGTGATCGTACCTGTTCAGAATGAGTTAAGAGCCCGCTTGCGCGATGCCTTAGTGGCTTTGTATATAGGCACACGTGGCTTTAAAAATGAAAATGCGATTTATGCCTATTACCTGCTCGACACGCAAATGGCGCCTTGTAACCAGACTTCGCGTGTGGTAGCGGCTGTATCATCAGCACAGTTATTAGTGCACAGGGCCTTACTCGGAATCGAGGCCGATGTATGCATGGATGAGGACGACAAAAACGAATGGGAATGGAGAAAGAACTACCGCGTGTGGGAAGCCAACCGCAAAGTGTTCCTCTATCCCGAGAACTGGATCGATCCAAGCCTCCGCAACAACAAGACAACCATCTTCAAAAATGCGGAGGACCTGTTGCAACAGGATGAGATCAACCAGAAAAACAGTGAGCAGGCTTTTGCCGGCTACCTCACTAACCTGAATGACGTGGCTCACCTCGACATCCGGGCTACGTATATGGAAGCCCCGGAAAACAATGCCGCTGAGCCTTGCAAAACGCCTTCGGAAACGCTCCACGTATTTGCCAGAAGCTGGAATCCGCCTTACATCCATTATTACAGAACATTGAAAAATAATGTATGGACGGCCTGGGAAAAAATGGAGCTGGAAACAGACAGTGAGCACCTCATCCCGGTGATGTTCAACCGCAAGCTGTACCTGTTCTTCCCGATGTTTATCGAAAAACAGCACCAGACCATTAAAGTCAATGTGGGCGGACAGGAAAGCGGAGCTCCTTACCTGGAAATCAAAATGTGTTATACCAAGCTGGATTTTGGCAAATGGTCAAATAAAAAAGTGCTGAACGGCACCTTACAGGCCGGAAGCATTGCCAGCAAAAGCTTTCCGAATACAGATGCCGGACTTGGATATAAGCTGGGCGCAGGCAGCGGTTTCGGAAGAGGCCTCACCTACCGTGGCAACCTGGTATGGGATGCGACAGGCTTCCCTGATTTCTCCTACGTGACTCTGAAAAAAGAAGCCTTCTATTTCTGGCCACAGGTAGATGCAACCACAGGCGACCTGATGATTCATTGCAGAAGGGATTTTGCCGATTCTGTTGAAACCTACCACGACGGCTATACAGAGATGGCTTATGAGTGGGGCTTTAAGATTGGCGCCTGCGATGAAAAAGTAGAGATCGTTCCACCGGTGATCACGGAAACAGCTCCTACCGCCAAACGCCTGTTAGCAAGGCCTTACATGACCGTTCCGTTTTATCAGCAGATGAAGCACGGGAAAGATTTCGGCACCGAGAATCCGACGAGTGACAGCGGCTTGTGGGCGAAGACGACCTACACGCATGCGCCGGGATCTACGAGAGTCCTGAAAAAAACAAACGGCGACTATGTACTGACCTATCCGGCACAGTTCAAAGATAACATGAACGGGCAGCCGTATTTCTTTGCCGATAAGCGCCATAGCATGTACATCAACCCGGCAGGCAAGTTCTCCCTGCATGAGCATCCTTATACCTGTAAGATGCTGGAAGCATTGAACCGCTTTGGCATCGACGGCCTCCTGAACTCAAAGGATGCAGCCGGTTTGAGAAGGCAAGCCGCTTCTGCTCCTTTCTTCCCCACCGATTACAATCCGACATCATCTGTCAGCGGACCTTACCCGGTACAGGACTATGACTTCAGTGCATCCGGAGCGTATTCGATTTATAACTGGGAAGTGTTCTTCCATACAGTATCCCTGATCGCCAGACAGCTGAGGCAGAGCAACAAGTTTGAGGATGCCCTGAAATGGATCAATTACATTTTCGATCCGGCCAACCGCGATACCAGCTTACAGGACCTGCGTTACTGGAAGATCAAGCCTTTCCTGATCGATGTGACGAAAGGCATCCCGTATTACATGCGACTGTTGAGCGCGCCAAACCTCACTGCTGCTGAGAAAGAAGAGAAAAGGCAATGGGAAGAGCAGATCGAGATCTGGAGGGATCATCCTTTTGATCCGCACCTGATCGCTTCCATGCGCCCACGTGCTTATATGCTGTGGACCGTGATGGAGCTCATCGATATTCTCAGCGACTGGGGTGATTACCTGTTCCGCCAGGATACTACGGAATCGGTTAATGAAGCCATCAACCTGTATGTACTGGCTTCCGAAATCCTGGGCGAGCGGCCTAAAAAAGTGGACCGTCCTGCTCCACCGGAATACAGCTACGATGACATTATAGGCGGATTGACTTCATTCTCAAATGCTTCTCAAAGATTCGAAAATTACATGACCGGCCTGCGCCTCTGCAAATGCAAAGACGGCGTACTGGTGGAAGATGAGCCATGCGACAATAGTCCTGCCCTGAGCACGCTTCCTGAGATGACCTTCTGTATTCCGGACAACCCACGCATGACACAAATGTGGGACCGCGTGGAAGACCGCCTCTACAAAATCCGTAACTGTATGAACATCGACGGCAAGAAACGCCAGCTGGCCTTATTCGCACCACCGATCGATCCGGGATTGCTGGTACGTGCTACGGCTATGGGACTTGATCTGAGTGATGTTCTATCTGACCTGGCAGCTGCGCCGCCTCATTACCGTTTCTCTTACCTGTTGCAACGCGCCAATGATTTTACGAATGAAGTGAAATCGCTCGGATCACAATTGCTCACAGCGCTTGAGAAAAAAGACGGTGAGGAGTTATCCGTGCTCCGCCAGGTGCATGAGCAGAATATCCTGAAAGCAAGCCGCTCATTGAAACAAATGCAGCTGGAAGAAGCCAAGCAGAACTACAGCACACTCCAGTACAGCAAGAACCTGATCCAGATCCGCCTCGACGATTACAAAAACCGTGAGTACAAAAACAGCCGCGAAGAAAACGCACAACGCCAGACCCAATTGGCAGAAGGCTTTATGTTTGCGGAGCAAGGAGTTAAAATACTTGCAGGTTTCATGGGCTTAATACCAGATGCTTATGTTGGAACAATGTCAGGATCAAAAATATTTGGAGGTGATAAGCTGCACAAATTAATCAGTGCGGGAGGCCATGCGCTAAGCATCATCTCAACGGTGAACCGTAACAAAGCTTCCATGTCCTTAACCTATGCCGGTTACGACCGCAGGCAGGAAGACTGGAACCTGCAGATCAAATCGGCTACTGAAGAGCTGCTGCAGATCGACAGGCAATTACTGAGCGCGGAGATCCGCATTGCCATTTCCGAAAAAGAGCTGGAAAACCACGACTTACAGGTGGAGCAATCCGCTGAGATCTATGACTGGCTGAGGAGCAAATACACCAACCAGGCGCTTTATACCTGGATGGCAGGCCAGCTTAAAACACTGCACCGCAAATGCTACGACCTGGCTTATGACCTTGCCAAGCAGGCACAGCAGGCCTTCTTCAAAGACCTTGGCGGCGTCGATTCGCCTAAGATCAACTTCGGCAACTGGGATAGCAGCCGCGCCGGCTTCTTCGCCGGTGAGCGCCTGAGCATACAGCTGAAAGAACTGGAGACTTCCTATATCCAGCACAATACAAGGGATTATGAACTGAGCAAAAACATCTCGCTCGCTTTATTGGATCCATTGGCATTAGAGGATTTGAGATCGACCGGTTCCTGCAGCATTCACCTGCCTGAAGTATTATTCGACATGGATTATCCAAGTCATTATTTCAGAAGAATGAAATCCGTAAGCATTACGATTCCGGGAATTGCAGGCCCATACACAACGGTAGCTGCCACACTGACCTTAACCAAAAGCTCACTGCGTACCAGCGATAACTACGGCACCGGTTCTTTACAACAGGAACCGTCGTACATCGAAAGCATTGCTACCAGCAGCGCGCAGAACGACAGTGGTGTCTTTGAGCTCAGCTTCAGGGATGAGCGCTACATGCCGTTTGAGAACAAAGGTGTGGTGAGTGAATGGACACTCGAATTATCAGACATTGTCAGGCAGTTCGACTTCACTTCTATTTCCGATGTGATCATGCACATGCAGTATACGGCGAAAGAAGCAGGAAGCCTGTTTGGAGCGGCTGTCAAAGCTGATTTTCCGAATAAGCTTGAAGCAGCTTTCCCTGCAGGCAACGGGCTGTATTATGCCATCAACCTGAAACACGACCTGCCGAACCAATGGCACGAGTTGAAAACGACCGGCAGTGCAACGATCCGAATTCCGAAAAACCGCTTGCCGTATTATGTGCAGGCCTTATCGCCGGCGGTAAGTGAAGTAACTGTTGTGACTCACACCGACGTGAATGAGAACGGTGGCCTGGAACTCGTATTCGATACCGAGCCTGTAGTCCTGGCTCAAACCAGCAACCTGTCGGTATATAAAGGCTCAAGCACAACCACGCCTATGGCACTCGACACGGATGTCCTGGTAAATGTTGTGAATGTTTCCGGGCTTTATACCCCGCTTCCATTGAATGACACCAGCGAAATAGTCATCCTGGTAAAACTGAGCGTGTAGTCTTGATTTATGAGAGGAATGTGCAGGTAGTGTTTCCCGGAAATCCCAAAGAGCAATTACAGTTCACCGGAAGCGGCGATGCAATACCTGCACACCCACTCATATCATTAAAATTGAGTATGGATTATTAGAAAAATAACACATTATGGAAAAGGAACCCACAAATAAAGAAAACAAGCAACCGCAATTTAAAACGGACGGAGGCAAAACAAAATCCAATGCCATTGAGGCCCCTTCGATAGCTCTCCCTAAAGGAGGCGGAGCGATTAAAGGCATTGATCAGAAATTCACCGTGAATGCGGTCAATGGAACCTCGTCATTCTCTATCCCGCTGCCCGTGGCAGCCGCAAGAGGGGTAGCACCTGCTTTAAGCCTGTCTTACAACTCGGGAAGCGGTAACGGCATTTTTGGTCTCGGCTGGAATTTAAGCCTGCCTTCGATCAAACGCAAAACCGATAAGGAATTACCACAGTACCAGGATGCGATTGATTCCGACACCTATCTCTTCTCCGAAGCTGAGGATCTTGTGCCCGAATATCAAAAAGAGCCGGATGGCAGTTTCAGCAAGGATGTCAACGATCAGTTCATCATCCGCGAAACAAACTCACCGGATACCTTATGGCGTATCCGCTATTACAAACCACGCATCGAAGGCTTATTTGCCCGCATCGAGCGCTGGACCGAAAAAACAACGCGGGAGATTAAATGGCGTGTGACAACCAAAGAGAATACAACAACGCTCTTTGGATGGAGCAGCGCTGCCCGTCTTTCCGATCCTGCTAACGGTTTGCGGGTGTACGAATGGCTCCCGGAACTGGTAATGGATGATAAAGGCAATTGCGCCCATTATCTCTATAAAGCGGAAGACGATGCCGGATTCGACCCTGCGCTTTTGCATAACAAAAACCGTTACAAAAGCGGGAACATTACCTATACGAATCTGTACCCGGATAAGATTTTGTATGGCAATAAAACACCTTACAAACAACATGACCTGCTTCTTCCGGGTTCGGATTATATGTTCCAGACCGTATTCGATTACGGCCAGTATGATCTGAATGCGCCTTTTACGATCAGCGGTGACTGGACCTTCAGAACGGATGCCTTCTCGGAATATAAAGCAGGATTCGAGATCCGCACGACGAGGCTTTGCAGAAGGGTTTTACAGTTTCACTACTTCCCTGGGCTGACGGGCGGTTCCGCACTTGTGAAATCCATGAGCTTTGCTTATGATGATAACGGGAACAGCGGCTTTACCTTTTTGAAAACAGCTGTTTCACGTGGCTACATCAAACTCAGCGATGGCTCTTACTCGGATAAAAATTTACCGGGCATGGAATTTACTTACGAAACGCATCACTGGAACAAAGATGTCAAAACCCTTGAGCTGTCCGACCTGGAAAACGCGCCCGCCGGGCTAACCGCTCCTTACCAGTTTACCGACCTCTACAACGAAGGCTTGCCTGGCATCCTCAGTGAGCAGGGCGGCGGCTGGTATTACAAACGCAACCTGGGCAACGGGCATTTCGAAGCTGCACAACTGGTCAGCCCAAAGCCTTCTTTCAGGGGCCTGGGCAAATACCTCCAGCTGTTGGACCTTGATGGCGACGGACAGAAGCAGATCGTTAGCTTCAACAGCGATCCGAAAGGATACTTTGAGATCAACGATGAGGATGAATGGCAGCCATTCAGACATTTTGAGCAATTACCAAACATTGATTTAAAAGATCCCAATACGCGTTTACTGGATCTCAACGGCGATGGCAAGACGGATGTGCTGATCACGGAAGACCATGTACTGACCTGGTACGAATCCGATGGAAGAAAAGGCTTCAGCGATTATCACCATACACCGAAAGCCATTGATGAAGAGGAAGGACCGGCACTCGTATTTTCGGATAGCACACAAACGATTTTCCTGGCAGACATGAGCGGTGACGGACTGGTAGACATTGTCCGCATCCGCAACGGTGAAGTTTGTTACTGGCCAAACCTGGGCTTCGGAAATTTCGGAGCGAAGGTTGGCATGGACCAGGCACCGGTGTTTGATGACGACAGCTCCTTCAATCCAAGCTGGATCAGGCTGGCGGATATAGACGGCTCGGGAACACCGGATCTGATCTACCTTGGAAAAAACAGTTTCCGCTGCTGGATGAATTTCAGTGGGAATAGCTGCAGCGCTATGCCATTTGAGATCAGCGCCTTTCCGGATGTACATCCACAGACTGATATCACGGTGAGCGACCTGCTTGGCAATGGCCTTTCCTGCATCGTGTGGAGCAGCCCTCTGCAAAAAGATGCCGGGCAGCCTTTACGATACATCGACCTGATGAACAGTAAAAAGCCTCACATCATGACGGCTTATAAAAACAACCTCGGCCTGGAAGTGGAAATGGAATACACTCCAAGCACCACATACTATATCCAGGACAAGCTAGCCGGCAGGCCCTGGGCTACAAAGCTGCACTTCCCGGTATATTGTGTAAGCAAGGTTACGAACAGGGACAGGATCACCGGTCATAGTTTCACCAGCCTGTATTCTTATCATCACGGGTACTACGACCATGCCGAAAAAGAATTCAGAGGCTTCGGGCGTGTTGACCAGACAGACACGGAAGTGTCGGAGCGCTGGACCAGTGCCGACGGCACCAACCTCACGAATACTGCTCTGAACCAGGCACCTGTGATTACTAAATCCTGGTTCCACACAGGTGCTTACCTGCAGGAAGCCAGCATTCTTGAGAAGTTTGCCACGGAATACTGGTACAAGGAAATGAACCGGCAGGGATTCCCGGTGACGAGCTACGAAGTCCCCCTTCCTCCGGCGCGCATTGTGCCCGATGACCCGATCAACAGCAGCTATGTAACCGGCATCAGTCCTTTGGAGAGGCGCGAAGCGATGAGGGCCTGCAAGAGTATGGCGCTTCGTACAGAAGTATTTTCCCAGGAAGGAACGCCGGAAAAGCAATTGACACCTTATCATGTGGGAACACACAATTGCCATATTGAGTTAGTTCAGCCCAAAGGAGCTAATAAATATGCGGTATACTGCGTGAAGGAAAGCGAAGCGATTTCTTACAGCTATGAACGCGACACGAGCGATCCGCGTATCGCCCATACCCTCAATCTGTCAACAGACATATATGGTAACGTTCTGCAGGCTGCCTCTGTGGTGTATCCCCGTATGAACCCTGACAGCTCGCTACCCCTGGAAACCCAGGAAGCACAGGACAAAACGGCGGTGATTTTCACTACCAATTATTACACCAACGACGTTATGGATAATGATGCTTACAGGCTTCGCCTGCCATACAATGTGCAAACGTATGAGCTCTGTGGAATTCCAAAGGCGGCTACTATTTACACGCTTACAGAAATGGAAAACGGCTGGAACCACACCACCGAGATTCCCTACGAAGACCTGAGTGGTGGTTCAGGTGAAACCAGGCGCCTGATTGAATGCGTGGAAAACTACTTTTACCGTAACGACCTGACAGGATCTTTATCTTTCGGGGATCTTGAATCGCTTGGCATTCCTTATGAGAGCTATCAACTGGCCTATACGAATAATTCTTCTTCCGACCTCGTGACGGACATTTTCGGTGCTAAGGTTGGGGCTACAGAGCTGACGGATGGAAAATATAACAAACGCCGTGACGACTGGTATGTCTGCTCCGGCACCGTACAATACATGGATAGCGGAGAAACGCTTACAGATGCAGAAGCACGTTTTTTCACACCGTTTTCCTATACAGATCCTTATGGTTCCATCACTTATGTGCATTATGATGCGGCAACCTATCTGTTCGTTGACAGAACCACCGATGCCCTCTCTAATAAAACGCTGGTTCTCGCCTTTGATTACCGGACCCTCACGCCAACAAAGATGCAGGACATCAACAATAATGTTTCAGAGATGCTTTTCGATGAACTGGGCCTGCCCAAAGCGATGGCCTTATATGGTAAAGGCTCCGATGCAGATGATCTGACAGGGATAACAGCGGAGACACTCGGCGCTGAAGAAGTTCTGATCGGCAAGTATTTTGATGCTGCCAACCATGACCCCACAGATGCTTACTCATTGGAAGTTGACGCAACCTATTTGCTGAATAAAGCCACCACACGCTTTGTATATGACTTCAACTGTTACAAAGACTCGGGTGGAACGCAGCCTTCCGTCGTTTCTACAATCATCCGTGAAGAACATTACCAGGATAATAATAACTCTCCTATTCAAATGAGCTTTGAATATTCCAACGGATCAGGACAAGTGGTAATGAAAAAAGTGCAGGCGGAGTCCGGTCCTGCCAAACAGGTGGTAGACAACGGCGATGACACGATTACCGTGAATATAATCGATACGACACCCTATGTGAGATGGATCGGCAATGGACGCACCATCCTCAACAACAAGGGAAACCCTATCATGCAATACGAACCTTATTTCTCGGTAACGGCAAAATACGAGAGCGCCAAAGAGCTGGTGGAACAAGGCGTAACGCCTGTGATGCACTACGATGCGCCGGGAAGGATGATCCGCACGGACTACCCGGACGGCACTTTCAGTAAAACAACCTTTGATAGCTGGAAGCAAATGGTATATGACCAGAACGATACCAGCAGGGACAGTGATTGGTATAACCTTCGCTACAATCGTTTAATCGACACTGAACTGACAGCAGCCGGGAAAGATCCTGCCAAGGAAGAACAGGCCGCCATCAAAGCCTCCGCACATTATGATACGCCTGTTACCACCTACCTGGACAGCATGGGAAGGCCTGTTCTCACCATAGAGCTCGATGAGCATGCCACAGAATATCATACCTCACTGATCCTGGATATTGAAAACAATCTACGGCAGGTGATTGATGCACGCGGCAATAAAGTGATGCAATACTATTATGATATGCTGGGCAATATGGTGAAACAGGAAAGCATGGATAGCGGCGTACGCTGGCTATTTCCTAACGCGCTTGGCCAGCCGCTTTATACCTGGGACGAACGCAGTCATCAACTTGTATTTGATTACGATGCTCTGCACAGGCCATTGACAGTCATCGTAAAAGGTGGCGATGGACCAGTGTCGCTGGATAATACGGTCGAGCTCTTTGTATATGGCGAAGGCCAACCGAATGATACACTCGAGAACCTGAGAGGAAAACTATTCCAGCATTATGACTCGGGAGGCCTGGAAGAAACACCGACTTACAACTTCAAAGGCCAATCCATGAAAATGATCCGCACGCTTGCCATTGACTACAGGGTCGTCACCGATTGGAGGGTTATCAGCGGTAAGCTGGAAAGCAATAGCTACCAGATCAGGACAAGCTATGATGCCCTCGGCAGGATTAACCGGCAATCGGCTCCTGACCATAGCATCATTACTCCTTCTTATAGCAGGCGTGGCGTACTGGTAAGCGAAACGGTAGAACAAAGTTCTGTGGTGACGACACATCTGCAAAACATTGAATATGATGCCAAAGGGCAGCGTATGCGCGTAACCTATGGGAATGGCGTGACCGCTACCTATGAATACGACGATGAAACTTTCCGGATAAAACGCCTGACAACCGTAAGCGCCATCAATGATCCCCTTCAAGACCTTCATTTCACGTATGACGCCGTCGGGAATATCGTGTTCAGGCAGGATGACAATGTACCGACTGTATTCTACGATAACAGCATGGTACAAGGCACAAATGAATATACCTACGATGCCCGCTACCAGCTTATCAAGGCAACGGGACGTGAAATGATTGCCTCCGCTGCTTTTGGAACTTCGGATAACTGGAACGATGCCCCTTTTAAGCTGACGCAGTATCCGAGCGACAGCATGGCGATGCAGAATTATACGCAGAATTACCAGTATGACGAAGTCGGAAACATCCTGCAATTACAGCATTCGGCAACAACTACCGGAAGCTATACCAGGGATTATACTTACGATACGGGAACAAACCGTTTAGGTCAAACAACCGTAGGTTCCGATACTTATACCTACCACTACCATGCACAACATGGCTTTATCACTGAGATGCCACATCTGACAGTATTGAAATGGAATTTTAAGGAAGAGATTGCTGCTACCAGCACTCAGAGCGTGAGCTCGGGAACCCCGGAAACAACCTATTACCAATATGACAGCCAGGGAACCCGTCTGAGAAAAATTACGGAGAACTATGCCTCTGCCGGTACACCAACTCTGAAACAGGAGCGTATTTACATTGCCGGTTGGGAATTGTATAAAGAGCATAGTGGTCCGAGTGCGGGCCTCACCTGTGAAACCCTGAGCCTGATTGACGAAGGACATCGCTTTGTGATGATCGAAACGACAGACGATCCTTCTACGGGCATTTCCAAGGTAACCCGCTACCAGCATCCTAATCACCAGGGAAGCACGACGCTGGAAACCGATGAATACGGTAATATTATTACCTATGAGGAATACCATCCTTTCGGCACAACCTCATACCAGGCTACTAACGGTTCGGTAACTGCCGCCGCCAAGCGTTACCGCTACACGGGTATGGAACGCGATGATGAAACGGGCCTGGAATATCATAATGCCCGGTATTATATCAGCTGGCTGGGAAGATGGATGAATTGTGATCCGATCGGCATTGGCGATGGTGTGAATGTGTATGCCTATTGCCGGAATAACCCGGTTGGGAATACAGATACAAGTGGTACGCAGACGCAAGAAGACTACCAACCGGCCGATAATAAAGATCCTTATGGAATAACAAAAGCTATAGAAGATCAAGAAAAAGCAAAGGATGCTCCAATTAAAGCTGAAGATTCGACATCGAAGGTAAATGTAGTAAATGGGAAAATAACAAGCAAGGTAACAGCCCATACGACTTTAGAGGTTATTAATGGGGAATATAAATTACAATACTCTGAAAAAACGACTTATTTCGACAAGAACGGAAAGATCTCTGGCTTTACCGCAAATTCTGGTAGCAAAGTAGGAAAAATTGAATTTATTGATACCGCAACTCAAGAAGCTATTAAAACGATTTTTCCTTCTATTAACGAAAAAACAGCGCCACAACTCTTTCACAATTCTACAAGCAAGATAGCTCCTTCCAGCATAAACAGTCAACTACCTTTAGTAATTGATTATAATAATAGTAGTCAAAATATGTACAACACCTTCGACCCTATAAGTAATGGATTAAATGCTTTTGGTATTGGAAATGATAGCAAATTATTAACAATGGATTATTTTGAAACATTTCGAGCCGCTGAGATTACCGATGATGTAGCAAAATATGCTAAATTTGCTAAATGGCTAGGATTTGCTGGATCAGCATTGACTACAGCATACTCTACGGTTAAGGTAGTAGATCAATATAATAACGGAGGCGTAGAAGAAGTGTTTAGTCATAGAGATGTTCTTGACGCAACTATAGGGGCTGTTGGCTTAACAGCCACTGTGTTAACCACTTTCGCTCTCGTTTCTAACCCCGTAGGATGGGCTATTGGATTAGGTGTCTTAATTTATGGAGCGGCAACTTTTATATATGATCAAACACATCCTGAACCTCAAGCCTTACCTCAAAAAATAAAACTATGAAAAGGAATTATTATTATATGATTTGGGCAGATGCTATCAATAGACTCAAAGCGGTAAATGGAGACAATAACTCATGGAAATTTTATTCTATGGCTTTTATAACTTTGGCTATGGCATTTAATTTGATGGTCCTGATGACCATTCTGGAAAAGCATATTCTTAAAATAAGATTTTATAATTTAGATTTTAATGTATTTCCGGGTACTAAATTAAATAATGCATTGGAATTTATAGTACTATTTTGCTTGGTTCCCTTCGCCATAAATTATTTTCTAATATTCAGAAACAATAGATATGAATCTTTAATCAAACAATACAAATCTTATAATGGCAAACTTGCAGCTACTTATATCGTAGCTTCTTATTTTTTGCCTCTTATACTATTAGTTATTGCATTTTTAATTACTAAGCTCATTCATATACTTTAGCCTATCACAAGTATCTAACAAAACGGCAGCAAATAATCGCTGCCGTTTTTTATTTCCCATTTAGCTCTCCGGTACCTTAAAAATAAAGCCCACCTTAAAGACGTTTTCGATTTCCAGCTGCGGATCATCTTTCAGGTATTTGCGGATCTTGGTGATGAATACATCCAGGCTTCTGCCCAGAAAGTAATCGTTTTCACCCCAAAGCTCTTTCAATAAATCCTCACGCCTGATAACTTTGTTCCGGTATGTATACAGGTATTTCAAAATATCACTTTCCTTTTCCGTGATGCGCTTTTCGAGACCGTTGATGCTCAAACATTGATTGCTCCAGTCGAAAGTATATTTTCCGATAACGATGGCTTCCGCCCTGCTTTCCTTTTTAGCTTCCGGGATCCGGCGGATCAACGCTTTGATCTTCCAGAGTAATTCCTCCTCGTCAAATGGCTTGCTGATGTAATCATCTGCGCCCAGGCCATAACCTTTGAGCTTGTCTTCCTTTAAGGATCGTGCCGTGATAAAGATCACCGGCACCTCTTTATCCTTCAAACGGATGGCCTTCGCCAGCGAAAAGCCATCCAGCTTCGGCATCATCACATCCAGCAGGCACAGATCAAAATTCCCTGCCTGGAATGCTTTTAATGCTATCTCTCCATCCTTGCAGAGCTTCACGACAAAGCCTTCCGCTTCGAGATAATCCACCAGGAGGATCCCTAAATTAAGATCGTCCTCGGCCAGCAATATATGGAGCTTTTCTTTAGACATACGGTATTGCCATGGTTATGGTGGTTCCCCTCCCCTTTTCGCTTTGCAGCTCTATCGTTCCGCCGTGTAGCTCCACGATCTTTTTCACATAGGCCAGGCCCATGCCGAAACCTTTCACATCATGCACATCACCTGTAGGCACTCTGAAAAAAGTATCAAATACTTTTTTGTGGTATTCCCTCGGAATGCCGATGCCTTTATCACTTACCGCGATCACCAGGTATTTCCCGTTGTTCTGTGTCGTCACCAACAATTCCGGCCTCTCAGGCGAATATTTGATAGCATTGTCGAGCAGGTTACACAAGGCATTGGTAAGATAAGCCTTATCTCCCATCACCACAAGCTGCTCCGCATTCAGCTCCAGCTTCAAACTCCCTTGTGCATGTTCTACTTGTACGCTGATGCATTTGACCGCTTCCTCAATCAGCTGATGCATGTCTACTTCCGTTTTTTGTAGTGGCAGCTCTCCCCTTTCCAGGGCTGTCATGCTCAACATGTGCTCTACCTGCAGCCTCAGCTTCTCATTCTCTTCAAGAATAATTCCGGAGTAGTGTTTCAGTTTCTCTTCCTGCCTGAGCGTTGCATCCTTCACCATCATTCTGCCGGCCAGGGCAATGTTGGTAAGAGGTGTTTTGAACTCATGAGTCATATTATTCAAAAATTCCGTGGTATGCTCCAGGATCTCTTTTTTCTTAAGAAGCGATAAAACCGTGCGCCAGAACATGACCAGCACCACCAGGATCAACACAACAGACGTAATGAACATCGGCCCCATTTCCTCGAGGATGAATTTCTTCTTCTCCGGAAAGGTGAGCTTCAATTCCAGACCGTTGTTGCTCACCACTTCATCCAGGCGCTTGTTATAGACGTTATTCGCGGCTACGCTCTGCTTCATCCCGAACAGGTCGGGCCTGATCACTTCGAAAGAATAGTCTATATGAAAATTATAAAACTTCATATAATGCACAAAGAGCGAATCTATTTTCCGGACCTCGGCTGCGCCCACACCTGCCTCCAGGTTCCGACAGGCCTGCGTATCGGAGCTCAGCGCCTCTGCTGTACGGGTAAGCACCATATTCGCCTTTTCGTTGAAGAGCTCTTCCTTGATCCTGGCCGCATGCAGAATCCAGTTTACCTGGATGACAAGCACAACCACTAATGCCAGGGAAGACACGGCGATAAAGACATAGGTACGGTTGAATTTCATTGGAGTATCCAAAATTAGCGATTTTCTGTGGGACCTGCATCACATTAACAAGTCATTAACAGGCCAATAACGACTCAATAACACCATGCTGTACATGCCGGAATTACCTTTGTAACAGAACCCGGTCTTTCTATTAATTCTTAAAAATATACGCTATGAAACAGTTGCTTTTCACTTCGCTTTTATCCCTTATCCTGCTCTCGGGATCTGCCCAGCCTTCTGAGTATACGGGACGATTAATTCCTTCCACAAACAAACTAAAACTCCATGAAGCCGCTTTCCTGAATGACATTACGCCCGAACTATGGCGCAACATGGTGTTACCGTCTTATGAGCGAATGGACCTGAACCGCCGGAGAATGGCTCACTACCAGGGATACGACATCTTTCCCCTGGGCTACAATTACCTTTCTCCCCAGGAACATAACTATAATAAGATCATTGATTACCTGTCGGTGAACATTACCTCCACGCATGAGGGAAAAACACTCACGGCACACAGCAGCAATGACCAGCTCAGCCCGGAACAAAAACGGGTGCTGGCAACAGCCGACCTGAACACCGAGATTAGCATCAAAGTCAAGTTCAAATATAAGGACCTGTTAAACGATGCTTCCGGTCATGAACCTAAGATCATAGAAGGAAATGTAAGCGTCACAATTGTTCCTGAAACAGAGGCCCAGTTCCCGGGAGGATACACAGAGCTTAGGAACCAGCTAACGAATACCGTGATGAGCAAGCTTCCTTCCGGTGGCGCTGCCAAAAGTATATATGCTGATAAAATATCCAGAACGGTTGTGAAATTTACCGTCAATGAAGAAGGCAAGGTCATTGATGCTTCTATCTCCAATACCTCCACAGATTCATTTCTCGACATTCTGCTGGTCGATGCCATTTACCACCTGCCGAAATGGAAACCGGCCAAAAATGCGAAAGGCCAAACGGTAAAGCAACAATTCAATTTTTCACTGGGAAGCGGCGGATGCTAGGAAAACAACGATTACCACTTCCTTGCCGTCTATCTCCAGCCTCATCATCAACCATTCGCTTATGAAAACCAGCCTGATTCTTTCAACAGTAGTGCTTCTCTCTATTTCCGGGTATTCCCAGGATCTGAACTATGAAGTTCGCGGAACATATTCGCGCGCCATAAAGCAGGAAATGTTGCACGCGCCAAAACGCATCAGCGATCTCATTGAGGGCTATCCCGTTAATTGGATCGATAGCTATACCTCCGTTGAGATCTCTGCAAGCTGCCATGGCAAAGAACAAAAAGCAAACAGCGTTAACGACAGCCTAAGCTCTGAGCAGCAGAAAATTTTAAAGACAGCTGACCTGGCTTCGAAGATTATCATTTCAGTAAACTACAGTTACCAGGTACCCGTGACCCGCGTGGTGGAACATAATACCATGCATGTAGAAATGACGGTAGTTCCGCAAAGCGAAGCACAGTATTCGGGCGGACACGAAAAACTGATACAGTACTTAAAAGAGAATAGTCTTGAGATCCCGGCAACGACTTCCAAAGAGCTTCAACAGCTCATCATCCGTTTTACCATCAACGAACAAGGCAAAGTAAGCCATCCTAAAATCAAGCGTTCATTCGGTGATAAAGAAACAGACCAGCATTTTTTAAAGTTGATCCAAAACATGCCGGATTGGAAAGCAGCGGAAAATCCGGAAGGTATGAAGGTGAAACAGGAATTTGAATTCGTTGCCGGCAGAGGCGGCGGATGCTGATTCTACAAAATCCGAAACGAAAGTATCCTGTTACAATAACGGGTCGATAACAGGATCTTTTCTGCGTAAGGCCCGGCTTCGTTTACACGTATCAACATCATTATGAGATCTTTTTATGCCTTCCTGCTGATTGCTGGTTTCATCAGCTCCTGCAATCTCTCCAACGAAGCAGACATACCCGAAGATAACCACAGCCGTTCATCGCCTCAGCCCGGCATCTTACCGGTAACGCATCACCAAAACGATGATCCTACGTTTATTATGACGGAAGATACTGTTTCGATCTATGGCCCGCACAGCATTACGCGTAATATGTTGCAGGACAAAAACGGGGACATATGGTTTGCCTCCTGGCAGGGCATTATCCGTTACGATGGGAAGGTTTTCACCAACATGACGCTGAAGGAAGACCTGAGGCACTTTCATGTATTTTCGCTTTTGGAGGACAGAATCGGAAACCTTTGGTTCGGGACAATAGGCGGAGGCCTGTACCGCTATGATGGCAAAGCCTTCAGCTATTTCACCATCGCCGATGGCCTGGCCGGTAACACTGTGTTTTGCATGCTGGAAGATAAGGCCGGAAACATCTGGCTGGGAACCGGCAGCGGACTAAGCCGTTACGATGGAAGAACTTTCAGCAACTTTAAAACGGCCGATGGACTTATTCACGATTCTGTTTACACGATCGCACAGGACAAGAGCGGGAAGCTTTGGCTCGGCACCGAGGGCGGGATCAATAGCTTCTATGCTCCTTCGCCACAATTGGTGGGCGGAGGCCTTAGCAGGTTCACAAGAGAAGAAAAATTTCCCTTCAGGCATGTAGTGGCTATGATGACGGATAAAAACGGGAGCATTTGGATAGGCAGCCAAGCTGGGCTATTCCGCTACGATCCTTCGGCATCACCAACAGGCGGAAAATCTCTGACAAGGGTAAGCTCAAATTTCACAGCCAGCCTGTTCGAAGATAAAACGGGAAAGGTCTGGCTTGGCGGAGACGTGAATTGCTACGATGGAAAAAACCTTATCCATTATTCTCTCAAAGAAGGACAGAACAGTAATACCCTGTTTTGTGTATTCGAAGACCGGAGCGGAAACCTCTGGCTTGGTTCGATGAGCGGCCTACGCCACTATGATGGAAAACCACAACCGGATGGAAGCGGAAGCTTTACGGAATTCAGAGAAAAATTTGTCAGGTAATTCCTTTCTACTTACCTAAATGAATCTGCTTAATTTTTCCGGCGAGTTTAAGTGTATTTTCAAATTCCGTATTGGACAATAGCACAATAGTCGTTTTGACAGTTGTGAAATGTACTATGCAGGTCCGATAGCCTGGAAAAGCGCCGGCATGAAAAACACCCTCCCTGTTTTTACCATCTCTGATTATAAACTGGCCAAAGCCATAATCCGTTTTGGTGCCGTCTTTCAATACATGAGGCGTAAAGGCTTTGTCTAATGTGCTTTTATTAACCAGTGCATATTCTCTCAATGCCTTATCCCACCTGGCAAGATCCGAAATCGTAGAATGTACCGCCCTGTCGCCGGTGATACCCCCCAACCATGCATTCTTTCTGATGCGCTCTACGCTGTCAGTTAAAATGTATTTTCCTGTAGTGTCGAAATTATAGCCGCAGGCATAATTTTCAATTCTCTTGTCCTTGCAATTGCAGGAAGCGGATACCAGCGAATGCCTCATTCCCAAAGGCTTAAAGACAGCTTGGTCAAGAAATTCAGAATAGCTCATTCCGGATGCTTTTTCGATGATGATTGATAGCAAGACATAGCCCGTGTTGCTGTATTCAAATTTTATATCAGGTGCCTGGTTTCGTTCAGGCTTAAACGTTTTAAAGACATTTACTATATCACCATTGGTCGCTACCCGATGCGAATCCCAATGTTCATGCATGGTTGCTCCATATTCCGGCAAGCCTGCCGTGTGTGTCAATAAATGTTCAACAGTAATACCTTCGTAGGGAAGATCCGGAATGAACTTTTGAAGCGTGTCCGAATACTTTAGCTTTCCTTGTTCTGCCAGGATCATAATGGCCATAGCAGTAAATTGCTTGGTGCAGGAAGCCAGCTCAAACACGGTGCTATCGTTAAGCCGGTCCCTGGTTTCAAAATTGGCATAACCTAAACAGTTTTTATAAATGATCTTTCCGTCATCAAGCAAAAGAATATTGCCGTTAAAGCCTTTAAAGTCAGCTAATGCCAATAAGCTATCAATTTGAGAATTTTCCTTTTGGTTGACAAAATAGCCGAAGTTTTTGATTTCGGTAGAGCCTAAGCTCCCTTTCTGTAACGGATCCGCTACTTTTTTTTCTGAATCCCCGCAACTAAAAAAACAGATGAGGGCAACCATTATTACTAAGTGGGCTATTTTTTCCATGACTATTGCCGGGTTATTAATTAAACGTGCCTTTATTCGCTATAGCATGTCAAAAGAATGTATTGGTTAATATAAGTAAAAAAATAATATAAAATTTGCGTAGTTAAATAACTACACATATATTTGTAGTCAAATAACTACACAATGAATCTAAGACGAGATGTATTCCAGGCTATCGCAGATCCCACCAGAAGGTCTATACTCCTGCTGGTAGCAAGCCAATCCCTGACGGCAGGCGCCATCGCCTCCAATTTTGATACGGCAAGGCCAACCGTATCAAAACACCTGCAGATATTGACTGAATGCGAATTACTGGAACAAAAACAGAACGGCCGGGAAATTTACTATCACCTTAATGCGAAAAAAATGAAAGCAATAGCCGACTTTATCGAACCCTTCCGCATGATGTGGGATGAGCGTTTCAACAAATTAGAAAGTATTATGAAGAACTATAAACCAAAAAAATAACATGGAACGAAAAACGAAAATTACTGCCGAAGAAGGCAAACAGGAAATCGTGATCACCAGGGAGTTTGACCTGCCCTTGGAATTACTCTTTAAAGCTTATGAAGAGCCTGAGATCGTTGAACAATGGATGGGCAACAAGGTATTGAAGATGGAGAACAGAAAACATGGCTCTTACCAGTTTGAGAACTCAGATCCAAAAGGGAATGTTGTCTTCCGCTCGAACGGTACTATTCACGACTTTGTAACGAACCAAAAAATCACACGCACGTTTGAAATGGAGAATACGCCCTTTCCGATCCAACTGGAATTCCTGGAATTTGAGCGGCTTTCCGACAACAGCAGTAAGCTGACGATGCATGTGATCTACAAATCCGTAGCCGTCAGAGACCAGATCCTGCAGTTACCATTTGCCCAGGGCATTAACATGGCGCATAACCACCTAGAGGACGTTGTAAAGAAACTAAACTAAAAAAAACAGATCATGACAAAGAGAAACAAAATTATCTACTGGATTGCTACAGTGTGGCTCTCCTTAGGAATGACCGCAACCGGTATTGTGCAATTAATCAAACAACCGGATGAAGTTAAGATGATGGAAGACCTGGGCTATCCCCTGTATTTTCTAACAATCCTCGGAATCTGGAAACTCCTGGGAGTGATAGCCGTGCTTATTCCTAAATTTCCCTTGCTGAAGGAATGGGCTTATGCCGGATTTTTCTTTGCTATGTCGGGCGCTGTCTTTTCCCACATCGCTCACGGCGACCAGGCCATCACCCTTTTCGGACCAGTATTATTGCTGATCCTCACAGTGCTATCCTGGTATTTCAGGCCGGCTGAGAGAAAAGTGATTTTGCCTAATCAATAATTTCATAACTTTATTGAGAGTATTATTAAAAGACATCACATGAATCCTAAAGTTGACTGGTATTTCGCCAAAAACAAAACATGGCAGGAAGAGATCGAGACATTGAGATCCATCGTGCTCGACTGTGGACTGACCGAAGAATTGAAATGGGGCTGCCCATGCTACACCCTCGAGGGAAACAACATCGTGCTTATACACGTTTTCAAAGAATACTGCGCGGTACTGTTTTTCAAAGGGGTGTTATTAAAAGATCCTCACGGTGTGCTCATCCAGCAGACTAAGAATGTGCAGGTAGCGCGCCAGATGCGCTTCACCACTCTCCAGGAAATTGTGAAGAGGAAGCGGATCCTGAAAGCCTATATCAAAGAAGCCATTGCCGTTGAAAAAGCCGGACTGAAAGCAGAGCTCAAAAAGACGAAGGAGTTCGATATGCCTGAGGAGTTTCGATCCAGGCTGGATGATATGCCGGCTTTGGCAAAAGCCTTCAAAGCACTGACTCCGGGCCGGCAAAGGGGCTACCTTCTTTATTTCTCACAGGCGAAGCAAGCCAAAACCCGCGAAGCCAGGATAGAAAAACACATACAACATATTTTCGACGGAAAAGGACTGGATGATTAATTCCAATCCAATTGTGACACTATAAAACATACGACCATGAAAAATGCTAAAAAGAAATTATCACCGGAACAGGAAAGCGAATTAATCGCTACACTGAAAACGCGCTTCGAGAAAAACAAGGCACGGCATAAGGGCCTTGACTGGCCGAAGGTACAAGCCAGACTGGAAGCCCATCCTGCAAAGCTGTGGTCGCTCGATGAGATGGAAAGCAGCGGCGGCGAACCGGACGTGGTAGGCTATGATAAAAAGACGGGAGAATTTATTTTTTATGATTGTTCGGCCGAAAGCCCGAAAGGCCGCAGAAGCATTTGCTATGACCATGAAGCGCTTGAGTCGCGGAAAGAGCATAAGCCAAAAGACAGTGCCCTGGGTATGGCTGCCGACATGGGCATCGATATTCTAACAGAGGAGGAATACCGCGAGCTGCAGAAGCTCGGCGAGTTCGACCTGAAAACATCAAGCTGGGTACATACGCCTGCTGCGATCCGGGAGCTCGGTGGTGCCCTCTTTTGTGACCGCCGCTACGATACGATCTTTTTGTACCACAACGGCGCGGAATCTTACTACGCCGCCAGGGCCTTCCGTGGCTCTCTGAGGGTATAAGCACATAACATCCTGATAGAGATGATCTGCCAGACTAAGAAGGGGAAGTACAGATAACAAGCCGCTTGGCCTATTCAACAATCAGTTTTTTGTACGACTGCTGGTGTTCATCAATTATTTTAAGAAAATAAATTCCTGCATGCAAACCAAGTTGCTTAGCAGAGTACTGACGATCTGAATGGGGAAGGATATCACCGGCATTTAAAGTTTTCACGATCTTACCCTGTAGATCCAATATCTGTAACTCCTGAACTTTGCTATCACCAGCTGATCTGATCTCAAATTTGTCGTCGGTAGGATTGGGGAAAATGGAAATGAAAGACTTAGCTTCTTTCATTTCATCCATGCCGGTTGTAACCGCAGGAGTAAGTGTAATCGATCGCTTATACGAGAAATCTCCGGTTGTGGCATGGTTGTGGTTGCTTGTAAGCGCCCCCAAATAAAGCGTTATGTTTCCTACGTTAGCAGGAGGCGCCTGCCAATTGAACGACCATTCACTAAAGCCGGGAGATAGTACATCTGCCGCGCAAGGCGTATGACTCACATATTTCCTTGATCCGCCGGTATAGGTTCTTGTTCTTACGGCATCCAATAACTGAAAACTACCTATTGTCGTATTATTCGAGTTCCTCAGAGCCACACATGCAAAGCCCATTTTATCAGTTGCCGGCTCAGTTACTGAAACAGTAACCGAATAAACCTGTCCGGGAGTATATTGGGTGACGCCTCCGGCGATGCTGAATGTAATACTTGCCGAACCACTGTTATCCGTTCCGGCATGGCAACCCGAACAACTGGTTTCTCCCGGAGCTCCGGTATGTCCGCCTACCAATGGGGCGTCGCAAGGTGAGCCACTATTGTACATAACGGTCCAACTTGCCAGGATCAGAATACTGACAAACAATCCTAATGCTAAACTTAGTTTTTTCATAGTTTTTGGTTATTGAGGTTTTCTCTCGTAGCGGCAACAGGTGCGTTGCTATTAGCGTCCCTGCACCTTTTTAGTAAAAGTAAAACCTATTATAGCAAAAGTCAAGAGACTTTGTGATTTATAACTTGTAATTCTAATGTCAATTTGAATTCGGCACGTAATTTTACCTACTTACATGGATCTGTGAAACGTGCAGGACTACTCTATCGTAACCGGCAAGCAATTTCAAAAAGGTTATATCTCCGATAGCGGTTACTATTTTGCCTTATCCTTAAAACTAAGGATATAAAATCATGAATTTTAATGAAGTCCAAGCGCATCCTGCAACCTAGTTTTGTGCCATAATTATGAGCAAAGGAATTTCCATACATGTAGGCGTTGACAGATTATGTGTTGGCATGTATAATACCGAAGATCCATTAAGTGCACCATCTAATGATGCCAAAGCGATGGCATCAATTGCAAAACATGAAGGCTATGAGCAGATTCATCTGTTAATTAACCAGGAAGCTACTATAGCTGGATTTCTGGAAACATTTGACAAGTGTATTCATCTTTTGGATGAGGGTGATACGTTCTTCATCACCTTTTCAGGGCACGGCGGACAGATCGATGACAAGGATGGCGATGAGGCGGATGGCATGGATGAAATCTGGTGCTTTTACGATGATTATCTCATTGATGACGATTTAAGAGAGAGATGGCGGAACTTCAAAAAGGGTGTCAGGATTATTGTCGTTTCATCAAGCTGTCATAGTCGTTCTACGCTCAAAGTTTGCGATAACGATTGCTTTTCGGGTAGTGTTTTTACATCAACTACTGATTGTCAGAAAACAGTGACTCAAAATGGCAAATCCATTTTAGAAGCATACTTCCCCGATCCCTTGATTAAAGCGGGTATTGTTCATCTATCAGCGTGTGAAGATTACCAGCAGAGTGAAGATGGTGAGAAATACTCCGCTTTTACAAGGGTGCTTTTAAAACATTGGGATGATGGAAAGTTTGAAGGCACTTACGAAGATCTTGTGAGGAACATTCAACTGGAAACCGGCTATACGCAAAAAGCCGGCATAGCAACTCTAGGAAACAACGATTCTGTACTTCTAAACTCCATACCATTCAAATTACTAACCAAATAAAACCATAAATTATGAAAATTGCCAAACCTCAAGTACATCTCAGAAAAAACACATCTACCGGAACGTATATGATTCATGTTGTCACATGGATGGATTATACCAAGTTCAAAGCAAACGGGTATGAAACCTTACCTACCGCTCCTGTGGACGGAGTTTATCCAATTGTCTTAAAGATTTTAGAAGACGAAACTATTCCAAACATGCAATTACTCACACCCATAGTACATACCTTACCATTGGGAAGCATTGAGCTAAATGGATCGCATCCTTTTATTGAAGTTACTGTTATTAACTCATCGAAAGATAACAGTCTTGTAGGCAAGATAAAAACGCACCAGGATGGAGCGGATGATTCGGGAATGCCTACTCCGAAACTCAAAAAATTGAGACAATAGGAGTTGTAAAATCTTATTCCTATTTTTAAAACTATGAAGCTTATGTATGGCATAACGATACTCCTCGCGTTATCAACGGTTCAATATTCTACGGCACAGAACAGGAAAACCATTGACACCAGCTATATTGATGAGCTCAATCTCAAGGCATGGAAAATCCGGAATCAGGACCTCGAAACATCCAGATCTTATGCGCTACAGGCTCTGAAGGAAGCAAAAAAGATTAACTATATCCGGGGAAAATCCTACAGCTACAACCTCCTGGGTCATTATAATAAAGTAAAAGGCAGTTATGATACTGCCTTTTCTTACTATCAACAGAGCCTGGCCATTCGTCAAACATTAAAAGATACGCTTGGTATTGTAAGCTGTTACCGGAACGTGATGAGTATTTACAAATTGCGCGGCGAACATGAAAAGGCGATAGAAACCGGGGCAAAGGCGATTCGTCTGTTGGATCCAATGCGATCAACGGTAAAAGCAGCTAAGGAGCGGGCCTGGATCCAGACCAACTTATCCTTTCTCTACCTTAAAACCGGCAGGTATGACGACGCCATATCCAATGCATTGGAATCTAAGAGTACATTTATCAACCAGGATGACGAAGAGGGTATCGCCGCATCCGCTATGAACCTGGGCAATGTGTATGAACAATTGAAAGAGTTCAACAAAGCGTTGATTCAGTTTCAGGAAGCCATTAGCGTCAATATTAAACTGGACAACCAACGTGAACTGGCGAAAGCTTACAATAATATCGGAAATGTGTATTTTGCCACTGATCGCTACTCCCAGGCTTTATCCAGTTACAAGAGAAGCCTGATCATCCGGCAGGTAAATGGCTATGACGATGATATAAGCGGATCCTTATATAATATCGGGGTCATTTACAGCTCTTTTCATGAGAAGGATTCTGCCCTGGTATACCTGCGCAAAAGTCTTGAGATCAGCACCGAAAACGGGAATGTGGAAGGCCAGTTTGAAGCACACCGTGTTATTGGCAATGTGCTCTCCGGCGATGGGAACTATGAAGCCGCCACGTCACACTTTCTAAAATCTCTTTCCTTATCATCCAAATCCAATAGTTTGCCTGAGGTATTGATACTTCTGAAAGAGATGGCTAACAATTACCGGTCTTTAGGGAAAACTGACTCGGCACTCCTTTATTCCGAAAGGTATTCTCTCTTAAATGACTCTCTTAATGAGGCGTTAAGAAGCTCGATTGCGCTGGAAGCAGAAATCAAAACTAAAAAGTACGAATTGGAGATCAGCGAGGAGAAAAACAAATCTCAGAACTATATTATCCTGGCGATGCTGGCCATCATTGCTGCTTTAGGGACAACGCTCCTGCTCATTTTACGATCTGTGACTTCCAGGAAAAAATTGGCACGGCTTCAGGAGTCGCTCAAAACTCAGGAACTGGCTACGCTAGATGCCATGGTGGAGGGACGTGAAAATGAACAAAAGAGGCTTGCCCTTGAGCTTCATGACACTATTGGAAGCATTCTTTCTGCGATAAAGTACGCCTTTAAGTCCATGGAAGCGCATTTAACCGGCATACAATATCAGAAGATCACGACGATGCTGGATGAAGCTTTGAACGAGGTAAGGCGTATTTCTCACGACATGGCTTCGAGTACCGTGTCGGAAAAAGGCGTTACGGAAGCCCTTACTCAATTGTGCGAAACGATTCAGAACGTCGGCCAGATTCAGATTAAGCTGGATGTATACGGGTTAAACGAAAGAATAGACGCCACACTTGAAATTCAGCTGTATCGAATTACCCAGGAATTATTGACAAATATTCTTCGGCATGCTCATGCCCGCTCAATAAGCATACAACTAATAAAAAACAAAAACGAAATTAATCTGATGATCATCGATGATGGCAAAGGCTTCGATACTAAAGACTTTCAATTGAAGCGTGGCATTGGTCTTAAAAACATCGATAAACGGGTTCACAGCCTGTCCGGAAACTGGAATATAGATTCAGGGAAAGGCAGCGGCACCACAGTCATTATCAATATTCCAATAAGCAATACTACAATATAACCTACTATGAAAGATAAAAGCATTATAAGAATCCTGATTGCGGATGATCATCAAATGTTACTGGATGGCCTACGATCATTGCTAAGCACTGAAGAAAATATCCACATAGTCGGTGAAGCCATAAACGGGCATCAGGTTTTAGATATTTTAGGCCACAACGCTGTTGATATAGCCATTATTGATATTACCATGCCGGAGATGGATGGTCATCAAACGGTTTTAGAAATAAAGCAAAAATATCTTCAAACAAAGATCATTATTTTAAGTCTTCACAAAGAAGAAGACATCATCCGAAAATTCATGGGCACAGGCGTATCCGGCTATGTGATTAAAGACAGAGGGAGTGAAGAGCTGGTGAAAGCGATTAATTCAGTAGCAAACGACGAAGACTACTGGGATTCTGAAGCGTTAAAAATTCTGGTAAAATCCGAGCGGAATAAAACCAGTAAGGCCATTGAAGAGGCGCCGCTTAGTCCAAGAGAAAAAGAGGTTCTCTATCTTATTGGCAATGGATTTACTACCAAGAAAATTGCAGAAAAGCTTTACATTGCTGATAGTACGGTAGAAACACATCGTAAGAACGTATTGAGTAAACTAGGCTGTGATACTTCAAAGCAATTGATCATAAATTTTCAAAACAATAAATACAAACACCTTTTCTAGACTACATTCCAACGTAGCTATCCTTAGTTCTAAGGATAAAAGATCCATACTTTCCGGTATACAAAATCATCATTATCCATGAAAAAATCCGAATAGCATCAGCATACTTTTGTGTCAACGAAAGTAAATATGCAATACATCGATACTGATCTGATTTTTGATGAAACTCCTTCCACCATAAAGTCGGGAGGGATATTCAACCTTCCACCGACAACTGAAAACAACAATAACCCGGCTTCAGAAGTCCTGGGAATCAAACTACGCCTGGGAAACCAGCCTTTAGTTTATGATTTAAACAAATTACAAAGACAGACCGACAAAACCACTTCACACACTTCAGAAGCCGGCACCAGGATTTTCATGGTCGTTCATGCAATCAGCGCCCTCCGAACCCAGGGTAAGGCTAAAGTGGAGGAGCTACACTATTCGGCATTATGCTCTAATCCATCCGATTTACGAACAATCGACCTCATTCCGCAAACGAAGTTTAACCAGGTTTTTAAGGGTAGCCTGAATATCTCAGGAGCTCTCGGCCTATCAGGACAGGCTTCACTGGGTGTCCCTTCTATTATTGCTGAAACCTTACTAAACGAGTTTGTTGGCATCGGTGATCTGAAGCTGCAATTATGCACAGCCTCTGAATTCATAGGGAAATTCAACCTGAACGTTTATGCTCCTGTTATCCAATCGGCCGGTATAGGATCCAACAAGTGTGATTGGATTATTAACCTCAACGAAGAAAAAACACCCTTGCTGGGCGACCAGCTTTTAATCCAGGTGATTGATGTTCCATCATCCTGTAAGGCACTTCATTATACGATTTCCGGCTTGGTAAGAGCAGACAAAGGCATCTTCTGGCGGCAACAGGAAATAAGAACCCCACCATACGACATAGAAATAAAATTACCAATAGCATAAAAATAATCAACAAATAACATATCCATGAGACAAGCTTTAATTATTGGGATAGACAAGTATCCTGCGCAACCACTAAACGGCTGCAAAAACGACGCCAAGAGAATAGCTGAAGTACTTAATTACGATGATGATGATCAAAAGCGCGTCAACTTCGAAATAAAACTCGCTTTGGATGTGGAGTCAAAATCCAAACTGAGAGAAATGATTAGAAACCTGTTTGATTGCGACGCTAATATGGTGCTTTTATATTTTTCAGGCCATGGCTATATGAGTGCTGCTGGAGGATACATCGTGACACCGGATGCGGGGCCTAATGATCCGGGAATTTCAATGGATGAAATATTGCATTATGCCAATCAGTCTGACGTTAGAACAAAAGTAATCATATTGGACTGCTGCAATTCCGGCGCATTCGGAACTCCGGTAAATGCCGCCGGCACTTCCTATTTAGGGAAAGGCATGACGATACTCACTTCCAGCCGTGAAAAAGAAACCTCGGTTGAAAAAGATGGTCATGGAATATTTACAAGTTTATTGATTGATGCTTTAGAAGGCGGCGCTTCCGATCTTAAAGGAGATATAACTCCCGGAAGCGTTTATGCTCATATTGATATGGCAATCGGAAACTGGGGCCAGAGGCCTATCTTCAGAACAAATGTAACCCGGTTTACGCCACTGCGAAAGGTTAAGTCACACATCTCCTTAACAATCTTAAAGAAATTAATCATCTATTTCCCAGCTTCCAGAAGCGAGTTCTCATTAGATCCAGGCTATGAATGGACGAATAAGGAAACAGCAGATCCTGTGAAGGTTGAAATATTTAAAGAGCTCCAGAAAATGAACAGAGTGGGATTGGTTATTCCAATCGGCACAGAAGACATGTATTTTGCAGCTATAGAACATAAAGCCTGTAAGCTTACTGCATTAGGACAACATTACTGGCACTTAGTTAAGCAAGACAGGATTTAAAATTACAATAAGATGAGGAAGAAAATATTTCTCAGTTACTATATCGTTGACGCCACATTTAAGGACTAAGCAGAAAAATGGCCTGAAGAATCCCGAATCCAAAGAAATAAGAAAACCACAGCCTGTACCTTTTAATAAGCTCAACATACAAGAGCTTTTGACATAGTAGACAGAAGTCCAGAGAGGTAAACTAATCAACTAATATATCTATCAAAAAAAATCCATGCATGCATGGGGGTATATCCCTTTGCTTTTTCCGAAACAAATTCTAATGTAATTATGACTAATAAGTTGACTGTAATCGATTTTTTCTGTGGTGCCGGAGGTTTCTCCGAAGGCTTCAGGCAAGCGGGATTCGACGTAATATGGGCCGTTGATCTATGGAAAAAAGCCGTAGATACGCACAATGAAAATCATCCGGATGGGGAAGCCATCTGTGATGATGTAATCAGATTATCTAACCTGTCTGATGATGAGTTCGACAAGATCATACCGGACTCACACGTTATTGTAGGATCTCCTCCCTGTACATTTTTTTCCACCTCCAACCGCGCCGGAAAAGGCGATAAAGAGAAGGGGGCTAGGCTCATTGAAGCCTATCTCAGAATCGTTTTCAGAAAAAAATACAAGCGAAATTCTATGCTTCAGTATTGGCTTCTGGAAAATGTGCCAAAAGTGAAGGATTATATCAGGGACGACTATTCAGGATATTCACTCGGCATCAACAGCTCCCGGGTTCTTCACGTAAAAGGCACGTTCGCCGGAGAGTATAATGCCAAATACTTTGGTGTACCATCCAACAGAATCCGCTATTTCTGTGGAGACTTTCCGCGACCTGAAACAGTTATTAAACATGACTCGGATTTAATACCGCTCAAAAGCATCCTGGCTTCTTTAGGTTCTCCCAAAACAAAATTATCCGAAACTATTCAGGACCCCATTTACGATTTAAGTCTCTCCGGAATGAATATTACCGACCACCATTACCTACAGCTTCTTTCCGATTTCGAAACGATTAAAAGTATCAGACTCAAACAAGACAGAGGTTATATGGGACGGATGTCGATACCGGAAAATACCGAGAAACCTGCCAGAACCATCATGGCTACGATGTCCTGCTCTTCGAGGGAGGGATTTATCCTGGCACATAAAGATGGGAAACTACGTGCTCCAACCATCCGCGAGGTTGCCTCCCTCATGAGCTTCCCTATTGATTACCGATTCTATGGAAACTCCGCCAGCGTCAAATACAGATTAGTAGGAAATGCGGTACCGCCAAAACTTGCATATGCGTTTGCTAAAGCCATTTTAAAAGCAAAAGGCAAACGATGCCGGAATATTTACAAACCGATAGCCCATGCCAATAAGCTTGAATTTGTCAATCTGAATTTCACGGAGATTTCAATTAAAAAAGAAAAGGAAAAGCGGATAAGCGCTAAGTTCAGGTATCACATTCCTTATTTTATACATAGTACCTACCGTGTGGAGCTCACCAATACGCATTCTGATTTCGAGAACCAAGACTATCGATGGTCTGCAGAGATTCATTACAGCCAGGGAAAAAACCGGGCCAGGATGTATTGCCCGGAAATCACCAGCATGTACCTGAACGCCCAGGACAAGAAAACAGCGAATGGCTTTTTTGACCTGCATGGCCACAAAATTTCTTCTGCAGACGAGTTTCAAAGTGTCTATTGCCGCACGGCGGAAGACATGCGCCGGAAAAAACTCGTAGGACCATACGAAATGCTGCAACTGGTAAGAAAATTCATAGATCAGAATTTTCAGTTTGACAGCAATGTCTTTCACGAAAGGATTGGCATGAACAAACCTCCCTATGAGCTTCCCAAAGCCATTGCGATTGGATATTACATTGTATTAAAGTGGATTAACCTAATGAATCAAAAACATGAATCAAAAAGAACGATTAAAACAGCTGAATAGCCTGCGGGCTACCAAAACTCCTTACAAAATGGATGACATCATTTACAGGGGTGAGAAAAAACTATTACCGGTTTTTGAAATTCCTATCGAATTCCTGGTGTACAATAAGTATAACGGCCGGGTCCTGAGTATGGTCAAATCTTATGAGCGGCAATTTCACCCCTTGAATGTGGAAAACAAATCCGATAAAAAAACAATTGAAAAATTCCTGTGGGAATCAAAAATTGTGAGGAACAAAATTACGATGGAGGATCTGAAAGAGTATGGGCAAAAGAAAATAGGCATTGTAACGAAGGATGGAATTATCATTGACGGAAATCGCCGGGCCAGTATTTTAAACAGAATTGCACAGGAAAAAAATTCCGGCCCTATGTATTTTAAAGCCATTATCCTGGATGATACCCTCGATGATAATCCCAAGGAGATTATGCGCCTGGAAACCACCTATCAAATTGGAGAAGATGATAAGCTGGATTATAACCCGATTGAAAAGTACCTGAAATGCAAGGATCTGACGGAGATTGGCTTCGGGACAGCAGAAATTGCAAAGATGATGGGAGAAAAAGATACTAAAATAAATGAATGGCTGGCTATCATGCACTTGATGGATGATTATCTGGACAACCTCGGCTACAACGGAATCTATACCCGGCTGGAAAAACTGGAAGGGCAGTTTGTAGATCTTAACCGTTATCTAAAACGTTATGAGAACGGCACACATTATGTCGACTGGGCATATAAACCATCGGACATTTCTGATCTGAAAGCCATCTGTTTTGATTACATGAGGGCGAGGTATGAAGGCAAAGAATTCAGAGCCATTGCGGCTCTCAGTAGAAAAGAAAGTTTTTTCTGCAAGCAAAAGGTCTGGGAGAAATTCAGGGATGAACATTTTAAAACCATTGATCCCATTAATAATAAGGAATCCAGCATTGATGAGTTGAGAGAAAAAGATCCTCAAAAAAACCTCTCCGCGATTCTCAAAGTGAGGGATGAGGATTGGAAAAGCAACGCTGCAGCGGTATTAACGAAGAACCTCAATAAGTCCCAGAGGCGTCTTGAGGACTTTAACGAGGAAAACGCACCGCTGATCCTGCTGCGCCGTGCTAAAGATACGCTTTACTCCATCAATACAGACGTTGAACCTTTTTACAATGACGCAAACGTGCTCTCATTAATTAAAGAGATCTATTCTTTAACCGTGAAGTATCAGAAAATCATCACAAGTAACCAGAAATAATGCCCAGCATAACCGTACATATTGTTGAAGATCAGGGAGCATTTCACCTTTCGGGTGATGTAAGCGCGCTACTGTCAAACAGGAGAGCCCGGTTCTATCTGGTAGACTACCTGAAGGCGGATTTAAGCAGCTCTGAGTTAATTGCAATTCCTTATGGCAAAGAAACAGAACAGGAACAGGAAAAAACCTTTGCCCTGATTCAGGAGATGCTGGCAAAATTCGGTTGTGAAGAATCTTTGAGCGAAACATCCCAAAACGTACTTACTCATTTTTTAGACGAGAAGTCACGCTTTGAAGAGTTTTCCGAGAAGGCAAAAAATATCTGGCAAAACAAGATTAACACAGAGGATTTCAACGCCTTTACAGAGCTACTGAAAAGTAAAATGCCGGCCAGGCGCCTGTATGATCTGCAATTGCTCTCATCTTACCATTTGACCTTCGCTCAGAATGCCTGCAACTTCTCTGTTCCCGGAGCTGGTAAAACCAGCATTGTGTATGCCGCCTATGCCTATTTGAACAACCTGCCTCAGGACCACCCGAAACACGTCAATAAGCTGTTTATTGTCGGTCCCTTAAGCTCCTTCGGCCCCTGGGAAGACGAATACCAGGCTTGTTTTGGCAAAAAGGGTAAGATTCAACGTTTGTCGGGAGGCATCCCCAGGGAAGAAAGAGTCCGGCATTTACTTTCCCCAAACTCAGCAGAAATAAGCCTGATCTCTTACCAAAGCATCAGCTCAAGCAATGAGGACATCCTTTCCTATCTTAAACGGCCTGGCAACCGGGTGATGATGATTCTTGATGAAGCCCACAAAATAAAAAATACACAGGGAGGTCTTTGGGCAAAATCGGTTCTGAATTTAGCGAAATATTGCGCATCAAGGGTTGCACTGAGTGGCACACCAATTCCAAATGGCTATGAAGATCTTTGCAACCTGTACAATTTCATCTGGCCTGACAGAGAGGTTATCAAATTTCAGCTGCACCAACTCAAAGAAATGTCTCAGGATCCAACAGACTATCGCATCCCGGAATTAACCAATAACATCTCTCCTTTCTTTATCCGGATCACAAAGAGGGATTTAATGAAGTACATGAACCTCCCTCCTGCCATCGAAAATCCACCTGTTAAAATTAAGATGGGAGAGTACCAAAGGCAGATCTATGATTCTCTTGAAAAGCAATACATGCCCTACTTTTCCAGGTCGGATAAGACAAACAACGAAGCCGAAGCGGTTCTGGTAAAATCCAGGATGATCCGCCTCATGCAGGCTGCAACCAATCCGGCACTACTTCAAAAACCAATAGAAGAGTACTACCATGAACTTGGAATATCCAATGAATTATTCAGTGACGATTCGGTATTGATTAACAACATTATGAAGTTTAAGTCAGTGGAGATCCCTGAAAAGTACATTGCCATTGCGAACCTGGTATCAAAGATAGTATCCGAAGGAGGAAAAATAGTGATCTGGGGAATTTTTATTCAAAGCATCAAGGAATTGCAGAATTACCTGAGCGCACAGGGAATTCCATCAAAGTTACTAATTGGTGAAACACCCGTCGACTCAGATGAGGCGATTCATGAGGGTATGGATACCAGGGAAAGCATCGTCCGGCAATTCAACCAGGATGATTCAGATTTTAAAGTAATCCTGGCCAATCCCTTTGCAGTAGCAGAATCCATCTCCTTACACAAAAAATGTCACAATGCGATTTATTTAGAACGGAATTTTAATGCGTCTAATTTTCTACAATCCAAAGACCGAATCCACCGGGTTGGCTTAAAACCTGAAGATAAAATCAATTACTACTATTTCATTTCGGAAAAAAGCATTGATGAAACGATTCATGAGCGGCTTACGGAAAAGGAAGTCCGGATGACGGCAATCATAGAAGGCCAGGAGATTCCATTAATTAACCTGAACATGGATTACGAAGAAGATCAACAAAATGATATTAAAGCATTAATCAAAAATTATGTCAAAAGAACTATCAAAAATAGATAAGCTGGCGAGTCTGGACGAGTTTCATTTTTTATTAATGGAAGCTTTACATGGTATTCAGCCCATTCAAAAGGAAGATTTAGAATTCCTGTGCAAGCACAAATCGCTCAACTTCATGCTTTCTTTTGAAAACACCCTGCTGTTTCTGAGTACATTAGCTGTTATCGACTTCCAATTAGACGGTTCTGTAGCTAAAAGCAAAACGATTACCTGGGAAAATATTCAGTCGCATCAGGAATTGTCAGCGCTTATCTTAGTAAGAATCTTCGAGTACTTAGACAAGAAGCGACTGTCGCAGTTTGTGTTTGGAGAAAAAGTCATAATCTATGAACAGCCTGGGGATCTCATTGTTTTATATTCCAACCAGATGCCGTTAAACTTCTCCTGCATCAAGATCTTCCTCCTCCATGCCGGAATTGTGATCATTGACCGAAACTTACCGAACAGGCTGGTTGTTGATAAGCATTATGAGAAATACTTCAGACCCATCTTAGGATCAAAACCTGAACTGCCTGAGGCTGTCGTTAAAATTTCATCATCTGACACAGAATCCGGTAAAGCGCCACAAGCCCGTGGATTCAATTTTTTCATTTCCTATTCGTTTAAAGACGACCATTTTAAAAATGAATTAAAGAGCCATTTTAAAGGCTTGATTAATAATGGCACGATAAAAGCATGGGATGGCAAAGGAATTTTGCCCGGGCAGGATTGGGACCAGGAAATAAAAAACAAATTGAAAGAAGCTGATGTTATTTTATTTCTTCTTAGCTCTGATTTTATGAATTCTGATTACATTAAAGATGTTGAAATCAAAAATGCAATCGAACGCCACAAAAGAGGTGAGGTTAGAATTGTTCCTGTAATTATCCGTCCTTGCGATTTTGCTAGTTCTCTATTCAGCAAATTCCTGGCGGTACCTACAGATAAATTAGCTATTAGCTTATGGCCGAATGCAGATGAAGCCTATCTGGATGTTGTAAATCATATCAAGAGAATGTTAGATCCTACGTAAAACAGTTGGCGTAATTCTCTGTATTCTCTATTAGCTCTTATAACTACAAGGAATCATGAACTGATTGATTAAATTTAGACTGGCAGAACAGCATACAATACTTCCAAATAAAAAAGGGCGATAAACGCCCTTTTTACTTTTTAATCAGATTAGGTCGAATAGACCAAAATCCAGGTGGCTCCATGACCACCACCGTTTGCGCAGGGAGGAAACGTCTCTCCTTTTGACAAAGGAATTTCTTGACTTGAGTGCGTACTGCATCGGTATACTCCTGACTGCTCGCAAATTTGACCTGTTGTTGGCATGATGTTTATTTTTAAAGGTTATTCTGCAATGTTATGCTATTAAAACCAGGAAAATCTCATTAAAAGTGAGGATTTGTTATCCTCATTTCCAATGAATTTCACTTTTATCAATGAATAATGTAGCTAAGTATAAAGCCGGCTGATAAATATGATAAGCGTTGGATGTTGTAATCTCCACCGAGTTTGTACACTCTGTAGTGACCATACTTCATACACTAATAGACCATCTACAATAAAGGGACTCTCGATCCTTGCCTCTTCTTCTTGACATCTCATCCGGAATGGCATACATTTACTATAACCGGGAATAAGAAGCGCTCTTATGACAATAGCAGAAAAGGGAATAGAATTTTTCCTGCTTCCCGGTTAATGTCTAACATTCCGGCCCTTTACATGAGCGTATTACGCTCCTTTGCTCACCAATTTACCGATCCGTTCGTATACAAAGGCGAATTCTGAAAAGCCTCTATTAAACAGAGTAAGAAATAAAACCTTGTGCCTATGGGAATATAATAACACATCCATTGTCAAATGAGTAGCAAACTCTTAGACATACAGTCCTGACTTCATTTAAAAACTCATATATAATAAGACTATTATGGAATCAAGAAACATCAAACACCTGACTCAGGCAATAGTATTTTGCCTTTTTTTGCAGCCGCTGTCTATAAGCCCCTTTCATACTAATTAAGTGTACGTTTAAAAATGTAGCATATAGAACAGATCAATTCATCAAAGAAGCCGTATAAGATTACTAAAGCCCGGCACGAAGGTCACATTCATTATCAAAGTAAACTTCGCAAATATCTGTCCCTATAAACAGAGTTACTCTGCAATTATAAAAGCCGGGACAAGGAACTTTAGCCCGCAAAGAATTAGTTCTGAAAAATTGTTTGAATGGCATAATCTGGGATGTTTCATCAAGGTAAAAAAACTCCACACGACCTTTTATTGGTACATTTTTAATAGGTTTTCCTAATGTATCCAACACATAAATATCCAGATAGTTATCGCATCCTGCTAACTCAATACTGTATTTTCCTGAGCTTATAATCGTACAGGCGTTTGGATCACATTTTGATTTTTGGGCACATACAGATCCTGAAACAGAAATAAGAATAGCAATGAGAAAGAAGCTATTAAAAGTTGTTTTCATATTTAAGCAGTTAACGGTTTTTTTGGTATAATCAAGAGAGAGGCGGCTTTTAATTCCTCTCTCTTACACTTTCTTTAACAGCTCAAAAGTATATGTCCTGAAAAATAGTTTCTATAACCAGGATCATGAAAGAATATGATCTTTATCAACTTTAATCTCCAGAGAAGGCTTGCCATCAATAAATACGAAGGCTTAGACCTTTTTATGACAAATCTCATGGAAGGGAATGACTAAATACATATGATCCTCTTTAAGATTGCAGGTACTTTACAAAACAAATCCTGGAAAACACCTACTCTTTTAAATTAAATTGCCATGAAAACAATTCTTATAGCCACCGATTTTTCGCCCGCTGCCACCAATGCCTTAATATATAGCGCAGGCATTATAAAGCACCTGGATCTTAACGTCATACTTACACATGCCGTAATGCCACCTTTAGGGCGTTACGACACATTTACTCCCAAAGAAGTGCTTGATGAAGTGAAGAGGGTTTCGCTCAGTACACTAAACGAAAACAAAAATTTACTCATAGATCATATAGGCTACGATCCGGGCATAAAAACCGAGGCAGAGGTTGGCCACGCGGCTGATGTGATACAAAGCATGGCTCATAAACACAAGGCTGATCTTATTGTCATAGGCATTATCGGAGAATCAGGAACTGCAAAAAGAAAATCAATCGGAAGCAATACATTAAAATTAGCAGGCGCCCTGGAAGCCCCTCTGTTGGTTATTCCCGAAGGTATAAGCTACCGCAACATCCATAGAATATCTTTTGCCTGTGATCCTGAAGAAATTGAGGATAAAGCGTTCCGGTATATCATTGAAACATTTTGCAAAACATTTCATGCGCACCTGGAAGTTGTGCATATTAAAACAAACCTGAAAAAAACGATAAAATCCCTTGTGGCAAGCTCTATGATGGAGCAGGTTATAGAAAAAGTAGATCATACCGTCGTGACGGTATTCGATACAGATCCTGCAAATGCTTTGAAAGACTATTTTGCACATAACAAAACTGATCTCATGATGATGAATCCCAAAGAACATACGCTTTTCGAAAGGCTCTTTAGCCAAAGCGTGAGTCATGAGCTTATGTCTGCACTCAAGGTGCCTATGCTGATTATTCATTAATCAGCAATATCAGTCAGTTGTTACATGGCTTCAAATTTTTAAAATCAGATGATCCTGTCTTTCATGGCGCACCTGTTGTGATATTTTTAGCGGCTTCAAAAGACAACGAATGGACTGCGCTGGATGTTGGGATGTGCTCTCAAAACATCATGTTATGGAGATGAAAAACCAAAAATGCATAAACGGAACAGCCATAATGCATTTTACAAGCCCTGAAGCTACAATGCGTTGGTACACGCAAGTTCTTTTTCAAAACAATTCAAATTATAGGCCGTCGTATCGGCAATATTCTTTAACGCTGTTTCGGTAAGGAAGGCCTGGTGCCCTGTGATAAGAACATTCCCGTATGTCCGCAGCTTTTCGAAAAGCGGATCTTTGAGAGATTCATTTCTATGATCCTGAAAAAACAGGCCTTTTTCAAATTCGTAGACATCCAGCCCTACAGCTCCCACCAATCCCAGATCCAGCGCCCGTAACAGATCTTCTGTTTTAATGACCGGGCCCCGGGCCGTATTGATGAGGAAAACACCTTTTTTCATCCTGGAAAATGTGGCGGCATTGAACAAATGCTTTGTGGATGTATATTTTCTGATCTTTTCTTCCGAAAATTTACTTTTTTCGCCGGATGCTTTGGTTATAAAAATGTCTTTCATCGTTATTTTGAGGTATAATTTTCCGGAATAGTTCTCATAATGCTTTTTGCTGTTCTTAAATTCAAGATGAGAAGTAATAAACTGAATAAAGCAAAGGCAATCATCATAAATACAAGGGAATAATCAGCGAGTAGGCCTCGCAAAACCATGACCAATGTTAAAAACATGATGGTCATATACATAAAGATGAAAAATGTCAGAACAATGGGAGCCAGGGTAAAAGCCAGCCTTTTTTTTCGTAATAACATAATTCCTGTGATAAATATTCCGGGCAACAGGAATGATAAATCCAGCACGTGGACAGGGTTTGTAAAAAGCCCGGACTCTCCCACACTGGCAGGCAGAGTAAAATTAAGGGTTGCAGGAATAATTTCAGATAACCAAAAGACATAAAACAAAACCGGAAGTATAAGAAAATAAACGGCTGTTACTTTAACAACGGGAAATTTGAAATTAGTTAGAATACGCCTACTTCTGTATGAATAAAAAAAATGAAATAACAAATAAACAGACAAGCTGAGTATGATACAATACAGAATAAAAAAAGTATTAAAATGGATGTCAAAACAATAGATCATGTATGTATAAACCATATAAAGGAGACAGCCGGCCCAAAGCAAAGGAGCATACGGCCTTTTATCGAACGAGAGTAAGGATATAGTCAGAAAGGAAGGAATTACGATAGCCAGGTTTACAAAATCCTGGGTTCTACACTGAATTTGCCATTCCCTGCTTTCTGCCTCATAAAAGTCCGGCATAAAAAGGCCCACAAAACTTGTCAGACAAATTAAGATGGCGGTTATAACTGATAGCGCCAATACGCTGTTTCTATACTTATCTTTTACTTCTATCATAGTATGAACAAATTTATCTGCCGTTAAATTGCTAAAGTATGATGAAGACTTCGTGGAAGGATGACTTTTATCAGGTTTTCCTGATAAATAGCTAATTGGTAAACTGTTTCAGAAGCGTGATAACTCCTGTAATAAAAATCAATACGAGTACTACGTATTTAAATTGCGCCTGGGAAATAAATGTCAGTATCTTTTTGCCGGCCAGAGTTCCAATAATACTCACTATCAGTAAAATGGGAACTAAATATAAGTCGTGCTTATGCATATAGCCGTTTGAGAAATAAACGATGCTTCTGCTGAAATCTATCCCCAGGTCTATGACAGCTGATGTCGCAATAAAGACGTCTTTTTCAAGGTTAAAAGCCGCCAGGGTTAGCCCTCTGATAGCACCTCCTGTTCCTAATAGTCCCGCAGTAATGCCTGACAATGCTCCCCCGCCGATAGAATTAAATACCGTTGGCTGTAATTTCAGGTTTTTAAAAATCATTAATACTAAGCTGATACCCAGAAGAAAAACAGAAAGACAGATTTCCAGTAATTTACTATTAACGTAGTTACTCAGAAAAGAGCCCAGGATCACAAACAAAACCGCCGGTATACCGATGTTAATAATGAGCTTCTTGTTGAAGCCTTTTCTGAAAAGGGTAATTTTAGAGATATTACTTGATAAATGAAACAAGGCTGTTATACCCAGTACGGAGTGAAAGTCGAAAAAAAAGCCGGCTATCGGCACAAAAAAGAGTGATGACCCAAATCCACCGATCGTTCCCAATATCTCAGCAAGAAGTGCTAATAAAATGAAATACACTAATTTTTCCAATTCCATGAGGATCTATTTTGTGGGTGGCTTGCCTTTTCTTTGTTGGATAGCAAGTTTAATAGTATCGGGTATGTCGCGGCATTGACAGTGCTTTTGGTGTTCGAGGTGCCATACAATCCTTTCATCTATGGTTGCATTTTCAGGCATTTTGTGCTTCAAATGCCAGTCCCTGTTTAGTTTCATGGTTTCTTTTTAAGTTTCCGCAAATACTTTTTAAAAGGCCACGAGTATTTCAAAGCCTCCATGTTCCCATTAAAAGCCCCTGCTCCTTTATCTATGCTTTTGTTATCAGCTCAGGACACTTTACTAAGCTCCTCTCCCTGGCTGTTTTGCTCTTCCAGGGTCCAGTTATCCGTTACAGTGGTTTCAAGCCAGGTTTTACCTGATTTCCGGAATACCTGAACGCCTAAGCCATATACATCACCAAAGCCCTGCTCCAGCTCAGCAACAGTCATTCCGGGGATAATGGTAATTTCACCGGGATTATGAATGGTCCTGCATTCTCCCAGGGTTTTACTGTTGTGCTTTACAAACTTTTTTGAAGTTGCACCTCCTTGCTTATGAGGCTTCGAAAAAAACTCAAGTTTAAGGTATGGAAAGAGCTGATTGAATTCTTCCTGTATGGCAAAGATCTTTCTGTGATCATTAATAGTAATTTTCATTAGTTTATATTTATTGGTTATTATTTTGATTTTATCCACCCTGAGGCATTACTCATGTAAAGCCAGCACCGGAACAAGTGCGTGAAATGCCATACGTTTGGTATTTGGTTCATTGAAGATTCTTTTTAAAATGGAATGCTTTCTCGGAATCATCACTACCATATCCATTTTTCTTTCAGAAATAAATGCATTAACTCCATCTATCACATTTTCGCTTTGTAAATAATGAAAGGAATGCTCTACATCCGTGAGAGAATTTTCCATGTTTCTATAATCCGAGGTACCTCCCGGAATTTCCGGAGAAGCTTTTGTATTACCAACAACGTTTAGAACATACACATGAGCACTGAATAAATTAGCCAGTTGTCTTAAAGGTTTAAGAACCAATTTGTGATCTGTTTCCAAATAATCGCAAGCCAATACGATTTTTTTAGGGGCTTTGAACCTTCCATGCTCGTTGATAGACATAACCGGGCATATGGATTCCTGCATCAGGGAAGTAGTGACACTTCCTATCAGTTTTTCTCCCAGGTAACCGGCTCCCTTCATCCCCATGATGATCAGATCTATTTTTCGCTTTTGAGTAAAAAGGTTTATTTCTTCAACGGCGAAACCGCATTTGCAAACACATTCCGTTATGATGTTCTGACCATGTTTTGCATGAATAATTCTTTCAATTCGTTTTAAATTGTCCATAGCACTTCGTTCGATGTCCTTAAAATCAGGTATTGCAACAACTTCTTCTGTTGTTATAACCGGCACATGATAAGCATGAAACAGGATTAATTTCGCATGAGTTACTCTGGCAATTTCAACGGCATAGTCTATTGCGTTATCCGAAATTTTAGAAAAATCTGTGGGAACAAGTAATGTTTTCATAGAATGGAATTTTAGGATTAAAAGATGATAACCAATAGGTCAAGAATCAAAGCGATAATGCTTACATAAACGATCACTCTCATTGGAGCAACGGCGAGCACCAAAGCCAAAGCAATGATGGTTGGGAAGGCCACCATGGAAAGTTTCAAAAGATTATCGGCTGCCCCAAATGAAGCCGCCAATCCTCCCAGGCAGCCCAGAATGACCACCAGGATGGCGATGATCCCGAAACGGTTAAACTCCAGGCTTTTCCAGATAGCCGATACTGATTTAATTTCTGAACGCAAGGCATCTTTGTGGGTTGATTTGATAATTGTTTCCATGATATTATGTTTTAAGGTTTAAAAAATAGCAGATCGAGTGAAGCGGTATTCCAGCTTTGTGGAATCACGAGAAGAAAAAGAACCAAGACGAGTCTTGGAAAGACATGGCGGGTATCCCACATAGGAGTGTTAATGCCAAATCCGATGGCTGCAATGATCAGGTTAATACCCAGAAGGCATAGAACCGGGTATTCAAAAAGGCCAATGATGAGTAAGAATCCTCCTATGAGTTCGGTACAGGAAGTAAACCAGACTGCCAGGACAGTAAGGAATTTCGGGATACCTTTTTGAGAGAATTCATCTTCAAAGGTTCCAATAACATGTTTAATCTTTACTTTAAAAACGGCATCGTAGCCCTGAAAAAAGAACAGGCAGCCTAAAAACACCCTTGCTATGAGTGATGCACCGATGTAATGGTATTGACTGAGGATTTCCACGTTCTTTTATTTCAATAAATAATGAAACAAAAGTAGGGAGCTTGTGAAGGATTGAAAATGAGGAAGGTCAGAAGTACACATGACCTTAATCAGAAAGGTAAGTATCTATTGTTTGATGCGCAGTTTGCTTAGTATTTCGGTACTCATGGTATCTGTTGATGTCCCGTAACCGGTTACCAGGATGCCTTTAAGCCCTGTTTTGGACTCTATGGCATAAACGGTAGCTTCATCCGCAGGATCTGTATTTCCTTCATACCTGTATATGTCTACTATTTCGAAGTCATCTGGATCAAACGTTTCGGGATGACACACCAGGCAATTTTTCTCCAAATTAAAATCAATGGTGAATCCTTTTTTACGAAGCTGATCAATCGCTTCAGATACGGTTTCATAATGAGACGCCCTTTCCATACTGCTTAATTTTTCATTTTGGCCAGTTTATCGTAGTTAAGGATGGTGATGGTGCCGCCGGATATTTCTACAAATTTATCTTCCTTAAAATCGCTCAGGGTACGGATCACCGTTTCAGTAGCTGTTCCCACCATATTGGCGAGGTCTTCTCGCGAAATATTCATACTGAACTTTTGCTCATGGTCTTTTTTGTATTTGTCCGAAAGCTTCACAAGGGCTTCTGCCACTCTTTTTCTCACGGAATGGTAAGCCAGCTTTACCAGCTGCTTTTCATTCTCGCGCAGGTTATTCGATAGAAGCTCTATGAAGCGCCGCGATACCTCTGCATTTTTATAGAGCAATGAAAAGAAATCCTCTTTAGGAATCATATAAATCTCAGAATCCTCGAGTGCCGTAGCTGAGCTGGCATATTTTTCTTCCTGCAACAGCGAAAGGTAGCCGAAAAAATCACCTTCTTTATGCAGTTCAGTAATTAACTCCTTACCCGATTCACTTGTCTGGTACGTTTTTACTTTACCCTTGCTTACAAAATAGATCCCTTTTGGATAACTATCCTCTCTATAAATATCATCTTTCTTTTTATAAATTCTGACATCACGCGCTTCCGAGAGTTTTTTAAGGGAGTCTATTCCTTTGGCTTCATTAATGAAATCATGGATGCCTGCCATGTTTTTGGAAAATTCCTTTTTTAAAATGTCATTTTTTTTAAGGCGGCTTTCAATCGCATTTAATAGCTCAACATCATCAAAAGGCTTGGTCAAATAATCATCTGCCCCCATTTCCATGCCTTTTCTAAAATCGCTGCGCTCAGCTTTTGCTGTTAAAAAAATAAAGGGAATTCCTGCTGTTTCTTCATTCTTCGACAATAAATGCAGGGCTCCATGCCCATCCAGCACGGGCATCATAATATCACAAATGATCAGGTCGGGTTTCTCTTTTTTTGCCAGTTCAACACCTTCTTTCCCGTTTATGGCAGTAATCACGTTATATTGTGCCAACGTCAGAATCTCCGCCGTATTTTCCCGTACATCGTTGTTATCTTCTATTAAAAGAATTTTTTTCATATTACTGAGGAATAATGATGGTAAACGTTGTTCCTTTATGTTCTTCACTCTCAAAATTGATTGAGCCATTCATTAGCTCGGCATACTTTGATACAATGCTCAAGCCTAAGCCGGTGCCCTGGATATGTGTGGCGTTATGCCCCCTGAAAAACCGCTCAAATAAATGCTTTTGATCTTCTTTGGAAATACCTATGCCATTATCCTTAACAGATATTCTAAAAGAGGAGTTGGATGCCTGTGAATTAATCTCAATTGATCCGCCTCCCGGAGAAAATTTGATCGCATTCGATATCAGATTGAACAATACGTTTTTTAATAATTTTCTGTCACCCAGGGCAATTTCAGAGCCGCTATGCTGATGAGTAAGAGTTTGCCCGTTAATAGCCATTGGTTTCATTTCTGAAACAATATCCATTATATAATCCTTAACATGTATTTCCTCAGGCATATTTTCAATTTTGCCTTCCTCCAGTTTACTGACAGAAAGAAAATCATTCAAAATATCCGTTAAGTTATTAATAGAGGCTTTTATTTTATGAACGTGCTTGCTTTGGTTCTGAGCGTCGTTTTGCTCGCCATATTTGGTAACGAGCGACAAAGAAGACATCATAGTTGTAAGAGGAGTCCTGAATTCGTGGGACGCCATAGATACGAATCTTGATTTTAGCTCGTTGAGCTCTTTTTCTTTTTTCAGAGCGTTATGAAGGTCTTTTTTCGTTTTTTCCAGTTCCTGAATAGCCTCTTCAAGTATCAATGTTCTGTTCTTTACCTGTCTTTCCAGCTCGAAGGAGTAATTCTTCAACCTTTCTTCCGATTGCTTTCGTAAAGTAATATCTACAATAAAAGCGACTACAAATTTACCTTCCGGGGTGGAATATGGGCTTAAGCTTATTTCAACGGGCAATTCAGTGGCATCTTTTCTTAGTCCGTACAATTCCATACCGGCTCCCATGGCCCTGGCATGGGGGTTTTCATTATACTTTTCGCGATGCTTTGTATGGGCCGAAAACCTGGCCGGGATCAGGACTTCAATTTTTTTGCTTAGCAACTCCCCGGGCTCATACCTGAACAGTTTTTCTGCACTGGGATTAATCCGTATAATTTCTCCTTTTTCGTTGGTAATAAGAATCCCCTCCGTAGCATAGAGAAAAAGGGCATCAACGCCTTCCTTGGTTTGCATTTTATTTATAGTCGTATGGTTCAAGGCTAAGGTACAAAATTAATGTGGTCGAAAATAAAAGGAATTATTTATCCAAAATATGACAAAAATCATGTCCCCTTCTGATGAGTCTTAGGGGTAGTCTGCCTCCTTTGGAGGACTTTTGCTATCAAACTATTTAATATAAACAACCATGAAAACAGAAAAAATTTATACCCTGCATGAAGAAAATAAAGACTGGATGAATGATCTTTTATTCTACCGGGACGAAATTGCTATTATGAAAAACCGCCTGGGAGAAATTACAAAGAAGAATACCTCAAAAGAAATACTTGCGCAGGTTGAGCATTTTCAAAACCAATTCATACTTCAGGCAGATACTATTGATAATCTGAAACATGAGATCAATCTTAATAATGATGCCATAAGCCATGAAATTCAGAAAAACGATGTCGCCCTTGAACGCCGTAGAATGGAAGATCATGCCGTTCTGAGGGAAAAAGTGATCTATTTCAGGAAAATTTTCAGTTTCCTTAAAACAGAGTTCAACGTATTCTTAAGCAAGTGGATGTAACATGAAGATCCGGCTCATACACCGGTATTATTTCAGGATCAGTCTTGCATGCCTAATGGCAACTCTTCTCTCTGCATATACCTACAAGCGCATGAATACAGGTGCCCGGCAGGAAGATCCTAAAATCACACCGGAGGTATATCAGCAAAAAATTGCCGGCACAAAGAAAGCTGTTCTTGTTTACTTTTCAGCCGGCTGGTGTGCCGTATGCCCGAGATTTAAACCGGTGATTGCTGAAATTGAGAAAGAATACAGTGGAAAAATAGAAATCTTAAGAATAGATACTGAAAGAGACGTAGAAGTAGCTAAGGAGTTTGAAGTAAATACACTTCCCCTTTTAATGTTATATAAAAACGGGAAGAAAGTGTGGAGCAGCTCCGGCATGATCCCGATTGCTGATATCCGGAGAGAAATTGATTGTTATTTATAGTATCATATGATCACATGTAATTTGGTTTTATCCGGGGGCGGCGCCAGGGGTTTTGCCCATTTAGGTGTTGTAAAAGCACTGCAGGAAAAAGAAATAACCTTCTCTTCAGTGAGTGCGACGAGCTCAGGAGCAATAGTAGGAGCCTTTCTTTGCGACGGATATACACCGGATGAGATAGCAAACATTTGCTCGGAGGCAATTCCTTTAACACATTTCAATTTCCACCTTAGTCCCGGTATATTATCCATTGATTCGTTGCATAAACTATTTGCGAACTATTTAAGAAGCAAAACATTTTCCGGTCTTAAATATCCTTTACACGTAAGTGTTACCGACTTAAATGACGGAAGCCAGGTAATCATAAACGAGGGAGATATCACCGAAGCGGTCATTGCCTCCGCCTCCATCCCCATCATCTTTCCTCCGGTATTTATCAGGGGCATACCTTATGCCGATGGCGGGCTGAGTGGAAACCTCCCGGTGGAACCATTTATCGGCTCAGTGCTTAAAACGATAGGCGTGCATGTTAATAAACCGGATCCTTATGATGTCAATATCAGCATAGTAAGACAACTTGAACGCATGATTCATCTCAGCATCCGCGAAAGTGTGCTTCGTGAGATGAATCACGTGGATCTGCTTATTGAACCCGATGGCCTTTCCGGATACGGGCTATTTGATACTAAAAAGATACACGACATCATTAAAGCAGGCTACGATTACACGAAACATAAAGTTATGACAGATGCCCTTACCTCCTAGAATACAGCCGCTTTGTCGTCAGCACTTGCATCATGAATCCAATGTTGAAGCGAAATGATTAAAGACCCCAAAAGCCTGCTGCTTTGCTATCACTGCGGCGAACCCTGCGATACTGAAACAATTCGTGTCGCAGAGAAAAATTTTTGTTGCCAGGGCTGTAAAACGGTTTATGAAATTCTTAACAAAGTTGAGCTGTGTGATTACTATAGCTTAGAGAAAAACCCCGGCCTGTCTCAAAAAACACAGGTACGCCCTGATAAATTTGCGTTTCTCGACGACGACGCATTACAGCAAAAGCTGATTCACTATAAGGACCTCACTCAAAGTCATGTAACGTTATATTTGCCCCAAATGCATTGCAGCTCCTGCATTTGGCTATTGGAGCATCTCGGAAAGCTTGATCCGTACATCATCCGCTCGCAGGTTAATTTTTTAAAGAAAGAAGTGACGGTGGTCTTTAACCGCCAGGGTACTTCCTTAAGAAAAGTGGCAGAACTTTTAACGACCATAGGCTACGAGCCTCATTTTAGCTTAAATAACCTCGCGGATAAGCAAACGACAACTTACGACAAATCCAGGATCTATAAAATAGGGATCACCGGTTTTTGCTTTGGAAACATTATGCTACTGAGCTTTCCGGAGTATTTTTCTTTCGGAAATATACAGGAAAAAGGCTTGCAACAGCTCTTTTCTTACCTGATCCTTTTATTGTCGCTCCCCGTATTCTTTTACGGGGCCTCCGGTTTTTTTATATCAGCCTGGAAAAGTATACAACAAAAAATCCTGAATATCGACGCTCCCATTGCCATTGCCATCCTCATCACCTTTGGCAGAAGCCTGTACGAGATCTTATCACAAACCGGTGCAGGATATATGGATTCAATGACCGGGATTGTTTTTTTCATGTTAATCGGCCGTTTTTTCCAGGATAAAACCTATACTACCATGGCTTTTAACAGGGATTATACGTCTTACTTTCCTCTGGGAGTAACGCTGATGGCTGAAGGTGGTAAAGAAGAGCAAATACCCGTTTCGAACTTAAAGACAGGGCAGCGTATTAAAGTTCACAGCGGCGAAATCATCCCTGCCGACTGTATCCTTTTTCTTGGTAAAGGAATCATTGACTATAGCTTTGTTTCAGGAGAAGCATTGCCTGTGGAAAAACATATAGGGGAGATTATTTACGCCGGCGGAAAACAAACAGGAGGGGCCTTAGAGTTGGAGGTAGTGAAGGACGTGTCGCAAAGCTACCTCACTCAATTATGGAATAATGATGCCTTCACCAAACAAGAAGATAACAGCAAATCCTATATCCATACCCTAAGTAAATATTTTACGCTCATTTTATTTTCCATTGCTGCCACAGCAGCATTATACTGGTACCTGAACGATGCATCGAGGATATGGAATTCCCTTACCTCTGTGTTAATTGTCGCCTGCCCATGTGCCTTATTGCTCTCTGCTACCTTTACCAACGGAAACATGTTACGGATATTACAGAAATACGGATTCTATGCCCGGAACGCAACCGTTATAGAAGACATTTCAGGAGCCGATACCATTGTATTTGATAAGACCGGTACAATCACGCAACAGGGCGACTCCGCCATTACGTTTACGGGTGCTCAGCTACATGTTGAAACGATGCAGCTTATCCGGTCTTTGGCAGGCCAGTCCAATCATCCTTTAAGCAAAGCGATTGTGCAATCGCTCCCATTTTGTAAACGCTTACCTGTAAAAGATTATGAAGAGATTCCCGGCCTGGGAATAAAAGGGACAATTCTTAATAATCAGGTCCTGATAGGCTCCCCGGGTTTCATAAACGAAAAGCCGGCCACTACGGATGTTGGAAGCCACGTTTATGTAAAAATAAATAACCAGCTACTGGGCTACTATTCTGTTCAAACTACCTACCGGCCTGGTTTACCGGACTTACTAAAAATGCTACAACGGCAATATGATGTTTCTTTATTATCCGGTGACAATGATTCGGAACAGCTGAAATTAAAAAAATGGTTTACGTCCGATCTCTTGTTTCATCAATCGCCCCAGGATAAGCTGAATTACATCAGCCTGCTGCAAAATAAGGGCAAAACCGTCATTATGATGGGCGACGGCCTGAATGATGCCGGGGCCTTAAAACAAAGTGATATTGGCATTGCAGTAACCGACAACATCAATAATTTCTCTCCGGCCTGCGATGTGGTCATGGATGGTAATAGTTTAGGCTATCTGGATGTTTTGCTGGATTATTGCAAACAAAACAAGCTGATCATCACTATGAGTTTTGTGATCTCCATTATCTATAACCTGATAGGCCTGTACTTTGCCGTTCAGGGGCAGTTAAAACCCGTTATTGCCGCTATTTTAATGCCGGTAAGCTCTGTCAGCATTGTCCTTTTCACAACCGGCATGAGCTCGCTTCTTTCCTTCAGATTGAAGAACAGCGCTTCAAAAGCAAAAAAAGTACACAAAAACTGATTAAGATCAGGTGAGCGGTTGACGTTTCTCATCTGACAAAAAAAGGCATCCCTGTACTTTTGAGCATTCCCAATATGAGCGTCATTTTCATACTCATCTCTGCCAGCCTCCTTATAGCCCTTGGCTTTTTGATCGCCTTTATATGGTCCGTAAAAACAAACCAGTATGAAGACGACTATACACCTTCCGTAAGGATCCTTTTTGAGAACGATATCAAACAAACACCGGAAGAAGAAGAAAAACAACACCCAAAACAATAAACTTTATGGAACTACAAAAATTTCAGTATGATAACAAAACCGTAAAATGGTTTGCCTATGCCACCATGTTCTGGGGAATTGTAGGGATGCTGGCCGGCTTGCTGGCCGCTTTACAGTTATGCATTCCGGCTTTAAATATGGAGCTTCCTTATACCACTTTTGGCAGGGTAAGACCTATTCATACCAATGCCGTTATTTTTGCTTTCGTTGGAAACGGTATTTTCATGGGAGTATACTATTCCCTGCAGCGTTTATTGAAAACGCGCATGTTCAGCGACTTCTTAAGTAAGGTGCATTTCTTCGGCTGGCAATTGATTATTGTGCTGGCTGCCGTTTCTCTGGCACTCGGCAAAACAACAGGAAAAGAATATGCCGAGCTCGAATGGCCCATTGACATTTTGATCACCATCGTGTGGGTTGTATTCGGCTGGAATATGTTCGGCACCATCATCCGCCGGAGAGAACGCCACCTCTATGTAGCCATCTGGTTTTACATCGCTACATTCGTCACGATTGCCATGTTGCACATTGTCAATTCAATCGAGATTCCCGTATCATTCTGGAAATCTTATTCCTGGTACGCCGGTGTTCAGGATGCCCTGGTGCAATGGTGGTATGGGCATAATGCCGTGGCTTTTTTCTTAACTACACCTTATTTAGGATTGATGTATTATTTCCTGCCTAAGGCAGCAAATCGTCCTGTGTATTCCTACCGTTTATCCATTATCCATTTCTGGTCCCTGATCTTCATCTACATCTGGGCAGGGCCACACCATTTACTTTATACTTCGGTACCCGACTGGGCTCAATCTTTAGGCGTTGTATTTTCTATCATGCTGATTGCACCGTCATGGGGCGGGATGATTAACGGCTTATTGACTCTCCGTGGTGCCTGGGATAAAGTAAGAGAAGATGTGGTATTGAAATTTTTAGTAGTAGCGGTTACGGCATACGGCATGGCCACTTTTGAAGGGCCGATGTTATCGCTCAAAAATGTGAGTGCCATTGCGCATTACACCGATTGGATCGTAGCGCACGTGCACGTTGGAGCCCTTGGCTGGAATGGCTTTATGACCTTCGGCATCTTATACTGGTTGATCCCAAAACTATTCCGTGTGGACTTGTATTCCAAAAAACTGGCCAATATGCATTTCTGGATCGGCACCCTGGGCATTGTATTATACGCCGTTCCTATGTACTGGAGCGGGATCATGCAAAGCTTAATGTGGAAAGAGTTTACGCCGGAAGGCCAATTGAAATGGCAATTCATGGATACGGTGACTAAAATGATTCCGTTCTATGCCACAAGGGCTATAGGTGGAAGCTTATACCTGATAGGTGCCGTATTAATGGTATACAACCTGATCAAAACCATTAAAGTGGGATCTTTCCTTGCTAATGAAAATGCAGAAGCTCCCGCTCTTGAAAAAATATATTCCACACATGGCAAAGAACACTGGCACCGCTGGATCGAGCGTAAACCGGTACAGATGATGATTGTGAGCTTAGTCGTAGTGGCTATCGGGGGAATCATTGAGTTTGTCCCTACTTTCCTGGTGAAATCAAATATCCCAACGATTGCCAGCGTAAAGCCCTATACCCCGCTGGAATTACATGGAAGGGATATATATGTGCGCGAGGGCTGCTATACCTGCCACTCACAGATGATCCGCCCTTTCAGAAGCGAAACAGCACGTTACGGGGAATATTCAAAAGCAGGAGAGTTTGTCTATGATCATCCTTTCCAATGGGGAAGTAAGCGCACAGGCCCCGATTTGGCACGCCTGGGCGGAAAATACCCTGATAGCTGGCATTACAACCACATGCTGGATCCTACCTCCATGTCTCCGGGCTCGATTATGCCTCCTTATCCGTGGTTATTCGATGATCAGATCGATGTGTCATCGACCGTCGCAAAAATAAAAGCGATGAAGCGATTAGGCGTTCCTTATCCGCAGAATTACGAGAACATAGCTGCCGCCGATATGGAAAAACAGGCGAAACAGATCGCCGCAAATCTCGATAAGGATGGCATCAGCATACTGGCTGACAGGGAAGTGGTTGCCCTCATCGCTTACCTGCAAAGGCTCGGAACCGATATTAAAAACGAAGCTAAAAAAGATACCCTGAAATAGTAACTATTCCAAAAAAGCCATTATTATGAAATTCATCAATTATCTAGAAAGTATGACCGGCGTGGGAATTTACCCACTCACCTCCCTCCTGATCTTCTTCGTATTCTTTGCAGGAGTCATCGTATTTGTGATCAAAGGAAAAAAAGAATACTTCGATATGCTATCGCAATTGCCGCTAACTGTTAAACAAAAAGATCAACGCAACTTAAACACGACGGGTTATGACGAAGCTGCTCAATAGGAACAAAACAATCGCTATGGGACTGTTATTCCTACCCATGCTTAATTACGCACAGGAAGCCAAGGCTACGGCCGGCAGTACAAGCTATTTTTCGAATGCCTTATTTAACACCCTCTTGGTTTTAATTATTGTACTGCTCATCGTCATCTTTGCCCTGGGCCAAACACTTAAAAACATTGCCGATAGCGATTACCTGGTTAACAAAGCAAACGAAAAAAAAAGCAGTAATGCCGATATCTTCAAAAAAACAGGGCTGCTGCTCATTCTGCTGTCCGGGTTTCAACTGAAAGCGCAAACGGCAACACAGCCCGCAGATAGCTGGCTGATCGGTGGATTGGACATGCTCACGTTTTACAGCATGATCGCTGCTCTTTTCATAGAATGGATTATCATCACGATCCTCTACAGGATGATCATGGGCTTTATCAAACCCGAAAAGCAAGCCCTTGTTCAGGTAGCAAAAACAAAAACCATTCTTGAAAAGCTGAATGCCTCCGTGGATATCGAAAAAGAACAGGACATTATGCTCGACCACGACTATGACGGCATTAAAGAGCTGGACAATGACCTTCCCCCCTGGTGGAAATATGGTTTTTATCTAACCGTCGCCATTGCTGTGATTTACCTGATCAACTTCCATGTGATCGGAACGGGCGATCTGCAAACAGCAGAGTATACTAAAGCGATGGCAGAAGCAAAAGCAGAGGTGGAAGAATACATGAAAACTGCTGCCAATAATGTGGATGAAACCAATGTCAAACAGCTCGAAGGGGCCGATATTGAAAACGGCAAACAATTATTCATTGCCAATTGCGCCGCCTGCCATGGCAAACTTGGCCAGGGCACTGTTGGCCCTAATTTAACGGATGACTATTGGTTACACGGAGGCTCGCTGGCAGATATATTTAAAACCATTAAGTACGGCTGGATGGATAAAGGGATGAAATCCTGGAAAGAGGATCTCTCGCCTGTGCAGATCGCCCAGATTTCCAGCTTTATCAAAACCCTGAAAGGAACCAACCCTCCGGAAGCAAAAGCGCCGCAAGGAGATCTGTTCAAAGAAGAGCAAAACACAAGAACTGATTCCTCTGCAGTGGCGGGTGATACACTTATTGTAAAAACAGATAGCATTAAATAACATTTTAGAACTAAACATGGCTTCATCCGAGCATATCACCGATTCTTTTCGCGATCATATTGCCACTATCGATGAGCATGGCAAACGAAAATGGATCTTTCCGTTTAAGCCCTCCGGCAAATTATTCAATTACCGTAAATATTTAAGCTATGTTTACCTGCTTGTTTTCTTTGGCCTTCCCTTCATCAAAGTTCATGGAGAACCTCTATTCCTGATCAATATCCTGGAGCGGAAATTTATCCTGTTTGGGATGATTTTCTGGCCTCAGGACTTTTTCATCTTTGGGGTCGGGATGCTTATTTTCATTGTCTTTATCGCCTTGTTCACGGTCATTTTCGGTCGCGTATTTTGCGGATGGGCCTGTCCGCAAACCATTTTCATGGAAATGCTTTTCAGGAGAATTGAATACTGGATCGACGGGGATGCTCCTCATCAAAAAGCATTAGCCAAAGCCCCGTGGAGCAGTCAAAAAATAAGGAAACGCATGGCAAAATATGTGCTGTTCTTTCTATTGTCATTTCTCATTGCCAATACATTTCTTGCATACATTATTGGTATTGATGAGTTAATAAAGATTGTCACAGAACCTTTAAGCTCACATATTGGCGGACTGGTGTCGATTCTGATGTTTACAGGAGTCTTTTTCTTCATCTATTCCTGGTTCAGGGAGCAGGTATGTCTTATTGTATGCCCTTACGGCCGCATGCAGGGTGTTTTGCTCGACAGGGATTCCATCATTGTCGCTTATGACTACGTACGTGGTGAAGATCGCCATAAATTCAAAAAGAACGAAGAAAGAACCGGCGGAGATTGCATTGACTGCAACAAATGTGTAAAAGTATGTCCTACCGGAATCGACATCAGAAACGGCACCCAGCTCGAATGCATCAATTGCACGGCCTGTATCGACGCATGCGACGAGATGATGGAAGGCGTTGGCCTGGAAAAAGGGCTTATCCGTTTTGATTCGGAAAATGGTATTAAAAACAAAATCAAATTATCTTTTACCAACCGGATGAAAGCATACTCAGCCGTTCTCCTTTTATTGATCGGCGTGGAAAGCTTTCTGCTGATCAGCCGTTCCGATTTTGATGCAACGATCATAAGGGCAAAAGGCATGCTTTACCAGGAGCAGCCAAACGACCAGGTCAGTAATTTATTTACGATCAAACTGGTGAATAAAACCCGTAACGAATTGCCCGTAACGCTTAAGGTAGAAGAATTCCAGGGAGCGGATATTCAGGTAATAGGCAAAGCGCTCAGCGTAAAAAAAGAAGGGATGACACAGGGGAGCTTTTTTATTTTCCTGAATAAAAAAGACATCAAAAAAAGAAAAACAGAATTAAAAATCGGAATCTACAGCAACAACAAACGGATTAAAACCGTAAAGACCAGTTTTCTGGGCCAGTCACACATCATTAAAAAATAACCTATCATGAGTTGGGGAATAAAAATCACCGTATTATACACAGGCTTTGTCATCCTGATTTCAAGCATGGTCATCATCAGCAGCTCCAATAAATCAGAGCTGGTGGCAACAGATTATTATGAGCAGGAGCTCAATTACCAGCAACGGATAGACGCCATAACACATGAAAAGAAGCTGAAAGTAACCATTGACTATCAGTTGATGGATACCTGCATTGTTCTTCGCTTTCCGGGTGCAGAGATGGCTAAGGATTTTACGGGAGAAATTGTGTTTTTCAGACCGTCTGATGCATCCAGGGATTTAAGATTGAAGCTGGTATTTGACCCACATGGCGAGCAAACGATTTCTAAAAGATCACTTCACAAAGGCATTTACAAAATGTGCCTGTCCTGGAAAAATAATTCCACGACCTATTACAAAGAAAGCATTATTACCATCTGATGGACTATATTCTGGCTGCCATATCACTGGGTTTTCTGGGGAGCTTCCACTGCGTGGGGATGTGTGGCCCTATAGCGCTGGCATTACCGGTACATCAAAAAAGTGCTTCTCAAAAAACAATCTCCATACTCGCCTACAATTCGGGAAGGATCCTAACCTATGCTTTGTTTGGTATACTGTTTGGTCTGATCGGGCAAAGTTTCGCCCTGTTCGGCTACCAGCAAAACTTATCCGTGCTTTTAGGAGCCTTAATTTTACTGGCGCTTCTTGTTCCCAAACGATTTGCCTATCACCTCAGTGTTACCGGAAAGCTCTATGGCCTGCTAAACCGGTTGAAAAATAAAATTGCACACCTGTTTCAACAACGCAGCATCCGCTCCTTTTTCAGCATCGGCCTGTTAAATGGCTTATTACCCTGTGGCCTGGTTTACATGGGAATTGCCGGAGCTATTGCGACAGGCTCTGTTCTTAAAGGCCTGCTCTTCATGGCTTTTTTTGGAACCGGGACACTCCCTCTCATGTTTTTGGTAAGCTATAGCAGCCATTTGCTGAGCCTGAAAACCCGCCATATCATCCATAAGGCCGTACCTGTTTTCATCGGTATTATGGCCGTGCTGCTCATTTTAAGAGGCCTCAATCTAGGGATTAGTTACATCAGTCCTAAACTCAGCGAAGATCGGCCTGAAATACATGCAAAACCGGCAAGCTTAAATTGTTGCCATAAACCATCAACCAAGTAATTGTTTATCCTATGAAAACACTGCAACTGGCAGAGTTAGCCATCCATATTCCGGAATGTATTCCCCTGTTCGAAAAATACGGTTTCGATTTCTATCAAAACGGAAACCAGACTTTAAAAGAAGCCTGTGATGAAAAAGGGCTTCGGTTCACCGAAATTGACGGGGAACTCAATAACCTTCAAAAACATTCCAATCACCCTTATACGATCGAAGACATGGACCTTGAGCTTTTGATCAACTCTATTAACGGGCAGCATCACGATAACGAAGCCGAAACGCTGGCAGCTATCCATCATGCCATACAACATCTGGTCACCCACTCGCCGGCCGGCCTGGCACATAGAGAACTCCTTTGCCTCATAGATAAAGAATTTGGGGAATTAAAAGAAATACTCTTAAGCCATTGCGAAAAGGAAGATAAATTATTGTTTCCTCAAATCAGGAAGCTTCTTGTTCTTCAAAAAGAAAAAGTTACCTTATTCCAGGCTGCTGTTTCAAAAACCACCGGCCTGATCAAAACACTGGAACTGGAACATACACAGACGGTCAATACGTTAAGAAAAATCAAGCGAATGCTCCATGAGTTCGAAGCAGCGCCTGAGGTTTCACAGGAATACAATACGCTGATGAACGATTTTAAAATCTTTGAAGCTGATTTTCACATGCACATTCACATCGAAAACAATGTCCTGTTCCCGAAAATAAAGGACATGACCGATCAATTTAAGCAGCACCGGTTTTAACAATGAGGTTAATGAAGAACCTGGTGGAAAAATACAACGTTCCGGCTCCGCGCTACACGAGTTATCCCACAGTACCCTACTGGGATGATAATCTGCAGGAAGCCGGCTGGATAGATCATCTTAAAAACACCTTTACGTCATCCAATAAAGAGGGTATCAGTCTCTATATTCATTTGCCTTTTTGTGAAAGCCTTTGCACGTATTGCGCCTGCAATACCCGGATAACCGTGAATCATAAGGTAGAACTGCCTTATATAGAAACACTCCTGAAGGAATGGAGCTTATACCTGGCACAATTCGATGGTAAGCCACTGATCAAAGAAATACATTTGGGAGGAGGCACACCTACCTTTTTTTCGGCAGAGAATTTACATAACCTCATTAGTGCTATATTAAGCACGGCTGATATAGCCGAAGAGTACGATTTTAGCTTTGAAGGGCATCCTGGAAACACTACCCTTCAACACCTGCAGACCTTGTACAATCTTGGCTTCAAAAGAGTAAGCTTTGGCATACAGGATTTTGATGCAAGCGTACAACAAGCCATCAATCGCTACCAGACGGTGGAAGAGGTAACACAGGTCATAGATCTGGCCCGAAAAACAGGCTACACTTCTGTTAACGTTGACCTGGTATACGGCCTTCCCCATCAAACAAAGGACTCGGTAAGACAAACCGTTGAGCAGATTATTTCTTTAAAACCGGAGCGTATCGCTTTTTATAGTTACGCCCATGTGCCCTGGCTTAAACCCGGCCAGCGGGCTTATACAGATAAAGATTTGCCTGTCGCTTCTGAAAAAAGGATGCTCTATGAAACCGGTAAAGCATTATTTGCAACGGCAGGCTATTCGGATATAGGCATGGACCATTTTGCCCTGCCCGATGATGAATTGTTAAGCGCCTTTACGAGCGGCAAGCTTCATCGAAACTTTATGGGTTACACAACTAATCGCACCAGACTATTGATCGGCCTGGGGTGTTCTGCCATCAGTGATTCCTGGTCTGCTTTCTCTCAAAACCTAAAAACGGTGGAAGAATACCGGGAAGCGGTGGTTCAGGGAAAATTCCCCCTACACAAAGGGCATGTCCTTAGTAACGAAGATCTGCTGATAAGACAACATATCTTGAATTTAATGTGCCGGCATGAGAGTGATTTCGGGTCAACATTCTGCCATCAACTCATTTTAGACCAAAGCAAAAACAGGTTAAGCGGATTGCTGACAGATAACCTGATCAGCATCCTGGATAATAAAGTGATCTTATCAGAAAAAGGCAAAGACTTTTTAAGAAACATCTGCCTGGCCTTTGATAAACGCTATTGGTCCAGGCAACCTGATCAGGCTGTATTTAGCACTACTGCATAAGCCGAACCTATAAAAATAAACAATATGAAAAAAGACATTAGCAAATTACGCACACAGTATGAGGGAGAATTACTGGACGAAAAAAAGGTAAAACCGGATCCGTTGGAACAGTTTAAGGACTGGTTTAATGAAGCACTCGATTCGGAGGTGACGGAACCGAATGCCATGATCCTCGCTATTGCTGCCAAGTCGGGCATCCCATCGCTGAGAACCGTCCTTTTAAAAGGTGTTGATCCAAAAGGCTTCGTATTTTATACCAATTATCAAAGCCGTAAGGGCCAGGAAATTGAAGAAAACCCTCATGTCTCTGTTCTATTCTTTTGGCCTCAGCTACAAAGGCAAATACGGATCGCCGGAATCTTAAGCAAAACAGATCCCACTGTTTCGGAGAGTTATTTTAAGGAACGCCCTGTAGAAAGCAGAATCTCTGCCTGGATATCTACCCAAAGCCATGAGCTGTCAGACAAAGCTGAGCTGGAAGAAAACTACCGCATCTTTGCAGAAAAATACAGGGATAAAGAAATTCCCTATCCTCCGTTTTGGGGCGGATATTGCCTGACTCCCTATACGTATGAATTCTGGCAGGGACAACCCAACCGCCTGCACGACCGGATAGAATACAACCAGGATTCCGAAACACGCCAATGGAACATCAGGAGATTAGCTCCCTAAGCAATGAATACAGAAAAATGATCATTATTTAGTCTTTTAATGAAGCTATATCAGGAAGATTGGTGTAAAACAAGTGATTAATTTGGATATTGTTGTCGCGTATATTATATTTGCGACAACAATTAATACTATAAACATGAAACAACTGACATTTGCATCACTACAAGTGATAAATCTGGAAGCATCAAAAGACTTCTACACACAAAAATTAGGATTTGAAATCGGCGACACTAATCCGCAGGCCTGCATTTTTAAATACAATCAAGGGCAGGCCAGTTTTGCTATTCGTACGCCCCTCGAACCAATCGAAGGAAAAGAGTTAGGAATTGGTGTGGCGATTTGGTTTGCTGTGACGGAAAACGTAGACAGACTGAAAGAAAAATTCATGGCGAATGGAGTAACCACTGCGGGGCCGGTGATTGACACACCTTTCGGCAGAGCATTCCATGTAAAAGACCTTGACGGATACAAACTTACATTTTTAGAGTCGAAATAACTTTGGCTGAAATTCTGTAAAATGATTTACATTAGCTTCGTCAACAATGCCGGAAAAGAATATGCAGAACAAGATCAATTTCAAATTTAAAAGCCCGGAAGAAAGTCCGGGATATTTGCTGGGACAGCTGAATTTAATTTGGCAACGAAATCAGAAAAAAGTGTTGGACCCTCTGGATCTTACGCAAACACAATTTGTTCTATTGGCAGCCCTGGCATGGCTTTCTAAAACTAAACCCGATGTAACACAGGTAGACATTGCCAATCAGGGCAATGCTGACAGAATGATGGTATCGAAAGTGCTGAGGACCCTGGAAGTAAAAAAATTCATTAGCCGGCACGGGCACACAACTGATACAAGAGCTAAAATTGTAAGATTAACACAAGCAGGCGAAAAGGTTTTACACGTTGCTTTGGCCAATGTTGAAAATGCGGATATTGAATTTTTTTCGGTTCTGGAAAAAAACCTGCCTTCATTCAATAAAAACATGTTCAAACTGATTAGTGAAAATAAAGACAAATAAAAAATAAGTCCTATAGCTGTTTTTACCTTTTATTAAATTCTAATTTGTTATTTTAGCTATAAGGAGCTGGCAGTAGATTGATGAAAAATTTCATTTATCTCATCTTAAAAACAGGTAACAAAAAGAAAAAATATGAGAAGAGTCATTGCAGCAATGAATATCACACTTGACGGATTTTGCGACCACACAGCAGGAATTCCGGACGAAGAATTACATGAACATTACTCTGAATTATTAGACAAGGCAGGCGTAATTTTATATGGAAAGACGACCTACCAACTTATGCAATTCTGGCAAACACTGCTAAAAAATCCATCAGGAGAAAGATCCATGGACGAATTTGCGGCAGTAATAGACAAAATACCCAAAATTGTTTTTTCGCATACGCTGAAAAATCCGGGGTGGGACAGTGCTAAATTGTCAGATAAACCCATTGAAGAAAAAGTTTCAGAGCTCAGGCAACAACCGGGCGAAGACATTTTGGTTGGAAGTCGAAGTTTAATTATCCAGTTAATGAACCTTAATTTGATTGATGAGCTTCAGATTTGTATTCATCCCGTCGTAATTGGAAAAGGCCTCCCATTATTTGACAAAATAAATGACAGAAGCATTTTTAAACTCTTAACAACAAAAACTTTTGGTTCCGGTGCAATCGTGCTTTATTACGAGCCCATACGGCAGTAAGCTACCCGTTCGCGCGAAACGGTAGCCACTTGGGAGAAGTGTACCCTTACGATGCCAAACCCGAACGCCATGCTAGAAGATCTGCGGGTTTTGGTTCAGATTTGGGGGTTGTATGGCGAACTTATGACGGGCGGGAGAACCTAGCCATTTCACTCATTCCATCCCCAAAGCGCCATACATTTTTGAATATCCACTCGCTAATCAACCAGTTCCCATTTTCCTTAATTGCTTTGGTCGAGAGCACTCCTCCAGCGTGGAAATGCTTCCCCTCAAGATCTGCGTTTTCAGCATTCGCACCCCAGATATGCATAGCGCTTAAATTCGTTCTAATAGACGCTTCATAGTTTAAAATCTCTATTGTAAAGTCGCTTGTCACGTGCTGCGTAGCCTTAAATCTTTCAAAACTTTTTAGTTGCCCATCAAGTATCTCCTGATGCCCTACTGATATTGCACCATTAGGTTTAACGATCTTAGCATCAGATGTGAATGTTTCTTTTACTATTTCTGTGTCAAGTTGCTTTTCATCTATAGCTCTGAAATAATTAATAAGCAAATTAGTTATTTCTGTTTTTTCAATGATTTCAAGTAGTCGCTTTTCCATTGCATAAAATTTGATGGCAATTCTTTTGTAGAAACAAATTTACATAAAATGATTAGCAAAGATTACTATTTAAAGCGGTTAATAAATCAGTCTGGTTTTTAGTCACTGACTGCGAACAACTGGTCCGTTAGAGCAAATCAATTTATTTTTAGCCTAAAAGACTCGAACTCCTAAGGTCTTGCAAATCGGAAAGTTAATTGATTCCAAAATAAAAATAAAAAAACCGCTGAAAATCAGCGGGTTTTCCGTAAAGTACCCCACACAGGACACAATTTGAACGGAAACCTGGAAGACGTGCGGGGTTCTTGCTCAGAATTGGGACTTGTATGGTTCAAAGCTTCAGGTAGATTGATTTAACCTGTTACGTTTAAAGTTTCAATCAGCCCATCTTTTATATCAAAATGAAATTTTAAAACAATGGGGCTTCCGGGAAATGTTCCTGAGCACTCTGCTGATAAAACACTTGTTGTACCTTCATTCGTTATTGATAGAGGCTTCATCACTGATTTATATTTTTTATTTGATTCATCGATCCATTCCCCGATAGCTTTTCTTCCGGTATGCGTTTTTCCTTCGTCAAACACGACAGCAGCTTCAGAAAAACAATTAGCATATGCTACACTGTCGAATTGGTTTTGAGCTGTTACTACGTCAGCTATTACTTTTGGTAAATTCATGATTTTTTATTTTTATTGGTTATTAAATTGTTGGTATTGTGCCGCCGTCGATGACAAATTCTGTCCCTGTTAAATAGTTGGCTCTTGGAGAAACCAAAAAACCAACCAGTTCAGCTACCTCTTCAGGTTCTGCTGGCCTTCCGAAGGGAATTCCACCCAAAGCATTCATAACACTTTGTCGGGCCTCCTCAATAGATGAGTTTGAACTCTTTGAAATTCGCTCTAAAAAATTCTTGGTATTCTCAGTATTAATCCATCCTGGAGAAACTGTCAGTATCCGAACCCCTTTAGATGATACCTCTTTTGATAAGCCTTTACTGTAATTGATCAGTCCAGCCTTAGCGGCTGCATACGGAAGCGTTGCATCATATAATGGATGACGCCCTTGAATTGAAGCAATATGAATGATCACGCCGCTTTTATGTTCAAGCATCAGGGGTAAAAATCCCCGGTCTAATCTCACTGGTGCAAATAGATTTGTTTGCAGGGTTTTCTCCCAGTCTTTATCCGTTAAAACTGCAAAACCACCACCCGGAGTTTCCGACGCTCCCAGATTGTTTACAAGGATGTCGAGTTTTTTGTGTTTTGACAAGACCTCGTCTACCACCTTTTGTGTTCCTACTTCCGTACTCAAATCTGCTGCAATAAAATGCAGGTTCCTGGTGAGATTTTCAGGTGCGTTCCTTGCGGTAATAATAACAGTTGCTCCGGCTTGTAGCAGCCTTTCTGCAATTGCCCTTCCGGCCCCCTTTGTTCCGCCTGTTACCAGGGCAATTTTTCCATTTAACTCATTGTTGTAGTCCATATTGTTTTTCTTTTTAAAATTGACACTACAAATTTCTGACGTATGAGTTGCTAAAACAATTACGGGTAATCGAATTGCATAGGGATAAATTTGTCCCTATTGTTTCTTGAAGAACCATAGGTTAATTTTGTATTATGCGCGAAAGAAAAATTCCTTTAAACCTAAATTGCGGCCTTGACCTTATAGGCGAGGTGTTGTACGGCAAATGGAAGATTCGTTTACTTTGGTTTATCCATATAGGACATAAACGTCCCAGCGAATTACAACGAAAAATTCCGGATGCTTCACGAAGAGTTTTGAATGTACAATTGAATGAACTCGAAGCCCACGATTTAATAAAAAAGAAAATCTATGCAGTGGTGCCGCCAAAAGTAGAATATTCATTAACTCCTTTTGGAAAAACTATAATTCCTATTATAGCTGCTTTAGGCAAATGGGGAGACGACAATGAGGAACGTTTGAGGGAACTTATTTTGAATGAAAAGTAAATAACTTCTCGAATTTCACGCTCAAGCACGTTTAGCTCTTAACAAACTTGTATTATCCTTCATGAAGGATATGCAAATTTTGCCATCTCACTTGGTCATTCAGTAAACTTCTCAAAACAAAAACCAATAATCACTATTAGAGTTTCGGGTTTCTTTTAACTAGAAATAGTTATGACTCTGAAAGGACTCGAACCATCATGTCATTAAAAATCAGTAGTATTAAGTCGAGGAGCAAATTTAAGAAACAAAAAAGCCGCTGAAAATCAGCGGCTTTTTTCAAATGTACCCCAGACGATACCAAACCTGAACTCAACCCTGGAAGATACGCGGGTTCTTGCTCAGATTTGGGATTTGTACGCTAGTCGCTTGGGAGTACATTAACCGGGACCAGCTCTGTATCTAAAACACTCAACTTCTGTTTTCGAGGTATTTAAGATCGACTTTGGCAATAAAATAACTAAATTTAGAATAACATTTTTGAAGGCCCTTCAATGGAAGCCATGGCCCAAAAGCAACCAGAACAAGTTATGCTCGCTGATTTCATAGAAAAAATCAAAATAGTTCTCGATACATTGCCTGTTGGGACAGAAATATCAATTTCGGTAACTGAAACAGATAAAACAAAATTTTTAGGGCTAAGGAAAAATCCGCTTGAATTAAAGGAAATTGATAACAAAGCAACAGCCTTTGAAATTGGCTCCGTAACTAAAGCTTTTACAGGAAATATTCTTGCAAAGCTGGTAACCGATTTAAAAATTAGCCTGGACGACCCAATAGATTCATTCATTCCATTTAAGTTATATGGAAGTCCGGTCATTAGTTTCAGACAATTGGCGCTGCATATTTCAGGTTTACCACGAATGCCGCCGGGGTACGATGATCGGGAAAATTTTATAGAAGAAAACCCTTTTTGTAATTTTGAAGAAGACGATTTAATGATCTATCTGGGTCAAAACCTTGTCATGGAATCTAAACCTGGACTGAAGGTCAGTTATTCTAATTTAGGCTTTGCGCTACTGAGTTACATATTCTCAAAAATTGAAAAGAAACCATTTTCAAAAATAGTAGAGGAAAGAATATTGAAACCATTGGATATGAAAGATACATCTTTTGACCTGGTAAACATCTCAACGTTATTCTGCCCGGGCCTTGATAAGGATGGCAATCAAACATCCTGCTGGAATGGAGGAATATTCAATGGTAGTTTGGGGCTTATATCAACGGCAGAAGATTTATCCAAGTTCGCTAAAATGTCACTTAATTTTGAAGACCAGGCGATTGCAACACAAATTCAAAATACATTTCCTGCTAAACCCGGTGTGAAGACATGCTTAGGTTGGTTATTGGTTAATTTTGATTCTGAAGAACCAATCCTCAAAATCAATGGTGGAACAGCGGGTTCCTCTTCTTCGGTATTTCTTAATCAAAGAAAACAAACTGCTTTTACATTTTGCTCAAATATACATCCTGATACTTATATGAAATCAATAGAACATTTATGTATTGAGGCAGTAACCTAAAAGCCACTCATATGAATAGTAAATATTTATCAGTGACATCAGCTGGATCAAACAAGATAGCCCGCTGAAAAAAATACAAGTAGAAGAGAAGACCCGAACACCCAACTTTTTGAAACAGAGTAGATATAAAGCTACCCCTATAGGTAAATGAAAAAAACCGCTGAAAATCAGCGGGTTTTCCTTAAGTACCCTACAGGTTGAAATTATCGAACTTTGTGGATGATTTCAACCAAATTAGAAAACTCAAATCTTTCATGGAATTGAAACAGTTCTATAAATAATTTCTTAAAGCCGAAAAGTTCTATTTGTGCTCAGTTTTTATTCCCAGCACGGATAAAACTGAACATTTTTGGATATAATCAGACAGATTTATCTGCGGTTTTCAATGAAACCCTGTCGCAGATGAAATTCAAAAAGAAAGCGAGAGTGAAAGTGATAGGACTCGCTATCGGGATTGAATTCGAGGATGAAGAATACCCGGAAAAAATTCGCAAGAAGTGTCTGAAAGAAGGGTTGCTTTTAGTAAGTCAAGAGAAGAATATAGTGCTGTTTCCACCCCTTACTATAGATAAGAAAACGGCGCTGGAGAGGTTGCAGATATTGGAAAAGTGCGTATAAGGCGATGCCTTGGCCAGATTTGTACCTAATTAAGCGTATTAAGGGGTTTGGCTTTACCTTAAGTGAAATTGCCGAATTGTTAGACCTTCTTGATTCCATCACGATTTGATAGCTGTGATCTGATTGCAAGTCTATCTGATTGTGCTTTACATCAGGATTCCGTTTTTTGCTTTTATTGGTTCCGGGATATCTGAATCCTGGATCATGTGCTTTAGATCAATTTCAATTGTTCTACATATGGAGAGCATTGGTACATCATTTCCCAAACCTTCAAATGGGTTTTCGGAATAATCACCAACTAACTCCATCATTAAAAAAATCCATGCAATAATCGAAACCACCGGAACAAAAAGCCAGAGGCCATATGGACCACAATTTGAGAACTCCGTAATTAATCCGAAGGGTAAAAGAAAAATGAAAATACTAATAAAGATTCTGCTTGCATTTCCATACTGACGAGGTAATGGGAATTTTTTTATCCTTTCTGCCTGACCCTGGTAAATGTAAAGATCATTTAACAGCTTTTGCAATTCCATATGTCTGAAATCATCAATCAGGTGCTCTTTACGAAGTTGTTTTAGATGTTGAGATTGAAGGTCGATTATATGCGTTGCCATATTTACAACTTCAGGTAATTTTTGATGTTCATCTTTCTCCATGTGTTTCTCTAAAACCTGATGCTGATCGTGTTCGAATGTTCCGACTCCAAATTTTCGCATCCTGTTCCGGTTGACGCTTGCGACGCGGGAATTGAGACTAACATGTTCCCATGGTGCCGGTACAAGTAATTGTGTCCTTAATATATATACGTAAGCAATATGTCTATAAATCATTTTCTTGATAGTGCCATTTATGTAATCATCGGAAGCAGACTTATCGGTAAACTGAGGCGTTACGAATCCACGCAAATTGCTCCCCCACATACGGCTTGTATTTGTAATTGCGCCCCATATTTTCCGAGCTTCCCATAATCGATCATAAGCCTGATTGTTTTTAAAGCCTATGTAAAAGGAAACAGCTGTAGCCACAACTGCCACTGCGTCCCATGGAACGCTTATCCATTTAAGGCCTAAATAGCTAAAAAGGAAAAGGACGGAGCTGATCCATGCGATGATCCAAACAAGGTGAATGCCACTTGTTTGCATCACTGTTCTTAACGGTAAATTTTTATTAACGTACATAGTATTAGTTTTTAGGTGATCAATTCTTAGATCTGAAATTTTTCTCCAAGCTTCAATATTTTTAATGTGCTGATCTTTCCTTCAGCGTTAAGCTTATTTAATATTTGTTCAGGCTCTCCCATTGGTTCATCGGCTGAATCAAACGTACCATAATGAAAAGGAATAAACGTTTTTGCTCCAACTGCATTAAAGGCTTCCAGCGCTTTGTATGGGTCTTGATGATGTTGGCCCATAAACCAGGTGGGCGCATAGGCTCCGGCTCCAATCATAGCTACATCGATATCAGGAAAGTATTTTCCGATCTCTTTAAAATGAGAACCGTAACCCGAATCTCCACTGAAGTAAATACACTTATCCCCGGATTGAATAACAAAGCCTCCCCAAAGTGTTGTGTTTACATCAAACAGGCTCCTGTTTGCCCAATGGCGTGATGGTACAAATGTGATAAGCAAATCACCTTTAGTTTTATACTGCTGATACCAACCTGCGGTTTGTACTGAATTACCGACCCACTTGCTTATCAGTTTGTCGAGGTTTAATCCGCAAAGTAGGGTAGCTTGTGGATTATTTTCAGCCAGCAACTTTATACTTTTCTTGTCGCAATGATCATAATGGGCGTGGGATATCAAAATGTAATCGATGTTGGATAATTTCTTTGGGTCCACAGGCGACTGCGAATGACGTTTAGCAACCGCCAAATCACCAAACACGGGATCAATCAATATTCGCAAACCAGCCAGCTGAATGAAGAAACTGGCGTGACCTAGCCACACTATTTTATCCTCAGGATCATTCAACCAAACATCATCTTTAAGTACCGGAATATGCCATGGATCATGTTTCTTAATTGATCGTTGCGGATTTTTAGTAGTCAGGTATTTGAATATTTCTCTGAAACTAAGGATGGTTGGAAATTCAGGATTAATGAATAATCCATCCTGATCAAGGGGTGTACCCTGCCAATCCTTTGCTATTGTTTTCAAAACTTTGTTTGACGTATAGCTTGTAACAACCGGTGTTTTCTTTTTATTAAACATGATTTTCCTAATTAGTTGTATAAATAATACACTAAGCATTGCTTAAAGTTTTTTGTGTTTGTTAAATGATCCCGAGGACTTGCTTTTTATCGGCCCGATCGCTGCTCGATTAAAACTGAAGGAGAGTAACCATATTGCTTTTTGAATGCATGGGAAAAATGGGACAGGTTTTCAAAGCCAACTTCAAAGTACACATCAACAGGCTTCTTCTTCTTTTCGGCAAATTGATAGTATGCTAATTCCAATCGTTTTTCGGTGAGCCATTTTTGTGGTGTAACATTAAAAGCCTTACTGAAATCACGCTTAAACGTTGTTAAACTGCGACCTGTTAAGTATGCAAATTTTTCCAATGGCATATTGAACATGTAGTTCTTTTCCATATAAGACGTCAAATCGATCTTTCCAGGCACTTCAAAGTTTGCCAACAGGCCATCAATACCAGGATCAATAACCCGAAGAATACTGATTGCTTCTGTAATTTTCAGTGAAGCGATTTCTTCAGGAAATATTCCTTCCATTTCGAAGTATGGAATTAACGAGTCTAAACAGCTTTGTAGTAAGGGATGATTGTTGAATCTTAATATTTTTTTGCTGTTTGTCGTTTTTGGTTTAATATCCAGTTTGCCGTAAAACTCTTTTAGCCTTTCGGTTGTGAGGTGCATGGCAACTGATTTATGCGCCTCGCCGTCTTTAGGATTCAAGACTACAGTGGCAATCTGATTTCTTGGGATCAAAAAAATGTCACCAGGATAGAACAAGTAAGACCCTTCCGACGTAATTATTTTTGTTTCACCAGAAATAAACCAAATCAAACCATGTTTTTCAAAAGTTACATCAGTGGTATGAAGTTTCTCTTTGTAGTTTGATAACTTGATCTCGGGGGTTATATATTTTGATTGAAAATCCATTTTACTGCTTTATAAAGTTACTAAATAACCTGAAATTCAAGGCCTATCATTTTTTCACTTAATTTCCATAGCTTCTTAGCGCTACTCTCATCTAGTGAATAAGGTGCTACACCAGTGGCCGGTGAATCAGGAGAATCCATCTTGGCAATATTTACATCCTCACAGTAAACCCCGCCAAGCTCATTAAGCATGGGACTTGTCGCCGTCCAAATTGTTGTTGCAGCTCCTTGAGGAATTGTTTTAAGTGTAGCTGCAACCTCCGGGCGAATGTTTCCAATATCATCTAAAATACCCAATTTCTTAAATAGTTCTAAGTCGGCTTCTCTTCCCAAATCTGTTCCTCCAACATTACCCGGGTGCACTGAATAAGCACGAACATTAAATTCTTTAGCGCGGCTATCTAACTCTAACGCAAATAAGTTGGTTGCGGTTTTTGATTGTCCATAACCCGATAATGTTTCATATTCTCTGTGATCGAAATTAGGATCTTCGAAATTAAAAGGGGAGTAGTGATGACCGTAAGACGATAGATTTATAACCCTTGCCCCGTTTGCTATTTTTAATGCAGGCCATAAGCGGGCTGTTAATTGGAAATGACCTAAGTGATTAGTTGCTAATTGAGATTCAAATCCACGGCTGTCCTTGCGCAATGGTACCCACATAATTCCTGCGTTGTTAACCAAAAAATGAATTGGTCTGCCACTTGCAATGAATTTCTTTGCAAACGCATCAATAGATGAAGGATCAGCAAGATCCATTCCTTCAATCTCAACGTTAAGAATGGCGTTTAAATTTCTATGTGCTTTTGCCACATCTCTCGCAAGAACAATAACAGTGGCTCCCGCTTCTGAAAGAATTTTTGTGGTTTCCTGGCCAATGCCACTATGGCCACCAGTTACAATTGCAATTTTCCCGCTAAGATCAATCCCTTTTATAGCATCTGATGCTGTAGATTTGGCGTTGAATCCTGAGTTTATTGGTTGTTGTAACGCACCTTGATAATTCGTTGTTTTCATGTTTCTATTTATTGTTTATACTGAATATTTTTTTTTTAGATGGATTGGCCGCCATCAACTGAGAAAATGGAACCTGTGATGAATGCAGCATTGTCGCCTGATAAATAAGTGATCATGTCAGCCACTTCTTCGGGTTTGCCCATTCTTGATAATGGAATAGTGCTCAACAAATAATTTTCCAAGTCATCGTTTAAGCCAATTTTGTCCATGATCGCTGTAGCAACAGGCCCAGGGCTTACGGCGTTAACCCTTATTTTTTTGGATGCTAATTCAAGGGCAGCAATTTTTACTACGGCATTTAATGCTGCTTTGCTTGCGGCATAAACCGATCCTTGTTGTGGTGAAATGGTGGCCGATGAAGAGGATAACAATACAACGGATGCATGATCATTTAGAAGAGGAATAAGCTTACTTAATGTAAAATATGCTCCTTTAAAATTTACATTCATCACTTCGTCAAACATATCTTCTGTTGTTTGCTCGATGAGCGCAATTTTTGTTATACCTGCATTGATAAGTAAAATATCCAGCTTCCCATATTGTTTAGCAATTTGCGAAGCCAGGTTTTCAATATCAGATACTTTGGATTGGTCTGCCAGTAATCCGGTAACATTTAACTCAGAAGCGGCTTTTTCAACTGCTTCCTTTCTTCTGCCCGTAATAATTACGTTTGCTCCTTTTTCGCTGAGCATTTTTGCAGTAGCGTATCCGATTCCGCTATTACCTCCTGTAATAAGGGCAATTTTATTTTGAAAATTTGTCATTGTGTTTAGTATTAAATTGATAATTGTTTGCTTTTGCTTATACAAAGCTAAGCTGCTTCCGTTTTTTACTGTTTGTTTAATAGACCTATTTACTTTGCTGAAAAGACCATTTTAGTTGTTTTTTCCGGGACTATTTTGAATAAATGTATTTGTCAACGTAGTTACTGTAAGAAGTTAAAAGAAATGACCACGCTTTTTTACTGATTTCCAGCTTGGGAAATGCTACTTCAAAAGCATGGAAGCATCCTTTGAACAGCTTGAATGTTACCGGTACGCCTTCTCTTTTCAAATGTTCAACATATTCAATAGTTTCATCTCTGAATGGCTCCAAATCACCAACGAACGTAATAGTTGGAGGCAATTTTGAATAGTGTTTGGCTCTTGCCGGCGCTGCATAAGAAGGTATAACGGCTCCTTGTTCTTTTAAACCTTTCAGATATTGAGACCATCCGAAATTATTTGATCGGGAACTCCAAACAGGAGCATTATTCTCTTTTGCTGATTCAGTTGTTTGGCGGTCATCCAACATAGGATAAACCGGCATCTGAAAGGCAATGCTTACTGCTTCAGTATCTGTTGCTTTTAGCGATACTGCTGCGGCCAAACCACCGCCTGCACTATTGCCTGCTATGATTAATTTATCAGGAATTACACCTAGCTGTTTTACGTTTTCATTCAACCAAAGTAAGGTGTCGTAGCAGTCATTAAATGGCGCAGGAAAAGGGGAATCAAGCGATTTGCGATAATCAGGAGCCACAATTATGCAGGGTTTAGCGTCGATGTAGTTCTTCATGATTGCCAGGTAGTCTTCAGGAGTTCCTAACATCATACCACCACCATGTATATAAAGCATGCCGGGTAAAATTTCTGTGCAATTCAATGGCTTAAAAATTCTAACCCGAATATCAGGGCCACCGTTTCTGCTTGGAATGTATTTTTCTTCGCAGTGCAAACCGTCAACGTTTTTTCCTTTCGATCTGGCACTAATACTGTTTAGCAGTCGTACTCCGGTTTTGTTCATTATCAGCCTTCCGGTGATTTTCAACATCCAATAGCTTGATTGGAGTTCTTTATTGAGCATATATTTAGCAACTTTCATGATTTCTGATTATTTGTTGGTTATTAAATCTTTTAATCCATTTGGAAAAAATGCTTCTACAAATACTACTGTATTCAGAAATTCTTTGTGAGAAACTATTTTTTCATCTTTGGTTGTAACATGAGCAATGTATAATTGCTTGTAGGGTTTGCCATTGGCCATTATCGCTTCGCTTTCGTATTCTGCAACCAGTTCGTTAGGTGTTTCCATAATTACGTTGAAGTTTGAGAAGTGAAAGTTTGGGGCTGCGGCTTTAACTTGTGATAGTGATTGTTCAATCGCTTCATGCCCCGCAATTTTAGAAGGGAATCCTAATGATTGTACATAAGGCGCATCGATGTAACCGTCTGTTGCGAATAATGAGCTTGCTGCTTTTGCATCGCCTTTTCCTACCGTTTCTAAAAACTCTTTAAATAGTACTGAGGCTGTTTTTTGATTTTCTGCTGTTTTCATTTTCTTAATTTTTATTATTAATTGTTCTATTCATTTTTATTTTATTTAAATCTCCGGTGATTTGTTAAGACAAAGGTATATGGCAAAAGTCCGAGGGACTTTGTTTAAAAGTCTTATTTGCTTTGCTTGAAAGGCCATTTTTATATTGTTGATCATACTGTAGAGAACGGTTTGATCGATCCTCTAACAGGTTACTATAAGGGAGATAACGTGATCCTGAAGGACGGTCACCGACGTAAGCGGCCCATTGATCTGGCGATCCTGAAGGGAAACAAAATTGCACAGGTGAAGGCGCTAATCGTAGAAGCGCCAACAGAGGAGCAGGAAACGCTCGACTATATTTTGCACAACGATGGCAAGCCACTGAACATACTTGAGCAATCGGTGGTGATAAAGCGCCTGTTGAACTTCGGCTGGAAGGTAACCGACATTGAAAAGAAAACCGGAAAAGCTCGCGGCTATATTGAAACTTGATCATTCTTACCAAGTTTCCAAGGAAGGTTTACAACCTGATTGCGGAGGACAAGATCGGCGCCTACGACGTGATCACCATCGTAGCCGCCGTAAAGGTGACGAGGCCAGATGATGGAGGCGGTAGAAGACGCCATAAAGGCTGCAAAGGCAGCGGGAAAAGAGAAAGCGACTCCCAAACATCTCACTGCAAAGCCCAGCTAAAGCAGCTGAAGCAAAATGCGGTCTTCTCGGATGGGCGGGTTCGAACCTCCGAGGTAAATTCGCTCATCTCGCTGATTGCATACGCAGACGCGGCACACAGCTATCCTAAAACAGAGAAAGGGAGCCAAAACGGCTCCCTTTCCTGTATAGTACCCCAGACGGGACTTGAACCCGTACGTCCGTGAAGACACAGGATTTTAAGTCCTGCGTGTCTACCAATTCCACCACCGGGGCATGAACGGTATATTGTATTCTTGTAAATGACAATATACCGGGATTTGGATAAAAAAAATAAGCCCATTAGGGCTTATCTCCGAGCGAAAGACGGGTCTCGAACCCGCGACCTTAACCTTGGCAAGGTTACGCTCTACCAACTGAGCTACTTTCGCTTATTTAAAAATCCTATCTGAAAGAACGCCAATCTTTGTGATTGGGAGTGCAAAGATATATGTTTTTTTACTTTGACAAAATTTTTTTCAAAAAAAATTTACGGGTGCTTTTTCCGCCTGTAAAGGCCCCGGTGGCACGAACTTTACTTGATTTTTCCTGCAAACCTGTTTTTTAACCTAAAACCTGCTTATCATGAAAAGTAAAAATGCCATCCCGCAGGGCTACCACAGCCTCAATGTGTACCTTACCGTAAAGAATGCAGACAAAGCCATTGCCTTTTATAAAAAGGCTTTCGGGGCAACCGAAATAGGACGCCTGACCATGCCGGGCAATGTCATTGGCCATGCCGAGCTGCAGATAGGCAACTCGCGCCTGATGCTGGCCGAGGAAATGCCGCAATGGGGCAATAAAAGCCCGCAAAGCCTGGGAGGATCAGCCGTAAGTATTGTTCTGTACGTGGAAGATGCAGACACCGTCTTTCAGCAGGCCCTCGATGCAGGGGCCAAAGTGCAGGGCGACATGAGCGTCAAAGATCAGTTCTACGGCGACCGCTCCGGGAACCTTGTGGATCCCTTTGGACACATCTGGGTCGTTTCCACAAACATCGAAGAGCTGAGCTATGACGAAATACAGAAGCGCTCGGACGAGCAGATGAAAAAACAATAGGATCACAGTACTCTTCTCTCTTTATAAGGGAAAACCGCTATGACATATCGTTTAAAGATTAGTATCTTTAAATCACTCATGCGGTTTGCTCTTCGCGTCATAGGCTTATGGTGTTGCTTTATCTTCTGCAACCACAGCGCTATGGGGCAGATCGAGGGAAGTATTGCCGAGGTTTCCGTTCTCAATAAAAACAGTCCGTTTACCGTTACCAGCTATTCTACCAAAGACGGGCTGCCGCAAAACCAGGTCATAAACATCCTCCGGAAAAAAACGGGAGAGCTGATCCTTCTTACGGCCAATGGCCTTGTGGAGTTCAACGGCTACAGGTTCAAGCCGGTAACCACCGACAAACACTATAAAAGGCAATACTTTAAAAGCCTGCACTATTTCGGGAAAAACGATATGCTGCTGGGCTACGACTGGTATGATAAGCTTTTCATCATCTCGCCGGTATACCGGGAATTTTCCATTGAAGGCTGCCACCCGATGGCCTGCGTCTCCAACAAGGATTCCCTGTTTGTGATCAGCCGGAGCGGAAATGTTTACCTCTATGATCCCGTTAAGCAGACAAACAAGCTGTTATTTAAAAATCCGGGTACTCCGATCAAACTATCGGATGCTTTTAAAACAAGCGTTGTACAAAAGGGACAAAAGATTTATATCAATCACCGAAAAGGCATTGCCTGCATTGACCTGGCCTTACAAAAGATAAAGCAGGTAAGTGACCTCGAATGCCACATCCTGAAACAAAACCCATACAACGGGCAGGTATACGCCGTCTTGCAACAGAGCGTTGCCATCATCCGCGACGACCGGCTCGATGACCTGCAGGCAATTAAATCCCCTGTCCCACATGGCAGAACCACGGATATGCTGTTCAGTAACAACGCTTCTTTCTATTTAGCAACAGACAACGGGCTCATCCACACCGGGAGGAATAAAACGGCCCACTATACCAAAGCCGACGGACTCCCTTCCACAGGGCTGCAGGTGCTGTTCTACGACTCTCTGAACCATTGCATTTTTGCAGGCTCAACAGAGAAAGGCTTATTGAAGCTGCTCTTCAAGGACAATTATTCCCTCCATCTGCCGGATAACCGTTACCGGAAATCCGTCAACTCGGTGATCCTCACCTCCGAAAACCAGGTCCTGACTGTTGCCGGCCCTTCCTTTTACCGCATCGGGGAAAATGTAGAGGAGGTTTTTTCGCGTGGAACGGGAACACATGCCTCCCTGGCGAAGATCAACGGCGAGACCTACATCGGCACCTGGGGCGAGGGTGTCATGATCTATAAAAACAACAGGCCCTTTGATACCATTGCCGGGCCACAACACCTTCGCGACAACACGGTGCATGCCTGTTTCAAAGACTCCAAAGGCATGATCTGGATCGGCACAGAGCTTGGCATTGCCAGGGGAAAAAACAAGCAGGACATCAAACCCTTTTTGGATACGCGCATCCCCGAATCCATCGTTTGCTTTTATGAGCTCAGGAACGGCAGCATCTGCGTGGGCACCTCCAACGGGGCCTATATCCTCAGGAACGACAGCATCGTTGCCAGGCTGGACACCTCGAATGGCTACAACGGAAAAGCAGTGCGTGCCTTTCACGAAGACGCAGGCGGAAAGCTCTGGATAGGTACTTACGGAGCGGGCCTGTTCTGCTATGAAAAACATGTTTTTACCTCTATCAACGGAATGAAGAATTGCATGCTGTATGAAGATGTCTTCTGTATTGCCAAAGACCGCTACGGCTTTTTTTACATGACGTCCAACCGCGGCCTGTGGCGTGTTTCGGAACATGACCTCAACGACTTCTATCAGAAAAAACTGGCCTACCTCATTCCCTTTCACTATACCGAAGCCTCAGGCTTCCTGAACACGGAGTTTAACGGCGGCTTTCAAAACAATTTCGTAAAAACCAACGGGTATTTCATTTTCCCAACCATCGAAGGCCTGGTAAAGACCATTCCGGAAAAACCGGTCTATGTGCCGGTAGTGCCTACCATCAGCAGCCTCCGGATCAACGATACCCTCGCAGATAAGGCCCGGAACATCTTTGAGCGCAGCACCTATTCCCTGCAGTTTGATTTCGAATGCCTGAATTTCGTCTCAAAAAATAATGTGTACTTCCAGCATAAGCTCATCGGCGAAACGAATTATGAATGGAGCCCTCCCCAGAAGCAGACCTCGGTGTACCTTAAAATGCTGCCGCCCGGAAAATACACCTTCCAGGTAAGGGCGATTGATGGCTTCAACGACAGAAAGCCGCAGGTAGCCTCCTACTCCTTCGAGATCCTGCCCTATATCCACGAAACGCTCTGGTTTAAAGTGCTGGTGGCTGTTGCGCTGGTGGCCCTCGTCATCATCATAGCCATGATGCGCATTAGCAGCAACCGGAAAAAAATAGAGCAGAAAGAATATTATAAGCGGAAGATCAGCGAGGTAGAGCTCAATGCCATCCAGGCGCAACTGAACCCGCATTTCATCTTCAACTGCATGAATACCATCAAATACTTTATCCTGGAAAAAGATTTCGTCAATGCCAACGAAGGACTCAACCGGCTTTCGCGGCTCATCCGTGACAGCATGGAAAACTCGGAGAAGATGTTTAGCCCGGTCAGGCAGGAGATGATGTTCATGACCAACTACATCGACCTGGAAAAAATGAGGCTCCGCGAGCAGCTGGAATATTCCATTACCGTAGCCCCGGACATCGACCTCAATACCCTGATCCCTCACCTCTTCATTCAGCCTTACATCGAAAATGCCATCAAGCACGGCATTGCCAACCTGGAAAACAAGCAGGGCATTCTCCGGATAGACATCACACAAAATGCCGGATACATCATCTGCACCGTGGAGGATAACGGCATCGGCCGGAAAGCTTCCGCAAAACTATCGGATGGCTTACCGCACATCTCGAAAGGCACCCGGCTTACCCTGGAAAAAAGCCAGCTGCTGAAACAGTATTACAATTACCATTGCAGCATCGAGATCACCGATCTCTATACGGAAGCGCAGGACAGTAGCGGCACACGCGTCACCATTGCCATGTCGAAAAAATATTACTCAGGAAATTAGTACCTTTATATTTAATTAGCCCAAGACCCGTACTCATGAAAACAGCGATTATTGATGATGAACCGCAGAACAGACTTGTCATTCGCAGGATCATTGAAAATAATTGCCCGCAGCTCGAGATTGTCGTGGACGAAGGGAGTATTGAAAAGGCCATAGAAAAGATCAATGCCCAGAAACCCGACCTGGTCTTCCTCGACATCCGGCTTAAGAACGGCACAGGTTTCGACATTGTGGAGAAGCTGACGTATAAGCCGAAGATCATCTTCACCACTGCCTACAGCGAGTACGCCCTCAAAGCCTTTAAAGTGCATGCGGTGGATTATCTCCTGAAGCCGATCGACGAACAGGAGCTGATCAAGAGCGTTGCCAGGCTCGAAAAGCTCCTGGCCGTTAAACCACCACAGGCTTCTCATGTATATGCTTACACCGTAAACGGTGAGAAGAAAAGCATCAGCTACGATGAGGTCTTTTATTTCGAAAGCTCCGGCACACACACCTACCTGGCAACAGAAACGGAGCGCATCCTTCTCGCAAAAAATATCGGCGAGGTTGAAAAAGAGCTTACGGGAAATAAATTTTACCGCACACACCACAGCTATATTGTCAACCTCAAAAAGATCCGGTCTATCGATGTGAAGCGCAACGGGCAGATCAACCTGGCAAACCATGCGGCCATTCCCGTATCGCAGCGCAGGCTCAGCGATTTCCTCGACCTCATCAGGCATACCAACGTTTCCTGAATAACAGACAAAACATAAAAAAGCCGTCACGGTATGTCGTGGCGGCTTTTTAGGTACGTGTTTCCGGTTTGTTAGCTGGAGCAGAACTCGCAGCTTCCGTCGCCGTTATCATTTGCCATCTCGCGCATTTTCTTCTGCGCTTCGGCTTCAATTTGTTCAGGCGTCCAGTCAGGATTGGCTATTTTGATCATCGCCTTAATAAAATTGCTGTTTTGTGGAGGTGATTGAGTGTTTTGCATAATCATAAAAGTATTCAAAGCGCTGCTTTGGCGCAAGCGGCTACACATATTTAAATCAGCATTTTTTAAACAGAAAGCCTGTGCAAAACAATCGGCGCCTTAACGTTTATTAGGAAAACAAAATTTCTGCTGAGGTACAGTAGCCCGCTTATTTTTTATGCTATAAAAGACCTCATCCCTGCACGGCTACCGGAGCCATTTGCCGATAATACCGCCGACAGCCTGCTGCAGCTCTTCGTAGATGACGGGCTTCACCACATAATCGTTGGCGCCTGCCGCCAGGGCAGCCTCCTTATCGCTGGCACGGTCGCTGGTAGTAAGCACCACGAGCGGAATGTGCTGCGCCACCGGGTTTGCTTTGATCTGCGAGGTGGCCTCAATTCCGTTTACCAAAGGCATGTTGAGGTCCATTGTGATGAGTGCGGGAAGGTCGTGCGCATAAGCCTCGAGGTAGCGCAGGCATTCATCGCCGTTATACACCTGCACAATGGCCGCATCAGGCGCCAGGGCAGACACAATTTTTCTGATCATGTACTGATCGTCGCGATCGTCGTCAACGATCAGGATCTTGAGAGGCTTGTTTGGGTCCATAGCAGGCTGGTAGGCTTTATACAAAAGTAAGGAATTGCTTTCAACAAAGACCTAAGGTCAGCCTTAGGCCGGGGTTTTTCCCGGAAAATCACTATTTTTAGGCCAATGACACAGCCCGCCATTCTTTATGAAGACGACATCCTGCTGGTTTGCAATAAGCCCGCAGGCCTTATGGTGGAGCCCGACCGCAATAATTTCCCTAATTTGCTGCAACAGGTGAAGCACTACCTGAAAGAAAAAACGGGTGAAAGCATGCCTTATGCCCAACACCTGCACCGCCTCGACCGTGTCACCAGCGGCATTGTGCTCTTTACCAAGCAAAAAGAATACCTCCGGAACCTGAGCGAGCAGTTTGCACAGCGCGGCGTTTCCAAACACTACCTGGCCCTCACGGCCGGCGCGCCGGAGCAGGACGAAGGAACACTGGAGCACTGGCATCGCAAAGAAAAAAAGAAAGCCCTGCTGGTGCCCGAAGGAACACCTTTTGCCGAAAAAGCAAAGCTCGACTACCGCATAGAAGCCCGGGGGAAACACTACCTCTGGCACATCCGGCTCCATACCGGAAAATACCACCAGATCAGGGCACAGCTGGCAAGCCTCGGCTGCCCGATCCTGGGCGATGCGCTCTACGGATCGGAAGAGGCCTACCTGCCGGATGCCATTGCCCTGCATGCCGAAAAATTAAGCATCACACATCCGGCAACAGGGAAAGCCATGAGCTTTGAAGCACCGGCACCTTTTGTTTTTTAAACCACATAGGCACATGGAAAATTTAAGGAACAGAAAAAGACCATAGAATTTCTTACAAGCTAAAACTATTCTAACTCCTCTCTTGAGGGTGTCTGCCGGCTGGCAGGCGAGGTGGCTGTTCTGATCCTTGCTCTGATCATAAGAATCCGCGTCATCCGCGTTCCATTTCACAGAGTATCTGCGGGAAAAATTATCCCAGCTTGATTTTCTTGACGGGCTTATAGTGGCTTACTTTCTGGTTTTTGATAGTTCTTTCCAGCACCAGGATATGGTCGCAGGTAAAGGAGTCCTGGTATCCCATGGGAGATAGCTGCGGGAACAGCTCCTCGAAATTGGTGGTGCTGATGGTTTTGGCAACGGTAAGGTGAGGCACAAACTCTTTCAAAGGAATTCCCAGGCTGGTATTCAGGAGTGTATAGATGGCCCCGATCTTATGAGGGTCCTCAATTTCCAGGTAGAGGGTTCGCAGGTCGTTGCCATGCGCAAAGTAATTAAAGCCATTGAGCGTAATCTGAAGCCCACCGTATTCCATGAACTCTTTCTGCAGGGTTTTACCGAATTTACCGAGCTGGCGGTGCACCGATTGCAGCTTCGCCAGGGTAATGTGCGGTACTGAGAACAAGTTATAGCTTCCCAGGTAGGCAAGGTTATTCAGGTGGTATTTCAGGCGCTTGATTTTATCCATGTGCTCATCGGGCGGGGAAAGCACGAGCAGGTACTGATATACCGTGTCGATCTCGATGGGCTTATACTCTTCTTCCGCAAACAAAGACAATTGGTCCGGCCCGCCTGGTGTATTTCTCGCAATGTTCATGATCAAAAGAATCTGCTGCAAATCTACTATATTCCCTCACAGTCTTGTGCTATAAATTGTAGCATGTGGAAAACACTTTAATATATGTGGAAAACACTTAAAATAGCAGCATTTACAGGGTTTTTACGGTTAAAAACACGTAATCTAACGTATTCCGAATTCACAATAAGTTATTAACCTTTGCATTGAACCCGATCAGCTTCCCGGCCACTCAAAGAGCTCTCAATTTCACAGTACGTCTTTTACATATTACAATACCTACCCCCCTCGTTATGTAAGTGTGATAAAGCCGGATTCAGATCGTGTTGTCAAACTGTTACAAGATATGATAACGACCACAGATGCGATAAAGCCTTATTCCCGGATCCTGAAACGTATGGCGAGCTCGGTATGGAAACTTCTTTTGATCAATACGCTGATCATGGCCATGTTTCTGTACACCTTTATGTTCACGGATGCCCCAAGGCACAGGGACTTTTACCTGAACGATTCTCTCCTCGACGGGCTCATCCTTTACCTGCTCCTGTTTCCCTGCTTCAAGGCCCTGATCCACATGGCGAATCTTTACATCTTCAGAACGCAGCTGGACTTATATAAGATGCAGATGGCTGAGATCATTTCCGAGCACGACTATATCGTCTACATCCGAAAGCCCCTGCGCAAAATTCAGAACATCTTCCTCTTCTATCCCCTGGTGATACTGGCTCATCTGGCGATCGCCTTTACCTGCTATTACCTGAAAAATCATTGGTTATAAAGGCCGGGAGCCTTGTCAGAAGGACATCCCATGCGGTGGTGATGACGCTCGCCCATCAGACATAATGCCTCCGGACTGTATCCCTCAGCTCAGAATCCTTTTTTCTGCACCTCGTCGTGGTGTTTCAGGTATAGGGGCAAAGCCGCAGAGCCATACCAGCCGTAAAGCTCCGGATCGAGCAAACCGGCCTTAACGGCAGGATCCGTTTCCAACAGGGCCTTTGCCTCCTCCGTGGTTTTCACATTCAGGATAAAAATGCCGCGGTAGTCTTTATCGTTCTTTTTCAGGGGACCGGCCACCGTGAGCTTTCCTTCGGAAGCCAGGCGCCCGATGTTTTTCAGGTGAGCACCGAAGAGGCTGTCTGATGCTGCCTTATCCGCTATCTTCACCTTCCCCGTTTTCAGGATCACGAGCACATAGCTCTTCATGCCATAGTCGTCGGCGCCGAGCGAGTCGGCCAGGGCTTTGTTATAGGCTGTTTTGGTCTGGGCCTGTAATGGAGTGCGTGCGATAACCAGCAACACACAGAGAAGAAACAAACGGATCGGTGCCATGGGGATGAGTTTTTATAAATGACTAGGATGAAAGTACAAATTTCTTTGCTGAGGTCATATATTCCTGTACATTTTCGAAAGTGTTTAATGTAGTAACCCTATTTTTGGGCGCCCTGGCGGGCCGTCGCTACTCGCTCTTTGTTTGCCCTTCGGGACAAACAAAGGAGCTCAGACAGGCCGCTCCGTCCCTGGCGCATCTCGCCTCCATATACGAAGACAGTCTCGCGATGCAGATAAACCCACGTGAGGGATTGAGCCATTGTTTGAGCTCTTTTCTATAAGCTCTTTTTGCTTATAGAAAAAGCGAGTGGCGAAAGCCCGGTCCTTCCGCCTCGCCCCTTGGCGGAAGGGACACGCCCAAAAATTTAAACTGAGCCACGTTTAATTCCCTGACAAAAAACGGTCTTCTCTGATACCACTGTTGGTATATCGCCAAAAGCAAACCAGTACACACTTATAAATTGCTAAATTTTATCAATAAGCGCCGAACATTCAAAATAAACGATAAATTTACTTACCTCTTAATCCTGTATGCGCCAAGTGTTTAAATTCATCCGAAAAGCGGGCTATTTTGTCCCCTTTAGCATGTATTTGATGGTGTTTGCCGCCGTGCTCATTCCCGGTTACATCAAGCTTCACACCCTGGGCCAGCAACCCGACTCCGCCTACACACACATTTTTTCACTATTGCTTTCCGTGGTGCTGTTCTTCAGCATAAGCATCATCGTCTTTGGCTTCCTCACCGTATTCAGCGCCTTTCTCTATTTCAAATGGAAACAGCGCCGGCAGGAAATTCACCTGCTCCTGCGTACCGAAACCAATCCGCAACAGGAAGGAAAACAAGTCATCAGCCTGGAGCTTCATCCCATCTTATTACCCATAGCGGGCTTCATTAAGATCCGCGTATGTTACGACGGTACACAGGTCTCCGAAAAATTCACACCCATTGCCAACCAAAGCAGCTTTTTTAAATTCAGCTTCAAAGGGCAGTTCAGCTGGAACCTCCCGGAGATCAGGGAATACAAAATCGAACAAGTACTCATCTACTTCGAGGATTTCTTCCAGTTCTTTTCGATGGCAAGCACCATCGATGCCAGCAACCGCTTTTTCATCAGCCCTGTACGGCAGGACCTCAATGCCCTGAAAGCCTCGCCCCGCAAGACGGAGGAGACTACCACCCGCATCGAGGAGCTGAAGCGCGTGGAAGGCGAGCTCATCAATTACAAGAGCTTCGAAACCAACGATGATGTGCGCCGCATCGTCTGGAAGATCTACGCCAAAAACAAAGAGCTGGTGGTGCGTGTGCCTGAGATCATGGACCCTTACGCCTCGCACATCTACCTCTATGCTTCTTTCTATACGCAATTTGCCACGGAAGGCAATACCGTAGTGGATGCTCCCTTTCTCAACTATTATAAAACCCTGTGCTGGTCGGTCTATCAGCAGCTCGCGGGCAAAGGCTTCGACGTGCGTTACATTCCCGATCAGCCTGTCCCCGCTACCAACCTGCCTTCGGCAGAGGAGCAGGTGCGCTATGCCATTACCGTTAGCCACTGGCAGGAAGACAATAACCTGAAAGACATCGTGAAGCCGGGCAATGCCTCGGTGCTCGTGGTGTCTTCCCTGAGCGATCCGGAGCAGCTGCGCGAATTTGCGGAAAGCTATGGCAACGAGGTCTCCATTATATTTATTCCGCTGAGCGATGCGCTGGATGAGAACAGCGTGGCCGGCTGGGTGAAATGGCTCTTTGTGGAAAACGAAAAAGACCGCCATGCCTCCTACAAAACCAAATGGAGCCTGTCGCCGCTGCGTTTCAAATTAAAGGAAAACGAGAAAGAGATCCTGTCCATCATTAAATCAACGTCCCGCGCCACCGTCCTCTGATATGCCTATAGGAAAAGTACATAGCCTCAAAAAACTGGTCTTCCAGGTGCTGCTGCTGGCGCTGCCTACGGTGGTGTTCATGTGTTTTTTGTTATGGCGCCTGAATAATTTCTACACGATCCTCCAGAACGAGTGGCTGTCGCAAGGGCTGTATTTTGCCGCAGGCTGTGTCATGGCCCTGGTCATTTACCGCTACCGCTTTCGCTTCATCACCACGACCCTGCTGGTTTTCCTGGCCAACCTGATTATCTACAACAGCCTTCAAACCATTAACTTCGGCGAGTTCGACAGCTTTTACATCTCCGTTAAGTTTTACATTTTCTTTATCCTCTTCACCACCGGCTGGCTGGCCGGCTACGCCTTCAGCCGCTCAAAATACCTGACCATTGCCTGGAGCGCCCTGGTGCTCATTGCCCAGATCGTACTCATTACCAAAACCAGCGACATTAGCGTGAATGCCCTCGTGGGAGGCATCGTGCCTCCACTGGCTTATGCCTTTTATATGATCTACACGGCAGGGCTCATCCGTAACCTGAACGAAGAGGAAAGCAGCTTCTTTAAGGTCATCGGCAAACGCCTTTCCATCTTCGTCCTGATCATCCTCCTGCTTTTTGCAGGCATCCTCAGTCTCTTCAAAGCCAATTTCCAGGCCGTGGAAAAAGAATGGGGAGGCAGCAGCTCCACAGAGAAAAAAGAAGGAAAGGGCGACAGCGAATCGATGACCCAGCAGGGAAAGAACGGCGGTATGCAGAACAAGGACCAGTCGAAGCTTTCCGGCTCCCTGAGCAAAGACAAGCAATTGCTCTTCGTGGCAAGACTCGACCATTTCTTCGGAAACACCAACATTCCGAACCCGCTGTACTTTACGAACCGCTACTATACCAAATTCGATACGGCCACGCAAACCTTTGAAACGGATGCGAACATGCCCTATAATGATTTATTTAATCCCGATCCCTCACAGATCCCGCTCTACTTCAAAAAAACGGATAACAACGTCATCAAACAATCCTTAGGAACCCTCAACCGGAAAGTGGTCACCACCGAGGTGTATAATGTGAACCTCTCTCCTGAAACCTTCCTGGCGCCTTCCACCGCTTTTTACTGCCAGCCGGTGTCGGTACCCAAAGAGTTCAAGAAGCAATACCGCAGCGCCTACCAGGCCAAGATGTGGGTGAGCGATCTCAACAGCGCTTACTTCATCTACAATCCTGCCGGTAATGTGGAGCTGGAAAATTTCCAGCAGGAGCGCTTTGAAACACTCCGGCAGGTGAAGGCGATTGAAGGGCCCGACAAGGCCTTCATGGATTACTATACCTATATGCCTTCCAATGCCGATTACAAGCGCATTGGCGAGCTCGCCAGGGAAGTGACCCAAAACGTGGAAGCGCCCATCGATAAGATCATCGCCATCCGCGATTATTTTACCAGCAAGGACGAGTTCAACCAGCCCCTCTTCAAATATTCCGATAATCCCGGCATTCCCGGGATGCCGAGTGCCAGCAAGCTCAATTACTTTCTGTTTGAGAACCGCAAAGGCTATTGCGCTTACTTTGCGGGTGCCACCTTATTCATGCTGCGCTCCCTGGGCATCCCCTCGCGTGTGGCAGCCGGCTTTTCCACCACCGACCGCAGCAGCAAAAACCCGGGCTGGTATTGGTTCTACCAGGATCAGGCGCATGCCTGGGTGCAGGTCTATTTCCAGGGCTATGGCTGGATCGACTTCGACACCACCATCCCGGATGTGAACACCCAACAGGCCTCCCAGCCGGATGGAACGCCACCGACCGATATTCCTGCCACCTACCTGGTGGTGGAAGGAGAAGTGGTGTCAACGGATACCGTCAAAAAACAGGTAAGCATCAGCACCGCCAAGATCCTTTACCACGATAGCGAATTTGTTTCCAAGGCACTCGTCCATATATTAACGGATGCCTCCCTGGCGAGCATTTCATCAGACACCGGCGAGGTAAAATTCAACAGCCTCCTCAAAGGGATGCAGGTAACCGCTGTCTCTCATGCGGAGGTTCTGAAAACGATTTACACCAAACCCAAGGATTCCCTGGCCTCGGTCATTGCCCGCCTGAAAGAGCCGGTGCCCGTAGATGAGATTAAGATCCGCAAGAAAGACGACAAGAAAGAACAGCAAAAACAAAACGCCAAAAAAGACCAGGAAGCCATCAACTGGCTGAACGTCTTATACACCGTGCTTTTCAGCATAGCCGGCCTGGGCTTGCTGTTGCTCTTCATGCCTTTGCTTACCTGGTGGTGGCTGCATGCCAAAGCGAAACGGGCGTATGCCGATCCGCTGGAAAAAGGCTATCATGTGAACCGGGCCCTGCTCTACTACCTCGGGCAAATGGGCTATGCCTACGATCAGCAATCGCCGGGAACCTACGCCAACTCCATCGACCAGGCCTTTGGCACAAGCCTCTCGCAATTCCATCTCAGCTACCAAAAAGCCAAATACAGTAAAGCCTCTCTGAATGAGAACGATCGCACCCTGCTCCAACATTTTTATCCGCCATTCATCAAAACCCTCAAGACCCGCATTCCGCTTAAACACCGCATCAAACACTTTTTAAACCTCTACCGGACATTACATTATTTTTCAAAACCAAAACTCAGTTAACATGGAAGAAACGATTCAGATAGAACAGGCGCTCGGCAACATTCAGAAACTGGTCAGCAACATCGAAACGGTGATCAGGGGTAAGCAGAACCAGATCAAATTTGTGCTGACCGCCTTGCTGGCCAAAGGCCACGTCCTCATGGAAGATAACCCGGGAACAGGAAAAACGGTGATGGCCAAAACGCTGGCGCAAAGCATCTCGGGCCCGCACCATGAGCATGGCGTGGCGTTCAAGCGGATCCAGTTCACGCCCGATCTCCTGCCGATGGACCTCATTGGCTCCCATATTTTTGACGACATCAAAAAAGAATTTGTCTTTAAGAAAGGTCCTTTATTCTGCAATTTGTTACTGGCCGATGAGATCAACCGCGCTTCGCCGAAAGTACAGTCGGCCCTGCTGGAATGCATGGCCGAGCAGCAGATCACGATCGGGGAAACCACCTACCCGCTCGAAAAACTGTTCTTCACCATTGCCACGCAAAACCCGGTAGAAACGGAAGGCACCTATCCCCTGCCGAACGCTCAGCTCGACCGCTTCTTCATCAAGATCTACTTCGGCTATGTGGATGAAGCCACCGAGCTTGATATCTACCGCGATTACCTCGGCATTCAGAATAACCTGAACCATGTGAAACAGGTGCTCACCATGAACGAGATTTTATTTCTTCAACAGGAAACAGAGAAAGTAAGCATCCACGACGAGCTGGTAACAGCCGTGCGCAACATTGTACGCGACACGCGCCAGCACCCGGAGATTACGCTCGGCGCCTCCACACGAAGCGGCATCACCTTCCTGAAATGCCTGAAAGCCTATGCCCTGGTGAGTGGCCGTACCTTTGTGACGGAAGATGACATCCACGACATCACGCAGGCCGTGCTTGACCATCGATTGATCTACCGCACGAAGGAAGGAAAGCAAAAAGCCCTGGCCCAGATCCTGAACAAGGAAATGGACCGCCTGAGAAAATTAAATTTAGGGAAAGCGAATGTTTAGACCGCAGAAACATAGTGTCTTTTACGCCCTGTTGCCTTCGGGAGCTTCAGGCGACAGATGGATCTATGATGTCCACGCAGCGTCTGAGGTTCCTGCGGTGTCTGAGACTCCCGAAGACACCGGCACAAGAACCACCAACCGCCATATCCAAACCATTATACTTTTCTTGCTAACGTTCTTCTCCCTGGGTACGGCCGCGCAGGTCAATGAGCAGGCGCGTTACGAGATCGATGCCAAGCGCATCGGCGTGAACCCGGAAGACAAGGACGCCCTGCCGAGAAGCCGGGAGTTCATCCGCCTCGACAGCACCTATTATGTGGGCTGGATGTACGAAGGCCTTTACAAATACGACCGCAGCAGCGACTACCTGGGCTACCGGCAGGCCCTCGGCCCCCTGCAGAAAGCGCTGGCCTTATTTGAAAAGGATTATGGCTATGAGATGCGGAATATTTTTTCCTCAATGGAATATTTCCGGACCAAAGGCAACCGCTTCAACGATTTCTATTACCTCGCCACCACGCTGCAATCCTGCTACAACAGCATTGAGATGCCCGACTCGGCGATGGCCCTGCTCGACAGGCTGGAAGGCTATCACTTTCAGCGCGACTTTTTTTATGTACATACGGGACGCGCCTGGCTCTACCACCGCAACCGCTTCTATACGTCGGAGAAACATCCTTTCCTCGGCAACTCCATTGAAGAGAACGAAGCCCTGGCCTTCAAAGAATGCTATGCCGCCATCTCCGAAGTAGAAAAGAACAAGTCCGTCAACGACCTGTGGTACGGCCCTTATCAAAGCGAGGGTGACCTGCTGAACACCTACCATTACCTGGCGATCCTGCACGACTACAACCAGAACTTCGACAGCTCCAAATATTACTACGAGCAGCTGATCAACGGGGGACAGGTCTCCTGGAGCAACTACGCCAACCTCGAACACGTGATCGGTGATTTCAGCGAGGCCGTGCGCGACTACTCGAAGGTGCAATACAAGCGCCGCTTCTCGCTGAGCGAATCGGATTATTTCATGCCGATGATCCTCGTGTATGGCGGCGATACAAAGAACGCCATCCGAATGGCCCAGGAAAAGATCACGGAAAGCGGCTCTACGCCAGGCTTTGGCTGGTACAACATTGCGCTCGCCCGCGGTTATCTGTACGACGGGCAGCTCGACAGCTGTGAGTTTTTCCTGAACAAGGCGGCTAACTTCAAAGAGCTACACATCAATACCACGCTCACCCAATCGGTCTATGAGTTTACCATTAATCTTCTCCGGATCCAGCTCATCGAGAAGAAGGTCGCGCTGGTGAAATTCCTCGATACCGGCTGGTGGTACTCCTTCGGGGCCTGGTACGACATTGCTGCCCTGAAGATCGAGAAGATCATGCTCGAATATGCCGTTGTGAATTCGATGGCTAATAATCCCGAGCGGGACCGCCTGATCTATGACCTTTTCTGCGCGGAAGCCACCTTCACCTACGACGAAAGCATGTACCTGCTGAAAGATTTTTGTATTCCTTTCTTCGAGAAAAAATACGAGGACTATACCCTTACCGACCCACGCAAAAAGATCAACCGCTACTTCCGTCTCTTTACCTGTAAATTTATGCTGGAAGGCGGAAAAGACGAGGACGCGGAAAGGGCCTGCCGTAAGCTGCTCGACGACAGCGATCCTTCCAATTACCAGGAAGGCGCCAGTGAGAATGCCGCCGACATCCGCTATGAGAAGCTTTACCTTTACCGGGTGATGGAAATCCTTTCGGAAACAACCAGCGGCAGCGATCGCGATTATTTCAGGACGCAGTGTTTTAAAATGTATCCTCAGCAAATGCTTTATTCAGGAATCCCGGCTAAAATCAACATCAGCTTTTCGGGATTGGAAAACGATGAGGTGGTGCGTGCCGTGATCGATGAGGTGAAAGCCTGCGACATTGAGCTCAGCGATAGCCCGGATGCCGCCAAAGCGGATGTACAGTTTTTGAAAACAGGAGATACCTACCAGGTGATGATCAATGTAACCGATGAATACGGCGCTCCGGTAGTGGTGAACAGTGAGCTCCTGTTCAAGGAAAGCAAAGGCATCGGCCGGGAGCTGGCCATGCGCCTGTTTGGTAAGGGCGGCGCGGTGAAGCCTGATATTGCCGCTAAATAGCGTAAAGGCGATACCATTTTGCTCCTATGGAACAAGCATATTATACGTCTTTCTCTATCTTCCTTACCTGGAAAGCCTCGGGTCCGCGTTTGGCTTCACGGATCTCAAACTCTACCTCCTCCCCTTCCTGTGGGATTTCGCCGCTGATAGCTTTGGCATGAACATAGTATTTCTGCCCGTTCTCTCCTTTGATGAACCCGAATTTACTCCTGGCATTAAAGAATATGATCTTTCCCTTTGGCATGGCTGCATAGATGGCTAGGGGTGCTTATTTAAAAAACCGCCGGCATAAAATAAGCCGGCGGATGAGTGCTTTATACATTATTGCAGTAGAATCTTTTTACTGCTTTGGCCTTCTGCAGCATTTACCTTCAACACATAGAGGCCTTTGCTCAGCTCGCGGATGTGAAGCGTATGTTGCATCGCCTGTACTTTCTCCGAATACACCAGCTCCCCGTTCATGGAGTAGATGCTGATGGTTCGCGGCTCCATATCAGGGAAGCTCACATGAAGGTCATCGTTTGCAGGGTTAGGATATACCTCGAATGCCAGGGCCCGGTTGAGCTCTTCCATACCCGTGCAATTTGCCACAATGATGTTGGTATGGGCAATTCCCGAGCAGGCATTGGAGCCTGTATAGCTGTAGCTTACCACAAAGGTTCCTGTGCCTGCTGCCTGAGGGCTGAAGACATTCCCGGTAATTCCCGTACCTGTAAATGTTCCGCCAAAAGGACTTCCCGCCAGGTTCACCGTACTTGTTGTATTACACAGGGCCGAGGTAATAGCCGCAATAGACACGGAAGGAAGGGCGCTCACCGTTATGGTAGCCGTTTGGGAAACGGTCACAGAGCATCCTGCCAGGTTTCCGCTCACGGTATATACCGTTGCTGCCAAAGGAGAGGCCGTTACAGAGCTGCTGTTGGAGCCCGTGCTCCAGGTATAGCTGCTCACGCCTGAGGCGGTTAACGTAGCCGTGGCACCCGAACAGATCGTGGATGAGTTGACCGTCATAACCGGAGCGGCGCTCATCGTCACCTGTGTGGTGAAGTTGTTCACACAACCATTCATATCCGTGCCGCTTACCGTATATACCGTATTGGCTGTCGGGCTCACGGTGATGCTTGTGGCAGCCTGGGCTGTGCTCCAGGTATAAGTGGATGCGCCGGAAGCCGTTAAGGTTGTAGTGCCTCCCGCACAAACCGACGGAGCATTGGCAGATACCGAAGGCAGGGCACTAACCGTTACCTGGGCAATGAACATACTCTCGCAACCGCTAAGATCTGTACCTGTTACGGTATATACTGTATTCGCTGATGGGCTCACGGTGATGCTTGCAGCAGCCTGGGTCGCGTTCCAGGTATACGTATCTGCCCCGGAAGCGGTTAACGTTGTGGTACCGCCTGCACAAACCGATGGCGTGTTGGCAATAATCGTAGGCAGGGCGTAAACCGTTACCCAGGTGGTGAAGGTATTCTCGCAACCGTTAAGGTCGGTTCCTGTCACCGTATACATCGTAGCGCCTGTTGGGTTCACCGTCATGCTTGCGGAAGCCTGTGTGGCGTTCCAGGTATAAGTGCCGGCGCCGCTGGCCGTCAGCGTTGTAGTAGAACCTGAACAAACAGAAGGAGAGTTGGCGGTCACCAAAGGCAGGGCATTAACCGTTACCTGGGTGGTGTAGCTGTTTACACAGCCGTTGAGATCTGTTCCCGCTACCGTGTACGCCGTAGTGGCCGTTGGATTAACTGTCATGCTTGTCGCAGCCTGTGTGGCATTCCAGGTATAAGTATTGGCACCGTTGGCCGTGAGCGTTGTCGTGGACCCGGCGCAAACCGTCGGCGAATTGGCCGTTATGGAAGGAAGGGCATTAACGGCTACCGCTGTTGTATAGGTATTGGCACAACCGTTCAGGTCGGTGCCTGTTACGGTATAAACCGAATTGGAAACAGGATTCACCGTGGCACTTGCGGCCGTTTGGCCGGTGCTCCAGCTATAGGTAGCCGCACCGGAGGCGGTTAAAGTACCCATTGAACCGGCACACACCAGCAAGGAGTTGGAAGTGACGGAAGGCAGCGGGTTAACCGTTACACTCACCACCGCGCTGGCCGTGCCGCAGGCATTGGAGATACTAACGGTGTAATCGCTGCCGGTGGAGTTTGTTACTGTTGTACCGGCTGTATTGGCCGACCCGAAGGTTCCTGCACCTGTCCAGGTATAGCTTAAGGCCGTGCCGCCGGCCGTTACCGAAAGGCTCAGTGGTGATCCCATACACACAGCCGTATTGGAGGTGATTGCCGTCACAGAGGGCGATACACAGGAAACAGCTGTTGTAAAAGAGGTCGTGGTCCAGGTAGAAAAACCGGAACCGCAATCGGTGCGGATATGCGCATAATACACCGTTCCGGGATTAAGGCTCGTAGCGGCGTAAGAGTTTGTAGCCACCGCTGTTCCCGTACCTGCCGGTGAAGCTGTGGTCTGGTCAATCACATATTCATAGCCGCTGACGCCTGTGATGGCATTCCAGTTCAGATCGGCTGAGTTGTTGGTCACATTGGAAGCCGCCAGGCCTGCCGGTGCGGTACAGGAAGGAACAGCGACCACCGTGCCGTTCAGGCGCAGGCTATTGGTAGAGCCCGTGAGGTACCAGTTGCCACCCGATGCACCTGGAAACGAGATCCTGAATTTGATCACCGTGCCGGCAGCCACATTCTGAAGCGCGGTAATAGCCGTTAAATTCGTGCTGTTGGGAGTACCTGTTGTTCCGGAGGTGCTGCTCACATTCCAGGTTCCGGCACTTGTATAGGCGCCACCGTTAAGGGAGTATTCCACGTTACAGGTTGTAGGGCCGGTGCTCGATCTCCTGAGCGCGCTGCTAATGCTGCTGAGAGATACTTTATAACCGACATTGGCGGTAAAGGAAAAATAAACGCTGCCCGGGTCGGTGGTTCCCCAGCCGCCACCACCGCCACCCCAGCAACCGCCGGCAGGTGTGCCGCTGGTCATGATGCTGGAACCCCGGATCAGGCCCGTATTGCTCATGGTCAGGTTGCTGTTCAGGGTCACCGGAGCCCAGGGACTTGCCCCGAAGCCACCGCCGTTATTGGAAGCATCCCAGCCGATCAGCTGGGCGTTGAGGTTTGCTGCGAAGAGGAAAAAGAAAAGGGGGAGCAGAAGTTTTCCCAGGCATTTAACAGGTCGTCGTAAAAATGATGTGTTCATGTTTGGATGTTGGATAGTTAGGTTAGCAATCAAAATTCAACCATCAGGAGCTGGCCGGCTCATAGCTTATGATTTTTGATACCATCCGGGCATGCAGGATCCAGGGCCACAAGGGCCGCGAAGTACAAACAGTAACATTGAGAGTGGTTTTGGATAAGGTATATCCTCTAGGATTTTCACTTCAACTAAAAAACCTAAGTACTGATAACTTAAATCATTAATCTACAGCACAAATGTATCCTGCCAACTTTCAGTTAGCATGACGGAGAAATTAAGTAATTGTAAAGTAAAGTTTATATATAGAGAAGGTAAAGCCTGTGAAAACAGGCCATACTTCGACCATACGTAAAATTACGCAGACGAATCGGTCCTATGAAAAGATCAGACCTTTCCTTTGAATACTTTATTGAATTCCTCTTCGTAGGTATTTCCCAAAGGAATACTTTGGCTCTCAACGGAGATCATTTTGTTTCGCACACTCTTTACCCTGTCGAGGGGAACAATGAAAGAGCGGTGTACCCGGATAAAGTCTTTCGAAGGCAGCTTCTCGAGGATGCCCTTCATGGTCATGCGCGCCACCACGGTTTTTTCATGATGAAGATGGATCTTCAGGTAATCGTCCAGGGCTTCAATGTATAAGATATTGGGAATAGAGATCTTCACGAGGCTATAGTCGGCACGCACAAAGAAAAAATTATCTTCCTGGCTCTTGCTGCTGTTGGTCTGGTAATTGTAAAACTCCCGTGCCTTGTTTACGGCCTGCAGGAAACGCTCTTCCGTATAAGGCTTGAGCAGGTAATCCACGGCGTTGAGGTTGAAGCCCTCAATGGCATGATCCGCAGAGGTGGTTGTAAAAATAACCATGGTATTTTGCTTCAGGGATTTATAAAACTCAATGCCGTTGAGCTGTGGCATATTAATATCAAGAAATAAGAGATCCGACGGAAACTTGTTGAGGTGCTTCAGGGCATCCACCGGCTTCGTGAAGCTTTTCTCCAGCTTGATGAAATCAACACTTTCACAGAAGTGCTCAATGACCTTAAGAGCCATCGGCTCATCATCTACGGCAATTGCTTTTATCATATCTATCGAATTTAAATTATTTATTCATGAATTCCAAACCTTCCAGCGCTGATTTGTCGGAAGGATCAATCAGTAACACTTTATGAAAGAGGACAAGGGCTTCCCGTGTTTTACCCAGCCGCAGGTTTGTCCAGGCAAACATCAGCAGGCCATCGTGCCCGAAGGGATAAAGATTCACCAGCTTCTCGAAGTGCTTAAAGGCCTTGGCATATTCTTTCTTTTCGTAATGGATCATGCCCCGCCAATAATTGGCCGTTGTATTTTGCGGATCGATGCCCAGCACCTGCTCATATTGCAGGATCAGCTCTGCCGTATTTCCCAGGGCCGCTGCCGGATAGGTGCAGCCAAGCTTTGCCTCGATCGCATAAGGCATCAGGGAAGCCGCGATCTTATAATAGCCAAGGGATTCCTTATGCATCGCCGCCTTATAATAAAGCCAGCCCAGGCGGAGGTTGGTCTCGTAGGAAGAGCGGTCGTACACTTCTTTCAGCACGCTGATGGCTTCCGGATAATTCAGTTTGGCCTCATGGCCATAGCTCTTCGCAAAAGCGGCAGAGAGCGTCGTCTGTGCCTTTCCCGGCGCTGAGAGCAGCAGGAACAAAAGGCATATAACAAGGTATTTTTTCATCGGTAGATCCTGTTTTCTGTGGTGTTTGTCGCGATGTGTTCTGAGAGCTGTTTCATGGAATGAATTTTATTCCTGCTAAGGCTAAGTGATAATGGTATTGAAAACGGGCAAACTTTTCCTGCCTGGTGTCATAGCTGTAAACGGCATACACACTAAGGTGCCGCAAGAGGCTGTATTCGATCATCCCATTGAAGCGTGACAGGGAAACATCAATGGAGTTATTGATGAGGTAAGCATTGCTCTCGACAACATTGCCCCCGCGATTGCCCAGCCAGGAGGCTGACAGCAGGAGCTTCCCGTGAATCAGCGAAGAGATGCAGGGAGCCACGGCCAGGTTGCTTTGTTTGTAATCCGTTTCCGTATGGTGGTATACCAAAGCTCCCAAAGCCAGCTTCCTGTTCCCGAAAGGATAGACCGTGAGGCCGGCCTGCACCTGGTATTGATTGGCCGTATCAAACACACAGGCTGTAACACCGAACGATACATCGCCGTAAGTAAGCTTCTGCGTAAGCGTGAGGGCTCCGGCAATGGCCGAGGTTTGCCTCGGCACATAGGCCGTATTTGTGCTTACCGTTACAACCTGTTGTGAGGGCTTTCCGGGCTTCGCGGGAGTCATCGATACGCTGGTGGTAGTGCTGAGCTGCAGGACACTCAGGTTGTTGTAAAGCACATGAACCGCAGGCGATAACAGCAAGCGGTGCCTGAGGGGAATGTTTGAGGAGAGGTAATACTGGTACTGCTGAATTTTTTGCCGGTATTCATTTTGGCCGTAATACGTGAGCGCATGAAACAGCGAGAACCGTTTGTTGATATAGTGCTGCCCTGCAAGCTGCATATATACGGCCGGGCTGAATTTGGCCGAGCTGTCGCTGAGCTTCACCGCTCCTTCCAGAGACACAAAGGACAAGGCCTTCAGACGATCTGCTCCTGTCATGCGCAGCGATGCCGTATCCAGCCGGCGGCTGATGTTCCGGGCCTCTTCGTATTGCCCGGCATACTGATAGCTCTCGTACAGGTAGCGCATAGCCGTTTCGTCGCCGCTGCTGAAACCGAGCGCCTTTAAAAAATGCCGGACCGCTTTCCGGTAATTCCCGGTTTCATAGCAGGCAATCCCGGCGCGCATCCGCAGGTAGTAATAGTCGTAATCCTTCCGGATCGCCCGGTCACAAAACCCACTCAGCTGCTTCCAGTCCTTATCGAGGTAGAGCTTATAAGAATATTCCTCTACACCGGCAGATGTCAGTGTATCGCCCTGCTGGCCATGCGCGCAGAGGGATATGAGCAGCAAGGCCGTTACCCAATATATCGTGCGGAGAAGCATAGGTCTTTTTCTTTAACAATAATCTCTTGAATGCTGTGATCTGCCAGCAACAGTTCCACCTCCACCGATCCTGAAAGGCTTGCGCCGGCATAAGCCTTTACCTGCGACCGGATCCTGAGCCAGGAAGGCGATTGGGCATTATCTGCCGATACATAACGGGCACCGAAGGTCGTTTTCAAAAATACATAAAAAGGAGCGATTGTATCCTGCAGGATCTTTAAGCCACCGGCATATAATTCACCCGCAGGCAAACGGTCTTCTATCAGCAGGTCCTGGTAATAGGCCAACAGGATTTTTTGCGCGCCCAGGTAAAAATAATACAGGAGAGATGATTTATCTCCCGAAAAGCTCGTGAAATAAAATACCGTGCCGTTGTTGCTGAACCAGGCCGAGGAAGCGGTCTTCGCGCAATACAGGTAAGAAAGATTCGCCGGATTCGTCATCACCTCCCAGCATTCCGTTTCCTTACGGTTTTCTTTCTCCACCTCAAACTCCAGCTTCATCCCCGGAATAAAATGAAAGGCCTCCATCAGCAAGGGTGTCGACAAGGGGCGCATAACACGCTCACCTTCGGCAGGCACTTCAAAGCTATGCAATCTATACGCGTTATGTTGGCGGCTCACATAATAACTCAGGGGATAATCCAGGGTTTTGGCACCGATATAGGGAACAGCCTGTAATTGAAAATGCAGGTGCGGCTCCGGCGAACGCCCCGAGCTGCCGCATAAGCCAAGCACATCGCCCTTTTTCACCCGGTCGCCTACCTTCACTTTGAAGCTGTCTTTTTTCAAATGGCTGAGCTTGCTGTAGAGCTGCCCGGCATGCCTGATGACGATGGTATTGCCCCAGTTATGCTGCAAATCGACATCACCGATTCGGTTATCGCCGATGCCGTCTTCAAGGGTTACCACTTCCCCGTCGGCCGGAGCCAGCACCGGAAGCTGGTAGCAATAATAATCGCTGAGCTGTTCCCCGGGCAGGCGATAGGTTTTCTGATCATCACCGGTCACCACAAAATCGAGGGCATAGCGCCAGTCGTCCTGGTGTGTCAGCTTTCCGTCATGTGCCTGCGACACCGTCCACTCCCCGTAAAAGGGCAGGTGGATGTGCACCGGGGCTTCCCTGCGGAAACGCTCCGTGTAGTGGCGAAACAGGTAAAGGTTTTTCTCAGGCGAATAAAGCTGGTATTGCACCGGGTAGAGATGCCTGAGGTGATAGCGGTTATGGAGTGCATACAGGATGAGCAGCACCACCAGTGTAAAAGGCAGTGAGTATAAGGAGAGCATATAAGCCGACGCCACGCTGCCGAGAGCGCCTACAAACAGGCTGACAAGCGGCGCGGAAACAGCAGCCAGGAGATAAGAGCCGGGGGAAGGCACCAGGAAAAAGCCGCCGATGGCCATCGCCGTGAGGATGTAGTTGAAGCCGATGTAGCTGTACTCCATATCGCCGGGGCTTCCCTGCACCAGCGTGCAGAAAAAATAACCCGACAAAAAACCGATGACGGAAAGGGAAAAAGCGATGCGCGAAAAGGCCAGCAAGCCGATCGTAATGAGGAGCCCGGAAATGATATGATTCTGAAAAAAGATGGCTCCCATCGATTTAAAATACACGACCAGGAGGGGCGGCAATCCGAGGTCGTTCAGGCGCAGGTACAAATTGACAAAGCCAATCCCCCCGAAGCCGGATAAGTCATTGTACACAAAAATGCCGCGCTCGTTGAGGCCCATGGCATGAAAATGCCGCGTGCTCAGGAGGATGATCCAGATTCCCAGCACAAAGGGCAGGCTCAGCATGGGCAGCTTTTTGAGAGCGAGCGATGCGCTGAGCCACACACTCAGCAATAAGGTGATGAGAGACGCCAGCACCAGGACCACAAAGAAAACGGCATTTGGCCGGTAGTAGGCTCCCATGGTGAGGCCTACCAATAAGACATTATAGGTATAGGTTCCGTTCGACAGAAAGCCCTTATGAAATCCCAGGATATTTCCGAGCACAAGGGCGATCACCACGGCCGACAGGCCGCTGATGCCTACATACAGATCGGTAAAGGAGGCCACGAAAAGGGCCAGCGCAAACCAGCGGCTATCCGAAAAGAAGACCTGGTTGTAACTGGAGCGGATACCCGTTCCCAGGAATGACAGATATGTGCGCAGTCCTTCCAAATTTAAAAATCAGGATATTTCAGGTGCTCGGGCAATTCTTCTTCCTGCTGGATACTTGCCATCGTTTCGCGCTTCCTGACGGTACTAACGGTCTGGTACTTGCCTGTCATCACCACCGCAGGGCGCAGCGTAATGAACTGCATCCACTGGGTCATATTATAGGCCCCGACCGTATGCGCCACCACCTGGTCGCCTTTTTTGAGCGGTGGCAGGGTAATGTGCTCTCTCACCACATCAATGTTCATGCACAAAGGCCCGTAGAGCACGGCATCCTCGGTATACTGACCGAAGGGCTGTGCCGGGCTGATCCGGTGATCGTACCAGAAAGACGTAAATAAGATATTGACACCGAAATCAAGGATGGTGGCTCTTCTGCCATCGGCCAGGCGCTTATTGGAGACTACCGTTCCCAGCAGGTAACCTGCCTCGTCTATCAGCGCGCGGCCCGTTTCGAGGATCAGCAGGGGCAATTCTTTTTCCGTAAATCCTGCATTGAGGATTGCCGTGCAGATCGCTTCCGCATACTGGTCGAAGGTAGGACAGGCATCCACGCCCTGCAGATAGGAGCCTTTGAGCGTGTTCTTTGAGGCAAAGCCTCCGCCGAGGTCCATGTACTGCAGGCTCTTGTCGTATGTTTTCTTCACGGCGATGATGAGCTCCGAAAGCTTGGTTGCCGCAATGCCATAGGCGCTGGGCGCCAGCATGAAGGTCCCGATGTGGCAGTGCAAGCCCACGAGCTCGAGCTTATCGTGCTGCATGATCTTGCCGATCGCCTCCCAGGCCTGCCCGTCCTCGTAATTGAAGCCGAAGCGGTCCCACATCGGGTACACGCCCGTATCCATGTTCACACGGATAGCCACGCGCGGCCGCTTGTTCATGGCTTCCGCCAGCTGCATCAGGCTATACAGCTCATCGAGGTGATCGATATGGATCAGGGAATCATGGTTGATCGCCAGTCTTAGCTCTTCTTCGCTTTTATCCGGGCCGTTGAAAATAATTTTGGTGCCGGGCACTTTATTCCCCAGCGCTTTCCGGTATTCGAAGCCGGAGACCACCTCGGCCCAGGAGCCTTCCTGGTGGTACACATTGCACACGGCGCTGATGTAATTCGTTTTATAGGACCAGGCAAACTGCACCTTCGGGTAGCGGGTTTTAAAGGCGCGGTTGGCATCCCTGAAAGCCTGGCGCATGCTTTTCTCCGAAAGCACGAAGAGCGGCGAGCCGTGAGCCTGCAGCAGGTCCTGCACCGCATGCCCGTCGATATGTGTCACCGGCTCGTATTCGGTTTTAGTGCCGTACTTATTCATCAGGCCGGTGTTCAGCTTCTGAATAATGGGGCGCTCGTATTGTAATTTTTTCATAGCCATTATAATTCGCCCTGTGTGGAGATCTTCATAAATTCGTCCAGCTCCACGATCATATCGTAAGCGTAACGGACAAAGAGCTTGCCCACATCGTAGCGTTCAAAGGGTTTCACATCTTCTCCCAAAGCCATGCGTACCAGGGCTTCGGGGTGGTTTTGCCCGCAGCCCACCGCCAGGTAGATCCAGGCGGGGAAGCGCGGGTTGATCTCGATCAGGTAATAGTCTTCCTCTTCCGTCCGGATCACTTCCAGCTCCAGGCCACCGCGCCAGCGGCTCGTCTCAAACAAGCGGCGCGCCATGTCCAGCAGCTTTTCATCATCAATGGAAATACCCGACCAGGCTTTTCCTTTATCGGTCACATATTGTTTTCGCATCGGCACGGCGCCGATCATCTGTCCTTTCCCGTCGCCCAGCGCTGTCACGTTCACTTCCTGCCCCTGGATAAATTCCTGCACGATCACCGGCAGGCCCCATTTGGCGCTAAGCTTGTGGAAGCTGGTTTGTACCTGCTCCGGTGTATAGGCGATGTAGGCATCGTAGAACTTTCCTTTCACCATCAGGGGGTAAGTGAAATCGTGTGAGAGGGAGGCAATTCCGGCCTGCTGGGTGAGGCTTCTGCTTTTAGGGATCTTCAGCCCGTGTGCCTTTCCGTAAGCTTCCAGGTTTACTTTCTGCCGGGCTTCAAAAGCTTCCATCTCCGGGAGAAAGGTACGGATGCCCATCTCCCGCAGCACATCCGCCAGCTTAATAAAATTAAAAAGCTCTGCATCGAAGTTCGGAATGATGAGCTCCAGCTGCTCTGCTTCATGAATGTAACGAAGCCTGTTGAGGAGCTGCTCCATACCGGCAGCCGGCAGGGGAATCTGGTAGGTTTTATCTACCAGGTCGTGCATGTAGATCCCGGGCTCAAGGGCTTCGTACGCCAGGCCAATGATGCGCACATCGAAGAGGCTGCTCTCCCGCAGCGCCCTGATGACGGGAATTCCCGGCCCGGGGCTGTCAATGGCATTAAGGCCTGTCACCGCAATATTAATCCGTCGCTTTGCCATGTCCGTCCGTTAGTTTCAGCTTATGCAGCATGCTCACAAAATCAGCAAAGTCTTTTTCAAAGCCCGGCCCATCGGTCTCATATTTTTCGGTGACCGCCTGCCTGATCTCTTCCGGAGACCTGCCTTCTTTCAGGTAGCTGATGATCTCCAGGCCAATAGGATTCACGGTAAATGAATTCCCTGTAGCGGGATCGAAGACAAAACCCGTATCACTCAATGCAATGTTCTTTTTCAGTTTCATGTGAAGATATGATCTATCTTTTAATTGTGTTGGCGGCCATATAGCTGTTTCATGCAGTCAAATTGTTTACCTCAGCGCCATATCCTGCTCTGCAATAAGGCATTCAGCTCGGCCACGGCATCCATGCAGCCGGCCCGCACCGGTGCAAATTTTCCACGGATCTCTTCTATCCCCTGCTGTTCCTTACCAAGTTCTTCTATCTCATTTAAAGGCTTCATCAGGGCTTTCAGCCCCATGAAACCCACGGAGGTTTTCATGCGGTGCGCCACCGTGCTGATGCCTTCGTAATCAACCAGGACTATCGCGTTTTCCAGCTCTGCTATATCCCCGGGATTCCGGCCCACAAAAATTTCCGCCATCTCGCGGATGAAGCCCTTATTTCCTTTTGCCATCGCGTACAGGTCGCTCAGGTCGAGCTTGCCGGCCGGTACCGGTCTTTCTCCTGCAACTCCTCTTTCCCTGCCGAGGTATTTCCTCACCACCTGGTACAGCTCCTCTTCCTTAAAGGGCTTGGAGATATAATCGTTCATACCGAAGCCGATGCATTTCTGCAGCTCGCCTTCCATGCTATGGGCTGTCATCGCAATCACAGGAAGCTCCAGCTCCAGTTCCGTCCTGAGCTGTTGCGTGGCATGATAGCCGTCGAGCAATGGCATCTGGATATCCATCAGCACCAGGTCAAATCTTTCTTTTTGCAATTTCTCGAGGGCTTCGGCTCCGTCTCCCGCCACCTCGCATTCAAGCCCGAAGCCTTTCAGCAAAGTGGTGGTGAGCTTTTGGTTGAGGACATTGTCCTCCGCCAGCAGGATCCTGTATCGCTTTTCAAACAGCTTAGGCGGGTCGGCAGGCAGTTCTTCGGGAGCCTCTACACACTCCTGCGACACGGCATAGGGAATCTTAAAGCTGAATTCCGTGCCGGCATATTCCTTGCTCGTGAAAGCGATCGTTCCGTTCTGCATGCTCACCAGGCTTTTGACGATGGAAAGCCCAAGACCCGTGCCGCCGTATTTACGGGTGGTTTCGGCATTTCCCTGGTTGAAGCGCTCAAATACGCCTTCCTGCTTATCGGCAGGAATGCCTACGCCCGTATCCTTTACCCTGAAGCGAAGCTTCAGCTGCTTTGGCTGAAGGTCTTCAATTTCCAGCACAAGACTCACCGAGCCGTGATCCGTAAACTTAAAGGCATTATTCAACAGGTTCACCAGGATCTGTGTGAGGCGCGTCGGGTCTCCGAATACAGTGGCAGGAACGCGCTTGTCGGTGACGATCTGGAAGCTCAGCCCTTTTTCTCGGGCCTTCTCCTCAAAAATAATCCGCAGGGAGCGGATCACCTCATCGACACTAAAGGGAATGCTCTCAATGCGCAGCATCCCGGCTTCGATCTTCGAAAAATCGAGGATGTCGTTGATGATGCTCAGGAGGTTGGCGCTGCTGTGCTTAATCGCCGACAGGTATTCCGTTTGCGTGCCGTCGAGCGCCGTCTTATGAAGCAGGTCGGTAAATCCCAGGATGGCATTCATCGGCGTACGGATCTCGTGGCTCATATTGGCCATGAACTGCTCCTTCATCATCGCATTCTCATCCGCCTTTTTTTTGGCGATGCGCAATTCCGCTTCGAGCCTGTTCCGCACATTGATATCCCTGAACAAAATGATTACGGCAATGAGTGTGGCGAGAACGCCGGCGCTTACTTCGAGCATGCCCCAGTTACGCGAAGAGCGGACGTAGGTAATGCTGTTATCGATCAGGCCCCGCGTGGTGTTGCCAAGGCTTTGGTTAATGAGGTCGATGGTGGAGTTGATACTGTCCATGGTCTGAAGGCCCGCACTCTGCTGCTCCTCCTCTTCTTCGGGCATCAGCGGAATTCCCGGCATGGTGTGCGAGAGGTTCTTCGCCTGCATGATCTTCTGGTAGGTCAGGAGCTTCAGCTGCCTGAACAGGGCTTCCTCGGGCTTTTCCACGAAATATTTTTCCATCTGCTGCAGGTAAGCTTTGGTTTCGCTTTCCTTAAGCTTGTACTCCTCGCGGAATTTGGCATCTCCCGTGACAATGTAGCCGCGCTCCTTGTTGCCCATCACGGTGATGTTGCTCCGGAAGGATTTCATCAGCTCCGAGATGCGGTATGCATCGTAGAGCCTGGAGTTGTTTTCCGACATGCTTTTCATGAAGCGATTAGCATTTACTGCAATGAATACGATCAGGCAGATAGTCACCAGGAAGCTGGTGCTGATGATAAATTTAGTGTAGTTTTTTAATGCCATAAAGCGATAATCATTCGGCCTGTGATTAAATAGTGAAAATAAGGAATTGTTTGCTGACTTGGTGAATTTTAAAAAGAGCCTGCCAAAAAAATCAGTGGCTCAGCACAGCGGGAGCCCAAAGCTGGAGGGCGATCATGGCGCCCGCCATCAGGGCCATCGATATCACGAGGATATTACTTTTGGTGCGTTGCGAGCGGATCTCCGATTTCAGCTGTTTCAGCCTGAGGCATTGCATGACCGACATATTGAGCTTGCGGAACATGTAATCGTTCTTCACGATGTAATCGTGGGCACCATGCTGCAAGGCTTTCACGGCAATGTCGGCGTGCTCTGCGGCGGTAAACAGAATCACTTCCGTATCCGGGCTTTCCTGTTTGACCATGTCCACGATCTTCAAACCGTTCATGGCATTCCTGTCCTTGCTGTTGAGGTCATAATCCACGATGACGAGGTCGGGTTTTGCGGCAATGTGGGCTTTGCCTGCCTCACCTGTTTCGAATAAGGAAATCTGCAGGTCATGGTTCCGGAAGGTTCTTTCCAGGTCGCTCTTCAGGGCTGTCGCCAGCATGTGATCCTCATCGATGATCAGGATGCTAATGTGTTCTCTTTTTTCCATCAGGGAAGGGTTTACGAGTCCCTTAAATTTAGGCCTGAAAACGCAGGATGCGAAATGATTGCGGTGAACGGGGGGAATTACAGGATTAAAAAGCGGGGGCCCTGTTTCCCGGAGAAAAAACGCAGGTGGATCAGCGGCATAGGCCTTTCGGCACCGGGAGATCAGAGTTTTTTGAGAGCGGCCTTGGCTTCTTCGGATTGAGGATTGTACTCGATCGCTTTGATGAAGTATTTTTTGGCTTCGGCATGTTTTGCCTGTGCCATCATCACTTTTCCGGCGAGCAGGTTGCTATCGTAATCAAAGGGATACATCTTAATCACTTTAGCGGTATAGACCATGGCGTTGGCATAATCTTTCCTCGAATAGTAAATATAGCCGATACGGTAATTGGCAATGGAATTATTCGGGTCGATCTTCAGGATGTCGAGGTAATGCCCCAGCACAGCATTCCAGTTGCCAAGCGCCGCCAGGGGCAGCACAACCCCGAAGCGGGCCTCTACGGAGGAAGGCTCGGAGGCTATCGCCTTTTTATAGAATGTTTCCGATTTCAAATAATCTTTACTCAGGTAATAAAGCCAGCCCAGCCGGAGGCTTACCTCGTAAGCATCGGAATTGAGCACCGTCATCGCCTCAATGGCTTTGGCATACTGCGTATCGTATTCAAAAGAATAGCTTTTGGAAAAGGCGAGCTCGGCGCTGCTTTGCGCGCTCAGCGGTTTCGTCAATGCTATAAAAGAAGCCAGGGCAATGGTATAGTATAAGGGAATTCTCATGCCTTACAAATATCTGAATATTTACGGTTTAAAAAAATGGAAGGGGGGTCATTCTTCCCGGAAGCGGCTACAATTATGCCGGTTTTGCACCTGAAAGCAGGGAATACCCAAACTAATCAACATTGCTTCACAATATTTCAAACAGAACAGGCGTTACTCACCAAACGTATTCAGCTGATCGTTTTAAAGACACACCCTGCCGGCAAAGCTAGCTGTGAGGGCAAACCCAAAAAACCAAACCTTTAAAACCGATGAAAACCAAGATCCTTTATGTCCTCGCGGCATCTGCAGCGCTATCGCTCACAGCCTGCTACAAAACGTATACCTGCAAATGCACCTCCGCTAACAGCTCTTCGGAAGGCCAGATAAAAGCGGTTTCCAAAACGAGAGCGCAGAAGTTTTGCGAGAAAAAGAATTGCAGCGACGGCACCGCCGAAGTCTATTAGCAGCTGATTAAGCCACTCCTAAAAGTTTCCCTGACCGGGAAACTTTTTTTATGTTACACCATGAGGCTTTGTGAAGGATCACTTTAGTGTTGATGCGTCCTGTTTATTCGTTTGCATACACGTGCATTCAATGTCAACAGGGCCTGTCCCTGCGGGCCGGGCTATCCCTCACGCGGGCTTAGCTCAAAATTCTATAGGGATCTTACACCGGAGGATTGCTGCGCTAGGGATGCAAAGGGTTTGGTTCTTTTGTTCGTTTTCTCAGCGGACAAAAAACCGTAACGCAGCGTGGCACGACACGTCGTGACCCAACTAAACACAAAAAGAAGCTTTATGCACCAATAAGCTTATTCAACATGTCGCGAATCTTTTTTAATTTTGTACCATCCTGCGAACGGATTCCTCAATAAGGAACTAAACAATCCGCTCCTGTCCCTGTTACATCAGAAACCCATCAACCACTAAACTAAATGACGTATGACAACAACAAAAGCTTATGCCGCACAAAGCGCCGATAGCGCCCTCGGCCCTTATACCATCGACCGCAGGGATGTAGGCCCGCACGATGTGAAATTCGAGATCCTGTATTGCGGCGTGTGCCACTCCGACCTGCACGTTGTGAAGAACGAATGGCAGGGGACTCATTACCCTGTGGTTCCCGGTCACGAAATCGTAGGGCGGGTGACGCAGGTTGGCGCGCAGGTTAAAAAATTCAAAGCCGGCGACCTGGCCGGTGTAGGCTGCCTGGTAGATTCCTGCCGCGACTGCGACAACTGCAAAAAAGGCCTTGAGCAATTTTGCAGGAACGGATCAACCGGCACTTACAATGCCAAAGACAAGCACCTGGGCGGCTTCACCTTCGGCGGCTACTCCAAAGAGATTGTGGTGGATGAGAGCTTTGTTCTGAATGTATCCGCTAAGCTTCCGCTGGAGGCCGTAGCGCCGCTCTTATGTGCAGGCATTACCACCTACTCGCCGCTGAGGCACTGGAAAGTAGGCAAAGGGCATCAGGTGGGCATCGTGGGGCTCGGTGGCTTAGGACACATGGCGGTGAAATTCGCAGCGTCCTTCGGTGCGGAGGTTACCATGCTCAGCTCTTCTCCCGGAAAAGAAAAGGATGCACAACGCCTCGGGGCCCATCATTTTGCACTCACCAAAGATCCGGCGCAGGTCAATGAGCTGAAAGGTAAATTCGATTTCATCATCAATACCGTATCGGCTCCGCACAATTACAACGATTACCTGAACATGCTGAACACGGATGGGGTGATGATCTGCGTAGGCGCTCCTCCTACTCCCTCACAGATCATGGCCTTCAGCCTCATCGGCGGCAGGAAGAGCCTGGCCGGCTCGCTGATCGGCGGATTGCCTGAAACCCAGGAAATGCTGGACTACTGCGCCGAGCACAACATTGTTTCGGATGTGGAGGTGATTGCGATGAAAGACATCAACACCGCTTACGAGCGCATGCTGAAAGGGGATGTGAAATACCGTTTTGTGATTGATATGGCCAGCTTGTCTTAGATTATTTCCATTTCTTTTTTCCCCGAAGTGAGTTCGGGACAGGCTTTGATGAAAAAAGAAACAAAAAAATCAAGCCAAAAAAATCGCCACGCTCCTCACCGGCGCCGTTTTTTTGGCAGGCCACGCACCGCTTAGCTATACTATTGTCTCAACAATAAAACTGAACCATCAGGAAAAGATCACTGACACCTTGTTCTGAATTTTATGTAACAGAAATGCAAGGAAGGTAGTGTGGAGAAATCTACACTACCTTTTTTCGTTCGGATACAATGATGTAGACCAGGATGAGGGCAATGGCCAGCAAGAGGATGTTACCACCGATGAGCAGGTTGAAGCCCGTGCGGTCGGCCTCATCGGCAATGGAGTCGGCGGCTTTTTGCTGATCGGAAAATACGTTCAACAGAAAATTGTCCTGGCGCTCCTGGAAGCTTTCCAGCGCCGGCCTCAGGATCATGCGGCGGTAATAGAGCTTGTCTTCTCCCGAAACGGTCTTGAGCATGGCCAGGTATTTTTCGTAACGCAGCCTGTATTTTTTATTGGCAACTTTTAATGCGGCAAAGGACAGCGTTTTTTCAAGGCTGTACAGGTTGTACTGAATGATCTTCTCTTCAATAAGCTGAATTTTGGAAGCGATCGTATCCCTTGAGCGGTCGAGGCTCCTGGTGAATTTCTGTACCTCGCTGCTGTCAGCCGTAAATGAAAGATTGAGGACGGAGCGGTGGATGTTAGCGGTTTCAAAGGAAATGGAATTGGTAAGCACCACAATCTCCGTGGCCTGCCGGAATAAGGCTTTGTATTTTTTGGTCGCTCTTTTGGTGGTGGTATATTGAAACACCTGGAAAATGATGATAAAGAGGACAAAGTATAAAAGGTAATGGATCTGCCTGAATTCTGTCTTCGTGAAACGGGGGACTTCATGAATCATGTTTAATCTGGAAAAATAGTGGTTAAGGGTTTAAAGATACTACTCGTCGGGTAAAATAAAAAATTTGTGTGTTAAAAGCAGTGTTTTCAGGCCTTTTGGAAATGTAGCAGGGCTGGCGTACCTTTATTAAAATCTTTACCGGACATGCCGCACGATCACGCCCATCATCATCCGACACAAGCGCTCACCCATGTGGGAAGGGCTTTTCTCATCGGTATCGTGCTTAACCTTGCTTTTGTAGTCATTGAATTTATCTCGGGGTTTTACACCAACTCCCTGGCATTACTATCCGATGCCGGGCATAACCTGAGCGATGTGGCTACACTGGCCCTTTCGCTCTTTGCCTTCGGCATGGCGAAGCGCAAAGCCACCACGGTGTATACGTATGGCTATCATAAAAGCACCATACTGGCGTCGCTCGCCAACGCCGTGATCCTGCTGGTAGCGGTGGGAAGCATTGGCTGGGAAGCGATCCAACGCTTCATGCATCCGCAGCCCACACCGGGCTATACGATTAGTATCGTGGCCGGTATCGGTATTGTGATCAATGCGGCTTCCGCTTTTTTATTCTTTAAGGATAAGGACAGCGACCTTAATGTGAAAGGCGCCTATCTTCACCTGATGACCGATGCGCTGGTATCGGCCGGTGTGGTGGTGGCGGGCCTCATCATCGCCCGCACAGGCATTGCCTGGATCGATCCGCTCATCAGCATCGCCATCATGGCCATTGTGCTTTACAGCACCTGGGGCCTGCTCACCGAAAGCCTGAAGCTCTCTATGGATGCGGTTCCCACGGGCATCGACTCCGGGAAGGTAAAACAGTTTATGGAAAGCAAAAAAGGCGTGAGCCGGGTTCACCACATTCACATCTGGGCGATAGGCACCACGCGCAATGCCATGACGGCCCACCTCATCCTGGAGAAAGGCCTCAGCGACCAGGAAGTCACGGATCTCAAGCAGCAGCTCAAACACGGGCTTGAGCACCTCAATATCCATCATGCCACGCTCGAAACAGAGCTTGCGCCTTCGGGCGAAGAGTGTAAAACGGAGTAACAGAAGTAGCAGGTTGTAATACATTTCGCATTACGAATTGTCTCTATCACGCATCGTGAGATCAGAACAGAATTGATTTGTGGAAAACGCTCTGATTTCTTCCTGTCCTCTATGTTTTTTATGTGACTATGTGGTTACTGAGCTCATTGAAGTATTTTTTAAACTGCTCCCTGTTTCTCCGGGGCCTCTGTGCCGGCATGTGATATCACGCAATTTTACGCGCCATTTCAGGTATTAATACGAGTGGCGCCCAAAGCCTTTTTACCCTATCATTGCCAAAGATGCATTCAAGCGAAACCGAAAAGCTTAAACAGAGTAGGCCAACTATTTCAAACATCAAATCTTATGAAAAGACTGCTAAGAACACTTATGACAGCTACTACACTGTATGCAGCCACAGCTGCAACAGCCCAAACCTGGAGCTGGGTCACAGAATCAACAGGCACCGGTATTGAGTATGGCTATTCCGTAGCCACCGATGCCTCGGGAAATAATTACGTGGGCGGCGCTTATATCAGTGGGCCGGCAACATTCGGCTCAACCACCCTAACAGCTATCGGCAACGGCGATGGTTATTTAGCCAAATACAATTCTTTGGGAAGCCCTCTCTGGGCAGTAAGAATGGCGGGCACGCTCGACGACAGGGCTAAGGATGTGATCGTCGACGGATCGAATGTGTTTGTTGCCGGTACCTACCGCGGCACAATTACTTTTGAAAGTACCAACGCAACCACCACTTCGCTCACCGGTGGCAGCGGCAGCGACAACTGTTTCCTCGCGAAATATAACAGCAGCGGCGTAGTGCAGTGGGCGGTGACGTATAGTGGCGGTTCGCAGCCCTGGGACCTGGCCATCAACCCTTCCCAGCAAAAAGTATTTATGACGGGAGACAAAGCCGGTGAGATGTTTGCCGCTTGCTACAGCTACAGCGCAACACCTGTTTCGCCGGTATGGTCTGTTACCTGCGCCACAGGCGGAACAGGCAGCTACGCCATGGGCATTGCCGCCGACGTTTCCGGAAACGCTTATGTACTGGGCACTTATCTCGGCCCTGCGACAGGAACCTTGTCTACAGGCTATACCTTTACAGGTAATTACGGCATGCTGCTTATGAAGGTAGCGCCTACCGGTACTTTAACCTGGGTCAGCAATATCGGGAGCAACAACACGGGAATGGAAACAGGCCGGGGCCTTGAGCTCGATGCTGCCGGCAACATCTACATCGGCGGACAATTTAATGGGACAGCCAATATCTCGGGCACAACGCTCACCTGCGCGGGGGTTTATGATGTCTTCGTGGCTAAATACACGAATGCCGGAAGCATTCAATGGGCCAGGCGCATGGGAGGACCGGGAACAACCGGGGGAGATCTCCTGAACGGATTTACGGTGAGCCCTGCCGGCGACAGCTACCTCTTCACGATAAACGGTGATAACAACCTCGTTCCTTTTGGCTGTAAGAGCTATCCGGCGGTTTTCGGTAATAACGATAATAAAATGATCCTGGCCAAGTACAACACACAGGGCCTGATGAAAGGCTCTGCGGCGCCCTTCCTCGACAATATTCCAAATCCCAGCTGTGTAACCCTGGACCCTTCCGGCAATGCGGTCCTGACGGGTTATAAAGTAGGAGCCTTTTCCGCAGGCAGCACCACGCTGACCACGGCAGCCAATATGTTTCTCATCAAGGTAGCTATCGCCGACGAGTTGCCGGTAGTTGCTACAACCTCGGTGAACCTTTGCGGCTTAGGTACGAGCGCTGCCCTCTCGGCATCAGGTCCGGGAGGCTCTACCATCAAATGGTACATGCCATCAACAACACTGGTAGCCACAGGCACCACCTATAATACGCCGGCATCGGTGGCTTACGGTTCGGTAACCTACTATGTGAGCTCCACGGTAGCGGGCTGCGAAAGCGAGAAACTACCTATCACGGTGACCACGAACAGCATTGTCACCCTGCTGGCTTCTGCCGACCAAACCATCTGCGTAGGCAGCTGCGCCACGATTACGTTTACGAATGCCACTTCGGCTACCTTAAACCCCGGAGGGCTCACGGTTTCTTCCCCCTTTACGGTGTGCCCTACATCTACCACAAACTATACGCTATCCAACGCCACTACCACGGTTTGCCAGGTGCCGGACAATGTCCAGATTACGGTTGCTCCTTTCGTTGGCAGCTACGATGCCTATGTGTATGAGCAATCTCCCTGCACGCCCTACCCGCCTATGACCGGAAACAGCAAGCCGGCCTGCCTCACGCCGGGCGCTATTGCTGCTACCATGCCTTCCGATCCTAACCTCGCCTTGTTCCGCTGCCTCATCGGCAATGCCGCGGGATGGGAAGGTGCCGGCAACGCCGGTATTACCAACTTCAGCATCGCAGGCTCTTATACCGTAGAAGTGTATGAAGCGGATGCAAGCGGCAACAGGCAGGTGCTCGGTGGAATACCCGCTCCTCCTATTTTCTTAAAGTACGGATCAAGCCCAACGGCCACCTTAGTGCTCACCTTTAATACTTCCGGGAACGGTACAGGTTTCGATCCAACGGCAACGCCTTATTTTTCCGACGGAACCGCAGACGGAGCAGGCGCCCTCGGCTCAGGACAGTATTTCCGCGACCGCTATGCAGAAGCCTACTATAACACCGTTGGCGGCCTGCCGGGAGAAAACCTGGCGGCATTCAGCAGCGTGATCTTCTGTGTGGATATGAAACAGATCTCTCCTTTCGGCTGCATTGCCAGCAAAAAAAGCTATTTCAAAGTAGCCAATAACGGCTTGCTGAACGGAAGAGGCGCCCGTATGGCAACAGCCGGGGATGAAGCAGAAGAAGGCGCAGAAGGCTACAAGTCCCTGGACATCTATCCGAATCCTACCAATGGCATGGTGTACATCCCATTAGGCAATGATGACAAAAACGTGCAGGTAACCATCACCGACAACATCGGCAGGCAGGTGCTAAAAACCACTAAGCTCGAATCGGGCCGCGGTGAGCTGAACATGACGGAGCTTCCTGCCGGCATTTATTTTTATACGGTCCTGAAAGCTAACACTTCTTACAAAGGCAAGATTGTGAAACACTAACGAAGATTTGTTTTGTTTGTTTGGGAAAACCTCCTGTAGTAATGCAGGAGGTTTTTTTTTACGTCTGTATGAAGAATATATCATCATGATCAGACTCAAAAATTCAAACAAACAGGTGAGCTTCAACATGCCTTCTTCTTTAGGGCGCCCGGGCGGGCTTTCCGTTCCAATCTTTTTGCCGCACTTCGACTGCGCTCAGTGTCCGGCAAAAAGGATTTCCACTGCAATCCCTGGCGCAGGGAACGACAGAGAAAGCTGGTTTTGATGCACTTTCAGGATTCAACTCTGGCTCTTCTCTCCCCGCCTCCTTTGCGCCTCTGCGTTTAAATGCCTCTGCTTCTACGGGCCGCTATTTCATTTTAATTCGTATTTTTGGAAGAACCGGTCCGGTGCATGAATACACGGACCGGCATACTATGCCTCAAACAATCCCTTCTTTACGAACCGTAAACGTCACGCGTTACATCACGCCCCTGCGCGAAGGCGGCTCCCTGCCTGCCCTCGCCGAGGCCGACGATGATTTCAAATACGTCCTCAAATTCAAAGGCTCCGGCCATCGCGAAAAAGCGCTCATCGCCGAGCTCATCGGTGGTGAGATGGCAAGGGCCTTGGGCCTGCCCGTTCCGGAGCTGGTATTTGCCAACCTCGATGAGTCCTTTGGCCGCACCGAGGGCGACGAGGAGATCCAGGACCTGCTGCAGGCCAGCCAGGGCATGAACCTCGCCCTGCACTTTTTGTCGGGAGCCATTACCTTCGACCCTGTTGTCACGACGCTGGAGCCGAAGCTTGCTTCGCAGATCGTGTGGCTCGATGCCTTTATCACCAACGTGGACCGCACCTTCAAAAATACCAATATGCTGATGTGGCATAAGGAGCTCTGGCTCATCGACCACGGCGCCTGTTTGTATTTCCACCATTCCTGGAGCAACTGGGAAACAGCTGCCAAAAGCCCTTTTGCCTTTATCAAGGACCATGTCCTGCTTCCCCGGGCTTCCATGCTGGAAGAGGTGAACAGGGAATACAGCGCTCTTCTCACCGAAAGCACCATCAACGCCATTGTGAACCTCATCCCCGATGAGTGGCTCCACTGGGACGACACGGAAGACACACCCGAGCAGCTACGGCAGGTTTACCAACAATTCCTGCTGACGAGATTACAACATTCCACGAACTTTTTAAACGAAGCACAGCATGCCAGGAAAGCACTTATATGAGTATGCGGTGATCCGGGTCCTGCCGGTGGTGGAGCGCGAAGAGTTTCTCAACGTGGGCATTATCCTGTTCTGCAAGCAGCAAAAGTTCATCAGGGTTTTGTATCACCTGGACGAAGCGAAGCTGCGTTGCTTTTCGAAGGAAACAGACATCGAGCCGATCATACAGAACTTACAATCCTTCGGGAAGATCGCCGCAGGGCAAAAGCATTGCGGGCCTATCGCCGAAATGGACATTCCTTCCCGCTTCCGCTGGCTCACAGCCGTGCGCAGCTCAGCCATCCAAACCTCGAGGCCGCACCCGGGGCTTTGTGATGACCTCGAAGAAACGGTGCAGAGGTTGTTTGAGGAGTTGGTGTTGTGATGATTTTGTGAGGTAAAGACGAATCATTTCACCGCTATTTAGACAACTCCCAATTTCAAAATATACTGTTGTTTTTATTTCTTCATTCTTTTTGCTTGATCAAAAAGAATCAAAAAATCAAGGCAAAACGAATGCCCCGCGCTCTTTTAATTTTTAAGATTCGCAACCGAAAGAGAACTAAAGCTCTTTCGGGCTCATCTAAAAAAATTAAAATTCACAGCTCATCTGCGCCGCGTTTTGCCAACCCTGCGCGCGTCTTCTAATAGTGAATTTTCTTAGTTTCAACCTAATCTGTAGTTCTTAGAATCATACTACTAAAAAAGGCCCTCATCTGTTAATGATGAAGGCCTTTTTAAAGGAAGGGTTATGACTACGATAACTTTTTGACGTCGACGCTGGTGATCTTACTGAACAAGCCGACCTGTTCGTCGCTGATCACATAGATGGCTTTATACTTCCACTCGTCGAAGATCTTACCGGCAGCGAGCGTGGCCACATCGATGTACTCATTTTTCATTAAACGGCCCAGGAGAACAAAGCCTGCCCCATCATTGCGGTCGGCATACAGGTCGATGGCATCGGCATAGCCTTTGATCCACTTAAGCCTTGGCCTTCCCACATCCAGCTTTACAACAAGATCGGGTTGAAGCGTCGCCACGTCGATCACCTGGGCGGAAGGAGTAATTACCCCCAGGTCGGCGCCGATATTATCGGAATAGGCCAGGCTGTTCTTGATCCGGGTGACCAGCTTCGTAATGCGGTCGAAGATACCTTCCGGAACCGCTACCGGTGTTGTAGCCATTACCGGCAGGGCAGGCACGGGTCCGATGTGCTGCGTGCCGGAAGCGTTCTTGAGCATATTCTTGTAGGAGACCAGGTTGGACAGGTTCTGACGATACACTTCCATCATACCGATGACGTACTGGTACATCGTGTTATCGTCCTGGACCGAAGTTAATTCGGCGCTGCTCACACCTAAAGAGGTAGCGTACAAAGGCAGCTTGGTGCTGAAGTTATTTAACCACACCCCTTTTTCAGCATCGGTAGAAGGGATATATTTAAGCGTTTTCATTATTTCTGTTTTTTATAATTTTTATTTTTTTCCGGGACCGGTTGATGTCGTGAACCGTATCCCTTGTAAAGACGCCTGCGTGGCATAGATGCTAAGCTTTGGCAGGAGGCATGTGCTTTTTTTTAAATTCATTCGCTTTGATTTTGTGTTGCTAATTGAGCCCTGTCGATCCGTGCTAGCTTCGGGGGAAGGGCTCCTGATGGTATAATTCCAAGGGCCGTGCCACGGTACAGATTTAACGAACACTAAAAAAAGTTAAGTGCGGGCTTAATTTGCCGGCGACTGTAACCGGCAGATAAGTGGCGGAAATGACTTTGCAAACGGCAGAAAGATTTTTTCCTGTTCAAAACCATGTGACGCTCATTTTAACAATACAGCTGAACATCCGCATGATGTTAAGCGGAAGGAAATAGCAAGCGGCTGAGGGTAATATGCCTGCATGCCGGGCATAAAGTGTCCCTTAACCGAAGGTAAGGTGCCCATCTACCGGAGGTGCTATGCCCATCTACCGAGGGTACTATGTCCATCTACCGGAGGTACTATGCCCATCTACCGGAGGTACTATGACCATCTACCGGAGGTACTATGACCATCTACTGAGGGTGATATGACCATCTACTGAGGGTGATATGTCCATCTACCGAGGGGATTTTGCCAACCAACCGGAGGTGCTATGCCCATCTATTGAAGGTGAGATACTTGTTTACTGAAGGGACTATGCCCAGCGATCAGGGTGATGTGTTGATCGACTGAGGGTGAGATGCCGGCCTGCCGGAGGGGCCGGTGTGGTTCTCCGGAGGGAAATGGTTATTTCGGGGGGTATTATTAGATTTCTCAGAGAAATAGCAGTTAATAAGAAATAAGGCATCTACTTGACTTCATATTAGTGGGCCCTCAATACTAGTTGTTTGAAGATAACGACCTTTGTTATTCATACTGTCTATATTTTATTCTTCAATTCTATCCAACATTCTTCTTTCTTAGCCCATTCACCATAAAGTGCACCTGGAGCATTCTGCTTTATAAATCCCTCTACCTGAACCATCAAATTATAAATGGTGGTCTGTAATGCTTCGGGAAGAGCCTGTTTTTTCCAGATTTCCTTTAGCTTTATGGAATTGCCTTTTTTTAAGGATAACAAAGCAAGCGTATATGGGACAGTTATATAGCGCATGTCTCCGATAGCATTCGGCTTTACGCCATAAACTTTCTCTGCTGTACGAAACAATATCGCTTTGGCTACAGTATCTTCAAAATACCTACTATCTGGATTTTCAATAGTATTATAAGCAATGAACTGTGCATAGTTCTTTTGACTACCTCTTACAACAATATGGGGCCCGATTATCAGTTTATCATCAATATAGAGCTCCTTCCAGGTATTAATGAATTTCGCAAGATCTTCTTTTGTGAATACTTTTGCTTTCGGATTCTTCAAGTCAAAAGCTTTTAGTTTAGCTTTTGTCGTTCCTTCTCTCGACCTAGCATTTTTATACTGCCCTCTTGCCCTGTCGTAAAACCATCTTGTCTGATTTGATTGCCCATTAACCGGTGGTGCCCAGACATTCCGGGAAATTTTTTCCAGTTCAATATGAAACGGAGTATTTGAACTGAGGTCGGAGATGGAAACTTTATTCTGCGTATTAGCGTACTCCGCTATTCTGCTTACAATTTCAGCGAAATTATTTTTATCCTTTATTACACTAAGTTTGACCTGAACGAGAACATTATTAATATCAGCCTTGTCTTTTTTCCACGTATGATAGATGGAAGCTGTTGTCTGGCCTCCGTTTACGATCTGAAGATCCTTTACTGATCTTATAAAATGGCCCTGATCGGATTTGGTGAGTTTCAATTCATCGGCGGTAGCTGCAATACCATTATTAAATGCAAGGAACATGTGAGGTTCTTTGAGAATGGTTTTCCGAATTCCCTTATTTATTTTCCCTGTAAATTGTAAGAAAGAGCGTATATTCTGTTCCAGTAGTCGGGAACCATATTGTTCATAAATAGAAACCAAGGCTTTTCCCGGTATCAGAGCAAGGTATGACTGATACTCGTGATTGTCTATATCTGCCTTAATGCATGGAACTTCGAATCCTTCCTGCTGAAAGTCGATCTCAATAGGAATATGTTCCTTTTCGGAAATATTATACAGGTAATTTAAATCAATAACACGGAAAAAGACAGGAATTTCGTTTAATTGCTTTTGTGAAGGTGTTTCACCTGTGAATATCCCATCAGTTATTATAAAAATATTTATCCTGACTAGATTCTCTCTAAGTTCCTTTGACGCGCTTAAAGTATGAGCAAAATCAAATATTTCCGATGACTCCTCCAGGCTGTTCACGTAGGTTTTATCCACTGCTTTTTTAATGAAAGCAAATAGTAACCGGGCCGAGCTATCGATATCTGATTTTTGAACACGCGCAGGAACTTCAGAGCATTTAAATACTGTTACGAACAAATCAAGCGTTTCATAGTTATCTGCAATAGCATAAGCATTGATTTTATGCCTGTTTCTTGGAGTCAGACTTTCATGATAACTTATTCTGACATCCGCAGTTTCACCTCCATCTGAAAGCAATTGAACAGCAGCAGTGGTAAATAGCTGTTCTAATGATGCTCCTTCTTCACTAGACAATTGTCCGAATCGGATATCCTGCAATAAATCGGTATAGAATCGGTTTAATTCTGGTTGTTTCATTAGCTACATCAATTCTGATAATTTTTTATTTTCTGCTGTAAATACCTCTTCAAACATAAAATTCTCATAGAAACCGGAAGGTGTGCCTTTTGGTACTGAAGTAGAAAATATAGACTCACATAATTTTTTTAAAGAAGAATAATCATATTCCAATATTTCAAAGTTTGAAAAAGAAGATTCGGTTGTACGAAATTGGGAGTGAAAATTAGCATTTAAGAATATTCTAAAGGATTTATATTGAAATAATCTTAGATTTTCCTGCAATTCGAATCGATAATAATGCATCTCTCCTGTTTGGTCACTTTTCAAACAATATAATTGAATTGGCATAGAATTGTCTATTGATAAAATATTTTTTGACACAATTTTCTGAAGTTCATTCAATATTTCAAATCCAAAGATAAGCTCTGCTTTAAATATAGATGATTTCAAATCATCGTGAGAGAGAGGGTTTAACAAACGGTTTTTTATCGGAGCAAGTTCGTCAATATAATGGAATGGGATGTTATACTGGTTAACCAAACTTTTAAACTGATCTATCATCTGTTGTAACGAAATAAATCTGAATGGTTGTATATCAATATCTTCTTCTTGCTTTAATTTATAAAACCAAGCATCCTCATTTTCTGTAACTGCCAATCGTGTTTTGGATAATGCAATAATGCTATTATCTCCGGATGTGCTATTGAACCCTGGGTACATAATATTTTCAGGAAGAATATTCCTGAGTGCTTGTTCAAATGCTTTTCGCAGATAATTGGCACAAGCAGGATAATCCCCCATTGCCAGATAACGTTCAGCCTTCTCTCTATAGGTATGCGATTTTGTAATTAAAGGGCGTGGGATTTTATGACTATGGTCATCCACATATAATTCGATTTTTTTCCAACTTTTCAAATGTGGCTTTGCTGTATTAAACCATTCGCGGTCATACGTTGTCAGAAATATCTGGAAATCTTTAAAAGAAGTGCCATCTCCCAGATCCTCTGCTGTTAGAATCTTTAAAAGTGGAATCCGGTTAGACATATCGAGTCCGATAAAAATATCATCCAGGAACAAAATCCTTAAATCTGTTGCAGGGCGACACAGTTGGTGTGCCAGGAAAACAGAAATAGCAATGGCAGTAAGTTTTGCCTCGTTCAGATGCTCATCATGGCCAGGAATCTCTTTACCGAATAATGTTACATTAAAAGAGATCTCCGGCCTGGTTATGGCATGTATGCTACTTTGAGTATCCGAGAGCTGGGCATCCGTATACTCCATTTTCAATGTACAATCTTTTTGAAAAAAAGTAAGAAGTATGTTGGCTTTTTTTTCCAGTTCGTCAAAGAGAGAGGCAATATTGTTATTATAATCCGTTACAGCGTCTTGATCAGACTTCCTGCATTTTTCCCAAAGATCTTTAAAAGATATTTTATTTTCGGCTCTTGTCGGTGACGGAACAGTCATGTTTGAAAACAAACCCTCGTCGCCCAGAAATAAAGCAACAAGATCTGGTTTTTGATTTGCCTGCCGGAAGTGCAATTTTAACAAATCCCGGTAACTGATAAAGCCATTTGTAATATTTGCCTGAGTAATATAAGTCGTATCGCTTTCTGGCGAGCTTTCTACAAGGGTATATTGGTTTCCGTCAGCGGAAAACCTATGACGACTGTTGTCATCAGTCACAATATCTATAAAAGGCGGTTCAGCGTTCAGCTCTTCTTCATAAAAGAGATTTTTTTGAAACGTGTGCCCCGTATTCGCTGAAATAAAAAAATCCTTCAGAGCTCTGAAAAGTGAAGACTTCCCACTTCCATTTTCCCCGTATATCAATAGATTTTCGCCATGAGGAAGATCGATAGTATAACGTGTTGCATCCTGATCTCCATTCACCAGAAACGCCCTGTAATTACTTAGATGAATCCGCTTTATTCTCATGCGTCAGACTTTGGTAAATCAGATTGAATTCAGAAATTGTATTAATACCATAAACAGCTTTCTTAACCTGGCTTTGCGGTGCATTAAGCAGTTGATAAAAGTTTTTCACTCTTTCCAAGTCATTTTCAAATGGCGGAAGCTCAGCCAATTCAGCTAATACGGAAAGCCGTTGTTTACGAAAAATCTCAGGGAAATAAATTTCAAAAACAGCGACATCTAATACGTTCATGAAATAAGCGCTCAGAATGCGGCTTTCTCTGGAAGAATGATTCTTCTCAAGCAGGAGTATACCTTTAACTAAGGATTTAACTCCTGCATTATTATGTTCAGTTGTTAGAAGAGGAAAACTCTCAATAACACTTTTTGTTTCTCTATCTGTTGCTTCATTGTTATAGAAGGCAAATAATGCGGAGTTAAAAAGTGCAACCAAATATTCAGAAGATATTTCTGGATTCCTGAAGGCTATGCATTTATTGTCAATAACAAGTTGCTCTTCTGACAAAGAAAAATTTTGTGACTTACTTGTAATTGCTGTAGTGATAATAAATCCTTTATCGGTTAATGGAGCCCCGGTGTTCGTTACTCTTGAATCTATATAAGGATAAATATAGTATCGATTAATGTCTTGTACATGCACTAATGGGACACTTCCAGATTCTTTAAATGAAACTATCTTTAATCCGCTTTCAGGAATTCCCTGGAGAAAGTCTGGTTTCCATTTTGCGCTAATTTTTTTTATTTTTCCTAATAGTGTTTCTTTTTCTTCCTGACGATTCTCTTCTATTGCTGCTATCAACGGTTCATCTAACTCTTCCTGATCAAGTTCCTCAGTATAGTTTAAATCTCTCAGGAATTGTTCGTTAACGGCATACTCAATTTTTTCATCATCCTTTATGGATGGAAAACTCACTGCTAAGCCAACCAAAGGGATATCTGAAATAGCAGGCTTTTTTTCGTTTGGTTTCGGATTCAGCAGATAAATCAATAACAATACCTGATTCTCGGGGCGGATTTCTTTAATTCGTACAGGGCTAGGCTTGTTTAAACGTGAAGGATCTTTACCATTTTCTATAGCATCTGCTTTTGATTTATCGAGGGCTGATTTTATCTGTTCATCTGTGAGATCAATGTATTCATGTGCCGGATCGATAATATGCGATTTGTTAATTGTATAATAATTTACCTGCGTTTCCGCATCAGCTCGTTTAGTGAGTCCCACCGTAACATCTTCATTAATTTTAATCCCTTTCTTGTCATCGGTATTATTGATCAATACAATAGTCCAGTCTGTAAGCACTCCGTTTTTCTGCTGGGCCTGTATGTATTCAGTCATTAGTGTCACATTAAACGAGGGTTGCTTCGTCTGATAAGCCTGTAGGTAGCTCATTACCTTACCAGCATTGTTTTTGCCCCGCCATATAAAGTGATTTCTGAATTGTGATGCATTATTAGCGGCGCGGCCTGGTAATCCCAGGCTATTTATGAGTGCCAGGGTATTAGTATAGTTTCCTAAGTGACCTGGGTCATTTTTCCGGAAAGAATAGGTCTCCTCAAGTTCGCCGGAAAGGCTGAGTTCCATAATTTTTTTGTACCTGAACTTATTGGATGCCGTAATTACCAATGCTCCTGAATGTGTGCGTACCTTCAATCCATAGTCAGAAGGGGTTTTATCCAGGTCACACATACGGTCAAACTCTGCCCGCATTTCTTCTGTTGCTACAGTTATGTGCTCGTACCACTCTACCAATTCATTGCTGGTAAAAAGCCTGCACAAATCGAGATAACCGGGTCTGTACCCAAACCATCGGCCCATTTGCATCAGAGTATCATACATTTTTGATGCCCTTAGGAAATAACTGATGGTAAGTCCTTCCAGGGTAAGCCCGCGCGACAATTTATTTCCACCTACTGCAATTACTGAAAGGCCATTCTGCTGATTGTCGTAGTAATCCAAGGGTCGAATGTTCTTGTGCTTGAGCCGGTCAATCTTTGTGTCACCATGAACGGCCCGAACTTCGATCCTTGCAGATGCAGGATACAAATTTTCTTCAACCTGTAACCAGGAAACCGGTTGGATAGCGGGATCATTTACAGAGGGGTTGGCCTTTATTTCGAGGGTAACGGGTTCATATTCTTCTTTCCACAACAACTCAAGTTCTCTCAGAAAGTCACGATCATTAAACTCAATACGTCTTGCGTAATTTTTCACCTCTTTTTCTACCAGCGTGGCAATCTCGTCCTGTACATCAATAAATCTTGTCACATGGATAAGCATAGAATTATGTACACTCTCCTGACCACGTGCTCTTCTCGCAGCGCAGGATAAAAAAAAGCATTTTATTGCGCGGCACAGACTTGGGGGAATATTGGCAGGCTTCAAATCCTTTTTATGTTTTTCCGGAACAAATGATTCGTGGTCATTTACAACGCGAAAAAGCCTGAGCGGATATACATCTTTATCAAAGTTCTCAAGAGATTCTATTCCGAACAGTCTTTCAGGACCGATGTAATTGGATGGGGCTGGAATGTTGACAATAAAATTTTTAGGAAAAATGTCATTACCGAGGGATAATGGCATATTGTTGATATTATAATCAAGTCCTTTTACGTCATCCTCCGTATACTGCTTGATAAAAATGTTCGCATAAGGGGTAGCTGTGTAACCAATGTAAGCACTTTGTTCAAACAATTTAAGCATTGAACGGATACATGCATTAATACCTGAAACATAATTTTTACTGATATTTATAGACGCATTGTCTGCCTCATCGTCAATAACCAGTAAAGGCAAATTTTTTATCTGTTTTTTGCCATCTTCCATTGTTTCTCCCCTGCTGGCCAGCCAGCCAAGCAGGTTTTTCATAACCGATGCATTTTTTTTAATCACCAGAATGATGGGATCATTACCACGTATATTTATACCTGAAGACTCTGAAGCCCTGCGGTTGAAATCGCCCATAATCTCATTGGTGGTAAGTGAATGGGCAGCAAGGTTCGGATTGATTTTTCCAACGCCGATCCTGTTGGTGGCCTGCGCAAAATTCCTCGCCATCTGGGTGTCAAATCCCAGAAATCCTTCATCGACCCTCAGCTGCGTTTGTGAACGAAGAGTATTATGAATACCAGCCAGTACAATAATGAGTTTATATCCTGCATCAGCAGCTTTGCAAATAAGCCCTATATAATTTCCTGTTTTTCCCGACTGGACGTGGCCAACAATAAGACCACGTTTATCAAAGGGGACATTATTACCCGGACGAACCAACCTGTCCAAAACATCATCGGTTAGATTATCAAGTTGATTTATGGTATCAGGGGCATAATTTTTTTGTTCCAGTAACTGGCGGTAACGATTCCAGAAATCCCATGGAATTTCGGCTTTTGCACTTTTTATCCAGGGTTCTGGCTTTTTGTCATCCAGGAAGCGATACTTATCAGAGAAAACAGCATACAATGCTTCCAGTTCTTCCTGAAGGGTAGATAAATCACCAGCGGCCAACTTAAACATCAGATTTACCCTTTCTATTGTCTCTCTGATAAAGTCAGCGCTAATACGCTCCGTTGCTCCGGAAAGCATAGTAGTACATATAATTCTGGCTTGTTCGTAATTTGTCATAAATGGGCTATTAATTCAGGGTATTCATTAAAAGGCTCTGTCAGTAGTAGCCTGCTTCTGGCCTGCCCCGGAGTATTGTTAACCAGCAATAACTGATAGACCTTTTTCAACAACTCTTTTAATTCGTTACCGGCTGCTTTTTCAAACGGCCTGAAAAAAGAATCAGGATTTTCTGATTCATTGATTACTATCAGAGGAACAGGTAAAGTTTCTTCCAATAGTCTGATCAGCGGTTTTAGTGCTTTCAGATCCATTGAAGCAATAAGCGGATGAGTCTGGTTTATTTCATAAAACCGCTTACCGTCTTTTTGCTTTTCGATCCATACTGGCTGAAAGTTTGTTGTCACTGAATTGCGCTGTACAATTTTACCACGGTGTCTGTACACTTCGACCGCCTGAGCTCTTACAAGAGAGGCGTAGGCTTTTAAATTTTCTTTTAATGCTGCAGGAGCTCTGGCAACTGACTTTTTAATATCAATCTGCCATTCTCCATCCAGGTGATTCGGAAGGTCAATCATAACCCTGGCAAGTTTATAGTGTTCTTCTTTACGGAAAAGTCCAAGCCATTCTCCATTTACAAGCATGCGTTCATTCCTGTATACGTAAAATCCCTGTTGGGCATTCCAGCCCCTCACGCCTTCTGCCTGCCTGAATTCGTCGTTGGATAGTTTGGATTTATGCGGCAACACAAAGCCGCGTACTTTTATTACTCCATTGAAAAGTGGTTCTTCTGGAAAATTCTGGGTGGCAGCATGTGTAATCATAAATGGGTTCCAGGCAACAACTTCCCGGTTCCTGAAGAAAATCTTTAATTTGTTTCCTTCAATATACCGGTGAAATACGGTAGCAATGTGTTGCTTTACCTGCTCCATTACCTGAAGGAATTTATCGTGTGCTTTTCTGTCTTCAGTATGTGTACCACTCAATAAATAATCCATATTCTGCCAGATGACAATAGTACCTGAGGTTATTTCTTCAAGTTGTTTTTGCCAGTTTCCCTGAGGTAAAAACGCAAGGAGCTTCCATTTTTTGGCATGGTAATAAACATAATCAAGATCCCAGGTCCAATGTATAATGGGTTGTTTTTTTTTCTTTGAAATAACAGTGTACGTCCTGCACTGAGAAAATGATGCGGTTTTTAACCCCAAACCAAACCGGCCAAGGTCTTTATTATCGCGTTCTGCTTTTGGATCTTTGGATCCGGGACGCATAGCATTAATGAGTTCGTCATTGGTCATGCCACAACCATCATCTTTTATAGAAAAAACCGTATCTGCTCCTTTCCATTCGAAGTCAATCCATATATTGCGGGCACCAGCAGATATTGAGTTATCCAGAATATCTGCCACGGCGGCTTCTATACTATAGCCTACGGCTCTGAAAGACTCCAGCATATTCGCCGCAATAGGTTCTGCATCGGCAGTTGTATATTTAGAATAATCGATAGAAGCCATTCATTAATTTATTCTACAATAATTTGTTTTATTTTTTCTTCTAATACTCATCACGAAATTCCCCATTTATTATCTCAGCAATTGCTATTGTTTCAAGGAGATTCGTTCCCGTTGTTTGAATTACTAGTCCCAAACCTTGGTCTGACCGGACAAGGACTAATTCAATTTTCCCGTCTTCGTGATATCGTCGTACAAAATCATTTTCGTTTGGATTAAAAGGTAATGAATTTATTATCTTAGTTACATACTGAGATCTGATCAATTTTTGAGAAAAACTTAATAGTATATTTCTACCATGATCATCCCGCAGATTTATTTCTTTCTGTTGAACTGTTAGTTCTGTTATGGGAAGTCTTACTCCAATCCTCGAAGCAATCCATTCTTTTTGTAGTTCAATATGGGCAACCTGGCTTGCGTGATTAACTTTAACCATTTGATCGTCATACCCTGCTTCTGAAAACTTAAGATTAATTTCATGAACATTCCATTGATTTGACGAAGAAAGACTAACAGCAACACTTTGATATAGGTATGCAATAGCAAGCCCTTCGACTGCGGATAAATCTTCGTTAGCCAGAAAAGCGTAAGATGATATAAATCGATTTTCAATCTGAGCATCATTATCGTCAATATATGGCTGTCGTACAATGCTCAACAACAGGTCTTTGAGAACCTTCCGCACTGTAACATCGTTGAGCCAGTTTCTTATACAATATTCTGGAAGTAAAAACTGCTCATAAAAATCATTTCTAACAGCTAATTTTCCCATTCCAAGTTCCCTGCCTTTCTTGCAGACCTGAAGTAAATTATCCATGCTTGATTTGCCAGAGTGAATATCCCGAAAGGAATCTCGAAAACACAATTCGTTAAATATAAAATCCATAATTTTCTATATTAATTTGAAAAGTTGCGAACTCCACTCATCCAAAAGGCCATGAGGATACTCGCTCAATTCTCCATTCTTGTCAATATTAATTGTAGTAATAACAGATTCGTGTTCAGCTTTATTATTTAATACTCTGTCAAAGTAATGAACCACTACATCCTGGTTCGAAAGTTTATTCTCTTTAACTGCCACTCTTATTCCATTCAGCACATGGTCACTATGTGTTTCAATAAATACCTGACAGTTATTGGAAGAAGCCAGCGCAATCAGCTCGCCGATTTTTGCCTGGCCTTTAGGATGAACGTGCGATTCGGGGTTTTCAATAATTGTAATTTTTTCAGAGTTTGCTGTCAGCAGAGCTACAATTACCGGGAGTGCGTATGTAATCCCAAAGCCTACATTTATAGGTTTGTATTCACTCGTATAACCACTTTCTGTTTCATACTGAAAACTCAGGCGGATCAGATCAAGCCCTTTTATATCTTCTACAATAACTTTAACTCCGGGACTGATTTCATTCAACCAGGCTTCCACATTGTGAAGCAGTCTGTTTGATTTGGCTTTTGGATGAATCAGATTAGAGTATTGTAATGGTTCTAAGCCGTATTCTGAAAGAAAGTGAACGGCGAATTCACCGTACTTTCCAATTTGCCGGTTTTGAACCACTTCAAATTCAGACTTCTTGTATGTATTAAGCGGAACTATATGCTCAGCGTTTAAGTACTGAAAATTGTGGTTAAAAAGATTAAACTCTGATAATACATCTGTATAGGAAGTTTTATTGATGACAGATAAAATGTCTGAATCAGTTAAATACGCAAAGTCCCAATAATAACTATGATCAGAAGTGTTAATCTTCATTTTTATAAGATCATCTTTACCGGCAAATTGATTAAACACGTCTTTGCCAGTACCCAATTCAACGAGATTGCCTTTTAACATCAGTCCGGAAGTTCGTAAAACTCCTGCCTGATGAGATTGCCTCAATAGAAGAAGAATCTGAATAAACGATGACTTGCCGGTACCATTTAAACCTGTAAACAGATTAAGGGTTTTTAAAGCAAGTTTTTTGCTTCTGAATAACTTGAAATTTTCAACTTCTATGCTTTTTATCATTGCTTTAGTATTTTTTGAACCAAATCCTCTATGGCTGTAAACCTTTTTATTACTCTTGTTTTATCACTTGTTCCGGAACTTAACGCGTTTGAAAAGGCTAAGTCACTATTCAATAAAAGTATAAATGCATCAATTAATTGTTCTTTTTTTGCTATTAAACGATCCGTTTCGGCAATTGTAAGTTTGGCCAATGTAACCGACCAAACTTCAAAAAGTGCTTTATTAATCGGCTTACGATTGTCATCACGACTGAATCGTTTCCTGAACGCATCATAGCCAAACAACTGATATGCTGCAGTCATTGCTGAAATAAATTTTGATTTAAGCTCGTTCATTTCATTTTCTTTCAACAACTTCAAGCCTGACATAGATTTATTCATAAAAGTATCCAGGTCCGGCTGATAATTATTATAATTGTTCAGATAAAATGAAATAAACCTGGTAACAAAATCCCGATCAAGCATCCTGTGTGTTTTAATTGCATAGCAGGTAGCTTTTTTAAACTCCTCAAGATCGGCAAGTTCTTTCACGAAACGTGCAGGAACACCCTGATTGATAGCATGTCTTATTTCCTGTGGCTCAAGAATAAGTGCAGTAGTATTAATTCTTTTAAAGACATTATATTTTACATCGTCTGGTGTACCGGGATTAATTATATAAACTGTTATTTCTGCTTCATCTATACGCCTTTGCAAATTTCTTGGCAAATCATCATAACCACACTCATTAAATTGAGTAAGAAATTCCAGATTCCGGAGTTTCAGAGTTTTATTAATAACAAAGTTTTTGAAGGTGCTGATCCTTTGAAGTCCGTCAACAATTAACCATTGATCTTCATTAGTGCCATCAAAGTAAAAAGCAGGTAATGGAAACCGGATCAGAATTGATTCAATTAATCTGCTTTGCTTGGTCGGATCCCATAAATCGCCCTGCCTTTGAAAATCAGTAAGTAGATTAATCTCATTGCGCTCAATCCGTTTAAAAATGGAATCTAAAATCAATGTTTTACTTGTGATATCAATTTTCTTTGGATCAAATGGCTGGGTGATTTCTGTACTTCGTGTATCTTCCTGTTCTACATCAGGATTGTACTGTTCTCTGCTTATATTATCATCCAGATCTTTTCTTACATCTTCATTCAGTTCATTATCATCATCTATATTTGTCAAACGACCATCCAGCACCTTGATTCTTTGAACAACCTCGTCTTTGTCAACAGAATCCGTTTTTAATCCTTCGTTTGTTAACGCCCAATATGCATGGCCTGCTTTTTCCAGAAGACCATATCTCTTTAAGTAATTCCGCGACCAGGCTAAGCGGTAGCCAAGTTTTGTTCGGTTACCTCTATGTACTTCATGTACATCCGCATCAGATAAATGCATTATTTCAGCAACCTTTTCTTCAATTTCTTTAATGTGACCTTCACCTCCCAGACTCTTAAGAGCCAGGATAGTTGGATTCATCATATCTTCAAAAAGTGGAACAGACATACTAATTAGTTTATTTTAATACTTAGATACTCAATTTGTATCAGTAGGTATATTCTTTGGTCTTAATATTTACAATTTTTGCTTTTTCGAGACCCACGAAAATATTATTAACAATTACTGCTATCTGGTTTGCTAATAGCGGAGGTACCGCATTACCAACCTGGATAAACTGTGAAGTCCGGGGTCCACAAAAAAAATAATTGTCGGGAAATGTTTGTATTCTGGCGGCTTCTCTCACAGTGAAACTGCGGCATTGTGTGGGATCATAATGAATATAGTAGTGCCCATCCTGTGAGATATGACTCGTTATCGTTTTTGATGGTTTATTCTTAAGTTGCACTCTGAAACGGTCAGCAAATTTCCTTGTAATGTCACCATCTGTGTTATAAACATTTTTATGATCGGGTAAAAGTGATTGAGGGAAGTCGGCAAGCTGTGGCGAATAGTCCTTGATTCTGGCAAAACAAGAAATAAAAAAATAGCGGTGCAGATCACTTTCCATGTGTCCTCTTGCCGCATGATTGCAAATTCCTTCAAGTCTCTTATCAATAAACCAGTCCGCTCTGTATTCGGAGCTTATTGATTTATCAGATATAAACTCTTTTCCGGAACCTTCCACAGGCAATTTTAGCTGACTAAGCTGCTTTGTAATTTCATTTTTAACTTCAACCGATGTGCCTTTCAGCATTCCTTTTCTGAGTGTTTTCACAGAAGCTTTCCATCTCTCACCCTGATCAGCTCCTGTTGAGAGTTTACCCCGGAGTCTTGTAAGACCAGAAAGTACTTTTGATATCCCAATCTGTTTCTGCTCCTCAAGAATATCAGGAGTATGATTAATGTCATTCCTTACTCCTAAAAGTATTATCCTGTGTCTGGTCTGAGGAATACCATAATTCTCTGACCTTATTAAAAAATCTTTCTGAGAAATGATGGGATTACCATCAGAATCATAGTTTTCCGGCGCCAGCACAAGAGAAAATATTTTATATCCTGGGCAGGCGAGTTCCTGACCATTACGTTTATAATCTTTCAGATATGCTGTTACCGGATCTGATAAATCTTCAAGAATCTTAGTAAATACCGGACTTTTATTTGTTGTAGCGGACAAAAGCCCCTTAACATTTTCCATTACAAAAACAGCAGGATTATGAACCGCCAGTATCCGCAGGTATTGTTTATATAGTCCAACTCTTTCATCCTTTGATTCATCTAAAATATTTTGCCGCCTTCTTACTCTGCCAACAACAGAATAAGCCTGACAGGGTGGACCGCCAATAAGCAGCCAGTTTTTATGCCCCGTCAGGGCTTCGTCAATTTTTTTATCAACTTCATCTGCAGAAACAGCATCCTTTTCCTTCTCTTCACCCAGCCTCGCGTGCCATGCTTCTCGTTTTGCGTGTTTAGCCTGGTCCGGCCATCTCTTGTATAACTCTTCAAGAGTTATTTTCTGCTGCAAAAAATCATAGTAGTCATCAGGAGCTTTACCACGCTCAAACTGCCGGAAAAAACTCCGTAAAGTCAGTGTCTGATGAGCATAAAATTCTTTCTCGACTGATAGGGCAATTTTAAAATAGTTCCGGTTCTTAGAATCTGTCAAAGCGGAAAACCCCTCTCCTAATCCTCCCGGTCCTGCAAAAATATCTATAATCGGAACTGGTGTATAACTTTCGTCTCTTTTCTTATCTGTCATAATTTATTTAATCTTCTGGTGATACCTACTAGCGTCTTATCTCTCTTTTCCGCTTTTAATTCGCATTCATAAACCGTTATAATTTTCCATTTTTCTTTCTTCAGTAAGTCCGCTTTTGCAATATCATTTTTTTTATTTGTCATTATCTTTTGCAGCCACCATTCTGTTCTTGTTTTAGGCACAATAAAATATCTGCACCCCTCGTGCCCATGCCAGAAACAGCCATGAACAAAAATGGCTGTCCTGTATTTCGGAAGTATGATATCCGGTTTACCGGGTAGTCGTTTATCATGCAGACGGAACCTGAAGCCTTTGGAAAAAAGATATTTCCTGACCAGGATTTCAGGCTTGGTGTCTTTAGCCTTTATTCTGCTCATGTTATAACTTCGTATTTCAGGTGAGTGAACGTCCGCCATACTTATCTGCTTGATAATTTAAATAATTAAGGAATATACTACATGAATTCTCTGACTATTATTTTTGTAATTACTGTTTTAGTCTAAAACTATTATAGCAATTTAACAACAATCTAACTTTATAATTGCTTCAAAACTAGATTCGTTTCAATCTGTATTTTAATCCCTTCTTCCTTAATTCTTCGCCATTTTAACAAACATATTACCGTTAAATATATGATATATTCGGATAATATAAAAATGCTATTTTATGATCCTTTTAAACAATCAATTTGTAGATTTTCCAAAGAACGCACGTTAGGAATCTATAGATTTATATAGTTAGGCTACTATTAAAGTACCATTCCTGTTCTATAATTTAACTACAATATTTACTATATTTTGCCTAGATGTTTTTCTTAAAGGGAGATTTTGATTCCTTCTGCCATAAAGAAGCGATCCAGTATAAAGGCTATTTCTAATTTCCAAATCCCCGCAACATTCCCTACCTTCACCCTATGCTTCACAAACACACCGTGATCCTCGAATCCTGCCGCGACAATAACGGCGAACGCAGCGTGTTCCGTATGGTGCTGGAGCCCTATGCTACAGACATTCCGCATGTTCATACCCTGTTTACGGAAAGCTTTTATGTGGAGGCCGGAACCCTCAACCTCTGGAATGGCTTCGGTAAGGTACATCTGGAATTGGCCCAGGCCATGAGCATAGAGCCCAATACCCCCCACCACTATGTGGCCGGCAGGACAGGCGCTACCGTCACAGTTACCCTTGAACCCGGAAATTTGAATTTCGAAGAGGCCGTCCGGATCATCCGGGGACTTGAGCACGAGGCCGCTTATTCTAGCTTCGGAATAAGCGAAGCCGATCAGCGCCTGCTCCAGGCTGTCATTGCGGAGCTCTGCGATGCTCACTTCACAGGCGAGGCCAAAGAGCAAATCGATGCTTTATTGAATTCGCCGGAGGCAGAGAAGGTCAATGCTTTGAGGAAAGCTTTACTGGCACAGTATGGCTTATAATCTTTCTTATTCGAACTTACTTTTTTCATCAAGGCAAAAAGTAACAAAAAAATCAAGGCAAAAATATGCTCAGCGCGCCTCACGGAATTCTACGGATTTCACGCTCCACTACGTTCCGCTAAATCCTTGAATTCTCGTTTCACCCCTCTGCCTGCCCGCATTTTTGCCTGGCCACGCGCTTGTTCTCATGAAGTTTTAAACTGTATTTAAATCTGGTTCCCTATGCTTCTATGTGCCTATTGTGGTTAAAAAAAATCACTTCACCTCCTGCCCATCCTTGATCTCCTCAGAACCTTTGGTGATCAGCCTGTCGTTGAGCTTCAGCTCGCCGAACACCTCCGACTGGTCGTTGATGTCGCGGCCTTTTTTCACGTTGACGCGCTGCGCTTTGCCATTCAGCACCCTGATCACGAAGAGCCCTTCGGAAGAGTTGACAACCGCGCTTTTAGGAACCACGAAGGTGCTGTCTTTTGCCGTCAGCGGAATCGTGACTTCCGCTACGGTTCCGGGCAGTAAAGACTTGTTCTCATTCATCACATCCATTTCGATACGCTCCGAGCGCAGGCGCAGGTCGAGGGCGCCGGCCATACGCTTCACTTTGGCTTTGTAAACTTCCGCCGGCTGTGAGCGCACTTTGAAGCTGATCTCATCTTCCTGTTTCAGGTAGCCGGTATAGGCTTCCGGCACCGAGACCGCAAGGCGCAGCTGTTTTTGCTGCTGTAAGGTGAGCAAAGGAAATTCGGAACCCTTGCCTGCCGGGCCCACATAAGCGCCCAGGTTGACATTACGGGCCGTGATGATGCCGCTGAAAGGTGCACGAATTTCAAGATAGCCTTTGATCGTGGAGATCTCTTTGGAGCCGGCACGCGCCGCTTCCAGGTTGGCGAGGTCGGAGCTCTTTTTGGCCTGGGCCATGTCGAGGTCGTTCTGCGACACCGTTCCCGGCGTCTTGCTCGTTTCCACCAGGCGGTTGTAGTTGGCATTGCTCGCCGCATAAATGGCCTCCTGCGATTTCAGGCGCGACTCTGCCGCCAGCATCTGCGAGGAAAGCTCGGGCGCTTCGAGCACCATGAGCAGTTGCCCTTCGCTCACTTCGGAGCCGATGTCTACCTTCAGCTCTTTTACAAAGCTGGTGACTTTAGCGTAGATATCCACCTGCTGGAAAGCGATGAGCTCACCGGGGATCTGGAGCGTGGTCGAGAATTTATCTTTCTTCAGCAGAAAGGTTTCTGTTGGCGCAGTGGCTTCTGCCGTACCCGTCGCTGAGCTTGTCGAAGCATCAGACTCGTGTGCTGAGGCGCCACAGCCTGTAAGCAGGCCGGTAATCAATAAGCCGGATAAGGCGATGCTGATAGAGTTTCGGAATGTCATATTAATTGGTGTGAGGAGGTACATAAAATTTACTGTTTGTATCGGTTGGATCAAGTGATGGAGATTGCGTGGTGGTTTTTCCCTGCACCCAGGCAAAGATGGAAGGCAGGATGATGAGCACGGCAAAGGTAGAGAACAAGAGCCCGCCGATGACCGCTCTTCCGAGTGGCGATACCTGGTCGCCGCCTTCGCCGTGACCGATGGCCATCGGCAACATCCCCATGATCATGGCCACGCTCGTCATGATGATGGGGCGCAGCCTCAGGGAAGCCGCTTCCCTGGCCGATTTGAGCGCATCACCGTTTTGCCGGCGCAGCTGCTCCGCATTCGTCACCAGCAAGACGGCATTGGCAATGGACACCCCGACCGACATGATAATACCCATGTAGGATTGCAGGTTGAGCGTGGAGCCGGTAAGCCTTAATAATAAGAGCGAGCCCAGCACAACCGCCGGCACCGTGGTGAGGATGACGAAGGATACTTTAAAGGACTGGAAGTTGGCCGCCAGCATCAGGAAGATCACCACAATGGCCACGAGCAATCCCGACTGCAAACTGCTTAAGGTTTCGTTCAACACTTTGGTGAGGCCGATAGGCTCGATGAATAAACCGCGGGGCAGCTCTCCCAGGGAGGCCACCGCCTTGCGCACATCGGCAGCGGCTGTGCCAAGATCTGTATCGTATAAGTTGGCAGTGACGGAGAGGTAAGGCATGGCACCGAGGTTATCATTCTCGCCATAGGTAATGCCCGGCGTAATGGTAGCCACATCGCCGAGGATCGGGCGAAGGGAATTTCTCAGCAAAGGAATCTCGTTGATCTCTTCCTTGCTCTTCATCTGGTTCAGAGGGACCTGCACCTGCACGTTATAGGACAAGCCGGCCTTTTCATCTACCCAGATATTCTTGTCGGTGTAGCGCGAGGAAGAAGTAGAGGCAATGAGTGATTTGGAAATATCGTTCATGTCCACCCCCAGCTGCGCGGCGCGTGTGCGGTCGATGTCGATGTTCAGCGAAGGGTATTTGATAGGCTGCGCAATCTGCACATCCCGCAGGTAAGTAATTTTTTTCAGCTTCTCCACGATCTTATTCGCGTACTCTTCATTCTGCTTTTTATTCTTACCCGCAATCCGCACTTCCACCGGTGTCGGCGAGCCCTGGCTCAGCACCTTATCCGTAAGCTCAATGGGCTCAAAGGATAATTTCACATCGGGCAGGATGGTTTTGATGCGCTCCCGCACTTTGTCTTTGAACTCATCCATGTTCACGTGATAGTCTTTGAGGCTTACCTGGAACACCGCTTCATGCGGCCCTGCCGTGAAGAGGTAGATCGGGTTCACGGAGAAGAGCGATGGATGCTGCCCCACATAGGCGGAGGTGATGGCAATGTGCTCCTTGCCCACCATTTTCTCCAGCTCTTTCAGAACGGCAATGGCTTTTTCTTCGGTACGTTCCACGCGGGTGCCGTCGGGTGCGCGCAGCCTCAGCTGGAACTGGCTGGAATTGACTTTCGGCAAGACATCGCGGCCAATGGTATTGAGCATCAGAACAGCCAGCGCTGTAATCCCCAACAAGTATACAATCGTCACCGGCTTACGGTAATTCAGCAAGCGTTCGATAAAGCGGTTGAAGCGCATGCGGAATTTTTCGAAGCGGCCGATCTTCCCGTCATTGTCAAGGTCCGCAGTTTGCGACAGCAGGTGTTTTTGCTCCGCCTCATCTTCAGTCGATTCCGAAGGTGTGGGATGCGTGTGCGCTTTGTCATGTGCCTTCATGAACCAGTTAGCCATAACCGGTACAAAGGTTTGTGATAATAAAAAGGACACCACCATCGAGAAGCCAATTGCCAGCGCGAGCGGCAGGAACAAGGCTCCCGGAATGCCAACCATCGTAAAGGCCGGGGCAAATACGGCGAGGATACAAAAGAGGATGAGTAATTTCGGCAGGGCGATCTCCCTACAGGCATCCCAGATGGCCAGGGCTTTGGGCTTACCCATATCGAAATGCTGGTGAATGTTCTCGATCGTCACGGTACTCTCATCCACGAGAATACCAATCGCTAAAGCAAGGCCGCTCAGAGACATGATGTTAATCGTCTGCCCGAAAAGCTTCAGGAATAAGACGCCCGCAATGATGGACGTCGGGATCGTGAGGATCACAATGAGGGCTGCACGGCGGTCACCCAAAAACAGGAGCACCATCAGGCCCGTCAGCACCGCGCCGATGATGCCTTCGCTCACGAGGCTCTTCACCGCATTGATCACATACACCGACTGGTCGAACTCGTAAGACAGCGTCACGTCTTCCGGCAGCGTGCTCTGGATCTTCGGCAGGTTTTCTTTCAGCTTGCTCACCACGTCCCAGGTAGAAGCATCTCCCGATTTGGCAATGCTGATGTACACCGAGCGCTTGCCATTGATGAGGGCATAGCCCGCAGGCACATCAGCGCCATCTTTCACTGTGGCCACATCGCCTAAATATAAATTCTGCACGCCGCCTTTGAATAAAGGAATGCGCTCAAAGTCTTTCACTTCTTTGATGGTATTATTCGTCGGTGTAATGTAGTTCTTATCACCGATGCGGATATTTCCTCCCGGGGCCGTCTGGTTATTCAAACGCACGGCCTCCACGATCTGGTCGGGCGTGAGGTTGTGCGAGCGCAGCAGCTGCGGGTCCACATTAATTTCGATGGTACGTACATTTCCGCCGAAAGGTGCCGGCGCCAGCAAGCCGGGAATCGCGGTAAAGGAGGCGCGCACATACACGTTGGCCATATCCTGCAGCTCATTGTTGGTGCGGATAGGGCTGCTCAACACCAATTGCCCTACAGGTAAAGACGAGGCATCGAAGCGGATGATGAAGGGCGGATTGGAGCCCGGCGGGAAAATGGCCTGGATCCTGTTGGATAAGGCACTGAGCTCCGAAGCAGCCTGCGCCATATTCGTGCCTTCATAATAGGTGAGCTTCATCAGCGTGAGGCCCTGGATGTTTTTGGTTTCAATGGATTTGACCCCATTAGCAAACAGGAGGATGTTGATGTACTGCTTCCCGAAGTAAGTTTCCATTTGCGTGGGCGTATAGCCCCCGAAAGGGTGCGCGATGTAAATTACCGGGAGGTTCATCTTCGGCAGGATGTCGATCTTAATGTCCTTCACCGCCGTGATCCCGAAAAAGAAGAGACCGGCAACAAGTACTAAAACAGAGATGGGTTTGCGGAGCGCGAGGCGTATGAGGTTCATAGGTTAGATGCTAGTATTTAGTAATGCGTATTGAGATTGGAGTATTGAGGTACAGGATTTGTAGCTTCGGGAGCCTCAGCCACCACATAAAAGGTTGAACTTCTCTCGATATGGAATCGGAGGCTAAGGCCCTCGAAGCTTCCGATACGTATCTCATCTCAATTCTCATCTCTCACTACTCAATACTTTCTTTAATTAAAATTCTTTCGTAAACAGCTCCAGGTCGCCGGCTGCTGCGGCTTTCAACAAGAGGGCCTGCCACACATTGCTATAAGCGATATCCCTATCGGTTTCCGCGCGGTTCAGCGCGTAAAGTGTTTGTGTCACCTCCACAATGGTAGCAAGCCCGTTTTTGTACAAAGCATTCTTTTGGTTATAGGCATCCGTTGCGGCTTTCACCTGCTGCGGCGCTTCGTTGTAATTATCGAGTGCATTCTTTATTTTCTGATCGGCGAGCACCAGCTGTGCTTTGATCTGCTGGTCGGCCAGCTCGTACTCATTCTGCAGGGCATCGGTGATAAACCTTTGCGATTTCACCTGCGCGCCGTTGCGGGCAATGGTGGTAAGGTTCCAGTTGAGGCCTACACCAAACAAATAATTGGCGCGCGTGGGTGAGATGCCCGTCACGTAATCCTGCGTGTAGGCTGTCTGGTCCTGCGTGTAAGCCGCTTTAAATCCGGAGGCTCGGTCCTGGAAGATCCCGAACATCGACAAGGAAGGATAGTAGAGCCGTTTGTAAAAACGCGTTTGCTCACCCGCCATGTCGATCCTGCTTTTGTAATAAGCCAGGACCGGGTGCGCCCCTTCCTTCACGGTGGCGGCATTGAGGATGGAATTCGGAATGCGGCTCACAAAAGAGCTGTCGAGGCTAAAGGCCGTGGCCGGCACCGCCAGCAATACCGCCAGCCGGTTGGCCTGCTCCTGCTCCGCATCCTTCGCGCGGGTTAAGGCAATTTTTGCGTTTGATACTTCGGCGTTGGCCAGCGAGGAATCCACGCCGGCAATGAGGCCGCTTTTGGAACGCGCAACAGCATTGGTTTTAAAGATGAGGGCGCGCTCCAGGTTTTTTTCCTGCGAATAGGTGATCTTCTGCAAAGCCAGCAAATTCAGGTAAGCGGCGGCTACCTTCACCTGGTGCTGAAATTTTTCCTGGGCCAGGTCGTTCTCGTCGCGCTGCAGGCTAGCCTCCGCCACTTTGATGCGCTCGCGGGTACGGCCGAAGCTGAAAAACTCCCAGTTGACATTAGCCAGGTACAAGGCACCGAAGGCGGCGTTCCAGTTCTGGGTATTGAGCGGCAAACCCGAAGAAGCTACCCCGAAGCCACCGAAGCCATAGAGCGGGCCGTTCTGCCCGTTCACCGTGCCGTAATCCTGCTGTGCGGAAAGTACCACGTTGGGCAGGTAATCCCTCCTGCTCTGCTGCACGGATGCTTTCGAAGCATTGGCATAATTGGTTTTTGCTTTAATGGTACCGTAATTGGAAAGGGCTGCCTGGAGGGCATCTTTCATCCCGAGCCGCCGGGCCTGGCCGTAGGCTGCCTGTGCGATCCATAAACAAAAGAAAACAGCGGTGTATTGAATGATTCTCATAATCTGCCTGAAGAAATGCCAACCGTGTGAAACAGGTCACACCGGGAATTTCAGGCTGCAAAGTTGAGAAGGGAGCGCAAAACATGAATTATGCATTTCAAACCATTAGCTATTCAAATCAAACAATTTGAAAAGCTGCTTATTAAAAAACGTTAAAGCATGCTGCGGATCATTTTCGGTGTTTGGCGGGTTTGCTTTTTGAAAAAGATATTGAAGTTGGAAGGATGCTCGAAGCCCAGGCTGTAAGCGATCTCCGCTACCGTATTATCGGTATGCCGTAAGAGGGCGCTGGCCTCGTTGGCAATGCGGGCGGAAATAATCTCGGTAGTGCTTTTGCCCGTCACGTCTTTCACCGCGCGGTTCAGGTGATTCACATGCACCGACAGGCGGTCTGCAAAATCGTGCGGGGTCTTGAGCTTAAGCGATTGCTCCGTGGAATCCACCGGGAACTGGCGTTCCAGCAGCTCGATGAAGAGCGAGCAGATGCGCGAGGAGGCATTCACATATTTATCGGCAGCCGAATTTACCGGCTGCAGCTTGTGCGCCTGGTGAATGAGGATGTGCAGGTAATGATGCAGGATGTCGTATTTATTGACATAATCCGTTTCCACTTCCTCCAGCATTTTTCTGAAGATAATGCTGAGATCATCGGCCTGCTCTTTGGTTAAGGGATACACGGCATTGAGGTTGGTATTGAAGAGCGGCGAGTTCCTGAAATTATTATCCGTCATCGAGGGAGCGATGAAATGATCGTTGAACAGGCAAAAATAGCCTTCCTGCTTTTCGGACACCGACTCCCACAGGTGCGGCACGGCAGGGTTGTAGAAGATCAGGGCCTTTCCTTTTACCTCCACCACTTTTTCCTCGGTGTGCAACAAGCCCGTGCCGATCACCAAAGCCACCTTGTAAAAATCGGTGCGGTGGATCTGCGTGAAGCGCTTGCAAAACATCTCTCCCCGCTTAAAGACATTGAAATGGCCCATCTTCGGGGATAACACACATTGGCTGGCGGAATCCTTCGGCAGGTATTCGCTGTAAAACTCCTGGAGGGTGAGGGTATGGCTCATGGTTAAATAATTATGAATTTCAAACAACAAAGATAGACAAAAAGTTTACACGGATAAAAACTGTTAAAGCGGGCCTGGTTTTATTTTAAATGGTTATTTTCGCTAAAGGAGAAGTTTTTGGTCTCTAAATGGATGTCAGTTCGGGTTCCGAAAGCTTTCCGGAAAAAAGCGTTCCGATACATTTTTAAGTGCCAAAATTATTATCTAAATACTGTGATCTTTACTATGGATGAGATCCCGAATCAAGTTCGGGATGACTTCATCAAAAGGAATTTATACCAACCGCTATGTCAAAACTCTTTACACCTCTCAAAATCAGAAGCATTGAATTGAAGAACCGCCTTGTGGTATCGCCGATGTGCCAGTATTCCAGCGAAGACGGCTATGCCAACGACTGGCACCTGGTACACCTGGGCAGCAGGGCCGTGGGTGGCGCCGCACTGGTCATCACCGAAGCCACAGCGGTATCTCCCGAAGGCCGCATCTCCCCCGCCGACCTGGGCATCTGGAAAGACGGGCATATCGATTTTTTAAAGCGCATCACGTCTTTCATCGAACAGCAGGGTTCGCTCGCGGGCATTCAGCTGGCTCATGCCGGCCGGAAATCGAGCATCCAGGTAAGCTGGAAAGGCGGCGAGAATCTGACGCCTGAAAATGGCGGCTGGAAAACCCTGGCTCCAAGTGCTGTGGCCTTCAAAGAGGGCGACCTGGTTCCGGAAGCATTAAGCCTTGCCGAGGTGAAACGCATTATCGGGGATTTTAAAAATGCGGCGGAACGCGCCCTGAAAGCAGGATTCAAAGTAATTGAGCTGCACGGGGCACACGGTTACCTCATCCACGAATTTTTATCACCGCTGAGTAATTTCAGGAACGATGACTACGGCGGCTCCTTCGAAAACCGCATCCGTTTCCTGCTGGAAATCACGGAGGCCGTGAGAAGCGTATGGCCGGAGGAACTGCCTCTATTCGTGCGCATCTCCGCCACCGACTGGGTAGAGAACGGCTGGACGGAACAGGATTCGGTGAAGCTGGCTTCCGTGCTGAAAACAAAAGGCGTCGACCTCATCGATTGCTCGACAGGCGGTAATATCACCGGCGTGCGGATTCCCCTGAAACCCATGTACCAGGCGGACTTTGCCGAAACCATCAGGAAAGAAACGGGCATCCTCACCGGTGCCGTTGGACTGATCACCACTTCCGCAGAAGCGGAAAGCCTGATCGATGAAGGAAAAGCGGATGCCGTGTTCATCGCCCGCGAGCTGCTGCGCGACCCTTACTTTCCACACCGTGCCGCCGATGAGTTGAAAACGGGAGCGCAATGGCCGGTACAATATGAGCGGGCGAAGCGGAAAGCTTTATAACACATTATTTTGTCCCCAGGTAGGCGGCCAGCACTTTTACCCGCATCACATTCAGATCAACGGTATGCGTATTTGATAAAATGATGCAGCTGATCCCCTGGTCAGGCAGGTGCACCCAGTTCGACGCATGCCCGTAGCCGGAGCCCTGCCGCTCGATAAACACCGTAGAGGTATTTCCGATTTTTTTCGGATATACCCAAAAGCCAAAAGCGGCATCGCCCAGCTTCCCGTAAGCAGTCAACATGACATCCACCGTTTCTTTTTTAAGCAAGGTATGCTTAAAGATGGCTTGGTCAAAGATCAGCAGGTCTTCGGGAGTGGAATACATAGCCCCCGCGGAATACAGATTGTCGATGTAATAATTGGTAGGCATATACAGGGCCGTCACGCTTGAGTCCCTGTTCGAATAGCCTTCGTCCAGGTTCCTGATAATATCGTCGTGATGCAGATAGTCTGTATGGCGCATTCCCAAAGGGACCAGGATCTTTTCCCTTAATACCTGCTCATAGGGTTTATGGCAGATGTTCTCGATGATCTTTCCCAGAAGGATATAATCGCCATTATTGTAATTGAACTTAGTCCCCGGCGTGTCCACCAGGTTTTCAGATAAATAGCGGGTGATGAAGGTATCCAGGGGCCAGATCGTTTTGTCGTAAGCCTCATGAATCAGCTCCGGGTTACGGATATCCTTATGCTCACGGCCACTGCTGTAGGTGAGCAGGTTCCGGATCGTGACCTTGTTTGCCGCCTCTCCTTTATACCCGGGGTAATAGGTCGAAATAACAGAATCCAGGCAGATCTTTTTTTCTTCGTACAGCTGCATGATCAATGCTGCCGTAAAGGCTTTGGTAATGGAAAAAATATGAAACAGCGATTTCGGAGAATAGGGAACAGCATAATGCCTGTTGGCCAGGCCCGTGTATTTCAGATAGTCTATCTTCCCGTTTTTCGCAATCAGCACGGCGCCGTTAAAATTACCCTTTGCCACACAGGAATCAACCACCTTTCCCACTCTTTCCGCAGGCCCCTGTGCAGATAAGCCGGTCGACAAACAAAGCAGGGCAAAGACAACACTCTTTTTCAGATAAGCCATAGGACGGGATGTTGGATACAGCTGTAAATATAGTGATTTCGCAAATGGCACCGCCACGAAAAGTGCCGGGCATCCGATCGCTGTGGAATGAGGGCACGATCAATAGGTATCCCTGTTGATCTCAAAGGTATCTTTGTTCTTTGTGATCCAGGCCCTCACATCGGCCAGGGATTTAGCCAGGTCTTTGCTGTCGATCTCTCCTTTTGCGTTGATGCTTACCGGGAAATCAAGGATGTGTGGCGCCAGCTGCTCGATGAGGCGGTAGGCACAAATCATGGGCGCCGGATCATCGTTGTTGGCGCTGCTGCATTTTTTGTTGTCGCTCATGATCCCATTCAGAAGCCAGGTGAACATCTCTTTATTCTTTGTATACAGGACATCCGGCAATGCCGAATAAATCAGCTCATCATTCACCACCTGCTGTTTCAGCGTTTCGTTCATCTTCTGCGCATAGGTTTCATGACCGCTTCTTACCAGGGCCAGCTTAATGTCTTTTTTATCTCCTTTGTTTAATGTTGGTTTCACTAGTAATGCGCTCAGGTCGTTTTGCGCCGCCGGTCCTGCTGCAAAGGCATACACCTTCGCCAGGTTCCCGATGTTATTGTCCTGGCTTTCCAGGAGGGACTTCATCAGCTGCAGCTCCTCACTTTCAAATTCCTGTTTGGAATAACGCTTCAGCAGGTTCACGATCTGGTTGTTGATGCTGTTATTGAGCACAGCATTGCCGGTAATAGAGCGGATCGATTTTTTGAGCAGGGCTTTATCTTTGGACCTGAGTGCCATTTGGCTATACAGGCTCAGGGCCTCATAGCGCACTGCCAGCACGGTATCGGAGACATACTTCCCCAGGGCTTCTGCCGCCTCCTTGTAATTGGTGGCAGAGGCAATCTTTCCACGGTCGGCTGTAATGGCCTGCCCGCTTCTAAGCTGTGCCATGAGCGTGTTAATCTGCTTGCCGAGATCCGGTTGAGCATAGCCAAGAAAAGAAAGAAGAGTAAACAGAAGAGCGCATGTGTGTTTCATAGTTGTGTTTATGGTGCGATTACCAGCTTGCTGATTTGTTTCACAAAACCTTTATTACTGCTCGCCACAATCTCCACCATGTATAAGCCCGACCTCAGCACGCTCGAATCGATCTCCTCATCGAATACAGAAACCTGGTTCTTAAATAAGGTATACACCATTTTGCCGGTGACATCATAAATGTTGAAATTGATATTGGCAATATCATTCAGCTCCAGCGTGGTTCTGAACGATTTGTCGGCAGGATTCGGATAAAGCGCATACTTAATCAATCCGAGGCTCGCAGGGCTTGTGGTCGGCGTCATGGCAGCCTGCCTCAGCACCTGCAGGGATTTCGTGATCTGGCTTTCGCAGAAGCCGTTGCTCACAATGAGGGTCACGCTATAGCTTTGCGGCGTCAGGTACACGTGCTCCGGGCTTTGGTCGGTGCTGTAAAAACCATCACCGAAATTCCAGCTCCAGCTGGTCGGCGTTGGCTGCGACACATCGACGAATTTGATCGCCTTCCCAACCGTATCCACGGTAGAGGCCACGAAATACGCCATCAGGGTCTGGTTCGACTGGATCACTTCCACCGTATCGCTGGCCGAGCAGGCACCGTTCGATACAATGGCCCAGTACTTTCCGCTTTGTGACACATGGATCTCCGGGTCACTGGAAGTAAAGCTGTTGGTGCTTCCCCAGGTTACATTGCCGGCATTGCCTGCATTTAAAGTCACGGAGCCGTTCCCGCACAGGTAGCGGATATTATTTCCAAGATTCACCACCGGCGCATTCAGCACGGTAACCGTCACCGCATCGAAGGCAGAGCACGAACCGTTAGTAACGGTTACTCCATAAGCGCCCGGGCTTCCTGTCACCACCGTCTGCGTCGTATCTCCGTTCGACCAGCTATAATTGGAGCCGGCATTACCGGCATCCAGCACGAAGCTATTATTGGAGCAGATGGAGGTATCGTTTCCTAAGAACACCGTAACCGGCGTGCTGACGATTAAGTTAATGATATCACTGCCCACACAACCATTGCCGGGGTTGGTCACCGTCACGCTGTAAGCTCCCGTTGCGGTAGCTATGATCGTTTGGGTGGTAGGTCCGCCGGACCATGCATAGGTAAAGCCTGCGTTTTGTGCATCCAGCAGCTTAGACCCGCACACGTTGGCATCTGCTCCCAGGTTCACCACAGGCGAAGGCAGAAGCGTCACGGCAATGGTATCCGATTTCTGACAGCCATTCACGGCCGTCACCGTTACCGCATAGGTTCCGCTGTTGTTGATGCTTAAGGTTGGTTGTGCAGAGCCTGTGCTCCACTGGTAGACGGTGGCATTGGTTGTTGGCGTCAACACAACCGGCTGCGTGGTTTTACACTGGCTGATGTCTGCCCCAAGGCTCAGTGTTGGCGGCGTATTGATCTGTACCACCACCGTATCGAAACCGATACAGTTATTGCCATCCGTTACTTTCACCACATAGGTAGAGGCCGATGTGGCCAGGAGGGTTTGCGTAGTGGCAAGGGTTTGGGTCGGATTCGTCCATAAGTAAGTACAGTTAGGATAACCGGAGTTCATCAGGTAAGGACCGCAGGAAGTGGTATCGTTTCCGAGATGGGGTTTCACCGGTAAGTTCAGGCCTACATATACCTGGGCTCCGCCTGTGCAGCCGTTGGCATTGGTTACCGTTACCGAATAATTTCCGGAGGCTGTCACCACCACCTGCTGGCTGGTAGCGTTTTGCGGCTGCCAGAAATACGACACCCCGGGCCCTGCATTGAGGGTGTAGGTTGTGCCGCAGGTGGTTACAGTGCCTGTTCCCAGCGATGGCGCCGGAACGTTGTATACGCTTGTGCTCACGTAGCTGGTATCCGAACAGCCGCTGCCATTGGTCACGATGAGCGAGGTGCTGTAGGTTCCGGGAGCAGCATAGCTATGATTCGGATTGGAAACCGTGGAGGTAATGGTGTTCCCGAAATCCCACTGGTAGCTGAGCCCGGTGCCAATGCTGTTATCATTAAATACGGAAGCCTGCCCGAAGCACACATTGGCCACATTATACTGCGCCGTTGGTTTTGGAGAAATAACAACTATCTGCGTGTGCGTATAGGAACAGCCCAGGTTACTGTTTGCCGTTAAGCTCACCTGGTAATTTCCGGGAGCCGTGTAGGTCAATGAGGTATTTGTGTTGGTGGATGTGGTGGCATTCCCTAAGTTCCAGCTATAGGAAACAATGCTGCCTGTGGCAATGCTGCTGGTATTGGTGAAATAAGATACTTCGCCGAAGCAAAGCGGGGAGTTGGATGTAAAGGCCGTCAGTGGTTTCGGATTCACCACCACGGGGACCGTGAGAGAATCGGTACAGCTCTGTGCATTCAATACCTTCAGCTTGATGTTAAAGGCATTCGCGCTGCCGTACACATGCCTGGGGTTTACGGCCAGCGATTGCTGCCCGTCACCAAAATCCCAGGCATACTGGCAGGGGCCCGTGTTACACACGGAGGTGTTGGTGAGGCTGATGGTATCGCCGAGGCAGGCATTAGCCGTTGTGGTGAAAGAGCTGACATTTTTCGGATACACGGTGAGCGTCCGGATGATGGTATCCCTGCAGCCTGCTCCCGAGCGCGCCACGAGCTGCACCGAATAGGTTCCGGGCGTATAGGAATAGCCTGGTGTGACCGTGGCTCCCATGGCTGTTAGGGTCGAGGTTGTCGCCATATTGAAGTTCCAGTAATTGGTCGCCACAGGATCTACCGTAGAGGACGCTACCGTGGTAGGTGCAAAATCCATCATACCGGTGACGCAGTTGAACGCAGATGTAAAATTAGCGGCAGGCAATGGAATGGCAGCTACCGACTGGGTTTTAACGGCCGTGCAACCGTAATTGGAAGTGGCCGTCACGGCAACCGTATAGACGCCGGAGGTAGCATAGGCCCTGCGGATGGTATCGCTTAAAGCAGTCGTATACGTCGTGGCATCACCAAACTGCCAGAAGTAGCTGGTCACCGTTCCCGAAGCAATCGTGGTGGTCGCTTTCAGTTTCAGGCTATCGCCAAAACAGGCCGAGGCCCCATAGAGACTGAGGCTTGGGTTTGGTGCTGTAGGCGCTATCCAAACCGTGTCTTTGGTAATGCATCCGCGCACATCCCTCAACGTCACCGTAAACACCTGCGCCGTGTTTGTGCTCGTTACCACAATCGACTGTGTGTTGGCATAAGAGGGGTTGCCCGGTGTGCTCCAGTTCCAGAACAGGCTTGTACTTGGGATGCTGCTGTTATTTCCGGCATCGAGCGTATAGCTTTGCCCCGCGCATAAATTAACGGTGCTGGCCGATAGGGCGCTGAGAGGCGGATTGGCACAATCTTTATCCGCTACGGTGATCCTGAAGCTTTTGGGATTAAGGCCTACCGTGGTATAGGTATTCGTGGCGGCATCCGCCAGGTGAGCGGTCAGGGTATTGGTAGCCGGAAGTTCCACATAGTTCATGTCATTGTTCCAGGGAGACGCAAATACACTCAGGCTGTTCCGGTGGCTGATGGCAATGTTCATGTACTCCGCGCTGTCGATGTAAGAGAGCCTTACCGGGTCTGTGATTCCCGTAACGCCGCCGGCAGTGATGTCGAAATACCTGGTAATACTGCCGTTCCCGGCATAGACCTGTTTCTTATGCCCCCTCCGGATGATGAGCGAATCGTTGACGACGTCTGCATGAAGCGCCATAAATCCCAGGTTACCGGGATTGACGTAACCGCCGTTGACCGTGGTGCTCACGGTAATGCGCGCCCTCAGCTCTATGTAGCCGTTGTTTCCATAAACGCGGCTGTTATGACTTTCGTTCAATAAACATGGACGGTTGATGTAGGCCGCCGCTCCCTTCACATCATGAAAGCGGACCGTACCACCATTCAGCAGAATATTCCCGCCCTGGAATTCCACTGTATCGAGGATCTGTAGCTTTGATCCCGTCGGCAATTTCACAAAGGTATTGGGCTTATTCAGGTAAACATGATAGAGGTAAAGCGAATCGGTCGGCGCAATCACAGAGATTGTATCTGTTCGGGGTGTGAAGATAAACTTACAGGTAGAGCTCGTCGCGCTGGCTTTCGTACAGATAATAGCTCCCGTGCTGATCAGGTTCCCGGTAAGCGAGATGGTACCGTTGCTCCTGAAACTCTCGGCGCCCACAGCAGGATTATTGTTCCTCAGGTTCCCGTCAATGTGCAAGGTGTTGTCTTTCTTCACAAACATAAAAGATTGTCCCACGCAGGTGACTCCGTCAGCGCTGCCCACAGGGTATTGCGCAAGGCTGTGCAGGCCGGACATCAGCAGGCAGCACAAGAGCATGTATTTCAGGATCAGCTTCATTAGGGTAGTTTAATGATATAGGCCAATACATAATAAGGAGGACGGTTTTCGTGAACCTGGTTATTAAGCCCATCGGATGTTCCGTTGCCCGTTGTGCCTGATATGGAATGCGAATGGTCGTAGGAATCTGCGCTGTAGTTGCTGCCAGACATCCCTATCAGACTACCGGCCGTGCTTAAGAAACCAAAACCCGAAGAGCCTACCGATATAGAGCCGCCATCGGTTGCCGAAGTATTGACGGTATGCTGATGTTTGGGCAATTCCGCTTTTGATAACACGTGCCCGGTTTCACCACCTTTGTTTCCCGGAGTTCCATAATTCACGGTAACTCCATCGTTGGGCGCTACAGTAGGTGTTGTGGGCGATGCCACATCATAACCGATGACAAATCGACCTCTCAGATCAGGCCTTCCTCCTGCCCCGTCGCATAAGGCCCAGCCCGGGGGCGCTGTGGTTCCGCTCCACATGATGATGGCCCCTGTGGGAACCAGGGCATTGTTGGCAAAGCCGGGAACAACCACACTATCGACTTTAACGGCCGTTGCTTTGATCTTACCTGCCACTTCGAGTTTTTCCGAAGGTGTTGAAATACCTATGCCGACATTCGTTACCGTACTATGTGTATACATCACATTTGCAGGACCGGATGTAGCGGACGAGGCTTTGGTTTGCCAGGGATTGATGGCGAACCAGTTGTGTACCGCCGCCGACATATTCACATAAAACAGATTGTCGTTAAGATCAAAGACCATCAGGCCCTTCGCCGGGCCCGGCACGCCTGTTCTCTGAGCCTGGTTCAAACGCGGGATCAGCAGCCCGGAGTTGGGCTGGGTGGATGAGGGCTGAATGTCGAGCGCAGCCGAATTATCCGGCGTGAGGGTATTGACACCGATCTGTGCGGTGGCATGAAAGGAGCCGGTCGCCATAAGCAGGAGTGCCGTGTTCCTTATCAATTTCATCGTCGTGATAGCTTTCATCTTCGTCTCTATTTTCTCAGGATAAATTAGTCTAAGGCAACTTAATAATATAAGCCAGCACATAATAAGGCGGGCGGTTTTCATGCGCCTGCGAAGCATTCTGTGCAGCGTTCGGGTCGGAAGGTCTTACATGCGCAGCATTACCCCTGTTGAAAGCCCATCCGTTGCCGCCGCCATCCGCACAGTTTATCCCGTCATTGTCAATATAATTATCTTCATACGTGTGCGTGTGAGCGGGAACGCCTGATTCCGCCGACGACAAGACATGCCCGGTTTCTCCACCCGTGTTTCCTAGTTTTCCATAGTTCTTCGTGATACCATCGTTAGGTGCAACAGCCGGAGTAACCGATGCCGTCAGCGAAGGCAGCACAACCGCCCGGCTGGTAGCCATGTCGAGAGGCGGCGGCGAATAGGTGTCGAAACCGATGATAAAGCGTCCTCTCAGGTCGGGGGTTTGGATGCCGCCCTGAACCGTTCCGTCACACAGGCCCCAGCCTGCTGGAACCAGTGTACCGCTGAACATGCTGATGAGTCCCGTCGGCACCAGGGCATTGGCTGCAAAGCCCGGAACCGTTACTGTAGTAGCCGCCAGGGTTTGCGTGGTAACTACACTATTGGATGTAATGCTGCCGTTGACATCCAGGCGTACCGTGGGGTTTGTGGTTCCTATGCCTACATTGGTAACTGTACTGTGTGTATACATGGCATTGGCGGTTCCTGTGCTGGTGGCTTTGGTTTGCCAGGGATCAATCGCATACCAGTTGTGCGCACCGGCCGTGAGGTTCACATAAAATAAATTATCGGTCAAATCAAACACCATCAGTCCTTTGGCCGGATTAGGAATCGCGACTCTCTGCGCCTGGTTGAGGCGTGGGATCAAAAGTCCTGAGTTGCTCTGCGTGGAAGATGGTTGAATGTCGAGGGCCGCCGAATTATCCGGCGTCAGCGTATTGATACCGATCTGGGATTGGAGTGCCAGGGAACAGAACATCACGATACCCAACACACTTTTTTTGATCGTTGACATAAATTCAGGGTTAGAAATAAAAAAGCTAATTTAGTAAAAACAATTAATGTTATAATTAGTTAAATAAACTATTTTTGTCCCTAAATAGGTAAAATTATGAGATTAATCATACTTTTCATCGTGTTCAGCGGTTTTGCGAAATGGTCATTCTCCCAGAATGACATTCTCATTAACCAGTATTCCCAGAACATGTTTGTCTTAAGTTCTTCGTACAGCGCGCTCTCCGGCGGCACGGAAGCCAACGTGTATTATAAAAAACTCTGGGCGGGTTTTTCCGACTCTCCCGACTTTTCCCAGCTCACCCTGAGCGGCCCGGTAAAAGGAAAAAAGCTCGGCCTGGGACTGAATGTATCGTATCAGCAGCTGGGCTTATTCTCTTACCTCAATGCCCAGGTTTCCTGCGCCTATAAGGTAAAGCTCAATGACATCAATACGTTAAGCTTTGGCTTGCAGGGCGGCATAAAGCGCCTGCAGGTAAATTTTGAAAAGATCAATGCCCTGCACAGCGATGAGCTGATGGATTATCCGAAGCTGCAATCGAGCACCCTGCCTACCGCTGATTTTTCGGTAAGCTATAAGAGAAAAGGATTTATAGCCTTCGTGAGCGCCAACCAGCTCCTGCAGGGAAAGTTCAACTACCAGGACGCTACCTACCAGCCCAGCCTGACCTCGAGGCTGATCCCTTATTACGTGGCCGGCCTTACCTGGGATAAAGCCATCAACACGCAGTTTAATAATATGGCTGTTTTAATTTACCGCAGCCACCAGGGCTTGCCTGTACAAATAGAAGTAGCAGACATCATTACCTGGAGGAATAAAATTTCGGGAGGACTGGGCTACCGTCAATCGTATACAGCCTACGCCCTTGCCAGGTTCCAGGTGATTCCCAATTTGCTGATCGGTTATAGCTACGAGTATAATTTAAATAAGCTTAACCAATACACGCGCGGCGGGCACGAGGTGAACCTCTCCCTCCGGCTTGGAAATTTTAAAAGCAATGAAAGCTCCAGGAAAACTTCCGGCAAAGAAGTGACCGAGCTGTATGAGCAGCTCGACCTCATGAACCAGAAGCTGGAACAAAGCAACAAGCGCGTCGACAGCCTCGACAAAAATGTATCGGCCCTGCGCGATGAGCTCAGCCGCATCAAACAACAGGGATTAAGCCAGGAGGAAATCAAACGACTGGTGGATTCCATGAGGACGGCGGGCCCTGCCAACGGCAATGTAAAAGGCACTTCCAAAGCACCGGCACAAAACGAAAAATACAAAAATGAGTTCAAGGGCAACGGGAAGAAAAAATACGGCTCTATTAAAAATGACCAGGATGGCGCTGCTTATGAAAACGAGCCCAATGCCAGGTATGCTGTGGTACTGGGCATTTACAAGGTCTTTAAATATGCAAAGGAGTATCAGAAAATCCTGTCAAGGGATTATAAGATAGAAACAGAGCTCATACAGCTCGATAACGCCGAGAGCAATTACTATTATGTGGTCGAGAAAAAAAGCTTTACCGATTTAATGGAGGCCCTGGCAAAAATGTACGCCACACGGAAGGACCTTCAATCACGACAGGAAAAGATCACCAACGGTCAGCCCTGGGTTTTAGTTACCATTGAAAATTAAATGACATTATGACTCTCCCGAAACTTTATACACTTATCCTCTTTATGTGCCTGGCTTCCTGCATGCAAGCCGTTACTGTAACAGGGACCCTCAGTGCCTCATCGACCACGGTGTGCGCGGGATCCAACTCCGGAACGCTGACGCTCTCGGGTTATAACAGCGTGGTGGTACGCTGGGAATATTCCCTGAACGGCACCTCTTTATGGACTCCTATTTTCACGACTTCTTCCTCTTATCCTTTTGTCAACCTATCGCAAACTACCTGGTTCAGGGTTATTGTAGAGGACACCGGCTTTCCGCAGGGAGCTTCCAATGTGATCAGGGTCAAAACAGATGCTCCTACCGATGGCGGAATAGCGACAACCGCTTTAGCGACCGAGTGTACAGGCAATCCTGTCAAAATGAACCTGGGCGGTTATACCGGCAACATCCTGGGCTGGCAATCTTCGCCCAATGGCATCTCCTGGTTTCCCATCAGCTCAAGCAACGACAGCATCAGCAAATATTACACGGGCTTTACGGCCAACACCTGGTTCAGGGCCATGGTCAAGAGCGGCGTATGCCCGGCAGGCGTTTCCGATTCCGTCAAGGTAACGGCTGCGCCCTTATCCGCAGGTGGCACAACAGCATCCAATGCCACGGTATGCGCAGGCTCCAATTCGAACACCATCACGGTATCCGGCTTTACAGGAATCGTCAGCCGTTGGGAATATTCCTCTACCGGCACCGGCCCGTGGACCACGATCAACAATACCTCCGCATCCATGCCATACAGCAACCTGCTAAGCAATACGTATTACAGGAGCATCATCCAAAGTGCCAATTGCCCGGAAGCGGCCTCATCAACCGTGTTGGTGAAAGTGGATAATAACAGCGCCGGCGGCTTTATTACCGGCACGCAGAATGTCTGCAACACCATCAATAACGGTGTCTTAAACCTGAATGGAAATAACGGTGCGATCCTGCAATGGGAATATTCGACTAACGGCGGCGCCAGCTGGACCACCACAGCCGTCAATACATCCACCTATAATTTCAGCAACATCGGCCAAAGCACGCTTTATAAAGTACAGGTGGCGAACGGTGTTTGCCCCCCGGCATATTCCAATACGATTCTGGTGAATGTCAATCCCCTGCCGGCTGTGAACTATAGCTTTACTCCGGGCTGCCAGGGAAAATCCATGAGCTTTGTCAACACCTCGGGCGGAAGTAATGTGTACACCTGGGATTTTAAGGATGGCGGAAACTCCACCAATGCCAGCCCTTCGCACACCTACCTGAACGACGGAACGTATTTTGTAAAGCTCACCGCCACATCTGCGAATGGCTGTACGGATTCCATCAGTAAAAACGTCAGCGTGTATCCTAAACCAAACGCGGGCTTTATTTCCGTGGACAGCACCTGCGGTGCAAACCAGGTGAGCTTCACCAATAACTCGGGCATTGCCAGCGGCTCTATCAGTAGCTACAGCTGGAACTTCGGCGACAACTCTCCTTTAAGCGCTACCGTGAGCCCGAACCATACCTATATGACGGCGAATACCTATGTTGTAAAGCTGGTGGCTACTTCCAACTTTGGCTGCAAGGATTCCATCAGCAAAGCCATCCAGATCTTTCCCAAACCAAGCGCTAATTTTACGAGCTCCAACGTGTGTAAAAAAACGGCCGCCTCTTTTATCAATACCTCCTACATCAATGGCGGCGGCATGACCAACAACTGGAATTTCGGCGACAGCTTCACTTCCACGCTAAGCTCTCCGACACATAGCTATGCCGCTGCGGGCAACTACAGCGTCAGCTTAATCACTGTGAGCAACCACGGTTGCCGCGACACCATCATCAGGCCTATCCGCATCAACGAGCAGCCCGACCTGAGCTTCAGCGCCAACAATGCCTGCCTGACCAAAACCACGGTGATCACACAAACCATTTCTCCTGCCGTAAGCAATTACACCCTGAGCTGGAACATGGGCGACGGCAATGTTTTAAGCGGCAACAACCCTTCTTACACTTACCTCGCCGCTGGAAGCTACCTGGTGAATGCCACGCTCACCACCGACTCGGGCTGTGTGTCTTCCTTTATCAAAATACTGGCGGTTTATCCACCGCCCAATGTGTCTTTCAATTTCAATAATGTGTGCAGCGCCGATTCGGCTGCTATGGTGAACCTAAGCTCGGTGAGCTCCGGCAGCCTATCGTACAGCTGGGATTTTGGCAACAGCACCGGCTCCACGGCTTCAAATCCATACGCGACATATACCGGAGCGGGTACCTTTGCTATCAAGCTGGTGGCTACCACCAATAATGCCTGTAAGGATTCCCTGACCAAGCCCATCAGCATTTTCGACTCGCCTACCGTTGCCTTTAATTTTACAAATCCCTGCGACGGGCATCCTGTGCAGTTCACGAATACTTCCTCGGTAAACTCCGGTGTGATCTCCAGCTACGACTGGAACTTCGGCGACAATACCAATTCTTCACTTGTAGCGCCGAGCAAACAATACCTCAATTTCGGAAGCTATACCGTGACGCTGGTGGCCACTTCTTCCAACGGCTGCACAAACAGCCTGAGCAAAACCCTGAGTGTGTATGAAGGGGCCATCGCCAATTTCAGCTTCATCAATCAATGCCTCAACACAGCGATTCCTTTTACCAACAGCTCTACCCTGGGCACAGGCACCTTTAACTCCAGCTGGAACTTCGGAGACACGACTTTCTCTTCGTTGAATGCTCCAACGCACCTCTATGCGTTTCCGGGAACAAAAAAAGTGAGCCTGAGGGTGACAACCAATAACGGCTGCACCGATTCTATTTTCAAATTCGTACAGGCTTATGAGATCCCAAACATCCATGCCGGAAAAGACACAACGATCTCGCGCGGCTTCGGAATAAACCTGGGAGCCAGCGGCGGCGGCAGCTATTTATGGAGTCCTGCCACCGGCCTCAGCAACCCAACTCTTCCTAACCCGCTGGCAAACCCCGATGTAACCACAACATATATGGTAGAAGGCACCAGCGCAAACGGTTGCAGCAATGTGGATACGGTGGTAGTGAGTGTCGAGGATAACTTTATTGTGATTCCTTACAATATCATTACGCCTAACGGCAACGGCAAAAACGATGTGTGGTATGTGAAAAACATTGAAAGCTACCCTCAGAACAAGGTGGTGATCATGGACGAATGGGGCCTGGTGATCTATGAGAAAAAAGGCTACAACAATGAGTGGGACGGGCGGAATAAAAAAGGCGAGATCCTCCCGGACGGCACTTACTATTATGTGCTGACATTTGAAAACGAAAAAAAGGTATACAAAGGTTTTATTGCATTGCTCCGAAATAAATAGAACAGATCTCCTTGAAGAACTCCCTATTCATATCCCTCCTCTCCCTCCTGCTTGCCGGCAGTATGCAGGAGCTGCATGCGCAGGATGTGGAACAGGCTTTCAAGGATCTTAAAAACATTAAGAACCAGGATCCCCTGGGCATGAGCGGCACACTGAGCGCCAGCAGCGTTTTTTACAGCGCCAAAGGCATTAAGCCGCGGAGAGATCCTTTTTACTGGGTGATTAATGCCAACGTCACCTTCACCCTCTTCAATAAGGTAACGGTGCCCTTCAGCGCCACCTTCACGCAACAGGATAAGAATTACAGCAACGGCCTGGACAAATTCAGCCAGCCCTTCAACCAGTTCGGCTTAAGCCCGCGCTATAAATGGCTGACGCTGCATGCGGGCTACCGGGTGATGGATTTTTCGGAGTTCACCTACTCGGGAACCATGTTCCTGGGCGGCGGTGTCGAGATCAAACCGGAGAAGGGCCTGGTGAGCGGATCGGCTTTTTACGGGCGACTGGTAAAGGCTGTACCGGTAGGTGGCATCGATGGCGTGGTGGTGAGCCTTCCTGCATACAACCGCATGGGCGGGGGCGCCAAGCTGAGGATAGGAAATGAAGACAACAATGCCGACCTGATCTTTTTCAAAGCGAAGGACGATAAGTTCTCAATCCCGTTTGATACGAGCCTGAAAATAACACCGGCCGAAAATCAGGTCTTCGGGATCGGCACCAGGCAAAAGATCAATAAACTGATTTCGGCGGAGGGCAATTTCTCCTATAGCATGTATACCAATAACCTCTTCCAGGATGTGAGCCGCATCGAAGGCTTTACCTACATCAACCAGATCTATTCGCCACGGGCCAGCAGCTCCTTTAATAAAGCCATTACCGTAGCGGTGAACTTTACACCCGAAAAATTCAGGTTCGGCTTTAAATACAAACGCATCGACCCGGATTACAAAACGATGGGGGCCATCTTTTTAGTGAATGATGTGGAAGAGTATTCGGTGAACAACAATTTCAGCCTCATCAAAAACAAGCTGAACATCTCCTCCAGCATTGGCCTCCAGCAAAACAACCTCGACAAGGTGCAGGCTTATACCTCCAAACGGGTGATCGGGAGCCTCAATACGTCTTACAATTTTACAGAGCATTTCAATATAGGCGTCAACTATTCCAACTTCAGCTCCAATACGCTGCCGGTTCGCTTCGGGCTCTCCGACACCATCAAGCTGGTACAGCTGACACAATCGGGAGGCTTCGTCGCCAATTATTCGTTCGGAAAAAAAGAGATCAAGCACAATCTTAATTTCAATACCAATTACCAGGAATCGGGCGGGAACAAACAGCAGAAAACCAATAACCTCACGGCATCGCTCAATCACAACATGGTTTTCCAGAGCCTGAAACTGACCCTGACCGCCGGTGTACTGGTGAATCAATCGGTTTCCAACAATGTGACCACACAGAGCTACGGTCCTACGCTCGCCCTCAGCAAGGCCTTGTTCAACAGCAAGCTCAAGCTCAATGCATCGGCCAATTACCAGGTTGCCAATTCCGATGGCAAAAACGTATTCAACAATTTATCGGCCCTGAGCGGGCTCAGCTATGTCTTCAATAAATACGCCTCGCTGAAGGTAGATTATAATTACCTGCAAAGGCAATCCCATGTTTCCAATTCGGCAAGCTTCAGCGAGAACCGCTTAAATGTTACCTTGCTGAGTAACCTGAGTACCTCGTATAAAAAATTAGTTAAAAAGAAAAGCGCCCCGGTAAAGTAATATGAATCGTCCCCTGAAATACCTGTTGATCCTGCTATGTAACCTGATGGCCGGCTCCGGCTTTTCTCTCCATTTGCTGAAAGACTCCACCGTAAAGCGTGATCCGGCCAATTTCGTGCTTACCTCCGTATCGCGGACAAACCCTTCGCACATGCGTGTGAAATGGTACAGCAAGGATTTTATGTACCGCGAAGGCTGTGTCGTCTACCGGAAAGACACGCAGGAAAGCAGCTGGCAGAAGCTGACGGCCAGCCCGCTCAAAAAAGGCGATTATCAACCCGGCCCGGAAGAGCTGAAAGCCGATAAGGAACTGAAACAATACGTCGACCTGGTCAATGCCTTACCAAAACTGGAAGGCGTTGCACGGCTTGGCGCTTATGTGAAAAGCTTTAAAAGCGATGCTTTCTGCAAATACATCGGCATCGAATTTGTCGATCAGGCCACAACACCCGGAAAAACGGTGCAGTATAAAGTATGCGCCCTCGTATCGGGCATCGAACAAGAAATCGGTATTTCGGAGCCCGCACTTGCCGGCCAGGTAAGCGAGCTGCTACCACCGAAGGATATTGTGATCGAGGCCAAAAACAAACAGGCGACCATCAAATGGCTCCCGGAAACGTCCCGCTATTATGCCGTCGATATTTACCGCATGTTCGATAGCACCGGCGCCGACAGGATCAAGGTTAGCAAAGACCCGATCATCATTTCAAAAAATAAGAACAAGGAAGGTGTCTATGCTTATCCTGAGAAATTTTACGTGGATGAAAAACTGAAGGAGGACACCGCGTATTATTACAGCTTCAAAACCATTGATTTTTTTGGCGAGGAGAGCGACTTCTCCAAACCGGTAAGGGTATTTATCAAGGACCTGAACCCGCCCCTACCGCCTTATTTCATGGGCAAAACGGTGAAGCACAAACAGGTGATCCTTAAATGGCACAAGCCCGGGTTTGAAAAGGATTTTACAGGCTTTAACATCTACAGGGCAAAAAGCCTTCAGAAAGAGTATACGCAGGTGAACAAAACGCCACTCATGAAAACCGACAGTGTCTTTACAGACTCGGTAGCGCGTTACGGAATGTACCGCTATGTGATTGCCTCCGTCGACCGCTCGGGCAACGAAGGCGTGACGGAAGAAATTCCCGTAGAAACGGTGGATGAGGTTCCACCCCTTGTTCCTAAAGGATTGGTGATCAAATCGGACACGGGCAGAATAGAGCTGAGCTGGGAGCCTAACACCGAAGACGATCTCTGGGGCTATATGGTATACCAGGCGGTAAACAGGAATGTGCGGAACGACCAGTATGTACTGATCACGCCGAACCCTCTACCCGGCAGCATCTTTAAGCAGAACCTTCCGAAGAACAGCAAAAACAAATTCCTGTATAAGGTGCTCGCCGTGGATTCCTCCTACAACAAAAGCGACTTATCGGAATTTGCCGTCACGACGCTTCCTGATGTAGTGGCCCCTGCGGAGCCTTTTATCAATAACAGCTACGTTGATAAAGACAAGCACATCGTTATTGAATTTTTCAAAAATACCGAGCTTGACCTGATGGGTTATCATTTGTACAGGGTCTATAAGGAAGATGAGGAAGAAAAAACGGAACAGGTCAACGCCAGGCTGATCGACAAAACCTCCATGCGCTACATCGACCGCGGCTTCGACCGTTACGGGCCTGTGCAGTATTACCTCATTGCCCTGGACAGCACCAATAATATTTCCAGGCGCTCCAACATCGCGCGCCTGAATATCAAAAAGGAAGAGGCTGTCGTCAACTATGAGTTTAAAAGCTTTAACAGCAAAGGACTGAAACTCCCCAACAGCTGGCAGCTTAAGTGGAAAATGGAAAACAGCGAGGATATTTTCTATGTGGTGTATGTAAGGCATGAGGGAGATGAAAATTTTGAGCCACAAACAAAAAATCTGAATAACACGAAATGTGTTGTCAGCTTAAAAAGCAAAGCCAGGGCCTATGTCCAGGTAAGAGCCTATAACACCAAAGGGCTGGTGGCAAAGAGCGAGATTAAACTATTAGAGAACAAAAAATAAGATGGAAAAATTTTGCAGAACTATTTTTGGTTTTTGGGCTGTAGCCTTTATACTGATGGCCTCACAGGCAAGGAGCCAGACTCCCGGCGGAGCCAATGGCATGGTGTTCCGTTTCACCAAACAGGTATGGCTCAATCCTACCATCATCCTGGCCAAGCAAAGCTTTGAGCAATCGACCAATGTTAAGCTCCTCATCCTGCCCCGTGTGAACGGCGACGACACCACCGGAAGCAGCAGGATAGAAAAGGCTTTCGACAAATTACTGTCCTTCCTGGTGTTTAAGGAAAATGTACAGGGAAGCATTAAATTTTACTTCAACCCGAAAAATCCTACCAAGCCTTTTACGTTCAACACCAGCGATGAGCTTCATTGCAAATTCACGCCGATCCAGAAAGACAGCGTGGAAACGATCCTGAATCAGGACATCGTGAACAGCAGTAACCTCAATACCTTCACCGCTTTGCCTTTTGACAGCATCATCAGCAGGGCCAGCCGCTACTGTAAAAGGGTCCTTCAAAGCAAGCCGGGGCCCTGCGGCGAAAATCCGGGCAATGAATTTACGCTGACCAAAATCAACAGCACGCCTGCGAAGCTCAATTTCGAAAAAGGGATGAGCCCCAACCCTGCGGCCCCTAACGGCGGGGTCGATGCTAAAAAGTATCCCGAGCTGGAGCAATATTACAATACCGTACTCGACGTGGCGGACAACAGCAACTACCCTCTTTCCTGGAAAGCCATGGCTGCCAATACCGGCGACGTGGTCAAGCTCAAGCTCAAAAAGAAACAGTCTTACTTCGACATCAGCAAACTGGTTTTTAAAAATGCCAATGGCACGGAAACTTATAATGTTACCTACAACAACATTAACCGCGACAGTGTCATAGACCTGAGCATCAGCGGCAAAAGCCCGGGCAGCATGACGGAAGTAGTGGCCTATTATACACCTACGACCACACCGACACAAACCTTTGCGATCGGAGCTTTCAATGTGCAGTTCTATGAGCCTAAGACATTGAATGTGGTATTGGTGAACCTGGGGGGAACTACTTTACCGGATGCGAATGCCATGAAAGATACTTTAAATAAGATCTATGGGCAGGTCTTTATCTCATGGAACGTAACGACGGCCAACTGTACGTTGCCGGGCACTATCAATAAGAATATACAAATAGAAAATAGCGGCCTGTTAAGTAACTATATGCCCGACATGCAGCCCATCCTGAACCATTTTAAAGACAGCCCTGCATACGTTGATAAGGATGCCTATTATTTATTATTCGGCGCTACCAACGACGGAAATCTTGACGGGTATATGCCCCGCGGACGAAATATCGGTTTTATCTTCAGTACCGATGCGCATACGGTTGCCCATGAACTTGGCCATGGGGCTTTTAACCTGAAACATATTTTCTGCAGTGAAGAACTGGGCGAAGGAAACAAAGGAAATACCGAAAATATTATGGATTACTCCACTGGCAAGCTTCTGTACAAATATCAGTGGGATCTCATTCACGATCCGGCTTTTGTGAGTTGGTTTGGAGGGGACGATGATGAAGCGGCTTTCCGTGAAACCATGTTGACACCGCAGTGGAAGCCATTTACATTCAAAGGCTCGAACACATTCCTCGCAAGACCCGTACAGCAGCCGAACGGCGTGGTATATGGGATTAGTTACCAGGACAAAGCCTATATCTGGAACGGAAATGACTATGTAAGCGGAACCGAAACGCTTAGTATAACAATCAATACCGCTCTGAACGATAATCATGTAATCGAACTCTACTGGAATACGGGTGTTTGCGGCTTCAACGAGCTTTATACCACAACCTGGGGATACATTAAGAACAAGGTCGATTTCGATCCGAAGCTGGTCATGGATGCCGGAGTGAAATTTAAGAAACGTATTCCATGCCAAACGCTCAATCCTGATGAAGTGAGTCATAGCCCTTATGATAAATGTAAAGGCATTGACCTCAGCAAACTCAATAAAGAGCGGGTAAAGCTTGAACAAATAAGCCTCACCTGGACATCCGACCAAATTGCCGATACGGTCAATTCTGTAAATATCTGTGCTATATCGCAGCTTGATTATACTAAGCTGGAACCGCTAATCAAAAAACTCGGGAAAGAGTCATCCTATTCCACCGCTATGGAAGTTGCTTTGATGAATATGCTCAATTCAGTAGACGATAACAAATTCAATTCGCTTTATGACAATGTGCTCTCTACCAATTCGTTTGAGATCTTAAAACTGTTGATACACAACATGAATGGGGACGAGTACACTGCTTTTCTGGAAACACTGGGTTATTTCGGGCAAAAAGTAAGCACAGACCAAAGAAAATGGGGTGTAGTCAATACACTTGTAAAAAAGCGTTACTCAAATGTGAAAGATCAGCGAGAAACGGCTGTGCTTGAAAAAACGATTGCGACACTAAGCGCTTATTATGCCGATCCAAGCCAGGTTCCCGCTCTTGTAGCCAGCTTCACGCAGCTTCTTATCGATGACTGTGAGCCTTTAACAGATTATAAAATAATTTTTGAGATCGGCGCCGAGCGTAATGCACACTTCGAAGCCTTTGCCAATTTTACACAATCGGATTATATTACGTTTGAAGTATGGGGGCCGGATGTAATGCAGGCCGGCACACTCAATTGGGTTATTCCGGACCACATTTCCATGTCGAATGGTACCCTTGTTCAAAAACCGGACCTATGGCAATATTACGGATGGTCAAATTATCTAAAAAACAATTCATCCACGGAAGATATGCTGGATACCGACCCGGCAGGATTTTTCGCTGTTTGTCTTACGCAGGCAAAACTTTATATTGCTGAAAGAGCACTGGCGAACGATAATTTCTGGGCAACTCTCCAGCTTAATGACTGCAGCCAGCTCCATGCGGCCGTAACTCATATTAAAGCATATGAGAATACGGCATCTCTGCGCACTGTCGATAAAGAAAAGCGCCTGAGCGTAATCCGCAAAATATTCGACTGCAAACAGCTATACAATGTCAGCAACAGCACCAGCTCTCTGTTTTCAGGCGGGGCGGATGTACTTACCAAGCTGGCTACCAGTTTTGCCGATAACGACCCGGACATCCTGACGACCTTTGAAACGATAGGCTTTAAAAATGTTTGCGATGTTTTAGGCGGGCAACGTTTCAGCAGTTTCTGTGTATGGGCGGGAACCCATGCCGTCAGCTGCGGCCGTGTCAAAGCCCTTAATACCAGCGATGCTTTAAAGAGCACAGGGGAGCTGGTCAATGCTTCCGATTTATTGCAGCTTGAATCCAATTTGTTTCAATTCAGCAATTTCTCAGCGAGCTTCAATAGCAATAACCAATTGAAAGACGACAAAAACAGAATATACGCGTATAATCAAATGGTATTAGTATATGTTACCGATGATTTTACTTTCCTGGATCAGGAATTCAAAAAAGGATCGGTGATGGTTTTGCCTATGATCCAGGCCTATGCGATGAGCGAAAGTAACCGTTCCCTTGTCACAGAAAAAGCAGTATGGTTAGGGGTCGATATTATTTCTTTTGCCGTAGGCATCGGTGAGATAAAAGTATTTTTTACGGTTGGTAATTACATTCGGAAAGGCATCATTTTGAGCGACCTGGTCGGTTCCGGTGCCGGGGCACTTGCTACCTCTTTGAATGAAAGCGCGATCTCCCCTCAGCTGAGGTTTAAGATCCAAATGCTATCTATCGTGGCTTCAGTGCCTATGCTGGCGACAAGCTTCAAGAACATCAATAATTTCATAAAAACCACAGACAATGAAATAAACGCGTTGCATGGAATTGACGCTACAGCAAAAAGCGAGCTTGGGAAATATTTTGACGCTGTATCGGCAAGGCTTACCAATGCCGGCAATAGTTTCCTCGTCACCCTTAACGCCCTAAAACCGAAACTTGGCTTTTTGCCTCCAAGTCCGTTGAACTTTACAAACTTCGTTGCAAACACCGGCGACTCATACGTTGATATCATCGTCCACTTCCAAAATGGGAAATACGTAATTTCCAAAGAAGGTGCATTAACTACCGAATTGCTCATTGACGATCTCGCCAAGATCATCAACGAAGTACCGAACGGAAAATCGGTCAGGCTGCTTTCATGCAACGATCTGGAAGCTGCCAGACAATTATCGCAAATAACAACAAAACCGTTTTATGCTAGTGACGGCTGGGTGGATTTGTATGCTAATGGCGAAGTTCGTTCACAAAATGCGTTTCATAAATTTGAAAATGGAACACAGGGTTCGTCCATTACGCATCAGGCAAACGAAATTAATGGTATAAGTAAGGTAAGATTGGGGAAAGGCCCGGGCGAATGGTTAACGACATTAAAAACAGATCCTTCTTTCAATTCAATACTTACATCTCTAACCAATGGATCCGTGAGCAGGCAATTTGTCAATGTTCTCAATATAGAAGAAGAAGCTGTTTTACGCTTTTACACAACAAATCCCGGATACAAAGATCTCAACAGAGCACTAAGAGGTGAAATACCAATGACAAATCTTTTCGAAGCTCAAAGGGGATTAATGGATCAGGCTTTACGCAAATTACCTAATTCAAGCTATAATAACGCGCAAAATCTGTTGTATCGAATCGAAAATTTAACTCCTGCAGAAATAAACGCTATCTATATTGAAGGCAAGGAAATAACGACAAAGGCATTCACATCTTCAACATATTCAGAGCAAGCAATCATAGACGCTATAAGAGTTAGAAATTATACCGTGCTTATAAGAATCGAAGGGAAAAATGGAAAACTGATTGAATCTTTATCGACCCTTCCAGCAGAAAAGGAGATCCTATTTAGCACCGGTACTGTTTTTGAAGTGAAGAAGGTTGGATTCTCTCCAAACCCCGATGATTACATGACTCCAATTAAAACGATATGGCTAAAAGAGAAATAAAAAACGAACTGCTTGAAAAATTACTTTATTTAAAGAACGAGGAAAAAAAATATGATTTTATCAAGAATTTTTCCAGTTCAACAATAGAAGATTTTAATGCTTTTGTAAAAGCAAATGAACCCGCATTTAACGAACTTAAAGCATTAAAAGAACAAATTGAGTTGCTGGAATTAGCTTTAATGAGCGGCCCCGAGAAAGAAGCCTATATTGAGTATTTAAATAAACTTAAAGATAAGTTTACCGGTGAAAAATGAGACAATATTTAAATACTCATACGGAGCCAACAACAAGGAAGCAGATATATATAACCTTACAATTTATTCTGAAATGCGTTTAAAGATTTCAATACTGATCCCGATTGGAGATGATTATATTCAAAAGCTGCGTTCTTTAAACTAATAACCAAGCCTTTCACTTGCCCATTAAGCTAAAACATCATACATTTAAATATCTGACATCATGCTGAGAAAGATTATAACATTCCTGTTTACGGTTTTATATCTGCAACAGTTCGGGCAAATTTACCCGAGTGGTATCACTACCACTATGTATCAGCCATATACGATCTTTCTCGACGAGTACGCCAATCCTCTTAACCCGAAGATCAAAGCTACCGTCGTCTTCACCGACTTTACCGAACCGAGCTGGAACATGTACCTGAAGCTCAAAATTACAGGCCCTAATTTCACCCTCGAGTCAAAACCCGGCGTTAAGCCGCCGCAAGCTTTCAATGTGATTCCCGGCGTTCCCTTTGAGATCAGCGGCGCCGACCTCGACTGGTATTTTAATAACGACAACCTGAATTTCAGCGGCATGTCGCGCGCGCAGCTGGAGGCCAACAACAACAGGCTCCCGGAAGGCTTTTACACTTTTTGCTTCGAGGTGCTCGATTATGAAACCAACCGCAAGATCTCCCTTCCCGCCTGCGGCTCCGCCTACCTGGCACTCAACGATCCGCCGCTGGTAATCGCCCCTGTATGTGGGAATGCCATCGAGAACCTGAACCAACAGAATATTTTGTTCCAGTGGCAGATCGCCAATACCAACGGAAATCTGAATGTGAGCTCCCTGAATTACGAGATCGACATTTACGAAGTCAACAACAGCTATTCCAATCCGCAGACAGCCATCATCAATAACCAGGCGCTGCCTATCTGGCAATCGCAGCCGATCTCACAGAACTCCTACCTCTATGGTCCTACAGAACCGCCTTTGGAAAAAGGCAAGCGGTATGTGTTTACCGTAAAAGCCATTGAGCAGGGCAAAAGCCAGATCAAGAATAACGGCTACAGCCAGGCCTGCTGGTTCTACTATGGTTACCCGGAAGGCGGCACCATTGAGCTGATTGCCCTACCCGACCAGCACCAGCTGACCCTGAGCGAGGATGCCGACTTTAGCTGGAAAAAACCATCCAATACCATCAACGCCACACAAATGGTAGGCTACCAGTTCCGCATCGTTCCTCTCAACGACGGGCAGGATCCTGAAAATGCCATTATCAATAACACGCCGTTTTTCCAATACAATGTACCGGCCAGCACGGCTCCTGTGAAAAACATGTACCTTCCTACAGAGGATATGATGCGGATGGAACGCATGAAGCCTTACGTGTGGCAGGTAAAGGGAAGCAGCGGGCAACAGGAAATAGCCAAAAGTGCGGTCTATAAATTTACAGGGCCTCCGGTGATCGAGAAATTCTATGCCGGCGGCTTCGAAGTGTTGGTGACAAGCCTGAGCGCCTACGACAGTGTGACCTACGTTGTTAGCGGAAAAGGAAAAATTCCTCTGAATACCACCGGCGAAGCGCCTGAATTCAGCTTCTCCAACATCAAGCTCGAATCCATTGGCAGCAATGTGTGGGTGATGGTGAACGGACGGATCGATGACAAGATCATCCTCACGCCTTATGTGCTCACACCGGATTCGGTGACAGCCAATAAGAATTCGGAGTTTATTGTCGATAGCATCCATGTCACGATCCAAAGGGTGATGCTTGGCGGCTTTGTCAGCTGGAAATTTCCACTGGGTGTGACAGGCAATAGCGTTCCTTACCTCAATTCAAAACGCCAGAACATGATGCTCTCTTCGGCCTACAAGCTCTCGAGCGTGGACTATAATACCTTATCACAAAATTACAAATACACCTTGCTGGAGCCGGGAGGCTTTACCATGCAGGTAGATAACACCTCGCAGGTATTTGTGTATAACAGCGCGTACAACCTGCGTTTCAACGGCGTGGTGGAATTGCCTGCAAGCGTGAAGGACGGCGTGAGCTCTACCGTGAAAGTGCCTTTTTATGATGCGGGACAATTGTTCTATATTGATCAGAAGGACATCAACACTTCCGAAGGCATCCGCCTGGTGGCCAATACAAACATGGACCTCCGGCCAAGGGATTATGTCTTCGACTTTTCGGAGAAGCGCTCTCCCGGCGATTTTGCCGCCGACTCTACCTGGAAAGGATTTTACATGTGGAAGTCGGGGCTCGTCATCCCGGTGAATGCCGAAAACACAAAACAGATCAGCGCCAACAAAGAGCTCAGCGAGCCTGTGTATAACAACAACGGCGATAGTATTGTGATGCACGTCAACCAGAACGGGCTTACGCTTAAAGCTGCTATTCCCTACAATCCCGTGGGCGATACCTTAAAGTTCAACACCTTCCCGGCTGTGGAAAATAATTTCAGGATCTTTATTACCGACAATACGGTGAACCTCTCGCAGCTCACCGGTAAGATCCAGGTTCCCGTGCTGGATACGGCGGGCGCCTTCCCCTACTTCATCAGGCTCGATGAATATGGCTTCGGCACCGGCTACCTGATCAATGCCCTGAATAATTATGCCTTCACGTTTAATGCGGGCGGCTCGCAGGAGCAACGGATCAATGCCACCATTACCAGGGCCTTATTCAAAAATAACAACCGGCTCGAAATGGAGATGAACCTGGCATGGCCGCACTTCAGCCTTACTTTAAATCAATTACAAAAATTCTGCGCCTGGGGCAATGGCAACATCGGCTTCGAAACACCGAACGGCATTTTACCGCTCAGCTACCAGGCAACGGGCAAGGCCAGCTCCTACGATATCCAAACCGATCGCGTGGGCTGCGGGCGTGTTGCCAATGTCTATTCTTTCGGGATCTCTTCACGCATTGTGATGGCGGATGACATCAGCGGCGACGCGGGAGCTCCGATCGTGAATTCCTACAGCATGTACAAAAATCCCCTGCTGACGGGAGATTTCACCACCCTGGCCTTCAACATGGGCAATGATTCACTGAGTGTCAATCCGGACAGCGTTCGGAGCTCCGTAAGCGATAACCTCACCACTAACCTCACTCAGACGTTGAACGATATGGGCGTGAATACAGGTGGCGGTGGCGGAAGCGGCGGCGATGTATCGGGTACAGGCGGCAACGGCGGAAATGCCATTATTCCAAGCTCCGTGTACATGGATATGCTGAAGGTTGTGACCATGGCCGAAACCTTTGTGCAATTCATTGATTCGGTAAACCGCCCGAAAGCACAGGATTATATCATCGTCATCAAACAGATCCTGAACAGCGATGAAGTGAAGAAACTGGTCAACACCAGCCCTGAGCAGCTGGTAAACGACCTCATCATGGAGGCGGCAGATGCCGTGGTGAGAAAGATCAACAAGCCGATTCAGAATATCAGCGATAAGGCCTGTACGAAGATCAGAACCGCGATCAATCATGATGTGGTGCTGCCGGTCACCTCGCGCATCGACACCATCATCGGCAAGGCACTCGACCGGATCAGGGACAAGGTAGCGGATGCCGTAGGCGACGATGATGAAAATTTAAAGAACATTGTAAAAGCCACGGTCAACACCGTCAAGACAGAGCTCTGCAATGAGATCAGGACCTCTATCAATACGGCCGTAGAGAACAATGTCACCTCCAAGATCACCGGCTTCATACAGGTAGGCATTACCGGTAAGGTAACGGGTTTCGTGAATACGGAGATCAAGACCATTGCCAACAACATCATTGAAACGGGCGTTGGGAACAGCGTGAACCTGAACAACATTATTCAGAACGCAGAAACCCTGTTTAAGGACATAGGTGATACGATTGCCGATGCCGTCAAATCGATCAACCTCAATACCATAAAGAATACCACGGAGAACGTGGCGGATGATATCGTGAATGGCATCGACTTTAACCGGATCGGGGAAAACATCCTGAGCTCCCTCGCCAGCCAGGGCGTGAGCGCCCTCGTGACCAACGTTATCAAGGATCAGATGGGCGATGTCGGCGGCGGCATTGCAGCGGCGGCATTGTCTACCGTAAAATTCGATTTCAGCAACATGGGCGATAAGCTCAAGAACGGGCAGATCGACCAGATCGTGAAATTCGACTTTACCAATATCTACATCACCACTTCGGCGGCCGATGTGCAGGGGCAGTTAAAATTCACCAAGGACGATCCGATCTACGGCGATTCCTTCCAGGCCATGGTGATGGTAAAAGTCAAAGTTCCTAAAAAAGAAAACCCGATCACCGGAACCCTGAAATTCATTAACGGAAAAACCACCCAGGGCGATATTTATCCCTACTGGTTTTTCAGCGGGAAGATCATGGGCCTTGGCTTAAAGCTCGGAAGCATTCCTTTTACGATCGATGGCTTTGAAGGCACGGTATACTCTAAAATGAGACGCGTGGGTCAGGCCGACCCAACCCCATTCAAGGACAACAAATACGGTGTAGGTGCCAGGATGTTTTTGTATGACACGCCAACGGAAGGGAAGATCATTATTTTTGATGTAGGCCTCGATGTGGTGATTAATAACGGCGGTTTTGCCATTGAGCTCAACGGTAATGCCAACATCGGTAACTTAAAATCGAATAACAGCGCACCGGGCACCAGCATGTTCTCCATAGCAACTGCCACCGGCTACATCGGCTACTATAGCGAGGAGAAGCGCTTCCAGGGAGCCTTCGGTGTAAAATTCAATACGGCACCTTTGCTGTGTGCGGGCGGAGAAATGGGCGTGAAGGTAGACGGCATCAACCACACCTGGCAGGTATACATTGGCAAAAAGGCCAGCCCGATAGAGGCCAAGATTTTATGTAAGGATAACCTGAAATCAGGCGGTTACTTCGATATGAAAAACACAGGCATCGAAGCCGGGTTTTTCCTGAATGTGGACGTAGCCGCAGAAACCCCATGGATCGGGGGCGATAATCTGAAAGTGAAGGGATGGGCCTATTTTGGTTTCGGCATAGATGCCTATACTACCATATCCTTCGAACCTTCTTTCAAAATCAATGAAGCATATATCAGCGCCTGGGCGAATGCAGGAATAGGCTTTGATTACGAAACCCCCGTGAATAGCGGAAGCGTGACGATCGCCGGGGTTTCGCTATCGGGTAGCCTGCTCTATATCAACCACGAAAAAGCGGAGCTTCACGGGCAAATGGACGGTTCTGTCACGATTCTGAATGTTGATTTTGGTGTGGGCATGCGCATCGATTACGACATTGATAACAAGCGGAAATTATCGACCTAGATGCCCCACCTGTCTTTTGAAACGCTCTTCCCGCCTGTTCCATAGCTGGCTTAATAGTTGATTGCTCCCTAAGAATTGTTAAAACAGGGACTTTAATAAGTCCTGTAGATAAGCGTCATACAAAGGAATTTTAAATTTACCTTGTTAAGAGGTGGCAAGGCATCAAGAGAATCATACGGGCATAAAACGCATCCTGAAATTGTTGGCGAAAACAATTTTATGGATCATTGCCGTTCCTCTTATTTTGCTGCTGCTCATTATCCTGCTTCTGCAGATCCCCGATGTGCAGCACTTCGTCACCACAAAGGCCACAAGCTATGTTTCCGAAAAAACCGGCACCAAAGTTACACTAGGAAAACTGAGCATCGTCTTTCCGAAATCAGTAGCCCTGGAAGATGTGTATATAGAGGACCTAAAGAAAGACACCCTGCTCTATGCCCATCATCTACAGGTAGACATTGCCCTGCTCGACCTCCTCGATCATCAGATCACCGTGAATCATGTGGAGCTGAATACGCTGACAGCCCATGTATCCAGGCCCGGCAACGACAGTGCCTTTAATTTTAACTTTATCATCGAGGCCTTTGCCAAACCCGGGAAAACGGAGGATAAAGCGGAAGAGCCAAAAGATACGACTGCCGCACCCTGGACGTTCAACTTAAAAACCATAGAGCTGCACAACATCTTCGCCACCTTTCATGACGGCTATACCGGCACCTTTGCCGACCTGAAGCTGGGCGACTTTGAAACGGAGGTCAACACGCTGGACTTTGTGAAGAAGGAGATTGATGTGAAAAGCGTGGCGCTGAACAATACCCGGGCAACCTTCCTACAAAAGGCCTCGCATAAAATACCTGAGCCGCCAGGCCCTTCCAGGCCCTTCGACTATACCCTTCGTCTTGGAAAAGTAGAATTGAATAACATCCATGCCATTTACCATAATACCATTCAAAACCAACAAGCAGCCCTGGCGCTGGGAAGGCTCATCCTGAAACCTCAACGCATCGACCTCCTGCATGAGCGCATTGAGCTGGAAAGTCTTTCACTCACCAACACCACAGCGAAGTATGTCATGGGCTTCTCCAATGATACGACCAAACAGCCTCATGCCGACATCATAGATCCCGCCAAAACAAAGCCTTCCAACTGGATCGTGACGCTGAAGCAGCTCGACCTGGATTCCAATCATTTCTATTTCGATAACAACAGGGTTCCGAAAACAAAAAAAGGAATTGATTACAACCACATCTTTGCAGATAATTTCCGCCTGCATGCAAGCGATCTACATGGCAATGCCAAAGCCTCCCGCTTAAACCTGGAAGACCTGAGCTTCAAAGAGCAGTGTGGTTTTGTATTGAAGAAGTTCAGCGGTAAGCTGGTATACGACACCACGCACATAGACGCTTCCGACCTGTTTATTGAAACCAACCATAGCACCATCAAAGATCACCTGTCGATCCGCTATACGTCTATCGGGGATATCGGGAAAAACGTCGGTAATCTTTACGTGTCCGCACAATTGAAAAAGAGTGATGTGAGGCTAAGCGATGTGCTCTATTTCGCACCGGTCCTCACGGAGATCAAAGCCCTGAACATGACCCCGCAAACAGAAGTGAAGCTGAGCCTGGATGCGAAGGGCATCATCAACGACCTTCGCATCGACCGTTTCGATCTTTTCACTCCCAAAAACACGATCGTAAAATTGAAGGGCTCGATCAAACAGGTATTGAACCCCGACAGGATGTTCCTCGATATTCATGACATTCACATCACCTCTACCAGGGCCGACCTGTTTACCATTATTTCCCCTACCCTCATTCCGCAGAGCATTACGCTGCCCGAAACCTTTGCCGTAACAGGGAACATCACAGGCTATATGAAAAACTTCAGTACCTCCCTGAATGTACAAACTTCCACGGGCAATATTCTGGCCGACATCCGGATGAACCCCAAAGCCGGCAATACAGAGCAGCCTTATGAAGGATCGGTGAGGGTGGAACACTTCCATGTGGGCAAGCTCATCAACCAGCCGGCCACGCTGGGCGAGGTCAGCACTTCCCTCCACTTCAAGGGAAGCGGGCTAAGCGCCGAAACCGTGAATACAGAGCTAAACCTGGCCCTGGAGAAAGCACAGGTAAAAGGTTATGAGTATACGAACTTACAGGTAAACGGACTGCTCGTGAAAAAATCCTTTACAGGGAAAGCGGTGATGGATGATCCGAACCTGGCTTTCACCTTCGATGGCGCGCTGAGCATGGACAGTGCCGCTCCCAGATATGTCTTCACCTTCGATCTGAAAGGCGCCGATCTGAAAGCTTTGAAAGTATCCACGGAAGACACGCGCATCAGCACCTTCATCAAATCGGACCTGCAGCAGGAAGGCGACAACATCACCGGTGCGGCACGCATCTATAACACCTTGCTGATCAAAAACAACAAACGCTATCCCATCGACTCGGTGATCCTCACCAGCAGCACGAAAGACGGTGTTTCCGAAGTGAAGCTCCAATCAGGCATCGTAGAAGCCGGACTCAAAGGCAGCCTGCACATGAATGAGCTGGCAGCTTCCTTCAGGCAATTTATCGGCACCTACTATACCCTCCCCGGCCCGGCAGAAACTAAAACCTTAAAGCCACAACAGTTCGATTATTATGTGAATGTGACTGACCCGAAGCTGATCGTGGAGAATGCCGTTCCGGGGCTGGAAGAGATGACACCGGTGTTCATTAACGGAAGCTACAACAGCACAGAGAAAAAGCTGATCACCGACCTTTCCATACCTCATGTCAAATACACGGGCACCAAAGCCGACAGCATCAGGATCAGGATCAACTCCGATGCCACAGCACTGAACTATGCCCTGAGCACGGCAGAGATTTCCAATCCCACCATCCGCCTGGAAAACATGTCGCTGAACGGTAACATCAAACAGGATGTGATTAGCTTTCAGCTGACCACAGCCAAAGACGACAGCCTGAAATTGCTGGCGGCGGGCGGTACGCTCACAAACACCAAAAACGGCAGCCATGAGTTGAAGCTTAATCCGGAGCTGACCCTCAACTCCCAGGCCTGGAACGTGAACCCCGGAAACTACCTGCAATTTCTGCCCGGAGGCCTGGTTGCCAATGAGCTCAACATCAGCAACGGGGCGCAGGCGATTAAGATAAATTCGGAAACAAAAACAGCGGCAGCACCCCTGAAACTCGACTTCACCAAATTTGACCTGAGCACCATTTCCAACATGCTGGAAAATAAAAAGGAGCTGGTGAAGGGCGAAGTGGACGGAACCGTAACCCTGGAAAAACATGAGAAGGCCAATGCCTTTTCGTCCGACCTGACGATTTCCAATTTTGTATTTCAATCGGTACCGATAGGCACGGTGAAGGTGCAAGCCAATAACCGGGCCAATCCACAGCTCTATGACATTAACCTCGATGTGAACGGCTCCGGGAACGACATTAACCTGAATGGAAAATACAATGTGGCGACTAAGGAAAATGCCCTGAATTTTATCCTTGATATCAGGTCGCTGAACATGAAAACCATTGAGCCTTTCACCTTCGGGCAGGTCACGCGGATGTCGGGAAGCGTGGATGGAAAAATCAGCATCAAAGGGGGCGTGGAGACACCGGACCTCAACGGCAATCTTCACTTTAAAGAAAGTGCCCTGAATCCAAAGTTCATTGATTCTTATTTGAAGATCCCCGATGGCAACCTGGGCTTAGAGAACCATAAGGTGATCTTCCGCGATTTTACCATAGTGGATTCGCTGGATCACAAGGCGGTGCTGAATGGGAATGTGAGCATCAAAGACCTGAAGAATCCGGGCCTCGACGTACGCCTGAAGTCGGAGGATTTCCTGGCGCTGAATACAACGAAGCAGGACAATCCCCTGTATTTCGGAACGGTATTCCTCAACAGCGACATCAGCATACGGGGCACTGTGAATACGCCCCTCGTGAAAGCGAAAATGCGCCTCAACAAAGGCTCGCAGATCACCTACATCAAGCCGGAGAGCGAGGTGGGCAAGGAAGAGAATAAAGGCATCGTGGAGTTTGTGGACAGCCTGAACACCAAAAAGAACATCATGACGAGGCAGAACGATACCATCGAGCAGATCACCATGATGAAAGGCATCGACCTGGATGCTTCTATTACTTTCGATAAAGATGTACAGCTGAAAATGCTCGTGGATCAGCAATCGGGCGACTCCCTCTTCATCGTCGGCGGAGGCACACTCAACTTTACGCTCGACCAGAGCGGCAAAACAACACTCACCGGTAAGTACAGGATCGAGGATGGCGGCTATCACCTGACAATCAGCGAGGTGGTGCAGCGTGATTTCAGGATAGAGCCCGGAAGCACCGTGACCTGGTCGGGCGACCTCCTGGATGCTTACGTGGACATCAAAGCCATTTATACGATCAAGACATCGCCCATCGACCTGATCCAAAATGACCTGGCCGGCGTGGATGAGCTGGAACGCAACAAATACCGCAACATGCTCACCTTCCTGGTATACCTGAAAATGAACGGCTTCCTCTCCTCTCCGGAGATCAGCTTTGATATTCAGCTGGCGCCGAAGGACAAGGGCGCTGTGAACGGCACGGTGAACTCCAAGCTGGAAGAGCTCAGGGGCGATGAAACGCAACTCAACAAACAGGTATTTGCCCTGCTGACGCTGCGGCGCTTCATCAGCGATAATCCGCTGGACAACGGAGGCGGCGGCGGGCTTTCCTCGGCCTCACGTACCAGCGCCAGCAAAGTGCTCACGCAGCAATTAAGCTCTCTCTCGCAGAAATACATCAAGGGCGTGGACCTCGACCTGGGGGTAAACTCCTTTGAGGATTATTCCACGGGGCAGGAACAGGGTCGCACGCAGCTTCAGATCGGCGTGTCGAAGCAATTGTTCAAGGACAAGGTAACGATCCGTGTAGGCGGCAACGTGGAGCTGGAAGGCGAGCGCGCCAAACAAAACAATGCCAGCGATGTGGCCGGCAATATCAACATCGACTATAAGCTCACGGAAGACGGACGCTACAAGCTGCGGGGCTTCCGGCAAAACCAGTATGAGAACCCGATAGAGGGTGAGATCACCAAAACCGGTGTGGGTGTGGTGTATGTCAGAAATTACAATAGGCTGAGAGAATTGTTCAGCAAACCGAAACAAGCCCGGAAATCAGGAAACACAACCGACTCAACCAAAACCAAATGAAGTGCGGAATCACATACGGGATCAGGCAAACGAGCCAGGCAATGATTTGCCTGCTGCTGCTTGTGCTCAGCGCCTGCAATAATATCAGGCGCTTGCCTGAAGGGGAGAACCTGTACATTGGTGCGAAGGTAAAGGTAGAATCAAAAGACAAGGTAAATAAGGGCGAAATTAAAACCGAGCTCATGAAGATTCCACGGCCGAAGCCCAATGAGAAATTGCTGGGCATGCGGATCGGGCTCAGCCTTTACAATTATTACACCGGCGAGGCGCCGAAGAGAAAATTCAAGCGCATGGTGCGCCGCAAATTTGCGGAAAAGCCGGTACTGGAGAGCCAGCTGAACGCCTCCAATGTTGCCGACATCATGGTGAACCAGCTCAACACGCTCGGCTACTTCGATGCGAGCGTGAGCTATAGCGTCACCACCAGGAAACACAAGACCAGCGTGGAGTACCTTGCTAAGGTAACGGCTCCCTACAAAATCAATAGCCTCACCTTTCCGAAAGACAGCGGGATCATTGCCCGCATGATCCGGGAATCGGAATCCGAATCGCTGATCAAGCCGGGCATGCAATACAGCCTCGATCTCCTGAAGGCGGAGCGCGTGCGCATTGATTATTATCTGAAGAACAACGGCTTTTATTATTTCAACCAGGACTACCTCCTGTTCAAAGCCGACAGCACCGTCGGAACAAAAACCGTCGACATCCGGCTGACGGTAAAAAGAGATCTCCCGGCGAAAGCTTACATACCTTACAACATCAGGAATGTATACGTCAACCCGGGATACAGGCGCAGCCAGGATACCATAAGCATGAGGAACGATACGCTGAAAATCGATGGCTACTATTATTTCAACAAAGACAGCACTTTCCGCCCGGAAGTTGTCCTGCGCTCCATCTTCATCAAAAAAGGAGATTATTACAGCCGCAAAAAGTACAGCCTTACCATTAACCGGCTCATGGGGATGGGCGTGTTCCGGAATGTCAACATCAAATTTACGGATACCATCATCGGTGGCATCGGCTATATGGATGCGCTCATCAACCTGACGCCGATGCCGAAAAAATCCATCCAGGTAGAAGTGGAAACGGTGACGAAGTCGAATAACTATACGGGGCCGGCCGCCACGCTGAGCTTCAAGAACAGGAACCTGTTCCGGGGCGCGGAGCTCTGGCTCTTCAACCTGAACGGTAACTTCGAAACGCAATTCAGCAAATTGCAGTCGGGCTTCAACTCTTATGAGTTCGGTGCTAATACGCAGCTCTATTTTCCAAAATTTATCGCGCCTTTCAACATCCGGAACGTGTCGAGCATTTATGTGCCGAAGACCAAGATCGACCTGGGCTTCCGCTTACTGAACCGCGTCTTGTACTTCCGGATGGCGGCCTTCAACGCCTCCTTCGGCTATGTCTGGAAAGAATCGGCGCAGAAGGAATGGGAGGTCACGCCTTTCTCGGTAAACTTTGCCCGGCTGCTTGGAACAACGAGTGCTTTTGAAACCCTGCTTACAGATAATCCTTTCCTGAGAAAAAGTTTCGAAGAGCAGTTCACCATCGGCGGTAAGTATGGCTTTACCTACAACTCCCTGGTAGGAACGGAAAAGCGCAACCAGTATTATTTCAATATCATTTTTGATGTATCGGGCAATACCTTCAGCACCGTGCAATCGCTCATCGAACGAAGGAAGCCCAATGATGCCGATCCTTTCCGGTTATTCGGGTACAGGTATTCCCAATATGCGAAGCTCTCGATCGATGCCCGCTATTACCTCAACATTAACAAGGATAACCGGATTGCCACACGCCTGCTTGCCGGTGTAGGCGTGCCTTACGGCAATTCCAACTCCATGCCTTATATCAAGCAGTTTTTCAGCGGCGGATCAAACAGCATCCGGGCTTTCCTCCCGCGTACCATCGGGCCAGGCTCTTATGTTATCCCGGACAGCCTTGCCAATAAAGGGTACCTCGACCAGGCCGGCGATATTAAGCTCGAAGCCAATATCGAATACCGCTTCACCATTGTGAGCGTGTTGAAAGGGGCGCTCTTCCTCGATGCGGGAAATGTATGGCTCACCAGGAAAAACGATTTAGTACCTAACGGCGAATTCAACCCGAACCGCTACTATAAGGAATTTGCCGTAGGTACCGGCTTCGGCTTAAGGGCGGATATTTCCTTCTTCGTGATCCGCCTCGATGTGGGCATGCCCCTGAGAAAGCCTGCTTTACCTGAGAACGAACGCTGGGTATACGACAAGATCCAATTCGGCGATGGCAAATGGAGAAAGCAAAACCTGGTGCTCAACATTGCCATCGGTTATCCGTTTTAGCAGTACTATCAGGGTTTTCCGGGAGGAAGCTTGTATCGACACACTTAACAATAGGATAACGATTTTTTTGTCCTTTTTACTTGACATCAGGCGAAACTTGACTTACCTTTAAAGAACTGAACAAAGCACGTTGTTAAACCCTTAACTACCACTACATGACTCAGGGAACTATAAACAACATTCGTTTACTGATGGCCGATGATGATGCCGATGACCTGGAGCTGATGGAATCTGCTTTCCGCGAGGTTGGTTTCAAGTCTCCGATCAAAACGTTTACCGATGGCGGCGCTATGCTGGATTACCTGTTATCGGAAGATGGAAAGAGCGCCAGCCTTGTTCTGCTCGATCTTAATATGCCCAAGCAAAACGGCAAGCTTATTCTCGACAAAATAAAACATCATCCCGAGCTCGCGCATGTATCCGTGATTGTATACAGCACCAGCAATGCGCCACAGGATATCCTGGAAGCTTACCGCTTAGGATGCAATGCTTATGTGGTGAAGCCGAATTGCTATAACGAGATCAAGAAAATTGCCGCCGGCATTAAAAAGCTCTGGTTCGATACCAGCCACCTGCTCAAGTTCCGCATGAGCCTCACACCTACTGTGTAAACCGTTCCGGGATTTTTCAGATCCGGATATTTCCTTCGAGCCCGTCATCTAATGGCTTGCCGATGATGGCTCCAATGGCCAGCTTCAGCAACTGCACCATCTTATTGCTTTTGGTATCCCAGTAATGCCCGTCTTCGGGTGTTACTTTCAATACCGTGATCGCAGGATCATCCTTCCCATCGAACCAAACCTTTGCCAGTGGGTTCCATAGATCGTCTGTCACGCGGCGGTCGGTTACGATCTCTGCTCTTCCGTAGAGGCTCAGGTATTCGGAAGAAGCCGTATGGGCATAAAACAATTGCACACGGTCGTCCTGCTTAATATGCATATTCTTATCCGAATCAACTTTGCTGAAAAACCAGATGATGCCGTTCTCATCCACCCTGAGCGTACTCATAGGCCTGGAAGATAAAGGAACGGAGGTCAGCTTTGTGGTGAAGAGGCAGGTGTTGGCTTTTTCAATCAATTCTTTGATCTTGTTGACTGCTTCTATGCTTCGGAGGTTTTCTGTATTTCCCATGTTATTAGTGCTTAGTGAATAGTGATTGGTGATTAGATGCATGTTAGATGCCAAAAGATAGAGAGCCTGCTTCCCTCTATGGGGAAATATGTCAACGTGGAGAATCAATATGTCCCCTTAAAGCCTCTTATAGCTCCGTATTGGAATCATGATACCTTGGTACGACAATTGAAAATTCATAACGAAATAAATCACTAACATTAAAAACGTACTATTATGGAAACTCAGAAAATCGATGCGATAAACTCACTGATCATCATTAACAATGACCGTTCGGAAGGCTACAGGAAAGCAGCTGAAGAAGCAAAAGACTCCGAATTAAAATCCCTGTTCAATAAGTTCAGCGATCAAAGCCGGAGCTTCTCTTCCGAGTTGAGAAAATTTGTTCCAAATGCCAAAGAACCGGATCATGATGAAACAAAAACAACCGGCAAGCTGTTCCGCTTATGGATGGATCTCAAAGCAGCTGTAACCAGCAACGACCGCAAGGCAATCCTCTCTTCCTGCGAGTTCGGTGAAGATGCTGCCAAGAACGAATACAAAAGCGTCCTGGAAAAATCAGGAGAATTACCTGCCGATGCTTTAAGTGTGATCACTAAGCAAAATGCGGAAATCCTTAAATCTCATGACCAGATCAAATCGATGCGCGATGCCGCTTAATTGGTTCTATCATGAAAACATAAAAAGCAACTATAACCGGTTGCTTTTTATGTTTTACACAGGTGGTTTCGAGTCACGAATGTCGTGACAAACACCAATTATTGACTGATTATGACATATCGCGACCCGAACTCAAACAATGAAACTATATTAATGACAACACTCCTATGAAAAAAATAATCCTCGGTATCTTCGCCACAGTGCTGGCCATTACCACTCAAGCCCAAAGCACATTAACCAAAAAAGAAACAAAGACCCTCATCAAAACCTATGAGATCAGTGTGCTCACCGTGAAGATCGGCGAGCTGGCTCCAACGCATGCTATGGCAGAGGAAACCAAAGCAGCCGCTCAGCGCCTGGTAGAGGACTACAAAAAAACCAAAGAGCAGGTAGAAGGCCTTGCCTCGAAAAAACAGGTCACGCTTCCTGCAGCCATGTCTGAAAAAGGGATGAAGATCTTATCCTGGTTTGAAAAAAAGCAGGGGAAAGAATATGACAAGGCTTACCTCAAAGGCGCCACCAAAGTAAACAAAGGCGGCCGCTGCCACATTAACAAGCTCTACAAGCGCACCGATGACGCCGACCTGAAGGATTGGTCGGGCAAACTACTCTCTACACTTGAAATGCACAAAACCTTATTGAAGCAGACTTGTGAAAGCGTGAAGAACAGGAAATGAATGGAACGCAGATGACACAGATCAAACGGATTGGAACAAAGATTAGAACAAGATTGGAACGGAATTTCATTTGTGAAAAACACTATCATCTCTTTCTGCTTTCTATATTTTCTGTAGAGTGATTTTGCTATTTAACTTAGCGCCTTTGCGAGAGCCATGACTGGATCTTTCCTACGCTTCTTTATGCTGCAGGCAGTCTATCAGGGCCTGTTCCAGCAAGGAGATATCGGAAGGCTTGGTAATAAAGTGAGCGGCGCCAAGGTCCAGCATTTCCTTCATTTCCTGTTTATTGGACGAGGTGGAATACACAATGATCGTGGAATCTTTCAGCTTCCCTATTTTTTTCAGCTCAATGATGCATTCCCGGCCATTCATCAAGGGCATATTCAGATCTACAAAAATAAAATCAGGGATGAGCTCCTCATCGTCCTTCAAGAGCTTGAGCGCCTGGATAGCGCTGTTAGCCACAATACAGTCAACAGGAATTTTAGTTCGTTCGATAGCCAGCTGAAACATTTCACTATCATCGTGGTCATCATCGATCAGAAGGCAGATAAGTGGCTCGGTCATAAGGGACGTTTTTGTAGTGGTGTAGACAAAGATACGGTGTAATGAAATTTATGTTAAAATTTTAAAGTATTTTATGATAATTTCATGCCAGAGTAACCTTGTATGATCGGCCCTCTGCCAGATTATCCTTAATTTTAAAGGATGAGCCCTTTTGTTAAAATAGCATGCGTTCTCTCCATAGGCCTGTGCGCCGCTTTCACGAGCCGGAGTACCGATGAGGAAACCAAAGAGGTGATCGTTAATAAGGACAGCCTGGTCAATTTTAGCAAGGCCCAGCTGGGAAAAAACTATAATTACGCCAACTGTTCGCCTCAAACGGGCTTCGATTGCTCGGGCTTTGTGTATTATGTCTTCAGCCATTTTAAAGTGACGGTGCCCCGCTCTTCGTCGGAGTATGGCAAATTTGGCAGAGAGGTCCCGATGGATTCCTGCAAAACGGGTGATGTAATTGTTTTTACAGGCACCAACGCTTCCATCCGCAAGCCCGGCCACGTAGGTATTATCCTGACGGGCGGCAAAGATCCCAGCTTTATTCACAGCTCATCCGACAAGCGAACGTCGGGCGTTAAAATTTCCGATTTCAAAGCATCACCCAATTACCAGAAGCGCTTTATCAAGGTTGTGCGGGTATGCCGGGTTATTTAGATCGCATCCCTGAAATGCCGGTTGAGAATAAAACCGGGCTGTATAGCGGTATGCCCCAATTGGGTGAGGCAATAGTAAAGGTATTCTTTGAGGTCGTTGAAATTGGTAGGCTTCTGGATGTAAATACTGGCACCGAAGCGGTAGCTTTGCTCCACCATCGGCTCCGACATGGATGTAGACAACATCACCACATGTACATCATTGGAAGGATGGATCTCCTTGATGGCTTTCAAAGCTTCGATCCCGTTTAGCTTAGGCATGTTAATGTCTAGAAACACAAAATCGGGTAAAACTTTACTCACTGAGAAATAATTCACGGCATGTTCCCCATTATTCACGACAATTAGCTCGCAGGGCAGAGACAGGGAATGGATGGCCTCACGAAAGAACAGAATATCATCTTCATCGTCTTCAGCCAATAGGATATGTTGCTTTTTTTTAATCAACCGTAAAACCCCATACTAGTATGGATTATTCCCCGAAGGTAACTGAAAATCCCGTAAAAGTAACAGGGAAATTTATAAGGTAAAACCCTTATACCCTGATTCTAAATATTTAGTAGCTTTGTATCCCTCTGAACCAAATCAGGAATCCAATTTGCTATCTCTCTTTTATGCGTGAAAAACTAAAAGTTGCTTACATCGAGGACCACAAATCCGTTAAAGAAGGCATAAACTACCTGTTATCCAAACAACCGGAAATTGAAATTATAGAAGATGAGTTTGATCTTGCTCACATGGACGAGTTTATTTCCACCCATCACATCTCTATTTTCATTCTGGACCTGCAATTATACACGGTAAAACAACCCTGGTCTCTCAATGGCTATGAGATCTGTGAAAGGATCACCCGGAAGTATCCTGATGTCAGGATCATCGCCCATTCCATGTACGACCATATCGACAGTGTCAATGCCATCTTTGGCAAAGGTGCCATGGGCTTTGTCTCTAAAAAATCGGGCTGCTCGGAGCTCATCAATGCCATTGAGCAGGTGGCTACCGGCAAGCGTTACATCTGCCCGGAGATCGAGCTTAAATCCAAAAACGCCAGGAATTTCCTGAAGAACAACGATGAGTTTCTGAAAGGCACGGAAGAACCCTTTACCAGGGCCGAAAAACAGATCCTCGAAAAAATCGCCCGGGGCTTTTCCACCAAGGAGATCGCCCAACAGTTTGATGTATCCGAAAAAACCATTGAAACGCACAGGAAACACCTGTTTGTAAAAGCCAACGTCAAAAACGCCGCTGAACTGATCGCCTATACCTATTCAAGACGCCTCCTAATGGATTGAGCTTATGGAATACATCAGCAATTATAACTTCATTAAAAAGATCGGTGATATCACGGATGACGGCATCGCCGTGTACGATATTAAAAAAAAATCGTTCCTCTATGTGAATACCAATTTCACGCGCATCTTCGGCATCGATGAGAAAGAGCTCTTCTTTGATTCGAAGATCATCCTGAAGTTTATTTTAGCGGAAGACAGTGAATACCTGAAGCTGAGGTATGATGAGCTGATGGAAACGGGTTGCATCAACACCACTGAGTTCAGGCTCATTTTCCCCGACCATGTTCTGAAACATATCAGCTGCGACGTGCTGGTGCTGGAAGATACCAACCTCATCACCGCGTTTGTGAAAGACATCAGCGAAGCCAAGAAGCACGAGGATTACCTGATCAAATACACAGCCCAAAAGGATACGCTCCTCGATATGCTGACCCATAACCTGAGCGGGCCGCTCCAGCTTTCCAAGGACATGATCTCTTCGCTGCAGAAAGGCTATAATGAAAACAACCTGGCCGACATCAACAAGCTGCTGAACATTATGCAGGAAAATACGCAGCAATGCATCGACATTGTCAACGATTTCCTAAGGCAGGAGCACTTTGAGTCGGCACATACCTATGTACGCAAAACGCGTTTCGACCTGGTGGAAAAAATCCATGTGACCCTTGATAAGCTCAGGGCCATGAATAAGGACAAGGTCTTCACGCTTACCTCCGATTCCGAAAACATCAATATCACCTCCGATGCCGTGAAGTTCTTCCAGGTCATCCACAATGTGCTGTCCAATGCCATTAAATTTACCGGCGACCAGGGCGTGATCAGCATCAACGTGCAGGAGCAGGAAACCGCTTACCTCATTTCTTTTAAAGACAATGGTGTGGGCATTCCGGAGACAGACCGCAGCGACATCTTCCTGAAAAAGGTAAAAGGGCGCGTGGGGCTGAAAGGCGAAAAATCCTCAGGACTCGGGCTGTCTATCGCCAAAAAGCTGGTCGATTTGCTGAATGGCCGCATCTGGTTCGAGAGTACAGAGAACGAAGGCTCTACCTTCTATATCCAACTGCCAAAAGAATAATCCCTCCTTTTATTTTCCCCTGATGGCTTTGCGGTTCTTCTCGCGAAGGTCTTTGTATTTTTTCCTGGGCTTCTTATTATCAAAATCATTGATCGTGCGATAAGCTTCCAGCAATTCATCCGGGATATCTCCTTTGTAATTGATCCGGTACAGCGAAAATCCATTGTAAGGAATTTTGATAGTGATATCCTGCATCTTCACCCTGCTGTCTACGCCCTCTTTCTTAAAGTAAGCCATAAAAGCTGCCCGGCGCTGCTTCAGCAAATCCTGGTAACGGCTGTTGACCACATCGGCGTTCACGATCTGCCGGCACTTGTCCTGTATGGTAAAGAGCAGTTTGGATGCGACCCTGTCATCGAGGTATTTGATAAACGTGGAATCTTTGATGGAAAGCTTTTCAATATGCGTGGTATCCTTCCCGCGAAGGTCTTTACTGTGAAGCTTGTTGGCGAAGAGGTAAAACTGTTTCTTCGCCTCGAAGAACAGGATGTACTCCTTTTCTTTTTCCTCCCATATCAGTGGAGTCACACTGATGGTAATCTTCGGATTGTCCTTCAGGAAGCCGGCGATATTCTCCACAAACGCTTCCTGGTCGGGTTCCAGTACCGCCTTGCGCTTATCCCAGCGCACCACCATCGACTTCTCGATCTCATTTTCGGTATAGCGCACCTCCGTCCGGTAAATGGTGGTAGCAGGCTTTACAAAGATATTGGTAATGATATCCAGGATCACATCTCCCAGCTTGAATTTAGGATCCTTGAGATCACCCTTGATCGGCACCTCATAATCGGTCACATTCCCACGGTCGCGCACAAAAAACATCACCAGCTTCAGCGGGACCCACTTCGCGCCGTTTCTCTTCTGCCGCTTGCTAATGCGTGCATCGATCAGCGTGAGGCGGTTGTTGCTGTTGATATAGCCATTGCGCACATTCCAGTTCCCTTTCAGCTCCACCGTTCCCCGGTCTAAAGGAAAAGAAGTATAGGTGATGAGGTAAGGATTGAACATGGCCAGCGGAATCTTCTGCAGGTGGTAATGAATATCGAAATCTGTACTGTCCAATGGGTTAATGCTCAGTCCGAAATTGATATCACCATAAGGATAAAGTCCCGTTTTGAGTTTCAGGTCCACCCATTTTTCACTCCGCTCAATAGAGTCGGCAATGATGGTGAGCGGCACAGCGGCAGTAGCAAATTTTTCCGTAAGCGCATAGTCGTCGTAGTGCAGGTCGGCATCGTATATCGCCAGGCGTTTGATCTCGTAATTACTTTTAAAGAAATTCTTCGCCAGGATCTTCACGTAATCCGCAATCTGGAATAAGATATTGGCTTTGCCGCTTTCCTGCTTTGCCTCCTTCACGTTCTCACCACCTTTCCCAAACATATTCTGCAGGTTATCGAGGTGGTCGTAGCGCTCATACTTGAAGTCAGGCTTCACAAGAGCAATGGAATCGAAGGCATATTTTTTTCCTGCGGGGCTCAGCTGCCGGATGTCGACGATCAGCTTTTGAAAAGCCAGGTAATCTTCCAGAGAATCTTTCCCGAAATGAAGATCGTTGACTGTCACCATGCCGGTCGCATTGAGGTCTTCCTTGCTTTTGATGTTGCCGGTCGCGTTCACATCCGCATCCAAATTGGCCCTGAACCTTCCGTAGTTAGCAAGGTCTTTAATGTATTGCTCCATAATGCCGAGGTCGAACTTATCCACCACAGCACCAAGCCGGTAGTCCAGCGATTTCATATTGATCATGAAAGTGGCATTCACGGTGCCTGTTCCGGGCCCCGACTCCAGGTATAGCCTGGCCGCCATGCTGTCCACATCCCAGCGCAGGCCGTCCGATTCCGCATCCAGCTTTTTGACATAGTAAAAAACAGGAACTGTTTTCTCAATATAGTAGAACGTAGCATTCCTGATCTTCATGTTCAGGATGTTGAGGTGCAGCGGCTCCTTGTTGGGATCTTTGGGCTTAGGGACTGTATCTTTGGATGAAAAGCGCTCGATGATGTCGGTGAAGTTCAGCGTTACCGAATCCTGCTGGATGATCTTACCCACCGGCGTATCGAGGGTTACAGAACTGATCTCGTAGGTCTTATTCAGCAGCTTCAGCATTTCCATATTCACCTTAAGGGCCTTGGTGGAAAAGAAGACGCTATCGCTGTTGGCCTCATAGATCTTCAGGTTGCGAAGATGCACGTAACCTGTAAAAGGATTGATGTAGGGAAGATCCATCGTGATCTCCCGTCCTGAATACTTAACGTCGTATTTCTCAACAGCCCATTTCGCGATCGGCGAGATAAATACGAGGATCAGGACTACGAGGATCACCATCACGAGCAAGGTCCGGAATATGATTTTTCTGAATGGTGTATTCAATAGCTTCATAGAGTTCATACGGCGCTGGTATAAATTCGCCGGCCACCTTGATTAGTGCATTTTGATGCCAGACAGGCATGTGGCTGAAATTCAAAAAAACCAAAAAGATGCAGATCTGACTTATGTGGAAAAATTACCACACAATTACTCAGGGCTTGATAGACGTGATCTTCAACTCTACCCTTCTGTTGAGCTGCCTGCCAGCCGGGTCGTCGCTGCCATCGGGTTTCTGGTTGGCTGCATCCGGATTACTCTCTCCATAGCCTTTGGCTGTCATACGGTCGGTGCCGATGCCCTTGCTTAAGAGGTAGGTAACTACAGCCTGCGCCCGGTTCTGCGACAGCTTCATGTTATACTCTTCTGTTCCTTTCGAATCGGTATAGCCCGAGATCTCCACACTCATCCCGGGGTATTTATTCATGAAGCGCACGAGGTTCCTCAATTCCACATTCGACGTCGCGCGAAGCGTTGCCTTATCGAAATCGAAGAAAATATTGTTGAGCACCACTTTCGAGCCTACGATGAGCGGCGGCAAGAGCACCGGCCTGTAGATCTCGTAATAATTAGTGTTTTTGGGAATATCACGGTTTTCGGAGTAGAACATAAAGCCCTCGGCCTCATACACGAGGTTGTAATTTTTTCCGGGTGTGAGAATCATCACGTACTGCCCCGTTTTGCTATTGGTGCGGTACACACCCACCAGCTTGCCGGTTTCATTATCTGTAACGGTGATCACGATGTTCTTCGGAACTTTTCCCGCCTCATCCTTCACTTCCCCTTTCAATAAAGTCAGCGGCTCCTGTTTCTGATCCAGGAAAGTGATCATATAATTGTCCTTCTCTCCCACACCACCTTCCTTATAGGAAGAATAATAGGCTTTGATCTTATCGGGCGACACCACGTAGAAGACATCGTCGTCGGGTGAGTTCACCGGGAAGCCCACATTCACCGGCTCCTGCCAGTCGCCGTTCTCCGACATCGTACTGTAGAAAATATCGAAGCCACCCATCGTCTGATGCCCGGTTGAGCTAAAGAATAAGGTAATGCCATCAGGATGCAGGAAAGGGCCGTCTTCATCATATTTCGTATTAATCTTACTTCCGAGGTTCATGGCTTTTCCCCATTGCCCGTCGTCCATCAGGTTGCTTTTGTAAATATCGCGTCCTCCGTAACCACCCGGCCTGTCGCTCACAAAATACATCGTGTTCCCATCGGCGGTAATAAAGGCGCTGGGTTCCCAGTATTTACTATTGATGTTGGCATTCAGCTTTTCAGGCTCGCTCCAGGTATCGCCGTTGAGGTGTGTGCGGTAAATATTTCCATCGCCGTTATCGTCTTTATAGATGAGGATGTTTTGCCCGTCGATGGTAATGCCTACGGTAGCATCGTTGCCCTCAGTATTAATAGGAGGACCGATGTTCTTCGCTTCCGTCCATTTGCCGTTTACATAATCGGTGATATAGATATCCTCAAAATATTTTCCGTCATCATAGGTATCATTCCCTACACCTCCATCCCTTCGTGAGGTGAAGATCATGGTATTGCCGTCGGCGGTGAGCACCGGTGAGTAATCGGCGTATTTGGAATTGACACCTTTGCCCATATTCTCCACTTTTAGCTTCACAGGCACCTTCATCAGCTCCTTCGCCGTGTAACACATCCGGATCTTACGGTCAGCTTCCTCTTCATTGACCTTGTCTTTTTTGTGATGCTTTTTCATTTCCTGGCGATACACATTATAAGTCGTCACCGCTTTGTCAAACTGGGAATCGATGTGATAGGCATCTGCCAGGAGCTTCCAGGCCAGGAGTGGCGCGCGGCGCTCCGCAGGATCACGGTCCTTATAATCCACGCCTATATTCTTCACAGCCTTTTCCAGGTAAGGCACCGCTTTTTCCTTGCGTCCTATCGACTGCAAATAGCAATAGCCCACCTTGTGAGCCAGGTTGGCATTCGAGGAATCGCTTCTGTAAAGCTCCAGGTACATGGCCAGTGCCTGGTCGTATTTTTTCTCTTTGAGGGTCTCTTCCGATTTTTTAAACTTCACATCAAAATCCTTTTGTGCAAACAGCAACACGCTATTCAGTACGAAAACGAATGACAAAACTTTCTTCATAAAACAAGATTTAATTAATAAAAAGGACATTAGTCACAAGGTACGGCCGGCAGGGTAAGCAGGGGAATATCCACGTGGAAAGCCATTTTCTTGGTATTGCTTTCTTTAAAAAGCCGCTCGATGAGGTTATGTTTCTGAGGGATCATCGTTACCATATCCACATGCTGGCTCACGATAAACTCGCTGATGCCTTCAATGATGTCATTGTTCTCAAGGAAGTGGTAGACGTGCTCCCGGTTCTCAAAATATTTTTCAATGCGGCGACCGGAAACGCCATCATCTTTACCAATCTTATCGCTTTGCTCCTTTACCACATTCAATATGGCGATATGGGAATTAAAAGTGTCGATCATATCTTTCAAAGGCTCATGGATCTTCATCTCGCATTCCATTTTCAGATCACTGGCAAAAGCAATTTTTTTGATCTCTTTGAAATGAGAGGCTTCCGGCACAATGATCACAGGCGTTTGCGCGTTCTTCACCACATCGGTCGTGGTACTGCCGAATACAAATTCGCTGATCCTTCCCGAAGGGCTCAGGCCCATCACAATAAGATCAGGCTTTTCTTTTTCTTCGATGCCTGCAATTTCATCCACCGTAAAGCCACTGATGGACTGGTGCTCGATGATCACATCTGTTCCTTTTTTCAACAGTTCCACTTCTTCTTCCAGGCGCTGCTTATGGCTCTGCTCCAGCTCATGGAGGTCTATCATTTCCGTGGCGGAAAACTCTCCATCGACCAACATGGGCATATTGAACACGTGAAACAATAACACCTTGTAGTTTAAAGATTTAGCGAGATTAACCGCATACCTGCAAGCGTTGCGTGAGGCATCTGAAAAATCGGTAGGAACTAAGATGGTTTTCATAATACCATGGCGTTTCAACTTTAATGCCACCACTTTTTTCAAACTATTCTACCAAAAAAACAGCCCATTCTTCAAAATTGCTTAAATTCAGCTACTATATGAAGGAAACGTTAAGTCACTTTTTTAAAGAATTTACGTCCAGCGAAAAAAATGCCGGCATGGTGCTGATTGCCTGCACGCTTATTTCCCTTATCCTGTCCAATACCGGCTTTTCAGAGCATTATCTTCATTTCTGGCATACGAAAGCTGGCTTTTCCCTGATGGGCATCGACATGCATTTAAGTGTGGAACATTGGATCAACGACGGGCTCATGACTATTTTCTTTTTAATGGTCGGTCTCGAGATCGAGCGGGAATTGTACAACGGCGAGCTTCACCCTTTGCGAAAAGCGGTGCTTCCTGTCGGTGGTGCCATCGGCGGAATGCTTTTGCCTGCTCTCCTCTATACGCTTATCAATCGGGGGTCGGGAACAGAAGAAGGCTTCGGGATCCCGATGGGTACTGACATTGCCTTTGCCCTGGCCGTAATCGCGATGGCCGGCGACCGCGTGCCGGTGAGCATTAAGATTATTCTCACGGCCATTGCCATCATCGACGACCTGGGCTCTGTGCTCATCATTGCTTTCTTTTACGGTTCCTCCATTCATACCGCATTTCTGCTGGCTGCCCTCGGCGTCTTTGCCATCCTGCTACTGCTCAACAGGCTCAAGGTGCATGCCTTCCTGCCTTACATTGTGCTCGGGCTCATCATGTGGTTTTGCATGATGCAATCCGGCATTCATCCTACCATTGCCGGCGTGATGCTGGCTTTCGCCTACCCTTTCGGGGATGGCAAAGAGCACGCGCCTTCGCACCGCTTACAGCACAGGCTGCACCTGCCGGTCGCCTACCTGATTTTGCCACTCTTTACCTTAGCCAATACAGCCATTCCCCTGAAGCCCGAATTTATTTCCGGGCTGAGCCAGCCGCATTCTCTGGGAATACTGGCCGGCCTGCTGATTGGGAAACCCTTAGGCATCAGCCTTGCAATCCTGCTGTTGGTAAAGCTAAAAGCATCCGTGCTCCCGGAAGGAATCACCTGGTACGATATTATCAGTATGGGTTGCATTGCCGGCATCGGCTTCACGATGTCGGTCTTCATCACGCAATTAGCCTTTACCGGTGAGGAACATATCCAGTCTTCCAAAATGATGATCCTCATGGCCTCCTGCCTGGCGGGATTGACCGGCTTCATGCTGTTCAGGATGAAGGCTGCGTTAAGGAAGACATAAAAAACCGGGGTAGTTTAAACATTAAATGATACATTGCAGGCTTGCAATTTGAAAACGATAACCAATTTAAAATGATTGTGTCAGCATGAGATCTATCCTGTCGCTGTTTTTTAAATCCAACAGGCTCATTATCTGGATTCAGCATAAGCTGACTCCAAAGCAGTTTATTATTTTCGCTGCCATCCTCATCGGGCTTACGGCGGGGCTTGCAGCGGTATTCCTTAAGTTCTTCGTGCATTTTTTCATCCGCAACATCGAGTACATTTCATCCGACAATCCTTTCTTTATTGCCCTTTTTCCGTTTGTAGGTATTTCCCTTTGTGCCATGTACATTCATTACCTCAATGGCAATAAGCTGGGAAAAGGCATCGCCAACATCCTCTACGCCATTGCCCGGAAATCGAGTATCCTACCGAAAGACCAGACCTACAGCCACATCATCAGCTCCGCACTGACGGTGGGCTTCGGCGGCTCGGCCGGTTTGGAATCCCCGATCGTGACCACGGGATCAGCCATCGGCTCTAATTTCGGGCGCACCTATAAACTAAGCTACAAGGAACGGACGCTCCTGCTGGCGGCCGGTGCGGCAGCAGGCATTGCGGCAGCCTTCAACACGCCCATTGCCGGTGTACTCTTTGCGCTTGAGGTATTACTGGTGGAAGCCAACATTTCCGCTTTCATTCCCATCCTGATCGCCGCGGCCTCGGGTGCCTTGTGCTCCAAGATCATCCTGCATGAGGATGTGCTGCTCTTGTTCAAGTTACAGGAACCTTTCGATTACAACAATGTTCCTTTCTACATCGTGCTGGGTCTGGTTTGCGGCGCCTCGTCCTATTATTACTCCAAAGTATTTCTCGCAACCGAGAAGTATTTCAAGCGCTTCGAAAACCGTAAGGTCATCAAAGCCGTTGTGGGAGGTCTCGCTCTCTTTGTGCTCATTTTGGTGATTCCTCCTTTATTGGGTGAAGGCTATGAAAGCATCAAGCTCCTCTCGGAAAGCCATCCCAGCCTGGTATTCAGCCACTCGCTCTTCCCCTTATCTTCCTTATCCAGGCCCTTGTTATATGTTTTGTTACTGGTTGTGATTCTGTTGAAACCCATTGCCACCGGCATTACCTTAGGCAGCGGAGGCAATGGCGGAAACTTTGCGCCTTCCTTATTTTTAGGCGCATTCATCGGCTACCTGTTTTCATCGGCCATCAGCGACCTCGGCTTTGTTACTTTACCTATCAGCAACTTCACCATTGTAGCGATGGCAGGATTGCTGAGTGGCATTTTCCAGGCGCCGCTTACAGGGATCTTCCTCATTGCAGAGATCACCGGCGGCTACGAGCTCATCATTCCGCTCATGATTGTGTCGGCTCTGAGCTATGCCGTGTCTAAATACTTTATGCCTTTCAGCATCGATATGCTCAAGCTGGTGGAAAAGGAAAAGATCGTGACCACCAATACCGATTCTTACCTCCTCAGTAACATCGATCTTTCCGCTTATGTGGAGCGCGATTTCTCGGAAGTGCCGGTAGAGGTGAACCTGCGCAAGCTCATCGAGCTGATCACACTCTCGAAGCGCAATATTTTTCCGGTGCTGGATAAAGACTACACCCTGAAAGGACTGATCAGCATCGACGATATCCGGGAGATCATGTTCAAGCAGGAAATGTATGACACTGTGAGCGTGAAGGAAATCATGCACCCACCCAAATACGTGATCACAGAAAAAGACGACATCATTTCCGCCATGAAATTATTTTCCGAATCGCACCTCTGGAATATTCCGGTGATTTACGAAGGCCGCTACCAGGGCTTTATTTCCAAATCCACGATTCTCGAAAAATACAGGGAAGTATTGATCGAAAGCTCTTTGGAGTAAAGTGCCGGATTACGACGACGTTATTTTTTTGAAAAGCGGCATTGCAAAATCTATAAAAGCCTTAGGGAAAAGATGATCATACGCGCATTGTAAAACAGAACTCCGCTGACGTCTATAGGATCATTTTAAATACCGAAACCGGCACATGGCCCGACCATAACAGGCCCGATTATTGACATTGGCTCGTACTTTATTAGCCCAAACTCAACAGAACCATCAACTCACCAAAAAAGGTTCATTATCGTATTCCAATTGAATTTTTCAATTTTAACTAAATCAATTTAGTAATTTAGGCTTAACCTAAACTTTATTTGAAATGAAATCATTTGTACTCCCACTTTTTCTTTTGGGCAGCTCATACATGCTCGCACAAACGTACACACCGGTTACAGTTACCGGCTTTAACATGGATGCTGTGGCCGAAAACACAGTTGCCTCTACTACCACCAGTGGCCCTATCGATGGCAGCAATTATGCGATGTACTCGGCAGCTTACGGTGCTTTATACAGCATCAACAAAGGCTTACCGAACAGCGGCACAGTGACCAGCGGTACACGTACCTACCAGTTGAGCTCCTACACTGGTAACAACAACTGTTACATTCTCAGCGGTCAGAAAGATTCCCTGATCCTCACGACGCCGGCATCATTCGCAGCGCTGAGCATGCTGGGCTTTGCCACGGAAGGCAATTGTGCCATGACGATTACCGTACGTTTTACCGACAATACCAATCAGGTATTCAGCGGCCTGACCCTGTCAGATTGGTACAATGGATCAAATGCCATTCTCAGCGGCATCGATCGCGTGGATCGTACAACGGGTAACCCGGGCAACGTATCCGGCAACCCAAGGTTATACGCAACGGACCTGGTTCTGGCCTGTGCCAACCGGACCAAACTGGTATCGAAGCTCGTGATTCAGAATGGAGGCACCAACCCAAGGATTTGTGCCTTTGCAGTATCAGGAGCTGCTTTACCAAGCTATACGGCAAATGTAACAGACGCCTGCTTTGGCATGACTAACGGAAAAGCAACGATTGTACCAACAGGTGGTGTTCCTGCTTATACGTACACATGGACAAGCAGCCCGGTACAGAATACTGTAACCGCTACAGGCTTGCCTCCGGGAACCTACACGGTTACGATCAACGACGGACCGGGTTGTACCAATACCATTACTGCTACCGTGAGTCAGCCCACAGCTGCCTTAACCACAACGATTTCAGCATCCTCAGCTACGTTATGCGCCGGCAAAAGCAGCACCTTAACCACAAGCGGTGCAACAACGTATACCTGGAGTACAAGCGCTTCTACAGCAAGTACTGTAGTTACCCCAACGGGTTCAGCTACCTACAGTGTTTCAGGAACAACGGCCGCAGGCTGCCCGATCACCGGAAGCATCAACATAACGGTTAACCCCCTGCCTGTGATCTCATTTTCTTTAGCTCAACCGATGCTCTGTACCAACTCGTCTATCATTGCCCTGAATGCAACACCGGTGGGTGGTGTCTATGTGGGTACGGGAGTAACAGGCTCTAACTATTCGCCTTCGGTAGCAGGTGCAGGCACGCATACGATTTCTTATACTTATACCAATACCAACGGCTGTACCTCCACTTCGGTGATTTCTTCAACGGTGAATACCGCGCCTGTGGTTACTTTCTCCTTAACACAAACACAATTCTGCCCTAACTCGGATGTTTTATTCTTATCCGGAACACCGGCAAGTGGCATTTTCTCAGGCACAGGAGTAACGGGAACGGTTTTCACCCCATCATCGGCTGGAATCGGCACACACACCGTGACGTATTCTTACACGAATGCATCCAACTGTACAGCTTCTGCCTCATCCATTGCTACAGTAAGTGCCTGCACAGGCATCGAAGAGCTGGGAACTACCAGGCTGAGCATTTACCCGAATCCAGGCAACGGTGTATTTAAGATCCACGCCACAACAGATTTGAAACTGACAGTGAGCAACCAAACGGGTGAGGTATTAAGTACGCAAAGCATCAAAGCCGGCGACAGCACCATTGACCTTAGCGGTTTTTCTGCCGGTATCTATTTCATAAGCGGACAAAACGGTCAGCAACTGATGAAGCAAAAGATCGTGATCCTGGATTAATCCATCGGTTCATTTCCATAGAAAGCCTGTCACAGTTATTGTGACAGGCTTTTTTTATTTCATAATCAGCTAAATCTTAAGAACTAAACCCTCTGCATCCCTGGCGCGAGGGCATTCCCGTAAATCGTTTGAGTCTCCTGATTATTAAAAGAGTGTCTCAGAATACTATTATTAATAGACCCAGAGTTAACCAACCTATTATGTTGCTGTATCTCCCGCAATATATTCCTGCAATACGGCTTCGATCTCCTCAAGCGAATTCCAAAGCTGTTCGAAGGACCCGATCACAAAATAAGTCTCCTGGAAAATGTCGGTCCGGAAGGAGGTATTGAACACCGTGCGCACATCAAAGGGCAAGTGGCGCACCCTGTTGCTGAGGCTATTCTCCGTTTCGCCCACCGATGAAATAATGCCTGCTCCGTAAATTTTCAGCTGATCACTCTCCCTGATCATCCCGAACTCAATGGTAAACCAGTACATCCTCCCCAGCAGCTCGGTGACTCTTTCATCTTTACCGTACTTCAGAAAAATATCACTGATGCCTTTGAAGAAGTTGACGTAGTTGTGATTGCTCAGCAGGGGCACATGGCCAAACACATCGTGAAACATATCCGGCTCTTCCAGGTAATCCAATTGCTCCAGGTTTCGTAGCCAGCAGGTGGCCGTGAATTTTTTCCGCGAGAGGCATTCGAAAAACTCCGCCTGAGGGCTGATGTTCGGCACTACCTGCAATTCCCATCCTGTCACAGGCTTCAGCAAGGCATTGATCTCCCTGAAGTCGGGGATCTTCTTATTGGTAAATTTTACAGCGCCGAGTGCTTTCAGGAACTCAGAAGATACGACTGGCTGCAGGTTTTCCATCTGGCGGTCAAACAAGAGCTTCCATACCAGGAAGTCCTGCGCGGTGTAATCGGCATACACCTGTTGTGTTGGTTTTTGAGTAATCATGTGATTGTTTTTGGAGGTTAATAAAAGGGCACAAAAAAACCCGTTTCATCATGAAACGGGTTGTATCTATTAAGTTCGACTTAGGCTTATGGATGCGCGCAAACTACCGTTTCATATATGAAAAGGTATAATAATAAAGAGAGGTGTGCAGGTGCGCCATGAGAACAATAATAGGGATTTATTTTACAAGGCCAAAAAAATAATTTTCCAAATAATGTTTACTTACAGCCTGCCTCTTTGTAATCCGCTTTGGCATTAGGATTTCCCAACACCTGGAACGACATGCGTGGCTCACCGAAGAGCTGGCAATACCTTTCGGGATTACGCTCCTTCGCTTTATGCAGGGCATCGTTGAAGGTGCGGCTGTAGAATTTCTCCGGCAAATGCGAAGCGATGGATATATAGCTGAACAACAGGCCCTCGTCCACATTTTCTACTTTCAGGAAAGGCTCTAAGATATTGCTGGAGAATTTATAGTCTTTTCCACGCGTAAAGGCATAGGCCAGCTTCAGGGCATTCTGCCAGGAAGCGTCCTTGAAATTATAGAAGCTCTTGATCCGCGTGATGCAGGCTTCGATCTGCGGCTCGGCATTCTCTACCGTATCCAGCGATTCCATAATCTTGAACTGCCACTCGATGTTTAAGCCATCCACCAGTTTTTTCTCGATCTTCGATTTATACAAAGCGTCGATGTCCTGTTGCAGTTTCGATTGCTGCTCTTTGGTGCCAAGTGTTGTATCGAGCTTAATGGAGCTGTAAATGCGGTTGTAGCGCACCACATCGTTTGCCGGATCGAGTTTTTCGAGGCGCTTCAGCTCTTCATAATCATCTTCATCTACCAGGCTGCTTTTGGCGAGGTAACCGAAATACACTTTGTTGTTCATGAAGTTCACAAACTTCCCGTCGTTCGGCACCTTCATGCTGTCTAATGCATCGTCGCTGTATTTTTTCTTAATCACCTGCGTGGCGGCATACTCCATGATCTTGTAGGCCTGTTGTGTTTTGTTGGCTTTGATGGCACGGTTGAAGGACACCACCGAAAAGCGCTGCTCCTTCTCTCCGGAAATATCATAGGTCACATCCATCACAATCTGCGCAAAGCGCTGCTTCGCTAATACCGGCTCCAGCTCGCTCAGCAAAGAGCCATCGGTGTTGATCTTTTTAATGGCTTTATCCTTGCCCATTTTCACGAGGTCGGCATATTTACCGTCTTCCATTTCCATTTCAAACAGGTTCCAGGAATCACGCGTTTCAATCGTCGGGTTGATCTTACTCTGCTGCATGCTTTGTAGTACCTTGGTTACACTTTCGGCGCGCTTGCGTTGCAGCTTGGCGTTGGCCGATGCATCCCCTTCAATGGATGAATAAGCATAAATGTATAAGCCGTCGATCATAAAATCCGGCTCATTCAGTGCTTTGATGAAAGGCTGGATATCTTCGGGTTTGAACTCCGATTTATTTTTTTCAAAAGGAATGGTGAAGTTCAGGATCGAGCTTTCTGATTTCGGTTCGAAAGGTGGTTTCAGTCCTACGCTCTCCAGGGCCGGAATCAGGCCGATGGGCGTGTTGCTTTCCTGGTCGCCTTCTTCGAGGTAGCTCCTGGTGACCGTCCGGCACACATGCCCATCCTGCACCACAATCAGGTTAAGCTCATAAGGCCCTGTAATTTTTTTATTGAACTTGCCCATCTCAATTTTCAGGCTGTTGATCTTTACTTTTTTCTTGGCCTTCGGGTCCTGCTTGATCAGGTTTTTGGTGAAGATCTTGTCCTTGTAAATGACTTTTTGCATCACGCCTTTGCTCTGCAGGTTGTTGTCCACAATATTGTAATCGGGCTTTTCATACTGCGCGCGCTGAACGATGTCGACCGCCAGGCCGTCTTTCGTTTTTTTCATCAGGCGCTTGAGGTCTTTCAGGTTTGCATATTCCAGGTAGATCTTGCCGTTCTCTACTTTCAGGCCTTGCTGCAGCAGGTCATAGTTCTTCCACTTATCGCAGTTCTTGCAGGATTTAATATCGGCCGCCAGTAATTTTTTGGATTTGGTATTGTAGGGAACTTCCAGCTCTTTTTTCTTTTTGGCTCCCGCGTTGAAGCTGTCGTAACCGCCGTAAACCGCGACCACCGCTACTTTTTTGTTGTCCTTGTCCATCACGCATTTGATGCCGACCATCATGTACTGTGGACTCAGGAGCACCGCTTTATCTTTTTTGGTATTCTCCCAGCGTGTCCATACCACTTTGGCTACCTGCGCTGTGTTGTAGGTATCGCGGCCTTTGCTCACGGGCGCAAACAAAGCTGTTTCCTCACCTTTATTGGTGCCTCCGGCTTTTACCAGGTTTTTCTTTACTTTCTCAGGATCTACTTTCGCCTGTCCCGATTTTGCCATTTTCACGGCGTCGATGTTGGCAGCGTTGATCAGGATGTCATTCACTTCAAAGGTATCGAGGCCATTCTGCATTCTGAACCTGTTGAGCTCTCTCACGAGGTGGTTCGAAAGATCATCGAGGTTAAAATCCTGGGCTTGCGACACAAACGAAAAAAACAAAGCGAAGAGGCAGGGTAGCAGTTTTTTCATAAATTGGAGAAATAAGTATTTTAACAAATATTATAAAAAACAGGTTATATCATAACCTATTGTATTCACAAACTATTAACAACGATACAATAATAGAACGCAGATGACGCAGATGCCTATGATTTTTAAGATGTAGAACATAAGAGCACGGATTGAACGGATCAGGCTGATTTGCACGAATTTCCATTTATAGAACGCTGATGACGCAGATGCCTATGATTTTTAAGATGTAGAACATAAGAACACAAATTAAAACAGACCGGACTGATTTGCATGGATTTGTTTTCGCTCTGTTCTAATCCGCGTCATTTGCGGGCGATGCATTCTGTTCTAATCTGCCCAATCCGCGTCATCTGCGTTCCATTTGCATCCCATCTATTGCAAATAAATAGTATATTCGTTGTTCTTAAACAGACCGACTATTTGATGAAAAAGATACTGATTGCCAACCGTGGAGAAATAGCCTTGCGCGTGATGCGTAGCGCCAAAGAAATGGGCATACAAACCGTAGCCATTTACAGCGAAGCCGACCGAAACGCGCCTTTTGTGCGTTATGCCGACGAAGCCGTCTGTGTTGGCCCTCCGCCAAGTGCACAATCCTACCTGCAGGGCGATAAGATCATTGCCATTTGTAAAGAGCTGGGCGTGGATGGCATCCATCCGGGTTACGGCTTCCTTTCGGAAAATGCCGATTTTGTGAGAAAAGTTCAGAAAGCAGGCATTACGTTTATTGGCCCGAGCGCGGAAGCCATGGACATGATGGGCGACAAGCTCAGCGCCAAAGCCACGGCTAAAAAATATAAGGTGCCGATGATTCCCGGATCAGAGGGCGCCATCAGTGACCTCGCGGAAGCCACGAAGCTGGCAAAGGAGATCGGATTCCCTTTATTAATCAAAGCTTCCGCCGGTGGTGGTGGCAAAGGCATGCGCCTGGTAGAAAAGGAAAGTGAAGTGGAGGAGCAAATGAAGCTCGCCATCAGCGAAGCTATCTCTGCCTTTGGCAACGGAGCGGTATTTATCGAGCGCTATGCTTCCGGGCCGCGCCATATCGAGATCCAGCTCCTGGCCGACAATTACGGCAACTGCGTGTATTTATTCGAGCGCGAATGCAGCATCCAGCGCCGTCACCAGAAGCTGATCGAAGAAGCGCCTTCTTCGGTATTAACGCCTGAGCTGCGCAAAGCCATGGGCGAATGCGCGGTGAACGTTGCCAAAGCCTGCAATTACAGCGGCGCCGGAACGGTGGAGTTTCTGGTGGACGACCAGCTGAACTTCTATTTCCTGGAAATGAACACCCGTCTCCAGGTAGAGCACCCGGTATCGGAGCTCATCACCGGCCTCGACCTTGTGAAAGAGCAGATTAAAGTGGCACGCGGCGAAAAATTATCCTTTACGCAGGACGACCTCAAAATCAACGGCCACTCCATCGAAGTACGGGTATGCGCCGAAGATCCTACCAATAACTTTTTGCCGGATATCGGGAAACTGAAAACCTACCGCATCCCTACAGGACCCGGTGTGCGCGTGGACGATTCCTTTGAGGAAGGCATGGATATTCCTATTTTTTACGATCCGATGATCGCCAAGCTCATTGTGCATGGAAAAGACCGGACCGAAGCCATTGAAAAGATGCTGCGTGCCATTGCCGATTACGAAATTACGGGCGTGGAAACAACCCTGAACTTCTGCGCCTTTGTACTAAGGCACGAAGCCTTTGTGAGCGGCAAATTCGACACGGGTTTCATCGGAAAATACTTTAAGCCCGAGATGTTAAATAAGTTTAATAAAAGCGAAGAAGAGCTCGCTGCGATCTTTGGCGCGTTTATGGCATCCAATTTGTCTAAAGGTACTCAGGAAATACAAAGCAATCCACGGGAAAAATCGAAATGGCGCGCCAACCGCGTTTGATTTTGAAAGGTAACCCAGGGGTTACCTTTTTCGTTTAAGGTATTAATTGATAATGAACACACACCGCAAAAAAGGCTTTTCGCAATTTATCAGCCCGATAAATGTCCTTACGGCCTTTACAGGGTACAGAACATCCTACATCCTGGTTCTGCTGTTCCTTGCTTTTTCTTTATCCCATTCCGTCATCGCCCAGGAAGGCGACCAGGTGAGTATTCCTGCTTCCACGCAAAAAATGCAATACCGGGTGAATGCCGAGATTTATAAGGGCGATACCATTCCTTCTATCCGTTTCCAGGACGTGTATGTGTATGCCGACTACGTGTACAAGAACAAGAAACAATATGAAGTATGGACACGTACCAAATACAATGTCAAAAAAGTATATCCTTATGCCATTTTAGCGGCGGCCAAGCTCAAAGAGTATAACACCATCATGGAAAAGATGGATGAGAAAACCAGGAAGGCTTACCTGAAAGTGGTGGAGAAACAATTAAAGGCCGAGTTTGAGGAGCCTTTGAAAAACCTGAGCATGACACAGGGGAAGATCCTCTTAAAGCTCATCGACCGCGAAACCGGTAATACCAGCTACACGCTCGTAAAAGACCTTCGTGGCGACTTCCAGGCCTTTATGTGGCAAAGCCTGGCCCGCTTGTTTGGCAGCAACATGAAAGACGAATACGACCCAACGGGCGAGGACATCATGATCGAGCGCGCCATCAAGCTGATCGAAGCCGGGCAGTTTTAAAAAAACAGATTTCCCGGAATATTTATAAAGTCATTTTACCAAAAGACGATTCCATTTTTGGGCGCCCGGGCGGGCTTTTCACTACAATCTTTTGACGGTTGCTGAGCGCAACCGCAAAAGGATTTTCGTTGCAATCCCTGGCGCGTGATCCTCATTTAACATCTTTTCGTTTCCACAAATTTTAAAATGCTTTAGTTTTGACGCGATGGAACTTTCACTGCACGATCTTAATTTCTGTATTCAACTCCTGATGGATTGTCCTTTCGCGTCTAATCACGAGGACGAAACGATGCTATCTGATTTTCTGATAGAGCATTACAAGATGCCGGATGAGGCCTGGCACCGCGAGCTCACAGGTGGTGTATATTTCGGGGAAGAGGAAACAGAGCCCTGGAATGGAACAAGCTTAAAGCTAAGGATCAACGAAAAAGTAAATCTGTTGGTGGAGTTTCACTATTTTGAAACGATTTATTTTTTCAACGAAACTTATCTGGGAAATACAGGAGGTCATTATCATCTTTCCCTGCTTCAATGGACCGAATTCCTGAAGATCGTCCAAAACCGTGAAAAGGAAAGCCTCCTGTTCTTTCTGCTGTTTCCGCTGGTAGTAGGTTCCAAAAGGGAATTGCCGGCTATTGAACAGGAATTAAACAGGCGTTTGAAAGAGCTGCCACTCGAACAAGAACACATTCCCATAATCGCCAAATACCTGTGCAGCCATACCGTTTTTGACGATGACGAGGAGCGCATGTTTCTGGAAGACCCACAGAAAGGGACGGTCTGTAAACGAAATTACTCGGAAAGAAGCCCGGAGAAAGACACACAGGATCTCATTACTATAAACGTCGCAATCCTTTCAGCCATGGAAAACTAAGCCATTGATAGATCCGGATCAACCGGCGAAAACACCGCGGCACATCGCCTTCCGATGATTTCCGGGCTTAGATCAAAAAAGCGTACATTTAGGTCCAAAATTTCCCGGTTATGATGAACAAGAAACTGGCCCTGATCTTCTGTGTGATCGCTGCTTTTCAGCTGAAATCCCAGGATGCAGACAGCACCGCCCTTCGGAGCATTTTTGATTTTTACCTCACGCAAAGCTCCTGTTATAAAAACCTGGGAAACCTGTGCCACAAGGTCGGATCGCGGCTGAGCGGCTCGCCGGAGGCGGCAAAGGCCGTGCTGTGGGCCAAACAAGCCATGTACGAGGCAGGAGCGGATACGGTATACCTACAGCCCTGCATGGTGCCGCACTGGGTACGCGGCGCGAAGGAAGGCTGCAGCTCTGTCAATTCAAAAAGTAAGCAAAAAATAACCTATTCCATTTGCGCGCTGGGAGGCTCTGTGGCTACACCGCCTGCAGGAACCAACGCCGAAGTGGTCGAGGTAAAAAGCTTTGAGGAGCTGGAACAGCTGGGGGAAGCGGGCATCAAAGGCAAGATCGTATTTTACAATGTCTTCTTCAATCACACACGCCTGCATACGGGCGCCTGCTACGGAGAAACGGTGAAGTACCGCTGGGCCGGGCCGAGCAAAGCCGCCAAATACGGTGCGGTAGCTACCATTGTGCGCAGCATGAGCTCCATTGATAATGATTTTCCGCATACGGGCGCCATGGGTTATGATACCACGGTTTCCAAAACCAAAATTCCCTGCTGCGCCATCAGCTATGTGGGGGCTGATAAATTAGAGGCCGAACTAAAAAAAGATCCGAAGCTGAAGCTGAGCTTAAAGATGAGCTGCCAGACCCTGAAAGACGAAGCATCCTTTAACGTGGTGGGTGAGATCAAAGGTTCTGTTAAACCAAACGAAATTATTTTAGCGGGCGGGCACCTCGATTCCTGGGACCTGGGAGACGGCGCACACGATGATGGCGCGGGCGTGGTACAAGGCATCGAGGTATTGGCCATGTACAAAAAGATGGGACTTAAACCGAAGCATACGATCCGCGCCGTGGCTTTTATGAATGAGGAAAACGGCGGTGCCGGTGGCAGGGCTTATTTCGAGGATACGAAAAAGAACAATCTAAAGCATATTGCCGCTTTGGAAAGTGATGCCGGAGGCTTTGCCCCACGCGGCATCGGCGCCGACACGGCTTCGGGCCTTTACCAGAAGCTGCTGGGCTGGAAAACCTTGCTGGATCCTTATTTTCTGCAATACATTGATGAAGGGGGCGGAGGCGCCGATATCTACCCGCTGAAAAAACTGGATGTTCCCTTGATCGGTTTCCAACCCGACGGGCAGCGCTACTTCGATTACCACCATACAGCCGACGATACCTTCGACAAGGTACACAAGCGCGAGCTGGAACTGAGTGCCGGCGTGATCGGCGCCCTCATCTACCTCATTGACCTGCATAGCCATTAATACAACGTACAACAACCCACATGAAACTGAACCAAAAAACACTAAGCTACGCGGTTGTTTCTTTTGTCATTGCTTTCTCTGTTCTCTGCGGCTTTAAGCTCAAAGATCTGCAGTTTAATTACGACTTCGAAGCCTTTTTCCCGAATGAGGACAGTGAGCTGGAACGCTACCACACGCACCGCGACCGCTTTGAGTGGGACAATGAATTTGTATTGCTTGGCCTCGAAAATAAAAAAGGCATCTTCCGAAAAGATTTCCTGCAAAAGGTAGAAAGCCTTTCCAGGGAGCTGAAAGAAATTCCTTATGTGAATAAGGTGATCTCGCCAACCAACATCAAGAATGTATCCTTAAGTGGCCTGGCACCGGTGCAAAAGCGGGTACTGCACATCGAGGACGAAAGCCTGTATGCGGAAGACAGTACCACTATCTATAACACGCCGGAGCTCATCGGTTCTTTTTTTCCGGCCGATGCGAAATCCATTTCCATTTTTATTAAAACGGATGAAGGGCTTAGTAAGGTAAAATGTGACAGCCTGGCGAAGAACATCCGCAAGGCTTTTGAGAAATACCACTTTGATGATGTCCATTTTGTAGGGCGTATTGTAGCGCAGGCCGTGTACCTCGAAAACCTGCAAACCGAGTTCAAATATTTTCTGATCATTTCCTTTTGTGTGATCGTGCTCTTCCTCTGGCTCTCGTTCCGCTCTACCTATGGGGTTGTGGTGCCTATCACCATTGTGATCGTCTCCATCTTCTGGACGCTGGGCATTATGGCCATGGTAGGGCAGCCGCTGGACATCATGACGGTGATGCTGCCGGTGATGATCTTTATTGCAGGCATGAGCGATGTGGTGCACTTTTTTTCCAAGTACTTCGAAGAGCTCGGCAAAGGAACGGCGCGGGAAACAATCTTTCCGCTGATCCTGAAGGAGGTGGGCTTCCCTACTTTTCTGACGCTGATCACCACCGTGGTGGGCTTTCTTTCCTTACTCTTTTCCAGCATTGTGCCTATCCGCGATTTCGGCATCTTTACCTCTGTAGGCATTGTGATTGCCTTCATCCTCACCTATACCCTACTTCCTGCCCTGCTCTATTTCTTCACACCGAAAAAGCTGGTGGAAGTACACGGGCACGACAACAAAGCCTACAACCTCATGCGCCGGGTCCTGTTCTGGATCTTCCGCAGCCAGAAGACCATCATTGTGATTTCCATCCTGGTGGTGATCCTTTCCATCATCGGTGTTTATAAGATCAGGGTGAATAACATCCTGCTGGAAGACTTGTCGGACAAGGTGCGCATCAAGCAGGACTTTATGTTCTTCGACAAGCATTACAGTGGCGTGCGCCCGCTGGAGCTGGCCATCGAGATCAAAAATCCTAATAAAACGGTTTGGGACTACGACATCATGTACCAGCTCAACGGCCTGGATGAATTCCTGAAACAGGAATACAAAGCGGGCTTTATGTATTCGCCGGCCATGCTTTCCAAAACCATTTATAAAGCGCTGAACGACCTGCCGCCAAACACCACCGGCTTCCCCAACCGGGAAGATTACGAGGAGGTGAAGAAGCAGCTGATGAGCAACAAAAAGAACAAGGACATCAAGCGCATCCTGACTCCCGACGGGAAATATGCCCGCATCAACGGGAAGATCACCGACATCGGGAGCATCGTGGTGAATGAGCAGAACAAGCACCTGGAAGAATACATCCGCACACATATCAATCAAAACGATATGGAGGTGCGCATTACGGGCGCGGCGCACCTGATAGACCGCAACAACGAATACATGGTGACGAATATGACACAGGGTTTTGTGTTCTCCATTATCGTGATCGCGCTCCTCACCTACTTCCTGCACCGGAGCTGGCGCATGGTCATCGTGTTTATCCTGCCCAATGTGGTTCCGCTGCTCATCATTGCAGGCATTATGGGTTATGCGGGCATCGAGCTGAAAGCCGCTACTTCGCTGGTGTTCAGCATTGCCTTTGGCGTGGCCACCGACGATACGATCCATTTTATCTCGCGGCTCAAGATCGAGCTGGGCTATGGCAAATCGCTGGTATATGCCTTTAAGCGCACTTATTTTGAAACGGGGAAACCGATTTTATTGACGACCTTTATCCTCATCGGCGGCTTTATGAGCTTAATGATCAGTAATTTTCAAAGTACCTTTTACTTTGGCTTCCTGATCTGCATTACGATCATCATTGCTGTATTTGCCGACATTTTTTTACTGCCGGTATTGCTGTTCTGGATATTGGGAAACAAAAAGAAACTTCGACAAGCTCAGTTACCAAAAGAAGAAAACAATAAATAGTACACTATGCCTATCAGCCTCAGACCCTGGAGCAGCGAAGACCTGCCTGAATTGGTGAGACTCGCCAATAACGTGAACATTGCGCGTTTCATGGCCGATGTATTTCCGCATCCCTATGCCAACGAGAACGGCAAAGCCTTTATTGAATTTGCCAATTCGAAAAAACCGGCCAGCATCTTCGCCATCATTGTGGATGAGCAGCCGGTGGGCAGCATTGGCTTACACATGCAGGCCGATATCCTGCGGAAGAATTACGAGATCGGCTACTGGCTGGGAGAAGAGCACTGGGGCAAAGGCATTGCCGTGGAAGCCGTGAGGCAGATCTGCGAATATGGCTTTGCCAGCCTGGATTGCATGCGCATCTTTGCGCGCATTTTCGGGAGCAATACCGCGTCGCAAAAAGTAGTACAGAAGGCGGGCTTTGTCCTGGAAGGGAAATTTGAAAAAACGATCTTTAAGAACGGGGAGTTTTTGGATGAGCTGATTTATGCGGTGAGGAAGTGATGTAACTTTCCGGGCAAACCCGGCAGTTTTATGCCGGTATTTGCGAAGAGACCTGCCGGGTTTGCCGGCAGAAGCTTACCTCTTACTTACATCCATTTTTCACCAGCTCCTCATCGGCATCATCATATTTCAGCGCTTTGGCCTCTTTCAGGTCGGCGCAGGATCCCGGTACATCATTCATGTATTTTTTGAGCTTCCCGCGGTAGTAATGTGAGCGCCCTGTTTTATCACCCATTTCAATCGCTTTGTTTAGGTCGGCCATCGCCAGCTCGTCTTTTTCGAGCATGTAATAGGCAATGCCCCGCTCCTGGAAAGCCACCCGGTAATCCGTTTTCAGGTTTAGTGATTCTGTAAAATCCTCTACAGCGCCGCTGTAATCGCGCAGCTGGTATTTGCTGATACCGCGCTGGTAATAAGTGCCATGTGCTTTTTTGATGGCCAGCGAGGCATTACAATCTTCGATCGCACCGGCATCGTCGCCCTGCTCATATTTGCAGCGCGCCCGGTAATAGTAGGATGTTTCGCGGGTCTTGTCTTTCTGGATGGCGATGTTCAGGTCGCTGATGGCCTCGTTGTATTTGTCGAGGTAATAGTAGTTGACCCCACGCCAGTGGTAGTGCTTGGCATCATTTAATTTCAGGTCGATGGTGGCATTGAAATCCGGTTCTGCCTCCTTGTATTTCCCCAGCTCATATTTGTCGAGCGCGCGGTTGTAGTAGGCCGCCACCTTTCCGGGATCCAGCTCAAGCGCCTTGTTATTATCGCTCAGCGATTTTTCATAGTCCTTCAGGTCGAAGTAAGCAATGGCCCTGTTGTAATAGGAAGTAGCATGTTTCGGATCTCTCCTGAGCACAGTGTCGTAGTCGGTGATGGCTTCGTGGTAACGCTTGAGGCTGATGTAGGTGAGGCCGCGCCAGAAGTAGGTGTCATCAAATGGCTTCAGCGCCAGCGAGCTGTTATAATCCGCCAGGCTGCCTTCAAAATCCTTGAGGTGGTATTTGGTAATGCCCCGGAAATAATAAGCTGTACTGTATTTTGGGTCAGCCTGTACAGCCAGGTCCAGTGCGCTCAGCGATTCTTTGGATTTGTCCAGCTCATCGAGCGATGCCCCTTTGTAGGTAAGAGCCTTCGCATAGTTGGCTTTGATGGAAATGGCCGTATCGAAATCGGCGATGGCCAGCTCGTACTTTTTCAGGCGGTAGTTGCAAAGCCCGCGGCTATAATAGGCATCATGCTTCTTCCGGCCCATGCCGATGCTTTTGCTGAAATTGCTGATGCCGTCCGGGTAATCTTTAAGTTCGTAGGCGCAGAGCCCGCGGTTATAGGTTGCATCCGCATCTTTGGGCTTTTTGGTGAGGTACGCCGTGTAGTCGGTATAAGCCCCTCTGAAGTCTTTCTCCTCAAACTTTTTATAAGCGCTTGAGAACAGGGGATCTTTCTCCTCAAGGTCGCGCTGGGCGGAGAGGCTGCCGTACAGGCAAAGGGCGAATAACAGTAAATGTAATTTCATAGTTTTTTGTAAACAGATAAATGATCAGGCAGAGAGGACATCGAGGATGAGCAGCAGCTCCGGGTCGAGCTCGTTGATATGCTTGATGGCATCCTTGAAAGGGGTATAATGCACCTTCTTGTTCACAATGCCGACCATCTCGTTGTTATGACCGCTTTGCAGCGCCTTCACGGCGTAATAGCCCATCAGGCTCGCATTCACGCGCTCCATGCAGGTAGGATTTCCGCCGCGCTGGATATGCCCCAGGATAGTGACGCGCACATCAAATTCCGGGCATTCTTTTTTGATGATCTTACTCACTTCTGTAGCGCCGCCCGTTTCGTCGCCTTCTGCCACAATGATGATCTTGCTCGATTTGGAGGTGCGCCAGGATTTTATTTTTTTCAGGAGCACATCCACATCGTCTTTTTTCTCGGGGATGAGGATAGCCTCCGCGCCGCTGCCGATGGCACTTCGCAGGGCAATGAGCCCGGCATCACGCCCCATCACTTCCACCACAAAAATGCGGTCGTGGCTCTCGGCTGTGTCGCGGATCTTGTCAATGGATTCTACCACGTTATTGATGGCTGTGTCGTAGCCAATGGTGAAATCCGTTCCGATAAGGTCGTTGTCGATCGTGCCCGGGCAGCCTACTGTTTTTACGTTATGCAGCTTGCTGAATTCCAGGGCGCCTTTGAAGCTGCCGTCACCGCCAATCACAATAAAGCCGTCGAGCTGGTGTTGCTCAAACACTTTCAGCGCCTGCTGCATGCCTTCCGCTGTGCGGAAACGTTCGCTGCGTGCGGTTTTCAGGATGGTGCCGCCACGGTGAATGATATTGGATACCTTGCTTTTGGTAAGCCTGATGAAATCGTTTTCGATAATCCCTTCGTAGCCGCGGTAAAAAGCAAGCACGTCGATGTTCTCGTTCCGCGCCGTGCGGACAATAGCCCTGATGCAGGCATTCATGCCCGGGGCATCACCGCCGGATGTGATGAGTCCTATTTTTTTAATCATACGTAAATTTAGAAATATTCTGATTCTTTTTTAGCCTTTGCCGGGGTTGCAGGAAGACTTCGGTAAACCGGGCAAACCCGGCAGGTCTCTTCGCAAATACCGGCATAAACCTGCCGGGTTTCACGCAGGAAAACGGGTCGGATTTTCGGCTTTGCCGCAGCTTACTTCCCTCTCTTCGCCTTCGGTTTTGGGCTTTCCAGGAGGTTGATGATCTTTTTGAGGTAAACCACTTCTTTCAGAAGGGCTTCGTTTTGCTGCTGGAGCATCAGGATCTCTTCGGCATGCTTGCCGTAATTGGGAGGTGGCTCGCCGGAATTAAAATGCTTGATGCTTTCGAGGCTGAACTCTTTCTGGGAGGAATAGAGGGAGAAAAAATCGACGTTGAGCACTTTGGCAATCCTGTTAAGCAGGGCCGTATCAATGCTCTCCCGCTCAAAGATATCATAGGCTACATTGCGGCTGCGGTTGATTTTCTTAGCGAAATCCGTTACCGAGATGCCCTGTGCATACAACTCTTCCTTTATTTTTTTGCCAATGTGAATTGCCATTACTCAAAGGTAAAGGCCACCTGAAAAAAGCAATTTTTTGACCGCACCAAATATTGTGTCAGTTTGCCATAAATAATCGGGCAATCCGTTGTATTACCGATGTTACAGGACTATAAGCTCCAAAAGCGGTGTGAAAACGGAAGAAAAAGCAGGAAGGAAATTATTTGTCTTTTGTTTTTGAGATTTCGAGTAGGGTGATGATTTTTTTGAGGTATTCAACTTCCTTCTGCAAGGTCAGGTGCTGCTGCTGAAGAGCCAGCAATTCTTCCGTCTGCCGGTTATAGGCATCCAGAGGCTCGCTGTAGTGCTTCACATGCCCATGGCTGAGCTCTTTTTGGGAAGAATAAAGGGAAAAGAAATCACAGTTCAGGATTTTCGCCATTTTGTTCAACAGCTCCGTATCGATACTTTCCCGCTCAAAAATCTTATAGACGACATTCCTGCTCCGGTTGATCTTTTTTGCAAATACACTCACCGATATTCCCTGCGCATACAACTCTTCCTTGATCTTCTGACCTATGTGAATTCCCATATATACAAAGGTATAAGGACATCAGGGAAGGACATTTCGGCCATGCCTCAAATATTGTTTCAAATTGTAATTATTTGTATTACATTTGTAATTAAAATAGAGACAATTCAAATGTTCTGAAAAACCAAATACTAACCATAATGCGTTTTAAACTGAACTGTTAGCCTCAAAAACCGCGAATTTTTAACAGTAAGACTTTCAGTGTAGAACGCCCGTAAGGGCGTACACTGATTATTCTTACGAAGGGGCTTCGCGGTTTCCTGAGGTTTAATAATTCGGTGCTACGCCCCAACTATTATGAGAGTTAACTCCCCGGACATTAAGATCCTGCTTGTGGATGACCATAAGCTGATCATACAGGCCTATTCATCCTTGCTGAACGAGGTCGCTCATTTTGATATTGTAGGCTGTGCCTCCAACGGGCGCGAAGCGCTGAATATGCTGAACGACCTGAAGGCCGATGTGATCCTCCTGGACGCCAGCATGCCGGTGATGAACGGCTACGAAACCCTGAAAGCGATTCGCAGGAGGCAAAGCCACGTCAAGGTGATCGTCTTAACGATGTACACGGAACCGGCCTTCATCTTCAACTACCTGCTCAGCGGCGCCAATGCTTTCCTGGGAAAGAACTGCGAACGGCAGGAGCTGATCACCGCTATTAATACGGTGGCGGCGGAAGATTATTATTTCAGCTCTACGGTCTCCAAACATATTATTTCCAGGACGCTGAGTGACCCGGAGTTCAGGGAAAACTACAGGCAGCTGCGCTTAACCGAGCGGGAAACGGACATCCTGAAACTAATCTGCAATGACCTCCCGAGCGACGACATTGCCAGGCTCCTGAATCTCTCCGCCAACACGATCAAATTTTTCAGGAAGAATATCTACCGGAAGACAAATACCAATACTACCATCGGATTAATCAAGTACGCTATCCGGCACGGCATCTTCGCCGTGGAGCAATAACCTTGTATTAAAAAACAGGACAAGTTTTCAACAAAACCTACCCCTAAGGGTAGGTGTTTCCAGCAGGAGCAGTTAAATCTTTCACAAATAATAATTTACTTGCACTACTTTTTGGTACATTCATAAAATTTTATAGTGTTCAGGCCGGCCGATTAAGAACATGCGATGGATGACAGGAAGTACAAACCAATAGGCAGCCTCATGAGCTGCCGGCGGCTAATCCCTGTTGCTCCGCTTTTTTAATTGACAACAGGCGGCTTTCCGGCTGATCCGGAAACTTAAAAAAATAAAACCGATGAAAAATATACTATTCGCCCTCATCATGCTGGCAGGCCTGAGCGGCTTTGCCGGCAAGCCCGAAGCCAATAAGTTTATTAAAAACACCTACAACATTGAGCCCGAGCCACCCAAGCCCTCGCCCAACGCGTATCTGTACGACTGCTGCGGCACCATCCATTACTGGAATGAGGACAGGACCTGCCTCGTTACCCTCCTCGATTGCTGGGGAGCCTGTGCAGGGCATTTCTGGCGCATCACCTGCTGCCAGGATGGCACCAGGATCATCGAGGGTTCCCTGCTGATACCCAACGAGCCGAAAAAGGTAGAGATCCCTCTTTCTACCGCTATATCGGCCGAAAAATTCGACCCTACGCTCGATCCGGTGTCGCAGGCTACCGAGTACAAAAGGATTGAGAACAGCATCATCCATGTGAAAGACCAGATGGTACTGGAAACGGAGGAAAGCATTTTCATCTTCGCTCCCGGAAGGTACCAGATCATCGATTCCAGGCTCATCGCGCTGGTTACCAAAACCCAGTCTTAAATGGTTCCGGCAGGCCGGATGTAAAACTTATATCCGGCCTGTTATTACAAAAAACATCCCATGAAAAAATACATCCTCCCAACGCTCCTTGTGCTCTCCCTGGCCATCAATGCCTGCTTCATCGGCATGAAGATCGTGGGCAGGCAGCGCGCGCATATCCTGAACAGCCTGTATGATATAAAACCGGTGCCTTACGAGGTCGGTATCAACAGCCTCTTCCGGAAGCTGGAGAAGGAGGCTCCCCGGATCCTGAAAGACCATGACCGGGCCTTTATCTATACCTGGGATACCCTGACCCTGACGGATGCGAAGCTCAGGCACATCTCCTACCTCGATTCCCTGTTTGCCACCGCGGAGTATGCGGCTATGGATAAGCTGCTCCTCAGCGAAATGCCCGAAGAGGCTGTGAGGGCTTATATGGATAAAAACCGGATCCGCTTCCGGTCCTTTATCCCCATCTCCGATGCCGATGAGTTTATCTCTTCCGTATTCACCCTCAAAAAAGCCAAAGTCAAAAGCCGGCCCATGCAGGCCATCATCACTAAAAAAGGAGAGCTGCTGTATTACAAGGTAAAGCTTAGCGGCATAGAAGAAAAAGATTCCACGCTGTATCACATTCACCAGATCATCACCCCATGAAACTATTTTTCAGAATAGCCCTGGCCATTTCCATCGGCTTCAATAGTTATTTTAGTTATCATTTTTATAAGGCTTATCAATTTTCAAAAGCCTTTACCCAAATGATAGAGGGCCGGTATGATAATATCGGCGATGGCACGGCTTACCTGCTGGGCCGCATTGCCCGCGAGCAGCCCCAATTGCGCAATAAGGATTACTACTTTATTTCCATCTGGAACATGGCCTGCGGCCCCTGTATCAAAGAGATGCCCACCCTCGATTCCCTGGCGGGACTGATTCCCCGCGAAGACATCGGCTACATCCACCTCACCGAAAACGGCGACAAGCTGGTGCAGGCCTTTTTAAAGCGCAAGCATTTCTCGCCCAAACATTTTATTTATATGAACGACGGAAACGATTACATCATGGCCCTGATCAGGTCGCAGGGGATGAAGGGAAAAGGCTATCCCCTGCAGGTGATCATCGACAACAAAGGGAAGCTGAAACATTTCGGAGGCGGCTATATTAAGCAGGCAAACGATTCTGCGCTCAGCGCCGTCATAAAAGCATTACCATAATTATGAAGAAAAAAAACACAATATAAAAACTTTCAGGACCATGTTGTTTGGGAAACACACGCAGGCCGGCCATTCAGCGATGTTTCAACAGAGGGCATGATCCCGGAAAACCAATAGGCAGCCTCATGAACTGCCGGCGGATAAACCCTGTTGCTCCGCCCTTTTAATGGCTGGCAGGCAGCTTTCCGGCTGATCCGGAACAAAAAAAAATAAATCAAATGAAAAAGCTATTTATTCTTGCATGTATATGTTTAGGTTCATCTGTGTTTGCACAGGCACCACAATTAAAAACCATTGTCATCTCGCCGCAGGGCGATCCTGCCGATCCGGCCAACAGGCCCATCTGTGTTCCCGTTAAGGAAGAAGGCCCCGGTGGCTGCTGCATCCGCTGGAATGTGGTGTGCGATAACGGCTACACCTGGTATGGCGCGCGAATCTGCGATTTTGAGTGCCAGATCCAATACGCCTTCGAGCATTCCTTTACCGTGTACGTTGGCGAAAATACAAACCCCACTTCGGCAAACCCACAAAACATCAAAGTAAAATTCGACCTGAGGGTTTTGGAAGGAAGCTCTGCGGAAGTGATTGCACAACAACCGGCGATGATTGAATACACCCAGTTACGCTTAACGGAACCTGTTGTGACAACGACTGAAGCCATAAAGTTTGTGTTCCAGCCCGGCATTTACATTATCAGAAATTCTGAAATGAGCCTGAATTATTTCTACCGCTAACCATACAATACCCGGAGGCGAACGTGGCCTCCGGGTTACTTATAAAAATGATGAAGAAAAAAACCATCCTCCTGTCTATCCTTGCTATTGCAGCACTGTCGGTAGCTATCTACTGCGTTTCTTATTTTACCATGCTCCGATCCGCTAAAGTACCGGCTATTACCTATTCCGGCTTATCGGATGTTTTTAAGAAAATGGACCGAGTTAAACCGGGACTGAAACAGAAAAGCTATTATTATTTCAATGCATGGAATACCAGGTGCAAGCCTTGCATAGAAGAGATGCCCCGGCTGGATAGTATAGCTAACAAGCTTTCTCCAAAAATTGGCTTCATTTACGTGACTGACGACCCTGAGGAAAAGGCAAGCGCCTTTCTCAGAAAAAAAGGCATTCAATCGAGGAACTTTACTTACCTCCATGATATGAATGAGTTTATATCAGCAGTCTATCATTCCCAGGGGATTAAGCACAAAATATTTCCGACTCATTTTGTAACCGACTCTATAGGCACTATCCTGTTCTTCAAGGAAGGGTCCTTATCCTACGGGAAATTTGAAGAGGGGCACCAGCTATCAGAAGCAGACAAAAAATTTCTTGAAAAATTACAGGATCCTCTGGTCGCATTTTTGAAAACGATTCGCTGATACACAACCGCAATCCATAAAAAATACAACACGTTAACTTTCCGGTTTCCTTAGGGCGAAACCGGAGAATAACAACACCTGTAAAGTTGCCGGAGCGCTCCGCAGCTTTCCTTAAACTCATTGAAGACGATGAATAAATCTATGGCTATCACAGCAGTTTGCCTCATGGCCTTTCTGCTTTCATGCGACAAGAACCTCCAATTGCAGGAAGCCACCCAGCCCCCACCGGTGGATTCCTTTACAGTCAGCGGGTTGGATGTCGGCCCGCAAACAAATAGCTTTGCCTTCCTGGATGACAGCACGCTTTGCAGCTACGACCTGGTTGGTAAGGCTTTGGTCTTTTTTCATAAAGACAGATCCGGCAATTATAAAGCGGGCATCAAAAAAGAAATTGATACACCGTTCTGGAGCATGCATTTCAGGGGCCTCGATGGCAAAAACTATTTTTCCGATAGAGACCATGCGATCACCGAGTACAACGCTACAGGCGATAGCCTGCTGAAACGCTATACCATCCCGCACCGTTTCCGCTACCTTAAGGATTCCTTTGCCCTTTCCGTGGCCAATAATTCGCCGGTGCTAAAGCTTCACGACACCCTGGTTGCGGTGATCAGCCCCAATGCCAATGAAAGCGAAAGGTTGTATTACAAAGAGCAGGAGATCAGCGAATTCATGATCGATCCTGCCACAGACACCCTGCATTACCTCCGCAGCTATATCAGCAAGCCCTCCAACCTTTCCGATTATGACTTTCCGCTGGGCATGTATGCTTTCCATAACAATACGGTCTTCCTGCTGTATCCCCAGTTCGATACCATTTATAGCTTCAACCGCTCCACCAACACCTCTCGTAAAAGCGCCATCCGTAACCAGGATTTTACACAAGCTGCCGGGTTTACCTGCATTCCCTTTACTCCCGAATACGGCAGCTGCGCCACCAACTATTACCTGCATAATTTCAGGTACTACGGCATTCACTTCAATGAAATGACAAAACACTTTCTGCTGTTCTACAATTCGCCGGTGAAGGTGGTCAAAGGGCGGATCCCTACCTCCAAAGACCAGCTCCTGCAGGTCATGGTCCTGGATGAACAGCTTCGCCCTCTATGCTACCACAGCTTCACTAAAAACCTGGAAGCCGGAACAAGCTTTTTCATGATCCCCGGCAAAGGCCTGGCTATGCCCTTACTCGATGAGCATTATGAAACGACCCGCTTTTATATTTATAACCTATAACCTGCTTTTGCTTGTTGCCTGCCACCGGCAAGACAACGCAAGCCGGGAGCTGGCAGCCTACCTGCTGGAAAAGCACCGCCTGGAAATTAACGACAGTACCTTCTATTGTTTCTTCCCGGCCAGCCAGTGTAAGAACTGTTTTCTGTACGATGGCGCCTGCCTGGTCCCCGAGATCAACGAGCATAGCCTCATCATCACCGGCTTCGACAGCAATAACTTCAAAGGCTTTAAGCATGTGTTGCACGATAGCGATAATGCCTTGTTGCAACTACAAGCGCTCAACGACGGCAACAGGATCATCTGCTTCAAAGACGGCAACATCAGCCGGAACGAGGTCGTGAAAGATTTGTATGTGCAGTTGGGGAATGCGTGGCTCGGGCTTTAAGCCCTCCATTATTTTCCTGTTGTTTTTTTTCTATACTTTAACGGCCGGAAAAACGGGACCACTTAAACCAATTTATATTACTTGGGCTTTATGCCTCAAACTATTACATGGCCGCTATGTCCGGCCTGATATAAGCTAAGGGCAAGGCTTAAAGCAAAAATCCCGTCACGACAAATCGTGGCGGGATTTTTAAAATGACGTGTCACAAAAACTAGTACCCGAAAATTTCTTTCATGGTCAGGAATTTTACCTTCCCGTATTTTTCCAGGGTCTTCATGTCCAGGTTGTCTTTTTTGCCCAGTACCACAAAGGCAGATGGCTTATTCTTGATCTTCGCATCCTGGAAAGCTTTCACATCGGCAAAGGTCATCGTGGATACTTTTCCAAAGATCTCTTTACGGATATCGGTTTTCAGCCCGAATTTCTCGGCGTTGATGTAGTTGAATAAAATGTCTGCCTTGTCTAAGCGGTCGGTGCGGATGTTTTGCAGGATTGCGTCTTTAGCAGCCCCGAAGGAAATATCCGATTTCGGCACATTGTTCAGGAGGCTGGTCATACCGGCCATCGCTTCCGGCAATTTATCGGCCTGTGAGCCGATGTAGGAGAAATTGTAGGCCGGCAGTTTAGGGTCGGTTGGGTTTCGGTAAGAGGAATAGCAGGAATAAGCCAGGGCTTTTGATTCCCTCAGGTCCTGGAATACCACAGAGCTCATGCCGCCGCCGAAGTATTCGTTGTACATGGTAATGATAGGAACGGTGGCTTCGTTGTACATCTCACCTTCCGATAAGATCACGATCTCGGCCTGCTTCATGTCATAATCCACCACATACACGGTGTTATCGAATTTCAGCGGTGTGAATACCTTCGCCACAGGCACAGGCTTCAAGCCGCTTGCCGGAATCTTATGATTGGCATTAAGCGAGAGCTTCACATCACCGATCAGCTTAGGACCGTAGTACAATACCTTGTGCTCATAACCCGTGAGGGATTTGATCAGGGAAGCGATCTGCTCCGTGCTCAGCTTATTCAGCTCTTCTTCCGACAGGATATTGGTAACAGGGCTCACAGGGCCGTATTTGGCGTAGCTTACCATCATCTTCTGCAGGATCGTGCGCTTCTCCTGCTTGGCATCGCTGCGTTTTTTCAGCATGTCGGAAATCAGGTTTTTCAGGCTGGACTCATCCACTTTCGGATCGTTCAGCACATTCTCAAACAGCTGTGTGGCTTTATCGAAATTCTCGTTGAGGCCCGTTAAGCTCACCCAAGTTTCGGTGTTGGAGTTGAAGACATTGAAGGAACAACCGAGCTTGTAAAACTCCTGCTGTACTTCGGCAGGGCTCATTTTAGAAGTACCGAGGTAAGGAATGTACTCGATGGCCACCGGCAGGAGCTTGTCGTTGTTGGTTCCCATGTCAAATACATAGTACAGGTCAAACAGCTGGTTCTCGGTATTCTGGTTATAGATCAGGCGCACGTTGCCGTTGAGCAGTGTCCTGGCAATGTCTGTATTGTAATCAATGAATTTCGGCTGGATTGCCGGAGGCACGGTGCCCAGGATATTCTTCACAAAAGGCGACTGGTCTTCCTTGTTCACTTCCACCGGCGTGATGGCAGGCTTCTCTACCTTTTGCACATTGGTATCTTCGCCTACGCGCTTGTATACGACTACATAATTATCAGGCGTGTAATTCTTATTCACGAAATCGATCACGTCCTGCTTTGTAATTTTAGAAAGGCGCTCGATCAGGTTGACGGATTGCTGCCATTTGGTATCGTTCACAAAAGCATCCACAAAAGCCATGGCCCTCGAGGAGTTGCTTTCCAGCTCTTTTGTTTTCTGAAGTTTCAGATCGGTGATCACCGCGCTCATCAGCCAATCCGGGAACTCTCCTTTTTTCAAAAGCTCCAGCTGGGAGTACAGTAATTTTTCCACGTCTTCCAGCTTCTGCCCTTCTTTAGGCTCACCGAATAAAATGTGCAGGCTGTAATCTTTCAGGATGTATGAATAGCTCCCGCTGTTCAGCACCTTTTGCTGCTGGTTCAGGTTCAGGTCGAGCAGACCTGCGCGGCCGTTGCTTAATAACAGGTTGATGAGCGTGATCATGTCCGACTCTTTGCTGCCCGTACCCGGGAAACGCCAGGCCATTGCGAGGTTGGCGGCATCCGGCCCGGTCACTTCTTTCACAATTTTGCTGGTAATAGGCGCTTCTTTCTCGAAGGTATAAGGCGTTACCGGTTTGGAAGGCATAGAGCCAAAATACTTATCGATAAGCTTAATGGTGGCATCCGGATCGAAATCGCCGCTCAGGCAGATGGCCATGTTATTAGGCACATAGTTGGCATTGAAATATTTCATGATCTCCTTCATTGAAGGATTTTTCAGGTGGTCGATGGTACCGATCGTGGTTTGCGTTCCGTAAGTATGGTTCTGGAACAGGCCCGAAAATACAGCCTCCCACAATTTGTTGTTATCATTGTCCAGTCCACGGTTTTTCTCTTCATATACCGCTTCCAGCTCGGTGTGGAATAAGCGCAGCACCGGCTTGCGGTAGCGCTCCGCCTCTATTTTCAGGAAGTTCTCGATCTGGTTGGCCGGGATATCATTCACATACACCGTCTGGTCAAAAGAGGTAAAAGCATTGGTACCCTGCCCGCCGATACCGGCCAGCATTTTATCATACTCATTCGCAATAGCATATTTCGCAGCTACTCCCGAAATACTGTCGATCTCGTGGTAGATCTTTTTACGCTGCGCTTCATCTTTGGTACTGCGGTACACCTCGTACAGGTTCTCGATCTTGGTCACCTCCGCCGATTCTTTGGCAAAATCCTTGGTCCCGAATTTGTCGGTGCCTTTAAACACCATGTGCTCCAGGTAATGCGCCAGGCCGGTGGCATTGGCAGGATCGTTCTTACTTCCGGCTTTCACCGCAATGTAAGTCTGTACCCTCGGTGCATTCTTATACACCGTCATGTATACTTTCAGGCCGTTTTTGAGTGTGTAGATCCTCGCTTTGAACGGATCGTTGAGGGCATATTCAAAATTCAGCGAAGGCGCCTGTTTCGCATCCTTAACAGCCGTTGTATTTTTTTTCGCATCCGGTTTGGATGTTTGGGCAAAGCTGGCAGCCGTTACGAGCAAAAGTGCGGCAGCCAAAACATTCAATTTAATCATAGAGGGGTATTAATAATGTTAGGTTAAGATAGCTAAAAAAATGAAATCATCAACTATTTGAAATCCAATCCATCCTGGTTTCCTTCCTGGCCACCCATGCCTTTCATTTGCTTGGCACGTTTAAAGATAGACGCATCCATCTTACCGAAGATATAGGTTACCGTGAAGCGGAAGTAGCGCGACTCCCTTCTCCTCGACAGGTCCTGGATATAGTAAGGCGTTTCGTAGTGCGTGCCCATGCGGCGTGTGTTGAAGACATCGCTGAGCGTGGCATTGAACACCCACTTGGTACCGATCATTTTATTCAGGGAAATATCCATGGAGTAAATTTCGTTGGATACACCCAGCAATAAGATCTTAGGCGACTCGTAGTTGCCGTTGACCTGCAGGGTGAATTGTTTCGGGAATTTATAGGATAAGGTTGTTTTGGCATTGTAAGCATAACCTTCCGCTTTCACCACCGGCTCGGTTGGTACGATCAGGCCTTTGATATAAATGTAATATGCGTTCACATTGATGGTCCAGTCAAGGTTTTTGAAGAAGGTATACTTGAAGGTATTCTCGATCCCGTAACGGATGCTGTTGTCGCCGTTGATGCTGGTGTTCACCAACACGTTAGGATCCGCCTGCGAAGGATAAGCCACATCGGTGATCGGCTGCTCCTCGTACCTGAAATAACCTGAAGCCAGGTAGCTGCCTTTCGAAAAGATCTTGTTATAGTTGGCCTCCGCAATGTTCTTGAATTCCGGTTTCAATTGCGGGTTACCGATCCGGTAGTTCTGCTTGTCGGCAAACATCACGAATGGCATCAGCTGGAAAAAGTTCGGGCGGTTGATCTTCCGGCTGAAGTTCAACTGCACTTCCTGGCTTTTCTTCAGCTTTTTAGAAAAATACAAAGCTGGGAACAAGGACTTCAGGATGTCGCTGGAGGTGGAAGGATAATTGTAAGAGAACTTCTGGTTCTTGTCTACAATATTGCCCGCATAGTACGATTGCTCGAAACGCAGGCCGGCCTGGTAGCCGATGTCCCAGAACGATTTCGCGCTGTAGTTTACATAAGCCGCGTTGATCATATCATCGATCACATAGCGGTTGCTCATGATGCTGTCGCGTGTGTAAGAATCGGTAGAACCCGTGGCGCCGAAAGTACTGTTGGAGCTCAGGGAATTTTTATAATAGGATTTCAGACCAGCTTCAAATTTCCGTGTTTCGCTGAGCGGGTTCACAAAGTCGAGCTGGAATACGCCCTGGTTGGAATTGGAATAACCGTCGTTCTTCTGATACTGCACAGGAAGGTCGGTGGCCGGGTTGTCCAGGTGTGTTGTCGTTGTAAACAAATAACCGTTTGCCGCGTCGGTATAATTATAGTTCGCATCCATGGTCAGCTCCTTTCCTACAGTCGGATAGGTTTTCCGATAGAGGATCTGCGCATTGTAGTTCTGGAAAGCAGCACGCTGCTCATTCTTTCTCCAGCCATTGAGCTTAAACGTTGCCGGATCGTAATAATCCAGGTTATAGGTTTGCTCATCATTCGTGTTGAATTTTCCGCCTACGATCATCCCGTTCAGTGAGATGGTATTCCGGTTGTTAATGCTGTAATCAACGCCCAGCCTTCCGAAGTTGAACATGGTGAGCATGCGCGTCGTATTATTCTGATCGAAGATCGCCGTGGTGGCCCCGCTGTCCAGCTGCGTGCGCCTCGTATAGCCCTTAGTGGTGTTCATCGCCTGGTTGTAGGAATACATCATCGATACATTCCACTTCCCGTCTTTCAGGTTCAGGTTGCCCATTCCGCCGTAGCGGTCGCCGGTACCCACATAGGCCATCAGCATGCCGTTATAGCCGGGCAGGCCGTTCTTTTTCATGATCACATTGAGCACACCACCGGTGGTATTGGCATCGAATTTTACAGAGGGGTTGGTGATGATCTCCACACGCTCAATCTGGTCGGCAGGGATCTGCTGCAGCGTTAAGGTCGTCGGGCGGCCATCCACATAAATGATCGGGCTTTGATTTCTCAGCTGTACATTACCATCGGCATCCACGGTAAGGCCCGGGATGTTTTTCATCACGTCGATGGCCGTGCCGCCTTTCACCGAAAGGTCTTTCTCCACATTATAGGTTCGTTTGTCGATGGATAAGACCACCGCACTTTTCTCGGCAACCACATCCACCTCTTTAAGCATTTTATCGTCTACTGCCAGCCTGATGTTTCCAAGATCCTGGTCCACCTTGTCCGGTGGCACAATAAATACTTTCTGCAGGTAATCTTTATAGCCGATAAATTTGATTTTCACGCGCACCTGGCCGAAAGAGGGAAGGCCTTCTACCGCGAAGTCGCCGTTCTCCTGGACCAGCGATCCGCCCAAAAGGCTGTCTTTATTAAACCAGAGGACTTGTACGGCAGCATATTCCACGGGCTTGCCGGTGGAGGCATCCAGCACCTTGCCGTATACACGGCCGAGCTTCGGATCTTTCATATTCTTCATATTCCCCATACCGCCGGGCATCTGCGCGATAGAGAGCATCGAAAAAGAGAGTATAAATGTAATAAGGTAAGCAATTTTCATATGTAGTTTTTATTTTTTTTTTAATTGACATATGGTATAGCCATGTTAGTTTTATAAAGCATTTTCATGTTGCGACATGGCTATTTCATAGGAGTGAAATAAGGCTGTAAAGGTACTAAATATTAAGATTTAGCCTTATAATTTGGATGAGCGGTAAGACGGAGCCGGAGATTTTCGGTAGAATGTGGATAAGAGGCGGTATTTTAAGCGGCGGTAGACCAGTAAGGCCTATTATGTCTGTTGCTGTTAATGAAAGAGGAGGCTTACGCCTCCTCTCTTTTCTTTTATTTAATATAAACCGTAACCGTTTATTGCGACACAAGTTTACCGGATTGAAGTGTTTTACCATGGCCGCTGATTTGGTAAAAATAAATACCTGATGGCAGATTCATGTCCAATACGGTGGTTTTTTCGGTCAAATGGACCGTCATGACCTGCCCTCCCGTATAATTATACACGCTTAACACGCCATTTAAACCCCCGGAAGAATCTGTCATGGTGATAGTAAGCGCATTGGTGAAGGGATTAGGAAACACCTGAAGCTCCGCAGAACGTTTCATGTCATAAATACTTACGCTAATGCAGTTTGACGGCAGTGCAGTGGCGATGGCGGTCATTGCCGTTGTAGATAAAGCACCATTGGTTGTAAGGGCCCGTCCGTCAATCATCACGCCTGTGTTTAATGCACCCAAAGCGCCGTTATTGCAAACGATGGTTCCCTTAAAAACAGAATAATTATTGATACTCACGGCTCCTTCTATTTTCCAGAAGACGTTTTTAGCCTGAGCCCCGTTAATTAATTTAACTTTAGAATACGTACTGGTAGAAAATGCCCCGTTGATCTTAATCACAAAAACGGCATTCGCATTTCCTTCGGCGTTCAGGTAAAGGGAATCCGTGAAAACCGTGGCCGCGTTTAGAAGGTATGTATGAGGTGTAAGTACGAGGTTATTGCCAAACTGCGCCGGATATAAGAGTTCAATATCATCAGGAAGCGTATTCAGGTAATTATAGGCAACCAGAAGATCGGCTGCACATTGTGCTGTAGAGCCATCGGGTACCGGATGAATGCGGCCGGTTACATTAGCGGGCGTGTAGCCGGTTGTTAAGCCGTTGTTACTGCCAACGTCTCCGGTAGCATAGGTTGCGCCTGAGTTTGATACGGCACCATTAGAAGAAAATATAGCATAACAGGCTGCCGCTCCAAGCGTGGGCGTGGGAGGGCCTGTGAGAACAGGGCTGCCGCATCCGATAGGCTTATACGCGAACACTCCGTCAATGCTTACAGCTCCGGCTGTCGACAATGCCCGGCCTTCCAGGGTGTCACCGGCATTCATATTGATAGCTGCATTATTTGCAATAATAGTTCCCCTCATGGTGGTTCCTGAAGCCATGCTCACCAGGCCTTCTACTTTCCAAAACACATTGCAGGCCTTAGCGCCGTTGGTCAGTTTAACCTTAGCGGAAGCATTCGTGGAAAATGCGCCCTGGATCTGGAATATAAAGACCGCATTCGCATTGCCCTGCGCGTTTAAATTAAGGTCAAGATTCAACGTGGCATTAGAGCCTATGGAATAGACCCCCGCCGTAAGCGTTTGGCCATTTCCTAAAAGAGCGGAAGGAAAGAATGCAGGTATGGCACTGTTTAACTGGTTATAGGCTGCCAGCACGTCTGTAGCGCATTGGGCGCTGGAGCCATCTCCGTCATGCATCACACCGTCCACATTCCCAAAACCGGTGCTGGAGCCATTGTTTGTCCCTACGTTCCCGGTCAGGTGAGAGCTGCCGATATTTGTAACGGCGCCGTTTGATGAAAAAAGAACAAAATTAGCCGCCGTACCTAAAGCAGGGGCTTGGGAAAAACCGATAGCCGGCAATGCTAAAAAAGTAATCATGGCGCCAAAAAAAGGTATTTTTCTTTTCATTTAAATGTATTTACGGGTGAATTAATTTTCACTGCACAAAAGTCACTAAATGAAATCCGGTAATGTTATACCCTGCCGGTAAATAGTTACATAAATCACAGCTTTACAGGCCAGAACAGCCTATATATGTTAAAGCTACATGTTTTCAAGATTGTCCAGCCTCTTTTTCTTTAATTGTTTAAAGAAAGAAGGTGAAAGACCTGTAATTTTTTTAAATTGACTGGACAAATGTGCGACGCTGCTATAATGCAGCTTGTGAGAAATTTCCGTAAGGCTGAGCTCATCATAAAGCAGTAGCTCTTTTACCCTTTCTATTTTATGTAAGATAATATATTGCTGTATCGTAATGCCCTTCACCTCTGAGAATATATTCGACAGATAAGTATAATCATAATCCAGCGCTTTACTGATGTGCTCCGAATAATTCGGTTTCGCCGACTCGTCGGAATAATGGATCATTTCTGTAATCACATTTTTTATTTTCTCGATCAGGATACTTTTTTTATCATCCAACAGTTCGAGGCCGGATTTAAGAAGATTGGCTTTTAGCTTATCATTTTGATCTTTGGTGAGCTCCCAGGGAATATCTACCATGCCCAGGTTTACCATCACGTGATCCAAACCCAGTTTTCTCAATTCTTCTTTTACCATCATTTTGCAACGAAGGCTTACCATGTATTTAATATATAGTTTCATGTGGCTACTCTAAGAATGAAATGATGATTTAAGTGAAAAGCCTTGTGTGACCGGCGCGTGCAAGGCATCTTATATTCCGTCATGGCGAACCGATGTCAGGAATAAAGCAATCTCCTGGATAAGATGCTTCGCTCCGTTCGCCTTGACGTATCAGGAATTTACTTCAGCAATTCCAGCGCTTCCTGGATGGAGATCACCTCGCCTTTGAATACCGCGATTACGAAAGCTTCCGCAAAGCCTTTGTCGTTGAGCTGTTTCCTGTATTCGTCCGCTTTGGAATAATCGGTGAAAGAGCCAGCCGTATAACGGATCATGCCGGAGCCGGTACCTTGTTTCTCCACATCCGGAATATCTTTGGTCTTATCCTCCATATCATTGCCTCCTGCTTTGCGCAGAGCGCCCAGCTGTACCTTGAAGCTGATCTGTGATTTATCGACCGAGCTGAAAGCGACGTTGTCGTTCAGGTTTTCTTTTGCCTTGCTTTGCACCGTAGCTTTGGTAGCACTCAGTGGGATCCGTTTGCCGTCTTTGTAGGCGGTAATAAAGGCATCCCCATAACCTTCCACCACGAGGTCGGCACGGAGGCCTGCGGCACCCTCTATCGTTTTAAAGCCATTGGTGCTGTAGTGGAAATATCCGTCCTCCCCTTTCATTTCCAGCACTTCGCCACCGGTATTCCTGAAAATACCTTTGGAGATCCTGTTCCTGTAAGCTCCCAGCTGCACACGGTAAACGATGTCGCCTTTGGCAAACTGGTTCTCGTTCTCATCCAGCGAATTCTCCGTAGCAGCGTTGGAGGTTTTATTTCCGCCTGCATTTGTTACGTTGGTCTTGTTACCGCCGTTATTTGCGGTCGTGCTATTCGTATTCGCTGCTGTATTATTTCCGTTGTTAGTATTTGTAGCCGCGTTTGTGTTCGTTTGAGCAGCTGTGCTATTAGTATTCACAGACAGCGGATCACTTTTCGTTTTCTGGCCACCGGCCATCAGCGCGGCAATCTCTTCATTACTCAGCCTTACCAGGTCGCCATCCTTTTTAAAGTAGCCCACCTGTGCATTCTTGTTACCCTCGGCAATAAATTCATCGCGGCGTTTCACCGCATTCTGGATCTCCTTATAGTTACCGGCCGTATACATCACCGTGGTATTATCCGGCAACATCGTCGACCTCACATCACCGATACTCAGGAGCTTCGCCATCTCTTCGGTTGGCACCGGGCCGTTGTAGCGCGCCAGCTCCACAGTGTAGATCTTATCCGATTTGGACGGATCGGCCTTGCCATTTGCGGAAGCCGTGTTGGTACTGTCCACCTTCGTTTTCCTGGCGTAGAAATTTTCCACGATCTGCTGGTTCGTTACATTACCGCTATCGTTGTACTGATCGTACCAGTTTTGCCAGTAATCATCTGTAAGGCCTACACCGTGCATATTTACTTCCAGACCCGGAGCCGTTGCCAGCTCATCATCCGCATGGTTAGGCACGCCGTCCTTATCATCATCATACGGGCAGCCGAACTGATCGACCGGTACATTCTCCGGCGTACCATGGCACTTATCATCCCAATCCCTCACACCATCCTTATCGTAATCGTCCTTATCGAGCGCCAGCCAGTCGACCCCATCAAAATAGTCGTCAGACAACGTATCCATTTTGTTCTTTCTCTTCGTCACGAGGTCGTATTGCAGGGAGAACGAGGTGTACACGAAATTATCCTTCGCCCCGGTTCCTTCCCGCGTGCCGATGCTCTTGTTGCTCAGGCCATCGATGTAATCGGTGCTGGTGAAATAATACTGGAAGCCGATCTTGAAATCGAAACGGTCGGTAAGCTTCATCAGGGCACCTGCCCCCACAGGCATGGCCCAGGCCCGTTCCTGGTATTTGCCGAAGCCATCCTTATTCGATTCCCTGATGTCTGTTTCGTACCTGTAATCACGCACCAGGTCCACGGCATTAGCCGCGTTGGGCGAATGCTCATCGATGTTCTTGATAGAGCCATCGCTCCAGTAATAATATTTATTGCCTTTGTTATCGTACAGATCGGTTTTGGAAAGGTACTCGAAAGACGAGATTCCTAAAGAGATCCAGGGCCTGATCCTGTAATTGTCGGGGATAAAATTTCCGAAGTCGTAGCTTAGGCTGACGCCTCCTGCCCTGATCTCCGACTGAAAATTTTCCTGGCGGTTGTCGCGCCACTCATTCCCGCCCAGCTTCCCGAACAGGATATTAAAATTCAATTGCAGGGGCTTGAATAAGCGCTGTGAAATATTGAGGTCGTAGCCGGTCTTGGCCGTCCAGGGTGCCTGGTAATGCCGGGAGTAAAGATCGCCGTGAAAGGACATGAGCCCTGCACCCAAAGCCACTTTGGGCTGGAACACGTCGCCCAATGCAGGCGGCGTCTGGTCGCGGACTTTTTTCTCTTTGGGAGCTTTGTTCACCGTTTCTGCGGGGGCGGCAGGCACTACAGAGGAACTGTCTGTTTGTGCATTCACCAGTAAACCAAAGAATATGAAAATTATAGAAAGTACCTTTTTAAGCATAGCTGAGCCTTATACGCAAATATAGACAAATGGTTCTATTTATACCATTTCTGACTGGAGATCATCAGCGCTTCCTGAACGGTGATGCGCTTAGGACCGTTGTATGCCGCTACAAAGGCGCTGTTACAGCCTTTCTGCCTGATATTCTCCCGGTGATCTCTTGCCTGTTTATATTCGCCGTAGCTTCCTACCATAAACTTACTGTAGCCATCGGCCATTTCACTTTTAATGGTTTCGGAAATATTGAATTTTTTACTGAGCACATCCGACTGGATCGCATTGCGGAACGCCCCGATCTGTACCACATAGGACACATTGCCTTCTTTTTTGGCAACGACTGCGTTAGGTGTAGAGGCCGGATCGCTGCTGGTGGTGGTTTTAGGTTCGCTGCTTGCAACAGCCGTTGTCGGTGTTGGCGTTACGTTCGTCGTTGGAGCCGACTCTGTCGGTGTTGGTGTGGTCGACTGCCTGGCGTTATTTCCTGCAGGACCTGTGGCGGCAATCACATCGCCCGTAGCAGAGATCACATCAAAGGGTAATTTTATTTTTTTAGTCTGATCGTTTTCCAGGTAAGAAAATTCGCCTTCCATCCTGGCATCCTGGTTTTCTGTTCCTTCTTTCACCAGGGTGTAAGAGATCAGGAGCTCATCTTCGGCAGGCAATGATACCCACACGAATTTGGCTTTACCATCAGACACCGAGAAAGAGCTGCCGTTTGTTTTTCCCTGCCTGGCATTATAGCCGGCCGGCAAAATTTCCTGGAATTTGGCAAAGCCTTTGATCCCCGGCTTTTTTATTTTCACGTCTACATTGTATTCGCCGGCAGCACCTTTGGTAATGGTACGGGCGCATACCACGTCGGATAAGGGCTCGGAGCCGCTGCTTACCGGGGCAGTCTGAGGATCGGTAGTGGCCGGTGTGGGCACAGGCTGCGTTGTGGTTACAGGCTGTGTCGCTTCGGTGGTCGTGGTGGTTGGTGCCGGCTCGCTCGTGGCTACCGGTTCAGAAGAAGCCTCCCCGATCTGGATCTCGGCAGGTGTCATCTCCACCATTTCCTTGCTGTTGTTGCTTACATAAGAAAATTTCGAGCCGATGGTTTTGGGGCCTGCGGCGCTGGCGTCTGCCACGAGGGCAAACTTTACGGTAAACTGCTCTTCGGAAGGCACAGAGGTCCAGATGATCTTGGCAATGGTACCTGCAAAGGAAAAGTTCCCCGTTTTACTGTCTACTTCCTTCACCGTAAAGCCCTGCGGCACTTCAAGCTGAAGCTTGGCAAAGCCGCTGACATTGGTTTTTTTAACCGTTATTTCTGCTGTAAATTCAGAGCCCACAGGAGCGCTCTTGGGAAAATTGCCGGTAACACTCACCGGCGCATCGCCAAAGAAAAAGCTGAAAAAAAATACAGATACCGTGTTAAATAAAATAAGAAGTGGTTTGATCATAATGCTATGTTACTGCTCAAAGAAATAGTCGATGAGGCGGTTTAGTCTTTCTACGTTAAACGAATTATCTCCTTCGAAGAATGCATCAATGGTTTGGGTAATTTCCTTAGCGGAAATATAGCCGTCCTTATTAATATCGGCAGGCAACAGCTCTGCAGGAATTTTCGACGTGCTGCCGGTTTTCGCCTTGTTCTCTTTCGATTTGCTTTCCACCGTTTCCAGGTAAGTCACACTTGGCGCGGCATTGAAGCCCTCGCTCCGTTCGCTGGAAAGGCTGTCCCACTCCATCTGGCGTTTGGCCATCAGCTCCTCGTCAATGGTAATGCCCATCGCATCCACTTTAGCCCCTTTCTTGGAATTTACTTCCTTGTCCATGTAATCGAATACACCGTCGTTATCAGAATCGTCCGGGCAACCTTTTCCGTCCACCTTCACACCTTTCGGTGTTCCCTGGCAGCGGTCGTCCAGATCTTTCACACCGTCGCCGTCGAGATCGGAATTATCTATATCCTGGAAGTTGACATTGGAGTAGCCGTCCTTCGGTTTTTTTGCAAAGTTGAAGTTGAGGGCAATATTAGCCGAAGCCCAGCTATCGTTCCCACCTTTCTTGTAATTATCGATATAATCGCTCAGGCACAGGTTATACACCACGCCGATGCGGAGGCTGGCCCGGAATCCCATATTGAATTTGGCACCAATACCCAGGGGCACATAGAAGGTATTGCGTGAATAATTGGAGGTGCTGTCTTTCAGCTGAGTTTCGTAGTTATAATCCCTCTTGATAATCATGGAAAGGGGCTCGTTCTGCGTGGATTCCGACAGGTTCCGGATGGAGCCGTCTGACCAGTAATTGTAGCGTGTGCCGCTCTTGTCGCGCAGATCGCCGTAAGGATCGAACATCAGGTAGCCAAAGCCGGCATGGATATAGGGCGACACGTCTTTTTCCTTAGAGCCGATCTTATCGAAAAAGGCATACACATTAAGGCCTCCGCCCATCACCTGCGATTGGAAATTCAGATGCGAGGTTTTGTCGTTATCCGTACCGGCCAGGTGCCCGTACATACCATCGATGCCAATGCCTAATATTTTGCCGATCCTGTACTCAAGGCCCAGGTTATAGCCAAGCCGCATGTCGCTAAAAAAATTAGAATTGTTTTTTTGACCGACGTCGCCGAGGAACTTGAGACCACCGGCCTGACCCGTAATGGACAATTGCGCATATCCCGCGTTAAAAACAACCAGACCAGCAACTAAAACACATAATTTAGTAAACGTTTTATCCATATTGCCTGAATTTAATTATTCGATTAAATTAGTCGTTTTTTCGATAAAAACAAAGCTAAACCAAAAAAAAGCGATGTTTATCAGGCAGATACCAACTTTTAAACAAAAGTCTGTTAGTTAAGACAATGTTAAGCTTCTTCTATAAAAGGCTTTGGCTTACACCGGGCGTTTTTTGTACCTGATTGCCCTGATGATCCCGGGAATATGAATGACATTTTTTTTGAGGATACAGGCCATGGCTATGATTTCGAGCTGAACCACTACCCCACCCCAAAACACGAGTGAAAAGCTCAACACGGCCGGTTTGCCATACACAAGCTCGATGAAGCACCATAATAAGAGCAGTGACCAGAGCCTGGAGAGAACGGTATGAAAGGAGATCCGCTCGCGGAACCTGAGCAGGCCGAATAAAATAATGAAGAGCTCGGAGAAGACCAGGATAAAAAAGCCGGTGATGTGCTCTCTCAGGAAATCATGGCGGTGAATACAGAGGTAAAACAGGCAGCAGAACCAGAAAATCGTATCGATTTTTGTATCGAGCTGCAACAAGTCTTTGTTGTACCTGCTTTCTCGCCGGGTGACGATGCCGCAGAGGATGTCGCAGCCGGTGGCGTAACCGCAGAGGGCAATGATGGTCGCGGGCGAAAGGTCCATAAAAGCAAACATGAGCAGCAGCACAGATACCAGGAGCCTTGAATACTGCAGCAGCCAGGGGATGGAACGGAGGAGTTGTTTCATGAGTTTTTTAGTTGAAAGAGTTAGTGATCGTATAATCGTCGTTGCGAGCAAAGCGAAGCAATCTCATTGACAGCAAGATTGCTTCGCGGCACGTCGTTACGCCCGCAATGACGGGATTATTTATTCTTCGCGTTAAAGCCCAGCGAGGCGCCGGCGCGGAAGCCTTCCCTGCCGGGAATCACGTACACATTGACCGGCAGGTTCAGTTTCCCGGACCGGAAGGTACGGCCGAAGGCCAGCACAAATCCGGATTGCAGGGCATAATCGCCGCGGCTATCCAGGCGCTCCCTGATGGTAAAAGGATTTTTCACCCCTTCGTGCGCAGGGTCGTTTGTCCAATCGCTTTCGCGGTGCCACACATTGCCCTGGTCATAGTAGCCATGTGTTTTCGGCGAGAGGTTGATCGTGGGGCCAAGGGCAAATTCCCAGCCGTTGACATTACTCCTCAGGCCATGCAGCAAGGTGAAGCTCGGGATGAAATAGCCCTGGTCCACACCGGTGATCATGGGTAGAAACTCAAACAAGGCCTGGATCTTTCCTTCGTTCAGGTATTGCTTTTCGAACTGGTAACCAAACTGGAACATGAGCGGAAAGGCTTCGAAGCCACCAACCGTTTTATCGGCCTGCAAAATAGTAGCGGTGTTGCCGGTATAGGTCACAAAGCCCAGGCGCGGGCCGTCGAGGCGCAGGCGCTCCTTCTTCGGATTATTGATAGCGTTGTCGAAGCCGTTGCGCTGGGTGAGCTTATCCTGCAAAGCCTTATCCACCGTCCGGTTGAACATGCTGCGCACAATCACGTTGGTAAAGGCCTGGAGCTCGTCGGGCAAATTGAGGAATTCCATCACGGTGGTTTTCTCAACCGCTTTTGTTTTCACGTCGATTAAGCGCAGCGTGTAGATCACCGATTTGGGATAAAGCTCAACGGTTCCGCTTAGCATTTTATCGGATTTGATGACCTCTCCTATTTCCGTCAGGCATAATTTCCCGTAGCAGTTGTTGATGTTCAGCTTATTCTTATCGACCATGTAAGCTACATCGTAGCGGTCCATCACATCAAAGGTGTCGAGCTTCTCGAGCTCGGTGCGCACCAGGTTTCCCATTTGCTGCGGCTCGCTTTTGAAGCCGCTGATATCAATGGACAAAATGGTAAGCGTTAATCGTCTGGAGGCTTCAGTTTGTGCCTGTACAGGCGCCGTACCAAAAAAACAAGCGCCTGCCAGGACTAAGGATTTAAAAAATGAGTTCATGTTAAGTGTATTTGAATTAGTTAAAAGAAATAGATAGTGTTTACTGCATCATATCATAGAAACAGGCTTTACCACTACCGGCTGGCAGCATGCTGTATTCGTGTTTGACATTTTTCACAATGCTTTTTGCGACGAGAACTGAGGAGGAAATAACAGCAATGACAAGGATGGCCTGTATTGTTTTTTTGAGTTGAGTGCTTGTTTTCATGGTATCAGATAGATATAGTGACTAGTTGGTGAGTAAATTAAGAGGGGCTAATTGTTGTGGTAATCCTGACAACTACAAAGAAGTGTTTTATGCTCATGTTGTCCTTATCCTACTGCTACTGTAAATAGCAGACCAACTGAAATGATCAAAAAAACAATTTTCAGTACACTCATAAATTTGCCTCCGTCTCTACCGGTCAGAGACGTGATGGCAATGATAATACCCATTGTGGCATAGATACAAAGAGCCAATCCTAATATCCAGGTCCCGGAAGCAACAGGATAAGTTGCGATCGCCATTATTGACGCAAACAACGCAAATACCATCATTGCCAACAAACAGATCAATAAACACCTTTTAAGTCCTTCGATCAATTCTTCAAAGTAACCACCCGTCATGCTCTGATCAGATAGTTTTTGCATAACTACTGAACTTGTTCCCAATTTCTGCCGGAGCATGCCATGATCCGTTTTTACAACAAGGGGTTTTGAGCTCAAGCAATAGATATCCGCTGCGGATAACTTGAGAGTGTTATGTTTTATGATGCCTGCATATGCTTTTGAAGCGTGTTTCGCCAGGGATGCAGAATCAACATGTTCATGAGAATCAGCGGCTATAACTGTATCATACCTGCTTACCACATTTTCGTTTGCCGGTGCTTTTTTTTCTTCCATGGTTGCCCGACAGGCCAACGCTATGTTTGGAGGGGAAGTTATCCCTGTTGCTTTTTTTTGTTTTATATGAGTGATTTTTTCGATAAACATCCCTTTCCTGTATTTCCGTTTAGAAAACCGTGACTGCGAAAAGGAGTGAAGGCTCAAGGCTATCAGCAGGATCAGAATAGTTGGTTTCATGTGCTCTTTATTTTATGGATGGATACTTTCCGGTAGTACTGCTTACTGCATCATATCATAGAAGCAGGCTTTACCGCTACCGGCAGGCAACATGCTGTACTCGTGCTTTACATTTTTCACAATGTTTTTTGCAACGAGAGCTGAGGAGATAATAACAGCAATCACAAGAATGATCTGTACTGTTTTTTTGAGAGAGATAGCTGTTTTACTCACAACATTCTTAATGTTGCTTTCGTTTTCGTGAATCGTTGATTTCATTTTTGATGTTTTTGTAATGATTTCTGAGGTCAAAATTAGATCGCTTGCCGGCGCAGATGAAACGGATAAACCAAGAGGCATCCACTGAATTTGCAAAAAGCCATAATCGGAGAAGAAAAAGCTTGAATAGAAAGCTTGGATTTTGCAATAATTCCGATCCCGAAATCACATTTTTGCATTTTTTGCAAATAATCCGTAGTTTTAGTTGGACTAAATACAAAAGAAATGCCCCTGAAAAAAACAGATTTTGAGATGCAGGAAGTGTTCATTAAGCACTTAAAGCAGGTTGTGCCGGCCAATGTATCGCTGGTAGATGACATCGCCGACCTTTTGAAGATCAGCAACGACAGTGCCTACAGGCGCCTCCGGAACGAAACGGAGCTAAGCCTGGATGAAACCTATAAGATCTGCAAGCATTACCGGATCTCCATCGATTCGGTATTCTCCAACAAAGGCGACTCCGTCACCTGCAATTACATCAAGCTAACGGATTCGGCCCATAATTTCGAGAACTACCTCACCAGCCTGCTTACCCAGTTGCAACGCTTATCGAAAGCAGAGGATGCCAAAGTGATTTATGCGGCGGAGGAAATTCCTATTTTTCATTCCTTTTACTCCAAAGAGCTGGCGGCCTTTAAGCTGTTTTACTGGCAGCGCTCGGTATTGAACGTTCCCGAATACCAGACCCGCAAATTCGACTGGGATTCCATTCCGGAAAAACAGCTGCAACTGGCAGTCGATATTCACGATACCTACATCAAAGTGCCGAGCATCGAGGTCTGGACGGATGAAACCATCCAAACCACGATCAAGCAGATAGAATACTATTTTGAATCGGGCGCCTTCAAGGAAAAAGACGATGCCATTACCGTGCTCCAGGAGCTGAAAAAGATGATGCAGGCCATTAACCACTACGCAGAATCCGAAAGCAAGAGCGAAGCCGGCAAAAAACCGGCAACCTCCTTCAACCTGTATAACAGCGACCTGGTGATAGGTACCAACTGCATCCATGTGAATCTTGGCGGCGTAGTGTTCTCCTACATTTCCTTTAATACGCTCAATTCCCTTACCACAGGCAACCAGGAGTTTTGCGAGGAGATCGAGCACTGGATGAAAAACCTGATCAAGAAATCAACGCTCATCAGCGGCATTGCCGAGAAACAACGCTTCCAGTTTTTCAGTAAAGCGTATAAGGCCATTGACCAGTGCATTGAGCGGGTGAAGAATTATTAGTAGATGTGAGATATGAGTATTGAGTATTGAGATACAAAAGAGACGCTTGAAAGCATCGATTTTAAATGGTTAAACTTAGGAAAAACATACTTTTATTTTTGCTTACGACAGCCGTAAATCCGGTATTTTCGCAAACAACCAATTGCGTTTCTAAATTAGATAGCAACGAAGTCATACAGATCGCCCGGAAGAAAAAGGTTTACTGGACGGAGGACTGGCAGTGTAAACCCCATTTAACGTTTGATGCATTAACCTGTGAATGGACAGTTACTACATGTAAAATAGATCATACTAACCGCGGCGATTGCAGGTACACAAACGGTTGCACGGTAACCACGATTGCGACATTAGTGATCCATGCGACAACGCATAAAGTTGTACGTCTGGAAAAGGAAAAACATGTAACGCATAATTATGAGTAACACGGCATTACACATATAACATCTGATACCATGGGATTGCACCGCCCCGGAGAGAAACGGGACCCGCAATGACATCTAACCAAAAACAAGAATATGAACCATTCGCAATATAACGTGATCATTGTTGCCGGGGGCACCGGAACGCGCATGCATTCTCCTGTTCCCAAGCAGTTCATCGAGATCAAAGGTAAGCCCGTCATCATCCACACCATCGAAAAATTCCTGGAGTTTGATGAATACATCAACATCATTGTATCGGTACATCCCGAATACATGACCGATGCCAATTTTATGCTGGCAGAATATTTTCCGGATAAGAACATTCATACCGTGGCCGGTGGAGAAACGCGCTTCCATTCCGTGAAGAACGGCCTCCATGTGATCTCCAATAAGAATGACATTGTGGGCATCCACGATGCCGCCCGGCCGTTCGTGAGCCTCGAAACGATCAGGCGTTGCTTTGAGACGGCTGCGCTGAAAGGCAATGCCATCCCGGTTTCGCCGGTTAATGAAAGCCTGCGCATGATCAGCAACGGTATCAACAAAGCGGTGAGACGCGAAGATTATAAGATCGTTCAGACGCCGCAATGTTTTGTGGTTTCCAAAATAAAAGAGGCTTTCAACCAGGAGTACTCCCCTTTCTTTACCGACGATGCCACTGTGCTGGAAGGCATGGATGAGCGCATCCACCTCGTGGAAGGTAACCCTGAAAATATTAAGATCACCAATCCTTACGATTTAAAATTTGCAGAACTGTATTTATGATGACGACCGAAGATATCGCCGACGCCCTGGAGCTTACCGCCAAGCTCATGGAGCTTCACAACGAAAATCCCTTCAAGGTAAAAGCCATTAGCGCCGCTGCCTACAAGCTGGGGAAAACGCGCATGGACCTGAACAACCAAAGTGTGGAAGAACTGACTAAAATAGAAGGCATCGGCAAAAGCATTGCCGAAAAGATCCATGAGTTCACCACCACGGGCATGAGCAACGAGCTGCGTGAGCTCACAACCAAAACACCGGTGGGCGTGGTAGACATGCTCGGCATCAAAGGACTCGGCCCGAAAAAGGTACGGCAGCTCTGGCTGGAACTGGAGCTGGAAAGCGTGACGGACCTGCTGTATGCCTGCCACGAAAACCGCCTGGTAGAGCTCAAAGGCTTCGGCGAGAAAACACAGAACACCATCATCCAGAACATTGAATTCAAGCTCAGTAACACGGGCAAGTTCCATTTCGCTTACGCGGAAAAAGTAGGCCTGGCGATTATCAACGCCATCAAAGAACAAACCGACCTGGTCAGCTTCACCGGGGCCATGTACCGCAAATGCGAGGTCATTGAAGAGATCGACATCCTCGTGGGCGATGAGAGCATCGACCTGGATGAATACGGCTCCGAAACGGTTCCCGTTAATTTCATACAGGTGAACGAAGCGGTCTTTTACAGGACACTCGTCGAGAGCTCCTCTACCCCGGAACATCTGGCTGGCATTGACTTTTCGCAACTTGGCATTAAAAAGTACAACAGCGAGGAAGAGGTCTACGCAGGCTTAAACGTTCAGTACTGCGAACCGGAATTACGCGAAGGGCATTTTGAAATAGAAAAGGCAAAGAACCATGAGCTACCCAAACTCATTGAATACAGCGACCTGAAAGGGATTTTACACAACCACTCGACATACAGCGATGGCATGAACTCGCTCCAGGAAATGGCTGTGTACTGCAAGGAGCTTGGCTATCAATACCTGGGCATCTGCGACCACTCGCAAACGGCGGTGTATGCCGACGGGCTGAAGCCGGAAACAGTCCTGATCCAGCAACAGGAGATCGAGCGGCTCAACCAGCAATTGTTTCCTTTCAAAATTTTCAAGGGCATCGAGAGTGATATTTTAAGCAACGGCGAGCTTGATTACGAAGAAGAGGTATTGAAAAGCTTTGATTTTATTGTGGCTTCGGTACATGCCAATTTAAAAATGGATGAGGCTAAAGCCAACGCCCGCCTCATCAAAGCTATTGAAAATCCTTATACGACCATCCTCGGGCATCCTACCGGCCGCTTGTTGCTGGGGCGCCCGGGCTACCCGATCGATCACAAAAAGATCATTGATGCCTGCGCTGCCAACAAGGTGGTGATCGAGCTCAATGCACACCCTTACCGCCTTGACATCGACTGGCGCTGGATTCCTTATTGCCTCGAAAAAGGCGTGATGATCTCCATCAATCCGGATGCCCACCAGCTGAAGGGCTATCACGACATGCGCTATGGAACCTACGCCGCGCGCAAAGGGCTTTTAACAAAAGATAACTGCCTGAATGCGATGGATCTGAATGCATTTGAGAATTACCTGTCTGCTAAAAAATAAGTTGTGTATAAACTAACGGTCTGCCTCAGTTGGCTGAAAAATTTGATTATTGATTAAACCGGAACATTATGCCTATCCTCAATTCCATAGCATCCTGGTTCATGAAAAAGCGCATGCACCAGATCGAGCTGTTCATGAAATACCCGCACGATGTGCAGGATGAATGGATGCAGAGCCTCATCTCTTCTGCCAGGGATACGGAATATGGCAGGCGTTACAATTTCCGCTCTATTCACAACTACGAACAGTTCCGGCAGCTGGTTCCTGTAAACGACTACGAAAGCCTGAAGCCCTTGATTGAGCGCACGCGCCGGGGCGAGCAGAATTTATTATGGAACACCGATATTAAATGGTTTGCCAAAAGCAGCGGCACCACGGACAAGAGCAAGTTTATCCCGGTGAGCAAGGAGTTCCTCGATGGCTGCCACTATAACGGCGGGCGCGACATGATCACCTTCCAGTGCATCAATAATGCAGACACCAAACTGTTTACAGGAAAAAACCTGGCCCTTGGCGGAAGCTTTAAAACGGACCAGTTCGGCGACCATCATTCTTACCACGGCGATGTGAGCGCCATCATCATTCAGAACCTGCCGATGTGGGCGGAATATTTCCGGGCACCGGATGTGAACATTGCCCTGATGGATAACTGGGAGGAGAAGCTGGAGCAGATGGCCAACAGCATGGCCAACGAAAATGTAACCAGCCTCGCCGGCGTGCCAAGCTGGATGCTTGTGTTGATCAAGCGCATTTTAGAGCTAAAGAAAACAGACAGCTTAAAAGAGATCTGGCCCAACCTGGAAGTATATTTTCATGGTGGCGTGAGCTTCACGCCTTACAGGGAATTGTTTGAACGGCTCATCAACAATGACAAAATTGCCTACATGCAGCTCTACAGTGCTTCGGAAGGTTTTTTCGGCATCCAGGATGAGCGTGTGAGCAACGAAATGCTCCTGATGCTGGACTATGGCATCTATTACGAATTTATACCGGTGAACGAGCTGGGCAAAGAACATCCACGCACGTATAATTTATCGGAGGTACAGAAGGATAAGGACTACGCCATGCTCATCAGCACCAATGCGGGCCTGTGGCGCTACCAGATCGGGGATACCATCCGCTTTACGAACCTGAGCCCTTACCGCTTTATCATTACCGGGCGTACGCGGCAGCACATCAATGTCTTCGGCGAAGAGCTGATGATCCACAATGCGGAACAAGCCCTGAAAACCGCCTGTGAAAAAACACGCGCCCACATTGTGGATTATACCGTGGCCCCTGTATTCATGAATGAGCACACCGGTACACATGAATGGCTTATTGAATTTGAGGAAGAGCCTACCAATCTGGATTTTTTCAAAAGCGTACTTGACGATACGCTGAAGCGCGTCAACTCCGATTATGAAGCCAAGCGCTTCAACGATTATGTGCTACAAACTCCCGTGGTGAGGTCTGTCCCGAAAGGAACATTTTACAACTGGCTAAAAGCGAATAACAAGCTTGGCGGACAATACAAGGTGCCGCGCCTCAGCAACGACCGGAAGCTGGCGGAGGAATTGCTCAGGGCCCTGGAGAGCTAGGTGTTCAATCTACCGGCTATAGCTCGACATTAAGATAAAACCATTTGCTCCGGTTCCCCGTCTTACAAAAACGAATCCTACTAATAAAAAATATTAGGACAGGTATAGCCATTCAGGAACAGCTTCGGCTTACGGATTTTCTGATCCTTGCGGTACAGATATTGATTTCCGGCGCTGTCGATCATTGGGATGTGAAGGTTCTGCGCTTTGTTGAGCTTTTTGGGAACAAGCGGCATATCATGGATGAAGCGGTTCTGCACAGCATTCCGCACCTGCTCGGCATCGATGCCTGCATTGGCCTGAAGGTATTGCCCGTAATCGTTGGCTACTTTTACCTGCGCGCTCAGCAGGCCATGCGACAGGTTTCCGTAAGTACTACCCTTTGTATTTAAATAACCTGTAGAGGGAAACAGGGAATCGTTCCTCACACTCTCCCCCATGCGCCCGGTCCACAGGCTGCAATTGATGGCGTATTGCACATCCCGATCCTGGTATTGTACTAAGAAAGCGCCCGTGCGAAAACGGTCAAGCATTGGCTTCGCCAGCAGGTCGTTTTCCAAAATCACAGAGACACGGTCGAACTGAAAGGCCACAATACCGGTAACCTGCGAGGTACGGACCTTATTGTACCAGACATTGTAGCTGTAGGCAACCGAATTTTTATAGCCTGTTTGATTGCCTATGGAGCTGACAAAGCGGTTGACATCTGTTGTTGTTTTGCCATAGCCCAGGCACAGACCCAGGGCCCCGTTGAACTCCGTATGCTCGCCGCGCGGACCAAGATCCCTGAAATTATTGTAAACACGCACCGCAGCATTGATCTGCACAAAGCGCTCCACATAATATCCCTGGAAGACAAAGCCGAAGCGCCGCACATGCGTACCAATGGCACCCACAAAGCCGACATTGATCCCGTAATTCTGATGAAGCTCCAGCTGGCTATAGCCTTCGGAGCAGAGTATCATCCAAATTATGAGGGTCAGCTTGCCACGCATTTATGATTTCATAAAATTTACAAGAGCCTCTTTCATCTCCTCTTCCTGCAGGTTGTTGTTATGAATGATCAGATCCGCCTGGCTGTAAAACGCCTCACGCGTTTTCAATAAGTTTTCGATGTATTGCAGCATCTCTTTATCTTCCTGGTTAGCCAGCAAAGGACGCTGGGCCTTGATGCCGAACACACGCTTATACAGGGCTTCCGGATCCATTTTCAGATACACCAGCTTACCGGAAGCTTTGATCAGTTCCAGGTTATCGTTGAAACATGGCGTTCCTCCTCCCAGCGCAATCACGGTTTTTTGGTTATCGCGAATGCATTCCTTCAAGGATTCTGTTTCAATGTTCCTGAATTCAGCCTCTCCTTTTTCTTTAAATAAATCGGTAATGTCCTGGTCGAATTTCGTTTCGGTATAATCATCCAGGTCGATGAAGTGGTAACCGATATTCCTGGCCAGTTGCTTGCCGTGTGTCGTCTTCCCGCAGGCCATGAAGCCGCAGATAAACAGTAAATTCCTATCTTCCATTATTCTTTGATGTTCATTAAGCGGATCACTTTCTCAATATCATCCGGTGTATCGATGCAGTGGCTATCGAAGGTAGTGACAGCACATTGTACTTTAAATCCGTTTTCCAGCCAGCGTAATTGCTCCAGCGATTCCGCGCTTTCCAGAGAAGAGGGCTTTAGCTTCGTAATCTTCTCCAGCACATCGCGCCTGTAGGCATACATCCCTACATGCCTGTAGTATTTGTGATGTAAATGCCATTCGTTCTCCGGCTTACCCTTGATGAACGGAATGACCATGCGGCTGAAATACAGGGCTTCCATTTCCGTGTTGAGCGTGATTTTAACCTCGCCCGGATCGAACAGGACTTCATGAGAATCGACAGGGATCATCAGCGTAGCCAGCTCGGTCAGGCCATCGCATACCTCGCACAGCAGATCGATCTGCGTCGGGTCGATAAAAGGCTCATCACCCTGGATGTTCACAATGTAATCGTAATCGTCGTCGATCTTCTGAAAGGCTTCGAAGCAGCGGTCGGTGCCGCTGGGATGGTCTTCGCGCGTAAACACCACGTTGCCTCCGAAAGACTGTACATGGTCGTAGATCCGCTGATCGTCGGTAGCAACATAGACGTCGGTAAGCAAAGGTGATTTCACCGCCTGTTCGTACACGCGCTGAATCATCGTCTTTCCTAAAATGTTAATGAGGGGTTTTCCGGGGAACCGGGTAGATGCATACCTCGCCGGTATAATACCTAAAATAGGGTTCATAAATATCAGTTTAGAGTATAAGAGGGAAGACAGTCAAAGCCGTGCAAACCCGTGGTAAATTTACTAAAAATAACTGGCACGTATTTGTATTATACTAACATAACCGCTACCTTTAAACAAACTATGAAATTTTACGGCCTCCTGATACTCTCCTTGTATTCCTATGTCCTGTCGGCTCAGTATTCCAAAGAGCAGCTGAAAGAGTTCAAGATCATCACTGACATGATGGATTCCGTAAAAAAGAACACTTACCTGCGATGCAACATGAAATCGCTGGAGCGTGTGGAAACCGGTTATGCGGCAGCCAGCACCTCCATTAAGGTACAGGCCATGCCCCGCAAGTGTTACCTGCGCAACTCCGAAAAAAAACTGGAAGTATTATACAACAGCGAAATCTCTAAAAGCAAATGCACGGTTAAGCCTCACGTGTTTCCGTATTTCACGCTCAACCTCGATCCCAGCGGCAACCTCATGCGCAAGAACCAGCACTTTACCATTTTCGAGCTGGGCTTTGAGTTCATCGGGAAAACCATTGCCATTGCGCTCAGCAAGGAAAAGGACCAGATTGCCAGGCACCTGACGCTGATGCCCAACAAGGTGGAGAAAAATAAAATGAGCTGCCATCTTTTTGTATATGAAAATAATTCATTCGGCTACCACGACTATGTGGTGCAGGACAAAGAAACGGTATCCAGCATTTCCGCCAAATTCGTGGTGAACGATTACATGGTACGCACGAAAAATAAGCTGTATGATGATTATGGCTATCTCAAAAAGGGCAGCGTAATCAAGATCCCGACCTTCTATTGCAAAAAAGCGCTGTTCTATATTGATGACAAAACCCTGCTGCCGGTATGCGTGATCATCTACGACGAGGTTGGCCTCTTTGAAAGCTACGAGTACTTCGACCTGGAAATCAACAAAGCTATTCCTGCTCCGGAATTTACCAGGAGCTTTAAAGGCTACGGCTTTTAGTAGTTTATTATAGAACGCAGATGACGCGGATCCGGCAGATTAGCACGGTTTTAGAACAGAATAAAACCACATAGGCACATAGAAAACATAGAGAACAGATCAGGAATCATAGTGTATTCATTCTTCTGAATATCTGCCTCTAATCTTTGTTCTAATCTGTTCGATCCGTTTAATCCGTGTCGATTACATTATCATATTCATCATAACCATCAGCGTCATCTGCGTTCCATTTTCCTAATAACTCATCCCGAGATTGTAGAACACAAAGCTCCACATATCGGCAAACTCTGCGATCTGCTTATCCGTAGGTTTTCCGGAGCCATGCCCCGCATTCACATCAATGCGGATAAGGGTGGGATTTTTTCCTGTATTATTTTTTTGCAGGGTAGCGGCAAACTTGAACGAATGCGCCGGTACCACCCGGTCGTCATGATCGCCTGTCAGGATCAGCGTAGCAGGATACGCTGCTTTCTTCACATTGTGGAGTGGAGAGTACTTATAGAGGCAGGCGAATTCCTCTTTGTTCTCGCTGCAACCATAGTCGATCGTCCAGGCGCGGCCAATGGTGAACAGATGAAAGCGCAGCATATCGAGTACGCCCACCGTCGGGATCGCTACTTTGGCAATATCGGGCCGCTGGGTCATCACCGCGCCGATCAGTAAGCCCCCATTGCTTCTGCCATGAATGGCCAATTTCTCATGGCTCGTGTATTTAGCTTCCACCAGGTAATCGCAGGCCGCGATAAAATCGTCGAACACATTCTGCTTCTTACATTTGGTACCGCTCATGTGCCAGTCTTCCCCGTATTCGCCGCCGCCACGCAGGTTCGGCACACAGTATACCCCACCCGCTTCGAGGAATAAGGCCCGGTCGATCCTGAACTCCGGCGTATAGGAAATGTTGAAGCCACCGTAGCCAAAAACAAAACATGGGTTTTTGCCATTCAGCTCCAGCCCTTTTTTATGCGTGACGAACATCGACACTTTCGTGCCATCCTTACTTTTATAAAATACCTGCTTCGTTTCGTAATCAGCCGATTTGAATGAGCTGATGGGCTTAAAGATCCGTTTGCTGGTACCGGCTTTCACATCATAGAAATACACCTCTTCCGGTGTGATATAAGAAACCACGGCATAAGTCATAAAGTCATCCTCGCGGTTGGAATACACGCCATTGACCTTACACAGGCCTGGCAGGGAAATTTCTTTTTCCATTTTTCCTGACAGGTCATGGACATACAAGCGGGAGGACACATCCTTGAGATAATTGGAAATGATCTTCGTACCACTGAATGATACACCTTCCAGGAGATCCTTGCTTTCGGGAAGCACATTTTCCCAGTTATCGCTGCCGGGATTATTCAGGCTGATCTTCATCAGGCGGTAATTCGGCGCCTTGTAATTGGTATACACATAGAGCTGGTTGCCGATGTTTTCCATCACGCTATATTCATTGTCGAAATTGGTGACCAGCTCCAGAGCTTTGGCGGCGGGCTTCGAGAGGTCTTTCACCATCATGCTTTGCCCGCTGGTGGTTTCGCTGCCGTAGATCACCAGGTAGTTTTCATCGTGCGTTACCTGCGCCGAAAAATTCCGGTCGGGATGTGCCCTATCTTCATACACCAGCACATCCTCGCTTTGCGGCTTGCTTAGCGTATGAAAATACACCTTATGAAATTCATTTTTTTGTGTAAAGGTTTTGTCTCCCTTTGGCGCATCATAGCGACTGTAATAGAAGCCATCGCCCTTCCAGGAAATATCGGAGAACTTGACCCAGCTGATCACATCCGGCAGGTCCTGTCCGCTTTCAATATCCCGCACATGAATCTCAACCCAGTCGCTTCCTGCCTTTGAAATGCCGTAAGCCAGGTATTTCCCGTTTTTTGAAATAGCCATCCCGCTCAGGGAAGTGGTGCCATCGGAGGAGAGCAGGTTCGGATCGAGCACAAGGACCGGCTTATCGAGCAGGGAGGCCTGGGAGTATAGCACCGACTGGTTCTGCAGACCGTTGTTCCTGAACGAAAAGAATAATTTCCCCTTTTTAAACGGTGGCGTCATCTTATCGAAATTCCAAAGCGCGGTTAAGCGCTCTTTCAGTTTTTGACGGTAGGGCACCGTTGCCAGGTAGGCATTCGTCACCGCATTTTGTTCCGTCACCCATGCTTTGGTTTCCACGGAGTTATCATCCTCGAGCCAGCGGTAAGGGTCTTCCACAGTCACACCATGGTACACATCGCTTTGCTTTACGGTTTTAGAGGCCGGGTAAGTGACCTGGGCAGAGCTGTTTAAACACAAACCTGTGAATAGAAGTCCCGACAAAATGGGTTTTGAATGTTGCATTGTTAGTATTTTTGATGAGGGATGACACTCGATACTAACAAATATACCAAAGAACTGGAAAATACCCTAAAAGCCCTTTCCTCCCACATCAGCAAAGAAAGCGCCGAAAGGGCGAAGCAGTATATGAGCACCAGCCACCACGTGTATGGCCTGGGCACCAAAGCCCAGAACGATCTTGGCAAAAAAGGCTTCAGCTTTCACGGGGAGGATCCTGAGGAAACATTCTTGATCTACGACGCTGTGTTTCGCAACAGCCGGACCTTTGAAGCCAAGAACCTGGCCTTTATTTTTCTCGATCAGAACTACAAGCGCATTCCCACGAAAGTCCAACTGAAAGTTCTGCCGGTATGGGTCAAACATATCGACAATTGGGGACATTCCGATAACCTCTCCAAATTCCTCTCGCGCCTGGTAGAGCTGCCGGAAACACAGGAGAAGATGCGTCGTCACATCAACACCTGGAACCGGTCTAAAAATCTGTGGGAAAGGCGCCAATCGCTGGTGGCGCTGTTCTATTATGCGCGCACCCGAAAACAGCATTTACCTTTTGCGTATATCATCGGTCTGATTGAGAACCTGCTTCAGGACCCGGAATATTTTGTGCAAAAAGCGGTTGGCTGGACCTTGCGCGAAAGCTATAACGTGTATCCGAAAGAAACGTATAACTTCCTGGCGGAGCACATCGCGTCATTGTCGCCTTATGCTTTTTCAGCAAGTACCGAAAAGATGAACACCAAAGAGAAAGCGGCTTTGAAAGAAAAAAGAGCAAAAGACAAGAAGAGATTAAAGGGATAGAAGAGACAAGAGATATACCGCGCCAGGGATTGCAGTGAAAATCCTTTTGCCGCACACTGAGTCTATATACCGGTAGACAAGCGAACCCGATTGCGGCAAAAGATTGGAACGAAAAGCCCGTCCGGCGCCCAAAAAGTAAAAGCTTTATTTCTTAACGTACCGACAACCTAATACAATCTAAAATAAGTTCATAAAGCATCAAAAGACAAAATCAAAAAATGAAACGCCTCTCCTTTTTGTTATTACTCGCAACGCTTCACGTGTATGGCCAGAAAGCCTTTACGCCCGAAGATTACATTGCCAAATACAAGGACGATGCCATCAAGGAAATGTACCTGCACAAAGTGCCGGCCTGCATTACCCTGGCACAGGGCATGCTGGAAAGCGGCAATGGCAACAGCGACCTGGCAAAAAAAGCCAATAACCATTTCGGCATCAAATGCCACAAGGAATGGAGCGGGGAAACCTACACCATGGACGACGATGCCAAAGACGAATGCTTCCGCAAATACGAAAGCGTCCTCGATTCCTACTCCGATCACAGCATGTTTCTCTACTCGCGCTCGCGCTATGCTTTTTTATTTGAATTACCCACGACCGACTACAAAGGCTGGTGCAACGGGCTGAAAGCAGCGGGCTATGCGACAGACCCTAAATACCCGGATCGCCTGATCGAGCTCATCGAGCGCTATAAGCTCAACGAGCTGAATACAATCGAGAAAACACCGAAGCTCAATTTCCCGTCGAATGAAGAGGTGAAGCCTCAGCAGCTGACCTTAAGGGAAGTGTACCGCTTCAACCGCATCAAATTTGTGATTGCCCGCGAGAACGATTCTTATTACAAGATCGCACATGACTTCGACATCGAGCTGGAAGACCTGCTGGAATACAACGACTTTTCGAAGACCGACAAGATCCAGTACGGCCAAAAAATTTACATCGAGAAAAAACGCCGCAGGGCTCTGGAGCCTTATCACGTGGTACAGAAGAATGAAACCCTGAAGTCCATTTCGCAGCTGCATGGCATCCGACTGAGCATGCTTTGCAAGAAGAACCGCCTGAAACCCGATGCGAAGCTGAAGGTAGGCGATGTGCTTTACCTGAGGCAGAAAAAGAATTTGCCATCGTAAGCCCGCGAGGAACCTGACAGGTCTCCGCAGCACCTGCCGGGCAAACCTGTCAGGTTCCTCGCGGAGTCAGGCCAAACAAGCTCCCGCCTTTTTCGAACAGCTTATCAACCTTCTTCTCGATGGCCGGATCTTTTTCCAGCGCCGGTGCATGATGCGGTTTCACGCGGGCGTCGATGATCAGGTTATCGCAGCCGAAATGCTTGAACTCGGTTGCAGGATTGATACCATAAATATCATGGCTCGGATTGGAGCGTGTAAAAGTCACCCAGAGCCAATTCTTGAGCGTAGCCGCCGTAAAAGCCGCATCATCGGCAATCACGATCATCGGGAAGCCTTTCAGGTTGGTTTGCTTCTCTCCTGCTTCCAGGTTGAAGCGCTCGAATTCTTCCTTCGCTTTCTGATAGCTTTCAAATTTGCTTCCCTGCAATACCAGGACTCCCGGAATGGCTACCTGTGGATTAACAAAGGTGGCAAGTGCTTTATGGCCTGTAGTGACTTCTTTTGAGAGCTCTCTAAGCTTATCGCCATAAGCGGCCACTACGAGCTTGCTGCCGCTATTGAGGCCGGTGCCACTGTAGTCGAGCGTATCGATGCTGGTATTGGTCTGGAAATGCAGATCGCGTTTTAAGTTGAGGCGCTCCAGCATGTATTGGTAAAATGCCGATTCATCGTGTGTACTGAGCTGGTTACTGTCATCCGCGGTAATGAATAAATATTTGGCAAGGCTCAGCTGTCCTTTTCCTAAAATGTGGTTCGCAATTGTGAGGAGCTCGGAAGGCTGCTTGGTCTGGCTGTAGGGCGTGTACCGTTCGCTGCCGATGGCCAGCAGCAAGGGATGCACGCCGGCTGCATCCACGGCATGTACTTCTTTTACACCCGGCAATTCATGACGAATGGCATCGCCGGTGATCTCGTGGATGAGCTGCCCGAAGCTCGTATCTTCCTGTGGCGGGCGGCCGACAACCGTAAACGGCCAGATGGCTCCTTCGCGGTGATAAACTTTATGCACACGCATCAGGGGAAAATCATGCTTCAAACTGTAATAGCCCAAATGATCGCCGAAAGGCCCTTCGGGCTTGTTCTCATGCGGATACACTTCCCCGGTGATTACGAAATCGGCATCGGTGCTGATGCAAAAACCATCGCGGTACACGTAGCGAAAGCGCCGGTTGCCAAGGGCTCCCGCGAAGGTCATTTCACTGAGTCCTTCCGGCAAAGGCATCACCGCCGATAAGGTATGGCTCGGCGGACCTCCTACAAAAATGGAGACTTTGAGCGGCTGTCCTTTTTTATTGGCTTTGCTCTGGTGCACGCCGATCCCGCGGTGGATCTGGTAATGCAGGCCGATCTCCTTATTCAGAACATAATCGTTGCCATCGAGCTGAATGCGGTACATCCCCAGGTTAGAATTCATGATCCCGGGCTTATCGATGTCTTCCGTGTATACCTGCGGCAGGGTCACAAAGGCGCCCCCGTCCATAGGCCAGTGCTTGATCAAAGGCAACTGGTCGATCGTTGTTTCCTTATACAGCACCGGCTTCGACAGCGGATTTTTCAGAGGCAAAGCCGAAAGGGCAGTGAGCGAAACGTTAGCATACTTAAAGGGATTTTTCAAGGCCTTTACCGGGTTGTTCTTGATCTCCACCAGGGTTTGCATTTTTTGCAGGGTATCGCGAAACATGAATTTACTGCGCTCGAGCGTTCCAAAAATATTGGAGGCGCATTGAAAAGGAGAGCCTTTTACCTTCTCAAATAAGAGGGCCGGACCGCCCATCTCATGCACACGCAAATGAATGGCCGCCATTTCCAGGTTCGGGTCCACTTCTTCCTTGATGCGTACCAAATGCCCGTGTTGTTCAAGGTCATCGAGGCAGGCTTTTAAACTTTTATATCCCATAGAAAATTTTAGTACACTATTTATTTCAGCGAAAACACATTTTCTCCGTTTATGAACGTCGACAATACCTTCGTTTTTAAGATGGCATTTTCTTTACAGTTCATGAGGTCTGTATCCAGGATCACGAAATCCGCATATTTACCGGGCTCCAGGCTTCCCTTCTCCTTTTCTTCAAAATTGGAATAGGCCGCCCAGATCGTCATGCCCCGGATGGCCTGCTGCCGGCTGAGCGCATTCTCCATCTGGAAGCCGTTCGGCGGATAGCCTTTACTATCCTTACGGATCACGGCTGCGTAAAATGTTTTGATGGCAGAAATATCTTCCACCGGGAAATCCGTCCCGAGGGCAATGGTCCCCGCCGCATCCAACAAATCTTTATAAGCATAGGCATATTTCACGCGTGCCTGGCCCAGGCGTTCCTGCACCCAGTACATGTCGCTGGTGGCATGAGTCGGTTGCACGGAAGGGATAATATCCTCACTGAAATTTTTAAAATCATCGGGTGTTACTACCTGCGCATGCTCGATGCGCCAGCGGTGGTCTTTTTTCTCATTGCAATAGCGGATGTAAATATCCATCACCATGTTCAGGGCCGAATCGCCGATGCAATGGGTATTCATCTGGAAGCCTTTCTTGTCCATGATCTCCGCATATTTTTTGAAATGCGCCATGCTGCTTAATAAAAAACCTCTCCAATGAGGTTTGTCTGCATAATCCTTGAACAGGCAGGCCCCGCGCGAACCCAAGGCGCCGTCTGCATAAAATTTGAAAGCACGCACATTCAGGCGCTCCGTTTTATAAGGGCCTTTATCCAGGTAATGCTTATAGTTGGGCGCACTGTCGGAAAGCATGGCATAGATCCTCATTTTGAGCTTACCGGCTTTTTGCAACTCATCCATCGCTTCCACATCCTGGTACATCACGCCCGCATCGTCAACGGTAGTGAGCCCCGCAGCAAAGCAATTGTTTTGTGCATTCAATAAGGCCGTATATCGTTTTTCTTTGGACGCTTTCGGTATAGCAGCATTTACCAGGTCTACGGCATTATCGATGAGGATGCCCGAGAGCTTATCTCCGTTCTTCAATAATTCACCACCGGCCAAAGAGGTGTTTTCATCCACCCCCGCCAGCTGCAGCGCTTTGGAATTTACCAGGGCCGCATGCCCGTCGATGCGCGTCAGAAACACCGGCGTGTGTGGAAACAAGCTGTCTAGTTTATCTTTCGTGGGATATTCTTTTTTATCCCAATCATTCTGATCCCAGCCACGACCAATGATCCAGGTTGTTGCCTCCTGCTTGTTGTTTGTGGAGCGGCTTGCTTCTTCGGGGAATGCTTTCTCCCGTTTCGCAAAATCCACTACTTTCGTGATGACTTCATCAAAGGATTTGGTCCCGGTAAGATCCACCTGCTGCAGACCCAGGCCATAGCCCAGGAAATGGCAATGCGCGTCGATAAAGCCCGGAAAAATAAATTTCCCTTTGGCATCCGTCGTTTCTTTGGCTTCGTATTTTCTCAGGATGTCCTTATTACTTCCGAGCTCCACGATCTTTCCGCCACTGATGCACATGGCTTCATAAACGGTAAAAGAAGAGTCCACCGAATAGATCGTAGCATGGTGAATGATGAGATCCGCCGCTAGTTTTTCTTCGGAGCAGGAGCTCAGTACAAGGGCAATTCCCAGGAAACCCAATATCGTTTTTAGCATGCTGAAAGATACCACTATTTATGCTATTTTTTTGTAAATTGCAGGGAGCTTAGCTTCCATCTTATGCACCAGCCACTTGTTGAAATCAAAAAGCCTTGTCATGAAAGCCTTGACCCCAAAAAGCCGGGTGAACCGGGCAATTATTGCAAAAGCTGCCAGACTCTGGTGATTGATTTTACCGGGATGACACCCGAAGAGATTTCCGCTTATTTTACTGATAAAAAGAACCAATCTGTTTGCGGAACATACAATAGAACCGATGTAAAAACGGACGATGCCTTTTACAATTTCATCTCCTTGCTTCACGCGAAAAAAATGAGGTTTTTGGCTTTGTTGATCGTTGGCATATTGGTGTTAACGGGCTGCAAAACAAGAAAAAATATCACCTATACAACACAGGGCAGCAGAATATTGGATGAGCATAAAGCTTCCATCGAAAACTTAAAATAATGCAGACATCTTCTATATCCAATAAACAGATTGCTACGACCTGGTTCGAAGCCTTCAACGAACACAACCTTGAAAAGCTTTTGTCGCTCTACGACGATCAGGCACAACATTACAGTCCCAAACTGAAAGCCCGCCTCCCTGAAACCAAGGGCCTCATCAAAGGCAAGGATGCGCTGAGAAGCTGGTGGCAGGACGCTTTCGACCGTTTGCCCACCCTGCAATACGAAGTTATCAAGCTCACCGCTGATGAGGAGCAGGTCTTCATGGAATACACCCGTCATGTGCAGGGTGAGGAAGACCTTTCGGTAGGAGAAGTGTTGCAGATTGAAAACGGATTGATCGTATTTTCGCGTGTGTATCACGGATAAAACTTAATGTCATTTGGTTAAAAGAAATTGCCGGAGAAAACGTCATTTAAGCGGAAAGCATCTACTGACAGCTGTGTGGCGCCAGGGACACGGAGGGGCAGTTCTTTTTGGCGATGCCTCTTTTATCGCCAAAAAAACCGGAGCGAAGTATGGCAAAAGCCCAGTGGACTTTTGAGCGAGGTTGTGTACAAGGCGGAGTGGCCCGCCCGGGCGCCCAAAAATAAACCAAAGAAAACATTTAACAGCTATTAACGGCAATCGCTTCAAAGAATTCCGTAATTTAGAACGTCATGAAAAAGCTGCTTTTACTCCCTTTCTTTATATTGCTTTCTCTTCATAGTGTGGCGAGCTATTTGCTGTTGCCAATGGATGAAACGCAAAAGAACCACCTGAAATCATACGGCATTGCTTACTGGGCGCTCAAAGGCGAACTGGAGATTCAATGGCTCACCAATTACCGCGGTGGAAGTTTTTTAATTCCCAATTCAAAACCCGTTGCCAACGAGTGTACGATCCGCGGCGTGACCTTCGAGGTGATCTCCGACGCACAGGCCAACGGCATCCTCGCAGAAATTGCGAATCCGGAAGTGAACCAGGACGCCATCAAGCTGGAAAAAGCGCCGAAGATCGCCGTGTACTCTCCCAAGATCAAACAGCCCTGGGACGATGCGGTGACGCTGGTTCTGAAGTATGCGGAAATTCCTTATGAAGTGGTGTATGACGACGAGATCATCGGCGATAAGCTGAAAGACTACGACTGGCTTCACCTTCACCACGAAGATTTTACCGGGCAGTATGGCCGATTCTATGCGGGCTTTGCCAACAGCGCCTGGTACCAGAACGAGGTGCGCGACAATGAAGCAACCGCCAAACGCCTCGGCTTTGAAAAGGTATCGCAACTGAAACTGGCCGTTGCCAAAAAGATCAACGATTATGTCTTTACCGGCGGCTTTTTGTTTGCGATGTGCAGCGCCACCGACAGCTACGATATTGCCCTGGCCTGTGAAGGTGTCGACATTTGCGAAACCATGTTTGACCATGACCCGGCCGACCCAGCTATGAACCGTAAGATCGATTACAACAAGGGTTATGCCTTCGAGAAATACCAGCTCAGCACTAATCCTTACGAATATGAGTTTTCCACCATCGATGCAACCACCACGCGCGTACAGTATGGCATGACGGAAGCAACCGATGTCTTTACCCTCTTCGACTTTTCCGCCAAGTGGGATCCCGTTCCTACCATGCTCTGCCAGAACCACACCCAAACCATCAAAGGCTTTTACGGCCAGACTACGGCTTTCAACAAAAACTACATTAAGAAGAATATCCTGATCCTGGGCGAATCGAAAGCCTATAATGAAGCGCGCTACATTCACGGCGATCACGGCAAGGGTACCTGGACCTTTTACGGCGGCCACGACCCGGAGGATTACCAGCACCGCGTGGAGGATCCACCGACAGACCTCGCCCTGCATCCCAATTCACCGGGCTACCGCCTCATCCTGAATAACATTTTATTTCCGGCTGCCAAAAAGAAAAAGCAGAAGACTTAAACCTCATCGCCGCTGTTGTTATCACCAACAGCCATCAAATGCTCATCATCACCTTTGCTGATGACAACACCAACAAAGGCATCATCACTCCCCAAAACAACTCCTCTTCTCGCCGCTGTTGGTGTTATCACCAACAGCCATCGGGTGCTCATCAAAGGCATCATCACTCCCCAAAATAACTCCTCACCTCATCCCGGAGGTTATACCTGCTGGCCATCACCTCGCCATAAGCGCCTGCGCTGCGGATCGCGATGAGATCGCCCCGCTGTGTGAGCGGTAGGTCGATTGCCTTCCCGAAACAATCGCTGCTCTCGCAGATCGGGCCCACCACATCGTATCGCACTTTTTCGGCAGAAGCAGACGTGAGGTTCTCCACCTTATGATAAGCCTGGTACAAAGCCGGGCGGATTAGCTCTGTCATCCCGGCATCTAGGATCGCAAAATTGGTATTGATGCCGTTCTTGATGTAAAGCACTTTGCTGATAAGGCTTCCGCACTGCGCAACGATGGCCCGGCCCAGCTCAAAGTGAAGCTGCTGCCCTACCCGGAGCTCCATAAAATCCTTAAACACTTTGAAGTAAGCCGCAAAGTCAATCATCGCTTCGGCATCGGGCTCCTGGTAATTGATACCGACACCGCCGCCGACATTGATCACCGGCAGGTCGTAGCCTTTCTGGAAAAACCAGGCATTGATCTCATTCACCTTCAAACACAATTGCTTGAAAGGCGCCAGGTCGGTGATCTGCGAGCCGATGTGAAAATGTAAACCAATGAGCTTAATGTGGCCCAGGTTTTTCAATAAAGCAACCACCTCCTCAAATTCGTAGGGGTTGATTCCGAACTTATTTTCCTCAAGTCCTGTGGTGATGTACTTGTGTGTATGCGCATCCACATTAGGATTGATCCGCAACGCGATGGATGCTGTTTTTCCTTTGGCTGCCGCCAGCTCATTGATCACCCTCAGCTCATGCGTACTTTCGCAATTGAAGCAGAAGATGTTTTTGTCCAGGGCATAATTAATTTCTTCATCGCTCTTCCCGACACCGGCAAATACGATCTGAGAAGGATCAAAACCATTCTCATAGGCGCATTTCACCTCGTTGCCGCTCACACAATCGGCACCGAGGCCGGCAGCTTTGATATGGCTTATGATCCCGGGGTTGGCATTGGCTTTAAAAGCATAATGCACATGGTAGCCATATCTCCGGCTTTCCTCATTCACCACATCCAGTGTCCGTTTCAAAAGTGCCGTATCGTAATAATAATAGGGTGTTTTATACCGCTGCAAGTGTTGTATCGTATCTTTATCAAACATATTTCAAGCTCGAATTTTAAAACCTATAGTGCGTTCCATTTTTTTCCAATTGTCTGTTGTAGACTGTCCAATGTCTATTGTTCAGACAATGTTCCCTTCCGTCCTACTAATACCCAAACAATCCTTCGTTCAAAGCGATCAGCGCTTCCTTCTTATGGTGTGAGTTGATGAGCACGCTCACATTGTTGGCACTGCCTCCGTAAGATACCATGCGCAAAGGAATGTGCTTAAAGGCTTCCAGTACTTTAAACCCGTAGCCGGCCTTATCTTTGGGGATATTACCGACGATGCAAATAATGGTTTGATCTTCCTCATAATCCACGTTGGCAAAGTCCTCGAGCTCTTTCACGATCTCTTTCAGAAACTTCGTATTGTCTATTGTGAGCGACACCGCAATCTCCGACGTCGTAATCATATCGATGGATGTTTTATAACGCTCAAAAATTTCGAACACCGCCCTCAGGAAACCATGGGCGAGTAGCATGCGGTCGCTTTTGATATTGATGGCACAGATCCCGTCTTTGGCCGCCACCGCTTTGATGCCTTCGGCAGGCTCTATGTTGGAGATGCGCGTTCCCTGCGCTTCGGGCTGCATGGTATTTTTGAGCAGCACCGGAATGTTTCGTTTTTGTGCCGGCAGGATGCAGGTCGGATGCAGGATCTTGGCGCCGAAGTAGGCTAGCTCCGCCGCTTCATCAAAGCTCAGCTCATGGATGGGATGCGTTTTGGAAACGATGCGCGGATCGTTGTTATGCATGCCGTCAATGTCGGTCCAGATCTGTACCTCGCCGGCTCTGATAGCAGCGCCAATAATAGAAGCGGTGTAATCGCTGCCACCGCGCTTCAGGTTATCGATCTCCCCAAAGGCATTACGGCAGATATAACCTTGTGTGATGAAGAGGTCGATGGCCGGGTATTTCGCCAGTTCCGCCTGCAGGTTCTTTTCAATGTAGGAAAGATCCGGCTCATCGTTCCCATCGATGCGCATAAAATTCAGTGCCGGCAGAAGCTCCGCTTTGATACCGCTTTCCTGCAGGTAAAAAAAGAACAGGGCCGTACTCAGCAATTCTCCCTGGGCAAGGATAGCCTTTTCTTCGTTGGCCGTAAACATATCCAATGTAAAGGAACGCAGGTAATTGAAATGATGCTTCACCAGGTCTTTGCCTTTGGTAAGGTATTCCTCCACGCTGTATAATTGATGCACTTCATTGATATAGATCTGCTCCAGGCGGCTGATCGCTTCATTGGCTGCCTGGTGCTGCTTTTGATACAGATGGTTGCAGATCTCCACCAGGGCATTGGTGGTGCCGCTCATCGCCGACAACACAACGATCTTCCGGGTATTGTCATGGATCAGTTTTACGAGCGCTTTCATCCGCTCGGCGCTTCCGACGCTGGTTCCTCCGAATTTTAAAATATTCATATGTCTGAAAATAAAAACATGATAGGCTTTAGAGCCTGTTAAATGTAATAAACTAATTGTTGATTTCTTCGTGTGCTAAAATCACCTGTGATTTTGATGCACGTTATGATTAGCGGCTCTGGCGAGCCTTACACTTTGTCTTTATGTATAAAGTGTTGATCATACGACGCTGCAAAGAAACTATTTTTTTTCTAATATGCAAAAAAAGTACAATGTGCCGGCTTGAATAGTTGGGCGCGTCCTTCCGCAGGAGACAAAGCGGAAGGCCGGGCTGCTTCGGGCTCCGCTGCGCTCCGGTTCTTTACCGTCCCCGACGCGTCGGGGACGGTAAAGGAACTAAACCCTTCGCATCCCTCGCGCAAATTTTCTCTATTTTTAAATTCCAATCGAAATAAAAAAAGCCCTCACAATCTGGTGTAAGGGCTTTGTAAAAAGGTTTTTGCTACACATTTATTGCTTCAGAACCTTGTAGGTTCTCGCCGCATCTTTTGTTTCCAATTTCAGGTAATAGATACCATTGGCCAGTTCGGCAATATCAATAGCCTTCGTCATCACACCATTTCCGGAGATAACGTCGTTATACACCAGCCTTCCATCAATCGTGATGATCTGGATCCTGGCATCGATCTCTTTACCGGTCGATACTTCGAGGGTAAAGACACCATTGTTCGGATTAGGATAGACGTTCAGGCCGAGCTCGTTTTCCAGCTCCTCGACACCAACACAGGCATATACCCTTAAGGTATCTTTTGCAATGTTCGAGCATCCGTTAGGACCTGTATAATTATAAAGGATCACATAGGTGCCCTGGCCGGCGCCCGATGCATTGAAGGTACTGCCTGTAACACCGGAGCCGATATAGGTTCCGCCCGAAGGCGTACCTTCCGTGAGCGGCCTGCCGGTGCTGGTAGGACAGAAAATTTCCGGGTTGGCAAAAGTTAAACCGACCGTAGGCAATGGTTTCGTCACGATGTTCACCACATCGGAGTTTTTACAGGAGCTCGGGTGAGTAACCGTCACCGAATAAGTACCCGGTGAAGAAACAGTGATAGAGGAAGACGTTGAGCCTGTACTCCAGATATAAGATGATCCCGGATTACCGGCGTACAATACCATCGATGATCCCTGGCAATAGCCTGTATCAGGTCCCAGTGTTACCACCGGAGAAACACCCTGTGTGATGATAACCGTATCGGCGCCGGCACAGCCGTTGGCGCCTGTCACCCTTACCCAGTATTTGCCGGGTCCGCTAATACTGATGGAAGAGCTGACAAAGCCTGTGTTCCACAGGTAACTGCTTCCTGTAATATGCGGGCTGAGCGTGAGCGGCACAGCACATACCAGGGAGTCGCTACCGAGGTTCGGACGTGGTGTCGGCTTGATCTCGATGTGCACCACTTCCCTGCTTGTACAACCAAGGTAAGCAGAGGTAAGCGTATAGGTTGTGGATGCCGGAGCTGTAATAGTTGGACTAGGTACTGTTGAAGAGGATAAGCCTACAGAAGGGCTCCAGGCATAGCTCACCGTAACAGGCTGGTCGAAGAAAATGTCAGGGCGGTTATTGGCCGTTGCAGTCACCACCGTTGTATTGGAACATACGCTGGACGTATTATCCGCCGCATACCATACCGATGATGAAAACGGTGTATTGCTTGAGCTGAAGGATACGTTGCTGGATGTGGTATTCGACTGCTGGTAATTATTGAAGCAGGTTTCCACAATCAGGTTCGATGTGCCGTTCCAGGAAAAAGGCGTTGTCAGCACGTGGCGGTTGATGCCCATTACCGGCGTATAGTTGGCCGTGGTAAAGGCGTTTGGCACACCGCCTTCGAAAGCCGTGAGGCTCGACACGGTTGTGGTAGCAATACCGATGTTGAAGCCGTTGATGGGCGCTGTACTGTTCAGGTTGACAGCATTAAAGGAAACAGAGGTGATGTTACCGGGAGTAAGGCCTGCCGCTGTAAGCTCCGATGCCAGGATCAGGAACTGGTGCTTGGCACCGTGGTAGTAATTACCGTAAGGGGCCGGATAGGTCGTAGAAGTATTGCTCATCTCCCCGGTTCCCAACTGGTAGATTGGGTTCAGTGAGTTATTAGCGATTACCGGCACGCCAAGGCATACCGTATCATTTGGTGTAAGGTTTAAGGTAAAGAATGGCTTTCTCTGAACCGTCACTATCGTTGTATCGTCAGGGGCGTATCCATCGCCTGCTGCCGTGGTATAGCCTTTCAGGTTATAGTTGCCATTCAGGCTCATGTTGTAGTTGGTGGTAAGGGTATAATCCTGGGATCCAAAAGGGGCCAGGGTGCCACTGTTCACTGCCAGCGTGTAGGTATTCGTGATCATACCGGTTGATTTAACCGTCACGGTGGCAGGCGTTGTAGCAAAGTCGGCGGTCAGGGTTCCGCTATTAGCCACCCTGGCAACGATGGTATCTATCCCGAAGCATTTTTTCAGGTTCGATGGCTTTAATATGGCCGAAACTCCGATATTGAACGGCAGGTCAGGAATGATATTTACCGAATAATCTTCCGTTTCGCCATAGCCCGGATTGGTGCAGGGCCCCGGGTTGGTGCTGGACTCATACATGATCACACGCATCCGGGTAATACCGGGCGTAGCTCCCACCGGAATGGTAATGCCGCCTGTAGCGCTCACTACTGTTCCTGCAACTGCAAAAGATGTATAAGGAGACATAAAAATCTCTTCTCCCGGGTCGGTAAACAAGCCATTCTGGTTATAATCGATCCAGGCCCCTATAATACAGCTATAGGCATTATTGCCGCACTGCCCGCCCGTTACCGAAAAGGGATAGTTGTTCCCGATCACATAGTTGGTAGGCGCCAGGGGAGTATAATTGGAATATTTGAAAGCCAGGGACCCCGGACCGGGAGCCACTACCCCACACACGCTGGTATTATTGAGCGTGCCAAAAGTAACGTTGAAAATCTCGTCATCAGCAGTCTGAGTTGGCACTGATGAACAGTACTGAGCCTTAGCATCCATCCCCATCAAAAGCACGGCGCTCATCGCCGCCCATAGTTTATAGGATTTGGCTAAAGGAGAGATAAGGGTAGAGTAGATTTTTATCATACGTGTTTAGTTTAAAACAAATCTAACTGAATAAAATGTTAAATCCTAAGAGAGCGGTTAACAAAAATTGCTTAAAAAAGCCCTAATTCTCTGATTCTTATTTGTACTTTTGCGACCATGAATGGTCTGTTTGTCTTATTTCTTAACCTGGGCGGTGGCGAAGTGGTGGTTATTGTACTGGTCATTCTCCTGCTCTTCGGAGGCAAAGGCGTTCCTAATCTTGCCAAAGCGCTGGGAAAAGGCCTGAGGGAATTTAAGGACGCAGCCAATGGCATCCAGAAAGACATCCAGGAGAGTACAGGTGGCATTACACACACCATCCAGGAGCATATTCAGGAAGTAAAAAAAGAAGTGGACAACATCCACAATCCCGAAAAATAATGTATTTTTATACATGCCTTTCCGATTTTACAACTCCCTTTCCCTTACCTTAACAGCACTTGCCTTGCTGAGCTCCTGCCAGGAAAGTCCTAAAGCAGTCAACCCGCCGCAAATTAATCCGGTCAAGCTCAAAAACCAGTTCATCAAGGCCAACCAGCAGGTGGTTGCCAAAGAAAATGATGAAATGGATTATTACCAAAAATCGCATCAGCTGTCCTTTATCAAAACCAGAGAGGGCATCCGCTATTATGTGTATAAGCCGGGGCCTCTCGAAAGCGATTCGGTGCAGGATGGCGCCATCATTAAGATCAACTATACGGTATCGCTCCTGGATGGAACGGAATGTTATTCCTCTAAAACAGCAGGACCCAAAGAGTTTAAGGTGGGCATGGATAACCTGGAAGACGGCCTGCACAAAGCGGTGCTGTACCTGAAAGCCAACGACAAAGCCCTCATCATGATCCCTTCGCACCTGGCTCATGGCCTGCTCGGCGATTCCAAAAAAATCCCACCCCAGGTGCCGATCCTTTATGATATCGAGATCTTGTCTGTTACTAACCCGGCTCATTAAGTGATGGTACGGCTTCTGTGCTTTGGCCTCCTTGCCTCTTTGTTATTCAGTGCCTGCAAAGGCTCTCAGGGCAACGGTTATACGGAAGCCCCCGAAGGCTATGCCTATAAGCTTCTTGCCATTGGCGATGGCCGGCAATGCGCTTCCGAAGCGGGTGCTATTGTGTGTGAGGCGGTGTTGCGCAGCGGGCATGATTCCATCTTTTTCAACAGCCGCTACCATGCGCCCCAGGGCTTTTACATCAGGCTTCAGGGCTCTTCCGCCGCATCGGGCAAGCACCACCTGGCAGGGCTCACGGAAGGTGACAGCCTCTCGCTGATGGTAGGGAAAACCTGCTTTTTCAGGGAGTATTTTGATACACTTGTCCCTTATTTCCTTTTACAGGATTCGCTGGTCAGATTCGACCTGAAAATCCTGCGCGTGCTGCAGGCGGATACTGCTCATATTAGCGGCACAAGCGCCCCGGAAGACCAGGAGCTTGATGAGCTCAAACAGATCGACGAGTACCTGAAACAGTACTATCCAACTGCCAAAGCCGACGGTTATGGTCTCTACATCCTGGAGCATACCAAAACAACGGCGGAAGCGGTGAGCCCGGGCAAGCGCATCCGGGTGAAATACAGCGGTTTTTACCTCAACGGAAGCCCCCTGGATAATGGGCGCCAGCAACTCGAATTTGCCTTTGGAACGCCCGACCAGCTTGTGAAAGGGTTAAATATTGTTATTGGGAATCTAAAAAAAGGCGAAACTACAAAAATAATAGTACCTTCGCGGCTGGCTTTTGGAGAAACAGGAAGTACAAACGGCTCGATCCCCCCTTACACCCCATTGCTTTACAACGTAACATTAATTGATATAAAATAAACAACCAATGAACAAAACCTTAATTGTATTAAGTGCTGCCGCGCTTGCAGGTCTTGCCTCCTGTAACAAGTCAGATTTCGAAGGCTATACCAAAGCCGAGAACGGTTTACACTACCAGTTTTTTAACCACGACGAGAATGGCACAAAGCCACAGATCGGTGATGGTGTAAGTTTCAAATATGTATTTACCCTGCACCCGAAAGATTCCGTATTGGTCAACTCTTCACAGGTAAGCCAGGATGGTACCGGCATCACCAAGTTCATTATGCCGAAATCGTCCTTCGTAGGAAGTATCGAAGACGCGCTGATGATGATGAGCGTCAACGACAGTGCGTCGTTCATGGTAAACGCTGATTCCTTTTTCCTGAAAACCAACCAGATGACGGCTCTTCCGCCCTATGTAAAACCGGGCGATTTCATTAAGGTGAATATGAAGCTGGTGGAGATCAAAACCAAAGCGGAACTGGACAAAAACCAGAAAGAGCAGGAAGACCGCATGGCGAAAATGGCTGAAGAGGAAAAACCAATCCTCGAAAAATACATCAGCGACAATAAAATTACCGTAGCTCCAACAGCAAGCGGCCTTTACTACATTGAAACCAAAAAAGGAAAAGGTGCTAATCCTAAACCGGGAGATATTGTGACAGTGCAATACAAAGGGATGCTGCTGGATGGGAAAGAGTTCGACTCGTCTTACGGCAGGCCGGAGCCTTTCAAATTCATTTTAGGTCAGGGACAGGTGATTCCGGGATGGGATGAGGCAATCCAGATGATGGCTAAAGGCGGTACCGCCAAGATCGTTCTTCCTTCTGCTATCGGATATGGCGCAAGAGGTGCAGGTGGTGTCATTCCTCCTTTCTCCCCGCTGGTATTTGAAGTGGAACTGGTAAGCTTTGAAGCGGCTCCTGCAGCGCCTCAGATGCCCGGTCAATAATTCATAAACGGAAGATCATTCATCATAAACCATCATGAAATAACCATGTTGCAAAAGAAGGATTAACAGAATGAAACATGGTTATAGCATATGACCGCTAAAAAGCAATAAACATCAACATATGAAAAAAATCATTCTGGCTTCTTTATGTGCCCTGTTTGCTGTAGCCAGCTTTGCAGCAAACCCGGATAAACCAAAAAAACCGAAAAAAGCAAAACTGAGTAAAATGGACAAAGAATTTTTAAGCAAGCAGCCTGATGGCATTTATGCCAAATTTGAAACCTCAAAAGGCAATATCTATTGCAACTTAGAGTATAAAAAAACACCGATGACCGTGGCCAACTTCGTAGGCCTGGCAGAGGGAAGCATTAAAAACAACATGAAAGCGGAAGGTGTGCCGTACTACGACGGACTGAAATTCCACCGTGTGATACCTAACTTTATGATCCAGGGCGGTTGCCCATTGGGTAATGGTACCGGCGGACCGGGCTACAACTTCCCTGACGAGATCGACCCGACTTTAAAACATACAGGACCCGGCATCTTATCGATGGCTAATGCAGGACCGGGCACCAACGGTAGCCAGTTCTTCATTACACACGTGAAAACCGACTGGCTCGACGGCAAGCATACCGTATTCGGCAACGTGGTAGAAGGTATGGATGTGGTAAACAAAATTGTAGGTAACGACAGTATTGCTCATGTCCTGATCCTGAGAAAAGGAAAAGAGGCGGAAGCATTTGACGCTGCCAAAACCTTTGAATTTGAAAAGGCCAATGTAGGCGCCAAAGCGGAGGCGAAAGCCAAAGCAGCAAAAGAAGCGATGGAAAAAACCCTGAACGAAACTTATGGTGGCGCTCAGAAAACAGCCAGCGGCTTACGTTACATCACTGAGAAAGAAGGAACAGGAAAAGCGCCTGTAGCAACCGACCAGGTAACGGTACATTACACAGGTTACTTACTGGACGGCACCAAATTCGACAGCTCTGTAGACAGGGGCCAACCGGCTACCTTCCCATTGAACCAGGTAATTCCGGGTTGGACAGAAGGCTTACAGCTGATGAAAGAAGGCGGTAAAACCAAGCTGATCATTCCTTCGGAATTAGGCTATGGTGCTAACGGTGCCGGTGGCGTGATCCCTCCGAATGCCTGGTTGGTATTCGATGTGGAACTCATCAAAGTAAACTAAGAATTTTTCGATATACATTATAAAAGGAGCTTTAGGGCTCCTTTTTTTGTGAGAAGATGTTAAAGCGGTTTGTTTCGTTGCGATAATGTCCTACTTTAGAGCATCCCTTCACCAGCATCCCCAAATGCTTCTATGAAACACCATTTTTTCTTCTGGACTATTTCCCTTTTCGTACTCTGTTCCTGCCATAAAAAGAAGGCCCAAGCACCTGATCTTGCCGACATCATGTACAGTAACATGAAAGACACCACCGTGAACAGGGAACAGATCATGTTCTTTGATATCAATAAAGACGGGAGCCTGGATTTGATTCTTAAGGGCGAAAATGCCTTCTATGCTTATGGAGGTGGTTCAAAATGGATTGAGGTACAGTCGCAGGCAGCTGACGGACTAAGCTATGGCTCCGGATCCGGCAGCAGCGGACAAAGGTATTTATTCGAAGAAGGCTCTCCGGTATTCTCAGGAGCAGACTGGATCAATAATATGCTCCTGAAATATACCACCATTCCTTCCGGGAAAGAGAATGGATTCTGGGATACCGGCCGTATGAAAGGCTATGTAGGGCTTCGCTTAAAAACCAAGCTGGGCTTATGCTATGGCTGGGCCAGGATCAGCCTGTCGGATAGCGGCGCTGTAACGCTGCATGAATATGCCCTCAATAAAAAAGCCGACCAGCCTATTGTTGCGGGACAGAAGGAGTAAGCGGAATATCGGCTAACGGCTACTTTCCCGCAATTTCATACTTCGCGTTAACAACAAGGCTTACCATAATACTCATCTGCCCTGCCTGCTCATTGTTAAAAAAACAGGGCCGCTCCACAATGGAGCAGCCCTGGTAAATGATGGATGAGTAACCGGTACTGAATGAATAATTACCTGCTGATCACTACACGCTTGATGGTACTTTCTTTCTCTGTTACCAGCTTTACAAAATAGACACCATTCGCATAAGTACTGAGGTCAATGGATTTGCTGATGCCACTAAAGCTTTCGGTATGCAGTACCTGCCCTATGGCATTGATTAACTCCAGGCGTGTGTTACCTTCTACAGGGGCAGAGCCATTTTTCACATACAGGATCTGCGTGGCAGGATTAGGATATACCAGCCAGTTCTTATCGGTATTGCCTGGCGTGTCAATCCCTACGGTTGGCGCCCAGATGGTATTAAGCGTGGTATTGGTGATTACCGGATCGTTGAAATCAAAATATATGTAAGCGGTGTTTTTGATTTCCGTACCCAGGGCATTGTTGGCTTTTTGCTTAATACGGTATTGGATATAACCATGGCTGCCGGGCTCATTGCTGTTGCTATCCGGCAACTGGATGTTATCGAATTTCCAGCGCAGGATATTTCCCGGAAGGATGTCTATTTTATAGTTATGACTCACCGAAAGAATTTCCAGGCTCATCACGTCAAGGAAAGGCGACAGGGTATCTTTCACCACGATATTGACGGCCGGCCCGTTGCCTGTGTTCTGGAAACGGATCCGGTAATTCAGCTCCTTCTCATTCACGGTAATATTGCCTTCCGCTCCTACACCAACCGGCGATACCGTTTTATCGTTAGGATCATAAGAGCCGGTCACGATAGTGGAATAACACATTGAATTATTGGCAAGGTTGATGTCCGGGATATAAGACGTGGCCGTGGCGCAGGTGGTAAAGGTACTTCCTAATGACGTGGTAAGCGGCGTGGTAAAGTAGACCGTGAAACTACTGCCGCCAGGATAAGGAATGTTTGTGAAGTTCCAGATGATGGTATCTCCCGACAGGGTATACGCAGCAGGATTGGCAGAAGTCATGGCGGCAATGAAAGGAGCCGGAAGCCGTGCTTTGAGATTTCCTCCGGTGCTTGTATTATTCAGGTTCTTTACCTGGTAAGTAACATAACTGCCAAAACCGGGAACAATACCGCCGTTGAAGATCGATACCTGCAGATCGGGCTGTACCGATGGATCCACAGCTAAGTTATTATTAACGGAATTCGGAGTTCCCGTAGTCACGCTTGTGGTGATGGTCGACGCACAGGTCGTGATCAGCGAGGGTGTACCAATGGATATGGAATAGGTTCCGAAAGGCAGGGTACCGATGCTGTAATTTCCGGAAGGATCGGTGTAGCCAAGGCGGTTTCCGGGATTCACGACGATGAGTGTATTCGGAAAATTAACTTCGGCGCCGTTTTTGACACAGTCGCTGTTACTGTCAATGAATACATTCCCTGAAATGCTTCCGCAATTGGTTCCCGTAGCTACCACCGAGGTGCAGAAATTGGCACAGGTCCCATTCGGATTGCTCACCCTCACACAATAGCTGCCGGACGGCACGCTTGCCAGGTCCTGGGAAGTAGCGCCATTGCTCCAGCTATAGGTTAAAGGTGTGGAGCCAAGGCCCCCGACGGTGAGGTCAACAGAGCCGTCGCCGCTCAGGTAACAGCTTTCGTTATAAGGCGTAAGCGTGGCGGTAATACCCGCCAGGGCAGCACCGGTATTGGTGATGGTCGTGACACTTTGCATGCTGCATCCCTTGCTATCCGTGACCGTCATACTGTAAGTGCCCGGGCAGAGATTCGTGATACTTTGGGTGGTGGTTCCCAGCGAAGACGCGTAGTAATAAGGACTGGTTCCGCCACTGACGCTGGCAGTGGTGCTGCCGTTACAGTCGCCGCAGGTAGCATTGACGGTACTCATGGTGACTGCCAGTGGTGTGGGCTGCAAAAGGTCGTAGGTACCCACAAAAGGGCAGGCTCGCTGGGACGTGACCGTGACTGTATAGAAGGCTGCACAGAGGCTGGCATTGTAGGTGGAGGTGATTCCAGGCGGTACTGAGCTGATCACATAAGAGGCGCCGCCGCCCCCGCTCACATTCAGCTGGAGAATGCCGTCGCATACGCCGTAACAGGAAGTATTGGTGCCCGAAAAGGTAGCGGCAACCGAACCTGTCATGCTGATAGCCGCATTCGGCGTGAGCTGGCAGCCATGGCCATCTGTTACCGTCACCGAGTAATTTCCTACACAGACATTGCTCAGAGTTGGTGTGGTTGCTCCTCCCGGCGACCATACATAGGAATAAGAAGGTCCTACGCCGCCGGATACATTGACACTAAGCGCTCCGTTGCAGCTGGCGTTACAGCTAACGTTGGTAAAGCTGATGGAGGCGGTAAAAGGTGTTTGTGCAATGCTTGCCGTTTGTGTCTGAATGCAGCCGTTGGCGTCGGCTACCGTTACTGTTTTCTTTCCCCCGCAAAGGTTTGTTGCCACAGTGGAAGCAGTTGTCGCGGAACCTGTCCAGGTATAGGTATAGGGCGCCAGGCCGCCCGTAGGGGTTACCGTGGCAGAGCCATCACAAACATTAGCACAGTGGAGGCTCGTTGTAGCGATAGACAGGGTAATAGGTGTGGTGAAGCCGATAGTCACGGAATTACTGGTTGTACAGCCACCGGCATCTGTTACCCAATAGGTGTAGTTTCCCCCCGCCAGCCCGGTGATATAGGCCGTGTTGGCCGTGCCGCAGGTGTATGTATAAGGAGCAGTACCACCGGACGCATTGATCTGGAGGATGCCATTGTAATTACACACCGCGTTGGTATGAGTGCTGGTAACGGTTAAAGCCGTGGCGGGTTGCGTAATGCTGACCGTCGCCGATCCTGTTGCTCCCAGACCATCCGTCACAGATACGGTATAGGTTCCGGCAGTGACCCCGGTAAGGTAGGCTGCATTTACCCCTCCCGGCATCCAGGTATAGGTATAAGTCCCTGAGCCACCAGTGGCTGTGGCGAGGGCGCTACCGGTGGCTCCGCCGAAGCAGGACACATGTTGAACACTGGTTGTGGAAACAGTGAGCTGTGCATAGGAACAGGCACAAAGCAATAAGGCGAGAATGAGTAAGTTCTTTTTCATGAGACAAGACTTTGGTTACCTGAATATAGAACAATTTGGCAAATATCATATTGGAGCCAGCTCCTCAATTCGTAAAGGAGTGGTTTCAATGAGTAGATTCGAGGTTTTCCTTCGACATGCCCGGCATAAACCCTGCGTTCAGCCTCCTGCTAATCCGCTGACTTCGGCTACACTCAACCAGCATCCGGGCGGGGAATCCTCTCCAGCCCACAAACAGCCCCAAATCATCGACCGATCTTATAAACATCTGTTCAAAAATTACGTTATACACTAGACCTAAATTTCTTAAATTTAGCATCTTATAAAAATTAGACATGACCACAGATAAATTCGTTTCCCGTCATAACGGACCGCGCGAACATGAAGTCAAACAAATGCTGGCAAAGATCGGCGTTTCTTCTGTTGATGAACTGATCAGCCAGACCGTTCCTCCGAACATTCGTTTAAAACAGCCTCTGCGTATAGCACCTGCTATGAGCGAGTTTCAATACAGCAAACACCTGAAAGCCCTCGGCAAAAAGAACAAGGTATTCCGCTCTTATATCGGCCTGGGTTATTATAACACTATTTTACCGGCTGTGATCCAGCGCAACGTCCTGGAAAATCCGGGTTGGTATACGGCTTACACGCCTTACCAGGCAGAAATTGCACAGGGCCGCTTAGAGGCGATCCTGAACTTCCAGACGGTGGTGATGGACCTGACGGCGATGCCTATTGCCAATGCCTCTTTGCTGGATGAAGCAACGGCTGCCGCGGAAGCCTTATTCATGTTTTACAGCAACCGCAGCAAAGACAAGGTAAAAAATAATGCCAACAAATTTTTCGTGAGTAACACCTGCTTCCCGCAAACCATCGACGTGGTGAAAACCCGCGCGGTGCCTTACGGCATTGAGCTGGTGATTGGCGACGTTGCCACCACAAGCCTGGACGATTCTTTCTTCGGGATCCTGATCCAGTATCCTGACATTAACGGGGAAGTGGCCGATTACAAAAATTTTGCTGCCGATGCCAAATCCAAAGACATCCAGGTAGCAGTTGCTACGGATCTTTTAGCGCTTGCCTTGTTAACGCCTCCAGGCGAATGGGGTGCCGACTGCGTGGTTGGTAACTCCCAGCGTTTCGGCGTTCCATTGGGATACGGCGGACCTCATGCGGCTTTCTTTGCCTGCCGCGAAGATTACAAGCGTTTGATCCCGGGACGGATCATCGGCGTATCGGTAGATTCCGAAGGGAACCAGGCTTTGCGGATGGCTTTGCAAACCCGCGAGCAGCATATCAAACGCGACAAGGCGACTTCCAATATTTGTACGGCGCAGGCGCTGCTGGCTATCATGGCGAGCATGTATGCCGTGTACCACGGACAGGAAGGCATTAGGGACATCGCGGAAAGCGTGCACAGCGCCACTGCTTTTGTGGCCTCCGAATTAAAAAAACTGGGTTACAGCATCAAAACCAAATTATTCTTCGACACCATCGTAGTGGAAGCCGACGCTAAAAAAGTACGCGCCCTGGCAGAAGCGAAGGAAATTAACTTCCGTTACATCGACGACAAACACGTGGCGCTTTCTTTAGACCAAACGGTAGAGGAAAATGATGTGAATGATATTTTGTCTGTATTTGCCGAAGCAGTTGGCAAGTCGTTTAAGAACGATGCCTGCGATATTCAGAATTTAGTGAAGGGAACTTTTGCCGAACGTAAATCGTCTTACTTAACGCACCCGGTATTCAATACGCACCACAGCGAAAGCGACATGATGCGTTACATCAAACGCCTGGAGAACAAAGATCTTTCCCTGGTGCACTCGATGATCTCCCTGGGATCCTGCACCATGAAGCTGAATGCGGCTTCGGAGCTGCTTCCTATCACATGGCCTGAGTTTGCGAGCATCCACCCTTTTGTCCCTGTTGAGCAGGCACAGGGCTATGCAGAGCTGATCGAGCAATTGAATAAGGATTTATCAGAAATTACAGGCTTTGCCCGCATGAGCTTCCAGCCTAACTCGGGCGCACAAGGCGAGTATGCGGGCCTGATGGTGATCCGCGCTTACCATATTGCCAATGGCAATGCGAACAGAAATGTGGCTTTGATTCCTTCTTCCGCGCACGGTACCAACCCGGCGTCTGCTGCGATGGCAGGGATGACAATCGTGGTAACGAAATGTGATGAGAAAGGAAACATCGACTTTGCCGACCTGAAAGAAAAAGCGGAAAAGCATAAAGATAACCTGTCCTGCCTGATGGTGACTTATCCATCGACCTTCGGTGTATACGAAGAATCCATTATGGACATCACCAAACTGATTCACGACAATGGCGGCCTGGTATACATGGACGGCGCCAACATGAATGCACAGGTGGGATTAACCTCTCCCGGCAATATCGGGGCAGACGTTTGTCACCTGAACCTTCATAAAACATTTGCGATTCCTCACGGTGGCGGTGGCCCCGGCATGGGGCCTATCGGCGTGGTGGAAAAACTGGTTCCTTTCTTACCTTCTCATACGATCGTCAACACATCCGGCGACAAAGGCATTACGGCGGTATCGGCTGCTCCTTATGGTAGCGCTCTGATTCTCCTCATTTCCTACGGCTACATCAAAATGCTGGGCAACGACGGACTGAAACAGGCTACGGAGATGGCGATCCTGAATGCCAACTACATAAAAGATTCGCTGAAAGATCATTATAAAATTCTGTACACCGGCAAGAACGGGCGCTGCGCACACGAGATGATCCTCGACTGCAACGATTTCAAAATGGCGAGTGGCGTAGAAGTGGCCGATATGGCGAAGCGCTTGATGGACTACGGTTTCCATGCCCCTACGGTAGCCTTCCCAGTGGTAAACACCCTGATGGTAGAGCCTACGGAATCGGAATCGAAAGCGGAGCTGGACCGTTTCTGCGAAGCGATGATCAGCATCCGTAAAGAAATCAAGGAAATTGAGGACGGCAAATTCGATAAAGCGGATAACGTGATCAAGAATGCGCCACACACCTGCAAGCTGGTAGTAAGCGATGACTGGAAAAAGCCATACAGCCGTGAGAAAGCGGCTTACCCTCTGAACTGGGTACGCGACAATAAGTTCTGGCCAAGCGTATCACGCGTGGACAATGCTTACGGCGACAGGAACCTGGTTTGCTCCTGCGCTCCGATTGAAGCGTACATGGAAGAGCCGGTGGGTGTCTAAATTCATACGACCAGGCTTAGCCCCGGTTAGCATACTATATATTATAAAAAGCCTTTCAGAAATGAGAGGCTTTTTGCTTCCCGGGCATAGGGGTAGAAACTAACTGATTTTGGGTGGTAAGGGCTTCTTAGGCATTCTGCTTTCAGCCTTTTAGGAAAAAATAAGGACTTTCGCCCCGGGAAAAGCTGTCTCCTATGATCCCGGCTAAAAACATCTGTTACCTGTGTGTAGTGGTTTTCCTTGTACAAGCCGCGATCTTCGGGCAGTACAAGAACATCGACTCCCACGGATTACTCTTAATAAAAGATACATATTCTACACCACTGCCGTTTCCAGGAGCTGAATGCTTCCCTGATTCGCGTCTACTTCTGCCTGAATCCCCAAAGGAACCGTGAGCTTGTTTTCGATGTGGCCGATCATGGCCCCATAAAAAGCCGGAATGCCCAAAGGCTTGAGGTGTTGGGACAGTACCTCCTGGAAGGTAAAAGCTTTCTGAGGCTCTTCCGCCAGGCATTTCGCGCATCTACCGAATACAAAACCACTGATGGCGTCCAGCACGCCGCAAAGTTTTAATTGTGTGAGCAGGCGATCGATGCTGTAAGGCTCTTCCTTCACTTCCTCCAGGAATAAGATCTTTCCTTTCCAATCCGGCAGGTACATCGTTCCCATCAGCGAAGCTATTACTGTCAGGTTCCCGCCGATCAGCTCTCCCCTGGCCTTGCCCGGATTGATGGTTACGAAAGGTTCTTCCGTAGAAGGATTCGAGAACAATGGCAAGCCATCGTTGTTCATCACCACGCTTTTGAAGACCGAGCTCGTCCAGGCGTTCCAGCCGGAATTACCGACAGGCCCATGAAATGTAACCAAGCCTGTCTTTGCTGTGATCGCTACCAACAGGGTGGTAATATCGCTAAAGCCGATCAGTACCTTAGCATTCCGTTTGATCAGCTCAAAATCCAGCTTATCTAAAAGCCGCGCACAGCCCCAGCCCCCCTTCATACAGAAAATGCCTTTGATGCTTTTATCCGCAAATAAGCTATTAAGTTCGCCAGCTCTCAGCTCATCCGTCCCGGCAAAGTAACCGTACTTTTCGCCCAGTGTTTTTCCTAAGACAACTTTAAAACCAAAGCCTTTCAGAATGTTGCTAAAGGTTTCTACCTGCGCCGCATCCCACACAGCACCGGCCGGGGAGCTGATGGCAATGGTATCGCCGGGTTTTAAAGCCTGAGGCTTTAGCCGGGCGGCCTGAGGAGGAAAGGCAGTGGCCAGAACGTTAGTTGGTGACAGCAAGCTGGCGGCGGCCATAATGCCTGCGGCTTTTAAAAAATGACGGCGGTTATCCATAAAATTAAATTACTTAATAATATGATAGCCGGCAATAAATCCAGGATTAAATTTCCGGTGTATGATAACTCAGGGAACTCTCATACGTGCCGTTCTTAAAATCGTAGTACATGCCCACACTTCCCCAGGGATAAGGCAAGTGATACTGCTTTCCCGCCTCGCTCGTATCCCAGTTAAAGCCACTGTCATCGCCCATCTGCCGGGCAATCCAGCCGGTTTCAAAGTCACGGTTATTTCCCCAGGGATTTCTTTCTTTGGCTTCCTCTTCAATCTCAAAGCTAATACTTTTTAACAGCTCATTCTCAAAGGAGAACCGGAATACAAAGTATAAGTCCCCTATTTTTATCTGTCCGGGAAGATACCAGCAATCTTTCGCGAACTCACTTTTCTTTAAGCTATCTTTCCCGTAATGACCCTGCAAATCCTCAAGCCTTGTTGCCGGAGAAACCATAAAACCATTGTCGAGCGTGAACTCCCCTGTTTCTATGTTTATAAGCTGTGGTGTCATTTCAGTTCATACTTTTGAGAATCCGCTATCTGTCCACTTCATAAAATGCTTTTTGCAACAGTTCAGGGTAGTCAGGCGGCAGAAGCTTGGCATGCTGATTCATCTCTGCAAAACCGAATCCGAACTGCATCATAAAGATCCCGGTGTGCTCGGTACTCTTATGAATAAAGACGGTTCCCGAATCCACATTATATTCCCAGAAATCATATAATACTTCTTTGCTGTCGGCATCTATAATATGGTATAAAGAAGCAAAAGCCCAGCGCTCCGTTTCTTCATCAAACAGGTTGGCGATGTTGCTTGTATCGATTTGAGCGGCCTCCTCCTCGCCATAATACAAAGGCAAGCAGGTATGCAATTGTTCAATCTGTATGGGTGTCAGGCTTGCCAGGTTTCCAAACTGCTTGCCATACTCTTCCACAAAGGTAAAGGCGATTGTTCTCATAAATGGTTTTTGAAATAGGATGATTATTTATAGAAGGTCAGCGTACCGGATAATACTCCCGGATTTGCATACTCACCCGTATTGAGGTTCGTATAAAAGCCACTGTTTGTTTGCGCTGCCAGGCTAATGCCCGCCAGGTTCACGGTCACTTTATTTCCACTCACCACCAGCGTGAGGTTTCCGGAAGCAGAGGTAGAAATCCATGAGAGCAAACCGTTGCCGATCTGCTCAGAAAAGCTCATGCTCACATGCGTAGGATCGGTATCGTTTATATCCTGGGCTACTAAGACATAGGTAGTGGTTTGCGCGGGAAGATTTTGAATATTAAAGGAAGCATATAACACCCGAAGATTGTTAGTCTGATCCTGGGCGCCGATGTAATCTACTCCGGCCGCCGTAGCCCAGCCGCAGGAACCGGAAAGGGTAGTCGTTTTAGTTCCTGAGGTCACCGTAATACTGGCTACACTTGCAGGAGTAGTCGTCGACGTGGTAGAGGTCGTAGAAGTGGTGGATACAGGCGCAGGATCATCCTGCTGCTCTTTTTCCTTTTTTTTACAAGCCAGTAAGGTAATGGCCAACGACAGAATAAATAGTGTGGTTTTCATAATTCTACTTTTTAGATGTATACACTCTTTTTATTTATAAAATGTCAAGCTTCCTGAAAGAATTCCCGGCTTTGCGTACTCTCCTACATTTAAGTTCGTAAAGCCTGACTGAACGGTATCTGCCTTTAAGGTGATACCCGCCAGGTTCGCCGTTACTTTATTTCCGGCAACAACCAGAGTAAGGCTGCCGGACTCTGAATACCAGGAGAGATAACCGCTTCCTATCTGCTCGGTGAAACTCATAAAAATGTGTGTAGGATCTGTATCATTGTTATCATAGGGTACAAGCGAATAGGTGGTGGTCTGCGTGGGTAGGGCCGAAATATTGAAAGGGATGTGAAGCACCCTGAGGTTTTTATTCTGATCCTGGGAGGTGATGTATCTACGGCCTACCGAACTGTTGGACCAGAGACAGGAACCGGTGATGGTGGTCGTTTTGGCGCCTGAGGTCAAGGTAACTGTTGCCAGGCTTGTTTGTGAAGGGCCGGAGGTGGTTGATCCTCCGGTGGTGGTTGATACAGGCGTAGGATCATTTTGCGGGTCCTTATCCTTCTTTTTGCAGGCCACCAGGACAGCAGCCAACGACAGGATACATACAATAGTTTTCATGACAAATGGTGTTAATGGATTATGACCAAAGGTCGGGGATAGTGCTCATTTAAAAATTGCCAATAGACGAGCGTCTTTTTAACTAGACGAATGGCATTTGAATTAAAAATGGTAGCTTTGAGATGCCGGCCGGTATGAAAAAATTCAACTGCATAATTATTGATGACGATGATATTGACCGGCTGACGGTGGTGTCCCATGTCAGGAAGTTCGCGACGCTTCATATTGCCGGTGTCTTTGCTTCTGCCGCTGAGGCCCTTCCCCTGATTGCCTCGCAGGACATCGACATTCTTTTCCTGGACATTGATATGCCGATGGGCAGCGGCCTGGATTTCAGGAGAAGCCTGCAACACATTCCCGTTTGTATTTTTATTACAGCCCATGCCGAGCATGCCGTGGAAAGCTTTGAGCTCGAAGCCCTGGATTTTATCGTCAAGCCCCTGAAATCCGACAGGTTCCATAAAACCATTGACCGCATTGTGGAGTTCATGGAGGTGAAGCACAAGGTGGCCCTGTATGAGGCCGGTTTGGGAACCGATACGATCTTCATCAAGGAAGGCCATGACCAGGTAAAAATAAAGCTCCACGACATCCTGTACCTGGAAGCACTGAAAGATTATACGCTGATCATTACCAATCAAAAAAGGCATTGTGTGCTTTCGAGCCTGGGCACACTTTTAAAAGAAACGCACTTCACCTCCTTTGTGAGGATCCACCGGAGCTATGCCATCCATAAGACCTTTGTCAAAAAAATAGGAAGCACGGAAGTGGAGCTGATCAATTCCACGACCTTACCTGTTGGCAGAAGCTATAAGGAAAACCTAAGCCTTTTACAATGATGAAAAAAGTTTTCCTTCTTCTGGTTCTGTTTTCGTTAAGGCTGGGTGCGCAATCGCTCAGCCAAAGGCAGGCAGATTCCCTGGCCCTGGCGGTTGAGAGCATGAAGGATGATACGGTAAAATGCGATGCCTATGGGCGCTTGTCCAATCACTACCTGTATATCAGCATCAGCAAGGGCTTATCCTATGCCGATAAGGAAATCAACCTGGGAACGGGATTGGGCTGGCAAAAAGGTATTGGCACCGGGCACATCAATATGGCGCGGCACCTGATCTCCAAAGGCGATCTCATGAAAGCACTGAAACAGCTAAGCATTGCCGAAGAGATCTTTGCAAGAACGGCAGACCGCCATAGCCTGGCCACCGTCAATAACCAGCTGGGAATTTTAAAAGCCAATCAAAACCGTTTTCCGGAAGCCCTGGATCATTTTTTTAAAGCATCGAAGGGCTTCGAAAGCTCCCGGGAGAAAAATGCCAAAATGAATGCAGCCTCTGTGTATCAAAACATCGCCAATATTTATACCGCGACGGAGAGCTACGATAAAGCACTTGAAAATTACGAGGCCGCCATCAGGCTGTTCAACGCACTTGGCAATGAAGACGAGGCGATGGCGATGAACATTGCCAGCAAAGGGCTCGTGTATCAGAAACAAAACCGGCATGCAGAAGCCTTGCAGGCATACCAGGAAGCCGAAAAAATACTGATCTCCAAAAACGACGATGGCTCAAACCTGGTATTTATCCATAGCTGGATCGGCTCTGCTTACCTGTCGTTAAAGCAATACGAGCTCAGCCTTGAGTATTCGAACAAAGCGCTCAAGGTTATACAAAGCATGGGCGATGAGATCCTGATGGCTTCGACGCTCCAGAACATCGGCTATGCGCAGCTTAAAAAAGGCATGCTTTCGGGAGGCGAAAAGGAATTAGAAACAGGTAAGGAAAATATCCTGAAGTCGTTGGAGATCAATAAAAAGCAGGGGAACATCGAAGCACTCATCAACGATTACCTGTACCTCTCCGAATATTACGCTTTCAAAAAACAGCCGGAAAATAGCCTCGCCGCTTATAAAACGTATGCCATGTATAAGGACTCGATTTATAATTCGAAGAACAAGCAATCGCTCCAGAACTTACAGGACGAGCGCACCATTGAAATGCGCGATACGGAGATTGAAGTGACGAAACTAAACCTAGAGGCCAAGGAAAAGCAAAAGTGGTTTCTCATTTCCGGCATCTTATTGTTTGTGGTCATTGTGATCTTGCTGATCTACCAGAACCGCAGCCGCCGGAAAATCAACGATAAACTACACAAGCTGAATGCAGAGCTGGAAGAGGCAAACCGGATCAAAACCCGTTTCTTCTCTATCCTGAACCATGACCTGAGAAGCCCGGTGAGCAACCTGATCCACTTCCTTCACCTGAAGAACGAAAGCCCCGAACTACTCACGGAACAGGATAAGCAGAAGATGGAAAGCAAGGTGGTAAGCGCAGCCGAAAACCTGCTGGTCTCGATGGAAGACCTGCTTCTCTGGAGCAAGGGGCAAATGCAGAATTTTAAACCGGTGTTTAAGCCTGTTAAGGTGGCGCAACTATTTGAAGACCTTCGTAATCATTTTTTAAGTTCTGAAACGATCCGGATGAATTTTGAAGATCCGGAAAACCTCAACCTCGTAAGCGATTCCGACTATTTAAAAACGATCATGCGAAACCTCACCGGTAATGCGGTGACGGCTTTGGAAAAAACCGGCGATCCTGTTATCGTATGGAAAGCCTGGCGGGAAGATCACAACACCTATTTATCCATTACCGACAATGGCCCCGGTGGCAGCGAGCAGCAGTTTAAAGCCCTGTATGATGAAACGGAAGTGGTTGGGATAAAAACCGGCCTGGGCTTACACCTCATCCGCGATCTGGCTAAAGTGATTCATTGCCGGATCAAGGTTGAAAGTCAACTAAACGGAGGAACCACGATTGTACTGATGTTTGAGTAAATCAAAAAGATCAAGCCTTCTCCGCAATCATCTCAGCCACGATCTTAGCGCTCAGCAAGCCTAAAGGAATGCCACCGCCGGGATGCACGCTTCCTCCACAGAAATACAGGTTTTTAATTTTGCTGCTGTTGTTGGCATGTCGTAAAAAAGCGGCGTACTTATTATTGGAAGAATTGCCATAGAGCGAGCCGCCCGAAGATCCCGTGCGCTGCTCGATGAGGTAAGGATCGAGCACATCTTCCACCTCTATAAAAGATTCGATATCGGTTTTCAGCACGCGGTTAATTTTAGCGACGATGTGTTTTCGCATCTCCTGCACATAGTGTACCGGTTCGCCGGAAGTATTGTGTGGCACGTTTGCCATGACAAACCAGTTCTCACACCCATCCGGCGCATCGCGGGGCGTCACTTTCGAAGTGATGTTGATATAGGTCGTCGGATCGTGATAGGGCTTTTTCTCCCCGAACATCGTTTTAAATTCTTCCTCCCCGTTAGCGCTGAACAGGATATTGTGCAGGCCAAGCTCTTTGAATTCTTTTTTGATGCCCCAGTAAAAGATCAGCGCCGACAGGGACTTTTCCTGCTCCAGGATCTTTTCGGGATAATACTTTTTGTCGAGGAGCTTTGTGTAGAGCTGCTTGATGTCCACATCACTCACCACAATGTCTGCCATTAATTCTCCCTGACCGGTGATCACGCCAACGGCTTTGTCATTCACTGTTTTTACCTGTTTTACTTTCGTGTTCAGGTGATAAACAGCACCAAGCTCTTTACTGATTTCATACAGGTGCTTTGTAATATCGTGCATGCCGCCTTTGGGAGCAAAGGCACCGATGTTATGCTCGAGGTGGGCAATGATGTTGATGATGGCCGGTGCCTGGTAAGGGTCCGAACCGTTATAGGTAGCGAAGCGGTTGAAGAGCTGCACGGTCTTCTTATTTTTGAAACGCGCGCTGTTCAGCTCGTTCATCGTTTGGTTCATCTTCAGCTTCCCGATGTTCAGGATTGCTTTGGCTGTTTTCAGGTTGAGAAAGGTGGAGAGCTTGTGCAGGGATTTCTCCATGAAGATCTCCGACGTAAGCTCATAAGCCGTGGCGCTGTAGTTCAATTGATCGTAAACCGATTGTTTCTCTTCTCCAAGCTTCGCAGCTACTTCTTCCGCAAATTTGTACTTGTCCGTATAAGCGGTGAGCCTTGTCCCGTCTTCATAAAAGTAGTTGCAGATCTTGTCCAGCTCCAGGTAGTCGAATTTCCGTTTGGTACCGCTGATGTTTGTGAGCTCCTCTACCAGGTTAGGAAGTGTAAATACCGAAGGGCCCATGTCGAAGCGGTAGCGCCCGATGTTTTGTGCGGTAAGCTTTCCGCCGACGTAATTGTTGGCTTCCACTACCGTAACCTTATGCCCTGCCGCCGAAAGCCTTACTGCTGCTGCCAGGCCAGCCACACCCGAACCTATGATGATGATATTCTTTTGCATTTGACTTCCTTCTTTTTTCCCGCAGATCACGCAGATCCGCGCAGAACTTATATTAAAAGTGCCTGCGAAATCTGCGGGGCCTTCTCCCTATTCTATAAATATTCCGTAAGTTTAAGCATTATTTTTCGTGTTCTCCAATGTCAAAACAAGTGACTATTATCGGCTCCGGGTTTTCAGGTTTGTCTGCTGCCTGTTACCTCGCCAAAGAAGGCTTCAAGGTAACGGTGCTCGAAAAACACGACCGCGTGGGCGGCAGGGCCAGGCAGTTTGAGGCGCAGGGTTTTGTTTTTGACATGGGCCCGAGCTGGTACTGGATGCCCGACATCTTTGAAAAATTCTTTGCCGACTTCGGAAAAAAAGTGTCCGACTATTATGAGCTCGAACGGCTCTCTCCTTCTTACCGCGTGTTCTACCAGGACGGCCCGGTGGATATTCCTTCGGACATGAATGAGCTCTACGCCTTGTTTGAGCGTGTGGAAAAAGGCAGCGCGGAAAAATTAAAACAGTTTTTAAAAGAAGCGGAATACAAATACAAGGTGGGTATGCACGACCTGGTATACCGGCCCGGCATTTCACTCACGGAATTTATGGATGCGCGTTTTCTGAAAGGCCTGTTTAAGCTGGACGTGCTCACCTCCATGTCGAAGCACATCCGCAAATCGTTCTCCAATCCTAAGCTCATTCAGCTGCTCGAGTTTCCGGTGCTGTTCCTGGGAGCCCTGCCGCAAAACACGCCGGCGCTCTACAGCCTGATGAATTATGCCGACATGGTGGGCGGCACCTGGTACCCGAAAGGCGGCATGGTAAAGATTGTGGATGCCATGCATGAGCTGGCAGTGGAGCTTGGCGTGACATTTATCTTTAAGGCCGATGTTTCTAAAATTTCGGTAGAGCATAAAAAAGCAAGCGTCATCAAAACAGATACTGACTATAAAGGCTTCGATGCTCTCGTGTCCTCCGCCGATTACCGGTTTACGGATAAGGTGCTCCTCGATCCTGCTTACAGCAATTATTCCGACAGCTACTGGGAAAGCCGGAAAATGGCCCCTTCCAGCCTGATCTTTTATGTAGGCGTTAATAAAAAGCTCAAGGGCCTGCTGCATCACAACTTATTTTTTGATGAGGATTTCGATGTGCACGCCAAAGAAATTTACAGCACACCGCAATGGCCTGCAAAACCGTTATTCTATGTGAGCTGTCCTTCGCAGACGGATCCGCAGACGGCACCCGCGGGAAAAGAAAACCTGTTTATCCTCATCCCCATTGCGCCAAACCTGGCGGATGACAAAGCAACCAACGACCATTACTTCGATTTAGTGATCCGGCGGATCGAGCGCTTTACGGGAGAGTCATTCAGGGATGATGTGATTTACCGGCGCGATTTTGCGACCGGGGATTTTATCAGCGAGTACAACTCCTTTAAGGGCAATGCGTATGGGCTTGCCAATACACTTTCCCAAACGGCTATTTTAAAACCGGCCTTAAAGAACAAAAATGTTAAAAATTTATTCTATACCGGGCAGCTCACCGTTCCGGGCCCCGGTGTTCCGCCAAGCCTCATCTCCGGAAAGCTGGTGGCAGAGCAGGTTAAAAAGTACCTGTCGGGTAACTAAAAATACACATGGATGGGTATTGCTAAATTATAGAAGGACAAATAATTTTGTTATCTTAGCAAACTTGAAGCATGAAACAATTATTTGACAAGGTTAGTGTAAGAACCAGTAAACTGGTAACCAACAGCTACAGCACCTCTTTTTCGCTGGGCATCCGGTTTTTACACGCTCATTTTCGCGAGCCTATCTATGGCATTTATGGCTTTGTACGTTTTGCCGATGAGATCGTGGATACCTTTCATGACTATGATAAAAAAGTACTGCTCGACGAATTCAGGGAAGACACCTTCAAGGCTATAGAAAGAGGCATCAGCCTGAACCCCGTGCTGAACAGCTTTCAGAAAGTGGTAAATGATTATAAGATCGATCATACGCTCATCGCCACTTTTCTCAAAAGCATGGAGATGGACCTTGACAAAAAAGCATACGACATCAACGGCTACAAGGAATACATCCTGGGAAGCGCAGAAGTGGTGGGCCTGATGTGCCTGAAGGTATTTGTGAAGGCAGACCAGAAGATGTATGATGAGCTAAAGCCTTTTGCCATGGCGCTCGGTTCGGCTTTCCAGAAGATCAATTTCCTGCGCGACCTGCATGCCGATTACCTGGGCATGGGCCGTGTGTATTTTCCGAATGTGGAATTAAAGGAGCTGGACCCGGAAACCAAAGCGGCGCTGGAAGATGATATTGAAATTGACTTCAATAAAGGGCTGGAAGGCATCAAGCTGCTGCCGAAAGACTCCCGCTTCGGGGTGTACGTGGCCTATATCTATTACCGGAAGCTTTTCAATAAAATAAAATCCCTGCATCCCGAACGCATTCTCGAAGAGCGGATCCGTATTCCCAATTCGCAGAAGATGGCTTTATTTGCCAGCTCTTATGTTCGCCACAGTTTAAATCTTTTGTAATTTTGCGATACACAAATTCCTCCTTTGAAGGAGGTGCCCGAAGGGCGGAGGATGTTATTTACTCATTAAATCAAAGGCAAGTTCCTATACCAAAAAGATTTTTTAATGGCCGATGAGTATGTGATATTGGTGGATGAGCAGGACAATGACATCGGGGTGATGGAAAAGCTGCAGGCGCACCGCGAAGGAAAGCTACACCGCGCTTTCTCCATTTTCATTTTCAACGCTAAAAACGAATTGCTGCTGCAACAGCGCGCGCTCGATAAATACCATAGCGGCGGCTTATGGACCAATACCTGCTGCTCGCATCCACGGCCACACGAAACCGTGAAGGATGCCGCTCACCGTCGCCTGTTTGAGGAGATGGGAATTGCCTGCGAGCTCAGCATCAAAACTTCTTTTATCTATCAAACGCCTTTCGAGAACGGGCTTACCGAGCATGAGCTCGACTATGTGCTCACCGGAACGATCCATACGGATCCTGTCATTAACCCGGCGGAAGTCAATGCCTTTCAATGGTTAAGCCTGGAGGCTGTGAGGAAAGAGGTGGCGCTTCACCCGGAAAATTATACCAGCTGGTTTAAGATCGCGCTGGAACGGGTGTTTTAGGCTTGCTTATGGCTTCTCCTTTTTCTTATTCTCAAGCTGCATCATCCCGGGTGATGTGCTGTGCAGGGAATGAATTTTTGGGCGCCTGTCGTGACTCGCTCTTTGTTTGCCCTCCGGGACAGGCAAAGGAGCTCAAACAGATCGCTCCATCCCTGGCGCTTAATTCTCAGGAATGACATGCTCAAAATTCCGATCCACTGTTTCTTATTATAATACCCGGCGAAAGGTCTTAATTCAAAATACTTCTGTCTTTCGCCTCTCTGATGCGTCTCTCACCTCACAAATAGCACAATTCACTCATTATCAGCAAATTAATTATTTTTAATTTTCAGATTAATGCTTATTTTTGCAACCCTTATTTAATTGTATTTGATATATGAATGATTTAGTAATTTATTTAGTACCTGTTTTAGGTATCGTTGGTTTATTGGTAATGGCTATAAAATCTGCCTGGGTAAGCAAGCAGGATGCCGGAGATCAGAACATGAAAGAACTCGCCGGCTATATTGCCGACGGCGCCATGGCTTTCTTAAAAGCGGAATGGAAAGTATTAAGCATTTTTGTTGTGTTCGCTGCCGCTTTATTAGCGTACTCAGGAACCATCCACGAAGTTCACGGCCGCCAGATCCACTCCAGCTGGATCATTGCCATTGCCTTTATTATCGGTGCGGTATTTTCCGCTACTGCCGGTTATATCGGCATGAGGGTGGCTACCAAAGCCAATGTGCGTACCACGCAGGCGGCACGTACCAGCTTAAAGCAAGCGCTGAAAGTATCGTTTACAGGCGGTACGGTCATGGGCCTGGGTGTTGCCGGTTTGGCCATCTTAGGCTTAGGCGGTTTATTTATTGTATTCCTCACGATGTTTGTCGGGCTTGGCGAACACCAGATCAGCACGGCTATCGAAGTACTCACAGGCTTCTCTTTAGGTGCTGAGTCTATCGCCTTATTTGCGCGTGTAGGCGGCGGTATCTATACCAAAGCGGCTGACGTTGGTGCAGATTTAGTAGGTAAGGTGGAAGCGGGCATCCCTGAGGATGACGTTCGTAACCCTGCGACTATTGCCGATAACGTAGGTGATAACGTGGGTGACGTAGCCGGTATGGGCGCGGATCTTTTCGGTTCCTATGTAGCCACCATCTTAGCAACCATGGTATTGGGGCAGGAGATCGTGGTTGCAAAAGTAAACGACGTTTTTGTTGACGGATTTAACGGCATGTCGCCGATCTTATTACCGATGGTGATCTGCGGTTTAGGGATCTTATTCTCTATCGTAGGAACCTGGTTCGTAACTATTAAAGATGAAAAATCAAATGTACAGAATGCCCTGAACATGGGTAACTGGGCATCAATGGTGCTAACCGTTGTAGCATCTTACTTTGTGGTGATGTATATGTTGCCTGACACGTTAAATCTTCGCGGATACGAGTTCTCCAAATTAAATGTTTTTGCAGCTATTGTGGTAGGAACGATCGTTGGTGCCATTATGAGTATTGTGACCGAGTATTACACCGCCATGGGTAAAAAACCGGTATTATCGATCATTCAGCAATCTTCTACAGGCCATGCTACCAACATCATCGGTGGTTTATCCGTAGGTATGAAATCTACCGTGATTCCTATCCTGACCTTAGCGGGTGGTATTATGGGTTCTTATTATTTTGCAGGCTTATACGGTGTGGCGATTGCTGCTGCCGGTATGATGGCTACAACGGCTATGCAATTAGCAATCGACGCTTTCGGCCCTATCGCTGATAACGCCGGTGGTATTGCCGAAATGAGCCAGCTTCCTCCCGAAGTACGTGAGCGTACGGATAACTTAGATGCGGTTGGTAACACAACGGCGGCTACCGGAAAAGGATTCGCGATTGCTTCTGCTGCTTTAACCTCCCTGGCTTTATTTGCTGCCTTCGTAGGAATTGCCGGTATCGATGCGATTGACATTTACAAAGCGCCTGTATTAGCGGGTTTATTCGTGGGTGGTATGATTCCGTTCATTTTCTCGGCTTTATGTATCCAGGCGGTTGGTAAAGCAGCTATGGACATGGTGCAGGAAGTACGTCGCCAGTTCCGCGAGATTCCGGGCATCATGGAATACAAAGCCAAGCCTGAGTACGAAAAATGCGTGGCTATCTCTACCAAAGCCTCTATCCGCGAAATGATGTTGCCTGGCGCTATTGCCCTCGTTACTCCGGTAATCGTTGGCTTTATCTGGGGACCTGAAGTATTGGGAGGTGTATTGGCCGGTGTTACCGTATCGGGTGTGTTAATGGGGATCTTCCAAAGCAACGCCGGTGGCGCCTGGGATAATGCCAAGAAATCATTTGAGAAGGGTGTGCTGATCAACGGTGAAATGTTCTACAAAAAATCGGAGCCGCACAAAGCTTCTGTAACCGGTGACACCGTAGGTGATCCGTTCAAAGACACTTCCGGTCCTTCTATGAACATCCTCATCAAATTAATGTCGATCGTTTCTTTAGTGATCGCTCCTTACATTTACGGTATCGGTGGTGGCACAGAACACAAAACGGCTATCGTTACCGAAGTGAAGAAATGTGTGGTTGACGGAAAAGAGGTAAACTGCGATAGCCTGGAAATGGCTAATCAGAAAGATGTGAACGAGCTGAAAGGCTTCTACAAAGTGGATGGCTCTCACTCGGCATTGGATTTCAGCATCAAGCATATTGTGACCAATACCAAAGGTACTGCCCTCATCGACAGCGGTTGGGTAAACTTAGAGAACCCCGGCACCAAGATCTTTATCCAGATCGATGCTAAAACCCTGAACACACAAAACAACATGCGCGATGAGCACATCAAAGGTGCTGATTTCTTCGACGCTGCCAAATATCCGAAAATCAGGTACGAAGCCTCTGAGATTGTAAAAGACACGCTGAAAGGTGAGTTCGCTTACATTGCCAAAGGAAAGCTGACCATCAAAGACAAAACCGTAGAAACGAACATTCCTTTCAACTACATGGGTATGGAAGCGAAAGACATGGGTGACTATGGCAAATTCAACGTGGGTGGCTTTGAAGGCAAAGCCGTAATCGACCGTACCAAATTCGGGATCGGCGAAGGCGGTGGCTTAGGCGAGAACGTTACCATCAACATTACCTTAGAGGTGATGCAGCCTATTAAATAAAATGTATTGTTTGTTGGTGATAACAACAAAACAGAAACCCGTTGCAGAAAACTGTAACGGGTTTTTTGTTTGACGTAAGAAAAGCAGGAACCACAAAGAAGCGAAGGAGGCGCAAAGAAACGCAGAGAGAAAAGAGAAAGTGATATCTGGTTCTTAAAGGTTAACGCTCCACAGGATTGCGGATCCTTCGAAGCAAAACAAAAAACAGAACAACATAGCATACCTACGGCACGCAGAACTTATTAATATATTCATTCTATAAACATTAAGCCCCTACGGGGCTAAAGATTTAATAGTACACAGTTCCGCAGGATTTGCAATCCTGCGGCTACAAAAAAGCCCGGCAGATCATACCTGCAGGGCTTTTGGGGTTTTATCAATTAAGGGTTTGTTATTCTTTCACAATCCGTCTTACTACCTGGCTGTTGCCCGATACAATCCTCAGGGTATAGATGCCTTTGGCAAAAGCCTGCACATCCAGTGTTAGCAACTGCTCCGTGGCTTTCTGTGATATCACCATTTTACCAATAGCGTCATACAATTCCACGGTGGCATTATTATCCGGTAGTGTCCCGAATTTCACGCTGAGTGTTTCTTTTGCCGGGTTAGGATAGATGACCAGCTCACCACCGTTGATCTCTTCCAGGCCGGTGCAAAGATCTACGGTGATTGTTTTGGAAGAGGTATTTGTACAGCCGTTGCTATTGGTATACGCATACGTAATGGTATAAGTGCCCGCGCCGGTTGTTGCCGGGTTGAAGGTATTGCCGCTTACTCCTGGTCCGGAATAGCTGCCGCCTGCCGGCGTTCCGTTCATGTTTACCGGGCCATTATTCACACAGGCCACATCCATGGCGAGCGCAAGGTTTACCGAAGGCAGGGCGTACACCGTTACCGTGGCTGTTTGCATGGCCTGCGTGCTGCAGCCGGCGAGGCTGCCACTCACGGTGTATACCGTGGTGGACGAAGGCGAAACCGACAAACCCGAACCGTTAGCTCCCGTATTCCAGGTATAGGACGTTACACCGCTGGCCGTTAGTAAGGCCGCTGAGCCGGCACATACCGAAGCCGAGTTGACGGTAATGATGGGTGCTGCGGTCACATACACCTGGGCCGTGGCATCGGCAGTACAGCCCTGGGCAGAGCTTCCCGTTACCGTATACATGGTTGTGGAAGCAGGGCTTACACTGATGTTTGCCGTGGTAGCGCCTGTATTCCACGCATAGGAGGAAGCGCCTGATGCATTGAGATTAGCGGACGAGCCGGCACAAATGGTTACCGAGCTTACCGAAACATTCGGCAGGGCATTCACGAGCACATTGGCGATGGCGGTATTCACACAGCCTGCTGCGGAGGTACCGGTAACGGTATAGGTCGTGGTAGCTGATGGGCTCACCGAAGTATTGGCGGTAGTGGCACCATTGTTCCAGGCATAGGAAGAAGCACCGGAAGCCGTCAGGTTAGCCGTATTACCGGCACAGATTGTCGCCGAGGTGGCAGTAACGTTTGGAAGCGTATTGACGGTTACCGTCGCGGTTTTGACTGCTGCCGTCGAGCAGCCCGTCAGGTTTCCGGATACAGTATATACTGTCGTGGCAGAAGGTGTTACGGTATAGGTAGGCGTATTTGGTCCTGAGGTCCAGGTATAGCTGGTGACACCACTGGCAGAGAGCACTACCGAGCCTCCGGCACATACCGTTGCCGAGCTCAGGGAAATAGCAGGAGCGCTTCCTACCGTAATAGATCCGGTGGCCGTTTTCACACAGCCTGCCGCAGACGTTCCGGTGACGGTATAGCTTGTATTGGAAGACGGGCTGGCCGTGAGGTTGGCGCCTGTGGCTCCCGTATTCCAGGTGTAGGTGCTGGCTCCGCTGGCGCTGAGCGTTCCGGTGGCGCCGGCACAGATCGTGGCGGAAATTACAGCCGTCGAGGGCAGGGCGTTAACCGTTACATTGGTTGTTTGGGTATTGACACAGGCATTGGAGCCGGTACCTGTTACGGTATAGATGCTTGTTGTGGCAGGGCTCACCGTATAAGCCGCCATAGCGGGGCCGCTTGTCCAGGTGTAAGTTGAAGCACCACCGGCCGTGATCACTGCGCTGGTACCGGCACAGATGGTGGCACTGCTGGCGGTTACCGCAGGCAGGGCCTTAACCGTTATCGTACCGGTAGCCACATTGGTACAGCTGGCAGCAGAGGTTCCCGTTACCGTATAAACGGTAGTAGCGGCAGGAGCATTGGCAATGGCAGCGGTATTCTGGCCTGTGTTCCACGAATAGGACGCAGCGCCGGAGGCCGTGATGGTGGCGGTTGTTCCGGCACATACCGTAGCGGATGCTACCGCTACCGCTGGCTTAGGATTCACCGTCACTACTTGTGTGTAAGGTGTGCTCGACCCGGTAGCATTGGTGGCCGTCAGGCTGATGGTATAAGTACCACCGGCTGTATAGGTAATGCTTGGGTTCTGAGCCGTGGAAGTTGGCGGAGACGCTCCCGGCATCGACCAGGACCAGCTTGTAGGCCCGTTGAGGGACTGATCGGCCAGGGTGATCGTTGTGCCCGGGCAATTGGCCGGCACCGAGGCAAAGCTGGCGGTAGGCGCCGCGGCAATGGTATTCCTCACATTGATATTATCCAGGTACAAATTATTGCCCCAGTTGCTACGCGATTCGAATTTCAGGTACACGCTCGGCTGACCGGCATAAGCGGAAAGGCTGATGCTGTCGCGGCGCCACTGCGCGTTGGCAGTAGGTGTATAGGCCGAGGTCTGCCCGCCTGTAAGGGTTGCCAGCTGCGAGCCGCCTTTGGTATACAGGCGGGTCCAGGTGGTGGCGCAATCGGTAGAGATATAGACGTTGAGCGAATCGCTGGTAGAGGTATCATAGATGCGGTGCGATACATCGAAGCGCACTTTAAGGCTGCTGTTGGCCGTGGAAAAATCGAGGGCCGGGCTGCGCAGGGCGTCCAGCTGTCCTGTAATGTCGAGCGTAGAGCCGGAATAATTATCCATCTTGGCAATGGCCGTACTGCCGGCGGTAAGGCCCGTGGTATTGGCCAGCCTCGACCAGGAATTAACCGTATTGACGGTAGCCGCCCTGAGCAATTGCCATCCCGCAGGCGGGAAGGTGGCGGTCTCAAATCCTTCTGTAAACGGAAGGGCAGAACCTGTCGGCACGGAGGTGACCGTAAAATTGGAAACCATGGCGTTGTTCGCCGCGTTCTGGTCGCTTGAGCCGTTAGGCGCTGTTACCCAAACCGAAAAGGTGTGGGCTGCGGCCGTCAGGCCGGTATAGCTGTTGAGCGTAAGAAGGGTAGAAGCCGATGTAGCCAGGGAGCCGGACCAGTTGAGGGTTTGCGTGGCTGTGGCGTCCATTTTATACAATATTTTTACAGAGGTAAGTGTTGTGGATCCTGCATTCACCAGGTTGATCTTTGGCGTAACGCTCGTGATACAGGCCGAGGAGCCATTAACCGGCGTCACGATACCAGAGATCCCCGCGTCCAGTGTGGTTACGGGCGTACAGCCGTTGGAGCTTTGCAGGACATTCCAGGGAGCGGTGTTCACCACGGCTTCCATGCGCGCGCATTGCTGTGCCGTGAACATATACATACAGGCATCATCGGTGTAGTCCATATAGTTCATCCACATCACACCGGGGCTGGCGCTTGTGCAGCCATCCGTCTGGATGGAACCCTGCGGAAAGCAGCCGTAATGCTCACCGGCCTGGTTAGGCGTGTCGGAGCACTGGTCGCTCCCCGAACAGCCGGTACCATCATCGCCCCAGATGTGCAACAGATTAAAACAGTGGCCGAACTCGTGGGTACCCGTTCTTCCTAAGTTATACGGCGCAATGGCCGAGCCGCCGCTGCCGGTATATTTATAGTGGATCACAAGCCCCCAGGTATTGCTTAAGGAAGCGGTTGGAAATTCGCCATAGCCGAGCAGCTGGCTGCCAAGGTCGCAGACCCAGATGTTCACGTAACGGGTTACGTCCCAGGCATCGTCGCCGCCCGACGAATTGTGCTTAACGGCATCGTTGGTACCGAAGGTGCCAACCGTGGTGGCTTTATGAACCACACCCGTGGTGGCATTGCCGCTGGGGTCGCGCTGCGCAAGGCAGAAGCGGATGTTGGCACCCGAGGCTACGGCAGCAAAAGCAGGCTGCGTGACCTTGCTGGCATCGCTGTTGAATTTGGCAAAGTCATCGTTGAGCACCTGCACCTGCGAGGCCGCCTGGGCATCGGTAATGTTCTCGGCAGCGCCATTGTATAATACGTGTACCACCACCGGGATGGTGACAATGGGATTGGAGCTCGTACGGGCAGCCAGTGTGCCGCTGGCTTTATCCTGCAGGTACTGGTTGATGACCTGCTCATACTGGATAAGATCGTTCTGGTAATTGGGCCTTGTTTGCAATAAGTAATTGTGATGCTGCATGGTGCCGCAATTCCTTTGTGGAGGGGTTTGAGCGAACATGTTTCCAAAGAACAGGGTCAAACCAAAAAGTAGTAAATGTTTCATCATCAGGGAATGGTTTTGGTTAATACTAAATTAAAAGCACCGGCTCCTTAGTTCAAAATTATTGAGGTGAAATTTTTCAAGAGCCTGGTGGTGGTTTTTCCACTTGTTAAAAACCTCCGGAAGTTGCTGTAAAATCAGGCGATACCAAACGACAGCACCCCTGTGCCCTATACCAAAATGATGGACTATACAACAGACCGAAGTTGTAGGCATTTTGTAAAAGTAAAACGAACGGCTGTTTTTTGACGCCGATTTTTAACGGCAATCAGACGGGAAATACTTCAAAACAGGAGAGGGATTTCTCCAAACAAGAAAACATATCAACAGGGCCTGGGGAGGGCGTCGGTTTTAAGGGCGTTGTTTGCCCCATTTTATTAAAGACATTACTAAAACTATCAGAGCCGGCGGGAGTTTTATTGAAGACATTGTTAAAACCATCGGAGCCACCGGGAGTTTTGTTAAAGACCTTGTTAAAATCATCGGAGCCATCAGGAGTTTTGTTAAAGACCTTGTTAAAATCATCGGAGCCATCAGGAGTTTTGTTAAAGACCTTGTTAAAATCATCAGAGCCGGCGGGAGTTTTGTTAAAGACATTGCGAAAATCATCGAAGCCATTGGAAAATGCATGAGAGCCGGCGGAAGTTTTATAAGAGACGGCGCAACGCTGTGGCAAGACCTTGCTCCCTGTTAAAAGAACGGCAGGCACATAGGTGTGCCTGCCGTTTGATCCTGGCTTTATCTTGTTTTAAAGCTGATCGTATTCACTTGATGGAACTGAGGGCTTGTAGCACCAAAGATCGATTTGACATACATCTTGACTTCTTTAGCTACCTGCACCAAACCCTTGGCAGGGTTATACAGGGACTGGTCGCGCGAGATGCGGGCATTGCTCAGGGTAGTGTAAGCATTGATGACTCCTGTATTGGTATTCTTGAGAGTAGTGAGCAAGGTATTGAGGGTAGCCACCTGCAAATCGGTTTCGTTGGGTAGGTAGGCTGGCTCGGCAGACAGGGTTTCGATCATTTTTGAGAAATGCTCTACCTTGTTGGAAAAGGACTGCTGGGAGCTGGAAATGGTTTTGGGCGTATCGGTTACGGGATCATCGGCATTGACGGGCCCTGATTTTCCGGCATCGGCCTTGGTGAGCTTGGCCCCTCCCCGGCCCTGCAATTTGACCACAATGCTCCGGGCATTTTTTACGGTTTCTTTGGAGGCATCGGTGGCATCGAGGCCATTCACGAGGCGCGTGGCCAGTTTGCTGAGCCCCTCGAAGGCCTGCGCGCGGGCATTCACGGCATTGTTGTAGGCTACGGCTGTGGAAGCCACGGAGGCGATGTTGGCCTGGCAGCTGGCGAGCTGTGTTTGAAGGGCGCTAAGCTGGAGGTTTGCCTTGCTGGGATTGTAAGCGCTACCGTAGGCTGTACAAAAGGCAATGAGGTTTTCGAAGTTGGCAACATTTTTGGCGTTGCCGGTTTCTGATGTTGATGACATAAAAACTTGTTTTTAGGATTTGTAAATAGGGGACGTGTTTAAGGGCTATAACGGAGGTATTTTTTAAAAGTTGCATGCGGCGAAGCGGCGGAAGCCTTATGGGAATAAGGTTTTGGAAGACAATCATTTTATTCATCCAAACGATTTTATTTTTCGGCTATGAAAATATCAGCTTCGGTAAAGTGTGAATTATTTTTCGTGAACATGAAAATCAGGTAAAATTACGGGGATGAAAACAGCCCTTTTCATGTGCTGCGAAGGCAAACTAAATTTTAAAATTGCCTTCGCGAGGCATCGTTTTTCACCAGATAAAAAAATCAAAGATCATTGCCTGCCATCCTGATCTTGCAGGAGAATTATTTTTTGGGTGCCCCGGCGCACTTTTCGTTGCAATCTTTTGCCGTGCTTCGACTGTGCTCAGCAACCGGCAAAAGGATTTCCGCTGCTTCCGATATCTATCGGAACGCTGGCGCAGGTATACCCACACGCTACGACGACGTTCTCTTCAAATGAAGAGGATTGCGCAGCCGTTCTCTGAAAAAAGATTGAGAAGGGACGCCAACATGCCTTTGCCCATACCGCGCTTAAGATACAAAGCCTTCTCTCCTATCAGGGCTACGTCGGCCATGTGGCGGCAACGGCTTTCCTTAAGCAGGTGATAGAGGCGCGTGGGAAGTTCATGCTGCTCCAGGGGCTTTAGCAAAAAGCGGCGGATGCGCGTATCGCTGTTCACCAGGTAATTGACTTTGGCCTGATGCAGGATGTTGCGCAGGCTGACGATGTGCTCCTTCGAACAACGGTACAGCGCTTTGGCGACAGGTGCATCGAGCACTAAGGTAATGCCTTCGAGATCATAGGTAAAAGATTGGAAATTGCTGCGGTAGGTGGCGCGCTCCAAAGGGCTCAGGTAATGCCACAGGGCAGGGTTGCTTTCAGGCCTTTCCACAAGGCCCAGGCCTTTGATAAAGGCCTTATCCGGATGTTTCATAAACGTTGATTGTTAGATGTTAGCAATCCGGCCAATCAGGGGGCTTATGTCTCGTAAAGATAGCTATATTTGGTATAATTAAAAATGAGTTATGGATATAGAAACATTGACAAATCATATTGCCGGGCTAGGAAAACATTATTTTGATAATGCCTGTAGAATTGTATTAACTGATGTATTTAATCTAAACATTATAAACGTCGACGGCAAAGGTGATGGTGGAACTGATTTTGCATCCTTCAAAACAAATGGAGATAGGATAAGTGCAGCGTATCAAATCACGACCCAAAAATCAGCGATTCAATCCAAAGCATACCGAGATGCAAAAAAAGCAATTGATAAACTAGGCGTTTCTAAATACTATTTTATTACTTCTTTTAACTTAGAAGAGGTTGAAGCTAAATTATTAGAGAATACTATTTCAGTAGAGTTAGGACTTTCTGTTATGTGTTTAGTACCGAGACATATAGCGGCTTTAATAATAAATGCTAACCTGTTAAACAAATTACTTGACGACTGTAATTATCCCCTGCCGAGAGATTACACTCCTTCATATGATTATAAAGAAATGGCTTTGCATTCGTATACGCTTTTGTCTGATGATGCAATTCAAATGAAAAACAGTATTTATGATGATACTGTATTATTTCTCTTATCAAATAATGAACAAATAAACGATGACTTATTATCTAATAAGGTAAAAGAATTTCTTGCATTAGATGATCTCAAAATTGAGGTTGTTAAAAGAAGAATAGGAGCACTATTTGGAAAAAATAAAATAAAAAGGACTACTGATGGCCTTATTGAATTACATCCAGATTCAAAGAAAGATTTATTAGATAGAAAAATGCTGTACGAGGTTGAGCTTTCTAGCTTAACGTCTGCTCAAGTTGATCTATTAATAAATGAATATAACTGCCCATGGACCGATGAAGACTCCAAAAAAGTTGCTATCTGGATCGCAAACGCAACAATTTCAGACCAAATAAGTAATCTAAAAGAAGTAAAAGCCAATATAGTTTCAAATCCATTATTTGAAGTTGAAAATAATGGCATAGATAAGCTCAAGGATTTTTTAGTTAAAGAAAAAAAAATCGCTCTAAACGTAGTAGATAAGTTAATAAAAAAACTATTGGAAAACGCTTCTAATCATCCTTTAATTACTAAAATCGCAAGAGCATCAATTTATCTTGCGCTAGAAGGCGCAAATCCAATTTCATCTGCTAAAGCCCTAGGTGCTAATAGATGGACCGATTTCAATATACTGATTGAACCGACAGTAGCGATTCCATATGTTTGCTCGCAACTGTATAAAGGGTCTGTTAATAGGTATTTCGATTTAAGCATAAGAAGTGTTCACCAAGCAATAAAATTGGGATGTAAATTGTACATACCATACTATTACATAAATGAATGCGCTGGGCATTTATTCCGAGCTCGAAAATACGATGGGCTAGAATTAGATGAAGAAGAACTAGCTTTCTCCTCCAACGCTTTTGTCGCAAATTACTTTGCATTGAAAAAGACCGGTGTAAAGATACCAAGTTCATTTATGGATTATTTGTGTTCATATAGCACAGCTATCAAAACAGAAAGATCTGATGTAAAGAGTTGGATACAAGCGATTATGACAGATATCCAATCCATCTTGGGTAAAGCTGGAGTTCATTTTACAAATGTACCTTTCTATAATCAGGGAGACTGTCGAGATTTTGAAATTGAATATACTCACCGACTAGACGAACTTGGTATTGAGAAAAGACCACATTTGATTAACCACGATATATATGCACTTCAGTTTACTAACGATCGAATTCAAAACGAAAATGAGCATTGGATTATTTTAACTTATGACACATCAATGATTTCTATTTCTCAGAGTTCCATATATAAAGGCTGGATAACAAATCCAATTAAGTTTTTAGATTTTTCTGAAAGCACTAAACCTCTGACCGAGTCTAAACTAGTTTCATTAGTTCATTCATTTGCTTCATATAGCGAACGCACTCTTGCAGCAGGAGCGAGAATTATTGATAGGGTGATTACTTATGCCTCACCGGAAATGCAAAATTGGGAATTTAAGCAAGAAATAGAGAAATTTAAAAAAGAGGTGATTACTGAAATTAATCTTGAGAAAACTGATTTTATAGTTCAGGTTGATAAAAAGATAGACGAATTCTTATTAAAACGTGGTATCATTTTAAAAGAAGAAGGTGAATCTGAGGAATAGCAATTTATAAAACAAACTCCTTAATCCTCTCCTTACAAATCTCCTCTGTAAGTTTCCTTAGGAACTGCACGCGCTCGCTCAGGTAATCGAGGTCGGCTTTGGTGATGAAATACTCATCGTTGTAGCGGGCATCTACATAGGCGCGGCGCAGCAGATCGAAACGATCCTGCTCCTGCTTGCTGCCCATAGGGAAAGCTTTGCTAAACTCCATGTTACAGGCTTTGGCAAGGCTGCCCAGCACTTCAAGATCATGTGTTTTTGGCTTATAGCCGGTAAAGACTAACTGAATGGCTCCGTAATAGCGCTCGGCTGCCTGATGTAATTGAAAGGCTGCGATATTAAGATCATTATCTTTCACAAAGAATTCAAATGCTTTATAAAATCCATTAGCGCTTTCGAACCACCGGTCAAAATTCTTTTGGGCTTTGGCCTGGATTTCCACCGGGCTCATATCGCGCTTATCGGCCAGCTGGTAGCGGTTGGTGGTAAAGAGCAAAATACCTTCTTTTTTGATGTCGCCAAAAAAGTAGGAGCCTTCGCTCAGCTCGTGGTTCACAAAGTCGATCCCATGATAAATGGGGTGCGCGGGTGCCCGAAGCTGCATATCGTGCAGGCGCTGGCTAATGGCCTGGGTAAGGGTATGGCTATTGGCCTGGCTGTTCTTGCTCAGCACAATGAGCAAATCGTAATCTGAGATATAAGAATATTGGGTGCCTTTTTCGGTGTAATAATCGACCACCCAGGCATTGCGGGCATGACTTCCGAACAAAATAATCATCTCGATCTCGGCAAAGCGCGGAATGAGCACCGTAACGATGCCTCTGAGCTCGCGTTGCTTATGTTCGGGCAAAAAAGAGTAGTCGGTTTTCATTGGATGGTTAAAGATAGGGATTTTTTGCAGCGATGCTCACCGTTAAACAAGAAGTTTTTGAACGAGTGAATTAACAGAAAACCTATCCATAAATCATACTTAGTTGCTATTACTTACCATATTTTTTTTATCTTAGATTTAATAATTCTACAATTCCCCCATTATCAATTGAAATTTGCTTACTATTATGGAAAATTCTAATAAAAAAAAAGAATTTAATAGGCTACTTATCTATATAGTGGTCATTTTTGTCTTAGTCATTCTCATTCTCTCAGCAGGTGCTATCTCTATTCCACTCAAAGAAACAAAAAATGAAATTTCAGAAGAGGAAAAGGAAAGATTAAGAGAAGAGGAACGCCACAGGCAAATAATTACTTTAAAAGCTGAGTTAGCTACTATTGAGAGTGAAATTGATCCATTAGATAAAAAAATTCTTAATCTTAAAGGCAAGGAAAAAAAAGTATTACTTATTGCCCGCATTGTCGTTGGGCTTTCAATAATTGCCTTAGATTATTGGTACTATAAAAGCGGTCATCAAGATATTTTTTTAGATCTATTAAAGTTTAATTCTGCTTTAGTAAGTGTATATTCTTTTATAGCCTTTATATGCCATGGGACACCATCTAAATTCGCAACTTTTCTAAAATCAAAGATTAGAAAAATTCTTCATTGGCATCATCGCCAATTACACAAAAACTTTGAAATATTAACCCAACGTAGAAATACACTTATAGAAGTATTAAATAACCTGGAGAAACCTGTACTTATTGAAACTAAAGATATAGAACTTAGAACAAATTAAAATGATGGAAAATAGCGATTTTTTTGGCATGCTTGACAATATTAAGCGTATGCAGGATAAAATAAATGGAATAGGATCAGCGAATAAGCTTATTGAAGCCAGTCAAAAAAGTATGAAGGCTTTAGGCGGTATTGAAATGGCTATTGCTGCCTCTAAATTTAAACTGCCAACTACATTGGAGTATATAACATCTCCTTCTTTTCAAAATAAAATGATGCTAGATAGGCTTGCTGAACAGATGAATGGCACAAACTTGGCTCTTGCAGGAAATATAGCTTCAAGATTTACAGGCATACAAGAAAAAGCATCTATTTTAAACGCATCTGAAGCGCTTATTTCTGGCATGAGAACTAGTGTTTTGACACACAGCAGCACTTACGATGCTTTTTTAAAAGCAACTCAAAGCTTTGCAAATTTTGTAACCCCAACTAAATCGCTAGCTAATTTTGAAAATTATAATAAACTATTTACATCAAAAAATTTTAAAGAAAATAACACACTAAATGCGTTTGATATAGCTTCGGGTTCTACTTTTTCAAGTTTTATTAAATCAAACAAAGATACAAATGATGAAAATTTACAAGAACAATTTTCAAAACTGACTGATGACCTAGAAAAACAACCCGAATTAAAGAAAGACGTTCAGGAACTTGTAAGTATTGTAGCTGACAATCCTCGCTCTTACCAAAAGATCGATGAACTTTTGACTGATCGGCTTGATAAGATCACTCAAAAATTTGGCATGACTAAACAACAGACTTACCTTATTGTATTGCTTGTGAACTGTATTACCGCCATTTTTGCATCGATACTTGTGAAGGAAATAATTTCTTCAAAATCTCCACAAATCACGAATAATATAACTAATGTTATAAAAGTTGTACAAGCGCCTAAAAAAACTAATAGTTGTTTCGTCACAAAAAATGCACCTGTTTATGAAAAAAGCCATAGTACATCGCGTAGACTAGGAACCATCAATGCATTTACACAAGTTAATTTAATAAAAATGAAAGGTGGCTGGTGCTTAGTTGAAGGAGTCATTACTACTCTTAAAAAAGAAGGGAAATTGAAAATAAACAAAGACAGTTTAACAAAATGCTGGATATCCCAAAAGTATATTGAATTTCAAAGCTATTAGTTTTAACGCTCTTCGAACTTGGCTATACAAGTTCTCGACTGCGCTCGAACTGACAAGCCCTTGAAATAGACTTCAATCGTGCACAATTACTCCTTCCCCCACACCCCTCACCCAAAACCGGTACGGCAGCTTCGCATCCTCTCCGGCATAGTCCACACCGATGCGCGGGCCTGCCTGGATGTCCTTTGGGTTGATCTTTACACCATCATCCCGGATCCAGATGTCGTTTCCTGTTAAAGAGAGCTTGTTGTGGATGAGATCAATTCCCAATGCCTGGCTTACCTTGCCGGGGCCTACACACAAGGTAGGAGAAAGCTTGGCGCCGCGGCGCCTCAGGATCTCGTCGATGCCTATGGTTGGGGAGATGGCGCGCACGAGCACAGCGTGGGGAATGCCTTTGACATTCGTCACAATATTAAACAGCCGGTGGATGCCATAGCACAAATACACATAGCTGGTGCCGCCCTGGCCGTATAGAGTTTCGGTGCGTTTGGTTCTGCGGTCGCCATAGGCATGCGAGGCTTTGTCGGTAACACCGGCGTAAGCTTCGGTTTCGGTAATGAGGCCACCCGTGAGCACGCCGCCGATGCGGGTGCAAAGGGTCTTGCCCAGGAGGTCTTTTGCGAGGAAAACGACGTCGGGGTTGGAGTAATAGGAGGCCTTGAGCATGATTCAAATATACTATCAGATTTTCTCAACTATGATTTGTTCTTTCTTTGTCTTGAATAGGGCAATTGTGTTGCACACAATTGAGCCAGCATGAGGCTGAAAAGAACCAAAGAAAAATCAAGGCAAAACAAATCCTCTACTCCGAATACATCCCAAAAATAGTGGGCTTCTTATGAAATTCCGGAACGGGTACTTTCTTCCAGGCGGCAATGGTTTTCACCTGGATGGATTCATCGCCTAAGGTAATGTTAGTAGCTACCAGTAATTTGGAAGAAGGATTGAGGGTTTTGAGCAGGTCTTCGAACAAGGGCTGGTTGCGGTAAGGCGTTTCGATGAAGAACTGCGCCTGCTTCTGCTTAATCGTAAGTTGCTCGAGGTCTTTGAGGCGCTTACTACGCTCGTTCTTATCAATGGGCAAATAGCCCACAAAGGCAAAGTTCTGCCCGTTGAAGCCGCTGGCCATAATGGATAAGACGATAGAGCTTGGCCCTACCAGGGGCACCACGCGGATGCCTTTCTGGTGCGCGATGCGGATGACCTCTGCGCCCGGATCGGCAATGCCCGGACAACCGGCATCGCTCATCAGGCCCATGTTGTGGCCCTGCAGCAAGGGCTCTAAAAAAGACCGGAGCTCCTCGGCCTTCGCGTGCTGGTTGATGAGCGAAAGCTGCGCGCGGCTGATCTCCGGGTAAGCACACTGCTTCAAAAAAGCCCTGGCCTCTTTGGCATTCTCGGCAATAAACCAGCTGAGCTCACGGATGATCTCCATATTTTTTTGGGGCAGCACGGCGCTCAGATCGCTGTCGCCCAGGCCAACCGGCAAGAGGTATAATATTCCTGTCATAATGAACTGGATGTGATAGTTTTATGTTTATCAATAGACAACAGGCCATCGTCTATCATGCTGTTGATGACCGTCATCATGCGCCTGGCCTCCACAGAAGGGAAGTGCTTCACCAGCTCGTCGAGCTTCATTTTTTTATAGGTGAGCTCTTTCCTGATCTCTGCCATTAATCCCTCATCGGTGCTCAGCTGTGTCTTGTATTTTTCGATGCACACATCGCAGTAACCGCAATCTGTAAACTCGGTTTCGTTGAAATAGGCCAGCAGCAGGCGGCTGCGGCAAATGGTGTTTTCGCTCACATAGTTTACCACGCTGTTGAGCCTCTGCAGCGCTTTTTGCTTAAGCACCGGGTAATTGATGAGGCTGATGTTCTGATGCCTGAGGTTGATGCGGTTCTGCAAAAAGATGAGCTTGGGCTGCGTGGTTTGCGGGATAAAGGAAAGCACACCCTGCTTATTCAAGACTTCGAGCTGCTGCTGCAGGAGCGATTCGGAATATTTGGTGCGGTAAGCCAGGTCCTTTTCCTTAATATACACATAGCCTTCCCACAGGCCGCCGTAGCTCCTCAGCAGGGTTTTGATCAGGGGCTCGTAGCTCGGGAACTTGAGCTGAAAACTGTAGAGGTCTTCCTTGCCCATGAGCATCATCACCTTGGGCGGCTCATAGCCGCTGTCGAGGAAGGAGAAATAGCCTTCTTTTTCGAGGCACTTGATGCTATTGAATAAGGTAACGGGCCTGATATTGTAATTGCGCGTTACCTCGTCCATGTTAAAGCTCACGGCCAGGCCTTCGCCGCTCTCTACCGGTACCTGGTAATAATTGAAGATGGCCTGGTAGGCTTGTTTGATCTCGGCTTCTGTAGGCGTTTTTTCTTCGAACTGTTGTTTCAAAGCATCAATGTCCTGCTGATGTGAGAGCAATACGGCAAAGGCCGGCTTACCGTCGCGCCCTGCCCTGCCCGCTTCCTGGAAATAGGCTTCGAGGCTTTCCGGCAGGTCGAGGTGCACCACAAAGCGCACATCGGGCTTGTCGATTCCCATCCCGAAGGCATTGGTAGCCACAATCACCTGGGCTTTGTTCGCTATCCAATCCTGCTGAATGGAGGCACGCTCGTTGGCATTGATGCCCGCATGGTAAAAGGAAGAGGACACTTTATTCTGAATGAGCCATTTGCAGATCTCCTGTGTTTTCTTGCGGTTGCGCACATAGATAATGCCCGAGCCGCCGATGTTGTGAATGATCTTGAGGAGGCGCTCGTATTTATTGTCTTCCTGCTGCACAATGTAGCGGATGTTCCTGCGCTCGAAGGACTGGCGGAACACGCCGGCATTCTTAAAATCGAGCTTGAGCTGGATGTCTTCCACCACATCTTTGGTGGCAGAAGCCGTGACGGCCATGATGTTGACATTCGGGAAGTATTCCCGCAGCTCGGCGATCTTCAGATAGCTCGGCCTGAAATCGTAGCCCCACTGCGAGATGCAGTGCGCCTCGTCCACGGCAATCATGCCGATGGGCAGGTAGGATAATTTCTGGCGGAAGGTCTCGCTCTCGATCCGTTCGGGAGAGAGGTACAAAAACTGGACATGGCCGAAGGCCGCATTGTTGAGGGCAATATCGATCTCCTTGGCATTCATCACCGAGGTAATGGCCACCGCGCTGATGCCGCGCGCTTTTAAATTCTGCACCTGGTCGTTCATCAAAGCGATGAGCGGGGAGATCACCAGGCAGGTGCCGCCGATCACCAGGCCGGGGATCTGGAAACAGATCGATTTTCCGCCACCGGTGGGCAGCAGGGCCAGGGTGTCTTTTTTCTGAAGCACCGACAGGATGATCTCTTCCTGCAAAGGCCGGAACGAATCGTAGCCCCAGTGCTTTTTTAAGTACAGATAGATATCCTGCTTCTCCGTCATTCTGAAAATGTGCTTTCTAAAGTACTCATTTTTTCACTGGTACAGAAAATAAGCTCCTCTACCGAATATGCCCTAAAACGGCGCGAATATAGACTGAAAGCAGCCGGATATTGGTTCGGGGACTGATCTTATGTGAAAAGGTGTATTTTAGCAAAAAAAACGGCTATGAAAAAACTCTACTTTCTCTTCCTTCTTCTTTCATCAGTTACAGCTACTCTGGAAGCTCAAATATGGGCACCGAGCGTTGGCACTTATTGGTATTATGATTCGCAGAGTGCTTTCTGCCACGGCTACTCAAAATACGATTATTACCAGGACTCTCTTATTAATGGCAATAATTGCCAGATGATCAGGCGTTACGGGAAGACTTCGTGTCCAAGTGGCAATCATGCCGGCTATGACAAGCCCATTTTCACCTATACCAACAGCAACCAGGTGGTATACGTCAATGATTACACTTCCACAGCCAGTGTCCAGGGCCAGGTATTTGATACCCTGTTCTGGTTCAATGCGCCCATAGGCGCTAAATGGCACATGATACACCAGTCTTACAATTGCACCGGTACTGTAAGCTGTATTGTCACCGTAGAGAATACCGGCCAGCGGATCATCCAGGGACAAAACCTGAAATGGCAGAAGGTAAACTATGTAGCCGAGGGTGGCGGCCCGGCGCAAATGGTGACAGATACGATCTACGAGCGCTTCGGGTACTTAAAAACAGATCCGTTCAATCCGAATAATTTTTGCTCGCTCGTTGCCGATATCCAGAGCTCCCGCATTTTCAGGTGCTATGGCGACAACCAGATCACCAACCTCAAGTACAAATATAGCGGTGCCTGCGATTATTTTGAGGATGTGAGCGTCCATGAGCTAAAGGCCGCTCAGAATGACCTTCGTGTATTTCCCAATCCGACAGGCTCCACGCTGCAAATCAGCTCAAAAAATGATTTTTGGAACGACGCGCTGATAGAGGTGCGGGATGCGTTCGGAAGAACCGTTTTAAAACAGGCTTTCAGCACAAGCCTCCCTGTCAGCTCCCTTACTCCGGGGCTATATGTTGTGACTGTTAAAAACGATTCGGGCCTGAGATCTTTTAAGATCATCAAAGAATAATTCTTATTTTAATGGCTTGTAGTTTGATGATGTGACCTCACAGAATCAGACGGAACGGCCGGACAACAACTCCGGCCGGATGTTGCTAAACCTATGAGCCGGATAACGTATTTTTTCCTCCTGATGACAGGGCTTTTACTGAGCTCCTGCCTGCTGTTCCAGCCTTCGGCGGCTAAGCTCACCAAGCGGGCTATGGCCAAACACAAAACCTACGACGCCATCATTGTGCCCGGCGTGCCTTTTATAGCGCCCAAATGGGACATGACCATGCAGATGCGCGTGCTCTGGAGCGTGCATTTATACAAGCGCGGCCTCACCAAAAAGATCATCATGAGCGGCAGCTCGGTCTATTCGCCTTATGTGGAAGCGGAGATCATGAAGCTATACGCCATCTCCCTGGGCGTGCCGGCAGAAGATATCATTGTGGAAAGCAGAGCGCAGCACAGCACCGAAAACATCTGGTACAGCTATAGGCTGGGAAAATCAATGGGCTATGAGCACATGGCCCTGAGCACCGATCCTTTCCAGACGCGCATGACCTATCGCTTCGGCAAGCGCCGCCTTAAGGACCTGCAATACCTGCCGGTGATTTTTGATACCCTCAAAACTCTGCCGCACTCTGATCCGGAGATCAAATACGAAGCTCATCGACTGGATTCCTTCAAACCAATTACCGAAACGCAAAGCTTCTGGTACCGCCTCCGGGGCACAATGGGCAAGCACATTGATTTTAAGGAGAAATAAGATCCCTGAAATAGAACTGTGAGATAATCAGAAAAGATTCAGGGCGTGCCGGCGAAAGGCCGTCAGGCTTTCCGTTCCAATCTTTTTGCCGGGGCTTCGAGTCACGACAAGTCGTGATCAGCCACCGGGCAAAAAGGATTTCCACTGCAATCCTTCACGCGGCACTTACCCTGAGTTTGCGGTTTACGCTTCGTTTTGGGATAGGCTGCGCCAGGAACCAAGCGGCCTGTCTGAGCTCCTTTGTTTGTCCCGAAGGGCAACAAAGAGCGAGTAGCGCGGGCCCGGCCGGCGCCCTAAAACAAACACATCCAAGCAAGGCGGCAATATTCACGCACGCGATGATTCCTTTCAATCATTTGTTGGGCCTGTTTTAGTTTTTTTCACATTCACATTCAACCATTATTGTTTAAATTTAGGATTGTACAATTCAAACCCGATGAAAAGAACTTTACTCCTTGCCCTCAGCGTTTTTATCTCCTATTGCTCCATGGCCCAGGCGGCAGAAGAAGGCCTCGTGAAATGGCTTTCCTTCAAGGAAGCACAGGAGCTCAACAAAAAACAGCCCAGGCCCTTCCTCGTAGACGTGTATACCAACTGGTGCGGCTGGTGCAAGCACATGATGAAGACCACCTACTCCAACCCCAACATTGCGGGCTACATCAACCAGTATTTCTACCCCGTGAAGTTTAATGCGGAAACGAAAGATAGCATCGAATACAACGGCAAGGTGTATAAAACAACGTCTCCCGATAATCCCAAAGCGCCGCATGAGCTGGCCATTAAATTCCTGGGGCAAAGCCTGAGCTATCCTTCCACTATTTTTGTGAGCAACAATTTTGAGTTCAACCTTCTGTCGCAGGGCTTCCTGGAAGAGCGAAAGCTGGAGCCCCTGCTGATCTACACGGTAGAGAATATTTTCAGGTCATCCGGCTATGAGGACTTTGCCAAACAATTCGATCATACCTTCTACGATACCAACTTTGTGAAAGCGCCTGTGAAAATCTATTCCATGAAAGAAGTAGAGAAGCTGCAAAAGAAGAAACCAAAAAAGGTGTTGGTGAACATCTATGCCGGCTTTTGCAATTCCTGCAAAGTACAAACGAACACTACTTTTAAAGATACGGCCATTGCCAATTACATCAACAAGCACTATTACCTGGTAAACTACGATGCGGAAAGCGCCGACACGGTCCTATTCCGCGGCGAGAAATGCTATAAGACGGTGGTGAACGGCTATCCCTTCAACAGCTTTGCCCTCAAGGCCACCAACAACCGCCTCACTTTTCCGACGATTGCGGTGCTCGATGACAAGCAAAACACACTGGATGCCCTCAACTCATTCCTGACACCGGGCGCCCTGCTTCCGATCCTGAAATTCTATTCGGAAGATAAGTACAAGACCATGCCCTGGGCAGACTACATTAAGGCTTATAATGAAAAGAAGCTGTGAGCAAATATAAATTTATGGCCCGCAGATAGCGCAGATCAGGCAGATCAGAACAATGCAACTGGAACGCTGATGACGCTTCAGCAGATTGGAACAGGGATTAGAACCAGTGAAAATGGAAGCTGCCTATGCAACGGAGAAGCGCTGATGAGACGGGAACACACGGAACGCGGAAGCCTGAAGGGCTTGAATAACAAAACAATTTCCAGGAAAGAAAACAATGATCCAATCTTATAATCCTTCGGTTAACATAACGCGATGCATTGCTTTCCTGGCGAGCCTGTTTATAATCACTGCCTGCTCCACTGAAACAAAGGAGCAAACACTGGCAACAACTACCGGCATGGCTCCATCTGTCAAAGACAGCATGAGCACCACCACGCAAACGCCTGTAGAAAGCGAATCGCCCGCACCTCCCTGCGATTGCGCTCCGGTTGCGGACTATGGCTATTATTCGGAAGTTTCATTAGCGTATTACAGTGACGAAGGTTATCAGCATGAACAGGACAGCATCCTGAAATATCACCTGCACAACCCTCAAAGCCTGAAAAGCAAAACGCTCAGCCTTCGCAGCAACGATGCGTTTCATCCTGAGATTAAAAAATTCAGGCATGTGGAACATATTATATTGAGTGGTCACATGAGCGCATCTGTCTTACAGAACCTGGATCTGTTTCCAAAACTGGTCTCCGTGATTTTCGATGGAGCGAACATTGAGCTTGATACAACGCAGGCCTGGCTCGGAAGGGTCGAGCAACTCCGCTTTATCAAATGCAAAATGAAGGGACTCAGGTCTTTCAAACAAACACCACGCTTAAAATCCCTGATAATCGGGCATTCGGGCTTCGAATATTTTCCCAAAGATTTCAATGCCCTGAGCTGTTTGCAGGAACTGAATATCGAAGAATACAAATTCGGAAAAGACCATCCGCGCCTGGAGGAAATAGACCTCCGGAACTTTGCCTGCCTCAAGAGATTCAGGGTCTGGGGAGGCGCCTCGGGATTACCACAAGGCGTAGACTCTACCGGAAAGATTGAACTGATCCTGCGCCCCTGGGCCATGAGTGATGCCGAGCTGAAAACATACAAGGCCTGGAAGAAACGCATAAAAAATGCCGGATAAAATTACCCGGCATTATTATATGATCTGTCAAAGATTAGAATTCGAATTTGTACCCGATGCCTTTGATGGTTTTGATGTAGTTATCTCCCAGCTTCTCACGCAGCTTGCGCACGTGCACGTCAATGGTCCTGTCGCCTACCACCACTTCATCGCCCCACACCTGCTCCAGGATATACTCGCGGGTAAATACTTTGCCCGGCTTGCTTGCCAGTAAGGACAGGAGCTTGAATTCCTTTTTAGGGAAAGCGATCTCCACATCATCCTTATACACCATGTATTTTTCCTTATCGATCCTCACGCCGCCCAAATCAACCTGCGTAGGTTTTTGCTGCTCCGGCGAGTACCTTCTCAGCAAAGCCTTGATACGGCTGATGAACACGCGCGGTTTGATCGGCTTGGTAATATAATCATCGGCTCCTACTTCAAAGCCTGCGATCTGCGAATAATCTTCGTTCCTCGCACTGAGGAAAGCGATCATCACATCCTTCAGCGCCGGTATTTCCCTGATCTCGCGGCAGGTGTCGATGCCATCCATTTCAGGCATCATCACATCAAGCACGATCAGGTTCGGAACCTCTTTTTTAGCAATCGTTATGGCGTCTTTTCCATTCAGTGCGGTGAACACCTGAAAATCTTCCTTCTTTAAATTATAACTCAAAAAATCAAGAATATCCTGCTCGTCATCTACCAGGAGGATCTTATATAGGTTGTTGTTTTCTGTACTCATAGCTTTCTGTCGGGACAAAGGTATACCGAATGCCGGTCGCTAACGTTAAATTAACATTAAGAAATCGCTTCGTTAAAGTTGTGTTTTAAAAAGGCTTAGAGCTCCCTGCTATCCGCTGTTTTAAAGATACGGATTTTATCCCGATTAGTCGACGTATAGCCTGAATTAATCTAAGTTCAGCATCCGCTAACATTCGCTTTGCAAAAACGTAATGTTCACCGGTTTACTTTACGCCCAAAACAACCCCATTATCGACCTTTATGACCTTTCCTAAAACACCTGTTCTCCTGGCCCTGGCGGCACTGACTGCTTTTTCCTGCAATACGAAAAATACCGCGGAAACCGATAAAAAAACCTCGAACCAAGTGATCCACATCAAAGGCTCCGACACCGAGTTCCACATGGTGAAGTCGCTGGCAGATGCATACATGAAGCTGCACCCGGAAGTTACGATCATTGTAGACGGGGGCGGTTCCAACGAGGGAATCAAAGCACTGATCCATCACGAAACGGATATCTGCAATTCGTCTCACCAGTTCAAGGACGAAGACCTGACGATGGCCAAAGCAAATAACATCACGCCTAACCCGATCATTTTTTCGGTGGATGCTGTGGCGATCATCACCAATTACAAGCTCTCCATCGACAGCTTATCTACCGAACAGGTGTCGCAGCTCCTCAGCGGAGAGATCAAAAACTGGAAAGAGCTCGGTGGAGCCGATATCCCCGTGAAGGTATACGGGCGTAACAAATCCTCGGGAACGGGAGATTACATCAAAGAAAAATTTATCAAAGACACGCACACATCCTCTACGGTGGAACTGAAAACCAACGAGGAGATTGTGGAGTCCGTGATCAAAGACATCGGCGGCATAGGCTATGTAGGTGCCGGCTTCCTCATCGACAGCACCGGAAAACCGAATGGGAAGATCTGGGCCATGCCGGTGTACATCGACAACCACAATGCCTACTCGCCTTACGAAACAGCGGCAGTGAAAAGTGGTGACTATGTGCTCACACGCCCCCTGTACCAATACGTGAACGGAGTTCCGGGTGATATCATAGAAGATTTTATCCTGTTTGAGCTTACCAAACAGGGACAGGAGATCGTGAAACGCTTCGGTTTTTTCCCACTCAACGACAACCAACAGCAGATCAACCGCCTGAAAGGGCTGGCAGATGCCAGACACTAAGCGGGGCGGGTAACTATTTTTTATTTAATGTAGAGTTTACAATTAGTTATCTAGATTAGTACTTTAATTATACACGACATTATATGGCCATTACAATTAAGCAACTTATTGACAAAAACAAGAAGGCATTTGATCAGGGATTTTTTATCGAGTCAATTAACTTAAGCTTCATTTTAGTGAACAAAGCCCTGAAACAGATTGTGAAGGAAGAGCTAAAGCAGGAAGCACTGGATCAGAAAATAAAAACATCTTCCCTCATCAGCGCTATCAAAAAAGAGCTGGCAACCAATGTGGCTCTAAAGAAAAAAGTATCCAAGAAAGTGCTCAAGGATATGCAGCTCTTCGTCAGGCTGCATAAGGAAATCCAGAAAGAGCTGAAGTTTCAGTTCCCTGAGAAAAAGATTGCGGAAACCTCGCAGCTTGGCATCAACAGCATTGTGATCCTGAATACCAACCTGGTTAAGATCAAAAACAATAAAGTGGATTAGTCTGTTATCTTATTGATATTTTCGACCAAAAAAGTATTCTTCATTCCGAACGGTTCCATTTCCCCGACGCCTGTAACAATTACCCCTTCCACAACAGTGATAAGGCTTTCAGAGCCTGGTGAGAGTTAATAATTCGCTAATCTTAACATATCGGGCAATTCATTTTGTCGTCTGATCTTTGCACACGAAATGAATCCGGCGATGATATTTGAAACTTCTGTACAATCTTATGAGAGCAACCTTATATATGCACAAACCATTCAGAATGGCCTCCTGCCAAAAGCAAGGCATTTTGAAAAAGCATTCAGGGATTGCTTCGTGCTCTATAAACCCCAGGATAAGATAGGCGGCGATTTCTACTGGCTCACCAAAAAAGAAGATACCGTCTTTTTTGCTTTGGCAGACTGCACAGGCCACGGTGTATCGGGCGCCATGCTCTCCGTGCTGGGGATCAGCCTGCTCAACTATGTGGTGCAGAAAAACTTCACGCAGATAGGCGATTACCTGACCGAGCTGGATAAAAAATGGGTGGAAACCTTTAACGACGAAGCCCAGGACTCTACCTTTAATAACGACTGGATGGAAATCACCCTGTTCTCCTACAATACGGTGACACGCGAGTTCCAGTATGCCAGCGCCGGCGGTGAATTTGTGATCCACCAGAATAACGGCGCGCAAACCTATAAGGGCAACAGTTTCCCCATCGGAGGCTGGCAGATTGAAAAAGACAGGCAGTTTACAACGCATCATGTTACCATCGCTCCCAAGGCCCGCCTGTATTTTTTCTCGGATGGCCTGAAGCACCAGTTCGACAATGGCAACAGAAAAAAGTTTGGCCGCAAGCGCCTGCTCAATGCCATCGAACATTACCATACGTTTTCGATGGATCACCAATATGAAATGATCGAATACATCTTTAATGCCTGGAAGGATATGACTCCCCAGACCGATGATGTGACCCTGGTAGGCATAGAGCTGGCTTAGCAGGCTGCTCATGTTAACAAAACATTAAGTATCCGGACCTTTACCGGTTTACCTTTTAACATTAAGGTAACCTGCGCGTAATAAAAAACTTAACCGGCCTTTGTTTTTTTGCGGTCGTAAAATCATCTATATGTTTCAAAAAATAAAACTGATCGTTGGCTTATTAGCCCTTACCTATACCATCCATGCACAAACCGGAAAGATCGCGGGAAAGATCGTGGACGGCAAAACAGGCGAAACGCTTCCGGGCGCGACTGTACTGATAGAAGGTACGACGAAGGGCGCCTCCAGCGACTTTGACGGAAATTATAACCTTGCCGGCCTGCAGCCGGGAAAATACACCATCATCGCCAGCTATATTACCTACGACAACAAAAAATTTGTGGACGTGGTGGTAAAGGCCAATGATGTGACCACCTTCAACATCACACTCGACCAGGCCAGCTCTGCCACGCTGATAGAAGTGGTGGTACAGGCCGAGATGAATAAGGAAAACACCAGCACGCTCTTTGTGATGCAAAAAAACAACGCCAGCGTGAGCGACGGGATCTCTTCCGAAAGCATTAAAAAAACACCGGACAGGAATACCAGCGACGTTCTGAAACGTGTGAGCGGCGCCAGCATCCAGGATAACAAATTTGCGATCATCCGCGGGATGAGCGACCGCTACAATGCGTCTTACCTGAACGGCTCACCGCTTCCAAGCTCGGAAAGCGACCGCCGTGCCTTTGCCTTCGATATTTTTCCGGCGGGCATTTTAGATAACCTCATTATCCTGAAAACAGCCACGCCTGATATGCCGGGCGACTTCGCGGGTGGGATCATTATGGTGAACACCAAAAGCATTCCGGAGAAAAACAACACGAGCATTTCCATTGGCGCAGGCTACAATCCACTGACCACCTTCAAGGATTTCAAAACCTACAAAGGCGGAAAAACAGACTGGCTGGGCGTAGACGACGGCAGCAGGCAGCTTCCTTCTTCCATCCCTTCTACTGAGGATTATTCCAAGATCACGCTGAACACCGACAAGATCGAACAGGCGCAAAAGCTGAACTACGACTGGAACATCAAAACCAAACAGGCGCTTCCTAACCTCAACCTTCAGTTCACACAATCCAACGTGTTCAAATTATTCAAGCGCGATTTCGGAAGTGTAGCCGCCATCACCTACCTGAACAACAATACCACCACCATCAGCGACCGGAGGGAATTTGAAGAGCAGGGCGAAACGGTACAAAAAACCCGCGACTATAAAGATTCCACCTATATCAATAATATCCTGGCCAGCGTGCTGTGGAACTTATCCTATAAGCTGAACGATAATAACCAACTGGGCTTTAAAAACCTCTACTCCATTAACAGCGACAACAGAACCATTACCAGGACAGGTATTGCCGATGCTACCGATGTGAGCAACCCTTTGTGGCAGAAGTCGAATGTGCGCTTCTTTACACAAAACACGATCTATAGCGGGCAGCTGAACGGCGATCACTACATCCCGAAAGGAAAGATCAAGATCAAATGGATCGGCGGCCTCAGCGACATCAAGCGTGATATCCCGAACCTGAGAAGAATGGTGTACCAGAAATCCAGCGCTGCGGAAAACGATTCGGTAAAATATGCCGCACAGATCCTGGGAGATGCCGTAGGGCCAACCAGCGCAGGCTCTATGTTCTTTGCCAAAACACAGGAGCGCATTTACAGCGTGAAATATGACATTTCGAAAGTGCTCGAATTCAAAACATCAAAGCACGAGATCAAACTGGGTGGCTTTAACCAATACAGGGACCGTAACTTTGCGGCGCGCCTGCTGGGTTACACCTTCTACCAGAAAGGAAGTGCGGTACGCCCTAATACAGACCTGACCTTCTTACCGGAAAGCGAGATCTTCCAACCGGGAAATATCGGCCTGACAGACGGCCCGGGCAGAAATGACGGTGGCTTCAAATTATCCGAATCCACAACCTATATCGACAGCTACAGCGCTTCTTCCTTACTGAATGCAGGCTACCTGATGTCTGACTCCAGGATCCTTGACAAGCTACGCTTCATCTACGGCCTGCGTGTAGAGTCTTACATGCAATCCCTGAAAACCTATAATCCTGATTTCTCTGAGAAAACCCAGGATACGACGGTGATCGACTTCCTGCCTTCGATCAATGCGGTATGGTCTATCAACGACAGGGCAAACCTGAGGGCAGCGTACTACAGAACGGTAAACAGGCCTGAATTCAGGGAGCTGGCGCCCTTCAACTTTTATGATTTCGTAACGGATTACCAGATCTCCGGTAACAGTACCCTGCAACGGGCAACGATCAATAACTACGATCTGAGGTTTGAATATTATCCTAAAAAACCGGGACAGATCTTCTCCGTATCTGCTTTCTACAAGGACCTGACGAATGCTATCGAGCAGATTGCCGGTAACGGGCAGATCCGTTCCATCAACTTCGCCAATATTCCTAAAGCAACGAACATCGGCCTGGAGCTGGAATACAGGGTATTGCTGTCTACGATCTTCAACAACGATTCTTCCAGGTTCTTAAGCGCAACCACCTTATTCACCAACTTCTCTTACGTCCAATCACAGGTAGATGTATCGAAGTTAAACAACGTGGAAGCAAGGCCATTACAGGGACAAAGCCCGATCATCATCAATGCCGGTCTTCAGTACCTCGATCCTAAGTTCGATTACGGAATTGCCATCTCCTACAACTATGTGGGAAGACGCATCGTAATCGTTGGCAATAGCGACGAGCCGAACATCTGGGAAAATCCAAGACACGTGCTGGACTTACAGGTATCCAAAACCTTCAAAGAGAGACTGGAGCTGAAGCTGAACGTGAGGGATGCGATTGCACAAAACCTCATCTACTACCAGGACATCAACAAGAACGGGAAATTGGATAAGGCATCCCTGGATGCAGCCAAAGGTTTCCAACATACTTCTTCTGTAGATAACGTGATGGTCAATACCAAGCTGGCGCCAACGATCAGTCTGTCGGTAAGCTACAAATTCAAGTAAGCGAAGGTTAACAAAACATTACCCGGAACCCACGTTTATTTACATTAACATAAAGTGTCAGTAAATATAAGGTAAAGTCATCCTAACCTAAACACAAGACCGGCCCTCTTACTTTGTACCGGTAAATGTCAAACAATACTAACAACAAATAAAGAACATGAAAAAAATCTACACACTGGCAGCATTAGCACTTTTGAGCGTGCCGGCTCTTGCACAAAACGCGTTCTGGACAGCGACTACCTATAAAGGCGCTTTTCCTGTAACTGACGGACAAAACGGTACTTCTTCCAACAACTGGATGGCAGGCTGGACAAACTGGGATCCTGAAAACACAGTTTACCCGACTCCTACAACAACTATTTCGGCAAACATTACCAGCAACACAACCTGGTCTTCAGGTAACACGTACTTATTGGTTGGTAATATTTCTGTAACTCCGGGAAACACTTTAACAATTCAACCGGGTACAGTAATCAGGGGCGACAAAACTTCCAAAGCATGTCTGATCATCACCGCAGGTGCAAAGATCAACGCACAGGGAACTGTTACTCAGCCAATCGTATTTACTTCTAACGAAAACCCTTCCGGAAACGGTCGTGCGCCTGCCGATTGGGGTGGTGTGGTATTATTAGGAAAAGGCGTGGTCAACACCGCTTGCGCTACCTGCGCAACTTCTCCAAACCAAAACTACATTGAAGGTTTCGCCACTACTTTCCCTGAAATTCTTTACGGTGGAAATGATAACACGGATAATTCCGGAATCATGTCTTATGTAAGGATCGAATTTGCAGGTGTTGCCTTATCTACTACTCCAAACTCCGAGCTGAACAGCTTAACGATGGGCGGTGTAGGTTCAGGAACACAGATCGACCACATCCAGTCTTCTTTTGGTGGTGACGATGCTTTCGAATGGTTCGGTGGCGCGGTAAACGCTAAATACCTGGTGGCTTTCAGAGGTCTGGACGATGATTTCGATACAGATTTCGGTTACAGCGGACATGTACAATTCGGCCTGATCGTAAGAGATAAAGACATTTCTGATGCAGCCGGTGATTCTAACGGTTTCGAATCTGATAACTTCAGCACAGGTTTAGGAAGAACTCCTATCACCAAAGCGATATTCTCTAACATTACCTCTATCGGACCAAAAAGAGATGGCAGCACGGCTTTACCTGCAGGTGAAAAATTTGAAAGGGGTATCTTCACAAGAAGGAATACAGCGCTTTCTGTTCACAACTCTATCATCATCGGTTGGGAAAAAGGATGGCATGTATCCGGTAACATCACGTTCGATAACTACGATGCTACAACCAGCCTTGACTCTATGGGTGTTGTAAGAAGCACAATCATTGCCAACAACGTATTCCCTCATTTCGTGTACGACGCAGGTGGAGCAAATGCTGCATGGTACAATACTTATGCTGGTTCTCACGCCATCGACACGGTTTCTACTCCAACACAAATCGCTTTCGTAAATGCATTCCCTACTAACCTGGAAGACAACAGCGATTTCCGCTTATCGGCTTCTTCAGTAGCGGCAGCAGGTGCTGATTTCTCAGGACCTCAGTTCACCGGTGGCTTTGTTGGCATCCAGGAAGCTAAAGCGAATGAAACCGCTTTCGTGATCTTCCCTAACCCTGCAGGAAACCAAACGACTTTAGCCTTCACTATGAATGAAAAAGCGAATGTATCGGTTGAAGTATATGATGTATTAGGTCACCTCGTATCTGTTGCTGCTCAAAATAACGGCTTCGAAAAAGGATACAATACCATCAGCCTGAACACTGCTGATTTATCAAACGGCATTTACTACATTGCTCTTGATATAAACGGTGTAAAAGAAACCAAAAAACTGGTTATCAATAAATAATTTATTCCTCAATACCAGAAAAAACGCTCCCCTCCGGGGGAGCGTTTTTTTAAACCAAGCAAACCCCTCTACGCTGCGAATTCCTACGAAGGCATGAATAAAGATTTTAATATCGTCATTTGCTCAAACTCAGAACCTTCTATCAAAAAGATCGTTGAGTTTCTGGAAGAGAAAAAATATGCTGTAGCTTTTGTGAAGAACGAAGAGGAATTACTCAAACAGCTTCATGCCAACCGCGTCAGCATCGTGATCCTGGAGCTGGACCTGAAACACAAGGACGGCATAACCATCACCTCCGACATCCGGAACCTGAAAGACATCGAACAGCCTTTCATCATCATCTTCTCCAGCAAGCAGGACGATTACATCCAGATCACAGCCTTCAACGCCGGCGCCGATGACTTCATCACCACGCCTGTAAAACCTATACTCCTGGAAGCCAGGATCTGCACCCTCAAAAAAAGACATGTGCATGCCCAGAATAAACAGGAGGCAAAAGAGGAAAGCGTGAAATTCTTTGTAGACAGGGAACAATACCTGATCGTGACCGAGAATGGAAAAATAAGCCTGCCCAGGAAAGAATTTGAAATGATCGACCTGATGTTTCAAAACGCACACAAAGTATTCACCCGGCAGGATTTCGCCAGGCTCATCTGGAACGCTCCCGAAGTGGCCAACAGCCGCACCATCGATATCCACATCCGGAATATCCGCCGCATCCTCGGCAACGACATCATCAAAACATCCAAAGGGGTTGGTTATACCATTAACCGGGATTTCCTCTAATCTCAGTACAGCTTACCCTGCAAGACCTTCAAGGTCTTACTCCTAACGGAAGAAACCAGAAAAAATTTAAGACTTAGGCTTGCGTTGCGCCAGACTTTCAAGGTCTGACCAGCAAGGCAGCCAGGCACCAGACCAGGCGGAAAGCAAACCGGTAGCTGAGCGAAACCGAAGCTACCTCCGTTTCGGATACGTATCTATCAGCAGCTGCAGGGTATCATCGATGGAATTGGCTTTCACCTTTGTATCAAGCGCCGGTGCTCCAACCCATTTGACAATATGATCCGCAAAAAACTCATCCGTATCTTCCAGCACCATCACCCCCATTTTTTTCAGGGCGGCGGCATTGCATTGCTGCTCATAGTGATTGCGGATAGGAATGCTCATTAATTTTTTTCCCAGGTACAGCGCCTCAGAGGGCGTTTCGAAGCCACCGCCTGTAATCAGGCCATGGCAGCTCAGCAGGCTCTCATTGAAGAATTGCTGGCTCACCGGGTAAAAGGTAATATTGTCTTTCACGGTCACCTCGGTTACTCCATTCAGAAACCAGTGAAACTGCAGGTCTTTCAATTTTCTGAAGGCATTCAGGAGGCAATGCTCCTGGAAGGAAGGCAGATAAACCGTGATATGCCCGCGATCGCTCACCGTGGCATTAATGAATTCTTCCTTGATTACCGGGGGCAGCACAAAGGAATCGTAAGGTTGGAAATGAAAGCCGATGTGCTTGGTGGCATGGGCATAATGTTTCAGGATCGTTTCGCCGACCAGACTTTTTTTATCAGGCCTCGGCGTATGGTCCGACTGAAAGCTGGCCTGGTGGCCCAGCTGCACGGATGGCAGCTTCTTCAGCTTACAGGCCAGGGAAGTCACAAAATCAAAGTCATTGATGATGATATCGTATTGCTCCAGTGGCAGCGAGGCTGCATCCTTGTACATGGCCAGGGGCCGGATGTTCTTCGCAATGCTAAAGTAGTTGAGCCCGCCACACTTGCTGTAATGAAGGCTGCAGCCTTTGCTCCGGTATTTCACCGGGAAGTTGAAATCGAGGTTGGAATTATTGCCACTGACAAAAAAATCGACCTCTCCGTATTTTTTCAGATAAGGATATAACTGGGTGGCACGGCTCACGTGACCGTTGCCTGTAGCTTGTGCGGCGTAAAATATTTTCATGGCTTGTACGGAGTTAGGCTAAGATTTTTTTAACGATGTCCTGCTCATCAGGCTTGTCGGTAGAATAAATCAGGTCGAGGTAATTTTTGTCGTAGCTGAATATTTCCCATTTCCCCTTATAGTATTCCAGGGCTGTCAGGTTCTCTATCCAGTCGCCGCTGTTCAGGTAAGTGACCTTTCCCTTATGCGTCACCACATCCTTGATCTGGGGAACGTGGATATGCCCGCAGATCACATAATCGTAATTTTTATCGATGGCGATTTCCGTGGCCGTCTTTTCGAAATTGCTGACGAAGGCTACCGCTTTCTTCACGCTGTCCTTCACCTTTTTGGAAAAGCTCATCTTGTCCCTGCCGAAGAGCTCAAGCACCCAGTTGACAAAGCGGTTGATGAGGATGAGCAGATCATAGCCCTTTCCCCCGAGCTTGGCCAGCAGCTTCGCCGAGCCATGTACTGAAGAATCGAACACATCCCCGTGAAAGATCCAGGCCGACTTACCATCGATATTCAGCAGGAGCTTATCCACGATTTCCAGGTTCCCTAAGATAAGGTCAGTGTACTTCCGCAGCATCTCATCGTGGTTGCCGGTAATATAGATGACACGCGTGCCCTGGCTGGCCATCTTCATAATATGCCTCAGCACATCCATGTGTGAAGCCGGAAAATAGCTTTTGCTGAAGTTCCACATATCAATGATGTCGCCATTAAGCACCAGGGTTTTCGGGTTTACCGTTTTCAGGTAATGCAGCAATTCTTTGGCGTGGCAGCCGTAGGTACCGAGGTGTACATCGCTGATGACTAATAGTTGCAGGTCTCTTTTACTATACATCATTCGTTTTTGCAAACTTAGGGGCCGAATATTAAGCCCATATACGATGCATATTAAGGATACAAAAAGAAATGCAGGTCTGATCTAAAGCCTGCATTATCCGAATGTAAATTAATTTCAGGGTATATCCTTATTCCTCAGCAATTTGCCTGATCTGTTCCAGGATAGAGCTCCAGCCACCGCCGGCCATGCTGTCGTTGTAGCGGCTCTCTCCATCGGCCACCCTGGCGTAATCGCCCTGCGTGATGGTAAGCTCCGTACTGCCGCTTTTTTCAGTGAGGTGATAGGTCACCGTCGTGTAATTTTCCGGTACATCCGGAATAGCGGCATTGTTGGGATCGATGGTGGTATAAGCCAGCAATTTCTCCGGGTGAAAAGCCACCACATGGCCTTTGACCGCCACCAGCTCCACACCGTCGAACACACCGCGCCACAACAGCTCGCTCCCCACTTTCCAGTCGCTGACGGTTTCGCAGCCAAACATGTACTTTTTGGTTTGCTGTGGGTTCACGAGGATGTCCCACACCTTGTGTGCAAGAGCATCGATCGTGATGGTATTTTTAATGATCAGTTCTTTTTCCATAACAGAATGGTTCAGAAAAATATTACTTGCCTGCCGCTGCCGCGCTTTTCGCCTTGGCATCTTCCAGGATCTTATTACCCTTCGCATCAGCATCGTCCAGGACTTTCTGTGCTTTCTTATCCACTTCTTTCTTGGCAGCTTCCGCTACTTTTTTAGCAGCCACTTTTGCCAGAGGATTTTTCACTTCCTCCAGTTGCTTATCCGCGGCGGCATAGCCTTCTGCACGGATCTTATCCGAAGCAGCCTGTGCATCGGCTTTCAGCTTGGCTACCTGCGCCTGTGCATCCGCCAGGATCTTCTGCGCCTCTTCGTTGGCTTTGTCTTTTACAGCTGTCACCACCTGCTCTTTCACATTTTCTACCGCCGATTTACCATCGCTCTTCATGTTGGTTTTGATCGTCGGTTTCATGATCGTGCCGCCGAAGCCTACATTTACATTGATGATCTTCGGAACGCTCAGGTTGGTTCCCGCTGCAGTATTGGCCTGGCCCAGTAAGCCTGCCACCACGGTGTTGGCCTGTGAGCCGAACAGCTCGGTAGGCACTGCCATTTTCCAGTTATAATCAATGGTTTGGTCGAAGCCCGTAGAACCGGTAATGTCTGCATTGATCGATTTCCCGATCTTCACTTTCACAGGATTGCGCAGGGCAATGCGGCCGTCCTTAAATTCATAATCCGCATTCACATTATCCAGGGTCAGGTTTTTCAGCTGCTCGATCTTCAGCGCTTCGCCCAACTTCATAAACGGAGGGAAGCCGCTAAAGGCCACGCTGTTGGTTTTAAATACGCCGTTACCGCTCAGGGAAGCGAGGATCGGCGACATGTGAGGATCGAGGTCCGCTTTAAAGTTCTCTAAAGTAGCCGTAAACATCCCTTTGGCATATTGGCCGATCGGTGCAATTTTCTGTACGGTGTTAAACGTTGTAAAGGTTTTCTGAATATCGAAATTCTCAACACGGATATTAAAGTCGATGGTTGGTTTCTTAGGATTTGTAGTTTCGTAATAGCCGTTCAATAATACGTTGCCGCCCAACAGACCCATTTTCAGATTGGTCATGTCCAGTTTTTTCTTGCGCACCACGATGTTCCCGTTTGTGTTTTCAATCACTAAATTGTCGTACAACAATTTGCCGATCGTTGCATTCAGCACGAAGTCGATATTGCCCGGCACTTCCACCACGCTCATGGCTGCTGTATCTGCCGCTGCCGGTTTTGCAGGCTCTGCCGAAGCGGTAGACGTTGAGGAAGAAGACATCAGCTGGTTGATATCCATTAAGTTCGACTGCATATTAAAGTGCCCTACAATGAGGGAATCTTTAAAAATGTATTGCATGAAGTTGTCGATCTTACCATTTGCCTTAATGTCAGACTTGCCCATCTTTGCATCGAAAGCTGTCAGCTCAACGAACTGGTTGGTAAAGTTCATCTTCATGGTATTCAGGAGGACATCATAAGGCAGCGTGGCTGTTTTATAGTTCATCTGGTCGATCTCGAGGGTACCGGCCAGCTTGAATTTTTCGTATTCTTTGCGCTCGATGCTGCTCATGCGGCCCGCAGCGGCAATATCCGCTTTGATGATCCCGCTCATGTCGTCGCCTTTTTCCTGTGGAATAAACTCTTTCACCGAAGCCAGGTTGATCATCGCTTTCACCTCCGCACTCAGGTCAGGATCGGAGATCGGCGTTTTCACGTGCGCCCACAGGTTGATCGGGTTCCCTCCCATCTCGAGGTGGAATTTGTTTACGTCGATCACCGTCGCATCCAGGAAATCTTTTTTATTCTCCACATGCACATCGATGTTGATGTTATTCACCGCTTTCGGTAAGGAAGGATATTTGAACATCGCATCTGCAATGCCTAAGTTGACCTCAAACGATGGATACTTATCGCTTTTCCCGTCAGGGCTGCTATGCATTGTGCCTTTGGCCATACCATTCAGTTTCAGCTTGCCGGATGTTTTCACGCTGGCAAAGTCTTTCGAATACACACTTGGAATCAATGAGAGGATGGATTTGAACTCGGTTTGCTTGGTAGCAAATTTCAGGTCCATCGTAATGTCTTCTTTCGGCATGGCCACAAAACCATCGAAGGCTAATAGTAAATCGTTCAGGCCAAACTCATTTTCCTTAAAGGCAAACTTCATGTTCGGCATGTCCATATCGAGGTCCGCCTTGAGATAGGTTTTCACTTTGGTGAGGTAGCCTACCCCACTCATATTAAAGGAAGTTTCCGCAATTTCCAGCAAGTTGCTCAGCACAAACACATCCTGTGTAAAATCGCCGCTCATGGTATAGTTCATGTCTTTCAGCACGGCCGACATGGAACCTTTCATATCATTGTAGGAAATATTGGCATGTTTGATCTGCAGGGATTTCAGCTGCAGGGCAAATTTGGTAGCGCTCGTATCCGGCGCTCCGGTCGTGGTATCGGTCGACGGCTTGGTAATATCGTAGCTCGCCCTGCCATCCGGAAGCACCGTGGCATTAATCACCGGGCTATCCAGGAGAATAGAATTCACCTGGTATTTATCACCGCTGATCACACTCTTCAGGTTAAGATCGAACGATAATTCTTTAATAAAAGCAAGCGTATCGCCTAAGAAAGGCTCTTTATTGATCACACTCACATTCTGGATCTTGAATCTGAAATCGGGGAAAGAGCTGAACAACGTCAGGTCGAATTCACCGAAATCCACTTTGGCGTTGAGGCTCTTGTTGGCTTCATCCTTCGCGAGCTGGATCAATTTATCCTTGAAAAGAAAAGGCGCTATGATTACGAGGATCAATAACAAGAGGAAGGTAATTCCTGTCCATTTAAAAATACGCCTGATTAAACTTTTCTTTTTCCGTGGTTGAGTTGTTTCCATAAAATAGGGTGTTATATAATGCAACTAAGATAATCATTTACCGGCTATAGGGATTCGCCGGGTCATACTAAAACGATAATAATTTATAAAACAGCCTGTCCTGCTTTCAAAAGCCGGTGATTTACGGATTACCTGCTAATTTTTCCTCGCCTGTATGTCCGGATTGTCCGGTAGCATGGGTTTTTGCGGTGAATTTACTGTTTTTTACAATTTGGTAGAATTTTTGTAAAGTCTTGACGAAAACTTAACCTGTTTCGGTATTTTTTTCAATAGCTTTGCGCCCTTATATATGACAACCCTGAAATTTCTTTGTTCCTTCTTTTTTCTGTTCTCTCTTGCTTCCAAGGCCCAGATCCTGAATGCTTATGCCAAAATCAGCGGCATCACCGGCGGAACCCAGCTCACGGTGATCAATGTCAACCAGGCCAGCCATACCTTTACCGTTGGTGGCAAAGTCGTCATCATGCAGATGCAGGACGATGTGATCGGTTCCAACACAACAGACGATTCCTCTTTCGGCAATCTTTCCACCATTTCAAGTGCAGGCCTTTATGAGATCGGCACCATTGCCTCCCGCTCACCGGCTACCGGAACGCCAACCACCATTACCCTTTCTTCTGCATTGATCAATACGTATCATACCGGAACCAACGCGTCGCTCCAGCTCATCAGCTACAGGTCGATGGGCAGTAATTATACAACCACCAATACCATCACCGGGCTTAGCTGGGATGGCAATGTGGGTGGTGTGATCGCCTTTGAAGTCACCAATACCCTGACCCTCAATCACCCGGTGAATGCTGACCTGATCGGCTTCCGCAAAGGCCTCATCAACTCCAATGCGGTGGCAGGCACATGCCTTCCCAATTTATTCAGAACAAGCTCCAACAGCCAGGCATTCAAGGGCGAAGGCATTTACAAAGTAAGCGATGTCAATTATACCAATGCCCGCGGCAAGATCCTCAATGGCGGCGGTGGCGGCAACGAACACAACGGCGGTGGTGGTGGCGGCGGAAACTACTCGGCCGGTGGTGATGGCGGCTTTGGCTACAGCTGCGGCACGGGCGTGAACAGCGCCGGCGGCCTCGGCGGAATTTCCCTCAGCACACAGATTGCCAGCAACCGCATCTTTATGGGCGGTGGTGGCGGCGGTGGACAACAAAATAATACGGTAGGGCTCGACGGTGGCAACGGCGGAGGCATTATCCTCCTGAAAGCAACTACCCTTGTGACCAATACGGTGTGTAGCAGCGCCGTGAAGATCACCGCCAACGGCGGCAGCACAGCCAGCTGCGGAAACGACGGCGCCGGCGGTGGTGGCGCAGCAGGAACAATCGTGCTACAGGTGACGAATTATTCGGCGAGCAGCACCTGCCCCCTGAGCATCAACGCCAATGGCGGTAACGGAGGTAATGTGGGCGACGGTGCGGAACACGGAGGCGGTGGCGGTGGCGGACAAGGCGCTATCATTTTTTCTGCGATGCAGCCAACGGTGAATATTGCAACCACCACCACGAATGGCACCGGTGGCATGAACAATGCTTCGGGCGCTTCTTATGCCGGCAATGGCGGTGGCGTAAACAACACAGGCATTCTGAGCATGGGCGGGCCTCTGCCGGTAGAGCTCCTAAGCTTTACGGGAGAAAAAGAAGCGAGCACGGTGAGGTTATCCTGGACAACAACGGGCGAACAGCATGCAGCATCTTTCACCGTTGAACGCAGCAAGGACGCACAGCATTATACAACACTCGGCGATAAAAAAGCGACGGGCTCCCTGTATGGCAGCAGCTACGACATGTATGATGAACAGCCTTTCGAGGGGATCACTTATTACAGGCTTAAACAAACAGATCATAACAGGAGATACAACTACTCTTCTGTGGTCGCTGTAAGCTTCGCGTCTGAAAAAGACTTTAGCCTGTTCCCCAATCCTTCCGCTACAGGCAGCAGCGTGTACTTGTCCATGAATTCTGCTTCTTCGGGCAGCGTGGAAATTGATGTATTCGACCTGACCGGAAAATGCATTCATACACAGCAGAGCATCCTTGAAGCCGGTAAAGCGGTAGAGATCAATGCCTCACTTCAGCAAGGTATCTACCTGGTGCGCCTGTATACCGGCAACCGTAGCCTTATCAAGAAACTGGTGGTAAACTAAGCCGGAAGCTATCCGTTTTGAAATTTCAGAACAAAGGTGGTTCCCGTAGCAGAGGAGTAGTCAAAGCTTCCGTTCAACTGCTCACTGAGTGCTTCGATCACCGACAGTCCAAGCGATTCCTTTTCCTGGTAACCTGAGGCGAGGCCTATCCCGTTATCGCTGACAGATAAGGTATAGGTTTCTTTTTCCTGCTTGAAAGATACATGGATCGTTCCCTCACCCTTACCTGTAAAGGCATGCTTGTAGCAATTGGTCAGCAGCTCGTTCAGGATCAGCCCGCAGGGCACGGCAATATTAATGTTCAGCACCACATCGCCGATATCGGTCGTTACCTTAACCGATCCGGAAATGGAAGGATAGGACGCATTGATCTCGGAAATAAGCTCTGCGATGTATTGCTCGAAATTGACATCGGTGAAATTATTGTTTTTATACAGGCGGTTATGAATGAGCGACATGGAGATCACGCGGTTCCTGCTTTCCACGAGTACGTTCCTTGCTTCCGAAGGTGGATCGTTGCCGATCTTCAGACTGAACAAACCGGAAATAATGGCCAGGTTGTTTTTGACACGATGGTGCAGCTCCGACAACAGGACTTCTTTCTCTGCCAAAGCTTCCTTGATTTTTTTCTCTGCCTGCTCATGCTCTGCAATCCGCTGGCTATACAGCTCCGATTCCTTAAGCCCGTTCTTGATCGTGAGGTAAATAAAAAAGCCTACCGCCAGGCAGCTGAACAGCAGGTTGAATACAAACATCTGATAGCGCTTTTCATCGTTGATGAAGTTGCTGGTGAATAATTCATAACGTGTCAACAGATTGACCAGGATCAGCAGGATGATAAAAAACAGGTTCAGAAAAATGACCTTCTGGTCTGTCCTGATATTGAACACAAAGGCGATGGCAAGAATCAGCGGGAAGTAATAGAGGTAGGTTCCCGATAAAACACCCGAATAGGAATTAAAATAGAACACGGCCAGGTTAATGGTCATGAACAAAAAGATAATGGCAAAGTCGTGATGGTTGCGGCCGTTCATATACAGGCCGAAAAGGCACACCAGCACAAAGCCTTCTAGCAAAACGCCTGAAAAGGTATCCCCCAGGGAAAGATTGTTGAGCCCGCTGAAAAAAAAGATCGTCAGGGCAATGACACTGAACTGGTTGGTGAGCGTAATACGTTTGGTCAAGCTATCATCATACCCTTCCTTAATCCCGATCCTTGAAACCCGACTCCAGTATTTTTGGAACATAAATTACTTACTCAAAATTTTAAAATCGGTGCGCCTGTTCATCTGCCGGCCTTCATCGGTATCATTGGTCGCTACCGGAACCGTCTCACCATAACCTTTAGCCACCAGCCTGTCGCCTGCGATGCCTTTGCCTATCAGGTAAGTCACCACCGATTGAGAACGCGATTGCGATAATTTCTGGTTATAATCATCGCTGCCTTTACTATCGGTATGGCTTCCCAATTCTATTTTGATCGTCGGATTCTCGCTCAGCAATTTGATGAGCCTGTCGAGCTCATTCGCTGATTCAGGGCGGATCGTGGCTTTATCGAAATCAAAGAAAATGTTACGCAGCGTAATTGTTTTCCCGATGTCGATCTTTTTCAGCTCAATGTTTTTTTCCACTTCCTGGAAATTGGCTGTTGCCGGCAAATCGAAATTTTCCGAATGGAAGAGGTAACCTTCCTTCTTCACGGCAATGCCATAGTTTTTACCGCTTGGCAAGGACACCAGGTATTTCCCGGTGGTGCTGTTCGATTTGAATACCGCGATCACTTCGTTCTTTGTATTATCTACCAGCTCGATGCTGGCCTCCAGTGGCTGTTTCGTTTGCTCATCGGTGATCACCCCTTTAAGGATGGTCATTTTCGGACCGCTTGATTCTATCTTCTCCGCTTTGAATTCGCTGACAGGCGCTGTAACGCTGGCCAGGAGGTTATCCTCATTCATCATCAGCGGCGTTTTTTCAGGACCGAGGAAAGTGATCTTGTAAATATCCTTATCGCCGTATCCGCCCTGCTTGGCCGAGGCGAAATAGCCATGATGCCCGCTGCCACTGATCACGAAGAACACATCGTCATCCGGCCCGTTGATCGGGTAACCTAAATTTTCCGGCTCGCCCCATTTGCCATTCTCAAACACCGATTTAAAAATATCGTAGCCACCCATATTATTGTGTCCTTTCGAGCTGAAATAAATGGTCTTGCCATCAGGGTGAATGAACACACCTTCCTCAGCATACTTGGTATTCAGCACAGGGCCTGCGTTGACCGCCGGCCCCCACTCGCCTTTAGCATCCTTATCGGAATAGTAGATATCACGGTCGCCGAGGCCGCCTTCACGGTCACTCACAAAATACAGGCGCTTGCCGTCATACGACAAGCTCACCGACGATTCGTGCGCTTTGGAATTGATATTTTTATTGAGGTGCTCCGGCTTGCTCCACACATTTCCGTTCAGGTAGCTCACATAAATATCTCCGCCGTCTTTTTCCTTGAACTTATATACAAAGAGGATGGTGCCATCGGAAGACAAGCCCGCCGTCGCGTCATGGTCCTCGCTGTTAACGATGGGCCCGAAGTTCTGCGCCTGCGCCCATTTGCGGCCTTTCTTTCCGGAAATATAGAGGTCCTCGAAATAACCGCCATTCTCGCCGTCACTTTTCCCACCCGTCGTAGTATTACGGCAGGCCGTGAAGGCGATCATCGATTCATCGGCTGTAATAAACGCACTGTACTCCGGGTAATTTGTATTGATCTCCGGCCCCAGGTTATCCACGAAGATGCGTTGCGGGCTGGCTACTAACAACTTGCCGGTTTTACATTCCTGGATCTTTTTGGTAACATCGGCCATAGGCACCGCATTCTCTTTGGCATTGGCCGAATAGCGGCTCATGGCAGCCTGGTAATATTTGATCGCATCGTCCCATTTCAGGTTGATCTGGCAGGCCCAGCCGAGCAGGTAAATTCCGTCTTCCGGGATCTGTGTACTCAGGGAATAAGCCTTTTCCAGGTATTTGATGGCCTCAGGCGATTGCGGGTTCAGGTTGAAGGAAATGAAACCCAGCATGTAATTCAAATCGGCGTTGTTCGGATTGAACTCCTGCGCCTTTTCCAAAAAAGGCTTGGCCTGCTTGAAATAAATATCGCCGGCATGCCTGTAGTCGTTCCTGCTCGTCGGGTAATAGCCATGCGCATTCACGTACTCATCGAGGATAAACTGGTATTCCTTTCTTCCCAGGATAAAGGCGTCCTTGCCTTCCTCCAGCGCTTTCTTCGCTTCTTTCAGCTGGTCTTTCTTATCGGGGAAATTAGCCTTTTCAAATTCTACATTCTGCGCCAGCATGGATGAGCTGAGGCAAAGCAAAAACAATACTGTCTTAAGTGAATTCATATAGTTATGTTATAATGATTAAAGTGGTAAAGTATGTATTTGAGTATCTATTCAATGATCCATGTTCAATTATCAATTTTCATTGTTCAATATGGAACATGTATCACTGAACATTTAAAATTGAACATGTTTAAAAAACAAAAGCGATCAATCGCACAATCCTGAGGAATAGCGCTTCCCTTCCGGGATGCCTAGCTCTGCGGCTTTCTTCCAGTCTTCGCAGGCACCTTCTTCATTTTGCTGCATTTGCTTGATGATGCCCCTGTTCAGGTAAGCAGCGCCGGCTTTGGCGTCGGCCCTGATCGCTTTGTTCACCCAGTCTTCCGCCGACTTATAGTCTTTTTTCTTGATATAGGCAGAAGCCATGTTGTTCATCGCCAGCGCGTAGTCCGCTTTCTGGCGGAGGGCCGCGTCGAAATCGGCGATGGCACCGTTGATATCATTGTTATTGAGCTTGGCAGAGCCACGGTTATTGAGGGCGAGGTAATAATCAGATTTCAGAGAGAGAGCTTTGTTGTAAGCTTCAATCGCGCCCGCATGATCGCCTTTGCTGCGCTTGCAGGAACCGAGGTTATTGTAAGCAAAATACATTTTAGGATCGGTAGCTACCGCTTTTTCATAATCGGCAATCGCGCCCGTTTCGTCGCCCAGCTGCCTTTTGGCAGAAGCGCGGTCGTTGTAGGCATAGGCATAATCGGGCCTGGCGGCAATGGCTTTATCGTATTCAGCAACAGCTTCCTTATAATCACCGCTTTCAAATTTCAATTGCCCGGTGAGGTAATAAGCCTTGCTGTAGTCTTCATCTACCAGCGTGGTTTTATTGAGGTAAGAAAGGCAGGAGTCTTTTTTATGGAGCGCATAAAAGCTTTGGGCTTTTCCATAGAGGGCATCGGTATAAAGCGATTTGATGCCCAGCGCTTTGTTGTAATCTTCGAGGGAACCCTCGTAGTTTTTCGATTCGAACTTTGCAAAACCCCTGTTGTAGTAAGCTTTTTCAAAAGCCGGGTTCAGGCTGATGGCCTTCGAGAAACTCTCGATCGCCATGTTCGTGTTCTTCTGGTTCATGAACTCCAGTCCCTGGTTGTAGGCATTTTCTGCTTCCTGGGCGGGAGTGAGGTTGGTTTTAACTTTTACGGTATCCTGCGCATTTAACTGAAAACACAGCAGTCCGAAGCTAATCAAGACTATCTTTTGCATAATCGTTTTGTTAGTAACGAATTAAAGATAGAAAAATAAATGGATAATGTCCAGCCGGACTAAAAATTAACGTAGTAATCTTTGGTGAACTCCCTGTACTCCTCCGTGTAGTCGTGCCTTCCACCTTTTTCGATCACCAGTGTTTTTTCTGAAAATTCGGTAGGTACAAATTCGAACTGCATGAGGTGGCGCTTATCGGTGTCTTTATCCGCACGCGATTTCACCCTTAATAATTTGGACAGGTAGAGTCCCTTTTTTTCAGCCAGGAGCCTGAAACGCTCTGCTTCCGGCTTTGGCAGGATCAGGCAGAACTTACCTTTGGGATCTAAAATTTTTACGACGCCCTCCAGCAATTCTTCGAAGGGAAGCGTATAGGCATGGCGTGCCTGCGAACGCTGCTCATCCGTCGGCTTCAGGCATTGCTCAAAATAAGGAGGATTGGAAACGATCAGGTTAAACTTCCGTTCGGTGACCTTGGCGTAATCCTGGAAGGAATGCTGGGATACGTGGATCTTACTGGCGAACTTACTTTCGGAAATATTTTGTGAAGCTTGTTTAACGGCATCCTCATCAATGTCGATGGCATCGATCTGCGCTTCTGTTTTCTGAGCCAGCATGAGGGCAATGATTCCTGTGCCTGTACCGATGTCGAGGATTGACTTACTGCCGTTAGGCACAATCCATGCTCCCAATAACACCGCATCAGTCCCTACCTTCATCGCACAGCGGTCCTGATGGATTATAAATTGCTTAAACGCAAATGAAGTACCGGGCATAAATCATTAATGAAAATTTTACTCTTAAAGTTAAAACAAAAAAGGGTATTTTTAATTTCTAAATTAACAAAAAAAGTTAAACCCATGGGAATCCGATTTTCATTTCCAAAATTTTTGCTTAGTGTTGTGATTGCCCTGGGCATTTCCGGCTGCGCTAAAAAAGACTGGAACTGCGACTGCACGGTCAACGGCGACGATTACTCAACGGTCATCAAACATTCGACAAAATCCAATGCCGGTAAAAAATGCGGCGATTACGGCAAAGCGATTGGAAGCCAACAGGGGAATTATGTCTACAAATGTAAAGTCCGCTCATGAATTTAAAACGGTTCTCCCTTCTTTCTTTGTTATGCACCCTCACCCTGTGTGCCTGGCCGCAGAAGAGCATTGAGGACATCCTGAAATCGTACCAGGCCGACAAGGACCTGCAGCATGCACAGATCAGCTTTTGTGTGATGGAAGCGGCTACAGGAAAAACCCTGAAAGAATACCAATCCGATATGGCCATGATCCCGGCCAGCACCCTGAAAATTGTAACGACGTCTGCGGCCCTGGGAATCCTCGGAAAAAATTACACCTACAAAACCAACTTCTATTTAACGGAAAACCCGGACGCCGCTACAGGAAACTATAACGGCGACCTCCTCATCAAAGGCAGCGGGGATCCTTCCTTCAACTCTTCCTATTTTTACAGCAGCGATTCCTTGTTCCTCGGCGCCTTCATCAAAAAGCTGAAAGCCAAAGGCATTAAAAAAATAAAAGGTACGGTCAAAGCGGATGCTTCCTGCTTCGACAACAGCATTCCCGGAACCTGGATCTGGAGCGACATCGGGAACTACTTCGGCGCGGGCGCCAATGGCTTATCCTACCGCGACAATAAATTTTCCCTGTTCTATTCCACAGCCGAAGCAGGCTCTATGGCCAGCCTTGAAAAGATCAAACCCGATTATTTCGAAAAGAATATGTCCGTGCAATCCTCTGTGAAAGCGTATGGCTCGGAAGATGATGCCTTTGTATATGGCGATCCCAACGGCTATACGCGAAAGGTCAGCGGCACGATTCCTCCGAATCAGAAGAGCTATGAAGTGGAGGCGCAGATGCCGGATCCGGCCTTGTACTTTGGCTCCAGCCTTATCTTTGAGCTGAACAAACATACGCTCCTCACAACGAAAGACAGCAAAGCCCTGGTGAATGAAACGCCGGGCACTTATACCTATAAGCCCGAGCTATTGATTCACACACATGTTTCTCCCACGCTCGAAAAAATTGTTTTCTATACCAATACCAAAAGTAATAACCATTATGCGGAGAGCCTGTTGAAAACGATCGGTGCTGCCAAAACGGGGAAACAGGGAACGACCTCAAATGGGATCGACGCCATCGAAGCTTACTGGAAAGAACGCGGCGTGGATGTTTCGGGCTTGCACATGAGCGACGGCAGCGGCTTATCACGCGCCAATACCGTAACCACAAAATTGCAGGCAACGATCCTTTCCAAAATTTCGAGGGACAGCCTGCTCTACACAGCCTTCAATGCCTCGCTCCCGGTAGCGGGAAAAAGCGGAAGCATGGCCAGCCTTTGCAAGGGAAGCTTTGCCGAAAACAATATGCGCGCCAAGACAGGCTATATCAACCGCGCACGGGGCTATTGCGGTTATGTGAAAACAAAATCAGGAAAAGAATTAGCCTTCTCTGTCCTTTTCAATAATTACGATTGTTCTCCGAAAGAAGCGAAATTAAAGATCGAGAAATTGCTGCTGGCCTTGGTGGATTTGTAATTTATTGCACTAAATTTTAGAGGCAACCACATAGCAACATAGAATCATAGAGAACAGAAAGGAATCATAGCGTTTTCACAAACCAAATCTTGTTCTCATCTTTGATCTGCGCGCCATTTTTTAACTATGCCTTCTATGTGACTACGTCGTTAAAAAGACCTCATCAATACACCTCAGAATAATCTCACAGGCTTTCCGGATCTCATCCTCTGTAATGACCAGTGGCGGCGCGATGCGCATGGAGTGAGCATTGAACAGGAACCAATCCACGATCAGGCCGTTTTGCACACAGGTTTCGATGATCTTCATGTTGAGATCAACCTCTCCGAAATCCAAGGACAACATCAGGCCTTTGCCTTTGATCTGCTTAATGGCCGGATGCACGAGCAGGGAACGGATCAGCTTTGACTTTTGGTCTATGCCTTCCAATAGGCGCTCGTTTTGTATGACTTGCAGACAAGCCAAAGAAGCCGCACAGCAAACGGCATTCCCACCGAAGGTATTGATGTTTCCTAAAACAGGACTATGTGTAAATTCATTCAGGAATTCCCTGGAGCTGATGAAACAGCCGATGGGCAGGCCACCGCCCATGCCTTTTGCCAGCAAGAGGATATCGGGCACAATGCCCGTTTGCTCGAAAGCGAAAAAGGTTCCGCTACGGCCAAAACCATTCTGGATCTCATCGAGGATAAGCAGGGTGCCGGTTTCCGTGCAGCGCTGGCGAAGGGCTTTCAAAAATTCATTGGTGGCAACGGTGTAGCCCGTTTCGCTTTGCACCGGTTCCAGGATCACACAAGCTGTGTTGTCGGTGATCCCTTCAAAAATGCCTTCTATAGAATTATAGCCGAGGATCCTGACATCCGGCAAAAGCGGCCTGAACGCCTGCTTGAACGTTTCATTTCCCATGACGCTCAGTGAGCCATGAGAGCTGCCATGATAGGCATCTGTAAAGCAAACGATCTCCGTTCTTCCTGTCACACGCTTGGCAAGCTTCAAAGCGCCTTCTGTGGCCTCCGTACCCGAATTGGCATAGAACACCGAGTTCAGATGTTCCGGCAACAAATCAGTAAGGGCCTTCGCCAGCAGGATCTGCGGCGCCTGCACGTATTCGCCGTACACCATCAGGTGCATATAGGTTTCGGCTTGCTGCTGAATGGCCCTAACCACATGCGGGTGGCAGTGCCCCACATTGCTCACCGAGATGCCTGAAATAAAATCGATGTAGGATTTACCCTGGATGTCGTGCAGGTAAACGCCCTCGGCTTTTACGATCTCCAGGTCCATCGGCTTGGGCGACACCTGGGCCACGTGATTGAGAAATAACTGGCGGTTGGAAAAATGCATGCGTAAAGATAAGCCAAACCAGACAGGTTTCATAACCTGACCCGGCAGGTTTTAAAACCTGCCGGGTCAGGTCGTAGCTAAAAGAAATCGAAAAAGAACATCACCGCAGCCTGTTCTTTTTTCACGCCGCTGGCCGAGCCAACGATGCTGCCGTTCTTGCGGACATCGCCGTTGCTTTCAATCTTCCCGACAATGCTACCGTTGAGGCGCACATCACCGTTCGATTCTACTTTTCCCACGATAGAGCCATTCTTACGAATATCGCCGTTGGATTCGATCTTGCCCTTGATGCTGCCATCCACGCGAATGTCGCCATTGGATTCAAATTTTCCTTTGATGCTGCCGTTGATCCGGACATCGCCGTTGGATTCTACTTTTCCGTAAATAGAACCGTTTTTCCGAAGGTCTTGTGCTGTTGCTACGTTTACACTGAGGCAAACCGCAAACGCGAAGAAGAAATGTTTTAATGTCATGAGCTTATATTTTTTAGTTTATATAAATATACTCATTTACCAGGTGAATTGACCTGATCCGGAAGATTTGGGTGTGTCTCAGTTTGACTAGTGTTCGTACCAGGCTGCTTCAGGCCTGTTTGTAGGGTAGCCGTTCTCAAGCCTGTAACGTTTTCGCTCTTCGGTAAAGTCCCACCAATTTTTTGTAGCATCGTTTGTATTGGCATAATACACAGCTAAGCGGAATTGATCTTCCACGCAAGGGTCGGTGGTAAATCCTTTCTTAAATTCATATTCTTCAAGCAAAGAGGCGCCGGTGCTTTCTTTCAGCTCGCTGATGGAATACAGGCCCAGAAAAACCAGGTCTTCGGCAAATTTAATCCCGATCGACGGAATGGTTTGAAACTCTGCCAGAGCATGAATTTCTTTTGCCCTCTCAAAGGGTACATCCAACAGCACCACCAGCTCATCCGCGGCGAAGTTCAGGATCTCCGCTATTTTCACCTTGTTCGCCCTGAGCTTTTGCTTCTCCGCATCGCTGAGCGTTAATTTAATCGTGCTTTTCTTCTTCATCTTTAATAGTCAATCTATCGTCCTTAGCGGTATTCCAGGGTCAGGCCTTCCGTTTTCTTCAGCTTTTCCTCGCAGGCTTCGCTGCTGGCTTTCCGGATGTTGAAGCTGATCTTACAATGGTTATCAAACTCCTGCGCGGTGATCTTGGAGTCTGATTGCTTGAGGATCTTCATCACATCGTTCAGCTGCTCAAAGGGAAAATGAATGGTATAGGAAAACAGGATCTGCTTCTCAACAATTTCCGAAACCTTGATGGCCTCCGCGGCTGTTGTTTTGTAGGCATGGATAAGGCCGCTTACTCCCAGCAGGGTACCACCGAAATAACGCACCACCACAATGAGAATATCCGTGAGGTCGTTGGACTGGATCTGCCCCAGGATAGGCTTACCGGCAGTGTTGGATGGCTCACCATCGTCATTGGCCCTGAACGTGAGCTTATCGGCTCCCAGGCGGTAAGCATAACAATGGTGGTTGGCGGTATGATGCTCTTTTTTCAATCCCTGTAAGATCTCTTTGACCTGCTGTTCGGTTTGTACAGGATATGCCAGGCCAATGAATTTACTGCCCTTGTCTTTAAACAGCGCTTCTACGGGCTGCGCGATGGTGAGGTATGTATCGGAGAACAGCATCAGAACAAACGTGGCAATAAGCCGAGAATAAAAATAGCCAATAAGCTGAGCGCGATGCCCAGCCAGTTCTTCCCGGATAATTTTTCCTTGAATACCAGGACGGAAATGATGGTGGAGAGTGTGAGGATGCTCAGGTTATTGACCGGAAACAGCGCCGATGGTTCCAGCACCTGGGAGTTGAGCGCCTTTACGATAAAATACATGGTGCCGAAATTAATGGCACCAAGGATAGCGCCGGCCGGTATGGCCTTTGCCTGAAACGTGTGCTTTTGTATACAGAGCTGGTAAAGTAAGGCGAGAAAGCCGAATACAAAGGCCGTCATAAATACCGTGGAAAGAAAGGCGTCGAAATCGTTTTCACTCAGCAAAAAGCGCTGGGCATAGTTAATGGACGAGTCGATGATGCCGCTGCAAACAAAGATCACCAGCGGGAAGAGCCACCACAGCTTTTGTTTTTCTTTTCCGCTTTCTTCCTTATGAGACACGAGGTACACCGAAATAATAGCGAGCACGATACCCGCGACCTTAAACAGGGTTAAGGCGTCGCCGTAATACATCATGGCCACGGAGATAGGAATGACCACAGCCATCCGGTTAGATACCTGGGCCACGGAAATCCCGGAGCGTGCGGTGGTTTCGGCAATCACAAACAGGCTGCTCACAAACACGATCCCAAGTCCTATGGCAACCCAAGTCCACTTCTGCTCGAAAATCGTAAAGGGCGTCACATCCGAGCTGGTGGTAATAAAACCCAAAGAGCCAGCCACCAGGTAATTGATAACAATGGCCTGGAAAGACTTGATATTGTTGACGGCGATGACCTTAAACGAAATACCGAATAAGGTAGAGATGAGAATGGAAAGAATGAGGTATGACATAAAGATGTATATGAACCTTATTAAGACGTATAAGGTTGTTTATAGTCGTGCTGTTCGTTTTGGTGATTTTTTAAACCATATAAGACATATAAGGCCATATAAGGTGCTGTTAGTAATAATGAGAGTGAGAGTAATAGAATTCTTTTCTTCTTATATGCCTTATATGGTTATTTTTTTAAGCCTTGTTCTTAATGGTATACAGCAAGTCACTTCCGATCACTACAGATTTATGATCTTTCAAACCGATCTCCGGTGCGTTGATGCCATGCGTAAATTGTTTGGCCGGATTGACAAAGATCCTGGCTTCGTCCCAGAGGTCCTGGTTCATGAAGTTGTAAATGGTATTGGTGCCTCCTTCCACGATGATGCTTGTGATCTGCCGCGCATAACAGAGATCGAGCACTTCTTTCACCTTATTGTTCCAATCGATCTTCACATATTCGATGAAATGCTTCATCTCGCTTCTAACACTGTTCAACACAATGGTTTTGGCATCTTTATTAAATACCTGTAAATGCGCTGGCAGATCTGCTTCACGGGTCAGGATCAACCTCAGCGGATTGTTCCCCTTTGCCAAACGCGTGGTGAGCAAAGGATCGTCGTTGATGAGCGTATTATACCCGATGAGGATGGCCTGCTCTTCCGAGCGCCATTGATGAGAAAGGGCTTTGCTCTCCGCTCCGGTGATCCAGTTGTCTTCTTTATTCTCGGGCAAAGGCCATTGGCTGATAAAACCATCCTGCGTCTGCGCCCATTTCAAAATAATGTAAGGCCGTTTGTTTTCGTGAAACCTATTGAAGCGCTTATTGAGCTCCCGGCATTGGTTTTCTAAAACACCGTGTACTACCTCAATGCCGGCGTCTTTCAATTTCTGAAGGCCTTTGCCTGCCACCAATGGATTGGGATCGAGGCTGCCAATCACAACTTTCCGAATGCCTTTATGGATAATCAGGTCTGCACAGGGCGGCGTTTTTCCGTAATGCGAGCAGGGCTCGAGGTTGACATACAGCGTGCTGTTTTTTAAGACCTCATCGCTGAGCTGACGGATGGCATTGGGCTCCGCATGCGGCGCACCGAATGTTTCGTGGTAGCCTTCCGACACAATCGCGCCCTCATGCACAATGACGCAGCCTACCATCGGATTGGGAGCCACATGTCCCATCCCTTTTGCTGCGAGTTCCAGGCAGCGTTGCATATATGTTTTATCTGCGCTCACAAGGTTTCAATTAAAGAGGTCAAGCTGTGTTCCGTCGAAGCCGGCAAATACCATTTTGGGATGCGAATCCTGGTGATACATCTTTCCGGATCTGTCAATGGCAATAGCCCCTGCAAAGCCATCATAAGGCTTTAGCTCGGCAAATGTTTTCTCAAAGGCAGCGGCGACTGGCATGCCATCGGTGACCCGTGTCACAATTTTCGTTGCCACGGCAGCACTCACAATGTCTTCGCCCACGCCCGTGCAGCTCACCCCACAAAAGGCATTGGCGTAATTACCGGCCGTGGTTGCCGAATCGGAGATTCGTCCCGGGATCTCGAAGCCTTTACCACCGGTGGATGTCGCAGCAGCAATATTCCCGCTGGCATCGAGCGCCACGCAGCCTACCGTACCTGTTCCCTGCGACTTTACTTTCTCCTCGTATTCCTTCCGGCGCTGCGGGATCTCGGTACTGAAGACTTCAAACCCGTTTTTCCGGGCAAAGCGTGTGGCTCCTTCCCCGCCAAGCACGCGGTCGTCGTAGGTAAAGAGCTTTTCCGCCACACGGATCGGGTTTTTAACGTCCTCGATATTGATGACGCCGCTGAACTTATTGGTAACACTATCCATGAGCGAAGCGCTCATGCGGATCTTCCCATCACTCTGGATCTGCGAGCCGATCCCGGCATTAAAAAGCGCATCGTCCTCCAATTGCTCTACCGCATATACGACAGTTTCGAGGGCTGTATGGCTTTTCAGGTACTCGTAGGAGCTTCTGACAATGCGCTCCAAAGCGTCCTGCTTGGCTTTCTTGGTCTCGTGGGATTGTGAGGATTCGCTGAAAAATCCGCCGTGTATAATGAGTTTCATAAGTCGAGGTTTTTTGTTTTTTTAATTGCCTTATGGTATAGCCGTGGTATCTTCATTCGTTCCTGTGTTGTCCGCATGGCTATTTCATGGTTTTCGGTTTAGCCGTTGTTTCCGGTCTTTATGGCAATTTCATGCCAATATTCAAAAGGCCTGTTCGCTATACAATAATAAGAATTCCTTTGCTTTTGTGGGCTATATCGCCCAAAAATTTTACTTTTGCCTATGCTAAAATCAATGACTGGCTTCGGGAAAGCCACACAGGAATTCCACAACAAAACCGTACACGTGGAGATCCGGTCTCTCAACAGTAAAAATGTCGATCTGAACCTCCGCCTCTCCTCCGTATACCGCGACAAAGAACACGAGCTGAAAAGCGAAATCGCCAGGCTGCTGGAACGCGGAAAGATCGACCTCTCGGTATATGTAGAGCCGAAAGTGCAGGAAACACCTGTGGAGGTCAACACCGAGCTGGCCAAAGCCTATTATGAAAAAATCAGGCAGCTAGCCATTGAGCTGAATGAGCCTACCGACCATCTATTATCGCATGTGCTGAAAATGCCAGAGGTGCTGAAAACCGAGCGCAAAGAGCCTAACGAGCAGGACTGGACAGACATTCACCAGGTTATCCTGAAAGCCATCGAGGGCCTGAATACCTTTCGCAGCGACGAAGGCCAATCCATTGAAAAGGATTTTGAGAACCGCATCGCCCTGATCAGCAAAGCGCTGGAAGATATCAAGGTGCATGATGCCGCCCGCATCCAGAACATCAAAGACCGCATCCACAAAAACCTGGAAGAAGTAGTGGGCACAGATAAAATAGATAAGAACCGCTTCGAGCAGGAGCTGATCTATTATATTGAAAAGCTGGACATCAACGAGGAAAAAGTCAGGCTGAAAACGCACCTCGACTATTTCATCAAAACCATGAAAGAGCCTGCCGGCGGGCGCAAGCTGAACTTCATCGGCCAGGAGATCGGCCGTGAGATCAACACCATCGGCTCCAAAGCCAACGATGCAGAGATGCAAAAGCTGGTGGTGCTGATGAAGGATGAGCTGGAAAAAATAAAAGAACAAACCAACAACGTGTTATAAGCGAGGCAAGATCATGAATCTTTATAAAACAACCGGCTATTTATCATTGGTGTTCGGAGCTTTGTGCTGCATCTTCATTGTATTGCTGGTGCTCACCGATAATCCCCTGTTCCTGATGCTTTCCCTGCTGAATACCTTTTTAGGTTTTATCAGCTCCATCATCAATATTTTCCTGAATGCCAAGCACGAGATCTCTAAAAAGAATTTCAGCATGGGCTTTGCCGGGCTGATCCTCTCTTCGGTTCCTGTGGTCTTTCTCATGATCCTCATTCTTAAACGCTAAATCCATGAGCACTGTCAAGCATTATTTGTCACTCGTTAAGTTCAGCCACACGATCTTCGCCCTGCCCTTCGCGCTGATCGGCTTTATGCTTTCGATCCACGAAGGCTATAGCTTTTCCTGGAAATTGTTTTTGCTGGTGCTGGCCTGTATGGCGACGGCGCGCAATTCGGCGATGGCCTTCAACCGCTACATCGACCGCAGGTTTGATGCGCTCAACCCGAGGACTGCCATCCGCGAAATTCCCGCAGGTATTATCAATCCGGGAAATGCGCTCTTCTTCATCATCTTAAATTCTGCCTTATTCGTGACAGCCACGTTTTTTATCAATACCATCTGTTTCTATTTATCACCGGTGGCCTTGTTCGTGATCCTGTTCTACAGCTATACCAAACGCTTCACGCCGCTCTGCCACCTGGTGCTGGGCGTGGGGCTGGCCCTTGCTCCTATCGGCGCCTACCTGGCGGTAACCGGCCATTTTTCCTGGCTGCCTTTATTATTTTCCTTTACGGTATTTTGCTGGGTGAGCGGCTTCGACATTATTTATGCCCTGCAAGATGAAAGCTTCGACAGAGAGCACCGTTTGAATTCGATCCCTGTGCTCCTCGGAACCAAAGGGGCCCTCCGCTTTTCAGAAGTATTGCATGCCTTCAGTATTGCTTTTGTAGTCACAGCAGGCTTTTACGGGCATTTCAATTTCCTGTACTGGCTGGGCGTGGCCTTCTTCATCGGGCTTATCGTATACCAGCACAGCATCGTAAAGCCCAACGACCTCTCTCGCGTGAACCTGGCCTTTGGCACAACCAATGGCATTGCCAGCGTGGTGTTTGCTACTTTTACGATCACTTCTTTATTCATTTAATGAAAGCCTTTTTCATCCGATACAAGCGTTTCTTCAAATGGCTTTTCATCCTGGTGCTGCTTTGCTTCTTATCCCTGTTGCTTTGCAACTCCTGGATCAACCGCTCTACGGTATCGCAACTCTATAACGATAGCAGCGCAATTCCCGCGCGCAAGGTGGGCCTTGTACTCGGCGCTTCCAAAAATACGATCCGCGGCACCGACAATATGTATTTCACCTACCGCATGCAGGCTGCCTATGAGCTTTATAAAACGGGAAAGGTGCAATACCTCCTGTTGAGCGGTGATAACCACACCGAAGGCTACGATGAGCCCACCGACATGCGCGATGCACTGATCAAGCTCGGTGTTCCCGATTCCTGTATTGTGCTCGATTATGCGGGCTTCCGCACGTTGGACAGCGTGGTGAGGTGCAGGGAAGTATTCGGCGAGGATTCCATCACCATCATTTCGCAGGAGTTTCATAACCAGCGCGCGCTGTTCATTGCCAATAAAAGCGGCGTACACGCCATTGCCTTCAATGCACAGGAGGTAAATAAGAACTATTCCTTAAAGACGCGCATCCGCGAATACTTTGCGCGGGTGAAATGTGTGCTGGATATTTATATTCTGCATACAGATCCGAAGTTTTTGGGTGAGAAAATCAAAATAGGCGCCTGATAGCCCATAAGCCGGGACATCAGCTAAACAGGATCAAAGACCGGGCTTACTTCACAACGGCAATGAAGCCGGCTTTTTTATAGCGGGCGTGATCAATCCCTTCTGCGATCAGGCGGTAATTATACACATCATCTTTTACCCGCTCTCCTTTATAAGTGCCGTCCCAGCCTTTTTCCATATCATCGGATTCGAATACCAGGTTCCCCCAGCGGTTGTAAATCATAAAATGGTATGCGACAATATTAGTACCAGGCGTATACAACACATCATTGAGTCCGTCACCGTTCGGAGTAAAGGCATTGGGAATATAGAGCGTGGACTCCGGCGATACTTCTATGGTGATGCAGGCTTTTTGCTCACAGCCCTCTGCGGTCCGTACCGTCACGCAGTAATCGCTTGTCTGCGAAGGCGCCACGGCAATCAGGGAGGTGCCGGCACCGTTCGACCACAGGTAGTCGACGCCGCCGGAAGCAGTGAGCGATACACTTTCACCCGGCGTATTGATTATGGTATTGCTTGCCCCGATAGCAGCATTGGGCAGGGAATTGACATGCACTACTGCTTGTAAGGTAGAGCTACACATTCCTATTGAGCCGCTTACAACATACACGGTGGAAACCGATGGTGTGGCAATGACCGAAGCCCCCGAGGACGTATTCAGATACGTGGACGGCGACCAGCTGTAGACCGATGCTCCCGAGGCTATGAGAGTGGCGGAGAAGCCATCACACACTGTGGCGGAATTTACGGTTAAGGCCGGAAGCGGATTTACGGTGACGGTGCTTTCCGTGGTGTCTGAACAATTTCCCAGGATCCCGATTACCGTATAGGTAATGGTTACCGGCGAAGAAGAGCTGACGGTGCTTCCGGTGGTGGCGCTCAGGCCCGATGAAGGAAACCAGGTGTAGCTCGTTGCGCCGTTTACGGTAAGCAATGCCTCCGAACCCCTGCAAATACTTGTTGAGTTAGCAGACAGCGTAGGCGTGGGTGTTATCGTCACTGAAGAATTCACAACCGCCGTACAGGAGCCTACCGTACCGGTGATGGCATATACCGTGCTTGCAGTGGGCGTTGCCACTACGGAAGGGCCGGAAATGCTATTCAGGGAAAAGGCAGGGCTCCAGGAATAAAGGGATGCGCCCGATGCCGACAATGTTGTGGAAGAGCCACTGCAGATCGTCGCTGAATTTACGCTTAACACAGGCAGAGGATTTACCGTAACCTGTGTGGTAATCGTATCTCGGCAGTTTCCATTGGAGCCAACGATGGTATAAGCTGTGGTAGCCGGAGGATTAGCAATCACCGTTCCGGCCGCTGTGGTGTTCAGTCCCGTGGCGGGTGTCCAGGTGTAACCGGCAGCTCCGGCGGCTGTTAAGGTAGCTGTTTGTTGTCCCGGGCAGATCGTTGCTGCGTTAACACTTAAGGTAGGTGTTTGAGGCATCACCACATTGACAGTGTCTTTGATCAGGGGGCAATTGCTGTTGTTCTGAAAATAGTAACTGTATAAATACTGGCCCTGCAGATTAAGCGAAGGATTGTAGCTGCCTAAATATCCGCTACCCAACGAAGAAGGGCCTGCCCAGGTTCCGTAAGTAGGACGAACAGGATTGAACAGCCCGTATAAATCAAAGGCGGGCGATGTGCTGCACAAGCTTGTTTGTGTTTTGATGCCCGGTGAGGTGAAACATTGCTCGATGAGCAGGTCATCCACTCCCAGGTCGTTTCCGCCTCCGCCGCCCACATTGGTATACAGGTCGAGGATGATGGTACTTGTGGTGGGAGTGACAACACCCGACGTGTATTGTCCGAAGGTGGGGGCATAAGGACAGGGAAAATTATTGACTGCATTTAAAACAGCGCCGTTGGGATCTTTCAATACAATTTTAACGTTGCACTGCAATCCTGAAAATGTGGTACACAACCACATCGATACCCTGTAGGGGATATTCGGGCAAACAGTTATTGTCTTCCTGTAGAACAAGGTTCCGGCACGTGTTCCGGGAGGCGAGGTGGAGTTGCTGTCTACAAAATTAAGGTATACCGACTGGCTTCCCGAATGCGCAGCATAGCTTGCAGGATGCGGCAATGCATAACTGAGGCCCGTTATAAAATCCGGGCTGGTGGTGGCTTGTGAATATTCAAAGCCATCAGCTAACAGGTTGCTCCAGCTACATTGTCCATACTGTGTTTTATGGAATACAAGCAAAGCCATAACTGCCAGCCAAAGCTTTGTGATCCGGAGAAACTGAAAGGTATGGAAAAGAGTCATGTCTTGTTTGCTTATGGGTTTATCTCACCAGGGTGATGAATCCGGCCTTTTCATAAAGCGTATCGTCAAGACCTTTCGCATGCAGAATGTAAGAGTATACTCCGTCCGGGGCATTCGCGCCATCTATTTTCCCATCCCATCCGCTGTTTTTGTCGGGATCCGACGATTCGAATACTTTAGTTCCCCAGCGGTTGAAAATGGAAAGGCTAAAGGATTCGAGGTTACTGTATGGGAAAAAGAACCTGTCGTTAGGTCCGTCGCCGTTAGGTGTAAATACATTCGGGAACTCCAGCTCTGACTTGAACTCAGCGAATATCGTGATGCAGGCTGTGTCAGGGCAAAAGCCATTCTCGCTCACCTCCACGCAATAGGAGCTCGTTTTTTGAGGACTCACCTGGAGCTCACTGGAAAAATTGCCTTGCAGGATCCAGTTGAAGGTGTTGCCTCCTGAAGCCGTTAAGGTACTCAGCGGATCGGAGGAGGTAATGGAAAAATTACTGGCGCTGATAGCGGCTGATGCTGCCTGGCGGACGAGTACAGTTGCGGTGGCTGTTGCCGAACAGCCTGATGACACACCCGTAACCGTGTAGACGACAGATGATCCGGGGCCGGCGAGAACCGCAGGGCCTGAATTACCGTTAAGCCCTGTGGAAGGAAGCCAGGAGTAAGAAGAGGCGCCGGAGGCATTTAAAAGGGTTGTTTTCCCCTGGCAGACCTCTCCGGAGTTGACCGTGACCACAGGCAAGGGAATTACCGTTACGGTTGTTGTTTGTGTTGCAGAACACATCCCGAAGGTCCCGGTAATGGAATACACTGTTGTGGCAAAGGGCGCGGCAGAAACCGAAGTACCGTTTACGGCATTAAGCCCCGTGATGGGCGTCCAGGTATAGTTGGCCGCTCCGCTGGCAATAAGCACTGTTTGTTTTCCGGCACAGAGGGTTGCCTGGTTTACACTTATCGTGGGAGAGCTGATCACCGTGACTTTTGCAGTATCTCTTATCAGCGGGCAATTGATGTTGTTCTGATAGTTATAACTGTACACATAATTTCCCTGCACATTAAGCCCCGGGCTGAAGGTTCCCTGGTAACCGCCCGTCAGCACGGAAGGGCCTCCCCAGGAGCCGAAGGTGGGCTGTGATGAGCCCAGCAGGCCAAACAGGTTCAGCGTAGGCGAGGCACTGCATAGCGTGGTTTGTGTGGTCACGCTGCCGGAGGCATTCAGGCATTGCTCCACCAGCAGATCATCCATACCCAGATCGTTTCCTCCACCGCCGCCAACGTTGGTAATTAATTCCAGGATCATCGTGCTGGTTGTAGGAGTGACAATACCGGAGCTGTACTGGCTGAAGCTGGGTGCATAGGCGCAGGGAAAACTGTTAACCGCATTCAGGATCCCTCCGCTTCCATCCTTTAAGCGGATCTTAAGATCACATTGCATACCGGCAAAGGTGGTGCAAAACCAGGAAGACACTTTATACTGGGTGTTGGGGCATACCGTAAAGGTTTTACTGTAGAATAGTGTGCCGGCATGTGTTCCGTTGGTCAGATTGCTGTCTATAAAATTAATGTATGCAGACTGATTCGGACTGTGGGAAGCATAGGTATCGGGATGAGCCGGAGAATAAGAAACACTGGGCACAAAATCAGGACTGGCGGTGGATGTCGCATACTCGAAGTTGTCGTATAACAGATTGCTCCAGACACATTGGGAGAGCAGCTTCAGATTCATAAACATCATACAAACGAAAATTTTCAGAATCAAATGTTTATGGAGAAATTGAGCGTTCATGTGAAAAAGTAATTGAATTTGTTATGCTAACTTATTTACTAAATAGTTAAGCTTTATGTCATAATACATAAGTGAGCAGATACGGGAATAAGTGGGTATATTTTCGCTGTTATGAGCCTGTCTTTATAGAAATAGCGGTGGATTTACCGTATCAGGAGCTGTCGTGCCCCGTTAAAGTTTTATACGGAGGCATTTATTTTCTACCTTTACAGCTCTTTAAAGAAAGTATTATCGACACTTCCGCCAGATCATATTTTTTCATCAAGGTCCTGCTTATTCTCTTTCAAAACACCGTGTATGCGCAGGCATCTTTTGTTTCGGAAGAGAGTTTGAATGCCCGCTTTGACTACTCCATCAAAATATGGAACTCGGAGAACGGGCTTACTCAAAAAAAGATTTTGAATATGGTCCAGTCGAAAGACGGGTTCATTTGGTTCATCTCCGAAAGCACGCTCACCCGCTTCGATGGCGTTACGTTCAGGACTTTCCATGCCGGTAATACACCGGGCTTTCCCAAAGACGGGATCATGGACATGTTTGAGGATTCTCAAAAGACCATGTGGCTTATCCGCAACAGCGGCCTCGTCAGATTTTCCGGCGAAAAACCGGTTGGCTACCCACTCATACAAGCCGCAGGCCATGTGTCTTCTATCTGTGAGGATGACCAGGGAAGCCTTCTGATAGGATGTAGCAACGGGAAGATCTACCGGTTTAAAGACGGCACCTATTCTCTTTTTTACGACATGGCCCCCAACTTCATTACAAAGTTGACTTATTATAATAAGGCCTTGCACATAGGAACCAGGATAGGGCTTTTTGTGCTGAAGAAAAATCAATTGGTCCGGTTGAACCTGCCACAGCATTTGCCGGTACTGAATATGAAGCATGGCCCCGACCATTCGCTTTATGTTTCCAACCATTATCATCTTTACCGGATCAGGCAGGATTCTGTGCAGGAGTGTAAACTACCGGGCAATATGATCAATGAAAAATCGGATGACTACTTCAACGATTTCCTGATCGACCAGGACAGGATATGGCTGGCCGGCAAAAACGGGGTGTTTATTGTCAAAGGAAATTCCTATTCCCTAATGGATGTTCACAACGGGCTTACGGCAAACGAAATACAAAACTTTTTGAAAGACAGGGAAAATAATATCTGGTTATGTACGGGCAATGCCGGGATCAACAAACTAAAGCCGAAAGTGATCAGGTCTTATTCCGAAACCGAGAATTTTTATGGCAGCAGCTGTGGCTCTATCATTAATGGCCCCCACGGCTCCCTCCTCATCAGTAGTTACTGCAAAGGTGTTTTTGAGTTTACCGGTTCTCAGTTTAAGCCGGTACCGGCCTACGGCTGTATCTGGACCCTGCTGATTGATCAGGAAGGGGCTTTGTGGGGCGGCTCCTATGGCGGAGGAGTCTTCAGGTCCTATCATAACAAGCTTGAAAAAATCTATAAAATGGCCGATGGTCTTCCTTCCGACCAGGTTTTCTGTTTGTACCAGGACAAGAAGCATACGATATGGGCCGGCACCTCGGAAGGGCTTTGTTATTACAAAAACGGAAAGTTTACCTGGGTAGAGGAAGCAACTACAAATTCCATCAATCAAATCATACAGGATAAGAAAGACCAGCTTTGGTTTTGCTCCAAAAACGGCCTGGGTGTTATCAGGAACGGCAAGGTGCAGATCTACACGACTGATGACGGACTGCCGCACAATAATGTACGCTACATCTATGAAGACCCGGCTGATACCGGTACTTACTGGATCGTTACCTATGGCGGCGGCATTGCAAGACTGAAGAACGGTGTTTTTTTCGCCTATAATAAAGGTGTTGAGCTGGTCGATGATTTTGCGTCCTGTATTCTCGAAGACGATCATCTGAAATTCTGGATCAGCACCAATGCGGGCATTTACTCCGTTTACAAGAAAGACCTGAATGACTATGCCGACGGCAAGTCTTCTTTTGTGTCATCCACCTTCTACGGCCGCGAAAGCGGGATGAAATATACCGAATGTAACGGCGCGTTCCAATCGCCCGGGTTGAAAAGGGAAAACGGGGAATTGATTTTTCCAACCATCAACGGCTTTGTGATAACTGATCCGAAAAAAGAATATGTATCGGATTATGTGCCGGACCTTTTCATCGAAAAAATCATAGCGGACAATACCGAGTTTTCCTATAGCGATTCGCTGATCCGCCTGCCAGGACAAACAGGCAAGCTGGAAATTCAATTCAGTGCACCGTTTTTCAGCGATCCTAAAAATTTGCTCATTCGCTACAGGCTGGAAGGACTGGAAAAGGGCTGGAATTATATGCGGGATAAAAGACTGATTACGTATAGCAACCTGATGCCTTCGGATTACACCTTAGCGATAGAGGTGATTGGCGGCAAAGGGCAGAAGCTGAATACCAGCAAACGAATCAGCTTTACCATTCCCTCTCCCTTTTATAAAACCTGGACTTTTCTCTATACGATGCTGGCGGGCGCTATTGTTATTGTGCTGATCATCGTTTATATCCGGGTAAAGATCATTCGCAGAAATGAAGCTGAAAAAACGGAAATCAATAAGAACTACGCTTTGCTGGAATTAAAAGCCCTGCAGGGCCAGATGAATCCTCACTTTATCTTTAACTGCCTGAACACGATCAAATATTTTATCTCCACCGACGATAAAGTATCGGCCGGAAAATACCTCGGAAAATTTGCCCGGCTGGTCCGCATGTTCCTCATCAATTCCAACAACAATTATATTTTCCTGCAAACAGAAATCGATTTGCTGAAGCTGTATGTTGAGCTCGAGCAATTGCGGCTCGATCACAAATTTGAGTTTATACTGGAGATCGACCCTCTCCTGGAAAAAGAAAAAATCGAAATACCCGGGATGCTGTTTCAGCCTTTTGTTGAAAATGCGATTCACCATGGCCTCCGGGAATCGGACAAGGAAAGGGTTTTAAGGATCCGCTTCGTGAAGAAGGAGGGATACCTGATCGGGATGATCGATGACAACGGGATCGGCCGCAGCGAATCGGCCCGAAAAAAATCGCTGCACAGCGACTCCCATATTTCGATGGGAATCAAAACGATCGGGGAACGGATCCGAACCATCAATTACATCGAAAACAGCCAGATCAGCCTGGAGATTACCGACAAGATAAACGAAGATGGCGAGGCTGAGGGTACCCTGGTCAGCATCACCATTCCTCTTAAAAAAACACAGACATTTTAAATCATTTCATGTATTTATTCTATACCATTTGCTCATGATAAACACTGTCATTGTTGACGACGAAAAAAAAGGCAGGGATCTTTTACAGATCCTGCTCCGGGAACACTGCCCGGAGGTGAACGTTGTAGGGGTTGCCGAAGACATTTCAAAAGCCCTTGACCTCATCAATTTATTGAATCCTGACCTTATTTTCCTGGACATTCAAATGCCCGGGGGATCGGGCTTCGATCTGCTGGAAAAAATCGGCGAGCGTAAAATAAATGTCATTTTTGTGTCCGCCTACCATGAGCATGCCATCAAAGCCTTTAAGTTTTCTGCCCTGGATTACCTTCTCAAGCCCGTTGACGAGGAAGAGCTCATCAAAGCCGTTAAAAAAGCGGAAATGATGACAACTAAAGCTCCGGCCTTAAAAGAAACAGAACTCCTGAAAGCCAGTGCGAGCAGCAGCAAAAATAACCGCCTGGCCTTAAGCACCAACCTGGGTTTGGTATTTGTTGAGATCGGAGACATTGAGCGCTGCGAGGCCGCAGGAAAATATACCGTTTGTTTTCTCACCGACGGTAAAGAAATCATTGTCACCAAAAATCTAAAGGAATTTGAAGATGTACTCAGTGATTACAATTTTATCCGGGTGCACCATTCGCACCTCATCAACCTCGAATACATCAGGCAATACCACAAAGGCCGCGGAGGCTATGTCATGATGAAAAGCGGCAGCACCATCACGGTATCGCAACGCAAAAAAGATGAATTCCTGAAACGTCTCAATAAAATATAAGCCCCGGAATCCCGCTTATGAAAAGGACTCTGTAGCTGTTACAGAGTCCTTTTTTGTATCCGGGTATTTGAGATTTTTTCAGACAGCCTCTAAAGACTGACAATCAGCTTTCGCGTGACGATTCCTTGTTTTGTTTTTGCAGAAACAATATACATGCCTGCATGATCCAGCTGCAAAGTCGTTGTGTTCTCTATGGCCTGAGTTCTCAGGACTTCCTGCCCAAGTGCATTGGTCACGGTTATTTCAGCATCAGGGTCTTCCAGCTCAATAGTGAACAGGCCCTTGGAGGGATTGGGATACACTAAAAGCAAACGGTCCTTCGCAGCATCATCCATAATTCCTAAGGGAAGCTGCCCCGATGTTTTACCATGAAAATAGAGAGAAAGAGGAAAATTACCGTCTCCTCCGTTAAATGTTGCCGTAGGGACGCGGATTAAAAAAGAGTGGCTGCCGGCAGCAACCGGGCCTAAAGGAATCTTGCGGATGTCGATGACATCGCCGGGACACCAATTGCTAAAGGATTGCCATTGTGCAGGAGTTTTTACGGTAGAGCCATAAATGCCATTTCCCTGGGTATTGTATGGACGAAACGGCTCGCATGTGAGGCGGCCCGGTTTGTAAGTGAGTACCTGGGTATTATCAAAGTAAGCATAATGTATCCTTCTGTTATATTCTTCGCCACCGGAATTTGCACCGTGGTTAGAGGTGATCAGCGTAAACTCAGCATCTGTCATATTAGACGGAACATTAAAGGTAATGCGCCTGGTGGTGAGCCCGATCGTATCCGTGGCGCCGGTTTGATAATTATTGAAATTAGCATTGAAGAACAAAGGCAACAATACATTTGTCGTTTGTGTGGGAGCCGGTGAGTTCGTCACGAACTGCAGCTTTCCCCTGAATACATCGTTGCGGCCTGAGCATCCCGCTACCTGGGTATTGGCGGCATAAGGCACACCGAACACCGACAGCTCGATCCAGATATCGAAATTCGTGGTGATGCTCACCTCTTTCAGAAGCATGGCTACATTGTCGATGTTGAAGGTGTAGGAAACCACATCGGGCTGAATGTTCTTATTCATAAACGGCGTGATAAAGCGGCCAAGCTCGATCCTCTGTACGTTATCAGGGTTATAGGTTGTGGAACCTACAGGAACCAGGGCCAGATTGACATTTCCTATCCTGTCGTAATTATCGCACAATGCTTTGATGCTGACATTCATCTGCAGGCTCGTGCCGATAGAGGACAGCTCAGCGCTTGTGAGTTTCCTGGCAAACAGATCGTTCCGGTGCCTGATGACTCCGGGCGGTGTGGGGTTAGATACAACAGAGGCATAGCCGTCATAAAAAACGACGCTATCCATGACGGTAATAGTGGTTTGTGCCGATACCTGCATGAAGCAGGCGGCAAAGAGAAGAGATACTAATCTTTTTTTCATCTGGGGCGATTTTAATTGGTGAATGCTCAAAAGCAAGCTTAAAGGAGTCCGGCAATTATTATAAACCTTTTTACATGAAAGCCGAACCCCCTTAAACATTTCTTTTTTTATATTATTGTTTGATCAGGCGGATCGTCTGAACGCGCCCTGCTTGTGCCACTTTAGCCAGGTAGATCCCATTGGCATAATGATGCAGATCGATGGATTGTTTCCCTGCCATAACATCATAAGTCATGAGGATGTTTCCGAGAACATCGTAAACACTCACAGAAAAAGTATTCTCCGCTTCAATGGTAAAAATGCCATTGGATGGATTCGGGTAAATCACTGCCGGGGAGCTTCCTGCGCTTACTTCATGAAGACCTGTACACAGGCTTACATTCTGCGTGAGCAGAACTACACCCGTACAGCCATTTGCTCCGAGGCTCGCAACGGAATAAGTTGTGTTGACAGAAGGGCTCACAACGATGGAGGCCGCATTGGAGCCGGTGTTCCATGTATAGCTGCTGACGCCTGATGCCGTGAGCGTAGCGCTTTCTCCTGCACAGATCATAGAGCTGCTGCTTGCAGCCGTGATGGCAGGCGATGGCATTACCGTGACGATAGATGTCGCCGGCAGCGATTTGCAGCCGATAGCATCGAAACCGAGAATAGAATAAAACGTTGTTGAGTTTGGTGATACCACGGGCGATCCTGACGAATAGATATAAGTGGAAGCGCCTGTAGGCAATATCGTAAAGGATTGTCCCTGGCAGATAACGCCGTCATTTGCTGTCACAACAGGCAGTGCATTCACCGTTAGGGTAATCGCAGTACGCGTGGCGCTTGGAGCGCAGGTAGACGACTCTGCATAGTAGGTGTAATTTCCTGCGGCCATAACCGGCGTTATGTAATTGGTACCTGTGCCTAATGCCAGCGTTGAGGTAGCGCTCGAAAACCAGTTAACGGTTCCGGTGCTTGTTGTCGCAGACAAAGTAGCGGTAGTGCTCACACAAATTGTTTGCTTGCTCACCGCCGTGGCATTGGTGGCCGATAGCGGCGAGGCGCATGGGAAAAGTTTCATCACAAAAATATCGTTGCTGCCTGCTGATGTTAAGGTATTCACCATCGTAGGGCTTGTGTTCGGATTAAAATCCGGGTTCACTTTAAATGTTCCGGTAGTTACCAGATTTCCTGCCGCATCGGATGAAATATAAAATGCATCATCATAACCCGAGCCGCCTATCTGGCCTGCCCACACATAATTGCCTGAAGCATCCAGGTTTAAAATAAAGATGTCGTTACTGCCATTGGAGGTAAGCGTGTAGCTTGTTGCAACAGCAGGGTCGAAGTCGGTCGTATTCTGGAAGCTCCCGGCAACATATACCTTCCCTGCTCCATCAACCGCTACAGCCCGTCCATTATCGTCGGATGTACCGCCAAATGATTTTGCCCACACCAGGTTTCCTGACGCGTCAATTTTGGAAACAAAAGCATCATAGCCTCCGTTCGAAGCCAGCGTGTAGGTTACTGCGGAAGGATCGGCATCTGCCGTTCCCGAAAATTGTCCTGTCACATAAACATTTCCTGCATTAACTTTGAGCGCTGTGGCCCAATCGTCGGCAGTGCTTGACATCACATCTTTTGCCCAAACGTAGTTTCCGGTAGCATCCAGCTTACATACAAAAAGATCAGTCGCTCCACCCGACACCAGGTTGGCTGCTGCTGCGCCCGGGTCCATATCGGCCGTTCCTGCAAACTCTCCGTTGATGAACACATTGCCCGAGGCATCCAGGTCAACCGAAAATCCCTTATCGTCAGCCGTGCCTCCCATTGTTTTTGCCCACACAAGGTTGCCGCTGGCATCCAGCTTAGAAACAAAGGCATCCTGCCCGCCTGCAGATGTTACGGTAAAGGTAGCTGCCGAAGGATCGAAATCTACCGTACCGGTAAAGTTCCCCGTCGTATATGAATTGCCACCGGCATCCACAACGATGCCTCTTCCGTTATCCCCGCCGGTGCTGCCAACCTGTTTGGCCCACACAAAGTTTCCGGAGGCATCCAGCTTTACGATAAACGCATCGCTGCTGCCGGCCGAAACCAGGTTAAAGGTTGTGCTCGCCGAAGGATCGAAATCCACGGTACCATTGAACCATCCTGTGGCATATACATTTCCGGAGGCATCAACAGCTATCGAATTGCCTTTGTCGCTTCCGGATGCTCCCATTTTCTTTGCCCATACGAGGTTCCCGGAAGCATCGAGCTTGGATACAAAAATATCGTCGCTCCCCGAAGAGCTTACATTAAAGCTTGCAGAAGAAGGATCCAGATCGGCTGTCCCCTGGAAGAAGCCGGTAGTGTATACATTCCCGGAAGCATCCATCGCAACGGATAATCCAAAATCGTCGGAGGAGCCTCCCATATTTTTTGCCCATTGGAGGGTTGGCACAGGCGCCTGTGCATGGGCCATAAAAGCTGTTATCAAACAGCCTATAGAAAGTAATGTTTTTTTCATGTCAGTTTTATATTTTACAACGAATTTACATGGGCTTAACACGGGGTTTATACTCAAATAAATAAGTGCGTTGCCTGGGTCATAAGTGAGTCTATCCGGGCACGGCTGTGCTCAGAAGAAAGTCCAAGAGTCCTGTTTATGACGCTTTAGCACAGGACTCTCCTTCTCAACATATAAAAAACAGATGATGCGGTCCAATCCTGAATTCGGACTGCCCTTGGGGATTTCATCTTTTGAAAATGCATCCAACTAAAAAAGCCACCCGGTTCCGGATGGCTTTCTTAAATAGGATATTATAAAACCTAGTGGTGAGCTTCTTCTTTGTGCTCAGCACCATGTTCTGCACCGGCAGGAGCTGCCTCATGGTGACCATGACTGGCTCTCAGTTTTTCCTGCTGGTGAATCAGGATAGGATCCACTTTGGTACGGTTAATTTCTTCTCCGCTGTATACACCTTCATCAAGGATGATAAAGATTCCGTAGCTCATGAAAACCACGTAAGGGATCAGCACAACCATTTTGAAGAATTTCACCTCATGCCCTAAGTGCATGAAAGAAAGAACGATGAAACCTGCTTTCAGAATAGTTAAACCGATAAATAAAAGTTTCAGCCACAGGGTACCGCTCCAGCCGTTGCCCGGCGCCATGGAACCAATGATGAGCTCAAAAATGGTAATGGCAAGCATGTACCAGAATACTCTCCAAAGTTTTTTCCTGGTTACTTTCCCTTCTTCTTCGCTGTGGTGAGCCATAGTCTCGTAGGAAGGATAATCGTCGTGAAATTCTGACATAATAATTTATTTTGTGTGTTTGCGAATGATTGAATTGCTGATTAAAAAATACGTATTACAATAAGTAGAAGAAGGTAAAGACGAATACCCATACCAAATCCACGAAGTGCCAGTACAGACCTACTTTTTCAACCATTTCGTAATGGCCTCTTCTCTCATAAGTACCGTTAATGACATTGAGGAAGATAATGAGGTTAATGATCACCCCTGAGAATACGTGGAAACCGTGGAAGCCCGTGATGAAGAAGAAGTAATTGGCAAACTGCGGAACACCGTATTCATTCACCACCATGTTGGCCCCATAGACGACCTTCTCGACATATTTTCCGGTTTCCATATCCCATACGTGACGTAATGCGCCCTCGGCAGTACCGTGGATGAAGTGATACCACTCCCAGGCCTGTGAGCCTACGAAGGTTGCACCACCAACGATGGTCCAGAACATCCACATGATCACTTTACGTTTATCATTACGGTGACCGGCTTCAACCGCTAATACCATTGTTACAGAAGACATGATGAGGATAAAGGTCATTAAACCCACATAGGCCAAAGGCAAATGCTTATCCACGAAAGGGAAGTGCGTAAACACGTTCTCTGCTTTCGGCCACACATCAGCGTACTTGTGACGGATAAAACCATAAGATACCAGGAGGCCACCGAAGGTGAGGGCATCCGATATCAGGAAGAACCACATCATCATTTTACCATAACTGATGCGGAACGGTGATTCGCCTCCGCCCCAGGCTGTTTTAGAATCGATTTCTGTACTATGAGACATAAATTAAAATTTTACGTTTTAACGGTTTTTATGAAATAATGCTGCAAGTTTAACGAATATAATAGAGAAATAAAAACAAATACACCCACAAAATATCAAGAAAATGCCAATAAATGGATGTGAGCTCCAAACCCAGGGTATTTCCCGCGCTGTACTTGCCTCTCAGGCTATTTATAAGCGTTACAAATAAGGAGATTAAGCCTCCGAATAAGTGCAACAGGTGAAGCGCTGTAATGAAGTATAAAAACGACCCGGCGGCATTGGCATATTTCCCGGTGGCCACAATTCCTTTTCCTACCAGCTCGGCATAACCTGCAAACTGCGTATAGGTGAATATCAGGCCCAGGACAAAGGTGAGCAGCACCCCGATCACCGTGCCGGCTTTATTGCTCTTTTTGGCCATACGGAGGGCCATGAATAAGGTAATGCTGCTGGTGAGGATTACGGCCGTGCTCAGGTAAAAGGCGCCTGGCAGATTAAAGATGAGCCAGTTTCCATTATCGGCCCTCACCACATAGGCGCTGGTAGTTCCTGCAAAGAGCATCACGATGCTTACAATCCCAAGCCAGAGCAAGGGTTTGGCCGTTTTTTTCCTGGCAGCTGCCAGCTCGCTCCTGTAAGTAGGGCTAGGCTTCAGGGCCTTTTCCTCGTTTTTTAAGTCGGTGCTCGGGTTCAGGGATTCTTCCATGATCGTTGGATTAGATTAAAAATTTATGCCCTACCATGAGGGTAAGCTGTACAATCGGTAAAAAAATAAAGGAGCCGAACATCAGTTTGCGCGCGGCCTCGATGCTGCCGAGCCTGTAGAGATTATAGGCCTGGTAGGAGAACAGGAAGCCCATAAAGCTGACAACAGCCGCCGAGATCCAGCCGCTGTAGCCAAACACGTAAGGTGTCAGCACAATCGGAAATAAGGATAAGGTGTATACCAGGATGCGCGAGCGTGTGGACTTATCGCGTCCGCCTTTGGAAGGCAGCATGAAGAAGCCGGCCTTTTGATAATCATCATGGCTCACCCAGGCAATGGCCCAGAAGTGCGGAAACTGCCAGAAAAACTGGATGAAGAACAATAAGAGCGCAAAAAAAGTGATATGGCCGAAGCCATCGGTAGCGGCTACTGCCCCTATGAGTGTGGGAAAAGCACCGGGAAAAGCGCCCACAAATACCGAAAAGGGCGTCTTGCGCTTAAGCGGGGTATACACCAGGGCATATAAAATAATGGACACAAAGCCGACGATAGCGCTCAGCGGGTTGGTGAATACCCAGAGCAGGGCTGTTCCTGCAATGCCACAAAGGGTGCAGAACACAAACGCTTCCGTAACCGACAGGTTGCCTGTGGGAAGCGGCCTGAGCCTGGTGCGGTTCATGAGCTTATCGAGGTCTTTTTCGATGATCTGGTTAAAGCCGTTGGCAGCCGACGTCACGAGGAAACCACCCAGGCAAATGGCCACGATGTGTTGCCAGGTATAGGTTTCGGCAACGGTAAAATAGGTGATGATGGCCGAAAACACAACCAGAGCCGACAGGGTAAATTTGGTCAATTTAAACAGGGACTGAACCTTACCGTAAGTAATTGTTTCCGGATTTGCTATGTGTTGCGTGGTTTGCAAAGCGGGACAAATTTAGGAAATAAATTAGCATTTCCTGAGGGATTTCGGCTATATTTGTTAGGCTTCCGTGAGGCTTTTTACCGGAAAAACCGGTTTTTTGCATCCGGCAAACGAAAATAAACGTATCTACACAGAACCCATTATTTTAAACCCTCATGAAATAGCCATGTTGCCGGACAACACAAATGAAAGATAACATAGCTATACCATAAGACCGCTAAAAAAACAATAACATATGAAAACATTAATCGCCCTGGCACTTACAGCAATTACTATGTCATTCACTACATCCGGCAGCAAAAGCCTTCACGATTTCAAAGTGAAAACCCTCGAAGGCGCTGATTTTAATTTTGCCAGCCTCAAAGGCAAAAAAGTACTGATCGTAAACACCGCGTCCGAATGCGGCTATACTCCGCAATACAAGGACCTGGAAGTGTTGTTCGAAAAATACAGCACGAAGAATTTCACCATCATCGGCTTTCCCTGCAACGATTTCGGCGGACAGGAACCCGGTAGCAGCGGCGACATCAAAGCCTTTTGCACCAAAAACTATGGGGTCACTTTCCCGATGATGGAAAAGATAAGCATCGCTACCAGCCCGGTGTATCAATGGCTGACGTCTAAAGCGCAGAACGGCGTGCTGGATGCGACCGTGAAATGGAACTTCAATAAGTTCCTGGTAGACGAGAACGGCAAAGTAGTGAAACACCTCGCTTCCTCTGTAAAACCAATGGATGCAGAGATCACCAACTGGATCGAAGGGAAGTAACCGATCACACAAACTATCAGAAAACAAACTATCAGAAAAAAAGAAAAGGAACAGATGACTGTTCCTTTTCTTTTGCTTATCATTCTGAACTTGATTCAGAATCTCATAATAGACTTGATCTCAAATTCGGGAAGACCTGAAACATACCGATAACTATCGGTATCAGGGTGACACATTCATATTGGTCTATCCTAATAAAATAAATCCTAATTCACGATCTCCACCTTGTTCACCATATACGGCGTATCGCCCTGCCAGAAGAACACCTTCAGCACCTCATCGTAATAGAGCCTCACATGCTTGCCTTGTGAGCGCACGATCTGGTTATACACCGCGGTATCGCCCCTCGGAATAGAAAATGACCAGATCTTGGTCGGCATCAGAGTGCCATCCCCTTCCGAAATGCCACCGAGGTTGAGCTCGCCTTCGTAGGTCTTGAACAGGAAGCCTTTGTGCGAGGCTTTGATCACCACGCCGGTGCGGGCACCGTCGGAGTAATGCATGCCGCAGATGAGCACAAAACCAACGAAGAGCAAAATAATGATCAGGAAAGAAAGGAGCAATCGTTTCTTCCATTTACTTTTCCGTGGCGCTACTGCCTGGTTGCTTGTATTATCCATAAAACAAATGTAAGTATTTAATAAATGACTCCGCAAACAGTGATTTTTAGTTATTGAAAGACTATTTTTTGTCTTGGCGCCCGTCACGACGTGTCATGAGTCCATCGCTACTCGCTCTTTATTTGCCCTGCGGGACAACTAAAGGAGCTCAAACAGACCGCTCTGTCCCTGGCGCAGCATTTCTCGCCGTCTGAACTTTGCGCTTAGAGTTAGCCTGACACCTATCCGAAAAAATCCGGATCGCTAAATCATGGTCTCATTTATTTAATCGACAGCTCTTTCGCGCGTTTTTCGGCATTGCAGAGGGCTTCTACAACGGCATCGTGCACGGCCCTTTTTTCAAAGGTGCTTAACGCGGCTTCTGTTGTGCCGCCCTTCGAGGCCACCGAGGCGATATAATCGTCCAGCGTTTTCTCCCCGTTATTGATCAGGTGAAAGGAGCCCAGCATGGTTTGCCGCGCCAGGATCGCCGCCACGTGCTCATCGAGGCCCATTTGAATCCCGGCGTCGATCAGGCTTTTCATAAAGTAAAAGAAATAAGCCGGGCCGCTGCCGCTGAGTGCCGTCACGGCATTGAGCTGCTGCTCCTCTTTGAGGTAAATGGTTCTTCCGGTCGTGGATAAGAGATTTTCCACCAGCATGATCTGCTCATGCGATAAGCCCGGCGAAGCGGCAAAGGCCGTCATACCCATGCTGATAGCCACCGGCAGGTTAGGCATGGCACGCACGATGTGCTTATGCCCGAGCTCCGACGCAATAAAGGCAATCTCTGTTCCGGCCATGATGGATAAGACAACACTGTCCTTGTGAATCGCCCGTTTCAGCTCCGGTGCCAGCGCCCTGAAATCCTGGGGCTTCACTGCCAGGATCACGATGTTGCAGGCGGCGATCTCCGCGTTATCAACCGTCACCACTTTGCCGATATGGAGCTCCGACAGCACCTTCCGGCGCTCTTCATTTTTTTCTACCAAGAGCAGGTTCTCCGTGCTGGTAATTTTGTACTTCAAAAAGGAATTGGCGTAGATGAGGCCCATGTTGCCGCATCCGATAATAGCAATGTGATTCATAACCTGGCGTTTAATTGATTCATATACTCTTCTTCGGTAATCGTTTCGGCAAAAGCGGGATCATGCAGCAGATCCTGAATGAGGTTGCGGTCGGGCAGGATCGTTGCGCGGTGCTGCCGCACGATGGGTTTACTGCCAATGAAGCTGATCTCTTCAAAGTCTTCGGCAGAGCGGATCTTAAAGAAATTCCGGTTGTTGGAATATTTACGGTATTGAGGGAATGATGGTGACATGTGTTCTCTTTGTTTATATAACTAAAAAAGGCCTCCGATATATACCGGAGGCCTTTCTTCAAAAAATGGATTTAACCATTATTGAATTTCCTGCGGCATTTGCTGGTTTCCGGGCATTAATTCGTCCATGGGGACAACAGCAGATAAGCGTTTCATCAGCTGCTCGGAATAAGCCTCTTGTTTAAACTGGCCTGCCAGCATCACCAAACGTCTCATGATCTCTTTGGCCTGGTCCATTTCCCTGCCAAAAGCGGCACGGTGTATAGGTTTCTGCGCCTGGTATACTTTCAGGTCACCTTCATAAATATCAAACAGCTTCGTAGAAAGCTCCATCGCTTTTTTGGTATTACCTACCTGGTAGTAGCCCGCTACAATGGTGTAGATCGTGGCTTCGTAACGTACATTCTCGTCAGGAATTTTCTCCAGGCAGAGGTCAAGCACCTTCTCTGCTTTTTGTTTCTGGCCTTTCGCAATCAGCGCATTCGCCAGCGTAGCCATCTGCATGCGCATGTTCGACAACATCCGTGTACAGTTCTCATCGAGGTTCACGCCCTCTTTGTCAGCGCCGCCCCATAAGAATTTGTTCATCACGTTATCGTACATCACATCGGTATTTACCCTTCCGCCCTGGGCCATTTCAGCCTCCGTATTTTTGATCGGCATAAAGCGGTAAGCTAGGCCGTCGAGCTCAAAATATTCTTCCATACCCAGGTAAGCTTCTGCACCGGTTGTCACCGCGAAATAGATCGGGCGTTTCCAGTTATTGTGTGCAATGAGATCGAGCACCATCAGGTCATTCTTGGTTAAGTAAGACCGGTTGATCGACCATTTGATAGTTTTAGCCAGGCGCGCCGTATCCTTCACAGAGATGATCTTCTCACGCATCACCGTCGCTGAATCTACCGGGATGTAGAACGTCTTGCTTGGCAGGTAATCCAGCGGCCTGCCGTAGCCTTCGTATTTATTGGCAATGTCATCAGACTCCACAAACTCAATGGCTTTCCTCAGGTCCATCGCCCCTGCCCCTTTATCCATGATGTACACCACGTCGCGGGTTCCCTGTACATATTTTTCGGCCGGGATCGTAAACGGCACCGGTGCCGACTCGTAAGCCGCACGGCGCATCTGGTTGATGTACCAGTCGGTTTGCAATAAGCTCAGGTTCACCACGCGCACATCCGTCCGGATGCCTTCCACTTCCTGGGCATACCATAAAGGGAACGTGTCGTTATCGCCATTGGTAAAGAGGATCGCGTTTGGCGCGCAGGAGTTGAGGTAGTTGATCGCAAAATCGCGGCTCATCGTCCGTTTCGAACGGTTATGATCGTCCCAGCCTTCGGCAGCCATCAGCGTCGGGATAATAAGCCCGATAATGATCGCGATCGCCGCTGCAGGCATGGCATTGGCCTTTTTCGATAAGAGGTCGAAAATAAACAGCACGCCGAAGCCGATCCAGAAGGCAAAGGCATAGAAGGAGGCCGCATAGGCGTAGTCACGCTCACGCGGCTGGTAAGGATATTGGTTCAGGTACACCACAATGGCTAAGCCCGTGAGCAGGAATAATAATCCCACCACCCACAGGTCGGCTTTGTGTTTCCTGTACTGGAAGGCAAAGCCCAGCACGCCCAAAATGAAAGGCAAGGCATAGAAGGAGTTGTTCGCCTTATTATTGGAAGTCTGGTGTGTTTCAAGAGAGCTGTTGCTGTCAAGCACTACATCGTCGATTCCTTTGATACCGGTTTTCCAGTTGCCTTCCAGCGGATTCCCGTTGAGGCCCTGGATGTCGTTCTGGCGACCGATGAAGTTCCAGGCGAAATAACGCAGGTACATGTATTTAAGCTGGTAATTGATGAAATAGGTGAAGTTAGCGCCCCAGGTAGGGATCTGTACTTCCTCCATTTCCCCGGTTTGCTCGTTCTGCCTTACTTTGGTACGGTGGTGCTTCTGCACATCACCCCAATAGCGGTAAGCAGCTTCGTGGTTGCCCTGCTGGCTCCACATCCTCGGGAAAACGGTTGTATATTCTTCTTCATACACCGGGATAGACTTTTTACGGTCGTCGGTGATCTTGTATTTTTTGGTTTTCTCGTCTTTGGCGTATACCGGCTCCCCGTCGCCGAAATACTGCTGCGATTTGGTAGGCGCGTTGTAATACTGCCCTTTCACGAGCGGCCAGTCGCCGTATTGCTCACGGTTGAGGTAGGACAGCATGGTGATCGCATTTTCCGGGTCATTCTCATCCATCGGCGTATTGGCCTGCGAGCGGATGATGAGGATAAAGAAGGACGAGTAGCCGATGATGAGCGTGGTAAAACTGATGAGGATGACATTCAGCGTATTGATATTTTTATTTTTGAGGTAATGAACGCCGTACAGCAAGCCACCCAGCACCACCAGGCGGGTAAACATGCCCATACCCGAATAAGCAGAAATAACGGCTAAGATGGCAAACAGGATGCCCGTGTAAAAGCCGAGCTTGTACATGGTTTCGCTTTTCTTCACGGTGTAAAGGATCAGCCCCGTGAGGGATACGAACAGCAGCAGGAAGTAAATGATGGAACCGATGTTGAAGCCCATGCCCAGCTTGTTCACGAAGAAGATCTCGTAATCAGCGGCGAATTTCACGATCTTCGGGATCATGATGTTCTGAATGCCTCCCAGCAGCAGCAAGGAGATCAGGCCGGTATAAATAAAGGTTTTCCAGGTGAATGTGTATTTTTTGAAATAGTAGATGAAGCAGATCGCCGGAATTACCAGTAAGTTCAGTAAATGGACGCCGATGGAAAGACCCATCAGGTAAGCGATCAGTACCAGCCAGCGCATCGCGGACATCGGGTTTTCGGAATCTTCCGCTTCCCATTTCAGAATGGCCCAGAATACGATCGCCGTAAAGAAGGAAGACATAGCGTATACCTCGCCCTCAACAGCCGAGAACCAGAACGAATCGGAAAAGGTATAGGCCAGGGCACCAACGATGCCTGCACCCAGAACAGCCCATTGCTTGGCCTGGGTAAACTCCTGCCCCGGTTTCACCACCATCTTGATGCTCAGGCGGGTAATGCTCCAGAATAAGAATAAAATGGTAAAGGAACTACACAGGGCCGACATGATATTGATCATTTTACCAGCCAGGGCCGGATCACCGCCTGCCAACAGGGCAAAGAACCTCCCGACCAGGAGGAAGAACGGTGCTCCCGGAGGGTGCCCCACTTCCAGCTTAAAAGCACAGGCAATATACTCTCCGCAATCCCAGAAACTGGCCGTAGGCTCAATCGTGGCACAAAAAGTAAACGTGGCAATAGCAAAGACCAGCCAGCCGATAATGTTGTTGAGTTTTTTAAATTGCATAATGTGTTCTGAATTCGGATGAGATGCGAATTTAACTAAAATAAGGTAGCTGGCTAAATGAATAATTTTTTTTATCATTTTTTTGTAAATAAAGAAAATTTAGTATTTTTGTCGCCCGAACTTTTAGTTAAGTTTAAATTGTCCGATGGTGTAACTGGCAACACATCTGATTTTGGTTCAGAGGAGTCTAGGTTCGAGCCCTAGTCGGACAACACCACCACTTAGTATCAGTAAATTAAAAGCCCCGCATTTGAAGGGCTTTTTCTTTTTGGAGTCATTCCGAACTTGTTTCGGAGTCTCTTAATCGTTCTAAATTTCCGAATAAATTAAAACCGACATCACCAAACCATTCAGGATACGTATTCTGGCTTTAATCGTGAGATATACTACCTCTCCACCACCACTTTCTCCGTAAAATACACGCTGTTCTCCATCGTCACTTTTACCATATAAATGCCATTGGCCAATGGAGCCAGATCGAAGCTTAGCAAAGGATCTGTGCCGGTATGCGACAAGACCTGTTTTCCTGTGTTGTCGTATACTTCAATGGTTCTTTGTCCGCTTAAAGGACCGAAATCAAGCGACAGGAATTGATTGGCCGGATTCGGATAAAGCTTCACACTTTCTCTTAGCTGCTCCTCCACGCTTGTGCAGGATTTTACAATAACAAAAGCATTGGTCTTGGCTGAACATCCGTTTAAAAAACCGGTTACCGTATACAAGGCGGAAACCGTTGGCGTGAGTGTAATCGAAGCTCCCGAAGCCCCGGTATTCCAGGTATAGGTAGAGGCTCCTGAGGCCGTCAGAACAGCCGTAGCGCCCTCACAAATAGTCACTGAACTAAGGACCACTACAGGCGCAGGAGACACAGTAATGGTTTTAGTGATTATGGCACCTGCCCCGAAAGCATTGGAGGTCGTCAAACTCACCGTATAGGTTCCTGCCGTGTAATAGGTAGCCGATACGTTTTGATTAGCGGAAGTAGCCGGCAAAGCGCCCGGCAATGCCCAGCTCCAGCTATCCGGACCGTTGGTGCTATTATCGGTAAAGGTTATCGGCACTCCGGCACAAACACTAACCGAAGGCGCTGTAAAAGCAGTAAGTGGAGGCGTATTCGTTAACGCATCGTTGCGGCTGTACCAGATCGGCGAGGTCCAGGCAATATTTCCGTCGGCCTGTGTGACCCTTACATAATAGTAATAGCTGGTATTATTAGAAAGCGCATGAGTGTAAGACAGATTAGCGGTATTGGTGGCAGAGGTCAGTAAGGTCGCGTTAGCGCCACTGCCGGGCACACCATAGTACACCGAAATATTCGATACATTTTCCGCATCTGCATCGGTTACCGAAACGCTAATGACAGGAGTGCCGGTATGAGTCATGGTGCTGCCCATAGGCTGGCCGGCGATGGAAAAATTCACTTTCAGGTTCCAGTCGTCGGAGCTGTAAAAACGCATGTTCCGGAGGGCATCTAAAATATCGGCGCGGGTCAGGGCCGGCGCCAGCACCACTAACCTGCCCGCTGTCTGGCGGCCGAAGACAGAGTTGTGCGAATCATGATCCAGCCCTACGCCCAGGTGATAGCCTCTTTTAAGGGCATCGTTATACCGTGAAATATAATTCCCGGTAGAAGGATTGGAATAAGAGGAATTGGTGGATGCCGCGGGACCACTCCTGGCAGCCATTCCCACAATGGCATTATCGGCCATCACGGTGGAAGCAGTTGTAAATAAATTATCGTAGTCAGAAGCCTGCGGATGCGCCAGGTAAGCAAAAGAGCCCGGCTTTTCATTGATCTTCTTCCATAAAGAAGCGTAATCATCCTCTGCCACATAAACGTCATAATCATTGCTATCCCAGCCCATCAGCGAATCGTAGCCATACACGATCACATGCCCGCCACCGGAAATAACGCCCCACTCCATACCGTACAAGGCTACAAAAGAGCCGTCCACATTGGCGGTGTTGGCATCGGCGATTCCCCGGTGAAAATTCACAGGATTGGTCATGCCTGCGCTGTAGTGGTTGTGCTCCGAAATACCATAAAAATCAATATGCTGGGAGGCCCTCGCATAATTAAAATCCTGCAAAGGCTTTGTCATCAGCGAGGTGGCGCTGTCCTGGTTTCCGTCGGAATAGGATGAGTGCGCGTGGATATTACCGAAATAATAATTATAGGTTTGAGCCTTTGCAGGCCTTACTATAAAAGCTCCAAGGATGAAAAGGAGTACAAACGATGGCCTGAGCATGGTAGCTGAAATTTAGAGATCTGTTACCACAAAGGTATAAATAATACAGTTCATTAAATCTGCCCATAATGCTGTCGGACAAGAGATCATTTTGCGGAAATCGGGCATTTATAATTTTATGCTTTTGGGCGCCCGGGCGCGCTTTCCGCTGCAATCTCCCGGGGCTTCGAGGGCCTCAGCCTCCAGGAGGATTTTCGCTACTTCCGATAGCTATCGGAACGCTGACGCAGCCATACACTGCTCAACAGGTTAATCGCATAACTTTCAGGTAAACACGCGTGAAGGTCCCGATAACTATCGGGAGGAACGTAAAGCCTGACGGTCACGATGCGTCGTGACGGCACGCCCTGATGAGATACTCAATAAAAAAGTTTTTAATTGAAAATTTTACCTTTTAAATCCAAAAACTTCCCATACCCGGCCTCGACACCCTTCTAAACACCTAAGCATTAGCCCTATTTTTCAAAAATCTACAAAACGTAGCAAACACTTGCTACATTTTGCACTAATTTTGGATTATAATTTAGCTTTTATGGAAATACCGGAAAGTGATTTTTTATTTTACAGCGGCAAAGATGGAAAAGCCAATATTGCCATCATCGCTGACAGGGACCGGGAAACGGTCTGGACCTCACAAAAGAACATCGGCCAGATTTTTAACGTCGATGTGAGAACGGTCAGCGAACATATCCAAAACATCTTCAATTCCAAGGAGTTGGAGAGGGATTCAACTGTCCGGAAAATCCGGATAGTTCAAACCGAGGGCACCCGCGACGTGGAACGGCAGGTTGATTTTTACAACCTGGACGTGATTATTGCCATAGGCTACCGGGTAAATTCCTATGAGGCCACCCAGTTCAGGATGTGGTCGACCAAAACCCTGAAAGGATACCTGATCAAGGGCTTTGTGATGGACGACGAACGCTTCAAGCAGGGCAAAGAGCTCTTCGGAAAGGACTACTTCTCCGAATTGCTGGAGCGGATCAAGGAGATCAGGGCATCGGAGCGGATGTTCTATCAGAAAGTCACCGACCTGTACGCGGAAAGCATCGACTACGACGTCAACTCCCCGATCACACAAAAATTTTACGCCACGGTGCAAAACAAGCTGCATTGGGCCATTCATCAGCATACCGCCGCCGAGCTGATCCAGCTGAGGGCAAAGGCCGACCTGCCGAATATGGGCTTAACCACCTGGAAAAATGCCGCGAAAGGTGGCAAGATCATCAAAACGGATATTGGCGTTGCCAAAAATTACCTCACCAAAGAAGAGTCGGACGACCTGAACCGCCTGGTATCGATGTACCTGGATTATGCGGAAAACCTGGTGCAAAGAGGCGTTGCCCTCAAAATGGCCGGCTGGGCCTCAAAGCTGGATGCCTTCCTGCAATTCAACGAGTATGAGCTCATCAACGATACCGGGAAAGTGAAGCATGAGATCGCCGCAAAAATCGCAGAAAAAGAATATGCAAAATTCAGAGTGAAACAGGACCAGGAATTCAGATCGGACTTTGATAAAACCGTTGAACAGGTCAAAAAAATAAAAGCGGTTCAGCATGCCTAAGTTGCCCTCCGCCTAAGCTCCCCTGCATTTCTCCCCTCCCTTTCACGTGAAAAATCACGTGCCTCTTCCCATTGCCGGTTGGTGAACATGTCTTAGCTTTGGTACCGGTCCTCTCCGGTGCTTCCAGACTACCCTGCATTTTTTTGCCTGCCTCCACAGTTTGGTTAAGCCGGATTATAACAGGAAAAATAACAAACCAAAAATAACCTCTTATGAAAAAAGTAGTATGCATTCATGGCATTGGCGGCAAAGACGCCTCCATGCATCTCTGGAAAGACGATTGGATAAAAGGCATCTCCTCCGCTTTGGGAATGGGACCGCAGGAGCTCAGCTTCGAATTTCTGAAGATTGACGACATCTTCGAAAAATATGAAAAAAAGAACGGGATCAAATACCTTGTAACGATCGCGAAACTGATCAAAGACTGGATCACCGTAGCCTTGTTCAAAGAGCGCGACATCTTCGGGAAAGACGGCGCCATCCGCTGGTATGCGGGCATGGTGGTGCAGTTTGCGCAGGATGAGGAATTGCGCAAAGAACTGTGCGATCGCCTGAAAACATTCCTGGATGAAGAAAAACCGGACCTCGTGTATTGCCATAGCCTGGGGACCTTGCTCACCTACGACCTGCTCCGCCAGGAAGCTGTGAAAGGCACCTACAGGGATCTCACACTCGTCACCTCCGGCTCACAGATCGGTCACCCTGCCCTGCTTAAGCTATTCGGCGGCACCCTCATGCCTCTCAACATCAGGCACTGGTTCAATTTTCATAATCCTTACGATTATGTCTTTGCCTACGAATCCATTGATATCGACAGCATCAATTACTCGCAGATCGAGACGCCTTTTAAGGAGAGCAACCCGATCAAAAATCACGAGGTAACGACCTACATGTCGCACCCGGCGGCTTTGCTGGAAGGCTGGCCGAACATTCTCAAATCACTTCATACAACTGAGCGCGCCCTGAAATCCATGCTCGAAAAACTCAACCCGGTGCTGATGCCGAATACCGCTGCGCTTCCTCAGAAATCAAAAAGCAGCGGCACACAACGTAAGGCTTTACTCATCGGCATCAACGATTATCCGCTTCCTGAAAACCAGCTGAACGGCTGTGTGAATGATGTGTTCCGGATGAGCGAAGTGCTGCAGGAAATGGGCTTCGATCCCTCCGAAATTAAAGTGGTACTGAATGAGCGTGCCACCAGCGGAAACCTCCGGACCATGATGGACTGGCTTCTGAAAGATGCACAGAACGGCGATACCCGCATTTTCTATTACAGCGGGCATGGCGCACAGATCCCGTCTTCTGATGCTGATGGCATCGACGACGATCACCTGGATGAATGCCTCGTGACCTACGATTTCGACTGGAAGCGTGAGAATGCTTATACCGATAAGGAATTTTTAAAATCGTATAGCCAGGTGCCTTATGGTGTTGATTTCGTCACAATCCTGGATTGCTGCCACTCGGGAGGCATGACGCGCGATGCGGGCTTCAAGGCCCGTGGGCTGAACCCGCCGGATGATATCCGCCACCGCACCATTAAATGGGATGCCAAACGCCAGATGTGGATCCAGCGCGAGCAGGACCTTGCCAAAAAGAATTTATTTGCCAAAAGCACCAAAAAAACAGAGCTATTTACCGGCGAAGGCGGCGGCACACAGCGCTTCGGCAGGGCGATCTCCCTATGGTCGGAAGTGGATGAGTTTGCAGAAGCCAAAAAGAAATACGGTACGATGGGGCCCTTTATGCCGCTGGTCATTGAGGCCTGTATGGAAAAAGAATATTCCTACGAATACAGGCATGGTGTGACTTCTTATGGTGCCTTTACCTATTCGCTCACCACCATCCTTCGCGACATCAACCGCCAAAAGGCGCACAAGACAGTGAGTTTTAAAGAGCTGATCGAGATCACCTCGAAACAGCTGGCAGAGCTGGGTTACCAGCAAACGCCGCAGATCGTCGGACCCGCAGTGAAAGTAAATGCCAATGTGCCGTTTTTGAATCTTGGCTAGGAAGCATATAACAGACCATGGTGGCTTCGTGCCGAGAGCTCCCGGGACAGCCACCACTCGTCGACTGATCACAACTTGTCGTGACCCGAAGTCAAGGGCAGCCTGTTAAGCCGCCAGCTTCAAGCGCTCCGTAACTTTCTCCTTAATGATGCCCTGTACCGGGCGCCGGGTGATCTTACTTTCGAGCCAGGAGATAATATCGAAATACAAAAAGGCACGGCGTTCGAATTTATTTTTCTGAAGCGATTCCATTTGCTCTTTCAGCAGCATGAACCTGCTCTGCACGTTCTTCACCTCTTTGGCGATCAGGAGCCCTTTGAGGAAGTCGAGGATGTATTTCTGGTACAGCGAGAGATCGCCACGCTTGATGAAATACCGGTAAGTTGAGCGGATATAGGATTCCACCAGATCATCATTGCCCAGCTCGAAATGGCTGATGAGCGAAAGGATCCGGGAAAAGGAATGAAGATCCTCGCGCAGGGCAATCTCCCGCTCGTTGGTGATCTTGTTCAGCCAGCTCAGGCCCGTGCGGTAATTGCCGCATCCGAAATACAGGCAGGCGATCTTATAATAAAACAACATGACCGAGTGCTTGTCGAGCCGCGGAATGAATTTATTGAGCTCGCCTTCGAGGGCAGCCACAATGCGGGTTCCGGACTTAAACTCGCCCAGCATAAAGTGCCGGTTGATCTCATGGATGTAAATGGCTTTGAATAAATTGAGGTTCAGGTTTTCGGTGAGGTTGATCTTGCCATCGCGCTTAATGGCCACCAGGCGCTTCAGCGTTTCCGAAAATTCATTGTAGCGGAAGAGCTTGGTTTGCACGGCCAGCAAGCTGTTCAGCGACTTGATGTACATCTCGGGCTTCAGCACCTGCATTTCCGGCTGCTCCTCAAACAGGCCCACCAGCTTTTTGGCGTAGAAATAACCTTCCTTAAAATCACGGATAAAAAAGTAAAAGCTCACGTAGGATTTGTAGAGGTATAATTTTTCCTGGAACGACAGGCTTTCCAGCTTATACTCCGGCAAACTGGCCGTGAAGAAGCGCGTCACTTTTTCCTGGTCGCGCTGGTTACGCACAAAGCCCGATTTTTTATAATAGGAATCGAGCTTCATGGAGAGGTTGGAGAAGAGGTTGATGTTGCGGATACTTTCCGTCACCTTGGCCGTTTCGTGAATGATCTGGTTCACGCGTTCTTCGTTGCCGGCATCGTGGGTTTTGGAGATCACCAGTTTTTCGATTTCCAGGATCTCCAGCAGGAAGACCGACTGATCGTTGCCAATAGCCATTTTCTTGGCCTTATCAATCATCTTCACGCATTCCTTGTAGAGGCATTTGCTATACAACAGCCGGGCATAGTCGATCAGCTCCATCATGCGGATGCTGCGCAGGTTATTGCTGTTGCAGAGGCGCAGGCTCTTGAGTAATTGAAAATACAGGTTGGTTTTAAGATTGGGCAATTGCTGTGGAAGTAGGGACTTTTCTTTTTTCAGGATCTTTTCCTCATCGTACACTTTTTGCTTTTCGATGGCATCAAAGAGTGTGATAAACTTTTTACAGGCCGCCTCTCCCGAACGGGACACATAGAGCTTAAAAAAGCGCTTTTCTCCCTTGGAAAGAGACTGAATGAGGTTGAATAACTGATCGGATTTAACGTTAGACATCGTATAAATAAAATAGTAAGAATTCTTATTTTATAGGCCTTATAGCAAATTTAGCATTATAAAATTGATTTTAGATGCCGTAAGGTAATTTTATTTTAATTCTTTAGTTGAGACCGTCCGGAATACATTTGTAGCATAAGCACAAGTCTTATGAAATAGCCATATTACCTCACCAAAATTGCAAATTAAGGAATATGGCTATACCATATGACAACTAAGAACAATAACATCTACCTATGAAAATTACAGCGGCCATTACAGCAGTTTCAGCATATCTTCCGGATTATGTCATGACAAACAAAGAGATGGAGACCATGATGGATACCACCGATGAGTGGATCCGCACCCGCAGTGGCATTCATGAGCGCCGCATCCTGAAGGATAAGGACAAGGCCACCGCTTTTATGGCCGCCGAAGCCGCCAAAAAGATCCTCGCCAAAAAGAATATTTCCCCGCTCGATATTGAATTAATCATTGTAGCCACCGTCACGCCGGATCATCAGTACCCGGCTACCGCCAACATCGTAGGCGACATGATCGGCGCTACCAATGCCTGGAGTTTTGACATCCAGGCCGCCTGCTCCAGCTTTATCTACGCGCTCACTACCGCTTCTAAATTCATTGAAACAGGAGTTCATAAAAAAGTGCTGGTGATTGGCGCCGACAAAATGAGCAGCATCATCGATTTCACCGACCGTAAAACCGCTATTTTATTCGGCGACGGCGCAGGCGCAGTATTACTGGAGCCAACCACCGACGGCACCGGCATACTCGACAGCCGCATGTATTCCGACGGAGCGGGCAAAAAACATTTATATCAGCCGGCAGGCGGCAGCCTCATTCCTTCCTCTATTGAGTCGGTGACCAACAAGCAGCATTATGTAGAGATGGACGGACAGGCTGTTTTTAAAGTAGCTGTGATCAAAATGGCCGACGTGGCCGAGGAGATCATGAAGCGTAATAACCTGACAGCCGACGATGTGGCATTCCTGGTGCCTCACCAGGCCAACAAGCGCATCATTGAAGGAACCGCCAACCGCATGGGCATTGGCATGGATAAAGTGATGCTCAACATTCAGAAATACGGCAATACCACTTCTGCCACCTTACCGATTTGTTTAGCCGAATGGGAAAGCCAGCTCAAAAAAGGCGACAACCTCGTACTCACTACATTTGGCGCGGGCTTCACCTGGGGTGGGCTTTATCTGAAGTGGAGTTATTAGAATATCGCAACATCAGAAATCCCTTTCGTTGATCAGACTTCTGACCCACTATTTCTGTTATCATTTTATTTTTTTGGCGCCCGCCACGACATGTCGTGAGGCCTTCTCGGCTCGCTCTGCGTTTGCCCTGCGGGACAAACACAGGAGCTCAAACAGACCGCTCTGTCCCTGGCGCACAGATCCAAAAGCCATCTTGCCATTTTGTCACTTTTTCCTGCTTGGTATAACCTTTGCCCTTATTCGGCTGCAAAGCATTATATTTAATCTAAAATTTATATACCATTATGAGCACAGGAAAGATTAACGTACAGACAGAGAACATTTTCCCCATTATCAAGAAATTCCTTTACAGCGATCACGAGATCTTTTTGCGTGAGCTGGTGAGTAACGCCACAGATGCGACCCAGAAACTGAAAGCCCTGGCCTCTATGGGGGAAGCCAAAGGCGACCTCGGAGACCTGAAAATTGAAGTGGTACTGGACAAAGAAGCCAAAACCCTCACCATCAAGGATAAAGGCCTCGGGATGACCGCCGAGGAAATCGAAAAATACATCACGCAGATCGCCTTCAGCGGCGCGGAAGAGTTTGTGAACCAATACAAAGACAAGGTTGACAAAAATGTCGTAATCGGCCATTTTGGCTTAGGTTTCTACTCCGCCTTTATGGTAGCCAAAAAAGTAGAGATCTTCTCTTTATCTTACAAGGAAGGCGCAAAAGCGGTGCGCTGGGAATGCGACGGCAGCCCGGAATATACCATCGAAGAAACCGACGCTAAAAAAGAGCGCGGTACCAACATCGTGCTGCACATTGCCGACGACAGCGAGGAGTTCCTGGAAAAAGAACGCATCCAGACCTTACTGACCAAATACTGCAAATTCTTACCGGTAGAGATCGTTTTCGGAACACGTTCCTCCTGGGTTCCTTCCGGCGAAAAAGACGAGAAAGGACATGAGAAGGAGAAAGAGATCCAGGTAGAAAACATCATCAACAACCCTACTCCGGCCTGGATCAAAAAGCCGGCTGAGCTGAAAGATGAAGACTACAAAGCTTTCTACCGTGAGCTGTACCCGATGCAATTCGAAGAGCCGCTCTTCCACATCCACATGAACGTGGATTATCCTTTCAACCTGACCGGTATTTTATATTTCCCGAAATTATCCAACAAATTCGAAGCGCCGAAAGACCGCATCCAACTCTACAGCAACCAGGTGTTCGTGACCGACAACGTGGAGAACATCGTACCTGATTTCTTAACCATGCTGCGCGGTGTGATCGACAGCCCGGATATTCCGCTGAACGTGAGCCGCAGCTACTTACAGGCCGATGGCAACGTGAAAAAAATCTCGGCGCATATCACTAAAAAAGTAGCTGACAAACTGGAAGAGATCTTCAAAAAAGAGCGCGCGGATTTCGAGTCCAAATGGGATGATATCAAGATCTTCGTACAATACGGTATGATCAGCGATGAGAAATTCTACGAGAAAGCAGTGAAGTTTGCCCTGTTGAAAAACACCGACGGCAAAGGCTTTACCTTTGACGAATACAACGCTCACGTGAAACCGAACCAAACGGACAAAGACAATAAAGTGATTTACCTGTATGCGACGAACACGGATGAGCAATATACTTACATTGACGCGGCCAAATCAAGAGGTTATGATGTGCTGATGATGGATTCTCCGCTCGACGCACATTACATTAACCACCTGGAAAGCAAGCTCGACAACGTACAGTTTGTGCGTGTGGATAGCGACACGGTGGAGAAGCTGATCAAAAAAGAGGATGCGCAGGTAAGCAAGCTGACGGAAGAGGAAGTGAATACCTTGAAACCTATTGTGGAAGGCGTCGTTGCCAAAGAAAAATACTCCGTCGTATTTGAAAGCCTCAGCGAAAGCGATTCGCCGATGCTCATTACACGCCCTGAGTTTATGCGCCGTATGAAAGACATGAGCGCCATGGGTGGCGGAGGCATGAACTTCTACGGTTCTATGCCGGACATGTACAACTTAGTGGTGAATTCAAACCACCCGCTGATCAGCAAAATTTTAGCCGAAAAGAACAGCGACACGCAGGCGCAGCTGGCCAAGCAGGCCGCCGACCTCGCGATGTTATCGCAGGGCTTGCTGAAAGGCGAAGAGCTCACGAAGTTCATCAAGAGATCGGTTGAAATGATCAATTAATCAGTTTAAAAAACACAACAAATTACCGGTCCTTTGACTTTGCTCAGGCCGGTAATTTGTTTTTTTAATATTCATGTTTCTTCAAGGTGGTTTCAACATAACTGAGTCGGTTACTGAGCTTGTTGAAGTATCGAAGCCAACCATAGCGGCTCCGTTGAGCGATTGAATACATCAAATAAAACCCTTACCTTTAATAAAATTTACACCATGGAAAATCAGAACCCTGAAAACCAACTGAACATCGAGCTTTCTGAAGAGATCGCAGAAGGAATCTATTCGAACCTTGCTATTATTACGCATTCTCCTACCGAGTTCGTGGTGGATTTTATTAAGGTTATGCCGGGCGTACCGAAGGCCAAAGTAAAATCACGTATCGTATTAACGCCTCAGCATGCCAAGCGCCTGATGAAAGCCTTATCGGAAAACGTACAGCGCTTTGAGCAGATGAACGGTAAGATCAAAGACAGTGAAATGAATGCACTACCGCTTAACTTCGGCGGCCCAACGGCACAGGCATAATGGACATCGCAGCTAAAATCGTTACCGGCCTTGTTGCCCTGATTCACCTCTATATTTTGTGGCTGGAAATGTTTGCCTGGGAAACCAAAGGTAAAGAAGCTTTCAAAGGTTCGCTGGCACCGGAGTTATTTAAACCTACCAAAACGCTGGCAGCCAACCAGGGCCTGTACAACGGCTTCCTCGCTGCCGGCCTGATCTGGAGCTTTTTTATTTCCGATCCTGCCTGGCAAAATTACGTGGCTCTTTTCTTTTTAGGCTGTGTGGCTGTTGCGGGCTTATATGGTACTATTACAGCTTCTAAAAAGATCCTCTTCATACAGACCATCCCGGCAGCGCTCGGAATGATTCTGATCCTCTTGAGCTAATCCCTCTTCTATCGTCACCCTAAAACAGACCGATAGCTATCGGTCTGTTTTGGCGTCTCATAAATTTGATGTTTTTGTTTTTTGGCGCCCGGGTGCGGGATTTCCTCTTTTCGCTTATTAAAATTTAAGCAGAGACAATCGTATGATGGTGCTTATTTCCACCTCCTTTTTTCTTTTGCGCTCACAAACAATCCGTAAATTCGCATCCTAAAACCGGTAACCCAAATGGCGAATTTTATACTGATCGGATTTTGTATTGCCATTGGCATCCTGTTCAGGTATAAAAAACTGGTTCCGGCCGATACGCATAAAGGCATCAACACCTGGATCATCAACATCGCCTTACCGGCAGTATCCTTCAAATACCTCGTTCACCTACAGCTCTCGCCCGACTTACTGGTTCCCGCTTTGTCGCCGGTATTGATCTTTGCAGGGGGAGTCGGATTTATTTACCTCATCAGCCGCTTTTATACACTTCATCAAGAACAGCGCGGCGCCATGCAGCTGGCCTCCGGATTGAGCAATACGTCTTTCGTAGGCTTTCCGCTGATCCTGGCCTACTTCAGCGAAAAAGAAATCAGCACGGCCATCATCTGCGACCAGGTGACCTTTCTCCTTTTCTCCATCTTCGGCATCACCATTGCTATCAGCGCTACCGGCGCAGGAAAAACAAGCCCGGGTCAGCTTCTTAAAAAAGTAATGACCTTCCCTCCCCTCCTGGGTTGCCTCGCGGCATTACTCATTCCCAAAGAAACCGATCTCAGCCTCCTGGAACCTTTTTTTCATACACTGGCCGCTACCGTAGCACCGCTGGCGCTGTTCTCCGTAGGCCTGCAGCTCTCGCTCAAAGGCTGGCAGGAGGAAGTAAAGCCCATGCTTATTGTGATGTCCTATAAATTAATCCTGGCCCCTGCCCTGGTGCTCGCGGTTCTCTGTGCCTTTAAAATTTCCGGAACGACAGCCAAAATAGCCGTATTTGAAGCGGCCATGCCGGTGTTTCTCTCGGCGAGTATCCTGGCGGAGCGTTACGGCTTAAGCCCGCGTTTCATGAACCTCATCATCGGCATCAGTATTTTATTATCCTTCTTTACCACCTGGCTCTGGTGGCATGTGGTGGAGCGCTTTTTGTAAGAGTATTTTCTAACCGCAGAGATGCAGAGGGAGAAGCCGCAGAGAAACGCAAAGACTATGCTACGGAAGGCTGAAGGGCTTCACTATCAGCAAATGAGAAACAGTTTTCCCTTATCGGCAGATATGCCATTCGTTAAACTCGTACCTGGTGAACCATTTTTCGTTGTGGTATTGCAGCGAACGCCCCATTGACAGGATATTTACCGCCATTCTTCCCGTATGAGCACCGGGAGATTCGATGCCTATCGCTTTGATCTCACTGCTTTTGAATCTGTATACATAATCTGTTTTATTCGCTTCTATCTTTACGATAAGTTCTGTCGTGTCAGACGACGTGTAATATAGTCTTGCTTTTATATTCCGGTTAAGCATATCGCCTTTCACAGAAACATAAAAATTTAAAGTCTCAGGAATTTTCACTTTCTCTTCTTCCGAACGGTCACAAATAAAAATTTTGGTGTCCTTATTTTCGGGCATAACGGATCCGTAAATTCTGAATTTCGCCAGGAAACATTCTTTTGCCAATTCGGCATCGTTGGTTGTAAAGCGGTAATCGGCTTTATAATAAAGTTTATCATTCTTTATACCAAAGATGCGCTCATCGCCTGGTGTAGGATACACATAAAAAGCGTCTTTATCCTGGTAATTCTTCTTGATCGCCACAATATCCTTAAGCGGAACCTTTTGGAGTTTCCCGGATTCTATATAAAATAGAGTGTCGTTACCGTAAGTTAAGACTTTAACACTATAGCCAAGGCCATTGTCATTTTGAAAATCTCTTTTTAATAATCTATCCTGTGCACCTGAATCAAAGAATGCAAAAAGCAGAAACGCAAAAAAGCAACACTTCATACAAATACTAAACCGTTAGCTTCTTATAACGCGGGCGTTTCGGCTCCACATTACCTAAGCGCTTCTTACGGTTTTCTTCGTATTCGCTGTAGCCACCTTCAAACCAGTACACCGTACTGTCGCCTTCAAAGGCCAGGATATGTGTACACACACGGTCCAGGAACCAACGGTCGTGGCTGATGATTACGGCACAACCGGCGAAGTTTTCCAGACCTTCTTCCAAAGCACGGAGCGTGTTCACGTCCAAATCATTGGTAGGCTCATCGAGCAGCAACACGTTGCCTTCTTCTTTCAGCGCCATCGCTAAATGCAGGCGGTTACGCTCACCACCGGAAAGCACGCTTACCTTTTTTCCCTGGTCGCTGCCACCGAAGTTGAAGCGGGAAATATAAGCCCTTGCATTCATCGGCTTGCCACCCATTGTAATATTATCAAGGCCTCCGCTCAACACATCGTATACTGTTTTGTTCGGATCGAGCTCTTTGTGGTTCTGATCCACATAGGCGATCTTCACGGTTGGGCCTACTTTGAACTCACCGCTATTCGGTGTTTCCTCGCCCATGATCATGCGGAACAAGGTCGTTTTACCGGCACCGTTAGGCCCGATGATTCCCACAATTCCCGCAGGAGGTAATTTAAAATTCAAGTGCTCATACAATAAGCGGTCACCGAATCCCTTCGATACTTCGATGGCTTCGATCACTTCATTACCCAAACGCGGACCGTTAGGAATGAAGATCTCCAGTTTCTCTTCCTTGTCCTTGATGTCTTCGCTCATCAATTTATCGTAATTGCTCAAACGGGCCTTTTGCTTCACACCGCGGCCTTTCACGCCCTGGCGCACCCAGTCGAGCTCACGCGCTAAAGTCTTCTGACGCTTGCTCTCCGTTTTCTCCTCCTGTTTCAAACGGTTGCCTTTCTGCTCCAGCCAGGAAGAATAATTTCCTTTCCATGGAATCCCTTCGCCGCGGTCGAGCTCCAGGATCCAGCCTGCTACATTATCCAGGAAGTACCTGTCGTGGGTGACGGCAATCACCGTTCCTTTGTATTGTTTCAGGTGCTGCTCCAACCAATCAACGCTTTCCGCATCTAAGTGGTTGGTAGGCTCATCGAGTAACAAGATGTCCGGCTCCTGTAATAACAGGCGGCACAAAGCCACACGGCGGCGCTCACCGCCCGATAATACTTTGATCGGCGTATCGCTGTCCGCACAACGCAGGGCATCCATTGCCAATTCCAGGCGCTGATCAAGGTTCCAGAGATCGAACTGGTCGATCAGGTCCTGCAGCTGAGCCTGGCGGTTGATGAGCTTATCCATTTTATCCGGATCGTTCAGGATTTCTTCATCCATGAACTTATTGTTCACTTCTTCAAACTCGTTCAGGATGTCCACGTGCTTTTGCGCGCCTTCACGCACCACTTCCAGCACCGTTTTGTTCTCGTCGAGCTTTGGCTCCTGCTCCAGCAGGCCAATGCTATAGCCCGGCGATTGGTGAATCTCTCCCAGGTAATCCTTATCAATACCCGCCATGATGCGCAGTAAGGAAGATTTACCCGAACCGTTCAAACCGAGGACACCTATTTTTGCTCCATAATAAAAGGAGATGTATATATCTTTTAAAACCTGTTTGCTCGGCGGATGTATCTTGGATACATTCACCATGCTGTAAATGATTTGTCTTCCTACTTCTGACATGTTCTGAATTTTTTAAGGTTATAAAGTTAAGCTAAAAATGCTATAAATTACGGGTAAAGTAAAAAAAGAGAGGCTTTCAAAATTCTTGTTGACAACGGCTATCTACTCAATTAAAAAGCTTGCTGGTAGTTATCTTTGGGCGCCTTGCGGGCTCTACGCTGCAATCTTTTGCCGCGTTCCATTTCCCGCATAAGTCACACAGAAGCTCATGGCGGCAAAAGGATTTCCGCTGCGATCCCGGGCGCAGCACTCCGCTACCTTCAGATTCCTTGCCACTATTGGTGAAAGATCAACAATAACCTACCAGGTGAGCGCAAAATCACATGTTAGTTCAAGCGAAGTCGAGAACCGCTCTATTATTGATTTTGTATGTCCGCGATTTCGCTCAAACTGACAGAATACTTTATTCAAATACCATCACTTATTTGCGGCTTTCCATTTCGCGTAATATTCTTTCTGGATCTGCTTGATCACATGCTTCATGGCACCGGCCCAGAAATTACGAAGGCCTATTCCTGTTGGTTTTCCGGTGATTTTCTCACTGATGAGAATGGCTTTGGTTTTAATGTCGAACACAACGGCATACACGGTCGCCTCATCCATCGTTTTATTAAAGCTCTCTACCACAAAGGTAGCGGCAATGCCTTCATTCTTTTCGCCACCATTCATTTTGGCGATGGCATTTTTGATAGATTTTTGAGGATCGGCAAAACTGAATGCGTTAGGAGTCATCAGCTCGCCCGTTTTGATCGACTGGTTGGCTTTCTCTGCCGGGCCGATATCGTAGTAAACGCTTTCTTTTTCAAAGGCTTCTTTGAGCTTGTAGTTTTGCGGCTCGGCAATCATCAATCCGTTCCAGGCCGACATCCATTTGGTTTTGATCTCGGAAGCGGTAGCCGCACCGGCCCCCATGGCCTGGTCGAAAGAGCCTACCATTTTAGCTTCTGTAAAGTTGAGGCCGTACCAAACGATCTCTTTGGCCTGGAACAGGTCTTTGGCGGTATTTTGTGAACTAAGATTCAGCGATAAAGCTGCACAGGCAATCAGTAGTAGTGTTTTCATGGCTGTTGGTTTTTGATTAACATAAAGATAAGAACTTCTTTCCCCAATGCATCAAAAGCGCTTAACCTTTGGGGAAATACACCAGGTGCTTTTCGTTATACATGCGAATGTATTTGGTAGCGAGCTCCTTTTTCTTTTTACGGCTCAGGGCCATGTATTCCTTATACACGGCCTCGTCCCTTTTCAGGTATTCCTCCAGCTGCTCAGTGCTGAACGGCGTGATATCGCCGGTATAAAAATCGAAAAGGTATTGCCTGATCTCCAGCGTCTTCATCTGCGTGCTGCCAATAGGCGCATTCATAAAGGGATCGTAGCCCGGCGAATAGTTGATCACCTCTACCGTACCGATGAAATTACTGATAGCCCCGAATACCGGGATGCGGAAAAATTTCTTGTTCTGGTTGATGAAAATATTGTTGTTCTGGCAGTAGCCCCACACTTTTTCGGAGCGTACTTTCGACACAGAGCCATCGCGCTCATAATATTCCACAAACTCCCCTTCGATGAGCTTGGTATAAAAATCGAGCTGGTCCTTGTTGATTTTGGTGATGATCTTTTCTTTGGGAATAGGCCAGTTGTAGCGAAAATCCTGGTAGCCGAGGTACAGGCCTTCATACAATCTGAAATCCCGGGAGTAAGCTACAGAGTCCTGCGCCACTACTTTGGCAAGGCTGCAACACATCATCATCAAAAACAACAAAACTCGCATCTTGTAAATATCTAAATTTTTTGTAATTTAATGTGATAATATTTACCATGATCAAACATTTTGCATTTTTTATCGCCCTGCTGCTTTCTTCCGTAAGCGATGCACAAAGTGTTTTCAACGCGGAGCTGATCCGTAAGCTGGAGGAGCCCGATACCGGGGAACGCTTCAGGGTATATATTATGGTGAAAGCCGGTACAGAGCTGAACGGCAACGGCTTTGAAGAAAGCATCCTGCATTACAAAAGCGGGAATATTTATGCCGCGACTTCCACGGTCCGTGATCTGAAAAAACTGGCCACTCTGAAACAGGTTGTCAGGATAGAACAGATAAGCCATAAGCTGCAATTGATGGGCGATACCTGCGTGGTGAGAAACCGCGTCAAAGGCATTCACGACGGGCTGGCCCCGCTCACACAGGCATACGACGGAACAGGCGTGGTGGTGGGCATCATCGATTCGGGTACGGATTTCAGCCACCCTGATTTTAAAGACGCCAACGGCAAAAGCCGGATCAGGTACCTCTGGGATATGAATAAACCCCTGGCCGCGAACACGCCTGCGCTTTTCGGCTACGGGCAGGAATGGAACAACTCGGAAATAGACCTCGGGCAGTGTACACACGACGACCTTGCGCATTACGGCCATGGCACCGCCAGCTCGGGCATTGCCGCCGGCAATGGCTTAGCCATCAATCATTTCAAAGGCATGGCTCCCAAAGCGGACATCGTAGTGGTAGCGTTGGATTTCAGCAATCCCAACCATACCATTGCCGATGCGGTACAGTATATTTTCACAAAGGCCACACTTCTGGGAAAGCCCGTGGTAATCAATGCCAGCGTGGGCGATTACGACGGCAGCCATGACGGCACCGACCTCGAATCCAAAATTATCGACACCATGATCACGCAAACAACGGGACGGGCGCTGGTGGCTTCCGCAGGCAACGCAGGACATATTCCTTTCCACGTGGGTTATAACATCACTCCGGCCGATACCGGCTTTTCCTGGATCCAGGGAAGCCTGATCATGCGGTTGGATGAATACGCGGATACAGCCGACATCAAAAACGTCAAATGGTCTGTGGGGGTCAATAATCCGGCCTACCACAACCTGGGGCGGACCGGTTTTAAAGTGTACAATTATGCCCTGAACACCCTGAAGCGGGATACCATTTACCATAATGCCCAGCGCATCGGGATCGTGGAAAGCATTGCCGATATCAATGCCTTTGGGGTATACCGCCTGAACCTGAAGATCCGCGCCGACAGTGCTAATTTCCTGTGGCGCATCGAACACAATGGCACAGGGCGCACGGATTCCTGGAGCTTTGATTATGTCACGGGCGGATTGCCAAACAGCGCTCAATATCCGGACATGGCGCATTATAGAAAAGCCGACACGGCCCAAACGATCGTGAGCGGCTTCCAGTGCAGCAAAGAGGTAATTGCCGTTGCCAATTATGTGAACCGCAACCAATACGTAGATGTGAATAATACGGTGCAAACCACGACTGAAATTCCGGGTGATATTGCCGCCAATAGCAGCATCGGGCCATCGCGCGATAATAAGGTAAAGCCTGATATTACGGCTTCGGGCGCCACGATCCTGACCTGTGCTGCGATGGGCATGCTGCCGAACCTGATTGCCAATGCGCCGCAGGTGGTGGCACAGGGCGGCTATCATATTACGGCGGGCGGCACATCGGCTTCGAGCCCTGTGGTTGCAGGCTTGGCAGCTTTGTACTTTCAGAAAAATCCTACGGCTACCAACCAGCAGCTCAAGCTGGCCATTATCAATTGCGCGTACAACGATGTGTACACTACGGGCTCTCTCCCCAACAGCCGCTGGGGTTACGGCAAGCTCGACGGTTTCAGCACCATGACCTGCAACACTTCCACGACCGGGCTCGACCAATTGACCCGGGATCCTGGTTTCGTGATATATCCCAATCCTGTAAGGGATGAGGCAACGCTGGTATTCGGCGACAACAGCCCCAGGACCATCAGGGTGTATAACAGCGCGGGCCAGCTCGTGAGGCAGGATACCTGCGGATCGGAAAGCTACCTTTTCAAAAAAAACGACCTGGCTCCGGGTTTGTATTTGGTGTTAGCGGAGGGCAAAAACGAGCTTCGTAAGGTAAAAATGCTAATTTTGTAAAGATGTATACTAATTTTGAAATTGAGGCGTTTTAATCAGTGATGAGGTATTTTCTGCATAGTGTGGTATTCTGCCTGTTGCTGACAAGCAACGCCTTTTCGCAGGCATCGAAGCGTCACTTCAAACAGCATGAGGCCGGGTTCATCCTGGGCGGCTCTTATTACATCGGCGAGCTAAATCCACGGAAACAGTTCAATATGACTCAGCCGGCAGGCGGCATCTTTTACCGCTTCACGCCCAATTACCGTTATGCGTTTCGTGCAGGCTTCAACTTCGGGAACATTATGGGCGACGACTCTCAAAGCAGCGATCCCGATCAGCTACAGCGGAACCTCAATTTCAAATCGCAGATCAGGGAGTTTAACGTGCTTGCCGAATTTAATTTCCTCGAATACCGCATCAGCAACGACAAATATAAGTTCACCACCTATCTTTTTTTAGGACTGAGTGTTTATAATTTCAGGCCGAGGGCACAGGTAGGCAATTTCTGGTATGACCTGCAGCCTTTGAGAACAGAGGGACAAGACAAGCGCTACAAGCTGACCCAAATGTCTATTCCTTTCGGGATTGGCCTGAAAATGAACGTATCGAAACAAGTCGGGATTGGCTTTGAATGGGGCCCGAGAAAAACATTTACCGATTACCTGGATGACGTGAGCGGCACTTATCCTGATCCGTCCCTCAAGCCTTATACTTCCGAGCTGAGCCAGTCTCTATCCGACCGCTCGAAGAATGCGGGTGTCAATGTGAATGAGCAACGTGGCAATCCACGCAACAAAGACTGGTATATCTTTTTCGGGGTGACCTTATCGATCAAGCTCAACATTAAGCCTCCGCCTTGCTACGCCACGCCGGATTAATGGTGGCACCTTCGAGTGCCTCAGTCCCCATAGCCAGAGTAACTAAATTTTCACAAATTAAATTTGCTATACTTAAAACCAGTCGAGCATATCCCTATTGGCTTCGACTTCGCTCAGCCAACGCTTCGTTGATGTAGCACAGCCGAAAGTAAAATCTCATTAATTACAATAGTTGATTGAGTGTAGTTGAAAGCAACATCCATTCAATCACAAAAATCACGACACCGTTGACTGAGGCTCTCGAAGTCAACGCCAGCAGATATTGCAACACCACAAATAGTTTACTTCTTCTTCCCCTTTTCCTCGTTCCAGGTTTTGTATTCGTTCTGCTGGTTGGGGCGGTAAGCAGGCATCCTCCTCAGAGGCTCGCAGGGTTTTAAGGTCGCATAGCAATCGGCAGGCAACTGCTGATAGAGGGCTGTTCCTTTGGTCTTCCAGGCGATCATCTCATCGCTAACGTCTTTTACTACTTTCGCAGGATTGCCAACTACCACCTTGCGTTCTTCAATAATGGTATCTGCCGGCACAAAGCATAAGGCCCCGATGATACAGTTATCACCGATCACACAGTTATCCATCACCACGGCATTCATGCCCACCAATACATTCCTGCCAATGGTGCCACCGTGAATGATGGCGCCATGTCCAATGTGTGCTGCTTCTTTCAGCAGGACGGTTGTTCCGGGAAACATGTGGATCGTGCAATTCTCCTGCACATTGCAGCCGTCCTCAATGATAATCTGTCCCCAATCGCCGCGGATAGCGGCACCCGGGCCGATGTACACGTCTTTCCCGATGATGACATTCCCGGTAACGGTAGCGTTGGGGTGCACGAAAGAGCTTCTGTGAATAACAGGCTTATAGCCATTGAACTCAAAAATATTTGCCATACTTATAAATTACTAAAACGTTGTTTCATTTCTTCGATCCATTGCTTTGCCAGCTCGGGATCATTAAATGTTTTGGTAGGAACGGAGGGTTTATTGAAGGTCATGTAGAAATTGACCAGGAGCCGCATGGCCAGCGTGTTGATGATAAACGCATCGGCATAACGGTATTTATTGTATTCATTTTTCGCATAATACTCCGTCACTCCCTGGCCGGCGCCGGCATTGACACGGACATCCACAATGGAATAATATTTCCGGGATCCGCTAAGCTGCACGCAGGCTTTGAGTAATTCCTCCATATCTTCCACACTCACCACGCTGTCATCTTTCACCTCAATCCACAAAACGTCGTCTTTATAGGACAGATACGCAATGCCGGTTTCAGCTCCATCTGGTGAAATATCCGGCTGGTCATGACCTTTTTCAATTCCCATACTTTGAAGATAAGTAATTTAAAATTCACTTTTTGTATTGGAACATGATGCATGAAAAAAATTTCCGGCTTATCTTCTTGTTTTAATTCAAACGCTGCCTTAGCTCATGGATCCATTGGCTTGCCTGCTCCGGATCGGTAAAAGTTTTGGTAGGAATAGAGGGCTTGTTGAAAGAGATATAAAAATTCACCATCAGGCGAATCGCCAGGGACTTTACAATAAAAGCATCGGCATACCTGTACTTCGCATAGTCGTTATCGGCGTAATAATCCCTGACATCCGCTTCCGAGCGAAAGCCGGCCCTGACATCAACGATCACAAAATACTTTTTGAATCCGGCAATCCTCACAGCCTCCTGCAGGAGCTCATTCATTTTCCCGACAGAGATGTCTACATTTTCCTTCACCTGCGCTGTGACCACATCGCCGCGGCACGACAGGTAAGCAATTTCCGTCTGGCTGCTGAGAGCTTCGGGTTCGTTTTCCTGCAGGCTTTCCGGCAACACAGCCATCTTAAAATTCGCTTTTTTGGTGGAAGATAATGTCGGGGAATTTTTCCTGCGCCATTTGCAGCAACCAGGCCGATTCAGCGAGGAATACCAGGCGGTTTTCCTTATCGTAAGCAATATGATTGGACTTATCGATCAGGAACTCATCCAGTTTCTTTTTGTCGTTGCATTCGATCCAGAGCGCCTTGTACAGGCTGATGGAATCGTAGCCACAAGAGGCATTGTACTCACTTTTCAAACGGTGCTGGATCACCTCGAACTGTAAGGCTCCCACAGTTCCTACAATTTTGCGGCCGTCGGCTTTTTTGGTGAATAGCTGCGCCACGCCTTCGTCGGTGAGCTGTTCCAGGCCTTTTTGCAGCTGCTTGGTTTTCATCGGGTCGAGGTTTGTCACATATTTGAAAAGCTCCGGCGAGAAACTCGGGATGCCTTTAAAATTAAATTTAGCGCCTTCCGTGAGTGTATCACCGATTTTGAAGTTACCGGCATCGTATAAGCCGATCACATCGCCCGGGTAGGACTCATCGATCACCGATTTTTGCTGTGCCATAAAGGCCGTCGGGTTACTGAAACGCATGTCCTTATTTTCACGGACATTGTAATAATATTTGTTACGCTCGAATTTTCCGGATACGATCCTCAGAAAGGCAATCCGGTCACGGTGCTTGGGATCGAGGTTGGCATGGATCTTAAATACAAAACCGCTGAACTTCGGAGAGTCAGGCCTGATCTCACCTGCCGCATCCGTGTCGCGGCCCTGTGGGGTTGGAGCGATTTCCACAAAGCAATCCAGTAATTCCTTGATCCCGAAATTATTGACCGCGCTTCCGAAAAACACCGGGCTGAGGTTGGCTTCCAGGTATTTTTGCTTTTCGAACTCATCATACACGCCGTCCAGCAATTCCACATCGGCGCGCAATTGCCCGGCGAAATCCTCACTGATGTATTTCTCCACCTGCCCGTCGTTGAGGCTACCGAGCTCGATGCTCTCTTCCACGGTGGTTTTGCTATCGCCCTGGAACAGGGACAGTTTTTTCTCGTAAAGATTGTAGACGCCTTTAAAGGTTTTCCCGATGCCGATCGGCCAGGTGAGCGGGCGCACTTTGATCTTCAGCTCTTTCTCAATCTCGTCGAGCAGGTCGAAAGGATTCTGACCTTCCCGGTCCATTTTATTCACGAACACAATCACCGGCGTATTGCGCATGCGGCATACTTCCAGCAGCTTACGTGTCTGTGGCTCTACGCCTTTCACACAATCAATCACCATGATCACACTATCCACCGCGGAAAGCGTGCGGTAGGTGTCCTCCGCAAAGTCTTCGTGACCGGGCGTATCGAGGATGTTTACCTTAAAATCCCTGTAATCGAAGGCCATCACGGATGTGGATACGGAGATTCCCCGTTGCTTTTCAATCTCCATAAAATCGGAGGTTGTGGCCTTCTTGATTTTATTGGATTTTACCGCGCCAGCCGTCTGGATAGCCCCACCGAATAACAACAGTTTTTCGGTCAGCGTGGTTTTCCCGGCATCCGGGTGGGCGATAATGGCAAAGGTTTTCCGTTTATGTAGTTCTTCCGTAAAGCTCATGGTATCAATTAAGGCTGCAAAGATAACAAAAAACCCTAAGCTTTGGTGGAGAGATACCCACTGGTACGGATACGAAATACCGGCCACTGGGTAAGTCCATACATGATCCGGGGACTAACTTTGTCATCAGAAACCGATAAACATAAACTTAAAATAAAAACCATGAAATCAACGATTAACATGCTAAGCCTGCTGGTCATTGCCAGCGCCTTTTTAGTAACAGCCTGCAAGAAAAAGGATGAGGTCATTCCTGACAACCCGATAACAACAACGACCGGCACAACAGGTTCAACAACCTCTACACCGGTAACTCCTACAGCCGTGACACCAAGCCTGAGCGATGCCGACGGCGTGTGCATTGCGACCAAGCTGAATACAAGCATGGCCATTCCGAACACAACCATGACAGTGAATACCGTTATTGGCAACGCGGTTGCTTCCCTGTATGCTGCTACCGGTGGCGGCGCGCTCACCGACGGCGGAACGGTGAAAGCAAACGACTCGACCCTCGTCAAACAATCCAACAATGCCTACCTCTTCATCCCCAAAAGTACCGGCATCAGCTATAATTCCAACTCACGCTGGAACATCTCCGGAAACGGCACGGTACCGGCGTTTACCTATACAGCTTATGGCTTCCCGGGCACGCCAACCATTAACAGCGTGACTTCGGTAAGCAGGAGCGCCAGCTTTACCATGAACACCAACAGCATTTCCAATGCCGATTCGGTATGCTTCCAGATCACGGCAGGCAGCAAAACCATCTTCAAGATCAAAGCCGGCAGCCAGACTTCGCACACCTTCAGCGCTGCGGAAATGGGCACCCTGGATGCGACTTCCAATGGCTTCTTAACCATTACAGGCTATAAATTCAATACGAATATGGTATCGGGTAAAAAATACTACTTCATCAACCTGAGCACCAAAAACCAAATGGTGAGCGTGAACTAATTATTCCTGTTGACCTCCCCCATAACCATGAGGCCCTGGTACGTAATGTATTCAGGGCCTCATTTGCATGTTGTTGAGATGCTGCATCTCCGGAGTTTTGAGCTTATTCCCGCGTGAAGGATAGAACGGAAATCCTTTTTGCCGGTGCACTGAGCTTGTCGAAGTGTCAGTCGAAGCACGGCAAAAAGATTGGAGTGATAGCCTGACCCGCTGCCTCTTTGCGGGGCACGCCCAAAAAATTTAATTACTATTTCCCGCAACACATATATATTACAGATTAATAATAATTTGAATCGTTAGAACGGATAACCGATACCGAAGTTCAACACGGTAGAGCGCACAGGCGCTTTGTCAAAGGTCCAGCGGTCGTTCTCCGCATATTTAGGATCGCGGATTTTGATAGCCGCATCGAGGCGCAGGATAAAGAAGCTAAAGTCGTAACGCAGACCAAATCCGGAGCCTACGGCAATCTCCTTATAAAAATTCTGGAAGGTGAATTTCCCGCCCGGCTTACTCGGATCGTCATAGGTCAGCCAGATATTACCGGCATCTATAAACCAGGCGCCATAAAAGGATTTGAAAATATGGAAGCGGTATTCAATATTGCTTTCGATTTGTATGTTCCCGATCTTATCGTATTTGGCGCTGATGGAATCAGGCTGGCTGTAGCCCCCGGGGCCGAGTGTCCGTGCTCTCCAGGCCCTGATGCCGTTGGGACCGCCACCGAAAAAACTCTGCTCATAAGGCAATACCGATAAATTATCCAAAGGCTTTCCGATGCCACCGGCTACGCGGTATACCAGCTTGCTGCGCTTCCTGACTTTGAAATACATGCGGTAATCTGTTTCGCCTTTGACGAATTGTGAGAAGGGTGTATTGAAAATGAGGTAGCGCCCCTGCGCATCCTTAGGCTGGCTGGTAGCGCTGTAGAGGCCTCTCAGGATATTGCCCGAAGAGCTGAGGGTGACGCGCAGATAGGTGAAGTTTCGCTTTTTGGGCAGGTTCTGATCATTAAAGGTCATCGACACTTTAGACAAGGTGGTAATGTGATCCTGGAAAGAATTGAGCAGGAAAAAATCGTTCATGTCCTTCAGGTTTTGCTCGAAGGTACCGAACAGCTTAGCTTTCACACTGTAGATCTCGAGCGGGATCACATCGTACGTGAACAGACCGTTAGCATTGGTAAACTTGAAACCGTAAGAAATATTGGCAATGTTACGGTAATACTCCGGCCTCGACTGGTAGTTGAAGGACAGGTTTACAATGGTTTTAGGCTGCGTGAAATAGCGTTTCTCATTCGCATCTTTTTTATAATAAAACAGCGTGAAGGGAAACAAGGCGCGCGGAAAATAAATATTCAATTCGGGACCGAACTGTATGGTATTGAAGGTACTCTGCACATTGTTGATCGTGGTTGTCTGGTCGGTATTGAACTGCTTTTGCGCGGCAATAGAGCCTTTGAGCTTGAGCTCCACCAATTCCGCTCCTTTAAAGGTGTTCTTGTTCTGGAACACAATGCTTCCCGCAATCCCAAGGTTGCCGGAAGTGTTGGTCCCTTCCGTTTCCACGGTAATGGCCTGTTTCACCAGGGGCTGGCAAACGATGTAGCAATCCAGCTTGTCGGGATATTTCGGGTTGACGACATACTGTATAAACACACTCTTAAACACGCGCAACGAGGACATGCCCTTATAGGTTTCTTCGGCCTTATCCTGCTGGTAGAGCTGCCCGGGTGCTACCGTGACGTCCCGCAACAGATCCTTCCGGCGGAATTTGAGCTCGCTATTATGCAGGATCTTGATATCATTATACACCGTGGTATCGCGCATGTATACCTCGCTCGATTTCCCTCTGAAATCCTTGATGCTCTCCGGGATCACATAGACGTTCTGGATATAAAAGCGCGGATGGTTCCTGTACACCAGCGAATCTACCGACTCGCTAAAGGCCTCCGAATACAGCTTGAGACCAATCGTCACATTGACGTTATGCCCGGCCAGGTTAGTATCCACGAGGTAATAAATATATTCGGGCGCAAAGTAAAAGTAGCCGTTGTTCAGCTGGTTATCCGTGATGCGCTCACGCTCCTTCTGCATGATATCTTCATTATAAATATGGTTGTGCTTGATGAGGCAACCGGAAGTATCATTATAAATAAAATACTCGATGAGCGGATCTTCGATCTTGTATTTGATTCCCTGCACCCTGTAAGGAACCGATTTGGAAACGAAGTAATACACTTTAGCCCGCTTGGCTTTTACATCAATGGAAAGGCTGTCGCGCACCCTGGAATCAAAATAGCCCCGGGAGAATACAAACTTCTGCAGCTGGTTCACCGTCACATTCGTCAGGAAGGTATCGAGGATCACCGGCGGCTCACCGGCTTCCAGGATACTTTCGCGGAAGGTCAGCTTTTCCTTGTTCTTAAGCTTGGGTGGCTTGGGCTTTTTTCCTTTGGCTACGCGTCTTTCGTTGCGCACGTTATTTTTCTCGGTGCGGCGGGCGTTGATGCGGTCATACTTCAGGTTGCGCCTTTCCTTGTATTTTATCATCTTCCTCTGATCTACCTGGTTGTATAACCAAAGGTTGAAGCGCACTGTTTTCAGGATCTTGCGGTTGGGTGTCTGGCGGATAAAGGCTTCGAGCTCCCCGTTATCAATGGCGGTACCATTCTCCTTAATCGTGCTTTTTTCCACCAGGTATTCGTCCTCTTTCAGATGCTTATTGACGTTGCAGGCACTGAGTAAAGCGAGCAGGAAGAGTGCCGGCAAACAGCGGCGCAGCCCGGGCAGCATATGTTGGAAAATACTTCTGATATTAGTCCTAAAGCTCAAGTAGTTTGGTTACCTTTATAGCCTACTAATTTAGGTTTAAAAAATGATTAGTAAAAACCAGATAAAATATATTCAGGCCCTGCACCTTAAAAAAAACAGGGACAGCCAGGGACTGTTTATCGTAGAAGGCGTGAAGCTGGTAACCGAGTTCCTCATGGACGAAGGTATCACCGTAAAGCAGGTATTTGCTGCGGCCGACTACCTGGAAAAACACCATGCCTTACTTCAAAAACGCAATGTTGCTTTTACTGAAGTAGATCCCGAAGAATTAAAGAAGATCAGCCTGCAAAGCACTCCCAACCAGGTGCTGGCGATCGTCCTCAAAAAAGAGCAATTCCTTACCAAAGAGCTTCTGCAAAGCCAGACGAGCCTGTTCCTCGACGATATCCGTGATCCCGGAAACCTGGGCACCATTATCCGTATTGCCGACTGGTTCGGTATCCGGCAGATCATCTGCTCGAAAAGCACTACCGAGCTTTATAATCCTAAAACCCTGCAATCCAGCATGGGCGCTGTACTGCGGGTCAATGTGGTTTACCTGGATTTTGAAGAGCTCCTGCCTTCGATCGGGGCAACACCCGTGTATGGCGCTGTGCTCAAGGGACAGAATATTTATACAAGCGCTTTGAAACCCGGCATCATTGTGATCGGGAACGAGGCCAACGGCATTTCCGACGCTGTGCTGGCAAAGGTCTCTGATCCTATCACGATCCCCGCAGCAGATCACAACGGCAGCGAGTCGCTCAACGCCGCCAATGCCTGCGCCATCATCTGCGGGGAATTTCACAGGCAATTACATTACACCGCATGAACTATTCTACTCCCCTGTTGATCCTGGCTTTACTCCTGTCCCTGCCATTCAGGGCACAGGTCATTTCCATCGCGGTGGATGCCGATCAGCCTTCGTTTTCATTCAAAACAGGCAAGGATGTGTTGAGCTATCTGCACCAGAAATACAGGAACGGCCCCTGCAAAGCCTATACTTTTTCACAAAAAAACACCCACTACCGCAACGACAGCATCGTTGGCACTTCCGAATGGCACGAAGCCATTGAGTTTCCTGATAAATTCAGAATAGATTTCGGAGATAAGGCCGGCGGGAACTGTATTATTTTTAAGAACGACAGTTCTTACCGTTACAAGAACTTTGAGCTGCGCGGAAAAAAATACGATGCAAATGTGCTCCTGCTCCTCCTTGGCGGGATGTATTACCGGGAGCTTCCCGATGTTATAGCGCGGCTTCAGAAAGAAGGCTATAATACCTCTGTGCTCAGCAAGCAGAAATGGAACAGGAAAAAGGTTTACGTGATCGGGGCCGAAGCCGGCGACATGAGCTCTAACCAGATCTGGGTCAGCAAAAAAACCTGGCGCGTGGTGAGGATCATCGAGCGTATGGAAGGAAGCAATATGATGGACATGACCTTCGACAGCCACCAGGACCATTGCAAAGGCTACGTGGAAACAAAAGTAACCTTCAAAAAAAACGGGAAAACCGAGCAGGTTGAGGAGTATTATAATATCCAGGGCCTGGAAAAATTTCCGGAGGACGTTTTTAACCCGGCACCGGTAAAAAAATAATTCTAGCTTTGTACGATGTCTGCCGGGATCCATACCAACCATAGCTCTTTCGGGAAAATTTCCGAACAGGCCGACACGCTTGTTCTCGAATTGTCGCCTTACGGCATCGACTTTTGCGGGCTCAACACCGACCTGAACCAACCGCTGTATACAACGCATGCCCCTATCGACAACAACTCGCCCTTATCGGTGAAAGAGCAGGTTATCAGCGCCATCAAGCATTTCCGTTTTTCGCAGAAAACCTACCGCACGGTTTACATCAATTTTTTCACGGAGCTCTTCACCTTATGCCCTGCCGCTTTTTATGAGGCCGACAGCAAACGCCAGATCCTGGAATTCAACGCCGGACCAAGCGGCGATGCCGTCATTTTGCAGGACGACATTACCCAGGAGATCAAGCTCATTTATGCCATCGACGAGCATCTGAAATCGGCGCTCGACCTGATCTTCCCGAACCATCACATGAAGCACAGCCTCTCTGTATTATCGCAGCTGATGCTGCATTCGGAAGACCTGGCCAAGGCCCGCGTGCTGGTCAATGTTCATGATGCCTACATCGAGCTGGTGATCAAGCAGGAGGGAAAATTACTCCTGGCCAACCAGTTTGGCGTGCGCTCACCGGAAGATATTTTATATTACATTTTGTTTGCCCTGGAGCAATACCAGCTGGAGCCTTCCTCCGTAGAACTGATGATCATTGGCAATGCCGAGGTTCAATCGGACCTGGTGCAGGCCCTGAAAAAATACATCAAACACATTCGCCTCGGCATCGGCAACCGCTCCATTAACTGGCAAGGGCTGGAAGGCATGCCGCAACATTTTAATTATTCACTGATCAACCGGGTATTTTGCGAATCATAGGAGGAACATATAAAGGGAAACAGCTGCTGGTACCGAAGAATTTACCGGTAAGGCCTACCACGGATTTTGCCAAAGAGGGCCTGTTCAATATCCTGAACAACAAAGTAGATTTCGAAGACCTCACGGTACTCGACCTTTTTGCCGGAACCGGCAACATCACGCTTGAATTTGCCTCCCGCGGTGCTGCCCGTGTGTATGCGATCGACAAGCATACGCCTTGCATCAACTTCATCAGGGACATGGCTAAAACCCTGAAGCTCTCCATGATCAGCCCCGACAGGGCCGATGTCTTCAAATACCTGGAAAAGCCCTATGCCACTGTCGACCTGGTGTTTGCCGATCCTCCCTACGAGCTCGAAACGATTCCGCAGATCCACGAGCTGGTATTTGCCAATCACTGGCTGAAGCCGGAAGGACTGCTCATCATCGAACACGGCCCTAAAACCAGGCTGGATGATAAGGCGCATTACCTCGAAACGAGGAAGTACGGCAATGTGCATTTCAGCTTTTTTCAAAATCCGGCTTAAAACTTATTCCACATTTATCTTTTCTAAATTTATTTTTGGGCGCCCGGGCGGGCTGCGTGAAGGATTGCAGTGGAAATCCTTTTGGAGGCTGAGGCTCTCGAAGCCCCAAAAGATTGGAACGTAAAGCCTGACGGCGCCTGCTCTTTGCGCCGGCACGCCCAAATTTTAAATAACCATCCTCATTTCCAAAAACATGTAAAGTAGTCGCTAACGTATTTGCCTTATCACCGTAGCTGCCGCAAAAATTCGGCAACATAAGCTTCCTACTCACTCTAGAAATATCTTCTAACAAAACTTAGCATGTGAGGCGGGCTTTATTCCTGTAACTTATCTTATCTTTGGTATTATAATTTCCACTATGAGGCATTGCTATTTCATGACCGTCCTGCTGCTGGCCCTGTTCCCGGCTTTGGCCCAGAATATTACCATCAAAGGAAAAGCCCATCCATCACACATCGGGAAAGAGGTTGTGCTCAATGATTTTGCAGACTACATCACTTACATCAAGGAAAAACAAAGCATTGACACCGTTGACAAAGACGGATATTTCGAATTAAAGCTTCAATCGGCCGCTACCAAACCGGTACTCATCAGCATCGACAACCTGGTGGGAAAACTCTATATCCAACCGAATTTTGTTTACGGCATTTATTTTCCGGGAAAAGATTCGCTCACCAATAACCAGGAAGGCACGGAAAGCGTGGTGGACATTACGGTTTACGGCAAGGACAGCACGGAGCTGAATGCGCTGATCATCGATTTCAATACGCAGTATAACAACCTGTTTTTGAAATCATCCAGCGCCTACCTGTCACCGGCGAAGCTGAGCTCCATGCTCGACACTTTTTTTGTGACTTCCAAAAAACGCTATGCGCATATTAAAAATCCTTACTTCAAAAAATATGTGGAATACAGCTTTGCCGGCTTCTTCTCCAACCTATCGCGCAGCAAAACCATCCTCTACAAGCAATTCATCGAACACCGGCCTGTCCTGTATAACAACTACGAGTACATGGATTTTTTCAATACCCATTTCAAAGGCTACCTGAAAGCCTTCGCCTCTACCAAGAACGGTGGCAACATCTACAACAGCATCAATGCCTTCGGTGATTATAAGGACCTGAGGAACCAGTTCATGGCCGACCGCTCGATCACCAACGATACCTTGCGGGAATTGCTGCTGCTCAAGGGCCTGATCGATTTTTACTATAGCCCCGATTTCGATAAGAAGCAGGTGCAAAGCGTGATGGAGCAATTGTACCGCGACAGCCGCTACCCCGAAAACAGGAAGATCGCCTTCAACATGTTGCAGGCGACCTATCATTTACAAAACGGCGCCAACGCCCCTGATTTTTTTGCGTATGACAGGGCCGGCATGAAAGTGAACTTATCCTATTACAAAGGAAAATACATCTACCTGAATTTCTTTTCCACGCAAAGCGAGAACAGCTTAAAGGAGATGCAGAAGCTCATTGACCTCAAAAAGAAATTTTCCGACAAGGTGGTATTTATCAGTGTGTGCCTCGACGATAGTGTAAAGGCCTACCAGGCGTATTTAAAGGCAAACCCCAAGCAGGACTGGCTCATCTTCTATAACGGCAACGGCGACGCCCGCAGGAATTATGCGATCAAATCTTTTTCGGGATACTTCTTCATCAACCAACAGATGATCCTGGCCCAATCACCGGCCCCGGCGCCAAGCGAAGGCCTGGAATACAAGTTCAACGGCCTGTTCAGGCAAAAGAAGAAAAACACCATTACAGGGGTGAGGTAGCTTATTGCTTAACCCGGAAGGTTTTAAAAACCTTCCGGGTTAAGCCAGGTTAAGCGGATGTTTTCCTGAACACCAGGAACAGCAAATAAATGCAGCTGGCAAACAAAAAGAAGGCGCCCGTTTGGTGCAGCACGCCCAATACCACCGGCACATGATACAGCAAAGTGAACACCCCTAAGATAAACTGCACGGTGATTCCATAAATCAGGAACGTAACGGCCCTGTACTGCGGCCTGGTGAGGTTGAGCTTATTGGATTTATACCAGATCAGGCAAAGCAGCAGCACCAGCACAACCGCCAGCGTGCGGTGTACAAACTGGATCCCGCTGGCATTCTCAAAAAAGTTCAGGTAAAAGCTTTCCTTCATCGTTACCTGCTCGGCGATCCATTCCTCGCCCATTTTCGGCCAGGTATTGAAGATTTTTCCCGGGCGGATCTTGGCAGCATCTCCTTCCACATAGCCCGCCGTGAAGGCCCCATAGACGATCTGCAGGATCAGCAAAAGGAAGAAGATAAGCGACAGGCCTTTGAGCTTAAAGCCATTGTTGGGCGCTACGGATTCTTTCGGATACATGAGCTTGAGGGCGAACCAGAAGGTGAAGGCGAATAAGGTGAAGGCGCTCATCAGGTGCGTGGCCAGGCGGAAATGGCTGACGGCGGGCTTGTCCTGCAGGCCGCTGTAAACCATCCACCAGCCGATCACGGCCTGCATGGCTCCCATAAAAAATAACAGGATCAGGGAAGGAAGCATGTCCTTTTTGATCTTTTTACGGATGAGCAGGATAATTAAACCGATGGCAAAGACATACATCATCACACGCCCGATCAGGCGGTGCGTATATTCCCAGAAAAAGATGTGCTTGAACTCGGACATCGTCATCATGTAATTGACCTTTACAAACTCGGGACTTTCCTGGTATTTGGCAAAGCGCTCCTGCCAGGCCTGTTCCGATAAAGGCGGCATCGAGCCCATAAAGCTCCAGTCGGTGATGGACAGGCCCGAATGCGTGAGGCGTGTAATGCAACCAACTACAACCATGATGTAAACTAAAGCGCAGCCGCTGAGAAGCCAATAAATGACTGCTTTATGTGGGTTCCTGGAAATCATGATGAGAAATTTTTGCCTGCAAACTTACTAAGTTTTGGCCATTTACCGACTAAAAACACCAATAAAATAAGGGCTGATTTGAAATAAAAATCCTAATTTAAGGCTCTGAAAAACATCAGTTCATGAAAGGAATAATTTTAGCCGGAGGTTCCGGTACCCGTTTGCATCCGCTTACACTCGCCATGAGTAAACAAATGATGCCTATCTACGATAAGCCGATGATCTACTACCCCTTATCGGTACTGATGATGGCCGGCATTAACGAGATCCTGATCATTTCCACGCCGCATGACCTACCGAACTTCGAGCGCTTGCTGGGAACCGGCGAGCAGCTGGGCTGTAAATTTTCATACGTGGTACAGGAAGTGCCAAACGGACTGGCGCAGGCTTTTGTGCTGGGAGAAAAATTCATTGGCAACGATAAAGTAGCCCTTGTCCTGGGCGACAATATTTTCTATGGTGTGGGCATGGGCCGCATGCTGCAAAAGATCAACGACCCCGATGGCGGCGTGGTATTTGCTTACCACGTGAGCGATCCGGAACGCTATGGCGTGGTGGATTTTGACGAAAACCACAATGTGCTTTCCATCGAGGAAAAACCGGCACAGCCGAAATCGAATTATGCCGTTCCGGGATTGTATTTTTATGATAACACTGTAGTGGAGATCGCTAAAAACCTGAAGCCTTCGCCACGCGGGGAATACGAGATCACCGACGTCAACAAGGAATATTTGAAGCGCAAAAAATTAAAGGTGTCCATCCTCGACCGCGGAACGGCCTGGCTGGATACCGGCACCTTTGCTTCCCTGATGCAGGCCGGGCAGTTTGTACAGGTCATCGAAGAACGCCAGGGATTAAAGATCGGCTGTATTGAAGAGATCGCCTTTAAAATGGGCTTCATCAGCAAGGAACAATTGATTTCTATCGCCACACCGCTTACCAAAAGCGGCTATGGTACTTACCTCTTAAAAATGGCGGAAGCCGGGAAATAAGTCGCGTGCATTCTTACTCACATTTATCCGGTCTGCTGAACGAGATCCTGGGCAAAGAGCAGGCCGCCCTGCAGGCCCTTTCTCCCAAAGAAATGTATGAGCCCATGAGCTATATCATCGGGCTTGGAGGAAAAAGGGTGCGCCCGCTGCTCACGCTGATCGGCTGCGACCTGTTTGGGGCTGATCCTCAAAAAGCACTGAACGGCGCTTTGGCTGTGGAGCTTTTCCATAATTTCTCACTCATCCACGACGATATCCTGGACAATGCGCCCTTAAGACGTGGCAATGTAACCGTGCATGAAAAATGGAACCCTAACATTGCCTTGTTGAGTGGCGACGGTATGATGGTAAAGGCTTTCGAGATCTTAAGCAAGGGCGAGGAGCAACACATTCCTACGCTGCTGAAACTGTTTTCGAAAACGGGGCTCGAAGTCTGCGAAGGGCAGCAGCTGGACATGAATTTTGAAACGCAGGAACGGGTGAGCGTGGAAGATTACCTGCACATGATCACCAATAAAACAGCGGTATTGCTGGGCTGCAGCCTGCAAATGGGCGCTATCTGCGCCGGCGCGCCCTTGGCTGACCAGGCTCATGTGTATGAATTCGGAAAGCACGTGGGAATTGCCTTCCAGATCCTCGACGATATCCTCGACGTGTATGCTGACCACGACAAATTCGGGAAGCAGGTCGGCGGCGATATCATTTCCAATAAAAAAACATTTTTACTTCTCAAAGCGTTTGAGCTGGCTGATCCCGCACAGCAAAAGACCCTGCGGGGATTACTGAATGATAAAACAATCGGCAACTCCGATAAGGTAGCGCAGGTGACTGAGCTCTACAACCTGCTTCAGATTAAAGACATTGCCTCGCGCGAAGCCAATCTGCATACGGAGATCGCCCTGAAACACCTGACTGAGATTGCTGCGGATGGTGCTAAAAAAGAGCACCTGAAAGACTTTGCGGAAAACCTGCTGAACAGGCATACTTAATTTTTCAATGAACACACAGGAACTACTTTCCGCTTACCGGTTTAAAACGCCGATACAGGTTCGCTTCAAGGATGTGGACAAGCAAGGCCATGTGAACAATGCCAATCACCTCACCTATTTCGAGATCTCAAGAACGGAGTATTTTAAGGAGATCTTCCGGAAGACCAATGACTGGGACAAAACGGGCATGATCCTGGCACATACGGAAATCACTTACAAGCTACCGATCACGCTGGAAGATACCATCGTTTGCTTTACGCGGGTGAGCCGCTTCGGCGACAAAAGCTTCGATATGGAAAATGTGCTGGCCGCCAAAACCGCGGATGGTTACGAGATCCGCGCCTATGGGAAAAGCGTGCTGGTATGTATGGATTATGTTAACAAACAAACCGTTTCTGTGCCTGCCGGCTGGATTCATGCGTCGAATGAATTTGAAGCCGTTTTTAAAGATAATTAACGGCAAACCGTTCTATTTTTTTACGTATTTTTACTTATTGCTTATTTTTTTATGAGGACCCTAATCGAAGGATTTACTAAACAATTACAGGAAGCGTTAAACATTGCCGGATCGGCTGTATTAACCCCAAAAAATCATATACAGAATATCGTAGTAACCGGCCTGGGTGGCTCCGGTATCGGCGGGACTATTCTATCGGAGCTGGTGCAGGACGAATGTCCTGTTCCGATCATTGTAAACAAGGATTATTTTTTACCTGATTTCGTTAACGCTCACTCCCTGGTGATCGTTTCATCCTACAGCGGCAATACCGAAGAAACGCTGTCTGCTATGAAACAAGCCATTTCAAAACAGGCCCAGATCGTTTGTATCACAAGCGGCGGCGAAGTAAAAGCGCTGGCAGACCAACATCATTACGATACAATCCTTATTCCGGGGGGAAATCCTCCGCGCTCCTGCATCGGTTATTCTCTGGTGCAGCTATTGAAGATTATCCAGTTCAACGGCTTTGTGAAAACGGATCTGCTGGCACAGGTGAAAAGCAGCATCGCTTTATTGGATTTGGAAAGCGAGGCGATTCAGCAGGAGTCAGAGGATATTGCAAAAAAATTACTTCATAAACTTCCTGTGATTTACACGCTGGGCTCCTGCGAAGGTGCCGCGGTTCGCTTCCGCCAACAGATCAACGAGAACAGCAAAATGCTTTGCTGGCACCACACACTGCCGGAAATGAACCATAATGAGCTGGTGGGCTGGACGGAAAAAAACGATGCATTGGCAGTGGTTACTTTCCGCACTTCTTATGACTATCCGCGTACGGTGAAGCGTTATGAGATCTGCAAGTCCTTATTCGAAAAGTACAGTGCATCGGTTACCGACATTACCGCCAAAGGAAATTCAAAGCTTGAGCAATATTTTTACCTGATCCACATCGGCGACTGGATCTCCGTTGACATTGCCGATCTTAAAAACATCGATGCCGTAGAGGTCAATGTCATTACGGATCTCAAGAATGCGCTGGCAAAACTAAAGTAAATTGCACATGAATAAGCAGGTTCTGTTTCAAGACCTCGGCCTGATGGACTATAAAGCCTGTTGGGAGTACCAGGAAAGCCTGTTCAACCAAACTATTGCTCAAAAGATCGCTAACCGCGATCTGCCTGAGGCTGAACAGATCATCACACAAAATCATTTATTGTTTGTAGAGCATCCGCATGTGTATACGCTTGGAAAAAGCGGCGATGTCTCCCATTTGCTGATCAACGAGTCGGAACTCGAAGAAAAGGAAGCCACCTATTACAAAATAAACCGCGGCGGCGATATTACCTACCACGGACCGGGGCAGATCGTGGGCTACCCCATCCTGGACCTCGATCATTTTTTTACAGACATCCACCATTACCTGCGCCTGCTGGAGGAAACTATTATCCTGACACTCGATGACTATGGCATCAAAGCCGGGCGCAGCAAGGGAGAAACGGGCGTGTGGCTGGATGTGGACAATGCCTTCAAAGCGCGCAAGATCTGCGCCTTCGGTGTGCGTTGCAGCCGCTGGGTGACGATGCACGGCTGGGGCTTCAATGTAAATTCGGACATGAGCTATTTCAAGAATATTGTGGCCTGTGGCATCCAGGACAAAGGCGTCACCAGCCTCGATCAGGAGCTGGGGCAGCCGGTGGACATGGCCGAAGTCAAAGAAAAACTCAAAACACATTTTTCAGCATTGTTCGGATGCGAGCTGGTTCCGAATCGCGACAGAAAGCTGATTCAGGCTGAATAAATCAAAAGCTTATGAAGAAGGTATTAAAATTTTTAGCAAAAAGTATTTTAGTGATCTTCGTTTTACTCAACCTGATCATCCTGTGTTCAGGGCGCTGGTATTTGTATAAAGGCCTTGCCAATACTTACTTCAAAGGGCGCAGCGGGCCGAGCGCCACCGAATACCAGATCTTCCATAACAGGACGATAGCTGCCGGAAAGCCACAACCCTGGCCAGTCTCCAAAGATTATAATAGCCAACCCGTTTCCCCGGTCTTCGACAGCCTGATGAAGGCCGTGAAGGCACACGCTTTTGTCATAATCAAAAACGATACGCTGATCCATGAGCAATACTGGGACGGCTACAGCGACACCTCGCACACCAACTCCTTCAGCATGGCTAAATCCTATACAGGTGCCCTGCTCGGCTGCGCCATCAGCGACGGCTATATCAAAAGCATTGATGAGCCGGTGAGCACTTACATCCCGGAATTTAAGGAAGGCTGGCGCTCGCGCATCACCTTAAAGCACCTGGTGACGATGACATCGGGAATCGACTTTGATGAAAGCTACGGCAATCCTTTTTCTTTTCCGGCAGAAGGCTATTACGGCTCGAACCTGCTGAAAGCCTGCACCGACTACAAAGACGGAAAAAATGAGCCCGGCCTGGTGTTCGACTATCTGAGCGGGAATACCGCGTTGCTCGGCTATTGCATCACAAAGGCAGTAGGCAAACCGTTAGCAAGCTATTTAAGTGAAAAGCTCTGGATCCCTTTGGGCTGTGAGCATACGGCTTACTGGAGCCTCGACCGGAAAGAGGGCCTTGAAAAGGCGTTTTGTTGCATCAACAGCAATGCCAGGGACTTTGCCAGGATGGGAAAATTATACATGCATCACGGGAAATGGAACGGCCGCCAACTGGTGGACAGCGCTTATGTAGAAAGCTCTGTTGTCCCCTTCGATTGTAAGGAAACGGACGGATCGAAAAACCATACCTACGGCTACGGCTGGTGGCTAACGGAGCATAACGGTCTGCGGGTGTACTATATGCAGGGTATGCTGGGGCAATTTATGATCTGCGTACCGGAAAAAGGGCTGGTGATCTGCCGGCTGGCACGCACCTGGAGAGCCAAATCCAAAGTGAAAAGCCACGCCGCAGCAGATGTGGGCTATTGCATTGACGAGGCCTTGCGCCTGTATTGGAAATAAGCAGCATGGTAGGGATCGCTCAAAAAGAAAACCGCATTGGGATTTACCTGACGGCAGACATTATTAATACAAGCTCCGAACGCGCCGACCTGGTGTCCTTAAAGCGTGCCATCGTCTCCCAGCTCGAAAAAACATTCCGTTGTTCGGCGGGCCGCTATAACCTGAGCCTGAAGGCGGACGTGGAAGTACTTTACCGGATGCGGGATTGCTCACCCACAAAAGTCCTGTTCCAGATCGTTGATGCCCTTCCGGGAAACCATCCGGCAGAAGCGGATTTCAAAGGCTTACGGATCCGCCTGAACAAAGCCATTATCAACGATATTATCTACAACCGCAATATCCGCACCATTCCGCATGAGCTGGGCCATTTACTCGGCTGGGACCATCCGCATGCACGCGCTGCCTACGAAAGCGTAAATCCCGAATCTCATCCGCTCGAGCAACAATTAACGGAAGAAGAGCGAAAGCATAACCTCATGAGCCAGGGCTGGTACCCGCAACGCACGAATATTCCCTTAGAAGAGGCCATGCAGATCTCCGAAAAACAAGTGGACCTGCTCTTATTATATTACCGCGCCGGGCAACTGAACAGGAATCTGCATTTGAAGCATGTTTTGTTTTGGAAGAAGCTGCTTCCCTAGAAACCAATGGAACGCAGATGACGCTGATCGGACAGACCAGAGGCAATGATTAGAACAGAAGTGCAGTACCACTCAATCGTAGAAATCATAACTATCTGCATTCCTATTCACGCTCCATTGCATCATCCCGCCATCTGTGGCATTTTGAGCTTATCTCCTTTTTTCACACCTTCCAGGATCTGGATGTTGATGCCGTCAGACAAGCCTGTTTTCACGTAGCGCTTTTCAAACTGCTGCGGTGCTGTTTCTATTTCCACGAAGGGTTTTTCTTTTTCGAACTGTAGTACACTTTCGGGAATTGCCAGCACCTTTTCCTTCTTATCGAGGATAATATCCGCGTTGGCGCTATAGCCTGCCCGCAGGAAAGCGCTGTTGTCCTTGCTGATGGAAGCGCGGATGAGGAACTGGATGGCGCCATTCTCCGTGACGCCTTTCGGTGCAATGTATTCGAGCTTGGCATTGAAGCTGCCTTTATCGATGGCACCGATCGTCAGGACAATGTCCATGCCCTCGTGCACTTTTCCTACTTCACTTTCATCGAGCTTGCCTTCAAAGATCATTTCGCCCATGTTGGCTACAGCGGCAATGGTGGTTCCATCGTTAAAGGTATTACTCTCGATCACCTGGCTGCCTTCCTTCACGGGCACATCCAGCACCATGCCGGTAATGGTGGATTTCACCATCGTGTTGGAAACGGCACCGCTCGATTTGGAAACACCCTCCTTAATGATCTGCAATTGGTTTTGAGAAGCCACCAGCTCTTCGTTCGTTGCTTTCAGCTTCAGATCATAAACCTGGAACTCCGCTTTTGAGATCACACTCTGATCGAAGAGGTGCTTATTACGGTCGTATTCCAGCTTCGCATTATCATAGTTCAGTTGGGCCGTGTTCACGCGGGTTTCGGCGTTAGCCATGTTGAGCATGTTCGGAATGATCTTGATCCGCGCAATCACATCGCCCTGCTTCACTTCCTGCCCGGCGATGATATAAAGCTTTTCGATGATGCCGCTCACCTGCGATTTCATATTCACTTCTTTGCGCGGCGTCACAGAGCCCGTTGCTACGGTCTTCTTGATAATGCTGGTATCGAAAGGCACCACCGTCTGGAAGACAAGCGGCGGGGTCTGGGATTTATTATAAAAGAAAAAAATGGTCCAGACAAATAATCCCAGGGCCAGGATCAGTAAAAGAGCCCTGAAGATTTGTTTTCCGATCGATTTTTGTTTTCCGTTACCTGGTTTCATAATTGTTTTTGTTTAACCGCAAATGCAAAAGCCCGCGGAGCGTAATACATGGTTATTTTATTCAGTTATTCAATTTTTATTCTGTTCGTAATGCTTCCACGGGTTTAATCGCAACTGCCTTCGATGCCGGGATCAGGCCTGCCAGGCCGCCGCTCACAATCAGCACCGCCAGTGCTTTCAAAGCTACCGACAGATCGACCGTCGGGTTGGTAAACATGCCTCCCGAATCACCGATCGCCGAGCTGATAAGCTCCAGTAGGCCAATCCCCGCCAACAATCCGAAATAGCCGGAAATAGAGGTCAGGAATACCGTTTCGATCAGGATCTGCGAAATGATCTGGATAGGCACAGCGCCTAAAGCCCGCTTCACGCCTATTTCCTTCGTGCGCTCTTTCACCACAATGAGCATAATGTTGCTGATCCCGATAACACCGGCGAGCAAGGTGCCGATGCCTACAATCCAGATCAGCACTTCGATCCCGGTGAACAAGCCATTGAGCTTATTGTATTCCACGGCCATGTTCCAGTGCCCGATAGCCGACAGGTCTTCCGGCGCTACTTTATGACGTTCCTTTAAGATGCTGATCACTTTTGCTTCCGATACTTCTGCCGGAACATTGTCTTTGGATTTGATAGCGAACCAGCCGACAATGTCCCCGTAATTAAAGGCATTCTGAAAGGTAGTGAAGGGAATGTTGATGCGCTCGGCCTGCTCCTGCCCATCCTGCCCACCGGCCGTAGGATTCGTCAAGCCCACTACTTTAAAATAAACGCCGTTGATGCGGATGTATTCTCCCAGGACTTCCTCCCCTTTTGCAAAAAGCAATTCTGCCACACGCGGCCCGATCACACAGATCTTACGCTTTTCTTTAATATCCAGCTCATTGATAAAGCGGCCTCTTCCGATCCTCACTTCCTGGATCCTGCTCACCTGCGGGTAACAGGCCTGGATGCCGCAGGCCGCTGTTTTAAGGCCACGCAGCACATTGTTGGTGCCGTCGTGCCCGCCCAGCTGGTTGAGGGGAGATACCACATCCAGCTCCGGAACCTGTTTCAGGGCTTCCGCATCGCCCATGTTATAATTGAAGTAGCGCCCGGGCTTCATGCCTTTATAGGCTTTGGAAGTTTGTTGGGTCCAGGTAAAAAAGCTGTTGGTAGCCGTGCCGGCAAAGTCTTTCAGGATTCCGTTACGAAGGCCATTGCCGGAGCCCAGCATGATCACGAGCATAAAAATTCCCCAGAACACACCAAGCATCGTTAAGAAGGTACGTAATTTGTTCTTGCGAATCGTCGCAAAAATCTCCTGCCAGCTATCCCGTTCGAATATCAATTTAATTTTCTCTTAAAGCGGTAATGGGTTCTACTTTAGCGGCTTTGATTGCCGGGAACAGGCCAGCCAGCGCACCGGCCACTACAATGAGGATAACAGCAAACACAGCGATCTGTAAATTCACATCCGGATTTTTGAAGAAATCGCCTTCTACACCCAAAGCTTTGATCAGCTCTACAACACCGATCCCTGACAGCAGGCCCACATAGCCCGCCACCGAGGTAATGAATACCGATTCCAGGATAATGAGGGACACGATGGAAAAGGGAGAAGCGCCCAGCGCCTTGCGGATGCCGATCTCCTTGGTCCGTTCTTTTACTACGATCATCATAATATTACTGATGCCGACAATGCCTGCGATCAGAGTGAGAATGCCGATCACATAAATAAACAGCTTGATGCCGTCGAGCATCCCCATAATCCGCTTGTACTCCACATTGTTATTCCTCACACCGATCGCGTTCATATCATTGGGGTCGAAGTGGTACTTCTTGGCGAGGTTCTGCCTGATTTCCTGCACCATTTGCTCGCTGCGCTCATAGCTGGCATTGCCTGTCGTTGCCCAGATCACACCCACGTTATCTTTGCCATTGTAGATGCGCTGAGCAGTCAGCAAGGGAATATAGATGCGCTCATTGTCTCCTTTGCCGGGGTCGTTGAAGACGCCGATCACTTTGTATTTGGTACCGTTCACATCGATGAACTTCCCGATAGGATCTTCGCCTTTGAATAAAAAATCTTCCACGGGCTTGCCCATCACGCACACTTTACGAAACTCATTAAAATCAAGCTCATTGATAAAGCGGCCTTTGATGATCTTGGCCTTCTCCAGCAAGTGATGGTCCGGGGCGCAGGAGCGCACCAGGAAACCCGAATGCTCGTTCTTATAGGAAAGCGTTTTGTTTTCGCGCCAGCCATAGGTGGCCGATGCGTGATCCACATCGCGGGTCCGGTCCTTGATGGCATAAAAATCTTCGTTCTTCAGCTGGATGATCCTACCGGGCTTATAGCCGCCGTAGGCCATGCTGGTTTGTCCGCCGTCGATCCAGATACTGTTGGCGGCATCATTACCGAACTGCGCCTGGGCACCGTTGCGGAGGCCCTGGCCGGCCGCCAGTAAAATGATCAGGATAAAGATTCCCCAGGCGACGCTGAATGCCGTGAGAATGGTGCGAAGCTTGTTCTTCTTAATGGTTCCTAATATTTCCTGCCACTTATCGAGGTCGAACATCTTTTGTTTTGGTATTCAGTTTTTTTATGAAAGAAAGTATTACAACCATTGACTTCGGGAGCCTTAGTCAACGAACGATGGTTGAGGCTCCCGAAACCAGCGGCAGAAAAATGTTTAATTACACAATCAATCCGTCTTTCAGTCTTATCGTGCGGTCCGTCATTTCTGCAATATCATTTTCATGCGTGACGATCACAATCGTTTTCCCCTGTTTATTGATCTCCTTAAAAATATCCATCACCTCGATCGAGGTTTGGGAATCCAAAGCGCCCGTAGGCTCATCGGCAAAGATCACTTTCGGATTTCCGATCAGGGCCCTGGCAATGGCTACACGCTGCTTCTGCCCGCCACTCATCTCGCTCGGCAGGTGATCTGCCCAATCCCTCAGGCCAACACGCTCGAGGTATTCCATCGCTTTCATATTCCGCTCCTTCCGCGATATCTTTTGGTAATACAGGGGCAGCGCCACATTTTCCATCGCATTTTTAAACGACAATAAATTGAAGGACTGGAATACAAAGCCCAGGAAGCGGTTGCGCAGCTGGGCCGCTTTGGTTTGCGAAAGGTCTTTGATCAGCGTATCGTTCAGGATATAGTCTCCCGAATCGTAATTATCCAGGATGCCCAGGATATTCAGCAAGGTGGATTTTCCGGAACCCGAAGATCCCATAATGGACACAAATTCACCTTCGCGGATGTGCATGTCAATGCCTTTCAATACATCAAAAGAAGCATCATTGATCTGGTACGCTTTGCGGATCTGCTCAAGTTTAATCACGGATTTAAAAGTAACGATATTATGGCAGATAGAGCATACCGCTTATATGTGAAATGCTGCGTTTGTGGAGTATTAGGATTTTTTAAGACTCAGCAACAGGTAATACTACGGTGTGTATACTTTCTATTAAGAAATGAAACAATGCCGGACTTTTCATTTTGAAAACTCAACGAAAAAAGGGATTCACTCAATTCAGTGCTCCTCCCGGTGAAATTTTAGTACTTTTAATCAGAGTATTTCAAGCCTTGCCATATCCGCACGTTCAGGCATGGCCCTGTTTTCTTCCTGACTAAAAACAACTACGGTTGATCTTATATAAAAAACGGATTTTTAAAACGTACGACTGAAACGTCACACAAATGAAGACTTCTATAAAACATACATTCATCGCTGTTTTGATGCTCTTGTTTTCTTTAGGCATGTACTCCCAAAACCAGGGGAGCATGTGGTACTTCGGGAATATGGCAGGCCTTAACTTTAATTCGGGTGCACCCGTCAGTTTAACCAACAGCGCTTTGACCACCTCGGAAGGAAGCGCTTCTATTTCAGATGCTGCCGGAAATTTACTTTTTTATACAGGCGGCACAACGGTTTATAACAGGTTCCATGCCACGATGGCTAACGGGACGGGCTTGTTTGGTGAAAGCATTTCGGCCCAATCGGCGGTTATTGTTCCTCTTCCCGGCAGCACTTCCATTTACTACATCTTTACGATGCGCAACTGGACCACAGCCGGCAATGGCGCCAATTATTCCATTGTGGATATGGCTTTAAGCGCCGGATCCGGTAGTGTGACAACCAAAAATGTATTACTCAATGCTAATGCACGGGAATCCCTTACCGCCACCAGGCATTGCAATAACATCGACTATTGGATCACTTTCTGGGACAGGTCAAGCAACAGCTTTAACACCTACTTACTTAGCAGTACAGGATTAAGCGCATCTCCTGTCATCTCTACCGTCGGTACCTTTGCTACCGGCACCTCGCTCAACCGGTATGGCTATTTAAAATTTTCGCAAAACGGAAAAAAATTAGCGTATGCCCTCGGAGGCCAGGCTTTACAAAACAATCAAACCACTGTTGAAGTGTATGACTTCAACAATTCAACCGGCGTTATCAGCAACCCTAAGACCTTAGCCACCGCCTTTACCTGCCCTGACGCTTATTCCTGTGAGTTTTCACCAAGCGCCAATTTATTGTATGTGGTCGCCTTTAACAATACGTTTATCAATCAATACAATCTGCAGGCAGGCACAACCGCCCAGATCGTCTCAAGCCTGACCAATGTTTCAAATGCATCACCGGGTGTAAAATCATGTTTACAAATGGCGCCCGACGGCAAGCTCTATGTGGCCTTAAGCTCCCAAAGTTTTGTAGGAGTCATTAACAATCCCAATACGCCCGGCATTGGCTGTAACTATGTTCATAATGCCGTGCCACTGGGGGCCGGCAGAACCTGTGGTTTGGGCCTGCCGAATTTTATGCAACGGTTTTACACAGCGCCGTTCCGTTTGGGAAATGATACCACGGTGTGCCATTCACTCACCTTAAATGCAGGCACGGGCTGGAACAGCTATCTCTGGAATACAGGCGCCACGACCCAAAGCATCAACGTTAATGCTACCGGCACGTATTGGGTGCATGTTGATAATGGCGTAACCTGCAATGTATTGGGAGATACGATCCAGGTGACTCTCGCCACGCCAATTACGGCAACAACCCATGTCACGCCTGTTGGTTGTTATGGCCTCAGCAATGGCAGTGCAACGGTTACAGTTACCAGCGGCACGGGCTCTTATGGGTACCTCTGGAGCAATGGCCAGGCAAGCCCGACAGCAACTAATCTTTCCGTTGGCATCTATTCTGTCGGTATAACCGATATGTATGGCTGCACTCATACACAAACGGTGAGCATTACCCAGCCTTCCACAATCAGCCTGACAACTACAGGTACTACGAATACACACTGTAACATTCCGGACGGAACAGCATCCGTCACCGCGACAGGTGGCACGCCGGGCTATAGTTATCTGTGGAGCAACGGCCAGGCATCGCAGGCCGCGACAGGGCTTGCCGCCGGCGTATACTCTGTTGTTGTAACGGATGCCAATAGCTGCACACAAACACAAACGGTCAGCATCGCTCAATCTACCGGTACCATTAGCTTAACGGCGATGAGCACGAATAATACGCATTGCACGACTCCTAATGGCACAGCCTCTGTCACGGCCACAGGCGGCACGCCGGCGTATAGCTATTTATGGAGCAATGGGCAAACATCGCAGACCTTAACAGGACTTGCTGCCGGCATGTATTCTGTCGCCGTAACAGATGCAGGCGGCTGCTCACATACACAGACAGTCAGCGTTGCTCAATCTGCCGCTGTCATCAATTTAACGGCAAGTACCTATCCTGCACATTGCAATAAGGCTAACGGATTGGCTTCTGTCAGCGTCACCGCCGGCACACCGGGCTATAGCTATCTGTGGAGCAACGGACAAACATCGCCGTCGGCAACGGGGCTAAGCGCGGGCAATCATACCATAACCGTGAATGACGCCAATGGATGTACGGCCTCGCAAATTGTAACGGTTACAGCCACAACATCCACACCTGCAATTAATTTAAGTGCGTCTCCCCTTTTGATTATTGGTGGGGACCAGTCGCAACTGTCGGCATCAGGCGGAGGAACGTATCATTGGTTCATGGCGCCGGACCTAAGCTGCAACAGCTGTCCCGACCCGGTTGCAAGCCCGTTAAAAACCACGTCTTATTGTGTGGAGGTGACAGATGATGATGGCTGCAAAGCCAAAGACTGCATCACGATTGAAGTAGAAAGCGCCATCTATATCCCCAATGCCTTCACTCCCAATGAAGATGGGTTAAATGATGTGTTCATGCCGATCATAGAAAATGTTCATGACTATAAACTTTTAATTTTTGACCGTTGGGGCGAACAATTATTTGAAACATCAAATACCGGGGAAGGCTGGGACGGAACCTACAAACACAAACCCTGCAAGTCGGATGTATACGTCTACAAAATCATTTATACGGATGATTTCAAAAAGACACAGCACGAACAGCCTGGCAAGGTGACTCTAGTGAAATAACAAGCTTTCGATTTCTTTACTCTTATGACCTTTCTTAGCTCCGCTCTTTGCGCTTAGCGAAGTAGTTGCTGTTGATGCTCATCAACACATAGAGCAGGATGATCAGCGGGATACCTGTAAAGCGAAACAGGATCAGCAGGACGATGCTGATCATTAAAAAGATATAGCGTGTGCGGTTGCCAACCCAGGAAAAGGTTCTGAATTTGAGCGCAAATAAAGGGATTTCGGCCACGAGGAAAAAACTCAGGATGACAGACGTGATCACAAGAAAATAAGGGTTACTGATAATATCGCTGGCCAGGGAGGAGTTCCCGTAAGCCAGTATGAGTGGAAACGAGCAAATAAAAATGGCATTTGCAGGCGTTGGTAAACCTATAAAAGAGCTGGTCTGACGGGTATCGTTATTGAATTTGGCAAGGCGTAACGCAGAAAAAACCACAATAATCAATGCGATAAAATGTACATAGGCATATACCTGTGGCATGGGATGATTGGCAACCCATTCTTCGGGAGATCCTTTGTAAAAAGATTGCACCAGTGAATGATCAATTAACTTAAACATCATGATTCCAGGTACCACGCCAAAGGTTACCATATCCGCTAAGCTGTCGAGGTCCTTCCCGATAGGAGAGGTGACGCGAAGCATGCGGGCGGCGAAACCATCAAAAAAATCAAAGATGGCCGCTAAGACCACCAGATAAGCCGTATAGATCAGGTTCCCCTCAAAGGCCTGCACGATAGCCAGGCAGCCGCATAACAAATTACAGCAGGTAATAGCGTTGGGAATGTGTTTTTTGAAGCCCATATTGATAGCGTAAATATATATAATTTAAATCGTTTGTATATTTACAAAAGATGTTATTTAATTCCCTGATATTTTTGATCTTCCTGCCTTGCGTGTTTATCATTTACTGGCTGTTGGATCCTAAATGGAGAAACGTATTTTTACTTGGCGCTTCTTATTACTTTTACTTCTCCTACAATCCCTGGTTTCTCCTCTTGCTCATCGGTACTTCGGCCCTCGATTTTTATGTGGCCAGGCTGATCTCCGCATCAGAACAAGCCACACGCAAAAAAATCCTGCTCACGTTTAGCATTGTCTGCAACATCGGTATGCTCTTCATTTTCAAATATTTTGTGTTCTTCTATAATTCGTTTACGCCTCTTCTCACCACTCATTACTCACTACTCACTACGCTTATTATTCCCGCCGGCCTCTCCTTCTACACCTTTCAGTCCATCAGCTATACCATTGATGTGTACCGCGGCAAGTACAAAGCCGATGATACCCTGAGCGATTTCCTGCTCTATGTCTCCTTCTTCCCACACATGGTAGCCGGGCCTATCGTGCGTTACAATTCCCTGATGCCGCAGCTAAAAGTGGTGCAGTATTTCAAACGCATCGACTGGGAAGCCTTTGCGAAGCTAACGGTCTGGGGCTATTTCAAAAAAATGGTCATTGCTGATAACCTGTCTTCCATTGTCACGCCTGTGTTTAATGACGTCGGGCACTATTCCGGCTCTACTTTATTGTTCGCCGGTTTTTTATTCGTGGTGCAGGTCTACGCCGATTTCAGCGGCTATTCGGATATAGCCACCGGTGTGGCCAAGCTCTTCGGCATCGACCTGAGCCTGAACTGGCGCCGGCCTCTCTTTTCGAAGTCCCTGCACGAGTTCTGGACCCGCAACCACATCAGCATCACCACCTGGTTCAGGGATTATTTATACATCGGCCTGGGCGGCAACCGCGTGAGCTATCCGCAATGGCTGCTCAACATCTTCCTGGTGTTTCTCATCAGCGGCCTGTGGCATGGCGCAAACCTCACCTTTGTGATCTGGGGCTCTATGCATGGCGTGTTGTTTATCATCGAAACCATTATCCTGCGGCGCTTTCCGGGATTCAAAGCCCCGAAACTCATTGGCTGGATCTACCTCATGGCTTTCCACACCCTCTCGCTCATTGCCTTCCGTGCTTTGTCCGTGCAGGATCTCGGGCATATTTACAAACGGATCTTTACGGATTTTCACCCGGGGCTTATGCTCAGCGAGCTCACGCAGATCAGCGGTCTTTTCTTTCTAACGGTCTGCGGACTGCTGATCTTGCTCCTCTTCCTGAAAGAAGCCAACGAGGAATATGCCTTTCTCAACAAAGCCAAAGGCTTCGAAAGCGTTTACAAACCGGCCTTTTTCATTTTAGCCCTCGCGGGAATTTTCCTGCTGGGTAATTTTAATGCCAACCAGTTTATCTATTTCCAGTTTTGATCCGGAGAATCGCCACATACACGCTTGCTTTCGTTCTGCTGCTCTACGGCCTGCGCTGGTTCATTCATGAGGGTCTGCGCCGCAATTCAAAAGGTGTGTATGAAAAATACACCAGGCTCTTCCTGGAAAAAAACAGCTTCAACTGCCTGATCCTGGGATCTTCCCGGGCCGAAATGCACCTGGACGTTTCCCTGCTCGATTCGCTGACGGGCCTGCATAGCTTCAACGCCGGCGTATCAGGCGGCACCACGCGCATGGCTTACGTGGTCCTGAAATCATACATCCGCAACAGCGCAGTACCGAAAACCATTTTCCTGGAATGCGATTTTCACATCAGCCATTTAAAGACCGATACCATTTTTAATTTTCCACGCTATTTCCCCTACTTATCCAACCCTGTGCTGTACAAGGGCTTTAACGCCATTGATCCGCGCTTCAGCCAGTTCAGGTACAACCCGCTTTACAGCCTGCCTTATTCCGGCATCCATGCCCTGAGCCCGGCAATCCACGGCTGGACAGGTAAATCGGGCAGCTATGACGAAGCTTACCAAAACGGTTTTTTTAAGAATACAGAGATCGATCATTACGACCATTTCAACACTTCGGCTTACTACGGTTATATCCATCCCGAGACGCGGCACTACCTGGATTCGATCATTGATTTTTGCAGCGCGAATCAGTGCCGCCTCATCTTTACGATGTCGCCTGCCTACGAGGATGCGCAGCAGGAAGTAATCAACCGGGAGCGTATCATGGCGCAGTACCAGGACATTGCCGATGTGCATCATATCCCCTTCTTCAACTATAACGCCGACAGCAGCATCTGCCGGCACCGGGCCTTTTTCGAAGATAACTACCACATGCTCTATCCCGGAGCGCGGCTTTTCACACGAAAAATTGCCGGCGATTTTAACAATATTCCCCGCTAAATTGCGTTGTTAATCCAAACTTTTCCGGAATAATTTCCGTAATTTTAACAGATTATCTTACCCCATGCGACACCTTCATCTTGCCCTTTTATGTTTGATTCCCGGACTCGGTTTTGCGCAAATTGCCAAGTACAGTAATGAGTTCCTGGCAGTTGGTGTGGGTGCCCGTGCTTTAGCGATGGCCAATGCCAACGTGGCGTCGGTAAACGATGTGACGGCAGGCTACTGGAACCCGGCAGGGCTCCTGCTCCAGAAAAGCAATGTGCAGGTAGGACTTATGCATGCCGAATACTTTGCGGGCATTGCCAAATATGATTTCGGAGGGATCTCCAAACGCATCGACAGCAACAGCGTGGCCGGAATCACCTTTATCCGCTTCGGCGTAGACAATATCCCGAATACCACCGAGCTGATCGACGCGAACGGCAACGTGGATTATTCCCGCTTAAAATCCTTCAATGCCGTGGATGCGGCCGTATTACTTTCTTATGCCCGCAACATTCCGAAACTGAAAGGGGTGAAGATCGGCGCGAATGCCAAGATCATCCGCCGTAAGCTGGGCGAATTCGGCGGTGCCTGGGGCTTCGGGATCGACGTCGGGGCGATGTACGATTATAAGAACTGGCGCTTTGCCGCGATGGGCCGTGATATTACAGGTACCTTCAATGCCTGGAGCTATACGCTTTCAGAAGAGGTCAAAAATACGTTTGCGATTACAGGCAATGAAATTCCCACCAACTCACTGGAAGTGACGGTTCCGAAGCTGATCCTCGGCGCAAGCCGTACCTGGCTGGTATGGCGCGACAGGGTTTCCCTGGGCGGCGAGCTCAACCTGATCAATACCTTCGACGGGATGCGGAATACGGTTTTGAAAACGGACGTATGGAGCATGGAGCCGGCATTCGGACTGGAAGCGGGCTACAAAGGCATTATCTTTTTACGCGGTGGTGTGGGCAATGTGCAGAAAATGAAAAATGTATTGGGCAATGATATTACAACCGTGCAGCCGAACATCGGCGTAGGGCTTAAATACAAGATCTTCGCCCTCGACTATGCGATGACCAATATCGGCAACGTGTCCACCTCTCTCTACTCTCACATTTTCACCATCAAGATCGATATTAATAAAAAACTGGTTAAATGATAAAACGTTTACTCATTTTTTGTTTTCTCGCCTTTACTGTTAGTTCCCTACAGGCACAGAAATATGGAAATGAGTGGATCAGCTACGGGCAGAAGCACTACCGCATCAACATTCCCAAAACCGGGCTTTACCGGATCGATTCCCTAACGCTTGCCAACAGCGGCATTCCGCTGAGCATGATCAACCCCAAGAACTTCCAGCTCTTCATCAAAGGTGCGGAGCAATACATCCGCATCCAGGGTGAAAGCGATGATGTGTTCAACACAGGCGATTACATCGAATTCTTTGCGGAACGGAACGATGGGAAGTTCGACTCGCTGGCCTATTCCGGTATCACACGTTTACCGAATCCTTACATTGCCTTGTTCAACGACACGAATTATGCTTACCTCACCTGGAACAACCAGCTCAGCAACCGCCGGGTGATTCCTGAAACGGACATCAGCTTCGGGGGCTATACACCGGCCACCTATTTTTACAGCGAGCGTGTCCACACCGGCTCTACGGCTTACTCCCTGGGAAGGACCTTCATCGATGTGATTTCCGATCCCCGCTACGTATCTTGCGAGGGCTACGGACTAGGCCTGCAACAGGGGCAAACGAGCCAAACGTATTTCACCAGCTTCGGCGTGTACCAATCGCCCTCCCTGCCGGTCTATATCAAAGCCTGCTACTCCGGGGCTTCCGAAAATTATCTGACGGTGGGCTACGACCACCAGATCAGAATAGAATACCTGGATAATACGAACAGCCTCACCACGCTGCATGATACGACTTTCCTGGGCTACCAGCAATTCAACATCGAAAAGCAAATTCCTTCCTCGCAATTCAGCCCCGGAACCTATGTGCGGGTAAGCAGCGTCAATAATCCCGCGTTTAGCAGCATTACCAATGTTTCCAACCTTCACTACCTGGTGTTCAAATACCCACAGATCCCTGATTTCGGCGGCGCTTCGGAACAGATCTTTTTTATCGACAACAGCACCTCTGCTTCCAAAACCTTCCTGGACTTGCAAAACGTGGCTTCCCCGGGCTCCGTGATCCTTTACGATCTTAGCAATCACAAGTACATTACGGCGGCCGTGGCGGGCAATAATGTGAAAGCCCTGATCCCGAACGGTCCTGTACAAAAGAAATGTTTCCTCACGAATACCTCGAACATCAATGCGGTGACTTCCCTGGCACCGGTGAATCAAAGCGGTTATTTCGTTGATTACAAAAGCAGCAATGCCGACTCGGCTTACCTGATCGTGTCGCACAAAGGGCTGCAAACATCGGCCAACGATTATAAGGCCTACCGCCAGAGCATCGACGGTGGCTCGCACCAGGTGATCCTCGCGTACATTGACGAGCTCTATGATCAGTTTGCTTATGGCAATAAGAAAAATCCGCTGGCCATTAAAAACTTTTGCAGCTTCCTGAACGACACCCTGCCAACTCCTCCGAAATACCTGTTGTTGCTGGGAAAATCCGTTAAGAACGATCAACTCAAAACCACTGCTGCGAACTGGAATGCCTGCGACCTGCCTACGATGGGCATTCCATCATCGGATAATTTAATCACCGCCGGCATCAATGGCTCGCATTCCTCGGCACCTTATATCCCGGTGGGGCGTGTTTCGGCTAAAACCAATACACAGGCCGGCTATTACCTGGATAAGGTAAAATCGCATGAGCTCGGTTTGAAAAAGCCCGAACCCGACGACTGGCATAAGCGCGTGCTGCATTTTGCGGGTGGCACGGATCTGAACCAACAGCAGCTGTTTCAAAGCTATCTGCAAAGCTACTCTGTCACGATCTGTGATACACTTTACGGTGGCACGGTGTTCAATTTCAAAAAAACAACCACGGCTCCGATCCAGATCACCATCAGCGATTCGGTGAAACGCCTCATCGATTACGGCGCTTCCATCATTACCTTTTTCGGACACGGCTCCATCAGCGGCTTCGACCAGGCCATCGATGATCCGAATGCCTACAATAACACAGACAAGTATCCGCTGTTCATTGCCAACTCCTGTTATTCGGGCGATATTCATACACTCGCCGCCAACAGTGCGAGTGAGAATTTCACGATGATCCGGGAAAAAGGCAGCATCGGCTTTATCGCTTCTTCCTCGAGCGGCGTGGTGTATCCCCTCAATATTTATTCTTCTCAATTGTATAAGTCCATCGGCTACGAGCGCTACTACAAGGGAATCGGGGATGCCATTAAAAATGCCTGCACCAAAAATGCGGTGCTGAATGATCAGCTGCTGGAGATCACCTCGCTGGAGATGACCCTGGAAGGCGATCCGGCCGTGAAGCTATGCGGGCATGCCAAACCGGATTACCAGATCAGCAATGCGAGTGTCTACTTCGACACCCAAAGCAATGTGGACTCCCTGGGGATCAGGGTCATTATCCGGAACCTGGGGAAGGCCATCCGGGATACCTTTGTGGTGAGGGTGGAACGCTATTTTGCCACCGGCGATTCGGTGACCTACCTGCGAAAAATAAAAGCACCCTACAACCGCGATACGCTGCAGTTCAATGTGCTGAAGGATTACGACAACGGCATCGGTCTGAATAGCTTTAAAGTTTTCATCGATTCCTATAACGAGATCTCCGAGCTCTCGGAAAATAATAATTCCACGACAGGAACCGTCGACCTCTTCATCCCGGGCGGCGATGTGGTACCGGTGTATCCCTACAAATATGCGATTATCCCGAAAGTTCCGCAGATCACCCTGAAAGCCTCCACGGCCGATCCTTTTTCAGCAACAACCAATTACAGGATCCAGCTCGATACCTGCGACCGCTTTGTCAATCCGATTAATACAACGATCGTCAGCAGCGCCGGCGGCGTGGTGGAGTGGACGGTAAACCTGCCGCTCCCGGACAGTACGGTTTATTTCTGGCGCATCTCCAAAGATTCCACGCAGGTCACCGATTCCTATAAGTGGCGGGAAAGCTCCTTCCAGGTGATCACGAATAAATCGGGCTGGGGACAATCGCATTTTCACCAGTTCAAGAATGACACTTACCAATTTGTGAAATACAAAAAGGCACAGCGCCGTTTTGATTTTGAGAACGATGTCTCCTCCATTACCTGCCGCACGGGTTTCCTCTCGGGCATCGGCTGGGACCAGATCATGTACTCGCTCAACAGCTCGCAGATGCATGTGTGGAGCTGCGCACAGGACGGCTGGAGCATTGTGATCTTCGACTCCACCAGCGCCCTTCCCCGCCAGAGTATTTCGGCCAACGCCCCTAACCCGGGCCCGGGGCCTTACGGGAACTGCCATTGCGATGGCACAAGGCCGCTCTTCGCCTTCGATTTCGGGACCAGCAATTATTGCGGATTTCCGAATACCTGGCAAAACGACCTCACCACCTTGCTGAATAACCTCCCGGTGAATACCAAGATCCTGGCCTATTCCGCGCAAAACCACCAGGCCCAGGGCTATGCTAACGGTCTGTACACTGCCTTCGAAAGCTTCGGAAGCGCGCAAATCAGGAATGTGAAGGATACGGTGAGCATCGCCATTTTCGGCAGGAAGGGCATGAGCATCGGACAGGCGCACGAGGAAGTGGGCGCTCACAACAAGGATGTGGTTGTGCTGAACGATTCCATCCGCACCAACTGGAGCAGCGGCTATATTGCCTCCGAGCTGATCGGCCCGGCTTTTAAATGGAACAGCCTGCACTGGAAGCAGGTGCCTGTAGAGCTCCCAAACCAGGACACCGTGGTGCTGAAAGTTGTGGGCATCAAGGTGAACGGTTCCCGCGATACGATCGCTTCCTTTACGGCGAATATGACGGACGTGTATAATTTCGACACCTATGCCGATGCCGCTGTGTATCCATACATTCAGCTGGTAGCGGTGATGCGCGACCAGGTATATAAAACGCCGCCACAGCTTAAGAAATGGCAGGTGCTCTATGACGAAGCGCCGGAATGTGCGATCAATCCCAAGAAAGGATTTGTCATCAGCAATGACTCCTTACAGGAAGGTGAAAGGCTCGCCCTGAGAATTCCGATCGAGAACATCGGCGTGAAGCCCTTCAACGACAGCCTCATTGTGACCTATTGGGTGGAGGATAAAGACCGCATCAAGCATTTTCTACCACAAAAATTAAAGGCCAGTCCTTTCGTTCCGGGACAAGTGATCTTCGACAGCATCAGCTTCAACAGCTTCGAATACCCGGGATTAAATTACCTGTGGATCGATGTGAACACGCCTACCCACATCCGCTACCAAAAGGAACAGTACCACTTCAACAACATTGCCCGCATCCCTTTCAGGGTAAACAGCGATAAGATCAATCCTTTGCTGGATGTGACCTTTGACGGTACGCACATTCTGAATGGCGACATTGTTTCCTCCAAGCCTCATATCCTCGTAACCCTGAAAGATGAGAACCGTTTCCTCGCCCTGAATGATACCTCCGACTTCGCCGTGTTTATCAAGGCTCCGGACCAGGCTTCGGAAAAGCGGATCTTCTTCAACAATACCTTATTCTTCACGCCGGCACAACTGCCGAACAATTCCTGCAAGATCGAATGGAAGCCGGAGTTTGCCATCGACGGGAAGTACAGGCTCATTGTGCAGGCCAAAGACCGTACACGCAACGTCTCCGGAGACAACGATTACAGCATCGATTTTGAAGTGATCAATAAGCAAACGATTACGGAAGTAATGAACTATCCGAACCCTTTCAGCACCTCTACCCGCTTTGTGTTTACCTTAACGGGAAGCGAGATGCCGGACATCTTCATCATCCAGATCATGACGATCACCGGTAAGGTTGTACGCGAAATTACTAGGAATGAGCTGGGCAATATTCGCATTGGCCGCAACATCACAGACTATGCCTGGGACGGGAAAGATGAGTTTGGCGATAAGCTGGGCAATGGTGTTTACCTGTACCGCGTAATCACCCGCTACAATGGCGAAGCCGTGGAAAAGAGGCAAACCGAAGCAGACTCTTATTTCAAAAAAGGCTGGGGCAAAATGGTGATTATGCGCTAAGCCTTCACGATCAGCGTATCCAGGATCTTATCTTTGGTCATAAACGTATGGATCAGCTCCGACGCTTCTTTCAATACATCGGCCTCCACCGTTGCTTTCAATCCCAGCATGGCAATGGCTTTTTTGGTAGCCTCTTCTTTATTCACCTGGTCGGTCACATAGATGGCATCCCGCAGCTGGTAAAGATTCAGCACACGGTCTTTTAATTTCCCCAGCTCATGAATGGCCCAGCTCAGGGCAAAGAAAGAATCGCTGTCGAATTCCAGGATGGCCACATCCTTTGGCTTTGCCGGAAGCTTGTTGTAAGGCGATTGCAGGATCTCTTTTGTAAAATAGGCCGTGTGGTACTTTTTCCGCTTGCCTGATTTTTTGAGTTGGATCATGCCTTGCATGGCCTGCGCATAAATGCTGAGCCAGCGGAACTTGCGCCTGAGCTCATGCACCTCTTCCTCGATCTTTGTGAAGCGGTAATTCGCCTTAAGGGCGAAGTAGAGCATCTCGTCCACTTCTTTTTCCAGGGCAAAGCGCAACTCGTCGACGTAGGCTTCATTGTAGTCCTGATCGAACCCGCTGATCTTTTGATCAAAGGACAGGACCTTATCACTCAGCCAGTCTTTGGAGGCAAGGCGCCTGTTGCATTTCTCCAGGTAATTCTCCTTGTGAAGCGTAAAATACTTGATCACTTCCTTCGGAATTTTCTTATTGGTTTTAAACTGAGCTTCCAGAGCCGCGTATTCATCGATCTCCCCGAAGAGGTCCTCCAGCTTTTTGAAACGCTTGTTCCATTTATCAAATACCTTCTCGTCGAAAGCATGATTGTGTAGTCGCGTCAGGGCCTCCAGCATAAAGAGCAGCGTGCGCGCATCGTTTTTATAAAGCCACATCGCCGGATCTTTTTGCCCGGCGGCTTTGGTTAAGAGGCTTTGCAGCTTTGTGCTGTAAAACAGGAATGGGTTGAAGGTTTGAGTGGTCATATGGGTAGTTTTATGTTTTTTAATCTTTCATCATATTCTTCTGTCAGTTCATCACGATGTTTATGTTAGCTTCGGCAGCCTCAGCCAAGGTATACTTAATTCACTAATCCGGTAAGCGGTGGTTTCGGCAGCCTCAGCCACCGGTTTACTCAAATTCTGATGCCAATGATACAAATCCCGCAATTCTACGGATAACATTATCAGACATGCGTTAAATACGAATACCGATAATGCATATGTCATCTACCTGCTCTATCGTTCCTTTCCAGTTCTCTATCGCCTCGTTTAGTTGTTGTTTCATCTCATTCATCGGAAGATGGGCATAGGACAGCAATGCCTCTTCCAGCTGCCTGTACTTGAATTTCTTTCCTTTCGGTCCTCCGAACTGATCGGCATAACCATCGGTAAGCGTCAGCACCACATCCTCCGGTTGTAAATCCAGCGTCCATTCCTGAAAGCCTTCCGTATCATGATGCCCTGCTCCTACCGGCATTTTATTGGTATTGGAAATAATCAGCTCTCCCTTCCGGATCACATAAAAATGATTATTCGCATTGGCATACGTTAATTGCCTTTTTCCAAAATCAAAACGGCAGAGGCTGCAATCCATGCCATCCTTCGTTTCCCTGAGGCTGCCTTCCGGATTGAGGGCTTTCACAATGTCCTTCCGCAATTGATTCAAGACAGCAGCCGGGCTTTCCGTCTTTCTTTCGTTGACGATCTCATTCAGAAAATTAATTCCCATCATGCTCATCATCGCGCCGGGAACGCCATGCCCCGTGCAATCGGCCGTCATCACCAGGAATTTAGCTTCATGCTCCAGCGCCCAGTAAAAATCGCCGCTCACAATATCTTTGGGCTTGAATAAGATAAAAAAGTCGCGGGTGTGTTTTTTGAAATAAGCGTCGCTGGTGAGGATACTCTGCTGAATGCGCTTTGCATAGTTGATGCTATCGGTGATCTCCTTATTCTTTTCTTCTACCAGCTCTTTCTGCTCGCTGATGCGGTTGTTGAAGGATTCCAGCTCCTGGTTGGCTTTCTGTTTGGCCCGGTTATTATTGAACAGCAATACCAGCAACACACCGAGGCCGAGGAGGCCCGCACCCGCAAAGTACAGGTACAAGCGGCCTTTTTCGCTTTCCGCCGCACTCCGCTTTTGTTTTTCATCCAGCAGCTCTATTTCCTTTTGCTTCTTCTCATTTTCATACCTGGCCTCTGCGGAGCGCATCTGCTCGAGGTTTTCACGATTCATGGTGCTGTCGCGAAATGATTTGAATTGCTTATAGTAAGCCAGTGCATTCTTAAAATCTCCCGAGGTCTCATAGACTTTGCTCAACAGGATAGCCGCTGATTGCAGGGTGGTGATATCGCCTGTCTCCTTTGCCAGGTCCATGGCTTCGGTAAAGGAGCTGATCGATTCCGGATCTTTCGAATTGGCAAAGTAGGCGCTTCCCTGCTGGCTCAGCGCCCGTGAGAGCGTGTATTTATCATCCAGGCCACGGGCCGCCTCAACGCCTTTTTTTGCATAGAGCAGCGACTTTTCCTTGTGCCTGCTGTTCATGTATATTTCCGAAAGCGTAATGTAATTGTTCGTGAGCCGGTTATTATCATGGTTCTTTTCATTAAAGGCCACACACAGATTGATGTAATAGATGGCACTGTCCATCTTATTCAGCTTTAAGTACGAAGCACTCAGGTTATTGTAAGGCGTGTAAATGGCCCGTTTGGAGCCTGACTTTTTATGAGCTTCCACCGCCTGCAGGTAATAGGACATGCCTTTCCGCATTTCTCCCTGCCTGGTATAAAAATTGCCCAGGGAATTATACACGAAGGCCAGCTCGGCCTGTTGGTCGTATTGGCGGCCATAGGTCACCGATTTGAGAAAATAATTGAGCGCTTTCCCCTGCTCGGCCATATCCGAGTAAATGGCCCCTATCACGTGGTAGACGCGGCAGTATTTGGTTTCGTACCGAAGCTTCTCGGCCAGGTCGACGCTTTGTTGTGCATAGTCTATGCCCTTCTGGAGGTTCTGATAGCTGATATCCCAGGCAATATTGCTTAACAGGATGACCTTATTGCTGTCTTCCTTGCTGCTTTTAAGTACCCGGAGGCAGGAGTCTATATTCAGATTCTGGGCCTCCGAAACAAGAGCACATACTGCCAGGCAAAGTGCCAGGAAAAAAGTGTGGTATGTCCCCCGGAATGGTCTGTTCATAAAGGCGTTAAGGCATACCTAAACTACTCTTTTTTTTGACATAAACATAAAGCAATCAAACTTAAATTTTATAAGTATCTTTGTTCTCTATGGAAAAAAGAGTACGATTACGTTTTGCTCCCAGTCCAACGGGAGGCTTACACATGGGTGGTGTGCGTACCGCCCTGTTCAGTTATTTATACGCAAAAAAACACGGCGGAGATTTTGTGCTGCGCATTGAAGATACCGACCAGACGCGCTTTGTACCGGGCGCCGAACAATATATTATTGATTCCCTGAAATGGTGCGGCATCGAGCCTAACGAAGGCGTTGGCTTCGGCGACGGGCCTTATGCGCCTTACCGCCAGAGCGAACGCAAGGAACAGGGCATCTATAAAAAATATGCCGACCAGCTGATTTCGGCAGGCCATGCCTATTATGCCTTCGATACTCCGGAGGAGCTGGACGAGATGCGCAAGCGCCTGGAAGCGGCGAAGGTGGTAGCACCGCAATACAATGCCGTGACGCGCCAGAACATGCGCAATTCCCTGACCCTGCCGGAAGATGAAGTGAAAAAACTGATTGAGAGCGGCGCGCCTCACGTGGTGCGTCTTAAGGTTCCGCGCAACGAGGAGATCCGCTTCCACGATATTATCCGTGGCTGGGTGACGGTAAATTCATCGCAGGTAGACGACAAGGTATTGCTGAAAAGCGATGGCATGCCGACTTACCATTTGGCGCACATTGTGGATGACATTGAAATGAAGATTACCCACGCCGTGCGTGGCGAAGAGTGGCTGCCGAGCGCACCATCCCATATTTTAATTTACCGTTACCTGGGCCTGGAAGACCAGATGCCTCAACTGGCGCATCTGCCGCTGATCCTGAAACCGGACGGTAACGGAAAATTGTCCAAGCGTGATAAATCGGGATTACCGATGTTCCCGCTCAACTGGCATGACCCACGCGATAAGACAGACTACGTAGGCTATAAGGAATCGGGCTTTATGCCGGAGGCCTTTATCAATATGCTGGCGCTGCTGGGCTGGAACCCCGGCGACAACCGCGAGATCATGAGCAAGCAGGAGCTGATCGACAGTTTTTCGTTTGAGCGCGTGAATAAGTCGGGCGCCAAATTCGATCCGGATAAAACCAAATGGTTCAACCAGCAATACCTGCGCATGCAAAGCGACGAGCAGCTGGCGGATGCCGTAACGCCCTTATTGGAAGCCAAAGGCATCAAAAAGGACAGGGCTTTTATTACCGAGTTTTGCAGGCTGATCAAAGAGAAAGCACATTTCGTCAATGAGTTCTACGAGCTGGGTCCTTTCTTTTTTGTAGCGCCGACAAGCTATGATGAGAAGGTCATTTCTAAAAAATGGAATGAGTCCTCCAAAGAGCTATTCACAAAGCTGGCTGCCAGATTCGAGGCCTTGCCTGAATGGAATACACATACTCTGCACGATTCCTTCCAGGAAGCTCAAACGGAGATCGGCAAGCTGGACATGCAGCTCCTTCGCGTTCTGACAACCGGGGCAGCGGGTGGGCCGCAGCTATTCGACCTATTGGCTTTGCTGGGAAAAGAAGAAACGATCTCCCGCTTAAAAAGCGCTTTATCTACCTTGTAATTTATTGTTATGCACGCTATCCTCCGCCAGAATTTATTCTTCATCAAGGAACATGTAGGCATGTTCAAAGCAGCCAATAATTTCGATATCTACAACCCGGATACGAAAGAGCTGTTGATGACCTGCCGCGAGGAACAGCTGGGCTTCTTTACCAAGATGTTCCGCTTTACGGATTATAAGCGCCTCACGCCTTTTCATGTGGAAGTAAAAACCGCCAAAGGGGAACCCGTGCTGGATGTGAAGCGGGGCATTTCCCTGTTTCTATCTACGGTGGAAGTGTTTGACGAGAAAGGAATCCTGGTAGGCCGTTTCAAGCAGAAATTCTTTTCGGTTGGCGGCAAATTTGATGTACTCGATCCACAGAACAATGTCTTATGCACCCTGAAAGGAAAATGGACCAGCTGGGATTTTAGGTTCATGCAGGGAAACAGCGAGCTGGCACAGGTGAATAAGAAATGGGCAGGCATTGGCCGGGAGCTCTTTACCTCTGCCGATAATTACATGCTTTCTGTAAACGATTCGGTGAGAAAAGAAGACAATGTGCGCATCCTGATCTTAGCTGCCGTGATGTGCATTGATATGGTATTAAAAGAATAAGCCTATGAACTACTGCCTGACGTTTGTATGTATCTGCCTGGCCGGAATGCTTTGCGCACAGCCCGAAAAAGAGGATGTGCTGGCTTTCCAGAATAAGCTGAACAACGAGTTCCTGGATTCGCTCCATTCCCCCTTAAATAAAAAAGAAAGGCTCACCTTCAGGGGACACGATTTCTACCCGATTGATCTGAGCTACCGCGTGAAGGCTGACTTTATCCGCACACCCGATGAAAAGCCTTTCAAAATGGCGGCTACACGCGGCGAAGCGAAAAACTATGTGAAATACGCCATCATTCAGTTTACGATCAACGGAAAAGAACAGCGCCTGAATGTGTACCAGAGCCTTGACCTGATCAAAAAAGAAGAATATAAGAATTACCTCTTCCTGCCCTTCAAAGACCTCACCAACTCCGTGGAAACATACGGTGGCGGGCGCTTCATCGATCTGCAGATCCCGGAGGGCAATACCATCATCTGCGATTTTAATAAAGCCTATAATCCCTTCTGCGTGTATTCCGATAATTTTTCCTGCCCGGTAACGCCGGTAGAGAATACGCTCAACATCGAGGTCAAAGCAGGCGTGAAAGGCCCTACCGGCGACTAAGATGGAATTGTACTCCGACGCATATTTTATGAACGAGGCGCTGAAGGAAGCTCAAAAAGCTTACGAGGCAGACGAGGTTCCTGTGGGTGCAGTGATCGTAGCCAATAACCGCATCATTGCCCGGGCGCACAACCTCACCGAGCGCCTGAACGATGTCACCGCCCATGCCGAGATGCAGGTGATCACAGCGGCCGCCAACGCCATCGGCGGAAAGTACTTAACGGATTGCACACTCTATGTGACGCTGGAGCCCTGCCCTATGTGCGCGGGCGCCCTGCACTGGACACACATCAGCAGGATCGTATACGGTGCGGGTGATCTGAAAAGAGGATTTACAAGCATTTCTTCAACCCTCTTGCATCCTAAAACACTGGTGGCACATGGCATCCTGGAACAGGAATGCGGAAACCTGCTGAAGCATTTTTTTCTCTCGAAAAGAAAATAATTTATTCTTCCGGAAACCAACCTCAGATCAGCGATGGGAGTGAATTTCCAAAAATCACACATTTTTTATTTCCTACATCGTTACAGTGAATTTGCCATCCAGGCAGGTCACCGGAAAATCCGGCATTCCCTGCTGACATCCTGATAGCCTTAGTGAATTATCCGTTACGAAGATAGGCTGAATCGCATTTTCTTTTAAAAAGAATGTGCTATTTTTACTAAACACAACCCAAAGTTCTATGCGGCTACTTCCAGGTTTACTGCTTCTCATCTGCCTGACAAGGGTCACTTTCGCACAGGTCATTCCTGATCCCGTATTTCAACGCATCCAGCCTCCACAGCTGGGGCTTAAATCTTTCGGCTGGCACGACTGGGATAAGAACGGCCTCATGTGGGGCACCTATAAGGGCGGGTTTTACAGCTATAACGGCTACAGTGTCAAAAAACACAAAGTCAGTAAAGCTGATAGTTCTTACTTATCGGAAAAGATCTTCCTGGCTGCATTAGACTCTAAAAATAATTTGTGGCTGGCATACGACGATGCCAGCGGCCTTACGCGCTATAATACTGCGACGGGTGCGAAAAAACATTACAGAGCCGATTCCGCGGATCAGAAAAAACTGCCCCATAACCTGGTAACCGGCATTAAGGAAGACCTCAATGGCACTATCTGGATCCTGACCTGGGGCGGCGGGATCGTGAAGCTCGACCAGGAAACCGGTGTATGCAAACGTTATCTGCCACACGCGCCGCAAACCGATGGCCGGAAAGAGGTCATGAACCGGGTGCGGGATATGATCGAACTGCCTGATGGCCGCTTCCTCGTGGCCTTTTTTACAAATGAGAACTATGATTATCCGCCGGCTTATTTTGATCCGAAAACCGGAACGTTCAGCAATTTTCCGGTCCGGAATTACATCAGCGAGGCGGAAGACAAAGCAAACCGTATCAGTTTCAGCCTGAGGATATGCCATTTCGTATACCGCGATCCACGGGGGAATTTGTGGTTCGGTACTTATAGCGGACTCATTTTTTTCGATGCCACAACCCATGAGTTTAAGCGCATATCCGGCATAGAAAAGAGTGGGATACAAAACCTTGATAATGCGCGTGCCTACGTCACGGATGAGCACGGCCGCCTGTGGATTGCCACACCGAACTCCGGGGTGATGGTAGTGGATACAAAAACACACGATGTAAAATATGTCAAGCATGATATTAAAACAAGTACCAGCGTAGCCGATAACAACATCCGCATGCTGAAGAAAGACCCGGATGGAAACATTTGGGTAGGAACCGGGCAAGCCATCAGCATTTATAATCCATTGATCCAGCAATTCGATGCCATATCCTGGTCGGACATGAGCCTGGCGTTTACAGACCGCTCCATGCAACGTATACCCGTGAATCAGCTATTGGTAGGTGGAAATGGCACACTCTACATTACCAGCCATAATGGGATCAACCTGTACGATGCGAATAAAAAACAATTCATCAAAAAAACAGAGCCTGGTTTTCGTCTGCCGAAGGCGCTCAAAACCTTGGATGCTAACGGACAGAATCACATTGGAGATATCAAGTATATAACGGATGGAAAGTTTATGGTTATAAGCTCCAATAATCTTCCCGCCATTTGGGATGAAACGTCAGATAACTTTCAGATCCCTGTTAACTGGAATAAAGATAGTATCCCTTATGGCTGTTATTCTATTTTATTCAGGCATGTGAATCAGGAGAAAAGCCTGTACGTGGCCGACCAATGTAACGGCACCATTTACCATTATAACATCGCACTAAATAAACTGGAACCTTTTTACAGGCTAGATGCCAAACATTATCATTCCCAGAATTATTCCTATGTCCTTCCGAGTGGCAAATGGCTGTTGGCCTATGGGGAAAGGGAATTCTGCCTCATCGACCCCGTTAAAAAACAACACAGGATCTATGGTCCCGATCATAAAGATGCTTTTTTTCCCGACAGCACTATTAAAACGGCTTACCTCGCTAAGAACGGGGTCGTATGGTTTGCAACGGCAAACGGCCTGTATGCTTTCGATGAAGCAAGCGGCAAAACCGAATACATCAGCAAACAACTCGGATGGCCGGAAGGACCCGTGAATGCGCTCACCGAAGACAGGAACGGTGTTTTCTGGATAGGCCTTGAGCGGCAGCTGCTGAAATGGGACCCGAAAACCAATCAAACATTTTTATTCGGCAGCGAGCTGGGATTGAAGACCGGGGAATTTATGCCTGCGATCGCCCAACACGACGATCAGGGGAAAATTTACATCGCCAATGTCAACGGCATTCTGATCTTTGATCCGGCCACCATCGAGATACCGTCGACCATCCCGAAACTGATGCTGAGCGCCTTAAGCATCCGCGAAGATACGCTCAATCCACAAAGGCTTGGCTTATTTACAGCAACAGAGCCTGTCTTAAGGTGGAAGGACAATTTTCTGAATTTTGAATTTGCCAGCAGCCAGATTTATACGCCATTGCCGCACCATTTTTATTACCGGCTTCTGGGCCTGGATACGAGCTGGCAGGATAACGGCATTTCCAATAAAATCCGCTACACAAACCTCGCACCCGGTCCTTACATACTTGAAGTAAAGATCAAAAATGCTTACGATGTCATGAGTCCCGTGCTAAAAATCCCGTTTACGATCAAACCTCCCTTCTGGCTCACCTGGTGGTTCTATGTGATTGGGATCAGCGCGATCATTTATGGAGGATTCCGGATCGTAAAATACCGCGAACGGAATTTCCGCCTCCAGAAGCATCTGCTGGAAAAGCGCATCCATGAACGGACGGTGGAAGTGATCGCAAACGCCAAAGAGATCAGCCTTCAAAAAGACATCATCCAGGAAAAAAACAAGGAGCTTACCGACTCGATCCAGTATGCGCTGCGCATCCAGCAATCCATTCTGCCCGATGATACGCAGATCCGGAATGGGCTCCCGGAATATTTTATTTTCTTTAAGCCTAAGGATATTGTGAGCGGCGACTTTTACTGGTATTCCCGGCAAGGCGATTCGGTATTATGGGCCGTGGTGGATTGTACCGGGCACGGTGTTCCGGGCGGCTTTATGAGCATGCTGGGCTCGGGGCTGTTGAACCAGATCGTGAATGAGGAATTGAGGCTGAAGCCGGATGAGATCCTGAACCATTTGCGTGACCGTGTGATTGCGGCTCTGAAACAAACCGGTACTTACGGCGAAAGTAAAGACGGCATGGACATCTCGCTCTGCCGCTACCTTCCTTCCGAAAAAAAGATCCAGTATGCCGGAGCGCACAACCCTTTGTACATTCTGAGAGATGGTGAACTCATAGAGCTGCCGGGCGATAAGCAGCCGATCGGCATCCACATCGGCGAGAAAAAAGACTTTACACTTCATGAGATAGACCTTCAGAGCGGCGATATGATCTACATGAGCTCCGACGGCTATGCCGACCAGTTTGGCGGAGAGAAAGGAAAAAAATTCAAGTCGGTGAACCTGGAGAAACTGTTTGTGAAGCTGGCTCATGAGCCGGTACAAGAGCAATCGGAGAAGCTGGTCAGCATCTTCGAAAACTGGAAAGAGGGCTACGAGCAGCTGGATGATGTGTGCGTGTTTGGCGTGAAGATCCCGTAAATAGTCAGGCGCAATGCTCCTGCCCGGGCAGCTTTTCCCAATCAGCGTAATATTTTCCGGCGCTTTCATTATGACTAAAATTTTCTGTTTCGTTTGCCAAAATACTTTGCATCTTTGCAGGTAAATACGATTCACATGAATTTAGATCTGAAACATAAACAGGCCATCGTGTGCGGCAGCACGCAGGGCATCGGGAAAGCCATCGCCTTAGAGCTTGCCGCATTAGGCGCTTCCGTGACACTCATCGCCCGCAACGAAGAAGCCCTGAAAGCAACAAAGCAGGAGCTGAGCACAGCGGCAGGCCAGCTTCACTCCTACCTCTGCGTCGATTTTTCGAAACCGGAAGAGTTGAAACAAATTGTAGAAGCCTACTTGCAGCGCCAACCGGGCGTTCAGATCCTGGTGAACAATACGGGAGGCCCTCCTTCCGGCCCTATCACTTCTGCCAAAACGGAGGAGTTCCTGTCGGCTTTCAACAATCACCTGATCTGTAACCACATCCTGGTACAGGCCTGCCTGGAGCATATGAAGAACGCCAAATACGGCCGCATCATCAATATCATTTCCACCTCCGTCAAAGCGCCGCTACCCAATCTCGGTGTGTCCAATACCATCCGCGCGGCAGTTGCCAACTGGAGCAAGACCCTCGCCAACGAGCTCGGCAAGTTCAATATTACGGTAAACAATGTATTGCCGGGCGCTACGGCCACTATTCGATTAAAAACCATCATCGAAAATAAATCGGCCAAGACCGGCCATGCACAGGATGAAGTGACCAACGAAATGCTGGCTGAGATTCCGATGGGCCGTTTTGCGGAAGCCTCGGAAGTGGCCAATGCCGTGGCTTTCCTGGCTTCGCCTGCTGCCTCATACATCAACGGAATTAATCTGCCGGTAGACGGGGGAAGGACAGGGAATTTGTAAAATCTGTTCGGCTCCTATGGAGCCGTGATGTGATGGATACATGTTCTAAGAATGTGTTGCTCCTCCGGAGCAACATCAAACACGATGTACCATTCCATCGTTCAGTAATTGCCAAAGGACTTTCGTTACAGGTCTTGATTGTTCGAAAAAACGGCTCCGTAGGAGCAAAACATTCTGCCCATAGAATCTCCCTGACCATTTGACCCGGGAACCAAAAACCCCGGCAGAGTGGCCTAATCTGTATTCTCACATGTCCCATCCACTTTCATACTCTAAAACCAGCGAAAAAACCGCCATTGGACCTCCTGTCATAAAATCTGTAAATTATTGAAATTTACAGGTGTAAAGGCGCATAAATCCTTTAATTTTCGGGGGTAAATAGTATATTTGCTTGTTATTATAGAACTTAAACCGATTATGAAATAGCCATGTTTATCAAAACACGAATAACGATAAACCGGCTATACCAAAAACAATAAAATACGTATGAAAATTATCATCCCCATGGCAGGAAAGGGAAAGCGTATGAGGCCTCATACCCTTACTGTTCCTAAACCTCTGATTAATGTTGCCGGAAAACCGATCGTACAGCGCCTGGTAGAAGATATCACCAAAGTATGCGGAGAAAAAGTGGACGAGATCGCCTTCATCATTGGCCCTGATTTCGGGAAAGAAGTAGAGGAAAACCTGGTGAAGATTGCCAACGAGCAGGGTGCCAAAGGAACGATCTGCTACCAAGAAAAAGCCCTGGGAACCGCTCATGCCATCATGTGCGCGAAGGAGTCTATTACCGGCAAAACAGTGGTGGCTTTTGCCGATACGCTGTTCAAAGCGGATTTTGTGATGGATACCAACCAGGAAGGTGTGATCTGGGTGCAGGGCATTGAAGACCCCAGCCAGTTTGGTGTGGTGAAGCTGAACGATGCCGGTGTGATCACCGATTTCGTGGAAAAGCCATCGACCTTCGTCAGCAACCTGGCCATTATCGGCATCTACTATTTCAAGGATGGCGATAACCTCAAGAAAGAGCTGCAATACCTGCTCGATAACAACATTACCGAAAAAGGCGAGTTCCAGCTCACCAACGCCCTGGAAAACATGAAACAAAAGGGACTGGCCTTTACTCCGGGCAAAGTAACCGAATGGCTGGATTGTGGAAATAAAGACGCAACGGTATATACCAACCAACGGGTATTGGAATTTGATAAAGGAAAAGCGAGCTTAAGGGGTAAGAATATTGTGACGGAAAACAGCCTCATCATCGAGCCTTGCTTTATCGGGGATAATGTGGTGATTAAAAATTCCATCATCGGGCCTCATGCCTCCATCGGTGCCGGCTGCGAAATGGAAGACGTGATCCTGAAGAACAGCCTGGTACAGGCTAACACCAAGCTTTGCTGTGCCAACATTTCCAACAGCATGATCGGCGAAGGTGCCGGCGTGAAAGGAAAAGCGCTCGACATCAGCATGAGTGACTACACAACGCTTTCCCTGTAGCGATAAGACCGGAAAGGAATAAGGGAACATTAAACGCATGTCTATCAATTTGAGATTACCTCTTCATATTTTCGTGATCCTGTTGCTGGTGCCAGTGGCATTCGGAACATCCTGCAAATCGAAAAAGCAGGCCACAAGTACGGCAGCCGCAGGCGAGCCCAAAACAAAGGGCCTCACAGCCGACCAGCAGGCCGAATTTGCCTACGACTTTGTAGAGGGCTGCAAAGAGCGCATGAAAGGTAATGTGGAGAATGCGGAAGCCCGCTTCAAAAACTGCCTGAAGCTCAATCCTTCTTCGGCTGCTGTAAAATATGAGCTCGGCAACATTTACCGCTTTGCCGCGCAGTACGACATGGCCCTTAAATTTGCGAAAGAGTGTTCAGCAGCCGAACCGAAAAATCAATGGTACCAGCTTCTCTACATCGAATGCCTGCACAGCAAGCGCCTGTACCTGCAGGCTGCAGAGGTATACAACCGCCTGGTAAAAATCTATCCTGAGAAACCGGAATTTTATGAAGGCCTTGCTGCCGAATACATGTATGCCGGCTCTTACGACAAATCCTACAAGGTGTATGACGACCTCGAAAAAAAATTCGGACCGAACGAAACCTTCACCCTCAACAAGATCAAATTACTGAAACAAACCAAGCGCACAGCGGAAGCGGAGCAGGAATTCAAAAAGCTGATTAAGCTCAACCCGACCGAAGCACGCTACTATACCTTCCTTGCCGAGTTTTACCAGGACACGCAGCAAAATGACAAAGCCCTGGACACTTACAGGGAAGTGCTGAAGTTCGATCCGGATAACCCGATGGTGCACCTGGCGATGGCCGACTACTACAAGTCGCTCAACGATAAAGAGAATTTCTTTAAGGAAATGAAGATTGCCTTTGAGAACCCCGACCTTGATGTGGATACCAAATACAAGATCCTGGCTTCCTACTACGACCTTTCCGCTAAGAACGAGGAGTTTAAATCACAGGCCTATGAGCTGGCGGCGATCATGATCCGCGTTCATCCCAAATCGGGCGAGGCTTACGGCATGTATGCCGAATTCCTGTTCCGGGATAAAAAGATGAAGGAGGCCCGCGATGAATATGTGCTGGCGGTAACGTATGATAAAACACATTTCGATCCCTGGAATAAGCTGATGTACATTGATGCCGACCTGGCAGACTATGCCAGCCTCGAAAGCCACAGCAGCGAAGCGATAGAGCTTTTCCCTAACCAGGCAACGCCGTATTACTTCAACGGCATGGCCAATATCCAGCTTAAGCATTACGAAAAAGCGGTGGAGTCGCTGCGCGATGGTATTGAATTCGTCTATTCCAATAACCAGCTGCTGATCGATTTTTATTCGAACCTGGGCTTTGCCTACAACTATCTGAAAGATCATGAAAAATCGGACAAGGCCTTTGACGATGCGCTGAAGGTGGATCCGGACAATACACAAGTACTGAATAATTACGCCTACTTTCTTTCGCTCCGCAAAAAAAACCTGGAGAAGGCGGAGAAATTCTCACGCCGCAGCAACGAGCTCTCACCCAACAATGCGGTGTATATGGATACTTACGGCTGGATCCTCTACCAGCAGGGAAAATATACCCAGGCCGAAGAATGGCTGGCCTCCGCTGTAAAAATGTCCGGAAAGCGCTCTGCCATCTCCGAGCACTACGGCGATGTCCTCTACCAGCTCGGCAAAAAACAGGAAGCCCTCATCTATTGGAAACAGGCCAAGGAAAGCGGGGAAGGATCCGAGTTGCTGGATAAAAAGATCAGCGATCAGAAATTATACGAATAAGCCTGGGCCGCCTTTAACGTTTACATTCATGAATTACAACATACGCTCATATACCTCTCTTTTACTCATTTTTTTCCTGGCCGCCTGGATGGCTTCCTGCAAAACCAAAAAAGGCATTCAGAAAACCCAGGTAGCACAAACGGAAGATACGATGACGGGCAAATGCCGCCTGCTTTTCAAAACATCTAAAATGCTGACCAAGAACCTTAAGCAAAAAGAGCTGGGTTACAAATGGATCTATGCCAAGGCCGATGTGGAAACGGTGGTCGACGGTGAGGATCAGAACCTCGACGTGAGGATCAGGGGCCGGAAGGACAGCGCCATCTGGATCCAGATCCAGGCGGTAGGCCTCATCGATGTGGCCAAGCTGCTGATTACCCGCGACTCGGTGAAAATGGTGGTGTATATCAAGAAACAATTCTTTGTGGGCGATTTCAACTACATCAACCAGCTGCTGAATGCCGACCTGGATTTCGACCTGCTGCAGGCCGCCTTATTTGGCAACAGCGCCGATTTCGACGATGACGATACCAAGCTGAAACCGATGGCAGACCGGGAAAACTGCCATTATAAGCTGAGCACGGAACGAAAACGGAAATTGAAACGTATAACATCCGGACAGGACTCCCTCAAGCGCTCGCTCCAAACCATGACGCTGGACCCTGAAACCTTCAAGATCATTAACAATGATTTTGTAGATGTAAGCACTAACCGGAAATTCAGCGCCGCCTACTCCAAGTTCGTAGCCGTGGACTCTGTTTTTGCACCGCATCATGTTGATATTGATATTGTCGCAGAGAAGAAAATTAACCTTAAAATTAACTATGTTCGCATAGAAATCAACCAGCCGCAGAAAATGCCGCTGAACATACCAAAGAGCTATGACCCTATCCCGATCAAAAAAGAAAAGAAATAACCTTATTTATTTAGGGCTATGCATCTTTTTTATCGGTTTTTATACTCCAGGAAGCTTTGCGCAAACCAAGTCGCCATCGCAGAAAGACCTGCAAAACAAGCGTAACAAGCTCAACGACGACATCAAGCAGCTCAACAGCCAGCTGAGCCAAACCAAAGCCAACAAGAAATCGCAGATCAACAACATCGTGGTGATCAACACCAAGATCAAGGTGCGTGAAGAGCTCATTTCCACCATCAACACCGAGCTCTCGAAGATCAATACCAACATCAAAAAAAACACGGGTGAGGTAAACTCCCTGAGGCAAAGCCTGGAAAAGCTGAAAGGCGAGTATGCCAAGATGATCTATTTTGCACAGCGTAACCAGGATTCCTACACCAAGCTGATGTTTCTTTTTGCCTCCGGTGATTTCAACCAGGCTTACATCAGGCTCCGGTATTTCCAGCAGTACACCGCCTTCCGGAAAAAACAGGCGGCCGAGATCATGTCGACGCAGCTGGTGCTTACCGGCAAGCTGAAAGAGCTCGAGGATCAGAGGCATCAGAAAAATATGCTCCTGGGCAATGAACAAAGTGAAAAGACCCAGCTCGACAGCGAGAAACAACAGCAGGAAATTGTGCTGAGCGAATTGCAGCAGCAGGAAAAAGAGCTGAAGGAAGAGCTTGAAAAGAAAAAACGCGATGCTGAGAATTTACAGATCGCCATCAAAAAGCTGATTGAAGCGGAGATCAAACGCAAAACGGAAGAATCGATCCGCATTGCTGCCGAGAAAGCCGCTAAAGCGGAGAAGCTGGCCAAAACCAAAGCAACCGCGAAGGACAGTAAAACCAAGGTAAAACCGGAAGTGAAGACAACGCCGCCTGCCAAGGCGACAGCACCGGAGCTGACGGAAGAAGCAGAAGCCCTGGGAGCAGACTTTGCAGGCAGCCGCGGCAAATTGCCATGGCCTGTGGTAAAAGGAGTGATCTGCCAGCCATACGGCGAATACGAGCACCCGGCTATTAAGGGCTTTATGATGAATAACAACGGCGTGGATATCTGCACAGCCAAAGGCTCACAGGCAAGGGCTGTATTTGAAGGAGAAGTCACCGGCGTGGCCGTGTCGCCTACCGGCGGCTACCTGATCCTGATCAGGCATGGCGAATATTTAAGCGTATACAGCAACATCGAAAAACCTTCCGTCAAACAAGGTGAGAAAGTTTCTACCAAACAAATTATAGGAAGCATTTCGGAGGAAGACGGCAAAACCAGCATGAACCTCCAGATCTGGAAAGGCCAGAAAACAATGGACCCAAGCGGTTGGCTGTTCAATGCGCGGTAATTCAAAAACTAAATTTCAAGATATAATAGCATGATCATTGAACCAAAAATGAGAGGTTTTATTTGTTTAACGTCTCACCCGAAAGGATGTGAAAAAAACGTCCTGAACCAAATCGAATACATCCGGTCAAAAGGAACCATCACCGGCCCGAAAAACGTATTAGTGATCGGATCATCCACCGGCTTCGGCTTGTCTTCGCGCATTACAAGTGCTTTTGGAGCCGGCGCTTCCACCATTGGTGTATTCTTCGAAAAAGCGCCACAGGAAGGAAAACCGGGATCACCGGGATGGTACAACAGCGTGGCCTTTCAGCAAGAGGCAGAGAAAGCCGGCCTGTATGCCAAAAGCATTAACGGAGATGCCTTCTCTTCCGAAGTCAAAAAGAAAACGATCGACCTTATCAAATCCGATCTCGGAAAAATTGACCTGGTGATCTATAGCCTCGCATCGCCGGTGAGGGTACACCCGGTCACGGGCGTCACCCATCGCTCTGTTCTGAAGCCGATCGGCCAGGTGTTCACCAATAAAACAGTAGATTTTCATACAGGTGTTGTTTCAAACATTACCATTGAGCCCTGCAACGAAGAGGATATAAAAAACACGGTTGCCGTGATGGGCGGCGAAGATTGGGACATGTGGATAGATGAGCTCATCAAAGCGGATGCCTTATCCGACAAGGCTACCACGGTAGCGTACTCCTACATCGGACCTTTGCTAACGGAAGCGGTTTACCGGAAAGGAACCATAGGTGCCGCTAAAAATCACCTGGAAGCAACAGCTTTCACCATAAGCGAAAAATTAAAAGGCCTTCACGGAAAGGCTTATGTTTCTGTCAATAAAGCCCTCGTCACACAAGCCAGCTCGGCGATTCCGGTAATCCCTCTCTATATCTCCCTGCTTTATAAAACCATGAAGGAAAAAGGGATCCATGAAGGCTGCATCGAGCAAATGCAGAGATTGTTTGCCGACAGGCTTTACTCCGGCAAGCCGGTAGCTACCGACGAAGAAGGCAGGATCCGCATCGATGATTGGGAAATGCGGGAAGATATCCAGGGCAGCATTGCCCGGCTATGGGAGAAATCGACCACCGAAACCCTTCCGGAAACCGGCGATCTGCAGGGTTACAGGAAAGATTTTTTAAACCTGTTTGGCTTTGAAGTAGAAGGTGTTGATTATAAAGCAGACTCCAACGAAATGCTCCCTATGCCAAACCTGGTTTAGGCTGTACAGCGGCTATTTCTTTGGTGAAAATTAATTCACCAGGCCTGTTTCCTCGTCTTCACGGAAAGCACGCCTGTCCACTTCCTTACCGGTCTCATCATAATAGAACCAAAGGCTGTCCTTCAGATCGTTCTTGTACCAGCCTTTGTAGTGAACCTTACCGTCAGGAAAGTACACGATGGTTTCCCCGTGTTTTTTTCCCTTGTCGTAATAGCACTCGCTCCATTTCACACCGTTATCGTAAAAGGCCATCCAATGCCCGTGGCGGACACCGAACCTGAAGTTGCCGGTAAACTTGATGACGCCGTTATCATATTTATCAATGTAATCGCCTGTATAATCGGCATCCGGCGGGATAATGGCAAATTCGCTGTTTGGATTCACCGTGATGGGCTTAACGGCATTCTTTACGGAATCCTCCTTGCGCTTGGCTTCTTTTGCGGCCTCCTGCCCGTTGTTCCCGCAAGCATTGAATAGTATGGCAAGTCCTGCAAATGATACCGTGATGTACAAGAATTTTTTCATGGCAATAGTTATTTTTTACGTTCAATCGAATAATTAACCAGCTGGATCAGGCTTTGTTTGGAGGGGCTGTCGGGCACGTCCTTCAGGAGGGCCAGGGCTTTCTCCTTATACTGATGCATAATGCCTTCCGCATAGGTGATGCCGCCTTTTTCATACACGAAGCTGATCACTTCGGCCACCCGCTTCGGATCATTATTATGGTTCTTCACAATGTTGATGATCTTACGCTTTTCCGTCCAGCTGGAATTGTTGAGCGCATAGATCAGGGGCAGTGTCATTTTCTTTTCCTTGATATCGATGCCGGTAGGCTTCCCGATAGTGGTATCATCCCCAAAATCAAAGAGGTCATCCTTAATCTGAAAGGCAATGCCCGTATTGATCCCAAACTCCTTGAAGCGGGCAATCATGGCATCATCCTTACTTACCGAAGCCACACCAACCGCACAACAGGCAGCAATGAGCGTGGCTGTTTTTTTGGTGATGATCTCAAAATAGACCTCCTCGGAAATATCAAGCTTACGTGCCTTTTCAATTTGCAGCAATTCCCCTTCTGCCATTTCCCTTACGGCATTGTTGGCAATCTTCAATAAATGAAAATCATCATGATCCAGCGACAGGGACAAGCCATTTGATAACAAAAAATCTCCGACCAGAACAGCGATCTTGTTTTTCCAGAGCGCATTCACACTGAAGAAACCGCGGCGCTCGTTACTGTCGTCCACCACATCGTCGTGTACCAGCGTCGCCGTATGCAGCAATTCGATCAGCGAAGCAGCCCTGTAGGTACTCTCATTGAAATCGCCGGCACACTTCGCACTCAGGAACACAAACATAGGCCTGATCTGCTTGCCTTTACGTTTTACAATATAAGTGGTGATCTTATCCAGTAGGGGAACAGTGGTTCTCATGGCTTGTTTGAATTTGATCTCAAACTCGTCCATTTGTGCGCTGATAGGCGCTTTTATTTGGTCAACAATATCCACTCAGAAATTAGCGTAAATATAGGATTAAATTAACGAAGTAAACAATGCCATAAATGCGGGATGTAAAAACAGAATGATTCATGCGGTCTGTATGATAATCTGATCCCGAAGCGCTTCGCGTTCGGGATAAATTCGACTATATGATTTCGCTTCGGCCCCTCAAAAACATTGTCTCATTTACTTAAACACCGGCTGTGCGGTTTTGTTCTTGTTCACCAGTTGTCCGCAGGCGGCGTCGATGTCCTTGCCCCTGCTCCGGCGCACATTCACAATGATGCCTTTGCTTTCGAGGTGCTTCACAAAAGCCTCCAGGCGCTCCGGCGTGGTTTGCTTAAACTCACCTTCGTCAATAGGATTATATTCGATGATGTTGACCTTTGCGGTGGTTTTCCGGCAGAAATCCGCCAGCTCCCTGGCATCCTGGATGCTGTCGTTGAAGTCTTTAAACACAATGTACTCAAAGGTCACACGCGACCCTGTCTTCTCATAGAAATAGTTCAGCGCCTCTTCCAGGCTCTCCAACGAATTACTTTCGTTGATCGGCATGATGTGATTCCGCTTCTCATCGTTGGCAGCGTGCAGCGATAAAGCCAGGTTAAACTTCACCTGGTCGTCGCCCAGCTTCATGATCATTTTGGCGATGCCGGCTGTGCTCACGGTAATTCGGCTCGGACTCATGTTCAGCCCGTCGGGCGAGGTGATCCTGTCCACGGAGCGGAGCATTTCGGCATAGTTGAGCAAAGGCTCACCCATGCCCATATACACGATGTTGGTCAGCGCCTGGTCGTATTTGGTTTCCGCGAGGTTTTTCACGAGCGCCACCTGGTCGTAGATCTCATCTGCATTGAGGTTCCGTAAACGTTTTAATTTTCCCGTTGCACAAAACTTGCAGGTAAGGCTGCAACCCACCTGCGAGGAAATACAGGCTGTCATCCGGGTATGCGTCGGGATCAGGACACTTTCCACCACGTTACCATCCGATAGCCTCATGGCGCATTTGATGGTGCGGTCGTTGCTCACCTGCATGTCGCTCACGGCCACCGCGTTGATCACAAAGTGCTCGTTGAGCCAATCACGCAGAGGCTTCGACAGGTTCGACATGTCATCGAAGTGGTGAGCGCTTTTTTTCCATAGCCATTCATAGATTTGTTTGGCGCGGAATTTCGCTTCTCCCTTTTCTTTGAGAATGTCAATTAGCTGGGCTTCCGTTAAGGCACGTATGTCTTTTTTCACTGGCATGGGCAATGCTGCAAAGATAGGCTTAATTCGTATGTCCAGATTATTTATTTTTAATGGTCATACGGTATAGCCAGTTTAGTTATTGGATTATGCCTGAGGTAAGCAGGGCTATTTCATGATAAATGTTTTATATTTAGTGCTCAATTCAGCATCTTCAAATCACCTTTCAAACCATGCGCTTCCTCTCTGCTACCCGTATTTTTTCAGGAAAAGAGTTTCTCCCCAATCCCACCGTACTGGCCGTCAACAGCCATGGGCAGATTGAAGACCTGCTTCCGGCAGGCAGCATAGAAGCCAACCGCATCGAGCAATACGAAGGCATTCTTCTACCTGGCTTTATCAATACCCATTGCCACCTCGAGCTCAGCCACCTGAAAGACAGGATTGCCCGGCATACGGGCATCGTCGATTTCGGCCTGTCGGTGATCCGGCACCGCAACGATGTTCCCGAAGAACAGCAGCTGGAGCTGATGCAGCAGGCCGACCGGGAGATGGCCTCACAGGGGATCGTTGCCGTGGGCGACATCAGCAATACAGCCCTTTCTGCAAAAATCAAACAGGGATCGGTGCTGTATTATCATAGCTTCGTGGAGCTCATTGCCCTGAACCCGGGAAGGGCGGAGCTGGTCTTCGATGCCGGCAAACATGTCCTGGAAGCTTTCCGGCAGGCAGGCCTGGCAGCATCCCTGGCGCCTCACGCCCCCTACAGCTGCTCCAAAGAGCTCATCGGGCTCATCACGGCCTATGATCGCCACCACAAGCTGCCCACAAGCATCCACAACCAGGAGAGCAAAGCGGAAAACGATTTCTTTTTGCATAAGACCGGCGATTACCTGCGCCTATATGAAAGCCTGGGCCTGCCGATAGACTATTTTACAGCCAGCGGCAAAAGCAGCCTGAAAACCGTTTTAGAAGCCTTTCAGAAAGAGGTAAGCATCCTGCTGGTCCATAATACCTTTACAGACCGGGACGACGTTTATGCAGCTCAAAAAACAGGGAACAGGTTTTACTGGTGCCTTTGCCCTAAGGCCAACCTGTATATAGAAAACACCTTGCCCGATGTGGGGCTTTTAAATGCTGAGCATTGCACCCTGACACTGGGCACAGACAGCCTCGCCAGCAATTCGGGGCTTTCCATCCCGGAGGAGATCATCACGCTGCAACAGCATTTTCCGCAGATTCCGCTGGAAGTGTTCTTAAAGGCTGCTACCTGGAACGGCGCTGAATTCTTAGGAATTCAGGGGAATTACGGCTCTCTGGAAAAAGGCAAAACACCCGGAATCAATGTCATTGATCCGGCAAAAGGATTCGTGAAAACATTAGCTTAAGCTCACTGAAGAGATCAGGGTGAATAAGGAGTAGTTGTCGTTGATCTTCTGAAAATCCATTTTCAGCTTGTTGCCGCTTTTCATGCCGATGGTAATAAAGCCAAGGCCTGCGCCGCCTTTATCACTCATGGTATTATTTTCGAGATGCTCTAAATAGTAGGCTTTCAGGGCTTTTTCGTCATCAAAGGAATTGATGGTTTCGATTTGTTTTTCAAGGGCTGGGATAGAATCGTTGGCCACCAGGTTGGCAGAGACCACATTCATTTTCACGCCGTTCTTGGCAAGGATAAAGAAATTATGCTGATGCCCGTCGGCATTCTTCTGCCCGTGGATCAGCATATTCTGAAGCGTTTCCACGCTGATAAAGAAAATTTTTTTTAAGGGGCCTTTAGGGATTTCGAGCTCGGCTACTTTCGACTCGACGCTCTCTTCGATACTGGAAATAACGCTTTGAGACAGCTCTCCATGATGCGACAGGAGAACAGTTTGCTCCTGCTCATACTGTTTCATCAGGCTTTCATACGTCGCCTTTACAAACTGCTCCTCGTTATTTGACTCTATGCCCAAATCTTATTTGAATAAACCGTTTACCTCTGCGTCTATCATCCTCAGCACTTTCCCCAGATCCTCCTTGTTTTCTGAAAAATTGATCTCGTCGATGTCAACGATCAGCAATTTGCCGCCTTCATAGGTTGAGATCCAGGCCTCATAGCGCTCATTCAGGCGCTTCAGGTAATCCAAACGGATGGAGTTCTCATAATCGCGGCCACGCTTTTGGATCTGCTTCACCAGCGTAGGCACAGAGGCACGCAGGTAAATGATCAGGTCCGGCGCTTTCACCAGGCTGTCCATCAATTTAAAAAGGCTGAAATAGTTCTCGTAGTCGCGGGTAGTCATTAAACCCATCGCATGCAAATTTGGTGCAAAAATGTAAGCATCCTCATAAATTGTTCTGTCCTGAACGACTTTCTGCTTGCCCTGACGGATTTCCTGCACCTGACCGAAGCGTGAATTTAGGAAGTAAACCTGCAGATTGAATGACCAGCGCTGCATATCGTCGTAAAAATCATTCAGGTAAGGGTTGTCATCAGCATCCTCATAATGAGGGGTCCATTTATAATGTTTAGCCAATAAAGATGTTAACGTCGTTTTCCCTGAACCGATATTTCCGGCAATCGCTATGTGCATAAATCTCTTCTCTAAATTATCAGTTTATAATATACTAAGATACGGCTTTCCCTAATTATACAAAATTTTTTTTCCTTTTTTTTTGGAAATGTTAAATTTCTATTATTTTACTGTACCCACCGAAATATAAGGGTTGTATTTGGTGAAGACATGCTTCGTATCATGAAATGCTTCCTCCATTTTCTGACGATGCCCTGTGTTCAGGTAGGCCGGTAATCTGGTCGTATCGGCATACCATTCTGCCGGAAAAATAACGTGCATTTTCTTCCCGCCATCGCCCCTGTATACCCAGGTAGGAATGAAGCTCGCCCCCTTGTAAGAAGTTTGTTGCTTTGTGTAATTTTTCTGTACGATGAGCTTCAGGATTACGCCGGCATCGGTATAACGCCAGTATTGGTTCGATAAAAAATTACCGAGGGAATAGGCGATGAACACCGAGTCTTTTCTCTGCTCCGAGTACATTGCTTTGGTTGGGCCAACCATGTGCGGATGCGCGCCGATTACGAGCGCAGCGCCTGCCTGCAAGGCAAAACGCACCGCATCTTTCTGCGACTGTGTAGGCTCCACCACGTTCTCCACGCCCATGTGATAAAATACCAGCACAATATCGGATCCCCTGTCCTTAGCGGCTTTTACAGCAGCCACCACACCTGCGGAATCGATCACATTGAGCATATACCTATGATCGGAGGAAGGGTATGAACCGTTAGTCCCGTAGGTGTAATTCAGGATAGCCAGCCGGATGCCTTTGATGTTGAGGATGCGGATAGAATCGTGATCGCGCTGATCGAGGTAAGTGCCTGCATAACCTAATCCATGCTCTTTGATCACCTGGATGGTTCTCAGCAGGCCGGCCTCGCGCGTATCCATGCTATGGTTATTGGCCGTCACCAGAAAATCGAAGCCGGCATCTTTAATGGCTTTGCAATAAGCATCCGGCGAATTGAATGCCGGGTAGCCCGCATAGGGCTGGCCTGTACCGGCAAAGGTTGTTTCGAGGTTGCCGATGGTAAGATCTGCATCCTGCAAATAAGGCTTTACGTACTCGAAACTCGGCGAAAAATCATAGTCGCCCGATTTAAGCCTGGCATTGTTGGTTTGAGGCAGATGGCACATGAGGTCGCCCACCAGGTTAATGCTGATCTCTGCCACAGAATCTTTCGGAGGCGGGATATATACCGGCTTCTCTGGCTCCCGGGCAGGCGCTTTTTCGGCAGGAGCCGTTACCGTTGCCTGCTTCTCAGGCACCGTGGTTTCGGTCTTCTGAGGCGTTTTACAGGTATAAACAAGCGCCAGGGCTGCGCCCAGTATGATGATGTAAATTCCTTTAAGCATGGGCTGTCTGTTCTTTCAGATAGGTATTGCAAACAAATGTAATGGTCTCGTGCAAAGGCGCAAAGCGGTAGTCCAGCGTTTCCCTGATCCTGGCATTGCTAAAGGTATTTTTCGTCAGGCCCGCATGCATCGTGGCTTTGGTGAGTACACGTTCCTTGCCTGTAAACGATGAGCGTAGCGCATCGAGCCAAAGGCCGAGCCTGAGCATGAGCTTTCCTGCTTCGATAGAGGGCTCTTTTTTACCAAAAGCCCGGTGAAGCTGCGACAACAAGTCACGAAACGTATAGTTATGCGCCGTGAGCACAAAGCGTTTGTTGAAGATCTTTTTTTCTGTCAGGCCGATCATGCAGGCCGCCGTATCAGTGGCGGAAACAGCGGCGCTCGAGCCGTTGGTGTAAAAGGCTGTGCCTTTGTAACAGGCGCTCACAAGCTTGCCGGAGCTTTGCTCCCAGAAGCCGGGGCCAAGCACCAGCCCGGGATTCACAATCACAGCGTTCAGCCCTTCCTCCATGCCGCGCCACACTTCGCGCTCGCCGTTGTACTTGCTGATGGCATAATCACTGGCATCGGGCGACGATTTCCAGTAGACGGATTCATCGATGTTGGTGTTGATATCCGGATTCTGCAGCGTGGCAATGGAGCTCACGTGGCAGAAGGCTTTCACCGGTTTTTCGAGGCAGGCATTTACCATATTGGCGGTGCCTGTGGCATTCACCTTGTGCATCTGCACGCGGTCCTTACCGTCGAAAGACACAAAGCCTGCGCAGTGGTATACCGTGTCAATACCATCCAGGACATCCAGGAGGGAATAGATATCGGTGATATCGGCATTCACCCATTGGATGCGGCTGAAGAGTTCCTGGTAGTCGGGTGTGTAATAGCTGAACAGCCGCTTGGTTTTACCGGTGTCGCTGTCGGGGCGCTTGATAGCCGTAACGGGCTTGTTCTGTTGCAGAAGCTGAAGGGCTACATGTGCCCCGATCAATCCTGTAGCTCCTGTGATTAAGTTCATGAATGCTTATTCTAAACAAATGTAATGCTTTGTGCTAAAAAAAGTAAGGAAAACTGCATGAAGCAGCCAAAAATAAAGCCGGCATATACCTGCTGAGGCGTGTGGGAATTGAGAAAGAGCCTCGAAAACCCAATCAGGCCGGCCAGGAGCAGGCAAAGCGAAAGTGTTGCAAACACAGGCATTTGCAGCACCCAGCCCAAAGCCAGCATAATGCCCACGAGGCCGCCGATGCCAATCATGTGAGCGCTGATCTGCCACCACAGATGGATGATAGCGGCTGATAAAATGCAAAGACCGCCTCCGAGGATAAAGAGCTTGATGGCAGGCCACACATTGAGGTCGAAGATCATATAGTAAAGCCCGAAATAGCACAGGGCTGTCATGATGAGCGGGAAGATGCGCTCGCGCCTATTCTCCAGCTTCATGGAACTGATGTAATTGAGCTTATAGAGGATCAGCATATTGAGCACCGGCAGCAAGAAGGTAAAGGCAAAGACCGTGACGGTAATCACGAGCTTCATCTTAAGGGGCGTAAACACATAATAAATGCTTCCGGTCATTCCAAAAAATACCAGCAGGCAGCCGTAGGTAGCTGTAAGCAAAGGGTGAAAGAAATAAGAGATGATCGTGGCAAAGTTCTTCATAGGTTAATCTTTTTTCAGGCGTCCGTTCTCCTGCTCGTTGCTGTGCTTTTCATCGACACGGATATTCATTTTCCCGAATTTATAGCTCAAAGTTAATCTAAATCTCCGGGTATCAGGCCTTGAATTAAAGGTATAGTATTGGTTGTCGAAATCATATACCGAGCGGCTGATATCGGTATAAAACATATCCATGAACTGAAACATGATATTGAGCTTACTGTTCAGAAGGGCCTTTTTAATGCCGAAATCGCAGCTGCCATTTGCCTTGTTGTAATTGGGCCCCTGCCTGTTGGGCGCATTGTAATGCCCGGTTAATTGAATTTTAAAATTGTTCGGCAGCACAAAATCATGGTTCATATAGATGTTAGCGGAAAGCGCTCCGGTATTCAGAGATGCTCCCGCCAGTTTACTTTTGAACGACACATAAAACAAGTTCAAAGAAAATTCGACGTTCCACCATTGTTTGATCTGCTTTTGCAAAAACAGGTTGTAATACACATAGCTGGCTTTATCAAGATTGACCTCCGTAAAGGTTGTGACCTTGGTACTGTCATTCTGATAGGAAATACCGGTAAAGACATTGGACAAATAGGCATAGCCAATGCTGTTGGTAAGCCATTGATTATAGACATGCACCAGGTCCACATTATCACTGTATTGCGGATTAAGGTAAGGGTTTCCGGCTCCAACAGCATATTGATCCTCGAAGCGCCTGAAGGGATTAAGCTGCGAATAATCCGGCCGGTCGAGCCTCCTGCCGTAATTAAACTGGATGGTATGCTTGCCGGTTAGCTGGTAATCAAAAGATACATTCGGGAAAAAATTCAGGTAGTTCCTCGTGAGCTTAAAGCCATTGGTGAGGTTATTCCCCGTGATCTCCGTATGCTCGGCCCTCACCCCAAAGCCCAGGCTTCCTTTTTTAAATTCTTTTCTGAAATTAAGATAGCCGGCCAGGAGCGTCTCATGGTAACGGTAATTATTGGAGAAGCTGGTATCTGAATAATAAATCCCCGTTACCGTATCCTGCCGGTTAAATAAAAAATCCGTTTTGTTTTTCACGAAGGTGGTTTTAGCCCCGGTTTCCAATAGCCATGAAGGTTTCAGGTATTTTTGAAAATCCAGCTTCTGTGTAAAAATATCGATATGACCATTGTTGGTGGATGTATAGATCTGCGAAGGCTTGGCCCCGGTATCGTCGTTCTTTAAAAAAACAGATTCGCTTTTGCGATCGGAGGTATTCTTAAAACCGGCGTAATCAACCGATAAGCTCAGGCTGGTGCCAAGCGTATCAAATTTATGCTCTGCATATAGATTGTAGGCCGGATTCGTCCATACTGCTTTTTCATCGGTGAGATAATAGTAATGGTCAAAGCCGACATCGTTGTACCCGTTAATCGCCACATAGCCATGCTCCACAGGACGCGTATTATTGATGGTATTAGTCACCGAAAGCCCGATGGTGGTTTTTTTTGTCAGGGCGTAATCGGCGCCTATTTTGCCGCTGATGTATTTACGCAGGTTCTCATGATCCCCGGTATGGTCAAACAAGGTGGTATTTCCCTTATAGGTCACGGCTTTATGATAATCGTAACGGTCATAAAATGTTTTGTACATCGGGTTGATGTTGCTGAAAACCGTAAGCTTGTTGGATTTGAAGTTGAGAGTTGCATAGACGGAGTTACCGAAGCGCTGGCCCATTCCGGGATTGTAGCTGATGCTGCCGCTATAGCCCCTGGAGTTTACTTTTTTAGTGACCAGGTTGATGAGGCCGGCATTTCCTTCGGCATCGTATTTTACGGGAGGATTTTTAATGACCTCTATTTTACTGAGCTGGTCGGCCGACATGGCGCTCATCATCGATACCAATTGCTCCATAGAGACCTGCTGCATGCGCCCATCCACCATGATCCGCACTCCCTGTTTCCCCGAAATGGAAATGTTATTTTTGTTATCGACCGTCACGCCGGGAATTCTTTTTAAAATATCCAGGACTGTATTTCCTGAAGCCATGATGCTGTTCTCCACGTTCAGCACCGTCATCCCGTTTTTGAATTCGATCACTTTTTTGATGGCTGTAACAGAGACCTCGTTCAGGTTTACGCCGGAAGACCGTAGCGCAAACGGGGGAAGGCTTATCGTGGAAGTACTATCCATACTTAGTTCCTGGCTGTATTGCACCGCGTAGCCCACTGAAAAAAACTTCAGCAGATAGGTTCCGGTTTTGATAGTCGAAAAATCGTAATGACCCTGCTCGTCACTGATCGTTCCCTTTACCTGCGCGCTGTCTGCGGCATTGAGCAAGGCAATGTTGACGAAGGGAAAACCGGCTCCTGTACTATCGGTAACAAGTCCTGATATATTATTTTGTGCCTTCAGGGAAACGCAGGAAAGGCATGCCGTAAAGACAAGGAGAAGCCTTTGGAGAAGAGAAAAGGTCTGGTACACAAAATAATGGAAATATGTAAAATTAAACTAATTTTTGGGTTCTGCCCGTCAGATCGATAGCTTATTTTAAAATCTATTGCTATTTTTGAAATCTGTATGTTTACTTTACTGGTAAAAGAAATACGAAGCTTTCTGAGCTCCCTTATCGGCTATATCGCCATCGGTGTTTTCATCACCGGCATCGGTACCTTTATGTGGCTGGTTCCTACCGAAAGCGCCGGCTCCAATATTCTTGATAATGGCTTTGCCAACATCGATCCTTTATTTATCCTCGCGCCTTGGGTCTATTTGTTCCTGATCCCGGCCATTACCATGCGCAGCTTCTCGGAAGAAAAGAAAACCGGAACCATCGAATTATTGCTGACACGCCCTCTGACGGAGATGCAGATCGTGATGGCCAAATACCTGGCCGGCGTAGTGCTGGTACTTGTATCGCTGCTACCTACCCTCATCTATTTTTACTCGGTATATCAATTAGGCTATCCGAAAGGAAACATCGACACCGGCGGCATGTGGGGCTCCTACATCGGGCTCCTGTTCCTGGGTGCAGGCTTTGTGGCGGTGGGCACTTTTGCTTCGGCGGTTTCCGAAAACCAGGTGATTGCCTTTATCATGGCCCTGCTCCTGTGCTTTATTACCTATATCGGTTTCGACTTCATTTCTTCATCCGGCATTTTCGGCAAGTACGATGCGATCGTGAAAGGCATCGGTATGAACGATCACTACATGAGCATGAGCCGCGGCGTGATCGATACCCGGGACGTAATCTACTTTGTGAGCATCATCGCTTTCTTTAATCTGTTATCCAAACTCGTATTACAAAGCAGGAAATGGTAAGCAAAAATTCCGGTCAGAAACAAAAAGACATCCTGATGTTGCTGGTAGTAGCGGCTATCCTACTACTGCTCAATTTTGTGGCTTCCTTTTTATTCAAGCGCTTCGACCTTACTTCCGAAAAGCGTTATACCTTATCGGCTTCCACCAAAAAGCTCCTCGGTGAGCTGGACGATGTGGTGTACATTAAGGTATACCTGCAGGGTAATTTCAACCCAAGCTTCACCAGGCTGCGTAACGAAACCAAGGAGATCCTCGATGAATACAGGGCTTACTCCGACGATAAGATCGAATATGAGTTCGTGAATCCGCTTGATAATCCTAATAAGGAAGAAGTGGAAAACCTTGAAAAGCAGCTCTACCAGAAAGGGATTATGCCGGAGCAGGTGATCGACCGCAGCTCACAGAAGGTGTCCGAAACCTATATCTGGCCGGGCGCTATTGTGACTTACAAAGGCAAGGAAAGTGTGTGGCAGATCTATCAAAAGCAGGTAGGCTACCAGCAGGAGCAAAGCATCAATAACTCGGTGCAGGAGCTGGAATACGGGCTTTCGAACAGCATCCGCAAAACACAGATCATCCGCAAGCCCGAGGTGGTTTTCCTGGAAGGCCACGGCGAGCTCGATACGATCTATGCCGCCGATTTCATGACCTCGCTCAGCGAGTACTATAACGTGACGCGCGTGAAGATGAATAACAAGCTGTATTCGCTGAAAGGCGCGGATGCCCTCGTGATCGCACAGCCGGACTCTGCCTTTACCGACAAGGAAATTTTCCTGATCGACCAGTTCATCATGCATGGCGGAAAGGCCATGTGGCTCATCGACCCGGTGTATATCGACCGCGACACGCTGAATACCAAGGGCTATACGCTTGGCTTTAAAAATGAGCTGAACCTCGACGATATTCTTTTTAAATATGGTGTGCGCCTCAACCCGGTGATGGTGCAGGATCTGCAGTGCGCGCGCGTACCGATCAATGTGGGCTTCAAAAAAGGACAGCCCGATTTTCAACCTTTTCCCTGGATGTATTATCCTCTGATCCTGCCGGTTTCCACCCACCCGATCGTGAAGAACCTGGACCTCATCCGCACGGAATTTATCGGTACGCTGGATACGGTTTTTGCCCGCGACGTAAAAAAGACCATCCTGCTGCAGACCTCCAAATACACCAAAACACAACCTACGCCCACCCGTATTAATGTGGGGATGATTCGTTACAAACCGGATGAAAAGCAATACAATAACTCCTTTCAGAATGTAGCCTGCCTCCTGGAGGGCACCTTCGAATCGGTGTATAAGAACCGCATCCCAAGCGCCTTTCTGCAGGACAGCGCCTTCGATATTATGGACAAGAGCAAGCCCACGCGTATGATCGTGGTGTCCGACGGCGATATCGCAAAAAATGAATACCAAAGAAGCTCCGGAAGGGTGATGCCTGTTGGCTTTGACTCTTATATGAACGAGCAGTTTGCCAACAGAACCTTCCTGCTCAATTGTATGAACTACCTGCTGGATGACCAGGGGCTTCTGCAACTGCGCTCGCGCGAGGTGAAGCTCAGGCTGCTGGATAAGAAAAAAATCATGCAACAAACAACCAAGTGGAAGGTTGTTAATGTCGGCTTCCCGCTGGCAGCCATCTTCCTGTTTGCCCTGATCCAGTTTTATATCCGTATAAAAAAATACAGTAAATAAGATGTAAGGGCAGAATTTTTCTGTTTCACATAACATTCCCCTCACCAGATCAAACTTAAGTGCACATGAAAAAAAACTCGATCATTACCATCATCATTTTACTTGTACTGGCGGTAGCTGCCATCTTTGTTTACAAAAACAAAGGAAAGAATTCTACCATTGACAAGGAGGCCAGTGATTTTGGCCTGAAGGACACGGCTTCCGTGGATAAGATCTTTATGGCGGACAAGGAAGGAAAAACGGTGCTCCTGGAGCGCAAGCCGGAAGGCTGGACGGTGAATGGAAAATTCCCGGCACGCCCGGATGCCATCGAAATGCTGCTTTACACCATCCGCATGGTGGAGGTAAAATCGCCGGTTTCCAAAGCCGGCCGCGAAACGGCCATCAAATTCATGGCAGGAAAATCGGTGAAGATCGAAGTCTATTCCAAAGGAAAAAAGGTAAAGCAGTACTACGTCGGGCACCCGACACAGGATCATACAGGCACCTTCATGCTCATGTCGGATCCCGAAACAGGAGAGAATTACAAGGATCCTTTTATCACGCACATTCCGGGCTTCAACGGCTACCTCAGCACACGCTATTTTGTGGAGGAGGCCGACTGGAGAGGGCGCCTGATGATCAATTACAGGCCGCCACAGATCAAGCAGATCAGGCTTGAGCTGCATGAGATCCCCGATTCTTCTTTTGTTGTGGACTTGTTCAGCATGCAGCGCTTCGGTCTGAAGAACGGGAAAGGCCAGCAACTGCAATTCTCGGAAGAAAAGCTGAAACAGTACATTGCCTACTTCCAGAACGTGAACTGCGAGTATGTGCTTGAAAAGACAGAGCACCTCGTGGACTCCCTTTCCAAATCGGGGATTCCTTTTGCCACGCTTACGGTGACTGACAGGGACAACAAGCAGAACGTGACTCAGTTCTACCACAAATATCCTGTTGCTTCCAAAAACGAGCAATACGGCGTGGATTACAAATACGATCCCGACAGGCTCTTCGTGAAATACAACGGCGGCAAGGATTACGGCGTAGCGCAATACTATGTATTCGGAAAAATGCTCCAGACCTACAGTTATTTCATCCCGGAAAAGTGATGTTAAAAAGTAGTTTATAAATAGACTACAGACAGGCACCTTTCCTCTCAGCATATCGCTAAATTTGATAGGTCTTAACAGTTTTGTTTTGCAGGACTTTGGGGCACAGCACTCAATTAATCACACTAAGCCATTATATATGAATTTTGTAGTATCATCCTCTACTCTTTTAAAACATTTAAAATCCATCAGCGGTGTTTTAAATTCAAGCAATACCATTCCTATCCTGGATTGTTTCCTGTTTGAGTTGAACAACGGCGGCTTAACGCTCTACGCCAGCGATATGGAAACAACAATCACTACCAGCGTTAAGGTAGAGTCTTCGGAGAACGGCAGCATTGCCATCCCGGCCAAAACCTTACTGGAGGCACTCAGCAATTTGCCTGAGCAGCCGGTATCTTTTATCATCGACTCTAAAAAATTCAGCGCCAAGTTAAAAACCGAAACGGGTGATTATACCTTAACCGGCCATAACGGGGATGAGTATCCGAAATTACCGAAGGTAGAAGCGCCTACCTCTGTGATCATTAAAAGCGACGTACTTGGCAACGCTATCAACAAAACGATTTTCGCTACAGGCAACGACGACCTGAGGCCGGTGATGAGCGGTGTGTTCTGCCAGTTCACGGATGAGAACTCTATTTTTGTGGCTACCGATGCTCACAAGCTCGTGCGCTACACGCGTAATGATGCCAAAGCCGGCGCTTCTGCCGCTTTCATCATGCCTAAAAAACCGCTCAATGTGTTGAAGAATTTATTAGCGGGTATTGACGATGCGGTGAAAGTGGAATTCAATAAAACGAATGCCTATTTCAGCTTTGGCAACATTAACCTGGTATGCCGCCTGATCGATGGAAAATATCCTAACTACGAAGCGGTGATCCCGAAACAGAACCCTAACAAATTAACGGTTGACAGGGCTTCTTTCCTCGGTGCGCTGCGCCGTGTGAGTGTGTTCGCCAATAAGGCCACGCACCAGATCCGCCTGAAAATTGCGGGAAGCCAGCTCACAATTTCTGCGGAAGATCTTGACTTCGCTAACGAAGGACACGAAACGCTGATGTGTACTTATGTGGGTGAAGACATGGAAATCGGGTTCAACTCGAAGTTTGTGCTGGAAATGCTGACCAACCTGGAAAGCGATGAGGTAACGATCGAGATGAGCGCTCCTAACCGTGCGGGGATCATTGTTCCGACACAAAAGGCGAATCCTGCGGAGGACGTGCTGATGCTGGTGATGCCGGTGATGCTGAATAACTAATACAACTCCGCCTGGCTTCGAGTCTCCGACATGTCGTGATCAGCCGGCGGCAGACAAAATTTCAATAAAACCGATTATAACAAATCCCGTCGCGACAAGTCGTGACGGGATTTTTCTTTTTCAGGGCTGATACCTGCGGTGATCGTTTTTATCGGGCTCAGCCTTCTTTGTGTCTTCGTCGTCGCACTCATCGCTGTAAGTGATGTCGTAGCCATAAATAGCCTTTAATGCTGCCCTGGCCTGCCCTACTTCCTTACCTTTCCAGATACACTGATTGGCGATCGATTCAAGAGCTGCAACGTCGTCCCAGTTAATTTTACTCATGATTTCCCCCTCGTTGATTTCGTTCTACAAAGGTACACTGAAGCTGAAAGAAATATCCGGCCTTCGGGCGATTTTAAAACTTCTTAACTTTGGAATTAAAGTTTATTGGGAAACGGTGATGCCGAATAAACATGGTTTTAGTTCACGGCTTTGCCCATGAAGTTTACCAGGATCAGCTCTTCCAGTGTATAACGCTTTCCATTTACCACTGTGGTGATCCAGGCGTCCGTTTGGCCTTTGGCGATGATCTTCTGGCGCGCGACCTCAGCTTCTTTCAGTGTCGGGAACTGCAGCTGCGTAAAGCGGGTAATGCCGTCGGGATAGTTAATGATCTCCGGCGCACCGAATTCTTTCAGATGATCGTATTTATAGTTCTCCGGATGCTTATAGGCTGCGATCTGTACCTTGAATACCAATCCTTCGGCACAGGTGAGGCCACCGATCTCCAGTAATTTTTTATAGTTCTCAGGCACGTTCAGCGACTTTCCTTTCAGGGCAGAGAAATCCGGTACCGCTCCGCCATTGCATGGCGTCAGGCTTTGCTTCACTTCTACCGTATTGGAGGTGGCAGCATCGATGATGTTGTTGATGACCGCATCGTTTTTGAAATCTTCGATATTGGTTACCTTACCCAATAAGCTGTCGAGGATCTCATTCACCGATTTCTGTTTTTTCTTGTTGGCATAAGCCGGCGAGTACAGGTAGAAGTCTTTGCGGATCTCCACAAACTTCTGCAGCTTCTCCACATCAATCTCCTCATCGATGGCCTCAAAACCCGGAACGCTCACGGAGATATGGATCTTATAGCCATTCCCCGGTGACAGGGCCATCAGGTATTTTCCCGTTTTGGCATTGGCATAGTATGGCCCCACCGATTCGTTCGTTACTTTTTTGCTCACTTCGATCTTCGCGTCAATCGGCTTATCATCGGCATATACATTGCCTTTCAGGAGGGCGAGGATAGGCTTCTCTCCCAGGATTCCCGGCTCTACCGAATAGATATCCTGGCTGCCTTTGCCACCGGCTCCTCCACGGTTGGAGGAAAAATAGCCCCTGTCGCCTTTCGCATTGATCACATAAAACCGGTCGTCTTCCGTTGTATTCAGGGGAATACCCATGCTCAGCGGCTCTATCCAGTGATTGTCCTGCTTGATGGAGTACATGATATCGTAACCGCCGATGCTCTTATGGCCTTCGGAGCTAAAGAAGAGGGTAATGCCATCGGGATGGATAAACGGCGCATCCTCATTGTATTCTGTATTGATGCCCGGCCCGAGGTTGATGGCCGGTCCCCAATCGCCATTGATTTTTTCGGAAACATAAAGGTCACGGCCGCCAAGCCCGCCCGGACGCTCCGATGCAAAATAGAGGAAACGCCCGTCGGAAGAAATGGAACAGCTTCCCTCCCACTCCGAAGTATTGATATTCTTGTTTAACCTTACCGGCTTGGTCCACTCCATGCCATTGAGCGAGCTCATGAACAGGTCGCCGGCATCGTTATTACTGATAAAGCTGAATAAGGTTTGTCCGTCGGGCGATAAGGCCACCGCCGCATCATTTCCTTTTGTATTGAGGGCCGCAATTCCTGTCGGCTCCGACCATACGGAGTCATTGGTCCTTGTGCTGATAAAAATATCCTCGTGGTAAGAGCCGCCTTGCAGATCCGGCTTCAGGGCATCATTCAGCAGGCCACCGGTGCTTTTACGGCCGGCGTAGGTAAAGATAATCACCGATTCATCGGCAGAGATCACAGGTACGCCTTCCAGCTCAGCCGTATTGATAGGCAGGCCGATGTTTTTAATGTCGGCAATGACTTTCTGACCGATGAGCAGTTTTCCGTTATTGCAATTTGCCACACCCAGCGTGGCATCTTTCACCAGCAGCTTATCATCGTCTTTTTGCTTAGCGCCCTGCATGGCCGCCAGGTAAGCCTCATAAGCCGTCAGGGCCTCCTCAAAGCGGTAATTGATATGATAGGCTTTTCCCATGTAATAATTGATCTCAGGGCTTTTATCCACTTTTTTAAGCTCTTCGAAGATCTCGACAGACCTCGCCTTCTTTTCAGGATAGTTGATGGAAGAAACACCCAGGCGGTATTTGTATTCCAGGTTCTTCGGATTCTGTGCACTCAACTTGTCGTACAGCTCATAAGCACATTTGAACTCCCTGTTCTCATAACAAAAGGCAGCATCCTGCTTCAGGTCTTTATCCTGCGCAAAGGCACGACCCGTAAGGAGCAGGGAGAATAATAAGAAGAATTTGAACTTTTGCATCTCGATCGGTTTATCAACTTATAAACATAAGTTGTATGTGTAAACCAAATTTGATGCTTTTATGACTATTTTAAACAGAAAAAGAAAGGTCTTATTAACACGAAGGGGTTAAAAGCAAAGGCTCCGTCGCGGTATACCGCGACGGAGCCTTTGCTGTGTATTACGTTTTTTACTTGCTACCTGCTGGTTTCCCACCTGGCGCAGGTTTCGGAGCAGTAGTTCCCGGTTTCGGAGTCGTTGTCGTTTGTGATCCTGGGATCACAGCAGCCGGCATGGAATCCAGTTTTTTCTTTACTAAACCGATAATGTCATCAGCAGCCTCTGTATACAAAACGTTTCCGGTACTTGTATCCAGCACGTATTTGTATCCGTTTTCTTTAGCAACGATTTCGATGGCTTTCTTCGCTTTGTCATAAATCGGTTTCGACAGCTCACCGTATTTACGCTGGTAATCCTGCTGAGCCTGGGCTTTGAAATCTTCAATACGCTTGTTCAGGTCCTGTAATTCCTGTTCTTTGGCAGCCGCTACGATCGGGGAATAGCTATCCCTGTTCTTCATATAATCCGCATACTTAGTCTGTAATTCGGTTTCCATCGTTGCCACCTGCGTTTCGAGTTCTTTCAGGTATTTCTGAGCGACATCCTGTGCCGTTTTGCTTTCAGGCATTAGGGTGATTAAGGAATCCAGGCTGATGTGAGCAATTTTTTGAGCATTTGCAAACGTCACTGATCCTATGGTTAAGGCAACAATTGCAATCGATTTTACTAAGTGTTTCATTGTTTTTTTGGTTGTTTTGTAGTTATAGTTTAACGATCGGGGTTATATTATTTTTTATTATAGCCCATAAATGTAAGCACATCTTCGCTTTTATCATACTTACTATTGGAATAAAGTAAAGAAACCTGCCCGGCTTTATCAAAAATAAATGCTAAACCACCCCGTTCTGCTACCTGCTTGATAGCGCTATATACCTTATCCTGGATAGGCTTTACCAGCTCGATCCGTTTTTTGAAAAGCTCTCCGTCCACGCCAAAACGTGACTTTTGAAGCTCTTTTACTTCTTTTTCCTTGTTAATGATCTCGTTCTCCCGTTTTTTCTTCATATCATCGGTTAGTAATACCGATTCTGCCTGGTAGATCTTATAAAGCTTGTCGATTTCCCCGTATTTTACCTCAATTTCTTTTTGCCAGTCTACAGAGGTTTTATCAAGCTCGGCCTGTGCAGCTTTGTATTCAGGAATTTTTGAAAGGATATAATCACTGTCCACATAACCCATTTTTTGAGCAAAAGAGAAGCTCACTGTGGCGATAAGAGCGATGAGTGTTAAGATTGATTTTTTCATGATATGATGCGTTTTTGTATTCGTAATTTATCATAACGTATGCCAAGATACATATATTTTGTTTAGTTAACGTTTTTTAGTCTACATCTCGCCCAACTGCGCACCCAGTGTAAAGTGGAACTGGCCCTTGCCATTTCCGGAGCTCGGATTGCCCGGGATATTATCAAAGCCCCAGCCGTAATCAAGCCCAAGCAGGCCAAACATCGGGAGGAACACGCGAAGGCCGAAACCTGCGCTGCGCTTCACCTGGAAAGGATTGAAATCCTTGTATTTGGCCCAGGTATTTCCTGCCTCCGCAAAGCCCAGGATGAAGATGGTAGCCTGGGGGTTCAGGGAGATCGGGTAACGCAACTCCATGGTATAACGTGCGGCAATAGGATCACCGTTAGCGCTCGATACCGAGTTGTCGGAATAACCACGCAGGGCAATGATCTCACGGGCCACAAAGTTCTGGTAGCCGCTGAGGCCGCTGCCACCCATGTAGTATCGCTCAAACGGAGAAACACCTACTTTCTTGTTATACATTCCGAGGATACCATAACCGATCTTGGTACGGAGCACCAGGTTGCGCGCTTCTTTTCCTTCGCCTTTCGGCTTATAGTGCGTGAGCTGCGTAAACCATTCTGCCGTGAATTTATACTTCTGGTATTCGATGAATTTAAAGCGCTCTGCATCGGTAGCCGTTTCATAATTCTTCCCGTTGAACAAGGAATAAGGCGGCGTGAACTGCCCTGTGAGTGAGAAATTGGAACCGTTCTTAGGGAAGATCGGCGCATCCACACTATTTCGGCTGATGTTGATCTTACCATTGAAATCGTTGGAGTAGCCATCGCTGAAGGTAAACACACCGTAGTAATTATTAAGCTCGTAATAGTTGTAGCTCAGCTCGGTGAGCATAGAGAAAAAGTCATCCGGTTTTTTCAGGCGCTTACCAAAGCCTACCGAACCACCGGTAATGGAAAGCGTACTGCGGTTAGGGTTCAATATTTTGTTGCCTTCTGCATCTTTGCTGTATTTCTTTTCACCGGTTTGGTTAAACAGGGAGTGGAATGCCGATACCGACAGGGAATTTGGTTTTTTGCCTCCCAGCCAGGGCTCCGTAAAGGAGATGTTGTAAGATTGGTAGTACACACCGTTGGTTTGCGCCCTGATGCTGAATTTCTGACCGTCGCCCGTTGGTAAAGGACTCCAGGAAGAAGGCTTGAAGATGTTACGCATCGAGAAATTGTTGAACGACAGGCCCAGCGTACCTACCACGCGGCCACCGCCCCAGCCGCCCGAAAGCTCCACCTGGTCCGATGGTTTTTCTTCCACGCGGTATTCAATGTCCACGGTTCCGTCTGCCATATTCGGCGTAGGCGTTACGCCCAGCTTCTCCGGGTCAAAATAACCCAGCTGGCTCAGCTCACGCTGTGTACGGATAATATCAGACTTACGGAACAACTGCCCCGGTCTTGTACGGATCTCACGGTAAATCACATGGTCATTCGTTTTCGAATTCCCCAGCACAGTCACCTTATTAATGGTGGCTTGTTTCCCTTCATACATGTGTATTTCCAAATCGATGGTATCGTTATGGATATTGACTTCCTGTGGGGTAACATTAAAGAACAGGTGGCCGTCATCCATGTAAAGCGAGGTAATATCATACCCGTTCGGGTTCATGAACAGCTTTTGCTCCAGCAGGCTCTGATCGAAAATATCGCCTTTTTTGATATTGAGGATGGTATCGAGCTGCCCGCTCCTGTACTTGGCATTACCCAACCACTTGATACTGCCGAAATAATACTTATTTCCCTCCTCGATGTAGATGTCGATGTTGACGCGGTTCTTCTTCACAAAATACACCGTATCTTTTTTAATACGGGCATCGCGGTAGCCCCTGCTATTGTATTTGGTAATAATGCTCGGCATGTCTTTCTCAAGGTTATCCTCGAGGTATTTGCCGGAATTGAACGGATTATACAAACGGAAAGGCTTGCTGTCCTTCATATCCTTTCTCAGCTTCCAGTTCTTCACTACCGTATTGCCATAGAAGTTCAGATTTTTGATCCTTACCTTCTTGCCTTTTTTTACATTGATGAAAACGTTGACATGCGGGGTCTTGGTGCTTTTTTCCGGTGTGGTGGTAATAGTGACCTCCGCATTAAAAAAGCCCTTATTCACATAATAGTCCTTCACAATGTTTTTGATGTAGCCGAGCGTGTAATCGGTCACCACCTTTTCACGTACAAAGCGGATCTTGGCCCTGATGTCGTCGGCATCGTTCTTCTTCACACTGCCCGTAAAGGAGAAGCCGTACAACCTTGGTTTTTCCGTCACGCTTATTTTCAGGAAAGCCTCGCTGCCGATTACTTTCACGAGGTATACTTTCACGTCCTCAAACAGGCTTTGCTTCCAGAGGTTTTTGATAGCCTCCGAAATTTTATCGCCCGGAATCTGGATCTTATCGCCCGGTGTCAGGCCCGACAGCAAGCGCACAATATTCTTATCGGTGTATTGCGAGCACTCGACCTCTACGGCCGCCAGCGTATACTCCTTAGGTTTAGCCCAGTCGATAGGGTCGGAAGTTTGCGACGATTCCAGCAGGATCTGCGAGAAGCCAACATGACTCAGCATCAGCAAAAGACACAGGAAGGGGAGCTTAATCAATTTCATTTGTCTTTTTAGTGTTCTTTGTAGCCATAATGTGTCACAGGGCATGGTGATGGTATAGCAGCTTTATTAATGATCTGTTTATGAGTTTGTAAAACTGCTATTTATTGGTGTTGAGAATTTGCTCACTGGTTTTACCGAAGCGTCTTTCGCGGTTCTGGTAATTTAAAATGGCGCTAAACAGGTCTTCTTTCCGGAACTCAGGCCAGAGCTTTTCTGTAAAATAAAACTCGGCATAAGCCAGCTGCCATAATAAAAAATTGCTGATGCGGTGCTCTCCGCTGGTACGGATCATCAATTCCGGATCAGGAATGGTATGGGTACAAAGCTTTGACTGGATCGTTTCTTCGGAAATAGCGTCGATGCTGAGGGCTCCGCTGCTCACATCGGCGGCGATCTGCTTCACGGCCTCTGTCAGTTCCCATTTGGCGGAATAGCTCAGGGCCAGGATCAGCTTTAAGCCGGTATTTTTTGAGGTAATATCAATGGATTCATTCAGCTCTTCGAGGCAGGCCGGTGGCAGGCTTTTCAAATTGCCGATGGCCATGAGCGATACATTTTTCTTATTGAGCTCCGGGGTTTCCATGCTGATGGTAGATACCAGCAGCTCCATCAGGGCGTCCACCTCTTCTTTAGGCCTGTTCCAGTTTTCGGTGCTGAAGGCATAGAGGGTCACGTATTTCACACCGGCTTCGCCGGCAGCCTCTACCACATCCCTTACCGAGTTCACCCCTTCGTAATGGCCAAAGATCCGGTTCTCTCCCTGCTGCTTGGCCCAGCGCCCGTTTCCATCCATAATAATGGCGATGTGCTGAGGCACTTTTTGCTTATCGATCTGTTGTAACTGGCTCATTTTGTTAAGAACGACGAATTTACACTTTTAGCCGAAATACAGCAAATTAAAGGGCCAAAACCTCTTAAATAGTGTTAACATGCCCGCCTGACAGCCCGTATAAATCCGTGTCATCCTGATGATACGATTCAAAGGCTGGGACGGCCCGGCATCGCATTTTGTTACAGCCCCAAAAGATTATTTATTTCTTATAAATCAGCGTTACCGCATAGCCGTTCACTTTCGTAATTCCGGCACCTGCACCTATTGGTTCTGAGGCACAAAGCTCCGCTGCTTCCTGTATCTCAGTAGGTTCACATAGCGAAGCGCCAGCTTGTTATTATAATTCTCATAAGCCTTCTGGGCCCAGGTGATAGCACCATCCAGGTCTCCGTTGATCTCGCTCAGAATAGCCATATTATAACAGGCCCTTCCTGCTATTTTACGTTTGGAGCTGGTCGTTTCCTTAAACCACAACTCTCCGGCACCGTCCCAGTTTCCTGTGCGGGCGCGCCTCGTGGCCATCTTAAAGTTTCTGCTGCCTTTTACATAATAATCCCTCGTAAGCGTGATCCTGTAGGGAATAAGCCTGTCGGCATAGATCCTTCCCAGGCGGTTTGCGCTCTGCTTAATGGCTTCCTTCCTGCCAAGCATAGCCTCTACCGTATTCACCGCCGTTGAAGCATTGGCCGTCACACTCATCTCTTCCAGCTGCGGAAATTCATCAAGCAGCCTTTTTCCGGCAGGATCATAAAGCCTCCAACCGGCTTTTACAGTCGTAATAATATTGGCCTGGGCATTCGCCACGTTGTTGATCACATCAGTGATGGTATTGACCTTGGTGGGAGTGCTGAGCGGAACAACCCTGAGCTGTGTATCAAATACTTCCAGCACAAAGAGCACGTCCACACCATTGTTTTTACAAATTGTCTCAACATCTTTCCAGGAAAGCGGCGACGCAAAGCTGCCCGCCACGGGTGTGCGGAGATCGGGGCCGGATATTGTTTTTACAATATCAAAACACTTGTTCTCTATCAAAGCATCGTTGAGGCCGCGCATGGCTTCCTGCCCCGATTCCCGGATCATTTTAGCCGTTTCGGCTGAAGCCGCCTGGTGAACGCTGTTAAGCGCCTTGTTCTCATCAGAAGGTACCGAGCGGTTGATAATTCCGGCGTGTTTGACGGTGGAGGGAACAATAACCGGTGGAGGATTGACAGCCTTGATGTAAACCAGGTTAGTTTTGCAGGATGCCAGGAATGTACTGATTGCAAGGCATAGAAAGATGCGTTTCATAAACAGGGGGTTGATATCCAATGAGAAATTAACTCAAAAATCCGGCCACAATCATTTCTTATAAATCAGCGCTACCGCATAGGCGTTCACACCTTCGCCTCTGCCCACGTAGCCAAGCGCTTCGTTGGTAGTAGCCTTTACGGAAATATCGTTGGTGGTGATCTTCATAATCGGCGCCAGCACTTCCTGCATGGCTTTGATGTGCGGATTCACCTTCGGCGCTTCGAGGCTCAGGGTAGCATCCACATTGCCGATGCCGTAGCCATGCTGGTCGAGCAGCTCAACCACTTCCTTCAGCAGCAACTTGCTGTCGGCCCCTTTGTATTTGGGATTGGTATTCGGAAAATGAAAGCCGATATCGCGCAGGTTGGCCGCCCCAAGCAGGGCATCGCAAATGGCATGCAGCAGCACATCGGCATCGCTATGGCCTACGCAGCCCTTATCAAATTCCAGCTTAATGCCTCCCAGCCACAGCTCGCGCCCTTCTCCCAAAGGATGTACATCGTAACCAAACCCTATTCTGATATTTACCATGATCGATTTATCATTTATGCCGGATTAATCTCCCGCTTTGAACTGAAAATAAAGAATGTTTGACCAGGCATCCAGGCCCAGCTCTTCCTGCCACTTCTCCCTGAGCCCTATCAACCAGCCGTAAAGGTCTTTCAACGTTTCGTCCTCGGTTTCAAAGAGTTTTTTGGGATCCAGCTTGTATGCTTCCAGGTTTTGAATGTCTTCTCCTATCCACTGATAATCCTTGCAGGCATATTGGTTGGCTTTTTCAAGCCCCGCGGCATCCAGGTAACTTCCATCCTTCGTGTAAAGGGCATAAATCTCCCCGTTCTCGAGCAGGATGTGCTCGGCATCAATGGCATCCAGAAATTCTTTTGTTTTTTGTACTCCCTTTACAAATTCGGAATGATCCTTCATTTGCCCTGTTGCTGCCAACAGGTCGAGCAGGCGATACAAGGCTTCCTTTCCTTTCTGAAAACCGGCCCGGATCCCGATAAACTTATCGAAGAGATGCGAATCAACCACCTCATTATCGTAAGCCGCCAGAATCCTGAAGGCATAAGGAATCTCATACGGATACTCGCCTATGCTGCTGTGCTTATCGCCTTTAAGTCCGTAGATATAACTCCTGTTTGCCATGATGAACTTTTTAGAAAAAGTGTAAGTGTGATTAATTATTACGAATATACAAATCCCGGGATGCGTTTGACCGGTGCAGGCATTTGTATATCCGTCTCAAATTTCATTATTTCGTTTTCATGTACTCCTCAAACGGAATCTGTTGCATAAACTCTTTCGAATAAATATACTCATACAGCAGGTCCGACCATTCCTTATGGGTCTTACGCTCCGTGAGCAAAGCCGAATCGAAAGGCTTACTGTAATGGATCTTGATGGTTTCCTTCCTGGCCTTGAACATTTCATCGGGCAGGAACAGCATTTCGATGTTGGCTTTGATACCGATCCATTTACGGAAATTGGCAAAATTGTAAAAGAACTTCGAATTTTCGCCTTCAATAAACACCGGCTGGATCATGCGCCCGTGGTCGATGGCCTGGGTCACAAAGCTCTTTTTCCATACGAGGTCGCGCACTATGCCATTTTGCTTGCGCGATACCAGGCCTGCCGGGAAGAACAGCACTGCCGCATCCGACATAAATACCTCTTCCATGGTGCGCAGGGAGCGGGTAGATGAGGCGCCGGTTTTATTCACCGCAACGAAAATCTCCCCGTAATTTTTGACGTTTTTCAGAATATCGTTGACAAAAAAACGGACATCGGGCCTGATATCTCCCACCGATTTGATGAGTGCCATCCCGTCGAGCCCACCCAGCGGGTGGTTGGCGGCAATGATCACTGTCCCTGATTTAGGAACCAGCTCTGCATGCCTTGATTCGACCCTGGCGCCCAGCCTCTCGAGCGCACCGGCGTTAAATGCCAGTCCATGCTTGTCTTTCAGGGCAATCATCGCCGCATTGATCTCATCCTCATGCAGTTTCTTCTTCAGCCAGTTGATCGCGAAACGGGGCAGCCATTTATACAGTTTATAGGCTTTTTCCTTTAAAACTTTTTCAACATCAATAAATTTTGCTTGTTCCATAGTCAAGGGTTGTCAAAGATAACACAATTGTTAATATCCCAAGCGGTCCCTAGCCAAAAAATCCCCCTTTCCGCATTTTCCCGGAAACGCTGCAAGGCCTGTAGAAACAGGAAAAAATCGGCTTTATCCTTCGAAATGAAACAATTAACAGCCTGTTCAAAATTATTAACAGGCTTTTGATTTTTCAACAATAGTGGTAAAAAAGGGGCAAAAGTGGTAAAAAGTGGTGAAATTTTGATATTTTTGACCCAATACAACGGAAAACCGCTCATGACAAGCCTTATAGGGGAATTTGATTGCAAAGTGGATGCTAAAGGGCGTTTCATGTTTCCTGTGAACCTCAGGAAGCAGTTGGAAGAAGTATTTGAAAAAGGATTCGTGATCAACCGGAACCTTCATCAAAAATGTTTGGTGCTCTACCCGATGAGCGAGTGGAACAAGCTGAACAAAAAACTGAGCAAGCTCAACCGTTTGATCAAGGCCAATGATGTGTTTGTACGGAAGTTCACCGGTGGCGCTACTGCTGCCGAAGCCGACAACACGGGCCGTGTGCTGTTACCGAAAGCCCTCGTGGACTACGCCGATATTAAAACCGACATCAAGGTTTTGGGAAGCAACAACGTCATCGAGATCTGGGATAAAAAATTATATGAGCACTTCCTCGAGCAGGATGTGGACATTGAAAAACTGGCGGAAGATGTGTTGGGAAGTTTAAACTTCAATGATGGAGATGATGAGTAATGAAAACGCCTATCATATCCCCGTTCTTTTACAACCTTGTATTGACAGCCTCAACATCAACCCCGATGGCGTGTATGTGGACCTTACCTTCGGCGGAGGCGGACATTCCAAAGAGATCCTGAAGCACTTATCGGAAAAAGGAAAACTATTTTCCTTCGACCAGGATGAAGATGCCAGGGCCAACGTACCGGCCGACAAGCGCCTCACCTTCATTCCTCATAATTTCAGATACATCAGTAACTACCTGAAACTATATGGTGTGACAAAAGTGGATGGCATTCTCGGCGACCTGGGAGTTTCTTCTCACCAGTTTGATACGGGCCACCGTGGCTTTTCCATCCGCTTTGAAGCGGAGCTCGACATGCGCATGAACCAGAAGAGCGACCTGACGGCGAAGAAGATCCTGAACAGCTACGATGCCAAAAAGCTGACAGCTATTTTCAGGGAGTACGGTGAAGTGGATAATGCGTTCAGGCTTGCCAATATTATTGTAGAAGCCAGAACCAACGGAAGCATCGATACAACGGAGCAATTCAAAATGATCATCAAGCCCTGCACGCCCAAATTTGAAGAGAACCGTTATCTCGCCAAAGTATACCAGGCCATCCGCATTGAAGTGAACCAGGAGATGGAAGCGCTGAAAGAATGCCTGACACAATGCGTGACTTTGCTGAAACCGGGATCGCGGCTGGTAGTGATGAGCTACCACAGCCTGGAAGACCGCCTGGTGAAGAACTTAGTGAAGACAGGAAATATAGAAGGCAAAGAAGAGAAAGACCTGGTATTCGGGAAGATCACGCGGTATTTCAAGTCGCTGACATCAAAGCCCATTGTACCGGATGAGGAGGAGATCGCCGCCAATCCCAGGGCAAGAAGTGCAAAACTAAGGGTAGCGGAAAAGATATAAGGGTTGAAGGCTTGAAGTTTCAGGTTACACGTTCAACAACCGGAAACCCGCAACCAGAAACAAGAAATAACACGTGGCAAATAAGTTCAGGGACATAGCGGAGAAGGAAGAACTACAGGAGCTGGAAGAGCTTGTGGAGATGGAAAAGCCGGCTCCGGCCAAACCATCGAAACCGGGAAAAAAGGGCGTGCTGGCCAAAGGCTTATCAAAAATTTTCGGAGGGGCTTTTTTAAGTGACGACCGGACAATCCAGCACATTCCCTTCATTTTGTTCCTCGCCCTCATTGCTATCCTCTATATCGCCAATGGCTATTATGCGGATGATAAGATCAGGGAAGTGAATAAAATAAGCAACCAGATCAAGGAGCTGAGAACGGAATACATTTCTTCCAAATCGGACCTGATGTTCATTAGCAAGCAAAGCCAGGTGGCCGCGGCGGTAGACACCCTCGGATTGAAAGAGCCGGTGGTAGCGCCGATGAAGATAGAAGTTGACAGTACAGGAAAAGCTGTTACAAATCATAAAGAGTAGGCAGGAAGCAGTAGGCAGTAAAGGCATAAAACAGTGAGCAGTTGGAAGTGAGCGGCAGGAGACAATGAACATTAGATATTAGACAACTAAATAAAAAAATCTGTGCGATCTGCGAAATCTGCGGGAAACAAACGGGAAACAAATGGAAAACAAAAAGGACATATTATCAAGGACCTACCTGGTGTACATGTTTTTGTGCCTCTTTGCACTTGCCATCCTGTATAAGATCTGTGTGATTCAGTTTATAGAAGGCGACGAGTGGAAGCGGAAAGCGGAAGCCTTCAACACGCGCGTGTTTGAGATCGAAGCAGTACGCGGCAATATTTTCGATGTGAACGGAAACCTGCTCGCGACTTCCCTGCCCTACTATGAAGTGGCAGTAGATATTAACGCGCCTTCCATTGATAAAAAATTATTCAACGATAAGGTAGATTCCCTGGGCGCTATGCTGGCTGACCTGTTCAAGGACAAAACTGCCAAGCAATATACCAGGATCCTGCGGAAAGCGCGTAACAGCGGAGACCGTTATGTTGTTCTGAAACGCAACGTGTCATACAAAAACCTGCAGATCCTGAAAACCTTCCCGATCTTCAAAAAAGGCAAGCGCGGTGGATTAGTAACTTTACAAACGAACAAACGGGAGCTTCCGTTCAAAATGCTTGCCGCCCGTACCATTGGCATGTCGCGCGCAGGAGTAAGGCCGGTAGGCCTCGAAGGTGCTTTCGATTCGACCTTAATGGGGATCAGCGGGCAGCGCCTGATGCAGAAAATTGCAGGCGATGTGTGGCGTCCGATTAATGATGAGAATGAGGTAGAGCCGAAAAATGGAAACGACCTGATCACCACGATCGACATCAACATCCAGGATGTGGCGGAAACTGCACTGGAAAAGACCCTGAGGAAAAATAACGCCACACATGGCTGTGCGATTTTGATGGAAGTGAAGACCGGCGAGATCAAAGCCATTGCCAATTTAACACGCACCGGAAAAGACTCCAGCAATTATGCTTATTCGGAAAACCTGAACTATGCGGTGCTGAACGCAACCGAGCCGGGATCGACCTTTAAGCTTCCCTCCCTGATGGCGGTGATTGATGAATTCAATGTGAGCCTGGATGAAAAAGTACAAGTAGGGAACGGCGAAGTGACCTACTACAATAAAACCATCAAGGATTCGCACCCTCCCAAAGAACCGGTGCTGACAATCCAGCAGATCTTTGAAACGTCTTCGAATACAGGTGTGGCTAAAACCATCATGAAGTATTTTTCGCGGAATCCTCAGCAATATGTTGACCGGATCAAATCCTATCACCTGAACCAAAAACTGGGCTTATCCATTCCGGGTGAAGCGGCACCGCTGATTAAAAATACCCAAAGCTCCGACTGGTCGGGTGTGACACTCCCACAGATGAGCTACGGTTATGAAACGCTGTTAACGCCTCTACAGATCCTCGCGTTCTACAATGCTGTTGCCAACGACGGAAAAATGGTAAAGCCGCGTTTTGAAAAAGCCATCATTAACAATGGCAAGACCGTGAAAACCTATAGCACGGAAGTACTGGTGGAACAGATCGCGAAGCCGGAAACGATTAAGAAAGCCAAGATCATGATGGAAGGGGTGGTACAGAATGGCAGCGGCAAAGGCCTGAACATTACCGCTTTTAAAGTAGGCGGCAAAACAGGAACGGCACAGATTGCCAAAACAGGCTCGGAGCGCGTTGTCGGCGAATCGATGTACGGATCGGCAGGGAACCGCAAATACCAGGCCTCCTTCGTAGGTTATTTTCCGGCGGACAACCCGCTGTACACCTGCATCGTGGTGGTTTACAACCCGGGTAAAGGAACTTATTACGGTGGCCTTATTGCCGGACCGGTGTTTAAAGAGATTGCCGAAAAAGTGTATTCAAGCAGCCTCGATTTTATGCAGCCGATCAACAACAAACAGGACCTGCTGACGAAAGCGCCGGCCAGCATCAAATCGAAAAACAATGAGATGCTGATCGCCACGAAAGCATTGAAACTACCTGTAAAAACAGATGCCAGCGATGAGGCTTATGTATCCAGAAATACAAGCGATTCTTCGAAAGTAGTGCTGCAAGGTACAAACCTGGAAAGCCAGCTGAAAAAAGGAATCGTTCCGAATTTAAACGGCTTATCGGCGAAGGACGCTTTGTTCCTGCTTGAAAATTCAGGCTTTCACGTGAAGCTATTGGGCATGGGCTCGGTAAAAAAACAATCGGTCGAGGCCGGACAGAAATTTAATAAGGGAGATAAGATCACATTGATATTGAGTTGAGAAAGACATCAGACAAGGAACAATAAAAACGGGAAAGCGAATACTAATCGTACTAAAGAGATAAAGCTTAAAAATGAAGTTGCTTAGCGACATACTTTACAAAACAAGACTTGAGGAAGTCGTTGGTTCTACCAATGTCGCCATCTCTTCTGCTGCCTTCGACTCGCGAAAAGTAAAGAAAGATTCTTTATTTATTGCCACCAGGGGAACTACCGCCGACGGCCACTCCTATATTGACAAAGCCATTGAAAGCGGTGCTGTAGCCATTGTTTGCGAAGAGCTGCCGCTGAATCAAAAGCCGAACATCACCTATGTGAAAGTTCTGAATTCTTCGGAAGCCCTGGGATATATTGCCTGCAACTTTTTCGATAATCCATCCGAGAAGCTGAAGCTGATCGGGGTGACCGGCACTAATGGTAAGACAACGACCGTGACCCTGCTGTTCAACTTATTCCGTGGGCTTGGCTATCATGTCGGCCTGCTTTCGACGGTGGAAAATAAGATCAATGGCAACGTGATCCCTTCCACGCATACAACTCCGGATGCCCTGGCCTTGAACGAGCTGCTTGCCAAAATGGTGGAAGAAGGTTGCCAGTACGCTTTTATGGAAGTGAGCTCTCATGCGGTGGTACAACACCGCATCAGTGGCCTGAAATTTACCGGCGGGGCTTTCTCCAACATCACACACGATCACCTGGATTACCACAAGACCTTTGAGGAATACATCAAGGCAAAGAAATTATTTTTCGATCAGCTGCCAGACGATGCTTTTGCGCTTACCAACAAGGACGACCGCAACGGCATGGTATTGCTGCAGAACACCAAAGCAAAAAAATATACTTACGGGCTCAAATCCGTCGCTGATTTCAAATGCCGCGTGGTGGAGAACCACCTGCACGGGCTACTGCTGAACATCGACAACCAGGAGGTATGGGTAAAGCTCATCGGCTCTTTTAACGCCTACAATATCCTGGTGGTATATGCGGTGTCGCAGATTTTGAAGCAGGACAAAACACAGGTACTGACAACACTAAGCAACCTCAATTCCGTTGAGGGAAGGTTTCAATATATTAAATCAAAAACAGGGATCGTGGCGATTGTGGATTATGCGCATACGCCCGATGCATTAAAGAATGTACTGGAAACGATCAAGGATATCCGTACAGGCAACGAGCAGGTGATAACCCTCGCAGGATGCGGCGGAGACCGCGACGCGGCAAAGCGCCCGCTGATGGCGAAGATTGCCTGCGAGTACAGCGACAAGGTGATCCTGACCAGCGACAACCCGAGAAGTGAAAACCCGGAAACGATCCTGGACCAGATGCAGGCAGGCATTGATCCGGCAAACGCCAAAAAAACGCTGCGCATCAGCGACCGTAAGGAAGCGATCAGAACAGCAGCGGCCTTTGGAAAACCGGGCGACATCATTCTCGTGGCAGGCAAAGGCCATGAGAAGTACCAGGAGATCAACGGCGTGAAGCACCCTTTTGATGATTTTGAAATAGTCAAAGAAACCTTTAAAGCACTCGATATATAATATGTTTTATTACCTGTTCCACTACTTAGATCAGCTCAACTTTCCGGGCGCGGGCGTGTTCCAGTACATCTCCTTCAGGGCGGCGCTGGCGTTGTTGAGCTCCCTCATCATTACCATGGTGTTCGGCAAACGCATCATCAATTTCATCCGCAGGAAGCAGATCGGTGAAACCATTCGTGAGCTTGGCTTACAGGGACAAAATGAAAAAGCAGGAACACCGACCATGGGTGGTTTGATCATCCTGGCGGCAATCATCATTCCTACGCTATTGTTTGCCAAGATCCATAATATCTACATCGTGCTCATGCTCATTTCCACGATATGGCTGGGAGCTATTGGTTTTATTGACGATTACATCAAGGTATTTAAAAAGAACAAGGAAGGCTTAAAAGGAAAATTTAAAATTGTAGGGCAAGTGGGAATCGGGTTGATTGTTGGTTCCGTGTTTTATTTTCACCCGGATGTGGTAATCAAAGAACGCCTGGTTTCCAACGGCCAGAGCCAGTATTCCTTTGACTCGATGATCAGCAATCCGAATGATGTCAAAATGCCTAAGTATGCGGCAAGCCCTGTAAAGACAATCAAAACAACCATTCCGTTTGTCAAAAACAACGAGTTCGATTACACCAGGGTATTGTCTTTTATGGGTGACAAAGCGGTAGAATATGGCTGGCTCATCTTTATCCCGATCGTGATCCTGATTATTACAGCGGTATCGAACGGGGCCAACATTACGGATGGTATCGATGGACTTGCTGCGGGAACGAGCGCCATCATCGGAACGACCCTGGGCATCCTGGCTTACGTAAGCGGCAACACGATTTTTGCCGATTACCTGAACATCATGTACATTCCCAATACGGGTGAGCTGGTGGTGTTCATGGCAGCATTCGTGGGTGCCTGCGTGGGCTTCCTGTGGTATAATGCCTTTCCGGCACAGGTATTCATGGGCGATACGGGAAGCCTTGCCATCGGCGGGATCATTGCGGTGTATGCGATCGCTATCCGCAAGGAATTACTCATCCCGATTTTATGCGGTGTATTCTTCGTGGAAAGCTTATCTGTGATCTTACAGGTGTATTATTTCAAATACCAGAAACGAAAACGCGGCCTGGAATATGCGAAGGCCAACCGCTTGTTTAAAATGGCGCCGCTGCATCACCATTATCAGAAATCGGGATTCCATGAGTCGAAGATCGTGATGCGCTTTTTCATCATTTGCATTATGCTGGCGGCATTAACCATTGTGACTTTAAAATTAAGATAGAACCAAACAGAACGTGAGCAAACGGATCGTGATATTAGGAAGCGGCGAAAGCGGTGTAGGCAGTGCCATCCTGGCGCAGGCTAAAGGCTTTGCCGTGTTTGTATCCGACAAAAGCCCGATCAAGGAAAAATATAAAACCGAGTTACAGAACAATAATATTCCTTTTGAGGAAGGGCAGCATACGGAAGAGCTGATCCTGAACGCGGACGAGATTATCAAGAGCCCCGGCATTCCCGATAAAGTAGAGCTGGTTAAGAAAGCGAAGGAAAAAAACATCCCCGTGATCTCCGAGATCGAATTTGCGGGCCGCTATACCGATGCCAAAACGATTTGCATCACGGGCAGCAACGGCAAAACGACGACGACGATGCTTACCTACCACATCCTGCAGAAAGCAGGCTACAACGTGGGATTGGGTGGCAATGTCGGAAAAAGCTTTGCTTACCAGGTCGCAAAAGAGAACTACGATTACTATGTGCTTGAGCTCAGCAGCTTTCAGCTCGACGGGATGTTTGATTTTAAAGCGGATGTGGCAATCCTCCTGAACATCACGCCGGATCACCTGGATCGCTACGATTACAAATTTGAGAACTATGTGGCTTCCAAATTCCGCATCACGCAAAACCAGGGCAAAGCTGATTTTTTTGTGTACTGTGCCGATGACAGCGTGATAGACGAGTACATGAAAAGCCATACGGTAAATGCGCAGCTCATTCCCTTCAGCATCAAAAAACACATTGAAGGCAACGGCGCTTACCTGAATGAACATGAAATAACCCTTAATTATAATAATAACCCTAAACCCTTAACCATGACCATAGAACAATTAGCATTGGCCGGTAAACATAATGTTTACAACTCAATGGCTGCTTCGTTGGCGGCGCGTATCGTTGACATACGCAAAGACATCATTCGCGAAAGCCTGGAAGACTTCGTGAATGTAGAGCACCGCCTCGAATTCGTAGCATCGATCAACGGCATTGAATTTATCAATGATTCAAAAGCCACCAACATCAACTCCACCTGGTATGCCCTGGAAAGCATGCAGAAACCGACGGTCCTGATCCTCGGCGGACAGGACAAAGGCAACAATTACGAGGAACTGATGGACCTGGTGAAAGAAAAGGTAAAGGCCATCGTATGCCTCGGCGTAGACAACTCCAAGATCATCAAAGCTTTCAAAGGCTCTGTCGAAACAATCATGGAGGCAGGCTCCGCCATGGAAGCGGTAGCGATGTGCTACAAGCTTGCTACCAAAGGCGACGCGGTTTTGCTGTCACCGGCATGCGCAAGCTTCGACATGTTCCAGAACTACGAAGACCGCGGCGCTCAATTTAAAGCAGCCGTAAGATCACTATAACAACAGATTAATTTTTTTTAAATAACAACAAGCATACAGACCGAAAATTACATGAAGGAGATTGTTAAACAACAGGCATTAAACACTTTAAATTCTTTTACCAGGGATACGGAGCACAGCATGGAAGTAGTTGCTGTGCTCAATGACGTGACTTACATCAACGATTCAAAAGCCACCAACGCCAGGCTGGCAGCAGAAAGCATCAATTCCATCGATGCGGAGCTGATCCTGATCATTGGCGGCGACGACAGCAAGACCGATTATTCGTGGTTCACGTTCAGCAACTATTACAACATCCGCACCGTGATCTATTACGGCAGGCGGATCGCGGAAATAAAGCATGTGTTCAGACAACACGTGATGGTAATCGTAGTGGATAACATGGAGAATGCCGTAGAGCTTTCAAAAAGCAAGGCCATTGCCAACCAGGCGGTATTATTTACGCCGGCATGCCCAAGCAATGAAGCCTTTGACAATTACAAGAACAGGGGAAATAAATTTAAGGAGCTGGTGCTGAAAGAGAATTGAAATACTAGTAGTGAGTATTGAGGTGTGAGATAATTTGTAAAAGTCAGAACGACATCTCCCGCCCTCCGGGCACCCTCTTCAAAGAGGGAATTGGTGAAACTGAAAAATTAAAAGTCAAACACCAAACAAAAAGCCAAACGCATTCCTCCTTTGAAGGAGGTGGCCGAAGGCCGGAGGATGTAAAAACAGGTATTTAAAAACAACAAACCATGAAACAATTAGCAAACTTTAAAGGAGACCGGGTGATCTGGACGATTGTGTTCCTGCTCTCGCTCCTGTCGACGTTGGTTGTTTACAGCTCGGTGGTGACGCTTGCCAATAAATACAAACAGGGCAATGCCGAATCGTACCTGATCAAGCACTTCATCACCATCATCGGTGGAATTGTGATCATGTACTTCATCCACAAGCTGCGCTATACCTTATTTTCCAGGGTCGGGCAGATCGGTTTGTTTTTAGTCGTTCCCTTATTGTTGTTTACGTTATTAAAAGGAGAAAGTGCCGGCGGTGCGAGTCGCTGGATTGAAATTCCGGGGTTAGGGTTAACATTTCAATCTTCCGACATCGCCAAGATCGTTCTTCTCATTTTTGTAGCGCGCACCATTACGGTCAAGCAGGGCCAGCTCAATGATCTCAAGTCTGTCTTAAAATACCTGATTCTTCCGGTAGGTATTATCTGCGCACTGATCTTACCTGCCAACTTTTCCACTGCTTCTTTACTCTTTGTATGCTGCCTGTTCACTATGTTCGTTGGCGGCATTCATATTAAGATCATCCTGAAGATCCTTGGTATGTGCGTCGTTGCCGGCATCTTATTCTTAACCCTGGTATGGTTTGCACCGGAGTCGATTCCCGGAGGCCGTGGCCCGACCTGGAAAGCACGGATTGAGAATTTCAGAAGCGGAGATGCCAAAAGCAACTACCAGAGCGAGCAGGCTAAGATTGCCATTGCTATGGGCGGCGTCATCGGCAAAGGACCGGGCAATAGCACACAGCGTGCTTTTTTACCACAGGCCTCTTCCGATTTTATCTATGCTATCATTATTGAAGAATACGGTTTGTTCACGGGCTTTATCATGTTGTTCCTGTACATGATCCTGTTGTTCCGCGGCATCCGGATCTTAAGGGATTCTGAGAAAACCTTCGGAGGCTTAATTGCCGTGGCCCTGAGCTTTAGCCTGGTATTCCAGGCGCTCATCAATATGGCGGTAGCCGTGAACCTCTTCCCCGTCACAGGGCAGCCCTTGCCATTGGTGAGTATGGGTGGTACCTCGATCTGGTTTACCTGTATCTCTATAGGTATTATCCTAAGTGTGAGCAGGGCATCTGAAACGAAAGAGAAACAGGAAGTAGTGACTGAATAATATTGTTTGAATTTGAGCAATAATTTTCAAAAAATAATATTTATGAGATATGCCAATGCTTTTATGATTCACAATTCCTCCTTTGAAGGAGGTGGCCGCAGGCCGGAGAATGTTTAAAGAAATACAAAGAACACATCTCCCGCCCTTCGGGCATCCTCTTGAAAGAGGGAATTTGTTTATCTCAAAGCCAGAGTTATTTCAACAAAAGAATAAATGAAACCACTCAAAGTCATATTAAGCGGCGGCGGCACAGGCGGGCATATCTTCCCCGCAGTAGCCATTGCCAACGAGATTAAAAAGCTGGTACCTGATGCCGAGATCCTGTTTGTAGGCGCCCTCGGGAAAATGGAAATGGAAAAAGTGCCCAATGCGGGTTATAAGATCATCGGCGTTCCCATTGCCGGCATCCAGAGAAAGTTCACACTGGCCAACCTGAAACTGCCTTTCCTCATCATCCGCAGCATGATGAAAACCAAAAAAATTGTACAGGAATTTAAGCCGGATGTGGCTGTAGGTACCGGCGGCTATGCTTCCGGCCCTTTGTTGCGCGCGGCCGCACGGCAAGGTGTGCCTACCCTGCTCCACGAAGGAAACTCCTACGCGGGTGTCACCAATAAAATCCTTTCCAAACGGGCCAACCGGATTTGCGTGGCTTACGAGGGCATGGAGAAATTTTTTCCGAAAGATAAGATCCTCATCACCGGAAACCCGGTGCGGCAGGACATCCAGGGACTGAAAGATAAAAAAGGAGAAGCGCAGGCCTTCTTTAAATTAAGCCCGAATAAAAAAGTGATCCTCGTGATCGGCGGCAGCCTCGGCGCACGCACCATCAACGAAGCGCTTGGCGCGAACCTGTCGAAGCTGGTTGATCAGAACATTCAACTGCTCTGGCAAACGGGAAAGACCTATTACCTAACGGCTGTGGAGCAGGGCAAGCCTTTTTCCAACAATGGCATTTATCCGCTGGAGTTCATCTCCCGCATGGACCTGGCTTATGCGGCTGCCGATATTGTGATCTCACGCGCCGGAGCCAGCTCTATCTCCGAGCTTTGCAATATTGGCATGCCGAGCATTTTAGTTCCTTCGCCCAACGTAGCGGAAGACCACCAGACCAAAAACGCCATGGCCCTGGTCGACAAAAATGCCGCGCTCCTGGTGAAGGATAGCGAAGCGCATCAAAAACTTGTAGAAACCGCTATCAGCCTGCTCGGCAACAATGCCCGGCAGGTGACACTTACCAATAATATCAGCCAGATGGCTTTCCATAATTCGGCCAATGTCATTGCGCGTGAAGTCTTAAAACTGGCCAACTATCCTATTTCCTGATGAACATTCTTAACTATAAGCTCTATTATTTTCTTGGTGTTGGCGGAATCGGTATGAGCGCGCTGGCGCGGTATTTCAGGCATTACGGCAAAACCGTTTACGGCTATGACAAAACCAGATCGGCGCTTTGCATCGAGCTGGAGCAGGAAGGCATCGGCATTCATTACAACGAGAATGAAGCCCTCGTAAAAGAGTTCTTTTCCGCTTATTCCAAAGAAGAGATCCTGATCGTGTATACGCCGGCGGTTCCCAGGGATCACCGGGAATTCACTTTCGTACAATCACAGAACTACCACTTGCAAAAGCGCTCGCAGGTACTGGGAGAAATTACCAAACAGTTTCGCACGATTGCCATTGCCGGTACGCATGGAAAAACAACGACCACCACGCTCGTCACACATATCCTGAAAACGGCGGGAATCAATTGCTTTGCCTTCCTGGGAGGCATTTCCCGGAATTATAAAACCAATCTGCTGTTGGGAGATGCCACCGATCCCGATGCATTCGTCGTGGTGGAAGCGGATGAGTACGACCGTTCCTTTCTCACGCTGACGCCCTACATCACCGTCATAACAAGCGTTGACGCGGATCACCTCGACATTTACGGAACAGCCGAAGACATGCTGGCGACCTACACGCAATTTGCAGGCCAGGTGAAAGAAGATGGATTTTTGATTGTTAAAAAAACTGTTGATAACGATTTGACACTCAACCGTAAGCGGCTGATCTACTCACTAAATTTAGGTACTGAATATTGTGCAGCTAATATCCACATTCGCGAGGGCGAATTTTGCTATGATATTATCAGCCCTGTAGAAGCTGTAAACCACGTGGCCATTGGCTTACCGGGCTTGCATAATGTAGAGAACTCGATTGCGGCAGCTGCTGTTGCACAACAATTGGGAATTAAAGGGGATGTGATCAACACAGCCCTCCGTTCTTTTAAAGGTGTGAAACGCAGGTTTGATTACCACGTGAAAACACCGTCGCTGGTATACATCGACGACTATGCCCATCACCCGGAGGAGTTGAAAGCAGCCATTGGCTCTGCGAAACAATTGTACCCGGATAAAAAAGTGACCGGCATCTTTCAGCCGCATTTGTTTTCACGGACGCGCGACTTTGCCGATGGGTTTGCAGAAAGCCTCGACCTGCTGGATGAATGCATCCTGCTGGAGATCTACCCGGCACGCGAGAAACCGATCGAAGGGATCAACTCGCAAATGCTGCTGGATAAGATGAAGCTGAAGAACAAATACCTGGTTCCGAAAGAACAGGTAATTGATTTTTTAAGAACGCATCCCCTTGAAGTGGTCATGACGCTCGGAGCCGGAGATATTGATGCCCTGATCGAACCGATTGAAGAGTTGTTGAAGGAGAGAAGTGAGTCATGAGTCCCGATAGCTATCGGGATGAGTATTGAGACGTAAGATTAAAACTCTGCGCTCTTTGCGAACACTCCGCGCCTTTGCGGTTAAAGTACTGAAATGAAAAAACTGAACATACGAAAAATAGGCATAGCCGTTCTTTGGATTATTGGATTATCAGGCTTGCTGGCTTCGCTGGCATTCGTGAGCAAAAAAGAGAAAGCAGTGATCGCCGGGAATTTAACGGTAACCATCCTCAACACGGATGAGAACAGCTTTATCGACGAGCAGGATGTCAAAGCGTTTTTCAGAGATCGCAAAGACTCTATCCTGAAGGCGCAACTGGGAAGCATCCGGGTGACCGACCTTGAGAAAGCGCTGAACTCGCACCCTGCCATTGAGAACGCCGAAGTGGCGGTTGACATTAATGGCGACGTGACGATGAACGTGACGCAGCGCACACCGGTGGTGAGGGTTTTCACAAGCGAGGGAGAAAGCTACTACATCGACACGCAGTCGAAGCTGATGCCGCTCAACGATTCATACACGGCACGTGTGTTGATTGCAACAGGTGCTATCAATGAGCCTTTCGCCAAACGCTATGCGATGCCGGTGAATGACATCACCAAAAACGAAGCACTGAGCAAAGTAAGCGTACTCGACGACATTTACACCTTGTCGACTTACATTGCGGCAGACTCGGTTTTAACAAGCCTGATCCATCAAATCAATGTAACGAATGATAAGGAAATAGAGTTATACCCTTCGATCGGAGATCACCGGATCGTATTCGGAGAGGTAAAAGACCTGAAGGAGAAATTTGAGAAATTGAAATTATTCTATACAGAAGGATTAAACAAAACAGACGGCTGGAACAAATACGCCATCATTAATATAAAATATAAAAACCAGGTGGTTTGCACTAAAAAATAACTTATGGACACTAACCAAACACACAGGAACATACCGGAAAATGCAGAGCTTGTTGTAGGTCTGGATATCGGTACAACTAAGATCGCAGCCATCGTGGGCTACAAAAATGCTCACGGTAAAGTGGAGATCCTCAGCGTCGGCAAAGCCGAGTCGCTGGGCGTGCAGCGTGGTGTGGTGGCTAACATCGAGCAAACCATCGAATCTATTAAAACTGCCATCCGCGTGGCTTCTGACAAAGCAAACATCGACATTGAAGAAGTGATCGTGGGTATTGCCGGGCAACACATTAAAAGCATGCAGCACCGCGGCATGGTGACCCGCCGTTCGCTGGAAGACGAAGTCAGCCAGAGTGACGTGGATCAGCTGATCGACAACATGCACCGCCTGGTGATGAGCCCGGGTGAGGAGATCATTCATGTGATCCCGCAGGAATACATCATCGACAACGAAGGTGGCATCCGCAACCCGATCGGTCATTCAGGGATTCGCCTGGAAGGAAATTTCCATATCATCACCGGCCACGTGTCGGCGGTAAAAAATATTTTCAAATGCGTGGACCGTGCGAAATTAAAAACGGTGGACCTGCACCTGGAACCATTGGCCAGCGCCGATGCCGTGCTGAGCGATGAGGAAAAAGAAGCCGGCGTGGTACTGATCGACATTGGCGGTGGAACAACAGATGTGGCGATCTTCTATGATGGCATCATCCGCCATACAGCGGTAATTCCTTTCGGTGGTAATATCATTTCCGAAGATATCAAAGAAGGATGCGGCATTATTAAAACTCAGGCAGAACAATTGAAGATGCGCTTCGGCTCTGCTTTGGCACAGGAGAATCAATTGAACGAGGTAATCTCGATCCCCGGATTGAGAGGACGCCCGCACAAAGAAATTTCCGTAAATACGCTGGCGCAGATTATCCAGGCACGTATGGAAGAGATCCTGGAGTTTGTGTTATTTGAAATTAAGAATTCAGGTTTCGAGCGTAAGCTGGCCGGCGGTATCGTGGTGACGGGCGGTGGCTCTCAGCTGAAACACCTGCCGCAGCTGGTGATGCTCACAACCGGTATGGATTGCCGCATCGGCACACCAAACGAGCATTTGGCCGGAGCAGACGACGAACTGAAAAACCCGATGTATGCAACGGGCGTAGGCCTGGTGATGAAAGGCATCGAGAAGTACGAGCGCGAAGCAAAACGTGGACTGAATTCCTCAAAGCCGAACGAAGAAAAAGTACTGGTATCGGTGACACCGGAAACGAAAAAGAAAGAAGAGAAAAAAGTAATCGGGCATTCGACGAAGAAAGTCGGCAACTTTTTCGACTCACTGATTACGAAAGCAAAAGACTGGATGAGCGACGACGTGGAGTAGAACGATGTACATTGCCTACTGTACCATGTCCATTGAAAGAACAAAACAATGGACAAAAGACAGGGGACAGAAGACATTAGACCATAACATAGGAGATAACACACAGCCATACAGGCTTACTTCTACAAAAAAAGACAAACGCGTACCAATACCATTTACAATGGACCATACAACAAACAACAACAATACAAATCAACTAACACTCAATACCATGATGCAATTTGAATTACCGAAAGACGAAAGCTCAATTATCAAAGTAATTGGCGTCGGCGGCGGCGGCAGCAACGCGGTGAACCACATGTTCCGCCTTGGGATCAAAGGTGTGGATTTCATCATCTGCAATACAGATAAGCAGGCTTTGGAGAAGAGTCCTGTACCACATAAAATCCAGTTAGGTAATTCCCTGACGAAAGGCCTCGGAGCAGGCGCACGCCCTGAAGTAGGCCGTGACTCTGCCCTGGAGAGCATCGACGAGATCAAGAGCCTCCTGACTGCCAATACCGAAATGGTTTTCATTACTGCCGGCTTAGGCGGTGGCACAGGTACAGGAGCGGCTCCGGTCATTGCTTCTATTGCGAAGGAGCTGGGCATCCTGTCGGTTGGTATTGTAACCATTCCATTTACCTTCGAAGGAAAAAAACGCCGCGAGCAAGCGGAGAAAGGCCTCGAAGAAATGAAAAAATACGTAGACACGCTCATCGTGATCGGTAACGACAAGCTGCGCGAAATCTACGGAAGCCTGAAAATGACGGAAGCCTTTGCTCACGCCGACAATGTATTGACCAATGCGGCGAAGAGCATCGCTGAGATCATCAGCCTGCACATGCACGTGAACGTGGATTTTAATGACGTGAAAACCGTGATGCAGGAAAGTGGTGTGGCCATTATGGGCTCTGCCATTGCGAGCGGCGAAAAACGTGCCCTGCGCGCGGTAGAAGCGGCTTTGGTTTCTCCTTTACTGAATGATAATGACATCAGCGGCGCACGCCACGTGTTATTGAATATCATGAGCGGAAGCGACGATATCGAAATGGACGAGTTCGGTGAGATCACCGATTATATCCAGGAGGCAGCCGGGGGAACAGCCGAGCTCATCACGGGTTACGGCACCGATCCATCTTTGGGCGATAATGTATCGGTGACGATCATTGCTACGGGCTTCAACAGCAAGATGAGCTCCGGTTATGAAGCACCGGTTTTCCAGGAGCGTAAGATCGTGAAGCTGGACGAGCCTGCAGTAACCAAGCAAGAGCCCGTACAAACGAACATCATCGATGAAATCCAGAAAAGCGAGCCTTTTGTATACACCAAAGAAGAAGAGCAGACTTCGACAAACTCAGCAAATGTAGCTGTAGAAAATAAGGCAGAGGAGAAAAAAGAGGAGGAAAGCAAGCCGGAGATCAAGGTATTCAGCCTGGAAGAAGAAACCTTTTCCGTAGAAACCTCTCACACCATTGCCAACGAAAATACGTCTATCACCGAAACCACCAAACAGGAATTTGTGATCAATGATATTACGTCGGATGATGATAGCGAAGAAGAGAACAAAGCGATGCCTAACAGCCGCGAGGAGCAGATCCGCCTGGCACAGGAGCGCATTAAAAAGCTGAAAGAGCTGACGCTGAAAATGAAAACACCGGAAGGCCTCGCTCATTTAGAGAAAGAATCGGCCTGGCAGCGCAAGCAGCTGAATCTGCAAAATGATGGCACGAATCCTTCCAAAGATTCACAGGTATCGCGCTATACGCTGGGAACGGACGAGAACAAGAACATCGAGATCCGCCCGAACAATTCGTTCCTGCACGATAATGTAGATTAATTTCTATTACACAAACTGAAAAGCCCTTGTCCGACAGCAGAGATAAGGGCTTTTTTCTTATACAACTATAGCATTACATTTTATGAATACAATGTCTCTCATCAACGACATTATCAAAGAACCGGGTATCAATTTCAGGGGAATTGCTTTGGGAGCCCCTATTTCTACTGTTGAAACGAAAGAAGGCCCTTATGCAGAGAAAAAGCTCTATAGCAATCCTTTTTTGAAATATGATGCTGAGATCGGCGAAATGGAAGAGATTCGCCTCTACTACAATTTTGAAGAGGCTGATGAGCTGGTAAAAGAAATCATACTCCACTTCATTCATTACCCGGATTTTTACTGGACCAAAGAAGGCCATCAGGATATCAATGCCTTTTGGATGCTTTTTGAAAAAAATGAGATTCAGGTCTATTCACAAGTGTTTACCAATACCGTGAGCGATGTGGTAAAGCATTTTACAGATGCTTTCAATAAAGAACCCGCATTGGTAAAGGATGACAGCATTTTTAATCAGGATTATCATAATTTCAGATGCTACGCCTGGGATATTGAAAACGAGCTTCGCTTATCTGTGATGACTTACGCAGATGACAGCGACACCCTGTCGATAAAGAACACCATGAAGGTCTGGCTTCGAAAATTCTGAGCGGTAACATAACGTAGCAAACCATACAGAGCGGTATACCAACGCATCCGAGTGAAAAAATGAACCATCCAGGTGATAGCCTCTTCGTCACTTTTTCCTTATCTTGCATTATATCTGAAGCCACTTATGACGCTCTATGAATAAACTTCTATGCTTTATATTACTCTCTTCATCTGTTGCCTTCTCCCAGGTTTCCACCATCAAGATCGCCAAAGAAAAAACGCCTGAGGTAAAGCCACCACGTACCGGCACTCATAGCTTTGATCTGTATTTCGGCTACCTCGCCTACCAGGATGATTTTTACAGGCAGCTCAATACCGGCGAAAACCTGAATTTCAATTTACCACCGCAGGTAGTAGGCATCGGCATCTCGGGTTATGAATGGGCTATTGGCCCTACGTACTTTTCCTACCAGATTGACGCCCAGAAATACCTGCCGCAGTTTATTGCGATCCACGATACCATCCAGGCCACATACTCGGGTGCCCGGTTTGGGATGGGCCTGGGCAAGCGTTTTCGGAGCGCCAACGGCAACCTGAGTATCAGTGGCTATTTAGGATTCAATTCGGGAAGATCTACTCTAAAAAACAAGGACTTCGTTTCCGTTCAGAAACCTTTTTTCTGTCCGAAGATCAGCATCCAGCCCAAAGTGATCGTAAAAAATGTAGCCCTTTCGCTCACCATCACAGCCCAGGGGGATGTCACGAACCTCAAATGGATTCCGTCTTATATTAATGGCAAAACAAATGTACCTCTCGCCAATATGTCGCAAACCGGGATCAGCGCTGTTCTCGGCATAGGCTACCGCTTCGGGTATTTATAGTTCTCTTAACCGGCATAAAAAAAATGATTATTTTTAGTCATAGCTATTCTTCAAATTATAACCCCGACTATCCCGGATAGATTGCCAGTAAGCCATACCCAAAGACTTAAATCCTGACACATAAACTCACTAAGTTAAGCAGCCATGAAACTCTATAAAATCATTTTACTTTTTTCATCTGTACTATACCTTGCAAGCTGCGACCCCGGTTTATTCGGAGATCTGAAAATATACAACGATACCGGCCAAAAGCTTAGGGTGACATATTTTGATATGTCCGGAGGGAATAGAGATACAGTCGTTAAAGACATTCAGCCCAATTCTTATGAGACCCTTAAAGTATTGAGCGGGCTGGGAGATAAAAGCCGGTTTAGCTGCTGTCCCTGCGAGTTCAGTACCATACACGTATCATCTTCAACAGGGATCATAAAAAAAGATGCCGCTAATTCTGACAATTGGATCATTCCAAATAAACGTAAACTAAAAAAATTTGGAAAAGAGCCTGTCAAATGTGAGTTTCACGTAACAGCATCCGATATTTGATTCTATTTCCAAGGACAGATTAACTCATCACACTTTATGCAACAGCAGCAGATCAAGCGCCCCAGCGATTATTGTGATGACTACCGCCTCCCTTATACCAAGCCTAAATCTCTGCACACTCATCCGAAACGGTGTCTCAAACATTCTCCCGTAACAATTTCTCCGGACCATGTTATACCATCAACCATTCTTTCGTTTTATGCATAAACTCTTAGCCCTTTTTTTCATAACACTTCTTATCCCGGCTACCGCGCAGGTGAACCGGATCAAAATTGAAAAAGAAAAACCGCCTGCCCCGAAGTTTTATCACCAGGTGACCCTGGACCTCTATTACGGCAACCGCATCTATATTAACAACATCTACAGCCAGTTGAATACCGTGGAGCGCACCTCGCTTTCCACGCCGCCTTCTGTGGTTGGCGTCGGCATAAGTGGATACGATCATCTTTTTCCACGCTCACGCAGGATAAGAGCTCTTTTCAACTACTACAAAGTTGTTCCTGCAACGGTGATGCTCCAAGACAGCCTGAAGACAACCTTATCGGGTTTTGTGTTTGGCGCTGCATTCGGGCCTTCCTTCTCGAACCTGAAGAAAACGGTGAACCTCAATATTTACCTGGGCTTCAACACCGGCCGCACCACGCTCATCAACAACGAATACATCTCACAGAAAAATCCTTTCTTTTCTCCCAAGATCAGCATTCAGCCCAAAATAATCATCAAGCGTTTTGCTATTTCCCTGATCGCGGAAGCCGAATACGATGTATCGGGTTCTGCCTGGAAAGCCAGGCGCTGGAACAAAAAAGCGGCGCATCCGCTCTCGTCATTTAACCAGACCTGCTACACCGGCATCATCAGCATTGGTTACAAACCTTATTAACCACACAAGACAAGACCTATCACCGTAGGAGAGTAACATGGCCTGTGTATTCCCGGGAAACACCACTGACATCTTTCAGAAAAACTTTCCATACATACACCTCCTGCTTGACACCGGTATCTTTTAAGCCGCCATCCCATCCCCGGCTGATGTCGTTGGTGTGGTAGATCATGGCACCCCAGCGGTCGAAGATCCACATCTCATAATCCGCAATGCCCATGCCCATACCGGTGAACACATCGTTGATGCCATCGCCGTTCGGAGTAAAAGCGTTTGGTATGTAAAAGGCGAATTCCGGAGCAATCTCTACCAGCACATAGGCCGTATCGGTACATCCGTATGCATTAGCCACAATCAACACCGAATGGTACTTCCCGGCATCGGCAGATGTATAGTAATGCTCAGGGTTCCGGTTTACGGAGTCCAGCTGCGGGCCATCTCCAAAACTCCAGGTCCAGGCATCGTAGTCGCTCGACTGATTGATAAACTGCACCTGTGGCACCAGGACATTTCCTAAGTTGGCATGCGTGGTATAGGAGGCAACCGGTTTGGGATATACCGTAATAAATCCGGGCCTGATCTCAGAAGCCACGCAACCACTGTCGGTACTCACGGTCAGGGTAACCGTGTATAAGGCTGCCTGCTGAGTGCTGGTGTTGGAATAGCAGTTGCCCTGTGAGCTGCCGCTTGCCGATGTGACGCCTTGCCCGTTTCCGAAATCCCAATACCATTGCACCAGCTTTGCCGGTAAAGGAATAGCCGGTGTAAGGTCCGTAAAATTCACGCAATGGGGCAAAGGGCAACCGGCGGGATGATCTGCACTAAAATCAGGATTGGGAACATGGTTCACATACACGGTACGCCTCAGGGTATCGCGGCAATTGTGATTGGTGATGGTGATGAGGCTGAGGGTGTGTGTTCCCGCGGCAGGAAATGTATAACTGCCGCTCTGCCCGCTGAGCTCGGTGCTGTTAAGGCTGTTGTTGACATCCCATAACCAGGACGAGACCGTACCGCTGCCGGCAAGGCTCTTGGCGGTAAAGCTACTGGCAGTTCCAAAGCATACGCCGGCACCGGCGCTGATGCTCACCAGGGGTTTTTGGTAAACTTCCGTTTGCCGGCTCAGCACAGAAGTACATCCAAAATCGGAAGTCACCGTCAAGCTGGCTGTATAGATTCCCACGTTATTATACACATGGCTGGAGCTGAGGCCACTGCCCGTGGAGCCATCACCATAATGCCAGCTGTAAAGCGTATTGGTGCCAACAGCGATAGAGGAGCCTGCCGCGTCGAATAACACTGGCAATGCGTTGATGCAGGCATTCGTATAATTGAATGCCGCCTGGGGAAGAGGCTTCACCTCTATGGTTGTGGTCGTATCGTTCGTACAGCCGTTACTATCTCTACCAGTTACAGTATAGGTCGTCGTGGTTCCGGGATTTGCCTGGACGGTAGCTCCCGTGGCGCTGCTAAGCCCGGACACCGGGAACCAGGTATAGCTTGTGGCTCCCGTAGCGTTGAGCGTAAGCGTTTGCTGTCCTGCGCAAATAGTACCGCTACCGGCAGTAATGAAAGGCAGGCCCCAGACCGTTACATTCGTCGTGGTAAAGCTGACACAGCCATGAAGGTCGGTTCCCTGAACACTGTAGTTAGTACTGGCATTCGGATTGGCAAGCACAAGCGAGCCCGTCGTCGCACTGAGGCCCGTAGCCGGTGCCCAGCTATAGGTAGAGGAGCCGGTGGCTGTTAGACTGGCCGTTTGCTGTCCAACACAAATCCCGGAGCCATTGACGCTCATAACAGGAATAGGATGGACAGTGACCGTTGTACCGGCTGAGTTATAGCAACCATTCGCATCGGTGGCCTGTATCGTATAGTGAGTCGTTGCCGCAGGACTGGCAATCACCACAGAGCCCGTTGTCGCGCTTAAGCCGGTGTTAGGCGTCCAGCTATAGGTCGCCGGATTTCCTGCAACCGTTAAGGTAGCGGTCTGCTGGCCGGCGCAGATCGCTGCCGGGGCAACGGTGAGTGCCGGGATGGCATATACCTGCACGGTAATGACGGTATCATCGTAGCATCCGTTCAGATCGGTGCCGGTAAGCGTATAACTGGTGCTGACAGAAGGAGTAGCCGTTACAGAAGAGCCGGCAACAGAGCTCAGGCCCGCTGCGGGTGCCCAGCTATAAGTGTTTGCGCCCGATGCTGTCAGGCTGGCCGTTTGCTGGGCAAGGCAGATAGCCGCCGAATTGCTTGTTACTACCGGTAATGCATACACCAGGACGTTTGTTGTTGCTGTATTCCAGCAGCCATTCGCATCTGTTCCAGTCACGCTGTATGCTCTTGTTGCATTGGGGTTGGCCGATACCACGGAACCCGTCGTGCTGCTCAGGTTAAGCGCCGGCGACCAGCTATAGGTGGAAGCTCCGGTGGCGCTGAGCGTTGCCGTTTGCTGGCCGGCACAAATGCTGGCACTGTTAAGGGCGACAAGGGGCAAAGGATTTACAGTCACCGCCGATGACTGGCTGTTGACACAACCATTGGCATCTGTACCGCTTACAGTGTATACCATACTGGTTGTTGCCGTTGAGGCCACGGTCTGACCCGTCGTTGCACTCAATTGAGCAGGCGGCGCCCAGGTATAGCTTGAAGCACCGGCAGCGCTGAGGCTTGCCGTCTGCTGGCCGTTACAAATCGTGGCGCTGTTGACAGCAATCACCGGCAAAGGAAAGATGGTGACGGATTTTGTAATGGAATCCTTACAGTTATACATATCCGAAACCAGGAGCTTGACCGAATAGGTTCCGGCTGCCGGATAGGTATAATTAAAATTATGCTGGTTATTATTCAGCACCGTGCCGTTTCCCATATCCCAGGTGATGGACGTATAGCTGGTAACAGTGGGGTTGTTACAAAAGATCTGGAAGTTCGTTGGCTGACCGATGCAATTATTTCCATTCACAAAATCAGCCATGATGCGGGTTTGAAAATTGGAATAAGTAACCCGCGCCTGCGAGTAGTTATAGAAGCCAAACTTACCGGGATTGAAACATCCGTTTACCGTGGTCATCAGGACACCATCAATATAGATTTGAAAATAGGTAGAGGCGTAGACCAGCCTGAACTGGTGATTAAATCCTCTTGTCCAGTGGCTCCCGGGCTGTGAATACAAAGGCGTGATCGTGGTGGTTGCCGCCGTATTACCTGTTTTGGTGACTTCGTGCACGAACATCCCATTCCCTACTCCGCCCTCATCCCAGCTAAACCTGTAATAGTGCGTTGGAAACGTACCGATATTGCCTTCCACGCCAAATACAAAACCCATCACATCGTTGTCTCCGTCAAGCGTCATAAAGTTTCCGAACATCTCGCAATTGATGTAATCGTTCGGGCTCAGGAAAAACACATCCGCTCCATTAACCGATTGGAACACCGAGGTATTATTGGGGTTCACCGTCCAGGTTCCTCCAACTGCCATCCAGTTGTTCAGTAAAATCGGCTGCAGGCACTGGGCTTTTATAACGACGGGGGAAATCATCAATGCCATACATGCCAAAAAAGAGAATAAAAATCGACCCATAGACATTACGTTTTAAAATAAACATTCAATTCTATCGGGGGATTCTCTTAATACTTTCTACAATTTAAAAAATAATCGGCATACATGCCCTATCGCCATACGCGCCGGGCCGGCTAAATCCTTATAAAAAGACCGGAAACAGAACGTATGAGAATGATTTACTCATCATGGAATAAAACTCACTCAGTTATAACCCGGGTTTATGAAGTATTACAGGCCATATGATGATTTCTTTAAGGAATTGTTTCGTTGTAGCAACAACAAATGTGGAGCCTGATCATCTGCTACGAATCGTACCTATCCGCCGCATGATACAGGACGCTTCATCAGATAAAGCCAGGTACATGGATTTAATCGCCATTTTTTCCGCTGGCATCAAATTTAATTGGCATTCATGTAATGATGCAGATCACATACAACAATAGAAATTCCTGTTACGACAGACGGCTCTGTCGTAATATGCGTTTTCTTTTTTTATTCCCGAAAGCCTGAATTATTTCTTAGCTTTAACTAAAACAAAAATACATGTGGACAGAAGAAAATAACCAGCTCAAACGCAGCTTTCAATTCAGCAACTTCATAGAAGCCTTTGGATTTATGACAAAAGTCGCTTTTATCGCTGAAAAAATGAATCATCATCCCAACTGGAGCAATGTGTACAACAAAGTGGACATTGCCCTTTGCACGCATGACGCCGGAAATACCGTGACTGAAAAAGACCGCAAGCTCTCTGCAGAGATCGATAAGCTCTACAACGGCGGCAACACATTATTCAAAGGATAGTCGCATGAAAAAAGTACTCATCATTCACGCCCACCCCGAACGCAAATCCTTTTGCAGCCGCCTCAAGGACGAAGCACTCGATTATTTTCACTGGCAGAATGCGGAAGTGAAAGTATCCGACCTCTATGCCATGAACTTCAACCCGGTGGGCGACCGCCACGACTTTACACAGCCCGAAAACCCCGACTACTTCAAGTACCAGGCAGAGCAGGTGAATGCCTGGAAGACCGATACCTTTGATGTGATGCTGAAAGCGGAAATGGAAAAGCTGGAATGGTGCGACACGCTCATTTTTAATTTTCCGATCTGGTGGTTTGGCCTGCCTGCTATCTTAAAAGGCTGGGTAGACCGGGTTCTGGCAATGGGCTTTTCGTATGGCGCCGGTAAAGGCGTGTACGAGAACGGTGCCTTTAAAGATAAAACCGCTTTTCTCTGCTTCACCACCGGGGGCCCGCAAACGGCGTACGGCAACGAAGGAAAGAACGGCAACCTCGATACCATCCTCTACCCGATCCATCATGGCATCCTCTATTTTGTAGGGATGAAAGTCTTGCCTCCTTTTGTTTGTTTTTCGCCGGCGCGCCTCACCGATGAAGAACGGAAAAGCGAGCTGGCACGCTATAAGGCTTACCTGGAGCAATGCCCATCTTTGACGCCGCTCTTTGGTCCTACGCACTAAGAGTATAAGCCGGCATCACCCATCACGGTGTTTCTTTTTCAGCGGCTTCCTGTTCTTTGAGGTAAGCCTCCACATTCCAGTCGAGGTCACAACAGGATTTCAGGTAGTCTTTCAACGGCTGTAAGCCAACTGCTTTGCGGCGCTCATCCACATGCTGCGGATCTTCCAGCGGCAACAGGCTGTATTCATTGGTTTTCATATCCCATTTTACCTGGCTGCCGTAACGTTGTTTTTGGTGATGTAACAAGGCCACGCGGTCTTCGAGCAAAGCCAGCTGGGAAGCAGAGGCCTTTCCCTCTTTCACAGCTTTTCGCATCACCGGCAGATAGCGATCCTGCTGAGCGAGATCCGAATGCTGGATCACCATAAACAGGGTGGTATTAGCAGAAGAGCCTATCGCTTCTGCGCCCGGCCAGCCATACCTTTCCAGGATAGCGGATACCTTTGCCAGGTTGAGAGAATCTGCCTTTTTCATGGAACACATCAACTGCTTCATGTCTTTGGAATCGCCGCCGGACTTTTGCTGCACCGCTTCCATCTGTTGCCTGTAATACTGGTCGGATTCTTCAATCACGGATAACTCGCGGATCAGCGAATCCGCAGTTGCCAGCGAGATTGGTGCTTGTGCAAAAGCGGTTGTTCTCAACCCGCTAAAGAAAAAAATGAATGAGGCCAACAAAACTCTATAATGATTTCTACCATACATGTGGCTTGTTTTTCCGGCAGTAATTCCCTTCATGTTTTCTATGATAAACATCCTCTCTTAAAATTAAGATTTGTTTCAGTTTGGGTTTTACTGACAAAAATAACGAAAACCCGCGACAGGGATGCGAAGGGTTTAGCCCCCGCAGTCCCGGCTTCTCGCCGGGGCGAGGAGGCCGTAGCGAAGCGGAGCCCACAGCAGCCCGACCCGAAGGGGGTCGCCCAAATAATCACATTGCTATATTATTCAAATTTTGATAGTAAAAATTTTTGTGTATTTTTAATACATACAATCATATTTGACAAAACCTTTACATTCATTTTACATGCTACTCAATTCCTTCAGATGGCTTTGCCTGTGTGCATTCCCCCTATTAAGCCAGGCCCAGGGCTACCAGGTAAATTTACAGGGCCAGAAACAACAGGGCATGGGCGGGGCAGGAACAGCCTGTATCCAGGACGCTGCTGCCTTGTTCTTTAATCCGGGCGGCGCGGCATTTGTTTCGGGCTCATCGGTCAATGCAGGAGTAAGCCCTACCATTCCCAAAAGCGTGTTCCTGGATGAAAACACACACCAGACTTACGAAACCAAATCGCCGGTAAGCACGCCCTTTGCCGTATACGGACTTTTTGCACTGAAGGACAGCAACAACCTGAAAGCCGGCCTGGCGATATATACACCTTTCGGAAGCACAGTACAATGGGAAGACGGCTGGGCCGGGCGCTTTGCAATCACCCGTTTGCAGCTCCAGTCTATTTTTTTCCAGCCCACGATCAGCTACCAGATCGGCCCGAAATGGGGTGTTGGCGCGGGTTTCATATACAGCTACGGAAAAGTGAATTTACAGAAGGACATTCCGCTGATGGATGCCAACGGCAATTACGGACATGCCGAGCTGAGCGGAAAAGCCAATGGCTTCGGCTTCAACGTGGGAATTTATTACAAGCCCATCGAGAAATTTTCCATAGGCCTGACCTACCGTTCGAAAGTAAATATGAACGTGCAGAACGGGCAAGCAAGCTTCAGTGTGCCTTCGGCGGTGAAAGATAATTTTCCGGATGGCAAATTTAAAGCCAGCCTTCCCCTGCCCGATGTCGGCACATTGGGATTCGGCATCAAACCGAATACGAAGCTCGACTTTGCCCTCGACATCAACTACGTAGGCTGGCAGGCCTACGACACCTTAGCCTTTGATTACGAAGTGAACACCGCCTCACTGGTCGATACCAAATCGGCGCGCAAATACAAGAACACCTTCGCCTTCAGGGCAGGTGCCCAATACAAAATCACGACACACTTTGCCGCACGCCTTGGCTTAGCCTATGGCATCACGCCCGTACAAAACGGATACGTAACTCCCGAAACGCCCGATGCCAACCGCATAAACTATACTGCGGGCCTCGGCTATGAATTCGGCAAGCGCCTCCGGGTAGACGCTTCTTTTTTATTTACGCACCTCGAGCGAAAAGATACCAACCTGGAAACCAATCTTTCCGGTACGTTCAAAACCAATGTCTGTGCACCCGGCTTATCCGTATCTTATAATTTCTGATCATGGCATTTTTTAAAACCCCTCCGATTCCAAACATGAGCTCCTCATCCTTCTATGCCTGCTTAACGCTGTTAGTGCTGGCCACCGCCTGTAAGCCAAAATTCGATGTGCCGGATCCTGAGAAAGGAGAGATCGATGCATCGCGCTATGTGGCCATCGGCTCCTCTATGACTGCCGGCTTTGCCGACGGCGCCTTGTCTTATGAAGCCCAACAAAATTCCTTTGCAGCGATCCTGGCCGGACAGCTCAAAGCCATTGGCGGCGGGGAGTTTACGGCACCTAATCTGTCACCTGCTTCTGCAGGGATCAGCATCGTACCGGGCAACACCGTGAGCGTGGTCGCTAAATTTAAGCTGGGTTATAAAACCGATTGCAAGAATGTAACGTCGCTGTCGCCGGTACGCTTGCCGGCAACAGAAAGCTACGGCGTATTTTCTTCTAATGTCTATGCCTCCGGGCCGTTCCGCAACATGGGTGTAACGGATGCCAAAAGCTTTCATGTTACTTACGCCGGCTACGGCAACCCGGCCAATGCAGGCACGGGCTACTACAATCCCTGGTTCGAACGCATGGCCTCCGGAAGCTCTGCCTCTGTGCTTTCCGATGCGATGAGCCAGAACCCGACCTTCTTTACTTTAAACCTCGGGATCAGCGATGTGCTTTCCTATGCCCTGGCAGGCGGCGCTTACGACAGCATCACGGTACAAAGCCGTTTCGATGCGCATATCGATCTTATTGTAAACCAGCTGACGGCAAATGGCGCCAAAGGCCTGATCATGGGCATTCCTGACTTTACGAAATTCCCCTACTTCACCACCATTCCTTATAAAGGATTGACGCTGGATTCGACACAAGCCAATTCGCTCAACTCCATTTATAACCCGATCGGTTTCAATTCCATATTCAAAGCCGGCGCCAATGCCTTTATGATCTATGATGCGGCAAGCCCTATCAGCATCAGGCAACTGGTGGAAGGCGAGTGCATTTTATTAAACACACCGCTCGACTCCGTGAAATGTTTTTCATTGGGATCTATCGTTCCTTTTCCGGGAAAATACACACTCACCTTACAGGAGATAGCCGACATCAAATCAGCGATCAGCAGCTACAATATCAAGCTCCGCGCTGTAGCACAGACCAAAGGCCTGGCTTATGTGGATGTGGACGGTTTTTTCAACACACTGAGCACAGGAATCGTATACAACGGCGTAAGCGTGAACGCACAGTTTGTAAAAGGCGGCGGCTTTTCGCTGGATGGCCTGAACCTGAACCCGATCGGGAATGCCCTGCTTGCCAACGAATGCATTAAAGCGATCAACAGCACGTATAAATCAGGTGTTTTACAGGTCGAGGCTACAAAATACCGCGGAACTATTTTTCCATAATGAAATTTTCTTAACTTTAATTTAACTCCTAAAACCCAAAACTGCATGAAGAAAATTTACCTTTCCCTTATCGCCATCATGATGCATGCGCTGGCATTTTCGCAGACCCTCTGCAACAACGGAAGATATTCCGGCAATGTGTACACCACCATCAGCTCTACCCTCGATATTCCTTTCGGAGCCAGTAAAGCATTTTCGGGCTCTACACAAACGCTCACCCTCAACTTTTACGAGCCGGCAAACGATACGGCCGCTAAAAGGCCTTTGATCATCTTCGCCCATGGCGGCAGCTTCATCGGCGGCACCAAAGATGACCAGGATGTAACAGAGCTCTGCAACCGCTTTACTAAAAAAGGCTATATCTGCGCATCGATCAACTACCGCCTTGGTTTCTTTCCTTTCGATTCCACAGGCATTGTACCGGCCCTGCTGAGAGCGGTTCAGGATATGAAAGCCTCGATCCGTTTCTTTTATAAAGACCGCGCCACGGTAAATAAATACAAAGTAGACACGGCTAATATTTTTATCGGCGGAAGCTCTGCCGGGGCGATCACCGCTCTGCACTGCGCCTACCTGAACAAAACCTGCGAGATCAATCCTTACATTAACCAAACGACCTTAACAACCTCCGGCGGCATTGAAGGCACCAGCGGCAACCCTTGCTATTCGTCCCGCGTGAAAGGCGTCATCAACTTATGCGGTGCCCTGGGAAAATACTGGTGGATAGAATCCGGTGATGTGCCTTTATGCTCCATGCACGGTACCAACGATGGTACGGTAAAATACGGACAGGGAAAAGCCAACCCGGGTTTCCCAACCTTATATATGGACGGAAGCCGTATGATCGAAGCAGGCATCGGCGCCTCGGGTGTGAACCACCGTTTTTACACCTGGTATAATGCCGACCACGTTCCTTATGCCGGCACTACCGCTAACTCCATTGCTTATATGGATACGACCGAAAAATTCATCCGGGATTACCTCGTGATGCGCCTGGCCTGTACCAATCCTCCCCTGCAGCTCCCGAACACACCGGCAGGAACGGTAACGGCCTACACCTTCACCGCCTGTAATACCAATGTGCCGATGGCATGCGACGCGAGCGTTCGTGAAACAGAGAACAGCACACTGGTAGATGAATTGTATCCGAATCCTTCCGCTGATTTTGTAACCGTGGCTTTCAGAAACCAGAACGAGGATCATAGCCTGGTATTGACAGACATGACCGGTAAAACCATCCTTTCGGAAAACACAAAAGAACAGACTTATACGATCCACAAAAATCAACTGGCTCCGGGAATCTACTTTTTAAAGACCACCAATTCACGCGGAGAGTATTCCGTTAAGAAGATCATATTCCACTAATTTGGTTAACACATTAAATCCTTTTCTAAAAAACCGTTACTTTGAGAGTAACGGTTTTTTATTTGATGCCTGTCTTCATTAAAAAATAAGATGACCTTCTGAAAGCCTTTCAGGATAAGCAAAGGGCCACATCATCCCTAAAGAATTTAGATTCCATAAAATCTACAATTTTCAATACTATTTTTTTGGTATTTGCCCTGCTTTTAACACAGCCCTCTTGAGATCCTCTTAAAAATGTCATAACTTAGTTATGTTACTTTTAATAAAAGGTTATGACTAAACATTACTTTAAGAAACTCCTGATGATCTCAGGTGTGTTTTTTGGCGCTGCACTATCAGCACAAATTTCCGGAGATGGTCTCTGGACGATATCAGGCTCTAAAACTGCTGAAGGCGAAAAAACCAACAGGGCCTCTATGCCCGGGGATTACTTTTTGGCAAAGCTTGATCTGGCCTTGTTAAAAGTAAAGCTGGTAAATGCCCCGGCGATCCACTCCGGCTCAGGACAGCCCATTACCCTGGAGTTCCCGAACGCACAGGGCGGCTTTGAAAAATTTGCCGTGTATGAGTCCTCTATCATGGACCCCATTCTCGAAGCCAAGTTCCCGATGATTAAAACCTACGCGGCACAGGGCATCGACGATCCTACAGCGACCATGCGTTTCAGCGTCACCCAATTCGGGTTGCACAGCATGGTATTGTCCGGGCAAAAAAGCACCTGCTACATCGATCCTTATACCACCGACCTGGTAAACTATATTGTATATGACCGCGCGGCCTTAGGTGCCGATCCGCAACCTTTCACCTGCCTCACGGATGATAATGTGTCCTTGCCTTCTTTACAGAAGAACACGGCAGGACCTATCAGCGTACAAAACATCAACGACCAGAAGCTGAGGACTTACCGTTTGGCGCAGTCCTGCACCGGGGAATACGGCGCTATTTTTATGGGAACAGGAACCGTGACCCAGCAAAAAGCCAACGTTCAGGCGCAAATGGCAATTACCATGAACCGTGTGAACGGCGTCTACGAAAGAGACCTCGCCATCCACATGAACTTTATTGCCAACAACGACCTGCTCATCTATATGAATGCGTCTACGGATCCCTGGACCAATGAATGGAATACCAAGACCGCACAAACCATTGATGCCGCTATCGGCGTGAGCAATTACGACATCGGGCATAATTTCAACACAACCGGTGGAGGAAACGCCGGATGCCTCTCCTGCGTATGTCTGAGCACATCACAAACCAATACGCACAAGGGCCGCGGCTATACAGGCCGTGCCAATCCAACCGGCGATGCCTTCGACATTGATTACGTAGCGCATGAAATGGGCCACCAGTTCGGAGGCTACCACGTGATGAACACCTGCAGCCGGAGCGGCAGCGGAACCACAGAAGTAGAGCCTGCCAGCGGAAGCTCCATTATGGGTTATGCCGGCATCTGCCCTACCAACGTGCAAAGCAACAGCCACGATGATTTCAATTATGTGAACATCCGCGACATCAGCGCCAATATCAAAACAGGAAACAGTACCTGTGCCGCCATCACCAACCTGACCAATAATCCTCCGACAGCCAATGCAGGAGCAGATTATGTGATCCCGAAATCAACGCCCTTCATTTTGGAAGGAACCGGCAGCGACCCTGACGGTAATGGTACGCTCACCTATAACTGGAGCCAGAACGATCCGGCCCAATCGCCCGGAACCGGCTCACCACAGTCCACCTATGCCGTAGGTCCTATGTACAGGGCTATTTCGCCACTGACTTCTCCAAACCGCTATATGCCGGCACTCGCGACGGTGATTGCCAACAACGTGTCTTCGACATGGGAAATGACACCATCCGTTGCGCGCGACCTGAACTTCTCCTTCATCGTAAGAGATAATGCGGTTGGCGGCGGACAAACGGCTTCCGACCTGATGAAGGTAACCGTAAACGGAACAGCAGGTCCTTTCTCGGTGACTTCGCAAGCAACTGCTACCACCTGGACTGTAGGAACCACACAAACCATCACCTGGAATGTGGCCGGCACAACAGCAAGCCCGGTGAGCACGCCAAGCGTCAACATTTTCCTTTCCACTGACGGAGGAAATACCTATCCTGTAACCGTGGCAAGCAACAGGCCGAACAACGGCTCAGCCACCATCACCGTTCCAAACAACATCACCACCACGGGCCGGATCATGGTGCGTGGCGCCGGAAATATTTTTTACGACCTGAATAATGGCGTCATCACAATCAAGGCCGCTGCTGCTGCCAGCCCGGTTTCCAGCTTCAGCGTAGCTTCCACAAACCTTTGTACGGGATCTACGATTGCCTTAACAGACCAATCCCTGAATGCTCCTACCACCTGGACCTGGTCGGCTACTTCTTCCACGGGAGTAACCTTCTCCAATGTCAATGCGCAAAACCCAACCGTAACCTTTGCCAATGCAGGAACCTACACCGTCTCCCTGATTGCCAAAAATACCACAGGCTCCGGTACCTCTACCCAAACACTGACCATTAACGCCACACCGAACGTAGCCGTAAACAGCGCGACGATTTGCTCGGGTAATGCCGCTTCTTTAACGGCCTCCGGCGCTACGAGCTATGCCTGGAGCAACTCGGCAACCACAGCTGCTGTTTCGGTATCTCCTGCTTCTACCACAAGCTATACCGTAACAGGAACCAGCAATGGCTGCACCAACAGCAAAGTAGCCACTGTCACTGTAAAAGCCACACCGGTACTCAATGTGAACAATGCCTCGGTATGTAACGGCAGCCCTGCTATTATCAGCGCCTCGGGAGCCACCACCTACTTATGGAATACCTCTTCCACCAGCTCTTCTATTTCCGTGTCGCCGTCCTCTACAACCAATTATACCGTAACAGGCACTACCAATGGTTGCTCAAGCACCAAAGTGGTAACGGTTACCATCAACTCCACGCCTACCGTAGCGGTAACCCATGCCACGATCTGTGCCGGAAGCCCTGCCGTACTGACGGCATCAGGCGCCGGCAACTATAGCTGGAGCAATTCGGCTACCACCGGCAGTATTTCGGTGAGCCCCTCAACCAGCACAAGCTATACGGTAACAGGCTTCAACGGCAGCTGCCAGGATGTGCAGGTAGCCAATGTAACGGTTAACGCCCTGCCTTCGGTGGCCCTGGCAGTTTCCGCAACGGTTGTCTGCATCAATGAATCGGCTATCACCTTAAGCGGAACGCCTGCAGGCGGTACCTACTCAGGAACCGGTGTCTCCGGAAGCTCCTTTAACCCTGCCACCTCAGGTGCCGGTACCTTTGCCATAAACTATGCTTACACAGACGCCAACTCCTGTGCAAACAGCGCTCAGAAAACTGTTAGCGTCAGCCTGTGCACAGGGATTGAGGAAGTGGAGCAGGCCGGTTTTGTGATCTACCCGAACCCGACTTCCGGTATCTTTACCATCGGCTTAAGCAGCTCCATTGAAAAAGTAAACCTGGAAGTATTCGATGGCATCGGAAAACTCGTGGTTCAAAAAACAGACGTTGTTTCAGGCACGGCCGTATCCCTGGAGAGCTTTGCCAAAGGCATCTACACAGTGAGGATCAACCATGAAAGCAACTACAAAGTAATCCGGATCATTAAGCAATAAGAAATAACAAAAACATTAAAACAAAAAAGTCCTCATGATATTTCGTGAGGACTTTTTTTTGTCTAGTATTTTGGGCGCCCGGGCGGGCTCTCGCTACTCGCTTCCCCTCATCACGACGAGTCGTGATGAGGGGAGAGCTCAGACAGGCGCTCGATCCCTGGCGCGGCATTCGCAGTAAAAAGGAAAGCCCCCACAATGAATATTGTGAGGGCTTTTTTTGAAATAACTTAAAACAATCGTTTTATTTCTTAGCAGCCGCGTAAAGCTCAGCCACTTTGTTCCAGTTGATCACGTTGAAGAACGCCGCCATGTAGTCCGGGCGACGGTTCTGGTAATTCAGGTAATACGCGTGCTCCCACACATCCATGCCCAGGATCGGCGTGCCTTTGCAACCTGCATCGGCAATATCCATCAGTGGATTGTCCTGGTTAGGAGTAGAGCATACCGCTAATTTTCCTTCTTTCACACACAGCCATGCCCAGCCTGAGCCAAAGCGTGTAGCGCCTGCATTGGAAAAATCCGCTTTAAATTTTTCGAAACCACCCAGGTCGGTTTCAATGGCTTTTGCCAGGTCGCCTGTAGGCATGCCACCTGCGTTAGGCGCCATGATCTCCCAGAACAAAGAGTGGTTGTAGTGACCGCCACCGTTGTTACGCACGGCAGCAGGATATTTTGAAATGTTCTTGCAGATCTCTTCGATGCTCAATTTCTCTGCATCGGTTCCTTCAATCGCTTTATTAAGATTCGTCACATAAGCCTGGTGGTGCTTGTCATGGTGGATCTCCATGGTTTTTGCATCAATATGTGGCTCCAGAGCGTTGAACGCGTACGGTAATTTTGGTAATTCGAATGCCATAGCTTGGTTTGTTTAGGGTTTATACTTGTTTTAGTTTTAATTGTTTGATGGTATTAAGCGGGTCTTCGCTGCCGAAGACCGTATTTCCCGCCACCAGCACATCAGCGCCGGAAACGATCAGTTTGTGGTAATTATTGAGGTCGACGCCGCCGTCAATCTCGATCAATGCTTTGGAATTTTTGTCCGTGATCATTTTTTTCAGGGCAATCACCTTGGCAAAGGTATTTTCGATGAACTTTTGTCCGCCGAAGCCAGGGTTCACGCTCATCACACAGATCAGGTCGATGTCGCAGATGATGTCTTCCAGCAGGTGAATGTTGGTATGAGGATTTAGTGCCACACCTGCTTTCATGCCTGCCGCTTTAATATTCTGGATATTGCGGTGCAGGTGCCTGCTGGCCTCGATATGAACCGTCAGCGTATTCGCTCCGGCATCTTTAAAGGCCTGTGTATAGCGATCGGGGTCTTCGATCATCAGATGCACATCCAGTGGCTTTTTGGCATACTTCTGAAGCACTTTCAATACCGGGAATCCGAAGGAAATATTAGGAACAAACAAGCCGTCCATAATATCCACATGGAACCAATCGGCATCGGAGGCATTGATCATTTCAATATCCCTTTGCAGGTTTCCGAAATCGGCAGACAGAACAGATGGCGCTACAATATGTGACATAATTTTTTTAAATGGTGAACCAAAAATAGAAAATTATAGTCAGGATTGACCGAAAATACTTTAAACAAAAAGGGCATTTCCGGTTAAAAAACTATAACACAGGGTATAACAAAAACTAATGCCAATAAGTTTTAGTAAACCGGGAGGAAATTGGGGTTCAAAATCCTGTGCGGCATGGAGAAGAATAAGATCAAAACCAAGCCCGAAGTGGGGCTTGTGCAAAACAGATCCCGCCATGTGGCGGGATTAGTTCGACCTACGCGTTTCAATGCGGCTATCGCCTTTTGAAACGCGGGTCTCACTAAATAAAAAGAGGCTCCCGAGCTAAAAGGAACCTCTTTTCACAAACAAACAAGGAACAAACTAACCTAAATAATCTTTCAAAATCCTGCTCTTGGAAGCATGCTTCAAGCGACGCACTGCTTTTTCCTTGATCTGGCGAACCCTTTCGCGGGTAAGCTCAAACTTTTCGCCGATCTCTTCGAGCGAGTGTGAATGGCCGCCACTCAGGCCATAATATAAGCGAACCACATCGGCCTCGCGGGAGGTAAGGCCCGTGAGCGCCCTGTCGATCTCATTGCGGAGGCTTTCCTTGATGAGCTCATTATCGGGCGTAACTTCATGTGTATTTTCGAGTAATTCATACATGCTGCCGCCATCTTCGAGGTTACCGAGAGGAGCATCCATGCTCATGTGCCTTCCCTGGTTTTTCATGGTTTCGCGGATATCTTCCGGCAGAATGTCCAGGAGCTCGGAGATCTCTTCCGCGATGGGCTCGCGCTCGAGTTCCTGCTCCAATTTGGCAAATGTTTTATTGATTTTGTTGATGGCGCCGATCTTATTTAAGGGTAAGCGCACAATCCTGGATTGTTCGGCCAATGCCTGCAGGATGCTTTGCCTGATCCACCATACGGCGTAAGAAATAAACTTAAAGCCCCGTGTTTCATCAAAACGTTGTGCCGCTTTGATGAGCCCCATATTACCTTCATTGATCAGATCCGGAAGACTCAGCCCCTGATTCTGGTATTGCTTGGAAACCGATACCACGAAACGGAGATTGGCTTTCACCAGCTTATCCAGTGCTTTCTGATCACCCGCCTTAATACGTTGTGCCAGTGTTACCTCTTCATCGGCTGTAATCAGTTCTACTCTTCCAATATCCTGCAAATACATATCGAGTGATGCTGTTTCCCGGTTCGTAATCTGTTTGGTGATTTTTAGCTGTCTCATACTGGTATTTTTTGAGTGTTAAGGGTATTTTCTTCTTTACAACCAACTCCAATGTTATGCCATCTGAATATAATCTTATACGTCATTTAAAATCCTTAGTTACAGTGAAATGAGTAAACAGATGATATAAGTGATTGAAACCTGTTTGTGATTTAGTTTAAATTATTCATTCCATAAAACCAGCCTTCCCGGGATATTTATAATGCGTATTTATACGTATTCCTCCTCATTTTACTTAATGGTATAATAACATGGCCTGCCCGGATTTTACATCTTTTATGATTAAAAAATACAGGTGAAAGGCCTAATAATCGGGCAAAAAGACCAAATTGCATTTTTCAATCTGCAAAAAATGCAACTATTCAGGAATCCCTGCTGTAAGGCGTCGGCATTTTGTGATTTTTGCAATTATCAAGAATGCCACATCATTTTTCCGTTTTATAAACGTTGATAAGGCAATTACTTTTGATACGGATTTCATTTAAACCCTATAACATGTCAACATCATCTGCAAAAGCTCAAAAATTACTGGAACTGATCGGAAGGATCAAATCATACAACCTGCTGTTGGATGACCTGAAACTCGACCCGGATGCTGCGACTACTCAGCTGAAAATTCCAGAGCCTCTATCATGGAGCAGGGAATCGCAACAAAAGCGCCTTGAATTTTTAAGCCAGCAAACGGGCGCCGACCTGAGCATCCTTTCCGGCAAAAGCCAGATGCCGGAACCCGATATTTACCAGGGAAACATTGAGCAGTTCATTGGACTCACGCAGGTACCTACCGGTGTGATCGGGCCTTTAGCCATCAAAGGGACCATTGCCAACGGCGATTTTTATGTTCCCCTGGCAACGAGCGAAGGAGCGCTCATCGCCTCCTACCACCGCGGCGCCAAAGCCACGCGCCTCTGCGGAGGCATTGTATCGGTATGCTTAACCGAAGGCGTACAGCGTGCACCGCTCTTCAAATTTTTCAGCCTTAACCAGGTAGGACAATTTATGCAATGGGTCTTACAACAGATCGACATTTTCCGCGACATTGTTTCCAAAGCCAGCCGCTATGCCAAACTGGAAGACATGCGCCTCAACATGGAAGGCAACCAGGTGGTCCTGGTGTTTGAATATACAACCGGCGATGCGGCAGGACAAAACATGGTGACACTCTGTACGGAAGCGATCTGTACCTATATCCTGGAACGCACACCGGTAAAACCCGAGTTCTGGTTCATTGAGAGCAATTACTCCGGCGATAAAAAAGCAACTACTTTATCCTTCACCAGTGTGCGCGGTAAAAAAGTAACCGCCGAAGCGATCATCACTAAAAAAATTGTGAAGGAAGTATTAGGCACAACGCCCAAAGACATTGCGCAATACTGGCAATCGTCGTCGGTGACGGCCGTGCAGAGCGGGGGCATCGGCATCCAGGGGCATTTTGCCAACGGGCTTACCGCTATATTCCTGGCAACGGGACAGGACGTAGCCTGCGTGGCGGAAGCCTATGTCGGGATTACGCGCATGGAAGTAAACAGCAACGATGACCTCTATGTGTGCGTGACCCTGCCAAGCCTTACCGTTGGCACTGTTGGTGGCGGCACGCACTTGCCCACACAGAAGGAATGCCTGAAGTTGATTGGCTGTGAAGGACCGGGCTCTGCGCGAAAGTTTGCAGAGATCTGCGGGGCCACGATCCTGGCTGGTGAGCTAAGCATTGCGGCTGCGATGGCTAACGGAAATTTCTCGAAAGCGCATCGCCTGTTCGGAAGGAAAAAATAAATTTCAAACGAATGGTGGTTTCGAGAGCCTCAACCACCATTCGTTGATTGATCACGACGTGTCGTGACTCGAGGTCAACGATATAGAAATAAACTTATTATACCAACTATGTCCCTACAAGAACAAAATTCCTATTCATTCATCAGGCGTTTTCTCATTTACCAGAAAGAGCGCTTTCCTTTCCTCGGGCATGGCTTGCTCGTAGCCTCATTCAGCTTCTCGGCGATTTCTTATTCCAGGATTTGCCGCGGCGCGGAAGGCTTTGTAAGTTTAAGCACCTTTTTGGTTGGGGTGGCTACCACCATCACGCTTTTCTTTCTGGTGCGCGTGTTTGATGAGTTTAAGGACGCCGAAGATGATGCGAACTACAGAAGCCATTTGCCGGTACCGCGGGGATTGATCTCTTTCAAAGAGCTGGCCATGACGGGAGTGGTGGCTGTTGTCATTCAATTAGCGTTGAACACCTGCTTTTTTCCGAAGATGCTGATTCTCTATGGCCTTGTGATCGCGTACCTCTGCCTGATGGGAAAAGAATTTTTTGTGGGCGAATGGCTGAAAAAACACCAGTTCTGGTACGTGGTATCGCACATGCTGATCATTCCTTTAATAGACATGTATGCCAGCGGCCTCGACTGGCTCCTGGCAGGCGTGGAAGCGCCGAAAGGCCTGATCTTTTTTTTCCTCGTATCGTTTATGAACGGCATTGTATTGGAGATCGGCAGAAAGATCCGCGTGCCGGAGAAAGAAGAATTCAACACCTACTCCACGATGATGGGCGCAGAAAAAGCCACGAAGCTTTGGGTTCTCGTGTTATTAGTCACCTTTAGCTTTAGCTTGCTCGCTTCCTGGTTTGCCGGGTATGGCCTCACCGGCTTCCTCATTCTCCTGTTCTTTTTTGCACTGTGTAGCCTGCCTGCTTTTTTATTCCTGCACCGACCATCCGAAAAATATTCCAAGCTCATTGAATATGCTTCCGCCCTCTGGACCATTGGCATGTACATGACCCTTGGCGGAGTTCCGATGATACGCCAATTACTCAATCTATGATCATTCTCACAGAACATACCACGAATTACCATCACGGTGGAAAAGCCGATAAGCTCTTCCTATTGAAGACACTGGGCTTCCGGGTGCCCGCTTTTGTCGTGCTTCCGGCGGAAGCATATCGGGAGGTAATTCATCAGTCCGCCGATCGCGAAAAAGCGATTTCGGATTATGAGTTCCCTGAAGCGCTATGGGAACGCATTTCCGAAAAATTACCGGGTGTCCGCTATTTCGCGGTGCGCTCTTCTGCGGTGGATGAAGACGGCAGCGCCCGTTCTTTTGCCGGGCAGTTTGAAACGTATTTGTACGTCACCCGGGAAGAGCTTCCTGAAAAAATCAAACAGGTATGGCGCTCGGCACATTCGGAGCGGGTAAATGCTTACCGCGAAAGTCATGCACTGAGCGCCTCACAGGGCATCGCCGTCATTGTTCAGGAAATGATCGATGCCGATGTCGCCGGCGTAGGTTTTGGAATCAATCCCGTAACAGGAAACCGGAAAGAAAAAATAATCAGTGCCGTGTATGGGCTGGGCGAAGGACTTGTCTCCGGGGAGCTGAATGCCGATACCTTTACCATTCATGGAAAAGAGATCAGCAACACCCTCGTACAAAAAACTCACCAGATAAAACAAGATGCAAAGGGTGGTACCTGTAAAACAGAGGTTTTAGCAGAGCTTCAGGAGAGGCCTTGTTTGAACGACACACAGCTGCAACAATTAGGTGCTGTACTTGATACCTTGTTCCTGAACCAAAGCGCTTACCAGGATATTGAGTTTGCCTTTAAAGGTGATGTCCTGTACCTCCTACAAACACGCCCTGTTACTACAACGCAGCAACTGGCCGACAGCTCGGGCGAATACATCATCTGGGACAACAGCAACATCATCGAATCATATCCTGGCGTCACAACGCCCCTCACCTTTTCCTTCATCATTAAAGTCTATGAGGCGGTTTACAGGCAGTTTGCGCAGCTCATGGGTGTTTCGGAGCAAGAGGTGGAAGAAAACAGCGAAACCTTTGCCAATATGCTGGGGCTGATCAACGGACGTGTGTATTATAATTTGCTGAGCTGGTACAAAGCCCTGGCGCTGCTTCCGGGTTATTCCATCAATGCGGCTTTCATGGAGAAAATGATGGGCGTGAAAGAGCGCTTTGAATTAAAGGATCTCCCCAGGCGAAGCAAATTCAGAGAACGCATCCGGGTTCTGAACATGGTGCGTATCCTGTTGAAGAATCTGCGCGGCCTTCCAAGCATGCGCAAGGATTTCACGAAGGACTTTAATGCTACCATGAAGACCTACAGCGCCATTGACTTCCACACAAAAAACGCCGGAGAATTGATGGGCCTGTACCTGAACTTCGAGAAGACCTTATTGAAAAAATGGAAAGCGCCTTTGGTGAATGATTTTTTTGCCATGATCTATTTCGGTGTCCTGCAAAAACTTGTCCTGAACTACAACATCGACGAACACGGCACGCTGCATAACGACCTGATGTGCGGTGCCAAAGATATTATTTCCACCGAGCCCATCCGCCGCTGCCTCGCCATCGCGGGAAGCATCCAAAAAGATGACAGCAGCAGAGAGGCCTTCCTGGAAAAAACAGAAGAGGAATTGTACCGGTTACATCTCAGCAAACACTTAGCGGCAACGGTGAGCAAACAAATCGATGAGTACCTTAACTTGTTCGGGAACCGCTGCGTGGGTGAGCTGAAGCTGGAAACACGGACTTATCTGCAGGAGCCTGCCGCTTTCTTCCGCATCCTGAAATCCTACGTGATGCAGGGTGTGACAGCAGAAAGCACACACCACACTACCGAGCTCGACCTGAGGAAAGCCGCAGAGGCCAGAGTGAACAAGGCTTTGAAAAACAAGCCCTTTAAAAAATTGATCTTCCGCTACTTTCTCAAGCGGGCGCGTGTGCTGGTGAGTTCCCGCGAAAATCTGCGCTATGAACGCACGCGGGCCTTTGGTGTGGTGAGGGAATTATTCTGCAACATCGGGCGTCAATTTTATGTGGAAGGATTGATCCGTGATTCAAGGGATATTTTTTTCCTGACAAAAGAAGAGATTTTCGATTACATCAAAGGGACTTCTGTCAATTATTCCCTGAAAGACCTGATCGCCCTGCGTAAGGAACAGTTTGCTGCCTTTGAAACACAAACAACTGCGGAGCGCATTGATACATGCGGAACGGTTTATAAGGGAAACGATTTCTACAAACAGCGTCAAACTGAAACCTTAAGCGGCGACCTGAAAGGATTGGGTTGCTGTCCGGGGCGCGTGAGGGGCAAAGTACAGGTGGTGCGGCACCCAAGCGAGGTGACACACCTGAACGGTGATATCCTGGTGACCTCGAGCACCGACCCGGGTTGGGTAACCTTGTTTCCCACGGCTTCAGCCATCCTGGTGGAGCGCGGAAGCTTATTGAGCCATTCTGCTATCGTCTCACGTGAAATGGGAAAACCCTGCATCGTTGGAATCACCGGCCTGCTCGACCGTCTGAAGACCGGCGATGAAGTGGAAATGGACGGAGCCACGGGCGAGATCCGGATCATTCAATCATGAAATTGTTACTCCTATATTTAGCGATCCTGGTGCTGGGCGTGGTGCTGTACACTTCGTTCAAAAAAACGGCTGATAAAAAAAGCCTGTACCTCAAGTTCCTGTCCTTTGCGATGGTAGCGGTGCTCACGTACTTTATCCTGGATAGTCAAGCTAAATACACGCTTGTCCTATATAGTATGATCGCTGCCCTGGCATTATTCGAAATCATCCGCGTGATACGGAAGGTAAGCAATGCTTACCTCTATATCCTGGTGGGTCTTTTGATTCTCGCGATGTTTGTATACACAAGCCTTGTGCCCGGTTTCCCGCACAGTGCGCTGTTCTTATGCGTTCTGTCCTTCGATGCCTTTTCACAATTCTTCGGGCAGATCTTCGGCAGGCATGCCCTCACCCGGAAGATCAGCCCCAATAAAACGATCGAAGGCTGTGCCGGCGGTTTGTTGATCTGCCTCCTGACTTCTTACTATGCGTTTGGCACGCCATGGAAAGGCCTTCCCATTGCACTTTTCTCACTGGGCGGTGATCTCCTAGCCTCCTTCATCAAGCGCCGTGCAGGCGTCAAAGATTTCAGCCGCCTGCTGCCCGGACAAGGGGGCCTGCTCGACCGCTTCGATAGCTATATTTTTTGTGCCATTTGTTATTTACTATTCTTATGAAACAGATTCCCCTCACCATTCCCAATATACTAAGCCTGTACAGGCTTTCTTCCGTGCCTTTCATCTGCATCCTGATCGCGCTGGGGCACGACATGGTATTTGCCGTTCTCTTCACCATCAACCAGATCACAGACATTCTCGACGGCTACATTGCCCGTAAATACAAGCTGCAAACCGACATTGGCGCGCTACTGGATTCTTACGCGGATATCGGCAGCTACCTGATCGCTTTCCTGGCTATTCTCAAATTCCATCCGCAACTGTTCAGCGATTATGGTTACTGGCTGGGCGGCTTCTTCCTGATCTATGGCTTGCAGCTGCTGATCTGTAAGCTGAAGCATGGTCGCTGGGTCGCAGGCCTGCATTTATACAGTTGCAAAGTAACCGGCTATGTGCAGGGGATTTTCCTGGTGGTGCTTTTTTGTTACGGTTTTATCGCCTGGTTTTTTTATGGGATGATCATCATCGGCATTCTCGCCGAGCTGGAAGTGATTGTCATAAATCTTTTGTCATCCGCACCGATTCTTAACGCCAAAGGCCTATATTGGGTCTTCAAAGAAAAACGCTTATGATCGGGCAGGTCGACTTCAATATCATCCGTTATGCCAATTGCTGGGAAGATGCCGCTATTTTATCGGAAGCGCTGGACATTCCGAAAGGCGGTAAAATCCTGTCCATTGCGTCTGCCGGCGACAATAGCTTCTCGCTCTTGTTGAAAGAACCGGCATTGCTGGTAGCGGTGGATGTGAGTGAAGTGCAGCTATTCCTGGTGGAGCTCAAAAAAGCCTGCATCAAACGCTTGTCGCATGCCGAGGCGTTGCGTTTCCTGGGCTTTACAGCAGGCGATGACCGGAAAGCCTTATTTGAAACCATCAGCCGGGACCTGAGCCCGAAAGCACTGGCGCATTGGCAGACACATTTCGAACACATCGAGCAAGGCATTATTCACCAGGGAAAGTTTGAACGTTACTTCCAACTCTTCGTCAAAAAAATCCTGCCCTGGATCCATTCCAAAAAAACCGTGGCAGCCTTATTCAAAGAGAAAAGCGCAAAGCAGCAACAGGCATTTTACCGCAACACCTGGAACAGCTGGAGATGGCGCCTCTTATTCAAAGTGTTCTTTAGCCGTTGGGTAATGGGCAAATTCGGGCGCGACCCGCAGTTTCTGAAACAGGTGTCGCTTAATGTGAGCGAGTATATCTTCGGCAGTGCCGAACGTGAATTATCGGGCACACATGTGTTCGGAAATTTCATAGTGCGTTATAACCTGACCGCGGGTTTCGGAAATTTACTGCCGCATTACCTGCAAGCGGAAAATTATGAGCGCATCAAAACACAGATCGATAAACTGGTCCTGCACCAGGGCTTTGCGGAAGATGCCCTGGCCACTTACGGAACGTTCGACGCCATGAATCTCTCGAATATTTTTGAATACCTCGACGCAGAGGTGTTCCGGAAGGTTGCTGAAAAATTAAATGAAGGCTTAAACAAAGGAGGGAAACTGGCTTACTGGAACCTGATGGTACAACGCCGGGTTTCCGGCATTGTTCCTGCGGAGATACAGGAGTTAAAAGAACTTTCGGAAAAGTTAAAATCAAAAGATAACGGTTTTTTTTACAGTAACTTTGTAGTGGAGCAGAAATCATGAAAGAACAGATTGTTATAACCGCTGTGCTTGGACTGAGTTTCCTGGTATTGTTTGGCGTCGCTGAGCTCCTCTACCATTATGCCGGGGTAAAAGCCGAGATCACGCGGAAGGTTGTCCATATCGGTACCGGCATTCTTACGTTGCTGTTTCCGCTGCTCTTGGAAAGCCACTGGTCGGTATTGTTCCTGTGCAGCAGCTTTGCGCTGATCCTCTTAGTGAGCCTCAAATACAACCTGCTGAAATCCATTAATGCCATCGGGAGAAAATCGCACGGCAGCATTTCCTATCCTATTGCGGTGTATGTCTGTTTTTGTTTTTACTCCTGGTTCCACAACCACCGGCCGGAAGCGGGGAACGGCTACATCCTGTTCTATTTACCGATTCTCATCCTGGCTATCTGCGATCCCATTGCCGGCTTATGCGGCAGGCGCTGGCCATACGGCAAATACCGGGTGCGAAAAGAAACCAAAACCCTCCTGGGCTCGTCCCTGTTCCTTATCAGCGCTTTTTTTATTTCGTTTGTGCTATTTATTCTGCTGAACAATACACAGCATGCCATTCTTCAAACCATTATCGCTTCTACCCTGATTGCGATGACCACTGCGTTTACCGAAGCCATCTGCACCAAAGGAACCGACAACCTGTTCATTCCTTGTACGGCCTTGTTCTCCTTGTATTTTACCTTATTCCTGTTTTACTGATATGGCGTTTCAACTAGTCAAAACCCTTCCGGGCGATGCGTCCTTTCACCTGTTTGAATCCCTGGCAGAACGCCTGTATCCCGCAGAGGTCCTCCGACTCAAAGGCCTGGAAGGCATCAACCATAGCCTGTTGAGATCGGCGTATGTATTATTACAGGATGGCACCGCTGTAGCACGTTGCTGTTTATATCACAATCCTGCTTTGAGCTACCAGGAAAAAAAAGCCGCTTGCATCGGGAATTTTGAAAGCATCCATGACAGCGGCTGCTCCAATGAATTATTCCGTAGGGTGATAGCAGATGCGAAAGCGGATGCTGCGGAGTACATCATCGGCCCCATGAATGGTTCTACCTGGGATACCTATCGCCTGGGCACGACACAAGGACAAGCTAATTTCTTTTTAGAGCCTTATTATCCTTCCTACTACCCGGCATTGTTCACCGCAGCAGGCTTTGAGCCAATTGCTCATTACCTCTCCAACAGGGATGATGAGAAAGACCTGCATGAGGAGCGTATCCGGGAACTTGAGAAACGCTTCGTTGAAAAGGGCATGAGCTTCCGGAACATCGATCTGCAACATTATGAAGCGGAGCTGGAAAAGCTTTATGCCTTTTGTATGGATGCTTTCCGGAATAATTTCCTGTTCACGCCTTTGCCTAAAGAAGCTTTCCTTGAGAAATACCTGAAGCTGAAGCCTTACATCGATCCGCAATACGTGATCATCGCGGAAGATGCGGAAAGGAACATCGCCGGATTTATTTTTTGCCTGGAAAATCGTTATGATACAAAACAAAAAGGGATAATCATCAAAACCATTGCCAGGCATCCTTCCGTACGGTATGGCGGTATGGGAAATGTGCTGGGAAGTAAATTCAAGAGAAGGGCCATGGAAAACGGCTACCAATACATCATTCATGCCTTCATGATCGAAAGCAATGCGTCCAGGATCCTGTCACAACATTTTTCAGGAAGCACATTTAAGGAATATGAGCTTTATGGCAAACACATTCGCTAAGCCCATGAACCAGGCATTCAACATCTCGGAGTTATTTTATGAAGCGACCCGTCAGCATCCGGACACACCGGCTCTCATCGACGGAGATAACCGCATCACTTACGCCGACCTGCAAAAACAGGTGGAAGAAACCGCGCAGGATTTCATCAATGCCGGGTTAAACAAAGGCGACCGCGTACTGGTCTTCGTGCCGATGAGCATCGACCTCTATCGTATTGTGCTGGCGCTGTTCCGCATGGGAGCCGTGGCCGTGTTCCTGGATGAATGGGTTTCTAAAAAACGGATGGAAGCCTGCTGTGAGGTAGCCGACTGTAAAGGCTTTATCGGTGTGATGAAAGTACATGTGCTTCGCTTATTCTCCAAAGAGCTCCGCAAAATTCCCATTGTCCTGAAATTACAGCCCAAACAGACGAACACACAACATGCCTTTGAAGCAACAAGTGCCGGCGATACCGCACTCATCACTTTTACGACCGGCAGCACGGGTACTCCGAAGGCAGCCAAACGCACCCACGGTTTTCTGAACGAACAGTTTAAGGCCTTGCGTGAAAAAATAAAGCCACAGCCCGGCGATGTGGACATGTCTTTGCTTCCAATTGTGCTGCTCATTAACCTGGGAGCAGGCGCTACGTCTGTTATTGCACGCTTCAAGGCCGGAAAGCCTGGCTCTTTTAAACCGGCGATGATCTGCGATCAGATCACACAACACAAGGTGAACCGCATCACGGCCTCTCCGGTATTTATCAACCTACTTTCGGAACACCTTCTTTCGCATCCTGTCGCACTTCCAACAGTGAGGCAGGTATTCACCGGCGGCGCACCGGTTTTTCCGAATGAAGCGGAGCTCTATGCCAGGGCTTTTGATAAGGCCACAATCGAGATCGTGTATGGCTCTACGGAAGCGGAGCCGATCAGCTCTATCCAAAGCGCTGAGCTCATCGCCAACAAAGCAGAGCTTCTCAGCAAGGGCTTACCGGTAGGAAAACCGGATCATCGTGCCGAAGTAAAAATCATCGGGATCACGGAAGAAACGATCAGCGTTGCATCGGAATCCGAGCTGAAATGTTGCCCGGCGGATAGCGTTGGAGAGATCATCGTGGCCGGCCCGCATGTCTTAAAAGAATATTTCAATAACGAAGAGGCCCTGAAAAGAAACAAGATCTTTATCGGAGAGAAGGTATACCACCGCACAGGTGATAGCGGCTGCATGGACGCCAGGGGACACTTATTTTTAACCGGCCGCTGCTCTGCGGTTTTCAAGCATAACAACACAAACGTTTACCCTTTTCTCTACGAGCATGCTTTCCGGTTGTTGAAAGGCGTCTCTTCCGGAACGGTTCTCCGTATGGAGGGCAAAACGGTGGCTGTCCTGGAGCTCAGAGACCGGATGCAAAGAAAGACGGTGGAATCTGCCTTGCGGGACATGCCTTTATCCTTCGACCGGATCTGTTTTATAAAACGAATCCCGCGCGACCCGAGGCATCATTCGAAGATTGATTATGAGAAGCTGAAAGGGATGTTGTAGCCGTTTTTCTCGCAGAGTTTTCCAAAACTTGTTTTCTCGCAGAGTCCCGTAGAGTTCGGCGCAGAATTCCGCGGATTATTTTTTACTTTCCGGATCTCCCTCTGCCAGCCTCTGCGTTTTCATCTGCGCAGCTCTTCGAGAACTCCTTTTTCCTGCAGATTGTTGAAAAAAGACACGTTCCTGTAGTTAAAATCCGGTACCCCGAGCGTGTAAAATACCGATATTTAAGGCAATCATGTTACAACATTTACGGATACAGAATTTTGCCCTGATCGAAGAAACGGATGTCGATCTGTCGAACGGGCTCACCGTGATCACCGGGGAAACCGGCGCGGGAAAATCCATTTTACTCGGGGCGCTGGGACTGACGCTTGGCAACAGGGCCGATGTGGGCAGCCTGCACGATAAGAACAAAAAATGCATCATCGAAGCGCGCTTCAACATTGAAGCGTATCAGCTGCAATCGTTTTTTGAAAGCCATGAACTGGACTTCGAAGCCCTGACCACTGTGCGCCGGGAGATTACACCCGAAGGAAAGTCGAGGGCATTTATCAACGATACACCTGCCACGCTTGCGGTATTGAAAGAGCTGGGCGACCGTCTCATCGATATTCATTCGCAGCACGAAACCCTGCTGCTGAAGGAAACCAATTTCCAGTTTGAGCTGGTAGATGCATTCGCACAAACCACTGCTCTGTTTGCCGATTATAAAAAACAGTATGCCGGGCTTCAAAAATTGAAGAAACAATTAGAAGACCTGACGGGACAGGAATTGCAGGCTAAGAAAGACCTGGATTATTTCCAGTTCCAGTTCAATGAGCTGGAAGAAACCGATCTGAAAACCGGCATCCTGAAAGAGCTGGAAGAGGAAAGCGAAACGCTCGAGCATGCGGAGCTGATCAAAAGTAATTTATCGCGCTCCTCAGTTGCCATTGCGGGAGGGGAGGACACCATCGTGTCTTCGCTTTCTACAGTCAGGCAACAATTGCAGAGTGTTGCTAAATTCAGTACAACGTTCAACGATTTTTTTGAGCGCCTGAATTCAGTAGTCATCGAATTAAAGGAGCTGAGCGCGGATATTGAAAAAGCGGAAGAGGATGTGGTTTACGATCCTAATCGCCTCGAAGAGGTGAATTCGAAATTGGATAAGCTGAACCGCTTACTGAAAAAACACGGTGCTGCGGGCGAAGAGGAATTATTGCAGATCAAAGCTGACATCGAAGCGAAACTGCAACAGTTTTCTTCCCTGGAAGTGAACATCGAAAAAACGCAAAAAGAAATTGCAGCGCAGGAAAAGCAATGCAAAGCCCTGGCGACGGATCTTTCGAAGAAACGCCAGAAAGCCACGGAAGGTATCGAGCAAAATATCAAAACGATGCTGGCAAGCTTATCGATGGCCAATGCACAATTCAAAATAGAGTTAAAGCCTTTGGAAAACCTCAGCGCTACCGGCCTCGACCAGGTATCCTTTCTCTTTACGGCCAACAAGGGCGCAGACTTCAAAGAGCTGCACAAAACGGCCTCCGGCGGCGAGCTCTCACGCCTCACCTTATGCCTGAAGGCTTTACTGGCCGAACACACCGCTCTGCCGACTATCATTTTCGATGAGATCGATACGGGTGTAAGCGGCGATGTGGCTGACAAGATCGGCAATATCCTCAAAACGATGGGCAAGCGCATGCAGGTGATCACGATCACGCATTTGCCGCAGATGGCCAGCAAGGGAAATTCGCATTTGTATGTCTATAAATCGGATACAAAAGACAAGACAACTTCCAATATTAAAGCGCTTACAAAAGACGAGCGCATAGCCGAAATTGCCAAGATGCTGAGCACCGGAAACCCTACGGAAACGGCCATGAAGAACGCCAAAGAATTACTGAACGCATAATACATAATTAGTATATTTGTACCCACTAAAAATCACAACTATGGCATACAACTTATTAAAGGGAAAACGCGGAATTATTACCGGTGCACTGGATGAAAACTCCATCGCCTGGAAAGTAGCTCAAAAGTGTCATGAAGAAGGCGCAACGTTTACACTGACCAATGCTCCTATCGCCATGCGTATGGGCGAGATCAATAAGCTGGCGGAAGAAACCGGCGCGAAGATCATTCCGGCAGACGCTACCAATATGGAAGATGTTACCAAATTATATACGGAATCGATGGATGTTTTAGGCGGAAAAATCGACTTCGTGCTGCACTCTATCGGCATGAGTGTCAACATCCGCAAGAATATTCCTTATACCGAGTTGAACTACGATTTTTATCAGAAAGGCATCGACGTATCTGCCCTCTCATTTCACAAACTACTGGCTGCTGCTCACAAGCTGGATGCCCTCAACGAGCATGCTTCTGTTGTGGCTCTTTCTTATATTGCCGCACAACGTACTTATCCGTTCTATACGGATATGGCCGATATTAAAGCGATGCTGGAAAGCATTGCGCGCACCTTCGGTTACCATTACGGCAAGCAAAAGAAAGTGCGCATCAACACGATCTCTCAGTCACCGACCAAAACAACAGCCGGTGGCGGCATCAAAGGTTTCTCCGATTTCTATACATTCGCCGATCTGCAATCTCCATTGGGGAATGCCAGCGCTGATGATTGTGCGGCTTATACCGTAAGCTTATTCTCTGATCTTACCCGTATGGTGACCATGCAAAATCTATATCACGATGGTGGCTACAGCTCTACTGGCATCAGCACGGAGCTGATCGAGAAGATTTCGGGAGAATAGTCTTTGGTGGCTTCGAGAGCCTCAGCCACCAATGTGGCAACATAGGCTCCCGAAGCCGTCGTTGAAATATCGAAAAGAAAGAGCTTTCAGTCAACACACGGTGGTTGAGGCTTTTGAAAGCACCGTGTAAAAAATGCCAACATACAGCTTAGATATTCATGCGGAAGAGCATTTTGATTTCGACCTCTTCTCCATCACTTGCAACGAGAGTGTGTACCGGGTGATCCATGAACTGAACAATGACCTGGACATCGATCTTCAGCTGAACGAGCTGCTGGATTATACACACAAGGAAGGCGAGGATTTCTATTTCCCGGTGTATACCTTCCAGCATGAAAGCCTGAACATCGAATTCAACCTGCTGCAAAATCAAACGTCTTTTCAGCCAACGGCCCGACACAAAAAACAGCCGATGGACCTCTTTGCGGGCGAAGTGGAGCAAACCACGAAACTGATGCCGGAACTGGATAACACAGATTATTTATTGCTCATTAAGGGCGACAACCGTTATTTATACAATCACACGATCTTAGAAACGATTCAGAAGAATAAAAGCTTTATGGGGGTTCATGAGTTATTCATGGAGGACATTAAAGACAAAAAATCGAGAACGAACCTGTTATTCTGAGATCAACTTAAAAAACAAATTAAACCGTGAACTGGATCTTATTATGCATTGCCGGATTATTTGAAGTAGCTTTTGCCACCTGCCTGGGAAAAGCCAAAGAAACAAGCGGTACCACGGCTACCTGGTGGATGGTTGGCTTTTTTGTAAGCCTTGCCATCAGCATGTACCTCCTGTACAAATGCACGCAAACGCTGCCGATAGGCACAGCCTATGCTGTATGGACAGGCATTGGCGCCGTGGGCTCTGTATTGGTCGGGATCTTCATCTTCAAAGAGCCGGCTGATTTCTGGCGGATGTTTTTTATCGTGACATTGATCGCTTCTATCGTTGGCTTAAAAGCGGTATCACATTAGAAAATACTTCTTATACCTTTTAAAAAGCATCAGGCTAGGGTTGTGTCGTAAAGCCAATATTCCGGAGGTCATCCCAAAAACGTGGATAGGATTTGGAAACGACTCCTGCCTGTTCGATGCTCAGGTGATCATGCCACAAGGCCAGGGGTGAAAAGCTCATGGCCATGCGGTGATCGTTGTAAGTGGCGATCTGCACCGGCTCCCGGCTAAGAACAGAATTTCCATCAAAGGACAAGGAATGCGTGGTGGCTTCCAGGTGAAGCCCGAATTTCTTAAGCTCCTGCTGCAAAGCCATGATGCGATCGGTTTCTTTGACTTTCAGGGTTTGAAGCCCCGTAAAATGAAAGCGAACCTGTAAGGCTGCACAGGTACAAGCCAGTGTTTGTGCAATGTCCGGACAATCGGTGAAATCATATTCCATGATTCCGGGCGAAGGCTCTTTTGTTTTTGAAATAGCAAGGGCTTGTTTTCCGAACGTTGTTTCCACCCCGAAGCGCTCATAGATCCCTGCACAGGCGGCATCGGCCTGAAGGCTATTCTCAAACAAACCATGCAGGCTGAGGCTAGTGCCTGTTGGCGACAAGGCCACGATGCTGTAAAAATAAGAGGCGGCACTCCAGTCGCTTTCTACCCTATAAGCATCTTCCCTGCCCCGGTAAGGCTGCGGCTTTACTTCTATTCTGTTTCCTGTTTCCGCTACCTGCGCACTGAAGTGCTTCATCGTTTCGGTAGTCATGGCGATGTATGGCTTTGAGACAATATGACCTGTGAGCTCCAGATCCAGACCTTTTTCGAAATAAGGCGCTATCAATAACAAGGCGCTGATGAACTGGCTGCTGATATCGCCGCGGATGGCAGTGCTACCGCCTTCCAGCTTCCTTCCGCGGATGAGCAGCGGCGGAAAACCTTCCTGGTGCTTATAGGAAATATCGGCGCCCAGCGATTTCAGCACATTCACCAGCTCCGCAATCGGGCGCTGCTGCATGCGTTCGGAACCCGTGAGCTCATAAGAAGCACCTTCCCTGGTAGCCAGGTAAGCCGTGAGAAAGCGCATGTCGGTGCCGGCATGGCCGATGTCGATCACCGTAGAAGCTCCACTCTTAATGGCCCTGAGGGCATCGAGCAAGTGGCGGGTATCATCCGAATCCGACAGGTTTTCAAGATCGAAAGACGATCCTGAAAGTGCTTTGATCATCAGCACGCGATTGCTAATGCTTTTTGAGCCGGGCAAAGAGATCTCACCATGAACGGCACTAAGAGGTTTATGCAGCCCGATGGTCATGTCTAGATCTTCACGCCTATGGTTAATAAAATAAAGTGCCCGCTGATGTAGAGACTGCTGGGGCTATAGGGCTGATTAATGTAGAGAGGCGAAAGACCGTATTTGAACTGTAGTTCGCCATACACCGCTTTATGCTTGTTGGGATTATTTTTCTGAAAGCCTGCTCCCGCCTGCAGGAAAGAGTTTCCCATTTTACTAAATACCGGGATCTTGAACTGAAGATTTCCGTTATCGTAAGCCACCTCATCGCCGTAATAGCTCACCGACATCACACTCTTGATGAGCAGGCGGTAGCTGTAGCCGGCAAACACATAGCCCGAAAGCAATGAATTGTCTTCACGTTGAAAAGAGCGCTTGATGTAGATGGGGAAATCCAGCTCCTGGATGTTCAGGTTATACTCTGCATTTGTGCCCCTGTACAGGCGAATGCTGTCTTTCGGAAAATAATAGGAATCGAACCTGGTGCCGTGTGCCATATAGTCGATACCGACGCCGATAAAGGACTTGCTTTTTTTATCGATCCGGAATTCCTCCTTCACCGAAAAGCAAAAGGCCATTTTGGCCCTGGCCTTGCCGGCGTGATTGGGATTGGCTTTGTATAAGCCCAGCACCGGCGAAAAACTGAGCTTGGTTTGTGCAATGGGGTTTTTGCGGATGCCTTTGGCGCGCTGCCTGCCTTCTCCCTGGGCAGATGCCAGGAGAGCATGAAACAGGATAAACGTGAGCATGAAGTATTTAGACATCCGTATCAAGATGATAAATATACAATTTATAAGTACGGGATATTTTATAAGAAAGTATAAAAATGCAGGGAAATTAGGACCGTCATGATGCCGATCACGGATTGAAAATCCGCGATAACGAAGAACAAGCATAATGAAAATTATTAAGCCTTCGCTGCCGGGGCCTTGTACAAAGGCACGGTGCTGCATGGCTCGCCATACATGATGGATTTGGCAAAAGGCTTCAGGCCTTCGGTGAGCGCTACATAGGCATGCGTACTTACAGGCAGGTTACCACAACCTTTGATGACGATGCGCTTGTCTTTATACTCTTCAAACGGAATTTTTGCCAATACCTCATCGAACAGAACAACCTCGAGGGCATCGAGGCTTCCGAATACTACTTTTTTAGCATAAGGTTTCAGCGCAAGCGTCAGCAGCATGTAAGCCCAGGTAGGCACAATAGCATCGGCTGTACAGGTAAGCGCCACGTAGGTGTCCTGGTACTGTGCCCAATCGTGCTGCTTAATATGGTCTCTGAAATCTTTTTCCTTGAGGATCTGCTCATAGAAGAGGAAAGGCTTAATATCGAAAAGCACGCGTTCTCCCTGGGGATAGAACGTTTCCAGGTCGATGGTGATCAACCCGCTGTTGGCTACTTTATTGATGATCTCGTCTTCCATGATCTTTTATGAATTACATAAAGCCCAATTCCAGCTGGGCCACCTCGCTCATCATTTCCTTGGTCCAGGTAGGCTCAAAGGTCAGCTTCAGCTCCGCCGATTTCACACCCGGCACCAGCTTCAGCTTGTTCTCTACTTCAGCAGGCAGCGTTTCGGCCACCGGGCAGTTGGGTGATGTGAGGGTCATGGTGATCTTCAGCTCATCCTCCTCATTGAGGTCGAGCTCATAGATAAGGCCCAGCTCCCAGATATCCACAGGGATCTCGGGATCGTAGCAGGTTTTGATCTCGTCGATCACCCTTTGCATCAGCTCCGTATTTTTTGTAATGATGATAGCGCTCATGGTCTCTTATTAACCCTCAACAATCTGAAATGTTTAAAATTTATAATCTTTATAACCCGTGGTAAACTCGGTCTCTTCAATCTTAGGATTCACCTGCAAAAAGAAATAATCGTACTGCTCGAAGAGGCCTTTATCGTCCGATACTTTCACACCGATCGGCAGGTGGTAGAGCTGGTCGATGTATAAGACTACATCTTTTGCATAAGCATTGGGCACTTTCAGCACCTGTCCTTTTTTCAGGATGTCGAAATAATCGTTCAGCTTCGGGTTCACCTCCAGGATCTTGTATTCGCTGATGTGCAGCTTACGGGCAATGGTGGTAATGCTTTCCCGGTCTCCCACCGTATAATTTTCATAACCATAGTCCTTATTGTTAATCGTAATTTTGTAGCAGGGGCGGTTGTTGTAGCGCTCCTCTCCTTCCAGCTTAAAATACTGGTCAAACCGATCTCCTACTTTCAGGGCCATGTATTCCACGATGCTGGCAAAATAATCGAAGCCCATTTCGTTGATGGTATGGTGCTGGTCCTGGCGCATGAGGCTTCCCAGCGGATCGAGGCTAAGGTTGATGTAAGGAAAGGAATTGGGCTTCACATAGGCCTTGTTCCCGTTCCAGCCATTGACCCAGATCAGCTCGATGCCTTTGATATACACATAGAGCTTCCGTGGTGAGCGGCAGAGCTTTACCGAAGATTCGTAGTGATTAAAGCCCTTTTTGCCACGTTCGGTGATCTTTAAGCTGTATTTGAAGCGATCCACCGCATCGATGGATTTTATCATTTTGAAAATCAGTTCTTTGGCACTGTGCTCCGTTTTTTGCGAGTAGCCCAACCGGCTCATAAACAGGCAACTACACAGCGAAACCAGGGTAAATAATCGGGCAAATAACATCGCGGCAAAGGTAATAGAATCTTTAATAATTTTTTAAAAAACTGATAATTAATTGGTTATTGAAAATGCAGGCTAAATCGGAAGATTTTCATAAATTTATTGACAAAAGGAAGCTAAAAACACCTACTTTCGAAGTCCCGCAAATGATACACTATACACAGATAACCCAATTGATCAGCGAATTGCTCTACAGGCATGAGTGCGTGATCGTTCCGGGATTTGGCGGGTTTGTATCGCGGAGCCACAGTGCAGGCTTCAACAAGGGCAATAATTTATTGTTCCCGCCTGCCAAGCATATTCTTTTCAACCGCAACCTCATTCACAACGACGGGTTGTTGATTACCTCGCTGATGGAGCGGAATGCCATTTCTTTTGAAGAAGCCACGAAGCTCACCGAGGAATACAGGCAATACATCCAATCCTTATTAAGCGCCAAAAAACGCTTCGAGCTTCAGAACATCGGGCTCCTGTATATGGATAACGAGAACAGCCTGCGCTTCGAGGCCAAAGCGGATATGAATTTTCTTTTCGACGCATTTGGCTTTGAGCCTGTTACTGCCAACGAGCTTCCGCCGGAAATCGAAAAGCCTCTAAACAAGCCTGTTTTCGAAGACCGCGTGGTTGCAACAACACCGGTGGTTCTCAGGCCAAAAAAATCCTATGCCCGCATCACGGCATTGGCTATCGGCATTCCGGCAGCCATGGCGGTTTTATTACTGGCCGCTACTTCCAAACCGATGCAGCCGATCATGCAATCGTCGGTGAACCCTTTCTATACACCCGAAAAAACCTATACGCCAAGCCATAACCCCGAGCGTAAGGCCTTTATCATTGTCGATGTGGAGAAGGTTTCCTTCCTTGCAGATGCCAATGGTTATGCCGCTTTCACCTTGGGCAACAACGGGCGTGTGATGATTGCCAACACCAACGATCCGATGCTTCACCCCGATAAAACCCGGGTAGCAAGCCCTTCGGTGAAAAGCAAGCTGAGCCTCAGCGGAAAATTCCAGGTGGTGCTGGGTTGCTTTGGGGTGAAGGAAAATGCCGAGCGACTGGTGAACGAGCTTCGTGCGGCACAGGTCAATGCCGGCATCAGCGGCGTGAATGCCAAAGGCCTGCATGTGGTCAGCTGCGGCTCCTTCAACAGCAAGCAGGAGGCAGTGAATGTCCTCGACAGCATCCGCCAGCGCTACCCGAATGCCTGGATCATGGCACAATAAACCAGGTTTTTTCCTGTTAATTATCCGGTTACATCCCCTTGTAATTTAAGATGTCAAACCATGTACCTGCACACTATTAAAAGTAAATTGTTTTCGTTACCTTCGTCTCCGTTGAGATCGCTGCTAATTGCCATATTTATTCTCTTATCTGCCTCGGTAGCACACGCGCAAAACGACACCACCCGCGCCGTAAAAAAAGACAGCGTTAAAGTCTATAATCCGAAAGAGGAAATTGCCTACGACGGCAAGCGCTACAGGGTTTACAACAACTGGCTGAGCTTCGGCGGTGGCGCCAACTACAATACCAAGTGGCCCAAAGATCAGAAGAACCTGGCCGTGGACTACAGCTTCCACTTAAAACAATACTATTTCAGGGCCGGCGCTTTTATGAGCGGCAATGATTTTACGGCTGCCAACAGCTATAACTTTCACGTGGGCATAGGCGCCCGCAAGGAGCATGAGAAGTATAACCTCTCTGCTTTCATCGGTCCTTCCTACTCCTATTTCAAACGGCCGCTGAGCGACAGTACCGAGTTCGGGCTTCCGGCCATCCTCAACACCGTGTACAACCGCCTCGGGGGCTACGCCTGCCTCGAAGCCATCTACAAGATCAAGTACGATGTAGGCCTCGGCGGGCAGATCTTCTGCGACTATAACGAGGTACAGATGATCTACGGCGTGAGGCTGGTTGTCTATTTCTCAGGCGCCTACCGTGGCATCAAATACGGTTACCGCAAACCGGCTCCAAAAAAATAAGCGTGACACGCGATTTCATAATTGTCGGGCAGGGTATCGCCGGTTCTGTACTGGCTTTGACCTTACTAAAAGCAAATTACAGCGTGCTGGTGATCGACGAGCCTGCACTCTCCTGCTGCTCCCGCGTAGCAGCAGGAATCTGGAATCCCATCGTATTTAAGCGCCTTACCAAAAGCTGGCTGGCAACTGAGCTTGTGCCGGAGCTGATGGCTTTCTACAAAGATGCTTCGGAGCTTTTCGGCGTACAGCTGATCCACGAGCGCGCCATCATCAAGCCTTTTACAGAACAGCAGGAAAAAAACCTCTGGATCAAAAAAGCGGAAAGCGGCCAGGAATTTCTTGATCCTGAACTATACCATGGCCTGAAAGTCAGCGCACAGGATACGCTTGATGATTACGCCAGGGTACTGCAGGCCGGGAACCTGGATGTAAAGCTCTTCCTGGAAAAAACACGGGACTACCTGGTGCAAAACGGGTCTTATCTTATCGAACGGTTCAATTACCGCGATTTGCAATACGACGGCGTAAATGCTTACTATAAACAAGTTCATCCTAAGCATGTCGTGTTCTGCGAAGGACACCTGCTCAGCAAAAATCCTTTCTTCGATTTCATTCCGATGAAACCGGCCAAAGGCGAAGTGCTCACCATCCGCTGCGAAGGTCTGCTTTTAGAGCATGATATCCTGAACAAGGGGATTTTTATCCTGCCCTTGGGAAACCATACGTACAAGGTTGGCGCTACCTACGACTGGGAAGACCTGAGCGATACGCCTACTGAGGCTGCGAAGCAAACGCTGATCGGCAAACTGAAAGCGGTGGTCTCTGTTCCCTTTGAAGTGATGGCACACGAAGCCGGCGTGAGGCCTGCCGTGATTGACCGCCGGCCTTTGGTAGGAACGCATCCCGGCTATGACAATCATCATATCTTCAATGGCTTTGGCACCAAGGCAGTGATGCTCGCGCCTTTTTTTGCGAAGGCATTTTTAGACTATTACACAGGCAGAAGGCCCCTGGACCCGGAGGTGGACCCGAAACGGTTTTATAAGTGATAGCTTGCACGTGAGGGATGAAGCGGTCTGTTTGAGCTCCTTGATGGAGCGCAGCGGAGTAAAGAGCGGGTAGCCCTTCGACAAGCTCAGGATAAACTATAGCCCGACCCGAAGGGGCACGCCCAAATGATCTGAAATTGATGTGGAAGAAACGGAAAGCATCCCGAAAACTTTCGGTATAAGAACTCTTCCCGGCTGCCACTTCGGCTACCCTCCGTGAGACAGCCCGAAGTGACAAACCCGGAGGATCAACCATCATTACAAAACATTCCAAAATTTAATTTTTTGTTTTCATGAAAATCCGCTAATTTGGTTAAGCTTTAAACATGTTACCGAAAAAGAACAAGCCAAGATTGATTGGACGCCGGGAGTACGTCGACTTCCCCTTATTAGCCATTAGCCATGTAGAAGCGAAAATAGATACCGGCGCGTATACATCTTCCATTCATTGCAAGCATATCGAACAGGTTCATAAAAACGGCAAGGATCTCCTTGAGTTCAAACTCATGGACGACACCGTACACAGCGTGGAAGATTACACACAAAAATTTATCAAAAATTCTTTCGGTGAAAAGGAGGAGCGCTTCATCATTAAAACCCTCATCCACATCGGGAAGAAAAAAATCCGCACCACGCTCTCGCTCAGCGATCGTGGCAACATGCGCTATCCCGTGCTCATCGGGCGCCGCCTGCTGAAAGGAAAATTCATCGTGGATGTGAACCTCGTTTATACCAACGGATTAACTCTTAAAAAAATTACTACCTAATAACCTCAACTCACATGAGAATAGCGATCTTATCCCGGAATAAAAACCTGTACTCTACCAAGCGCCTGATAGAAGCGGCAGAGCAGCGCGGACACGAAGTTGTGGTACTGGACCACATGAAATGTGTTTTAGTGATTGAAGCCGGAAGGCCACACATTTACTATAACGGTAAGGAAGTAACCGACATCCAGGCGGTGATTCCGCGCATCGGGGCCAGCGCCACCTTCTACGGATCGGCTGTGGTACGGCAGTTTGAGATGATGAAGATCTTCACCGCGGTGGAATCGCAGGCGCTGGTACGCTCGAGGGATAAATTACGAAGCTTACAAATCCTGGCGCGCGCAGGCATCGGCATGCCGAAGTCGGCTTTTGCCAACGAGCCAAAAGATATTGAATCGGTGATTGCCAGTATCGGCGGCGCGCCCTGCGTGGTAAAGCTCCTGGAAGGCACCCAGGGCATCGGCGTGATCCTGGCAGAGAATGATAAGGCTGCCAAATCGGTGATCGAGGCCTTTTTGAAGCTCGACGCCAACATGCTGGTACAGGAGTTCATCAAGGAATCGAAAGGTGCCGACATCCGCGTGTTTGTGGTAGACGGGCAGATCGTAGGGGCTATGAAGCGCCAGGCGAAGGAGGGTGAGTTCCGGAGCAACCTGCACCGCGGCGGCACGGCCTCCCTGATCACACTCAGCCCCGAAGAGCGCGCTACAGCCATCAAGTCGGCCAAAAAGCTGGGATTAGGGATTGCGGGCGTCGATCTCTTACAGAGCGATCGCGGGCCACTGGTGATGGAAGTCAATTCATCGCCGGGGCTGGAAGGTATTGAAGGTGCTACAGGGATCGATATTGCCGGGAAGATCATTGAATACGTAGAGCGTAATGAATTTAATGCGCCGGGCCAGTAATGTATGAAAGACTTTAAGATCAATGCGCAGACCGTTAGTCCCGGAGAATGCAAACAAATCGTCCTGAACTCTTACGAGCTTCACACCAAAACCAATATTGAAATTCCTGTTTTCGTATTCCGCAGCAATGCCGAAGGCCCAACCATCCTGCTCTCTGCGGGCATGCATGGCGAAGAGACCAACGGCATCGAGATCATCCGCCGTATTATTACCCGCGACGAGGTGAAGCGCCTGAACTGCGGAAATATCATTGCCATCCCGGTGATCAACAGTGTGTCTTTTTTATTCGGTAGCCGCGAGCTTCCCGATGGCAGGGACCTCAACCGTTGTTTCCCGGGGAATAAGAATGGCTCTTTCGGCAGCCGCATTGCTTACGACCTGATGAAGCACATTGTTCCGCTCATCGATTTCGGTGTTGATTTTCATACGGGCGGTGCCAAGATCAGCAACTCTCCCCAGATCCGCTGCGTGTTCGAGTTCAGCGAGAATGTATCGCTGGCCGAGAAGTTCTCTCCTCCGCTCATCATCGACAGCTCCTACAGGGAGGGCACTTTCCGGAAAGAGGCTTCCAAAAAAGGCAAGCCCATCCTGGTGTACGAAGGCGGCGAAAGCATGCGCCTGGACTACACCGCCATCAATGAAGGCGTGAACGGCTGCCTCCGCCTCATGAAAAATTTCGGCATGATCGATCTGGATGTGCCGAACAATCCTTCCGTGAAGATCCGCAAGGATACCTGGATCAGGGCCAATGCCAGCGGCCTCTTCCACATGAATGCCACCAACGGCGCTTATGTGGAGAAAGATGATCTCCTCGGCGTTATCTGCAATCCCTTCGGCTCAGTGGAATACAAGATCCTTTCTACCGTTGACGGCTATATCGTGGGCATCAACAACCAGCCGGTAGTGAACCAGGGCGATGCGCTCATCCACATCGGCATGGAGTAAAGCCTCCGGTTTTCCCGCCTTGGTATCTAAATTGCAGCATCTGAGATACTTAGTATCTCTATGACCTCCGCAATCACACATAGGCTGTTAGCCCGTACGTTATGCCTGATGATTGCCCTATTCAGCCTTTACGGCTTAGAGGCTCAGAAAGACACCATGAGCGTTAAAGATTCTCTGAGATTTTACAAGAAGATCAAAGCCTTCGCCTACAAGCGCAAGCTTACCAAAACGGCTTACGATGCCGTGTTTGTGGAGCCTAAGCCGGTGGAATATCCTAAAGAGCCTGCGTCGAAGGAAGAAAAGATTGTCAATCCCTATCTTAAATACAAGGACAAGATCGTTCGCAACATCCGGATCAAGGTCTATGACCCTTTCGGCTATTCCCTCAACGATACGGTACCCCGAAAGATCAACCGGCTGGAACGCGCGGGCAACCGGGCGCATACCACCACACGGAAATGGATCATCATCAATAAATTGTTGTTTAAGGAAAACAAGCCTTTGAACCCGCTCGAGCTGAGCGAAACCGAAAGGGTGCTGCGCGAAGCCCGGTACATCAATGACGTCAGCATTTTCGTTACACCGTCTGCTACCAGCATGGACAGCGTGGATGTGAATGTGACCGTGATCGACAAATGGCCGGTAACGGTTCCTTTTCTCGTGACGGATGTGTTCGTCAACGCGAAGTTCAGAAACTACAACCTCTTTGGCGTGGGGCAAACCTTCGAGCAGTTTGCAGAGATCCGGCGACCCAACCTGCTGGACTTTTACGGCTCCTACAGCATCGATAACATTGACAATACCTACATCACGGCAACCTTGTATTACCGCACCAATAAGGACATTACACAAACTTCCATCTCTTTCGACCGTGGCTTTTATTCGCCCTTAGCGAAATGGGCCGGCGGCGTGTACCTTTCCAAAGCCTGGGCTTTTTATGATTATAAAGACTCGCTCGACGAGCCCAAACGCGCCAATACCGACTACATCAATTACGATGTGTGGGCCGCCAAAAGTTTCAAGCTGAGCAAAGACACCACGATCTTTAACCAAAGCACCAGCTTCATCGTCGGAGGCCGTTATTATGCCAACGAATACCAACGCCGCCCCAACGCCGATATCGACCCGGGCAGGACGGTTTTAAATTCATACGGCGTGGTAGGCAATATCGGCTTTGCCATTCAGCAGTATTACAAGGATAAATACATTTACCGCTTCGGTGCCAACGAGGACGTGCCGGAAGGCATTATTATCCAATACATTTATGGCAGCCTGAAGATAGAGTCGAAAAAAATCAGGTACTACAGTGGCATAGAAGTGGCCAGGGCCAGGCATTTCAGAAGGCTCGGCTATTTGTCGGCCACCTTTGGCTACGGCATATTCTTCAATAAGCAGGTCCCCAATGATGTCACCTTCAAATACAACCTCTATTATTTCAGCAACCTGCTGAAAAAAGGACGCTGGTATTTCCGGCAATTTCTCAAATACGATTACCTCTTCGGTGAAAATAAATTATCGAACGAGCGCATCACCATCAACTCTGATGACCTGTACGGCTTTAACAGCGGCTCACTCGCGGGCACTACCAAAATGGTGCTGAATTCGGAAACGGTGGCTTACCTGCCTTATAACCTCATCGGCTTTCACCTGGCCCCTGTGGTGACGGCTGGTTTCGGCATCATCGGCAGTCCCGAAAAGCATCTGGTAGAAAGTAATCTCTACCAGGCTTACACGATTGGCGTGATGGTGAGGAACGAAAATTTGCTGAGCAGCACCTTCCAGGTGTCTTTCGGAATGTATCCGTTTTTTCCGGATGGAGGCAACTATATTTTTAAATATAATCCCATCGCCAGCTTCACATTAAGGGTACGTAATTTTACGGTATCGAAGCCTTCATTCATTAGCTACTGATGACTAATTCAACAGTCTGGTGTGGATTTGGGGCATTATTTCCACATTTAAACTGATGGTTAATTTTTCTAAAAAACTTAAATATTTGTTTTCCAAATAATTAAAAAAACACGTATCTTTGGCACGGTATTGATAATAGAGATAACAGCTCTTAGTACTTAAAATACAACATTGCGAACATTTTATTGCGTTCATAACGGTAATTTTCTTTTACTGTTATAATTCGGGGGAGTTCAAAAACGCAATAAAAACATAAACGCAATGTTCCTAAAATGGCGGTGTTCTCATAACATCGCCATTTTGTTTTTCTGGTTTTTCCGCATCAGATCAAGCAGTCAGCCAACACCATCATTTAAGAAATTCCCGGAAGGCAAACCATTTATGCCGTCAATGCCCCTGTCCTCAGCTCTGAGAGCTTCAATTCATACTCCTGGAGGGTTTTCTGACTCAAAACAGGAGAGGCCGCTACATTCGCCCATGCATCATCCGATCGGGCATTAGCGGGCACAAAAAAAGCCTGTCACAATGAATCGTAACAGGCTATCTATTTCAGAGTATTTTATATTAAGCTCCTATGCCGTGGCAGTTCTTGAATTTTTTGCCGCTGCCGCAAGGACAAGGATCGTTTCTGCCGACCTTCTGCTCCACGCGCACCGGTTGTTGTTTCGGGCGGGGCATTTCCTGCTGTTGCTGCTGCGCTTCTTCCTCGCTGCGGCTCTCTACCAGCTTTTCTTTCGGACGCTGCTGTACAGGCTCCTGTGTGAAGCGTGTTTGCTGTACAGGCTGGCTGTCGCCTTCTACCGGCAGGCCGCCCTTCATCAGGAAGGAAATAATATCCTTGCTGGTTTTAGCGATCATGTCCCTAAACAGGTTGAAGGATTCGAGCTTGTACACTACCAGAGGATCTTTCTGCTCCAGTGCGGCATTCTGCACCGATTGCTTCAGGTCGTCCATTTCACGCAGGTGCTCTTTCCATGAATCGTCGATCATAGCGAGGATCACCGTTTTTTCGAATACCGCTACCAGCTCGCGGCCTTCCGTTTCATAGGCTTTTTTAAGATTGGCCATGATCTGGATATTGCGAACCCCATCGGTGAACGGCGTCACGATATTCTCGAAATGATTGTCAGGATTGGTATACACGCCTTTTACCACAGGGAAAGCCGTTTCGGCAATCTGCTGCGACTTCTGGCGGTAGTGCTGCTCAGCCTGCTCAAATAAGGCTTGTACGAGGTTGTCTTCCTTGCCATTCAAAAATTCTTTTTCGGAGAATGGCGATTCCATACCGAAGTTTTTGAGGCACTCAAACATAAAGCCTTCGAAATCCCTGCTGGCATAATATTCCGCCACAATGCTCTCCGATACTTCGTAGATCATGTTGGCAATATCGATGCTCAGGCGGTCGCCGTTGAGGGCGTGGCGCCTGCGCTTATATACCACGTCACGCTGTGCGTTCATCACGTCATCGTACTCGATGAGGCGCTTACGCGTACCGAAGTGGTTCTCTTCTACTTTTTTCTGTGCACGCTCAATGGATTTGGAGATCATGGAATGCTGGATCACTTCTCCCTCTTCCAGGCCCATGCGGTCCATCAGGCTGGCGATACGCTCGCTGCCAAATAAACGCATCAGGTTGTCCTCGAGGCTCACATAGAACTGGGAGCTTCCCGGATCGCCCTGACGTCCGGCACGTCCACGCAGCTGCCTGTCTACACGGCGCGACTCGTGGCGCTCGGTACCGATGATGGCTAAGCCACCTGCGTCTTTTACGCCGGCACCTAATTTAATATCCGTACCACGACCTGCCATGTTGGTGGCAATGGTTACGGTTCCGGCCTGCCCTGCTTCCGCTACGATGTCGGCTTCTTTCTGGTGCAATTTCGCGTTGAGGACATTGTGCTTGATGCCGCGCAGCTTGAGCATACGGCTCAGCAACTCGGAAATATCAACCGTGGTAGTACCGATCAGCACAGGCCTTCCGGCTTCCACCAGCTTCACGGTAGCATCGATCACGGCATTGTATTTTTCACGGTTGGTTTTGTAAACCAGATCCTGTTCGTCTTTACGTGAAATGGCTTTATTGGTAGGGATTACGACCACATCCAGCTTATAGATGTCCCAGAACTCCTGTGCTTCCGTTTCGGCTGTACCGGTCATACCTGCCAGCTTATTGTACATCCGGAAGTAGTTCTGTAACGTAATCGTTGCATAGGTTTGTGTTGCCGCTTCGATCTTCACATTTTCTTTGGCTTCGAGTGCCTGGTGCAGGCCATCGCTGTAACGGCGGCCTTCCATGATACGGCCTGTCTGCTCATCCACAATCTTGATCTGGCCTTCTGCAATCACATACTCCTGGTCGATCTCAAACAGGGAGTAGGCTTTCAGCAACTGGTTCACGGTGTGAATCCGCTCGCTCTTCACGCTGAAGTCCCTCATCAGGGATTCTCTCAGGGCCACCTTTTCTTTAGGATCTTCAAAAGACCTTTTTTCCAGCTCGGCAATTTCTTCACCCACATTCGGGATCACGAAGAAATTTGGATCATCGCCGCTGCCGGTGATCAGGTCAATGCCTTTTTCCGTTAAATCAACGGTATTGTTTTTTTCATCGATCACGAAGTACAATTCCACATCGATCTTATGCATTTCCTTTTGCTGGTCCTGCATGTAATAATTTTCTGTTTTTTGCTGCAGGGCTTTCACACCCGGCTGGCTCAGGAACTTAATGAGGGCGCCGTTCTTCGGCAAGCCGCGGTAAGCGCGCAACAGAGGAATACCGGCTTCTTTTTCATTGCCTTCGCCAAACAAACGCTTGGCTTCCGTTAAGCAGGTCTGGATATAGGCTTTCTGGGCAGCCAGCAATTTTTCCACGCGCGGCTTGAATTCCATGAACTCATGCTTATCGCCTGTCGGCGTAGGGCCTGAAATGATCAGGGGCGTACGGGCATCATCGATCAATACCGAATCGACCTCATCCACAATGGCAAAATTATGCTTGCGCTGCACGAGATCCGATACTTCGCGGGCCATGTTATCACGCAGGTAATCGAAACCAAATTCGTTGTTGGTACCGTAAGTAATATCGCAGAGGTAAGCTGCACGGCGCGCATCGGTATTAGGCTCGTGCTTGTCGATGCAGTCTACGCTTAATCCGTGAAACTGGAATAAAGGCGCATTCCATTCGCTATCCCGTTTTGCCAGGTAGTTATTCACCGTTACCACGTGCACGCCTCGTCCCGATAAGGCATTGAGGAAAACAGGCAGGGTTGATACGAGGGTTTTACCCTCACCGGTAGCCATCTCGGAAATTTTTCCCTGGTGCAGCACCGTACCGCCGATAAGCTGTACATCATAGTGCACCATGTTCCATACCACTTCGTTGCCGGCAGCAATCCAGCGGTTTTGCCAGGCAGCCTTGTCGCCGCTGAGTACAACGTTCTTATGTGTTTGTGCTAATTTCTTATCGAAGTCGTTGGCTGTTACTACCACTTCTTCGTTCTCCGCAAAGCGGCGCGCCGTATCTTTTAAGATGGCGTATGCTTCCGGAAGGATCGCGTTCAGTTCCTCTTCGATCTTTTTGGTAATCTCTTTCTCCAGCTCATCCACCTCTTTGTACAGGGCTTCTTTCGCTTCTACGTTCAGGTCGAACTCTTTTTCCACACGGGTCCTGATGGCATTGACTTCAGCCTGCTCCTTCTTCACCGCATCCTGCACTTTTTGCTTCAAAGCAGATACTTTGGCCCGGAGCTCATCGTTCGATAATGATTTGAGGGAGGGGTATATTTCAATGATCTTATCGACGATCGGCTGAATGGATTTGATATCTTTTTCGGATTTGGTACCGAAAAACTTCTTGAGGAACGTTAGCATAATGTATCTTAAATTTAAGCTAACGAAAGTACAAAAAATACGCCATAACCGGGTTTATAATTTTTATTAAATAATTAACTGATAATCAGCCAATTTTTCAGCGATTCGCGACCTGGCTTGTCATATTCATTGATCCCTGTGCCTTTTTGACAGGCAGACCAGTAAAGATTGATTATCTTGCCAGTTATTCGCTGAAAGCGCCCATTTATAAAAAAGGGCTGGGAAACTCTTTTTAATTTAATACTTTAGTAATGAACGAATGCAGACCCCTTTACACAAGATATTCCGGATCCTGACAGGCTTAGTGCCTGCCCTGTTATATATTCTCCCCGGCTTTGCCCAGCAATACAACTTCAAAAACTATTCGGTAGAGAATGGCCTGCCCTATGTGCAGATCTTTGCCATGTACCAGGATAGCAAAGGCTATTTGTGGAGCGGCGGCTATGGCGGTTTGAGCAAGTTCAACGGCAAAACCTTCAAGAGCTATTCTCCCAAGAACGGCCTGGCCAATCACTACGTGAATGCCATTATCGAGGACCAGTTCCGTTTTATTACCGTGGGCACCATTGATGGCCTGAGCGTGATCGATAAAGTGGACGGGCAGGTCAGCAATTACTATGTGAAAGACGGGCTGCCGTCGAATTATGTGACGAGCTTTTGCCTCGATCCGCGGATCGGCCTGTGGACAGGCACCAATAAGGGCCTCTGTATCTGGGATGGGAAAAAAGTGGTGCAGGTTCCTTTCTTTAAAGGCTATAACATCAGCTGCCTGCTGTATTCGGAAAAATACGGCGTGCTGGTAGGCACCAACAAAGGCTTATACAGGGAGAAAGCACATCTCCATGAATTTGAGCTGATGATCGACAGCGCAAGCATTACCTGCATCTCGCAATTTACGCCGGAGGGACAGCTCTATGTTGGAACGGATAACGGCCTCTACCTGATCGATATGCCGAAGCATACCTGGAATGTGTTTCATGTGAGCAACGGCCTGATCGACGAGAACATCACCGCCGTGCTTCACCAGAAGAACGGCACGGTATGGATAGGCTCCAAGAGCGGGCTTATCAGTTTCAACGGCAAGGAATTTTCGTATTACAACATCAGCTACGACAATAACTCTAACCACATCCGCACCTTGCTGATCGATTATGAGGATAACCTGTGGATCGGCACCCACAGCGGCTTGTATAAGTTCAGGGGCAAGGGCTTTACGGTATACGACCGCAAAGACGGGCTGGGCGGCGCTTTCATTTACCAGATCACCCGCGATGCGAAGCAGAATTTATGGCTTGGCACAGAGGCAAACGGTGCTTATAAATTTTCGGAAGGCTTTTTTAAGAATTACAGCACGAAGGAAGGCCTCATTGATAACCGCGTGGCCTGTATCCTGCCGATGGATGATGGCAGCATTTGGTTTGGAACAGACAAGGGCATTTCCATGTTCAGGAACGAGAAATTCTATAACCTGGAGCCGGGCGCCGATTTTAAGCAGCAGGCGCCTATCAACTGCTTTTACAAGGATAGCAGGAATACCATCTGGGTGGGCGGAAAGAACGGCGTAACGGCCATGCGAAAAAAAGGAAATGCTTACGAGTCGACGTATTATAAATTACCGGCCATCAGCATTAACAATAACGACTACGAGGTATGGAGCTTTATTGAGGATTCGAAAGGCGACATCTGGGTAGGCACCTACCTGGTGGGTATTTTTAAGCTGGAAGGCGATGAGTTTAAGCGTCAGAATATCTCTTCTCCCGAGCCGGTGACAAGTGCACTCGACCTGTGTAAGGACGAGGAAGGAAATATCTATGCAGCCACCCTGAACGGTGTCCTGATCTTCAATCCGCACAAGCATAGCTACAAAATCATTTCGGAAAAAGAAGGGCTAAGCTCTGAGCTCGTGTACACCATCGGGCTTACCAAAGACAACCGCTACCTCTGGGCCGGCACCAACCAGGGCATTAACCGCATCGATGTGAAAAAGCTAAACTATGGCATCATCGATATTCTTTCCTACAGCAAGGCCGACGGCTTCAGCGGCGTGGAATCCAACACACACGGCATCTACGAAGACAAGGACAGCAGCATCTGGTTTGGTACGGTGAACGGGCTGATCAAATATTCGCCGAAAGAATTTATTCCGAATGATAATTTATCGAAAACCAATATCACCAAAATAAAGCTGGCGTTCCAGGACACACTGCTTGCCAATGGCTCGGTGCTGCCTTATTCGCTCAACAATATCAGCTTCGACTTTATCGGCATTTGCCTCACCAATCCCGATAAGGTACAATACACTTACAAGCTCGAGGGCTTCGACAAAACCTGGAGCCCTTATACGGACATTAATTTTGTGAAGTACGACAACCTGCTTCCGGGGAAGTATACCTTTAAGGTGAAAAGCTGCAACAACGAAGGGATCTGGACCATTGAGGCCACCGAATTTTCGTTTGAGATCAGCCCGCCTTTCTACAAAACCTGGTGGTTTATTCTCGGCAGTGTGATCTTCGTGGTAGGCTCGCTGGTGCTTGTGTTCCGCATCCGGCTGAACCAGCTGAACAAAAAGCAGAAGGCAAAATTCGAGCAGGAAGTCGAGGTTTCGAAAGCGGAGCTGAAGGCTTTGCGTGCGCAGATGAACCCGCATTTTGTGTTCAACTCCCTCAACTCGATCCAGCATTATATCTTAAACAGCAAAAGCGAAGAGGCGGCGAAGTACCTCAACAAATTTGCGAAGCTGATCCGACTCATTCTCAACAATTCGGATAAGCCGACCGTGACCATCAACGAAGATATGGAGGCCCTGATTCTTTATCTTGAGCTGGAAAAAATGCGCTTCGAAAATAAGTTCGATTACAGCATTGAAGTGAGCAGCGAGATCGACGGCGACTACGACGAGATTCCACCAATGCTTATACAACCTTATATTGAAAATGCGATCCTGCATGGCATTAATCCCAAAACCGGTAAGGGGCACATTACCATCCGGATGGGCCTGGTGAACCAGTACATTAAAATTTCGGTGATCGACAATGGCATTGGCAGAGAAGCCTCAAAATCCTTAAAAAGCCTGCATGCGTCGACCAAACACAAATCACTTGGCATGAAGATCACCAAAGACCGCTTGCGTTTGTTAAATAGTATGCAACAATCAAATCTGAGCGTCAATATTACAGACATGTACAATGCAGAAAAGAAAGCTGTAGGTACACAAGTGGACTTATATATACCGTATGTAAAATAAAAGATTAAATTTAAGATCTGATTTTTGGCCCTTACCAATATTAAAACCAATTGACACACTAAAACTTATACACATGAAAGCATTGATCATAGAGGATGAACAAAAAAGCCGGGAGATGCTGGCTACGCTGATCAAGAAAAACTTCTCCGATGTTACCCTTGTGGGTGAAGCGAAGAATGTGGCGGAAGGCGTGGAACTCATCAAGACGCTTCAACCCGATCTTGTATTCCTCGACATAAGCATGCCGGACGGTACAGGCTTCGATGTTCTGGAGAAGGTACAGGGCCTTAAATTCGAGATCATCTTTACCACGGCTACCGATAAGCATGCCCTGAAAGCCATTAAGTACAGTGCCTGCGATTATTTGCTGAAGCCTATTGATATTGAAGAGCTGAAAGTGGCCATCGAAAAGGTATTGTCGAAAAAAAGCACCAGCATTCCGAGCATGGAAAATCTCCAGTTCCTGATTCAGAATCTTAAACGTGCCGACGATAACTACAGTAAAATCACCCTGCCGACAGGCAATGCGTATGAGATCGTCAACATCAAAGATATTATCCGTTGCGAGGCCGACGGAAGCTATACCAATTTCTTTTTAACGGGAAATAAAAAGCTGATGGTATCGGCCAGCTTAAAGCATTACGAGGACCTGTTGCCTGCCAATGATTTTATCCGCATTCACCACCACCACCTCATCAACATGAACCACGTGGTGCGCTTCCTGAAAGTGGATGGCGGTTATGCGATCATGAGCGATAACTCGCAGCTTGAGATCAGCCGCCGCAAGAAAGATGCCTTCCTCGAAAGGTTGAATGCGGTATAAGAGCCGGTTGCTTCACTTCGATATCACGATATGTCGTGATCAAACCAGTATGATGAGGTTGCTTCTCCCACCAGGGCGCGGGACCGCAATGAGAATTCAAACAAAAAATCCCGTCACGATAAGTGTGACGGGATTTTTTTATGGATGAGATCTGTTCTTATTCCAGAACCACTTTCACGAGCCTGGTTCCGGAGTTCAGCTGTACTTTCAGGTAATACACGCCCCTGCTATAGCCGCTCATATCCATCACCAGGGTTTCCGGATTTTTACTGTTTTCTTTCATCACGGTTTGCCCGAGTGTATTGAGCACTTCCACGTCCAGCTTACCGGCATTGCCTGGCGTGGAGATCGTAAATAAACCGGTGGCCGGGTTAGGATATACGGTCAGATAGCCGTTCCATGCCAGATTTTCCACGCCTGTACATAAGCCCACCGATACAGGAACCGTTTGTGTGCTTTCGCAGGCACCGTTGCTTCCTGTTACCGTGTACACCAGCGATGAAGCCGGGAACGCCACTACCGTGCTGCCGCTGGTTGAGGATAAGCCTGTAGCCGGTGACCAGGTGTAGCTGCCGGCTCCCGACGCACTAAGCGTGGTCGTGGTGCCTGCACAGATGGTGGAAGGCGCAGACGCTGTTAGTACAGGAGCTGATACGACATTGAGGGTAAAGGTCACAGAGCCGTTGCCGCAGGCAGATGCACTCGATACAGTATACACCGTTGTGGATAACGGTGCAAAGGTGCCGGATGAGCCGGATCCCGAAGGGGCCCACACATAAGCCGTTCCGCCGGAAACATTGACGGTTACAGGTGTTCCGCTACATACGGTTGTGTTGGTAACGGAGGCGGTGAGCGTCGGAACCTGGTTTACGATGATCATCATACTCAGCTGTGAGCTACAGCTTCCGTTTGTTCCGGTGACACTGTAGGTGGTAGTGGTAGCAGGGCTTACCGCAATGGTTGATGTGGTTTGAGATCCGGGCTGCCATGCATAGGAAGAGGCTCCCGAAGCCGTTAAGGTGGTGCTCTGACCGGCACAGAGCGTGGTAGAGGAGGCGCTCACATTCAGGGTCACATTCGGCGTTACATTGATCGTGAATGTTTTCGGAACTCCTGTACAGCCACCGAACGTACCGGTAACGGTATAAATGGTGGTGGATGTCGGTGTGAAGACGCTCATAGAGCCTGAGCCCGATGGCAGCCAGTTATAGGAGATTGCGCCGGACACACTGACGTTGACAGCTGTTCCGCTACAGATGGTTGTATTCGTCACAGAGGTCACGAGCGTCGGTGTTGCAGTTACATTCACCGTCACCATCGTATTGGTGCTGCCACAGCTTCCATTGGCGCCGGTCACGGTATAGGTGGTCGTTGTTGAAGGATTCACACTGATGGCAGCGGTGCTTTGTCCGCCCGGTAACCAGGTATAGGTCGTAGCGCCTGTTGCCGTTAAGGTCGCTGTTTGCCCGGAACAGATTGTAGAGGAAGACGCTGTAATGCCAACGCTTGGTGTGGTTGTCACATTAATGGTCACTGTTCTCACAGCGCCGGTGCAGGAACCGTTAGCACCTGTAATGCTATAAACGGTGGTAGCTGCAGGGCTGAGCACACTGGAGCTTCCGGAACCGGATGGCGACCAGGTGTAGCTTGTAGCACCGCCCACATTCACGGTTACCGGTGTGCCGCTACAAATGGTTGTATTGGTGACAGAGGCCGTTACCGTCGGCACAGCGTTCACTGTGATGGTTATGATTTTACTGGAGGTACAGCTGCCGGTGGTGCCGGTAACGGTGTAGGCCGTTGTGCTGGTGGGATTTACATTCATGGTCGGAGTGCTTACACCGCCCGGGAACCAGGCATAGGTGGTAGCGCCTGTTACCGTTAAGGTCGTGCTTTGCCCAGAGCAGATCGTCGCAGAGGAAGCGCTGACGTTAAGCGTTGGTGAGGCGGCGACATTGATGGTCACTGTTTTCACAGGGCTGTTGCAGGTACCGTTGGAGCCGGTAATGCTGTATACCGTGCTGGCGGAAGGATTGAGCACGCTCGAGGTGCCAGATCCCGATGGCAACCAGGTATAGCTTGTCGCACCGCCCACATTCACGGTTACCGGCGTGCCGTTGCAAATGGTTGTATTCGTCACAGAGGCTGTGACCGTTGGTGCTGCAAGCACTGTGACCGTAATCGTTTTACTGGAGGTACAGCTGCCGTTGGTACCGGTAACGGTATAGACGGTTGTACTGCCAGGACTGGTGCTCATCGTTGCCGTGCTTACACCGCCCGGGAACCAGGCATAGGTCGTAGCGCCTGTTACCGTTAAGGTCGTGCTTTGCCCGGCACAAATTGTAGAAGAGGAGGCGCTGACGCCAAGCGTTGGTGTGGTGGTAACTGTAACGGTTACTGTTTTCACCGCACTCGTGCAAGCGCCCGTGGTGCCGCTCACCGAATATACCGTAGTGGAAGACGGACTCACGACATTCGTGGCACCCGAACCTGAAGGCAACCAGGTATAGGTGGTGGCACCGCTGGCCGTTAAGGTCGGTGAGGCGCCGCTGCAAATCGTTGTGCTGGTTGGTGTCACGGTAAGTACAGGCGTTGTTCCTGTTGTTACGGTTACTGTTTTCGAGGCGCCGGTGCAGCTACCGTTGGAGCCTGTCACTGTATATACCGTTGTGGAAGCCGGATTGACAACATTGGTAGCGCCTGATCCTGAAGGCAACCAGGTATAGGTGGTGGCGCCGCTGGCCGTTAAGGTGGTTGAGGCGCCGCTGCAAATGGTTGTACTGCTTGGTGTCACGGTTAATACCGGAATGGTATTTACGGTGACCGTTGCCGTTTTAGGAAGGCTGGCACATCCACCGTTAGAGCCCGTGAGCGTATACACGGTGGTAGAGGAAGGACTCACGGCATTTGTGGTTCCTGAGCCCGATGGCAGCCAGGTGTAAGTCGTCGCGCCGCTCGCCGTGAGAGTCGTCGATCCGCCGCTGCAGATGGTTGTATTGGTTGGCGTGATCGTTACCGATGGTGCGGCATTTACCGTTACCGTAAGGGTTTTCGGTGTGCTGTTACAGCTTCCGTTCGAACCTGTAACTGTATACACTGTTGTGGAAGATGGGCTTACAACATTGCTGGCGCCAGAACCTGAAGGCAGCCAGGTATAGGTTGTGGCGCCACTCGCCGTTAAGGTGGTGGAAGCGCCGCTGCAGATCGTTGTCGAAGTTGGTGTTACGGTTAAGACAGGCACTGTACTTACTGTTACTGTGGCTGTCACGGCTGCACCGGTGCAGGTGCCATTGGAACCTGTGACGGTGTACACCGTTGTAGAAGCTGGATTCACAACACTGCTCGTTCCCGAGCCTGATGGCAGCCAGGTGTAGGTTGTGGCGCCGCTGGCTGTTAAGGTAGTGGTGCCCCCGCTGCAAATGGTAGCAGACGTTGGCGTCAGGGTTAATACAGGGATGGCATTCACCGTTACCGTTACTGCTGTTCGCACAGGTGTAGTACAGCCGCTATTGGTGGCATCTACATAATAGGTGGTCGTGGTACTTAAGGAAGGCGTGGTATAGGCCGTGCCTGTTGCTACGGATGTGGTGCCACTGGAAGTCGCATACCAATTGACTGTTCCTGCACTGGCTGTGGCGTTGATGGTAACGGTTCCGGTACCGCATCTGGAAGCCCCGCTGGTAGCGGTGATCGAAGGGGCCGCGCACGCCACCGGCTGAATGTAAACACCGTAATCTTCAATATCTCCCACGACGTATTGCGAGCTGCAGCTTCTTTTGGAGGCGGTGATGCTACCTGAGGATTCTCCGATCACCCGCATGCGCAGGAGGGTATTTTGTACGGCCGTTGTAGGAATAACAACACTCGTGGTATAGCTCAGGGTAGAGTTTGTCGGGTTGATTCCCGACATCACCAACTCGGCAGGATTTGTGAAAATCCCGTTATTATTATAATCGATGTACACTTCGTAGTTCTCCGTGCTGTTGATCGAAAGCGCCGTGATCAACAGGTTATAGGACAAGCCTGCTGTTACGGTGGTATTATGCGTACAGGTCAGGTCGGTATAGCCGGCGTTGCTGATCGTGGCTGAGGGCGCATTGATATTATTAAATTGTACGTCACAGATCGTTTGCCCGTAATTGCCGACGTTGGCGGATGAGGGCACGCAGGCAGCCACAGGGCCCGATGCCGGCACAATGATGGCATTGGGCTTCGTCACCGTATTATTTCCTAAGGCATTGGTCACCGTAAGCGTTACCGAATAGGTGCCGGCATTGGTAATGGTAATGGCCGGGTTTTGAACGGAAGAGGTATAGGTCGTTGTGCCGTTGCTGATGGTCCAGGCATAGGTCACATTAGGATACAAAGAAGCCGGGATATAGGAGTTCGCCACACAGTTCGATTTATCAATCAGGTTGATGGTCTGCCCTGCCCCGCAAAGGACCGATCCCGAAACAAAAAAGTCGGCTGTTGGTGCTGCTACCGGTGTAAGCGCATCGTTCGTTCCCCCGTTATCAGGTGTCAGGAAAGAGGCCCTGGTGGTGGTGAGGGCTGTGATCATCCTGGTTTTCTGATTGGCGGTAAACATGTTCTGGCAGATGTCGGAAGAGTAATCCATATAGTTATGAATGAACAGATCCCTCGGTGTTCCGGTACAGGCGTTGGTTCCGGTCACGCAATCGCTTGCGCTCTGGATGTGTGCGGGAATATCCGTACAGCAATCACCTACTCCGGATCCGCAGCCATTGGGATTTGTCGGGCAGGAAGCACCGCCCCCATCACCTTCGAAGGTGTGGTATAAATTGAGGGCATGCCCGAGCTCATGCGCACAGGTGGTAGAAGTTCCGCCGATAAAGTTGTTGGCCAGCATTACAGCCCCATCCTGTGCCGTACCATGGCTGCTTGCAAAATAGGCATAACCTTGTACGCCCACATTGCCGCTGTTATCGTCAATTTCCGATACGAGCCAGATATTATAGTATTTGGTTTTGTTCCAAAAGCTGGTTGCTTTTAAAGACGCATCGCTGATGCCTGCCGAACTCCGCATCACACCACTGGCCATATACGTGGCATTACCGGACATATTCACCCGCACGATACCGTTTGTACAATTGCCACTGGGATCACGCACGGCCAGTGCAAATTCTATTTCCACATCTACACCGTTTCCATCGCCTCTTGAGCCGGCTACCTTACGGTAAATCTCGTTCAGGCTTTTAATCGCATTTTCGATGGCTACATCGCTCACATTCGTTCCCGATCCTACCGGCTCTCCTTTATGCATCACATGCACCACTACCGGGATCTTATAAATAGAGACCGTGTTGGTGCGCTGCGCCATCGTGTTTTGCATGATCAGCACCTGGTTTTCGAAATCTGCCATTTTCCGGGCATAATTCTGATCTGTCTGCATCATGTAATCATGAAGGCCTGCCGAGCCACATTTCTCAACCTGTGCCATCAACTGGGTTCCCCAAAGAAAGGAAAGGATCAGTGTGAAACGAAGAAGGGATGGGTAGATGTTTTTCATAGTGTAAGCATTTTGATTCAAGTAAATTTAGAAAACTATTCCAAGTAATTGTCAAATACAACAAAAATTCAAACTTCTGCCGGTGTTAATTTTCCAGGATTATCGGAAAGAACACATGGTATCTTCCTTTGAATTTTGGGCGCCTCCTGGCGCAGGCTTCCCTCATGTGTTAACATTAAAATCTCAAAAGGAGGCACTACCCTGGATAAGTCTGACCAATCCCTATAAAAAAGTCCGTCGCGATGTATCGTGACGGACTTTTTAAATGGAAATCTGTATTTAATTTACGATTGTTTCAAATGAGGATTAATCCAGGATCACTTTTACCAGCTTCGCACCGTCGTTCATCTGCACTTTCACATAATACACACCTTTGCTGCAGGTGCTCATGTCGAGCACCAATGATTTGGAATCTTTGCTGCTTTCTGTTTTCACCGTTTGCCCCAGCATGTTGAGTACCGTTACATCCAGCTTGCCCGTATTATTGGCGCTGGAAATGGTAAAGATCCCCGTGCTTGGGTTGGGATATACGGAGAGCTCGTTATGGCTTATGAGGTCTTGCAGTCCTGTGCAGGTGGTTACGGTTACGACCACTGCCGTTGGCGCAGAGCTGCAGGAGTTGGCTGTACCTACCACGCTATACGTGGTTGTAGCAGTTGGTGTTACCGGGAAGTTGGCGGCAGAGCCGGGGCCCGGTGTCCAGGCATAGCTTGTTGCGCCGGTTGCTTTTAAGACTACCAGCTGACCTGTGCAGATGGTGGTGGCCGTCGGAGTTACCGACAGGCTTGGCACCGCATTCACGGTGATGGTTTGCGAGGTGGTGCTGCTGGCCGTACCGCTGGTTACTGTTAAGGATACAACTTTGGGGCCGGTGGTCGCGTAGGTTACCGATGCATTTTGGGTGGTAGCGCTGGAAGGCGTGCCACCGGGCATAGACCATGACCAGCTGGAAGGCGTTCCTGAAGAAGCATCAGTCAGGGTGATTGCCTGGTTAACGCATCCTGTAGCCGATGAGCTCATGGCAGCGTTCAAAGATCCGAGCGAGCAGGATGATGCCGCAAGCGGTGTCATCAGGGGCTCGCCACAGGTGCCTCCTGCCTGCGCATTGCGGCTCATCAGGGCAAGGCCACCGTTCAGGTCGTCGGTATTGAGGCTGCGTTTCACCTGGGCAGTTCCGATAGCATAGTGCATGAGATCGGCACTGTTGATCACGTGACCCAGCTCGTGCCCATGGCCCAGCTCATGTACCGTTACCGATTCGAAATCGTATTGCGAGCCGCTTGGGCTTGCAGGACCGTATTGCCAGCTAGTTCCTGTGCCGGGAGTAGGATCAAATACAATGTCGAGCTCGCTCACATACCACTCCATGCCTCCTCCGGTGCTGCAACCTCCGAAATAATTGGTACAACGCCCCAGCACGCCGGTAGGCAGCGTGGCATCAAAGGTCACGATATTCACATTATCGTTTGCCGCTACGGCAATGTTCGATGTGCCGGAAGCCAGGGACCAGTTCACATAGGTATTGCACCTCCAGGAATTCATGGAACGCTCGAAAGCTGCTTTGGCAGGGGTATTGGTAATAAACGATGCATTGTAGGTCCATACATAACCGCCGGAGCCCTGGCTGATGTGCTTGGTCCTGTAGGCATTGCCTCCGCTGGAGACATTGATGTGCGCATAAGGAATGGTGAGCACCCCGGTGCTGTTTGATCCGTTCACGCGGATGACCCCGGTGCCGGCGCCATCAGGCACCCTTACCTGGATCTGTGTATTGGTCCATGACACGATCTCGGAAGCAAGGGGAGAAATGAAGGTAGCTCCGCCGTCGTCGGCATTTCTAAAGCCGATCTGGGAAGCCGTGGCTGTTGTTCCAAAAGATGTACCGTTGATGGTTAGCACCGAGCTGGTTCCTGCGGTGATGGTAGTCGGCGTAAAGCTGGTAATGGCAGCAACCGCCTGGGTGGTATTGCCTGCTGTGATCGACTGCTGAAAGGGATTCACGGCTTTGACCTGTATGTAATTTGTACCGGTCAGCTGCTGGAGCTCAGGATACAGATCGGTAGAAATGTTGTTGTAGGAATCGAAAGGCTCTGTGGCACTGTTCTCTGAAAGGCTGTAGCGGATGAAGCCCTGCGCGCTGGCATAGGCTTCAAACACCGGCTTGCCGAACTGAGCAGGCTGGCCATTGGAAACAAGGGTGAAAACACCCACATCTCCCACACGGAGCGTAAGGGCAGGATGCACGACCTGCTTTTTATCGCCTACGGTTCCTCCTTCGGTAATGACCTCGATGTAGGAGGCCCCGGTATTTTTAAAGGTTTTATAGACATCTACCAGGTTGGACGTGTAGATCCGGTTGTGCTCTGCGTTCCAGAAGGATAACTGGTCAATCACCTTCCCTTCGAGAACAAGGTTCGACTGGGGAACACGATCGCTCAGAAGCACCGGGTACATGAGGCATTGGGCCGGCAGGTATGAAACAGCTGCACAAAAAAGCGCACATGCAAGTAGAATTTTTTTCATATGAATCGGGTTTTCAAATTTTAGTTAATAAGTAAATATAGAAAAGTGAATGTTAAATATCAAATCGCTGTTAATAAATGGGATGTTAATTCCGAGGTAACTCGTTTCAAAACACCTCAAATCATGGGGAATTTGGGCGTGCCCCTACGGGCCGTGCTTTTCGCTGCAATCTTTTGGGGCTTCGGGTCACGACAAGTCGTGATCTGCCTCCAAAAGGATTTCCGCTTCAATCACTCACGCGGGTTTAGCTCAAAATTTCAGCTATGTCGCTTATTGGAAAGAATACTGCGCCAGGGATGCAAAGGGTTTAGTTCTTTTGTTCGCTTTTTCAGCGAACAAAAAACCGCAGCGAAACGGAGCCCGACGCAGCCCGCCCCCGCCCGAACGGCTGTTCTGTCGGGCGGGCGGGCGCCCAAAAAAGAAATTAACATCAACGTACAGGCAAATAGAATGTTTATGGCTTAAATCCTCCATCGGCAGAATCTTCCGTTGCAGCAGAAATTTAACATGGATAGTATAAACAAAACCCTGTTTATTTCTATTCCGGCGCTCTTCAAATTAAAGTGTTAAAACGAATAGATTTATGATATCCTTAATACAGATAATATGGCTAAAAAAGCAGCGAGTACCAAAACGGAACAAAAGATCTTTGTACTGGATACGTCTGTGATTATATACGATCACACGGCTATCAAAAATTTCCAGGAACACGATGTCGTGATACCCATCACGGTTTTAGAAGAGCTGGATAACTTTAAGAAAGGAAACGACACCAAGAATTTCGCCGCGAGAGAATTTACACGGTATGTGGATGAAATGTCGGGAGGAAACCTGTTGCAGGAGTGGACACACATCAATGGCCGCACACATGGCAAATTCAAGATCGAGATGAATACTTCCGCCAAAACGGATGCGGAAAAAATATTCGCTGAGAAAAAAGCGGATCACAAGATCCTGAATGCAGCTTTATACACACAGGAAACCAATCCGGGCCGCAAGGTGATTATGGTAACGAAGGACATCAACCTGCGCATCAAAGCCAAATCGCTGAACCTGCATGCGGAAGATTATACCACGGGCAAGATCCTGACCATCGATGAGCTGTATACCGGCAACTCACTGGTAGAGAAAGCCAGCGCGGAAGCGGTGAACGAGATCTATGAAAAAGGAGCGACGCCTTCCAAAAATATTTTAAAGAAAGAAGAGCCCCTGGCCAATCATTACTTCATCGTCAAGAACAGCAATGGCTCCGTACTCACGCGCTACGAGCAATCGTCGAAATCATTGAAGCGCGTGGTGAAAACCACCAGCTACGGCATCATCCCGAAAAATGCGGAGCAGTCTTTTGCGATGGACGCCATCATGAACCCCGACATCCGCCTGGTGAGCATCCAGGGTGTGGCAGGCACAGGAAAGACCTTACTGTCGCTGGCAGGAGCATTGGAGCAGCGCCGCAACTACCACCAGATCTACCTGGCGCGCCCGATCGTTCCTTTGAGCAATAAGGACATCGGTTACCTGCCCGGCGATGTAACCTCGAAATTAAATCCCTACATGGAGCCGCTCTGGGATAATTTAAAATTCATCAAGAGCCAGTTCAGCGAAAAGGATAAGGAGCTGAAAGCCATCAACGAGATGATTGAGAACGAGAAGATCGTGATCTGCCCGCTGGCCTTTATCCGCGGGCGAAGCCTGAGCAACATGTTCTTTATTGTGGATGAGGCGCAGAACCTCACGCCACATGAGGTAAAGACCATCATTACCCGCGCGGGCGAAAATACCAAGATCGTTTTCACAGGCGACATTTACCAGATCGATACGCCTTACCTCGATGCTCAAAGTAACGGCCTCAGCTACCTGATCGACAAGGTAAAAGGACAACCGCTCTATGCACACATTACCCTGCAGAAAGGCGAGCGCAGCGAACTGGCCAACCTGGCAAACGATTTATTGTAAGCACTAACACAAATAAAAAAAGCCGTCACGACATGTCATGACGGCTTTTTTATGTGCCACACTTCTGCCTTCCGGCTCTTTTATTTAAGCTCGCAATCGTAAGCGTCGGTATAATTGGTGATGGTTGTGCCACCGCTGTTGTAATACGTGGAGGCATGATAGGATTCTGCCATTTTGTTACAGAGCCTTTTTGCTTTTATCCTGCTTATCTTTTTGTAAGTGGTTGTTTCGACCGAATCCATATTGGCTTCTATGGCATTCGCCTGTGTCTGCGTGCAAACGCAAGTCCTTTCTTTTCTGCAAGCTGTGAGCGCCAGAACAAACATCCCGGCAATAAGGAATTGTTTCATTTTTTTGGCCCAAAATTATAGCTTTTCCATCCTAACTTTTGTTAAGAGCTTTAAGGGCATCAGACTTAAACGCCTAATGCATCAACTCTGAGGATAAACAGAACGATTTAACCTATGATTCAGCAAATTATTTTTTCCGGTTTTACATCTCCAAAAGTAGGTATATGTTACAGGTGCTGAATATAAAAAATCCCCGCTACGATGCACTGTAACAGGGATTTTTGTTATTTGCTCTACACGTTTCCTAAATCTATGGCAGAACAAATTTTTTATGAAGCAGGCTCTTACCGACTTCTGCTTCGAGGATGTAAACGCCTTTGCTTAAGGAGGCCGTTTCGAGTTTTTGTAGGTGTTCGGAACTACCTGCTACCTTGCTGACTTTCTTTCCCTCCAGGGTTAAGATTGTCAGGGAGCGGATCGTTTCATTGCTGAGGGCATTGCTCACAAACACATCGTTCCCGTTGTAAACGATATTGATGTGATCGTTCAGATTTCTCTGATAGTCGGCCAGCGCTGTTCCTACATTCGGATCTTCCCATTTATAGATCCCATCGTTGGCGTTATTGATATAGCCACCGGACCAACCTGTTCCGTTGCCTGCAAACTTTAAGGCAGTATGCGCTACCGTCGAATCGATGTAAGTCCAGGTAGTACCGCCATCTGTGGTAATCGCGCTAAACTTATTCATGTTATTGTATTCGCTGCTGAGGATATAAGAATCAGCGGTACCCGGCAGGTAAGCCACGTCGTACTTCGCATAGAACTGGCCGCTCAGGCTCCACTGGCTGGAATTGTAAAACAGCGGTGTCCAGGTGGCGCCACCATCCGAGGTTTTATAAAACTGCGCATTGTCGGTATAGGCTCCACCTCCTCCGCCCCCACCCTGGAAGACAGAAGCAATAGCCATTCCTTCAAACACATTTTTAAAAGCGAGTCCTTTGATTCCCTGGTAGCCCAGGGCACTGCTCTGATCGCTCTGTACCCGCCAGGAATGTCCTTTATCGGAACTGTGGTACACCACACCGGCTTCATCGCCCAGCCAGATATGGTTTTTTCCAAACACCTCGTAGCTGTTGATGATGAAATACGCAGGTCCTCCGTAAGGCACGGGGATGGATGTCTGGAGCAGCCAGTTCGTGCCACCGTTGGAGGTAATAAATACTTCGTTCTCCCCGACGGCAACGCCTTCATTCGCATTAAAAAAATGCACGAATTTACAGGCCGATGTAAAATTGGCCGTTGCCTGGTGCTGCCAGCTAAGCCCGCCATTGGTGGTTTTATACACACGGCCGCTCTTCAGCGTAAACTGGTCGAAGGTCGACACCCAGGCCGTCAGGCTATCCACCGCCGAAATGTTCCAGGTGTTATAATCTACCGGTGCACTGATGCTTCCGCTTTTCCATTTGGCGCCGCCATTGGTCGTTCTTGTAAAGCGCGTCACGGGAGTCTGGCACATGCCTCCGTTATAGGATCCGGCAATGGCCCAGGCGGTATTTTCGTCTACAACGGAAATGTCACCGATAAATAAGCTTGAGCCGCTAATGCCGGCTCCCTGGAGTGTCCAGGCCTGGGCCTGTAAGGGCTGCCTGCATAAGGCAAAGCCGATGATCAGAAGAGTGAATGCAAGGTGTTTCATGTTTCGTGTGTTTTGTGAAAATTGGTTTTGCCGGCGCTTTGAGCAGCAGCTTTACAAAGCTCCGCAATTATTGAACAGCCGGAAAAAGATTTATATGAAGTGTGAGCTGTAGCTGACCAACTGTTGAGGAAAGGGAAAAAGACGGGCGCAGGAGTTATAAAACAAGGGCGTAGGGATTATAAGTCCGCAATAACAGGACATGAGGCCATTCAATGAAAGTTCTCTCAAAGAGGTGAGGGATATTGTAGCTGATTTATCCGGGCGGGCCCTGCGGGCCATCGCGACAAGTCGTGATCGCCACTCGCTTTTTTTGCAGTGGAAGAGGCCTGCAAAAAAGAGCTCAGACAATGGCTCAATCCCTCGCGCGGGTTTATCTGTAAAAATGTATTGACGAAATTTGTATAAAAATAAAAACGTCAACCAATAGGCGCCGTTTCTGTAGTTCAAAACCAGTTCATAAGAGTTCGAAAGAATAAAATACAACTAACAATCGTTTTACTTTGTCTTCGTACCTTCAGACCAAAAACTCCCAGTTGAAGCAGAGAGCTGCATTGTAGATTACCGAATATTACCATCTAGTAAAAGAATAGTATTCCACATAGCAGTCATTGTTGCAGCATTCAATACCCAAATAGAGTCCTTTTCACTAATTTTCACAACTTCAAAATCTCCTGTTTTACCCAGACTCCACGCGTTTTCTGTCAAAATTTTCAAAAACATAGCGTAAGGGATTTCACCTTCAAAACCGGAACTTGTTCTATAATAAACACTTTCTTCTCCTAAAATGGTATATTTTCCATCATCGCTTTGTATTCCCAATAACGCTTTTTTATTTTTATCATTAAGTTCTTTCACAATAAATGAAGTTTCATCCCGGTAAAACTCTCCGGCTAATTCATCAAGTTTATTTCGCTTAATTCTGGCTTTAATATTTATGTTTTTCATATTATAATCCCTTTGTTAAGATAAACATATTATTTGGATCGTTGGTTTTTGTAATTGTAAAACCAACAAATGATTTTCCTGATTCATACGCTTTTTGTATTCGATTATAGATTGTAGGATTAACAATTGATCCTGCATTCACTCTTATAGATGTAGCTCTATTTGCCCGTAAAGCATTTGATACAGTAGATATATCGGTTGGTGTAACCTTAGATGTCCACCAAATTGGAATATCTGCCACACCTTTGCTTATTGTTACTTGATCAGAATAGAAACCTAATTTAAAAGCGGCCGACTCTGTTCACCGGGTTATTCATGGCTTTCAGCTTCCCGTCAACCGTATACACATAATCCAGGCCTTGCAGCTGTTTACTTTGCCTTCGTACCTTCAGACCAAAAACTCCCAGTTGAAACAGAGAGCTGTAATGTAACATTGTAGTTAAAAATCTCTGCGGAGCGCATCCCACATATCCTGTATAGCGGGCTCCCATTTATTTCTTTTTATCCAGGCTATTATACTCCAAAGAGAAAACATCGTTTTAGCATTGTGTAACCATACTTTATCATTGTTTTTCAAAATAATATTCCTATACATCAATTTAAACTTCAACCATCCCTTACCTATACGGTTACCATTGTCACCAAGCTCTTCAGAAAACTCTTCATGTGAGATTTTACCCTTTTTTCCGGAAGAAGTTAAATAGTAAACATCATGTTTTCCAATAATGGTATAAATTCCTTTTTTATCTTGTATCCCTAAAAACGCTGATTCTCCCTGTAAATTCAACTCTTTTATGATATCAGACGCTTCATCCACAAAATATTTTCCTGCATTTTTAACTAAAGTATTTCGCTTAAGCTTAGTATTTAAATTAATTAAACCCATAAAATTATAATCCTCCTTTTAATATATATATCCTGGTGAAATTCTCTTTTTAATAGTTAGACCAAAAACTCCCAGTTGAAACAGAGAGCTGTAGATTAAACATAAAGCATTGGCGTATTTCCAGTTATTAATGACTTAATGTAAAGATTTTTTTCTGTTGGAAGCTCATCACAAATTTTAAACAAATCTTCAGCTTGAACTTTATATTTTAATGGGTCAAATAAGTAAAGAAAAAAATATGGGACTAAACTTTTACTTTTCCCGAATCTCTTAATTAAATCTTCGCAGTCTTTTTGTGAAAAATCATTTTTATAAAGCCTATATGGATAATACTTGCTCCAAAAAATTTAATTCTAAACTATTAGGGTATTTTGACAATCCTATATTTATGATTTTTAGGTACTTCTCCCCTCCAATTAAACTCCATCCGGAGGAAATATTTTTCGGCACGTTAAATCCAAATTCATCAAAGGCAAAAGACCAATAAATAAAAGACAAATTAATAAATGTGCTTTCGTCTGGTATCTCCTGTTCATTTATTTCTTTTTCGTAAAGAACAACTGCTTCAACATACTTTTCTTCTATCTCTTTTTTGATCGCTTCTTTCATTCTACTATTTATTTAGGGATAATGTTTACTCCTGCATCAAATATTCTTCCATTTCTACTTTGTACCTAAACTTGCATGCCATTTCTAAATGTTTGAGAAAACCCTTCAAAAAACCGTAGCAAATCGCCACCGTTCCTGTAGTTCAAAACCTGTTCATAAAAGCCAAAAACGGTAAAATACAACTAACAATCGTTTTACTTTGCCTTCGTACCTTCAGACCAAAAACTCCCAGTTGAAACAGAGAGCTGCATTGTAGCCTTCGTACCTTCAGACCAAAAACTCCCAGTTGAAACAGAGAGCTGCATTGTAGCACGCTATATTAAATTTTTCAGACAACTTTTCAAGCTATCAGTATTTGGTATTAATTTATTTAAAGATTTCATGGTTACTTTTTCTTTATAGAATACTTCAAAGGCTTCATTATCTTTTGGATTAGCTTTAATTTCAGATATATCTTCAATTCCAACGTACTTTAGATATTTGTAATCCGAAAGATTAAGATCGGGAAAAGCCTTCTTTAAAAATTTTTCCGTCTTGATAAACTGATTTAGTTTTGACTTTATTTCGCTTAAACTTTTTGCTTTAACCGGAATGATACACACTTTTACTCCTATATCATTTATTTCTACATTGCGATAGTAATATACTAAACTAACTTTAAAAAATTTTGAATCTAATTTTTTCGACTTAGCAAAATGATGGGAATAATTAGCTTTATCTAATAGCAGCTCTCGTGCGCCTTTAATAGTCTTAATCTCGAATAAATTACTTTTACCTAATGTATTTGATTCGCCAAATGGGCCTGAAACATAAAATACATCTTCAATTCCTATATATATTAAGTCTGGTTCTTTTTTGCTGATTTCTTTTGTCTTTCGCATCAAATCTGACCAGCTACTTATATTTAGTACATAGGATTTAAGATATCCGGTATATGTTTTACCACTTTTTAAAGCAAATAAAATAGTAGCTCCAATTGCTGTTGTTTTCTTTTTCATCATTATATTATTTCTGAATCCAGCCGGGTTTATTCCTTTTTTTATCTCCTAAATCTCCTGGCCTTCTCTTAGTATGTTTATCTCCTTTTGCTCCTCTACCTTTTACGTTTACCGAAGGTCCTCCGTGCTTTACCTCTTCCTGTCTCGCGGATTGCTTTCCTCTTTTTGATTTTGCAAAGCTATCATAATAACCGCTTAAAGATACCAAAACTGTTTCAATACCTAGCAAGGTTGGATCTGATTTCATATCAATCCCATTATCATGTATATGAGCTACACCAGTAGCAATAATTCCGCCAATCAACACAAAAGGTATAGCTGGATCATCTAAAACGCCCACAACTGTTGCATCATCCGCTAAAAGCAAACCGGCAGTAGCCAATGTGCCAGACATCATTTTACCAGCACCCCATTTATTGCCTTGCAATTTACCTGAACCATAAACCTCTGCTGCATTAAACTCTCCATATGTCTTCGTTATGCTCGACACATAAGACCCCGATGAATAACTTTCACTCACTGTACCGTCTGCATTATAAACTCTTCCTGTTAAATAATTAAAACTATTAGTCGTGTAATCTGTTCTTGTGACTTTTCCATTGTTTAACGAAAAATATCCACCATCATTCATTTGATAACCATCTCCTAAAGTCGCTAAATCCAGGATTCTATTTCTTTCTTGTGCGCCATAACTTGTTCCATAAAACTTCTGCATTACTGCCCGATCTGCCGGAGTTATTGCCATCCAGTTATACGCATTACCACTGGAAGCAAACGATTGCGCTAAAAAATCATTTCTATTCCTCTCATCATTAGCTGCCATGGCGTTTTTATAAGATTTATCCCAATCCCATCCCCCATCAGCATCCGTAAAACTCACCGGGTTATTGCTCATCGCTAAATACGGGCTATGATGCTGCCCATAAGGATCAGGATTATACCACCTGCCAATGCGTGGATCGTATTGCCTCAGCTCGAAGTTGGTCAGACCTGTAGCTGCATCTTTCTCCTGCCCCTGATAGCCATAAGGGAAACTTAACGAAGATTGGTAAGTACGGCTAGGCATAACATTTCCGTGGGGATAATAATCGGTGTAAGAAATAGTTTCCGATACGCCGTTGGCGCTGGCGGTTACAACCGCCCGTACATTTCCTAAGTGGTCGCTTAGCTCGAATAAGGCTTTGCCAGTGCTTTTATCCAGCAAGCCTACTCTTCCAGCTCCATATAACGTATGGTGTTGCAAGACATATACATCGTTAGGCAGTTGCACCAACTTCTTGTAAGTAGCCACTTCCGCTCCACCTGCATCATATACATAAAACAACTGTTCGGTTTCCACGCTGAACAAGCCTCCACTATAGCTGGTTTTGCTGTATTTCAGACCTTTGTCATTGTAAGTGTACTCGGTCAAGGAATTGTTGGTGCTCAGCTCAAAGACTCTTGTCACCAGTCCGGCAGAGTTGTACTCATAGCCTCTTCCTTCCTGCTTATTTTCGATCAGCTCACCAATGCTGTTATACACATAGTTGCTGCTGTTACTCTGGTTCGGCAAATCCAGATCAGCGCTGTAGCCTGCCGTATTACTGGCTGCATCGCCTACCTGTTTCAGCTTATTCTTTTTGCTGCTATCGTAATTGTAGGTGAGGTTATCCAATAAATGTGCCGTAGTACTGTTGATAGGAGCCGCATAACGTTTCAAATGTTGTAAATTTCCGTTCTGGTCGTAGTCGATATTTTCCAGCTTGTACTCCGGCTTCTGCGTAAAGGTATTGCTCCATTGCGGGTTGCCTACGGTAGGCGCCGTTTCCGTGATCGTGCCGAAAGTAGCGCCCCTCAGGCGGTACAGCTCGTCGTACTGGTATTCGTACATCAATCCCGTGCTATAGCTATTGGTAGCCGCCACCGGCAGCACCGTGCGCCAGCTCTGGGCCTTCACCAGGCCGGTATAGCTCAGGTTATTGGCATAGGCATTGACGTTCGTATAAGAACGGATCGGTGAGCCGCTGCGCTCGTAATCGCCCGGGTAATATTCCAGGGCATAGCCGAAGGCATCGGGGCTTACCGCCGCATGCGGGCCGGTGCTGTAGCCATCCAAGCCAGGATCGCTACCCGTGGCGCTGTTCACCGGGTTATTCATGGCTTTCAGCTTTCCGTCGATGGTATACACATAATCCAAACCCTGCAGGTTATTTCCCAGCACGCTGCGTTTCAGCGGCCCGTGCAGGTAATACTCATAAGCGCCCAGGGGCTTCATGAAATTGACGGCATTCGTCGCCGTGTACACCCCATACAGGGCTGTGCCCAGGCGCTCGTCGGCATCGTAGCTGTAGTTGTGGATCAGGTTGTCGCTTTCCAGGACCTGGTAGCCCGAAGCCAGGAGCTTCCCACGGAAATCGTAAATATAGCGCATGGTTTTATAGCCCAGCTCATTGCTGTGCTGCACCGTCCAGGCCTGCCTGCCCAGCTCGTCATAGCTGTACCAGGTGGTGGTATGATCGTTCCAGGTTTTGCTCACCTTGGCGGCTGTGTAGCTTTGCTTGTAGTAGAGCGGGTTGCTGCCGAAGGTCGTTGGTAAGGACACATCAGCCTTATCGTATTCAATAAAAGTCCGTTCGAACAGGTGGCCGTCGTTATAGGCATCGCTGTTGGCCGCTGCCGGCACACCCGTGCTGATGCGGCCCGAAGGTACCGTCGTGCCTGCCTTCCAGGTATAGTAATCCTGGAACAGGTAAGGCGTATCGCCCGTGGTAGGGCCGCCGTTGGCAGGATCGTACTCGCCCGACACCACCGGGCGGGCCTGCTTGTCGTACACAATGCAGGAGAATTTTCCCCCGTTGTCGCGCTGCTTCTGGTTCTGCGTAAAGAGCAGCTTGTCTTCCTTCTGGTCATACACATAGTACACGGTGCCCTGGTCTTCGTTGATAGAACCCACGAGGCGATCGTACTCGTCGTACATATATTTATTAGCCAAAGGAATGGCCAGCGGTGTCGGGAAGCGGATGATGTCGATGTCGATATCCGGGATAGTGGCCTGCCCGATGCCATCGAGTAAAGGATGATAAGCCTCCGGTACCCAGGAATGCGGTTCCTGGCAGCCGGCTACATTGGGCTCATCGCTGCCGAAGTTATACAGGTTGATCTTAGGGTCTTTCACGCCGAGTGCAATGCCTTCCTCATCGGCCAGGATCGGTAGCTTAATCTTTACACGGATCTTCGGAAAGTGCCCGAAGACCCGGAGCGTGGCGCCTCCGCTGCTGTCGGTGCTGCCATCACCCGACACCGTGAAGTCGTAAGGAATGGTCAGCAGCGGCTCTACACCGAGGCTGTCGTGGGCAAAGCGGGCATAGAGGGCATACTCGCCGCTATAGCGCACTGCCTTTCCCCGCAGGGCATTCACCGGCACCTGCGTGTCGAGCGAGTCGATCAGCTGATACATCGCCAGGGCCGAATCGGTCGGAAACATCACCGCCGGGAGCCTGGTGGTATCCTGCGCATCGATCAGGAGGCTGTCTTTGGCAATCGTATCGTTGAGAAAGTACAGGGAGTCCTGCGCATACTTCGCTGCCTTGCTCTGCAACAGGTATAAGCTACCTGAGCCCGTAAAGGCGGACAGGGGCTGCGCGCTTTCGTTGATGCGGATGCTGGCATACACCTCGCCGGCGTTCTTCACATCGTTATTAAAGGTCAGCGATCCTATGCGGTTGTTGTTGCAGCTCATGCCGGGGCTACCCTGCTGCGAGCTGCGCTGGAGCATGGCAGGCAGCGTCTGGCAGACAAAGCTTTCGGGACTGGTATTGGCCAGCAGGCGGCCTTTGCGGTCGTAGAAATACAGCGTCCATTGGGTATAATCGGTCTCCGCTGTTACCGCCAGTGTAGAAGTGGGAGTCACCGATCCGCTATAGGTAACCTGTACATACAGGCTCCGGCCCGCATAGCTGCCGGTAAAGGTAAAATAGCCTGTTGTGCTGTTGTAGCTATAATCCGTGCCGCTCACGAGGCTTGCGCCGGTCATCAGGTCCCTGAGGACAGGCACAGCTGCCGTGGCCTGCGCCGTATTGCTTGCATCGAATTCTCTAAAGCGCAGCGTGCCCGATTTGGCCGCCGGCACATAGATGTTCTGGAGCTTTTCCTGCGTGCTCACCGGAAACAGGATCTTTTTCTCCAGGTGGCTCACGCAGCCTGTGCCGTCGCCGGTGATACAGGTGGCAATGGTTTGCCCTGCTGCATTGGTGTAGCTGATCTGGTCGCGCCCGTCGGGATTGATGCTGATGGTTTTAAAGAGCTGCAGATTGTGGTTCACCTCATTGGTGTAAACCCCGAAATTATTTTCCAGCTCATAGGTCCCATAAGGGAACACATAGTTGAGCTCATTGCTGGCAGGATCCGCACTGAGCGGTGGCGTGCTGGTATAAATGAAATGCGTTTCGTGGCCGGAGCCCATGTGAAGGGTGCTTCCCACACCGGCGCTGCGGCGGAGGCGGCCGTTGCCGTCATACTCCACACGGGCATAGGGCAGCGCATCGGCCGCCACCAGGGTTTCTGCCGTATTGTTATCGCTGTAATACCAGCCCAGCCTGCCTTGTGTGCCGTTGTACACCGCTTTGGGATGGTTCACATCGCCCAGCGCATGGAAGGCATCAAGGATATCTCCGCTCAGGCCGGTTCCCACAGCATTGTCGAAGTCAGCCGCTGCATAGGCCGTGGTGGAAGTCCGTTGGATAAACCGCTCCACGTAACAAAGCTCGCCCTGGAACGAAGGCGCGGCAAGGCTTTGGCCCACAGCGCGTCCCCAGCTGTCGAAGAGAGGCTCGCTCACCAGCGCATTGTTCTTGCTGAACTGCTTCACCTGGTTCTGGATATTGCGGCCAAGATTGTCCATGTAAGCTTTGCTCTCGCTCTTCACCACACCGTTCTCATCAAAGGTTCTTGTCCTCACCCAGTTCAGCGCCGGCTCGCTGCAGAGGTATTCGGGCATCTGCGCGGACCTGATCCCGTCTATCAAGTTCAGCGAGGCGCTTCCCCTTACACCGGCCGTTCCTTCTTTTACAAGAATCGCACTCAGCAGGGTTTGTTCATCCAGGTTGTCGATATTAGTAGACGCCACCAGCACATCGTTCTTATACAGATGGATCACATTCCCTGTTCTCTGCATCCGGAAGCGGTCGCCGGGCTGGTAAGTAATCGGGTTGCTATCGGGGATCGTAAAATGCTGGAAGCCGATCTTCACCATGCCATCCTTAAAATACGCCAGGTTCAGGCTCTTATACTCCGAAGGGATCTTCGGCACCAGGGTATCGACCTTATCATGAATCAGCAGGCTGTCGGCAAAAGGCAGGAGCGCGTTGATCTCCTCTTCCTTGACCAAAGGCATGTCATAGCCGCTCAGCAAATGACCGTCCTTAAAACCCATAAATCCAAAGGCCAGCTGATGGCTGTTCTCCGTCACCGTCACCTCGCAAAAACCATCGTTGCCTTGCATAATCATATTGTAGCTTACCAGCACGCCCGCCTTGCTTGTATCTGTTCCCGTTTTCACATAGCCGCTGTCGGTCACGGCTACCTCCCGCAAGATGCGCCAGGTATTCGTGAAGCCGATGTCTGCGCGCACCACCAGGCTGTCGTTCAGCGAATCTTTGACTGTTACATAATAGGTCCCAGGCTCCAGCCCGGCCTGGAAGGCTTCGGTGCTGCCGGTTTCCGCACACAGGAAACGGTAAGGCGGAATACCGCCTTCGGCATTCACCACCAGAAGGCCCGAAGCGGGATCTGCCGTTGTCACATGGTTTTTTCCGGCCTGTGCTTCCAGCGGGTAGCTAAAATTACACACCAGCTTATTGAGTATGGAGCCGGGCCTTAGCATCGCGGTGATGTGAAAGGTATCCTCATCAGGATTTGTGGCTTCAACCTGACTATCATCCAGGTAAAATACAACCTCATTCTTATCTTTTTGATATTCCAGTGTCAGTAGTTTTTCCTCATAAACGTCACCCAAAAGGTAGCCCATCTTTCCATCAATAACCGAGTAAAGGGTGTGCTCATGGTAGATAAAACCGAAATCAATATTCTTAAAGTACAAGGCGATCTGGCTGGTCGTGTCATCATCGTTGGCTATGTAATTAAAGCCAAAGGCCATCGATTCGCCAAGGTGATCAAGCCGGTATTGTACCCTTCCATCCCCCTCTGAAGTCAGGAGCCTGTTTTTGGAAGTGGCTGCTCCCCAATGCCCCGTGTCTTCCAGAGCCAGCCAAAAATCTCCCATGCTGTTTTTATGGCTTTTCCATTTCACATCGTAAGATGGCGTTACCATAAGCTGTGCATGGGCTCCTAAAGCCAGAAGCAGCATGACACATAATGATTTAAAATAATTCATAGCGTTAATTATAAATGTGTTGATGATTCTTAATTTCTATTGCCTGGTGCTGAATGTGCTGCTGTGAGTACCCTGCGCATCGGCCGTATAGATCTTATACAGATAAGAGCTCAACGGCAGGACCAGCGGACAGGAAAGTACATACTTTCTCCCCTGCCCGGAGAACAGCAACTGGCCGTTACTGCTATAGGGCGCCATACCCAGGTCGTAATTCACGGCATATAGCAAAGCGTTGCTCTCCCTGTTCCGGATCTCCAGGAAGATCTTTGCCGGCCCGGCACCCGGTTTCAGCATTACCAGCACGTCCGGCTTCACATAAATGTCATTGACCTGCGCAGGATTGGATGCTGTGGCCTGATACGACACCAGGACGCTGTCCAGCGTGGCATGATTTCCTGCCGACAGGACAGGCCTGGTGTTCTGTGCGTTCATACCTAAGCAGGCACAAACCATCAACAACGTAAAAAAAATGGATTTCATAACTATAAGGGGATTAAGGTTTGGCATAATGGTACGTGCTTTCGGTTACTTTCCTGATCCCGCCGCTGTATTCCTTAGAGGCCGAGGTCAGGCGCATGGCATTGTCGTAGGTATAGAAGGTGGCGAAGTTATCGTTATCGAGCTGGGCCACCAGAGCACCTGTTTTTTCATTGTACACATTGCCCGTCATCACGGCGTCTTTCGGATGAAAGGCCAGGTCGTCGAAATAGGCTTTGCCCGTGCTGCCATTGTTAGACAGGCTTAGCAGTAGGTTGTGCGTGGTGCCGGTATTGAAGTTGGCCGGCACTTCCAGCTCCACACTCATCAGCACCCAATCGCCTACGGTGACATTGGCCGGGTTATTCCGCATCACGGTTTTGGTATCGGTATAAGCGCCGGTGGTCGTGCCGTTGAGCTGTAGGCTCAGGGCCGCGGTAGGCGGGCTCAGCTTATGCACCCATACTTTGGCCACGTAAGTACGGCCGGTTTCAAAGTTTTTGGTATCGAGCGCCGGGCCGGCGCTGTTGGGCGCAAGGCCTGCCAGGAAATTTCCGCTGTGCGGCAGGATCGTGTAAGGCACATTGTTCTGTAGGTGTACAGAAGCTGTCTGTGCCGTTTGTCCGTTGGTGATCTCACCGCCGTACATCACTGTGTTTCCGGGTCCCGGCGCGGCATCTTCGAAGCCGGAAAAGGCAAAGGAATTATAATTGGCATTGCTGATATCCGCCAGCTTATAAAGTCCGCCATAGCCCCAGCGCGAAGCCGCCCGGCGCCCGTTGAGGCCTTCCTGCTCAATGCAGTTGTAGGAAAAATCATACAAGGTGTTGGTGCTTACTTTACGCCAGTCGGTAGACAGCGGTGCCGTGGAGGCAGGCACATCGTCGTTGAGCAGGCGCTGATAGCTTTCGTGGAGATGATACCAGGGCTTGGTCACATTGGATACAGAGCCACCCAGCAGGCGCATCGGGTACACATTGGAATAGGTCGCTTTCGATTCGCTGATGATGTAGGTGCCATTCTTAATGGTTTTGGTACCCGCTACCGCCGTCAGTAAATTACGATTATTCTCGTCCCGCGATTTCAGATCCATCCCGGGATACAGCAAGGTGCTGCTGTTGGGCACTGTCTGTACGAAGGCAAAGTCGCTCGTACTTTCAAACGTTCCACGCGTAGGGTCGGTTACTTTTGTATAGTAAGGAGCAGCGGTATAAGAAACCCGTTTGATCGTTTCCGTCATGCTGATGCCATCTTTTACAGTTTCGGTAGAGGACAGGAAATAGCTGGTATTGTATACATACGATTTATCATATGCATAGTTGTCTTTATAATCATAAATAAATTCGCATTGGTTGTAATTGACATTCTGAGGCAGGGTGGCCGGATAAATGAGCTTGTTACTGTAATTCACAACCTCCAGTTTTGGATGAGCGTAGGTTTCCTTGATCGTCGACGCCGTGTTATAATAATAGCTGGTACGGCTCACGCCATCGTCTACCGATTTAATCTTACCGGTTAAACCACCGCTAGTCAGATTCAGATCCAGCTTCGTATTATAATCCACGACATATCGCATACAAAGAAAATCTGAGGAGGAGCTTGGCTTACTCAGGCAATTCTGACCCTGCGCCATCATCAGGTCGCAAAGCCGCAGGTAGCTCGGCGCCGCATTTGAAGACGCAATGGCAAGCGGACTCCTGACAAGCTCATTGTGATACTCCTGCTCCACGGTTCCGGTACTACGGTTGTTTTGGTCGAGGGAGTATTGCGTACAGCTGTTATAACCCACCAGGCCGGTAAGCTCCGGAGCCATCATAGGTTTCAGGTTCATTACCACATCGTGGTTGGAAGGCCCGCTGTAAGTAGAAAAGGCAGTGGACTTGGGAACGATCGGGCAATAGCCGTTCCCGTACTCGAACTTTTGAGTATAGCTTGTTGCGGAAAAAGGATCCGTGATCTTAATCGCATTCACACGCAGCCCTCCGCCGTATAAATAATCAGAGAATATGACGGCATGATTGACACCGGCATTATTCGTTGTAGAGCTTCCGAGTGAATAACCCGGCCTGCTGCAGTTCGCAGTAATTTCCGGTTGAGATCCGGCCAGGATACTGGTATAGGGGCCGGCGCCGTTATTGGTCATAGCAGCGGTAGTCTTGGTTCCATAACGCACAAGCTGACGATAAACGGGAGGATAGTAGGAGGAATTGCCATTATTGTACGTTATCAAAGGATGAAAACATTCCTCGATCTGGCTGTAGATAGTATACTTTGTGGAATTATTCTGTGAAAGAAAAGCCCCGGCATCCTGGTCATAGAAGGTCACATGGCCGCTGCTGTTAATATTGCTGATCGGGAAGATCAGGCAGGGCTTGTTCGGAGGAGCCGTAGAGGCATTGCCGCCGGTGATTTCGTAAAAAGGCACATCGCCGTTAAAGCCCTCGCGGTGATACACATCCGACTCGTAGCTGATCTCTATCTTTCCGCCCAGGGAAGTATTGATCTCTTTCAGCGACCAGGCATCCACATCATTTTTCGACGCAGCCGTTACAAAATGGCTGTTGACATAATCGTTTTTGTAATAGCCCCAGAGATCGGTCTTATCCACATGGTAATCCGGGTTTTTGCTGCTACTACTTTCATTGTAGGAAAAATCCACCGAAGGCGTGATCTTCTCTCCTTTCAGGCTATACACGGTAATTTTTTTAAGGGTAAGCTTGCCATTGTCGGTAGGCGCTGTGGAGGAAGAAAAGCCTGCCAGCGTTTTATACCAGCTGCCTGATAAAGCCGAAACAGTATGATTCGTAAACGCCCAGGATGCAAACTTGCTGTTAGTCGTACTAAAGGTATTCGTCACATTGCCAATGTATTTTTTGGCGAGGCTATAGTTAAAGCTCAGCTCAGCCGATGCCAAAGCCCGTGAGTCGATGCTGCTCTTATAGAATGTATAGCGGCTGATGTTCACAAAATTAGGATCATTGAGCGCCCCTATGCTGCTTGCGTAGTCGAAGCGGCTATCGAGGTCGGAGCCGCCCAAGGGGGTGTTATTAATCATCAGGCCCTTATCCTCGTTGCGGAGCAATACCACGCGGTCGAGCTTCAGGGAGGCCACCGGCTTATCCGTGGAGTACATCACGTTATAGCTTTGCTCATCCAGGCGGATGCTTTTCACGAAATAAGCCGTGTGTGTAGCCGTGCGGATGTAGTTGAGCACATACACCTGGCTGTTGCCAAAAGAGAGGCTGTTGTTCCGCTTGTATTGATTGCCCACAGCGGCGCTTGTCACCAGGTTTACCATCTTCGGGGAGATGAGTGCATCCGATTTGGCATTGTAGCGCTGGCTCGCCCATTCGTAGTTATTGCTCCACTGCGAATAATTGTAGGCAATCCAATAGCCGGTATCGCCTTCATCGGCGCAGTAGTTGCTGTTGGCATCTTCATAATCCGGACCGGTAATGGCAGTCAGCTTCCAGCTGCTCGCATAGTTACAGTAATTCATGTAAGAAAGCTGTGAGTTGCCGTTTCCGTCGAAGCTGGCGCTCAGGCTGCTCAGCTCATACACCGGGAGGGAATAATGGTAGGTGATGCCGGCAGGGTTGGTCACCTGGAAGGCACCAATCACATCAGGCGGATGCTCTCCCGATATTCTCCTCGTAGCCGATAGATTGGTCACGGGCGTATCGTTCAGGTAACCGGATGGATTGGAGCTGCTATATAGGTTGCTGTTGTTGTTGATCTCTGCATTGGTGAAATATTTCACGAAGGTGCCGCTGTGAATCCGGTTGGTGCTCTGGTTCACAATAGCTGAATTAGCAATGTTCTGTTCATTCACATTCAGCGTGGTAGAGCTCTCGAAGTAGAACTGGCATTTTCTGGAGGACACCGGCGCTCCGGTCGCGGCGGCGTTTACCTCTTCATGAATGGATACCTCCCCCAGGTGATAGGGATGGATGGAGCCGCCGATGCCTTCGCCGCTCACGCTGTACTTGTCGTAAGCCAGGCCGGTGTAAGGAACGGTATGCCTGTTGAAGCGGTAACTGGCATTAGAGTTAGGATCGAACAACGATAAAGAGGATCCTGCCCCCGCCTGTGTGATCAGGTTAGCACGCTCAGTCGCCGTCAGGCTGTAATACATGGTGGCATTATCGCCCGCTTTATTGTTGGACGTAGTACCTCCGTATGGGTTGCGATTGAATTCGTTGTTGTAGAGGCTCCCGAACATAGCCTTAAGCTGGTGAGGGCTTCCGTAAGTCGAGTACTGATCCACGCTTACGCCATTGTAATCGTCAGGAACATTCACCACCTGCCGGCTGATCTCGCCGGGGTTATAATCCCAGCCCAGGCCGATCCAGGAGGCTTTCTGGTTGACGGTTATTCCCGCACGGTAATTAGCACTGATAGAAACGCTTTCGCCGTTAGGGCCGGGCACAGTAAGCAATGGTACGCTGTAGCGGAAATCGCCCGTATAACCGTCTACCATGCTGCTCAGCGAGGATGCTACTGTTCCACCACCAGAAGATAAGGTGCCGGCACGGGAAGTATGCGGGAGGGTAAATTCAAAAACAAGACACAGAATCAGAGCTGTAGATACAGGCCTCTCTGATTTCCTAAGAAAAGAAAACATCATAAAAAGGAATTAAGATTAAACATATTTATTCGGGACTATTCGGGGGGAAGGAGTAACAATTACAACATATAATACATGATAAAATTAAAGTGACTTCAAAAAAGAACAAAGATCAAAACGATAACTGTCCATAACCTATTGATAAGCGGTATCTGCCATCCGATAACCGGTTATTAAAAGCGCCTACACTTTTGCTCATAAGCCATTCGTTAACCAGGGCCAGGAACGCCTGAAGCAGGGACATATAAGGCAACAATGGTTCAGAAGCAGGGTGCGGAATCAAAGCAGCAGACGACGGCTTTTTCGATCTTCTAAGACAGGATAAGAACATAAAAACAATAACAGTAAAAAATAAAGGAACGGGGAAACCTCTGCAAAATAACGAAGAAGTCTTCTGTTTCGTATCATCAACACTAAGGATTCTGAAATAAATTTATTAACAGGCATGCTCCGAAAGCCCCTGAAATCAACTCATCCGACTTATTCCTTCATTCATCCGTGCCTTTATGCTATTGGGTAATTTAAAAGGTGGAAGTAAAAAAATTGTTAGCTATGTGCTGCGGTAAAAAGGAGATAGTCCGCCATGACCGGCCCTGCTTCCTCCCTCCCCCATTTCCAAAATTATGTTATAAGCTCCGCATCGGCAGATTTTTTTGGTATCATTGAATTATCATCAAACCCCCATTAATGCTCAGGCTCCTCTTTACCTTTTACCGAAGCACCCTGGCACTGAACTGGGGCTTTTCCCTGGCCTGCGCCATCATCGTGGAAATCCAGTTTCCGAAGGTGCTGCCCATTTCTTTGATGAGCTCCGGCTCGCTGCTGAGCTTCTATTATAAAAGCCTTTCCCGCAAAGGCGATTATTTTTTCTATTACAACCGGGGCATCCGTAAAACACAACTCTTCCTCTTCACCATCCTCATGAATCTATTGGTGGGCGCTATCCTTTATATTCTTCTCAACCATGTCGCATATTCTTGAAGTAGACAGCGTGCAAAAGCACTTCGGCGAGCGGAGCATCCTCACGGATGTATACCTGCAATGCCGCACAGGCGAGGTGATCGGCCTGCTGGGACGAAACGGCAGCGGCAAGAGCACACTCATGCAGATCATTTTCGGAACACTCGACGCACAAAAATTTATCCGCATCGATGGGAAGGTATACGAAGAGCCTTACAAAACAAAGGACCTGATCGCCTACCTGCCGCAACATGATTTTATTCCGAAGCACCTGAGCGTGAAACGCGCGGCCCGTCTGTACCTCGGGAAAACAAGTGCAGAGCAATTTCTTGACGATGCCATTCTGAAGCCCTTATCCAAAAACAAGACGGGCTCTTTGTCGGGTGGAGAGATCCGCTACCTGGAAATCAAGCTTCTCTTGAATACACCTTCCCGGTTCATTCTGCTCGATGAGCCATTCAGCGGCGTGTCCCCGGTAATGGTAGAGCAGATCCAAAAACTCATCCTCGAAAAGTCTCCGGAAAAAGGCATCCTCCTTTCCGACCACGACTACCGCAACGTCCTGAAAATTACCAGCCGCTGTTGCCTGATCCACCAGGGAAGCATCAAGCAGATCTCCGGCAAAGAAGACCTGATCCGCTGGGGCTATATTCTGCAGGTGTAAGCGATTATAAAAGCATGTCGCGACAGAGAAGATCCTGACAGACATCATAATGATCGGCACACCATTATTCATTCTCTCTTCATCTGCATCATCCGCGTTGCATTAAGCCTGTCCATCAAAAGCGGTAGCCCATGCTCCATAGTAAGCCCACGTTGGCAGAAGTGGGATTGAGACCCGGTAAGCTGTAACTGGCATTGGATCCGCCTTTCGAAGCGTTGATTTCATAAGGATCATGTTTGCTATAGCTGTCGTCCCTCACGCCCATGGTGAAAAGCAGGCAGGTGTTGAAGCGGCCCGTGATACGCGCCAGGAAGCCAACGCTGAGACCATAGTGCGAGCGGTAAAGCTTGAACGTGTTTCCGGTTTCCACGCCTGTGCGTGGGTTTGCCGTGCTTACCACCAACCGGTATTCGCTGAAGGTAAAGGAAGGGCCGATTAAAAAATTGACCGGGGATCTCATCGAAGGGGAAAACAAAGGACTTATTCCCAGCCGGTAATTCATTTTTTCGTAGCGGATGGTCTTGTAAGTGTCATAGTCTCCTCCATACACGAGGTTGGTGATGAGCGGCGTTCCGAAACCCACGGCAAAGGGCACATGAATGAGCAGGTGCGCTTTTTTCAGATCGCGCATGTAATTGAATCCGAAAGCCGTATTGAGCAGAGTAAGATAATTGAAGCCTATATAATTTTTGTGCCGGTAAAGGGCTTCGTATTTTTTAGCGCGAGCCTGCGGATCGTAAGGAGCTACCGGCACTTTATCGAGGTTATAGGTATTGGGATCATAAGCCTTCCCTGCCATCGCTTCTTTCGCGAAGCGTTCCGTGAGGCCATTCTTAAAGACGACATAGGCCAGCTGTGTTTTGCTTTCGGTAATGATCGGCCCCTCGGGGTAATTGAAGAGCTTGTACCTCAGCTGCGTTGGATTGATTTCTAGGACAACTGCCTGCACCTTGCTGCTATCGTTTTTAGTTATGATGTCCTGCGCTTTGACAAGGCCTGCACAGTAAAGGCCGCTTAAGATAAACATGATCTGTTTCATGATGTGTTGATTTTTAAGATTAAGAGACGCAAGAGAGAGAGAAGAGAAAGAAAATACCGGGGCTTCGACTCCGTTCAGCCACCGGATGAATAAACTACTCTTCCCTATCCAAATAAAATTCCGGGAAGCGTTCTTTATTGATACTAGGCTGGTAAATCGACTCTTTGTACCACTTCGCGTACCAGCTCCTGTAAGCCTGCTCTTTCACAAAAAGGATTCCATAGGCCGCGGTTTCTGCTACTGCAAAGTCGAAGTGCTGCACCGCCGAAAATACCGCCGACGAGCTGCCTGGATTTTTGCCGTCGTGCAATTCTACCAGCATCGCCCGGGTTTCCGGAAGCCAGGCGCCATAGCCTTCGCTGAAGATTTCTTTCTCGCTGCCTTCCACATTCAGCTTCAGAAAATCGATGTGGCTTTTTCCGAATTGCTTCAACAAGCGTGGAAGGGAAATTCCTTCTGTTGCATTTTCCGCTTTGATTTCTCCTGAGGCAGACTCACGCATCACAAAGCCATCTTCCTGGCCTGCTTCTATAGAAAGCGATACTTCCTTGTTCCACAGTGCTGCCTGTAGCACATGGATATTTGGATAAGAGCGCGTATTCCTGAGCACAAGCTCATAGTTTTCCCTGTCGGGCTCAAGGCTGATGATGGTGCTCTCCGGCCACCAGCTGGCAAAGAGGACGGCCGTGTAACCGATGTTGGCGCCTGCATCAATCACGGTTTGCGCTGCGGGCAGATAGGGCTTCTTCTCAAGATAAGGATCGATGAAGGTATTGATGAAGGATTGCATGTCGGCACGGATGGCGCGCAGGAACAGGGGATGCGGAAAGCCTTTGAGCTGCAGCCCGTGAACTTCTTCTTTGGCATATTTTCCGGCTTCTATTTCCGCAAACAAGGCAATCAGCTTCAGCGCCTGCTCTTTGCCGAGCAGCTCCAGGTAAACGGAAGCGGGTTTTGATAAATGGTCTAACATAAGCGTTTTATAAATGGTTAAGGATAAGGATGTGGAAGGGAGGTTACCGGCAGCCATTCGCGCTGCGTTGCGCTTCTACATAAGCATTGTAAACAATCGGCAGATCACGGAAGAGAACGGTCTTTCGCCGTTGGTGGGGCGCTGTGGTGCAGATCGCGAGCACCGGAACAGCCAGCAGGCAAACGATGCCATTAACGATGAGTGGGGGATTCGCTCCTGTAGACGGGCTTGCATTACCGAGCGCTCCGCCGATGAGCGCAATGCCTGCAAAGCTGCTTCCCAAAGTGGAAAAGATAAGCGTTTGTTTTTTCGCGGTGTACGCATCATAACGTTTCAGCTGCTCCCGGATGCTGCTGTCCGGAAGGCTTCGACACATCTCCAAAAACGTAAGGCCATCGATCCGGCGGCCATTATACTGCAACAGCCGGCGACGGTAGTTGAAATAGACCGGAAGCAAACAGGTATCGGCCTGAATTGCCGGCTTAGTGATCAATATTCCCCGATGCTCTGTAACATCTCCCGCTTCGATCCCCGCTGAAGAAGCCTGCTGTGCGTCCAGGCCTGACGAAAGCCAGGTAAGGATACAGAACAGGAAAGCCCTGCGCAGCTGTTGGAGCGGATGCCGGAAATGGTCTGTTGTTATACTCACAGCATATTGAATACTATCTTTGTGTTTGTGAATCTTCGATTTCATGACGTGTAGGTTTATCAGGTTCCCGCTACAATGGTAAAACAGCCCGCCCGGAAAGACACACAAACAGGATCATGCAATAAGATAAGATTTTGAAAAGGCACCAGAATTATACCTTATCAATACTAAAAAACAAACAGTATCATTTTTTGATATTCAATAAACAAATCCTATCTTTCAGTACTATTTGATCACCAAGTACTATCATTTCAAAAAAGCATGAAAAACTTAAAACTCCTTCTCGAATCCCTGCAGGATGCTATTCCGGAACACATCACCCTCAACCAGGCGCTGATTAAAACCCTGAAGATCAATAAGGACGCCGCCAGCAGACGCATCAACGGAAAAACGCCCTTTACCTACGACGAGGTATGTACGCTCTCAAAAGCATACGGCATCAACCTGATGCCTGCACAATCGAGCCAGCATTCCAATATCGTTTTCGGCTATGTGCCTTTCAAAAGCAAGCATGTCGACTCGAAGCATTTCTTTCAGACTATCTCCGGTCTCCTCCAGGAAATGGCATCCATCAAAGCCTCCTGCCTCTACCACGTGGCCCCGGAGGTTCCGATCTACCACTGTTACAATTACCCCAAGCTGCTCAACTTCCGCCTGTTCTACTGGGGAAAATATTTACTGAACAATCCCTACTACACCAAGCGTGTATTCAACGAGGCAGGCATCGATGCGGAGATCACCAAACACGCCAAAAAGGCCTACGAACATTACTGCCGCGTGCCCAGCCTCGAGATCTGGACACCGCAGTCAATCCAAAGCATTCTCTCGCAACTGTGCTTCTGCATAGAAACCGGTGACTTCGGCAGCCCGGAGGAAGTGGAATCGGTGGTAGAAGAGCTTTCGGAAATGATGGTGCACATCAAACAAATGGCGGAAGAGAACAACAAGGCTTTCAATTTTAAAGAGAAACTCCATGTGCCTTTCCAGTTCTATAAGATCGACGTGAACATCAATACCTCCAACCTGCTGGCGGAAATGGACACCCGCAAAATTTCCCTGCAACAGTTCAACGCCATTAATTTTATGAAGACCACGCAAAGCGATTTCTGTGACGAAAACCTCGACTGGATCCACAACATCCAATCGAAGGCCTCCCTGCTCAGCGGCGCGGGCATTGTGGAACGGCAGCGTTACTTCAACTCGGTGAACAAGCAGATCCGGGAGTTTAAGGAAGATTTACAGAAGAAGGTGTTTAATTGAAATTAACCGCAGAGGCGCGGAGTAACAAAGTGCATAACTAAGCTGTGTCTGCTCCGGAGCATAGAGTTCTCTTAATCATAACGATCCCCGTCATCTGCGAAATCTGCGGGCCATTCATTCTTACGGGCTTTCCATAACACAATCTGTCTCCAGCACATAGATGTGAAAGAGCTCCGGCTGGAAGGCCTCTTCTTTGAGTGTATAGTTTTTGAGAAGCTCTTCTTTGATGTGGTTTCCGGGAAAGGTAAAATCGGCTCCGGCATCGAGGTAAACAATGCGCTTGTATTGGCTGGTCTTCTGCAGCAATCCGGGACTCATGCCATTTACAAAGAACACCTGGTCCTCCTCCAGCAAACGGATCAGCCTGCCGTATTCACTACCGACTTCCGCCTGTTGGAAATAGTCGCGTTGATAGTAATAGGCGAAGGTGGTCATAAATTCGGGCGGGCAAATCAATACCACTGTGCCGGGATCTTTTCGCGACATCACAAAATCAACCGTTTCGCGCACGGCTCTTTTCTTAGTAGGATTAAACGACGCGCTGACTAAAAAACCGGCGACCAAAAGAATACTGCCTGTATAGAAGGCTTTCTTTCCAGGCAACAAAAACGACAGGCTCACCGCCAGCAACAGGTAAAAGGCGGGCGTGATGTAGATCAGGTAGCGGTCTAAGAACATCGGAATCTTGTAGGACAACAGGAACATAGCCAGGAAAGGAAGAACAAACCAGATACAGAGGTACACTGCCGGACGCTTTACCTGTTCTTGTTTTGCAAAGACCAGGAACTTCACCAAAGCCGCCAGCAGCAAGGCGATACAGAGCACCGCTATAACAGGCGCATTACTGAAAGACCAGATCATATTATACAGGCTTTCGGGACCGGAAGGTGGTTTCAGCCAGGTGCCATTGCCGGCAGAATCGGAAAAGCGCTCGTACAGGCTAAATACCTGCGGAAGGTATAAGAGGGAGGCACCCAGCATGATGCCCGTGAAACGAAGCCAAAGTTTTTTATTTCTGAAATGAAACGCGAGCAGGATTATACCTTGCAGCAGCCACACAAACAAGCCGAAGTAATGCGCATAAATGAGCAGCGCATTGATGATAAGCAACAGAAGACTCCGTTTTCCGGAGAGGCTGCCTTCCTTCAGTAAGGTAAAGAAGAGGTAAAAGGAAATGAGCGTGAGCAACAGGAACAGGGAATAGACGCGGCAATCGTGGGCATACCAGATCTGCATGGTAGAGAAGGTAAACAGCAGGCTCGCCAGCAGCGCCACCCGTGTGTTAAAAAAATCGCGGCCGATGAGGTAAATAAAAACCACCGATGCCGAGCTGAACAACATAGGCAGAACGCGGACCGATCCTTCTGAGATGCCGAATAATTTGATCCAGAAGTGCAGGATAATTTCGAATAAAGGCGGGTTGTTATAATTTTTCAGGTAGCCCACCAGCTCGCTGAAACCGAATTGTGCATGGTAAATGGTGAAAGGCTCGTCATGCGACACGGGTTCTGCTGTGAGGTAAATACACTTCAGTACTACATTAAGCAGAAATAAGATGAGTAAAGGTGTATAGCCTTTCAGAAGTTTCATAAAAGATCAACCCTACATAAAACCCGGCAACATGCCGCTGGCCACCGCTTTCATTTCCTGGTCGTTGAGCTCCGTGGCTTTCAGGATCGCCTTGTTGATGGCAACCGTGAGCTGTTCTTCCAGCTCTTCTTTATCGCCGTGCTGCAGGGCAGGCGCAATGCTCAGGTTCCTGATCTCGCGGTTCCCGCTAATGGAAATTTTGATGTCGCCACCGGCACCTTCCACATCAATTGTCATAGCATCCAGTTTCAGCTTAATCTCGTCGGCTTTTTGCTTCATGTCGTTGAGCTTGCCCATCATGTCTCCTAAGTTTCCTAGCATCGTTTTATTTTTTGTTTTCCCGCGGATCTCACAGACCACGCGGAAAAGGTTATTGTATTTAATCGTATGACAATCGTTAACTTCGGGAACCTCAGTCAGCGAACCGGTGGTTGAGGCTCCCGAAACCACCGGTAAAACCTTTACTTCAAGATCCGGAACTCATTCGGCAAATAGTTATTGATCCTGTTGCCCAGGTTCTTGATCCAGCCAAGGCCAAAGCCTTTGTAGCTTACCAGGTTCCAGCCTTTGCCGCCCTCAATGCTTTGTAATTCCTTCTTCATGAATTTCAGGCCTTCTTCCGCCGTGCAATCAATCGCCTGTACTTCCGGCGAGCGGTAAATGCTCCAGGCCAGGTCCTGGTGTGGAATCAGATCGTTGCGTACGAGGCTGCCTATCGTCGTTCCGAGTTTTTTCAGATACAGGTGCGGATAGCGGTTCACAAAAGAAAGGGCCGCCGTATTCGTCATCAGATAATCGTCTTTGAACTTGAGCAGCTCATGCGCATCCACATCTTCTATCCAGGCACGGAAGGGTTCTTTTTCTTTCGGCTTCAAGACGCTGATATTTTCCTGCCTGTTCTTTTTTCCCGATGTTGCAGTAGAATGATCGCTTTCTCCCGGCTTCCGGAAGACCGCACAGAAAAATCCTTCGGAGCGCGTTTTATCGGGATAAAAGCGGTAGCCGTAAGCCTGATGTTCTTGACTTCTGGTTTCAACAATTCCCCAGCCTTCCTCCAGTGGGATGCATAGGGAGCTCAAGGCATATTCCTGCACGAGCCAGTCGGCAATGTCCTCGTTCTCCGATGGCGAATAGGAGCAGGTGGAATACACAAGCGTTCCTCCCGGCTTCAGGCTTTGCATGATCTCCGCGAGGATGCGCCTTTGCCGTTGCGAGCAGAGGTTCACGTTATCAGGACTCCACTCATCTACCGCATCGTGCTGCTTCCGGAACAAGCCCGAGCCGCTGCAGGGTGCATCCACCAGGATCAGGTCAAATACATCAGACATTTCTGCATAGGCCGAGGGATCGTTGTTAGTCACCACCACATTGGCGGTCCCCCACTTGGCAAGGTTTTGCGCCAATACTTCCGAACGCGGCTTCACCACTTCATTAGCCACTAAAAGGCTTTCTTTGGTGATGAGCGAATTGAGAAGCGTGCTTTTTCCTCCGGGTGAAGCACAGACATCAAAGACAGAAAGCTGCTCCTGCAGATCCACACAAGAACTCAACGCATGCCCGATAAACATCGATCCTGCTTCCTGCACATAGTAGCAACCGGCCTGGAACAAGAGGTCGTGTGTAAAATTGGGGCGCGTGGCCAGGTAAAAGCCCTGGCTATTCCAGCGTACCGGGTCGTTCAGCTCAAGATCAGAAACAGCAGGCTTGAAGGGATTCAAACGGATGCTCACGGGTGAGGCCTCATCATGTGCCTGTATAAAGGCGGCTTCGTCGAAGCCGGGGCAGGACGAAACGGACTGCAGGAATATCTGGGGTAAATGGGTCATTATCGTTTTCAAATGTAATTAATTATTTACTTTTGTTTGTGCCCGAAAAAAAGGAAAAACAAAAGATCACCGAACCGCACCTGGCGCTGATCAGGCTGCAAAGCTGGTGCGCCTACCAGGAACGCTCGCAGCAGGAAGCCCGCGACAAGCTTTACGAGCTGGGCCTATGGCCGGAAGCAGTGGAGAATATTATTGCGAAGCTGATCGAAGATAATTTCCTGAATGAAGAGCGCTTCGCCATAGCTTTTGCGCGCGGAAAATTCACCATCAAAAAATGGGGAAGGATTAAGATCAGGATGGAGCTCAAGCAAAAACGCGTGAGCGACTACTGCCTCAAAAAAGCCTTGCAGCAAATCGATGATGCGGAATACATGGCCACGCTGAAAAAGCTGATAGAGATCAAGCGCCGCAGCATCACCGAAAAAAATCCGGTCAAGCTCAAATACAAACTCATGAGCTATGCGCTTTCCAAGGGCTACGAGAAAGACCTCGTGTTTGATGTGTTGGGTGATACGGAAGATGATAACCACATAGGCACATAGAAATCATAGAGAACCGAAAGAGACCATGACTTCGGCTGCGCTCAGTCACCGGAAAAATCAAAGCCTGTTCTTAGCGATAGCTATCGGTACATTGTTCTGATCCGTCCGATCAGCGTTACCTGCCTTCCATTTTTTCTAATACGCGCTTCACCGCCGCCACATTATCCTTCGGACTGGTATTGAAACAGAACTTAGCCTGCGGCGCATGCTCATGCACGGTGTTCACCAGCTTTTCAAACAGTAGAAAATTGCTTTCGGCAACGCGGATGCCGGCGCCGATGATGATGACATCATAGGCCCTTGTCTTCAAACGGGCAATCACCGTTTCGGAGGCCGTCGCTCCAAGATCGACCCAGCATTTTTCGGCGACATAGCCAAGAACATTTAATTCATCGAGCGATGCCTTCGTGCCGGCTTCTATTTTTTCAGCCGTGAGGCCGGGCATAGCAGCAAACTCAGGCAAAGAGAAATCCAGTAATAACGGATCGATGCCGATGAGGAGAATGTGTGGTGTGGGATTCATATGTTTTGATATTACCGTTTTCCGGTATGGTATTTTTTAAGGCTATCCATCAACTCCTTTTTGTTTACATTGATAGACTTGGGGTTTATCCAGAATGCTCCATGGGTTATATCCAAATGCATTTTCAGCATCCATTTCTTTAAACCTGTTTTCGTATTCAAATAATTTGTTTTATAACCATCACCTATATTTATCCAAATTGTTTTACTGTAAGTATGAAGAGTGATGTCGAAGATACCGGACCATTCATATACTTGCTTGTTTATATTATCAACAAGGCTTTTCCGCGTAAGTATCAAAGCCGGTTTTTTAAGTAAAAAATAATAAGATAAGCGAAATCCATCAAACATTAAAAAGAATATAAAAACAGATAAGCTGATAAATACAACATCCATTATTAAAGGCTCATTAAATAAGAAGACGGGAGAAACAACAAATGCGGAAAATGCAAAAATAAAAACAGGCCCCCACAAGATTCGTTTAGAAAAATAATAGATGATATCTCTATCCGGAAAATTTGACAACTCTATTTCCATTTAAGTAAAGATAAGAAAAAGAGTTCTGCAATTTTTTTTGGGTTCACGCGATGCCATTCTATCACTTTTGTTACACAAACAAATCACCTGCAATCCGGTCTGCCAGCAGTTTGCCTTTTTCCGTTAAGGTGTAGGATTGCTCTTTGACGGCGATACTTCCGCCCTGAATAAAGCGCTCCACCTCCTGCAAAAAATGTTTCACCAGCTCCGCATCAAAGTTTGCTTTGAGGTAGTTAAGATCGACGCCCCACATCGTGCGAAGCGCAATGAGCATGTACTCGTTAAAGCGCTCGGTTTCTGTGAGCGTTTCCTTTTCAAAATAAGATTCACCGGCAGTGATGTTTTTGATGTAGAGATTGTTGTTGGCGATATTCCATTGCCTCGACACCCCATCAAAGGAATGCGCCGAAGGCCCCAGGCCCAGGTAATGTTTGCCCTTCCAGTAATTGGAATTATGAACGCTGAAAAATCCTTCTTTCCCAAAATTGGAGATCTCGTAATGGATGAAGCCGTTCTTTCCCAGCCGGTCGATCATCTCCAGGAACATCTCTGAGCTCAGCTCATCATCGATGGCCACTTCTTTCTTCTGCTTAAAATCGTGGCCGAGTTTGGTCTTCTCCTCTATGGTAAGGTTGTAGCTCGAAATGTGCTTCACATCAAGGGCAATGGCTTTGTCCAGGGTACTCTTCCAGCTCCGGAGATTTGAGAATTTAGAGCCGTAAATGAGGTCGATGGTGATGTTCTCAAAGCCTTTGTCCTGCGCACGTTTCACACTGGCCTCGCTTTCTTTGGCGGTGTGCGCGCGGTTCATCCACAGCAGCTCGTCTTCATTAAAACTTTGCAGGCCAATGCTCAGCCTGTTTATTTCCAGGCGCTTCAGCTCTTTCAGCTTCTCCTCCGACAGATCGTCGGGATTGCATTCGAGTGTCACCTCCGCATCGCGCGACACATCATAGAGCTTATAGATCTTTTCGAGGATCATAAACCCTTCGCGCTCCGAGAGCAGGCTGGGCGTGCCGCCACCGAAATAGATTGTTTCGATGCGCTTATCTTTCAGGTAGTCGCGGCGATGCTCTATTTCCGCGACGATGCTTTTCACCAACGCCTCTTTATGCTGTAATGAGGTGGAAAAATGAAAATCGCAATAGTTGCAGGCCTGTTTGCAAAAAGGAATATGTATGTAAATGCCGCTCACTAAGCGAGTTTAACCGGGATCGAAAAATAGGAAGCCAGCTCGGCAATCAGGTTGCGGATATGCTGGTAAGATTCCGCTTCTTCGTAGGTTACCTTCAGTTTCTCCGTGTATTGCTTACGCTGGTTGGTAATGTATTGCGCCGCAAAATAATAGGCATCGATGGTGAGGTCATTCTCACGGATGACGATTTGCTCGGCCGTAATTTTCTTATAGCGCTTGTAGGTGGAGATCGCTTTGTCGTACTCTTTCATGCTGAAATACCCCATGATGAGCGCCACAAAGATGCCATCGAGGAATTTCTGGAAAGGGATCTGCTGGTAAGACACGAGGGTATCCTCCAGGATCTTGATGGATTTGAGTTTATCCTTCTCATCGCCGGTAAGCAGGATCGCCGAATAAAAGCAGCGTACATTGATGAACTTGATGATGTGTCCTTCTTCCCAGATGTCTTTCGCCAGAATGTCTTCGAGCTTTGTTTTCAGGAAGGCGATGTTTTCTTTCACATCCTTCGGCAGCTTCTGTTCATAGTCCTCACGGAATACAAAGCCATAGGCGCTCATGTAGTGATTGACCTGTACGGAAATAGAAAACAGCTCGGGGATATTGATGTAGCTTTTCCAGTATTTGAGGAAGGAGCTGATGCTGTTCATCTTCTTCACTTCGCCCAGCATCGCTTCCGTGTTGGTAGCATTCATCTGGTGCTGCAGCCTTTGCCCGAGGATCTTGAAATACACATCGTCGAGGTACTGGTAGCACACGAAGGAGTTGTTGAGGAAATCCCTTTCCAGGTTATCGAGCTCCTGCTCGGTTTCCTTTTTGAAAAAATCGGGATGCGCCAGGAAGCTCAGCTCGTAGTACTTTCCGAAACGCGCCAGGATATTGATGGAATTGGAAGGATGGCTGATGTACTTATCAAAAAAGGCAAGGTCCTTATTGACCTGCGACTTGGAAATGTTTTCTTTCCCCTTAAAGAAGAGGTGCTCCCGCAGGTACATGTAGAGGGAATTCTTGAGCTGCTCGAGCCCCAGGTACTCATCTACCTTTTTATGGTATTTGTTCGAATCCTTGGATTCGGTAATAAAAGCCTGCTGGGCCAGGAACTTATACACATCGATGAGCGTGGTATAGTCCTCTATCTTCTCCGCAATATCAATAAGCCAGTCGGCCAGGTCGTTCGCTTTTTTCTTCTCTCCTTTCCCCAGGTATTCTTCAATGTGCTGAATATTGTGCTTAAGGTAGTTCGGATAGTTGCGACTTAAAAAAGAACTGAGTTTAAACGTATGGTGAGTGAGCTGGAGGAATTTTTTCCGGGTCTTTTCTTCGGAATCACCATAGATCATCTGGCACAAAGCGTCGGACTCAGGCTGGACTTTTAATTTTTTAATGGTGGAAATGAGCTTATAGGGTAATTCGGAATTGGTATCGAGCAAATAGTCGGCAAACTCTTTGTAATGAAAATCGGAGAGCAGAAGAATTTGTTTTTGAATGCTGATCATAACAGAAATATAAACTTCTAAACTTAGAAATAAAGATCAATAAATCCAAACAATTACCTCAGCAGCCAATCCGCTCCGATAGGCAGAAGCTAAGAGTAGCAAGACATCGCCGTTTATACGCCGGAAAGTCGGCTGCGATCAGATGCTTTTCAGCTGCCAGTCGATAGGCTCCAGTCCGTGTTTTTTGAGCCAGGCATTGGCCTGCGAAAAAGGACGGCTTCCGAAAAAGGCCCCGCGTGCCAGGGGCGATGGATGCGCTGCTTCCAACACGAGGTGTTTCGATGTATCAATCAGAATCGTTTTAGATCGGGCATAGGCGCCCCACAGCATAAAAACGCAATGCTCTTTTTCGTCGGAAATGAGTTTGATAATGGCATCGGTAAATTGTTCCCAGCCCTTTTTCTGATGGCTGGCAGGTTCTCCGGCCCTTACCGTAAGGGTAGCATTGAGCATCAGCACACCCTGTCGGGCCCATTCGGTGAGGTTGCCGTGGTTAGGCACATGAAAGCCCACATCGGAATGAAGCTCTTTGTAAATATTGACCAGCGAAGGCGGCGGCTTGATGCCATAATTTACCGAAAAACTGAGGCCATGCGCCTGGTTGAGCCCATGATAGGGATCCTGCCCCAGGATCACCACCCTGGTGTTTTCAAAGGGAGTCAGCTTCAAGGCATTGAACACCTCGCTTTCCTTAGGATAGACGGTAAACCGGGTCCTTTCTTCTTTCACAAACTGCTCCAGGGCCTTAAAATAGGGTTTTTGAAGCTCCTCTTCGAGCTTTGTGTACCACAGGCTTTTCTCTTTTTTGACACTCATATCCGAAAGCTGTTAATTAATTTTGAGAAATAAAAAGACAATTTCATCGACTTTTTTTTTGCCCTTAGCAAAATTACTATATATTTGTTACTCCTTTATTAAAATGTTAAAACCTATGAAAAAATTAGCTTTGTTATTCTCAGTACTATTTGCAGTATCCCTCGTGTTCAGCTCTTGCAAATCGCATGAAAAATGCCCGGCTTATTCCAAAGCTAACCACAAGCAATACGGCAAACGCGTCTAATTACATTCCATGATCTGGCAACAGCTTACCAATCAGAGCCAGTTACAGGACATCATCCATACTTCTCAGCAGCCCGATACTTATCGGGCTGTTGTCATATTCAAACACAGCACCCGCTGTTCCATTAGCTCCATGGCGCTGAGCCGCTTCGAATCAAAATGGCAGGACGATCCCAGGATCCCGGTTTTTTACCTCGACCTGCTGCAACACCGCGATATTTCCAATGAAATTGCCACGCTATTTGGCGTAGAGCACCAATCGCCACAAGTGCTCGTGATCAGGAACGGCACCTGCATTTACAACGCTTCCCATACAGGTATTACGGTTTCCGGGGTACTGGAGGCTATTGCCAGATAAACTCCACCACCTGTTTCAGGTCCGGGTGAAGGCTTTTGGCTACCGGGCAGGTATGTGCCGCGTGCTCATACATTTTCTTTTCTTTATCGGAGTAGTTGCCTTTCGGGAAGGTTATTTTCACATGCACTTCCCCTATCCTTCTCGGCTCGGCATACATCACCTTCGTAATCTCTGCCGTTGTGCCGTCTACAGGCGTAATGCCCTCTCTCATAGCCACAATGCCCATAATGGAGATCATGCAGCTGCCCAGGGCGGTAGCCACCAGGTCGGTTGGCGAGAACATTTCCCCTTTTCCGTGGTTATCCTTGGGAGCATCGGTATAAATGGTGGTATTGGACTGGAGGTGGGTGGCTTCTGTTCGTAAAGCGCCGATATAGGTGACTTTGCTCGTGATCATTTTGTATTTTTTTATCAAAGATAATAAAGCAGGGCTTATTCATTAAATAAAAATTAATAGCTATTTTTGTTTACCGATGTTTAAAAGGATTCTATACGCTTTTGCCTTCCTTAGTATTTCCGGAATCTGCCTTTCGCAAAGTACAACACAAGCCCTTGCCAGCGGCCAGGACCCAAACGTATTGTACAGAAACGAAGCTTCTTTCGGGATCTTTGCGCATAGCCGCGGCTTTGGCGTGAATTATATGCGCGCCAAACACGTGACGGGTACGCGCAAGCGCCTGTTTGAGATTGAGGGCCTGAACATGAAGCATCCCAAAGAGATCAGGGTTTCAAATAATGCCGATAACTCCAAGCGTTTTGTGTACGGCAAGCTCAATAATATTTTGTTGTTCAGAGCCGGCGTCGGTTATCAGACTACCGTTTTCAAGCGTGCCGACCGCAAATCGGTGGAGATCCGCACCTCCTATTACCTGGGTGGCAACCTTACCTTTGCCAAACCTTCGTATGTGCTGATCTACCGCGAAAGCGTGACAGGAGCCAAATTCCAGGAATCGGTGAAGTACAATCCCGAGATCCATACCATTGACAGTATTTCCGGTAAAGGCCCGCTCATCGACGGCCTCGGAGAAATGAAAGTATACCCGGGCCTGTATGCCAAGTTCAACCTGAGTTTTGAATATGCGCCTTACTCCAATAAAGTGAAGGCCATTGAAACCGGTGTGATCCTGGACTACTACCCCAAAGCATTGCCAATTATGGCGCGTAACCCTGCCGAAAATTTTATCGTGACCGTCTATGTCGGTTTCGTGTTTGGCAAGAAATGGTTTTAAAGATGGAGAGCACAGCCGAAACTATAGTTGTTGAAAAACCAAGAAAGCCCGATTGGCTGAGAGTAAAATTACCGATCGGCGAAGAATACCTCAAAGTACGGAAGATCGTATCCGAGCATAAGCTGCATACCATCTGCGAAAGCGGCAATTGCCCGAACATGGGCGAATGCTGGGGCGCAGGGACGGCTACCTTTATGATCCTGGGTAACGTGTGTACCCGCTCCTGCGGATTTTGCGCCGTGGCTACCGGCAAACCGAAACCGGCCGACTGGGATGAGCCCAAGCGTGTAGCCAATTCGGTGAAGCTGATGGGTGTGAAGCACTGCGTGATCACCTCTGTGGATCGCGACGACCTGAAAGACGGTGGCTCCATCATCTGGGCCGAAACCATCAAAGCGATCCGCGAGATCAGCCCTGAAACAAAATTCGAATGCCTCATTCCCGACTTTGCGGGCAAATGGGAAAACTTACAACGCATCATCGATGTGAAGCCTGATATCGTTTCGCATAACATCGAAACCGTACGCCGCCTCACGGCCCAGGTACGCATCCAGGCAAAATACGACCGCAGCATGGAAGTGCTGAAACGCCTGCACGAAGCCGGCGTGAAAACCAAATGCGGCCTCATGGTAGGCCTCGGCGAAACGGAAGAGGAAGTCCTGGAAACGATAGACGACCTTGCTGCTGTACACTGCGATGTGATGACCATCGGGCAATATTTACAGCCTACGCCGAAACATTTACCGGTAGCGCGTTTTGTACACCCCGACGAATTTAAAAAGTGGAAAGAGATCGCCTTGTCGAAAGGATTCCGGTATGTAGAAAGCGGTGCGCTGGTGCGTTCGTCTTACCATGCCGAGAAACATGTGTTTTAACGGCTGACCTTTTTATGAAACCTCTTTTAACGATTCTTTCCAAATACCTGATCCTGTTTGCTTTGGCAACGGTAAGCGTAGTGTTTATTTTCACAGGCTACATTGGCTACACCGAAGTGAAATACCTGTTTGCGGGCCTCGGCATTGCTTACATCATTGCCTGCTGTTTGGAAGCGGAAGTGATTGCATCCACGGTGAAAGGCACACAGACCTTTCCCTATTTCACACCGGCCTTTATCACCAAGCGTTTCATCAAGATCGTCTTTTTTACTTGTGCCGGCAGCGTGTTGCTGTTCCCTCATAACATTATCAATTATTTATCCTTCCTCTGTTTCCTGATTGCTGCTACCGAGATCGTGGTAACGCTGTGGCGCTACCTGCGCGGCTTATGCTTCGCGGCTTTTGAAGGCGATACCTTTTTGCTGGCTACCAATAAGATCACAACGGTATACGCGGCAGGCATCGAAAAAATTGAAAAGCGGCACGGCATTACTTACCTCGTGTATGAGAACAAGGCTGCGATTACGCTCCGCACCGATTTTATGAAAGACCGCAAATCCTTTGATGCGGCGCTCTCCAACTGGATCACAGAAAATCACCTGGAAAGTAAGATTGTTCCTTCTTCTTAATGGCCTGTTCTATTATTGGATTGAAAAAAGTCCGGGAGATTACAACCCCGCCTTCAAAATAGCGAAAAATCCACCAAAAAATTCAGCAAAAACCACATTTTAAATCGGGAGTAAATGTCCTAATTTAGGGCAATGAGATGCATTCTGATAGATGACGATGAGGAAGAGATTGACATTTTCCGTCATGCGATCAAAAGCCTCGATTTCGAAGCAGGCTTTAAGGGCTACACCAGCTTTCATGCGGCTTTAAATAATTTGACCGATTCCACCGGCTTTCCGGATTATATCTTCGTGGATGGGTTTCTGAACCAGCTTACCGGCAAAGAAATTTTACAACGCATCAAAGCAGATAGCACGCTCTCTAAGATTCCTGTTATTATATACTCAGGCTACGTGTCTGACTCCGACCAGGAAGAGCTGACCGGCCTGGGTGCTTACGCTGTCATGAGAAAACCAAGCAGCATCACGCAGCTAACCGAACAATTGAATACACTACTAAAAGGGCGGTAAACCGCCCCTTTTTCATAAAGTATTTTACCTATGTTTGGCCTTCTGCTTTAGGAATCTAATTAAAAAATCACGTATGGAACACCGCTTATCTGTTGGAGAACAAAAGACCTTACTCCTTTGTGCAAAGGACGTGTATTCTAAAGAAAAACTGCTGGTAAGCCCAAACGAAGTTTACTTATTTTCTTGTGATGAAGATCAATCCTGGGCCGACTGGTTTATCAAAACCACGCCTAAGGGATTTTTCAATCCGTTAGCTTCCATCCAGGGCCTGCGGGTGAAAAAAGTAAAATGCTTTTGCCTCTGTGGCGCTTATAACCAAAGCGATGAGGGAGCTTTTGCCATCGGCATGCACAACGAAGTAACGATGCAGGAGGCCGGCAACTTATCCTTTTTTGCGAATGACACCGCGGGTTATTACCACAATAATAAGGGCTCCATTAAAGTGACTATCGAGCGGATTCAATAGCACAGCTTACCCTGTTCCCTTCTGATTATGCTACGCTAGGACAGCAGTCCGGCCCTATATGGATCTGGCGATTCTCCTGAACTTATCACGTCGGAAAACATAATTCGGACGTGATGATATTTTTTTCTAACTTTAAGTTTACCTAACGTTCGGGAACATGAAACACCTTTTACTGTTTTTCTTATTGTCATGTTGTTTTACTGTTTTTTCACAGGTAATTCCTGAAGCCCAGCCCCAAAAAGCGAACACGACTCCGGTGCCAAACTCCTTACACGGTGCTGATAGCCTTTTTGATCTTCAAAAAGGCTATGAAGAAGCCAGGGCCAGGGGGATTGAGCCCTCCGAAACAGAAGGTTATGTCCGTTTTTTAAAAGCCGATCATTCTTCGAAGAGCGCCCTTGCAAAACAGGCGCATAAGCATACACCTTACGAGCAGGGCGCCACGGGTGTTTATGAAAAAGTGATCTATCTTAATCCCAATCAACCACAAAATATCGGCTGTGCGAATATGGGTTTTGATCAGTACAGCTTTTCAGGATGGACGGGAGGGACTGGCGGTGTCGCGGACGGCCCCGTATTATCAGGGAATCCTGTATATGTTCCTTTAGGCAATACCATCGTCAATACGGCCGGGAATAATACCTCTGTGATCAATCCAAGCAACTACCACACCTTAATGACAAGGCCAACCACCACAAGCAATATCTATCCTACCTGTTCCTCATTTGGCTATGACAGCGTTACTACCCAGGTATCAGGATCCAACCTGATCTCGGAAATTCCCTTTGTAAGCCCTTACAGCTTTGACCCGGTATCGGTGCGTATGAGCGGCGCCCTTATCAGCCTCAATGCCTCGCGCTTAAAATATGTGACAACCACCTCTGTCAACAACAAGCAACTCCGTTATAGTTTTGCCTGTGTCCTGGATAACTCAAGTCATCCTCCCAGTGGATCACCGTATTTTAAGGTAGAGGTCATTAATGAAGCCACCGGCACCATTTTGCCCGGCTGCACCTCCTATACCTTCAACTCTACTTCTGTGCTTCCGTCGGATTCCTTAAAGCCTACGGCTACTCCCGGCTATACCTATAGCTGGCATTACATCAAGTACAGGAAGTGGCAGCAGTACTCCGTGGACCTGTCTTCACTGCCTTTGGGCACCAATGTTTCTGTGAACTTTGAAGTTGGGGGCTGTTCGGTAGCCGGGCACTTTGGCTATGCTTATGTCGATGCAGAATGCGGAGGAATTGCCACTCCCTATGTCAATATGTGTGCCGGCGACACGTATGCTACTATAGTGGCGCCGCCGGGTTTCACTGGCTACCAATGGTTTGACCCGAACAATTTACCTGTTCCGGGAGCCACGAGTGATACGCTGATTGTCAACAATCCTGTCATCGGCCAGGTTTATACCGTGCAAATGGAATCTTATGGAGGCTGTATGGTTAGCTCCACCGTGTCAATTGCATCCAGCTCTGTAAGCATTGTCAACCTGAGCTCTTCCGGCACCTGCGCAGGCGGGAACTCCGGGACAGCTTCTGTACAGACCATCGGAAGCAACTCCGGCTATAGCTATGTATGGACAAGTACCTCCGGGCCTAATACGGGGGCGATTGTGGGCACCGCGCAAATAGCCACGGGACTGGCAATGGGCACCTACAGTGTTCTGGTAACATCGCCGGGTTGCGGACAGGCCGCTGCCAGCCTTGGGGTTGGGTTCTCTCCTCCCCAGTTCTCTACCCAGCCATATTCTTTCTGCGGCAACTCCGTGGCTATTCCTAAACCGGGCGGAACGGACTACCAGTGGTATCATGGCATGACCCCTATTCCCGGGCCAACAGGCACCAACGATACCCTGTATGCTTCGCAGGTCATTAACGATGATTCTTATTCTCTGGGTTATACTATGGCATCCGGCTGCAGGGATTCCATACAGTTTAACCTTGTTCAAACAACAGGCGGAACCTCTTCCTTAAGCAATCAAACCAACGTTTGCCCCGGAAATACCAACGGATCCGTTACACTGAACCTGAATACACCATTCGCTTCTCCTTACCTCTACACGGTAAAAAGCGGCACGTCAACCGTATTCAGCACCAGCACCTCCAACACCACTGTAGCGGTGTCTTCTTTAGCTACGGGCTCTTATACGGCTACTGTTACCGATGGCGCCTGTATCTATGTAAACACATTCAGCATTTATCCCATCCCTACAGCTTTTACCGTTACCACTACGGATACGGTTCTGTGTATTCCGGCAGATACCGCGATGATTCATCTGACCTATGGCACGGGGCCTCCCCGTTTCTGCGGTACAGATCCCAGCCTTTGCCCTACCGGCACTAGCCCTAAAACCTTATTCACTTCAGGTCCGTTTTTCTATAATGCCGCTAATACTTATCCATCACCTTATGCTGGATCTCATTATTCAGGCAAGCAGCAGTTTCTTGTAAAGGCATCTGATCTCACGGCGGCCGGCATTTTCGCGGGGAAAATTTCCAGCCTCGCTTTTCATATCACCAACATGAACTCCAGCCCAGGCACCTATCCTGATTATCAGATAAAAATGGGCTGCGCGGAAGCTGTGAATTTTGTTTCAAGCGGCACAGGCCCGTCTTTTGTAACAGGTTTACAAACCGTATACTTTAATCCCAGTCAACCGGTAAGCAGCGGCTGGCTCACACATCAGTTCACACAGGCCTATCTATGGAACGGAAGCTCCGACATTGTGGTGGAGGTATGCAGCGGCGGGGCAACTATCAGGCCGGGAAGTCCTTCCTTTGAAATGAAACAGATGTCTTACATGACAAGTATGAGATCAATCTCAGGAAGTGCCGGCGTCAGCTCGTGTCCTGACACGGTTGGCAATAGCAAAGGTTATCTCATGCCTAACGGCGATTATATGCTTCCGAATATGAGGTTTACAAATTGTGACTATACACCGCCGCCCTCTTCTTATACAGTTCATGTATCGCCTGGAAGTATCGGGCAGAATTACGGCAATGATTCTTTAAAGATCATTCCGCCATTCGCATCACCACCAACCAATAACCAGCCAGTGACCTATACCATTTCGGTTATCAATTCTAATGGCGGCTGTGTGGCTACACAAACGGTAGCCATGTTGTACACTTCCTCAAGCAACAATGCCGTTAGCGCCACATCCTCACAATCTACTATCTGTATAGGATCGCCGGTTACCCTCACTTCTTCAGGCGCCAATCTATATCAGTGGTTTTACATGCAAAACGGTTCGGCGGTACCTGTTTCCACAAGTCCTGCAATTACGGTGACGCCAGCGGTTGCAGGAACCAATACCTATATTATTACAGGGTCATCGGCATGCCCGTCGGTGGCGCCTGATACAAAAACCATAACCATTCAGGTATTACCAAAAGCAGACCTGCTGATCTCTCCGCTGAAGAACATCACCAAATGCATGGACAGGCCTTATGTTATTACGACAGGGGTCAGCTCCGCCACTCCGGGAAATTCCGGAACTCCATACACCTACAGCTGGACTGTATTGCCGGGCAACAGCCCTGCTCCCGGTATTAACTCAGCATCAGGCTACACCATGGATGCGAACCATACTGCCACGTTGGTGGTAATGGTAAACGGACAATGTGCCAATGCCGCTACAGATACAGTGGTGATCTCCAGCAGTGTCAATGACCTTTCGGTCTCGATCCTGGGCGCCTCCCCTATCTGTGCCGATAAGCCAGTGACATTAACGGCCACTGCAAGCGGGGGCCATCCGGAATATACATTTGGCTGGTTGATAGATGGAACGCCAACTGCTTCTTCCAATCCGGACCCGGCATTTTTCACGAGCCCGGGCGCACAGGGAGAGTATACGGTGGCTGTTTATGTCAATGACAGCTGCGGCTACAAGGCTGAGGATTTTGAAGTGATTGTTGTGCTGCCTCCATGCCATATTGAAATACCAAACGTGATTACTCCTAACAATGATGCCTCCAATGAGTTCTTTAAAATCAAAAATATAGAGTACTACCAGAATGTAAGTGTTACAATTTTTGACAGGTGGGGCAAGAAGGTTTACGAAAACCCTGACTATAACAACGAATGGAGGGGCGAAGGCGTATCCGACGGAACTTTCTTCTACGTCATCGATGTTCCTAACGACAAGAGATACAGCGGCTTTGTCACCGTATTCATAAAATAGAGAGGCTCATGTTATAAGCTTCTTAAATCACTAAGCGAGCTTACCGACGCTTGTTGGTCTGCATCAACCGAAAACAAAAAAAGGAACGCCTTCGCGCTCCTTTTTCCATATCATTTTTTAATTATTATGCTTTCTCGTACATCACTTCTTTTACCGCTTTCACGGTGCGTTTTACATTCGGCAATGAAGCCTCGATCAATGTCGGTGCATACGGCAACGGTACGTCGGCGCTGGTAATCCTGCGGATCGGCGCATCGAGGTAATCAAAGGCATCTTTCTGAACGCGGAAAGCGATTTCGGAGGAGATGCTCGCCAAAGGCCATGCTTCTTCCACAATCACCAGGCGGTTGGTTTTCTTCACCGAATTGATCACCGTATCATAATCGATCGGGCGAACGGTTCTCAGGTCGATTACTTCGGCACTGATGCCTTCTTTCTCAAGCTCAGCAGCAGCGGCCAAAGCCACTTTCATGATCTTACCGAAAGATACGATCGTCACATCCGTTCCTTGTTTTTTGATATCGGCTACCCCAATAGGAATCAGGTATTCGCCATCAGGAATTTCGGATTTATCGCCATACATCTGCTCACTTTCCATGAAGATTACCGGGTCGTTGTCGCGGATGGCTGATTTTAAAAGGCCTTTGGCATCATAGCCATTGGAAGGAACGATCACTTTGAGGCCCGGGCAATTGGCGTACCAGTTCTCAAAAGCCTGTGAGTGCTGGGAGCTAAGCATCCCGGCGCTGGCTGTTGGCCCGCGGAACACGATCGGGCAATTATACTGCCCGCCGCTCATGCTCAGGATTTTGGCCGCTGAGTTGATAATCTGGTCGATGGCCACCAGGGAAAAGTTGAAGGTCATGAACTCGATGATAGGACGCAGGCCATTGATGGCTGCCCCTACTCCGATACCCGCAAAGCCAAGCTCGGCAATAGGCGTATCGATCACACGCCTGGCGCCAAATTCCGCCAGCATCCCTTTACTCACTTTATAGGCTCCGTTATATTCGGCCACTTCCTCACCCATTAAAAAAATGCTCTCATCACGGCGCATTTCTTCACTCATGGCTTCGCGCAGGGCTTCTCTGAATTCAATCGTTCTCATAAATACATTAAGATTTTTCTTAAGCTTCAAATGTATATATAAAGACGCTAACTACAAAACCAAAAAACCGGCCCAGGAACCGCCCTTTGCAATGCCATTTCAGCGGTACAGGAAGGCCTGCGGTTCCCTATTGGCAGGAGCGATAGGCGGCGGCTGTAATAAGCCTATAAACCGTTAATTTACAGGAAATTATAGCTGGTGAAAAACAATGCAAAATATTGATCTATATCTATTGATTTACCTGCTTATTTTTATAAATTTGCTGACCTTTTTAAGAATTGTACGGTGGAAGGCCCAAACCGCTCACCCGAATAAACCAACAAAATTTTAACCGATATGAAAATTCTAGTTCCTATCAGTAATGTACCTGATACCACAACCAAGATAGCCTTTACAAACGGCGACACGGAATTCAGCACCGCAGGTGTTCAGTTCATCATTAATCCTTACGACGAATGGTATGCCCTGGTGCGTGCCCTGGAGCTGAAAGAGGCCGGAAAAGCAGAAAAGGTAACCATCATTCACGTGGGCCTGGCCGACGCTGATGCGACAATCCGCAAGGGTTTTGCCTTAGGTGCCGACGACGGTGTACGCATCGATGCAGAAGGGCCTGATGCTTATTTTGTGGCGGAACAGATTGCGAAATATGCAAAAGACAATGGCTACGACCTGATCATGACGGGTAAGGAAACGATCAACTACAACGGTTCTTCCGTGGGCGGTATGATCGCGGGTTTCCTAGACCTGCCTTTGATCTCCCTGGCTACCAAATTCGACCTGGAAGGCAACAAAGCAACGGTTGAGCAGGATGTGGACGGCGGAACCCAGGTAGTGGAATGCGAATTGCCACTGGTGGTTTCCTGTGCAAAAGGCATGGCCGAGCAGCGCATCCCGAACATGAAAGGCATTATGGGCGCACGTACCAAGCCTTTGACGGTAGTAGCAGCAACTGGTGCCGATAAATTAACCAACATCAAATCCTACACCTTATCGGCAGGCCGCACAACGGTGAAAATGATCGACGAGAACAACATGGACGAGCTGGTGAACTTATTACACACTGAAGCCAAAGTCATCTAATTAATTACGAATTCATACGAATATACAAATCGCCGTTTCACAAAATAGCACACACAGATTAGTATATTCGTATTGATTCGTACTCATAAAACTATAAAATCAAGAAATTATGTCAGTATTAGTCTATACAGAAATCAATAAAGGGAAAGTAAAAAAATCTTCCTTAGAGGCTGTGAACTACGCTTCTAAAGTAGCCGAGTTAACCGGTTCTACCGTAACAGCCTTAGCGATCAACGCTGATGCTGCCCAGCTGGAAGAGATCGGCAAGGCAGGTGCTAAAAAAATACTATCGGTAAAAAACGATGCGCTGGCTTCTCTCGACAGCATGCTGATCTCTGCTACGGTAGAGCAGGCTGCTAAAGCGGAAGGTGCAAAGATCATCATTTTCTCCTTCGACATCGTTGGTAAAGCGGTAGCCCCGCGCTTATCGGCCCGCATGAAAGCAGGACTGGTTGCCGGTGCTGTGGATTACCCAACGGTAAACGGTGCTTCCCTGGAAGTAAAGAAAAATGTGTTCTCCGGAAAAGCAACAGCCATCTATTCCATCAACAGCGATGTGAAGATCATTTCCTTACTGCCTAACTCTTTCCCGGTGAAACTGGGAGAAAACGGCGCTACGGTAGCGGATTTCAACGCCGACCTGAGCGGTGTGAATTCCAAGATTGTTGTGAAAGAGAAAAAATCGACAGATGTAGGCGGCATGATTCCTTTACCGGAGGCTGAGCTGGTTGTATCTGCCGGCCGCGGCATGAAAGGCCCTGAAAACTGGGGTATGATCGAAGAGCTGGCGAAGGAGCTGAAAGCAACTACTGCCTGCTCACGCCCGGTAGCGGATATGCACTGGAGGCCACACCACGAGCACGTAGGACAAACCGGCGTTGCCATCCGTCCGAACTTATACATCGCGATCGGTATTTCCGGGGCTATCCAGCATTTGGCGGGTGTCAACGGCAGCAAAACCATCGTGGTGATCAACAGCGACAAGGAAGCTCCTTTCTTTAAATCAGCCGATTACGGTGTGGTAGGCGACGCCTTTACCATCGTTCCGAAACTGATTGAGGCCGTGAAAAAATTTAAAGCAAACCACAACTAAATTCTTAGTTTTTTGTATATTAGAGTATCTTAAAATGGGAATGAAGAAAGTACGTTTAGAAATTGTTGGTTTGTCATATAGTCAGACACAAAGCGGCGCCTATGCCCTTGTTCTGGGAGAAAGCGCGGGAAGCCGCAGGTTGCCGATCATCATTGGTGGTTTTGAAGCGCAGGCGATTGCCATCGAGCTTGAAAAAATGACCCCGACCCGCCCCCTGACACACGACCTGTTCAAAGCGTTCTCAGAAACATTCTCGATCGAAGTTACCGAGATCCTGATCTATAACCTGGTGGAAGGTATCTTCTACGCCAAGCTCATCTGCACCGATGGAAGCCGTGAAGTAGAGATCGACGCGCGCACCAGCGATGCCATCGCCTTAGCGGTACGTTTCAACTGCCCGATCTTCACCTACGAGTTCATTCTCAAATCGGCGGGTATTGTGCTCGACGACGATGCAGCGCCAGCGACTGAAAGCCCGATGACTACGGTAGAAGACATGACCACGCCGGAAAGCGAATACAAATCCAAGTCGAGCGAAGAGTTGAAAAACCTGTTGCAGAACGCCCTGGATGAAGAGCAATACGAGCTGGCTTCCAAAATAAGGGATGAGCTCAATACCAGGAAACAATCTTAATACAATATTTTATTTAAAAGAAGCCGTTACACATGTAACGGCTTTTTTGTTCCAAAAATTTTAGTAGGAAAGTCATGCTGAACTTATTTCAGCATCTTATCATAACCGCATCAGAATTATTTTTGGGCGCCCGGGCGGGCTTTACGCTGCAATCTCCGCAGGAAAAAACTGCGGAGGATTTCCGCTACAATCCCTGGCGCTGATATATCGCATCAACGCTCAAAAAATCACCCTCTTTTTAGTAAGATCCGGAAGGTTGTTCCTTTTCCTTCCTCGCTTTGCAAGACGAAGATTTTTCCGTTGTGGTAATTTTCGATGATACGCTTGCTGAGTGAAAGCCCCAGGCCCCAACCTCTTTTTTTAGTAGTATAGCCGGGCTTGAACACTGATTGATGCTTCGATTTATGAATGCCTTTCCCGGTATCGCTCAGGTCGATACAAACGCCTTCGGGCACTTCGGCAACCAGCACTTTAAACTCTCCTTTTCCGTCCATGGCATCCACCGCATTTTTGCAGATGTTCTCGATCACCCATTCAAATAAAGGCACCGAGAGCATCACATTGATCTCAGTATCAGGAATCTCTACGATATAGTTCACATTTTTGGACGTGCGTGTTTTCAGGTAGTCGATGGCACTACGCACTACTTCACATACATCTGCCTCATGCAATGTAGGCTGGGAGCCGATCTTAGAGAAACGGTCGGTGATGGTATTGAGGCGCATCACATCGCGGTTCATCTCGTTAACGATGCTCTCATCCGTACCCGTTGAGCGCAGGTATTCCGTCCAGGCCATGAGCGATGATAAAGGCGTTCCGAGCTGATGTGCGGTTTCCTTGCTCATCCCCACCCATACCTGGTCCTGCTCCGCTTTGCGGGCTGTACTGAACAGGACATAGGCAATCAACAGGAACAGGCCAATGACCCCGAACTGCACGTAAGGATAATATTTCAGCTGGGCCAGCAGAGTAGATTGTTCATAGAAAATATAATTCCGGAAGCCTTCGCCAAGATCAACCTCAATGGGCGTGTTCTCCGACTCCATGGAGCGCAATGCTTGCTGTAGCTTTTCGGGCGTGTTGATCTTAAGGGAGTCAATATTGCCACTGGCAATGACTGCTGTTCGGCTGGAATCAGTATAGATGACCGGGACAGCCGCGCTGTTAATGGCAACCTCAGAAATAAAGGATTTGATGAGGCTGTCGAACACCACTTTAATGTCATTGAACAAACGGCTGTCTTTGTGATACAAATAATTTTTACGGCCCTTGTACCAATCGATCGTCACAGGCTCGTAAAGCGATTTCATGAGCGCCAGCTCTTTTTTCAGAGTTTCCGGATCATTGGCGACAACAGAATCGAGGTTACGACTCGAGGTGATATTTCCAGCATCATCTGTAAGAATCACAGGCACGGTCGTATTATCCTGCAGCACTTGCAAGGCAAAGAGGGGAAACGCATCCGAGGAGCGGTTCAGTTCGTTGGTAGCGAGTGCGTAGAGCTCGGCTTTTTTGCGCTCTTCGGTTTGTAATCTCTGAAACAGGTCGTTGGTAAATTTCACAAGCTTGGCTTTCCGCTGTACGGCTTCGGCCCAAAGCTTTACCTTTTGCTTTTCATCGCTGGCAATTTGCCGGGCGAGCCTGGTGGTATACCAAAGCGAGGTAAATACGATGATAATGGCAATCACAAATAATAGCCATTTCCAGCGCTGCTTTTTGACGTAAATGTTCATGCCTCTGCTAAAAGTAAGGAATATATAACGGGATTGCAAGCGGGATATTGCCCTTCGGCATCATGACAAGTCGTGACAGGGAGCGTTGAGGAAGAGAGAAGCGAGAGGACATTTAACCGCAGAGACGCAAAGGAGGCGCGGAGAAGAAGTAAAGAAAAAACCACGAAGGAGCATCATTCCTTCGCCATGACAAGTAATAAAAAAATGAAGTATTATTTAATAGCCTCCCACAACTTATCGAAATACAATTTATCTCCGATATCATGGGTCATCCAATCCTGTTCCTGGATACTCGAACCGCTGATGGTAAACTGGCGTTTGCTGCCGTTTTTGAGAATCACATACACATAGTATTTCATTTTGTATTTATCGGCTCCCAGAGGCTTCGAGGCATTCCATTTGACAGCGAAATCGCTGTACTGTTTTTTCGTCAGCAGCTTTTTCTGAGATTTCACCGGCTCCGAAAAATTGACTTTGACAAGCTCCACGTAATTCACCTCAGCCGTATCGATCAGGCGCTTTTCGGCTGTTTGCGCAAATCCTGTGCAGGTGGCGACCAGGAATACGGACAGGAGGAGGAGCTTTTTCATGTGTCTGTGTTTATAAATTAAAGATACAAAAAAACGCAGAAGAAATTATTCCTCTGCGTTCTCTGCTTTTTCTCCGCGCACTCTGCGGTTCAATGTACTAGCTGATCATATCAAAGCCGGTGTAAGGCACCAATACTTTCGGGATCTTAATACCTTCCGGTGTTTGGTTGTTCTCCAGCAAAGAAGCGACGATACGTGGTAAAGCCAAAGCACTACCATTTAAGCTGTGCGCCAGCTGCGTTTTGCCATCCGGTCCTTTGAAACGGCATTTCAAACGGTTGGTCTGGAAGGTCTCAAAATTAGAAACAGAGCTTACCTCCAGCCAGCGACCCTGTGCAGCACTCCACACTTCCAGGTCGTAGGTCAAAGCAGAACCGAAGCTCATATCGCCACCGCATAATTTCAACGTGCGGTATGGCAGTTCGAGCTCCTGTAATAAGCTGCTCACAAACTCGCGCATCGTTTCCAGCGTGTCGTAAGATTTCTCCGGGTGTGTGATCTGTACGATCTCCACTTTATCGAACTGGTGCAGGCGGTTGAGGCCGCGCACATCTTTTCCGTAGCTTCCTGCTTCCCTGCGGAAACATGGCGTGTAGCCGCAATTTTTAACGGGCAGGTCCGTATCTTTCAGGATCACATCGCGGTACATATTGGTAATAGGCACCTCGGCCGTTGGAATCAAATACAGATCATCTACCTGGCAGTGGTACATCTGTCCTTCCTTATCAGGAAGCTGTCCTGTGCCGTAGCCGCTGTCAGCATTTACCAGGATCGGCGGCTGCACTTCGTTATAGCCCGCTCCGGTAGCCTTGTCCAGGAAATAATTGATAAGCGCACGCTGCAAACGCGCACCACGGCCTTTATACACCGGGAAACCGGCGCCGGTGAGCTTTACGCCCAATTCAAAATCGATGAGATCGTATTTGGTAGTCAGCTCCCAGTGCGGAACGGCCTTCTCATGCAGCTTTGGAATCGCGCCGTGCTCGTTCACCACTTCATTGTCTTCGGGAGTTTTGCCAGGCGGCACATTGAGGTTAGGCAGGTTGGGAACCGTTACTAACAGTTTGTGAATGTCCTCTTCGATATGCCTTAATGACTCATCGAATTTTTTCTCATTCAGCTTCAGCTCGGCGGTTTTGGCTTTGAGGGCTTCCGCTTCCTCTTTTTTACCGGCCTTCATCATTTCGCCGATCTGCCTGGCAATGCTGTTAGCTTCTGCTTTCACATCATCGGCCTGGCGTTGTGCCATTTTACGGTTGTTGTCAAGCTCTATCACAGAGTTGATGATGGTTTCCGCATCCTTGAAATTTTTAATGGCTAAGCGTTTTAAAACGTCTTCTTTATTATCGCGTATATAAGTTAATTGTAACATAGTGCTATTTATAAACTACAAATTTATGATTAATTGTTTGCCCGTTAACAGTCATCCTTAAAAAATAGATGCCTGCTGTCAGATCTCCGAGCGCGATCTCTTTCCTGTATTCTCCGGCCTGTCCGCCCGATCGTCCGAGATCACGAACAGGCTTACCCGAGACATCGTAAATAGAAATTTCCATCTTCGACTCTTCAAGCAAAGTGTAAGTCAGGTTCATCACATCCAATGCCGGGTTCGGGTACACCGAAAATTCCAGCTGCGGCTTGATCTCTTCCAGGCCTACCGTTGTTTTCGTCACCGACCATACCACCGAGTACGAATGCAGGGAAGGATGCGTGCTGCTCTTCGACAGGGCCGTGGTATCCATCACCGAAAAAGTGAGTGTATTGTTTCCTGTATTCACCATCCCACTGTTGATGAGCACCGAATCGATGTTATTACCTACCAGTGTGGCGTTCAGGGTCCAGCTGCGCTTCAGTGTATTGGGGTTCGGCTTCACCAGCTTTGTTTTGAACCACTGTGCCGAAGTAGCTACCGACACGGTTCCTGTATTCACGGGCGTATAGGCATCTACCGGGTTGGTGAGGCTGTGGATCTTCTCAATGATGGCTTCCTTGCACACCGGGCAGAAAGGGCTGTTGAGCAAACGCATCTTACAATTCTGGTGCGGGCGGAACCAACCGTTCTCAGGAGCCGAAGTTCCGTGCGCATACACACCGGTAGAGTTGATCCCGATCCAGGGTGCCCATTTCACCGTTGTGGTATTGGAGTTGGCAGTCATGTTGGCCGACTCTCCCGCATAGGAGATCCCTGCCCAGTATTCGTCGGACAGGTCGGCAAAGGAATGTCCCATTTCATGCACCACTATTTCCTTAGCAGCCGAGTGAACAGATGACACCGCAAAGTTGCCGCCTGCTCCGCCATACTCAGGAGAGTTGCCCAGGATCACCACCTGGTCGTAAGCCGGGAAATTGGCTGCCAGCACGCCATACACGGCCGTGCTGTTATTGCTGTAAATCAGGCGGTGTATGTTGAAATTATCGAACTGTGTATCGAAGTAGTTGTTGACCGTCATCACCGGACTCGCAGGCTCTGTGACATCCGTCGCCGTGCCCGGGTGCGTCACGCCACTTTGCGGTGATACGCATTTGATGGCAAACACGTTAAAATAATTCTGGTAATTATTAAACGGCGGCGTGGTGAGCAGGTAATTGGAAATAGCCGCGGCATCGGTCTGGAACTGTGGAATCTGAGGAGTGGTATATCCATCGCCCATGATCACGAGGTTGATGCGCTTGCTGACAGGACCGCTTTTAAGGATAGTATCCACGCCGATCACCGTTTGCCCATAGAGGATAACTCCTGCCAGGCTGAACAAAATGGCTAATTTATTTTTCATGTTTGACGGTCACAGGCTTCCCTGCTTTAAAATTAATGGTTTCGGTGATCCCGATGGATGCGTACTCTTCTGTGTAGGGCACACGCACCGTTACCTGGCCCTTTGGTAAAGATATTAATTTGGAGCTGATTTCACCAGTCTGTTCATACAAATCGAATTTCTTAAACAGGGGATGTTCCGAATAAGCGATCACCGGAGCCGAATGTTTCGTCATGATCTCAAACTTCAGGTAATCCCTGCTTTTGGCTTTGGCTTCATCGATGCGGTAATTGATCTTTGTGTCAACGACAGTCACCTTAAGGACCTTAAACGTGGTAACTTGCCTCACCGTATCCCTTGTTGCCTCAATGGTGTAGAAAGCCGTTTTTTCAGGCAAGGGGGCCGGGGGCACTTTCCTGGTTTTACAGGCGGTGAGTACCAGCAGAACCATCAGGCCGGACAATTTAAACCGATAGTTAATGATGTATTTCATATCAATTGCCTTAAACACAAAAAGCCCACCGTTTCTGCGGAGGGCTTTTTAGTTTGATAAATACCAGATTCTATTATGCCTCTACAGGAACAACAGAAACGTATGATCGGTTATCTTGTTTCTTTTTGAATACGACTTTACCGTCAACCAATGCGAACAGAGTATGGTCTTTGCCCATACCTACATTTTCGCCCGGGTTGTGTTTTGTACCACGCTGGCGAACAATAATGTTCCCGGATACACATGCCTGGCCGCCAAATATTTTAACGCCTAAACGCTTACTGTGTGATTCCCTGCCGTTGTTTGTGGAGCCCGCCCCTTTCTTATGTGCCATTTTTTATAAATTTAATGGTTAATGTTAAATTATTCTTCTGTTTTTTTAGCTGCTTTCTTTGCAGGTGCTTTTTTAGCGGCTGCTTTTTTAGCAGGTGCTTTTTTCTCAGCTACAGGAGCTTCAACTACCGGAGCAGCTGTAACGCCATATTTGCTTTTTGGTAAAAAAGTACGTGTTGCTTTTTCAGCTTTTAATTCTTCTTTCACGCTTTCGCCTTTTCCTAATACACCCTGAATTAAGATCTGGGTGTAAAGCTGACGGTGGTTATTCCATTTCTGGTAACCTTTACGGCGTAATTTTTTGAACACGATCACTTTGTCGCCTTTCACGTGCTCGATTACTGTGGCCGCAACTCTTGCGCCATCTACTGTTGGGCTGCCGATAGAGATTTTTCCGCCGTTATCGATTAAGAAAACTTTGTCGAACTCTACATTAGCACCTTCGCTAGCATCCAGGCGGTGAACGTAAACTTTATTGCCTCGTTCCACTTTAAATTGTTGCCCTGCTATTTCTACAATTGCATACATGGTGTTAAATTGATTTATTTGTTAATAATTTTAAGGACGGCAAAGATAGGGCTTTTTTTATATCTGCCAAAGATTCAGCACCAAAACCCAAAAGTTTTTAACATTTCGGGGCTGATTTCGGTTTTCTGGTGGCTTCGGGAACCTCAGCCCACCGTTTCAGGACACAGTCTTCTTCTTCAGATTGATCAGCCGGATGCCTGCTATAATGACCAGAACAGCCACCATCTGCATCACATGCACGCTTTCGCCGTCGTAAACGCCCCAGCCAATGGCCACCACCGGGATGAGGTAGGTACAGCTGGCGGCAAACACGGTTCCCGACATTTTAATCAAGGTATTATAAATGACTACCGAAATGGCAGAGCCCACAATCGCCAGGATGCTCACATAGCCCAAAGAGGCCATAGCCCCGGGGTTTTCCTGCGCATGCTTCACCACGTCGGTAAACCCGAAGAGGTAAATGGCCGCTACCGGGCCAATCAGCGTAAAAGACCATACCGTGGCCTGCAGGGAATTGAGGTGCCCGAGAAAAGCCTTGATCCCGTTCACACTAATGGCATAGCACAGCGTGGCCAGCGCCACCAGCAGGCTATACAGGATGTTTTTCGTCTGGTCGTTCTCATCGCCCCCATACATCACCAATACCACCGCCCCTACGAAACCCACCAGGACGCCCGCCACCTGGTTGCGGCTGGCAGCCTGCCGGAAAGCCAGCATACCCACGATGATGGTAAACAGGGGTGTCAGGGCATTGAGCATACCCGTGAGGCTGCTGCTGATCTCGGTTTCGGCTTTGGTGAAGAGGAAGGCAGGTATCAGGTTCCCGAAAACACCCATCAATAACAGGCCTTTCAGGTTCTTTTTCAGATCGATCTTATAGTACTTGATCAGGAAGGGCAGCATGAATGCCGAGGCAATGGTGATTCTCAGGCCCGCCACTTCATCGCTGCTAAAGGCTTTCATGCCTTGTTTCATTAAAATAAAAGAGCTGCCCCAGATAAGGGATAGTACAATTAAGATGGTCCAGGAAAGGGCTTTAGCGTTCATATAGCTGTTGTTGACTTCGAGAGCCTGCGTCCAAAAAGCGATTGATCACGACACGTCGTGACCCGAAACCACCATTTGATTACTAACCATTCAGAGCAACGGCATCGAGTTTCATTTGTTTGATCATGCTCAAAAGGCCGTTGGCCCTGGTGGGCGACAAATGCTCCGTCAATCCTATTTTATTGATAAAGTTCAGATCGGCTTTGATGATGTCTTCCGGCGATTGGTGCGACAGGACGCGGATAATGAGCGCTACCATGCCTTTGGTAATAATGGCGTCACTATCGGCCGTATAGATAATCTTTCCCTCCTGCTTTTCTGTGTGCAGCCATACACGGCTCTGGCAGCCTTTGATGAGGCGGTTGTCGGTCTTATATTCTTCCTTGATTTTAGGCAGGCTTTTCCCAAGCTCGATCAGGTGTTCATATTTACCCTCCCAGTCGTCGCCAAAGATCTCAAACTCCTCAATGATTTCGTTTTCAATAGCTTCTATTGTCATGGCGCAAATTTAGAGTCTTTCTCCGGCATAAAAGCATAAAATCTTTAATTTATTAAGTCTCAAACTAATAGCGGCATTCATAACTTTGAAGGATAATTATTGTATTTTTGCCAATTATTTATTTGTTTAGGGATTTTACCTTAAACCATAAACCCATGAGTATGAAGATCGGACTAGATATTATGGGTGGCGATTTTGCCCCTGAAAACTGCCTCGCCGGCGCCGTGGATGCCCTTAATGCTTTACCGGCCGATGTGCGGATCGTATTGATAGGCGATACGGAAAAAGCAAAAGCTTACCTCAACAGCAAACATATACCGGAAAGCAAATTTGATTTTGTACACGCACCAGATGTCATTGAGATGGGTGAACACCCTACCAAAGCACTGGCGCAGAAACCCAACAGCAGCATCTCTGTAGGCTATAAACTTCTGAAAGAAAACGAGATCCAATCCTTTGCCAGTGCCGGAAATACCGGGGCCATGCTGGTAGGCGCCATGTTCAGCGTGAAAGCGGTTCCCGGCGTCATCCGCCCCTGCATTACCTCCATTCTCCCGAAAGAGAACGGCGGCTTCGGCATCGTGCTCGACGTGGGCACCAACGCCGATTGCAAGCCCGATGTGTTGTACCAGTTTGCCATCCTCGGCTCCATCTTTGCTAAAGAGGTGTATAAGATCGACAACCCTAAAGTAGGCCTGCTGAACATCGGCGAAGAGCCTGAAAAAGGAAACCTCGTGGCCCAGGCCACACACGCCCTCATGAAGGATTCCAAAGACTTCAACTTCATTGGAAATGTGGAAGGCATCGAGGTGTTTGAAGATAAAGCCGATGTGATCGTGTGCGAAGGCTTTACAGGCAATGTGCTTTTAAAAACGGCTGAGGCTTTCTATTCTATCATTAAGCGCCGCAACCGCAGCGACGACTACTTCGATAAATTCAATTACGAGCTATACGGCGGTACTCCTATCCTGGGCATCAACTCCAACGTAATGATCGCCCACGGTAAGTCGACTCCCCTTGCTTTTAAAAACATGCTGATCCTGAGCAGGGATATTGTGGAAGCAAACTTAAACGAAAAAATTAAAACCGTATTTCAATAATGATTAGAGCTGCAATTACTGCCGTTGGTGGCTACGTTCCCGATTTTGTAATGACCAACGATGAGCTGGCAAAATTTGTGGACACGAACGATGAATGGATCACGTCACGCACCGGCATTAAAGAGCGCCGCATCTTAAACGTACCGGGAAAAGCAACGTCCGACATGATGGTGATTGCCATCGAAGAACTTTTGAAAAAACGTGGCATCGGCGCCGAGGAGATTGACATGCTCATCGTGGGCACCATCACCGGCGATTATGTGTTCCCCAGCACCTCCAATGTGATCTGTGATAAGATCGGCGCGAAGAACGCCTGGGGCTACGACCTCTCTGCAGCCTGCTCCGGCTTTATCTATGCACTGTCTACCGGCTCCCAGTTTATTGAAACCGGAAAATATAAAAAGGTAGTTATTGTTGGCGTGGATAAAATGAGCGCCATCCTCAACTACGAAGACCGCGCTACCTGCGTGATCTTTGGCGACGGTGGCGGCGCCGTATTGCTGGAGCCTACCGAGGAAGACCTGGGCGTGAAGGATTTTATCCTGCGTGCCGACGGCTCCGGAAGAAACTATTTATTACAGCCTGCAGGCGGCTCCCTGATGCCTCCGACGCATGAAACCATCGATCAAAGGCTGCACTACGTGAAACAGGAAGGCCAGGCGGTATTTAAGCATGCCGTCGTGAATATGGCCGAGGTGAGCGCCGAGATCATGGCCAACAATAACCTTACGGCCGACGATGTGACCTGGCTGCTGCCACACCAGGCCAACAAGCGCATCTGCGAAGCCACGGCCAACCGCATGGGCCTGAGCCTCGACAAAATGCTCATGAACATTGAGCGCTACGGCAATACCACGGCAGGCACCATTCCGTTGCTGCTGTGGGACTACGAAAAGCTTTTCAAAAAAGGCGACAACATCATCATCTCTGCTTTCGGCGGCGGTTTCACCTGGGGTTCTGTGTGGGTGAAATGGGCCTATGACGGAAGCCAGTACGGGAAATAACGTTTAATTTCTTTTATTAAGATCAGGGCGCGTCCGGCGGGAGCCGGACCGGGCTTTTGCTTCAATCTTTGTCACGACGTGTCGTGACAAAGGATTTACGCGACAATCCCTCGCGCAGCTACAACACCCGTTTATAAGGATTAACTCATGTATGGAAATTCGACCCGCGTGAAGGATAGAACGAAAATCCTTTTAATGATGGCTGAGGCTCTCGAAGCCATTATTAAAAGATTGAAGTGATAGCCCGGCCCGACACCAGGAGGGACACGCCCGCCTGAATGACCGGTCCCGGGCAGGCCCAAAACAGATCCCGGTTTATTGCCCGATTCTGCCACAAAGCCTGACATTTTGTTTTTAATGCAAGTAATTTGCTGTAATATTGTGTCGCTTTGTCCGCTATAAGCGATTGGCACATTTTTGGACGATAGGCAAGCGTAAATTTTAACCTAACAAAATAACATAATTATGGCAAAAACGAGTGTAAACGTAAGACCTCTGGCAGACAGAGTGTTGGTTGAAGCTGCTCCGGCAGAAACAAAAACCGCAGGTGGATTGATCATCCCCGATACAGCAAAAGAAAAACCGATGAAAGGAAAAGTAATTGCAGTAGGTACCGGCAAACCCGACGAACCAATGACTGTGAAAGTAGGCGATACGGTTTTATATGGCAAATACGCCGGTACCGAGATCCAGGTAGACGGCAAAGAATTGCTCATCATGCGCGAAAGCGACATTTATGCAATTATATAATTTGATTAGCGCAACCAACAAATTATAATTACGAATCAATACGAATATACTAATCTTATACCGCATACGCGGATTTGTATATTCGTACAAAATTCGTAATCAAATTAACAAAACATTAAACTTAAATAAAATACAACATGGCAAAAGACATCACCTTTAATATAGAAGCCCGCGATGCTTTAAAACGCGGCGTTGACGCATTGGCAAATGCAGTAAAAGTTACCTTAGGTCCGAAAGGACGTAACGTGATCATCGACAAAAAATTCGGTTCCCCGCAAATCACTAAAGACGGTGTAACCGTAGCAAAAGAAATTGAGCTGTCGCACCCGGTAGAAAATATGGGCGCACAGTTGCTGAAAGAAGTGGCTTCCAAAACGGCTGATGCAGCAGGTGACGGAACAACCACGGCTACCGTATTAGGACAAGCTATTGTGACAGCTGGTTTGAAAAACGTAGCGGCAGGTGCCAACCCAATGGACCTGAAACGCGGGATTGACAAAGCAGTGGAAGCTGTGGTGGAGAACCTGAAAAAACAATCTCAGATGGTTGGCAACGACAATAAAAAAATTGAGCAGGTTGCTACCATTTCTGCCAACAACGACAGCACCATCGGGAAACTGATTGCTGAAGCGATGGCTAAAGTAAAAAAAGAAGGGGTGATCACCGTGGAAGAAGCTAAAGGTACGGATACAACGGTTGAGGTTGTAGAAGGTATGGAATTCGACCGTGGTTATATTTCTCCTTACTTCATTACCGACGTGGATAAAATGGAAGCGGTATTAGACAGCCCATTGGTGCTGATCTACGAAAAGAAAATTTCTACCATGAAAGAATTATTGCCTGTGCTTGAAAAAGCAGTACAAACAGGTAAGCCAATCCTGATCATTGCTGAAGACATCGACGGCGAAGCGTTACAAACACTGGTTGTAAACCGCTTACGCTCTAACCTGAAAATCTGTGCCGTAAAAGCTCCGGGCTTCGGCGACCGCAGAAAAGCCATGCTGGAAGATCTCGCAATCCTCACAGGTGGTGTATTCATTGCAGAAGACAGGGGTTTCAAATTAGAGAACGCTGACCTGACGTTCTTAGGTAAAGCGGAAAAAATCACCGTTGATAAAGACAATACAACGATCGTAGGCGGTGCCGGCAAAAAAGCGGACATCACAGCGCGTGTGAACCAGATCAAAGCTCAGATCGAGTCTACCACATCTGATTACGATAGAGAAAAATTACAGGAGCGCCTGGCTAAGCTAGCCGGTGGTGTGGCTGTGCTTTACGTTGGTGCTGCTACCGAAGTAGAGATGAAAGAGAAAAAAGACCGTGTGGACGATGCTTTGGCTGCTACACGTGCTGCTGTAGAAGAAGGTATCGTACCGGGCGGTGGCGTGGCTTACATCCGTGCTATTGCTGCTTTGGAAAAATTAAAAGGTATCAACGAAGACGAGAACACTGGTATCCAGATCGTGAAACGCGCTATCGAAGAGCCTCTGCGCCAGATCTGCGCCAACTGTGGCATCGAAGGTTCTATCGTGGTACAGAAAGTGAAAGAAGGCACAGCTGATTTCGGTTTCAATGCCCGTACTGAGAAATACGAAAACTTACTGAAAGCAGGTGTTATTGACCCGACTAAAGTAAGCCGTATCGCTTTAGAGAACGCCGCGTCTGTAGCAGCGATGCTGTTGACAACGGATTGCGTCCTCGCTGAGAAAAAAGAAGACAAAGCCGAAATGCCAATGGGTAACCCGGGCATGGGAGGCATGGGTGGAATGATGTAATCGTTCGCTTTTCAAATCCTAAGAGAAACGTCTCACAGAAATGTGAGACGTTTTTGTTTGTATAACATATTCAGGGCAAAATTAAATCTTAGCCTGATAACTCATTCCATAAAATAGAACTTCCCGGTTTTGACATTAACGCCATACATGCTCTTGTCTTTATACTGAACCAGCAATTCACAACCTTTCCTGAAAAAACTGCCTTTTTTTAGCGGACTCATAACCATAAACGCTTCTAACCTGCATTGGTGCTCCGGTAGATTTTTTATCCAGGTTTTCCGGCCTTTGGCATTATATCCTGTAATGGTGCACTCTGCTCCGGAATAAATTACTTTTCTGTTCGCGGTAGTAATAAGGGTATCTGCATTGTACTTATGGAGCTTGGATTCTCCGAAAATCCTGTCGAACGACACTCTGTTGCTATCGCTATTTTGTTGGGCAGATAAGTCGTTTAATAGAGAAACAGTAATGATACAATATCGTAGCTTGTTTATCATAAGGATAATTTACTTAACAAATATAAAAAATGTATAGTGCATCTTAATTGCCCTTGTTACTTGTTATCACCGACAATATAAGCCGTTTCGGCCGTCTGATCATGAGATTGCATCGCTGCGCTCATAATGACTCCCACTATCAACCGTTTCCCCTAGCCTGTTCATAACGACTAACAGGAAAACACATACGGTTGAAAATTACAGGCTCTATCCCTGTTAAGAAATGTTGGCTTTACAGAATGGTAACATTTAGCCGGAACAGATAGCGTACCTTTATACTACCACAAGCCGACACCCCAGCATGAGCGAAAGGTGGGATACGGTGAGATTGCCAGGGTCCATATAAGAATATCGAAAAGCCGTCATGATATAGTATGATGGCTTTTTGATTTTTCTTACTCACTCTTGATATAATGATAGTCTGCGGTACTGATGGACTTATCAGAGGAATAACAGGTTTTAGTTTGTTTCAGGAGGCCGTCATCGGTATAAACATAATAGGTTTGCGTTCGATATCTTTTACGTTTCCCGTATTTCCCCGCCAGCTTATTTTTAATCCGCGCTTCTATTCTGGTTTGTTGCTGCTGCTTATCATAATAATGCCGGTCTCTGAGAATTCTCATGACTTGTCCTTTGTCGTTATAATATACTATTTTACAAACCTGGCGATGCTTCCTGTTTTTAGAATAACGGCTGCTTTCGAGCGTATCGTTTCTGTAATTAAATTCCGTGTTTTTTCGAAACTCCGTTCTTCTGAAGCAGGAGCTTGAAAATTGTTGATTTTTTATAGTCTCGCGGTATAGAGTACTGTCCATGTAGACCATCTCATAGCTATAGCCATCATTAGAGGTGGTTTTTAGAGAGCGAAGCGAGCCATTCGCGTTGTATTCATAAACGGTCAGGGAAGAATCTTTAGAACTGTTGTCCAAATCGAGCCGCTTTGTGTTTACCCCTGATGTATCAAGCCATATATGAGCTTCAGAGGGTACGTCACCTTGTTTTGTTGACGTGTAATGAATCACGATCTCAGCGATTCCTGCCTTTTTTAAAAGGAGCCGTTCATCTGTCCTCGATTGCGTAAAGCTCTTTAAGAAACCTAAAAGCAAGCAGGTTAGAATTATTTCTTTCATCTGTTTTTTTGAAGCGTTATTTAATTTGTTTCCCCCGTGTTCCCTTCATCCGGTCTTTATAATCCTGCCGCTCTTCCAGCGACCGGAAATTCCTCTTCTTGGTAAGCGTGGTATCGATGCGAACCTCAATACCTGTGCGGGCTTTAATACTATCGTAGATCACCGGCAGGAAATAAATTTCTTCCTCAAAATTCTTTTTAGCGAATTTATGCAGCATGGCGCACTGGAAAGGGTCTGTGGCTACAGCAATGCTGTTGAAGCCTTTTGCCTTGGCCATCAGGTAGCTGTAATGCAGATTCTCCGTGCTATGCTCTGCGATCGTATCAATAAGGATGTGCGCCGAATCAATGCCCAGCTGCCGGGCAATCAGTGCCATCGAGGGACCTTCCATCCAGGGCGTGTACACCGCATTTCCGGAATACAAGACATGCCTGGCATAGCCTTTCCTGATCAGGAATTCCGACCAGAGCATCCGTGTTTTCAACAGCGTATCCCACTGGCCCTGGTATAAGGGCAGGCCCGGCACAATGACCACATCCACCGGCTTGATGTCCGCAATCTTCTGCAGTCGCTTTTTAGGCGAAGGCCCGAGGAAAAAACAAGAGCTCAAACCAATAAGGCAGCCTATCACTATCAGTCGCATCATGGCTTTGGCTCCTTTTGCTTTTTGAACACAAAATTATACTGGATGCCCACACTGATGAGAAACACCGGGCTCAGGTTAGCATAATGCAGGTCGATCTCACTCATCAATGGAACAATGAACTGCCCCTGTATCACAGCACTCAGGTTCTTCCGGCCCACTTTGTTGGTGAAGCAGGGCTCCAGGATCACAATCCCTTTATTGGTATAATCACGGTTCACCAGGTAAGGCTTGGGGCTGTTCACCGCCAGGCTGTCGCGGCTCACTTCACGGTACTGATAGGTTTTAAAATCGAGGTAGCTGGCCCGGCACGAAAAAGCAAAGGAATACCTGAGCTTATACATATCGATGCTTGAAAAGAAGCCCACCGCGGGCTGCACGAAGGCTTTGTTGTAAATGGAATAGGTCTCGTACCGGATATTCGTTTTTTTGACCGTAGCCAGGAAGGCATTGTCCTGCTGGGAAAAATTGGAATTGTAGCCTCCGCCGCCAAGCAATTCATAACGCCACTGCACATGTTCTTTGGAATAACCATAAAAGCCCAGGTAGCCTTCGTAAATGGATAAGCCGGCGCCGTAATTGGTACTGATGCCGGCTACAAAATGATTGACCGGATTGTGGGCCAGCTGCAATTGCACGGTGTTGGTACCCACATAGGCATTTCCCTGGATTTGTTTTTTATCATCAAACAGCATGATATTCTGACTCGTGGGCACATACACGGAGCGCACCGCACAGCCGCTAAACATGGCCATCAACAGAATGACTGAAGCTGTTCTGATCATCATGTTCCTACTCTTCTTTCCCGGCCAGCACAACGACGATTTCACCCTTTACCGTTTTGGCAGTAAAATGGGCAATCAGCTCATCGACCGTGCCGCGGGCATTTTCCTCATACAATTTCGAGAGCTCGCGGGAAACAGACACCTGCCTTTCGCCGCTTAAATACTCTTTAAATTCCTGCAACAGCTTCACCAGCCTGAAAGGCGATTCATAAAAGATCATGGTGCGCGTCTCTTCCTTTAAGGACAGGAGCTTCGTATGCCTTCCTTTTTTCTGTGGAAGGAAGCCATAGAACACAAAGGTATCGCAAGGCAAACCACTGTTTACCAAAGCCGGTACAAAAGCCGTGGCGCCTGGCAGTGTTTCTACCGCTACCTGGTGTTTGATGCATTCACGCACCAGTAAAAATCCGGGATCCGAAATGGCCGGCGTACCGGCATCCGATACCAGCGCTACCGATTTATTGGAAGCGATCATCTCCACGATCTGCTCAACGGTTTTGTGCTCGTTGTGCGCATGGTACGACCTCAGCGGCTTTTCAATCTGGAAATGCCTCAGTAAATGGATGGTATTGCGTGTATCCTCTGCCAGGATCAGGTCAACGGACTTTAAAACCGTGAGTGCCCGGAAGGTAATATCCTCCAGATTCCCGATCGGCGTTGGTACGATGTATAGTTTTGGTGTCATTTTTTTATTTCCCGCAGATCTCGCAGATGGCGCGGATTTTTTATTTTCAAAACAAGTAATGCGTATTCTAATGTACCTATTATTTAGCTTCTATTTATTGACCTGTTCCATTTGATCTGCGCAAATCTGCGAGATCTGCGGGACTATTATTTCATTTACTTAAATCCAGCTTTTCATCTCCCTGCTGGTAGGGCAGGTAGGTGAAAATAAACTGGAACATTTCTTCCGTGGTCTGCATGCTTTTTACGCCTTCGCCCTGTGTCACCAGCTTTGGCGGGCGGTTGGGGTTGTTAGGGTTTTTAGCGGTATTGTCGAACGTGCCATACACATGAATGGTCGTTCCTGCGCTGAGCTTCACCGGATGCTGGTAGGTATAATAATACTGCCACCGGAAATCCCAGTTATTGATCCTAATCAAAGGGATGGTATCGCCGTTGCGCTGAATGGCAAAGGCCCAAAATGTTTTTCCCAGCAGGTGCATGTGCGGGTTTACCGAAAGCAAGGAGATATCATTGTTGAGTGTGGCCTTGGTATGAAAAGTCTCTATCTTACCGGGATGCAACAACAGCTCCGGCTCTATCTCAGACACACCGAATGTGCCGAGCTGTGTTTCGTAAATCGGCCGTTTCGGTTTCGGCCCGTAAAATACATTGATGTAAGCGCTGTCCAGCACATCTTCCCGGCTCGGCCCGTAATGCATGTTTTGAAGCAGGATCACCGACTGCCTGTTCACCCTGTAGCCACCAATACCCTGCGGATACACCGGGGGTGTGAAACCCGGCAGGTAATACACGGTGTTCGGCGTTAAGGTCGGAAAGCTCGCATCGTCGTTCAGGATGTTCATTTGCGCATACAAGGTCTTGTAATCGCTGAATTCATCCAGGGCATAGGTCAGGCCGCTGCGGATCTCCTTCTTTTTGCCGGGTGTGTAATTCACCAGGTGGCCGTTGACATGATGCGCCAGCTTGCGTTGCGAAGACACAAATTCAAAATAGCTCACAAAGGTATCTTTCGATAACTCCACCGGAAGCTTCACCACATAAAAATGATCGCTGCCATTCCCTTTGATGGGTACCGCTTCCCTGAAGCGGATCACCGTGTCCGGCTTTCTTAAGGAAGAGCCGGCATAGAAAACAGGAGGCGCAGGTGTTTTTGTTTGATCGCCCTCCGGCGCACCATGCTCTGCCCATAATTTGATCAGCCCGATCTCATCTTCGGTGAGCACGCGCTCTCCCAAAAAATGAGAGTATCCCGGATCGGCCGGCCATGGCGGCATGTAGCGTGTCTGCGTTACGAATTTGATCTTGTTGGCATTCCGCTTCGCATCGGCATAGCTCATCAGCTCAAAAGGCCCGCTCTCCCCTGCCCTGTGGCATGGCGTACAATTCTTGTAAATAATCGGCGCTATCTCGGCGTAGGTTGGATCGGGATTGGAAACAGTGGTAGTTGAAGAAGTCGTTTCCTGGCAAGAGAAGAAAAATACAGAAAATAGGAATATGAGAACAAATCCGACATACAGATGAGATTGCTTCGTCCTTCGTCCTCGCAATGACGTATCACTAAAACTACTCCTGAACATAGACGCGTTTTACCCGGGTAGAAATATTAGTAAGCACTTCGTAAGGAATCGTGTCCATGGCTTCGGAAAGAGCCATCAGCTGCTGGTTGGTTTCAAAGACAATGACCTCATCGCCTTCCGCCACGTTCAACCCGCTCACATCAATCATGCACATGTCCATGCAGATATTACCGATCGTTTTACAGGCAGTTCCATGGATGTAAACACTGAAATTTCCGTTGCCCGTTCTGCGGCTCAGGCCATCTGCATACCCGATCGGAATCGTTGCAATGGTCATATCCCGTTCTGCCATCCCTTTGCGGTTATAACCCACCGTCTCCCCTTTTTTCAAAGGCCTGATCTGTGAAATGCGGGTTTTAAGGCTGCTGATATTTTGCAGGTGTTGTTTCTCCAGCTCATTGAAACCGACGCCATACATCCCTATTCCCAGGCGAACCATATCGTAATGCGCTTCTTTGAAACGCGTAATAGCACCGGAGTTACAGATATGCCGGATCGTGGAATAGCCGATCGCCGCTTCGAGCTTCGTGGCCATCTTTTCAAACAAGGTAATCTGCTGTTTTGAGAATTCATCAAACGCTTTGCTGTCGCTGCCTACCAGGTGAGAGAAAATACTTTTTACCTTAATCGACGTTTCTTTTTTCAGCACCTCACATAACTCATCAAGCTGCGCTTCCTCAAAGCCCAGGCGGTGCATGCCTGTATCGAGCTTGATGTGCACCGGATAAGGACCTGAGATCGCTTTGTTCTGCAAGGCCTGCGAAAAATCACGGATCACTTTAAAGGAAAATAATTCCGGCTCCAGCTGATGCAGCAGCATATCATCATAGGAAGCCTCTTCGGGGCTCATCACCATTACCGGCAGGTGAATGCCGGCTTTGCGAAGCTCCACGCCTTCGTCGGCATAAGCCACCGCGAGGTAATCCACGTGGTGATGCTGTAAGGTGAAGGCGATTTCCGTGCTGCCGCTGCCATAGCCCGTGGCTTTTACCATGCACATCAGCTTTGTAGATTTCTCAAGCTGCGAGCGGTAAAAATTAATATTATGAACGAGGCTGTTTAAGTTGATCTCCAATACCGTATCATGGCTTTTCTGCTGAAGCTGCTTGCTGATGGCTTCGAAACCGAAGCTGCGGGCGCCTTTCAGAAGGATGATGGCATTATGGAACTGGAGCTCCGGGTTCGTTTTGGCATCTTCCAGGAATTCCTGTGTGCTCGCATAAAAATGAGACGGCCCCGGAAATAATTTCCGTTGCGACGAGATCTCTTTCCCGATCCCGATAAATACATCGATATGAAACTGGCTCAGCAGCCTGGCTACATGCGTGTATAATTCCCAGCTCAGCTTTCCACTCTGCTCAATGTCCGAAAGGATCACGATCTTTTGTCCGCCCCGGTGCTGCTGTTTCAGGTGATGCAGGGCAATTTCAAGCGCGTTGATATCGGAGTTATAAAAATCGTTGATGAGGATGCAATTGTTATTGCCGAGCTTCAGCTCGAGGCGCATCTCCACCGATTGAAGCTTCAAAATTCGCTGTCGAATTTCCTGTTCCGGCACCTGCAACTGCAACATAGTTGCCCAGCAGCTAATGGCATTATTCACGCTGGCCGCATCCGTAAAAGGCACCAGCAGCTCTACCTCAGCACCCAGGTAATGGGCCCTGATCCGGGTTTGACTCCCTTCTGCATCGCTATGTAATATTTGCAGCCTGGCATGCGGCGATCTTGAAATGATAAACCATTTTTCGCCCACCAGGAGGTCGGTATAATTTTCGGGAAGCGATAAGGCATTCACAATCACCGTTTCGCTTTCTGCAAAGAGGTTCAGCTTTTCTTTCAGCTTTTGCGTGGTATCTTTAAAGCCTTCATCGTGGGCTGTTCCCAGCGAGGTGAGGATTCCGATCGTGGGCCGGATGATCTCCCTCAACACCGGCATTTCGCCCGGCTCGGAAATCCCGGCCTCGAAAATACCCAGGCTATGCTCTTCCTTCATCTGCCATACCGACAAAGGCACTCCTATCTGTGAATTGAAGCTTTTAGGGCTTCGTACAATGCTATAATCTGTTTTCAGCAGCTGGTAGAGCCATTCCTTAACAATGGTTTTTCCGTTGCTGCCGGTAATGCCTATGACAGGGATCCGGAACTGTTCGCGATGATGAGCAGCCAGCTGTTGAAGTGCTTTCCTCGTATTTTTTACCAGGAGGAAGCAAATCCCATCAATCCCTTTGCAATTTTCGGGGATAAAATTCACCACAAATACTTTAACGCCTTTTTGTACCAGCCCATAAATGTACTGGTGGGCATCATTGCGCTCTGTTACCAGGGCTATAAACAGGGTATGATGAGGCTCGGTGAGCTGGCGGCTGTCGGTGAGCAGCACACTAATGCTTGCTTCCGGCTCGTCGCCGCTGATGCTGGCATGGATAACGGCGGCTATTTGGGGCGTGGTATACAAACAAAAAGTGGTTTACTTCTTACAAAATAAACCACTTTTAGACTAATTCCCTAATTTTTTAGGCTTTAATCACTAGGAATTGACTAATAATTTAAAGCCTTTTCCGTGTATGTTCACGATCTCTACTTTAGAGTCGTCTTTCAGGTATTTACGCAGCTTGGCAATGTATACATCCATGCTTCGTCCGTTGAAATAATTATCATCATGCCAGATCGTTTTCAGGGCAAAGTTCCTGTCGAGCACGTCGTTTTTGTGTACACATAACAGGCGCATCAACTGGCTTTCTTTGGTCGTGAGTTTTTGCTCCATACCATTGTGGGCCAAAGCCTGCGTTTCTGAATTGAAGGTGTAATCACCGATATTGAACACCACATCATCGGTATTATACACGCGCTGTTTGTTGCTACGGCGTAATACGGCTGTGATCCGCGCCATCAGCTCATCCATGCTGAACGGCTTGGTGATATAATCATCGGCGCCCGAGTTGAAGCCTTCGATGGTATCTTCCTTCATGCTCTTCGCTGTCAGGAAAATGATGGGTACGTTTTTATCGGTAACGCGGATTTCTTTTGCGAGGGTAAGACCGTCTTTCACGGGCATCATCACGTCGAGGAGCAACAGGTCGAATTCCTGTTTACAAAATGCATCAAAGCCTTTTTTACCGTCAGTGGCCAGTTTTGTTTCGAAACCTTTTGCCTCCAGATACTCCTGCAATAAAGCGCCAAGATTCGGATCATCTTCCACTAACAATACTTGTGTTTTTACATTCTCCATAAGTTTTATTTCTGTTTTACTAATGTACGGTTTTATATGGCATAAGGATTCTGAACGTGCTTCCTTTTCCTATTTCACTCTCTACATGAATTGTGCCATTATGCTTTTCAACTACTGCTTTTACATAACTTAGGCCCAGGCCAAAGCCTTTTACATTATGAACATTGCCTGTCGGCACCCTGAAAAATTTATCAAAAATCTTTCTAAGATTGTCTTTACTGATCCCTATGCCATTATCCTTTATAGTAATTTCTATGCCATTTTCAGCATCCCTGGTACTAATAACGATGTTGGGCGTTTCTTTAGTATACTTCACGGCATTATCAATCAGGTTGAAGATGATGTTCGTAAGATGCAATTTATCGGCCACAACACTACTTTTTGTAGCATGGAGCTGCTTGGTAATGGCGCCACCTCTTTGATCGATGAGCAGCTGGGTATTCTGTATCGCCTGGTTAATAATCTCGTGTATGTCTATCTGGCTGATCTTGAGCTTGAACTCACCCTTATCGAGGATTGCGGTTTGCAGGATGCTTTCCACCAGGATACTGAGGCGCTTGTTCTCATCGGTGATCATTTTAATGAAGCGGTGTTGTTTCTCCGGTGTTTTGGAAACAGTAGAATCATTGAGCATTTCTGCTGCCAGCGATATGGTGCTGATCGGCGTTTTGAACTCATGCGTCATATTGCTGATGAAGTCGTTCTTGATCTCCGATAATTTCTTTTGCCTGGATATCGTAGCAATGGTATAGTAAAATGCCATGATGAGGATACAGATCACAAGGCCCGATACCGAGAGCATGGCCCACATGGTATTGAGCAGGTAACTGGTTTCATCGGGAAAGCTTACGCTCAGGTACTGCGGTGTTACATAGACATTGCTGGGCGAGAGGTTGATCTTGTAATAGCAGCCACTGGAATCGCAGTCTTTCTGGGCATCTTTATAATTGGCCTTTGAATTGGAATTGGCGAGCTGGCTGGAAATGGAATACACGAATTCGGTATTGACGCCTGCTGCTTTCAGCTCCTGGTGCAGAACGGTATCCAGCATCAGGGAATCCACCTTGGGCTTGTAATCCTTATACACGTTGATGCTGATGAGCTCATCGTAAAGATCGTTCACCACTTCGGTGCCGGCTTTCAACAGCTCCTCGCGCAGGCTTTCCTCGGTTGTTTTCGAAGAGCTTGTGAGGTCATAGGGCAGAAAATTTTTCCTGGACTTAATGGAATCGCCGAAAAATTCTTTCTGTGACATTTTGCTGGTGATCACGCCCGAAGAATCGGTGCTGAGCTCTTCAAAGATCCTTACCTGTACATCATTGCCCGAGGTAGCCAATAACCCGGGCTTGGTAATGCGCACACCTTGTTTGCGGAGCTTAATCTTCTTCGCGATCTTATTGGCGGTTGCAATCTTTTCGAGCTTGTAGCTGGTAGATTTGAGGGCCTCGATCACGGTATGATCGAACTCCTCTTTCTTGAGTTTAATAGAGCTTCGGATCCAGTACACCTGAATCGCAATAAGCGCCACCAAAGCCAAACCGACAAGAACTGAAATAATACCGAGGTTGTGTTTATTCATTGTTATAACAAATGTAGCAAAGTATGCGTGTTCGTATTTATACGGTTAACTTTTTTTAACTGGCATTTACTCTGATTCCGGAAATGAGCACATCGTCGAGCTGATCGAGGTTTCCGCGCCATGTCAGAAAAATATCCCTGAGCTTTTTTTCCTGCTGTTCCAATGGCATGTCATGCATGGATAACAGTGCTTCCTTCAGCTGGTTGTATTTGAATTTTTTTCCGGCAGGGCCACCGAACTGGTCGGCATAACCATCGGAGAACTGGTACACGACATCGCCCACACTGAGCTGCAGGCGTTGCAGGCTAAAGCCCTCGTCTTTACCGGTCACATAGCCAATGGGCTGCTTATCGGGTTTTATTTCCGTCAGGCTCCCGTCTTTTCTCACGATCCATACCGGGTTATTGGCGCAGGCCACTTCAAGCATCATTGTATCGGCATCGAGGCTGATGAGCGAAAGGTCCATACCGTCCTTGTTCTGAGAGTTTTCGCCCTGGCGGAGCGCATTGATGACTTCACGCCTGAGCTCATTGAGGATCTCATGAGGTTCCCTGATGTTTTTCTCACCCACAATACTATTCAGCAGTGTATTCCCGATCATGCTCATCAAAGCCCCGGGAACACCATGCCCCGTGCAATCGGCTACCACGAACAGCTTACGTGAACCATGCCGCGCTACCCAGTAAAAGTCGCCGCTCACCACGTCTTTGGGAATAGAGAGGATAAAGCTTTCGGGGAATACAGCCCGGATGTCTTCCGCTCCGGGCAGCATAGCATCCTGGATCCTCTTGGCGTAATTGATGCTATCCGAAATATCCTTGTTCTTTTCGGAAATAACCTGGTTCTGCTTTTCAAGAAGCCCGTTGGTTTTCGATTTGAGCCTGTAGCGATTGAACATCAGGAATGCCAGCAGGAGGAGCATAACTGCACCGCAGCTGAGGCTGATCTTGGTGACCTTGTCCTTATTGGCATTGGCTTCCAGCAGCTCGATTTGCTTTTGCTTGTTTTCGGTATCGTATTTCGTTTTTAAGGCATTCAGCTCATTGGCAATGTCTTTGTCAGAAAGCGTGTCTTCCAGCCGCTTGTACTTCTCAAAATAATCATAAGCCGGCTTATAATCCGCCAATTCATAATAGGAGATCGCCAGGCCGTAGTAGTTTTCCGATTCAAAATCCTTGTCCTTAAATTCCTTCGCCAGCTCCAGGCTTTCCTTATACAGACCTATGGCTTTCTGAAAATCCTTCATGGTAAAGTAAGTCCTGGCGAGGTCATGGATCAGGAAAACCATGTCCGACTCATTCCTGACCTTCCGGGCAAGTGCAATGGCTGTTTGAAGCTTGTTTACCGACTCCTTATAAGCTCCTTCATCACCCAGCGACATGCCCCAGTTGCCATTCACGCTGATCATCTGCCCCGTGTCCTTCGACAGTACCGCCCACTCGTAGGCTTCCTGGTAGAGGGTATTGGTCTTTGTATAATCTTTACTGTAATACGATTTGGCATATTCGATGTTGGCCAGGTTAGAAAGGATGACCGATATCTTACGCTTATCGTTTAGCTCTTTGCTCTTCGCCAGGGCTTTTTCAAAATACTCGACGGCCTGGTCGTATTGTTTTTGCAGGGCAAACAGGTTCCCGAAGCTGTTATAGGCCTGCGCCAACAGCTTGGCATCGTTAAGCTTTTCGGCCAGCGTAATGCCTTCCTGGTAATAAATCGTCGCTTTCTTATAGTCGGAAATGTTCTGGTAGGAAATTCCCAGGCTCAGGGCTGTCTTGCTGAGCATGTAATTGTCCTTCAAGGCTTGCGCAAGCTTATAGGCTTTGATACCGTAAGCTACGGAAGAATCCACATCTACCTGATCGTAATACCTGCTTTTGTCCATGTAATCTTCTATAAGCGAAAACCCGGACTGAGCGTTGAATGCGGGGGAGCAGAGTGATAAAAAAATTAAAACATAACGTCCTGTTTTTTTGACCATCAATCAAATATATGAAATTATTCCTCTTTTTCCTTGCCTTTCGTAAGGTCGAGGAAGCTACTCACAAGTGATAACACCAGACTGAACCACAGGGCCGTCCAGAAACCATCCACTTTAAAGCCATCTACCAGCTTATCGGCAAAGAGGATGATGATGGCATTGATGACCAACAGGAAGAGGCCGAGTGTGAAAAAGGTAATGGGTAATGACAGAAGCGTAAGCACGGGCTTTACAATGCTGTTCAAAAAAGCCAGCACAATGGCCACCAGCAGGGCTGTGATAAGCTTATTCACCTGGGGGGAGTCGGTGGTGATAAACTGGTTATTTCCCATCGTGACACCATCGAGGAAATAGGCGGTGATCATGACCGCAATCGCTGAGATAAGTAATTTAAGGAGGAAATTCATGGTCATTCAAAGATACGATTTAAGAGAAATAATACCAATGAAAAAAGCACAACCGTTATGGTTGTGCTTTCTGTTTTTTTTTAAAGGGAAGCTTACATCTTACGGATGTCCAACTCATTGATGATGTTGGTAGCTCCGCCGAGTTTTTCAACCACCCATAACAGGTAACGTACATCGAGGTTGATGGTGCGGTTCAGCTCCTTGTCGAAAGCAATCTTATGGCTCAGCGCTTCGTAATTGCCATCGAAGGCCAGGCCGATGAGCTCACCTTTGGCATTGAGCACCGGAGAACCGGAGTTACCGCCGGTGATGTCGTTGGAGCTGATGAAAGATACCACCACGTCTTTGGCAACCGGGTCCATGTACTGCCCGTAATCTTTGGCTTTCGCAAGATCGATGAGCTTAGTCGGCACGTCGAACTCATAGTCACCCGGCTTGTATTTTTCAAGAACGCCATTCAGTGTACAGATGTAATTGTATTTCACGGCATCTTTCGGAGAGTAAGACTTAACCGCGCCGTAGCTCACACGCATGGTAAAGTTGGCATCCGGGTACAGTTTTTTGGTCTTGTTCATTTCCAGGATCCCTTTCAGGTAGGTTTTGCCTAACACGAAGTTCTGTGAATTGAAATCAGCAAACAGCTTCGCGTATTTCGTATTGAAATTAGTATTAAAGGCGTTCGCCATGGCAAAGGCCGGATCTTTGTGTAAAGCGCCCGTATCAGGGTTTGCGATAAACGCATTCCATTTATCATCGTTCAGAAGCATGGTATTGGCAAACACATCAGCAGCAAATTTCTCATAGCTTGCTTTGTTTTTCAGGTCACCGTATGTACTGTTGATGGTATTATAGAAACCGGCAGGGTGTTGTGCCGGATCGATATCCGTATAAAAAGCCTGTGTGACGAAGGCCAGGATATTTTTATCGGAAGCCATGTTCTCAGAGGCTATAAAGGCTTCGCGTGCTGTCTTGGCAGCGTCAGCCGCTTTCTTCACATCTTCTTTCGTTCCGTCTTTTTTCGTTAAAGCAGCGTCCAGCTTTTGCAGGGAAGAAGCGTAAGCGATCAGCGGAGAGCCGAAGATGCCTTCCGTCATGTATACACGCTGCTTGGCATAAGGCCTCCAGGCATCATAAATTTTCTGGTAGTCGTTGAACAGGTTTTCGTACTCAGGCTTGCCTTTTCCCCAGGCCAGGAACGCTGCCTCATTGGCTTGTTTTTCTTCGTAGGTTTTGAATTTCAGTAATTGCTTGGATTCGCCGTCGAAGAATTTCCAGTAGTTGGCCACACCGGCATAGTAGCCTGCGAGTTGAATTTTCACTGCCGGGCTTTTTTTCATTTCTTCGAGCATGTATTTCAAACGCACGTCGCGCAGGCTTACCAGGGACGGGTTTTCAATATCCGTTTTCAGTTTCACACCGTAAGATGTTTCGTAACGGTTGGTTCCACCCGGGTAACCCCAGATCATGGTAAAATCGCCATCCCTGACGCCTTTAATAGAAACAGGCAGGGAGTATTTGGATTTCAAAGGCACGTTATCAGCGGCATACTCTGCGGCTTTTCCTTCTTTGTTGGTATACACGCGGAAGATCGAAAAGTCACCGGTATGGCGTGGCCACTCCCAGTTATCGGTATCGCCACCGAATTTACCAATGCTCTCCGGCGGAGTTCCTACCAGGCGAACGTCTTTATAACGCTCGTAAACAAACAGTAAAAACTGGTTGGCTTTAAACATAGAAGCGATGCGGCCTTCGTAGCCACTGCCTTCTGTTTCCTTGCCGGCGATCTCTGTGAGGATGCCCGGTAATTTCTGAGTAAGCTCTGCATTCGGGATATCCTTAAGGCGGGCATTTACTTTATCGGTCACATCCACGATCTTAATCAGGAATTGGGCGTGAACCCCTTTCGCATAAATCTCTTCCTGCTTGGTCCTGGCCCAGAAGCCATCTTTCAGGTAATTGTGCTCCACGGTGCTGGCCGCTGCAATGGCATTGTAACCACAGTGGTGGTTGGTGAAGATAAGGCCTTCCTTGCTCACGATCTCGCCGGTGCAGCCACCGCCGAAAATAATGATCGCATCTTTGATGCAGGCCTGGTTCATGCTATACAGTTGTTCTTTGCTCACTTTGAGGCCTTTCTTAACCATATCGGCATATACCTGTTCTCCCAACAGCATAGGCAGCCACATGCCTTCGTCGGCTTTGGCAATCGGTTTACACAAGAACGTCAGTGTAATGACAAAAAGGATAATTTTTTTCATTTGCATTTCTATTTGGTTTTTTTAATAGCCTAACGATTTAGTCATCATTAATTTACATACACGTAAAAACGATGGAATAATTCATCGGGCTTTGATTTTAAAGCGGGCACTAAACTAACAGAAAAAACCGATATATAAAGGGCTTTTTAGATGAACGGGCTGTAGGAATGACAAATAGCCGGAAGATGTAATTTTCACCTGATTACTTTTTTGATGAACTCCAAAAAAGAATAGACAAAAGAGAGTTTACCTCAGGCAAACAGAAGTTAGTTAAAACATTAAACCCATAAAAATAATGCTGTATCAGGTTCTGGCTACTCACACAAACCTGCTCTTAGGTACAATGGTACAGGTGAAGCGCGACACACAGGTCAGCTCGTTGGCATCGTTGTATATTTTGATGTCCCACACATGATTTTTGCCTGAAATATTCAAAGGTGTACACACGCCTCTTACGTTTCCTGACAGCACAGCCTTGATGTGGTTGGCATTGATCTCCACGCCTACTCCAATAAACAGCTCCTGGTTTACCACCAGCAGCGAAGCCACACTGCCCAGTGTTTCGGCAAGTGCCACATTGGCGCCGCCATGCAAAAGGCCAAAAGGTTGCCTGGTGCGGTGATCCACCGGCATGGTAGCCACGAGGAAGTCATCACCTATTTCGGCAAATTCGATTCCCAGGTTTTCTCCCAGGTTATTTTTTCCAAGATCGTTCAGGGATGATACAGTTGGCTTGCTGTGCCAGATAGACGCGCTCATAACATTGCTTTAGGGCACTAAAGCTACATATAAATTTTAAATTTATGGAGGTTGTCCTTGTAGGAATAGGTGATCTGCCAGTTGAAGAAATCAATGACTTTTTTAATAAGGGAAAGGCCGACACCGAGTGAGCCTGAGGTAGAATTTTTCTTGAAGCGCTCAAACATAAACTGCTTGTCGATCTTTTCCAAAGGACTGGAGTTCTCAATCGTCAATGAGTTTTCGTCTACCATGATCCGGATCGTTCCCTTGTCTTCAAAATTATACTTAATGGCATTAATGAACAGGTTGTTCAGCAGGATGGTCAGCAATACCGGGTTCACTTCCTTCTGAATGATCTTGTTATACTCTTTTTGGATGACGATATTCTTCGCTTCGATAAAGTCCGACAGCACATCCAGCTTTTCCTCGATAGCCAGCGTCAGGTCGATGATGCACTTGTCGACAAACTGCTTGTTCTCGATACGCGTCAGAAGAATCAGCGCCTCGTTGAGCTTATACATCCTCTGGGTTGCCCTGTATGCCTGCAAGAGGTGCTCGTGCTGCTTTTCGCTGTAGTTGCTTTGTTGCAGGAGCAGCTCGAGCTTGGTGCTGATGATGGACAAAGGCGTTTGCGCTTCGTGCGACACATTCTCGGTAAATTCCTTCAGGTTGTAGTAATCGAGCTGGATCTGCTGGGTCAGGTCTTTGACGGTGTCGTTCAGCAAATGGAACTCATCAATGTCGGTCGACTTAAATTCGAGGTTGGCATTTTTCTTAATGTTCCAGGTTTTGATATTGGACAGGGTATCGTAAAAGGGCGACCAGATAAAGGCCGAGATATAGCGGTTGAGCAGGAAGAGGAAAATGATGGAAACGATCAGGAAGATCAACACAACCCCGATAATGTATTCGCCCATTTTCTGTCCTTCGAGCAGGGAGATGCATATCGTGACCTCATAGAGCTTATCGCGTGCCTTCACCTGGAAAAGAAGCTCTCTTTGAGTGATGATGTCATTATCATCCTTCTTGCCTGTTTTATAATCTACCTTTTTCTCTACATACTCTACAAAGCGGTTGTCGAAGATCGTTTGCCTGTAGATCTCCTTCACATAGATTTGCTGCCCGATGTTCGATAAAAATTCTTTAGGAGGAATGCCTTCTTTCAGGCCTTTGATGATCCTGTTTTTCGTTGACAGGAGCTGCTCGTCCACATCGCGGTCGAGCTTGAGCTTGATGACCTGGTACACAACGAATACACCCAGGGCAAACAGCAGGGCCGTGGCAATAGAAGTATAGATATTTGTTTTGGTAAGTAGTTTCATCCCTTGTTACCAATGAGAAGCGCCTCAGGCATCTTTGAACTTATAGCCCATGCCGTATACAACCTTAATGTAATCTTTTAATCCGGCTTCGTTCAGCTTTTTCTTCAGGTTCTTGATCTGGCTGTATACAAAATCAAAGGAGGTCGCCATTTCGGCCTTATCGCCCCAGATGGCATCTGCCAGCGCTTCCTTCGTAATTAAGTGCGTGGGGTTGCTGGCCAGGTACACGAGGATGTCGTATTCTTTTTTGGTAAGCTGAAGCTGTTGCTGGTTGGCCAGTACTTTTTTCTCGGTAGTGTCTATTTCCAAGCCATCGAACACCAGGGAATTTTTGCCGCCGAAGTTTCTTCTCCGCAACACCGAATAGATCCTGGCGCTTAACTCCGACAAATGAAAGGGCTTGGTGAGGTAATCATCGGCCCCGATCTTGAGCCCGGTGATCTTATCTTCCAGGGCATTCTTGGCTGTCACGATGATGACACCCATTTCCGGGAATTGCTTTTTAATGTATTCTACGATCTCTATACCTGAGCCATCAGGCAATCCTACATCAATGAGCGCACAGCTGTACACCGTGTCGCTCAGTTTTTGCATGCTGCTTTTTACGGTTGTGGCAAAATCACATTTGTAGCCGTTTTCTGATAAATAATCCACTACATCTTCACGCAGAGATTTTTCATCTTCAATAATTAAGATCCTCATAGAAGTTTTCGTTTGGCTAAATGTAACAGGAAATTACAAAAAACAATAATCTCCCGAAAAAAAACAGTTTTCAACCGGGCACATTTCGACAGAAAAGGACTATTTAGGGGTATAACAGGACGATTCACGGCTCAGGGTTTTACGAATCCCTTTCTTTTAATAATATTACCGAAAAATCCGTTTTTCCATTTTCCTATGACAAAAGCATTACGCATATCCATTGCAGGCTCGATCCTCATTATTTCTCTTACTTCCGCAAGGGTATTACAAAATAACGGCATTGCCGGCTATACCAATTCCCCCGGTGAGCAAAACTGTACGGCCTGCCACAATAGCTTTGCCCTGAATTCGGGCGGTGGCTCTATCTCTATCAGCACCACGCCATCTATCACTTCCAGCGGCTACACACCGGGCGCAACGTATACGGTAGACGTCAAAGTTTCTAAAACGGGCGTTACCTTATTCGGCTTTGGCACCGAGATCCTGACCTCTACGAATGCCAATGCAGGGACTATTTCCGTGCTCAATGCCTCTCAAACCAAATTACTGAATTCGGGCTCACGCCGCAACATCGTGCACCAGCTCAATGGCGGCGCAGGCACCGATTCCAAAACCTTTTCCTTCCAGTGGGTAGCGCCTGCTACTGCCGGCTCTGCCACCATCTATGCCGCCGGCCTGGCTGCTAACGGTAATAACCAAAACAGCTCCGACTACGTGTATACAGCCTCTCTTCCGATCTCTTCTCCTCCTTCTTCTGTAGGTATTAAAGAATACAACCTGGCATCTACGGTAAGCCTCTACCCTAACCCGACGAGGGAGAGTGTGACTCTTTCATACCAGCTCAATCAGGATGCCCTGGTAGAGTTCAGCCTGAGTGGGCTTAACGGGCAGCACCTTGCGGATTTGTATTCTGAAAAACAAACAGCAGGAGATCATGCGCAAAAATTACTGATCCCTTCGTCGGTGCAAAGTGGACTGTATTTACTGCACTTAACCGTAAACGGCCAAACGATCAGCCGCCGGCTAATCATCAACTAAAGCAGCATCACATGAAGCGACCGAAGCATGACATCCCCTGTGTTCACAACAAGCGCCATTCGGCAGGCCTGACAATGCCCAGGCACGATTCAATGATTTGAAATGCCGGCGCCTCAAATAATTAAAGCGATTTTAATTATCTGATTATTTTCATGTATATTAGCTATATATTTTTGCGCTTATTTTATGAAAACACGATTATTGTTTGCTTTGGGTTTAGGATCACTTTTTGTTGCCAGCTCCTGCACAAAAGATGTCGGGCCTGATCCGGCCCTGCTTCCTAAAACCGTCAATATCTGCGATAGCGTAAAATTCAGCACAAGCATCAAGCCTATTATTGATGCCAATTGCGCGACTTCGGGTTGCCACGAACCAAGGGGAACCGGTCCTGGAGATTTTACAAGCTTTCCTGATATTTCCCTGAAAGTACAAAGCGGCGCATTTAAAGCCCGTGTGATTGATGGTGTTCCGGGCTTCATGCCTGCTACAGGCCGGCTTGCCCAGGCAGATATCGATAAGATTACCTGCTGGCTGAATGCCGGCGCGCCGAATAATTAGACTAAAATATCCCGTTTTATTTTCCCGGTTGTTTTACCAGGTTCCCGGCATTGGCCTGCGAAGGAGCAAGGCTGTAGCGCTCATGCACTTCGAGCATGGCGGCAAGTACGAGCTGGGAATAATTCTGAGAGGCCGAGCGGAAGTGCTTGGTTTCTGCCCTCCACAAGGTATAGATCAGGTTCATATTGCCTTCCGTTGGCATAAAGGTATACAGGGCTTTCTTGACATTGCCGGCACCGGCATGGTAGGAGTGCATTACCAATAACCTGAACCAAAGATCGGTTTCCTTATAATCCTTAATCCCCAGTGAATCGAGGATCTGGCGGGTTTTAGGAATACAGATTTTTTTGATAAGACTGGAGGCAGCATAAGCCGAACGGTCGAAATCGGCACGCTCGTCAATGGTTTTATTGACTTTGAGGCCGAAGAGGCGGGCCACGTCTTTCATCAACTGGAAAGAGCCGTAAGCTCCGGCATTTGACTTCTGCAGTTTATTAGGGCTTTCGATGAGCAGAATAGATTGTGCATACCAGGGATCGACCCCATTATCAATAAAGTCGTTGATGCCTTTATGAAAATTAGCGGAAGCCTTGTCGAAATCATAGAAAAAGCTCTTGCCATTGGTAAGCAGGATCCGCGCGGAGTCCGACAGGCAGTTTACTTTGCGAAGGCTGTCCTTAAAGGCATTTTTTTGCTCAACGCTGAGCGAGTCCCAGGTACGCAGGCAAACCTTATGCAATACCCTCCTGTTCTCCGGCAGGTTCAGCAAAGCGCTGTCTTTATCGAGGCGCATGATGTTACGCCAGAATACCACGTTGGAAAGGGTGTCACAACCCAGCTGGTACATCTGCGCATTGTAGATAAAATCGGAGTTGGCAGTGGTTAATTTATTAGGCACAATGATCACTTCATTCCTGAGGCTGTACTCCGAAGAGGGCACCAGCAGGCTGCTGTCTGGTGGCGCTACAAACAGGTTGAGGGCAAACGATATGGAAATAAATAGCTGCATGAGTTTATAACATCCAAAAGATACTATTATAATACCGAACCAATTTAAAAGTATCAGCTTATTTTTCAACAATAACTTTTTATAAAGATAAAAAAAGGCAGTACCCACAACAAGGGCATCCATCGAATAAATGGACGGTTTTAACAGAAATACGGTTAATTTATGTGATCTTCTTCTAATCCCATGACTCTGCAGAAATAGTGCATAAGCGTACGCTCGTTACAAAGGTTACTCCGTTGGTTACATGCTTATTCTTTTCCGAACCGAACCGACTTAATTTAGCCTCATCCATACCCGAACATGGAATGTAGCCGACCCGAACTATAAGCAAATGAATGAACCTAACCCTTTAAATCTATCCATTATGAAAAAAATCGCTTTGCCTTTATTAACGTTATGCCTGATCATGACGGCAACCGTTTTTCAAAACTGCAACAAAAACAAGAACAACGTTGCCGCTCCGGTGGCAGCAGAAGAAAAAAACAACACGGCTCTACAGGCCAGAAACAGCGGAGTTTCTCTTTTCTATGACATCATGCAATTCAATTCAGCGGAAGATCTCGCTCAAACGGTAGACCTGCTTGATTCCGAAAATGAAACCTATGTGAAGGATTATATCGAAAACACGCTGGGATTGACGAAGACTGCTCTTGACAGCATACATCCTGATACATTAGAAAAGCTTGACCTCCGCTTAAATACTGAGCTGAACGTGTACAAGGTGTATGAAAAATTCGGAAAGTCCATGAACTTCAATTCACTGATCTCAGTATTTGCACCTTTGCAGAAAGACTGGATGAAAAACGGCGGTGCTGATCAGGATGACCCATTGATTACTTATCCGTACCCATTCGCTTTTCAATGTGTTTTAAATCCGTACCAGGAAGTAAAGATCGGAACATCCATCTTTAAGTTCGACCCTGCTTCCGAAAGTGTTTATGAAGTAACTGACAGTGATTACCAGACCATATTGAACCTTCGCAAAGACCTCAGTTCCGGAAACTCGAAGCCTAACGTGGCCATATATGGAAAAAGCCTTTACTGCAAGACTTTTAAAAACAGCAATAAAACGAAAGACTATACCCGCAACGGAAAGAATTTCAGGTTCAAATCCTATAGTGGCATCGCCTCTTCTTACGTCAATGCAATCACCCAGAATTTCAGGAGGTATAAAAGCGGTGCTTTGCTATGGAGCGGTTGCAAAATGAGCAACACGATCACCTCGGATGCGCTATATAATAACGGCAATTGTAATGATGACATGCGCACCACCAGCGGTGTCAACGGTTCAGACAATGCCTTTCGGTTAGAAAAGCTCGCCTTTGTTCTTTTCTATAACTCTAAAACGTATAAATGGTACCAGGGCATGAACTTACATTGCCCATCACACAAAACGCGTACTACCTCACAGATATATAGTCCATACGACTATCTTTCTGTGTACGCCTGGTAAAAACGACTCTTACAAAAAAAACGATGCCCTTGCTCATGGCATCGTACATGGCTGCTTCTCTCCTGTGAAGCAGCCATTTCTTTTTAAGATCAGTCCCTGACCAACAAACTATAGCCATTGCCATGAAGGTTACTGATCTCCACACGGGCATCGCCCGAAAGGTATTTGCGCAACTTGAAAATATAGACATCCATGCTGCGGCCCGTAAAATAGTTGTCGTCTTTCCAGATCTGCTTCAGGGCCTGTTCGCGCGGCAGTACATTGTTCTTATGCTGGCAAAGCAGATTGAGCAGGGCTGCTTCCTTAGGTGATAAGCGCTGCTCTCCGCCCTCTTCATGTTTCAGGTTCCGGAGCTTTGCATTAAATTGATAAGAGCCGATCTCATGCAGGTATTCTTCGTTTTGCGGGCGGGTGGCGCGCCGGTTGAGGATGGCCCTGATCTTGAACAAAAGGACTTCCGAATCAAAAGGCTTCACCATGTAATCGTCGGCGCCGATGCTGTAACCTTTGATCACATCTTCGCGCATGGCACGCGCCGTGAGGAAGATGAGCGGCACGGCAGGGTTGATCGCTTTGATCTCTCCGCTTAGCGTAAAGCCGTCTTTTTTAGGCATCATGATATCGAGGATACACAGGTCGAAGCGATCCCGCCGGAAAGCATCGAGGCCCTGAACGCCATCCTCGCAGTGCGTTACCGAAAAGCCGTTCATCACCAGGTAGTCTTTCAGCAGCAGGCCGAAGTTCTTTTCATCTTCCACGAGTAGAATGTTAAGCTTCATGTGCCGGTAATTTAATGGTGAATTCACTTCCTTTTCCTTTCCCGCTTTTCAGTGCGATGCTGCCCCCATGCTTCTCCACAATGGATTTGACGTAGCTCAGGCCAAGGCCAAAGCCTTTGGTATCATGCAGGTTTCCGCCCTGCACCCTGTAAAATTTCTCAAAGATCTTTTTATGCAGGCTCTCATCGATGCCGATGCCGTTATCGGAAATCGTCAGCACAGCAAGCCGACCTTCCCGCTTCGTGGAAATGTGGATGTGACAGGGCTCCTGCGAATATTTCAAGGCATTGTCCAGCAGGTTATTGATGACGGTAGCGATGTGAAACTCATCTGCTTTTACCTGTAAGGACGGACGAAACAGATGGACATCGACCGTTGCTTTCATCCGGTCGATCTGCAATTGATATGAACCGACAGAGGCCTGCACCAGGCGGTTGAGATCCACTACCGTATGTTGTAATTGCAATTCTCCTTTATCGAGCCTGGCCATCTGCAGGACGTGTTCCACATGCGCATTCAGCTTCTGGTTTTCTTCTTTCAGGATGGTCGTGTATTGCCCGAATTTTTCATGGTCATCTTTGATCTGCGGGTTGCTGATGGCATCGATGGCCAGCGAGATCGTGGCAATCGGCGTTTTCAGCTCATGCGTCATGTTATTGATGAAATCGTTTTTCATATCACCGAGCTTTTTCTGCCTCATGATGCTGCGCAGGGTCATGTAAAATACCAGCACCACCACCAGGGAAAAAATGGCCGATAACACGATCAGCTTCTTCATACGGGCAAAGACGTAATCGCCTTCCTGCGGAACCTGTACATACAGGTAATTGTGATCGCTGAACACACGTTTGCCCGACAAATCGGATTTATAGCTACCTGCACTATCCTTGTAATGCTCCGATCGGGCGATGATCTTGTCGGTGGCCGCATCCTGCTTCTTCAGCAAAAACTCGAAGGGCATGAACAGGCCCAGGGCATCAAACTCTTTCCGGATAAGCCGCTGCAGGGTGTCTGCCCTGATATCTTCGATAGGCGATACGTCTATCGTTTTAATTTCCATCAACATCTTATTCAGCAGCTTGTCGATCTCATCCTTGTCGGGCGCAATCTTTTCTTTACGCTTGTTAATAAGCAGGGTGCTGTTGTTCTGGTTGATACTGATCATAGAATCGGAAATGATGATCTCCTGCCGGTCAAACAGAGTATCCATGCTAAGCTCCTTCATGATATCGATGCCAACGTTGGCATGCACCTTCATACTTCCCTGCGAGGAAGTCATGATCCTGATATCGGAGTTGGAAGCATTTACCTTTGTGTTGGCCCTGCTCCTGTTTTTTGCTTTGAGCTTCGCCCTGGTATCAGCAATAAGTTTCGTGTTCGTGGTTTTGACGGGAGATACCGAATGCTTGATAAAATTGAGATGATCCATTTCATTCAGCCTGGCATTAATGTTCCCAAGCGCTTCGTATACCGACCGTTTGAACTCTTCCTGCTTTTGTGTATAAAAGTTGCTGATCCAGAATCCCTGCAACAGGAGCACCGACAGCATGCTGATGCTTAGTAACACAATGATGAGCTTATAAGATCTTGAAAACATTTCAGTTCAAATTTATTATTCTTTTAACGAATGTCCCCCGACTTTAACTTTTCCTTAACAGGCTTTAACCGCGCGTTAACCGTCCTGCGCCCCCGCACAGGCTAATTTTGCCTTATCAGATCTATTAACCTTAAACCATACCAAAACCATGAAACCAAAAATTCACGAACTCAAAAACACCATTCAGAATGGGGTGAGTCAAACAAGCATTGAAACTATGTTAGCAAGAGGGCTTTTTATCTTGGGCTGCCTGCTCCTGGTAGGGGCTGCTACTGCACAAAGCAAAGAACCATCGACGGTTCATATCAAAAAAATTGAAACGATTAATGGGGTGAAAAAAGTAACTGACACCACCTATACCGTGGGTGATGCTTCTTCTATTGTCCTGAACGACGGCACAATCGATATTATCGGGCTGCCCGGCAACGGGAAGGAAGGAAGCATGAAAATTATCCTGAACGATACCGATGGTGAAAAAATACTGATGGGTGAAGACCTGGACAAACAAATTGACATCGAGGTAAAGAACGCTTTAAAAGAAGCCGGGATTGATGAAACCATGATGCAGGGCGAAAAGATCCTCATTATTAATGGGAAGGGAGACGGAAAAACGCAGGCCGGTAAAAACATTGTGGTTACTAAAACGCTTATCAGGCGCGTCGACATTAAAGATGCGGATGAGAAGGAGCTGAAACGCCTGGGACAAAGTACGGGTGCCAAGGATCAAAAGCTGAACCTGACCAATATGAATTTTTATCCGAATCCCAATACGGGTAAGTTTAATCTGAGTTTTAGCCTTCCTGATAAAGGCGATGCGGATATAACGATCCTGAATACGGAAGGCAAAGTGGTATACACCGAAAAGCTGCCTGCTTTCTCCGGAAACTACGATAAGGAGATCGACATCAGCAAACAGGCCAAAGGGATTTATTTTGTAAAGGTAGAACAGGGCAAAAACTCACAGGTAAAAAAGATTGTTCTGGAATAAATTCTCAAACCGGTGGCTTCGCTGTCGTTGCCTTCGGGAGCCTCAGTCACCAACACAAAGCCGGTCTCAAAAACCGGCTTTTTTGCTGAAAACCAGTGTCAAAGTCTCAAAAAAACCTTAATTTCGACTCAATTCAAGATACTGATAATCAAAATATTAACGCATTTTATGTTTATATAAAGCTCATTTATGAAGCTTTCGTGGTTTAAAAGTTTTCAGTATCAAATAATTAGCCTATATTTGCAGCCCAAATTTAAAATAACTAATAATGGAAAAACGCTATGAGACGGTCTTCATTTTAACTCCCGTTTTGTCTGATGATCAGGCAAAGGAGGCCGCAAAAAAGTTTGAAAAGATCTTAACTGATCAGGGAGCAAAAATTACTCACAGAGAGAACTGGGGCCTGAAAAAACTGGCTTACCAAATCCAGAAAAAAACGACAGGTTTCTATCACCTGATCGAATTCACCGGAAAAGGTACAGAGATCTCTGCACTTGAGTTGGCATTTAAACGTGATGAGCGTGTATTACGCTTCTTAACTATTGCTTTAGATAAACACGCTTCTGCCTGGGCAGACAAACGTCGTGGTAAATTATCTGAAGGTAAAGTTGCGAAAACCACTACGGCAAAAGCCGGTGCTTAATTATTAATCCCGTAAAGAAATTACAAAATGGCAAAAAATGAAGTTCGCTTTTTAAACCCTCCTACTGTTGAGGCTAAAAAGAAAAAATACTGCCGCTTTAAAAAGCTTGGCATTAAATACATCGATTACAAAGACGCAGACTTTTTATTAAAGTTCGTGAATGAGCAAGGTAAACTGTTACCTCGCCGTTTAACAGGAACTTCATTAAAATTTCAACGTAAAGTTTCTCAGGCTGTTAAGCGCGCCCGTCACATCGCTTTAATGCCTTATTTAGCTGATGGTTTAAAATAATTTAAAGGAGGAAACACAACATGGAAATTATATTAAAGAAAGACCTGAAAGGGTTAGGATATAAAAACGACATCGTTAAGGTAAAGAACGGTTACGGTCGTAACTTTTTAATTCCTCAGGGCATTGCAGTGTTAGCTACAGAAAGCAACAAAAAAATGCAGGCCGAAGAAATTAAACAAAGCTCATTCAAAGAGCAAAAATTACGTACCGAAGCTACTGCTACTGCAGAGAAACTGGCTGAAGTAAACGTAAAAGTAGGTGCTAAAGCCGGCGAATCAGGAAAAATCTTCGGTTCGGTGACTAACATCCAGTTAGCTGACGCTTTGAAAAAAGCAGGCTACGAGGTTGATCGTAAAAACATTGAAATGAACGAAGAAGCGATTAAGAGCTTAGGCACTTATACTGCTAAAGTTCGTTTGTTCAAAGAGATCAGCGCTACTGTAAACTTTGAAGTGATCGCTGAGTAATCTTTGCTCATTCATTTATTAAAAAAGTCCCCACGGCATCGTGGGGACTTTTTTGCTTTCTGTCCTCCCACATTTGTTTTATAGCGGGAATTCTATATCTTTATTTACCGCATGAATTTCTACCGACGAACTGCTTTACTCACCGGCTTTTGCATCGCCCTGCTGAAGGGCTTTGCCCAGGATGACCGTTATATGGATAGTCTGCGCCGGGTAATCTCCACCCTCAAAGACGATGACACCAACAAGGCTTTTTTACTGAGCAAGCTGGCTTTCGAATACAGCTACATCGACCTGGATAGCGGCATGCGCATTGCCGAAAAGGCGCTAAGCCTGGCGGAGAGCACCAATTACAACCATGGAAAAGCGCATGCTTATAATACCATGGGTACGATCTGCCACGACAAAGGTGATTTTCAGAAAGCGGTGGAATTTTTCTCGAAAGCGCGGATGTATGCCGAGCGCAGTAGCGATAAATCCATGCTGGCGGTCATTTACGCCAATATGGGTAATACCTATGAGTTCATCAAGGATTATCCGAGCGCCAAACATTATTTGTTTGCCAGCCTGCAGCTGTTTAAAGAATTGAAACAGCCCAAACAGTATGCAGGTTGTTATATGAATATCGGCGTGATGTATTTTGAGCACAACGAACCGGATTCAGCCATGTACTATTACAAGGAATCCCTGAAGCTCCCTTTCGGAGACCCGGGCCAGGCAGCGATTCTGCATTTCAACATTTCCGAATGCTACCTCAGGCAGAAGAACCTCGTGGGAGCGGAAAAGGAGCTACTCATCGGCATGGAACTTATCAAACAAGTAAACAGTGAGTATTATGAGGCCATGTTCTCGCAGCAGCTCGGCAAAATCTATCTGCTCCAGGGGAAATACGATGAGGCCGAAAAACTGATCCTGAAATCGCTGAACATCGCCCGGAAAAGCAAATTGCTCAGCCCCGAAACACAGGCCAATTACAACATGTACCAGTTGTATGAAGCTAAAAAAGAATATCAAAAGGCTCTTCAATACCATATCCGCTACTCGCAGTTGAATGATTCCTTAAACAATACAGAACGCGGCAATGCGGCCAAGGAGCTGGAAAAGAAATACCAGACCGAAAAGAAACAGGCGGAGATAGAAAAGCTGAACGCCGAAAAAACCATCAGCGACTCGGAGAGCAAACGCAAGAGCCAGCTGCTGATCTTTGCCTTCATTGGCGTGGGCCTGGTGCTCTGTGCGCTTGGCTTCGCGGTGTTTGCCTTCATCAATAAGCGCAAGGCAAATGTGAAGCTGGAAGTGCTGAATAAGGAAGTGTCTCAACAAAAAGAGGAATTGCTGGACAAGAATAAAAACATTACCGACAGCATTCACTATGCGCAACGCATTCAGAATGTACTGCTCACCTCACAAAGCTATATCCAGGAAAACCTTCGCGATTTTTTCATTCTGAATAAGCCCAAGGATATTGTCAGCGGCGATTTTTACTGGGCCGTGAGGCAGGACGATCATTTTTATTTCCAGGTAGCCGACTGTACCGGCCATGGGGTTCCGGGCGCTTTTATGAGCCTGTTGGGAATTAATTTCCTGAATGAGATTGTCCTGGAAAGAAAGATCCAAAGCCCGGAGAAGATCCTCGACAGCCTGCGGGCCGAGATCATCAAAGTTTTTACCGACAAAGGGAAAACCGAAAGCGAGATCAGCGATGGGATGGACTGTGTGCTGTGCCGCTTCGACCTGAAGACCAAGCGCCTCCACTATGCAGCTGCCAACAATGCGATCCTGCTCATCCGTGGCGGAGAGCTCATAGAGCTTAGCGGCGACAAGATGCCGGTGGGAAAATCGCCGCGCGACCGGGAGCCTTTTACTTTACAGTCTTTCCAGCTCGAGCCGGGCGATTGCCTGTACATGACCACCGACGGCTTTCCTGACCAGTTTGGCGGAAAACATGGTAAAAAGCTCAAGATGAAAGAGGTGAAGCAATTGTTGCTGGCGCATGCGGCACAGCCGGTGGAAGAGCAGAAACAAGAGCTGAACCGTTATTTCGAACACTGGAAAGGAAAGCTGGAACAGCTGGATGATGTGCTGATGGTGGGAATAAAGATCTGAGCTTTTTCTCCTAACGATCCAGGTACTGGGTGATGATCTCCGCCAGCAGTGGCGCGTTCACCGTTTCGATCGGGTGCTTGGTTCGCGGCAGCATATACAGGTCTGCCTGCTTCAGGGCCTTAAAAACATGAAGCGTCTCATCGAGCGAAACCATCGTATCATGATCCGCCAGACCAACCAGGACATTCTGTTCGATCAGCGGAAAATCTTTTTCTTTCAGGGCCGGCGCGTTGCCCATGCTTATCATCATCTCTGATGTTTTTTGAAGTAGTGTCTGCCACTCGCTTCCATGCCTGGCTTCGAGAGCCTCTGCAAACTTCGGCACTTTCTCCAGAATGGTCGTTGCATCCAACATCCTGATTTCTTTTGCGGCTATTTCAGGAGACCAGGCAAACTTGGTTCCAAGGGTTATGATCGTGCTCAACAAAGCGGGTTTTGTTTTCGCTAAAGACAGGGCCACATAACCGCCCATGCTGTAGCCGAAGATGGCCGGCTTTTCCAGGCTATGTGCCTGCATAAACTCCTCAAGCTCGGCAGCAAATTGCCCGATTCCAAATTGATCGCGGAAAGGCACATTGCCGTGCCCGGAAAAACTAAAGCGATGAACATTGAATTGCTTTTGTTCCAAAGCAGTGGCCAATGGCTCCAGCTGATCGGTAGCGCCGATAGCCCCATGAAGTAGAATGATGTGTTTCATTTTAATTTGAAGCAGGAGATGGGTAAATTATAATAGCAGTTCACCGGTTTTCCGTTCAGCATTCCCGGTTTCCAGAGCGGCATGCGCCTGATCACCGCTTTCACGGAATCATCCACTGCCAGGTTGCCGCTACTTCTGGCCGTTTTCACATCGGAAACCCTGCCATCGGCATTGACTACAAAACGGGTATAGACCCCTGCTTTGGGCGGCGCTTCCTTCATGACGGGAAGCACCAGGTTCTTCAGCACATACTTTTCCATTTCGATGATCCCACCCGGAAATTCGGGCATCTGCGGCACATCCTCGTAGATATGCCTGTTCAGCGTATCGGCTTTCGCCGGGAGGCTCACTTGCGAGCATGCCGGCTTACAAAGCGCCAGTAAGAGACAAATGGCTGCGTATGTGTGGTAGCCCCGGATCAATTATGCTTTTTGTTTGAATTTATTAATGGCGTTCACCGTGAAGTCGGACAGCACGAGTTTTCCGCTCATACCCGCGCGCTCGATGAGCAGGGTATCCCAGTTCTCCGTTCCTTCCCACATGATCTTTTTCAGCATGCTCATGGCTTCGGTATTGCTGCTTGCCAGTTTAGTCGCAAGCGCTTCAATGCCTTTGTCCATTTCCGCTGCGTTGGCAAATACTTCGGCGTATAAGCCTTTCTCCTTTGCCCACTGGGCGCTTTGCCATTCCGTGGCGTTAATGGTGAGCTGACAAAAGGCGGACGTTCCTACTTTACGCTCTACCGCCGGGCCAACCACAAAAGGGCCGATGCCTACGGCCAGCTCGCTGAGCTTCACGGAAGCTGCTTCGGTAGCAAAAGTATAATCGGCGCTGGAGGCAATACCGACGCCACCGCCAACCGCTTTGCCCTGTACACGGGCAATAATGAATTTGGGAGCTTTGCGCATGGCGTTAATGACCAGGGCAAAACCGGAAAAGAATTTCAATCCCGTATCAATGTCTTTAATGGAGATCAGCTCATCGAAGCTGGCACCGGCACAAAAAGTTTTGTCGCCTTCGCTTTGCAGCACGATCACTTTGGCGTTATCGTCCTTACCTAATTTCTCGATCTCTGCTGCCAGGTTGCGTAATTGCGTTCCCGGCATGGAATTGCTCTGAGGATGAAAAAAGCTGATGGTTCCTATTCCGTTGGCAACTGATGATGTGATGGTTCCTTCCATAATGTTATTTGATTTTTATTTTGAAGTTCTATATTTTCAATCTTTTAATGATTGTTTCCATGCTTTAAGTTTTGCCACTAATTCTTTATGAGTGAAAATGGCCCATTCTCCGCTTCTTTGATCAAAGATATAAATTCCTCCTGTGACAAAGGTTTACCGGGGATCGCAAAGATTTTGCTTTTTTATATTAGATGATTGCATATATCCAATTTAAAATATCGGAAAGAACTATTTTCCATATTTTTTTCTCCATGCAGACACTATATCATTTACAAATTCGCCACCGGATCCCATAGGCTTAAAAGGTCCTTTTTCTGCCTGTTTGATCAACGACACAAATTCCTCCTGCGATATAAGCTCACCCGGAATAGCCAAATTTCTTTTAGGTTTTTCCTTCGATGATCGCATATCTAAATCTAAGAAAATTATCGGTCAATCACAAGCTGTTACACCAGCATCGTCACCGGGTTCTCCATGAATATTTTGAGGGTCTGCAGGAATGCTGCTCCCGTAGCGCCGTCCACCGTGCGGTGATCGCAGGCCAGTGTGAGCATCATCGTATTTCCCGGAACAACCATCCCGTTCTTCACCACCGGTACCTGGCGGATCGCTCCTACCGATAAGATACAGGATTCCGGTGAGTTGATGATCGACGTAAAGGATTCGATGCCGAACATTCCCAGATTAGAAACGGTAAATGTATTTCCTTCCCAGTCCGAAGGCTGTAGTTTTTTATCGCGGGCACGCTTGCCAAGGTCTTTCGCATCGGCAGAGATTTGCGACAGCGCTTTCTGATCGGCAAAACGGATCACAGGCACCACTAATCCGTCATCGATGGCCACAGCCATCCCGATGTGAATGTGCGAATAGGTACGAATCTTATCGCCCAGCCAGCTGGTGTTCACTTTCGGGTGCTTGCGCAAGGCCATCGCACAGGCTTTGATCACGATATCGTTGAAGGAGATTTTGGTTTCAGGAATAGCGTTCATCGCTTCGCGGGCCGCCATCGCGTTGTCCATATCCACTTCGATGTTGAGCACGAAGCTTGGCGCACCATTGGTGCTTTCCAGTAAGCGGCGGGCAATGGTTTTACGCATTTGCGATACCGGCTGGTCGGTGTAGCCTTCCTGGCCTGCGGCAACATTCATGGTTGCAGCGGCGCCGGTTGCTTTCGCCTGCGACGGTGTATAGCTTTCAATATCTTTCTTGGTCACACGGCCGTTATCGCCTGTTCCGTTCACTGCCGCTACGTCAATGCCTTTTTCCTTTGCCAGGGCTTTCGCCAGTGGCGAGGCTTTGATTCTTCCATCAGCTGACGTTGTTTTCTGAGTGGTTTCTGATTTTTTATCGGCCACTGAGCTTGCCGAAGTGTCTTTTTTCTCCGGATCTTCTGACTTCTCTTTGCCTGGTTCTGATTTCTTATCAGAGGTCGATGCGTCTTTCTTTTCTGTGCTTTGTTTTTTCGCTCCTCCGCCGTTAACGGATTTCAGGATCGCCTCCACATCTTCACCGCCCTTGCCCAAAATGGCCAGTACGCTGTCAACCGCGGCAGCCTTTCCTTCTTCCACTCCAATATGGATCAATACACCATCCTGGAAAGATTCAAACTCCATCGTGGCTTTGTCGGTTTCAATATCCGCCAGCAATTCACCGCTTTTTACTTTATCGCCTACTTTTTTGTGCCACTTCGCCACAACACCTTCCGTCATGGTATCGCTCAGCTTAGGCATACGCACCACTTCAACACCTTCGGGAACAGAGCCGGCGGCGCTGCTTTCCTCCGTGGCTTCTTCCTCTTTAGCCTCCTCCTTTTTTTCTTTTCCTGCTTCTGACTCTTTGGAATCTTCTTTCTTTTCCTTGTTATCGCCTGAGGCTTCTGCTTTTCCTCCTCCTTTGATCAAGTCGCTGATATCTTCCCCTTCTTTTCCTAAAATAGCGATTACGGAATCCACCGGAACCGGCTGTTTTTCTTCCACACCAATGTGAAGTAACACGCCATCCTGGAAGGATTCGAACTCCATCGTGGCCTTATCTGTTTCGATGTCTGCCAGCAGCTCTCCACTCTTTACTTTATCTCCCACTTTTTTGTGCCACTTGGCGATAACGCCTTCCGTCATGGTATCACTCAATTTGGGCATTTTAACGACCTCAGCCATATCTTATTATTTTAAATTTTAAATGATAATTTTAAATTAATTCTCCATAGAACTTTTAATGATCTTCGTTAAGATGTTAATAATCTCATTCACTTCTATCAAAAAGGACTTCACATCTGTTTTTGATATGTCTCATCTATTAATCTTAACCAATACCTTGTTTCTCTGGCTTCTTTAGCTGCGATACACATCTTAGCTATAAAATCTTTCTTTGTTTGCGCTGCCTGCGCCTCTTCTACGTTTGTCCCTATACTAGTTCCTGAATTAAAAACCTGACTTGCCAGTTCGTAAATTCTCTCATCTTTCAACCCAATATAAAGCTTAACAATCTGTTTCGAAAATGTAAATGTTTTGTCAACTATAATATTTGGCTTCTGATCCATTTATAATTTAACATTCAGCATTTAATACTTCCTTACTCGTTGATATACGGATAGTTTGGTTCCGCGTAAACATCTTTGTATAATTCTTCCGGCTCCGGATAAGGGCTTTCTTCGGCAAACTTCACCGATTCGTCTACCAGGGCTTTTACCCTTGCCTCCACTTCCTCAACACCTGCATCGTCGATCCATTTATTAGTTTTCAACGTCACCAGCACTTTCTCGATAGGGTCCTGTGTCTGGTACTCTTTTACTTCGTCTTTAGTCCTGTAGGTTTGTGCATCACTCATCGAGTGGCCTTTGTACCTGTAGGTTTTCATCTCCAGGAAGGTCGGTCCGTCGCCACGGCGTGCCCTGGCTACTGCCTCTTCCATCGCTTCGTGAACCGCTTCTACCGTCAATCCGTCTACCGGCTTGCTCGGCATATCGTAAGCGAGGCCCAGTTTCCACAGATCATGCACATTACTGGTTCTTTCTACTGATGTTCCCATCGCATAGCGGTTATTTTCCACGATAAAGATCACAGGCAATTTCCATGTCATCGCCATATTGAAGGCCTCGTGCAGGGCGCCCTGCCTAACGGCGCCGTCGCCCATCGAGCATACGCACACGTTATCCGTTCCCATGTATTTCTCTGCAAAGGCAATGCCTGCACCCAATGGCACCTGGCCGCCCACAATCCCGTGGCCACCCACAAAATTATGCTCCTTGCTGAAAATATGCATCGAGCCGCCTTTACCTTTACTGCAGCCTGTAATCTTGGCATACATTTCGGCCATCACATATTTAGGGTGCATGCCCAGACCGATCGGATGAGCGTGGTCGCGGTAGGCGGTAATATGCTTGTCTTCTTTTTTGGTAGCACTCACAGTGCCTGCTACAATAGCTTCCTGCCCGATATATAAGTGGCAAAACCCTTTGATTTTTTGTTGCACGTACACCTGCCCGGTCTTCTCTTCAAACTTGCGCATCAGCAACATGCTTTCGTACCATTTGAGGTATTGCTCTTTGGAAAATTTAGTCTTTTTTTCAGCAGTTTTAGCCATAGAAAATGTAATTAATACGTTACAAAAATAAGAGAATTTGTTTAATAGAAAAGCGTTTTAAAGGCGCTATTTCAAGTGTTTCTTATTGAATACCAAAGGCAATAAATTTTCGATGCTTTGGGATACATAAACTTTACCCGTTTCGCCCGACATAATGATGCGGATCGGTGTTCCATAGAGGTTCTCATATTCGGCAATCACCTGGCGGCAGGATCCGCAGGGACTTACCGGCTCGCTGATGACCTGTGTATTTGATTTGACACTGACAGCTATGGTTTTGACACCTACATTGGGGTAATTGGCATTGGCATAGAACAAGGCTACACGCTCGGCACAAAGCCCCGAAGGATAGGCCGCATTTTCCTGGTTATTGCCGGTCACAATCTTGCCGTTGTTCAGCAAAATCGCAGCGCCTACGTTGAAACCCGAATAAGGCGCATAGGCTGTTTTTACTGCCTTTTTGGCTTTGGCGAGTAATTCCTGCTCTTCTTTGGGAAGGTCCTCCGCAGAGGAATAGACTTCGAAACTGGTGCTAATGGTGAGTTTGGTAGCTTTACCTTTCATAAATTTCACATCAAAAATGGAGAACTAATATAGCCATTTAAGTAACACTAAAATAATAATTCAGATTGGCCCTCGGTTGATTTTTGGGCGCCTCCTTCCGCAAGAGGCAATGCGGAAGGCCGGGCTGCTTTCGGCTCCACTTCGTTCCGGTTCTTTACCGCGAAAGAACAGGCGCGGTAAAGGAACTAAACCCGAGCATCCCTGGCGCAGCAAGCTAATTCAGCTAAACTATGTGCTCTTCCTGTTCTCCATGTTCCTATGTTCCCTATGTGGTTAAAAAATGGAACACCCTGATTAAAAAACTATGCCTTCCGCTTTGGATTATCCTTTAAAAAACTATCCCAGCCGGAGTAGGATTTTTTGACGCCGCTGCCAGCCGTTTTATTCTGGAAATAGTGGCACACGGCGGCTCCCAGGGCATCCGTGGCATCGAGGTATTTCGATTCGTATTTGAAATTGAGCAGGTTCTCCAGCATCGCCGCCACCTGTTCTTTGGAAGCATTTCCGTTTCCGGTGATGCTCATTTTTATTTTCTTGGGCGAGTATTCCGTCATAGGCACCTGCCTGGCCAGCGCTGCTGCAATCGCCACGCCCTGCGCCCTTCCCAGCTTCAGCATCGATTGAACGTTCTTCCCAAAGAACGGTGCTTCAATGGCCAGCTCGTCGGGCTTGTATTCTTCGATCAGGCCCGTGACGCGCTCGAAAATTTTTTTCAAACGGTCGGCATGATCTGCAAATTTATCCAGCTGAATAATGCCAAGAGACAATAAAACCGGCTTGTTGTTCTGGATATGTACCAGGCCATATCCCATCACAATCGTTCCGGGATCTATACCCAGTATTATTCTATCGTTAATTGCCATTAATAGTTCCCATTAATGTGTAAATTTAATTTTTTTATTTCTTCCGTTTTGCTCAAACCCAAAAAGATATTAGCCATCAGCATCAAACTACTGATAGGGCTTATCAGTTTCTATATTATCTATGCCCGCCTGAGCGCCATTCCGCATATCAAAGAACAATTTGTAGCCTGGCTTCACGAACCTGTCATTTATGTGGCCTTACTCGTAACCCTGCTCCTGATGCCTGCCAATTGGGGCATTGAGTGCTTCAAGTGGAAGATCATCACCTCCACCGTAGAGCGTGTAAGCTATGGAACAGCCGTTAAATCCATCTTCTCGGGCATTTGCGTGGGAAACCTCGCTCCCGGCAGGGCCATGGAATTCCTGGCGAAGATCTTTTTTTTTAAGACGGAAAACAGGCCTGTAATCACCGTCCTGCATTTCATCAACGGCATGTTCCAGATGCTGATTACCGTTACCGCCGGCATGATAGCCCTGGCCTTTAAGCTGAGCGGTTCGTCGGCTTCTTCGCTTTTCGTGTACGCGGTATTTGCTTTCGGCATCTTCATGATCGCCTTCTTTTGCCTGGCCATCGGCAACATTGCCTTTATTCAGCGAAAGCTGCAATTCATCAAATGGTTCAGGAACATCAGCACGGAACAATTGGTGCAGTTACGGCGCCCGATGATTGCAAAGCTCACCCTTTTTTCCGTGATCCGCTATCTCGTTTTCACCAGCCAGTTCTACATCATCTATCATGCGCTGTCTCCGCAAAGCGACATCTGGCAAAGCTTTGCCGGCATCGCTGCTTATTTTATGCTCACGAGCCTTATCCCGATGATCAGCGTGATTGAACCTGCCATCCGTGCAGCCATTGCCTTATTCGTCTTCAACGATGCGGCCGATGCCACCGCCAATGTGGTGCTGGCTTCCACCTGGCTCTGGGTAGTAAATGTGGTAATTCCCAGCCTGATCGGCTATGGCATTATTCTAAAAGAAAAAGTATATTTCCGCTCTGCCAATGCTCGTTGAACTCTACATATTTTCTTTCGTGATTGTGGCTTACGGCACCTTTACCACGCTGGCGCTCATCGGCATGGGCAAGCTCAGGCGGCAGGTTCCTTCTACCTCCCAGGTGCCTGCACCTTTCATTTCCATCGTGATGTCGATGCGCAACGAGGAAGCGCACATCGAAAGCTGCCTGGAGCAATTCGTCAAACAAAGCCATCCCGCTTCGCAATTTGAGCTGATCCTCATCGATGATGCCTCTGAAGACGGCAGCTTCGGAAAGGCACAGGATTTTTTGCAAAGCTCGGGCATCGATTATACTTTGATTCAACAGCAGGAACACCGGGGAAAGAAACACAACATCGCCCAGGGCATTCAAAAAGCCAAAGGTTCCGTGATCGTTACCAGCGATGCCGATGTGGTCTTCCGCTATTCGACCTGGCTGGCCACCATTGCCGGCTACTTCAAGCTTTACAATCCTGACATGCTGGTGATGCCGGTGGATTTTAAACCGGACGGCAAATTAGTATCTGCCTTTCAGATCGTTGAGAATGCTGCTCTTACAGCCATCACCGCCGGATACACCGGTCTTCAAAAACCATTTATGTGCAACGGGGCCAACCTTGCTTTCCGCAAAAATGCCTACGAAGAAACCGGCGGCTATCGGTCGCATGCACACATTGCCTCAGGTGATGACGTATTTTTACTGGAGGATCTCAAAAAAACGAATCGCCGCGGGATCCATTACCTGCTTTCGAGAGAGCTGATCGCGCATACGGTTCCACAGCCCGACATTGCAAGCCTGTTCCGCCAAAGGCTGCGTTGGGCATCCAAAACAAAACATAATCCCGGCGCCCTCAACTTGTTGGCGGGCCTCATCATTATGCTTGCCAATTTGCTTTTCCTGGCTTTAGTGGTTGCAATCCTTAAAAAGTCATGGATAATACCTTATTTATCGATTTTTGTAGCTGCAAAGTTTGTTTTTGACTTTTTGTTGTTATTTTTAGCTTCAGATTTTCTAGGCCGGGTCAGATATCTTGCATGGTTTCTTCCTTTCGAATGTGTGTACTGGATGTATGCTTTCGTCATCGGGATAAGCTCTTTTTTTATCAAACCGTCCTGGAAAGGAAAAAAAACCACTTGATTGTTATTTAAAAAGAAACATACAGACTTCTCCTCCTCCGAGTCTCTTTCCAAACAAACCTGGAGGCGTTTCAAAAAGGACCGCCTCGCCATGTTTGGCCTTTTCCTGATTGTTTTTGCCACGCTTATTTCCATCCTGGGCTACAGCATTACGCCGGATCCTACGCCATTTGCCAACGACCAGAAGCCGGAGCTTCATATTAAAAAGCCGGGCTTTAAAATAAAAATGCTCCAGGTTGCCAAGAACGAAAAGTCCCATCATGTGAGCTGGTTTCAGAAAATGCTCTTCGGGGAAGTAAGCGACTATGCCTCTATTCCCATGTATGCTTACCACTTTTCTGGTTTCGATATTATCGTTGAGGAATATACCGGCAATACGCCCAACAACGGCACCAAAATCCCCTTCAACATCGCGGATGTGGTCTATGATGTGAACAGCAATTACCCTATTAAAAATGATACAGCCAGCCATCAGATCGAATTTTACGAGCTCAGCACCGGCGAAAAACTAAAGCTGAATGTCAAAGAGCTACAGGATCATATTGTACAGCATAATATGATCGAAAAGCGCTATATGCTCGGTACCGACCTCGCCGGAAGGGATCTCCTGAGCCGCCTCACCATCGGCACGCGCATCTCCTTATCGGTTGGCTTTGTTTCAGTGATCATTTCCATTATTATCGGTATCCTGTTTGGTGCCGTGGCGGGCTATTTCCGCGGCTGGGTAGATGATGCAATCATGTGGCTCATTAATGTGGTATGGTCGATCCCGACTTTGCTGTTGGTGATTGCAATCACGCTCGTTTTAGGAAAGGGTATTTTACAGGTATTTATTGCCGTGGGCCTCACCATGTGGGTAGAAGTGGCGCGTCTGATCCGCGGACAGATCCTGAGCATCCGCGAAAAGGAATTCGTGGAAGCCGGCAGGGCACTGGGCTACAGGAGCATGCGCATCATCATGAAACACATTCTCCCGAACGTGATGGGACCGGTGATCGTGATCGCGGCATCCAACTTTGCCTCTGCCATCTTAACCGAAGCGGGACTTAGCTTTTTAGGGATCGGCGCACAGCCACCAACCCCGTCGTGGGGAGAAATGATCAACGCGCACCGGGGTTATGTACTGGTTGATTCGGCTTACCTGGCCTTTGTTCCGGGCATTGCCATTATGATCCTCGTGCTGGCGTTCATGCTGGTAGGTAACGGTCTGCGGGATGCCCTCGACTCCAAATCGGTGGATACCAAGCCGCTGATGGGTGGCTAAGTCTGGGGCATAACCTGTCAGGTTTTATGCAAGGCTGGTCAGGAAACCTGACAGGATATGCGCTAACGAAATCCCTCAAAAGCCCCCAACCCAAACAGGGAAAAATCATACTTCACCGGGTCTTTTTCATCGAAGCTGCGGAGCACAGCCGTAATCTCTTCCACAGCCTGCCAATCGTTCTGAGTACGCGTAAGCAATCCCAGCTTGCGACTTACGTTTCCCGTATGCAGGTCGAGTGGCAGGCAAAGCTGCGCGGGGCTGATTGCTTTCCAGATGCCGAAATCCACACCATGCTTATCTTTCCGCACCATCCAGCGCAGGAACATGCAAAGTCGCTTGGCGCTTGATTTGGCCAAAGGATTAGAGATGTGCTTTTCGGTACGCTGCAGGTGCTCCGGCTCCAGGAACAAGCTACGAAAGCCGGCAATGGCCTGCTTCACGTCGGTTTCACCGGGGTGCCTGTTTTTTGAAAAGGCCGCTTCCAGGCCCTTATGTTTTGTATAGAGGTTCTTTAAGGATTGCAGAAAGAACACACAGTCTGTTGCATTAAAGGTGCGGTGAACAAAGGCATCGAAACGGAGGGCGTCTTTTTTGCCGAAGTTCATGATGAAGTCATAGGGCTCATCATTCATCAGCCTCATCAGCTTATTGCCATTGTTGATGATGGAAGTCCTCTGCCCCCAGGCAATGGTAGCTACCAGCAGGGAGGCGATTTCTATATCTTCCTTTTTCGAAAACTGGTGAGGAATGGAAATAGGATCGGTTTCTATAAAATCGCGGTTATTGAACTGGAAGTATTTTTCATCCAGCAATTCCTTCACGTCATTCTTTCGTAGTTTCTTCATCCTGTTTTATTCTATTTTAGAAAGGTCCAGCTTCTTCAAATCCGGGTTGAGCTTATTGATGATCCCAACGACCACCACTGTCATGCCTCCGCCAAAAATAATGGAAGGCACCAGCCCCATCAGCTTCGCCATGGCGCCCGACTCGAAAGCACCGATCTCGTTGCTGGATCCCACAAAGATATTGTTCACCGCTGATACCCTGCCCCGCATGTTGTCGGGAGTCATGAGCTGCAACACCGTTTGGCGGATCACCACACTCACATTATCGAAGGCGCCGGTGAGAAAGAGCATGGCAAAGGCCAGCCAGTAATTAGTACATAGAGCAAACAGGATCGTACATACGCCAAAGGCTGCCACCGTCCATAAGAGGTCTAAACCGGCACGCTTACCGGGTTGCCTGAAAGCCAGGAAAAAAGACGTGATGACGGCACCGATGGCAGGCGCCGTCCGCAGCAAGCCGTAAGCCTCAGGGCCGAGGTGAAGCACCTTGTCGGTGAAGGCCGGGATAATGGCTACAGCACCGCCGAACAGGACAGCAAACATATCCAGCGACAGGGCGCTCAGGATCATATTGTTGTTATAGACGAAGCGCAGGCCCGAGCTGATGCTCTCTACCAGGGATTCTTTTTTCTCTTTCTTAGGAATTACCTTGGGCTTAATAAGACCGAAGAATACCATGGCGAGCAGGAACAGGATGCAATTGATGGCATAACACCAGTCGGCATGGTTTCCATCATTAAATCCATAAATGATGCCTGCCAGCACAGGCCCGAGGATAGCTCCTGTATGCCAGACAGTGGTATTCCAGGTTGCTGCCTGCGAATACATGCTCCGGGGCGTAAGCTGGCTCATAAAAGGTTGTGTAGCTGCCGAAAGGAAGGAGCGGATCACACCGAAAGATAATACTACACTGAACAGTGCTACTACGCCCGCCGTTCTGAAGATCATAAAAAGATTGCTGCTGAAAGCCCATAAAAAGGTGGAACCGATAAACAGCGCCAGGCAGCCCAGCAACAGGATTCTCCGGCGGCTGATGAGATCAGCCACATGCCCTGAAAAGAATGATACCAGGATAAAAGGAATGATTTCCGCCAGGCCTATCATGCCCAGGGCCAGCTCGTCGCCTTTATAATATTCGTAGTACATCTGCAGATAAATGGTGCTCATCTGCATTTGTATGGCCAGCGTAATGAAAAAACGCGCAAAAAGAAACCAGGTAAACTCTCTGTTCTTTAATATGTGAAGGGAATTGTTCAGCATGAATTGCTACAGCCAACAGGGCAGCAAAGATACTAAAACTATCCTGCCAAAGCTACCTCAAACAGAAGCGATTTTACTGCTTCAGCAGCTTTTTAGTGAGCGTTCCCTGCGGAGTATAGAAACGGATCAGGTACAGGCCATTTGAAAGATCTTCTACCGGCAGGGAAACGGAAGTTTCCTGCTGTAGCTCCACTACCTTTTGAACCTGTCCCAGCGCATTGAGCACTTCTATTTTGCTCACAGCATTCATCTGCTCAATCCTTACCTCCTGGCTTGCCGGGTTGGGATACAGCACGATCTCCGGGCTATTCCCATCGAGGCTTTGTATCCCTGTCGCAGAAACGCAGCTCCAGCTCATTTCGTACCCTGTACCGTTCAGGTACTGGTCGCTCGACTGGATCACCGTCAGCACATTGGTGTTGGTCATGATGGCCAGGCCGTTGCCCGGCAGGTTATTGCCGGTATAGGATCCCACAAAGGGTCCCGTATTACCATATCCCTTGTAAATCCTAAGATAATCATAACCCTGCTCCATATCGAAAGAGGTAAAGGTGATTTTAATGAGATCGCCCGGATTCCCGACGATCGTTACCTGGCGCGAAGTATTGTCGCTGTAATTGGCATTTTGCCCGCCATCATCAAACAAGGTTCCGGAGCAAACGGCATAGGTGGTGGGTGAAGCCGGCATGCTATAGACGCAAGGATTGCTGGTGTTCACATTGATGTAATTTGTTTTGGTAAGGCTGTCTTTCGTGCCTGCCGTACAACCCGTTACCACCAGCTTTACCGAATAAATGCCGGCTGTCGTATAGGTGTGGGAAGGACTTGCCAGTGTACTGGTGGTGCCATCTCCAAAGTACCACATAAAAGCCGAGCCGCTGTTGCTTTGGTTCGTGAAGTTGAATGCCGAAGGAACCGTGCACCCTACGGTCGAATTCGCTACAAACGCAGGACCGATGAGACCAGGCGTATATTGATTGCCCACGCCTACCGCATAAAAGGCATTGGTGGTCTGGATCACTTCGTTGGAACAGGCACCGTACAGGTCTTTTGCCGCCTGGATCGCATACACGCGAAGGTTGGCATAATCCGTATTGGGCGTCATGTACACGTTCATTGTCCTGTAGGCAATGGCCGAGGCTTTCGTCATGGTAATGCCTGAAACGTTATAAGACTGATTATTGTCGTTTGTTCCGCTTCCTCCTACCGAGAGCAGGTAATACCAGTAAATGCAGGGGCCGTTGTTGTTATGCGACTCCCCGTTTGCATCCCAGTAATTGCCGAGGTAGGTATCCGGCTGCTGGAACATATTCGGGTTCGACATATTTCTAAAGCCCGTGTGTGAGGTCATGATCTCATCGCCCATAATCCAGTTATGCAGCGTTGGTCTTGCATACCATTCAACCGCCGTTCCGAAAATATCCGCAAAGCCTTCATTCAGGGCATCTGCTTCTCCCCCGTTCAATTGCCCGGTATATTGCACCACGCCGTGTGTGATCTCATGGCCGCACACATCAAGGCCTGTCATTTCGGTAAAGCCCTGTGCCACGTCGCCATCGCCATAGGTCATGCGTTGCCCGTCCCAGAAGGCGTTCACAAAATCCACATCAAAATGCACATAGCTCAGCAGCTTATAGCCATTATCATCGATGCTGTTCCTGTTGAAGCTACTGTAGTAAAAATCGTAGGTCATTTCCGCACCCCAGTGGGCATCGGTAGCCACCCGGTCGGGGTATGAAGCCAGCCAGTTGGTGGAAGCATTCGAAAAATCGGTAGAGGAATAAGTCATGGTGTGATTCATATTGTAGGTCTCAACACCATTTCCACGGCCCGTTTCGCGGAGCCTGTAGCCGCCCGCATAACTATCGGTAGTAATCGTCTGTGTGCCGCTGTATTTGGTACTGGCAGTTGCCGGTGTGTTGACGGTACAGATGAGGTTCTGCTCTTTGATCACCGCTCCCGTTTGCGCATCCACGTATACATAAGCCCTGTACAAGGGTTTCTCTGCATAGATATTAAATTTATAGGCGTACAGGAAGCTTACGGTCCTCGCTTTATAATCTATCTGCGGCAGGATCACCAACTCTCCTTTGGGCTTATAGGTAAATAAAGGATCATTCAGTACCTGCTTCATGTGAAGCTCTTCAGCCTCATTCTCCCATTTATAGGTTTTCGCATTTACCTTGTTAAGCGCATAGTGCAAAGCCTGCTGCCCGGAAAGCGCTTTGGAATTGGGAACGGAAACACCGGCAAACCAATCGCCGTTAAAAGAGTTTAGCCTGTTGTTCCTATAGTGAGCCACGATCATCGAGTTCTCGATCTTTACGCCTTTATAGCTCTGCTGAAAGCGGTCATGGCTCTCTCCGTCCCGGTCATTCACGGTTTTAACCAGCTCGAAGGACACATCCTCATCCTTCATGAATTCTGTTTTCAGCCATTTCGGAAACTTACCGGGCGAGATATTCCTGGAATCCCGCACAGATACCACCAGGGGTAATTTCGTAATATTGGAATAGGATTCCACGGTTACCCCGTCGATCTTCACTTCTTTCTGGGCTGGCAAAACAAAGTGTATGAGACAAAGAGAAATAAGAAACGGCGCTTTTTTCATGATAATGAGCTATCGTAATGATGAGGGGGAATCGTTCTGATAAAGGTATAATTAATTTCTGTTTTTAGTATCAAAGAAAGGCAGGTTTCATTTTTTTTATTACTTTCACTTCATTGGAAGGAGAAACACATAAGCACCTCAATATCAAGGCCTGGGCGGAAGACGACCGGCCGCGTGAAAAGCTCATCATCAAAGGACGCCAGGCGCTTTCCGATGCGGAGCTACTGGCTATTCTGCTCTCTTCGGGAAACCGGAAAGAAACGGCGGTGCAGCTTGCACAGCGCATCTTAAATGGCAGCGGTAACTCCATCAACCAGCTGGCAAAACTGCAGCTGAACGACCTGAAAAAATTTAAGGGTGTAGGCGAAGCCAAAGCGGTAACCATTGCGGCTGCCCTGGAAATAGGCCGGCGACGCAAAGATGAGGCGGTGGAGGAAAAGCAAAAGATCACTTCTTCGGCACAGGCATACCAGGTGTTGAAATCCAAGCTGAACGACCTGCCCCATGAGGAATTCTGGGTCATTTATATGAACCGCAATAACCTGGTGATCAAAAGCGAATGCATCAGCCGCGGCGGCATCAGCGGTACCATTGTGGATATCCGGCTGATCTTAAAGCCTGCTCTCGAATGCCTTGCCAGCGGGATTATCCTGGCCCACAACCACCCTTCGGGGAATCTGAAGCCAAGCCAGGAAGATCTGCTCCTTACCAAAAAAGTCAAAGAAGCCGCCAGGGTGATGGATATTGTTCTGCAGGACCATATCATCATCGGCGATGGAAATTATTTAAGTATGGTTGACGAAAGTCTGATATGATAACATTAGTAACGATTATAGGCGCCAGGCCCCAGATCATTAAAGCCGCCGCACTAAGCAGGGCCATTAAAACCCACTACAGCGAATCCATCCGCGAAATCATTGTCCACACCGGGCAACATTACGATGAGAATATGAGCCAGGTGTTTTTCAACGAGCTTGGCATCCCTGCTCCCGATTATAACCTCAATACCGGCAGCGGAAGCCACGGTAAGCAAACGGCGGCGATGATCACAGGCATTGAAGAGATCCTGCTGAACGAAAAGCCCAACGGCATTGTCCTGTACGGCGATACCAACTCGACCCTGGCCGGCGCTATTGCTGCCAGCAAGATCCATGTGCCCATCGTCCACATCGAAGCAGGCCTCCGCTCTTTCAACAAAGCCATGCCCGAAGAGGTCAACCGCATTATGTGCGACCATGTTTCCACCCTGCTCTTCTCGCCTACCAAAACGGGCTTCGACAATTTACAGAACGAAGGTTTCAAACTCAACAACGAAAAGCCCTACACGGCCAACAACCCGAAGATCTACCACAGCGGGGATGTGATGTATGATAACAGCCTTTATTTTTCGGATGTGGCGGAGCAGAAAACCGATATCCTGCAGAAGCATCGGCTCAGCCAGACTAACTTTATCCTGGCGACCATTCACCGCAATAACAATACCGACGAGCCGCTAAGGCTCAACGCGCTGTTCTCGGCACTTTATAAGCTCAGCGAGGAAAAACAACTTACGGTGGTGCTGCCTTTGCACCCGCGCACCGCCAAGCTCCTACAGCATAACCTTCATCCTGAATTATACAAACAGGTATCGGAAAGCAAACGCATGAAGCTGATCGAGCCGGTGTCTTTCCTGGAAATGATTGCCCTGGAAAAGAACTGCACCATCGTGATGACCGATAGCGGCGGCGTTCAGAAGGAAGCTTTTTATTTTAAAAAGCCCTGCGTGATCCTGCGACCTGAAACGGAATGGGTGGAGCTGGTAAACTGTGGCTCGGCCATCATTGCCGATGCCGATGAAGCGCGGATCCTGGCGGCATACGACACCTTATCGGCAAACCGGAATCTTCAATACCCTCCTTTTTACGGCAATGGTAAAGCGGCAGAGTTTATCTGCGGAGAAATGATTGCTCATTTGAGCTAAGCGTTTTTTTGTAGATGTCTTTGAACAGGCAGCCCAATGCCTTGTTGGTAAAACACCAAGGGCTAAGATGTTTTTTTCTTTTCTTCGTCTTCAAGCTTCTTTTTCAGAATGGCCATCTCCTGCGCCAGGTCTTTGATTTGCTGGTGCTGCCTGGAATTGACCACCGACAGGTGAACCAGGAAGATGACGATGGCGAAGATGGCGCCTAAGAAAATGAGCGACGGTGCATAGTAAATCCCTAAAAGGTCCGCAATCACTTCCAGGCCGTTTCTCCAGAACGAGAACAGCAACAACAGCGCCGTGCAGGTAATCCAGATGAAAGAGTATTCCTCCCGCAGCTTTCCACGCGCAATTAAGCGAAAGATGAAGAACATGAAGCATAGGGCCGTGATGATGGCAATGATCTGCAGCCTATAGGAGATGACGTTTTCCATTGAATTTTAAACGAATATACAAAAAGATTATGCCCAATGTAACTTTAAACATATAGTACACGGTTTTGTAAGTTCTGATGGAAGACCGGCCACCCTGCCTTTCGCGCATGATCACCGGCGTTTCGCGGATGCTTAAGCCATGAAGCGCATACAGGATAATGGCTTCGGGCTCGGGGTATTCGTCGGGGTAATAGCCGGAGACCAGCTCCAGCGCCCGGCGGTTGAGCGCCCTGTAGCCGGAAGTACTGTCGTAGACCGTTACTCCCACCAGCTTTTTATTGAGCCACCTGAAATAGTTGATGCCGGTACGGCGCAGCGAAGACGATTGAAATCCTTCCTTCGTCAGGTAGCGTGAACCGATGGCCACGTCCGCTTCTCCATCCATAATGAGCTTCAGAATTTTGTGCAATTCGGATGGAGGATGCTGCCCGTCGCCGTCCATCTGCACGGCAATATCGTAGCCGTTGCGAAAGGCATATTTGTAGCCTGCCTGTACGGCACCGCCAATACCTAGGTTTACGGGAAGATCAATGAATGTCATCTGATGATCGATGAAAATCTGCCGGGTGTTATCTGTTGAGCAATCGTTGATGAAAACCGGAGTCACCGTGATGCCTTCCGGAAAGGCCGTGCGGTTAATTTCCGAATAGAGAGCGAACACAATGTCCTCTTCGTTAAAACAAGGAATGATCAAAGCTACGTTCATCTTAGTGCTCATCCCGGTCCCCCTTTCTCATGGCTTCATAATCGGGTTTCTTCAACAGGGTTTTCAGGTAGATCCTGTCTGCTTGCGAATAATTTGTTTTGAAGAAGGTAAAGCAATAGGCTTCTTTGGTCATCGAGTCCCAGTGGAAGATCGAGCTCCTCATCTGTGCCATGTGAAGCAGGTTGAGTGCTATAAAGAACAGGTAAGCTGAAAAAGACGCTGCCAGCACCGGGATTCTGAATTTCAGTTTCGCAACGGAAAAAGTCCGCGTGATAAAAAAGGCCAGCGGTAAGGCCATAAAGGCGAAGGTTTGCACCAATGCGCGCATGCCGTAAGCACCGCCGAAACCCCAGTCCCACCAGGAGCTCACGATATAGATGTTCAGCAGAAGGTATAGCGTGAGAGGTAATGCCATTGATTTCCACCTGAACCATATCATCACTAAGCCGGCCACCATCAGCAGGGCGAGCGGTGTATAGATGAACCAGCCTTTGTGCCAGCCGAACAACACACTGTAGATCTTCGGATCTGCAAAAAAGAAACGCTCATTGCTTCCGTACGAAAAAAACAGGTACTGACCGGTAAGCGCTTTCCAGAACAGAAATTGCGGAATGAGCGGGAGTACAAAAAGAGCAGCGAGGATAAACCACTTCCACCGTAAGGCCAGCAAATCGCCGAACCTTTCGGCCAGTGTCGCTTTTGAGCTGATGCCGTACAGCAAAGGAATGAGAAGGATCAGGATCTCCGTTGGCCTGATCAGGGCTACAAAGCCTGCTATCACGCTCATGTAACAGAGGTACTTAAATTGTTTCGTGGCCTGCCATTGGATGGCATGGTAAAAAAATACCGAAAATAAAAAGAAGAGATAGCTGTGCGCCATTTCGCCTTCCCGGAAGGTATAGTAAAATAAGTTCGTGGCGGAGAGGATCAGCACCATCGTGAGAGCAGTTACCCATTCGGAAAAGAACAACAGCAGGGTTTTGCGCATGTACCAGAAGCCAACGAATACATACACCAGCGTTCCTATATGGATGCACCAGGCGTAGGGAGCGCTATAGCCTCCAGGCTCGTAGCCCAGCAGGTGGGCAAAGCCATGCCCCATCAAAAAGAAGGGCAGATACAATACAGCCATGCCCATCGTGACTTTGGGGATCACATCACCCGTAGGCGTTTGGGTAAGCCAGTAGCGATGAGGCAAATCGAAAAAAAAATCGTGGTGAATAACCTGTGCCACAAGGTAAGAATAGTACTGGTCTGTATCATTCGCAAAAAAGGGATCGCCTATCCAGCGCATCTGGAACCCGAGCGAAAACAGGGAAACAGCCGCCATCAGCAACAGGGCCATCATAGACGGCGTCACCAGTGTTTTAAGTAAGGGTTGCTTCATGCTTATCGGGGCCTGATATAATTCCATGCGTGTTAATCAAAATTTCAAGGCGGAAGGGCAATCCAGCAGGCATTCAATTGCTCTTTGAATGCGCCGGCACTAATAATCCCTTCTTCCTTTCGCTCCTTTCATCGCTTCATCGTAATCAATTTTTGTCAGCGACTTGTAATAGCGCTCCTGGTCTTCGGGAGTATGAAACTCAAACTTATCAAAGATCTGCCAGTAGGCATCCTTATTCATCGAATCGTAATGGATCATGGACACGCGGCACTGATAGGTCTGGATCATATTTAAGCAGACAAAACACATCAGGCATACCGTGACTCCGTATTTTTTGAGGTGGTCAAGCCACACAAAGCGCGAGGATCCCGAAACGATGGATTGCAGGAATGCTCCAAAGGGCAGCATCATCAGGGGATAGCTTTCTACCAGTGTCCGCATGCCAAAGCTTCCGCCATACCACCAGCACCACCAGCAGGAGATCACGTATAAATTCAGAACGAAAAATACGATGAGCCCGAAGCGGAATTCCGAAACATATTTCTTCATATAAAAAATACCGATCAGGCTGAAGATCATGATGGGTGTATAAACCAGCCATCCTTTCCGGTAGCTGAACAATACTTCCCAGATCCTCGGATCGCCCCAGAAAAAGCCTTCGTTCGAATACGAGAAAAAGAAAAAAGACCCCATAAAGACTTTCCAGAAGATGATCTGCGGCAACACCATCAGAAAGCCAAACAGGATGATCAGCCCCAGCTTCCATTTATGCAGCATAAAGAACTGCATCTGCGCCTTGAATGTTTCCTTATCCCGAACCCCATATAGAATAAACACGATAAAGAATAAGCAATCGGTAGGCCTGATGAGCGTGATGAGGCCTATCAGGAGGCCAACGATAATGGAGTTGGAAACCTTTGGCTGCTTATGCCATTTGATAAGCATGTGCAGAAATACCGAGACGAGGCAGAACAGGTAACCATGCGAGTATTCGCCTTCACGCAGTGTGTAGTACAGCAGGTTGGTGCCGAAGAAGGCAATAAACAGGAGCACGGCCGTGACGCTCTCGGTGTAAAACTGAAGAAGCACCTTTCGTAAAAAGAACAGCCCCAGCATGACATAAAAAATACTTCCGAAGTGGATCATCGTGGCATAAGGCTCCGACCAGCCATCCAATGGACTGTGCTGATTGATGGCTATTTTATGGCCCATTAAAAAAAACGGGGCATACATGATGGCCATACCGCAGGTGTATTTCGGGTTCCGGTTGCCATTAGGCATCGTTTGCATGGGTACCTTCGACTGGCTGAAAGACAGATCGTGTTGAAGCAACGCAGCCGGCAGGTAGGAATAATACATTTCCACATCCCACACAAAAGGTGTACCCTGCCCCCGCTTCCAGGTTTGCCAATATTCGTAGGTAGATAAGGAAAAAATAACGGCAAACAGCAAAACTAAAATAGATGGTTTTATGCCTGATTTTTCTGCCATTTTGCTACAATCTAAGATTTTTTTTAATAACGGTCACGCCTTCTGTTATATTGTCTTTCATTCCGCACCGGTGCTGTTTGTTGATGCGCTCCGGTAAAAGAAAAAGGCTGCTTATTGGCAATCACCAGGCGCAGCCTTTCAGGATGTGTGAGTTCCGGAGCTACCATAGTAACATCCGGCAAAGCGGGAATTAAAGCGCCATTTCAGGGATCTCGCCTTCCACGATCAGTTTTCCCTCAGTGGCATTTTTAATTTGCTCCACGCTTACACCCGGGGCACGCTCCAGTAATTTAAATCCGCCTTCCGGCATTACTTCCAAAGCAGCGAGCTCCGTCACAATACGCTTCACGCAGCGCACGCCCGTTAAGGGCAGCGAGCATTGCTTCAGCAATTTTGATTCGCCGGCTTTATTGACATGCTGCATGGCTACAATGATGTTTTTAGCGCTGGCCACGAGGTCCATCGCACCACCCATCCCTTTCACCATTTTTCCGGGAATTTTCCAGTTGGCAATATCACCGTTCTCGCTCACTTCCATCGCTCCTAAAATAGTAAGGTTCACTTTCTGTGCGCGGATCATTCCAAAGCTCATAGCACTATCGAAAATAGAAGAGCCTTTCAATAAGGTCACCGTTTGTTTTCCGGCATTGATGAGGTCGGCATCCTCTTCTCCTTCGTAAGGAAAAGGGCCCATGCCTAAAATACCGTTCTCCGATTGCAGCACTACATTCACACCATCGGGAATATAATTGGCAACCAGTGTCGGGATGCCGATCCCGAGGTTTACATACATCCCGTCTTTTACTTCGCGGGCAATCCGTTTTGCAATTCCGTTCTTATCTAACATAAACTATAGATTTGATCCCGTCCCGATGGATATCAGGATCGGGATGATTTATTAATTTCTTTTTCTGACAGTCACCTGCTCAATGCGTTTTTCATACTTCTCACCCTGGAAGATGCGGTGCACATAAATGCCCGGCGTGTGGATGTGATCGGCATCAAGCTCTCCTACTTCTACCAGCTCCTCTACTTCGGCAATCGTAATTTTGCCGGCCATCGCCATCATCGGGTTAAAGTTGCGTGCGGTGGAACGGAAAACCAGGTTTCCGGCCGTATCGCCTTTCCAGGCTTTTACGATGGCAAAATCCGCGTCGAAGGCATGCTCCATGAGGTATTCTTTTTCTTCGCCGTTGTAGTTGAATTTGCGGGTTTCCTTGCCGATGGCTACTTCGGTGCCAACGCCTGCCGGTGTGTAGATCACGGGCATGCCGTATCCTGCCGCCAGGCAGCGTGTTGCCAGGGTTCCCTGGGGGATCAGCTCCACTTCCAGCTCGCCGCTCAGCATCTGCCTTTCAAATTCGGCATTCTCACCCACATAAGACGAGATCATTTTTTTGATCTGCTTGGTTTGCAGCAAGAGGCCCAATCCGAAATCATCGACGCCGGCATTGTTACTGATACAGGTCAAACCTTTCACCCCTTTCTTTACCAGGGCGTTGATGCTGTTTTCGGGGATTCCGCATAAGCCGAAGCCACCCACCAAAAGGGTCATGTTATCTGTAATATCTTTTACAGCCTCTTCGGCATTTTTTACAACTCTGTTTATCATAACCTAATTACGTTTAACTCAGATTTAATTTTGCCCGCTAATTTAGCCAAAAATAATTTATATCCCTGTTTTTGGCCTACAAAGCCTGTCACCTGTTACGGGCGGAGCTTCAACCGGCAGGCTTATTCCCGGAAACCAACAGGCCGGACACCGAATTTGATGAGGTTCTCCGTCATGGTATGGGGCGAGGAATGTTGGTAAAACCGGGCCCAGGCTTTTTCGGTGAGTGGGCTTTTAAAAACACCGCCTGTATTGATGGCCAGGTTGAAACAGGCGCACAGAACAATGATCCCCGCAAAAAGCTTTGCCCGGATCGTCTTCAGGTCTGCCAGCCGGGCCGAAAGCCGCACCACATACATGATCATAACCACAAATACAGGCTGGTAGATCCTGGCGATCCACTCGCCCCGCATCGGGAAACCGCTTTCATAGTAGGGCGCCAGGTTATTGAACAAAAAAATGGCCAGGGCAAAAAACAGGATGCTGCCCTCAATCCGGTTGAACCTGAACTTTGTGGCATAGCCATAAATGACAAGCACCAGGAAGGTAAGCGGTAAAAACAAAAAATTGGAATCGAAGTAATTATAAAAGAGGATCTTCGGCGCTTCCACCATCAGGCTCAGCCAGGCTGAGACATCGTTGACGTGCAGGTAGGATTGCAGGATAGACAGGTAAAGGCCGCTGTTGTCGGTTTTAAGCTCTGTGGCCCCGGAGCTTTTAAGCCAGTACACAATCAGCACCTGGGGAATGATCATGATGGGCAGTGACAGGATCATCTTCTTCCATTGGTATTGCCTGAAATAGATGAGCAGAATAGCAGGGTAGAAAAATGCAAAGAGGTCGTAGGCCGTAAACAGGATGGAAATAACCGAAAGGTAGAGGAGGTGTTTTTTCAGACTCTCCGTTTCCTGCATCTTCCACATGATCATGTAAATCCAGCAGCAGCAGGGCACGATCATGATCTGGGCAAAAGGAGAGCCGATCCAGTACATGATCCCGGGATAGGTCGCCAGCAGAATCATCGCCACATAAGCAGGCCACAGCCCTATGTTGTAATAGACAAACCTGATGAAAAAATAAAACGATACCAGCGTGATGAGAAAAGCCGCGATGAGCCCACCACTATAAAAGCCTGCCACTTTGAAAAAGGGAAAAGCCAGGATATAAAACAGCTCTCTGCGTAACACCCAGCCCCAGCCCCACTTATCAACGCTTTCCCCGATGATGAAATGGTAATTGCACTCATAATGAACATAGTCGTAGTTAACGATATAGCCTTCCCTCACAAAAGGATTCTCGAGAGTAACCGCATAGGCCGACAAGGTGCCTGTATTCAGGTACATTTCTACCAACAAAAGCACAAGGGCACAAAGCAGGGAAATAGCGAATTTTTTATTTCCGGAGAAAAAAAACATAGAAGAGGGTCCGCTATAACTAGACAATTCCTGAGATTTAAATAAAGAAAACCGGCATGCTAAAAAACAGCATTTGATCAGTCAAATATATCTTTATTTTTTAAATAGCTGCGTATTGCCTCAAAGTAAATTACAGAAGGCCTGATCCTGTTTTCATCAAAGGAGATCCTAAAACAAGGTAAGCCTGTTTTGACTTACATCCTGTCTAAACACTAATAGCTATCGAAGTCAAGATTGTCATTCGCGCTATCGTCCTGGCTATCCTGATCATACTTCGAACAATCCAGCTCTATATCACCCATATTGGCGGGCTTATGGAATCCACCCTTAGATACTTTCAACTTCGGATCGGCATATACTTTCTGAAAGAATTTACCCCAGATCGGTAAAGCCATACTGGCTCCCTGCCCTTCGGCCGTAGAGTTAAAGTGGATGCTCCTGTCCTCACCACCCGTCCAGCAACCGGCAACCAATTCGGGTGTCAGGCCCATGAACCAGCCATCAGCGTTGTTCTGGGTAGTCCCGGTTTTACCGGCAATCTCGTTGGTTAATTTATACTTTCCACGCAAACGGGCACCTGTACCATAGTCCACCACACCCCGCATCAGCTGGATCATCACATACGCTTTTTCCTCACTCATCACCTCGTCGGAAGTAGGGAAAAACTCTTCCAGCACCTTCCCGTTCTTATCTTCGATCCGGCTCACAAACGTCGGTTGAATGTAAGTGCCTTTATTGGCAAAGGTGGCGTTGGCGGCTACCATTTCAAATACAGAAATATCGGGTGTACCAAGGGCAATGGATGGCACGGGATCAATAGGAGCTGTAATTCCCAGGCGCCTTGCCAGGTTAATTACGGCATCCGGGCCGTATTGCTTCATCACCCAGGCCGTCACATAATTGACGGAGCCGGCCAGCGCCTTACGCAGGGTGATCATTTTTCCGGTTCCCTTATCCCCATCCGAATTATCCGGGCACCATTCCTTACCATCAGCCGTGGTGATGCAGGTTCTCACATTAGGCACCTGGTAGCAGGGCGACAAACCTTCCTGAATAGCCAGGGCATATACAAAGGGCTTGAAGGTGGATCCCACCTGCCGGCGGCCTACCTTCACGTGATCGAATTTAAAATGCTTGTGGTTGACCCCGCCCACCCAGGCTTTTACATAACCCGAGGCGGGCTCAATGGCCATAAAGCCTGTATGCAGAAAGCTTTTATAGTAGCGGATGCTGTCCCAGGGCGACATCACGGTATCGATATCCCCGCGAAGGCTGTACACAGTCATCTTCACCGGCTTCTGGAAATTGGCATAGATCTCTTCTTTGGTCAATCCCGAATCTTTCAGGGAGCGGTAACGGTCGCTCCGCCTCATGGAGCTCATCATAATGTTTTCGATCTGCTCTTTATTAACGTTCCAGGCAAAAGGAGCATTCTTCTTGGTCTTACACTCTTTGGTAAAGGCTTTTTGCAGGTCCGTCATGTGCTCATGTACGGCCTCTTCGGCATACTGCTGCATGCGCGAATCGAGGGTTGTGTAGATGCGCAGACCGTCTTTATAAATGTTATAGGGCTTGTTGGTTTCGGGATTGATATGATTGGCACACCACTCTTTCAGAAAATGCTCGCGAAGGTATTCCCTGAAATAAGGCGCAGGGCCATCGTTGTGATCTTCCGGGCGATAGACAATACCGAGTGGAAGCTGTTTGAGGCTATCAAACTTTTCCCTCGTCAGGGTACCATTCACTACCATTTGCATCAGCACCACATTCCTGCGCTGCAGCGTTGCTTCTTCTTTTCTGACAGGGTTGAACAAGGATGGGTTTTTGGCCATGCCGATCAGCATAGCGGCCTGCTGGATTTCCAGGCTATCCTGGCTCCGGTTGAAATAGATCTGTGCGGCTGACTTGATCCCAACTGCCTGGTTCAAAAAATCAAACTTATTTAAGTAAAGGGTCAGGATCTCATCTTTGGTATAGTTCTTTTCCAAACGCGCGGCAATCACCCACTCTTTCATTTTCCGGATTACCATCGAAAACTTATTGAGCTTCTGACGCGGGAACATCATCTTGGCGAGCTGCTGGGAGAGCGTACTGCCTCCACCGCTGCTTGAGCTGCCACGAACGGCGCCAAATACGGCACGCCCGAGGGCCCTCGCATCCACACCGCTGTGCTCTCTGAAACGGACATCTTCCGTCGCGATCAGGGCATCCACCAGGTCTTTATCCAACTCATAGTATTTCACGTTCACCCGGTTCTCCGAATAATACTTCCCGAGCGTTTTCAAATCGCTGCTATAGATAACCGTTGCCAGGTTGCTTTTTGGATTCTGCAATTCCTCCACACTTGGCAGATCGAAAAACAGCTCAAACGAGATCAGGGAAACAAGAATGAAGAGGAATAAAAACGGGCCCCAGATAATAAGCCATATAAGTTTTACGAATTTAGAATTTTTAGTGGCGGCCATAGATTTTGCGTTGTACAAAAATAACCCAAAACCCGGTACCTTAAAATAATTATTAAATTAGAAATCCAATAATGGCATTTTTTAACATCGCCTCAAAGTTCAATTCACTCAATCAACAAATCATTATTGCGAATTTTTGTTAACTTTGGTTTTAAATCCTCGTTAAGTATGAAACAAATTTTACTTATTTCATCATTATTATATTGTTTTTCGGGCATATCCCAGACTGCGCCAAAAGCAACATCTCAACCAAAAACATCGGCTGAGCCTCAAAAAACCTTTGATATGAAAAAAGCGTATGAGGAGGCGAAAGCGAAAGGAATCCGCTCCACGGATATCGAAGGTTATGTGCAAACTAAAAAGCATGAGTTTTCGTCCGCGAATGCCCTGTCAAAACAAGGTCACATTCATACACCTTATGAGCAGGCGGCAAAAGATGTGCAGGAAACAGTTATTTACCTGACAAACCGGGCGGGCCAACCCAACACCCCTCAAAATGTAGGTTGCTCGAATCTGGGTTTCGAACAATATAATTTCAGTGGATGGACAGGTGGAAGCGGTACCGTAGCAACCGGCCCTCCAGGCGGAAATCCTGTTTATAATGTGGTTGGTGGCGCCATTCTTAACGGGGCAGGAAATAACGTTTCTTTGATGAATACGACCAATTACCACACGGTTATGACGATCCCTCCTACCAATCCTTCTTACCCGACCTGTGCAGGCTACGACTCTTTAGCGATTCACACTACAGGCGCCGGCCAGGTTTCTGCTATCCCATTCATTAGCCCTTTCAGCTTCGACCCCGTTTCGGTTCGTCTCAACAGCGCCAACGCCAACTACCGCGCAGCAAGGCTTAAATACATTGCTACCGTATCTTCTGTCACTCAACGTCTTTCTTTCAGCTATGCCGTTGTACTGAATGATCCTGTTTCTCACTTAGCAGAGGAATCCCCTTATTTTAAAGTAGAGGTTATCAACGAGGGCACAGGCACTGTTTTGCCGGGCTGTACGTCTTATACCTTCAACCCTAAAACAACAAGCCTAGCGGATTCCTTAATGACATCCAACCTGACCATTTACGGCGATGTGATCAAATACCGCAAATGGCAATATTATACGGTCGATTTATCATCGCTTCCTGCCGGCACCAACGTTTCCATCAATTTCGAGGTGGGCGGTTGTACACAAAGCGGGCACACGGGCTATGCTTATGTAGATGCCGAATGCGGCGGAACAGCGGTTCCTTATGTGAATATGTGCAGCGGCTCTACTTTTGCGACCCTGGTTGCCCCGACAGGCTTCACAAGCTACCAGTGGCTCGATCCTTCAAACAATCCTATACCGGGTGCTACCAATGACACCCTGATCGTTAACGGTCCGACGAATGGCTCTATCTATACGGTACAGATGGTATCTCCGGGTGGATGTGCCGTAACCTCTACCGTATCCATTGTTCCTACGACCATCAGCATCATCAACCTCAACTCCACCAGCTCCTGCGCGGGTGGTAACTCCGGAACGGCTTATGTACAGGCATCGGGCAGTAGCTCGGGCTATACGTATATGTGGACCGCCACCTCAGGCCCTAATATAGGAACCGTCGTCGGAACAACGCAGACGGTCAACGGTCTTGCTCCCGGCACTTACAGTGTGTTGGTATCGAGCGGGATAGTCGGCTGCGGACAGGCCTCCGCGAATTTATCGGTTGGTGTCACGCCGGCCCAGTTCTATACAACCACACATCCTTATTGCGGTAACTCGGCCGCTATTCCTAAACCGGGCGGCACCAATTATCAGTGGTACGCAGGTACAACTCCCATCCCGGCCCCTGTAGGCACCAATGATACCTTGTATGTATCTCCGGTAACAAACGGCGCGGCTTATAATTTAACCTATACCAACGCTTTCGGCTGTAAAGATTCTATCCAGTTTGTGCTCAGCCAGATCGCCGGTGGCGATGCTTACCTTTCCGACAAAGTCAATGTTTGTCCGGGAAGCAGCAACGGCTCGGTTGTATTGAACCTCAATACGACGTTCCCTGCTCCTTACAATTATTCTGTAAAAAGCAGCACAACCACTGTGATCAATACGTCTTCTTCTGCCACAACTATGACGGTAAGCCCATTGGCCCAGGGTAATTATACGGCTACGATCAATGACGGGGTTTGTATCTATACCAATACCTTCACGATCCTGCCTATTCCAACAAACTTTACCGTCACAACTACCAATACGGTGCTTTGCCTTCCAAACGATACGGCCAAAGTGAACCTGAGCTATGGTAACGTACCTCCTAACTATTGCGGTACTGATCCTAATCTCTGCCCTCCCGGAACTCTGCCTAATACCTTGTTTTCTGTAGGCCCGTTCTCCAGCAACAACAATACGACCTACCCTGTTCCTTATGGTAACAACAACTACTCTTCGAAACACCAGTTCCTCGTAAAAGCAGCCGACCTGGCCGCCGCAGGCCTCTCTGCCGGTAAGATTTCGAGCCTGGCTTTTAATGTGACGAACATGAACTCGAGTGTAGGCATCTATAACGACTATGAGATCAAAATAGGCTGTAGCAGCACTACTGCCTTTGTATCCAGCGGTACAGGCCCGTCTTTTGTAGCAGCAGGCATGCAAACGGTATACTCTGCTACAAGCCAGACTGTGGCAACCGGCTGGCTGACACATCCTTTCTCCCAGGCTTATGTATGGGATGGAAACTCAAACTTAGTGGTAGAGGTATGTACAGGTGCTGCCAATACTACTTCGGGTAATCCTTCTTTCGAAATGAAGCAGATGCCTTACATTGCCAACATGAGAAGTATCTCTACGTCTTCGGGTGTGGGCTCATGCCCGGATGCAGTCGGAAACGGTAACGGAAACCTGATGGCTAACGGTGACTATATGTTACCGAACATGAGGTTCAGCTTCTGCCCGTATGCTCCTCCTGCTTCATCTTACACGGTGAGCGTTTCTCCCGGAACAATCGGGCATAACTACGGTAACGATTCTCTCAAGATCATTCCACCGTTTACCATTCCTCCTACCAACAACCAGCCTGTAACCTATACCATTACGGTAACCAATCCTGTAGGTGGTTGTGTAGCCACCCAAACGGTAGCCATGCTTTACCCTTCACTCACCAATACAATTACGGCTACGCCGACGCAATCCACTGTTTGTATCGGAACCCCGGTTAACTTATCTTCTTCGGGTACAATCCTCTATAGCTGGTACTATATGCAGGGAGGCTCTCCTATGCCGATCTCCACAAGCCCGACGATTACGGTTACGCCACCGGCTGCCGGCACCAATACCTATGTGGTAACGGGTACTTCGCCTTGTCCTTCGGCTATCCCGGATACAAAAACAGTGACTATCAACGTTATTCCGAAAGCGAATCTGCTCATCTCTCCTTTACAGGATATTACCAAGTGTATGGACAGGCCTTACGTTATTACAACCGGCGTAGGATCGGCTACTCCCGGAAATGCAGGTACACCGTATACATACAGCTGGGCTACCCTGCCGGGCAATACGCCTGCGCCTGGAAATAACAGCTCATCGAGCTATACGATGAATGCCAACACCACAACATCCCTGGTAGTAACGGTAAATGGCGAGTGCGCCAATCCAACCATGGATACGGTTGTGATCTCCAATTTTGTGAATGACCTCACGATTTCCATCCTGGATTCATCCACTGCCTGTGCCAATTCGGAAGTGACCTTACATGCCACGGCAAGCGGAGGCTATCCTGATTACATCTTCGGCTGGTTCTTTGAGAATAGTTCACAGTCGCTTTCCAACAGCGCGACGGTAACCTTTACCAATGCCAGCACCCAGGGTGCTTACTCCATTGCGGTGTATGTGAATGACAGCTGCGGATACAGCGCAGGCGATTATCAAACCATCATCGTGCTTCCTCCGTGCAGCGTGGAGATTCCAAATGTGATCACACCGAACGGGGATATTGCCAATGAGTTCTTTAAGATCAAAAACATCGAGTACCACCCGAATACAAATGTGACCATCTTTGACCGATGGGGTAGAAAAGTATATGAGAACTCTAATTATAATAACGAATGGAGGGGCGAAGGCGTATCTGACGGCACGTTCTTCTATGTCGTTGATGTTCCGGACGATAAGCAGTACACAGGTTTTGTGACTGTCTTCAGAAAATAGAACTCCTGAGAATTATTGCAAAAGCCCCGTCGCAGAACCGTGACGGGGCTTTTTTTATCGTTTTGTTTTCAGGACATTTTCTCTTACTATTATGCCATGTTAAACCATCAGCACCTGCTCATTATTTGTACCGTATGGCCGGAGCCACTGTCTTCGGCGGCCGGGAGCAGAATGATGCAGCTGATCCGCTTTTTCCTTGACCGCTCCTGCCGGGTAACGCTTGCCTGCGATGCTCATAAAACAGAGCACTCCGAAGACCTCTCAGGCTATCCTGTAGAGACCTTAAGGATTGAGCTGAATGACACCGGCTTCGATCAGCAGATCAAAGACATCCAGCCATCTATTGTGTTGTTTGACCGCTTCATGACAGAAGAGAAATACGGCTGGCGGGTGGCGGAACAATGCCCGGAAGCCATGAGGCTCCTCGACACCGAAGACCTGCACTGCCTGCGAAAGGCAAGACAAGTGGCTTTAAAAAAACAGCAGGATGTCCGGGATCTTCTTTTACAAAGTGAGATCGCCAAGAGAGAGATTGCCAGCATTTACCGCTGCGATCTGTCCCTGATCATCTCCACCTACGAGATGGAGCTCCTGCAATCTGTATTTAAAGTAGACCCGCAGCTCCTGCACTATATTCCATTGCTTCCCGATCCCCTGGGCCCGGAGGAGCTTTCTGCCTGGCCGGAATATGCCGGAAGAAAGCACTTTGTGAGCATCGGCAATTTCCTGCATGAGCCCAATACCGATGCGGTGCTTTACCTGAAAGAAGCCCTCTGGCCATTGATCCGGAAAGAGCTTCCGGAGGCAGAGCTTCATGTTTACGGGGCTTACCCTAATGACAAGATCAGGCATTTCCATCATGAAAAACAAGGCTTTCTCATCAAAGGCCGGGCGGAAAATGCCAAAGACGTCATCGGGAAGGCGCGCGTTCTTCTCGCCCCGCTGAGGTTTGGCGCCGGCATCAAAGGAAAGCTCCTGGAGGCAATGTTGTGCGGCACACCCAGCGTTACCAGCTCTGTAGGAGCCGAAGGCATGCATGACGGCTCTGACTGGAACGGTTATATCGCCGATGATCCCTTAATCTTTGTTTCTTCTGCTGTGAAATTATACAGCTCCGGGGAAGAATGGAAAAGGGCACAGGTCCGTGGTCTTGTCATTCTTCATGACTTTTACGATACAGCGGCGCATTCCAGGGCTTTCCAGGAAAGGCTTATCCAGGTACAACAGCACCTGCCCTCTCACCGGGCTTCTAATTTTACCGGGGCCATGCTGCTTCATCATAGCCTCGCCAGCACCAAATACATGTCGCGCTGGATCGAGCTGAAAAACAAATCCCATTCATAAATACAGGACTGCCCGTACGCTTCAGGCCTGCGGATCTTACACATAAAAAAAGCCTCCCCGGATACCGCGGGGAGGCTTTTTAATGAGAAGCGTTTATGATTAGTGTTTCACCACTTTACCAACCTTGATGGTTTGGTTATTTGTGATCACTCTGAAGAAGTAAACACCGTCTTCCAGATTCGCGATACGCAGGGTAGTCACTTCTGTGTTGATGCTTTCTTTCACCACTACTTTACCTAAAGCGTCTGTAATTTCTACACTTGTAGCGGCAGAGGCCAGGTTGGCCGGCACTGAAACGTTGATGTAGTCATTCGCAGGGTTAGGATAGATGCTGATCTCGCCTGCACCGGCAATCTCTTCGATGCCAACACAAGGTGATACATTCTGTACAACCGTTGCTACTGCTGTTCCGCAGGCATTGGTTCCTGTTACCGTGTAAGTAGTCGTTACGCTTGGCGATACGGAGATGCTCATCGTGCTCGCACCTGTATTCCAGGAATAAGTTACTCCAGGAGTAGCGCTGGCTGTCAATACAGCCGGGTTGTTGATACAAGAGAGCGTTACAGATGACATCGCTGCAATAGTTGGAGTCGTTGCTACCGCAATGCTGGTTGTTCCTGTTTTCACACCGCAGCTGTTAGTACCGGTTACGGTATACACTGTTGTGGATGCAGGGGCAACTGTTGTGCTTGCCGTAGTAGCACCGCTGCTCCATACATAAGCCGTAGATGTACCGGTTGCAGTCAGGGTTGCCGTAGCTCCTGTAGTACACAGTGCCGAAGGAGTACCTGTTACTGTCAGGGTCGGTACGTTGTTTACCGTTACGTTCAGGGTTTTCGTATTTGTACAACCAGCTGTTGTTCCGGATACGGTATACGTGGTCGAAACGGCTGGTGTTGCAGTGGTTGTTCCTGATGTAGAGCTATTAGGCATCCAGCTGTAAGTCGTTGCACCGCTCGCGGTTAAGCTTACGGTTGCTCCGGCACAGATCACGCTTGGTGAAGCGGAAGCCACAACCGTTGGTGTAGGCGTTACGTTCAGGCTCACGGTTTGTGAGTTGCTGCAACCTAATGATGTACCTGTTACCGTGTAGATCGTATTGGCTGCAGGGCTAACTACCGCTACAGAAGACGATCCGCCTGCAGGCATCCAGGTGTACGTGGTAGCGCCTGTTGCTGTTAAGCTGGCCGTTGTGCCTGAACAGATAGAACTTGTAGAGGCTGCTACGGTTACAGTAGGAATAGGATTAACTGTAATGGTCACAACTGCTGTATTCGAGCAGGTGGTTGCCGGGTCAATCGCTGTTACTGTATAAGACGGTGTGATGGATGTTCCGGTAGTCGTAGGCGATACAGTCATTGTATTGCTGTTTACGGCTCCTGGGTTCCACTGCCATGTCATACCACCGGCAGACTGAGTACCAACCTGTGCTCCGAAGCGGATCACCGGCCTGTAAGCTACAGATGTTCCGGAGGTCTGAGCGCAGGCACCTGCTACAGATGAATATAAGGTCCTGTTGGAAATAGTTGCCATATCCACATTCATAGAAAGAATGTTTGTGTTGTCATGGCAAGCCTGGATCACAATGTTAGATGTACCGTTCCAGAAGAAAGGGGTGAAGGTATGTGTATTCACGCCATTTACCGCCGTGTAGGTGATAGGCCCTACCACGATCGGAGGAGCCGCATCATACACACTTGAAAGCGATGTGCTGGTAGTTGTACCCATACGGATGGTAAAGTTAGGTAAGGCTACCGAACCTGCTGTTGTATTATTGAATGAAATGCTGGTAATGTTACCGGCAAAGATGCCTGCTGCATTTAATTCAGCCGCAGTGAATAACCACTGTGCTTTGTCATCTGCTGCCGAACCACCTCTGTATGGACCACCGATGTAGTTAACGGACGATTGCGTTCCTACAGTAGCCGTTCCGGATGATACCGCGCTGGTTACAGCATTCAGAGTCGCTGTTGATCCTGAGCACATCATGGTTGGCGTTGCAGATGCAGCAATTACCGGAGGTGTGTTCGTTACTACATTCACAGAAGCAGTTGCTGTACACACACCGTCAACACCTGTCAACAGGTAAGTGTAGTTTCCTGGCGAAGCAGGTGAAACAGAAACAGAAGATCCGCTTGCTGAGGTAGGGATACCGCTACCTGCAGCCGGAGTGGCTGTCCAGGTATAAGAGTATACATTGTTAGTTCCCATATTCGCAGCGGTGAGTGTAAACGATTGACCCGGGCAGATAGCTGTAGCTGTAGAAGCAGCTGTGATCGCGTCAGGAACGTTTACGCTTGCCGTAAGCAAGGCGCGTGGGCTTTCGCAGGTTCCGTTAAAGGCACTTACATAGAAATTAGTAGTGCTATTGATGGTAGAAGTATAAGTCTGGCTGGCTCCCGACTGGATAATCGTTGTTGATGTAGGAGCAGCATACCAGTTATAGGAAGTACCACCGCTTACAGAAGCTGTTGGAATGCCTACACCACACTGTGTAGAGTTTGCAACTGTTGGTGTTGCCGGTACAGGATTTACTGTTACAGTAACAACCGCGCTGTTTGTACAGGTTGTCATTGGATCGGTTCCGGTCACGGTGTAAGTTGCCGTAATGGAAGTCGTTCCAGGGTTAATAGGATTAACCGTAGCTGTATTGCTATTGATCGCACCCGGGTTCCACTGCCATGTGTAAGCACCTGCAGCCTGACCCATAACCTGGCCACCAATAATGAACTGAGGCATTGTTGTGGATGTTGAGCCACCTCCTGTTGAAATCGTACCTGCCAATGCACATACGAATGCAGAAGTCTGGCTATCCCTTAACCAGGATTGTGCTGCCGTATAAGACATCACATTTGCCTTCACTGTGCTCGATGAGTTGGATGTATTACCATTACTCCAGCATGTCGATACAATGACATTGGAAGTACCGTTCCAGTTGAACGGCGTAGAGAATGTAAACACATTGTTTCCGACAACAGGAACAAAAGACGTTGTGGAATACACCTGTGATACACCTGTTTGGATATCTGTTGCAGCACCAAAGGTAGTTAAGGTGGTTGTTCCCATGCTGATAGCGAAATCCGTCAAGGTAGAACCTGCAGCTGTGATATTAATGCTTAAGCTGGTAATATTACCGGCGCTAACACCAGCTGCAATTAAGTCGGCAGCTCTTAAGATGTACTGAGCTTTCATACCTCCGTAAGCACCATTGAATGGTGACGACGGTGAAGCTGCTGTGGTGGTTGCTCCGCTTCCGAATGTTGTAGTTCCTGTCGTTACGGCATTTGTCGTAGCGCTTAAAGTAACCGCAGCACCTGAGCAGATCACGGAAGGAGAAACACTGGCATTCACCACAGGGATCGTTGTGTTCAGTGTTGTAGAAGCTGTACTTGCACAACCGCTCACCGAGTTGCTGGCATTCACGTTATACGTTGTGCCACCGGCTGTAGCCGATTTGTAATACAGGGTTGTAGCTGAAGTTCCTGCATAAGGAACAGTAGCAGCGGCATCCGTATATAAATTAGTTACCGGAGACCATACATAGCTATCGTAGTTTGATGCAGTAGACGTTACGCTTACCGTAGAGATTACGTTTGCACAAACCGTAGCAGTACCTGTAAGGGCAAGTGCCGGCGGTGCGGTTACGTTTGCAGCTACCGGTGTACGGGCGCTTTCGCAACCAATCGAAATATTAAAATTATAGAACCAGTAATAAGATGTTGAAGTCGCAGTTCCTGTCCAGCCTGCCGTTACGCTTAATGCGCCCGACGGAGAGTTGTAAGGGAAGGTATTACCGGAAGACTCTCTGATCAAATCGCTGATACCGCTGTAAGCTTTTAACACCAGGCGGTAACCGGTTCCTACCGGAACGTTGAATCCTAAAGGCATAACAACAGGTGTCGATACACCGGTACCTGTTACGGACATAGAGGTTGTGCTTGCTAACTCAGTACCTGCAGAGTTTACCAGAGCGATGGTTACGCTACCTGTTCCTATAGGATAAATCGTTACCGAGTTCAGCAGGAATGCCTGTGTCGCGTTAAACTGAATACCCCAATCCGGAGTGGTGAGGAATCCTGAGGTAGCAGTTGCTGCAGGTTTACCGCCAAACTCTGACGATAAGCCGCCTGTAGCGCTTACATAGTAATTTGTTGTCGTAGAGATGATTGGAGTCGTGTACACAGAACCTGTAGCAACTGAAGCGCCACCTGTCGGAGCAGTATACCATTTCAGAGTTGCACCCGGATCACCTGTTGCACCGATCGTTACTGTACCAATACCACAACGTGTACCAGGAGTGGTAGCTGTAATATTCGGAGGCAGGCAAGGAGTCATAAACGTTTTAAGCGTTGTATACGCACTTGAATCCGCAGCACCGCAAATACCTTTCACCTGGATAGAATACGTTGTACTAGGAGTAAGGCCGGTCATCGTATAAGATGGTGTACCCGAAGCTATAACCGTAGTTGTAGGAGAAGAGTATTTCACAAACCAGTTGGTTTCAGCGCCACCTGCTGTCCAGGTAGCAACCGCTGTTGTAGGCGTAATAGCAGAAATAACAACCGTTGTAGGAGCAGGACAAGATACAGTTGTTGTAAAGTTCCTTACCGCCGACCAGGCGCTTGTATTACCTACACCGCAGTTAGCACGGATATACACCGCATATCCTGTAGTAGGCGTTAAAGCAGACATGGTATAAGAAGGCGTAGTTGAAACCGTAGCCGTTGGAGCTGTTGTAGCTGTAGGAGCCGTTAAAGGCGTTGGTCCGTAAAACACGTCCCACATGGTTTCTGTAGCACCTGCAGTCCAGGTAGCCACTGCTGTGTAACCTGTAATGTTGGTTACCGTTGGAGTCGTTGCTGCAGGACAAGCGGCCGGAGTCGTAAAGGTTTTTACCGTCGTCCAGTTACCGGTTCCGCAATCCGAGCGAACATATACCGAATAAGCGGTTGTAGCTGATAAGCCTGTAGCCGTTACCGATGTCGAAGGAGCAGTTACCGTTCCTGTCGTTGCCAATCCTGTAGCACCGCTACCGGCAGCACCACTGGTACGTACTTCATATATATAATTCGGGTTATTGAAGGCTGCTGCTGTCCAGGCCAGGTCAACGGAGTTGATCGTTGTATTGGTGGCCGTTACAGCGGAAGGCGCGAAACAGGTATTGATGTTCACGTTATCGATATGGAAATCGTAATCGTTCGCATCATCTACAGGTCCATCAGTTGCTTTAAAACCGACAATCACTTCCTGGCCTACATAAGGAGTAAGGCTTACCGAGAAAGATTTAAAAGCCGTAGTTAAGCTGTATGATTGGTTTACAGTCAATAAAGAAGTAAACGAAGCACCGCAATCCGTAGAGATCATCACCTCCACTTTATCATCAGTACCGTTCATGCCAACAGCATCAGCGCTTAAAGAGGAAAAGTCTGTTACAGCCGCATCAAAGGTCATATTAACACCTGAAGTCACTGCAAATTTGGGAGTCAGGATCCACTCATTATGCGTAGCATTAAACAGATTGACTTTAGCTGTAATATTCCCTGTTCCGTTGAGGCCGGTCTGGTTTGTCCAGCCAGAAGTTGTTCCGGATGGAACCAGGGTTCCTGTTGCTTCGCTCCACAGAGGGAAAACAGCGGCTAAATTAGCGCCGGTAAATCCTGTAAATGGATTGATAATAGGAATAGCTGTATTGGAGTTTGCTCTTACGACTACCGGCATCGCATCATTTGATGGATTCGCATCCGGAGTAGCCAGGGTAGCTGTTGCATTGATCGAGTAATTACCTACCGCGCTCATATTATAGGTTGCAGTAACCGTTATGTTTTGCGTGGCATTAGCCGCTAATGTACCTGTAGTGACCGTTGTTGTAAACGATTGAGGGTTAGTCCCTGTGATAGAGGTAACAAGCGTTGCATTGTTTGTACTGAAATCAAGTACAGCAGAACCTGCGTTCTTGATCTGGATGATCACCGGAATCGACGAACCGTAACATCCATTAATAGTGACGCCAGGTGCCTGTAACTGAACTGTTTGTAAATCGGTTGGAATAGCAGCGGTGGTCGCACTTGCCGCAGTTGTAGTACCAATGTTGCAACCGTTATCTGCGGTAATTCTGTAATAATAAACAGTAGCCGCATTTAAGCCAGGGATAGACAAAGAGGTTGTCGGAGCCGAAACTAAGAACGGAGAACCTGCAACAGGCGTAGTAAATGCTGCATCAGCTGCTACTTCTACCGAATACGCAAAAGGAATAGTTGTTCCGCCGGCAGAAGCTGTCCATGTCAGGTTAAACGAGTTGGAAGTAACCAGTGTGTTGGTAACAGCCGTTGCTTTCGCCGGGCAGGTATTAACCGTGCCGGTTAAAGGAGAAGTCCCGAAGTATACCGGCGAACATGTACTTGTAGAGTTATAAGCATAAATATAATAGGCATAATTTGTATTTCCGGTCAAACCTGTGTTGGAAATCGTTGTTCCTGTTCCCACAGATACAACTGTTCCGTTTAAAGCAGCATTGGCGCCTGTTGTATACGTTACGCCGTTTGTAGGCGTATTAGGTGCTGTACCTAAAGTACGAATCACTAAATAATTGGTTACTGTTGGAGAAGAAGCTGCAAACGTAGCTCCTACAGAAGTGGATGTTACCGAACCGAATGCTAAAGCTGTCGGTTGGGCAGTAGGTGCCGGGCATGGAGGATCCAGGGTTTTGAAAGTCCCGGTTGCTGAGTAACCGTCTCCTGTACCTGCTGCATCCGGAATGTGTGACCAGATAGCGTTATTGGTTCCATCGGATGATTGAACCCGCACCTGGTAGTTAGTAGATGCTACCAATCCTGTAAGTGCAACCGAATTGGTCATTACCGGGTTGCCTGAAAAATTTGTCCAGGCGCAGGTGCCCGGGATTCTGTATTGTACATTATATTGTGTTGCACCTGAAGCCGCTGTCCAGGCCAGGTTAGCAGACGTCTGCGTTATTGCCGTTACAGCGGAGAAAACCCTCACCGGCGCTACAGCCACAACAGCCGGCGACCAGGAAAAGTTTAAGCCGTTAGGGATTGTTACAAGTGTATTTGTAGAAGTAAAAATCAGGCTGCTCAGATTGGAACTCGACGTCACAACGTTTGTCCAATCGCAGGTAGTTGCAGAAGGAACATTTCCAATCATCAAACTATTGATGTTATTGGTCCATGTTGTTGAATTCCCTCTCACACCGATTTGTAAATCGGTTACCGAAGCTGTTGAAATAACACAGTTTCCGTATGAAAATGAAATCTTATTGGGACTCGTTGTATGAGTAGCTTCAAATAATCTGATCTGGAAGTTAACGAGTGGACCTACTGTAGCAGAGGTTGAATAAGGCCTGAAGTTCTTATATTGAACAACAAACTCCCTGTTTGGGGCCGAACCAACTAACTCCCAGGAGATATCACCAACTGTTCCGGTTACAAAGTACCCATTCAGGTCACGACCATAGGCAGAGAGCATTCCATTGGTTGTTCCACCTGAAGGACTTACAGAAAGAGGAGTATAGCTACCCGAAGATGTCCAGATTGCTGTACCAAAGCCAACAAAACCATTACTGTTGACGTTCAGTGTTGTCTGTGAAACCCCGCCATAATTAAAGGTAAAGCCTGCAGGAAATGCCACTGTATAGTTGACATCATCCAATGATGTGGCCCCGGAATTAGACGTTGCTGTTCCCAGAACAGTAGGAGAACTTAAGGGGGCATAAGTTCCAACGGACTTTGCAAACGTATAATTTGCAATGTTCGTTTGCGCCTTCATCCCAATGCCAAGCATCAGCAAACAAAGCGCGGAAAATAGTTGTTTTTTCATGTAGTACTTTTTTATTTGAAGAGCAAAACTAATAAAATAACATTCCCTTAAAAGACCGTTAAACAAAAAGCACTCAATTTGTACGTAAAATCACGTGCTTTTAACAACTAAATAGTTTAGAAATACTATTTAAGGTATACGTTCTACAAAAAGCGTCCAGAATTTAGCTCAAAATGTCTGTAGAATTTTTGGTTTTCCAGTTTTTCTACAATAATAGTACGTAATATTACTTGTAGTCTTTGGCGAAAGCAACCCAGATGCCTGGTTTTACTACTGCCACAGGCTTCTCTCCCAGCCTTTGGAGCTTCAAAAAAACACCTCACTCCTGTTACAATATCAGACAAGCCATTCCCCGGACAATAAAAAAGCCTCTCACAGATTACTGCGAGAGGCTTTTATTTCAGGAGGTTTTATAATTAGTGTTTCACCACTTTACCAACCTTCATCGTTTGGCTGTTTGTGATTACTCTGAAGAAATATACACCCTCTTCCAGTTTCGCGATACGCAGGGTAGTCACTTCTGTGTTGATGCTTTCTTTCATTACTATTTTACCTAAAGCGTCTGTAATTTCTACACTTGTAGCAGCAGAAGCCAGGTTGGCCGGTACAGAAATGTTCACATAGTCATTCGCAGGGTTAGGATAGATGCTGATCTCGCCTGCACCGGCAATCTCTTCGATGCCAACACAAGGTGATACATTCTGTACAACCGTTGCTACTGCTGTTCCGCAGGCATTGGTTCCTGTTACCGTGTAAGTAGTCGTTACGCTTGGCGATACAGAGATGCTCATCGTGCTTGGGCCTGTATTCCAGGAGAAGGTTACCCCAGGAGTAGCGCTGGCTGTCAATACAGCCGGGTTGTTGGCACAAGTGAGTGTTGCAGATGACATCGCCGCAATGGTCGGAGTAGTTGCCACGGTTATCGTGGCGGTTACTGTTTTCACACCGCAGCTGTTGGTGCCGGTTACACTGTATACTGTAGTAGACGAAGGAGCAACGGAGATACTTGCCGTATTAGGACCTGTACTCCATACATAAGCCGTAGATGTACCGGTTGCAGTCAGGGTTGCCGTAGCACCTGCCGTACAAAGAATACCGGTTGCCGGATTCGTAGTCACTGTCAGGGTAGGTACGTTGTTCACAGTTACAGTAAGCGTTTTGGTATTGGTACAACCGGCAGTTGTTCCGGATACGGTATACGTTGTAGAAACAGATGGTGTTGCCGTCGTTGAAGCGGTACCTACGTTAACAGGCATCCAGCTGTAAGTCGTTGCACCGCTCGCCGTTAAGCTTACGGTTGCTCCGGCACAGATCACGCTTGGTGAAGCGGAAGCCACAACCGTTGGTGTAGGCGTTACGTTCAGGCTCACGGTTTGTGAGTTGCTGCAACCTAATGATGTACCTGTTACCGTGTAGATCGTATTGGCTGCAGGGCTAACTACCGCTACAGAAGACGATCCGCCTGCAGGCATCCAGGTGTACGTGGTAGCGCCTGTTGCTGTTAAGCTGGCCGTTGTGCCTGAACAGATAGAACTTGTAGAGGCTGCTACGGTTACAGTAGGAATAGGATTAACTGTAATGGTCACAACTGCTGTATTCGAGCAGGTGGTTGCCGGGTCAATCGCTGTTACTGTATAAGACGGTGTGATGGATGTTCCGGTAGTCGTAGGCGATACAGTCATTGTATTGCTGTTTACGGCTCCTGGGTTCCACTGCCAGGTTACACTACCTGCACTTGTTGTCATAGCTTGCCCGTTAAGGATCGTGTTAAAACGTTTGGTGCTGAGTGTACCAACGGTCGCACTGTTAAAACCATACACCGTTCTGTTAACAGTAAGGGTTTCATAATAGGTTTGTGCATTATATAATGCGTCAATACCATCATGGCTCACTTCAACTACCAGGTTGGAAACACCATCCCAGAGATAAGGGGTGCTGAAAGTGATCGTATTAAGACCGCTAGCATGTGTGTATGTTGTAGATGGCAATACAGTAGTAAAGCCTGTAGTTACAACATAATCTGTAAAGGCCGTTGCAGCCACAGTACCACATTTTACGGTGAAGTTAGCATTCGTTGCCGCGTCACCAATAGTAGTAATGCTGTATGAAATAGCAGTAATGTTACCGGCATATAAACCTGCGGCTGTTAACTCAGCGGCAGTATATAATGTTTGCTGACGGTAATTGATGCGCCTGTTGCAGAACGCCGTTAACTCCTCAGTGGTAGTGGTCAATCCGGTTCCGTTACCGATTGCAATGCTTCCTGAACCAATAGCAGGAGTTACGGCATTTAATGTAGCGGTAGAACCTGAACACAGAACAGACGGGGTAGAGCTTGCAAGAATTGCAGGAGGCGCCGAGGCAACTACACTTACTACGGCCGTAGTTGTACAAACCGCATCAGCGGCAGTTACCATATAGTTACGTGAACCCGGAGTTAAAGGCGTTACCGCCGTTGTTGCACCGGTTACAGAAGTAGCAATACCACTTCCGGCAGCCGGAGTCGCTGTCCAGGTATAAGAGTAAACGTTATTAGTACCCGTATTGGTAGCCGTTAAGGTAAACGACTGACCAGGACAAACGCTTGTACTTGTTGATGCTGCCGTTACAGCGTCAGGAGCGGTTACCGTTGCCGTTACGGCTGTTCTTCCGCTTTCGCAGTTTACATTGTATGAAGACACATACCAGGTTGTGGTAGCGCTGATCGCTGTTGTATAGTTTGCCGTTGCACCCGACTGTAATACAGTTGTAGAGGTTGGCGTTGCATACCATTTGTAACCTGTTCCACCGCTAACAGAAGCGGTTGGAACGCCCACACCGCACTGGATAGAGTTCGCTGCTGTAGGAGCAACCGGAACCGGGTTAACAACAACGCTGGTGGTTGCTGTGTTTGAACAGCCAGTGCTTGGGTTTGTAGCAGTAACGGTATAGATTTGTGTTACCGCGTTGGTTCCTGTGTTGACAGGGCTTACCACTGCTGTATTGGTAGGAATAGCTCCCGGATTCCATACGAAACCGGTTGAGCTGGTTACATTCGTTCCAACCTGTGCAGAGAAGGTAATTACCGGCCTGAAAGCCACCGCAGTACCGGCTGTCGTTGTACACGCACCTGTTGCATTTGAATAAGCCGTTGTATTGGTTGTTGCCTGTCTTGTTACAGCCGTAGAGCCACCACCGCCGGTAACGACGTCGTGACAAACCTGGATGATCACATTGGATGTACCGTTCCAGTTGAAAGGCGTTGCAAAGGTATAAGTATTGATACCGGTTGCAGCCGATACTGAAGCAGGACCGAAAACAACGGGAGGAGCCGCATCGTAAGTGGTTGTAATGGCTGTTGTTGTCGTAGCACCCATTCTCACGGTAAAGTTATTCATAACATCGGCACTTCCGGTAGGCACGTTAAACGCAATAGCCGTGATGTTACCTGGTGCAATACCGGCAGCAGTCAGGTCTGCCGCTGTGAATAACCATTGCGCTTTATTATCGGTACCTGCACCCTGACGATATGGTCCGCCTGTATAATCCGTTGAGCTGTTTGTTCCTACCGTAGCTGATCCGGGAAGAGCATTGATAGAAATAGCGCTCAGCGTTACAGATCCTGCAGAACATACAGCTGTAGGTGTAGCCATTGCGTTGCTGATATTAGGAAGCGGGTTTAAGCTTACATTAATAGATGCTGTGGTTGTACACACACCATCCACTGCCGTAACCAGGTAGTTGTAGGTTCCTGTAGCCGTAGGAGTTACTGCAGTTGTTGCTCCTGGTGCAGAAGTAGGAATACCGCTACCGGCAGCAGGTGATGCTGTCCATGTATAAGCGTAAGTATTCACCGTACCTGTTTTGGTAGCCGTTAAGGTAAAGGTTCCGCCCGGGCAAATCGCTGTGGCCGTAGAAGCCGCAGTCACAACATCCGGAATCGTTACGGAAGCCGTCACCGCTGCCCTTGCACTCAGGCAGGTCCCGTTGAAAGAGGATACATACCAGGTTGTTGTGGCATTAATAGAAGAGGTGTAGGTTGCACTTGCTCCGGACTGTAACACGGTTGTTGACGTAGGAGTTGCGTACCAGTTATAAGAAGTTCCTCCGCTTACAGATGCCGTTGGAATACCTAAACCGCACTGAGAAGAGTTAGTTGTTAAAGGAGTAGAAGGCAAAGGATTTACCAGGATACCCACTGTAGCTGTGCTTGAACAAGTTGTGATGGGGTTGGTTGCTGTAACTGTATAAACCTGGGTAACAGCAGCGGTACCGGTATTAATCGGATTTACATTCGCTGTGTTGGTATTGATAGCACCCGGGTTCCATTGCCATGTTAAAGGACCTGCACCCTGCGCCTGAACCTGGCCGCCAAAGGTTGTTTGAGGCCTTCCTGTCGTTGTAGAGCTACCGCCACTTGCAGGGATTGTTGTGCTCGCACCACAAACCGTGCTGATCGTTTGGCTGTCTGAATAGATATACATACCCACATTGGTAGCATATGTATCCCATTTTACCGTTGAAGAAGCGCCACCGGTTGTGGCATTGCTCCAGCAGATCGAAACCACGATGTTATCCGTTCCGTTCCAGAAAATCGGTGTGGAGAAGTTGAAGGTATTCAGACCTACTGTAGGCAGGTAGCTGTTATTGGTTCCGCTGCCAAGGAAAACCTGGGTAAGGCCTCCAATGGTATTAGCCGAAGCAAATGCAGACTGCGCTGTAGTTCCTACATTGATAGCAAATCCTTCGTAAGGGATTCCTACCGCTGTAATGTTTAAGCCTAAAGCGGTGATATTTCCAGGGCTAAAGCCCGCTGCCGTCAATTCGGCAGCTGTATAAATGTACTGAACTTTGGCACCGCCCCATCCGTGGTAGAATGGGCTTCCGCCTGAGTTTGATGTTCCAGATCCTGCACCAACTGTTCCTGTTCCTGCAGCAATAACCGGTGTGGTAGCGTTCAGCGTAGCGGTAGAGCCCGAGCAAAGTACAGTTGGGTTGGCCGCAGCTGTAATGGTAGGAGGATTGTTGAGCGTAACGTTTACAACAGCTGTGGTTGTACATACGCCGTCTGTAGCCGTTACCTTATAAGCATAAGTGCCGGCAGCCGTAGGGCTTACCGAAATAGACTGGCCCGGTACCGAAGAGGAAAGTCCGCTTCCGGCTACAGGAGTCGCCGCCCATGAGAAGGTATATGGATTCGTTGTTCCGGTCTGTACAGCTGTCAGGGTAACTGAACCTGCCGGACAGATCGTTGTAGAGCTTGCCACTGCATTCACAGCATCAGGTTGGGTAACACTTGCCATAACAGCCGTTCTAGGGCTTTCGCAAAGGCCTACCGCCGAGGTTACATAAAAAGTAGTGGTTACGCTGATAGAGTTCGTATAAGTCTGGCTTGCACCCGACTGTAACACCGTTGTAGCAGTGGGGCTTGCATACCAGTTATAAGCAGTACCACCGCTTACCATAGCTGTAGGAATCCCGTTACCACACTGTGTGGAGTTGGTTACCGTAGGAGCAGCAGGTAAAGGAGTCACGGTCAGAGAAACCGGTGATGATGAAATTGTACAGGTGCTTACAGGATCTGTTAAGATAGCCGTATAAGTGGTATTGTTTGTTGGCGTTACCACGATGTTGGCAGTGGTTGTACCGATCGTTGTGACACCGTCTGACCAGCTATAGGAATAGCCTGTTGATCTGATAATGTCGATAATCATTTTAGGGCGTGCCGAAGTAGAGCCGGCATTTGTATTATCCGCGCAGGCTGCTGCCGGAGTATAATTATCTCTCCTGTTGTAATAATCAGACACAAAGCTGGTGTTATCATACTTCACCTCGGAAGCTGTACCACCTGTATTATTATTACTCCAGCAGATCTGGAAGATCATATTGGATACGCCGTCCCAGTTATAAGGAGTACTGAATGTGTAAGTATTGATCCCTACAGATGGTGTCACGTTACCGCTGTATACAGGTGTTAAGCCTGCAGTGATAAATCCGCCACTTAAATCCGTAGTAGCCGTTTGCGTCACATTGATCTCGAAACCATTGTAGGTTGTACCGATAGAGGTTACATCAAAGGCCAGTGAAGTTATACTTCCGGCACCAAGACCCATCGCCGTTAATTCGGAGGCCCTTACCATATACTGGAACCTGTTTCCTCCGAAATAATGCGAGAACGGGCTCACGTTGTTTCCACCCGAACCACCTGAACCGCTGGTTGTCAGCGCTCCGACGCCAATCTGAGCCTGTGCTGGTGTGCGAACCGATAAGGTTGCGCTGGATCCCGCACAAACAACAGATGAGCTGGTAACCGCTGTAGCGGTAATGCCCGTTAACGGAGCATCCTTATAAGAAGTACCATTGAATACTTTTGTATAGGTGCCGTCTGTAGCACTTACATTCCAGGTAACATTCGCATTTACAGGCGAGGCTACAGGAATAGCACCTGTCCAGTTGGATGTGGCGCTCACGTTACCGCCGGTCATCGCTACGGTAGGCTGTGCTATACCGTTAAAGCTATAGGATAAAACCACGGAAGTTAAAGGTGCTGCACCCGGGGTGATGTTAGCAGTTACCGTGCGGCCTACAGCCACACATTGGTTGCCAACAGGTGAAGTCGTTGCACTGTTGACAGCCGGTGTAATAGAAATACCTGCAAATTCATCCGCTCCGATATCAGGAGACGTTCCTGTACCGGCATAACCCGCATTACCCTGGCGGATATCCCCGTCGAAGTCATCTGTGTAAGTCGAAATATTGGTACCGCCGCTTTCTGCTAAAGAAGTCGAACCATTTGTGATGTGAAGGAATGTCGCTGCCGAGCCTGTTGTGCTGGCAAAAACAACGTTTTCCGTAAAGGAAGCCGCTTCTCTTGTAGCGCCTACAAAGGTTTTGAAGTTGGCTAAAGTTTGCTGAACCGTTGTTCCATCGTAGAAAATAGGAGTTGTTGCGCTTGGTGTACCAGCATAAAAGATATTGTTGTTGGATGCCGTTCCGTAATTGGTCAGGGCTGCTGCACTTCTTCTGTAAGCCGTAGCAATACCCGTTCCTGCAGGAGTAACATTATTGATAAAAATATTGTTACGTAAATTGATGGTTGTTGGAGTTCCGTTGGAAGAAAGCGCCGAAGAACCGAAGTTTGTACCTGAACTGCTTCCGCTCAGGTAAACCGTATTATAATACACGTTATCCGTCGTTCCTCCGGTAAGGCTGATCCCGATTAAAGGATTGGTTGCCGAAGCCGCAGGGGTTCTCAGATCACCCACAAGGTTATTGTAGATGTTGTTGGTAACACCACCCGAAACAAGGATTCCGTTCACCGTGGAAGAAGCATTTGTTCCTACCAGGTTATAGATTTTGTTTTTAGCAACATTCTGAATCGTACCGCCTGAAACCGCAAGGCCTACTACTGCCGAACCGCCGGTAGTGGTAAAGGAGTTGATCGTGTTATTGATCATGTTCTGTGCTCCCTGGGCCGATGCGATACCTGTAATGGCTGCAGAACCGGTAACAGAGGTAATCGTATTATTGCTAACCGCATTGGTAGTCGCATTTGCATTGCTGTATGCAATGTTGATCAGGGTGATGGCATTGCTGCCACCGGTAATATTACTAAAAATATTATTCGACACGTTTTTCGACGGTCCGTAAGGAGCTGTCGTAGAGCCGTCTGTTGAAGCCCAGCCGCTGATAGTAGTTCCACCTGTAAAGGTCATGTTGGAAAAATTATTTCCCGTATTGTTTTCTGTACCGGTTATAGGTGTTGCCCCGTTGGAAGTATAGAATAAGATGGTTCCACCGGCACCTGTTTTGGCAAAGGTACCAACAACCATATTGTTATTTACATTACAGAGCGCATTAGCCGGCCTTGTCACGCTGTTATTGATAAAGGTAACACTACCCGTTGTGTTCACAGAAAGGTTGCTGAACATATTTCCGTTGATGGAAGTAGTAGCCACCGGAACTGCGTTAAGAATAAAGGTAATAGCACCTGTTCCTGCAACGGTATGTCCTGTGGTTGTAATATTGTTATTGTTGATAGATAAGGTAGAAAGTGCGCTGGATGTTGTCGCCTCTACGTTAATGCTGTTGATGGCTCCACTGGCTACAGCACTTTGCAAAGAAACAGTATTGCTGTTGATGGTTTGAACCAAAGCCGCGGTAGGAATATTATTAAAAGACGGCACATAAATACCGCGAAGCGTTCCAACTGTTGTTCCGCCGTTCGAACTTACGATCGAGTTATAGGAAATGTTATAATTGCCTGTGTTTTTCACAAGAATTCCGTTCACCGTTCCTGAAACGTTGCTATAAGATGAGATTGCATTTGATGTTCCGAAATTGGATATCATATTTCCCTGGGCTGACGAAGTACCGCCGATATCTAATCCCTGGTTATGATCTGCCGCAGCCGTCGGACCGACTACAATCACCGCCATATTCACATTGGAAATGGTATTACCATAAATCTTCAGGTTATGATTCCCACCGTTTGCGCCGGTAGCCGTAGAGGCCGTTGTTACCGACAGGGCATCGTGCGTAGAGTTACTGTAAATACCAAAAGTATTCGGGTAAGTCCTGTTCAGGGAAATGGTATTGTTCTGAATCGTTACATTGTTCGCTCCATTCGTTACAGAAGCATAAAACACCCCGATACCGAACTCCGTCATATTATTGGTAGCGGTAGCCGTGGTCGTATTAGCCGCGTTCTCCTGGATGGTAAATCCCGAGAGCGTGATGTAATCACCGCCAATGATTTTGAATACCGCATCATTAATAGCGCCCGCACTTTGAGTAGGCGCCGCCGTAATCGTATTACCATTACCAACGAGGGCAATCTGGTTTGCAGATACACCTGTTGCTGTAATCGAATAGCCTCCCAAAGGAGCCGTTTCCGGATTACCGGCTACCAGGTTTAGAGTAACACCGCCAGGGCCTACGCCCACCGTGTTAAGATCCGTAATCGCTAATGCGAGAGTGGCGTAATCGCCCGGAATATTCTTTGTGCCTGTCAATTGAGCCATCAGCTTGCCCGAGTAGGTAGCCATGGTCAATAACAGCAAAATCAAAGAACCCTTCTTGAATTGAGTAGATTTGAACTTCATTGTGTTTTTTAGATTTAGGAACTGTAAAACTAAGCATATTAAGAATGACTGTACCAACAATTAACAAAAAAAATACCTAATTAAGAGGTGAAATCATACGATTTAACGACTAAATCTTTTAGATGATCGTTTTTGGGATGTACAACGGGATTTGAAACGTTAAATATGGTGAAACGCTATTTAAGCTGATTAAGCTCTATATTTGACCTATGGATATAGAAACACTGCGCGACTATTGCCTCTCCAAAAAGGGCGTGGAAGAAGGTTTTCCTTTCGGAAGCGAAACCCTTGTTTTTAAAGTGATGGGAAAGATCTTTCTCCTTACGGGAATGGGCTCTCCCTTACAATTCAATGCCAAATGCGATCCCGAAAGGGCGATTGGCCTGCGTGAAAAATACTCCTGCGTTTTGCCCGGATATCACATGAACAAGCAACACTGGAATACCATTACCTGCGACGGCAGTGTCAACGATAAATTACTCAGGGAATGGATCGATCACAGCTACGAGCTGATCGTGGACTCGCTTCCTAAAAAGCTCAGGCAAGAACTGAGAGCACTCTAGCCTACTCTTCCTTAAAGAAATTGAGCTTGTGCAGGTCGATGAGCTGGGTTTTCTGATAATAGAAATTAATGACCTCCGGGTACTTATAGCCCAGCTTGGTCATACGCATAGCGCCTTCCTGGCACATGCCCACGCCATGGCCAAAGCCCCTGCCCTTGAACATCAGCGTATCGCCCTGCGGCACAATGCTGAAAAAGGTAGACTTCAGCTGAAGGTCGGTCCTCACATTCTTTAAGGGCACTTTCACATTATTGGCTTCCAGGTAGGCCTTGCGGCTTTCCTGCTTGAAATTGACCGCCAGCCAGCGGGCATTCGAATCCTGCACGGGGTAATTGTGCTTGAGCTTTAAATAAGCCAGCCAGTCTTCTTTGGCCATTTTTCTTTCCCAGCGGGCGTTGGGCATCTTCGTGCTAAAGGTATCGTTCACGCTGCGCAGGTAAGAGAGCCTGCTGCCCCACACATCTTCGGAGTTCACCGTTTGCCCGCCGCTGTTACTGTGAAAGGCCGCTTCAATCAGGTTCAGGTTATCGTCCACCACCACCTTGCCCCTGGTTTCCGTCACGGCTTTCATGATCTCCAGCTCGGTGGTTTTCCCGAAATACACCTGGCAATGAGTATGATCGCAAAGGCCGTATCCTTCCGTGGCGTGCTTCTGCAAATGCGAAAGGGCGAATGTCCGCGCAAGGATGGCCTGCACCTTATAAAACTCGGGAGAAGAGCGCCTCCCCGACTCTGCCTGCACAACACCGGAAATATAATTATCGAGGATCACCTCGTTCACGCATTTCAACATCCCGGCTTCCGTTTCCACAATGAGGTTATCCTGGTAAAAACGCGGCTTGCGGTCGGGCGATACCAGCTTGATCCTGAAAGCGCGCAGGGCATCCGGACTGGAGATTTTTATTTTTTTAAAGCGTCCGATCGTGTTCTCAAAGGTTTTTACCTCGATGGAATCATTGACATAGCTGAGCTTGATGATGGGAAACTGCGAGGTACTGACCACCTCATTTCCATTGGCCCAGATGCTGTAGCTTCCCTGGTCGGCGCTGAAGGTAAAAGACTGAAGCCTGAGCTGCGAAAATACTTTGATGTAAACCACCTCATCCGACAGGTACTTTTTAGTCCCGAAGCTGCTGCTCTCCACGCGCTCTGCCACCGATGCTCCTACAGGACCGGAAAATGAGTGCGTAAACAGGAACACACCTAAACATAGAGCTATGAGGCTAGTGATGGGCTGCATGGAGGTGTTCATGGATCATGTGCGCTACTTTTTTGGAGGCGCCGCTGTTTCCTAATAAAGTAATCAGTTGGTCGTAATCTTCGAGGATCGGTTTTCTGAAGGTCTCGTTGAGGATCTTCGCTAATTCCTCTTTCAGGTTTTTAGCCGTAAGGTCTGTCTGCACCAGCTCTTTCACCACCGGCTTATCGAGGATGAGGTTGGGTAATGAGATATATTTCAGCCTTCCGCCTACCACCATTTTAGCAATACCGTAAGAGATGGTTCCTCCCTTGTAGCATACTACCTGCGGCAGCCTGAACAAGGCGCTTTCGAGTGTAGAGGTCCCGGATTTGATGATGCCCGCATAGGCATTATGCATGAGCGCATAGGTTTGCCCGAACACCACTTTGATATTCATGGCCACCGCTTTCTGATAGGCTTCGGGCGGCAGGTTGGTCGTGCCTGCCACTACAAACTGGTAATCCTTAAAGGCGGGAATCACATCCAGCATAATAGAGAACATGCGCTCTATCTCCTGTTTCCGGCTTCCCGGCAATACGGCAATGATGGGCTTATTTTCCAGCCCGTTCTTTTGGATAAAGCTTTGCCGGTCGGGCAGGCTTGCTTTTTCCTGCTCGATGGCGTCCAGGAGCGGGTGCCCCACATAATCGGCCTTGTAGCCATGCTTCTGGTATACGGCCACTTCAAAGGGCAGGATCACAAACATTTTTTCGCAGGCGCGCTTCACGATCTCCACGCGGTTCTCTTTCCAGGCCCAGATGGTGGGCGAAATGTAATACAGCACGCGGATATTATTTTGCTTCGCCCAGTCGGCAATGCGCAGGTTGAAGCCAGGATAATCCACCAGGATCAGCACATCGGGCTTGTAGGCTAAAATGTCCTGCTTGCAGAATTCAATGTTCCTGAGGATGGTGCGAAGGTTTTTGGCCACCTCTACAAAACCCATAAAGGCAAGATCCTTAATGTGTTTCACGGGTTGTTTTCCAGCCACGGCCGCCATCAGGTCGCCACCCCAGAACCGCACGTCCATAGCCGGCTCCAGCAGGAGCAGCTCCTTCATCATGTTGGAGGCATGCAGATCGCCGGAAGGCTCGCCGGATATGATATAATACTTCAGGGCTTTCACAGCAGGGAGATATAAAGTACCAGGGCCACATAACCGAATGTAGCGTAAATAATTCCTTTAGCCAGGTCGTACACTTTCTTGTTGAGCAGGAGGTAAAACACCAGCAGATTGGCTACCACGCACATGATGCACACTTCCTGCAGCATCTGGCCTGCTCTCAGGTAGTTGATAAAGCCCACCGGGAAACCGATCTGGCTGTGCAGGAATAACCAATAACAAAAAAAACAGAGGGCCGGGAACGAAGCCCCCAGCAAAAAGCCGATCCATTTTTTATCCAGTTTATTGAGCATAGGCTTAGAGAATATTTCTTAAATGGTTAATGTACTGATGCGCCGTGAGGTCATGCATCACCGGCACCACAGATACATAGCCGTTTTGCAGGGCCCACTCGTCGGTGTCGGTAGCCTCCGGCTCAAAATTGACGAACTTACCGGTGAGCCAGTAATAGGAGCGCCCGTAAGGGTCCAGGCGTTCTTCAAAATCTTCCACCCAGTTGGCGCGCGCCTGCCGGCATATTTTCAGCCCGTTGATCTCATCGGCTTTCAGCTTCGGAAAATTCACATTGAGGCATACGCCTTTGGGCATTTCGTTTTTAAGGCAGGAAGCGATAATTTTTTCGATAAAGAGCGTGGTGGCATTAAAATCGGCGTCGATGCTGAAATCGCTGAGGCTGAAGCCCACAGAGGCCGTGCCTTCGAGCGAACCTTCGATGGCGGCACTCATCGTTCCGGAATAGATCACATTGATGGAGCTGTTGCTGCCGTGGTTGATCCCCGAGAGGATAAGGTCCGGTTTTCCGGGCAGCAGCTTATTGATAGCCATTTTCACACAATCCACCGGCGTGCCGGTACAGCTGTATTCCCCGATGACTCCTTCGTGGTATTTGGTTTTCTGTAGCCTCAGGGTGGAGTTGATGGTGATGGCATGCCCCATTCCGGATTGCGGCTTATCGGGAGCAATGACAAACACATCCCCGAATTTACGGGCAATGGACGATAGGTGGAGAATGCCCGGCGCGCTCACACCATCGTCGTTGGTCACTAATATCAAAGGTACTTTCTGCATTTCGGTAAATCTATCGGTTTTGCCAAGCGGATTTATAAAAAAAATGAGTTTTTACTAAACGCCCGCTGTTCATTTACCCTATCCCGCAGCCGCGGCAGAAACCAAAAGCGGGCAGAACGGCAGCGCTGTTTTCCCGCGACCGGATGAGCGGCTAAACACGCCGGTATAAGGCAAGCGGCACCCTATTAATTGCTATTTAAACAACAGGTTAACGGTTTTTTGTTATTTTTGTTTGTATCTAACTCTTATCACTTTATGAAAAAAATAATTAATACCACGAAAGCTCCTGCCCCTATCGGCCCCTATAATCAGGCTATCCAGGTGGGAGACAGTGTTTATGTATCCGGAACCATTGCTATGGACCTGGGCTCCAAACAACTGATTAAAACGAATATTAAGGATGAAACAAAAATTGTGATGGAATATGTGGGCGAGGTTTTGCAGGCAGCGGGGCTTACTTACGACAACATCGTAAAAACCACCATATTTTTAGCGGATATGAACAACTTTGTGCATGTCAATGAGGTTTATAGCAGCTATTTCAAAGGCGACTTCCCAGCCAGGGCTACCATCCAGGCCGACCGTTTACCTAAGGATGCCAATGTGGAGATCAGTGTGGAGGCCCGCGTTTTTTAAGGGGAAGTTGAAAAACACATAAATCACTTATTATCAACAATATAACTTTTTACAAGGTCCCGGGATCCGTCTTGAACCGTTGAAAATCACCCACGAAAATATTCTTTTCAAAGTTTAAAATATTAATTTAATAGACATTTATAAAAGGTTTAACGAAAATTGCACAATTTATTTGTCAATTTATTTATTTGTTATAATTTTACTATAATTAATAAATACAGTTATGAACATTTTTGTAAGCAACATCAGCTTTAAGGTAAGAGAACAGGCACTCAGTGAACTTTTTTCTCAGTATGGGGAAGTAACCTCAGTTAGAATTATTAAGGACAAGGAAACGAAACGAAGCCGAGGCTTCGGATTTGTGGAAATGGCAAACGATGACGATGCCCAAAAGGCGATTGACGCGCTTAATGGCTCCGAGCATTATGAAAGGGCAATCGTCGTTTCCCAGGCAAAAGGAAAACCGGAAACCGTTTAAGCTACAGACACATAAACCGCTCTTAAATCTCCCGGCACATGCCGGGAGATTTTTTTTTACTAATTCCGGATGGTGAGAATGCCGTTCGCGTTATCGTAGAAGGTATTGTACAGGCGCAAAGGAAGTTGTGCAGGACCGCTCACAACAGCGCCGTCAATGATCTGCCATTTGGAGCCGCTGATGGTATCTTTGAGGGTGAAGCCATCGGATTGTACTTTGGCGAGGGCATCGGGGTTATCGGGCAGCTGGGTCGATGTCCGCTCGATCGCTACAAAATCCGCGGAGCTGTTTTGTGCTTTGCGGTAGATGATGATGCCGTTCACACCACCGCGGTAGTAGATCCAGCCTCCAACGGTTGTCAGCTTAAAGTTCAGGGGATCGTTCGGATACACGGAGATATTCACCGTTTGGTAAGCAATGTTATCCTGAACGGTTTTGGCTTTCTTTTTACAGGACGTACTGCCAAGCAGCAGGACTATAAGCAATATGCTAAAAATTCTAAACATTCCGCAACAATCTCCGTTAAACAAATACCTTTACACCCTGCAAATATACATCATTTTATGGACTCAGACCAGCCCACACCCCAGAGGAAACAGAACGCCTTTTTACCCATTATATTGTCCCTGGTGCTGATTTTAGGAATCTGGTTGGGCTATTTTCTGAACAACCGCATCCGCAACGCCAGCGTGTTTTCGCAACACCAAGGTAGCGGCAATGAAAAGATCAACAGCCTGCTGGATTACATCGAATACCAGTATGTGGATACTATCAACAAAAAAGACCTGGTTGAAAAAACCGTCACCTCACTTTTAGAGAGCCTCGATCCGCATTCGGCTTACATTCCGGCCAGCGATTTCAGCGCCGTCAATGAGCCGCTGGAAGGCAATTTCGACGGCATTGGCGTGGAGTTCAACATTTTCAAGGATACCATCCGCGTCATCAATACCATCGAGGGCGGGCCATCCGAAAAAACGGGCATCCTGGATGGGGATAAATTCATCAAAATAGAAGGTAAAAAAGCCGCCGGCGTGGGCATTACCAACAAGGAGGTATTTGAGAAGCTCCGCGGCCCGAGAGGCAGTACGGTAAACGTAAGTATCATGCGGGCGGGCATCAAGGACCTCCTCAACTTCAAAATTACCCGCGACGCCATTCCTCTCTACAGCCTCGATGCTTATTACATGATTGATAAAACGGTTGGCTATATCAAGATCAGCAAATTTGCGGCTACCACCTATGACGAATACCTGAAGGCTTTCAACACACTTAGCAAACAGGGCATGAATAAACTGATCCTCGACCTGCGCGGAAACCCGGGTGGCTACCTGAATGCCGCCGTAGACATTTCCGATGAGTTCCTGGCCAACGGCCTGCAGATCGTTTATACGCAAGGCAAGGCCAATCCTAAAAAAATATTCAAAGCTACCGAAAGGGGAAGCTTCGAGAAGAACGGGCTCGCGGTGCTGATCGATGAAGGCTCGGCGAGCGCCAGCGAAATTGTTGCGGGAGCCGTACAGGATAATGACCGCGGCATCATTGTAGGGCGCAGGAGCTTCGGAAAAGGCCTTGTGCAGGACCAGATGCAGCTGCCCGACGGCTCTGCCATCCGCCTCACCATTGCGCGCTACTACACGCCTACCGGGCGCTGCATCCAGAAACCCTATACGGATGATAAAGACGAATATTACAATGAGGAATACGACCGCTACGACCATGGCGAGCTCCTGAACATCGACAGCATTAAGCTGGATAAAAAACAGGCGTTCAAAACACCGGAAGGTAAAACGGTATACGGCGGTGGCGGTATTATGCCGGACGTGTTCGTACCCATCGATACTTCTAAAACCAATTCGGTGCTGAATAAATTATTCTATGCGGGCGTTGTCAATACTTTTGCCTTTGAGTATTCGGATAACAACCGCGCCAAACTGAAATCTTACGGTACCGCCAAAAATTTCATTGCGCAATTCCAGGTTACGCAAGCCATCCTCGATGAATTCTTCGCTTATTGCGAAAAACTAAAGGCGAAAGTCGATCCTGCCGCCAAAGCCAGGGCCGGCGTGGCCTTGAAGCCCTACCTGAAAGCGCTGATCGGTCGTGATATTTTCGATAAGGATGCCTATTATCCGATCATCAACGAAAACGATAAGTGTATCCTGAAAGCAGCGGAACTGCTGAATGCAAAGTCTTGAGGAGAGCTGATCGGTTGCGTAAAATTTTAACTGAACCCTTATCGTTGACTTCGAGTTACGACACGTGGTGATCAGTCAACGAGTGGTGGCTCAGGCTCTCGAAACCACCTGAAATTATTTGTCAGTCAGATCTATAGCGATCATGCCCCGGCGTGAGTACCGAGAACAACATGAAAAGATTTTTGTAGAAGACATCCCGGCACAAAACATCCGAAGAGGCAGGATTTTTGACTTGATGTGACTCTATCGTCTTACTTTTTCACCTCCGTTTCAAAGCCTTTTTTCTTCCAGTCGTCGTAGCCTTTTTCAAGGTTCACCACGTGCGAAAAGCCTTCCTTCTTCATCAGGTCGGCACATTCGCCGCTACGCCCGCCACCGGCGCAATAAATGAGGTAGGTTTTGCTCTTATCAAGCTTCGAGATCACAGCCTCGGCATTCTTACCGAAATAGTCGATCTGTGTGGCGCCTTTGATATAGCCTTTGTTCTTCAGCTCTTCATCGGTACGCAGGTCGATGAGCACACCTTTCTTCTCATCGATCAGTTTTTTAAATGTTGCGGCATCCACGTTCTCAACTTTGGTCTGAGAAAAGGCTGTGAACGATCCTAAAAATAAGAAGAAGGCGAAGAGTGTTTTCATAGAAATGGGATTATCGGTTCATGTTTAAAGACAGCTTGTAAGCAGATCCTGTTTTGTTGGAGTACTTAGTTCTTTGAGCGACAGCAGCCACCTCATGGCATTCTCCTTATGATCGAACAGGCGGATTTTCATGGCCTGGCGGCTGGTGATGTTAATGATGAAATTGATGATGATGCGCTCTGCCAGTGATTTCACCACCACGGCCGTGGCCAGCGTCATGGCATTGCTTTCAGGCAGAGACGTGTATTCACGGGCTTCTTTGGTGAGTGTCGAATCATAGCCGGACTCCACAAGGATGCTGAATTTGTTTTTTCCGTCAAAGCGTGCTTTGAAAAATGCGCGCTGCGCCCTGAGGTGCTTTACATCTACAACGCTGTCTCCTGCGACTTCAATGTGCACGATACCATTGTCCAGGATGTGAATGGTAAACATTTCAACGATGTGGGTTTCCAGTATGGTATAGTGTTCCAAAGCCATTGCTATTTGATACGTTTCAGAAGGGCCATATAAAATCCATCGAAGCCCTGTGAAGGAAAAATAGTTTTATCTTTTATGAATTCAAAATTTTTGTTCGCGGCCAGGAAAGTGTCTACCTGATTTTTGTTCTCGCTTGGTAAAATGCTACAGGTAGAATACACCAACATGCCTCCCGGTTTTGTCATGCCCGAATATTCGCCCAGGATCTTTTGCTGGAGCTCCTTGGTTCTTGCAATAAATTCCGGATTCAATTTCCATTTGGCATCCGGGTTCCGTTTAATAACGCCCATCCCGCTGCAGGGAACATCCAGCAACAGCCTGTCGGCCATGCTCTCCAGGCGCTTAATGGTTTTGCTGCCTTCGATGAGGCGTGTTTCAATATTGCCTGCTCCTGCCCTGCGCGCGCGCTTTTTCAATTCATCAAGCTTCCACTGCGTCACATCCATCGAAATGATGCGTCCTTTGTTTTGCATCAGGGCTGCGATGTGCAGACTTTTGCCGCCGCCGCCGGCGCAGGCGTCAATCACGCGCATGCCGGGCTCTACCTGCAGGAATCCGGAGATCTGCTGGGAGCCGGCATCCTGCAATTCAAATAAGCCCAGCTTAAACAGCTCATTCTGAAACAGGTTTTGCCTGGTCAGCAGTACCAGGGCATCCTCATGGTCTTCCAGGGGCTCTACTTCTATTTCCTGCTCTGTGAGGAATTTCAATAAGATCTCCTTTTTCGTTTTTAAGGTGTTCACGCGCAATACCACTTCGGCCTGCTCGTTCAGGGCTTTGGCTTCCCTCTCCCATACTTCTTTTCCTAATTCCGATTCACCCAGCTCCCAAAGCCAGTCAGGATAAGCCTGCAGGATTTTCTCATCTTTCAGCGCCTTATAGGCATCGAGTACCTGCTTTTCATTGAGGTTTTTAAAATCGCGCTCATCGGGCATCGGCATGTGCTTCAGAATGAAATACACACCGAGCATTTCCCAAAAGCCAGTTTCAGTTCCGGCCAGCTGAGCCAGCAAGCGGTAGTTGCGCACCATATCGTAAGTGGTCTCTGCTACAAAGCGCCTGTCCCTTCCTCCGAATTTTGCATTTTCCTTCAGGGTCTTTTCAATGACCTTATCGGCGTACTTGTTCTCGTTGAAGATGACCGACAAAGCGTTCACAATGGCCTGTAACAGGATACGGTGAGGCTTAGCCGGTTTTTTGTTGGTTTTTGGCATGCGCAAAGTTACACTTTTTGTATATCTTCTATGCTGTATTTTTGTTTATATTTACCTGTCAGCAAAATCCTTTTTACCGCATGAAAACACTTGTTATTGTCCTTATATCCCTGGCAGCAGCCGTGACCGCGCAAAACAAAAAACGCATCCTGCTCACAAACGGCACGGCGCATATCGGCAACGGACAGGTGATTGAAAACAGCTATCTTGCTTTCAGCGAAGGAAAGATTGACTTTGTGTCGGATGCCAGGCTTACCAAGCTTGACATGAGTAAATTTGACACAACCATCGATGTATCGGGCAAACACATTTACCCGGGCTTTATTGCTCCCAATTGTATCCTCGGGCTACAGGAAGCCGAAGCCGTAAGGCAAACCAGCGACTATGCCGAGGTGGGCGATTACAACCCGCACATCCGCAGCCTCATCGCCTACAACACCGACAGCAAAATTTTAGAAACCGTAAAAGCAAACGGCATCCTCTACACGCAGGTCACACCACGCTATGGCGTAATCAGCGGCAGCTCCTCGGTACTGGCTACCGACGGCTGGAACTGGGAAGACGCCGTGATCAAAGCCGATGACGGCATCCACCTTAATTTCCCGAATTCGATCGTCAAGCACGGCTGGTGGGCCGAACCACAGCCCAGCGAAAAAAATAATAAATTCCAGGAACAGCTGAATGACCTGACGGCCTTTTTCGAACATGCGAGCGCCTATTACAAAGCGCCTGCAAGCGGCGAGATCAACCTCCGCTATGAGGCCATGAAAGGTGTCTTCAACGGGAGCAGAAACCTGTACCTGCATGCGGATTATGTGAAAGACATCATGCTGGCGGTGAACTTCGCGAAAAAATTCGGAGTGAAGAAGCTCATCGTTGTGGGTGGAAAAGACAGCTATAAGATCACGCCTTTCCTGAAAGAGAATCATGTGGCTGTGATGGTGAACCGCCTGCACGACCTGCCGGAGCTGCCGGAAGCGGATACCGACATTTACTACAAGCTGCCTTACCTCCTGCAAAAAGACTCGGTGATGTTCTGCCTGCAAAACCAGGGCGACATGGAAGCAATGAACTCGCGGAACCTGCCTTACCTTGCCGGAACGGCTGCGGCCTATGGCTTAACGAAAGAGCAGGCTTTGCAAAGCATTACATTGAACACCGCAAAGATCCTGGGTGTAGACAGCCTCATCGGAAGCCTCGAAACGGGCAAGCTTGCTTCCCTGGTGGTTTCCACCGGCGATGTCCTGGATATCAGAACCAGCAAGATTGTGATGGCTTTTTTGAATGGCAGAAGCATCAGGGTGAGCAATTTTCAGAACGAGCTGTATAAAAAATATGCAGATAAATATGGTGTGAAGCCATAAGCATCTGTTCTTAGCGATTTCCTTATGAAAGCATTACTCGAAGAAATCCGGAGCGAGATGGCCAGGATCTGCCCTGAGCACCTGAAGCTTACCAAAAAGAACTATGCCACTCAAAAAGAGATCGCCGGTTTCGAAAAGCAAAGCGGGCTTGTCTTTCCCGCGGACCTCACAGAGTTCTGGCTAAGCTGCGATTTTGAGATCACGCTCGGCACAGAGATATACAAAACACTGAACTGCGACGACGGCCCTTCCTTCTTCATGATGGAGGAGTTTGAATACCTGGTAAATTACTGGACCGAAAACTCCGGGCATGACTTTGATGAGGAATTTAAACAGGGGCCATACTTCGACTTTAAGGGAAGAGGCTATACCGGGCAGATCCTGGTTGAAAAAGTGTTTGACAAGGCCTGGTTTCCCATAGCTATCGATAGCTATGACGGCGCCATCTGCATCGATCTGAACCCGGGCTCCAGGGGAACACATGGGCAGCTCCTTTATATGATGTACATTGACGAGGGTAAGTCCGGCCCTTACGATACCAGCTATAGATCCATCAACGATCTCCTGGAACACTACCTGAAACTTTTGAAAAGCGGCAAAGCAGAAGTGGAGGAAAACATCATTTACCCACCGGGCGTATTCTAATATGGAAATTAAGATACAGGCAAACCTGATTGATATTGTTGCCCGGGAGATCTATCCCGCGGAAGTCACCATCGAAGGACAAAAGATCCGGTCCATCAAAAAGGTGGGGGCAACCTTCGATACCTACATCCTTCCGGGTTTTGTGGATGCGCATGTGCATGTGGAAAGCAGCATGCTCGTGCCCTCGGAGTTCGCGCGCCTGGCGGTGACGCATGGCACCGTAGGAACAATCTCCGATCCGCATGAGATTGCTAACGTTCTGGGAACTGCCGGCGTGGACTATATGATCGACAATGCCAGGCAGGTTCCCTTCCATTTTTATTTCGGCGCGCCCTCCTGTGTACCGGCCACTGGCTTTGAAACGGCGGGCGCCGTGATCGATGCCAAGGCTATTGATGAATTATTATCCCGCAACGACATTGTGTACCTCGCCGAAATGATGAATTTTCCGGGTGTGATCTACCAGGATGAAGAGGTGATGAAAAAGCTGGCCTCCGCGAAAAAGCACGGCAAGCCCATCGACGGGCACGCGCCGGGACTTACAGGGGATGAAATGAAGACCTACTTTGATGCGGGTATTACGACAGACCATGAATGCTTCGGCTACATCGAAGCCCTGGAGAAGCTCAAACACGGTGTGAAGGTGATGATCCGCGAGGGCAGCGCCGCCAAAAATTTTGAAACATTAATCCCGCTCCTGAAAGATTTTCCTGAACAAATCATGTTTTGCTGCGATGATAAGCATCCTGACAACCTGATCGAATCGCACATCAACGAACATGTGAAGCGTGCCCTGGCTCATGGGCATAACCTCTTCGATGTATTGAGGGCGGCCTCCCACAATGTTATTAAGCATTACCAATTGCCTGTAGGTATGCTGCAAAGCGGCGACAATGCAGACTTCATCGAGATCGACAACCTCACTGATTTTACGGTTCTTAAAACCTATATCAACGGAACTCTGGTTTCCGAAAAGGGAAAATCTTTTATTCAACCGGTGGCAGCGCCTATCGTCAACAATTTTCATTGCAGCCTCAAAGCTCCGGAAGATTTTAAGCTCAAAAGTGAAAGCGAGCAGATCCGCGTGATTGAAGTCCTCGACGGGCAGCTCATCACCAACGAGCTCTATGCCGAAGCGCTGAACATCAACGGCTATGCGGAATCCAATACGGAACAGGATATTTTAAAAATGGCCGTGGTGAACCGCTACAGCGATCAGCCTGTTGCCATTGCCTTCATTAAAAACGTGGGACTCAAATCAGGAGCCATCGCCAGCTGCGTGGCCCACGACTGCCACAACATTGTGGTGGTAGGAACAAATGATGAGGACATCTGCAAAGCGGTGAACCTGATCATCATGGCCAAAGGCGGCATTTCCCTGGCGAATACAGACGAAGCGCTCGTGCTGGAATTACCGATTGCGGGCATCATGACCAACCAACCTGCGGAAGAGGTGGCTGCTGCATACACAAGGCTCGACCGGCGTGCGAAGGCGCTTGGAAGCACTTTAAGGGCACCGTATATGAGCCTTTCCTTTATGGCCCTACTGGTGATTCCTGAGTTGAAGCTGAGCGACAAGGGATTGTTTAACGGCAAGCGCTTTGAGTTTACGGAGGTATTTTGTTGAAGGTAAGCAAGGTTTAATGTTTGGCTCCTACGGAGCCAGAGAACCACTGAGAGATTGGTCTTAATCATGTTATGCTCCTACGGAGCATTTGTATTATGTTAGATACATCCCCAGGAAGTATATCTATCGCATTTATAGCTTATAGATAA
>CAZIYT010000003.1:787684-787902 GCA_964543545.1 uncultured Flavobacterium sp. | reverse complement strand
GTGACAAGGCTCAGAACTCACAATCCATTCAAACTCCTCTTGTTCTCTATGTTTCCTATGTGGTTAAAAAAAATTATTTATTCTCCGGCAGGCTCAACAAATCTTTCTATATATCTGTTCCCTTATATGTTCTTATATGCCTTATATGGTTTTTATTGCACTCGTGACAAGGCTCAGAACTCACAATCCATTCAAACTCCTCTTGTTCTCTATGTTTC
>CAZIYT010000003.1:290714-787584 GCA_964543545.1 uncultured Flavobacterium sp. | reverse complement strand
CTATGTGGTTAAAAAATTATTTATTCTCCGGCAGGCTCAGCAAATTCACAAACAGCCTGTAGGCGCCGGGAACACCCGCCGGCAGCTCCCGGAAGAATACCAGGCCCGTATACACAAAATTCCCCTTGCCGTATTTTCCTACAATGAGGCTGCCCTCCGAAGGCTTCTCATTAGGATCGTTCATCGTTAATACTGTTTCATATTGCTTGTCGATCTCCGTAGCAAAATAAATCCCGCGCTCCTGGATCCAGCCATCGAAGTCTTTCTGAGTGATCACATTCGGAAAATTCAAGGCGCTGTGTTTCGCATTGCTGAAGGTCACATCTGCTTTTTCGTTCGTTACCCGGTCGCGGGCAATGGTGAAGGGGTAGGGGCCGATCTTCGCCACCACCGGGCCGATGCGGTTATTGGTATTATACTGCACGATCAGGTTTCCGCCGTTCTTCACATAATCCATTAAGCGTGCATAGTGTACCTGCAGGCGGTCGTTGGTATTGTACGCACGTACGCCCGACACGATGGCATTGTACTTCGATAAGTTTTCGTTGCTCAGTAATTCATCGGTCAGCACCGTCACATTGTATCCCACCTGTTTCAGGGCTGCCGGTACATCATCGCCGGCACCGGGAATATAGCCGATGTTGAGGCCCGTTTTTTTCAGGTCGATGTTCACGAGCCCCGCTTCGGCGTCGCTAAGGATGAACTGGTAAGGAATGTGATCGTATTCCATCCGCCGGATGCTTTTATGGTAGCTTTTGTTATTAATGGAAACCGATGCTTCCAGGTTGCCGTCTTTCGCGCCTTTGGCGGCGCTGATCACCGCTTCAATGATGGCTTCGTCACCTTTGGCGGCGAGCTTGAAGTCCGGGTTCTTAATGCTGATGTTCCAGCCCTCTGTGCCTTTTAAAGAAAGTGTTCCGTTGACATTGGCCGTATTCGCTTTCACGGTGATGAAAATGCTTTTAGGCGCCACATCAATAAAGACGAATACTTTCTCCGGAATATTTACCGTGGCCGGTGGAAGCACTTCGAAAGGCCTGTAGACCTCGCCTTTCACCGGATCGGTGTATTTGTAGCTGAGGCCGCGTTCAATACTTAAGTTGAGGTCATGGATGGAAATATTGAAAATAACTTTGGCAGCTGCATCGTTCTCCGGTTTACCGATCAGCGAAGCATTGGCGATGTGATAAGTTCCGATCTCGTGTTTCTCATTCAGCCAGTAAGGATTTGAGAAAGGCATCGCCTCAGGAAGCTTTTCCTTGTGCTTAAAGGTATAGAGCTCATTTGTTTTTAAGGTCAACGCGGTGGTGCTGTCCGTCTGTTGTAAAAATGAGATGCTGTTCAATTTCACGGAGCTGTTATTGCGGTTCACAGCCTGCGCCGTAATCGTCACATCCTGTCCCGGAATGCCCGTATAGTCGGCAGCTGTTGCTTCCAGCCACAGCCCTGAGCAGGCCAGCAGGATAGTCTCCGTCTCTTTCAGCTTTTGTTTCTTCCAGTAACTCAGCACGGTGTTTTTGTCGTCCAGCAATTGGATCTGCTTATAAATGGCAATGAGCTCAGGAATGCTGTTTTCCGGCAGTTGGGGATTGAATTTTTTAATACACTCATCGATTAATTTCTGGATCTTCTCCTGGCCTTTAAGCCTCGTCCAGTTGCTTGTAATGCCTTCGAGCAGGTCGGTCTTGGCGCTGTCGCCTTTCAGGAGTTTGAAATATTCCAATCCCGAGCCTCTTGATCTGGCAGAGCCGAAGCCCTGGCTCTTATGGGAAGAGCGGCTTTCAGCAGCAATCTCTCCATAACCTTTTCCCAGTAAAGGATTATAAACGCCCACATCGATCTTGAGCTGGTTGGGGGCCGTGGTATTGGTGGTGCCAAAATTAAAGGTATTCCAGAAGATGCGCCTGGCCTGCCATACTTCCGTGTATTTCAGCTGTTCCGGAAACCGCTTCGGGTCGGCGGCGGCATCGAATGCTTCTACAGCCAGGATCGCAGAAGCCGTGTGGTGTCCGTGGCCACCTTCGCCTGTTGTAGGAAAGCGGCATACGATCACATCCGGCTTAAAGCGGCGGATCGCCAGCACAACGTCCGATAAGATGCTGTCCTTGTTCCAGATCGAAAACGTTTCTTCCGGATTTTTAGAAAAGCCAAAATCATTGGCTCTGGTGAAGAACTGCTCGGCGCCGTCGATCCGGCGTGCCGCCAGCAATTCCTGGGTACGGATCAATCCCAGAGGCTCGCCCTGTTCCTTCCCGATGAGGTTTTGTCCGCCGTCACCTCGGGTGAGTGATAAATAACCGGTTCTTACCTTTTTTTCGTTGGCAAGGTAAGCCAGCAGGCGTGTATTCTCGTCATCCGGGTGGGCTGCCACATATAGCACGCTCCCCACGGTGTTTAGTTTTTTGAGGGCCTGTACAATTTCGGCGGAGTTGAGGGATTGGTTGGTTTGAGAAAACGCACGAATGCCATAGGCCAGCATCAGCGTAAGAAGAGCTATATGTAGTTTCATAACGGTTGTTAAAGCGGATTAAGGTACTAATAAATGACAAAACGCATTTTATGCGGATGTTAATATTCGTGAAGAAATAGGGAGGCAGGTGGTTTAACGCTCATAAAACTCGATCGGAAGGCCGTCGGGATCAGCGATAAAGGTGAATTTTTTACCGGTGTATTCATCCACACGCACAGGCTCTGCCGCCACCTGCCTGCTCTTAAGGTATTCTATGCTTGCTTCTACGCTGTCTACCTCAAAGGCCAGGTGACGCAAGCCTGCTGCTTCGGGGCGCGACACACGGGCCGGTGGATCGGGAAAAGAAAAAAGCTCTATCACATAAGCTCCGTTGAGAGACAGATCCAGCTTATACGATTGCCGCTCTTCCCTGTAGACTTCCCGGATCACTTCCAGGCCGAGGATCTCTGTATAAAATGCCTTTGAGCTGGTATAATCCGAACAAATGATGGCAATATGATGAACTTTACTAAGATGAAGCATGGATTAAAGCTACATGATTTTCCAGAAACAAAAAAGTATTAGGCCTGTCTCTTTACCCAGTCTGCATGCTCCATTTCGAATTTCACTTCTCCTTTGCCGTGCATGCCCGCTTCCTTCCAGCCGGTTTTCCTATAAAAGCCTTCTGCTCTTGTCCCAGGCGCAGTTCCAAGCCATACCGTTTGCTGCGTTTGTTGAAAGTACCAGTCCAGCATCCTGTCATGAAGTGTTTTTCCGATGCCCTGTTTTTCGAAATCAGGATGAAGAAACAAGGCCCAGATATTATGCTCTTTCAAATCGGCAATGGCAAAACCGACAATCCTTCCGTTGATTTCGCAGACCCATCCCTTTCCGCGCTCCGTTATAAATTCCTCGCAGTCCCGGTCACTTACCAGGGCAGGATCCGAAAGCATGTTTTCTTTTACGGAATTTCGTACCACCTGGATCTGTGGGATGTCGCTGATGGTTGCTTCTCTGAATAATTTTTGATGCATGGGTTCTGCGGTATTGATGTAATAACGGTATGCTAAAAAGCATGCAAATATAAGGCTTAGCAGCCGGTTTATGCATGAAAAAAGCCCCGGTTTTTTTGACCGGGGCTTTTTTCGTCAGAAGAAAAATCTAGTGTTTGATCACTTTGATGACCGTTCTCTTGTCGTTACGAATCTCAACGTAATACACACCGGCAGGAATGTCCTTCGTATCGATAGAGCTGAGGCCGCTTTCCGCTTGAGCAGAGTAGAACGTCTGCCCAAGCATATTGCTCATCACAATCAGGGCGGGTTGCTCAAGCACCATGCTTAACTGGTTTGAAAACGGATTCGGATAAACCAGAATCGTGGATGTTCCGCTGATGGTTTCTATGCTTGTACACAGGCTTACCTGTTGGGTATAGCTGAGTTGGCTGCTGCATCCGTTAGCGCCCGTACCGCTTACGGTATAAGTGGTAGTGATCGCCGGGAAAACCGTGATGCTGCTCCCGCTGCCTGCTGTGCTCCAGGTGTAGCTGCTTGCTCCCGTGGCGCTCAGGGTAGCGCTTTGACCGATACAGATCAGGGTATTGCTGCTGCTCACAGCCAGCACAGGCGATGGATTTACGGTAATGGTTGCCGAAGCAATAGCTGTACAACCGGCCGCATTCTTTCCGGTAACGCTGTATACCGTATTGGATAAAGGCGATACAACGATGCTGTTGTTAGTAGCGTTCGTGCTCCAGGTATAGCTCGTTGCACCTGTGGCCGTTAAGGTTGCATTTTGTCCTGAGCAAATAGCAGGATTAGGATTGCTGATGCTCACCGTTGGTACAGCGCTCACACTCACCGCTTGCACAAGGCTGGCTGTGCAGCCCGAAGCGCTTTCGCCGCTTACTGTATAGCTTGTGGCAATCGTTGGCGAAACGACGATGCTGTTGCTCATCGCTCCCGTACTCCAGGTATAGCTCGTTGCGCCTGTTGCCGTTAAGGTCGTGCTTTGTCCTCCGCAAACAACCGTGCTGCCTGATACAGACAAGGAAGGAGCAGGGTTGATGCTGACTGTTTTCACCGCGCTTCCGTTGCAGCTCCCCGAATTGCCACTGAGCGTATACGTTGTTGTTACCGCCGGTGACACGGTGATGCTTGTGCTTGTAGAGCCTGTGCTCCAGGAATAAGTTGTTGCCCCGGAAGCAGTCAGTATCACCGGCTGGCCTGCACACACCGGTGTACCGGCGCCGCTGATGCTCACCGTGGGCGCAGAGCCCGGTGTTACGGTTTGAGTAGCATCGGCTGTACAACCATTGCTGCCCTGGCCGGTTACCGTATAGATCGTGGCAACCGTTGGAGAAACGCTGATGCTGCTGCCGGTAGAGCCTGTGCTCCAGGTGTAGGTGCTTGCGCCGGAAGCCGTTAAGGTCGCACTTTGGCCGGAGCAGGCCACCGCGCTGCCGCCGATAAAGATCACCGGCACTGTTCTCACAACAACAGGCGCAACAATGATGGTCTGGCATCCGTTGCTGTTTGCACCTCTTACGGTATACGAAGCAGTACTGAAGGGCGATACGGTAATACTGTTGCTGTTGGAGCCTGTGCTCCAGGTGTAGGTGTTGGCGCCGCTTGCCGTCAGGGTCGTGCTTTGTCCCTGGCAAATGGTTGTGGAAGATGGTGTGATCGACACAGCAGGACTTGCGAGTACGGTAATCGTTTGTGTAGCCACCGATGAGCCCGAGCCATTGGAAGCGGTTAACGAAACGGTATACGTTCCGGGTGTATTGTAACAGATGTTAGCCGGGTTCTGCACGGTAGAGGAGCTTACGGCTGCCCCCTGGAATTGCCAGTTCCAGGCATTCGGGCTGTTGGTGCTGAGGTCTGTGTAACTAATGCATGATCCGCTGCAAATGCTATAGGAAGGCGTGCTGAAATTTGCGACGGGAATAGCCGCCGGGCTGATGCAGCTGATACTGGCTTCCCACCCGGCGTATGTGGCGGAGGCAGAGCTGGATCCGCTGAAATAGAAGGTGAGGTAAGAGCCCGAGGATTGCACCGAAAAGGTGCTTCCGGAATAAGTACCGATCAGTGGAGAGCTGGTGCTTGGCCCGTCATATACACTCAGGGAAGCCCCGTTGAGTGTCGTCATGGTCGTGAAATCGAACTTGAGCCGGTTGCCGGTAGCGGAAACAAATGTTTCGATATGGTTGCTTCGGATGTAATTATTGGAAGGACCTCCGTTATCGTAAAAGCTTCCGGAGCAGACGCTTCTCACTCCGTTTTGTATCGTGTAAACGCTTGGGATGATTGGGCTTGCAGAGCAGCCGATAATGGCCTTCCATCCGAAATCGTTTGTCGTAGTATTGCTCACAAACCTAAACGTTACATCACTGCCTGTCCTGGATGAAATAACTTCGGGAAGCCTGTTGCCGGTATATTTTCCGATGAGAGGTGCTGAAACATTGGTGCCGTCATAGGCAAAAAGCGTATCGCCGGTGGCGACATCAAAATTGGTAAAAGTGAAATGAATAAAGCTGGCCGATCCTGAAGAATAGGTTTGCGTGATCGTATTACTGTTGGCATAATTGGTAGCGGGACCTGCCGGATCAAAGAACACACCCGAGCAGGTAGTTACCGTTCCGCTGCTCATGGTATAAGGCGTTAAGGTAGGCGTCGTGCAGCTGATGCTGGCTTCCCATCCGGCATAGGTGGCGGAGGCAGAGCTGGCACCGTTGAAATAGAAGCTGAGGTAAGGGCCTGTGGATTCCACGGAGAAGGTGCTGCCCGAATAAACGCCGATCAATGGATACGCCGTTGTTGGCCCATCATACACACTTAGGGAAGCACCGTTGAGCGTCGTCATGGTGGTAAAATCGAATTTAAGCCTACTGCCGGTTGACGACACAAAGCTTTGAATGTGGTTGTCGCGGATGTAATTATTGCTCGCCCCACCATTATCATAAAACGTTCCGGAGCACACGCTTCTCACGCCATCCTGGATATTGAATGCCGTAGGAACAATAGCCGTGGCAGAGCATCCGATAATGGCTTTCCACCCAAGGTCCACGACAGCATTATTGGAGACGAATTTAAAGGTGACGCTGCTTCCCGTTCGTGAAGAGATGATCTCGGGTAAATTGTTGCCGGTGTATTTCCCAATGAGTGGCGCGGCAACAGTTGTTCCATCATAAGCAAAGAGCGTATCGCCGTTGGCGACATCAAAATTGGTGAAGGTAAAATTGATAAAATTGGCTGAGCCCGAAGAATAGGTTTGCGTGATGGTATTACTGTTGGCATAGCTGGTAGCAGGTCCTGCCGGATCAAAGAAGACTCCTGAGCAGGTGCTTACTGTTCCGCTGCTCATCGTATAAGGTGTTAAGGTCGGCGTTGTACAGCTGATGGTAGCTTCCCAGCCGGCATAGGTGGCAGAGGCTGAGCTGGCACCGGTAAAATAAAACGTGAGGTAAGAACCTGTGGATTCTACAGAGAACGTACTGCCCGAATAAACGCCGATCAATGGATAAGCTGATGTTGGCCCATCATACACACTCAGGGAAGCGCCGTTAAGCGTTGTCATGGTGGTGAAATCGAACCTGAGCCTGCTCCCGGTAGAAGAAACAAAGGTTTGGAGATGGTTGTCGCGGATATAATTATTGGACACGCCTCCGTTATCGTAAAAGGTTCCGGAGCATACGCTTCTCACGCCATCCTGTAAGTTGAACGCTGTTGGGATAATAGCAGAAGCGGAACAATCGATCAGCGCTTTCCATCCGCTGGCAACGGTGGTATTATTACTGGTGAACCGGAAAGTCACGCTGCTTCCCGTTCGTGAAGAAATGATCTCGGGTAAATGGTTGCCGGTATATTTTCCGATAAGTGGCGCGGAAACACTGGTGCCGTCATAGGCAAAAAGCGTATCGCCATTCACCACATCAAAATTGGTGAAGGTAAAGTTGATAAAATTAGCTGAGCCCGAAGAATAGGTTTGTGTGGTGACATTGCTGTTGGCATAATTTGCTCCCGGTCCGCCCGGATCAAAGAAGACCCCCGAGCAGGCAGTCACCGTTCCGTTGCTCATCGTATAAGGCGTCAAGGTAGGCGTTGTGCAGCTGATAGTAGCTTCCCAGCCGGCATAGGTGGCCGAAGATGAGCTGGCACCGGTAAAATAAAACGTGAGGTAAGAGCCTGTGGATTCCACGGAGAAGGTGCTTCCGGAGTAAACGCCGATCAGCGGCGAGCTGGTGTTTGGTCCGTCATACACACTCAGGGAAGCGCCGTTAAGCGTTGTCATGGTGGTAAAATCGAACTTGAGCCTGCTGCCTGTGGAGGATACAAAGCTTTGGAGATGGTTGTCGCGGATGTAATTATTGCTCGCACCGCCGTTATCGTAAAAAGTTCCGGAGCACACGCTTCTCACGCCGTCCTGGATATTGAATACCGTAGGAATGATTGCGGCGGCCGAACAGCCGATCATGGCTTTCCATCCGAGATCCACGACAGCATTATTGGAGACGAATTTAAAGGTCACGCTGCTTCCCGTTCGTGAAGAAATGATTTCGGGTAAATCGCTGCCGGTGTAAGCCCCGATCAAAGGTGCCGAAACACTGGTACCGTCATAGGCAAAGAGCGTATCGCCGTTAGCCACATTAAAATTGGTGAACGTGAAATTAATAAAGCTGGATGAACCCGATGAAAAGGTTTGAGTCGTGATGTTGCTGTTGGCATAGCTGGCAGCAGGCCCCGCCGGATCAAAGAATATGCCCGAGCAGGCAGTTACCGTTCCGCTGCTCATGGCATAAGGCGTAAGAGTCGCTGTTGTGCAGCTGATGGTAGCGTCCCAGCCGGCATAGGTAGCCGAAGATGAGCTGGCACCGTTGAAATAAAAGGTCAGGCTCGATCCGGTAGATTCTACAGAGAAGGTACTTCCCGAATAAATACCGATCAAAGGATAAGCCGTCGTTGGACCGTCGTACACACTCAGGGAAGCGCCGTTGAGCGTTGTCATGGTGGTGAAGTCGAATTTGAGCCTGTTGCCTGTGGAAGACACAAAGGTTTGAGTGACATTGTTCCGGATATAATTTCCGGCGGCGCCACCATTGTCGTAGAAATTTCCGGAGCAGGCGGTTACTGTACCGGTAGCCATATCGTAGGTTTGGCTGCTTCCCGTCAAGAAAGACAGGAGTACCACGGTCAATAAGCTGTATTTTGAAAATAGATGGTAAAAGAATGTGTTCATGGTGAAGATTTTAAAAGGCATTTTTTCTGCAAATATCCTTGTATTTGAGCTTGTAAAGATACCTATCGCTTGTAATTGCGATTACCTACAATTAGGTATTTTTTGCTTTTAACAGTGGAGAAGCCGCCTCAAAACTCCTTGACAATGCCATTCTGAATGGCAAAGCGGATAAGGCCTACGAGGTTTTTGACCCCGGTTTTCTGGAGGATGTTTTTGCGGTGGACATCCACGGTGGATTTACTGATAAACAATTTTTCAGCGATCTCCGTACTCGAATACTCCAGGCAGATCAGGCCGATGATCTCCAGCTCGCGCTTCGACAGATCGTGAGCCGCGTCGCTTTTATGCGGGCGTCCTGTTATTTCAGATCTCAGGATCGAGACGATCTCCTGCGCGTAATATGTCCCGTGATTCATGATATGATGAATGGCATGCAGCAATTCCTTCTGCTCCACATTCTTTAAGAGATAACCTTCCGCTTCTGCTTCGAGTATGGCGTTGACGTATTCCCGGTCCTTGAATAAAGTAAGTACCAACACTTTCAATTGCGGATATTGTTGCTTCACATGCCGCGTGAGCTCTATCCCTGACATTTCTGGCATCTTAAGGTCCGTGACGATCATATCGGCACTCACACGGTCGAGGAGGGCCAGCGCTTCCACACCGTTCCTGGCTTCCGCTACTACTTCAATGCCGGGCTCCTGCTCCAGGATCGACTTCAATCCTTTTAGCACCAGCTCATGGTCATCCACCAATATGAGTTTTATCTTTCCGCTTTCCATAATCTCTCTATACTGCCGATGCGAAGGCTCACCGATGTTCCTTTAGCCGGAGCGCTGTCAATCGTGAGCGTTCCGTTTAAGCTGTTCACGCGCGACTGAATATTCTGTAAGCCAATGCCTGTTTTAGCATGCTTCTTCTCAAATCCTTTGCCGTTATCTTTCAACTCAATATGTATGCTTTCTGAGTCCGAGGTCAGGCGAATGTCGCAGTGGTTTGCCCCCGAATGCCTGATCACATTGTTGAGCAATTCCTGGATGATGCGGTATAGTTGAATCTCTACCTCCGAAGGCAGCTTTGTAAAAGGCTCGCTTACCGAAAGGGTCGTGTGCAACGCCGGGTGATTGGTGTTGAGGTCGGCAATGAGGCTTTTCAAGGCTTTCAGCAAGCCCAGGTCCACTAAGACGCCGGGCATCATGTTATGCGAGATCCGGCGCGTTTCTTCAATCATCCTGTCAAGCTCGCCGCTGTAGTAATTTAGCTTTTCCTGTTGCGCGGGGTCGGGCAGGCTAAAATTCCGGATGCCCATTTTCAGCATGACCAGGTTTTGAGCAAGCCCGTCGTGCAGGTCGGAGGCAATGCGTTTCCGCTCCTGTTCCTGCCCGTTGATAAAGGCCTCGAAATTCTTATTCTGGTTTTCAAGGATGATATTTTTTCGTGCCAGCTCTTCTTTGATCTTTCGTCTCTGGAAAAAGAGGAAGACACTCACCAGGCCGCTCACACCCAGCACCAGCAGCGAAATGATAATGACCGTTTTTTGCCGACCCGTTTTTTGGATTTGTTGGATCAGCTCTGTTTTCAGGAGAAGCTCCTGGTTCTTTTTCTGCAGGTTGTATTTCTGCTTGATCTCTTCGATGTAAGTCGTGTTTTCGATGGCCGATAAACTGTCATTGATATGAACCAGCTTGTTTTTGTAATCGTAGGCGTGTTGGTAATCCCCTTTCTGCGCATAGCCTGTTACCAGCATTTCATAGAGAGGAACAATGAACGAGGCCATCTTTACCTGTTCCGCCAGCACCAGGGCTTCCTTCGCCTGCCGGATCGCTTCATCGTATTTTTTCTCATCCAGTTTAATGGTCGATAACAGCGTTTTGCCATAGAGCTCCTGGAGCAGGAAACCGGTTTTTTTAGCATCTTTCACCAGCTCGGCCGCATAAAATTCCGCCAGTTCCAATTTTCCTTCCCGCTCGTAGCCATTGGCGATATTGCCAAGCACGATCATTTCCGCGTTGATGTCTTTGCGCTGTTTCGCCAGCTCCAGGGCACGCTTCAGGTAAGCCTGCCCTTCCGTAAAAGAACCTTTGGAAAGCAGGATATTGCCGATGTTCTGTGAGCCCGTTATGGAATATTCCGTATTTCCGGTCGTGCTCTCAAAATAGTCGAAAGACTTTTTATAATATACCAGGGCAGAGTCCAGCTGGTTTTGCTGCTGATAGATCACACCAAAGGAAGAATTCACATGTGCCTTCAAATCGTTGTCGCCGGAGGCCTCTGCCAGTTTGTAGGATTGAATGAATTCATCCAGCGCTTTTTTGCTGTTCCCCTGCGAGAGGTAAATGCAGCCGTTGTAATACCGGATCATTGCAAGGTCTTTGTTGTTGCCGCCCGGCTTCACCAGGCTTAGCGCCTTATCGGTGTAGGTACGTGCTTCGTCAAAGGACCTGGTCGTGAGGTAATGTTTGGCAAACACAAGATTGGCGTTCAGGCTTTGCTCATCATCGCTTAGCTGTTCGGCCAGCGCTATTGCCTTTTGTACGTAAGACTTCGATTGGACCGTATCGCTTTTCTGGTAAAGCCGTGAAAGCTCCAGGAAGATCCGGCAACGCTCCACCTTATCCGTAAGGGTAGAAGACAATGTAACCAGGGAATCGAGGTGCTGCTGCTGGCCCATGCAAAGCCTTGCTGTGCCTGTACACAACCAAAGCGCCATCAGAAGAAAACAGGACCTGTTCATTGGAAATTTTAAAAGCCTTAGAAAATGAATGCTTCACGGAAGCAATGCACGAAGGTACAATTTATCATCAGGAATTAAAACAGCAGAAGAAGGTGGAGTTGCCGGTGTTGTCACTATGGCATTGAAAAAAAGTTCGGTGTAGCTGTTGGCGTTATCCGGGAGGTAAAATGAATGTTTGGCTCCTACGGAGCCATTCGGTACTCCTGATTTTTCGAGTTAATAATGTGTTGCTCCTACGGAGCAAAAGAAATCATATATCCGCCGGTACAATGGCTCCGTAGGAGCCAAACCTTATTAAGCGTCAAAATCGATCACCACGCGTTCCGTCAAGGGATGTGCCTGGCAGGTCAGTACAAAGCCTTCTTCCACTTCGGCATCCGTCAGGGCAAAGTTATTATCCATCTTCACTTTTCCTTCCAGTACTTTTGCACGGCAGGTGCAGCATACAGCGCCCTTGCAGCTGAACGGCGCATCCACACCCGCTTCGATAGAAGCATCGAGAATGCTTAAGCCTTCGGTGTTTAAGGTCATTTGTGTTTCAAAACCATACTGGATCACCGTGATATTGCTGGTAACAGAGCCGCCAACCACAGCACCTGTATTTTCTGCCTTAGCAACCGCATCGGCTACAGCGCTGAAATATTCGATATGGATTTTTTCTTTGGAGATGCTGAGGTTTTCCAGGGCCTGTTTGATGTTCTCCATCATCGGGCCCGGGCCGCAGATAAAATATTCGTCGCCTGCACCGCACTGGTACGCCTCTACAATGGCTTTCACCCTGTCAACACTTAAAAGACCTTTCTGCAGATCAGGAACTGTGTTTTTAGGAGCATCATAGATATTTACGACCTTAAAGCGGCCGGCATTTTCAGCAGCGATTTTCTGGATCTCATTGCTGAAGATCACAGCATCCTCATCCCTGTTGGCATATATTAAGGTAACGGTACTTTGTTTTTCAATATACAGCACGCTTTTCAGAATGCTCATCATCGGCGTAATGCCACTGCCTCCGGCAAACAGCACATAGTGCTTTTTATTGCTGCCCGACAACACCGAATGGAAATTTCCCATCGGCGTCATCACCTCTACCAGGTCACCCACTTTCCACTCACGGTTCATGCGTGTGGAGGCCCTTCCGTCTTTCACTTCTTTCACCGCCACGCGCAGTTCTTTTTCGCTGTATGGGCTTGTACAGATACTGTATGAGCGGCGCAGCTCCTCGCCATTGACATTGAGCTTAATGGTAATATACTGGCCCTGCTTGAACTGGAACTCAGCTTGTGCCTGTGCTGGAATGTCAAAAGCTACCGAAACGGCGTCGGCGGTTTCCCTGCGGATATCTTTTACTTTGAGGGTGTGAAATCTTGCCATTTTTAAAAATTAAAAGCGTAAAAATAGTTATAAAAAACAACATTTGGCTTATGCCCTCCAACAATGAACTGATTTTTATTGATCAAATGATAGCAAAATGACGATAAAACGTTTGAAAAAAAGGGTGTGAAGGCGTATATTTGTATAATTCAATTAAAATCGAAAAGCATGGAACAAGCAGCATTTGAAGATGTGTTTGAGGGCAAACTGTCCAGGAACGAAATGATCGAACCAAAGGACTGGATGCCTGAAAATTACAGGAAGCACCTGATCCGCCAGATCTCACAACACGCGCATTCGGAAATCGTAGGAATGCTGCCCGAAGGCAACTGGATCACGCGCGCACCGAGCCTGCGCTCCAAAATCGTATTACTGGCTAAAGTGCAGGACGAAGGCGGACACGGCCTTTACCTTTATACTGCCGCCGAAACACTGGGCATTAGCCGCGATGAGCTCCTGGATAACCTCCATACCGGGAAAGCAAAATATTCCTCTATCTTCAACTACCCGACCTTAACATGGGCCGATATCGGCGCTGTGGGCTGGCTGGTGGATGGCGCTGCCATCATGAACCAGGTGATGCTGCAACGCTCGTCATACGGGCCATACAGCCGCGCCATGGTGCGTATTTGTAAGGAAGAGAGCTTTCACCAGCGCCAGGGTTTTGAGGTCATGACACACCTTGCCTTTGGTACGGAAGATCAGAAAGCAATGGCCCAGGATGCCCTCAACCGTTGGTGGTATCCGACTATGATGATGTTCGGTCCGCCGGATGCCGAATCGCCTAACAGCGAAAATGCCATCAAATGGCGCATCAAGCGCGAAACCAACGACCAGCTGCGCCAGAAGTTCGTAAACCAGACCGTTCCGCAGGTTGAATATTTAGGGCTTACCGTTCCGGATAAGAACCTGAAATGGAACGAGGAAAAGAAAGGCTACGATTTCAGCGAGCCGAACTGGGTAGAGTTCAAGCAGGTGATCAGTGGAAACGGGCCCTGTAATAAGGAGCGCCTGGCATCCCGTAATCAATCACATAAAGAAGGAGAGTGGGTGCGTGCTGCGGCACAGGCTTATGCCAGGAAGAAAAAAGAAATTTACGAAGCAGCTTAAATCGGAAAGTGTTGAGTTTTGATGACCCAACCCGATCCACTAATACTAATTACCAATCACTAATCACTAAATAGAATTATGTCAGATAATCAGGGCCCGGTTTGGGAAGTATTTGTACAAAAAAAATCAGGACAGCCGTTTGTGCACTGCGGAAGCCTTCATGCCTTCGATAAGGAAATGGCTTTACAGAATGCAAGGGATTTGTATACGCGCCGCAGCGAAGGCGTTTCCCTTTGGGTTGTTCCTTCCAATGCCATCGTGGCCAGCAGCCCGGAAGACATCGGGCCTTTCTTTGAGCCTGCAAATGATAAAGTGTACCGTCACCCGACCTTTTACCAGATCCCGGATGCCATCGGGCACATGTAGGAACAGATACAGGACACAAGGCTTAAAAGAGTAAGGCTTGTTTGAAACTATTATTTAAAAAAAAAAATCTGCGGTATCTGCGGGACATCATTATGACAACAGAAGAAGCTTTATTTATATATACCCTTCGCCTAGGCGATACCAACCTGATTCTCGGGCAGCGTTTAAGCGAATGGACGGGCCACGGCCCTTTCCTGGAGGAAGATCTGGCCCTCACCAATATCGCCCTCGATATTATGGGAACCGCCAAAGCCTTATTGGAGTATGCCGCTCAAACGGAAGGCAAAGGAAGAACGGAAGATGACCTGGCCTATTTCAGGAACGACCGCCAATACCTGAACCTCCAGATGACGGAACAGCCTAACGGCGACTATGCAAAAACCATCGTGCGCCAGGCTATCATGGATTGTTTCGACCTGCATTTCTACCAGGAGCTGGCGAAAAGCAAGGATCAGACTTTGGCAGGCATTGCGCAGAAATCGATCAAGGAAGTCACCTATCATCTGCGTCATACGGCATCCTGGGTAGAGCGTTTCGGTGATGGTACCGAAGACAGCCACAACCGCGCGCAGACAGCTGTGAACGGGCTTTGGGCCTATACCGGGGAATTATTTGAAATGGATGAGGTAGACGAGCTCCTGATTAAGGAAGGCATTGGCGTTGACCTGAACGTGGTAAAAGCGAAATGGGAAGCCTATATGAACGACCTGCTTCAAAAGGCAACGCTTACAAAACCGGAGAATGTGTTTATGCACACCGGTAGCCGCAAAGGCATTCATACGGAGCACCTGGCTTATATCCTTGCTGAAATGCAGGCCTTGCCACGGATGTATCCCACAGCAAAATGGTAATTAATTAAATACGGGGCCTATGAAAACGTTATTTTTGATCATCTCTCTGTTCCTTTCGCTGTACGGCGTGGCGCAGGTAAAACAAAATCCGTCTATCAAGATCAGCAAGGCAAAATTTGTCAAGGCGAAGAAGATCACCAACCTCATACCGCCTGCAAAAGGCTGTAGCGTAACGGCCTATCATTTTTCCACCAACATCGGCAATACCGTGAAATCCTTTGATGTGAAAGGCGGGGATGTGACCGCCGCCATGAAAACCATTGTGAAGGAAGTGAAAGCGGGGGAGAAGGTCATCATCGATAATATCAAATCCAATTGTGCTGATGCGTACAAGCGGAAATATGTTTTTATTGTTCAGTAATGGGTTTCAAAGAAGACTGGAAAAAGATCGCTCCCTATTTTGTCGACATCTGGCAATACATTGTCATTATCATCATTATGATCATTGCCGCTATTTTTATCCTCTAAACTATTTAAATTCCGGGGTGTTTCCCTGTAAATGCGTTTCACCAAAGAACATATCTATGAAGTGCTTTCAGAGATTCCCGATCCGGAAATTCCGGTGATCTCCATTACCGATCTCGGGGTAATCAGGGATATAACCATCACGGGAGATACTTCCATCGAGCTCAAGATTACGCCCACCTATAGCGGCTGCCCTGCCATGCAGCAGATCGATGCCGATGTGCGGAAGAAGCTGGGAGAGAACGGATTTAAGGACATTAAGATCAACACCGTTTATTCGCCACCCTGGACTACCGACTGGATCAACGATGCTGCTAAAGAACGCCTGAGAGAATACGGCATCGCGCCGCCCGAACACACCACCCAGGACAAAAGCTGGCTTACCGGAAAAGAAAAAACGGTTTCCTGCCCGCGTTGCAAATCCCCTCACACCAAACTCATCTCCCAATTCGGGAGCACCGCCTGTAAGGCCCTTTACCAGTGCCAGGACTGCCTCGAGCCCTTCGATTACTTCAAGTGTATCTGAAATGTTAAGTCGACGAAGCGTGGTTTTTTTATTACAAATAAAGTTATAACTTAGCTTAAAGATGTTTTAATGCTAAGCAAAGTTTTTGTCAATAAGATCGTCAATAATTTTCTGGAGCATGTCTATGTCTTAAATGAAGATGATGAGATCATCTTTCAGAGCGAAAGCAGAGATAGTCTGTTTGGCTACACCAAAGACGAAATCTACACACATGGCTTTGCCTTTTTGTTCCTGCACCAGGATGCCCTGAAAAAGTGCAAGGAAAATGCAGAGCTCTTCGGCGAATACATCAATACCGAAAATTTCAGGCATAAAACCAGGAGCTACATCAACATTGCGTACCGGATCTATTATGATGAAGACACCAGGGAAGGGGAGAAGAACTATATTTTCTACCTGAGAGACAATACCCAGCAGAATATTATCCGGAAGGACATCATTAAAAAAAGCCTCACGATCGAGAACCTGTCCAAATCGCGTATGATCCGCGAGGGAAGGATCAATGAGGCCATCTACGAAATCCTGGAATCGTCGTCTCGGGCCATGAATACCACGCGCGTGAATGCCTGGGTGTTTGACCATGATAAAACACAGATTCAGTGTATCGGCAATTTTGATGCACGCGAAAATAAGCTGGTTCCGCAAACAGCCCTCCCGCGCCTGGCCATGCCTTTGTACTTCAGCCTTTTTGAAAAAGAGAAGATCATCATCACACGCAACGCCTACACGGAAACCAAAACCGCCGAGCTCTATGAGTATTATTTAAAGCCTCATGACATCCAGGCCCTGATGGATATTCCCGTGCGGATAGAAGGGAAGATGATCGGGATCATTTGTTTTGAGAATGTAGGCGCCCCGCGCGACTGGACCCTGCAGGAGCAGAAGTTCGGCCTGGTAGCGGCTCAAATGCTGTCGCTGACGATCGAAACGCACAATAAGCAGAATGCCATGGTGGCGCTGAAAAGCTCGCTGGAAGAAAAAATCGTGCTCCTGCAGGAAGTACACCACCGCGTGAAGAATAACCTGAGCATTGTGGGGAGCCTGATGAACCTGCAGGCCGAAAAATCGGCGGATGATTATCACAAGCAGCTCTTCATCGAATGCCGCAACCGCCTTGACTCCATTGCCGCCGTGCATGAGTTGATTTATAAGGCCAAGTCGTATTCGCAGCTCAACTTTAAAGAGTACCTGGACCAGATCATCGACCACATTACCAGCTCTTACAATTCTTCCAAGCATATTAAAATTGAAAAAGGCATTACCGATGTGCATGTGGATATCTCCACGGCCATTCCGCTGGCACTGATGGTGAACGAACTGATTACCAACGCCTACAAGCACGCTTTCAGCAATAAGGAGAATGGGGTGATTGAGATCTCCCTGCTGGAAAATAACAAGCAGGTATTTATGACGATCAAAGACAACGGGAAAGGCTTCGATAAGTCCAATATCCCTCCTAATTCCATTGGGATGGATATTCTGAACGGCTTGGTGGAGCAGATCGAAGGCACCTGCGAACTCAAAAGCAGCAGCTCGGGAACATCGTATAAAATTTCGTTTTCTAAAAAATAAATCCCGATTTTAGCAGGAAATAAATTGTTACCCTATGAGTTTTATTCTGACAGAACTGAAGGATCAGGTGATGATCCTCACACTGAACCGCCCCGACAAATTCAACAGTTTTAACCGCGACATGGCCCTGCAGCTGCAGGAAGCTTTAGACAAGGCTTCGGCTGATGCCAATGTCAGGGCGATTGTGCTCACCGGTTCGGGCAAGGCATTTTGTGCCGGGCAGGACCTGGCAGAAGCCATTGATACCAAAGGTCCCGGCATTCCGAGGATCGTCGAAGAGCATTATAATCCCATTGTGAGTAAGATCCGCAGCATCGAAAAACCAATCATTGCGATGGTAAACGGCGTGGCTGCCGGTGCAGGCGCCAACATTGCCCTTTCCTGCGATGTGGTGATTGCGGCATCTTCCGCTTCTTTTATCCAGGCCTTCAGTAAGATCGGCCTGATCCCCGACAGCGGCGGAACCTTTTTTCTTCCTCGCCTGATCGGCTTCCAGAGAGCCTCTGCCCTGATGATGACGGGTGATAAGGTAACAGCCGCCGAAGCTCTGCAAATGGGCATGATCTTCAAAACTTTCCCGGACGAAACTTGTATGGAAGAAGCCATGAAAATTGCGCTGAACCTTTCGTTGATGCCAACCAAAGCCCTGGGCCTTACCAAGCGCCTCCTGAACGAGAGTCTCTTCAATACCCACGACAAGCAAATCGCCCTCGAAGGAAAGATCCAGGTAGAGGCGGCTTCCACCTACGATTACAACGAAGGGGTGAATGCCTTCCTGGAAAAGCGCAAGCCCGTTTTTAAAGGGAACTAAGCTTACAGGTTGGCCAGGATCAGGATGCCGCTGCTGATCACATTCAGGTAAAAGAATGCCAGGCATACTTTAGCGCTTGCCTGTGCAATAAACATGGCGTTTCCAGCCATGGCAAGAGCGGCTATTGTCGCAGGCAAAAATACAAATCCCGTGTATGTCATTCATTGACAGGGAAATTGCGCCAGGGATGCGGCGGGTTTAGTTCCTTTACTGCTCTCTGCGCCTCCTTTGCGTCTTTCTCTCTCTGCGTTCTTCGCGGTTAAATGTGGTTTCCCTGAACCCAATTAAACCCCATTTGTTTACAATTTTATTGTACCCTGTTTCTTCAAAGCCGTTATACCCTTAATTTTATGACCATGATACATTACAGATCCCTGATTTTCATCTTTGTCCTCTTGTCGTTTGCTGTAAAAGCGCAGCCGAAAAAAGAATACTATGATACCGAGCAAAGCAAGCTGAAATCGGAAACCAATATCGTGAAGGGCATTCCTCACGGGCGCCATGTGGAATACTACAGAAGCGGGCAGATCTCACGCAAAGGATCTTTCTTTAACGGAAAAGAAGACAGCACCTGGACGTTTTATTATGAGAATGGTAAAGTAAAAGCCATCGAAAATTATTTCCGCGCCAAAAAGAACGGGCACAACCGCTACTATTTTAAGAGCGGCGAACTGTTGCAGGAAACGGTATATAAAAATAACCTGGCGGACAGTACCTGGACATCCTACTACGAAAATAAAGCGGTGAAGGGCCGCGAGTCGTTTGTAGAAGGGAAGAAGCAGGGCGAATGGCTGTACTACTTCGATAACGGACAGTTGGAAAGCTCGGGAAAATTCGACAACGACCTGAAAGATGGAGAAGTGAAAACATTTTACAGGAACGGAAAGCCGGCCTCTGTTTCCAATTACTGCAAAAACAAGCCCTGCGGGAAGCTTACCGAATATTATGAGAACGGGAACCTGAAACTCGAAAAAGAATATAAGGCGCTTGCTTCACTCGTTCCGGTTTCCGATCCAAAAGCGGCAGTAAAAGATTCGATCGTGGTTCTGCTCATGACGATGAATGACGACAAAGGGAAGCCTGTGATCGCCAATGGCAACGGAACCATCACGGCGCAATACGCCAGCGGCATCATCAAAGCGCAGGGAGCTTACAAGGATGGTTTGATGGAAGGTGTATGGCGCTATTTTCATACCAATGGCGAGCTCGACTACAGCGCTACTTATGAGAAAGGCGTGCTCAACGGTTATTATTCTTCCTACTATGCCAACCATAACATCAAGAGTGAAGGCCCCTTTGTGGATGGCAAAAAGAACGGCCTCTGGAAATTCTATACCGAGAAGGGAGAAAAAGAAATGGAGGGAACGCTGAAGGATGGTCTGCGAAGCGACCGCTGGACCTACTACTACAGCAATGGCGCTAAAGAATCGGAGGGCTATTTCCAGGAAGATAAGCAAACCGGCACCTGGGAGTATTTTTATCCGACCACCGAAAAATGGAAGCTCGGAAATTTTGACAAAGGCCTCAAAACAGGCACCTGGACCACCTGGTATGAGAACGGAAAAAAACTCCAGGAAGGCTCTTATGCCAATGGCAAGGAAACCGGCATCTGGCAGAGCTGGTACAACAACGGGCAGCTGAAAGATGAAGGCGGCTTTAAGGAAGGAAAGCTGGAAGGCGTGTGGCAGGGATGGTACATCAACGGGAAACAAAATTACCTGGGTAAGTACGACGACAAGGAGAAAAAAACGGGGCTGTGGCAGTACTGGTTCGAGACCGGGCAGTACCGGGAAACCGGAAATTACGTGAGTGGCATTAAGCACGGCCACTGGACCAACTATTTCGAGAAAGGCAATTACATCGATTCGGATGGCAACTACAGCAAAGGAAAGCAAAGCGGCAAGTGGGTCTATTATTACGAAACCGGTGGGATCATGCGGGAGCAGCATTTCAAGGACGGGCACCTTTCCGGAAAATCGATCACTTACTACAGCAACAATAAAATTCAGTCGGAGTGCAATTACAAGATTGTGAACGACAAGCGCAAAGGCAAGAAACAAAGCGTAGCCCACGGCAACTGGATCTTTTATGACAAGAGTGGGAAGGAGATCAGCCGGATTACTTATGAGAATGGGATAAAAAAGTAGGTGAATTCCTCATGCCCGTATTCAAATAAGTATTACATTTAGCATATCTCAAAACACCCGAATTATGCGTTTAAATGGTAAATCACTTATGATAGCGTTTTTTGCAGGTGCTGTTCTGTTTGCCTGTACCGGTAATAAAAACGAAGAAAAGGATGATATGGATGATGAGCCGGTAGAAACCGGCCTCGACTCACAAAAAATCTCGGCACAGAATGTATTCAATGCGCTTCCTTCCAGGGATAAGGTCATTAGCCTGGCTGCAACTTCGCAGGCCGAGTATAACCCGATGTTATTGAACGATCCGAACTCAGTTAACAAATACTCGAGGGAAAGCAGCAAAGCCCTTAACCTGGGCGTTTATGGCGCTGATCTGAACTCTACCGGTGTGTTTGAGCAGACACAGGAATCCATGCTGTTTCTGAAATGCGTCAATATCCTGGCAAAAAGCCTGGGGGTGAGCAATTCCTTTGATGAAAAAATGGTGGACCGGATGACAGCGAATAAGTCCAACCGCGACTCCACGCTGGAGATCATTTCCCAATCCTTTAAAAGTGCCGATAAATACCTGAAAGACAATGGCCGCCCCGGGACCTCCTCGCTCATTGTGGCCGGCGCCTGGATCGAAGGCATTTACCTCGCCGTCAATACCGCCCGGGAAACCAAGAACGAAGCCATCGCCAAAGAAATTTATAAGCAGGAAGAGTCATTGAAATACCTTGTTCAGCTCCTGGAGCAATCGAAGATCAATGACGATGCCGCTTATGTGTTGAGCGACCTCAAAAAAGTACAACCCTTATTTGAAAACCAGGCCAAAACGCTGGCATCGCTGGCTGCCCTGGAAAAAGCATCTACCGAACTCAGGAACAAAGTCATCTCAGGAAATTAATTTTATCATGCCGGTCATTTTACCCGTAAAAGGCGTATCGCCAACCTTAGGAAACAATTGCTTCATCGCGCCCAACGCTACCATTGTCGGCGATGTGGAATGCGGCGATGATTGCAGCTTTTGGTTCAATGCCGTGGTGCGCGGCGATGTCAACTCCATCAGGCTCGGCAATAAGGTCAACATCCAGGATGGGGCGGTGATCCATTGCACCTATCAGAAAACAAAAACCGTATTGGGAAATAATGTATCGGTAGGCCACAATGCCATTGTACACGGTTGTACGGTGCACGATAATGTCTTGATAGGCATGGGCGCTATTGTGATGGACAACTGCGAAATAGGCAGCAATACCATTATTGCAGCAGGGGCCGTGCTCACCGAAGGCACCGTTGTTCCCAGTGGCTGCATTTATGCCGGTGTGCCGGCCAAAAAAGTAAAGGACATTTCCCAGGAGCTGATCAGTGGTGAGATAGACCGCATTGCCAACAATTACCTGATGTACAGCACCTGGTTTAAATAAGCCAGGTATTTCAAACTCATTTTTTGGATACGAATATCAGTTGTACACCAACAAATGTACAGCTGATGTAAGCGTATATACATTGTGCCTTTAGCCTGGCAGGATAGTTCCCATCTTTGCGCAAATAAAATTAACGACGTATGAAAAAAATGATGATGATGGCTGCATTCAGCCTGGCTCTGGTGTCCTGCGGCCTCGGAGAAAAAAAAGAACATAAACTCGAAAAAGTAGATCTCACGATTACGATTCCCGGAAAAACAGAGATCGAATGCTTTGACAGCACCGATTACCGGAAAGCCAATTGTGAGTTTAGCCTGAATAAAAAGAGAAATGAGATCCAGGAAATTTCTCTGGACGCCATGCCAACTGATCTGGCCATGCTGGAGCAGGCTCTCAAAACTGACGAAGATTTTGTAGCGGTTAAGGAAAAGAAAACCCTGCCGAATGGTGCTTTTGGCATTGTGTACGACAAAAAAGGAAAAACCAAAACCATCCAGGATTTTGTGTTCTACTACAAAAATGCAACCCGCGCTTACCGCATTGCGCCGATATTCAACAGCGATGGCGATAACTACAACGATATCTTTGAAGCGATTGGTACACTGAAATAAGTTAGTTGTGTGTGGAAACAGAAAAAGCAGGCTCAAAGTAGCCTGCTTTTTTTGTGTAGGGACAAGGCCCGGGAGCCCTTTGCGATAATTTTGTAGAAAGACTGTAACAAATCAGGCTTTTGCCCGTTACAGGTTCATGAGGTACATGTATATTCTTATCGCATTGGGAATAAGTTATGGTGTTTCATCCCAAACTCCCCGCTATGTTAATTTAGGGCAAGCCGCCATTCCGAACGGGAATGCCTGCCTGCTGATCAGGCAGAATGCCAAAGTGTTGAAAAAGATCCGCGAGCACATTACGCTCTACAAAGATGTCACGGCGCTGAAGCTGGTAGGCTTCGATGAGGGCGATAACCTCCCTGATTCGGTGCTGGCCCTGGTGAAGCCCCTGAAAAGCCTAAAAATACTGACCTTCGAGGACTGTGATCTTTCCCTGTTGGAAACGCCTTTGTCCGCTTTCCCGGAGCTGGAACATGTGGCTTTGCTCCATACTGTTTTTTTCGAAAATTCCTTTTTCCCGCTGCTGAAAGGCAATGCGGTGAAAACGCTTTCCATCCAGGCTTCCGATCCGGAGCTTGTGACCGATAGCCTTTGCCTCTTGCCGGCTTTGGCAGCAATCAATATCAGCAGCGGGGATGCCTTTACAAAACCGAATTACGCGCCGGTCTTTCAGCTGAAAACGGCAGAAGGAACACGCAACATCGCGATGGCTTATTTCGGCGATCATTACAAGCCGAATGAGACAGGGGTGGTGTCGGTAAGAAGGAGCGGAAAATCTTCAAATCCTATTCCGGCTCCGGCTATGAGCTATCCCTGCATCCGGCAGCCTATTCCGGGCATCGATATCAATGATACCACTTTTGTGTTCGATGTTTCCAAAAACGGAAATTTCACCTATCAGTCGGGCAGCACAATCCGGATCGATCGCGGGGCTTTTTTATCGGAGAACGGGCAGGCCTATGAGGGCAACGTAACAGTATTTTACAGGGAGTTCAGAAACCCGGTAGAGATCATGCTCTCCGGCATTCCGATGACCAATAAGGTAAACGGCGAATCGCAGCTGTTTAAAAGCGGAGGCATGTATGAGATCAACGCTTTCGGGCAGGATAACGAACCGCTCAAAGCAGTGAGCGATACGGCCATTAAAATTAATTTTGCGCTCACAGATACCTCCGAAAGCTTTCAGTTCTTCTCGCTCAATCCCAACGGGAGCTGGACCACGACAGATCAAACAGTGACCATGAAGCCGGCTGCTCAAAAAGTGACGGATAAGCCACGCACGCCGGCCACGCGTGCCGTGCAGGAATATTTCTGGTATATCAACGGCGCGAAGCCTTATCCCGATACTACGCGCTACGAGACGAGGTTCCGCGATAAGGACTATCTGTATACCTACCGGAAAGATAATCTCTGGAAGGTCTCTAAAAATACAGATACCACCGCCTATGAGCGCAGCTTCGGCTATGGCGCAGGCAAAACGGTAACAGCCAAAGCCCTGTTCCGCGTGAAGTACTATAAGCAAACCAAAGAAAAAGATAAGGAGAATAAAGAAAAGCACCTGGTATTTAAGATCGTACCATACAGGGATCACGTGGAAATGCCTTCGTATGTAGAAGAGCTAACAACGAAAGAGTTTATGTATACCGGGAACCTGAGCAAAGAGCAGTTCAAGAGACTATTCAACCGCCGTACCTTCTGCTGGGATCTGCGGCAGGAACTGAACGGCGATGAGCTGGTCTTTAGCGTGAAAACAAACCAGGGTTTTGTGGACATAGAAGGGAAAGTGATCAACCTGAGAGACGACCGTACCTACAGCATTCCGAAACGCGCAGGCTTTGTCCTCAACCAGAAAATGACGAAGCAGCTTCGGCGCGAGGCCAGGGCTTTCGATAAAAAAAGCAGGTTTGATCCGGGTGCAAATAATAACGCCAATAACAGGAAGACCATGAACCAGCAGGAAGCCGCTTTTGCCTATTGCAGGCAATTCCAGAACAAGGAGGAGAAACCCATGAATAGGGAAGAGTGGACGAAATATGTCGCCATATATGCCCCCTTGTATCTGAACCGCAGTGTCCTGGAGAACAGCAACGAGCTGGGCTCGGCCCTGGTAAAAAGCGGCCTTGGCTTCAAGAACATCGATTGCTATATTCATAGCGGGCAGATGCAGGACATTTACGTGAATTATAAGAATGCAAATGCCGACAGCGTTGGCAAGCAGTTCAATACCATTCTGTTTAAATCCATCAACACGAATTATATGCTGTCTTATGCCGGGAATGGATTGACTGGCTATTATTTTAAGAACCGCCCCAATTACATCATCCGTTTTTCAGACGATGGCATGATGCAGGTGACAAAACCAGATAAAGTGGCTCAGCAAAAGCAGGAGAGCCTGATCACGCTTGATTATACGAACCAGTACCAGGTGAAAGGCATGGACAGCAATGCCATTACGCGGCTCATCCTGGATTAAACCCGGTTTTATGAAAAGAGATAGTCCTGCCTGAAAGAATCCCACCGCGGGGCGGTATCGGGGGGCTATGATTTATTTCAGCTTACAGCTTGTTTCGCCGGCCGACAGGCTCTTACAATGCTTCTTTGCCTGGGGTTTGGTCATTTCCACGGTTCCGGCATCATAGGTCGAGAAGGAATTGCTGCACTGGCAGGTATATTCCTTTTTGCATGAAACAAGGCTAAAAAGGGCTAAAAAAACGGGAATGGCGAGAAATTTCATGATTTTACAATTTGATAAGGCTAAAATAAACAAATTATTGTTACTAATATTTGCATATTCAGGGATAAGGCTATATATTTGCCACCCAATTTAAAACTAAAATCCAAAAGATCAAATGTTAATAGTAACTGTAAAAGAAGGCGAAAGCATCGAAAAAGCTTTAAAAAAATTCAAAAAGAAATTTGAAAAAACAGGTGTTGTAAAACAACTGCGTGCCCGCAAAAACTTCGAAAAGCCATCTATCACTCAAAGACAGACCCGCATTAAAGCTGTTTACAAGCAAAAAATGCAAATGGGCCTGGCTGACGCATAGGCTTTTCACAAAATTTATAAGTCACCTAAGAGGATTCCGGATTTTTAAAAGTAAATTCGTAATCATCTTAGGTTTTTTATGTTTGGAGAAGAGCTATCAGCGTTTTTGGATTATCTCACATTCGAGAAGAAATACTCCGCGCATACCATTGTCTCCTATAAAGCTGACCTTGAGCAGTTTTTTATCTTCCTGAACCCTTCACAGGAAGAATTCCCCATTACTGAGGTAAATTATCAGCAAATCCGCAAATGGGTCGTATCGCTCATGGATTCGGGCATCAGTCCCAAAAGTGTCAACCGCAAGCTTTCCAGCCTCAAATCCTTTTTTAAGTTCCTGCAAAGGCGGGAAACCATTACCGTCAACCCCATGTCCAGGATCTCGGGGCCGAAGATCCCCAAGCGCCTGCCCGAATTTGTGGACGAGAGCAGCATGAGCAAGCTGCTGGATGGCGTCGTTTTTGAAGACAGCTTCAAAGGCATGACGGATCGACTGATGATAGACTTATTTTACCAGGCAGGGCTTCGCCGCTCGGAGCTGGCTAATCTCAAAGAACAGGACATTGATGTCTCCAATGGCAATCTTAAAGTATTGGGGAAACGGAATAAGGAACGCATGATCCCGGTTTCTGTTAAGTTAATGCGTAACCTTGAAGGGTATTTGCAAGTAAAACAGGACAGAAAGATTACAAATCCTATGCTGCTGGTAAACGAGAAAGGAAACAGTTTAAGCGAAGCTTACATCTACAAAACTGTAAAAACGTACCTCGGCGGCGTCACCACCCTCAGTAAAAAAAGCCCTCACGTCTTAAGGCATACCTTTGCCACACACCTGCTCGATAACGGGGCGGACATTAATGCCGTGAAAGACCTGTTGGGCCATGCCAGCCTGTCGGCTACCCAGATATACACACACAATAGCATCGATAAATTAAAAAAATCATACAAGCAGGCGCACCCCCGGGGCGACTCATAATTCAATAAACTATAAACCCGTTCTGCCTGTCGGGCGGAACACAAAACCTAGGAGGAGGATTCATTATGACAACCAACATTCAATCAGTGCACTTTGATGCAGACAAAAAATTGATCGATTTTGCAAAAGACAAAACCAATAAGCTAACCCTCTTTTACGATGGATTGATCAGTAGTGAAATCATCCTGAGGCTCGACAAGTCAGCCAACAGTGAGAATAAAGTGGCCGAGATCAAGATCCATACAAAAGGACAGGAACTGTTCTCTAAAAAACAATCGGCATCCTTCGAAGAATCCATCGACCTTGCCTGCGAAGCCTTGAAAACACAAATTAAAAAATATAAAGAAAAGGTCCAGGAAACCAACCTGGGCATGGAAGAGCTGCCAAGCTAAAAACAGGCGGTTACATATAGGGAAAGGGAGCAGGGATGCTCCCTTTTTTTATTTTATAAACACCGAAAGATAGCTTATTGATTTTTGGGCGTGCCCCTTCGGGCCGGGCTGCCCGCTTCAATCTTTACGCCCACTTCGCTTCTCCTTCGACTACGCTCAGGATGACAGCTCAGTGTCCGTAAAGGATTTTCGCTCGCATCCCTCACGTAGGTTTAGCTTAAAATATGGGCTTAACGCTCAATGAATAGTGCACGCTGCGCCAGGGATGCGTAGGGCCTGGTTCCTTTACTGCGCCTGTTCTTGCGCAGTAAAGAACCGCAACGCAGTGGAACCCGACGCAGCCCGCCCGGGCGCCCAAATAAAGCAAATGAGTTATCGGTGGAGTCTTTTCGAAGATCTCTTCAAGAGCCGTACAATTTATTCAGGAAAGCACGAAATTTGATTACATTTGAGCGTGCCGGATAAAGTAAAGATCAATATCATAGGAGCAGGCGTGACGGGCCTTTGCGCAGGATGCTACCTGCAGATGAATGGCTTTGAAACGCAGATCTTTGAAAAGCACTCTATTCCCGGCGGCCTCTGTACAAGCTGGAGTAAAGGAGAGTTTACCATCGATGGCTCCATTCACTGGATCCTGGGTTCCGACAAGGGAAGTGGCTTTTACCACATGTGGTCGGAGCTGCTCGATCTGAAATCCATTCCTTTTCACAACCACGACATCCGGCTCCAGATAGAGGTAAAGAACAGCAAAGACAAATACGGCAGCAATACATTCAAGCTATACACCAACCTCGACCGCCTGCATGCCTACATGCTCGACCTGTCGCCGGAGGATAAAAAGGTGATTGATGAAATTGTAGGCGACATCCGCGATCTGCAGGCCTTTGAGCTTCCGCCGAAAATGGATAAGCTTCCCCTGATCCCGTCCATCATTCGCGGAATCAAAATGAGCCGCTACCTTAAGTTTCTGTACATCCTCATGAAGCAGAAAAAGAAAAGCAATTACGATGTGGCGAGGCGCTTGAAAAATCCTTTTCTGCGCGAGAGCTTTGAGTTGTTGTTCGACGGGCAGGAAGTGAAGATGATGGTGATCAATTTCCCGATGGCGGCTTTCGATCAGAAAAGCGCAGGCTATCCGATTGGCGGCTCGCTGAGCTGGGCAGAGCGTCTGGCGGAACGCTATGAGAAGCTGGGTGGGAAGATCCATTACAACACGCCGGTGAAAGCCATTCTTACGGAAAACAACCGGGCGAAAGGGCTGCTGGTAAGGAACGAGGTTACCCATCTTTGTGATGATGTGCTCTCCACGGCCGATTGGTATAAGACGGTGTTCGAGTACTTGAAAGGCGAATTTGTGAATGAAAAAATCCTGAAGCTCCGCGACGGCAAGCTCCTCGACCTGTACTATTCCGTATTGCTGGTGACTTACGGCCTTAAGCGCGATTACAAAGAGCATCCGCATTTCCTGAGGTTCCCGACACCCATCGACCTGGTATCGCCCTGCGGCAAAAGCTGGGACCGCCTCGAAACGCATTTCTACCATTACGACCATACCCTCGCGCCGCAAGGTAAAACGGTGATGGCCTGCAGCTTTTATACAACGAACGGCAAGTACTGGATCGATCTGCGCAAGAACGATCGCCCGAAATACCGCGAAGAGAAAAAGAAATTTACGGATAGCCTCACTGAGCTGTTGGAGCTGAGGTTTCCGGGAATTAAAGACGATATCGAAATGGTGGATTTTGCCACGCCGGCCACCATCCTGCGTTATACCAACAACTGGCAGGGCAGCGCCCAGGGCTGGTTGCCGGGTGAGAACATCGCCGCTTCATCGCCTGTGAAATTTACCCTGCCCGGGCTTTCTCATTTTTATTATGCCAGCCATTGGGGCCAGCCGGGCGGCGGGCTTCCGATCTCCATCATCCAGGGCAGGGACGTGGCCAGGCTCATGTGCAAGAACTATAAAAAAGAATTCAGGGTCATCAGTCCAGGACAATCCTAAACATCAGGCGCCGCAAAACGTGTTCGCCGCAGCTTTTTAAGGAAAATTTTTATTGGCTTATTTTTTACAGCAATCGTCCAGCTTGGCAAGGCCTGCAGGATCGGCTTTGATGTCATCGGCATCGTAGCCGAGTTTGGAAATGGATTTCCGGATCTGGTCCGCCTCAATTTTCCGCGAATCATACACCACCGTAATCGTCATCGCTTTGGGATCCACGTCCACACGCTTAATGCCCGTTTCGTTGTAAAGCTCTTTTTGAAATTTATCGCCGCAGGTTTCACATTGCCTGCAATGGTCGCAATAGATCATCGTTTTAATAACGGCGGTTTTGATGTGGCTGTTTTTTTGGGCTGATCCCGCCAGGGAGATCAGGGTCAGAAAAAATAAGAAGATCGTGGAACGCATGGTCATACGGTTTATGAGTGATAGCTTAAAGGTAAGGAAAAATCAGGACATGAAGCTTGCTATTGGTGAAAACACCAACAGCGGCAAGAAAGAAGAATCAGGACATCAAGCCATGTAACGGTATGCGAAAAGCCTGAGGTAATCGATTGCTATTGGAGAAAACACAACAGCGGCAGGAACACTGCGCCAGGGATGCGGCGGGTTTAGTTCTTTCCGGCTTTTTAGCCGGAAAAACCGCAGCGAAGCGAAGCCCGAAAGCAGCCCGGCCGGCGCCCAAAAATAAAAAATAAGGAAGTAGTGTAATTGCTCATTGTTTCTGTTTCTTCATCAAAGCATCATAAGTTTTAAGATGTTTGATGAAATGCAGGTAAACAATGTTTTTCGGATAAATGCAGGAAGTGGTATAAGCAAAGCCGGGCATGGCTTTCATGGCTTTCCGTTTTTTCAGGGTCGAAGGTAAATGCCCATAATAAGAGAAGTGGGCTTTGATCACCGCCAGGAAGTGCGAGCCATTGCCTTCGAGCAGGAATTTAAAAGCCGCCACGCCGTCGAGCACCATGCGGAACAGGATCTTAAACAGCAGAAAGCGGGAAGAGGCATTTTTGGTAAAGGTGATGAGGTTATTCCGGAAGTTCAGGAATGTTTTCCGGGGGCTTAGCTTGTTGAGCGTTCCTCCGCCCACATGGTAAATCACAGAGGCAGGCTCCACATAAATCCGATAGCCCAGGTTTTTCATGCGCCAGCACACATCGATCTCTTCCATGTGCGCAAAGTAATCGTTATCGAAGGCGCCAGCCTTCCAGAAGACCTCCGACCTTACCATCATGCAAGCCCCTGTGGCCCAGAAGGTTTCTATGCTGCTGTTGTGCTGCCCCTGGTCTTCTTCCAGCTCATTGAACACACGGCCCCGGCAGAAGGGATAGCCATAGTGATCAATAAAGCCGCCCGAAGCCCCGGCATACTCAAAAGTGTTCCGCTTCTTATAATCCAAGATCCTTGGCTGGCAGGCTGCTGCATTGGAATTCTTTTCCATCAGGGCCAGCATAGGGTCTAGCCAATGCGCTGTCACTTCCACATCGGAGTTGAGGAGAACGTAATACTCCGCTTCGATTTGCTTTAAGGCCAGGTTATAGCCTTTGGCAAACCCTTCGTTCCCGGGATTGATAATGATCTTTACCGTTGGAAAATGTTCTTTTAAAAAGAGGACGCTGTCATCGCCGGATTGGTTGTCGGCCACATACACCGTGGCCTGTGGCGAATGGGTTAAAACCGAAGGAAGAAAGGATTCTAAAAAAGATTTACCATTCCAGTTCAGGATAACAACCGCTACTTTTTGGGACATACATTAACGTGGGTTGTTAAAATTCTCATCGACGTTGGTGCCGTAGGTATTCACCGGCTTGGTATCATCAATGTTCTGTGATTGCTGTGAGCGGTTCACCAGCTTAAAGCGCCATCTCTCATCATAGATCTCGCCGCGCACATCGCTATGGATGAGCTTGTAGCAGTTGTCGGCAATGGCCTCATTCACGAACACAAATTTTTTGTTGGTGAAGAACCTGCCGGTTGCTTTATCATACACGCGGTAGTACTGCCAGATTTCGTAAGGGTAGGTATTAGGCTCGCTGTTCACCTGGTTGCGCTGGTCGGGCTTGCCATACTGCAGGTACACACGTCCACGGTCGGTATAGTAGCCTTTTTGCTTGCCGCATTTCAGCAGGACATTGGCTTCCTGTACGCTCTTGTAGTAGGCGAGCCAGATTTTGAGTGGGTTGAGGCTGTCGCCGGCTTCTTTTTTCCAGTACTCTACAGCGTAGCTTCTGAGCAGGTTGGGATCTTTTTTGGAAATTTCGACCTGCTGCCACTCGCGCTCCTTAGTGCTGGAGCGGGGCCACAGGCACTCCACAAACTGTTTGAGGGAATCGGTGCTCTGGTAGGAATTAAAAAAGTCTTCGATCGTGCGGATGTCCTTTTCGGCCAATTCATCCTGCAGCTGCGGTGCATCGCTCTGGCGCTGGAAGAACCATTTTTTCTGAGACTGAACCTTATTGGCGGAATCCCTCACTTCGATCACCAGGTTGTAATTGCCTGAGGGCAGAAAGGAGATATCGAACTGGGCCAGCAAGGCGTTGAGCCTTTGGGCGTTTTGCTTCTGATGGCCTTTGAGCGAGGCTACCTGTTTAAGGTTTTCGCTATTTTCGACGTAGTAGGAGTAGAGAAATTTTGCCTGTTTGCCCAGTACGCTGTCGATGTTATAAGCCTCGAAATAGAACCTGAGTGCATTCTGATTTTTCGGGTAATAGTTGATATTATACGGAACAAGGTCGTAGCCGTTTTTGGTTAAGGGGCCCTGCGTGGTCGATTTGGTATAGGATTCGAGCACCTGGATCTCGGAGGAATAGATCTTGTTTTCGCGCTTCAAATCGATCACGATTTGCTGCTTATGGGTGGTCTTTTTATCCGGGAAAGCATTGTCTGCAATGGACAGCTCCAGCTCGTAGGTCCCGTTATCAAGGGCAAAGCGCTGATTGTCAATAAAAGAAGGCAGGTTGAGCGTATCATTCACTTTTGGGCTCATGAGGTTATAGCCCGAGCTTTTTACCACCTGGCCGTTTTTGGAGATGCGCCACGATACATTAACGCTGGCTTGTTTTCCGCCTGCTACGGGAAGAAATTTAACACTATTCCCGGAAATCGTCAGCGACGTTTCCAGGTAGGGTTTTGAGCTAACGGTATTGAAAACGTTGTAATTGAAATATACGGTCACATTCGAAAAAAGACCCTGGGTAAGCACAATAAAAAGCGCCGAGAAAAACTGTTTCATTGTAGTAGGTTTTACATGTTGGGGATGTAAAAGCCCTATAAAGGTACGACAAAAAATAATTTTATAGAAATCGCTTGTAAAATAAAAAAAAGTAGTAATTTCGCCCCCGGAGAAATGGCAGAGTGGTCGATTGCGGCAGTCTTGAAAACTGTTGAACCGCGAGGTTCCGGGGGTTCGAATCCCTCTTTCTCCGCTGAAAAATGCAAAAGGTTCAAGTGTAAGCTTGAACCTTTTTTAATTTCCGGAGGCGTTGAAAGCTCTGCTTTCCCAAGTGGAGGTGGAATTAAAAAAGCACGGTGCGAAGCACCATCGCTTTTGCCCTGTGACTCCATGAGAGTGAGGGACGAAAGCAGTTAATCCCTTTTTCTTTACCTTACAGTCGCAGAATCAACAACTCAGCACTAAACATGAAACGATATGGAAACTAAAAAATCATCTTCTTTTGTTCTTATAATTGTAGCCCTCATTGTAGGTGTTGCCTTATTTAAGCAATTCGACTTTCAAACTTTAACATGCGAAAAACCGGCCTTAGGCCTTGTTTATCTCATCACCCTGATCGTCTGCGTTTCAATCATTATCAAAAACGCCATCAAAAATTCTAAAACTAAATAACAGCCGCCAAGCCGGTTTGGTAAGCGATGAGTACCGGTTCAGGTTGTCTGTTTGTTGTCAGGTAAATTTGTACTTTTACGCGTATCATCAGGATGCCGGGAGAAGTTTCAAAATACGATTTTAAGGCAGGGCTAAGTCACGAGTTTGAAATTCTGGATGTGACTTTTCTGTATAAGCATCATCGGGATTTATTGATCAGGCCTCACCGTGCGAATTTCTACCACATTATTTGGTTTGAAAGCGGCTCAGGAACACACCTGGTGGATTTTGTGCCTATTACACTAAAAAGCAACTCCCTGCTGTTTGTTGGCAAGAATAAAGTACAGCGCTTCGATCCGCAGGGGAAGTATAAAGCCAGGGCGATCCTGTTTACGGATCAGTTTTTCTGTAAATCCGATAACGATATTAAGTTTCTTAGAAATACGGTTTTATTTAACGACCTTTTTGAAAACAACCAGGTTCAGATCACCAAAAGCGAAACGGAATTTGGCGCCTTAATCAGCATGATGCAAGCGGAGCTGGAAAGAACCAGGGACAGCTTTCAGCCTGATCTGCTGAGGAACTTGCTTCACAACTTTTTGTTGCTTGCGGAGAGGAGCAAGCGGAGCCACGCATTCACGGAGATCAAAAAAGGAGCCGACCTGGATTATACCTTATTATTTAAAGACCTCCTGGAAGTACATTTTCGTGCCAGGAAGCAGGTCAGCTATTATGCGCGGGAACTCTCCGTGACAGAGAAGCGCCTGAATAAGGCTACTTCAAAGATTCTTGGCGCTACGCCTAAAGAAATGATAGACGACAGGGTTTTGTTGGAGGCGAAGCGCTTATTGTCACATACCGATCATTCCATTAAGGTGATTGGCTTTGAGCTGGGCTTCGAAGAGCCAACGAATTTTATTAAATATTTCCGCAAACATGTCTATTCTACTCCCATCGAATTCAGGGAGCAGTACACAAGCTCCTGAGTCCTAAAATTACCATCAAAGGGACTAAAACTACCTTTCCGTTTTTGTTTTGTTGCGCGACCTTTGTCCTGTAAATCGCAACACTATGACCATTTCAACACTCTTAATCGCAGGTTCAATGCTCGTTTTAACCGGCAGCTCCTGCAACGGGCAAACGAAGAACACGCCAGAAACAAAACCTAAAAAAACAGAAATCATGGAAAACAAACACAAAACGGTCGAACTCCTGAAAGCCATCGAAACAGGCGCCTCAGAACCTGTAGGATACATCAATCCTGATAATTACAAACAGCATAACCTGGGCGCCGAAGACGGTCTTGCCGGATTTGGAAAGCTGTTGTCGCAACTGCCCAAAGGATCTGCAAAGGTGAATACCGTTCGTGTATTCCAGGATGGGGATTACACATTTTCACATACGGATTACAACTTCTTTGGTCCAAAAATCGGCTTTGATATTTTTCGTTGGGAAAAGGGGCAGATCGTGGAGCATTGGGATAACCTCCAGGAAACCGCTAAGCCAAATCCAAGCGGCCATACCATGACGGATGGTGCCACCGAAGTAAAGGACCTTGATAAAACAGGGGAAAATAAAAAGCTGGTAAACGCATTTGTGGAAGACATTCTCGTGAATGGCAAGATGGATAAGCTGGCTGGCTATTTCAATGACGATCATTACATTCAGCATAACCCATTGATTCCCGATCAGCTATCCGGTTTAGGCAAAGCCCTCGGCGAATGGGCAAAACAAGGCATTACCATGAAATACGACAAAGTCCACATGGTACTTGGTGAAGGTAATTTTGTGCTGGTGGTAAGTGAGGGACATCTTGCCGGAAAGCACAATTCATTTTACGATCTTTTCAGAGTGGAGAATGGAAAAATTGCTGAGCATTGGGATACCATTGAGGAAATTCCTGCAAAGGAAACCTGGAAAAATGATAACGGCAAATTTTAATCAGGCCTCTCAAATGTCATGTTATTTCAAAAAGGGGGCATCTGCCCCCTTTTTTCACATGGCTTACACGTCTTTATAATCCAGGCAGCAAAAGGCTTTCGATCTCTTTCCAGCTATGCACTCTTGTATGTTTGCCGGCGCTTTTGTCAATGTTATGGGGCTGTGAAGGAATGCCGAACACACAACATCGGATTTACTTCGCCTGGCTTGGCGAAATACCGAATTTCTTTTTGAAGGCACTGCTAAAATGCTGTAAGGAGGAATAGCCCAGATCGAATGCAATCTCGGTGGCTTGCTTCTTGCCTTCCAGTAAGTCATTTTTAGCCAGCTCTAGTTTTACATCAGCCAGGTAAGCAAAGGCCGTTTGGTTGAATAGCTCCTTAAAGCCTTTCTTTAGTTTGTACTCGTTGATGCCGGCTATTTTGGAAAGTTCGATCAAGGTAGGTGGCACAGCGGCATTTTTCAGAAGGTAATCGCGGGCAAATAAAATCCGTTCCTTATCGTAGTCGCTCTTCAGGTAGTTTTCCTTTCTTAATGTTTTGTCGAAGGATTCCGCCTGTAGCACAAGCATCTCTATGGTTTTCGATAAGAAGAACATCTTCTTCAGGGAATCCGAATAGCTGCAATTGAGAAAGGAGTTGATGCAGTTCTGCAAAGGCAGATCAATATTCAGATGATGATCCGAGAACGCCACGGGCTTACCGGAAATTATTTTATCCGCAAAGTTCCTGAGGGATTCATTGCCATCTTTTGAAAGAGACAGAAAAGAATCTTTAGAAAACTGGATCATAAATGACTTCATCATTAGCTCGTCGAATTTCATCTTTCCTTCAGCACTGGTCCCGTAAAAAAGGTTATGCTGGTTGCCATTCAATTCAAATGCTTCGGTCATTCCTGCCTGGTTAATGGAAGTTCGGCCCTGTAAATTGAAATGCATCGTCACTAATTCGGTATCGCCCTTCCAGTCCAGTTCTGCCGGCTTTTCCAGCTGCGTTTCGGAGTACATGATCTTAATGCCATCAAAATGCCATTGTTTAGCCTTGATCTGTCCAAACGGAATCGTGACTTCAAAAGAATCTTCTTTGAAATTCCGGTCGCTAAAGTCACGGTCATTAAAATCTGCTTTAAATGCGCTCTCATCCTCATGTTTTAGTTCAAATCCCATTGCTCCTTCAGATATAAGTTTAATTCCCTCAGTTGACAGTCATGCGCTCTTTGCCTCTGTAATTTTGTCCCTGTAAAGGCAGGTAACGAACCACAAAGCGGTTTTACAAATTTAAAGAACTTAAGCTTTCGATGCTTGAAAATGATAAACTTAAAAAAACTAAGGCAAATGATAGAAGTAAAAGGTAACACGCAAGTGGTTACAAAAAAAGAAGGAATTGTAAAACACATCTAAAAGCAACACATCATGAATACAATTAAGACATACTCAAAGGCCGACACATGGCTCTTTTATTCAATCTGCGCCTATTTTATCATGAATGGGGCCCAGGTGTGGGAAACCGCTTTAATGGTTCCTGCATGGACAGCTGCACCTCCCGCTTCACTCATCTTTTTTCAACAACCTTATAGCCTGGATTTTAAAGTATTCTGGATCGTCACACACGGCATTCATGAGCTCATCTTTATAGCGGCGCTCATCTTCAACCGGAAGATAAAGCCACGGAGGAATGCCATGCTGCTCATCCTGGCAGGGCATGTAGCCGTGAGGGCCTGGACCTTGCTCTATTTTGCGCCTACCATTATCGAATTTCAACACCTGCCGCCCGGTAATACCGTCGATGCCCTTTTAGTCCAAAAAGCAGCCATGTGGCGCCATCTGAACTATTTACGTGTCGGGATCTTTTTCCTGTTGAATTTTTCACTCATCCCGGTATTTACATTAAAAAACAAAACCAATGACTAAAAAAGCAATTATTATCGGGGCAGGAGTAGCCGGTCCCATCATGGCGCTGCAACTGCAAAAAATAGGCTACGATTCCGAAATTTATGAATCGAGGTCTGCTGAAAATATACATGAAGGCGCATTTTTAGGGATTACACCGAATGGCCTGAACGTCTTAAAAGAGTTTATAGATACCGACACGCTGAAATCGGATTTTACACCCGGCTCTATTCAGTTTTACAATCATTCCGGAGACCAGATCGCAGAGCTCTCAACCGCTTATCAAAAGGCTTTGTATGGTTGTGAAACGCTCCAGATCAGGCGCTCTAACTTTAATAGAGCGGTGCGTGAAGCTGCCGTAAATAAGGGAATTAGAATAAACTATAGCAAGAAGTTCAAAAAACTAAGGGAGGCTGAAGATAAAGTTACGGTTACGTTTGAAGACAATTCCAGTGCAGAGGGAGATCTTTTAATTGCATGCGATGGCACGTTTTCTTCGGTCAGGGGCTTTTTATTCCCGGATGCCAGCTTCCTGCATTATACAAAGCTTATTTCAACAGGAGGTTTTGCCCGCGTCCCTGAGTTAAGCACACCGTCCACGGCTATCCAGATGTGCTTTGGCGAACGGGGCTTCTTTGCCTATTCGGTTTCGGATCTGGGCGAAGTGTGGTGGTTTAATAACTATTACAGGGAGGCTGAGCCCGGCCGTTCGGAAACAGAGCTGAGCCTGAAGGAGGAAATCAAGCATAAGTTGCTGGAGATTCATAAGAATGATAATCCCCTGTTTTCTAAAATCATAGAGCATACCGAAGATATCATTGCTTACCCGGTGTATGATTTGCCTAAGCTGCCAAACTGGTACAAAGGAAGAGTCTGCCTGATCGGTGATGCTGCACACGGAATCTCTCCCCATGTCGGGCAGGGGGCATCACTCGCCTTAGAAGATACGCTTGTGTTAAGCGATTACCTGAGGAAAGAGGAAAATTTTTCGCTTGCATTTCAGAAATTCCAGGACCAAAGAAGACCCCGGGTTGAAAAGGTCATTAAAACGGCACAAAAAGTGGGAGATACAAAATCCAAAACAAACCCGATCGCCGCCTGGTTCAGAGACAGGCTCATCGGCTTTTTTATAAAAAAGCAGATCAAACAGCTGGATTGGCTTTACGGCTGGACCTTAGGGAAATAGCGCCTGCTTTTTCAGGCCCGAATCTGGAGAATCATTCCACTACTTGACATTTTATGAAATTCATATTATCTTTGTAACTAAGATATTTAGCTAATAAGATATAAAATGGATGCAGACCAGATCAAACGACTTAGAAAACTGAACCAGCATCATGCTTATGCAACAATCCAGATGCATGAAGCCATTGGCCGGAAAGCGGGACTCTCCGGGACGGATCATAAATACCTGGGCTTTCTTATGGAAAAGGGGCAGATGACGGCGGGCGAGCTTTCCATCCTGACGGGCCTGACGACCGGCGCTGTTACAGGCCTGATCGACCGGTTTGAAAAGAAAAAACTCGTGAAGCGGCAATTGGCGGAAGATGACAGGCGCAAGGTGATCATTGTGCCCAATACGAAAAACATCCTGTCGCTTCTGGAACCACTTTACAAAGAATTCCGGGGCAAATCAGAGAAAATAATGGCCTCCTTTTCAAACAAGGAAACCAAGGTCATCGAGGCCTATTTTTTGAAAGCCATTGAGCTTATGGATGAAACAACAGCTGCCATGCGTTCAGCGGAATCCTGATGTACAGCGTGTAGCAAGGTAAAGGAATTCATGACCAACGAATCGTAAAAAAGAAAGCAAATGAGAAATAGAAGTGTTTATGTCGTGGATTTTCAGGACATTGACCGGGCAACAACGGAGAGGGTAGGAGGCAAAGGCGCCAACCTCGGCGAGCTCTCAAGGATTGAGGGTGTCCAGGTCCCCGGAGGCTTTTGTGTGACAACCGAAGCGTATACCAAAATTACCGGCAACAACGAAATGCTTGGTTTACTATTGGAGCAGTTGGCTGTTCTGAAAGCAGATGACAGGAAACAAATTGCTGAGCTGAGTGCAAAGATCAGGCAGCTGATTGAGGAAACGGTGATCCCGGAAGGCATTGTGCAGGACATTGCCCGGCACCTTGAGCTAAGAGGCGAGGGAAAGGCCTATGCCGTTCGTTCCAGTGCTACTGCCGAAGACCTTCCCACGGCTTCTTTCGCGGGGCAGCAGGATAGCTACCTGAATGTGATCGGGACAGCATCTGTGTTGAAGCACATCAGTCGATGCTGGGCGTCTTTGTATACAGAGCGTGCGGTTATTTACCGCCTGCAAAATAGATTCGATCATCAACGTGTTTCCTTATCGGTTGTTGTCCAGGAGATGATCTTTCCGGATGTTTCGGGAATTATGTTTACGGCCGATCCGTTAAGCTCAAACAGGAAAGTGGTGTCCATTGACGCCGGCTTTGGACTGGGCGAGGCATTGGTGTCGGGCCTGGTGAATGCCGATCACTACAACGTGCGGGAGGGCAACATCCATGATAAAAAAATAGGGGTCAAGAAACTGGCGATCTATGCTTTACAAAAGGGTGGCACGAAACAGGAGGAGTTGGAGCCTGAGCAGCAGAACAGGCAGGCGCTCAGCGATGAGCAGATCCTTGAGCTTGAGCGGCTGGGCAGAACGATCGAAGCACATTTCGGCAGCCCGCAGGACATTGAATGGTGCCTGGCCGGTGCTGTGTTTTATGTGGTCCAAAGCAGGCCCATCACCACAATATTTCCAATTCCAGAAATCCGGGATAATGAAAATCATGTTTACGTATCCGTCGGGCACAATCAAATGATGACGGATGCCATGAAGCCATTGGGTTTGTCTTTTTTTCAATTAACGGCCAATGCGCATGCAGCCGGCGGGAGATTATTTGTTGATGTTACCCGGCAACTCGCTGCGCCTGAAAGCCGTGAAAAATTCATTGAGGTCTTTGGGAAATCCGATCAGCTTGTCAGGGATGCGCTCATCACCATCGCCGGGCGGAAAGATTTTTTCAAACCGGTACAGGCTACCCCGGCACAGAGCCCCGCTTACATGGGAAATGACCTGTCGTGGGAGTACCTCACTGCATTTGAAACTAATCCGGAAATAGTTCCTGAGCTCATCAGGGCGAGCCAGGCATCCATAGAAGAGCTGAAGCAGGTTATCCGGACAAAATCGGGAGTAGCGCTGTTTGACTTTATCCGGGAAGACATGCAGGAGGTAAAGAAGGCGATGTTCAACTCACAAAGTATGCGTGTGATCATGCTTGGAATGAATGTTTCCTCATGGATCAACGAAAACATGAAGGAATGGTTAGGCGAAAAAAATGCAGCGGATACGCTTTCTCAATCTGTACCATATAATATTACCTCTGAAATGGGCCTGGCACTGCTGGATGTAGCCGATGTGATCCGCCCTTATCCGGCGGTGACCGACTACCTGCGCGAACAGAAAGAGGATGACTTTTTGGAGGGGCTGCTTCGCCTTGAGGGTGGAAAAGAAGCCAATGAAGCTATCCATGCTTACCTGGATAGATACGGCATGCGCTGTGTGGGAGAAGTGGACATTACGAGAACGCGCTGGAGTGAAAAGCCGGCAACGCTGATTCCGGTGATCCTCACGAACATTAAAAACTTTGAGCCCGGTGAAAGCAAACGGAAATTTGAACAAGGCTTGCAGGAAGCGTTGAAAAAAGAGCAGGATCTGTTGGCGCGATTGAGGCAGCTACCGGATGGCGAGCAAAAAGCCGCTGACACAAAACGCATGATCAGCCTGCTGCGCCATTTCATAGGCTACCGGGAGTATCCTAAATACGGCCTGGTCAATCGCTACTTCATTTATAAGCAGGGCTTATTGCGGGAAGCTGAAGGCCTCGTACAGGCCGGGGTTATCCGGCAAAAAGAAGATGTGTATTACCTGAGCCTTGAGGAGTTCCGCGCCCTTGTAGAGACACATCAAACGGATTACCAGCTCATCCGTCAACGGAAAGAAGAGTATAAAACTTACGAAAAGCTCACGCCGCCCCGTGTAATGACTTCTGATGGCGAGGTCATTGCCGGCAGGTACAGGCACGAGAATCTCCCTGCCGGGGCCATTGCCGGCCTGGCAGTCTCTTCCGGGATCGTGGAAGGGCGCGCACGCGTGATCCTATCGATCGAAGATGCCGACATCGAAGAGGGTGATATCCTGGTGACCTCCTTTACTGATCCCAGCTGGACACCCTTGTTTGTATCCTTAAAGGGCCTCGTCACCGAAGTGGGCGGGCTGATGACGCATGGGGCAGTGGTTGCCCGTGAATACGGTCTGCCTGCTGTTGTCGGGATAGAGCATGCTACCAAACTCATCAGGGATGGGCAGAGGATCCGGGTAAACGGCACGGAAGGCTATGTTGAGCTGCTGTAACAAGGAAGCACTATAAAAAAGCTTTATCGCTGTTTACTCATTTAGTCTGTAAACAACATGTATTTTTAATACTTTTGAAACCCCGGTGCTTTGACATGGAGCCAATGTATGGCATAACGTCCGGAAGCCTTATGGATACTAAGTATGGAAACAGATTCCCGAAATAAAGCGGAAAAGTTCTGGGACAGGGCTGCAGGCAGCTATGACAGGGAAGAGAAAAGAGATGGAAAAATACATCGTGCTATCAGCCATCTTGTAAAAAGCTATCTGAAGCCAACAGATACCGTTCTGGATTTCGGTTGTGGAACAGGGCTTTTTTCGCGTGAGCTATCCGGAGCCGTAAACACGATTCATGCCATTGACCTTTCATCAAAGATGATTGCGCTTGCCAGGACAAAAACGCAAGATCCAAACATTGAGTATGCACATGCTACTATTTTTGATGAACATCTTAAGCCCGGCACCTACGATGTTATGTTCAGTTTTTATATCCTGCATTTGCTGGAAGACCCTGAGGCAGCTGTTGTGCGGATGCATCAGCTTTTAAAGCCTGGTGGCCTGCTCATATCCGTTACACCCTGTATGGGCGAAAAGCCATTTCTAAACAGCCTGTTTTCAATGTTCAGTAAAATCGCGCTGGTCCCTCAAATTAAGCCGTTTAAACTAAATGAGTTGGAAAAATTGATAACAATGGAGAGTTTTGAGATGACGGAAAGCAAACTACTGCCCGCAACATCAAATCAATATTTCATCGTATCAAAAAAAACTAACCATGGATTCAGTTAAACGTACAGGAAGAGTAACAGGCGTTTTATTCTTAGGTGCTATGCTTGCCGGAATTTTTAGTGTTGCACCGGCTGTTGATGGAGCGGCTTATTTAACGGAAGCGGCGGCAAATCCTAACCAGGTGATCATTGCTGCTCTCTGCCAGTTCGTCATGGGGCTTGCTTATCTTGGAATTGCTGTTTTAGTGCATCCCTTTATCAAAGGCTTTGGCAGTCATTTGTCAACCGGCTTTTTGAGTATGAGAATCATCGCTGCCACGCTTGTGTTTATCGGCACCATACTCCTGCCTGCCATTTTGGTGCTAAGCCAGAAATACGTGGAGAACCCATCCCGCGACGTTCTAACCTTCGAGGTACTGGGGCATGTGCTCAAATCTACGCGGGATCACATCAACCACGTCTTCATGATCCTGGTGTTATGTACGGGGAATCTGATGCTCTATACCTTGCTTCTGAAATCAAGGCTCATCCCTAAATGGCTTTCTATTTGCGGCTTAGCAGGCAATGTCTTATCGGCAACAGCCAGTATCCTGGTTTTATTCCAGGCTGTAGAAATTATTACCACGGAGTACCTGTGCCTGAATGCAGTTACCGCCCTGCAGGAATTGATCTTAGGAATATGGCTCATCGCAAAAGGCTTTGACAAAAGAGTGGTGGAAGCCAGAGCTTGTTAAAGAATCATGGGCTCACATACCATCATACACGGGAGGATCACGCTGAAGGGCGATGTCGAAGCATCGCAGAATGTTATCCGTCGGCTCAGGGAAAATCCCTACCCGGTGATCAGCAGGGACATGTTCAGTCTCGGCGCTACGGAGCGCTATTCCTTTTACGATGAGCCGGTCCTTGCTTTTGCTGCCACGTATAAAAGCGTGGAAGACGACTGGGATTGTTTTGTTCTCAAATTTGAGCACCTGCTCCGGAATATTGAATTTGATACCGCCAAGCTGCAGATGGAAACTGAATACCTGGGCGATTACCATTTTTTCTGGAAATCGAAAACAGAGCACACCCGTTTCGAAGAAAAGGAAAAATTTATAGAAATGCCGGAATGGTATTTTGGCTATGGCTACCGCTGTATGTGGGGATACCTGGAAGAGGGGCATGATGGCATTCCATCGTTCCCTTTTGAATTTAAGTACCCCGTTCAGCCCGATGAGGAAATCCTCACAGAGCTCTTGCGCATTGTCAGGGCAATGGAGCAGGGCAACCTCCCGCAAACCGTATTTATCAATGAGCATCTCAGCGCTCAGGTGCAACAATCACCGAAGCTCTATCTGAGCTTAACGGCTTTAAGTCTTCAAAAGGAAATAGCGTTTCGCTATGAAGTCCCTAAGGGATTCTGGATCAGGAGTACCTTGAAAGAGAGAGGCTAATCATTAAACAAATCGCTCCCTGGTTTTTTACTTTGCAGGTTCATTAACCCGCTGTGGCTGATGAGGTGGCCTTTCTCATCAATATGAGTAATGAGTATACCCTCTTTATCGAGTGCCTTGCTGATAAGATGTGTGCGGTGACATTCCAGCGGCTTGCCTTCGCTGCACATGATGGCTGCCTTTAAGTTCCTGGCGTAAGCGTTTTTTAAGCGTTCGATGCCGGCTTTGAAAAAGGGCATGTCTTTTAGTTTCGTGTAATCCACGCGGTTGTTGTTGTCGTAGCATAAAGGATCTTTAGGCTTTCCGCCCAGGCTATTGCCCATAAATACATAGATGATGCCATGTTGTTGCAGAAATTGCTGAAGCCTTTCGCGGTTGTAGTGCGGATTGTAGCGTGAATAGGGCCTGGAGCGCACATCGAGGAGATAGCTGATGCCGTTGCTTTTAAGCAGATCCAGGAATTCCTCCGCCGGTCTTGTGCCGTGTCCTATCGTGTATAAGGGGATTTTTTCCACGTCTCTAAGATAAAGCTAATTGCCGCAGCCAATTAACCATCGCCATTTTATATATTTGTTTTTTAAACAGATTTTAAATTATTTAACGCCGCTATGAACCGTCTCGACCGTGTAACTGCCATCCTGATCCAGCTTCAATCCAAACGCATTGTGAAGGCCCAGGACATTGCCGACCGCTTCAACATCAGCCTGCGTACGGTGTACCGCGACATCCGCACACTGGAAGAGGCGGGAATTCCGCTTGTGGGAGAAACAGGCGTGGGCTATTCCATCATGGACGGTTACCGCTTGCCGCCGGTGATGTTTACCATGGAAGAGGCCACCGCTTTTCTGACAGCCGAAAAGCTGGTGGAAAAACTGACCGATGTCTCTACCGATGAGAGCTTTAAATCGGCGATGTATAAGGTAAGAGCGGTGTTGCGCTCAGCAGAGAAAGACCACCTGGAGGTGATGGACAATCACATCGAAGTGCTCGGCAATCCCTGGATTACCAAGGAAAAAAGCGGGTCGGGCTCCCTGCAGGTCATCCTGAAAGGTATTTCCAACAGGCAGGTGCTTACCATTACCTATTTTGCCAATCACAGCCAGGAAACCACCTCGCGGAACATCGAGCCGGTCGGTGTTTTTTATTTAGGCTCCAACTGGTACCTGATCGCCTTCTGCCAGCTGAGGAATGATTACCGTAATTTCCGTACCGACCGCATTACGCAGATCGTTAGTACACCCTTGCCCTTCAAGAAGGAACACCCGCCCTTAAAGGAATACCTGAAACAGATCACCAAAGAAAAAAAGGAGCTGCACAAAGTCATTATGCTGGTGGATAAGGACATTGTGAAATATTTTGGCGAGCAGAAATATTACAATGGCTATGTGTCTGAGCGTCCGCTGAAAGACAGGGTGGAAATGACCTTTCTGACCTGCTCGCTTGAGGGTTTTGCCCGTTGGTACATGATGTTCGGCGAGAGGGCCGAGATCGCAGAGCCGCTGAACCTGAAAGAAACGATCAAAAACATCGCGGTCACCATTTCTCAAAAACAATAAAACGTCATCAGCCCTATCCTTATTTTCTCCTTTCGCAGAGATGGAAGCTAAAACCGGGATGCTGCGCCAGGGACAGAGCGGCCTGTTTGAGCTCCTTTGCTTGTCCCGCAGGGCAGACAAAGAGCGAGTGGCGATGGCCTCACGACACGTCGTGACGGCGCCCTCTAATTTAAATGTATTCATTCTCAGTGTATTAGCATCTAATTTCCCAGGCTTTTAAGAATTCTATTTTCCTACTGACATAAGGCTGTCACTTGCCGGGTTTTACTTTGTACCATAATCTTTTAAAAACCCACCATTATGACACAAATTGAAGCATTTACCAAAGAGTTAGAAAACGAGGCAAAAACAACCCGTAGCATGTTATCCGCTATCCCGACAGACAAGTTCGGCTGGAAACCACACGAGAAGAGCATGACCATCAAGCGCCTGGCATCGCACATTGCCGAGCTGCCTACCTGGGTCGGTATGACTTTTACGACCAGCGAGCTGGACTTTGAAAAAAATCCCTACCAGGTGGAAGATGTAAACACCACGGAAGAGCTGCTGAATTATTTTGAAAGATGCCTCGAAGATGCCCGCAAACACCTGAAAGCAGGAAAGGAAGAAGCGCTTAGTGATATGTGGACCTTGAGAAGCGGCGCTATCATTTACAGCACAGAACCTAAATGGGAAGTGTTACGGATGGCAATGAGCCAGATCATTCACCACAGGGCACAGCTCGGCGTATTCCTGAGACTGCTGGATGTGAAGATCCCGGGAAGCTATGGCCCGAGTGCCGACGAATCATTTTAATCACCTTTAAAATCAACCACTATGAAAACAAACATTGAAACCTTTTACATCGTCGGCTTGTCGGTGAGAACAAGTAATGAGAACGGCCAGGCCGCCACAGACATCCCGGCCCTATGGGAACGGTTCATGGCGGAAGGTATTTCTTCAAAGGTAACGGACAAGTTGAGCGAAGAGATCTACTCCCTGTATACCGATTATGAAAAGGATCATACAAAACCTTACACAACGGTGCTGGGCTATAAGGTAAAAGACCTGGATGCTATTCCGGAAGGACTTACCGGCGTATGTGTTCCCGCAAAAACCTTTGAGGTATTCACGGCCTCCGGGAAGCTATCGGATGGGATTGTGTACAAAGAATGGACAAGCATCTGGAGCATGCCGCTGAACAGGGCCTATAGCGGGGATTTTGAGATCTACGGTACGAAAGCGCAAAACCCGGAACAGGCCGAAGTGGATATTTACATCGCCCTCAACTAAGCCAAATGGTGGGAAGGGGCCGGAGCGGATCTTTGTTTTTTCAAAGTGAAATCCCGGCTCCCCCTTCATCCGGTTTGGCAATGAATAAACAAGCTTTGCAGTAATACATTTAACAGACTACACTATGACAACTACCCTCATACCTAAGATCCCTTTGTGGATCAGGATCGTTTCGGGCCTCATTGCTTTGCTGGGAATTTTCGTTGGGATTTCCCTTTACTTTTCTCCGGAAGCCTTTATGCCTGAAATTGATTTTACAGCCACCGGCATTCACTACCTCGCGCAGATGTGGGGGGCCAGGCAAATTGCCATTGCCGGGATCATTGCTTTTTCGGTGCTGCGCGGCTCAGGGCCTATGCTTACTGTTTCCCTGCTGGCCTATTGTATCATGAATCTGCAGGACATCTTCATCGGTCTTTCAAAGCATGACTATGGACTGGCGGGCGGTGCCTCTTTCTTTTTCCTGCTGCCGGCTGTGATGATCATGGTGTTGGTGAGAAAAAATCGTTTGTCCAAACAGCATTGATATAAGTTCATGCATACATTGGTAATAGTGCGGCTGGTGTGAATCACGACGTGTCGTGAGTGCGAACCACCATTTTTTCACTCCGTTTCCCGGGCAGGCATGTGCGCAAAAAAAATGGGGGTTGGTGTTCGTTCTTGATTTTTTTGTTTCTTTTTTCATCAAGGAAAAAAGAAATAGATAAATTAAGGATTCAGTATTGCATAAACGAAAAAAACCGGCACGAAGGCCGGTTTAATTGGGGGAAAAGTAAGGTATTAGTCCCAGGTTAAAATAATAACATTGCCGGTACTACGTTTCGAAACCTTCAGGCGAATGTGATTTCCACCTTTGAGATTATTGTAATGTAACAACTCTTTGGTTTTCTCATCGTTTTTACCTGTGGTGGTAACCTGTTTCCAATTGGTTTTGGCAATGTTATCCTGAACCAGCTTGGTGATCTTTTCTTCCATGGCTGTTTGTTGGGCTTCCTGTCCCGCTTTGAATTTTCCGAATTCGGCGCGGTATTCCCACCTGGAATAGAAGGTGTATTCTTCCTGGGTGGTATACGGGAGGCTTTTGCCTTTGTTTACCGGGTAGACACCATATTCTTTTTTGGTGCCGAATAAGCCGGTAGCTACGCCTGCCGCCGAGTCTTTGGAAGCAACGGTTACGAGGTTTAGAATTTCGGCGAAGCGTTCGTCAAATGTTTTTTGCAGTTCCTCTTCGGTTGGAGCCGCTTTTTTAGCAGTGGCTGGTTTTTTAGCACCGCTTGTCTGAGCCTGTAAGCTTGTAGCTCCAAAGGCGACAGCCAGGGCCATCAGTAAAATCGTTTTTTTCATACGTCGTGTTTGATAGTGTTTCGGGAGTGAAATTAGGATTTAAAAAGCAGTACATTTTGCCGGATGTATATTCGTGGCATTTGGGCATGTATTCGTATCAACCAGGCTAAAATTTGAAAAAGTAATCTATTGCCGGTCCATAAAGCCGGTATCACTTAAACTATAACTCATGAAAACAGACCTTACCAAACACTATAAGTCTTATTATACAGCTAAAACAAAACCCGAGCTGATCACCGTAGAAGCCGCACAGTACCTTTCACTCAGCGGGAAAGGCGATCCGTCGGCTCCGGAATATGCCGCCAGGCTCCAGGCCCTCTATGCAACAGCCTATGCACTCAAGTTCATGTATAAAGCAAAGGCACTTGATTTTACCGTAGCCAGGCTGGAAGGCTTGTGGTGGTTCGACGAAAAGCAGTATGGAACCGTGACGATGCAGGAAGCGCCGCAAAAGATCCCGCGGAGCGAATGGGAGTACAGGCTGCTGATCCGCCTGCCGGATTTTGTGCGGGAAACCGACGTGCTGAAAGCGAAGGAAATTGCTTTCAGTAAGAAAGGCATTCCGGGGATTACGGATGTGACATTCTATGAGATGGAAGAGGGGAAATCGGTTCAGATGCTGCATGTGGGACCCTTTGACCGGGAGCCAGAGACCCTGTTACAGATGAAAGCCTTCATAGACGAGCACAACTTTCAGAAAAACGGAAAGCATCATGAGATCTACCTGTCGGATTTCCGCAAAACACCTCCCGGAAAATTGAAAACCATTCTCCGCGAGCCGGTGAAGTAACCACAGGTCTTGCCGGGAATAATCATAGAAGGCGATGGTGGATTTGTCATCCAGATAAAGGTTTAAGCGTTCACCGCTTACCTGCAACCGTTCACCGTCTTCAGGATTTAGCCGGCCTATTAGCTCTTGTGCAGGCTGCTTCTTCGCTGTAGGTTTGCAGAAAATACATGCCTTATGCCTGATACTACACCTTGTAAAGAAGAACCCGGCTTGCTGATGCCGCTGATCAGCCTGGATGCCTGCGAAGGAAAAGGACCCTGCGTGGAGGTCTGCCCTTACGATGTATTGGCCATGGGCCCCATTTCCGATGAGCAGTTCAAGGGACTGTCATTCATCGGGAAGCTCAAAACGCGGGTTCACGGAAGGGAAAAAGCCTATGTGCTGCACGAAGACCAATGCCATTCCTGCGGCTTATGTGTGACTGCCTGCCCGGAAAGGGCTATTAAACTCGGCCGGAAAAAATAATTTGTAAATGAATGAACGTTCATTTATATTTGTACCCGGAATGAGAATAAGAGACATACATAAGGAAACACTGGTTAAGCAAAATGCGATTGCGATGCTGCTTCGCGACGGCTTCGACGGCTTCAGTATGCAGAAGCTGGCAAAGGCCTGCGGCATTTCGGTAGGCACGCTGTATATCTATTATAAGAACAAGGAGGACCTGATCATCCGCCTGGGAATTGAAGAGGGGAAGCGGATGTTGCAGGCAACCATGAAAGGCTTTTCGCCGGAGATGCCTTTTGCCGAAGGGCTTAAAAAGCAATGGGAAAACCGTGCGGCCTATTGGCTGAAGCATAAGGAAGCCGCCAAGTTCTATGAAAAGATAAAACGCACGCACTACGCAGAGCCCATCCTGGAAGACATCACAAGATCCTTCAGGCCGGTTATGCAATTGTTTGTCAAAAACGCCATCGCAAATAAGCAGCTGCACTTTATGTCCTTCGAATCATACTGGAGCGTGGCCTTCGGGCCATTGTACACGCTTCTCGAGTTTGAGGATAAAGGAAAAAGCATTGGCAACAGACCTTATAAATTTTCTAAAAAAACCATGTACGAAACCCTTGAGCTCGTTTTAAAAGCACTAACGCCTTAAACTATGCACCATGCACATTTTGATCTTTAAAACCAATATAGAAACAGAAGATGCGCACAAAGAGATCAGCGCACTGCTCAATGCAGAAACATCGATCATCGACTGGAATATCGACCAGGAGGACATTGACAAGGTTCTCCGCATCGAATCCCGGGTTAACAATACAACAGATATCATTCACAGGATCAGCAAAGCAGGATTTATCTGCGAAGAGCTGCCCGATTAATTTATTTTTTATTTATGGAAACAACAACTACTCCAAAACAACCCAACCCCGCGGTATCTCCCGCAGCACCTCTTGAGACTCCTAAATTCAGCGCTTACCAGGTATTGGTCATCGTGCTTCTTGCCCTTACCCAATTTACCGTGGTCCTCGATTTCATGGTTATGTCGCCCCTGGGCGATCTGCTGATGAAATCCATGAGCCTTACGACGAAGCAATTCGGATTTGCCGTCTTAAGCTACGGCATCAGCGCCGGCATCTCCGGGCTTTTAACAGCAGGCTTTGCCGACAGCTTCGACCGTAAGAAACTCCTGCTGTTCTTTTATATCGGTTTCATCGTCGGCACCTTGTTCTGCGGCCTGGCAACAACCTATCCTCTGCTCATCGCAGCCCGTGTCTTTACCGGTATTTTTGGCGGGGTCATCGGTTCCATCTCTATGGCTATTGTGGCCGACCTCTTCTCCTTCCAGCAACGCGGTCGTGTGATGGGTTTCATGCAAATGGGCTTCGGTGCCAGCCAGGTGCTCGGCATTCCCATCAGCCTGGCCATTGCCAACAGCCTCGGCTGGCAGGCGCCTTTCTTTATGATCGTGGGTCTTGCCGCCATTATTTGGCTGGTGATTGTGGTGAAGATGCAGCCGATTACCAAGCACCTCGAGATTAAGCATAAAAAGAATGCCTTCGAGCATTTGATGCATACGCTTGCCAGGCGCGAATACAGGGTTGGCTTCCTGGCGACGGCCTTGCTTTCGCTGGGCGGCTTTATGATCATGCCCTGGGGAAGCGCTTACGCCATTAACAACCTTCATCTCACCAAAGAGCAATTGCCTTCCCTCTTCATGGTAGCGGGCATCAGCTCGCTCATCATTATGCCGCTGATCGGGAAGCTGGCGGATAAGATGAATAAGTTTACCCTGTTTACGCTGGCGTCCGTATGGATGATGGTGGTGGTAATGATTTACACCACGCTCACACCGGTTCCACTCTGGGTAGTGATGGTTGTGAACGTTTTGATGATGATTGGGATCATGAGCCGCATGGTGCCATCGATGGCCCTGACAACCGCCTTGCCGGAAATGCAGGACAGGGGCGCCTTTATGAGCATCAACTCATCGCTTCAGCAAATGGCCGGGGGCCTTGCCGCCGGTGTGAGCGGGCTTATCGTTTTCCAGGCAAGCAACAGCAGCCCGATAGAGCATTTCGATACACTGGGCTGGGTGATGGTAGGCATTACCGTGGTCTGTATCTTTATGGTATACCGTGTAAGCCTGATCGTGAAAAAGAAACAGCAGGCAGCTGCAGCAACGGCATCGCATTAAAGAGTGATATAGGCTTGTTACTTAGGTATCAGTCAGTACTATTCCGTCTGTCGATGTATTGGAACGGGTTTTGCGCCAGCGATTGTAGTGGAAAGCTTTCGTCACGGCCCTTCGTGACGAGACTTGCAACGGAAAGCGCGCCCGGGCGCCCAAAAAATGGTCTCCATTAAAAAAACAGCATAAAAAAAGCGTCACAATAATTCGTGACGCTTTTTTTATGTGAAAAAAACAAGAATCATTTTTGATACTTCCAGTGCCTGGTCTTCCCTTCCGCCATCCACTCCAGCGCAGTTTCCAGGCGCTTGTTCCGTGTCGCTTCGGTTTTGGCATCTTCCAGCCATTCGATGTAATCTTTTTTGTTGGAATAGCTGAAGGCCTCAAATACGTTTTTTGCTTCCTTGTGTTTCTTAAAGCTTTGTACCAGGTAATCCGGTGTTTTCAGGGCTTCCTTTTGTGCTTCGCTGGCGGGTTTTGATTTGGATGGTAACTTGATGCCGGCTTCGTTGAGTTTCATGGCTTCTTTAATATAGCCGGTCAATACCTTATCCGATGGAAGATCTTTCAGGGAAGTGATCCTTCCCAGGTGCCCCATCGCTATTTCGGATTTCGCTGTCGCCATGAGGCTTTCGTCCTTCATCAAAGCTGCTTTCCAGAAGCCGAAGGCGCAGTGCTTTTTAAAAGAAGCCATGTGGCACATCGGGCCGTCTTTATAATCAAAGTGCGGAGAGCTCCATTTGACGATTTCCTCTACATCCGGACAGACCTTGTGTACAAGCGCACGGAGGTGATTCAGAATTGGCTTTGCAAACTCTTCCGATTGGTCGATGTAAGCGTCGATGCGGGGATCTTTTTTGCCCATGATAAGAAATAGAGTTAGGTGTTTTAGCGTGATCAGTCAACGATAGGATGTCCATTACGACATAGCGTTTAATATACGTGCTGGCCGCCGTTGATGCTGTAGTTGGCGCCGGTAATGAAACTTGTTTCCTCGCTTGCCAGGAAAGCCACGAGGTGCGCCACTTCATGCGTCCCGCCTAAGCGGCCCATGGGCACCTGCGCCACGATCTGGTTCAACACTTTTTCAGGAACGGCCATCACCATGTCGGTACCGATATAGCCCGGCGAGATGGTATTGACGGTGACGCCGTATTTGGCCACTTCCATCGCAAGGGATTTGGTGAAGCCGTGCATGCCCGCTTTGGCAGCCGAGTAATTTGTTTGCCCGAACTGTCCGCGTTGCCCGTTTACCGAAGAGATATTGATGATGCGTCCGAAGTTACGGTCTATCATGCCCTGGATGACATGGCGTGTGCAGTTGAACACCGAGTTGAGGTTGGTGCCGATCACCGCATGCCAGTCTTCGGGTTTCATATTGATCAAACGTCCGTCGCGTGTAATACCGGCATTGTTCACAAGCGTATCGATGTGCCCGTATTTGGCTTCGATCTCTTTGATCATGTTGCCTGCACTTTCGAAATCGCTCACATCGCCGTGAAACAGCTCGATGTGAATGCCTTCATGATTCATTTGCTGTGTCCATTTTTCGGCTTTTTCCTTCGTATGGAAATTTCCGACTACCCTGAACCCTTCGCTGTGAAGCTTTTTACACATGGCAGTGCCCAGACCGCCGGTAGCTCCTGTAACCAATACCGTACGCTTGTTGTTTGATTGAGTCATATATGAATGGTTTTAATTAATTAAACGGTTCATGGTTTCCGATTGCTATCTGGAAAATATGGGAATCATCTTCATTGTACGTAAAAGTGATATAAGCCGATTTATCAGCACTAAGCCACTTATCGTTGCTTTTCCACAAAAAATCATAAGGCTCGCTCAAATCCTTTTCATATGAAAAAAACGGAGGCCCTAATTTTTTCTTCAGCTCGGCTCTTGACACATCAAAGGTTCCTGATAAAGGCGGTGTGACCCTTGAATGCCGGAACAGGAATATCGCCTGTATGATACCATCATCATTGATGGAAAGCTCAATCCCCAGCTCTTTATTCTCTACAAAGGTATTGACCGTAGGAAGATCGTCGAAAACAGTTGCATGGATGTTTTTGAACCAGGTATCCAGCAGGCCCGAAGCCTCAATGGTTTTTCCGATGTATGAAAACGCTATGCAGTCGACGCTGTTAGCCATTACTTTAATTGATTGTAAGGTAAATGATTACGGATTTACGAATATACGAATCAGAGTTATCGCCTGAAATGGGCGCATTCGTATATGCGTATTCTGAATGCGTAATTATTTGATTTTATCCACGTTCATGACGGTTGCTTCACCGCTGGTGCACACATTGCCGCTGTCTTTATCTTTGATGAGGGTTTCCACGACTGCGCGGTTTTTGTCTTTGATCACTTCTTTTACCGTAAATACAGCTTCATACTTAGTATCTACATACATCGGCCTCAGGAAGCTCAGCGATTGCTTCAGGTAAATGGTTCCTTCGCCGGGAAACAACACGCCGAATACCTTGCTGAACAGCGATGCACCCAACATGCCGTGCATAATAGGACGTTTGAACATCGTTTTTGCGGCATAGGCAGCATCAATATGGACAGGATTTTTGTCGCCGGTTACTTCCGCAAAGCGGTTTACCTCGTCCTGTGTAAATGAAAATTCGTGCGTGTAAGTTTGTCCGTTTTCAATCATAAATAGGTTTGTTTCAGGTAATTTTCAAAAAAAAAATTGAAAATGTCAACTATTTGGGATGATATTTAAGTTTAGACCAAGTAAATTATTTTTACGACTATTTAACAAAAAATTAATACGAATTTACTTGACACGTATTAGGAAAATTGCCGACATTTGCAGCGAATTTCAAAGAAAGCCTGTATTTGCTTGATTTTCAGTCCTGTAAATAGAATTCTTGATTTATACATATATTTAAAACACCAAAAATGAAAACCAACAACCCAATCATCGACAATATGATGGACGCACAGGCCAACGCCATGAACGCCTGGATGGATTCTGCCAAAAAATTCCAATCGGCTTTTGCCTCAGGAAATGTAGTAGCCGAAAGCCAGTCTTTCTATAAAGATATGATGGAAAAACAAGCTTCTATGTTTAACGGAATGAACGGCAACACGGCCAATCCTTTCGCAAACGAGGTAAAACCTGAGGAATTCTTCAAAAACTGGTATAACCAGCAAATGTCAGGTTTGAAACAAATGACCGATTTCAACCAAAGCATCTATAACTCTATGGTGAATTATGGTAAAAACGTGAATGACTATAATACCAGCTTCTCGACCATGAACAACGCCTGGACAAATATTTACAACAGCTGGATGAACTCGATGAACACATCTTACGATGTGTTTTCAAGCAACATGAAAAACCCTTTCAATAAAGACATGTTCAAAAACATGTTCGAAGGAAACCAGGTATTCATGAAAGTACAGGAAATGTTCCAGCCGATGATGACTGCGCTCAAAAACGCGGATTTCAGCGCTGATACCTGGAAATCGATCTATTCGGCTGATAATTACAAGAACATGACCGAGCAGATGTTTGGTTCTTTCTTCAACAACAACAGCCTGAAAGAGGTATTTGATAATGCTACCAAGCAAATGCAGAACTTCTTCGTAAACCAAAACGGTTTAGGAAAAGAGTATTATGCACAAATGCAGAATATGTCGGCTCAGTTCCCGGAGATGTTCTCAGGAAACTCCGAGCAACTGAAAGAGCTGTATTCCAAAATGAATAACATTTTTGCCAAAACATTCGAGCCTTTACTGAAACTGGCTAACCCGGGCAAAGAAAAGGAGAATGTGGAAGCAACCATCGAATTGCTTGACAAAGTAACCGAGTACAGCATTAAGCAATCGGAGCTGCAGTCTCAGTTGTATAAAACGATGCAGGCTTCTATGGAAACCCTGGCTAAAGAAACCCAGGAGAAATACAAAAACATGGCTGCCGGTTCGTACACGGTACCTACTGCTCAGGAAATGTATAACGAGTGGATCAAAACCAACGAGAAAACATTTTCGGACCTGTTTGCTACCGACGAATTCTCTAAGGTAAAAGCGGATGCTTTAACATTGACCATGGAAGTGAAAAAACATTTTCAGAAACAATTTGAGAATGTGTTCGCGCAATACCCGATTGCTTTCAAAAGCGAAATGGAAGAAGTATACAAAACCATTCACGATCTTAAGAAAACCGTAAAAGACCTGCAAACCAAGCTGGCTATGCAAAATGCCGCTTCAGTCGAGTTGTTTGAAGAAGAAAAAGCGAAAGGTAAGAAGAAATAATTCCCGATCTTTTTGTGTTCATAGCACAATCATAAGAAGGCTGCCAATGTGTTTGTGGGCAGCCTTTTTTGTAAAAAACAATTGTATATTTAAAAATCAAATCACCCGGCCACATGGAAAATAAATTAATGGAAGAGATCAATAACATGAGCAGCAAGATGCTGAAAAGCTATGAAACGCTCAATGAGATCCATGAAGTGGACATTGCAACCACTCCTAAAACCGCAGTGTATAACGAAGACAAGCTAACCCTTTACAGGTACGACAGGGAAACGGAATCAACGTATAAAACGCCTGTGCTGGTGGTGTATGCTTTGGTGAACACCTATAAAATGCTGGATATCCAGCCTGACCGCAGCTACATCAAAAACCTGCTGGATGCCGGTTTGGATATTTACCTGATCGATTGGGGCAACCCGTCGAAGGCTGACCGTTTCATCAGCATGGATGATTACATCAACGGTTACATCAACAACTGCGTGGATTTTATCCGTAAGAAACACCGCCTGGAGAAGATCAATATCCTGAGCATTTGCCAGGGTGGAACTTTCAGCGTGATCTATTCTTCCCTGTATCCTAATAAAGTGAAGAACCTCGTGACGCATGTGACGCCGGTTGATTTCAGTACCAACGACGGCCTGCTGTTCCGCTGGAGCAAGGACATGGATTTTGATACCTTGGTGGATGGCTTCGATGGCCTCATTCCGGGCGACTTCCTGAACCAGGGATTTGATATGCTGAAGCCGATGATGAAATTGCAGAAGCAGCAAACGCTGAGCAGTTCGATGGATGATAAAGACAAGCTATTGAACTTTCTGCGCATGGAAAAATGGATCAGCGAAAGCCCCGACCAGGCCGGTGAATGTTACAGGCAGTTTATGAAAGACCTTTACCAGGGCAATAAGCTCATCAAAGGCGAGCTGGAAGTGGGAAGCAAAAAAGTGAACCTGAAAAACCTGACCTGCGGCTTATTGAATATTTATGCTACCGAAGATCACCTGGTGCCACCGGCTGCTACCATTCCTTTGAATGATTACGTAGGAACCAGCGACAAAGAATTGTACAGCTTCAAAGGCGGCCACATTGGTGTGTTCGTGGGAAGCCGCTCCCAGAAAGAGCTCACGCCGGCGGTGACAGCCTGGCTTAAAAAGAGAGATTAAAGGAAACGTTGAATAATGTTAAAAAAGTCCTCATGATGTGTCGTGAGGACTTTTTGAATGTAATATTGTAACTAATTACAGTTTCCGTAGTATAAGATCTGTAATTGAGTTTTAGTTTAACCCCTTAAAAACAATAAAATGAAAAACATGAATCCTTTTTTTGTCATCGGTTCCGTAGGGATGATTATAACAGCAGTATTACACATGGTATTTGCACTCATCTTCGCAATGCCTGCCGTAAATAACACCATGTGGATTCTTTACCCGACCTTTGCAGCCTTTATGGCTATTGGCTTCGGGCAGATTCTTAAAGCACAGCTTAAACCGGTCAAAAAAGAAATCAACGAATAACACAAAAAGCCCCCGGAAAACTCCGGGGGCTTTTTTTATGTATACTATTTAGTATTTATTCCGATAGTAGGTCCTTCGTTTCTTTCAACCAACGCTTCAATGCTCAGCCAGATAATGCTTTCCCGGAGGTACAGAATAACGCTCATACGCTAAGGTTTTTCCGACACGCGCTTGAGCCAGCGGATACTTTCATCGGCGATAACACGGTTAAAATTTCCTTTGGTGTATTCCTGCGATTTAAAATTGGCGGCAGCCTCTTCATAGGTCTTACTCTTCATCATAAAATGGTCGAGCTCTTCTACCTCGATGCGGGTGGCATTGCCCGGATGCAGGGTGTTTATGGTTTTTTCAATGAGGACAGGCTCAATGGGAGCGCATTGCTCATAGTCGGTAGCGCCGTTGAGCACCAGCACTTCACAGCGGAGGCTGCCCCAGGTTTTCGCGAGGTTGAGGGAATCGATCTGCTGCCAGAAGCGCCAGTGCCGGCCCCACATATTGTTGTTGCCCGGTTTGTATTCCAGCTCAGTGCTCACGATGTTCCTGTATTCGGGATTCGCGTACAGTTGTTCGCGGGTGCGTTTCAGTACAAAGAATTCATAATACACTTTTTGAATGAGGCGCGTGAAAGCCTCTGTATCTTCGTAGCTCATGCCTTCGAGTAAAGGCTTTTGGATGCGGTGCATCTCCGGGAGGAACTCGCTCCAGGGGCGGAACACGGTGCCGAATACGATGACGCCTTTGGGATGATGGCGCTTAGCCACTTCGGGCGCCACCATGCCGCCTAAGGAATGCCCCCAGATAAATAGCTTTGAGGTATCTGCAAAGGCCAGGCCTTTCATGTAAGTGTAGCCTGCATTGTAACTCTCTATGTCGGTTGCCAGGTCGGCTTCTGCGCAGGGTACACAGTTGTAGCTATCACCAAGTCCCGATTTTTCGATGGTGACTACCGCATAGCCGCTCTTGAGCCACTCGTCGATAAGCCGCCCATTGTAGCTGCCGCTGTAGTTCTCGATACTGCCGCAGCCATAGCCGGGAATCAGCAGGATGCAGGGAAGCTGTTCTTTCCCTTTGGGTTTCCGGGTAATGGCGCGCAGGTATCCCTGCCTGAATTTTACCAGGTCGTAGAACACATCGGCATAGGCCGAGGTTTCGAGAGGACGGGCGAGGGCCTTCCCCGAAAGGTTGAGCTGCTTAGTACCCCTGATCAGTTTAAAGGATACTTTATCATCGCTGCGGATCTGTGTAGCGATGCGGTTATAGTCGTCTATGCTTTTGAGGCCGCTGTTATTGAGCGATAACAGGATATCATGCTTTTTTAGCTTAAGGGATTCGCCGGTGCTGTTCAGGAGAATGGAATCTACCCGCAGGCCTTTTTCTGTTTCCGAGAGGCGGATCCCCATCAGGGCCTTGCGCTGTACGGATTGTGAAAAGCCTTTGCCTGCAAGGCAGAGAAGCACGACCACAGGTAAAACAGATGGCAATAAATTGTTCAGGCGTTTCATAGGTTCGCGTTTTATAAATTTAAAATTACAGCATTCAGGATGTGTCTGTTATCAGAACATTTGGAACGGAGAAATTCTTATACAAGAGGTAGTGTCTTAATTTGAATAGTTGGGTGCCTGCCTGACTCTCATTTGGGCGTGCCGTCCCGACGCGTCGGGACCGTCAGGCTTTCCGTTTCAATCTCCGCAAAGAGGCAGCGGAGGATTTCCACTACTCCCGATAGTTATCGGGACCTTCACGCAGTATTTCTTTAAGTTTGAGATTTACGTTCCATTCCGGAGTATGCTGCGCCAGGGATTGTAGCGGAAAGCTCCCACGCTGTTCTTTGCGTGGGACTTGTAGCGTAAAGCCCGCCCGGGCGCCAAAAAATAAAAAATAAGTTTACCGTAGTATTACTCTAAAACTTCAAACGGAGATAATCCAGGTTTATAAAAGGCACAAAAGGAATAGGTAATCATTTAGTACATTTGAGTAGTCTCTTTTTTATGATTTCAAACCAATCTTATGAGTAAATCACACCATTATCAACTCAGCGTTCAATGGACCGGAAATACAGGTAAGGGTACAGCCAATTACCGCTCTTACGAAAGAAGCCATCGCATTTCGGCAGAGAATAAGCCGCCGATTGAGGCTTCCTCTGATCCGGCTTTCCGGGGCGATGCCTCGAAATACAATCCCGAAGAGCTTTTGCTGGCTTCGCTTTCCGGTTGTCACATGCTGTGGTTTCTGCACCTGTGCTCCGATCAGGGCATCGTAGTGATGGAGTACAGAGATGAGCCTCTGGGAACGATGACCGAAACGGAAACAGGAGGGAAGTTCGAAGAAGTGATCCTGAGGCCACAGGTGACTATTACAGATCCGGCCCTGGTGGCTAAGGCCAATGCGCTTCATGCAGAAGCCAACCGCTTGTGTTTCATAGCCAACTCGGTCAATTTTCCGGTAAGGCATGAGCCCGCCTGTTCCGCAAAATAATAATCTCCCCGGATTTGCGTTACTAAAATTCCTCGTCGCATTATAAGATGAAAACCCGATTTATGACTCCATGGAAGTATATCTGCCTGTTGCTCTTGTCTTTCCTGATTAGCAGCAATGTTACGACTGCGCAAACCCCGGCAAAAATAGCAGAGGCGAAGCTCAGCGCCGAAGAGATCAAATTATACACAATGGTGATGGCTTACCGCAAGGCCAACCAGCTGCCCGAAATTCCACTGTCGGTGTCGCTCACCTATGTAGCGCAGGAGCATTGCAAAGATCTTTATACCAACAAGCCCGATCTCAAAAAGAATTGTAACACGCATAGCTGGTCCGATAAAGGAACATGGAGCAGCTGCTGTTATACGCCGGATCACAAGCAATCGGGCTGCATGTGGAGCAAGCCGCGCGAGCTGACGTCATACAAAGCCGATGGTTTTGAAATTGCCTGCGGGAGCTCGGAAGCCATATATGATCATTTTGTGATGACGGCGGACTATGCGCTGGATTCCTGGAAGGGCAGCGTGCATCACAATAACGTGGTACTCAATAAGGACATGTGGAAAGCCGTGAAGTGGAACGCGATCGGTATTGGGATCTACAAAGGCTTTGCGGTGATCTGGTTCGGACAGGAAGCAGATGCGGCAGGCGCGCCGGCCAGATAATCCAGATTCACGATGATCAAAACTAAAAAAGCATGGCTCCGCAGAACCTTATGGACACTAGGTATTGGCTTTGTGCTGATGAATGTGATCGCCGGTTTCCACGCGTATAAGTTCACCCATTTTTCCGATAGCGGTATTCAGAAAACCGGGAACCCGGAGAAGCTTTCTTTTGCGGCTAAGCTGCAGGCCCTTGTGTTTGGCGTTAGCAACCCGCGACCTGAAAATAAGAGCAAGCCTGCCAGGCCTTACCTGCCGGTGGTCCTGCAAAGCAATAAGCGCATCGAAGGCTGGTACATTCCCGCTGACAGCGCCAAAGGCACAGTGCTCATCTGTCATGGCTTTAGCGGCAATAAGGCTTCGATGCTCGATAAATCAGATGTTTTTCACGAGCTGGGCTACAATACCTTTCTGATCGACTTTATGGGTTCCGGCGGTTCGGAAGGCAACCAGACCACCATCGGCTTTTACGAAGCGCAGCAGGTGTGTTCGGCCTTTCGTTATATCAAAGAACAAACACCACAACCGCTTATTTTATTCGGTACCTCGATGGGAGCGGCGGCTATTATGAAAGCGGTGTGCGATTCCTCCCTACAGGCTGATGCGCTCATCCTGGAATGCCCTTTCGGGACCATGCAGGAAACCGTGGAAGCGCGTTTTCATAACATGCATGTGCCTGCATTTCCAATGGCCGGTTTGCTGGTCTTCTGGGGCGGTTTAGAGAATGGCTTCCATGCTTTTTCTCATAACCCGGTAGATTATGCAAAGCACATAAAAGTTCCCACCTTATTGATGTACGGCGAAAAAGACCTGAATGTGAGTCGTGGTGAAACCGATCGTATCTTTGCTAACCTGGCCGGCACAAAGCAACTGAGGCTCTACCCGGAATCAGGGCATGAAAATTACCTGAAAAAGTACAAAGCCGAATGGACACAGGATGTGGATGGATTTTTATTACAATTAACGAAATAACAACAGCAGAAAGATAATAAACCGGAGAAAAAAACGTTTTCTACAGATCATGAAACCGTACTTAAAACTGATACCTGAGGCCTATTTCACCCTTTCCGTGCTCTATTACTGGATGATGGCAGGAACCCTTCTCAACCCTTTTGCAATCGCATTGCTGTTGGGGATTGCCATTTTACTGATCTTCAGAAATAAAGCACTTGGCTTGTTATTGTCCATTTTATCCATCCTCGTCAACCTGTTCCTGTTTGCGGCGCTCATGTCTGAGTACCGCGAATTTCATGAACCAACGCCTGCTTCCCGCGATCTTATCCTTTATGGTTCCATTTACCTCGGGCTTAACCTGCTGATGTCGCTGATCATGCTGGTAAAATATGCCCTGATGGAAAGTCCCTCAAAGCCGGTGAGGCAAAGGGCTGTCTGATTTTTTTAAGAAAATTTCGATTTTACACCGGAAATTACGGCAAGCCCGTAAATTGTATTTTTTTAGAGTTTAACTGTTTCTATAATCTTTAATTTAGTCTATTTAGCAGACGCTTATGATTTTAGACGCAATTGTTCCCTTATTATCCCTGATCGCGCTCGAGGTAATTCTCGGGATCGATAACATCGTATTCATTTCTATTCTTTCCGATAAGCTGCCGCCCGAGCAACGCAGCAAACTGCGGTATTGGGGTCTTGGCCTTGCCATGGTCATTCGACTGGCCCTGCTTGCTGTGATCTCCTGGATCCTGAAGCTCGATACCGTATTGTTTACAGTGTTCGACATCGGCATTTCCGGAAAAGGCATCATCCTGATTGCCGGCGGTATTTTTCTCTTATACAAAAGCACCAAAGAAATTTTTCACAAGACGGAGGAAGATGCCGATGGAACAAATCCAGGAACTAAGCAGGGAAGCTTTAAAAAATTACTGTCCGAGATTATCCTGCTGGACCTGGTATTCTCCATCGACTCGATCATTACAGCAGTGGGAATGGTGCAGGAGCTGTGGATCATGTATACGGCTGTGATCGTAGCAGTGAGCATCATGCTTGTGGCATCAAAGCCTATCAGCAATTTTATTCAAAAGCACCCTTCCTTCAAAGTGCTTGCCTTATGCTTTCTGATGATGATCGGATTGTCCTTGTTGGCGGAAGGCCTGCATTTCAAGATCCCGAAAGGCTATATCTACTTCTCGATGGCTTTTGCCTTTTTGGTGGACCTGATCCAGTTGAAGACGATCAAAAAGAAGTAGGGATCACCTGCATTTTATCAACCACACAGGCACATAGAAAATTTAGGGAGCAGCGAGAGATTTTAATGAGTTCATATCACTAATTATCTGCATTCCTTTTTTAGCCATATAAGGCATAGAAGTTCATATAAGTTCTATCGATAGGATTACCTGATCTCCTTAATTGTCTTATATGGTTTAATGATTTCTGTTCTATGGATTCTATGTACCTCAAAAATAAAAGCCTAATTACATTTCAGTAATTTACTCAGCAGGTAGTCGCCTTCCACGATCAGTTGCTCGCGGTTCTTTTTGTAGCAGATGATCACCTCGTTGGGGCAGCTTTTGTTGATGTTGAGGTCGTAATGGATGATGGCGTGTGTTTTTATTTCCATCGCTGCCGCCAGCAATACTTCTTCCTTCGTTAATGGCTTTGCTTTCTGTAACTCAAAATTCCAGTTGCTCACTTCTTTTAAGGTCAGGTAAGGGAATTTTTTATTCGGATAGTTCGTCAGTGGTGATGTGTAGTACCTGCAGGAGTATAGCGAATCGTTTTTCAGGATCACAAATTTCTCGGTGATCGTCACCCGTCTTTTTTTGGAAATGATCTTTTGCCCGCTGCTGGTGGTGAGCTCCTGCGAAGCTTCATCCACGTGGCATTGGTAATAGACCATGGAATCCTTACTCTGCAGACGGGCAATCTGCGTTTTTTGCAAATGCTCCGGAAATACTGTGCTTTGCGAAACCGCAAGGCCAGTATAGGCTATCAAAAATATCAGCAGCGTTTGTCTCATGCTTATCCGTTTACTACCCTGATGCGTTTCGCGAGGTCAATGGCTTTTTCCTTCACAGCATCGACATTGCTGTCGGGCTTATCGTAGGTGAGTACCACAGCCATGCGGCGGTAAGGGCGTGTTGTTGGCTTGTTGAAGATCCTGACGTCGGTTAAGGTGTTGCTTAGCACGTCTTCTACACCTGTATAGGAAGGGTTTTTGCCTTCGGCAGTTGCCAGCACCACCGCAGAAGCTCCGCAGCGTTCCAGCGTGATTTCAGGAATGGGTAATCCGGTGATGGCGCGGGCATGCAATTCAAATTCGCTGAGGTTTTGAGTACCGGCCAGAGTTACCATACCTGTATCGTGCGGACGTGGTGAAAGCTCGGAGAAATAAACGCCTTTCTCCGTCAGGAAAAATTCTACGCCCCACAGGCCGGCGCCGCTGAGTGCTTCGGTTACTTTGGCGGCCATGTCCTGCGCATCTTTCAGATCCTGCCCGCTGATGGCGCAGGGCTGCCAGCTTTCCTGGTAGTCGCCGCGCTCCTGCCTGTGCCCGATAGGCGGACAGAATAAGGTTTTTCCCGATTTTTGCGTGACGGTCAACAAAGTGATCTCAGCATGGAATTTAATAAACTCTTCCACGATCACTTCTTTATAATCGCCGCGCGAACCTTCCATCGCATAGTTCCACGATTTTTCAATATCGGCTTCCGTTTTCACCACGCTCTGGCCTTTCCCGCTGCTGCTCATCAGGGGCTTTACCACGCAGGGAATACCGATAGTAGCAATGGCATTCTTAAACTCTTCCAGGCTGGTGGCATAGCGGTAGTTGGCCGTTCTCAGGCCCAGCTCTTTAGCAGCGAGGTCGCGGATGGCTTTGCGGTTCATTGTAAAATTAGCTGCTTTGGCGCTTGGTACCACGGTGATCCCTTGTCGCTCATAATCGTAAAAACGTTCTGTACGGATCGCTTCGATCTCAGGAACCACGAGGTTGGGCTTATGTTTGGCAATCACCGCATCCAGGGCCGCGCCGTCCAGCATATTGATCACTTCATAGTCATGGGCGACCTGCATGGCCGGTGCGCCTTCATAAGAATCTACGGCAATCACATATTGGCCGAGGCGTTGCAGGGCAATGACTAATTCTTTTCCTAATTCTCCGGATCCGAGGAGTACGATTTTTTGTTGCATGATACGTTTGAATATTATTTAAAGCTGATGTTTAAGGTAGACGGTAGCGCATTTTTGAGCACGCCGAAATAGAGCCCGTAGCCGGCTGCCAGGCCAATGGCCCCGCCGAGGAGGGATTGCAGCCTGCGCTTGCTTCTTGCCACGCGCTCGTAACCCAGGATGTAGGCATCATGTTCGATATAGTTGGGGTTGCTGATCGTGCTGTGTTTGATGCGGACTTTCGGAATCCCGCTCAGGCCCATATAGCCCACAGGGAATACAGGCGCAAAGAAAATGCCGAGGCCGCCGCTCACCAGGCCTACCGCGCCGGCGCCAATCAGTGAGCCGCGTGGCTTAAAGCCTTTACGCGCATCACGCTCGCCGTACATGTAGTATTCCATCTCATCGCGGGTAAAGTAATTGCCTAACAGGCTGTCCTGCCTGTAGTAGTAATCGGTGAAGCCGCTGGCATATTTCACTGCATAGATCTGGTCGTATTCGAAGTGTAGTTTCTCGCCCGCCTTTTCCGGGTGCATGACGGTCACGGCTCCTATCACCGTATCGATCACCTTTTCCACAACAATATTTCCGTTCATGAGCAGAACAGTATCTTTCGATTGAGAAAAACAGGAGAACGGCATCAGCTGCATAGCCAGCATCAAAAACGACAGACGGATCATAGGGTAAATTTATGTAACAAGTTTACAAATAATACCCTACAAAAACTATGAAATAGTAAGGCAATTACTAGTGATTAAAAGCGATCTCAAAAGGGGCTGATATTTTCCTTTTACATGGTTAGGGGGTTGAAATACCACCAGTCCGTCTGCAAAGACAAGGCTCTTCCCGTCAGGGAATATTTTGGGCGCGTCTCCGCGAAAAGGCAGCGGAGCCGTGCTTTCCGCTACAATCTTTTGCAAAGAACAGGCAAAAGGATTTCCGCTGCAATCACTCGCGCAACCTTATGTCAAAAGAAAGCTAAACCGGAAAGCTTAAAGTGATGGATGATGGGAAGAGAGGAAACCTTCACCTTTGTTTTTTTCAAAGTGTAAAGGCCGTTATTCGAACCTGAACCCAATAGAGCTCACTGTATTCAGGGTCTTTCCGGCGATTTGCCAGCTCCGGATCAATTGCTGTGCTTCCGGTAGCTCAAATACTTCTTCCAGGTTGCGGATCTTTCCGATAGGGATATCCAGTTCCAGGCAGGCCCGGTAAAGGTCCTGGAAAGAATGAAGACGGATCTTTTCGCCGAGAAGAGCAGCTAAGTCTTCACGGTGTGTGACGCGCTGCTGATTGCCGGCATAGCGGGCGTCACGAGCGATCCCGAGTCCGAGAATATCGCAGAGCTTTTGAAATTGCCTGTCGCTGCCAATGGCGAAGGTGATGGTATGACCATCAGCCGTAGTGAACAATTCTCCGTAAGGCGCAATATTGGGATGCAGCGAGCCCTGGGAAACAGGCAGGTGATGAGCAATGAGCCAGTTCGTTGCCTGGTTGGCCAGTGAAGCAATGGCTGTATCAAACAGCGAAACACTAAGCGATAGGCCTTTACCGCTTTGATACCGCTGCAACAAGGCCACGAGCACCGCTTCCTTCAATTGATGTCCGGCAAGCAGATCGATGAGCGCCACCGGCATTTTCAGCGGTGCTGCATTCTTTTCCCCGTTCATAAACATAAAGCCGCTTTCTGCCTGGAGAATGAGGTCGTAAGCCGTGCGCGGCTGATCTTTCCCGAAGCCATTGATGGAGGCGTAGATGAGCGAGGGATTGATGGCAGATAAGGTCGTATAGTCCGCGTTCAGTTTTTTGCCATCGCCGGCTTTGTAATTGGTGATGACGATATCGGCTATTTTGATAAGGGCATAAAACTGCTCCAGGTCTTTTGCATCGCTAAGGTTGAGGAAGCGCACGTCCTTTCCGGCGTTCACACTCCAATAGTAAGCGCTGCCGCTTTCCGAAGGATCTTCCGTAGAAAGTTTCCAGCTGCGCGTAACATCGCCTCCGGTTTTGGGATTCTCTATTTTGATAACCTTAGCACCAAGCTCCGCAAAGAACAGGCCTACGGAAGGTCCTGCCAATACGCCCGCCAGCTCGATCACGGTAAGGTCTTTGAAAATGTCATGCATGGAAACCAAGATAGGATATTTCTTTGAGTTAATCAGTATTTTCGGTAACCCACATGGTGAGGAATAAAAATATCAAATATAATTTTAAGACTATGAGGAAATTTCCCTCTCTGGAGAGTACAAAATTACTTCACCAGCACTTTGGCTTCCATCATATCCATAATGGCATATTTTACGCCCTCACGGCCCAGGCCGCTTTCCTTGATCCCGCCATAAGGCATCTGGTCGAAGCGAAGTGTAGGAACATGGTTATGGATGATGCCGCCCACCTGGATCCGGCGGAAGCACTGGTCGAGCTCGGCAACCGAATCTGTAAACACGCCGCATTGCAGGCCGAAGCGGGTATTGTTGGCCATATCAATGGCTTCCTGTATGCTTTGATAACTGTTGATGCAGATCACCGGCCCGAAGACTTCCTCGGCATACACTTTCATGGTGGCGTCGCAGTTGGTTAAGATGGTAGGTTCTACATAAGTGCCTTTCCGTTTTCCTCCGCAGATGAGTTTAGCGCCCTGCTTGATAGCTTCTGCAACCCATTGCTCCACGCGGATGGCATTTTCCTCATCGATCATCGCTGAAACGTCTGTGTCAGCTTTCACAGGGTTGCCATAGTTCAGTTTCAGCGTGGCGGCTTTCATAGCAGTAGTAAAAGCTTTCACATGTGACTCATGAACAATAAAGCGCTGCGCATGAATGCAGATCTGCCCACTGTAGGAGAAAGCACCCATCAGTGATTTTGGCAGCGCATCTTTGAGGTTCGCCGATTCGGCAATGATTGTGGCGGCATTGCCACCCAGCTCGAGCACGACTTTTTTCTTTCCGGCCTGGGCTTTCATTTTCCAGCCCACGTCCGGAGAGCCGGTGAAGCTCAACAGTTGAAAGCGCTCATCGGTGACCAGCAGGTTACCGGTTTCCCGATCCATCGGCAAAATGGAAACAGCGCCTTTTGGAAGCTCCGTCCTGTCGATGATCTTAGCAAGCTCCAGGCAGGAAAGCGGTGTGCTGCTTGCCGGTTTTAAAATGATGGGGCAGCCTGCGGCAATGGCAGGCGCCAGCTTGTGCACGGCGAGGTTCATCGGAAAATTAAAAGGAGCGATGCCCGCTACCAATCCTATCGGGAAGTAGTTGACGATGCCTTCCCGGCCTGCGCCATTGGCGGTCCAGTCGAGCGACATATAATCTTTGGGCAAGCGTTTGCTTTCTTCCGCAGCTATTAAAAACGTTTGTACCGAGCGGTCTATCTCGGCCAGCGTATACTTCAATGGCTTGGCACTTTCCAGGGCCATGATCTCCGCGAGGTATTTTTTGTTGGCATTCAGCTCCTGCGAGATTTGGGAAAGGATCGTAAATTTTTGCAGGGACGATAGGGATCTCAGCGTATCCTGTAAGGAGAGGGCTTTTTCAATCGCTTTATTCAGGATGTGTTTATCGGCCAGCCAGGTTTTAGCTACAAGGCTGCCATTGTAAGGATTTCTAACCTCCAGCACTTTTTTAGAAGTCAGGAACTTTCCGGCGGAATAGAGCTTGTAGGTCTTCATTTATTTTTTCGTTAACTGTTTAAAGACATCCTCCAGTTTTTGCTCTTCCTTGTTGAGTGTGAGGATGCTAATGTCATTTTTTACGGCGAAGTTGAACAGCTCCTTACGCACATCCTTCTCCGGATCCGCAACGATCTTCCAGCTGTTGCCGGAAACCAGGATTACCTCTTCCACACCGGCCAGGCTCTTCAGGGTCTGTTTGTTCACTTCCTTGTCAAACTCCACGCTGATCACCTGCTTCGTGGTGCTTTTCTGTAGTGTTTGCGTGGTGTCGTTGGCCACGATGGTGCCGTTATTAATAATGATGACGCGGTCGCAAACCGCCTCCACTTCCTGCATGATGTGTGTGCTCAGCATCACGGTTTTTTGCTTGCCGAGTTTTTTGATGAGCTCCCGGATCTCTTCCAGCTGGTTAGGATCGAGTCCCGTTGTAGGCTCGTCCATGATCAGCACTTTCGGATCGTGGATCATGGCCTGCGCCAGGCCCACACGCTGGCGGTAACCTTTGGAGAGCGCCCCGATCTTTTTGTTCTGTTCCTTTTGGAGGCCTGTCGTGTCTATCATATCAGCCACGCGGGGCCTGATATTTTTCACGCCGTAAAGCTTCCCGGTGAATTCCAGGAATTCTTTCACATACATGTCGAGGTACAAGGGATTGTGCTCCGGTAAATAACCGATCTGGCGGCGTACTTCCACGGTTTGGTCGCTGGTGTTGAACCCGCAGACTTTCGCACTTCCCTCGCTGGCAGGAATGTAGCAGGTCAGAATCTTCATCATGGTACTTTTTCCGGCACCATTCGGGCCCAGGAAGCCCACAATTTCGTTGGTGCCGATCTCGAACGACACATTATTCAGCGCTTTTTGAGCACCGTAGAGCTTGGTGACATTATTAACTTGTATTGACATAGAGAAATGCTTTGCAACTCAAAAATACAGAATATAATCCTGAATTTTGTATAATGATTGTTAAGGGACAGGGGGACACGAAACACATCGCGCTTCGTCTATCCTTCCGGATTGTTGCGGTAATACTCGCGGTTCGTCTGCAACATGTTAAGCTCCTCTTTCCAAAAACTATTTTCTGCGAGGGCTTGTTCATCGATGGATAAAATCTGTGCTTCCAGTGCCTTAAACTGATCATCCGTGAAGTCGGAATTCAGATAAGCGTTTTCGTGATGTTCCAGCAATGATCTCACAAAGTCTCTGTAAGCCACCAGGGTATCTGCCAGGTGATGTATAGAGGCATTCAGATAGCGGGAAGAAAAGTCCTCATGGTCTATCCATTCAATCCGGTCATCGGCTGCTGTATTTATAGCGATCGGGTTTCCACTACCATCGGAGCCTATCGCCACAAATTTGTCGTACGACTCATCAATGAATTCATATTGCTTTGTGAGCTTATTTATTCCGTCATACAGGTCGCTGGTGTTTTTTATAAATGTCAGGTACGGGGCGGCGCTTTCCGGCAATCCTGCAACCATGAAAAAGTCGGTTGTTTCCGGCCGGAGCCTGAGCCCTTTGAACCTCTCTTCCGATAATGGAATAAGGGAATCGCCATTCGTTCCTGTCCATGCATTTTTAAAATCCTGTGGGGTCATGTCGTCATTTTTCGGGCTAATTTACAGGTTTTAATGAATTATACCTGAAGCTCCTGTATGCCCGGAGTGTTTAAGCTTTAGTTTCTCCGCAATAATAAGTATTTTCGCAGCATGCAAGGCCTTGTTGTAAAATCTACCGGTAGCTGGTACCTCGTTCGCGCGGAAGATGGAGAGCTGCTGGAATGCCGCCTGAAAGGGAAGATCCGCCTCGATGACCGGAAAACTACAAATCCCGTGGCAGTGGGCGATATCGTAGATTATGAAACCGAGCGCGACGGCAGCCAGATCATTAAGATCCACGAGCGTAAAAATTACATCATCCGCAAATCCATTAATTTATCCAAGCAGGCGCATATCCTGGCCAGTAACCTCGATCAGGCCATTCTCGTGGCCACGATGGTAGCGCCGCGGACCTCTCTCGGCTTCATCGACCGCTTCCTGGTAACAGCAGAAGCTTATGATATTCCGGCAAAGATCGTCTTCAATAAAAAAGATGTCCTGGATGAGGATGGATTGGAATTTCAACGGGAGATCATGGACTTGTACAGCTCCATCGGCTATGAGTGCTTTTTAATTTCCTCCTTTGATGCATCGGATATCGAGTCGCTGAAAGGCGTTCTGAAAGATAAAACCTCTCTCATTGCCGGACATAGCGGCGTAGGGAAGACCACCCTGGTGAATGCCATCGACCCTTCCCTGAACCTGCGCACCGGCGATATTTCTTCGGCGCATTTAAAAGGCATGCATACCACTACCTTTGCAGAACTGTTTCCTTTGTCTTTCGGGGGCGATATCATCGATTCGCCGGGCATTAAGGAATTGGGCCTGGTGGAAATGAAAAAAGAAGAAGTCGGGCATTATTTCCCGGAGATCCGCGAGCGCATGAACGACTGTAAGTTCAATAATTGCCTGCACATCAATGAGCCGCATTGTGCGGTGATCAAAGCCGTAGAGGAAGGAGAGATCTCCTCCGAGCGCTACCATAGCTACCTTGGCATTTTAAACGGCGAGGAAATGGAATGGAAAGAGTGGGAGATCCGCTAAACAAATCATAAGCGCACAAAAAAAGGGATACACTGTATCCCTTTTCTTTTTAATAACTTAGTTACATCTTACTTCGCTTTCAGGTCAGCCTCTTTCAGGATCTTGAAAGCCGTTCGCCTGTTCTTCTGGTGGGCTTCTTCAAACTCATCGCTCTTCGGAACCATTTTCGCAATCTCTTCATCCTTGATCAGCGGCTGTGTTTCGCCATAACCCGTGGCGATCAATCGCTCTTTCGCAATGCCCTTGCTGATGAGGTAATCCACGCAGGATTTGGCACGCGCCTGGGATAATTTCAGGTTCAGCTTATCACTTCCCCGTGTATCCGTGTGCGCGTTGATCTCGATGCTGAAGTTATCGTTGAGCTCTAAATAATCATAGATCTTATCCAGGATCTCCAGGGACTTAGGCCTTAAGGTCGCTTTGTTCAAATCGTATTCGATCCCTTCGATCACAATGTCCTCATCCGGAATTTTCACCAGGACGAAATCCCGTTCGATGTGGGCGCTTTCCGTGAGCCCTTTGGTGGTGGCACTCGAAGAGCTTGCCTGGTAGCCTTTTTTCTGTGCTTTGAGGAAGTAGTCCATGTTTTCCTTCAATGGAGAAGAGTAATAGCCTTTTTCGTCGGTGATGAGGAATAGAGGCTCTTCATCGTTATGCACATCTTTGATGGTTACGAGCGCACTCGGAATCGCATTGCCGGTTTCGTCGTCCGTAACGTAGCCGCTGATGTCAAACACGATCGGCTCATTCTCAAACTCATAGATGTCGTAGCAGTTTCCGCCCGGGCAATCCTCGCGGTCGCTGGAGAAGTAACCTTTGGCCTGGAGCCTGTCAAGAATAAAATACGCATCATCCTTGCTGGAGTTGATCGGCCTCCCGAGGTTTTTAGGGAAGGCATACACCGAGTCATCCACATTCAGCGTGCTCTTGAAAATGTCGAGTCCGCCGAGGCCTGTATGACCATTAGAAGCAAAGAACAGGGTATTGGAAATGCTGTGGAAGAACGGAGTGACTTCGTCGCCCGCCGTATTGACTGCCGCCAGGTTCATCGCTTCGCCCGTGAGGCCGCTCTCATCGATGTTGCACATATACAGGTCGAAGCCGCCCTTTCCGCCCGGTTTGTTGGAAGAGAAGAACAACTTGGTGCCGTCGAATGAAATATAAGGCTGCATCGCTTTATAGCCGCTACGATTCACGGTTTCCGAAAGCTTATAGGCTTCATAAAAAAGGCCGTCCTTCATCTTAGCCATGTACACAAACGATTCGGTACGGTTGGCATCGCTCCAGCGGGTGAAGAACATGATGTCATCAGAGGATACCACGCTTGATCCCTCGTGCAAGCCGGTGTTCACAGGCCTTCCGAAGTTAACGGCTTTTGTCCAGCCCGTATCTTTCAGCTCCGTATAATATAAGTCGCATAAATACTTCGAATCCTGCTTTTCCGGATCAATGAGCACGCCGCCTTTGCGGGCGCTGGTAAACAACAATTTGGTAGGGCTTCCCCAGTACATCGGTGCAAAGCTCGCAGTCCCCGTATTGAATACGGTCGTGTCCATTTTTTTGACAATGATCTGTTGCTTGTAGCTGTTTGTATCCAGGGCAAAATAACAGGAGCTGATCTTTTTCTGGATCGCCGATTTTACCGAATCATTGGCCGTGGTGTTCATCAGCTCTTCCAGGTTGGCCATCGCCTTCTTGTAATCTTTCAGGTGCATCAGCGAGATCGCATAGTAATAGGCATCTCCCGGATAAGAGCCGTTGTCCACTCCTTTTTTGAAATAGACCGAGGCATTGGAATAATCAAAATTCAGCAGGTAGGCATGCGCCAGCTTGTGGTTGATGTAATCGGCTTTCGAAATTTCTTTCGGAGCAGAGGAGGTCGTTCCCGTTGCAGCAGCCTGGTTTTTTTTCTTCGTGCTGTCCTGCTTGAAATCCTTTGTCTTCAGGTTCACCAGCTGCACCTCATACGGAAGAATGAGCTCGTTCAATACCGTGGTATCATCCAGCACTTTCGTGTAGTAGGAGATGGCGGTCGGGTAATCTTTTTTCTCATACGCGGCATCCGCATATTTCAGCCAAAGGTTCTTGGATTGGCTGAATGCGCTGACAGTGGCCAGGAGAAGGGTAAGTAAAATTAGTTTTCTCATACGTTGTATTATAGTCTAGGGCAGTGACGAACTTCTTTTGATTTTGATTTCTTCGCCAGGTAGGTGAACGAAATTTCAAAGGCGCCCCTGTATTTGGAAACACTTTTCAGGGATGAAACATTGGCATCATAGCCGATCTTGGCGATGTAATTGTTCTTGCGGGCGCCGATATAAAATACGCTGGCATCTTTCACACGGTAATTCACACCCGCCAGCAGGTAGAACTCCTGCTCTTTGAAGAAATAACCCGCATCTACGGAGTAGATCTGCTCGGAAGCATTTTTCTGCAGCATGATCAGGGCTTTCGGCAATACATAGAAGAGCTCCGTAATGTTGATCCTCACACCCGCATGCGCATAGTGCCTGATCGGCAGGCGGTTGGTGGTATTGTAATAGGTCTCTTTCGGATTGGAAAGGTTGAACACCGAATAGCCCAGGAAAGGATTGAGCCTGCTTTGCTGTTTGGAATTGAAATACATGAAGCCCGCATTCAGCTGCGGTGTCACGAACGACTGCCTGTTGAAGGATTCGCCATTAGGTAAGGAATTATCGAAAGAGCCGCCGTTCTGGTTCGAGTATTGATTATCGAAGGTATACAGGCCCGCTTCAATGCGTTTTTGAGTAGCGCCGGCCTGCAGGCCAAAAGAAATATTATTGAAGCGTTTCTTGTCGAGTGATACCGCATAAGACACCGACAGCAGGCCCTGCAGCACATTGTAATTGCCAATGCCGGCGCGCATGTTCATAATCTGCCCGCCGAATCCCCATTTGCCTTTAGGAGCATCGAGGCTGATGAGTGCCGTATTGTATGGCTTGAACGTCACGGTGCGCCATTGATTCCTGTATTGCGCATGCACCCTGAAGTTGGCATCCACCACGCCTGTAAGGGCCGGGTTCAGGAACATCGGAGCCGCATCGTACATCGACAGATGGAAATCCTGTGCTTTCAAAGCACCGCTTCCCATCAGCAGGACCGAATAAAAGAGTATAATTTGTTTTTTCATGCTTACCTTAATAATGTGACATCACCCGTTTTCTTGATTAGTTTCCCGTTGAGCATCTCCACATCAACGACCCATACATACACGCCAATCGGTTGCTCGGTGCCATTGAACGTGCCGTTCCAGCCGGTGTCCTGGTCGTTGCTTTCAAAGATGAGCTGTCCCCAGTTGTTATAAATTCTCAGCATCAGTGTTTTGAACGGTCCGCCGCGCACGCGGAAAATATCGTTTTGCCCGTCGCCGTTTGGTGAGAAAGCCGTAGGCACATCAGGCATCAGGATCACCGAAATATCTTTTCTCACGGTATCGATACAGCCGTTGATGTCTTTCACGGCCAGGTACACGCTGTAGTCGCCCGGTGTGTTATAGGAATGCGTCGGGTTCTGCTGGTTGCTCGCCGATTCGTCGCCAAAGCCCCAATACCAGCTCACCAGCGAAGAAGGACCGGTCGACTGATCGGTGAAGCTTCCTGTTTCCAATGCTTCCAGAGGATTTGGTGTCACGATAAAATCGGCTTTCGGTCCCGGGATCACCGTAATCTGTTTGATGATCGTATCCTTACATCCGAAGGAAGAGGTTACTGTCATTGCCACGGTATAGTTTCCGGCGCTGCTGTAGGCATGTGTCGGGTTCTGGATGCCCGAAGAGCTGTTGTCGCCAAAGAGCCAGTTCCAGCCAATGATGCTGCCGGACGGCGATTGCGAATCATCTACAAATTGGGTAGCGTTGCCCACGCAAGGTGTATTCTGGTGGAACAGGGCCTGCGGAAGTGTATAAATTTCCAGCGGTTTTTGAATCGTATCGCGGCAGCCATTGCTGCTGAACACCACATGCGTTACCGTATAGGTTCCCGGGTTAGTATAAGCATGCGTGGCATCTTCGGCAATGGACGTTCCGAGGTCGCCGAAATTCCAGCTCCAGCCGGTGAGCGATCCGGTACTTGTAGTCGAGTTATCCGTAAATATCGCCAGGTTATTCGTACAGGCATTGTCCGCATTAAAGTCCGCATTTGGTGCCGGCTTGAAGCTGATCCGCACTGTATCGCGGATAGCCGCACAGCCTTTGTTATAAGTAGAGGTCAGGATCAGCCGGACGGATCCTGAGGACACATCGAGTGGCGAAGGCTGGTAATAAGTTACCAGTAAGGAATCGTCCGGTGTGAAACCGCCTGTGCCTAAGGTTGTCCAGGCACCCGTGGTGGTAAGCCCGAATACCGAGCCATTCAGAGGAATCAGTTGATTATCGCAAAAGGCATTGTCAGGGCCCGCATTTACCAATGGCGATTTAGCAATCACAATATGGATCGTATCGCGCTCCGGAAGACAGTTGCTGCCCGTAGAAGTCAGGATCAGTTTCACACTTCCGCTGAGGGTATCGTTTTGTCCCAGCGTATAAATGGTGCTGAGGTTATTGGCATTGCCAAAACTACCGTTTCCTAAAGTCGTCCAGGTGCCGGCGCTGGCGCCACCCGTTACGGAGCCGTTCAGAGGGTAAAATACATTGCTCGAACAGATCGTATCGTTGATACCTGCATTCACATTAGGTTTTGGCGTTACCGTCACTCTTAAGCTGTCATATACCTGGTTACAGTTCTGGTTATTGGTAGAGGTCAGCCTGATCACCAGGTTGCCCTGTGCAATATCGGCCGGGCTGAGCTGGTAGATGGTATTCAGAGAGGTGGTGCTTGGAGAGAACAAGCCTGAGCCGGTCGTCGACCATACACCGGTTGAGAACGTGCCTACGCCCACTGTGCCCGTAATGGCTACCGTCGGGTTATTGGCGCATACCGAAACGTCGCCGCTGGTACTTACTACCGGCGGATCAATAAAGTTCACCACTAAGCTGTCATACGTATTCGGGCAGCCGTTGAGGCTTCCGGTAGAGGTCAGTTTGAGTTTGATGCTATTCGCAGCGAGATCGGCCGGAGAAGGCAGATACGTCGTGACGAGGGATCCCGGGTTTCCGAATGATCCCGAGCCTGAAGTTGTCCAGTTGGCGCCGGCCGCAAACTGCAGGGTGCCGGTCAGCGGAATGGTGGAAATATTATTCTTGCAAAGCGTTAAGCCGTTGTTGGCATTCACAACAGGCGATTGAAAAATATTCACATACACCGTATCCATCACCGGCGTACAGTTCCCGGTAGAGGAAAGCACCAGCCTGATCTGCGATTGCGCGAGGTCGTTGGCGCTCAAGGAATAGGTTGTGGCAAGGTTTGTGGCATTGCCGAAGCTTCCTGTGCCGCTGGTGGTCCAGATGCCCGTTGTAGAGCCGCCTGTTACCGTACCATTCAGCGAGAGCGTCGTGGTAGCCGTACAGATATTTTTATCAGGATCGGCTGTCGTAAATGTTTTTCTTAAGAAAGAAGACATGTAGTGGTAAAGACATCCGCTGCTGGCGCCACCGTTAATCACGCCCATCGAAAACACATCGGTGGAGTTGGTGAGCAGATTGGCGGTACCGGCCGGAATTTCTACCGTGGTATAGCTTCTCTGAAAACCGCTGAGCAGGCCGCCAGTACCGGGTACTACCGTAAATCCGGAAGCCGGTACCAGGGTTGTACTGCCGTTGAGTGTAAAGGTACCGATGGCAGCAGTCTTACATAAAATATTAAGGATGAAGGTTTGTGTATTGGTCCTGGTAAAGCTTACCTGGTTGGAGCCGGCGCAGTTCAGCGGAGGAAGAATGGCTTCACCCATTTCGCAGCCGAAGCCGCTGGTATGGATCACGTACACATTCTCATCCGAGGTAATGTAGGTGAGGGGCTGGGTGACGGGCGCATAATACGTATCGCCTTTATTCAATAGCACGCTGTAGGTCGTTACGCCATCGTTCACATTCACCTGCGTGAAATTCTCTGTGGCAACAATGTAGCCACCTTCATTTTCCCCGGCGCTTAATCCGCCTTTGTTGATCACGTACTGAGTGCCCACAATATCTACCGGTACAATCTGGTCGCCCATGAGATCGTAGCAGCCCGATACGCCGTGCACCGAGTCATCGGATACGGTAACCGAGATAGGCTTGTCGGAAACCACAATCGTTCCGCTGAGGTTCTGGCCAGCCAGCGTTGGGTTGGCGCTCACATTTTCTACGTTATAACTTTGTCCTACGTTGAGCGTAATAGAATAGGTGACGTTGGCAGCATGTCCTACGACGTTGCATTTCGGCGTAATCCAAACGGTTGTGTTATTGTCCGTCGCCACGATGCAGATCTGCGATTTGGGCTGAGGAGTGTAGGGACCATTAACGCCCCTGTTCTGGAAAGGGCAAACAAATTCCTTGCCCATGCCGTTCTGGCCTTTCATGGAATAGGTCTCCGGATTATTGACAATCGTTTCTACTTCATATACGACGTTGATCGGGAAATCGGAAGAGATCTTCAGGCCGCGGTTGTGAACCGTGTTGGCGGGGAGGTTCTCGACTTGCGCAATGAGGTGCGACAGGGATTGTGAGATCAGGGAGTTGGCAGGGATCGTATACGTGGTATCAAAGGTGCCGGCGGGCTGCCTGACCCTTACCGTTGTCAGGTTATTGAAAGAGGAAAGCCTCATTTTGACAGGTGTGTTCTGCGCGTGGCCCGGAGTTACCCAGGGAGCGGCAAACCAAAAAACAGTATCCACCTGAGATACCATTGATTTACTGCTGATGATCAGCAGCATCAATAACAATCTATTTAGCGCCTTCTTCATTTTGTTTCTTCATTTTGGATTTAATACTATTATCAATATCATTCAGCTCTTCTTCGTCCGCATTTAATTTTCGTTTTGCTTTAATGAACTGGTAAGTGAGAATAATCTCCTGGGAGCCGCTCGTATACGTTCTGATCTTTGTATTCGGAATATCGTAGGCATAGGCAATGGTGAGCTTGTTCTTTAACGCAGTCACACCGGCCAGGATGCTCACTGCATCATTCAGGCGGTATGAGCCGCCGATCCAGAATTGCTTATTATAGAAGGCGCGCAGGCTAAACTCCGGCTGGGCAGGCACAGGCTTGCTGAATTTGACCAGGGCCGAGGGCTGTACGGAGATCTTTTTAGACAGGTCGAACATGTAGCCGGCCGTCACGTAAAAGTGTGGGTTCAGCGTACTTTTCGAATCCTTCCAGGTGATTTTATTTCCGAGGTACTGGAAACCGGAAAGGCCTACAAATAATTTATCGCTGTAGAAATACAAGCCGCCATTGGAATCAAACACGTTGTTGGACAATAAATTTCCGGTCAGCAGCTCATCGCCGCTGTCCGCAATCTTGGCGTCATACAGCTTGATGCGGTATTGCACCATCCCTACCGAAAGGCCGAGTCCGAGCTTGTAGGTATTGTTTAATTTCACGTGGTAAGCAAAGGTGAGGTAACCCGATGTTTTGCTCAGCATGCCGGTATTATCGGAGCTCAGTAAAGCGCCCACGGCCGCTTTCTTTTCTTTTCCTAACCCGCTGTGCAGGTTAATGCCGTAAGTTACCGGGGCATCCTCAAAACCTACCCACTGGTTCCGGTAATTGGCATTTACCACCAGGTCTTTCCTGGAGCCTGCTACTGCCGGGTTATAGGCATAGGCATTGAGCAGGTAGTTCGTATAAATAGGCAGTTGCTGGGCGCTTGTTTCATGAAACAAGGTAGCAGCCAGTATTACCGATAGAAATAAATGTTTCTTCATGTGTTATGATTATCTTATAAGTAATACACCGCCCCTGAACGGATCTGTATTGTTGGTATCGTTTAGCTTAATGACGTAATAATAAGTGCCTACCGCCAGCTTATCGCCCTTGTAGGTTCCATCCCATGGTGTGGTATAGCCTTCGGAGTGGAAAATATTTTCGCCCCAGCGTGTATAAATATCGATTTCCGCATTCGGGTACAGGAGGGCCAGGAAGTCCAGCTTCCAGATGTCGTTTTTTCCGTCGCCGTTAGGAGAGATCGCATTCGGGATAAGGGTTGAGATCTCGTTGGTAATATTATTGATTCTAATGGCTACGCGGGCCGTATCCGAGCAGCCGTAGGAGTCGCTGGCAATCTGGGTAACCACATACACGCCGTTGGCATAATAGATCGTGGAAGGATTCTGGAGAGTCGTGCCAGGAGAGCCGTCACCGAAGTTCCAGGTCCAGTTGATCGCATATTTGGATGTATCTACAAAAGCGACCGAAGTCCCCACGTTGATGCCTGTAGAGGCAGAGTAGGCAAAGCCGGCAACAGGGCGTGGCGTCAGGTTCACCTGTTTCACAATGGTATCTTTACAATTGTGGTTTGTAGACGTCACCAGCGTAATGTTGTATAAGCCTGAGCCCGGGAACAACTGGATCGGGTTTTGTAAAATGCTCTGTCCGGGGCCTCCGAAATCCCACTGCCATTGGGTAATGTTTTCAGGCGAAGACACCGAGCTGCTGTCGGAGAAGATCAGGTTCAGGTAAGCGCCTGTGCAAATCCGGTTGATCCCGAAGTTCGCATTTGGCAAAGGATAGATGAGCGGCGATTTCCGGATCGTATCAAAGCAGCCGTAAGTATTTCTTACAATCAGCTGGGCCGTGTACGAAGCAGAGGCCGAATAGGTGTGAGCCGGGTGCTGAACCGTGCTGCCTGTATTATCGCCGAAGCTCCAGTTCCACTGATCGAGGGTGCCTGATCCCGGTAAGGAGAAATCGGTGAAAGAGGTTGCATTGTTCAAACAACCGTTGGTGAAATTGAAATTGGCAAAAGGTTTCGGAACAAAGCTGATTCGGATCTGGTCGTTTACCGAATTACAGTTGAGGTTATTGGTAGAGGTCAGGGTGAGGTTCACAAAGCCTGCTGTAATCTCTGCTGCCGTAGGCGTATAGGTAACCGTAAGAGCCGAGCTGTTTGGCGCGTAGCTGCCGTTGCCCCCCGTCCATGAGCCTGTGTTTGTTGGTCCGCTGATCGTTGCCGTCAGCACCGTATTCGCACTGTTCTTGCAGGAGATGATATCGGCGCCGGCATTCACACCTGGCGGTGGCGTAAACATCACATAGATGCTGTCCTTCGCTGCGTTGCAGTTGCCGTTGTTGGTGGAGCTGAGGTATAAGGTCACATTGCCGGCAAATACATCGGCAGGGCTCGGGACATAACCGGTGCTGAGCTGGATATTGCTTGGCGTGAAGTTTCCTGTGCCGCTGCTGGTCCATTTACCGGTGGTAGTTGATCCGGATACCGTACCGTTCACGCTCAGTGAAGGGTTATTGGCACATAAGGAAAAGGTCGTAGGGCCTGCATTCACGAGTGGCGGCTTGGTGATGGTGATCAGCATCGTATCGCGTTCCGCCGTACAGATACCATTGCCGGTGGAGGTCAGGATCAGTTTCACGGAACCAGCGGCCGTATCGGCTGAGCTGGGATAGTAAGAGGCGGAGAATGTGGTATTAGCCGGGCTGAACGTGCCTGTGCCCATACTGGTCCAGATGCCTGTGGTAGCGCCGCCGGTCACCGAGCCATTGAGGGTCACAGTGCTGTTATTTCCGCAAACGATCTGGTTGACCGATGCATTCACCAAAGGAGATGGTTTCACGCTCAGCAAAAGCGTATCCTTTTGTACCGGGCATGGACCGTTGCTGGTTAAGATCAGTTTCACAGGCCTCAGGGTGGTATCGAGCTGGCTTGGCGTATAGGTGTTGGTCAGGGCTGTAAAGCCTCCGTTGAAATTTCCGTAACCGTTGGTAGACCAGGTAGCATTGATGTTTCCGCCGCCTACCTGTGCGTTCAGGGCAATGCTGCCGTTGGCGCAGATGGTGAAGTTGGAGCCGGCATTGATCATTGGGGTCGAAACGAATTCGGAAACATAGGCATAAGCACTTCCGCGCAGGGTAGAGCCATTGTGTATGCCCAATCCGTAGACGTCGCCGCTGTTGGTAACCGTATTATGCGAGCCCAGTGGCACGGCGCTGATCGGCAGGTAGATCCTGGCCGATTTGATATTGCCCGAAGAGCCCGGCACGACAGTAAAGGCGCTGGCCGGAATGAGCGAGGCATTTCCATTCAGGGCGAAGTTGCCTTCAAAGCCCGTGCGTGTGGATAAGTTCAGGGCCAGGGAATCGGAAGAGGTTCTTGTAAAGGAGGTCGAGTAGGTGCCTGCGCAAAAGAAAGGAGGAACCTGCGCGCCGCTCAGGCGGCATCCGTAACCCGAAACACTGAGCACATACACCGGCTTATTCGATTTCACATAGGTGATAGGCTGTGTAGCCGTGTAAATATAGTTCTCCCCGAAGTTAGAAACGTGGGTGGTCGTGCTTCCGTCGTTGATGGTAAGCTGTGTATTATTTTGAGTTGCCAGGATAAAGATCTTTTCCACACTTCCCATGCCCTTGTTGATGATATAGTCTGTGCCGATGTATGCCGAAGACGTAATCTGGTCGCCGGTGGTGCTCTGGCAGCCTCCCTGCGTGAGGCCCCCGGACTGTATGGTAACCGCTACGGGCTTGTTGGACGAGATAATAGAGCCGGCCAGGCTGGTGGCAGCTGAGCGTGCCGTGTCCTGGCAGGAATAGGTTTGCCCCTGTTGCAGGAGCACCGTATAGGTGACGTTGGCGGCATGCCCGATAATGTTGGTTCTCGGTGTTACCAGGATGGTTGTATTATTTTGAGAGGCGACCACATCAATGGAAGAAAACGACTTAGGGCTGGTGGCAGGAGCCTGGTCCCAGAACTCCTGCATGGGAATGTAGAAGTCAACGCCCATGGCCTTGCTGCCTTTCAGGCTGAAATATTCCTTATTGAAGAGAGACCTCACAGAATAGAGGGCCGATACCTTTTCTGTCGAAGAAATATAAAGGCCCCTGTTTAAAACGCTGTTGGCTACATCGTTCTCGATGCTTGCAATAAATGGTGCCAGCAAGACCGAATCGATGGAGTTTGCCGGGATGTTGAGGACCACCGGCGTAAAGCTTCCATTGGCTGGCTGCCGCACTCTCACTGTTGCAGGCTGCGAATACGTATTGAAATACAGGAATACCGGCCTGTCTCCTAAACCCTGGGAAATATCCGGGGCCACAAACCAAAATGATGTATCAATCTGTGATTTAACATCATAAGAAAAAATGAGGAGTAAAAAAAACAGCGTAAATTTTTTAATCATAGAAATGCAATAATGAACCTTTTTTGTAAAAATATTGAAATTCGAGGTTTGGTCGACAAAAATCGTTAAAATTTAACAAAAATCACGCTATCTATCGATTTAATAATAAAAATAAAATATTCCTGACGGAAACTTGCAGAACAAAAAAAGTTTCTATAGTTTTGTGCCCGAAATGGAAGCACAAGACAAAATATTAAAAACATCGCTCGAGTTGTTCTTCAAGTACGGGATCAAGCGCGTGACGATGGATGACATTGCCCGTGAATTGGGAATGTCTAAAAAGACCATTTACCAGTTCTACAAGGAAAAAGATGACCTGGTGAGCCAGCTTTGCAAAATCGAATTGGATAAACAATTAAAAGAATTCTCCACCTTACAGCATGAGGCCCTCGATCCTTTGCACGAAATTCTCCTGATTTCTGAAAAGATCAGGGTGATGCTTCAGCCTATTACACCGGTATTTTTTCTCGACCTGCAAAAATTTTACCCGAAAGCCTACGAACAGTTCCGCTCATTCCGCGAGTACTGTACCAGCAAGCTGATCGTCAAGAACATCAAAGTAGGGGTGGAAATGGGATTGTACCGGAAAGACATCAACATTCCTTTTACCGCGGAATACCGCATGGCGCAGATCGATATGCTGATGTTCGGAAATTACTTCAACTACGACAGCATCAGCTTTTCCAAGGCGCACGAGCTCATCCTCGACATGTTTGTGTACAGCATTTGCAGCGTGAAAGGGCATAAACTCATCAATAACTACAAAAAAATAAAAGACGAAGAATAATAATTTATATATGAGAAAAAAAGTAATATTTCCATTGTTATTTATAGGTGTTGGTATAACATCTGTAAATGCCCAGGACGCAGGCTCTCAAAACTCTACCAGTTTTACCCTGCAGCAGGCTATAGACTATTCGCTTAAGAATAGCCCGAATTACCTGAACGCGGAGTACGATGTTCAGAACGCTGATTACAGGCGTAAAGAGTTATTGGGAGTGGGCTTGCCCCAGGTAAACGGAAGCGTTGACCTGAAAGACTACCTCGAAATTCCTACCTCCCTGATTCCGGGGGATTTTGTCGGGCAGCCGGGTATATTTATTCCGGTAAAATTCGGTACCAAGTACAATGCGACAGCAGGTTTGAACGCCTCGCAACTCATCTTCAGCAGCGATTACATCGTTGGTTTGAAAGCAGCGAAAGAGCTCATTAACCTGGCGAAAATCAATGTTTACAGAAGTAAAACAGAGCTTGCTGCTTCTGTTTCCAAAGCTTACTACAACGTGTTGGTAAATACCGAGCGCGTGAAGCTCCTGGATGCCAATATGGAGCGTTTGAAAAAAGCCTTCGACGACACCAAAGCCTTCAACCAGCAAGGATTGGTAGAGTTGATCGATGTGGAGCGCCTGGAAGTGCAGTATAACAACCTGGTAACAGAAAAAGAAAAAACGGTTCGCCTGATCGGCTTGTCGGTAAACCTGCTCAAATTCCAGATGGGTTATAAAATTGGAGAGTCAATTACGCTCAGCGATTCGCTTTCGGTGAATGCGGGCGACCAACCGACTCTGGGAGGCGGAAAAATCGATCTTTCCAACCGTCCGGATTTTCAATTATTACAGTTGCAGCAAAAATTGTATCACATCGATGTGAGACGCCAGCGTTTGGGCTACCTGCCAACACTGAATGCCTACGGTTCGTACCAATACAATGCACAACGTCAGAAATTCGATTTCTTCGATCAGAGCCAGAAATGGTTTAAAGTAGCGGTGATCGGCGGAACGCTCAACTTCTCACTCTTCGATGGTTTGCAACGCCACAACCGCATTCAGCAGGCCAAGATCGCCATCCTGAAAGGCGAGAACCAGATCAAGAACCTGGAGCTGGCGGCAGAGCTTGAAACCAAAATGGCAGAGATCAGTTATGAAAATGCCTTTGTATCTTTGCAAACGCAAAAACGCAACATGGAGCTGGCCCAGCACGTATTCGATGTAGCTCAGAAAAAATACGAGCAGGGAGTTGGAAGCAACCTGGAAGTAACGACCGCACAAACTTCTCTGAAAGAAGCCCAGACAAATTACTACAACTCTGTGTACGATATGCTGGTAGCGAAGATCGATTATCAAAAAGCAATAGGAACCTTAACGAAATAATTTAAAAAAGAATAATACACCATAATATATGAAAACAACTATTTTATACATCACCTTAGCAGCTATGATGGTTGCATGCGGCGGCAGCCCGGACAAAAAAGCGGAGCTCGAAAAACTGAGAACGCAAAAAGCGGAGCTGGAAACCAAAATTGCCACGCTGGAAGAAGAGCTGGCAAAATCGGATACAACAAAAGAGAAACTGGTAGATGTGGTGGCGATGCCACTGACGACGCAGCCTTTCAAAACATACATCGAGGTGCAGGGGCACATCGATGCCGACGAGAACGTGTCGTTATCATCTGAAATGCCCGGCACCGTTACCAAAATTAATGTGAAGGTTGGCGACGAAGTGCACAAAGGACAGGTACTCGCAGAAACCGATGCGCGCGCTACCCAGCAGCAAATTGCCGACCTGCAAACCAGCCTCGACCTGGCCACACAGGTATACCAGAAACAAAAAAATCTCTGGGACCAGAAAATCGGTACGGAGATTCAGTATCTGCAAAGCAAAAACACCAAGGAGAGCCTTGAGAACAAGATCGCTACCATGCAGGAGCAGGTACGCATGAGCAAGATTATCTCTCCGATCAACGGAACGATTGACGCGGTAAACATTAAAATCGGGCAGGCTGTAGCGCCGGGTATTTCTGCTATCAATGTCATCAACTTCTCTAACCTGAAGATCAAAGCGGATGTGTCTGAAAGCTATGCATCCCGTGTTAAAATCGGTAACGAGGCCTTAGTGTTGTTCCCGGATATTCATGACTCTATTACTTCTAAAGTAAACTACGCGTCAAGGGCTATCAATAACTTAACCCGTACCTTCGGTGTGGAAGTACTGCTCGACAACTCCATAGAATACCACCCGAACATGGTTGCCAAACTGAAAATCAACGATTATCAATCGGCAACGCCTATGGTAACTGTACCGGTAAAATTCATCCAGAAAGGAACCAATGAAAGTTACGTGTTTGTTGCTGAAAACGGAAAGGTTGTAAAGAAAGTAATTACCATCTCTCACGAATACAATGGGAATGCAGAGATCTCCAAAGGCTTAAAAGCAGGGGATCTGCTGATCACTGAAGGCTACGACCTGGTAAACGAGGGTGACAAGGTAAATGTGAAAAAATAATTTGCCTTATCACGCCGTAGCGTAATCAGAGCAGCTTAATCATGGTATAACCATAAAACTAAAATTATGTTAGACAAAATAAAAGAATTTAAACCGTCGAGCTGGGCTATAGACAATAAGATGACTGTCTATCTTATTACCATCTTTATCTCGCTTGCAGGGATCATGGCTTACAATGCCCTGCCGAAAGAGCAGTTTCCCGACATTACCGTACCTACCATTTACATCAATACCATTAATGGTGGTAACTCTCCAACGAATATTGAGAATACCATTACCAAGCCGATCGAAAAACGTTTGAAAGGTCTTTCCGGGATCAAAAAATTCAACAGTACTTCCCTGCAGGATGTATCGGTTGTAGTGGTTGAGTTTCATACCAATGTGAAAGTAGAGGTAGCCAAGCAGCGCGTGAAAGATGCGGTGGATGAGGCCCGTGCGGATATGCCGCAGACACTCACGCGGGAGCCTATCATTAAAGAGATCGCTTTCTCCGAGATTCCGATCATGTACATCAACGTGGCAGGTAACTATGACCTGAAGCAATTGAAGAAATACGCAGAAGACCTGCAGGACAGGATAGAAGGCCTGAAAGAGATCAACGAGGTGAAACTGGTTGGTGCGCTCGATCGTGAGATCCAGGTGAATATTGATGTTTATAAATTGCAGGCGGCACAGCTTACTTTAACGGATGTTCAGCGTGCTATCGGCCAGGAAAACTTAACGATCTCCGGTGGTACTATTCCTCTGAACGGTATGAAGCCAACGCTGAGCATTAAAAGCGAGTTCCAGGATCCGAAAGAAATTGAGAACATTGTTGTAACCTCGGCTGCCGGCGCCAAGCTTTTCATTAAGGACTTTGCAGAGGTGAAGGACGGTTTCGAAGAGCAGGAGAGCTACTCCAGCTCAAACGGAAAAAATGTCATTACGCTGAACGTGATCAAGCGTTCGGGTGAGAACCTGATCCATGCTGCCGAGCACATCGAGGAAACCATTGCAGAGATGAAGAAAAACGAATTTCCTGCAGGCCTTGATATCACGATCAGCGGTGACCAGAGTGATAAAACAAAAACGTCTTTACAGGACCTGATCAACACCATCATCATTGGTTTTATTCTGGTAACCGTGGTATTGATGTTCTTCATGGGTGTTACCAATGCCTTGTTCGTAGCGCTTTCCGTGCCATTGTCCATGTTCATTGCCTTCCTGGTAATGCCGGCCATAGGCTTCTCCTTTAATATGATCGTACTCTTCTCCTTCATTCTCGCCCTGGGTATTGTGGTGGATGACGCCATTGTGGTGATCGAGAATACGCACCGGATTTTCGATAATGGTAAAATTCCGATTAAGCGGGCGGCCAAGCTGGCGGTAGGCGAAGTGTTCATGCCGGTATTATCCGGTACCATCACGACCTTAGCGCCGTTTATTCCATTGGTGTTCTGGCAGGGGATCATCGGTAAGTTCATGTACTTCTTACCGGTAACGCTCATCATTTCCTTACTGGCTTCCCTGATTGTGGCTTACATCATCAACCCGGTATTTGCAGTCGATTTTATGAAATCGCATGAAGAAGAAAGCAAAGAGCACGGAAAGATCACGAAAAAAGCGCGCATGCAGCTCATTGTGTATGCACTCATCGCTATCCCTTCTTACATCGCCGGAAATTTCGCGATTGCGAACTTCACGGTATTCCTTGCCTTCTTCCTGGTGCTGAACCGTCTGTGGTTATACAAAGTAATCGAGGCATGGCAGTTCAGAATCTGGCCGGGCTTTGTAAAGCGGTATGTGAAAATTCTGGAGTGGTTTCTTCGTAAGCCATGGAGGCCATTGATCTATGTATTGGTGTTATTTGTTTTCTCCATTGTTTTATTTGCCGTGCGTAAGCCTAAAGTTGTGTTCTTCCCTAGTGGCGACCCTAACAACGTGTACGTGTACGTGAAGTTGCCGGAAGGAACAGATCCTAAAGTAACGAATGACCTGATGCGTAAAGTAGAAGCGAAAGTGGAAACAGTGATCGGGAAAAATAACCCGCTTGTGGAATCGATGATCACCAACGTCACGATCGGTACTACCGATCCGCGCGACGGAGATCAGAACTCCTATCCTAACCGCGGTAAGATCGCCATCGCCTTTGTAGAGTTTGAGGCGCGTCACGGTCAGTCGACCACGCAATATTTAACGGGACTTCAATCCCTGAACTGGGATATTCCGGGTGCCGATATTGTGGTGAACAAAGAGCAGAGTGGTCCTCCGACACCGAAACCGGTGAGTATCGAGATCATTGGCGAAGACTTCAAGGACCTGACCACCAACTCGGAAAACCTGCGTAAGCTCATTACCAATGCCAAGATTGGTGGCGTGGTGAGCCTGAAATCGGATTTCGTGGCCAATAAGCCGGAGATCGTATTCGACATCGACCGTGAGCGTGCGCTGCGTGAAGGCATCTCCACTTATCAGCTGGCCATGGAAATCCGTGGTGCGGTGTACGGTGTGGAAGCTACTAAGTTCAGGGATGTGGACGATGAGTATCCTGTACAACTGCGTTATAAATTCGATCAGCGTGTTGATATCGAAACGCTGCGTAACTTAAAAATCACTTACCGTGATATGAATATGGGCGGTATGATCCGCAGTGTGCCATTGGCTTCTGTGTGCGACATCCGTTACGATTATACCTATGCAGGCATCAAGCGTAAAAACAACAAGCGTGTGATTACCTTATCATCTGATGTGAAAGATGGCTTCAACCCGAATGAAGTAGTAGCCAGTGTGGAGCGTGTGATGAAGAGCTATAAAAAAACAGGAAATGTCACCATCCAGTTTGCCGGTGATAAAGCCGAGCAGGCAGAAACCATGGGATTCTTAGGAAATGCGATGGGAATTGCCGTGATGCTGATGTTACTGGTGCTCGTAGGCTTATTCAACTCCTTAGGCAAGCCGCTGATCATTCTCTCGGAAATTGTATTTAGTATCGTGGGCGTATTAATAGGCGTATCGATCTTTAAGATGGACATGAGTATCGTTATGACCGGTGTAGGCATCATTGCCCTGGGCGGTATCGTGGTTCGTAACGGGATTCTCCTGGTAGAGTTCGCCGAGTTTGCGCGCGAAGGCGGTATGACACTGTATGAAGCTACCGTGGAAGCAGGCCGCACGCGGATGACACCGGTAATCCTGACCGCTACCGCTGCTATCTTAGGTTTGATTCCTTTAGCCGTAGGTCTGAACATCAACTTCGAAACCTTGCTGAGAAGCGGTAATCCTCACATTTTCTTCGGTGGTGATAACGTTGCCTTCTTCGGTCCTTTAAGCTGGACCATGATCTTCGGTTTATTGTTTGCGACTGTACTCACCTTGTTACTGATCCCATCCATGTACCTGATTACAGAGCGCCTGAAACGAAAAGCCATCGTGATTACAGAGTATTACGAAATGCCCCGGGCCGTGATGTATGTTCCTTTCCTCATCCTTATCCTGAGAGGCGTCTTGGCCATCAGTGGTAAAAAACTGGATTACGGCGACCTGGACAGGGCTAATGATCCCGAACCTGAACACGAAAGTCTTAAGTCCTGATTTTTAAAATAAAACGGTTTGCCTCAAAAGGCAAACCGTTTTTGCTTTGCCTGCTTCGTTTGTTTATTAACTTTTAACGACTCATGCCTATAATGTCTCTATCCTATCTTAACGCCGGAATTTTCCTTGTCATTGCGGGCTTTCATTACTATTGGGCTTTGGGTGGCACCTACGGCTTTGCGGCGTCTTTGCCCGAAATAGAACATAGTGGCAAGAAAGCCTTTGTTCCGGGGAAGGCGGCAACCGCATTAGTTGCTACGCTGTTTCTGGGAGTCGCCTTTCTGTTTGCCGGCTTATTGCCTTTGCCGGGCGTGGCTTATCGCTATGGCTTATGGGCCATTGCAGGTATTACCTTGCTACGCGCATGCGGAGATTTCAACTACGTGGGATTTTTCAAGAAAAAGAGCCACACCGTCTTTGCCCGTTACGACAGCCTGTATTTCAGCCCGCTTTGCCTGTACCTGGCGATCAGCAGTGCCGCTCTGGCCTGGGCCAGATATTAAATGGATTAAAGTCATGTTGTTTTTAGACGATTGCCCGGATTTGGCACACTAATACGGTTTATTTATTGCTCATATCAAAAAGACCTTTACTTTTGTGTCAATTTTACGAACCGATCCCGAATACACGGTTTAATTTACAAACTAAAACATGATACATTTTATGAAACTATTGCACCTGTTGCCGGTACTGGCTTTGTCGTCTATGGCTGTATCCTGCGGCGAAAAAGCAGATGAGGTTACCGAAACGGAAGAAGTGGTGGCCGACGCGCCGAAAGACACCACACCTGTCACCGTGAATGAAGAAACCAAATTCAAATTCGATTTTGCCATTGCCAACATTCCTTCGCCGGTTGCAGGGATCAATGAGATTTCCGGCTGGGGCGTGGATTACAACACGACCTTATTGGTTGATCCAAAAAAGCCGGTGGCTATCGGCGAGGAGTTTTCCAAAGCTGTAGCCCTCGGCATCTATAACATCGATATGTCCTATGCGATGGTGAATAATAAAGGAGAGGACGTTCTGAAATACATGAAGCATGTGGTAAAGTCTGCCGATGAGCTTGGCCTGAAAAGCGCTGTGGATAATATGCTAGGCAAGCGCGCGGAGCAAAACCTTTCCAATAAAGATTCCCTGTTAAAAATTGTGGATGAGATCTTTGTGAAAAGCGATGCCTATCTGCGTACCAATGAGCGTGTTTACACGGCTTCTGCGGTATTTGCCGGATCGTGGGTAGAAAGCCTGTACCTGACCTGCAAAATTGCGGAAAGTGTCAAGGACCCTGCCGCCAAAGAAAAAGCGTATAAGCATTTATGGGATCAGCGCTTTTACCTGAAAAACCTGACCGACCTCCTGGGCGAATACAAAGACAAAAAAGAATGCGTGGCTTTAAACGGGGAGCTGAAAAAAATACACACGGAGATTGACGCTGTCAAAGATCCGAAAGATATGAATGATGCCCGCTTTAAGGCCATTGCTGCGAAGATCTATGCCCTGAGGGCTTCTCTCACAAAGTAAAAAATAACATCCCATTGAAATAAAAAAAGCCTCCGGAGATCCCGGAGGCTTTTTTGCAAAGCAGCCTTTCCTGTCATTCGTTTTTTAAGATAGTGTTCCGTTGCTTTGGAACAGGCCGGTCTGCGCTATTTAAAGGTATTCTGCTTTAACTCCTTTGGCTTCAAATTCTTTAACCATTTTGCCATTGTCATACAGCAATACGATCTTTTTCAGGTTCGGTACCAGGCTCAGGTCGTCGGTAGAGGTGATGTTGAACTCATCACCTTCCCCATCCCAGAAGTGGATGATCTGGTGATAGACGTCATGAGAGTCCTGGTTGATGCTTTCTACCTGGAGAAGCAGCTCTTCCGGAATTACCAGCTCTTCAAAATACTGCCGGCATTCGGGAATCACCTCATAGCCTTCTTTCTCGATGTTGATTTTTCTCGCCTTGTGTTTCTTGACGAAGGCATAAATATCGAATTCAGGCTTCAGTGATTTTTTGCGGTACATTAATACCTCTATTACTGCCAGCTTGAAATTGAAATCCTTAAAATCTGTTTTCTTTGTCATGAGAAAATGTGTTAGGTTTATTCAATAATGAGCTTCTTTACCTCCTGCCTGCCGCTATAGCTGATCTTCAGGAAATAAAGTCCTTTGGCATAATCCGCCAGGCTTAGGGAGAGCGCTTCTCCCCGGTGTTCAAACGAGTTGCTGTATATGGTCCTGCCGGCTGCATCTGTGATCTCAACCTGCGCCTCTGCCACTCCTGTGGAGAAACGGATGCTGAAGCTGCCCTGGTTAGGATTAGGATATACCCCGAACAGGCTTTCTTCCGTTTCCGTAAGCGATGTGCAGGCGCTCACGCTCTGCGTAGCCGTTGTCGTATTGCTGCACCCGGAGGCATTATTCCTGCCGGTGACAGTATAGCTTGTGGTGATCACAGGATTTACGGAGATGCTTGAGGTTGTGGCACCTGTGCTCCAGGTATAGGTATTGGCACCGGAAGCGGTCAGTTTTGCCATTTCTCCGGCACAAATCAGGGTAGGGGTGGCAGTAACGGTGATGGAAGGCAGGGAGTAAACCGTTAGATTGCAGGAAGCGGTATTCGCGCTTAAGCATCCCTCCGGGCTTATACCAGTGACGGTATAAGTAACCACGACACTTGGAATCGTAGAAGGAATAACAGGCGTCACTACCGGGTTTCCGCTGGAATAGCTGTATGTAGCGGCTCCCGTGGCTACCATGGTAAAGCTGCTGCCGCTGCATACGCTGCCGGTATTCACCGAAATCACAGGTCGTGCGTTCACGGTGACGGTGCTAATGGCGCTGTTTGAGCTGATACATCCTGCAGCATTGGTGCCCATAACCGTATAGCTGCTTGTTGTGGCAGGGCTTACAATGGCAGAGCCTCCGGAAATGGTGTAGGTGGAGGCACCTGTAGGCATAATGGTAAAGCTATTGCCGCTGCAAATGCTTCCGCTGTTGACGGATATGGTAGGCAGGGAGTTAACCGTTATAGTGCTAATAGCGCTGTTAGAGCTGATGCAGCCGGAGGCACTTGTACCCGTGACGCTATAGCTGGTGCTTGTCGTAGGGCTTACAATAGCAGAGCCTCCGGAAATGGTGTAGGTAGAAGCACCTGTAGGGATAATGGTAAAGCTGTTGCCGCTGCAGATGCTGCCGCTGTTCACGGCAATCGCCGGCAAAGCATTCACGGTAAGCGTGATGGCTGTGCGGGTGGCGCTTACCGTACAGGTAGCTGCTTCCGCATAATAGGTATATTGCCCGGCGGCTAAGGCTGATGTGGCATAGGCTGTTCCGGTTGCCAGTGCTGTTGTGCCGGTGGGTGTCGCATACCAGCTCAGGGTGCCGGTTGAGCTGGCTGTGAGGCTTGTGCTGTTCCCTGCGCATAGCACCTGGTTGGCTGCCGGTGTGGTGTTAACCGGTGCGGCCGGAGCCGTACAAAATCCCGTCTGCCCGGTTTTGTGTATAAAAATATCCCATGAAGTTGCTACCGCGCTAAGAGTAGCTGTACCGGGCCCGAAATCAAAATCGGTTGTAAAATCAAAAAATCCTGTCGTATAAATCGTACCCGAAACAGGATTCATGGCTGTTCCGGAGAGCCTGTTTGTGCTGCCTGAGGCTGTGGCAGCTGCAATATCCCTGGCCCATACAAAGGCACCGGAGGCATCCCATTTGAAAAGATACACATCTTCGGAGTTAAAGCCCGGAGTAACGGAATAGCCGGCCGCGGAAGGATCGAAATCGACGGCCGCATCAAAGCTGCCTCCTCCGTAGACGTTTCCGGAAGCATCCAATGCAATAGACATCACGGCAGAGTTCCCACCCTGAAGCTCGCCTACCCAGCTGAGGTTGCCGGAAGCATCCAGCTTCGACACAAAGCCGCTTAAGAACACGCCGCTATTCAGGGTATACGTGGCAGGGCCCGGATCGAAATCAGTTATCCCTTTGTAATACCCGGCAGTATAGAGGTTACCCGCGGCATCGGTTCTGATGCAGCGCCCGGAGTTGTTGCCCGTAGAGCTGCCTGTCATTGATCTGGCCCATACAAAATTGCCGCCGGCATCCAGCTTGGAAATAAAAATATCATCACCTCCCCCGGCAGCAAGTGTATACGTTGCCACTGATGGATCGAAGTCGCAGCTGCCTTTAAAACTCCCGGTGGTATAAACATTGCCGGAGCCGTCGGTAGCAATGCCATAGCCTACTTCGGAATTCGTACCGCCGAGGTTTTTGGCCCAAACAAAATTACCGTTGACATCCAGTTTGGAAACAAACACATCAAGGCTGCCTTTCGACGCAATGGTATAGGTGGCAGGTCCCGGATCGAAATCAGGAGTTGCATTAAAGAAACCCGTGGTGTATACATTCGCAGAAGCATCGAGGGCAATCGCATAGCCATATTCCGAGCCGCTGCCTCCCATGCCTTTAGCCCACACAAAATTTCCTGAGGCGTCTAATTTTAATACAAAAACCTCGGCAGCGCTTCCTGTCAGTGTATAGCTTGATGGCCCCGGGTCAAAATCAACGGTACCGCTGAAATTCCCGGTGACATATACATTGCCCGAAGCATCAACAGAAATGGCATGACCGGCATCATCGGAATTCGGTATTCCCATACTTTTGGCCCAGAGCAGGTTCCCCGAAGCATCGAGCTTTGCAATGAAAATATCAGAAAAGCTGGCATTGTTTGAGCTGAGGGTGTAAGTGCCGGGTCCCGGATCGAAATCGGAAATGCCCTTAAAGGAACCGGTAGTGTACACATTGTCGGCGGCATCTGTGGCTATGGCATTGCCCTCGTCGGTGCCTGTACCGCCGAATGCTTTTCCCCATTGAAAGGAAGGTTGTGCATAGCTTAGTGCCGTCGTAAAAAGACAGGCGAGTAATAGATGGAATTTTTTCATGGAGCTTATTTTTTGATTGTGAAATGCTATGAGAAATCCGGCGCTCTGCGGGAGGGTCACCGGATAATCACATGATCCTACACATAAACATGTGCCAAAAATAAGGCAAAAAAACCGGATAGATTAGCCTAAACCGGGCCGGAAAGAGGGCTTTTAGCAAGAGGGATATTCCTGTTAGTATTTGCCGGGACATCCTGAGTATTTGCAACGGCAGATTCTACAGGCTCTCGAGGTATTGGATGAGATCGTCCTTTTTACGCGTGGAAACGGGCAGCGCCGTGTTGTCTTTCAGAATGAGGAAGCCCCCGTTCCTTTTATCAAAACGGGACGCATAAGACATGTTCACGATATGGCTCTGGTGAATGCGTACGAAGATGCTCTTGTCGAGAATCTCTTCGTATTCCTTGAGGGTTTTGCTCACCAGGATGGTCTTCCGGTTTACCAGGTAAAACTTGGTGTAGTTGCCTTCCGCTTCAATGTGCATGATCTCGTTGGAAGACAGGATGTGCATCTGCTCGTTGGTCTTGAGCACGATCTTCTGGCTGCTGCCTATAGCTACCTGGTTGAAATTGGTGAGCAGGATGTTCAGTTGTGCTTCAATGCTGCTGCGCTGCTTCTGGTCCCTTGCTTTCTGGATGGCCGCCTGCAATTCGCCGATGTCTACCGGTTTCAGCAGGTAGTCGAGTGCGGCTGTTTTAAAGGCCTTGATGGCATATTCCTCGTAGGCGGTAATGAAGATCACGAAGGCATGCACAGGCTCGGCCATTCTCAGCAACTCAAAGCCGCTGCCATCTCCCAGTTGAATATCGAGGAGGATGACATCCGGTTTTAGTTCCTTAATGGCTTTCAGGCCTTCCCGCACGGAGCCGGCCTCGCCGATCACCGTTGTTTTTTCACAATACTGCCTGACGATAGCAGAAATAGTTTCTCTTGAAAGCACTTCGTCGTCGATGATTAAAACACTTAACATGGCTATGATTTTTATTTCTGTATGGTTGGAATATATAATTTGACCCTTGTTCCTCTTTGCTGCTCCGGGCTTTGCGAGAGGTCTTCTATGCTGAGGCTGATGGCTGTGCGCAGGCTCTCGTTGATGACCGCGATCCTTTTCCGGATGATCTCCAGGGCATAAGAGCGATGGCGCCTGTTCTCCTGCTTCAGTTGTTTCGACCGTTCAATACCCATGCCATTGTCGCTCACTTCAAAGAACAGCCCCTTGCTTGTTTGCGAAATACCGATCCTCAGCAAGCCCTGTTCTTCCATGTCTTTGAAACCGTGCTCAATCGCATTTTCAATAAAAGGCTGCAACAGCATAGGAGGCACCATCATAAAATCCTTATCGATTGCTGGCGCTATGCGGATCTCGTACGTAAAAACCCCTTTGAAGCGGAGCTGCTGCAGCTCCAGGTAGTAGGTCAGCGTATCGACTTCCTTATCCAGGCTGATGAGATCGTGTTTGGAATTTTCCAGGATCAGCCTCATCAATCTTGAGAAAGAGGTCAGGTAGCCCGCCGATTCCTTTTGGCGGTTAGTCAGGATAAAGCTCTGGATGGCCTGCAGCGAATTGAAAATAAAGTGCGGGTTCATCTGGATCTGCAAGAGCTTTTGTTCAATGTCGAGCTTTTCCTTCTGGATCCGGAAGCGTTTCTGGCGGGTATAGAGAAACAGGATAGCCACGAGAAGGATTGCCACGACGAGGATGGCGAGGATAAGGTAATTCCGTTGCTGCAGCCTGCTTTTTTGCAGGTCGTTTTCTTTTTGAAGAAGGGTGTTTTGCTCTTCCACCTCCTTGGTTTCAAACCTTACCGTCAGCTCTTCCAGGGCCCTCATTTTCTCTTCGTTCATGAGCGAGTCTGCCGCATTGATGTAACCTTCCTGGTAGAAATACGCTTTTTTAAAATCGTTCTTCCGGGCATAAAGCATCGATAAATTATTCTGAATGTCCCTGAGGTCGATGAGGCTGTTGATGGACTGGGCGGATTTCAAGCCTTCCAGCAGGTAGGGTTCGGATAAGGCCAGTTTGTTTTGCTGAAAATACAGTTCCCCAAGGTTATTCAGCAATATAGGCTCATTGAGCTTGTCGCCAATCAGCCTGCACATATCCAGCGACTTCAGGTAATAATACTCCGCAGAATCCAGCTTGCCCATGCCATCGTAGCAAAAGCCCAGGTTCAGGTACACGCTTTCTATAAAGAGAGAGTCGCCCTCGGCTTCTCGGATCGCCAGGGCCTCCTGTAAAGCGGCAAGCGCTCTTTTATATTGCCTGGCCGAAGTATAAACCAGGCCTATGCCGTTAAGGGTAACGGCAATATTGTGCGGGGAATGGAGGTTTCGTTGAATCGCCAGCGCTTTCTGAAAATAAGAAATGGAGGTGATATAATCTTTTTTATAGCTCAGGTGTTGGGCAATTTGCTTGTAGCATCTTGCAATCCCCGAGCTGTCATTCAGTTTGCGTTTAATGGCCAGGGCCTGGGTGCTGATTTGAAAGGCTTTGTCATAATCACCCAGATCTTCATAGACTGATGCAGAGTTGTAGAGGATCATGCCCTGCAGGGTCTCGAGCTTTTCTTCCCTGGCAATCTGCATGGCCATGTTATAGTACATGATCGACTTTTTCTGGTCCGGAATTCTTTCATACACCGTTGCCATCACATTATAGGAATTGGAAAGCCCCGCCTGGTAGTGTTTTTGCTTGGAAAGCTCTATCGCCTCGTTAATGATATGCCTGGCCTCTTCGGGAGCGATATCCACACGCTTTTTGGCATCCTTGATGATCTTTTCTATCCGTACCGTATCGTCGTGAGAAGGTTGTGCATAAGCGGGAAGGCACCACAAGGCCAGGAAAAGGGCAGTGAAGGCGAATACATTATACAGGCCGGACGACGACATAATGCGAAGCTACTAAATTATTTCATGTTTCTGCCGCATCGGGATCAAGGCTGTTAACATTTGTGATGGATTGTGTTTAAGTCGTTTTATGCCTATCTTTGCCCCGCAAATCATGTGGTGTAAGATCCGTAAAATACTGGCCAGAACCTTTTTGATACTTGGTATCCTGCTCATCTGCTTTGGGGTCTATTTTTACTTTGCCATCCGGGTCGAGGTCCCGGTTATCAAAGCAGATCATACACAGAACTGGAAGCGCGAAGCCCCCGGAAAAGACTTTTATAAGGTAAATAACAACTGGCTGAGGCACAGCCGCAGCGGCCTCTGGGAGCTCTATGTGGAAGGCAACGGCTATGAGCGCGGAATTGCCAATGGCATGCTCACGCAGGAGCTGCATGCCTTCCAGGAAGATGTGTTTGTGGATCAGATCAAAATCCTGGTGCCTGATATCAACTACCTCAAATTCCTCAAATACTTTGTCGCCTATTTCAACAGGCACCTGCCTGATAATATTACGGAAGAATATAAGGAAGAGATTCTGGGCATCTCGAAATACGCCAGCGACAAATACGATTTCATTGCGCCGAAATACCACAGGATCCTTAATTACCATGGTGCGCACGATATCGGCCACGCCTTACAGGACAAGAACATGACGGTGGGCTGTACCTCTTTTTCGGTGTGGGATGGAAAAAGCGCTGACGGCAAATTGCTGGTAGGGCGTAATTTTGATTTCTACAGCGGCGACGATTTTGCAAAGAACAAGATCGTGCAGTTCACCAATCCCTCTACAGGCTATAAGTTCGCCACCGTTACCTGGGCCGGTTTTATCGGCGCCTGCAGCGGCATGAATGAAAAAGGCCTGACCGTGACGATTAACGCCGCCAAGAGCTCGATCCCGACCGATGCCGCCACACCGATCGCTCTATTGGCGAGGGAAATTTTACAGTATGCAAAGAACCATGAAGAGGCGATTGCCATTGCCAAAAAACGGAACGTCTTTGTATCGGAAAGTATCTTAATAGGAAGCGCCGAAGATCACAAAACGATCAGCATCGAGAAGTCGCCGCTGAAAATGGATATCTACGAGGTACAGAACAGCAACCGCCTCATCTGCCCGAACCATTACCAGGGCCCGGCTTATGCCAGGGACATGGCCAACCTGGAAAACATCATCGGAAGCTCCTCGCTCTACCGCGAGGTCAGGCTGGGGCAGCTCCTCGACCGTTATGATACCCTGAACTACCTGGGTGCTGCGAAGATCCTGCGCGACCAGAAAGGCTTGAACGATCAGAACATCGGGCTCACCAATGAAAAAAGCCTGAACCAGCTGCTGGCGCACCACGCCGTTATCTTTAAGCCGGAAGATAAGCTCATGTGGGTGAGCGCCAATCCTTTCCAGTGCGGCGAATTTATCTGTTATAACCTCGATTCGGTGTTTGCCGGTGCCAGGAACCTGAATGAAAACAAAGAGATCAACATGGCAAGGTATACAGTGCCGGAAGATCCATTTTTAAAAACACAGGGCTATCAGAACTTTTTACATTTCAAGCAGCTGAAGCACTATATCCAGTTCCTCACCAAAAAAGCAAGCACCGCGGAGCTTCCGGAGCATCTCGAAAAAGCCTTCATCGCTTCCAATACCGAAAGCTATTACATGTACCAGATTCTGGGCGATTATTACCGGTCGCGCAGCAATACCAGCAAAGCGAAGGCCTGTTATGAAACCGCCCTCAGTAAAGAGATCGCCACGCTCAAGGAAAAAGAACAGATCAAAGAAGCCCTCGCAGAATGCATTAAAAAGTAAACATGGAAGAGATCAAATGGTATAAAAGCAAAGAGCCCGTATCGGAAATTATGAGCCAGGAGCTGGTGAAAGCCGTGATGGACTATTACAAAAAAGAAACGGTGACCGATCAGACGAAGCTGTATACCGCGCTTGGGAATTATTACCTGAAAACACCGAATCCTGAAAAACTATTTTCTTACGTCAAAGCCGGCGCCTTTTCGGAATGCGACAAGCCTGCCAGGAAGCACCTGTCGCCACTTTAAGGCAGCATCGTTCATCGTAAAAAATCCCCGTCGATGATGAGTAGCTGAACGCCGTTGGCAGAAACCGAGCGGTGCGAGCTCCTGTTATCGGAAACCACATAGGTCATGCCCTTGCTCAGGCTAATCATCTCTCCATTGTCCAGCTCGCTGATGAATGCTCCTTCCAGGCAATGAACGATATGTCCCTTTTGGCACCAGTGATCGGCGAGGTAGCCTGCCGAATAGTCTACCTTACGGATCCTGAGACCCTCAAGCTGTAAAGTCTGCCAGAAAGAAGTTCCGGTTTCACCGGGATGCTCTGTTCTTTCAATGTTGGCCCAGTCGATGCTTTGAAAAGGAATGCTGCTCATGGTTTGGTTGTGATGATGGATGAAATGGTGTATTGCAATTAATACCGAAGATACGTAATTGAAATGAAGCCTCTCAATGATTTGCTTTGGTTCTCAGGTAAAGCATCGCTTCCCTGACGGCCTGTCCGGAACTTTTAGGATTGAAACCAAGCTCTTTCCTGGCTTTTGAAATATCAAAATCCTGTTTCAGACCGGAAAACATAGCGATATCTTTTACACTGAGCAGCGGTGCCTTACCTGTGAATTTGCTTCCCAGCTCCATCAGCCAGGCAATGGCATACAAAACCGGCTTCGGCAATGAGGCCGGAAGCTTGATCTGCAGCTCAGGGAATAAGGCTTGCGCCATTTTGGTAGTCTCTTTGATAGACGTGCATGTTTCGTTCGCCAGGATGTAGCGCTCGCCATTCCTTCCTTTAGTGGCAGCCAGGTAACAGCCTTCTGCGACGTCTTTTACATCAATCCAGTTTAGTGCAATATGTGTTTCAACCGGAATCTGTTTTTTAAGAATAAGATCAAGGATATTATAGGAAACGCTTAAGGGGCCAAATGATTCGCTACCGATCATGGCAGAAGGCAGTATGGCTACTAATTCGATGCCATGTTTTTTTGCCAGCTCGAAAGCCAGCTTTTCACCATCGTTTTTCGAGTTATAATACGTATCGCGGCGATCGGGATTCCGTCCATAGCTTTCTCTGGTAGGAAGCTTCCCATAATTTAAAGCAGCAATAGAGCTGACATAGACGATCCGTTTGACGCCTGCTTCCGCTGCGGCTTCTACCAGGTGTTTTGTGCCTGATAGATTGACGTCATAAATTTCCTTTAGCGGATCTTTCGCCCATAACTTAAACGCCGCTCCCACGGCATAAACAATTTCCACCCCTTGCATCGCTGCAACTAAGGATGGCTTGTCTGTGATGTCGGATTGAACAAGCTCGCAGGCTAAGTTTGCGAAAGCTTCCTGGTTTTTCATGTTCCGCACGGAAGCCCTTACGGGAATTCCCTTGTTGAGAAGTAACCTTACCAGGTTATTGCCGAGGTGCCCGTTGGCGCCGGTCACTAAAGCTAAATTTGAGTGTGTCATACTATTAAGATTTTAAATGATGACACAAAATTCCGCTTAAGTGGGTCAGATCCACTTGACAAATGTTAGTTATTCATTTGTCTCCGGATGCGGCTTAAGCTTTCGGGCTTCATTCCCAGGAAGGAAGCAATGTATTGTATGGGAACATGGTGAATGATCTCCGGATGATGCCCGATCAGTTTTTTGTAGCGCAAATCAGCCGTGAGGGTAGCCAGTTCCGTGGATCGCTGTTCATTATAGGCAAGTGACTCCTGAAAAACACGGATGCTGAAATCTTTAAAAACGGGGCTTTGAAGGGTGAGCAGGTCCAGGTCAGGTTTGGTAATCCGTAGCAGACCGCATCCGGTAATGCATTGGAGGGAGTCCTTGCTCTTTACCTGGTTGATGAAAGCGGAGTAGGAAGTAATAAAGCCCGGCGGGCAATTGATGTGCGTTGTAATTTCATCACCGTTTTCATGATGGTGGAACAGCCGCATAAAGCCGGATACAATAAAGTAAAGGTAGGTTGGAATCTTTCCTTCTTCTTCGATAATCGTATTTTTGGGAAATGTAACCTGGCTGAAATACGTTTTGCACAATTCAATATCTTGTTGAGATACCGGAAAATCCCTGGAAATAATATCGAATAGCTTTTGGTGCATAAGGTCAGATGACATCTCTTCTTATCCGTTGTTATGGCCTGTTGCCATTATTGCGCAAGTCTAAATCCCCGCTTTGATCACTTCCCTGTACAGCTCTTCATACATCGGAAGGATATGGTTCAGATCGAATTTTTTGGCCTGCTCAAAGGCGTTGGCTTTAAACTTCGCATACATTTTTTCATCCGATAAGAGCGCAATAGTATGCTTTGCCATGTCTTCGTAATCGCCCACCTTGCTCATATAGCCGGTTTTCCCGTGAATGTTGAGCTCGGGAATCCCGCCTGTATTGGTAGAGATCACGGGTATTTTCATCGCCATCGCTTCCAGCGCCGATAAGCCGAAGCTTTCCGTTTCGGAAGGAAGGATGAATACATCGGCGACTCCCAGGATCTCCTTAGGGTTGGCAATCTTGCCTACCGAAATAATATCATGGCAGGTATCGAGCTCGCGGCAGAGCTTGTCGATCTGCGGCCGCTCGGGTCCGTCGCCTACCAGGATGAGCTTGCTCGGTATTTTTTTCCGGACAATATCAAACACCCGCAGGACATCCTCCACGCGTTTCACTTTCCTGAAATTGGAAATGTGAATGAGGATCTTTTCATTGTCTTTGGCAAAGCGGTGGCGTTGGCAGATATCCTTGGCGTTTTCATACTCTTCGATCTTAATAAAGTTCGGGATCACCTTCACATCGTTGGCAATCTTGAAGGTCTTCAGTGTATCCTTGCGCAGGCTTTCCGATACCGAGGTAATGGCATTGCTGTTGTTCAGGGAGAAAAAGATCACCGGCTCAAAGGAAGGATCCTGGCCTACGAGGGTAATATCCGTACCGTGAAGCGTGGTAATATAAGGCAGCTTTATTTTCCGCGATTTCAGGATCTGCTGGGCGAGGTAAGCCACAGAGGCGTGCGGGATCGCATAATGTACATGCAGAATGTCCAGGCGCTCGTAGATGGCGACATCAACAATTTTACTGGCCAGCACACTTTCGTAAGGCTGGTAATCAAACAAGGGATAATCGTTGACGTTGACCTCGTGGTAAAATAAGTTCTCGTTGAACTGGTTAAGCCTGAAAGGTTGGGAGTAGGTGATGAAGTGCACTTTATGGCCTTTGTCGGCCAGGGCAATGCCCAGTTCGGTAGCCACCACACCACTTCCTCCGAAGGTCGGATAACAGACAATTCCTATATTCATAGATTAATTAGCAGGTTCGGGATTTAAAGAATAAATGAATTTATGTAACGTCAACAAATTTTCGTAAAAATGGTTTACCGGCGGATGGTCCATAAGCAAAGAATGGATGACCTAAGCTCAGCCATTCTTTGACTCATGAATTTCCTAATTGATTTTGTTACCGTCGGTATTCAGCTCAACAATCTCATAGCCAAGCTTTGATAATTTGTCGAAGTTAGTGGCTTTGTCGCCTACCACGAGGATCACCATTTTGTCGTAAGGCAGCCAGGTTTTTGCCAGCCGGTTGATCTCCGTTTTACCAATGGTTTTAATGATCTCCGCCTGTTTGGCAACATAGGTTTTTTCCAGCTCGAATTCCACGATGCGTTTCACGAAGCCCAGCTTTTGCCCGGGAGCTTCGTATTTCAGCGCATCGGATTCTGCCATCGCATTTTTTGTGAAAGTCAATTCCTCATCGGTGATACCGCCTTCATTGTATTTTTTTAATTGTTCCATGATGATCACCACGGAGCTGTCGGTAGTATTGCCTTTCACGCCTGCGCCAATGGTATAAGGCCCGGCAAACTTACCGCCGTTAAAGCTTCCGCGGATGCCGTAGGTAAATCCTTTTTCCTCGCGGAGGATGGTATTGATGCGGCTGTTGAACGCTCCGGCAAAAGAGTAGTTCATGATCGTGGATTTGAAAAATTCGTCGGTAGCGTCATAGGCCATAGAGATATAGCCAACGCGGATCTCCGATTGAGGTGCTCCTTTTTTATCCACAAAGTAAATGCGTGTTTTGTCGATCTCCGGCAATTTGTATTTTGCCATCGGCATGGTAGGCTCAGATTGCAGCTTATTGAGAAAGCCCATTTTTTTAATAGCCGAAGCCTGGTCGATGTCACCGATAACGGACAGGATAGAGTTGTAGCCCGAGAGGTTTTTATAATACGTTTTCACATCATCGAGGGTAATGGAATTAACAGTCTCCGTATTACCGCTGCTGGGAAGCCCCAGGTTGGAGTTGCCGAACAATACTTTAGCATACACATTGTTGGCAATAGCCGTTGCCTGTGTCAGCTGCCCGGCAATACCGTCGAGCTGCTCTTTTTTCACCAGGTCGAAATCCTCTTCCGAGAACTTCGGCATGAACAGCATTTCTTCGGCAATCTTCAGCGTGGAATCCAGGTTCTGCTTCATAGAGCTGATGCTGACGCCCAGCTCATTGTCGCTGGCGAAGAAAGACACATCGCTGCCGAGCCTTTCCAGCTTATTGGCGATTTCCTCGGCGCTGTGCTTCTGCGTGGATTCTCCCAGCAGGGAGGCAAGCATCACAGCCAGGCCGGCTTTAGGCTCATAGCGGTGGCCGATAGGCATGGTAAACAGGATGTTCACTTTAGGAATATCGTTGGACGTCACACCGATGATCTTCACGCCATTCTTGTAGTCCGATCTCCAGTAATTGGGTAGCGGTACCAGTTTGGCCGGTGTGGCGGCAGGAACCAGGCTCCGGTTGAAGTTATCCTTAGGCTCGTTGTAAGAAAGATTTTTATATTCTGCGCTCTCCGTTTCAATTGTACGCTCATACATTTTCCAGGTATCCGCTTTGGCTACCAGCTCCGGTTTCCCTTTAGGAACGCAGCTCATGATTACGGCAGGCTTTCCTTTGATGTAGGTATTGTATACGCGCATCACATCTTCTTTCGTTACCTTTAAATTCTCGGCCATCTCCGTCTTAATGTAATTCGGGTCGTTGGCATAGGTCTGGTAAGCCGCCAGGCGCTTGCCTTTCCCGGCTACAGTAGCCAGCACATCATACAGCCCGCTCTGGTAATAGGCTTTGTATTTTTTGATATCGTCGTTGGTAGCCCCTGTTTTTTCCCACTGGGCCAGCGTTTCATTCAGCAAAGATTCGATGTCCGATAATTTGGCGCCTGCATTGGCCCTGATGTTGATCTCAAACTGTCCGGCCAGCTCACGACTGTAGTTGTAAGCACCTGCCGATACGGCCTTTTGCGATTTAATGAAAGCCACATATAAGGGAGAGCTTTTGGAAGAGGCCAGGATCTCCCCTAATACATTCAGCGCCACTTCGTCCTTATGCATCGATGCTACGGTTGGGAAGGTCATTTTATACATCGGGAAGCGCACATTATCTTCATACGAAATATAGCGGTGCTCTTTTAAGATGACAGGTTGCTTCTCCATATTTTTCACTTCCGGCCCGCGTGGGATAGGACCGAAGTATTTTTCAGCAAGCTTCACCACCTCTGCGGTGTTCACATCTCCCGAAACCGTCAGTACGGCATTGTTCGGGCCATACCAGCGCATGTAGAAGCGCTTCAGGTCGTTCACGTCCACGCGGTTCAGGTCTTCGATGTAACCGATCGTCGTCCAGGAATAAGGATGCCCTTTCGGGAACAAGGCCTCGCCCGTTTTTTCACCCATGAGGCCGTAAGGACGGTTGTCATAATTCTGGCCCCGTTCATTCTTCACGGTAGCGCGTTGTACTTCAAATTTCTTTTGGGTTACGGAATCCAGCAAAAAGCCCATGCGGTCCGCTTCCAGCCAAAACATTTTCTCCAGCTGATTGGAAGGTACCGTCTCAAAATAATTGGTACGGTCGCTGTTGGTGGAGCCGTTCAGGGTTCCGCCTGCTTCGGTAATGATTTTGAAATGCTGCTCATCGGCCACATGCTTGGAGCCCTGGAACATCATGTGCTCAAAGAAATGTGCAAAGCCGGAGCGTCCCTGTTGCTCACGGTTCGAGCCCACATGGTAGGTCACATCCACGTATGCCACCGGATCAGAATGGTCTTCGTGTACCACCACCGTCAAGCCGTTTTCCAGCACATATTTTTTATAGGGAATAACGATCTCGTTTCCTGTTTTAGTTACCGTTTGCAGCAATTTAGGCCCACTCTGTACGGAAGAAGTAGCGGTAGCCTTTGCCGGCGATTTGGTTTGCGGTTTAACCTGTGCGGCTGCCGTTACAGAAACAGCAGTCAGTACAGCGATGAACAGTTTTGTAGCCATGGTCAAATAATAAATGAGTTTATAAGTTAAAGTAAGCGTAAAAAAAGAACATTATAAAACGTTAAATATACCAATTTATAGTTTTTTGACCTTACCATTCCTACTATTAAAATGCGGGAAATGACAACAAAATATGATCCTTAAGCCTCATGTAATTAAGTTAAGGAATGGAGGTCAACAAGCTCAAATCCGCTGGCAGGTACATTCTGCCCCTATACAGTACGCCTGTGGATATACACCTCCAGGCGCATCTTGTGAAAGATACAACAGTAATGAAAAAATAACAGTGTGTGTAAGCCCCCCTTTTTAAAAGTGCTGAGGACGCTATGCTTCGCTCTCCAGGAAGCCCGTAGTTTTGAAGTATTCTATCAGCGCCTCGGTCATCAGCTTATTTTGCTGTTTGGGATCGAGCGCCGGGATGCTTTCTACCAGCTCCCAGTGCGGCCAGTCCTCATCATCACGCCCTTTATATTCGTAGAAGCCATAAGGCGCCAGCACCGTGCATACGCCGATGTGCATCACTTCGAGCTTCTCGTCTTTTTTATATTTGCGGTAAGGCTTATCGAGCTCCTGGAGTCCTATCATGAACAGGATGGAGTCGTGGTCCATTTCAGAGCCAAAGCGCTCTTTCAGTTTATTCTGTAGTTGTTGCCATTCAGATACCATCATTGTATTCTTCGTCTTCTTCTGTATGTTTTGCGCCTCTCGGCGGCGGAATAAAATACTGTAAATTTTCTTCGATGTATTTCAGGATCTCCTCTTTTCCCTGTTTCTTTTCGGCGCTGGTGGCAATCATCACGGGCAGCTCGCCCCAGTAATCCATCAGGCGCTTTTTGTATTTGGCAAAATTGCTGGCCCACTGGTTTTTTCCCAGCTTGTCGATTTTGGTAAACAAGAGGCAAAACGGAATTTCCTTTTCCGTGCACCAGTCCATAAACTGCCCGTCGATGGGTTGCAGCTCCAGGCGGCTGTCGATGAGGATCATCACGCAGATCAGGTTTTTGCGTTTGGTAATGTAATTGCTGATGAGCTCCTCGAATTTATCGAGGTTGGTCTTGCTCGTTTTGGCATAGCCGTATCCCGGAAGATCCACCAGGTACCATTGATCGCTGTTGATGCTGAAATGATTGATGAGCTGCGTCTTTCCCGGTTTGGAAGACGTTTTGGCCAGGTCCTTCTGATTGCACAACATGTTGATGAGTGACGATTTGCCCACGTTGCTTCGTCCTATGAAAGCAAACTCCGGCTTGTCGGGTGTTGGACAGCCTTTGTAATCGGAACTGCTTTTTAAGAATTTAGCACTTTTTATTTCCATGTCGTTTGCCTTGAAGCCTTTTTTAAATTTTCAATGATCACTGTTTACTCTCTCCCTTTGGCATAGGGTTTTACTTTAATCTTCTGTCTTTCATCTCACTTCTCACTTCTCTCTTTCACTTCCTTGATGTACGTTTCAATATGCCTGTCGGACTTGCTTTTGTATATATCGGCAATGGTCACGAGGATCCCTGTTTCTTCCACACCACCGAAGGTTGGATTAACGGCAGTGCCAAAGGATAACATCGTGCTCGATAAATTACTGTAGGCATTTACCATCGGTGGAATGTTTTCTCCCAGGGCGCGTACGTGCTTGTTCAGGATCGCGTGGCCTTCTTTGTAGGATTTACCCTCCAGCTCTTTCAGGAAAGCCGACACATCGGTTTTCAGGTCCACACCATGAATGGGAGTCACCAGATGCTGAGGATCCGGGAAATAATATTTCAGGAAGGATAAGATATAATCCCTGGCTTCCACATTAAAATCGGTGTACATCGTTACCTTGCCGTAGTAATACTTCATGTCGGGATTGTCCACTACAATAGCACCCAGGCCGTCCCATAAATTATCGAGGCTGAACAGGCCTTTCCTGAATTGTTCGGAAGGCTGGTACTGCGGCTGAATGAAGGAGCGCCCCAGCTCGATGGTATACGGCAGGTAGGTTTTATAAAACTCCGGCGAAAAATCGAAGAGCTCGGTGGTAGCCAACAGAACCTTGCCGTTGTGGTACTCTGCATCACGGCAGAGGATGTAGCGGTAAGCGCCTACGATCTCCTGTTCCTGGGGATCCCACACCAGCAGCTGCTTGTAAGGATGCTCGCCCAGGTCAAACTCATCAATGTCCACCGATTTGCCGGTGCCGCCACCCGCATGCCTGAAGGTGACTTCACGCAGGCGCCCGATCTCGCGCATGGTATGCGGAGAATCGCGGTGGGTGATAATGTAGATCTCATTATCGCCATTGTTGGTTTTACGAACGTAACGGTCTTTGTTGAGTTCGCTCAATAATAATTCACGAGGTATTTTAGCTATAATATCTTCCATAAACTTTATTGGCAACAAGATAGTGAAAATTTGAGAAACACGGCCATATCTGAACGCCGCTCAGCGATCTTTCAGAGCGGTTCACCATTAAGAAATTGTTTATGACCACATTAGAAAACCGACCCGCGAGGGCAATGTTGAAGACTAGTGGTTCAGTACAGCCACTTTGCCCGATCTGTAGATCATGCGCTGGGGAATGCCGTTAATGACGGGCTTGTAACCGAGCTGGTAGCTGTAAATGTCCTGTTTCACCGTATGGCCTTTGTACAGGCCGTTCCAGCCCTCGGCCGGGTCAAGGCTTTCATAAAGCAGCTCGCCCCAGCGGTTAAAGATCCGGAAGCTGTATTCCTCTAGTTCGCAATGGTACAAAGGCTTAAACAGGTCATTCAGCCCATCCTGGTTCGGTGTAAAGGCATTGGGAATGTAGAGGCTGCAATGGCATTTCGTCTGGGTGATGGTGACGGTATCTGTCGAGTGACAGCCGTTGCTGTTATCGATCCTCAGCCAATAGGTACCCGGATCTTCAATGCTGGTAGAGCTCAGGCGACTGCCATTGCTCCAGGTATAGATGCAATCGGCGCAGCCGGCAGCATGCAGAACAAGCAGGGTATCTTCACATTTCACAAGGTCTCTTCCCAGCTCTGCAATAGCGGATGCTTTGATGGTGAGCCTGAACGAATCGCCCAGTGCAGTGGGGTCGCAGCGGTCTTTGGCGCTCAGCCAGTACAGGCCGCTATGCTTCACACTGATGGAAGCAGTCGTATCCCCGGTTGACCAGCGATAAGTGTCAAACACATCGTTCGTCAGGTTCTTTAAGTGAATGCTTTCTCCCTGGCAGAGTGCCGTATCCTGAGCGAGCTCCAGGGTTTTAGGCACGAGGCACCAGGTAGCCAGCGATGGCGTCAGGAGGCGGGTAGAAGTCACCTGGTTGATCATGATAAAGCTCCGTGGATTCTTACCGATGTTGATGAAGGCATAGCTGGCAGGGATCGTTGTGAAATGAATGGCAGGAGATGTCACATGGCATCCGCTTTGGTAAGCTTTGTCGGCTTTGATGCAGAACGGATAAGGCGTTGTGGAGGCAATCCCCGTCATGGCAGGGCTCCCGTCATTTAAAAAGCAGAGGTCTTTTCCGATAAGGCCGGTGCCGGGCTGGTTGGAAGCATAGGCCTGTTGACTCAATGCATTAACGTCTTTGTCGAACTCGGCTATTACGGGGTAGTTTGTTCCTCCGGTGTTATCGTTAAATACAGTCGCAAAGCGGTCGCCGGGAAGTTGTCTCAGGTAAGGGAAGTCGCCCGTATAGTTCACTATTTTCCCTCCGCCCCATAGGAGGTTGCCTTGTTTATCGAGCTTGTAAAAGGTAATGGTTTGCATGCCGACGTCGATCGTGGTAAAGATATAGCCATCGCTGACTTCTACGGCAGCATAATAGCTCATCGAAAAAATATCCACCCGTGTGGCCCACTGCACATTACCGGAAGCATCTGTTTTGATGAAGCGGCATCCCGATCTCAGCAGGTAGCCCTGGTCGCTCGTGGCGAGTCCCTTTCCCCAGATTACGCCCAGGTCGTAGAACTGAGTCCAGAGAACAGTACCCGCGAGGTCCACTTTACAAAGCACACTGTAGGTGGTGTTAGGTCCCTGCGAAGCATTCGCATAGATGATGAAATTGCCCTGTGGATCGGTGAAAAGAGAGTAGGGGACCAGGTCGCACTGGCTCAGCACCGTATTTTTGGAAGCCGTGATATTTCCCAGGGCATCCATCGTGGTGATCAAAGCACCATTGGTGGCGCCATCGGTTGCCTGTCTGCTCAGCAGGGCAAAGCCGTTTGCCGTAGCGATGAAATCAGCGTGGTAAAAACAATTGGGAATCGTATGGTCTTTGCTCCATTCGATAGCGCCGCAGGGACTGAATTTGGTGAGCTTCAGGCTATCCATCGAAAGAACAACCCAGCCATTATCCGGTGTAGGTACTATTCTCAGAGCCTTGCCGTAATCCGCATCGGTGATCGCTTTCACAAAGCGTTGCTGGGCGCTTGCGACAGCGCCATAGAAAAGGCATAGGATAATCAGCAGATGTTTCATAAACAGCTTGGTGGGGACGCCGCAAAGTTACAGCTAATACACTTGAGTTTTGTACTTACACTTCAGGTAAATGAGTGTAGAGGCTGTTCCATTACGTAAATCGTATTTTAAAATGTAATGATGTGTTCAGAATAATTTCGACACGTTTTGTTAGTTCTCGGAAGGCTTATATTACAAAAGAAAATAAGATTTGGACATGCTGCGCAAGAGCAGACGCCATCAGGCTTACCGTTGGAATCTTTTTGCCAGGTACTTGATTGCTCCTTCGACTCCGCTCAGGGTATCAGCTCCATGTCCGACAAACAGAAATTTCATAGCAGTCCTTCACGCGGATTTAATTTTCCGGGTTTAAGTTTGCCTTACCCGGCATACGCGTCAGCGATTGTAGTGTAAAGCTCCCGCGCTGTTCTTTTGCGCGGGACTTGAAACGGAAAGCGCGCCCGGACGCCCAAATAAATATAGTTGAAATAAAATCTTTTAATAAAAGATAGATCAGGCTCTTCACGCAGTTTATAGTTTGCAGGCTTAAAAGATATTAACTTTCCGTATTTAAAATAAGCTGGTTTTTAACGGGAGGGTAGCGGCGGAAATAGGTAATTTAGGCTTTATGTCACCACTCCTGATTATCCTATGCATCTGCCTGTATTTCGGAGGCTTATTGCTGATTGCCTATATTACTTCCAGGAACTCCACAGCCGATAGCTATTTCCTGGGCAATAAGGCTTCGCCCTGGTATGCCGTGGCTTTCGGCATGATCGGCGATTCCCTGAGCGGCGTTACCTATATCTCGGTTCCGGGAAAGATCGGCACCTCTCACTTCTCCTACCTGCAGCTGGTCTTCGGCTATTTCATCGGTTATTTCATCATCTCCAAAGTACTGCTTCCCATTTATTATAAGATGAATGTGATCTCCATTTACACCTACCTCGAAAACCGTTTTGGGAAACACACACAAAAGGCCGGTGCTTTCTTTTTTATCCTGTCGCGCATCCTCGGCGCTTCCGGCCGCCTGTTCCTGGCTACCGGCGTCATCCAGTTTTTTGTGTTCGACCGGATCACAGCCTTTCACGTGCCTTTCTGGCTTAGCGTGTCCATCATTTTAGCCCTGATGCTGTTGTATACCTATAAAGGCGGCATCAAAACCCTCGTGTGGACGGATACCTTCCAGTCGCTGTTCCTGGTGCTTGGCGTGGTGATCTCCATCATCGTTATCATTAACAAAATGGACATTGGCTTCGGGAAAGCCGTTTCCAACATTGTAACTTCCGATTACTCGGATACCTTTTTCTGGGACTGGCATAAATCCAGTTTCTTCTTCAAGGAATTTATCGGCGGTATTTTTATAGCTGTTGCCATGACCGGCCTCGACCAGAATATGATGCAGAAAAACCTGAGCTGCAAAAACCTGGGTGAGGCGCAAAAAAATATTTTCTGGTTCAGTGTGGTGATGGTGATCGTTACGGTGTTCTTCCTGGCCCTGGGAGCTTTGCTGTTCCAGTATTACGATGCCAGCGGCATTGCCCTGCCAACCAATCCAGAAACCGGGAAAGTGATCACCGATAAGGTGTTTCCGAACCTGGCCTTAAATCACCTGGGGATGTTTGCAGGCCTGATCTTTATCATCGGGCTCACGGCAGCCACCTTTAGCAGCGCCGACAGTGTGCTCACCACGCTCACCACATCCACCTATGTGGATTTGCTGGAGTATGACCGCAACGAACAGCTGAGCGAAAAGCAAAAATCGAAACGCCGCACCCTGATCCATATTGGCTTTGCTGTTCTAATGTGGCTGGTGATTATTGTCTTCGACCTGCTCAACCAGCGGGCCATCATCGATACCATCCTGATGATGGCCGGTTATACCTACGGGCCTTTGCTCGCCCTGTTCAGCCTGGGATTATTTACGAAGATCAGCCTCAACGACCGCCTGGTACCCGTGGTTTGTATCCTGGCCCCTGTTGTGACCTATCTCCTTGCCAATTATGTGATCGCGCCTTATACCACCTACCAGGTGGGCAATGAGCTCATCGTGATCAATGCCCTGGTAACCGCTGCCGGCTTGATGCTGGTGAGGCAAAAACAGCCGGTAGCCCTATCCTCATAAATAGTGGTTTTGCATACTCATAAATGAGTATTTTGATGCTGATACGGCATCGGAGCGATTGGTTTCCGGAATAAATGAACTAGCTTCGGTAAAACCAAGCCTTATTCCCCATGAAAAAACTTTTACAATTAGGATGTATCCTTTATGGCCTTAGCGCATATTCACAAGTCGACCTGAGCTCGGATCTCAAGGTATGCCTGCCTTTTACAGGCAATGCCAACGACCAATCGGGCAGCAGCAATAACGGCACCGTGAGTGGCGCTACGCTTACGACCGACAGGTTCAGTAATGCCAACAGCGCTTACCAGTTCAACGGAACGAGCAACTATATTTCAGTACCAAATTTTGCGGCCATAGCCCCCACCAATGAATTAACGATCAGCATGTGGGCAAAAAGCGATATCACCACTTCCAACTGTTTGTTTATGCTCAGTCCCGATGATCCGGCCGACAGGTGTGTGGGCTGTGCCCAGTACTCGAATAGCGGAAGCACGATGATGATCTGGGATTACGGGAACATTTCGGGCAACGGAAGAACGACAGCCCCTTCCATTCCGGCTGATCTCTCGGGCTGGCATCATTATGTGTACATTGTGAGCCAGTCGGGAAATAAAAAACAAATGTACCTCGACGGTGTTTCAAAGTCCAATGTGGCTTATGCCGGGACCTGCACCAACAAAAATTTGCCTTTATATATCGGTGCCGGTAATGACGGAGGCCAGGGCGGAAATATCCGGTTTCGTGGTAAGATCGACGACATTTGTATCTATAACCGGGCATTAACGGCAGCCGAAGTAACGGCGCTCAATGCCCAGCAAACGCTTTGCGCAACATCTACAGGAATCGATCAACTGGCTGCATTTTCCGGCGGTATGTTATACCCTGCCGTTTCCGGTGATGGGATCTTTTCTTATAGCGGTGATCTGTCGAAACTAAGTGCTGTGGCTGTGTACAGCATCGAGGGTAAGCTGATGACATCGCTCTCATCCGATGCCTTGCTCAATAATCCGAAGATTGATCTCAGCAGCCTGAACAATGGCTTATACTTTGTGTCCCTGACAAAAGAAGGAAAAACATCTACTCAAAAAATTGTGATCTCTCAGTAGATCACAATTTTTCAATTTCTATAGTACAGAACAGGCCGAGCTTTTTGCCGAGGGGCTGCAAGAGCCATTCGACGCCTTTTGCCAGCGGGTAAAGAAAGTAGGGCAGCATAGAGCTTCTCGAAACGCCGCCACTCAATACATACAAAAAGGGCGTGTGGTAGTTGATCCTGTTTATTTTTAAGGAAGGAAATTCTTTCGCGAAGAGCTCAAGGTCCCTTTCAAAATAAATATGGGGCAGGGCCTGGTTTGAGTTGCTTAGAGGATTGCCGGCCGTGATTTCCCTCGGTCCTGTTTCCTCAAACGGCTCATGGTGAAAACGCTTGTAAATAAAGCGTCCCAGGTTGGAGTTGGCCGGTTCGATCATGATGATCTTTCCGCCTTTCACCAGGGTACGTTGTGCTTCCTTCAGAAATAAGTAGGGCCTTGGAATATGATGAAACACGTTCAGCATCATGATGCAGCCCAGCTCGTTTTCCTTGTAAGGCATTTCTTCAGCGCTGAATACCTTATCCACTACCGGAAGGTCGAGGATGTCGGAAGTAACCACCTCCGGGAATACGTCTTTCAGAAAACCGCCGCCGGAGCCGATCTCCAGGTAAATGCCCTTGCCCACAGAGCGGGAAACAGTAATAAATTCCTGGTACCACTCCGTATAAAGGCGTTTCAGAAAAGGCTTTTGTAAAATGATCTCCCGGTGAGCCAGTGTGGCGCGTGGGTCGTCGAGGTCAAAGGGTATGGTGTATTTTTTAAACACGTTGCTTGCTGACAAAAATATTCATATAAGTACTTTCCGGAAGATCGATCAGGCTTTTAACGGTTTCCTCAGACAGCTCTTTCAGCGCTTTGTTTTCGATGAGGTAAATGAAAAAACCGTATTGCTTCAGTAAGGTATAATATTCCAGAACGTTGGTGCCCGCTTTGCGCATGCCGTATGGCCAGAACTCCGAAAGCATCCTGAGGTTGGGGCTTTGCAGGGTTTTCGCCATGCCTTTCACAGCGCTCAGCTCAAAGCCCTGGATGTCCATTTTAATGAAATTGACGGAAGCCCCCAGCAGGTAATCATCAATGGCTACTGCATCGATGTCAATCTCCTGGTCGTAGTCATCCGGCTTGTAGGTGCGGTGATCGACATTCAGTTGCTTGGAGGTATAGATCTTTAACGTTTTGGTGCTGTCTGCCACTGCCTTGTTATTGATGCTCACATTAGGCAAAGCAGCACAGCGGGCTTTCAGATGCCTGAAATTGGTTGTGTCGGGCTCAAAGCAATGTACCCGGCCATTCTTCCCCACGCAGCCCGATAAGATCTCGGCGTAGAAGCCAATGTTTGCGCCAATGTCCAGCACCGTGTCACCGGGAGCAATGTAGGTTTTCATCAACGAGATTTCAAAAGCGTCCTGCTTGTTCTTGAACGATTTGTACATGATCTTGTACAGAGGAAAACAGCTCTTATACAAAAAATTGCCAAGGGATATACTGAGAGACTGAGCCATTATTTGGTGATTTCAAGCAGGTAACTTTGTTCGCTGAGCCCTTCGGTATGAATGAGCCTGAGCTTGTCCGGATATTTTTGCATAATAGGCTGCACGATGTTGTGTACCGTATTAATGATCTGCCCTGAATTGACATTCGGATCGATGCGGAGGCTGCCAAGCATAATATGCGTCACACCTTCTTTCCTGAAAAAAGCCAGGGCGCTGTCGGGGTTCGATTGGTTGGTGAGCGAATCTTTTTTGATCACACTGTAGATCGGGAAGAATTTTTTGCCCTTGCTGTACACGAAGCTCATCGGTGCTTTGCGGCTTGCTACCAGCGTATTGGCCGGCAGGCTGTCGGCGCACCACTTGCTGCATTTCAGGAAATTCTGCCAGTCGGGCGTATAGCCATAGTACATATCGCCGGCCAGGTTCTTCTTCACGATCGGAATATTTTTGCTGCCTCGTTTGAAAGAAGAGAGCAGGAGAGAAATACACACAATACCGGTAAGCACCATGTATATGCTCCGGCCCATGCTGTATTTATATACCGTTTTGTAAAAGAAGAAATAGATCAGGATGAGCATCATCGGCATGCAGATGAGGATGATCCTCGGCTGGTCCCAGCGTGCCTGGAGGATCAGGAAAGACAAGAGGATCTGGGCGCCGGTAAACAAACCGAAAAATACCAGGGGCTTGTTCTTCTGTTTGAAGACATAGAACAGGGCGGCCAGTGTGATAGCAATGACCAGGAAAGCGAGGAAGCCATATACCTCCAGCGAGTTCTCGTCCCTGAAACCGAGGAGCTGAAAGAAACGCTTGCTCAGGTAGAGGTTGCAGTTATCCGTGAAGCGGGTGATGAAGCCGGCAAAGTCGTCGTTGCCCAAAGCCTTGTCGTAAGGGTCTTTCAGCAATAAGATCTTGCTCTGCCCGCTGAACTGATTCTGGGAGCCCCACACCAGTTTCACCAATAGCTCGTAAGGAATTTTAAATACTAAAAATGCTCCGAGGGAGAAAAGGGCATTCTTCCATTGTTTTTCGATGAGAAAGAAGAAGATCAGTGCCGGTACCGCCACAATGGCCACGCTTTTGCAGGTGGCGATCAGGAAGGTGAACAGGCCCAGGAGCAGCCATAGTTTGATGTGATGCCTGGGATTAGGATCGGCGCTTAAGGCATCGTGAAGCTTCACAAAATAATAGAAGAACAAGGACTGCAGGAAGAGGTAAAAGGCTTCCGTAAAGGTCATGCTGGCAAAATACTGGATAAGATGGTTGCAACTCACGAAAATCATCACCGGGATAAATACGGCAAAGGGGATGCGCTTGTAAAAGGCTTTATAGAAAAAGAAAACGGCAAAGAAATTAAAGATCACATTGAAGACCTTAAACAGCAGCAGCTTGAAGCCGAAGATCTTGATCATGAGCCCCAGGAACATCACATATAAGGGAGCATTCTGGGTATAGAAGAATTTCGGGAACTCGTGTACATAGCGCCATCCGCCTTCGAGGTAGAGGGCATCGTCATGAGCCTCGCTGATCCGGGCGTTGAAAAGCATGAATGAAAAGAACAAGGAAAGGATCAGGAAGGCAGCCAAAAGTTTTGAGTTATTCTTTTCCCCCCAGGAATCTAATTTATCAAACACGTTAGCTGAAGTAGAAGAAACTGTCGTGCGTTGAGTTGTTGCTTTAGCCATAATATATTGCCGGTACTTGCAAAAATACTAATTTAATTAAGTTCGGCTGATTTATTTGTTTTTTGTAACTTTAAACACAAAAAAAGCAGGAAAATATGCCTATACGGATGACGGACGATGATGACGCTAACGGAGGTTACAGCGGCAATCAGGGTAACAGGGGTTCACGCGGTGGCGGAGGTGGAGGCGGTGGTGGAAACATCATCATGATGATCCTGCCTTTCCTGTTCCGCTACCCCAAAATCGTGATTCCTCTCCTGATCATCGGCGGTGCCATCTATTTCTTTAAAGGAGGCTGTAGCGGCGGCGGCGCATCGCGCCATGAAAGCGCTGCTTACGGCAGGGGCGCTACCCTCGATCCGAAAGTATACGACAGTGCGCAGGTATATGCGGCCTTAAGCCCCGAAGAACAATTGCCGGAGCGGGTTTCCCTCGAGCGCTTTGCCCCGCAGGCCAAAGACCAGGGGCAGCAGGGTTCCTGCGTAGGCTGGGGAAGTACCTATGCCGCCCGCACCATTTTAGAATCCATCAATACCGGCCAAAGCCCGGACAAGATCGCCTTCAGCCCGGCTTATACCTATAACCAGATCGGGCTCGAAGGCTGCCAGGGAACCTATATCAATAAGGCAATGGACCTGCTCACCAACAATGGTTCCGTGCCCCTCAGCGAATTTCCTTACGACGAAAACTCCTGCTCCAGGCAGCCGGATTCCTATACAAAGAAAGATGCGGCGCAATTCCGGATGAAGGGTGCTAATCGCTTATCCATCAGCGGCGACGATTATACGATCGACGTGAATGCTATCCGCGAGAACCTGGCGCACAATGCGCCCGTCGTGATCGGGATGATGGTGGGAGGCTCGTTCATGCAGGAAATGGAAGGCAAAGAGGTGTGGATGCCGCGCAACGGCGATTATGACCAGAATGGCTTCGGCGGGCACTGCATGTGCATCATCGGCTACGACGACCGCTACTTTGAGCAGGACGGCGCTTTCCTGATCCAGAATTCCTGGGGCCCGAAATGGGGCCGGCAGGGCAGGGCATGGGTGAGCTACCGCGATGTGGTGAACTTTGCTACCGAGGCTTACGGCATGTACCCAATGCCCAACAAAACAGACCAGACCAGGCTGAGCTGTTCGCTGGCCCTGGTAGAAAAAGAAAGCAAGGCATACATTCCACTTACGTTCAAAGGCAACAATGTCTATGCCACCACCGGCAAAGTAACCCCGGGGACTAAGTTTAAAGTGGAGCTGAAAAATAACATCGAATGCTACGTGTATATTTTCGGAAAGGAAACCGATAACGGCTCTTATGTGCTGTTTCCCTACACCCCCAAACACAGCGCCTATTGTGGTATTACGGGCACGCGTGTGTTCCCGCGCGACAAGAGTATGACGCCGGATAACATCGGAACAAAAGACTACATTTGCGTGTTAGTGTCTAAAGTGGCCCTTGATTTTAAAAGCCTGAACGACAAGTTTAATGCGGATAAAAACAAGGATTATCAACAACGTATTAACGCGATCATTGCCGATAAAAGCATCAGCGACGTAAAATTCAAGCTGAACAGCAAAGTGGATTTCGAGGCTGATGTCACGGATAAGACTGTTGTTCCGGTGATCATCGAGATAAATAAGTAAGACCATGAAAAGCTACGTTTCAACCGGTATTTTAGCCATTATCCTCAGCCTGGGGCTTGTTTTGGCCTGCAAGAAAAAGACGCAGGAGCCTGATGAGGATGCGCCTGCGGTGGCAGAGAACTTTCTGAATGTGAGCTATGGGAACGATGCGAAGCAAAAGTTCAATATCTATCTGCCTGCCAGCCGGACGAGCACCACCACGCCTATCCTGTTCCTCATTCATGGCGGTGCCTGGCGCGCCGGCGACCGATCCGATTTCAACAATTCGATCGACCCGCTGAAAGCCATGTTTCCCAATTATGCCTTTGTGAGCATCAGCTACCGGCTTTATGCAGGCGGCCTGAATAAATTTCCGGTCCAGGAAAATGATGTGAAAAGCTGCATCGAATACGTGCTCAACAACCATGCGCAATACAAGGTATCCACCTCCTTCGGCGTATTGGGGGCCAGCGCCGGCGCCCATCTGAGCATGCTGTATGCCTACAAGTACGGCACAAGCTCATACAGACCAAAGGCAGTGGTTTCCTGGAGCGGTCCTACCGATTTCAAGAGCTTCTACAATGGCGTGAGCTCCACGCTGGTGAAGAGCTGGATTGCGGATGTTGCCGGAAACCTCAGCACCGCTGATTCCCTGGTCTACCATTCGTCGAGTCCGGCACGCTTTGTGACCTCCACCAGCCCGCCCACCTTACTGATCCAGGGCCAGGCCGATACCGTTGTTCCTTACCAGCAATCCGACCTGATGAATGCGAAGCTGAACCAGTTCAGCGTGCCTCACGTGTATAAGCTCTACCCCAACGAAGGGCATAGCTATTCGGGCGCTGCTGCTAACGACGTCTTATCACAGACCCAAACCTTTTTAAATACTTACCTCAAATAAATCTATGTTTCATTTCATTCTTCGTACGGTACCCAGGCCTATCCTGATCCAGCTGAGCCTTATCTTCAGTAAGATCGCTCCACTCATTTATTATGGCAAGCGCTATGAAGATCCGATCAGTGGGAAAACCTACCGCAAGTTCTTACCTTATGGCTACAGCGGCCGTGCCAAGCGCGACAACGTGCTTTGCCCGGGAAGCCTTTCCCTGGAGCGCCACCGCCTGCTGTGGTTGTACCTGAAACAGAAAACGGATTTCTTTACGGCGAAGCATAAGGTATTGCACATTGCGCCGGAGCAGTGTTTCTACAAGCTTTTCAGGGCGATGCCCAACCTTGATTATACCACCGGGGATTATAATTCGCCCATTGCCGATATTCACTTCGACCTGCACAAAGCGCCTTTTGATGACAATTCTTTCGATGTGATCTTTTGCAACCACGTGCTGGAGCATGTGGAAGATGCCGATCAGTGTATGCGTGAGCTTTACCGTATCATGAAACCGGGCGGCTTCGGCATTTTCCAGATCCCGCAGGACATAAACCGTTATGAGACTTACGAGGATAAATCCATTACCAGCGAAAAGGACCGTGAGATCCATTTCTGGCAAAAAGACCACGTACGCCTCTTCGGACTCGATTACAAGGATAAGCTCGCTGCTGCCGGATTCAAAGTAACCGTAGAAGATTATACGAAGGAGCTTTCCCCGGAGCTGGTAGACCGCTACCGCCTGCCGAAGGGCGAGCTGCTGTATGTTTGCAGGAAATAAAGGTTCCGCAACTCATCTTCTGTTGGTCACCCTGAACTTGTTTCAGGGTCTCTCACGATACAAGCGAAGCGCTCTATGATGAGATGCTGAAACAAGTTCAGCATGACACTCTAAAATCTGTATGCTGCTTTAAGCATAAAAAAAGACCCCGATCATCGATCAGGGTCTTTTCGTTTTGAAGGAATGCGCAGATTATTTACCTACTGCTTTTCCTAAGGTTTTTCCTAAAGTTTTTCCGGCTTTAGCATAGCACTCCTGAACGCGTGAAGACACGTCGAAATCGTAACCCATGACCTGTGAGCCTGGTTGGTTCATTAATACACCTTTTGATAATACATTCGATGGATTAGCTGTTTCCACGATAGAGATCTCGTAATCGCAGAAAGCCGCTTGTTTCATCACACCGGCGTTGAAGCCCGGCTCAATACGTATTGTGTGAACAATCACCGTGTATTTGGCAGAGGTATTTTTTCTGTTACCGGATACTTTTTCACCCGCAGCTTTGTTGAACAGCTCTTCAAATTTCGGTTCGTAAGTTTTCTGACGGGCATCTACCCATGCTTTAGCCCATGCGTCGCCTTTTCCGGCTTCTTTTTTGTTGTTGTCAGCTGTTTTTTCAGCAACGTAATCCGCTTCCGCTTTACCTTTTTTACCAACGGTTAAGTTGTCGTAAGTAAACTTAAGAGCAACTTCTTTCTGACCTTTCAGGTAAGACAGGTCTTTGCCTGTTGACCATTTTTGTGCGGTGATTGTGCCTGCTAATAATAAAGCAGCACCTGCTAGAATTGATGTTAGATTTTTCATGATTTGTTTTTTTGTTTTTTATTGGTTTTAGGTTATTTATCTGACTTAGCAAGGTCCATGTTAATAGTCGCGCGGTTAACATCGTAAGCTTCCGGTTTCCCGATCTTAAAAACGTTGTTCCATTCTACTTTGTAGCCGTCGGTGAGATCGTCCCCATTGAGCTTGCGGAACTCGATGGTAATAGTTTGAGGATCGCCTTTTTCCAAAGCAAACAACTCACTTTTCGGATAGCTGTTGTAATTTTTTCTGCCCGATGACATCACGGCAATGGTGTTTCCCGGCTCGATGACGCCGATTTTATCACCTGTGTATACGCAGGAATATTTCGCAAAGCTCTTTTCCTTATTGGTTTGGGCGACTGTGGTGTTGCATTTGAAAAGTGTAGAGGCCGTTACCGGTGTGGCAGAGCTTCCATCTACCTCCGTTGGCTCCGCTTTTACCACTTCCGCTGCCTGAGGATCTATTTTATAGACGCCGCTCAGGATCACTTCAAATTTGTCGCAGCGCATGTCCATGTCACCTTCCACATCAATCAGCCTGGCTTCATCGCCGTCGGGCTGAACCACAATCGTTCTGCCTTTGCCGGCAATTTTTTTGCCATTCACCATGAACTGGATTTCCTCAGGCTTGATGTAGATGATGTTTTTGGATTTATTGAAAACGCGGATCTTGATCTTCAGGATCTCCGCTCTTGAAAAGCTACCGACCACGTAAAGCTTGTAATCGGGATTGTCGAATACCTTTTCTTCGTATTTTACCGTTTTGAAATTCTGTGCCACACTCTGTGCTTCCAGCGCCGGGCCGGCAAGCATCAGGAGGAACAGGATCGTACATTTCAGGAATGGTTTCATCATCGCTTATTAGTCATATTGACGCTCTCAAAAATAGGCTTTTTAAACAAATGACAATACCCTTTGGCGGGTATTTTGAATAAGGACCTAAAAAGGCAGGATAAGCTGCTCCGGTAGGAAACGACTCCTGTTTATGCCAGAGAGGCCTGCCCGGTAGTTCTATGCCTCAATCGATGCCCCTGAAGCCTTGTCAATGCAGGGCTGTCACTATAAATGAGTAATTTCTGCCGCTGGCCTGCCTGCGGGGCCTGACGTGCCTTTTTTTAGTATCTTTAGCCTGATTTATGAGAAAACTCCTCCTTTTATTTAGTGTTACAGGCTTTTTGGCTTATGGCCAGCAAAACCTGAAAGAAAATTTCAGCCCTCTGAAGTCCTCGGGAACGCTGCCTGATATTTTTACACAGAACATCCGCAACCTCATTAAAGATGACATCACGGAACTGAACAGGCAGAAAGAAGAAGACCGCGGGATTAAAAGCAATTACCTGGCTGCCGCCAATTACGAGATCGCCAAGATCGTGAAAAGTGGAAATACGCTCATCAATGATGAGGTAACGAATTACCTCAACGAGCTGGCCGGTGTGATTCTGAAAAGCAATCCGGGCCTTAAGAGCCAGCTGCGGATCTATACCTATAAGTCGCCGGTGGTAAATGCCTACAGCTATGATAAAGGCTATATCTTCATCGACATCGGTTTGATTTCGCAGGCGGAAACCGAAGCGCAGCTGGCCTATATCCTGGCGCACGAGATTTCCCACTATGTGAAAAAACATAACATCAACAGTTATGTCCTCAATACAAAGATCGATAAGAACAACTACGACGGCAAAACCAGCGAGGATAAGCTCATTGAGAAATGCCAGTATTCGAAAGAGCATGAAAGCGAAGCGGATATCGAAGGCTTTAAGATCATCGAGCAGACAAATTACGATTTTAAGCAGGCGGAGAAAGCCTTTGACGTGTTGCAATATGCGCACCTGCCTTTCGAGCTGGTGGAATTCCGCAAGACTTATTTTAACCACGGCGATTATAAAATTCCGGATACCTATTTTTTGAAGGAAGTATCTTCGATTCGTAACAACTCTGCCGAGGACGATACCAAGCACACGCACCCCAACACCGCCAAACGCAAGCAGGCCATCGGTGAGCTCATCGCTAAGCGCAGCAATGCCGGCCGTGTCAATTACATCATCGGAAAAGAGAAGTTTGATTATATCCGCGACCTCTCCCGCATGGAGCTTTGCCGCCTCTACCTGAAAAACAGGGATTACCACAATGCCTTTTATGCCGCTTACATCCTCGAACAGAAATATCCGCAGAATCAGTACCTGGCCGAGATCATGAGCAAATGCATGTATGCGCTCACCCTGTATGCCCGTGGCGACCTGCGCTACGACAGCGATTCCTACCTCGAGAACGGTATCCCTTCATACTCCGATATTGAGAGTTACCCGCAGCAGCTCTACCACCTCGTGAGTAAGATGCCGGCCAATGAATGGACCATCCTGTCGCTTGATTATGTATATCGCAAGCATAAGCAGTTTCCTACGAACACAGTGATGAACGCTTACGCCGACAGCCTTTTTAAGCTGGTGAAAATCACCAACTGGGAAATTGGCGATTTTGTGAGAACGAATGTGAAAGTAGTGCCGGCTCAACCGGCAATTGACACGGCCAAAAAACAGATCGAGCCCGGCACCTCTAAAACAGACCTCATCGCAACGATCCAGAAAGAGAGCAGCGCCAGGAGCCAGGATACGGCTTATTATAAAGAGATCTACGTGGACCTGTTCATGAACGACAAGGAATTTGTGTCTAAGTTTCCGGAATCGGGCAGTAAGGACGGAAGCTCCGGCTTCTCAAGCTATTCCTCGTCCAATACTTCCTCCACAGCTAAAAGTAAGAAAAGCAAATACCGGGAGATCAAGGTAGAGAAGGCCATCCTGCTGGAGCCCTTTTACCTGAAGATCGACGAGAAAAAGGAAGAGCAGGTGCGCTACCTCGACTCGGATGTCAGGCAGGAGAAGTTTGTCACGACGGTCAATGAAAGCGCCGACATGCAAAACTTTCAGCTCATCAACCTCGACCCCGGCATGATCACCGCCAAAGAAGTGGATAAGGTGAATGATTACTCGGTGATCAACGATTGGTTTTATGAAAAGTTCGATGCCACGAGCGGCTCCAGGAACCCGATCCTGAATACAGATGAGATCGGGAACATGATCAAAAAATATGCAACGCCCTATGTGCTGAAAACCGGCGTGGTGAGCTACAAAAGCCGCAGAGGCCGGAAGTTCACCTACTACTATGTGTTCTTATACGATCTCGTGAATAACGAAATGATCTATAAAAAGCAGGAAGTGTTCAAAGGCAAGGACACAAAAGACCTGGTGAATGCCAAAGCTTACCAGACCCTTTACGAACTAAGGCATTTAAAAATAAAGAACTGATTGTTTTCCCCCTTATCATTTGATTTATGAATAGATTATTATATACCGTTTTACTCGTCCTTTCCACAGCCTACGCCTTTTCACAAACTCCCGGCTATATGGGCAAGCGCTTTGTGCTGGGCTATGGCCTTTATGCCAATCCGCGCCTCACAGTTTCGGGAGGCAGCCGCGGTGTGAACCTGCTGCATGAAGGGTACCTGGAATTTGCTATGAAGAAATCGATCAGTGTCGGCTTTTCAGCAAGGTTTTACAAGGCCATGTACACCAATACCAGGAATGTGAATGCCTTGGATTACTACTCTTCCTACAGTGGCCAGATCGACCAGTCGCCGAATGGTTTCACAAACATCAAAGGAAGAAATTTTGGGCTATACTTTAAGTTTTACAAACGGAACTATGTAGCACCCTGGGGGAAATATGTCTTACTCGGCATTACCCTCAATACCTTTACGAGCACCTACGATCCCGACAATATGTATGTGACCACCACGAGCGATTACAACAGCCAGCTCTATACCTACCGCAGCGATTTTGGCCCTACCACACAGTCCTACAAGCGTTTCGATATTATGTTCGGTAACGGCAGGAATAGGGTTATTGCCAACAGGATCACACTCGACTATGGCTATACGATCAACCTGATCGCTTTAACGACTGCCGTTTTCGATGCAGCAGACGATCCGATCGTTGATGCTGACTCTCCGGTGATGTCCAATTACATCGAGCTCACTTCCGCCGCCAGGGTACGAAGCGTGAACAAATTCAACCTGTACCTGAAAGTAGGCGTGCTCTTGTTTTAAGGAATTTATTTAGCCAGCTTATTGATTACCGGGTTGGCGTATAGCTTCAGGAACAACTGCTTCAGGGCATCCGGCTCGCCTTTCAGTTTGGCGATGTGCGAATCGATGTAAGCGATAAATTGTTTTTTCTCCTCTTCCGTATACGTTGCCTCAAATACGTCGGTATCATGCAGCATATCGTAGGCAATATGATTCACCGCATGCAGCTTATAATCGTGGTGAATTTGCTTGTCGATCGCTAAGGCCAGCAAGCGGATCTTTTCATTTTCGTTCGGCGCATTGTCGATCTCATCCAGCTCTTCTTTGATGGGTTTCCCGAAAGCCAGGTGGATCCTGCCTTTCGGCTGCTGAATGCCAGTGAGGATGCTGTTGAGGTCCTCACCAGGAGCCTTGATGTATTTACTATGCAGGGAAGATAAGTAAAGCTCCTGCACTTTAAGGGCATCGCAGGGCTCATACTCAAAGCTGATGCTCAGCGGCACGATGTTTAGTTCCGAAAAGCTTTGCTTAAAATCTTTTCCTCCGCTCAGGTTCAGCATTTTCAGAAGGCCCGTTTGTGTCATATCGCTGCCGTCTTTGGTCCGGCCGTTGCGCTGCGCAATCCATACGCTCACGTTTTTGTCGAGAATGGTATGCCTCAGGTAGGCGCTGAGCTGTCGCGAAATATCGTAGAGCTCCTTCACCGTGCCTTCACGCTTAACCATAAACATGCGGTTCATTTTTCCGAAATCGGTAATGAAGCCTTGCTCCATCAGGTTCGAGCCAAAGGTGATCTCCGTGGTTTCAAATTCCTCCTTATCGAGAATGATCTGCAGGATAGCGCTGTCCAGCAAAATATCGCGGTGGTTGGCAATAAACAGGTAGGCCTTGTTGCGGTCGAGTTTCTCGATGCCTGAATACGATAGCCCGTCGGAAGTATTATTTACAATAGTCCAGATGGCATGGCGCATGTAGCCTGTCTGAAACTCGTAAGGAGATCTGGTGCCCAATGCTTTTTCCCTGGCCTCTGTTTCGCTGATGCCCGGCCAGAGGTAAGCCATTGCCTTGTGATAGACAGGGTCTACGGCAATACGCTTCATCACGTCTTCTGTTTCCTCATCGTAATAAGGACGCAGTGTTTCAAAATTAAATTCCTTTGCAAAATCGCTGACTCTTTTCGCCGCTTCCGATCTGTATAATTTCATCATAGCTTTACTCTTCTGTCTATAAACGTAATAGGCTTCCGGCTCATTTCCGGAAACTGTTTTTTGGCAATGTTTTCCGGCGTATCCAGGATAATGCCGGGAGCCACCCGGAGCCTGGCCCTGAAGTGGTCTTTGAGCTCCTTGTCGAAATTATCGGGAGCATTCACTGCACCAATCGTAATGGTGATCTCATCGGTGCCGATGTCGTTCGTAAACACCTCCACAATAAAATTCTTAATGTAGGGGATCGTATTGAGCACATCGTACAAAGCCGGTGGATACAGGCTGGTACCTTTGAACTTGATCATCTGTTGTTTCCTGCCGAGGATCGGGCTGATGCGCAAGGTATTCCTGCCGCAGGAGCAAGGCTCATAATAAGGCTTACAGATATCACCGGTTTTAAAACGGATCAGCGGCATGCCTTCCACACCCAGCGTGGTTACTGTGAGCTCGCCCGCTTCGCCCGGTTTCACGGGCTGGTCCTGGTCGTCGAGAAATTCGGTGATCAGTAATTCCGGGTGGTGGTGCCCGCCTTTTCCCGCTTCGCACTCGGTAAAAGCAGCGCCCATTTCGGTAGAAGCATAGGTGCTGAACAAGGTCACCGGCCATTGATCGGTGATGCGCCTGCCCAGGGTGTTCAGGCTAAAATCCTCGTTGCGGATAGGCTCACCGATGCACACAATTTTTTTGATGCTGCAGTTTTTATAATCGATGCCATGCTGCTCTGCAAATTCGATCAGCTTGATCAGGAAGGAAGGCACGGCAATAGCGATGGTAGGATTGAGGCGGCGGATCGTATCCCACTGGAACTCCGGCATGCCGTTGCCCACGCGCACCACACCGGCGCCCATTTTCCGGAGACCTAAAAAATAGGCCATGCCCGCCATAAAGCGGCGGTCGATGGTGGTCATGAGCTGGTAAATATCGTGTTTGCTTCCACCCGCACAGTCCAGCGAAATACACTCGTTATAAGCCAGGCGTTCGAGGTCGGCATCCGTCAGCGCAAAGGTCAGGGGATCGCCCATGGTGCCGCTGGTAGTCACATAATCAATGATCTTATCGGGGCTCACACAAATGAGATCCGTATTGTGGTGATGCAGGTCATCTTTGGTAGTTACCGGGATCTTTGCCAGGTCGTCCAGCGTTTTAATGCTGCGGATGTCGATACCCTTCTCCTTAAACCGTGCTTGGTAAAAGGCGGAATGCTCCTGCACATAAGCCAATAAAGCCTCCAGCCTGTGCTCCTGGAATTTCCGGATCTCTTCTGTCGTTTTGGTTTCTATATCGGGGATAAAAGTGCCCATGTCAAACTGTAAATCGTGTATCTTTTGGCAAACAGCCAATCTTCAAAAGTATAAATTTTATCTTTGCATGAATCAAAAACCAAAGATATTAAACGCTTTGAAAATCAAAACCGATCAAACAGCGCTTGTAGCCGAGCTCACAGACGATATCAGGGGATTTAAAGCTCCCGAGCTTGCTCAGCGTGTGCTAAAGCAGAACCTTTTGAGAGAACTGGTGGACTGCGCCCTCGCTAAAGACCATCTGCTGAGCAGCCGTGCTATGTGGGTGCTGGGACACTGCAGCGATATCGATTACAATGCGCTAAAAAAATACCACGATAAGCTCATCAAAAACCTGGCGACCCCGGGCCTGCATAATGGTGTGATCCGGAATACACTCCGCCTGTACCAGCAGCATCCCATCCCCGAAAAGCACCACAGCTTTCTGCTCGACAAATGTTATGAATACATCAAAGACCCTTCGGAAGCCATTGCCGTACGCGCCTTTGCCATGACGGTGGTCTTCAGCATCTCAAAGCCTTATCCTGAATTGCTGGATGAATTGAAGATGGTGCTGACGCATCCCGATAGCCATGAGGAATCGCCCGGCATCCGCTCCCGCGTGAAGAGTACCCTCAAAGCAATCGAAAAATTGCAAAAACAGAAATAGATTTTAATAATGAAAACCGGTTCTTTGCTCCGTTAGGAGCAATATGTTTATAGAAAAATCAAGCCCGGATTTCTTCAGCTCCGTTAGGAGCTGTATGTTTGTTCGGAAATCTTAACTGAATAACATTGGGTTTCCGGGATTTTACAGATGAAAAGCGCCGATGCGGCTCATTGTGGCCCGGTAACCCGCCAGCAGCTCGTCAAACACTTCCTGCACCGATTGGATCTGTTGGATAGAAGCCGATACCTGGCCGATCTCCAGCTCTCCTTCTTCGAGGTCGCCTTCAAACATCCCTTTCTTGGAACGCCCGCGCCCCAATAGCTCTGTGAGCTCAGCTACCGAGCCGCCTTTCTTTTCCAGCTCGTCCACCTGGCTGAAAAACGAGTTCCGGATCAGTCGCACCGGCGTCAGCTGCTTCAGCGTAAGGCTTGTATCGCCTTCTTTGGCGCCTATCACGGAGTTTTTGAAATTAATATGAGCAGAGGATTCATGCGTCGCTACAAAGCGGCTCCCGATTTGCACGCCATCGGCACCCAGCGCCAAAGCAGCCGCTATGGCCTGCCCCGAGCCGATGCCACCCGCTGCAATAAGGGGCAGCTTCACGGCCTGCCTCACCTGGGGGATCAGCACCAGCGTGGTGGTTTCTTCCCTTCCGTTGTGGCCACCGGCCTCAAAGCCTTCCGCCACAATCGCATCCACACCGGCCTCTTCACATTTCAATGCAAACTTCACATTCGACACCGCGTGTACCACGGTCACACCATGGTCCTTCAGGTGTTTGGTCCAGGTTTTAGGATTTCCGGCAGAGGTGAAGACAATCTTTACCCCCTCTTCCAGGATAACCTTGATGTGCTCTTCAATATTGGGGTAGAGAAGAGGTACATTTACCCCAAATGGTTTATCAGTAGCCTGTTTGCACTTTTGAATATGCGTTCTGAGTACCTCCGGGTACATCGAGCCGGAACCGATGAGTCCCAGGCCGCCGGCATTGGATACAGCTGAAGCCAGCTCCCAGCCACTGCACCAGATCATGCCGCCTTGTATAATAGGGTGTTTTATGTTAAATAAGCGGTTTATGACTTCCATTGGTATTATTTTTGGTATAAAGTTAAAGATTTTATTATTTTTGTGTATTAAACTCTAGTTTTTGTAATGAAAAATATCTTTATTTTATTTTTAATCTTATTGTTCACTACATCCCTGAATGCACAAAGGCGTTTAGACTATGGCATCGCTGTCGGAGTTTCCAATTACCTGGGTGATATCGGTGGTAAAGAAAAAACCCGCCGTGACTTCGTAGCAGATATGAAGCTGGCCAAAACCCGCTGGAATACCGGGGGCTTCATCCGTTACAAAGTAAAACCGAAAATTTCCCTGAAGCTGGCTTTGGATTACCTGCGTATCGAAGGCAATGATAAATTGTCGACCAATCCTGCGCGTAATGCGCGTAACCTCAACTTCAGAAATGATATGTTCGACCTTGGTCTTACCGGCCAGTTCTGCTTTTATGAAGATAATGACCTTGGAAATACTTACCGTTATAAAAATGGTTTCCGTGCTTACGCCTTTGTAGGAATCGGGGGTTTTTATTCGAATCCCAAAGCATTCTACAATGGTTCATGGGTAAAGCTTCGTCCGATGCAAACGGAAGGAGTTTCCTATAGCCCGGTTGGCGTTAACATTCCTGCCGGTTTAGGTTTTTACTTTACATTCGAGAAAAAACACCGTATCGGATTTGAAGCAAACTACAGAACAACCTTCACCGATTACCTGGATGACATCAGCGGTAATTATGCCGATCCTTCGGGTATGAGTGCTGACGCAGCGGCTTTATCAAACCGTACTCCGGAGCTTACAGGCCTCGATCCTGAGTTTGCTAAAAACTTTGGCTATGATGCCGGCAGAGGAGTAGGGAACAAGCGTGGCGACAAAACACACAAAGATTCATACATGACCATGAGCCTGAGCTACAGTTATGTGTTGAGAGGTAAATCAAGCTTCTACAGGGGCGGTTACGGTAACTTTTTCCACAAGAGACGCGGAGGAGTGCGTAAGATCAGGGCCAAATTCTAACAGATATTTTAACCTATAAAAAATCCCTCGCGATGCATCGTGAGGGATTTTTGTTTTAGTTCGTGATGATTTACCTGCCCTGATTCAAAACGGGTACTTCACACCCTTAGAGCAGGGATCAGCCTTTCAGCTGGGTCAGCCTCGACAGCTCATCGAATGTGGCCTGAATGGTATCTCCATTTCTGGTTCCCGACAATTCGGGCCCGCTTTCAGTGATGGTATAGCCTTTGGCTGTCAGATAGTGTTTGAGCGCAAGCCTGTGGTTCATCTCATATTGAGAGATCACCTGCGGGAAAACCGTTAAGATGGCATGATGGCTGTCTTTGCGTTGTTTGTCGATCAGCTCGCTTTTGATTGTTACCACCATGGCACCCTGTCCGTAATCGGCAATGTAATAGCTACTGGCACCGGACATGCCCGAAGCGATCATGCCGATGATATGAAGCTCGTCTTTCGAGAAGTCAAAACTGTCGCTGCTCAGCAACGAAATGTTGTTCACTTCACCGTAAGCTTTGAGTTGAAGGGATTGTTCTATGATCTGTTGTGAGAGTCCCGACCTGGTGTTGGCCCAGGCCCAGAGCCAGCTCTGCGCCGCATGAGAAATCGTTCCCAGTACCTGGATCGGGAAATGAAGCTCAGAGCCGAAGCTGATCTCGCCTTTGCCCATATCCACGTTCCAGTTGTGATTGCCGATAATCTCAGCAAAGTCTTTTTGCTTTTCCCAGGCCATGCAGGCATATCTTTCTAAAAGTTCCTGTTCTGTTTTGCAAGTCATGTTTTCCATGTTTAGAGTGTATGGTTTCTTTGGTGGGGCTTGAATTTTAGTTAGTCATTAAAATCCGGGTAAAGCTAAAGCATACAACGCAATTTTTTTTAGCAAATAGTCATCCACTCCTTTTCAATGTACATCCGGCAGGGCTTATAGAGCATCCGCAACGCCGAACATCAAACTACGTTAATAAAAAAAGCCCGTCACGATGCATTGCGACGGGCTTTTTTTGTTGTCATAGTGTTCTTATTTCTTCTTTAAGAATTTAAAGTCTTTCCCGATATACCTTGCGCTTGCTCCCAGTTGCTCTTCAATGCGCAGCAGTTGGTTGTATTTTGCGATCCGGTCGCTGCGTGATGCAGAGCCCGTTTTGATTTGTCCGCAGCTTAAAGCAACCGCTAAGTCAGCAATCGTGGTATCTTCGGTTTCCCCGCTGCGATGGCTCATCACAGAGGTATAGCTGTTGGTTTGTGCCAGTTGCACAGCGTTGATGGTTTCTGTCAGTGTACCGATCTGGTTTACTTTTACCAGGATAGAATTGGCTACACCGCGCTCGATGCCTTTCGCTAAGAAATCCACATTGGTTACAAATAAATCGTCGCCTACCAGCTGTGTGGTAGAGCCTAATTTATCAGTCAGTAATTTCCAGCCATCCCAGTCTTCTTCGGCAAAGCCGTCTTCGATGCTCAGGATAGGATACTTGCTTCTCCAGTCGGCCCAGAAGTCTACCATTTGCGAAGCCGTGAGCTTATCGCCGGTCGATTTTTTGAAGTGGTATACTTTTTCTTCGGTATTGTAAAATTCAGAAGCAGCAGCATCCATCGCAATGTAGATATCTTCACCCGCTTTGTAGCCCGCTTTGTCAATCGCCTGCATCACCGCTTTGATCGCATCTTCGTTATTTCTGAAATTAGGAGCAAAGCCGCCTTCATCACCTACATTCGTGCTCATGCCCTGCGATTTTAATACCGCTTTCAAATGATGGAACACTTCCGTGCCCATGCGCAGGCCTTCGCTGAAGCTTTCAGCACCTACCGGCATGATCATAAATTCCTGGAAGTCGATGCCGTTATCCGCATGTGAGCCACCGTTGAGGATGTTCATCATCGGGATCGGGAGAATGTTGGCATTCACCCCGCCGATATAGCGGTACAGCGGTTGGCGGCATTCCTCGGAAGCAGCGCGGGCTACTGCCAGCGATACACCTAAAATAGCGTTGGCGCCCAGGTTGCCTTTGTTGCTGCTACCGTCCAGTTCGATCATGGCCGCATCAATCGCGCCCTGGTCGAAAATGTACATGCCTTTCAGTTTTTCAGCAATTGCTGTGTTCACGTTATTCACGGCACGGTTCACGCTCTTGCCTAAGTATTGTGTTTTGTCATTATCCCTTAATTCAACCGCTTCGTGAATGCCGGTAGAGGCGCCAGATGGAACGGCTGCGCGACCGAGGATGCCCTGGTCGGTGATCACATCCACCTCAATGGTCGGGTTTCCGCGTGAATCTAAAATTTGCCTGGCTACAATGGAATGAATAAATGACATAATGTGCTGTTTTTTTAGAAGTTATGAATGGCCCCAAAATTAAATAAACTTTTAATAAACAGATTTAATTGTGGGTAAAATTTGGTAAAAAGTGGAGAAGGCCGGAGAGACTGTTTGACGAAGGGACTATTTGACTGTAGGGGACTTAGAAACATAGGGAAACCAGGACCTTGATGTTATTGCCGTGTTCCAACTTATCAATGTTCAAGGGCGATCTCTTGTCTCTTAAATCTTTTTTTTCTTAAATCTCTTCCGATCCCTTTTGTCTCACTACTCAAATCTCACTACTCACTACTCAGAGCTCACGACTCATTGCCTCTTATCCAGGCCCCAGAGTAATTTGTTGCGTAGTGTTTCGAAGAAATGCTGTCCTTCGAGGTTGATCAGGTTGAATTTAAAATCAGCCAGGCGGATCACCAGCTCCGATTGCGTTGTGACCAGCTGTGTGCGGGAGTCGAGCGATACGTTGAAATTATCGCTTCGTCCTGATACCTTAAAGCTCAGGATTTTATTGTTGGAGATCACAATCGGCCTTACGTTGAGGTTGTGCGGCGCAATCGGTGTCACGATAAAATTATCAGAATCGGGCAGCATAATAGGCCCGCCGCAGCTCAGCGAGTATGCTGTGGAGCCGGTAGGCGTAGACACGATCAGTCCATCGGCAAAGTAAGAGTTCAGGAACACGCCGTCCACATAAGTATCCACATGGATCATGGCGCTCGATTCCTTTTTATGGATCGTAAATTCGTTCAGTGCGTAATTCACATTCTGGAATTCATTCGCATGATTTTCGAGAACGATGAGCTCGCGCTTATCGAGGGTATATTTCTCTTTGATGAGCTGCTGAATCGCCTTTGAAAAATCTTCCTTGTAAACCGTTGCTAAAAAGCCCAGGCGGCCGGTATTGACGCCCAGTACAGGGATGCCCGATTTCCGGACAAATTCAAGTGTTTCCAGTAAGGTGCCGTCGCCCCCCAGCGAGATCACATAATCCGCTTTGGCAACCAGTTCTTCGGCATTGCAAAAAGTATGAATGTTTGAAAAAGAAGAGCCCGTTTCATTCAGGAATTCCACGTAAGGCCTGTACACCATCACGTTGAAGAGTTCTTTAGCAGCAAGGTCGAGGAGCTGTTCCAGGTAATGCGGGAAATTCTCCCTGGTATTTCTGGCGTATACTGCTATCGTCATTTGTCTCTTTTATCTTGTATCCCTTAAGTCCTTTTAGTCTTTTCCTAAATATTCAGAAAGTGCAGGAACTCATCCAGCTTATCCTTAATCGCAGACTCGAAGTTGCTGTTCTGGAAAGAAGCCTTCACGGTATAATTGTACCTGTAAAATGTTTGCAGGATGCGGGAAAGATCTTCGGTGTTCACCTTGATCGTCACTTCCATTTTGGTGCTGTCCGGGATCGATGACACGTGTGCGCTCAACACCTTGGAGTCGTTGCCTTCCACGATATTGGCAATCTGTGTTAATGAATAATCCGCCTGGTTTACTTCGAGCACAATCACACCACCCGGGTCCTGAACGGAAGCCATGGTGGAAATGTTCTGTAACAAGCCTTTGAGCGTGATGCAGCCTTTGTAGAGCTCTTTGTCATCGAGCACAGGAATGAGCGTCAGGTTAAATGACATCATCAGCTTCAGCAAATCGTAGGTGTGCTGGTAATTATGGATGATGGGTTTCAGCAAAGGAAGTTTTAATTCTTCCAGTGTTTCTTCCGGATGGTTGTAGTCCATCAGGTCATGCTCGGATACAATGCCAATCAGCTCGCGATCTTTTACAACAGCCAGGTGCGACACTTTAAATTGTTCCATCCAGTCCAGGGCCAGCTCTACGGTATCGGAAATTTTTAATGGAGGGATTTCGTCAGTCAATAAATCAGAAACAAGCATAAGCAAAAATACTATTAATTTATAAATAATCCGGGGATGGAATTGAGAATGTTCTCAGTTCTTATAACTGCAAAAATCAGGAAAAGTTGCAGTAAATCTTTATTAATTATGGTTAAATAAACGCGTTTAAACCGTTATATTTGGGCATATTTTATTTCATGATTTCTTTTGACAATACAGAGAACGCTTTCACGGCAAAATCAAACAGCGACCTGAACCGTTCTTATTGGTTATTCAAACTTATCAGCAACCCGGCTTTGGTGAAAATGGGTGCGAAAACGGCGCCCTTGGCCCTTTCCCTCGGTTTCAAAGGACTATTCAAAAGCACCATCTTCAAGCAATTCGTTGGAGGAGAAACCATCAACGAGTGCGATAAAACCATTGCCGAGCTTGGCAAATTCAATATCGGAACCATCCTCGATTACAGTGTGGAAGGCAAGGAAAGCGAAGCCGATTTCGATGCCTGCTGCAAAGAAACGATCGAAACCGTTCACAAAGCCAAAGGCAACAAGCATATTCCTTTCTGCGTTTTCAAAGTCACCGGCCTGGCGCGTTTCGACCTGTTGGCGAAAGTGAGCTCCGGCGCGGCACTCACCGCCGAAGAAAGCAACGAATACGGCAAAGTACAGCAACGCGTGCAGCGCATCTGCGAGGAAGCCTATAAAGCCGATCAGCCCATTTTTATTGATGCGGAGGAAAGCTGGATCCAACCGGCGATCGACCAGCTCGCCGATGATAACATGCATGCCTTCAATAAGCAGAAGGCCATTGTATACAATACCTTCCAGCTGTACCGCAAAGACCGCCTCGGATTCCTGAAAAGCACCATTGCCAAAGCGGAAGCCGGAGGCTATCATGTAGGAGCCAAGCTCGTGCGCGGTGCTTACATGGAGAAAGAGCGCAAGCGTGCCGCCGAAAAAAATTACCCCTCTCCGATCCAGGATTCCAAAGAAAATTCGGACAGGGATTACAACCTGGCGCTCGAAGAATGTATAAAGCATATGGCGGTGATGGGCCTTTGCGCCGGCACGCACAACGAGCAAAGCAGTCTTTACCTGGTGAAGCTCATGAAAGAGCATGGCATCGCCGATAACGATCCGCGCGTGTACTTCTCGCAGCTCCTGGGAATGAGTGACCACATCAGCTACAACCTGGCGCTCGGAGGCTACAACGTTGCCAAATATGTGCCTTACGGGCCTATCCGTGAGGTTATGCCTTACCTCATTCGCCGTGCCCAGGAGAACACCTCCGTGAAAGGCCAGACAGGTCGCGAGCTTGGGCTCATCATCAAAGAAAAAGCCAGAAGGAAGAAATAGTTATATTCTCAGAGGAAACTTGCGCCAGGGATTGCAGCGGAAATCCTTTTGCCTGTTTTTTTGCAAAAGATTGTAGCGCAAAGCCCGCCCGGGCGCCCAAAATAGTTTCTTTTAATCGTTTGTTTCTTCCAGCGCCTATTGGTAATTTCTATCACGTGACATATAATTGATATGTTACATCAACGCACTATGTTTCACCGCTATAAACAAAAACGTCCTGAAGAGTATTCTGCAGGACGTTTTAAATGTTGTATTAGTAAGAAGGGAAGTTATTCTACCGGTTTCGGAGTAGCAGCTCCACCGTTCTTGTCGCCACCGCCAAAGTCGAAGCTCAGGGTAAAGCGCAGTGTGTTTTGTAAGGGGTTACGTTGTGTGATCGGGATCAGGTAAGCCATATCGAGGCCAAACACATTATACCTGACACCAATACCGGCCGTAAAGAATTTACGGTTACCTTTTGTTTTTGCTTCGTTGAAATAGCCGCCGCGTACCGCAAAGGTTTTGACGCCGTTCGGTGCATACCAGTATTCAAAGCCCAGGCTCCAGTTGATCTCTTTCAGCTCTTCCGCGCCTCCGCCCGGAGCATCGCTGAAAGATTGGATCATTCCTTTTGCAACAGGAACATCGGGATCTTTGCCCGCTTGTATCACAGGCTTGTTGGTATTAGGATCTGTTTCGTAATATGGCGTCGGGTTTCCGGCAGAATCCAGGGCCAGTTTATAAACCGGTTGCGTAGGCACCAGCAGCTTGTTCACGTCGCCATATACACCAAACGTATTATTGTCGTCAAGGTTCAGTTTTAAGCCACCGCCTAAGCGTAAATTGATAGGAATAAAATCCCGTTTGGCAGAGTAGGAAATTTTACCACCTATATTAGTAAATACTAAACCAGCAGAAGCCACAGATTTGTAATCACCTACTTTGAAATTCTTTTTCGATTGGTAGTATAAGCCTACATCGGCCGATACTGTTTGTCCCGGGCGGATGTTCTGCCCGTTCAGGGAATAATTTCCAACCAGGTTGGAGCGGATATAACGGAAGGCGAGACCTGCCGAGAACGTTTCAGATAATTTCTGAGAGTAGGCGAGGTCAATGGCAAACTCATTTGGCCTGAATTGCCCGGTCACATTCCCCACGATATCCGTGAAAGTAATGTTGCCTAAGGAAAAATAACGGAGAGAAGCGCCAACAGCCTGTGTTTTGCTGATTTTGGTATAGCCCGACACATAGTACAGGTAAATATCCGGAACCAGTTGCTTCAGCCAGGGAGTCACATTGATTGCCGCACCGCCTTTTTTCTCTGCAAATGCCAGCTTGGCCACGTTCCAGTGAATGCTGTTGGCATCCGCAGGCGTAGCCGCCCCAACTTCTCCCATCCCTCCCTGTTTCGAATCAGGGCTGATCATTAAAAAAGGTACAGCTGTGGTAATCGTATTTACGCGTCCGCTTAATTGTTGTGTTGTGATAGAGCTCGATGCGCTGTTTTGTGCATTTGCCTGGGCACATAACATGACGCCTGTTCCTACCGTTCCTAAAATTCTTTTCTGCATTATCTTATCTTTAAAAAAAGGCACGTCAAATATATGATTAATTTAGAATTACCAGCTTTTCTATTTTTTCCGCTTTTTTCTGCGAATTATCGGTCACCATCACCCTGTAGATGTATACGCCCCGAGCCAGCTTGTCTCCAAAATCATCCTTCCCGTCCCATTCAATGCCATCAAAACGGAAACCCTCGTTATTTATTGTCTGATTGATGGATTTTACCAGTTTTCCGCTCACTGTGTAGATTTGAATCACCGCTTTGAGGGTTACACAGCATTGGTTATGCTCAATAAAGAATTTGGTTTTGGTCGTAAAAGGGTTCGGATAGTTCAGAATGTGCTTTAGGGCCAGCTCGGCTTGCTCCGCCACCACAAAATCCGTATAGGACGTCGATGAATTATTTTGCACATCCCATACCTTCACGCTCAGGCGATGGTCGCCCTCCGCCAGCTGGCTGAATGGATAACGGATTTTGCCTTTCTGGTAGGTATTAAGGTCGGCCGAATAATAATCATTCAGCACGATAGGCTTGCTCGAATTCTCATCGAGAATCGCCACGGCATCATGGCCGATTCCCGTGCCCAGGGTGTTGATGCCGCTCGAATCGGCTACCACGGCATAGATCTTCGGATTTTCATTGGTAATACCGCCGGCAACAAACTTCTCATCATTCATATAAAGGTTCACCACCGGTCCGTCATTGTCCGGGATAGCATTGCTGTTGTAGCCGCCTACAACCACCTGGTTGTAATAGCCGGTGGCATCTACCACGCCGTTATGGGCATAGTAGCTGATCTTCCCCCGGCCATAGGTGTTGGCAATGTCTTTTGGTACCAGGAAGGTAAAGGAAAAGTCTCCGTTCTTTACTTCGGATTTACCGCGGTAGATGATGTTCTTCTGAAGCAGAAATGTCTCTACAGGTGAGCCTGCATCATTGCCCAGCGTGGTTACCGTGATCTCACGGTCGAAAACCGTCGGGTAAATCACGCCACTGTAATTGCTGAGCTTGTTGCCGCTTTTGTCGCCCACAAAGCCTGTTATGGTCATCTTCGAGAGCGCTTTCAGCGTATCGCTGGAAGTAGAGGCAAGCGTATGCGAATTGATGGTAGAGGTATACACCCTTTGCTGCGGATAAGCCAGTTTCAGGGCAGGATCGCCGAGGATCACAAAGTTCAGATAATAAGAATTGAAGCCGATGTCGACCTTGGTAAGCCGGTACAAATCGCCGATGGCAGGCATTTGACCATTGGGCATGGGAGTTACCGCATGGTTGTAGAAAGCCGTATTCAGTGTTTCATTCCAATTGGAATAAGCCAGCCTCACGGTGGTCATCAGGCCAATAGCCCCGCCGTTAGGATTCAGGAGGCAATACTCGCCGGCAGAGGTCCTGTCCGGATCATCGAAGCGGCTGAACTCGCAGGTAGCGGTAACGATCAGAGGCATGTTCTTGATGTTCTTCCAGGCCAGGATCTGCGGAACGCTCACTACGCGCTCCTCCGTAAGACCCACCTCGCCGCCATGCCCGGTATAGTTAAAAATGAGAGAACCCTTTTCCATCCTCCGGTCAATATCGGTAACCACATCCGGGTAGCGGTCGCCGCCCGGTGTCGAATACTGCTTATAAGCATCCAGGAAAATCTTGTCGATGTTGAGGTAAGGATTTTTCGAAGCCGCAAGGTTGGCAAGCTTGTTAGCCTGGTCCGTGTGGAGGTTAGTGTCCTCGTCATCTCCCAGGAAACAGACCCAGTTTCTCCAGTCCCCTTGCGGATAGTCGTTCTCCGCAACGTTGCAGGAAGACTCCACGGCATTAGGATCAAAGCTTGTATTAAGCTTGTAATAATATTCTACCTTAGACGTCACTGCATTCGATTCCTCCTTGGTCCTTACCGGGAAACGCCCCACGCCGATATCCACGATGTCGTTCAATTGAAGATTGCCCTCCGGATCATCCATCATCGCAAAAAAGTCGTCTGAAGTAAAGGAATTGGCATAAGAGCTGGAGTTGTACGTTTGATAGGTCGGAATGAGGGCGCTGTTGCCGCTTTGGCTGATCGGCTTGTTCTTGTAAGAGCCGTCGCCCAACAACAAAAGGTATTTCGTCACCTTATCGGTATCCATCGGGTTAGCATCGGTAGGGCGTTTGTAAAGCATTCTCACAAATTGCCGGATGCCAACAATATCGGGCGTTCCGGAGGAAAATTCGTTATACACCTGCTCGGTTGTGGCAATGGCATAGGAAAGCCCGTCATAGTCCTTATGAATTTTGGCGATGCGGTTAGCGTCGGCCATAAACGTCGGGTGCGTTACAATAACGAAATCGGCCTGTTGGAGCGCATGCAGATTTTGATTGGCAACAGAGCCGTATCCCTTGGGAGTATAGGCCTGGTTGGCGGAGAACACACAAAACTCTCTCAGCGAATCGGCTGTGGTGGTAAAATCGAGCTGCGAACCCACCGTGGTATACAATTGGTTTCTGGCATTCAGCGGATCGGTCACATCCCAGATGAAAGGCGCTACGCTGCTGTTATTCGTTACCAGGTACCTGGCAAAGCTATTGGAGCCGCCGATCACACGCTGGTCCCTGAAATTAAATTGCGACAAGTTGTAGATGAGGCTCCGGCGTGCATTGAAGACAATCTTGTTGAGGTAGCCGATGGCCTGGCCGGTTTGCTTGCTAACCGTTACCTGCAGCGCAGAAGCATCCAGAAGCCCCGTGAGGTAATTTTCGCCCGGGTATCCGAAATCGGCCGTATAATCATTGGTGTTGGTTGGGTTGCAGGAGATCTGGAAGCTCCCGCTGTTGAAATTCACCTGGTATAGCGAGGTCAGATTGCTCCTCGAAAGAAGGCTGGCCCTTACCGATACACTATCACCGACTACGGCATCCGGAATATTGAAATTGAAATTATAGGAGGTATTGAAATCGAATTTTTCACCATAGAACTCGCGCCCGCTTTTCACCACGTTGAGCGTGTTCAGCTCGTGCACACCGTAATAATCCTGTGTATTCGTTGTTTTATTGGCAGTGGCCGGAGAGGAGCCCTGTTGTATCACACGCTTCCCTGCGCCCAGGTCAACCGTCAGGAAATAAAAAGACGTATCGCTGTACAGGTGCGGAATATGGTTGAAGGGATTGCCGGCATTAGGCGTATATTTCCAGGTTTCGGTGCTTTGCCCGTAGAACAACACATAGTCACTGTTATCAAAGCTTCCGTCATTTTCTCCGATCACCACGATGGCATTTTCAACCAGGTCGTCGTATTTGAAATCTGCATTTTTTTCAGACATCAGCTTGCCTCCGTTGCCGTAGATCCGGATGTTCTTAGGATCCACACCCGCCAGGTCCAGGCCCAGGGAAGCCAGGAAGGCCTTGTCCATCTTATAAATACCGTTTTGGCTGAGGCCGATCTTATACCACTTGCCACTGGCCAGCACCGAGCTGGATGCAAAAGAAGACACCGCATTTTTTCGGAGGGCTGCAGGCTGTATGGCCGTGTTGGGCGATTGGTAGTTCCATACCGGCGTATAGCTCTCGAGGTATTCGTAGCGGTTGGTAGCAGGATTTAAGCGGATGGGCACCGTATTCTGATACACGATCTGCTGTTGGCGCGATCTGGCAATACTGTATGAAACCTCGAAGTCGGAAGTAATAAAATTTTTGTAGCCCTGGATCTGCGCCAGTTCCGTGGAGCTGAGCTCGCGTACGACCTGGTCATCCAACCTCAACACAGGGATAGCGTTTCCGTTTATAGAGATGGAATGCCTGTAATAAGGAAGGTTTTGTTTTTGGCTGTTGTATTGGGCATTTGACAAAAAAGTGGCCTTAGGAGCAGATACGGGAGATACATCGGCAGCGATAGGCTTTTCGGTAGGTTTTTGAAACTCTCTGATCTGTCCATACATGGCATCCAAACAGAAGGTAACAAAAACTAAAATTGTTAGCCGGACTTTGGTGGTGGAACGCATTTCGGTGTTTTGGGTGATTGTATCTGATATTTCAACGACAAAGAAAATAAAATATTGTTGCACAAAAGTTTTTATTTTTCAAAACAGACTGTTATATTTGTGATTAGGAATAGATTTAAGTGAAAATTTACATGGCGAAAAAACTTTACTTATTGCTCACAATTATTTGTGTGACCGGCACTTTACAAGACTTGAAAGCTCAGGACCCTCAGTTTACCCAGTTTTACGCCAACCCACTTTATCTGAATCCCGCTTTTGCAGGCACTGCAAGGTGCCCGAGGATTTGCATGAATTACCGTAACCAATGGCCTAACCTCTCCGGAACTTACGTGACCTACAGCGCTTCTTATGATCAGCATTTCGATGCTCTCAGCGGTGGCTTAGGGCTTTTGGTAACGCAGGACGATCAGGCCAGGGGAACGCTCAAGACCACTTCAGCAAGCTTAATTTACTCTTACCTCTTACCGGTAAACCGTGAATTTTCTATCAAAGCCGGTCTCCAGGCAGGGTTCTTTCAGAAGTCACTTGACAGGACCAAGCTTAACTTTGGTGATATGATCGATGCCCGCAGGGGTTTCGTTTGGAACACCAACGAGCAGATTCCTTCTCAGACCAAGACCAACCTCGATTTTTCGGCCGGTTTACTGGGTTACAGCAAGAAATACTTTGTCGGCTTAGCCGTTCACCATATGACGCAGCCGGAAGAAGGTTTGCAGGGCAACTCAAAAATGCCTTTCAAAATTACAGGGCATGCGGGCGCCATCATTCCATTGGAAAAAGGCAGCGAGTCCTATATTTCACCTAACATCCTGTTCCAGCAACAGCAAAACTTTACCCAGCTCAACCTGGGATTGTATTTTGTGAGAGGATCTTTTGTAGGTGGCTTATGGTACAGGAACTCCGATGCGTTCATCGTGTTATTGGGTCTCCAGACCGATCATTTCAAAGTAGGATACAGCTACGACGTTACTGTTTCCAAACTCTCCAGCAATACAGCGGGTTCTCACGAGGTATCTTTACAGATCCAGTTCGAATGCCGTCCTAAGAAAAAGAAATACAGGACCATCAGTTGTCCTTCCTTCTAAAAAATAATTTGTAACCTTTTTAACAGACTTTCGTTATAGCCTTAAATAAAACCCAGATCATGAAGTTTAAATTCATCAAAAGCAGCAGAGCACTAGCATTAATTCTTTCCATAGTTGCCGTATCCTGTGCCAAAGAGCGTTCACCCGTAACCGGTTGGGCCTACAATGACCCGGATAATGGCGGTTTTGAAAAAATGCCATATGAAGAGCAGGAGACAGGACCAGGCCTTGTACTGGTGGAAGGCGGTACTTTTACGATGGGTCGTACCGAAACGGATGTAACTTATGAGTGGAACAATGTGCCGCGCCGTGTGACTGTATCTTCCTTTTATATGGATGAGACAGAGGTAAGCAATTATTCTTACCTGGAGTATTTATACTGGACAGGCCGTGTATTCGGTCCTACCTTCCCGGATATTTATCAAAAAGCTTTGCCGGATACCCTGGTTTGGCGTGAAAAACTGGCTTATAACGAGCCTTATGTAGAGTATTACCTGCGCCACCCGGCTTACCGTGATTACCCGGTAGTTGGTGTCAACTGGCTGCAGGCAAATGAGTTCTGCGCCTGGAGAACAGACCGCGTGAATGAGTTCATCCTCATCCGCGAAGGCCTGCTGGAGCATACACCGAACCCATCCGATCAGGATTACTTCAGTACTGAAGCTTACCTGGCTGGTAAATGGCAAGGACAATTAAAACAAAAATTACCTTCTTTCGACGAGCAAAACCCTGAAAGGGATGTGAAAATGGAAGACGGGATCTTTTTACCGAAATACCGTCTCCCGACAGAGGCTGAGTGGGAATATGCTGCTTACGGCTTAATTGGTAACACCATTGGCGAGCGTATCACCGACAGAAGGATCTATCCATGGAATGGTCACGGTATCCGTAACTCTGACGATAAATACATCGGCCAGATCTTAGGTAACTTCGTACGTGGAAACGGTGATATGATGGGTACTGCCGGATTCCTGAATGATAATGCCGATGTAACGGCTCCTGTATATTCATACTGGCCAAACGATTACGGCTTATATAACATGGCCGGTAACGTAGCGGAGTGGGTAATGGACGTGTACAGAGCTACAACCATGCAGGATGCAGACGAGTTCAGGCCTTTCCGTGGTAACGTGTTTACTACCCAGGTGAAAGACAGTACCGATGGTACAATCTCTACAAACATTGATGGTCCTGTGTTCCAGAAATTCAAACAAAAAGTGAACCCGGCAGGTCCTCACGGTGTGAGCCAGGAAACGACAGAGGTGGTTGACAGCGTTCTCACAAGAATGACCGGTAATCCGAATGATATCGATGCGATGAACGGAAACAAAAACGTAACTGCTGAGGGTAAATCAGACATCCCGGGCCGCGTACAGTGGAGGGAAGTTTCTTCTGCCGTATCTACCGATAACCTCGATGAGCGCAGGAACTACAAAACATCTGATTATATCAGCTACCTCGACGGCGACGTTAACTCCAGCTTGTACTACCTGGAAGGTGAGGATGCTTACGCCGACAAAGCGGATAAATTAATGTACGAATATGCTAAAACGTCCCTGATCAATGATAAGTCACGTGTGTACAAAGGCGGTAGCTGGAGAGACAGGGCTTATTGGTTGAATCCTGGCACCAGAAGGTACCTCGATCAAAGACAATCAACGGCTTACTTAGGCTTCAGGTGCGCTATGACCCGTGTGGGCAGCCCTGTAGGTTTAGGAAAATAATATTGTTGAAAACTATCACGAAAGCCTTCCGCAGCAACGCGGGAGGCTTTTTACTTTTATGCTTGCCGCCGGATCGTGCGGACTAAATTCTTTATCAGATGACTTATACCGACATTGCCGGGCTTTATGAGCTATTTATAAGCTGTGGGCAGAAAATCACCACAGACACGCGTAAAATTGAGCAGGGAAGTATTTTCTTTGCCTTGAAAGGGGAAAACTTTGATGCGAATACATTTGTGGGCCAGGCCATCGAGCAGGGTTGCCGTTATGCGATAACGGATCATGCGGGCTATGCCAACGGAACAACAATCCTGCTGGTGCCGGATGTACTGCAGGCTCTGCAGCAACTGGCAAAACACCACCGGAAAACATTGGGAATCCCTGTTATAGGCATTACGGGAAGCAATGGCAAAACCACCAACAAGGAGCTGATTCATGCGGTATTATCCATGAAGTACAAGGTGTATGCGACCAGGGGGAACCTCAACAACCATATCGGTGTGCCGCTCACTTTACTTTCGATAACTCCGCAGCACGATATGGCCATTGTGGAGATGGGAGCTAACCACCAGGGGGAAATAGCGTTTTTAAGCGATCTGGCTGATCCTGACTACGGATTGATTACCAACATAGGAAAGGCTCATATGGAAGGTTTCGGTGGCGTAGAGGGCATAAAAAAGGGCAAGAGCGAGCTCTATAGCTATCTGAGATCAAAAGACGGTCTCGTATTCGTAAACGGGGATGACCCGGTGCTGATGGAACTGGCTGCCGGGCTGAAACTATACACGTTCGGAGAGCAGGAGCAATTTGATGTACACGGGCGGTCGTCTTTACATTCGGAATACGTTGCCTTCAAATGGAACGTCAAAGAAAAAAGCAGTGAAGAGGAAGCCCTGGTAAGCACGCACATGTTTGGCCATTATAATTTTATTAACCTGCTTTGTGCGGCGGCTATCGGGCATTATTTTGCCGTGCCTGCTATACAGATCAATGAGGCATTGGCGTCCTACAAGCCTGAAATGAATCGCTCACAGGTTGTAAAGACAGAACGGAATACCCTCATCCTGGATGCCTACAATGCAAACCCTTCGAGTATGGCGCTGGCCATCCATAATTTTTCGGAGCAACCTTTCCCAAAAAAGTTATTGATCCTGGGCGATATGTTTGAGCTCGGTGAGTATGCAATGGAAGAGCATCGCCGGATTCTTGAACAATTGAAGACACTTCAGTTAAGCCATGTGTATCTTGCCGGTGCTTTATTTTTTGAATTTAAAATGCAGTATCCGATGTATCACTTTTTTAAGGATGCAAGAGATGTTGGAGAATATCTGGAAGAGCATGTAACACAAGGAAATACTGTGCTTATCAAAGGCTCGCGTGGCATGAAACTTGAGGGTCTGGTGAAATTTTTTTAAAAGCTATTTTCTTGTTAAATAATTTAACATTATGCTATTTTTTTGTTAGGTTTGCGTTAAACGTTGTTCAATTAAAAAATTAAAAACATGAAAAAACAAGTACTTTTAACAACAGGTATTGTGATTTCCGGTTTGCTTAGCGCTCAGGTGTCTCAAAGGCAGAAGGAAATATCGCAAAGGATTCCTGCCCACATTGCGAATATGGCAATCATGAAAAATCCAACGGTTATTGACCCGACGACATTGCCTAGCCTTATGAATTCCGGAAAAAAAGTCAACGACGATGCAAAAAGAGTAGCCGCGGTTACTTCTACTGTAGTTGGTAAAACATACTATGATTTGCAGAGTAACAGCAGTGTTGGCGACAGGATCTTTGTAAATGCAGATGGCAGTATTGCTGTAGCATGGACGATGGAACTAACCGCCGGTGATAACACGTATCCTAACAGGGGTACCGGTTATAACTACTTCAACGGTACAGCCTGGGGCGCTCAGCCAACGGCAAGGGTAGAAGCTACCCGTGTTGGTTGGGGAAATATTGTCAATACCAGAAGCAACAAGGAGCTGATCTTATCTCACGATGGAGGTGCCAGCAAACTGAACCTGGCAACAAGGGCAACCAAAGGAACAGGTGCATGGACCAATGCTTTTGCGATTCCTACAGCGACAGCTGGTGGTAACTACTGGCCACGTATGGTAGCGTCAGGAGATACGATCTACACGATCTCTGTAACTCAGCAAACCACAACAGCAGGTGCTTCTATGTACCAGGGCTTAAACGGTGCCGTATGCTTTGCACGTTCTTTGGATGCAGGTGCTACCTGGGATGTTGCGACCTTAAATACGATTCCGACGGGCTTAGACAATACAACCCGTTTTATGGGCTTTGGTGGCGATAGCTATGCTATTGCTGCAAAAGGTGCTACTGTAGCAGTTGTTGCAGGTGATGCCGGAAAAGATGTGGTGTTATCAAAATCCACAAACGGCGGTGTTACCTGGACGGCAACTACGATTTTGAAATTCCCTATCGCAAAATGGAACCCTGCTACGACAACTACCGACATCAATGGTGATAACGTAGCGGATACTGTATTGACGAACGACGGTACTTTCTCCGTTGGTCTGGATAACTCAGGAAAAGCCTATGTATTCTATGGTAACTCAAGAATCCTTCAGACAACTCCTCAGGCAAACGGCGGATATAGCTATTTCCCTGGTACTGACGGTCTGAACATGTGGAAAGAAGGTATGCCTGTAGATGTGGGTGGTACTGTAATTGCCGGCATCGAAGATTTAGGTGAGCAAGGAACGATTTTCTTCCCGACTCCTTCTGTAGCTGGTAACTTCTCTTTCGGATTATGGGGTAACTCTTTAACCTCATACCCAAGCGTTGCTTTTGATGCCAACGACGTGATGTACTTATCTTATTCATCTGTTGTAGATAGCTTGATGTCTTTGGTAAACTCTGAGAAACTGGTGCGTCACCAATACGTGATCAAATCTACTGACGGTGGTACAACCTGGTCAGACCCTTGCGATATCGTAGGTTCTCCGGGTGGTGCTGTTTACGAAGGTGTACTTGGTTCATTGGCTAAGCGTGTTGACGGAAACCTGCATATCCTTTACCAAAGGGATTTAGGTCCGGGTAACGGTATCCCAGGTGCAAACCCAGGCGATAACAAAGATGAGGCCGACAATACAGGTATCAACGACATGGTATACTTTAAGTTCCCTGTTGCTGAGATTGGCGCCTGTGTGGTAGACGTAGGTGTGAAAGAGCAGAATTCTGTGGTAACAGGATACAAATTCTATCCAAACCCTGCTGCTAACAACGGTACTTTAGAGATTACCCTGAACGATAACTCTAAAATGGACATCAACGTGATGAATGCGGTTGGTCAGATTGTTTACTCTACAAGCGTAACCGGTACTGCCGGTTTCAATAAAGTAGACCTGAACCTGAGCAATTTAAACAGCGGGATCTATTTCTACCAGGTAAAAGCCGGTAGCTCTAAAACAATCACCAACAAATTTGTGATTGCAAAATAAGATCCGATTCAAACTAAAAAAAGCGTCACGAGAAATTGTGACGCTTTTTTTTCAAAAAATATTTTGGGATTAAAAAAAAGTGCTATATTTGCACTCTCAATTTTTGAGAAAGTTCGGGGTGTAGCGTAGCCCGGTATCGCGCCACATTTGGGATGTGGAGGTCGTCAGTTCGAATCTGGCCACCCCGACAAAAAAACCGGTAAAAAAGCCTTGTAGAAATACAGGGCTTTTTTATGCAGGCATGTTTGTAGTCTACATTTTAGATATGTAGGATCAGGGACAAAAGTTGTGGAGAAAGGAAAATCTGATTTTTGAGGTCTTAAATTTTCTTATGAGCGACTTTCTAAAACTCATTCTTCCTGAAGGGCTGTTTGAATATTTTGAGCTCTCACCGTCAGGAAAAGGAGGCAAAGGGCGATACTTTACATCTTTACTTACAGGAGATTAATACAGTTCCAAAGGATTATAGCTCCAACAAGCTGACTTCCAGGGGCTTTTTTGATGAAGTAACGATCCAGGATTTTCCTATTCGTGGCCGGAAGGTGTTTCTTACATATTAAGGGGCGGCGCTGGCTCAATGAGGGCACAGGCTCTGTGGTATTCCGCAACTTGGATGTTATTGCAAAAGGCACTCGAATTACCAATTCGCTGCTTTTTTTAAAGAACTCAGCCGATAATCAGGCCCATAGTCTTAAAACATTGGTTCTCCTCATGCAAGCATGGTTATCGACCGCTTCCATGTTCAGCAGCTGGCCACAGAAGCCCTCCAGGAAATATTCCGGATTGAGAGTAAAAAAAAGAAAACAACAGCCTGCGAGCTGTTAGGGATATGTTTGTATTTTCATGCTATACAGGCCTTGCCTATGTAGATGCATTGAATTTAAAACCGGAAAATCGCAATAAAGGAATTGATGGGAAATTATGGATCGCAAATCCCTCTATTGCCCAAAGCGGTTGAAATTTTAGATTCATATAAAAAACATCCAAGGTAAAAAGAGATGGAACACATTTACCCATGCTCACAAATCAGCGCTTCAATGCGTTCTTAACAGAAATCGCTGATCTCACCGGTATTACAAAAAACCTAACTCACCATTTGGTACGGCATACATCCGCTACAACAGTTTGTTTGCAAAAATGGAAAGCTCACAACCGAAAGCTATCCGGTTAAAAGAAGCTCAATAGGAGAAGCGCAGTGCAATTAAAAAAATAAAAGAACTTTATTGTAATAAATAATACGATTGAGATTTACAAAATCTCAAATTATTTCCAGTTCACTGTTCAATTTGTCCACTTTAATTTTTTTGCGAAGGTTTTATAGAAAACAAGTTTGATTTTTGTTTCTGAAACCATAGACTTTTTATTTATTCAATATGACTTATAAGAATTCGAACACGCCATTCAATTGTAAAAAAAGATATTTTTTTACGCTGGTATTAATAGGATTATTAAATCTATCCTTAACATCACAAATTGCAAAACACACTATTAGCGGAACTATTAAAGATAAAAAAACGGGTGAAACAGTGATTGGGGCCATCGTAAAAGTGGCAGGGGCAAGTGGAATAGGTAGTGCTACTAATGAGTATGGCTTTTATTCTCTAACGATACAAGAAGGTACATATTCGATTGAAATTAGTTATATGGGATTTAAAAAAATAAACAGGCAAATAGTGTTGGATAAGAACATAACGTTAAATGCCGCCCTCGAGGAAGATGCTTCATTACTCAGTGAAGTTGAAGTTACAGCTGAAAAAAAAGACGATCGTGTCACTAATGCCCAAGGTGGCATGGAAAAATTAGATGTGAAAGAAATAGCGAAAATACCAGTTTTTGCAGGTGAAAAAGACATTATAAAAACATTACAATTAACACCTGGAATTAAATCCGGAGGTGATGGGAATGCTGGATTTTATGTGAGGGGTGGTGCAGCAGATCAAAATCTTGTATTATTAGATGAGGCAACTGTATATAACGCTTCACACTTGTTAGGTTTTTTTTCAACGTTTAATAGCGATGCTATTAAGGATGTCACTGTTTACAAAGCGGGAATGCCTTCACAATATGGAGGTCGCTTATCTTCGGTGTTAGATGTGAAAATGAATGAAGGAAACGATCAGAATTATCACGTTGGAGGAGGGATTGGTATTATAGCGTCAAGGCTAAATTTTCAGGGCCCGATTGTAAAAGATAAGGGTTCATTTCTAATTACAGCTAGAAGAACGTATGCAGACGTTTTTATTCGCACAAATCCAGACTATAAAGATGTTTCATTATACTTCTATGATATAAATTTAAAGGCAAACTATATCATTAATGATAAAAACAGGGTATTTATCTCTGGCTATTTTGGACAAGATAAAATTGGATTAAGCACTTTTGGATTAAATTGGGGTAATGGAACAGGAACTGTTAGATGGAATTCAATTATTAGCCCGAAGTTGTTTTCAAACACATCTTTTATCTTCAGTAATTTTAATTATAAAATATCGATTAATTCTGGATCGAATACTATTGATATTAAATCCAAAATTCGCGATTATAATTTAAAGGAAGACTTGACTTATATAGTCAATCCGCGGAGCAGTTTAAAATTCGGGTTTAATTGTATTCATCATAGTCTAACTCCAGGACAAATAGAATCATCCGACAAAACTCAAAATTATATAACATTACAGGATCGTTTTGGATTAGAGAATGCGCTATACATATCACATGATTGGAAGCCCACACAAAAGATCAGTATAATTTATGGTTTAAGAACAACTTTTTTCAACGCCATTGGTGAAGGAGCATTTTATACTTATGATAACGCGGGTATAGCAACTGACACAACACTTTATGCTAAAAATAAAACGGTACAAAATTACGTCAATCTGGAGCCTCGTTTATCAGCATCTTATATGCTTGGTAAAACAAAATCCATTAAAACGGGCTATGCGAGAAATGTACAAAATCTACACTTACTAAGTAACTCAACAGTTTCCACTCCTACTGACCTATGGATAATGAGTAGTAAAAATGTCAAGCCTGAAATTTCCGATCAGGTTTCGTTCGGATACTATCAAAATTTCAAAGATAATATGTATGAATTTAGTACAGAGGTATATTATAAAAATATGCAGAATCAAATTGATTACAAAAACGGAGCTAATATAAGAGCTAATGATAAAATAGAAGGTGAATTATTATTTGGAAAAGGCAGGGCATATGGTATTGAGTTTTTCTTCAAAAAAAAATACGGAAAATGGAATGGTTGGATAGGGTATACGCTATCAAGAACCGAAAAGAAAATAGAGGGTATTAATAATGGCGATTGGTATGCTGCCAAACAGGACAGAACACATGACATATCCGTTGTATGGATTTATGATTTTAGTAAAAAATGGTCACTTTCTGCGAGTTGGGTATTAAATACCGGAAGTGCAGTTACATTTCCCAGCGGAAAATATACTGTTGATGGACAAACCCAATATTTATACACAGAGCGGAACGGATATAGAATGCCGAACTACCACAGGTTGGATATTGGTGTAACGTGGTTTAGAAAAAAAACTGAAAAATTTGAAAGTAGCTGGAATTTTAGTTGTTACAACATATATGGTCGGCAAAATGCATGGACTGTAACATTCCAACAAAACAAGAATGATCCAACAAAAACGGAAGCGGTTCAGACCGCATTATTCAGATGGGTACCTTCGGTTACTTACAATTTTAAATTTTAACATAAGAATCACAGAGATGAAAAATACAAAAACGATATTACTTTTTGGATTAATGAATACCCTATACTCTTGCCAAAAAGTAATTAACATTGATTTAAAAGATCAGGATCCCGTTGTCATGATTGAAGGAGTAGTGACGGACAGCCCATCAACACCACATACAGTAAAAATCACGAAGTCAGTAAATTTTAGTGAAGATAATGTATTTCCGGCAGTTACCGGAGCCTATGTAACCATTAGCGACAATGCAGGGAATTCCGTTACATTAAACGAATCATCACCGGGAGTTTACCAAAACAGCACGCTGCCTGGTATTTCGGGAAGAACATATTATTTAAATATTACCGCTGATGGCAAAACTTACTCGGCATCTTCCAGTATGCCGCAGAAAATAAATCTTGATTCTGTTTTAATTGGTGAAGGTTCAGGACTTGGACCTCCCGGATCGATAGCTGCAACGCCACTTTATACAGATCCGGCAGGAAAAGGGAATTATTATAGATTCAAGCTGCGAAATAATCAACAAGAAAGTAAAAACATATTTCTTTTAGACGATCAAATAAGTGACGGAACTACAAATAAAAGATCTTTAACCGATGGAGACTTGGAATTTAAATCAGGAGATACGGCAGTAATAATGATGATGTGTATTGATAAAGCTACTCAACTCTATTTCTACAGCCTTAGTCAAAATGGCAGTGGGCCTAATTCAAGTGCAACACCCGCAAATCCGGTTTCTAATATTACCGGCGCTACACTTGGCTACTTTAGTGCGCATACGGTTCAAACAAAGAAAAATGTAACACCTTAAAATTATAGAACTATAATTGTATTAATATCCAGACATGGAAATCCGAAGATATACTAACAGTGGTTAAATTTGCAGTTATCAGAAATATTAAAGCGATTTATTCGTTACATTTAATTATTAAGTAATCAATTCCCATGAATTGGTGATTCCGAAAAACGAACATTGTTAATGAAAAAAGCCCTTTACTTATATGCAATAATTTCAAGTCCCATTTTAGCAATATATGGGGTAAGTCCTTTTTATATTTTTGATAAAATCACATTGAGCAGGTTTTTATCTGTTGCAGTTGGTCTTTCTATAAACATATTTCTGGTATGGCTTATTAATATTTATCTTACTTTAAAACACAGCTATTTAAAAAACTGGCAAAAATTTCTACTCAGTTGTTTTTCCAATTTTGTTTTTCAGTTCTTTTTTTCAACAGTAGAAAAATTCTTTTTATCCAGACCAGACTTTTCAGAAAGTGGTGTTACGATTTATGTCACCCATCCATTCATAACTTCCGTTGTATTTAATGCGATTATAATTATGCTTTGTAATTCTATTGTAACGGTATTTAAAAAATCCCAGGCTGAGCAGGAAGTCCAACAACTAAAATTCCAAAACAGTGAAGCTGAAAAACAAATCCTTCTACAGCAATTACAGCCTCATTTTTTGTTTAATTCATTAAGCGTTTTAAAATCTTTAATAAAAGAAAAACCCGATGAAGCCGAAGATTATACACTAAAATTGTCCGAATTTTTGAGATACTCTGTTAAAGCGCCAACAAGAATAGCTGTTCCCCTGGAAGATGAAATCGAATTTACATTAGGCTATATTGAATTACAAAAGGTGCGTTTTGAAAAAGCCTTTTTATTTACATTGGATATTCCGCCCGAAGCATTTAAATTAAAAATTCCGGTTTACGCCCTACAGGTTTTAGTCGAAAATGCTTTTAAGCATAATTACTTTACTGAAAAAAAACCATTAAATCTGCATATCGTTTATAAGGACAACACTCTAAGAGTGAGTAATAATAAGGAAAATACTAAAGTAGTGGAAAAACCTTCAGGTACCGGACTAATTAATTTAAATCAAAGGCATTTGCTAATCACAGGAAAAGAAATTGAAGTTAAAGATGAGGAAGGTAATTTCTCAGTTATACTTCAATTACTACCCGCATAAATTTATTACCTATGAAAGTTGTAATAATTGAAGACGAAAAGCCAACAGCAAAAGATCTGGCGAGAACAATTACAGCATTGGGCATCGGAGCCGAAATTATTGCAATGCTATATTCGGTTGAGGAAGCTGTCAAATACCTGAATGAGAATCAAGACATCGATTTGATATTTTCTGACATCCAATTAGGTGATGGACTTAGCTTTGAGATTTTCGAAGAAACTAAAAATACAATTCCCATCATATTTTGCACTGCCTATAGCGAGTATACGCTGAATGCTTTTAATGCAGTTGGTATAGACTACTTACTTAAGCCATTTAGTAAAGTAACTGTTTCAAAAGCTCTGGAAAAATATCAAAATTTAAAGGCTAAGCTTTCGTTAGCCAGTCAGGATTATTCTTCTGTTTTGAGCGCCATTAAAAAACATTTAAAGCCTGCCAAAATTGCTTCGGTATTAGTACACCAGGAAGATAGAATTATACCTTTCGACGGAGCAGAAATTGCGTATTTTTACATTGAGAATAATACAGTCTTTGCTTATACATTCAAGCACAAGAGTTTTATAGTATCTCAACAACTAGATAAGTTGGAGGATCTGTTCACCAGCCATTTTTTTCGTGCAAACCGCCAATTCCTTATCAATAGGAAAGCAGTAAAAGAGGCGTCGCATCATTTTAACAGGAAAATACAAATTCACTTAACTGTGCCATGCAAAGAACAAATAATGGTAGGCAAATTAAAAGTAACAGCTTTTTTGCAATGGTTAAGTCAAAACTAAAGTAATGAAATTGGAAAGCATCATTGAAAAAGAGTTTTCAGGAGATTCTTTTAAAACACTTATAGCAGTTTATATTTTTTATTGTAATCTTCCGAAACCAAATTGCGCAGTTTAATTATCTCAGTCTAAATTTATTATATGAACTGATCCAGGGTAACGCACTATCTCTTCAACTTCTTCATCTGTATAAAATCCACCATAAAGGCAAAGCCCATCGAGAAATAGATATAGCCTTTCGGAATCTTGAAGTGCATGCCTTCGGCGATCAGCGAAAGTCCGATCATCATTAAAAAGCAAAGCGCCAGGATTTTGAAAGAAGGATGATTCTGTATGAACCGGGCAATGGGCTGCGACGCCACTAACATGATGCCTACAGCGACGATAACAGCTGCATACATGATCCAGAGCTCCTGTACCATGCCTACGGCTGTAATGATGGAGTCCACCGAGAATACAAGATCCAGTAAAATGATTTCCATCAGGAGCCGTTTAAAACTTCCGGTTTTGATCTTCGTTACCTCCGGCCCACTCGTATCTTCGGTATGATGTAGAATTTCCTTGGTGCTTTTGTACAGGAGGAAGATGCCACCCGCCAGCAGGATCAGCGATTTCCCGGAAAAGCCCATATCGAAAACGGTAAACAGTTCCCTGTCCAGTTTCAGGATCCAGGAAATAAAGCCCAGCAGGATGAGGCGGATGATCATGGCAAGCCCGAGGCCCCAGTAACGGAGTTTGTTTCCTTCGTGCAAGGGAAGCTTTCCGGCAAGGATAGAGATAAAAATAATATTATCGATCCCCAGGATTACCTCGAGGGAGATGAGCGATAACAATGGAATAATAGCGTCAAGTATCATGATGTAGGGGTTTTATTTCCAGCCGCCTCCCAGCGACCTGTATAAGGTAACAACAGCGGCGTTCCGGCGTTTGTAGTAATCAACCAGCTCGAGCTGCGATTGCAGGGCATTTTTCTGTGCTAAAATGATCTCCATGTAATTGGCCCTTCCGGCTTTAAACAATTCGGAAGAGGTAAGGATCGATTGTTTCAGGATCTGAACCTCTTCGCTTTTCAGGGAGTACATCTCGTTGGTGTTTTTAATATCATTCACCGCGATGTATACTTCCGTAAAGCCGTTCACTACCGTTTTCTCATACTGGATGTAAGCCTGTTTCTGTTCGCTGCGGGAAGCCATCAGGTCCGCTTTGATCTGCCTCCGGTTCAAGACGGGGGCCGCTAATCCGCCAAAGATGTTATAAGCCAGGGAGGCCGGTGATTCGAGCAGGAGCATTGCCGTGAAGGATTGTAATCCAACAGACGCATTGATGTTGAGTGTAGGATAAAACGCTGCCTTGGCAGACCTCACATCGGCATTAGTAGCCATCAGCTGGGTTTCTGCCTGCCGGATGTCGGCCCTGTTCTTCAGGAGTGCAGAAGGAATGCCCGTGTTGACTGTTGCCACGATGTTTTGCGTATAGGAAGCTGTATCGCGCGCAATGGTTTTGGGAAAGGAGCCACACAGCATATTCAGCCGGCTTTCGGTTTCAATGAGCTTCTGCCTGGTTTCTGCCTGGATGGTTTTTGAGCTGAGCAGCTGAGCCTGCAATAACTCAACCGCCAGCTCATTGGCTTTGCCTGCTTCCTTCTGGATCTTCACAATATCTACTGCTTCCTGCTGAAGCGTAATATTCTCTTCCAGGATCTTCAGGCTCTGATCCAGGGCTGTGAGCTCAAAATACGCATGGGCTACATCGGCAATGAGCTTTGTCACGATAAGATCCTTGCCATATTGGGAAGCAATGAAGCGGGAGGCCGCTGCCCGTTTTTTGTTTTTCAGCTTGCCCCAGAGGTCAATCTCCCAGGAGGACTGCACGCCGACATAATAATCGGGCACAGGATTCGGGATCCGCTGCTTGCTATTGATGTTGGGTGAAAATTGCGTATCGTAATTTCCTACGCCATCGATGGTGTAGTCTCCGAATTTTCGCTGTCCCGCAGCGCCATACAGGCCTACTTCCGGAAGCCTGATGCCTTTGGTAAACTGAATGCCTGCCCTCGACCATTCCATTTTTTGTAAGGCTTCTCTCAGGTCGTAATTATGAACCAGCGCAGAGTCGATCAGGGAAAGCAACCTGGAATCGAAAAATAATTCGCGCCAGGGCTTAAGAGCGGTATCTGTGGTGTCGCCTACAGGCACATAAGTTTTGGGAATGCTTTTGTTCCAGCTGCCGGTTGCCAGATCAGTGGTCTTGCAGCTTACCAGGAGCGCAGCCACCATACTAAGCGGATATATTAATTTAGATGCTAACATGAGCGGTATCTTTTTCTTTGGTTTTTTTAGTTTTTGTTTTTCCTGAAGCGAACAACACATAGAGGCCGGGTACGACCACCACACCGAACAGGGTGCCGAATAGCATGCCGCCGGCTGCTGCCGTTCCTATGGTACGGTTGCCGATGGCTCCGGCGCCTGAGGCAAGCATCAGCGGGATTAATCCGGCAATAAAGGCAAAGGAGGTCATGAGGATAGGGCGTAAGCGGGCGGTAGCGCCTTCAATGGCAGCCTGTAGCGGACTCAGGCCCTGCTTCTGTTTTAAGACCGCGTATTCTACAATCAGGATGGCATTTTTTCCAAGCAATCCTATCAGCATCACCATGGCTACCTGCGCATAAATATTATTTTCAAGTCCGGTGATCCATAATAAAAACACAGAGCCGAAAATGCCTACCGGTAAGGATAACAGAACCGGCAGCGGTAACAGGAAGCTTTCGTATTGCGCCGAAAGAAGCAGGTAGACAAAGAGCAAGCAGATCGCAAAAATATAAATGACCTGGTTACCCGATGCGATTTCCTCGCGGGTCATGCCCGACCATTCAAAGGCGTAACCTTTGGGCAGGGTTTCCTTGGCAACTTCTTCGATGGCAGCAATCGCATCGCCGCTGCTATAGCCATCGGCAGCTTCCCCGTTCATCATCGCGGAAATGTACATGTTGTAGCGGGTGAGCTGCTCCGGACCGTAGATGCGCTCGATCCTGCTGAAGAGCGAATAAGGAACCATTTCTCCCTGGTTGTTTTTCACCCTCAGGTTCAACACGTCTTCCGGTTGTGCCCTGTATTTAGGATCCGATTGCAGCATCACTTTATACATTTGTCCGAAGCGAATAAAGTTAGTGGCGTAGTAGCTACCCATCAGGGTCTGGAGATTACTCATCGCAGCATCCACGGTAATCCCTTTTTTGGCAGCCACGTCCTGGTCTATATGGATCAGGTATTGAGGGAAGGTTGGGTTAAAGCTTGAGAAAATCGTTTTGATCTCTTTGCGTTGTTTTGCCTTCTCTATGAATTTCTGGCTCACCTCATAGGTTTGCTGCAAATTTCCGGAGCCGGTCTTGTCGAGCATTCTTAATTCGAAGCCACTGGCATTACCGAAGCCGGGAACAGCCGGTGGAGGAAAGAACTGGATCTCTGCATCCTTGATGTGCCTGGTTTTTTCCTGAAGCAGGGTGATGATGTCATCCGCTGTCAGCTTGCGGTCTTTCCAGGCCTTTAAGCTAATGGTAGTCATGCCGAAGGAAGCGCCCGAGCCATCTGTCATCATACTGAATCCGGCGAGGGTGGAGGTAGACTCGATCTCGGGGATAGAGGCTGCCGCAACGTCGATCTCGTTCATCACTTCTTCCGTCCGTTCCAGGGTCGCTCCTGCCGGTGTTGTGACGTTCACATAGATGGTTCCCTGATCTTCCGTGGGGATAAAGCCCGTTGGCAGGAACTTACCCACGCCCCAGGTTCCCAGGCCGAACACGACAAGGATACCGATCGTCACCACCCTTCTGTTGATGATCAGTGCCAGCAGCTTTCTGTATTTTTCCGAAATGGAATTGTAATAGCGGTTGAAGCCATCGAAGAAACGCGTGAGCAAATTCTTCGGTTTAGGATGGTGATGCGGATTCTTCAGCATGATGGCGCAAAGCGCCGGTGTAAGCGTCAGGGCGTTGATTCCGGAGATAATGATAGAGATAGCCATTGTGATGGAGAATTGCCTGTAGAACACGCCTACGGGCCCTGAGAGGAATGCTACGGGAATAAACACTGCCGACATCACCAGGGTAATGGCAATGATGGCTCCGCCCATTTCGCCCATCGCCTGCATGCTGGCTGTTTTCGCATCGCTGTTGGTTTCCTCCATCTTGGCATGCACGGCCTCGACGACGACAATGGCGTTATCCACCACAATGCCTATGGCCAGTACCAGGGCAAACAGCGTGAGCAGGTTAATGGAGAAGCCGAAGAGCTGCATAAAGGCAAAGGTTCCGATCAGGGATACCGGTACCGCCAGCACAGGAATCAGAGTAGAGCGCCAGTCCTGTAAAAAGATAAATACCACGAGTGCCACCAGGAGAAAGGCTTCCAGCAGGGTTTTGATCACTTCATGGATAGAGGCATCGAGGAAGCGCGACACATCGTAGCTGATCGTATAATCCATCCCCGGGGGAAAGGTTGTTTCTTTTAAGAAGGCCAGGCGTTCCTTGATGTTGGCGATTACCTCGCTGGCGTTGGATCCCGGGCGCTGCTTTAAAACGATAGCTGCAGAAGGCTGGCCGTTCTCTTTGGAGAGCACATCATAATCCAGTGAGCCGAATTCGATGTCTGCCACATCTTTCAGGCGTAGCATCTCTCCGCCCGGAGTGACCTTCACCACAATGCTTTCATACTGCTCCTTTTGCGTGAGCTTACCGGTGTAGCGTAACACGTATTGAAGCGATTGCGATTTTCTGCCGGAGCTTTCGCCGATCTTTCCCGGTGCCGCTTCAATGTTTTGCGCACGAAGCGCCGTGATCACATCTTCCGCAGAGATCGCGTAAGCGTCCAGCTTGGCAGGCTTCAGCCAAACGCGCATCGCATATTCGCGCTGTCCCATAATATCGGCAAAGCCTACACCATCGATCCGCTTGAGCTCTGCGAGCACATTGATGTCCGCAAAATTGTAAATGAACTTTTCATCGAGCGTCGTATCGCTGCTGATAAGGTTCAGGTACAGGAGCATACTGTTCACTTCTTTTTCCGTAGATACACCCGCTTTGATTACTTCCTCCGGAAGCTCGTCGAGCACAGTGGCTACGCGGTTCTGAACATTGACGGCCGCCTGGTCGGGATCGGTGCCTACTTTAAAATACACCTGGATGATGCTGGTGCCGTCATTGCCTGAAACCGACGACATATAAGCCATTCCGGGCACACCGTTGATGGCTCTTTCCAATGGTGTTACAACGGCCTTTGCACATACTTCGGCATTTGCGCCTGTGTATTTGGTGGTGACGGATACGGCAGGCGGCGCAATATCGGGGTATTGGGTTACAGGGAGCCCGCTGAGGGCAAGCGCTCCTATCAGTGTAATAAAGATGGAGATGACCAGGGATAATACCGGTCGCTGAATGAATTTTTTAAACATGATCGGTTTTTATTTTGAGGCGAGCTTTTTAATAATTTGGCGCATGGTCATTAATTCCGGCCTGATGATCATCTCCGGTTTCACGTTCTGAATTCCTTCATAGATGATCCGCTCTCCCTCGTTAATGCCTTCACTCACCAGGTACAGGTGCGGCAGTCTTGTTTTGGCCTCGATGTTGCGAACGCTGATCTTATTATCCTTACTGACAACGTATACATAGAGCTTATCCTGGATTTCGAAGGTGGATTTTTGAGGCACGATCATCACATCATCGTAGGTTTTGCGTAAGCGTATTTTTCCGCTGGCGCCGTGCTTGATGATCTTGCCCGGATTTTTGAAGCGTGCGCGGAAAGCAATGTTTCCGGTGCGCGCATCAATCACGCCTTCAATGGTTTCTATGACTCCTTTATGCGGATGCTCCACGCCATCGGCGAGGATGAGCGTTGCCACTTTGGAGTTGACGCTGTCTTTACGGATAGTACGCGCGTAGTTCAGGTATTCCTTTTCCGAGACATCGAAATAGGCAAACACCTCATCATTTTCAGAGATGGAAGTCAGCAGCGTGCCTTCTTCGATCAGGCTCCCGATCTTATGCGGAATGCGGTTGATGATGCCGTTGAACGGCGCGCGGATCTCCGTATTGGAAAGCTTTAGCTGGGCGTGCGTCTGGTGAGCCTGGGCTTCTTCCATCTGCGCCTTTTTCGCCTCCAGTTTGTTTTTGGCCAGCTCTACTTCGGTAGAAGACACGATCTTTTTTTCGACAAGCTGCAATACATTTTTCAGCTCAAGCTCGGCGCCGTTTACATCGGCCACAGCACTCTTGTAGAGCGCTTTTGTCTTGGCCAGCTCTTCCACGTATTCTTTATTGTTGATGCTGAACAGCAACTGGTTCTGGGTGACATACACGCCTTCATCCACATGGAATTTTTCGAGGTAGCCTGTCACCCGCGCCCTGATCTCCACATTCTGAAGCGCATGGATCTCTGCGACGTAATCGGTATAGGTGAAGGTGTCTACTCTCACAACGGAAGTGACAGGAAATGATTCGGGTTGTTTTTCAGTAGGTTCTGAAAGGTTGCAGCTGCTCAATACGATGAGGCAGGCCGCTGTTAAGCCTGGTAGTTTCAAGGGAATAAAAAATTAAGAGTTTCAGGCGGAGCCTGTCAATGAACATTTGCTTACCCGGAAATCAGGTAAGGAACTAAGCAGCGATGTACTCGGGAGGAGGGAGCTGAATGTCGGAATCCCTGGTGGATAAATGCGTGGTGAGGAATGAGAACAGGCGGCCGGAACCATTGCGGTGCGGCATAACTGCCGGAAGTAAATGCTCCTGGTAAAAGTCTATTTCTTCCAATGCTTCATTTTCAGGATCCGGAATCTCGTAAGACTCCTTCATGTCTTTTTCGGGAAGATTTAACGATACCTGTTCCTGGTCAGTATCCTTGAACTCAAGGATGGAGGGTAAGCTCAGGGATGCAAGGATAGACAGGAAAACAGCCGCGAGGATAAGGATCCCGGTAGCTTTTCTGGTTCTATGTAATGGAGTCTGTTGCATCGTAGCGCCGCAAAAATAGGATATATTTCTATATACCGTGACGAATTCGTCGGCATTTTACAATTTTTGTGTATTGTGTTCTGCTAACTCTTCTTGTCCAGTAGAAGTTGGATCAAGCCTTCTTCGCCGAAGAAATCGGGAGTGGAGACGTTCTTAATGCCGTATTCGGATAAGCGGAACCTGGTAGCGCTGCCCATTGCAATGACCTGCTGCCGCTCATCGATTTTATATTTGGCCAGGTAGGCATTCACGTTGGAAGGGCTTGTAAAAATAATGATATTGGTATAAGGAATTTCGAAATCGTCCCTGATGGCAGTCTTATAGGTGTATAGATTAAAGAGCGTATTCGAAAAGGCAATGTATTTCTGAATGCTGCGCATTGAGTCCATCGCCTGCGGAAATAAGACACTGTCGTCTTTCAGCACTTCCCTGAAATGTTTTGCTATCTGTGCCACATCCACGCCTTCCCCTATAAAATCAGCGATTTTCCCAAAGGTGGAAAGATGAGCTGCAGATTGTTTGCCAATCACGCCATATAAGGTGCCTTCCGCAATCTCCGGGCGCTGTACGAAAAAATAATCGATGGCATTTTTACTTGAGAAAAAGATCCATTTGCTTTGTGGCGTATAGGAAAAGGGAATTTGAGTGAACTTGATGAGCGGCTCGTCGGTAATGCGCACGTCATATTTTTCAAGTTCTCTGAAAACACTGTGATCACTCAGCTTTTTCGATATAAATAATGTTTTGTTTCTGATTCCTTCAGCACTTATCCCGCTTCTGTCCATTGGTATTTTTGATTTACAACAAATCTTAACAAAGACCCCTTGTTTTTTTTTCTTACTTTTATGGCGACAAAAATGAGTAATTTAAATAACATATTAAAATCAATGTCTCATTTCAGAGGTGTAGGTGTTAAGAAACTTATTTTTTCTTCAAACAATAAGGTCTTTATTAATTAAGCCCCGCAACGTTTTTTTGTGCGGGGATCAGGGACATTCTCCCTTTCTACTCAAACCTCTCATTTACAATATCCTGAAATAGTATCATTCAATGATACCTATGTATCCTGCGCGGCCGGCAATAAGCCGCGGATAGCGTTTGAGTTAAATTATCTGTTTTAACAAGCCCGGGCCATTCTGTGAAAACAGGGAGCGGGACATTTATCAACCTTTAATCCGAGTCATAATGAAACCAATCATCTCAGAATCAGTATACCATACTTTACGTCATCTTATTTCAAACTTAAAAACGCCCCAGGTAAAGCAGTTGGGTGAAGAATTATCCAAAGCAGAAGTTGTGAAGGACGAAGCCCTGCAACATGATGTGGTGAGCTTAAATTCGATTGTTGAGTTTGAGGATGTCGCCTTGAACAGGCCGATACGCCTGCAGATCGTATTGCCGGAAGAGGAGGATCTGGCAAAGCGGAAAGTATCCGTATTTGCGCCGATCAGCGTTGCCTTGATTGGCTTTAGGCAGTCGTATTCCTTTCAGTGGAATATGCCTACCGGAACCAAAACATTAAAGATTATAGAAGTCCGTAACGAATCATTCTAAAACCATGTATCATGAATATCCTGTATGCCATCAAACAAAAAGGCAAGATCATCCTTCTCTTATTAGCACTGGGAGCATTGGAGCTTGCGAACTGCAATGTGTATAACCGCAACATTGCCGAAATGGGAAATTCCATTTCCGAAGTATATGCCGACCGGCTCATGGCCCAGGATTATATTTATAAGCTCTCGACCAAGATCCACGAGCGGAAGTGGGCTTTGCAGGAAAATAGGAATACGCAGCCGGATGCCGTCAGCTTACCGGGGGCGCACAGCTTAAGTATGATGGCACTTCTCCGCGATTATGAAAAAACAAAATTCACACCGGAAGAAAAAACCAAATACGAGGAATTCCGCGCGAACATTTTTGAAATGATCGCCCTGCAACAGCGTTATGCTGCTACAGATCAGGTGCCGGCAAAAAATGCCATCCTGCAATCTTACCAGGCCTCGCTCGATCTTTCTTTGCAGCAGCTTGAGCACTTGTCCGGAATTCAGATGCAGCGCGGCAAGCACATCAATGCCGATTCCCAGAAGATCGTTTCCTTTTCTTTCCTGCTCAACCAGCTGGATTGGGTGCTGATCTTTATCACGCTGATGATTATCATGGCATTGATCTTCGCCACCAAGACCACCTTTCCGAGGCAAGTCCAGGATCACCTGATGAACTAAAAACACCCGGCTACATGGATCTGCAGCCGGGTGCCTGTTAAGCGTGCCGGGTGAAATTACTTGACTACCAGCTGCATATTTTTCGGGGCTTTTACCATAAAGCTGAAAGAGTTCTTCTTGTTATCGCGTGCCTTAATCGTATTGCGCCATTTGATCTCGCCGGTCACATCATTTTGCCTGGCGCCGTTCAGCTCCATTTTCTGGATCGTTACCTGCTGGCTTTTTGCCAGGGGAACCTGGTCGAGAATTTCAATGTCAATGCTTTTGGAGTTGCCGTTCTTCACAATGATCTCATAAGCCACTTCGTAAATTTTATCGTTATCCGCTACTTTCTCTTTCGACTTATCTTTGATCTTGTTTCTCATCACGGTCACGTTTTTGTCCTGTCCCAGCGAGAGCTCCAGCGTGTCCTCCGTGCTGCCTGTCTGCAGGAAGGTTTTGCCTACGAAGGTGCCGCCGAAATACACATTCGCTTTTCCGGGAAGTAAGTTCAGCTCTTCATAGTTCGTGATCCGCGCGGTGAGGTAGGCTTTCATGTCAAGCTTCGGAATGGTTTTATGAACGTAATTTGTTTTCAGCTCTTTGTTAAGAATAGATACAAAGTGTTTCTTATTATCGCTCGGAATCGAGTAGGCCAGCTTGATCTCGAATTCCGCCTGGATCAGGTTTTCATCCATCACCACATAATCGTAGGCTTCTTCGGAGCTGATCACCATGTCATTCTGCTGGTTCACCTGGCTGTTATCATTAAACGTCGGCGCGCTTAGCGTGGTGGTGGTATTGAAGGAGCTGCTTCTTTCCGAACGCCCCGATTTTTTAGAGATATGATTCTTGTAGACGTCAACAAAATAAGGATTCAGTACCGGCAGGTTAAAACTCTGATTTGGATTGGCGGTGCTCAGGGTGAGCCTCACATCTTTCCAGTCGGTCCCTGTGTTTTGGAATACGGTGGCTTTATAGGTTAGCTGGATCGGCTTTTCCATGCTTTCTGCGCGCAGGTCGTAGGTAGGAGCCCAACCGGCATCCGGTAGAAAATAATTAATGCCGATGGTCGCATTGGTAGGCGCATCCGCCACGATGGTTACAACGATGCGGTAATCCGGCTTGGCGGTCTGCTGCGAGGTAAGGTCTTTGTTGGTCTGCTCCCCTTCAATCTGGGCTTTCCTGCTTTCAATCGAGTTGAGATGGATCGATATTTTCGCTTCCTCTTTTTTGAGCCGGAGCAATTCGTTGTTGATGTTGTTTAATTTTTCGCGAAGGAATGACAAGCCGTCTTTCAGAAAAGCGATGGAGTCTTTTTTGGAAATGCCTTTGTAAAGACCGTAATTCAGCAAAACCCCTTTTTCGGTATTCAGCACCTCACGTTGGTTGTGGATGCTCTCTGTGTCGTAGCCCAGCAGGATGAGGGAGTCGTCCAGCATCTTCAGAGTTTTAGCATATTTTACATTGCCGTTCACCTTCAGCTTTTGCAGCTCGGGGTAGTGCAGTAAATATTGCGTTTCGGTAATCACGCAATTGCCAAGGCCCGACGCCTGGATGCTTTGCGGATCGATGTTTTTTTCGAGGCCGTCGAAAATGATGGTGCTCTCCCCTTGAGGAAGGCTCACCGCACTGTTGCGGAATACCTGCGCACCCTGCAGGTAGACGGTTATTTTTTCGGGTTTCGAGCGGAGGATCTTTTCGGTATCAACGGCCCTTGCGCTGAAGGCTAAGAGGTATAAGGCTGCGAGGAAGAGGGTATGTTTCATGGGGCGTGGTTTATATTTTCTGTAAACATAAAGCAGGCATCCCGAAAAGACCAGCGGCACTTAGCAAACGGGCTGTTACACTTGGTGTAATGTGTTTTTCAGAGATAGTGTGAATGAGCAATGGAACACAGATGACGTGGGTTAAGCAGCAGAGGCAATGTGCCGATAGCTACTGCTAAGAACAGTATGAGCCAATCAGGTAAACTATTACCGCTCTCTCTTCTTATATAATCTTCTATGGCTTATACCTGTGCTGTTATCACGACAAGTTGTGACGTGATGTCGAAGTATGGTTGAAAGAAATGGAACGCAGACCGGAGCGAAAACCCTATGTTCTCTCACTGTTCCCTATGCCTTTCTATGTGGCTATGTGGTTTTCTTGTCCTATTTCAGATTCGCCCTTACGATTAGTTCATAAGCGCTTCTTCTTTCGGAAGGATGGTTCAGCCTGCTCAGCCAGTAGAGCGCCAGGCTGTAATTCTCTTCGCGGATATACATGGCAGCCAGGTTGAGCTTGGGTCGTCGAACCTCGGGGCTAATCCTCGCTGCTTCCCGGAACCGGAATCATAAACGTGCCTGATTTTAGCTTATTGTGGATTTAATTCCCCGATCGCTGGCTTTTAAGATGGCATTTAGTTCTTACTACCATTCCTGTTTAATCAGTATATATGTCAGGGCATAATTCCAAACCTTTTGTATTTTCCAGGAATATAGACGATTATTTCATTGGGGTAAGTAAGGCTGCACGTTTTGCGGGCCGCTTCTTCCGGGAGGCGTTTAAATCCCCTTTTCACTTCCGGGAAGTCATCAACCAGTGTTACGAAGTGGGGCTGAAGTCGCTTCCCCTCATTACGCTCACGGGTTTTATTACCGGCCTGGTATTTACCAAGCAATCCCGCCCTTCGCTCGAATCTTTCGGCGCTACCTCCTGGCTGCCCTCCCTCATTTCTATAGCAGTCGTCAGGGCTTTAGGCTCTTTAGTTACTGCGCTCATCTGTTCGGGTAAGGTAGGCTCCAGCATTGGCGCCGAGCTGGGCTCCATGCGGGTTACCGAACAGATTGATGCCATGGAAGTATCTGCCATTAATCCCTTCAAATATTTAGTGGTCACACGCGTGTGGGCTACCACCATTACCATTCCCGTCCTGGCACTGTATTGCAGTTTTGTGGGGCTGCTGGGTTCTTACGTCAATGTTAATGCGCATGAAGCTACCAGCTTTATCGGCTTTTTCGAGCACGGTTTCGAGAGCATTACCTTTCTCGATCTCTTTACCAGCGTCATCAAATCCATCTTTTTCGGTTTCACCATCGGCATCGTGGGATCTTACAAAGGCTTTTATGCCTCGCAGGGAACACAGGGAGTAGGCAAGGCCGCCAACCAGGCCGTGGTGGTATCCATGTTTTTAGTATTCATCGAGGAAGTGGTGATCGTGCAGGTCAGCAACTGGTTCCGGTATTTTTAGAAAAATGGTATCAAAAGAAGAACATAGTATCTCCACCACCGAAAAAGTGATCTCCATCAGGGATCTCTATAAATCTTTCGGGAGCCTGAATGTCCTGCGTGGCATCGACCTCGACGTATACCGCGGCGAGAATGTGGCGGTCCTCGGCCGTTCCGGAACCGGGAAATCGGTGCTTATTAAACTACTCGTGGGCCTGCTCACGCCCGATAAAGGAATGGTGAATGTCCTCGGGCAGGAAGTGCCTTTGCTGAAAGGAAAAGAGCTGGATGCCCTGCGCCTCAAGATCGGCTTCTCGTTCCAGAACAGCGCCCTCTATGATAGCATGAACGTGCGTCAGAATCTTGAATTCCCGCTGGTGATGAATTTTAAAAATCTCAGCCGCAAGGAGATCGACCAGCGTGTTCATGAAGTACTGGAGGCGGTAGGACTGAGGGATAAGATCAGCCAGCTGCCCTCCGACCTCTCGGGTGGGCAGCGCAAGCGCATTGGTATTGCGCGTACCCTGATCCTGAAGCCTGAGATCATGCTCTACGATGAGCCTACCTCGGGCCTCGATCCCATTACCTCCATCGAGATCAATGAGCTCATCAACGAAGTGCAGAAAGAATATAAAACAAGCTCCATCATCATCACGCACGACCTTACCTGCGCCAAAGCCACGGGCAACCGTGTGGCCATGCTGCTCGACGGGAAGTTCCTGAAAGTGGGCTCTTTTGAGGAAGTGTTCGGGGTGGATGACGAGCGTGTACAGAGTTTTTACAATTACAATTTTATCCAATAAACCATGAGCACATCACCAAATAAACGGGCCGTTACCGTAGGCATTTTTGTTGTCCTGGGACTGATTTTCCTGGTAGCCGGTATTTTAGTCATCGGAAATATTCATCAGACCTTCTCCAAAAAATTAAGGGTTACCACCTTGTTCGACGATGTGAACGGCCTCCAGAAAGGCAGTAATATCTGGTTTTCCGGCGTGAAGATCGGAACCGTGAAGCAGGTGGATTTCTATGGCGCCTCGCAGGTCAAGGTGGTGATGAACATCGACCGCGAAGCCCAGCAGTACATTCGCCGGGATGCGAAGGTAAAGATCAGCACGGATGGATTGATCGGGAATAAGATCCTGGTGATCTACGGAGGTACGGAGCGCGTGAGCTTTGTGACGGAGGACGATACACTCAGCGTGGAAAAAACACTTTCTACGGAAGACATGATGAGCACGCTCCAGGAAAATAACCTGAACCTGGTTTCCATCACCAGCGATTTTAAGATCATCAGTAAGAAGCTGGCCGCCGGCGAAGGCACCATCGGTAAATTACTGAATGATGATGCCGTATTTAAAAACATCGAAGCCACCACAGCCTCGTTAAATGCGGCATCCAACAAGGCACAGCAGCTCATGACTTCCTTAAATACCTTTACTTCCAAACTGAATCAGAAAGGCACGCTCGCCAATGATCTGGTAACGGACACCGTGATGGTGGCTTCCCTGCGCTCCACGGTGAAAGAGCTGAATGAAGTGGCAGGCAACGCTTCTGCGTTTATTTCGGACCTGAAGCAATCGGCCAACGATCCCAAAAGCATGGTGGGTACTTTGTTGAAAGATGAGCAAAGCGCCACGCATTTGAAAGAAACCATGAAGAACCTCGACAGCGGCTCCAAGAAGCTGGACGAGGACCTGGAAGCCTTGCAGCATAATTTTCTCCTGAGAAAGTACTTCCGTAAGAAAGAAAAAGCGGAGAAGAAGTAAAACTTCAACTTACGATTATTTTAAAACATTTGGGCGTGTCCCTTCCGCAAAAGAACGCGGAAGGGTCAGGCTATCACTTCAATCTTTTTTGCCGGCACTTCGGCTGCGCCCTTCGACTCCGCTCAGGGTGCTGCTCAGTGACCTGCAAAAAAGGATTTCCGTTCTATCCTTCACGCGGTACTTTCTTATTTTTTGTGGATTTACTTTCCATTCTTGAAGCCGCGTCGCGCCAGGGACTGAGCGATTTGTCTGAGCTCCTTTTTTTGCCCCGGCGCGCCTCTAAAGCTTCCGATGAAGACTCCATGGCAAAAAAAGAGCGAGTCGCGAAGGCCCGCCCGGGCGCCTAAATACATTAACCCATAGCGTATCTTGATTCTGCGTGGTGACTTTTTAGATTACCGCAAAAAAATAGTCCTTTTAATCCCTTGATTTTTCTGCTATTTTTGGTAATGCTACAATTCATAGCAACAACATGCTTGCTTTTTGATTTAGCTTTGTGAAAGATTTGAGACTGTTACTATTTTGTTAATAGCCCTCAGCAATTAAATTCGTAACTTAAAAACAAATATATATCATGGCAAAGAAAACAGAAGAAGCGGTTGACACTTTAGAAAAGAAAACCGTAGGCAGCGAAAAATTAAAAGCATTACAGCTCACACTCGATAAGTTGGAAAAGACTTACGGTAAGGGAACTGTGATGAAATTAGGGGATAGTGTCGTAGAACCTATGGACTCTATCTCTACCGGCTCCCTGGGATTGGATATCGCCCTGGGCATCGGCGGCTTGCCAAGAGGCCGTGTGGTTGAGATCTACGGGCCTGAATCTTCCGGTAAAACCACTTTAGCCATTCATGCCATTGCCAATGTGCAAAAAGCCGGTGGTATTGCTGCCATCATTGATGCGGAGCATGCCTTCGACCGTTTTTATGCTGAGAAATTAGGCGTGGACACCAAAAGCCTGCTGATCTCTCAACCGGATAACGGGGAGCAGGCCCTTGAGATCGCTGATAACCTGATCCGTTCAGGAGCAGTTGATTTAGTAGTGATCGATTCCGTGGCAGCCTTAACGCCAAAAGCGGAGATCGAAGGCGAAATGGGCGACAGCCGTATGGGCTTACAGGCCCGTTTGATGAGCCAGGCCCTGCGTAAATTAACCGGAACCATCAACAAAACAGGATGCTGCTGCATTTTCATCAACCAGCTGCGTGAGAAAATCGGTGTGATGTTCGGAAACCCTGAAACCACCACCGGTGGTAACGCCCTGAAATTCTATGCATCCATTCGTTTAGATATCCGCCGCGTAAGCCAGATCAAAGACGGCGATGTAGTCAATGGTAACAGAACGCGTGTGAAAGTGGTTAAAAATAAACTCGCACCTCCGTTCCGTATGGCAGAGTTCGATATCATCTTCGGAGAAGGTATCAGCAAAGTAGGTGAGATCATCGACATCGGCGTTGAGAAAAATATCATCAAGAAAAGCGGTTCATGGTTCAGCTACGACGAAACCAAATTAGGGCAAGGAAAAGATTCGGTGAAAGCCATCTTCAACGAAAATCCTGACCTGGCGGCTGAGATCGAAGCTAAGATCATCCAGGCTTTATCGGAAGAAGCAGCCAACGCATAATTGTTTAAGATTTTTGTTCAGAAGCCCTCACAGTATTGTGGGGGCTTTTTTGTTGCATTTCTCCCTCTGAAAGAGGGTGCCCGCCAGCTGGCGGACGGGGTGTTTTACTTTACCACTTCCAGAAGAGCCGACTCCGAAATGTCGCCCGGGGCCACCATCGGCTCCTCCAGCGGAATGTTGTTGCCGTATTGTAAGTTCAGCTGGGCCTTTACCAAAGGGTTCGACAGATCAAAGTCCTTTAGCTTGCGGGGCTCGCACAGCTTAATGTTAAGCCCCTTATGGTAAAGCTTGTACACCAGCTCGCTGCAATAGATGCGGTCATCGCTCCAGTTAAAGGCATCATCGTAGTTTTTATGCTCGTAGCCTTTGAAAACGGTTTTTAACTTCTCGATGTCTTCCGGCTTCAGGGCCGTGTTTTTAAGGCGCATCACGGTTCCCTGTCCGCGGCTGTTGAAGGCCGAAAGTGTCGTTTTCTTCACCGGCTGCACCGCTTCGTAGACGATCCATTTTCCGTTTTCATTAAAAAGAACGCCGCAATGGTTGTATTTGCTTTTGGTGGCCAGCTGAATCGCCTTGCCCCTGTCGCCGGAAGTTGCCTGGAAAATGATGTCGCCGTCCTTATAACCGGGACTTTGGTTGAAATTGCAGAAAACTAAAATGCCGGCAAGCAGCGGGATGATGAGCAGTAATTTTTTCATGGCTGGTGGGATAGATCATGGTAAATCTAAGGCTTTGAAGGGCGCTTTGGTACAGGAAAAAACTTAAAAAGCTCTAAAATTTGAAAAAATAGACCAAAAGAGGGCCTTTTTCATAAGTATGATGTAACTTTAGCCCTTCAAAAGGTTATAGTCAAAAACCAATTTTATGATCAGATTTACCGGTATTATCCTTGTCCTTCTATGTTTCAATACTTCCTTTGCCCAAACGGTAGATGCTTCGGGGAAGAAGCAAGGCTATTGGAAGAAAAAAGATGACAAAACGAATAAGCTGATTTATGAAGGACTCTTCAAAGACGATAAGCCACAGGGCATTTTTAAATACTATTATCCCTTCGACAGTGTGAAGGTAATCATGAACTTCAAGCAGGATGGGAAGATCGCTTATTCGACGATGTTTCACCCTACGGGCAAAAAAATGGCCTATGGGAAATACGTCAACGAACAAAAAGATTCCGTTTGGACCTATTTCGACGACAAGGCGGTGCTGATCTCAAGGGAAAGTTATGCGATGGGCAAAAAGAACGGCAAGGAGATCATTTATTTCCCTGATGGCGTGGTGAGCGAGGAGCGGAATTACAAAATGGATGTGCAGGACGGACCTTTTAAATTGTATTTTGAGAAGAACGCTGTTAAAGGCGAAGGCACTTACGTGAATGGAAAAATGGAAGGAAAGAACGCCTACTATTATCCAAACGGCATTGCAGCGGCTACCGGCTATTACAAAAACGGGAAGAAAACGGGCCCCTGGATCTACCGCGAGTCGAATGGAAAAGTGAAGGAGAAGGAATTATATACGAAGAACGGCGAGCTGGCTACCAAAGCGGAAACCGAGGCCTTCTTCAATAAAAATAAGGTAAACGACGAGAAGCCGAAAGCCGGTACTGCCACTACCGGCACGCTGAGTCCGAAGCCCAAAACAGGTGCTAAAGCAGGCACCACTAAAACAGCAACAACAAAAACAGGAAAATAAGCCGGTTGCTTAAACAATCGTGGTTTATAAACTGTTATAAGCATCACAATCAGAAATCGCCGGGAAGGGACGGTTCAAATCAGAAGACATGAGTAAGCACGGAAAAGTACTGGTAGCAATGAGCGGTGGAATTGACAGCTCTGTGGCTGCTATGATGTTGCACGAACAAGGGTATGAAGTGATCGGGATCACCATGAAAACATGGGATTACGAAACGTCGGGGAGCAGCAAAAAGGAAACCGGCTGCTGTAGCCTTGATAGCATCAACGATGCGCGTTCTATGGCTGTGTCCTTCGGCTTTCCGCACTATATCCTCGACATTCGCGGGGAGTTCGGAACGCACATCATCGATAATTTTGTAGAAGAATACCTGGCAGGCCGTACGCCTAACCCTTGTGTGCTGTGCAATACGCACATCAAATGGGAAGCTTTGCTCAAACGGGCGGATATGCTCGATTGCGAGTTCATCGCTACCGGGCACTATGCGCAAATCCGGGAAGAGAACAAACGTAAAGTAATCTTCAAAGGCCTGGATCAAAGCAAAGACCAAACCTACGTATTATGGGGCCTTGGGCAGGAAAGCCTGCAACGCACCATGTTCCCGCTGGGTGGTTACCAGAAAACAGAGATCAAGCAAATGGCCAAGGATGCGGGTTTTATCGACCTTGCCAACAAAAGCGAGAGCTACGACATTTGCTTTGTGCCTGATAACGACTACCGCGCTTTCCTGAAGCACAAGCTTCCCGACCTGGAGGCAAAGGTAGAGGGAGGTGACTACATGTTTAAAGGAAAAAAAGTAGGGATTCACCGTGGCTATCCGTTCTATACCATTGGTCAGCGCAAAGGCCTCGATATTGCGATGGGTGAGCCTGTATTCGTCAAAGAAATCATCCCGGAAACCAATACCGTGGTATTGGGCGACCTGGAAGACCTGAAAGAGCAGGAGATCAACGTTCGCGATTTCAACCTGATCAAATACGCGTCCTTGCCACAGGATTTTGTAGCGCTTACAAAAATCCGTTACAAGGATTCCGGGCGCATGAGCACCATCAACACTACCGGTGATAAGCTGAATATCGTATTCCACGAACCGGCTACGGGCATTGCTCCCGGCCAGAGTGCCGTGATCTACGAAGGCGACGACCTGATTGGTGGAGGCTTCATTGACCGTAAGCCGCTGTTGAACCTGCAGTAATAATGTAAATAATAGAACGCAGATGACGCGGATCCGGCAGATGAACGCGGATTTTTTTATCGTAATGATGTAGGACAACATACAGCTCCTACGGAGCTGGAACATCTCGGGATTACTTTTTTCTATAAACATATTGCTCCTACGGAGCAAACTGGAATTGTTCGTTATACAGTATTTCAACTGCATTCGAAACTTTCAGTTAAACTGATTCCTGATTTAGAGATGTCCTATAGCCCCAGCGGGGCTATAGGTTTATAGCCTGTAATATGATAGGTTTTTTGTGCGCCGTAGGTGCACGATGTTGTTCTCCGCTATTCGTTTTATGAAGCTAAATAGATTTAAGTAAATCTTGATCTTAATTTATTCTACAACCACTCATCCATTTTTATCCCGATCCCAACCACTTGTTTTGTAAAAGCCGCCACTTACCAAGTGTCCTGAACTTCTGTGCCTGTGTCCTTGTATAAGTAGTTAGAATTATCAATCATCTAAATCTATACGTTATGAATACCATGATCTCCTCCGTTAATTTCCAGTTTGCTTTACCTGTAGCATTTATTTTCCTGGTAGCGCTGGGCTTGTTTACCTCCTATTTTAAGCAGAGAAATCATTGAATGTTTGGTGTGGTTAAGGTTTAATTTTTTGTGGTTTGGGTTAAGTGGAAAAAGCCCCGTCGGATGCGTCCGGCGGGGCTTTTTTTAGGTTCTGATGTTACTGCCGATCAATCAATCGCTTCCTGCAGCTTATCCATTTTGTCTTCGGTGAATTTTCCGGAAACCACTTCTATAATCTTCCCGTTCGTATCGATCACATAAAAATAGGGAACGTCCTCGTTGCCCGGCTTTAGCTGTGCCTTAAGTACGGCAATATCCGTGTCGCAGTCGATCACATTTTTCCAGAGGTCTTTTTGTGTGGCCGCTTTAAAATCGGCTGCTGCTTTCTTGAAGCCGCTGATCAGGGGAATGAAATAATAGTTGACATCGTAATAGTTGGCCACATCGAAATAATCCGTGCCGTTTGCCTTGGCAACGAAGGTTTCGTACATCGGCTGGATCCAGGTTTTGAGGTCTTCTTCGGCACTCCGTTTGAAGCAAAGGCCCACGATGGTGAATTTTTTGGTGCCGGCCAAAGGAAGGCTGATGGATGAGCCTTCGAGCGTATGGCCTGCCAGCGCAGGGAAATTTCCTTTTTGAGCGTAAAAGGAAACAGAGAAAAGCATGGCGAGTACAAGTGTGATCGTTTTCATAGTGCTTGGAATTACAAAATCTGTGCTAATTATTTATCCATGCCGCCGAGCAGGCAGATGTGGTCAAACTCTTCCGGCCTCACGGCGCCTACCGACAGGCGTGATAACCTGATCAGGTCCATATTTTTCAGCTTCTCGTCCTCCTTCATCTGCGCGAGTGTCACCGGTTTTTTCAGGGCTTTGAAAGGTGCAAATTCTACAGCCAGCCAGGCCGGATCCGTAGTGGTGGGATCCTGGAAATGTTCCTTTATCACTTTGGCGATGCCTACAATACACAGGCCTTCGTTGCTATGGTAGAAGAAGGCGAGGTCGCCCTTTTTCATGGCCCTAAGGTTGTTGCGGGCGGCGTAATTCCTCACGCCATCCCAGGTTGCGGATTTGTCTTTCTTAAATTGGTCCCAACTGTACTTAAAAGGTTCTGATTTGATCAGCCAGTAATTCATAGATGATATTCGCTTTTGTTAGCTTGAAAATTAGGGAATAGCCGGGAGTTTTACAAAAAAATTGATAAACATTTTGCAAGGTAAAATTAATAGAATTTAAGTTTGAGATATGGGTGAAATCCTTAGATTTGTTTCGCATTTTAAAACCTGTTTAATGACACATTTATCGGACCGAGTTAATCTTATTTCAGAATCGCAAACCATTGCTATGGCCCGTAAGAGCCGTGAGTTAAAAGCCCAGGGAGTGGATATTATCAGCCTTAGCCTGGGTGAGCCCGATTTTGCGACACCTGATGTGGTTAAGCAGGCTGCTATCAAGGCAATTAACGACAATTTCAGCTACTATACCCATGTAAGCGGCTATGTGGAATTACGACAAGCCATTGCACATAAATTCAAAAGAGACAATAACCTGGATTATACTCCCGATGAGATCGTGGTATCCACCGGCGCCAAGCAAAGCATTGCCAACGCGGTACTGTGCCTGATCAACCCGGGCGATGAGGTGATCATCCCGGCTCCTTTCTGGGTGAGCTACCTCGAGATCCTGAAGCTGGCGGGTGGCGTGCCTGTGATTATCGACACCACCATCGAGAATGATTTCAAGATTACGGCCGAAGAGCTGAAAGCACACATCACGCCGAAAACACGCATGATGATGTTCAGCACACCTTGTAACCCTACAGGCTCGGTATACAGCAAACAGGAACTGCGCGCCATTGCCGATGTAGTGAAACAGCATGATGGCCTGTACATCATGAGCGATGAGATTTATGAGCATATTAATTTTGTGGGCGGTCATGAGAGCATGGCGCAGTTCGCAGATATCAAAGACCGCGTGATCACCATCAACGGTGTTTCCAAAGGCTTTGCGATGACAGGCTGGAGGGGCGGCATCATGGCTGCGCCAAAATGGATTGCCCAGGCTTGTGATAAGATGCAGGGGCAGTTTACGTCGGCCACCTGCAGCATTACGCAAAAAGCAATGCACGCCGCGATGGATCTTCCGGCGGAGAGTACGTATTATATGCGGGATGCCTTCCTGAAAAGAAGGGACCTGGTGCTTGGGCTGATGAAGGACATTCCGGGCTTTAAAACAAATACACCGCAAGGGGCATTTTATGTGTACCCGGAAGTATCGGCCCTGTTCGGGAAATCATACAATGGATTCACGGTCAACAATGCCACCGACCTGTCGATGTTCCTGCTGGATGTAGCGCATGTGGCGCTTGTACCCGGTGCGGCCTTCGGGGATGACAAATACATCCGTTTTTCCTACGCTACTTCCGAGGATAAGCTCACGGAAGCACTGAAGCGCATGAAAGCGGCCATTGAAAAATTAAGTTAAGAGACAAAAGAGAATCAAGAGACAGGAGAGGTTTAGGGATGAAGAAATTGTCAGTAAAATAAAGTTCAACTTAATAAAGACTATGTATTCTTATGTGACTATGTGGTTTCAGACAAAAATTAAATGAAAAAATTATCCGTTAAGAAAGAACATATCCGCGAGATGTTCAAATCGTTCAACAACCTGAACGTTCTGATCATTGGTGATGTGATGATCGATAGCTATATGTGGGGAAAGGTGAACCGTATTTCTCCGGAGGCTCCCGTTCCGATCATTGCGGTGCATAAAAAAGAAAAACGCCTGGGCGGTGCGGCCAACGTGGCACTCAACATTCAGGCCATGGGAGCCAATCCTATTTTGTGTTCGGTGATCGGCATCGACCTCGAAGGGCAGGCCTTCCTCGATCTCCTGAAAAAGCAAAAGCTGAGCCAGAAAGGCATCCTGAAATCCCGCGACCGCATTACAACCGAAAAAACACGGATCATCGGAAACAACCACCAGTTGCTGCGTGTGGACGAAGAGATCGAAGAAGATATCTCCGCTTCCGAGACCCAGCAATTGCTGACGCTGATCTCTTATATCATTCAGCATGATAAGATCGATGTGATCCTGTTTGAAGATTATAACAAAGGACTCATCACGCCGAAGCTGATTACCAAAGTGGTGGAGCTGGCAAAGAGCAAAGGGATCCCAACCTGCGTGGATCCTAAGACCAGGAACTTCAATGCTTACAAAGGTGTTACCTTATTCAAGCCGAACCTCAAAGAATTGCGTGAAGGCCTGAAAATGGATGTGAGCTCCGATAATATCAATGAGCTGCAGCGCGCCATCAGCAGCTTCCGCGTAAAGCAGAAGTTTGAAACGGCCCTGGTAACGCTTGCTGAAAAAGGCGTGATCACCAATTCACGCTCGGAGAAACAACATATTCCGGCGCACATCCGCAGCATTGCCGATGTGAGTGGGGCAGGAGATACCGTGATCAGTGTCGCGGCTTTACTGGTTGCCCTGCGTGCCGATCCTGTGGTGATGGCCTCCATCTCCAACCTGGCAGGTGGCTTGGTGTGCGAGAAGATCGGTGTTGTGCCGGTTGATAAAGAGCAATTGCTGGAAGAGTCTTTGAAGCTTGATTTTGTGAAGTAGTTATTTTGTCCCGCAGATTTCGCAGATCTGCACGGATGAATAGAATGAATTATAATCTGCGATAATCCGCGAGATCAGCGGGAAACAAGCATGGACCCAATCACACCTTACAATAATAACGAATCGAAGAAAGAGCAGGTGGCGCAGATGTTTGACAACATCGCTTTTCGTTATGATTTTTTAAACTCTTTACTGTCTCTTGGCATTCATAAAGGCTGGCGAAGGAAGTGCATCCGGAAAATTGCCGCCAAAAAACCGCAACGCATCCTGGATGTGGCTACCGGCACGGCAGATTTCGCGATCGAAGCAAATAAACTAAAGCCTAAGTCCATTATCGGGATCGACATCAGCGAAGGCATGATGAAGTTCGGGCGTGAGAAAATTGAGAAACGGCATTTGCAGGACATTATCACCCTGCAGTACGGTGATGCTGAAACCTGCGACTTACCTGATAATTCTATCGATGCGATTACCGTTGGATTTGGTGTGAGGAATTTCGAGAACCTCGAAAAAGGATTAGCGAACATGCTCCGGATCCTGAAACCGGGCGGGCAGCTTTGTGTCCTGGAATTTTCCTCGCCACGCAAATTCCCGGTAAAACAGTTTTACCATTTTCATTTCAAATACATCACACCGACCTTAGGGAAGATGTTCTCCAAAGATACCCGTGCTTATACCTATTTGCCGGAATCGATCAAAGCCTTCCCGGATAACGAACGCTTTACGGCAATCCTGGAAAAAGTGGGTTATAAGAATGCTTCTTTTAGCTCTGTAGGGCTGGGGCTGGCTGCTATTTACCTGGCGGAGAAATAAGCCTGAGAGACATCGCTTAGTGGAAATACAAATAAAAAAGAGGCTGCCTTTTATAAAGCAGCCTCTTCTTATACATAGGAATTATTTATTTGTGTTCTTGATCAGTTTTTGAGTAATGGTATGCTCGTTGTTGCTGACATTAATGAAATAGAATCCGTCTTTCAGACTTTCCAAAGATAATTCTGTTTTATGTTCAGCCCCTGTTTCTCCGGTCATCACGATTTGCCCGAAAGAGTTATACACTGTGATGTTACTTTCGCTCCACTCAGCCGGCACGGAAACAAATACCTGCCCCAGGCTCGGATTAGGATAGATGTGTACATCGCCCGCAAATACTTCTGAAGAAGTGGTCATCGCACTTTCCTCTTCCGTTTTGGCAACGCGTAATAAATTGGATGCACAGTATTTGGCTACAAAGGCATCTGTATTTCCATTAGAAGTGAGGTTAATCACACCGGCATTGATATCGAAATCTGCTATGCCTGTGAAAGCACCTGCTATAACCAGATCGTTGTTGGTGTTATTCCACATAGCGCTGATGTAGGCGGCGTCTATTTTTTTGCCCCATACAAAAGCATTGCTGCTGTTGATTTTGCTGATGTATGATCCGGCGCTGCCGCCGAGGCCAAATATACCTACTGTAGGATCCACATCCAGAGTTCCGAAAGCATAATCTCCGCTTAGGTACACATTGTCGGCCCCATCAATGCTCATGGCTCTTCCGGCATTGTCGTTTCCATTGCCCATGCTGCCGGCCCATAAATAGTTTCCGGCGCTGTTTAATCTCAGAACAGACACATCTCTTCCTCCTGTAGACGTTAAATTCTGGACACCTGCATTCGGATCGAAATCAACAGTCCCTGTATAATCGCCCATCAGGATAATGTCGTCTGTGCTGGTAATGACCAGGTCCCTGGCAGCGTCATCGCCGCTGCTTCCGGTTCTTTTTGCCCAGACAAAATTTCCGGAAGCGTCCAGTGTCAGAACGAAAGCATCATAACTACCTGCCGAGGTCAGGTTAAAGATACCCGCATTGAGATCAAAATCGACCGTATTACTAAACAAGCCGGTAAGAACGACTAATCCCGCCGAATTGGTTTTCACGTCCGTAAAATAGTCCACACCAAATGATCCTACCCGTTTGGCCCATAAAAAGTTTCCGTTAACATCCATCCTGGCAACGTAGCCTTCCCAGTTTCCGGCTCCGGTCAATGCAAATGGTCCGATGTTGATGTTATTGGCAAAAGGGCCTGCGATATAAATGTTATTAGCATTGTCGATCGCAATATCAGTGGTCGTTCCTGCGCCGGCTCCTCCGTGTTTCTGTGCCCACACAAATTCTCCACAGGTATTTAATTTAAGAACGAAGCTTTCTGCGCTTGCTCCTGAAGTTAAATTGAAAACACCCGCACCCGGATCGAAATCGACGGTCTGGAAAAAGGTGCCTGATAAATAAAGGGCGCCCTGGTTATCGATCACCATGTCGTCTGCTTTGTTCCATGCAGAGCCACTTCCTACGGCTGCTGCCAGCTGTTTTACCCAGATGAAGTTTCCATAAGCATCGAACTTGGTGATGTATACATCGTAGTTGCTGGTTGTTGATGTCAGGTTGCTGACACCCGCACCCGGATCGAAATCCACCGTTCCGATAAACCGGCCCGTTGTATAGATATTGCCTCCGGCATCTGTAATTACAGACAGGGCCGTTTCATAATTTGGGCCTCCAATGCTTTTGGCAACCGTGCTTACGCATCCCGGTTCAGAGCAATTGGTATAAGACACGGAAATGAAATTGTTATAGGTGGCAGTGTAAGAGCTTGTACAATTGCTCACTGTTAAGGAAGCATTATATAGTCCTGCATTGCAATAGGTCACGGTTGGGTTAGGCAGGGTAGAGGTTGAAGGAGAGCCTCCCGGGAAACTCCAGTTGTAATTCGTCGGGTTGCCGTTACTGGTGCTGTAGTAGGTGATGGTGCTTCCCGGACAAATATTTTGATTTCGGACACTAATAGAAGTCCTGACGCGCTGCATGGAAATCTTATGAAGAACAACGTTCTCATAAGAGGAAGTGCTGAGGTAAGGGAAGCTGCTGCCATTATAGCTGCCACCACCGGAACCCGCGCTCGTGTTTGAGCCGTTGATCAACAGCTCGTTATTATGATAATCCACTTCAATATCAAAAGTAGGTACACTACCCGTTACGGTGATAGGATAAGAGCCTGTGGCACCGTTGTCGTAAATGAATTTTACGGTGCTGGTTCCTGCATTAAAAAACACAATACGGGTATTGGCTGCATCGTATTTTAACAAGGCGGAATAACCCGTTAGTTCGGTGCTTGTGTAAGCGGAGGTGGTCCAGTTGAAGGTGCCGATCTCTGTATTCAGGCATAAATAGATGGTACCCGGATTTGTGATGGCCATTTTCCGGATGTCTAAGCCGGTTGTTTTTACATCGGCAATGGTCATCGCTGAGTTCAATTTAATGATCACATTATTGATGTAACTGCTTGTCGAAAAATAGTGGCCTATTAAATATAAGTTGCTTCCTTTTACATACGTCGAAGAAATGATAAAGGTAGAGAGCGCGGGTATGCTGCTTGTATTCAGTACGGAGCCTGTATTGATATCAATAGCGTTTAAAGTCGTGCCATCGAATTGCAGTAATTGATTTGAAAAGCCTTCGTGGTAGGTGTATCCCGGCGTTGGAAATGTGATGCCGGTTGTGCTTCCGTTTGAGTTCAGGATCCTGCTGGTGAAGGAGCCTAAAAAGAACTTCCCGTTATCAAAAGGGATGATCGTGGAGAAGCCGTAGTTTTCATTAAACATCCAGGTGGCCGTGCCGTTGTTGGAGTATTTGGCGCAGGATTCGTTATAAACCGGAACCATTGGTGTTGTGGGCACCCCGACATGGTTATAGTTAGAGGCGAAATTATCGTGGCTAAACTGCCCGAGGATCTCTCCCTGCTTATCGAATTGGAATTGTAAATATTTGGCGGAGTTGTATACTTTAGGCCAGGTGCATTGTGCGCTGGCAATCAGCGAGGCCCCAAAGAATAAGAGTATTAGTAGTTTTTTCATGTTTTTTTTGGTTTTAGTGATTTCTGAGATGTCCGGCGATTTGGATAAGGTCACAAATGTCCGGACAGTGTCTTTAAACGTGTGTGATTTGATGTTGTTTCCCGAATAATCAACCAAATCACAGGTTCATTATTCGGAGCTGCCGGAAAGACCTTTTGCCGTTTTTTCATAAATGGATATTCATTGCCCATCCGATCACGACCGGCATCACGAGATTCTGTGATCTGTTTTTTGCCGGTTTATATTTCAGGAAATAAAGGATAGAGATGATGAGCTATGGCGATAAATGTATTGCAAAAAAATCAGAAACACTAAGTAGATTTACGTGCTTTTTCTTTTTTAGAACAGAGAGATCGTGGCATTTCAGAAGGGTTTTGGGTCTCCTTTCTCTCCTGGAAGGTGCCAGGACGCGTCGTGACGGGGTGGCTTTGTTCCCGGTAAAACGATGATCAGTAACCGGCTTAATGCAGATGGCTCTTTGCTCAGCCTGGGCTTGTATGGAAGCTCATGGATAGGATTTTCTTTAAGCCAGATGCCGTGTATATGCAATGGCTCCATTCGGTTTTAAAGCAAAATTATACAGGAGGTACGTGTTCAGAACAAAAGTACAGACACCCCGTCATGACGCGTCGCGACACCCCTCTGAAAGAGGAGAATTGGAACAGGAACCAGAAAGTTAAGCTTCAGCTTACCCTCTCTGCTTTTGTTTTATCGTAGAGGTCATGTACAATACCATCCGATAAGCCGATCTGAGGAACGAAAATATTATCGATGTCGGCGGTTTTCATAATGGTGATGAAGATCCTGGAGGCATGTACGATAACGTCCGCCCTGTCAGGCTTTAATCCCAGCACTTCCACGCGCTCGTTGTAGGTATACGAATTGAGCATGTCATTGATGCCCTTGAGCTTGTTATAGCTCAGGCTCTTGTTGTCCTTTTTGGTCATCTTGAAGATCTTGTTGATGTTGCCTCCCGAGCCAATGGCACTCAGCGGCCTCACTCCAAGCGTGGTAGACTTGATCCAGTCTTTCATATTGTCCCACTCGTCTTTTTCCACTTTGTTGAGGAGCATCCGCACCGTACCGATATTGAACGATTTGGAGGCCATCACTTTGTGGTTGTAATATAAGGTCAGCTCTGTGCTGCCGCCGCCCACATCGATGTAGAGGTAAGCATGTTTCGGATTCAGCATTTCTTCGATGTGGTTCGAAAACACCAGCTGGGCTTCCGATTTACCGTCGATGATCTCTACGTTCAGGCCGGCCTCTTTTTGAATACGCTCAATTACTTCTACGCCATTGGAGGCATCGCGCATGGCACTTGTGGCGACAGCCCTGTAGGCATCCACTTCATACACTTTGATCAGCTCCGAAAAGCCACGCATCGCTGTGATGAGTTTTTCCGCTTTCCGGTCGGAGATGCGGCCGTTCAAAAACACATCCTCTCCCAAACGGATCGGTAAGCGGATCAGCTCTTCCTTGCTGAATACCGGTTTGCCATTCACTTCATACGCCCTGCAAAATAGCAGGCGCATCGCATTACTTCCTATATCTACTGCGGCAAAGATCATAAGGTCGCCAATTGTTTTTTAGTTAAGGTCAGCGTTTTCAGGTAAGCTTCTTTGTCCCTTTTTAAATAGTTATATATCTCGTCCTGAACCCGGACCTTTTTCTCTCCGGGTTTGGCTTTCTTGTAGAGATTTTGCTGGGTGCTGTCGAGCACCCTCACCTTGGTATTGCCCGATAGCTGGATGTCGATGATGTCCTTGATCTGTTTCTTTACTTCCGGGCTGTAGATCGGTACCGCTACTTCGCTTCTGCTGTCGAGGTTCCGGCTCATCCAGTCGGCTGAGGTAATGAAGATCTTCTCATCGCCGTTGTTGCCGAAAATGAACACGCGCGCATGCTCCAGGTATTTGTCGACAATGCTGTAGGCCCTGATATTATCGCTGAAGCCCGGAACATCCGTCACCAGCGAGCAGATGCCCCGCACGATCAGCGTGATCTTCACGCCGGCCTGCGATGCCTCATACAGCTTCGTAATCATGTCCTTATCCACCAGGCTGTTCATTTTCAGAACCATGTAAGCAGGTTTTCCCGCTTTGGCAAATTCGATTTCCTTGTTGATGAGGTTCACGAAAGTCTGGCGCATAAAGAAGGGCGCCACGGCGAGATGCTTGTAGGCACCGGTTTTGAAGTTGTTGGCGTAAAAATCGAACACGCCGGTAATTTCCTCCGTAATATTCTTATCGGCTGTGAGCAGGCTGAAATCCGTGTAGATGCGGGCTGTTTTCTCGTTAAAGTTTCCGGTCCCGATGTGCGCATATTTTACCTCCCGGCTGTTCACACGGGTTGTGATCAGGAAAAGCTTGCTGTGCACCTTTAATCCCGGTACGCCGTAGATGACGGTAGCGCCCTCTTCCTGGAGCTTATTGGCCCAGTAAATATTATTTTCCTCATCGAAGCGCGCCTGCAACTCAACGAGCACCGTTACTTTCTTCCCGTTCTTAATCGCATTGATGAGCGCGTTGGCAATCTTGGAAGAATCGGCTACGCGGTAGAAGGTAATCTTGATGGATTCCACCGTAGGATCGATGGAGGCCTCACGCAGCAAGGTAATGATATGGTCAAAGGTGTGGTAAGGATAATGCAGCAAAATATCTTTCTGCCGGATCACCTGTAGGATGCTTGTATGAATGTCCTGCAAATACTTATGATCGAGCGCCGGCGGATGATTGTATACCAGCTTTTTCTCGCCGATGTTCGGGAAGCGGATAAAATCCTTGAAATTGTGGTAACGGCCGCCCGGAATGGCATTGTCCTTCTTGTCCATGCCCAGCTTTTTCATGATAAAGCCAAGCATTTCGCTACTCATATTACTGTCGTATACAAAACGCACGGGCAGGCCTTTCTTCCGGTCTTTCACGCTTTTGGAGATCTTCTCCAGCATGCTTTTGCTCACGTCCTGGTCGATGTCCAGCTCCGCATCGCGCGTCAGCTTAATGTTGATGGCCTCTTTTACCGTATAGCCGAATACCGAGAACATTTCGTTAGCGCTGTAGCGGATCACATCATCCAGCAGGATAATGTATTTCTTATGTTTTTCCTGTGGCAGGATAATGAAGCGCGTCGTGCTTTTGGATGGGATCTCAATGAGGGCGTATTTATTCCTCTGCTTGCTGTTATTGGCGATCAGCCTTACGAACAGGTAGCCCGATTTGTCCTTCATATACGGGAAGGACTTGTTCTCGTCCACCATGATAGGGAAAATCGTAGAAGCCACTTCGTTGTGAAAGTAGTCTTTCACGAATTTCTGCTGCTCCGTGTTGAGCTGCTTTTCGTTGATGATAAACACATTCTCTTTGGCCAGCTCATGCAGGAGCTCCTGGTAGATGGCCTCGAAGCGCTGTTGCTGATCGATCACCTTGCGCTGCATTTTTTGCAGCAGCTCTTTCGGATCATCGCCATAGATGGCAATGGCTTTTTTGCCGAGCTTGGAAAGCCTGTTGATGGTGGCAACGCGCACACGGTAAAACTCGTCGCGGTTGTTGCTGAAAATACCTAAAAATTTGAGACGTTCAATGAGTGGTGTGGTTGGATCCGATGCTTCCTGTAATACCCGGTCATTAAACGACAGCCAGCTGATCTCCCGGTTGATGTACGGAATTTTTTGTTTTTGCATGGTTTTGGAATTCGCAATAATCAACCAAATATAATCATTATGCTTCAATAGTTTTTTACAATTTATACCGTAAAACAAGTAAATTTATTGGCTCTTAACAGGGAAATCACATTATTAAATTGTTACGAATGTCGCTGCTGAAAAAACACCTGCCTATCACCATCATTGCCATTTTTCACCTGGTAGGATTCATCGGCTTTCTCATCAGCCCGGCTTATTTCCGTTCGCTGACACCGGTCAATTTACTCTTGTCTGCGGTCCTGGTCATCATCATGAGCAACCAGTCGAAGGGCCCCTTTTACCTGGCCTTATTGCTGACCGCTCTGGCAGGGTATTTCATTGAAGTGATAGGTGTGAAAACGGGCTGGATCTTCGGGCATTACTACTATGGCTCGGCGCTGGGCTACAAGCTGCTTTCCACGCCCCTGCTGATTGGCGTCAACTGGGCCTTGCTGATTTATGCCACCAACCAACTGGTGCAGTTTGAAAATAAATACGTGAACATCGTTCTGGGAGCCTTGCTCATGGTAGGCCTTGATTTTTTTATCGAGCAGAGCGCATCCCGTTTCGATTTCTGGTACTGGCGCGGCGCGCGCATCCCGCTGCAAAACTACATCGCCTGGTTCCTCATTTCCATTGGCATCAACTGGTTTGCCAATAAAGAGCTTTCCAAAAAGCCGAACCCTACCGCCAAAGCCTTTTACATCATCCAGGTCCTGTTTTTTGTGGCCCTGTACCTTGTCAGATAACTTATGAATGCGCACTATACATACCTATGGCTGGATTTTTTAAGCGTGATTTTTCCGCTCCTGCTCAGCTTCGATAAAAAAGTGGCTTTTTATAAGCACTGGAAATACCTGCTGCCTGCTATCCTGGTCAATGCGGTCCTGTTCATTCTCTGGGATATGTACTTTACCAAGCATGGCGTCTGGAGCTTCAACCCGGAGTATGTCTGCGGAGCCTACCTGTTTAACCTGCCCATTGAGGAGGTGCTGTTCTTTATCGTGGTGCCTTATTCCTGCGCCTTTATTTACGAATGTCTGAATGCCTACGTTACCAGGGAAATTGTGACTAAGCCCAAGCTGATCAATGTCATCGTCCTGGTATTGTCGCTTGCCTCCTGTATCCTGTTCTACGACAGGACCTATACCATTGTGAATGCCGGGATCTGTTTCGTGGTGGTGTTCATAGCGGCCTTTGTGTATAAGCTCCACCGGATGGGCCGCTTCTACTTTGCCTTTTTTGTGGCGCTCATTCCTTTCCTGGTGTTCGATGGATTGATCACCGGTCTGCCCATCGTATGGTATAACGATGAGGAAAATATGGCGATCCGTTTTTTCAGCATTCCTATGGAAGATTTTTTCTATTGCCTCAGCCTGCTCCTGAATACCGTCCTGATCATGGATTATTTTAAAACCAGGCGTTCAGCCGATTCAAACATTCAATCATAACATCATGGAAACAACCCTAAAGTTTTTAAAACAACTCGCGAAGAACAACAAAAAAGAGTGGTTTGATGAGAACCGCAAAACCTATGAAGCTGCCAAAGCGGAATTCGAAACGCTGATCAAATCGGTGCTTGATAAAACGACCGTATTCGATCCTCTGCTCGCGGGGCTGGAAGCAAAGAAATGCATGTTCCGGATTAACAAGGATATCCGTTTCAGTAAAGACAAATCGCCTTATAAAACCAATATGGGAGCGAGTATGAATCCCGGTGGAAAAAAATCGCCGGTGCCCGGATATTACCTGCATGTAGAACCGGGAAAGAGCTTCCTGGCGGGTGGTTGCTGGCAACCGATGCCCGATGTGCTGGCGGCGATCAGGCAGGAAATAGATTACAACGGGAAAGAATTCCGCAAGATCCTGGCGGCGAAAGATTTTAAAAATTATTTTGTGGCCCTGTCAGAAGAGGATAAGCTGAAAACCGCGCCAAAAGGCTATGACAAAGAACATCCCGATCTGGACCTGTTGCAGCACAAAAGCTTTATCGTGGTTCATGACCTCACCGATGCGCAGGTGCTGGATAAGAATTTTCCGGCTTATGCTTCCAAAGTATTCAAAGCCATGCTGCCGATGAACAGCTTTTTGAGGAATACAATGGATGCAGAATAAGCCCGGTTTTTTTAAATCAAAAATCCACATAGTTCGTAGTGTTGGAGCACTTTAATTAAAAGACGCCCTGAATTGCAAAGGTGAAAGCTTTGTTTTGGTTTTAAAAAATTTGCTGAAGGACTGGGAGTGCCCGAAGCCCAGGGCATAGGCAATCTCGCTTACAGTTAAGCTGGTGGTGGATAATTTCTCCTTGGCCTTTTCAATCAGCTTATGGTGTATGTGCTGTTGGGTATTCTGGCCGGTCAGTGAGCGCAGCATATCGCTTAGATAGCTTGGTGACATGCTTAGCTTATCAGCAAGAAAATGTACAGTGGGAATCCCTTCCTCCAAGAGGTTTTCATCATTGAAATGATGGTCCAAAATTTCTTCCAGTTTTTGTAATAAGTTGTTGTTTGTGGTTTTACGCGTAATGAATTGTCGCTTGTAGAAGCGGTTGCTATAATTCAACAACAATTCGATTTGTGAGATAATAACGTCCTGGCTGAAATCATCGATCCGGCTGTTTAATTCTTCCTGCATATTTTTGAAAACAGAAATAACCGTTGCCTTTTCCTTATCTGAAAGATGCAGAGCTTCATTAACCGAGTAGGAGAAGAAGCCGTATTGCTTTATTTTTTTTGCTAAAGGATAACCGGCTAAAAAGTCGGGATGAAATAAGACGGTATAGCCGCTATGGTTCTGATTGATATCACCTCTTGCGCTTACCTGGTTAGGCGCCTTGAAGAGCAAGCCGCCTTCATCAAAATCATAATAGCCCTGCCCGTATTTTAGTTTTCCCGTCAGGTTTGTTTTGAGTGAAATTTTATAAAAACAATGGGTGAAAGAATTGGGGAACCTGCTCAGGTCTATTTTATTGTCTGTGTTCTCTGCCAGGCTTATCAGCGGGTGCATGGGCTTTGGCAGCCCGAGCACCCGGTGCATGTCCGACAAGGATTCAAATTTCTGTGGTGCGCTTGATTCCTTTTTCATCTTATAAAGTTATCACTATTTTTCGTTAGCAGGAAACGGTTACCTATTCAGTGTGCTCATGAACCTTTCAGGATAACGGGTGCCTGAAGCAATTCCTGCGGGCATCATCGCTTCTATGCTTTGCAAATCCTCTTCAGTGAGCCGTACATGTTCCGAGCCGATATTTTCTTCAAGGTACTTTATCCGTTTGGTGCCGGGTATCGCTATGATATCCTCGCCCTGGGCAAGTACCCAGGCAATAGCCAGCTGCGAAGCGCTGCAGCCTTTCTGATCAGCCAGTAGTTTTATCTTCTCTACCAGCTCCAGATTTTTATAAAAGTTCTCACCCTGGAAACGTGGCATGTGCGCCCGGTTATCTTTGATGTCTTCGGGTTTTTTCAGCTCACCGCTCAGGAAGCCACGGCTCAGCGGGGAATAAGCAACAAGCCCGATGCCCAGTTCACGGATTGCAGGAAGGACTTCGGCTTCAACGTCTCGGGTCCAGAGAGAATATTCTATCTGAAGGGCGGTAATGGTATGAACGGAAGCCGCCTTCCGGATACTTTGAGCAGACGCTTCCGAAAGACCGATATACTTAACAACCCCTTTTGTCACCAGTTCCGATAAGGCGCCCACCGTTTCTTCAATAGGAACCGTGGAGTCCACCCGCGCGAGCGTATACAGATCGATGTAATCGGTTTTAAGGCGTTGCAAGCTGTGCATAACGGCGTGGCGGATGTAATCAGGATGCCCGTTCACGGGCCCATAGCCCATTGGAGAAGCCATCATTCCTGTTTTGACAGAGAGAAAGGCTTTGTCTCTTTTTCCTTTGATGGCCTGCCCGATCAGTTGTTCGTTATGCCCCGAAAGGTAGAAGTCGGCTGTATCTAAAAAATTGTGCCCGAGTTCTAAGGCTCTTTCAATAGTGGCGATGGATTCTTTCTCGTCGCTTTGCCCATAGGCACCGGACATGCCCATGCAACCCAAGCCGATTGCCGAAACGACAGGGCCGTTTTTTCCTAATATTCTGTTCATGAGTTTTAGTTTTAAATGATCATGACAAAGTTCGGACTAAAGCATTTATGGAATGTAGCCTGATTGAGGCTTGTTGTAATCAAAACGAGGAATGGCGTTTTATTGCTGAAAGCAGGCAATGGCATCGCTTATAGGATCGTATCCGAAATATCGCCCCGGCTGCTTCTCCATTTTTGGATGGATTCATCAAACTGCCAGGAAACAACATATGCGTCTCTGAACTCTTTTTCACCGGGTTGTTGCAAACCGGATCCGCCTTTGTGAGGATAGGCAACAAAGCCTTCCGGTGGTTTGGGTAATGCCTGTTCGCAGCTTACAGAGCAGAGGTTAGTGAGCATCGGAAGCCAGTCCGTTCCAATCCGGAGCGTGATCCACAGCTGGTTGGTTTGTGTGTAGTACATCTCTTGCCTGCAGACGCTGCATCTGAGAGTTTCGCCTTCGTAGCGCACCGGATTCTTCGTCAGGTCGGGAAAGCCCATGCGGTTTTTGTAATTTCCGTAAATGGCGCGTGTACTCACGGTGCTGTCTTTTAAATTTTTACAGCGTGTGATCTCGTAAGGAAACCAGTGAAGATCGTAGGAGGTATAAGGCGTGAAGTCTTCCAGGGCTTCCATGTCCCCGATCTCAGGAGGAAGGCGCTTCAGGCAGCTGCCGTATAAGTAAAGCTTCTTAACGCTTTTGAGTTTGGAAATACTTTCAGGTAAGGTATGGATCTGCGCAAACAGTTCCGCTCCCAGCTCTTTCCCCGGACTAAATACCTCCAGGCCTTCTGCAGCAGCGCGGTCTACATAGTCGCACAGCTTTTTCCAGGCGTCGCAATGGCGGTCCTGTACATCGTTTTCTATGGCGCGGATGAGTTGGTTCATGCTTCAATGAAACCTTAGGTATTCAGCTTTTGAGGTACAAAATCCTCCAGCGATTCCATGCGGTAATCGGCCAGTACGAATTTTGGATTGTGTTTGCTTTCTTCGTCGGGAATGGCGATCACCCTCATCTGCGCGGCTTTGGCGGCCACGATGCCGTTGACGGAATCTTCGATCACCAGGCATTCTTTAGGCTGCATACCCATTTGCGCGGCACAGGCCAGGAATACTTCGGGATGTGGTTTCCCGTAGGCCATATGCTCTGCGGAACACAGCACATCGAAATAATGACGGATCTTCAGGGCATCCATTACCGTATTCATAAACGCCGTGTTGGAGGATGTGCCCACCGCGATCTTATAGCCGCCCTGTTTCAGGTGCTCGAGGGCCTTGTACACACCGCGCATAGCCGTGCCTTCCGCGCGGATGAGGTCCGACAGCCGCTGGACGACCAGGGCATCGAATTCGTCGACCGGGATGTGTGTGATGTGGTGCCTGCCAAACCAGTAGGCTGCCACTTCCCTGAAACGCAGTCCGGTGGTGATGCGGCAGTCGTTCTCCGTAAAGGGAATTCCTGCTTCGGTAAAGCTCCGGATCATCACCCGGCGCCACAGAGGCTCGGAGTCGATGATGACGCCGTCCATGTCAAAAATCACCGCTTTTATTCCGCTGAGCATTGTTAATTTCTTTGTTTAATAAATGCAAATATACATTTATTAGCATGGGTAATCGGTGCTATTTTTGCTGGTATGTATTTTCCCGGATTTGTTGAGATTGGGCTTTACGAGCTCATGTTAATTGCTTTTGGTTTGTCGTTTGCGGGCATCATCATTCATTACCTAATTCATATCCTGCCGATCGGTCGTTATTCAAAACAGGAGACCCCGGTAGCTGCTTCCAAAGATCCTGTATCGGTGATCATCTGCGCACGCAATGAGGACGATAACCTCACGGAATTCCTTCCCAAAATCCTCGTGCAGAATTATCCCGAGTTTGAAGTGATCGTGGTAAACGATTGCTCCATCGATAACACAGAGAACGTCATCGACGAGTTTGCGAAGATCTTCCCGAACCTGAAAAAAGTAAATATCAAGGAGGATGACTACTATAAGCACGGGAAAAAATTTGCGGTGCTGGTAGGCATCAAAGGCGCGAAATATGATAACCTTGTCTTTACCGATGCTGATTGTTTTCCTGCCGGGGAGCAATGGCTCAGCGATATGGCCGGGAAGTTCAGCACCACCAAAGAGATTGTGCTCGGCTATGGCGCCTACAAAAAAGAGCCCGGTTTTCTCAACAGGATAATCCGTTTCGATACCTTCCTCATAGCCGCCAATTACCTGTCGGCAGCGATGAAAGGCAAGGCCTATATGGGCGTGGGCAGGAACCTGGCCTACAAAAAAAGCCTCTTCTACAAGCAAAAAGGCTTTTCCAAACATTACCACATCGAGTCGGGCGATGATGACCTTTTCATCAATGATGCCTGCACCCCTGAGAATACGGCGATTTCCGTATCACATGCCTCGGTCACGTACTCTCTGGCCAAAAAAACCTTCACCGACTGGAAACGCCAGAAACAGCGCCACCTGACCACGGCGCCACATTATACCTCCGGCAGCAAGTTCCGGATCGGCTTCGGCTACCTGCTGCAATATGCCTTTTACATCCTGTTTTTTACCCTGCTTTTCTTCCAGGCAACCTTTATCAGCGCCCTTGCGGGTTTAATAGTGAAAATATGCCTGCAAATGATTATCTTTAGAAAAGTATCGAAGCAGCTGAATGAGCCGGATCTTTGGGGAATGTCTTTCTTTTATGAATTCATCCTGCTGATTGTTTATCCGGTTTTTCATATCAGTAAACTACTTCATAAACCAAATAAATGGAAGAGTTAGATCCATCAGAAAAGTTAACCACGAAAGCGGTCTACGATTATAAACTGATCCAGCAGGCCCTGAAGCACGGCGACCAAAAAGCCTATGCCGAATTGCTGCACCGCTACCGCGAATCGGTTTATTTTACGATGCTGCGGATGTGCAATAACAAAGATGATGCAGAAGACCTTACCATTGAAGCCTTTGGCAGGGCATTCAAGCGCCTCGATCAATACACCCCTACCTACGCCTTCAGTACCTGGCTGTTTAAGATTGCCAGTAACAATGCCATCGATTTTTTAAGGAACAAGAAAAAAAGCACCTCCCTCTCGCTCGACACCAAAATGGAGAACGACGAAGGACAGGAGTTTTCCAAGAATATCAAATCACAGACCCTCGATCCGGAAGAGAACATCATCAAAAAGCAAAAAGTAGAGATGCTGCGCGATGTGGTGGAAAAGCTCAAGCCGCGTTACAGGGAGCTGGTAAAAATGCGCTATTACGAAGAGCTCAGCTACGAAGAGATCGCGGGGAAGCTCGAGCTGCCCGTAGGTACCGTGAAAGCGCAGCTCTTCAGGGCGCGTGAGTTCCTTTACAACATCCTGAAAAACCAGGAAAGCAAACTTTAATTTTCAGTGAAACCCGATATCATTCTCAAATATTTTCCCGGCATCACCGCGACACAGCAGGAGCAATTCGAAAAGATGTACGACCTTTACCTGCACTGGAATGCGCAGATCAACGTGATTTCCCGCAAGGACATTGACCTCCTTTTTGAGCGCCACGTGCTGCATTCGTTGGGCATTGCCAAAGTCATGCAGTTCAAGCCCGGCACCAAAGTGCTCGATGTGGGCACAGGCGGTGGTTTTCCGGGCATTCCCCTGGCGGTGATGTTTCCCGAAAGTAGCTTTCACCTGGTGGATTCCATCGGCAAGAAAATAAAAGTCGTGCAGGAGGTGGCCGCGGGCTTGGGCCTCACTAACCTCACGGCGCAGCATGAGCGTGCGGAGAAGATCAACGACCGCTATCATTTCATTGTGAGCCGCGCCGTGACAGAGTTTCCGGAGTTTTACAACTGGATCTACCGCAAGATTCTGAAAGAAAATTTCAACGACCTTCCTAACGGTATTTTATATTTAAAAGGCGGCGACCTGCGCGAAGAGTTTGGTCCGCACTTCGAAAAAGCGACCTTCTACGACTTGAAAAATTATTTCGAAGAGGAATTTTTCGACACCAAGAAAGTGGTGCATTATAAGCTGGGCTTTGTTTAGTTAAAGTTTATTTAATCAGGATACGTCATGCTGAATCAAGTTCAGCATGACACTAAAACACAGGTTATCCGGACACTCCAACAAAAAAGGCCTCACACCCGTGAAGCCTTTTTATCTTTATTTTTTTTTTGTACACTTACCCTTCGACTACGCTCAGGGTGTGTGTAATTTATTATTTCTTCGCATCGGCCAGGAACTGCGCCAGGCCTTTGTCAGTTAAAGGGTGGTTCAGTAAGGCTGAAATAGCGCTTAACGGAGCCGTGATCACATCGGCACCCAGTTTTGCGCACTGGATAATGTGCAGCGGGTGGCGTACGGAAGCGGCCAGAATCTGTGTATCGTAAGCGTAGTTGTCGTAAATGATGCGGATATCGTCGATCAGGTCCATACCGTCCTGGCTGATGTCATCCAAACGGCCGATAAATGGGGACACATAGGTAGCGCCTGCTTTGGCTGCCAGTAAGGCCTGCCCGGCCGAAAATACCAGTGTACAGTTGGTTTTGATACCTTTTTCGCTGAAATATTTAATCGCTTTCAAACCTTCCTTGATCATCGGGATTTTCACCACGATGCGCTCATGCAGCTCCGCCAGGGCTTCACCCTCACGTACCATGCCTTCAAAATCGGTGGCGATCACTTCGGCGCTCACGTCACCGGTGGTAATCTTGCAGATATCCACGTAGTGTTTTAAGATGTTATCCTGCCCTTTGATGCCTTCTTTTGCCATCAGGGATGGGTTGGTGGTTACCCCGTCGAGCACGCCGAGTTCCTGTGCTTCTTTGATCTGCGCTAAGTTTGCTGTGTCAATAAAAAATTTCATCGCTTGTAAATGTTGTTAGACTGTAAAAATATCCCTTTTTTTAATTATTGGCCGGCAAAAAAGACAATTTCCTGCCGGATTATTTAAATTTGTGTAAATTTAGAATAAGCTAAACGATAATCGGCAGCCTGTTTACAGATTGTTTAAAGTTTACGGGAATACTCAGGGATACATGAAGAAGAAAAAGATAGTTGTTTTCAGCGGCGCCGGAATGAGTGCGGAAAGCGGTATTAAAACCTTCAGGGATACCGGTGGTTTATGGGAAGAATACAAGATCGAGGATGTGGCGACCTACAGCGCCTGGACCAAAAACCGGAAGCTGGTGCTGGATTTTTACAACCAGAGGCGCAAGCAGGTGATGGCGGCGAGTCCCAATGCCGCTCATACGATGGTGGCTGGCCTCCAGGAGGAGTTTGATGTGCAGGTGATTACCCAGAACATCGACGACCTGCATGAGCGTGCCGGCAGCGAAAATGTATTGCACCTGCACGGCGAAATCATGAAAAGCCGCAGCAGCCAATGGAGCGAGCTGATATACGACATCAAAGAATGGGAATTGAAAGAAGGCGATCTCTGCGAAAGAGGCGCACAGCTTCGCCCGCACATCGTCTGGTTCGGTGAAGCCGTGCCCGAGATGGTGAAGGCGGAAATGCTGACCCAGGAAGCGGATATTTTTATCACCATCGGAACCTCGCTCAACGTGTACCCGGCGGCTAACCTCATTCACGTGGTGGAGGCGTCGGTGCCTAAATTCCTCATCGATCCGGGCGAGTTCAACCTGGATTATATCCGCAACCTGACGGTGATCAAAGCCAAAGCCGTAGAAGGCATGGAGCTCCTGTTGAAGAGGCTTCACGAGTACGCTTAGGCGTTCTTTGCTATGATCCGACATGGCACCTACTAATTTATTTAATACAAAACGAGCATGAGCAGTACACAATCAACGGTAAAATGTCCTAACTGTAAGCACGAGTTTCAGTTGGGGGACGCGATATCGGCTGAGATAGAAGGAAAGATCCGGACACGTTACCTGGAGCGCTATAACAAAGACCAGAAAGAGCTGGAAGATAAGAAGCGGGCCATTGAGCTGCAGCAGGAAGAGATGAAGAAGCAGCAGGAAGACCAGGAGCGCATCATCGCTGATAAGGTGAAGCTGCAGAAGGCTGTGCTGGAGCAGGAAGCCATTAAAAAGGCAGCATCTGAAATGCAGATGCAGATGGAGCAGCTCAACAAAGAGCTGAATGAGAAAGCACAAAAATTGAGAGAGAGCCAGGAAAAAGAGCTCGATTACCTGAAAAAAGAAAAAGAGATCAAAAACCGGGAAGCGGAGCTGGAGCTTACCGTTCAGAAGAAATTACAGGAAGAGCGGGAGCAGTTCACCGAGCAGATCCGCAGGCAGGAAACAGAGCGCAATTCCCTGAAAGAAAAGGAACACCAGATGCAATTGCTGGAGCTGAAAAAGCAACTCGACGCCCAGAAAAAACTCACCGAAGAAATGGTGCGGAAGCAGGAGCAGGGCTCTATGCAGCTCCAGGGAGAGGTGCACGAAATTGCGTTGGAAGATTTATTACGCAGCACCTTTCCTTTTGATAGTGTTGATGAGGTTGGCAAAGGCGTGAAAGGCGCAGATGCCATCCATACCATCCGCAATTCATTGGGACAAACCTGCGGCAAGATCATTTACGAAAGTAAGCGCACCAAGGCGTTCAGCAACGACTGGATCGACAAGCTCAAGCACGATATGCGCAATTCGCAGGCCGACCTGGCCGTGATCGTGACGGAAACCATGCCGAAGGACATGGAGCATTTCGGTATGCGCGAAGGCGTGTGGATCTGCTCCTTTTCTGAAGTGAAATCCTTATCCTTTGTGCTGCGCGACAGCCTCATCAAAATCTACGCGGCCCAGGCCAGCCAGGAAAATAAAGGCGATAAGATGAGCATGCTCTATGCTTACTTAACAGGCGTGGAGTTCAAGCAGCAGATAGAAGCCATTGTGGAAGGCTTTACCGAATTACAGGAAGGCATTCAGAAAGAAAAGAATGCGATGGCGAAGATCTGGAAGGAACGAGAGAAGCAGCTGGAAAAAGTGTTGCTGAATACCACCAATTTTTATGGTTCCGTAAAAGGCATTGCCGGTAATTCGATCGCCGATATTAAGAAGCTGGAGCTGGGCGAATAACCGGTTCTAAAAAACATGTTCAACGATCAATGTTCACTGATACATGCTTATGGAACATTGATTATTGATGATTTTAAATTGAACATTGAAAAGGGAATTATCATTGCTCTTTTATCCCTTTCAACAAGGCATACACGGCCATCGCATGTCCGTGTCCCAGATCGAATTCTTCTTTCAGCCAGTCGGTAATCTGCGTGGCCTTGACACCCGGTGCAATATGCCCGTTTAGAGTGAAGCCTTTTTTCTCGGCCATCTGTTTAAAATCTTCCGGAGTTTTCCCGGTCTTGATCTGGATGTTGGTTAAATAAGCCTGGAATGACATGGCCTTTCACTTTTGAATTACAAGAGGTCATGCAATTTTTGTGCCTCCTCCCGCCAGCCTCTCTTTTCGGTGCTTCTCACTGTGCTGAGGTCTTTCAGGCTTATTAAATACTGCATTAACAAGAGCAATTCATTATCAGGATTTCTTCCCAGGTATTCTTTCGGGTAAATGGCATTGCCGTAATTATGCCTGCATTTCTGAGGCGTATCGTCGATGATGAGGATCCTGTCTTTTTTGAAGTTCAGCTTTCTCACCTTATCCAGGCGCTTCACATAGTCGTAATGCGAGAAAGGATCGTAGTAGCCGAACTCATCCAGTTTGTTGTAATTGGGCCTGTAGGTGCATCGCGAACGCCCCCACACAAATTTAAGATCGTAACCCTCAGGAAAAATCTCTTTCACAATCAGGTCTACATAATCATCCGAAGCAGAGGACCATACCGCCACTTCGAAATGCTCTTTCAGTCCCGATAAAAATTCCTGTAAATGCGGACGCTTATAGACGTTATAGTGAAAAACCGTGAAATCCCAGGCATCATCGTGCGGCTTATCCGTCGCGTGGATCAGCGTTTCATCAAGGTCGAGTATGATCAGGATCTTTTCGATGGCTATTTTTTAACGGTGGTTTCGAGAGCCTCAACCGCCGGGATTGTTATTCGTGTTAACTGAGGCTCTCGAAGTCAACAAGGGCAAACTACCTCGACAACTCATCCAGCCGTTGCCTTTCCTTCTTCGAAAGGCTGTCGATGCCGCTCTTCCCGATCTTATCCAGCAGCCGGTCGAGCTCATGCTGTTTGTTGGCCCGCTCTTCGTTATACTGATCGTCGATGTCGAAATAGGTGCTGTGTGTTTTGTAATAGTAATTGTCGATCAGCAGGGTTTTGGGCCTGGCGATGATCAGGTAAATGAATACAATTACAGGTACCGTGATCAACAGGATTGTGAGGTAATTGTTGGCAAAGGCTGCCGGCTCAAGCACCACGGCAATCACCATCCCGAGCAGCGCGCCGCCCAGGTGTGCCTCATGCCCGATGTTGTCGCGCCTGGAGCGGATGCCGTACATCGAATAGCCAACATAGAGCAGGCCGTATGCCCAGCTTGGCAGAGGAAGTATACCAAACAGGAGAATCTCCATACCCGGAAACAAAGCAATGGAAGCAAAGATGATCCCGCATACGGCGCCCGAAGCCCCAACGGAGCTGTAATCGCCATGCTCGCGGTGAATGAATAACGCCAGGAGATCGCCGCCGATAAGACTCGCAAAGTAAATGATGAGAAAGCTGAGCCATCCCAGGTTGCCCATAAAGGAGCTGAACAGGTAAAGGCTCACCATGTTCAGGATCAGGTGCATCCAGCTCACATGCAGGAAGCCGGAAGTAACGAGGCGCCGGTATTCCTTGTATTTCAGGATGCGGTCGACCTCAAATTTGTAGTTATCGAAAAAGACATGATCCCTAAGGCCTTTGTAGGAAACCGCCACATTGATACCGATGATCACCAGTCCTATGATCCCTGTTTCTGTCATAAATTCTATCGTGCGTATGTTTTGCAGCCGGAACGGCTATCTAACAAAACTAGGAATTTTGAGAATATTTTGCAATGGGCTTGCATTCAAAGCGATCATTTCTTTTCCATGAGTTCGGTGTTCTCCACGCTCATCACAAAATAGGGATTGGCTTTATTTATTTCTCGCTTCAAAAGGAGGCTTCCATTGCTTGCGGCTCATGATTGCTTTTACCTCGTCATAAGACAAAGGATAAAAATTGTGATTGTCGACACCGACGTCAAAGGACAAAGACGTCGCATCGTCCGGAAGATCGCCGTGAGAATGCCCGTATAAATGCCAGGTGCCGTAATGGCTGGCGTTCCATACTTTCATCGCATAATGAAACAGGACCAGGAAGCGCGTACCTCTGTGAGCATCCGGATCGGCAAGAGTCAATTCGTGGTAAGGCCGGATCCATTCGAAACAGGAAGGGCAATCCAGGGCCGAATTCTCATGGTTTCCACTGATGAGAAAGATCTTACCGTTAAGCCTCTCCCTGAGCGCTTTTAGCTTTCCGGGCGACATCAAGGCAAAATCGCCGATATGATAGACGTGATCATCCTTTCCGACTTTTTCATTCCAGCGGGCAATCATGGTTTCATTCATCTCTTCCACATCCGCAAAGGGGCGTTTCGATAGCTCGATGATATTCTTATGCCCGAAGTGGTGATCGGAGGTAAACCAAACGCTTGGAGTAGTCGTATTCATAAAAGCAGCAGGGGTGTTAAAGCCACAAAGCTAAAAAGAAAAATGCGGCTCTTCAAAAAATAAGCGCTGTTAATCTTCTCCCTCTTCCAGGACAGCATTCTCTTTGAGGTAGCCGGGAAGCCGGGCGATTGCTGTTTTCAGCTTCTGATGTTTCTCCGTGTTGTCTTTTCCGCTGTACAGGTAATTCAGGTAGCTCTTGTATAAAAAGTAAGCAATGACCCGGTTGTAATCGTCCAGCTCCGGGTCTCCGGCCATGCTTAGTATTTCTTTTTCAAACGCTTCTTTTTGTTTCGATTCGCTGATGGCTCTGCCCAGCCGGCCGATGCTGCCATAATAGTGATTCCGGGATGGATTTTCTACCCTCAGGGAGATGCCCAGGATTAGCTCCGGAACATTGATGTCGAGGTCTTCCAGCTCTTTAATATAGGTTTGACGGTGCCCCTGGGCATAGCTGCCATCAGTCATCCGGTCGAAACGGTCATTCATAATATCGAGGTGCGATTTTAAGAAGACCTCCCAATTCGTGGTCTCCGCCGAAAGCAGGGCAATGTTTACCGCATGAATTCTCGGGCCGTCGTCCATGCTGCAAAAGCCCATCACCTTTGTAGAGCGCATCCGGTCCAGCAGCTTTATCTTTTCGGGCTCGGATAAGGATTGCCAGTTTTCCGGTAAGTCTGCGCGGCCAAAGGAAGCATCGCTTTTAAATTTGCTGGCGCTGGTATCCACCAGGCAATCGCTGTAGCCGATGCGGCGGGCATAGTTTTCTTTCAGTGGGGCAGAAGCAATGCCGGTCGTGAAATAAAATGCATCGAGGGATTCTTTTTCGGAGTCATACAGCCAGCTTCCTTGTTTTCCAATGTCAGGATCTGCCTTGCTTCGCTGGATCTCGAGGCCATAGTTTGTATTCAGGCTCACTTCGCCGTATTCTATCACTTCCTTTCCCTGGTAATCCTGATAGTTGGTTCTTACGACCAGCGCATTCCTTCTGACTTTAGCACCGGGATATTTTTTCAGAAAATCCTCGAAGAGCATCCCTTGCTTCATGTCCTTTTTGGCTTCCCTTACGTTTCCTTTTTCGAGTATCACAATGTGAGCCTTAGCCTGTGCGCTGGAATAGTATGTCCTGTTCAATTCGCAGGATTTGTATTTCAAATTCAGGGAGTCCACAATACGGTGCAGCTTCCCCATGGTGGCTTCGCTGTAGATCAACCCGTTGGGATAGGTTTTGAATTCCGGTTGGGCGTTCAGAAAAGCTGTAAAGAACAGGCCCGTCAGTAAACATAAATAAGGCTTCATGCGATGGTAGTTTTAGTATAGACGCATAACGGTATTTTTTGCATAATGTTACATCCTCATTCAGAAGCTTCCTTTACCAACACTTCTTTCAGGTTGGTGTCGTGCGCATTGTAATAGCGGCCTTTTGCTTTTTCGCAGATTTTTTTCAGCTCTTCTTCCACACTTTTTTGGCTGTGTCCCAGGTATACCAGGCAAAGGCCGATGCTGTTTTTCTCTAAGGATTGTAGCAGTTTCTTATCGGCTTTGGTCAGGCTAAAGGCCCCGTCGGTAAACAGTAATACTTTGGTAATGCCCTCTTTTAAGCGGCAGCTATCGGCAATGTGTGCGGCTTTGGCAAGCCCTTCGCTGATGTTGGTGGAGCCGAGAGCACTTACCTGCTCGATGGTGCTATAAATTGCCGGCTTTTGAATGCAGGCTTTGTCCTGCAGGATGATGTGCGCATGAGAGGCAAAGCTTACCATCGAGATCCGGTCGACCGGACGCTGTATGGCCACGAGGTACTTCACTTCTGTTTTTAATTCCGGGAGGCGGTCGGGCTCGTTCATGGAGGAGGAAGCATCCAGCAGGTAGACCAGGTGATGCGGTTTCGCCTTGCCGATGCGTTCCGCGTCGGATTGTGTACCGGGGCTTTCGGTGGTAGTGGATGTGGTATGATTTGTTTCAGGGGCTGTTGTTTCTACGGCCGCAAAGCGGTAGAGCAGTCGTGGCTTTTTCAGAAACACATTTGTGGCGGTATCGATCTCCGAGGGCGAGAGGCAGCAGCTGGATTCCACGATCATGCTTTTGCCATCAAACAAATCCACAAAGCGGTTGTAATATTCCATGCCCGTATCATAGCCATTGATAAAGCCATTGTAACGTACCAGCTCCGGCTTCAGGAAAGGTTCTTTACTATAGCTCGCGGTTTTATACCAGTACACTGTGCTCTGCAGCATGCTGAAGAAGCTCCGGTAGCGGCTATGCGCCCACCAGCCACTGTTTCTTTGTCCGTAGCCGCGGGTTTTGTAGAGGTATAACGAATCCTTACTGAGCGCTGTTTTATTGAGTTGCCGCAGAAGGCTGTCGTAGCGACTGTTTTGCGAAAGGTCGCCCTTGTCCAGGGTTCTTTCCCAATCGTCGAGCAGGTCGATTGTGAGCCGCATTTCCTGCTCGGCCAGCTGCTCCGCTGCATGGCTTTTGTTGGGAGGAAAAGAGGCGCTGTACAGTTGCTCAATGGCTGAAGCAAGTGCTCCGGAAGCCTCGTGGCAGGCTTCAAAGCGGGTTTCCTGTTCTTTGAGGATGGCTTTGGCTTTCACAAAAGCAATGTCTTCCATATACGTTTTGTTGCTTACATAGTCCGTCAGGCGATTGTGCGAGGCATACAAGCTGTCGGTGCAGCGGATATAGCGGTACACGAAGCTATCGACCGCTGCTGTGCGTTGATGCGGCTTATGAAGTAGGGCCAGCACATGTTCTTTTTCTTCGAGCCAGGGAATCAGGTCGGCCATATAGGAAGGTAGGTAGCCTTTGCTGTCCGGCTTTAGCTCTTTGAAGCGAAAAGCTTTTTCCATGCCCGTATAATACACGGTGCCGCCATTGGTGCTCCGGCTGCTGTAAAAATAATTCGGGTTGATCTTCCCCTGGCTCCGGTATAGTCCCGTGGCCAGCTGCACGGCATCATAGTACCAGGTATAGTTAAGCCGCGAGGCTTCATCCATCATGCTGACGATATCGTTGAGGTGACGCACGCTCTCGTTCCTCCCCTGTGGGAACAGGCAAAAAGGAAGAAGAGACAAAAATATCGTGAGCCGGTACATGGCAATAAAGATACGGGATAATAGAACGCAGATAACGCGGATTGTTATGATCAGAACAGGGATTGTCAGGTTACAGAAAGATTCGCGTCTTTGCGGGAAAATAGAATCTGATGCGTCGTGACTATTACCAGGTGGTTTGAAAATGGATTACAAATGATGGAAGTATGGGGAATTTGCTCAACAATCCTGTTGTATTGCTTCTAAAATCACTGGCACGCTTATTTTAATACGGATAGTAACATAAACACATCAACTAAACCTAAACATTTACTATCATGGGAAATTTACTTTACATCATCGCTGTTATCTTAGTTATCGGATGGCTCATAGGCTTTGTGGGATTCCACGCCGGCGGCCTCATTCACGTTTTATTGGTTATTGCGGTGATTGCCATTCTTCTGCGTCTGATCAGCGGTAAAAGGCCGGTATAGACCAAAGATCAAAAGCAGGGTATGGACTACCCTGCTTTTTTCACTAGTATTAAACTTATAGGATCATGGAAACAACAGAACAGAGTTCAGACAACGCCAGCACCGGTTGCCAGGATGAATATTCCTGCAGCCACGTGAATTAAATCAACAGGTCATGGCTTCTGTCAGCGGGTCACATACAGTCTTCAACGAAAAGCTCAGGATTGAGGAAGCTACTGTTTCCTCTGCAGGACAAAGCTTTCAGAAACAGCGGGTCAGGCGTGAAGATGCCGCCGCAGTGCTGCTCTTAAATACGGATACCAATAAAATTATCCTCACGCGGCAATTCCGTTATCCCATTCATGATAAAACGGAAGCGCCTATCCTGGAGATCATTGCCGGCCGGCTCGACAAGAATGAAGAGCCTTTGCAGGCTGCCCTCCGGGAAACCAGGGAGGAAACAGGCTACCGGGTCAGGAACGAGCATATTCAGTTTCTGCTCTCCTGTTTTTCAACGCCCGGCTATAGCTCCGAATGCTTTTACATCTATTACGCAACAGTAACCGATGCTGATAAGCTCGGAGAAGGCGGAGGATTGAAAGAAGAGCATGAATCCATCGAATGCGTGGAGGTGGATGCTTCTGAATTTGTCCGCCTGGTGAAGGAAGCCAAGCTCAGGGATGCTAAAACCTACATCGCCGGCTTGTATTTCGCTCATTATATTTGATTGCATCAGGACGAACCACTTTTCGCGGTGAAGCAATCTCTTGATACTTTGAGATTGCTTCGCTGCACGGCGTTCCGCTCACAATTATGCACTCTAAATAAAATGACTTAGGCCGGACACAATGGACGGATTGATACCGGTTTTGTTAGATAAGGCACAGTGCCCGCTTAAGCCGCGGTAAATCAGGTAACCGGCAATGCCCAGTTTGATCTTGCTCGCAGCGCCTTCCTTTTTAAATTCGTGGTATAACATCGCTGCGCCGGATAATACGGATAGCAGTCTTTCGGAGTTTTCGATAAGTGTTTCTGTTTTTTCTTCGGTTTCCATGATCGTAGGGTTTAACCATAACGTCCAAACCGGTGCCAGCGTTTTTTCTACGCAAAAGGATCTAAACAGGAAAATTTTTGTACAAAATGAAATAGAGCTTTGACTAGACGATGTCGCGACAGCCCCATGTGAAAAGCCTTTATGCTTCAAGGGATTTCCTGGTGCCTGAGGCTCTCGAAGGCACCGTGACAGAAGCCACCGCGTTAAAACTTAGGGCAGCTTACCAGCACACGCTTATTCCGCTTGCGTTTTTTGGCGATCTCATAAATGATCGAGATCTCGTGTGCGCCCAATGAGTTGGCTACTCCCAGGCGGGATACCGTGAGGTCGAAGCTGTAGCCTATCCTCACCAGCTTCGGGGAAAGATCAAGCCCGATCAGGAGAGCAATACTTTCACGGCTGCCATAGGTAGGCGCATACTTTTTAAAAGGAAGGCCACGGTACCACAGTCCCACATTTAAAGGCATGTGAAAGTAGTAGACTCCTATATCCAGCTGATCGTATTTAGCCTCATGTCGCAGGTTAAAAGCAGGCGATACATACTTTCGCAGGTCGACCCGCGATTTTTGCTCGAGGATAAAGCGGTAGCCACCGTGCAGGCTGATAGACAATGGCAAAGGGACCTTGTCGCCCACCATGCTGCTATTGGGTTGTGTGAGGTGCCTGGCCGAAAGTCCGAGCCAGTATTCATTCGAATTTAATAAGGCGCCGGCAGCAAAGTCCATAAAGTTCAAAGGCTCATAATTGGTTGCTTCTACTGACACGCCTGAGCCTGTAGCAATCTGGTCATTGAAACGCAGCTTGTTGAAATCGATGCGCTTCATATTGAAGTTAAGGTTGGCGCCCATGCGGATCTCTGCAAATTTACTAATCTTGAAATGGTAGGAGTAGCAGGCACCTACCTGGGTATGCGTGAGGCCTGCAGTCCCCGAGCGGTCCTGCATCACCGTAAAGCCAAGCCCGCTGTTCAGATCGGTCATATTGTAATCGTAGGTCACCATCGCCGTTTGATAGGCTGTTTTTACGCCCGGCCATTGGTTGCGGTAATTGGCGACGAAGCGGTGCTCGAAAGTGAGGCCGGTAAAAGCAGGGTTAAGGTACATCGGCGAAGCATAGAACTGCGTAAACTGCGCATCCTGTGCCCTTGCTGAAATAGTCATCCATAGCATCATCACAGGCAGCAAAATACGGAACACTTGCAGCGACCTGTTTCCCTCAACACATAAACCTAATGTCCTCTTCATTCAGCTGTTCGTTATTTTTTTCTTGTCAGGTTTAAGATCAGGTCCGTCTCACCCTGCTCGTTTGCCAGTGGCTCCAGGTCCACGATCATGGTCTGGCAGCCTTCTTCCTCCACAATGGCCTTATAGGATTTCACAGGATTCATCACCAGCAGGAATTTTCCCGTTTTGGAACTTGCATTAAAAATGCCGCTCACCTGTTTGCTTTCAATATCTATTAAGGTAATTTTTGCCTTGCTCACTTCATTGCCAATCATCACGACCCCATGTTTCACTTTCAGGTCGTTGTCACCAAAACGCGTATCGATCATGTAAAGGTCGTTGCCTCCCAGTCCACCTTCCTTGGCAGAAGAATAATAACCTCGCGTGCCGTTGGTATTCAATACGAAGAAGCGGTCGCTCAATACTGTGTTGATCGGGTAGCCCAGGTTATCGGGTGCGGAAAATTGGTTTGTCTCAGTGTTAAGAATTGTTTTATAAACATCGTAATCGCCCATCGTATTGTGCCCGCGGGAGCTGAAATAAAGCGTGGTGCCATCGGGGTGCAAATAAGGCGCATCTTCGTCCCTTGCCGTGTTGATTGTCTGGCCGAGGTTCTGTGGCAGCGACCATCTTCCGTTCGGCAGCTTCTTGATCCGGTACAGATCCTTGCCGCCATAGCCGCCCGCTTTGTTGCTGCTGAAATAGATCACACTCGTATCGGTGCTGAAACAGGCACTCGTTTCTATAAAAGGGGTATTGATCTCAGGTCCCAGCTTCTGTGGTTGCGACCAGCCGTTGTAATCCGTGTGGCAAAGGTACAGGTCGCCGGTAAGCATGTCCGGGGCCGTGCGGTAAATAATCATCTGGTTCCCATCGAAGCTCAGGGCCACGCAGGCGTCGTGTGTATTGGTGTTGATGGGAGGCCCGATATTTTTTGGCTCGCTCCAGGAGCCGTCTGCCGCTCTCAGCGAAGTATAAACATCTTCGTAATATTTTCCGTCGCCGTCTTTCACAAGCCCGGTGCTGCCGCTCCGGCGCGAGGTAAAATAGAGAATGTTTTCATCCGGCGTGATCAAAGGCACATAATCATCGTATTCCGAATTGATCTTGGCACCCAGGTTTTTAATGATAGAGCGGTGCGGCTGAGACGTAAATTCTTTGGCATTCTTCACACAGGCCAGGTAGTAGTCCACCTCTCCATTCGCAATGCTCCTGAGCTTCATGGGCATCTCCCGGTATTTATTGAGGTGTGTGTTGGCCTCCTCGAAGCCTGACTTCTGGTGGTAGAGAACGCCCAGGTAAAATTCCAGTTCCGGGAAGCTGTTGCTTTTTAGTTTGTTGAGCGCCCATAAGGCCGAATCCGCATCCATGTTCAGCTTAAAACGGCTCACGGCCGAATTAAACAAGGCGGTTTCCTGGTCGGGATCAATGGCCAGCACATGCCTGTAGCCTTTCAGGGCATTGGCATAATCTTCCGATTCAAAATAAAAATTAGCATTTTTCAATTCCTTCGCATAAAGCTTACTGCTCACTTTGGTCTGTGAGTTCAGGTGGAGCGAAAGGAGTAAAGCGGAAATATATAGTAGTTTATTCAAAGTTTTATCTTAATAAAAGTACGTCTCCTGTTTTATTGATTTTCTTATTATCGATGGTAGTAGCCATAATCTTCCAGATGTATACGTCCTGTGTGCACAACTTGCCTTTGTAGTAACCATCCCAGCCAATGGTTACATCTTTGGAAACAAATAATAATTCTCCCCAGCGCGAAAAAATATTGAGCTCGTATTTATCAACGCCGAGAATCACCGGGTGGAACACATCGTTGTTGATGTCTCTCGGGTCGTAGGTCCCGCCATTGCTGGCATTCGGATTTGGCGAGAAGGCGTTCGGAATATCAATGCCGCTGGCGTTTTCCGCCACAATCTTGGAAGGAAGGTCGAAGGTATCTTTACAGCCCCTCGTATTGGTGGCCACCAGCGTGATCTGGTAGAGGCCCGGCTGTTGGTAGTTGTGCGAAGGATTTACTTCCGTGGAAGTGGCGTTGTCTCCAAAAAACCATTCGTAGCTGGAGGCCCCCGACGATAAATTACTACACATCACCGGTTCATTGGGCACAAATACCGTGTTCGGATTTGCCTGGAATAAGGCGATCGGTTTCGGGAATACCTTGATCACTTTGTACGAAGTATCGCGGCATCCATAGACATTAGTGGCAATGAGCTGCACAGTGAAAATCTTATCGAAAGAAGAATTGTTGGCAAACACATTCGTCGGGCTGAGGCTGGCAGAGAATGTTCCATCCCCAAAACCCCACTGGCAGGAAGTAGCCCCGCTGATGGCAGGGAAATTCACGCTCAGGGCCGTACAGCCCGAGTCGGGGCTGGCTACGATTGTAAACTCCGGCTTAGGATGAATGACAATCGGCACAGTGAGCGTATCGCGGCAGCTGCTGCCCGAAATGGCAATGAGCCTTACGGTACGGGTAATGTTCCCGCTTGTATTATTAATGAACTGGTATTGCTCGTTGACGTTAAAGGTGGTTGGTCCGCCGGCATTCCATTCATAAGAACCCGCACCGATAGAGGTATTGGTAAAGGTGAGCAGTTTCGGAGAGCAACTTGGCGTATCCACGGTGAAATTCGCTTTGGGTTTCGGAAATACGGTGAGTGCGTTGGTAATCGAATCGCGGCAACCGTTGGAGGTAATGGCAACCACCATGGCCGTATAGCTTTGGTTGCTGGTATTGCTGGCGTTGGTGTATGTATGCGCGGTGTTTTGTGTGGTGGCCGTTGTGCCATCGCCAAAGCGCCAGATATAAGTAGAGGCGAAGGTGCTTGTATTGGTAAAAGTGACAGGCAATGGCGAGCAACCCGCGTTAGGCCCGAGGTTAAAATTCGCAATCGGATTGCCATACACCAACGGGTAGCCATAGGTCGTATCCACACAGCTAAAGGCATTGGAAGCGATTAGCTGAACCGTAAACGTTTTATTGGCGGTTGTTGTATTGGTAAACGTGTGTGTGGGATTTGGAGAGGTATTCACGGGGCTGCCGTCGCCAAAATCCCATTGGTAGTTCACGGCGCCAAGCACAGGCGGGAAGTTCACGTTCAAAGGCGAGCAGCCCGCATTAGGCACCATCGTGAAATTAAACACCGGCCTTGGGTATACCGTCACCCCTAAGGTTGTGCTGTCCTTACAGCCGTTGCTGCTGGTAGCGGTGAGCTGTACTGTATAGGTCTGGATCAGTAAAGTGGCATTCGTATACGTATGCGTGAGCACACTCGACGCTGTTCCGCTCGAGGTATTATCGCCGAAGCTCCAGAGGAAGCTCGTAGCGCCCGATGATGTATTGCTGAAGGTTGCCGCTACCGGCGAGCAGCCGGCCATTGCATTCAGGGTAAAGGAAGCTACCGGTTTCGGAAAGACGGTGATGCTGGCCGTCTTCGTATCGGAGCAGCCCAGGCCGGTTTGTGCCAGGAGGCTGATCGTATAATTCTGATTGACGGTCGTCGTATTCGTATAGAGATGCGCCACGTTGGTAGCGGTGGACGTGCTGCCGTTGCCGAAAGTCCAGGTATAGGAAGTGGCGCTCAGCGAGGTGTTGGTGAAATTGACTGTGAGCGTAGGGCAGCCCGACAAAGGTGTCAGCGTGAAATTGGCCGTTGGTTTTACATTAATGGTAATAGGCTGCTGTATGGTGTTGGTGCAATTGGCGGTAGCTACCGTAAGCTGCACCGTGTAGGTATTTTGAAGCGTATAGGTATGGTTTGGATGTTGTGCCGTGCTTGTGGCTGTAGGCGAAGCGTCGCCGAAGTTCCAGCTCCAGGACGTGATCGGATCACCTGCCGCATGTGTGGATGTATCCGAGAACGTAGCAACGGAACCTACACAGGCCGAGGTGGTCACAAAAGAAGCGGTGGGCGTTTGGTAAACGGTAATAGGCGCGGTAAAGCTATTGACACAGGTATTGGCTGCGGTGACGGTCAGAGAAGCCACATAGTTGCCCACGGCTGTGTAGTTTTGTGCAGCGGGGATGGGGGCCGTACTGCTAATGCCATTGCCGAAGTTCCAGCTCCAGGTCGTCACGCCGCCCGTTGAATTATCGGTGAAGACCGCGCCGGTAATACTGTTGCAGCCTTTGTTGGGCGTAACGGAAAAATTAGCGGTAGGCCTCGGGAGAATATTCACAACAACCTGCGCCGTATCCGTACAGGAGCTGCCAGCCCCGTTAATCAAAGCCACTACAGAAACCGTATAAGAGCCTGCGGCCGTATAGGTAAAGGTCTGAGGGCCGAAGGGGCGGACGACGAAGCCTCCGCCCGTGCCGAAGTTCCAGCGGTAGGAATAGCCTGTAGCGCTGGTATTGGTAAAGGTTACCGGGGAGCCGGCACATACCGGGGAGGCAGGGCCTATCACACCGGCAGTAGGCGGGTTGACGATGCTCACGTTAATAGAAGTGACGTCAACGCCGCAAAGGTTACTGTCTTCCAGTTGTACCGTATAATTGCCGACACCCGGATAAGTCACCGTGAGTGGGGCAGAAGGTGGCCATGGCCTCCAGCCTACAATCGAGTCGTGCCCCATACCCCAGTAATTGCCGAGGTTCCAGCGCTCCTGGCGTTGGAAGGTATTGCCCTGTGGCACACAGTTGCGGTTGGTGCTGTTGGTAAAAGTAAAGGTATTGTCCGGAAAACATTTGATAAAGGCAGAAGGCGTAATGGCCGCATCATCGATGTCGTAGATCTGGATAGGATTGAAGTTGGCAATCGTCGGGATGTTGGTGCAGTAGTTCATGGCGCTGAGCGTCACGGCCGTCTGGCAGTTCACCGTTCCCGGGTTATAGGTATGCGTTACGGTTTGCCCGGCATTGGACGCATTGAAAACCACGGGAGGCGTGCCATCGCCGAAGTTCCAGGTAAAGGTGGTTGTAGCCGATACATCCGTACTCGAGTTCGTGAACTGTAAAGCTTTCGGGGCGCAGGCGGTCGTTATACCACCTATTGGAATCTGTATTGAAGAGTTCACCGGTTTCTCCATCACCACCAATCCCGTTAAGGTACAGGATAAGCTCGGAATGATGAGGCTCAGGGTATAGGTGGTTGGGCTGCCTGAGGTATAGGTATGGGTAAGAATGGTATTGGCCGTATAGGATGGGCCGGTGGTGTTGGGAGAGCCGTCTCCCCAAACGATCGTATAAGCCCCCCATCCCGTATTGGAAGAGAAGTTCATATTGTAAGTCCCGGTACCGGTGCAATCCACAAATTGCGGATTGGACGATAAATTGCCGAGGTAGTTATACACCTGGGGGCATTGGGCACCCGCCAGATTCGATAACACAATAAGGAGGACAAGGTATCGTAGCTTTCTTACCATTCAGTTATATTAAAAAATAAAAACAGGTTCTATAAGCCGGGTTCTGTATTTCTGCAAGCAGAACTTTCATCATTTATCTATGCAGCCTACCCTCTTTAATATAACTTGCGTTATTGCGGCGAGCAGCCACAAAATTAAAGTATACATGGCCTTACAACATTCGAGGTTTATCCTTCCACACCGTTACCGCTGCGGAATGTGAGCTCTTACCTCACATTTTCACTATGACCCCTGCGCGACACGTCGTGAGGGGCTACCTGGTTTTCTGTGACACTATCTGTTATCATTTCATTCCTGAAATCATACCCATCCTTTCAGATGGCAAATTGCTCTGTGTTGCCCGGACTTTCCTCCCTTAAAATAAAGAGCGATGAAACAAACCTGTTTTGTGTTAAAATTACGAAAAATCACTTTACCAATTCCGGCCTTCATCAATTTTTTTTCGACACTTATCTTGGATTGCTAACGCTTGAGTGACGTTGGCCTTATAGCTCTTTAACTCCATGGTTTCCGCCTGGAACAAAGCAGCCGACAGAGCGCCCTGGATAAGCATTCCCAGGCCAATGCCCCTCCAGAACGTTTGTGCAGACCTTCTGAATGTGATGAACAACAGGGTGCCGGCCGCTACAGCTGCCAGCATCAGCCAGGTAAGATGGCCTGCGCCTGAAATGTGGGTGGGGATCTCCATGGCCCGGGCTTTGCCGGGAGCGCCATGGTCGCGGGCTTGCAGATGTGTTTCCCGGCAGCCGGCCAATGTAAAGCTTCCGTAACTAATCTGTAAAATTCCGGAGCTGAGTAATACGAGGGCTAATCCTTTGAAAAAAGAATATTTGATGATCAGCAAAAAGAACAGGGCAAAGGCGGTAGCCAGCGTACCGGTGATGATAAAGATCCAGGCAATGACAGCCAGGCTGCCGGCCAGTGAATGAAGAGTTGTTTCCAAAATATTATACAGGGTTCACAGGTACGTCGATGATTACCGTTGTTCCGCGCCCGATGGCGGAATCGAAATGGACGCTGCCGTTCAGTAATTCGATGCGTGTCTTAATTCCTTTCAGGCCGAGGCCTCCGAAATCGTCCATGTTGGAAGTATCGAAGCCCACACCGTTATCCTCGATCATGACGTTGAGCTCCATATCGTGCCTCACCAGCTGCATGCTGATCTGGGACGCTTTCGCATGCTTGATGATATTGCTCACGATCTCCTGGATCACCCGGTAAAGCACCGTTTCCACCTGGTTGTCGACGCGCTGATCAAGGCCTACAATTTCCAGGTCCACTTTCAGCGTCGGCGCATTGCCCAGCTTGGTGATGAACTCCCGGATAGCGCTGGCCAGCCCGAGCTTGATGAGCGTGTTCGGCATCATGTTGTGCGATACGGTCCTCACTTCCTTCGCCGAGTCATCGAGCAGCGAAAGCGCATTGTGCATGGCCGTTTCCTGTTCGGCATTTTTTTCCGGTAGTTTGGAGTCGAGGTTGCTTAAGTTCAGCTTGGCAGCGCTGAGCAATTGCCCTACGCCATCGTGCAGGTCCTGGGCGATGCGGCGTCTTTCCTTTTCCTCGGCTTCCAGGATAGCCTTGGTGCGGATCTCTTTTTGCGTGGCAATTTCCGCATCTAGCTCGGCTTTTCGCTCCACCTGTTTTTTGCGGTAAAACAAAAGACCGACAACCGCCAGCAAAACAGCCAGCAGGATAATCGAACACAGGATGATGTTTTTGATGAAGGCCTGGCGCTCCCTGGCCTCCAGCTCTGCCTGGTTTTTGGCAATCTCAAGGTCTTTCTTCTCCACATCGTATTTGGTTTGCATATCCGCGATCTGGTTGTTGAAATCCGTATTCGTAATGCTGTCGTTGGTGAGCGTGCTGTATTTATAATACTCAAGGGCCTTCACCGGATCATGCATTGCCTCGTAGGCAGAGGAGAGCGCATAAGCCGATTCCCGGATACCTTCCTTATAGCCAATTTCCTTAGAGCCCTGCAATGCTTTTAAAAGAATATTGACAGACTCCTGGTACTTATGCTGCTCATAATAAATGTTCCCGATGTTGATGTAGCTGCTGACCTGGCCCGATTGGTCATTGAAAGCGGTATAGATCTCTAAGGATTTATTGAAATAGGCGACAGCATCATCAAATTTTTTAAGGGAGGCGTAAGCGCTGCCGATGTTGTTATAGCAGCTTGATAAGCCTTTGATGTCATTCAGCTTTTCTTTCAGCTCAGCGGATAACAGATAGTTTTGTAAGGCAGGCTCATATTTTTTTAAGTAAAAATTCACATTGCCAATATTGTTATAGGTAGCTGCCAGGCCTTGCTCATCGTTGCTTTCTTTCTGAATCTTAAAGGCCTTTTCGTAATACTTAAGCGCTTCCAGGGGTTTTTGTAAGCCGGTATTGTATACATTGCCTATCCAGGTATAACTGCCGGATATGGCTTTTTGATCATTGGCCTTTTCAAAAAAGCTTAGCGATTGCAGAAAGTAGGCAAGGGCCTCCTTGTTGTTTCCCTTGTCAAACATATTTAAGCCGTATGCTTTGTAGCAAGCGCCCAAACCTTTCAGGTTATTGATCTTTGTATACTCAATAATGGCTTTTGAAATGTAATAATCGCTCGTGTCAAAATTTCCGTGTCTTCCTTCAAACTGTCCTTTGTTATATAAGGCCAGGCCATAGCCTAAGGTATAACCTGTTTTTGAGGCAAAGGCAATGGCTTGGTTGACATAGCTGATCGCTTTTTCCTCATCGGTCGACCGGTATTCGGCAAATAGCGAGTTAAGCGCTTTGACTTTGGTGCTGTCTGCCGCCTGCGACTGAAAGACCTTTAGCAGGGAATCTGCTTTCCGGTTGTTTTGCCCTGTCAGAAAAAGGCTCAGCAGCAGGCCCAGAAAGGTGGGGAAGTATTTCGTTTTCATAGAGTTAATTATACAAAAATAGCAAAAAGCGGCAAATCGGGGGAACTAAATGAAAAGACAAGAGGTACCATTCCGTCAGATATTATACCTACATAAGCTAAAAATCTTTTACGTTGTGATAGATGAGAATGGTTTAAAAATTTGGGCGTGCCGTCCCGACGTGTCGGGACCGTCAGGTTATCACTTCTCCCGATAGATATCGGGACTTTTTGCCAGGCACTTCGGCTGCCTTCAGCTTTCCCGGATCTGGTCCGGGACAGGTTGCTCAGAGTGACAGCTCATTGACCGGCAAAAAGGATTTCCGTTCTATCCTTTACGCGGGCCTGGCTCAGGATATGGGCTTAACGTTTTAATGAGAGTATAAGCTGCGCCAGGGACCAAGCGGTTTGTTTGAGCTCTTTTGTTTGTCCCGAAGGGCAAACAAAAAGCGAGCCGTGAGGGCCCCCGGGCGCCAAAAAAAGAAAAATCCAGGGTATATGTTGATCCCAAATAGGGCCTAAAACAGGATGAGGCAGTTCCGGATCATAATCGTATCTTTGCAAATCTGGAATTACCATAAAAAATGAAGACCAAAACCCTCAAGAAGAATAAAGTAAATGTTGTGACCCTGGGCTGCAGCAAAAATATTGTAGACAGCGAAGTGCTCATGGGGCAGTTGCGTGCCAACAATTTTAATGTAGAGCATGAAAGCGAAGAAGACAATCATAACATCGTCATCATCAATACCTGTGGTTTTGTAGAGAATGCCAAGCAGGAAAGCATTGACACCATCCTGCGTTATGTGGATGCCAAAAAAGAAGGAAGCATCGAAAAGTTGTATGTGACGGGTTGCCTGAGCGAGCGTTACAAAAGCGACCTCGAGAAAGAGATCCCGGATGTGGATGCTTATTTCGGGACACGCGAGCTTCCGAAGATTTTAAAGACCCTGAAAGCGGATTATAAGAAGGAGCTGGTAGGAGAGCGCCTGCTCACCACGCCGAATCATTACGCTTATTTCAAGATCAGCGAAGGCTGCGACAGGCCTTGTAGTTTCTGTGCCATCCCGCTGATGCGTGGCGGGCATATTTCGGAGCCGATCGAATCCCTGGCGGAAAGGGCGAAGCTGCTGGCCTCAAAGGGCACACGCGAGCTGCTGCTGATTGCGCAGGATCTCACGTATTACGGCCTGGATATTTATAAGAAGAGAGAGCTGGCCAACCTCGTGGATCGCCTCAGCGATGTGGAAGGGATTGACTGGATCAGGCTGCATTATGCTTTTCCGAGCGGCTTCCCGATGGAAGTGCTGGATGTGATGAACAAGAAAAGCAATGTCTGCAATTACCTGGACATGCCCTTGCAACACATCACCGATAACATGCTCAAAAGCATGCGCCGTGGCATTACCAAGCAAAAAACGATTGACACGGTGAATATGATCCGTGATAAGGTGCCGGGCATCGCCATCCGCACCACGCTCATTGCGGGCTACCCGGGAGAAACAGAGCAGGACCACGAAGAAATGCTGCAATGGGTATCGGATTCGAAGTTTGAGCGTTTGGGAATTTTCACTTACTCGCACGAAGAAAATACGCATGCCTACAACCTGAAGGACGACGTGAAGGAGAAAGTGAAACGCGCCCGTGCCGATGCTGTGATGCAGGTTCAGCAGGAGATTTCCTATAGCCTGAACCAGGAAAAGATCGGTAAAACCTTTAAAGTGCTGTTCGATCGCAAGGAGAATGATTATTTTGTGGGCCGTACCGAGTTCGACAGCCCGGATGTGGATAATGAAGTGCTGGTGAAGGCTACGGATGAGAACTATGTACGCATCGGCGATTTTGCCAATGTGAAGATCAACGACGCGAGTGACTTTGATCTGTACGGAGAATTAATTTAAATTCCCGCAGATCTCGCAGATCTGCGCTGAATGGTTTTTCTATAGTTTTTATCTCTGCGGAATCTGCGAGATCCGCGGGAAACAACTAAAATATGAAAAAAGCGATCTTATTTTTCTCCATTCTGTTCAGTTCCCTGGGCTATTCTCAGGCCATTCAGAACAGCAGCTACAGCACCGAGGGCTATATTAAAGAAGATGGCACCGTGCAAAACAGCAGCTACTCTACCATTGGTTACATCAAAGAAGATGGTACCGTACAAAACAGCAGCTATTCCACCATTGGTTACATTAAAGACGATGGAACCATCCAGAACAGGAGCTATTCCACCATCGGTTATATCAAAAGCGACGGTACAATCCAGAATAACAGCTATTCTACCATTGGCTATATCAAGGAAGATGGCACGATGCAGAACAGCAGCTACAGCACCATTGGCTATGCCAAACAGGTGAACCGTACCTGGGCCGCTGCCGCCGTTTTCTTTTTCTTTTTCAGGCTCAACTAAGTTCCCGCTAAAGGTATGTGGCCTTTTTTAAGTAAACCTTATCCCTACAATCCCGTATCGGGAAAAGATATTTTATCGAACGGACTCATCGGCTGCTTTGTGGCTTTTTTCCTGCTGATATTTGAGCCTTTCGATATCTCTTTGTGGGAAACGCCTTACCGCTTCTGGAAGATCCTGGGCTTCGGCTTTGTGTCTTTTTTATGCCCCACCGTTTTCAGGCTTTTGTCGGTGTTGGTACTGTACCGCAGCAGGCCCGAAGAAAGCTGGAAGGTATGGAAGGAAATTTTGTCTCTCGTACTTGTACTTTTGTTCATTGCCCTGGGCAATATGCTGTACGGGAATCTTATCGGGATTGCCACCATCAGCTTCAGCCAGCTGGCCCTGGCAACGCTCGCGACTTTTCTGCTGGGGATTTTTCCCATAACCGCCAATGTGGCGCTTAAGTATAACCGCTTCCAGGCGCTTAACCGGAAAGAGGCGCAGCACATGGAGCAGGAGGTGAAAAGCTACCAGCAACGCGCGGAAGTCAGCCACGCCCGGGAGAGCCATCCTCCAACAGAGGAAAGTCCATGGCTGGTTCTCATGGCTGAGAATGAAAAAGACCGGCTGGAGCTAAACCCCGAAGACCTGCTGTACATTGAATCGGCAGATAATTATTCCAACATTGTTTACCTGAGGGATGGCCTGCTTTCCCGCCAGCTCATCCGCGGGAGCCTGAAACGCCTTGAAACGCAGATTACCGTTCCTTACATTATCCGTTGCCATAGGAGCTACATCGTCAATATCAGGCAGGTGCATGAGGTGGGCGGAAATGCCCAGGGTTATAAAATCGGCTTCAAAACTGCCGGAGTCAGCCCTGTTCCCGTTTCACGCAACTATGGAAAAGAAGTGCTTGCACACCTGGAAGCCATGCGCTGATCCCAAAACACAAAACCGGATTGTTATTCGTCCCCTTGCTTTGTCATTTGTCCCAAAGGCTTGCTATTCAACCCTTTTAGTTGGCACGACCTGTTTCTGCCTGTAATTTTGTAGCCAAACCAATCTACATAATTATGGGAACACTCATGAAAGGAATGCTCATCATCCATGTTATTTTTGCAAGCCTCGCTTTAGTTTCGGGAGCGCTGGCTATTGTCATGAAATCGAATACGCCGAGGCATAAGCCCCTAGGGCGGATTTATTTCTGGAGTATGACGGTGGTATTTATTACCGCCACCTTTATTTCGGTCGTGAAAAACTTGGAATTCCTTTTTCTTATTGGTGTTTTTACCTATTACGCTACGCTCATCGCCTACCGGGCTCTTAAACTGAAGAACCTGCATCAGGGGCAGAAACCACATGCTGTCGACTGGATCATAGAAGCTGTTGCCGGTATCACCTTCCTGTGCATGGTTATTTTTGCCGTTGTGGTGTACCTGCAATCCGGTAGCGCAGAGGCTATTATTCCGTTTGTGTTCGGAACCCTGGGCGTTTGGGGCGTTTACCGGAATGTCTTGGCATTCATCAAAGGCCCGACGGAAACCCTGTACTGGCTCAAAAAACATATCGGGAATATGTGTGGGAGCTACATTGGCGCCATCACGGCATTTACCGTCAACCAAAGCTCCCACATTCCGCTCAATCCCATTATTCTGTGGCTGGGCCCAACGTTCATTATTACGCCTATCATTGTGTTAGAGCTTAAGAAAGTGAAATCGAAGCCTTTGTATGAGAAATCCTGAAAGGGATTGATTAACCACGGTACGGAGGACTATATTCGGCCGCTTCAGGGTTAATCTAGCTTTTTTCGTTATACTCATAATATCACTAAACATTTCGTAAGATTAGATATAGTAGCTCAACAAATTTCCTCTAATAGAGGAATTTTTTTTCAAATGTTAAATCTGATCGAGCAAAGCTTGATGTAAAAAGCTTTGAGAGAAATTGTATGAACTTTTCATTATCTTAGATAACTGCACTCGGAATGACATCCTCGTGAAGTTCTATATGTGCAACCAAAGCAATTTGTTTGACTTTCATCAATTAGTAAAAATAAATTATTGAAAATTATGGTAGATAATAAAAATTACTTCATTTATAAAAAACATTTTCCTGAAATAATGTCTATACTAAGCCGAAAAGGAAAAAGTATTAAGGAAATTTCTAAGAAAGCTATCTTTGTTTTAGATACGAATTCCCTATTAGCACCATTCAGTACCGGCAAAGATAACATTGAAAAAATTGGCATAACATACAAAGAGCTTATTTCAAAAAAAAGATTGTATATTCCTGAACACGCATTACGGGAATTTGCTAAAAATCGGTCTGGTCGAATTTCAGATTTATTCACAATTATCGACAAACAATTATCCTCCCTACCTAATCTTAGATTACCTGATTATCCTATTTTGAATGATTTGGATGCCTACAAAAAACTTAAAAAATCTCAGATTGAGATTTCCGAAAAGATTAAGGACTATAAACATAATCTTGAAGATTTAAAGTCAAATTTATTAGACTGGAATTGGTCTGATCCGGTTACTACTATGTATCAAAATAATTTCACTAAAGATATTATAATTTCAGCTCCAGGTTCAGACGAAGATCTTATTCAAGAGTTTCAATTAAGAATGAATGATGAAATCCCACCAGGGAATAAAGATAAGAGTAAATCTGAAAATGCGATCGGTGACTTTCTTATATGGAAAAGTATGCTAGAATTAGGGAAAAACAAGAAAAAGGATATAATTTTCGTTTCAAATGACGAAAAAAACGATTGGGATTTAAAAGGGAACCAAAAATCAATTAGTACCAAATTTGAATTAGTGGATGAGTTTTATAGATATACAGGGGGGTTCGATTTTATTCATATATCTTTTATTAATTTTTTAAACCTTGAAGGACTAGATATTGATATTAAAGAAGTTTTCGAAAATGAAAAATATCAAACTGACACTTCTATCAGTTATTCGAATGATCAAAATCTGACAGTTCAATCCCTTTATGAAATTGCTAGAATCATTTCTGATTATCTTTCAGATATATCAATGGAAGATGAATCAGAGGATGTTTATATTCAGGAAGGGATTAGTCAACCTATAGATACTTTTATTGAAAATTACGCGGCTGATTATTTTAATACCTCACATTGGAAAAGTTATTTTCCATATTTTTTATTTTTCACAAACTGTTTGGATGATATTAGATCTTTGAATGCATCTATTCATTATAATTCGATAAGACAGAAAAGAAGTACAGTAGCTGATACAATAAAGATGCGTGCATTGTGCAAAGATTTCATCAGGAAATTTGCCGAATTTGACAGTTCAGTCTTATATTTAATATAATATTTACAGTTACTGCATTATAATCTAACTCCATTGATTCCGCATTGGATTTTGAAACACCGCCTTGGATTTTAAATCAAAGAATGGTCTTTCAGTGGGTTATGGAATTCGATGGTCCGGATAACCGACCAGATGTGAAAGGTCTTACTTGAGGGGCTTAATGATGCGCTTGTCGACACAGTATTTCAAAAGGCCGATCACGCTTTTGGTATCCGTTTTCCGGAAAATATTCTTGCGGTGTGTTTCCACGGTGCGCTCGCTGATGAACAGGGCTTCTGCAATCCTGGCATTGGTATATTCCCGGGCGATGAGCTCGATCACTTCGATCTCACGTTGGGACAGGGAGATTTCTTTGGCAGCCTGCTCCGGGTAGGTCCGCATCATTTCGGCGCTTACCTCGTCGCTGAAAAATGTTCCGCCGGCAGCTACTTTCTCAATCGCTTTCAACAGCTCCTGCTTGCCCGTATTTTTTAAGATGTAAGCGCTCACGCCGGCCTTCAGCATATCGCTGATGGTTTCGCGTTCGCCATACATCGAGAGGGCAATCACTTTCACTTCAGGCTGTTGTTTTTTTATTTCCCGCGTCAGCTCGATGCCATCCATCTCCGGCATGTTGATGTCCGTGAGCACAATATCCGGCCGGTATTCTCCCACCTCTTTGAGTGCAACTTTTGCGGAGGTGTTTTCGCCCACCAACGAGATGTGTTTTTCATCGCTAAGCAAGGCTTTCAGACCATCGATCAGCATCTGGTGATCATCGACAATATAAATCTTTAAAAACGACACGGTGTGGTATAATCTGTTTAAGGTTTACTAAAATAATCATTTATTGCATTGTAATAACAATTTGCCGCTTCGTAAATGCGTTTAGGAACCTTCTGTCCCCGGATCTCATAATCACAGGTATTGAGGCGTTTGCATTCCTCAAGGTTATCCTGGTAGAGGCATTCGCCGTATACCAATACCGAGTTGATGGTGCGGCAGAGCGCCAGGTTCCGGCAGAAGACCCCGTTCGAAGGCGTTTTCATGCAATTGTCGCGCAGGTAATCGGCATCATTCCGTTGTGCTATCGGGATCCCCAGCTTGCTGCTAAACTCGTTCACCGTGAGCGACGATAAGCGCTCGGAGGCACTGAGCTGCCCCGTGAGCAACAGGCGCAGGAAATGCACCTTGTTGATGGGCTTCGAAAAGTTATCGGCCGTCATGCCGCCACCGATAAAGGCCATCGTGAAGTTTTTGCTTCCCGGGTTGATCCAGTCCGTATTTTTTTCATCCACATTGTAATGGATGATAATCGTAGCATCGGGCTTAAAGTTGTTGATGATCCTGGCGCGCTCCATCAGCTCATAATCCCGGAAGAACTCCCAGAATAATTTTTCCTTGCTAAGGCTCATGAGCCTGGTGTAGCGTTTGGCATCCATCGCTTTGCTTTGCAGCAGGGAGTCGAGCACGATTTTTTTGCGTTTGCTGAGCCACTCGTCGTAGCTGATCTGGAAGGAAGTATAGTTTTGCTTTGGGCGTGTTACCATCACTACCGCTCCCTGTTCCAGCAGCAGCTGTTTAAGGATCTCAGCAGTTTGGTAGGTGAGGGTTCCTTCATTGAAGCGGATCGTATCTTTCAGCGAATTGGAAGCCGAAGGCCGGAAGTCGATAAACTTCTGCTCGATGCGCGCTGTTTCCATATTCCCGGCGAAGTGCCCGGGATCAATGGCGATCTTTTTCCCCTTGAGGGCCGGCTGCTTGTAGGCATAGATGCTGCTGCGGTTCTGGTTTTCCAGCAGGCTGTCCAGCTGTTTCTGGCTGAGGTGCGTGTTTTTTTTCCATTGGTAAATCGCCAGAAAGTCTTCCGCTTTTTTAGTTTCCAGCAGGAGTGCCAGCTTTTCGAACTCGTCGGTATAGGCTGTAAACTCAGGCTTTCCGGCATTCAGCACAGCCACCGAATTGGCATTAAAGCTCAGCAGTGCATTCAGGGAGCCGTTAAAGCTCAGGTAGGTATCGAATTTCTTTTTTAGTTCGGCTGTAGTCTGGGCGGAAAGCATTCCGGAGCAGAACAGGAGCCATAAGAACGAACAACGTTTCATAGCCTAAAGATAGGAACTGAATTGAAAGCCGGGTTTGAAAAGGTCTCAAAAAATAAACAGTCCCTACTTAATAGCGGAAACGAATTTAGTCTTGTAATCATCCCATTTGGTGGTTTGGTAATCTCCAGAACCATAGTAGTGAATGATGGGGTCGAACTGGTTCGCAGGCATAAAGCCTTTGAGGATGTCGATGCGCTGGATCTGGTTATTCAGAAATACGATGGACGGGTAGGCCAGCTGGTTATCGAGGATAGAGGCGGCAAACTGGTGAGGTGCTTTGGGATTGGAAGGGTCGGAGCTCACGAAGATATACTTGTCGAACTTCACGCTGTCCTTGGATTCGGCATCGAACTTTACCGCATAAAAATTATCGTTGATGTATTTGGCAATTGCCGGATGGTTGAAGGTCTGGGCGCTCATCATTTTGCAGGGGCCGCACCAGGTGGTATACACATCGATGAGGATGGGGCGTGGTTTCAGCTTACATTGCTTGTAGGCTTCATCGAAGCTGATCCAGTGTACGAGCGATGAGTTGTCGGTGTATTCAATATAGGTATTGGCAGAAACCAATTCAAAGTTATGGGCGTTGGGAGCGATGTAATTGCTGACACGGTTCTCAGGCGTATTGATGGAGGCCTGCAGGGTACTTTTTTTAAATGCAAAAAATATAATGGCCAATATAATGAGGCTGGCCATGCATATATCTTTCCAGTTAAACATCTTCTTCAGCATAGGAGCAAATTTAATGCCTGAGCATTTAAAGCAAATGTAAAGAATATTAAGCTAAGATTAATTCTTAGGATAACAAAAATGGAGGTGAAGAATAAAATTCCGTCGATGAAAGCATTTATTTAACATTCCCCATTAATTTCTTAATGAGTGGGGAAATGGCGATAATAATCCCACCCCCGATCAGGGAGTACAAGCCAAGCTGCTTGTAGCCTTCGGTGTAGATCATCAGCTTCTCCATGTTCGTGGAATTGGAAGAGGCTTCCGCGATGTTAGCGCCCAAAAGCCCGGCAAAATATTGTCCGTAAGCGCTGGCCAGGAACCACATGCCCATCACCATCGCCTGGAGTTTCAGGGGCGATAATTTGGTCATAACGGACATGCCGATCGGCGACAAGCAAAGCTCGCCAATGGTGATGACAAACCAGCCGAAGGTAAACACACCGAGAGAGGTGACGCCATTGGAATTGGTGAACAGGCGCGTGTAGTAGAAGACATAAAAGCCACCGGCCAGGAACAGAAAGGCCAGACCGAATTTAACGATCGTATTGGGCTCGATTTTTTTCCGGTTCATCCAGATCCATAAGATGCCAAGCGGAGCGGCAAAGGCAATCACGAACAGGGAGTTGGCGGCATTGTTGGTGCCGTTGGGGTCGAACTCCATGCCCAGGATATTATTGTTGAGGTTATTGGCCGCAAAGATGCTGAGTGAGCCGCCGCTCTGCTCGAAGAAGGCCCAGAAAAAAATAGAGAAGAACATGAAGAGGATAGCCGCGATCAGCCGCTTGTTCACATCCCAGCTGTAGTTGCGCATCTCCACAAACATGTATACCAATGCGGCCGGACCAATCAGGCGCATAAACCAGTCGGTGTATTCCGTTTCGGAAACCATGGCAATCACAAAAGGAATCAGCACCAGGGAGCCGCCGAAGGTAAGGTATTCGTACAGCTTCCGTTTTTGCGGTGCGAGGTGTGTTAAAGGCGAATTGCCAATGCTGCCGAGGCTTTTCTGGGTGTTCACAAAGGTGAGCAGGCTCACGATCATCACGATGGCTGCTAAGCCAAAGGCGACGTTCCATTCCAGACCTTGCGGCACAAGGCTGTCGAAGAGCGCCCTCTTACCGATGGCTACACACAGGTAGCCCCCGATCAGCGCTCCCAGGTTCACGCCCGCATAAAACAAGGAAAATCCGGCATCCGTTCTGGGATCGCCCTCGCGGTAGAGCCGGCCCACAATGGAAGAAATATTCGGTTTGAAAAAAGCGGTTCCTACCACGTTGAAGCCAATCCCGATAAAAAAGAATTGCTTCGGATCAATAGCCAGGATCAGGCTTCCTACGATCATCAGCATCCCGCCCCAGAAGAGGGATTTGCGGTAGCCCAGGATCTTATCGGCAAAAAGCCCGCCGATGAAGGTAAAGGCATAAACAAAAGATTGTGACGCGCCGTATTGCAAATTGGCATCCACATCGTTGTAGTGGAGCTGGTCGATCATGAAGAACACCAGCATGCCGCGCATGCCATAGAAGCTGAAGCGCTCCCACATTTCGCTGAAGAACAGGTACCAGAGCTGTTTCGGGTACTTGCCTTTAAAATTCTGAATGGCTTCTAAAGAAGCATCTGCTGTTCCTTTGTTTTCGGCGGCCTCTGTCTTCATGCAACTTATTTAACGCCGTGCATCATTTTTTTCAGAGCCGGTGTCAGCGAAAATAAAATAATGGCAGCCAAACCGGTTAAAATCACAAACACCATAAAGAACTCAAATAAATTGTGGATCTCATAGCCTACAAATACAGGGTTTGAGGCACTGATCTGGTTCTCATCCAATAACTTTAGCTGCTCGGCGGTAGGGGTGATTGCTTTATCCAGGATCGCCTGCAGATCAATACCTAATTCCTGTGCTTTTTTGAATTTGTCGCCTGTAGCAGGGATCAGCGCTCCCAGGGAGCCCGCCAGTGCATAGCCTGCCGCATTGGATAAGAAGAATACGCCGAATAATAAGGACGCAAAACGTTTCGGGGATAATTTACCAACCAGGGATAAGCCGATTGGCGATAAGCAAAGCTCCGCAAATGTCTGGATCAGGTACAGCAGGATTAACCATTGGATGCCTAATAAGCCACTGTTGCCGAGGTCTTTTACATTGTGCGCGATGATGAAATAACTGATGGCAATTAAACCCAGGCCGATCGCCTGTTTCACCGTAGATAAAGGTTCCTTATTCTTCGCCCTTAACTTATCCCACAGTATACTGAATGGAAAAGCGAAGGCAAAAACGAAAACACCGTTGAAGATCTGTACCATGCTTGGCGGCATTTCCCAACCAAAAATGTGCCTGTCGGTTTGGTTATCGGCGATGAAGGTTAACGATGAGCCGGCCTGTTCGAAAGCCGCCCAGAAAAATATGATAAAAAATCCTACGATATAGATCACTAAGATCCGCTGCAGCTCTACTTTAGTCAACGATTTATCGGAGATAATAAGCCCCGCTAAGGTTAAGCCAAGCGCATAAATGATCGGGTAGATAATGGTTTTAACCGGGTTTGTGCCGGCCAGCAGGTACCTGAATATGAAAAATAAAATAACAAAAGAAATAGCCGCAATGATCAGGGAAAGGGGAGAAAAAACAGCTTTCTGGGCTTCTCCTTCTTCATACTGGGAGGCGTCATTATGCTTTGGTAATCCGCCCAACGGCTTGCCTTCGGGAGTAACCACGTATTTGTTTTTAAGGAAATAGAACACAGCAGAACCGATTACCATGGCGATAGAAGCCGCTAAAAAGCCCCATTTGAAAGCGTGGATATCCCTGATGCCACCGGCGTCCTTTACGTCGCCCAGCAAAGGACAGATCAATTGTCCTAAAAAGGCACCCAGGTTAATTCCCATGTAAAAAATAGTGAAGGCCGTATCTAATTTACTTTTTTCCTGTTTAGGATATAAGCTTCCCACCATACTGGAAATATTAGGTTTAAAGAAACCATTACCGAAAATGATAATCGTTAAAGCAACCCATAATAATGTTTTTGCCAACTCCAGGTTCGACCCGAAAACCGTTGCACTTGCAAATAAGACCATCTGGCCGATAGCCATCATGATGCCACCCAACAGGATGCAGTTTCTGTTTCCAAAAAAGCGATCGGAAATGAAACCTCCCAGCATAGGCGTTAAATAACATAATCCTAAAAATCCACCGTAAATCAATGAAGAATCCGCTTCTTTCATCATTAAGGAATTAACCATAAATAATGTAAGAATTGCACGCATTCCATAAAAATTGAATCGTTCCCACATTTCGGTACCGAATAATACCCATAAACCTTTAGGGTGTCTTGAAGCAGTTGCTTGTTCCATGTTTGTTGTTTGTGTGTTAATTAGTGCGCCCTAAAATACCTTTTTTTTTCAATAATCAATAGTCATACATCATATAAGTGTAGAATAGAAGGCATAAAAAAATCCATCAACCGTGGATTGATGGATTTTTGTGAAGCGGTATTTATAACTATGATAGTTTTACGTTTACGGCGTTCAAACCTTTTTTACCTTCCTGGATATCGAAAGTAACGGTGTCGTTTTCTTTAATTTTGTCAGATAAACCTGTTACGTGTACGAAGTACTCTTTTCCTGATCCATCCTCTTTAATAAAACCAAATCCTTTTGTTTCATTAAAAAATTTTACTGTTCCTGTGCTCATTTTGTTGTTTGTTTATAAATAGTTATTCCCAAATGTAACTATTTATTTAACAATAAAACAAATATTTATTGCGGTTTATAATATTTTTTTGCTTCCGGCATGAAAGATTTAAGGGTATTAATCCGCGTTTCGTCGCTCGGATGAGTACTTAGGAGCTCAATTGGCTTCTGGCCGCCGCTCATTTTCGCCATCCGTTCCCAGAAGCCTACAGCTACCTCCGGATTGTAGCCGGCCATTGCCGCAAATACCAATCCCATCTTGTCGGCTTCGGTTTCGTGGGTGCGGCTGTATTTCAGAATTCCCAGCTGGGAAGCCACGCCATAGGATTGCTGGAAAAGGGCCTGGGTAAGGGCCGGTTTTTGCTGTAAGGCTACCGACAGGGCCGTGGCGCCAAACTGGGCTACCATGCCCTGGCTCATACGCTCATTACCGTGCTTGGCAACTGCGTGGGCTATTTCATGGCCCATCACCACCGCCAGGCTGGCCTCGTCCTTCGTTACCGGTAAAATGCCCGTATATACCACCACTTTTCCCCCGGGCATGCACCAGGCATTCACGGCCGGGTCCTCTACCACGTTGAACTCCCATTTATAGCCCTGGATCTCACTGCTCAGGCCCTTTTGGGCATAGTACTGCTCCACCGCTTTCTGGATCCTGGAGCCGATGTTCTTCACCATGATCACGCGCTGGTCGCTGGCAGGCAAGGGTGGGTGCTCGGAAAGAAATTTGCTGTATTCGGTCAGGCTCATGCCGATCATTTCCGATTCGGGCAGTAAATTCAAGCCTCTGCGGCCGGTAATGGCATTCTTCTGGCAGGCCATGAAGCCTGCGATCATTAATACGGTCAATACGCTTTTTGTTTTCATAATTGGCAAATGTAAAACATAGAAGCGTTCAAATAGAGTGCCAGCTCTGATTAATGAGTGCCTTTTTTTCAAAGACCATCCCGGAAACAAACATGGCAAGACCCGGAAGTCTTGCCATACCAATCAGGTAGAAGATAAACCTTAATTCTCTCCTGATCAATTAATGTTTGATGAACTTAGCCCTGACAGAGCCTTGTTCATGTTTTAATTCCATAAAGTAAATACCCGGCTCAAGCGCGTGGAGATCAATGCTAAGATGGTCTGCTTTTTCTGGTTCGTTGCTGAGCACCGTTTTTCCCGAAAGGTCTGTGATGATAAGTGTTGAAGCTTCGCTACCAGGAATAGAAACTGTGATGGATTCTGTGGCAGGATTGGGATAAACACGGATATCGCTTCTGTCTGCAGGCTCGTATACACCTACGGTTCCGGTTGTATAGTAATTGAGGGTCTTCGTGTCATTTTTCCAGGTCGCAGAACCCGCATCCCAGATCATGGAAATCTCCGTGAGTTTGTTGCGATGCGCATCGTAGGTATAATCTATTTTCATGATATTTCCCCAGCTGGCTGTGGCGTTGTTCCAATAAAGTATTGCTGCATTCGTGACATCATGCGCAGCATTGTAGGTGAAGTTTGTTTTCTGAAGCGGATTGAAAGTAGATGTCGTTACGTCCCAGGCCAGTATTTCGTGGGAAATAAGATCGACGCCGGAGTAGATGTGATTGGTTAGTTTTGTGCTATTCTGCCAGGCGCCGGCAATCCAGTCTTCATTCACAGCATCCGTGAGCTGATCGCCTGTATTATAGGTATAGGTTGTTCTGCTCATATTTGTCCAGGAAGCAGACGTCATATTCCAGAATTGAACCAGGGCCGTAGTCAGGTTATTGCCGGTATAGGTGTAGAGGGAATTGTGAGTGTTTACCCATGAGCTGCCGATCAGGGATTGCTGAAGCTTGCTGAGTATATTGCCTGAGGCATTGTAGGTGCAGATGTCTTTCGCGTCATCAGCCCAGGAGCCTGTCCATTTTTCGTAGGTCACCTCCAATAACTTGTGATTGGCATTGTAAACGTAATTTTTTTTGTTCCGGAAATTTTGCCAGCCGGTGCCGGTGCGCTGTGAGGAAAAATCAGAGATTTCATCATACGAGGAATTATAGCTGTATTGGTTTCTCGTCAGATAATCCCAATCGTTACTGGCATCGTTCCAGGTTGAATAATAATAACTGCTATCTTTTAAGCTGATACTTGTTTGTGAAAATGACGTTCCGGCAATGATGGCGGAGGCAATCAAACATAATCTTTTTTTCATGTGTGTTTCTTTTAAAGGATGAGTGGGAAATGGATATGCAGACAATGATTCCGTTTCCGAAATGCCACTTCTGCGCTGTTGCCGGAGATGCAGACAGGCTTGTGTTTAGTTTAGATACAAACTTAAATAAAGCACGTGCAGAAAAATATGCCTGCATGCAAGTGTAATCTGCTACCTGTGCTCAGGTATAAGGCTTATTCGCGGATCAGCCTGCCCGTTTTGCCATCGAAACGGATCAGGTAAATACCTTTGGGGAGATCGGTAAGATCAATGGTATTTATTCCTTTTGTCAAAGTTGCGGTAATCACCAACTTGCCCTCTAGCGATAAGATCTCAGCCTGCTGATCGGCGCCGGCTGAAACAATCAGCTGATTAACTACCGGGTTGGGATGAAAAGACGGATCTCCTTGTGCAGAATGTTCATTCAGGCCTACGTATCCTGTTCTGTGAAAGTAGGTGGATTTGTGAGCATTCACCCAGTTACCGGATGTATTATTCCAGTCTTTATAAGAAAGGCTCGCGATGTTGCCATAAGTATCATGTGTGTAGTCAATTCTCAAAAAATTATCCCAGGATGCCGTTGCCGCGTTCCATTTTACAGTGACGCTATTCAACAAATCATGGTTCACATCGTAGGTCTGAGATGTTTTAGTGGAGCTTTCATACGCCGAGCTTGTGGTGTTCCATATTTCCGCTTCATAAGACGTCAGCTCGGTTCCGGTATACACATAGTTGATACTTCTTCTGTAGTCTACCCAGGCCCCTGCAGTCCAGGTTGCCTGTGTTACGGAAGTCATTTGGTCATTTGTATTATAGGTGTAAGTGTTTCTCAACATATTATCCCATGCTCCGGTGCTTGTATTCCAGGATTGATACGTATAGGATGCCATCTTGTTGCCTGTGTATGTATAGATGATATTATTTTGGTTAATCCAAAACCCGGGCGTCTTATCCTCTTGCAGGCTTGTGAGTAGCCTATTCGATGCGTCGTAAGTACATGTTTCCCTGGAGCGATCTGTCCAGCTTCCACTAACCAGCTGCTCGTAGGTTCTTTCCAGCATGTTGTTATTGGCATCAAATACATAATTGATCCCATTCCGCGTATTTTTCCAGGTATTACCGATGCGGCTGTAGATGGATTCAGCATCCTGTACGTAGAGCGCATTGTAATGGTAAATGTATTTGAGTGTAGAGTTCCAATCATTCGTCGTACTGTTCCAGTTATTGTAATGAAAAGAGCTGTCCATAAGGCTAATGGTGTTGGTTGTTACAGAGCTTTGTGAAAATGCGAAGTTGTCGTTAGCCTGGCCGGATTGCGAGAGAGCAGGCGCAGCTATGGTGCAGGTTGCGGTAATAAATAATACTGTTTTCATATTGTATGGTTTTATGTATGATAAAGGGATGTACGGGATTCAGATGGAGCAGATGTTATCTTTTCCTGGTTTGTTGCCAGAGGTGCCTTGCCTGCTGTTTATTCTTTGATCACTTTGCCGGTCTTCCCATCGAGCCTGATAAAATACAGGCCTTTTGAAATTCCGCTGAGGTTGATGGTATTGTTTCCTTTCGTTACCGGCACACTCATCACCACTTTGCCCTCTATCGATAAGATTTCAGCCTGCTGATCGGCGCCGGCTGAAACAATCAGCTGATTAACTACCGGGTTGGGATGAAAAGACAGATCTCCTTGTGCAGAATGTTCATTTATACCTACAGTACCTGTTCTGTAGTAGTGCAGGATGAGGCTGCTGTTTGTCCAATCGCCGATAGAAGCGTCCCAATTTTGTTCCATGATCTCGGTTTGGTTCCAAAGGCTATCGTAGCTATAATCTGTTTTCAGATACTTTTCCCAAAGAGCCGTCGGGGCGTTCCATATTTCAAGAGAGGAAGCCAGCATGTGGTGATTGGTATCGTAAGTAAAAGACGTTTTGGTTTTAAGCTCGAAGGTGCCCATGCCGGAATTCCATATCTCGAAGTCATAGGATAAAAGGTCGGTACCCGCGTATACAAAATTTGTTCTTCTCGCCGCGTTTAGCCAGCTTGTCACATTCCAGTCTTCCTCTGTGCTCGATATGAGTTGGGTGCCGGTATAGGCAAAGGTGGTACGCGTGTTATTGGTCCAGCTATTGGTGGCATTGTCCCAATATTGATACAACGCAATGCTCAGATTATTGCCGGAATACGTATTGGTCGACCGGGCCCTGTTCAGCCATGTTCCGGAAAGCCAGGCCTGGTCTGTTTTTGTGAGGACGTTACCCGCCGCATCATAGGTGTAAATGATTTTGTACTGATCGCTCCAACTGCCGGTCCAGCCTTGAAGCGTTACTTCCAGCAAACGGTGATTGCTGTCGTACAGGTAATTTTTCGAATTCTCCTCATTCATCCAACCGCTACCGTCGTTGTTAGAAGAAACATTACCATCTTCCTTGTAAAAGGAATTATAATGGTAGATGTTCCTGAGGGTATAATCCCAGGTACTTGTTGCCTTGCCCCAGGCCGAATACCAGTAACTGCTGTCTTTTAAGCTGATGAGCGTTGTAGTGCGGGCTGCCTGGAGTTGCAGCGCTTGCCCGAAAAAATCCGGACGGGTTTGTGTCTGAGAAAATGAAGATCCGGCGCATGCGATGGCGGCCATCAGGAATAAGCGTGTTTTCATGTATATAGTTTTAGAGTGGTTTAAAAAAACAGAAAGCATGTGATTAAGAGGATGCAGGAAACAACAATTTGCCGCGTGCGGGATGCACGCTTGCACAACGAAAAGGGCTTGCTTAGTTTAGTTCAAACCTATGAGAAATGCCTGGAATAAGAAATCCCTGCATAGGTGTATAATCCACTACCTGTGCTCAGGTACATTTTATTCGCGGATGATGTTTCCGGTCTTGCCATCGAGGCGGATGAAATACATTCCTTTGGGGAGATCGCTCAGGTCGATGGTATTCGTTCCTTTTCTTACCTCTGCGGTCATCACCGGCTTTCCTTCTGCCGACAGGATCTCGGCTCGCTGGTCGGCCGCCGCCGAAATGGTGAGCAGGTTTGCCACCGGGTTGGGATAAGCCGCTATGTTGGACGAAGCCGCATGTTCAAAGATGCCTGTCGCGCTTGTGACGGTGATCTTTCCGGACCTCATCCCCTGGCTCATCCGCCCGATTGTATAAGACGTGTCAGCGCTTGTTACCACATGTTTGCCGATGTAGTAGGGAGCCGTAGGAACGGAGGTGGAGTTAATAACCGTAGTGGCATTCACATTGACGATGTAATGGTCGTTGCCATTGCCGTAAAATTTCAGGGTGTCGCCCACCGCGCAGCTGACGTTGATGGTGGTAGCATAGGATACCGTAAAGCTTGTCGGAGCGGCTTTCAGGCTATAAGAGAGCAGGGCAAGCGCCAGTAGGAATAAGGGTTTCATGCGGGATCGGTTTGATGGCTTATTGATGTTACACCGGGAATGCACCTGCAAAAATACAGTTCCCGCCTGCATCAAAAAATACCTGTAAGTAAGTATCCTGAATTACCTGATTACAAATGAAGCGTTCATGTACGATCATGAAAAACCAGGCGGCAGCCCGTTTGATAGGTCGCCGCTTGTGAAAAAAATGAAAGAAGCTTAGTTGATCTCTGCGCTCAGGCCTTTTTGTAAAAGCGTGGAGCAGATCGGTTCCAGGGTATCGAGTGTTCCTTTTTTAACCCCGCATTTCCCGGTATAATGTACAATATAGGCGCACTGCTCGGCCTGCACAGAATCGTGACCGCAGTATTTCATAAGGCATTCAATCACCCACTCAAAGGTGTTGACATCGTCGTTGAATAAAATGATGGTATTCTGTTCGGCTTCTTTCGTGAGAATGTCTTCTGCGACTAATTCTTCCGTATCATAATTGCTTAAAACCATGCCACAAAGATACGCTTTTTTTCTATTTGTTCAGGTACTGTAATGCCTCGGCGCCGTAGAGCTTTTTGCCGTCTTTATACACTGTTACAAAGGCGTCCGTGATGCCCAGCGCTACGGCTTCATCCTTCAGCTTTTTGGCAAAGGCCGGCGCGTTGAAATTCCCGATGGTATAGATGTACAGGCCATTGATCATGATATTGTTTACCGGCCAGGTTTTGATGTTCATGAACCTGGAAGCCACCTCATTCGGTACCTGGTTTTTGTAAGCGCCGATCTGCACCTTGAAGGAAATGCCCGCTTCATCGGTTTTCACGCCATTATCGGCCGTAGCCGCCGGGCCCTGCGTCACGCCATTGTTGAATACCGGCACAGAGGTATTGGCCGGTGGATTTGTAGGGCCGGTATTGGCTGATGTATTGGTTGCCGTTGTTGTCGTGTTAGCCGGTGGCGCTGTCGTTCCGGGGAAAATGATCGGGTTTTCCTTTTCCATTTTCAGGTTGTTATTTTCCGCCTGGAGTTTTTGTCCTTCGGCAAAAGGAATCCGTTTCGCATTATAGTAAGCTGATACAAAGGCATCCTTCACGCCGAGCTCTACCACTTTACGTTTGTCTTCCAGCAGCTTTCCGCTTTGATTGTAGATCCCGGCGGTGTAGCGGTACAGGCCGCTTGGCAGTTGTTCCGTATAGATCGGCCTGAGGTTGGAGAGCTGTGACCGCGTCACCTGTTTGGAGTACACACCGATCTGTACAGTATACAGCAAGCCGTTCATCTTCTCCAGCTCATTGGTAATATCGGCAGGCTGGCTGTCCGTGCCAGCGCCCGTTGTGTTGGCCCCCGCCGGGTTGGCATTTCGCGGCACATTGGACCCGGCCGTAATTCCCGCGCTGGTATTGGCGCTCAGCTCTACTTTCTGACCCGACTCACGCGCTTTGTCCACGCCTTCGTTCAGGTTAATCCGTTTGCCATTGTAGTAGGCCACCACAAAGGCGTCGTTATATCCCAGGTTTTTCAGATCGTTCTTTACGGCATTGGCACTTTCGTATTTTTCAAAATTACCGGCCATATAGCGGATGTAGCCATTCGGTGTGCTTTGCGCAATCACCGGGCTCAGGCCTTTGAAGGTAGTGTTTGGCAGGGCATTTTTAAAGGCGCCGATCTGCACTTTAAACACCAGGCCATCCGGAATTTTTTCATCCAGCGGAATCGGGTTGTTATCGCTGTAAGCATTGTTTGTTTTCACTTCCAGCCCTTCCACATTCAGCTTCACGGCAGGAGCCGTATTGCCCGCGTTGGTATTCGCATTCCCGGAGTTGTTGTTGGTATTGTTCCGGTTTGTTGTATTGCCTGTGTTGTTTGTTGTATTATTGCCTGAAGTCGTCGTGTTATTCCGGTTCGCATTGCCGGAGTTATTCCCTGTACCGTTCGTATTGGCAGTTGTGTTGGCGGCGTTGTTATTACCGTTTTGAGACGTGTTATTTGCCGTCGCGGCATTACCGGTAGTACTTACCTGGTTCAGGAGGCTAATGGCTTCCTGTCCGTTCTTGTTGGCATTTACCAAAAGCTCTTTCTTTGTCGCGGCATCTTTCGCCTGGTTGGCTTGTGTGAGCTGTGACTGGTATTTTTTATAAAGCTCCTGTGCTTTTGTTTTCGAGGCGAGGTCGTTGCCTTTCAGGTTTGCCGGTAAAGCAGCCAGGCGGCCCTTGTATTCTTTTTCGATGGCCTGCGATAAGAGCAGCAATCCATCGATGTGAAGCTGGTTGTTTGTGTTCAGCGTGGCCTTGGTTTCATTCAGTTTCGCTACAGCCTCCGGACTTTGCGTGCTGGCGTTTACCGTCTTAGGCGTATAGTTCGAGAAATATTTTTTGTAAGTGGCCAGTAAGGCCTTTTGCTTGCTCAGGGCCCAGGTTTCTTTTTCCTCGGCATTGCTGAGCCCGCCCAGTTTGGCAGCATCCGTCGGGTAAGAATTGGTTTCTTCCCTCAGCTTTTTGCCCTGGTTGAAATACAGGACAGCTTCATCCATCTGCATGTTGGCCATACTCAGCTCGCCGATGTTTTTGCCTTTGGCCATGTCTGCCAGCTCGTTCAGGCTTTGGTTATTGGCATCGAAGGTGGCGGCATTCAACTGTTTTTGCTTATCGGCTGCTTCTATTTTTTTAGCAATCGCTTTGCTTTCCAGGTCGCGTGCCTGTTGCAGGTCCTTTTCTTTTTCCTCAGCGCTTTTTGATACAGAAGCCTTGCGAAGCTCGTAGGCCTGGTCGTTCATCTGTTCGGCCTCGGTGATGCTGCTGTTAATGTTTTCCTGCGACAGGCTTTGTGAAGGTGACGAGGAGGCAATCTGTTTCACATTGTCCAGCGATGCGGAAATAGCCTTGTCTTCACTAAGGGCTGCATTTATTTTTTCAGCCGCTTTTTCTTTCAGCGAGATCGCCTCCGTATTCGTATAGCTGTTGAAGCCCGTGAGGCTGCTTTCTGCCGGATTGTTGAGGCCCGATTTTAATTTCGCTACATCTGCGTTTACATCCGTGCTCTGTGGTGTAACGGTATTGGAGTTGATCGCATTGCCCGGTTCTTCCTGGGAGGAAGTATTGGCTACCGTCGCTGAGTTTGCAGCGCTGCTGTTCTGGTTGTTGGAAGCAGTACGGTTGTTCGCTGCTGTATTACCGGCATTCGTGTCTGTCGACTGGTTAGTGCCAGATGTATTGTTAGCGGCAGTGCTTGTTGTGTTTGTCTCTGCAGCATTGGTGTTGCCCGGGTTTGTCGTGTTAGTGGCTGCAACCGTTGCCGTTGTGGTGTTCACCGGTGTGACGCTCGTGCTGGTGGCGGTTCGGTTATTGGCGGCCGTGTTGTTGTCCGTAGAGGATGTGGTTGTATTGGTATTTACGGCAATCGCATTTCCTGAATTTGCCAGCAAGTCCGATGCTTCGTTTAGTTTTTTCAGAGCGGCAATTTCATTGTCATTGGCTTTCAGCAAGAGCTCTGCTTTTTCGGATGGCGTGGCCGCTTTCGAAGCCTGGCTGTTAAAGGCGTTTGCTTCCTTAGTAAATTTGTCCGCTTCGTTTTTAAGTTCTGTAGCCGTGGTGTTTTGTTTCAGTGCCGGATTTTTAGAAAGCTTGTCGTTCTTGAGTTTCAGCTCGTTCTGGTTGGCTTTGCTTAAGGCGCTGTAAGCATCGATCTGCGTTTGCGAGGTTTTGGTGATCTCGTTGTTCACATTGGCAATAGCTGCTCCCGGATCGCTTCCCGGAGAAGTCGTTTTCACTTTATAAGAAGGGTTGGCTTTGGCCAGGAGCTGGATGGCTTTTTGCTGTTTCGCCAGGGCCTCGTTCTCTTTCTCTTCGGCATTGCCCAGTCCGCCCAGCCTGGCGGCTCCCGACGGATAAGCGTTGGATTCGTCCCGGATCTTTTGCGCCTGGTTGAAATTGATAGCAGCTTCATCGGCCAGTAAATTGGCCTGGCTGATGTCGTTGCTTGTTTTGGAGGCGCTTAGCTTTTGCAGTTCGGCCAGTGTACGGCTATTGCTGTCAAAGGTATTCTGGTTATCCTTCTTCTGGATCTCTGAAGCTTGTAGTTTTTTATCGACGGCCAGCTTTTCATTTTCAAGAGCCCTGGCAATGAGCGCATTTTTTTCTTCTCCCGATTTGCCTGCCGATTCTTTTCGTTGCTCAAATGCCTTGTTATTAAGGGCTTCCGCTTCATTTACCAAAACACTGGCCTTGCCTCCCGCATTGGCTTTGAGATCGCTTTCGGTTTTGGCGATCAGTGCGTTTAAGTTGCTCTCATTCTGTTTGGCGGTTTCAAATTTTTTGTCGGCTGCTTGTTTGAGTGCTAAAGAGCCCGCTTCCTGGTAGTTGTTATAATCGAAATTGGCAGTAGCCTGGCCCGAATTGGCAGACAAGCCGTTTTTCAGATTATTCAGATCGTTGAGGTAAGTGCTATTGCCGGCCGAAGTGCTTGTATTGATCGGCTGTATGCCTGCTCCCGGGTTTTCCGAAGTCTTGTCGGTGCTGAGCGTATTGGTGGCAGCGGTATTGCCGGGATCACCGGTGTTGTTCGGCGCAATCGTGTTTGAGGAAGCCGTTTCATTTCCTCCATTTGGAGTCAAAGTAGTTGTTGTGCCCGTATTGCCCGGCGTTGTCGTGTTAGAGGCGATGTTTTGCGACTCCAGTTTCTTCAAGGCATTGCTATTCGAGGCGATGAGCTGGTCGTTTTTTGTTTTTTGTTTTTCAAGCTCTTTGATCTCGGCATTCAGCTTTTTCTTTTCCGCATCATTTTTGGTTTTCGATAACTGATTTTTATCAAGGGCTACCAGCTCGTTGATCTCCTTATTGTAATCCTTCAGGATCTGGTTCTGTGTTCCCAGCTCCTCTTTGCTGGAAGTGTCGATCGTTTTGGAATTGACCTGCGTGTCGTATTTTTTGGTAATGCCTTCATAGCTCAGGCTATTATTTTCTGCAGACGTATTCTGGTTGTTGTCGATGGCTGTTGTGTTGCCCGTTCCCGACTTGTTATTCGCGTTGGAAGTGTTGACGGCCACCGTACTGTTGTTGTCCTCATTCAGGATCTTGGAAGAGATCGTGAGCTCCTGGTTCAGGCCGTCTACCTGGCTCTGCAGGCTGGCAATCTTCTGGTTGTTATTTGTAAGCTCCTTGTTTTTGGTATCGATGTCATTGTTCAGCTCCCTGATCTGCGCGTTGATGTTTTCTTTCAGTGATTTATCGGTTTCGTTAGCAAGGTCGCTTTCCAGGTTTTTCGATTCGTCTTTCAGCAAGCTGATCTCTTTCAGGATCTCGTTATTCTTGTTCTCCGTTTTTTTCAGCTCGTTCTGCTTCAGATCAAGCTCCGCCTTAATGGATGAGATCAGTTCATCCGACTGGTTTTTTTGTTTCGAGAGGTCATCCAGCTGTTTCTGGATCTGCTCGAGCTTGGCCAGCGCTTCCTTGTTATTCTTGTTTTTGGTAATGGCTTCCAGCTCTTTGATATACTGGTTGGTAAGCTCTGCCTCCTGCTTTTTCTGGTTGGCATCCATCTCCAGTTTTTTTGCCAGCTCGGTAGCCGTGGTGGCAATGTTTGTTGCCATCCTGGCATCTTCCTTCAGCTGGTTTATTTTGATAGTCTCCTCATTTTTTTTAGCAACATCTGTGATGCTGTTGAGGTTAGTGGTGGCATCATCGGCCTGTTTCTGCAGTGAGACAGCCTCTGCGGTTTTTTGTGTGGCGAGGTCAAAAGCATCCTGCGCATCCTGCTTCAGATTTTTGCTTTCGTTGTCCGCTTCTATGGCATCTGTTTTGGCAATGGTAAGGAGCTGTTCGTTGGTTACGTTTTTATTCGTATTGTTATTGCCGCTTTTGGTGCTTGTCGTATTGTCTCCCTGCGCCGTTGGGTTGGTGGTGCTCACGGCACTTGTCGTATTTGTTTTGGCAGCCGAGGCGTTGGTGTTTGGCGAAGAGGTTTTGAGTCCGCTGTTGTAAGGATCATTTTCATTCACTTCCAGCTTGGCTTTTTTCTCAATGAGGTCTATCATCATCGAGTAATTCTCATCGGCAATCTGTCCGTCGAAATAGTTAATGATCTTTAAGACCTTCTGCTCATAGGAAACAACCTGCTTGTAAGGCTTCAGGGAATAGGCCATGGGCATTTGCACCCCGTCCGACTGCGTGGTGAGGCCCGGCGTTTCCACCGTGAAAATAAATTTTCCACCGTTCGGTAATTCCATGTAGTAGTCGCCGTTCTCTTTGGCCTGGTAGGTTCCCACAATTTCGCCATTGGCCATGTTCTTCACCGTGATTTTGGAAAGAATACTTTGCGCTACATCTTCTTTCACCACCGTGCCTTTGAGGACTGCGAAGTTCATCGGGCGCCGCTCGGTATTTATTTTGAGCACATCTATTTTGCCATAAGGGCTGTAACGGCCGGTACTGAAAAAGGCGGTTTTTTCGAGCGAGTCGGTCACAAATAAAATATCATCGTCGGGCGAGTTGATCGGGAACTCCAGGTTCTCCGGCTTGCTCCAGCTTTGGGTTTCCGGGTCGTAGGTTGTTTTAAAGACATCGTATCCACCCATGCTGTTGTGCCCTTTGGAGCTGAAATACAGGGTGCGGCCATTCGGGTGAAGGAAAGGATAATCGTCGTCGTATTCGGTATTCACCGGGGCGGGCATAGGCTGCGGCTTGCTCCAGCTGCCGTTCGGAAGGCGGTTCACAAAATAAATATCCCGGCCGTTGCTGCCGTTATCGCCATAGCTCGAATAATAGACACGCTCACCACTTCGCGGAAGATAGACCACCGAGTTGTCCTTTTTCTTTTTGTCGGCGCCGGTTTTAAAATCTTCGGGCTTTACCAGCAACTTACCGCCGATGTCTTTGATGTCGTAACTGCGAAAATAATCGGCTTCGTTGAGTTGCTTTTTGCTGATGACCACCAGGTCGGATAAGTTGGAGAGCAGGCGCTTGCCATTGCGGCAGGCGGCTATCTCGCGATCTACCTGGAGTCTTTTGACGGAGGCGGCACCGGCCGTTTGCTTGTAGTCGTTATAAAGCTTAATGGCATCGTCGAATTTATAATTGACGTGATAGGTTTTGGCAAGGTAAAATTTAGCGTCCTTTGGTGCTTCCGCAGGATTTTTTAAGGCAATCTGAAAATAGGTGAAGGGTTTTTTCTTATCGGGCTCGGTAAAGAGCATACACACGCCGAGGCGGTAATTGTATTCAGGATCTTTGGGATAAAGGGAGACGAGCTGTGAGTAAAGTTTATAGGAAGCATTGTAGTCTTCGGCCTCAAATAAGGTATTTGCCTGTTTTTTGAGCTCATCTTCGTTTTTTACCTGCGAAAAAGCAGTTGAGGATATGAAAAACGACACGAAAACATACAAACAGGCTAAATGTATGTTTCTAATGCCAATAATATGTTTGAACGGGTTCAGACTCAATTCCAAATTTAACGAAAAAAACTAAATATTTAGGATAAAGATGCTAATTCTTAAATATTTACATAATCCTCCAAAAAATGATAAGAGTCCGATCTTTTTTTTAAACGGTTTTTGATATATGGAAAGTTATTGTATGTTTGGCGCGATTAACCAATTTAAATTATATCAAAACAAACACACAATGAAAAAAATTTACTTATTTGCGTCCCTTGCAGTTGGCTTAAGCTTATCTGCACAACAAACCAAAGTGGCTACTGAGCTGGTAACGATTACCAAGCCTCAGAATATGGCAGCTGGTGTTTTAACTCCAAGTACTACGGCATTTATCCCTGGTTCTTTTACAAACAGCACATGTACCATTACTGTGTACGGCGCAGGAACTACCAGCGTTTCAGGTGGTTACGTGTCAGGAAACAACCGTTTCGGTGACAAAGAAAAAGCAATGCGTTACACCCTTGCTGATAAAAGTTTAATGCTTCCCGGTACTATCGGCCAGGTATCTTTATTCATTGGCTTGAAAAAAGCAGGCGGACCGGGAACGGGTGTGATGACGGTTAAAGTATATGCTGACAACGCCGGTGCTCCGGGAGCTTTACTGGGAACCAGTGAAACCAAAACCATCTCTACTTTAACGGCTGGTTCTTACACCGCAAACATCTTCAACTTTACAACGCCGGTATCTTTAACAACCAGCTCCTTCTTCGTATCAGCTGATTTTTCAGGTGCCGGACAGGATACCCTTGGCCTGGCTCAGTCGGCTGACGGATGTGCTTCTACTTCAACGCTTACTGCATGGGATAAAGACAATACCAATGCATGGGCTACTATGAAAGCAGGCTGGACTATTACCACCGATTTGGGGATCTTCCCGATCGTAACGGCTGAACAGCTTGATGTTAATGTAAAAGAAATCAGCAAAGACGGCCTGAGCTTATCTCCGGCTTTCCCTAACCCGGCAAAAGATGAAGTAAACATTAACTTTAACCTGGCTCAGGCAGGAAATGCAGAGATCGCTTTATTTGACGTGACTGGCAAGCAGGTGCAAAACCTGAAGCTGGAAAACCTGCAAGCAGGAAGCCACAGCGCAAAAGTTGACGTAGCTTCTTTAAATGCAGGTATCTACATGTACAGTGTTAAAGCAAACAATGCCCAGGCATTCAGCAAACTGACTGTGATTAAATAAAAATTCACTCATTCATAAGTGTTAAAAGGCCTTTCGTGAAAACGAAGGGTCTTTTTCGTATGGTTTTGTAAATCAAAAACATAAGAAAGGTTTTGTCGACAAATACCGGTATTTCATGGGGTGATTCTGATTAACGGTCACTCATAGAGATTTTTTTTTGTCGAATTTTGTTATATATTGTACTCCTATACAAAAACCTTTTAACATGATAAAAAAAATACTTTTAACGGGTGCAATTGCCACGGCTTCTATAACGGGCATGCAGGCACAACTTACCAGCCAGGTTCATGCGGCAGAGCCGTTTACCGGCAAACACTTCTCCACAACCAGCCAGTTACATAAAGGCAACTTAGCTGTAGCAACAGCCAATTGTGTGGATACGAACTATTATGTAGATACCAAAAACTACTACAAAAATCCATCACAGAACTATGTAACCCTTTCTTCTACCCGTACAGGTGCAAGTGCTTACGGCGGCGCCTATTCTTATCCGAATACTGCTACCCTCACGGTTACAGGTCTGGGCTTTATTGCTGTAAGAAGAGCAGGTAGTACATCTCCTGCAGTTCCTACAAAAGCTTATTTATACAGTGTGAACGGTGCCGGTGTTCCCGTAGCCAAAATCGACTCCATGACGGCAAACGTTACGACGGCTGCTTATTATTATGGTGCATTAACGGCTCCAAGGACCATGACTACCAATTTTGCAGTAGTTGTTAAAAACGGATCAACTGTTAATACCGATACGATCAGGTTCTACATGGCGCCTGCCAATACACCAACAGCAGCCACATTGAACTATGGAGAGGGCAGAGGCTATATCGGATTATCAAACACAACCTTCTCTAATACAAGCGCTTTATTTACAGCGCCTGCTGATTATGAGCCGGTTGTATTTCCGATCTATTCATATAATATGACAGCTGATTACACGGTAACTCCAACATCGCCCATGTGTATCACAGCAACATTGTCTAATACCAATACTTCCGTGAACTCTGCTGTAGCTGAAAACTACATGTTCAACGTATCGCGGTTCTGCAAAAAATGGGCTATTCCTGTTACCGGTTTGGATTCTGCCTATATCTGGAATTTCAGTGATGGAACAGGACGTTTCACTAACAAGCATCAGAACCACAACTATACGGTAACCGGAACATTCAATGATTCATTGATCGTTACTAATATTCCATGGTCTTCGGTTCCTACCTGCGTTGATAAAAAATCCACACCGATCACTGTTGTGGCTCAGCCAACGGTGATGGTTTCTCCGGCATCTTCTACTGTTTGTACAGGTGCAACTGCTACACTGACGGCTTCCGGTGCCACGACTTATGCATGGCAGGGAGGTCAATCCACGGCTTCGGCTACATTTGCTCCGGCTTCCAACTCAACGTATACGGTTACCGGAACCAATGCCTGCGGTACTGCTTCGGCATCGGCTAACGTTGCCGTATCGGCTGTAGCGGTGATCAACGCGACGAGCTCAAGCACAGCAATCTGTGCAGGACAATCGTCTACCTTAACGGTATCAGGCGCTACGACTTATACCTGGGCTCCTGCTGCTACCTTAAGCTCTGCTAACGGCGGTTCTGTGGTAGCTACTCCAGCTGCAACAACAGTTTATACCATTACAGGTACTTCTTCATGTGGTACAGCAACTACAACGGTTACTCAAAACGTGAACGCAGCTCCTTCTGTTTCTGTAGCAGCTTCTTCCAGCTCGGTGTGTAGCGGTGCAGCGGTTTCTTTCACTGCTTCAGGTGCTACAACTTACTCCTGGATGCCAGGTGGAGCAACTACATCTACAGTTACTGCCAACCCAACCAGCTCTACAACGTATACCGTAATGGGTACAACTTCAGGCTGTGCAGGTACTAAAACAGTAGCGGTGTCTGTTACTCCAAATCCTACAGTTTCCGTGAGCTCTTCTACAGCAACCATCTGCTCAGGATCTTCTGCTACCTTAACTGCTACCGGTAACGGAACAGGCTACCTGTGGTCAACATTCGCCACGACGCCGGTGATCGTTGTAAGCCCTACGACAACTACGACGTACTCCGTAGGAACTGCCAACGGCTCTTGCATCGGCACTGCCAGCTTATCCCTTTCTGTGATCACTTGTACAACATCAGGTATCGATGAGTTATCCGGTACTTCTGTCAATGTGTATCCAAACCCTAACAGCGGTATCCTGAATATTTCTGTTTCTCAGGAATTAGTATCTAATGCTTCCGTTCAGATCTATGATGCTTTAGGTAAACTGGTAATCGCGCAAAACCTGGGCTCTGAGCATACAGTTGTGAATACAGCAGCCCTGGCAAGTGGCGTGTACATCTTCAAAGTGCTTAAAGCCGATCAGCCGGTGAAAATCGGCCGAATGGTCAAGCAATAAGCCCGGTTTAAATTCATTATAAAAATCCCGTCACGGCCTGCCGTGACGGGATTTTTTATGCCCTTAACAAAAGCGCTGTTCATTTGTTTTACAGGACAAAAGGGTGGAAATTTGTCTAAATGTATAGACATTTGTCTACCTTTGTTTCATGATTATGGAAAATCCACAGGAAGTGATTGTACAGTCGGAACGTATCGACCGTGAACTGAAAACCATAGCCGATAAGGTATTTGCCGGCGAGCGTATTTCTTTTGATGAAGGTGTTTACCTCTATGAGCATGGGAGCTTGTCGTACCTGGGCACTTTAGCCAATTTTGTAAGGGAAAAGAAGAACAGGAACCTGGTTTACTTCAACCGTAATTTCCATGTGGAGCCTACCAATATCTGTGTGTATACCTGCTCGTTCTGTGCCTATTCGCGCCTCATCAAGCAGCGCTCGGAAGGCTGGGAGCTCTCCATTGAGCAGATGCTCGACATCATCAAGCAATACGATGGTAAGGAAGTTACTGAAGTGCACATGACAGGTGGCGTGATCCCAAAACAAGATTTAGCCTTTTATACGGAGCTCTTCAAAGCAATCAAAAAGCACCGCCCGGAGCTTCACATCAAAGCACTGACGCCTGTGGAGCTTCATTATATTTTTAAAAAAGCCAAAGTCAGTTATGCGGAAGGCATGAAGATCATGAAGGAAGCCGGCCTGGACTCTATGCCCGGTGGTGGTGCCGAGATTTTTGATAAGGAGATCCGCGATAAAATTGCCGGGGGAAAATGCAGCGCCGAAGAATGGCTCGCCATCCATGAAGAATGGCATAAGCTCGGCATGCAGTCCAACGCCACGATGCTCTATGGCCATATCGAAACCTTTGCCCACAGGGTTGACCACATGGACCGCCTGAGGCAGCTCCAGGATAAGACGGGTGGCTTCAATGCCTTTATTCCTTTAAAATTCAGGAACGGAAATAATGAAATGTCGGATGTGCCTGAGGTGAGTGTGATCGAAGACCTGCGCAACTATGCGATCAGCCGCATTTACCTCGATAATTTCGATCACATCAAATCCTATTGGGCCATGATCGGCCGCAACACGGCCCAGCTCTCGCTCAACTTCGGCGTGGATGATATTGACGGAACCATCGACGATACCACGAAGATATACAGCATGGCCGGAGCGGAAGAGCAAACGCCTAAGCTGACGACCCAGCAATTGGTAGACCTGATCAAGCAGGTGAAACGCACACCGGTGGAAAGGGATACCCTGTACCATGTCGTCAAAGATTATTCGGAAAACTAAGAGATTCTAAGCATGGCAGTTTTCCTGGTCATCGTATTTTCGGTATGCCTGTTGATACCGTTGTTCAGTTATGGGATCTTTCCCTGGCTGATGGCGCAAAAGGCGCGCAGGATGACCTATGTGAAAAATGATTATGCGACTGTAGGTGAATGGCCCGAGGTAACGGTTGTATTTTCGGTATACAACGAAGAGAAGGTGATCCGCCGGAAACTGGAATCCATCCTCAATTCCGATTACCCGAAAGATAAGCTGCAGATCCTCATCGGTTCCGATCATTCCACCGATGCAAGTAATGCCATCATCCGTGAATATGCTGCTACCAGCGCTTCCATAAGGCTGATCGAAAAAACCGGCCGTTCCGGAAAGCTCAAGATCATCAATGAGCTGGTGGATCTTACCACAAGCGATTACCTCATTTTTACCGACGCCAATGTGTTCTTCGAGCCTCTCACCATCAAAGCCCTGGTATATAACCTGCTGAAAAAGGACGCGCAGATGGTATGCGGCAACATCAAAAAATTCTCACCGCATAACGAAGGTATCTCTGCCCAGGAGATCCATTACATGAACTTCGAAAATCAGCTGAAATTCCATGAAAGCCAGGTCTATGGTTTTGTGGTAGGTGTAGAGGGCGGTTGCTACGCCATCAAAAGAGAACGCTTTGTGAAAGTGCCGGACGGTTTCCTGATGGACGATTTTTTTATCACCCTGGACGTGATCTCCGGGAAAGGAAAGGTCTTGTTCGAGCCGGAGGCCGTGTGCTATGAGGATGTGAACGATGCGCCCATGATCGAGTTCAGGCGCAAGGTGCGGATCTCCCTGGGCAATTTCAGGAACCTGTATTACTATCAGAACCTCTTGTTTCCCCCCTACAAAGGCTTTGGCTTCGCGTTTCTGTCGCACAAGGTCCTGCGCTGGTTTACGCCTTTCGCCCTGATTATTTCGTTTTTTATGGCAGTATGCATCTCCTTTTATTACCCCTGGTTTTTTGTGGTGATGCTGTCCTATTCCCTGTTGGTGGTATTGCCGGTATTAACGGTTTATCTCGAAAGGGTTAAGATTAAGTTACCCCTGGTGAATGCGTTGGGGCATTTTATCCTGATGAATGCGGCCCTGTTTATCGGCTTTTTCCGCTTTATCTCTTCCAGCAACGAAAGCGCTTGGGAGCCGCCCAAGCGGAATGTGTAATGGGGTGGCTTCGAGAGCCTCAGCCACCCAGATAAAACTTCCCGGTTGTTGGCCGCGGCTCCCGAAGCCAATATAATCCGTACCAACCAATCACTAAATTCCGTATCTTTGCGGCCTTAAAATTTATTATTTTTCATAGCAAATGGTTTCTATTAACAGCGTTACGGTTTCCTTCGGGGGCTTTAACTTATTCGATAACGTTTCTTTTCTGATCAATCCTAAAGACAGGATCGGCCTGGCAGGCAAAAATGGTGCAGGAAAAAGTACCATGTTGAAATTACTGGCAGGGCATCAGAGCCCTACCAAAGGAGAGGTGACGATCCCCAAAGATTGTAAGATTGGCTACCTGCCCCAGGATATGACGCACCAGCACGGGCGTACGGTTTTTGAAGAAACCGAAAGCGCTTTCGCCGAGATCAAAGCCATGCAGGCACGCCTCGATGATATCAACCATCAACTGGAAACCCGCACCGACTACGAAAGCGATGCTTACATGAAGCTGATCGAAGACCTGACGGACATTAACACACGACTCGACATTGTAGGGGCAAGCAATACCACCGAAGAAATCGAAAAGATTCTGATCGGCCTGGGATTCGACCGCAAAGAGTTCAGCAGGCAAACCTCTGAGTTCAGTGGTGGCTGGCGGATGCGCATTGAGCTGGCCAAGCTGTTGCTGCAACGCCCGGACGTGCTGATGCTCGATGAGCCGACGAATCACCTCGATATTGAAGCGATCCAATGGCTCGAAGAGTTCATGGAAACCTTTGCGGGAGCTGTGGTACTCATCAGCCACGATAAAACGTTTCTCGATACCGTGACCAAGCGAACGATCGAGATCGTGAACCAGAAGATTTACGATTACAGAACCAATTATTCGCATTACCTCGAGCTGCGCCAGGAGCGCCGGGAGCAGCAGGAGAATGCCGCAAAAAATCAGCAACGTATCATTAACCAATACGAAACACTGATTGATAAGAACCGTGCGAAAGCCAGTAAGGCAGCCTTTGCTCAATCACTGATCAAGAAGCTCGACAAGATGGATCGCGTGGAAGTGGACGATGTGGATACGGCAGCCGTGAGGTTTCGCTTTCCTGCCCCGGCGCATAGCGGCAAAATTGTGATCACGGCAGAGCATGCCGGAAAAAAATACGGCGAGAAGCAAATTTTCTCAGATGCAAACTTTATCATTACCAAAGGAGAAAAAATAGGATTGGTTGGGCGTAACGGTGAAGGAAAATCGACGATGATGAAAATGATCGCCAAAAAAATTCAGTTCGATGGGAATGTTCAGTTAGGGCACAGTGTACTGATGGGATACTTTGAGCAGGACCAGGAAGAAAAACTGAACCTTGACAAGACGGTGTTTGAAACCATTGATGAGCTGGCGGTTGGTGATGTGAGGAGGCAGGTGCGTAGCCTGCTGGGCTCCTTTTTATTCCAGGGAGAAGACATCGATAAAAAGGTAAAGGTACTGAGTGGAGGAGAGCGCGGGCGTTTAGCGCTTTGCAAATTATTGTTAGAGCCATACAACCTCTTGCTGCTCGATGAGCCTACGAATCACCTCGATATTAAATCGAAGGAAGTATTAAAGCAGGCTCTGATCGATTATGAAGGAACGATTGTGATGGTAAGTCACGACAGGGATTTCATGACCGGCATGTGCGACCGCTTATTCGAGTTCAGGGACGGGCATGTGAAAGAGTACTTATGCGACATTAAGGAGTTCATGGAGATCCGTAAGGTGGAGCGCCTCAACGAGCTTGACCTGGATAAGTCGGGCGTGAAAGCGGTCCCGGTAGCGGAGAAAAAAGTGGTGGCTCCTTCCGATTTTGAGGCTGCAGAAAAGAAAAAACTACAATCGCAGATCCAATCTCAGATCAAAAAAGCGGAAGAGAACATTGAGCGCCTGGAAACCGAACTGAAATTATTAGATACCAAACTGGCCGACCCGGTGGCCTATGAGGCTCTGACGAAAGAGCCGGCCTTTTTCAATAATTATAACAAGTTGAAAAAAGAGCTGGAGGCAGAAATGACGAAGTGGGAAGAGCTGAGTGCTAAGTTATCTTAATCATAACAATCATAGATTAAAAAGAAAGGCTCCCGTTGTATATCAACGGGAGCCTTTTTTATTTTTTACGGATATGCTTATGTCACTAATAATCGTATAAGAGCCATTCACCCAGAACGTCGTTGGAGTTCCAGCGTTCGATTGTGATGTAGAATGATCTAATGCTCTTTCGCGAGATTGATACTGTCCATCCGTTTTTGGAAGGTGGTGATATTGTTGTTTTGATTATCAGATTCCACGAGGCCGTCTTTCAAGCGCACAATGCGGTGGGCGTGCAGGGCGATGTCTTCTTCGTGTGTTACCAGGATGATGGTATTTCCGTTACGATGGATCTCTTCAAACAGTCCCATGATCTCCACAGAGGTTTTACTGTCGAGGTTTCCGGTTGGCTCATCGGCTAGAATGATAGCAGGATTATTCACGAGTGCCCGCGCTATGGCTACACGCTGGCGCTGGCCTCCGGAGAGCTCGTTGGGCTTGTGCGACATCCGGTTTTCGAGGCCCACCTGCTTCAATACTTTTTTGGCCATTTCTTCCCGCTTGCTTTTCTCAATGCCGGCATATACCAAAGGCAACATCACATTTTCGAGGGTCGAGGAGCGTGGTAATAAATTAAAGGTCTGGAATACGAAGCCGATCTGCTTGTTGCGGACTTCCGCCAACTGGTTGTCGCTCATTTGGGCTACCGACAGGTCGTTGAGGATATATTCGCCGGAGCTGGGCGAATCCAGGCAGCCGAGCATGTTCATGAGTGTGGATTTTCCGCTTCCGCTGGGACCCATCAGCGCCACATATTCATTTTTGAAAATGTCAAGCGTTACACCGCTCAGGGCGTGGATCTCTTCGGTGCCGATCCGGTATTCCTTTTTGATCTCCCTTAGCTGAATAATCGCTTTCATGCTATAAAGATAAATGGATTTCGTTAAAAGCGATATCCAAGCCTGAAATAATTTCCGGTGAAGGAAATGCTGGCTTTTTTCAGGATCGGGTCCAGGTTCCTTTTCCGGTTCCGGTTATTGAGGATCGTCATAAACGAGTCGAATACCAGCAGGCCTGCGCCCTGGATGATCACGGCATTGCCGAAGCCATTGAACTGCTGTTGTTTTCTTACCTCGGTTTGGTTATAGCCGTATTGCTTCAGAGCCACGCCACCGGCCACGTAAGCCACGTCCAGCATGGCATTGGCGAGGAAGATCTTTTCCATTTTGGTTTGCGTCTTTTGCATCTCATGGATGGAGGTGCTGCTTTTTGCGGAAGCCAGGGCTCCCGGTAAGGCAATGCCGAGGTTGATCAGGCCCCAGGCGCCGTTCATCAGGTAGAATTGCTTTTCCTCGTAGCTGTTGGTGAGGGCGTAGCCAGCCGCGCTCCCCGCAATGCTGGCTCCTCCCCAGGTGCTGAGCACGATCATCCCCTTTTTATTGAGCTGGTAGCGCTTGCTATCGAAGTTTTTGATGAGCGTATCGTTTTGCGTAAACGCTGTCATACTGCAGAAAAGGCAGGCAAGGAAGGCGATCTGTTTCATCAATGAAGAGAATTTATAATTAAACATACAAAAAAATGGGGCATAAAAAAGCAGCTACCGCATGTACGATAGCTGCCTTTCATTGGTTTTAAAATGTCCGGATTATTCAGTGATAATCACCAGGTATTTTGAAGAAGACCAGAACTCAGTCGGGTTAAGGATGTCAATCCTTTCAACCGGTTTCTCACCTACAATTTTGTATGAGTTGGTAGGGTGAGTAGTAATGATCTTGGCTTTTTTAGCGCCGATGTTGATAGAGTTGGTAGCAGAGATGTCAACTTTAGTGAAGTATTCTTTATTGAAGTCTTCTTTTACTTTAGTTGATTTACCGAGACCGATGAAACCACCTTCTTTGCTGATTACGTTTTTCTCTTTTAATTCTTTAGAAGTACCTATGGCGTAGTAAGCTGTGTTCAGCATCGTTGTTTTGTTAGAGCTTTCAGCTTCTACAGTTTCCAGGTTCATCTGGATGTTGCTTAACTCGATATTTTTAGCTTCCAGTTGAGTTTTCAGCTCGGCAACCTCTGCATCTTTCGCATCGATCTGAGCCTGGAGGTTAGCGATCATCTCGTCTAAGCCGGCGATTTTAGCATTGGATTCTTTTAATTTTTTAGTTAAAGAACCGATCCTGTTTTTGTTTTTAGCCATTAAATCATACATCGCCTGGATATCTTCTTTAATTTGCTCTTCTTTGCTTTTCACGTCACCGCTTGCTGCGCTTTTGGAAACAATTTTCTCTTTTTCCTTAATCGCATTGAGGTTATCCTGGATCTCGTTGAAAGATGTTACAAACTCCTGTAATGCAGCCTCTTTTTCTGATAATTGGCCGTTTAACTCTCCATTAACGCCGGCAAGACTGTCAGCCAATGGGTTTTTTTCCTTTTCAGCGCCTCCATTGCAAGATGTGGTGAATAAAGTAGATGCAGATAAAACGGCTGCTACTAATATCAATTTGAGATTTTTCATAAGGTTGTTTTTTAAGTTTAGATTTGGTTTGCGAATTTATAGATTAATACCTTTCTGATGTCGATGTAACCCATTAATTTTGATTTTTTTGTTTTTTAGGGGTTCATCAGCCACTACATCCCCTATATTAATTTTTATGCCACCCCTTTTAGAGCCCTGTTTTTATCAGAATGCGTTTTTTACTAAATACCGGTTTTTTAAAGACTTATCGTAAATGTATGCCTGTTGGTTGGTTCATTAAATCCTCAACCCCATGGCTGTAAATAATTTATGGGGAATAAAATCATCAAAAGAGGAGATTCTTCTAAAGCATCCGCTTGGCTAATTGTGTATATTTACCACAGTTTTGATCTGATTATTGATTTTGTCTCAGTTTTATAAAAAAATATCCGCCATCCGGCATATTTCCATAACGCCTTACCTGGTTGTTATTATATTGACGCTGATCATAGGCTGGTTTCTCTTTCGCCCGGAAAAAGAATCAACAAAAATTACGGAAACCAATGATATGGCCGTGACGAAGATCCAGGCTATTGGCAGGATGGAGCTGGTTAAGCTCACCATTAAAGATGTCCTTGAGTATAATATAGAGCGCGATTATCTTCCCGACTCCAAAGTGTTGCTGGTAGTGAGCGGAGAAATGGCGGGCTGCATCGACCTGGCAAAGATCAGAAAGGACCAGATCAGCGTGAAAGACTCCGTGGTGCACATTGTTTTGCCGAAGCCGGAGATCTGCTATTATAAAATAGACCAGCAAAAAACCAGGATCTATAATGCCACTACCTATTTTCTGCTCGACAACGAAGCCCTGATCACCCAGCTGGCTTATAAGCGCGCCGAAAATTATTTTAAAAGCGACAGCCTCAACCAGATCGTTTATAAGGAAACCGAAGCCAATGTGCAAACGATGCTTAAGCCTTTGCTGGAAAGCATCACACAGAAAAAGGTAGAGCTCGAATTTGATAAACACGCCATCAAGCCCTAGTCATGAAGCCGGCCCTGAAAAACATACTCGCGGCTGGTATGCTTCTCTTCCTGGGGCTTCACTTTACCTTAGTCCTTAATTATGCCGCTCCTGTAAAAGCAGGTGGGAAGCTGAATGCAGCGTCTGATTTTTATTGCTATCCCTATTTTTACCAGCAGTGGACGGTCTTTGTCCCTGCACCTCAAAAGCGCTTCGACCTGATGATCCGGAATGGCTCTGCCGCCGATCATTCATGGCAGGCCTGGAGGAGTATCACGCATCATCTCTTGAAGAGAAGAAAGCCCTATACGGCCCTGTTGGGAAGGGAAACAGAGGTTCTTTTGATGAGTAATGCCATCAACTACCTGGCCTCCGACCTGGGCGAAACCAATCAGCTGTTTACGGCAAGGCCTGATCTGTCAAGCTTTGCTATATTGGAGCGTGGCGCGAGGTACTATTTCCGCAATTTCAGGTGTTGGAAAAACGGAAAAGATTATGAGCTCTTGCTGATCACCACACAGCCCGGCAAAAAGCCCGTCGTATATTATTTCAAAAATCTTTCCCTGTTATAAATTTCCTGGTCACATATTTTTTTAAGTTCAGAAGGCAGGCTAAAGAGACCGGCTGGTTCAGGAATGCCCTTTATATGTTCTTGCTATATAAAGCTTTTGTGTATTTCTATCATTTCAGAACCTTGTTTTCCGATAAGGCCATGATCTATACCAGGCAGGCGTTTCCGGGTGGCATTAAGAACCTTGCTTTCCTTTTAAATAATCACTACTCAAAAGGCTTTGCCATCGGCTGTATCATGTTACTGTTAGCACTCGCTCTGTTGGGATTGTTCAGGCGGTCGAACTATATCACCAATGCGTTACTATGGTTGCTGGTACTGAACATGAACAACTACTTGTATGCCACGCTTACCTCGGGCGATTACCTGTTGAATCAACTGCTGTTCTTCAACATCTTTTTTTCTGTAAAGCAAAGTGCTTCTCCTTTTTTCAATGACCTGAAAACCGCCTTTCACAATATGGCGCTGGCAGGCATTAAAATCCAGATCTGCCTGGCCTATTTCCTGGCAGCCTGGTTCAAGCTGACGGATGCTGCCTGGCTCAATGGTTCGGCAGTGCATTACATTTTTCAGATTCCTGAATATACGAGTGGCTTATTGATGGGCCTGCCTCTCTGGTTTTGTATAGCGCTGAACTATGCAACGCTGGCGTACCAGCTGCTGTTCCCCTTTACCATCTGGTTCAGGTCCTGTAAAATTTACCTGTTGGCTTTCGGAATTCTCCAGCACCTGATTATCGCCTTTTGCATGGGGCTTTTCAGTTTCGGGATCATCATGATCATCTGTTACCTCTTGTTTTTGAAGTATGATTATTCTGCGGCAGATCGCGCAGGTGCCAGCCGGTCATAGACCTGAGAGGTCTTTAAGACCTCTCAGGTCTGCGCGATAGGCACCTGCGCGATCTGCCGGGGTTGAATTTCATACTTTCATAATTAGTTATACCTTTGCGCCATGTTTACAACAGACCAACTTAAGGACCTTCACGAACGACATATCGCTCTGAAGGGGTTTCTTTGACTACGATAAGAAGAGCCACGAGCTGAGGGAGCTCGAAGAAAAAACCCTTGATCCCAATTTCTGGGCCGATTCCAAAAAAGCGGAAGCTGTATTAAAAGAAGTAAGAGCGCGCAAGTCGTGGGTAAGCTCCTATGATAAGCTCACCTCCGCGATCGAGGACCTCGATACCATGTATGAGTTTTTCAAATCGGGAGATGCTGAGGAGAAAGATGCCGAAGAGCTTTACCAGGCTGCGGCTAAGATCCTCGATGATGTGGAATTCAAAAACATGCTTAATTCTCCGGACGATGCCCTGAGCTGCGTGCTGCAGATCAATGCGGGTGCGGGAGGAACGGAAAGCTGCGACTGGGCGAGCATGCTCGAGCGTATGTATATGATGTGGGCAGAAAAGAATGGCTTCAAGCTCACCGAGCTCGACCGCAGCGACGGCGATGTGGCCGGTATCAAATCCGTATCTATCCAGATCGACGGCGACTATGCGTATGGCAACCTCAAAGGAGAGAATGGTGTACACCGTTTGGTGCGCATCAGTCCTTTTGATTCCAATGCCAAGAGGCATACTTCTTTTGCATCCGTGTACGTGTACCCGGTAGTAGATGATACCATCGAGATCAACATTCACCCGAACGATATTGAAATGAGTACCTCGCGAAGCGGCGGTGCTGGAGGACAGAACGTAAATAAGGTAGAATCGAAAGTACAGCTCACCCACAAGCCTACCGGTATTGTGGTGGTGTGCCAGGTAGAACGCTCGCAGCTGGGTAACCGCGAAAAGGCCATGCAGATGCTCCGCTCGCAGCTCTACGAGCTGGAGATGCGTAAACGCAATGAAGCGCGTGATGCTGTAGAAGAAGGAAAGATGAAAATCGAGTGGGGCTCGCAGATCAGGAGCTATGTCCTGCATCCCTATAAAATGGTGAATGACCACCGCACCGAATTAAAAATTACCGATGCGGAAAGTGTGCTCGACGGAAACATCGACGAGCTTTTGAAGACTTTCCTCATGAGTCAGGGGAAACGAAAATAAAATAATTACGATTACGAAATAATACGAATATACGAATCTGCGTAAGCAAAAAACGCATTTGTATATTCGTATACATTCGTAATTATTTAAAACCAATTATCAGTATTTTATAAAATCAACTTGTGAAAAAAATTCAGATCCTCTATAACCCCCGTTGCAGCAAGTGCCGGGAAGCCCTCAATTTTTTGGAAGGCGAAAGCTGTGAGATCGAGGTGATCGAATACTTAAAAGAAAAGATCACGAAGAAAGAGCTGAAGTCTATCCTGGCCAAGCTGGGCGTAAAAGCAGTGGATATTGTGAGAAAGAAAGAGGAATTGTATTTGAAAAAATTCAAGGACAAAAAATTCACCAATGAAGAGTGGATCCAGATTCTGCTTGAAAATCCTATCCTTATTGAGCGGCCTATTGTGATCGATGGTTATACTGCCATCATTGGCCGCCCACCGGAGCTGGTGGTGGATTTGGTAAACAGGAAAGCCTGATTCTTTAATGCATCAATAAAATAGCGTCTAATGTATTTTGAGTTTTGACAGATACCTGGTGTCATCGAACTCATCTCCTTTATGAAGAAAATAAATATAGCCATTGTTGATTTTTATATTTTCCGCAAATGCACGAGGTATTTTCTCGGAGTGGCATTCTTTCCCTGTTTGTACATCTATTTCTTTTAATTCGGAAATACCCTTTTTTTCGAATAAGGTATAGGCTTTGCTCAGTTTTTCATCAATGCACATGCTTCTTTTCCATTTGAGGTCTCTGTGAACCGTCATGTTCACTTCCTTTAAAAGATTTCCGGAAGGAGAGAAGGATTGCAATTTTGAATTTATGAAATTGAATACATACAGTTGGTTTTTAATTACGTAAAGCGGTGCGTATATTTCTTTGTATACGGTGGTTTCGCCGAATAGGGCATCAAAGCTTTTCAATATAGGTTTTTCCCTGTGTTTAGACGAAGATGAAAGTGATTTGCGGCCTTCCTCTTTGGCATCTAATAAGCGTTTTTCATCCACCCTCATCCCCAGAGATTCTGCATCTACAATGCTGAGAAGCGGTTTTTTCAGCTTGCGCTCTTTAGTAACATAATAATAGGTTAAACCGGTGTGGCTCGCATCAAAATCATGAAATTCATTAATGCTTACCGTGCCGGGGCCTTCTTTGACAATCAGGTACAGATTGGATGAGTCCTGGGCAATACAAGGCATCAATATGTTATTCAGATCGTTGATGCTTTGAGGGGGAAGGAAACGAAGCGAGGCCTTGTCGTAATATACCTGGTAAATGTTTTTTTTACAAACCACATAATGGTTTCCGAGGCAGTCTTTAAACAACCTGACCGGCATTTCCGGTGCTTTGATTATACTTAGCGTATCTCCCGTTTCATTTATCAGGACCAGTTTATAACTTGACTGGCTGAGTCCGTAAGAAATCAGCAAAATATGATCATCGTAAAAATCATAATCCAGCACATAGCTTCGTTTACTTTTGGCGATGGGCTGTATGGCATTACCGGAAATGAGCACTTCATCCATAAGCTTAGCTTTTTGCTTCATGCCTATCAGTCGCTCTTTACCGGGCTGTAAATAAGGATCCACATACACGGTTTCATAACCTAACAAAGAAAATTTAAGCAATTTGCGTTCGCCTGCGATAGAAAACGAAAAGTGTCCGATGCTATCTGTTTCGGTTCCCCGGAGTGTCCCGTTAATCAGTATGCTGACATGGGCGAGAGGGATTTTGTTGCTGAAGTCAATGACTTTCCCCTGAAACGTAAATGTGCTGTCCTGGCTGTAAGATTGTGTAAAACAAAAAAACAGCAACAGCCATAAGCTGGATCTTAACATAACTGTAAAGTTTTAGCTGGGGATAAGCTAATTTAGTAAAAAAACACAAACGGCCTCATCAATTGCATGATTTTTTTGAAGGTGTATGTGCATCGTTGCAAAGCATCAGGCTATTTTAATACTCAGACGCGCTTCGTTCAGATCGAGTTGTTCGGTTTGCTTACGCAACAGCTCATCTTCGAAGGCCTTTTCCTGGCGCAGCACGATTAATTCCCGGCGTTGCACATTAATGATCTCAATCAGCACGCTATTGTATATCCTGATTTCGCTGGCCTGGTTGTCGTCGCATTCCAGCGATTCCATGCGCTGTGCTGTGAGCGAAATATCGTTTTCAAGCCGGTCTTTCAGATTTTTCACCAGCTCGTTTTCGTCCACTTCTTTGGTATATTTTTCTTCCAGCGTTTGCAGTGCCGCTTTGGCAAGCCTTAGGTGGATCCCGGCTTCCTGTTCCTCTACCGGGGCCGTTTCATCATCCGCTTCGATCTTCATGTATTTGATGATAAAAGGCAGGCTCAAGCCCTGGATCACTAGCGTGACAAGGATCACAATGAAGGTAATGAACAGGATCAGGTTCCGTTCGGGAAAGGCTTCGCCGTTAGCCAGCGTCAGCGGTATCGCCAGCGCCGAGGCCAGGGAAACCACTCCGCGCATGCCTGCCCAGCTTACTAAGAACACCGCGCCGAATCCCGGTTTCTTTTCACTGGTGCGGATGCTCTTGTTGAGCCAGCGCGGAATGAAGGTGGCCGGGTATACCCATACCATGCGGATAAGAATTGTGAGCAGGCTGATGATAAGCCCGTATTTTACCGCTACGCCAAAGGAATAGTCGGTGAGGCCTCCGACGATCACCGGCAGCTGCAGGCCGATGAGGATAAACACGATGCCATTGAGGATAAAGGTAACGGTAGACCATACGCCCGTGGTCTGGAGGCGGGAGTTGTAGTTCAGGATTTCGTGCGAGCGGTATGAGAGGAAGAGCCCGCCGGTAACTACGGCCATCACACCCGAAAAATGAAAATGCTCGGCTGTAATATACATGAAATAAGGCGCCATGAAGGTGAGGGCCGTATCGATGTTGGAGGAGGTGGGCAGCCAGCGGTGGATGGCATAAAACAAATGGGCCACCACAAGGCCGATCACAATGCCCATCACGGTCACCAGGAAAAAGCTCGTAGCGGCCTTTTGAAAAACAAAGCTGCCGGAAGTGACCGCTGCCAGAGCAAAGCGGAACACGATTAAGCTGGAAGCGTCGTTCACAAGGCTTTCCCCTTCGAGGATGGTCACCACGCGCTTCGGGATCTTCAAGCCTTTGAGTACGGAAGTGGCAGCCACCGCATCGGGTGGGGAGATGATGCCACCCAGCAGAAAGCCCAGCGCCAGCGTGAAATTGGGGATCATTTCGCTCGAAAACCAGGCTACAATGCAGGAGGTGAAGAGCACCAGCCCAAAGCCCAGGAGGCCTATCGGGCGTTTCCACTTCCAGAAGCTCTGCCAGGAGGTGTACCAGGCGGCTTCATAGAGCAGGGGAGGCAGAAAGATCAGGAATACAAGATCAGGATCGATGGTAATGGTGGGGATCCCGGGAATGAGGCTGATGAGAAGCCCGCCGATGACCAGGAAAATAGGGTAGGAGATGCGGAGCTTCTGGCCGAGCATTACCAGCATGGAAACCGCAAAGAGCAGGGAAATAATCAATAAAAGGTTCTCGTGTAGCATGGAGTTAAATGCGCTTTCTTTAATTAAAAAAACAGGAGCTTAAAGATAATAATAACCCCGTATATTGAGCCTTGGTTTAGAGCAGATTGTAAAAGTGAGTAAAATGCCGGAATTGTGAATAAATCCTTTAATTATTCGTCTAAAAATCCGTTTTTTGGTTTGTCGTTTTGACTAAAAGCCATACATTTGCACCCGAATTTAAAAATCACACATAACATGTCTAACCAGGTTGGTAAAATTGCTCAAGTTATTGGTCCCGTAGTGGACGTAAGTTTTGATTTGAACGGCGGGAAACTGCCTAATATCCTTGATGCATTGGAAATAGTTCGCGAAGGCGGAACACCATTAATCCTCGAAGTTCAAAAACACATCGGTGAAGATACAGTACGTACCATCGCCATGGACAGTACCGACGGCCTTTGCCGTGGTATGAATGTGAAGATGACAGGTTCGGCTATCAAAATGCCAATCGGCGACAAAGTAAAAGGCCGCTTGTTCAACGTGGTAGGTGATGCCATCGATGGGATCAACACCATGAAAAAAGACGACGGTGTATCTATTCACCGCGCTGCTCCGAGATTCGAAGACCTTTCTACTTCATCCGAAGTATTATTTACAGGTATTAAAGTAATCGATTTGATCGAGCCTTACTCCAAAGGTGGTAAAATCGGTTTGTTTGGTGGTGCCGGTGTAGGTAAAACCGTATTGATCATGGAATTGGTAAACAACATCGCGAAAGCGTATGCCGGTTTATCTGTGTTTGCCGGTGTAGGCGAGCGTACCCGTGAAGGAAATGACTTATTGCGTGAGTTCATCGAATCAGACGTAATTAAATACGGCGAGGAATTCAAACACGATATGGAAAAAGGCGGCTGGGATCTGTCGAAAGTAGATCTGAAAGCGCTGGAAGATTCAAAAGCAACCCTCGTGTTCGGTCAGATGAACGAGCCTCCCGGAGCACGTGCCCGTGTAGCCTTATCAGGATTAACCATGGCGGAGTATTTCCGTGATGGGGATGGTACAGGACAAGGCCGTGATATCTTATTCTTCGTGGATAACATCTTCCGCTTTACACAGGCGGGTGCCGAAGTATCAGCCTTATTAGGCCGTATGCCTTCAGCGGTAGGTTACCAACCAACCTTAGCCTCAGAAATGGGTGCGATGCAGGAGCGTATTACTTCTACCAAAAGAGGTTCCATTACTTCCGTGCAGGCGGTATACGTGCCTGCGGATGACTTAACGGATCCGGCGCCGGCTACAACCTTCGCCCACCTGGATGCAACGACCGTATTAAGCCGTAAAATTGCGGAGTTAGGTATTTACCCTGCGGTGGATCCTCTGGATTCTACGTCAAGGATCTTAACACCTTCCGTAATCGGTGAGGCACACTACAACTGTGCTCAGCGTGTGAAAAATACCTTACAGCGTTACAAAGAATTACAGGATATCATCGCCATCTTAGGTATGGATGAGTTAAGCGAGGAAGATAAATTAACCGTACACCGCGCACGCCGTGTTCAGCGTTTCTTATCTCAGCCTTTCCACGTAGCAGAGCAGTTCACCGGCTTAAAAGGTGTACTGGTTCCTATCGAAGAAACCATCAAAGGCTTCAACATGATCCTCGACGGTAAAGTGGATGAGTATCCTGAAGCAGCGTTCAACCTGGTTGGTTCTATTGAAGAAGCCATTGAAAAAGGTAAAAAAATCCTGTCAGAAGCAAAATAATAGTATTCCTGGTTTGAAGTTTCGGGTTTAAGAACCTGAAACTTTTAACTTTAAACCTGAAACTGAAAAATGAAATTAGAAATTATTACTCCCGATAAAAAACTGTTTGAAGGACATGTAAAGTCTGCGGTATTTCCGGGCGCTGAAGGTTCTTTCGGTGTGCTCAACAATCACGCAGCCATGATTGCCACCTTAAAAAACGGCACCATCGAATTAACGGAAGATAATAACAACACACACCAGTTCCCTGTAAAAGGCGGTGTTGTGGAAGTATTTAAAAACAACGTGATCGTATTGGCAGAGTAAGTTTAGTTCAATTTTTTTAAAGATCCTTTCAGAAAAACTGGAAGGATTTTTTATTTCCGGTTGTAGCTGAACATATTTTCTTATTTTCGGAAAACCATTCTATGTGCAAGGTCCTTTTTCTTTTCTTTCTTTTGGTGCTCTCCACCGGTCTGCACTCACAGCCTGCTTATCTTGACTCCCTGAACCATGTGATCCGCTATGGAACAAACGATAGCCTTCGCCTGGATGCCATGCGTGATATGGCCGATCACCTTCCGCCAGGGCAGTATGTTCCCTTCAACCGCCTCATTATCCGTTGGGCCGAAGCAAAAGCATCATGTGTTGTGCCCGGCAGCAGGTTATGGAAGATGTATCACTATCACCAGGCCGATGCCTACTACAACTCCGCGCTCTCTCTTTCGGGCAGGGCTTTTCCCGACAGTTCCCTTCCGCTCTATCAAAAAGGAATAGAGCTGGGTAAGAAAGCAGAAAGCTGGATCCACGTAGCCTACTGTGAGTTGAGTATCGGCCTGATATATACGGAGCGGGGACGATTTATTGAAGGCACGAAGCTCTTATACAGCGCCCTGAGGCGTACCGAAGAACTCAAGGATTATCTTGGAATGGGTGATATTTACATGCATATCGGGGTGCTTTATTACAGGCAGAGAAATTATGAAAAAGCGATCAAAAATCATCAGCTGGCATGCCGGGTTTTTGAAAAGGCAAACGATGACCATGGCCTGGCAGATGCGATGGGAAAACTGGCTATCGCTTATCATGCCGCCGGTAAGGTGAAAGAATATGCCGCAACGATGGACAGCAGCATTGTGGTTTTAAACCGCCTGGAGAATGAAGATGAAGCTTTTCGTGAGGAAATGCTAAGCTCACACAAGGGATTAATGTATTATTGGAAAGACGAGTGGGAGAAGGCTATCCCTCATCTGAAGCAGGCGATCACGCAGGCTGAAGATGCCCAGAGCCTGTACGGCCAGGGCTCCAACTATTACCATGTAGGATTGGCCTATGAGAAATTAAAGAAGTATCCCGAAGCACTTCTGTACGCGAAAAAAGCACTGGAGCTAAGCCGGGAGAAAAACGAGATCTACCTCGAATCGCAGGTCACGCAATTACTCTATTGGATCTATAAGGCTACGGGCAATTACCGGGATGCTTTTGAAATGAATGACCTGAGCAGGAGTTTACACGATACGATTCAAAACCGGGAAGTAAAAGAAAAAGTAATGGAGCAGCAGTTTCAGTATGAGTATGAAAAGAAAGAGTTGCTGGTGAAAATTGAGCAGGAAAAAAAACTGACGGAGATGAACATGTCCGCAGAACGCCGGAATGGTAATAAGAACCGCTGGATCATTATCCTGTCGGCTGCTTTTGTGTTGATGGCTGTGGCGGCTTATTTCCTGTACATAAACTACAGGCAGAAAACAATTATCCAACAGCAAAAGAACAACCTGCTGAAGCAACAGTTGCTGTTGACGCAAATGAACCCGCATTTTATTTTCAACTCATTGAATGCGATCCAGAATTTTATCATGAAACAGGATAGCCTGCAGGCCGGCATTTACCTCTCGCAGTTTGCTGCTATGATGCGGATGATCCTCGACTTTTCGAGAAAAGATTACATCAGCCTGGAATCGGAACTGAAATTTTTAAATCATTATATGGAATTACAGCAATTGCGGACAGGACACGCTTTTGTCTATAGCTTTGATGTCAGGGAAAACATAGAGCCTGACCTCTTGCTGGTGCCGCCCATGCTGATGCAGCCCTTCATTGAGAATGCCATCGAGCACGGAGGTTTCCATCAACACAGAAAAGGAGAGATCCAAATCCGTTTTTACAGGGAAGAAGATATGCTGGTAGGCGTGATCGAGGATAACGGCGTAGGACTGAAAGCTTCGGCAGAGCAGCGTCATCCGGAAAAACAGTATGAATCGCTGGCAACCAAAATCACGCTGGAGCGCATGGAAACGCTTTACCACGACCGCATGGACAAATGCCGGATCGTAATCGAAGATAAAAAAGACCGTGATCCCACGGCGTCGGGGGTGAAGGTAACATTTGTAATTCCCTGCAAAGAAGCCTAAATTTAGAACATGATAAAAGCAGTAATCATAGACGATGAGGCAGGAAGCATTGAGCTTACGACCAGTTTGCTGAAGTTGTGTGACGTACCTGTGCAGGTTATCGGAACGGCTTATTCGGTAGAGTCGGGTTATCAGTTGTTGTTAAACAATCCTCCCGACCTGGTTTTCCTGGATGTGGAGATGAAGGACGGAACCGGCTTCGACCTGCTGAAGCGCTTCAAAACGATCGACTTCAAAGTGATCTTTATTACAGCGCACCAGGAGTTTGCCATTGCAGCCTTTAAGTTCAGTGCCCTCGATTACCTTCTCAAACCTGTTTCCCCACTGGATTTTGTGACGGCCGTTAAAAAAGTAGAGCAGGCCATCAGCGGGGAAGAGTTTAATGTAAAACTGCAGACCCTCTTATACAATATCAACGATCAGTCCAGGAGCCGGAAAAAAGTCGTGTTGAAAACACTGGACCGGATCTATGCGATCTATGCGAGCGATATCATCCGCTTCGAATCCGACGGGAGCTATACCACTGTTTACCTGAACGACGGCAAGAAGATCATGGTATCGCGCCTGCTTAAGGAATTTGATGAAATGCTGGCTCCCAGTGGTTTTGTGAGGCCGCACCAGTCGCACCTCGTCAACATCGAGCAGATGTTTTGCTTTGCAAAAGCCGAGAGCCATATTGTGATGAAAGACGAATCCATCGTTCCTGTTTCCGCCCGTAAGAAGGAGCTCATGATGAGCCTGATTCAGGCCCTGTAGCCTGGTTACGAATATTCGCCGGAGAAGGACTAATATTCACTACAGCCCCACGCATATGTATTGAACAAAATACCGGAAAGCAAATGGTGTACATTTATGCCGGGAAGCTCCTATGCATCCGGAATTAAGAGCGTATTAGTTTATAAAAGCAAAACATCATGGTTATTATCTTCAGAGGATTGGGAATAGTGGTTCCCATTGTATTATTTATTTCGGGATGGATCGTCTCGTTCTGGTTCAAGGACACCCGTATCGGAAATCCCGGCTTCATGGGCTGGACATTATTTTACACGGCTATTGTGTGTTTGTTTTTGGGGATCGGGACCTTTGGCGGAAAAGATGATAAAGGGAATCCCATTCCCCAAAACAGGCATCACTTTTTTTATATCCCTATTATTTTCTGGGCCTTTATCTTCGGTGGAGTGAGTGCTTATTTATTACTCGCCACAGACAAAAAATCCGGTGAATCTTCTATAGAAGAGCTGGCGGTTGCCGATACAGTTCCAAAGATCCATTTCTATAATCCTACAGCCGATACCCTTGAGTACCTCATCTATACCAAAGGCGGCTTGTCGGATCAGGAAGCCTTAATGCCTTTTACAACTTCCTCTACCATGCAGATCCCTGAAAAAAGCTATGTGCTGGGCGCATTAGATACCAAAGGTGAAGCGACGATGACCTTACCCTACTACGAAAAATACGATGAAAAACTGTATGAAACTGTAAAAGAAGATGGCCGCGATGTCGAGCAACGCCTGATCCGCCCATTGTCAAAGCAAACGAACGATTATGAAGACAACTGGATGTTGCTGAATGGAGATTATGATATGATCCTCGTGGATGTCACGGAGATTTACAGCGGAACGATCAAAAAAGAAAAGATAGCCAAGATCGACTGGATGAAAAAAATCAAGAGCCGCCATACCGGTTCCGAGCTGATCGAGCTGAGCATTGCTCCATCCTCGCCTGAAGGCTCGGTATACGTTAGCGCGCCCAATACCTACCTTCCCGTATCGAATACCAGCGAGCGCTCTGTCTATATGATCCTTACTTTCCCGAATGATGAGGAAGTGACGAATGACTTTATCAGGGAATCCGTGGAGCATGTTGTTATGTAAGGCTTTCGGAACAGTAGAAAATAGTCTACATCCTCTGGGAATGGCTTAACAGATTTAACAAAAATAGAGGCTTTTTCTGTTAAAAGAGTGGATGGCATGGGGTTCGCACCCTGAGTGCTAAAACCATTCTTATGAAAACGATTATTAGCCTCTGTGCAGTTGCTGTTGGAATTGCAGCCCTGAGTTCCTGTACGACCACCATGTATACGACCAATGCCGTCAATGCGCCTTTATTAAAAGAACGCGGCGAGATCAAGATCAACGTCACACAAAACGACTTACAAGCTGCTGTGGCAGTTACCGATCACATCGGGATCATGGCCAATGGCTATTATAAAAACTACGAAGGCGATAATAACTACAGGCACAACGGAGGTATGGGGGAAGTGGGTATCGGTTACCTGCTCAACTCGGAGGATAACAACCTGGTGATGGAAACCTACGTGGGTGGCGGTTTAGGAAAGGTGCATAAGCAGGAACAGTTTAATACCAATTCTCCGGCTCCTTATATGGCCAGCTTCAACGCCAATGCTGCCAAAGGATTTGTGCAGTCCAACCTTGGCTACCGCTCCAAATATTTTGATGTGGCATTGACGCCGAAATTCTCTTTCGTGAAGTACAGTAATTTCAGCCAGAGCAATTATACCAACGATCAGTTGAAGGATGATTACCTCAACAACAACCGCCTCACAGATCCGCTCTTCGTGTTTGCAGAGCCGGCGATTACCGTACGCGGCGGTTATAAGTTCATTAAGGTGCAGGCGCAATATGGCGTCACGCTCAACCTGGGCGGGCAAAGCATCCGCCGTACACCCGATTTTGCTTCCCTGGGATTGGTGATCGACATTGCCAAATGGTATAAGGATTAATTCAACAGGAGGATGGTACAGTACTATTCTGATAAAAACCGGGATTCCCGGCTTTTTTATTCAAATATTTATTTTCATATTGAGGTGAGAATGGAACCCTTATGTTATGAGAATTCTCTGTATCCTGTTTTTTGTAGCCCTGACTATAAATTGCTTTTCCCAGTGTCCTGATTGCGGTAATGGAACGGCCGATGCCGGCGAAACGAATTTTAATTGTCCGCAGGATATTCCTCATGATGCAGGCTGCGCCAGTCCCTGCTCACAGCCCACCGCATTTGAAACAACAGCCGGTATCAGGGACGCCTACGATTTTACCGGTACAACAACGTTTGCAACAACAGGTCTTCCAAGCGGCTGGTCTTTTGCAGGAGCACCTACGGCCTCCACAGCAGGTGCGCTTCCTGCGGCTGATACCTATGGCGCCAAAGCCGGCTTGATTCAGCCGAATTGCTCCGGAAGCTGTACGGGAACCAATGGCTTTTGCATTGGGAACCTGGGGAACAGCGTAGCTGTCGGATCCGGTGGCGCAAACGGTAAGCTGGGCGCCAACTTCGACGGCCGGCCCAATGTCAGTCAGAATTTAAGTTATGCTGTTCTGCGCGGGCAAAATAATCCCACGCTCGTTTCTCCGACATATAACCTCTCTACCGTAGACGGCTTTAAGATCCAGTTCTGGCTCAATCCTTCCGAAACGGGCTGCGGGCAAAGCAATTCCTGGGCATCCTGCACAGGCAATGTTGCTTACCTCGATTTTTCAACAAATGGAACCAGCTGGACGCAGATCCTGACGATGAACCTTAGTAGCACCAATAGTGATATGTGTACCAATAACAACACCAATACCCTGTGGATGAGTGATGGCAGATGGTCGAGGGTATGCCTCACGGTATTCAGATCGTCTTCATCGCCCGGCAATTTTTACACGGCAGCCACGGGTTCCAGTGCGGCTTCGGGCATTATGGTGAACGGCGCCTATTTCTCTTCGGCCTTTCGTTACCGCATCCGTTACGCACAAACTGCTTCCTGCACATCGGGCATTTCAGCCATAAATCCCGGCAGGTACCTGGCCATCGATTACCCGGTGTTTACTTCCGGCGATGAGCTGATTCCCTGCGGCATTTCTTTCAGCAATATGTGCGGCTATGGTGCCGATGCCAACGATGATGGCATCGGGAGCAGTTCATTGACCAGTACTTCGATAGCTTTTTCAACCGTGAAAAGAAGCGTCAACCAGGCCGAACGGGGAGTGGAGATCCTCACGTCGCAAACGGCGGCCTTTGCCTCGCAAAACCTTTCCGGCTCTACATTTGCCACCAATTACGACCTGTGCAATGCCGAAGGAGGCGACAAGCAATGCATCGACTGGAGAACGAATACAAATTTTTACACGGCGGTTTACGAGTGTATCGCCGATTGGGAGGCCCCTTCAGCAACAGGAATCAACCTGCAATACTTTAAAGGCACAACACCGCAATCCGTAGGCATGACGAAAGTAACAACCGCCGGAAAAACAGCAGCCATTGGCTGGCGCTATTCTGCAAACCGGATTGTGAGCTGTGGTGCTTCTTCCGAGCTTAATGCCGGCTGCAACGGCTATAGTTTTCTGACGGGCAGTTTGCCGGTGCAGTTTGGAAGAGGATTCTACGGATTAGCTACTAATACACTCGGCGAATCATGGACCTATTACGGAGCTACCAGTTGCAGCCATTATTTCAACGGGCCGTTCTTTGCACCTATTGCCGTGCCCGATACGGTAAGCTCCGGCGCCGGCAATTACATTACCTGCAGCAGCGGCGTGCCCGTATTCACAGGGCTTGTCGATTATTGTTCCAGCCCGGTTGGCTTTAGCGGTGATGCGCAGCTTGAGATTGTCGGGCCGAATGGCTTTTTGGAAACCGTTGCCAGTGGTGCTACAGGAACAACGCCGGTAATAGATCCCGGATCTTATGTGATCACGGCAGTACCGCCTACAGCTCCTGCACAATGTATCAGCTGTAGGAGATCGGTATGCATCACCGTAACCAGTGCCGACCTCGATCCTTGCTCTTCCTTATTGCCCGTAGAGCTTGTCAGTTTCAAGGCGGGTTGCGACCAGGATGCCATTGCGGTGGAATGGTGCACCGCCTCAGAAAAGAACAACGGTCAGTTTATCCTTGAGCAATCGGTAGATGGTATCGGATTTAAAACCATCAGCTTGCAAAAAGGGCAAGGCAATTCCGGGCAAACACAATGTTACCGCTTTAAAGCCGAATCGCTTGGGGAGATCAATTATTTCCGCCTGCAGCAAACCGACCAGGATCAGCGTTCGGGACGGTCTGAAATTATTTCTGTTCCGGCATGCCATACCAATCGCCACATCACGCTCACGAATGACGGAACGGGAATCATCCGGATTTTACTGAATGCCTCAGCTGCTCAACCGCTGCAGCTGTATGTACATGACGTGCTCGGAAGCCTGGTGCAGGCAGAAACGATCCGGGTGCATCCCGAAGCTGCTGAGTACAGCGTACCCTTAAAAGAAGAATTAAAAGGTGTTTACTCCGTGTCCCTGTATGCGCCCGGCGAAAAGCTGGCAGAGAAAAAAATCATGGTGAGGACTAACTGATTTCAATTAACGACTGTGCTGGATTTTTACCTCATTGCCGACGATCAGGCTCATTCCAATAATCCGGAAAGAGCAGGACTGGTATTGGCAGGACATATAGGGCATGATGTATTCGACAGGCTAAAAAGAAGAGAGGTCATTGACGGGCGCTTTGAGTATTACACGGATTTCAGATGGAGCAGGGCAGTGATTGCACAGATGCGCTCTGTAATCAGGCAGCGTCAGCTCCGGTCGTTTACAGATGTACAAAAGTTATTGAACCTGCTGGACCTTGCGGATCAAGACAACAGTGGCCTCGTAGCCTATGCAGATTAGGCTTTTGTTGCTTCAACGCCTCCGGGAAAACAAAGCGCCTTTAAGAAATTTCTTAAAGGCGCTTTTGGAATTTGGTACATGAAATACCATGTTGCTCAGACAATGAATCCAGATGATCGTACCATCTATAGTCTTTAGTCTTTACCGAGTAAGGTAACATGTCCTACCTTATCAACGGTATTACCGGATATGGTTTTAATTTCCGCTTTATAAACGTACACGCCCTGCTCGCACAGCTTGCCTTTCAGTTTACCGTCCCAGCCCCGCATCGTGTCATTGCTTTTAAAGATCTGATGGCCCCAGCGGTCAAAAATGGTCAGGGTAATTTCGGTAAGCCCATATCCTGAAGGAATAAACAGATCGTTCAGATCATCGTTATTCGGCGTAAACGAATTCGGGATATACACATCCCAGTTTTTCGTGACAACAATGCATACATCATCATAGCTTACGCATCCGAATGGAGTAATGCCTTTTAAGGTATAGCAGGTGTTCTCCTGGGGATTAACGGCAACCGAAGGACAGAAATTGCAAGTCATGGAGCCACCTACCGGTGCTAAAAATCCTACCGTTGAATTCCCCGTGCCGTTTAAGGTGATGAACTCATCTATGTTAACGGTGGTGTCTCTTCCGGCATCAATGACAGGCAATGGGTTCACAACCACTTCTATAACTGCGGTGTTGGTGCAGAAGCCGCTTTTAGTCACCGTGAGCGTGTATACAGTGGTTGACGATGGATGCGCAGCAGTAGTAGCAGCCGTTGAATTGGCCAGGCCCGTAACAGGCATCCAATTATACGTATCTCCGCCCGTTGCGTTTAACGTCACGCCATCTCCTGCGCAAATCGCTGCTACCGGATCAATGACCGGATTTGCGATTGGAATGATGGTAACCTCTACGGTAGTCGCCGAGGTACAGGTAACAGGCCCCACGGTATTGCTTCCGGTAATAGTATAGAGGGTTGTCACAGAAGGAGAAGCGATTGTTTGCGTACCTGTGGTGGAGCTTAAGCCTGTAGCCGGGCTCCAGGTATATGAGCTTGCCCCGGAAGTGCTCAAAGGCACGCTGTTTCCGGCACACATAGAAGTGTTGGAAGAAACAGAGAGCACAGGGTTTGGAATCACGGTTACGGTAACCGCTGCAGAAGCCGTGCAGGTTGAGATGCTTCCCGTAACACTATAGGTGCTTGTAGAGCCTGGCGAGGCGATCACTGAGGCGGCAGTGATGGAGTTAAGGCCTGCAGCCGGGCTCCAGGCATACGCGGTAGCGCCTGAAACGCTTAAGGGGACTGAAGCGCCACTACACATAATGGTATTGGAGGAAATGGAAAGTGTAGGCGTGGTAATCACGGTAATAGTCACAACTGCCGAATTGGTGCAGGTTCCGGCACCTCCGGTGACTGTGTAGGTCGTCGTTACCGTTGGCGAAGAAGTAACAGATGCCCCGTTGATACTGCTTAATCCCGTAGCCGGGCTCCAGGTGTATGAAGGAGCACCGCCGGCCACTAATGCCGTGGAATTGCCACTGCAAATGTAGGTGTTGGAAGATACGCTAATCGTAGGAGAAGTGGTGATGCTTATGGTTACAAGCGCAGAGTTGGTACAGGTACCTGTAGCTCCCGTCACGGTATAGGTCGTTGTATTAAGAGGAGAGGATGCAACAGCGCTTCCTGTTGTAGCACTGAGGCCGGTTGCAGGGCTCCAGGAATAAGAGGTAGCCCCGGATGCGGTCAGGGTTGTGGTGCTGCCGGTACACATGCTGGTATTGGATAGAGCGATCACGGTAGGGGTTAGGGTAACACTGACGGTAACAACGGCTGAGCTGGTGCAGGTTCCTACGCCACCCATAACCGTATAGGTTGTGGTTCCGGAAGGAGAGGCAACAACCTGGCTTCCTGATGTGGTATTAAGCCCTGTAGCCGGGGTCCAGGTGTAGGATGGTGAGTTACTTGCCGTTAATGTCGTTGAACTGCCGCTACAGATCATCGTATTGGCGGAGACAGTTACAGTAGAAGAAGCAACGCCTACGGTTATAACCTTAGAATCGGTGCAGGTACCCGAGCCGCCCGTCACCGTGTAGCTTGTAGTGATAGTAGGCGATGCAGACACCTGGTTGCCTGATGTTGTATTAAGGCCCGTAGCCGGGCTCCAGGTATACGTAGAGGCGCCGTTTGCCGTTAAGGTAACAGTTGTGCCTGAACAAATGACGGGATCGGGAGACACCGTCAATGTAGGGGCAGGAGTCACGTTAAGAACAACGCTGGTTGAACTCGTGCAGGCTCCCGAAGCGCCCGTTACCACATAGGTGGTGGTAGAGGCCGGGCTTGCGGTTACAACGCTTCCCGAGGTCGTGCTTAAGCCAATGGCGGGACTCCAGGTATAAGATGTATAACCGGTGCCGGCTGTTAAGGTGGTGGTGGCGCCGCTGCAAATGTTTAAATTTCCGGCGACGGTTACGGTACTTGCCGTAGCAGATACGGTAAACACAGCGGTTGTTGTATTACAGCCGGTGGCATCGGCCACTGTCACCGTATGAGGGCCGGTCGTAAGGCCCGTCACAACAGATCCCGTTTGAGCAGTACCTGTCCAGGTATAGGTATAAGGCATGGTGCCGCCGGTTGCAGTAGCTGTTGCCGAGTTGGCGCAGCCCAATGTGGCGACGCTTACCGAAAAATTACTCGCGGATGTACAGGTGAGGCAATTCGTGCGGAAGTATAAGCCTGCCGCAACAACGTTAAAACAATCACCGCTAACGTTGGCCGCTCCAAAAATAACAGAGCTCTGTCCGCTCGTTACAGCTGGAGAAGCGCCCGGAATGAAATTCCAATAGTTATCAGTGGCCGAGTTTTGAACCACATTATTTGCCGCGCTGTTTATTTTGATATTGGTATTTCCTACTCCCTGCAAATCGCCGATGATCATAAAGCCATTGGCAAAGGTGGAAGCCGCGCAGGCGCTAAAGCCGGTAACGGTTCTGGTAAGAACGGTAGATACCGAAACCAGGGCGCCGTCTGCAATCACAATGCTGCCGGTATAATTTTGTGAAGGATCCGAATAAATAACAACGATGCTGGCGCCATCCACATCATTACCGGGAGTGCTGGTTGACACAGGAAGCCCTGAAACAGAGTAATTACCATTTCCGGTAACAGCACTTGTAATATCGGCCCTGTAGCTGTGTGTGCGGATATATCCTAACGATGACCAGCATTTATCGATATCCTGGCCGATCATCGTCATGGGAAAGCTGGTGGACGTTGCCGCCGGGTTTAGGACCGTAGCGTTAATGGCGATGCCATTACCGGAAGCATCCGCATATAAAAATGCTTTTAAGATGGTGGCACAGTTCGGAATCCCCGCTATCGTAATAGCTGCCGGTTGAATCACTCCGTTAACGGTACCCCTTCTTCCCAGCTTGACGCTCCCCGAGGTGTAATTTAAGCCGCAGGCCGTATTGGTATAGCTCATGCCCAGTGTGGCATTTCCGTTTTGCGGTGTAGGGGATCCGCCTTTTGGAACCACAGGGCAGGAGATACAGGTGGTGCCCGGGACGTATTGGGAAATCTGGCTCCTTAACAAACCGGTAATTAAAATCAGAAGAACAAGCGGAACTCGTTTAGCTATAATAGACATGGCCTTTTCAATTTACTATTATAGTAAACTTACTAAAGTCTGCCGTTAGGATTACTATTGTTTAATAATTAAGAGTACTATATCCCTAACTCATAAGCCATAAAATTGTATAAAAAGGCTTTTTTAGCCCTGAGGCATCAGTAAAGCTCTTAAGTCATTCAGGCTTACCTCACGCTGAGCGCCTGTTTGCATATCTTTCAAAAGAATGGTATTACTGCTGATCTCATTGGTGCCGATTACCGCTACAAACGGAATTTGTTTTTTATCAGCGTATTCAAATTGCTTTTTCATTTTAGCCGCATCAGGATACACTTCGGTATGGATGCCCGCAGCACGTAGCTGAGCTGCCAGGCCAATGCAATACAGCTGTTCCGTTTCACCGAAATTGGTGAACAATACTTTCGTGGTAGATACTTTATTCACGCTTTCCGGAAAGAGCGTCAGCTCTTCCATCACATCATAAATGCGGTCGATACCAAAGGAAATGCCCACACCCGACATATTCTTCAATCCGAAAATACCCGTGAGGTCATCATAGCGCCCGCCACCGAGGATGCTCGGCGTAAAGGTTCCGGCATTGGCCTTGGCTTCGAAAATAGTTCCTGTATAATAGTTCAGTCCGCGTGCCAGCGTAATATCCAGCTCCACCGACACGTGCCGAATGTTGATAGTAGAAAAGTGGTTCAGTAAAAATTCGATCTCTTCAATCCCTTTTTTGCCGATGTCACTTGTCTGTAAAAATGTTTTTAAAGTGCTTACCTTATTTTCATTGGAACCCGAAAGATCGATCAGTGGCTCCAGCTTGGCGATGGCTTCATTGGAAATCCCTTTGTCCTGTAGTTCTTTGATCACGCCCTCTTTCCCGATCTTGTCCAGCTTATCGATGGCCACGGTAATGTCGATGATCTGTTCGCTGGCATTTAAAATTTCTGCAATGCCGCTTAAGATCTTCCGGTTATTGAATTTGATGAGTACAGGGATTTTTAATTCGCTAAAGGTCTTATCCATCATCGATAGCAACTCCAGCTCATTCACCAACGAGTCGGAACCGATCACATCGGCATCACACTGGTAAAACTCCCGGTAGCGGCCTTTCTGCGGCCTGTCGGCTCTCCATACCGGTTGGATTTGGTAGCGCTTGAAAGGAAAAGTCAGAGCGTGTTGGTTCATCACCACGTAGCGTGCAAAGGGAACGGTAAGGTCATAACGTAAGGCTTTCTCGGAAATCTGTTTAATGTGTTTATCCGATTCTAAAATTCCGTTTGAAGGAAGAAACTTGTTTACATCGCTTCTTTCCAATTTGTCAAAGGCCCCGATTTCTTTTTCGCTGAAAACGAAATCCTTTAAATAATCTCCGCTATTTAGTATTTTAAAAATCAGTTTATCACCTTCATCACCATATTTACCGGTCAATACCTCTAAATTCTCCATTGTGGGCGTTTCAATCGGCGCATAGCCGAAGAGCTGAAAATGACGTTTAACGGTATCAAAAATATACTGGCGCTTTTGCATTTCGGCAGGTCCGAAATCGCGGGTGCCTCTTGGAATAGAAGGTTTCATAGGTGTTTCAAAAGCATAAAAATAAACATAAAACCCTGTTTTGCAAAGCCGGATGGGCGTTCGCAACCTTTGGGATTTGTCCGGATTTTGGGATAACCGCGTCAGCGATTGAAGCGGAAAGCTCCCGCGCTGCCCTTTGCGCGGGACTTGCAGCGTAAAGCGCGCCCGGACGCCCAAAGACTTAACCTTTAAAGTTTGCGGATCCTATAACAAAAAACTCCGGGGCTACCGGAGTTTTTTGTTTAATGAGTGACCTTTTCCTCTTCGGCCTGGAGGACTTCGTAGTAGGTAGGGCTCGAGCTGCTGGCATCGTAGATGTAGGCTACCACATGGCACTTGCGTGCCCGGTAGTTGCTACTGATGGTATAATTGTTATAGGTTTTCACCACAGAATCATTCGGGATGGCGCCGGAAGCAAACACGGCATCGCCCCAGGTGCTGTTAATGGCATCCCTCAGCACATGCTCAAATTCATAGTTCGGGATCAGCTGGCTGCCGGAAGGCAGGCGGTAATCCAGCTGCTCGGCCACAATGCTGTCCTCTGTGAGTAATACCACCAGCTTGTACATGCCGGTATTATATCCCAGGGATTTTACCACCACACTGGTGTTAAGGCTGTTGCCCGTTGCATTAAAGGTATTCCGGATCTTCAGCTCAAATTTCGCGGGTGTGGAAAGCATTTGGTAGGCATCGCCTTCCCAGGTTGTAAAGGCCTTGATGAAATTACCGGTGCCATAGTTGCCGCGGTTCACGAGGCCGTTCGGGTTTCCTGCTAATGAGATGCCGAATTGCGTGTCATAGGCATCGCCTACCGGGTTCCGGAAATCGGTCGGGTAACTGCTGCTCGCTGTTGCCGTTGCAAAAAAGCCGGCATGGATGGCGATAGGAATGATCTTACCCGGATATTTATTCTTGATGTAAGCGAGGGTATCAGCCGCAGCCGGGCAATTCCCGCATTTGTGGCCGGTATAATCTTCGATCAGCACCTTCCGGTTTCCCACCACAGGAGCTGTACTCGGGTCCCTGGCATCTTTCACATAATCGCAGCCGGCCAGGCCGAGAACAGCGGTCAGTAAAAGGCTTATAGGCAAAACTGTTTTTTTCATAAGTACTTATTGTTTTTCTTTTCGGCCTTATGGTATAGCCATGTTATCTTCTTTTGTATTTGTTCTGTCAGCAACATGGCTATTTCATGGTCCTTAATTTGATCATTAAAAGCTTGAGGAGATGGTGAAACTTAACCCGCTTTGCGCAGGCACAAAACGGCACACACCGCCCGCGCAGAAGATACCCTGGCGCTGGCGTCCGTAACTTACCGAAATACGGGTAGGGCCCGATACATAGCCTACGCTGCCGTAGTAATAATGTACGCGCTTGGCCACATCCGGGTTATTGTAATTATACTGGTCGGCCAATACAAAGAACCATTTGGACGTTGGTGTCCATTCGATGAGTTCCGATACCCAGGATCCCGTATTATTGGTGATGTTCACGTTTCCGGCCTTATCCAGCTTATGCTCGCCGTAATTGTAGGTGGCAAAGAAGCCCTGTGTTTCGAAGCGGATGGCAGAGCCCGTTTTGTAACGGTAGGTAATGTCGATCACCCCGATGTTGGACGTAATATCCGGGTGCTCTTCCTTATCAGGCGTGTTGAACTGCACGATGGATTGGTTCAGGAACTGGTTGGCGTACATCACCGTTATCTTTAGCTGCTTGTTGAATTTTTTGGTGATCTCGATATTGAAGTCGTGGTAGTACTTATCGCCTACGTTGCCATAGTTGGTGCTGTACTTATGGTTCATGGAAGAATCCTGTACCGGGTTGATGCCGATGGTATCCAGGGCAAAATACGAAGAGGCATTCACTGTAATATCAACACCGTATTTGCCGCCGAGCGGCGTGCCTTTCTTGATTTTGTATTGTACCTCTGCCGTTCCGCCAACTTCGCCATTCGGTTGGGTAGCATACGGATAATAAGCCATCAGCGAGTAGGTGTGGAACTTACTGAAATCAGGCTGGTAGTTGATCATGTCGATCGTGTTCTGCGCATCCCTGTCGCTGCGGAAGCTCATGTTATCGAGCATTTTTCCCGAAAGCTGGGCCGAAAAGCCATTGGCACCGTAAGCCGCAGTAGCAATGAGCGCCTGCCCCGGCTTATAGCTGTACTTATTCTGGTACGAAGGGTCGTTGATCTTGTAAGCATATTCCGTATTGAAGTTGAAGCCCCCGCGGATAACCGTCACGCGGCCTGCACCGGTTCCCACATTTTCAGGAAGCACCAGCGTCGGGTTCTGATCCTCCTGGTATTTGCTCACGAAGCTTCCGCCCACGATCACTTTGGTTTTGGATCGCGACAGGGAATCAAACAGCTCCATAATGTTCACCTCGGCATCGAAGCCACGCACTACCCCCGGCGATAAGGAGAAATAGGTCCGTTGTTTTCCAACGAGGCCTTTCAGGGTGACGCCGTTTTTCGGTGTAAAGATCACGCGCATCCCGTCCAGGGCATTATCATATAAGAGGCCACGGTTCTCGTAGGCCCTGAGGGTAATACCGCTTCCGAACTGTTCGTAGAAGTTACCCACGGTAATGTCGATGTCCTTGTGCTTGTAGCGCGCATAGCGGTACGGAATGCCCGAGCCTTTGTAGCCCGGCAGGTATCCCAGCAAAGGCGGGTTATAGCTTTCGAAACGCACGCCGGCCGAAAAATTTCCCATCGTCGCGTTGATATTTCCGAAGGCATTGTAGCGGAACACCTCTTTGCCCGGATCAGCTTTAATGGCCGTGTCTTTTTGGTAATAAGCGCCTTCTACCTGGAAATTTCCGCTCACGGAAGATTGCCTGAGGTCGCCCAATACCTGGGCAAATGAAGAATGGATACAACAAAGGCCTAAGCCTGATACAGCATAGCGTATGTATTTTTTCACAGGATGTGTCGGGGAGTTTAGTGTTCGATTTTTTCGCCTTTGGCTACTTTTTTGACATTGGCAAACAGAATCTCTTCGTCGCCTTCTGCATAGGAGTTGTGGCTCCATACCGTGTGGCCTTCACCGTCGATGATAAAGGTATGCGGTACGTTATTCACGTTCATGGCGCGTTTAAAATCCTGGTTCTCATCGATGTATACCTCATACGTCCAGCCTTTCGCTTTCACGTCGGTCATCACCTTTCCCGAGCTGCGGGCATCGTCGATAGAGATGGCAATCAGCTTCACGCCCGTTTCCTTTACCAGGTCGGCATACTCTTCGTTAATAGCATCCAGCTCTTTTTTACAAGGCTTGCACCAGGTAGCCCAGAAGCTGATGATAATCGGTTTCCCGTTATTGGAAAAGGTATTCGAATTAACGGTAGAACCGTCTAAGGTTTTTACGGTAGCAGATGGCAGTTTCCCGCTGTCGTTTGTTTTAAAAGCGGTAAGGCTTAAAACAGCCAGGAAGGATAGAATAACTAATTTTTTCATGGTTTGAGATCGGGATTTATTTAAACAAATATAACGATTTGAGGGGCTTATGTGGTATACAGCCACCCGTAAATTTCAATTTAAATTGGATTCTTATACCGTGCTGTTAAATAAGGGGATAAAGCCCGGTAAAAGCCGGACTAAACAGGATCTGCCGGACTTTTCCAGAATTGCATAAGCGACCTGCCACCACGCCGTGTGATAAAGAGCAAATAGTTTGAAATTTTTGGCGTGTCCTGCGGACCAGGCTTTCCGTTCCTCCCGATAGATATCGGGACTTTTTTGCCGGCCACTGAGCGCAGTCGAAGTGCCGGCAAAAAGGATTTCCACTGCTCCCGATTTTATCGGGACCTTCACGCCGTATTTCCCTCAGCCTGGTGATTTGCCTCCTGTACTGAGGCAGGCTGTGTCAGACAATCAAAGAGAAGTTTGGAAGAACAAGGCTTACACCTTCCCGTTATACTTCCTCAGGAACCACTCCACAGATAGTAGGAGCAGAATCACAAAAAAGATCCACTTCAGGTTCACGAGCTCGTTAAGCTGCTTGTGCGAGTAAGTAATAGACTTGATGGAATCGGTTTCCAGGATGGCTTTCTGCAAAGCCTCCAGCTGGTTTTTATAGAATAATTTCCCGCCGCTTTGCTGAGCCATCTGGTAGAGCAGCTGGTGGTTGGCAACCGTATTGATCTTTTCCGAAACAACTTCCTTCACAATCACCAGGCCTGTTTTCGTATACAGCTTATCTCCCGATTTCACTTTGGCCTCGTAGGTATATTCGCCGGCAGCAAATTGCCCGGCCGAAAGGCTGTACATGGTTTGCTTTTTGCTGAAGGTATAATTGTAAACCTTGCCCTTGCTGTCTTTCAGGCTGAGGGTGACATCAGGGTCGGTAATGAGCTCATAGCTCTGGTTGTATACTTCGGCCGTAAAATCAAGCGCCTCGTTCTCGTTGATGATCTTTTTGGTATAGACCCTGAAAAAGCTTTTGTCAGCTTTGACGGACAGGTACTGCACGGTTTTACTGATAAGCTCATTGAAGAGGTTATGATTACCATGATCCGCATAATCCCTCAGCCTCCAGCGCCACAGGCCGTCGCCCGTAAAGCCGCCCGATTTCACACCGTTGGCATCCGAAAAGAACAACAAAGGCTCATCCGTATCTACCACGCCCAGGCGCTGGGTAAGCAGGCTGCTCACATTGCCGGTATTCACGTTTCCGCGGAAAGGGCACTTCACAGCCGGCAGGTTTTTAAAATAACCCTGCAGCTCGGCGCTGACCGTGAATAACGAAAATTCTTTTTTGTAGCCGGCTTCCACTTCGTTGGAACGCTGGTCGTTCCGGGCATTGGTAAAGCCACTGTTCCCGATAAAGAATACCGGGATGTTGTTCGCCCTGATGTCATTGACAAGAGCAAGTGGTGTATTGCCGGCCTGGTGCAGAATTACCAGGGAATAAGGCTTCAAGGGTTTTGTGAAATTACCAAGCAGGGCCACTTCCACCTCATAAGTCTGGGCATTGCTGATGCTTTGTTCCAGGGCCGCAATGTCCGGGTGTGGCGCATTGGCCAGGATCAGGATCTTTTCGCGGTTGTCGATCACATCGATCATGAAGGACTGAACATTGTTCTGCTTGTTTTTGTCCTCATCAACACCCGAAACCGAAACCGTGTATTTCTGTATGCCCGGCTTATTGGCGTCAAACACATAGTTCAGGGTCTTGCTGAATGTTTTGGAGTTAAGATCAACCGTTTCGCTTTTCAGGGTCTTTCCCTCGTGTGCAATCGAAACCGTTGCCTGCGAGCCCTTCAGGTCGATGGCATTTACCACCACTTCTACAGGAAACGAATTGCCGAGGTAAGCCACCTGGTTGTGTGTCACTGATTGGATCCAGGCATCTTTCAGCGGAATGGTATCGCCCAGGGCAATCGTATATACAGGGGCATTGAGCTTGCCAATGCTGTACAAGGGATTGGTCCCCTTGTTGTAAATGCCGTCGCTGGCCAGGATGATGGCACCGATATTTTTATTCAGGTAATTGTTCTCGATATCAGAAAAGGCTTTGGAAATATCCGTTTCCTTGCCTTTGAAATCGAACGCTTCAGAGGGGCTCACTTCCGAATCGAAGCGGTAGGTTTTGATATCGTACTTTTCTTTCACCGCTTCCACTAAGGTTGTCAGCGCTTTGGTGTAGGCCGTTTTGATCTCCGTAGAATCCTTGCCCGCTGTAATGGAGGACGAATTATCCTGCATGAGCAGGATCACCGGCTTCTCCGTTTCGTTCACCAGGCGCTTCATGAAAATGTCGAGCAGCAGCAGGGCGATCAGCGTCACCGATACAAAGCGCAGCGTTGCCAGGCTGTATCGCAGGGCCTTCGGCCGTTCCGCATGGTGCTTATCCCTGAAATACATGGCAGCAGAAAAAACAAACCCTGCTAAAAAACATAACAGGGTGTAATACCAGGGATAATTAGAGATCAGTTCCATTTGTATTTTGAGATATCACCGGAAATAAAATTAGTGTTGTGTCAGTTCGAGCGGAGTCGAGAACTAAAAGACGCTTTAGAAGGCTTCTCGACTGCGCTCGAAGTGACAGCCATTTTGAAAACTAGGTCAGCATGCCTCCGCAGATATTGATGCATTGGCCGGTGATGTATGAGCTCATGTCGCTTGCCAGGAATAAGGTCAGGTTAGCTACATCTTCCGCAGTGCCGCCGCGTTTCAAAGGAATGGCGTCTCTCCAGCCCTGTACGGTTTTCTCATCGAGCGCACCGGTCATTTCCGTTTCAATAAATCCGGGAGCAATGGCATTGCTGCGGATATTACGGCTACCGAGCTCCAGCGCTACCGATTTGGTAAAGCCGATCATGCCCGCTTTAGAAGCCGCATAGTTGGCTTGTCCCGCATTGCCTTTCACACCTACCACCGAGCTCATGTTGATGATAGAGCCGCTGCGTGCTTTCAGCATTGGCTTTTGTACCGCTTTGGTGAGGTTAAAGGCTGATTTTAAATTGGCGTTAATTACCTCATCCCACTGTTGCTCGCTCATACGCATCAGTAAAGTATCACGTGTAATGCCGGCATTATTTACCAGGATATCCACCGTGCCGAATTCAGCCACCACGTCGTTTACCAGCTGTTCTGCCGCTTTAAAATCGGCTGCATCGCTCTGGAAACCTTTTGCTTTAATGCCATAGGCTGCAAGTTCCGCCTCAAAGGCTTTGGCTTTCTCTACGGAGCTCAGGTAGGTAAAAGCAATATTACAACCCTGTTCGGCAAATTTAGTGGCAATGCCTTTTCCAATCCCACGGGAGGCACCTGTAATGATGGCAACTTTATTTTGAAGTAATTTCATAAGTGTTTGATAATTTTGAACAGCCTAAATATACAAATTATCACATTAGCAGCTTTTGGAATAAAAGCTAATTTTTTGGAAGGCTATAGGTAATCCTATTCAGGACGCGTTGTCATCTGTCTGATCAGTGTCCTATAATTAGTTCACAGCGATTTTGCGCCTGTACACAGCATCTTTCGTGCTGATGGCAAGCACATAACTTCCGGGTGCAAGTTGCTCCTCGCTGTATAGCTGAATGGTTTCTTCGGCTTCCTGTACGGTCATGTTGCGGGAGATACAGAGTCTGCCCATCGCATCCGTCACCGTCAATGCGATCGCTTGTTTTTCAAAGCCCTTGAGGTTGAGGCTGATGTTGCCATCGGAAGGGTTCGGAAAAACAAGAATTTCCGTATTCGCCTGTTGGCTGCGATCCACGGCTACGAGAGCCGAGTAGCTGTACTGTCCGTTCAGGTCATGTTGTTTCAAACGGTAATAGGACAGGCCATCGAAAGGCTTTAGATCCTTTTCATAATAGTTGGTAAGCGTGGTGCTGTTACCTGCACCCCTTTGCGTGCCAAGCGTTTCGAAGGCCAGGCCATCGCGGCTTTTTTCAACTGTAAAAAATGCATTGTCCTTTTCGGAAGCCGTTGTCCAGCTGATATCCACAACACTCCCATTGGCTACAGCATCAAACCGTGTGAGCTCTACCGGCAGAGGACTCACCAGGTAGTTGCGCGTACCGATGGTATAATAGCCATCGTTGCTAAGCGTTACTCCCGAAAAGATCACCTGGTCGCCCGAAATGGAAGAAGCCGTCGTCAGCTCAGTCCAGTTGCCGCTTTGCCCGGCCCTGTACAGCAAGACGTAATTACTCGCCGTTGCAATGGGTACAGAGCCTACACCGCCGTCGCTCATATCAAATTCGATGGTGTTGGTGAGAGGAGTGGAAGTATTGGTAATATCGACGTACCAGATGCGTGCCCAGCGGGCGTTGTTAATGCCTGTCATGCCGCCCACATCATACAGGATTTGTGCGTTTGCCGCTGAGGCATAGCCTGCCAGGATATAATCGCCGATATCAAGCCCGGCAGTGTTTGCAATCGTAATGCCTCCGGAGACAGAAGCCGAAAACGTAGGATTGCTGCCCGAGCTTTCCATGCCGATTCCCGCAACCTCAAAATCGTAATTACCGTTTCCGGGCGTGTCGCCGGCATATTTGTCATTGGCTGTCAGCCCGATGCTGTATTTCGACGACAAATAGTTATTGACGATGATGCGCTGGGCATCATTCACCGTCACCGTATAAATAATCACTTCGGAAATATAACCGCCAAAAGACCTGGTATCTGCATTATGTGTACAACCTATGTTTAAGGGTGAAGGCTTATCAGGAACAAGGGCGCTGGTTTCGGCAAATGTTTTACGGAGTACTTCCTCCTCGTATATCTTGCTCCTGTTGGCGGAAGTCTGCGTTCCATCATAAAAGCCATCCATGATATATCCCGTACCTGTTGCATAGACTGCGGGCGAGGTGGATTGCCTGTTACCGATACCGTCGATATCCATGAAAAAGCTGTTGCCTGTATAATAAAATAACATAAAAGCTTCGTCGATATCTATAGAAGTACGTTTGGAAACAATGCAGCGCGCATCACCGGTTAGGAAATTCATCTTGGAAACGGTAAAAAAAGAATACCCGGCAGTATTGTCCAGCTTGGGATTATCGGCTGCCAGCAAAAAATCATTTTGCCCGGCCGTGCTATTATTGTCAAACTGAATACCTGGAAATCCGTTTAATACATTTACCGCAAATGAAGGCTGCTGAACCGCAGTGCTTTGGGAAACATGAATGCCGTTGCCGGATTGGTCGTTCCAGGAGCTGATGGGCGTATTATGGGCGGTGGAAGAGGTGCCTTTATCGGCTTTTACCCAGAATACATTCGTATTGGGCGAGCCAACCCCTGCCGGACCGGTTTGTGGGAATGCTGAAATAAAGAACAGCAGGGTGGGAAAAAAAACAAGCCACTTTTGCATAATCATTCAAAATTACTCCATCTAAAGCAAATAGCGTGCAAAAAAAGAGGCTTATTTAGGGTTTTCCCTGATAAGAATGTCCGATTTCTTTTTCGGACGCCTGTTTTCGAGCCAAACGAAGTCTTTCAGGCGTGTTTCCTTATCATTAAATTCGGCAAGTGGAAATACAGTGGACTCGGGCTTATTGCGGAAAGTTGCCCTGTCCACGCCATCCTTATCCATCCATACGGTAATATCGCTGCAGATGGTTTTATTAACACCTTTGTACTTTTTTTTCTGTTTTAGGTAATAAATGATCTGGGCATTCCCCACCACATTCATTTTCCGGATCGAATCCTTTTCAAAAAAACCTTCGATGCGGCGCCCCGCAATCTGGTTAAATTTATCCTCATCCAGGCTGTCCACTTTCTGGATCACAATGGCATTTGTGAGCAGCTCGAAGTATTTCACCGAATGCCCGCCGGCTGTTACGTTGATGCTCTTGGCGGTGACCTGCCCGTTGTTGGTCCATAATACCGGCGAGTTGTACATCTTCATCAGCGAGTCGTGAATGGTATATACGAGGGAGTCGCAGATGCCCTGCAGGTCTTTTTTGAAGATCTTTACCTGGCGAAACGCTTTGACATAGGAGTGCAGGGAATCGGGCTCATCATAGAACAAGACCTCCGCCGAAAGGAACAGCGTATCCTTATCAATCACGCGGCCGTAAATGGCATCGCCGGTAACCTTCGAGCGGTTGCCTTTCTCATAGTGCTCGGCAAACTGCCCTGTAATAATGGATTTATTGGTGGTATCCAGGATCTGCACATTTTTGGTGGCCCGGCCATATCCCTTTTTACGGTCGTAGAAAACACTGTCGCCCGTGAGCTTTTGGTCTTTGGTGGTAATGATCGCATTTTTACTGAAGCGCGACACCTCTTTGTCTGTGTCGTACCAGCCGTTTTCGCAGTAAATGTAATTTTCCTTGCTGGTAATGATGGAGGGGCCGAGGAAGTAAGAAGTTTTATTGACCGTATTGTAGCGTAAAGTGTCGCCCCGCATTTTATAATCCGGGTTGGTCAATACCACATCGTAGTGGAAGGACAGGTCCTTGGTGGCAGAATAATAGTGGCCGTTCTTGCTCACCAGCGTATTTTCCTTGTTCACAATCGTTCCGCCGTTGTAATAGCTTGCAATGCCTTTGCCTACTTCATAAGTGAGGATATTGGTCGTCAACGTCATATCTTTTTCAATGCACTTCACATTGCCTTTCAGGTTTGCCAGCTTGGTATTGGCATCATACCTCAACGAATCGCCGTATACGAAGATACTGTCGCCCTTGATGATGGAAATATGCCCGAAGGCCTCCATTTTTTTATCCGTGTACAGGTAAGCGCTGTCGCAGCGCATGATGGCGCCGTCGTGCTCACACTCCACATTGCCTATCAGGCGGCGGGCATCCACGCCCAGCGATTTATCATAAGCCAGGCGGCCCGCATGGTTGATCTTAATAGTCTTGCCATTGTCGGTTTTTACCTGGCTTTGGCCGATGCCCGCATGGGCAAGCAGCACCAGCAGGATCACACCCGGGAGCTTCGGGACAAGCAAATTGATTCTATGACGGATGTAAAGGCCCATTTTTGCCCCGCTAAATTAATCATATAAATCCGAACCCGCTTATCCTTATGTTTTTTTAAGAAGAAAGGATGGGAACGACGGTAGATGTGATGAGTTGGAGTTTTTCCTATTGGTCTTTGTAGTCGGTTGTCCATTGTTTGCCGCCAACACTATGTCTTGCTGCAAGGTACAGGAGACAAGGGACAATGTTCCTTTCTCAAATCTCACTATTCATATCTCATATCTCAATACTCCCTATCTTCCCATCTAATTCTTATCTTTGCGGCCTGATGAGTAAAATAAAGAAAAACATATTTGTAGAGAATGCCCCGATCGTGGATATTTCCTCCGAAGGAAAATCAGTGGCGAAAATAGACGGCATGGTAATTTTTGTGGATGGCGGCGTACCGGGCGATATAGCGGATGTCATGATCACGCGCAAAAAGAACAATTACGCCGAAGGGCATGTTGTAACCATTAAAAAGCCGTCGGAAAACCGTGTAGAGCCTGTTTGCCAGCACTTCGGGCACTGTGGCGGCTGCAAGTGGCAAAACCTCGATTACCCGACGCAGCTTAGCTTCAAGCACAAAACCGTTGCCGATGCCCTTACCCGTATCGGAAAGCTCGACATTGAGCACCTGGAGCCTATCTTCGGAAATAAAGAGGCCTACTATTACCGCAATAAGCTGGAATTTTCCTTTTCCGATAAAAAATGGCTGACCAATGAGCAGGTCAAAAGCGGGGAGCAGATCGACAACCGCAATGGCCTTGGTTTTCACATTCCCAAAATGTTCGATAAGATCCTCGACATCAAAACCTGTTACCTGCAGGAAGAGCCGTCCAATGCCATCCGTAATGGCATCCGCGACTTTGCCAACGCCCATAACCTGAGCTTTTTCGGTGTCCGTGAAAAAACAGGCCTCCTGAGAACGCTGATGATCCGCACCTCCAGCAATGGAGAGATCATGGTGGTGATCCAGTTCTTCGAGAACCAGCCCGAGAATAGTGTTCTCCTGCTGGATTACCTGAAAGACACTTTCCCCCAGATCACCTCCCTGCAATACACTATCAACCAGAAAGGTAACGATACGCTCCAGGACCTGGATATTCTGACCTATTACGGCCGCGATCATATTTTTGAGGAAATGGAAGGCCTGAAATTCAAGATCAGCGCCCGTTCCTTTTACCAGACCAATTCGCCCCAGGCTTATGAGCTCTATAAAATTACCCGCGATTTCTGCGGGCTGACGGGCAATGAAGTGGTATACGACCTCTACACAGGCACGGGTACCATTGCCAATTTCGTATCCAGGCAGGCCAAAAAAGTAGTGGGCGTGGAGTATGTGGAAGATGCTGTGAAAGATGCAAAAGAGAATTCCAGCTTTAACGGAATTACCAATACGTCGTTCTTTGCAGGCGATATGAAGGACATCCTCAACGAATCCTTTATCACAGAGCATGGCAGGCCTGACGTGGTCATTACCGATCCGCCACGGGCCGGCATGCACGAAGATGTGGTCAGGGTATTGTTAAAAGCAGCCCCTGAAAAGATCGTGTATGTGAGCTGCAACCCGGCCACACAAGCCAGGGACCTGGCAATGATGACCGATCAGTATGAGATCAGGCGCATCCTGCCGGTGGATATGTTTCCACAGACAGCCCATGTCGAAAACGTCGTTTTACTTGTTAAAAAATAATTTTAAGTTCTTTTACAAAATCCCTGTAACCATTTTGCGTAATTTTAGGTTTAACCAATTTAGTTTAACCAAATAATCTACGCCTATGACAACCACATTCGAGAATATAGATAAGGAGAAAATTGAATCTTTGAAATTTCCAACCAACGAAGTTTTAACAGATCAGGTGGCCATCAAGGAAAGAGAAACAGAGCTCAACAGGGCGCTGACACTCGGAAATCTTGAGCATACCAAAATCAAAATCTATTTTGAAGATGATCTGTCGAAGAAGATCGTGGAAACAACCGTATGGGGCGTAACCGATAAACGGGTAATCCTCAAACAAGGTGTTGTCATTCCGATTCACAGGGTACATAAAATTTCCCTGTAAGGGTCTTTCAAACTTCATAAAAAATCCCCGGTGAGATCTCACCGGGGATTTTTTATACTCGTTTTATCTGGTTGTTACCTGATCTTAGGGAGCAGGGTCACGTGCCCGGTGCGTTTCACTTTATTGCCTCCCATCGTAACGATATCAGCCTGGTAGATGTATACTCCCTGTTCGCAGGTCTTGCCCTTCGAGGTACCATCCCAGCCAACCGTTTCTCCATTGCTTTTGAAGATCACCGTACCCCAGCGGTTGAAGATGGTGAGGCTGATCTCACTCAGGCCATAACCCACAGGAATAAAGATGTCGTTTGTATTATCGGCGTTAGGCGTAAAAGCATTCGGGATAAAGACGTCCCAGTCGCGGGTTACGGTAACACAGACGGTATCCGTGTTCAGACATCCAAACTGGTTTGTTCCCATCAGCACGTAACAGGTCGATTCCTGGGGATTAACCACCACGGAATTACAAAAATTGCAGTTGAGCGGTGTTGAGGTAGGAGCAAGGAAGCCTACATCCACATTGCCTGTTCCGTTCAGGGTCAGGGTTTCGTCGATGTTGACCGTTGTGTCCTGCCCGGCATACACATAAGGCAATGGATTCACAATAACGGAAAGCGTGGCGGTTCCCGGGCATTGTCCGTTGTTGGAAACAGTTACCGTGTAAATGGTAGAAGCCGGCGGATTCGCAAAGGTGACAGGGTCGTTTGGATTGCTGAGGCCGGTAGGAGGCGACCATGAGTAGTTGTTTCCGCCTGAAGCGCTGATCGTGGTAGGCGATCCGAAGCACATCGGCACAGGTCCCGGAGCAACCGCCTGGCTTCTTGGAATAACGGTGATGGTGATCTGCTGTGCGGAAGGACACACTTTTGGTAAAACGCCGTTGGTGCCGATCACCGTATACGTTGTGGTGGTGGTTGGCGTGATGGTCACCGGGTTGGCATTGATGCCGCTCATCGGTCCTGCCGGAGAAGCCGACCAGGTATAGGAGCCGGTAGCAGAGCCTGATGCGGTCAGGCTGGTATTATCACCTTCGCAGATACTCATCGAGCCTGAATTAATGGAAATGGTAGGAATCGGAATGACATTGAGTGTCACCGTAGTAAAGTTCTTACAGCCCAGCGGCGAAGTTCCTGTGACTGTATAAACTGTTGTGCTGCCCGGATTGGCATTGACGGTGCTGCCTGTGGTAGCGCTCAGTCCCGTTGCCGGTAACCATGAATAGGTGGAAGCGCCGGAAGCGGTGATGGCCGATGTTTCACCGTTACAGATCGGTGTAAGGGCAGGAGTGATTATGGTAGGATTCACCGTAACCGTTACAACTACCTGGGCCGAGTTGGTACAGGTGCCGGTAGCACCGGTCACCGTATAGGTTTCACTGCCTGGAGGAGTAGCTGTAACTGTGCCGCCGTTGGCCGTATTCAGTGTAATAGCCGGTGTCCAGGTATAATTGGTGGCGCCGCTTGCTGTTAAAGTGGCCGAGCCCATCGGGCAGATTGTTGGTGTTGCCGTTGTGGCATTCACTACAACCGTATTGGAAACAACCAGGCTTACCGCTACCGTCGATGAGCAGATTCCGGTTAAGCCCGTTACGGTATAGGTGGTGCTTGTCGTCGGCGTAGAGATGACCGTGGATGAGAACTGGCTTCCGGTGAGGAAGACATTCGGGCTCCAGGTATAGCTGCTGGCGCCGCCTGCTGTTAAACTATTGGAGGAGTTCGGGCACACCGTCGCATTTGGCGTGATGGTAATGATTGGGTTAGGAGTTACGGTTACCGTCACTGTGGTGATTCCTGCACATCCCGTTGCGTTGGCGCCAAATACCGTGTAGGTAGTGGTACCGGCAGGACTGGCTATTACTGTCGCGCTATTCGCCGTATTCAGCGAAGCCGCCGGCGACCAGGTATAGTTGGTGGCGCCACTAACGGTTAGCGTACTGCTGCCGGCCGGGCAAATGGTTGTGCTGGCAGAGGCCGTAATGGTAGGGTTCGGGGCAATGGTTACCGAAACCGTCGTGCTGTTGATGCAGCCGCCGGCATTGGTTCCCGTGACGCTGTAAACCGTATTGGCAAGCGGTGTGGCCATTACCACAGCGCCATTGGCAGAGTTTAACGTCGCTGCAGGTGTCCAGGTGTAGGTGCTGGCACCGCTGGCAGTAAAGCTTGTGGTTGTGCCGGGACAGATCGTGGCATTGGCCGTAGCCGTCACCGTTGGGTTGGGAGCAACCGTCACCTGTACCGTTGTTGTTCCCGTACAGCCGTTGCTGTTAGTGCCGGTAATGGAGTATACCGTTGTTGCCGCAGGAGTTGCAGTAACGATGCTGCCCGTGGAACTGCTTAAAGAGCCCGCGGGCGACCAGGTGTATGTGCTTGCGCCGCTCACGCTGAGTGTGGTGGAAGCGGCCGGGCAAATGGTTGTATTTGTTGAAGCCGTTAAGGTCGGCGTAGTGACGACGGTTACGGCCGTTGTTTTTGTGCCCACGCAGCCATTGGCATCGCTACCGGTAATGGTATAAGTGGTAGAGGAGGCAGGAGTGGCTGTCACCGGATTTCCATTGGCAGAGCTGAGTGTGGCCGAAGGCGTCCAGGTATAGTTGACAGCGCCGTTAGCCGTAAGTGTAGCGCTTTGCTGGCCCAGGCAAATGGTGGCGCTGTTGGCGGTAATGGTTGGAGATGGGGTTACACTCAGCGTAATGCTGGTGGATGCCGGGCAGGCATACCTGTCCTGTGAATACACGGTAAAGGTATTCGGGCCTGTTGAGGTCACGGTAATCTGGTCGGTATTGCCGGGAGTGCTGGTATTGGTAAAAGTTTCTGTCCCTGATTGAAGCCAGGTATAAGTATAGCTCGGTGAGCCGAGAATGGTGCTTGCATTGATAGCGACATTGGTATTCGGACAGTGAACCGGTACATTGACAATGCTTACCTGCGGGCAGAGGTTTACTTCAATCACCGATAAGGAATTGTAGCCGTTGCAGTTGAGGTCATTCCAGGTACCATCGGGATAAATCTGTGTACAGTTCTCATTGCCGCCGGAATTGTTTGGTTCTCCGGGTGCCCAGTTGGAGTATGTAACCGGGGCGCTGTCGTACCATACGAAGGTGCCTTCGAGGGCCGCATCCGTAAAGCCAATCCAGATCACCTGTCCCGCGTAACCCTGGTTCGACAGGGCCTGCAGAAGGTCGGCATTTTCGGCAGCGGATTGAACGGAGATCAGGTTGGCGCCGAAGGTTTGCGCATAAGCCTGTGCCTGCGGGCCCGACATGAATTGCGGATTGATGAAATAAAGGCTGCAGGTATTGTTCATGCCTAAGAGCTCGACATTTCCGGCAGAAGTTAAGGCGGACCTGATGGCAGCCAGGTTACAGGATGTTGGGATACAGCCTACTGTGGTGATATTAACGGCGATGGTTGCAGAGCCTGTACAGCCGGCAGTAGAGCCGGTTACGGTATAGACCGTATTGGCAACAGGCGAAGCGGTAACGCCCGTTCCTGTGGAGGCACTCAGGGTAGCGGCATTGGCCCAGGTATAGCTGGTAGCGCCTGTTACGTTGAGCAAAGCCGATGCGCCCGGGCAAACCGTCGGCGTGTTGGCCGTCACCGTTAAGCTTAAGGCGCCATTCATCGTAATGCTAGCGGTAGCAGAGCCAGTGCAGGTTCCGGTAGCGCCGATGACTGTATAGGTGGTAGCGGTTGTCGGGCTGGCTGTGACGTTGGAGCCGTTGGCAGAGCTCAGAGAAGAGGATGGCGACCAGGTATAATTAGTAGCGCCGCTGGCGCTGAGGGCAACGGTGCCGCCCAGGCAAATATTAGAGCTGGCAGGCGTCACCGTGAGGTTAAGCGCCGGGCTCAATGCTACGTTGATGCTTGCTGTAGCTGTTCCGCAGCTAGCCACGGCCACAACAGATACCGTGCCTGCGGAAGATCCGAAGTTAACGGTAGCGACGTTGGAATTAGCACCGGCCGTAATGCTGGCTCCGGCAGGCACCGTCCAGGTGTAGTTGGTAGAGGCTACGTTGTTGACCGAATAGGTTAAGCCGGTAGTATTGGCACAAACCAATGTTGGCCCGCTGATAGCGCCGATGGCCGGAGGTACGCCGTTCACCACCACCTGAACGGTTTTGGTTTGTACGCTGCTGCAACCCGGTGAGCTCACGGTATAGGTTGTGGTGATTGTAGGAGAAGCTGTGACAGTGGCGCCGTTGGCAGAGCTCAAAGTAGCGGCTGGTGTCCAGGTGTAGGTGCTGCCTCCGCTTACAGTGAGCGGTGTATTTTGTCCGGGACAGATCGTGGCTGTCGGAGAAACCGTGAGGCCTGATGCCGCAGGCAGCACGACAATGTTCACGCATTTACTTCCCGGGCAACCGGCAGCATTTTCGCTCGATACACAAATCTGTGTGCTTTGGCTGGGAGTAAAGGTTGCGCTGGGACCCGCCGCCATACCGGGAATGGAGAAAGGCATGTTATTGCAGGTTGTGCCTACAAAAGGAATGCTGATGCAAAACTGAGTGGTTCCTGTAGCCTGTAATAAGTTCCAGTTCCAGGTATAGCCGTTCACGCCTGTGCCGCCACTGGCAGTCATCGTGACCGCCTGCCCGGCGCACACCGTAAGTGATGGCGCTACTGCGAGGTTGATCGTGGGCGAAGGTGTTCCGGTTAAGTTGACGGTGGCAGGCGCTGTGGCGCAACCTGGGCCGTAATTGATGGTAAGCCCGTAAACCCCGTTGTTGGCGGCCGTCCAGTTATTCACCGTTACGTTTTGTGTATTGCCGGTAAAGCCCGCAGGCCCGGTCCAGGAATAGGTGCCGCCATTGGTGAGTGATGAGAGGTTGATGTTGCTTCCCATGCAAATGGGATTGGGTGCCGTAATGTTAGCGGGATTGAGGGTATTGGTGACGGTAACAGTTTTTACAACAACTGCTCCCGTAGGCGTACAGGCCGATGGCCCGAGTGTGAGGGTGTAGGTCGTTGTTATGGTTGGTGTCACCGTAATGGTTTGTGTGTTGGGATAGGTGCCCGGAGGAGTCGAGGTCCAGCTATAGGAAGAGGCTGTCGAGCTGCTTCCCAGCGTAGCGCTGTAGCCCGGGCACACCTGCGAAGGGCCGGTGATCTGAGTTCCCAGGGCAACACCCGCCTGAGCTGATACTGTGTAGCTGCATATGTTCCCGGCAAAGCCATCGACCATCACATAGTAGGTTTGTCCCGGCACGAGGTTCACGTTTGTGGTAATGGTAAAGCTTCCGGCGCCATTTCCCTGCGATTCGCAGTTGGATACTTCGGTGAAGCTTGTGCAGTTGGAAGAGGCATAGATCACGGCCTGGATGCCGGAGCTGTTGTCCTGGCAGCCGCCGGAGTTAAATGCCAGGGAAGCGCTGGTGCCGCTGGCGACGAAGCTCAGCCAGGAATTATTTTCGATAGAGCCGCAGAAATTGCCGAGGCCGGATGTGTTGCCCGAAGTATAGGAACCGCTGGTATTGCCGCAATAGCCGTTGAGGTCGCAGATGAGCGGTGCATTCACACATTCATCGGCGGCAGGCGTCGAGGCGCAGGCCATTGGGTTGGGAAGAGGCGGCGCAGGCCTGCCTTGTGGGGCAGGGCCGTTCTCCAACCTGAAACGAAAGCCTTTTGACGTACCGTTGTTGTCAGAAATAAATCGCAGGGTCAGGTATTCACCGCTGGAAAGGATCAGGAAATTTTCGTCGGGCACGCCCGAAACGATTTTAATGAGGGGGGCGTTGATGTCCTGCCCGTCATAGATCTCCAGGCGGTCGCCGTTGTCGCATAAAAAATACTGGCTTTTCAGAAAGATCGTGCGCTGGTACTCGTTTTTGATCGTGACGGTATGGTCTTCGTTATTGTTGTAGCCCGAAGAAATAATGCCTGTTTCACCCATAAGGCTGCTGTACAGGAAAGCCCCGTCAGCGGGTAGCTTGAACGTTTTATCAGCATCCATATACACGAGGTTTGGATGCGATTGCTCATCCAGCTTTTGCGGTTTTAAAGAAAGCGCCTCATTTTTGGTTTGTGCATAGGAGGAAAAAAACAGGGAGCTGATAATAAAAAGGGAAAAAAATCTTTTCATTTATACTAAAAATAAAGTGGTGAATTAATGATTTAAATTTATCTATAATATCCCTCTATAGCGGTCAGTATCTGATTATTAGAGGCACAAGAGCATGTAAATGAAGCCCTGGCAGGAGGGCTGGCTCCCCTCTCAAAAATGCACACTCAATCAAGTGCTTATCAGGCATCTAAAAAATGATCATTCACACTTTGTAATCGTTAATTGATTAATTTTACCTCAAATTTTTTCATGAGCCTTTTAGTCCGTCCACCTCAGCTGTTGAGGCGCTATTACAAAAAATCCGTGTGGCGCATGGAGACAGACGCTCCTGTAGTTTACCTCACCTTTGACGATGGACCGGTGGAAGAGCTTACGCCCTGGGTATTGGACACCCTGATGCACTATGGCGTGAAGGCAACATTTTTTTGCGTTGGTGAAAACATCGAAAGGAACCATCACATTTACAAACGCATCCTGGAAGAAGGGCACCAGGTGGGAAACCACACCTATAATCATATCAAGGGATGGAAAACCCACACACCGGATTACCTTGCCAATGTGGAAAAATGCGAAGGGCTGGTGAACACTAAATTATTTAGACCTCCTTATGGGAGGATCAAAAAATCGCAATTCAAAAAACTGGTGCAGGAGTATAAAGTTATTTTCTGGGATGTATTGACCTATGATTACGACAAACTGGTTTCTCCCGAAACCTGCCTGGATAACTCTATCCGCTATACACGCCCCGGAAGTATCATTGTATTTCACGACAATGTAAAAGCCCAAAAAAACTTAAAATTTGCTCTTCCACAATATATCGAGCATTTTCTAAAATTAAATTATAAATTTGCAATTCTTTAATTTTAAGCTTTTTGGAATGAAATACCTTTGTTTTTTTGTCATCTTATTGTTATCATTTTCTGCCTGTAAAACAGATAAGCCTGAAAGAACAGATACCTTCAAGGTGTGGGGAAATTGCGAAAAATGTAAAAAGAATATCGAAGCGGCTGCTACCTCAGAAGGGATCCTGGAAAAAAACTGGGATGTAGAATCGAAGTTAATGACCGTAAGATTCGATACCACAAAGATCAACCTCAACACTGTTGAACAGCTGATCGCTAAAGCGGGCTACGACAACGACCTCTACTACGGCGACGATTATGCTTACGGCAAACTCGAAGATTGCTGCCAGTACGAAAGAAAGCCTTTTGAGCTGAAATAATTTTTTTACCCGTTATTTTTTTTGTATTTTCAGGATATGTACAGGCATCCCGTATCATACCTGATCCTCTTTTTCACCGGCTTCTGTTTTTTGATAGCCTGCAATACTCAGAAAGTTAATCAATCGAGTACCGACCGGCTTTATAAAAAAGATAATAATGAGCTGGATGCCGAGTTTTACGTCTACCATATCAACGACAGTGTCAGCCGCTTGTTCTACTCCTTTTCCAATGAGCCGCTCGTGTACAAGCGTACGGATACCAGCACGTATTTTTTCAGCAACGTGAAATTACTGGTGATGACGAGCCCTGAGGAAAACCTCAGCCAGGTGCTCGATACGGCCGCTATATTGATCCGCGACCGGCAGCTGAATGTGGTAGTGAAGCCCCTGAAAGGCAGCCTGTATTTCAAATTGCGCGCAGGACAAAAATACCACGTGGATATCCGGATCGAAGATGTGAACAAGCGCACCCGTTATACCAATAGTGTGTACAGCGATAAAACAAGCAAGGATACGCGCCAGAATTTCCTGGTGACAACAACCCGGGGGGAAGTACATTTTACACCTTACTACAAAGCGGGTGAAGAAGTGGTGATCCTGTCTGAGAGGAACGGTGAGAAATTATTCAACGTCGATTATTTCCTCGAAGATTTCCGGCTGGCGCCACCTCCTTTTTCGCAGGAGCCGGTGGTGCGCAAAAGCTACAAGGCAGACTCTACGTTCAGTGTGTATGGAAGCGGGGAGAACCTTAAGCTGACCTTGCCGCAAAAAGGTTTCTACCATTTGAAAACCAATGAGCAAACGAAAGAAGGCATTACCTTTTTTGTGTATGAGCCTTCTTATCCCGGCATTAAAAATTCGGAGCAGATGATCCAGGCCACGCGCTATATCATGGCAAAACGGGAATACGAAAACTGCATGAGTGCCGCTAATCAGAAGGAAGCAATCGATAAATTCTGGATTGACCTGGGAGGCAGCCGCGAGCGGGGTACAGAGCTTATCCGGAAGTATTACGGCCGTGTGCAGGATGCCAACAAATTATTTACGAGTTACCAGGAAGGTTGGAAAACCGACCGCGGCATGGTGTACATCGTCTTTGGCGCGCCCAACCGGGTAAACAAGCGCAAGAACGGTGAGATCTGGATCTACGGCGAGCCGGGCAATCCGAGCTCAACGGTTTTTTCGTTCATCAAAGTGTTGAATCCTTTTACGGATAACGATTATAACCTCGAAAGAAGCGAGACCTTTAAAATGCCCTGGTACCAGGCGGTTGACATGTGGCGGCAGGGCAGGGTGTACCTGGATAATTAAGGGTGGAAATTCTTTGGCTGTTTGGTTAAAAACATTTTAGGGGATGCTTTTTTCGTCCACAAGAACAAACGCCCCGTCCTCCCCTGAGAACAGTTAAAATGGAAGAAACAGCCACGGCACGCCATTCATTGACAGATTTTCGTAAGGGCTCTGAAGAGGGCTAATCACATCTTCTGAAGAATGAGAATCGCTTTGGTTTTGAAGTCAAGATCTTCCAGTAAATAATCTTTTCGCATCTCCAGTTTCAGGATCTGTTGGTAATAGAGTTTGGCGAGATCGTCTTCCCCGCTTTCGCGCAAAGCTTCCGCATAGAAAAAATTATTGGCCAGGTCGTTCGGAAAGTGATGCAGTGCTTTCTCCAGAATTTTTTTGGCATTCTTCACGCTTGGCCAGTTCATGATGATCCCCAGGTTGGGTACGCGGTAATTCAGCACGCCCAGCACTTTCCAGCCTGCGCCGCTGTTGTACATCGAGTCGATGGCGATGAGCTTTTCGGAGTTGGAGCGCATCTTGTTGACCACGCCATCGTTCACGCTTTTAATCACGCCCGAGATCTCGCCCAGCAAGCCCACGCTCACAATGTACTCGAAACAGATGGGGCCATTCTTCGGATATTTTTCTTTCAGGATCTTCCCGATTTTAATGGCCGTGTTCAGTACATTTTCCTTATCCGATTTTTTGGCGCACACGAAGCGCGCTTTGAAATTAAGGCTTTGCAGATAATACTGACCGGTGAGCTCGGTCTGGTTTTGGGCGCCCAGCTCTTTTTCGAGAATGGTGATAGCTTCTTCGATGATCTCCGCTTTAGGGCTGAGGCCGACTGAACCTTCTGCACGCCGGTAGAAAAGCGCAATGCCTTTCTGCACCTCATCCTGCGCCTGTAAATGCATACAACTAACGCTGGCTATCGCAATGATGAGCTTAGGGGTTTTCATCAGCTCCAATATAAAACTGCCGGGCCCACTGCCTGTATTTTCCTATTGGTCCGTCGCCTTTGGCAAGTGCGGGGTTTTCTATAAATGTTTTATGCTGCCATACATCGAAGTCCTGGCTCACATCGTGTGCGTAGCCTTTGAAGGCCTGCTTCAGCACCAGCTTATTCACCAGGGTCTTTGGCACCACCCTCAGAAAAGGGTTGAGCCGCGAAGGTTTGTCAATTTTCTTTACCGACATCCCGATCTTTAAATTTATTTTTCCATCGGCGATCGGCGTCGGGAATACATACTGGCGGGTGCGCAGTTGGTAAGTCGGGACGTTTACTTCTACAAACGAATAGCCGAGGCCATGCACATGAATATCGATCTCCGCTTTGAGGCCCGCATTGCTGAGGATACCGCCTTTGCGGTTGAAGCCATAGGAGGCATTGAGGTAAGGCCCGTTGGCCGTCAGCTCTTTCAGGTCGTGTACGTTGGAATATTTATGAACGACAGAAAAGTGACCCACGTCCACGCTGTTCTCGGTCGTTTCCTGCGGATGGCTGTTGAGGATAAAGTCGGTGGTCATTACCTCGCTCCAGTCGTCATTGTCGGTTTCGGGGACGTGCCAGGCAGGCTCTTCGCTGCCGATGCTGTGCCACACAATCACAAAGCCGTTCACCTCGCGAAAGGTATATGTTTTGAGAACCGCTTTGGCAGGAGGCTTTGTATTATAGCCGGTTTCCGTGCAGTTGCCTTTGGTATCGAAGCAGAAGTAATGAAAAGGGCAGCGGATGGTTTCGCCTACTACATCGCCGCCATGTCCGAAGTGTGCGCCCATGTGCGGGCAATGGGCATCCACCACGGAAAGCACGCCGCTTTGTGTTCTGAATAAAATAATGTCTTTGCCGATGAATTGCCTCGTTTGCAGGCTTCCGTTTTTGACGTCGCTGCTTTTTGCCAACACATACCAACCCGTGGGGTAAGGGTATAGTTTTTTGGAAACAGGTAAGGTGACCATATATGACCAGTGATTTATTCCACTTTATCTGCTTCCAGTACCCTGAGCTTCACAGATTCTACCGTTTGTTTTTTGCGTTGAAGGATGGTGATCTCATAACCACCGTATTGTTTTTTTTCGTTGACGCCAGGGATGCGTCCCCACAGGAAATTGATCAGCCCCGAAATGGTTCCGTAGCGGGAGCTTTCAGGCAGCGACATCGGCAGGGATTCGTTCACATCACCAATGCTGCTGTGTGCATTGACAATGTATTCCGTTTCGCTTTTCTTCTCTACAGTCGGTTTCTCCTCATCGTGCTCATCCTGGATCTCACCCACCAGCTCTTCGATGATGTCTTCCATCGTGACGATGCCGGCTGTCGCGCCAAACTCATTGGTAACAATGGCAATCTGCATGTGCAGCTTCTGGAAGTCACGCAGGAGATCGTTAATCTTCATACTCTCGGGTACGAAGTGCGCCGGGCGCATGATATCTTTAATAGAGCGGAACTTGCCGCTGAACATTTCCTTGAAAAGGTCTTTGGCATATACCACACCAATGATGTTATCAATATCGCCGAGGAAGATCGGGTAGCGCGAAAAGCCCTCGTCCGTGATCTTCTGGATGATGCCGTCTTTGTCGAGGCCTTCCACATCGATGGCCGTCACGCGGTTTTGTGGAACCATGATCTGCTTCACGATGCGGTCGTCGAAATCAAAAACATTTTGGATCAGCTCATTCTCGCTGGGCTTGATGGCACCGCCTTCCTCGCTTTCCGTCAGGATGAGCCTCAGCTCTTCCTCCGTGTGTACCTCTTCCTCACCTACGGCTTTGATGCCCACCAGGCGCAGGAAAAAATTGGAAGATTTGTTTAATAACCAGATAAATGGCCCGAAGATGAAATAGAAGATGCGCAGCGGCCAGGAAATAAAGAGGATAGTCTCCATCGAATATTTGATCCCAAACATTTTAGGAACCTGCTCTCCCAGGGTAATGTGCAAAAAGGTAATGAGGCCGAAAGCTATGGGAACGGTTACCAGGTGAGGATTTACCGTGACATGGAGCTTTGCGAAAATGCCGGCGACAATCTCGCTCATCACATGCTCACCAAAGGCACCCAGGCCTAAGCTGGCTAAGGTAATGCCAAGCTGCGAGGCCGAGAGGTAAGTGTCGAGGCGTTGTAATATTTTCTGGGCGATCTTGGCACGGTTGCTGCCTTTCTGTGCTCTGAGGTCAACCTGTGAGGATCTTACTTTTACCAGGGCAAACTCTGCGGCAACAAAAAAACCATTCAGGAGCACCAGCAAGAAGGTAAGAAAAAGGTCTGTTAACATAAAGTGATATACTTATACAAATATAGACAAAGAATTGCAAACCGCCGTAGTATAATAGCGTTCTGTCACATGTCAGATTGATTATTTGGGCGACCCCTCCGGGCCGGGCTGTTACGGGCTCCGCTTCGCTACGGCCTCCTCGTTCCGGTGAGAGCCGGAACTGCGGGGGCTAAACCCTTCACATCCCTGTCGCTACCTTAGTCAGAAGAAACAATGGTTCACGTAAATTTACGCCTTGTTCTTCGCCAGTTCCGCTTCTTTATAGGCGATGGCCTGTTTGAGCAGGTTTATTTCCTCCTGGAGCTTTTGTGGGCTTTTCGACTCGTCGTCGTCCCACAGGCGGTTGGTATAGAACGGTTTTTCCTGGATGTAATGCAGGCCCGTGGTACTTCTGAAAAAGCTGTATAAAGGTACTTTGAGGTTCTTGGAGATCTCCTCGAGGTAGCGAAGCTCCAGTGTTTTATGCTCCAGCCCATCCGCCAGCTCTGTTTCCGAAAGGTTGAGGTATTCGGCCAGCTGAGCGAAGGTATAATTCTCTTTTTGTAAAATCTCTTCTATTTTATCACGTAAGGATTGCATAGATTAAAAGTATGAAAAATATCGATATACGACGGTTATCCCGCTCTTTACCTCAGGATGACCATACGGCGGGCATCCAGCTTTACAAAAATAAACAATAAAATAGTGAAGGACCATAGGGAAGAACCCCCATAGCTGAAAAACGGCAGGGGAATCCCGATCACAGGCATCAGGCCAATGGTCATGCCGATGTTGATGGCTACGTGAAAGAAGAGGACAGAGGCCACACCATAGCCATAGATCCGGCTGAAGGCCGAGCGCTGCCGCTCTGCCATAAAGATGACGCGGATAATGAGCAACAGCTCAAGGATGATGACGGTGCTGGTTCCGAGGAAGCCCCATTCTTCGCCAACGGTGCAGAAAATAAAATCGGTATCCTGCTCCGGCACGAAATCGTATTTGGTTTGCGTGCCTTGTAAATAACCTTTGCCGGCAAAACCACCGGAGCCGATGGCAATCTTTGCCTGGTTCACATTATAACCTTCTTTCTTCAGATCCACAGTACCGCGTCCGAGCAACACATCGATCCGGGTTTTCTGATGATCTTCCAGATGCTCATATACATAGCGAGTTCCAACCACGACGCCACTGGCGGCTACAAAGACGATGACGACCAGCAAAAGCTTCTGCCATGTTTTTCGCATAAAGAGGTAGGACACTGCAGCGATAATCGCCAGGAAGATGATGAGCTTCCAGGTCACAAATACCAGGGCAAGCACGAAGAGGATCACCGAGAGCAAGCCGAAGATGAGGAAGTTAATGGAAAGTCCCTCCCGGTAAAGCACCACCACAAAGGCAATAAAGACAATGGCCAGGCCGGTTTCGTCCTGCAGGAGTTTGATGATCACGAGCGGCGCGCCAAGGATGGCTACAGCTACCAGCGTATTCTTATAGTTGCGGATGAGGTCGCTGAGGCGGTTGTTGCGCCGCGAAGAGTTTTCCACTTCAATGTTGACGTTACTCAGGAATTTGGCAAGCGCCAGGTTCGTGGCAAACTTCATGAACTCGGCAGGCTGGATCCCGAAATCGCCGAAGCGGAACCAGGAGCGGCTTCCTTTCACTTCCCTGCCCAGGTAGGGCACGGTAATACAGGCCAGCAAAATAATACCATAAAAGAAATAGGCAAACACCGTATAGAAGCCGGCATCGATGATGAGAATCATCACAGCAATAAAAATAGCACTCGCAATCCAGATCAGCTGCTTCCCGTATTTCTGTGTCGTATCAAAAATGCTCTGGTGCTCTTCGTTATATACGGCAGCATAAATATTCAGCCAGCCCATAAATACCAGGAGCAGGTAGATGAGGATGGTGATCTTATCGATCCCGTAAAAAAGGCTATGTTCGTCTTTCCTCACGGCTTTTTCTTTTTAGGAGCAGCTGCTTTTCCAAGCAGGTTCAGGTTATTGATGAGGTCGGCTTCCATCATGCGCTTTTCCATTTCAGGGCGCGTCACTTTGCCCGTCAGGTATTTCTCGATCATTAAGCTCACAATCGGCGCCGACCAGGTACCGCCGAATCCGGCATTCTCGATAAAGCATACCATCGCAATTTTCGGATTTTCGCGCGGCGCGAACGCAAGGAATACGGCGTGGTCTTTTCCATGCGGGTTCTCGGCCGTTCCTGTTTTTCCACAGGCTACAATGCCGGGGATCTTGGAAGCCGTCGCCGTACCCGCATCGAAACATTTTTGCATGCCGTCGATCACATTCAGGTAAGCCGTCTGGTCCTGCACCACCGGGTAATGCTTCACTTTGAATCTGGGGTCGAGTGTTTTTTCAATGCCCACACCTTTCACACAATGTGGTACATAATAGAAGCCGCGGTTGGCCACAATCGTTACCACATTGGCCATCTGCAAAGGCACTAACAGTAATTCCGCCTGCCCGATTCCTAAGGAGACAACGGTGTTGCTTCTCCAGTGGTTCTTCCCGAATACCTTGTCGTAGTATTTGATACTCGGCACGTTACCCGGCTTATCATAAGGAAGGTCTGTGCCCAGCTTGGTGCCCGGCCCGAAGGAGTTCACACTTTCCTTCCAGTGCGTATAACCGTCTTCGAACTTAGGGTATTTTTTCTGATCGGTGATCTCCCGGAACACGTAGCTATAGTAGGAATTGCAGGATGTGGCAATAGAGCCCGGAAGATCGGTGGAAGGATGGGAGTGGCATTTTGGCCGCCCGCCCATCGGTGGATAACCGCCATGGCAGGGATACACCGTGGAGCGCGTGATGAGCCCGTCGTTCTGGGCAATGAGCGCATCGATCAGCTTGAAGGTAGAGCCCGGAGGATACAAGCCCTGCAGGGCGCGGTTGAGGAGCGGCTGATTTAAGGAATCGTAAAATAATTTCGTGAAATTCTTGGAGCGGTCTTTCCCGCCGACCAGTAAATTCGGGTCATACGCCGGGTTGGAGATGAGGCAAAGGATCTCGCCGGTCGCAGGCTCAATGGCAACGATGGCGCCTTTTTTTCCTTTCAGCAATCTTTCGCCGTACTCCTGCAGATCCATGTCGATGCTGCTGTACAGCGGCTTTCCGGGAACGGCAAGCGTATCGTAAAGGCCGTCCATATAACGTCCCTTGGTTTTGTTATGCACGTCCACCATCACGATCTGTGTGCCTTTGCGTCCTCTCAGTACTTCTTCGTAAGAGCGTTCAATGCCGCTTTGCCCGATGTAATCGCCTTCGCGGTAGTAAGGATCCTTCGCTGCTTTCTCTTTGCTTACCTCGCCCATATATCCCAGCAAGTGGCCGGCAATCGGGCGTGGGTACTTTCTCACGGTACGCGCCTGCAGGTCGAAGCCTTTGAAGCGGTAAAGCTTTTCCTGCAAGGCCGCATATACCTTAATGGAAAGCTGTTTCTCGAAAATGCTTTCCTTGCGTGGCGAATTAGGCGCCAGGCAGGCTTTATGAATGCGCTTCAGGAAATTGTCTTTGGTGATCTCCAGGATGGCGCAGAGGGCCATCGTATCGCAATCTTTCACCTGCTTGGGCGTTACGAGCAAATCGTAGGAAAGCTCGTTAGACACCAGCAGCTTTCCGTTGCGGTCGAAGATATAGCCGCGGGTAGGGTATTCCGTCCTGTTCTTGAGCGCATTGTTCCGGGCATCGAGCTTATACTGTTCGTCGATGATCTGGATGTAGAACAGGCGGGCAATGTAGATCAGGGCAATTAAAATAAAAAAGCCACTGATGATGTATTTCCTGTCGGCTAAGTGCGCATTGTTGTTCATGACTATTTCTTGGTTGTCCTGTAAAACAAAAACTGAATAACATAAACGAATACAAAGGTACCAATGGTGCTGGCAAAAACCCGCAGAAGGGTCGTGAAAAATTCGCTAAAGCGGAAGATCTCGAGGTAAAAGAAAAACAGGTGATGGATAAAGATGATGGTGGCCGAATAGGTGATGAACCATACCGCTCCCATCGACTGGATGGTAGGCGACTGCACGGCATCGTAGCCTTCACGCGGAGCAAGCACTTTCAGCACATAATGCCTGCTGTAGCCTATCAGCGTACACACGGCCGCATGGATCCCGGCCGTATCGTAGAACATATCAATGACAAGGCCTGTGAAAAAGGCAATCAACATCACCAGGAGCTTCGGCGTTTCAAAGGGCAGCAGCAGAATGAACAGAATATAAGGAAACAGGATCACATAAGCGCCCAGGTGAATGTTCTGAACGATCAGCACCTGTAACAGCACCAACAGCACAAAACGGATACTATTTCTCACCACCTCATTTATCACTTTGTACCTGCGATTTTAATTCGAGACTATCCCTTTCCGCTTTTTTATTGTAACGGACCACGGAGATGTGGTTTACTTTTTTGAAATCGGCACTCAGCCTCACCTTGACGGTATAGAAGGATTCGTTCTGGCGGCGCTCATAGCTTTCCACAAATCCCACGAGAAGGCCTTCCGGGAAAATTCCCGAGAGCGAGCTGGTGATCACTGTGTCGCCTTTCTGGATCTTTGAGTAAGTCGGAATATTGATGAGGTTGGAATAGCGGTAATCACTGCCGTCCCAGATCAAAGGCCCGTAAACACCGTCTTTTTTCAGCTGGCAATACACCCTGACATCTTTGTGGAGGATCGACATCACCGAAGAAAAATTCGGCGATACATCTTTCACGATGCCGATGATGCCATTGCTGCTGATCACCGCCATGTCGCGCGTGACGCCGAGTTTGGAGCCGATGTTGAGCGTGAGGTAATTGTTGCGCTTCGTCACGCTGCTGTTGATCACCTTGCCGCTCATAAACTCATAGTCCTGGCGGTAGAGCGTATCGTGGCGGGTGTATGTTTTTAAAGGAAGGGCTGCATAGCCCAGCTTCAGGCGGTTGAGCAGGTAAGTATTTTGCTCCGACAGGCGTTCGTTCTCGTCTTTCAGCAAGAGGTATTCCTTGGTGCCGGCCTGCATGGCGTAGATGTTGGCGCTGATGGCGTTGGAAGAGTTGAGAAGGCTGGAGCCCTGGTAGCCGTTATTACGGATGAGGATGAACACGCAGATAAATTCCAGCAGCAGAAACACGAAAAAGAAATTGTTTCTATAGATGAAATTTAAAAGGTTTTTCATGAATTAGTCAAAGAGATGGAGAGTTATAGAATTGGAGAGTCAGGAATTATATGAATTTAAATCAATAATTCTCTGACTCAATAAGTCTCAATTTTTATTTAATCAGGAACGGGAATTTTTGAACATTTTTAAGAGCAATGCCCGTACCGCGTGCTACAGCCCTCAGCGGATCCTCGCACACATGTACCGGCAGTTTGGTCTTCAGGGAGATCCGTTTGTCCAGTCCTCTCAGCAGTGAGCCACCACCGGCCATGTAGATGCCTGTTCTGTAAATATCGGCTGCCAGCTCCGGCGGCGTCATTTCCAGGGCATTCAGGATCGCCTCTTCAATTTTGGAAATGGATTTATCAAGGCAGTGGGCAATTTCCACATAGCTCACAAATACCTCTTTCGGAATCCCGCTCATTAAATCTCTTCCCTGTACGGCGTAGTCTGCCGGAGGGTTTTCAATTTCTGTCATGGCCGCACCCACTTCAATTTTTACCTGCTCAGCGCTTCGTTCCCCGATGAGGATGTTGTGCTGGCGGCGCATGTATTCCTCGATGTTAGCATTAAAGTCATCACCCGCAATACGCGTCGATTTGTCGCAGACAATCCCGCCAAGCGCCATAACCGCAATCTCGGAGGTACCACCGCCGATATCGATGATCATATTGCCCATTGGCTCTTCCACGTCGATTCCCATCCCGATCGCAGCTGCCATCGGTTCGTGAATCATGTACACTTCCTTGGCGCCGGCATGCTCGCAGCTGTCGCGCACCGCACGCTTCTCAACTTCGGTAATGCCGCTCGGGATACAAACTACCATGCGCAAAGATGGCTTGAACAGGCGGTTGCCGGGGTTGATCATCTTGATCATTCCCTTGATCATTTCCTCCGCCGCCTGGAAATCCGCAATCACACCGTCTCTCAACGGGCGGATGGTCTTGATGTTTTCGTGCGTCTTACCATGCATCATCTGGGCCTGCTTTCCAACGGCAATGACTTTTCCCGTAGTTCTGTCAACCGCCACAATACTGGGCTGGTCAACAACCACTTTCTCGTCGTGAATAATGATGGTATTTGCCGTACCTAAGTCGATCGCAATGTCCTGTGTTAAAAAATCAAATAGAGCCATATAGGTTTTTAGTGTTTAGTGATTAGTGCCTGGTTCTCATTTTACTGGTAAAAACAAAACACTAAAAAATTCAAAATTAAATAGATTAATGTTTAAAGTGACGTGTTCCTGTGAAGACCATGCTCATGCCTTTGGCGTTGCAGTATTCAATACTGTCTTTATCCTTGATAGAGCCGCCCGGCTGGATCACCGTGTCGATTCCGACCTTGTGAGCAATCTCAACGCAATCCGCAAAAGGGAAAAAGGCATCGCTCGCCATCACGCATCCTTTCAGGTCGAAGCCGAAAGCCTGTGCTTTGGCAATGGCCTGCCTTAAGGCATCCACGCGCGAGGTCTGACCTGTACCACTTGCAATGAGCTGGTTGTTCTTCGCAATGACAATGGTATTGGATTTAGTATGCTTCGCCAGCTTGTTGGCAAACAGCAGGTCTTTCAATTGAGAGGCAGTAGGCGAAACGTTAGTAACGGTCTGCAGGTTGCCTTCGGTTTCAGTCACGCTGTCTTTATCCTGTTCGATGATGCCGTTCAGCAAGGTGCGGATCTGCTTTTTAGGAAGCGCAACCTGTTTCTGAACTAAAATGATGCGGTTGTTTTTGCCTTTTAAGATCGCTAAGGCGTTATCGGAATAAGACGGTGCGATCACCACTTCGCAAAACAGCTTGTGGATTTCTTCCGCCGCTTCAAAATCGATTTCCCTGTTGGAAATCAGGATGCCACCGAACGCCGAAGTCGGATCTCCCGCCAGTGCATCCAGGTAAGCTTCCAGCACGGTAGGGCGTGAAGCCACACCGCAGGCGTTGTTATGCTTTAAGATCGCGAAGGTTGGCTCTTCCGTGAAGTCAGCCATTAAATTAACGGCCGCATCTACGTCGAGCAGATTGTTATAGGATAATTCTTTTCCGTTCAGCTTGGTGAACATAGCATCCATATCGCCGTAGAAGACACCTTTCTGGTGAGGGTTTTCTCCGTAGCGTAAGGTAACGCCGTTGTTGAGGCTGTGTTTTAAAACCGGCAGATCTTCGGTGGTATTGAAGTAATTGAAAATGGCGGAGTCGTAATGGCTGCTCATCGCAAAGGCTTTAGCCGCAAAGGTTTTACGGTCCGACAAATCGGAGAAGCCATTTTTGTCGTTCAATAAATTGAGCAGCGATGAATAATCATTTCTTGAAGAAACGATCACCACGTCGTTGAAATTTTTGGCAGCAGCCCTGATCAAAGAAATGCCACCGATGTCGATCTTTTCGATGATGTCTTCTTCTGAGGCACCACTGGCAAGGGTTTCCTCGAAAGGATACAAATCCACAATCACCAGGTCAATGTTCGGGATCTCGTGTTGTTCCATTTGCGCAACATCGCTATCGAGCTCACGGCGCCCGAGGATGCCACCGAAAATTTTCGGATGTAATGTTTTGACACGGCCTCCTAAAATTTCAGGAAAAGCGGTTAAGCTTTCCACTGCTGTCACAGGTGCTCCGAGATTTTCTATAAAAGTTTGTGTACCACCTGTGCTGTAAATGGTAACACCTAAGTCGTTCAGTTTTTTGATGACAGGCTCTAAATTGTCTTTGTAAAAAACGGAGATCAGCGCGCTGTTTATTTTCTTTAAATTGCTCATAAAATCAAGTAATAGGCAAAGATAGCGCTTAGCTTCGGATATATAAAATTTGTTGAAAAGTGGTTAAAAAAGCCTGTCCGTCTCCACCCGGGTTTTTAAGCATTTTGACAGAACGTTTTTTTGCCGGCTTTGCAGACCCGTTTCTTTTTTCTATTTTTAAGCTATGTTTGAATCCCTGAAGCTCCTCGACCGAGAGTTGTTTTTGTACCTGAATGGCTTCCATTCCACGCTTACAGACGAACTGATGTACAATATATCGAAGGTGTGGGTCTTCTTTCCGCTCTTTGCCTGGTGGCTTTACCTCGTTTTCCGGAAATGCGGATGGAAGAAAACCTTGCTGCTGGCGGCTTTTATGGGGCTTTTGGTAGGGTTCACCGACCAGTCCTCCAACCAGGTGAAACATGGAGTCAAGCGCTACAGGCCTACCCACAATCTCGAAATCATGGACCAGGTGCACATCCTGCACGACTACAAGGGCGGGCAGTACGGCTTCTTTTCGGGGCATTCGGCCAATTGCTTCGGGATTGCCATGTTGCTGTTCCTGCTCTTTTCCACGCGAAGCCTCTGGTTCAGGAGCATGTTCTTCCTCTGGGCCGCTATGACGGCCTATTCGAGGATCTACCTCGGCGTCCATTATCCTTCCGATATCTTTATTGGCTTCCTGGTGGGGCTCTTCTGGGGCTATATCGTGTACCGCCTGATCCAATTTACCTTTAAAAAGTACTTCGATGAACCGGTTGCCATCTGACCTCATCCCGAAACGGCCCTCTGGGGCTGTGCTGGCTTTCCTGCTCCTGTTGCCGGGTTTAGCGGCCCTGGCGCAGCTACCCGAAACCGATCTCTGGCTCTTTAGCCTGGAGAAAAAGGAGAATGCCTACCAGGCGGTGAATCCCCTGAACATCACCAACCGGGCGGGTTACGACAACCAGCCGGCCTTTACCTCGGATGGCAAGTCCATCCTGTATGTGAGCATCCGCGAAGACGGGCAGGCCGACATTTACCGCTACGACATCAAATCGAAGCTGCAAACCAACCTCACGAAGTCGAAGGTCAGCGAATACTCACCCACGATCCTGCCCGATGAGTCAGGCTTTTCGGCGGTTGTGGTAGAGGCCGACTCCGCCCAACGTGTGTGGAATATAGGCTTTGACGGCTCTTTCATGAAATTTGCCAGCGATGCTACCGATTCGGTAGGTTACCACAGCTGGCTGAATGCCGATACACTCCTCTACTATAAGCTTACGGAACCGCATTCCCTGCATGCTCTTAACCTCAAAACAGGCAAGGATGTCTGGATCTGTGATAATCCTTCGCGGGCTTTCCGGAAAATAGGAGGAAGCTCACAATTCATGTATGCCATCAAAACGGAAAATGCCCTGGAATTCAGGATCTACAAGCCGGCCACGAAAGAGAGCAGGGTATATGCCACCTATCCCTCGCCGAACGAAGATTTTATCTGGCATCCGGAGCTAGGCCTCGTGAAAGCGGAGAATGCAGACCTGCTGCGCTTCAATGAGAGGACCGGGAAATGGGAGACGTTATTCTCCTTTGCCGGAGCCGGGATTAAAAAGATCACCCGTTTTGCGTTTGATGCGAAGAATAAGCGTTTGGTGATCGTTAATAATTTGTGAAGGAGAAACGTTATACTGAAAAAATAGTGCTACTCATCATGCGGATCGGGAGCCTCAGTCGCCGAACGGTGGTTGAGGCTCCCGAAACCAACATGTATTAAAACTAATTCATCCATGCAACACATCACCATTACCACCGACAAGACACAGCTCGACGTGAATTACATTCACGCTTACCTGGCCAATGAAAGCTACTGGTCTAAGAACATTCCACTGGAGGTCGTGCTCCGTTCTATCGAAGGGAGCATCTGCTTTGGGGTTTATGACAATAAGCGGCAGATAGGCTTTGCGCGCGTCATTACGGATCATGCCACCTTTGCTTACCTGGCCGATGTGTTTGTGGACCCGGCTTACCGCGGAAAAGGCATCTCCAAGCAGCTGATGCGCTATATTATGGACCATGGGCCGCTGCAGGGGCTGCGGAGCTTTATGCTGGCCACGCTCGATGCGCACGGGTTATACGAGCAGTTCGGCTTTAAGCCGCTCAAAGAGCCTGCGCGGTATATGTCTATCAAATTCTTTGAATCGTATTGATCCTGGCCGCCCTATATTTTTTAGCCTTTATCCTGTTGGTGTGGCGGCTTCCTTTTTTTAAGGATTCCGTTCTTTCCCGCCCGTTCCTGTTGTTTGTAATTGTGGTGAAAGCCCTGGCCTGCTGGGCTTATTACTGGTTTTACTTTATTCACAGCTCAAACGGCGTGCGGGGCGATAGCGGCGATACCCTGGCCGGGGCGGAGATTATCTATGAAGCTTTCCAGGGGCATAAAGCCGATTATGTGAAAATGGTATTGGGCTGGCACAGCGACCTGGTTTCCGATCCTTTATATAAGCCTTATTTCAGCCGCATCTTCGACTGGGGAAATTCGGATTCCATGAGCGAGTTCTTCCTCAATGATAACCGCACTTCCACGCGCTTTCATGCGGTTGTGAGGCTCTTCTCCGGGGGCGCTTATGCCGTGCATGCGCTGGCCATGCTGGTGGTGTCCTTTGCCGGGCAGTTTGCCTTTTATAAGGCGTTCAAGCTCTATTTTCCCGCTAAGGAGAAGCTCCTCGCCATCCTGATCTTCCTGGCACCTTCCGTGCTGTTCTGGAGCTCGGGTGTGCTTAAAGAGCCGCTGGCCCTGGCATTGCTCGGCATCTTCCTGTATGCGTTTTTACAGATCTTTGTGCAAAGTAAAAAAAGCATGGTCTACGTTCTGGCGCTGCTGCTTTGCTTTTTGATATTTATGGTGCTGAAGCCGTATATCCTGGCGCTGATCCTTTTCCCCTTGATCGTTTTTGCATTGGCAAGCCATTTCCGGATCCGGCGTGTGGCGCTGTTCTACGGGATCTCCTTGCTGCTCATCTATGGAAGCTCGGTGCTTGCCCTGAAATATATCTTTCATAAGGACGTGCTGAATACCATTGTCGTCAGGCAGAATGACTTTATCAGCCTCAGCCGGGGCGGGATCTTTTTTGTGAATAACCAAAATTACCTGAGGCTGGAATATAAGGATGCCGACAAATACACCGTGGTGGATTCGGTGAACTATGTGTGCCGCATTAAGCCGCACACCAGGCTCATGTACTGGGACCTCAACCACCTGCGCGATACGGTATTTGTTGAGGATAACCACGACACCAGCCTCTATAAATTCCTGACGATTAATAAGCCTGCCGGTTCCGGTATTGTTACCGAACGGCTGGAGTATTCGGTGTCATCCTTTGGGCGCCTGCTGCCGGTCGCTTTTTTCAATGTGTTGTGCCGCCCCTTCTTTTTCGATGCGCACTCCGCGGCGGAGATGATGGCCTCGTTGGAGAATGGCTTGTTCCTGGCTTTTTTTATACTGTGCATCGCCTTCCGGAAAAAGGAACCCGTCAACCTCAACCTCTTGTGCCTGTGCCTGGCCGTGGTGCTTTTGTCTTACTGCCTCATAGGCATCACCACAACCGTGGCCGGTGCGATTGTGCGCTATAAGGTGCCTTTTCTTCCTTTCTTATTGATGATCCCTTTACTGTGGCTGGACGCGGAGAAGGCGAAAAAGATTCCGGTGTTGAAGTGGTTGTTGTAAGAACGTCCCTGTTGGCAATAAATTATTAAGTGGATTATTTGTCAGTTCGTCATCACTGATCGTGAGAGTCGAGAACCAGACTATAGAACACTTCCCGACTTCGCTCGAAGTGACGGGATCATCTAACAGTCAGCCCGAATATTTTTTGCCTGCCTCTTGCAAAAAACGTATCGGGAACGACTGTTAGCAGACTGACGGGAATACTGCGCCACTGTTGGTGTTATCACCAACAGCCCACTTAAACGGAGAAGTTATCCTCATAAACCCTTTGTTGGTGATAACACCAACAAAGGCACGAGTAAAAAGGAAAGCTATTTAAAAAGCAAATCATTATTACTATATTTACTTCTTACACATACCCTGTTTATACCTTTAGTATATGGCATATAACCTCTTTCGTAAAAAATCAATTTCCGATATCCTCGCGCGTGCGGAGTCAGACAGCCTGCATGGCGGCCTCGCCAAACACCTGGGAGTGAAGGACCTCACAGCCCTGGGCATTGCGGCTATTATCGGGGCGGGAATTTTCACAACGATAGGGCAGGCCAGCGCCGATGGCGGGCCGGGTGTGATCTTCCTGTTTATCTTCACGGCTGTTGCCTGCGGTTTCGCAGCCTTTGCCTATGCAGAGTTTGCAAGCATCCTGCCGGTTTCGGGGAGCGCCTATACTTACAGCTATGTGGCCTTTGGCGAACTCTTTGCCTGGATTATCGGCTGGGCGCTGATCATGGAATACGCCATTGGGAATATTACGGTAGCTATCGGCTGGAGCGGTTATTTTACGGGGCTTTTGGGAAGTATGGGCATTCATCTGCCCGCCTGGACCACCATCGATTATTTGTCGGCCTCTCATGGTTTCACGGATGCCAGCATGGCCCTGGCTTCGGGAGCACACCTCGACGGGCTCAGCGAAAACCTCCGGGAAGCTTACCATGCCTGGACAACGGCGCCTTCTGTTTTCGGTTTCAGGCTCATTGCCGATCTTCCGGCTCTGCTCATTATTTTCCTGATCACCTGGCTGGTGTATCGCGGAATCAAAGAATCCAAAAATGCGGGCAATGCCATGGTCATCATCAAGCTGGCGGTGGTTGTGCTGGTCATTGCCGTAGGGATATTTTATGTGGACACGGATAACTGGAACCCTTTTGCCCCTAACGGCGTTGGCGGTATTCTGAAAGGCGTGTCTGCCGTATTCTTTGCCTACATTGGCTTTGATGCGATCAGCACCACGGCTGAAGAATGTACCAATCCGCAGCGGGACCTCCCGAGAGGCATGATGTGGGCCATTATCATCTGTACGGTACTGTATGTGCTGATTGCCCTCGTTCTTACGGGCATGGTCAATTATAAAGACCTCGCTGTGAATGATCCTCTGGCCTTTGTGTTCGAGAAGCTCAACCTGAAATGGCTGTCGGGCATTATTGCCGTGAGTGCCGTGATAGCCATGGCGAGTGTGCTATTGGTATTCCAACTGGGGCAGCCGCGCATCTGGATGAGCATGAGCCGCGATGGCTTATTGCCCGCTAAATTTTCTAAGATCCATCCGCGTTTTAATACGCCTTCTTTTGCGACGATCGTTACCGGGCTCATTGTGGGTGGCGGTGCTTTGTTCATGAATATGTCCACGGTAACCGACCTCTGCAGCATCGGAACCCTCTTTGCTTTCGTGCTGGTTTGTGCGGGGGTGCTCAAGCTGGACTCCCTGCCCCATAAGGTAGAGCGCAAATTCAGAACCCCTTATGTCAATTCGCAGTTCATTGCGCCGGCCTTGTTAGTGCTGGCACTGGTGCTTGGATACATTTATAATCACGAGGCTTTTGTGAACTTCTTCTATTCTCATAATTCGGAAGGTATCTTTGATCCGTTTATCCTGGCGCATAACATCCCGATGTGGTTGTTTTCCATAATCTCTCTTTACCTTTCTGTTCAATGCCTGAGGAAGAAACATTCCCTGATCCCTGTGCTGGGCCTGACGAGCTGCCTGTATATGATGGCGCAGATCGACCTCAAAAACTGGATCGGCTTTACCATCTGGCTGGTGATCGGCCTGGTGATCTATTTCCTCTATGGCTATAAGAAAAGCAAGCTGAATGCAAAGAGTGTTGAGATCACATCCAGATAATTAAGGGATTTGCTTATTGGGGATGTTGCTGTTTTGGGCGCCCGGGCGGGCTATCACGGCTCGCTCTTTATTCCGCTGAGCGCTTCATAAAGGAGCTCAAACAGACCGCTCTATCCCTGGCGCAGAGCGCTGAAATGAAGGCAAGCATAAATTTATGAGCTAAGCCCGCGTGAAGGTTCCGATAGCTATCGGAAGTAGTGGAAATCCTTTTTGCCGGCACTTCGACTGCGCTCAATGTCCGGCAAAAAAGTCCCGATATCTATCGGGAGGAACGAAAAGCCTGGCCCGCAGGCACGCCCAAAAAGTGATTTCTATTTAAGGCTTATAGTACATGATAACCTTCCGGCAACTCTCCCTTACGGAAGCGGTTCACCAGCTCGTGTGCCAGCCGCGTTGGTTCCGGAATGCGGTATTTTCCGGTGCATTGCCTGATGACCTCCAGCGTATTATTCAATCCCATCAGATGGCCGGGCGATACAAATACCGGCGCTGTCCGGCTTTTGCTGCGAAAGGCATAGCCGATCTGCTCTTCCTTATCCATGATTGCTGTGGCGGAACCAAGGTCGGCCAGGGGTTCTTCAAACTTTCCGAAGAGAATGTTTTTGGCGCATCCCATACTTGGCTGCCCGGTCAGCGACCCGAAGTGTGCGGCAATGCCCATGCGCCGCGGGTGTGCAATCCCATGACCATCCACTACCAGCACATCAGGCTTTACGGGCATCTGCTCCCATACTTTTACCAATGCCGGAACTTCGCGGAAGGCCAGGTAGCCAGGCACATAAGGGAAATGGGTTTCCGCTTTCACGAGAGAGCAGGCCACAGGCTGTAATTTGGGAAAGGATAATAAGATGATACCCGCATAAATAGTGCTGCTGTATAAGTTCAGTGAAATATCGGCACCACCAATGGTGCTGATTTCCAGCGGGCGCTCTTCCACGTTCAGCTTTGTGCGCAGCTCCCGCTGGATCTCCGTGGCCTGTGGGATCTTAAGCCCTTCGTATAATGTTGTTGCTTCCATAGTAAAGAGAGCTAAGATACAAATCAGGTGCCAGCGCCGGATAAAAGAAAGTCCCTGATCTTTTTTCAAAATGCAGATCCTGATTACGATACATCGTGACAGGATGACTCAAAAAAAGATCAGGGACTTTGTAGGTCGGGTTATTATTTTTTGCTGAGCTTGATCTCCATGGTTTTGGATTCCTTGCCATTCATCTCGCAATACATTTCCATCACCTGTGTCTTCTCGTCGATCATGCGGTACACCTGGCGTACAGGCGTATCTTTGCCGCTGGTAGGATCGGTCATCAGGCCTTTCATGTTGAGGGTCTTGTCTGCTTCGTTGTAGCTGCCTTCCGTCATCATGATGCCGGTTCCCATATTGTCAATCCAGGTACATACGAATTTTTTCTTGGCATTGTCATAGCCCATCAGGCTGTGTCCTTCGAAGTCCATGCCCATCATCTTTCCTTTCACGGCCGATTCCTGGTAGCGGCCACCCATCACCATTTTATTTTCCTGGGTCAGTTCTTCCTTAGCACCTGCTTTTCCACCCTCAAAGGTTGTCATTTCGCCTTTCCATTTACCATCCTGCGCCGCCAGCCATTTTTGCATGTCTCCCGGTGTGGCGTAATCTATCCAGGCTTTCATCATGGCTGCGCTGTCCATCGGTGGCGCTTCCGGCGTTGCTTCCGGTTGGGTGGTAGTTACCGCAGAGCTGTCTGCTTTAGGTGTAGTATTTTCATGTTCTTTTTCTGCGTTGCCGCAGCTGAATAAGGCCAGCATAGACAATGCCGCCGCTGAGTGAAAGATTGTTTTCATAGTTTTGTTGGTTTAGGTTTACACGAAGATATAAAAATTATAGCCGGAGGTATTTATAGGATCAGCCTTTTAAAATTGTCCGGACTTACCGGCACCGGCAATTCTCCAGGGCATCAAGCCTGGTGCCATGCAGGAAAGCGGCTCTCTGTGTAAAAAAGTCAATGGCTGCTTCCCGGTATTATCGGGCAAATTCAGGCAAGGTTTGAAAGCAGAATAAAAGGCCGGATTAATTAATATATTCGTGTGATGAAAATACTCTACTCCTTTTTACTGGCGATGATCATTTACGCCTGCAAACCGCATTACGATTTTTCCAAAATAAGGGCAGAGGTCAAAAATGAAGTAAAAAGCGATAGCCTCGTTTATCAAACCAGCTTTAACAGTGGTGATAGTAGCTGGTTGTATTGCAAGGAACCCAATGCCGGTATCAGGACGGAAGGCGAAGACCTGGTGATGAGCGTCAATGCTGTGAATACAAGCCTGGAAGACCGCTCACCCTGCGGCGCCCTGTATGATCCTTACAGCATTTCCACGAAAGTAAAAATCATGGTAGAAGATTCAACAGACCTGGGCTATGCCGGGATGTGCTTCGACCGGATTGACGGGAACTATTACAGGATGCTCTACATCTCCAATAAAGGTACCTTTTACCTGAAAGACGTTTACAGCGGTGAACAGGAAATCCTGATCCCGAAGATCTCCTCGCGTTACCTCAACAAGGGCACGAATGCTGTCAATGCCATTGAAATCAGGCATCGCCGGAAAGAGATCCGGATTTTATTTAACGGAAATGTCGCAGCAGTCTGTAAGCTCAACAGTGCGTTTTCCTACGGAGAAACAGGATTGGTGGTTTCCAGCACCGAGAATAAAATTCATTACAGTCCTGTGAAAGCGGTGTTTGAGAATTTTGTACTAAAGAAGATCAAGGCGAAATAAAATCAAAGAGGCAGGATCAAAGACAACAGAGCATTTTATCTTTCATCAAAAAAAAATCGATGAAGGCGCCGGATCCGCCGTTAAATGCGGTTGACAGGGTTTTCCTGCTTTTGTAACTTGTGGTAAAGTTTAAGAGCTCCATGCATATCCCCAAACATCAGACCACACGCTATAGCGATGTGATCTCCTCCGTCGTTAGCTCCCAGGGCGAGCTTACCGAAATTCATTATCACCTCCATACCGGAAGGGTGGTGGCCCGCGCCGATGCCCGTGCTGCCGGCGGATACCATCCCGGTATTTTAGTGGGCGCCGATAAGTATGGTCAGTACTGGATTGCCCACCTCCATGCCATGAACAAAAAGCCCGTGATCGAGCCGGTGGATGGTTTTTGTAAAGGGCAAGACCTGATGTTCGATCTGCGGGAGGTGAGGTTGGATTCGCTGGAAGTCGCAGCCCGGGCGATGAGGCAGGTGCTGAAAGGAAAGACCTATCATCAGGTGGCATACGATGCAGAGGATTTTATCCAGGCTTCGGTAGACAGGAGCTATCCTGCTGCCATTGAAAAACTTTCTGAAGGAGCAGTGCTTTTAGGCGTTCTCTCCGTTTTTCTTGGGATAATCGAATAGGAACAAATTGCCTGATTTGGTTTTAACCTTGTTCCAGCTCTCCACATCGAAGCGAATGCCCGCAACCGCGCAGGTCGGCATTTCCATGGGAAGTCCTTTCGTGAGATAGTCGGCTGTATCGCTGATGGTGGGATTGTGGGCAAACAGCAGAACGGTATGAAAACGGTCGTCGATCTGTTGGATCACCGAGAGGTAATCTTTCACGGAAGTATCGTATAATTCCTTTTTGATCAGGATGGCATTGGGATCATAGCCAAGGTTCCTGGCAAAGATGAGTGCGGTGCTGGCCGCGCGTACCGCCGGACTGGTCACAATCAGGTCCGGAACCGAATCGAAACGCGTGCTCATCAGGTTGGCTGCTATGTAGCCCCGGTCATTCAGTGGGCGTTCAATGTCCCTCAACAGGGCATTCTCCCAATCGGATTTGGCATGCCGGATCAGAAATAATGTTTTCATAGGTTGTTTTTTAACCACATAGTCACAGAGAATACATAGTTTTTTTAGTGATAGTTATTAACGCAAAGTTGATACCAAGATGTTTCCTGATCGCTTCTCTATGACTCTATGTGACTATGTGGTTTTCGAAAATTTATAATCCTCCATGGTGAGTGTGCGGTTGCAAAATGCATATTCGTCCTTAATGGAATTGGAACACACGATGATTGTTTTGTGCATCGCATAACGGGCAATGAGCTGCTTGTACCATTCCACGACTGTGGCGTCGAGGTTGGTTGTAGGCTCATCGAGGAAGAGCACCGGTGCATCGGCCAGGATCGCCAGCGTCAGCTTAAGGCGTTGCTTCATTCCGCTCGAAAAAAGACGGATGAATTTCCCGGCATGTGCCGAAAGCCCCGATAGCTCAATGACCTGCGCAGAGGATAAGCCGCTCAAAAAAGGCTTGAAGAGCACCGCATGCTCTATCTGCTCCTGTAATGTAAAATCTTCCACCAGCTCGAGGTAAGGAGAGGCCACGCTGATGAGCTTGTAAATGGCTTCGGTAGGAATGGCAGCCTGGCCGTTGGAGTAGTTTACCGTTCCTTCGTTAAGAGTCAGGTAGCTGGTGAAAGCCTGTAACAAGGTCGATTTCCCGGAGCCGTTGAGTCCAAGCACCACGATCTTTTCTCCCGGGGCGATCCCGAGATCCACCTTCCGGAAAATCCATTCCCTGCCGAATTTTTTACCGGCATTGGTGACGTGTATCGAAATGGTGTTTTGCAACTACAAGGTATTTTGTGGTAAAAGTACTAAAAAGCCCCAAGAAGATGAAAGATAAAGGAAGAAGACGGCGTGTTGGTTCTGCTCTTTCCCAACGCCTTATGTTTTCGGTCAAATGCACAATCAGGCCGGTAAAATCCCATCTTTCAGGCTCCGGGCGCTCATGACTCACAACCCAGGACTCATCCCGGTAGCTATCGGGGCTCACTACCTTATTCTCACATCTATTTTGTATCTTTAAGCCCTTGAAAATTCTTAAGCGCATAATTTCCCCAATCTGGAAAACCTGGTTCTTCCTGGTTTTTGCCCTTTCCTTTTTACTGCTGTATCCATTGTTCTGGTTTGCCCTGAGCACCGGGCGCCTCGACCTGGGCTTCAGGTTGAAACGCGTGTGGTCGTATTGCATTGTGATCGGTGCCGGGATCTACCCGCGCGTCATTTTCAGATGCACTTCCCACAAGATGCCGCGTCCCTGTGTTTTTGTAGGCAATCATACCTCTTACCTCGATATCATCGTCAGCCCTTTTTACATCGATCACCTGGCGCTTTACCTGGGCAAAGCCGAATTACTGAAAGCGCCGCTGTTTAAAATCTTTTTCCAGAAAATGGATATTCCCGTGAACCGGAAAAGCCGCATCGATGCCGTAAGGTCTATCAAACGCATGGAGGCCGAGATCGAAAAAGGCCACAGCATGGTGATTTTTCCTGAAGGGACCATTCCGGTGAATACCCACAAAACCCTGCCTTTTAAGAATGGCGCCTTCAAGCTGGCCATCGATAAGCAGGTGCCTATTGTGCCGGTGGTAAATGTCAATAACTACAAGCTGTTGCAAAACGGCGGTTTTTTTAAAAGCTTTGGCCGCCCGGGCATCGCCAAAATCATCGTGTTCGACCCGATCCCCACGAAGGGCATGACTGAGGATAATTTAGTAGATTTGCGTGAGAAAGTGTTTAAGATCATTAACGATACATTGAACGAGCATTATGGAACAAAAGATTGATATAAAAACTGTGGATGAGGTCGCGCACCTGGCGCGCCTGGAGTTTAGCGATGAGGCCAAAACAGAGATCGTGAACGATATGAACCGCATGCTGTCATTCGTGAACAAGCTCAACGAGCTGGATACCGAAGGGGTCGAGCCATTGATCTATATGACGGATGAAGTAAATGTGATGCGCGAGGATGAGCCTGAGATAACGCTCACACAAAAACAGGCGCTGCAAAATGCGCCGAAGAAAGATTCGGATTATTTCAAAGTACCTAAAGTTATCGGCGGTGCTAACAATTAAGCCATACCTTCCCGAACACAAAAGCATACTCCTGGAAATTTTCAGGAGCAATATGCCTTTGTATTTTGCAGAGGAGGAATTGCCTTTGTTTGATGCCTTTCTCGACCAGGATATTGAGGCGAAGCGCCCTTACTGGGTGGTGTTTAACGATGAGCAGATCGTGGGCTGCGGTGGCATTGGCATCAACGAGCCTACCAAATACACCAACGAGCCACACGTGATCATGTGCTGGGGCATGGTGCACCAGGACCTTCACAAACAGGGCTTCGGTAAAGCTCTTTTGGAATACCGGATTGAGCAATCCAAACTTATTTTTCCCGGAATTAAAATCGCCCTTGGCACCACGCAGCATAGCTTTCCGTTTTTTGAGAAATACGGATTCAAAACCGTGTACTACGAAAAAGACCACTGGGCCAAAGACATGGACCTTTACCAGATGGAATTGTTGTAATTCACTGGCCCTTCCATAACAATCTTATTTTGCTTATTCTACAAGGTGTATCGATTGGTATCGCTGTGGAATTGATGAATTGTATCCTGGAACGTTAATCTTCAGGGCGCCCGGGCGGGCTTTTCACTGCAATCTTTTGCCGGTTGCTGAGCGCAACCAACAAAAGGATTTCCGTTGCAATCCCTGGCGCAAACCTCTGCGAATAAAGCCTGCTCCGTAAGTTGAGTTTAGCCTGTGTGAGGAAGGGAACTAAACTCTTTTTTTTCGGACACTTTTTCGGCATCACTCTTTTGAAACAGGATACAATAGCCTGAATGCATTGGAAACGGCCTGGTGCATAATGGTGGCGTGGTTTTCCAGCGGTAGGTAGTCGAAATGCACCTTAACAGATTTGCTTTTTGTTTCCTGTATTTTTTCTGCCAGCAGGTTTGCATCCACTTCCATCACTCTCGGGTTTGCGGTTGGTGTCAGCCCTTCTTTACCCACGCCAATATAAATATCCGTGGCCTGCCCGAAGCTTTCCTGCAGGACTTTTGAATCCTGGTTTAACAGCGATCCATTATCCCACCATAGGCTTGGGCTCACAATGATGTACTTATTAAAAAGCGTGGGTTTCTTTAACAGGATCTCAGTGGCAAACAATCCGCCTAAGGATTGCCCGATCAGCGTTTTGGCCCTGCTGGTCTTATAGCTTTTCTCGATGAAGGGTTGCAGCTCTGTTTCAATAAAGGCCATAAACTTATCAGAGTGCCCGGTAGTAGGGTATTTTTTCCGGTCTTCTTCGATGCTGGTCGGAAAAGTGAAATCCCGTTTTCTGTCGACGGTGGCAATGCCTACCACAATGGATTTCGGAACCTGGTTGATCCATTCAAAGCTGTTGAACTGAACGAGCCCGGCAATATGAATAAAGTCCTCATCTGCGGAGCCGTCCAGCAGGTAGATGACAGGGTAGCGTGTGGTGTCGCCCTGGCTGTAGCCTTCCGGGAGATAGATGTTCAGAATCCTTTTTTCTCCCAATTGGCTTGACTGTAGTTCCTGGATTTCACCAAGCACAAAGGGCTTGCTCTTTGTTGCTTGCGATGCTTTGTTTGTTTGCCCGAAAGCGAAGCTGGTAAAGGAAATGAATAGGGAAAGGATAAGTAGCTTGTTCATGTTTTATTACTTATTGTAAAGAATGCGTTTTTATAGGATCGTATCTTTTTAAATATTTTTGAATAGCTAATCTTACAGTATGAATTTGTTCTTCGACCTGGGAAATCCCGCAGCCAGCTTTATACATTCGGTCGTTTATTCTATTATGAACAATTGCATGATTGTAATTTAATTCTCCTTGGTATTTTCCATTAACTAATTCGTCAAAATATTTATCTAACTCTTCTATATGTATTGAGAAAATTTTAGTTGTTCTCGATTCCAAATGGCTAACTATAATTTCCCTGATTTCTGCAGGAAGAAATGGTTCTGATTTAATTTTGGTAATAATGTTGGTTAATCGATCAAATGATCTTGGAGAAGGTTTCCCGATTGGAAATTTCTTTTGTTTAAGAATTTGATCTTTGTTTTTCTCATATATAGCATGGACTTCTTTAAAATAGTTTTTTAGCGGATCGTCTTTAGCCCAATAATTTTCAGATTTAGGATCAAATTCAGATAATAATTCTTCTGAAAGCTCTTTAATTTTCACAAACGCTATTTTGTGATATTCAGTATTAATTGGGTTTAGAAGTCCTTTTTTTGCACTTAGAAAAGTAAGAATAGCTATAATTGCTGCTGTAAGGTAGAATAGTATTTGTGCAACCTTCAAAAAATCATCAATTGTCATTTTAGAATATGAATTATATTGATTTATTAATGTTTACTGCCCTGGAAAATTGTCTACGATCTGAACCTTAATGTCCGGAAAGCTCTCCACCACCTGCACTTTGAAGGCCGGAAAGCTGGTAGTCTCCTGCCACAGGCCGCACTTGTCAGGGAAAGACGTGACCCATTTCACCTTGAGGTCCGGAAAGCTTTTGACGTATTGGATTTTAATATCAGGGAAAGAGGTGACGAATTGTACTTTACCATAGAGCTTAATTCCCTTGTACTCACAGTTACCGCTGATGAGCGCCTTGATAGCTTCTGCTTTTTCGTCGGCACTTAAATCTGAAAATTTCGGAGCCGCTTCTGAATAAGCAAGAGCTGTCGTGTTATCAGAAGCTTGTGTTTGAGCCTTTGTGAAACCAAAACTTAGTAACAACAAGGCAAGAATAATAGATGGTTTCATGTCTTTTAAATGGAATAGGATAATTTTAAAAGTAATCAAATTATTTGAAAATTTCAGGATCAGCTTTCCAGGCGCATCTGGTTTAAGCCTTAGCCTTCGTACCTATGAAATTCAGTAACGGTGAGGTAATAGCCGTCCGGATCCCGCAATGAAAATTCTTTTTTGGTGGAGTTCGGATTCACATGGATCTCTTCTTCGACAGCCCAGCCCATGTTTTCAACATTGTTCCGGATGCCTTTCATGTTTTCTGTTCTGAAATAGAGGATCAGTCCGTTCCCGGGCTTAACATCCGGATTCTGCATGCTGGGATGCCCGTGATCGCCCCAATGGTGAAGGCAAAGCAGTACATCGTTAGTTTCAGAAACAAGAATGTCAAAGGTTTTGCCACCGTGCATGCTTCTGCAGCCGAACACGGATTGATACCATTTGGAGCTGGCTTCCACATCTTTGACAGCGATGATAGGATCGTTTTTAATCATGGTATATTTTTTAAATGGCCGGTCTTTTAAACGTCTCTCATTTTATGACTGCCGGTAATACATAGTCCTGCATCATCCTGTCAACCTGTTTGTGTCCGTAAGGCGTGTTGTATGCCGTAGAAGTGATAACAATAACAAGAGGCTGGTCTTTGAAAATAAAGATTTTATTGCCACCATTGCCGCTCGAATAATAAGCTTCGTAATTTTTGCCGCCAATGGAGTAGGTTTTGTTCCAAAATAAATAGCCGTAATACTCGCCTTCGGATAGCGACATCTGTTTGGATAAGCTTTTTTCTACCCAGTCCGGTGTCAGAATTTGTGTGCCCTTCCAACTGCCCTGATTTTTATAAAGCTGCCCGAATTTGGCATAATCAAGCGAACGCAATTGTAATCCGCCTGCTGTGCTAGGAACTCTTTGTGGGGTGAATTGCCATTTATAATGGCTTATGCCAAGCGGCTGAAATAAATGGTTGTCCGCATAGGTTTCCAGGCCATTGGGAACGGATTTATGAATGATGTCACCTATAAGCACGACGCCTGCGGTAAAATAGTCCCATTTGGGAGTTGCCACCTTTGTTTTGTCAACAGGCAGATTTAAAGCAAAGGCAACCCAATTTTTGGTTGGGTACATCTTTTCTTCGTTTCCCGGAGATTCCTGCATTATGTCGGAGCCATCAAATGAGGAGCTCATGGTTAGCAGGCTTTTTAAAGTAATGCTGTCTTTCGATGCTGAATAATTTTGAAATGATTTCAAGTCGTAAAAGCTGCTGAGCAACTGCATTTCATTTTTAATGTAATGGTCTTTAATAGCAATGCCTAATAATGCAGAGGCGAAGGATTTACCAACCGACCGCGTATCGTGAAGCGTGTTCCTGTTTGCTCCGTTAAAGTATTCTTCCAGAAATAACGTATTGTCTTTGATCACAAGGATACTTGTAATGTCTTTAAATGCCCGTGTTGCAATTTTCCGGTTTAGTTCTTCAATTTTTGAAGTATCAGGCTTTTCTGTTGAAATCTGCCAGTCTTTAAGAGGTTTAATAACTTGAAGCTTAATGTCCCTTTCATGAATGGGTATTTCCGGAACAACGATTTTTAGCTGCCCTTCGGCAATTACATTGCCGCATACGACTTCCGTTAATTTCAGATAAGGCCTGATCTCGATTTTAAGAATATGATCACCGTTTGTCAACACCTCTTGCCCGCCATTCGCTAAAAACCGGTTCCAGAGGAATTTGCCCCAGGAATCCTCATCAATTGAACTGATTAATGGCACTCTGAAAACGCTTCTTTGATTTTTAGAATCAGGACTTCCGGCACCGGCATTTAGATTTTCAACATAAATTTTTCTGCTGTCAACAAAAAAAGTGAATTGGTAGTTCCCGTTTTTAGTGAGCTCTTCGGCGCTTAGTTGTGGCGAAAGTAGATGAAGGTAATTGGTTAGTGAATTACCCATGAACACCCTGATGTTGAGATCGGTTTTCTCTTTAAGTTCGAACGACCTTAGAAAGTCTGTTTCATTAAATTTCTCAATAGGAATGGTTTGCTTCATAAATGCAATTTTCCCAAGATTCGTTTTGTGAATCGGATAAACAATACTATCACTTTTCACCAGGTCATTGATCTGTCCGGATATACTGAAGCCTGTTAAAAAGGCCATCATTGAAAATAGGAATTGTCTCGTCATCATGTGTTGGTCTATCAAATTTAAGTCTTTTTGTAAATTATCAATGTTGCAATTGCTTTATATCCAATAAAAAAATCCCTCACAATTTCTCGTGAGGGATTTTTTCATCATTCAATTTATCTAAAGAAATTATTTTACTTCTTCGTAGTCCACATCGGTTACATTTTCACCTTTGTCGCCGTTATCGCTGGTGTTGTTGTTTGCGGTAGCATCACCTTCCGGGTTTGCTTGTCCTTGCTGGTTCATGGCGTTGGCCATGTCCTGCGAAGCCGCTTCCCAGGCGCTGTTCAGGGCAGTGGTGGCAGAGTCGATATCGCCGAGGTTCCTTGCAGCATGCGCTGTTTTCAGGTTTGCCAGGGCGCCTTCGATGTTTGCTTTTTTATCAGCAGGAATCTTGTCGCCGTATTCTTTCAGCTGTTTCTCCGTTTGGAAGATCATACCGTCGGCAGCATTGATTTTTTCTGCTTCCTCTTTTGCTTTTTTATCAGCATCAGCATTCATTTCCGCTTCACGCTTCATTTTCTCGATCTCTTCCTTGCTTAAGCCGGAAGACGCTTCGATACGGATGTTTTGAGATTTGCCGGTCGCTTTATCTTTCGCTGATACCGATAAGATCCCGTTCGCGTCAATATCAAAGGTTACTTCGATTTGTGGAACACCACGTGGAGCAGGCATAATGCCATCCAGGTTGAACTGTCCGATCGTGCGGTTATCTTTTGCCATCGGGCGCTCGCCTTGCAGCACGTGTAACTGTACGCTTGGCTGGTTGTCGCTTGCTGTAGAGAAAGTCTCTGTTTTTTTCGATGGAATGGTTGTATTCGATTCGATCAGCTTGGTGAACACGCCACCGTAGGTTTCGATACCTAAAGAAAGAGGCGTTACGTCTAACAGTAATACGTCTTTTACTTCACCGGTCAATACACCACCCTGGATCGCAGCACCAATCGCTACTACTTCATCCGGGTTCACGCCTTTATTAGGCGCTTTGCCGAAGAATTTTTCAACAGCAGCCTGGATCGCAGGGATACGGGTAGAACCACCTACCAAGATGATCTCGTCGATATCCGAAATGCTTAAGCCTGAGCTTTTCAGAGCCGATTTGCAAGGCTCAATCGTGCGTTGGATCAGGCTGTCAGCCAGCTGTTCGAATTTTGCACGGCTTAAGGTTTTCACTAAGTGCTTAGGAATTCCGTTTACCGGCATAATGTATGGTAAGTTGATCTCGGTTGATGTAGTGCTTGATAATTCGATCTTCGCTTTTTCAGCAGCCTCTTTCAAACGTTGCAGGGCCATTGGATCCTGGCGTAAGTCGATGCCTTCATCTTTTTTGAATTCATCCGCCAGCCAGTCAATGATCACGTGGTCAAAGTCATCACCACCTAAGTGCGTATCACCGTCGGTTGATTTTACTTCGAACACACCGTCGCCCAGCTCCAGTACCGATACGTCATGTGTACCACCACCGCAGTCGAATACGACGATTTTCATGTCTTTCCCTTTTTTATCCATACCGTAAGCCAGGGCGGCTGCGGTAGGCTCGTTGATGATCCGTTTCACTTTCAGACCTGCGATCTCACCGGCTTCTTTCGTCGCCTGGCGCTGAGCATCGTTAAAGTAAGCCGGTACCGTAATCACCGCTTCATCAACGCTGGTTCCTAAGAAATCTTCAGCCGTTTTTTTCATTTTCTGTAAAATGATCGCCGAAATTTCCTGTGCAGAGTAGTTCCTGTCGTCAATCACCACACGCGGTGTGTTGTTGTCGCCTTTCACTACCTTATACGTCATACGTGGGATCTCTTTTTGAGCTTCGTCAAAATTAGTACCCATAAAACGTTTGATGGATGATATCGTTTTGGTCGGATTCGTAATAGCCTGGCGTTTTGCAGGATCACCTACTTTACGCTCTCCGCCTTCCACAAAGGCAACCACGGATGGTGTCGTTCTTTTTCCTTCGTTATTGGCAATTACTACAGGCTCGTTACCTTCCATCACAGCTACGCAGCTGTTGGTTGTTCCTAAGTCTATTCCTATTATTTTTCCCATAATTGTGTGTTTTATTCTGTTATTGGTTTATGATATTATTTTCAAAGTTTAATGCCATTCAGGCACCTGCTTTTTTGTTTTTTATTTCGTATACTAATGGTCAATGTTTATGCCAATCGCCGGATAAACTTAAATAACTGACAGGCTGACATAAAAAACCCCTGAAATGAAAAAAAATGTCATTTTCAGGGGCTTATGACCGGAAAATTGTGTCATATATTAGTTACAAACCGTAGCCGACGGACGCCCGGAACTGTTGCAAAAAAGGTAAGGATTAGTGCTTGGGTTACAGGCAATTTTGTCGATAAAATCGTTCCACAGATCCTTCGTGGCAATAGATACCGAGCGGCTCGAAAAGATACCCACGCCGCCGCTGATATTCGTGTATAAAGGCTTATCCTGGGCAATGGTAGCCGATGGCGCATTAATCATGAGGAATTCGTTCAGGTTTTCGGCCCCGGCCGTTACAATAAACTCCATATAAAAAGACCTTCTGTTCCTGACATTCGCCGATGACTTTTTAGCCATTTCTGCCCCCAGGTTCTTGTAAAAAGCATCGCCCGTAAAGGTGAAAGACTCGAGCATTGTGCCGCCAAGCAGGTCGGATGATTTAGTCGTTGTGAAGTTATAATCCACATAATCCATGCTCACACCGCCGCTCAGCAAGCTGTCGATGTAGTGAAAACGCATCACCACACCATACAGGCGCGCATTCGGGATTGTCCGGAACTTCACAGCGTAAGTCGCGGTAGGAACATCATAATTCACGTATTTTGGTTTATCGGTCGAGATCGGATTTGCCGGATAGTTACCATGCATCGGGTAGGTGAGGGGCTGGCTTGGGATGTACAGGAAAGGCATCGGTTGCTGCGAGCCGAAAGGCTTTACGCTGTCGATCACCGTTGTCTGGGCCGTATACACCGCGCTGGAAGAGAGATTTGTAATGGTGAGCTTGTACTCGCCGGTGCTGTATAATTTATCGGTCGTTTGCCAGAGGCGTTGGCTGGAGCTGAAAGCGCCGGATTCCGTTGTGACAACAGTTTCCGTCAATACGATCTCTTTCTTCAGGGAGTTTGCCACAGTGGTCAGAGTCGGCGTGGTGCTGCCATTCATAAAGCGCTGCAAGGTTACTCTCAGTTCGCCCGGACCATAATTAATCGTACCTGCATCCTGCCCGGCCACCACGGCATCGCCGTCGGTAAGGTATACTTTATTGATGCGGATGTTTTGAGTACGTTCATTCGGGTTTAAGATCCCGTATACGGAAACAGATTCCTTGCCGGGAGCCAGTACTTCCAGGTCGTTTTTGCAGGATGTGAAAAGGCTTGTAAAAACCAGTGTCAACAGGATAAGAACAGAATATTTCATGCGATAATTTAAGGATTACAAAGTTACCATTTTTAGCCGAACTCCAAATTAATTCAGTAATTTTACAAAAAATAACACATCCTCATTTTATGTCTGTTCACAAGGAAGTTAAAAAGGTTACAACGCATCAGCTCCAGGAGATGAAGCGCCGCGGGGAGAAGATCTCCATGCTTACCGCTTACGACTACACCATGGCAAAAATCATCGATCATGCCGGTATTGATGTGATCCTTGTGGGCGACAGCGCGAGCAATGTGATGGCAGGCTACGAAACAACCCTGCCTATTACGCTCGATCACATGATCTATCATGCCTCTTCGGTAGTGAGGGCGGTCGACCGCGCCCTGGTAGTGGTGGATCTTCCCTTTGGTTCTTACCAGGGGAATTCCAAGGAAGCCCTGACTTCCGCCATTAAGATCATGAAGGAGAGCGGCGGCCATGCCGTGAAAATGGAAGGCGGCAAAGAGATCAAGGATTCCATCGAGCGGATCCTCACAGCAGGCATCCCCGTGATGGGGCACTTGGGGCTTACGCCTCAGTCCATCTATAAATTCGGAACCTATACCGTAAGGGCTAAGGAAGAAGACGAAGCAAAGCGCTTGATGGAAGATGCCAAAATTCTGGAAGAATCGGGTTGTTTCGCTTTGGTGTTAGAGAAGATCCCGGCAAAGCTGGCGGAAGAAGTTGCCAAAAGCATTTCCATTCCGGTTATCGGCATTGGTGCGGGTGGCGGAGTCGACGGCCAGGTGCTGGTAACACATGACATGCTGGGCATGACACATGAGTTCAGCCCGCGCTTCCTGAGAAGGTACCTGAACCTTTACGAAAGCATGACCGGCGCTTTTCAGCAATACATCAAAGATGTGAAGAGCAGGGATTTCCCGAACGAGAACGAGCAGTATTAATTTGCTTAACCGCAGATCTCGCAGATGACGCGGATCACTTACCACAGAAATAAAAAGAATATGAAAAATCCCCGTTACGATGCATCGTAACGGGGATTTATTTTTGTTCCAATCTGCGAGATCTGCGGGAGATTCTACCCGATGGCCTCGTTCATATCAGGCATCTTGCCGAAACTCACGATGGCTTTCACGTGCGATTTCAGGGCCTTTCCGAAGGTTTCATTTTCCAGGTAAGGTACGCCGAACTCTTCGGCTGTAGACTTCACGATTTCCGAAATAGCAGGGTAATGGACGTGGCACACGTTAGGGAATAAATGATGCTCCACCTGGAAGTTGAGCCCGCCTACATACCAGGAGATCCATTTGCATTTGCGCGAAAAATTCACCGTGGTGTTCATCTGGTGTACCGCCCAGTTGTTTTCGATTGTCATATCCGTACCCGGAAGCGGATGCGTTGTGCCTTCCACGGTATGAGCCAGCTGAAAGATCACCGTAAGCACCACCCCTGAGATGAACTGCATGAGTAAGTAACCCAGCAATACCTGGTAGAAAGGAATGCCGAACACAAACACCGGCAGCACAAAAAACACAGCCCAGTAAACGATCTTGCTGATGAGGATCTTTACCCAGATGCTTTTGTTCTGCTCTTTGGTAGAGGTGTTGACACCTTGCTTAGTGTATTTGTTGAACTGGATAAAGTCTTTCAGAAGCGCCCAGTAAAGGGTGAGGATGCCGTAAAATAAAAAGGCATACACGACCTGGAGCTTATGGTACCATTTTACAGGCGTATGAGGGTTGAACTTGAGGATGAGCTTATCGGCGATGTCATCATCGTAATCCACGATATTGGTATAGGTGTGGTGCATCACATTGTGCTGCATTTTCCAGTTGAAAACCGAACCGCCCAGTAAATTAAGCGTATGTCCCATCCAGTAATTTGTGCGGTGGCTCGAGGAATAGGCGCCATGGTTGGCGTCGTGCATCACGCTCATGCCGATGCCGGCCAGGCTGAAGCCCATCAGGGCCCATAAGAGTAAGGCAATATTAAAAGCCGGGTTGAAGACAAGAATGTATATAAACGGTAAGATGTAAAAGCTTAATAAAATGACGGTTTTGATGACCATCGTGGAGTTGTAATGCTTCGAAATTTTGTTCTCACGAAAGTAACCGTCTACCCGCTTGCGAAGTGTTGCGAAAAATAATGCCTTGTCTTTGTCCTTGTCAACAAAGCGGATTGGTGAAAATGCCATTTAGTCTGTTTAAAAATTAATATGCTCTTTGCGGGGTAAAGCATAAATATACATAATTAAATTAGTAAACGCCTTAAAAGTAGTAATATTGCAAGGATGAAAGAATCTTCGACCTATTCGCCAATTGGTGTGTTCGATTCCGGTTATGGAGGGCTCACCGTTCTGAAAGAGCTGGTTGCTCACATGCCCGCATACGATTACCTCTACCTGGGCGACAATGCGCGCGCGCCATACGGCTCCCGCTCCTTCGATACCGTTTATGAATACACACTCGAATGTGTGAAGCATTTGTTTGATCGTGGCTGCGAGCTTGTGGTGCTTGCCTGCAACACCGCATCAGCCAAGGCTTTGCGCACCATTCAGCAAAAAGACCTTGCCGCAATCGATCCTCAGAAACGGGTGTTAGGTGTTATCCGCCCTACGACCGAAGTCGTCGGAAACTATAGTAAAAGCGGGCACGTGGGCGTTTTGGCCACCAGTGGAACCGTTTCATCGGAATCCTACCGGATCGAGATCGAAAAGTTGTTCCCGCAGCTCCATGTCTTCCAGGAAGCCTGCCCGATGTGGGTTCCGCTGATCGAGAACAATGAGCTGAACAATGAGGGCACGGAGTACTTTGTGAAAAAATACATCGAGCGCTTGTTTGCGCAATCGCGCTACATCGATACCATTATCCTGGCCTGTACGCATTACCCGATCTTAAGGCCCGCGATCGAAAAACATTTGCCTGCCGGAATTACACTGCTCTCCCAGGGAACCATTGTGGCACATAGCCTGCAGGATTACCTGGCGCGTCATGTGGCGATGGATCAGCGCATCACCAAAACAGGCAAGCTTGATTTTTTAACGACCGATTCTACCGAAATTTTCGATACGCATGCCAGCCTGTTCTTTGGGGCAGAAGTAAGATCGCAGCACCTGGGCCTGTAGTTTAATGCTGGCAGGAGCCGGCGTCAGGGATTGGAGCGGAAATCCTTTTTTGCCGGGCACTGAGCTGTCATCCTGGGCGTAGCCGAAGGGAAGCCGAAGTGCGGCAAAAAAGATGGAAGCAGGACAACAAACCAGTGGCTTGATGGGCCAGCATGAGTATGGAGCCCGCCCGGGCGCCCAAAAAATAAAAACAACATCGCTTGTAAACAGGATATTAATGCCGCCATTAAAAAATCGACCATTCGCAAATTGATTTTTTAGTACCTTTGCCGCAGAATCTTTAGGGGTGCTTTATTCAATGATTGAATTAGAGAGTTGGAGAATGAGTGAATTTAAAATTCACCAACTCAAAAAATCACTAACTCAATAATTGGCTGTAAGCTGAGATTATACCCATTACAAAGAATTGCCCAAACAATTCCTTGTATGCACCTGATCAGGGTAATGCCTGCGTAGGGAAAACAGTTAATGAAAAAACGTCGCATCCCCTTGTGAAGTTTATTATTTAACACTAAAAGAAATTTTAAATGACCTTTAAAACAATCAGAACAGCAGCAGGCATTGCTCTGGCATTGTCATGTACTTACGTATCAAACGCACAATTTGCTGTCAATGGCTTCGTCTCATCACCCGAAAAAAAACCGATTCCCTTTTCAATCGTAGGGATCAAAAATACCTTCCTCTCTGCGCAGGCCAATGCCGAAGGGCAGTTCAGCCTCAAAGGCCTGAAGCCCGGCAGCTATGTGCTGGTTACGAAATGTGTGGGCTATAAACAAAAAATGGATTCCATCGATGTGAAAGGCGATATGACCATCGAGATCACGCTGACACAAAGCGATGTGTCGTTGGATGAAGTATTGGTAAACTCCACACGCGTGGATAATACTTCTGCCTTTGCGCACAGCGATCTCAACTCAGAAGATATCAAAAAGCAAAACGTCGGGCAGGACCTGCCCTATGTGCTGAACTCCGTTCCATCGGTGGTTATTAACTCCGACGCAGGAAATGGCGTGGGCTACACCGGCATGAGGATCCGTGGTACAGACGGCACGCGCATCAATCTGACCATTAATGGTGTTCCCATCAACGATGCCGAAAGCCAGGGTGTGTTCTTTGTGAACATGGGCGATATCATGTCATCGGCCAACAGCATCCAGGTACAGCGCGGGGTAGGTACTTCCGTGAATGGCGCTGCTGCTTTCGGGGCCAGCATCAACATGCAAACCAACCAGCTCCGCGAAAAGCCCTATGCGGAAATCAACAACAGCATCGGCTCCTATAATACGGTAAAAAATACCATCGCCGCCGGAACCGGCCTCATCAACAACCACTTTAGCTTCGATGCCAGGGCTTCGCGCATCAACAGCGACGGCTATATCGACAGGGCATCCTCGAAGCTTACGTCCTATTATATTTCGGGCGGTTATTACGGCAAAAAATCAGTGCTGAAAGCCATTATGTTCAGCGGGCAGGAAAAAACCTACCAGGCCTGGAACTATGTGCTGCAGGACAGTCTGAAAGCAGGAAACCGCACCTTCAATTCCTGCGGGATGTATTACGATGCCAACGGCAATCTGAAATACTACAACAACGAAACGGATAATTATAAGCAGGATAACTATCAGCTGCATTATATCCAGACGATCAACAGCCGCCTGAATGTGAGCCTTACCGGGCATTACACGGCCGGTAAAGGTTATTATGAGCAGTACAAGCCGGGACAAACCCTGGCTGCGTATAAAATGCCGGATGTGATCACACCAAACGATACGCTCAGCAAATCCGACCTCATCCGCCGCCGCTGGCTGGATAATGATTTTGTGGGAGTGCTCGGAAATATCAATTACAGTCCCGTGAATAAGCTCAATTTCGTGCTTGGCGGTGGCTACAACAGCTACATCGGCCGGCACAACGGCGAGGTGATCTGGGCGCAGTTTGCCGATCCGAATAATTTCAAGCCGCGCTACTATGATGATAAAGCCACGAAAACGGATGGCAACGTGTACCTGAAAACCACGATCAAGCCTACATCCAAATTTACGGTGTTCGTTGATCTGCAGTACCGCGCTATCAATTACAGCTTTACCGGCTTCGATACCTCGCGTGTGAATACGGCTGTTCAGGATGCCAGCTATGGTTTCTTCAATCCGAAGCTTGGCCTCAATTATTTAGTGACGCCGAATACCAATGTGTACGCCAGCTACGGCATCGCCAACAAAGAGCCGAACCGTAATGATTTTACGCAATCCACTGCCCTGAGCAGGCCTAAGCCGGAGCAGCTGAACGACCTGGAAGCGGGGATTACCCACCGTTTCAGGCATGTCAACATCGGTTTGAATTTCTACGACATGGAATATAAAAACCAGCTGGTGCTCAACGGGCAGATCAACGATGTAGGCGCTTACAACCGCATCAATGTAGAATATAGCTACAGGCGCGGAGTAGAGGCAGAGCTGAGTGCCGACATCACAAAATACTTTACCTTCAACGGAAACATGACCCTCTCTCAGAATAAGGTGAAAAATTTCACGGAGTTCATTGATAGCAGCGATGTCAACTACACCGTGTTCACACAATATAAAAAGACTTACTCCTTAACAGATATTTCTTTTTCGCCGAATGTGATCGCCGCTGCCAATCTCATCTTCAAGCCTATCCGGAACCTGGAGATTGCTGTGCTGAACAAATACGTGGGCAGGCAATACCTCGACAATACCTCCGATGTCGATCGCTCCATCCACGATTATTTTGTAACGGACCTGCGGGTAAACTACACCATCCGCACACGCCTCATCAAAGAGATCAACCTGATCGGTGTGATCTATAATATTTCCAACACTATCTATGAAACCAATGGCTACAACTATAGCTTTTATTCCGGTGACCAGTTGTATAAGCAGAATTACCTGGCACCTGCGGCCCCGACAAATTTCATGCTGGCGCTGAACCTGAAGTTCTAAGGCGGGATTCAATAACGTTTACCTTACTCCTGCACAATGCTGATCTTCATGCGGATGTCGGTGAGAGGCCGGTCGTTCTTGCCGGTCCTGGCAGCGGCAATGCGATCGATGACCTCGAGGCCTTCGATGACCTCACCGAATACGGTATAGTTGGTATCGAGGTGCGGAGTGCCGCCCAGTGATTTGTAGACGGCTTTATGCGTTTCCGGAAATGTATAGTGCCGCGCCAGCTCATAAGCCTTGTCTGTTTTTTCAGTCAATATTTTGGTATAGATCAGAAGGCTATCGTTGTTGACACCTTTAAATGCCGCGATCTTTTCTTTCAGGATGCTGTTTTCCGGGAGGTTTAAGACGGAATCTTTCAGGCGGTTGATCAGCGGCTTATTGATGCGCCTTTCAAATGATTTAAGGTCTTCCTCTGTTCTTGGCTTGCCCTGTACAATGTAGAACTGGCAAGCTGAGGAGGCTTTGGCAGGATTGACGTCATCGCCGTTGCGCGCGGCACAGAGCATACCTTTTTTATGAAATAGCTCCGGTCTGAATTCGGCAGGAACCGTGTAGTTGAGGTCGCCGTCGCCCAGCACCTTAAACTGGTCGGCTGTTTTGCTGTCCGGATCGCCTCCCTGGATCATGAATTCTTCGATCACGCGGTGGAACATCAGGCTGTCGTAAAAATGCGCTTTTACCAGTGCCAGGAAATTGTCGCGGTGCAGGGGTGTTTCGTTAAACAGCTTTAGTTTCATGTTTCCATGGATGGTGGAAATCAGGATGGTTTCTTTGGAAAAGCTCTGAGAAACCCCTGTTTCAATCATTGAAACAAGGATCAGAATCAATATTATCGTCCGGCAGGGCATTGAATTATGAAAAATTTATTATATTTGAACTACAATATTAATCCATATTAATTAATATAAAAATGAAAGTAAGATTATTTGCTGCCTGTACCGGCCTTTTACTCGTGTTAGGGTTATCCACGTCATGCGAGAAGAAAACAGATTGCAAGCTGAACATTGTGACCGTAGACAGTAAGGGGATGCCCTTATCCAATGTGAAAGTAAAAGTATATGCCAATGTGAAAACCGCTTCCGGCTCTACCGTGGAAGCCGATCTGAAAGCAGAAGGCGTATCCGATGGCAGTGGCACCAGCACTTATACCTTTAAATTACCGGCTATTCTCGATATCCGTGCAGCAGGCACCAGCTCAATGGTTGGTACCGGCATCATCAAGCTGGAAGAAGGTAAAACCGTTGAAAAAACGATTACTGTTAAGTAAGATTATATAGTTCTTTAAAAAGATCCTTCACGACCCCGTGAGGGATTTTTTGTTTTATAGAGTTTAGAAACCGGAACGCAGATGACGCTGATGGTTATGATTAAAGAGATCAGAGCATGATATTAAAAAGGTTTTTAGGAGTCTCTTGATGTTTTCTGATATGATCTTCTATGTCTTATACCTGTGCATTCATCACGACAAGTCGTGATCGTGATGTCGAAGTATGGTTTAAAAACAGAACGCGGATGACGCTGATGGTTATGATTAAAGGGATTAGAACAGGATCAGTGAATGAGTGAAGGCCCTATGATCTCTTTCTGTTCTCTATGTTTCTATGTAGCTATGTGGTGTATCTTCCTTGTATCTCCGCGAGATGGCTTACAGTGTTTTGTAAAACGCCAATAAATCAGCGCCGATGCGTTTGTAATCAAAGTGAGATTCCGCCAGCCGCCGCGCCTGTGCTTGCAGCGTGTTCTTTTTCTGCGCATCGCTCAGCAGCGAGACGATCGCTGTCGTAAAATCCTCCGGGCTATCAGCTACGATCAGGTCTTTGTGGTTGGCATAAGGAATCCCTTCGGCCCCGATGCTGGTGGTGATAATCGCCTTGCCATAAGCCAGGCCTTCCACCAGTTTGATCCGGAGCCCGCTGCCCGACCACAGGGGCACCAGCATGATATCGTAGGTTTTATAAAATTCCGCAGAGCTGCTCACATGCTCAATCACCGCCAGGTTTTTGTTGGCCAGGCGCCTGAATTTTTCGGGCATGTTTTTCCCGGCCAGCACCAGCCTGCTTTCCGGGAGCTGTTTCAACACCGCTGGCCACACCTGCTCCAGAAGCCAGCTCACGGCCTCTTCATTCGGCATCCAGTCCATCGACGCAAAGTGAAAAAGCGTGTTGGTTTCGGAAGGCCTTTCCACTTTTTGGTAGGTGTTGAGGTTAATGCCCGTGAGGCAGGTATAAAGCGCTTTTTGCGGAACCAGCGCCTGAATATTTTTTTTGTCCTCGTCGGTGATCGCCACAATGGCATCCGCTTTGGCAAAGGCATCTAGCTCAAAGCGCTTCAGCCGCTTGTTTTGTAGCCGGAGGTATTTTTTCCTGAAGAAATGAGGCTCGTTGGCCAGGTGCCGTTCCCAGATCTGGTGCTCGAGGTTATGGGCCCTGATGCTGATCTTTGCCTGCGAATGCTGCCTGATCAGTGGGATGTAAGTGGCCATGAACACACCTTCCAGCTGTACCAGGTCGAAGCGGTGCATTTTCAGCCTGCGGACAAGCTCTTCCTCAAAAGCCCTGAAAAAAAAGCGGCTCACAAAATACGATTGTGATGAACATAAATTGGAAAGGGCGCCACCCACAGAAGTGTCCGTATTCCGGTATACCGAGGCGTAATGTGTTTTGTCTTTAAAAGCCTGCGGCACCTGGGAGTCGGGCTTGAAATGTTTCTTTGTGTTGATGGTGAGCAGGTGCAGCTCCACACCGTTATCGGCTAATCCTTCCGCCAGGTTGTAGATGGCAATAGAGCTTCCGTCGTTTGCAGGATAAGGCGCTTTATTGCTTAGCTGGAGGATCCGCATGCTTCGCTTTTTTTAATCGTTTGAAAAGATTCTTGACAGGATCGGTATACAGGTTGAGGTCGAAGATTGCTGAATCGGTAGCAGCCATGTAAGTAAGGAAAATACCCAAAGGCAGGAACAGGCAAAGCGGGAACCAGGCGCCGAACACTACATTGTAAATGCCTTCGTCCACCATACGCTCATAAATGATATTGACGATGTAATAGAGCAGGAAGAAGAGCACGGCTACCACCACAGGAAGCCCCATGCCGCCTTTGCGGATGATAGCACCCAGGGAAGCACCGACGAAAAAGAGCACGATGCAGGCAAAGGAAATGTTGATCTTTTTGTGCCATCCAAGCTGCCAATCCGTTCTCTGGTAGCGTTTTCCCTTCAACTCTTCGTTGACCGAATCGATGAAGCCAGCTGAGTTACGGGCCAGGTTCTGCGCATTCTCCACACTTCGCCTGAAATCATCCTTGTTCAGAGACGCATAAAACGCCTTCAGGTTGAGGTGCTTCGTATTCATGGAAGCCGTATGATAGGTCCTGGTGAAAAAATAATTGTCGAACTGGTTTTTGAGGTAGCGGTATTTAGCAAAGATTTCCATATCGAAGGTGTCGAGCTCCTGATCGATCTGCCACACATTCATCATTTCGTGGTGGTTTTTGAAGAGCTCCTCATCCGTGTTCTTCATTTTGAAATCGCTCATGTCCACGTTCACATTCAGCTGCTTGAAGAAGAGCTGTGTCAGCGGCCGGCTGCTTTTCTGATCTTCCTCCTTCACGGCATCATCATAGCGCACGCCATCATGAAGCTTTATCTGAAGGTAATTGGTATCAGCCGACGATTGCATGGAACCGCTATCTGCGTAAAGCTGGATATTGTTGCCCCTGCCTTCGTGGTGGTCGTAAATGGAAAGGTTATAAAGCGTTTTCCCGTCCTTGTTCTTTTTGGCGGTTTTAATGCTATAACCCTTCAGCTGGTTGTAATAAATCCCTTCCTTGATGCTGAGCGTCGGCTTGGCCTGCCGGATGTCCCAGAGCAGGTGTGCGGATTTGAGCGTAATGTGCGGCAAAACATAATTATTGAACACAAAGGTAAGGCCGGCCAGGAGAAGAATGAAGCCGAACAATGGCTTCAGGATCCGGAACAGCGAAAGCCCCGAGGATTTCATGGCCGCCAGCTCGTAATTTTCCGCCAGGTTGCCGAAGGTCATGATGGATGAGAGAAGAACCGCCAGCGGCATGGCTACGGGAATAAAGGTGATAAAGGAATAGGAGAAAAACTGGGTAAGCACCCAAACCGTCATGCCCTTGCCAATAATGTCGTCCATGTAGGTAAATACGTGGATGAGGAAAAAAACGAAGACACCGATGAAAAGCGTGAGGAAGAAGGGGGGCAGGTAAGACTTTAAAAGGTAGCTATGTAAAACTTTTGGTTTCAGGGCTTCTGTGTTTGAGGGTTGTGTTTACCGTATATGTGATTCAAAGCTGATTTCAGTCAATTCACCGGTTTTACTGGTGATCGGGGCCCGAAATGAAAGCTCTAAAATAACGGATATTTTTTAATGTTTATAGCCAATTTATCTAAACTTTACTATTTTTGTATGATATGATTAACGGAAAAAAGATTGTGGTAGTATTGCCGGCCTACAACGCGGCATTGACCTTGAAAAGAACGTATGATGAGATCCCCTTTGATATTGTGGATGATGTGGTGTTGGTGGATGATCACAGTAAAGACAATACCTCCGAGGTAGGGCGCGAGCTAGGCATCAGGCACGTGATCCGCCATGAGAAAAACAAGGGCTACGGCGGGAACCAGAAAACCTGCTACGACACGGCGCTTTCCATCGGCGCGGATATCGTGATCATGCTGCACCCCGATTACCAGTATACTCCCAAGCTGATCCAGAGCATGAGCTACATGATTGCCAACGACCTGTACCCTTCCGTATTCGGCTCCCGGATCCTCGGCAAAGGCGCGCTCAAAGGTGGTATGCCCATGTATAAATACATCTTCAACCGTTGCCTCACCCTGACACAAAATGTGCTCATCAACCAGAAGCTGAGCGAGTACCATACAGGTTACAGGGCCTTCAACAGGGAGATCCTGGAAACCATCAGTTACCATGAAAACTCCGATGATTTTGTATTCGATAACCAGATGATCTCACAGATCTTTTACGCAGGCTTCGAGATCGCAGAGATTACCTGCCCTACCAAGTACTTCCCCGAAGCAAGCTCTATCAACTTCAGGCGTAGTATGAAATACGGCCTGGGAGTATTGGGTGTGTCGTTTACGCATTTCTTCAATAAGCTGGGCCTGGCGAAGAGCAAGATCTACATCCGTAAAAAATAGCTAAACCACCAACCATGAGGATCACGACTCTCTTTCTGCTGGCCTCTATAGCCATTGCCTTACCTGGCTGCAAATCGTGTAAGGATAAAAAGGAAGAAGAGGAAGAAACGCCACCGGTAACCACCACCGGCACAACTTCCGGCCCTGTCAATAGCTCCGTGGTTGCTTATGGTGTGCTCAATCAGGTAAAGGGCATCTGGAATGGTCCGGTGACCTCTACAACCCCGTTGGGAGGCTATCCCGAGTGGATCGTGGATTTCAGGCCTATCTCCGAAAACCAGATCTCAGCCAAAAACGAGCTTGATACTCTGAACGACATTCACATGTCATTCTTCATTGCGAAATACAATAACCAGCTGAGGGTGGCTTTTCGCAACGGCGGTTCTTTCAACGGGATGCACCGTGTATCGTATTTTTTAGCGGACAGCGTTTCCGAAACAGCCGGGCAATCCTATTACCGTTTTGCAGAAATCGTGAAAGGCAGGAGCAGGGCCTTTACCGAAGTGATCCGTAAACCCGACAGCCTCATTATTAAGTCCTATACCAATAAATACAACACACAGCCTTCGTCCACGCCGCACATGACCTGGCGTGCCAGGCTGCAGGACAGTACTTCCGCAGGCCCGGCGGTGACGCAGTTTGCTTTTCCTAAACCAACGATGACCAAGGATTTTTCCACGGCCTTTATCGGGCAGTCGGAAGCCATCTACTACAATGCCACCACAGAGCCTTACCCGGAAACGGCGCAGCCTTACCTGGGCCAGGCAACTGTGAATTACACCTACGATGGCGCGCATGTGCCCAACGCTTCCAAAAAAGTATTCCTGGTGATCACAACACAGCCTTTGCTGAGCGGCGTAACCTATAATGCGGCAAACTTAAAATACCGCTCGCGCTATGTGATCCTTGCTGCCAACGATCAGAGCTTTGTGTTCAACTACATGCATCCCGGAACCTATTATGTGTATGCCGTATATGATAATGATGGCAATGGCACATCCAACAGCGGCGATTGGTTCAGCGCCACCAATACCACGCTGGTATTGCCGGCTACGGGAACGGCAACGGTAAGCACACAGATCAACTTTACAATCCCTTAGAAATAGTTTCAGTTTTTGAAAACCAATGATGAGAACGTTACGCTTCATGCTAACCATGTTGCTTATGAGTGCCGGTTCAATGACCTACGCTCAAGCCAAACAAACTGAAAACCTGAAACCTGTTTTCATGACATACGACTCTTTAAAAGGCATCGTTCAGAAAATTGAAGGGCTCAGCCTCACTGAAAGATCATGGATCAGGTATATAAAATTTCAGGAAGGCATTTCAACGAAAAGCATTCAGGCCTTGTTGGAGCTTTTGAGAAAGAATGCGATAGACTTTGAGTTCTATGATGAGAGGTATCCTATTTTATCAGAGGAAAGTGATCCCGGAGCTTATGTCAGTTATTCGCAGAAAAAAAATATGCTTGACAAGGTCTGGAATATGACCATGGGAAATCATCACTGGAGTGGCGGAATATACCAAATCGATGAGTCAACCGTTGCCATTCAGTTAAAAGATCTGGTTGATCGAAAATTAATAAGCGAAATAAAGATTGATCGTGTTGCCTTCTTCGATCACTACGAGATGCGGGGCCCGGAGAAAAGCAAAGAGGAAAATAAGAAAATAGCGGAAAAGCATTCTCCCAAAGCAAAATAAGTTGCCATGCTTCCGGGCTATACATAAGCCTTCTGCCTGGCAGGCAATCTGTGGAAGCCTAAAGTAATCCCAATTCCTTTACGAGTTCGGTTACGTCCTTATCCCTGGGAAGCAAATGCGCGCGGATGCCTGTTTTTAAAGCGCCTTCCACATGGTGGATGGTATCGTCAATGAACAGGGTTTCTTCTGCAACCAGCTTGTTTTCTTTCAGTACGTAGTCAAAGATTTCGGTGTCGGGCTTGCGCATGCCCATGCGGCAGGAGTAATATACTTTTTCGAAGAAAGGCCCCAGGTTAGGATAGCCGTGGCTTTCCAGCAGTCGGGCTTCAAATTCACGGATGTGTGTTTCGTTGGTATTGCTCAGGAGGAACAGGCGGTACCTGCTTTTCAGCTCTTTTAAAAGTTCCAGGCGATGCCGCGGAAAATCCAATAGCATGGCATTCCACGCATTCAACATGAGCCCGTCGCTCAGCTCCGCATCCATAGCCACTCTCAGGCCATTGAAAAAATCGGGCTCGCCGATCAGGCCTTTGTCAAACAGGTCAAACACCGGGGTTTGTTGTAGCTGCGTGTAAATCGTTTCGAAAGGCTTGCTGGAGAGCTTATTGAATTCCGCAATGGTTGCGGCTGTGTCGAGGTTGATGATTACACCGCCCAGGTCGAAGATTATAGCGTTTATTTTAGACATATATTTTGCGGATACGCTGCAAATATATATTTTTGCAGGCTAATTCTGAGCTAAGCTTCGGAATGCTCCTATAGCTCAGTTGGTTAGAGCATCTGACTCATAATCAGAGGGTGCCTGGTTCGAGCCCGGGTGGGAGCACTGGAAAGCGTTACGAGACATCGTGACGCTTTTTTTTGTGCCTGCCTGTTGCTTTCCTGCCGGAAGGTTTTGATGATGTATGGTGTGAAAAAAGTGTAAGAGAGTTGAGATGGTCTCTTTTAAAACCCGGCTAATTTCAACCACAGTGTTTAGCCAGTTAGTCAAAAAAAATCCGGGTTTTTAAAAGAGCGTTACCAAAGTACAGGTTATGCGACGCTTTCCCAAATTATTTTTTGAACGGGTATGTTATTTTTTGTTATCGCCTGTTTGTAAGCTGTGGCATCAGCCTGTTTTTTGTACATTTAGATAGATTAAATTTTTAATGATGATGTTACAACGACCTGTTCCTTCCTCCGGAGAAATGCTACCTGTGATTGGCATTGGCACCTGGAAATGTTTTGATGTGCCGGATAGCAGCTCTTACCCGGAGCTCACTTCCGTTCTGAAAACCATGCATGGGGCAGGAGGAAGCATGATCGATACGTCGCCCATGTACGGAATGGCCGAGAAAGTGATCGGAGACCTCACGGAACGGATGAGCGAGCGCGATGCGTTTTTTTATGCGACCAAAGTGTGGACCACCGGCCGCCGCGAAGGCATTGCGCAAATGGAAAGCTCTTTGCAGAAAATGAAAAGAGACAAGGTCGCGCTCATGCAGATCCACAACCTCACCGACTGGAAAATACATCTGCCGGTGCTCCGCGACTGGAAAGCCGCCGGAAAGATCAGGTACATTGGTATTACACATTATACGGATGCCATGCATGAGGCATTGGAAAAGGTATTGCGTGATGAGCAGGATATTGATTTTGTACAGTTCAATTATTCGGTGGATTCGCGCCATGCCGAAAAGCGCCTGTTGCCTGCCGCTGCGGACAATGGTGTTGCCACAATCATCAACAGGCCTTTCGGCGAAGGAAAATTATTTCAGAAAGTCAGCGGAAAACCCTTGCCCGCCTGGGCAATAGAGGCAGGCATCAGCAGCTGGAGCAATTTCTTTTTACGCTTTATTATAGCGCACCCTGCCGTTACCTGCGTCATTCCGGCAACCTCTGATGCTTCTCACGCGCTTGATAATTTCAAGGCAGGTGATGATCTGCCGGATGAAAACACGCGACTCCGGATGGCGGAATACATGACAGGAGCATAGTTGTATAAACGATCATCAGGACACTGATGAGAGGTTTTATGTTCCTGCATCCTTATTAAATCACCGTAGTATACCGGGTTCCCACTACGTAATAACACGTGGTTTTCCGTAGCTTTAATATTTTGAGGCTAATTTTAAACATTTGATAGTGAGTGGATTATCTTAACCTGCCTTTATTATGAGTGCATAAAAAGGTTTTAAGAAATCTCAATCGGTTTTTTTGATTTAATTTTGATTCTCACACGTAGTGAATTTTGATCGGCTCCCTGAAATTGAATGAAATCTTTGTTGTTCTGACAACAACCATTAGCACATCAATAGCATAGCCCGGCCCCGTACAGCATCAATTGTTTTTTTATTTTAGTATAAACAATTTAATACCTCTGTTTAAAATTATCCGGTGGCCTTGGCTTCCGGTAGTGTCACTTCAAACCAGGTACTATGAAAGCAATAACCATCGCGATTGCAGAAGATCATGTATTGATAAGGCAGGCATTGAGCACGATGCTGGAAAAAGAGCAGGAAATCAAAGTCCTTTTTGATGTAGGAAACGGTAAGGAGTTGTTGGAGCGATTGGAAAATGAAAGGCCGCAGATCCTGATTCTGGATATAGAGATGCCAGTGATGGATGGCGAGCAGGTATTCGAGGTCATCAAATTAAAATACCCGAGCATCAAAGTGATTATCCTGAGCATGCACTACAACGAAGCCTATGTTTCAAAGTTTGTGATGGCGGGTGTTGTAGGCTTCCTGCCGAAGAACTGTGACTTCGATAAATTACTCAGCACCATTTATTCCGTTCATGAGCATGGCTATTATGTAGATGCGTCGTTGAACACCTTGTCCTATAATAGTTATAAGATCCCCTTGCCCAACGGCTCCAAAAAATTATCGGAGCGGCAGATCTCCATCATCCGGCTTTTATACCATGAAAAAAATGTGGAGGAGATTTCCAAATTACTTTTTCTCAGCAAGCGTACCGTAGAGTGGCACAAGAATCAGATCTTTGAAAAAACGGAAACCAAATCCGTGGTCGGTCTTCTGAAGTATGCTATTTCCAAGGGCATCATCTCGATGCCCTGATTTTTTTACACCCCGTATTTGTACCGGCAACGTCTGTTACTCAGTAGACCTACCCTGGAATAAACAAGAGCAGATCCTTTGTAAGCCTTTATCTATCCGCTTCCCAATGGGATCATCAGCATACCCTAAAATTTTTTCACAACACGTATTTATACTAGTGTAAGTGTGGAATGCTTTGTCATACATTTGACTGAGCTCAATCCAATCTTTTTTTTCTAATCACTTAAAACTTATAACATGAAAAAAATCAATTTTTTATGTTTGTTGACGGCCCTGCTGGTAAGTTATTGTTTGCCGGCGCAGAACCTTGATACAAACCTCGTGAAGGGTAAGATCTATTTTAAGATTAAAGATGCCTCTCCCGTCAGGGACTATAGTTACAACGGCGGCTCTACCGACGGCTTTCCTGCACCACTGGTCAATCTCATCAAAACATTTAAAGTAACCAACATCAACAGGCCTTTCCTGCTGGCAAAAGATGCAAAGCTCGACCGGATTTTTTCCCTGAGCTTTGGAGTGCCGGCTGACCTGCCGAAAGTCCTTGCGGCGGTGGCTGCGATGCCGAACATCGAATATGCGGAGCCTATTCCGGTCGACCGTTTGTTTTGTACCGGCGATCCGGTATGGGCGGGGCCTTCCTCCGATTATTACCATTTGAACCTGGTGCAGGCCTGTCCGGCATGGTCAACCTTCCCGGGCGGAGCTTCCGTTCTGGTGGCTGTTCTGGACAATGAGTGCGACATTATGCATCCGGATCTGGTAGGAAAAATTGCAGGTTCGTATGATATTGCAATGGGTGATCCGATTGTACTCGGGCCGGGCCCCTCCCTCAATCATGGAACGCATGTCACCGGAATTGTTGGCGCTGAAGCCAATGGCTTTGGAACGGTGGGCCTTGCGGGAGCGAATCCTAACGTAAAGATTCTGTTCGGTAAAATTGCATTGGATAGCGGACCTCTTACAGCCGGCTATCAGGGAATGCTTTGGGCGGTAGCCAATGGTGCCGATGTCATCAATTGCTCCTGGGGCTCTGCCGAATTTTTCTCTATGAGCAATTCCCTGGTGACTGCCTGGGTGATCTCACAAGGTGTGATTATTGTTGCGGCTTCCGGAAATAATAACATCAACGCGCCTGCTTTCCCGGCTTCTTTCCCGGGTGTGTATTCTGTAGCAGCATCGGATCAAACCGATACAAAAGCTTCATTCAGCAACTGGGGGCCGACGGTAGACGTCTCTGCTCCCGGAGTATCCATCTACTCTACGATCAGTAGCGCCATTGGCGCCGGTACTCATGATTATATGAGCGGAACCAGTATGGCTTCCCCGATGGTAGCGGCTTTAGCAGGCCTTGTCAAAAGTAATAACCCTTCTTATACCGCTGCACAGGTGTTGAATTGCATCAGCAGTACCACGGATCCTGTAACCAGTGGCGTGCCTGTAGGCCCGGGAAGGATCAATGCTTATGAAGCGTTGAAATGCAGCTCCGGTGCCAGCGATTATGTGCAGTTCAAGATCTCGTCAGACCGGATCTGCCCGGGCAACGCGGTATCTTTTACGGATAACTCCATTACTTCAAGTGCTATCATAAATTGGGATTGGACCATCTCTTCCATGACCAACACACTCACAGCAAGCGGTCCGAACCCATCGGTTAATTTTCCGGCTCCCGGTATTTACCATGCGGTGCTTACCGTTACCTGTGCTTCGACCCAAACGTTCACATCTTATTATCCCACAGATATCAATGTGGTAGGGATTAATACCGCCGCTTTCAGTTCGACAGGAAATTTCTGTAAGAACGGAGACGCGATGATTTCCCTGACGATGGATGCCTGGCCGGAGCTGATTATGGATTATGATATCAATGGTGTCCCGGCACCAACCATGACAGTGGTGAACCAATACAATGGTATTTGCGACCTGGTGCTCACAACGCCTAATGCGCCAACCATGACGGTAAAGATCACCCAGGTGTCTGATGGAATTCTGACGTGCCCGGTAGGACTTAGTATGACGGCGCCTTTGGTGGACTGCTGTCCTAACCTTGTGCCCAATGGCAACTTTGAAGCCGGCATGGTGAGCTTCGGATCCGACCTCACGCTTTGTGCAGGAGCGATTAGCCCCGGCTTTGGAACGACCGTTGTCAGTCCGCCTCTTCCACCAAGAGGAGCTATTTCCTTTCATACAGATGGCCCTACGACAGCCGCATCAACGTATTGTGCACCGGGCTTCACCACGGTATCAACGCCTACCTCTCACTACAAAAACACGGCGAACCTGATTGCAGGCTCTAATTATATTTTTTCCTTTGTATTTGCCAGCCCTAATCAGCAGTACATCGGTTGGGCCTATCCATGGCTGTATATTTTTCCACCTTCCATTTTCAGGGTAACGCTTCTTGATCCTTCTGCAGTTCCGGTGTTTACACAAACCTGGACACCTAATGCTACTTCTGTGGGCAAATGGATTCAGTTCAAGCAGGACCTGAGTGGTATGATCACCGCTACCGGCAGCTATTCGCTGAATGTAGAACAGATCATTAACTTTAACGGGCTTGCCTTTGATTATACCTGGGATGATTTCTCTATAACAGCAATCAATACGCTTACCTCTTCCATCACACCGAGCTTAACAACTCTTTGTGCTCCGGGAAATGCCTCTATGACGGTGAGCAGCGGCAATGCCCAGCCAACACTGACGTACAACTGGACGTCATCACCTGCAGGGGCTTATCCAACGACAGCGGGCATCAATCCGTTTGTGAGTGCCACTACAGTCTATACCGCTACCATCACCGATGGGAACTTATGTACGGTGAATGCGACCTCTACGGTAACGGTAGGAAGTCCGACCATCTCGGTGAGCAACCAGACGATGTGTGCGGGCTCTTCAGCTACCTTGACAGCCTCGGGCGCAAGCACTTATACCTGGCAGCCGGGAGGTCTTATCGGCAACCCTGTTGTGGTGTCGCCGGGAGCAACAACAATCTATACGGTAACGGGAACTACGGCCGCAGGTTGTACAGGCTCAGCAACAGCACAGGTAACCTATAGCAATTGTGCGACAACCTGCACCAACTGTGTCGTGCTCGGAGCGGGAGGTGTGATTCCGGCGGGAACCTATAGTAATACCGCTTATTGCATCAACAACAATGTGACGATCACCGGTGCCGTGAATATCTCCAATTGCGAATTGAAAATGTCTCCGAACGTGGTGGTTACCATTTCACCGGGTGCGTTTTTCAATGTCACAAACACGCACATCTACAGCTGTTCGGATATGTGGCGCGGAATGGTAATCACAAATGGCGGTGGTTTAAGCCTGCGTAACTCCTTAGTGGAAGATGCTATTACAGCAGTCAGTATCTCAGGCAATACACAGACTTCCGGCGTACTGACGGTTTTTTCGTCAACCTTCAACCGGAATTACAAAAGCATCGTGATTAATAATTATACGCAGGCAATCCCGACCTTTCCGTTTACAATCAAAAATTCCGTATTCACCTGCCGCCGGATCAACTTTACGCCAAACTCACTGGTGTTTCCGCCAACCACGACCATAGGTGCGGCAGCGGTTAATCCGGGCGCACCGTTGACCAATCCGTATATTTCAAACTCCGCCTTCCCTGAAACTGTACCGGTTGCATCTTACCTCAAAGCTCCGTTTGCCGGGCAAAAATCAAATACGGCTATCGAGCTGAATAAAGTAGGATCGACCCTAAATCCTCAAAGTACATCTCCTACGTATTATGAGTTCAGCATCGGCGACAGCGGCGGCAAGAACATTTTCGATAACCAAAGCTACGGGATCAATGCGGTAAATTCCAACCTGTCTTCCTTCAACAATGTGTTCCAGAACTCGATCGCCACAGCTGCCGGCAACGATGGTATAGGCATTAACGGCGATGCGAACGGCGGGGACAATCATCGCTTGAGGGTAACCTCTGCAACAGCAGCCACGCCAAGCCAGGGTAACCAGTTTGTGGATTGCAGCAGGGATATCAGCACGAGCAATGTGTTTGAGCACCAGATCACCTATAATGACTTCAGAAGCTCGCAGGTAAATTCGGCACCGACAACTTTTTTCAATGCCAGGGGCAACTATGGTGTGAAAAGCGTTACGAACAGGTTCCGCCTGTATAATGTGTCGAACAATACCATGTACAACTTAGAGAATGCCGTGATGATGGATGCCAACTTCGGGCCATTGAATATCCCGACGATTCCTACCAGCGGGCAGTATGCCGGCAAAGTGGACATCGATAACAATACCATCTCTGCCATGGTTGGCGCAGCGCCTACGACACAATATGTGTCTAATGCGATTACCTTAAACAGCGTGATCGGCGGGCCTATTATCTCTTCCACGCCATTCCCGAATGTACCGGTGATCAGGGCTACCAACAATGTGATCACGAACGTATACCGTGGCATTAATTACAACAACTGGACAAAGGTGAACAGCCTCATCAGCTTCAATGAGATCCTGCTGGTATCCGATCCGTATAATGCATCCGGCCCGCCGGTTCAGTTTGGTATTTCTTTGAACAACTCACAGCCGAGCACCGGAAACAATTCCATTACCGGTAATGTGGTAACGGGTTATACAACCACGTATACAAACCTGTATGGTATCGTCACCATCAAGTCGCTGAACACGTCGGTGAATTGTAACACCACCCGCAACACCTACAGTGGTATTGAGTTCCAGGGCAATTGCTCCGGTACCATCTTTACGAACAATACCATGAGCTCACATACCTACGGTTTTGTGCTGAGCAATTCCGGCTTTATAGGTGTGCAGGGTAGCACGACGTCTCCTACGGATAATATGTGGACAGGAACCTGGCCGGCCGGTACGTTTAAAACGGCAACGATCAATTCCACGGCTTCTACAAGCCCTATATGGGTGAGGAGTGCTGCAGGACCGGTTTACAATCCGAATGGTTCAGGGTTTACAAACCTGGCCTATGGTACCGACGATTATTTTGCGCCTGTGACGATAAGGTATATAACCAACAATCCTACCCAGGTACAGTGTCCTTCTAATCCGGGCAATGTCACACCTCCGTCCTTCCGCATGGCTTCTTCAGGTGAGGAAGGCGGCCAGGGCGTACTGTCGCAGCCTGCGTTCGATGTGGTGATTTACCCGAATCCGGGATCAACGGAATTCAACCTGTCGGTTGCTCAATTTGACGAAATGGATATTGAGCTTAGCATCTCCGACATGTCAGGCAAAGTGGTGTATCAGAACAAACACCATGTAGCGAATGCATTGACCCATTTCGAAATAGATGTGGCCAATGGCATTTATATGGTGAAAATCCAGGATGTCAATACACATCAGTACCTGATCAAAAAACTGGTGGTTCAGAAATAACACCCTGTTTTTGTCATGGTATGTTGCACGAAGGGAAGCGATGAGCTTCCCTTCGTGTTTTTTTTGTTTATGATCAGGGTGTTGCGGAATGCCTGTGCAGAAGTAGCCCCTGCGTGTTTCACCTCAGGATGCGGCTCCCGGCCTTATTTTTTTGCAACGGCTTTTTCGTTGGATTAATTTTATAGGAAACTACCCGCCGTGTCGAATTACTCCTCTATGTTTTATAAGGCCGATCAAAGAGCCTGCGAAATGGCAGAAACCTATAAGTGTTTTTCAACGGTCAACTCCGGGCATTTAAATGTGCATCGCAAAGATCCGCTTGCTCTGGAATATTGCCACGATGTGATGTTGTCTCCCGGATCCGGGATTAGCTACGGAGCCAGGAAAAATATGCTGGAGATCGTATTACCTGTGTCCGGCGCGCTATCCTATAATGATGTGGCCACCAAATTCAAACCCGTAGCTTCCGAAGAAGTATTGCTTGCTGATAACCGGATGCCTTATTCGCTTCAGAATCCCTATAAGAACAGTGTGATCAACTACCTGCAGATAGGCCTGCATTCAAAAGGATTGTTCTCCGGGATGATGGTGCGTCCAGTGAATTTAAAAGGTCACAACGACCTGGCCTCATTAAGCCTTGATGCCTGTGAAGCCGGGATGTATGGCCATGTAGGCGTATACCAGGGAAGGGCCAAAGGATGCTACACACTGAAAGACCGCTCGAACGGTGTGTTCATCTATATTATCAACGGCGCTTTTGAAGTGGAAGAGCGCCTGATGGAATACCGCGACGGCTTGTCCTTATGGAATACAGCCTCGGTAGATTTTGAATCCTTATCGGAGTCGGGCATCCTGCTCATGATTGAAGCGCCTTTGCAGACAGAACACTAAAAAAACAGATCATCTCCGGCCTGCAGGGAAGGGAATTAAAAAATGACACCATCGGCAACTTAAGCTCCGGTGAGCAGATCATCGACGACGCCGTATCGGGCCTTGCTCCGGGCCGTTATATCTATAGTGTGAAAGTCAGCAACCTGCCGGGAACCTTCAGGCAATCGAAGCTGCTGATGAAATACTAAAGGTGTTGAGGTTTTATGACAGGGCGACCGTCATGTATTACTCTACTACTTTTCCCGTGCGGTAGGCGGTACCTTTGAACACCGCTACCAGCTTACCTTCCGCATTGGTAGTGCGAATATCATAAAGGCCGGTTTTGTTGCCCAGGTGCAGTTCCTTTGCTTCCACGTGCAGCACTTCGCCTTCTTTGGCAGGCTGCGTGAAGGTGATAGAGACGTCGAGTGCAACGGTGATAACGCCATGCGAGTTACCCGCAAAGGCAAAGGCGGAATCTGATGCGGAAAATAAAATGCCGCCGTGGATGTTCCCGAAGCCATTGAGCATGTCGCGCTTAACGGTATAATGCAATTTGCAATAGCCTTTTTCGATCACGTCGATCTCCAGCCCAAGCCAGCGGCTGAACTCGTCGCGTGCCGTCATGATGTCTATAATTTCTTTTGGGGTCATGCCGTGCTAGCTGATATAAGGACGCATTTCTTCTTCGATGCCCTTCCGGAGGTCCATGAGCTTAAGCGCATAGTTATTCATCGCCAGCTCCTTTTCGGTTTTTGGTGTAAACACAGGAACTTCCTTGGGTTTATTATCGGCATCAAGCGCCACAAATACAATCACACAATGCGTGTTCTTTACAAAATTTTCTTTGCCTACCGGCTTCGAGAAAGCGTCTACCGCAATATGCATACTCGTTTTGCCGGTGTAGATGATGCGGGCTTCCATTTTCACCAGGTGCCCGATGTGTACGGGATGGTAAAAGCGGATGCCGCCCACGTATACGGTTACGCAATAGGATTCGCTCCATTGTACGGCGCAGGCATAAGCCGCCTGGTCTATCCATTTCATCATCATGCCCCCGTGTACCTTGCCTCCGAAGTTCACGTCAGATGGCTCGCTCAGGAACTGTAGCTCGATGTGGTTATGTATGTCTTTTTCCAAAATCGTTTTTTGCTCATAAATGTAACGAATCCTGCGACAAGATCAAGAAGTGTTTGCCGGTGAATGGTTTATTTTCTATTTTTAATAATCCGAAAAGATCACTTTAATATATGGAAACAGCTCTTTGTTATTATTGCCGGAAAAATACCGCTGACCCAAAATCTGTTTTTCGCAAAACCCTGTATAAAAAACTCGACAGCAGTTATGGCATCGGCTTGACAGGCTTAAAGAAAACCACCAAATACTACGAGAAGGAGATCACGATCGATCGCTGCGCTTCCTGCCATGTGGAGCATCACCGCTCCAACAGGCCGGCCCTCATGACTTTCCTGGCAACAGCTGTTTTAGCAGGCATCGTTACCGGCTTTCTGGCAAAGCGTGTTTTCATCACCATCGTTGTCGCTATTATTGCCGGCATCATAGGCATGGTCATGTATATTTCCCTGGTTTACAGAAAGCGTATCAAAGCCCTGGGCATCAAAGATTCCAATGATGTGGACAGCTACTTTCCTGTGAAGCAATTGCTGGACGACGGCTGGCAGACTTATAAACCCTGATAGCCTTGATCGTATTTCATCACCATCATCTTGAAAGAGACCAGGCTTTGCTTTTGGATCAGAACTGGAAGCAGGTCAACTATTATGAGCTGAGTTGCAGAAGCGAATTTTGGGGAACGGCGAACCTGGTGACGCTGCCGAAAACCCTCACCGCTAATCCTGATGAAGCGATGATCTACCTGCTCGAGCGATTGGCGGTAGAAGAGGAGGGCTGGCCGGAGGACTCGTTAGCGGATCTTCATATTATTGATTTCGGCAGTTTTATTGTTTTTTCCGGTTACCTGGGGCAGACCGATAGCCGGGATATTTCGACCGCTCATTTCCTGGAAAATTTCAATGAGATTAAAGAGGGTATTTTTAAAGAAGAAGAATCTGCTCTTTATAAAAACAGGGTAGAGATTCCAAAAGACTTACCTTTAGCGGAGGAGGAGCTTGTGGCTGCTGTTTGTTTTTCGGACAAATGGAATAGCCGCCAGTACTTTGTGGAAAGCCGGAATGAGTGGATGCTGTTTACCTGGGCAACTTCTGTGTAATGACTGAATTTTTGTAAACATGATCAAAAGAATATATAGCGGCTTGGTTGTGATGCTTGTTGTGGGAGCCTGTGCTCATCCGGGCGAGGCAGAAAATAAGAAGATGGAAAGCACTCCGGTTGCAAAAGATTCCATCCCTTTGAGTTTTGCAAATGTTTCTACAGCCCTGGAAATACAGCCTCTGAGGCAGTTGCCTACAGGATTTCACCTGGATTCCATCTCTGAAAAAGACAGCCTGCTCAATCATCAATGCCTGTTATACTACCCGGTTTCGGAAACAGACCAGTCCTTCAACCGCAAGCTCCGTTTATTTATGGAGAAACACAAAGCCGGTTATAAGCCCGATGAAAGAGGAGACGAATACCAAAGCTCTTCCTTTGATCTCTGGATTATAGCGGAAGAACATGGTGGAGGAAGGCAGAGCTTTACATTCAGGATGCAAAGCTATTATCCAGGTGCTGCTCATTATAACCGGGATAGCGCCGTATTTACCAGTCTTATAAAATAACTTCCGGAAATATTCTGTAAATTTAAAACATGGCCATTGAGTATTACCTGATATGCCCTGCCTGTAAAGAATTCATCGACCTGTATAAGATCAGGCTGTTGACGCTCTCGGCTCATGGACATAGGTTTCCGGCCGAAGGAATCAGGATCAGCGAAGAAGAAATCAGAAGCGGAATACAAGATATCAAACAGGCACATGTGGAAATTCCGGCCTGGATTAAGGATCTCCTTCCTTTTGTCAGCAGCTTTACAGAACAACATGCTCCACACCGGCTTATTCTCAAAGACGATGGGCCCGACCCGGAATGGTATCCTGAAAATCCGGGTTACACGGCCTGGAAAGAATACCGCACGATCCAGGGCAACGAGCTTTTTCTCCCGCGCAACCTTGTCGATGATCTGCACATTACCAGCTGGTCCGAAGCAGAAATACATTTGGAAAGCCTGAGAGTGATCTTATACGAAGAGTTGGAATTGAAAGAATATAAAAAAACATTTGAGGAGCTTTGTCGGAAATGCCCTGATCATTAAACTCAGCAAGTTTCGGGTTTCGGGGAAGAAGCCAAAGCCCTAGTTTTGTGATCAGAAACAAAGACCATGAAAGACAGCACACAAATTAATTATAACCGGATAGCGGAAGCCATCGATTATATACAGACACATTTCAAAGATCAGCCCAACCTCGATGAGGTGGCGGAGAAGGTACACCTGAGCCCTTTTCATTTTCAGCGCCTGTTCACCGACTGGGCAGGCGTAAGCCCTAAAAAGTTTTTGCAGTACATCAGCGTGGAGCATGCCAAGCAGGTGCTGAAAGACAAACAGGCCACACTCTTTGATGCCGCCAGCGAAACCGGCTTATCGGGTACTGGTCGCCTGCACGATTTGTTCATCAACATCGAAGGCATGACACCCGGCGAATACAGGAACGGAGGCGAAGAACTCACGATTAACTACAGCTATGCGGAAACGCCTTTCGGCAATATGATCGTGGCTTCTACCGCCAAAGGCATTTGCTACATGGCCTTTGAAGAAGATGCCGCAAAAGCATTGAGCGATTTAAAGCAGCATTTTCCAAAGGCAACCTTCCGGCAAATGGTGGATACCCTCCAGCAAAATGCCCTGTACATTTTCACGCACGATTGGGCTAAGCTGCCCGATATAAAACTGCACCTGAAAGGAACGGACTTCCAGCTGAAAGTATGGGAAACCCTGCTGAAAATTCCGATGGGAGAGCTGGCGACTTATGGAACGATCGCCGGGAAGCTGGAAAATCCGAAGGCCTCGCGCGCCGTTGGTAGCGCTGTCGGCAGCAATCCGGTTGCTTTTTTAATTCCTTGTCATCGCGTCATCCAGTCTACCGGAACCTTCGGCGGATATATGTGGGGACCAACACGCAAGGCAGCCATCATCGGCTGGGAAGCCGCACAGGTAGAGGGAGAGTAATAACAAACAGCGTGTATCAGAGTCAGAGACTTTTCAGGCGTAGCATCAAATGTCGAATCGGTTTTGACAGACTGAAGTACCCGGTGGCTGAGGCACTCGAAGCCACCTGTATGTCACTTCGAGCGCAGTCGAGAAGTGTTCTAACAATCTCTGTCTGTTCTTACCGAACTGCTGATAATTCTAAATTCGTTATCATAAAAAACTAAATTAAAATACATGGCTCATGCTATAGAAAAGCGAATTGCTGCGGCAAACTGGCAGCAGGTAACGGAAGACCTCCACACAAAAGGCTTTGCGCACATCCCCGGTTTATTAAGGGATGAAGAATGCCACCAGCTCATTGCGGAGTATCACCACAAGGACCTTTACCGGAAAACCGTGGTGATGGAGCGTTACCGCTTTGGCTCAGGCGAATACAAATACTTCTCTTACCCGCTCCCTGCGCTCATTCAGCAACTCAGGGAAAATCTTTACCCGGCATTGGCTCCCGTGGCGAACCTCTGGATGAATGTGCTGGGAATCAATCAGCATTTTCCTACGGAGCATAAAGCATTACAGGAGCGTTGCCGGACTAACGGACAGCAGCTTTCCACAGCCCTGATCCTGAAATATGGCAAAGGAGGATTTAATACGCTGCACCAGGATTTGTATGGAGATGTGTATTTTCCCATGCAGGCGGTAGTGTTTTTGAATGAGCCCGGAAAAGAATATACCGGTGGCGAATTTGTGCTGACGGAGCAGGTTCCCAGGGCACAATCGAAAGCCATCGTTCTAAAGCCGGGAAAAGGCGATCTCTTGGTATTCACCTCCAATTTCCGCCCGGTAAAGGGAAGCAAGGGCTACTACCGCGTAAATATGAAACACGGCGTGAGCGAGGTAGAGTCAGGGGAGCGGCACAGCCTTGGAATTATTTTTCATGATGCCCTTACGTAAAATATGATAGCCCATGACGCCATCAGCGATTCTGAGCTCAGAAAAAAGCTTCGCCGGAAAGAACTGGCACTTGGCGGAAATAAAAAACTAAAAATATACGGTACCTTGCACTGCCTGTCCGGAAAACGCATGAAGCGGGAAAACAGGGTCTTTTTTGCTTCGGAGGAAGAGGCCGGAGCAGCGGGCTACAGGCCCTGCGGGCATTGCATGAAACAGGAATACCAACATTGGAAACACACACATGGATCTGTTTAACGACACACACGAAACCAACTTATTGCCTTACGATGGCGAAGTGATTTATTACGGAATTATTTTTTCCCGGGAACAGGCCGATCATTATGCCTCGGTGCTCATGGATACCATTGCCTGGAAGAACGATGAAGCGCTTATTTACGGAAAGCGCATCGTCACGGCCCGCAAAGTGGCCTGGTATGCCGACCGGGAATTTTCATACACCTATTCCGGCACCACCAAGCAGGCGCTTCCCTGGACGCAGGAGCTGGTAGAGCTTAAAAAAATAGCGGAGGAAAGGAGCGGGCACCGCTTCAATTCCTGTTTGCTCAATCTATACCATCACGGCGAGGAAGGCATGGCCTGGCATAGCGACGACGAAAGTTCTCTTGGAAAAAACACCGTGATCGCTTCCATGAGCTTTGGCGCGGAACGTAAATTTGCCTTTAAGCATAAGCAGAGTAAAGATACCGTTTCCCTGGTCCTCGGGCACGGCAGCCTGCTGGTGATGAAAGGTGCCACGCAAAGCAACTGGCTGCACAGGCTTCCGCCCACGGCGAAGGTAAAAAGACCGAGAATAAATCTTACCTTTCGCACCATTATTGACCAGGGCTAAATACCCGACCCGGATTCTACACATGAAGCTGCACGAGATCATCGACGAAATAAATAATCTGCAAAGCCCATCGAAGCACAAAGCCGCCCTCGATATTTTTAACCTGCTCGAAAATAACCGCCGCTTATTTTTGGAAAAGCTCGATCAAAGCGATTTCAACAGCCTGCTCTCCGGTTTCGAAACCCTGGCCTATGCCCATCCCAAAGAATATGCAACTGCTTCTTACGGATCGGATTTTGAGCGTCTCAAAGGCTCTTTGCTGTACCATCTTAACAAAATTCTTTGAGCCCTGAACCGCCCGTGCACACAATAAACTGTATATTTAAGCGTTCATAAAAGCAGTTTGAAGAAATTAGCCACATACCTTTTTATTTTTCTGAATGTATCGCTGCTGGCACAACTGGGAGGGCTTAAATCCTATAGCTTTCTGAGCCTTCCGGGGCCTGCGCGTGCCAATGCCTTATCGGGCGCATCGATCGCCATCTGGGACAATGATGTGAACCTGGGTTATGGCAACCCGGCTTTGCTTCATCCCGGCTCATCAGGGCAGCTGAGCTTCAACCACGTCAACTTTGTGTCCGATCTTAATTACGGTAATTTTGCCTATGCCAGGCAGCTGAATAAATTCGGAACCCTGGGCCTGGGCCTGCAGTATTTCAGCTATGGCAAGTTCGATGGGCGCGATGAGTACGACGTGTCGACCGGTACCTTTAAAGCCGCCGATTATTCCCTGAACATCAGCATTGCCAAGCCTGTCAATAAAGACAGCACCTTATCCATCGGAGCCACACTCAAAACCATTTATTCGCATTACGAAAGTTATTCGTCGGTAGGAAATGCCATTGATGTGGGTCTGACCTACCACGACAAAAAAAACCTGGTGATTTCCCTGCTTGCCAAAAATTATGGACGTATGTGGAAGTCCTATGCTAGCGCCGGCACGACAGAGCCTTTGCCTTTCGACCTGCAGCTCGGTTTCAGCAAAAAAGTAGCCAAGGCGCCTTTCCGCCTCATTGTTCAGTACGACCAGCTCCTGAAATGGGACCTGACCTATACAACCACCGTCAACCAAAGCACCAGTGATCCTTTTGGCACACAAACCACCGCCAAAACCGATAAGGAGATCAGGAACGAAAAAATAAGCAAAGGCCTCGATCGCTTCGGCCGCCACATCACGCTGGCTACAGAGATCATCCTTGGCAAGAACGTCTTCGTAAGGGTAGGCTATAACTTCCGGAAGGGAAAAGAAATGTCGCTGCCCGACAAGCGCGCCGTCAATGGTTTTTCTGCTGGTTTCGGTGTTAAAATCATCAAGTTTCACTTAAATTATGCCTACTCCAAATACGCCCTGAACGGCAACTCACACACCTTCGGCATTACGACCAACCTCAATTATTTCCATAAAAAATAAGTCCCGCCCGCTCATTTCCTTTAAAAAGTTTAATATTTAAGATAACTTTGCCTTAACAGGGTTATTCCAATGAGATGGCGAACAAGCCCGGTTAAAAAACGATGAAGCATTTCAATGTCCGGGTATATGGTATCCTCATAGAGGACGACAAGCTGTTGGTTTCCGATGAGTACATCAAAGGCATGAACATTACCAAACTGCCGGGCGGCGGGCTTGAGTTCGGCGAAGGAACCACAGACTGTGTGATCCGGGAATTCAAGGAAGAGCTCGACCTCGATATTGAAGTCACCTCTCATTTTTACACCACCGATTTTTTTGTGCATTCGGCCTTTAATACCAATAGCCAGGTTATCAGCATTTATTATAAAGTGAAGGCGAAAAACCCCGTGGCCGTGAGGATTTCCGAGGTACCTTTTGATTTTGTGAAGAAGGAAGGTGCCCAGGCTTTCCGCTGGATCGATTGCAGGATGCTATCGGAAAGGGATTTTACCTTTGTGATTGATAAGCGCGTAGGCGATATGCTGGGCGGCAACTGAATCCTACCGTAATTCGAGCTCAGGCTCCTGGCTCTCCTGGTTCAGGTTCGTGGATGAAGCATTAATGGTTGGGATTTCTTCAGACACGACTTTTTTCTGTTTTCTTTTTTTGACGACCGGCTGCTGAGTGATGCTTGTGTTGGCAGCAGTTACTACAGGAGATGCTGTGATTTTAGCCGGTACTGCTTCGGCAGGTTTTGTTTCGGTTTTCTGAACCGCCGGTTTCGTTTCGGTCTGTGTAAGCTTTGCTTGTTGAATCGTTGGAGTAGGAGCGGCGGTAGTATTTTCTGCAGGAGTGCTTAGCACTTTTTCAGGCGTGGCGCTTACAGTTGCTGCAGGCTGTGCCTGTATGTTGGCCGCTGTCTCCGGGCTTTTCTGCTCCGGGATCGTTTTGGTGACTTTAACGTCTTTCTTTTTGAAATCAACAAAGCTGAATAAGGTAGCCGATAATCCGCCGATGAGCACGACGAAGATGAGTGGCACCAGAACAGAGCGGCTGATGCTGACGTTGAACCGTGGGCTAAAGGATGCCTGTTTCGGTTTCACATCGGGCTGCTCCATCTGTTCAAAGCGATTCCATGCCGCAGGATCGTTTTCCGTTTCTCCGTCGCGGAGCATGATCCTGATCTGCCTTTCATCTAATTCGTAACTAAATTGGTTGCTCATCTTTCTCCAGTTTTAAATTTTTCTCAATAGACTTTTGTAAATTGAACCTTGCCTTTTCCAGGTTTGATTTAATGGTCTGACTGCTGGTTTCGAGAAGCTCTGAAATGTGCTCGAGCGTATAATTGTCGATCACATGCAGGTTGAACACCAGCCTTTGCGAAGGCACGAGCTGTTGAATGGATCTCAGCAGCACCTCTTCGTTCAGGTTTTTAAAATCAATCAGTTGGTTGTCGAGGAAAAGGTCGTAGGTGGTTTCCTTATGCTGTTCCACCGCTTTGACGGTGCTGGCTACATAATATTCGTTACGGATGTTTTTGATGTACTTCACTGTGAAGGCAACAAACTCATGTTTGACATATTCTTCCAGGTTATACTTTTTCTGGGTTTTGTAATCGCCCAGGTTTGTGAAGATGTGAGAGAAACCCGCCAGGACAATTTGAGACGATTGGGATCTGTTTTTGGAATATCTGAATGAAATATAAGCTAATTTAGGATAAAACTGGTCGAAAAATTCCTTTTTTGCCGACTGATCGCTCTTAAGGCACGCTGATATCAATTCCGTTTCTGACATACCTGGGATGGGACTGGTTTATAAACAATTTTACTGGTTTTCAACAACAAAAGTTTCCATATCGGGCAAAATATGTTAAAAAATATACGATTGGATACTATTGCCCGACCAATGAATCTCATCTGTAGACTAAATTATTTCTGAAGATTAATCCGGTCGACGTAATCTACCGGGAATCGTTTCTTAATGAATAATTTACCCGCCTTTAAGTCTCCTTTTATCCGGATAGTTCCCGAGGAAGCATTCCCGACGAGCTTCATCACGTCGGCAAGGTTCAGGCTTTCCGGGCTCGATTTGAGTTTAAACACATAGGATTTTTCGGTATTGGCACCGATATGCACCCGCTTGTGGAGCTTTGCTTTTCCCAGCTTCACGTCGCCGTAAATAATATCGAACTCCGATTTGTAAATAGAAAAGCCAACGGTGTTGGGGTTTTTGATCGTGAGTTGCAGCTCACCTTCGATTTCCTGTAAACTCATTTTCTGGATGCTGAAACTATCTACATTGGTAAGGCTGATATCTTTCAGATCACGGCAGGACGCCAGGAAGAGCGCGCCAAGCAGGCAGGAGAAGTAGAGCGTTTTTTTGAGGACAGGCATAAGGTTTTAGATTAGAAACAACGTGTACTTTTTTGAAAATGAGGTAAACGAATTGAATGTGATTGTGAATTTTAGTTATTTTGGCTTAATGTTTGCATTTAAATAAGTTGGAGCATTAAAACTATTCATAAGCATTAGATCAATAGTTTGGGTTTCTGATAAAATCGGTTTAAATTTACAATAACAAAATCAATGTACCATGGTAAAAATTTACACAAAACTCTTTGTAACAGCTCTTTCGGTTTTAGCACTACAAAGTCAGGCTCAGGTTACTGCATACTCCGAAAATTTCGGAGGATCGGGAGTAACAACATTCCCCGGTAGTTGGACCTCTGCCTCTTCGGATTGGTTAATTGATGCAAACGACCTTAACGGCGGTGGGGTTCCGGTCTGTACAATTCCGGGAACCTCAGGAAACAGTGTAATGGCAGGGGCCGATGGTACCAATGGTGTTCCTCAGTCATCCGTTTCCGAACCATTTTCAACCGTAGGATTCAGTAACATGGTGATTACCTGGAATGGCTACCGGGGGTTCGGAGCGCCGGTTGTTACCCTGGCTATCAGTACCGATAATGTATCTTATACGACACTTTCATTTACAGACGTTACGGACGATGATACCTGGCATGCCTTAGCCCCGGTGGCTATCCCGCCGGCATTCGAAGGGCAGCCTACCGTTTACCTCAGGTGGTCTTATGTAACAACTGCCACTAACTTCTTCGCTTTCGATGACCTTAAAGTAGAAGGGGTGACGTCACCAATCTTTTACTGGAATGGTTCAGGCGCCCTAACCTCTTTATCTTCCTGGGGAACCAATACAAATGGTACAGGCATCCCTCCGGGAAGTTTTACCGCTAATCAACAGATCTTTAACCTTGTCAACAATACATCAGCTACCCTTAGCTCCAGCTTAACCATTGGTGGTACGGGTTCTATATTGAATGTAGGCGACGGTATTACCGGCATTAACTTCACAACCAATGCTGCCCTGGCCTTCACCGGCGGTGCCAAAATGAATGTATTGAATACCTCTACATTGACTTTACAATCAGCTACGTTCCCTGCAAGCTCGGATGTAGTGATCAGCACCGGTTCTACAATAAACTTTGCACAATCCAGTGTGGTAAGCATCTGGGCTACAACCTATCATAACCTCACCATTTCGGGTACGGCCGATAAAAACTCAGTCGGAAGCCCTGTTGTGAATGGTATTCTGAATCTTAGTACCGCCAACCTTGCGATGACGAACAGTTCTTTATTGACCCTGACGCTTAACGGAACTATTACGGGCTCAGGCTCTTTAAAAACAGGAAACTCGAGGCTGACGATCGGCGGCTCAGGCGCTTTTGGCACTATCAACTTCACACCGGGATTCACGGCACTTATTATTAACCAGTTAAACGTAAACCGCGCCAGCGCCGGGCAAGTAACCTTAGGCGAAAGCATAGCGGTGACGGGTATCTCCAACCTTCAAAACGGAACCATCAACCTGAATGGCAAGAGGCTTTCATTGAACGGAGCGATTACTTTCCCAAGCACAGCCAGCAATGGTAATTTTATGGGTTCCGCTACGTCTACACTTGCCATCGGTGGCGCAGGTGCCTTTACCAATAACGCCTTGTTTATGAATCAGAGCTCTGCTTCCGACAGGACCCTGTTCGATCTTAGCATTACCAGGAATAACGGGCAGGTTCTTAATATCGGAAACCCGCTTGAGATCATTAACTCTATCACTACTGCATCTACGTCTATTGCATCAGCAGGTAACCTAACCCTGAAAGCAGACGCCAGCAGAAGTGCGATGGTAAATGCCATGTCTACCGGCGGTGCGATTACCGGCAATGTCACGGTTGAAACGATTGCTGCGACTTCAGGTACTACAGGCTGGACTAACTTAAGCCCTACTGTAAACGGAATGACTGTTGCCAGCTGGGACGGGCAGTTCCCGATGTCATGCTCGGGCTGTATCAACGATGAAAACTCGGCGGGAGGATATTTCGTATCTATCCAGGGTTGGGATGAAACATTAAGCGGCGGTGCGGAATATGTGGAGCTGACAGGCTCATCGCCTCTTGCATTAGGCAAAGGCTTCTGGGTATACCTGGGAACAGGTACAAGCTCTACTTCCCCTATTCTCATTACCACTGCCGGGTCTCTCGGGCAGGGCGTGTTCACGGTACCGGTTACGGTTTCTGCACAGTCGGGCGATAATTTAGTAGCTAATCCTTATGCAGCTCCTATCAGCTGGACTGCTGTAGCTTCCGATCCATCCAACAGCAACCTCGATGGTTCTGCGATCGTATATAGCCCTGCTGGCGGACAGATTACACTCAATGGTTCAGGTGCTTCTACACCGGGCGGCTTTATCAACGGTGGTGTGATTGCGAGAGGCCAGGGCTTTTATGTACATGCCACCAGCGCGGGCAACGTTACTTTCCGCGAAGCTCATAAATCAACTGCTAATACCAGTGCTAACCCGATCCTGAAAGCTGCTTCCACACCGGCAACCAACGAATTCAGGTTAAGCATCGCAGGTCCTTATGCCGGCTACGACGAAGCTTTATTTATTTTTGATAACAATGCTACCGAAAACTTCGACCGCATGCTGGATGCTTATAAAATGTTCAGCACACCGGGTTATGTAGGTTATCCGGGAGTCTATTCACAATACACCTCTATCAGCAGCCGCATGGGTAATAAGGACTATGCGATCAACTCCATTCCTTCCAATGGCTCTAACGACCTGGTGATGCCGATCCTGGCTAAAGCAATGGTAGCAGGAACTTATACCATTGCCCCGATCGATATTCAGAATGTGCCTGCAGGCGCCTGCGTGATCCTGAAAGATAAGCTCTTAGGCGTGAGTCATAACCTGAGAACAGGTGCTTATGTATGCACCTTATCGGATACCACACAAACGCCGCGCTTTGAATTAACCATTTGCAGAACGAATCTGTCGACTGGTATTCAGAATGCCGCTGCTGCCGGCGAGCAGATCTTCATCAACCAGGATCAGGCCGGTGCTTATGTGAAAACAAGCTTCGAAGGCAGCACCAAAGCAACGATTTCCGCTTACAATACCATGGGCCAGAAGCTGATGGCTGATAAGGAAGTGGAAGGAAAAGAAAATACAACGTACCTCGACCTGGGCAATGTGCATTCGCAGGTGGTGATCATTAAAGTAACCACAGCGACTCAAAGCTCCGTGAAAAAACTATACATGAACTAAAGCTGTGTAAATTACATGGAAAAAGGCGTCACGATGGTGGCGCCTTTTTTTTATCTTTAAGGTTTGATGCAGACCGCCAATTTTGTCGTTTACAAGTCCTCAGCCGGGAGCGGGAAAACTTTTACGCTGGTAAAAGAATACCTGAAACTGGCTATGGCGAACGACCATACCTTGACGAGCGCCTACAGGAGTATCTTAGCGATTACCTTTACCAACAAGGCGGCGGCCGAAATGAAGTGGCGCATCATCAAAGCGCTGAGAGAGATCAGCGCCGGAACAAATGCGACGCTGTCCGCAATCCTGTCGGATGAAATGCAGGTAGGGGAAGAGGATCTCAAACAGCGGGCAAAAGTGGTGGTGACCGAAATATTGCACCACTATTCCGATTTTTCGGTTGGTACCATCGATAGCTTTACGCACCGTGTGATCCGCACCTTTGCGCTGGACCTCAAGCTGCCGGTTAATTTCCAGATCGAAACCGATTCCGATACGGTATTCAAAAAGGTGATCTCCATGCTCATCAACAACCTGGGAAAAGATCAGCTCATTACCGAATACCTGGTGCGATTCTCCCTCGACCAGCTGGAAGATAATAAGAACTGGGATCCGGAGGCCACGCTCATCGACTTTATCAAGGAGATCAACCGGGAAGGAGCCGGCGACCTGGTGCATCAGCTGAATCATTATACCATCAGCGATTTCGAGCACATCAGGCAGCAGCTAATGCAGTTCATGAAATCTTTTGAGGGAATCCTGAAAGCCGCCGGGGAAGAAGCGCTGCAACTGATTCATGCGGCACAGCTCCAGGCTTCGGCTTTTGCAAGCGGAGGCGCCGGCATTTATAATTTATACGTCAAGCTCGCACAGCTCAAAGCGACTTCCGAGGCAGACCTGTTTGGGGCTAATGTCAATAAAACCCTGCAGGAAGATAAATGGTACGGAGGAAAAGCAAGCGCATCGGAAAAGCAGGCCATTGATGGGATAAAAGGAAAGCTGGAAGAGCTGGCGCTGAAGGTGCGGACCTACATCCGCGAGAACCATGAGCGCTACAATGTGTATGCCCTGATCTATAAAAACATTTATGCCATTGGCCTGGTGAATGAGCTGGCGAAGCTGACGGAGCAATACAAGGAAGAAGAAAATATTTTATTCATTTCGGAATTCAATGAGCGCATTTCGGATGTGGTAAACCTGGAGCCGGCTCCGTTTATTTTTGAGCGGCTGGGTGATCGCTACCGGCATTTTTTGCTTGATGAATTCCAGGATACATCGGCCATGCAGTGGCAGAACATGTTACCGCTCATCGACAACTCCCTGGCCAACGGCTACCGCAACCTCATTGTTGGTGATGGCAAGCAGTCGATCTACCGCTGGCGGAATGCCGATGTGGAGCAGTTTGTAAGCCTGCCTGAGATTCGCATGCCCGACAAGAACGAGCTCATCGTGGAGCGCGAAGCCTCCCTGATCCGGAACTTTGAGGGAAGAAACCTCCGGAAGAATTTCCGAAGCGAAGCGCTCATCGTAAAATTCAATAATACGCTCTTCGATTATTTATCATCGGCGGTGCTGAGTGATGACATGAAACCCATCTACGATCAGCAACAGCAGGAGCACAAGCCCGATGAAAAAGGCTATGTGAGCATCGAGTTCCCGCAAACGGGAGAGGATGACCAGGATGCGGTGAATGCCTCACACATCCTCCGGCACATTCATCAGGCTTTATCTTCGGGCTACCATTATTCGGATATCTGTGTTATTGTGAGGGTCAACCGGCACGGCAATACCATTGCGAACTTTCTGATAGGGCAGGGCATCCCGGTCGTATCGGCTGAATCCCTGCTCCTGGGCAAGGCCAACGAGATCAATGTGGTGATGCAGTTCCTGAAATATGTTGCCAATCACAAAGACCTGGTTTCCGCGTCGGCGGTGGTGAATTACCTGCACGAACAGGACTTTTGCACCGAAGAGCAGTACGTGGCGCTCCTGCGGGAGCTCAATATCACCAAAACAAAATCACTCTACGATATCCTGGCGCTTTGCGGCATTAGTGTCGACCTGTTGAAGGTCACTGCTTCGGGCCTGCTCGACAGTTGCCTGGAAATTATCCGTGCTCTCGGCTTGCAGAAGATCAACGCTCCTTATATCCGTTTTTTCCTGGATGAGGTATTGGCTTTCCAACAGGTGAATACCGCTAACACCATCCTCTTTATCGAATGGTGGGAAAAGCGCAGTGAGAAGGCTTCCGTGATTATTCCCGAAGGGATGAATGCCGTGAACATCATGACCATCCATGCTTCCAAAGGTCTGGAGTTTCCGGTGGTGATCAGCCCCTACATGGCCTGGGATGTGGAAAGCACCGAATCCATCTGGGTGGAAGTGGCGGAAGAAGGACTGAATATGCCCGTTGCCATGATCAGCACCACGAAGAATGCAGACAATACCATATATAAGCCTTTGGTGGAAAAAGAAAGACAGCAGCAGGCCATGGACAACCTGAATTTGTTGTATGTTGATTTTACAAGGGCTGTGGAGCGCCTGCATATTATTTCGCCTGAGCCTAAGCGTCATTCTAAAAAGAACGTGCATAGCTGGCTGAAAGAGTTTGCGCTGAACCAGGCCGGCTACGACAGTGAGCGGGCCATCCTCGAATTTGGGGAGCCGTCTGCCAAGATCAGCCAGCACTCCAAAGCCAGCCTCGAGCCCTTGCCGGTTCATGAGCTCAACATCTTCAGCAACCCGGATGTGATCGAGATCAAAGGCTCTTCTTCCTACAAAGTCAATGAGGATCTTACAAAGGCCAGGGAATACGGCATCCTCGTGCATTACCTCTTATCGCAGGTGGTATCATCGCAGGACATCGATGACGTCGTACTACAGACCCTGCTGGCCGGCGATATTTCCGAAGAGGAAGCGGGGCTCATCTCGAGGAGCATTAAAACCCTGATCTCCATTGAGAGCATTGCTCCTTATTTTGTGCCCGGGCTTGATATCAGGAATGAGCTGGAAATCCTGACGGCTACCGGCGAGATCCTAAGGCCCGATAGGGTGGTGATTGCTGATGGGCAGGCGGTGGTGATTGATTACAAAACCGGGAAAAAAAATCCGGCGAAATACCATGCGCAAATGCAGGATTATGAGCAGGCCCTGTTAAGTTTAGGCTATACTTCTGTGAAAAAAATCCTCCTCTATATCCACGAGCAGGATGTGGAGATCCTGGTTTGACAGGCTATCCCGTCATTGTAATAACAAGTGTTTCATAGGATTACAAGAAAACTTTTTTTAAGGAAACTTGGGAATTGAAAAAAGTTTCCTAAGTTTGCAGCGCACTAAAAGAAGATAATATGCGTTAGATGCATGCATTTTTAACAAAAAAACAGTGCGAAACCGGAAATTCCGGCTAACATAAGAACTATGAGAAAAATCAGTTTTTTAATCCTGCTGGCCCTGTTTGTGGGAACGGCAGTGGCACAGGAGAAAGCGACCGTGAGCGGTTACCTGAAAGATGCCAAAAACGGAGAAGCCCTGATCGGCGTAACGGTTTATAAAAAAGGCTCACAGATTGGAACGACCACCAATGCCTACGGTTTTTATTCACTCACGCTCCCAAAAGGTCCGGATACCCTCATGTTTTCCTTCATTGGTTATCGAACGATCCAGAAGCCGGTGAACCTCTCCGCCAATCAAACCATCAGCATCGAGCTGGAGGAAGAAGGCAGGGAGCTGGAAGAAGTGGTGATCTCCTCCGAAAAAGAAGACATGAACGTGAAGAGCATGGATATGGGCACTGCCAAGCTCGACATTAAGCAAATCAATAAGATTCCTGCCCTCCTGGGTGAGGTGGATGTGATAAGAGCCATCCAGTTATTGCCGGGCGTCACCACGGTAGGTGAAGGTGCCAGCGGCTTCAATGTGCGTGGTGGTAATGTGGATCAGAACCTTATTCTCCTGGATGAAGCGCCGGTATATAACTCATCGCATTTATTCGGTTTTTTCTCTGTATTTAATCCGGATGCCGTGAAAGATGTGAAGCTCATCAAAGGGGGGATTCCTTCCCAGTATGGTGGCCGTGTATCTTCTATCCTCGATATCCGCATGAAGGAAGGCAACAGCAAGCGACTGGGCATCAATGGCGGGATCGGAACGATCTTTAGTCGTCTCAGCATAGAGGCGCCGATCATCAAGGACAAGATGAGCTTTATCATCGCAGGCCGCAGAAGCTACATCGATGCCCTTGTTAAGCCTTTTGTGAAATCATCGAGCCCGATCAAAGGCGCCAAGTTCTTTTTCTATGACCTCACCGCTAAGCTGAACTACCGCATCAATGACAAGAACACGGTGTTTGCGAGCGGCTATTTTGGAAAAGATGTTTTCGGAGCGTCGATTTTCAGCTTCAACTGGGGCAATGCCACCGGGACGCTGAGGTGGAACCACGTATTCAACAGCAAGCTCTTTATGAACGTGTCTGCGTTTTACAGTAATTATAAATACCTGCTCGAGTTTAAAACCGATAACGACGGCCAGGGCTTCAAGTGGACGAGCAATATTGTCAACTACAGCATCAAGCCTGATTTTACCTATTACCTTAATAACAAGAATACCATCCGCTTTGGTCTGCAGGCACTGTACTATGATTTTACGCCTTATGACACGGATATTTCCTTCACCGACGGTACCAAAACAAATATTAAATCAGAGCACCGCTATGGTTTGGAGAATGCGGTGTACATTGGCAACGAGCAGAAACTGCTGCCCCGCCTCACAGCTGAATACGGCGTGCGCCTGAGCATCTACAGCTTTATGGGTAAAGGCACGGAATACCATTTCCGCGATACGATCCCTAATGAGCCACTGCCTTTCGATTATGAGAAAAAACTTGGTAAGGCAGAGGTATCGAAAACCTATGTGACACCGGAGCCGCGACTGGCGCTGAATTATGTAATCAACTCCAAAAGCTCCATCAAGGCCAGCTATAACCGTATGGCGCAATACCTGCAGCTGATCAGTAACACAGCCGCGAGTACACCGCTGGATGTGTATACACTGGCTACCAACAACCTGAAACCACTCATCGCCGACCAGGGAAGTATTGGTTATTTCAGGAACTTCAGGGACAATATGTTTGAGACCTCGGTGGAAGTGTATTATAAGTACATGCAAAACCAGCTCGATTATGTTGACAATGCCAGCCTGTTCATTAATGAGAAAGTAGAGTCAGAGCTGTTGCAGGGATTGGGCAGGGCTTATGGCGCTGAGTTCTATGTGAAGAAAAGCAAGGGTAAGCTCCAGGGATGGATAAGTTATACGCTTAGTAAAACAGAGCGACTGGTGCGTGGCATCAGCAACGACGATTGGTTCTACAGCCGTTACGACCGCACGCACTGTATGAATATGAGCCTTAACTATGACATCACCAAGCGCTGGAATGTATCGGCCAACTTTGTGTTCCTGAGCGGAACGCCGGCAACTTTCCCGAATACCAAAATCCAGGTACAGGGATATAATATTCCTTACAATACCGATGGTGTCCGCAACAACTACCGCATTACGCCTTACCACCGCCTCGATGTGGGAGCAACCTACGCTTTCAAAAAGAACGAAACGCGCCGTTTCAAGCAGTTCCTGGTGCTGAGTGTATACAACGTGTATAACCGCAGGAATGCCTTCAGTATTTATTTCAGAACGAAGGACGGACAGCCGAATCAAACGGAGGCCGTGAGGTATTCGGTAATCGGTACCATCGTTCCTGCTTTAACCTATAACTTTAATTTTTAAGATATAAGATATGAAATTAGCATTCAAATTATTTTTACTATGCTCCCTGGCTCTTGCCTTTTCATCCTGTGAAGATGTAGTGCAGATAAAGCTCGACGAGGGATCGAAGCTTTATGTCATCGATGCATTCATCAATGACCTGAGAAGTGACCAGGTGGTCAGGATCACCAATAACTCCAGCTATTTCAGCAATACCATTCCTTCCGGTGTATCGGGAGCCAATGTGGTGGTGGTGGATGTGACAGCCAACAAGCAGTACAATTTTACGTATACTTCCAATGGAAATTACGTGTATTCCGGCTGGATGACAGATACGATTGCCAAGGCCGGGCATGAGTATCAGCTGATGGTGCAAATTGACGGGAATCTGTATTTAGCGGGAACCAAACAAAAACGCTCAGCCTCTATTGACAGTATCAGCGTGGTGCTGGATGACGGTAGCTTTGGTTTCGGCCCTCCCGCCAATACATCCGACACCACCTTTCTTTGCGTGCTTTACGCCAAAGATAAAGCCGATGCCGTACCGGATTACTACTGGATCAAGACCTACCGTAATGATACGCTCTTCTCATCTTCATCGGACATCAACCTGAATATCGATGGAACGGGAGGCGAGATCACCACAGCTTCTGTGGATTCCCTGGAGTTTACGCCGCCAAGTACCTTACTCGGATTTAAAAAATACAGAAGGAATGACCGTTGCCGTGTGGAGATCCATTCCATCATGAAAGACACCTATAACTTTTTTGTACAGGCCCAGGCCCAGATCAACAACGGCGGCCTCTTTGCCACAACCCCTGAAAACGTAAAGACGAACCTGAGCGGTCCGAAAGGACAGACGAAAGCCGTGGGCTGGTTCAGCGTATCCTCGGTGGCTACGAAAACCGTATTGGTGAAGTAATTTTTTAGAAGTACCTGTTCTGATTTCTATTTGAAACGCCTGACACAATCAGCTTGTGCCAGGCGTTTTTATTTCTGAAACCCCGGCTTTTCTCTAAGATGTTCTAATTGTTGACTGAGGCTCTCGAAGTCAACAAAGTGGTTGATCAGGTAATCGTGAGGCTTGAAACCACCAGGTTCTGCCTGTAAAATGTCCAAAGAATAAAATTACTTATAAATCAGCTTCATCATCTCTTCGTCCTTACGGTACACATCGATGTAAAGCTTCAGGCCGGTGCTATCGGCATGCGCGGTATAATAGCGGGTATAGATGGGCAAAGGCTTCTTTAAGGCCAGCTTGCGTTGCTCCTGTTTGGCAAAATATACCTGGAGGCTGTCGTGTGTGTAATGCACGCTATCGTCGCGGATCAGGAAGTCGGCAAACTCAACGAATTTCTCGAGCCTGATGCAGCCGTGGCTTTGCGCCCGCGAGCTGGTTTTGAAATAACGTTTCGAATTGGTATCGTGCAGGTATACGCCATAGGGATTGAAGAAATTGAACTTCACGACGCCAAGGCTGTTGTCATCTCCAATACGTTGCCTGAAACGTACCGGCAAGTAATCGGCGGAGTAGGTTCTCCAGGGCACTTTGGTGTAGTCGAGCACCTGGTCGCCTTTGCCAAGCACTTCAAAATTTTTACGGCGGATGTAGGTGGTGTCTCTTTTCACAGCCGGCAGGATCTCTTTGGTCGCAATGCTCACCGGCACATTCCAATACGGGTAAATGAGCATCTGGTTGATCTTGCTGGAAAGGAGAGGCGTTTGCGTTTCCGGCTTGCCGCATACAATCGCCGATTGCATCACCACTGTGTCTTTCTCAAATACCGTGAGCCAGAAAGCCGGGATATTGATGAAGGCATAACGCTCCGGAAAGGGCTTCTCCCAACGCCAGCGCTCCATCGCCATGCTGATCTGCTTAATCACTTTTTCGCGGTTGTAGCTCAGGGCCTGCTTCGTATATTTCCCCAGCTTGCCGTCGGGTTGGATGTACCATTTGCGTTGCAGCTTATCAAGGGCCTTTGCCATCCGGAGACTATCGCTGTCTGTGCTTAAGGTATCGTAAAAGCCTTGTTTGATGAGGTTTTTGACGATGAGCTGCTGTTTGCGGGCCGAATCCTTATCGCTTACAAAAGGAATGGAATCGAGTTGGTAGAGAAGGGGATTATTGAGAATAGCCGCCAGCTCTTTTTTCAGCATGCGGTAATTGTAGTTCTTTGGCTCGAGCGAATCGATGGACGCGCGGAGGTTCTTTTTGGTGTAACCAGCCCACAACAAGCTGTCCCAGCCCCTGTTCAGTTTGGCGAAATTGGTTTGCAGCAATAGGCTGTCCGGGTAAAAGCGGCCTTTGTTCACATGGGCACCCATCAGGTAATAGGCATTGCTCAGCAGCAGATCGGCTTTAACAAGCTTATTGACATTTACATATTTATTGTCCACCGGAATAGAATCCAGGCTGTTTTTGATCTGGGAAAAATAATAATCCTCGGGATTCAAGCCGTAATAAGCGCTTTTTTCGATCAGCTTAAAAAGGCTGTCACCATTAGTGTTCAGCTTTGCCTTTTCGAACCAGAGAAGCTTATCGCTGTAATTGGGTTTAAAGAACCGATAGGTGCTGAGCAGCTTTGAGTCGAGGGTGATAACCGTATCGTCCGTGAGTTTATCCTTGAGCTCTGCGGCAACTTCTTTGGCTAACTCCTGCGTAGCAGTAGCCTTCACCGTTTTTACTCCGGATTTAGTGTTACAGGAACTTAAAAAAAGGAGCAGTGGGGGTATAAAAAAACAAAGCTTCATCCTGGTAAAGATAAAGCTTTGTTGTGAGGTGAAAAATAAATACTCTACTTGTTAACGTTAAATTTCCCGCTGTTGAGCACCTGGTTGTTTTTACCGGTAACTGTATACAGGTACATGCCGTTGTTCAGGGATGAAACGTTCAGTTTTGATTTGTTCTCTTCAAAAAGCTCGGTAGCTACTGCTTTACCTGTAATGTCAAAAACCGTTACTTTATAAGCTTCCGGAGAGTTTGTATTGATATTCACAATGGAAGAAGCCGGGTTAGGGAATACGGCAATCTCCGCTTTAGCTTCCTTCACTTCTTTAATACCAACTACCGTGTAATCCTTTTGTAAGGTGGTGATGGTTTGTGTGCTTGTACCGGAGAAAGAAGCAATGGTGGAAGATTGTGCAGAAAGGATGGGCGCTTTAGAGCTTCCCGGTGAATAATAATCGTAAGTAAGCAGGTTGATGGTGGCAGTACCGCTGGCAACAATGTTTTGTACGGTGGTCAAACGGATGATGTCATTAAAGGTTCTGCCCGGCAATACCAGTGTGCCTGTGGCATCAGCCAGAACATTGCAACTCCCGGTAAACGCCGCGGTGATAGGGAATGGGCTTGTGACATTCACGGTGCCGCTGGTGGTGGAAGAAGTCGATGTATTCAGAGCCATCGGGTAGGATGCTACGATGGCAGGATTGCTGTATTTAATAACTGCGGTCACGCCATTTACAGAAATATTTCCGCCGTAGTAAGCCAGGAAGTTCGGGCTACTGGTGCCATAGTAAGAAGCATCGCTGGATCCCGAGCTCACGGAAACGTCCGCAGGAGCAAAAGAAGCGTTGGAAGACGGGTTGGTTGTATAGGTTTTCTGGATAGAGAGGTGTACGGTGGGCGTATAGCTCCACATAGCGCCTGCTCCGGTAGCGCCGGGTAATCCTGACGTGATGGTGTCGCATTGGTTAATGCTGTAGATCAGGTCTGATGGAGATGGCGTATGGTTGCCCTGGGTTAATTGTGCGCTGGCGCCCAAAGAAGCAACTACAGATAAAGAAAGTACTATTTTTTTCATATATTCTTATTTTAGTTCAATTCAAATATACATATTCCCGAAAGCCTTTCAAAATATATCTGTGGAATCCTTACATGTTTAAACCGGGGATTCCATTGACGAATCCCTTACCGGCGCGGGAGAAGAGTAATTTTTTTCTGCATTTCAAAAAACGGCCCTTAAGGTTAAAATTCTTTAAAATACCATTTTTCCAGGGTTCAGAATCAGGTTCGGATCAAAGAGTGTTTTGATGTTTCTCATCAGCTCCATCTGGTGGGGAGGAAAAACAATCGGCAGGTAGCCCTTTTGCACCAGGCCAATGCCATGTTCACCGCTGATGGTTCCTCCAAGCGCTTTGCAGAGCTCGAAAATCTCGCGGATTCCTTTCGGCAGCTCCTGATCCCAGACCTCGTCCGCTAAGTCACCCTTGATGATGTTGACGTGCAGGTTGCCATCGCCGGCATGGCCGTAGCACACGCTCTTAAAGCCATATTTGCTGCCGATCTCTTTCACGCCTTTCAGCAGTACCGGTAGTTCAGCCCTTGGTACCACCGTATCTTCTTCCTTATACACGGAATTGCTTTTGACGGCTTCGCCTACTTTCCGGCGGATCTTCCACAGCGATGCTTTCTGGTCGGCCGTATCGGCCATGAGAATATCGTCGCAACCATGATCCGTCATGATTTGGCTGATGGTTTCACAATCGCCGAATAATACATCCATATTATTGCCGTCTACTTCGATCAGCAACAGCGCCTGCCATTCGGGCTTGATGGAGAAATTCACCTCTCCGGCATATTTGATGCTCCAGTCGATGGCATCGCGCTCCATAAACTCCATTGCACTTGGCGTAATGCCTGCCCTGAAGGTGGCTCCCACGGCCTCACAGGCTTTCTCTGCCGAAGTGAAAGGCACCAGCATGAGCAGATCATGCTTCGGCAGAGGAATGAGCCGGAACACAATCTTCGTGATGATGCCCAGCGTTCCTTCACTGCCGATCATCAGATGCGTTAAGTTGTAGCCCGTTGAATATTTCAGCGTATTGGCACCGGTAAGAATTACCTCGCCGTTTGGCAATACCATCTCCATGTTGAGGACATAATCCCGCGTGGTGCCGTACTTCACCGCTTTGGGGCCGCCGCTGCTGTGCGCCACATTACCGCCCAGGGAGCAGCTTCCCCAGCTCGCCGGATCGGGCGGGTAGAAGAGTCCAAGCTTTTTCACCTCTTCCTGGAAAACGTAATTGATCACACCCGGCTCAACAGTGGCCTGTAAATTCCGCTCATCGATCTGCAGGATCTTGTTGAAGCGTTCCATGCTGATGACGATGCCGCCATACACCGGCAGGGCAGCACCGCTGAGGCCTGTGCCTGCGCCGCGCACCGTTACCGGGATCCGCATGGCATTGGCCAGCTTCATGATCTCCGAGATCTGGCTAACGGTCTTCGGCCTGAGGACCAGCTCCGGCTTATAAAGTAAATCTTCCGTTTCGTCCTGCCCGTATTTTTCAAGACTTTCTTCATCAATGAGGAGGTCTTCTGCATCCACCATCTGGCGGAGGCTTTCAATGATCTGAGGGCTAATTCTGGTATAAGTGATTTCCACAGGTATTAGGATTTAAAATAATGTTCAATGGTATTCTGCGCAGCATCTGCCTGTTGCGTGCCGATCAAAAAAGGCTTGCCGTTTTGGTAAAAAAGCCTGATGCCATGGCTGCCGGATACATTGTAGCACCAGCCGTTTCCGGCCATGCCATAACGTACTCCCCAGCCGCCATAATCGGATAGAGGAGAATAGGATATGACAGAAATAGTTTTGATGTCCTGCCAGGAAATGGTTCGCTTGCAAAAAGGGATGCCGTGAAACCTGACGTAAATGCCCTGCGCATCGATCCGCGTTTCCAGCTTCATGTACAGGAACCAAACGAGAAACAGGAACGTGCCAAGGATGGTGGAACCTATAGCCAAAAGTGGTGTGAGTTCTGAGGCAGCTATCTTCTGGCTTATTTCGGCATGCATGGCCAGGCCCACAACGATGCCCAGGATAAACGGTGAGCCTACGATGAGGTAATGCCACCATTTGTTGAAGCGCTGTATTTCATGAAATGAAGGTTGCATACGTATAATCCTTGGGTTATTCTAAAAAGCGCTTCATCACGGGCACCATATTTTCGGTGGTATCTTCTCTCCATTCGGCACCGGTGATGGCTTTGATTACCGAGCCATCGGGGTTGACACGGATAAAGGTTGGTACATGGCGGATATGGTACTTTTCGGAGAGCTTGTCCTGGTCCATATCCATATCCGAATCGATGATGATCAGGGAGGCATCTTTCAAGGCATCGCGCATACGCGCATCAGAAAGGCTGGCTTTGAATTTCACAGCTGCTCCGCACCAGCCGGCATGAAAGTAGAGTACAGGCTTACGGTTTTGACCAAGCACTTCGCCGATGACCTGGCTCAGGGCTTTTCGTGTGCCGGAGGCCGGGTAAAAGTCTGTTGTTGTGGTCGCACCACTGTTGTTGCCCTCTGCGGAACCACCCTTAAACAGGCGGGAAAAAAACGCGGAGATAGCGTTTACTATTTTTTTCATAACATGAATTTTAGAGGTCTTATCTATTTTTTTAGCTTGATCACCGCCCATTCATTTTTGCTATAGCTTTTTTCAAACGTAAAGCCAAGCGCAGTCGCCAGCTCTTTGAGCTCTTCCACATCCGTACCAAAAAAGCCGCTCAACAGCAAGGTCCCGTTTTTTTTCAGGGCCCTGAAATAAGACCCCATGTCTTTTTTCAGCACGTTTTTATTAATGTTAGCCAGGATGGTGTCGAAGCTTTCTGTTGCGGGAAGCAAAGAGGCATCACCTTTTTGAAAGACAATAGCGGAGGCCCCGTTGATCTCTGCATTTTCGATGGAGTTCTCGATGCTCCAGTCGTCGATATCGATGCCGAGTACGTGAGAAGCACCCAGCTGCTTTGCGAGAATGGCCAGGATGCCTGTACCACAGCCCATGTCGAGCACATGTTTGTTCTTGAAGTCCAGCTCAAACATGGTTTTGCTCACCAGCCAGGTAGTATCGTGGTGGCCGGTGCCAAAGCTCATCTTCGGTGTGATAATGATATCGTGTTTTGCCGTTGCGGATTTGGGATGAAAACCGGCGCGGATGCATACCAGGTCATCTACATATACCGGGTTGAAATTTTTCTCCCATTCTTCGTTCCAGTTCGTTTTGGGGATCACCGTTCTTACAAAGGAAAAGCTGAAATCATCGAAGCTGATGGTTTGAAGATCGGCTTCGTTATCAAACTCCTCCTGGATATAAGCCTCGAAGCCCGTATCGGTGGTAGAAAAGCTTTCAAAGCCCAGGTCGGCCAGCAAGGCAATTAAAATATCGGAGCCGGGCTCAGGTGGAGAAACGGTAAAGGTATATTGGATGTAATTCATGGCTGGATACAAATAAAGTACGAATATACGAATCGTGGATAATATTATTCATGTACCCTGATTCGTTCATGCTTACATTCGTATCCATTCGTCATCCTTATTCGTAATGACTCACCGATCCATAAAAAAGGCCATCCGCATTCACAGATAGCCTTATATATAAAGATCCCTTCCTTATTGTAGCGTCAGTATCAGAAGGAGAAAACGATCTTGCAAAAATCATCGGCATTGAGCGAAGCTCCGCCGATCAGTCCGCCGTCCACATCCTTGCAGGCAAATAACTCCTGCGCATTCTGCGGGTTGCAGCTGCCGCCATAGAGGATGGAGACATCGTTGGCAACTCCCGAATCGTAAATATCGGCAATCACATTCCGGATGTAGGCGTGCATTTCCTGCGCTTGTTTGGAAGTAGCGGTTTCTCCCGTGCCGATGGCCCAAACGGGCTCATAAGCAAGCACAAAATGTTTGAACTCATCGAGGCTGAATTCTTTCAGGACATTGGCCAGTTGCTCCGAAACCACTTTGAAATGATTGTCGGTTTTGCGCTCATGGATCGTTTCTCCCACGCACAGGATCGGGCTAAGGCCATTGTTGAGCGCTTCTTTGATCTTTAATACCAGGTCGGCATCTTTTTCTTTGAAATACTGCCTGCGCTCACTATGCCCCACCAATACATATTTGCAGCCAACGGAGGCCAGCATGGAGGCGCTCACTTCGCCTGTATAAGCGCCGGCCGCATGGGTATGGCAGTTTTGCGCACCGATATAGCAATTCGCCTTCAGCGAGGTGCGGGTGTGTACCGATTCGAGGTACGGAAAGGGTGGAAAGATGATCTTGATGACCTCATCAAAATCATTCATCTGTTCTGTGATCCGCTCTGCCAGGTTCTTTGCTTCCTGCAGGCTCTTGTTCATTTTCCAGTTGCCGGCTACTATTTTTTTTCTGCTCATTATTTTACTCTTACTCTTGGGTCTAATACGCCATAGGCAATGTCTACCAGGATGTTGATGACTACGAAGATGGTGGCGAAGATCAGTGTGGCGCCCATAACTACCGGAAGGTCGTTCTTGGTCAGGGCTTCAAACACCTCATAGCCTATGCCTTTCCAGCTGAAAATATATTCCACGAACACGGCTCCGGCCATCAAGCCGGCAAACCATCCGGAAATAGCTGTTACAACGGGGTTCAGGGCATTTTTCAGGGCATGCTTGGTAATCACTTTATACAAAGGAAGCCCTTTGGCCCTGGCCGTGCGGATGTAATCCTGGCCCATCACATCGAGCAGCGAGCTGCGCATGAGCTGTACCACAATGGCCAGCGGGCGGATACCTAAGGTAATGGAAGGAAGGATGAGGTTTTTCAGCTTCAGCTTTTCCCCGTCCCACACATCAATGTCGTATAAGCTGCCGGTAGGCGAGAGGCCTGTGTAGTCCGACAGGACATAGCCGAAAAGCCAGGCAATGATAAGTCCCACAAAGAAGGAGGGAGCAGCCATGCCGAGCACAGCCAGCACCAGCGACATGCGGTCGTAGAAGCTGTTGCGTTTGATGGCGCTGACGATGCCTAAAAAAATTCCCACCAGGGAGGCGATGCAAATGGAAGAAAAGGCCAGGACCGCTGTTTCAGGCAATGTTTCTTCGATAATATCGGATACTTTACGCTTGGTAATGTAGGAGCGCCTCAGGAAAGGATATTTCAGCACCACGGTCTTGTTTTCCCCGATAGTAAATAAGGGCGTCCAGGTATATTTGGCAGGGTTCAGGTACCAGTGGCTATTGTCGTTTTTGTAGTTATGGACCGAAATCGGGGAAAGGTCGTTGAGGTACATGGCATATTGCTCCATGATGGGCCTGTCGGTGCCGAGGTCTTTGTGAATGGCCTCCACCGCGTCTTTATTGGCCCGTTGCCCCAGCATAATGGTGGCCGGATCGCCGGGTAATACGTTAAACAGAAAAAAGATCACTGTGATGACTCCGTACAGGACCAGAATGCCGTACAACACCTTTTTCGTAATATACTTGATCACAGGTAGAAAATAAGTCTATAATCTGCTAAGTAAATAAAATTATTCAGTAAATAAAATAAATTAAGCGAAAATCAGTTACATGGGCATAGATTAAAATTTTAGGTAAATTTGTCATACCTGTGAAATACCTTTGTTCCATACGCAAGAACTCCCGCTTCGTTTTTTTGACAGGCCTGTTGCTGATTATACAAATGGTACCGGCACAAAAAGTAGGCGTTGTTCTGAGCGGGGGAGGAGCCAGCGGCCTTGCCCACATCGGTGTCCTCAAAGCCCTCGAAGAAAATCACATCCCGGTGAACTGTATTTCAGGAACCTCTATCGGCGGGATCATCGGCGGTTTATACGCATCCGGCTATTCGCCGCTGGAGATCGAACGCATGGTGAAGGAGCAGGCCTTTGTGAACCTGACACGTGGCGAGATGTCGCCCCGGTTCGGCTACTTTGTGAGAAAGCGTGATGACTACGCCTCCTGGGTGAAGCTGAAGCTGAACCTCAACAATCCCTTTATTACCAACCTGCCGACCAACTGGATCAATTCGGTGCCCATTGATTTTTACCTGATGGAAACCTTTGCTGCTGCCAATGCCGCGTCGCACTACGACTTCGATAGCCTTCTCATCCCTTTCCGCTGTGTGGCTTCCGATATCGAAAAAAAGAAAAGCGTCGTGTTCCGCAAGGGCGATCTGCCTTCTGCGATCAGGGCTTCCATGAGCTATCCCTTATACCTGAGGCCTATCTACATCGACAGTACCTTGTTGTTTGATGGCGGCCTGTACAACAATTTTCCTTCCAATGTGATGTACGAGGAGCTCTATCCTGACTTTATCATCGGGAGCGCCGTTTCCGAAAATACGCCTTTGCCAAGTGATGACAACCTCTTCCTGCAGCTCAGGAACATGTTCATGAGCAAAAGTAATTTCGATCCGGTATGTGAAAACAACATTATTATTGAGCCCTGGGCGGATGTGAGCATTTTTAATTTTGATAATGTAGAGCGCCTCATCGACAGCGGCTATGCAGCCACCATCAGGGATATGCCACGCATCAAAGCACAGGTTAACGCATTCCAGGATCCCGATAGCCTTGCTAAAAAGCGGGCTGCGTTTCGCAACAAAGCGAGAAGCGAACAGATCATTTATAACAAGGTTGTGGTGAACAGCAGGGATCCCAAGCTCCGGGTCTTTATTCATAAAAGCATTGTTGGCCGCCGCGATACCCTGACGCTGAAAGACCTGAGGCGCCAGTATTTCCGGATGATGACGGATGAGAAGATCAAATCGGCCTATCCCATCACGGTGCGGGATAGCGTTTCCGGGAAGTATACGCTCACGCTGAATGCCAAAAAAGAAAAGCATTTATTCTTCGACCTCGGGGGAAATATTTCCAACCGGCCCATCAGTAATTTTTTCCTTGCGGCGCAGTATAACTATATAGGGAAGATCGGCTTTACGGCTTATGTCAATGGTTACCTGGGTAAGCTCAACTCCAGCTCGCTTGCCAAGCTGAGGTTTGAGTTTCCGGCGCGGATTCCTTTTTACATCGAGCCCAGCTTTACGATCTCGCGTTGGGATTATTACCGCAGCAGTGCCCTGTTCTACGATTTCGAAAAGCCTGCCTATATGATCCAGGAGGATCTGTTCGGAGAAGTGAACATCGGATTACCGGTAGGAAATATCAGTAAGATGGTGCTTTCGGCAGGTGGCAGCGAATGGAAAAACCGGTATTACCAAACGGATAATTTTACAAGGCTCGACACGGCCGACCTGAGCATCTTCGATTTTTATTACGGGCAGGTGGCTTACGAGATCAATACCCACAACAGGAAACAGTATGCCACGGAAGGGACCAAGCTCCTGATCCGGGCGAAATACGTGAGCGGCGAGGAAAGCTACTATCCCGGGAATACGGCTATGGACCAGGTGACCTATATTAATACGCCTTCGCACAATTGGTTCAACCTCAAGCTCACGATTGATAAATACGTGAAGCCGATCAAGTATTTTAAGATCGGTGTATTTGGTGAAGGTGTTTATTCCAACCAGGATTTTTTCAGAAGCTATACGGCCACCGTTTTGTCTGCACCTGCTTTCAGCCCTATTCCTGAGAGCCAGACCCTGTTTGTTGCCGATTACAGGGCTTTTCAGTATGCTGCCGGCGGCTTGAAAATGATTGCCACACCTTATAAGAATTTTGATATCCGCCTCGAAGGCTATATCTATCAGCCGATCTATTCCATTCTCCGGAAAACCGATAACACGCCGGAGTTGAGCACGCCGCTTCTTTACCGCCATTTCCTCGGTATGGGCGCGCTGGTGTACCACTCGCCGATAGGGCCGCTGAGCATCGGGCTCAACTACTATGACAAGAATCAAAACAGCTTTTCTTTTTTCTTCCACTTCGGCTATACAATCTATAATAAAAAGTCCATCGACTAGCGTTTAGCGGGCTTCAAACGCGGTTCTACCGTTGCAGTAAACAGCTTTACTCATTTAACAAATTTTGGTTAGACGGGTGCCTGTATTGAAATTACTTTTGAGTTTAAATAAAATCATTATTTTTGACTACCGTTTTATCCCCGGAAATCCTATGAGAAAAATAGTACTAGGTTTAAGTTTATTGTCAGCGTTTACAGGGGCATTCGCCCAAACCGGCCACGACATCAGGGTCAATTTTAAAAATGCCAAAGACACCGTCATGTACCTGGCGTTTTACCAGTTTGATAAAAGCTATATTGCCGATACCTGCAAGAAAGTAGTAAAAGGCAATGCTGTGTTCAAAGGCAAAAACTCCCTCGAAAAAGGGGTGTATTATGTGGTGAGCCAGGAGAAAGGCCGTTATTTTGATTTCTTTATCAGCGATAAAAATCAGAACATTACCATTACTACGGATACCAGCCAGATGGTGAAGAACCTGAGGTCGCCGAGCTCGAAAGAGAACAACGATTTTTTTGATTACATCCGGTTCATTACCAATAAAAATAAGGAATTCGTTGACCTGAGGGGAAAAACCAAAGGCCTGAGCACCAAGGATTCAACGGCATTCGTTAATGAGAAAGCCAAGGAAATCAATGCGGCTGTGGCAGACTTTGAAAAGTCGTTTGTGGAAGGACACAAGGGAATGTTCGTCGCAGATGTCATCAACCTGAAAATGGAGAAGGAAGCGAAAGATATTCCGAAAGCATCGAATGGAAGGCCTGACAGCATCTACATTTACAATTACTACAAAAATCACTACTGGGATGGTGTCAACTTCCAGGACGACGGGATCCTGAGAACGCCCTTCTTTGCCGACCGCGTGAAAAAATACTTTAATAACATCATCGTTCAGAACCCGGATACGGTGAACCTCGAGATCGACCGGATGATGGGAAAAACCAAGATCGGCTCGTCCATGCATAAATTCCTGCTGGCCTATTTCACACCAACGTATGAATCATCCAAAGTGATGGGCTTCGATAAAGTGTTTGTGCACATCATCGATACCTATTTCCGCACCGGGCAGGCCAAAGGCATTTACGAAGATGCAACGATTCAAAAGATCATTGAGAGAGGCGATATCCTCAAGCCTTTATTGCTGGGAAGTAAAGCCCCGGACCTCCTGATGATCGATACCATCGGGCATAAAACCATTGCCAAAATGGGCTTTGATACCGTGAAAACAAGCAGCGGTGCTACCAAACTGTATTATGATAACGTCCAGGGGCTGGCGCAGGTATTTACACCATTGTATGGCGTGAAAGCCGACTACCTCGTATTGGTATTCTGGGATGTGGACTGCGGACACTGTAAAACGGAGATCCCGAAACTGGTAGAGGAGTACCACGACCTCAAAAAAGAGAAATACGACATCAAAGTATTCAGTGTATATACACAACACGATTATGAAAAATGGCGCAAATATATTATTGAGAACAAGCTCGACTGGATCAACATTTATGACGGCGTGCACATCAATAACATCAAGGAAAAATACGATATTTACTCTACGCCGGTGATCTATATCCTCGACAGGAACAAAGTCATCAAAGCCAAACGCATAGGCACAGAGCAGGTGAAGGATATTATAAGAAATATGGAGCGAGAGTATAAATCAGACAAGAAATAGTGTAAAACACACATAAATACTAACAAAAGCCCTTCATATGAAGGGCTTTTTGTATTTTTGGATACGATACAAAACCAGAATTTACATGAAAAAAGGATTACTACTCGGAGGTTTATTAACGTGCTTTTTCGGTACGGGTTTATTTTCACAATTGAATGTGAAAGTGCAGGTAGAAAAAATAGCTGTTCTCAATAATGCAGATTGTGATGGTACTTCAGACGACAGTGATTTTTTATTTGAGTATAAGGCTACGGACAATTCGCCTTCCAATTTTTCGAACAATGCGCCTGTAGCCGGAAGTATCGGCATGTGTAATTATGCCTATGTGAATGAGAACAACGGCCCTTTTGCCATCTTTACCGCTACACCGGGCCTGGCTGTGTTTTCTCCGACGAATGGCGTGTTCTTTAACCGGAATTACAATTGTATCCAGGATATTCCCACAAACCTGAACCTGGTTTGGCGTGGCTATGAGAACGACGATGCCAGCTCGCCTTCCACAACGCCTGTTGCCGGCGGCATCACGGCCATTAACAGCACGATCGTTAACCTGCCGGCCCAGGCCAGCGCCACGGTTCAAAGCATCACATATACGGCAACCTCTTCCGGGGCCTGTACGCAAACCTATGAGATTACCTTTCGTGTTTCTGTGACTACCGGTACCTTTTCACCTTTACAAATTACCAACGTTGATAACAGCGTCATCTGTAACGGCGCTAACAACGGCCACCTGGAAGTATATACGTCCGGCGGTTCGGGCACAGTATTGTATGACTGGAGTAATGACGGCACCAACGATTTTGATGATGCCAGCTCTGTTGCCGGATTAACGGCCGGTATTTATACCATCACCATAAAAGACGGACTTAACTGTACTCATACGGCTACCGCATCGGTAACGGGTATTGCGCCTCCCACAGCTTTAGGTTCTTTTGTAACCTCCACCTCCACCGTATGTGCCGGGCAAAATGGCGTGGCTTATGCTGTCGCTTCACAAACCAATGCCGTATACGACTGGAACTTCACCGGTGCGGGCGGTTCCATCATCGGGGCCGGCAATGCCATTACCATGAATTTTTCCAACTCCGCCCAAAGCGGAACCCTGAGCGTATATGCTCAGAATTCCTGCTCGGTGTCTCCAACCTTAACGATGGCCGTGATCGTCACTCCGAAGCCGGTACTGTCTATCAGCGGTAGCAACAGCATGTGTGATAACGTACAGTCAGTGCTTACTGCCACCGGCGCCACCACCTATACCTGGAGCACCGGCGCCAACAGTGCAAGCGTGACGGTAACGCCAACCACAACCACTATTTATACGGTATCGGGTACGGCTAACAATTGCACCTCTGTTTCCGGGCAGTTTACGATGACAGTTCTGCCTTCGCCAACCGTGCAGATCTCCGGATCAACGGCTACGGTGTGTCCTAACCACACGGTAGCCCTGACGTCTAACGGCAACGGAACTATTTTTGTGTGGAGCGATGGCTTTATCGGCGCTAATCATACGATCTCTTCCGCCGCTACAACCGTATACACCGTTAGCAATATCCTGAACTCCTGCATCGGGCAGGCCACCTACACCCTCAATGTACATCCTTTACCGGTGGTGAGTGTGAGCGGAAATACCATTGTATGCCCGGGCAAAACACTGACACTTACTGCTACCGGAGCCAATACCTATTCCTGGAGCACAGGCAGCAACAATGCCTCTATCACCTATACGCCATCCGGCTCATCAACTTTAACGGTAACAGGAACCAGCGCTATTACGGGTTGTATTAATTCGACAACGGTAAGCACCGGAAACTATGGAGCCGGCCTGGTATCCATTACCGGCAATACGGCTATCTGTAATACACTGCAGGGTGTGCTCACGGCCAGCGGTTCTTACTTCTATTTATGGAACAATGGCGCGACAGGTCCTACCAACACCATTACGCCTACAGGCCCTACAACGGTGAGTGTGGTAGGAACAACGCTCGATGGCTGCAAGGATTCGACATCCGTTACCATTATGGTCATCAATAATTTATCTATTTCCATCAGCGGGCCTGACAGCATTTGTTTAGGACAAAGTGCTTTGCTGAATGCCAATGTATCGGGAGCAACTACCTACAGCTGGAATACGGGTGCACAAACCTCAAGCATTACCGTATCGCCGGCAACGACCTTTACATACATTGTAACGGCGTCCAATCCCGGATGTTCCGGAAGCAAGCAGCACCAGGTCTTTGTAAAGCCTTTACCGGTAATATTTTTTAGCCTTGTCGGCCCATTGTGTGTGGATGGACCAGTCTATCCGCTGATCTCTGCACCTGGCGGCGGTATTTTTTTGGGGACGGGAGTTTCCGGGAACAGCTTCGACCCCTCAGTGGGAGTGGGTTCCTATCCCATCATCTACCAGGTGACAGGAAGCAATGGCTGCGCTTCATCTCTTACTCAAACGGCGACCGTGGTTTCCTGTGTCGGCATTGATGAAAAAGAAGCGGCAGCCTCTGTTCAGCTGTATCCTAATCCATCGCAGGGTAAAGTAACGATCCGGGCGAGTGTCTTTCTTAAATCCATTTCCGTCATGGATTATATGGGCAAGCTGATCTTACAGTCTGAGGGCAATGCTAATGCCAATACGGCAGAAGTGGATCTGTCGGGCTTCGCAGCGGGCATCTATACCTTTGTGATCTATTCTTCCAACGGAAATGCGGAGGTTGTGAAGGTGATGAAGGATTAAGTGGAATAGCGCATTTATTCAGCTATTTTGTGAGACCTTGAAATCAAGTTCAGGAGGACGAATCGTTATGCAGGCTGAGCCGAAGCCTATTTTGCAAACACAAAGAACAAGCCTATACAGAGCACGCAGCTGATGAGGATATTGGCAATGGCCCAACCCGTCATGCCCAGCCTGATCAGCTCAAACGTTTCGAAGCTAAAGGTGGAGAAGGTGCTCAGGCCGCCGCAGATCCCAATGATGATAAAGCTTCTGTAGGTGTCTGGAATTTGCTGCTTCGATTCATAGCCCGACAGGAGCAGGGCAAACAGCAGGCAGCTTACCAGGTTCGAGCTGAGCGTGGCAAAAGGGAGTGGGAGGGATGTTTTTGAGAATAGCCAGGCAAAGAAGAAGCGGAGCACGCTGCCCGTTCCCCCACCTAAAAAAACCAGGAGTACATTCATCATCTTATCCTTTATAAATGCAGCCGCCTATGCTGTCACGGCTGGCTTTGGTAACGCTGTGCAGGGTATTGGTTTGTTCTGTGGCTCTTAAATAACCGAGGTAAGCAAACACAATGGCCTCCTTGAACTGGATCACCGCATCGGAAGGGATTTCCAGCTGCCCGCTGTACTCCGCCCGCAGGCGCTTTAGCAGGAAAGCATTGTAGGCGCCACCGCCTGTGATCAATGCAGATTGGAGGTCATGTTGCTTCAAAACGTTCCCGATCATCAGGGCTGTGTATTCCACGCAGGTAGCCAGCAGATCCGGGATGCTTCCGCCGTGTTTTTCCAGCGCGGGAAGAAAATGCGCGTCAAACCATTCTTTTCCAAGAGATCGCTGGTCGCTGTGTAGATTCAAAAGATCAGTCAGCAAGGCTTTATTAACCTGTCCTGATGCAGCGATGCTTCCATCGGCATCGTAAGGCTTTCCCGTCTTTTCCGCCAGGTAATTCAGCGCCATATTGGCGACGCAGCAGTCGAAGGCGGAGGTATGGCCGTTTTTGGTAAAGGAGATGTTGGCAATCCCGCCGATGTTGAGGCAGGACTCAAATTCGGGGAACAGGTCCCGGTCGCCGATTGGCACCAGCGGAGCACCTTGTCCTTTCAGCGCCACATCGAGGCTCCGGAAATCACACATGGTAGCTATGCCCGTATGAGCAGCGATGGTAGCGCCGCAGCCGATCTGTGTGCTAAAGCCCAGCTGTGGCCGGTGAAACACCGTATGGCCGTGGCTGGCGAGGTAATCGGCTTTGTGGCCGCTTTTTTTCAAAAAAGCATTCACCTCAGCGGCGATGTATTCGCCATAAAGGCTGTTCAGCTTAAAATATTGCTCGGCCGTGGCATCAAACACGTTTCTCAGGCGCTCCTTCCAAACGGCTTCGTAAGAAATGGTTTCTGCTGCCAGCAGCTCATAGCGGGGCTTTCCGTCCTCTACAGAGAAGCGGCAAAGGGCCATGTCGAGGCCGTCGAGCGAGGTGCCGCTCATCAGGCCGGCAATGGTTAAAGTTCCTGTTTTCATCAGAATTAAAGGTAAGGCGAAAGTTGCGGGAATCTACAGGCCACAGGCCAAAAACTCAACAAAATAATTTTAATAAAACGACAAAGACCTGTTAAAAATTCAAAATATCTTATATTTTTGTAAGGATAATCAGATAACAATTAAAATACAAAGACAATGCAATTTCAATTAACCGAAGAGCAATTGATGATACAGAAGGCGGCGCGTGAGTTTGCCCAGAATGAGTGTAAACCGGGAGTTATAGAGCGTGACGAAAAACAGAAATTTCCTGCCGAACAGGTAAAAATGATGGGAGAGCTGGGCTTTTTAGGAATGATGGTTGACCCGAAGTACGGCGGGGGCGGTATGGATGCCGTTTCTTATGTGCTGGCCATGGAAGAGATTTCCAAAATCGATGCTTCCTGCAGCGTGGTAATGAGCGTGAATAACTCACTCGTATGCTGGGGACTGGAGCACTTCGGGACGGAAGAGCAAAAACAAAAATATTTAGTACCATTGGCCAAAGGAGAAGTGATTGGCGCCTTCTGCCTGTCGGAGCCGGAAGCAGGAAGCGATGCGACCTCTCAGCGTACAACCGCTATCGACAAAGGCGATCATTATTTACTGAACGGTACCAAAAACTGGATCACCAACGGAAGCACGGCATCTGTGTACCTGGTGATGGCACAAACCAATGCAGAGCTTGGTCACAAAGGCATCAACTGCCTGATCGTGGAAAAAGGCATGCCGGGCTTTGAAGTAGGACCCAAAGAAAATAAACTGGGGATCAGGGGAAGCGACACGCACTCTCTGATGTTTACGGATGTAAAAGTACCTAAGGAAAACAGGATCGGTGAAGAAGGCTTTGGCTTTAAGTTCGCGATGAAGACTTTAGGCGGCGGCCGCATCGGGATTGCTTCCCAGGCCTTGGGCATTGCGAGCGGCGCCTATGAGCTGGCTTTGGCTTACTCTAAGGAGCGTAAGGCATTCGGGAAATTAATTTCCCAGCACCAGGCTATCCAGTTTAAATTAGCCGATATGGCCACCCGCATCGAGGCGGCGCGTTTATTGATCTACAGGGCCGCCTGGCTGAAAACACAAGGCTTGCCTTGCGAAAAAGAAGGCGCCCAGGCAAAAGTATTCGCTTCTGAAACGGCGATGTGGGTAACCACCGAAGCGGTTCAGATCCATGGTGGTTACGGTTACGTCAAAGAATACCACGTAGAGCGTTTGATGCGCGATGCCAAGATCACACAGATTTATGAAGGAACCAGTGAAGTACAGCGCATTGTGATCTCACGGGCCTTGTTATCTAACTAAAATTATCTCAGGATGTAAACACTAAAAAAAATCCCGTCATGATTACCGTGACGGGATTTTTTCATAAAAACAGGACATGGATTTCAACAAAGATCATAGCGGGCATTGGAGAGGGGAGGTCGTTCTGGGGAAAAAGTACCAAAATATGGAAGGACAAAAAATATTTTTTGACCTCGAAATCGTACAGTATCACAACCAGATAACCGGTGTTGCCGTTGATGTTGGCGGATACGGAGCAAGTCCGGATGAGGCTTCCATTAACGGAACGATTTCGGGGAACGATATACAATTCGTGAAACAATTTGTACACGAGCATTATTTTCTGGAAGACGGAACCCTGTTTGTGGATAAGTCCAGGCCGGGACATTTGATCTACCATTCAGGAAGCTATCGGGAAGAAACCGGCACCTTTAGTGGTGTATGGCGTAACAGGGGTAAATTCAAGCTGTTCGGCCTCATTCCAATATATTTTAATGCCGGCGAGGGTACCTGGGAAATGGAAAGAAAATAAAATAAAGGACGCTATAGCGACTCTTTCAGCTCTTTCATTAAATGAACCTGGTAGTTGTTATCGATCAGCCCTCTTCTCGGGCGATCGAGGTCGAAGATGATATAGATGACCACGCAGGTAAGCGCGCAAAAGCCCGTGATCAGCAATTTGTCGAACCCCTTTTTAACCCCACAATTGTAGCCGATAAAGAAGGAGCTGATGGCGGAAAAGATCAGCAATAACAGCACAATGGAATCGGGGACGGTGATGTTGAAGGATTCATTGACTAAGGAAGAGCTATCGAGCATGTCGTTCAGGGAAGGGATCATCAGCATGGTAGCGGTGCGCTGGTTTTCCAGGGAAGCTTGTGCCCTGGCTTTTTCCCACAGGCTATTGCCGGCCTCTGTGCTGCGTTTCAGGGAAAGATGGACTTTCTCTTCATTTCTGCCGGCTTCCAGGAAAGAGATCCTGGCCTCGATGTAATGCTTAAACTCTTTTTTGAATTCTTTGGCCAGGCTATCCGGATACAGACCGGAACGCAGCATGGCCGTGCCAATCGCATTGGATTCATTGATGATGCAATTTCTTCGGTCATCATAGCGGGAGCCCGCCATGCCGAAGGTGAAGGCCAGTAACAAGCCCAGTAAGGCCAGGAGAGAAGACAATAAGGTGCCATGATCGACGCCGGCATCCGCTTTTTTTAATCCAATCCTATAGCCGGCAATAATGATGGCGAACATGGCAACAAACAGGAACAGCGCCAGGTAAATGGCATCCATGTCGTATAGAAAAGAATGTTTCATCCCTATAAATATAGGCATAAATTACAAATCCGGGAGGCTTCCGGGCTCTGTTATGTAATACCCGGAAGGTTTAAAATCTTCCGGGTAAGGGATGTTTTAATCAGATCTCACAGCCATCCGGGCCGCAGGCATCTGCAGAACCTTCTGCGTTGATCTGTTGCAAAGGTGTTTCTTTCTGATGCTCATCATAAGCCCGTGTCAGCGCCTGCAAAAAGGCAGGAGGCTCCTGGGCGCCCGACACGGCATACTTGCGGTCGAGCACAAAGAAGGGAACGCCGCGCACGCCGATCTGTTGTGCCTGGTCAATGTCTTCCTCTACTTTATCCGCATACAGGTCGCTATTTAAAAGAGCGCTGACTTCCGTTTTATCAAGGCCGATCTCTGTGCCGATTTGTAATAAAGTGGCATGATCGGCGGTATTTTTACCTTCGGTGAAATACGCAGAGAAGAGCTTTTCCTCCAGCTCGTTTTGCTTGCCGTATTTTTTGGCGAGGTGCGATAAGCGGTGCGCATCAAAGGAATTGGCAACGACTGCTTTGTCAAAATGAAAGTCGAGGCCTACCTGTTTGGCAATGTTGCTCACATGGGCCGTTGTTTCCCTGGCCTGTTCCTTGCTCCAGCCTTTCTTCTCCGCCAGGTGATCAATCGTGTTCAGCGAAGGATCGGTCACAGTTGTCGGGTCGAGCTGGAAGCTTTTCCAGGTCACTTCGATCTGATCCTTACCGGGGAATTCATTCAGGGCTTTTTCAAATTTGCGCTTGCCAATGTAACAAAACGGGCACATCACATCGCTCCATATTTCTACTTTCATCATGTTCTTATTTTTAATGTATGAGTAACAGCTTAGGGAAGTAATTGTTTAGCGATTTCGGGGCTTCGACTTCGCTCAGCCCCCGTAAAAGGCAGTTCCCGACTGCACTCGAACTGAGATCCCCAGCCGTCCGGATTACGGTGCCTTCGACTGCGTTCAGTCACCTATGTCGACAAATTTCAATAACGGTGCCTGAGGCACCCGAAGACACCGGGGCCATAAAAAAAGCCACCTTGGGGGGTGGCTTCCTTATATTATTTCTTTTCCGTTTCGGCCGGTTTCATCAGCTTGTTAAGTTCTTCCATCACCAGTTTGCGTTTCTCATTGAGTTCGGCGATCTTCTGTTTTTCGGCGTTGATCTTGTCTTCGATCTCTTTCATAAAAGGATTCACCCCTTTGCTACTGCTTTTGAAGAAGCCCAGGTTATTATCATAGGTTTTGATCCGTCCCTGGATCTCATCCATTTGTTTTTTGAAATAGTCGGCTTCCTTGCGCAGGGCCGTTTCCGGGTTCTCGCCGCTCGACATACGCTCCAGCTTGGTCCTGAACTGCATTTTGAACTTCTCGTCCTTGCTGATGTTCATCTGGTCGTAAAGCTCATCCAGGCGGTTGTAGAACGCCTCGCTGATGCGTTTTTTATCTTTCATCGGCACAAGGCCCGCTGCATTCCAGTCGGTAGAGAACTGCTTCAGGGCGGCATGGTTGGCGCTATGGTCTTCGCTGAGGGTAAATTCGGTGAGCTTTTTGATCAGCTCTTCCTTCGCCACCAGGTTGTTATCGTATTGGCTGTCGATGGCATCGAAATGTGCTTTCTTGGCATCGAAAAAATGGTTGCAGGCTGCCCTGAACTTGGTAAACAATTTATTTTCATCGCCACCCGCATGCGGTACCTTTTTCCAGGCATCCTGAAGCTTGATCAGGGCCATGCTGGTCTTTTGCCAGTCGGTGTCATTCTTCAGAGCATCGGCCTTCGCAATGAGCTCCTGTTTCTGAGCCTTTACGCCGGCCAGTTTTTCATGGGCATCATGGAAGTGTACTTTTTTCTTTTCAAAAAAAGAATCGCAGAGCTCCCTGAACTCAGACCATATTTTATCATTATCCTTCTGGGTCGTACGGCCCACGGTTTTCCATTCGTTCTGTAAGGCAATCAGGTCGTTGGTGAGGTTATTCCAGGCAGAGTTGCCGGCGGTTTCCGATTTCAGGATGATGGCTTTTACCTGTTCGATCAGCTCTTTTTTCTTCGTGAGGTTCGCTTCTTTCTCTTCCTCGATCGAGTTGTAATGCTCTTTCAGCTTGGAATAGGCTTCTTCCAATGCCCCACGGAAGCTGCCTTTCAGCTCGTCCCATTTATCGTTCGGCACAGGGCCGATCTCTTCCCAGTCGTTGCGGTAGATCTTGATCAGGCGTTCCGCTTCTTTGATGTTTGTTTGCTCTTTCAGGCCTTTGATCTTTTCCAGCAACTCGGTTTTAAGCTCGTAATTGCGTTTCAGATCATGCTCCTGCAGCTGCTTGGAGAGGCTCAGCTTATAGTTGAACTCCTCAATGGCTTTGCTGTATTCGGCCTGGATCTCTTTATATTTGTGGGGAGACACGGCACCAATGGTTTTCCATTGCGCCTGCAGCTCTACCAGCTTTTTGATAGCCGAGCCGATGTTGTCGCTCACCTGGCTCAGGTCGTTGATCTTGGCAATGATCTCCTTACGGATCGCCAGGTTTTTGGCCTGGTCTACGGCCATCGTCGCCTCTTCCTCTTTTTTTCGTTTGTTGAATGTATCGAACAGTTCGCTTATCTTAAGGTCTTCCGGTTGTTTGTGGTATTCGAATTCTTTGGCTTTGCCGCCTTCGTCTACAAAATCCTGTTTCGCCTTTTCAAATTCGGCAGTCCATAATTTTTCATACTCTTTCTGCAGAGTGCGCACCTGGTTAGCAACAGCACCAGCTTCAGGTTGCTGAAGCATTTCTTCTAATTTGGTAATGATCGTTGTTTTCATGTTGGGGTCTGGTTCCGGAAACAGTTCATGTCAGGTAACGAAATTTTTCGTCACGTTTTTCTTTGTTAACAGTGTTTTTGGTTCTTGTTTTTTGAGTAAATTCAGTCTCTCAAAAATAATGTAAAAATTTAGTTTACAAAATAATCTACTATTTTTTTAATTGAATAAAAAGTTTAAATTTTCCTTTAGTACATGCATTTTACCGATCCCGAATCGCTGGATTTACTCGAATTCCCAAAAATAAAAAAATACATTGCCGCTTTTTGTTTTAGTGATGCTGCTTCCGCCAGGGCCGGGCAGATCCAGGCCTATGCCGATCACGAAGCGCTGCTCACCGAGCTGCACCGCGTCTCCGAGCTGAAAAGCATCATCAGCTCCGACGCCTATTTTCCGGACATTCAGTACGCCGATTTCAAAAAAGAAGCGGCCATGCTCTCCCTCGAAGGCAGCATGCTTACCGAGGAGCAGTTCCTGGTGGTTCGCTCTGCCACCGAGCTGGCCAATACCCTGGTCCGTTTCCTGAAAAACCGGAAGGCCCAGTTTCCGCATTTATTCCAGCTGTCGGAGCACCTCGAAGACAATAAGCAGATCATTGACGAGATCGACCGCATCGTGGATTTCGATGCTACCATTAAGAATTCCGCTTCGCGGGAGCTGCAAAAGATCCGGAAAGACCTTTCCGAAAAGCGCCGTGAAAGCGACGCTAAATTTTACAGGTACCTGGCGGAGCTCCGGAAACAGGGCTATCTGAGGGAAAGTGAAGAAAGCTTTTTCAACGGGCGCCGTACCCTGGCCGTGCTGGTGGAATACAAGGCGGAAGTGAGCGGCTTTGTGCATAGCAAGAGCGAAACCGGGAAAACGATTTTCATTGAGCCGGGCGCCACGATCTCCATCAACAATGACATTGCAGAGCTGGAGATCGACGAGCGGCGCGAGATCAACCGCATCCTGAGAGAGCTGTCGGATACGCTGAGGCCGCATGCTCCTTTATTGAAGCAGTTTATGGAATTGCTGGTGGAAGTGGACCTGCTGAAAGCGAAGGCCCTTTTTGCCCACCGGATCAATGCCACCCTGCCGGTGATCTCTGCCAGCCAGGAGCTCAGGCTCGATAAAGCGGTTCATCCCATTTTATACCTGCAGAATAAAGAGCATAAAAAAGTGACAGTTCCTCTTACCATCAGCCTGGACCAGGAGCGCCACCTGATGGTGATCTCCGGCCCTAATGCCGGCGGAAAATCCATTACGCTGAAAACGGTAGGCCTGCTTCAAACCATGCTGCAGAGCGGCCTGTTGGTGAGTGTGGCCGAGAGCTCCGTGATGAGCTTCTTCGATCACATATTAGTGGATATCGGCGATACGCAGAGCATCGAGCATGAGCTCAGCACCTACAGCGCGCGCCTCAAGAATATGAAGCACACGCTGGAAACGGTGAACGAGAGAACCCTGGTGCTGATGGATGAATTTGGCAGCGGCACCGATCCTGAGCTGGGCGGGGCGATGGCCGAAGTGGTGCTGGAAGAGCTGGTCAGCTCGAAAACATTCGGCATTATCACCACGCATTATTCCAATGTGAAACTGCTGGCCAACAAGCTGGAAGGCGTTGTGAACGGAAGCATGCTCTTTGATGTGGAAACGCTGGAGCCGAAATACATCCTTTCGGTGGGCGAGCCGGGGAGTAGCTATACTTTTGAAGTGGCCGAGCGTGTGGGCTTTCCGAAGGCCCTGATCGAACGCGCTAAAAAGAAAATCAATGTAGATAAGATCGACCTCAACAAATTACTGGCTGAGGTACAGCAGCAGAAATCGAAGCTGAATGAAGCCATCGAGCGCACCGAGCACCAGGAATTTATGAAGAAGATCTCGAAAGAGAAATACGATACGCTCTTCAACAACTGGCGCGACAAGACCGAGAAGGAGCGCGAGCGGAAGATCGAGCTGGCACGCCTGGCCGAGTACGGGCAAAAGTACCTGCGCCTGATGGAGGACTGGAATAAGAACGAGGACCGCAAATTCGTGATCAAGCGCTTCATCGATGGCATTACTGCAGAGACGAAGAAACGCAAAGACCTGGCCAAACAAAATAAGCTGGATTCTTTTGCGGAGAAAAAAGTAGCCCGCCTGAAACCCTTGCTGAAAGAGGGAAGCCGCGTGAAAATTCTGAACAGCAGCGAGGTCGGTGTGGTGGAATCCATTAAGGACGAGAAAGTGAGCATTACCTTCGGCATCCTGAAAATGACGGTGAACATTCATAATTTGGAGTTAGTGAAGGAGTAGAAGTTAGAATTGAGACACGAGTAGTGAGATATGAGATTGTCAGGAGCGAAGTCGGGAACAACCGTATAACGTTGTAGAACGCTTCCCGACTGTGCCCGATAGTGACAACGACAGTAATCAACAGCAGAATCAATGATCAACAAATTCCTCATAGCGTGTTTTATCTGTTTAGCCGGAATTGCTTCCTCCCAAAACCCCGTGATTATCGCGCACCGCGGTGCCAGTGCCTATGCGCCTGAAAATACGCTCTCGGCTTTTGAGAAAGCCATGGAGATGAAAGCAACGGTTCTTGAAACCGATGTGCACCAAACCAAAGACAGTGTATTGGTACTAATGCATGACGAAACGGTAGACCGTACCACGAATGGTACAGGCCGCATCAAAGACATGCTTTTTGCCGATTTTAAGAAGCTGGTGATCTGCTCTCCCTTATCGGCTTCTACAGAGCATCCGCCTTCGCTGGAAGAAGCCCTGAAAGCCATTGGCGGCAGAGCGCAGCTGCTGATCGAGATCAAACGCGGCAGCGATTATTATCCCGGCATCGAAAAAAGAGTGGCAGGCATGATTAAACAATGTCAATCTGAACACTGTGCCGCCACCATCCATTCCTTTGAAAAGCAAACGCTGCTCAACGTGGCGAAAGCGGATAGTCGCATCAATCTTCAGAAACTGATTGTCTTCAAACTGCCACTTGTGAGCTTTAGCTTCGATAGGCATTTCGTGAAGGACGATTTTAAGAACTGGCAGGGCGTGAACGTGTATTACCGCTTTTGCAGCCGCCGGCTTATCCGCAACGTGCACCGGCTTGGGAAGACGGTGTATGTATGGACGGTAAACAGCCCCCGCAAGGCCAGGAAGTACAAACGGCGAGGCGTTGACGGGATTATTACCAATGATCCCGACATTTTCGGAAAAAGAAAGTAATCTCTGTTACCAAACGGTGTTATAGGTTATAAGCAGGTTATTTATGAGTTTCAGTTCGGAAACCTTACAGAGTATTATGACAGACAAAGAGCGCTTTGTCAAATGGCTCTATGAGCGCTATGCCAAAAAGCTATTGGCATACACGCGCAGGACCTATTTGCCGGGCGAGGACGATGCCTGGAGCGTTGTGTACAAAACGCTTTACAGGATTGCCGGGGTGGCCGCACAACACGAGTTTGAGAACGAGTTTAAGTTCAACGGGTTTATTTTCAGAACGCACATCAATTACCTGCGCAATTTCCTGAGAGATAACAAGAGCTTCGAAGCCAGGCACCGGGAAATAGAATTGGATGAGTATCATGCTGTGGAAGAGGAAGCGGAGCCGGTGTCGCAAAGCCTGCATATGCAAGTGCTGCAACAGGAGCTGGATAAACTCGAAGACTGGCAACGCATCCTGCTGCTGATGCGCGGGCAGGATGTTCCCTACAGTAAGATTGCCGGATTTGTGGATAAGCCCGAACAGCATTTAAAAACCTATTATGCCCGCTTAAAAAAACAACTGCACGATGCGGTGAATGAACAGTTACAATTGATCAAAGGCACACAACATGCAAAATAGTCATAACCATAGCGTTTCCGGACAAGAGCTTGATAACCTGCTGAAGCAAGCCTTTTTGAATTTAGATGTTACTAACCCTAAACACGATGCTATGATGGAAACTGTTGCCAATATGACCTTTACACAGCCTGTGGCCCCTGCTACAGGAACCTGGAAATCCTTTTTCTCCCTCAAGATGATCCTCTTCGGCCTGAGCCTGATCACGCTCATCTCTTTGATCGCTTACTTTTTTGTCATGAATCCGGAGAAGAAGCAAAAAACGAACCCGAGCCAATATTCCTTCGATGCGATGATCGGTCCTCCGAAAGACCAACATCCGGAAGAAGCTTCTTCTTTCGAAACACCCGTAAAGACAGAATCAGACAATCCCTCTTCTCTGAAAGCAGAGCAGGCAATGCCGGCAGCCATTGCCGAAAAACAATTATCATTGCCTTCTTCTCCTGAAAAGCCCTTGCCGGTAACGAAGCCCCTGGAACTAAAAACAGAAAAGCATGACAGCTCCTACCTATTTCCAGTGCTGACTGATGAAGAAATCGAAGCCAACGAAAAACGCAAAGAGAAAATGCTGATCCAGTCCATTAAATTGTCTGCTTCCAAATATGCTTTTATTCCGCAGGCTTATATCAAGTCTGACTACTTTTATAGCAAAGGTGTGCTGAATGCGCAATACATGCAGACAACAGAGGTATCGAACATTGAGTACAAAACATTTTTGTTCGACCTGCTCATCCGGAATGACAGGGCCGGATTCCTGAAAGCCAAGCCCGAACAGGCTCTCTGGAACACGATCTATGACCCGAAACTGGGAAACTATTTTGAGGACTTTTATTTTTCGGATAAGGCCTACAATGATTACCCGGTTGTGAACGTGAGCCGGGAAGGAGCAGAGCTCTACTGCAAATGGCTGAAGGAAGAATCGTTTCTGCTGGCTGATGAAAAAAACATGGTGAAAGAAGAGGAATTGCCGACGCTGTTCAACCGGAGCTATAGCTTGCCAACGGCGAAGGATTGGGCTTATGCTGCCGAAGCCGGAAAGATCGGTAACGACTATCCATGGGACGGACCATTTATGCGCAATGCAAGAGGCGCTTACCTGGCTAATTTTTGTATCCAGAAAGAAAAAGAAAAGCTCGGGCCTTCTACGTCGACCAACTATACATCTGCGGGTGTAGGTTTGGGAGCGGGGCAGGAAGCGTTGAGCTGCCGCGTGGATGCCTTTAAGCCCAATGCATTCAGGCTATACAACATGAGCGGCAACGTGGCGGAATTTGTGCTGGACGACAGCACCCGGCAACTGCTCACGAAAGGCGGAAGCTGGAACAGCAGCCTGGAAGAATTAAAGATCAGGAGCAAAGAATCCGTGAAAGGAAATGGTGCTTCGCCTGATCATGGCTTCAGACCGGTGATTAACGTGCAGCACTTTATGACGGCATTTTCGTACCTGGATCCTGATAGCGCTGCTTTTAACAAGGGATATAAATCCGTGCCGCTTTCTCCTGTGAAGGTTTCTCCGGCAGGAGCTTCCATCACCTACAAAGACAGCGTTTTTTCATTTCCGAAGTTTAGCGGAAAGGAGGTCTCAGAAGGCCTGATGGTAAAAGAGAAAATCATCAAAGACCTCCTGGCGCTTCGTAAAGAGAGATATGCCCTGGTTCCGATGGGCTCCTGCTCTTACCAATCGAACATGGTATCGACGTATGCCTTTTACATGCAGACCACCGAGGTGAGCAATGCGGAGTATAAAGCCTTCCTGATAGACCTTTGGCTCAAGGGCAAGCACGAAGAGTTCCGGAAATGCCTGCCGGACCAGAAGCAATGGACGGAAAAACTCCGGGATGATTTTACCGATCCGATGAAGTACCTGTATTTTGGGCACAAGGCTTACGATAACTACCCGGTTGTGAATGTGTCGCGGTATGGGGCAGAAGCCTATTGTCAATGGCTGAGCGCAGAGCTGATCAGGCGTATGCCGGGAACAGATAAGAATAAGATAAACGACATCAGGCTGCCTTCCGACATGGAGTGGGCAATGGCGGCGAGCAGTAAGCATAACCAGGTGAAATACGCCACAGGTTCCGATTCGCTGATGTATAAAGGCAAATACCTGTCCAACTACAGTTGTATCAGCTATACCACGGCGCGCTATGATTCCCTGAACGATTTTTACCGGGTGAAGGCTGAGAAAGGCGGGCCGGGTTTCATGTCTGACGAGGAATTTTTTACAGGGCCGGTAACATCCTATGCTTCTAATTTGTACGGGATCTATAACCTGGCAGGCAACGTATCGGAGATGGTGTATCTTTGGGATGCCACCACCAATAAGGCCAAAGGCTTCGGTACCAAAGGTGGCAGCTGGATAAGCCCGGATTATTTCCTGGAGATTGATGCAACGCAGGAATTTAAACACCCGGAAAAGCCTTCCCCTTTTGTGGGGTTCAGACCGGTGATGACGGCTGCGACCGCGGACAAAGCGAAACCGTGATAATTCTGTTATCTTTATGGATCAAAACACAGGTCATAGAAGCAACGGCGATATTCAGTCACTTTGAAAAGTACATCACCCTGAGCGATGCGCTGAAGCAGGCTTTAGGAGAGAGGCTGGTGTTGAAGCACTTTAAAAAAGGAGAGCTGGTACATCATGCACAGGATGTGTGTACGAAAAGCTATTTCATTCAGAAAGGCTTGTTGCGCACCTATTTCATCAAAGAGGATAAGGAGGTGAGCGAATACTTTACCTATGAGGAAGAGTGGACCAATTCGCCGCGGAGCTTTATCACCCGGCAGCCCGACATCTATTACATCGATGCCATCGAGGATACGCAGGTTTTTTCCTTGCAGGTGAACGACCTGGGTTACCTCTTTGATCATTTTCCGGAAATGGAAAGGTACGCAAGGCTCTCGATGGGAACCGTGTTCGGGCATCTGATGGAACGGATCGCTTCCATGCGCTTTACGACTGCCAAAGAAAGGTACGATCACTTTTGTAAGGTCTATAGCGGCGTGTATCACCGCATTCCCCTGGGGATGGTGGCATCTTATGTAGGGATCACCCAGGAAACGCTGAGCCGCATCCGGGCGGGGAAGTAATCGTATCACCGAATTTGATCCAGATCAAAAATGCATGCGTTTAAAGTCACGAGCTTTGGAACAAAAAACGATCATGGCTCAATCACGCTTTTTCACGCTTCTTTTATTCTTCGCTGCCCTGAGCACAAGCTATCGCTTACCGGCACAACGTGTATTACAAACTCCGGAGATCAACAGCATACTCTACACCGGAAACAGCAACGGCCAACCGCTCGTGGTGGGGCTTGGCGGTTCGGAGGGGGGCAATGCCTGGGCCGGCGAGCACTGGAAACACATACGTGATCAGTTTTTGGCGAAAGGCTATGCTTTCCTTGCGTTGGGCTATTTCGGCGCGAAGGGAACGCCTGATACCCTGGACCGCATTTCGATCGATGCCGTGCATGAGGCGATCATGCAGGCTTGTAAAAATTCGCAGGTCGATAAGCACAAGGTTGTTCTGGTGGGTGGGTCCAGGGGCGGCGACCTGGCTTTGCTGCTGGCAAGCTACTATACTGATATTTCTTGTGTGGTGGCCATCGTTCCCGGCCACGTGGTGTTTCCCGGTCATACTATGCATTTCAGTACACCCTGCTGGACGAAAGACGGAAAGCCCCTGCCCTTTGTGCCGGTGAATGAAGCTTCGGTGCCTTACCTCATCAAAGGCGATCTCCGGAAAACCTTTGAAGCCATGCTGCAGGACACTACTGCTGAGCGGCTTGCTGCCATTCCGGTTGAACAGATCAAAGGGCCGCTGCTATTGCTTTCGGCCACCCGGGATGAGGTCACACCAAGCATGCCTTCCTGTGAGGAGATCATGGCACGACTGAAAATAAATGGCTTTGCTTACGAAGCCAGGCACCTCGCTATAGAAGGAAGTCACGCCGGGCCTCTGAATCATTTCAAGGAAGTTTTTGAGTTTATAGAGAAGCATGTTCCGGTGAAGTAAAGAGCTATGTTTTTTGTAAGATGCAGCAAAGATTGTATCTTTAAAACGATCATTTTTACACATGGCACTTCCTACAAAGAAAAAAAGAGGATTAAGGATACTGAAACACCAGGACACAAGCTATTACTGGAAAGTGAAAAACGATTATGCGAAAGCAGAGCTTGAGGTACTTATTGGCCTGGAGGATAAGCCATCGCTGAATTTTCATGTCCGCGTCAGCTTTGTTGATCCTTCCCTGTACTTCCCCTGGCTTGCTGCGACACAGGCAGAGGGCAAAGATGTAACGAGCATCAACGAACCTGAAAAAGTAAGCCCGAAATTTATTGTGGAAGCGATCAGCTTTGCAGAGACACAACACTGGCAGGAGAAAAAGAAATTTAGCATAGTGTATAAAGGCGGGGAGTTTGTACATCATGGTGAATGACAAGGTCTGCATAACATCATCTTTCTTCCTGATGAATAATTTATAATTTTAAATATGAGTATCATTGATCAACTGGCTTCTTCACTCGGAAAGCGGGATGAGGCTCCGAACCAGGCGCTAGCCGCAGGAATCATAAAATCCAAAGATAAAGAGGCCGTGAAGGAGCTGCTGGAATTACTGCATCACAAAAGCAAAGATGTTCAGAGCGACAGCATCAAGGTTATTTATGAAGTGGCAGAGAAGGCACCGGAGCTGGTGGCCAGGCACAGTAAAGAATTAGTGGCCTTGCTCGACAGTAAGAACAACCGTTTGCAGTGGGGCGCTATGACGGCTTTGGATGCTATTGCCGGCGAAGACCCTAAAACCGTGTATGCCTCGCTGGCGAAGATCATTGCCGTGGCCGATAAAGGATCGGTCATTACCAACGATCACTGCGTTGGGATTCTTATTAAGCTATGCGGAGAGAAAGTATATCGCAAAGATGCCTTTGATTTATTGCTGGAGCGCCTGCTCAAAAGCCCCGTCAATCAGCTGCCCATGTATGCTGAAAATGCTTTGCCTGTTATAGATACGGGCACCAAAGCTGCTTTCCTAAACGTATTATCGGGCAGGCTAAACGATATTGAAAAAGAGAGCAAGCGCAAACGCGTCGAGAAGGTTATCAAAAAGCTACAGGCCTTGTAATATATAAAACATGGACAATAACAATACCACACGCTTCAGCAACCGGGTAGAAGATTACGTGAAATACAGGCCTTCCTACCCGGAAGAGATCATCACCTTTCTGCAACAGAGCTATGGCCTGACACAGGATAAGCTACTCGTTGATATCGGTGCAGGCACGGGCATTTCGACAGAGCTGTTTTTGAAGGCCGGCTATCGGGTGATCGCGGTGGAGCCCAACAGGGAGATGCGTGAAAAATCGGTAGAGCTGTTGTCGTCTTATGAAGGATTCAGTGCGCAGGATGGGAAAGCTGAGGAGGTAGCGCTGGAAAGCGGAAGCATCGACGGCATTATTTCGGGGCAGGCCTTTCATTGGTTTGATCGCGAAAAAACCAAACAGGAATTCAAGCGCCTCCTGAAGCCCGGCAGCCCTGTGGTGCTGATCTGGAACGAACGCAAAACCACTACCGGTTTTGAGAAAGATTACGATGAGCTCATCATCAGGCATGCGCGCGATTATGTGCAGGTCGATCACCGGAATATCCGGACGGAAGACATCGAAGCCTTCTTTTCCCCGCAAAGCGTGCAGCTCAGCATATTTGCCAATGAGCAGGTATTTGATTTCGAAGGGCTGGAAGGCCGCTTGTTGTCATCTTCCTACATGCCTGCGCGCGGGGAGGATGGCTACGAAGCCATGATTGCCGATCTCCGCAATTTATTCGACCGCTACCAGGCGGCGGGCAGCATCACGATCCATTACGATACGAAAGTCTATGTAGGTACCTTATCCTGATTATTGGATAAGCAGGCAGTGTCTGAATTTTGAACCGCTTACAGCTTGTTTTATAATTTGGGCGTGCCTCCGCAAAGAGACAGCGGAGTCGTGCTTTCGCTTCAATCTTTTGCCGCAATCGACTTCGCTCAGTGTCCGGCAAAAGGATTTTCGCTTCCATCACTCACGCGGGCATCGCTCATCCGCCAGGCTGGCGGATTGTTGTGTTATGAATTTTAAGATACAGGCTACTCATTCTCCAGGCCCATGGAGGCCCTCCGCTCTTTCAGGTGTGTTTCATCCTCAACAGGGTAGAGGATGTAAGTGTCTTTTTTGAGGTAGTACTGTGTACCATACAATTGCTTTTCTCCTTTTGCCAGCCTGAGTTTATCAATGAAGAAGGCCAGGGATTTCATGCTGATGTCATCGCGCGTGGCAGCCATCAGCAGCTTGCCCAGGTGTTTTTCCTTTAAAGGGAGTGGTGCAAAGCCCAGGATGTAAAAGGGAATGGGCGCTGCATCGCCGGCAATGGCCTTCCCCGGATAACCATAGACGTCGAGGAGCCGGTCGATCCTGGCAAAGGAGAGGCTGTCTTTGAGGGCCAGCTCCTGTTTGAAGGCCCTGTATTTTGCGGGATTTTTCAGATGAGCATTGATGCTATCGGTAAGGCCTGTGTTGTGCGCGGTAAATTCGCGGTCGATGCCCGTGAGCGCTTCAATGAGCGAGTCATTGATTTTTCTGGTTTGATCGAGGTATACGGTTTTGGTAAGCTCGCCTTTGCGGTAGTAATAGTATTTCACCAGCTTGCCACTGTCATCGTAGGCTTTCCATTGCCCGTAATAGTAATAGTGGACGCGGTCGGGCAGGTTTTCGAGGCGTGCGTTCCCGCGCAGGCGTACCAGGCCGTTGGGGTAATAGAAGGTGGTTTTAAGCTTGCGGAAGCGGTTTTTTTCGATACGGTCGAGCACGCCGCTGTTGGTATAAAAATAACTTTTGCCTTTGGGCTTATCCTTCCTGAATCTACCTTCAAAGAGCTTAATGGTTTTGGCGCTATCGGCGTAGGTAATCCAGCGGCCTGTTTTGCGGCCCTGTTGATCGAGGCGGTTGAGGTTTTGCGCAAAGAAGAGGGCAGGTAAGAGCAGGCTTACACATAGCAGAACTTTCATAGAGGCAAGTTAAGCAATCGGGAGGAGAGGGGCAAGAGGCGCTAATCTCCTTTCTCCTGCTCCATATCGTTCTGGGCTTCACAGTTCTCGAGCTCGGATTTGAGGTTATTGACGTCATATTCCTGCTGCTGCTCGAGCCCGCGGAGCTCGGCCAGGAGCCTGATGGTGGGCTGGTGGCCGGGATGGGTTTTAAGGTATTGCTCGTGGATGTTGATGTTGGTACGGAGCTCCTTTAGCTTTTCTTCGGCGCGGCGCAGGCGGCTTTCGATGAGGTGGCAATTGTGGTGTGGCATGGGCTTTTATTTTATACTGGCTAATGTATGCCTTTCGCCTGAGAAAAAAAGGGCGGTTTGCCGAACTATAGTATGATGTAACATCAAGGAATTTTTTTAGATGCGGGTGTGTCCCTGCGGGCCGGGCTGTCACGGCTCGCTCTGATTGCAAAGGCAAGGAAAGGGCCTTTGCAAATCAGGAGCTCAGACAACCGCTCCATCCCTCACACAGCAATCTGCCGGGCAACAGTATTTCCAAAACAGGGGCTTCGTATGCGTTGCGATTGCAAAACATTCTTTATACATTCAGGCATGCAATATGCCCTTTACAACGGACTAAGAACCGCCGCACAGCCGGGCCTGAAAGGAGTTTGTGAGCATTGTGGCGGAGCGGTGCAGGCCAAGTGCGGAAGCATTGTCCTATGGCATTGGGCGCATGTGAGCCTTGACAATTGCGATAGCTGGCATGAGCCCGAAACCCAGTGGCACCGGGACTGGAAGCATGTATTCGGCGAGCGCTATTCCGAGATCAGGGTTGTGAAAAAAGACAGCTACCATATTGCGGATGTACTGAACAAGGATGGCATTGTCTTCGAATTTCAGAACTCTTCCATCTCCGCCGAAGCCATTGCTGCCCGCGAATCCTTTTACGGGGAGAAGATGATCTGGGTGATCAACGGGGAAGCGTTTAAAGGCAATTTTGAGATCTTTGATGATGAATTTATAAACGAATGGGAGCTGAAGTTTGTGAACGAATTTGAAGCGGCGCAACATTATGCTCCTTATACCAAAGGCCTGATCATTGAAGACTGGCGGGTGAAGAACGAGCACGTAAAACAGCATTTAAAATCGCTGGGCTTTGTGCAGGTGACCGGTGCGGGCATCTATTACCTGGAGCTGCGCGGCATCCTGAACAAAACCTTCCCGGAGAAAGAAATCAGCCGGGACATCAAAGCGCTCTATGAAACACACCAACAACCGCAGGCCAGCCGCAAAGGCCGTTTCGAATGGTCGCATGCCAGGCATTCCTGGGAAGAGGCCAAACGCCCTGTGTTTATTGATTTCGGAGGCGATGAGCTGTATTGGGTAAGCGAAGGCATGGGAAAAGAGCAGGGGAGAGGCCTGAGGATGAGGAAGGAGAGGTTTGTGGGGAGGTATGGGGGATGAAATTCGAACAGTTTGTTTATTCTGACCAAAGTTTAAGTCTGTTTAAACATTCATTGACTAAACGGGCGTCTTCTTTGTAGCGCCTGTTTGATTCCAGTAAGCTATTGATTTTAGTACAAGCTAATTTTCTTGTGACCAGTTTATGTTTCATCAGCTCATCGAATATCCATATTAAGCCATGGGTTTCGATGTGCTTTTCTTTGGCGAATTTACGAATGACACCATCGCTGCTGAGGAGCATGGCTTGCTGTTTGTGCGCCAGGTAGAGGACAGTTTTGTCGGTGTCTGAAAGTCGTTTGGATGGAGTGAAGATGTGCATTTCTTCCAATTCTCCGGGCTCAAAATTGTGAACCTTTAATTTTCCTACGTATTGGTAGGCCGCCAATATTTCGCTTTGATGATCGTGTAGCTCTGCAAATACCTCTAGGGTGGTGTGAAATTCCGGGGGAAGCGCAAAGAATTGCCTGGCCAGGCCGATGTTAATGATGTCGATAAAGATGTTGGCATCGGTGACCGCAATTTTCATATATCACTCAATCAATGGTATTTCTAAAGTCGGCCAGTTTCTGATTATTAAGTGCGGCGGCTTTGGACATAGAGATAATCTCTTCGGCCACAGCACGGGACAAGAGTTGTGAAAAGCGGTTTGATTTTTCGTAGCCAACATATTGTACCGGTTCAGTGATGCGGTAGCCCATATTGGACATGATAAACATGAATTGCTTACAATAGGACTCCGATATAATACCGAGGTTTTTGGCGCGGTACATGATTGCTTTGTAAGAAATACCATATTGTTTCTTGATGGCCGCTAGTTCATTAAAAAGAATTTTTTTGCGATTGTCGCCTAATTCCTTGCGGAAAAGCTCTTCGGGCATAAGCATGGCGCCGGCAAAATAGTTGCAGAATGCTTCTTTCTCTTTCAGTTCATAAGACCGGATCTGTGGCATCATCAAATGTCCCAGTTCATGCAGGGCTGTGAAGCGTTTGCGATCCAGAAATCCGTCGAGTTTTGAATTAATGACAATGACAGGAACTTCATCGTTCACCCAGGTAGACATGCCGCTGAACTCAATAGGCGCGTCTACTTCCATCACTTTGATGCCGTGATCTTCCAGGAGTTCCATGACGTTGAACAAGGGATCAGTTCCCAATTTCCAATCGTATCTTAGTTTGTGGACCAGTTTTTCAACCCCGCTGTTGTCATTAACCGGGAGCTGGGAAAAGGCGTTGCTGAATTTATTTTCTATACCCAGGATCTCTTCCAGCTCGATGTAACGTTCGAGAAAATCAATGGTTTGCTGCACAATCTTCGCATTTTCACGCACGGAAAGTTTCTGAAGTTTGCGGAATTCAATGCCTTGAAGGTTGACTCTAGGTTCGCGCGAGAAATAATCGGTTTTAACATTGAGGGCCTTACAAAGTGCAATAAGAACTTCGCTGTTGGGCTTCATGAGGCCCTGTTCATATTTGCCCAAGGCCTGCTTGGATACAATGTCGCCGATCTTTTCTGCCAGCTCCTGCAAGGAATATCCTGCCATTGTCCGCGCCGATTTCAGGCGTTCTGCAAAATATATCATGGTATAAAGGTAAAGAAATTAACCGGGATCTAACAGTTTTGTGTTGATAAGTTTTGTTTACGAAGTTGATGTATTTTTATAATTTGTCAACTGGATCTTTTACTTTTGTTTGAACAAGTAATTGTTTATGATAACACAAAAAGCCCTGAGCCGGCTTTGTAAAATCTCGTCATAGTTTTATAAATCAGTGAGTTAAGGAGATGCTGTAAAACGCTGCTTATTTATGCTGCAGGAATGCGATGGTTTTTGAATTTTGAGAGATTTTTCACCTTTTACGCACTCCCCGCGTTTTTAGAAGTCATGACAAAAGTGACAATTATGTCATTTATTCCGATGACTTTGTTTTTCCCAATCCTGGTGAGTAAATGTTTGGTCTGAGTTACTGAACCGGCATTTCATAACAAACCTAAGGCGCATTTTGTTCAGGGTAACTGGACTTAATGGCAGCTTTTTTCGATCAATGCTTTGTGGCATGAGTTTAGTGCGGTCAGTAAGCTTATGAATTAGCTAAAAGAAATAAATATATGATATAAAAAGCAAAGGCCTGGATGCGCCAACACCCAGGACCTTTAAACAGAGTGCATAATAAGCGTTGCGGCTAGTTTTACAAGGAATTGCTCCTTGCTGCATTCTGCGTTTTTTTGTTTTTGATTGTTAAAATCGCGGCAAAGATAGTATTTCAGTTGAAACTGCAAATCTTATTCCAGCCACCCAAAACAAAAAAAACTCCACAGTCGCCGGTCAATAAGGTTCCTGCCCCGTGATCAGGATGGGACCAAACCAATTACAAACTTCTAAAACCACTTTTAAAAGATGGCAAAGAACGGCAAAGTCGGTGACGGACACAGAAACGGTCAGGTAAGTAACAGGAGTCAGACTTACAACTCCAAAACAGATAGCTGGGTAAAACGCGATACGGAAACGGGGCGCTTTATGGATGTGAAACAGGATAATACTCCCTTTAAAGGGGTGAGAAAGGAGCGGAAGGATGCAATTTGATGGCGCTTTAATCAATGAGCAAGGTGTAGACTTTGCTATCGTTGTGGTAAAACCAAGTGTATTGGGCAGTACCAGCAGAGAACAAACCCGCCAGAGCTTTTCACGCTATTTTCCAGGTGTTCCCATTATTTTGATGGCGCAGAACCACCGTGGGATCCCTACCTACCATGGAAGGCCGGACATCGTGAAATTCCTGGCAAGTATTAACCCTGGCAGAATACCATTCAAAACGTATACTGCTAATTAAACAAGAGAAAACCTATGACCAGAGATTTACAATTGGTAGAACACCTCCATTTGCAGCCCGGCGACAGGGTAGTAGTACCTAAAAGCGCCTGGCAGCTTGTTCAGCATCATGCCCTTTACCTGGGCAGTGATGATTTTGGTAACCATTACATGAGCGAAAATGTAATTGGTGTTGGCGTAAAGCTGACTAGAGTAGCCGATTTCTTCCAGGGAGTGCCGGAGGTAACGCGTATAGAACCTTACATAGGTAGCAATTATGAGAGAAGATTGGCGGTTGAAAGGGCCTTAGCAAAGCTTGGGCAACCGTATAATCTCATCAATTATAACTGCGAGAGCTTCGTAAACGACGTGCTTCATCATGAGCCTAAAAGCGCACAGGTAGGCAATGTTGCAGGCGTACTTGGCCTTGCATTGCTGGTAGCCTTATTAGTAAACATTGATTAACCAAGATCCGGCCGGTTCTGAAAATGAGCTGGCCGGTTTTTTTAAATTTTAAATTATGATCTCAAAGAAAAATTATAAAAAAAGAATAGAAAACCTTAAAGCCAGAAGGCAGGATGATCTAACGAAATCAATTTTAGTTAGCGAGGCTTTTAATAAAACAACATATACGGAGACTATACGATATGTGTATGAAGCCATGCAGGAGATTGATACTGCATACACTAAAAAAACCTATGAAGCATGCGATAAAATTAAAAATCATTTAACTCCGGGCCTTGCCGAAGCAGGAATACGCGTTTCTTATGATTATCAGGGATCCGTGCCTACAAATACCCATATTAAATTGTATAGTGATATTGATCTATTGGCAATTAACGGGGAGTTTGTTACGTTGCAACCACCCCAAATTCCACCATTCCCATATAAAGGAGATCCGGTAGAGGAACTGAAATTTATGCGTAAGAGAACGCATCAAATTCTTGATACAGTGTATACAGCTTGTACGATTGATGATACCCACAGCAAAGCGCTTAGGATTTCGGGGGGTAGTCTTGATAGACATATTGATATTGTATTTTGCAGTCATTATAATTCCAATGAATACGTCAGAACAAATAACAAGTATTATAGAGGGATTTATGTTTTAGACCGTGATAATAACCAACAAATTTTAAATTATCCGTTTACTCATATGCATAACATCGATGTAAAAGACACTCGGGTTAATGGAAATGAAAAGCGACTGATCCGGTTTTTAAAAACCCTCAAGGCTGATGCAAAAGATGACTCAGGAGTAACCATTAATTTATCAAGCTACGACATTACATCATTGGTTTATAGAATGGATGATGCAGACCTCATTCTTTCGGCGTCTAAAAGATTATTGCTTCTCAATAAATGTCGAAGCTATTTTAATAAGATTATAACAGATAAAGATTTTAGAGATAGTCTTACAGTTGCTAACGGCACTCGAAAGATCTTTTGTGATGAAGGTGCAAAACTTACAGAGCTGGTAAAGCTTAATGACGAACTTAACGATGTGATTAACGACATTTTATACGAAAGCAAGCCGATTTTTGAGACTCTGGAGAAGGCCGATATAAATTATTTTTAACTATGGAGAAAGAGGTTTTTAGTGTTCTGGCTCTTGATGGGGGTGGATCAAAAGGGATGTATACCTTAGGTGTTCTTAAAGAGCTTGAATTGAAACTTGGCGGAAAGCTGCACGAGCATTTTGATTTAGTTTACGGGACCAGTACAGGATCTATTATTGCTAGCCTAGTTGCATTAGGTTATGATATTCCGGCAATTGAAAAATTATACTTAGAGCTTATTCCAAAGATTATGTGCGGAAACTCAAAGGAAGAAAGAAGCTGGCATATGAAAGAGCAAGCTGATAAAATTTTTGCAGATCAAAAATTTAATGCGTTTAAAACCCTCGTTGGAATTGTCGCACTGAATTACGATAAGCAAACACCCCTGGTTTTTAAAACCGATATACAGCAAGCCCATGGAATGAAGCAATCTTTCCAACCGGGCTTTGGTTGTGCTATTTCAGATGCAGTACAGGCATCATGCGCTGCCTATCCAATTTTTGCGATGAAGCAGGTGAAGACAGAAAATCAAGGTTTGGTTAATGCTGTTGACGGTGGCTTTATAGCGAATAATCCAACACTTTTTTCATTGATAGATTCTCACAAAGCGGCCGGGCAGTCGGAAGAGAATATTCGAATTCTTAGTATAGGCACCGGTAGATTTGTAGAAAAGCCTCTAAACTGGAAAACTAGGTTACTAAGGCGGTTTAAGATGACCCAATTTATTGAACGTGTTTTTACAGCTAATACGGTGAGCAATGAAGTACTAACAAAACTATTGTATCCGGATTTAAATATTGTTCGGATTAACGATACGTTTGCAGAACCGGAATACGGAACAAATATGGTAGAAGTGAATGAAGATAAGTTGAAGACCATGAGTCGGTTGGGAAGAGATTCTTACGCCAAGCATGAAAACGAACTTCTGCGATTATTTAATCTTACCAGATAATGGCAGATTGTACAAGTATATTTCGTGCTTTTGAGCAAAAGATAAGCCTTACCGCAACAGATACAAAGTTTTTGCGATTAGCAAGGATAGCTATTACAAAAAAAGTAAGAGAACATTTCAAAAAGAATGAAAAGTACCCGGGAGTCAAATTTATAGGCCAAGGATCATTTACAATGGGAACGATTGTGAAACCTTTGAAAGGAGAATTTGATATTGATGTAGGCGTTTATTTAACAGGTTACTCAAATTGGCGAGATGACTGGCCGAAACCTGAAACAGCTTTTTCCTGGGTTATTAAAGCTTTGGAAAATCATACTTCAAACCCACCTATTAATTAAGACAAGGTGTGTTCGGGTAGTTTATAAACCCAAAGATCCTGAAAAACAAATTTCTTATCATGTAGATTTGCCGATTTACATCGAGTATTATGATCTTGTCGATGACAAATATACCAGAATAGGCATTAACGGAGAAACTCAGTGGAGGAAAAAAACGGATCCTGTTGGCTTAACCAAATGGTTTATCTCAAAGTGTAAAGAGAATAAAAATGACTCAAAACAATTAATTCGACTTGTTAAATATATCAAAGCGTGGAAAGAATTTAAAAAGGGTTCTCGGAAATTCCCCAGCGGTATCGCCTTGACTGTATTGATAGCCGAAGACTATGTGCCTGATACGCGCGATGATATATCTTTTCGTGAAACTATCAGAAGAGCATACAATAACCTCGATGGATTTTGGGGTATTAACTCTATAACAAAACCGGTAGAGAATAGTAACGATCTATTAGATAGGCTATCTTGCGAGGAAAAGAAGGACTTTATGGCTGAATTTGAAAAACTTGTAGACGATGGAAAAAAAGCAGTTGATGAACCGAATTTTAACAAAGCAACTGACTTATGGAAGCTGCATTTTGATTTCAGATTTTAAATTTCTTTTATTGATATCTTTACAAACTAAACATAATTAACATGGCAAGAGAAGGAAAAGATCTTGAATTACTTATAGAAATGATAGAAAAAGTAATGCTTCCGGAGGGAGCTATTATTACTTCGCCGGATTATATACAGGATAAAATCACCGGCGAGAAAAGAGAAGTGGATATATCTATTCGTCATAAAGTCGGAAGTGTTGACATCCTCATTTTAATTGAATGTAGAGATCGGGCAGCTGCACAAGATGTCACATGGATTGAACAAGTAGTAACTAAGACTAAAGACCTTAAAGCAAATAAAGTTATTGCGGTTTCTTCAAGTAGATTTACTAAAGGTGCTTTGACAAAAGCTGACCACAATGGCATTGAAACACGAACTTTAGATGAGATTACTGTTGATGTGATTAAACGTTGGTGGGCAGTTGAGAAGATAGGTGTAAGGTCAAAATTTTACGAAATGAGGTCTGTCAGTGTAGCGTTGGATACGGATGAAAACACAGATGAAATTATGAAAAATATAGACTTGTCAGAAAAATTTATCATAAGAGCTGTAGATCAAGTGCCTCATTCCATCTATCAAATATTCGAATATCTATCGAGCGAAATTTCCGAATGGGATAATTTACCGCCCAACGGACCAATTTTGAGAAAGGAAGTAAATGCTAACATAGACCAAAATGCAAAATTATTTATCAGGCATCAGCACAAGGAATATAATATTACTCAAATTAATTTTATAGTCGATCTTAGCATAAGATTTAGCGAGGCGCCAATTCATAAAATTTCTTCATACAATAAAGGGGCTGAAACAATCTCAGAAGTGATAGAATATAAAGATATTCTCGGAGATAACACATTTCATGTTTTCAAAGATGCGAAGGGGATTAAAATGCGTATTTCCCCTCCAAATCAAAAAAAATGAAAAACAATATTATCTTTGTCTAACCATGAAAACCACCCTTACCCACCTCCCTGCCCACAAGCAAGCCGAGATCAAGGCTATTGTGGCAGCGCTCATTCCGCGCTTTGCGGAGGTGGAGATGATCATCCTGTTCGGGAGCTATGCCAGGGGCACGCAGGTGGAGGATAAGTATGTGGAGAACGGCACCACCTACGAGTACAAATCGGATTACGATTTGCTGGTGGTGCTCAGCAAGAACGGGCATGCCAATAACGATAACCTCACGCAGCAGATCAACGCCCGCCTACAGGAGCTGAAGCTCAGCACCTGGGTGCATCCGATCTACCACGGCGTAGACTTTGTGAACCAGCAGCTGGCCGAGGGCAATTACTTTTTTGGCGATATTAAGAAGGAAGGCGTGCTGCTCTTCACCACCAACCGCTATGAGCTGGCCGAAAAGCGCGATATGAGCGCGGCAGAGTTACAGGCTATTGCTCAGCGGGATTTTGATCATTGGTTTAAAAGTGCGGACGATTTTCTACTAGGGTTTAAAGATTTTTTTGGACGTGAACGATACAATAAAGCCGCCTTTGAATTGCACCAGGCGGCGGAGCGTTATTACGGCGCTATCCAGTTAGTATATACCGCTTACAAGCCAAAAACACATGACCTCGAGGTGCTGGGCCATTTGGCCAAAGCCTGCGATATGGAGTTTTGCAAAGTGTTCCCGATGGCTACCCTGGAGCAGCGCTGGCGCTTCGAGCTGCTGCGCAAGGCTTATGTGGATGCACGCTACAATATGGACTATACCATCAGCCGGGAAGACCTTGCTTACCTCGAAGAGCGGGTGGCTTTACTGCGGCACCTCACGGAAGAAAAATGCCGGGAGAAGATCGCGGCCTTTACCAACAACACCTAAGCGTTTTATTAAATGGCTCACATGGCCGGATTCAATGACAAGGATAACGAAACATCTAACGCATTGAAAAGCCATGAAAGCAAACACCTTCCTGAAGGCCTTTATCGAAAACGCCGGAAAGCCCCTTCCAAGCAACGAACACCTTTTGAATAGCACCAAGCTGTGCGGCGAGGACGAACTGATCCTGGGCAAGCTGGGCTTTGAACCACACCGGCCCGACCCTGCGGAGCCCGGCTATTGTGAGCACAGGCTTCGCCTGGGCAACTGCCATGCATTAAAAAACGTGGAGGTCGCGATTGCGGACACCTTTATCGACATTTGGGTGGAGGAGCAGCAGAGAGGGATTCTGCCGGGGCAAAGCGTCTTAATCGTCGTGCGAAGCTTTACCTGGCGGGAGCTTGCGGGCGTCCTGCGAATGCTGACAAAAAAGACGCCTGATGAATTAGCCGCATAAAAAAATCCCTTGCAAGGTCTCGCAAAGGATTTTAAAGGAAGAGAAGCGCCTGCTAGATGACCATGATCTGTTTGGCGCCGCTAAAGGTGCCCAGGCCGGCTTTGCCAATGGGCGCATAGCGCACAAGGATCAGCGTGCCGGGCACCTGCCCGCTATAATGGATCTTGCTCAGCGAGTTGAAGCCGATGTTCTGCCAGTTGTCGGGGTCGCTCACCAGGGCATACTGGTAGCAGAAGGCCTTATCGCCCGCATGGCGCGGCACACGGATCTGGATCACTCCTTCGCCAAGAGCTTCCAGGCTCAGGTCGCTCACCGCGTTCGGGCCTGCATTAGCGCCCAGCGTCATACCCGACGAGAGGATAAAGCTCTCCGGATCGGTGGTGGCATTGCTCACCATTTCCACATGCATCTTAATCAGGTTAAACGCCATCATCAGCTTACGTTCCTCTTCATGCATCCGGCTGGTATTCGCAGAGCTTCCGTTCTCGGCAAGCACAATGGCATTATGCAGGTTGGTAATAAGCCCCTGGAGGCTCGCATAGCTGATCGGCAGAGAGGCATCCGGAAAGTTTCCGCTGCCCTGCATGTCATCTACGATGGCCTGCGATCTTATGACTTTGCCTTCCGGGTTCAATTTCGAAAAACCCAGAACGGCTTTTGCTTTTGTTTTCATGTTTTTTTTAAGTTTAATTTGTAGCTTTTACACGTTAATTAACGCGCGCCGGAAATTAAAACGTAATCACTACAGAGACGTGAGGGGGATGTGTTTAGGCTTATAACGCAGGCTCCGCGTATTCATTACAGGAAAAACGTTAAAATAATTTAATCTATTGTGATAAGCTGTCACTTGCGCGCCAGGCGTTTTTAATAATGGCAAGAACATATCGTTTTTTTTGAATACGCTCTGAAATTTTATTGGAATGCTTTCGATAGCCGGAAGAACGCTTCCCATAAGCATGAGAACGCTCTTCTTCTTTTTAAATACGCTCCGGAATTTTCCGGAACGCTTTCGATGAGGGGAAGAACACTCTCGATAGGCTGAAGAACACTCTTCTTCCTTTTTAATACAGTCTGAAATTTTTCAGAACGCTTCCGGTGAGCGGAAGAGCGCTTCGGTAATCGTTAAAGCCTTTCTTCCGGATCTGCATGCGTTTCGGAATTTTCCGAAATGCGTTCCATGACCGGAAGAGCGCTCTCCATGAGCTTAAACATGTTCCTCTCCCTGTTAAATACGCTCCGGAATTTTTCGGAATGTTCCCGGTCATCAGAAGAGCGCTTCCGGTGATGTTTAAAACGCTCCTGTTCGGCTTAAAGGCGTTCCGGAATTTTTTTAATGGATTTATGCAATAAACGCTGGCGGATTGTGATTGAGCATGCTTCGTTCCTTGCCCGACGCTCATTTATTATTTTTTGGCCCCCTGGTTTAGCCACAACAGCCTGTGGCAAACCTCAGGTATCGTTTCTTCGTATCCCTTACTTTAGTTGTATTATATTAAGTACTGTTTCTTTAGCAAGGGGATCTATTGTGAATGAGAAAATAAGAATTGTAATTGCGGACGATCATGCGATGTTCCGCCAGGGAATTAGCTCTCTTTTAAAGTTTGATCCGGGGCTCGTTATTGCCGGGGAAGCGGCTAATGGCAGCGAACTATTGAAAACACTTAATGGCAGGCATGCTGATATCATCTTATTGGATATCCAGATGCCGGTAATGAATGGCACACAAACCCTGGAGGTTTTGAAGCAGCGCTTTCCTGATTTGGGTGTGATTATCGTCAGTATGGAGTTTAACCCTACTATCGTACAAAAATATTTCGAAAGAGGTGCGCATGGCTTTATCCCAAAAGGATGCGATGTGGAGGTGCTGGTCGATGCCATTTACCAGGTGAAGGAAAAGGGGAATTGTTATGATCTTTCTTTTGAGTTAGCAGGCAGGCTCAATAAGTATTCGTTAAAGCACTTTGAAAATACTTATGTGCTTTCTACAAGAGAAATAGAAGTACTACGCTTGGCATGCAAAGGTAATTCAAATAAAGAAATAGGGCATACCCTCCGGATTACGGAGCGTACGGTAGAGTTTCATAAAACTAATATTTACCTGAAAACCGGCCTGAAAAGCCTTTCCGATCTCATTGCCTATGGGATCAGGAATGGCCTGGATAACTATAACTAAGCTATGTATTCGATCAACAGGATCAATTTGCCACATCCTCCTTTACCACCATCTCCGTCTTAAACACAAAGGTGGCCGGGCCTTCGAGCCAGATGTTGTAAAAGGTAGATTCCAGGACTTTCTCAAATTTCACGTTGAGGTAGCCCCCCGGGGTTTTAATGCGGCAGCTGTGCTTGTCGGTGCTCCAGCCTTTGTAGCCGGCTACCAGTGCTACGGCGGTAACGCCTGTGCCGCAGGAATACGTTTCGTCTTCCACACCGCGCTCGTAGGTGCGCACGAAGAGCTCGTTCTCGCGGCGTTCCACGAAGTTCACATTCGTACCCTCTTCCTTGAAACGATCGTTGTAACGGATCTTCCGGCCTTCCTCATACACATCGAGGGTGTCGAGGTCTTTCACAAATTTCACGTAATGCGGAGAGCCTGTATTGAGGTAAAAAAAATCGTCGCCCACTTCGAGCTGGCGCACGTCGTTCATTTTCAGCGACACCTGCTCATCGGTGATCTTCGCTTCATGCATGCCGTCTACCGCCAGGAAGCGCGCTTCCGCCCCGATGATGCCCAGATGCTTTGCAAAGGCAGTGATGCAGCGCCCGCCGTTGCCGCACATGCTGCTTTCGCGCCCGTCGCTGTTGAAGTAGACCATCTTGAAATCGATGCCCGGCTCCAGCTCCAGCAGCATCAGCCCATCGGCGCCAATGCCGAAGCGGCGGTCGCAGAGAAAGCGGATCTGTTCGGTGCTTAAGGAAACGGTTTTTTCGCGGTTGTCGATCAGTACAAAATCATTTCCCGTACCCTGGTATTTGTAACAATTTAACAGCACTTTAATTAAACTTGGTTAAGTAAATATACATTTTTAATGCTAGTTTGCCTGCTGAACGAGGAATCTTCCTTTTCTGTCGGATTTGACATTCAGTTTATTATGTTCAACAATATCGTTGTAATGCACATATAAATCTTTGACAGATTTAACAGGCCTGCAATTTTTCCTCTCAGGGTGCCATGTGGTTTGTTTCAGAATTCTTTTGATTTCTTTAGTTACCCTTTCATAAAAATCTTTATTGCCTTGGAAGCCGACCCCACTGAATGGGTTGATAAGCACCTCGTCAACGTTGCCGTTTTCATTAATGGATAGACTAACCCTTTCCCTGTATAAATACTTTTCATTATTTACTGTAAAAAAGGAGTCTGTAACGAAATTCAGATCAAGGTGATGAGCTATGGCTTTATCCGAACCGTCTTCAAAATAAGCCTTTTCAGTAATGCAATTAACGTTTGGATTTGCAATGACGGACTCCGCTATTTTTTTAAATAGTAAAGCGGTTCGTAAGTATCTTTTAGCTGTTTTGTCAGAAATGTCTGTTGATTTCTCAACGTTTCCGCGCCGGTTTGTCACCACCTCGAAAAGAGAATTTTGCGCAAACTTCAGTATTTCCTGCTCATAATCATACTCACGGTTTTCACCATTAGCCCCAACAGATTTTAACACCATATAATCTCTTGAAATGGTGGTAATTTCACCTTGCACAAACAAGAATGACTCATGCATACTGTGATAATGCGTGTCATCTGCTTTTAATTGGATGCTTGTAACCTGTTTATTCGCATCTGCATAAATAGTTAGTTGTTTGCCGTCAATGTAACCGTCATAACAAAATTTCGCATACTTAAAGCTATTAACCAATGTATCCCTGGCTTTGGTGTTAAATACTTTATACCTATGGTATTGTATCTCCCTCGCCAGCACGTGTAAATACGGTTCAGATGTATCGGCTTTATCCACAAATTTAGAGTAGCTATTATAGACTTTCTCAGGATTTGACGTTTTGGGAAAATTGAAGCCGTTAATTAGCTCATCCACTTCAGCACGTATTTTTTTTACTGAAATGGAAATGTTTCCTATTGAATTGGAATACGCGATTTCGTCTTTTAAGACTATTGAATCTTCAACAGAATCTAACCCGGAATTTTTTTCAGGTTTTAAATAGAAAAGAAGAATACATAAAGGTATTACTATAAATGCGCTTTTCTTTTTCATTAATTAATCCTGGCCAGCAGTTCGCTGTCGTTTACCGGTTCCATCGGCTTAAACTCGGTGCCTGCAGAAATCTTATACACGAGGTCGTCGTTCTTGAGGTAGTAATTATCATCGACCTTATAGATGGTAATGCTGCTGAAATCCGACAGGCCGTACAGGATCACGCGGTTGCGCGTCATGCGGTAGCCTTTGGAGTTGAGCGGTGTTTTCCAGAACTCCACAAAGAACATGTTCGGGTAATCGGAGCTCGTTACGCCCGCCAGCTGCCCGGTGAGCGTATCTTTTTTGGATCGCACATCGAGGTTGATCACTTTAATGTTTTTCACCGAGAGCAATTCTTCCTGCGCTACTTTGATGGCTTCTTCCTTCAGGAGCTCATCCACCTCGTTGTAATTGATGTTAGGAGAATTTTTGGTATTGATGGTCGGCTTGTGCCTTTCCTTGTCGTTCCCATCTTCCTTCCGCGATGTTTTGTTCTTATCCGGATCTTCCTTTACGGTTTGCTCCACAATCTTGATATTGTCGATGGAAGGCTTGTTGATCTTTTTGATGTAATCATCAATCTTGAACATGAAAAAAGCAACGCCTGCCAGCAGGCCTACAGACACTCCAAAAACAAAGGGGGGTATTTTATACTTAAATTTCATGAAGATTCAGGACATTAAAATTACACATTTTTTGCTTCACAATCGGGCCGTACCAAAAATATAGAGGGCTTTTTATAAACCGCCTGAACACCAGTTGTTAAAGTTTTTTTGGTGAAAAATTTTAACATTTAGAGCCTTGAAAAGGCTCCCAGGTTAAGTATTGTTAAAAGCCTTGAGAAAACAATAACTTCATATTTAATTTCGCGTTATACTGTCAGATTTGAGCAAATCATTCTACAAACAAACACAAAAAAACGAACCAACAATTATGAAAAAAATCATCTCATCGGTATGCATCGGCCTTGTAGGCGGTGCATTTGCTTTGGTTGGTAATTATTATATCAATCAATCATCAGGCAATTCCTCTTTAAGTTATAATCCTTATGCCGCTCCACCGGCACAGCTGGCGTCGTACAACGGCACATCGGTGGCCAATGCCCCCGACTTCGTAGCTTCGGCAGAGAAATCGCTGAATACGGTCGTACATATCAAAACCATTGTGGAGAATAAGAACCTGGCTTATGATCCTTTCCAGGAGTTGTTTTTCGGCAGGCAGCGTCAGCCTAATGTCATGCAGGGGAGTGGCAGCGGTGTTATCATCAGCAACGATGGGTATATCGTTACCAACAACCACGTGGTGAATGGAGCCAGCAAAATTGAAGTGGTGCTCAACGACAAGCGCAGCTACACCGGCGAAGTGATCGGTACCGATCCTACCACCGACCTGGCCTTATTGAAGATCCGCGAAAAAGACCTTCCTTACATTGCTTACGGTAACTCCGACGGTGTGAAGGTGGGCGAGTGGGTACTGGCAGTGGGAAATCCCTTTAACCTGAACTCCACAGTAACGGCCGGAATCGTGAGCGCCAAAGGGCGTAACATCAATATCCTCGATCATAACGGACCTGCGGGTACTTTGGCGCCTATCGAATCCTTCATCCAGACGGATGCGGCTGTAAACCCCGGAAACAGCGGTGGAGCGCTGGTGAATACCAATGGCGACCTGGTAGGCATCAATACGGCTATTGCTTCCAACAACGGCTCTTACCAGGGCTACTCGTTTGCTATCCCGGTAAACATTGTGAAAAAAGTAGTCGCGGATTTAGTGGAATACGGCAATGTGCAGCGTGCCTTCATGGGCCTGAGCATCCAGGATATCGACTCTCGCTTTGCTAACGAGAAACAGCTGAAGCAGCTGAAGGGTGTATACATCAACGGTATTACGGCGAATGGCGCGGCAGAAGAAGCCGGTATTAAACAGGGAGACGTGGTAACGACTGTGGAAGGTGTGACGGTAGGAAGCACTTCGGAATTTCTTGAGCAGATCGGCAAATACAGGCCAAGCGATAAGATCAACGTCACGGTGGTGAGGAACGAAAAAGAAGTGATCATTCCGGTCGTATTGAAAAACAAGGACAACACGACAGGAATTATTAAGAAGCCGGAAGTGATGAGAGCAGCAGTGAATTCACTGGGCGCAGTATTTGAAGAGTTAAGCCCGGAGGACATCAGCAAATATAATATTACCGGAGGCGTGAGGATCTCGAAGCTGGAGCCGGGCAAGCTATCGGGTGCCAGCATCAAGGAAGGCTTTATCATTACTTCGGTCGACAAGAAAAAGATCAATGGCCTGAAAGACATCAAAGATGTGCTCGAAAACAAAACGGGTGGCGTGTTAATTGAAGGTGTTTATCCGAACGGGGTCAGGGCCTATTATGCCCTGGGACTGTAAGGGTTGTGTGGTAAGGGATTGCAGCGGCGTATTTCTTACAGCATCCGTAAAATAAATATGTTAAAAACGGCGCAAAAATATAATCATTTAGTAATCAAGAGAATACAAAGTTGGGGAAATCGTCTTTTTTTCGTACCTTTGTAGGCTTATAAACCCCAATATCACATCATGAGGCAGTTAAAAATCACCAAATCCATTACCAACCGCGAAAGTGCATCTTTAGATAAGTATTTACAGGAAATTGGGAGGGAAGAATTAATCACGGCAGAGGAAGAAGTTGTACTCGCTAAGAAAATCAAGGATGGAGATCAGGATGCGTTGGAAAAACTGACCCGTGCCAATCTTCGTTTCGTGGTATCGGTGGCGAAGCAATACCAGAACCAGGGTTTAAGCTTACCGGATCTGATCAATGAAGGAAATTTAGGTTTGATCAAAGCGGCGCGCCGTTTCGATGAGACCCGTGGTTTTAAATTCATTTCTTATGCGGTATGGTGGATTCGTCAATCCATCCTGCAGGCATTAGCTGAGCAATCACGTATCGTACGTTTACCATTGAACCAGGTAGGTTCTTTAAATAAGATCAACAAAGCGTATTCAAAATTAGAGCAGGAATTTGAGCGTGAGCCGAGTGCCGAAGAGCTGGCAGAATTGCTGGACCTTCCGATCGATAAAGTTTCCGATACCATGAAAGTTTCGGGCCGCCATGTGAGCATGGATGCGCCATTCGCCAACGGCGAAGAAAGCTCTTTGCTGGATGTATTGGTAAACCACGATTCCTTAAAAGCGGATTCAGGCCTGATCATGGAATCTTTATCCAAAGAGATCGACAGGGCTTTATCTACTTTAACCGAAAGAGAGCGTGATGTAGTGAAGTTGTTCTTCGGCATCGGTCTGAACCACGGTTTAACGCTGGAAGAGATCGGTGACAAATTCGACCTGACACGCGAGCGTGTACGCCAGATCAAAGAGAAAGCGATCCGCCGTTTACGCCACAGCTCAAGAAGCAAATTGTTACAACAGTATTTAGGATAATCTCATTATCATCATTCATAGAAGTCCTCACGATGCATCGTGGGGACTTTTTTATTTGGGGGAAATCCACTACATTTAAATGTCTAAACCCTTAATGCCATCCTTATGAGAAAATTGACGTTTATATTTCCTTTCATCCTGGCCGTGATGGTCTTATTTGCGGCAAGCTGCGGTAGCAGTCGCTCGTTCAGCTCCCGTAAGTACACGGCAGGAAACTACGTGAGCCATAAGCATAAGCCGGGTAAAGTTACTGAGCATGCGCCTGCTGAGCAGGAACCAGCCGTTGTCACCAAAGACGAGGCGTCTGCCGGAAAAACATACGCTGCTGAGAAAACAGAGCTGCCTTCCAAAGAGGAGTTTGTTGCGACAGATAAAACCGCTTTAGGCATGAGCTCTTCGGAAACAAAGAAAGCTGCATCCATACAAAGCGCCGGAAAAAAAGCTGGGATAGAAAAAAAGGAAGCTGATGCGAAAGCATTGAAAAGAGATGCCTTCAGAAAGTACATTGCCAATAAAACAGAGCGCAAATGCCTGGCATACGACGATGGGGATAATTCCCTGGATCCTGTTGCTTTGGTAAGTTTTATTTTAGGCATCATCGGCCTGGTGCTTAATATCCTGGCCATTAGCGTGATCGTGGCAACGGCCGAGTACGTCTTTGCCTTATTGTTTATTGCCGGCATGGTAATGGGCATTATTGCTGTAGTGTTCGGGACGCAGGGCCTGAGGCGCCACCGTAAGAACAACGGCTCCACGATCAACCTGGTGTTCTCCATTATCGGTACAGCTTTGGGCGCCGGCGCCATCATCACCGCCTTTATATTTGCCTTCTATACCTTGATCCTGGCGATATCATCCCTATAGTAAATATGTCGTTTTAGAAAAATAAAAAGAGCAGCTCCGTGAGCTGCTCTTTTTGTAATGTTCAAATTGTATCTGGATTTATTCCTTTACAATCTTCACACTTTCCAATAGTTCGGTTTTGTTCTTAATCGTGAACAAATAAATGCCGTTTGCTTCGTTCTGGAGATCGACGTTATAGGTATTGCCTGTAAAACGTTCCGATCTTACCTTAGCTCCCTGCATGTTGTACACCTCTACCTGGTAGTCGCCATCTTTTGCCATGCTGAGCTGGTAGTTGCCGGCGCCTGGATTGGGGAAGATGCTGTTAAGCTCATGATGAAGCGGCATGTCTTCAGAAACTTCTTTAAATGTAACTTCGGAACTTGCCTGTTCGGAGTTGTTTTTTCTAAAAGCAAAGGAGCCGCAGTCATGATAGTAAGGGCCGATATGAGCATTGAAATTCGTATTAGAAGTTGCTGCGAAGCCAGCCTGTAAATTGATGTAGCTTCCTGCCGTCGTTTTAAAATTACTGGAGCTCATCTGGTAATTATTGAATGTTACATAGGAATTAGCATATGAGCTTACATTGACAGAAGAAACAGAATTGTTGACATAAGTCAGATTAGTTGCTGAAGGCCTTGCAAGCTTATTCAGATAAAAAGTTCTAAGCGTGGGATATGTGGTGAAATAATTGGCGCCAATTCTATACTCTGTATTGGATTCTGTAGCAGATGCCGACATCCTAAATATGATAGGACCTGCATAAATTGTGTAAAGTCCATTAGCATCGGAATAGGTAGTTTGATAGCGGCGTTTTTGCCCCGGAACAGAATCGATTAATTCGATTATGGCATCTTTAATCGGATTGGAACTATTGTCTAATACAGCTCCATACAGGAGAGTTCCAGTGGTATTCCCAAAATAACTATAGTAGTTTGGTGGTTGACTTGGGGTACCGATGGCTGACGGATCAAAGTTACTAATCTCCTGGGCCGCCGGTTTTCGTACAATGGGGGATGCCGGATCACTTGCGTACACCAGACCAAAAAAAGCACCTTTGCCAGATCCGGTGTAGCCATCTACATCCCCGTCGGAATATTCCCACCAACAATAACCTGTTGCTCCACAATCACGTGCCGCATTGAGCGTTTCGTGCAGGAACGTTTTCTGATCCTGTAATGTTCCGGGATAAGGACTTCTGTCATAGGTTGTATCTATACTATTGGCATTGAGCAAGTGTGCGGTCATGCCGGTTTCTCCGATCATCCAGGGAAGCGCCACATTGTTTTTATACCACCAGTAATCGGATTTAATCCGGTTGATCGCGTCTGTTAAGCTGGTTATTTGATTGTTTATCTTTGTCAGGGGATAATTATGCAAAGAAACGAAATCAACATTTAGTAAGTTTGGGTCCCACCAGAATGCGCTTCCGACCTCCCACAAGCCAATCGTACTAAGTGCATTAGAATATTGTTTTAGGGCATCGTTCCACTCCTTTGTTTTTTGACAGGCTTTGTTTTTTGTCCAATAGGCACCAGAAGTGGGGACAGGTTCATTAAAGAAATCAACGGCCAGTAAAGTCGGATCATTCTCGAACCGGCGACCGAATTCCTTCAGGTAATTGGTATAGCCTGCCTGAAATGCCAGTTCCAAAGGAGTAGCATCCTTACTAAGATCATTATCACCGGCCAGCCAGATAACTTTTATTCCGGCAGCTTTTGCTGATCTTAATACACTTCCCGCAATATCTAAGGATAATTGAGTATGATTTGGATCGGTGAAAGGTATTTTTACATAAACACTGCCATCCCAGTTGGTTGTTACGATTGTATCCTGGTATCCGCAGCCATATACCCGGATGGCATTGAATCCCATCGCTTTTATTTCCCTGAGGTCTCTCCGGATAGCACTATCAGCTTTGGCATTGGTTGATATAACGGGACAACATCGTGTATTACTTGGGAAATAGGTATGCGATCGCGAAGGAAAGAAATTGGGATAAGTGAAAAGGGAGGTATTGGTGATAGGGCCGCGTGAATACTCAACCCAGTAATTGGCAACGACCGCGAAGAAGTCATTTCCACCGCATTTGAGTTTTTTACCATCAACGGTAACAAAATCGTTGCATTGAGCAATTGTTGTTGTGGGATTGTTCAGGGCTATCATAAAGATAGCCCTGAACAGAAGTTTATAAATCATAAGAAAAAGTATAAGAGGTATGTAATTAGTGATTGATTTTTACCAGCCTGGAGGTGTATACGTGTCCATTGGATTCAATAGAGATCAGATAAATGCCTGTTTGAAGATCTGATAAGTCAAAGTTGCGTCGCCCCGATGTATTTTCATATTCATAAATTACCCGCCCGGCAAGATCACTTATTTTCAGTCGATCGACGGGTTTATTGCCGGATGTAATAGTAAGATAATCACTGACAGGGTTGGGATAAACACTGATTTGATTTATTTCTGAAGTTTCAATGTGTTGAACCTCTTCTTCATTCGTCATCATGGTTCTCATCTCAGGGCCTGGCGGAGTTACCGGGAAATTATGAAAAGACAAAGCTCCCACATTTTTTGAGTTCCTGATATAGCAGCCCACATTGTTCATGTTGGCTGCTGTTGTGTTAGGAATGTATCCGGCATAGCTTACGGTTGAGATTCCTGATGCTGAATTCACATCGAAGGTGAGGTATTGCCCTGATATGACCGGATTTGATTTGGTAACCGTAACTGGAAACGGGGAGAGCTCATTATTGAATTTTATCACAGACAAAATGTCGTAAATGTTATCGCCGATGGCTGTATTCAGGTTAAGATTCTGGTTAAAGCGCAGGGATACACTCGTTCCTGATATCGTCGCGGAAAAAATATCGGGAGGCGTGAGGTCATTGATGTTTGTTGTTTTTCCATAGACGTCTTTTTCCAGCAAAGCAAACAGGCGGTTTGCCATGTTTATGTATCCTGTAGCCTGGTGATGGATTTCTTCCCCAGGTTCCGTGCGGTGATAGCCGATTCCGTTAGCTGACATCACAGTAGTGTTCGGAAAAATCGTACCCATTTTCCGTTGATATTCACTTTGTATTCTGATGAATGATGGATCGGTACCCGGCGCCGCCAAAGACGGAATCTGAATCTCATAAAAACGATTAAATCCAGGATACCAGGTTGCCCACAAGTTATACAAAGGGGTAAAATGGTCAATGTAATTATAGGGAGCATTGGGACCTCCATCTCCCTGCCACCAGAAAATACCTTTGATATTATTTTCCAGGCCTGCGTTATACACACGAGTGTTCATGCGCGCAAAACACCCGTCAGGAGGGAAAGAAGTATCATATTTTGGATAGTTTACCGGATTATGGAAAAAATCATTAGGATAGGAATCAGGTGGCAAATGTTTTTCAATCGAGGTGCTTCCTAGCGCACCATTAATAATGCAGGTAGGGATTCCGTATGTCTCCTGGATTTTGTACTGTAGGGCTAATCCCCATATACCTGTATTCAAATTTGTATTTCCTGTGCCGGAAACTCCCCAACTGGTCTTGTCGTCTGATTTGATGGTTCGGCTATACCTGCCATACGTAGTGCCCGCGCCATAAGTATTATCCATTGTGATTTCATCGCTTGATGAAGCGCTTGTAGCAGCATTCGATTGTCCTGAAATGATATAGGCATCTCCGCATACCACATGTTCAGCCAATGTTACCGCGTTAAAAGGCTGACCGTTTAAGTAGTAGGCAAAGGCATACTCGCTAAGCTCGGCATCAATCTGTACGGAAAAGGAAAAACGTTTATTCACAATGTTGACAGTGGTTATATTATAAGTGCTTGTCACATTGTTGAAATTGGTTTTTGCTGTATAGAATGTGATCGTTGAGTTATTGCCATTATCGGTCCCTGAAAAAAGGACCGTGCCCTTGTTGGAGGAGTTTCGGGGATAGAGCTGATAATTTACAGGCCGTACTTCCCTGGCAATGGAACCATCGCCGGTGTAAGTATTGTCCCATACAATGGTTCCTGAAGCTCCGCAACCGCTCAGGTTGTAGTTGGGATCAACAAAGGCATGGAAGGACCCTCCGGAAAAGCCACCTATATTGCTGTACGGTGTTGTTCCGCTGGAGGCCTGGATCCTGATAGACTCACCGGCTTTCGCCAGGTAATCCACATTGTTGCTCAAATGCGTTTCACTGATATTCACATTATAGGCGCAGCGAACATAACTTCCCGAAGAATAACTGTCCTGGAATGTATTTGCCGGAGGATTGTTGGTGATTTGTGCCGGCAGTGCCGAGGCAACAAGCACCCATAGAATAATATGAAGGGATTTAATCATGATGTGTATCGGTTTTTACAGGAAGCTGTTTTTTCAATTCGTCCAGCTCTGTTTTCAGTTGAATAATATAGATTGTCAGCTCTTCGATCTTTTGCATCTGGATAGCGCTCATTTCTGACATATTGATGCCTTTTTCTTCAATTTCGCAGGCTGTCGGTACGTTAGGAAGATGCTTATTGGCCTCATAGTAATCACGCACGGCATAAAGATTGGTTAACTGGTAGTTTTTTTCGAATACGAAGTCAGGCCAATCGGATGACGCAGTCACATATAGGTCCTTGCAAACAACTTTGCCGTCAACGCTAAGTAATGCATTTGAATGCGCTGTGGATCGTTTTGTGCCAATGCATAATTTGCCTTGTTCAAGCGACATATATGTATTACTTCCGTCACCCCATGTTTGAGTGTTTGAATATGCATGTCGTTTCCACCAGGTTTTGGCATTATCTCCGGTTGTCGAATTTAGGTTAGCAAAGGAGCCGTCGATTGACAGCCCGTCAACGAGGACAACATCAGACCAGTTTCCTAATCCACTAGAATTCCGTTGCAACCAGGTATTATGATGAAGTGCATTACTTCCGGTATTACCGGAAACGCTTGTTAATGGCATAAACTGTCCGCTTCCCGACGTTAAAGCAGTTGATTCATAGACATGTAGTCTTGCTTTCGGATCAACGATGCCAAGGCCTAGTCTGCCATTCATGGTAATCCTCATTTTTTCATTCTGATCGGCAGCGTTAGCTCCTGCTGTGTAAAATGACAGGTAGTCGTTATTAGTTACATCCCATCCTGTTTGAAGGAGCTTTTTGTAAGTGGTGCCCGAAGTGCCGAAAAAATTCCCGAATGGGACAACGATATTGCCATTAACATCGAGCTTTTCCGAAGGGCTACTATTATCAATACCTACATTCCCTGTCCGGTATGCATCTCCTGTAGCTGTGCCTGAGCCAGACCACGTTTGTGCCATAGCGGCATTTGATAAAGCGATTGCGCTGATCGCCAGCGCCAGAATTTTCATTTTTGTTTTCATGATGTGTTTTTTTGTTTATGGTTTGTTTTTAAATAATTTTTCTTTTGAAGTCATGCTTCAGTTCGGGCATAGTATACCCATGACAGCAATTTGCCGAATTCGTTCAATGGCTGTAAAAGATTGGATTAAGCTCTTAGGCTTTTAATAATCGGAATGCCTACACTCCGGCAATTTTGAGAGGTTTTGTGGTGAATCACTTTGTCCGGAGCTTTGCTCGGCAGACAAAAAAACGGGGGAGTTCTTTTATTCATGTTTGTGTGTTTTTTAATGTTTACTCTACAAAGTAACGCAATTTAAAAACACAAATTGCAGTGTTAATCCCGTCTAAAAAGTTTAAAAATATAACACGCTGTTTTTAAGCTATGTTTATTTTTGTAGTTTTAAAATGCTACAAAATATAGCATAAAATGGACCTTGAAATCGCTCAAAATTAACCGGAATTTAACGGAAGAAAATTTGTGGGAATGAAGAAAATTACAATCTGCTGCCCAGCTCGATGATGGCGAGGTCTTTGATCTCTCCCGCATCCACAGCGAATCTCAGGGCCGTCTTTACCTGGTGGAAGCCATGGGTGCCGCAGGCTCCGGGGTTCATGTGCAGTAATTCATACTGCGCCTGGTACATCACTTTGAGGATATGGGAATGACCGCAGATAAATAGCTTTGGCTTCTCTGCCGCGATGATGTCCTTCACTTCTTTCAGGTAATTGGTGGGTTGCCCGCAGATATGGGTGATAAATACTTTCACATCCTCACAGGTGAAAATTAAATTCTTTGGAAATTCTTTTCGGGCATTCGCATCATCGATATTTCCATACACCGCGCGCAAAGGCTTCAGCGCTTTGATCGTATCGGTAACCGTCAGGGAACCGATATCACCGCCATGCCATACTTCATCCGCCGCTTCGATATGCTTCATGAGAGCAGGATCAAGGTAGCTATGCGTATCGGAGATCAGAAGGATGCGTTTCATGCTGCAAAACTAATGGTTTTATAGCATGTAAAGATGAAAAAAAATTAAAATTGATTTCAACTGTTGCAGTGGCATGATACAACAAAGGCATATAGAAAATAATCTACATGCCTTTGTTTTCCGTTTCGTGGAGATTATTTTATTCCTTCACTACTTTTTTTGTAAAACTGTACTTCCCGTACTGTACCCTCACGAAATAATGACCGGCACTCATGTTCAGGCTTTTTGCATCGATCGTTTTAGTGTAAAGACCTTTGCTTTCCTTGGATTGATAGCTTATCATTTCCTTTCCAAGCGCATCAAACAGGCCAATGCTCAGCTCACTGTCTTCTGGCAGGTTCACGCTCAGCTCAATGCTTTGATTAAAAGGATTCGGATACACGGAAATGTTTTTCCCTTCACTGAGCTCTTGCAGCGAGCTGGTAGTCGTATTGGTGGCCGTCGACAGCATTTGCCCGTTGGAAGTGATCACATTACTGAACATGCCTGCGCCGTTCTCCGAGCGCACAGTGAAATAATACGTTGCGCCCTGTGTCAGGCTAAGGTTTTTGGCGGTGACGGTGGTATCGCCCCAGTTGCTGGTCCAGGTGAGTGTGTTGGTGGCGCCCGGCGTGGTGCCGATAGAGTACCAATAACGGGCAATGCCCGAATGCAGATCTTTGGAAGAGTTCCAGTTGGCCGATAAGGAATCGCTCGTGATTACCGTAGAGATATCTGCGGCTTTCCCATCGTTGATGCTTGTGACGTTGGAAGGCCTCGTCCAGTCGATGTTTTTATCATAATAGAAAATAGACGATAGATTTCCGGCTCCGTCATTTACAATGGATTTCACCTTGCAGGCATTTTGTGTCGGAGAGGGATTCTGATAACGTACGTCATTGGTATTTCCCGTTCCTACGGAAACACTCACGGATGCTGTCGGGCGCGAACGGTATACCTTGATCTCATCGAGGGTCCATTTGCAATTGCCGCTTCTGAAAGAAATGTATGCCCCTGAAGCAAGTGGCGTAGGATCTGTCCAGGTCGCAATCGGAGTATTGTCCTTGTATACATCCATCTTCCCGGTGATGCGATCGTAGATCACTTTGAAATCGTACCATTGGTTGGCAGTGAAAGAAACAGGAGCCGTGAAGGTCGGAGAGCCGAAAATATTCACGCCGCCGGAATAAGAGGTTTCATAAAGCTGTACCTGCTGTGTGCCGTCCAAACGGAAATACACAAAATAAGAATTGCCACGGTTCACCGAATCAGGGTGGTTCACAAAAAAGTGAAAGCCCGCGCGCCTGTTGCTGCCTGTGCCATCGATCTTCGCTTTGAAATTATAGAGGTAGCGGTTGGAAAGCGTTTGCGTAAGTGCCGCATAGATATTGGTATTGGAGGCCGCTGTGCTGACTTCATCGGTTTGTTCCAGCGCATTGCCGTTAATGCCCCAGATGCCTGTTTTTTGTGTCCACTCCGGGTGTATGGCTAAATCGAAATTGTCGGAGAAAAAGCCATGCGTGTAATTTCCTCTCCATTCCGTGCCATCAAAATCAATCACCTGGTAATAGCTTTTTTCAAGCCCGGAGCCTCCTGCATCGGCATCGGTGAAAAAAGCAGTGAAGGCCGTGGTATCCCAGGCATTGCTGGTATTTACCTGGGTACTAGGGTTTACCACATCCACAGTATTCGTTACGGTAGCATTGGTGGTATAGGTTGCTGCCCAGCCGGGATTGGTGGTCGCACAATCGGAACGGAATTCAATTAATAAGCTCGGGCCCGAGGAGTTGATGTTTCCCGGTGTGACTGTACTCGTGTATTTCCCGATCAGGGGCGCGTTCACGCTGTTGCCATCGTAGATGAAAAGGTAATCGTATTTGTTCTCTAAATTGAACGCCGTAAAGTTCATGCTGATCGACGTGGCGCCGGAGGGCTGGAAGAGCCAGAGCTTGCGTTCATCGTTGGAGTAGTTTGCCGAGGCACCGCCGGTATCGTAGAAGCTTCCGGAGGTGGCTGTCACGGTGGTGATAACAGGAGCATTGTTCAGCAGTTTATAGAATTTGTCCCAGTTCCAGTAAGGCCCCGGGTCGTTGTGCGTTTGGTTCGGGAACATCTGGTGGCCCTTGATCTTCACACAAGTTCCCTGCTGGCATTGCTGCGTGGTGCCGCTGCATCCCGGCCCGAAATAGCAGCGCAGCGGGTTAATAGCATTGTCCGCACACATATCGCGTACCAGGTCGGCGCTCGAGGTGAGCATCGCCGTGGTGTACCAGGCCGCATTGTTATTATAGCCTTCGTGCTCGATCCCCAGTGTGTAAGGATTCTCAGAGCCGATGTGCCAGGCCTTATTGCTTTCCAATACCATCTGTGTGACCTGCCCGTCGGAGCTGCGGATCACATAGTGTGCAGAGGCATTGGCGCTGCAGTTCTTGAACCAGGAGATACAGCCGGCATAGCTTCCTTCCACATCGTGGATGGCCACCATGGTAATAGCGGTGCCGCTGCGTGAGCTGTAATTGCAGGTCGTGAAGTTCGACAGGGCAGGGCCGTAGTCTACCGATGCCACGGAGTTGGACACATGTGTCGCCTGGAAGGTAGTTCCTGAACCGTTAGTAATGGTTTGTGGGCTGATGATGACAGAAGAAGAGCTTAGTATATTATAATTACTGCCGAAAATCGTTTTCAAATTGATTCCGTAATCCGGAAAGCCGTAAAAGTCCTGTAGCTCACCATTGGCAAGGAACCAATACAGCTGGTAGAGCTGGGCATTGATGGCGAAATCATTCTGCAGATCATTGGTGAGGGGCAATTCGCTAAGCGCGACGAAGATGAGCTTATAATCTGCCAGGTTGTTGCCGTACACATGCTGCTGCTGTTGGAGTACAGAGAAAGCTTTGGCATAAGCCAGGATGTTTTTCTCAGGATTGCTTTTGATATCCTGGACAGAATAACCGGAAAGTTGGGAAACAGCAATCAGGTTATTTCTAAAATAACCTTTGCCGTCTTCCGTGAGCCCCATCATGCCGTAAGCCGTGGGATAGCCAATACAGCTGGGTTCTACGCCTGCCATGTTCAGGTCCGCAAAACGGCTCTGCGACCAGGCCACCGATTCCAGGATGCCTTTGGGGATAGAGGGATTTAAGCTGTAAGCTTTCCGGAAGACAGAGGCATAGGGATTATTGACCAGCTGCTCATTGCCATTGGCAAACGTCGCTAACACAAACAAAAGGGGGAGAAACAGTAGAATTTTTCTCATAGAATAAAAGGTTTAATATCCTAAAATAGAAAAAATCCGGTTACTTAAAAGTTAAATCTTTGGCTAAACAGGTTTAGAGATGTGATAATTAGATTAACCGCAAAGAAACAGAGTAGGCGCAGAGAGAACACAAAGTGAGAATACGGATGGCGCAGATCTGCCTTGTCAGTTCGAGTGTTTTTTGCGTACCTCTTTGCAAAATCACGATAGCCATCGGGAGTATCGAGAACGACAAGGAATTATTTCCGGAAACATTTCCCGATATCACGACGTGTCGTGACCCGAAAAGGAACCGGGTCGCCACTCGAAGTGACAAAAGACGCCATCTCAACGATCTAAAAAACTCCGCGCTCTCTGCGCTTTTTTCTTTGCGTCCCTCTGCGGTTAAGTGTTTTAAGAAATCTCCAGCATCTTCCTGTACACCCCATCTACCTTGTCTTTGAGCTCGGAGGTTTTGCCTTGCTCTTTGATCGTTCCTTTGTCCATCACGATAATGCTATCGGCATGATGGATGGTGGAGAGGCGGTGCGCGATGATGATCGAGGTCCTGTTCTTCGACAATTCCAGCGAGGCTTTCTGAATGAGTTTTTCCGTTTCCAGGTCGATGGAAGACGTTGCCTCGTCGAGTACGAATACCGGCGGGTTATACACATAGGCGCGTACAAAAGCCACGAGCTGGCGTTGCCCTGCCGAAAGCGTGGCGCCGCGCTCTTTCACGTGGTAGTGGTAGCCGCCGGGCAGCTCACTGAAAAATTCGTCAATGCCAATCTCTTTGGCGGCGCGGATCACATCGGCTTCGGTGATCTCCGGGTTGTGTAGCGTGATGTTATTTAAAATGCTGTCGTTGAAGAGGAACACGTCCTGCAATACCACCCCTACCGATCTCCTCAGCTCCGCCAGCTTATAATCTTTGATGTTGACATCATCGATCAGGATCTCGCCTTTGTTGATCTCATAAAAGCGGCTCAGCAAATTGATGATGCTCGATTTTCCCGCGCCGGTAGCACCGATGATGGCTACCGTTCTTCCTTTTTCGATTACGAAGGAAATGCCTTTCAACACATAGTTATCCTCTTTATAGGCAAACCACACCTCTTTGAATTCTATTTTTCCTTCGATCTGCAGAGCCGGTACGCTGCCCCCGTCGTGTATGATCTCTTCGGTATCGAGCACCTTAAATACCCTTTCGGAGGCCACAATGCCCATTTGCAGCGTATTCAGCCGGTCTGCCAGCATCCGGATAGGGCGGAACACCATGTTGATCATCATGATGAAAAAGGTAATGTCGCCCAGGCCGAGGTTATAGGTATTGGATTTTAAGCCGGCAAACCACACGAAAAGCGCAATGGAAATAGCGGAAAGAATCTCTACTACCGGGAAGAATACCGAGTAATACCAGATGGAGCGGATATTGGCCGTCTTATGCTTTTCATTGATCTGTTTGAACTTATCGTACTCCGCCTGCTCGCGGTTGAAGATCTGGATGATGCGCATGCCGGTGATGTGCTCGTTGGTAAAGGCATTGAGCGAGGCTACAGCATTGCGCACTTCGGTAAATGTTTTTTTGACGCCGTTCTTGAAGATGTTGGTGGCGATGAGCAGCATGGGAATCGTGCTGAGCGTGACCAGCGCAATGGCCCAGTTTTTCAGGAGCATGGCGCTTACAAAAATGACGATAGTGAGGATATCGCCGGCAATGACGATAAAGCCCTGGGAAAAGACATCGCTCAGGCTTTCGATATCCGATACGGAGCGGGTAACCAGCGTACCAACGGGTGTATTATCAAAGTAAGTATTCTTCAGCTTCAGGATGTGCTTATATACCTGGAGCCGGAGGTCCTTCACGATGTTCTGCCCCAGCAAATTGGTAATGTAAATATTGGTAAACTGCAACAGAGCTTCCAGCAAGAGAATGCCGATGAGGAAAAGCCCCATCGTATTTAGAAAGTGCATGCGCTCGGCCGGCGCCTTGTAGCCTTCCACGCCGGGGTTCTCGATTCCCACCGCATTCAGCGCCTGGTTGATGAGCAGCGGCCTCACGATGGAGAGGGCCGATAAGACAAGCGTAAGGGCCACCGCCAGCCCGAATAAGGTTTTATAAGGCTTGCTGTAGGACAGGATCCGTTTCAGCAGGTTGAGGTTGAGTTTAGATTTTGGGGCGGTATCAGACATTAAAAATAGTTTCCGGGTAGTGGATATGAGTTAAATAAAGGGCATGCCCCGGTGCCGACATACCGGCCTCCGAGCGGTTTTTGCTTTCGCAGATGGCTTTGAATTGTACGATGCTCAGCTTCCCCTTGCCGGTCTCCAGCAGCGTGCCTACAATGGCGCGCACCATGTTGCGCAGAAAGCGGTTGGCGGTAATCCTGAAAACATATTCGTTCTCATTCAGTTTTTCCCAGACGGCTTCGGTGACGCTGCAGTTGTTGGTAAACGTTTGGGTATTCACCTTGCTGAAGCTCGTGAAGTCGGTAACCGTGAGCAAATGCGCTGCGGCCTTGTTCATGAGCTCAATGTCCAGCTCGCCGAATACATACAGGGAGGTGTTGAAGAGGAAAGGATCTTTCTGCCGGTGAATGTAGTAGCCGTAGCTTCTCCATTCGGCATCGAAGCGGGCGCTGGCTTCCGGCTTCACCGGGTAAATCTGCCTGATCGCAATTTCGTAAGGCAGTACCTTATTGAGCTTGTAGACACAATTGGACGACGGAAGGTGCAGATCGTTTTTCGCGGAGTCGAAGTGAGCGTAGTAATCTTTGGCATGCACGCCGGTATCGGTGCGGCCGCAGCCGGTAATGTCTATGGCTTCTCCCAGGATCATCGAGAGTTTCTCGCGAAGCACCTGCTGCACGGTGTGCGGCGTATTATCCTGTTCCTGCCAACCGTTGTAGTTGGCGCCGTTATAGGCAAGCTGGATAAAATAGCGAGGCATGGGCGCAAAGATAAGCATTTGCCCGGATATCGTATGAGATGCGGAAGGTCTTCAGGACCCGGCGACGGGACTATGGTCTGCTTGCTTAGCGGTTTGCTCTTCAAAGGCTCACCGTCAGGCCGGCTCTCCATTGATAGGAAATGCCGTCGAAGTTCCAGCCCGGTAAGACGTAGTTCAGGGAAGGAGCCCCATTGTATAGGAAAGGCAGGTTCACACCGCCGCTTTGGTTCAGCGAAAGCCAATCGGTGAGCTTCACGGAAAAGCCTGCGCCTATAGTATTTTCGAGCGCAATAAAGGGCCCCTGGTATACCTGGTTGTATTTGTAGCCATACTGAGAGTCTCTGTTTGCCCAGACATGCTTGGTAGGCATGCGCGCATATTGCAGGTTATAAAGCAGGTAAGGCGACACGTAGGGATTGATATCCCTCAAATGGTATTCGTAGCCGAGGGTAAAGCCGACATGATCCGGAAATTTCCGGGCGTAGAAATGTTTGTAGTAGACGTCGTTGTTACTCAGGCCTTCGGTTATACCGACATCATGGTTCAGGTGGTATTTAATGCCAATTACCAGCGTGTGGTTCCCGAAGTTGCGGTTATACTCGGCGGCAATGTTCTGCCCGATGTACGAGTTGTAATAGGAAACATCTATTTCATTGGAAGACCTTTTTTTGACTTCCTGGGCCTTGATGCAGACCGGGATGCAGAACAGGAGAGTCATCAGGGCAAGTGCTTTTTTCATCATCTTAAGTTTTTTGAGTGGTCAGGTTTGGTTTTCATAACGCAGAAAAAAATGAAATAGTATAAGATACAGTTTTAAAGATAGGTTATGTCCGGTTCCGGAACCCCAAACTGCTTTAGCCCGGCCTTATAGAGCGAATCTTCCCGAAGTTGTTGACGGCTCAGGCCATGCACATACATCCGGTTTTCGAAGGGAACCATTTCTTTCGGTGGGTATTCATGGCAGATAGAAATGGTTTTAAGGTAATAGTGATACGTTGTATAATCCGAGAATGTAATATAAGCAGCGTGCAGATTATCGTAGGATCTGCCAATGGCGCCGAGGTATTGCTGCAGGGCTTGCAGGATGCTGTCATTATGCAGCGGATCGGCCGTAAAATGATAGTTGCTGTAGATCCGTGGAACAGGGATGCCTCCGCATCCATTGGGGGCTGCAAAGGAAAAAAGGTAGCCTTTCATCAGGGAATGTTGCTTTTCGCCTGCCATGCGGATGGTAAATACAATGACGAACAGAATCAACGCCAGGCTGATAACAGCATGCAGGTACCCCCTCGTTTGTAAGTGTTGGTTTTTCATAATCGGGTAAAGGTGGGGAATAGCCTTACAACGCAGAAAAAACTCAAATAGTGTATAGCCTACGAAAAGGCGCAGATCACACCGCCCATCAGGGCCATGCTGACGATCCAGTAGCCCGCGTTGATGGCAATGTATTTAAAGCCCCGGCGCTCAAACAGGGCATTGGTGCCAAGGATCGGCAGGGCAATGGTAATCCCCGCAAAGGTGCCGTGGAAGGCGCCATGCTTGAAGGTGCGATAGCTGTTGCCGTACAGCTCCATGAACTGTTTCATCATTTGCGAAGAGGTAGAGTTAGGCTCGGCGAAATCAGGCTGGTTATAAAGGATCGCCATGGTATGCACCTGGTGAATCACCAGCATTTGCATTACAAAAGCCAGGATGAACATAAAAATAAAGGTAATGATGAAGATTTTCGCCATGTGGGCGCCTTTGATCTTTTCTTCGGTCATTTCGGTGGCCTTCATCCAGGCATTGCCGAATACTTTCGGGTTGTACCAGATGGCGCCGATAATCATCGGGATAACGGCCGCTGCAAGAATGATTAAAAAATTGATGTTCATGATGTGTAGGGTTTTTAAAGAATGAATCGTTTTTTAGCTGCTGATCCGGTAGGGCCTGCAGGTTTGACCATTATTGGAGAAGAGAACATTATAATATATTTTGTTATGGCCGATCGGGCCAAACGTAAAGCGAAGATCATGAATTCCGTCCGGAATCTCCAGAGTCAGGGTATTGGGCGTGCCGCAGGTAGGCACAGCGTAGCAATTGGTGGTGATCGCTCCCTTATACAGATTGTCTACATAGACGCTGACATTTTTTAAGGTATTGTCCAGGTCGTCGGTGTAAAACACATAGGAGGTGATGGCTGTCCGGGACTCGATGGTTTTGCTGACTTTACTGACCTCTTTCCCATTTTTAGAATAAACACATAAGGTGATCTCGTAGGTTCCGATCTGGCTCAGATCAAAGGAAAAATTCTCTTCCGATCCCCTGATCTCTTCCTGCCCCGGGCCTTTTACGATCCAGGTGTAATAGTAAGCCCCTGTTGAGGTATTGCTCAGACGCACGGCTTCCCGGTTGGTATATACCTCCTTATCGGTTGAAAAGGAGGCCGTAGGTTTCTTTTGGCATGATGTGGCTGCCAGGAGGAAGAAAAGCGCTGTAAGGGCAAATAAATGTGTTTTCAAGGGAATGTAATTTAATTCAAAGATACTATTTTGACCGGGATGGCAAAAGCGGGTGGGCAAAAATAGACAAGGCATCCTCTATTTTGCAGTCAGATCGGTCCAGATCCCGCGAATTCCCGCTTTCGCGATATAGCTGCTGTCTTCTGCTTCCACATAGATGTGCAGCTTTTCCTTGTAGAGCATAAACAGGGGATGTGTCATCACCGTCGTCATATCGGTCGGAAGGTCCTCCTTGTTATAGCTGGCTAAGATCATGCGCGGCTTATACCAGGCCTTATCCACCCGGTTGAGCCAAACGATGTCCTGTTTATGAAATGCCCCGAAAACCCGCTCCACGGGCGCCACGGGATAATGAGCGGGGAGTTGCCGGGCAATGATGGCCGCTGCCGCTAAGGCCCAGTCGGCCTCGTTCGGAAAAGCGGGTTCAAAGGCTTCCCGCATGCTATTGAGCGTATCGAAGCGGCGCACCGTATCACAGTGAAGCAAAAAACGGATCTGGAAAACAAAGAGGAGCACTCCAAAACAGGCAAGGCTTAAGATACCCACAAACCGTGAGGAGAGCATGCGGACAGGCGACAGGCAGGTGAAGGCGATCAGCACCACGCTTAGCCAGTAGGCCCAGTACATGCTCAGGCGGGGCGTCCAAAGCAGCGAAAATGCATTTTGTATTCCGGAAGCTTCCTCCGAAAAGTACATCATCCCGGCCAGCAGGTTTGCCGCCAGGATAGGGATGGAGATCACAATAGCACCCAGCGTGAACCTCCAGCCGGCACATAAAAATACGATGAAGACGATGGGTAAGGTCAGCTGCCCGCGCTGTAGGATGAGGTACAGGAAGGAATCCCGCAAGCCGGTAAAGGAGCTGCCCCGCAATTTTGCAGCGATCTCTCCCGGGCGTGTTACTTCCCAGTGGTTCTGGTATTTCAGCCATAGCAGGCCTGCTATAAAAATAAGGGAGCAAATCAGGGTCAGGCCCGCTGCTTTCCGGAGAAACTGTTTTACAGTGGCCTGTTTTCCTTTCCAATCTTTCAGATGCACGATCATCAGGCAGGACCATAATACGATCACGGCATCTTCCTTCACCAAAACGATTAAGGCCGCCCAAAGCAGGTACCATTTGCTTTTTTGAAGGTAAGCAGCACACATCAGTAGCGACAGGGGAATCAGGAGTGTTTCTACATGAAATCCGTAATGCTCGTTATGCAAAATAAAATAGGACAGGGGAGAGGAGAAGAGCATCAGCCATAGCAGCTTCTTTCCAAATGACGCATCATTCCGGTCCAGTACTTTGAGCGCCATTGCAAACGAGGCAGCGAGCAGCCCGAAAAGGGCTACAAAGAGCCCGTAAACACCAAACAGCCAGGTAAAGGGGCTTAGGAGCGGATCTATAAAATAATTGTGGAGCTTACTATGAAAACCAAAACAGTTCTCATAAAACAGCGGTTTCCCGATCAGCCAGTCATGGCTTAGCTGGAAGTGGGTGAAAAGGTCGGAGGTGTAATCGCAGCGTTGAAAATGAAGGCATTTCAGAATAACAAAGAAGACAAGTACGCCAAGGCCTGTGATCAACAAGGGAATCGATGATGGTTTTAGCTTCATGGCTTTATAGAAACCGGCTGGCTCTCCCGGCCCGTTGCGGATGTTTGTCATGTGAGACCGGCTTGAAAATAGTCAAAAAAAAATCATCAAAACAGGGTTTTGATGATTTCTTGAAAAAAGTATAATTGAAAGATTATTCTGCGTCTTCCGCTTTGGTTTCAGTAGCTGTACCTTCCGCTTTAGTAGCTGGCTTTTTAGCACGGCTACGACGGGTTGTTTTCGCTTTTTCCGTTTTCGCTTCTTTACCGTTAGCGTAGATCTCGTTGAAATCAACTAATTCGATCAGTGCCATTTCAGCAGCATCACCCAAACGGTTTCCGGTTTTGATGATACGGGTGTAACCACCGTTTCTTTCAGCAACTTTCACGGCTACATCCTTAAATAACATAGCAACGATTTCTTTGCTTTTTAAATAAGAGAATACAGTTCTGCGGCTGTGAGTTGAATCATCTTTGCTTTTGTTGATGAGTGGCTCTACATAAGTTCTCAGGGCTTTAGCTTTTGCCAAAGTGGTGAAAATACGTTTGTGCTCGATCAAAGAGCAGGCCATATTGCTCATTAATGCTTTACGGTGAGAGTGTGTCCTACCTAAATTATTTATTTTATCTCCGTGTCTCATTGTCTTTTAATTTTTGAATTGGTGAGTTAATGAATTGGTGAATTTTTTAACTCTGTAACTCACTAATTCTCTAATTCTGTAATTGGATTAATCTTTGTCTAATTTATATTTTACTACGTTCATTCCGAACTGAAGACCCTTAGTAGATACAAGATCTTCAAGCTCAGTTAAAGACTTTTTACCAAAGTTGCGGAATTTTAACAGGTCGTTTTTGTTGAAAGAAACCAGCTCTCCTAACGTTTCCACGTCTGCAGCTTTTAAGCAGTTCAGGGCGCGTACAGAAAGGTCCATGTCTACCAGTTTCGTTTTCAGCAACTGGCGCATGTGTAAGGAGGTCTCATCGAATTCCTCTTCTGATTTTTTCTCTTCGGAGTCCAGGGTGATTTTCTCATCGGAGAACAACATGAAGTGATAGATCAGGATTTTGGCAGCTTCTTTCAGCGCCTCTTTCGGGTGGATAGAGCCATCGGAAACGATATCCAGGATCAGTTTTTCGTAATCCGTTTTTTGCTCTACACGGTAGTTTTCAATGGTGTATTTCACGTTTTTGATAGGCGTGTAAATAGAGTCAATGAAAATAGTGCCCTGAGGAGCGGAGTTGGTTTTGTTTTCCTCTGCAGGAACGTAACCGCGTCCTTTATCGATGGTTAATTCGATTTTTAATTTAACGTTGCTTTCGCAGTTGAAGATCACGAGATCTGGGTTCAGGATCTGGAATCCGTTGGCGAATTTCCCGATCTCACCGGCAGTAAATTTTTCGTTTCCGGAAAAGTGGATGACGATTTTTTCTACATCGTGGTTATCCAGCTGCTTTTTAAAACGAACCTGTTTTAAATTTAAGATGATCTCAGTCACGTCTTCTACCACACCTTTGATGGTGGAGAACTCATGATCAACACCTTCAATGCGTACGCTGGTAATAGCGTGGCCTTCGAGTGATGATAACAGGATACGACGTAATGAGTTACCTATAGTGATACCGAAGCCTGGTTCCAGCGGACGGAATTCGAATTGTCCTTCCGTTTCGGTAGAGTTAATCATAACAACCTTATCCGGTTTTACGAAATTTAATATTGCCATTTTATTAAGTTATAGGTTAAAAACTAATTTGCTATACTATTTCAGAGTTCTACTCTATTACTTAGAGTATAACTCGACGATCAGCTGCTCCTTAATGTTTTCAGGGATCTGAGAACGCTCAGGAACGGAAATGAATTTTCCTGTGAAGCTGGATTTGTCGAAATCCAACCAGGAATATTTATTCACTGAACCTGATAAAGAGTGGGTGATAGCCTCTAAAGTCTGTGATTTTTCGCGAACAGCAATCACATCACCTGCTTTCAGGGTGTAAGATGGGATGTTCACCACGCTACCGTTTACGGTAATGTGTGTGTGCGATACCAATTGGCGTGCAGCCCTACGGGAAGGAGCGATGCCTAAACGGTAAACCACGTTATCCAGACGGGACTCGATCAGTTGCAATAACACCTCACCGGTAATACCGTGTGCACGTGCAGCCCTGTCAAACGTCCTGGCAAATTGTTTTTCTAAAATACCGTAAGTATATTTTGCTTTTTGTTTCTCCTGGAGCTGGATTGCGTATTCGGATTTTTTACCTTTTTTCTTGGTATTTCCGTGCTGTCCCGGAGGATAGTTCTTTTTCTCTAATGCTTTATCCGGACCAAAAATTGGCTCTCTGAATTTTCTTGCAATTTTGGATTTAGGACCTGTATATCTTGCCATTTTATTTTATAATTTCTGTTATTTTACTATTTTAAAAACTATTGCTTTCTTGCTGATGCACATCAGGAATTAGCAACGACGACGTTTTGGAGGACGGCAGCCATTGTGAGGCATAGGAGTGATGTCAATGATCTCAGTTACTTCGATACCGGAGGTAGCGATAGTTCTGATAGCTGACTCTCTTCCTGCTCCAGGTCCTTTTACGTATACTTTTACTTTACGTAAGCCTAAATCAGATGCTACTTTAGAGCAATCGGCAGCTGCTAACTGAGCTGCGTAAGGCGTGTTCTTTTTAGAACCGCGGAATCCCATTTTACCGGCACTTGACCAGGAGATAACCTGGCCTGCGCTGTTGGTTAAAGAGATAATGATATTATTGAAAGTAGCGTTTAAGTGAGCTTCTCCAACCGCTTCAACCTTTACTACTCTTTTTTTGGCGTTAGCTTTCGCAGCTGCTACCGATGATTGTTGTTTAGCCATTTGCTTTTATTTGTTGAGTTATTGATTTGTTGAGCTATTGATCCGGGGTTTCTTAAACTCTCCAACTCTCTAACTCGTTAAATCTTTAATTATTTATTACTTGGTAACTTTTTTCTTGTTAGCAACTGTCTTACGCTTACCTTTACGGGTACGAGAGTTGGTTTTTGTACGTTGTCCGCGAACAGGCAAACCATTACGGTGACGGATACCACGGTAAGATCCGATATCTGTTAAACGTTTGATGTTCAGAGCAACCTCCGAGCGAAGACCGCCTTCTACTTTGTAATTATCGTTAACGATTTTACGGATAGCGTTCTGCTCGTCATCATTCCACTCGCTCACTTTTTTATTAAAGTCGATGCCAGCTTCTGTTAAGATGCGTTGAGCTCTGCTACGTCCAATACCAAAAATATAGGTTAATCCTATTTCTCCTCTTTTATTTTTTGGTAAATCTATACCTGCAATACGTGCCATTATTATATAATTGTTTTTAAAAAGTTCGCGAAAATACGAAATTATTTTTGTCTTTGTTTAAACTTAGGGTTTTTTTTGTTGATAATGTACAACTTTCCTTTGCGGCGAACGATTTTGCAATCGGCGCTTCTCTTTTTGATGGATGCTCTAACTTTCATGTGACTTGTTTGTTAAAATTCGTTAATTATTTGTATCTGTAAGTAATCCTGCCTTTGGTCAAATCATAAGGGCTCATTTCCAGTTTCACTTTGTCGCCGGTGAGGATCTTGATATAGTGCATCCTCATTTTTCCGGAGATGTGGGCGATGACAATGTGCCCGTTCTCTAATTCCACCCTGAACATGGCATTGCTCAGGGATTCTACGATGGTACCGTCCAGTTCTATGTTTGCTTGTTTCGCCATCGTTCTTAAGCTTGTTGCATAGTCATTTGGTTACTGGTTCGGCCTTTGATTCTTCCGTTTTGCATTAAGCCGTCGTAATGACGGTTAAGCAGGTAGGTTTCGATCTGCTGCAGGGTGTCCAACACAACACCCACCAGGATCAGCAACGAGGTGCCACCGAAGAAATCGGCAAAAGCACTGTTGATTCCCGCCTTGGTTGCAAAAGCAGGCAATACCGCAATGAAAGCAAGGAAAATAGCACCCGGCAATGTGATACGTGACATCACCTGGTCAATAAACTCTGCTGTGGCTTTACCCGGTTTTACGCCCGGAACAAATCCTCCGTTACGTTTCATGTCGTCCGCCAGTTGGTTAGGATTGATCATGATAGCCGTATAGAAGTAGGTAAAAGCAATGATAAGGACCGCGAAGATAAAGTTGTACCAGAATCCGTAGCGCTCCGAGAAAATTCCGCCCGAATTGCCGTTGTAGTTGGCAATCGCGTTAGGAATAAACATGATGGCTTGAGCGAAGATGATAGGCATAACACCGGCAGAGTTTACTTTTAACGGTAAATACTGACGAACGCCACCATATTGCTTGTTGCCGACGATCTTCTTGGCGTACTGCACCGGAACTCTCCGGGTGCCCTGAACCAGTAAGATACAGCTGATGATGATCAACAGGATGGCTACGATCTCCAGCAGGAACACGATCAATCCACCGCCGGCGCTCTGTAAGCGTGCTCCGAACTCGGATGTGATAGCGAACGGTAAGCGGGAGATAATACCGATCATGATGAGAATAGAGATCCCGTTCCCGATACCCTTATCGGTGATTCTTTCGCCCAGCCACATGATGAACATGGTACCGGCTACTAAGATGATCGTGGATTGGATCCCGAACCAGGCGTGATCGATGGCCACTACACCAGGCTTAGAATAAACCTGTGCAGCTAAATAACCCGGAGCCTGTACAGCGGTAACGGCAACTGTTAAGAAACGGGTGTATTGGTTGATCTTTTTACGTCCGCTTTCGCCTTCTTTCTGCATTTTCTGGAAATAAGGAACCGCCATCCCCAGTAACTGGATGATGATGGATGCCGTGATATAAGGCATGATCCCTAAACCGAAAATAGAAGCTCTTGAGAATGCACCACCGGCGAACGCATTGATCAGGGCAACGATCCCTCCGTCATTGGAGTTAGCATTTGCAGCTGCCAATACTTCGGTATCAATACCCGGCAATACAACATAAGAACCCAAACGATAGATCAGAATCAAGCCAAGGGTCGTTAGAATCCTTTGCTTCAGCTCTTCTATCTTCCAGATATTCTGGAGGGTTTCAAAAAAACGTTTCATATAGTTTTTATTTCTTTTTTAATGTTATAGCTATGTAGAGTAGGGCGTATGCTTAAAAAAACATAGCTATTCATATAGCTTCTTAAATTGCTGTTGCCACACCGCCTTTTGCTTCGATAGCAGCTTTTGCAGTTGCTGTGAAAGCGTGAACGTTGATGTTAACTTTTGATTTTAATTCGCCACGGCCTAAGATCTTTACCAGGTCGTTTTTAGAAGCCAGACCACTTTTGATCAGGGTTTCTACGGTGATCTCGGTTAAGTTCTGAGCGTCAACAATACGCTGGATTGCATCCAGGTTTACGCCTGTGTGCTCAACGCGGTTGATGTTTTTGAAACCGAATTTAGGAACACGACGCTGTAAAGGCATCTGACCACCTTCGAAACCACGCTTTTTAGAGTGACCCGAACGGGATTGAGCACCTTTGTGACCGCGTGTAGCTGTACCGCCACCGCCTGAACCTTGTCCACGGCCTCTTCTGTAGTTCGATTTTACTGACCCTTTTGCAGGTGTTAATGAATTTAATTGCATTTTAAAATACGTTATAGATTAAATGTTTTCTACTGTTAATAAATGAGCAACAGCGTTGATCATTCCCTGGATCTGTGGAGTAACTTCTTTTACTACGGATTGCTGGGTTTTTCTCAGGCCTAAAGCCTGAACTGTAGCGCGTGTTCTAGCGTTTCTTTTGATGAAACTTTTAGATAATGTAATTTTTACCTGTGCCATATCTTCTGTGATTATCCGTTAAAAATTTTGTCTAATGTAACTCCCCTTTGTCTTGATACAGCTAATGGATCGCGCATTTTTGATAAAGCGTCGATGGTTGCTTTTACCACGTTGTGTGGGTTCGAAGAGCCTTTTGATTTGGCAAGTACGTCGGTGATACCAACGCTTTCCAGTACGGCACGCATCGCACCACCGGCAATTACACCGGTACCGTGAGCAGCTGGTTTCAGGAATACGCGGGATCCGCCGAATTTACCGTTTTCAGGGTGAGGAACAGTTCCTTTTAATACAGAAACTTTCACCAGGTTCTTTTTAGCGTCGTCGATGCCTTTGGTGATGGCGTCGGTTACCTCGTTGGCTTTACCCAAACCGTATCCTACAACACCTTTTTCATCACCAACAACCACGATAGCTGCGAAACTGAAGTGACGACCACCTTTGGTTACTTTGGTTACACGCTGGATCGCTACTAATTTATCTTTTAGCTCGATGTCGGTAGATTTTACTCTTTTTACAACTTCTTTTGACATGTTATGAATGTTCTTTTTTTACTGATTAAAATTTTAAACCTGCTTCACGAGCACCTTCTGCCAACGATTTGATACGGCCATGGTATAAGTAACCGCTCCTGTCGAACACCACTGAGGTAATTCCTGCAGTTGTTGCTTTTTCGGCGATCAGTTTTCCAACTTCCTTAGCCTGTTCGCTTTTAGTCGCTTTCGAGTCTTTCAGAGCTTTATCGTTAGTTCCAATAGCAGCAATTGTTTTTCCGGTTTTATCGTCGATCAGTTGAGCGTAGATACCGGCATTGCTTCTGAATACGCTTAAACGGGGTTGGCTAGCTGTGCCTGAAACCGTCTTGCGGATTTTATTTTTAATGCGTTGTCTTCTTTCTTTTTTATTGAGTGCCATCTTTCCAGTTTTTTGAAGATGATTAATACTAATTGAATTATGTTATTTTTTGCTGGCTGATTTACCTGCTTTACGACGGATGATCTCGCCTGTAAATTTAATACCTTTTCCTTTGTAAGGCTCAGGTTTACGCAAGCTACGGATTTTTGCCGCAACCATACCCAGCAATTGTTTGTCAGAGCTCTCTAAAGTGATTTTAGGGTTCTGGCCTTTTTCAGAAGCAGTGGTGATTTTGATCTCAGCCGGCAGCTCGAACACAACGTTGTGAGAGAAACCTAAAGCAAGCTCCAGCAGCTGTCCTTTGTTGGAAGCACGGTAACCTACACCTACTAATTCCTGTTCTGTTTTGTAACCTTCAGATACGCCTTTAACCATGTTAAAGATCAGGGCGCGGTATAAACCGTGTAAAGCCCTGTGGCGTTTCTGATCAGTAGGACGGCTAACGGTAACGATACCGTTCTCGATCTCTACTTTAATATCTGAATCAATAGTTTCTGTTAAAGTACCTAATTTGCCTTTAACGGAAACAGTCGTTCCTTTTACGTTGACTTCAACGCCTGCAGGAACTGTGATTGGTAATTTTCCTATACGTGACATGATTTTTTCCTCCCTCTAAATTAAGAAATGTAACATAAAACTTCGCCGCCAACATTCATTTTGCGGGCCTCTTTATCTGTCATTACACCTTTGGATGTAGAGATAATAGCAACGCCTAATCCGTTTTGTACTTTTGGCATAGTAGCAGCACCGGTATACTTACGTAAACCAGGAGAGGATACTCTGTCTAAAGAGCGGATAGCTGATAGTTTTGTTACGGGATTGTACTTCAGGGCTATTTTGATAGTTCCCTGTTTTTTTTCATTCTCCTCGAATTTGTAGTTGAGGATGAAACCTTTGTCGAAAAGGATCTTGGTGATCTCTTTTTTCAGGTTAGAAGCTGGGATCTCTACGATCCTGTGGTTTGCGCTGATGGCGTTTCTTACGCGTGTCAGGTAATCTGATATTGTATCTGTCATTTTATTTGTTTTTATATGTTATCCCGACCTCAGGATAATTATATTAATACTCTGTTCTTGTGCTTTCCTGCTTAGAAGCTGGATTTGGTAACACCCGGGATTAATCCGAATAATACCATCTCACGGAAAGTAACACGGCTGATACCGAAATCCCTCATGTAACCACGAGGACGGCCGGTAAGCTTGCAACGGTTACGCATTCTCACTTTGCATGAGTTTTTAGGTAATTTCTGAAGATCAGAATAGTTACCAGCTTTTTTAAGCTCTTCGCGTTTAGCTGCGTAAGTGTCTACCAGTCTTTTTCTTTTGGCATCACGTGCCTTCATTGATTCTTTTGCCATTTTATCTTTTTTTCAGGGCTGTAAATATACTATTTCTTTTTGAATGGAATACCAAATTCAGTTAATAAAGCGTGAGCTTCTTTATCCGTAGGGGCAGAAGTCACAAAAGTGATGTCCATACCCTGGATTTTGCTTACTTTATCGATGTCGATCTCCGGGAAGATGATTTGCTCGGTAATACCTAAGGTATAGTTACCGCGTCCGTCGAAGCCTTTGTCGTTCACGCCTTTGAAGTCGCGGATACGTGGCAGGGAAGAAGCGATCAAACGGTCCAGGAATTCGTACATTTTGTCGCCGCGCAGGGTTACACGAACCCCGATGGCTACGCCTTTACGTAATTTGAAGTTGGAGATATCTTTGGTAGAGTAGGTAGGAACCGCTTTCTGACCGGTGATAGTTGTCATTTCTTTTACAGCCGATTCGATCATTTTTTTGTCGGAAACCGCGTCGCCGATACCCTGGTTGATGCAGATCTTCTCTAATTTGGGAACCTGCATAGAGGAAGTATACTGAAACTGTTTTTTCAGGTTGTTGATGATCTCAGCTTTGTATTTGTCCTTTAGTCTAGGAGAATATGTTGTTGTAGCCATTGTTATTTGATTGCTGCTTTAGTTTTTTTAGAAATACGCTCCAGTTTACCGGATTTCTCGTTCAATACACGACCGATCCTTACCGTTTTGCCACCTTCTACATACATTAAGTTAGAGATGTGGATGGAGCCCTCTTGTTTAACAATACCACCGTTAGCGTTTTTAGCGCTTGGTTTGGTGTGCTTGCTGATCATGTTCACACCTTCTACAATGGCTCTTTCTTTTTTCGTGTCGATAGACACGATTTTACCTTCTTGGCCTCTGGATTCGCCAGATATTACTTTTACAGTATCGCCTTTTTTTAATTTTAATTTTGACATTTCTTCAGACAATTTTTTAATTAAAGCACCTCTGGTGCTAATGAAATGATTTTCATGAATTGCTTATCGCGCAGTTCACGGGCAACAGGGCCGAAGATACGTGTTCCACGGATCTCATCACCCTGGTTAAGGATAACGCAGGCATTGTCATCGAAGCGGATATAAGAACCATCTGCACGACGGATCTCTTTCTTTACCCTTACAACAACTGCTTTATGAACAGTTCCTTTTTTCACGTTACCGGATGGTAAAGCGCTTTTAATCGTTACTACGATTTTATCTCCAATAGAAGCATAACGCTTCCTTGTACCTCCTAAGACACGGATCACCAGAACCTCTTTGGCTCCGCTGTTATCGGCTACTGCTAATCTTGATTCGTTTTGTACCATTTTTTCTAAAACTTTTAATAGTAATTATTTTACTTTTTCTAACACTTCAACCAAACGCCAGTTTTTAGATTTGCTTAATGGGCGTGTTTCAGCAATTTTAACAGTATCACCGATGCTGCATTCGTTGTTCTCGTCGTGAGCTACGAATGTAGAGGTTTTATTTACGAATTTACCGTATTTAGGGTGTTTCACTTTACGCATAACCGCAACTACAATTGACTTTTGCATTTTGTTGCTTTTCACAACCCCGATTTTCTCTTTTCTTAAATTTCTTTCTTCCATTGTAGTCTTATTTAGAAGCGTTGTTTCTTTTGGTTAATTCAGTGGCCAAACGGGCAACTGCTTTGCGGCTATCGCGGATTTTGATTGGGTTTTCGATCGGAGAAGTGGCGTGGTTTAAACGTAATTTCGTTAGGTTAGCTTGCTCTTCGGTCATTTTCGCCTGTAATTCTGCAGTTGACAGGGCAACGATGTCTTTATTTTTCATGTTTCTTGAGTCTTTTTGGAAATTAAACTGTTGTTTCTTCGTAATCTCTGCGAACGACGAATTTGGTAACAATAGGTAATTTTTGAGCAGCTAAACGCAACGCTTCTTTTGCAACTTCCAAAGGAACACCTTCAGCTTCAAATAACATACGTCCTTTTTTTACAGGAGCTACCCAATACTCAGGAGCACCTTTACCTTTACCCATACGAACCTCTGCAGGTTTTTTGGTAATAGGCTTGTCAGGGAAAATGCGGATCCACACCTGGCCTTCACGTTTCATGAAACGTGTTAAAGCAATACGTGCAGATTCGATCTGGCGGGCGGTAACCCAACTTTCGTCCAATGCTTTAATACCGAATGAACCGAAGGCTAATTGATCGCCACGTTTGGCGTTGCCTTTCATCTTCATCTTATGCATCTTCCTATATTTCGTTCTTTTTGGCTGTATCATGTTCTGTAAACCTTTAAATGCTTGTTACTTACTTCTTGTTAATTATTTGTCGTTTCTTCTTTTGTCGTCGCGTTTCGGACCGCGGCCGGCGAATTTAGGAGCAGGATTGTTAGAGCCTGTTTTTTTCTCTTTATCTAAACCGAAGTTTGGAGATAAATCGCGTTTTCCATAAACCTCACCTTTGCAGATCCAAACCTTAACACCAATACGACCATAAGTAGTGTGAGCTTCAGCAATAGCATAATCGATATCAGCGCGTAACGTCTGTAACGGAGTACGTCCTTCTTTATATCCCTCTGTCCTTGCCATCTCCGCACCGCCTAAACGACCGGATACTTTGATTTTGATCCCTTCTGCGCCCATACGCATCGTAGATGCAATAGACATTTTTGCGGCACGGCGGAAAGAGATACGGCCTTCAATCTGGCGGGCAATACTGTCAGATACCAAACGCGCATCCAACTCAGGGCGTTTGATCTCGAAAATATTGATCTGGATCTCTTTCTTGGTTACCTTTTTCAGCTCTTCTTTGAGCTTATCTACTTCCTTACCGCCTTTCCCGATGATGATACCAGGACGCGCTGTGTTAATAGTAACGGTTATTAACTTTAAGGTTCTTTCAATAACGATTTTAGAAATGCTGCCTTTTGGCAGACGAACTTTTAAGTATTCACGGATCTGTTGATCTTCTACTAATTTGTCAGCGTAATCTCTTCCGCCAAACCAGTTTGAATCCCAGCCTTTAATTACACCTAAACGTAAACCTATTGGATTTGCTTTTTGTCCCATTTCTATTCTTATTTTTTATCTTCTGATTTAGTGATTGCAGCTGCTTTTCTTTCAGCTTTTTTAGTACTGGCCACTGCCGTACCTACTTCTAAAGTAACGTGGTTAGAACGTTTTCTGATCCTGTAACCACGGCCCTGAGGCGCAGTGCGCAAACGTTTCGCCATAATAGCGCTGTCCACCATGATAGAAGTAACAAATAATGTATTTTCTTCAGGACGTGATCCTGTTTTTGCTTCGTAATTCGCAATGGCAGATTTTAATAATTTCTCTAAACGGCCTGATGCTTCGCGCGTGTTGAATTTTAATACGTTCAACGCCTTGTATGCTTCCATACCTCTTACCAAATCCGCAACCTGGCGCATTTTACGAGGTGATGTAGGGCAGCTGTTTAACTTAGCAAAATAAGTACTCTTATTTGCTTCTTTGCGTGCCTCTGCTACTAATCTTTTTCTTTTACCCATGACTTAATTTCTTTATCAACTTAATTACTTCTTGTTATTACCTGAGTGACCTTTGAATGATCGGGTAGCTGCAAATTCTCCTAATTTGTGGCCTACCATGTTCTCCGTTACATATACCGGGATAAATTTATTTCCGTTATGTACTGCGAAGGTATGTCCAACCATTTCAGGGTAAATAACAGAACGACGTGCCCATGTTTTCAGCACCGTTTTTTTGTTACTCTCATTCATTTGAGTAACTTTTTTCTCTAAGTTGTGGTCAATAAAAGGACCTTTTTTTAATGATCTTGCCATTGCTTGTTTTAAGTTTTGAAACCCTTCCGCTATCCTCACGGAGCGGAAGGGCCATTAAACGTTTATGAATTATTTATTTCTTCTTTTGATAATGTGTTGGTTCGATGATTTAGCCTTGTAACGGGTTTTGTATCCTTTAGCAGGAATACCGTTGCGAGAGCGCGGCTGTCCACCGGAAGCGCGACCTTCACCACCACCCATCGGGTGATCAACCGGGTTCATTGCCACCGGCCTTGTGCGTGAACGACGACCTAACCAGCGTGAGCGACCTGCTTTACCGGAGATCTCTAAGCTGTGATCAGGATTTGAGATTGCACCGATAGTAGCTTTGCAAGTGATGAGGATCATACGAACCTCACCGGAAGGCATACGCAGTACAGCGTATTTGCCATCGCGGGCAGTCAGCTGAGCGTAAGTTCCTGCAGAGCGTGCCATAGCACCACCTTGTCCTGGACGTAACTCGATATTGGAAATAATGGTACCCAATGGAATATCAGATAAGAACATGCAGTTACCAACTTCCGGCAATGCTGTAGCGCCTGACATTACTTTTTTACCAACTTCTAAACCTTGTGGAGCAAGGATGTAACGTTTCTCACCATCTTTGTAGTGGATCAAAGCGATACGTGATGTACGGTTTGGATCATACTCGATAGAAGCTACGACGCCTTCGATACCATCTTTATTACGTTTGAAGTCGATGATACGGTATTGTTTTTTGTGACCACCACCGATGTTGCGGATAGTCATTTTACCGGTATTATCACGTCCACCGCTGTTTTTAACCGAAGTTAATAAGCTTTTTTCAGGGACGTTGGTAGTGATGTCTGAATTATCACTTGCTATTTTGAAACGTTGACTTGGAGTTAACGGTCTGAATTTTTTTAATGCCATTTCTTGTGTCTTTTATCAGATTAAATATTAGCGTAAAAATCAATTACTTCGCCGGCTTTTAATGTGACAAAAGCACGTTTTGAACGGTTCACGCGGCCAATAGCGATACCACGGGTGGTATTGCGGGTTTTTACCTTACCTACGTATTGTTGAGTATTAACTGCTTCAACTTTTACACCGTACATTTTTTCAACTGCTTGCTTAATCTGTACTTTGTTGGCGCCTTTATCTACCACAAAACCATAGCGATTCAACTTCTCGGCTAAGGAAGTCATCTTTTCGGTGATGATTGGTTTAATTAATATTTCCATTATTATTTGTTGTTTAACAGCGTTTCTAATACTTTAACCGAACCCTCTGATAAAATTAATGTTTGTGCATTAACAATATCATAAGTGTTTAACTCTAAAGCGGTTACTACTTTTGCCCCCTCTAAATTACGGGACGACAAATATACGTTTTTATTTGCATCACCTAACACTAACAGGGTTTTTTTGTCAGATAAGTTCAGGTTTTTGATCAAATCCACGTAATTTTTGGTTTTTGGAGCGTCAAACGTGAAGTCTTCCAGCACGGTGATCGCGTTTTCTTTTGCTTTATAAGCTAAAGCAGAGATACGCGCCAGCTGTTTTACTTTTTTGTTCAGTTTGAAGTCGTAGTTACGCGGACGAGGACCGAATGCGCGGCCACCACCAACGAAAACCGGGGATTTCATAGAACCCGCACGGGCTCCGCCTGTTCCCTTCTGGCGTTTCAGTTTTTTAGTGGTTCTTGCGATTTCAGCACGCTCTTTTGCTTTGTGAGTTCCCTGACGCTGAGCAGCTAAATAGTGCTTCACATCCAGGTAAATGCTATGATCGTTTGGCTCTGCGCCAAAGATGCTGTCGGTTAAATCTACCTTCTTGGTAGTTTTTTTACCGCTTATGTTTAATATTTCTACTTGCATGATTACTTCTCGATTATAACGTAAGACCCTTTAGCACCAGGAATAGAACCTTTGATCAAAAGCACATTCTTTTCTGCCATTACTTTAACAACTACCAGGTTTTGGATTTTTTTCCTGTTTCCACCTGTTCTTCCGGCCATGCGCATTCCTTTGAATACACGTGAAGGATCAGACGAAGCACCTAATGAGCCGGGAGCTCTCTGACGATCGTGCTGACCGTGAGTAGAACCACCAACACCACCAAAACCGTGACGTTTTACAACACCCTGGAAACCTTTACCTTTAGAGGTACCAACCACATCTACGAAATCGCCTTCTACAAACATATCGAGAGTTACTACATCACCTAAATTTTTTGCTTCCTCAAAAGAACGGAATTCAACAAGCTTACGTTTTGGGGTCGTTTTTGATAATTCAAAGTGACCTTTCATCGCAGACGACGTGTGTTTTTCTTTTTTCTCGTCGAATGCTAACTGTAAAGCTGTGTACCCGTCCTTTTCATTGGTTTTTACTTGCGTCACTACGCAAGGACCCGCTTCAATAACTGTGCATGGCACATACTTGCCATTGGCATCGAAGAAGCTAGTCATTCCTATTTTTTTACCAATAATTCCAGACATTTTACTTTTTTGTTATTTGTTTTTACTAATTATTTATGTTTCAATATTAACCTTAAAAAAGTTGTTCCTGCGCTTTGTGTTTCCACGCATCCTGAGCGAAGCCGAAGGGTGTCGAAGCGCCGGTAAAACTTACAGAGAACAGAGGGTTAAACTTTGATCTCAACCTCAACACCGCTAGGCAGCTCAAGTTTCATCAGGGCGTCTACAGTTTTAGAAGAAGAACTGTAAATGTCTAACAAACGCTTGTAGTCGCACACCTGGAACTGCTCACGCGCTTTTTTGTTAACGTGTGGCGAACGTAATACGGTGAAGATTCGTTTAGATGTAGGTAATGGAATTGGTCCATTCACTACAGCTCCCGTCATTTTTACGGTTTTTACGATTTTCTCAGCAGATTTATCCACCAGGTTGTAATCGTATGATTTTAATTTTATTCTGATTCTTTGGCTCATGTTATAGATGTGTAATGCGATTAAACTTTTTCTTTATTGCCTTTTGATTTAGCAATCACGTCAGCTGCAACGTTGGCAGGAGCATCGGCATAGTGAGAGAACTCCATAGTCGATGTTGCGCGGCCTGATGTTAACGTACGTAATTGAGTCACGTAACCGAACATTTCAGATAATGGAACTTTAGCTTTAATAACCTGTGAGTTATTTTTAGAGTCCATACCTTCGATCTGGCCACGACGACGGTTTAAGTCACCTACCACATCACCCATGTTTTGCTCAGGAGTCAGTACTTCTACTTTCATGATCGGCTCCATCAGTACCGGCTTACATTTTCCTAATGCTTCGCGGTATGCTGAACGGGCACAGATCTCGAAAGATAATGAATCCGAATCGACTGCGTGGAAAGATCCGTCAATCAGGCGTACTTTTAAGTTATCCAGTGGATACCCGGCTAAGATACCGTTTACCATAGACGCTTTAAAGCCTTTCTCTACAGAAGGAATGAACTCACGTGGAATTGAACCACCGGTGATCTCGTTCACAAACTGTAAATCGCCTTTTGTTCTGTCGAAATCTGCATCCACAGGACCCAGAACCACTTTAATATCGGCAAATTTACCACGGCCACCGGTTTGTTTTTTGTAAACCTCGCGGTGCTCGTAAGAGGCAGAAATAGACTCTTTGTAAGATACCTGCGGCTCACCCTGGTTCACCTCTACCTTGAACTCACGTTTCAAACGGTCGATGATGATCTCTAAGTGAAGCTCACCCATACCGGAGATGATGGTCTGTCCTGAATCTTCATCCGTGTGAACACGGAAGGTCGGATCCTCTTCAGCCAGTTTATTCAGGCCCACACCTAAGCGGTCTAAATCGCCTTGTGTTTTTGGCTCGATCGCTAAACCGATTACCGGCTCAGGGAAATTCATCGCCTCTAACACAATCGGGTGTTTCTCATCACATAAAGTATCACCTGTACGGATATCTTTGAAACCTACCGCTGCACCGATATCACCGGCTTCGATAAATTCGATTGGATTTTGTTTATTCGCGTGCATCTGGAAGATGCGGGAAATACGCTCTTTGTTACCTGAACGGGTGTTCAGTACATAAGAACCGGCATCTAAGCGGCCGGAGTAAGCGCGGAAAAATGCTAAACGACCTACGAAAGGATCGGTTGCAATTTTAAATGCTAAAGCAGTAAATGGTTCTTTAACATCCGGCCTACGGCTAACTTCCTGCTCAGTGTCAGGGTTAGTACCTTTGGTTTCAGGTTTGTCTAATGGAGATGGCATTAATTCCATCACCAGATCCAGCATGGTTTGTACACCTTTGTTTTTGAAAGATGAACCGCAAACCATAGGAACGATTTTGTTGGCAACACATGCTTTGCGCAAGGCATCCAGAACTTCCCTTTCAGTGATCGTATCAGGAGCATCGAAGAATTTCTCCATGATCTTGTCGTCGAACTCAGAAACAGCCTCCAGCATTTTCTCTCTCCACTCAGTTGCTTCTTCTAATAAGTCTTCCGGAATAGGAACCTCTTTAAAAGTCATACCTTTATCATGCTCATTCCAAACGATACCACGGAAGTTGATCAAATCAACCACACCGATAAAGTTTTCTTCAGCACCGATCGGGATTTGAAGAGGAACGGCGTTACCACCTAAAATTTCGCGGGTTTGCTTTACTACTTTTAAGAAGTCAGCACCCTGGCGGTCCATTTTATTAACGAAGCCTAAACGGGTAACATTGTAGTTATCCGCTAAACGCCAGTTAGTCTCAGATTGAGGCTCAACACCGTCAACCGCTGAGAACAAGAATACCAGACCATCCAATACCCTTAACGAACGATTCACCTCAACAGTAAAGTCAACGTGGCCCGGGGTATCAATGATGTTAATTTTGTAGTTATTGTCGCGGTATTTCCAAAAACAAGTGGTAGCAGCAGAGGTAATGGTAATACCACGCTCTTGCTCCTGTGCCATCCAGTCCATGGTAGCTGCACCTTCGTGCACCTCACCAATCTTGTGGTTTACGCCTGTATAGTAAAGAATACGCTCCGTGGTGGTTGTTTTACCAGCATCGATGTGCGCAGCAATACCAATATTTCTTGTATATCTTAAATCTGCCATTTTATATTAGAATCTGAAATGTGAAAATGCTTTATTGGCTTCTGCCATTTTGTGTACGTCTTCTTTCTTTTTGAAAGCAGCACCTTCTTCTTTGGAGGCAGAAACGATTTCTCCGGCTAATTTCTGAGCCATTGATTTTTCGTTGCGTTTACGGGCGTAAGTGATCATCCATTTAATAGCCAAAGCTAATTTCCTCTCAGGGCGAACCTCAGAAGGAATCTGGAAAGTTGCACCACCAACACGGCGTGAACGAACTTCAACTTGCGGAGTAACATTTGCTAATCCTTTTTTGAAAACTTCCAGGCCATCTTCGTTAGTACGTTTTGCAACGATCTCTAAGCACTCGTGAAATAATTTTGACGCGGTATTTTTCTTACCGTCGTACATTAAGCTGTTTAAAAAGCGGGTAACCAATATATCGTTATATATTGGATCAGGTAACAGGATTCTTTTTTTAGCGGTTGATTTCCTCATGGTTAATCTACTTAAATTGTCTTATGGATTATTTTTTCTTGCCTTTTGCCGGAGCTGCAGCAGCACCCGCCTTCGGACGTTTTGTTCCATATTTGGAACGTTGTTGTTTTCTGCCTTCTACACCAGCGGTATCCAAAGATCCGCGAACGATATGATAACGCACACCCGGTAAGTCTTTCACCCTGCCGCCGCGTACCAGTACGATACTGTGCTCCTGCAGGTTGTGTCCCTCACCCGGGATATAAGCAATGATCTCTTGCTTATTGGTTAAACGTACCTTCGCTACTTTGCGCATAGCTGAGTTAGGTTTCTTAGGGGTTGTTGTGTACACACGGGTACAAACACCACGGCGTTGTGGACATGAATCCAAAGCGGCCGATTTACTTTTGTTAGGAGCTTTGTAGCGTCCTTTTCTTACTAATTGCGATATTGTAGGCATCTTAAATCCTCTGTGTTACTTGATTTTACTATAATTTACGCTTTCTCCCCATTTTGGGGACGGCAAAGATATGATTATTTTATTCATCAACAAAAAAAATGTTGAAAAATATTCAAGAAATAGCCTGTTTTTTAATTATTTACGGGCTCTATTTCCCCAAAAGCTTAACAAACGGGATATCAAAAATAGGCTATTTTTCGACTGGCCGGTAATTTTGTCAGGCTTTTATGAGCCTCGAATGCCCTCAACCTCGTATTGCTATGCCCTGGTTGGTGTTTTCACTTATGCCCTTGTTGGTGTTTTCACCAACAAGGGCTTTAGCTGAAAACAAAAAAGGCCTCCCGCATCTTCGGGAAGCCCTTTTCAGGTAAACTTTAAGTTAAATTTAGCGGAACAGGTTCACCGTTCCGTTTTTCTCGATCACGGTCTCGTTAAATCCGGTAGCCTTCACGAAATAGAAATACGTGGCATCCGGCACAAGGCCTCCCTGGCCGGTCATCCCGTCCCAGGCCGCTTTGGCGCCCGTAAACTCATACAGTTTCTCACCCCAGCGGTTGAAGATCTGCAGGGAGATCTCTTTCACCCCTTTGGATTTGATCGTAAACAGATCGTTGATGTTATCGTTGTTTGGCGTAAACACATTCGGGATCTCCAGGCTCAGCTCATCCTCCATCACAATGATGGCGCTGGCCGTATCGCTGCAGGTGCCCGAAGCATTGTATACCGTGAGAATCACCGTATAGGTTCCCGAGCCCTGGAACGTATTGCTGGTGTTGAATGTTGTGGCCGTATTGCCATCGCCGAAATTCCAGGAATACGTGCTGCCGCCCGTGCTGCTATTGCTGAAATTCACCGGTAAAGGCGCCAGGCCGCCCGTTTGGTCGGGAGTGAAAGCCGCTACCACGCTCTGGCTTGCTACCGTTACCGAAGCCTGCACGCTACAGCCGCTCGTCAGATCAGTTGCCGTAAACACATATTGTCCCGGAACCGTAACACCCGATGCGTTCTGCGTGGAAGCCGTGTAGCCGCCCGGTCCCTGCCATTGGAAGGACACGTTAGGCGAGCTTAAGCCATGCAAAACAATACTGTTGCCATTGTTGCAGGGCAGCACCGTATTGGATCCGGCGCTGACGCCGCTGGGCTGCATCAGGTTGCTCGGAATAGTCACCGTAGCCGTGTTGCTGCAGCCATTCTGCATATCGTATACCGTGAGCGTATAATCGCCCGCCGCGCTGATGGCCGGTGCGTTCGTATTGCTGTTAGCCATAGGGCCGCTCACACTCGTCCAGCTGTAGGTGATCGAAGTCCCCGATGACGATGCCGTTGCATTGACAATAGAAACAGGATTCGAGCAGGTAATAGTGCCGGCAGATGCCGTGTTGATGAATGCCACCGGAAGCGTTGTATTTATCGGCACATTAACCACAGAGCCTGCGCTGCCGCTGGCATTGGAGCAGCCTGTGGCTGTATTGGTAACCGTTACCGAATAGTTGCCAGCCTGGTTCACAACAGGGCTCGCTGTATTACTTCCTGATACAATGCCCGGTCCCGTCCAGCTGTATGTGGCTCCGGTGCCCGGTGAGGCATTGAGCGTAACAGAGCTCACGGCGCAGGTAATGCTGCCGCTGCCCGCTGTGGCGCTGATCGTGACCACAGGTGCTGTTGTATTCTGCGATACGCTGATCACAGCAGGCGTTGTATTGGAACATCCGTTCACTGTGTTGGTAGCGGTAAGGCTGTAAGTACCCGGCTGGTTAATCACAGGACTGGCTGTTGTGCCGCCCGATACAATGCCCGGCCCGCTCCAGCTGTAGCTCACGCCCGAGCCCGGTGTGCCAGTAAGCGTTAAGGTTGTAACATTACAGGTGAGCGTGCCATTGCCGGAGGCTGTGATCACAGGCGAAGGAGCCCCTGTATTCTGCGTGATGGTGATCGTGGTTGAATTGGAGCAACCGCTCACTGTATTGGTCACACTGAACACATAGCTTCCCGCAAGGCTCACCACAGCCGTTGATGAAGAACCGCCCGACACAATGCCCGGTCCGGTCCAGCTATACGTAGATCCCGAAGAAGCGCTGCCACTCAGCGAGAGCGAAGGTGTGCTGCAGGTAATCGAGCCGCTGGAAGCAATGCTTGCCGGAGGTATGGCGCCGTTCTGTACCACATTGGCCACGGCAGGCGTGGTGTTGGAGCAGCCGTTGGAAGGATTCGTTACTGTTAAGCTGTAATTGCCCGGCTGGTTTACCACAGGATTGGCTGTACTGCCGCCTGATACAATGCCCGGACCGCTCCAGCTATAGCTCACTCCGGAGCCCGGAGTACCGGATAAGGTTACGTTGGTAACCGAGCAGGACAAGGTGCCGCCAGAGGTTGCTGTTACACCTGCAGGAGGTGCCGTATTCTGAGGAATGGTAATCAGGGCATTGGTAAAGCAGCCGTTGCTGGCATTTTTTACCGTTACCGTATAAGTACCGCCGCCATTGCCTGTCGCGTTTTGCGAATTGGTTCCCGAAGTCACGGAGCTTCCTCCCGGAGCCGTCCAGGTATAGCTCATGCCGGCCGGGGAGCTGCTCAGGCTCACGGCCTGCGAGGCACAGGTTACCGTGCTGCCGGTTACCGCAGATGCAGAAGGCGGCGTATTGTTTTGTGATACAACTACTGAAGCAGGGCTCGAAGAATTCGTACAGCCGTTGGAAGAATTGGTGACTACGAGGTTGTAAGTTCCCGGTTGGTTGACCACCGGATTTGCCGTGTTGCCGCCCGATACAATGCCGGGGCCGCTCCAGCTATACGTTACGCCGCTGCCCGGTGTGCCCGATAAGGAAAGAGAGGTCACATTACAGTTGAGCACACCGCCGCTGCCTGCCGCTGCCGTAGCCACAGGAGGTGCTGTATTTTGTGATACATTGACGAAAGCCGGGCTTGAAGAATTCGTACAGCCGTTGGACGTATTGGTAACGATGAGGCTATAGCTTCCCGGCTGGTTGACCACCGGGTTTGCTGTATTGCCACCCGATACAATGCCCGGACCGCTCCAGCTATACGTTACGCCGCTTCCCGGTGTGCCCGAGAGGGAAAGCGAGGTCACATTGCAATTGAGCACGCCTCCGCTTCCCGCTGCCGCTGTGGCGGATGGTGGTGTCACATTTTGAGAGACAACTACCGAGGTATTGGCCGTACAGCCGTTGGAAGGATTCGTTACCGTCAGGTTGTAGGTTCCCGGCTGGTTGACTGTTGGATTTGCGGTTGTATTGCCGGAAACAATGCCAGGACCTGTCCAGCTGTAATTGACACCCGATCCCGGAGAGCCCGATAAGGTCACGTTCGTGGCCACACAGGTGAGCGCTCCGCTGGCGGAAGCCGCTACACCCGAAGGAGGTGTTGTATTGGAAGCAACCGTTACTATTGCCGTGCTCACGCAACCGCCGATAGGATCCCTCACGGTAACAGTATACGTTCCGCCGCCGCTGCCCGTAGCATTCTGGGAGTTGATGCCGGAGGTCACCGAGCTGCCGCCCGGCGCAGTCCAGGTATAGGTCATGCCTGCCTGCGAGCAGGAAAGATTGACTGCGCTGCTGGCGCAGGTTACAGCGCCGGAGCTTGATGCCGTAACGACAGGCGGAATCCCCGATTGCGAGATCGCTACGGTAGAAGTTGAAGCGCCCGGGCAAGCCCCGCCGCTGCCGGTGATCACGACGGTATACACACCCGGCTGGTTCACGGTTACCGCGCTGGTGCCGCCGCCGCTGATAATGCCCGGTCCGCTCCAGTTGTAGCTTGGCCCGGTAACGCTGGTAGTAGCAGTAAGAACCGACGACAGCGTAGCACAGGTGAGATTTCCGCTGGTATTAATTCCTGAAGTAAGCTGAGGAAAAGGACAGGATGCAAAATCGCCCATGCCTGCCGGTAAGCCGCCGAGTCCGGTGAAGGTGATCGTATTGCCCACGATAGTCCCGACATAATCACCGGAGCCGGTGTTCATGTACAATTTATTCCCGATAATGGCGTATCCTGCACCGGAAGTAACAACCGGGGCATTGATCAGGTTATAGGTGCATAAAACAGCGCCTGTAGGGCTGTATTTCACAAGCTTCTGAGCGCCGGAGTTTAAGTACAGCACATAGAAATTTCCGTTGTCGTCGCCGATCAAATCAAAAGGTCCGCCCCAGGCAGTGAGGGTCATTACCAATACATCCGTTCCGGTGCCATTGTAGCGGTATACCCGCGAGTTAAGCCCGTCGAGGTTATACACATAAGGCCCGGCACCGCAGAGGTTCACCGCAGAGGCGCCGCTGGTGCTGTGGCCGGTGTTTACCCAGGTAGAGCCATTGTAATACCAGTATTGCCCGCTTACCATGGTGTAAAACGTCATGGCCGGAGTGGCAGAATTAAGGTTATTGCTCACTGCCAGGCCAAGCCCGCCCGCCGGGCAGGCAATAGGATTAGTGGCATAAGAAGAGGTTGCCGGATTGTAAGAATAGATGGTTGGAGGATTGTGCAGGTAGAATTTATTGCAGTCAATCGGGATCTGTGCTTTCAGAATGCCCGTAAACAGGCAAATACAAGCGATATACAGCACTAAAACTTTGGTTTTGTAAAGTTTTTTCATGGGGATGAGGGTTTAGTAAAATAAAAAAATCGGAGGACGCGATTAAGCCCTGTAGAGGTACTTTTTCAGGAGCGTTTCTTTGTTGTTTTGAAGTAGCAATACTTCAATTACCGTAGAGGAGGGAGTAACCCTGTACACGTAGGTAAAGCCATTGGCAGGAGAAATCACCTGGTAGCTCACACTTTTGGTGTCGGCCGTGTTCACGGATTTAATAGCGAGAACCGTTGATGTTCCGTCGTCATGATTCTGGGTGAGAGACATGCGTTGCTCGTCAACCACAAATTTCGAAAAGTCAGGATGTTCAACAGGCGTGTCGTGAGCCTGGGTTTGGGAATTGAACATGAATTCCTGGAGGCGATAACAATCATACTGTTTTTGAGCATGCATGCTACCGATCATCATCGTACAGGCAAAAAGGAAAGCGTAGATCTTCTTCATTTTAAGATTTGTTTAGGGTTAACAGAAATTTAAAATAATGCGCCAAAAGGGGACTGGCTGAGGAAAAAGAACTAGAGGGGAGTTTTAGGAATATGATTGTTAGTCAAAAATAGAATATTTTTTTAAATTTTGGCTATGTTATGTTAATTATTTTGCTATAATGAGCGAAGCTATGCTTTGGTTGAGGGAAGTTGAAAGCCGCGTCACGATTGCCTTAGCGCGGCTTTTGACAATCTTTCATCTTATTTTTGATAAATTACCAGCATTAAATTCTATTATCCGGAGTGCTGTAATTGCCGAGCTGTGGATGTCTGGCTGTGTAGAATAGATCAGTTTATGAAACATGGTTGTTGTTAAACTGCAAATTACCAGGCCTAAATAAAAGTAAAGCCTCCCACGATACATCGTGGGAGGCTTTTTATTTACCTTAAAAATGGGTGGTGCTTAGTGGAAGAGGTTCACGGTGCCGTGTTTCTCAATTTCCTTATTATCAAAGCCTGTGGCTTTTACAAAATAGAAATACGTGGCGTCCGGTACTTTGGCGCCCAGAGGCGTCATGCCATCCCAGGCGGCTTTCACACCGGTAAATTCATAGAGCTTCTCTCCCCAGCGGTTGAAGATCTGCAGGGAAATTTCCTTGATACCCGTTGATTTAATCGTGAACAGGTCATTAGTGCCGTCACCGTTTGGCGTAAACACATTCGGGATCTCCAGGGACAGGTTATCCTCTACAACAATCACCGCGTAAGCAGTATCCGTACAATTGCCGGAAGTTGCGATCAGGGTGATGGTATAAGTCCCGCTGTTCGGGTAGTTGGTAGCAGGGTTTGTGCTTGTGGAAGTACTGCCGTTACCGAAGTTCCAGCTGTAGGATAAACCGCTGCCGGTACTTTGATTGGTGGTATTTACATCCAATGGAATCACACCGCTTGTTGGATCGGCCGTAAAGGCGGCCGTAACCGAGTTCTGAGTCACCGCTACTGTTGCCGTACTGGTACAGCCATAGCTATTGGTAATCACAACAGTGTAGGTGCCCGGTGTATCCACAGAAGGCGTTGCTGTCGTTCCGCCAGAGATCGTTCCTCCGGCAGGTCCCGTCCAGCTATAGCCGATGCCTGTAGCCGAACCGGCATTGGCCGATAATTGCGTGGAATTTGAGCCGCAGGCAATCGAAGAATTAGCGGTCACACTCAGTGTAGGAGCAACCGTGCTTCCCGTTACTGACATGGTGAGTGAATTGGTACAGCCCGATACAGGGTCTGTTACCGTCACTGTATAATCGCCTGGGCTAACGGCTACAATTGGGTTATAAGCATTACCGGTTGGTGTGTTCCATACCGGAATCACCGTGGAGTTGGTAACGGCGTTGAGGTTCAGGGTAGGCGTTCCGCAGGTAATAACGGTGCTGGAAGGCGTCACACTTAGGGTAGGGGGCGTGGTGTTATTGATCACCGATGAGGTGGCCGTTGCCGAGCATCCGTTTGCCGAATTTAAGGCCGTCAGCGTGAAGCCTCCGGAGCCATTTACCGAAACCGAAGAGCCGTTGGAAGGCCCGGAAATACCGACACCTGCCCATGAATAGGTAATTCCTGAGGAAGGCGTTACCGTTGAGCTAAGTGTTGCGGTAGTCGTATTACAAGTGAGTGTTGCCGTCGGAGTGACAGATACAAGCGGTACCGTGGTATTGGTCACGATGGTAATCTGCGTGCTGCCCGGGCAGGAGTTTGCCGTATTAGTGAAAGCACAGGTGTAAGTTCCCGGCGCTGTAAACGTAGCTACCGAAGCATTGGCGCCTGTGGCCGGTGCAGGGCTCCAGGTAAAGGTAATGTTTGCAGAAGGATTGGTTGTTACCGTAGCCGTTTGTACCGAGGTCACACAGGTTAAGGAAGCCGTGGATTGAGAGATCGTTGCCGAAGGCAATCCGGCATCGGCAGTTACCTGCACTGTGCCCTGTGTCGACGCAGAGGTTGAGCATCCGTTTACGCTATTGGTTACGGACACTGTGTAAATACCGGCGCCGCTGGCAATCGGGTTAGATACGGTATAGTTGCTTACAGAGCCTGTCGAAGGAACCGTCCAGCTGTATGTTGTTCCGGCAGCCGGATTGGCAACCGCATTGAATGTTGCTGTAGGTACTGCACAGGTTGTGGTGTAAGAGGTGGTGGTTAAGCTCACCGTAGGCGCTGTTGTATTCGTAGCCACAGAAATGGTTTGCGTGCCTATACAGCCGTTGGAAGTTGTTGTAATGCTTAATACATAGCTTCCCCCTGCATTCACGATCACGTTCTGCAAATTAGGGCTGCTGATAATACCACTGCCGGTCCAGGTATAGGTAACACCGCTCAATGGAGCGCCGTTCAGGGCAACGGTTGGGCTTGAGCAGGTAATAGATCCGGTCGCTGTAATGGAAGGAGTCGTTGGTGTGGTGCTTGATGGTACGGCAATCGTAATCGTAGAAGAGCACATCGAGCTTGTATTGGTCACCACAACCGTATACTGCCCGCCGGTATTCACCGAAGCGGTAGCTGTTGTCGCTCCGGAGGTCACACCCGGCCCGCTCCAGCTGTAAGATACAGGGCTTGTGGTGGTCGTGGCAACCACCTGCGCCGTAGCCACATTACAATTAATAGAATTGGTATTGCTTGCCTGAACAGAAGGGAAGCCTGCGTTAGGAACAACCTGTACCGTTCCCGTGCGCATACATCCGTTGGCAGGATCGGTGATGGTGAGGGTATAGGTATTGGAAGAAGAAGCGGTAGCCGTGTAGCTGTTCACACCGCTGGAAACGCCACCCGACCATACAGGCGTGCTGTTTGATGGATTGGCGGAAGCAACAAGTGTTACAGAAGGAGCCGCACAGGTAATGGTTTGTGTACCCGGCATTGTCACCGTCGGAGCAGTGGTATTTTGTGTAATGGCTTGCGAGCCGGTAGTCTGGCAGCCGTTCGTAGCCGTAACGGTATAGTTGTAGGTGCCGGGCAGATTGGCAGTAATGGTAGGAGTTGTAGCGCCTCCCGTAATTCCGGGGCCTGTCCAGTTATAGGTAACAGGTGTGGTCGTTGTATTGGCTACAGCATTCACGGCAGTGAGCGTACAGTTGAGTGTTCCGGCTGATGAGCTCACCGATGGCGTCGCGGTGTTTTGCGATACGGCCTGTGAGCCTGTCCTCGTACAACCGTTTGTAGCAGTGACCGTGTAGTTATAAGTGCCGGGCTGGTTCACCGTTACGGTAGGAGTTGTTCCTCCCGATACCACACCGGGGCCCGACCAGTTGTAGGTAACAGGTGAAGTGGTGGTACTGGCAATAGCATTCACGGAAGTCAGGGTACAGTTCAATACAGCGGAGGCGCTGGAGCTCACGGTTGGTTGCACAATGTTCTGCGTAACAGCCTGTGTGCCGGTTGTGCTGCAGCCATTGCTGGTATTGGTTACCGTGTAGTTGTATGTTCCGGGTTGGTTTACGGTGGCCGACGCGGTAGTGCCGCCTGACACAACTCCGGGCCCTGTCCAGTTGAAGCTCACAGGGCTTGTGGTGGTGCTGGCCACGGTGTTCACACTCGTCAAGGTACAGTTCAGAACCGCTGAAACGCTGGAGGTCACTGTAGGGAGGGTGATGTTTTGTGTAATCGCCTGCGAACCTGTTGTTGAGCAACCGTTGCTGCTATTGGTCACCGTATAGTTATAAGTTCCCGGTTGGTTTACAGTTGGTGATGAGGTCGTGCCACCAGATACAATGCCCGGCCCTGTCCAGTTATAGGTAACCGGAGAGGTGGTTGTGCTGGCCACAGCAAGGGTTGAGGTGATGGCACAGGTGAGTTGTCCTCCCGAAGAGCTTACCGAAGGCGGTGTGGTATTTTGTGACACGGTAACAACGGAAGGCAAAGACGGGCAGCCGGCCGATGTCACAACGAGTGTGTAGGTGCCGGGCTGGTTGACGGTAGGCGAAGCGGTGGTGCCGCCGGATAAGATCCCCGGCCCCGACCAGGAGTAGGTTCCGCCGCCCGAGCCTGAGAGTATGGTTGCGGTTGCGGCGCAGGTCAATGCTTTGGGCGTGCCCGCATTGGCTGTTGGCGCATTGTTCACGGTCACGGTGACGACCTTGGAGCTCTGGATACAGGTGCCGATATTACTGCCCCCGACGGTGTAGGTGGTGGTCGACGAAGGAGAAACAACAATGGAGGCGGCTGTGGAACCTGTAGACCAGGAATAGGTAGAGGCGCCCGTGGCGGTTAAGGTGGTCGACTGGCCGGCACAGATCGTGGAGTTATTGGCATTGACAGCCGGTGCCACACAGGAAATACCCGACTGCTCAAGGAATACGCCCGAATCGTAATTCGGATCGCCCCCGTCCGTGATGGCCAGGATCAGGTGATAGTCGGCGCAGGGGACGACATTGGCGCTGCCGGTGAGCATCGTCGTCATACCGTCGTAAACGATGGTGGTTCCGCTGTTGGTAATGTAGTACGAAGAGTTGTTGCCGGAGTTGATATTGTCGATGGTTACCGGCTGGCTGGTGCCGGGTACTACGGCCAGGTTATGGTTGGCGTAATTTCCACCCAGTGGATTAGGGCCGCTGATAAAGAAACCGAAGGCATCGTTATAGCCCATGTTCACATATTCCGGGTATTCTTCGGAGGCAAACTTATAGCGGATGTTCAATGGGGAGCATTTGGGATTGATATCGAACTCAAGCATGCAGCCATCGTAATTACTACTGGTACCGCTGATCGGTGCCAGGGCGTTAATTCCTGGCGCACCGTTGTTTATGCTTGTGGTCGTGCCGTTTCCGTTGGCAATATTGGCCGCAGATCCGGTGGTAAGCACAATACCACTGTTAAGTCCAAGATTGGTGGTGGCTCCATTGGTAAAAATGGCATTGGCACTGCTTGGACAGGTTAATACGGCATTGCTGATAGTGACACCCCCTCCGAGCAGGTAATTAGCAAGGTTTGTAGCGGTCTGATTGGGGGCAACCGATAGCTGGGCATAGGTTGAAGCAGAGCATAGCCATAATGCTAAGAGTAGGATTACTTTTTTCATTAAAAATTAGAGTGTTAAATAAGTTTAAATTAACTCAATCTTAAAATTAAAGATTTTTTAATGAAAAGTGAATATTATTGCGTTTGTTTACTAAGTTAAACCTATCATTTACTCAGCTTAGCTATGATTTTAAACAGTTGATCATTGTTGGGATCCATTTCGAGGGCTTTCGAATAGGCTTTTTTTGCATTCATAGTATCGGACAGTGCCAGATAAAAATTTCCGAGAATAATGGGAATGCTATTGTTTTCAGGGTACTTTTTTGCCAGTTCGTCAAATAATAAGATGCCTTCGCGCGATTTTTTATTTTCTATTAAAATATAATTTATCAGATCGAGAACAGATTGATTATCGCTGTGATTTGGGTATATTTTCAACACTAATTTCTCCGCCTCCTCTCCACGGCCAAGGGTGTAATAGCAGTATGCCAGGTTAAACTGGCTTTCAAATTTGGCGGAATCACTCTTGAGGGCTTTTTCATAATAGGGAATAGCGCCCTGGTAATCCTTGTAAACATTTTGCCGGATAAAGCCCAGGTTGTGAAGAGCCGTTACATTTTCAGCATCAATCTTCAGGATGTTGTTTAAGCTGGCGCCGGCTTTTTCGATGTAACTCATTTTATTTTGCTCCGTCAGGAAATAATTCGGGCGGTTCATGTTCGACAGAATTTCCATACTGTATAAGAGGTTCAGAGGCACCGATTCGGGGCGTTTTTTGACATCATGCTCATAGAGGGTAATTCTGTTTTTCCACTCGGCATTCCGCGAAACGGTAAACACAGAATAGCTCAGCAATAACAGCAGCAACACGCCTTTAAAAGCCGGTGTTGTTGTTTTCAGGGTCAGGGAATCCTGCCTTCGGTTCAGGAAAGTGAAGAGCAGGTGTACCAGGAAAATACAGAAGCCGATGGAGGCAAAGAAGAGAAAGCGCTCCGCTACAATTCCTGTCACAGGCTTCACGATGTTGAGGTACATGGAAATGGAAATTCCTGAAAACACGATGGCGTACCAGAGCGGATTATCTGTTTTAATGAGTTTGAAAAAATAAAAAACCATCACCGCAAACAGGATCATGCCAATGATTGCATAGAGCGAAAAAAATTCGTGGATCGGGATGGTATCATAGCCATAGTAACAGACCATGTTTGAAGGGAAGAGCAGCATCTTGAAATAAAAGCCCAGCGCATTAAAGGCCGTGGAGAGCTTCAGGCTCAGGGAGTGGTCAAAGAGCAAAGGATTCTCGGAATAATTATAGACCCTGTCGACAAGCGATTTGTCGAGGAAGAGGTGCTTTACGGCTTTCGAAAGGTAAAAGCCCACCAGGAAAATGCCCGCTGCACAAAGCACGGGGATGATTTTGATTTTCGCGTGGTGCTTTTTGTATAAGACCAAAGGCGTGATCACGAGGTAAGGCAGCAGGTCGTATTTGGTTAAAAAGCCAATGATGGAAAACAAGGCTGCATAAAGGATGTGGAGGTAGTTGTTGGTCCGGAAAAAAGCATCGAGCTGAATGATGATGCACATGCAACAGATGAAGCAGAGGAGTACATCCCTGTTCTTGAGGCTGGCTACCACTTCCGCATGCACCGGCAGAAAAGCAAATACCAGCGTCACACAGAGGCTGAATAGTGGCGGCCGTGTATGGAAAATAAGCAGCAGCGCTTTATACAATAAAAAAAGGCAAAGCGCATACAGCACAAGGTTGATGAGATGCCCTACCCAGGGCCTGACACCAAAGAGCTGGTGTTCGATAGCAAAGGATACTTTTACAAAAGGGCGGTACTCGTAGGTGTTTTTTCCGTCGTCGGCATAATAAGAGGTGAAGATCTTTTTGAAGGATTTGAATCCCTTGTTGGTGATATTGTTTTCGGTCACAAACTGATCGTCGATACCGTAGCCGTTGCGGAGCGTGTTGCCATACAGTATCAATGATAACAGTAAGAACAGCAAAAACGTTTTCCGGATCAGGCCTTCGGCAACTATCATCGGGGCTGCAGTTTATTTGGTTTTGTACTCGTTTGATTTGGCGGTATCTCCCAGCTCGAGGTATTGTGCCGATAAATAGTTTGCGAGCTCTTTGCTGGGAGCAAGGTTGTAAGCCTCTTCGTATTTCTCCAGGGCCTCTTTTTTCCGGTTCAGCATAAAGAGGCAATCGGCTTCCTGCCCGATCAGAGAGTAATCGTTCGAGAAATAAGTCTGCGCCACGCGGCAGATGGTAATGGCTTTTTCATACTGTTTGTCTACATAGCAGAGCTTGATGGCAGAAATATAAGCGCTGTACTGCTTCGGATTCTGCGACAAGGATGTCAGATAGGCTTTTAAGGCTTCCTCTGTCCTGTTCTGGTGCCTGTACAGGTTTCCAAGATTCTCATAAGCCTGCGGATACACCGGCCTTACTTTGAGACCTAACTTGATGTAGCGTTCTGCTTCGGGCAGGTTTTGCAGGTAAGAAAAATAGAGCACGCCCGCATTATTGTACGCCGAATAAAAGCTGGAATCGTTTTTTATCGCTACCTGATAATTGTTCAGGGCTTTGCTGATCAATACCTGCGGCGTGTATTTCGATTTTCCGGTGCGCAGCTGCTCAAAGTATTCGTTGCCCAGCATGCTGTTTGCCTTTGCCGAAAGCTCCAGGTGCTCGATGTCGTGTTCAAACAAGGTCACCTTATCTTTCCAGTTGGCATTCCGCATCCAGATGATAAGCGTGTAAGCCAGGATGACCGGCATAAAATACAAGGCCGGTTTTTTAAACAGGTTGCCGAAGGAGAAATCCTTTACCGAGCTGAATAAAGGAAGGATCAGCGCGGCGGTCATCACTACAATACCCAAAGAAGCATTGTAAGCCAAACGCTCGCCAACCACACCCGCCACCGGAATAATTAAATTAGCGAAGGGAAAAATACCGCCCATAAATAACAGAAAACCATACAGGAAAATTTTGTTTTTCGATTTCAGGTAATACCATACGCTGCCTCCCAGGAAAGCCAGGCCCAGAAACAGGTTCAGATCGGGCTTGGTGGTGAGGTCGACGACATTGGTGCCGTAATAATTCCGGAAAGGATAAGGGATGAAGGAGAATTTAATATAAAAGCCCAGGGTTTTTACGGTGGCCATCAGCTTCTCAAACAGGCTTGCTTTCTCAGTGAGCATGGCATTTTCGAAGCTGTAGAACTTGCGGACGATCTGTTCCGTCACGATCATTTTTTTGATGAGCGTAGTAATGATAATGGCGCCGAGTATAATGCCTACCGCTGAAGCCACTAATTTGAGATTCACTTTCCGGAACAATACCATGCTGAGCGGTACGATGCCGATAAAAATAACGGAGGTACGCTTGCTGTATATACCCAGTATGAAAAATAAAAAGATCAGGAGGATCGTGCCAGGGCTTGGCTTTTCATAGGCTTTGAGGCAATACCAGAAGGCAATCATCGGGAAGAGAAAAGCGAGGAGCTCATCGCGGCATTTGAGGTTGTTCACCACTTCGGTGTGGATCGGGAGAATGAGAAAGATAAAGGCAATGAGTGTCGACAGGAGTAATTTATTCTCATAGGACTGGAACAAAAACAGCATCACGCAAAACAATACCATAATACTGAGCGCGTACAGGAGCACATTGATGAGGTGGCTTACAAAAGGATTTTGTCCGAACAGGCCGTATTCAATGGCAAAGGAAGAGCTCGTTACCGGCCTGTAATCGAAGGTGGATTCTCCATCGTGGGCGTAGCGTACTTTCCAGATCTTGATGATGCCACCGAAGCCTTTGGCAGCAAGCTCGTTGTTGGGAGTATAAGGCTTTCCTTTTTCCGGAAAGTTGGTTACGGTGACATAGTCGTCATCCAGCGCATATTTATTTCTCAGGCTGTTGCCGTACAGGATGAAGGTAACGACCAGGAACGTCAGGAATATCTTTTTGTGTTGTTTGTAGAGGGCGATCATTCAGCGTAATACTAAGAGGTAAATGAGCTAGTTTAAAGTTTAAATATAGGATTATTCTTCATAAAAAAAGCGTCACGATGCATCGCGACGCTTTTCAATAAGATGGTGTTACTTATTTTTTCTCTTTGCCTTCCAGCCATTGTGCCGGCGTTTTTTTCTTGCCGTTCACTTCCACATACTGGATGCCTAACTTCTGAGCCATGCCCAGGTAGTGTTTTTTATCATGTGCCGAGCGCATCACTAAAGTCACATCGCAATTGCCATTGGCATCTGCATTCGAAACCGTTGCAGTGCTAACATCAGGCTGTGTTTTGATCTTCTGAATCATAGCATCGGCCTGTGCTTTGTTTGAAAAGCCGCTGAAATGCGTGTGGAAGGTGGTGGCCGTTCTAAAGAATCCTTTTTGAACATTGTCTTTAATAGTCCAGGTAGTGTTGGACTGAGCGTATGCTTTTACAGAAAGCATGAATAAAGAAAGGCAAATGAGAGATAAAATTTTTTTCATGATCGCGGGTTTAAAAATAAATGAATACCCTAAAGTAGCTATTTTTTACATAGCGCCAAATAAAACAGAAAAGTAGTTCGTGAAAGCTATGTTTTTGTGAGGGAAAAGATTTTGGGACGATCGACTAAAAAAAAGATAGATGAAAAGTAATTTATATGCATGTTATTGTATAAATTTACCTGACAACTTATGGGCATTTTTCTGGATCATATTGCCGTTTACCTCCCTGCAACACAACTCACAAACGATGATCTGGCGGCTCAGTTCAATACTTCCACCGGGCAGATTTTTAAGAACACAGGGATTAGCAGGCGCTATCTTTCTGCGGAAGGAGAAATGCCATCGGATGTAGCCGTGAAGGCGGCACAAAATCTGTTTTCAGAAAATGAGATAGAGCTTTCGGGCATTGACTTTCTCATCTTTTGTTCCGAAGGCTTCGATCATAAAGGGCCTTCTACGTCCTGCCTCATCCAGCACCGCCTGGGGCTTGGCAAACATACGGCCTGCATCGATCTGCCCTACGGCTGCTCAGGATATATTTACGGGTTAGGTATTGCGCATGGCATGATGGAGGGTGGCATTGCCACGAAAGTGTTACTCCTTACTTCCGATAATCCGACCAAGGTTTGCCATAAGGACGACCTGGAGCTTCGCAGTATTTTCAGCGACATCGGCACCGCCACTATTGTTACAAAAAAGAGTCATAGCAAACAACACTTTATTTTCGGGACGGATGGCGCAGGCTACACCAACCTGATCGTGGACCACAGCGGCACACGCAACCCGGCCACTGTAGAATACCTGCAGGAAACAAACCTGCCCTACGGCCACATGAAGATGAACAGCACCGAGATCTTTTTATTTGCGGTGAGAACGGTGCCGGGATTGGTGAGCGACATCCTGAAAAAATATGAGTACACACCGGAGGACATCGACCTCTATGTGTTTCACCAGGCCAGTGCTTTTATGCTGGAAGTGATCCGTAAAAAATGTAAGATCCCCAAAGAGAAATTTTTTGTGAATATCGAAAACTTTGGTAACTCTGTATCATCAACCATCCCCAACGCTTTACACGATGCCGCGCAACAGGGCATTCTCAAAAGAGGGATGCGGGTGATGCTTGCCGGCTTTGGTATTGGCTATAGCTGGGGCGCAACGATTATTGATTATTAAAAATTATAAAACAGATATGATATCAGCAGAAGAATTTACCAACCAGTTGGTGGCCGAGTTTGAAGAAGTGGAGCCGGGAACGGTATTTCCTGACACCAATTACAGGGAGATCAAGAACTGGAGCTCGATGTATGCTTTGATCATCATCGCTTTCGTGGATGCCAACTTTGATGTGCAGCTTAATGCCGATGATCTGAAAAATACACAAACCGTGAGAGACCTTTACAATATCGTTGCGGAAAAAGCGAAAGCATGAGTGTTATTTCCATCCATAGCATTTCACTGAGAGGCATTGCCGCGGCAGTACCTAAGCTGAGCTATTCCAACCTGGAATACGAACACATTGAGATGCCCGAGCGTGAGCTCTTCATCAAAACAACCGGCATCCGGGAACGCCGTGTTGCCGGGAAGCACCAGTCGACCTCCGATATGTGCTATGAGCCGGCTTTGCAGCTGATGCAAAAGCTCGGTTGGGAAAAAGAAAGCATTGATGCTGTGATTGTGGTGACGCAATCTCCCGATTATTTTATTCCGGGCTCAGCTGTGATTTTGCAGGACAGGCTTGGGCTGAAAAAATCCTGCCTGGCTTTTGATATTAACCTGGGCTGCTCGGGCTATGTATACGGCCTGTATGTGCTTGGGAACTTGCTGAGCTCCGGGCAACTGAAAAGAGGCTTGCTGCTGGTGGGTGATAAGTCTACCGTATCCACGGCCTATACCGATAAAAGCGCCTATCCCTTGTTTGGTGATGCGGGTTCCGCTACCGCCCTGGAATATGATCCTTCCGCCGGAACGATGTATTTCAATATGGGATCGGACGGTTCCGGAAAAGATGCTATTAATATTGAACATGGGGGCTCGAGGAACGGGATTGATGAAACGACCTTTAAGCTGGTAGAGATAGAGCCGGGCATTGCGCGCGAAAAGCGCCACCTGAAGCTCGACGGCATCGGCATTTTTAATTTTGCCTTAAGGGAAGTCGCGCCCAACATCCGCGAGCTGTATGAAGCAGCCGGGCAAGCGATGGAGAACACCGATTTTTTTGTGTTTCACCAGGCTAACAGGCTCATCAACGAATCGGTACGCAAAAAATTAAAAATTACCGAAACTCACAAAGTATTATACTCCCTCGAAAAATACGGCAACACCAGTTCGGCTTCCATACCTTTGACGATGATCACGGAAGCGGCCGAAGCCTTGTCTTCAAAGCCACTGACACTCTGCCTCTGCGGATTCGGTGTCGGCTTTTCCTGGGGAAGCGTACTTCTCAACACGAAAGACATCGTTTGTTTACCCTTAATTGAACTCCCTTGATCTCACTGCAACATAAAATCATTTTAATAACAGGTGCTTCTTCCGGCATCGGAAGAGCGACAGCCGTTCTGTTCAGCCAGCTGGGTGCCGGGGTCATCATCACCGCGCGGAGCGAAGAGAAGCTCAACGAAACCTTTGCACTCCTCGCCCCACATCCCGGTCATCAGCTCATCGTGGCCGATCTCACGGTGCAGGCCGACATCGAAACCCTGGTAAGCGCCATGCCTTCTGCCGATGGTTTTGTGCATGCCTGCGGAAAAGTATTGCCGGTTCCCGTCAAATTTATCCGCGACAAGCAATTACAGGATGTGTTCTCCGTCAATTATTTTTCGGCGGTGCATACGGTTGCCGCATTATTAAAGCACAAGAAACTCAATCAGTCGGCTTCTGTCGCGTTTATTTCTTCGGTGTCTACCTTGCATGCCTATTTCGGAGGAGGCCCTTACATCAGCTCCAAGGCGGCGCTGGAAGGCTACGCCAAGGTATTGGCGCTGGAGCTGATTCCGAAAAAAATCCGTGTGAATGTGCTGCAACCTGCCCTGGTGAATACCGCTATTTTTGAAAGCACGGTGGATGCAGCCATCAATGCGGGAGAGATGGATAAGCTCATTGCTCAATATCCGCTGGGAGTAGGGCAGCCCGATGACATTGCACAGGCCCTGGCCTATTTTATTTCCGACGCTTCCAAATGGGTGACAGGCACCTGCTTAAAAATGGATGGCGGCTTAACACTTGGGTTCAACTAACGATGGAAGGAGAAAAAGATATTTCGGTGATCATACCGGTGTTCAATGCGGCATCCTGCATCGCGAAGCTCATGAACGAGGTACATGCCCTGCTCACACAATCCGGGCATTCCTTTGAGATCATTGTGGTGGATGATTGCAGCAGCGACCACAGCTGGCAGATCATCAAAGACACAGGCAAAGAATTAACACACATCAAAGCATTTTGTCTGGCTAAAAATTTCGGGCAGCACAAAGCCACGCTCTGTGGTTTCAGCAATTCCACCGGTACTGTTGTGATCACGCTCGACGATGATTTCGAGCACGATCCCAAAGATATTTTAAAATTATACGATTCCATTAGCACCACCGGTAAGGATGTGGTATATGGCATTCCCAACAATGCGAAAAAGAAATCGCTCACCCGGAAGGTAGTCACCAATCTTTATAAGCGCCTCTCCAGGATGGAGAATCCTCATGCGGGCATAGGTTCCAGCTTCAGGGCCCTGAAGAGAGACCTGGTGGATAAGATCATTTCGCATTACAATCACCTGTTTGTGATCGACGAGCTGATTCTTTGGTACACGGCCAACATCGGCGTGTTCCAGACACCTTTTCATGTCTCTCAAAAGGTCATGTCGGGCTACAGCTACAAGAAATTATTTTTCCTGGGAGCCAATGTCATGATGCTGAGCACCACGCTGCCGCTGAAGCTGGTAAAGGCTTTCGGGATCATCATGTCCTGCACCAGCTTTTTTATCGGCTTCATTTATTTCATGCGGAAGATCATTTTCAAAACGCCTTCAGGCTATACCTCCATCATTGTGTCGATCCTGTTCAGTACAGGGCTCATCCTGCTTTGCCTGGCCGTTATTGGTCAGTACCTGGGCAATGTGCTGATGATGCAGAGCAACAAGCCGCCGTTCTACGTAAAGGATAAGCTATGATCGTCAGGCAATACGGTGTTACATACCACAGGCTGCGCCCGGAACACCTGGAAACCTTGCGCTACTGGCGCAACCAGGAGTTCATCCGGAACACCATGCAGTTCCGCGAATACATCACGCCGGCTATGCAGGCCAAATGGTTTGAGAAGATCAACAACAAGTTCAACTATTATTTCCTGATCGAACATAACGGAAAAAAAATAGGATTGATCAACTGCAAGGATACAGAGCCCGATTCACGTGTGGCGGAAGGCGGCATTTTTATCTGGGAAAAGGACTATTGGGGAACACCCATTCCGGCCTTTGCTTCACTTACTCTGTTGCAGGCCGTGTTTGAGATTTTCAAAACCGGCGAAGCTTCTGTGGCAACGGTGGCCTGCGATAATAAGCGCGCGCTCGACTTTAACTTTATGCTGGGTTACGAGATCAGAGAGAAAACCCCCGATGGCAATTACTACAAGCTTTACCTCTCCAAAGAAAAATACATGAGCCATTGCAAAAAGCTCATCAGGGCGGCGGGCATCCTGCATAAGGATGATGCTGAGTTTAAGATGGAAGCAGAGCCGGCTGATAATTTAGTAGACGAGGTGAATGATTACCTGCGAGGGCGTTCGCAGTAGGCTTGCCGCGCCAGGGATGCAAAGGGTTCGGTTCTTTTTGTTCGCTTTTTCAGTGAACAAAAAACCGGAGCGTAGCCCGTCGCAGCCCGACCTTCCGCTTTGCCTCTTGCGGAAGGAGGTACTCAACTCCTTAAATGGGATACTATTCATTTTTTTATTGCTTAAGAAGGAAACACATCAAACTCCCCGACTTCCAGGAAGTGCAGCCATTTCTCTTTAGGGAACATCTCCAGCATAAAAGGCTCGCGAAGCGTTTCTATTTTATAGCGGTTGATCTCGTCGGCAGAATAATTCCACCGTGGGTTGGCAATGTCGAGCATCAGGATGAAACGGTCCTGGTCGCTCTTGTTCCAGGCTTCATGCTCAAAGGAATCATCAAAGCTCAGCACTTTTCCGGGTTCCCAGCCCTTCACCTGGTCGCCTACACGGATGGCACATTGCTCAGGAATAATAAGCCCCAGGTGGGCGCGTAAGACCATTTTGGTAAAGCCCACGTGCGGTTTGATATGGGTATGTGCCGGCAGGTAAGAGAAATCGGCGGATACGAGTCCCGGAATCTGTTTCAGCGCCTTATATGTTTCAGGGCACAGCCGGCAGTTGGAAGGATGCTTGATCCCAAAGAACTGAAAGGTGAACACTTTCCATTTGTTCTTACTTTCCGGGCTGAGGTAACCCGGGAAGCTTTCCACCCAGAAGCCGTTCTCAGCGTTCTTCCGGAGATTCGTCAGCTCCTGGAGAATGACCTGGTAATTATCTTCCAAAACTTTCAGCTCAGGCAGCTCATCAATGGTATAAAAATACTGGGGATTTTTTTCGGTGAATTCCATACTCAAATATAAAAAAAATCATACATTTATCAATGATGTCGAAGCTTTGGTTCAGTTTATACAGCAGGGAAGACTATAAGGGCCCTGAGCCTGCCTTCTACGACCCGGCCCAACAGGACTTCACAGCAAGCATCGAAGCGCATTACCCGGCCATCAAAAAAGAGCTGGAAGATTACCTCAAGGAACATCATCTTCAAAGCTATTTCAATACCACCATGGTGCAGCAGCTCGATAGCTGGAAAACCATTTCCCTGAAGTCCTGGACGATCGACCTGTACGAGAACTACAGGTATTTTCCGGAGACGGTGAAGATCATCCGCTCCATCGACGGCCTGGTGTCGGCCTCCTTCAATATGCTCAAGGCCGGTGCTTCCATCAAGGCGCACTGCGGCGATACCAATGGGATCTTCCGTTGCCACCTGGGCCTCGACATTCCGGCGCAGATGCCCGAATGCGGTTTCCGCGTGAAGGACGAGTGGAGGAGCTGGGAAGAAGGAAAGCTGCTGGTGTTTGTGGATGCCAATAACCACGAGGCAATCAACCACAGTTCGCAGAACCGCTTCATCTTTTTATTTGATGTGATCCGGCCTGAGTACCGCAAACGCAAGCATTATATTTCCTCCACGGTGATTGCTTCGCTGTTTTTGCAGAAGCGTGCAGAAGCCTTTGTGTTATTGTATAAATCGCCTCTGTGGCTACAGAAGATCTCCGGCTTTATGCTCGTGCCTTTTGCCTTTATGGCCATCCGCTGCCGTAATGTGCTTTACAGGATGATTAAGAAATAGTAGATTTTTTGACCGGTATTGCTTCGCTGACTTCGAGAGCCTCAGTCAGCGAACCGATGGTTGAGGCTCCCGAAACCATCGGTTATCCTAAGGCACAAAGGATTTCTTCTTCCGGATTTTTTTAATCAGGAGCTTGATGGAAAGCGGAATGTGCAGGTAAAAGCGGATGAGCAAAGGCCTGTATAAATGGGCTTTCACTACCTGGAAACGGTCGTTGATGCTTAGCTTCCCTTCAGCGCTGCCGTTCAGCTCGTAGCCCAGCTCTTTCAGCAAAGGGCCCGTCAGTGTGATGATCTTGTTATTCACGGTTTCGTCGATCTCGTTATCTCTCAGGGCTACCTTGTCGGTGTTGATGCTCGTGAAGAGCCCGCTATGGAAGTCTTTCAGGTGATCGACGTGTTGCTTCTCCAGCTTATTTTCCTGGTGGCTGAGGAAGGATTCGTACACGCCTTCTGTTTTAAGCATCTCCGGCATAAATAAAATGCCGAGGAAGTCGCAGACGGAGCGGATCGTTGTTTCCGGATCGCTCACCAGGTCTTCGTAGCGCACGATCTTCACCGCTTTATGCTGCTGCTTCAGGTAAAGTACATTACTGTAAGTATTTCTCCAGAGGGCCGACAGGTAAATGGCATCGGAGCCTGAGTTGAGGTTCCTCAGCTTTTTGCGCTGGGCATTCACCCGGGGATCGCGCGTGAGCACAATGAATTTCGAGTCGGGGAACACCCTCAGCAATTGCGGCAAATAAAAAAAATATTTGATCTGCTTATCCACGATCAGCTTCACCTCCTCTTTGGGCTTGGGCTCTACAAACTGCAGGTAGATGAGCTTCACCAGCAGGCTGTATGGCAGCTGCGCCTTATGCGGTTGCAGGGCATTGAAGAGCTTTTCTTTGGAGGTGAAAAACAGCTCCAGGCTTTTTTCGGCGATGAGCCAGAACTCATCAATGAAACGGTGCAGCTCCGCATCGCTCCATACCGTTTTGTTTTTGTAAGCTTCGTAAAAAAATAAAGCGAAGGGTTCTTCAGAAGGAGAGAGCACCTGCGGATGAAGGTTCAGGATCAAGGAGAACAGGGAACTCCCGGTGCGCTCGGTACATAGGATAAAGTGCGTATGAATATCGGAACTGATAATAGGTATTTTTGAATAAATGTATTAATTTTAAACAAATGGAGAATAGCACGGATCAAAATAAGTTCCATTTTATTGTGGGCATCGGGCGCTCAGGAACTACCTTGTTGATGTCGATGCTCAATGCACATCCTGCTATCCAGGCAACTCCGGAGATCAACTTCTTTAATTTTTTCAGCGCTCAGTGGGAATCCAGAAAGCACTTCAGCGAAGCGGATAAGAAGCGGGTGATGCAGTTTGTGCTGCGCTATAAGAATCATAATTTCTCCGGCTTCGGCTTCGATCTGGGGTATTTCGAAGAAATGGAAAGTAGCAGCTTTAATGCGCTCTACAAGAATTTTTACAGCAGCTTTACTTACGGAGGAGAAAGAAAGCAGAGCCGTTTCTTCTTTGACAAAAACCCGATCAACAGCCTTTACCTCGGGCGGATCATGCGGCTGTTTCCCGATAGTAAATTTGTGTTTCTCCTGAGAGACCCGAGGGCAGGCTATCTGTCGCGCAAGCAGAAGATCAATTTCCGCTCCACCAATATTTATTTCAATGCCTACCGCTGGCTTCTCTACAACCGGGAAGTCCTGAAATTTGTGACGCTGTATCCTGATAAATTTTTCATACTCCGTTACGAAGACCTGGTGAGCGATCCCGAACATGAGATGCGGCGCATGGCTGACTTTTTTCATTACGATTACGATGAGCGCATGCTGCGTTTCCACGAGAACGTGACGAAGAACAGCTTTCAGAAAGCCGCCGAGGAAAAACAAGAACGCGCTCTTACCAAATACAGCGATCTCAGCAAGCCCGTCAATACCAGCCGTATGAATGCCTGGGAGCATGAGCTCAAGGCTGAGGAGATCCATATCATCGATACCATCACCTCGAGCCTGGCGTCTGCATTTGGCTACGAAAAACACGCAGCGGCTACAGGAAACTTCAGCCGCTTGAAAGCGCTTAAAGGCAGAATCAAAGCCAGAACCGGGATCCTGAAAGATAAATTACAGAGTATTCTGCCCTTACGCGTTAAGCTGAGCAGGGGCCGGAAGAAAGGTTAGAAGCCATCCCGGAAACTCTTCGCAAACAGAATAGCAGCATTTTAAGAAGGCTTATTTCCGGGCAGCGTTCCCTTGTAAAAATCTTTGGTTTGCCATTTTCCGTTCCGGAAGTTCCTGCCGTATTTTAGTTTTTTGATGAGGTAGGTTATGCCAAAAGGCAGGCTGTAATAAATTCCCGGGATGATGATCTTAATGATGTAAAAGCGTAGCCATTGTTTGATGAATATGGGCGCAACATAAGAAACAGCCTTGCAGCCATCGTCCTTGTAGCCTATGTCTGATGCGGTTTTCCCGCAGACACTCCAAACCATGTTAGCGTCTTTTTCTGTGAGGCCTGTTCTCCAGTGTCCCACTTTATCGGTAGTGGGTTTTTGTGTCAGGCCTTCATGCAGCAGCGACAAATGCTGTTTCACCGTGCTGCCTAAAGTAGCTTCCTGCTCCTGGAGGTCTTTCTTTACCTGTTCGTCGTATTCCAGCATCCGTGTTTCGAAAGGCAGATCCAGGAAGCTGCAAATGTTTTTGAGTACAGGCTCCGGCTGAGAGACCAGGTCCTCGTATTTCACTTCCATATACCGGTCTGCAGGAAGTTTGCTGATCTTTTTACGAAGCAGGCTGTATTCGTAGTTCCAGGTTTTGGCATAGAAGAGCAGGCCTTCGTTACGTTTCTGCTTGATGCCGCGCCTGATCTTCACTAATATATTATCACGCGGATCGCGGTAAAGCACAATGAACCTGCTTTGCGGGTAATAGCCGGCAATCTGATCAAGCAGGCTGTGAAACTTCAATTGCTTGTCAACGATCGTCGTGATCTGTGATTTATCCTTGAGAGGAAAAAATGCCAGGTAGGCCAGCTTGATAGCCCTCACGCCGTTCAGCTCTGCCTGATGTGCTTTCAGGATCTTCACCAGGTCTTCCGGCTTCCCGAACTGCGGCTCCAGCTTGCCCTCGCTGAAGAGGTAGAAATCATAACAGAAGTCGCGGATCGTGGCATCGCTCCAGTCGGCCTGGTCTTTGTACTTGTGATAAAGGTTATAGGCAAAAGGCTCTTCGGAAACGGAAATGATCTCCGGATGCATGTTGAGCATGGTGCTCAGCAGCGTGCTGCCCGTTCTGCCGGTCGATAAAATAAAGTTAAGCCTGATGCGATCCGTGTCGGTTGCCATTTACAAAGCAAGGTATTAAATCCTGTGCTGTTTTGAAAGAAAACAGAGAAAATTTAACCGCAGAGAAGCAGAGGAAGACGCAGAGGGCGCAACGTCATAATCATAAGTGCAAAGAGGGATCAGAGCATAAAGAATTAAAGAAGTTGTGACTGAGTCGGTTGCTGTCGTGATAAATCGTGATGTCGAAGCATCGAAGGCGCACTTGAATTGTTCCGATCTGTGTTGATCCGCCTAATTCGTTTGATCCGTGTTCTATTTTCAAACCCTGTTCTGATCTGCGTCATCTGCGGGAGATGCCCTGCCAAACTCAGGATTGATTCTCAGGGATCGACGACCTGTAGAAATCGCCGGTGGCCCAGGTGCCGTTCTTGAAATTTTTGCCGTACTTTATTTTCTTGATCAGGTACTTCAACGAAAAGGGAAGCAGATAGTAAGTGTTGGGAAGAATCACCTTATTGAAGCGGAACCTGCCCAGGTCATACAAGGTATTCAGCTTCACATAGGGAACGCGGGTACAGCCTTCGGCCTCGTAGCCACTACGGAGCGCGGTTTTTTCGCAAATGCTCCAGATGGTATTGTTGTCTTCGGGGCTCAGCTCTTTTTTCCAGATGCCCACTTTTTCCGTGCTCACCTTTTGAGTTAAGCCTTCATGGTACATCGATAAATGCTGTTTGACGGTATCGCCGATCAGCTCCGCCTTTTTGATCTCCTCTTTGAATTTCTGATCATAGTCCAGCATTTTCGGCGTGTAGGGCACGCTTAAAAATTCGGAAATGCGTTTCAGCGTTTCTTCCGGGGCGCTCACCAGGTCTTCGTATTTTACCCGGATGTAACGGTCGGGAGAAATGCCTTCTATTTTCTCATAAAGCTTTGCATACTCATAGTCCCAGGTTTTCGCAAAGAACAGCACGCTCTCGCGTTTCTTTTTCTTCACGGCCCGTTTTAGCTTGATCAGCACATTATCGCGTGGATCGCGCAACAGGATGATGAATTTGCTTTGCGGATACCAGGCCGCCACATCGTCGAGGAAATAATGGAACTTCAGCTCCTTATCCACGATCGTGGTCACCTGCGATTTGTCCTTATTGGGAAAGAAGGCAAAGTAGGCCAGCTTAATGGCCATTTCGCCCGTCAGGATGGCTTTATGGTCGGTCAGTAATTTTACCAGGTCGCCGCTTTTGCCGAACTGAGGCTCCAGCTTTCCTTCACTGAATAAATAGAAGTCGTAACAGAACCCGGAGATGGTTGTATCATCCCAGTTCGTCACATCCTTGTATTTCGGATACAGGTTGTAGGCAAAAGGCTCTTCGGAAACGGAAATAATTCCGGGATGCATATTAAGCATGGAACTCAGTAAAGTGCTTCCGGTGCGCCCGGTAGACAAAATAAAATTGAGTGATGTATGCTTGATATCAATCATGAATTATCTTTTGCCCCGGCCGATACTGATGTTGTATCGGATGCAATCCCAGTATTCTTTGGAATAGCTCACAAAGATCTCGGCGCCTGCGGGAATATCTTTCGTAGAAACAATGAAGCACTTATCGCCCTCTATTTCATACACCGAATTGTTGGTCAGGCCCTTTACCCTTCCTAATCCTGCGGCATCATTGGCATAGCGCGCCTTGTGCTGTGGTGTCGGGTAAGCATCGATACAATTTTTTTTGTTGATGAAAAATAAGTAGCCGTCCTCGTCTCTCTCCACACGCTTTTCGTATTCTTTCCAGTCGATGATCTCGCCTTTGTATTCGATGATCTTGGTTCCTTTTTTGATGGGGGTTGTTGTAAATAAACCTTTGCCGGAGTTAGGTAATTGGGACGTTTTTACAAGAAGTGCCATAGTTTGTCGTAAATATAAGGTATGTTTATGTTGGTATTAAAAATTCAGTTTTTCTACAGTTTTAAAGGAGAAAGAGGAAAGCTGTGCTTATTTTTTCAGCTCTTCCTCCAGCAAATCAAACGTTATTTGTTTCTCAAAGAAAACGAATTTCTGCTTGTTTTTTGAGGTGATGATGGTGGCTGGAATTGCCCCGCTCCATTGCGGGCAGATCTGGTCGATGAAATCGTTGCCGTTGGTTTCATCAAGCAGGATCACTTCGCTGGAATACGTGTTTTTCTGAAGGAAAGGAATCAACCGTTTGTGAAGGTCTTCCTTGAAATCAAGGCTTACCAGGATTACTTTGACGGGGCCTTTTCCATAAGCCTGGTTGAACCGCTCGAACTCCGGAAGCTCGGCCACACAAGGCTTACACCAGGTTGCCCAGAAATTCACGATATAGGTTGTGTCGCTATGGTTATAGATGCGTTTGAGGAGCTCGCCTTTTTTATAAACGCTCACGGTTTGCGCTCCGGCCGAAAAACCAAGCAGGCATAACACGCCTATCATTACCAGGCTCTTAATCATTGGCTGCCTGTTTTTCCTTATAGCGGTACTCTTCCAGCAACACTTCCATATCGGTGATCAGCCGTGATACGTCGAGGCTGTCGGTGCCGTCGTAAAAGCCGCGCAGCCGCCGTTCCTTATCTACCAGGGCAAAATTCTGGGTGTGGATAAAATCATCCTCATCGCCATTGCCTTCTTCCGAATTCAGCAGGTAGCTTTTCCGCGCCATCTCATACAAGTGTTTTTTATCTCCTGTGAGAAAGAGCCATTGCCTGTCTTTCACACCATGCAGCCTGGCGTAATCCATCAATACGTTTACCGAATCCTCTTCGGGCTCTACCGTATGCGACAGGATCAGCACGTTGCCGTTGTTATGAAACTTCTGGTAGACGCGTTCCAGCTGGTTGCTCATAATGGGGCAGATAGACTGGCAGGTAGTGAAGAAAAAATCAGTCACGTAAATTTTTCCTTTCACCGTTTCTTCCGTCACATTTTCGTTATACTGATCTACAAATAAAAAGGGCTTCACGGTATGATAGGTCGTGTCACCGGTTTTGAGGCTTCTCTTCTTTCCGAAGTATGCCAGTGTTCTTAAAGGTTTATCTTCCTGCCGGTTCAAAAAATACCAGGCGGTAAAAGCGGCAGGGATCAGTAATAATAGCCAATAATAACTACCTTTAAATTTCATTTTACAAAGGTATGATTAAAGAGGGCTTAAACAATAAAAAAAAGGAGGAAGCGGAATTGGGTTTCGGGAGCAAATCCTATGCAGAATCCGTTCGTTTCCTGAACCGCGACGGCTCGGTGAATGTAAAGCGGAGAGGCGCTAAAAACCAGATCGGCTTCGATGTATACCACTGGCTCGTTTCCATCACCTGGACCAGGTTTATCGGCCTCGTATTTGCGAGCTACATTGTGGTCAATACGCTGTTTGCGCTCATCTACTTTGCGCTGGGACCTTCCAAATTCGGCGGACTGGACAGCGCCGGCGATTCTTCCCATTTTACCAATTTGTTTTTCTTTAGTGCGCAAACCCTTACTACGGTTGGCTATGGCCATGTGTATCCCATTCATCCTTCCTCCAATACGGTATCGGCCATCGAGTCCATGCTTGGCCTGATGGGCTTTGCTTTGGTCACAGGCCTGCTGTATGGCCGTTTCTCCAAACCCAAAGCCGATATCGCCTACAGCAACGAGGCCGTTATTGCGCCCTATAAGGACGTCACCGGTTTTATGTTCCGCATTGCCAACCGGAAGCAGAATGAGCTCATCGAGGTGGAATGCAAGCTGGGCGTGGGCTACAACGATCCGGTGAGTGGGCGGAGAAACTTTTATTTCCTGGAGCTGGAAAGGAACGGCATTAACTTTTTGCCGCTCAGCTGGACCATCGTTCATCCTATTGACGACAAAAGCCCCTTATTCGGGCTCAGCGAGCAGGAGCTGAGAAATGGCGATGTGGAATTTGTGATCCTCGTCAAAGCCATCAACGATACCTATTTCCAGTCGGTGTACTCACGCATGTCCTACAAAGCCAAAGAGATTGTCTGGAATGCTAAATTTATTCCCGTGCCGCAGGAGCCTCACGCCAACGGCAGTATTTCCATCAACCTGAAAGACCTGCACGAATACCAGAGGCTGTAAAGGACCTGATAATCCGGATTAATTTGGTACGGTATTCCAGGAAATAAAAAAGCGGCGTTATCATCATAACGCCGCTTTTTTAATCAATCAAAATTATTTCCCTAAGCTCGCTTTCACAAAGCTTACAAATAAAGGATGCGGATTTTCCACGGTGCTTTTGTATTCCGGGTGAAACTGCACGCCGATAAAGAAAGGATGCGACGGAAGCTCGATGATCTCCGCCAGGCCGGCATCAGGGTTTACCCCCGAAATCACCATCCCTGCATTCTGGAAATCTTTCGTGTATTCCGGGTTGAACTCATAACGGTGCCTGTGGCGCTCGTTGATGTCCTTCTTTCCATAAATGGAGTAGGCGAGTGTGCCTTCCTCGATGTGACACGGATAAGAACCCAGGCGCATGGTTCCACCCATGTGCGAAATATTTTTCTGGGCTTCCAGCAGGTCGATCACCGGATTTGTTGTAGCAGGGCTCATTTCGCGGCTATGCGCATCTTTTAAGTTCAACACGTTTCTGGCGAATTCGATCACGGCACATTGCATCCCCAGGCAGATTCCCAGGAAAGGAATGTTTTTCGTTCTGGCGTATTGGATGGTGATGATCTTTCCGTCGATGCCCCTGTTTCCAAAGCCCGGAGCTACTAAAATGCCCTGCAGGTTTTTCAGCTTGTCATTCACATTGCTTTCATTCAGCTCATCGCTGTGAATCCACTCCAGCTTTACTTTGCAATCATTTACAGCGCCTGCATGGATAAAGGCTTCCGCAATGGATTTATAAGACTCTTTCAGCTCTACGTATTTTCCAACGAGGCCGATCGTCACTTCACGCTTCGGGTGTTCCAGCTTTTCCAGGAAGTTATTCCATTTTTCCAGCTTCAGCTCCGCGGGCATCTCCACGCGCAGCTTCTTCAATACGATCTTATCCAGCTCTTCCTTCTCCATTAATAACGGAACCTGGTAAATGGTAGGAGCATCCAGCGCCTCGATCACCGCTTCCGGCGATACGTTGCAGAACAAGGCTATTTTACGGCGGATGTCTTTATTAATCGGGTGCTCGGAACGGCATACGAGGATATCGGGCTGTACGCCATATTCCAGTAATAGTTTCACCGAGTGCTGTGTAGGTTTGGTTTTTAATTCACCGGAGGTCGCCAGGTAAGGCAGGAGCGTTAAGTGTACTACAGTGCAATCATCGCCCAGCTCCCATTTCAACTGGCGAACTGCCTCGATGTAAGGAAGCGATTCGATATCGCCTACCGTGCCACCGATCTCGGTGATTACGAATTGGTACTGCCCTGTTTTTCCCAGCAGTTTAATACGGTTTTTGATCTCGTCGGTAATGTGTGGGATAACCTGTACGGTTTTTCCTAGGAATTCGCCTTTACGCTCTTTCTCGATCACCGATTGGTAGATGCGTCCTGTCGTCACGTTGTTGGCCTGTGAGGTAGCCACGTTCAGGAAGCGCTCGTAGTGCCCGAGGTCGAGATCGGTTTCTGCACCGTCTTCTGTGACGTAGCATTCGCCATGTTCATAAGGATTGAGGGTTCCCGGATCGATGTTGATATAGGGATCCAGTTTTTGGATGGTCACGGTAAAACCCCTTGCCTGTAGCAATTTGGCCAGTGACGCTGCGATAATTCCTTTTCCGAGAGATGATGTTACCCCGCCGGTAACAAAGATGTATTTGGTGTTAGTTGACATACAGTTTTTTATAAACTGTATGCAAAGATAGGTTATTTTTTTGGAATAGACCGAATGCGTTTATCAGCATTTTACTCACATTGGACTAATTTATTTAAGCTTCTTCAGCTCATCGTCCGTAAAGTTCTTAATGGATTTTTCTTTCGAGAATTTCTCCGAGTTATAATCGTTTGATTTATTTTTCGGAATGGAAAGGCTTGTCCATTCGCCTTTTTTAAGCATCTTGGCATAAAACACGATCTGCCCTACATGGTAAGGATAGTGTGCCAGCTGCCGGTTGATGGCTTCCATCACCGTATGGCCTTCATTTCGGATATAAACGATCTGTGCCAGGTGTTCGGGTGTCAGTTCGTCCAGTGCTTTGAACAGGCAGTCCCAGCCTTCGTTCCAGAGTTTTAAAAGATTGGCCTTGTCATGTTGCGAAGGCTCTTCAAACTCTGAATCTCTCTTGCGCCACTCCTTTTCCCCGTCGCTTGTCAGGAAATCCGTCCAGCGCGAGAGCATATTGCCGTGCAGGTGTTTGACGATCACCGCGATGCTGTTGGTATCTTCGTTGGCAGAGTAGAAGAGCTGTGCGGGTTCCAGCTGGTCCATCGCTTTATCGCCCAGGGATTTGTAGTATAGAAACTGTTTCCGGGCACTGCTTAAAAAGGCTTCTGTTGCGTTCATAGGTAAATAGGCTTACTCAAAGATAAGGTATTTCCAGGCACAGGCTTTATTCAACGATCACTTTTTCATACTCCGCAAACTCATTATACATGACATACACATAATACACGCCCGGCGCCAGCTTTTTGCCCGTATTGAAACGGTGAGTGCCTTGTTCCCGCTCTCCGATCTCTTCATGAATCAGTGTGGCCCGGGCATCGTAGATCTTCACGCCGTACATGGTTTTGTGAGGCAGATCAAGCTTGTAATAGATGTCGCCTTTGGCGGGGTTGGGATACACCGAGAGCCATTTTGGGTGCTCTTGTGGCACGGTGGATTTTACTGAAACGGAGCTGCCAAGCTTGTAGACAAAGTTCGACGAGAAGTAGGCCGTTGTGGCATTGATCTTCTGAAAGCGGTTAAATGCGTTATTGCCCGGGTAATTGCTGAGCTTAGTCCAGCTGTTTCCGCCATCGCCGGTCTCGAATAATTCCGTGCTTCCGATCCAGCCCCTTTGTGTATCCATAAAGCCGATGCCCTGGAGGTAATTGGAGCGTGGGGCAGGTTTTGCCGTCCAGCTATTCCCGCCGTCTGTGCTCTTCACAAACATATTGTTGACGGTGTCGGTATAAAGTACAACCGCGGATTCTATACAGGCAAACCAATTCTGACCGTCGAGGTTCTGGATCTTCCATAAGCGTTCACCGGGCCCGTTGCTCGTAAAGACTTTGGTCCATGTGCTTCCGCCATCCGTTGTTTTCAGGATGACGGCGCCTTCTGCATTGATGTTGCTTTCCCCGGTCACGTAACCGTTATTGGCATCGGTAAACTGCACATCGATCAGGTTTGTTGCATAAGCCGACATGTTGATGTAAGTCCATGTATTTCCTCCATCGACAGACTTGATGACGTAGGCAGGAGAGGCCCACACGCCAACCGCATAGGTGATGCTTGTATTCACGCAGCAGATGCCGCAAATGCCGGAATTGCTCCCGGTGATCACACTGGAAATGTCGGTCCAGGTAGCTCCGCCATTGGTTGTTTTATAAAAAATGCGGCTGCCGCTTTGACCCAGGCCACCGGCATAGCCAATGTTCTTATCGGCAAACTCAATGCTTCTTATGTAAGCATTGATGGTCTGTTGAGTTTGCCAGGTGGTGCCTCCGTTGGTGGTATGGTAAATGCGGCCGGTACCCGACACAGAGCCTACTGCCCAGCCGGTGTCTGGCGATACGAAATAAATATCGTCATAGCGGTTTGTCTGGATGGAACCGGTCGGGATCCAGGTCGTTTGCGAAAAGAGGGATTGACCGCATGCGATCACCAGGAAGAAGAATAGAAGTTTTGCCATAGCCATGTTTTAGATAGCTAAATATCGTAACAGGTAGTGGTAAAAACTATTCCTGACTGATAACTGGTGGGAATAAAACAATAAATGGTGAGCTCACAGGAATAATTGGTTCGGTTTTTTTACGGGCTCTGATAAATTTGAATGAGCTCAGGCAACCTTCAGCAGGTCGTTCTTTAAGGCGAAGAGCACAACACCCGCCGTGTTCTTGGCGCCTATTTTTTGCATGATCCTTTCCCGGTAGGTATCAATGGTCCTGTGGCTTAAGAACAATTTTTCCGCGATCTCCTTGTTGCTGTTTTCTTCACAAATGAGCTTGATGATCTTTAGCTCCTTATCCGATAAATCATGCTGTTGATGGTTCATAGGCTTATCCCTTGAGTCCACCAGCCGCTTTGCCAGGGTAGCGGAAATATGCCTGTCAAAATAATAATTGTTTTTTGAGACTTCGTGTATCGCTGTGATCATAGCCTCAACGCTTGCATCGGCGTGCAGAAAGCCATTCGCTCCGCGCTCCATCAGGTTGATCACGTGGTTCTCGTCGTAATGCATCATTAAAACAATGAGCTTAATTCCCGGAAACTTTTTTTTAAGGGCATCCAATGTATGATACACATTGATGACCGGTATTTCAATGTTCAATAAAATAATATCCGGCTGCCGGCATACCAATTGCTCGATAAGCTCCGATCCGCATGATGCCTCCATCATCACTTCAACATCGGCGTGGTCTCTCAATAAGGCGATAATCCCTTTCCGGATTAAGTTGTGATCGTCTGTTAATGCTAAAGTGATCGGCATAATAGTTAGATTTAGGGGGTTAATATAAAGGTAGTTCTTTTTTTCATGTCAGATTTTGGTCAATCGCGTAATAGTTACGGTGAAACTGTGTTTTTATACGTCAAATTGGTGTTTTTGCCGGTGAAATTTTTGTTGAAAAACACGGGGAAGGGTATTTGGCAGCCTAAAAAGACAGTTAGATACCCGGTTTTTGGCGATGAATCGGGAACTTAGCCTTTGCGATAAATAAAAAAAAGGATGCTGATAAAGCATCCTTTCAAATTTGATATAGGGCTATGACTAATAGCTGATGAGCTTCATCAGTTTTTCTTTGAAGCGCTCTTTTGGTAAGAAGTTGATCTCAAGATCGGCATTCATCGGCACCGGTGTATCGAGGCTGCCTTCACGCATCACAGGCGCATCCAGGTACTCGAAGCAATGCTCGGTAATGAGGGCGCTCAGCTCGCCGCCGATTCCGCCTGTCAGCGTATCTTCGTGCAAAATAAACGCGCGGCCTGTTTTCTTCACCGAGGTGTAGATCGCTTCTGTATCCAAAGGCGCCAGTGTTCTCAAATCGATGAGGTCGGCGGAAATCTCCGGATGAGCATTCAGCAACTCCAGTGCCCAGTGTACGCCAAGCCCGTAGGTAACAATCGTGACAGCGCTTCCTTCCCTCACCAGTCGGGCTTTCCCGAACGGGATGGTATAATACCCGTCAGGAATGTCCTCGTTCACACTGCGGTATAAAGCTTTGTGCTCGAAGAACATCACCGGGTTCGGATCTTCGAATGCTGTAATCAATAAGCCTTTCGCATCGGAAGGAAAAGCCGGGTAGGCAATTTTCAATCCCGGTGTTTTAAAGAACCACATCTCGTTGCTCTGGCTGTGGAATGGGCCGGCAGCAACGCCTGCACCTGTCGGCATCCTTACTACCACATCGGCATTTTGTCCCCAGCGGTAATGCGATTTGGCAAGGTTATTCACGATCTGCGTCATGCCTTCGCTCACGAAATCGGCAAACTGCATTTCCACCATCGCCTTATGCTTATTGATAGATAAGCCAAAGCCGGCGCCCAGGATAGCGGATTCGCACAGTGGCGTATTACGCACACGGGCTTTGCCAAACTCTTCCACGAAGCCTTCGGTGATCTTAAACACACCGCCGTAATCGGCAATGTCCTGGCCCATCAATACTAAGTTCTCATGCTTGCGCATGGCTAAGCGTAAGCCGTCGGAAATCGCATCGATGAGGCGCTTATTCGTTTTTGTGCCGGCAGCAGCGGATGTATCTGTTGTACTGTAAGGCGCATACATCTCCGAAAGCTCTTTGTTGGTATCGGGTGGAGGCAATGTTTCTGCAAAGGTTTTTTCAAGACCTTGCTCAATGTCGTGCTTAATATCCGCACGCAGCTTTTCAATCAGATCCTCGGTCAGCACACCTTCGTCGATCAGGAATTTCTCGAAATTATTGACAGGATCTTTTCTGCCCCATACCTCGAATAATTCTTTAGGAACGTATTTAGTGCCCGAAGCCTCTTCGTGGCCGCGCATCCGGAAGGTCACACATTCCAGGAGCACAGGGCGTGGATTTTCGCGAATGGATTCCGCTAAATTCTTTACGGTTTCATATACTTTCAGGACGTTGTTGCCATCTACGGTTACGCCTTCCATGCCATAGCCAATCGCCTTGTCGGCAAAAGACTTGCAGCGGAATTGCTCATTGCTTGGCGTTGATAAGCCATAGCCATTGTTCTCGATCACAAAGATCACCGGCAGGTCCCACACAGCAGCCGTATTTAAGCTCTCGTGGAAATCGCCCTCGCTCGCACCACCGTCGCCGCTGAATACCACCGTTACTTTTTTATCGTTGCGGAGCTTATTGGCCAAGGCAATTCCGTCGGCTACGCCCAGCTGCGGACCCAGGTGAGAGATCATGCCCACGATGTTGTATTCCTGCGTGCCGAAGTGGAAAGAGCGGTCGCGGCCCTGGGTGAAGCCGCTTGGCTTGCCCTGGAACTGCGAGAACAAGCGGTTCATCGGGATGCCGCGCGTGGTGAACACACCGAGGTTGCGGTGCATCGGCAAAATGAATTCGTCGGGGTTGAGCGCTGTGGCTACACCCACGGAGATAGCTTCCTGGCCGATGCCGCTGAACCATTTGGCAATTCGCCCCTGGCGCAATAAGAGAAGCATTTTTTCTTCAATCATGCGGGGCGTTAAAATGTTCTTGTAAAGTTGTAAGAGAATATCGTCTTTATGTTTGCGACGGTCAAATTTTACCGGAGATTCAGCGGTGATCATGCGTTTTATATTTTTAGCAAAATTATCATTTTAAGTGTACTTTTAAGCATATTTTCAGCAATAAATTAAACGAGTAATCAACCAGCTCCGGCCTTGTTATTTTGAGTTTTTTTAAACGATATCCGGCCTTTCCGTTTTATGTGTTTCTGTTCTCTGTAGTCATGATCCTGCTGGTGTCGGGGCTTGTGCAGCAGGGGATGTTCATGGATGGAATCCAGTACGCCTGTGTCTCGAAAAACCTGGCGGAAGGCTATGGTAGCTTCTGGTTTCCTTTTTTAAGTCCCTTCTGGTGCCAGAACGGTGCTTTTCATTTTTTTGAGCACCCACCCTTATTCTATTGGTTCGAATCCTTGTTTTTTCAAATTCCCGGAGCAGGCATTTATGCCGAAAAACTTTTCTGTGCGTTGATGTGGCTTTTAAACGCCTGGTTCATTCACCGCTTGTGGAAGCTTATCTATGAATCTGATCATGAGAAAGAGTACTTCGGCTGGCTGCCGGTATTACTCTGGACGATCACGCCTGTGTGTTTCTGGTGTTTTCAGAATAACATGATCGAGGTCCTGGTGTCGCTGTTCATGCTAAGCTCGGTGTATTTCGGTCTTCGCTTTTTAATGGATGACCGGCAAAAAAAGTATCATTATTTAATGCTATCGGCTGCTTTGCTCTATGGAGGCTTTTTAACGAAAGGCCTGGTGGCTTTGTTTCCACTGAGTTTATACCTGGTATTTGCACTTACACATAAAAAGATCCCGGTCAGGAGCGCATTTCTTTATACGGTCATTAGCATAGCTGTATTTGCGATCCTGTTCTTTGCTGTGTATGTGATTAGCCCTTCGGCAAACTATACCTTGAATTTTTATTTTAAAGAACGGCTGATCAGCCGCATTGAACAAACGCCAACCACCGGCAACCGCTTTGAGCTGCTCTTCGACCTGGTATCGCAGCTTCTTCCGGTGTTCATTATTACAATAGGCACTTATTTCACGCAGCTTATGAGGAAGCGAACTCCCACAAAGAATGAAGGCAGGCGCTGGTTCTGGTTTTTCCTGCTGATGGGTCTGAGCGGCTCGTTGCCGATTATGCTGACCCTGGTGCAAAAAAGCTTTTATTTTATGCCATCTCTGGGCTTTTACGCTTTGGCCTTTTCAGCATTGATTCTCGGTTTTTTTCGCAGCTGCAGGATCCTTGTGCAGCAAGCTTTTTATAAAGTGTTTAACGGATTTTCCCTCTTACTGGCTGTAACCTCCATTGTTTTTGTGGTATGTGCTTCCGGAAAATTCAGTCGCGACGAACATTTACTGGAAGAAGTGCAGGTGCTCGGGGCATTGATGGAAACAGAAGGCACGATCAATGTGGATATGGATGTGTATTGTACCTGGAACTACCAGTTTTACCTGCAACGATATCATCGCGTGTACCTCGATCCTACTAAAACTTACCGGAAATACTTATTGGTGAAGGATCCATCAAATACTCCCTGGCTGAATCGTTACCGCTTTGTGAAGCAATTCGATTCGGGTTTCAGCCTTTACGAAAGAAAATAAGATTTACGGAAGGATATTATAAGTAAGTTTCCTCCCGTAACATTCAACGGTCAATGTTGCCTTTTGTTGTCCCTTAGGAATAGATAACAAATTGGCTCCGTATTTTAAAGCCTGAGGAGAAATAACATCACCATGGCTCACAAAAAAATGAGCATTGGCAGGAATATCTTTCCCGAGGGCCTGTAAATTATAAACGCCATGGCCGTAAGGAATTAAAGACAACGTAAAGCCCTCGTTTTCATGATCGGCGCGTTTGCCGTACAGGAATTTTGTTTTCGATTTTAGTTTTGTAATAGCCAGCGTATCATTTGTTTTTTTAAATGTCATTTCCGGAAATGGTTTTGCCGATCCCTGATCGCTTGTCCACACACGGATGTAGTCGATCGTGAAATTTCCGGAACGTTTGATTTCCGGATCGGGGGCGGGGTGAAACGAGCCATCCCTACCTGGCACTGCTATATTAGCGCACATTACTTTTTCTTCATGTAACGGAACTTTGCTGTAGGCGATGCATTCGCCATTGAGAAAATACCTGACATATTCCGGGGTCCATTCGCCGGCAATCACATGATAGCCTTTACTCAGATCACCTTTAAAATAGACCCAGTCGCCCCACCACTTTTTCCGAAAGACATTGCGCATTTTATTTTCTTCTTTCTTCTGGCTGTGTCTGCCTACATGGATGGCGTTTTTCTTTTCCGTTTTTAACTCCATCCAGTCGATCTCTTCATTTGGTGTGCCGCCATAGAGCCAGAAAGCCGGCCAGTAACCCTTTTCTTCAGGGATCCTGAACCGCATTTCGAAGTAGCCATATTTGTACCTTTTCCTGGATTGGATCATGCCGGCGGTATAATGAAATAACTGTTTATTTAATCCGTAAAATCTTTCGTCGAGGATCATCGAATCGGAATCAGGAAGCCAGTCCACCATGCGCGCTGTTGTGTCTTCTTTCACTGCAAAGAGATTCAGGTAACCGTTTTTTAATTCCAGGTTTTTTCCGTCGGTATAATACTCCTGCTCCTTTTGAGAAAAGATGCTGCGGCTCCAGCCGTACCAATTGCTCCATTTTCCGGTATCGAGGGTGTCCTGCTCAAACTCATCGCCGTCTGCGTAATACCAGGTAATGACCGTATCCTTGTTAAACTGCCAGAGGCGTTGTGCTGTGCTACGCCCACTGAGTAACAGCGCCAGGATCAGAAGACCGGTATTGAAAAAGTAGCTCATGCTTGAGGATCGAAGATACATCAAAAAAACAGGAAATCAGGTTACTGTCGGCGGGTGTTCAATTAACAATATATAATAAAGCCCGCCGCCGCAAGCCGGAAATTATTGGTATTTTTGAATGACTTAAGCTTAGTTTATGATACGTTCAGTTATTGCAGGTTCCTTGTTGGCTCTATCAGGCACTCTCAGTTCACAGGTGATGTGGCAGGTTAAAAACGGCAGCTCACAAACGTGGTACCTGTCGCAAACCGATGAGTTCAACGACAATAAAGTAAATCCCGATATCTGGAAATCCATCAGTTCTCCACGGCCTTATCACATAGACCTTGACCTGTATTATAAAGCAGACAACATCCGCTATAACACCGGCTTTATTTCCCTGCTTAGCCGCAAAGAAGCTATTACTGCTAAGGTGGAGCCTAATGCAGAGGAGAAGGCATACCTCGAAAAAAATAAAAAAGCGCTCAATGCTGCCGGCGAATACCAGTTTGCCTATTCAGGCGCTTTGCTGAGCAGCCAGGTATTGTATCAGCCGGGTTATTTCGAAATGCGTTTCAAGGCAAGCGATCAGAAAGGCGTGTGGCCCTCGCTTAGCCTGACCGGGGTCAATGAATCCATTGTTTTATTTTCAGCAAATGGCGAAGCTCCCGACCAGGCTTATGCAGGCGTACCTTGTACGAATGGCTGCACACCCACATCGGCGATGTATTCTAAAAAAAGCTTTGGAGGTTTCACCAAGCTGAATGAGCCTTTTTCCAAAGACTGGAATATTATTTCGGCAGAGTGGGGAGCGGATGATATTACCTGGTTTGTCAACGGCACGCCTGTAGGCTATTACAAAGGCATTATAACGGCAGGCAAAGAGCTGGTACTGAGTAACGGCGTTTCAAAAAAAGGCTACGGGCTCAAAAGCGGTCCTACAGAGAAGACGCAGTTTCCGGCAGGCCTGGATGTAGACTATGTGAGGATCTGGAGCAAAGCCGATACCTCCGGCAAATACAAAGACAATTACCAGCTGTTTGAAAACTCTGCGCTCACCATTGATAACAGGCTCCTGTACAGCGGCGAAGTAAAAAAGAAAGACAAGGCCATTTCCAAAGCGAAGGAGCTGTCGGGCGGGCTGGGAACAATTACCATGCTTCCTGTGTTATACAATAAATACAGTTTATCGATCCAGGGAAATCAGTTAAGCTCGATGCAGGTAGATGTGTATGACCGCTTTAATGAAAAGGTTGCCGGCTTTGCTTTAAGTAATGTACAATATTATGTGATGGACCTGAGCGCTTTGCCAACCGGTCCTTATAAAGTAAAGATCTCGGTTTTGGGCCAGGTATTGGAGCAGGATATCCCGATCATTAACCCTGAAAAAGTAGGCGAACAACGCGATGGAAAATAGTTTGTTGATAGTACTTTTGGTGGCTGCTGTCTCTTATCTGGGATGGAGGCTGTATAAGACTTTCACCAAAAAGAAATGCGGCGATAAGAACTGCGGCTGCGGGTAATGTTATAAAGTAACAGGTGCATGGTGTCAGGCGGAGGGTTGAAAAGTGGCAGTTTTCACGGTGGCTTCGAGTCACGATGTATCGTGATCGGCCACCATTCGTTGACTGAGGCTCTCGAAGTCAACGATAGCATATCAGTTCGGGCGCAGTTGAGAACAGTTCCCGACTGCGCCCGAACTGACAAATACATCTAACTCAGTTTTTAGAATTTTCTTTGTGCTTACTTCATTGCCTTCAGGCTCAGGTCCAGGCTTTTCACATGGTGTGTGAGCGCGCCTACCGAGATAAAATCCACGCCGCATTTAGCATAAGCCGCAATGGTTTTTTCGGTGATGCCGCCGGAACTTTCCACTTCGAAGGCCCCGTTGATGAGCTTCACCGCTTTTTTGGTATCGGCGATGTTGTAGTTGTCGAGCATGATGCGCTGGAAACCGCCTTTCTTTAGAATCAGTTTCACATCGTCAATCGTGCGCGTTTCCACTTCTATCGGGAGTTTCCGTTTTGTTTTCTTCAGGTAAGCGTGTGTGGCATCCAGGGCTTCGATGATGCCGCCGGCAAAGTCGATATGATTGTCCTTGATCATGATCATATCGTATAAGCCAAAACGGTGATTGGCACCACCACCGATCACTACCGCCCATTTTTCGAAAAAGCGGAAATTAGGTGTGGTTTTGCGCGTGTCGATGACTTTGGTTTTGGTGCCTTTGCAAAGGCCCTGCAGGTAATTGGTTTTGGTGGCGATGGCGCTCATGCGCTGCATCACGTTCAGCACCAGCCGCTCGGTCGTTAATAATTTCTGGCTGTTGCCCTCCACCAGGAACGCAATATCGCCCACCTTTACCTTAGAGCCGTCTTTGATCAGCTCCGTAAATTTAAATTTAGGATCTACGGTTTTAAAGATCTCGCGGGCGGCTTCAATGCCTGCAATGATGCCATCTTCCTTCACGATGAGCCGGCACTTTCCCTTGTGATTGGCAGGAACCGTTGCCAATGCCGAATGATCGCCATCGCCTACATCTTCCTGTAAAGCGTGTTGAACGAAGGTTTTGAAGTTGAAATGTTTTTTGTGGAGTTGGATGTAATTAGCCATTGTCAGTTTCTATACGGAACTGCGAAATTACGTTTCCTCTCACTAATATGGAAATCCTGAATTTTCCGTTCATGGTATCCAGCGAGCCGGTAATGAATTGTTGGTCGCCGTTGACGATGCTGGTATGGGAGGTCTGGTAGCTTTTGACTTTATGCTTACTGAAAAAATCTTCGATCAGCGCCTGAGCCTGGGATTTGCTGAGAAGGTCCTCCTGGTTCAGTACTTTGATGGAAACGCGGTCGGCAAAACTCTTCACAATCTCAGAGGCATTTCCCTGTTTCAAGGCATTGTTGATGTCATCGTTGATGTCCTTTAGTGCGAATGAAAAACTGAGAAGAGAAAGTAAAAGTATTGCAAGTGCTTTCATTTATTGTAACTTTACTCTCAAAGTTAACAATTATTATGCCTAAGTAATTTAACATTTGTCGAAACGTGAAGATTTTATTGATCCAGATAGAGAAAACAACTGATTTATACCTGGTGGAAGGTGTTAAAATATACGCCGATCGCTTAAAAAACTACGTTCAGTTTTCTACCGAAACCCTTGTCATGCCTAAAAGCATCAGGCAAAAACCGGTCGATGAGCAGAAGCGGGCAGAGGCCCAGGAAATACAGAAGCTGCTGGAGCCATCTGATTACCTGGTATGTATGGACGAGCATGGCAAGCAGTACACTTCTGTAGGATTTTCGGAATTCCTGAATAAGCGCATGGTATCGGGCTGCAAGCGCCTGGTATTCCTGATCGGCGGGCCCTATGGCATTGATGCCTCCATTCTCACGAAGGCATCCACAGTCTTGTCCTTATCGGAAATGACCTTTTCCCATCAGATGGTACGGCTTTTTTTCAACGAGCAGCTGTATCGCGCCTTCAGCATTTTGAAAAACGAAAAGTACCATCATGAGTGATGCCTGCGGCATACAGCCCCTTTGATAAACTAAAAAACAGCTGCGATCGGGCAGCTGTTTTTTTTATGGATTCTTTAACGCGATTATTTCCGCTTCATCACTTTTTCGGCAGCCTCAATGATATTGATGGTGTCAAGGCCGTATTTGGTCATGAGCTGGTCAGGCGTGCCGCTTTCCCCGAAGCTGTCGTTCACAGCAACAAATTCCTGCGGAGCCGGTGTGTTGCGGGCGAGCAATTGTGCTACGCTGTCTCCCAGGCCACCGTTCATCTGGTGTTCCTCGGCCGTTACCACGCATTTGGTTTTAGCAACAGATTTCAGGATCGCCGCATCGTCCAGCGGCTTAATGGTGTGGATATTGATGATCTCCGCGGAAATGCCTTTGGCAGCCAGCTGTTCGCCTGCTTCAATGGCTTTCCATACCAAATGGCCTGTTGCGATAATCGTAACATCCGTCCCTTCGTTTAACATAATCGCCTTACCGATCTCGAATTTCTGGTCGGCAGGTGTAAAATTCGGAACCGTAGGCCTGCCAAAACGCAGGTATACCGGGCCGTGGTGATCGGCAATGGCAATGGTTGCCGCCTTCGTCTGGTTATAGTCGCACGGATTGATCACGCACATGTGGGGCAGCATTTTCATGAGGCCGATATCCTCCAGGATCTGGTGAGTAGCACCGTCTTCTCCCAGCGTAAGCCCCGCGTGCGAAGCGCAGATCTTTACATTTTTCCCGGAGTAAGCCACGCTCTGGCGGATCTGGTCATAGACACGGCCGGTGCTGAAATTGGCAAAGGTGCCGGTGAAAGGAATCTTGCCGCCAATGGTTAAGCCGGCTGCAATGCCAATCATATTGGCTTCGGCAATCCCAACCTGGAAAAAGCGTTCAGGATGATCTTTCTGGAAAGCATCCATTTTCAGGGAACCGGTAAGGTCGGCACATAAGGCTACCACATCCGGATTGGTTTTTCCTAATTCTGATAAGCCGGCTCCAAAGCCTGAACGGGTGTCTTTTTTTTCGGTATAGGTGTATTTTTTCATTGCTCTTGTGCTCTTTTTCGCGTGCGCTAATCTACTAAAACAGATTGATTTCGCGAGTTTATTTTCTCCTGAATTATTAAGGGTTATTAAAGTTTAATGGTGGTTGTGACGGCCGATGTGATCGTAAACTTCCGTTCAATGGTGCCGGTTGTTTCCCTGACGCCATCGTAGCGGAATTCCATCTTGTAAGTTCCGGGTTGCAGGTAAATGATCTCATTCATGAGGTTTTTGTTCAGGTTGCACACCCAGGTTACTTTTTTGCCATCATCGGTATAGATGCTTCCGGTGCCGTTGCTCACTTTGGTAATGTAGGCGTTGCCCGAGGTGGGAACCTTGATGGTATTGGTTGTGCTCTGTTTGATCTCCACATCATTCAGATAAATGCGTGGGAGCGTCAGCACTTCGACATCGTATTTGCCGACGATGTATTTGTCTGTTTTGCCAAAATCCTGGATGTTCAGCGTATTCATCTCGCCGTTCTTACGTACCACGCAGGTCGGGAAATACTTGCTGAGCGCACCGTCGAGCTCCAGCCTCAGGTATCCCTGCGGCGCATCTACCGGGATCACATTGTGCTTACCCTGCTGGATGGTAATGCCCTTTTTTTCTACCGGTGGAATGGTGTGAACCATAAGGTCGTAGGTGATGTTGGGATTCAGAACGATGGTATCCGGATTTCCGCGGTGGTTGAGCGTATGCAGGTAATTGTATTTCACCTGTTTGGTCACCGCATCGTAAAAGGTCATGTTCACATCTGTTTCCGTAGGCTTTTTGGCGAGGTCGAGCAGGTCGACCTGTACGGTGGTTTGCGAAATGGCTTCGGTAAGCACGAGGTTCAGGACATCCTTAAAATTGGCTTCGTTGCTCACGTCGTAGTACTTGCCCATACAGCCGAATACGTCCGCAAATTTCACATCCAGGCCTACACCGATGACAAAGGGACGCAGGAAAATGCCTTTCTTTTGCAGCTCGGCCGATACTTCGCAGGGCACGCCGCCGCACTCTTCAATGCCATCCGTAATCAGGATCACGATGTTCCGGCAATTGCTGCAGGGCGTAAAATCGGCGGCACTTTCTCCCAGAGAATAAGCAATAGGCGTAGTGCCAAGCGGCTCCAGCTTCTGGATGCGCTGCTTGATCTTTAAGGCATTGACATTGGCTTTAGCAAAGGGAATTTCCAGTTTGGTATCTTTGCAGTTCCGCTCGGGTTTAATAAAAGTAGTATGGCCGTAGCAGCGCAGCGCTAACTCTAGGTTCGGAAGGCCTTTCAGGCTATCGAGGAATTCACCCATGATCCTTTTGGCCACCTCAATTTTGATGTTGCTGTTCCAGGGAGCATACATGCTGTAGGAATCATCAAAAATAAAGAGGATGCGGTTGGTGGTTTGGGAAAAAGATAAATTCTGAATGAGAAATAATAAATGAACGGTCAGAAGAAATTTAATCAGTTTATTTTTCTTCACACGTATGGCCATTTAACATTCAACATTTATAATTTCTAATATCTAGTAATCCGCTTCATTGCCTACCAGCTGATCGAGCGCTTTTTGCAATTGCTCGTCGTTTGGAGCAGAACCGTGCCATTTGTGTGTACCCATCATAAAGTCGACACCGGCACCCATTTCTGTTTTCATAATGATAATGATGGGCTTGCCTTTTCCGATAAAGGCTTTGGCTTTAAGGAAGCCGTCGATCACAGCAGCCATCGTATTTCCTTCATGGATTTCCAGCACTTCCCAGCCAAAGGCTTCAAATTTGGCCCTCAGGTTGCCCAGGGATAATACGTTTTCCACGTCACCGTCAATCTGGCGGCCGTTGTAGTCGATGGTTGCAATGTAATTATCCACCTTATTGGCAGCAGCGTAAATGGCGGCTTCCCAGATCTGTCCTTCCTGCAGCTCGCCGTCGCCGTGAAGGCTGTATACAATATTCGTGTCTTTATTTAATTTTTTTGCCAGGGCAGCGCCAATGGCTACACTCATGCCTTGCCCCAGGGAGCCACTGGCAATGCGAACGCCCGGAAGGCCTTCGTGCGTGGTAGGATGGCCCTGCAGGCGGGAATTGAGCTTACGGAAGGTCTTGAGCTCATCAACCGGGAAATAGCCGCAGCGTGCCAAAACACTGTAAAATACCGGTGAAATATGGCCGTTGCTCAGGAAGAACAAATCTTCTCCCTTGCCATCCATGCTGAAATTCTTAGGATCGTGCTTCATTACCACATTGTAGAGCGCTACCAGATATTCGGTGCAGCCGAGCGACCCTCCCGGGTGGCCTGAGTTTACGGCGTGAACCATTCTTACGATGTCTCTTCTTACCTGTTTTGCGAGTTGCTCTAATTGTGAAATATCAGCCATAATCCTATATTTTTGGGCAAAAATACTATTTGCCTACCCTATATAATGCCAATGTTGATAATAATAACAGGATGTTAAAAAATAACCCGCCAATCTGTTTTTTCACGGTTTTAACGCTGACTTTGTTAAAAACTGCGCCATTTTGCTACGAATAATAGTAAGAGGCCGCGCTTGATTTTAATATATTTGCAGCTTAAATTATTTCAGGCTCAGCGTTTCTGGTTGATAACCAGTAAGCTGAAAAACCTGGAAACCTGAAACAGAAAAATTATGGCTTTAAAATGCGGAATTGTAGGGTTGCCTAACGTGGGAAAATCAACTCTTTTTAATTGTTTAAGTAATGCGAAGGCTCAGGCGGCCAATTTCCCGTTCTGTACCATCGAACCCAACGTAGGTGTTATTACAGTACCCGATGAGCGCCTCAACAAACTGGCGGAGCTCGTAAAACCTCAGAATATCCTCCCGACAACCGTTGAGATCGTGGATATTGCCGGCCTGGTAAAAGGAGCCAGTAAAGGCGAAGGCCTGGGAAATAAGTTCCTGGCCAATATCAGGGAATGTAACGCCATTCTGCATGTGCTGCGTTGCTTCGATAATGATAATGTGATCCACGTGGATGGCAATGTGAACCCGGTTCGTGACAAAGAGATCATCGATACGGAATTACAGCTGAAAGACCTGGAATCGGTGGATGCCAAGCTCAAAAAATTTGAAAAAGCGGCTAAGACCGGTAATGACAAGGAAGCCGTAAAAACATACAACACGCTTCTAAGGATAAAAGAAACCCTGGAAAGCGGCCAGTCGGCCCGTGCCTGTAAGCTGGAGGAAAGTGAGCTGCCCTATATCGCGGATCTGCACATGCTCACCATTAAACCGGTGATGTACGTGTGCAACGTGGATGAAGCTTCTGCCAAAACAGGAAACAACCATGTGGATGCCGTGAGGGAAGCTGTGAAAAATGAGAACGCCGAGATCCTCGTGATCACCGCGCAAATGGAAAGTGAGATCGCCGCCCTGGAAACTTATGAGGAAAAGCAGATGTTCCTCGCCGAAATGGGATTGGATGAGCCGGGTGTGAATAAGCTGATCAAGCAGGCTTATAGCTTGCTGAAGCTGCAAACCTATTTTACAGCCGGTGTCAAAGAAGTACGCGCCTGGACCATTGAAAAAGGAATGACAGCGCCTCAGGCTGCCGGTGTGATCCATACCGATTTCGAAAAAGGATTTATCCGTGCGGAAGTGATTGCTTATAACGATTACATTACCTATGGTTCGGAAAATGCCTGTAAGGAAGTTGGTAAACTAAAAGTAGAAGGAAAAGAATACGTAGTGGCCGATGGAGATGTGATGCATTTCAGGTTTAATGTGTAACGGTTTAAAGTTTTAGGTTAAAAGTTTCAAGTTGCGTAAAACTGAAGCAGAACACCTCATTAGGGGGAATAAATTTAAAAAGTGACGAGCATGCAACAAAATGAGTTACTTCAACCCGAAACCAGGAACTAGAAACAAGAAATAAAAAAATGGCAAAAGAAATAGCAAGTTATAACGAAGACAGTATCAAATCCCTCGATTGGAAAGAACATATCCGGATGCGTCCCGGTATGTATATCGGAAAGCTGGGAGATGGCTCTGCCTTTGATGATGGGATCTATGTGCTGATTAAGGAGGTGATGGATAACTCCATCGATGAGTTTATGATGGGCGCAGGGAAGAAGATCGAAGTAAACGTGAAGGAAGGTGTTGTATCAATCAGGGATTACGGGCGCGGCATTCCATTGGGCAAGGTGGTGGAAGTGGTATCGAAAATTAATACCGGTGGTAAGTACGACAGCGATGCCTTCAAAAAATCCATCGGTTTGAATGGTGTTGGTACGAAGGCGGTGAATGCCTTAGCCATCCATTTTAAAGTAACGGCATACCGCGACGGGCAAAGCAAAACAGCAGAGTTCTCCTGCGGTGAGCTGGTGAAGGAGTCGAAGGTGGAAAAAACAAATGAAGCCAACGGTACTTACGTGGAGTTCAGGCCCGATGATACGATCTTCAAAAAATACCACTTCGTACATGAGTACATCGACCGGATGCTTTGGAACTACGCCTTCCTCAACACCGGCCTGACCTTGTACTTCAACGGCAACGTCTATAAATCCGACAACGGCTTAAAAGACCTTCTGGAGAAAAATATTACCGGTGAGATTTTATACCCGATCATCCACCTGCGTGGCGATGACATCGAGCTCGCGATGACACACAGCAATGAGCATTTTTCGGAAGAGTATTACAGTTATGTGAACGGGCAATATACCACGCAGGGAGGAACGCACCAGGCGGCCTACCGCGAAGCGGTGGTTAAAACGATCCGTGAGTTCTACAAAAAAGATTTCGATCCCACGGATGTGCGTAAGTCTATTGTAGCGGCCATTTCGGTGCGTGTGCAGGAGCCCGTGTTCGAATCCCAGACCAAAACAAAATTAGGATCACAGGAAGTAGCGCCGGGCGGACAGTCCATGCGCTCTTTCGTAGGTGACTTCATCAAGCAGCAGCTCGATAATTATCTGCATAAAAATCCGGAAACGGCCCGCGCCATCGAAGCCAAGATCCTGGCGAATGAGCGTGAGCGCAAGGAGCTCTCCGGCATTCAGAAGCTGGCCCGTGAGCGTGCGAAAAAATCATCCCTGCATAATAAAAAACTGCGCGATTGCCGGGTGCACCTGGATGATTCCAAAAACCCACGCGCCCACGAAACAACCATCTTCATTTGTGAGGGTGACTCGGCGAGTGGCTCTATCACCAAAACCCGCGATGTGAATACCCAGGCGGTGTTCAGCCTCAAAGGAAAGCCTTTGAATTGCTTCGGCCTTGGGAAGAAAGTGGTTTATGAGAACGAAGAGTTTAATCTCCTGCAGGCAGCTTTAAACATTGAGGATTCTTTGGAAGAGTTGCGTTACAATAACGTGGTAATCGCTACCGATGCCGACGTAGACGGGATGCATATCCGCTTATTGTTATTGACGTTCTTTTTGCAGTTCTTTCCTGATCTTGTAAAGAACGGGCACGTGTATATTTTACAAACGCCTTTATTCCGTGTGCGCAATAAAAAAGAAACCATTTATTGCTACAGCGATGAAGAGCGCAAAGCAGCGATCGCCAAATTAGGCCCAAAGCCGGAGATCACACGATTCAAAGGTTTAGGCGAGATCTCACCGGATGAGTTTAAATTGTTTATCGGGAAGGACATTCGCCTGGAGCCGGTACTGCTCGATCTGCAGTCTTCTATCCAGCAGCTGTTAAGCTACTATATGGGCAAGAATACACAGGACAGGCAGGAATTCATCATTGATAATTTAGTGATTGAAAAAGACCTGGAAGAGGAGTTGGTTAAAATTTAAAAAGAATAGAATACCGCCAGGTAGAAGCCAAACATGATTAGAGAAAAAGAAGGATACCGCTAGGCTCCGTAGGAGCCAAACATGATTAGAGAAAAAGAAGGATACCGCTAGGCTCCGTTAGGAGCCAAACATGATTAGAGCGAATGTTTTGCTCCTAACGGAGCAAGTAGTGAGAGAGAGGCAGAGGTTAATAATGTTTTGTCCCTACGGGACAAGCGAATGTTGAAAATCAAGTAAAGTCAGGCACTACAGTGTATAAACAATAAGATCGAAAATCCGGTTCCGTAGGAGCCAAACGTGATCAGAACGAATGTTTTGCTCCTAACGGAGCAAGTGATGAGAGAGAGGCAGAGGTTAATAATGTTTTGTCCCTACGGGACAAGCGAATGTTG
>CAZIYT010000003.1:0-290614 GCA_964543545.1 uncultured Flavobacterium sp. | reverse complement strand
TCCGTAGGAGCCAAACGTGATCAGAACGAATGTTTTGCTCCTAACGGAGCAAGTGGAGAGGGGAGGCAGAGGTGTTAATAATATCTTGTCCCTACGGGACAAGTGAGTGTTGAAAATCAAATGAAGTAAGGCACTACAGTGTAATAACAATAAGATCGAAAATCCGGCTCCGTAGGAGCCAAACATTATTAAGAAAGAAAAAAGAATACCGCCAGGCTCCGTAGGAGCCAAACATTATTAAGAAAAAAAGAATACTGCCAGGCTCCATAGGAGCCAAACATTAATATGCCAAACACCTATACACAAATATTTTATCACGTCGTTTTCGTAGTGAAGAGAAGGCAAAGCCTGATCAGTGCTTCGTGGAAAGATGATTTGTATAAATATATTTCAGGTATCATTACAAACCAAAACCAAAAATTATATATAATCAATGGAATGCCTGATCATTTGCATATTTTAATCAGTTGCAAGCCCAATATTACGCTTTCAAATCTTATCAAGGAGATCAAGGAACATTCGAACAAATATATTAACGAGCAAAAGTTTACGGCTGAAAAATTCTCATGGCAGGAAGGTTATGGCGCTTTTTCGGTTTCATACCGGAATTTAGATCAGGTTGTAAACTATATTAAAAATCAGGAAGAGCATCATAAGGTAAAAACCTTTAGAGAGGAGTATATCGACTTTCTTAAAGAACAGAATATTGATTTTGAAGAGAAGTATCTCTTTGAAGAAGTAAAATAGCACTATAAAAAAGAATGGAAGAAAATATAAATAACGAACACAACGAATTGAGTACGGTGAAGCATGTGTCGGGCATGTTCAAGAACTGGTTTATAGATTACGCCAGTTATGTCATCCTGGAGCGTGCCGTGCCGGCCATGGAAGACGGGTTGAAGCCCGTGCAGCGCCGGATCCTGCATAGCATGTGGGAGCTGGAAGACGGTCGCTACAACAAAGTGGCCAACCTGATCGGGAATACGATGAAGTATCACCCGCATGGCGATGCCAGCATCGGTGATGCGCTGGTGGCGATGGGGCAGAAGGACCTGCTGATCGATTGCCAGGGAAACTGGGGTAATATCCTCACCGGCGACAGTGCTGCGGCACCGCGTTATATCGAAGCAAGGCTTTCCAAGCTGGGGCAGGAGATTATTTTTAATCCGAAAACCACCAACTGGGGAATGAGCTACGATGGCCGTAACAAAGAGCCGATCACGCTTCCTGTAAAATTCCCTTTGGTGCTGGCACATGGTGTAGAAGGTATTGCGGTAGGCCTTGCCACCAAGATCCTGCCTCACAATTTCAATGAGCTGATCGATGCTTCCATCCAGATCCTGAGGGGGAGAAAAGCCGTGATCTATCCGGATTTTATCACGGGTGGCATTGCCGATTTCAGCGATTATAAAGACGGCCTGCGTGGCGGAAAGATCAAAGTGCGCGCCCGTGTGAAAGAGTTAAACCCTAAAACGCTGATCATTACCGAAATTCCTTTCGGAACAACAACAAGCTCGCTGATTGATTCTATCCTGGCAGCCAATGATAAAGGTAAGATCAAGGTGAAAAAGGTAGAGGACAATACCGCAGAAAATGTGGAGATCCTTATTCATTTGCAGCCTGGCATTTCTGCTGATAAGACCATTGATGCCTTATATGCGTTTACGAATTGCGAAACGAGCATTTCACCGAATGCCTGCATCATTGAGAACGAGAAGCCGCGTTTTGTAGGCGTTAGCGAGATCCTGAAAATTTCCACGCAGCAAACGCTGGAGCTGTTGCGCCGTGAGCTGGAGATCGAACAACGCGAGCTGGAAGAGAAATGGCACTTTGCTTCTTTGGAGAAGATCTTCATTAAGCAGGAAATGTACATCGACTTCAAAAAATATTCGAACAAGGAAACGTTATTTGAGTACTTATATGAGTCGTTCAAGCCCTATAAGAAAAAGCTGATCCGCGAGATTACCGATGAGGATCTGCAGCGCCTTACACAGATCCCGATGATCAGGATTACCCGTTTTGATACCATCAAGGCGGAAGATTACATGAAGGAGCTGGACGAGAAAATTGCGACCGTGAAAGGTCATCTGGCAAACCTGGTGGACTTTGCGGTAGACTACTTTAAGAATTTAAAGAAAAAATACGGAGCGGGAAGAGAGCGTAAAACCGAAACAAAAGAGCTGGAAACGATCATTGCCACACAGGTTATTATCGCCAGCGAAAAGTTATACGTGAACCGTGCGGAAGGTTTTGCTGGTAAGAGCCTGAAGAAAGATGAGTTTGTGTGCGATTGCTCCGACCTCGATGATATCATTGCCTTTACGAAGGAAGGAAAAATGAAGGTCTTCAAAGTATCTGATAAAGTATTTATCGGGAAGGACATCATTTACATCGCCATCTTTAAGAAGAACGACGAGCGTACCACTTATAATATGATCTACACCGACGGACCGAAAGGTGTCACCTTTATCAAGCGTTTTAATGTGACGGGTGTGACACGGGAGAAGGAATACGACCTTACCAAAGGCACTCCGAACTCCAGTGTACATTGGTTTACGATCAATCCCAACGGGGAAGCTGAGAAGGTGCAGGTGATCTTAAAACCGGTGGCAGGCCTGCGTAAGTTTGAGCTGGATGTGGATTTTGCTGATATTCCGGTAAAAGGAAGGGCCTCGACGGGAAATATTGTGACCAAGTATGCCATCAAAAAAGTGCTGCTTAAAACAAAAGGCGCTTCCACGCTGGCTGCCGAAGACTATTGGTTCAATGATGCGGTGCACCGCCTGAATAAGGAAGGGAAAGGAACTTACCTGGGCAAGTTTGCCGGCGAGGATAAGATCCTCACCATTACAAGCAAAGGCCAGTATAAGCTTTATAGCTACGATGTGCTCAACCATTTTGATGAGGACATTGTGCTGATCGAAAAATATTACCCGGAGTTGGTGCTGAGCTGTATTTATTACGATGGCGAAAGCAAGTCGTACCTCACCAAGCGTTTTGCCCCTGAAAATATTTCTACCAGGCAGTCGATCATTACCGAGCATGAAGAATCACGCATCGAGCTGGTGACCTCACAAATTCAACCGGTGGTGGATGTGAAATTCGGAAAACAAAAAGATAAGGAGATTCCTGACGAAACGGTGAACCTCGTAGAGTTTGCGCCGCTGGTGAATATGAAGGCCAAAGGAAAAAAACTGACTTCTTATAAGGTGAAAGAGATCAACCTGCGTGTGCCTGAAGAAATTGAGATGGAAGATTTTACGGAAGAGGATGAGCAGATCGGGGACAATGGTATGTCGCCGATGGAGCTGCATCGCAGGGCCATGGAAAAGCTCAATGGCGATAATATGAGAGATAAGGACGGTCAGATCAACTTTGATTTTTAATAGAGTTTAGCATTGAACCGGTTCTGAGGCTAACAACAGCAACTCAAAATCCGGGGAGATGCTGAAACAAGCTCAGCGTACTATGTTTTTTTATAACCTCGGGATATATGCCTTCCAACTCGGATTAAAGCTGGCTTCGCCGTTTAATACGAAAGCTAAATTATGGACAGAGGGAAGAAAAGGCTGGCGCCCGCATTTAAAAGAGGCTGTTGCAAGGCTCGACCTGAAACAGTCTATCTGGCTGCATTGCGCGTCTTTAGGGGAATTCGAGCAGGGGAGGCCTGTGATCGAAAAAATAAAGCAGGACTTTCCAAACCAGAAAATCGTTCTGACCTTCTTTTCGCCCTCGGGCTATGAGATCCAGAAGAACTATCCCTTAGCGGATCTGGTGATTTATCTTCCTGCGGATACGCCGTTCAATGCCTGGCAGTTCCTGGAAATCCTGGAACCGAAAATCGCCATTTTTGTGAAGTACGAGTTCTGGCTCAATTACCTGTTTGGCCTGCATAAACGTTCCATTCCGACATTCCTGATCTCTACGGTTATCAAAAAGCACCAGACCTTTTTCAAATGGTATGGCGGCAACTTCCGTAGAGCTTTGAAAACCTACCATGCTATTTTTACGCAGGATGTGTATTCGCTTCGCCTGCTCAAATTGCTGAAAGTGGAATCGGGCTCACTGGCCGGAGATACCAGGTTCGACAGGGTTTTGCAGATCTGCTCTTCTCCCAAATCCATTCCGGAGATCAAACACTTTGCAGAAAATGCTTTTGTCGTGGTGGCAGGAAGCTCCTGGGAAAAAGACGAGGATTGCCTGATAGAAGCGTATAGCGTCTTAAAAGAAAAACATCCTTCACTCAAGCTTATCATTGCACCGCATGAGATCGATAAGAATACAATCGACCGCTTAAAGAACCTGCTGCACAAATACCATATTCCCTTTCACCTCTTTTCCGATAACCGTACAACCTACACACATCCGGTCCTGATCGTGAATGCCATCGGCTTTTTATCCTCGGTCTATCAATACGGCACTGTAGCGGTCATTGGCGGAGGTTTCGGCGATGGCATTCACAATATACTGGAACCAACTGTTTATGGGCTTCCGGTAGTATTCGGGCCTAATTTCGAAAAGTTTAATGAAGCGCATGAGCTTCTTGAATTGAAAGCAGCCTTTGTGTACCACGATGCCAAAGAGATGACCAACCAGCTTCATAGCTTTATGGTGAGCCCACAGGAGCTTTCGGCGGCCTCTTCGCTTGCCAGGAATTATGTCCTTAAAAATTCCGGCGCTACCGATAAGATCGCTACGGTGCTGGAAGATTTTCTCCGTTAATTTTTCAATTTTTTTGTTAGCATTTTGTTTCCCGGAAGCCTGGCGGGCTTGAATATTGACTATTCTCTACATCTTTAGGGCGAGCTGCTTGCTCCGGAGGAGCAAAATGTTATTAAGACATCGTACCAAAATAACACTGGCTCCGTAGGAGCCAAACATTTATCTCCCCTGTTAAATGCCGATTGTCTCGTTTCTCTTAACTTAATGACATTACCCGGAGGCGGAATGTTTGTAGAAAGATATAGGTATATGGATTGACGTGCCGTAGGTATGCGTGCTCTATCACAAATTTGCAAAAGAACAACATAACACTCCTACGGAGCGTGCAGGGCCTTTGGTGCTATTTTTCTATAAACATATTGCTCCTCCGGAGCAAGTTGTGTTTCATAATATCAATGGTGTTGCTCCGGAGGAGCAACACATTATTAAAAAAGACCAGGGTTATGTTCCTGGCTCCGTAGGAGCCAAACATTTTGCCTCTTTAATTCAAACGAATCCTGCTTAACTTAATGACATTATCCTACGGGGCTTATGATCGTAACATCGCCCGGAGAAGTGTATCCTCTACTTACTGCTCCTGATCTTCAAAGCCCTGTAATAAATAATAGGGAATACCAACAAGGTAAAGATAGAAGCTGTCACCAGGCCGCCGATGATCACCACCGCCAGTGGCTTCTGGCTTTCGGAGCCAATGCCGCTGCTCATGGCTGCCGGCAATAAACCGATGGCTGCCATCAGTGCTGTCATCACTACGGGTCGCGTACGGGCTTTTACAGCCTGTTTAATCGCTTCTCCGAGATCGCTGATGGTTTTCGCCTGGTGATGGAACTCCGAGATCAGGATCACACCGTTCTGGACACAGATCCCGAAAAGGGCAATGAAGCCAACACCTGCAGAGATTCCGAAATTAATACCCGTGATATGCAGGGCAAGGATCCCGCCGATGATGGCAAAAGGCACATTGATGAGCACATAGCCTGCATCTTTGGCATTCCCGAACATGATGAACAGCAACACGAAAATTAAGATCAGGCTGATCGGGACCATTTGCCCCAGGCGTGTGCTGGCGCGTACCTGGTTCTCGAATTCACCGGCCCAGCCTATCGTGTAGCCGTCCGGCAATTTGATGTTTTTAGCAACGTTGGCCTGAGCTTCGGCAATGGTGCTTCCGAGGTCGCGTTCACGTACCGAAAACTTCACGCCGATGAAGCGCTTGGTATTGTCCCTGTAGATAAAAGCAGGGCCTGTGTTTTTTTCGATCGTCGCAATTTCCTTGAGCGGAATCTTCGTGCCTTTGATGGTTGGGATCATCAGCATCATAATGTCATCCTCGTTCTTCCGGTACTCATGCTGGTAGCGGATGCGAATGTCGAATTTCCGCTCACCTTCATATTTTACGGAAGCTGTTTTCCCTCCGATGGCCATTTCGATGACGGCCTCTGCATCTGCTTTGGTAACGCCATACATCGCCATTTTTTCCTCATCCAGCTGAACTGCCATTTCCGGTTGTCCTAAATTCCGAAGGATGCCCACGTCCTTAATACCTTGCACGTTTTTAATCTGCTCGAGCACCTGGTTGGCAATCTCATCCAGCTTGTTGAGGTCATCGCCGTAGATCTTGACCGCATTTGAGGCATTCATGCCTGCTACCGCTTCCGCCACGTTATCGATGATCGGCTGCGAGTAGTTATAGTTGATGCCCTGGTAATTTTTCAGGCGCTTGTCCATTTCCTCCACAAGGCCGTCCATGGTGATTTTCCGTTTCCATTCCTCTTTTGGCTTCAGGTTCACCTGCATCTGCACATAATAAAAGCCACTCGGGTCGGTGCCGTCATTGCTGCGTCCCACCTGCGAAAGAACACCATTCACTTCCGGGAAGGAGTTCAGTTCTTTCCGGAGCGTGGTTACCATTTTCACTGTTTCATTCAGGGAGGTGCTCATCGGCAATTTTGCTTCCACCCACAGCGCCCCTTCATTCAAAGGCGGTAAAAACTCGGAGCCCAGCCACCTTGTCGAGAAGATCGTTAATACAAAGCAGGAAATGGAAATAATGATGGAGAGGCGTTTGTTCCGGAAGGTCCAGTTAAAGCCGCGGGTCACGATGCTATTGATAAAGTTGATGAAGAAGTTATGTTTCTCTTTCACATTCTTATTGAGCAGGATGGAGCTCAGAACAGGCACCAGGGTCAGCGTGAACATCAGGGCTCCCAATAAGGCAAAGCCTAAGGTATAAGCCAATGGCGAAAACATTTTGCCTTCTACCTTCTGGAATGCAAAAATGGGAAGCAATGCTGAGATAATGATGAGTTTGGAGAAGAAGATCGCTTTGCCCATTTCGGCGCCTGTCTTTTTGATCAGGCTCATTTTTGCCAGGCGGTTGAAGCGCTGCATGCCTTCCTTCGCCGCTTTATGATCGAGGGCAACAAAGATGCCCTCCACCATGACGACGGCCCCGTCAATGATGATCCCGAAATCGACAGCACCCAGGGAAAGCAGGTTCGCGCTCATGCCCTTTAATTTCAGGCAGAGAAACGCAAAGAGCAGGGATAAGGGAATGATGATCGACACGATGACCGTCGTTCGCCAGTCTGCCATAAAAATAAAGACGATCACCGTTACCAGGATAATGCCTTCCAGTAAATTATGCATTACCGTTTTGGTACAGTAGCTCATCAGGTTATCACGGTCGTAAAACGTTTCCATTTTCACATCCGATGGTAGCACCTTCGTGTTGAGCTCCTCTATCTTGGCTTTCACGCGTCCCAACACCTCGCTGGGGTTTTCGCCTTTCCGCATCACCACAATGCCCTCTACGGCATCGTCGTTGTCATTCAGGCCGACCTGTCCTACACGCGGCATACTGCTTACCACCACGCTGGCCACGTTCTTTACCAGCAAAGGATTTCCGTTGTAAGTATCGACGATCGTATTTTCAATGTCCTGCATGGAATTGTATAAGCCGATTCCACGCACCACATAAGCCTGCCCGTTTTTTTCGATTACATCGCCCCCCACATTCAGGTTCGATTTGGAAACGGCTGTAAACAGCTCTAAAGGCGTGAGGTCGTACTTCTGTAATTTCACCGGGTCGATGGAGATCTCATAGGTTTTTTCCTGTCCGCCGAAAGCCACCACATCCGCTACGCCCGGCACCGCGCGAAGCTGGCGGTCGATGGTCCAGTTCTGGATGGTAAGCAGGTCGCGGGTATCGCGCTGCTTGCTTTTCAGCGTGTAGCGGAAAATCTCGCCGGTAGGCCCGTAAGGTGGCTGTACATCCGGATCTACACCTTCCGGCAGCTGCACGGTGCGCAACTGATTATTTACCTGCTGGCGCGCAAAAAAATCATCCACGTCGTCATCAAAAATGATCTTGATCACCGATAAGCCGAACATCGTAATACTCCGCACATTGGTTTTGCGCTGTACGCTGTTCATGGCAATCTCGATCGGTGTTGTCACGAAGCGCTCGATCTCTTCGGCGCTGCGGCCGTTCCATTCGGTTACTACAATGATCTGCGTATTCGTCACATCCGGAAAAGCCTCAATCGGAATATTGATATAACTGATGATGCCGCTGATCACTAAAATCCCTACCCAGAAAAATGTAAAGAATTTATTTTTTAAGGAAAAGGCCAGGATCCCTTTAATGAACTTGTTCATGATAGTGCTGTTTATACAACCGCCTTAGAGCGGGAGCAGGGTTAATAGCTATGAGGAAAATGTTAATCGTTTAAAGCATCGTAAATCAAAAGCCCGTTCTTGGAAATCACTTTTTCCCCGTCCTTGATCCCGTCCTTGATGTAAGCAATGTCGCCAACCTGGCTGTATACATGGACTTTCCGCGTTTCCACATTGTTGCGGTCCTTAAATACCATGATCCAGTTTTTGCTCTTGTCGAAGATCACAGACGAAGCAGGTACGGCAATGAGCTTCCGGTTTTCATTATAGCGGACAATGACCGTGGCATTCATCTCGGGCTTAAGTTTGAAATCGTTATTGGGAATGCGCACCCGCACTTTCATCGCTTTGGTTTCGGGGTCTATGGCATTGAAGATCTTGTCTATTTTTCCCAGGTATTTATCATCCGGAAAGCTTAAGGTTGTGACTTCCGCATCGTAATCGATCTGCACTTTCGAAATGTCGCTTTCATTCACATTAGCCATCGCCCATACTTCGTTGATCTCGGCAATCGAAAACAAGGCATCCGATTTATCGGCCCGTAATTGCTCATTCTGGTTGATGTTTTTCTGCACAATAAAACCGCTCATGGGAGCCGTCACATTGAAGACCGATCCGGCCTGTAAATTATAAATGCCATACACTTCGTTGATGCGGGCCAACTCCGCTTTGGCTTTTTCCAGCTCGCGTTCTGCTGCCAGCACATCCTTTTCCGTAGCCAGCTTGCCGGCATACATATCTTTGGCAACCTGCAGGTTTTTTTCCTCCACGGCCACATCGCTTTTCGCATCGAGCTGCTCTTTCTGAAATTCTGCTACCTCGCCGCTTCGCACGGTTGCCAGCACCTGGCCTTTGGTCACGTAATCGCCCAGCTCAACATTGATCTTCATCACATTTCCACCGACGATGGAATAAACCTGCGCGAGCTTGTTGTTGTCAGGCTCAATCTTACCGAACAGGCGAAGCTCATTCCTGACATCCTTGAGCGAAGCTGTGTAAAATTCACATTTGCTCATCATCGTATCGCTCATGCTGAAGGCTGTGGCGGTTTCAATTTTTTTCTCATCGCTGCTGCAGGATTCGAGCGCAAACAAAACGGGCAAAATAAATAGGATGGAATATTTCATCATGTATAAGTATTAATAAGAACTAAAAAATGTCTTTGCCGGTAGTCAGGTTCAGCTGTTCGGCGGACGTGTTGAGCTGTACTTTCACCCTCGAGATCTCAGTGAGGGCATTGTTATAGGCTTCGAAAAAATCGACAAACTCGAGGATGCTCACATTTCCTTTTCTGAAATTTTCGGAAATGCCTTTGAAAGAGGTTTCAAAATCTTCGTTGTACAGCTTTTCCGTTTTTTGAAATTCAATGACCGACTGCATATAGAGCTGGTAATAATTGAAGACATCGGCGAGCAATTTGCTCTTAATGCCTTCCGTTTCGTATTCCTGCTGCTTTACCTGGTAGGATGCCGCTTTGATGTTTCCCTGGTTCCGGTTCCATACCGGTAAGGGAATGCTTAAGCCAACATTGACCTGGTTATGGAAGGCGCCGCCACGCTGGTCGTAGGAGCTTACGAGGTTGAGATCCGGCACCGCCAGCTTTCTCTGGTATCTCAGGTATTGTTCCGCAAAGATCTTGTCCTGTTGAGTGATCAGGTAATCCGGCCTGTTTTGTAAAGCGGTATTCGTGAGGTCATCGAGGCTTACGGGTTTGATGAAGGCACTGAAATCCTGGTCGGAGACCAAAGGATAAATGACCTGGTTGACCTGCAGGATAGTCTGCACCTTCGCCAGCTCTTCAAAATAATTTTTCAGGATCTCCGCCCGCTCGTTGTTGAGGTTCAGGTAAAAGCCTTTCAGGCGCACCACATCCTTCAGCGCGATGTTTCCTTTTTTGGCTTGTGTATCATAAGCGGCGAGGATGGTATCCAACAGATTCAGTTGTTTGTTATATTTGCCGATGAGCACATATTGCTGGCTTAAAAAATACATGCTGCTATGCAGCTGAAATTTTAACTGGCTGAGTAGTTGCTGGAACTCGAGCTCGGAAATTTTGGCGTTGGTCTTTGCCAGGTCGATCTGTGCTTTCCGCTTCCCGCCCAGCAGGATCAGCTGCTCCAGCTGAAAGCTTTTCTGGCCGGAGTTATTGACGTGGAAGGCTTGTTTGTTCTCCGGGTCGTAAGCATTCAGGTCGGCGGTGAAGACCGGGTTGGGATAAAGCTTTGCCTGGATGATTTGTGCCTTTTGTGCATCGATGTTCATTGCCGAAGCCAGGAGCTTGTAGTTGTTCTTTAAGAACAGGCTGTCGGCTTGTTTGATGTTGACCCGCAGTGTATCTGCAGCTCTGAGGTTTTGTATGCTAAAACCTAAACAAACAAAAAATAACCCCAGAGCTTTTGCAGATATCACCTTAATCATAATACGATCTTTTTCGAAGACAAAGGTGAGATGATCGACCTTAAAATTCCCTTAAAGCAGATAAAATTTGCCTTAAAACGCTTTTTGAAAAGCCTTTATGATTTCAGAAAATAAACAGCGATCAGTTTATTTATGGATTGACGTTCAATTATAAGTTCAGAAAATGATGGACGATGATTAATGTCCCGGGAAGCCAAGGGTAAACGTATTCAGGTTTCCGCTGGAAGAGTAAGTAATCCGGGCCTGGTGAAGCGTGATGATCTTATTGATGAGTACCAGCCCCAGCCCGAAGCCCCTGTGCTCTTTGCTGTTCTCGCCCCTGAAAAAATGCTGAAAGAGGAATTGCTTTTCATGATCACGGATGATTTCTCCCGAATTGATAACATCCAGGCAGAGTTCGTGATCTTTGACATAGATCCTGAATTTTGCTTTTTGATTATCGCTGTAGCGGATGGAATTGGTGGCTAAATTCATAACCGCCAGGCGCAACAGCCTCTGGTTTCCTTTGATGGAAAGCAGCTCTTCGGACACAATGCTCTCATCCAGCTCAATCTCAAAGCTGAACTCCTCATGCAGGCGCTTCACTTCATCAAGCACTTCAAAAATAAGATCGTCGAGCCTCACGTTTTGAGTTTCCAGCCTGTTACCCGTTTCTACCTTCGAGATCTCCAGCAGGGCATTGATAATGTCGCTCAGGGTTTTGGTGTCTTCTTTCTGGTTGCGGATCATGGCCTGCAGCAGCTCTGTGTTTTTCTCCGTTTCCATTTTTTCGAAGTTGGAAACCAATATGGCAATCGGTGTTTTCAGCTCATGCGAAATATGATGTATGGCATGCTTCTGAAAGGAGAAGGCATCGTTCAGGCGCTTCATCAGCTCATTAAAACGGGAGGCGAGCATGTGGATCTCGTCTTTGCTGTCCGGCACGGTAATCAGGCTGTTTTGAGAGTCGAGGTTGATCTTTTTCAATTCACCCGCCATTAAATTAATGGGTTGTGTGATTTGCTTGGAGATGAGGTAGGACGTTACCAGGATCACAGAGGAGAAGATGATGAAGATGATGATGAACACCGATTTGAGATATACTAATTTGTCGAGCCCGAACTCATCATAGGCTTTGGCAATCCCGTAATAGTTGCGGTTCCCGAACTGGAAGCAAACACCTACCAGGTCGAAGTTATCTTCCGTGGTTTCGATGAGCGGGTTATGGGGGCTCAGCTCATTTAAGATGGATTTTTCATATTTGATTTTCGTATCATCCACACTGCTATAGATCAGTTTTTTGCTGCTGTCGAAAATGAGGATCTTTTCCTTATACAGGTTATTGATGGTATACTCATCCATCGTCTGTAAGAGGTTATGGTCGATCTGCTCGATCTCCACCAGGAACTTCACCGTGGTAATGGTTTTGTCCTTGATCCGCTGCTGGAATTCCTGCGTTCTGTAGTTGGAGAAGAGCGAGTAAATGATGATAAAGGCAATGCCGACAATGCCGATGGACAAGGTGGAGAAATAGAGAAGTATCTTGCTACGGATAGTCATAGATTCAATGAGGAGCCGGTCAGATATTTAAGTAATAGCCATATCCGATCTTGGTCTTGATGAGCTGTTTCTCAAAAGGCTTATCGATCTTCTTTCTTAAAAAATTAATATACACTTCTATTGTATTCGTATTGGCGTCGAAGGAGCCGCCCCAGATCTCGCGCACCAGCTCCTGCTTGTCTACCAGCTCTCCTTTGGCTAATGCGAGCTTCAGCAGGATCTGGTATTCGCGGGGTGTGAGTATGATTTCCACATCACTCCGCTTCACGGTTTTGGTCCGTTGATTGATGACAATATCTTCCACCGAGATCACCTCGGTATTGCCTTGCGGAACAGTGGTGCTGTTTCTTTTAATCAGGGCCATCACGCGCATGGCCAGCTCCTTCATGTAAAACGGTTTGGTGAGGTAATCATCGGCCCCGCAGTCGTAGCCTTTTACCTTATCCTCCAGCTCATCGAAAGCCGTGAGCATCAGCACTGGTGTCGAGTTATTGTAGGTCCTGAATTCCCGGCAAAGCTCATAGCCGTTTTTATAGGGCAGGTTTACATCCAGGATCACGCAATCGAAGCGGTTTTTTCTCATGAGCTTTTCTGCGATCTGCCCGTCAAATACCACTTCCACATCAAAGGATTCCTGTTGCAGGTATTCCTTAATGTTTTTGTTAAGGGTGGTGTCGTCTTCAACCAATAGAATGTTCATGAGCGTAAAAGGCGTTTGGTAGGACGAAGTTAGATGTTTTTTCCGGCTTTCATTTTCCTGTTAACAATTTTGAGTAAAAGCCGGTGATAATAAATTTAAGATTTAACTTAGCGCTGAAATATGAGTGCTATGAGAATTATTTTTATGGGAACGCCCGAGTTTGCCGTGGCAAGCCTGGATATATTAGTACAACATGGTTATGACATCGCTGCGGTGATCACGGTACCTGATAAGCCCGCCGGAAGAGGGCAGCAGCTGCAGCAATCCGCCGTAAAGACCTACGCGTTGAGCAAAGGCTTGAAAGTGCTGCAACCTGAAAAGCTGAAAGACGAGCACTTCCTGGAAGAGCTCCGGGACTTAAAAGCCGATCTGCAAATCGTAGTCGCCTTTCGCATGCTGCCCGAAGTGGTGTGGAACATGCCGCCATTGGGAACCTATAACCTGCATGGTTCCTTATTGCCAAAATACCGTGGCGCAGCACCTATCAACTGGGCCATCATTAACGGTGAAACGGAAAGCGGCGTTACCAGCTTCAAGCTGAAGCATGAGATCGATACAGGCAATATGCTTTTCCAGGAAAAAATTCCGATCGGCAAAACCACCACGGCCGGTGAGCTTCACGACCAGCTCATGCAGCTTGGTGCGGAAGTGATCCTGAAAACGGTGCAGGCCATTGAATCCAATCACTATGAGCTGAAGCCCCAGGACGACTCGCAAAGTATTCATGCGCCAAAGCTGTTTAAGGAAACGGCGAAGATCAACTGGAACGAGCCGGTGGAAAAAATTTACAACCTCATTCGCGGCCTTTCGCCGTATCCTGCCGCCTACACCGCCTTTACGGATAAGAACGGGAATACGCTTACTGTCAAGATTTACCGCAGCGAAGTGGAAGAAGCAAATCACGCGTACGAGCCCGGCAAAGTCATCACCGATCACAAGCACCTGGTGAAAGTGGCCTGTGGCCATGGATTTATCCGCATCACCGAATTACAGATGGCCGGAAAAAAACGGATGTCGGTAGAGGAATTTTTGAGAGGCTTCAAAATAACGCCCGAATTCCATTTCACATAATACCCGGAGGTTACTTTTTATCGTTGCCGGTATAAAGAAAAAAACGATGAGAAGAACAGATCTATTACGTTCACCGGCTTTTCTGCTTGGCTTGCTTGTATTGCTGGCAAACGATTTTATTTTTAAATCCCAGTTCCATAATGCCTTTACCGGTAAGTTGTCCGACATAGCGGGCCTGTTTATTTTCCCCTTATTTATTGTTGTGCTTCTGCGCTCCCCATCTAAATGGATTTTCTTTGGTGTTGCTGTTTTCTTTATCTATTGGAAATCGCCGCTTAGCGAAAACCTGTTAAACGGATTATCCTTTATCAGCGGACTGCAGTTTGAAAGGGTTGTGGATTATTCGGATCTGTTATGCCTTCCTGTTTTATTTCTGTCCTATGCTTATCTGAAAAGCGATCACAGGCAAGTCCAGGTGTCGCGATCGCTGATTATGATTGTGAGCGCTTTTGCATTTATGGCAACTTCCCCTCGTAAGATCCCGGTGGTAGCTCAGAGAGAAATTCATTCCTTAACTTCAGGTTATGACTACAACGAAGTTGCATTACAAAAAAAACATGTCATCAGCATAAGCCGTTTTGAAAGTGTTTTTATCTCTCAGGACACGATGTTTCAGGCTCTGTATTGCGAAGGAGATACCATCATTGCTTATCTTGGTAAATACCCGTTTGATAGCCATCCATATACCGGTCATTGGCCTGCTTTTTTTGTATTAAAAAATATGAAAAACGGCAACCTTGGTCTGGTAAGGCTTTTTGTGCCAGGAGACACAATAGCTGATGAGCAACTATGGTTCAACCGCTTGGATATGGAAATATCAAGGCGGCTTTTGCAATCTCAGAGAAAGCGGGAGCAGGAGGAGAAAATACAGATGTGGATAAACAGGGCAAAGGTAAAGGATCGCATAGGAATGAAAATGCTGGACAGCCTTATTGCTCATTGCAGCCCCGACAGGATCAGTAATTTGCAGGTGTATGAGCATAAAGCGGATTACCTGATGAGAAATTACAAGAGCGCCTATAAAACAGAAATTCTGAAGTTGTTTGACCGGCAGGATAGCCTGGATAAAGTCTATAACAGGAGCGGATATTCAGTGAGGCGTTACAGCAAACGACTTGATTTCATGGATTTCGTTCGAAATGACAGTATAAAAAATGCAGCGCTTCAGAAGAAAAAAAGTCACAGGCAATAACGCTGTATCTACTATATCCAATAGCCTTCAACCTGCCTCAAGGCTGTAAGGCATACGTAGAAGCATTATGGCACATAGGGAACCTGTAAACCCTTATTAGGGGGGCGATACAGCCGGACTTATTAACAAAAGGCTTATTTATAAACAAATTTCCGGTTTTTTTTCTGAAAACACTTGACAAATACGGATTAGAATATACATTTGTCTTGTTAATTAATTTAAAAAGTTTAACCCTTAAAAACAAAACAAAATGAACAAAGCAGAATTGATCGAAGCAATTGCAAACGGAGCAAAATTAACTAAAGCTGACGCTGGTCGTGCATTAGATGCTACTATCGAAGCAGTATCAAAAGGATTAAAAAAAGGTGACCGCATCTCTTTAGTAGGTTTCGGTTCTTTTTCAGTTTCTAAACGTGCTGCTCGTGTAGGTCGTAACCCTCAAACTGGTAAAGAAATTAAAATCGCTGCTAAAAAAGTAGTGAAATTTAAAGCTGGTACTGAGTTAGCTGGTAACGTTAACAAAGGAAAATAATCAGGTAACTGATTACAGATAAAAACCCTGTCGCATATGTGGCAGGGTTTTTTTTATTGATCGCATTCGCTCCCCCTCACCACACATTTCCGGTGTTTGCTATTGGGATTGATTCCATTTAATCGTACTTTTATCCGACATGATCGACAGGCAAAAGATAGAACCCTTCTCCAAGCTCGAGCTTCTTGCCAGGCAAGTAGTCGAGGGCTTTATCACAGGCCTTCACCGGAGCCCTTTTCACGGCTTTTCCGTAGAGTTTGCTGAGCACCGCATTTACAATAACGGCGAAAGCACCAGGCACATCGACTGGAAGCTCTTTGCCAAAACCGATAAGCTCTTTATCAAGCGCTATGAGGAAGAAACCAACCTGCGTTGCCAGATCGTGATCGATTCCTCGCAGTCCATGCTCTTTCCGCTCGAAAGGCCGAAAGACACACACAACAAATTATCCTTTTCCGTATATGCCGCTGCTGCCCTTATTGAGCTCCTCAAAGGGCAGAGAGATGCGGTAGGCCTTACCTTATTCGATGCCGATATCTATAAGCATTATCCGGCAAGGAGCAACCCTACGCAGCAAAAGCTCATCTATCACGAGCTGGAAGAGCTCCTGTCAAAAACGGAGATCAGCGAAAGCAGCTCTACCCAATCGGCCAGGGCACTCGACCAGGTAGCGGAGATCATTCATACGCGTTCGCTGGTGGTTATCTTCAGCGATATGTTTGAGGATGAAACACACCTGGAAGCTATTTTTGCATCATTGCAGCACCTCAAATACAAAAAGCACGATGTGGTATTATTTCATGTGACCGATAAAAGCCAGGAGCTGGATTTCGATTTTGAAAACCGTCCCTATCATTTCATCGACATGGAAACGCGTGAAGAGATCAAACTCAATCCCAATCAGATCAAAGAGACTTACATCCGTAAAGTGAACGAATACACAGAAGCCATTAAATTGAAATGCGGGCAGTATAAGATCGATTTCGTAGAAGCGGACATCAACCAGGGTTTCGATCTCGTGCTGCAAACCTACCTCGTGAAACGGGCTTCTATGCTCAGGTAGCAACGTGTTCTGAAATGTCACTTCGGGTAGGGGCAGGATGCCTTCTCGATACATTTTTGCAGGAGGCCGTTGATTCCGCAAGCTTAGGGGACGAACTAACAATCTTTTCACATAAAAAAAAGCCACTGAACAGTGGCTTTCTTCGTTTTAAATAAAATACGTTTGCTTACAGCTTCACCACACGCGTTACCGAGCGCTGCTGGCCGTCTGTCACTTCGATCATATAAGAACCGTTGGCAAGGTTGGACAGATCGAAAGATTCGGAATAATTATTCCTGATCTTGAGCTTCTCTGTTTTGACAATATTTCCTAATACATCGTATACTTTCAGAGATGTGTTTTCAGGGTTCAGGGTTGCTTCACCGGCGATCTCAACTTTGATCTGGCCTGAGAACGGGTTAGGGTAAAAGCTGATCGTGAGGTTATCGCTGCTGTATTGTTTCACGCCTGTATCAACGGTAATGGTGACCTGTGTCGTAGCAGTACATACGCCGCCGCCGCCCATTTTATTGTCGCGGACAGTCAGCCTGAATTTTAATACCTGGGCTGTGGTAGGCATGTATTCGCCCCTGGTGCCCTGTAGGTTTCCGGAGGCAATTACCGCTGCACTCGGAAAGGAGCGGCTGGGTGAAGTTACCGGTGCATAGGATCTGAAGAAGGGTTTTCCGCCGCTGTTCCAGTTTCCGCCGGAGCCGCTTCCCGGATCTATTTCTTCCCATTGATAGGTTAAGGCATCGCCGTCAGGATCGGTTGCAGAGCCGGTGAGCGTAAAAGGAGTATTGGCAGGACTCGTGAGTGTAGGTGTCACGGTAACTACCGGAGGATTGTTTCCCGTGGTGCTGGTCGCAGCGCAGGCGTTGCCGGAGCCGTTGATGAAATTCGTGATCTCATCATAGCTCACCCCGTGAAAATAAGCAATACTGTGAGCCGCAAGGTCGTTGGTGCTTCCGCAGATGCCCGCATAAGCCATAATGGTAACACCGCTTCCGGGCTCCACCGAGGTAGAGGCATTTCTGTTTCCAGAGCAGGAGCCTGCGCCGGAGTTGGCGTTGAAGGTATGGTTGCCGCCAAACTGGTGGCCCATTTCGTGCGCTACATAATCAATGTCGTAAGGATCGCCTACCGGGTTCGGGCTTCCGGTAATCCCGCTCGCCTTATTGTTGGTGCTGCATACACAGCGCAGGTTTGCCAGGCCGCCGCCACCCGTGCTGAAGGTATGGCCGATGTCGAAGTTAGCACTTCCGACTTGCGAGGTGATTAAGGACTGGCTTTTGCTGATGAGTGAAAAAGAGCTGTTGTTCTCTGCAGTGGTGTAGCCTGTGCCCGGAGTCGTATATAATACCAGTGTGGTGGTAGGAACGAGCTCTAATTTGACGGCTACTTCTGTTTCATAAACACCATCCACGCGGTTTACAGTTGTCACTACTTTGGCAAGCGTTTGAGCCACCGTTGGGGAAGAATTTCCGGTGGCTGCAATGGCATATTCTCCCGTGCAGCCTACCGCCAGGCGATAAGTTCTCAGGGTGCCGCCGGCGCATACCGCCATTGGAGAAGCCACGCGTTGAGCAGAGCCCTGATCTTCATCATTGATGATGAGACCGGCTTCCGGTAATTTGAACATCGCCGGCTTATTAAAGTCGGCTGTATAATAAGAAATGTAATCGTTCAGATTATTCTTGCAATACGGATCGATGTACGAATCGCCGTAGGGGCTTCTGATCATGCCGTGGAAGCCATATTCCGTAAGGTCCAGCTTTCCGCTGGCATAAGGATCGTCGATGCCGTGCACGCTGTAGGTCCTGATATCGGGGTAGCTGGACTGCAGGGCAGGCGCCATCACCGGCGATTCTACCAGGTAAAATCTTTGGATGCTTCCGTTAGGGAGGGGCAGGAGAATAATAGTGGATGAATTTTTAATCAGGACCGTTTTATCGGAAGGCGCCTGGCCGAGGATACTTTTCAGGCCGGCCATGTCGAGGTGATAGGTTTTGTATTTGTCAGGAACGATTTCCCTTTTTCCGCTGACGCTGATGACGTTTTCGTCAATGGCCGACCAGATAGGCGATTGCGCGTTCATGGAAGCCGTACCAAGCAGCAGAAGGGAAAAATTTATTATTTTTTTCATGGTGGGGATATGTTAGGATAATAATGGGTTTACTAATTTAAAAAACTAAATCGAAAAAGCAAATTTTGCTTTTTTAACATAGTATCGGGCCGGAACAATGTTAATAAAAGATTTTCTTAATTTTTTGTAGTAAATTTGTAGGTATAAAATTTTAAAACCTCCAACTCATGAAAAAATTATTTTTAATGTTAGCTTTCACAGGTTTAGTGGCGAGCGTTTCTGCAACTACTCCTGGCGATAAAGACAAAGGCAAAAAAGACGCCAAAAAAGAAACTAAATCCTGCTGCAAGGAAAAAGGAACAGAAGGTAAAGCTTGCGCTGCTTCTGATAAAAAAGAAGGTAAATCATGCTGCAAAAAAGCAGAAGGTACTAAAGCTGCAGAAACGAAATAATTTTATTCACAATATAGGAAAAGCCCACTGGTCTCAACGATCAGTGGGCTTTGCTTTTTGGGAAAATTCTCCGTCTGAAAGCTGTTTATAAGTCGATTTTGATAACGCTGTATATTTTCCTTTATTTGACTGATTTTTTAACAGGAGAATAGCCCCGTTAAGGATTTACCGGACAACAAACACTAATAGTATACCATATGAAAGTTGGAATTCCATCGGAAATATCACCCAATGAGCTAAGAGTTGCTGCAACTCCAAAAACAGTCAAGCGCTTGCAAAAACAAGGATTTGAGGTTTACATTCAGCATAATGCGGGATTAAAAGCAAACTTTTCCGATAAGGAATTTGAAGAGGCCGGAGCCAGGATCGTGAATACGGCAGCTGAGATCTATGGTCAATCGGATATCGTACTGAAAGTAAAAGAGCCGTCGATGGAGGAAGTCGACCTGATGAAGGAAGGCCTCGTGATGCTGAGCTATTTATGGCCGGCACAAAACCAGCCCCTGCTGCAGAAGCTGGCGGATAAGAAAGTGAATGCCGTGGCAATGGATGCTATTCCGCGGATCTCCAGGGCACAAAAAATGGATGTTCTGTCATCGATGGCAAACATTGCCGGCTACAGGGCCGTGATAGAAGGATCTTACCATTTCGGAAGATTCTTAAACGGACAGATTACCGCTGCCGGTAAAGTAGAGCCTGCCAAAGTATTGGTGATTGGTGCCGGTGTAGCCGGTTTGGCCGCTATCGGAGCTGCCAATTCCTTAGGCGCGATCGTAAGGGCATTTGATACCCGTAAGGAAGTTGCCGAACAAATCGAATCGATGGGAGCCCAGTTCCTCACCGTTGAGATAGAGGAGGATGGAGCCACATCATCCGGTTACTCCAAAGAAATGAGTAAGGAGTTTATCGAGGCCGAAATGAAATTATTTTTAGAGCAGGCCAGGGAAGTGGATATCGTTATTACGACGGCACAAATTCCGGGCAGGCCCGCTCCGAAACTGTGGTTGGATTATCACGTAGCCGCTATGAAACCGGGCTCTGTGATTGTGGATTTGGCAGCCTCTACCGGTGGTAACTGTGCTGAAACCAAAAACGGGGAAGTTTACACCACGCCTAACGGGGTAACGATCGTCGGTAAGCTCAATCAGCTGCCCGCCCAGGCTTCGCAATTATATGGCAATAACTTATGTCATTTATTGGATGACATGGGGAAAGCCGAAAAATGGAAAATTGATATGGAAGATGCCGTTGTGTCAAGAGCAATGGTAACCTATAACGGTAAGATCAACTGGCCGCCGGCGCCACTTCCGGTGAGTCCTACGGCTGGTGGCGGAAATAAAAAACCAACAGCGCCTACTGCCGAAGAAGTGAAGATTTCCGATGCCGAAAAAGCAAAAAAGGCGGCAACGTCTATGGTGATTCGTCTGGTCGTAGTGGGTGTCTTATTGTTTTTAGTAGGACGTTTTGCACCGGCTGAATTTATCCAGCACTTCACGGTATTTATATTAGCGGTATTTGTGGGTTGGCAGTTGATTACCAACGTGGCACACTCCTTACACACTCCTTTGATGGCTGTAACAAATGCGATCAGCGGAATTATTGTTGTTGGCGGTTTACTACAAACAACAGATGATCTGACGAACCCAATGACCATTTTAGCCTTCATTGCTATCCTGGTTGCCAGCATCAATATCGTTGGTGGTTTCGTGGTGACTCACCGGATGTTGAAAATGTTTAAAAAATAAAAAAGCCCGGCTTCAACGGTACAAATTATAAAACACTAAAAGGAAATTATGTTCATTGCAAAAGAAATACAAACAGCAGCCTATTTATTTGCCAGTATTCTGTTTATTTTAAGTTTAGGGGGCTTATCCTCCCAGGAATCGGCTAAGCGCGGCGTATATTACGGAATCGTTGGTATGATCGTCGCCATATTGGCTACAGTATTGGGCCAGGGCGTTGCGGGTCATGTGTACATTATCATTGCCATTGCCATCGCCTCCGTGATCGGGTTGATGCTTGCCCGTAAAGTAGAAATGACCGCCATGCCTCAGTTGGTGGCCATCCTCCATAGCTTTGTGGGTTTAGCCGCCGTATTGGTTGGTTTCGGTTCGTACCTGGATCCTAAGTCGCATGAACTGCATGGCGCCGCACACACCATTCACTTAGTGGAAGTGTTTGTAGGCGTATTTATCGGGGCCATTACCTTCACAGGCTCTATCATTGCCTGGGGGAAATTAGATGGAAAAGTCCCTTCCAAACCATGGAGTTTTAAAGGGCTTCAGGCCATGAACCTGATATTGCTTTTGGGCTGTACTATTCTGGGTGTTTTCTTTTGCCAGGCCGAAGGAACAAGCGGCATGCTGTTCCTCGGGATCATGACGGCTATTGCATCATTCATTGGTATTGTATTGGTGATGGCAATCGGAGGCGGAGATATGCCGGTGGTGGTTTCCATGCTAAACTCTTATTCGGGCTGGGCGGCTTCGGCAGCAGGCTTTATGCTGGGCAACGATTTATTGATTGTAACCGGAGCTTTGGTAGGAAGCTCGGGTGCTATTCTTTCCATGCACATGTGCCATGCCATGAACCGCTCGTTCTTTGCGGTGATCTTTGCAAGCGGCTCGGGTAACGGCTCAGGCGGTGAGAAAAAAGCGATTGAAGGCGAGGTAACGTCCTTGAATCATGAAGAAGTTGCAGGTTTATTGAAAGAAGCAAAATCGGTAGTGATCGTTCCGGGTTATGGTATGGCGGTTGCCAAAGCACAGTATCCCATTTATGATATGGTTCAAACCCTGCGTAAAGCCGGTAAGAATGTACGTTTTGCCATTCACCCGGTAGCAGGCCGTTTGCCGGGCCACATGAATGTGTTATTGGCCGAAGCCAATGTGCCTTACGATATTGTTCTGGAAATGGATGAGATCAACGACGATATGCCGGATACCGATGTGGTGATGGTGATTGGCGCTAACGACGTTGTCAACCCAAGTGCTCAGGATGATCCGGCCAGCTCTATTTACGGCATGCCGGTGATCGAAGCCTGGAAAGCAGAGAAAGTGATCATCATGAAGCGTTCCATGTCTGCCGGATATTCCGGGGAAGACAATCCCTTATTCTACAAGCCGAACTCCGAAATGTTGTACGGCGATGCGAAAGACAGCGTAGAGAAGATCATGGGCTTTTTGAAAGCTTAAGAGACCTCATTAGATACTATCCGAAAGGCGTCACAAGTTCTTGTGACGCCTTTTTTATGACCTGCTATATGATTTTCGCCCGGGCATCGGCCATTTATTTTAACAGAAAATGATTGGCTTTCGGGTAATATTACGTTACATTAGATTAAACTAAACACATTTTTCATGAACAGGTTCCGTCAGTTTTTTGCTATTGTTTCCGTTTCGGTTGCTTTACCGCTTTTCTCACAATCCGGCGCCCTTACCAAGCCAGGCTTCGAATCCCTGCCGGAAGTGTTGCTGAGTTTCGACGCTGTTCTGAACGGTAACAAGGTGGAGCTGACCTGGGCTTCCAATGCAGAATATAATAACAATTACTTTACCATCGAGAAATCGAAAGACGCCATCGCCTTTACCGAGTTCCTGAAAATCCGGAACTTCGGAAATAACAGTAATATCATCAGCTACTTCGATGTGGATTATGTGCCTTATAGCGGCATCTCATATTATCGCCTTACGCAGACCAACGCTGAAGGCCATACCTTATCATCGCGCGTGCTTTCCGTCAATAACCAGGGAACACATCCTGTGCTCACGCTGGCTACCACCACAATGGCAGAATCCGATGTGCAGGCCGCCGATTTACGCGAAGCCCTGGTAGTTTTGAGAAATGAAAAGGGAGAGGAAAGCGTATCGAAAGTGATTGTGAACGGAAACGACGATCTCAGCATCTCAGCTGATAACAGCAGCAAATTAAATAACGGAACTTACGTGATCGTCGCTTCCTCCGATAACAAGCTTTATAGTAAGGTGGTGAAGATCCAGTAATGGAGCTCTAAACGATAGAGATAGCATCTAACAACAAAATTATTCTCTGCATTCATTTTATTTGGGCGCCTACCGGGCCGCTCCGGCTTGCACACTGCCTCGCTCAAAACCCCACCGGGCTTTTGCCGTGCTTCGCTACGGTTTTTTACCGTCCCGACGCGTCGGGACGGTAAAAGAACTGAACCCTTTGCATCCCTGGCGCAGTGATTCGCTAATAAGGAATACAGCCCGAATTTTGAGTTAAGTCTGCGTGAAGGATAGAACGGAAATCCTTTTGGGTGGCTGATCACGACCTGTCGTGACCCGAAGCCCAAAAGATTGGAGTGATAGCCTTACCCGGCCGCATGGCAGGGGCACGCCAAAAAAATTAAATCATAGTTATTTCAAAAATGAAATCGCTTCAGGATATTTAAAACAACCCCGCATCCGCCGTTTTGATCCAGGCTTCGTTACCATTCTCGAGCTTGATATTCGTCCACTCGTCGTTGGTTTCCAGCACGCGCACCCGTGTGCCTTCGTGCAGGCTGAACTTAGAGCCTGAGGCATCGGAAGGCTCCTCATGCGTACGCGTTTCACGGGCGGTGATGATGGCAAACTTATTATTTTGCTTATCGTTCAGGGCAGAAAAACCAAGCACCATCGATGCCGGAAACAACAGAAAGCACAGAAAGCCGGCGAAAAAGCCGACGCGTTTCAGCACCAGGTTTTGCGAGGTAAAGAACAGGAAGAACAAGCCCAGCGATACGATGAGGCTGATGATGCTCAGCCAGGCCCAGCCACTTGTGCTTAAGGCGTTCACCAATCCTGACTTGATCACGCTTAAGAAAAAATTCTCCTTGCTTTCTATCTTATCAATGGTTTTTTCGTTGGCGATGCGCAGGTTGGTCAGCACATCTTCGTTGTTCGGTTCCAGCTTATTGGCCAGCTCATAGTGGTAGATGGCTTTTCCGAGCTCCTTGTTTTTATAATACGCATTGCCCAGGTTATAATGCAGCTTGTAGGAAGTATAGCCGTCTTTCAAAAGTGATTCGTAAGAGGCAATCGCTTCCTTATATTTTTTCTCAGCATAAAACTTCTCGGCCTCCCCGGGAGCTTTCAGATCCTTGTGTGCAAAGGACGTTTTGCCCATGAGCAGGGCCATGCACAAAAATAAGAGGCAGGATGCCTGTTTTATCGGATATGTTGCGGTTGTTCCCATTTATGGTTTGATCTGGTTTTCCAGTTGTGAGATCAGCTCTGCCGTATCGTTGTATACTTTTTTCAGATCGCCGGTTACCGCGCTTGGCGCATATTTCGCGTATTCGCAGGTGTCGATCGTTGCGATCAGTTGAGTGCGTGTCTGCTCTGTGACATTCCTTTGAAGGAGCATTTCCGAGATCCGGTCTTTGGAAAGATCGGCCACCGGAAGGCCCAGTTTATCACTGATGTAGCGGTTCAGGGCATTGAGCACCTCATTGAAAAATTCATCTTTGCGATTGGCCTGCATGTATTTTTCGGCAGCGGCCAGCTGTTTCTTGGCAATGCGGGCAGCTTTACGTTGTTTCAGGGCCGTTATATCACTGTTGGCTTTGATGCGTTGTTTGACAGTTATGATACCGCCCAGGAAAAGAAGTACCGGAACTACCAGCAAGGCGTAGTGGAGTGGGGAAGAGAAGAACTCATCTTCTGTTTTTTGCAGGCCGAGGTCGCCGCGCTTAATGTAGCGGATATCGTTCTCCGTTTCATTCAATCCCTTTTTATGCGGAACAATCACCTGGGCAGAGCTGCCGTCTCCTTCCAATACACTGAGCTTCAAATCAGGGGAAGGCAGCTTCACGTATTGTTTTTTCTCCGGGTCAAAAAAGCTGAAGTTCAGGCCATTGATGATGAACTCTCCTTTTTCCCGCGGGATCACCAGGTAATCAAACGTTTTGCTGCCGCTCACGCCGCCCGCTGTCTTAATCGTTTCATTGATCTTCGGATCGTAGGTTTCAAAGCTTTCAGGCAGCTCCGCTTTGGGCGCTTCCAGTAAGGCAATGTTTCCCTTTCCTGTAACGGTGAGCTTAATATTTACGGCATCATTGGCTTTCACCTGCTCTTTGCTCAGCTCGGTCTTATAGGAGAAATTTCCTACCGCTCCTGTAAAGCCTTCCGGTTTGCCTTCTTCCGGAAGCTCTTTCACTTCCACTTTCACCGGCTTGCTTTTTACCTTCACGGCCACATCCTCATAGCCTCCTGCTCCGAAGAACTGCTCGAAAATATTACGTGGCTGACGCTGGGTGGCCCTGCGCACAATGCATTCCAGCTCCACAGGTTCTATGCTCATCGTCCCGCTGCGCTGAGGAAACAAGTATACCTTGTTGTACTCCGCTACAAAATAGGTGATCCCGTTGAGGACTTCCTGCTGCAAGTTAATTTGCTTATTGCCTTCTTCCTGCTGCGACCAGAAGCCATTGTAGGGAGGAAACTTGATATTCTGAAAGCCTCTCAGGTCGACGCGCGAATACACTTTTTGCGTCACGGTAATCTGCTCGCCGATATAACATTTGGCTTTGCTGAGGAAGGTACGTACAAAAAGGTCCTCGTTTGTGATCTCGCTGGCAAACTGGTTGGGATCGGAAGGGTTGCCCTGCGCTGCCTGCGCGCTGCCTTTAGTTACCTCGATCACAATAGGCGCCGTTTCCAGCTTTTGATTGCCGTTCGCGATCACGGAGGCAGGGCCTATGGTGATTTTCCCTTCTTTCTTGGCCGAGATGATAAAGGAAATCGTTGTGGATTGCGACATGTTCCCGTTCACAATGCTCATGCTCTGGCTTTGGTTGGGGCCCATGTGAATATTGAAATCCTTCAGATTTGAATACACGAGGTTGTTTCCGGGGCCGTTGAGCGTAAAGGCAATCTGGAACTGCTCGCCCACAGCCACCCTGTTTTTGCTTACCTGGGCATAGAATGCAGGCGCCTGTGCATTTGCCAGGAAGGCAAGGCATACGCAGAATACTATGGCCAGTTTTTTCAGCACCTGTTTTGTTTTTTTATGCGTTACAGAATTACATTTTCGGGGGCAATTCTGTTGTCGGATTTTTTAATTTTACTCTTTTATCCCTTCTGTCCTGTCTCATTACTCACATCTCACTACTCACATCTCTTCTACCAGTCCTTATCCGGATTCCTTTTCTGTCCTTCGCCTTTTTTCTCGTGGAGATTCTGGTTTTTCTTTTCCGAATTTTTAAGAGCGTTCAGCATTTGTTCCGCCTGTTCCTTGCTCATGGCCGGTGGCTGCGCATCCTGCTGATCCTTGTCGTTCGGGTTATTAACTTTCTCCTTATCTTTATCCTGCTGCTGTTTGTCTTTTTTCTGATCCTGGTTTTTATTCTGGTTCTTTTGCTGTTCTTTCAGCTTGCGTTGCGCATAAGCCAGGTTGTAGCGCGTTTCCTCATCTTTTGGGTTCATCCGGAGCGCTTTCTTGTAGCCGCTCACCGCCTCTTCATAATTCTTCTGCTGCAGCTTCGCGTTGCCGAAGTTATGCCAGGCCTTATGAACCGTATCCGGGTTATCCACCGATTTGGCGACTACCTCAAATTGTTCGGCAGCCTGGTCGAATACCAGGTTGGCTGCTGAATCCGCTGTCATGCGCTTATCCGGCGGCGGCATTTTTCCGCTTTTGATCATCGCCGCTGTTTTATACAAGGCATCCCCCAGATTGAAGTTCGCTTTGTAATAGGTCGGTTTCTCCTTCAGCGATTTTTTGTAAATGGATGCCGACTCCATGATTTTTCCGCCATAGTAAGCCTGGTTTCCCGCATACAGGATCTTCTTCTCTTCCTGGGCAAAGCCCTTCAGGAAAAAGCAAACCAGCAGGCCGGCCAACACGATATATCTACACTGTTTTTGCATCTTTAAATAAATTCAGTTTTTTCCAGAGCCTGCTCACACGTTCCGAGATCAGGGCTTCAATGACCAGCAGCAACAGGGCCGCTCCGAGGAACCACTGAAACTGATCTTCGTAATCGGTGTACATCTTACTTTCCATTTGCTTTTTGTCCATCTCCGCAATCTTGTTCAGGATCGCGTCGAGGCCAATATCGGCGCTCGTAGCCTGTACGTACACCCCGTTAGTGGCAGCGGCAATGTCCTGCAGGATCTTAGGATCCAGCTTTGTCACCACTGTATTCCCCTGCTTGTCTTTTTTATAGCCTGCCGGCACGCCGTTTACCATGTTCGGGATAGGAACCCCGCTTTCGGAGCCCACACCGATGGTATGGATGGTGATGTTCTTTTTGGCGGCCTCCTCGGCTACAGCCACGGCATCCTCCTCTTCGTTCTGCTCACCATCGGTAATGATCACAATCGCTTTGTTTTTCCCTTCGTCCTTGCCGAAGCTTTCCAGCGATGTGTTGATGGCGGCGGCAATATTCGTTCCCTGCACCGGTACGATTTTCGGGTTGATGCTTTCGAGGAACATTTTAGCCGCGCCGTAATCCGTGGTAATAGGCAGCTGCACATAAGCTTCGCCCGCAAATACGACGATGCCCAGGCGGTCGCCCTGCAGCTTGTCGATCATTTTCTCGAGAGCGATCTTGGCCCTTTCCAGCCGGTTTGGCGTGAGGTCCTGCGCCATCATACTATTCGATACATCGAGGCACACCATGATGTCGGCGCCTTCGCGCTTCACATCCTGCGTTTTTGTTCCCGTTTGCAGGTTGCAGATTCCCAGGATCACCAGGCTTAAGCCCAGCGCAAATAAAACGAAGCGGCCTGTTTTTTTCGCCTTCGATACATCCGGCACCAGCTGTCGCACCAGTACGCTGTCGCCCAGCTTTTTCAGATTGCGCCTGGTCTTGAAGATATACCAGATGTAAATCATCACACAGAAGGGGATCAGTGCAAGCGCATAAAAATATTCCGGGTTTTCGAACTTAAACATTAGGGTATGGCTCTGAATACAAATCGTTTTAATAAAAATTCCAGCATCAGGCAGATCAGAGCTGCCATGGCCAAAGGCAAAAAGTGCTCGGCCTTGTTGGTGAAGCTTTTTTCGCTGATGATGGTTTTCTCTAACTTATCAATTTCCTTATAGGTGCTTTCCAGGCTTTCCTTATCGGTAGCCCGGAAGTATTTACCGCCGGTCATTTTCGCAATTTTGGTCATGGTTTCATCGTCGATGTCCACGTCCACATAATCATATTCAATTTCTCCGTTAGGGTAGAGGGCTACCGGCTGCAGCGCTTTGCCCTTAGTGCCTACGCCGATGCAGTAGACACGAACCCCGAAGGTACGGGCAATTTCGGCGGCCGTCAGCGGCGCGATCTCTCCCACGTTGTTTACGCCATCGGAGATCAGGATCACCACCTTGCTTTTGGCCTTGCTGTCCTTCACGCGGGCCACGGCATCCGCCAGACCGAGGCCAATCGCCGTTCCCTGGTCGAGCATACCTGCCCTGATGTCCTTGAACATGTTTTTAATGATCTTATGATCGGTCGTCAACGGACACTGAGTAAAGGCTTCGCCGCCGAATACCACCAGGCCGATCTTATCGTTGGGGCGCGCATCAATAAAATCAGCGAGCACATCTTTAGCGACTTCCAGGCGGTTTGGCTTAAAATCTTTGGCCAGCATCGACAGGGAAAGATCAAGGCTGACCACAATGTCGATTCCTTCCGTTTTGGTATCTTTCCAGCTGCTGCGCGACTGAGGGCGTGCAATGGCCAGGATGAGGAAGGAAATGCATAGCATGCGCAGAAAGAAAAGCACATGCCTGAATTTTGCCCGCAACGAAGACCTCACGCCTGCCAGCAAATGAAAGGAAGAATAATTCAGTTCACCTTCATAGGTTTTAAGCTTATAGATATACCAGGCCAGCATCACCGGAAGTGTGAGGAATAACCAAAACCAGTGTTTTTCTGCAAATTGTATGTCCGAAAAATAAGATAGCACGATAATCTATAAGGCGTTTTTAGGGGTTTCGTTTGGGGTAACAGCAGTTTCTTCCCTTAAGGTGCCGTTTACAAATTCAAAAGCATTGTTCAGGGTCAGCGTATGTTCCGCTTCTATCGGAATCTGTTTCGCAAATTTTACAAAGTCGGAAAGCGTCAGGATCTGGTACAGCTTGTTCTTGCTCTCCTGGTCTACCACCTGCGATTTGAAAATGTGGAGGATCTCGTCAGACGTCAGCTCGAGCGCATTGATCTTAAAGCGCTGTTCGATGTATAACCTGATGGTATCCGCAATGCCGGAGTAATACTCTTTCGTGCGGTTTTCTTTCCAGATGGCTTCCGCTTTGATTTTTTCGAGGCTTTCAAAGGCGATCACATGCGGAGGGATCTTCGGCGTGTCATCCACCACAGGCACTTCCACCGGTTTCCGCTTGCTGAGCTTCACCAGCACAATGATGATAATGATGACGAGCAGGAGCACACCCCCGATCGCATAAATATAAGGCAGGTACCATTTCCAGTCGAAAGGCTCATCGTAAGGCGGTTTGATGTCTTTGATCTTTACAAGCGCCGTATCAGTAGGCAGGGTATTGACAGCGAGCAATAAAGGCTCGGTAATCAAAGGATTTACCGTGTCTTTGTTGAGGATAAATTTAAAAGGCTGGATCACATAAGCTCCCGAGTCGAAGGACGTGATGGTGAGCTGGATGTGCTGCTGGATGATATTGGGATTCGTCTTATCAGGAATGGTTGTATCGATCTTTGTGATATTCACTACCTCGATCTCTTTTTTCAGCGTATCCTCAAACTTAGGCCAGTCGATGTTGAGGTTCTTCTGGGTAGAGGCATCGTAACGCAGGTACACATCCAGCTTGGTTTGTTCGCCGATGCGGATGCTGTTGGAGTCCAGGACGGCATGTACTTCCACCTGGGCATGAAGCGCGAGCCCGGCCATCAGGGCAAAAAGAAAAATGATGTACTGTTTTAGTTTCATAGTTTTGCGAATCGTTCTGTCCTGCTTCTCTTTAGTCTCTTTGTCTTCTGTCTTTTATCGTTTCTTAAATAAGTTCATCAGCGGCTTGATGTAACCCTCCTGCGTATTGATGGTCGTATAATCCACGCCGCTGCGGTTAAAAATATCTTTTAGATCAGCTTCGAATTTCAGGCGGTTCACCTCCATTTGCTTTCTGAAAGCCTTGTCGCTGGTGTCCACCCACATGAGCTTCCCGGTTTCATTATCCCTCAGCTTCACCAGGCCAACATCCGGCAGGTTGCTCTCAAGGGCATCGTTCACCCGCAGTGCTACAAGGTCATGTTTCCGGTTAGCCACTTTCATGGCATCCGAAAATTTATGAACATCATAGAAATCGGAGATCAGGAAAGTGATGCTCTTTTTTTTCAGGATGTTGGAAAGGTATTTCAGGGCCAGCTCAATGTTGGTGCCTTTTTGCTGAGGCTCCATATTCACCAGCTCGCGGATGATGCGGAGGATGTGTGATTTTCCTTTTTTAGGAGGAATGAATTTTTCAATCTTATCGCTGAAGAAGATAATGCCGATCTTATCGTTGTTCTGTGTCGCCGAAAAGGCAATTACCGCACAAAGCTCCGTAATCAGGTCCTGCTTGAATTGCTTGTGCGTGCCGAACTGTCCGCTCGCACTCACATCCACCACCAGCATCACGCTCAGCTCACGCTCTTCCTCAAATACCTTCACATAAGGCGTTCTCAGGCGGGCGGTCACGTTCCAGTCGATGGTTCTCACATCATCGCCCGGCGTATACTCGCGTACTTCGCTGAAAGCCATACCGCGACCTTTAAAAGCCGAGTGGTATTCACCGGAAAAAATCTGGTTACTTAACCCTTTGGTTTTAATTTCTATTTTCCTTACTTTTTTAAGTAATTCCGCGGTTTCCACAGTTTAGTTTTGAGTTGGAGATGTATAGAGTCAGTGATTGAAAAAAATTATGAAATCGTGAATTGTGTTCAATTCAGTCATTCTCTCATTCTTAAATTCACCAATTGGCTATGGCACTTCGACAACGTTCAGTAATTCGTTAATGATGTATTCCGTGGTGATGTTTTCCGCTTCGGCTTCGTAGGTGAGGCCAATCCGGTGGCGCATCACATCCAGGCACACGGCCCGCACATCTTCCGGGATCACATAACCCCTGCGCTTGATAAAGGCATAGGCTTTGGCTGCCAGGGCCAGGTTGATACTGGCACGCGGAGAACCGCCATAAGAAATGAGCGGGGCAAATTTATCCAGCTTGTATTCTTTCGGGAAACGGGTCGCGAAGACGATATCGACGATGTAACGCTCGATTTTTTCGTCCATGTATACATCCTTCACCACTTCACGGGCTTTCAGCACATCTTCCGGTTTCAGAATGATGCTTGGTTTAGGCATGCCGGTTTTTGAAATATTGGAGGCGATGATTTTCCGCTCATCTTCCCTGTTCGGGTAGGTAATCACCACTTTCAGCATAAAACGGTCCATCTGGGCCTCAGGCAAAGGATAAGTACCTTCTTGGTCGATCGGGTTTTGGGTAGCAAGCACCAGGAACGGGTTTGGAAGCTTAAATGTTTCCTCGCCAATGGTTACCTGCTTTTCCTGCATGGCTTCCAGCAAAGCAGATTGTACTTTGGCCGGGGCACGGTTGATCTCATCAGCCAGCACGAAGTTGGCAAAAATAGGACCTTTGCGGATAGAGAATTGTTCTTGTTTCTGGTTATAGATCATGGTACCGATCAGGTCGGCAGGTAAGAGATCCGGGGTAAACTGGATCCGGCTGAATTGTGCGTCGATGCATTTGGCCAGCGTGTTGATTGCCAGGGTTTTTGCAAGCCCCGGGACACCTTCCAGCAGGATGTGGCCATTGCTGAGCAAGCCGATCAGGAGCCTTTCCACCATGTGGCTCTGGCCCACAATTACCTTATCCATTTCAACAGAAAGCAGATCAACAAATGCACTTTCACGTTGAATTTTTTCATTCAATTCTTTGATGTCTATTACCATAAGTGTTTTTTATACAAGCTGCACAAAATTAGCATTGACAAGGGCTACAGAGGGTTCGGGCCTGTTAAAATTTGTTAACATTAAAATGTGTTTAACTATTTTTCTGTTATACAGGGTTTCGGCGCTTATTCTCCCAGGGAGGTCACTTATACACTCAGAGCGGACGCTTAGTAAATAAGGGGCCGGGCCATGAAATTCCTCTGTAAATTTGCCCTGCATTAACTCATGAAACGATTCCTGGTCATATTGCTTTGCCTTTCCTCCTGCTTATTTTTCGGGCCGGAAGCTGTAAATGCCGCCCCGCATGTGGCCTCACCGCTGTATAGCGGCCACATCCCGAACACTGCCGGAGCCGTAGGAACAGCTGCTGTGAAAGCAGAAAACATATCCGCGCCGGGAGCAAAGCAGAAAACCGATGCGGAGCTCCACCATGCTGCCAGGCCCAAAGAACCCTCTTCGCCACAGAGCTTTATGGATCCTGAGCTTCTGGCTTTGCTGCTTCTGATCATGGTCTTAGGCATGCTGTATGCAAGCCCGTCGCGGTAGGAGTCTTTAGCTTACTATATCGGTTTTGCCATTCATGCTCCCGGCCACATAAAGATCATTCCGTACCAGTTATGGTTCGAAACCCGCCACTTGTCAAGCGGAGTATCCCTTGGTGTACAGAAATCATGAACTTAGGATTAACCAAATCCACTATCATGAAAAAACAACTACTTGCTTTATTATGTATTCTACAGCTCAGCGGTTTTTCTCAAAACGGTTTTACAACTTACAGCAGCAATATTGCCCTGAGTATTCCGGTTCCGCGCCCTACGGCTTTGCTGATTGATAATGCAGGCAATAAATGGATGGGCCTGAATATGCCCTCTGCATCGAATGTGGCCCTGGCAAAATTTGACAATACCAGCTGGATCTATTACAGCACCACGTCTACGCCGGCTTTGCCTTCCAACAGCGTTACGGCCCTGGCTAAAGATAATGCCGGCAGTATCTGGATAGGCACCGACAGGGGCCTCGTAAGATTTACAGGTACCACTTTTATAACCTATACCACACTCGACGGCTTGCCGAGCAATACCATTACCTGCATTGAAACGGTAGCGGGCTCGGTTTACGTAGGTACTTCTGCGGGCTTGTCACGCTTCGACAATGTGAACTTTACAAATTACACTATGGCCAATGGCAAGCTTCCGGATGATAACATCACGGCGATCAAAGCAGAGAATGCCAATGTGATCTGGCTGGGAGGCAACAGCCGGCTGGTGAAATTTAATATCAATAGTTCTTTTACCACTACCTCGTATGTCGATAATACGATCACGCCCAATGCTGGGAGGATCAACTGCATTTACCTGGACGGGCAGAACAAAAAATGGTTGGGGACAACTACGCTTGGTGTGCTGATGTATTCGGGAACATCCTTTGTCAATGTGAGCGATATCTATACCATGTTTGGAGGAGGTGTACCCAAAACGGTGTATGACCTGTGCGAGGGGCTTAACAATGGCGTGGCCACAAAAATGATCAATAATTCGACCGGTGGAAGTCAGGGGATTATTGAGTTTGCCCCAAACAATAAGGTCTATCAGTATTTTTATCCGACAATTCATACTCCCGGCGATTATCTTGAAAAAGAGGGGAGCCGCTTGCTTATGACGAAAGGAACCAATACAGGTTCGAGCGTGGTGTTGTCTTTGTATGCCTTCAATAAAACCGGGTATACGTTACCTTTTGGGGAAGTCAACAACAATAATTTTAAGCTTCTGGACATCAATCAAGTGCGGGCAGGAATTGCCAACCGTGGCGATATGCACTGGAAAATGGGTTCCCCCTACGACCAGCAGGATGTAGGATATTACGAGGTTCCTAAAGGTAGCGGCAAAAGCGCCAACTATGGTTCCGGACTCTGGATCGGCGGGTTTGATAACAGCAACCAGCTGCATGGTGCGGCACAAACTTACCGTCCGAATGGAAATGATTACTGGCCGGGGCCTTTGGATACCCTATCCGGTGCTGCAGATTCGACAACGGCACTTACCTATGATAAGATCTGGAAAATCAATTACAGAGAGATCAATGATTTTATTGCCAATTTCAATAACGGCAATGTTCAGAACAATAGCTATGTTCCATCAGAAGACCTGGTTTCCTGGCCGGCTAAAGGCACCGGTAATCACAGCCGTCATCTGGCGCCTTTTGTGGATGTGAACAACAATGGCATCTACGATCCCTTAACCGGTGGCGATTATCCGAAGATCAAAGGCGACCAGGCCCTCTATTATATTTTTAACGATATGCTGGCCGCTCATGGCACATCCTGTACGCCTATGGGCATCGAAGTACATGGTATGGCTTATGCTTATGGCTGTGCCGATGTACTGACCGAAAATCCTGTATTGGATTATACAACCTTTTACGATTACAAAATTTTTAACCGCTCGGTCAACAACTACCATGACGTCTATGTCGGTTTATGGAGTGATGTGGACCTTGGGTATTACGGTGATGATTATTTTGGAACCAATGTAAGCGGTAATTATGGATACGTTTATAATGCCGATAATTTTGATGAAAACGTTGCGGGGCAATCCGGTTATGGTTCATATCCTCCTGCCCAGGGCTTTGCCATTGTCAAAGGGCCACTGGCACCGGCCTCTGATGGGCTTGATAACAATAATAACGGGATGATTGATGAAGCGGGGGAAGAATGTAAGCTGAGCCGGCTCACGACTTTCAGGTATGCTTATCAGGTGACATCTCCGGGACAGGAAGATCCGGTAGCCTGCGGGGAATATTATAATTACTTAAGCGGTAAATGGAAAGATGGCACCAATGTGACCTGTGGAGGCAATGGCTATGGAGGGTCTGTCGCTACCAACTGGATGTTTCCCGGTGATCCGAACAATCCCGGCATAAGCACGGATCCTGCCGGAACCTGTGGCTATTGGACGGAAGCTTCAGCGGGTAATGCCCCGATGGATAGAAGGATCATTCCGGCTTCCGGGCCTTTTAACCTGGGAGCCGGGCAAATGACGGAAATAGAATTTGCCTATGTGACCTCTTTTGACAGCAGCTCTGCCGCCAATGCCTACCTGCTTGCCGTTAATAAGCTGAAAACGGATATACAGAATGTGAACGCCTTTTATAAGCTTGCCACTAAGCCGGTGTGCACGGATAATTCGGTCGGCCTCAGGAATATTCCGAAAGAAGATTATTATACCGTGTACCCGAATCCGGCAAAGTCTGTATTGACGGTACATGCCGCGCAGGGGAATCTGAAAACGGCTTATGAGTTGGTAGATGTGTTAGGGAAACTGGTTTTAAAAGGGGAGAGCTCAGTCAATGATTTTACGATCCAGGTATCGGATCTGAAACAGGGCATCTACTTCCTGAGGCTGATTTCCAATGGCAGCATGGCACAGAAAAAAATCGTGAAGGAATAGTTTATCTTGTTGTCTGTATTTTAGGTTCACTGTCTCCGGCAGGATGATAAAGTAACCGTTAAGAAATTTGTGAAAGAATAATGAAACGTTAATACCATGTCATACCTGCTAAGGGCACGGAAATGCAGATAAAAACGGGATAAGGGAGTATGAAGCAATTAGGTGTTTTGAGGGGCTTTTTCTATCTTTACGGGATTAAACGACCATTATGATTGCAGAAACAAACTTATCCGCGAAAAGCCAACAGTTAATAGATTTAGAAGATAAACACGGCGCCCATAATTACCACCCTTTGCCGGTAGTATTGGAACGCGGGCAAGGTGTGCACGTATGGGACGTTGATGGAAAACAGTATTACGATTTTTTGTCGGCATACAGCGCCGTGAACCAGGGGCATTGCCATCCTAAAATTACTCAGACCCTGATCGAGCAATCGCAAAAGCTGGCGTTGACCTCACGCGCTTTTCATAATAACATCCTGGGCGAATACGAAAAATTTCTGACGGGCTTGTTCGGCTTCGATAAGGTATTGCCCATGAATACAGGCGCCGAAGGCGTGGAAACGGCCATCAAGCTGGCACGCAAGTGGGGCTATGAGAAAAAAGGAGTAGCGGAGAACACGGCAAAAGTGATTGTGTGTGAAGGAAATTTCCACGGAAGAACCATTTCTATTGTGTCTGCGAGCACCGATCCTGATGCCCGCAAAAACTTTGGTCCTTATACGCCCGGTTATGTGACGATTCCTTACGATAATATCGAAGCTTTGGCGGAAGCGCTGAAAGACTCATCGGTAGTAGGTTTCCTCGTGGAGCCGATCCAGGGTGAAGCCGGCGTTTATGTGCCTAAAGCAGGTTACCTGAAAACAGCTTCCGAAATGTGTAAAGCGGCTAATGTCTTATTCATTGCCGATGAGATCCAGACAGGCATTGCCCGCACGGGTAAGATGCTGGCCTGCGATCATGAGGATGTAAAGCCTGATATGCTTATCCTCGGGAAAGCCTTGAGTGGCGGCATGTACCCGGTATCAGCGGTATTGGCCAACGATGAGGTTATGATGTGCATTAAGCCCGGTCAGCACGGTTCTACCTACGGCGGAAATCCATTGGGCTGCAAAATTGCCATGACGGCGATGAATGTGGTCGTGGACGAAAAGCTGGCGGAAAATTCAGAGAAGCTGGGTGAGCTGTTGAGAGCGGAGCTCCGTGCGATCAAATCCGACAGGATCAGCATTGTACGCGGCAAAGGCCTTCTGAATGCCATTGTCATCAAAGAAAAAGACGGGATCACCGCCTGGGAAGTATGTTTGAAGCTCGCCGAGAATGGCCTGCTTGCCAAACCGACTCATGGCGACATCATCCGCTTTGCGCCGCCACTGGTCATTACCAAAGACCAGATCATGGAATGCGCTGCCATCATCAAAAAAACACTGGAGTCTTTTAGTTAAATTTTTTTAGCTGAGGTCTTGTTATAGTGCCTGATCACCCTACGGGTTGAAATTATCGAACTTTATCGAGGATTTTAACAGAATAAGAAAACTTAAATCTTTCATGGAATTGAGAGCTCTGAAAGCTAAAAAAGCTTATTCTTGTTCAGTTTTTTGTCTTTTCATGGCTCTATTTGACAGATAAGTGTCAAACCGCATGTTATATGCAGCTTTTATTGTTATTTTAAAAATTCTTCTTCTGTCATTGCGTTATTTATTGCTACTCCTGCAATACTCCCTGCTGATACAGCATATGGGACAGAGCGCATAGGATTGGTATTGTCTCCGCAGGCGAATATACTGTCCACTGTTGTTTTCTGTAACGCATCTACTTTGATAAGTCCTTTTTCTGTCAATTCACAGCCCAATAATTCGGGGATTTTACAATGGTGTTCATAAGGAGGCCTTGAATAGATAGCATTTAATTCAAAAGTGGAATTGTCTGCAAAAATTATTTCTTCAACAACTCCGTCTTTGTGTTTCAATGAGGTAATTTCCTTTTCAACTATTGAAATATTGTGTTTTTTGATTTTATCTGTTTGCTCTTGTGTCAATTCCGATTTTCCATTGGTAAATATGGTTAAATCCTTTGTCCAGTTACTAATGAGTTGAGCAAGATAAAATGCACCATATCCATTTGCTAAAATTCCTGTTTTTTGATTCTTTACTTCATATCCGTGGCAATATGGACAATGAATTACTGTAATTCCCCAACATTCAGAAAACCCCTTAATGTTTGGCATTTTGTCTTTTAAGCCTGTCGCAAAAATTAGTTTTTTAGCTGAAAATACTTTTCCTGACTGAGTTGATATCTCAAAACCTTTATCGGTCTTCTTTCCATTAACGGCAAGGTCAGCTAAAAATTTTACTGTGTCGTATTTCAACACTTGTTTTTTTGCTTTTTCCGCAATAGCGCCTGGTTTTTCACCGTCTTGCGTAATGAAGTTATGTGAATGAGGTGTTTGCCGGTTACATGGCAAACCGCTGTCAATGATTAAAACATTTCTTAATGCTCGTCCCAAAGACATAGCTGCCGAAAGTCCTGCATAACTTCCGCCAACTATGATTACGTCAAAATTTTTGTTATCTGTCATTTCATTGAATTTTTTTATATCTGTCATTTCGTTAAAATTTAAAAGTGCTGTTAATTGAGAAGGTAAAGCTAAAACTGATAATGCAAGGCCCCCTTGTTTAATTAGTTCTCGTCTTGATATTTTTTTCGCTTCAGTCATTGTATAATTAATTAGTGTTTCTGACTTGCTAATTTCTTTTTAATTTTCATCATTAAGCCACGTGGTGTTAAGCCCGGAAATTTTGAAATAAACCAATTGAAGAAGCCAACTACTTTTAAGCCTTTGCCGTTTAAAAATAATTCGACACCTTGTTTGGCTACTTCAACTGCTCCCATAGGTTTGTTTGTTGAATTAGCATTTGTACGCAACATTTCCTTTGTATTAAACCCGGTGTCGACAGGTCCAGGGGCTAGAACTGTCACCGTTACACCTGTACCTTCCAGCTCGGCGGCGAGTGTTTCGGAAAATGCCATTACAAAAGTTTTTGTTGCAGAATAGACTGAATAGTATGGAAAAGGCAGAAATGATAGAACAGATGCGACGTTCATAATTCTTGCTTGTTTCAAGTACTTAAAATCTTTTAAGAATAGTTTTGAAAGTGCAACCAAAGATGAAATGTTCACTTGTATCATTTCAAGATCTTCATGCAAACTTGTTTCAGAAAATTCGCCGTAGTTGCCAAATCCTGCATTATTAATAAGGCCTGTTACCTTTAATTGTGCTTCAGAAATTTCATCATACAATTCAATGGCATTACGTGAATCAGATAAATCCTTTTGAAATACATGCACTTTAATTTCGTGCTTACTTTCTATTTCATTTTTTAATTTTTCTAATTGATCCTTTCTTCTTGCGACCAAAATCAAATTAATATTTTTTGCTGCCAGCTGTTTAGCCATCTCATAGCCTATGCCTGAGGATGCTCCTGTTAATACTACATATTCTCTCATGTGTTTATATTTTTATTGTTTATTTATATTTTTTCTTTATCCTCTTCTAATTCAATTGTTGGTGGAATCAGCTTATACATAACAGGTGTTACTATTCTTGATAATATTGTTGAGCTGATTAAACCACCTATCAAAACAATTGCTAAAGGAGCTACAAGTGGGTTTGGATTAAGTGCGATCGGAAGTAGTCCACAAATGGCTGTGATTGAAGTAAGAACTACAGGCAGGAATCTTGTTTCTCCTGCAATATGAATTGCAATATCAATAGTATGCCCCTCTGCGCGAAGTTGATTAGTGAAATCAACCAGTAACAGTGAGTTCTTAACCTGAATACCCGACAAACCAATGAAGCCAATGATTGCAACAAGTGACATAGGATTACCAGTAAGAAGAAGAAATACAACTCCACCTAAAATACCCAATGGTATAATTGACAGCACGATTATGATACCTTTAAATGTTTTAAACTGCAAGAGTAAAACCCCTATGAATAGAAACCCGCTTAGTAAAATAACCGACAGAAAATTTCCACCCAAGGCATCACCTTCTGATTCTGCCTCACCGGATAATTTATAATAGTATCCTGAAGGCAACTTTAATTTGTTCAGTTCAGGGACTATATCCTTTAAAACATCGTTGGCAAGCACGTTATCCTTTGTGAGTGAGGTAACCTTGGCAAAACGGGATTTATTAAAGTGATTAATTGCGGTTGGAGACTTTTCAAATTCGATGGTGGCAATTTGATCAATTTGTACCGGTGTACCCTGAATATTGTTTACATACAGGTTCTTTAAAACATTAAGGTTTGAAAACTTTTCTCTTGGAAGAGTTATAACGACATTTCTTGCATCTCCACGGTTGTCGATATAGTCACCCACATTTAGACCGGCTACGGCCATCCTGATAACCTTGTCTATATCGCTGGTAAGTACGCCAAGTGTTCTTGCTTTTTCTTTATCGATTTTTATTTTTACATCAGATTTATATACATTCAATTCGTTGTTTATATAAGAAGTACCCGGATGTTTTTTAAGAATATCTTCGACTTTGAATGTAAGTGCGCGCAATGTATCCTGATTTTCTCCAAAAACCCGTACTACAATATTGGCTTCGATAGGAGGACCTTGGTCAAAATCTTTTACTTCAATTCTTGCAAAAGGAAAATCGCTAAATTTTTTCTTTAGCCTACTTATTAAAGCTGTTTTTGATTCCGGACTGGCTTCGTCATCCAACTGCACAAATATTTGGGCAAAATCAGGTTTTATATCTTGCTGATGAACATTGTAATATACCTGCGGATTACCTTTTCCAACGTTGGCTGTAAAGTAAATTATCTCTTTATGCTTATGCAATTCTTCTTCTATTAGTTTGGTGACACGATCGGTTTCTGGAATATCGGCCTGCAATGGCATTTTGATGTTGATCAGGAACATTGGTTTCTCTGATGTTGGAAAAAGTCTAAACCCCGCTAGTGGAAATAACATAAACGCAGTGATGCTTAGTATCAAAGAAATACCGATAGTTACCTTTGGCCAGTTCAATGCTTTTCGCATAATACCGCGGTAAGAAAAAGTCAGGAATCTTTGTAAGTGTTTCAGAAAGAAGTTGCCTTCTCCGTGTGTATGAGTTTTAAGCATGCGACTACCAAGGAATGGAACCAGAGTAAGAGCAACAACCATAGACGCCAATACACTTGTGATGACTGCCATAGGAAGACTGCGAAGAAACTCACCCGCCGCATCCGGTAAGAAAGCCAGTGGTAAAAACGCAATTACCAACGTAGCTGTACAACCAACTACGGCGGCACCTATCTGTTTTGTTCCTTTTAGTATTGCATCTTTTATGGAATGTCCTTCACGCAGCCATCTCTCAATATTCTCAACCACCACAATGCTGTCGTCTACTAATAATCCCAATGCTACTACAAGCCCTACAATACTCAATTGATTTAGCGAGTAGCCCAACAAGTTTAATGCTATTAAGCCCAATGCAAGGGATAAGGGAATAGAGATCATTACAATCAAAGATGCTCTAAAACCTAAAGGCAACAGCGTGATAATAACGAGTGCAATAGCCAGCATAAAATCAAACCCTAAATGCCCCAATCGTTGTGAAACCATATTTGCCTGATCAAAGTTTTTAGTCATTGAAATATTAGCAGGTAATTCTTTTTCAAACTCTTCGAGTATTGGCATGTACTCTTCTGTTACGCTACTAATGTTTACATTATCTTTCATAGCTGCTGTTATCAATACGCAGCGATTGCCATTTATTCTTGCTACGTGATTAACAGTTGCATCTTTATAGCTTACTTCAGCTACATCCTTTAAATAGATAACCTTTCCGTTTGCATTATAAATAACCGTATTAGCAACATCGTCTACGTTTTTAAATTTGCCACTTGTTTTTACGTTGAACACTTTGCTGTCAAGATTTATACTTCCACCAGGAATATCGGCTGCTTCACTTTGTAAACTACCCACTACTAAGTTGAGCGGAATGTTAAATTGAGCCAGTTTATCCAACTGCAAATCGATCCTTATTTCCTGTTCAGGAATAGCCGAGTACTTTACCTCCTTCAGGTTTGTAATCTTCTCTAAACGTGTTTTAAGAACATCGGCTTCATCGCGCAGCGTTTTGCTTGAAGCACCATTAGAGACCAACGCAATCTGTAAAATATTTACATCTGAAGAAGAGATCTTTTCTGTTTTAATTAAATAAATATCTTTAGGAAGCTCACTGTTTTTGAGCGCATTTATTTCTGTTGAAATTTCCTGATACTTATTATCTACATCAACACCATATTTAAATTTAGGCTGGATAACAGCAACACCATCTTCAACATAAGTTAGAATCTTGTCGATATTTTCAAGTCCATAGATTTTATTTTCGATAGGTTTTACCACCTGCTCCTCCATATCTTTCGGACTGGTACCAGGATAAATAACTGTAATCAAATATTGCGGAGGATGCGTAGTAGGGTCTTCGGACCTTGGCATAGTAAACAAGGTTAGCACGCCAACTACTGCAATAAGCATGAAGATGATTAAGGTGAACTGGTAGTTCTTAACTGCAAAGTTTGTAATTTTCATATGGCTGTAATTATTGAATAATTTTTATTGTTGATTTTTCATTCAGGTAAGCGCTGTTTGAAACAACTATCTGATCTATTCCATTCAATTTATCTTTTAGATACACTTTCTCGTTATCAAATTTTAATATTGTAACGGGAACTTTTTTTACCCTGTTATTACCTACTGTTGTAAATACAAATCCGGTATTACCATCCGCTTCAACTAAAGAACTATATGGAATGAACAATACATTTTCATCGTGATTTGTGATAATTTCTGCTTTACCAAACATTCCAACTGCAGGCTTTGTATTACCTAATGCAATTTTTACTTCTATTTGAAAAGAACTGCTACCTGCGTCTGCAGCCTGAGATTTTCTGAATACCTGAGCCTCAAATATTTTATCGGGAAATGCATCTAATTTAATTTTAGCTTTATTATCGATTTCGATTGCAGCCCATTCTTTATCTGTAACACCTACTTTTAAAATCCAATCGGATAGATATGTAGTTTCGTTTATGGCTAATACGGGCATGCCACCACTTACAACTTCACCTTCATTCGCAAATTTTTTTGTAACAAAGCCTTCTGCACTGGCATAGATGTAAGCATATTTTTTGTTGAATACGACTGCGTCCAGAGTTTTTTGGGCCATATCGAGACTTGTTTTTGTGTTTTGTAATTGTTCCAGCGTTGTTACGCTGTCTTTGAAAAGATTATTGACACGCTGATAATCCCTTTGCGCCTTTTCCAGGCCAATAGATGCCTGAGCTAATCCGGCATCTATTTCTGTGAGCTTTAAACTTGCGAGTAACTGTCCATTTTTAAAGGTTTCTCCTTCCCTCACATATATCTTATCGATAACACCACCTATTTTAAAAGAGTACCTCGCTTCGTTCTCGGTGGTAAGTAAACCCGTTGCAACAATAGTGTTATGGCTTTCTGTAGAAGCAAGTTTAATGGTTTTTACGGAAATGCTTTCTGGTGAAAAGTTTTGTTTTATTTTTTCCGTTTTGCTATTGCATGCAGCGAAAAGAGCTACAGTTGATAAACCCAACGCAATTTTTATGCTTTGTAATTTCATGATTTTGTGTTTTGTATTTATAAGTATTTATTTATTTCTCTTTCGTATGTTACTAATGCCGCTAACAACTGGTATTTATTAATAACATTTTGTAGTGCGCTCGTTGTTAACTGGTTTCTTGAATCAATCGTTTCAATAAAAGTGCTGAGACCTTCTTTATATGCTTTATCAATAAGCCGATAGTATGCGTTGGCCGCTTCCAACTGCTTAATTCCTGCTTTGTAATTTTCATAAGCTGTACGCAAATTGTTTTTAGATACCTCTGCTGAAAGCTGTATTTGTTGAGCGATGTAGGTGTTGTTTAGGTTTTGATTTTTTAAGTCGAAGGTTGATTGCTTGATTTTGAAATTATTTTTCCCTGCCGTAAACAAAGGAATGTCTAACTGAAAGCCGACTAAGTAATACCTGGATTTATCATTAAACTTCCAATCACTTGCCTGTGAGCCTAAGTCTAAGAATCCATTGAGTTTAGGGAACCAATATGCTTTATTCATCTTCAGTGCCTTTTGATAAATGGCAGTGGATTGTTTTAGTGATAACAGCTCTGTACGATTACTTATCGATGGTTCTGCTGAGAGATACTCCACAATAATTTTTTCATCTATTGATAAAACATCGGCTGTATCAATGCTTGCATTTGATGTGGTATTAATTAAAAAATTAAAGTAGAGCTGCGCATTATTTGATTGTTGTATGGCTTTGGATTTTAAAGCAAGCAGGTTTTGTACTTCGCTCTCAGATCGCAACACATAAGCTTTAACGGACTTGCCATTTGTTACCAGGCTTTCGTTGATCCTTTTTCCTTCGTAAGCCAATTGCAAAGCACTTTCGTATATAGAAACCGATTTTGAAACACTGAGATAATTGTAGTAAGCAACACGAATGTTTTTTGCTAACTCATTTTTATAGGTTTCAACATCGTATTCTTTTAGTTTTATTTGGTCTTTTGAAATAGATCTATTGTATATAAGATCACTATTAATGATGGGCATTGAGGTTCTTAATTTTGCATCATAGAAGTTTTTTGGGAAAAAATTTACTTCGACATTGTTTATCTGTGGGAAGGCATTGCTCATTGTCATTTGATTGAGCGTTGCATATACCGGGTTTAATAAATCTCCTGCTGGAAATACAATGCTTCTTCCTCCCTCACCAGACAGATAATCTGCCTTGAAATTAACGGACGGAAAGAATAAGCTATTTGCTTCTTTTAGGGAATACAATGCTTTATCAAGACTGATATTTTTTTGCTGTATAACCAGGTTATTCTTTATTCCAAATTCTACATACTTATCAAGATTTGTTTGAGCGTTAGAAGCTAATGGCAGAATAGCCAATGATACTAACAGATAATTTTTCGTTACTTTTATTAATAGTGTTATCATAATTAACGGTGTTAAGTTTTGGGGTAAATTTTTTTAGTTTGTTATATCCATTGTATTTATTATCCAGTTTAAGGACTTGGCCATTGTAAGTTCAATGTCTGTTTCAGGCACCAGCTTGCGTAGTCGCTTTCTAACGGACAATGTAACTAAGCCATGTACCATGCTCCAAATGCTCATGGCAAGTACATTAAGTTCGGATTTTTTAATCAATTTTTTGTCCATACATTCCTGGAGAATGGCTTTCAAATTATCAAGTGCTTTATCTCCTTCAGCCCATTTATTATCCTTCATATTATCTATAAACTCCATCGGTTCAGGAATCAGATACATCAGATCATAGTACTCCGGATTTTCAAGCCCAAACTTTAAATAGTTTTCGCCAAGTTTATTCAGACGTAGCAGTGGGTTGCTTATGTTCCGTAAATTCTGATTCAGTTCCGCAAATTTTTTAAAGCCAATTTCATGCAACTCATACAGGATCTCGTTTTTATCTTTAAAGTATAAATAAACAGTTGTGGGACTGTACTCGATCACTTGGGCAATTTTTCTAATAGAAACACCATCATAGCCATGCTCTGAAAACAGCTTCACTGAGGCGTCTAATATTTCCTGCTTCAGCTCGGTTTTTTTCTTTTCTTTTCTTTCTTTAATTCCCATGATTATATCTTGAGCACAAAGTTAATTAACGATGTTAAGTTTTCCTACGAATATTTTGTAATTTAATTTAAAATATTGATAATCAGAATAGTAAAATGCTTTTTAGACTACGGCTAATGGTAGATTGATACAATGTTACGGATTGCCCGGTGTTTGGCAATTCCATAAATACTTAGGTAATGAATTTGTACGAAACACCCTCTCTGGTGGAATGTAGAGGAAATCGGGATCATTAAGTTCGATAAGTATAAAAATAAGAATATTTTATCTAACAAAAAGCCGCTGATTTTCAGCGGCTTTCGTTTTTGTACGCTGAGGTGTGACTCGAAGGTATTATAGTGCTGGCCGAGGTTCTTGAAGATGTCTTAGCGGCGGCTGAGCGTAGTCGAAGCCTCCGGTGAAGACCATGCACCCTACTGCTGGCTTCGGCTACGCTCAGCCACCCCTTGATGTCATGTCGGTTGATTCCGCATTTTTCCTGCGGGATCGTATCGGGACGTTTCTAACGATTTTATTTCTCCTTAGGATACTCCAGCACCGGCATGTCTCCGGCGAAAATATCAGCATAGAATTTTTTCAGGTAAGGCTTTTGTTGCAGCAGTGGCCTGATGAGGTAATAATTATGCTCCCGCTCCAACACCTTTGAAAAGCTCACATAATGTATACCGGGAACCAGCGGCTTCTTTACTTTTTCTCCCAGGATATGACAGAAGAGGGCGAGCCTGGCGCCATTCAGGTTGCGGTCGCGCTTATTGATCGTAACGAAAATCTGTTTTGAAAAGCTGAGCTTGCTGAGCCATTTGGCATGCTTCCGCTGAGGTACACAGGCGGCATTCAGGATCACGTTATCCACCAGGCCGGGCTTGATGTTTTTAAAAAGATCATTCTTGAGATCGTACATCAGCACCAGGTTTCCCATGCTGTGGAACATCAGTGTCGTGATCTTAAATTTTGACCGGTGCGCTTCTTTGTAGCTTTGGAACTCTTCGAGAAAACGGGCATAAGGCTTCGCTACCTCACGGGAAACCCTGTACGTCGTCCTGAAATTTTTTCCCGATTTCATATAAGGCCGTTGCGTGGGCCAGTCGAAAAATAATTCGTCGATGTCGTAAATGCGCTCAAGCCTTGTGGCGCGGTCGATGCCGGAGGTGAAGGTTTTTCCGAGGCCTTCGGTGAAGATCACAAAATTTTTGAAGCTTGCTTTAAGATCCAGCAAGGCTTCGAGGTTGGAGTAGGGAACAGCAGTCCATTGGTTGCCCCGGAAATAAACGGCGAAATAGGTTAAGGTTCCTGTGGCGTCATAATCGTAATCCACAAATTCCTTCAGCGTATCGTTATAGTGGCGGGTGGATACCACAAAGATGCAGGTGTCTTCTTTAGTGGCCCGGAAATTTTTATTCAAGGTCATTTTACTCCAGTCGCATCCCGAATAGCCGGAAGGAATGCTGTTTGTGCCCTGTGAATACAACAGGCCGAAACTTAACAGGAATGCAATCAGGTAAAAGGATTTCATAGGATAATGGAGTAAGGTAATGTATCAGTTTGAAATATGTGACGAATTTTATACGTTTTGATGCATGCGATTTGCGCCAGGGATGTGCAGGGTTTAGTTCTTTTCGGCCCTTTTGGCCGAAAAAACCGTAGCGAAGCGAAGCCCGAAACAGCCTCACGACACGTCGTGACCCAAATAAAAAAAACGAACGAATGCACTATTGAAAATTATATCATAATGCGGATATAAAAAAATGTTTATATTAGTTTAACAATTTACAGAACTTTTATGTCGAACGATTTTAACGAGCAAACGGCTGAAACCGGCAATTTTATTAAGTGTAAGGATTGCGGTGCCAATTTGAAATACCTTCCCGGAACTCCTTACCTGAACTGCGAATACTGCGGTGCGAAGAACGAGATCGAGCAGGAGGAAACGGAGATCATTGAAAATGATTTCGAAAGCTTCCTCAACGAAAAAGCCCACCTTGAGGACAAGCAGGAAATCGTGACGGTAAAATGTACCAACTGCGCCGCTTCCACAACCCTGCAGCCCAACGTGACGTCGAGCACCTGCCCGTATTGCGATACACCCCTGGTGGTCACGAATGCCTCTACGTCTTCCATCATTAAGCCATCCTACGTTTTGCCTTTTAAAGTCGACCGTAAGGATGCCACGCAGAAATTCGTTGGCTGGGCCGGAAGCTTATGGTTTGCACCAAATAAATTGAAAGTATATGCCCAGCAATCGGCTGAGAAGCTGAATGGCCTGTATATGCCTTACTGGACTTATGATACCAATACGGTGAGCGATTACACCGGTATGCGCGGCGAATATTATTACGTAAGCGAGAGTTATACCGACAGCGAAGGGCGCACGCAAACGCGCCAGGTGCAACGCACACGCTGGTGGCCTGCAAGCGGCACAGTGCATAATGAGTTCGATGATGTGCTGATTGTTTCTTCCACGTCCTTACCCGAGAATCTTGCCAACGAGCTTGAGCCCTGGGACTTGCCGGAATTAGTGACTTACAACGACCGCTACCTGAGCGGCTTTATCACCGAAAGCTACCAGGTGGATCTGAAAACAGGCTTCGAAAAAGCCAAGCAGCGCATTCAGCCTGTGATCCGCTCTACCGTGGAGCGCGACATTGGCGGCGATGTGCAGCAGGTAACGAGCATTCATTCGGAGTACAACGACATTACCTTCAAGCATATTTTACTGCCTGTGTGGCTCAGCTCTTATAAGTATAAGGATAAAGTGTACCGCTTCCTCATCAATGCGCGAACCGGTGAGGTGCAGGGCGAAAGGCCTTACTCTGCCGCGAAGATCGCTTTACTCGTGATTTCGATCCTGATTGTGATCGGAACGATTATCTGGTTTGCGAGGAAAGATAAGGGCTAAACTTTTTTTAAGTAAAAGGTTCTGTCCGTTCGGGCGCAGCCGGGAACAATATCAACAGCTATATGAGAACGATTCCCGACTGTGCACGAACTGGCATGCTGCCGTTGACTGAGGCTCCCGAAGTCAACGAGTGGTGGCTCGACATTGAAAATAGAAGAAATCTTATTTCGGGCGTTTCACTTTGGTAGGCTTGTAGCCTAATTTTTTCATGCTGCGCTTTTTCTGTTTCCTGGCTTCTTTTTCCTGCTTCTTCAGGTCGCGCGCATTTTGTTTTCCAAGCTTCTGGCTTTCCTTTTCTTTCTTTTCGAGGTAGGGATTAAAGGCTTCACGGTTTTTGCGGCGCTTTTTGGATTTGTGCCACATCTTCTGCCGTTCCTTGCTTTCCTTGAATTGAGCCTTCGCAGGAAGCGAACAGAAGAACACCATTAATAAAACAAAACCAAGCTTTTTTACCATGTAACAAATAACGCGTTTTAAATCAAAAAGATACGGCTCTCAGCGCTGAAATTACTAACAGCTTTCCCTTTAAAATTAAGGTTTTGCAGAATGTATCAATTATATTAAATTTGTTAGAACTACAAAAAACTATCATACGAACGATAAACTACTATATGGCTATTAAAGATTGGACAAAGCAGGAGATTCTGGATGTGTATAACACTCCCCTAATGGAATTAATATACCGTGCGGCAGAGGTGCATAAGCAGCACCATAAAATAGGTGAGGTGCAGGTGAGTTCACTCTTATCGATCAAAACCGGCGGATGCCCTGAGGATTGTGCGTACTGCCCACAGGCGGCACGTTACCACACCGAAGTAAAAGTGCATAAGCTCATGAGTGTTCCTGAAGTAACGGCAGCAGCAGATAATGCCAAAGCCGGTGGTGCCAGCCGCATGTGCCTGGGCGCTGCCTGGCGCGAAGTGCGCGACAACCGCGATTTCGATACCGTACTCGACATGGTGAAAACCATCAACAGCAAAGGCATGGAAGTATGTGCCACGCTGGGTATGGTAACCGAAGACCAGGCCCGCAAGCTGGCGGATGCAGGCTTGTATGCCTACAACCACAACATTGATACAAGCGAAGAAAATTACAACAATATCATTTCTACCCGTAACTACGACGACCGCTTAAATACCATCAACAATGTGCGCAAAGCAGGATTGACGGTATGCTCCGGTGGCATCATCGGGATGGGAGAAAAAACAGAGGACCGCGTGGGCATGCTGCATACCCTGAGTATCCTGCGTCCTCAGCCCGAGTCGGTACCAATCAATGCCCTGGTGGCGGTGGAAGGAACACCGATGGAAGATCAGCCTCCTGTTCCGATCTGGGATATGGTGCGTATGATTGCCACCACACGGATCGTGTTGCCAAAAACGGCGGTGCGCTTATCGGCAGGCCGTTTGAGTATGAGCATGGAAGGACAGGCCCTGTGTTTTATGGCCGGAGCTAACTCCATCTTTGCCGGTGAGAAATTGCTGACCACGCCAAACCCGCTGTACAACCAGGATATGGAGATGTTTGACATCTTAGGCTTATCACCGAAGAAAGCCTTTGCCGATAAACCGAAGGAAGAGCTGGTTTAGTACTATTTAACACCGCTGTACATCTTTGTGATTTAATTTTGTCTGACACATTTAAACCCAACGATTATGAAACATTTTTTTGCCTTCTGTTTGCTCTTTGCCTTCACAACGGCTTTTGCACAGTCAACGGAGATCTCCGCCAAATACGATAAGATCGGAAAGTTCGACCGAATGGGTTTTGCCACTGTTACTCAAAAAGGACAGGTAGGCGTGATCAATAAAGACGGAAAAGAAATCATCAAGCCCGAGTACGATCATATTTCCGGCTTTGGAAAGGATGGCCTGGCTTTCACCCGTAAGAAAGCGCTTGTAGGAGTTATCGATAATACCGGTAAAGTGATCGTGGAAAATAAGTACGATTACATCAGCCATTTCAAAGGCAATCATGCGGTAGTGAAAAAAAATAACCTCTGCGGCGTGATCGACAGAACCGGAAAAGTGGTGGTAGACATGAAATATGAGAAGCTGGTGGTAGAAGGGAATGGCATCATCAAGGCCATCAATCCTGATAAAACCGAAGTACTCATCAAACCTAACAGCTAATGCCGGGTCAGGCATTTCCGAAGAACCTTGCTGCGCTTATGGCGCAAAGAAGGGAGAAAGGCTTTTTGCGTGACCTGAAGCAGAGCTTTCCTGCCGTTGATTTTTCCAGTAACGACTACCTTGGCTTTTCAAGCAAAGGCTTGTTGGCAGAACAGCTCAAAACATTAGAACCGTCTTTACGGATTGGCTCTACAGGTTCCCGCCTCATCAGCGGGAATTCTGCTTTGTATGAAGAGCTGGAAAGAGAAGTTGCCCTGTTCCACCATGCGCCGGCAGCCTTGCTGTACAATTCGGGCTATGATGCCAACCTCGGGCTTTTGTCTTCCGTTCCTCAGAAGAACGATCTCATCCTCAGCGATGAGCTTATTCATGCTTCCCTCATCGATGGCATCCGCCTGAGCTATGCGACCAACTATAAGTTCAGGCACAACGACCTGGAAGCCTTGCAGGAGCTGGCCCTGCGCCACCGGGATAAATACGATCATATTTACGTGGTGGTGGAAAGCGTGTATTCCATGGACGGCGATTCTGCGCCGCTCAGGGAAATGGCCGAGCTCTGCAAAAAATACCAGCTCTACCTTATTGTGGATGAAGCGCACGCCATCGGTATTTTCGGAAAGCAGGGGCGTGGCCTCTGCGAAGAGCTGCGTATAGAAAAGGATTGCTTCGCCCGGATCTATACCTATGGCAAAGCCATGGGCTGCCACGGCGCGGCTATTGCAGGCAGTGCGGAGCTGAAACATTTCCTGATTAATTTTTCCCGCTCGTTTATTTATACCACGGCCATGCCCGAGCACAGCCTCCTGGCTATCAAAGCAGCTTACCGCTTATTGGTGACCAATTCGGGGATTGGCGCCTTAAATGCGAACATTGATTATTTCAATTCCCTGCTGTCAGGCGCATCGGTCATCAAAAGCAACAGCGCCATTCATTGCAAGCTCGTTACGGGGAATCAGCAGGTGCAGGACTTAGAGGACGACTGTGCCCTGAACCGCTTATTTGTGAAAGCCATCAAAAGCCCGACGGTGAAGGAAGGGCAGGAGCGGGTACGCATTTGTCTTCATGCCTTTAATACCAAAGAAGAGATCGACCGCCTGGTGCAATTGGTTGGGAAATAGACTTCGCTAAAAAAAGAGCTTAATCGCTATCGGGATTTCGCAGGAGGCAGGCGATCCTGCAAGCTCGGGGTGACGGTATGTTTTAACCTTTCCTTACCACGCACACACACCGGAAGCCAATCCAGGAGCTTGGTTTGCTGTAGTGTGCATCTACGCCGGGACGGCAATCTTCCAGGGCGTTTTTCCATCCGCCACCTTTGCAAATCCCTTTCTCCATCACCATTTCCGCCACATTGCCCGCTGTGTTGTATAAGCCGAGCGCGTTTTTCGGGTGTGCATCGACAGGCGCCGTCACATCCCCGTACTTGCCATAAAGGCAATCGCCGTTTGGCTTGGGGTTGACGCAGGTAATGGTGAGGTTTCCTTTTTTATCTTTTCCCTGGTTTTTATCTATAGTGGCCGAAGAGCTTTCCGCTAAAGCTTCCCACTCTCGTTTGCTGGGGAGCCTGTATTCAAAATTTTGATCTTTGAAGCTTTTTTTGAGAGATAAAGAGGTTTTCACTTTTGCTGTCCGCCATTGACAATAAGCCACCGCCTGCTCGTAGCTGACACCAACTACCGGAAAGTCCTTATAGGCCGGGTGCCTGTAATAATATTCCACGTAAGGCTCGTTGTAGCTGAGCTTTTCGCGCCATACAAGCGTATCCGGCAAGGTAGCCAGGTGTTCTTTCGAGTTGGCACCGTATTGTGTTTTGATGGATTGCTCATATTCGAGCCAGGCAAGATTGCTGATCTCTGTTTTGTCGGCAAACAAGGAGTCGTTCACCTGTACCGTTCCGGGAGGAACAAGCGTTTTGGTTTTTGAAAAGGACAGGCAAAGCGCAGCCAATGCCGTTACAGACAGGAGTAGTGTTTTCATAAGTGTAGGTTTTGTTAGGTTAAGTGAGCTTAAATTCCCAGCGCCATTCTCAGGCTGTTGGCATCCTCGTACGAATCCAGTTCTTTTACCGGAAGCTTGTTCTGTTTATTCGCTATACATCGCTCAAAGGTTTCCTTGTCGCATACATACGCTCTCTGTTGGGCAATCACGCATACCGAATACCTTTCATCCGGATTATAGGAAATAGCGCCATTGCCGTAAGAGAATATCAGGTTTTTATCCATCGCTACGAGGTAAACCATATTAGGTTGCAGGAACGACTTGCCATTGTCCGCCAGGAATATCGGATTGATGCTGCCGCCTTGCGGCAAGGTATGTGGGCAATCGGAGTTGCAGATGCCAAAGCTGCTTACCTGGAATATGCGGATTACTTTTTGTGCGCTGTTCATGCCAGTGATTTGCTGGTTGACCTGCTTCGAGGCTTCTGATCGGGCGCGGATTTGCTCTTGTGTTATTTCCGCCAGCAGGCGCTTTTGCTCCTCGGCGTAAGCTGCCTGCTTCGCTTCCAATTCTTCTCTTAGCTTTTTTTCGCTGGCTTCGCGCTTGGCGACGCCGGCTTTATAGTCTTCAAATTTGCTTTCGTAGGTTTTCAGGGCGGCATCGTAATTGGCGCCGGTAAGGGCAGGATACACTATCAGCTTTTCTACTTTGTTGATATGTGTCAGGATCAGTAAGTAATTCTTGCCTTTCTGAGGGCCTTCGGCAATCTCGGCGCTGGTCCAGGTAATCTTGGAGAATTCTGAGGTGTAATTTTTGTTTTCCGTTCCTATTTCAAACACCGCATTCTTAAAGGCTTCCAGCTCGGGGAACTCCTTGTAGTTTACATCCAGCTGGAACTGAGGCCGGCCGGTAGTGGCTTTCATCGGTTTGGAAGGCAGGATCGCTTTCGGGAGCTGGCTTACTTTTTTCTCATAGGCAATTCTCTCCGTTTCTATTTTTGGAGGAATGGCATCTATCTGCTTCTGAAGCTCGATCGTTTTTGGAGTTTCAATGTTGGCGGGAACTGCAGCATCATGTTCCTGTTGCGAGCCTGTGTGTTTTGGCTGATGATTTACCAGGGAATTGTCGCGGCCCGTATATACCCAGTTTCGGGCAAGGGTATCGAGCACATACATATTATAGCGGTCTTCCGGATGTTGGGAAACAAACTCAACAGTAATGGTTTTATTCGGTTTGATGAATACCGGCTCATTGTCCTGGTAGCCGCGGATGTCGAGCATGCCGGCACTTTCAAGCTGCGATTTCACACCGGCGCTGTCGTATCCCATCGGGATCCCGGCGGCAATGATATCGGCCTGGTCGTGAAACTCGCGGTAGCGGATCTCAACATCACCCACGATGTCTTCGCCCTGCTTATTGACAAAGGCTTTTTTAGGAATGATGATCTTTGAATTGCTTTTGTGCCTGATCGTTCCGCCGTGTTCGGCTTTTACCTTATAAGATGTATAAGGCACGTTGAGTTTGGAGATGGGAGGTGCGACAAAAGCGTTGGAAGGCTTGGTATTAGAGGTGTTTGTAGTGGGTTGGTTTTTAGTAATTATTTTATCATTGGCAATTTCTTTAGGGGGTTCTTTTTTAAAGACGGAGAAATAGGTAACGGTACAGACAACGGCAACACCCGCAATAATGGCCGAGTACGTGACCTTTTTATTCTTTAAAAAGCTAACGTCGCTCCGGGCTTTCTCGATGCTCTGCTTTTTAAATTTATTGACCAGTTCTCCAAAATCCTTCTTCGAATTTATTTCCTCGTCACTTACCGGCGGCCTGTTTAGATTAAAATTTGATTCCATTCCTAGCTTATTTAGATTTTTTCGTCAACGTTTTTTTTACACGTTCCAGTATCCTGTATAATTTTACTTTCGCATTGGTTTCGGTAATGTCCAGGATCTCTGCAATTTCCTTGAAGGGACGTTTTTCAAAGAAACGCATTTCCACCAGTGTCAGGTCATCAGCCGGCAATTCTTTAATTACCGTCATTAAGATGCCTTTGTATTGCTCCATGTATTCCTCTTCCACTTCCTCGCAGATATGCCTGAGGTCGCCGATGTCGGCGTTAATGGTTTTCAGGTTTTTTTTATTCCTGAATAATTGCATCACTTCGCTGTGGGCGATGCGGTACAGCCAGCTGGCAAAAGGAACACCTTTGAACTCGTATTTCTCGATGTTGGTCAGGGCTTTGAGGAACACCTGTGCGGTGAGGTCGAAGGCCGTATCCTTATCGTCCATACGCTGATAGACATACCCGAAGATCTGTTTGTAGTACTTATCATACAAAGGCCCGAAGTGCTCGGGGTTTTGTTTCGCAGCCTCAATTATCAGTTGTTCGGAGTGCAACTGTTCGGCGGTATGATGGTATCGCGGTGAAAATTCCATATATGCTGCGTTTAAAAGCATTACGGACTTATAATGTTAAACGGAATGAATAGTTACAGGCAAAACTAAAATAAAGTTTCATCCTGAGGTAAAGAGTTGATTTTCAAGGGTGAAATTTTTCTTCAGAATGAGTGAAATGTAGTTTAAAAATGGCGAAATGTACTTTTCAATGAGTAAATGATGTTTTATAAGGGTGAAATGAAGCGAGGGGGAAAACAGGAAACGGGAAGAAAAGACCGTTTCTGTTAGACTATAATCCAAATACTGTTCCAATATATAGCCAAAAAAGAATCATACTATTTAAAATACCAGTCATGCTGATCTTGTTTCAACATCTGTCCTGGTAATTTAGTTGCTTTATCTTTTGGGCGCCCGGGCGGGCCATTCCGGGCTCCGCTTCGCTGCGGTTTTTTTAGGGCGAAAAAGGCAGCGCCCTAAAAAGAACTAAACCCTTCATGTCCCTGGCGCAGCTATACCACTTGATATTAAGTTAAACCCTTCTTAGAAATCACTTCACTTCAGCCGTCACCGTAATCTCGATCTTCGCGTTGAAGGGAAGACCAACCACCGAAATGCAGGTACGCGTTGGTAAGCGCTTCGAAAAATAGGTCACATACTCTTCGTTCACCGCCTTGTAATCGTCCATGCTTTGCAGGTAGATCGTTACAGCGAGCAGGTCGTCGTAGCCGGCATTATGTTGTTTCAGCAGCACCAGTAAGTTCTGCATGATCTGTTTGAGTTCGGTAATGACGCCGCCGCCAACCAGCTGGCCGCTTGCAGGGTCGAGGCCGATCTGGCCCGATACATAAAGGGTTCCGTTGGAGGCGATGGCCGGTGTGTATGGTTTGCTCATAATACGTTTTAATTAAAATTTATGGTATGGGTAATTTCGGGAGCTTCAATCACCGCTACCGGCGGCTGAAGCTCTCGAAGCCGTTGTTGCTGTAAAACTAAAACATCGCCTTTGCTTTCGCTAAAGCCGCATCCAGTCCTTCCGGCTTGCTGCCGCCTGCCTGTGCGTAGAAAGGCTGTCCGCCGCCGCCGCCGTTGATTTCCTTCGCCAGATCCTTGATGATGGTGCCCGCGTTGAGGTTTTTCTCTTTTACCAGGTTATCATCCAGGATCACCGAAATGCTCGGCTTGCCCTTTACCTCCGCGCCGATGATGCACACGCAGTTCTCAACCTGGTTGCGGATCTCGAACAGGATGTTTTTAATATCTTCCGCGCTGTCGAAGCTGATCTTTTCGATGATCACATTCATGCCGTTCTTAGACTGCACTTTCGTGAGCAGGTCATTTTTGATGCTCTGCGCTTTTTCTTTCAGTAAGGTCTGAAGCTGCTTTTGAAGATCGGCATTCTCATCTACGAGGTTGCTCAGGCTTTTCACCACGTCCTTGTTGTTTTTCAATAAGGCTTTCACCTCATTCAGCATCGCCGTTTGGTTATCGAAAAACTCTTCCGCTTTCACCGCAGTCACTGCTTCGATCCGGCGGATGCCGGCCGCTACAGCGCTTTCGGAAATGATCTTGAAATAACCGATCTGCCCGGTAGCGTTTACGTGTGTGCCGCCGCACAATTCGATGGAATAATTCTTATCGAATTCCACCACGCGCACCACGTCGCCGTATTTCTCGCCGAACAATGCCATGGCGCCGGTTTTCTTCGCGTCGTCGATGGTCATTTGTTTGATGCTGCTGTGAATGTTCTCACGGATCTTGGTGTTCACGATTTTCTCGATCTCGTGCAGTTCTTCATCCGTAATTTTGGAGAAGTGCGAGAAATCGAAACGCAGATACTCGTCATTTACCAAACTTCCCTTTTGCTCCACATGCGTGCCCAAAACCTGGCGCAAAGCCGCGTGCAGCAAGTGCGTGGCACTATGGTTGTTTTCGGTAAAGGCGCGTTTGCTCTTATCCACTTTGGCGGTAAACACAGCTTCTGTATTTTCAGGAAGCTTATCCGTAAAGTGAATGATCACACCGTTCTCTTTCTTCGTATCGGTGATGTAAATTTTTTCATTGATATTCTCTAAAGTCCCCGAATCGCCTACCTGTCCGCCGCTTTCTGCGTAGAACGGTGTTTTGTCGAGCACGAGCTGGAATTGCTCCTTATTTTTCGCTTTTACCTTGCGGTAACGCACAATATTACTTTCGCATTCCAGATCAGTATAACCCACGAATTCCGTTTCAGGAATGGAGCTGTCGGATTGTTTCTTATTCTTTTCAACATAGATCCAGTCATCGGTGTTGATGGAAGTCGCTGCTTTTGAAAGGGCTTTTTGTTTGTTCAATAATTCTTTAAACCCATTTTCATCGATACTGAGGTCGTAACCACGGGCAATCAACGACGTCAAATCCACCGGGAAACCGAAGGTGTCATACAATTCAAACACGACCTTACCATCAATAACCTTGCTGGCTTTCGATTGCGTGAGATCAATGCATACCTGGTCGATGCGTTTCAGACCGATCTCCAGGGTTTTATAAAAAGAAATTTCTTCTTCACGGATCACTTTTTCGATCAGGATCTTTTGTGTATTCAGTTCCGGGAACTGGTGCCCCAGCTGGTGAGCCAGTGTCGGCACCAGGCGGTACATAAACGGTTCCTTGATATTCAACGACTGGTAACCGTAACGGATTGCACGGCGTAAAATACGGCGGATCACATAACCCGCGCCGGTATTGCTCGGCAGCTGCCCGTCGGCAATAGAGAAAGAGATCGTGCGGATGTGATCGGCGATCACACGCATCGCAATATTAATGATAAGTTGCTTCTTGTGGTGGTTCTCGTCCTCCGGCTTGTAGCGGTGGCCGCTCAACTCTTCAATTTTATTCAGTAAAGGTGTAAATACATCGGTGTCGTAGTTCGATTGCTTGCCTTGCAGCACACGCACCAAACGCTCGAAGCCCATCCCCGTGTCCACATGTTGCTTTGGCAATTTTTCCAGGCTTTTATCAGCCTTGCGCATAAACTCCATGAACACGTTATTCCAGATCTCGATCACCTGCGGATCGTCGTTATTCACGAGTGAAGCTCCGGGAACTTTTGCCCGTTCTTCATCGCTCCGGCCATCGTAATGAATCTCCGAACAAGGTCCGCAAGGGCCGGTATCACCCATTTCCCAGAAGTTGTCTTTTTTATTTCCTTTGAGGATGCGGTCTTCAGGTACATACAATTTCCAGGTATCATGCGCTTCCTGGTCGAAAGGGACATTCTCTTCCAGGCTCCCTTCAAACACGGTCACGTATAGGCGGCTTTTATCGATTTTATAGACTTCGGTCAGTAATTCCCAGGCCCAGGCAATGGCTTCTTTTTTGAAATAATCGCCGAAGCTCCAGTTGCCAAGCATCTCGAACATGGTGTGGTGATAGGTGTCGACACCTACTTCCTCCAGGTCATTATGCTTACCGCTCACGCGCAGGCATTTCTGAGTATCGGCCACCCGTGGAAATTTGATCGGCGCATTGCCTAAGAAAATATCCTTGAACGGCGCCATCCCGCTGTTATTGAACATCAGCGTGGGATCGCCCTTTACGACCATCGGTGCGGAAGGCACAATTTCGTGACCTTTCGATTTGAAAAACTCTAAAAATGTTTCGCGTACTTTACTTGATTCCATATGTTTAAAAAGAAGAAGCGAATATACTAAAATCAATGGCATCAAAAGGCATATTTTATTCACTTTTTAGTAAGATTTACCACCTGCGCAAGGGATGCAAAGGGTTTAGTTCCTTTACTGTCCCGACGCGTCTGGACAGTAAAGAACCGTAGCGAAGTATGGCAAAAGCCCGGTGGGGTTTTGAGCGAGGTAGTGTGCAAGCCGGCGCAGCCCGGCCTTCCGCTGGTTGCTGAGCCTGTCGAAGCACTTGAGGAAGGGGGCGCCCAAAAAATGAATATTTAGGAGTAACGGCTAATTTCTATTATTTAACGCAGTACTTAGTTTGCAAACCAGCCCTGAATGGCATAACAGGACAGGTTTGTGAGCGTCCGCTGTTTTATTTATTAAAACCAGATGTTTCTGGTTTCGCATTCAAAATCAGGGCGGAGGAAGTCAATGAAATTGCTATATTTGCTCTTCTTTTCAAAGCCTACATGTCAAAGGTAAAATACAGGTTCAATACCAAATCGCTCACTTACGAAAAAGTGAAGGTCACGTTCAGGCAGCGTTTCCTGCAGGTGCTGAGCTACCTCGGCATTGGTTCCGTATTTGCTGTGGTGATCGTGATGCTGGCTTACCGCTTCATTGATTCACCTAAGGAAAAGCAGCTGCGCCGGGAAGCGGAGGTGATGCGCCTGCAATACGACCTGCTGAACAAAAAAATGAACCAAGTACAAACGGTGCTCAACGATCTGCAGGACCGTGATGACAATATTTACCGCGTGATCTTCGAAGCGGAGCCTATTCCCGGAAGCGTACGCCAGGCCGGTTTTGGCGGGAGCGACCGTTACAAAGACCTCGAAGGCTATGACAATACGGCCTTGATGAAACAGGCTACCGAGCGTTTGGACCGCATCACGAAGCAATTATACATTCAATCCAAATCATTTGATGAAGTGGTGAAAATGGCCAGGGGCAAGGAAAAACTGATTGCCTCCATTCCGGCCATTATGCCACTGAACAATAAAGACCTCAAACACTTACCGAGCGGCTTCGGCTGGCGCACCCATCCCATCTACAAAACCCAGGAGTTTCACCCGGGGATGGATTTTACGGCAGAGCAGGGCACACCGATCTATGCGACCGGCGACGGTGTGATAGAAGTGGCGGATGCGGCTGCTCAGGGCTATGGCAACCATGTGGTGATCGACCACGGCTATGGCTATAAAACATTGTACGGCCACATGAGTAAGATCGCGGCGAAGGTCAATGCCAGGGTAAAACGCGGTGAGCTGATCGGCTATGTAGGAAGTACCGGTTTGAGCACAGGCCCGCACGTGCATTATGAAGTGATCAAGAACGGTGAGAAGGTCAACCCGATCAATTTCTATTACAACGACCTTTCTCCTGAACAGTACCAGATCATGCTGGAACTTTCATCCAAGTCTACCCAATCATACGATTAATGAATTCGACGTATAAAATCGGTTTCTATACCGCTATCTCCTTAGTGATCGCGAACATGATCGGCACGGGGGTCTTTACCAGCCTGGGCTTCCAGCTATTCGACATTCATTCGGTATTCAGTATTTTAGTGCTCTGGCTGCTGGGCGGTATCATTTCGTTTTGCGGTGCTTTGGTATATTGCGAATTGGGAGTAGCCATTCCGCGCAGTGGTGGTGAATATGCTTACCTGACAAAACTCATTCATCCTTCCGTAGGTTTTTTGTCGGGCTGGGTATCTTCCACGGTTGGCTTTGCGGCGCCTGTTGCATTGGCCTCGATGGCCCTGGGCTCTTATGTCAACAAAATTTTTCCGCAGGTGAATGTGACCTTGTGTGCCCTGTGTGTGGTGGGACTGATCACCGTGATCCATGCCACGAACCTGAAAGCGGGCAGCAGCTTCCAGAAAGTGCTTACTTTTTTGAAAGTATTTGTCATCTTAGGTTTTATCATCGCTGGCTTTTGTTATACACCGGCGCATGAGATCACGATCCTGCCACAACCTACGTCCAAAGCGGAGATCCTGAGCCCGGCCTTTTGGGTAAGCCTGATTTATGTGTCGTACGCTTACAGCGGCTGGAATGCAGCTTCTTACCTGGCCGGCGATATGCAAAATCCTCAGAAGAATTTGCCGAGGGCATTGCTGATCGGGACTTTGATTGTGACGGTGATCTATGTGACGTTGAATTATATTTTCCTGTACAGCACACCGGCCAACGAACTCACAGGAGTTTTGGAGATAGGCCACGTGAGCGCCATGCATATTTTCGGGCAAGTGGCAGGCCAGTTCATGAGCCTGATCATCGCTTTCCTGTTGATCTCATCCATCAGTGCCATGATTATGGCCGGTCCCCGCATCATCAAGTCGATGGGGGAAGATCTCGAAATTCTGAATTTCCTTTCCAGGACCAACAAGAATAACGTGCCTTATGTGGCGGTGATCATTCAGTCTGCCATTACGGTGATCCTGATCCTGAGTGCGAAATTCGAACAGGTATTGACCTTTGTGGGATTCAGCCTCAGCATTTTTACCTTTCTCACGGTGTTCAGCGTGTTTATTTTGCGGGCGAGAAAACTCAGCTCACCCAACTATAAAACCTGGGGCTACCCGGTGACACCATTGATTTTTCTGGCGCTCAACGCATTTATTCTTTATACCGTATTTCGCGAAAAACCGTTTGAATCCCTCATGGGGCTTTTAAATGTAGGCTTCGGCGGACTGATCTATCTTGCAGGAAAATTAATCATCTACAAAAAAGAAAAACAAAAATGTCAGGAAGTATAAAGTTAGCCGCTATCATGTCGGTTATTGGTATTGTTGCATGCACGCCTTCTCCCAACGAGAAGACCGGTGAATTGATCATCGATTCGGCCAAAGTGGAAAAGGTGGTCCAGGAAATGACAAAAGATACAGTCGTGAAGGAAGAGCCTTTGGTTGCTTGCGCCAATGATTCCCTGAATTCCCTGGCTGATCTCATGGCTGGTATTGCAGACAGCAATTCGGTACACAGCGAGATCCAGTCCTCTTCCGATTTTAAAGCCTTCAGTCAGAATTTCGATAAGCGCTGGATGAACTTTGATTCGACACGCCTTACCAACCTGCGTACCTTCAGGGACAATGAATTGTCGAAGGTGGTGAAAACACCTTCGACCTTGTTTTATCCATTCTCCGGCCCTGATATTTTATATGCACAAACCTTTTTTCCGGAAGCGGATAAATACGTGATGATCGGCCTGGAGCCTGTGGGAAGCCTGCCGCGCTTTAAGGCAGAGAACAAGGATTCGATGGATATGTATTATGCGAAAGTAAACACGTCATTGAATGCGATCCTGAAATTCAGCTTTTTCAGAACGCAGAGCATGAAAAACGATTTGAAGAATACGGAAGTGGATGGTACCCTGCATTTATTGATCCTGTTCCTGAAACGCACGGGAAATGAGTTTTGCTCGGCCAGGCCGGTAACGGTTGACAGCACCGGAGCGGTGGTTTATGAAGAATCATTTGCTTCTCTGAAAAAGAAAAAAACAAATACACGCGGGCTGGAGCTGAAATTCACGGACGTGAACAAGAAGCCGAAGACCTTATATTATTTCTCGCTGAATGCCGCGGATGGCGGATTAAAAAGCAATCAAAGCTTTGTAAATTACCTGAAGGGCATGGGTACCGTGAATACTTACCTCAAAGGTGCTTCTTACCTGATGCATAAAAGTTATTTCTCGATCATCCGTAACGTGATCCTGGAACAGAGCGAGCAGGTGATCCAGGACGACAGCGGCATCTCTTTCCACTATTTTACAGACAGCGATCATAAATGGAATTATAGCTTGTACGGGCAGTACACCAAGCCTATTCCGATGTTCAAGGAGTTCTATCAGAAAGACCTCGATTCCCTGTACAAACAGCAAGGGGCCAAAGAGATCGGTTTCGGAATCGGTTACAACTTCAAAGACAAGAACAGCAATTTGCTAATCGCAACGAAACAGCATTAAAATGACATCTTTTGATGAAGAAAGCCGCTGTATTGATATGTGTTCTGTTACCTCTGTTACAAGTTGCGCAGGCTCCCTTTTCATTCGACTCCCTGCTAAAGAAAAAACCGGTATTACAGAAAGTTGCCGCCGATTCTAAAAAATACCGCTTGCAGATCATCTACACGCAGATCAGGCGCGATGCGCAAGGGAAGCCTTCGTTTAAAAATTACCTGTATCACGTGGATTCAACGACTTATTTTTACTGCGCCAGCCTTGTGAAATTACCTTGCTCCATCATAGCGATGGAAAAGCTGAACGATCTGAAATTAGATAAGGAGACGATCCTGTTTACCGATAGTGCCAATGCCTGCCAGCGCTCCGTGAAAAAAGATACGACCTCGCTAAGCGGTTACCCAAGCGTGGCGCAGTACATCCGTCGCATGTTCCTGGTAAGCGATAACGCAGCTTATGGAAGGGTCTATGAATTCTTGGGAGTGGATTACCTTTATGATCGCCTGGCTGAGCTGGGCTATAAAAACATGCGCATTGTGCACCGCTTCGATGGAGGCTGCCAGGGCACGGCGAACCTGATCACCAACCCAGTGTCTTTTTATGATAAGGATCTGAAGCTTCTCTATCAGCAGAAACAGGGCTTGCCTTTACGGAACTATACGAATGCGATAAGGACCTTCAAAGTCGGGAAAGCCTATTACAATGCCCGGAATAAGCGTGTGAACGAGCCAAAGGATTTTACAAACATGAACTATATGTCCTTGCAGAATGTGCATGGCTTATTGCAGCGGCTTGTATTTAATGAGTTTTATCCCGCCGCCAATCAGTACCACATCGACCGGAGCCAGCAACAGTTCATGTTGCAATACCTGACCATGCTGCCGCGTGAGAGTTCACATCCTTCTTATGATAAATCCTATTACGACAGTTATAAAAAATATTTTATTTACGGCGATAGTAAGAAACCCATCACAGATAAAGACCTTAAGATTACCAACATTGTCGGGCAGTCTTACGGCTTTATGGTGGACTGTGCGTATATCCATAACGAAGCCGAAAAGGTGGAATTTATGTTGAGCGCAGTGATCTATGCCAATGAAGATGAAGTGATCAACGATGGAAAATACGAATACAACTCACTGGCATTGCCTTTCCTGGCGGAGCTCGGCAGGCAGGTGTACCAGTACGAACTAAAGAGAAAATGATTTAACGACGAACCTGACAAATTAATAATTACGAATTTAATACGAATATACGAATGCACGTCTGCTAACACAGATTTGTATATTCGTATACATTCGTAATCCGGAACAATGAAACAAAGCATAGAACGGTTAAAGAAACTAAAGGAATTACTGATCATTGAGCGGGAAGAGGATTTCTATCAATACAAAGAACAGTTTTTAAGAGCAAGCATTGAGCAGCGTAAGAAGAACGGTGCTACCTGGTACCCGATCCAGATTATCTCGAACGAGATTGGCTATGCAGATTATGTACACCTGGAAGTGGAGCGCACCAACACGCTCGATATGCCGCATTTGTTTAGTACAGGCAAGAATGTAAGCTTGTTTTCCAATAAAAATCCTGACGAGGTACAGGAGATCACCGGTACCATCAAACAATCGGGGAAGAACAAGCTGAAGATCATCATGCATACCGATGAGCTTCCCGACTGGGCTTATGACGGGAAGCTGGGGATCAATATCCAGTTCGACGATAACAGCTATATCGAAATGCAAAAGGCGCTTGATGAGGTGATCGGTGCCAGGAATAACCGTGTGGTGGAGTTACGCGAAATCATTGAAGGGAACGAAGTGCCGACTTTTGAAAAAACAGACGACAGCATCCTCATCCCTCAGCTGAACTTATCACAGAACCGCGCCGTCAGGCATATCCTGTCGGCCAATGATGTGGCGGTGGTGCATGGCCCTCCGGGAACGGGAAAAACGACGACCATCGTTCAGGCGATCCGCCTTGTCCTCCAAACGGAGAAACAAGTTCTGGTATGCGCGCCAACCAATACAGCGGTCGATCTGATCTCCGAAAAACTGGTGGAGCAGGGGATTCATGTGCTGCGCGTCGGGCATCCGGCAAGGGTTTCCGAAGAGCTCCTGAAAACCACGGTTGATGGACAGATTCAGAACCACGAGCATTACAAGGATATCAAAAACCTGCGCCGCAACGCGGAGGAATATTTTCGCATGGCCGGGAAATACAAACGTACTTTCGGAAAAGAAGATGCGAAGCAACGCGCCATGTATTACACGGAAGCTAAGAATTGCATTAAGGAGTCGCGCCTGCTGGAGGATTACATTGTGAGTTCCTTATTCGATCATGCGCAGGTCATCTGCTGCACGCCGGTGACTTCCAATAACCGCGCGCTGGCCCGCAAGACCTTTCAAACCTTATTTTTTGATGAGGCTTCACAGGCTTTGGAAGCAGTGTCCTGGATTCCCTTGCTGAAATGCCGCCGGGTGATTTTCAGCGGCGATCATTTCCAGTTGCCGCCGGTTGTCAAAAGCCTGCAGGCAAAGAAAGAAGGCCTGGATCATACCATGCTCGACCGGCTTACGAAATATGAGAATGTATCGTCCCTGCTGACGCGCCAGTACCGCATGCACCAACGTATCATGGAGTTCAGCAATGCCTATTTTTATAAGAACGAGCTGGAGGCCGATGTATCGGTGAAGGAATCCCTGCTAAGTACCAACGAGGACCTGGAGCTGCTTTACAAGCCCATTGAGCTGATCGATACGGCGGGCCGGGGATTTGACGAGTACCAAAACCCGGAAACCCTGAGTACATCGAATGCCGGTGAAGCCGATCTGCTCTTTAAGCATTTGGAATTATTATTACAGCAGTATACCTATTCGGAGCCTGCTTACCCCGTGAGCATTGGGATCATTTCGCCTTACAAGGAACAGATTGAATTACTGAAAGAGAAGCTGGCGGCCTTTGATTATTCGGCTTATCCGTTAAGTGAGCTGGTGGTGAAGACCATCGACGGTTTCCAGGGCGAAGAGCGCGACATCATTTACATTTCTTTGGTGAGGAGTAATCCGGATTCGGAAATTGGTTTCCTGTCGGACATTCGTCGTATGAATGTAGCTTTAACGAGGGCGAAGAAAAAGCTGGTGGTGATCATGGATACGGCCACGATTGGGAATCACCCGTTTTACAAGGCCTTCATCGAGTATTGCGAATCGTATAACTTTTACAAATCAGCCTGGGAATACAGCTACGAAGTTTAACCTTGACTACGGATCATCAACATACCGTTAAACCTGTTGAAACAAAAGATGGCTCGCTTACTTTGCAAAGCGGCCGCTTCGGCGCGACCTACCACTCGCTGCAAGGTGCGGTGGAAGAAAGCAGGCATGTCTTTATCAACAACGGCTTGCTCTTTTTCCTTAACTGGCATCCAAGGAAAGCATTAAACCTTCTTGAAATTGGTTTTGGTACGGGATTAAATACTTTCCTGACCTTTTTGGAAGCTAAACGATCAGGCATGTCCGTCGATTACCATACGGTAGAGCTGTATCCCATTCCTATGGCGATTGCGAAGCAACTGAATTTCACGAAGGACTATTCCCGGGAGGAGGAAGCTGCTTTTCTCCGGATGCATGAGCAAGCCTGGAATGAAAGGCATCCGCTTTCCGGAGAATTCCATTTGACCAAGCATTTGGCGAAGGCCGAAACATTTCAATCACCTCAAACTTTCGACCTCATTTATTTCGATGCCTTTTCTCCCAAAGAGCAGCCGGAGCTTTGGACGGAACCTGTTTTCAGGAATATGTACGCTTTATTAAATGAGCAGGGTCTGCTCGTCACCTATTGTGCGCAGGGCCAAATGAAGCGTAACATGAAAGCAGCAGGATTTAAGGTAAAGGCTTTGAAAGGCTTTGCTGTCAAACGGGAAATGACGGTGGCTTATCGTGATTGAATACCTGATACTGTATGAGCAGGGTTAAGTGGAATGGGGACTGTCCAGGTGTTTCCCGAAGCAAACGCTGCTTGCAACGTTGGCATATTGCCCATAGTTCCTGATGATCCCGTAGTTGTTTTTCTGATAGAGGGCGATGGCTTCCGGTTGTTTCATGCCGGTTTCGAGGATGCATGTCTGATAGCCCAGCTCTTTTGCCCAACGTTCAAGTTCTTTTAAAACACCTGAGGCAATTCCTTTGCCCCGTTTTTCCAATGGCACAAACATCCGTTTTACTTCCATGGTGTCAGCATCGTATTCTTTGATAGCACCACAACCTACGGCTTGTTCGTTTTCATAGGCAAGGACCACATGCTTAATGGCGTTGATTTTATTGAATTGAGCAAAAAATGAATGATCTTCTCCGTCACGAATGGCCAGGTCCTTGTCAAGTTCCTCTACCAGGGCTTGAAAATCAGGGTCGTCTGAATTTGTTCTTTTTAAAAGGTACATATTCGGAATTGCTTTTTCCATTGAACAGGATTTCAGGAATTACGGTCGTTTGGTGAACACCTTTCCTAATACCCGAAGTGCTTCAAATTCGCATCGTTGTTCCTCCAGTCTTTTGCCACTTTCACGAAGAGCTCCAGGTAAATGTGTTTCCCGAAAAAGGTTTCCGCTTCCTTGCGGGCCATCGTTCCTACTTTTTTCAGAGCCTCGCCCTGGTGACCAATGATAATGCCTTTCTGGCTGTCGCGCTCTACCAGGATATCAGCCTGGATGCGGATGATCTTTTCCTCTTCTTTGAAGGAATTGACGATCACCTCTACGCTGTACGGAATTTCACGTTTGTACTTCAGGAGGATCTTCTCGCGGATGATCTCCGATACGAAAAATTTCTCAGGCTTATCCGTTAAGGTATCTTTGTCGTAGAAGGCTTCTCCTACCGGCAAAAGCTGGGTGATGCGGTACATCACCGTTTCGAGGTTGAATTTTTTTAAGGCAGAGATAGGAATGATTTCCGCTTTCGGTAATTTTTCCTTCCACTCCGCCAGTTTGTTATCCAGCACTTCCTGTGTAGCCATGTCAATCTTGTTGAGGAGCAGGAGCACGGGAGTAGAGGTATTCTTTAATTTTTCGAGGTAGCTTTCCTCCAGCACAATGTCTTCGTATATATCCACGATCAGCAGGAACACGTCGGCATCGCTGAACGCGGAAATCACAAATTCCATCATTTTTTCCTGGAGCTTGTAATTCGGTTTTAAGATGCCCGGGGTATCCGAAAACACAACCTGGTAATCATCGCCGCTGACAATGCCCATGATCCGGTGGCGCGTGGTTTGCGCCTTTGACGTGATGATGCTTAAGCGTTCGCCAACCAAAGCGTTGAGCAGGGTGGATTTTCCAACATTCGGACAACCGATGATGCTGACAAATCCGGATTTATGCGGTGTAACAGACATGCGTGTAATTTTGCGGCAAAGATACGAATAATATGTGTTTGATTGATTTTAAAACCACATAGGCACATAGTAACATAGGAGAACCAAGTGGAAAAAGGCTTTTAATTTACCGCAGGCGGTGCGGAGAGTATATATACGAAAATACCTCTGCGATCTCTGCGTCTTTATCTCCGCGGTCTCTGCGGTTAATTTTTCTCTTTCTCTCTCTGTTTTCTTTGTGTCTCCGTGGTGAGCCTGTTCCCTATATTCTCTCTGTTCTATGTCCTTTCGGGATCAGCGCGCTTCAAGCCAAGCTTCTCATTCCATTCATCCACCATCCAGTAAGGATTCTCCTTGAACTTTCGCCAGTCTTCCAGGAGTGACACATGCAGCAGGGCGAGCTCCTGTTTCAGCTCCTCGCTGTATTTATCGTAGTCGCTTTTGTAGTGTTTGTTGTACAGGAATTTTTCAAAGTATTCGAGCAGGTTAAAGCAGATGGTGAAATGTCCGCAGGCGATGATCGTATCAGGCAGGATCTTGTCTCCGCCCAGTTGTTCCGGCGAGAACCATAGCGTTGTTCCCATTTTCAGGGAGCGTTGCGCCACCTCCATAATGTGTGGGCCTGGCTCCATCAGCTCCCGGCTGAAGTGCGGGTATTTATTCTGCCGTTTGATGACTTCTGTTTCCGTGAGCTCAAACACGGCGTTCATGATGAGGCGTGGCCGCCAGATCGGGTCGCCATACACGCGCTCGAAGCTAAACCAGCGCATGTGCTTGATAAATACTTTAGTCACCATTTTTGTGACCGAGCGGCGCCTGTTGCCCAACATGTTATTGATGATGCCGAATTTCAGCTTATCCACATAATGCAAACGCCGCGCAAAAAAATCGGGAACACCGATGCGCTTTGTCAGGCCTACAAATCCCATGGAGGTGATGAGCAGGAACAAGGCTACCAGGATGCCGATGGTGCCTATGACGGAGCACATCATGATTACCGGTTTCAGATCCGATGCGCAGGCAAACAAAAGGACAATTAAGCCGAATAAAGCGCTCATGATGCCAAAGCGACGCAGCGACTTAAAATTCCAGTTTCCGATCCAGGGCATCGTTTCCGTGTTGCTCCGGATGTAGCTCTCCATCGTTGGGTTGGTACCATCGGAAAGAATATAAAGGTCTACCGATTTTTTATCTTCCGACCGGAACTCTTTCAGCTCTTCCGGGTAGTGCTTCATCCGGTATTCTGCCGACAGGATAGCATCCACGCCCTGGTTGTCGTCTACGCCGCCATCCATCAGGCCGATCGGGTATTCGATCTTGTCGCCGTCAAACACGTTATGCGGTAAGAGGAATTTATCTTTTAGCTTTTGTGCGCCTTCGTAAATAAAATCATCCGGAAAATTGATCGGCTCGAAGCCAAAAGGAAAACAAGAGGAGGCTGCGATGATGTCGGAGAAGCGGATCTCTTTCGCAATCTCTATGGGAATATGGATCTTGCGGTTGCCGATGAATTCGTGAGTGCCTTTGGTATGTGATTTTTCGGTTTTATGAAAATGAAAGGGCAGGGCGAAGTTAAATTCGGTAGCATTGAAGCTGATCTCTTTCAGGTGGATGGGTTTTGACTCATCCCAGAGCAGGCCGAATTTTTCTTTTTCGAAGTCGCGGAAGTAAATGGAGGAAAAGGCCGTGATCAGGCTGCGTTGCCGGCCACCCTGCCAGTTGTTGTCGTCGGCAAGGTATTCAAGGGCATTCTCTACCAGCTCTTCGCTGGTCATAAAGCGGTAAAGGCTTTGGTAGCATTCTTCGATGGTGCCGCCCTTTTTGATCGTTGTGGCATATTTCACGCCGGTGAAGGTTCCTGCGGAAACGGTCGACAGGATCCGCACGCGCTCCAGGAGACTGCTGCTGTAAAATGTTTTGGTAGAGAGGTAGGATAGAACGCCGAGGTGGATGGAAGTGGCCCTGAAGCCTCCGCCAGATAAGGAAATGGCAATGTTGTGAAACGGCAGTTTAGGAAGATGCGCTCTTTTTTCAGAACCCGGATTTGTTTTCTTTTTTGTCGTACTATCCATAAACCGTTCTTAAAGGTACTATTTTATATGCATGCTGATGCGGTGTTTTTTCCGGAACTGAACAATGGGCAGGCGTGGAATCTTCAGGCCGTATGTCCGGTAAATGGCTTTGATGAATTCGTTCGCCAGCAAAGCCTGGCCCATGGCATTGATGTGAATGCCATCGAGGGAAAAAGCCCCCGTTTCGGTATAATGAATGGCCCTTACCCTGGCATCATAGAACCTGTCGGGCCTGGCATGCGCGAGCAGCTGGTTCAGCCGGATAAGCCCCAAACCCTTTTCTGCAGCGAGCTCTGTGATGACGTCATTATAAGCGACGATCCTTGCTTTGATCTGTGTAATTTCTGTTGCATTGAGGTAATAGGCTTTGGGGATAGGAAGACGTCCGCTTAAATAATCCGTTCTTAAAGGATCCTGCATGATCTCGCAGAGGACGATCTCTCCTGTGAGCATCTGCCTGAGAGCAGGCTGCCCATTGGCAATCGTTTCAACGATAAACGCGTTTCTTCCTGTTTTAAGTTCTATCCCGCTGGCAGCATACTGAACATTGAGCTGCATCGCTTCCTGTTTCTCCAGCAGGAGCTGATCATAAGCAATGGTATTGAAAAAGGGAATGGTGGTGAGATCGGGCAATGTTGCCAGGATGCCTTTCGCACCATGCTCAGTCAGTTTCTCAAGGATGTAGCGGAGTGTGGCTGCAAAGCCTTCGCCGGGTTTGCCTTCTGTAGGCGTCATCACATCATCGGTGCCGCCATGCATGGCATAGGACAGGATATCGTTATTGCCGATGAGCATCGTGAAAAAGGTAGGGCGGAGCTTCAGGATGTCTTCTAAGACGGAAGCCTTTGCCGGATCGGAAGACAGGCGTGTGAAAAAAGGATTGTAGTTGCCCTCGCCTTTTGCCGGGTCGCCGTAGCCGGACATAAGCAAATGTGCAGCCTTGGCGCCGGGCACTGCCAGGTTATGGAATGGCCCGCTGCTGCGGTAGTGGTTTTCCGAAAGAATGCTCCGGTCGCCCACCTCGGAGAGATAGGACAAGCAGCCCCATTTATTTTTTGGGTTATGCTCGTCAGGGACCAGGGTCAGCTTCGAGCGGCCGACGAATCCAATGCCGGAAGATTGCTTATCGACAAGCGCCTGACGGAAAACCAGAGGATGAATGGATTGGTATTGACGGGCGATTAGGTTTGGGTAGGCATTGACCTGGCCTTTGTAATAGAGCGCCCCATCGGCGTATCCCGCTGTAATGGAATCTCCAATGGCGACAAACCGGCTGAAGTCTATCGTGTTTTTTTGATTTGCCATAAGCGCTGCGGTCGGGACTGATTAATGAAACTCTGTGTATTCTTACGAATATAGCTAATAGATGTTTCAATTTACCACAAATTAGTCTAAAGCGGAAATCAGCCCAAAATTAAAAACGGGCACAGAAAACTCTGCACCCGTTTTTGGCAACTATCTAAACCTAACTCTATCAGGGGAATATGACCCCTTTATATTTAGTTGCATCCACCTGCGGGATCGTTGAGCCATACTGGCTGTTGATCGCTTTGATGAATTCGTTGGCAAGCAGGGCATTGGCCCTTGGCGTCAGATGGATCCCATCCAACGAAAAAGCACCGCCGCTTACGAAAGTGGCACTGGTGGTAATTCCGTTATAAACAATCCCTGTTTTTGCTTTCGCCATAAAGGCGTTCACATCCACATACGCAAGCCCTTTGGCTGCAGCGGCAGATTTTATTTTGGCATTGTAGGCCGCTACAGCATTCTGGATGTTGGCAACTTCCGTTTGATTGAGGACATACTTGTCAGCGAGAGGTTTGGAGGAACCCCAGCCCGCACATTTCAGGGAATCCTGCGGGGTGGTAAGCAGGACATATTCGTTTGATCTGATTTGCCTTCTGCCGCCCGGTGCCGAGCTATCCAGGATCATAAAGGCGTTGCTTCCTTCATGAAAAGAAATGCCAAGCGGGGCATAGGCCGCGCTTAGCTGGCCTGCTTGTGTGGCGTCCAGCGTTAAGCCATTGTAAGGGATCGTTGTGGCAAAGGGAATACCTGTCACATCCGGAATATTTCCTACCACGCCTTTGGCGCCATTAGCTGTCATGGTATTGATGATGAGATCGTAGCTGGCATCGAATCCTACTCCCGGGCTGCCTGCCGAAGGCGTTATGGCATCCGCTGCGCCGCCTGCCAGGGCATAAGCGAGCACATCGTTATTGCCGATGAATACCGAAAAGAAGGTAGGGTTTTGTGCTGCCGATTTGGAAAGCATAGAAGCGCTGGCAAATTCCGAAGGCGCGAGGATCCTCGTAAAGAAAGGGTTATAATTCCCCGGGCCGTTAGCCGGATTGCCGTATCCCGGATACACTGCCGTGATGGCTTTGGCACCCGGAATGCCCATATTGTTATAAGGGCCCTGGGCAGAAATGTTATTGGTGAAAATGCTGAAATCCCCGCTTTGCGCAAATGGAACAGGCGACAAGCCCGATACACCTTTGCAGTCGGTTTTATAGCCCAGTACCGAGCGGGCGTTCCCCGAGGAGCCGATCCCGGCTGATGCCTGTGGCACCAATGGCTGTAAGAAGTCACCACCGCCGACCTGCTTGAATTGTTCAGCGAGCAGGTTAGGGTAAGATACCATTTGCCCGTCGTAATACAAGGCGGCATCAGCAAAGCCTGCGGTGATGGAATTACCGATAGCGACGTATTTAGACACGTCCAGATCGCCTTTGGTAGGTTCCGGAGCATCTAACTTCGGTTTGCAGCTGGTCATGAAGAGGCCGAGTACGAGCGCGGCTGCTATAGATTGATAAGATATCGTTTGCATAGTCGTTGAGATTAAAATTTATAAAATACAGAAATTCCCGGGATCACCACATTGGTTTTGTAAGTGCCGCTCATGCCTGTTTCCAGGTTGGTATCTTCCCTGTTCAGCTGAGAAAAATAGAAGGAGGCATTGATGCCGAATTTTTGTTTGATCGTGTAACCGATCCCGGCGGTATAAATGATCCTGTTGGCGTCGGGTGTTTCCGGCGTCACATAGCCATCCTGCACCGGCGAAATACCATAGGCTACACCCAGCCGTACAGCCAGGGCATCGATGATCTTATACTGGCCTCCCAGCCTGAAGGCAAAGGTGTTTTTGTATTCGCGTGCCGATTTGGTATCTACGAGAGAGGTGGTGTTATTCTCATAATCGAAGGCCAGCGTGTCGTAAGCTTTCCAGCCTACATAATTCACATCGGCGGCAATCGTCAGTTTTTCGATAGGCGTGTAGGCAAGACCCAGCGTCAGCACCTGTGGCAAGGGCAGCGTGGCTTTGAATTTTCCGTTCGGGAAATTGGTGGCAACTGCCGAAGGAACCGTGAAGGTTGCATCGCCGCTTTTTACTTCCATGTTCACCTGGGAGCGGTAGGTCAGCGCAACCGAAAATTTATCGATCGGCTTGTAATAGATGCCTGCATTAAAACCAAAGCCATTGGCTTTGCCGTTGAGCTCGGCATGCCCGTAGGTGCCGCTGGCATCCACGACCGGAATGTCTTTTTGAAGATTCACTTTACCGTTGGCATACACAAAGCCTGCGCCGATGCCGAGCTTGTTGTTAATCTTATAGCTTACCGTCGGTTGAAAGAAGATGGCCTGGAGCTGCAGGCGCGTTAAGGCAAAGCGGCCCATCCAGCCCTCTTCCCATTCCACGGTGCTTCCAAAAGGCGTGTAAATGCCTAAGCCGAGCTTGAGCTTGCTGCTGTCCTTCAGTCCAAAAACACCATAAGCCGCAAACGGATAGCTCACCGGTGAGGTCGTCTCTGCCGTGAGGTTGGTATTCTTATCGAGAAATTTGCCATGAGAGATTGTCGGGCTGACACCGATATTGACTTCATTGCCTTTCAGGAAAGACATGCCGCCCGGACTGTAAAAAAGTGAGGCGCCGTCCTGCACGAAAGCGGTACCGGCATTTGCCATGCCCTGCTGAGCCTGGCCCTGTAAATTTACCTGATAGCCCTGTGCGCCGGCTATAAAGGGCGACGAGAGGATCAGCATTGCTGCTAGTTTGTGTAGCTGTGTCATATGGAGTGGTTTGGTGTGTGTGAATTATTTAATATCTGAAACTTTGTACCAGGTTTGTGTTCTGCCGATGAGGGAAATGCCGATGTAACCGCGAAGGTCTAATTTGCCGTCCCTGTACTTGATGGTACAGCTGTATGTTTTTCCGTTCTCCGGATCGTAGATGGTTCCGTCTTCCCATTCGTCCTCGTCGAATTCGAAGCCCTTCAGCATGTTCAGGCCCAGGAGAGGAACCGATTGTTTGGCCTTATCCGGATTGTTCTTGTCGGTTTTAGGCTTGCCGTCTTCGTAGGTGGGTATTTTGAGCCATACAATTTTGCCGTTGTATTTATCGCCGTCTTTGTAGATCTGTACTTTGGCTTTTCCGCTTGCGGTGAGCCAGGTGCCGATTACGGCATCGGCGCTGACTGCTTGCGAAAAACAGCTGAGCGAAAGGAATAAGAGGAAGAGAGCAGGTAGTGTTTTTTTCATGGGCCTGTGTTTGGGAATGAGAAAATGCGTCTTTATTCAAATCTAATGCATACGGCAGAAAATCCACTTGATGCAAAACAGGAAATAACTTGATCTATATCAATTAATATGCGCGCATAGGTAATATTACGTGTAGACGAAATTCCGCATCAGTGCTACGGCTAAGAAGCAACTCGTTAATCGATGCCTCTGGGCATGTTTCGGGCCTGCGTGAGGGATTGCAGCGGAAATCCTTTTGCCGGACACTGAGCTGTCACCCTGAGCGAAGCCGAAGGGGCAGTCGAAGTGCGGCAAAAGATTGAAGCGCAAAGCCCGACCCGCTGCCTCTTCGCGGGGCACGCCCAACCACCCTTGAAATTTAAAGGGATGTTGCTATTTGAAGCCACCCTAAAAAAATTATTTTTTCACGAACTCCAGGTTACGGATGTACACCTCGTTGAGGGCTGTGGCGCAGAGCTCGCCTTGTCGATCGAAGATCTCGATCGGGTACATTTTTACAAACTTGCCTTCGCTCTGTAGAGCTTTTTCCGCATCGGCAATCATCTCATCGCTGATGGTAATGGTATAAAAAAGATCGGTCCTTCCCGGCTTGATGTATTGGATCTGCGCGCTTTTGAGCCACACGGTGATTTTGTAGCCTTTGTGCTGCATGATCTGCCCGAAGAGCAGGGCATAAAAAGGATCCGTAGCGGAGAAGATCGTTCCCCCGAAAATAGAATTCCCTAGATTGGAAGTGAAGAGGCTGCGGTTGATTTTGACATCAATGCCTTTGAATCCCGGATGTACCTTTTTTACCCAGATGCGTTGGAAGAACATCGGTGGGTAGAAGCACATCAGCCACTTGAGGCTATTTTCGGAAATCTTCATGAGGCCTTACAATCCTTGTTTGATAGACTGGCTGCGCAAGCGGCTGAGTGTTTCGGGAGTAATCCCGAGGTAGGAGGAGAGGTAAATGGCAGGAACACGGTTGCCGAGCTTCGGCTGTGAGCGTAAAAATTCCTGGTAGCGCTCCTGCGCCGAATAGCCGGCGCGGTTCTCTTTCCTGGCGCGTTGCAGGGCTTTGACGAAATAACGCTCAATGATCTTTCTCACGGCCCGTTCAAACATTGGGATCTCATCATAAAAGCGGTGCAGGTCTTCATAGCTGAGGGCGAAGACCTGGCTGTCTTCAATGGCTTCGATGTTGATGCCGGCTGCCTGCCTTGATAGGAAGGCTTCCGCGTCGCCAAACCAGTTGTTCTGGGCAATGAGGTCGGTGGTGTGCTCGTTGCCCTGTTCGTCAAAAATATAATTCCTGAAAAGCCCTTCATTCACATAGAACATGCAGTTGCCGCTATCGCCTTCGCTGAGGAGATTTTTCTTTTTTTTGATATGCCTGATCTTTAATGATTCAACGAACTTCTGAATTCCTTCATCCGTAATGTTGGCATGCTGTTTAACGTTATTGATAAGCTTCTCGAACATGAGCGTAGTGATTAGGCAGGTGATTATACTTTCATTTTCACATTCTTCCAGGCTTTGATTTGCCAATTGATGAGGCCTGTGCAGATGTGATTGTTTTCGGAGTCATACACGTCTACCGGAAATTCTTTGAAAACAGCTTCCTGTGTCTTCAACGGAGCCAGGATCTCTTTTTCGATCTGATCTTTGCTGATCTTAAAGGTTACATGCACATCGGTCTTAGCCTGGTAATGATAGGTCATGTGGATCGTTTTCAGAATGATCCTGTATTCCTTCGGCGAAAAATTCCTCAGCAGGCTGAGGCCCGACACGTATTCGCAAAGCGTGGCCAGCAGGCAGGCATGAATGCCTTTGATGTGATTACGGTTCGAACGCGTATTCCGCACGCGCATGCTTAGCTCTTCCTCGCCGATGGCCACCACCCGGATGTTGTGCGGCTTGTTGAAGGGCACCGTTCTCAGCAGAACGAAGTTGAGCATCCACAAATAAAAAGAGGAGTGCCGCGCTTTGTGTATGGAAGCCTGTAAGCGGTCCATTACTTCGTGAAGAGGCTGTTAACGTAGTCGATGTACTTCTGCTGTGCGTCTTCTTTGGAGATGCCTTTTTTGCCGTTCCAGGCATTGTATTTGGCAGCAGCCACAAAGTCGAACATGGCAGGCTTGTCGATGTTGATGTCGCCGATCGTGGCCTGCTTGTTCAAAGCGTACAGTTCAAGCATCACATCGTTGCCCGGTTTTTCAGGTAATTCCATCACGCGTTTTTTAGCGTCTTCAAATGATTGTTCCAGTGCAGTCATAGTATTAGGATTAAGGATTGGTTCAGGTTTTTTCTCAGGCACTTCTTCCAAAACGAAGTTCTCGCTTTTCGGAATCTGTAAAAATGTTTTGGCCCATTCTTCCGGTAAGGCTGCCAGCTTGCGTTTCACCATGTCTACCCAGGCGCCCTGCACATTGATTTGCGCGGCTTGTACGCCATCGCCCCTGTAAAGGGCTTGTGTGAAGGACCAGCGGCTTCCGTCGCGACGGCAATGGGTGAGCTCGCAGGTTACTTTTACCGTATCGCTGGGGCGCACCTCGCGCATATAGATCAGCTCTTCGCGAAACAGGATCGGCCCTATTTTTAATTCCTCCAGGAGGTTGGCATTGAAGCCCAGGCTTTCCAGGATCTGCAGCCTGGCCTGTGCTGCAAAATCAGCATAGGCCGAATGCCGCAAATGCATGTTGGCATCGATCTGCGACCATAAGACCCGGCCTTCAAAGAATACGTTCTTCATTTTAGAATTTACTACTTAATGGTGATGTCATGCTGAACTTGATTCAGGATCTCACGGCTTTTACGCTTAATTTGTGAGATGCCGAAACGAGTTCGGCATGACCGTTCTTTTGATGTTGTACTAAAAACAATATTTATTTTCCCTGATCAGTTTTTCTGCAACGATTTGCCTTGCTGCCTTTGCGTTGAATGGCTCCTGCTTGGTGTAACGTTTCAGGCCCATGAGCATCATGCGTAATTCGTCGCCTTCGCCGTAGCTGTTCAATGCTTCCTTGCCATATACCCAGATTTTATCGCAGGCCGAATTGATGTAGCTGCGCATGATCGCCAGGTGCTCGGTGCAGGCTGCTTCTCCGCGCATGCTGACAAGTTTCTCTACACGCAACAAGGTTGACTCTGCCGCATAGGTTTCAATAGCCATATCGGCAATGTTCATAATGATCTCCTGTTCTTTGCTCAGGGTTGTCATCAGTTTTTGTACGGCGCCACCGGCAATCAGCAGGATCGCTTTTTTGAAATTAGCGACCAGCTTTTTCTCGTAGGCGAATAAGGTGTCATCCGGTTCGGAGAACTCAGGAATGCCCACTAATTCGGAAGCCACTTGCTGTGCAGGGCCCATGAGATCGAGCTCGCCTTTCATGGCGCGCTTCAGGATCATATCCACAATGAGTAAGCGGTTGATCTCGTTCGTGCCTTCGAAAATCCGGTTGATGCGGGAGTCACGGTAGATGCGGTCCATCGGCGCTTCCGCGCTATAACCCATCCCACCATAGATCTGTACGCCTTCATCAGCCACATAGTCGAGTGTTTCGGAGCCATGTACTTTTAGGATCGCCGCTTCAACGGCAAACTGTTCAATGCCTTTTAAAGTCGCTTTCGCTTTTTCCATCCCACCGGCAATCAGCTCATGAATGGCATCTTCCACATTTTGTGAAGCTCGGTATGTTGCACTTTCAGAAGCAAAGATGCGGATGGCCTGTTCAGCAAGCTTGTAGCGGATCGCACCGTATTTGGAGATCGGCCTCTCAAACTGGATACGCTCGTTGGCATACTGGATGGCCTGTGTGCAGGCGCGCTTGCTTCCGCCGATCGCAGCGCCCGCTAATTTGATGCGGCCGATATTTAAAATGTTCACGGCAATTTTGAAACCGTTTTGTCTTTCGGATAATAAGTTTTCTACCGGCACTTTGCAATCGTTGAAGAATACCTGGCGCGTGGAGCTTCCTTTGATCCCCATTTTATGCTCTTCCGGGTTTAAGGAAATGCCACCGAAATTTTTTTCAACGATAAAGGCCGACAGGTTTTTGTCATCGTCAATTTTAGCGAACACGGTGAAGATGTCGGCAAAGCCACCGTTGGTGATCCACATTTTTTGCCCGTTCAGGATATAGTGCTTGCCATCAGCGGTGAGCTTGGCGGTTGTTTTTCCGCTGTTGGCATCCGATCCGGAACCCGGCTCCGTTAAGCAATAGCAGGCTTTCCATTCGCCGGTAGCCAGCTTTGGAATGTATTTCTTTTTTTGCTCTTCGTTGCCATAATACAGAATAGGCAAGGTGCCGATGCCGGTGTGGGCCGATAAGGCAACGGCCGTTGAATAGCCTGCGCCTAATGCTTCGGTTGTCAACATAGAGGTTACAAAGTCGAAGCCTAATCCGCCCAGTTCTTCCGGCACAGAAACGCCGAGCAGACCTAAGGCGCCGGCCTTCTCCATGATGGAGGGCATAAGGCCTTCTTCCTGGCTGTCGATGCGGTCGAGGATCGGTAATACTTCCTGGTCGATGAAATCATCGCAGGTTTTTTTCATCATGATCTGTTCTTCCGACCATTGCTCGGGAATAAAAATGTCGTTTGCTGATGTTTCTTTGATGATGAACTCACCGCCTTTTGTTTTTCCTGTTGTTGCCATAATCTTGTGGTTGTTTTTTTATATAAATGTTTTTTTGAATTATTTGAGTAATGCGAGGGCGCCTTCTGCCAGTAATTGAGAGCCATAGGGGATGCAGCCTTCATTGAAGACCACTTTGGAATCGTGAAGGAAATAGGTTTTTTCTGCCGTGTCCTGCGCGCCCAGGAAATAGAACATACTCGGCACTTTGCGTGAATAGAAGGCAAAGTCTTCGGAGCCAAGGATGGCGTCTACCGGGATAATGTTCTGTTTTCCGAAAACGGATTCCAGCGGCGTCAGGACTTTTTCATGAATGCCTTTGTCATTCAGCAGGCTTGGGTAGTTCAGGTCGTAGCTGATTTTAATATCTGCGTCGAAGGAGATCATGGTTGCTTTAATGATCTTTTCAATTCTTTCCAGTACCGTATTGAAAGTGCTCAGATCAAGCGCTCTCACGGTTCCTTCGAGGATCACTTTATCGGCGATCACGTTCGGAGCAATGCCGCCGTTGATTTTGGTGAAGGAGATCACCGTCGGCTCATGTGGCGGAATGTATTTATGGGAAATAGAAGAAACCGCCTGGATAATATGGCTGGAGATCAGGATGGCATCGATGCCCAAATGTGGCGCTACCGCAGCATGTGCCATACGGCCCGTAATCTCGATCCTGAAAAAGTTGGCGCAGGCTAAGGCTTGTCCCAGCTTATAAGCTACTTTTCCTACAGGCAACAAAGGATGCACGTGCAGGGCCAGTGCCGCTTTCACATCGTCCAGCTCACCGGCTTCCACCATCCGTTGTCCCCCCGATTTTTTCTCGGGATCGTCGTAGGTGCCTTCTTCCGAAGGTTGGAAAATGAATTTGATGGTTCCTTTGTAATCCGCATCCTTCAATAAAGCCGCCGCTCCTAAAAGCATCGTCACGTGAACGTCATGCCCGCAAGCATGCATCAGGGGAATATCATGGTTTCCCGCTTTGGTTTGTTTCGTGCTTTTAAATTCCAGCTCCGTATTTTCCTTAATCGGTAAAGCGTCCATATCGGCCCGCAACACGATGCCAGGGCCTTCGCCTTTGCTTAGGGTTGCTACCACGCCGGTTTTGGCAATGTTCTTTTTATAAGGTATGCCAAGCTTGTCGAGCTCCTTGCAGATCAGCTCCGCCGTTTCATACTCCTGGTAGCCAAGCTCCGGATTCGCATGAAGCTGTCGCCTGATAGCGATGAGATTATCCAATACTTCCTTTTGCATGATTTACTAGTTTTAATCAGAGTAATTCAAAAACTCCGGCTGCTCCGTGTCCTGTTCCGATACACATCGTTACGACGCCGTATTTTTTCTTCTGGCGGCGCAGCTCACTAAATAGCTGTACCGATAATTTGGCGCCGCTACAGCCCAGGGGATGCCCTAAAGAAATGGCTCCGCCGTTCACATTGACTTTGTCAGGGTTTAACTTCAGCTCACGGACAACCGCCAGCGACTGAGACGCAAAGGCTTCGTTCAATTCAAAGAGGTCGATGTCGTCGATTTTTAAACCGGCTTGCTCTACTGCTTTCGGAACCGCAAACACAGGACCGATGCCCATGATGCGTGGAGGAACACCTGCCACCGCGTGGGACACCAAACGGGCGATAGGAGTGAGCTTGTGCTCTTTCATGAATTTTTCGCTCACCACCATCACGAAAGCCGAGCCGTCGCTGGTTTGTGAGGAGTTACCCGCCGTCACGCTGCCACCGTTGGCAAATACCGGCTTCAGCTTCGCTAAGGCTTCGATAGAGGTATCGGCCCTCGCACCTTCATCCATATCCACGATGTAATCTTTGCTTTTCTTTTTTCCGTTCTCATCCACGAATGTTTCCGTCACTTTCACGGGAACGATCTCGTCTTTGAACTTGCCTGCTTTGATAGCAGCCACGGCTTTCTGGTGAGATTTATAAGAGAATTCATCCTGGTCTTCGCGCGACACGTTAAATTCTTTGGCAACCGCTTCCGCTGTTAAGCCCATGTTCCAGTACCAGTCGGCATGCTCTTTCGCTACTTTGGGGTTTGGTACAATGCGCCAGCCGCCCATCGGGATCAGGCTCATGCTTTCCACACCACCGGCAATGATGCAATTGGCATAGCCTGCTGCAATTTTGGCCGAAGCGATGGCAATCGTTTCCAATCCGGAAGCGCAGTAACGGTTCACCGTCATGCCCGACACCTTATCGGTATTCAGGGCGAGTAAGGAGATCAGCCTTCCGACATTCAATCCTTGTTCAGCTTCCGGCATGGCATTTCCTACCATCACATCATCCACAAGGGTGTGTTCTATCTGAGGAAGCGAGCCCATTAAATGTTTGATCACATCGGCTGCGAGGTCGTCAGGACGTGTAAAACGAAATCCGCCTTTGTTGGCTTTGCCTACGGCGCTTCTGAATCCTGCTACAATATATGCGTTCATATGTATAGATTTTTAGATGTGAGTAGTGAGATGTGAGACTCTGTACGTCACCGATTAATTATTTTATTGATTTTTTTAAACTGTAGTTCATTTTTTGAATTCCACTCTGAATTTGAGATAATCAAAATTCCCTCTTTCAAGAGGGTGCCCGAAGGGCGGGAGATGTGTTCTGCGTAGTTTTCTTTACATCCTCCGGCCTGCGGCCACCTCCTTCAAAGGAGGAATTGTATATCACAAAATCATTGGCATTATTTTTATTATTTTTCGACTAGCTAGTTCCTCAACACCTTTCCTCCATTAATAATGCTATGCAGGCGCTCCATTGTTTTTTTCTCGGTGCAGAGTTGTACGAAGGCTTCCCGTTCCAGATCCAACAGGTATTGCTCGCTTACCAGGGTTGGTTGCGATAAATCTCCGCCGGCAATGACATAACCTAATTTCTGAGAGATCTTCAGATCGTGTTCGCTCATATAGTTTCCGCTGTACATAGAATTTGCGCCTACGTATACTAAGCCCAGGGCCTGGTTGCCGAGCACCCTGATGTCTTTGCGTGGCGCCGGTTTGGTGTAACCCGCTTCGGCGAGTAAAAGACATTCTGCCTTGGCTTCTGCCAGCTGGCGTGCTCGGGAGATCACCACTTTGTCGATTCCTTTTCTTAAGATTCCCAGGTCAAAAGCCTCGTAAGCAGAGGTCGATACTTTAGCCTGGCCGATCGTCAGGAATTTTTCGCGGAAGATGTTCAGTTCTACATCGCCTTCATGCAAGGAATCGGATAAGCGCACAGCAAATTCTTTGGTGCCGCCACCGCCGGGGATCACACCCACGCCGAACTCTACCAAACCGATATAGCTTTCGGCATGTGCCACAACCATATCTGCATGCAGGCACATTTCGCAGCCGCCACCGAGTGTGAGGTTATGAGGCGCGACTACCACCGGGATAGAAGAATAACGCATGCGCATGGTCGTGTTCTGGAACATACGTACCGCCATGTTGAGCTCGTCCCACTCCTGTTCGGCAGCCATCATAAAGATCATACCCACGTTGGCGCCGGCAGAGAAATTCGCTCCTTCGTTGCTGATTACTAATCCTTTATAATCTTTCTCGGCAATATCAATCGCTTTGTTCAGACCGGCTAATACTTCGCCGCCAATGGTATTCATCTTGGTGTGGAACTCCACGTTGAGGATGCCATCGCCTAAGTCGATGATAGACACACCGCTGTTCTTCCAAATGGTGTTTGTGCCACGCAGGGCTTCCAAAGAAATAAACTCTTCCGTTCCCGGAATGGTTTTATAGGATTTGGAAGGAATATCGTAAAATAATTTTTTACCGTTCTCTATTTTGTAGAAGGCTGTGTTTCCCCCTTTCAGGAAATCGTAGACCCAGGTATTCGGTTTTACACCGGCAGCTTCCATCAATTCCACCGATGCTTTCACGCCGATGGCATCCCAATATTCAAATGGTCCGAGATCCCAGCCGAATCCAGCTTTCAGGGCATCGTCGATTTTATAAAGCTCGTCTGCTATTTCAGGAATGCGGTTCGATACATATTGAAACAAGCCGGCGAAGGTGGCGCGGTAAAATTCTCCGGCCTTATCTTTTCCGGCCACCAGCATTTTTAAGCGGTCTTTTAAATTCTCTACCGGTTTCGTCATTTCAAGCGTCGCGAACTTCGCTTTTTGCTGCGGACGGTATTCCAGTGTTTTCAGATCAAGGGCCAGGATCTCCGATTTGCCGTCCTTGCCTTTCACTTTCTTGTAAAAGCCTTGTCCGGTTTTATCGCCCAGCCATTTGTTCTCCACCATTTTTTTCAGGTAACCGGGAAGCACAAATAAGGCGTTGGCCTCATCATTCGGCACACCTTGTTTTAAGCCATTAGCTACATTTACCAGGGTGTCCAGGCCCACCACATCGGCTGTACGAAAGGTCGCCGATTTAGGGCGGCCTAAGACAGGACCGGTCAATTTATCCACTTCCTCAACGGTCAGATCCATTTTCTCTACCAGGTGCAGCAAAGACATAATACCGTACACACCCACGCGGTTGGCAATGAAGGCCGGGGTGTCTTTGGCGAGTACGGTTGTTTTTCCTAAAAACTTTTCCCCGTATTCCATCAGGAAGGAAACGATCTCCGGTTTGGTGTGTGGCGTAGGAATGATCTCCAGTAATTTTAAATAACGCGGAGGATTGAAGAAGTGCGTGCCGCAGAAATTGTCTTTGAAGTCCTCGCTTCTTCCTTCCGTTAATAAATGGATAGGAATGCCTGAGGTATTAGAGGTGATCAGGGTTCCGGGCTTCCGGAATTTCTCCACCTGCTCGTATACTTTTTTCTTGATGTCTAAATTTTCAACCACGACTTCGATCGTCCAGTCATAATTGGCAATCTTAGCCATATCGTCTTCAAAGTTTCCGGTAGTGATACGCCTGGCAAATTCCTTTTTATAGATGGGCGAAGGATTCGATTTCAGGGCGAAAGCCAGGGCATCATTGACGATGCGGTTCCTCACGGCTTTGTTTTCCATTGTGAGTCCCTTCGCCTTTTCGGCGTCATTGAGCTCTTTCGGAAGAATGTCGAGCAACAATACTTCGCAGCCAATGTTGGCAAAGTGGCAGGCAATACGGCTGCCCATGACCCCTGAGCCAAGTACAGCAATTTTTTGAATCAGTCTTTTCATATCAGGATATTTATTGTTTTTTTAATTGTTCCGAACTCATTTCGGGATGGTATAACCATGTTTTTTTATTGGAATACACTTACGAAACATGGCTCTTTCATAAGAGTAGAATGTTTGGGTCTTATTGTTTCAATAGCTTGTTGCGTTGTTCGGCCAGCTCGGTGATCTCGTCAAGGACCTTAAAAAACACATTGATTTTTTCTTTTCCTATTTTCAGCTCTGCCATGTGATTAAAATTCCTTACAGTATTCTTGGCAAGCTCTTTTTGCTGGACGCCTTTTTTGGTGAGCATGATCTTGGTTTTGCGCTTGTCATTCTTATCAGGGATGCGCTGGATCATTTTTTTCTCTTCCAGGGATTGGATAATGCGCGACAAGGAGGTGCCTTCCATTCCCAGCGCCGGCGCAATTTCCGAAGCGTAAGAGCCTTCATGACTATCCACATTCAATAGAAAATGTCCCATGGCAATAGTAGCATCATGCAATAAGGCCTCGGCATTATACATGCGGCTCACCACCTGCCAGGCAGTCTTGAGTTTAGAATCTATTGTTTCGGTATGCTTTTTACTCATGACGATAACAAATATACATATTATTATGCGTGCATAACAAATGTGTGATTAAATTTCTGTTAATTTTCCTTATAGATCTTGTCGTAAGCTTCTTTGTTCGCTTCCATAATTACCTTCCGCTTCAGGGAAAGCTTAGGGGTCATTTCACCATGCTCGATGCTCCACTCTTTGGGAAGCAGGGCAATCTTTTTGATCTTTTCGTATTGTGCCAGGTTGGCATTGGCGGCTTCCACTTCGCGCATGATGCGGTCATAGACTTCTTTATTCTTCACGATTTCTTCATTCGATTTAAAGTCGATCTTGTGGCGGGCACACCATTCTTTCAGGTAGGCAAAGCTTGGTACGATGAAGGCTGCCGGGAATTTTTCGTTCTCGCCGATCACCATCACCTGTTCAATGAAGTGGCTTTCCTTGAGCTTGTTTTCGGTAATCTGCGGCGTAATGTATTTTCCACCGGAGGTTTTGAACATTTCTTTTTTGCGGTCGGTGATTTTGAGGAAGCGCCCGTCTTCCAACACGCCGATGTCGCCGGTATGGAACCAGCCGTCTTTGTCGATGGCCTCTGCCGTGAGCTCAGGCTGCTTGTAATAGCCCATCATGACGTTCGGACCTTTTACCAGGATCTCACCGTCTTCCCCGAATTTCACTTTCACATTATTAATGACAGGACCAACGGTTCCGATCTTGGTATTCTTCGGATCGTAATTGTTGACCGCAACTACCGGCGAAGTCTCCGTGAGGCCATAGCCTTCCAGCACTTTGATCTGTGCGGCGTGGAACACGCGCGCCAATCGCGGTTGCAGGGCAGAGCCACCCGATACGATGCCGATGATGTTTCCGCCTAAAGCTTCGCGCCATTTGGAGAAGACCAGCTTATTGGCCAGGGCCAGTTGCTTTTCGTAGAACCAGCCGTTTTCGCCATGCTGCTTGTAACGCAGGCCAAGGTTGAGCGCCCAGAAGAACATCATTTTTTTGATGCCGCTTAAAGCAGTACCGGCCCCTACGATTTTGTCATACACTTTTTCGAGCAGGCGTGGCACGGTGACAAAGATCTGCGGTTTCACTTCTTTCAGGTCGTTGCCGATGGTATCGATGCTCTCGGCATAATACACCGACATGCCCTGGCTGATGTATAAATAGGACAACATGCGCTCATACACGTGGTTGAGCGGCAGGAAGCTTAAAGCACGCCATTCCTGCTTAAAGGGACACAGATTTTTTGTAGCTTCTACGTTGCTGATAAAATTATTATGAGAGAGCATCACGCCTTTCGGGTTGCCGGTGGTGCCGGAGGTATAGATGAGTGTTGCGAGGTCCATCGGTTTGATGGAAGCTTTCACCTCTTCCAGTTGTTTTTCCTGTGGCTTTTCTTTTCCTATGTCAATCAGGTCTTTGATGGAGCGGAGCCCGGATACAGGCTCAATACAAAAAATCTCTTTAATGGAAGAGCCGTCTGCGCAGGACTTCACTTTTTGATAGATGTCGTTGTTCGATACGATAAAATATTTAATATCGGCATCGGCAATCACATGTTTCAGGTCATGCTCGCTGATGGTTGGATAGAGGGGAGTATTGATCGCTCCCGTTTGCAGGCAGGCATAGTCGATGAAGTTCCACTCCGGGCGGTTGTTAGAGATGAGGCCGATCTTGTCGCCGGGCTTGATGCCGATGTCAAGAAATGCATAACTTAAGTTGTTGACCGAATCAATATATTCCTTGGTGCTGTACTTTCTCCACTTCCCGTTCTCTTTGGCTCCTAAGGCATCTTCTTTGAGTGGCATCGTGAGGAGATTGTGTAACAGATCGAACAATCTCAGGTTTTCCATAGTTTCCATGGCTTTCATTTTAAAGGTAAAACAATTCAGTAAAAACTCTTATGCATGCATAAAAATAACATATATTTGTAATAATCCAAAGAAACCGGTAACATTTTAATGTAATTTTAATCTTTGAGCCATGAACACATCCAATAGCATCCTTCCTTTATTAAATATTGAATTTCCCCTCATTATGGCACCCATGTTCCTGGTGAGTAATGTGGACATGATTAAAGCCGGCATGGATTCCGGGATTATGGCCACTTTTCCTACCCTCAATTTCCGAAAAGAGGGGGAGCTGGCCGCTGTCCTGGACCAGATCAACAACTTTAAGCCGGGATCGAAAGGCAGCTACGGGGTGAACCTGATCGTACAGCAATCGAATCCTTTGTATAAAAAGCACCTCGCCATCTGCGTCGAAAAGAAAGTACCTTTTTATATTACCTCCCTGGGGAATCCCAAAGAAGTGATTGCTGCTGCCCGCACGTACGGTGCCAAGGTGTTTTGTGATGTCACGAATGTGGCGCATGCCCAAAAATGTTTCGATAATGGCTGCGATGGCTTTATTGCGGTAGGGCAGGGGGCAGGTGGGCATGCAGGGCCGCATCCTTTGCATATCCTGGTGCCGGCACTTAAGAAAAAGTTCCCCGGCCTGCCGGTGATTGCTGCGGGAGGTATTGTCTCGGGCGAAGGTTTGCTGTCGGTGCGTGTTTTAGGTGCTGAAGCCGTTTCGGTGGGGACGCGCTTTATCGTAAGCAAGGAATGTAAGGTCAACAAAGAATATAAAGACGCCATTATTAAATCCGGGATGGACGATATTGTGATGACCACTAAATTGTCCGGTACACCATGTACCATCATTGATACGCCGGAAGCGAAAAAGATGGGTTACGATCAGTCCTGGTTCGAGCGTTTCATGAGCAATAATCCCCGTACCAAAAAGTGGTTCAAAATGTTTGTGCAGGTACGCGGCATGAAAAAGCTGGAGGAGTCCGTTTTGCCGAATAACTACAAGCGCCTCTGGTGCGCAGGCAAGTCTTCGGAGCTCATCACCAGCGAACTGAGCTGCAAGGAAATCATCGATCAGCTAAAGGCGGAATATAAAACTGCATTGGAAGAGGTGAAACGATTGGAGATGTAATACCATGATAAAATTCCGGAAACAGATCTTCCTCCTGTTTTTGTGTGGCTATGGTTCTACTGAATACCCTGCTCTGGTGGGTGTTGATGATTGTGAATCTCTGTAGAGTGACTTAAACGCTGATCAATCCATTGCGGATACTGTATTTCATCAGCTCTGCAATATTATGCGATCTGGTCTTAGAGTAAATGTTGTTTCGGTGGAAGCCAACGGTATTAATAGAAATATGAAGTCTATCCGCGATCTCCTGGTTAGTTCTGCCATCGCATAACTCTTTCAATATAGCCATTTCCTTTGTGCTTAAAGCCGGTTCATCATAAAACGGATTGCTTTTTTTCTCTTTTCTCAAACCATTGAGTAGAGCTTTGGAGAGCTCTTGATTAAAATAAACGCCTTCCCGGTGCACAGAACGGATAGCATCCAGCAGTTCTTCCATATCTGCATCTTTATGTAAATAAGCTGAAGCACCGTTTGCCATGAACTCATTCATTAGCGCGGGATCTTTGTGCAGGCTGAGTATGATCACTTTTATGTACGGATACCTCGACCTGATAAGACCAAGGCATTGTCTTCCACTCATGATAGGCATGTCGATGTCGAGAAGTACGATATCGGGCGTATCAACTTTCATCAATTCCAGGAGTTCTTTACCATTGCCTGCATGGCCAATTATCTTCAGACCGGGTTGCTCATCCAGCATCAGGGCGAATGCCATACGTACCAGCTGATGATCTTCGGCCAACATGAGCCTGATAGGTTTCATAATTTGCTAATTGGGGAGTTAGGACTATAAATATAGGATTTTTGCTGTTCTTTACTTTGAATGAGTGATAAACTATATGAGCAAAGCTACCTATATAAACGCTTAATATCACCTACCTGTTTAGGTGGTTTTTGCTTAGCGCTTGTCTTTCAATTAATTTATTTACAGTGATTTATACATTTTCTTATTTTCTCCCCAATAATAAGAGGCTCAGGATGGCCGGTTAATTGTGCTAGATTTATCAGAAATTCTTGCCCCCTCTGATTTTTAAATTATAACCGTTTTTATGGCAAAAAAAACTACACCTGAAACCTCTTCGAACAATCGAAACAATAACACCAATAATAACACTAACAATGTAAATGTGAATGTTAATGTTGAACATCCTAGGTCAAATCCTGAAAAGAAAAAAGAAGATCCAAATTGGTATACAAGGACAATTTTGGGTGGTATTATAGCTCTTATATTAAGTATCGGAGGATACTATATTAAAAAACATCTGGATGATAAAGGTAAAAGAAGTACGGACATAGAGTATAATACTACACCTGTTGAGGGGGTAAAACAAAATTAAAGAATATGAGAAGAGTAATCAAACTTTTAAGTGTCGTAATTACGATAACAATTGGTCTACTATTAAACAGCTGTAAGAAAGGTAAGGATGGGGAGCCGGGTAAAGATGGAAGTTCTAATGTGACTTCAACTATATTTTCTGTTACATCCTGGTCAAGTAATTCCACAAGATATTATACACAGCTTTCAGTTCCAGAATTAACATCTGAAAATATTAATACAGCTTCTGTTCAGGTATATTTTAGCGCTGTTGACAATAATTGGATAGCTATGCCATTTACACAACTAGCATCAACAAATTATTTTATGGGACATACCTCTACCATAAATAAAATACAAGTCAACTGGGATTATAATGGAATAGGGCTAGGAGATGATCCAAATGAATATTATGGAATTAGTAATAGTAAGTTTAAAGTCGTTATAATACCTCCAGCCATTCTTAAACAGTACCCGGATCTAGATTTGAATAATTATAATATAGTAAAACAAACACTCCAATTGAAAGATTGATTTCAATGAAGCGCCTTCTCATCCCCCTTCTCATTCTCACACTCTCCTCGTCTTTCAGGACAGAAGCGGATGCCGTTTACATCTGTGATAATAAAACTTCCGAGGTATATCATGTAACGAGATCCTGTAATGCGCTTGGTCACTGCAAGCATGAGGTCATTACCGTAACAAAGGAAGAGGCGGAAAAGAAACACGGTAAGAGGGCGTGTAAGGTTTGTCGATGAAAAAAATAATTAACCTATTTAAATAAAAGACACATGGATTTCAAAGATCAGATCAAACAGCTGGGCGACCGCGTAACCAAGTTAAGAGACCAGGTAAATACGGAGGAGGCCACTAAAAATGCATTTATTATGCCTTTCATAAGAGAACTTGGTTATGACGTATTTAATCCTTTGGAGGTAACTCCCGAACTGGTAGCAGATATCGGTATGAAGCAAGGCGAAAAAATCGACTATGCCATCATGCAAAACGGCCTACCCATCATCCTGATAGAATGTAAGCATCATGCCGCTCCGCTGAACGTGAACAATGCTTCCCAATTATTCCGCTATTTTCATACAACCAAAGCTAAGTTCTCGATTCTGACCAATGGTATCGAGTATCGTTTTTATACAGATCTCGTAGAGACAAATAAAATGGATGAAAAACCTTTTTTTGTCTTTAATATCACCGACATCAGGGATAATCAGATAGAAGAGTTGAAAAAGTTCCATAAAGCCTACTATGATTTTGACAATATCGTAAACACGGCCAGCGAATTGAAGTACACTAATGAGCTGAGAGCACTGTTAACAATGGAGTTCGCTAACCCGAGTGCCGATTTTGTGAAGCATTTTGCCAGGCAGGTGTACCCGGGAAAGGTTACTGAAAAGGTATTGGAGCAATTTACCAACCTGATTAAAAAGTCTATCCAACAAAACACCAGCGACCTGATCACAGAGCGCCTGAAAACAGCCCTTACCAAAGAAGATGAGGCAATCAAGGAACAGGAAGCGATCCAGGCCGCTACAGATCAACAAAAGGCGGATGAAAGCAAGGTTGTAACAACTCCAGAGGAAATGGAAGGCTTTTTGATTGTGAAAACGATCCTGCGTCAGAAGATCAGTGCTCAGCGTATTACGTATAGAGATGCGCAATCATATTTTGCCATTTTATTGGATGACAATAACCGTAAGCCAATCTGCCGCCTATATTTGGACGGAATAAAGAAATACCTGGTCACGTTTGATGAAAGCAAGAAAGAAATGAAACATGAGATTTCTGTACTGGATGATATTTTCAAACATGAAGCAGCCTTGATGTCTACAGTCGATCATTACGATAAGGCGAAGGAGGTTGTTTGATCGGGTATTACACCCCATGCTCATCCTTTTGGTGATTATCGCCACCTAAACTGTAGAAGTTATTTTCTTCGTCTTCGCTGCCAATGTCTTCCTGCTCGTCGTCGAGCTCGGAGCCGGGCACATCCAGGTCTTCACCCATATGGGTTTCCTCAAAGTCCAGTTCGGGAACAAGATCGCCATTGTCGGCCTGAGGCTTGTGTTTAGCGGGGTTTTCGGGGTCTATCTCAGTTTCCTCTTTATCGGCTTTGTAAATGTCTTCGTTTTGCGAATAATGCGGATAGCCGGGGAAGCTTTCCTTTTCTTTATCTGGCTTTTTCATATGTAGAGTCATTAAGTTTATACCTGTGTTAGTTTCACAGTAAACCAGGTGCCGGAATTTGCGGCAATTTTTTCTACATTTAGCTATCAGGGCTTGAATTTTTCGATGACCTGTTCTCCTGTGGCCAACTCTTTGCCCGTTAATTCAATAGATGACACGTCAGGGTTCAGATTCGTTCCGCCGGTGATATTAACCAACACCCGGTGCAGAAGGCAGGGCTTTCCGTTCAGAATCACATGGATCGCATAACTCCCCTTATCGGAAGCCTTTAAGTAGAGGTCTATCTTTTGGTAAGAGACCAGGTTTAGTTTAAAAACCGGATCTTTTTTTCCGATATCGAGAACTTTGATGCCATAAGCGAATTTGTTCTGGGCGTAAGTAAGCTGGCTGATCGTTGCACCGTTTTCATAGTCTATCCAATAAATTTTTACAGGTTTTTTACGGTTGAGGCTTCCGTCGGCATTATGATTAATTTCGTAAACGAGTGTATTACGATCGATGGTGCGTTGCAGGTAAAACAGGCTTTTTGCATTTACAGGTGGAGTCGGGAACGGGCCGTAATAGGGTTTGATCGTTTGAGCAACGAGGGAAGACTCCCAAAAGAGCAGCGAGCAGATTAACGCTAAGCGGAGAAGTAACACAGATCGCAATGGGCTCATCATCATGGGTATCCTGATGTAAAAGTAAACTTTACTTCGGGAATTTCTTTTAATTATTTACAGAATAACAGACCCCTGAAAAGTGATTTGTCTGAAATCACGGTTTCGTCATGTGCCCTGAAAACCCTTCAAACAGCGGAAATTTCATTTAAATTGAAAATTTATTTGCAATATCCATAATTAGCTGTATCTTTGCCACCGTTAAAAAACAGTTCTTTTTTAGATTTCAAATTACCCTTAAATACTTCGGTATTTATAGCACATATTGCGGGATAGAGCAGGGGTAGCTCGTTGGGCTCATAACCCAAAGGTCGGGTGTTCGAATCACTCTCCCGCTACTAAGAAAGCCCATCAGTGTCAACTGATGGGTTTTTTAATTTTCAGTTACTTAAAAACAGAAACAGCTTAAATTTCCTTTTTTACAGGATCAGGGTTTCGGCTTATCTTTTACATCCTTGCAGCCTGCTGCGCCACCTCCGTCTTTACCGCTAAACGAGCTATGCCCTTCTGTTTTAGCTTTGTCGGCAGCTGTTTCACGGTTTTTTTCGGCTGTTTGTTTGTCCTTGCCATATCCTACGGATGAGCATTGTTTGCCGTCTTTAGTTTCATTTTTAGCCGATGTCGCACCGGTCTGAGCTTTGGATTCATTGAATAATCCTACGGCACAAAGGAGGCCGCATGTTAAGAGTAATTTTTTCATAGCGTTAAGATTTTAGGACAAAATTAAATCCCTTACCTGGCATTGAAAAGGTGCTTTTTCCCTTAAGGCCTCGTGATTTTTCCCGGTAACTGATTTTATACCCGTGCTTTCCGTTTAAGCCATTCCCTTTCCAGCAGCAGAATGTAGTTATTTCTGTTGATCACTTTCTGAGAATAGCGTGCCAGTATAAAGAAGGAAAGCGAAAGAAAAAAGCTGTATAAAATGGATTTATATTTCAGAGGATCAAAATACTTTATGAGAATTTCTTCCACATCTCGCTGGTTTAACTGATACCTGACTGCGATTTCACGACTGGCTTCATCAATGAAGAGGTAATGTACTATACCGCTGGCGATGATGTAAGCCGTATTGAAAAACAGGATGATTCCTAATACTAAAAAAGTCCAGAGCAGAAATCGCTGGAAGCCAAGCCGGCTATACGCGCGTGGACGCCTGGTAATTAAAAGGTCAATTTCTTCCATGGTCTAATACATAAATGCCGGCATTAAAACTACTCAGATCCCTATAATAAAACAGTACGGTTTACCGCCCTGTTTTCTCAATAATGTAGTTGATCTGTTGTCGCTTACATCAGTGCCTGCTATGATTTCTTTTCTGTTACCTCTGTTTCTATGTGACTATGTGGTTTCTGATGATGTTGTTCAATCAGCACACTAAATCTTCAAAAAATACGTTGTTTATCCTCTTTCCTCCCCCGGAAAAAGCCCCTTACAAAAACACCTGTTAAGCTGTATTATTGTATAGCCTATATGTGCATATTTTACTTTTAAAAAAGCAACCCTAACATAAATAACTCCCTAAAACCCATTCATCATGGCAACTAAAGACAACATCGCCGATATTAAATTCAAAAGCCTCAGGCATTGTATCGGCCTTCTTGGCCTGGCGCTTCCTTCCGTCATCGTGCTTCACCAATACATCTTCGGGAAAACCCACTATTTGCAGGATTCCATCAGTCACTATTATTACACGATGTCAGCTCCCTGGTTCATTGGGATCCTCTGGGGCCTTGGTCTTGTGCTTATCTTTTATCCTACTCCCGATCCGGCAAGCACACCGCATTCTACCTGCAGCTGGCGCATCTGCCGGCTCATCAAACCGGGCTACGACGGCACGCTGACCTCCATTTCGGGCATCTTTGCCATTTGCGTGGCAACCATTCCCACCAATGAGAACAGCAGCGATTCCTGTGCCCTCTTTTGTTACGAGGATTCCGGTCTCAGGGCTGGTATTCACTATTTTTCGGCAGCAGCCATGCTGCTCATTTTTTCTTATATGAGCATTTGCATTTTTACGCGTACCAACGATCCGCACTGGAAAAAAAATAAATGGAAAGTATGGAGAAACCGGGTGTATACCTGGTCGGGCATGATCACTTTTTTGAGTATTCTTACCGTAGGTGTTCTTGCTATCCTCGATGCCTTTACCGCTATAAAGGTTCCTGCCAAATCGACTTATTGGCTGGAAGTGTCTGCCCTGGTGCCTTTCGGGATCTCCTGGCTGGTCAAAGGTGGTTTTATGCTCACCAATGATGGCGATCCGAGTACCCTGGAGCAGGCCAGACATGTGTTGGCTACAGGGAGGACGATCAAAGCGGGTAATAAAGAGGCTGACAAGAAATAAGTCTTGCAGAGATCATCTTATCCCAGATAACTTTCCACGGAAGCGGCATAGCGGTCGAAGGTATCGTCATGAAGCAGCTGTTTGCAATATGCAAGCAGGGAGCGAAGCAGCAGAGCCTCGGTTGAGCCTTCTTCAAATGTTTTGATGCTGAGCGTGAACGCTGTTTCTTCATGCAGATAATGAAGGCTCACATGCATGCCATCGAGGATGGCAATGTGTGCCGGCTTATGAGGAGAGCGGTAGCACTGGGTGGCCAGGTGGCTTAGGGCTTCCACAAGTTCCTGGTTATCACTTTCTCCATGCCATACCGTCCCCGGATCTTTATTGAAATCGCTTTTGGAGCTGATGATGAGCAGCCTGTATAGATCCTGGTGTTTTTTCAACTCTATTTCCAGCTCACAATCTAAGGAGTGGATCTGTACTTTCAGGATCATGGATTTAATGGAGTTGAAGTTAAGGGAATAAAACGGATGGTACTTCTCCTGTAGATACGCTCACTCAGGACTTCGAGTAGCTGGTAACTGTTAGCGTCAAGCGCTTTCAATTCGGTGATCGCATCGCCATGGATCTCGTAGTGATCGTGTTCACCCATGAACATCATTTTATTCCCACTGAAGCGTATCGCAAAATCCGTGAGCGTAAATCCGAACTTTGCAGAAGCCGAAACGTGACGGTCGTAATTGTCACCGGCAGTAGAGAGCTCCTGTTCTATATGAACATGCATGCCGATGAAGCTGCTTTGTACTTTTTGTGCGAAGTTCACAATCTGGTCAATCAAGGCTTTGTCTTTCATGAAATTTCAGGAGTTAAGGATGAGTTCGAGCGAGGCATTCCTGTTTTTATGGGAGAGTGAAAAATAGTGGTTGCGAAAACCTGCACGAAAAGCCCGGTGTTGTTTCAATGCCTTCGTGAGCGCCGCTTTAAACCCGATAAAACCCTCTTCGTCCTGCAAGAGAGCGGCGACATGGAATAAATCAGTGCTTATCCGAACCAATTTCATATATTCTTCGGAAATGAAGTCCTGCTCTGCATAAGCAAGCAGATTAAGCATATACCGGCAATCGTTCAGGTACGATACGAGGAGTATATTTTTCACCTCGTTGTGCTTTTCAAGGTACGCAACCATTTCCGGGCCCATGCATAAAGGAAATCTCATCCTGACCTGCTCCAATAATACTGGAGCCTGATCGTTTTGATGTTGGCTCAGATGATCCCTCCATTCGTCCAGTAAAGTATAAATGCTATCTGTTTTCATTTTCTGATTACCACAATGCGATGCCGGCCTTGTCGCGGAAAAGAAATCAAATGGTTGGCTACAATAGGCTAAAAAGCAAAAGCCCTTGAAAAGATTCTTTTCAAGGGCTTTGCGGTCTGGACGGGACTCGAACCCGCGACCTCCGCCGTGACAGGGCGGCATTCTAACCAGCTGAACTACCAAACCATCACCATTCTTTCGAATTGGGATTGCAAATTTACAACATTTTTTTCATCTGCAAAACATTTTAAAGAACTTTTCTGAAAATTTTTTCCTTGATTTTGCAAATCCATCCTAAGCCACTAAAATCCAATTAGTTTTAAAATGCAACTATTCTTATTAACAGAATTAAACTTTTTGTATACTTTTGCGTCCTATTTTGGCACACACATTGGTTATACCAAAACAGATAACAACAACTATGAAAAAAATCCTTTTAATACTCTCGGCCTTTGCCTTATCCTTACAGGTTTCCAACGCACAAGACCAGGACCCCAAAGCCAAGGCCATCCTCGATGACCTGAGCAAAACCACCAAATCCTATAAAACCATCGTTTCCGAATACATCTTCACCTCACAGAACAAGGATAAAAAAGTAGTAGAGAAGCAGAATTACAAAGTACAGGTAAAAGCCGATAAGTTTAAGCTGGATATCCCGGGAAATACGATTGTCTGCGATGGAAAAACCATCTGGGCACATAATAAGGACGCGAATGAAGTGACGATCAAAAACTTTGACGCCACCAACGAGGATCAGCTCAATCCCTCCAAAATCTTTACCTTATACGAGACGGGGTTCAAGTATAAGTTTGATAAGGAAGAGAAAATAGGCGCTGTGACCTACCAGGTGATTTCGCTCTTTCCTTCTGTAAAGCCTGAGAAAAAGAAATTTCACACCATTAAATTATACGTAGACAAAGTGAAGAAGCAGGTGGGCAAGCTCATTATGCTTAACAGGGATGGCACGACGCAAACCTACGAGATCAAATCTTTCAAGCCCAATGTGGAATTGCCGGATGCGACCTTCACCTTCGACCTCAAAGGCTTTAAGCCGGACCAGATCACTGACGAAAGAGACTAAGCCACATGAATTTAGGCTTGATCGGCAGATCCGTTTCGCACTCTTTTTCCAAAGCATATTTTGAAGAAAAGTTCCTGAAGGAAAACCTTCGGGATTTTTCTTATACGAACTTCGATCTGGCTTCTTTGGATACCTTGTCCGAAATTATCCACACTCACAGGCTTTCGGGACTTAATGTAACCAAGCCTTACAAGCAGGAGGTGATTCCTTTCCTGGATGAGCTCGACGAAACGGCGAAGATCATCGGCGCTGTAAATTGCGTTCACATTACCTGGCAGGGCGATACGCCATACCTCAAAGGCTACAATACCGATCACTATGGCTTTGCCCAAAGCATCAAGCCCTTTCTTGAGCCAATCCATCAGCGGGCCCTGCTGCTTGGCACCGGTGGTGCCTCGCAGGCTGTGCATTATGCGCTTAAGCAGATAGGCGTAGAGGTCTATTTTGTAAGCCGCGGACCAAAGCCGGCAGAACATTTTTTCCATTATGATGAGCTGAATGAGCATGTGTTGAATGCTTTTAAGCTGGTAGTGAATTGCACACCTGTTGGCATGTATCCTGCTATCGGGGATTGTCCGCCGCTGCCTTATGAATTCATCGGGCCGGAACATTTGCTCTACGACCTGATCTATAATCCTGCCGAAACACAATTTTTGAAAAAAGGAAAAGAGCAGGGGGCCGTTACGATCAATGGCCTCAACATGCTCAAGCTACAGGCCGAGAAAGGTTGGGAGATCTGGAATAAAGTATAAGCTGGCTTCGGTGCTCCGGCTCCGCTCAGCAACCGCCTCAGTCACCATTCACATCCGGGTATAAAAACAGAGTCATTTAAAGCGCCTTGCATCAAAGGTTAAAGTAGTTTACAACTATGAGAAAATGCGCGTTGAATCGAGTTCAGAGTGACGCGCTTATAAATATTAACCGGTGGCTGAGCGGCGTCGAAGCCACGCCTAATTAAACTTGCAGGTCATCAGGGCAATATCATCCACAAAAGGCATTTCGCCTTTAAACTCTTCGGCGTAATACATTACCGCTTTGTTGATCATACTGCAGGACGCCAGTTTATTTTTGCTGATGATATTTTCAATATCGCTGACAGCGACATTGTCCTCCGTGTCGTTCATAATGTCGGTTAAGCCATCGGTGTAGCCGAATAAGAGGGAGTTTTTAGAGATCAGGATGGATTCCTTTTCCACCGATTGCAGCGGGCTGGTGATTCCCAGGAGCGTACAGCCTCTCTCGAGGAGCTTCAGCTCGTCATTATTGTATAAGATCGGCGCGTTATGGCCGGCGTTGATATAGGTAAGCTTCCTGGTTTTGATATTGTATTTGGCAATGAACAGGGAAATGAACTTCTCCGTCTTCGCATTGTCGTAAATCAGCTGGTTAATGTCGATCACCACTTCCGTAAGATCGCGTGTGTATTTGAGAAGCACGCGCAGCGCGGCCTGCAGGTTACTCATGAGCAGGGCAGCCGCCACACCTTTGCCCGATACATCGGCCAGGCAAAAAATACATTCCTCATCCGTGGTCCAGATCACATCGTAGTAATCGCCGCCCACCTGTTGGTGTGGAAAATACATTACATCCATTTCCAGCTCAGGTGTATTGGGCAGGGAGGAAGGGAACAGCAGGTTTTGCATGCCTTTGGCAAGCTCGAGCTCTTTCTGAATAGCCGCACGCTGAATCGATTGTTTGGAAAGCCGTTTATTCTCCATGGCCACGATCATCACATTGGTGAGCGTTTGAATAAACGGCAGATGCTTGATAGCAGAGCTCATCTCCAGCTTTTTCTCATCGATGTCGCCGAGGAGCACGAAGGCCAGGGGCGTTTTTTTGTGGTACACCGGGATGACAATTTCGAAGCGCCTGCTCAGGTTTCCCTTGGAATAGGAAATGGTTTCAATTTCCGAGATGTCAAGCAGCTCTTTTTCGAACACGAGGTGATTGAAGTTCTCGTCGACTCCGTATTTCAAAATGCATTTCCATTCCCTGTCGTAGTTAAACAGGACCAGTTTCCCCACTTTGAGCCTGTTCTCCAGGATCTCCTGGTAGATGTCGAGCAGCTGGGCGGTGGTCACATTGTTGTTAATGGCTTTGGTCATTTCCAGTAAAGCCGTGAGCTTCACGTCTTTGACCGTGTTTGAATGGCTATGTAATTTTGATGGTTCCACTTCCTACTAAGATATACAATAAATGTTATGCCAGTATTTCACTTGTCCGCTGAAATCGGGTCTTCGTTTACCTGAAAGGGGGATTGATCAACGGGGCCCCTGATGAGGAAGCCGTTTTTGCGCCGCGCGCGGCAATTACTTATCGTAGAGTTTGTGAATGAGGGAAGGCAGCTGTTTGGCCGCAAAGACTTCTTTCATTTTGGCCCTGGCATCATAGGCCGGCGTTCCGAAATAGACTTTTCCTTCCGGGATGTTTTCGCTCACGCCGCTCTGCGCCTGCACAACGGCACCCTCGCCTATGGTAATATCGCTGGCAATGCCTACCTGCCCCCAGAGGGTAACGCGGTTGCCGATATTGCAGCAGCCTGCAATGCCTACGTTGGCCGCAAAGAGGCACATTTCGCCGATCACAACATCATGGCCGATGTGCACCAGGTTGTCAATAATGGTTCCTTTACCGATCCGGGTATCAGAGCTTACGCCTTTATCGATGGTGCAGCCGGCGCCGATCTTCACATCATCTTCGATCACCACATTGCCGCAGGTTTCCAGCTGCTCGAAATGCGTTTTGCGATTTTTGAAATAAAAGGCATCGGAGCCAATGACCGTGCCGGCCTGGATAATGACGTTGTTCCCGATCACGCAATTGTCATACACCACCACATTCGGGTGCAGGATGCAGTTGTCGCCGATCGTAACCTTGTTGCCGATAAAGCAACCCGGCATGATCACCGTGTTTGCGCCGGCTTTGGCTGTAGCGCTGATGGGTAAGGAGGAGTACTGCTTCGGCTGAAAATGCTGCGTTAGCGTATTGAAGGCAGTGAAAGGCTCGTCTACAATAATGAGGGCCTTTCCCACCGGGCATTCTACTTTTTTATTGATGATGATCGTTGTTGCCTCCGATTCCAGCGCCCTGGTATAATACTTCGGGTGGTCTACAAATACCACATCTCCTTTTCCAACCCGGTGAATCTCATTGAAACCGGTGATCAGGTGATTGGGATCGCCCAGGTATTCAGCCTTGATGATCTCTGCGAGGGCTTTTAAGGTGATGGGTGTAATTTGCATAGAATGGCAAATATACTTTTCCAGGAGGAAAAATAACAGGAAAAGCCGTTAAATTTTTACCGGATTTAGTTTACGCGGAGCTTTTGTCCTGGTTTCAGGTAGTAGCGCTTTTCAATGTGGTTGAGGGCACAGAGCTCTTTCATCGACAGTCCATAACGTTTGGCAACCTCATACCAGGTGTCGCCGCGCTCTACGGTATGCAGCGTGGCATTGCTGGGGTAGGCGCAGATCCCGTACCTGGAGCGCTTCACAACTATAGAATCGTGAAAGGTTTTTTGATCGCTGAATGAAATGATGGAGGCCGGGTTCAGTGCCTGTCCTTTGAACCTCACCTCGAAATGCAGGTGTGGCCCGCTGCTTCGGCCGGTGCTGCCGCCAAGGCCTATGAGCTGCCCCGATTGTACGATCTGCCCGGGCTTTACTTTTATTTTTGAAAGATGCGCATACACCGTTTCGAGTCCGTTATAGTGCCTGATGATGACCACGTTGCCGAAGGCGCCTTTGAGCTGTGCGATGCGTACCATGCCGTCGAAGGCCGCGACAACGGCGTCGCCCTTGTTCAGGTTAATGTCTATGCCTTTGTGCATGCGCCCGTCGCGCCAGCCGAATTTGGAATTGACCTGTCCCTCTTTGGGATGGTGGTACGTGCCCAGCGAATCGCTCTCGATGAGGATCACCTGCGATTCCGGGAATTCGCATTCGGGTGTGATCTGGAACACGGCTGTTTCGTCGAAGCCCTCATAAAAGCTGCTGGCCGGCACGCTGCCGTATTTTACCAGGGCCACGTTTGCTTCTTTGGAAACCAGGAGGCTATTGTAATACGCAATCATTTCGATCTCCTTTTCGTCAATAACGTTGAGGTCGAGCAGGGAATCCACAATATGAACGAGCTGCAGCCTTGTGATCATAACCGCATCGGAGCCATGAAGACAGGATTGGCTGCTCACGCGGGAAGTATCCTTTTTAGGCTCTCCGTCGGGCTTTCTGCCCGCATGAAGCGAATAGGGGAGTGCAAGAGCAATGAGCAGTATGTACAGAATAAACTTCAAATTGTTGATAAGTTGTACGAAAATAATCAAATAAAGCGAAAAACAAATTTTGACCTGTAAAAAAGACGTGGATTTGTAAAATACATTAACCTCCCAAAATAATCGACAAAAAGTATTTGTATTAAGGAAAATAATGTGCTTATTTGTTTCATACAAAACAGAATCAATGGTGGCAAATGCTGAGATAAAAATTGAAAAAACTGCGAAGAGCAGAGTAAGTGAGTACGACGTGAATAATGTTCCTTTTGGAAAGTGTTTTTCAGACCACATGTTCATTGCAGAATATGCAAATGGAAAGTGGGAAAAGGCCTATATACAGCCGTATGGCGACCTTCCGATGAGTTATGCCATGTCGGCTTTACACTACGGGCAGGCGATCTTTGAAGGCATGAAAGCCTATAAATCCGTAGAAGGAGATGTGAGCGTTTTCAGGCCATTGGAAAATTACAAGCGTTTGAATAAATCGGCCGTGAGGATGGCAATGCCTGAAGTGCCCGAAGAGCTTTTTATGGGCGGCTTAATGGAATTGTTAAAGCTGGATTCGGCCTGGATCCCGACTTCGGATTCCGGCTCTCTGTATATCAGGCCTTTCCTGATCGCTACCGATGAAGCCATTGGCGTAAAAGCCAGCGATACCTATAAGTTCATTATTATTACCTGCCCGGCCGGAAAATACTACGCCGAGCCGATCAAAGTATTAATCGAAACCAATTACATCCGTGCAGTAGAAGGTGGTGTGGGCTTTGTGAAAGCCGCCGGAAACTACGGCCGCAGCCTTTACCCGACCAAACTGGCCCAGCAAAAGGGCTACCAGCAGGTGATCTGGACGGATGGCAAAACCCATTCTTTCCTGGAAGAATCCGGAACCATGAACCTCATGTTTGTGATCGACGGCAAGGTGGTAACACCGGCCCTGAGCGACACGATCCTGGCGGGAATCACGCGTGACAGCGTCCTGGCCCTGGCCCGTCATTGGGGAATGGAAGTCGAGGAACGCAAAATTTCCATTACTGAGATCCTGGAAGCACATGGCAAAGGTATTTTGCAGGAAGCCTTTGGCGTGGGCACTGCCGCTACCATCGCGCAAATCATCGGCATTGGCTATAATGACAATTACTACCCGCTGCCGGCTGTGGAAGAGCGCAAATTCTCCAATAAAATTGACGAAACTCTGAGAAATATCCGCAAAGGAAAAACGGAAGATGTCCTTCACTGGATGTACAAAGTGAACTAAGATCATCCCTGCTTAAAGAGCCTTACCTGACCATCGGGTAAGGCTCTTTTTATAAGGAACCGGCTTGTTAGTCATTGTTCAAAACATTATTTTTAATCCCAATACAAACCTTTAAATTTGTTGCTCTTTGTAACAAAACACACACTAATGAAATATTTTGCAGACATCAATGTAATGCCCTTGAAGGCCTTACTCGACCCTCAGGGAAAAGCCGTAACGGGATCTATGAAAAACCTCGGCTTATCTGAAATTGAAAACATCCGTATCGGAAAACACATCACGCTTGAGATTGAAGCACCGAATAAGGAGATTGCTTCCGCCAAGATCGATGATGCCTGTAAAAAGCTGCTCTGCAACCAGATCATGGAGTTCTACGAATTCGAACTGCGCGAAGCATAACAAAAAAAGTACAGATACAATCATCAGAATTACGAATTTGTACGAATATATTAATCAATGCGTACTACAATTTGTATATTCGTAAGGATTCGTAATCAAACAAAAAAATCAATAACAATTAAATAAATTAAAAAAATCAATCATTAAACAATGGGATATCTTTTCACCTCCGAATCAGTATCAGAAGGCCATCCGGACAAGGTTGCCGATCAAATTTCAGACGCATTAATCGATAACTTCCTGGCTTTCGATCCTAACAGTAAAGTAGCCTGCGAAACTTTAGTGACCACAGGGCAGGTTGTACTGGCCGGTGAAGTGAAGTCCAAAGCATACCTCGATGTGCAGGATATTGCCCGTGAGGTGATCCGTAAGATCGGTTACACCAAATCGGAATATATGTTCGAAGCTAACTCATGCGGTATCTTATCTGCTATCCATGAGCAATCTGCTGATATCAACCAGGGTGTTGACAAAAAGAAAAAAGAAGAGCAGGGTGCCGGTGACCAGGGGATGATGTTCGGTTATGCAACCAACGAAACTGCTAACTACATGCCTTTGGCTTTGGATTTAGCACATGCTATCTTATTAGAGCTGGCGGCTTTACGTCGCGAGAACAAAGCGATTAAATATTTACGCCCGGATGCCAAATCACAGGTAACTCTGGAGTACGATGATAACAACAAGCCTGTACGCATCGACGCGATCGTGGTTTCTACACAGCACGATGATTTCGACGGCGAACAAAAAATGCTTGCCAAAATTAAAAAAGACATCGTGGAGATCCTGATCCCACGTGTGAAAAAGAACTATCCTAAATACGCTCACCTGTTCAACAGCAAAATCAATTACCACATCAACCCAACCGGTAAATTCGTAATCGGCGGGCCGCACGGTGATACAGGCTTAACAGGCCGTAAAATTATCGTAGATACTTACGGTGGAAAAGGCGCACACGGTGGTGGTGCTTTCTCCGGAAAAGATCCAAGCAAGGTTGACCGTTCAGCAGCTTATGCAACCCGTCACATTGCCAAAAACCTGGTAGCTGCCGGTGTTTGCGACGAGGTGCTGGTGCAGGTGTCTTATGCTATCGGTGTGGCTCAGCCAATGGGTATCTTCATCGATACTTACGGAACTGCCAAAGTAAAAATGACCGACGGTGAGATCGCTAAAACAGTACAAAAAGTATTCGACATGCGTCCTTACTTCATCGAGCAGCGCTTGAAACTGCGTACGCCTATGTACAGCGAAACAGCTGCATACGGGCACATGGGCCGCAAAAATGAAGTGGTTACCAAAACCTTCAAATCTCCTGATGGAAAAATAAAATCAATGAAAGTGGAATTGTTTACATGGGAAAAGTTAGACTATGTAGCCAAAGTAAAAGCTGCTTTCAAATTGAAATAATTTTTTAGCTATAAGTTAAGAAGCCTCCACCGTATAGTGGAGGCTTTTTTTGTGGCTTCGTCTCCGCTCAGTCACCAATATAGTGTTATGGCCGGACGAGAGCAGTCGAAGGCACTGTGTTCGCAATACATACCAGTGGTAGCTGAGCGGAGCCGAAGCTACTCCGGCATCTGCAGCTTGTTAAAGCGTGGATCGCGGTTGGTGTTGAGAGCGAGCAGGATGAGTACAGCTCCCAGGAAAACATGCGGGAGGTAAACGATATCGGCGAAGTTTAAAAGCCAGGGCGAAATAGCGAGAACAACACCCAAAGCCATATCGAGCATCAGGTGATAACGGAAAGGAATGAGCTTGGCAAGGCTGTAGTTATAATCCGTAAACAGATTATAGGCAATGAGCAGGATGCCGACGATGATCGGTGAGCCTGCATCGGACACATCCTTGCCGAACATAAAAATCCAGGGCGAGAGAATGAGAAAGATCCCGAAAAGATAATCGATGATACTGTGGAGTTTAATACTGATAAGTCGCATAAGCGTAAGATTTTAACAGTAATCTTAGATACCATGCTCAAAAACTAATGCCATTCAACATACCTGCTTTTTTAGTAGCTTCGTAGCTGAAACAGAAGCATCATGAACGATCTGAAACTTTATATGGTATTGGTGGGCTGCAAGCCCAAAGGGCGGTATACGGAACAACACGATGTGTTTTTTGGGATTGCACGCAGCTTAAAGGATCTTGTGCCGCAGATTAATGCTTTCTGGCCGGAAATGAAAGGTGCTTTTCACATCGATGCCTGGCGTGAGGTGACGCAGGTGAATGGCTTTGCCGTGGAGATAGAAGAAACCACCGAAGCGCCGGAGAACCACCACCACTTGTTCTTCATCAACCTCGGAGGCTACAGGCCGGGCGAGTTCGAGGAGCTGCATTACAAAATGCTGGTGGTAGCGGCAGACAGCGCCAAAGCCATTGCTGTGGCGAAACAAACGGTGTTTTACAAAGCGGAAGGATTTAAAGGAGCAGAGTCGCACATCGATGATAAATATAAGCTCGATGTGGACGACCTGTATGATGTGAAAGACATGTTGCTGCCCTTATTTGCAGAGAAATTCCATATCAGGATCAGGGAGAAAAATGCTCCCGGCGATGAGCTGCACCTCGGTTATCTCAAGCTATCGAAGCTGATCGGGAAAGAAGCCTGATTGGGTATTTTTTTCCATACAATTACAGGAACACGGAGATCAGGATCAGGCTGATGTTTCCAAGCGTTGTCACGACAAAGATCGTGAAGACCCATCTGACAGGAAGTTGTGCGACGCAGGCAACAATATTGGCCAATGATAAGCACATGCCAAGAATAAACTGCCACAGCACGCTGTTATATTCCAGGCTGAATTTCACAAGCCCACCACCCAGGCAGGCACTGATGGCAATGACGAAACTGATGAATGCAAAATAGCTGAAATCCAGCTCCTTCATCAGGTGATTGTATTTTTGCCGGATGACCCGGAGCCTTGTTGTTTTTGTCACGGCCTCTGCTGTATCTATATTGGTCATTGTGCGCATGTCTCTTGGGGCCGCGTTCCTGTTTGAACTCAATTCATGAAAGCAGTTTTAATGCCAGAGCAGGTACTATTTTAAATTGTACATTTACGAGGATTAACATTCTATGAAAACACCTTCCAACACTGCTATTCCTGCATCGGCGCTCGACTTCCTGAAGCTCGTGAAAAAGAACAACAACCGCGATTGGTTCAATGCGCATAAGGAACGTTACCTCGAAGAGCTGGCGCAGCTCGAGCGTTTTGCCGATGCCGTGCTGAAGGAGCTGAACAAGGAGGATCTGATCGAAACACCAAGCGGAAAGAAAAGCCTGCACCGCATCTACCGCGACACCCGTTTCTCCAAAGAAAAAACACCTTACAAATCCAACTGGAGCGGCAGCTACCGGCGCGCCACCAAACTCAGAAGGGGCGGTTATTATTTTCACATCGAGCCGGGAAACAGCTTTGTAGCCGGTGGTTTCTGGGGGCCCGGCCCCGAAGACCTGAAGCGGATCCGCGATGAGATTGCCTTTGATGCGGCGCCCCTGAGGAAAATTTTAAAAGCAAAGAATTTTGTCAAAACCTTCGGAGCTTTGCAGGGAGAGCAGGTGAAAACCACACCCAAAGGCTATGATGCGAGTAATGAAGGCATCGATTTGTTGCGTTACAAGCAATTTCTACTCATCAGGCCTTTCACCGACCAGGAAGTACTGGCGCCCTCTTTCGTGAAGGAAACGGTTGCTACTTTCCGCCACATGCGTCCTTTCTTCGACTACATGAGCGAGGTGCTTACGACAGACATCAATGGAATTTCTGTAGTGTAAATAAGGGCAGAATTAAACCACATAGTCACATAGAAAATACAGGGAACCATATAAGGTATAGAAGGACATATAAGACAGGCCAGAAAGAGACCATGACTTCGTTACGCCACGGCGTGATCAGCCACCGAATCAAATCTGTTCTAATTCCACTCCTTTGGAAGGGTGTCGCGCGAGACGGGGTGCTTGTTCCAATCTGCTTCATCCGCGTTCCATTAACGCACCACATTATGAACTATGTTTCCTCTGTGTCTATGGGGTTAAAAAAAACGCCCTACTTCGCCCGCACATCGGCCCAGTCCGGTATTTTATCAAACAGGCTTTTGGCAAAAGGACAGAGCGGTAAAATGGTATAGCCTTTTCTGCGGGCAAACTCCACAGCGGCCTGTACCAGCTGCTTGCCCAGGCCTTTTCCTTCGCCGCCTTCGTTTACCTGCGTGTGGTCGATGATGAATTTATGCTCACCGGCATACACATAGGTCATGATCGCTAAGGTTTTGCCGTTTTCTTCGATGTAAAAATTACCGTTCTTTTCGGTATCATGTTGTTTGACTTCCATATGGTTTTATACTATACGATAAAGATAGGGATAAACTATTTTCAGGGAAAACGGTTTTATTATCATAGATCAATGTGAGGGAACTTTTTTCGATCAACCTTTGTGTCGTTAAAACGATTATTAAAAACCTAAAAAAATACACATCATGAACGCAACAGCAAACAAATGGGCGATTGACCCAACACACTCCGAAGTACAGTTTAAAGTAAAACACCTGGTGATCTCTACGGTAACCGGCTCTTTCAAAACATTTTCGGGCGATGCCACTTTTGAAGGCGACAAGCTGGAAAATGCCAAAATCCATTTTACGATAGATCCTGCGAGCATTGATACCAACCAGGAGCAACGCGACGGGCATTTGAAATCACCGGACTTTTTTGATGCCGAAAAATACCCGGCTATCACCTTTGAGTCTACCTCTGTAAAGCATGCCAAAGGCGACCTGTATAAAATCACAGGAAACCTGACTATCAAAGGCGTGACCAAAGCTGTGGAAATCGAAGCAGAGCATGGCGGAACAGCCGTTGACCCTTATGGAAACACCAAGATGGGTTTTGAGGTAACGGGAACCGTAAACCGCAAGGAATTTGGCTTAACCTGGAATGCCGTGACGGAAGCCGGTAGCGTGGTGGTTGGCGAAGACATTAAATTAATCGCTAACATCCAGCTCGTGAAACAAGCTTAATGTTTTTGAGAGGTTTAGAATTTAAAAATCCTGCCGGTAACGGTGGGATTTTTTTATTTGTGTGGAAGAGGGGAAAGTGTATGGATTCGTGGAAATTGCGTGAGGGACGGAGCGGTCTGTCTGAGCTCCTTTATGGAGCAATAGCGGAATAAAGAGCGAGTAGCGAGGGCCCGACCCTTCCGCCTTGTTCTTTCGCGGAAGGGGCACGCCCAGATTAATAGTCAAACTTCATTGTTTTGCAACACATGAAACGATTCCCGGGATTTTTTTGTTTGGAGTAAACCGAAAGCTTAAAATAATTTCAGCTGCGAAGGCTGTAAAAAGGTTGTCACGCGCGCCTGGGACAAGGTCATGACGTGGCTTGTGGCATGCGTGATCTCATGTACATCGGTTTCATAGTCGCGCGAGGCAACAACGATCTTGGTATGGCCCGCATGTTTTTCAAATAACTGTTTTACCAGCTCGGGGCTGTTATTCTCTTTCGATAAGTGAGAGAGGATCAGGTGGCTGATGTGGTCAGAGCGGTGATTGGTAAAGAGCTCCAGCGATTCGTGATTGGAGAGGTGACCATGCCCGCTTGAGATCCGTTTTTTCAGGTGGTAAGGATACATGCCGGTATCCAGCATTTCTTTGTCATAATTGGCTTCCAGGAATACGGCATGGCATTGTTTGAAGTAGCGGATCACGTTACTGCAGCAGGAGCCGATGTCGGTAAATACGCCGATGTGGATATGATTTGCGCTGACCACAAAGCTGTAGGGATCGGCAGCATCATGCCGTTTTGAAAAAGGCTTCACGAAAAGGTTCCCCAGCTGAATGTCTTCGTCGGAGCGGAAAGAGCGGATGAGATCCGGACGAATCACCATGCGGCTGCTTTTGAGCGTTGCGGGCGTGATATAAACCGGCAGCTGGTATTTTTTGGAAAGTACTTCCACGCCTCGGATATGATCGGAATGCTCGTGTGAAATAAAAATGGCTTTCACTTCCTGCATGCTGAGCCCGATCCGGGTCATGCGTTTTTCCACCTCGCGGCAGGAAATGCCCACGTCTACCAGCACGGCTTCGCCGCCATACGACACATAATAACAATTACCGTTACTTCCTGAATTTAATGAGGCGATCCTGACTGACATAGAAAACCGCAAGATACAATTTTCAGGACGTTTGGCGATGGGTGGCCTCCAAAAGATATAAACCACCGCCGGTTCAGGACGCCGCTCTTTTCCGCCATTCAAAAAATGAGTATTTTAGTTTCCGGGACCGGTCAATCGTTCCTCTTACTACTCTTACTAAATGCTCAACCTATGAAAACTGCTAAAATAGCCGCTTATGCTCCTGTGAATGGAATCACGATGTATTATGAAATTTACGGTGAAGGTGATCTGCCTTTGGTCTTGATCCATGGCGGCGGCTCCACGATCGGCTCTTCTTTCGGGAATCTCCTGCCTTTGCTGGCGGATTACGGGAAGATCATCGCTGTAGAGCTGCAGGCTCACGGACGGAGCAGCGACCGCGATGCGCCCGAGTCGTTTGAGCAGGATGCCGATGATGTGGCTGCTTTACTGAAGCACCTGCAAATTGCCAAAGCGAATATCCTGGGTTTTAGTAACGGCGCTACGACCGCTTTGAAGATCGCCGTCAGGCATCCGCAGCTGGTAAATAAGCTCATTCCCATTGCGGCTGCCTGGAAGCGGGAAGGCCTCATTCCCGGATTTTTTGAGGGGATGCAGGGAGCCACGCTCGACAACATGCCCGCCTTATTACAGGAGGCTTACCTCGAGGTAAACCCGGATACGAAAGGGTTGCAGGTGATGTTTGAAAAAGATAAGCAGCGCATGATTGATTTCCGCGATGGGAATGATGAGGACCTGAAAGCCATCGGCGTGCCGGTGCTGATGGTGGTAGCGGATAAGGATGTGATTACTGTAGAGCATACTGCGCGCATGGCACAGCTGATTCCGGGGGCACAGCTGGTTGTATTGCCGGGTGTTCATGGCACCTGTATCGGGGAAATATGCTCCGTGAAAAAGAATAGCGCCTTGCCGGAAATAACGGCCATGATCCTAAAAGAGTTTCTGAATGAGTAAGCCGGAAAAAAGAGAAACGATCGGTCGTATCATGCGCCTGGAATACGGCCATTATGAGCCCTGGTGCAAGGTGCTGCACCTCGACGATTTTGAGGAAACCCATTTTACAGGCCCGCTCGCCGACGCAAGCTGGCGAAAGTATCACCAGGAAGATATAGATACGGTGCACCATTATATAGGGGAGCCTGAAAATCCTGTTTTCCGTGATGCCTTCCTGAGGTATTTTCTGTACCGTATTTTTGTGGATTACACGCCAGAGTCGATGGACACGGAACCGCTGATAGAGCAGGAATGGCTGATGGTGAATAATCCCGGAGCCCGCCTGGATCATATCATCACGCGCTCGCTGGAGGAAATAAAAGATTTTTCCGAATTAACGGTAGAGGAGCCGGATTACAAAGAAGCACAGGAGAAATTTATCAGCTTAAAGAATACCTTCCTGGAAGTATTCGGCACGGATGCTACTTTCCTCACCAATACTGATCCTGATGATGAGATGCCTGCTGTGATAGGCATCGACCGGGACACCATCGGCATTTATTTTTTGAGCAACTGAGCCGATGTGGATATTCTATTCGCTGTCATGCACGAGCTTCAGCGTTTGCTGCTGATCGCCCTGCGTTACGCTGATAAAATAAATTCCCGGAGCCCGGTCTTTCAGATCGATGCGATGATCTCCTGCCGGCAGGCTTTCCGTCAAGACCTCCTGTCCCAGGCTATTGATGATCTGTAGCTTCCCCGGGCTTTCCAGCCTTAGCTGAAACAGCCCCTTCGCGGGATTCGGATAAACGGAAAACAGAGTTGGTGAACTATGCTCAGACATCGATGTAAGGAGCGTGATTTTTCTCACGCGGTGATTAAACCAGTCAACAATCACCAGCTCTCCCGAATGCGTAAAGGTCAGGCCCCAGGGATTATTTAAGCGGCATGCTAATAAAGGTCCGCCATCGCCGGCATAGCCGCCTTGTCCTGCCGCGCCTCCCGGTCCTCCGTGAAATCCGCTGCCTACATACGTACTGATGATGCCGCTTGTATTCACCATGCGGATCACCTGGTTACCCATATCTGAAATATACACGTTGTTGGCGGAATCGACAGACACTTCTACCGGTCCGTTTAATTGTGCATTTTTTCCAGGGCCCCCGTCGCCGCTGTAGCCAAGGCCGAGCGCATAGTCGCCGGCAAATTTATTGATAATGCCGGCTGTGCTGATCCGTCTCACCTGGCTGACCTGCTCGGCCACATAGAGGTTACCGGCCTTGTCAAAGGCGATGCCGCGTGGCGATGAGAGGTAGGCGGCTGTCGCAGGTCCGTTATTACCTGTTGGCCCCACACCACTTGGCCCGTTGCCGGCAATGGTGGAAATAATGCCCGATGTATTCACTTTCCGGATCCTGGCATCCCCGTTGGTAGAAATAAACACATTACCTGCGGTATCAATGGCAAGCCCATAGGGATAATCTAAAGTGGCGGAAGTGGCAGGGCCTCCGTCGCCGCTATAGGCGTGCGTTCCGTCGGCCATCCCTGCAAACAGCGACACGTTCCCGGCGGGAGAAATTTTCATGACCGATTGGTAGTTCTGGGAAATCACAAAGAGGTTATCCTGTTTGTCGCAGGCAATGGCCACGGGTTCGTAGATGGTGGCAAAATGCGTCATGATCCCGTTTGCATCTATTTTTTTGACAGCATGGTTCCCGCTATCGGTGATGTATAAATTGCCGGCATGATCGGAAACGGCATCCAGCGGGTACTTCAGCTCACAGGAAGTTGCCGGGCCGCCGATGCCACCGTTGCCCTGCGTGCCAGTGCCCGCAATGGTGACAATAGTAGTTTGCGAATGGCCTTTCAGGAAGTATAAGCTACATAAAGCGATAAATAAGGCGTGTTTCATAGCATGGTTTTAGATGATAAACGTAAGCAAAACCACTATTATTTTGTGGCGATTTTGATAAGAGGGCGCATTCAACCAATAAACGTTCCTGTTGAGGGTTTATTTGCGGAATGCCTGAAGCCAGGGAGGCGCTGCTTGGATGTCAGATCAATGGCATCGGCTGATAAAACAGCTCCGTTCTTACCTGCTCAGCTGCTCTATCTTGTCAATCACGTTGAAGTTGCGGTAATCGCTGATCCTGGGATCGAATAACATCATGGAATGGTATTTCACTTTCACATCTTTATCAAAGAGCTGCTCGTATTTGTTCACCAGCTCGATGTTCGATTCGGCATTGGTCAACCAGTAAAATTTTAAGGATTTTCCGGCGTTGTCGTTGATGCTGAACACAACGAAAAAATCTTTCTCGATCTTCGTGACACGTCCCTGGAAAGACTCCTGTGCAGGCCCGGTGCTTTTGGTGCCTGCATTTTCCTTTTCACTCAGCCTGATGAGCACGTCCGGGCAAATGGTGGCCATTTTCAAACCGATAATTTTCCCGAGCGCCTCCCCTTCGTTTTCCATGTTATCGAGGTTGATGTTGTATTCTTTTTTCAGCTGCTTCTTGTAGGGCTCAGCTGCTTTGATCATGCAAAGCCCAAGCTCCATGTACATGCGCTCGGTGTTGCTGGTATCGCTCAGGGACTTGGAGCAGGAGCAGGATTCCTTCGCAATCTTTTCCAGGTATTCCTGCGCAGGAAGTGAAGCCGCCAGGAACAGGACGATGATGGTAAATAAGGATCTCATAGTTTTTAGATTTTAAAATTCAATAAAAGGAGCTCATGTCGGTTCATCCCGCAAACTTGCCGGATTGCCAGCTTCTTGCCATCACGCAGTTATATGAGGTGGATGATACTTCATTTTGATGTGAGGAATGCCATCCTCCAGGTAGAAATCGCTTTTGGTGACGAAGCCCAGCTCCGTGTAAAATTTCTCAAGGTACTGCTGTGCCGAGATGGTGATCGTATCGCTCTTAAAATGACGGAGGCATTCGCCGATGCAATAATTCATCAGCTCTTTTCCATAGCCATGCTTGCGGAAGGCTCCTGCAATCACTACACGCCCTATAGCAGCTGAGTCGTATATAAGGCCCGGAGGCACCAGCCTCGCATAAGCCGCCAGTTGCGTGCCCTCAAAGCCCATCACATGCAGGCATGCCTGGTCTTTGTTATCCGGATCGGCGTAGGGGCAGTTTTGCTCTACCACAAATACTTCCGCCCTCAGGTGCAGCAGCTCATAAAGCTCCTGTGTGCCCAGTTCCTGGAATGATTTGGTGCTAAAGCGGATCATTGTGGAAATACTGCCTCAAAAATATTAATACTGCTTGATGGAAAGCAACACCAGGGTGCAGGCTTCTGTGGTTTCAATGCCCTGATCGGCCGCCATCTTTTCGAATTCAGGATTTTCGGTACCCGGGTTGAAAATGATGCGCTTCGGTTTCAGGGAAAGGATATACTCATACCAGTAAGGCTGGTTATCAGGTCCTACGTACAGGCTTACTGTATCGATGTTCTCCAACGCAGGCTTATCGGTGATGATCTCCAGCCCGTTAATGATCCCCTTTCTCAGCCCGACAGGATACACCGTGTGCTGATGGTTCTGAAGGCTGATGGTGGCCTTGTAGCTGTAGCGTTCCGTGTTGGGCGATGCGCCTATAACCACGGTGGTTTTGTTACTCGACATAATCCAGGTCTTTATGAAATGTTTCTTCCAGGTGATAGAGTGCAATAAATCCTATGCCAATAATGATGGCGCCGGTAATCTGGGTAGCCAGCAGCTTATCCACACTAAAAGCCGAGATGATAAAATTAAGCAGCAGCGAAATAAGGATGGTGGAGCCGCGCACAAAATTAGGAGCCGTTGTCGTTGCCGTTGCCCTGATGTTGGTGCCGAACAGCTCGGAAGCCGTGCTGATAAACACCGCCCAATAGCCGGTGGCAAAGCCGATAAAGGTAACGATGCTGTAGAAGACAAACACCGAGGTGCCGCCGAAAATAAAATAGAGGATCACACCCAGCACCGTCATCGATAAGAAAAGACCTAAAGCCTTCTTTCTGGATTTCAGCAGCTGGCTTACCAGGCCCGAAGCAATATCGCCTACGGTGATTCCCGCATAGGCAAACATAATGGACTTACCGGCCGAAACAGAGCCTTCCGCCAGTCCCAGGCTCTCGCTCAGCTCCGGCGAAAACAGGACCAGTGTGCCCATGACATACCATACCGGTACCGTCACAAAAATAATACAGAGGTATTTTTTAAGGTTCTTCGCATTGGAAAACAGCTGCAGGATATTGCCACGCGTCACGCTTTCATCGTTCTTCACCTGCGCAAACATCCCCGATTCAAAAATACCGATGCGGAGCACAAGTAAGGCCAGGCCCATAGCACCGCCCAGGTAAAAGGAATAACGCCAGTTGGTGATCACATCGCCCATAAAGCCGGCCACCACTGCGCCGAACACGCCTACCGTGGCAACGATCATGGTGCCGTAGCCGCGCCGCTCCTTGCTCATGCTTTCGCTCACCAGCGTAATGCCCGCGCCCAGCTCGCCTGCCAGGCCGAAACCGGAAATGAACCGTAAAACCATATAAGAGTCGGTGCTGTGTACCATGCCATTGGCAATATTGGCCAGGGAGTATGTGAGGATGGAGCCGAAAAGCACGGAAAGCCGGCCTTTCTTATCTCCCAGGATGCCCCAGAAGATGCCGCCGATGATCATACCCGCCATTTGCCAGTTGAGCAAAAGCTTGCCGTAAGAAGCATTCAGGAGTTTTTTGACGGCATCCGAAATGCCGGGATATTGTTCGGGAAGAATTTCGTTCAGGCTTTGCGCCCTTTCCACGCCAAAAAGCAGGAGGTCGTAGATGTCAACAAAATAGCCTAAGGCGGCCACAATGATGAGCTTATTCAAATGTTTGGAAGGGGCCAGCGCCTGCTGCATAGAGAGGATTTATCCGTTAAACATACTTATCGCCTTTCATCACCTTCACGTCGTTCACAAAATTACGGATCTGTTGCTCGTCCTGTTTTTTGCAGATCATCAGCACGCCTTCCGATTCCACCACGATGTAATCCTTCAGGCCCTGCATCACCACCAACTTATCATTGGGCACATGCACAATGCAGTTGTGGCAATCGTATTCCATAATATTTTTTCCTACCAGGGCATTGTTGCCCTTGTCGTGCTTGATGTGCGTAAACAGTGAGCCCCAGGTGCCCAGGTCGCTCCAGCCGATGATGGAAGAGCGCACGTATACATTTTTCGCCTTCTCCATCACGCTGTAATCGATCGAGTCGTTCTTGCAGATGTTATAAGCCCTTTTGATAAACTCTTCTTCCGAAGGCGTGTTGTAATGTTCCGTGCCTTCCTTGAAAATATTGGACAATTCAGGGTCGAGCTGCTCGAAGGCATGAATGATGCTTTTGGTGCTCCAGATAAAGATGCCGCTGTTCCAAAGGAACTCGCCGGTTTCGATGAAGAGCTTGGCCTGCTCCAGCTGCGGCTTCTCCATGAAAGTTTTTACCTTGTAGATGCGCTTGTCTTTTTCTTTTACCGGCGAATCGATGAACTGGATGTAGCCGTAGCCCGTGTCGGGCCGCGAAGGCTTGATACCAAGCGTTACCAGGCACTCTTCCGCTTTGGCTTTCGCAAAGCAGGATTTAATCGCTTTCACAAAAGTGTCCTCCTTTGTGATCAGGTGATCGGAAGGAGCCACTACCGTGAGGGCATTGGGATTGAGCTTATGGATCTTGTAGGAGGCATAGGCAATGCAGGGCGCCGTATTTTTGCGGGCAGGCTCTGTCAAAATATTTTCTTTGGGTAATCCCGGTAATTGCTCAACTACCAGTTGTTCATAAATGTCGTTGGTAACCACATAAATATTATTCAGAGGGCAGAGTTCCTTGAACCTGTCGAAGGTTTGTTGCAGTAAGGTTCTTCCGGTACCTAAAATATCTAAAAATTGCTTGGGATGATTGGTGGTGCTCATTGGCCAGAAACGCGAACCCACGCCACCAGCCATAATAATACAGTACTGATTTTTCATAATTATAAAGTACTAATTTACACAAAAAATGTGGGATTAAACCTAAAAAAAGCCTCAGATCCGGATGCCGATCACGAGGACGTCGTCGATCTGTTCCGTATCCTGTTTCCAGTGAATGAAGGTCTGCTCGAGCTCCTGTTTTTGCTGTGGCATCGGCAGTTCCACCATATCGCGGATGGTTTTCTGTAAGTTGGTAAGCATGAATTTTTTACCCTTCGGCCCGCCGAACTGATCGGCATAACCGTCGCTGAACAGGTAAAGGCAATCACCTTCCTCTACGGTAATAACGTGGTTTTCATACACCCGGTGCTCTTCCAGCTCAAGCCCCCCAATCGGGAATTTAGACGCCTTGATAATGTCCAGCCCGTAGTTTTGGTTTTTGCGGTAGATCCACAGCGGCCTGTTGGCACCGGCATATTCCACCTCGGTCGAATGATCCGTAAAGGCACAAAGCGTAATGTCCATCCCGTCGCGTCTCTCAAACTCCTGGGCATTCTGGTTCAGTGCAATCTTCACGCCCTTATGCAGCTCCAGCAGGATATCGCCCGGGCGTGTGATCTTTTTCTCGTTCACAATCTCATTCAGCAGGGTGTTGCCCACAATACTCATAAAGGCACCAGGCACACCGTGGCCCGTACAGTCGACTGCGGCAATAAAGCGCGTGTCGCCGTTCCTGGCAAACCAGTAAAAGTCGCCACTCACGATGTCCTTCGGCATATACAACACAAAGCTCTGCCCGAACAGCTCATGGATGTTACTGAGGTTTGGCAGCAGCGCCTCCTGGATGTTCTTGGCATATTTGATACTGTCGGTGATCTCCACATTCTTGTGCTCGATGATGGTTTTCTGCTCGATCACTTCCTTATTGATGCTCTCTACTTTTTCCTTCTCGTCGCGCAGCTCCTTCGTGCGCTCGTCTACCACCTGTTCCAGCTTTTGCTTATCGGCAATGAGTTTTTTGGTGCGCACATAGTTGTAAAGGCTGATGCTGCCAATCAGCACAATGGCACACAAGGTGTAGAACCACCAGGTATTGTACCAGGGCGGAGAGATCTCAAATTCGAAGATAACAGGCTCCCGGTTCCACACCCCGTCGTTGTTCATGGCCTTAAGCATGAACTTGTACCGGCCCGGCGGCAGCGATGAATAGGTGGCTTCGGTTTTCGCTGTTGGTGGGGTCCAATCGTTGTCGAGGCCTTCGAGCTTATATTGGTACATTACTTTTTCGGGAGCCGTTAAGCTTATTCCCACAAACTGGAAGGTAAGGTGGTTCTTCGAAAAAGGCAGTTTCAATTCTTTTGGCAATAAGGTCACGCTGTCTTTTTCAGCGTATTTGAAAATATCTTCCTGCCCGAAGAACAGTTTAACGCTGCTCACATGCGTCAGGGGCTCCAGCATATTTTTGGTGTCGAATGCCGGATTGTAGATTTCCAGTCCGTTTGGTGTACCGATTAAAATACAACCCTCCCGGTCTTTGAAGGCCGCATTAAAATTAGATTCTACGCTTAGCAGACCGTCGTTTTTTCCGAAATGTTTAATGCTGATTTTTCCGGCATAAAAATCTTTCAGATCCAGGATGTCAATCCCGGTATTGGTGCCGATCAGCAAACGGTTAAACTTGTCGGTTTGTACAAAATTAATGAAGTTCGATGATAAGCCGTTCTTCTGGGAGATTTTGGTAAATTCCTTATAGTTGTAACTAAACAGGCCTTCTTCTGTGCCAAACCACAAATTCCCCTGAGCGTCTTTGGTAATATTCTGAATCCTCCGGGCATTCAGATGCGTTTTGTCCGAAAACAGCACGATCTCTCCCTTGTCGTATTTCACGGCTCCGTTTTCAGTACCGGCCCATATAGCCCCTGCCTTATCTTCCACGATAGTGAATATAGGAAAGGGCATGTCTGCTTGTTTCAGCGCGTTTACGGCCGAAGCTTCCGTAATAAGCCCTTTGTCATATTTAAAGAGACCGTCGTTAGTGCCTATCCAGATGTTTTTTTTACTGTCTTCGTAAAGCGACAAAATGTATTTATGATGAAATGCTTCTGTCTGGATATTCTGAAAAATGTCATCGTAAAGGCACAGGCCATCATTCGTGCCGAAGAACAAGCGGCCGTCGGAGGCCACAAGAATAGCATTGATATTATTGTCCGGTAAGGTGTTCGGCCGGTTCATTTCAAAACTATAATACGTAATCTCCTGCCCATCGATCCGGCATAAGCCGTTACTGCGCAGAGCCAGCCAGTAGCGGCCTTTCTTATCCTGCGCCACTGTATTCACATAATTATCCGGAAGACGATCGGCTTTGGTATAGTATACAAACTTATTATTCTTGTAGCGGTAGGCGCCGGCTCCGTCGGTTCCGATCCAGAGGTTGTCCTCACGGTCTTTGAAAAGGCATTGGATAGGGTTGCTCGTCAGGCCATTGATACTATTGTATTGCGCTACCCGTTGTTTCAGGTTGAAATCAAAACAAATAATTCCTTCGGCATGAGAGCCGAACAAGACCCGGTCGTTATCCAACACCAAAACGCAGCTGTAGGAAATATTCTCATTCTTGGGAAGTTCATCCGCCTTGCGGACTTCGAATTTTTTAGAAATAATATTAAGCCCGGTTTGAGTACCGACGAGCATATCGCCGTTTTTTCGCTGACCTATGGAAAAGATAAAGTCATTCATCAGTCCGTTGGCAGTCGAAAAATGCCTGAACTCCCCGGATTTCCTGTTATAATAAATCGCCCCGTTTTGCAGGGTCGCAAACCAAAGGTTTTGTTCGTCATCTATAAAGATGGAGTAAACAGAGCTTTTGTTTAATAATTCGTCCTTATTAAAGGGAAGGATTCTACCGTTTTGTAGTTGATATACGCCTTCCTGCGTCCCGATCCAGGTCATGTCATCGTCCTGCAGGACTTTGAAGATCCAGCTGTTTTTCAGGCCCTGTTTTTCGGAATAGTTGCGGAACGTTACGCCATTGTATACGCTCAGTCCTTTGGCTGTGCCAAATACCAGTTCATGCCCTTTGTTTTCGGCAATGGAAAAAACCACATTGTTGATGAGGCCTTCATTGTCGGAAATGGTGGTAAACTTATTGCCGTCGTATTTTCCTACGCCTCCGCTGTTCGTGCCAAACCACATCATGCCGCTGTGGTCCTGGAAGATCGCCAGCACCTGCGATTGCGGTAAGCCCTGGTCGGTATTGTAATTCTTGAAATTGTAAGATTGTGAAATACAGCCTAAACCGCAGAAAAATAACAGACAAAATAGAAAAAAATATTTCGGGTTCAGATTCATTAGGCGCATCAAATATAACAAAAAGCAGGTTTACAGGACCTGCTTTCCGGGCTTATGCAAAGACATAAAAATAGGCAAAATCACCCACTTAGTCCGTGATAAAAATCCTCGTATTTGTTTCAAAATTATTTATCCGGATCCGTGACAGGTAGACCCCCGCCTTCAGGTCGCTGATGTTAAGTACAGGCGTATACGTTCCCGCTTCCTGCCTGCCGCTCTCCGTGATGGATTTCACGCAATGGCCCAGCAGGTCAAACAATTCGATGGATACCACCGCACTTTCCCGTAAGGTATAACGCACCGTGAGCTTGTGTTTCGCCGGGTTAGGATACAGGCTGACCTGCTGCGCCGGTTCTTCCCATGTATGGATGCCGGTAGCAGAAGGCACCGGGTTTACCTTGGCCGAATCCACCACAAAATCGAGGTTGGTATATTGCGCATTGCCGGTAACGATAAAGCGGTGGTAGGTCCCATTGGTATCGAGTCCCGGAATATCCACCATCACAAAAAAGTCTTCGCCCGTATTCACCGGCAATCCTGATAAGGTGTAAGTGCCGTTGCTTCCCGTCACCGTTTGCGAAAACATGTTACCGCCCGGGTTCTTGCCACCTTTCACGATAATGCCGCCAATAGGATTTCCGGGAGCCAAAGGACTGTATGCCGAAGAAGCACGTTGCCCGAAGCCCTGGCCCTCCGTGATTCTGCCGCTGAGTAAGCCGGGTCCCGCCGTAATGGAGGTAAAAGGCATGACGCTGATGTTTTGTGAAGAAGAGTTAATACAGGTATGGTTGATTACCGTTGCATTTTGCCAGCTGATAGCGCTGTTGCCATACGTCACCTGGAGCGTACTCGCGGTAGGGATCGCTTTCACGATATAGCTTCCTGCCGGCACAGCCGTAAAGGAGTAAGCGCCTGCACCGTTGGTGTTTTGTGTGGTAATCGAATCGAATTTCGTTAAGAAAGGCTCATAGGCATAAAGCGTCACTTTGCCCGTTACCGGGTTGGAGCTTACCGTTGCCGTACCGTTGATCGCTGTCAAGGGATTTACGGTAATGGCGAGCGTATTGCTGCCGGAGCATCCCGTAGCATCGGTTCCCGTAGCCGTATAAATCGTACTGGCAGATGGCGTAAAGGTCTGGCTGGCTCCCGTTGAGCTGCCCGGCATCCAGGTATAGGTTATGGCACCGGTGCCGCTGGCCGTAAAAGTACTTCCGGCGCAGAGGGAAGAAGACCCTCCCGTCAGCGTCAGCGATGGTAAAGCATTGATCGTAACAGGTACCGTATTGGAGGCAGAGCAGCCTGTGGCGGCATTCATGCCCGTAAGCGTATAGGTTCCGGCCTGCGCATAGGTAATGTTCGGGATCATTGGATTGGCAACTGTGGATGCATAAGACGATGGGCCCGACCAGGAATAGATCCCCGCGCCTGTGGAGTTATTAATGAAGATGAGGTTGCCGCCAAGGCATACAGGAGTAGCGGTAGTCGCGGAAATCACAGGATTAGGATTCACGGTCACCGACACTGTTTCTGTTTTGGTACAGCCATTAGAAGCAGTACCTGTTACGGAATAAACCGTGGTGCTTACCGGAACCACCGTTGTACTATTGCTTGCAGCTCCATTGCTCCAGGTATAGCTTGTGGAAGCTCCGGAAGCCGACAGGCTGGAAGTAGCGCCGGCACAAATGGGATTAGGAGATGCTGTAATGCTGATTGCATCAGGGTTGTTCACATTCACAATCAATGTGCTTGTTGCAACGCAGGCATTGGCATCCATAACAGAGTAAGTATAGGTTGTGGAGCTTAGAGGCGAGGCAAGCGTGCCGGCCGTGTTGGTGCTGCTGAGGTTCGGTCCCGTCCAGGTATAGGTATAGCCGCCGACACCACCGCTGGCCGTCATGGTAAGCACGGCGCTTTGCCCGCTGCATATCGTTTGTGAGTTGGGATAACCATTGGAAAGCGATGCCGGTTGCGTAATGGTGATCGTCTTTGTCCGTGTGCAGGAATTGGCATCTGTTACCGTAAGTGTATAGGCTCCGGCTGCTAAATTGGAAGCGTTTGCTGTGGTGATAGACACAGGAGAATAATAATACGAATAGCCGCCTGTTCCGCCTGTAACGGTGGAAGTGATCGCCCCCGTATTCATAAAGGCACAGAGCACATCGGTTCCCGTTAGATTCACCGCATAAGGCGTCACGTTAAAAGCATTCGGCATCTGGGTAAGTCCCTGTGTCGGCTGCATAATACGGAGATCATATAAGCCCAGGTCGGCATTACAGGGAACATTAAACGTCACCTTGAGCTGAGAGGTACTGATGGCAGAATAGGTGATCATACTTAAAGAAGTGCTCGTTACGCTATGGATGAGGTTAACGGCCGAGATCCCAGAGGTCCAGTCGGTATTGGTGCCATTAACGGTGAAGGTAATCAACGACGATTGGGAGCTGGTGGTTTGTGTAATCGAAGCAATCCCGAAAGGAGCCACGGTGGCTACCCAGCCTGCGGCATTACCGCTGGCGTCAGACATAAAACGAAAAGTCATCGTATTGCCTGTTGCATAATGGTTGGGTGGCATGCTGGTCACCGAATATTTTGCCTGGAAGCTGGCGGGCGAAGGCGTTGCCCCGTTATAAATACTTAATGAGTCGCTGACCGTTGCCGTAGAAAATGAGGTGAAGCCCACCTTCATCCTGAAATTCGGAATAGTGGTCGTCACGACCTGTGTGAGGTTCTGCGCATTGTTGTAATTGGCCGATCCACCGCCGTCATCATAAAATGACATAGAGGCGTTGACTGTATTGGTAGCGTTGCCCATCGTGATTTGTGCGCTCATAAACGAACAAAGCAGGCATAGTGCTATGGAAAGAGTGAAAGATAGCTTCTTCATTGGGGAGGATTAAGTAATGATTAATTCGTGATCAAAAATTTCGTGATATGTTCCGTGCCGTTAATAACGGTCTTTATAAAATACAAACCTGTTTTGAGATCGGATATGCTTTCCGAATGGTCATACCTGCCCGGCAATTGCTGTTTGCCGGCCACCATCGTCTTTATTGTACGTCCCATAATATCAGTCAGCTCAATGCTCACCAGCGATTCGGCCTGTAGCTCATAGCGGATGCTTACTTTGTTTTTGGCAGGATTAGGAAACACAATAATTTCCGTCGCCGCATCTTCCTGCTGTTCGATCCCGACAAAAGACTGCGGGTTGATCTTTGCCGAGTCCACCACAAAGTCGAGGTTATTGAATTGGTTGTTGCCAACATTCAAGATCTTATGATAGGTTTGGTTTGTATCGAGCCCCGGAATATCTACCAGTAAAAAGTAGGATTCTCCCGTGGTGTTATTTGGTAATCCCGATAAGGTATAAGTTCCGTCGGCAGCCGTCACGGTTTGTGCAAACATATTGCCTCCGGGGTTCTTACCGCCTTTCACGATAATCCCACCAATCGGATTTCCGGGAGCCAAAGGACTGTATACCGAAGAAGAGCGTTGGCCGAAGCCCTGGCCCTCCACAATTTTTCCGCTCATGGAGCCCGGGCCGTTGCCGATAGTGCTTAAGGCAATAATGGTAATATTTTGCGTGGCATTATTCGTACAGCCGTGAGAAACCGTCGTGGCGCCTTTCCAGCTGATGGCACTGCTGCCATAGGTTACCAGCACGTTGGTGGCGGTTGGTACAGCCTTGATCACATAGAGGGAACTATCTACCGGGCCAAAAGAATAAATAGAGCTGAAGGGCGTAAAGGCGACGGAATCCCATTTACCTAATACCGGGCGGTAGCGGTACAGGATCATGTTTCCGCTTACCGCGCCAACGGAGCTGCTCACGTTGCCGCTGATGTTTTTGGAGAAGATCGTCGTTACCGTGGAAATCGCGCTTGCACTGCAGGCAAAGGCATTCGTTCCGGTAACGGTATAGTTGGTCGTGGTTGTCGGCGATACCACAATGGTGGCCGTTGTGTTTCCTGTGCTCCACGAATACGTTGCGGCGCCTGTTGCGCTAATGGCTTTCATGGTGCCTGCACAAATGGTTGGGCTGCTCACGCCAACGGATGGTAAGGGATTTACGGTCAGCGTCACGGTGTTCGAGATCAGGTTGGTGCAGTTGTCGTTCACCACGCAACGGTATAGATTGCCGCTAAATCCAACACCGGGAGCCAGGATGTTCAATGAGCCGGTGGTGACACCGCTATAGGCCCCGCCATTCACAGTATTGGCATAGTTGGCGCCCAGGCTTACCTGCCACTGGTAGCTTACACCGGTTGTATTGGTAGCAATGCTCACAGGCGCATTGGTGCCGGCACATACCGTAGGAGACATGGGCTGGGTGGTAATGGCGCTGAGGCTTCCCAGCTTTTTGACGTATGAGCCGCTTGTGGCATCACCGATCACCACATAAGGCGTGCCTGTTGTGGTAATCGCCAGGCCATGAGAGTTTGGCGTATTGATCGAAAAATAATTATTGCCGGCATATACCCATGCTGAGCCGTTATACTTCGATACACTTGATTTATAACTTCCCAATTCATAATAGGCCAGGTAAGGCGTGCCGGCAGGATCAAGGGCTAAAGCAATAGAGGCATATACACTTCCCACAGTTCCCGACCCTACCGATTGCCAGGCACCGGCGGTGAAAGTTTTGATGGTGCCGATATTAGCGGCATTATTGAAGGCCACATAAGGCGTGTTGTTATAGCTCACATCAATGTAGGTTTCATTGACGGCGCCGGTAGATACCGTGCCCGTGCCTACAGCCACCCAGGCTGTGCCGTTGTATCGTTTCACCGTGGCCAGGTTGCTGTTCGCCACATCCTGGTAAATGATATAAGGCGTTCCCGAATCATCAATGGATAACGAGGTATAGGAAGCTGTGCTGGTGGACACCGCTGTTCCCAGGGTCACCCACGCGCCGGCACTAAAGGTTTTCACCGTTGCCCTCGAAGAGTTTGCCACATCCACATAAGCCACATAAGGCGTTCCGCTATGCACGGCGAGCGACACATAATTGGCGGTGCTCGTGGATACCGCAGCACCTACAGTCGACCAGGCTCCCGCCGTATATTTTCTGACCAGTAAGCGTCTACCATTGGAGCCATCCGAAAAGGCCACATAGGGAACGGTGCCATCCATGGCAAGGCTGGTGTAGGCCGAATTGGTGTAGGTGCTCAGTGATCCTACCGCCTGCCAGGCGCCTGCACTGTACGTTTTCACAGCCACAGCCGAAAAAAGTGAGGCATCGGTATAAGCAATGTAGGGAACATCTCCCGGTGTGAGGGCAATATCATTATACGCCGTGTTCGTTGCTGTCGATGCAGCAGCGGCACCCACATTGGTCCAGGTGCATTGCGCCTGTATCCTGCAGGTAAGGAGAAGAAAAAGGGGGATAAGGAGTGAATAGAAATGTTTCATCGTGGGGTTGGATTTATTAGATGAATATATTATAAAAGAAGACTAAAGTAGTTATTTATTATGTTAAAACTGATTTTTTAACGACATCTGTTTATAAAAAAAGCTGCCCTGTTTACAAACAAGGCAGCTTTTTAGGATAATCAGGCCGGTTAGTGCGTTACAAAAAGCTTAACGGATGTTTCGCTCTCATTGATCCGGAGCTTCACAAAGTACATGCCCTGGCTTAGCTCGCTTAGCATAACCTGATGTGTATGCGCGCCGGCGCCTTCCTGCGAGGCAGGAACAATGGTTTTCAGGGATTTTCCTACCACATCGTATAATTCCACCGATACATCGGAAGCCGTAGCCAGGGTGTAGGCAATCGATACCTTGCCATGGCTTGGGTTAGGGTATACCTTGATGCTGTTTTCAGCTAAGGCTGCAGACTGACGGACACTCACATTCTGGATAGGATTAATTTTAGCCGAGTCCACAATAAAGTTTAGGTTGATGTAGGTGTTGCTTCCTGTAGAGATGACGCGGTGGTAGGTCCCGTTCGTATCCAGTCCCGGGATATCCACAAGGATGAAATACTCTTCACCCGCTGCATTATTTGGTAAGCCGGAGAGGGTGTAAGTACCATTGGAACCGGTAACGGTTTGTGCAAACATGTTACCTCCCGGATTTTTCCCGCCTTTTACGATAATTCCCCCGATTGGGTTGCCCGGTGCCAGTGGGCTGTAAGCAGAACCCGGTCGCTGGCCAAAGCCCTGGCCTTCTTCGATCTTACCGCTCATCGAGCCTGGCCCGACGGTTAATGGCGTTAAGGCGACTACGTTGATGTCCTGAACGTCAGCGGTCGCGCAGCTGTGATTGATCTGGATGGCTGTTTTCCAGTTAATGGAGTTGAGGCCGTAAGTTACCTGCAGGCTGCTGGCGGAAGGAACCGCTTTCACGATGTAAATGCCATAGTTCACCGAAGCAAAGTTATAACCACCGTTGGCAGCGATCGGTTGTGAAGTTACCGAGTCGAACTTGGTGAAGAAAGGCTCATACTTATAGAGAATCGCTGTTCCCGGTACAGGCACAGAAGCTGTGGTAATGGTGCCCGTGATACCGGTGGCCGGTTTTACAAAAATGCTCAGGGTCGCTGTAGAAGAGCAGCTGTTGGTGGCAGTGCCCGTTACAGAGTAGATCGTGGTGGCTGTCGGAGTTACAACCGTCGTTGCTGTCGTTGTGCCGTCATGAGCCCATACATAGGTCGAGGCGCCGCCGGCAGTCAGGGTCAGAGGCTCGGCCGGGCAAATGGAATACGAAGGAGCGGTGATGTTTACCGCAGGAGCATTTACGGTGACAAATACCGATGCCGTGCTTATGGCAGGAGAGCCGTTACACAGGATCTCGCAGATGTAGTAATTGCTTTGAGCCGGGTTGACGGTAATCGAAGGATTGGCAACCGGGCTTCCGACGTTGGTGTAAGAGCTTCCGGTTGGGGAAGATTGCCACTGGTAGGTATAACCCGTATAGCCGGGAATAGTAGATGTAATGCTCAGCGTGACAGCAGCATTAGGACATACCGTGGCCGAGCTTGCCGATACCGTCATGTTGGGAGGCAGATTTTGTCCGCTGCAATTGGCAGGGAAGATATAGACTGCATAGTCTTCGGTTTCTCCGTAGACGTTGGGAATGATTGCCCTTTCGCCGCCGCCGGTTGGCGTGGTGCAGGCATCGCCTGAGCCTAAGGTATTGCTGTATAAGTTACGCACGCGCATTTTGGTGAGGCCCGTTGTTGCCGTTGGAGGAATGGCGATCGTACCCGTAGCCGTATAGCTTCCGCTTCCTGCCGGGCTTCCGATGTAAGTATATTCCCACGAATCAAAGCTACCGCTGTGGTCATAATCGATCCAGGCGCTCACATTCTCATAAGCGTCGTTGCCGAGTGTCACATCCAGCGTATAGGATACCCCCGCTGTAATGCTTGCCGTAGCCACCGTAGAAGAGTAATCCGTATAGCTGGTGGCACTGCAGGTTGAGGTGTTGCTCAATACGGAGCCAAGCACCACGTTGTTGATCTCGTCGCCGCCCGTGCAATCGATCACATCAGGAATACAGTAGCAGACATTGAAAGGGCTGATGCCAACAAGCACAGAAGCAGAGTTCTGCGACAGGCCGCTTCCTACGCAGGTTACCACGCACCTGTAATAGGTAGCGATGGTCTGGCTGGAAACCGTGTAAGGCACATAATTTTGTGAAGCCCCTAAATTGGTCCATGCGCTGTTGTTTAAAGAATACTGCCACTGGTAGCTGTTACCTGTTACCTGGCTGTTGCCCGTTAAGTTCAGCGTCAGCGGTGTGTTGGTACAGATGGTGGTGGAGCCGGCAACTGCTGTGCCTGCCATCGGAGTTCCGGAGCAGCCGGCTGCCGCGTTGATAAAGATGCTGTAATCAATGGTATGCCCGTTGCTTTCCGTTTGGGTGCAGGGATCAATCGTGTTCACCTGCGAGTTGTTCGATTCGGTTTTCAGCCTCATCACGGTTAAGCCGCCAACGGCGGTATAAGGGATGGTTACCGGAACGCTGAAAGCCATCGTCGTCTGCGACACGGAAGAGCCGATCGAGATCTGCTCATAAGCATCAAAGGTGCCGCTGTGGTTATAATCGATCCAACCCGTGGCATAGGTAACGTCATTATAGCTCTCGATGTCCGTAGAGAGCGTATAGGTTTGCCCCGCTGTTACCGTACCTGTGGTAGCGGTAAAGTCTTCGTAGCCTGTGCCGCCGCAGGTAATGCTGCTGCTGTTGATGGCTGTAAAGGTTACGGCTGTAAAGAAGTTGTTGCCGCAGGAAATGCTTCCCGGGTTACAGTAGCAGAGCAAAAATGAATTTTGGCTCACCACTACCGGTGTTGAGGTCGAAGACATGGCGCTGGCCGTGCAGGTGACAATGCAACGGTAATGCGTGGTGGCAGTCTGTGTGCTCACAATATAAGGCACATAGGCCTGTGCGCTTCCCAGGTTGCTCCAGGCAGTGCCGTTTGGTGAGGATTGCCATTGGAAGCTCATGCCCGTAGCGGCAGAAGTTCCGTTTAGGTTCAGGGTATAAGGCGAGTTGGAGCAAACGCTGGTAGCCGTTGATACGGCTGCTCCGGCAGTAGGCGTTCCTACGCAGCCGGCAAGTCCTGTAATATCTACCAGGAAGTCCATCACTTGCCCGTTATAGGATAAGGAGCTGCATGGGTCCTGGGCCTGCATGCCCGATTCCATGGCCAGCCTCATGCGTACCGTTCCGGCCTGTGCCGTAAAAGGAATTGTTACAGGAGAGGTATAGGCTCCCGAAGTGGTGCCCGTGGCAAGCTGGCTGTATTCCCAGGCATCGTACACGCCGCTGTTGTTATAATCGATCCAGGCGCCGATCACAAAATTACCACTTTGATTGGTGGTGGCATTAAAGGTATAGGTCTGGCCTGCGGTTACCGAAATGGTTGGTACGATGCCGGCAAGGTCCTGGTAGCCGTTACTGCCGGGGCTGCATACCGGGTTGTAGCCGGTGAGGGTGGCAAAGTCGATCCCGGTCATATAATAGCCGTAATCACAATCCAGGTTAGCCGCCGTGCAGAAACAATTCAGGATGCTTTTTTGAGTAATGCTCACCGGCGTAGAGGTGGAGGATGCCGCTGAGGCAACACAGGTTGTAATGCAGCGGTACCAGGTGGTTACGGTCTGGTTGCTGATGGCGTAGGTCCAGTTGCTTTGAGAAGCGCCCATGTTAGTCCAGAGAGAGCCATTAGGGGATGATTGCCATTGATACGTTAAGCCTGTTGCTACCGAGCCGCCGCTTAATCCCAGCGAGAAGGGGCTGTTGGTACACACGCTGTAGCTGCTGCTTGTGGTGATGGCCGGCGAAGGCGTACCCACACACGCCGAAAGCGTTGTCAGGCTGAATTGCGCAGACGCAAAAGAGTAGCTGTCCTGGTTGGATGGCGGAGGAGAGGCCGGATCCGGATCAGTGCTGTCGTCATAAAATAAAATCGTTCTTTTTGTGCTGGTAGGATTGCTGGCCCACATGGCATTATCGGGGTTACCATTGGTATAGCCCGGCGAATTTTCATGAACGCCTACCACCAGGTTGCTGGAGCCGTCCCAGATAAAAGGAGTGCTCAGCGTAATGGTCATCCATTGTCCGGCAGTGGCAGGGGCTGTTACAGTCCCGGCAAATACAGAACTTAAGCCCGACAACACCCAGTCGGTGCTATTGGAAAAGGCTGTTTTGGGCGTGTTGCCCATAAAAATTTCCCAGTTTTCCCAGGCAGTCGTCGGAAGGCCCTGGTTGGCATAAAAGAAGCTGATGGAGCTGATGGAAGCGGGACCGTTTCCGCCGGCAGCCGTAAGCTCGCTCGCCAGGTAAATGGTTTGTGAGTAGTTGTGCCCATAATAGGTATAAATAGGATTATACTGGTTAGGGTTAGCGGTTGTGCCTATGGTGATCGTCTGAGCACGAAGCGACACGGCAAGGCACATTAACGTCATGACAACTATCAATGATCTAAGGGATGGGTAGAGTGTTTTCATGTAATCGGATGTATTAAAGTAAAAAGGGGTTCGTTTCAAAAACGATCCAAAAATATAAAATAATGCTGCTATGCACCAAATTAAGTTTCAAATAGTTATAGAAAAAGGTCATTTGGTCGCCTCATAAAGGCTGTTTGGCTGGTTTTTGTATAGAATAAGTTAACATTGAATAAAATGACCCCCCGGCTCATTAACCAACTTGTTTTGTAAGCAAAACCATGTCCTTTTGAAAGGAATGATTTTCTTTCTGCGCCCTGGCATTTGCAATCCTGCGGCACATCATGTGTTTTAATTAAATAGTAAAACCCGGAAAAGTAACTGTTTTACGGTAAAAAGGAGGACGTTTTCTCAGGAATTCAGGTACATCTCGATCAATCCTTCGGGCGAATTGAACTCGATCGTTTTGTGGTCGTCGTCGATCTCGATGATGAAATCGTCATTGAAAGGTAAGATGATCTCGCTTCCGCTGGGATGGATCACCTTGATGATCACATTATCCGTTTTTTCATCCACTTCCGAAATGTTGCCGATATTTCCCAGGCGGGAATCGATGATGGCATAGCCTACAAACTCATTCAGGGATTCCTCATCCTCCAGGATAAAATCCTCCAGGGCAAATACTTTTTTTCCGATCACTTTTTTAGAAGTGTCGATGTTATCGAGGGTTTCCAGCTTCAGGATATAGCCGTTGTTGGAAGGCCTGCACTCTTCGATGAAGTAGGGAACCTGTGAGCCGTTCAGCTCCAGGAATACCGATTTGATAGCCTCTTCGTCGATGCCGACCAGGTCGAGCAGTCTTAAGATGACATGACCTTTCAGGCCGTGGGTTTTGCTGATGTATCCTATTTCGCGGGTAGTCATAATTAATCAAGGGTGTTATGGCCTGAGTCGAATTTGGGCAGGGCCAGTTTATATTTTACGGCGATGATCCTGAAAATGATGATCACGGCCATGCAGATGGGAGCGGCAATGTTTGGGTCTATCTGCAGGTACAGCATCGACGTGTATAAGACAGCGCCGGTAATACAGGCCGTCGCATAAATTTCTTTGGCAAAAATGAGCGGGATCTCGTTGATGAGCGTGTCGCGGATCACCCCGCCAAACACGGCGGAGATGAGGCCCAGGATCACAGCAGCAAAGGGATTGACATGGTACTCGAGGCTTTTCTCCACGCCCAGGATGGTATAAATGCCCACGCCGATTGTATCGAACAAAAATAAGGTACGGCGAAGCTTGATGATCGCATTTTTGAACAGCAGGGTTACCAGGAAGGCCACGATGATAGAGATGAGGATATTGCGGTCGCTGAGCCAGGAAATAGGGTAGGCGCCCAGCATCATGTCGCGGAGCGTGCCGCCGCCAATGGCCGTGAGGAAGCCGGTGAAGAAGACACCGAAATAATCGTGATAGTGCTTTTTATCGCGCGCTGCCAGCGAACCGGAAATGGTAAAGAAAAAAATACCGATAAGGTTAAGCCAGTAGAATAGCATTGCGTTTTAGAAAAGGTAAAGTTAGGGAATTGAATGTTTCATAAAGCCGGGAAGCGGAAATTTTATACATGAACCGTTTTGTTGGCTGAGCGAAGCCGAAGCCACCCAATCTCACTACTCACATCTCACTACTCTGATCTCAATTACACCTTCGGTTCCAGCTTCTCACCTTCCCATTTGGCCACAACGGCGCTGGCCACGGCATTGCCTACCACGTTGGTAGCCGAGCGGCCCATGTCGAGGATCTGATCCACCGCCAGCAGCAACAATAAGCCTTCTCCCGGAATGTTGAACATGCTCAGCATGCCTGCAATCACTACCAGCGAGGCCCTCGGAACACCGGCCATCCCTTTGCTGGTTACCAGCAATACCAGCATCATATTGATCTGGTCGCCGGCACTCATATCGATGCCGTAAGACTGGGCGATGAATACCGTGGCAAAGGTCATGTACATAATAGAGCCATCCAGGTTAAAGGAATAGCCCAGCGGCAATACGAAAGACACGATGCGGTTGCTGATCCCGAACTTTTCGAGCTGCTCAATGGTTTTGGGCATGGCGCTCTCCGAGCTGGCCGTGCTGAATGCCAGTAACACCGGTTCTTTGACATGAGATAACAGGGAAAAGAAATTGATGCGCAGGATCAGGCAGATCAGGAACAGCACCCCGAATATGAAAAACAATAAGCCGCCGAAAAAGCAGCCCATCAGGTAGGCGTAGCCGCTCAGGACATCGAGCCCCTGCTGGATGACCACCGCCGTAATGGCGCCGAATACACCGATGGGCGCGAAGTTCATCACAAAGTGCGTCACCTTGAACATCACGTGCGACAGGCTGTCCATAGCCCTGATGATGGGCTTGCCCGGCTCACCGATGCTGGCAGCCGCAATGCCAAAAAACAGGGCGAAGACCACGATCGGAAGAATTTCATTCTCTGCCATCACGCGGATAATACTGTCGGGAACCACGTGCGTCACAAAATTTTTGGCATCCTGGGCATTGGCTTTAACGCCCGCATCGGCCCGCGTATCCGGAAGCTCGAGCGCCATCACTTTGCCCGGCTCAAAGAGGTTCACAATGACCAGCCCCAGGCTGAGGGCCAGCAGGGTAGCAAAGGTAAAGTAGATGATGGTCTTTCCACCGATGCGCCCCACCGATTTAAAATCGCCGACCTTGGCCACGCCCATGACCAGTACAGCCAGCACCAGGGGCGCGATGATCATTTTAATGAGGCGCAGAAAAATATCGCTAAGGATGGAATAATTTGAGGCTACTTTTTTCTTGGCCTGTTTCAGCTGCTCTTTGTTATAGCTCTCTACCTGTTCATGCAATTGCTTTTCGATGGCCGGTTTTCCCTGGGCCAGCTTTTCAACATAGGCCTGTTCTATTTTGGGTGTATTATGCGTAATGGATTGGTTGATGCCATAACCGAGCGCGATGCCGATGATCATGGAAATGATGATGATGGTAATGAGCCTGTTTTTTTTACTGAACATAAATTAAATTTAACGATACTGTGTGATTACATTCTTTTGACTTCGAGAGCCTCAGTCAACGAATGGTGGTTGAGGCTCTCGAAACCACCATAGAAATGTATGCTTTATTTTCTTTTGTATTCTCTGCAATCTCTGCGCTTCCCTCCGCGTTCTTTGCGGTTCATATACTCATACCCCTCACACCTTCGCAGCCCTGTTCCTCAATAAAAAATCGGCCAGAACAAGTGCTGCCATGCTTTCTACAATAGGGACGGCCCTTGGCAATACGCAGGGATCGTGGCGGCCCCTGCCTTTTACCGTGGCCTCGTTTCCTTCGCGGTCAATGCTTTGCTGGTCGCGCATAACGGTGGCTACCGGCTTAAAGGCCACCCTGAAATAAATGTCTTCGCCGTTGCTGATGCCGCCTTGTATGCCTCCGCTATGATTGGTTTTGGTGCTGATTTTTTTGTTGCCCTGATCGTCGGCGGAAACAAAGAGGTCATTCATTTCCGAGCCTCTGAAATTGACCGAGTTAAAGCCTTCTCCGTATTCAAAGCCTTTCACGGCATTGATGCCCAGCATGGCTTTTCCCAGGTCGGCATGCAGCTTGTCGAATACAGGCTCTCCCAGTCCAGTAGGCGTTCCTTTGATCACACAGCTCACAACGCCGCCCACCGTATCGCCGTCTTTACGCACCTGTTCTATGAGGCTGATCATCTGATCGGCTGTGCCGGCATCAGGGCAGCGCACGATAGACATTTCGGTCGTGGAAAGATCGAGCTCCGTGTAATGTTTTTGCAGGACGATATGGGCCACGCCGCTTACATAAGCCTGTATGCTAATGCCGTGCTTTTGTAACAATAATTTGGCAATGGCGCCGCCTACGATCCTGCAGGCGGTTTCGCGTGCGGAGGAGCGGCCGCCGCCCCTGTAATCGCGGATGCCGTATTTTTCCTGGTACGTATAATCGGCATGCGAAGGACGGAAAGCCTCTTTGATGTGATCGTAATCTTTCGATCGCTGATCTGTATTCTCAATGATAAAGCCAATCGGGTGGCCGGTAGAGCGGCCCTCGAAGATCCCCGACAAAAACCTGACCTTGTCTTCTTCGTGGCGCTGGGTGGTGATGTGCGATTGCCCCGGTTTGCGGCGCTGCAATTCCGAACGGATAAATGCCTCGTCGATTTCAAGCCCGGCCGGGCAGCCGTCAATCATGCCACCGAGAGCAGCGCCATGGCTCTCGCCGAAGCTGCTTAAACGAAATAAGGTTCCGAATGTATTGCCCGCCATGGAAGCAAAGTTATCATTTATCCCGAGAATCACCGAGTCAATTGTAAAATGGGGAATGCCTCCGTTTTGAAACAGAACATTGAAAAATGAGAGAAGCCTGCGCCAGGGACCGAACGCCTGTTTGAGCTCCTTCGTTTGTCCCGCAGGGCAAACGAAGAGCGAGTCGTGAGGGCCCGCCCGGGCGCCCAAACCCTCAAACGTAAAACCAGGCTATAACTATTTTACCCAAAATTTTCCCGCTAAAAACAGAATTTGAACATGTAATAAATTTAGAAAGTGTTTTGCGTTTTACAACTTATTGTTGCAATTTTGGTAATAAGGGAAACAAACCACTTAAAACGAATTTTAAACGAATTACAATGAAAACACACTTTACTAAACTAACGTTCCTGGGCCTGCTGCTGTCCACTTCGTTTGCACAGGCACAAAGCGCCTGTGGCAACCTCGATTTTGAGAACGCCAACTACACCGGCTGGAGCCTTTACAAAGGGATGAACCTGAATTCGCTTTCGGCGCCTTCTTCGGTAAGCACTTATACCGATCAGAGCATTACCGGGGTGAACACACCTACGCCGAATCATTGCCTGATCAACGGCAGCAGCCTCACCGATCCAACCACCAGCCTGTCTATCGCATCACCTTATGGCAGCAATAATGTTGTCAGGGTCAACCACATTGGTACAGGGGCGGAAGTAGGCATTCTCGAGAGGCAGATCGCGGTGAGCGTGACTCAGCCTTATGTGAATTTCAGCTACTTCGTGGTGTTTGAAAATGCAGGACATACGCATAGCGATCAGCCTTATTTCAGGCTCAATGTACTGGATGCCACCAATACGGCCATTCCGAGCGCTTCCCTGCACATCGTAGCAGGAACAGGCACCGTGAACCCGGGATTTATTCAAACCGGAAACTGGTTCTATAAGCCCTGGACGCCGGTTACGGTAGACCTTACGGCTTATGCAGGACAAACAGTAACCCTGCAGTTCACTGCGGCAGATTGTATCCAGTCGGGGCACGGCGGCTATGCTTATGTAGATGTGGATTGCAACAGGAGCTCGCCTTCGGTGCCTAACGTTTGGCCTGGTGACGCGAACTATGACCTCGCGGTAAACTACCTTGATCTTTTTTACGTAGGCTCTGCTTTTGGGCAAACCGGAACGGCGAGAAGCGTACCGGGCAATACCTGGGCGGCCGCGGCATCTGCTGACTGGGCCACGCAAAGCTTTTACCTGCTGAACTCCAAGCATGCCGATTGCGACGGGAATGGAACTGTTAATGCAGCCGATACAACAGCCATCTCTTTAAATTACGGGCTATCACACCCTTTCAGAAGTTCGGTGCAGGTAGTGACGGTTGAGAATGCCGCAGCGGTGAAACCCCTGACGGTGGTTCCATCTCTGAATACCGTTAATGAAGGCCAAAACTTCCGTCTTGATTTCCAGATCGGCGCTACCGGTAACCCGGTGGATAGTATCTACGCCATTGGCTTTACCCTCGATTACCCGGCCCACCTGTTCCAGCCGGCTTCCACGGCGATGAGCTTTGCTTCCAGCGCTGCCGGAAACAACCTGCTGAATATTTCCAGGCGTACAAGCCAGACCATAGACCTCGCTGTCACACGCCGCGATCAGCAGAATGCCCTCGCCGTTTCCGGAAATGTATTCTCCCTGAACCTGAAAGCGAAGCAAACCCTGTCGGCTGATACCACGGTTCAGTTCAACCTCACCAACATCAAAGCCCTCACCAGGTCTGGCTATGTGGTGCAGTTTGCACCGACCCCGGCTTCGGTAACATTTGAAAAAGGCGTGGCAAGCGGAATTCAATCACAAAATGCCAACAGCGATATCCTTCTGTTCCCGAATCCTTCACACGATAAATTAACGGTGTCCCTGGGTTCAGCTACCATCATTGAGTCGTATAAAGTATATTCTGCTACAGGCCAGGAGCTCATCAGCAATCACGAAGAGCAGGCTTCTAAAATAGACCTGAATATTTCTGCCTTGCCAAACGGGATTTATATCATGAAGCTCCTGTCTAAAGACGGGCGTACGATCGAAAAGAATTTTGTAAAACACTAAGAGCAGATTTTAAAACAGAATTAAAGGAGGTGTTCGCATTAATCTGTAGTGTTGCTTATAACTGTAGAGCTCACTAAAACTTACCGCTCAGGATTAATGATTGTATACCGACCTGCATGCCGGTGGGCTATTCTTCGGAATAGTTTGCCGGCATTGTTTTTTTAATGAGATCCGGCTTCCGCCAGGCACCGGCTTTTCGGAAGCTGCCGGACAAAAAATCCCGCCGGAGGGCGGGATCTCTTATGCTTGTAATAGGTTGTCCTGATGTGTAGTATCCGGTGAATGACGGCATCTGAAAACGCTTTTAAAACCGGTAGCAAACAGAGATGTGGTTGGCTACACCCCCAAGCCTCAGATCGAAATTCGTGATGTTCCCAATGGCATAAGATAGATTCCTGGTGTCGACTATTTTTTCAGAGCTGCGTGAGGTAAATTGTAGATTCAGTCCGACTTGCGCGGTCATAAAAAAATGCTTACTGAAACCCAGGATCAGGCCATAAAAAGGATTTACCCCGAGCGCATGGGTGGTGTGCTTGTAATGCGCCACTGTGCTGTCGCTTACAATACCGGAAGGGCTGACGAGTGTATGAGTACGGGTTTGGGTCTCCGATTTGTAATATGCATAACCAAGGTCCATGCCTGCAAACTGTTGGATGTTTTTTCTTCCCCAGCGGCCTTCCATACCGGCCATGTATTGCAGGTAGTTTCTTCCGTCATAATAACCGGATTCGAGATAGGCGTTCGTGTTTGATTGTACCCTGATGCTGGAATAGGTATTGAACTCATCAGTGACAGAGCCATTGTTTAAGACCAGCGACAGGCGGCCGTATACATGCTCTTTCAGGCGGCGCTTATAAAATACATGAGCCATAGGAGTCTGCCGGTCGCTGCCGGTGTTGGCCAGGAGAATGTAAGGAACCACACTAACACCAATTTCGTTTTTCATGGCGGGTAGTGTATCCGGTTTTGTTTGGGCAGATGCCTTGTTGCTGATAAGACTCGTTGCCAGTAGAGCAAGCAGGGTACAGGTTCTTTGAGTTTTCATGGTGTTTTATGTTAGATGGTTAATGATGCTTGTTTACAACAGGGCGTGCGAAAGAAGCCCGTGGATTTTCGGGTTGAAGGGTTCAGTGTCTGGTAAAGTATATGTTTCAGGAGGTGGTGAGCGTCCTCACCCTAAAAGATTAAGTTGATCGGGAGCCTGTTTTTGCATAAAACAATAGCGTCAATCCTTAGAACAATCTGTTTTTTCATGTAGCTTTGTAGTTTGTTTTAATAACGATAATTATCAGATTATAGTATGTCCGGTAAACTGCTCATCAAAAATATCAAATCGCTCGTCCAGGTCCGTGAGACCGGAATTTTAAAAGTAAGCGGCAAAGACATGAAAGAACTGCCCTGCATCGAAAACGCCTGGCTGGCTGTGGATCAGGGGATCATCGCCGATTACGGAAGCATGGATGATTTTCCCGGTATCGAAGACTGGAAGGGTCTGGAGATCATTGATGCGGAAGGAAAGCTTGTGCTGCCCTGCTATGCCGATAGCCACACGCACATTGTATATGCCGGGAACCGTGAAGGCGAATTTGTAGACAGGATCAATGGCCTGAGCTATGAAGAAATTTTTGCACGGGGCGGCGGAATCCTGAATTCGGCAAAGCGCCTGAACGAAGCCAGCGAAGACGAATTGTTTGAGCAGGCCATGGGCCGTCTCAAAGAAGTGATCGGGCAGGGGACAGGCAGCATCGAAATTAAAAGCGGCTACGGGCTGAGCGTGGAGAGTGAATTGAAAATGCTGCGTGTCATCAAACGCATTAAGGACCTGAATTTACTCCCGGTGAAAGCGACTTTTCTCGGGGCGCATGCGCTGCCCATAGAATACAAGAATAACAAAGCAGGCTACATTCGCCTCATCATCGAAGAGATGTTACCGGCCATTGCCCGTGAGAAGCTGGCAGATTATATTGACGTGTTCTGCGAGCAGAATTATTTTTCTTACGAAGAAACCAAAGAGATCCTCGAAGCGGGAAAAAAACACGGGCTGATCCCCAAAGTACATGCCGAGCAAATGAGCCATTTTGGAGGCATCAAAGCCGGCGTGGAATGTGGTGCTATCAGTGTGGATCACCTCGAGTATTGTAACGAAGAAGATATCGCGCTGCTGAAAAATGCCCTGACCATGCCTACCGTATTGCCGGGCGCGGCCTTCTTTTTAAGCCTGCCTTTGCCACCGGCGCGGCAGATGATCGATGCGGGACTGGCAATTGCCTTTGCCAGCGATTTCAACCCCGGCAGCTGCCCGAGCGGAAATATGAATTTCATGATGAGCCTGGGCTGCGTACAATACAGGCTTACACCCGAAGAGGTCATCAATGCCTGCACCATCAACTCCGCTTATGCTATGCAGCTGTCGTCCGAAGTAGGAAGCATTACCATTGGAAAAAAAGCCAATTTCTTCATCACGAAGCCCATCAGCTCTTATGGATTCATCCCTTATTCCTTTGGAAGTAATTTGATAGAAAGCGTTTACCTGAACGGCGTAAAGCAATAAGCGCTTTACTTAACTGCTGTCGCGCTAAGGTTGCAGAGGCGCGTAAACTCCAGACCTTTCCTTGATTTCAGGCAGTGGTAGCTGTCCATTTTCCAGGTGTCGTTGATCGGAAATTCAGAAGTGTAATGGCTAAGTTTGATTTTGTTCCCGTTTTGTTCCCAGGTACCAGTCACATCGATCGCTTTTCCCGGAACGGAATTATTCACATAATGAAAGGTATTGTCTGCGTTCAGTGATAATTCAAACGTGAAGGGAAGTGCTTCCGTACTCACACCATAAACGCCGGCAGCTGTTTTGGTTGAGTTGGGATCACGATGCCTGTTGAAAGACATGAGCAGTATACAGAGTGCTATCGTAGAAAAAAGAAATACAGCTTTCATAATCGGTTTTTTAGAATGATGGTTATACTAAGGTACAAATTTCCCGCTATATGTTAATCCCGTTTTAAATTGATTAAAGCATAAAAAACATAGGAAACCGCTCCTCTTAAATGACCTTACATGCCTTATATGGTTTTTGTTCCGGAAGTACTAAAATCAATAATTTTTCAATTCTCTTAAATGACCTTCTTCATAGTTCTTGCGCGTTGTTCTTCCTTTACGTCTTAGCGCCTCAGCGAACATATCCATGACAAGGTCTAAGTGTTTAATGTTTTACAAACTTACAGGATTGTCCCTCTTCATTCAAAAATAAATAGATCCCATCAGGAAGGGCAGAAATGTCGACGTCTGTGTTTTCATCCTGCAACAATCCTTTTAAAACCACGGTGCCCCGTTGGTCAATGATGGCATAGCCGCTGCCGGAGAACGCATTTGTTATATGAATGCTGATGGATGTTTCAGCAGGATTGGGGAACAATGAAACAGGCGGTGTTTCTATTTCCGGAAGTGAGGTAGGAATAAATTCACTATACTCGATGATGTAATACAATTGGTTCCTGTGATCCACATCGTTCCATTGCCCTGCCAGGCCCAGCGGCCAGTTGGTCACCGCTAATCCAAGTCCGTCCTGGTTGTTGAAGTTGTCGGGCTCGTTGCCCCAATTGCTGTAAAGCCCGTTCACGGCCGTTCCGCTGGAAGTTCCCTGCCAGAACTGCCTGAAGCTGCCGGCATTCGTTCCATCCCAAAACCAGTTTCCTTCAGAGTTCATGTCATTGCCACCGAGCCATACATAGGAGGCACCGCCGCCATCGGGCGCCACGGTGTTGGCAGCCACAATGCCCGCTTTATGGATATGGGCAAAAACACTATCCTGCTCTTTTTTCGAATCTATTTCAACGAGCCAGCCTCCTCTCAAGGCCGCACAGCTGGCGGCATCTGTCCAGGTTTTATTTTCCTTGACAAGTTCATAGGGCACGTTGTTAACGGTAAAAGAATAAATAGTCGACAGATTGCCTATACATTGCGCTTGCACGCTAAGCCCTGTACATATAAGGGCTCCGGAGATCAGGTGTTTCATAGCAGTATTTTTTAAGTTCATAACAGGTTAGGCCGGGGATGCTTACCTGCAAAATTAAAGCAAATGCCTGTGGGCAAAGTATACAAAACAAGGGACTAATAGCACTTTTCAATGGTATAGTTCCTTTTCAGATCAGCAACCCACTACCGGAAAAAATCCCTCACGCATTTATACACTCATGTTTCGGGGTACAGCACATTGATGAAAAGAGATGATTTTTTGATGCAGCGCGTGGCCTGCCACAAACGGCCTTTGTTGTTGCGGATTTGTTGTCGCGGATTTTTAATCCGTGACCGTGACCAAGACGTGATGTGACTGACTTATTCCTTCGGTACCACCGCCTCAAAAAAGCAGGCGGCCGTTTGTTTGATCTTTTCCGAATCGCTTTTCGGAATCAGGAATTCCACCGTGTCCCTGAAAATGATCTTGCTTAAGCCCAGGTCCCTGATGGTTTGAATATAGTTCGGGTTTAGCTCAATGATGAACCAGCCGCTGTTTTTATCAATCGGCACGAGCTTTATATCCTTGTCGTAGATCTGCTTTTTGCCACAGATCAGCATAAACTCACCGATCTGCCCGAAGCCCAGGTTATCGCGCACAATGATGCGCAGGTAGGTTTTATGATCCTTACGGATGAACTGCAGCTGGTAATTGTTTTTGATGGTCACTTCCATCAGCTCCACCACCTCTTTGGCATAGGTAAAGCGGTTGATGATGCATGTGTCGCTGCGAAAACCCTTATCGCAGGGGAGTTGTGCAAAAGCCACAGAGCCGGAGAAAAACAGGAACAGGGCTAAGAGAGAGCGTTGCATAGTTTTGGTTTTTTATTCGTTCGTCCTAACATTTTTGGCGGCTTCGAGAGCTTCAGCACCACAAGCCGGATAGTTGAGATTCATACGGTGGCTGAGGCTCTCGAAGTTACTGTTACGATTAAATAAAAAAAGGATAAAGAGTTTGAGCTTTATCCTTTTCCTTTGAACGGTTATTCCGTTTATTTTTGTTTGAATCCGATTAAGATCACCGCACATCCGGAGCCTGCATTTTTGTTGGCATCCAGCTGAGCTTCGATCGTACATTCCAGCGTCGCTTTCACTTTGAAATCCCAGTAGGGCGCGTTGGAATAATTTTTATTGGTAAACAACAAGTGGCGGTCCTGGTCGTAGATGTTGAAGATCAGGTTGCCATCGCTTTTCCCGCTGCAGGCTGCCAGGCGATAAGTCGTTTCACCGAAAAACGTCGTGTGGAACTCGGCCGTTTCCTCAGAGTTCAGTAACAGCGAGCGGTAAGATTGCCCATCGGAAATGAATTGCGCGATGATGTGCTTGGCACACAGGTTAGCGATAGAGTCGCACTGAGCTTTAGCGGCATTGGATAAACCAACAATCGCTATCACTAAAAAGGCTTTATATAAATTCTTCTTCATATTGACGTGTAAATTAATTAAGATTTAGCGTTAATGATTTTATCCCTCATAGCCGTGATCTGTTTAGCGATCTCATCCAGCTGCTCTTTGCTCACAGAAATCTCTGTGGTGCTGTTGATATAAGTGATTTTTTTAGCTTCATCCGTCGTAGGCTCAACGTAGTTGTATTTGGTGGTGATTCCCTCGTAAGTTTTGGAAAGGCCTTCCAGGTCTTTGATCAGCTGCTTGGCATCCGGCATGTTATGAGAAGTGATCAGCTTGATGATGCTTCCCAGGGCCTGCTTTTGCTCGGCGATCCTGTATTTGATCTCGTCCGTCGGTTTTTTGTTATAGGCATTGATGCAGAAATGCATACTCTCGATCCAGCCACCCGTCAGGATCAGGCTGCTGATCTCCGTACGCTTGTTGGTTTTCAGGTAAGCATCGCTCGCGCGGTAAGCAATCCCTACCAGTACCAGCATACTATCCTTGTTGGAAATATTATCGTTGATGCGTTTCATTGTTTGCTGATCGAAAGCAGCCGAAACACCCAGTTTGTCGGCAATTTGCTTCACCGCACCCAGGTACCCCAAAGCATCCTGTGTCTGGTTGTACATGCTCACATAGCCCAGGTCGGCACCGTAGATGCCCAGGTTCAGGGATTTGGAGAAGTCGGATACATATTGCCCGTTTTTGTTACCCGGATTTAAGATCGTTTTGTCGTAAGATACACCTGATTTCTGCACCAGCAGGGCAGTTTGGATAGGTGATGGAACGCTGAACAATTCACCGCCAACGTTCAGCGCCATAGCTTTCACCGTATCGTTGTCAGGTAAATTATCGTTCGTGTCCTCAGTCGGTTTAGGATCGCCGCAGGAAGAAATAAATACAGAAACCAAACCCAAAGCCAGGACTTTGGATTTCAGCTTAAAATTAGTCATGTTCATCGTCATAATTGATTTGTTTATTGGATCAAAAAACCTATGCAAGTAAATACTTTTTAGCGAAATAACAAAATAAATGTTTTAAAGGTTTTTAGACATGCCGGGCTTGATTCCAAGCGCCTCTTCCACGTATTGGAAAGTCGATAAAATGTCAGGCTTGCCGTCGATCATCGCCACATCGTGCTCGAAGTGAGCCGACGGAAGGCGGTCGGCCGTCAATACCGTCCAGCCGTCTTTCAGGAAATGCACCTGGCGCTTGCCCATATTGATCATCGGCTCGATGGCTAGCACCAAACCGTCTTTAAATTTCGGACCGTCGCCGCGCTTTCCGAAATTCGGAACATCCGGCCCCTCATGCAGGTCTTTGCCCAGGCCATGACCCACCAGTTCCCTTACCACGCCGTAGCCGTTTTTTTCGGCATGCGACTGAATCGCAAAGCCGATGTCGCCCACGCGGTTCCCGGTTTTAAACTGTTCGATCCCCAGGTAGAGGCACTCCAGCGTCACATCGAGCAGGCGGCGCACCTCCGGTTTGATCTCGCCCACCGCAAAGGTGTAGGCATGATCCCCGCAATAGCCGTTCTTCTTTACGCCGCAGTCTACCGAAATAATGTCGCCTTCGCGCAAAGGCTTATCGTTCGGGATGCCGTGCACCACCGATTCGTTCAGCGACATGCAGAGCGCATTCGGGAAATCGTACATGCCCTTGAACAAAGGCGTCCCGCCGTTATCACGGATATACTCTTCGGCAATCTTATCGAGGTACAGTGACGTCACGCCCGGTTTTATTTCTTTGGCGATCACGCCTAAGGTACGCGATACGCTCAGCGCGGCTTCGCGCATCAGTTCAATTTCTTCCCTGCTTTTTAAGATGATTCTCTTCATGGTGTTTTTCGTTTCTGAATGACCTATTCTTTTCCGAATAATTTCTGAAAAAAGCTTTTTTCTTTTTTGTAATTGTGATGAGCCTCCGGGTTGGTAAAGGTGTGATTGAAATCACCGCCTTCCGGATGCAAGGTTTGCCACACGGTGCTCCAGCCGGGGAATCCGCCCACGTTGCGGTCGTCGATAAAAATATCGGCGATCAGTTTCCGGGCGGTACCTTCCGTCATCTGCTCTTCCGGGTAATTCTTGTTCACAGCGTAAAATTCCACCCCGTTTTTGCGGCAGTATTCCACTGCTTCATTCAGCAGGTCGCCCGTGCGGTAAGTCCATAAGATGAGCTTGTGGCCCTTCTTGTTGAGTTCCTTGATGGTGGCAAAGGCAAAGAGCATTTCCTTCCCGATCCTCGGAAAATCGTGCTCTACGATCGTTCCATCAAAATCGATGGCAATCGTCTTGCTGTTTGAATTCATGAATTGCTGTGAAGACATGTCCTAAAGATTTTCAGCTTTTAAAACAGTCAGATCCTTATCCAGCTCGTAGTGGCGGGGAACCGCCGTGCCGATCTCAAACTCCAGGATCTGTTCCGGCGTCATGTGCTCGAGGTACATGATCAGGGCCCGTAAGCTGTTGCCATGAGCGGCGATCACAATGTTTTTGCCTTCTTTGAGCTTCGGCTCTATTTCGGCTTTGTAGTACGGGATCACGCGGGCAGCCGTGTCTTTCAGGCTCTCGCCGTTAGGAGGCGCAATATCGTAGCTTCTTCTCCAGATCTTCACCTGGTCTTCCCCGAACTTTTGAGCCGTTTCCGTTTTGTCCAGTCCCTGCAGGTCGCCGTACATGCGCTCGTTCAGGGCTTTGTTGTATGTTGTCGGAACATCAGGTTGTCCTGCTACTTCCAGGGCTGTTTTCAGGGTGTTTTGAGCACGTTTCAGATCCGAGGCATAAGCCAGGTCGAAGCTGAAAGGCTTTAATTTTTCTCCCGCGTTCTTCGCTTCCTGTACACCTTTATCGGTAAGCTCCACATCCACCCAGCCGGTAAATTTATTTTCGAGGTTCCAAACACTTTGTCCGTGACGGAAAATAATCAAAGTTGACATATAATTCTTTAGTAGTTGTTTTATTTAGTGATTACGAATACGTACGAATATACGAATGCTCCTTACAGGCCTCGATTGGTATATTCGTATTAATTCGTAATCATTTTTTAATTAGTAGTTGTTTTATTTAGTGATTACGAAATAAGTACGAATATACGAATGCTCTATATAAGCTTTGATTGGTATATTCGTATTAATTCGTAATCATCTTTTTTGGTTCGTTAGATTCGTAATTCTGATTGGTATATTCGTGAAAAATCGTATTTATTAATTAGTAAGCTTTCGCGAATAAGACCCTCTGCGTGCTCGGTTTACCGCTATAAACACACACACCCGCCTCTTGTTCATTGTTCAGCGGAATGCAACGGATCGTCGCTTTTGTTTCTTCCTTGATCTTTTCCTCCGTTTCAGGAGTCCCGTCCCAGTGGGCAGACACAAAGCCTGTTTTTTCTTCCAGCACTTTTTTAAACTCTTCGTAGCTGTCTACTTTGGTCGTGAGGTTTTGTGTGCGTTGTTTGGCGCGCTCAAATAAATTGGCCTGGATATCTTCCAGCAACTTTTCGATCACCGTGTCGATGCCTTCAATGCTCACCGTTTCTTTGGTCATGTTGTCGCGCCTTGCCAGCTCTACCGTTCCGTTGGCCAGGTCGCGCTCGCCAATGGCAATCCGCACCGGGATTCCTTTGAGCTCGTAATCTGCAAATTTCCAGCCCGGACGCTGAGAGTCGCGGTCATCATATTTCACCGTGATGCCTTTGGCCTGGAGTTTTTTCCTGATCTCATTCGCCACTTCCGATACCTTCGCCAGGCCTTCATCGCCTTTGTAAATAGGCACGATGACCACCTGTGTAGGCGCCAGCTTCGGCGGAATGATCAGCCCGTTGTCATCGCTGTGGCTCATGATCAGGGCACCCATCAGGCGCGTGGAAACGCCCCAGGACGTCGCCCATACGTGTTCCTGCTTGTTATCTTTGGTCACGTATTTTACATCAAACGCCTTCGCAAAATTTTGTCCTAAAAAGTGAGACGTGCCGGCCTGCAGGGCTTTACCATCCTGCATCAGCGCTTCAATGCAATAGGTATCGTCGGCCCCGGCAAAGCGCTCGTTGGCGGTTTTCACACCTTTCACTACCGGTACAGCCATCCAGTTCTCTACAAAATCGGCGTACACTTCCAGCATCTGTTTGGTTTCGGCAATCGCTTCCTCTTTAGTAGCATGCGCAGTGTGGCCTTCCTGCCAGAGGAATTCAGTCGTGCGCAGGAACAGGCGCGTACGCATTTCCCAGCGTACCACGTTGGCCCATTGGTTTACCAGGATCGGCAGGTCGCGGTACGACTGGATCCAGCCTTTGTAAGTATTCCAGATAATGGCCTCGCTCGTCGGGCGAACGATCAGCTCTTCTTCCAGTTTGGCTTCCGGATCCACGATTAATTTTCCGGGATTATGAGGATCTGTTTTTAAACGGTAATGAGTCACAATGGCACACTCTTTGGCAAAGCCTTCCGCGTTTTTTTCTTCTGCTTCAAATAAACTTTTGGGGATGAACAAAGGGAAATAAGCGTTGACGTGTCCGGTGTCCTTAAACATTTTGTCCAGCGCCTTTTGCATGTTCTCCCAGATGGCGTATCCACCGGGCTTGATCACCATGCAGCCCTTTACGGCTGAGTGATCTGCGAGATCTGCTTTTACTACTAAATCATTGTACCACTTACTGTAATCTTCCGACCGCTTTGTCAGTTCCTTGCTCATACTTGTATAACAAATGTTAAATTGAAATGATGTGTTCTAAGGTTTGGCACTTATTTTGTATTTTTACAAGTGCATCCCCTGCAAAGTTAAACTTTTATTGCACGTTTTTCGTGTTATGATTTAAAAACTAATAAAATGAAACAATCAGTTGTTGTCCTTAATTTAATCGTATTGTTTTTCATTTCATCCTGCGCCACCCAAAAACAAGCTTCTTCCAACGACGATGTCTATGCCAACCCGAAAGAAGACAGGATCGAGGAGGCAAGAATAGCAGCTGAAAAAAAGGCGATGCGTGAGGCAGGTGAGAAGCGCTACAACGATTCTATTACCGCCGTGAGAAAGGCGCAGCAGGAAAAGGACGATGCTAATCCTTACTACAAAGACAGGGAGTTCAAATACGACGATTATTACGATTACGAATACGCTACCCGCATCAAACGCTTCGACAACAACATCAACGGGCTCAGCTATTACGATAATTACTATACCAATTCCTACTGGTATAACCGCAATCCATACAACTACGGCGTGAGCGTTTACAACGGCTACAGCTGGTGGGGATCGGGATATAACAACTACAGCTACAATCCTTCCATTTCGTTTTACATGAATTACGGCTGGGGCAATAACTACGGTTATGGCGGCTACAACGGCTACAACCCTTACGATCCATACGCTTCTGCTTACTGGCAGGGCTACAACAACGGCTATTACAATGGTTATAACAACGGCTGGGGCGGCTATCCTTACTATGGCTTCGGCTATGGCTACGGTAACGGTTATGGCTACAACCCTTACGGTTATGGTTACAATCCCTACTATGGCGGCTATGGCTATTCCTATCCGTACAATGGCTGGGGATACTACAACGGCTACGATGTCAACAGCAGCTATACCTACGGGCCGCGCGCCTCACACACCGGGAACAACAGTCCGAGAACCTCGAATCCGGGGATGAAAACCGACGATGGCTATGTGCAGAAATACGTGTCCACAGTAGCCCAGCAACAAGCCTCCATTCCTAAGTTTGCGGATGAGCCTGTAAGGTCGAACCCTTCGAAAGTAGGGGCTTATACCAATGGGTCGGCAGGTATCAGAAATCCTCAGGGACAAGGCACAATGACCAATCCGGGTAAAACAAGCTATGGCGAAAATCCGGTAAGAGGCACGACAAACAATCCTAACGCGGTTAATCCGGGCAGGAATTACAACGACGGTAACACCGCTCCGGTAAAACAGCCGATCGATAACCAGCCTATCCGTAATTACAATAACCAGCCGGTGAAGCAGCAGTATGATCAGCCTGTAAAACAGCAATACGAGCAACCGATCAGGCAATATGAGCAACCGGTGAAGCAGCAGTACGAAGCGCCGAAGTATGAGCAGCAGCAACCTGTCAAGCAGTATGAGGCTCCGGCACGCGATAACTTCCAGGCACCATCCAACAATGGCGGTGGAGGTGGCGTTCGTTCAGGTGGTAATGGTCGCCCAAGATAATCCCAGTACAATTTTATAGAATAGTTTATGAAAAGCAGTTTATATATAACGGTTTTATGTGCACTCTCTGTGCCATTGTCAGCACAAAACGATCTGGATGCGATACGCTATTCGCAGACGTTTTTTGGCGGAACCGCACGCAGTAAGGCGATGGCCGGCTCATTCGGTGCTTTGGGTGCCGACGGCTCCGCCATGGCCATCAACCCCGCCGGCATCGGCCTTTACAAAAAAGGAGACATCAATATTGGCCTCGGGCTTAAATTCTCTACCGCTAAGGCAAGCCACAACGGCACTGAATTCAGCACGCCTACTTCCAATGCCACCTTCGACGGGCTGACCATCGTTGGCGCCTGGGACGGCAAGGTCGATCCGAAATCGCACCATGCCCTGGGCTTTTCAGGCAACCAGCTGGTTAATTTCAATTCGGAGATCCATATCGAAGGAAGCAGCAACCACAAAAGCATCACGCAGGATATGCTGGACAGAATGAAGGGCGTATCGCCTAAAAACCTGGATGCAAGCTATGAAGGCCTTGCTTTCAGAACCTATTTGCTAGATACCTTTTATACCAAATATTTCAGTTTTGTTGACACTAAGTATAATTTAAAGCAAACGAATGAGATCCAAAAGTCGGGAAGGATCAATGAGTGGAATATCAACTATTCCTACGGATATGATGATAAGCTGTATATTGGTGCCTCCCTGGGTATCTCCTCTGTTAATTTCAATTATCAGTCAACCTATGGGGAGTCGGACTATAACGATTCTTTACGCATAGTGCCTACAGGCACTCTTTTTAGCTCCACGTATAGTTATCCGGTAGTTTATTATACAGGTGCCGGTGGCTTTAAGGACCTCACTTACCAGGAAACCTACCGTACCAGCGGAACGGGCGTGAACCTGAAGCTGGGCGCTATTTACCGGGCCACCGACTTTTTGAGGTTAGGCGTGAGCTATGCAACCCCTACATTTTACAATTTAACCGATACCTATATTTATTCTATGACCACCCGCTTTGACGAAGGAGAGTCTTACACTGTAGAAAATCCGCCGACGCCCGGAGGGAAATTCAAGTACAAGCTGGTAACGCCGATGAGGCTCACCGGCAGCGTGGCCCTCTTATTCCAGAAATACGGAGCCCTGAATGTCGATTACGATTACCTGAATTATAGCGCAGCGGCCTTAAGAAGCTCTCCGCAGGTGTTTACCGGGGTGAACAATACCATTAAAAGCAAATACAGCGCAACCTCCAATCTGAGGGTGGGGGCAGAGGTGGTTTTAAAGCCGATTTACCTGAGGGCAGGTTATGCCATGTACGGAAGTCCGTTTGGAGAGGTCTTTAACGGCGATGGCGTCAGGACCTTCTATACGGGTGGAATCGGCTACCGGATGAACAAGTTTTATATTGATTTAGCTGTGACACAGTCTGTTACGAATGATACTTACTACATGTACAACTCGGATTTCGTGGATAAATCCACCATCAATAATTCTGGCACGACTATTGGTGTAACTGTAGGTAGTAAGTTTTAGTGTAGTTTTGTTCTAGATTAATTGGTTAGAAAGTCCCGGGGTAGTGGCCGGGACTTTCGCTTTCTATATGTCTCATAAAGAGTTCTGTAGATGAAAAAATGCCAAATCCTATTATTCTACTCTTTTATTAAGTGCCTACCGACCCCGAAGGGGTCAAATATCAATAGCTAATGTCAATGCGCGATATTCCCGACCCTGAAGGGGTCGAATGTCATGTGTATCATAAGTTTGATTATTAAATATTCGACCCTTTCAGGGTCGCAGCCGATTTATTTTTTAATCGATGTTCAACCACTTCATGGTTAGATCATAGTTTGCTTTTTTTATTCATGTTCAACTCCTTCAGAGTTGCGCTGCGGTCACGGGAATCCCTTCTGGATTCCATATGAATGAAAAGAATAGTAAAGGCAAAAGGAGTAAGACTAAAATTCCTTTTTAGCGGCAATCAGGGTGTTCTTCAGTAAAGAAGCAATGGTCATCGGGCCTACACCGCCCGGTACAGGCGTAATATAGCCTGCCTTTTGAGAAACCTCGTCGAATTTCACATCGCCTACCAGCTTAAATCCGCTCTTGGTAGAAGCATCGTCCACGCGGTTGATGCCCACATCAATGATCACGGCGCCTTCTTTGACCATGTCGGCCGTCACAAAGTTCGGTTTGCCAATGGCGGCAATGATGATATCGGCGTTTAAGGTATGCTCTTTCAGGTTTTGTGTATGGCTGTGGCAAAGCGTTACCGTGCAGTTTCCGAGGTTGGTGTTCTTGGCCATGAGGATGCTCATCGGAGATCCTACAATATGGCTTCGGCCAATCACCACGCAGTGCTTGCCGTCGGTCGGGATGTTATAACGCTCCAGCAATTGGACGATACCGAATGGGGTCGCGCTAACGTAAGTCGGTAAATTAAGGACCAGGCGGCCTACGTTGATCGGGTGGAAGCCATCGACGTCTTTACTCGGTTTCACGGCTTCAATGATCTTTTGCTCGGAAATGTGTCGCGGCAAAGGCAATTGCACGATGTAGCCGTCGATATCATCATCCTGGTTGAGCTCTTCGATTTTGGAAAGCAGCTTTTGCTCGGAAATATAAGCCTCGAAACGGACCAGCGTGCTCTTGAAGCCTACGTTCTCGCAGGCTTTCACCTTGCTGTTCACGTACGTTTGTGAGGCCGGATCGTCGCCCACCAGGATAGCGGCCAGGTGCGGCTGCTTTTTGCCTTTGGCAATCATGGCTTTCACTTCTTCCGCAATTTCGGATTGAAGTTGAAGGGATATTTTTTTTCCGTCGATTAAGATCATAATAATTTATCTGATTTTTTGGAGAAGAGCTGATCAATGAAATTCCCGGCCATCCGATCTCAATACTCATTACTCACATCTCAATACTCAATACTCCACTTCTCTTACATCTTTGGCATTCCGCCCGGCATGTTCTTCATGAGCTTGGCCATCTGGTTTTTGTCGCCCATCATGCGCATCATTTTGCGGGTATCTTCAAACTGTTTCAGGAGCTTGTTCACTTCCTGGATCGTCTGCCCGCTGCCTTTGGCAATACGCTGGCGGCGTGATCCGTTGATGAGCTCCGGCTGGCTGCGCTCTTTCGGGGTCATGGAGCCGATAATGGCTTCAATCCCTTTAAAGGCATCGTCGTTGATCTCTGCATCTTTCATCGCTTTGCCCACTCCCGGGATCATGCCCACGAGGTCTTTGATGTTACCCATTTTTTTGATCTGCTGCAGCTGGCTTAAAAAGTCGTTGAAGTCGAACTGGTTCTTGGCAATTTTTTTGGAGAGCTTCCTGGCTTCCTCTTCGTTGAACTGCTCCTGCGCACGCTCTACGAGGGTTACCACGTCGCCCATGCCCAGGATCCTGTCGGCCATACGCTCCGGATAGAAAATATCCAGGGCTTCCATTTTTTCGCCGGTACCAATGAATTTGATCGGCTTATTTACCACCGATTTGATGGATAAGGCGGCCCCACCGCGGGTATCGCCATCTAATTTGGTGAGCACTACGCCGTCGAAATCGAGGCGGTCGTTGAAGGCTTTGGCTGTATTCACGGCATCCTGGCCGGTCATGGCATCCACCACAAACAGGATCTCGTTTGGCTTGACGGCTTTTTTAAGCTCGGCAATCTCCGTCATCATCTGCTCGTCGATTGCTAAACGGCCGGCGGTATCGATCAATACGATGCTGTTGCCGTTCTCTTTGGCTTGTTGAATCGCAGCTTCCGCAATTTTGATCGGGTTCTTTTCTTCCTTGTTTGAGAAGACGTCTACGCCGATCTGTTCACCCAGCACATGCAGCTGGTCGATCGCCGCGGGGCGGTATACGTCGCAGGCTACCAATAAGGGTTTCTTGCCTTTTTTGGTTTTCAGGAAGTTCGCTAATTTCCCGGTGAAGGTTGTTTTACCCGAGCCCTGTAAGCCGCTCATTAAAATCACCGTCGGATTCCCGCCCATGAAGATCTCTTCCATTTGCCCGCCCATCAGCAGGGTGAGCTCATCATGCGTGATCTTTACCAGCAACTGGCTCGGAGAAACGGCGGTCAGCACATTCTGTCCCAGGGCTTTTTCCTTGACTGTATCAGTAAATGTTTTAGCTACCTTATAGTTAACGTCGGCGTCCAGCAAGGCTTTGCGGACTTCTTTCAGCGTTTCGGCAACGTTAATTTCAGTGATCTTTCCCTGACCTTTGAGGGTCTTCATCGCTCTTTCGAGCTTTTCGGATAAACTATCGAACATGCTATGTTTTATTTAGAGGGTGCAAAGATAAGGAAAATAAGGTGTTACAAGCCTATTTTTTCGTTTACCGTTTTCAGAATTTCCGCTTCCAAAGCCATCGTTTTGTTTTCGATGTCCTTGCCTTTGGCGATGATGTCATTCACGTAGCTTTTATCATCGTAGCCACTGGCGTTGATGCGTACATTCATAAAGGCACCCATCACGGCGCTGCGGGCGCATAAAGCACCTACGCCGGCGTCGGATACCGAATTGGGATTCCCGGTTTCGGCCATGGCTTTAATCAGCGTCATGCTGTCGTACGATAATTGCATCACTTTGAAAGGAATCTCAATGGCAAATTTGGTGGCCTCCTGGATGGCTTGCCTGCGAATCGCTTTTTCCTCATCGTTGGCTTTAGGAAGGCCAAAGGCCGTCATGATCTTATTGAAGGCGGCCGTATCGGCGTCTACTAATTTTGTAAGCTCATCTTTAAAATACTGTCCTTTCTCCGCCCATTGGCTGAACTCTTCCCAGCGGCTGTCCCAGCCTTTTTTGTGTGATGATAAATTGGCAACCATGGTCGCCAGGGAAACGCCCAGGGAACCGATATAGGCAGAAATCGAACCGCCGCCCGGAGCAGGGCTTTCGCTGGCGGTTTCGTCGGCAAAGGCCGTTAAGGTCATATTCACCAGCTTGCTGTCGGCTGCGTCTTTCAGCAGGTATTCGATGATGCGCTCTTCGGGTTTGAAAGGTCCGAGCTCATCCAGGCCCATGGTTTTAATGGCAATCCGGATCAGCTCTTTTTCAGAAACACCGGTTGAGCGCTGTTGCTGTTTCAGAAAATATTTTCCCGCGTCGGTCATGGATTTCAGCGGAACAAGACCTACCAGCTCCGAGCCTGTCACACGGATGCCGCGCTCAGTGGCCTTTTTGCACACCTCGTCGAAGGCGATGTGCAGCGGGGTTACATTGATGTTGGTAAGGTTCATGGAGATCTGGGCCACGCCGTATTCCTCGATGAACCAGCCAATGGCTTTCACCGATTTCAGGCTGCCGGGAATGTGTACCGGGTTACCATGCTCATCATTCACCACTTTGCCGTTGATGGGATCGCCTTCGCGTTTCACACGGCCGGCCTCGCGTACGTCAAAGGCAATGGAATTGGCACGGCGCGTGGACGTCGTGTTGAGGTTCACATTATAGGCTACGAGGAAATCGCGGGCGCCGATCACGGTAGCTCCGCGCTTGGCATCAAATTCCGCCGGGCCGAAATCCGGTTTCCACTCCGGCAGGGTTATTTTTTTGAAAAAGCCTTCGTATTCGCCGGCTCTGATGACCGAGAGGTTGCTGCGCTCTTTATTTTTCTGTGCCGCTTCGTAGAGGTACACAGGGATCTGTAATTGATTTCCCACGCGCTCGCCCAGCTTTTGGGCCCAGGCAGCTGTCTCTTCCATCGTGATGTTGGCAATCGGGATCAAGGGGCACACATCGGTAGCGCCCATGCGCGGATGCTCGCCTTTGTGCTTGCTCATATCGATGAGCTCTCCCGCTTTTTTGATGGCGAGGAAAGCAGCGTCGGTTACGGCCTGTGGGTTGCCTACAAAGGTTACTACCGTGCGGTTAGTGGCTTTGCCCGGATCCACATTGAGCAGGCGCACGCCTTCTACAGATTCTATTTCGTTGGTGATCTGCTTGATCACAGACATATCAAGTCCTTCGGAAAAATTAGGAACGCATTCGATCAGTTGTTGCATAAGCTTGGATTAAAAATGGTGCTTAAAAATAAAGAAATTAAATGGGCTAATGGTTTCAGCAGGGCTTTCGATATGAAAAATAATTAACAAAATGCCTGGCTATATTCGCGAATGGAACACGGATAACGCTGATCAGATGGATTAGAACACTGATCAGAACAGAATTAGGAGAAAGCAGTGGAGAGGCTTATATTGGTATAATACTGCGCCAGAGACATGAAGGGTATAGTTCTTTTTTGACGATGCCTTTTTAACGCAAAAAAAAACCGCAGCGAAGCAAGGCAAAAGCACGGTGGGCTTTTGAGCGGGGTTGTGTGATGGCGGAATGGCCTGCCCGGGCGCCCAAAAATAAAACACGCTCCTTCCCTAATGCCTCGCGCTGGTTTCGGTCATGATCTGATAAAAGATAAATTTTTTTTCAGTTTAAGTTTTTACTAAATTTGAAGGATAAGATTTGAAAAATGAACATTTCCGCAACTAAAATAGAGCTTTTAAAAGACCTGTTGGAAACAAACAGTGAGGTTGTACTAAAGCATATTAAAGCAGTTTTGAAAAGCTATAAGACCGATCTATGGGATGACTTAACAGAAAATCAAAAACAATCAGTAAAAAGAGCTAAAAAACAGCTTGAAAAAGGAGAAGGAAAACCACATGCCGATGTGATGAAAAAATACGAGAAATGGATTTCAAAATAATCTGGTCGCCTGAGGCGGAAGAAACCTTTGAAAATATCATTAGCTATCTCGAGGAAAATTGGACTGAAAGAGAAATCAAGAAATTTATCTTAGACGCAGAAAAAACGTTTTTTTTGTTAACCCAAAATCCATTTTTATTTAGAGGATCAGAAAAAGAAAATATTTATGAAGTCCTTGTTGGCAAGCAAAATCTCTTGTTATATCAGATTTCGGAAACGTCCAGAAGAGTAGAATTATTAAGCTTTTTGGATACAAGGCAAGATCCGGATTCTAAGTTTAAATAAATAGTTTCAACTCCTTGAATCCAAACTCACATATCTTTATTTACGTTCAAAAGATCACCCCGCGGGTGAAGTACATCTTTAACCTCATCCTGAAGGACTGCCTGGGCCTGGAGTTTACGATCACCAACAACGAGGACGATTATAAATTATTTGAAGGCTATAAGTTTTCCTACAGCAAGCAGCCGATAGAATCTGACTTTCACATCATCTCCTGCGACCTGATGTTTGAATCGGGGATCCGTGAGCAAACCATACAGATCCAGAACCACGACGATTATGTGAAGTACTTTTTTAAGACCTATAACAGCATTCTGCCTTTCGATCTCTTTGCCGCCGCCTTCTACCTGGTGAGCCGCTACGAAGAATACCTGCCCTTTATCCCCGACAGCTTCAACCGCTTTGAGGCGGAGAACAGTCTGGCTTACCAGTACGATTTTTTGAGGATTCCGCTGGTAAATGTATGGATCGTGGAGTTTGAGAAAGTGTTGCTCCGCAAATTCCATAACCTCACGGTGACGCACCGCAGCTATTCCTATGTGTCGACCATCGATATTGACAATGCTTACAAATACAAGCGTAAAGGTATCATGCGCTCGCTGGGCGGCTATCTGAAATCGATCGTGGAGCTCGATAAGCATGACATCATCGACCGCACCTCGGTGCTGCTCCAGAAAGAAAAAGATCCCTTCGACTCCTACGAGTACCAGTTGGAGATCCAGAAAAAATACCAGCTAAACGTTATTTATTTCTACCTCCTGGGTGATTACGGGGTTAACGATAAGAACCATCCTTCCAATCACCGCAGCTTTCAGACACTGATCAAGCACCTCACCGATTATTCCACTCCCGGCGTGCATCCTTCTTTTGGCTCCAACAACAAGCCGGGGCAGGTGAAGACGGAGATCTACCGCCTGGCTATGATTACGCACCGCGATATTTACCATTCGCGCCAGCATTTCTCCATGCTCAAATTCCCGGATACTTATTTTAATTTGCTGGAGCTGGGCATTACCGATGATTATTCGATGGGCTATTCGATGCACAACGGCTTCCGGGCCAGCATTTGCAGCCCTTTTTACTGGTATGACCTCGACGATGAAATAGAAACCGGCTTACGGATCCATTCCTTCTGCCTCAGCGAAACATCGCTGCGCTATAAGGACAGGGCTTTACCGGACACCGTCACGGAGATCGCCAGGCCGTTGATCGACGAGGTGAGAAAATACAACGGCGAGATGGTTACCATTTTTCATAACGATACCATGGGAACCGCCCAGGAATGGAGCGAGTGGCGCAATGTGTATGAAGATATTGTAAAATTATGTGTTTAACGGAAAGCGCTTTTTGATCCTCATCTACACACATAACCTCACAGCACGCGTTTCCTATACGGTTGAGCTGATCTTTGGCACAGTGCTCGGGACTCCTTACGAGCTCACGGATGACACGTCGACCTTTGAAAGCTCAGAGCTTCCGAAGCTGGCTTACACGTATGAAAAAACCGGTACCGGTATTTTTATGGAAGCGACTGCTTTGCTTTTTGAGGAGCATGTGAGGCCGGACAGGCCTGTGAGATCGGCATCCTATAAGGATTTCCCGGTGGTATTTCCTGTAGGAGAAGCTTCCTTCCTGCCTTTTGACCTTTTTGCCACGGTATTTTATGTGGCCACCTGTTACGAAGAGTACCTGCCTTTTGAAAGAGACCGGCACGGACGGTTTTTGGCAGAGCAGAGCGCTTTATACCGGTGGAAGGTATTGAACCGGCCTTTTCTGAATGAGCTGATCCTTGATTTTGCCGGTATTTTAAAAGCACGCTTTCCGGAGCTGGAATTTAAGCGCAGGGATTTCAGCTTCCTTTCCACCATCGACATCGACAATGCCTTTGCCTATGCGCATAAAGGCTTTGCACGGAATGCAGGAGGTTTGCTGAAAGATCTTTTGTCCTGCCGGTTTAAAAAGGTATGGGAACGCCTGGCTGCCACTAGCAACGATACCCGTGATCCCTATAACACCTTTGACCTGATAAACGGCCTGAGTGCACAAACCCGGACGGCCTTGCAGTACTTCGTGCTCATCGGCGACTATGCGGCTTATGATAAAAATCCGCAGCATACGAATGCGGGCTTCCGGAAACTGTTGCGTGGCCTGGCTGCCGGTCATGCCATGGGGCTGCATCCTTCTTACCAGGCCTATGACGATCCCGCCCGGATCGGTATGGAAAAGCAAAGGCTGGAAGCGATTACAGGAAAAGCGGTAACATCCGCCCGCTGTCATTTTTTAAGATTGAAGTTTCCGGAAACCTACCGTAGTTTTATCGATGCCGGTATTACCGATGATTATACGATGATTTATGCCTCGCAGTGTGGCTTCCGTACAGGCTTGTGCGTGCCATACCGCTGGTTCGATCTTAAAAAAAATGAAGCCACCTCCCTGGTGCTTCATACCAGTGTGGTGATGGAAGGAACCCTGCGCGATTATAATAAGCTCGGTGCAGACCAGGCACAGGAGATCTGCCGGGAGCTGATGGTACAGGTGAAAAAACACGGCGGCGAATTTATTTCTATCTTTCACAACGATAGCTTTGTGCCTGAACAACAAGAGTGGATCACTGTCTATCAATCTATCTTACAGGAATCCCGTAAAACCTAATTCTTCAACTCTTTAACTACATAACTCTCCAACTAACTATGTGCGGTATCGCAGGCATCGTTTCCAAATCAGGTACACCGACCCTTCAGGAGCAGGTGTTTGCTATGAGCCAGGCCATCCGCCACCGCGGGCCCGACGGAGAAGGCTTTGCTTTTTTTTCGGAGCAAAGCTCCCTGCCTGTTTATTCGGCTGATACGCCGGCGGCAATCCGCCACAACCGCAGCTTCAGTTATATGCCGGAAACCGCGATCGACCAGGTAGGGGAAGGCTATACGATGGCCTTTGCCCACAGGCGCTTGTCCATCATCGACCTCTCGGAGGCCGGTCACCAGCCGATGTGCGACAGCACCCAGCAGTTCTGGATTACCTATAACGGCGAGATCTATAACTATGTGGAGCTGCGGGAAGAGCTTCGCCGAGAGGGCCATGTATTCCTGACACAAACCGATACGGAGGTGATCCTGGTGGCTTATAAAGCCTGGGGAATCAAATGCCTGGACCGCTTCAACGGGATGTTTGCCTTTGTGCTGTTCGACAGGCAAAAGCAGGAACTGTTCTGTGCCCGCGACAGGGCAGGGGTGAAGCCTTTTTATTACATCAATACCAAAGAGACCTTCGCCTTTGCCAGCGAGTATAAGGCTTTCATCAAGCCGGGCCTTATTCGCTTCGAGGTCAACGAAGCGCAGCAGTTCGATTTTATAGTGAATGCCAACCTCGAAACGGGCGAAGAGAGCCTGTTCCGGAACATCAAGGAATTAAAGCCCGCGCATTATATCCACTATAAGCTGCCCACGCAGGAGCTCAGCATCAAGCGCTACTATGAGCTGCCCTCAGGGGAGCTCAACCTGAGCGAAGCAGAGATCATTGAAAGGGTAGAGCAGGCTTTGCTCAATGCCATCAGGCTCCGTTTGCGCAGCGATGTGGAGGTTGGTTCCTGCCTGAGCGGTGGGCTCGATAGCTCCGTGATTGCGGGCATGGTGAAAGCCCTGCAGCCTGAGTCAAGGATGCAGCTGTTTACGGCTGTCTTCAAAGGAGAGTCGTTCGATGAAAGCCGCTATGCGGAATTGGTGGCGGAGTATGTGAAAGGCAATTGGCAAACCGTTAGTCCTACGGCCGATGAATTTTTCAGGGATATTAAAGAGCTGAACTATTACCAGGACCTTCCGGTGTGGAGCTCCAGTACCTATTCGCAATACCGCGTGATGAAGCTGGCGGCCGGCCACGGCGTGAAAGTGTTGCTGGACGGACAGGGGGCCGACGAGCTCTTCGGCGGCTACGCGCATCATTACCTGGCCTACTGGCGGGAAAGTCCATGGCCTGCGAGGATGAAGCGGATCAAAGAATCGGCGCCAACGATTGTCAACCCTTACCAGCTTTATTTCAAGCAGGGGCTGAAAGATCTGCTGAATGCCTCCAATGATTTCGGCGCCTGGTTCAGGGAAGATAAAAAAGCCTTTGGCAAAGCGCTGCACACGCCTTTTGCCTCCGATCTCAACACCGAGCTCAGAAAGGATTATACCGGAAGGCTCAAATCCTTTCTGAAATGCGAGGACCGCTGCAGCATGGCTTTCGGGATAGAAAGCCGCGTGCCCTTTGCCGATGATGTGAGCCTGGTAGACCTGGCCTTTTCCATCCGGGGAAATCAGAAAATAAAAAACGGCCTCTCAAAATTCCTCCTGAGAGAAGCCTCTAAACAGTACATCCCTGCACCCATTTATCAGCGCCGGGATAAGGTCGGTTTTGAAACACCTTTGACGGATTGGCTCAGGAAGCATAAATTTTTGATCTTAGATGAGCTAAAAAACGGCTCCGATTTCATCGATTTCGGGCGTTTGAACCAGGATTTTGACAGGCTCGTGTTGCAAAAGCCGGGATTTTTATTAAGATTGTTTTCCTTGTCTGTTTGGAAGACTGTTTTTGCCTCTTTGTAGAATAAGAGACTTGATTTGTCTTTTTACTGCCTTTCTGACGTCATCCAGACTTCCTACAGAGTCATTTTTCGCGAAAGCTGATTTTCAGTTATTTAGGAGTGCTTTATTTTTAGTGTACAGTTTGAAATTTGATCAAATTGTGTATATTATTGTAAAGCTAATCTTAAGACTATGAAAACACCACTATACATACTCGTTTTATTGTTCTTATGTTCAATCAATTGTCTATCTCAAACCGACCAGCACCACCTTCATACGGGGATAAATAATGAGCATATCGATAAGTTTTATCTGAAACTGGAAAACGATCCCGATTCGATTGTGGGTTTCGATACAGAGGCTGCCTGGAAAGAGGCGAGGCGCTATGCAAGCGAAACCTGGCAGCAAAAACGCTATGTGGCGGTGCTCGAACGTCATTTCATCGACTATAAATATAGCCTGAGGCCGGCGCCTCCTGCCAATCCGGGAGTTCAGGCGCCCTGCACCAATCCTGGCTTCGAAACCGGTACCCTTGCCGGATGGACAGCCCTGGAAGGGCCTAACAATAATTCGCAGACGATGGCAGGATGCTGCGGCGCTGCTACCGGCCAGGCAATCATTGTGGGCCCGGGCGTCGATCCCAATGTTCCGGCCCTTGCCACAGTACCGCCGGGCGGAGGAAATTTTGCCTGCCGCTTGGGGCAGACCGGAACGGGAGGCATGTCCTACAGGCTGAACCAGACCTTTACCGTAACGGCTGCCAATTCGGTGTTTGTATACAAATATGCGGTGGTTCTGCAGGATGGCGGACATGCCTGTGCGGATCAGCCTTTCTTTAATATTAAGTTTGAAACCTGTAACAATGTAGTGATTCCCTGCGCGCAATACCAGGTATCCCAAAGCGGTGCCGCCTGTACGAGCGGTGATCCTACCTTTATTGCGAGTGGTGTCTGGAGCTACAAGCCATGGCAGACACGCTCTTTTGACCTGAGCGCTTATATCGGCCAGTGTGTGAATATTGAATTTACGGTGGGTGGTTGTGTGGCCACGCAGGGGGCTCACCCCGGCTATTGCTACATCGATGCTTCCTGCCAGCCCATGACCCTGAACCTGAATGGCTTTGATATCCCGGTAGGGCAAACGAACAGCTCCATGTGTGCTGTCGGAAACAATACCTTATGTGCGCCACCCGGCTTTACGGGCTATAGCTGGACAGGCCCCGGGGTCACGGGGCAAACGGGGCAATGCGTTGCGGCGAATGCTACCGGTTCTTATTCGGTTTCGCTGCTGATGCAGGGCACCAGCTGCAACAACCCGGTGCTTTATTCTAATTTTGCGATCGTACCGAAGCCTATTGCCGACTTTACCTTTACGACCTCGCCTTGCCAGACCACCTTCTCCGTGCCTTTCCAGAGCACCTCGCAGCAGAATGGCGGTCCGGCTATTACAGGCTACGTCTGGGATTGGGGCGATGCAACGCCGGCAGGATCTGCCGCCGCGGAAACGCATACCTATACGACAGCAGGAACGCATACCGTGGAGCTTAAGATCTCAAACGGAGGTTGTGTGGACAGCATCAGTAAAACCATTACCGTCACGCCAAAGCCAACGGCGGGCTTCAACCTTGCCAACGGTTGTGTGGGAACGGTTTCCAATTTTACGAGCACCAGCACGCCAACGATAAGCATTGTATCGCAGGTATGGAACTGGGGCGACAATTCCGGCAACGGTATGGGCGCCACGCCTAACCATACCTATGCAGGGCCGGGCACCTTTAACGTGAAGCTGGTTGTAACAGACGCCGGGCTCTGTAAGGATTCGATTACCCTGCCTGTTACGATTTTCCCGAAACCGGTGATCAGCTTTACGGCAAACCCGGTATGCCTCGGTACGGCGGTAAGCTTTACGAACAACAGCAGCATAACGCCGGCAGCGGCTTTGACCTGGGCCTGGGATTTTGATAATAACGGCACTACGGATAATACAACGCAGGCTCCCACGAATAATTATGCCACTGTGGGGACTTATACTCCTGAGCTGAAAGCAACAAGCCCTAACGGATGCCGCGACAGCTCAACGATTACGGTGAAGGTGAATGCGCTGCCAACAGCTACCTTTACGCCGGTCAATGCCTGTATCGGGGCCAACGTTGTTTTGAATAATACGTCCAGCGTTCCTAATCCGGACAATATCAGCCAGTATAACTGGAGCTTTGGCGCGGGTTCTAATCCTGCGGCGAGCACCAATCAGAATCCATCGCCGCTGAGCTATGCAACGAGCGGCGTGAAAACGATTACGCTGGATATTACCGCCAATACAACCTGTACGGCCAGCATTACCAAAACGGTGACGATCTATCCTTCGCCGGTGGCAAACTTTAGCGCTACGGCGGTGTGCCAGGCAACGCAAACGGCTTTCACGGACCTGTCGACCACAGGCACCGGCACCATCAATGCCTGGAGCTGGGATTTTACGAGTGACGGCACCGCCGACAACCTCACACAGAACCCGGGCTTTACCTATCCTTCTTCCGGAACGTTCACGGCATCGCTCCAGGTAACGTCTTCTTCGGGCTGTGTGAATACCTTTACGCTGCCGGTGGATGTGTGGGGGCATACGGTTCCGAATTTCTCGCCGGACAATGTGTGCTACGGCACGGCAACGACCTTTACCAATCAGACCAGTACAACCGTGAATCCTAATACGGGCGGTGCACCGGGGTATGTATGGGCGTTTGCCGACGGCTCTCCTAATGCCACCACAACGAACCCGGTACATTCCTATACGCTGGGCGCAAACGGCAATGCGGTGTATAATGTAACCTTAACGGTGACGTCTACGCATAACTGTGTCGATAATATGGTGAAGCCGGTAAATGTGTATGCGATTCCAACGGCTGCCTTTACTTCCAACACGGTATGCCTTGGCTCTCCATCGCAGCTGACGGATGCCAGCAATGGCAACGGGAACGTGATCAACGGCTGGCAGTGGGATTTTTTAAGCAACGGAACGATCGATGCAACGGGTGTTGCCAATGTGAACTATACTTTCCCGGCTTACGGAAACAACCTGGTAAGCTATACCGTTTCTACAACCCCGGTAGCAGGCCTTACCTGCTCCAACTCCACGAATACGATCACGGTGTATGTGGATCCTGTTCCGGTGCCGGACTTTAGCTTTGTGAATAACTGTATCAACGCGCAGCCGAATACCTTCGATGCTTCGGGGACTACCATCGCCGTGGGGACTAATACCAATTATGCCTGGAGCTTCGGCGATGGCGGTGTGGCAACGGGAACCCTGAGCTCACACAGCTATGCAACACCGACCGTTTATAATGTCACCCTGACGGTGACATCGAACAAAGGCTGTGTGAAGAGCGTGGTGAAACAGGTGGAAGTTTATAAGAAACCGATCATGAGTATTGCCAGCACTGCTGCCTGCGACGGTAATGCTGTCAGCTTCACGGCAACAGAGCAAAACGGCAGCGGCACGGTGACCGACTGGTATTGGGATTATAACAATAACATCAATACGATAGAGGCAAGCGGACAGGCGGTGACAAGCTTTATCTTCCCTTCTGCGGGCAGCCATACGGTGGGCCTGGTTACGGTATCCAATCCCGGCCAGTGCCGCGATACGCTGAGAGTGCCGGTATACGTGGACTATAATCCGAAAGCGTTATTCTCTGTGGATAAGGCAAGCGGTTGCCCGGTGCATTGCGTGACGTTTTCGGATCAGACAGCGGCGGTAACGCCTCCTGCACAGATCAGCGACTGGAAATGGGTGCTGGGTGACGGAACGGTTGTGCATTCGGGGACTAACGCCAATCAGTCGCATTGTTACAACAATACAACCAGCAACCAGCTGAAATACTACGATATCAAGCTGGTGGTGACGACAGATAAGGGTTGTGCGGATTCGCTGGAGAAGAAAAATTACATTACGGTGTATCCTACGCCGATAGCGGCTTACGAGATCAACCCGGACCCGGGCAATGTGGTGGAGCCGCTGGAGTATTTTACCAATCAGTCGGTTGATTATACGCGGTGGTACTGGACCTTCGGTGATGGCGGCTACAAGACGGATTCGGTGAATGTGAACCCGACGCACATGTACAGCAGCGAAACGGCTAATACCTATTATACCAACCTGATCGTGGTAAACCAGTATGGTTGCAGCGATACGGCCATGGTGCCGATTGAGATAGGCCCTGAATTTGTGTTTTATATTCCGAATGCCTTTACGCCTTTCAGCACGGACAACATCAATGATGTGTTTACGGGCAAAGGGATCGGTATTGAGAAGTATGATATGTGGATTTTTGACCGTTGGGGAGAGATGATCTATTATACGGATGATATTGCCAAAGGCTGGGATGGAAAACGTCAGGGTAAATCCCAGGACGTAAAACAGGAAGTCTATGTGTGGAAGGTCAAATTAAAAGACGTACTCGGAAAAAATCACGAATACGTCGGGCACGTAACTTTGCTCAGGTAATTTTACGTGGAATTTTGCCCACATTTTCTCGTCTAAACTCTTTAGGCAAGAAATGTCGGGAATGTTAAAATCTTTTTCTTAAAAAGCGTAACCTAAGCGCGCCCTTTTCGTAAAAAGGCGCGCTTTTGCTTTGTAAATGGGGCAAAAGCACGAAAGTCAAATTTAAATGTGTATAAATTGTATGTACAATAGTAATCTTATTTTTGAGATGAACGACTTATTTTTGGGTATAAAAATCCCCAAACTGGTGAAGAGGCTTTCTCAATTATTTAACAGATACAATTCCTTAGTGTAAACTTATACGAATGGATATTTTTTAGATAAAATTGTATAACACCGTGACTCTATCATTGCACCACATAAAAACACCTGTTTTTGCACCACATAAAACTACCTGCTTATGAAAACTATGAAATCTATCTTCACGCTGATTGCCGCCGCCCAGATCAGCACTTCTGCGGCACAAATCAGCAACCATTCCCATACACATAACCAGGATTCCCTGATTGCGGTAAAGCTAAATTCTTATCAACATGTCTTTGACCAGGATTCTATCGCCGGGTTTAATGAGATTGCGGCGCGCCAGCAGGCTGCTATCGGAGGGGCACCCGCCTGGGAGCAAAAAATCCTCCTTTCTTTGGCAAAACGAAAATACATTAATATCAAATACGGACTGGACGCCATCAGCTATAACAACAGCCAGGCAGGACGTCCGGCAGGGGCGCCGGGTAACCCAAGCGTACAGGCTCCCTGCACCAACGTGGATTTTGAAACCGGTACGATTGCAGGCTGGACGCTGACCCAGGGAAATAACACCAACTCGGTAACGCATGCGGGCTGCTGCCCGGCAGCTACGGCAAGGTATTCGCTGGCAACGCCGGGTACCGATCCTACGATTGCGGCCCTGCAACGGGTTCCTCCCGGAGGCGGTAATTTTTCCCTGAAACTCGGGGATGGAGCTACTACCGGCGGCTTTGCCGTGCAGGCCAGCCAGTCGTTTACGGTAACACCTGCCAACTCTGTGTTTATCTATAATTTTGCGGTGGTTCTGGAAGATGCGGGGCACACCTGCGTGGATCAGCCTTACTTTAATATTTCCTTCACCGATTGCGGCGGCAACCCGATTCCATGCGGTGCTTACAATGTGGTAAACAGCAGTGCTTCCTGCCTTAGCGGTGATCCTACCTTCGTGGCTTCCGGCGCTTACAAATGGAAAAACTGGACGACCCGCTCTTTTGACCTTTCGGCTTATATCGGCCAGTGTGTGAACATCGAATTTATTGCTTCCGATTGTGCTCAGAGCGGGCACGCGGGCTGGGCTTATATCGATTGCTCCTGCCAGCCAATGAGCTTGATCCTCAACGGTGCCAATATCGCTGTGGGCTCTACCAATAACTATATCTGTACGGCAGGTACCAATACCTTATGTGCGCCGGCAGGCTTTACGTCTTACTCCTGGAATGGTCCGGGTGTAACAGGCCAGACAACTCAGTGTGTGAATGTGAACAGCTCCGGAAACTACTCTGTAACCCTGGGCATGGCAGGTTCCAGCTGCAGCTCGCCGGTTCTGTATTCCAACTTTGCGATCTTAACGGCACCTATTGCCGACTTTACATATACGGCAGCGCCTTGCCAGACAACCTTCTCCGTTCCTTTTTCGAGTACTTCGTCCAATAACGGCGGGCCTGCGATTAACAGCTATACCTGGACCTGGGGCGATGGCAATAGCACGCCGAACGGAAACCCTAATGAGAACCATACCTATGCTTCTTCGGGCACGAAAACCGTCACGCTCAAGGTCAGCAACGGCTGTCTCGACAGTATTACCAAAACGATTGTGGTATCGCCAAGGCCGGTGGCTAATTTCAGTTTAACGAACAGTTGTGTGGGCATCGTCTCCAGCTTTACAAGTACCAGTACAGGATCAGGCGGCCTGGTGTCGCAGGTCTGGAACTGGGGCGATAACTCGGGAGCGGGCATGGGCACGAATCCAACGCATACCTATGCCGGACCGAATACCTATACGGTGAAGCTGGTAGTCACGGACGGCGGTCTTTGTAAAGATTCCATCAGTAAGCCAATTACTATTTACCCGAAACCGGTCATCAGCTTTACGGCAAACCCCGTCTGCCTGGGAACGGCCTCTGGTTTTGTAAACACCTCGAGTGTCACGCCTGCCGCCGCCTTAACCTGGGCCTGGGATTTTGACAACAACGGTACCGTTGATAATACGACTCAATCGCCAAGTAATACTTATGCTGCGGTAGGTAGCTATTCCACGGAGCTCAAAGCGACAACGCCTAACGGCTGCAGCGACAGCGCCACGGTATCGGTACGCGTCAATGCCTTGCCAACAGCGACGTTTACGCCGGTGAACGCCTGTATCGGGGCTAACATCGTTCTCAATAATACCTCCAGTGTTCCTAACCCGGATAACATCAGCCAGTATAACTGGGCTTTCGGAACAGGAGCTTCCTCGGTAGCGAGTACGAACCAAAACCCTGCGGGATTAAGCTATACCAGCAGCGGTGTGAAAACCATCACGCTGAACATTACCGCGAATACAACCTGTACGGCCAGCATCACCAAAACGGTGACGGTGCATCCGACTCCGGTAGCCAGCTTCAGCGCGACGGCTGTGTGCCAGGCGACTCAAACGGCTTTCACCGATCTGTCGACCACAGGTACAGGCGCCATCAATGCCTGGAGCTGGGATTTTACCAACGACGGTACTACGGATAACCTCACGCAGAACCCGGGCTTTACCTATCCTTCTTCCGGCACCTACACGGCTGCCCTGCAGGTAACGTCTACAAATGGTTGTGTGAATACCTTTACGCTTCCGGTGGATGTATGGGGCCATTCGATCCCGAATTTCTTCCCGGACAATGTTTGCCACGGTGCAGCAACGACCTTTACCAATACCACCAATATTACCACCAATGCCAATGTAGGCGGTACGCCTACGTATGTGTGGGTATTTGACGACGGCTCACCTAACTCGAATGTGGTGAACCCGGTGCATACTTATACGGTAGGTACTAACGGCAATGCGGTGTTCAACACCACGCTGACGGCTACTTCCACACATGGCTGCGTCGACTTTATTACGAAGCCGGTTAACGTGTACTCCACGCCAACGGCATCTTTCACCTCCAATGTGGTATGCCACGGAAATCCTACGTTGTTTACGGATGCGAGCAATGGCAACGGCAATGTGGTCAACGGCTTCTTCTGGGATTTCTCAAGCAATGGCACGATTGATGCGACCGGGGTTCCTAATCCGAATTATACTTTCCCGAACTATGGCCTCAACACGGTAAGCTATACGGTATCAACCACGCCGATTCCGGGATTGACCTGCTCTAACACCACGACGGTGCTGACGGCTTATGTGAATCCTAACCCGGTGCCTGACTTTACTTTTGTGAATAATTGCATCAATGCGCAGCCGAATACCTTCGATGCTTCCGGAACAACGATTGCCGTAGGTACCAACACCAACTACGCCTGGGCCTTTGGCGACGGCGCGGTGGCGACGGGCACCGCCAACACGCACAGCTATGCCGCACCGGCTGTTTATAACGTAACCTTAACGGTAACTTCCAACCAGGGTTGTGTGAAAAATGTGGTGAAACAGGTAGAGGTATATAAAATGCCGGATGTGAACATCGTGTATCAGAATGCCTGCAACGGCGCAGCGGTAAGCTTCACGGCCGTAGAACAGCCGGGCAGCGGTACTGTAACCGATTGGTACTGGGATTTCAATAATAACATCAGCACCATCGAAGCCAGCGGGCAAGCGTCTACAAGCTTCATTTACCCGGCAGCAGGCCAGCAAACGGTAGGCCTGGTGGTTATCTCCAACCCGGGGCAGTGCCGCGATACGGTGAGGTCTTTCCCTTACGTGAACTATATCCCACAACCGAACTTTACGGTAAACGATCCGGATGGCTGCAGCACACATTGTGTGAACTTCACCGACGGATCATCGGTAACGGGTCCTGCACAGATCACCAACTGGACCTGGACCTTCGGCGATGGCAGCGCGGCTGTATCGGCCAGCAGCCCTGTGGGCCAATCGAAATGCTACCAGAACCTGACCGGCAACCAGTTGAAATATTACGATGTGAAACTCGTGGTAAGCACAGACAGCGGTTGTACGAATTCGAAAGAATACAAATCGATGATCACCGTGTTCCCATTGCCTGTAGCGAATTACGAGATTAATCCGGATCCGGGTAATGTGGTAACGCCGCTGGAATACTTTACGAACCATTCACAAAATTACACCAAATGGTACTGGACCTTCGGCGACGGCGGTTACAAAACGGACTCGGTGAATGTGAACCCGTCGCACCTGTACATCAACGAAACGGCCCAGACTTACTATACCAACCTGATCGTAGTGAACCAGTATGGATGCAGCGATACGGCGATGGTGCCTATCGAGATCGGACCTGAGTTTGCCTTCTACATTCCGAATGCCTTTACGCCTTTCAGCACGGATGGCATCAACGACCGCTTCACCGGCAGTGGTATCGGGATCCAGAAATACGATATGTGGATTTTCGACCGTTGGGGAGAAATGATTTACTACAGCGACGATATTGCCAAAGGCTGGGATGGAAAACGCCAGGGCAAAGCGAACGAGGTGAAACAGGAGGTATTTGTGTACAAAGTGAAAGTACAGGATGTGCTTGGTAAAACCCACAATTATGTAGGCCATGTGACCTTGTTGAGGTAATATTTTTGAGATGATGATAAAAATCCCGCTACAGATTCTGTGGTGGGATTTTTTTGTGTGTTTGGGTGAGGTGGCTTCGATACTTCGACAGGCTCAGTAATCAGCTCAGCCGCCAATCAGTATCTACTATGATGTGTTATTCTATAATCAAGATTATTTTCAATCTTATGTCTATATTTCTTTTTTCCTTGATGAAAAAAGAAACAAAAAAATCAAGCCAAAAAAATCGCCACGCTCTTCACGGAATTCTACGGATTTCACGCTTCATCCCGTCACAAAGAACAGGTGACGGGATTTCACTAAATCCTTGAATTCTCGTTTCACCCCTCATCCGCGCCGTTTTTTGGCAGGCCACGCACTACATTAACGGAGGATTTGCTTATTTATGAATGAGTTAACTCCCGGGAGGCAAATCATGCGTGAGTGATTGAAACGGAAATCCTTTTGGAGGCTGAGGTTCTCGAAGCCCCAAAAGATTGGAGTGAAAAGCACGACTCCGCTGCCTCTTTGCGGAGGCACGCCCAAATGACATGGGTACAGGAAAAGATATTCCGCAAATGTTCGTTTTTGATGCTTTTTGCTTTGTTACGGCGTATCGGCATTAGCCACCGGCAACTCCGGTATTACACCAAATACACCGCTTCTTTTCCTTTTTTAGAAAAGTCGGTATCGATGCGTTCCTGCAGGGTGGTGGAGAGGGAGAGGCCTACAAAATCGGCTTTCACGGGGAAGCGTGTGTGGCTGCGATCAACGAGCACGAGGGTGTTCAGCTGCTTCACCGGCTTGTTGAGGAAAAGCTTCACGGCATACATGAGGGTCTTGCCGCTGTTGAGCACATCGTCGACCAGGATCACGGATTTGTTCTCAAAATCTTTTTCTGTAAAATCGATCTTCGGCTCAAAGGACCAGGGATTTTCCTTGTCGATTTTGATCCTGCCTACTTTGGTTTTGATGGAAGAGATGCTGTTGAGCAAGGCTGCTATTTTCTCCGCTACTTTGTAACCGTTGCCATCAATGCCCACGATGAGCAATTCCTTTTCCCTGAAATTATTCTCATACACCTGGTAGGCCATGCGGTTGAGCTTTTGATCGATCTGCTTAGAATCCAGAATTTTGGTTTTTTCCATGTTACAAAGCTAGATGTTTGGCGCGAAAAAGCAAATGCCGGTTAACCGCAGAGAACGCTGAGAATTTGCGCAGAGGCCGCAGAGTGTTTTGTAAGGTCTGCAATCTTTGTGATCTCTGCGTCTTCTTTGCGGCCTCCGCGGTTAAAAAGCCTGCTACCGTACGACGGTGGTGATAAGCATCGTCCAATGGGAAAGAAGCCATTTGTTCGCCCCTGTCAAAGATTTCAGAGGCAGGAGGGCAAATGGAACACAGATGACGCGGATTCTTAAGATTAAAACAAGATGGAACCATATAGAGAAGATAGGGAACAGATTTGATAAATGATAGAAACATAGAGAAATAAGTAAGTTCCTATGATTTCTTCCTGTTCTCTATGTTTCTTATGTGACTATGTGGTTAAAAAAATGGAACACGCCTGCTGCGGTCCGGATAGATTTTGCTGTTTATTCCGCTTCTACTTTTGTGAGATAGGCATCATCCAATGGGAAAGAAGCCATTTGTTCGCCCCTGTCAAAGATCTCTTTAATCTCCCAAAAGGTAACGTAGCCTTTGGTGTCGAAGAGGTTGAAATCAACATACTGATAGCCTTTATCGCCGATGTCGTCTCCCCAGGAGTTCTTCACTAAAAAATAGCCCCGGCCATTTTCCACTTTATAGCCCGACACGCAGATGGCGTGCCCGCCGTTGAGGATCCGGGAAGTGCGTTCTACCTGCGCTGCGCCGTTATACAGGTCTTCCGGCGTTTGCATGGCTACCACACAGGGGTTTCCGGAATCAATCGCTGCTAATACTTTTTCAAAATCATTATCGAGGTAATCGTACTTAATGAGCTTGAACCTTCCTTTTCCCTTATACCTCTGGTCGAACCTCGGTTGGTGCTGAGGCCAGTATTTTTCTTCCAGGATAAAAAAGTTACCGGCCGATTTAAGCGCTTCTTCGGTGGAATAGACACCATAAAAATCCCAGAGGGATCTTTCGGATAATTCGACGCTTCGTTTCAGCTTGTTTTCGATAGCGGCAATCACCGAAAAGGAAGTGCAGGTTCCATTCCATTGCTCTTTCACAGGGGTGTCGTGATTGCGAAGGGAAACCACGCGGTCTTTTCCCCAGTTGGTGCTGAGGGCAGACAGGCCGCGGTGTTTCAGGTGCTTGCTGATGGTATCCCCGACCACGAGGTAGAAGTCGGTTAAGATAGGCTTGAAGTTTTTCATGAGAGGTGGTTTTGATATGAGCTACAATGTTACTCGACTCCTGTCGTAAGAAGCCCGTGGAAATTCCCGGTTTGGGAGGGTGTCTTTCCCGGTAGGTGAATCAAAACAGGAACGTTTATAACCACATAGGCACATAGAAAAGAGAGGGAGCAGGCTTAGTCAGGAAAATAGGACGCCCGCCTAACCGGCAGATGACGCTAATGGAACAGATCAGAGCAGAAATGGGTAACCACATAGACACATAGAAAAGATAGGGAACCAATTTGGGCGAATGATAGAAACATAGAGAAATGGCTAGCCCCCTATGATTTCTTCCTGTTCTCTATGCTCTCTCTGTGACTATGTGGTTAAAAAATAGAACACAAATGGGGCTGATGAAACAGATTAGAGCAGAAATGGGTAACCACATAGACACATAGAAAAGATAGAGAACCAATTGGTGCATGATAGAAATATAGAGAAGTAAGTCCCTATGTTTTCTTCCTGTTCCCTAATGTTCTCTCTGTGACTATGTGGTTTAAAGAATCATCCTTTTAACATTCTCATGCTATAAAACAGGTAATTCTACTTATATGTTTCCTCAGGGGAATTTCTACATTGCGACCTTATGCTCCCCTGCATGATCCTTTCAACACCGTCCTCTTTTATCGGGATCTTTCTACGGGTACATAAGCCCTGTGAATCTCTTATTGCCCTTTCAGAAAGGCAATCACCGCTTTGTTCAGGGCTTTGCGTTCTTTGAAATGCGCATCGTGCTTGGCCCCGGGGAATACCAGCAAACGGGTGGTAGCAGGGTAGGCGGCATGCAGAGCCTTGCCCACCGATAAAGGAATGACACCGTCCTTTCCGCCCCAGATGAGGAGCGTGGGCGTTTGCTCGAGCTTATACGTGTAGTTGCGGTACTGCGCTTCCTTCGTCACGAGGTAGTTCATCTGCAGGTCGCGGGTGGCTTTACCGGGCAGGAAGAAGTACCGGATGACTTTCCGTTTCAGCCTTTTGGTAGCAGGAAACCAGGACGACATCACCGCTCGTTTCATGCCGTTGAAGCCCTCGATGGTGGTTGGTGCTACGACGTTGTTCATGCCTTTCACGCCTACGGCGGTGGCCAGGCTATCGGCCATCTGGGCCGAAAAAAACTTCACCGGCCCGTCGATGATGATGAGCTTTTTCACATTCGGCTGATACAGCTCATTATACATTGCTGCGCAGAGCCCGCCGTAGCTGAAGCCCATCACATGGAGGCTGTCGCCAATGCCTAAGCTGAGCAAGGCCTCGTGGATCTGCTGCGCCTGGAACTCTACGGAGTAGTTCTGCGAAGTAGAGGTACTCTCGCCGAAGTAGATCAAATCCGGCAGGATGAGGTTGAAGTGCTTTGAGAGCGGCCCGATCTGGCTGCTCCAGTTGGTTCGCGCATTGGCGCCCATGCCGTGGAGCATCAGCAGATAAGGCTTCTTCGGATCGCTGTTATAACTGATGTGCAGGGTAGCCGCCGATGTTTTTAGCAAAGTATCGTGAGCGATGTACTTCTTCAGATGCTTGCGGGCGTGGGTATCCTGCCAGCGGAACATAAAGGGCTGTTTGGATTGAGAGAAGATCGCATGAGCGGCGAAGAGGAAAAGGATGATGAGGCGCATGGGGCGAAGGTAAGGAGAAAATGGGATGGAAATCTTAAGTAAAATAAATTCTAAATAGATAAAATGACAATGATAAAATTAACTCAGGTAAAAATTAATAAGTATAAAAGTATTCAAAAAGAACAAACGGTAAAGATTGATTCTTCCATAACGACAATAGTTGGTATGAATGAATCTGGCAAAACTTCTTTTCTTACAGCACTTGCAAAGACTAACTATTTTGAACAAGATTCAGATTTTGAATTTGATATTACACAAGATTATCCTAGGAATGAATTAATCGACTTTCAGAATAGTAAAGAAGATTATAATGTTATAGAATGTAGCTATGAGATCTCAGTAGATCTATTAAATAAAATCGAACAAGATTTAGGCGAAGGAGTTTTTAAGACTACAGCCTTTACATATACTTGTCCTTATAAGGGAAAAAGTACCACATTTGGTGGGATAAAAACCGATCAAAAAAAGTATTTGGAGTTAAAGTTTGAAGGTTTAGTTTTATCCAAAGAAACAAAAGCAGCAATAAAGAATTCTGCTACGATACAAGAGGCAGACAAAATTGCTGTCGCCGGAGATGGAGATACTGATTTTCCTAAGTTTAAGGCTGAAATTAAGAGAATAATTGATGGGGGGTATGGAAATAAATCTTGGGATAATTTACTATCATCATATGTGGCTAAGCAGTGGATAGATGAAAAAATGCCAAAATTCTGGTATTTTGATGACTATTACCCACTACCTGGGAAAATTAATATTAATAATTTAAAAAGTAGCAATGGGAATACTGAAAAAGATAAAACATCCAAAGCACTTTTTGAACTCGCCAAAATAAAGCCTGATGACTTATTAAATGCTAGTGATGAAGAGTATGAAAAATTTATTGCTCTTTTGGAAGCATCTTCAAATAAAATAACTAAAGAGATTTTCAAATATTGGTCAGCTAATAAAAATCTTGATATTGAATTTAAGATTCAGAATATTACAAATTCTCAAGGTGGAGTTGAGAAAATATTAGATATTCGAGTTAAAAATCAAAGGCACAAAGTCACCCTTCCACTAGATAGGCGAAGCAAAGGTTTTAATTGGTTTTTTTCCTTTATTATTTGGTTTAGTAAAATTCAATCGGACACAAACTCTGATTACATCTTATTACTTGATGAACCAGGGTTGAATCTTCACGCATCCGCTCAGGCAGATTTACTTAATTTTTTTAATGATCTTTCTAAGAAATACCAAATTATTTATACTACGCACTCTCCGTTTATGGTAGAAACTGAACATCTTGATCGAGTTAGGACATGTTTTGAAACAGAAGAGGGGACTATTATCTCTGATTCAATTCAGGAAAAAGACCCAAACACACTATTTCCATTGCAAGCTGCTTTAGGTTATGATATTGCTCAAAACCTTTTTGTATCTAAGAACAACTTATTGGTCGAAGGGCCAGCAGATTTAGTTTATCTAACTATCCTATCTGGTATATTGGAAGTTGAAAAGAGAACTCACCTTAATGATAATATAACAATAGTTCCAGTAGGAGGGTTAGATAAAGTTTCAACTTTTATTTCTCTTCTACGAGGATCCAAATTAAATGTCGCTTGTTTACTAGATACATTTTCAGATCAAAAGGGTAAACAAAAAGTCGAAGATTTAATAATGCATAAAATTATTAAGGAAAAAAATATTAGGTTCTTTGATGAATTTACTAATAATGGTAAATCAAATGCTGATATAGAAGATTTATTTGACAAAGAGGAATATCTTAAATTGTTTAATCTAACATTCGATAAAGAATATCCAAAGGTTAAATTAAGCGATCTTGATCCAAAGATTGATACTATTCTTAAGCAAATAAATAAGTTTATTGGAAAAGAACGATTTAATCACTATCGTCCAGCAAATAAACTAAGTCAACTAGGAGTGGATAAAAGTTTTTTCAAACCACAAACCCTAGATAATTTTGAAAAGATATTTGAAGAGATAAATAAGTTATTTCTAAATAGAGATTAGTAAGGAAATATAAAATAAAACAGAAACAAATGGCGATATATACTTTAGAAACATTAATAAATGGGAATGCTAAAATTGTAGATTATTACAGCAACGCAAAAAAGATATGGATTGAGATTAGGAGAAGCCCGTCCTTTAATAATATTGAAACTTTGGCTCAGGAGTTAACTAATCGTCAACTTCAATTTGAACATCAATGCGGCGGTAGGTGGATTGGGCAAGAGATTATGACAATTGTCGGCATTGGCCAATTTTATAGGTCTGAAACTGGTTTTGATGCCACATTAGAGGACGTAGTTAAAGTTCAAAATGCCTTCGCGCAAAGTTATTGTAGCCTTGAAGTGAAATGGCACGCAGAAAAGACAGCTAAAGTTTTTGGATTAAATGAAAACGAAGGGTTATGAAATTTCCCAATAAATATAACAAGTTAGAATATATAACTTGGCATGAAGCAAAGTTCAACGCCGACAGGGATCTTGAACGAAAAATTGAAGAATATAGAAGCCAACTTAAAGTAAGTGCACAAGCAGACTTAGAGTTTATTTCAAACATAATACAATCAGTTACTTCAATTGCCTCTAATGAATTTAGAATTCAGCACGGTATTGTTCTTGAAGCTGATTTGCCACTAATGAGGATTTTAATTAGTAGAAAAACTTCTAGTCTGGAATATGATTTACTTTTTAAATCTTCGGATTCGATAATTAATAAACTTTGGAGAAAAAATAAACAAGGCAATGAAGTGCAACTTTCAAATATTCAGGAACATATTACTGATTTAGTCAGAACAGAAATAGTGACTCCAACTTTAGATAGCTGCCAATTTTTAGCAGAGAGGCTCCAAAGGCACAATATTTATTTTCCAGAAAAGAAGCAGGAAAAAGAATTTAAAGAAAGGGTGAAAAGCATTTCATTCGAGCCAGAGATGAAAATGGCATCAGGATATTTTGCTTATCACGGAAACGTTGAATTTCACTCTGGGTTGATCATCGAAATTCAGATATATTCTAGTTTAATGAAATCTTGGCGTAAGTTATCTCATAAATTATATGAAAAAGCTAGGGTTAGGACAAAAGAGATGCAATTAGATTATGGGACGACAGAAACAAGGATGATTTCACTAGGACACTTGTTGCATTTGGCTGAATGTGAATTAACTAGACTTAACAATGAATTATAGAAAATATACAAACAACGAATACTACAATACTCTGCTGTCGCGGATTTGCAATCATTAATGTTCGAAACCCTAAGAGTCATTAAAAGGTGCTTCATTTTTGAAGGTTCTCCTCCACACCCCCCGTTGTCGCGGATTTGCAATCCGTGACCAAATAAATTAAAGAATGTCAACCAAATACAAAGCAACCATACCTGACAAAGCTTATTTTATTACGATCACCTGTGTCGGTTGGATTGATCTGTTTACGCGCCTCAATCACCGTTATACCATTGTCAATTCTTTGCAGTATTGTCAGCTTAATAAAGGGCTTGAGATCTTTTCTTGGTGCTTGATGCCAAGCCATCTGCATTTAATTTGCAGCGCGGATAATGGTATGTTACTTTCAGATATCATGAGGGATTTTAAAAAATTCACATCCAAACAGCTGATCCAGAATATAAAAGATCAGCCGGAAAGCAGGAGTGAATGGCTCCTGGATCTTTTTTCCAAAGCTTGCGATCATTTAAAAAGAAAGCAGGAATATAAGGTTTGGCAAGACGGCTATCATGCCGAGATTATTGAAACAGAAAAGTTTCTGTATCAGAAACTGAATTACATCCATCAGAATCCGGTTGTGGATAGGATCGTCGATAAGCCAGAGGATTATCGCTTTAGCTCGGCACGCAATTATGCCGACCTCGATAGCGAGTTGGATGTGTTTGTTCTGCCAAAACAATTAGTAATGTATGGTTAGGGTTGCTTGGCGCACGGATTACAAATCCGCGCGAACGGGGTTAGTATAAATTGAATAGATGTCAACGAATTATAATTGATGCAGGATAACAAATCCCACAAAGCCAAATATATTTTCGTTATATTTAATTATGCTACAATTAAAAGTTTGCTGCTTACTGAAATCAATAATGCTATAAAAAAACATAATTCAAATTATTAAATATGACAGAATACTATTTATTAACAACAAAAAACGTAGAAGCGTTTTTTAATGCATTAACGAATGCAGATCCTCCGCCAAAATTTATTCAGAAATTTTTAGAACAGCTTGAGTTTAAAAGTACTAATGATAGATTATTTATCGGTGTATTAAAAGGATTGAAATTCATTGATGACGCAGGTGTTCCTCAAGAAAAATACTATAAATTTATTGATCAAACGGTATCAAAAAAAGTCTTAGCTGAAGCGATAAGGGAAGCATATTCAGATTTATTTGCAATAAATAAGAAAGCTAATGATTTTTCTGCAGCTGATGTAAAAAACAAGCTTAAAACAATATACCAAGGAAAAAAATCAGACAATGTCTTAGATTTAATGTCTAAAACATTTAGAGCACTTTGTGATTATGCAGATTGGACTCCAGTAACAATACCAATCTCTAAAGCATCTGATTCTGAAAAAAAGGAGGTCGTTCCATCTATACAGGAAGAGAAAGAGGAGAAAGAAGATAGGCATAAAAGGATAAAAACTCCAGAATTACATTATAATATCCAAATCCACTTGCCTGAATCAAGAGACCCAGCAGTTTATGAAGCCATTTTCAAAAGTTTAAAAGAACATTTTAATTAATCAAAATGACTGACAGGTTATACTCATTTGTATTTAAAGGTTTACTAGCGGAAGAAGCTCTTGACAGGGCTGGTAGAAAGAGTAAGTCTCATTTTTCAGATGAAGATGGAAAACAAATTTCTGCAACTCTCGCAATTGATGAATTAGATGAAGAGTTAGTTATAAAGTCAAAGAAAATGGCAATAGTTTATACTGCAATAGCAGCTTTTGAGAATTCAGTTCGGGATTTTATTTCTAAGAAGTTATTAGAAGTGATAGGCGAAAATTGGTGGGAAGCTGCGATAGATGATGGGATTAGAAAAAAAGCTGAAGGTAGAATGGAGGAGGAAAAGAAAATCAAATGGCATACTCAAAGAGGTGATTCTCCAATCAACTATACAGAAATGGGACATTTGACTCATACTATTCGGAAAAATTGGGTGCATTTTGAGCCTCATTTAAATAAATATGATTGGGCTGCAAATATTATAGAAACTGTAGAAAGATCAAGAAATGTTATAATGCATAGCGGAGATTTAAGTAATCGAGATATTGAAAGACTAGGCTCACATATTCGTGATTGGATTAGACAAGTCGGATCTTAATAGAACAACTGTTATAAATGTAATTTACCCGCCATCCCGAATTTATAATCCATAACCATAGTTAGGCCAAAATGCAGTGTCGGAGGGTTAAACATCCGCGCGAGATTACTCTTTTAGTAACAGCCTGTGTCATGACAATAGCAGCATCTGTCATGACCATGTTACACCGGGTATCATCATCACAGCGTCTATGATGACCATGTTGCGCCGGGTATCGTCATAGCAGAGCGTATCATGTCAATGTTATACCGGTTATTGTCGTCACAGCGCTTATGATGACCATGTCACGCCGCTTATCGTCATCACAGCGTCTACGATGGTCATGTTACGCGGATTATTGTCATAGCAGTGTCTGTCATGACCATGTTACACCGCTTAGCATCGGAGCAGCATCTATCATTGTCCTATTGCGCGGATTATTGTCATGGCAGCGTCTATCATAACAATGTCACGTGCATTATTGTCATCAGCTGTTCTTTTTTAGCTCGCTAAATGCATGGGAGTGCGTAAAAATGCGTATTTGAATATGGTATGCTATTCGTCTAAACCGAATTGGATTGTTATCGTATGTTAAAACGCAATGCCGGCATACTAATTTTTTCGTTGAGGCGTTCTCCAATCAGAAACACCCCTTAATCTTTTTTGATTATCGAAAAGAATTTACTCACAGCAACCGTAGCATGCCTCGTGCATCCGGGAACACAGCTCAAGTGCCGTCATAAGCTTCTTTACATTGAATAGCTTACTTATGCCGGAGCCTTGAGCGTATTTTCGAAGCCGGTCAAATTCAGAAAAATAGAACTGTACCAAGCGAGTTCAATACAACTATTAAATTTTCATATCATGAAAAAAATAAAAGTCGTACTGAATGCAAATGAACTTTCAGTACTGGAGCTCATCCACAAATCGCGCACCACGGTGCAAAACGTCGCAGACAATGCGGCCACCTTTACGAACCCAAGTCCCGCCTTGTCGGTGCTTACCCTCGCTACCGACGAGTTTGAAACGGCGGCGCAGGAAGCATCGGACGGCAGCCGCACGAAGATCGTGATCCGCAACGATAAGCGGCGCAGGCTCACCGACCTCTTGTTGGCCCTGGCCTTCTATGTAGAGCAAACGGCGGATGGCAACGAGGAGATCGTACACCTGTCGGGCCTTGACGTCAAGAAGGCTAAGACCTCGGTCCTGCCCGAATTCGATATAGAGCAGGGAGATCATACAGGCAGTGTCAACATCAAAGTCAAAGCCCGTAAGCAAAAAACCATGTACCGCTGGGAGCACAGTAGCGATGCCGCTTCCTGGATCAGCGACGGCGTTACCAGCGCCTGCCGTACCACCATCGAAGGGTTGGCCAGGGGGATCTACTGGTTCCGCGTCATCCTCATCGACAAGAGCGGCGAGCATGAGGAGGCAAGACTGAGCTTTGCCGTGAACTAAGATCAAGGTACCGGCACCCGGGAAAACATTCTGCTGATACCGGAATGAGGGTGGGGGAGAAGCCGAAAGGCTTCTCCTTTTTTTGTGCGTCATGGCGAGCGGAACGATATGTCGCGAAGCAATCTCATCTACAGAGAGATTGCTTCGCTACGCTCACAATGACGGGGCATGAATACCAGCGTTTCACAATTATCCCTACCTTAGCTTACCATGAGCAGCCCCGAAAACATCATTCTCTATACCTCCGAGCGTCCCGATCTGAAAGTTGTGATGCAGCTGTATTTTGGAGAAAGCGGCAGCCTGATGTTTGATGGCTGTGATACCGGAAGCTTTGTGAAGGCAAGCTTCGGCTCTTTTGATTATGAGTACAGTTTTACAGTGCCTTCCAATGAAGTACAGAAGTTTTATACTTTATTTGACATCCCGGCCGGTAATAGGATGATCTTATTACAGTGTTTAAAAGACCGTTTTGGCGTGAATGAAGGCTATTCGGAAATGAGAAATTATATGAGCAGCCAGGGGATTGTTTACGAGACCTTTTTCTGGCATTGATCTGCAACGCTCCGCAGGTGCTGATAACTATCAATAAAAAGGAGAAGCTGAATGGCTTCTCCTTTTTTGTATCGTTCATGGCGAGCACAGTTGGAAAGTAAATCATCAAGCTCTGTCACTTCGAGCGAAGTCGAGAAGCTGTTATTTGGTTTTATAACGGAAGGTATGTTTGTGTGAAGTTTCGTTATGGCATTCTGCATGTTTTTTCAGATTTTCCCAATTTTGGGTTATCAGAGCTTCTTTTTTTGCTCTGCTCCAGTTCTTGATTCTCTTTTCCCATTCAATGGCCTGGTTAAAATCAGAAAATAGTTCGCAATACACTAATTCAACCGGAAGTCTTGATGCCGTATAGGAGTCCTTATGTAATCCTTTATTATGCTGGATAAGCCTGCGCTCAGGGTTATTGGTGATACCTGTATAATAGGTATTGTCCGAACATTTTAAAATATAAACGTATAGGTATTTGACCGTTTTCATGATGTTTATATTTTCCTAAACCTTAAGGGTAACTCTTTTGCTGTCATATCGAGCGCAGTCGGATAGGCAGCAGGCGAAATAAGGATGTATTTTTTGTTGTCGCTTCTCGACTTCGCTCGAAGTGACAGGCAAGCATCGCTCGAAGTGACACATGCACTTTCACTCCTCACTCCTTACATCTCATATCTCACTACTCCCTACTAAGTTTGCAGCACCCCCACATTGTAAGCCTTGGTGATAGGCGCGTGGTTGGCGGCTTCTATGCCCATGCTGATCACCTTGCGGGTATCTGCCGGGTCGATGATGGCATCCAGCCAGAGGCGCGAGGCCGCGTAGTAAGGCGTGGTTTGCGCGTCATATTTATCTTTGGTTTTGTTGTACAGCTCCGCTTCTTTCTCCGGAGTGATCTCTTCGCCTTTTGCTTTCAGGGAAGCTACTTCAATTTGTACCAATACTTTGGCCGCTTGCGCGCCGCCCATTACCGCTACCTGAGCAGTTGGCCAGCCCACAATGAGGCGTGGGTCGTAAGCCTTGCCGCACATGGCGTAGTTGGCCGCGCCGTAGCTGTTGCCTAAAATGATGGTGAACTTCGGCACCACGGAATTGGCCATGGCATTCACCAGCTTGGCGCCGTCCTTAATGATGCCGCCGTGCTCGCTGCGTGAGCCCACCATAAAGCCGGTGGCATCCTGCAGGAATACCAGCGGAATTTTTTTCTGGTTGCAGTTCATGATAAAGCGGGCCGCCTTGTCGGCGCTGTCGCTATAGATTACACCGCCAAACTGCATCTCGCCTTTTTTGCTTTTCACTACTTTGCGCTGGTTGGCTACAATACCTACCGCCCAGCCGTCGATGCGGGCATAGGTGCATACGATCGACTGTCCGTAAAGCTCTTTGTATTCCTCATGCTCGCCGTTGTCGACGATGCGCTCGATGATGTCGCGCATTTCATATTGCTTGTCGTTGAGGATGCCGTACATTTCTTTGGCATCTTTCTTCGGCAGGGCAGGGGTTTCGCGGTTGAAGCCCGCTTTGTCGTAGTCGCCCACCTTGCTCATGATGTTTCGGATGCGGGTGAGGCAATCCGCATCGTCCTTGCATTTATAATCCGTTACGCCGCTGATCTCGCAGTGCGTGGTAGCACCGCCCAGCGTTTCATTGTCGATGTTTTCGCCGATGGCCGCTTTCACCAGGTAGGAGCCCGCCAGGAAGATGGAGCCTGTTTTGTCTACGATCATCGCCTCGTCGCTCATAATCGGCAGGTAGGCCCCGCCGGCCACGCAGCTTCCCATCACGGCCGAGATCTGTAAAATGCCCATGCCGCTCATGATGGCGTTGTTGCGGAAGATGCGCCCGAAATGCTCCTTGTCCGGGAAGATCTCGTCCTGCATCGGCAGGTACACGCCTGCGCTGTCTACCAAATAAATAATAGGCAGCTTATTTTCCATCGCAATTTCCTGCGCGCGCAAATTCTTTTTGCCCGTGATCGGGAACCAGGCGCCCGCTTTCACGGTAGCGTCGTTGGCTACCACAATGCATTGCTTGCCGCTCACATAGCCGATCACAATCACCACGCCGCCGCCCGGGCAGCCGCCGTGTTCCGGGTACATTTCGTAACCCGCAAAAGCGCCCATCTCAAAACGTGGCGTATCCTTGTCGAGGAGGAAGTCGATGCGCTCGCGGGCGCTCATTTTGCCCTGCTCGTGTAACTTCTCGATGCGCTTTTTGCCGCCACCTTCATATATTTTATGTAAGCGATGCTCCATTTGCGAAATGAGCAAACGCATTTTATCGTCGTTCTTATTGAATTCCAAGTCCATGGTGTATTATTTTAGGTGAGCCAAATATAATCATTGGCGGATAATCTGAAACGAAAATTTATGCCCTGCCGGTTTTGGCATTCTGCCGGGGCTTGACTCCGCTCAGCCACCGACGCGTGTGTTCGGGCATTCTGCCGGGTCTCCGCAGGCATGCGCGCGGGGTCCCGGCAGAATTGAGCGTAGGCATCGGGTCACGACTTGTCGTGATCAGCCACCCGCATGTGATGTCGCGCGTGGCGGTTTTTTTGGCTTGTCATGACGTGTCGTGATTGTTTCTTTTTTCATCAAGGAAAAAAGAAAGGCCGAAGAAAAAAAAGAATATGGTACTTTTGAAAATTCCTAATTATTAAAGACCTTGACCAATCCCATCATCGAAACCGACAGCCGCTACGTGTGGCACCCTTTCACCCACTTAAAATACGCCGAAGCCCCGGTACAGCTCGTCAGGGGCGAAGGCGCCTTCTTTTACGACGCCGAAGGTCATAAACTGCTCGACGCCATCTCGAGCTGGTGGGTCAACCTGCACGGGCATTGCCATCCTTACATCTCGCAGAAAGTAAGTGAGCAGCTGTTCAGCCTCGAGCATGCCATCTTCAGCGCCTTTACCCACGAGCCCGCCGTGAAGCTGGCGGAGCGCCTCATCGGGCATTTGCCGGGGAACCAATCGAAAATTTTCTATTCCGACAATGGTTCTACCGCTGTGGAAGTGGGCCTGAAAATGGTTTTGCAGTACTGGCATAATAGCGGTAAGCCCAAAAAGAAATTCATTGCCCTCGAAAATGCCTACCACGGCGATACCTTCGGCGGGATGAGCGTAGGGGCAAGGAACGTGTTCAACAATGCCTTCGAGAACCTCTTGTTTGAAGTAGTGCATATTCCCGTGCCCGATGCAGACAATATTGAGCAGCTGGAATCTACGATGCAGAGCTGGTTTACCAACCATAACGATTTTGCCGGCTTTATCTTTGAGCCGCTGGTGCAGGGTGCTTCCGGGATGATCATGTACGGGGCGGAGTACCTCGACCGGCTCATCGCTGTATGCCGCGAGCATGGCATCGTGTGTATTGCCGATGAGGTGATGACCGGTTTCGGGCGCACGGGAAAATTCTTTGCGAGCGACCACCTGCAGCAACAGCCGGATATCCTCTGCCTTTCCAAGGGCCTCACGGGGGGCTATATGCCGCTGGGCGTAACGAGCTGCGCCCAATTTATCTATGATGCCTGTGTGAGCGATGATAAGACCAAAACCTTTTTCCACGGGCACAGCTATACTGCCAATCCCACGGCCTGCGCGGCCGGGCTGGCGAGCCTCGACCTGATGGAGCAGGAGGATACCTGGAAGCAGATCGCCATGATCGCTGCGCTGCACCAGGATTTTACGAATAAGCTGCAAGGGCATCCCAGGCTGTCGGAAGCCAGGTGCTTCGGCACCATCCTGGCCCTGGAGATCAGCACCGAAGAGCATACCCATTACCTGAACAAGGCTTCGGAAAGCATCGCCGCCTATTTCCTGAGGCACCGGGTTATTGTAAGGCCCCTGGGGAATGTCCTCTACCTGGTGACACCCTACTGCATCACGGAAGCAGAGCTCAGGTCAGTTTATATGACCATCGAAGGTTTTTTGGAGTCTTTGGGGTAAGGACAAGACGAATGGCCCGCAGATGACGCGGATTCTTATAATTAGAACAAGAATCGGAACAACCACCCCATCAGAACAGTGTTGATTTGTGAAAAATTCTATGACTTCTTCCTGTTCTCTATGATTTCTATCTGCCTATGTTGTTTAAATGTTCTCCTCTGTTTCTCCGGGTCTTCGGGATGATTTGTGCTCTTTGCGCCTTCGCGTCTCTGCGAGCCTTTGCTTTGCGATCTCTGCGGTTAAATGTTCTCCTCTGTTTTCGTGGTGCCTTCGACTTCGCTCAGTCACCGGTTTGGTTACTGGTCTCTCTAGGATTCTGAGGTTTTCCTTATATGATCTTCTATGTCTTATATGGTTTTAAAACCTTCGTTTTTGTCCCAATGTTCTCCTCTGTTTCTCAGGGCCTCCGTGGTGGGCCCCCTAAGGCTTTGGCAACCAATTATTTTACTAAAAATGTTTGCTTTTACGATAAAAACCCTATTTTTGAAAGCAAATTTAAGAAACCACCCATTATGAATATTCACGAGTATCAAGGAAAAAGTATATTGAAAAGTTTTGGCGTTGCCATCCAGGAAGGAATTGTTGCAGAAACGCCTGAACAGGCTGTAGCTGCTGCCAAACAGGTTATGGAAACGTATAAGTGTGATGGAGTTGTTGTGAAGGCGCAGATCCACGCCGGTGGACGTGGCAAAGGCGGTGGTGTAAAGTTTGCCCCGAACCTGGAGAAGGTGAAGGAAGTAGCGACAAACATCATCGGTATGCACCTGATCACTCCTCAAACCAGCGCCGAAGGCAAGCTGGTAAGCAAAGTATTGGTAGCCCAGGATGTGTATTACCCGGGTGCAACTCCCGTAAAGGAGTTTTATATGAGTATCCTGATGAACCGTGGCACTGGCCGCAACATCATCATGTACAGCACCGAAGGCGGTATGGACATTGAGGCGGTAGCAGAGGCTACGCCACACCTGATCTGGAAAGAAGAGATCGATCCTAAGGTAGGTCTGCGTGATTTTCAGTGCCGCAAGGTAGCCTTTAACTTAGGCTTAAGCGGTAATGCCTTTAAGGAAATGACCAAATTCGTAGCGGCTTTATACAAAGCTTACGAGGCTACGGATTCTTCCATGTTCGAGATCAACCCGGTTCTGAAAACATCCGACGACAAGATCATTGCCGTGGATGCCAAAGTAACCCTGGACGATAACGCCTTATACCGCCATAAAGACATCGAAGCGATGCGCGACGAATCCGAAGAGAACCCGGTAGACGTGGAAGCACGCAAAGCGGAGCTCAACTATGTGAAACTCGACGGAAACGTGGGTTGCATGGTAAACGGCGCCGGTCTGGCCATGGCTACGATGGATATTATCAAGTTAAGCGGTGGTGAGCCGGCAAACTTCCTCGATGTGGGCGGTACAGCCAACGCGGAGCGTGTAGAAAAAGCCTTCCACATTATCCTGGGAGACAAAAACGTGAAAGCGATCCTGGTAAATATCTTTGGTGGTATCGTGCGTTGCGACAGGGTTGCACAGGGTGTGATCGATGCGTATAAGAATATGGGCACGATCAATGTTCCTATTATTGTGCGTTTGCAGGGAACGAATGCTGTAGAAGCTAAAAAATTAATTGACGACTCAGGATTGAAAGTGTACTCGGCCATTGAGCTGCAGGAGGCTGCCGACCTGGTGAGCAAGTTAATTGCCAAATAAATAAACAAACCCGAAACAACAACTATATGACCATTCAACGTAAATTTTTATTAGCAGCGCCGCTTGCAGTGGGACTAATGCTTGCTTCCTGTGGCGACAAAACAGCTGAAGGAAGTGAGGACTCCGCAACGGCAGACTCTACAAAAATGGAAGCCCCCGCTCCAAGTACGGAAACATTTTTCCAGGTTCCTTCTCCGGGCGAAATGCTCACCTTCATTAAAACAGTCGGTGGCAAAAACAATAAGAATACTTCCTTCTTAAACAGCCCGGATAACCAGAAAAATTATACCGATGCTAAGTTGAAGGCTTTGAATTTCGGTATTTACAGCTGCGACCTGAGCTACTGCAGTATCTTCCAGATCGGCTCCGAAGCGGTGAAATATTTTAAAACCGTAAAACAGCTGGGCGACCAGATCGGTGTTTCTTCGGCCGTGAAGCCGGAAGTGATCAAGCGCCTGAATGACAACGTAGGTAACCCGGATTCCTTATCGGTGATTACAGACGATGTGTATTTTTCTTCCTTTGAAACGCTGGAAAGCGGCAAGCAAGGCCCGACCTTATCCCTGGTGGTAGCCGGTGGCTGGCTCGAAAGCATGTACATTGCTACGAACCTCGCCAAGTATGAGGAAAAGAGCCCGATCGTTGAGCGTCTGGCCGATCAGAAATATACCCTTGATAATTTAATTGAATTCCTGAAAAAGTATGAGTCGGATGCCAATGTGGCGTCTGTGTTAGCCGATTTCAAAGGCTTGCAGGCAGAGTTCACCAAGATCGCTGAAAAAGATGCAGCGCCTCTTAAATCCACGGATAAAGACAAGAAGATCCTGGGCGGTGGTAAAGACCTGGTGATGACTGCCGAGCAGTACACGGCTGTTGTTGAAAAAATCAAAACGATCAGAAACTCATACACATTAACCAAATAAATACTTCCCCATGAAAAAAATATTACTGACATTATTTGTATTAGGCGTCGTAGCAGCTCAGGCACAAACCGGTGTTTGCAGCAATTTTCACCGTAAATACTGCGGTGTGGAAAGTAAGCATGGTGGTAGCGGAGGCTGGTTGTACAATGCACAATCCAGAAGCGGCCTGTTCGACCAGGGAATGACCTCTAAGATCCGTTGCGTGATTTATAAAGGAATGGATTACAGGATCAACGTGTGCTGCGAAACGCAGTTCAGCGCTAAGGTCAACTATAAAATTTTCGATGCAAGAACCAATGAGTTGCTGTACGACAATGCTACTGCCAAGGACGAACCGATGTTCGAGTTCCAGAGCACGGCTACCCGCCAGCTGGTGATCGAAGTAACCGTTCCGAAAGGCGCTACCGAAAAGGATGCACACAAGCCTTCGGATGCGGCCTGCGTAGGCTTGCTGATCGAGCATAAACTCACTGACAAGCAAGGATTCTCTTCTTACTAGATTTTCCTGAGTCATTTCAAAAAGCCTTTCACATCATGTGGAAGGCTTTTTTTGTTTTTGTGGTTCTGAAAGAAAACTCCTGCATACATTGGTAATAGTGCGGCTGGCGTGAATCACGACGTGTCGTGAGTGCGAACTGCAATTTTTTCGGCGGCATTGCGCAGGCATGTGCGAGAAAAGAATTGAAGTTGGCGTTCGTTCTTGATTTTTTTGTTTCTTTTTTCATCAAGGAAAAAAGAAATAGATAAATTAAAAAATCAAAAAAAACATATAGTTTGGAGACAAATCGCTTAATCCTTTTTGGGATTTCGTCTCCCTCACGGAAATTCCCTTTTAGAGAGAAAAAGCCCGCTTTTTAATCAATGCTATATAAAGACGTTAGCCCTTTCTGTAAATTTAAAGTTATGGCTTCCGGGTATGCCTGCGGGGTGGCGCCAATAAGGCCTGAACACACCGCATATCCAAAGAGCCCTCACTACAAATAAACTGTCCTATGGCCTTTTTTACCCAACGTTTGGCGTTGAAACGCGTATTCACGTTTCTGTTGTGTCTTGTTGCTCTTTCGGGGATTTCGCAGGAGATCTGCAACAACGGCATCGATGATGACGGCGACGGATGGATCGACCTGAACGATACGGTAGATTGCTTTTGCAGCCCGGGGAATGCCGCTGCCGTGCCGTCTATGATCTCAAATCCTTCCTTCGAGACCATGAGCACCTGCCCTTATTATTTCAGCCAGATTGCCTTTGCCACGGGCTGGAACATGGGAACCCAGGGGACCTCCGATTTTCAGAATACCTGTGGTTCCTCCTTTGTATTTCCGGCTGCTGTCAATGCGGGCCTTCTGCCTTTTCCGGACGGGAACGGCATTTCCGGTGCGCTTTACGGCTCCGACTACAAGGAATACATCGCCACCTGCTTATCGACGACCCTCACGCCCGGCCTTCCCTATAAATTAAATTTCAATGTGGCTTCCACGCCCATACTTAATGACGGATCGGTCTGCAACGGCGGTGTTCCCTATTATTCCCCGGTAGACATTACCATCTACGGCTCCACCAATTGCGGCGCCCTGCCCATCCTTACCCCCGGCTTCGCTTGTCCCACCGCGATCGATCCCACCTGGGTGGTCCTCGGATCCGTGACCTATACGCCCATGCCCTCCTGGAGTGTTGCCAGCATTACCTTTACGCCTACCTCCAACATCAAAGCCATTATGCTCGGCCCGCCCTGCAACCTTCCGCCGGATTATCCCATCATTGCCGGTTTCAACGCTGCCTCCTGCCAGCCTTACTTTTATTACGACAACATGATCCTGAACAGGTCTTCCACCTTCGACCATGTGGGGATCACCTCTGCGGGCCATTACTGTACCAATAACATCGTACTGACAGCCAATGCCAACAATACCGTCACATCGGGCGCCACCTGGCAATGGTATCTCAACGGTGTGGCGATTGCAGGCGCCACAAGCCCCACCTACAGCGTGCCCGCAGGCAGCACCGGCGATTACCAGGTGCGCCTGATAGATGGCAGCCTGTGCGCCATTAGCCAGAAGCACACGGTGAGCAATGCAGCGCCTTTTATTGCCGTCAACAGCCCCACCATCTGCGCCAGCACCTCGGCGACCCTACAGGTAGCGGCTCCGCCCGGCAGCAGCTATAGCTGGTCTACCGGTGCCACCACCAGCAGCATCAGCGTGAGTCCCACAACGCTTTCCAGCTACACGGTGACCGCCACGCTGGGTAGCTGCGTCACACAAACCGTTTCCACGGTAGCCATTAATGCCAATACCGTTTCTGTTTCCGGAAATACCCTGATCTGCGCCGGGCAAAGTACCACCTTAACATTGTCTAATGGACTTTATCACAACTGGAGCGATGGCGGTACGGGAAGCAGCCTGAATAATTTCTTCACCCAATCCGTCACGGCTACGCCATCCGTCACCACCACCTATACGGCTATTGCCACTACCGGGGCCAGCGGCTACTATTGCGTAGGCTGGGCAGTTACGACGGTCAGCGTCATCACTTCCTTTAGCGTACAGGCGCAGGCCAGCAGCACCGTGATCTGTGCCGGGAACTCTGTCACATTGACGGCTTCTTCGCCGGGAACAGCAAGCTACAGCTGGAACGACGGAGGCACTTCCTCCTTAAGCAGCTATACATCGCCCACCGTCATTGCCTCTCCCCAAAGCACCACCACCTATACCCTGGATGCCAGTCTGGGAAGCACAGGAGGCTGCACCGCCAGCTCGATCATTACCCTGAGCGTGGTTCCTGTTCCTTCCGTGAGTATATCGCCGGGCTCTTCCACCATCTGTGCCGGAGCTTCGGCAACGCTTACGGCCAATGCCACAGGCGCGGGCAGCTATACCTGGAACACAGGACAGAACGGAAATGTGATTGTGGTGAGTCCTACGGCGTCCACTGTCTATACGGTAAGCGCCTCAAACGGCCTCTGCCCGGCACAGGCTACGGCAAGCGTGGATGTCGCGGTCCCTCCTGTGATCAGCGTCAACCCTGCGGAGATCTGTGTCGGGCAATCGGCCACCTTAACTGCCACAGGCGCGGATAGCTACACCTGGCTGGGCTCAGGGGCATCATCCAACACCCTCGTGGTGTCGCCCAGCGGTACAAGCACCTACACCTTAACAGGCGAAAGCAGCCTGGGCTGCATGGCTCAGCCGCTCATTGCCACCGTGGTGGTCATTGATGTAACGGCAGATTTCCAGGAAGCGCCGGTGCTGGCCGCCTATCCGCTCAACTCCGTGGTCGGGCTTACCAACACCAGTGTGGGCGCCTTATCCTATACCTGGAGGTTATGCGATGGTTTGGTGCAGAGCGCTACCAACATTGCCGTCACCTTACAAGATACAGGTATCTGCTGTATCCGGCTGATTGCTTCCAGGGCCAGCTGCTACGATAGCATCAGCCGTTGCATCCGCGTCATCGGCGAATCGCAGATCGTGATTCCGAATGTCTTTACGCCCAACAACGATGGTGTGAATGATGTCTTTCAAATCAAAAGCTCCGGCCTCCGTGCATTGAGCTGTGCCATCTTCGACCGCTGGGGCCTGAAAATGTATGAGTGGAACACGCCGGAAGGCTCCTGGGATGGAAAAACAACATCGGGAAACGCACCGGACGGCACTTACTTTTACATCCTTCATTATACCGATTCCGGAAATGCAGAGCATAGCGACAAAGGCTTTTTAACGCTGTTCAAAGATTAACGCTTTTTGTTGACGATCCTCCGCTTTAATGGTAATTTAGGGTTGTCTTAAATGCAAGCATGGGATTACGGATCAGGATCATCAGCCTTCTCTTTATTATTGCAAGCCAGCCGGCGGTTGCTTCCGATTCCCTGTCCGTTCTGAAAAAAAGAAAGATTGCGCTTGGCGTTTCTTCCCTGGCCTTAACCGGCGGTTCCCTGGTCTACCTGAACCAGGCCTGGTACCAGCAATACAGCTCTTCCGGCTTTCATGTTTTTAATGATAACGACGAATGGTTCCAGATGGACAAGTACGGCCATACCCTCACCACCTACCAAACCGGGCGACTCATGATGGGCGCCATGAAATGGGCGGGCTATTCCCGCAAAAGCCAGCTCATAGTCGGAGGCATGAGCGGCCTGGCCTATATGACTGCCATTGAAGTAATGGACGGCTACAGCACCGGCTGGGGTTTTAGTTGGGGCGATATGGGAGCCAATGCCCTGGGAAGCGGCCTGGCGATAGGGCAGGAGGCTTTGTGGAAGCAGCAGCGCATCCAGCTGAAATTTTCCTTTTACCAAAGCCCCTATGCAAAATACCGGACCGAGCTCCTCGGAAAATCACTGTCGACCCAGGTGCTGAAAGATTACAACGGGCAAACCTATTGGCTGAGCGTGAACCCTTCCTCTTTTTTTAAAACGGAAAACCGGTTTCCGAAATGGCTCAACCTTGCGGTGGGCTATGGCGCTGATGGCATGCTGGGAGCCCGCTACAATAACATCGTGGTGATGGACGAAAACGGCAACACCAGGTCATTCGACCGCTACAGGCAGTATTACCTCTCGCTGGATATTGATTTTACACGGATCCCGGTAAAGTCTAAATTTCTGAAAGCCGTATTTTCAGGCATCAACATCCTCAAAGTACCTTTCCCGAACATGGAGCTGAGCGAGGGCAGGCTGAAGTTTAATGCGTATTAGAGAGGAGTGGCCCGCAGATCCCGCAGATAGCGGGGATTTTGGAAGAGGTGTGGAATACAAGCGCCAGGGATTGAAACGGAAATCCTTTTACCGGCTGCGCTCAGCAGCCGGTAAAAGATTGCAGTGGAAAGCCCGCCCGGGCGCCCAAAAAATAAAGAGACGATAACCTGTCTGTATATAGCGAGGGGAAGCTGAAGTCTTGTTGTGATATAATAGAAGTATAATTTAAGAATGAATAAATTCTATATTTTCTTTCTGTTCCCTATCTTTTCTATGTTACTATGTAGTTAGTATCTCTGCAGTTATCTTCATGATTTTCCTTATATTTAGTTCTTCAAAAAAATACGATTATGGAACTCTATACCATCAATACCGGACATTTTAAACTCGACGGCGGCGCTATGTTTGGCGTGGTTCCCAAATCGATCTGGCAGCGCAGCAACCCTGCGGATGACAATAATATGTGCAGCTGGGCCATGCGTTGCCTGCTGGTAAAGGATGGTAAGCGACTCATCCTGATCGACAATGGCATGGGGAATAAGCAGGACGATAAGTTCTTCGGCTACTATTACCTGCACGGCACCGATACCCTCGATAAATCCCTGGCGGCCCATGGTTTTCACCGCGACGACATCACCGATGTGTTTTTAACGCATTTACATTTCGATCACTGCGGCGGAAGCATCCAGTGGAACAGCGACCGTACCAAAACGGAGCCGGCCTTTAAAAATGCAACATACTGGTGCAACGAAAAGCACTGGGACTGGGCGGTGAATCCCAATCCGCGCGAGAAGGCCAGCTTCCTGAAAGAAAATATCCTGCCCATCCAGGAAAGCGGGCAATTGTATTTTCTGGATCCGGAGAAAGAATTTATGCCGGGCTTCAGCATGTATGAAGCCAACGGGCATACCGAAGCCATGATGCTGCCGGTGCTGGACTACAAAGGAAGCAAGCTTATCTTTATGGCCGACCTCATTCCTTCTGCCGGGCACCTGCCTTTGCCTTATGTGATGGGCTATGATGTGCGCCCGCTCAATACGCTCCGGGAGAAAGAATACATCCTGAAACAGGCTGCCGATCATAACTGGACCTTATTCTTTGAGCATGATCCTGCGATCGAGTGCTGCACCGTAAACCAAACGGAGCGCGGTATCCGGCTGGAGAAAAGCTTTGACTTAAAAGAGTTATAGAAGATGTTAGGCTTCCGCCAATTGAGTATGTGGGCGTGTTGTTTTTTATCACAGTACCTGGTGCGGAAAAAAGCTTTTAGTTGAATGAATGAAATAGTGTAACTGTACTTTATAAAAAAAGCCCTGACAAGTAATCTGTCAGGGCTTTTTTGTGAGTCATAAACTAATTATTTGGCAACAACAACTTTTTTGGTGATGAGCACATCTTTGTTCTTCAGTTGAACAAAATAAATACCGCTTTGCAAATGATCGGTACTCTCCTGAAGCGTATTTTCTCCCGCCTGTAAGGAAACCGCTCTTTGGCTCAGCACTCTTCCGCTGATATCGGTGATGCTAAGCTCGCTTTCTGTTTTTTCGGCAGAGCTGATCACCAGGGAGAACCCATGATTGGTTGGATTAGGGAACAGGATGACATCATCGGCGCTGATCGCTTTTTGCTCTTTTACCGAAACAGATCCCGACTCATCAATGGTATTAAGCGTTGTATTCGTGATCACCGGCTCGTTGTAATCGAAATAAATGGCCGCCGAATTTTTAATTTTGGTTCCGGCCGGTAAATTACGTTTCAATTTAACAGAGTAGGTAAACATGCCTGAGCTCATCATGTCGCCATAGGTCGATTTCCATGGAAGATTGATATTGTCGAACTTGAACCTGATCACCCCGTTCTCATTTACCGTTGTGGTATAGCTTTTATCCGAGTAGCCCGGGCGTAAGCTGGCGATGTTGAGGTAAGGGCTTAATGAATCTACCACAACAATGTTCTGGGCATAATAGCTTCCTTCGTTCTGGAAATGTACCACGTAGGTCAGCATGGAATCATTGACGCTGATGTATCCCGGAGCGCCTGTTCCTCTTGGGCTCACTTCTTTGAAATTAGGATCGTAAGAGCTTACCACGATGGCCTGGTGGTTGTTCACATTGTTCCAGGGCGTATTGTCCGTTAACCATGTGGTGGCAAGCGGGGCCGCATGGGCCACCGTATCCTGGAAGCTTAAAAGGGTATTGATCGGAACATTCGTAGGCACCGTGTAATTCACAAACGATGACGATGCCGCGCCTGCATTGAGCACCGGGAAGCCCGAGGTAATGCTGTACCAGTTAGGGTACGTAACGGCATTTTGCTGCATTAAAGCCCATGGTGTGGAATTGCTATAGGATAGCTGCCCGTCGTGTGTATAGGCCAGCTTAATGGTGCTTTCGGTAAGGGTGCCTTCATTTTGCACGATCACTTTCTGAACATAAGCATTGCCCGGTACAGGTTGGTTGACATTGGTGGTGATGATGTGCAGATCGTGAATAGGGATCACGTTATTGGCAAAGTTGGCGGTAGAAACGCAACCCGATGCCGCCGTGACAGACAGCACCGTATTGTTAACCTGGCAGGAAGCCAGCGGATAGATCTGCTGAACAGATTCGGTAATGGTATAAGTACCTGTAGGAACCTTAAAGCTATACACGCCATTGGCATTGGTATAGGCATAGCCAAACCCGCTGCAATGGATCTGTATGTTATTAATGCCGTTTTCTCCGGCATCGCGTACACAGTTATTGTTGGCATCAATGTACACGGTTCCGGTGATGGTGCAATAACAGGAATTGGCAGTAGGATTATAACCGACATGTGTCATGCTGCCATAGTAATTATTCCGGCAGCCATTGGCATCGCTCACCGAAACATAGTAATTGCCCGTGGCTAATCCCGTAGCGGTGGCGCCGGTCTGCGTGTTGGACCAGGTATAGGTGTAAGGAGCGGTTCCGCCCGTCGCATTGGCAAGCACCGAGCCATCGGCCGCATAGATACAGGATGCCGGAGTGGAGGCAAAGCCTACCGTGATAGGATTTGATTGGATGACAGAAGCGTATTTCGTCACCGTACAGCCTACGGCATCCCTGATGGTACAGTTGTAGCCGCCAACCGGTACACCATTGATGGCTGCCGCCGACGAGCCATTGCTCCAGGTGTAGGTAAACGGTCCGTTGGTGCCTGATACGGTGGCTGCCAGGGTACCCGTTGTAGCAGGGCAAACAACGCCGGCATTGTTGATCGTCGCGTTCAGCGTGCTCGCCGAAGGAATAAGCGCGGTTCCTGTCCTGATGCAGCCGTTCGCATCTGTGATCTTAAATGAATAATTTCCGCTGGCTTTATTGGAAATGACATTTCCGCTTGTATTGGTCGGGAAGGTATACCACAGGGTGGTGTATGGTGCAACGCCACCGGCAGGGGTGAGGGTAGCTGCTCCTGTGGTAAGTGTACAGGCGCTGGGGGAAGTCATATAGGTGGCTGTTACCGGCGTTGTGGCGTTGATGTAAACACTGCCTGTGCCTTTACAGTTGTTGGCATCGGTGATCTGTACATTATAGGTCGTATTGCCCGTAAGGCCCGAAACATTTTGTGTGGTGGCGCCATTGCTCCACAAAAAGGTGTAGGGAGCTGTGCCGCCGCTCACAAAGCCCAGGACGCTTCCATTGTTCTGCACACAGGTGGCGTTCGTGATGCTCGGATTGAAGGTGAGGTTGATGGCTTGTGAAACGAAATAATACCCTGTTTTGTAGCAACCCTGCGCATCGGTCACCGTGCAGTTATAGCTTCCGGATGACAGGCCGCCGATGCTTTGTGAGGTGGCGCCGTTGTTCCATAAGTAGGTGTAAGGTGCAAGCCCGCCCGAACCCGTTGCCATGGCTGTGCCGTTCGTACAGTTGGCAGCAGAGCCTGTCATACTCACGTTGACCGGAGAATTATTTCCTACAAAAGCACCTATGGATGAGGAGAAGGAATACACGACCCTGCATCCTGTGGCATCGCTCACACTCACCGAGTATTGCCCGGCAGGTACAGCAGCAGGGTTGGTGGCGTAAGATTGTAAGGTGTTTTGGTTGATGAACTGGTAGGAGAAAGGCGCTGTGCCTCCGGTAATATTGCTTACCGTAATAGAGCCGAGGGCAGGGCAGGCAGCGGGCGTAGAAGTAACAGAATAGGTAAACGGAGCTGTGAGCGTCACACTGTCCGTAACGGAAACCGTTCCTGAAGTAGCAACGACCGTAACAAGATTGTTATTACTGTTACCGATGAACGCCGGAATACCGCTGTAACTATCGGTTGCCGAATTCACATTGGCATGCGTCACGCCTGTGGTGCCCGTGAAATAATAGTGGTACGTAACAGGTAAGGCAAGACCTGTGGTGGTGGCAGAAACCTGCCCGTTGTTGTTGCATGGCTGCGTGACGACAGACAGTGAAACGGATTGCGCATTGACATTAGCCACACCTAAGGTGATACAGACTAACAGGGAGAGCAGCTTTTTTTTCATGGGAGGTAAGAATTAGTGATTTGTAAGCTAAAATTACAGTAGCCAGCGGCAAATGGAAAACCATATTTTGTAAAATATTATGCGTTCACTTCTTGTTTCGTTCTCAAAACAGGAGCTTTATCCTTATTAATTAAGGAATAGTTCGTGTTGTTGGTGTGAAATAATCTTATGCAGACAAATTAAACTTTTCAATAAGCCAGACATTATATTTGACGATATTGGTGCTGTGTTGCTTATAGCTCGTGTCGCAAAACGCATGGATCAAAGCCCGGCTTGCTTTCGTATTTTCAAAATCGTGTTTATCGATGAGCTGTTTGATCAGCATCAAAAAATCGAGGTCCTGCTTGTGCTCAGCCGAAGCCAGCGTGGCCTTATAGGTCTTTAACAGGCCGGATACCAGCTTTAAGCTGTACTCATAATCCTTCAGCTCTATCCGCAGAACAATTTCCAGAAGAATGATCTTGAGCTTAAAGCCCTCGTCAATGCTGTTGAACAGCTTGTGGCTGTATAGCTTTACCAGGTGTGTTAAGGCTGTTTTATAATTTTTCAGCTCGAAATAGGCCCCCGAAAGGTTCAAATAAATATAGCCCAGGTGATCCGGGTGATTGGTAATGGAAGCATTGGTCTTCGCTTCGTTCAACACCTCGATCGCCTTTGGTGGATTTACCACCGCATAGTTATTGGCCAGGGCATTATAGTAAAAGAACACGTAATTATTATACAGCATATTCTTAAACTCCTTCATGGCCTTATGCAAGGTTTCCGCATAGTCGAGGGCGAGCGTGTTCTTCTTGTTGGCGGCAAGCGTGTTGCAGATATAGGCCAGCATCTGCAGCTTAATGGCGTGGTTGTTCTTGGAAAAATGATGGTTTGAAACGAATTCGTTGTAGGTTGTGATGGCATACTGCTCCAGCGACACAAAATCTTTTTTCGAGAGCAGCAGCCGGCTGATGGCATTGTATACTTTGATCCGGAAGGTTAAATCATTTTTCAGGTGTTTTTTCCGGTTGAGCTCTTTGATGGCGCGGTTCAAAACTGTGAGCGTGTTTTTTTTCGTTTTGGTGAATGTCTGGCTGCGTTTCAGCTCGTAGATGATGTCGGCGAGGGCATCGTCAAGCGTCCTTAAGTGGTCGAGCTTGGCCCTGTTCTCGTTCCGTTTTTTCTTGTAACCGGCCGGCGACAGATCGCCGTACTGCATCGACAGGTTGATCTGTTCCGTATAGATCGTGTCCAGCATGGCGAAGTCCTGCATTTCCAGGGCTTTCTTTTCAGCCTTGTTCAAATGGTATAAGGCGATCGCCCATTCGTTTTTTGCCGCATAGATCTTATGAAGGCTCAGCTCCCCATAGAGATAATGAATGTCCGTCTCCTTATAATAAAATTGTACCAGGCTGTTGTTGATCTCGAAAAGCAGCCTGTTCTTTAGCTGGTAATACACGTTGCGGCTTTTGGCATCGGGATATAATTTTTTAAAAATGGGGTCATCGTCAAAGTCGCGGTGCCCTGCTTTTTTGATCAGGTCAAATAATAAAATATCTTTTCTCTCACCGGTTGACTGCGTACGATTTGCATACAGCTTGTAATTGATGATTTCCTCTTTCGACATGGAAAGAATGGAGTCCTGTAAAATATTCATGGATTTGTTTGCATAATATTCAGACAAAATAAATGATAAAAAATCATTTAAAAGAAATATATTCGTTATATAAATTGTTGTCATGTTAAGGCATATCCTCCTCACTTACGGTTTGCTGCTGTCTTTTATAGCCATAAAAGCGCAGACGGTCGGTATTTTTGCCGCCAGTTTAACGATTGCTCCAAGCAATACGGTAACTAACGGCACCACGGTTTCTATCTACGGGCAGGTGATCAACAACGGAAGTACCTCTATTACGGATTACATGCACCTGAACCTCGCCATCGATACCAGCACGACCGGGGTCCCCAAGTATTACTGGCGCTCAACCGTTACCTATTCGGTTACCAATTTTGCCCCCGGCACCACGCATACCTTCGTGGTTACCGATGTCGCCTCAACGGCCAATTCTTATAAAGTAGGAGGAAACGGGACAACCGTCATTGTCTGGCCTATCGTTGGCCCGGTAACCAATTCGACCAGTACGACCGATAGCGCCAGGAACGTCATTTATATTGCGGACTCTGTGTCTGCCGGCATCCATACATTAGAAAAAACACCTGTTCTGCTGAAAAATCCACTCGACGAAAATACGGTCCTGGATTACGATCAGGCCATGTATAGCAGGGTGGAGCTTATGGGCACGGACGGGAAGGTGATGGAGCAGGCCATTAAAGACCGGGTGCTCATGGTGACGGCCTGCCCGAAAGGCATCTATTTTCTGAGGTTTTACAGGAGGTCAGGTACAGGGTTCGTTGCCAAAAAGCTGGTAATCCCGTAAAAAAAAAGCGGAAACTCTTAAGGCATGATCGCGGCTGGTCTTCGGTTTATGCATCCCCTGCTGTGTATTTTATTGCCCGGCAGATCTGATCCTTCGTTTCTCCTGTAGCCGTGGCGCCTGCTTCATAGCGTTTTTGTGGAATGGCTGTAGTCATTTACCCGGGCAAAAAAATTGCATGGTTTCCGGCAAGCAAACTTTGTAAGCCATGATCACAACAGCCATTGCCTTATTCTCACTCGCCGCTATTATCGGTATGGTCTTATTGTCTTTTGTATTAAAAGGGGAAAAGCCTTCCCGGGCCCTGGTGTTTACACATGGGCCATTGGCTTTGGCGGGTATAATCCTGTTGATTGCTTATTCAGTTAAAAACAAGCCTAATCCCATGGATGCCCTGATCCTGTTTGTGATAGCGGCTTCAGGAGGCATTATCCTGGTGCTACATGATCTGATGGGAAAAACGATCCCGAAATGGCTGGGAATCCTTCACGGCCTGGTTGCCGTAGCGGGCTTTGTTTGTTTGCTGGTCTTTCAGTTTAGCTGAAACCGGGAGGTCAATTCATGATCAGCTCCGGTAATCCAACTGGCGCCGCATCAAAAAAGGCGAGCTCAAAAATCTCCACCTGCACATGCTTGATAATCGGAAAGGTCGCCAGGATGTCCATGGCTTCAATCTGGTCTTTCGCCTGCAGGGTGACCCACAGGTTCACACGCGTCATATCCAGGGCATAATTTAAGATCACCCGCTTCTCCAAAAGCTCATTCACTTTTTCGTACTGCAGGGGGATGAGTGCAGCAAACCGTGTACTGAATATTTCAGGCAATTTGATGTGTACCTGGAAAACTTCTAAAGTTTGTAAAGGAGTCATTTTTAGTGTATAAATTATAGTAAAAGTAGTGAAGCGATGGTGATTTTGAATTAAATTTGTCGAAATTTAGAAACGAATTAACATACATTATAACCAAGATTATGGGACGTATTTTTGAAACCCGGAAAGCCACCATGTTTAAGCGCTATGCCAAGATGGCAAAGCAGTTTACGAAGATAGGAAGAGAGATTGTGATGGCAGTTAAGCAGGGTGGCCCGCACCCCGACCTGAACCCTAAGCTGAGAGCTTGTATTGCCAATGCCAAGGCAGTAAATATGCCTAAAACCAACGTGGAGAGCGCTATCAAGCGTGCCTCGGAGAAGGATTCGTCTAATTTCGACGAAATTATCTACGAAGGGTATGGCCCTTTCGGGGTGCCGGTGCTGGTAGAATGTGCCACTGATAACCCCACCCGTACCGTTGCCAATTTAAGGGTGTATTTCAGCCGCGCCAACGGCTCGCTGGGAACAACCGGCTCCGTAAGCTTTATGTTTGAGCGGAAAGGCCTCTTTAAAGTAGATTCTACGGGCCTCAATCCCGATGATGTGGAGCTGGACCTGATCGACTATGGAGCAGAGGAGCTGACCTGGGATAAGGAAAACAATGAGCTGATCGTACAGGTCGCTTTTACGGATTTCGGATCGATGCAGAACGGCCTCGAAGAGAAAAAATACAATGTGAAAGAGACCATCAAAACCTTTATCCCTACTACCAGCAAAGAGCTTACGGAAGAGCAGGAGATAGAGTTCAAAAAAATGATCGATAAAATGGAAGACGACGACGATATCATGTCCGTTTACCATAACATCGCTTAAGTCCAGGTTCTTTTTTTCATCACGCCCGTCGTGATCTTACACCTGCGCTTTCCGCTCATACCGAAGCGCGTAGCATACATTTTATACAGACCAGTGGAGAAGAAGTGGAATATACATGAGGCAGATGATGAACATGCCGTCGCATCGCTGAAACAGGCCTTGGGTGTGGAGGATGTCATTGCCAGGCTTCTTGTCCTCAGGGGCATTCGTACCTTCGAGGAATCCAAAACCTTTTTCAGGCCTTCCCTGGAGATGCTGCACGATCCTTTCCTGATGAAGGACATGGATACTGCCATCGACCGCATCGTCAGGGCGATTGCTGCAAATGAAAAAGTGCTCATCTTCGGCGATTACGATGTAGACGGCACAACCTCTGTAGCCCTGGTGTATAGCTTCTTCCGGAAATACATCGACCAGATCCGGTATTATATTCCCGACAGGTATCACGAAGGCTACGGCATTTCCATGCAAAGCATTGACTATGCTGCCGAAAACGGCTATTCGCTCGTGATTGCCCTCGACTGCGGGATTAAGGCCAATGATAAGATCGCTTATGCCAACAGCAAGCAGATCGATTTCATCATCTGCGACCATCACCTTCCCGGCGATGAGCTTCCGGAGGCTTTGGCAATCCTCGATCCCAAGCGCGACGATTGCCCTTATCCTTACAAAGAGCTGGCCGGCTGCGGCATCGGCTTTAAGCTGGCCCAGGCATTTTGCAAGCGCAACGGCATCGACGAGGAGGAAGTGTTTAAATACCTCGACCTGGTGGTTACCAGCATCGCTTCCGATATTGTTCCGATTACCGGCGAGAACCGGGTATTGGCCTATTTCGGGCTCAAGCAGCTCAACAGCGCACCATCGGCAGGCCTCAAGTCGCTCATTGCCTTAAGCAAAAACGAAAAAGAGCTCGATATCACGGCGCTGGTCTTTACCATCGGCCCGCGCATCAACGCGGCAGGAAGGATAGAGCACGGCTCAAAAGCCGTAGAGCTCCTGATCTGCTCGGAAGAAGAAGCCCTGCAGTTCTCGGAAAAGCTGAATGCCACCAACCTGCAGCGCCGCGACCTCGACCTGGGAACCACCGACGAGGCCCTGCTGATCATGGAGAACGATGTGATCACCCCTTACAGGCGATCGACGGTACTCTTCAATCCGTCCTGGCATAAAGGCATTGTGGGCATCGTGGCCTCGCGCGTAATCGAAAAATATTACAAGCCTACCATTATCCTCACGGAGTCCAATGGCATGGTATCGGGCTCTGCCCGCAGCGTGAAGGATTTTGACGTGTATGCCGCCATCGAAAAATGCAGCCACCTGTTGGAGCAGTTCGGCGGGCATAAATTTGCGGCAGGCCTGTCGCTCAAAAAAGAAAATGTACCGGCTTTCCGCGAAGCCTTTGAACGGCAGGTAGCAGCTACCATCCAGGATTACATGCTGATACCGATGGTAGAGGTGGATGCCGAAATAAAGCTCGATGATATTACCGAAAAGCTGGTGCGGATCCTGAACCAGTTTGCCCCGCACGGCCCGCATAATATGACACCGGTATTCGTCAGCAAAGGTGTTGTGGATACCGGCTTTGCCAGGGTGGTGGGAAACAACCACCTGAAGCTGGAAGTGTACCAGCCCGGAACCAAACTCACCAAGATCGATGCGATTGCCTTTAATAAAGCGGATTATATTCATTTCTTCAAGCGGAACATTCCTGTAGATATTGTGTACAAGATCAAGGAAAATGAATTCCGCGGAAATACCACGATCCAGCTGGTGATCGACGAGATCAAACCTTCCTGAGCATTTTTTGGAATTAATTTGCCGGGTTTGGAATTTAAAAGTATTTTAAGCTCCGCTTATACACCCTGAATCGTATTTCTTTTTTTATTCATTAACGCCACTTTAAATGAGAGAGCTGCTATATACATGCCTGTTTATATATAGCCTGCTATGTTCTTCCGTACTATATGCCCAGGTAGATTCGACAACTACGCTCAGCTTTGATTTTGACGACCATCAGATCGAGGAGAAAAATCATAAAGTATCTCCGAAGCCGGTTGGCGTTTCCCTCACCAACGACCGTTTTGGCAACGGGCAATCGGCGGTATACATCCACGGGCATCTCTACAGTTACCTGAACCTGGGAACATCGCCCCTGCTCAAGCCTAAAAAAGGAACGGTTTCATTGTGGGTAACTCATGAGCGAAAAGTATTTGCCGGAAAAGGTTATGAGTCTAATCCCATTATTATCACAAAGAATTCCACCCGCGATGATTTTAATGATTCCTATGCTATGTTCTACGACTTTAAGAGCGACCGCTTCATGGTATTTTCTTCCAAGGATTCCACCGAGCAGGCAGGAGCCAATTCGATAGAAAAAGTAATCTTTAATCAATGGTATCACCTGGTATTTACCTATGATGATACGCATATCGCCTTTTATATTAACGGAGAGCTGCAGCTGCGTTCGCGGAAAAATTTTGAAACGGTGTTCAACCCCCTCGACTCTGTGATCATAGGGCATGGTGCCAATAAGAAGAATGTGCGTTATATGCGGGGATCGGTGGATGATATCCGCTTCTTTCACCGCGTATTATCACAGGAGGAGATCGTGGGCCTGTACCAGGCGCCAAACCCTAATAAAACGCGGAATTTAGTACAGGAGCTTTTAAAGTACGGGGGGATTATTCTTGTCCTGATCATCATCATTGTCCTGCTCATCATCCGGAATAAGCGCAACCTGAAAAAGCAGAAAGAGCAGTTTGAGCTTGTCAATCGCATCACCGAGCTGGAGCTTAAGGTAGTCAAGGCGCAGATCAACCCGCATTTTATTTCCAACTGCCTTGCTGCGATCCAGGAGCTGATCTATGATGATGTGGATAAGGCCGGGCAGTACATTGCGAAGTTCAGTTATTTTCTCAGGCAGGTGCTCAACTATTCCGACAAGAATTACATCACCTTGTCCGAAGAGCTGGAGATTGTGAAGCTTAACGTAGAGCTGGAGGAATTGCGTTTTAAGGACCAGTTTAGCTTTGCGTTTGAAATCGATGAGCAGGTAGATACCGAACAGCTCATCCCGGCTTTAATTTCCCAGCCTTTTATTGAGAATGCAATCTGGCATGGCCTGCTGCCGCTCCATCACCAACGGCCGGCCAGGCTATGGCTCAGGGTCATTCAGAAGGCCGGTGCGATTTGTATAGAAATAGAAGACAATGGCGTAGGGAGAAGGCCTTCCGGGGAACCGGAAGCAAATCGTAAAGGCACCAGGCTGGTGCTGGATAAAATAGAAGCTCTAAACCGCCTGTCGAAAGAGGTAAGCCACCGTATTGAAATCATCGACCTCAAAGATGACCATGGCAAACCGCTGGGAACGAAAGTTCTGATCCTGATAGATACGACGAAATCATGAAACCAATTACAGCCCTGCTTATTGATGACGAAGCGCACAACCGGAATATGCTCAGGCGATTGCTTGGCAGGCATTGCCCGGATGTGGAGATTATAGGGGAAGCCCATAGTGCCGATGCGGCATACAAAACCATCAGCGCTAAAAAGCCTGCGCTGATTTTTCTTGATATTAAAATGCCCGGCAAAAGTGGTTTCGACCTGTTGAGGATGTTTGATGCCATTGAGTTTGAAGTTATTTTTGTATCGGCCTTTGATGAATATGCCATTACTGCTTTTGAGTTCAATGCCCTGGCCTATATTTTAAAACCGATTGATTTTACAAAGCTGATCAGCGCGGTGTCGCGGGCTGTTGCCAGGATCCGCCAGGATAAAGCCGACGGGGACATTTTTCATTTCATCCAAACGATGGAGGAAAAAAATGACCTGATCACTAAGATCAATATCCATCACGGAAACCATGTGATACTTATCAGCATCAGCGATGTGGTTTCTATCGAGTCGATTAAGGACAGTGTGGAGATCAGGACCATTAGCGGAGAGCGCTTCTTTTCCACGAAGGGGATCAAGCTGTTTGAGCGTTTGCTGGATCAGCAGAAGACCTTTGTCCGGATCAACCGCAGTGTTATTATCAATACCGGGCATATTGTAGGCTACAGTAAAGGGGAGGTCTGCATCCTGGCCATGCCGGGCGATCACTGCTTTGAAGTATCGCGACGTAAAAAATCGGAAGTGCTGGCGAGGTTGCGCCTGATCTGATTTCCTGATGTGACAAAAACCCCGTGAGTGGTAGGGAGATGTTTGAGAACCGATCTAATTTTGTTGTCAAACCCCTTAAATCTATCACTATGAAAACACAACTTAGTTTCAATGAAACAAAATCCGGTGTCCGCGCTTTGCCTGCGCTTGCCGGGGAACCAGGAAACAGCTTACGGAAGGCACTACCATCGCGTATGCGGATGAAGCTTGCGGGCCTCTGCCTGATTCTTTTTACCGTCTTCAGCTTTAATCATGTCAAAGCGCAGGTAGGAACATTAATCGGGATAGGAGGCGATTGTGGTCCACATCCTTTTTCGATTTGTCCCACTCAAACGATTGTGCCTATAGGCTATCCGGGCAGCTATTTTTGTGCGAATAATTCTTTTGGGACCCAACCGGGTGCTTCGTTTAATATTCCGGGAGGAGGATGGATTGTGAACCGGTTGTCCTGGTTCTTTTCTGCCACTGTCAGCGGACAATTAAGAGGATATGATTCAGGGCCAACTCTTCAGACCTTGAATTTTCTGGCGGGTGATAATATCGCTCCACAAAGCTATTCAGGCGGTATGGTACAGTTCCTGAGGAACGGCACTGCTTTTGGACCTCCTTTGAATATGAACACATTCTCGATTTCCATCAATCCTGTAGTGTTTGGCAACAACAGCTTCACCTATTGTCCTTCACCGGACAGCATGGTGTCAATCAGCCCCATCGTACCGGGGCAGGGCGGCCCCTGGAATTTCAGCTGGATGCCCGGAGGGCTGAGCGGGAATCCCTTGGCTGTTGCTCCTACGGTCAATACCACGTATACGGTAACGGCAACGACTACCACAGGAAACTGCGCTTCCGTAGCAACTGTATCGGTTATCGTAAGCTGCCCTCCTCCGAGCTGCTGCATTGGTAATCCATGTTTATCGGCTACGAAAAACCCTTTGCCAAGTACCTGGGAAGTGCCGATGAGGAATTTCAATTACGTCTTTAGAAGAAGCACGGAAGAGAAAGGGCTTGTAGGCATAGGCGTGGTGGGCTGTACACCGGGCAATTTATTGGAAGTGAACAAAGGGCAGGTGAATAACATCAGCGGTTTGCGTCTGACAGATCTTGCAACCGCAACGCCTTTAGCAGCTAACAATAAAGCGCTGAGCGTGGATGCCAACGGGGATGTGATCCTGGTATCGGGCTCCGGAGTTTCCAATGCCTGCGCAACGGCCAACTATGTTCCGGTAACGGTAGCAGGCGGTAATTTAAACTGCAGCCAGATCTTTGATGACGGCACTTCGGTAGGCATCGGTACCAATACCGGCTTTACCTACACCTGGCCGGGTGGCCTCTCAGGCCCTACAGCACCTCCTGGATCCGGAACAGTGAAATTAAATATCAATGGCGTATCCAAAGCCCTCGCTTACTTTGCCACATCCGATCAGCGCTTTAAACGAGAGATCAAACCGATCGGCAACGCTTCTGAAATTTTAAGCAAGCTGGAAGGCAAAACCTATTTCTGGAAAACGGAAGAATACAAGGACAAAGGATTTTCAACGCTCAGGCAGTATGGCTTTATTGCCCAGGAGCTTGAAAAAGTAGTGCCTGAAGCGGTGGCTACCGATGAGAACGGCTACAAAAGTGTGAACTATGATATGATCATCCCGATCCTGGTGCAGAATGCCAAAGAACAATCAGACGAAATCAAGGACCTGCAAAAGCAACTGGACGAATTAAAGGAAACGGTAAAATCCCTGGCAGGTGCTAATGCCTCCGGTATCAAAGGCAATGGCTCGCAAAGCGTGAGCCTGTCTGATAAAAATGCCGTGATCTTAAACCAGAATGTACCGAATCCATTTGCGGAGAGCACGGTGGTGACCTATGCCATCGGGCAGGATTTTGTGAAAGCACAGATCATCTTCACCACCACAGAGGGTAAGATCATTAAAACGGTTGACATCAGGGAAAAAGGCACAGGTACACTGAATGTGTTTTCCAATGACCTGAGCAGCGGCCTGTATTCCTACAGCCTGATCGTGGATGGAAAAGTGATCGATACCAAAAAAATGATGAAGGAATAAGGCTTTTTTCTTAGCGTGTAGTATACAAAGAGAGGCGAAAGCCTCTCTTTTTTTTGTTTTTACCGGATATGAAAGGTGGATTATTCCTTGAAGTTCCAGCTGACTCAAATAGTTCGGGTTGTGACAAAAACCCCTTAAACGGTAGTAGAAATGTTTTATAGCGGCATATCTTTGTCTTAACCAATTTATATCAGCGTTAGCGTTATGAAAAACATGCTTTTGCCTGCATAGCTGCTTTCAGTCATCATCTTATTTAAATTTACTTCTATGAAAAAACGTATTCTCATGTGGCTTCTTACTTCAATCCCTGCATTGAGCGTGGATGCCCAGATTACCGGAAACGGCTATTTTTACTCGCCAGCCACAAACTATGGTTACACTTCAGGCGTTTTATCTGCCAACGCCACAGTGCCTATTGCAAACAACACAAAATTCATTACTACACCCAATCACATTTATTACATAGGAAACAACTCAAAGATCTGCGATTATGTTTTCGACGGCACCAGCTGGCAACATGGAGGGCAGTTGGAGTGGGACTGGGTATTTGCCAATACCGCTGTATCACCTGTCAATGATGGCGACGATGTATTCTTTGTTGGAACGGATTCCAAAATGTATAAGTGTTCCTGGACCTCGACAAGCGGATGGCACAGCGCCATGCTTGATGCTTCCCAATCCAAAGTGTGCGACCCCGCTTTTCCCATACTATTTAAAGAGTATGGCGGAACTAAAAAAATAATGTATGTATGCGCCACTACCAATAAGGTCTGCTATTTTTATAAAAGCGGAAGCACCTGGTATTATGGTGGCGAAATGAACAACAATGTAAACTCGGAACCGGTGCGGGCAGGCACCCAGATCATCTTCGACGGTCAAAACCATGTGTATTATATCGGGGCCAATACAGGCAGGGTCCATAATTACTATTGGAATGGCATCGCCTGGGCCGATGCAGTGTTGAGTTCAACATCACCACAGGTCATGTCAGGAACAAATTTACAGTTCGATGGCAATGAGTTATATTACATTGGAACGAATAAATACATATACCGCATGTACTGGAACACAAGCGGGTGGAATACGGTTGCCATATCTTCTGCAGCCAACGCGGCAGCATGCAATTTTTTTACTTATCATAATAACAGGATCTATTACGGAGAAACCTACAGCACATCCATTCCGGGTTCCTGTTACATTAACTGCCTGGAAAAAGTGGCAGGCAGCTGGACCGGTACGTCCACCCATATTATAACCAATGATTATATAGCCTCTACAAGCGAGATCAATGTGCTGTCTAATCCCATCTATTATGAAGGCAGTACCACCAATTTTTTCTACAGTCACCAGGTAGCTTACAGAAGCATGCAGGACGGCAGGGTTCATTATTCCATCCTCGATTTCTACCTGGGAGATGAATCAACTGCGCCGGTTTGGCACAAGGGCTTGCTTAATGCCAATGCACCTATCGTAAGCTATAATAATTCATTTATAGGGTATAATTCTGACCCTAATCAGAAAATGCTTTTTTATCCCGGCACTAACGGTTATATGAATTTCTTCACTCGCAAAGTGAAAAACCCTGCAAGCCGGACCAGTATGCATCTTACCTTCCAGCAGGAGTTCAACACAGCGGATCCCGGTTTAACACAATTGAATGCTGATTGGAACATTAACTGGCCATGGGGTTCGGGCGGCGTTTATACAAATGACATCTCATTTTATCACAGTGATATTACGCACAATTGTGCGATCAATAACGGTGATCTTACCCTTGCCACGATCGAGGAAACAGGTCAGGGGACTGAATACGGTTCTGCAAACTCTACAAATGATGCTATTCCATGGAATCATCCTGAGTTATGTACACCAATCACCTATAACCGCACTTCGCAGCAGGTGCACACCGGGTATCAGAACGGATCATGGTCAGGATGCGGACCATGGCATGAGGATCAAAAATTTGCGCAGCAGGGAGGGGTGTTTGAGGCGCGGATGAAAATCCCCCGTGCAAAAGATGCATGGCCTGCGTTCTGGTTTATCTCCAATACCGGAGAAATTGATTTCGAGCTCGGAGGCAACGGTAAAAACCTGTTGTGTAATTCATACTGGAACACTTCCATCGCACGTTTGGTAGATGAGCCGGCGGTAGGATACAGGTTCTATGATGACTATTATACGCTTGCCATCAAACCAACATCAACCGGCATTACCTGGTACCTCAATAATGAAGAAATATTCCAGACTTCGGAAACAAATTATTATCCTACAACTCCCCTGATTCTATTGGTACAGCAAGTCCACGTACACAGAACCTATGGAATTGCCGAATTTCCAACTGTCTTCGCCAACAATGAGATTACCAGTTTTCCGAACTATCTTACGGTAGATTATGTAAGGGTTTATCAGAATAATACCGGACCTCCCGATCGTATGTATAATGCATCAGCCATTTCTGATGCTCCTCCTTCCAAATATTACACGGATGGAAAACTCAAAGAAATGAAGGTGAAAAGCTATCCGAACCCGGTTGCGGAAGAAGGCAAGCTTAACCTGGACTTAGAAACTATTTATGGAAAAGTGACTATTGAAATACAAAATGAACTGGGGCAGTCGGTGAAATCGCTGACCATTGAAAACACATCAAACATAGAATTGGATATGAGCCAGATTCAGCCAGGTCTGTATTTTATAAAAATCACTTGCGACAAAGAGAAGCCAATCATTAAAAAAGTGGTTAAACAGTAATATAGAAAATCTGCTATAAAAAAAGAGGGGCCAAGTCCCTCTTTTTTTATAGCATCCTGAAAGCAAGGTTATTTCAAAAAACTATCAATGGCCATCGCATAGCCTTTCAGGCCAAAGCCGCTGATGCTGCCTTTGCAGTGTTTGCCCAGGTAGGATACGTGCCTGTAATCTTCGCGTGCAAAAATATTGCTGATGTGTACTTCTACCACCGGCGTGTTGATAGCGGCCACTGCATCGGCCATAGCTACCGAGGTATGTGTGTAAGCGCCGGCGTTGAGAATAATCCCGTCGTGATCAAATCCCACCTCATGAAGCCGGTTGATGAGCTCGCCTTCCACATTGCTCTGAAAATAAGAAAGCGCTACGGAAGGAAAAGCCTGTTTCAGCTCCTGCAGGTAAGCATCAAAGGATTGATCGCCGTAAATGTTTTTTTCCCTGGTGCCCAAAAGGTTGAGGTTGGGGCCGTTGATTATTGCTATCTTTAACACGTTGGATGATTTTTATCTGACATCTAATTTAGACATTCAGCTGAAACTCTGGAAGACAAATATTGAGGATTTTAAATATTACCTGAAAGTCGAGAAATCCTTTTCTGAGAATTCGGTCGTTTCTTATGAAACCGATATTGAAAAGCTCTGCGCCTTTCTGGAAGCCTACCATCCCTCGAAAAGGCCGGAGGACGTGACGTTGAAAGACCTGCAGGAGTTTCTGAAATGGCTGGCTGATTTTCACCTCACCGAAACCACGCAGTCCCGCATCATATCGGGCATCAAGCATTTTTTCAAATTCCTGGTCCTTGAAAATTATATCCGGAACAGCCCGGCCGAGCTGCTGGAAACCCCGCGCATCAGGCGCAAGCTCCCGGTATTCCTGAGCGTGGACGAGATCGACAGGATGCTGGGGCTCATCGATCGCAGCACTCCGGAAGGAGAGCGTAACGTGGCCATGCTGGAAACGCTGTACAGCTGCGGGCTCCGGGTGTCGGAGCTGATCTCCTTAAAGCTTACCGGCATTCATAAGGAAGATGGATTTATCAGCGTGATCGGGAAAGGGAATAAGCAACGCCTGGTGCCAATCGGGCGCTCGGCCCTGGAGCTGATCGACAATTACGTGACGCATCACCGGAATAAGATCAATATCAAAAAGAACAATGAGGACATGATCTTCCTCAGCAAGCGCGGGACGCCCATCACGCGGCAAATGGTATTTTATATCATCAAAGACCTCGCAGCAAAGGCCGGCATCCGGAAAACATTAAGCCCTCACACCTTCCGGCATTCCTTTGCCACGCACCTGGTGGAAGGTGGCGCCGATCTGCGCGCCGTGCAGGAAATGCTGGGGCATGAAAGCATCACCACCACCGAGATCTATACGCACCTCGATCAGCAGTTCTTAAGGGATAATATTCTGAGTTATCATCCGCGCAATAAACGGAGTACTTAGTTTTTAGAAGAGGCATTTAACCGCAGAGACGCAAAGAAGGTGCTAAGTTCGCAGAGGATTTTTTTTCAATTACATCCTCAACTTATGTATATCAAAACTCTGCGTGCTTTGCGTCATAAACTCTGTGCGCTTTGCGGTTACAAAATCTACGCCTTCTCGATGATCGCTGCATAGCCTTGTCCTACACCGATACACATCGTTACCAAAGCATATTTCTTATTTTGCTCATGCAGCTCGATGGCCGCCGAGTTAATGATCCTGGCACCGGTCATGCCCAAAGGATGTCCGAGTGCGATGGCGCCTCCGTTCGGGTTGATGCGGGAGTCTTTATCGTCGAGGCCCCATTGGCGTGTGCAGCCCAATGCCTGGGAAGCAAAGGCCTCGTTCAGCTCAATGATGTCGATATCGTTCCAGCTGAGGCCGGCTTTTTTCAGCGTCAGCTTAGCGGCCTCCACCGGGCCGAGGCCCATGATGCGCGGCTCGATGCCGGTTACAGCGCTGCTCACAATGCGCGCCAGTGGTTTTAAGTTGTAAGATTTAATGGCATTTTCTCCGGCAAGCAGGAGGGCAGCGGCACCGTCGTTCAATCCGGCGGCGTTACCTGCCGTTACGCTTCCGTCTTTTCTGAAAGCCGGCTTTAATTTCTGAAGGCCTTCTAAGGTTGTTGTGGGTTTTGCAAATTCATCTTTGCTGAACAGGATGGCATCCCCTTTTTTCTGAGGGATCTCCACTGCTACGATTTCTTTTTCGAAACGTCCGGTAGCAATAGCTTTGGCCGCTTTCTGCTGGCTCCATAAGGCAAAGGCATCCTGGTCTTCGCGGCTGATCTTGTGCATCTCAGCGACATTCTCCGCCGTTTCGCCCATGGCATCCACACCGTATTGTTCTTTTAACTTCGGATTAATGAACCTCCAGCCGAAGCTGCTGTCGAATAGCTGCTGATCTCTTCCGAATGCAGAGCCTGCTTTGCTCATGACCAGGGGCCCGCGGGTCATATTCTCCAACCCTGAAGCGATCATCAGCTCCGCATCGCCCAGCTGGATGTACCTGGCGGCATCAATCGTGGCGCTTAGGCCCGAAGCACAAAGCCTGTTTACGGTTTGTCCCGGAACGCTCACCGGCAGCCCCGCCATCAGCGAAGCCATACGGGCCACGTTGCGGTTATCTTCGCCGGCCTGGTTGGCGCAGCCCATGATCACATCACCAACCTGTGCCCAATCGACCGACGGATTTTTTTTCATAAGTTCTTTTAGGACGATCGTTCCAAGATCGTCGGTGCGAACCACAGATAGAGAGCCTCCGAAGTTGCCGATCGGTGTTCTGACGCCATTGATGATATAAGCCTGTTGCATATAATTCCGTGTTTAATAAATACGGTACAAAACTATTCTTTTTGATGGGATAGGAGATAAAAATCGGGAGATTTTAGATGATTCGCTCAGTGTGATGCCCGATTTAAAAGTTTTTTCATTTTTTGACATACTAAAGTCGGCTGATTTTCGTTTCTTTGTAGTTGAAAAACAATTATTTAAGGCTTTTGTTGAAGCGCTTCACACCACATATTTTTCTGCTGGCGGTCCTGCTCGTTTCCATGACCGCTTTCGCTCAGCCCGGCCCGCCTTCTTTGCGTTGTGCTTCCGTGAATGCTACCGGAAATGTGAGCCTTACCTGGGTCATCCCTCCGGATCCCGCGTCGCAGTTCACCGTTTACGAGATCTATAATTCGGCTATAGTCACAGGCCCTTTCACCATGGTGGGAACGGTGAATGTCTATGCACAAAATACCTTTTTGCACGCGACGAACGACGGGACGGTACAATCTCAGTATTATTACATCAGGACTGTCAGCAATGGAGGGGCCAGTATTTCCGCGCCCTCGGATACCATCCGTTCCATCTTTCTTAATATTGCTAATGCTGCGAGTGGCAGGCCTTCCTTAACCTGGAACAAGATCCATACGCCACTGTTGCCAACGGGTTCGCCTACCTTTACGCTTTCCCGTCAATCGCCCCCGGGCGCCTGGACAACGCTTTATACCGGTACCAAGATGAATTACATTGATACCATCAGTATTTGCACGATCTTTTACAATTACAAAGTGGAAACACCCGATGCACAGGGCTGTATCTCCCAATCCAATATCAACGGCGGCTTGTACCAGGATCTGACACCGCCGAATGTGCCTTTCCTGGATTCTGTTTCCGTAAACCCGGACGGCTCGGTTACCTTAGGCTGGGAAGCGTCTACTTCGGCTGATGCCACACGTTATGTGGTGTACCTCTCGGGTGCCACCAATCTTCCGATTGATACAGTGAACGGCAGGCTCAGCACCAGCTATACCTATACCAATTCAAATGCTTCTTCGGGCGCAGAAACCTACGTGATTGCGGCGATGGACAGCTGCGGGAATATCAGCCAGCTGACCAACAGCGGTCACAAGACGATCTACCTGAGCCTCAACTATAATTTTTGTGCGCGTACTGCCATGCTTTCCTGGGCCAATTACGGCAACCTGCCCAAAGGCATTTCCAAATACAACGTGTATTGCTCCATCAACGGCGGAGCGGCCACGATAATCGGCACCACCTCTTCCAATGCGTTTTCGCATCCGAACCTGAACCCCGGCGATACCTATTGCTACTATGTGAAAGTGTTTAATAACGGGGAGGCCATCACCGCCAATTCCAATGTGAAGTGCATCCTGGCTACGGCACCGCAGGGACCTGCCTATGTGTACCTGCGCACGGCAAGCGTGACACCGGATCAGCTGGTGGCGGTGACTTACGTGATCGATAACAGCAGATCGTACAAGGGCGCTACTATTTTCAGGTCGCTGGATGGCATTCATTTCAGCCAGGTGTATTACCAGGCTGCCGGCTCAGGCACCATCAATACCTACGTGGATAAGGATGTGAAGACCTACGAGAAGAATTATTATTACAAGCTCCAGATCTCCGATAGCTGCGGAAACCCCGGACCTTTCAGCAATGTAGCGAAAACGTCGCTCCTGAAAGTGTCCAACGACCATGAGAATATTTATTTCAATACGCTCACCTGGGATGATTACACCGGCTTTTCGGGTGGTGTGCAATCTTATAATATTTACCGTGCGGTCAACGGTGTTTTCAATCCCGTTGCCGTTGATAATGTGCCTTACGGCACCAGGATCTATGTGGACAATGTCGAGGAATTCAGCAGCGACCAGGGGAAATTCTCCTATTACGTAGAGGCTGTGGAAGGCCCCGGAAATATCTATAGCTATAAGGACTCGGCCCGCTCGAATGTAGCCGATGCCTATGTGGAAGTGAATGTCTTTGTGCCGAATGCCTTTTGCCCGAAAGGTGTCAATAAGATCTGGATGCCGGTAGCGCAGTTCGTGGAAAAAACAGATTATAACGTCACGGTGTTCGATCGCTGGGGAACAAAGGTATTTCATACGTCCAGCGATACCGAAGGCTGGGACGGCTCAGGCACGACCGACGAGGTGTTTGTGTACCTGGTGGAATATAAAAATGCCCGTGGCGAGTTCATCCAGCTGAAAGGCCACGTCACGATGATCCGCTAATGCTCATTTCTTAGCACCGGATGTTTAATAAGTTTCTTTTTCCGGCTTCTTTATACCTGTATCCTGTTCTATTTTTGGGGTTATAAAGATGATGAGCCGTTTCGCTGTTTATATGATGTTTGCTTTCATGCTGCTGGCTTGTATGCTGCCGGCACAGGTCAAAAAAACAGAGCCTTCCATCACGCGGGTGCTCTTTGTGTTTGATGCCAGCAATAGTATGAAGGCCAAACACGGCAGCCAGACACGGATCCAGGGCGCCAAAGACCTCTTCTACAAATTCATTGACAGCCTGAGCCGGAAACCTAACATGCAGTTTGCCTTGCGCATGTATGGGCATACGGTGAAATACCCGCCCGGCGATTGCAGGGATTCGAAGCTGGTGGTGCCTTTCGGCAAAGGAAATGCCGCCCTCATCAAATCCAAGGTATCGGAGGCACAGCCTACCGGCATTACACCGATCGAGCATTCGCTGACGGAATCGGCCAATGATTTTCCGGATGCCAAAGCGGTGAACATGATCATCCTCATTACCGACGGGATCGAGGAGTGCGAAGGCGATCCCTGCGCCGCACGGCAGAAGCTCATGGAAAAAGGCATTGTGTTCAAGCCTTTCATTATCGGCATCGGCTTATCGCCGGAACAGATCAAAACCTTTGAGTGCGTGGGGGATTACTACGATTTCGATGATGCCAATACCCTGGTGGATATCAGCGCCATCATCTCCAAACAGAAGCTCAACAAAACATCTTCGCAGGTGAATCTCCTCGATACGAAATCGCTCCCGACAGAGACCAATGTGAACATGACCTTTTACAATACCATTTCGGGAAGGTATGTATACAACTACATTCATACGATGAACCGGCTGAATAACCCGGATACGCTGTACCTCGATGACTTCCCGACCTACAAGGTGGTAGCGCATACCATACCGCCGGTGGAAAGCAAGGAAATAAAGCTTACACAAGGCAAGCATACGATTATCCCGATCGATGCGCCACAAGGTTACATAGAGCTGAAGCGCCCGCAGGGTGTTTATAATTTCAATGAGCGCATCAAAACCATTGTGAGGAAAGGCAACAGCGACATGAAAACGCTGAATGTGCAGCAGATGAATACGGTGGAGAAATACATTACGGGAAGCTACGACCTTGAGATCCTGACATTACCGAGGACATACATCAATGGAGTAAAGGTAGATCAATCGCAAACTAAAACCGTGGAGCTTCCCAACGCCGGCATGCTCACCGTAAAAGCCCTGGAAAACGGCGACGGCTGCATTCTGAAAGACACGAAAAAGCTGGAATGGGTCTGCAATCTCAGCAGTGCCACCTCGCAGGTGTATTACCTGCAGCCCGGCAATTACCGCATCGAGTGGCGCTCCAGATCTTTAAAGGGTTCTATCTATACCATCGAGAAAAAATTCAGCGTCCGCTCGGATATGGAAACGAAGGTGGAGTTGTATAAGTAAGACATACACAATGTATACGAGATCGCTTTTAATTACGATTTTTTTCTTTTGTTCTGGGATTTTGGCATCCCAAAGTAAATCGCGCGCTCCAAAAGTCTGGAGTTTTAGTTATTATGAGTTTGCCGGTAATTTGAATCATGACGACGTATTTAAAGATACGTTATATACTATTCAGAAATTTCCCCCCGCTAACGACTGGAAAATCTATTTTGATTCTTTGAAAGGGACCGTAGCAACTATTATTCACTTTGATTCCATTAATAGAACATTAACGACGAAACATTACCAAAGAAATGGGAAATTAATATGGGAATATTGTACCGGTTATAAAAATAAAAAGTCCTGTAATCCTGCTTCATCTCGTCTTAATCAACTAAAATATATAAAAATTTTTAGGGCAGACAGTTTGATTTGCGAAATGACTGGTCAGGAGCAACTTATTTCAGTGCGATATAGAAATTATTTTAGCGAAGTGTTCTTTGATCAAACTATGTATTTTTCTACGGTCGATTCTTGGAGAGATGATTTCATCGGTTCAGATGTGTGGAAATATTATAAGAATGGGAATTTAAAATCGGTATGCAAAACGGTTAGAGAGGATGACACAGAAGCAACTATTCTTTTTCTTACCTGTAAAGATTTCGATATGAACGGCTGCCTAATTAAAGATAAATGAAGTTTTTTATAATCGTCTGATTGTAATAGTTAAATGTATTTTTGCGGGTCAGATACCTGTTTTACACAACTCCCGCTTTCTTTTTCCTGAATTTATCTGTCACCAGCTTCAACACATCCCTGATGCGCATGGAAGTATCTTTTAAAATTTCTTGGTGTGTTCCGGTCACATAAAGCCTATAGAAAAAACCGCCGGCCAGGGCGATGGGAATCCCGATTACCGCTTTGGTAATGGTATACCAAACGGGAGCATGTTTCCACAAAAAGAGGGTGCCCAACAACCACATAATGGCTTCCTTTGACCCCAGGAAGATGACGGCTTTCCGGGCCCGGTCGCGCGCCACACGTGCGGTAACGAAGGCGCCGGTCATGGCAAAGATGCTGTGATACATCAGCGCAATGATTAGTAGGTGTGTTTCAAACAGAGGCCTGAAAGGAGCAGGGAAGAGGCCACATTGAAAAAGGATAAAGCGGGTGCTGATGGAAAGAGCCATCGACGTCGCCAGCCCGGCGATGACGGAGAGGATGAAACGGACGGTGATTCCTTTAGGGATCTTCATGCCCTGTTACTGTAAATCTGATGCCAGTGGGTTTTGAGAAAGTACTGATTGGTAATTTGCTCCGGAGGAGCAATATGTTTATAGAACCAAATTTCCATAGGTTCCACACGCTCCGGAGGAGCGTTATGTTGTTCTAAAGATGTTTTCTCTTGCGGGGTACAAGATCATGATAGCGCTAAACGATCAATGCAAAATCTTAAAGATCATCTCCTTCATCAGCTCGCCATTGCTCACGCCGGAATTGTCCACGCCTTTGGTTTTGAGGTCGTACTCTTTCAGGTAGCTGAAGATGGCTTTCAGCTTCGCGGTACCATAATTCTGCGCGGCTTTGGCGTATCCCTCCACAAAGAAAGGATTAACGCCCAGGGCTTGCGCTACGGCAAATTTGGATTTGTCGGGAGAGAAATGGTATAAGAGGATCTTGGAGTAATAGCCGTACAGGGAGCTGAGGGTCATTACCGCAGGGTGTTCTTTTTCGTTGGCCGAAAAATAATTGATAATGCGGTTGGCTTTTAAAATATCTTTTTTTGCCAGGGCATCCTGCAACTCGAACACATTGAATTCCTTGCTGATGCCGATGTTATCCATCACCAGCTCGGCGGTGATCTCATCGCCTTCTTTGAGGTTGATCAACAGCTTTTCCACTTCATTGCTGATCTTCGAAAGGTCATTGCCCAGGAATTCCGCCAGCAGGAAAGAGGCCTTTACACCGATCTTAAATTTTTTGTCTTGTACAAAATTGGTGATCCAGTCGGGCAATTGGTTATCGTACAGTTTTTTTGTCTCGACGAATACGTGGCTCTTTTGCAGGGATTTATAAACCGTGCTGCGTTTGTCGAGGGTTTTGTATTTGTAGCAAAACACCAGGATCGTGGAGGGTTGAGGTTGTTGCAAATACGCCGTCAGCGCATTGCCCGCGCCCGATGATTTTTTGGCCGGTGCCTCGTCCTCATCATCGTCGTCTCCGCCGCCGGAGCTTTTGCCCAGCTCTTTGAGGTTCTGTGCTTCTTTCACGATCACCACCTGGTAGTCGCTCATCATCGGAAAACGCTTGGCAGCACCGATGATGGTAGCCAGGTCGACGTCCTTTCCATATAAAATGGTCTGGTTGAATTCCTGCTCGCTTTCGTCGAGGGCATTCTTCTCAATGTAATCGCTGATGAGGTCAATGTAATAAGCTTCTTCCCCGCTTAAAAAATAAACGGGTTTGAAGATCTTGCGCTTCAGGTCGGTGAGTATTTGAGTTACTTCTTTCAAGGTGTTTTGTTTTTACTTGGGGCTTCGTTCCGGTGACTTCGAGAGCCTCAGTCATCGGTGGTTGAGGTTCTCGAAACCACTGTCTGTTACTTCTTAAAGAAAAAATACACGGCTGCAAACAAACATAAAAATCCAAAGAAATGATTCCAGCGCAAGGTTTCGGTTTTAAAGAATACCAGTGTAAAGATCACAAAAATACTGATCGAAACCACTTCCTGAATGATCTTAAGCTGAAACATGTTGAAGGGCCCTCCGGTGGTGTCGCTTCCTATTTTATTGGCCGGCACCATCAGCGAGTATTCCAGCAGGGCAATGCCCCAGCTGATAAGGATCGTGGTGATGAGGCCAACGTGCTTGAATTTGAGATGCCCGTACCAGGCAATCGTCATAAAGGTGTTGGAGGCAATCAGCAATAGTATCGTTTGTAATGCTTTAGGCATATTCTGGTTATTTCATTGTCGGCTTCCAGAGCCTCGGCCAACAATCCGATGGTGGTCCTGATTTCTATCGGGACGAAACCACCCGGGTAAACATTAAACTTATTTTTTTCTATGTATTCCTCTCGATCAGCTTCTCTAAAATATCAATCGCCGATTTACTGATCACCGTGCCGGGCCCGAATACGCCCGATACGCCTGCCTTGTAGAGGAAGTCGTAATCCTGTTGAGGGATCACCCCACCGGCAATGACCATAATATCTTCGCGGCCGTATTTTTTCAATTCTTCAATGACCTGTGGCACCAGTGTTTTATGGCCTGCTGCCAGCGATGATACGCCGAGCACATGCACGTCGTTTTCCACGGCTTGCTTAGCGGCTTCTGCCGGCGTCTGGAACAGCGGACCGATGTCCACATCGAAGCCCATATCGGCAAAGCTTGTCGAGATCACTTTGGCGCCGCGGTCGTGCCCGTCCTGTCCCATTTTGGCAATCATAATCCTCGGGCGGCGTCCGTCCAGCTCTGCAAACTGATCGGCCAGCTCTTTGGCTTTTAAAAAATAGCTATCCATGCTGATCTCTTTACTGTATACTCCGGCAATGCTGCGGATATTGGCTTTGTAGCGGCCGAATACTTTTTCGAGCGCGTAGGAGATCTCTCCCAGGCTGCAACGCACACGGGCTGCGTTAATGGCTAATTCCAGCAGATTGCCTTTGCCTGTTTGTGCCGATTCGGTCAGGGCATTCAACGCCTTTTCCACCCCGGCAGCATTCCGCTCCGCTTTTAATTTTGCCAGGCGCTCCAGTTGCTGTGCCCTCACTTTGGCATTGTCCACATCCAGGATCTCGATGTTTGTTTTTTCATCCGTCTGGTAGAGGTTCACGCCTACGATCACATCCTTGCCGCCGTCGATACGCGCCTGCTTGCGGGCAGCCGCTTCCTCGATGCGCATCTTGGGAATGCCGGTTTCTATGGCTTTGGCCATGCCGCCTAGTTTTTCTACTTCCTCAATGAGCGTCCAGGCTTTTTGTGCCAGCTCGTGTGTGAGCGTTTCCACATAATAAGAGCCGGCCCATGGGTCGACCACTTTGCAGACATTGGTTTCGTTCTGTAAAAACAATTGAGTATTACGGGCGATGCGTGCGCTGAAATCCGTTGGCAAGGCAATGGCCTCGTCGAGGGCGTTGGTATGCAGACTCTGCGTATGGCCCATCGCCGCCGCGAGCGCTTCCACGCAGGTACGGGTCACATTATTAAAAGGATCCTGTTCCGTCAGGCTCCAGCCGCTGGTCTGGCAATGCGTTCGCAGGGCCATCGACTTGGCGGATTTCGGATTGAACTCCTTCACGATCTTTGCCCACAACATCCGCCCGGCGCGCATCTTGGCAATCTCCATAAAATGGTTCATGCCGATGGCCCAGAAGAAAGAAAGGCGAGGGGCAAAGGCATCGATGTCCAGGCCCGCTTTGATGCCGGTACGAATGTATTCCAACCCGTCGGCCAAGGTATATGCCAGTTCGATATCAGCCGTAGCGCCGGCTTCCTGCATGTGGTAGCCGCTGATGGAAATGGAGTTGAACTTTGGCATCTTCTGCGAGGTGAACTCGAAAATGTCGGCGATCACTTTCATCGAAGCTTCCGGCGGATAGATGTAGGTATTCCGCACCATGAACTCTTTCAGGATATCATTCTGGATCGTCCCTGATAATTTATCCATGCTCACGCCCTGTTCTTCGGCGGCCACAATGTAAAACGCTAAAATAGGAAGTACTGCGCCGTTCATCGTCATGCTCACACTCATCTGGTCGAGCGGGATCTGATCGAAGAGCACTTTCATATCGAGGATGGAATCGATGGCTACGCCTGCTTTTCCCACATCACCTACCACGCGCTCATGGTCGCTGTCGTAGCCGCGGTGCGTGGCGAGGTCAAAGGCAACCGATAAGCCCTTTTGTCCGGCTGCTAAATTCCGGCGGTAAAAGGCATTACTTTCTTCGGCCGTGCTGAAACCCGCATATTGCCTGATGGTCCAGGGGTTCTGCACATACATGCTGGAGTAGGGGCCGCGTAAAAAAGGCGGACGTCCGGCACCAAAATTCAAATGCTCGAAGCCGGAAATATCCTGGGCGCCGTAGTGCGATTTGACTTCGATTTGCTCGGGTGTTGTAAACTTCTCCGCCGGCGGGGAAGTCGTGCCACCTTTCGCAGAGGATGAAGAATAACTGGTATTGGAAAAATCTTTTCTCATGATTAATGGGCAAGGGATGTTACGAGGTAATCACTTAACCTGATGGGTTTGATGTTCTGTTGCTGGCTCACCAGATTGCTCAGATCCCTTGTTCTTCCCTGTGCCTGTATGGTTTCGTTCTTATTTTGAAATTTATTAACGCCTACTAAAATGAGCTTGCCTTCCTTAAATTCGCTGATCAGCTTTTCCACATCGGCGGCAATGAGCTCCTGGATGTGGTTTGATCTCAGGCCGGCCAGCAAGCCGCCCGCTGATTCGATCTGCTTGAACTCTTCCCAGGCTTTTTGTCCCAAGGTGTTTGTCAGCGATTCGATGTAGTACGATCCGGCGGAAATATCAGCCACCACATTCAGGTAGCTTTCATCTTTTAAAATGAGCTGCTGGTTGCGGGCCATCCGGGCGCTGAAGTTATTGGTTGCTGAAAACTCCACATCAAACGGCAATACTAAAATGCTGTTGGCCCCGCCGATGCTGGCGCTCATGGCTTCCGTGGTGGAGCGCAGCATGTTGTTGTAGCTGTCAATGATGCTTTTATTCACTAAGGTCGTTTGCGCATGAATATGGATCGCGGCACTTAAGCCGTACTGTTCCAGCAAAAGCTCAACCGCTCTTCTCAAAGCCCTGAACTTAGCGATCTCCATGAAAAAATCGCCGCCTACCGATACGCTCAGGTGAATGTTTTTGAGCTCCTTCAGGGTATTCTTCTCCGAAAAAGCATTGAGGTACTCATTGACGTGCGCCAGCGAAAGCGCAATCTCATGTACCGGGTTAGCACCTGCCTCGGAATACAGAACGGTGTTTACCGACAGGGTATTCAAAGGCTGATGAAACGAGGGCGTATGACTCAGCAAGTTGTCGCATTCCACAAAGCAGCTGTTGCCGATGGATTGCGTTGCCAGGAATGAGGTCAGAGAGAGGCTCAGGGCTTCGTCGTTCACTTTAAACAGGCAGTAAATATGTTCGATTGAAATGCCGGTTAAGAGAAGCGCGTAATCTATTTGTTTGTTGATGGTGAACACCAGTCCCGAAGCGCCGTTCTGCAAAGCATTCAGAGCTTGCGCGTTGGCAGTCTTTTCATCGTCAACGTTGATCCATTCGCAAATGGCCCAGTCCTTCGTTGTAAATACAGGTTGAGAAGCGCCAGCCGCCAGGTTTTCGTTGGTATAAAAAGGCTGAACGTCGATGCCGGCCTTGGTGTGCCACACCAGGGAATCGAACTCAAGGCCTTTGAGGTCTTTGATCAGTTGCTCTTTCCATTGAGCGGCTGTAGTGGATTCAAATTCTGTAAACAATTTCTGCATGAATAATCTTAAGTAATGGGCATTTAAAAGGTGCGGGCAATCTCTTTCTTAATAAATTCGATCGCGACTTCGCAGGGTAATTTCTTATCGAGGTTGGCGCTGATGTTCAGGATCATAATGGCCAGTTCGGAGCTGTTGGAATCGCTGGATACTTTGGAAGAAGAAATATTGATGAGCTGGATGATCTCTTCCTTGGCCGTTTTCACGAATTGCCAGGAGCCTTCCGAGATATAGATCTGCTGCGACAGGTTGTGTTCGTATTCGCTTTTGATGGTGCTTACCAGGTCGAGGTGAAGCTGGCGGGCCGTCATGTTGTTTTTGTTCACGCGCACCACAAGGCTGTTGGGGTTGATACGCTCCAGGAAAATAACGATGCGCTCATAAGCCTGGATCTTCAAAGGGGTCATGATGGCCTGTGTGGAGGTTCTCAGCTCATGTTCACGTCTTTTCTGCTCATTGTCGAGAAAGCGTTTCACTAAAAAATAAGCGGCGCCCAGAACAGCCAGGGCGGGGATGGTAATTTTCAGGATGTCGGCAAGTGCGTTCATAGGAAGGAGTGGTTGTTTAGATTTCTAATATCGGTATTTTTTAGTGTATAATGCGGATCTCTCAAAAAAATACAAAAATTTATCCCCCTGCTTTTTTGGCTTTGTAATTGGCTTTGGTAAGGATCTCCAGCAGCTTGTCGCGGTTGTCGCCCTGTATGAGAATGTTGCCGTCTTTAGCGTTTCCGCCGACACCGCATTTTTGCTTCAGGATTTTGGCCAGCTCCGTGAGATCGGCCTCTGTGCCTACAAAGCCGCTGATGCGGGTTACCAGCTTGCCGCCGCCAATGCGGTCGAGAAATAATTTTAAATTCTGCTGCTGAGGCGGCAGGGTTTCTCCGGCCTCGTTCTCTTCGCTCTGGTATTGAAAATCGGGATTCGTGGAATAGACTACGTTCACCCTGTTCTTATCTTTTTTACTCATCGTTTGTATCGTATCAGGAATAATGGAATGCCCACGATTAAGGCGCCTAAAATTACTAAAATCCATCCGTTTTTGAAAGTAGCTTTGGCGATGTTTTCGCTCAATGCGGGCGATTCATCCACCAGCGAAATACTCATGGCGTCCTTGCTGAGCTGTAAGATACTGTCTTTTAACCGGTAATGTTTTTTCAGCCAGTCGTTGGCCTTTTGATAGTCCTGTTGTTTTTCATAAAAGACAGCATACGAGCCGTATACTTCTACCTTAGCGTCGGTATAGTCATATACCGTGCAGAGGCTGTCTGCCAGGGTGAGGTAGCGTAAGGCTTTAGCCACTTCATTCTTTTGAGTGTAGCACAGCGCCATGTTGTTGTACACATCGGCCATCTCTACCTCGTTGTCCTGCAGGTTGAGCAGCTTCCAGCTTTCTTCCAGGTAGAGCAGGGCACTGTCGGGGAGGTTCTGCTCCATCAGTACCGCGCCGAGGTTATTATTACAGGAGGCCATCACCGCCCTGTCGTCATCCTCAGTGGCCATAGCCAGGGCCGTTTGAAAATACCGGCCGGCGGTGGTGTGGTGCTTCTGCTTATCTTTCAGCACACCCAGGTTGATGAGGCTGTTCACAATCTGCCCGCGGTTGCTGAGCTCATTGTATACCTTCAGAGCCTTGAGGTACGCGCTTTCCGCCAGCTCGTCATAGCCCATGTCGTTGTAGATGTTTCCGAGGTTTGTGTGGTTAATGGCGCTACCATAGCGGAATTTCGCCGCCTCGTTGAGCTGCAGGGCTTTTTGCTGGAAGCCGAGCGCCCGGGTGTAATCTCCCTTTTTGTAATGCAGGATGCCTTTGAGGTTATAGCTTTTGGCGAGGTGTTTTTTGCTGTTTGTTTTCAGGGCTTCGTTTTCCGCGGCTTGGGCATAGAGGTAGGAAAGCTCAGGATCGGTATTCCGGAGCGCAAAGCCAGCCTGGTAAATGCGGTTGACGCGCTCGGTATCGTTGTCGATCTGGCTCAGCTGGTATAAGGCGGAGTCGGCCTGGCTATAGGCAATGAGGCCAATGCTCGTCAATAAATATAAAAGAAAGGATTTCATCCGGTGATGTAAATATAGCAGGAAAAAACAGAATTTTATCCGGCTCTGAAATCCCATAAAAAACCTGTTTCAATTCCCCCCGGCAAAGGCCCTGTCATGACGCGAAGTGGCGCTGCCCGGTTGAAAAAACAAAGAGGCAGAATGTCTGGCTCCTACGGAGCCAACAACGCTCATAGCATGTTGTTGATCAACTTTTCTAAGTGTCCGCTATTGTGCAAAACAGGGCCATGCCCAAAACAGATAATTCGGGGATTTAATGCATGAATTTTATACAGCGATTTTTTGGCTTGCTCTTTATCTGTGGTAAATAAACCGGGAGGCAAATTGAGCCCAACCCGGGTCGTGAGTAAATTCATATTCACTAAGGCATCTCCCGCGATTAGCACTTTGTCCTCTTCTCTGAAAAATGACACATGCCCCCTGGAATGCCCCGGCGTATCAATGACGGTAAAGCTTCCCACGCGATCGCCTTCTTTCAGCGTTTTTGACACCTGGTAGCCTTTACCTGCCCAGAACTTTTGTTGAAACCTGGCAATAAAGTGGTTCGCATCAGGGTATTCATAAATCACCTTTCCTGATTCCGCATTTGCTTTTTCGATCTCTGAGGTCCAGAGAGGGATGTTTAATTGCTCACAGATCACGCTGCTGCTGCCCTGGTGATCGGCATGAGCGTGGGTTAGGACATGCGTGCTGATTTTTAGGTGTTTGATCGCTTTTAAGATCTTATAGGCAGAGCTTCTGATGCCTGCATCAATAAGGATATCGTCGATCACATAGCAGTTAATGCTGTTTCTGGGTAGGAGGGGAATCTGGAAAACGTTTTTGGCTGGTTCAATCATTTTTGCTGGTTTTAAAGATGCAAAAATGAGAAACAAGCAATCGCTTCTCCTTGATAAATGTTAGGAAATGGTTTTTCGGATTCTGCTTAAGGATTCGGGCGCGATCCCTAAAAAGGAGGCAATGTGCAGGAGCGGTGTACGCCGGACAATTTTATCGGAGGATGTTTTTAAAAATTCCAGGTACTTTTCCTTTGCAGGAATAGCCTGGAGCTTAAACAGCCTGTCTGCCAGGCAAAGAAGGGTTTGCTCCGCTAAAATCCTCCCGACTTTTTCCCATTGGGGAATAAGACGGTATAATTCCTGCATCTCCTCATAACTGATCGACAAGGTTGAAGTAGCTTCCAGACATTGGATATGCTCAATGGATTTTGTTTGATTGATGAAGCTGGGATAGGATGACACAAAGCCTTTATCACTGGCCAAATAGGTCGTTATTTCTTTGCCATCCCTGACATAATAGGTCCGCACTAATCCATTCACGATGAAATGAACATCCGAAGAGACCTTGTGCTCTGATAGTATAAACCCTTTGGCTTCGTACGAATTGAGCCTGAATTTAGACACGATCAGCTCCAGCTCCTGGTCAGAAAAAGCGACGTAGGATAAAATGTGTTGTTTCAGGATTTCGTATGGCATCTTTTTATTTGCGGAAATTTAATTTCATGACAAAACTAAGAAACTTTTCTTTGCTGCTGTGAGTGCTGATACCGGCAGTTTGTCCTCATAAACATTCGCCCTGTTTTCAATTATTTTGAAACAAGGCTATCCTTCGTATATTTAAGCCTTTAAATCCTAAAGGCATGATCCATTATAAGCTTTCCGTTAGTTCTCCCGCTTCGCATTACATTGATGTGGAGCTCACTGTTGATGCCGTTTCCGGCCCACAGCTCGAGTTGCAGCTTCCCGCCTGGAGGCCCGGGCGCTATGAGCTGGGCAATTTCGCCAAGAACATCCGGAAAGTGGAGGCGTTTGATGAGAAGGGAAATGTCTTGCCTTACACCAAAAGCAGCAAAGACCTCTGGATCATCGACACCAGGGGCAGCGCTACCGTAAAACTAACATACAGCTATTTCACCTCTGAGATCAACGCCGGCTCCTGCTATGCCGATGAGCAGCAGCTGTATGTGAACCCCGTGCACCTGTGTATGTATGTGCCACAGCGCATGCAGGAAGAACACGTGATAGAATTAAATATTCCAACAACTTATAAAGTGGCTGCCTCACTGCCAAGGAAAGAACATACACTCACTGCCAAAAGCTTCGACGAGCTGGCCGATAGTCCCTTCATAGCTTCGGCAACTTTGCAGTCTGACTTTTATGAAGTAGATGGCATTAAATTCTGGCTGCATTTCGTCGGCGAGTGCCGCCCCGATTTCGAAGCCATGAAGGCAGATTTTATCAAATTTACGGAAGTGCAGCTCAGCTTTTGGGGAGGCTTCCCGGTAGCCGAATACCATTTCCTGTTCCAGGTGCTGCCGTTCAAATTTTACCATGGCGTGGAGCATCAGCATTCTACGGTGATTGCCATTGGCCCCGGCTATGCCATCAACAAAGGAAAAGTGTATGAGGATGTGCTGGGCGTTTCTTCGCACGAGCTCTTTCATACCTGGAACATCAAGAAAATCCGCCCGGCCGAAATGCTGCCTTACGACTTTACCAAAGAAAATTATGCGCGCACGGGCTATGTGTACGAAGGCTTTACGACCTACTACGGCGATGTGATGCTGCTCACGAGCGGCGTCTTCACCAAAGAGCAATACTTCGAAACGCTGGAAGAGCGCCTGGTGAAGCACTTTCATGCCAATGGCCGCTTCAACCTGTCGGTCGCCGATTCCAGCTGGGAAACCTGGCTCGATGGCTACGTGCCGGGTGCACCCTACCGCAAAACATCGATCTACGACGAAGGTAACCTGGTTGCCCTGATGCTGGATGTCAATATCATGCGGTTTACGGAGAATAAAAAAGGATTGCGGGATGTGTGCCGGATCCTGTACAACGAGTTTGGGAAAAAGGAGACAGGCTACACGGAACAGGACATCATCAGGATCTGCAGCCAGGTAGCGGGCCATGACCTCTCCGCCTTCTTTAAGAAGTATGTTTATGGTACGGAAGACTTTACAGAGCCCTTGCAGGAATGTTTCCGTTACCTGGGCATCGGGTGGGAGAGGAAACCTTCGCCGCATATCAACGAATCGGTTTATGGCTTTAAAGCCCTGGATTTCGGGAATAACCGCAAGGTATCACAGGTTGCGCCGGGCTCACCGGCCTGGGAAGCCGGGCTGTCGGCAGGGGATGAGGTGCTCGCCGTAAACGGGTATACGCTGCGGAACGATTTTTACGAGTGGATAACTTACTTTAAGGATGAAGATATGGAGCTCACGGTATCTTCGGCTTCACATTTAAAAAAGATTTTTTTAACAAATAAGAAAACTAAAAGTTCATTCTTCGAGCAGATGAAATTGAGCATAACAGACACACATTCAGGCTGTTTTGATGCCTGGATTAGCGTTAATAAATAGATGAATGCGTAAAATTGCGGTATTAAAAAGGAATATTAATAGATGGTTTGTTAATAACTCCGGCTGTTAAATTTGGTTAAACCGTAAAATTGTCATTTTTTTGTATCAATCTAACTTTAAAAACCTTTAAAAAACTAAAACACAAAAAATCATGGAACAAACAGTAACAAACAACGAAGCGGGAAAAAGACCAACATTCTTAACCGTATTATGTATCCTTAGCTTTATCTTTTCAGGTATCGGCCTTATTGGTCTGATCATCCTGTTAATCGGAATGGGCGCTATGTCATCATTAGCTAGTGCAGCAGTTGATGCAGGCGGAACATACACAGGTCCAAGCATTGGTTTAACATGGGCTTACCTGATCATCGGTTTCCTGACAACTTTAATCGGTCTTTTCGGTGTTATCAAAATGTGGAAACTTCAAAAAGTAGGTTTCTATATTTACACAGCTTGCGTTGTGATCAGCATCATTATGGGTATCGTATACTCTGGCTTTGGCTTCATGTCAATCCTGCCATTGGTATTCGTAGTACTTTACGGATTAAACTTAAAAGCAATGAAATAATCTTTGTTTAAAAGATGAAAAACCCTCCTGATGAAATCGGGAGGGTTTTTTATTATATTTAAGCCAACCAAAACCATACTATTATGAGCGAAAACATTTTATACGACACACCAAAACCGGAAGAAACGGCACCGAAACGACCGACCTTTCTTACCGTACTATGCATCCTTACCTTTATCGGAAGTGCCCTGGCCCTGGTTAGCGCTATTTACGGATACTTCACGGTACAGGCATCAGCAGCAGTATTTGATACATCCATGCAGGGCATGGAAGGTATGGACCAGACCGGTATGATGAGCGAGCTGCAAAATACGATGCAGAAAGCGGTGGATAATGCTTTGCCGAATCTCATCATTGGCGTGGTATGCGCCTTGTTATGTCTGTTTGGCGCTCTCCAGATGTGGAAACAGCTGAAAAGAGGCTTTTATATTTACTGTGTTGGTGAGCTCGTGCCGCCGGTAGCCGGTTTTTTCCTGGGTGCGGGTGGTATGGTGGGAACCATTACCATTGGGGTAGGGCTGTTATTGGCCGGGATCTGGGTGACGCTTTATGCCGTAAACCTCAAACACATGAAATAAAATTTCAGTTATCGCTTTACGAAAGCCGTCATAAGAAATTGTGGCGGCTTTTTTTATAGGGGTGGCTTCGAGAGCCTCAGCCATCGTTTATGCTGTAACCCGCTGCCTGAGGCTCTCGAAGGCAGCGAAGTCGAAATCACCGGTTTCTATTACGGTACGTTGGCTGAGCGCAGTCAAAGCCCCGCTGCACTGGCACCAGTCTTGAAAAGAAATGCCCGGAACCTATTCCTTTTTTAATTACATTTAGACATATGCTACTTCGCCTCAACCATACCAACCCGCATCCCAAAGACATCGACTCCATCATCGAGATCCTCCGGAACGACGGGGTTATCATTTATCCCACCGATACCGTTTATTCCATGGGCTGCGATATTACACGCCCCAAAGCCATCGAGCGTCTTTGCCGCCTCAAGAACATCAAGCCCGAAAAGGCCAACTTTTCCTTTGTGTGCAGCGATCTCAGCCACCTGGCCAATTATGCCAGGCCTATTTCCAACAGCATTTTCCGGATCATGAAAAAGGCCCTGCCAGGCCCCTATACCTTTATCCTGGAAGCCAATAACAACGTTCCCAAATTGCTGAAGCAGAATAAAAAAACAGTCGGGATCCGTGTGCCGGATAATCATATCTGCCAGCAGATCGTGACGGCCCTGGGCAATCCGATTATCACTACCAGCTTGCATAACCTCGATGATGAGATCGCGGAATATTTCGTTGATCCGGAGGTGATCCATAACCAATACGAAAAACAGGTTGACCTTGTGATCGACGGCGGTTTTGGAAACCTGTACGCTTCCACGATCATCGATTGTTCAACGGACGACGAGCCAGTCGTATTAAGGGAAGGATTAGGCAGTTTGGACGTCCTTAATTGATAGAATACCGCTTTTGATGAAAAAATAATGTAAGGAATTACGAATTTATATTACATTTAAAGCTGATTATTCTATCCCGTTTATGCTAAATAAGATTATCCTCACGGCAACTTTAACGATCAGTTTTCTGCTGGCAGCTTCACAAACCACCAATACCAAGAAATGGCGCAAAACAGAGAACGACTCCATGCAAAATGCCCTGTTGTTGTATGAGGAAGGAAACTACCTGCTGGCCCTGCCGATCTACGAAAAGCTCTATGCGGCTCATCCCGGTGAGGAATACCTGAAATACTGCTACGGAAAATGTGCCCTGCTGCGCAGCGATAAGCACGAGGTGGCCCTGCAGCTGCTCACCCAGGTGTATGAGAAGAATAGTAAGGTGAGCGATATTGAATACGACCTGGCAAAAGCCAATCATTATAATTACAAATTCGACGAGGCACTCGGCTATGTGGAGAAGGCCCTGGCCAATAAGCGCACTTCTCCTGAAACCAGGGAGGCAGCGAAACAGCTGAAAACATACTGCATCAACGCGAAGGAGTTTTATACCCATCCTACAGGCGCGCAGATCAAAAATGCAGGCACCACCCTCAATACCGAATACGATGAGTTTACGCCCGTGATCTCAGCCGACGAGTCGATGATGGTATTTACGTACAGGGGCAAGGAAAGCACCGGAGGCTTGCAAAATGCCTTCCTGCAACCCGATCCGAATGGCATCTATTACGAAGATGTATTCCAGTCGGTGAAAGAGAACGGCGAGTGGACTACGCCCAAGCCTGTGAAATCAATCAACACCAATTCGCATGATGCCCCCATCGCTCTCAGCGCCGACGGGATGCACCTGTTCAGCTACAAAGATAACGGCGACGACCACGGCGATATTTACATGAGCACACTTGTGAATAACGAATGGACAGCTCCTCAGAAGCTGAAAGGGCAGGTGAACTCTTATTCCTGGGAGGGAAGCTGCTCGATGACCGCTAATGGCAAATACCTTTATTTTACAAGCGAGCGCAGCGGCGGCTTTGGCGGGCGCGACATCTACCGTGCGACCTTCCTGGCAGACAGCACCTGGGGCAATGTGGTGAACCTGGGCGATAGCATCAATACGGCTTTGGATGAAGATGCTCCTTTTATTCACCCCGATGGTGTGACCTTGTTCTACAGCTCTAAAGGAAAAAACAGCATGGGCGATTACGATATTTTTCAGGCACGGATGAACTGGATGGATTCTACCTTCAGCTCACCGGTGAACCTCGGCTATCCAACCAATACGCCTGACGGCGATCGCTACTATGTACTATCGGCTAACAGCGAGCGCGGCTACTATGCCAGCGGAAAAAGCGGTGGCGTGGGCCTGCAGGATATCTACACCGTTTACCCCGGATACGTTGGTAAGAAGCCATCGCTCTTTGTGGTCAAAGGAAAGACCACGCTCGACCAGAAGCCCGTAGCAGCAGACATTACCGTGGAGGTGATGAATAACAACGGCAAAAAGTTCGGCGATTTTGTGAGCAATTCCGCCAACGGAAATTACCTGGTATCGCTTCCTGCCGGAGCTTCCTTTAAGCTCACGTATAAGTACAAATCCCTTCCGGTGAAAACCACGGAAATAAACACGACGAGTGTGGACGGCTATGAGGAAAAAACCGTGGATATCAATTTCGAAACGGTTCCGGATACGGCAAAGCCGGTGCTGGCGGTTGTTCAGCCCATGAAAAAAGACTCGGTTCCGGTGGCAGTCGCCAAACCGATTGTACCGATTAAAAAGGAAACCTTTGTCGCTACAAAAGCCATTCACGAAAAAACCATCAAATATGCTGAGCTCTACGGCACTATCTCGGCAGAAGGCCTTGTGTTTAAAGTGCAGATCGCTGCTTACAAATACCCGAAGAACTATGTGTATGATCACCTGAAAGGCCTCGGCACCGTGGATAATTTCCTGCTCGACGGAATCACGCGGATCACCATCGGCGGCGATTTCCAGACCCTGGGAACTGCCTGGGAGCATTGCAAGAAAGTGATCACCGCCGGACAAACCGATGCCTTCGTGACAGTATTGTATAAAGGCAAACGTGTGTACCTCGAAGACCTTGAGAAAATGGGCATCTTCGTTGCAAAAGCAAAATAGTTTAGTAATTAAACTGTTGTATCCATCGGGTTACGTAATATTACCCGATTGTCGATAAGATTGCAATTTAGTTGCTTGTTTTAATTTTCTTTCGCCCAAATGGTAAGCTTAAAATGTTAATTTTGCGCCGATATTTAACATTTATATGCGTCGCTATTTTCTACTCCCCCTTTTATTATTTAGAGGACTCATTATCTTTTCACAAACAACCAATGTCAGCGACTGGAGGGTATCCGAAAAGGACTCGATGTCGGAGGCCTTTCAATTGTTCGAAACCAAAAATTACCGCCGGGCCCTTCCTGTTTTTGAAGTACTTCATAAAGCGCATCCCTCGGAATTCTTCATCAAATACTGTTATGCTGTCTGTGCCTTGTCGCGTACCGATAAGCACGAGGAGGCGCTGAACCTTCTGTTGCAGATCTACCGGAAAAACAATAAGATCGAAGACATCGATTACCATTTAGCGAAGGCCCATCACCTGAATTATAAGTTCGATGATGCGCTCAACATCCTGAGCTCGACCAACCTCAGGGGAAAGAACAATTTTTCGGATTCCATTATGGGGCAGATCCAGCTTCTCAAGCAGTACTGTGTGAGCGCCAAGCTCCTGGTTGCCAATCCTACACCGGCAGTGATGACCACTATCGGCAATGTGATCAACACCACCGACGATGAAGACATTCCCTTGCTGGCAGCCGACGAGTCGGCCTTGATTTTTACCAGGGCCGATGCTGACCCGGGAAATAAAAATATCATCAGCACTGCCGGGGTCTATTTATCCGTAAAGGAAAACAATGCCTGGCTGAAACCCGCGCTCATCAACAAAGGTGGGATCAACGACAAGGCCATTGCCTTGAGTCCTGACGGCTTGACCTTATTTATTTACCACGAAGATCCCAGCGGCAACGGCGATATCTACCGCAGCGATTTTGATTACTTTGAGTGGTCGGTGCCCAGCCGTGTCAAAGGAATCAATACCGCTTCCTGGGAAGGAGGCTGCTCCATTACTGCCGATGGGAAAACACTTTACTTTTGCAGCGACCGTCCCGGTGGGCTTGGCGGTAAGGACATTTACCGGGCGACGCTCCAGGAAGACAAGAGCTGGGGAAACATTGAGAACCTGGGACCCAATGTGAATACGGCTTCCGATGAGGAGTCTCCGTTCATTCATGCCGATGGCATAAACCTGTTCTTCAGCTGCAATGGCAGGACGAGTATGGGTGGTTACGATATTTTTCAGGCGCGTTGGAATGCGGCCGAAGGAAAATTCAACGAAGCGCAGAACCTGGGCCACCCGATCAATACACCCGACGACGACCTGTACTATACCCTGTCAGCCAATGGTAACACAGGCTACTATGCCTCCGGAAAAAAAGGCGGCGAAGGCCTGAAAGATATTTATAAAACCAGCAATGGCTATGTTGGTGAAAAGCCCCTGGCCTTTGTAGTGAAAGGCGTGGTAACCAAAGCAATGAACGTGCTTTACTCCGACATTACGATCGATATTACCAATAAGGATAACAAAGTGTTGGGAGAAGTGAAGGTCAACTCAGTGAATGGAAAATACATGGCCATTCTGCCGGCAGATAACCAATACAAGCTGGTTTATAAATACAAATCCTTTGAATATAAAAGCATCGAGATCAATACGTCCAGGCTGTTGGAGCCGACGGAGCAGATTATTGATGTCTACTTCGATATTAAGCCTGAGCTCAACAAAACACAAAGTGCAAAGGATTCCGTTGATAAGTCGGTTCAGAAACATGAGCTGATGAGCGTTTCCGCGGAGAAGCTTCGCCAGGTGACCGCTAAGTATGGTAGCCTGAGCGCAGCGGGTCTTGAGTACATGGTGCAGGTCGGGGCTTATAAATACACGAAGAACTACGATTTCAAAAAGCTGAAAAAGATCGGGAAGATCTCTGAGCTGGACCTGAAAGACGGGATCACGCGTGTGATCATCGGCGGCAGCTTCTCTACACTCAACAAGGCCTATGAGCTGAGCCAGAAGGTGATCAAAGCCGGGCAGAAAGACGCTTTCATCACCATTTTATACAATAGCAAGCGCATCTTTGTGGAAGACCTGGAAACACTGAAAATTTTCGAGAATAAATAAGGGGCTCAGAGAGCAAGCACCTGCTTGCCGTGCTCCTTGCTTTTGACATCGGTGATCACCTCGGAGATGATCCCCTTTTCATCAATGATAAAGGTGGTACGGATGATGCCGTCATAAATCCTTCCCATGAATTTTTTGATGCCCCACACATCGTAGGCTTTGATGATGTCCATGTTGGTATCGGCCAGTAATGAAAAAGGCAGCTCGTATTTGGTAGCGAATTTTTTGTGCATCTTTTCGTCATCGGCGCTGACGCCAAGCACCACGTAATTTTTTTTAGCGAGAAAGGCATGTTCGTCGCGCAGGCTGCAGGCCTCCAGCGTGCAGGTAGGCGTATTGTCTTTCGGATAGAAATACAGCACGATCTTTTTACCTTTCAGATCCGCCAAGGAAATCAGCTTTCCGTTCTGGTCATTTGCACGGAAAGCCGGAGCCACATCGCCCGCTTTCAGGGAAGTGCTGTGGGCTACAAATTTTTCATTGGTGCCTTCGTCACGACCTGTCGTGACAGGCACTGTCGTGGCTTTCTTCGTTGCCGGTTTTACGCCTGTTTTTTTCACTGTAGCTTTTTTGCTTGCACTTTTCTTAAGGGGCGTTTTTTTCATATTGAATTTTTAGAAGTCCTGTACTGATTTCAATGACGGTGGTGTCGAAGCCCGGTAGCGGGCTTGTCCAAGCATCATGAACTTTTCCTGGTTGATGCTTTCTTTGTTGTCTTTTTCTTTGGGGCAGCTTTTTTTGAACCGGAGGCCGAGGTTCTCGATGCCCCGATGGCGTGCGGCGCATCTTCGCGGATGACCTGTGTCTTGAAATAGCGGCACCATTCCGTTAAAGGGCAGATTCCGCACTTCGGCGTACGTGCCAGGCAGGTATAGCGGCCGTGCAGAATGAGCCAGTGGTGCGCCGTGGCAATAAATTCCTGCGGAATATGCTTTACCAGTTGCTGTTCGCTTTGCAGGGGTGTTTTGGCTTTGGTGAGCCCGATCCGGTTCGAGACCCTGAACACGTGTGTATCTACGGCCATCGCCGGCTTCTCGTAAATCACGGAAGCCACCACGTTGGCTGTTTTTCTTCCTACGCCGGGTAGCTTTACCAGCTCATCGATCTCGCTCGGGATCACCCCGTTGAAATCCGTGAGCAGCATGTTCGCCATATTCACCAGGTGTTTGGCTTTGTTGTTGGGATAGCTGACACTGCGGATATATTGGAAAATCGTATCGGAGTTGGAGGCTGCCAGGGCTTCCACTGTCGGAAAATCTTTGAAAAGCCTGGGCGTCACCTGGTTGATGCGCTTATCCGTGCATTGTGCCGAAAGGATCACCGCCACAATCAGCTCATAGGGATTGGAATAGTTGAGCTCCGTTTCCGCTACCGGAACGTGGGTTCTGAAATAGCCAATAACGCCTTCGTATCGTTCTTTTAAGGTCATGGTTTTACATCCTGAACAGGCCGTATTTTAAAATGCAGTAAATGGCCCTGAAGCCATCTTTCCAGCCGATCTTTTTTCCTTCCTCATAAGTTCTGCCGTAGTAGGAAATTCCCACTTCGTAGATCCTCAGCCCGGGGATCCTGGCAATTTTTGCCGTCACTTCCGGCTCAAAGCCAAAGCGCTGTTCCTTCAGCACAATGTTTTTGATGATCTCCGATTTGAAGAGCTTATAACAGGTTTCCATATCCGAGAGGTTGAGGTTGGAAAACATGTTGGATAAATTGGTCAGGAATTTATTGCCGATGGAATGCCAGTAGAAGAGGATGCGGTGAGGCTTTCCGCCAATGAAGCGGCTTCCGTACACAATGTCGGCGCTGCCGTTCAGGATGGGCTTCAGTAAAATGTTGTACTCTTCCGGGTCGTATTCCAGGTCGGCATCCTGGATGATGATAAAATCGCCTGAGGCTTCACGGATCCCTGTATGCAGGGCAGCTCCTTTTCCCTTATTGACCTCATGTTTCCGGTATTGAATATTGAGGGCCGGGTTCTGTGCCTGGTAGCTTAAGATAGCCTGCTCCGTGGCATCGCGCGAACAGTCATTGACAATGATAATTTCTTTTAAGATCTGGTTGGGAAGCTCCACCGCTTTAATCCGGTCGAGGATCAGGTGAATCGTCTTTGCTTCGTTATAGGCAGGAATAACAATCGATAATAACATATCGCTAAATATACATTTTTATTTTGGTGTGTCTGCGGTCGAACGATAGAGAATAGTATACTGTAGGCGATCGAAAAATAATAAGCGGTACTATCCGGATGCCATAATATTGTGGTGCGCAGCTATCCAGCTAATCCGGTTTACTTTTTTGGGCGCCCGGGCGGGCTGTTGTGGCTCGCTCTTTGCTTGCCCTTCGGGACAAACAAAGGAGCTCAAACAAACCACAACATCCCTGGCGCAGCGTTCGCTCATAAAGATTTCAAACCGGAAGCCTGTTGTTTTTTACCTTACATGTAAAACATACCAATCAAAATGTAAAGTATAGTTGACATTTTTGAATCTATCATTTATATTTGAATCCAAAAAGAGGCTATGATCCCTTATCTTTTATTTCCCCGTTTTTTTAAATGGCTCGGCCTGGGCCTGGTCATTGCCGGCTTTGCCACCGATGCGCTGATGCAGCCCAATGTGGATGATCTCCGTGATGGGCTGGGCTTGCTCATACAGATTATGATCCTCGTAGGCCTGCTCTTTATTTGTTGTGCCCGCGAAAAATTCGAAGATGAGTTTATCAAATACTATAGGTTGGTTTCCCTGCAATGGGCGGTGCTTCTGTTGATCGTGCTGCGCGTATCGTATAAGGTTGTTGCCTGGTATACCGCCGATGCAGGCTGGACGCCGCATTTCCAGGTAAATGCGCTGCTGATCTTCTACCTGGCATTTTTTTATTACCAGCTCTATCTGAAAGACAGATTGGTGAACCTATTTGGAAAGAAAGATGAGCAGTAAAGGTTTGCTCAAAAGTAGCGAAGCATATACATCATATTTTTGTCTTGATTTTTTTGTTTCTTTTTTATCAAGAAAAAAAGGAAAAAGAAATAAAAAGTAAATCAGGATGTGATATATCAATGAAAAATACCATTAAAGTAGAAAGAGCCAAAAAGAACATCACCCAGGAAGAGCTGGCCCAAAAGCTCAATGTTTCCAGGCAGTCCATCAATGCCATCGAAACCGGGAAGTTCATTCCATCTACGGTGTTGGCCTTAAAAATAGCCCGCTACTTTAAGATCAGCGTGCATGATATTTTTGAATTGGAAAAAGAAGATTAAACCATCAAACTATGAAACCGAAGATTCACGAACTCAAACAATGCCTCAGGCATACGCTGCGTAACACCCTTATCCTTAGTGGCCTCGCAGGCCTGTTTTTATGTCTGCAGGCATCTGCACAAAACGATCCTTACGCGACAGTCACCGACCAGATGATGAAAACCTATAACGGTAAAAAATATAAAGGTTTTTATGATCTGCTGTCCGCCAGCTTCAAAGCCCAGCAAAGCGAAAAAGAGATCAGTGGTTTTTTGCAGGAAGTATATGGCCGGTACGGAAACATGAAAAGCATCACCTTCCGGAAAGAGCAGCCGCCTTTCAGGCATTATAAAACGGTTTTCGAAAAAGGCGACCTGGAGCTGATGCTGGCCTGCAATGAAAAGAAAGAGATTGAAGGCCTGTCGTTTCAGCCATATACAGAAAGCCCGGACCTTAAAAAAGAAGTCGCCTCGGATAATCTCAAACAAAGCGCCTTCGACCTGGAAGTGGATTCCCTGCTGAACGCTTACCTGTCGAAGCCTGAGAACGCAAGCCTGAGCGTCGGGATCCTGAAGAACGGCAAGACGGTTTTCTACCATTACGGAGAAACCCGCAAAGGCACGGGTACCCTGCCTTCCAACCGGAGCATTTATGAGATAGGCTCGGTTTCCAAAAGCTTCACCGGCATTCTGCTGGCCAAAGCCATCGAAGAACAAAAAGTAAAAGCCGATGACGATATCCGGAACTACCTCCCGGAGAGCTGTAAGAACCTGGCCTATAAGCAGACGCCGGTTACCCTGGTACAGCTGGCAAACCACAGCTCCGGAATTCCGCGCCTTCCGGAGAACCTCACCGATCAGAAAAACTTTGATGAGAAAGATCCCTATCACCATTATACGAAAGAGTTGTTGTTTAATTACCTGGCTAAGCTCAAGCTGAAAACAATGCCCGGAACGGTGAGCGAGTATTCGAATACCGGTATGGCTTTGCTGGGCGTGATCCTGGAAAGGGTCTACGGCAAGAGTTATGAAGCCCTGGTGAAAGAAAAAATCACGGAGCCTTTGCACATGGCGCACACCTGCCAGGAAGTGCCTGCCGCTGAGCAGCCGCAATTCTGCACCGGCTATGATGAGCAGGGAAACGAAACGCCTTACTGGCATTTAGGCGATATCCCTGCCTGCGGCGGATTGAGGTCTACGCCGGAAGACATGATGCTTTACCTGCAGGCCAACCTCGAAGAAAAAGATCCTGCGATGAAACTGTCGCATGCCACGACCTTTCAAAGCGGTAAATACAATAGCCTGGGCATGGCCTGGCATAAGCAGCAAAATTTATCGGGCGATGAGCTCATCTGGCACAATGGCGGTACCTACGGCTTCTCCAGCTTCATGGGCTTTACAAAAGCAAAAAACTGCGGAGTGGTGGTGTTAAGCAACAGCGGCAATAACGTGGATGGGATAGGGATCGGTATTTTAAAGGCCTTGAAAAAGTAAAGCTCTGGCTCTTTCACCCTGGTTGGTGTTAGCATTTCGCCTTTGTTGGTGTTTCGCCCTTGTTGGTGTTATCACCAACAAGGGATTATTTATTTCTATAAAAAAAGCGCCACGACTTATCGTGACGCTTTTTTTGTGAATTCATACAATCTTATTTCTTCCCGAATACCTTTTTCAAAAGGTCGCTCACGCGCGCAGCAGGGTCTTTCCTGATTTTGGTTTCCTCATCGGCGATCAGGAGCATCAGCCCATTGATGGCTTTGTTACACACATAATCGTTGAGGTCAGGATTTTGTTTCTTCACGCCCGGGATCTTGTTATAGATCGTTACCAGCGGCGCCCAGTAGCTCGTCACTTTTACCTGGCTGATGGCATCAGTTACCACCGGTTTGAATTTTTCTTTCAAAGGGGAGAAGGTTTTTTCTCTCAGGTAATGCGTTGCCGCAGTATCGTTGCCTTTCAGGATGGCAAAGCCATCGCCGATGCTCATGCTGGTTACCGCATTCCCGAAAATAGGAGCGGCGCTTTTTGCAGCTTCTTCTGCGGCGCGGTTCAGGGACGTTTCAAATTCTTCCACTTTTTTCTGATAGCCCAGCTGGATCAGCTTCGTTTTCATCTCCTTCGCTTCCGGTGGCCAGGGAATGAAGAGGCGGGCATTCTTCAGGAAGCCATCGGTTTTCGAGGCATTGGAAGCCGATTTGTTGGTGCCGATGGTCAGGGCTTCTTTCAGGCCTTTGATCACTTCGTCGTTCGTCAGGGAGCCGGTAGTGCCGGATGTGTTTCCCGTGATCGTATTGGTAGCCGTGTTGATAACGTTGGTGGAATTGGTCTTAACGCTGTTCCACATGCCATTAAGCGTTTGTGCGGTGCCGGTAGCCGTGGTGAATGCGAGGGCGAGACCGAGGGATAATTTAGAGATCATGTTCTTGTCAATTTATGGATATAGGGATGATATACACCTGATCTTACAAATATGGTGCAGAAAATTTTCCCGGCTTATTTTTTAGAGCCGAATACTTTTTTCAAAAGCTCGGTAACGCGTGCCATCGGGTCTTTGCGGATCTTTACCTCTTCTTTCGCAATCATGGTCATGAGCCCGTCTACGGCTTTTTGGGTCACATAAGCTTTCAGGTCGGGGTTCAGTTGCTTCACGCCCGGGATGAGGTTGTAGGTGCTGATAAGCGGCGCCCAGTAGGAGGTTACCTTTACCTTGTCGATCGCATCACCCACCACAGGCGAGAACGCCTCGCGTAAAGGCGCGGATGTTTTTTCCCTCAGGTAATGGGTGGCTGCCGTATCGCTTCCGTTCAGGATCGCAAAGCCATCGCTGATGGACATACTCGTAATCGCATTCACAAATACAGGAGCTGCGCCTTTGGAGGCTTCTTCCGCGGCGCGGTTCAGCGAGGTTTCAAAATCGGTGATTTGTTTCTGAAAGCCCAGCTGCGTAAGCTTGTCCTTCATTTGTTGTGCCTCGGCAGGCCAGGGAATAAAGATCAGCGGGTTTTTATTAAAGCCGTCGAGCTGCGAGGTAAGCGCCGTGGAGTTGTTGGTGCCCACGGTGAGCGCTTCTTTCAGGCCCTTGATTACTTCGGCATTGCTTAAAGCGCCGGTGCCTGCTGTATTGCCTGTGCTGGCATTGTAGATGTCGGTACCGGTTTTAATAAGCGTCTCGGTTGTTTTCGGATCGCATGCCGATAAAACAACACCAAGAGCTCCTGCCAAAATAAAATATTTTTTCATAAGCGTTTTGTAAGATTGTTATGTAATTTTATGCACTAAATATAACCATAATAACAGAGTTGGCATATCATGAAGGCAGAACTTTTAACAATTGGTGACGAAATCCTGATCGGACAAATTATCAACACCAATGCTGTGTGGATGGCCCAGCAGCTCAACGAAGCAGGCATCCGGGTGGTGCACATGAGCTCGGTATCCGACGAAAAAAACGCCATCCTCAAGGCCTTTGCCGAAGCCGGAAAACGTGCCGAACTGGTATTAATTACCGGCGGATTGGGCCCCACCAAAGACGATGTCACAAAAGCCACCTTTTGCGAATTTTTTAATACCAGGCTGGTGCTTAATGAAGACGTCCTGAAAGATGTGGACGGTTTCTTTACCAAACGGGGAAGGGAGTTGACGGAGGTGAACCGCAGGCAGGCCGAAGTACCTGAGGGCAGCCTTGTGATCAGGAATAAAAATGGCACGGCCCCCGGGATGTGGATGGAAAAAGAAGGAACGATCTATGTGTCTATGCCAGGCGTACCTTTCGAAATGAAAGCCATGGTGACGGATGCCATTTTACCCGAGCTGAAAAAACGCTTTACCTTACCTTTTATCTATCATAAAACCATTCTCACGCAAGGCATCGGCGAAAGCATGCTGGCGGAGCTGATCAGCGATTGGGAAGACGGCCTGGCAGAAAAAAAAATCGGTTTGGCTTATCTGCCTTCACCCGGCATGGTACGTCTGCGGATGAGCAGCAGTGGCAGCAGCGAAGAAGAGCTGAGGAACAGGATAGAGCAGGAGCTGGCGAAAGTAGAGCCGCTTATCCGGAAATACATTTACGGCTACGAAGAATACGGCAAGGAACAGCCGACGATGGAAGAGATCCTCGGCAGGCTTTTGAAAGAGCGGGAACTAAAGCTGGCACTGGCCGAGAGCTGTACGGGTGGTTACATCTCCCACCTGATTACCAGCATTGCCGGAAGCTCTGCCTATTATAACGGCGGTGTGGTGCCTTACCACAATGAGTTCAAGCAGGCGCTCCTGCGCGTGGATGAATCGGTATTTACGACCGTGGGCGCAGTCAGCCAGGCCTGTGTGGAAACGATGGCGCGGGAAGTGATGGTGACCTTTAAAGCCACGGCGGCTATTGCCGTGTCGGGCATTGCAGGCCCTTCGGGAGCAACGGACGATAAGCCCGTGGGAACCACCTGGATTGCCGTTGCGCTGAATGACAAGGTTATTTCAAAACAATTTATCTTCGGTGACAACCGCTTACGCAACATTCACATCACGGCCATCACAGCCATGAACATGCTGCGGAAATTAATATTAGGAGAATCAGAACAATAATCAGAGGTTTTATGTTTCTTGTTTCAGGTTATTGAACCAGAAACTTCAAACCTAAAACCAGAAATAATATGGAACTAGCATACAGGGAATTTGGAACAGGGCAGCCGCTCATCATCTTACACGGCTTATTCGGACAAAGCGATAACTGGAATACATTGGCAAAGCGTTTTGCGGAAAAAGGCTTTCATGTCTTTACGGTCGATCAGCGCAACCACGGGCTTTCGCCACATAGCGAAGAGTGGGATTACAACGTCATGGCTGCCGACCTGAACGAGTTCATCAGGTTTCACAGCCTGGAAAAGCCGGTGTTGCTGGGCCATAGCATGGGAGGCAAAACGGTGCTGTTCTTCGAAATGCTTTATCCCGGTATAGCCGATAAGATCATTGTAGCGGACATCGCCCCGAGAGCCTATGAGCCTCACCACGATGCGGTTCTGGCTGCCCTGAATGCGGTAGATTTTTCGGACATCAACACACGCAAAGAGGCCGAGGCGATTTTAGGAAACTATATTTCCGATTTCGGCACCAAACAGTTCCTGCTGAAAAATATTTACTGGAAAGAAGATGCCTCCAAGCAAATGGACTGGCGCTTTAATTTAAAGACCATCACTCAAAAGTACGACAATATAGGCGTGGAAGCCCCTGCTGGTTCCAGCGATACGCCGGCGCTCTTCCTGAAAGGAGAGAAATCAAACTACGTGACGGAGGAAGATGAGAAAGACATTGCCGCGCGTTTCAGCAATTTCAAAGTTGAAACCATCGCCAACAGCGGCCACTGGGTACATGCCGAACAGCCGGAAGCATTCTTTAACAGCGTGATGGCATTTATTGGATGATCGGTGTATTTTAAAATGGAACGCAGATGACGCGGATAATTAAGATCAGAACGATGTACCGATAGCTATCGGTAAGAACACAATTTGATTTTTTAGGAAGCGAAAGTGTTCTCTATGATCTCTTCGCTCTTATATGTTCTTCTATGCCTTATATGGTTTAATTGCCTTAGCGCCTTAGCGAGACCTGTTTGTTGTATTACGAAGCAATAACCGCAAAATGCGCATCGATGATTTTGATGGCATTCTTTAGCTTTTCTTCCCCGGTGCCTTCGATGATATGGTAGTCGGAATTCAGCTTGGTAAGCTCGTGCATGTTCCATTTCAGCAGGTGATCCCTCAGCTCGGGATTGCGGCGCTGCGGGTCTTCCGTCCAGGCTACATCATTGTTGCAGATGAGGTAAAGGTCGTAATCGGTCGACCGGATGGAAGAAGAAATCAGCTCCGAAATTTTATTGAACTGGTAGGCCGACCAGATCTTGATGGTGATCAGCGTGGTATCGCAGATCAGCAGGCGATCTGCTTTCGGCAGCAGCTCGTTCTCCAGCTGCAGTTGCTTTTTGGCGATGGCATCCAGGTCGGCAATGGTATAGTGATTAATGTCGTGTACATCGAAATATTCGCGGGCGTATTCAGGAACACATATAGTATGATAATGCCTGGCCAGCTGAACGCTCAGCTCTGTTTTACCTGTGCTTTCCGCACCCAGGATCGCAATTTTTTTTACTGACGCGTGTTTTGTTTTTTCCATGCATAGAATCCGTAAGCGGCCATTAATGTAAAGAAGGAATAGAGTATAGCATAGGTAGGCATTTCTTTGATGATATACAAAAAAACATAAGCTGCATCGATCATCACCCAAAGCAGCCAGTTTTCCACCCATTTCCTCGTCATCAGGTAGGTGCAGGTGAAGCTGCAGGCTGTGAGCATCGCGTCGAAGAGGACCTGGTCCGACCTGAAATAGGTTAACAGGTAATAGTAGGCGACAGCCTGCAGGGCAATGGAAATAAGGATGTGGGGCAGGTATTTTAAGGGAAGGGTGGATACCCGGAACGTTTGCCGCTTGTGGGTGTTCCAGTAATACCAGCCATAGATGCCGCTGAAGAAATAGAACACATTAAGGCTCATATCGCCGTAGAGGCGATTGTGGTAGAAGGTGATCGTGGAAATGACGACGGAAATAAGCGCCATCGGCCAGCACCAGATGCTTTCAAAAACCGTCAGCAGGACTCCCAATACCCCTGTTATCAAGGCAATCACATCCCAGAATTCCATTTATTCAATCGGGATGTTTTTCTCTTTACAGAATTTGATGAACTCGATGTATTTGGTGTAGGGAGAGCTGCTTTTCCAGATATGACCATAGAGCGCCACCCCGTAGAAGCCCAGCTTATAGGCCTGCTCCACGCTTTTGTCATTGATGCCGCCGCGGGCAATAATTTTCATATTGGATTTCTGGATGGCCGCTTCCACCACTTCGGGGTAAAAGCCGCTGTACAGCTCGCCGGACACATTATGGAACATGGTTCCGAGAAAGCAGTAATTGGTTGACACTACCTGCGGCAGGTAAAGATCGGTAGCCCGGCGAAAAGAGATGCTCCTGATCAGGCGTGGCTTTCTCAGGTAGATGAACCTGGTATTGAACCACAGGCTGAGTTTCTTTTTAAGGTGGGTGGAGGTAAAATGAAAGCCCTTCAGATCATACTTCAGCGCCAGCCGGTGGTGCGAGTGAATGATGAGGCGGTTATGAAAATGTGCGGGGATCTGGTTGATATAGTCATCCAGCTCTTTGGTGGAAAAGCGGTTTTTTCTCACGTGCAGCGTGTCCAGCCCTGCCTCAAACATTTGTATGACGGCGGCGATCTCATTATCGCTTTTCCCGGAAGGCGTTATCAGGACTACTTTCATATATTAACAGGGGCTATATCTCTCCGCAGCACACTAAAATAGTAAAAATTCATCGCTTATGATCTACCAGCGCATTTAACTCTGTTAAAAAACCGGGATTTTTTTCAAGGGCATTGCCTACCACGATGTAGTCCGGTTTTGCAGCGATCAGCAGGGCTGCTTTTTTCAGGCTGTCGATGCCGCCCCCGATCACCAGGGGCAGGGAGGTATGCTCTTTCACCTGTTGGATGAGCTGATGTCCCAGGGTTTTTTTGGCGCCGCTGCCGGCCTCCAGGTAGATCAGCTTTTTTCCCAGCAGTTCGCCGGCCATTACGGTATTGATGATGTCCTTTTTGTATTTGAGGGGTGTTGTTTTCGTGATTTTTTGGGTGGTGGAAGGCTTGCCGCCATCCACGAGGATATAGGCCGTGGGAATCACAGGGATCTTTGCCGCCCTGATGCTTGCCGCGGCATTCACATGCTTGCCGATCAGGTATTCGGCATTCCGGCCCGAAAGCAGGGAAAGCATCAGAATCCCATCGGCCAGCGCCGATACCTGCTTTTCATCGCCCGGGAAAATAATGACCGGGATAGACGTTCTGCTTTTGATGTCCTTCAGTACTTTCCGGAAATTGTTTTTTTTCAGGGAGCTGCCCCCGAAAAAGATATAGGCTACCCGGCTGCTATTGGCCATTGTCACCAGCTCCGGGTTATATTTGTCCGGATCGATGAGGATGATGAGCTGGGTATGGGAGGTTTTATTCAGCAAGGCTTATTTCAGACAGGGCGTATACCAGGATGTAATCATCCACGGATTGGTAATTGAGCTCAAAATGTTTCTTAAAGGCCGGCAAATTGATTTCACCGATAATGGTCCCTAAATTATGTTTATTAAATGGCTTCACAAACAGGTGGGCGATAAAATCCACTTCCTTGAGGCCGTAGATCTTATAAAGGGTTTCTTTGGCGGCCCAGTACACCAGCAATTTTTCAACATCTTCGCCCGTTTCGGCCAGCTCGGGGGCCGAGAGGAATTTGTGCCGGATCCGCAGTACTTTGTTCCTGATCAGCTCGATATCGATGCCGGTAGGCTCCTGCTCATTGATAATAATCGCCAGCTTATCGTGGGAGTGCGACAGGGAAATATGCCTCGGGTCGTTGGCCAGAAAAGGCTTCCCTTTTTCATCGTAGATGATCTGTATGGTCTCATCGTCCAAAAGCCTGGCCATCAGGTAGTTTTTGCCCCGGGTTTCTATCTCCCGCTTGGCGCTCAGGCCCTTTTCACGGGCAAAGGCCTCCAGGTCGAGGATCCCGAAAAACAGCCCTTTTTTTATGTTAAAAACCTCTATCATCCGGCTGAAATTTAAACTTTACAATAGTTTGAGCGTTACAAACTTATGTCTTATCTTCGCATAATCGTAAAAAAGAAACAATTTTAATCAACAATAAAAACATGTCAGCAGTAGCAACAGGAAAGTACGTCGCGTACAAAGTAAAAGACATCTCATTAGCAGAATGGGGTCGTAAAGAAATTAGATTAGCAGAAGAAGAAATGCCGGGTTTAATGGCTCTTCGCAAAGAGTATGGTCCTTCTCAGCCTCTGAAAGGCGCCCGTATTGCGGGTTGCCTGCACATGACCATCCAAACGGCTGTGTTGATCGAAACGTTGAAGGCTTTAGGTGCAGAAGTAACCTGGAGCTCTTGTAATATCTTTTCTACCCAGGATCACGCTGCTGCGGCTATTGCTGCTGCCGGTATCCAGGTATATGCCTGGAAAGGCATGAATGCTGAGGAGTTCGACTGGTGCATTGAGCAAACCTTATGGTTCGGCGAAGAGCGCAAGCCATTGAATATGATCCTGGACGACGGTGGTGACTTAACGAACATGGTATTTGACCAGTTCCCTGAGTTGGCAGCCGGTATCAAAGGCTTATCCGAAGAAACAACAACCGGTGTTCACCGCTTGTATGAGCGTATGGCAAAAGGTACCTTATTATTGCCTGCCATCAACATCAACGACTCCGTTACCAAATCCAAATTCGATAACAAATACGGCTGCCGTGAGTCATTGGTAGATGCGATCCGTCGTGCTACCGATATTATGATGGCTGGTAAAATTGCCGTTGTTGCCGGTTACGGTGATGTAGGTAAAGGTTCCGCACAATCCCTGTCTTCACAAGGTGTGCGTGTGATCGTGACGGAGATCGACCCTATCTGCGCTTTACAGGCTGCAATGGACGGTTACCAGGTCATGAAAATGGATAACGCGGCTAAAATCGCTGACATCCTCGTAACGACTACAGGTAACAAAGATATTATCGTTGCCCGTCACTTCGAATCTATGAAACACGGTGCGATCGTTTGTAACATTGGTCACTTCGATACAGAGATCGATATGGCCTGGTTAAACAAAACTTACGGTAATACCAAAGATACCATCAAACCACAGGTTGATCAATATACCATCAATGGTAAAAACATCATCGTGTTGGCAGAAGGCCGTTTAGTGAACTTAGGTTGCGCGACCGGTCACCCAAGCTTCGTGATGAGTAACTCTTTCACGAACCAGACACTGGCTCAGTTAGAGCTTTGGACTAACACAGCTGCTTACGAGAAAAAAGTATATGTGTTACCAAAACACCTCGATGAGAAAGTAGCACGCTTACACTTAGGTAAAATCGGTGTGGAACTGGATGTATTAAACCAGGAGCAGGCGGATTATATCGGTGTAAAAGTAGAAGGTCCTTTCAAAAGCGACGCTTACAGATACTAAGATCTGTTTTTCAATATTCAAAAAAATCCCGTCACGATATAGGTGGCGGGATTTTTTATTTTGGAACATTTAGTTTTCTTTTACGCTCACATCCACAACAAAATGAACAGTCATCGCGCGTCCGTTTTGTTTACCGGGCTTCCATTTGGGTAGGCCCGTAAAAAGTCCGGCAAAGAAAGGGCTCAGCAGATCGGCGTTGATGCCCTGCAGGCCGTGAAACACAGCCTCTCCTGATTCGTTGATGGTGTACCCGAGCTTATAGCTTCCTGACAATTCCGATTTGCTTTGACAAAGCAAATCGGCCATGCGTTTTTCCATTTCGTTACGGAAAGCATGATCGCCACCCGGGTATTCAGGATTTTGCTCCACATAGGTAAAGATCTCCGGAGCATATTCCGCTGCTACCATTTCTACGCCTATTTCCAGGGCTGTTGGAGATCCTTTTGTTACCTTGTTTTTAAAAAGGCCTTCGGGCGTATAAAAGGTCCAGGTATAGCAGGGCTTCTCGTTGCTGTAGTATTCCACGGATTTAAGAATCCCGCCCGGGTAAAATGTTTTTTTCTGCTGGCATGTCTTTCCGGCGATAAGGGTATCGCGTGATACGTCCTCAAGAATGCCATCAGGGCTATAGCTCCATTTGCTGTAGGGCCATACTTTCAGCATCAGCACGCCATCGGGATAGTAGAGCTCGGTTCCTGCGCTATTGGTTCTTTCCCGCAGGATTCCGGTGCTGTCCCATTTTGTCACCACAGAGTCCGACTGCCAGTAATTTTTAATCCGGATGCTTTTAGGAAAGCGATTACTATACCATTCTTTTATCACGGCTTCATGTCCGTTTCGCCGGCTATAGCTCACATAACGCGCCAGGTTGCCATTTGGATAATAGAGCGTGCTGGAACCGACACGGTTGCTTTGAAAAAATCCCATATATGTTTTTACATGCATCCCAAACCCGAGGCTATCAATTATTATTAGCTTCCCTGAAAGATCATATTCCCGGTAAATCTTATCGGAAATCTCTGATCCGGAGGTATTGAACTCCGCAAGAATTTTGCCGGATTGCCGTATGGTTACTTTCCGGTAAGAAGAAGCCAGGTAAGCGCCGGGAGCCTTTAGCTGAAAATGGCGATCGCCGATTCTGTATTCTGTTCCTTCAATGGAAGCGTCACCCAGCCTGAGGGCCTTGTGGCGGTTGGCTTTCAGAGAAGGCTTGCAGGGTTTATCCTGGGCAGTTGCTCTAAAAGCTGAGAGCCCCAGGAATAAAACGATAAGGTATAGGGAGGCATGAAGGCGAAGGATCATTAAACAGATTTTGAATACAAGACGTGCTAAGCGCGTGATTCCATAAGGCTGTTTTAAAGGTATTAAAAGAATAACAAAACAGCCGCCTTATGAATTGGGGCGGCTGTCGTTTATTTTTTATTGGTCGCAACAAGCACCGGGCTGCCGTCTTGTTGGATGAAAAGCGCTTTGCTGCCGCTGGCCTGCGAATCACCGGCAACATCCACAGCATGGTTTGCGGGGATATTCTCATCCCTGATCCATTGAATGGTATCACGGTTATAGCTTTGAAAAATACAGAATAATAAAGTACTGGTTTCACCATTCACAAAGTCGATGGCTTTCCAGAGCTCTTTTTTTGTGTGATCAACCCAGGGAAAACATAAGCCTTTTCCATTGCCGTTATACGTTTCTCCCGGTCCAAGGCTTCCGTTAAATTTGCCATTTTCGCCATCTCTCCATGTGAGGTACATAGTACTGTTGTTTGTAATCTGAGTGAGCCATACCGTGTTTGCCATAATCGTTTTTTTAATGATGAATAATTAAGTGAATTTTTATACATCAAAAGTAGAGCAGGCTTTAGGGAATGCCGTACCCAACAACACGGATTTTGTATGCGTAAGATTACGGGAATTTTAAATGAGGTCTTTATTGTGTGACCTCTACTTTAGGAGCGAGGGTCATGTGATCCGATAATGATCCCGTAAAACCAAATGTTATGGTCACGGATATGGTCACGGATTAAAAAATCCGCGACAACTGATTTAGTAATGCTTGTATGTTTTAGCTGCGTTGCCGGTATAGATGAAATTTGTTTTTAATTTGCCGGTAGAAATGTTTTTTGCATGTATCTTATAAACCATCAGGTTCATCATGGGAGGACCGCAGCTTACGGAATCCAGCCAGTAGTTCGTGTGCAACGTGTCTTTTTTAAATTCGCAGGACCCTTTATAATATCCGGGAGCTAGTTTCCTGTACATTTTAATGCTTGTTGTATCGTGGCGATATCCGAGCGTCATCAATTCTGTAATTCCCGCGTTTCGTAAATCCCTGTTGGTGGCCGTATCAACCGTGCATTCAAAGCTTATAGTCAAAAGGCTATCTCCAAAATAAGGCTTCGGTTTTGATATGGGCATTTTTTCTGCCTCGTTGATACAAGATACCAGTGCCAATATCATTAATACAGACGCGAGTATTTTTTTTATGGCTTCAGGTATTTTTCAAAAACCAGGAGCTCTGTATAAGGATCGCCCTGTAATCCCAGCAATTGCGCAAAGGCAGGCTCTGTTTTGATGCCCTGCTCTTTGAGGGCGATCACCTCTTGCCGAAAACCTTCGCCATGTGTTTCGAGGAGGTAATGCTCTACCAGCAGATGCCTGTAAGCTCTTTGTTGCCGTGTGGGAATATCCTGCCCGAAAATCTCGATCTCAGTATCATCTACCCGGAAATTGGCGACGATGGCTTTTGGCTCCTGTAGTTCGCTTAGAGCGAAGCCTTCATAATGACGGAAGCAGGCGGTAAGGTTCGCTTTAAACTCAGAAGGATCGGTATAATAACAAAGCACGTCAAGATCACTTGAAAGGATATGAATATTGATCGGTACCGTACCTGCCAGAATGGGATCGAAGCCACTGAGTTTGGTAAAGATGGCGTTCTTCGTCAGCACCGCATAAGCTTTTTGTTGGTCTTCGTTCCCGGATTGTAAATAGTCTATGCTGTCGAATTTGTTAGTCATAAGTCTTCGTCGTATTTGATAAAGAAACACAGAAAGCTGATGAATAGCTCCAGCTCATGGCCTTCGATTGCCCCCTTCAGAACCAGCTTCGGGTGAGAGAAGGTGAATTTATTTTCGGAAAGCTCAAAAAGCCTTATTCCATGCTGTTTGCAGCTGACTTCGTTCGTCGCAAAATCCTGATATTCGGAAAAAGTCAGGTCAAAGCGCTCGCCTGTCTCCTCATGGTAAACAACCTTGCTCCAGTTCAGGGCAGTTCCGAATTGCACACTGGCAATGTATTGCTCCTGCATGCGGTTGTTGTATATGCGTAAAGGAAACAGGCTGTCGTTGCTTGCATAAAAGCTCAGCTTGCCGCAAATCAGTTCATATTCTGTATAATCCGTATGGCCGTAAGTCCGTTTGAAATAGACCTCTTTGCTGATAGGGTAGATCCAGTAACCGGTGTATGCTTTATAAAGAATTTCGAGGGAGTTCAATGTGATGCTAAATTTTTGCTTACCAGAATTTCCACCAGGGTTTTGTTCCGGATATGGAAATTTTGTTTTCAGTTGTATTAGCTGATTCTTGTTGATCAAGAGAAATAACGATCGATGTGTCTTCCGGTAGCCAGATAGTAACGGTATCGATATTTATCGCGTTCAAATTTAGGAATCTATCTATTTGTTCCTGTAGAGGAATTTCTGAGTGTTTAAGAGGAATAGCAAGGATAGTGGGATCATTTTGATCAATTCGCTTCATCCGGTTTGCTAAAATATAGATGTTCTCTGCTGAATAGCTTACGTTGGTATCTTTAGGAACGTTGAAGTTTTTATCAAACATGAAGTAATCAATAAGCAATATTGAGAAAAACTGATGATCTGTCCGGTCATAATAAAAGAACTCGGAAAATCTTTCCGGACCATTGTTGAATGCGCTTGATAACCAATTATAAATTTGCTCTTGTTCCAAGTGATACAATGTTTTTAAGGATTGAAGTAATCGGATTTAATTTTATACGATTATACTCACCCCTTAATGCCCCGGATGATCTCATCCAGCTGTGCCATATCCTTGCAGCGTACCTCGCGGGCTTTGGAGCCTTCGAAAGGACCGATGATGCCGGCAGCTTCCAGCTGATCGACGATACGGCCTGCACGGTTGTAACCCAGCTTTAATTTACGTTGCAGAAAAGAGGCAGAGCCTTGTTGGAACTGCACCACCAGCTTTGCGGCTTCATCAAACATCTTATCGCGTTCGCTCAGGTCTACTTCCTCCTTGCCACTTTCGCCGTCTTCACCCACATATTCAGGTAAGAGAAAGGCAGAAGGGTAGGCGCGCTGTGAGCCGATGAACTCGGTAATTTTCTCCGCTTCCGGTGTATCCACAAAGGCACACTGGATCCGGATGAGGTCGTTGCCGGTGCTCAATAACATGTCACCACGCCCGATGAGCTGCTCGGCGCCGCCCGCATCGAGGATGGTGCGTGAGTCGATCTTGCTCGTTACGCGGAAGGCAATCCTGGCCGGGAAGTTGGCTTTGATGGTACCGGTAATGATATTCACGGATGGACGCTGTGTGGCAATGATTAAGTGAATACCGATGGCACGCGCCAATTGTGCCAGACGCGCGATCGGTGTTTCCACCTCCTTGCCCGCTGTCATGATGAGGTCGGCAAACTCATCCACAACCAGGACGATGTAAGGTAAATATTTGTGCCCTTCGTTCGGGTTCAGCTTGCGGTTAATGAACTTGACGTTGTACTCTTTGATGTTCCTGACCTGTGCGTCCTGTAAGAGTGCGTAGCGGTTATCCATTTCAATACACAGGGAGTTGAGGGTATGGATCACCTTGGTATTGTCGGTAATGATGGCGTCTTCCGAATTCGGTAGCTTGGCCAGGAAGTGACGCTCGATCTTGTTGAAGAGTGTGAGCTCCACTTTTTTTGGATCGACGAGCACAAACTTGATCTGCGCCGGATGTTTTTTATACAGCAGGGAAACGAGGATGGCATTCAGACCAACCGATTTACCCTGGCCGGTAGCGCCTGCCATAAGCAAGTGTGGCATCTTGGCCAGGTCGGCAATAAAAATTTCGTTGTTGATGGTTTTCCCTAAAGCAATCGGAAGATCATGCGTCGTATTCTGGAATTTTTCGGAGGCAATGATGTTGCGCATCGGTACCATCTCCGGTGTCTGGTTCGGCACCTCAATACCAATGGTGCCGCGGCCCGGAATAGGAGCGATGATCCGGATGCCTAAAGCCGCTAAGCTCAGGGCGATGTCGTCTTCCAGGTTTTTAATTTTGGAGATCCGTACACCGGCAGCCGGAACAATTTCGTACAAGGTCACTGTTGGTCCAACCGTTGCAGAGATCCGGTCGATCTCGATGCCGTAATTTTTTAAGGTGTTTACGATCCGGTCTTTGTTGGCAACGAGCTCTTCGTTGTTCACTTTGCCATTGCCCGTTCCGTAATCGATCAGCAGCTCAGGGCTTGGGAACTGGTAATTGCTCAGGTCAAGCGTCGGGTCGTACTCTCCGAATTTTTCCACGAGCTGTGTGGCTTTTAGCTCATCGTCCAGGGTAATGGAATCTACTTTAGGTTCCTCTTTCACAAAAGCAGGCTCCTGGATAATTTCTTCGGCAGCCGGATTGTTGATCTCGAAGTCGGGTGCTTTTTTATCGCTTTGTGTTTTTTCAGGGGCCGTTACATCCAGCGAAATAGGCTCCGATGCCGGGAGCACAGGTTCTTCTGCCGGCTCTTCTGTTACAGGCTCTTCCACAGGGTTGGTAGAAAGCACTTCAAAGTTCAGCAAGGCTTCCTCTTCTTCTTTCGACAAGGTTGGCTCTGTTTCGTAAACAGTGTTAGCGTTTGGGTTGATTGTATTTTCAGGAGTTTTATCTTCTTCCTCAATAATGGATTCCCCCGACAGGCTCGGGATCATGTCTTTTTTGATATTGAAGGATAAGTTGATGCTCAGCACCAGGAAGGCCAGCATGCTGAAGGCCAGCACTGCCAGTGTGCCTATCGTGCCCACATAATTGCTGAGCTGGATATTGAGGATGTAGCCATAACCGCCGCCCAGGAAAAACAGGCGGTCGTGGAAAAAGTAGGCGAGCGTAAGGCTGGTCCACACCATCAGGAAAAGCCATTTGGCGGTAAAGGAAGAAGGCTTGGCGATCTTTTTGTTGAGGATCTTTTGCAGGCCATAAATTACCAGCACCGGTACGAGGATGAAAGAGGACACGCCAAACCATTTGTACATGAACACATGCGATACCAGCGCGCCGAATTTACCGAGCCAGTTCATCACCTTCGTGTCGATGGCAAAAAGCTCGCTCATCGGTCCCAGCACTTTATCCTGGTCTTTGTCCCAGGTAAACACATACGACAGCAGGGCGATGAACAGGTAAATGCCTGCCAGGATCAAGAGCAGGCCAACCAGTTTCTGGATGCGCTCGTCCCTGTAAAACACAAGCGTCCGGTTCCATTTGTCGAGCAGGGAAGCCTTTGCTTCCGAGATGCCTCCGCCGGGTTTGCGCGGCGGTACGGGTTTATCGGCAACGGGAGCCGTTGTCGTTTTTTTGTTGGATTTGGATTTATTCCTGGAGGCAGGCGTGTGCGTTTCCTCGATATCGTTCTTATCGGGCTGCACTTCCGGCTTCCTGGTCTCTTCAACAGGGTTGTCCCTGAACTTATTTTTTGCCATGTTTAATACTCTTTTAAAAATAGCCTTATCCCCTTCACACTAAGGGAGATAATCAAAATGTTTTAAACCATGGAATGTTTACTAAAAAGGGGTGTTTTTGAGGGGATTTTAACCGCAAAGAGCGCTAAGAAAAAATCGCAAAGGACGCTGGGTAATGGGAAGAAGTTTATCACAGAGGTAGAGAGAAAAGCATTGGGAGAGCACTAAATTAACCGCAATGACGGACTCTGGTATGTTGAGATTGATACGTCGACATCACGACCCGTCGCAACAGTAACTGCTCAGTCACCTACGGTGGTTTCGGGAGCCTCAACCACCTTTGTTTGTGCTTTTTCTACGGTAAACCGGAGACTGAGGTTCCCGAAGTCTCTCTCCGCATTCCTTGGGATGAGACGCTCTAGCTCATGTTCAACAATTCCAGCACGTGGTCTTTTTTGCGGTTGGAAACCGGCACTACCGATTGGTCTTTCATGACGAGGTGGCTCTCCGATTTTTCGAAGAAATACACCTGGCTGATATTGATGAGGTGTGAGTGGTGGATCCGCACAAAGCCGGCATCAGAGAGGAAGTCATCGAACTCCTTCAGAATTCGGGATACCATGATGCGTGTGCCGTCTGTGAGGTATACTTTGGTATATCCGCCATCCGATTCGAAGCGGATGATGTCGTTCACATCCACCGAATAGATGCGCTCCAGGGTTTTCAGGATGATCTTCCGCTTTTGCCTGGAAGGCTCGCCGATATTGTCGAGCAGGGTTTTCAATTTCAGGTTCAGCTCATCGTGGCCAAGCGATTCTTCCGCCTTTTTCACGGCAGCCAGCAGGTTGCCCGGCGACAGGGGCTTCAGGAGGTAATCGAGGGCGCTGTACTTAAAGGCTTCAATGGCAAACTCTTCATGTGCGGTGACAAAGAGCACCTTGAAATCGGGCTTGTCGAAGAGGCGCAGCAGGTCGAAGCCGGTGCCGTCCTGCATCTGGATGTCGAGGAATACTAAATTCGGCTTATGCTCCTGGATGGCCTTGTAGCCATTTTTCACAGAATCGGCCACAGCCAGCACTTCCACGTGAGAGGCATAATGTTTCAGCAGGTTGGAAATCAGCTCCTGGTTATTGGTTTCATCATCAATGATAACAGCTTTAATCATAAATTTTAATCTTGTTTATAGGGGATACTAAAGCGGACTTTCACGCCTGACTCATTTCCTGTGATGTTTTTTTTGTCAATAATTTCGATGTCCTGCGCGGTTTTGTGCTGCTCGCCCAAAATGGTCATGCGCTCTTTCGTAATGATGGTAGCGAGCGACTGGTAGGAGGACTTCAGCTTGTTCTTCAGCTTCATGGCTTCCTCGAGCCCGATGCCGTTATCCTCGATCTCGTAGATGAGCTGGCTTCCCTCATAAAAGAGGCGGATGTCGAGGCGGCCTTTCTCACGCTTGTGATAGATGCCATGCTCAATGGCGTTTTCAATAAAGGGCTGGGCCAGCATAGGTGGAATAAAGATAAATTCGGTGTCGATGGTTTCATCCAGCTCAATGGAATAGTCGAATTTATTTTCGAAGCGGAGCTTCTGAAGATCGAGGTAGGTGTGGAGGAGCTTCAGCTCCGATTCCACTGCAATATAATCTTTTCTCGAGAAATCGAGGATCATGCGGATGAGCTCCGAAAACTGTGTCAGGTAGTTGCCCGCTTTCAGGCTGTCCTGCTTGAAAATATAGTTCTGGATAGCATTCAGCGAGTTGAAGATGAAGTGCGGGTTCATCTGCGATACCAGCAGCTTTTGCTTCAGGAGGTTATTTTTCTGTGTGGTGATGATGTTTTTCTGCTTGAAGTTACGGTACAGGAACCAGGCGCTCACGCTGATGAAAAGCACAATGACGGCGGAGGCCAGGAGCCACACGTTCTTCACCAGGTTATCGCGCTCATTTTTCGATCGCAGGGTTACCAGTTTTTTCTCATTCTCGGTACGGCTGATCAGCTCTTTCTGTTCATACTCATACCTGAGTTTCTGCTCCAGCAGGGCATTCTTCGATTCCTGGTTGTCGAGGTTGCTTTTTGCTTCGAGGTACAGCTCATGCATCTTTGCCGCTTTTGCATTCTGCTTCGCCATCGTATACACCTCGTACAGCTGCTTGGCCGCCATGCTGATCTCCGAGGCGTGGTCGATCTCCCGGGCCATCTGCAAAGCCTTTTCGCCATGCTCTGCCGCCTGTGTGTAATTTTTTTCTTTCGCAAACAATTTGCTCAGCACCACGTGGCCCTGGCTGATGCCGGCTTTGTTCTGCGATACCTGTGAGATCCTGAGGGCCTTTTGGGCATATTCCATCGCTTTGTCGTACTTCTTCTGAAACACATAGATCTGGGCGATGTTGAGGTAGGTCACTGAATTGGGCGAGAGGTCGGCTTTCTCAATAATGTCGATGCTTTTTTGCTGGTAGAAAAGTGCCATCGCGTAGTCCTTCAGCTCGTAGTAGTCGAGCCCCACCTTATAACACACGGCGCTGATGGCCACCAGGTAATCGTTGCGGCTATAGAGGTCGTAGCTTTTCTTATGGTGCTCGAGCGCTTTTTTATAATCTTTCTGGAAAAAACAGATATCGCCCAGGCTCAGGTGTACATCGGCAATGCCGATCTCATCGTTTACCTCTTCAAAGATCTTGAGCGACTGGTAGAGCTGGCTGAGGGCAGTAGTATTACGGCCCTTGCGGATGTTGATCTGTGCGATGGCCTGCAGGGAAATAGCCATCTCGTTGCGGTTGCCCGACTGCCGGGATACATTAATGCTTTTGTTGAAACAGTCGATGGCTTTTTCGTCGTTCGACTGCTCAAAATACATGATGCCTTCGTTGTGCACCGCTGTGGCATAGTATTTCGAGAAGAAGCGAAACAGGTGCCCACTGGGCCTCAGCGACAGGTTTTTGATGCTGAGCTGCTTGAGGTCTTCATTATAGTTCTGCCATTCGCCTTCCGGCGCAATCTCTATCAGCTGGTCGAGGATGTGGCAGCGCGTAGTGTCGGTCAGGGATGTGGTGAGCAGCTTTTTCAGGGAGTCGACGGCATTGTCCTGCGCGCGTACCGCAAAGCTCAGAAGAGATAAAAAACAACAGGCAAGGAAAGTCCGTTTAAATAGCATACATCCGTTTTGTACAGCAGGTTTCAATTCACAAGGTACATAACCTGGCCGGATGTGGCAAATCACTTATTGGTTTGGAAAAGGCACTTATCGGTTAGAAGCCACCTCAAAATAGTTTTTAAGCTATTTGCGCAGGATTTTTCGTCCTCATGCTCAGGTAGCATGGGCCAGAAAGAAAACGAAACATGGATGGAAGAGACAAGCAAAGAGTCAATAGGTATTTTGAGATGGCTTCTACACGGCAGCAGCTACCAGGCCGGCTGTCACAAAGCCGTCTTCGCTGATGCTTTGTGTCTGCACAGGCATGGTTTTATTAACCAGCAATTCATCGTAAGGATGGCCGATCTTGATGTAGTTCTGTGTGTAGCCGTACATGATGCCGTTCTTATTTTCGTGCTCGAACAGCACCTGAAATTCCTTGTTGAGATGATGCTCGTAGAACTGCCTCAGCTTTTTGGCAGAGAGAATGCGCAGCATTTTGTTGCGGCGCTTGCGCTCGCTGTAGTCCACAACACCGGGCAGCTGAATGGCTTCCGTGTTATCGCGCTCGCTGTAGGTGAATACGTGCAGGTAAGATACATCCAGGCCGTTGATGAAGTTGTAGGTATCCGTAAAATGCTCGTTCGTTTCTCCGGGGAAACCCACGATTACATCCACACCGATGCAGCATTCCGGCATCAGTTCCTTGATCTTCGCCACGCGGTCGGCATAGAGCTCGCGCTGGTAGCGGCGCTTCATCTTAGCGAGGATCTCGTTGTTGCCGCTTTGCAGAGGGATATGAAAGTGCGGAACGAAGCGTTTGGATTGCGCCACGAAGGCGATCACCTCGTCTTTTAATAAGTTGGGTTCGATGGAAGAAATGCGGATGCGCTCAATGCCTTCCACCTGGTCGAGTGCTTTGATGAGGTCGAGGAAGGTATATTCCTTGCGTTTTTTCGTGTCCTTGTCGATTTCGATCCCGTAGCCGAAATCACCGAGGTTCACGCCGGTGAGCACGATTTCTTTGACGCCGCTTTCGGCAATGCGCCTGGCATTTTCCACGGCGTTCTCCATCGTGTCGCTGCGGCTTTTGCCGCGGGCCAGCGGAATGGTGCAGAAGGTGCAGCTGTAGTCGCAGCCGTCCTGCACTTTCAGGAAAGAGCGGGTGCGGTCGCCGGCAGAGTAGGAGCCTACAAAGCTATTCACTTCCGAGATCTCACAGTTATGGATTTCGGTATGCGTATTTTTTCCGGAGAAGTTAATGTAATTGAGCAGCTTGAATTTTTCCGAAGCACCCAGCACGACATCTACGCCTTCGATGTTGGAGATCTCCTCCGGTTTCAGCTGAGCATAGCAACCCACTACGGCGATAAAGGTTTCCGGATTTTTGCTCAGGGCCGATCTTACGATCTGTTTGCATTCCCGGTCGGCATTTTCGGTTACCGAGCAGGTGTTGATCACGCATACATCGGCACCCTGCTCGAAAGGAATTTTCTGAAAGCCTTTTTCCTGCATGAGGCGGGCAATGGTAGAAGTTTCCGAGAAGTTGAGCTTGCAGCCCAGGGTATGAAAAGAAACGGTTTTTCCTGCAAATAACATCCGGCAAAGATAGGCTTTTTTCCGGAAATGGCGAGGCACGGAGAATAGGGGGAAGAAGATCAGAGTTGGGAGGCCCGCGTGAGGGATTGAGCCATTGTTTGAGCTCCTTTATGGAGCGCCGGCGAAATAAAGAGCGAGTGGCGAAAGCCCGTCCCGTCCCGGTTCTTTTCGGGACGGGCACGCCCTGAGTAGTATCTATAGGAAAGAAAAGGGATTACTATAAGGGTTTCTCTTCAACATCGGCCCGAAACGTTAGATTTTTCGTTTTGAAATTCAGGAAATCTACAGAAATCCGCTGTTCATGGGCAATAAGTGTATTTTCGCTCAGGGTTTTTCCTTTAGATTAAAATGATGACAGGATAATTTCCGGCCCGTTTTTTGTTTATTTTTCGACAAACTAACCCCTATGAAAAAACAGCTACTCTCCTTTTTAATGCTTTCATCTGCCTTTTTGATCAGCTCAGTCGCTAAAGCGCAGGACACCATCGTAAAAACCAGCGGCGACCGCATCGTGGCAAAGATCACCGAAGTAGGCACCAACGCCATTACCTACAAAAAGTGGGATAATGTGGAAGGCCCTAATTTTGTGGATTTCAAAACCGATATTGTTTATATCCGCTACAGCAACGGGCAAAAGCAGGCCTTTAATAATAAAGAGGCGGCGATCAATTCGGTAAAAGCCCCTGCCTCTACCGGTATTGAAAATACAAGCGGGAAAAACAGGATCGAATTCATGAACAAGAAATACACGCTCAACGGGCAGAAGATCGGCAGGCGTGATGTAGACAGGCTCTTGTCCAAATCGACAAACCCGGCAGTGCAGATCGCTTTCAAAACGGCGAAGACCACCAAAACCATTCAGAAGATCATCGGCATTACCTCCATTCCGAGTACCATTGCCGGTGGTGTGGCTACCATCTCCACGCTTTCGGCTGCCGTGCACGACTCCAAGCAGGGGCCTGGAATCGGCGCAGGCTCTATCACCAACCTGGCCACCAGCTTTGTTGGCATGCTGGCTTTACCCATCACCAACAAAATCCTGAAGAACAGAAGGGACAAGCTCTACGACAAAACCATCGATCTGTATAATGTGACGAATTGATTTTTTCAACCACAACTTGTCCCGTCACGACGCATCGTGATATTTCGGGATAGAGCATAGAGAAATATAGAAGGCCTTTGCAGGAATAGCAAAGGCTTTTTTTATTCCTGTTTTGCTTTGCGAAAAGCCCTGAAATAAAAGGTCCTTGTTTCGGTTTCGTCGTATTGTGTGCGGCGCTCCAGCCTCAGGCTATCCGGTGTTATCGTTGAAACGCTGTAATAATTTTTAATGGTGTGCCGTTTGGTTTCCCCGGTGAAATAAGCTTCCGTTGAAAATACCAGGCTGTCGTTCCGGTAACTGTATTTGCCGCGTGCTGTTTCGGGTGGAAGATGTTCTTTACTGAAATAACTTTCGAAGCGGCTCATGTCGAAGCCCCGGTCGGGATAGACTTCGGAGGTGAGGATCACCGTCTTATCCCGGTAAAAACGCAGGCAGCGCACGGCCCAGACATCCTGCGGACTTTGCCGCGAGGGCTTGGTGAAATACACACCATCGAAGCGCAAAGCATTGGCAGGGCTCTTTTGTGGGAAGAGCTGCAGGGAACCGAACGCTAAGAGAAGAAAAAGGAGAGCTGTTTTCATGCCGGACTTCGTACTAAGATCTTAAAGATACAAAAATGCAGGCATAGGAGATGGCCGGAAAGCTTTTAAATAGAATGCTTATAAATAGGCCTGTCCCGGTAAATACCGCTCCGATGTTGACTATTTTTGCGGCCCTAAACCATTCCTATGTCAAAAACAAAAATTACCATCAATTCAAACGGTTCTGTGAAACTGGAAGGCGACTTCGAAATCGTTGATAAAAACGGCGCGAACTATGACCTCGGCGGAAGAGAGATCGTGTCGTTATGCCGCTGCGGCCTGTCTAAAAACAAACCCTTTTGCGATGGCTCGCACCGCGACCACTTTGAGCATGAAGCAGTCGCTTTTGCTTTGCCACCGAAGAAGTAAGGTATTTACGAATTATTCTAAAACGGGCCGGAAACATTTGTGTTTCTGTCCGTTTTTTCTTTTTAGTCGCCAGCGATGTTGTCAGTGGCAAAGTATAAAGATGCAATTATAAAGCCGCAGGATTGCAAATCCTGCGGAGCGGGTATCTTCTTTCATTAAGATGGTCTTCTGTTGTTAAGTATACTTACCTATAACTAGAATTTTCTAATTTAAGTTTATAGGTGATCTTTTAATTGAGGATATGCGTCAATTAAGATTTGTGGTTCGGGAATTCTTGAAAGATATTCTAGTGGTAGTTCAAGTTCAAGATTTATATTTATTAACAGGTTATAATCGTCAATATATTTTTTGAAGTTATGTCCTTGTTTTGTTAGTCCATTAATTCCTATTAATATAAGTTCAGCATTAGAAAGTTGCGCCCTTAATATCTTAATATAATCTTCTCTTTGAAGAGAATTTATATCATTTATTACCAAATTGAAGTATGGATTTTTATGAACAAATTTTATAATGTGGTATAAATGACGAAAATAATGTCCTAAATCAGAATTATAAATATTAAACCATTTATTATAAACTTTAATTAATTCTTCTTGGCTCTTTAATGGATTTTTGTCAAAATCTATTTTTATTCTGATTGCTATGTTTTCAAATAGATTTGGCTCTACTGATTCCAAATCTATTTCTTCTTCGGTAAAATGAACTTTACATTTTGATGCGGTATCTTTAATTTGTCTTTGTTGTATTAATAGATTAAAGAATACTGATTCAAATTGGTTTTTTTGTGTCAAGATTTGATTTTTTTGGTTATTATCATTTGTCATTCGCAGATTTTCAAAGATAAATAGTGTTCCACTTAAGGAGAAAAATATACCTACGCAAGAGCCAATAAATGGAGCTACTTTAGATGAAATTTCTAATGAAAAAGACTTAGATAAGTCAATATGTCCATTCAATATTAATAGTGAAAAATATATTAATAGAATAAATACACCGATAAACAGGCTTATAGTTGCAAGTATTTTAAGTTTTATTTTCATAATTATATCGTATTTTATTAGACCTGCAAACAATAATAGGAGATGCAGGAATTATATTCGTTTGTAGCTATTATTGTCTTGTCCGATAACTATCCGTTCATTGTTCACTTTAATAAAAAATATATTATTGTTTTGATCAGTGTATCTTTCTGAATATTGTTCTAAAACCCCATTGTAATATGTTGTTATCTTTTCATCAGTCCATTCAAGATTAAAGTGTTTCGATAGCCTTTTTAAAACCTGATGCGCTTTTTCTTCATTATTCAATATGGAATTAAAGTTCTTTAAAATATCAAGAATCTCGCTAATAAAGCGTTGACGTATTATTTTGTCTTCAAACGCTTTTTTTATTTCCTTTTGTAATTTCCGTGGAATTTCATTTAAAGTACCACCTATGCGATTTTCTATGTTTATATCCTTATCAGAATTAATTGGAATTTTGACTCTGACCTTTTGTCTTTTTCCGTCTACGGGAAAATTAGTAAGCTTGTCGATATGAATATCTGTAGTCGTGTTATCCCAGTTTTTAATTTCACCAGATCCTCTTTTGTGGTCATCAATTATGATCGTTTGATTATCTATTAAACCTTTTATACTCATTGTGTTTTGTTTAGCAACGCAATGTAATTATTAGGAATAACCTAAACAGGGCGGTATACCGCCCTGTTTAGGTCTGAAAGATATTTTACATTAGTTCAAAAATAGGTATGGCAATAATCATTACAAATTCTAATCCTACAGAGCTTTTAAAAAAAATCTATAAAGCTATTGATGATAAAAAAATTGTGACATGGTCTTATGATAAAGATAAAGACTTTACGCACGAAACAGATCAGTGGCGAGATCTAGCGTGGTTTAGCCCACAGGTATATCCTAATGAGTTACGGTTTGGTATTTTAGGTCAAAAAGGTATCAAGCTATCTACAGAAGTTTATGCAATTTATCATGGACGCTTTATTGAAATGTTATTAGCGCATTTTGATTCTGATTTTGGCCACTCGATTGCTACTTCCCAGAAGACAGAACCTGATTATTTTTAATTATCGTCCCAACAAAAAAGCCCCTGTCATCGACAAGGGCTCCTTTTCTCAAAATAATGTCCTACTTCACCAGCTGCATCTCATTCAGCAGATAACCTGCTCCCGCAAACTTATCGATGATGAAAAGCGTGTAACGCACATCTAAGGTAATGTTGCGGCACTGGTTCGGGTTGTACATGATGTCGCTCATGGTGCCTTCCCAGTTGCGGTCGAAATTGGTACCGATCAGTTCGCCTTTGGCATTGAATACCGGGCTGCCGCTGTTGCCGCCTGTGGTGTGGTTGCTGGCTGTAAAAGCTACCTGAATCTTTCCATCGGCGTTGGCATATTGTCCGAAATCTTTTTTCTTGTAGAGGTCTCTCAACTTTTCCGGCACATCAAATTCCTCGTCGCCCGGAATGTATTTCTCCATGATGCCGTCGAGGGTGGTGTAGTAATTATACTTCACGCCATCCTTCGGCTCGTAGCTGTTTACCTTGCCATAAGCCACGCGCAGGGTGGAGTTGGCATCCGGGTAAAATTTCTTGTCCTTGATCACCTCCTGCTGCCCTTTGATGTACAGCTTCTGCAGCTCGTTGATCTCGCGCTCGTCGTACTGGAACTGGGGAAATACGGATGTTGAATAATATTTCATGATGGCGCTGGTCACATAAAATACCGGGTCACGCTCGTAGAGGTTCGGGTATTTTTCCAGGTCGTTGAGCATGGCTTCCGTTTTCGTCTTGTCTACAAAGCTGGTATTGGTGAAGAGGAAGTCCGTCAGCTTTTTGGCATCGTTTCCGTTCGCCACAATGAAGGAGTCCAGCACCGGTGGCCTGTTGGCGGAGGCCACACCTTTGATGTATTCTTCCAGCATCGCGCGGCACATCTTAATGTCTGTAGGCTGATTATAGGCCTTGTAGAAGGCCAGCTTTTTATATTCAGCCAGGTTCGTATCGAAGGTATTCGAAAGACCCTTTTGTTTTTTCTTCAGCTCGCCCATCAGGTTAATGTAGGTACGGGCATAGGTGAAGGCTTCAATAGCCATGAGGCATTCGCTGTAATAATCCACCTGCTTGTTCAGCACGCGGTATTCGGTATATACTTTCTCGAACTGGTTGAAGAGGTTGCCGTATTTTTCTTTTTTAGCAGGGTCGCTGCTGATGGCTGTCATGAATTGTTTTTCGAAGGCCTGCTTCTTGCTGAGCGCATCGTATTTTTTCAGCCCATTCATTTCGCCCATCCATTTCTTGTAATAGTTGGCAATGCCAGCATATTTGGTAGCGTAGTTGATACGTACCGCATCGCTCTGGCGCATATCCACACTCATGATGTTGAGGCGCTTTTCACGCAAGGCCACTTTCAGCGGATCGCTTTCGTTCATGATCATGTCTACCGCGTAGCTCGACAGGTATTCCTGCGTTCGTCCAGGGAAACCGTATACCATTGTGAAATCGCCTTCCTTGTAGCCTTTCAGGGATACAGGCACCACGTGCTTCGGCGTGTAAGGCACATTGTCTGCGCTGTACTCTGCCGGCTTGTTGTCTTTGCCCGCATAGATCCTGAATACCGAGAAATCGGCATTGTGGCGCGGCCACATCCAGTTGTCGCTTTCGCCGCCGAACTTACCGATGGCAGAAGGTGGAGCACCCACCATGCGGATGTCTTTAAAAGTCTCGGTCACAAATAAGTAATATTCGTTACCATAAAAGAAGGGTCGCACAAAGGCTTCGTAGTGTGTACCGGTAACGGCATCTTTCTCCAGTTGCTTGATGTTGGCTTTGGTAATGGAGTCGATCTTTGCTTCGGTGCTGTTGGCGGCAACGCCTTTCATGACTTTGGCGGTGACGTCCTCGATGCGGTTGATGAAGGTGACCGTTAAATTAGGTGTGTAAAGCTCCTCGTTCTTATTCATCGCCCAATAGCCTTTGGTCAGGTAATCCTTCTCCACGCTGCTGTGAAAAGCGATAGAGGAATAACCGCAATGGTGGTTGGTGATGAGCAAGCCCTGGCTCGATACCACTTCGCCGGTACAGCCGCCGCCAAACTGCACGATGGCATCTTTGAGGCTCGATTTGTTGATGCTGTATATCTGTTCGGCCGTCAGCTTGAGGCCGTTCTTTTTCATGTCCTTGATGTTCATGGCGCTCAGCAGCTGTGGCAGCCACATCCCTTCGTCGGCTTTCGCCAGCAATGAAGTGATTAATAGAATGGGGAGTAAGAGGTTTTTCATGTATTATAGTTTAACCGCAAAGATCGCGGAGTATTTATGCAAAGATCGCAGGGACTTAATTAAGGTGCAAGAACTATAGGGATGAGAGGTGTTTAATGAAGATGAATGTTTTAGGTGTCATTGCGGGAAGGTACGACGAAGCCATCTGTTCTTTCGGGAGATTGCTTCACTGCGTTCGCAATGACGGTAAAAATTACATCGATCGGATCACTTCCTTCACAATGAGGCTCATTTTGGGTTCGGCAGAAGCGGCAATGTGCTGCACTTCCTCATGCGTTACTTCCACAATTTTCCCTTCCACGCCCAGGTCGGTCACGATGCTCACGCCAAACACGCGCATGCCGCCGTGGCGGGCTACGATCACTTCCGGCACGGTGCTCATCCCAACGGTATCGGCGCCGATGCGGGCAATGTAGCGGTATTCGGCCGGTGTTTCAAAACAAGGACCTGTTAAGCCGGCATAGCTGCCTTCGCTTACTTTAATGTTGTTGCTTTTGGCGATCTCATGCGCTTTGGCAATGAGCTTCTTATCGTAAGGCTCGCTCATATCGAGGAAGCGCGGGCCGAGTTCGGAAATGTTAGGGCCTATTAATGGATTTGTCGGGAAGAGGTTGATCTGATCATTGATGAGCATGATCTCGCCGATCTCAAATGACGGGTTCATGCCGCCGCTGGCATTGGATACCACAAGGGTATGAGCGCCCAGGGCTTTCATCACCCGTACCGGGAAGGTGATCTGGTGCATGGTATAGCCCTCATAAAAATGAAAACGGCCCTGCATGGCCATTACTTTTTTTCCGCCCAGCTCTCCGAAAATTAATTTGCCGCTGTGTCCTTCCACGGTGCTCACCGGGAAGTTAGGAATCTCGCTGTAAGGAATTACAAACTCTGTGTTAATCTCTTTTACGAGGCCGCCAAGGCCTGTTCCTAAAATGATGCCTACCTCAGGCTTAAATTGATTGGTTTTGTCAAGAATACTTTTTGTGGTAAAATTTATTTGTTCTAACATAATTGATGATTGTTTCATTAAATTCCTGTTCCTTGTCCTTAAAATCGACCTCGATCGGAAGAACGAACAAAGGTAATGTATTTACCACATCCTGCAAATCGGCATCCTTTAACCGCATCGCATCTTTTTCAGTAGTTACCACAATCTTATTTCCACCTTCTATGGCATCGAGCACATTACGGATCCCGGCAATGTCCTGCAGTGTAAAGGTATGATGATCGGGATACTGGATATGCTTCACCGACGCTGCATATTCTTTCAGGTAAGTCACCATCGGCTCCGGGTTCCCGATCCCTGTAAACACCACGACGCGGTAACGGAACAGGTCGTCGAGGGTATGGATGCTTTCCTCCGGATTTTTAAGACCTCTGAGCTCTCCGTATTTCAGCCAGGTAAAAAATAAGTGCTGGTGCGAAAGCGGCCTGATGTCTTTGATCAGGTTACGGATGTCTACCGCGTTGACCCTGTCGGGCACCTTGCTGATGATAATGATGTCGGCCCTTTTGATGCCTTTCTTAGGCTCGCGCAGGTTTCCGGCCGGCAGCATGTGGTCGCGCAGGTATACATTGCTGTATTCGCTTATCACAATATTCAGTTCGCATTTCAGGGCGCGGTGCTGAAAGGCGTCGTCAAGCAGGATCACCTTTGGAGGATTTTCCAGCGCCAGCAGGTTTTTCACACCGTTGGGCCGGTTGGCATCCACGCTTACGATCAGCTCCGGGTTTTTAAATTTATATTGCAAAGGCTCGTCGCCGATGTCCTGCGCTGTACTGTTGGCATCCGCAATCAGGAAGCCGGTTGTTTTCCGCTTATAGCCGCGGCTCAGCGTCGCAATTTGAAACTGGTCTTTCAGCAGGCGGATCAGGTATTCCACATGCGGTGTTTTACCTGTGCCACCTACGGCCAGGTTTCCGACACAGATCGTGTGCACATCGAATTGCTTGCTTTTGAGAATTTTCCAGTCGTAGAGCCGATTACGAAAAGAAGTGACGATGCCGTAGAGAACGGCCAGGGGAAAGAGAAGTATTTTTCTGAGTTTCACCAAAAAGAAAAAGGACCTTATAAAAAAGTGAATGTACAATTTTTTGTTAAAAAAAGAAATCTTTTGCCCGATTAGATGCTCCCCGTGTTACCACGAATATAAGATACCGCCCCGGTCAAATGCTTTGACAGCCGCGGTAGGCGTGACGTCTGAGGCCTGGAGGCAAGCATGGAAAGCTCCGGATCCAGCGCCTTTGACAATAATAGTTTATTGTAGGATTCTTAAACGGAGAGAAAGAACCGCTTATTCTTTCACGCGGATCCAAAGCGCGGGAGCCTCGTAGCGACAGCCGTCCTGCCGGGTTTCGGTAAGCTCCAGGTAGCCGCTGGTATGATCGGCGCTGAGCATAATCGCATGGCTCTTGTCGCCGGAGGTGATCCACATGCCTGCCGGTGTCTTCCAGTTGTAGTAAGCCTGTTCATGCCCGGGAACAGAGTAGGAGAGGCCTTCCTGCCCGGCTTTCACCACCGTATCGCCTGTAATGCGGTACTCCTCTTTCAGGATCCCGAAGAAATGTGCCGCCCACCAGGTACTGTGGAAATTCTTATCCACCGCAAAGAGCCCCGTTTTCCCGCCCTGGTTGCGGCAATGGCCGGTATCCAGTGCCACGGCATGCCCCAGGCCTTTGATGCGGTAGTAGGTCACCACATCATGCCCACTTTGATCTTTATAAACACTTCGCTCGATATCCTCATGGCCTTTAAACTGCTCCTGGTGCTCATCCGCTTCGTAGTCCGTATGGTGAATGTCTGTCCACTGCTTGATGAGCTGGTTGGCATTGTTGGAGCTCACAACCGGGTCGATGCCTCCGTGAAACACCAGCAGCTCAGGATAGCTGCCCTGATAGCCGGGATTTTGTTCTCTGATCAGGTTTCCCCAGTCTTCCGGAGATTTGGAAACCATGCCCAGCATGGCAGGTCCCGCTTTCACAACCGATTCTGCCGATTTGTAAGGACCGCCGGCCATCACGCCGCCTTTGTCAAATACCTGCGGGAACACCGCCATCAGGATGCTGCTCATGGCACCTCCGGCCGAGAGGCCAATGACATAGATGCGCGTTGAGTCGATGGGCTTATTCTTTTTAAGGTAGTCGATCATTTGCATGATAGAAGCCGGCTCACCTTTGTCTTTGCTCTGGTCGCCGCTGCGGTACCAGTTGAAACAGTTTTCTGCGTTATTCAGGATAAGCTGCTCGGGATACAGGATAAAAAAGCCGTTCTGCTTCGCCAGCTTGTTCCAGCCCGTTTGCTCCGCGCAGCTACCAGCGGTTTGTGTGCAGCCATGCAGCACCACTACCAGCGGCGCCTTTTCCGTGATGTTTCCCGGATCATAGAACATCAGTTTCAGATTGCCGGGATTAGTTCCGAAGGGCCGGATCTGAATGAGGTCCTGTTGTGAAAAAAGGGAAAAGGCTTGTAATAAGCATAAGCTAAAGATGATGCCTCTGCTTCGCATGCCTTATCTGAAGAGTGAAATATGTCCGCTGCGGCTGATCTTTTTTTCGGAACTTCGTTGCACCGCTTCTATTTTATAGACATACACATCATCAGGGCAGGGGTTGCTCTTGAACTTGCCGTCCCACCGGCCGTTCACGTTGGTGGATGTATATACCGTATTTCCCCAGCGGTCGAAGATCGTGAGCAGGAAGTAGCTGTATTCACACTGAAAGACCGGTGCGAAATAATCGTTGCGGTCATCATCGTTGGGTGTAAAGCTGTTGGGGATATACATGTCGCAATCGCAGTTCTTGTATTTCACCGTCACGCTGTCGGTTTTGGTGCCGCAGTTTTTGGAAGTGCTTTTCACCCAATACACGCCTTCCCTGGTAGCGTTGATGGCTGTGGTGTTCTCGCCGGTATTCCAGTAGAGCTTAGTCTCTGCAGGCGCACGTACCGAAAGGATCTTGTTGTTGTCGCTTTCACATACCAGCACTTCTTTTCCGAAGTTGGGAATCACCCCGTTGGCGGAGCTTACCCGGAAAGTATCCGCAAAAAAGCAACCCTTGTTGTTGAGCTTAATCCAGTATTTGCCGGGCTTGTCTATTTTCAGGTTCTCCGAAGGGTCGCCGTTGCCCCAGCTGTATTTGTATTTCGTTTCGGGTTTTATTACCAGGAGGCTACCACTGCAGATCACCGTATCGCGGATATTGTAGCGCGGCCTCTCGTTGAGTTTCACATACGTGGTGTCGTAAAGCACGCGGTTGCCATCATAGATCTTCACCGTATAACGGCCTTTCGTCTTCACATACAATTGTTTCGCATTCTGGATGATGATCTTCGGAGACGTCCACTCATAGGTAGCTGCAGGGCTCACCCGTTCTTCGGGGAACCTTACCAGGAAGGAGTCGCCGGCACATACCACAATCGTGTCGGGCATAAGGCCAACCGGTTTTTGTGCGCGTACCATACCAGACAAACAACAAAAAATAATAAAAAGTATGTGTAAGCGTTTAATCAAATCAGGCAATACAATGCAATTATCGTGCTGTGTTATAAAAAATAAAAATACTATTTTAAATGTTTACTTAGTCTATCTGTAAGGTTATTGTTATGCGGGTTCCGTTCGTCGGTACCGGCAGGTCCATTTTATCAATGATTTCCACGGTTTGTTTTTTTCCGGTCAGCTTGGTGTTCAGCTCCAGGATGTTCTCAATGGTTCTGGTTCCCAGTGATTTATGCCCCGCTTTCACGTTTTCGCGGGCTTTGTTAAAGCCGATGCCGTCATCCTCAATGATGATGAGCAGGGTATGGGCAGCGGGCCTGCGGAAATAAATATACAGGTTGCCGTGCTCGTGCTTCGGTAAAATGCCGTGGATGATCGAATTTTCGGCGTAAGGCTGAATGATCATGTTTGGGATCTTAATGTCGTAGGTATTTATTCCAGGTTCCACCTCAATAAAGAAATCGAACTTGCCTTTGAAGCGCTCTTTTTCCAGGTCCAGGTAATAATTCAGTCGTACGAGCTCTTCGTGCAGGGCAATATCTCCCTGCGAAGCCTTTTCAATGATCATGCGGATCAGCCTCGAAAATTTGGCCAGGTATTCGCTGGCCTTCAGTGAGTCGTTGGCATTGATATAGTTCTGGATAGAAGTGAGCGAGTTGAAGATAAAATGCGGGCTCATCAGGGAGTTCATCGCCTGGTGCTTCAGCAGATTTACCTGCCTTTCCTCCTTCACGCGCCGGGTGGCTTTAAAACGGATGCGCTTCACCCAAATAAAGGCAATGCCCGTGAACACCAGCAGGGAAGCCATGACGATGGCAATCACAAACCAGTTGCTCTCGTTGAAAGGAACCTCTTTTTTGATGGTGATGCTTACCGGTTCCGACCAGTTGATGTTATCATAAGAGCTGATGATGCTCACATTGTGCGTCCCGCCGTTGATCGCCGTGAGCCGGAGGTTCGCGTTGTCGAGCGGCATCCATTTCGACTGATCATACTGGTATTTGTAATATTGCTTGTTGGGCTTTACAAACAAAGGACTGGAGAAGTTGATGGTCACATCCGATTCCGAGCTGCCCATGATCAGCTGGTTATTGATCAGGTTCGTTTCTTTTTCCTCGACGCTGGTAGAGGTGATGAATAATTTGTTGTTGGACCTGCGCTGGGCGAGCAGATCGGCAATGGAAGAAATGGTAATGCCCTTGTTGGTGCAGATGCAGCACATATTGCCGTTAAACACAATATCGTTGATGGTGTTAGAGAGCAGGCCGTTCGATTTGTTGTAGATCACGATCGGGCGAAGCTGCTCATCACAGATGAAGAGGCCGTCCAGCGTGGCGATCCAGACCCTGTTCTGGTAAAAGCGGATCTTTTTCACCGTAGTAAGGCGTTGCGGGCCTATCTCCTGGATGAGCCTGGAATCTTCAAGTACCGTAATGCCGTTTTCGTGGGCGAGGTAGGTTTTACCCTTATAGTTGGCAATATCGTAGATGGCGTAGTTGAATAATTCCGCGGCATAGTTCTTATAGGTTTTTGTCGCATTGGAGTAGGTTGTCAATCCGTCGGAGGTTCCTACCTGGATCTCGTTGCCGTCTTCAAATACCGTATTGATCTTGGTACGGTAATCCGGAAAGGAGATCATCGTATCGGGCTTGCTGCTCTTGTCGGGGTTGTAATTCTTAATGCTGTAGAGCGTACCGATGCCATCGGCGGTATAGGCTTTGCCCGCGCTTTTGTTATAGCGGAAGAGCCTCGAGGTAACCGGCACAAAATTATAGACCATGTTTCCGATCATGAAAGAGCGCTTCGTCGAGCTGATGGAGTTGAGCTTGGCATACACCACCGATTTGCCCACCGGCGTAATCGCGAATACCGATTCGTAAAACAGCCCGTCGGGCTTCACAACGGTCTGCGTGTTGCCTGTCACATAATCGTAAATAAATAGGCCGTTATTGGTACCTACCACCACCTGGTTGTCTACAAACGCAGCGCAGCTCACCGGCAGGATCTTACCGTCGGAGGTAAAGGAGGTATTGAGAAACAGCGGGTTCTGAATGAAGTACACCCCGTCGTTGAAGGTGCCGATCCAGATATTGTCGTCGGTATCCTTATACAGGCAGTTGATCACCACCTTGTCGATGCCCAGCAGGTCGAAGGCATCGTAGGTAATGCCGTTCTCAATCACGTAAAGATTGTCATCGGTGCTAAACCAGATGCGCTTGTATTTATCCACAATCACCTTGCTGACGCGTGTGAAATTATTTCCCGGAAAAAAGCTGTTGACTTTTTGTGTTTTCACGGGGATCACCTTTTCCACCGTGGTGCTGTTGAGGCATACAATGGCATTGTCGCTGCCCAGGTAAAGAATTCCTGCCGTATCCTGGGTGATCGCATAAACCGGGAAAGGCTTTTTAAAAGGGATCTTGATCTGTTTGCCTTTTTCGAAGCGGTATAAGCCATCCGAGCGGCCAATGAGGATGGTGTTTTGTTTGGTTTTGAAAATGGCGAAAGCCTGGTTTCCCTGATCCGCTTTTTTGACTTCGTCCTCAATTGTTTTGCCCGTCTTCCGCTCAATAACCGTTACTTTGATCTGGTCGGTGAGCGAGAAGCTGTAGTCCTTATCCACGATGAGCTCATCCACCGTATTGAATTTTAAGCTGTCGAGCAGCCGGGCCTCGTTACTTTTGCGGTTGTATTCGTAAATGCCCGCTATGCGGTTAATGATGATCAGGTTATTCTTTTGGTTGAAATCAATGTTGCGGATATTATTTGATTTCAGGATGGTGTTGGGCTTGATCTTCCCGAAGTTATACCCGTCGAAGTGGTAGATGCCGTTTTCAGTTGCCAGGTACAGAATGTTGTTCTTATCCTGCTTAATGGCAAGTACATTGGTATTGCTCAGGCCATCTTCGGGCCCGTAATGCTGAAACGAAAAACTCCTGCTTTGCGACCAGGACGTTGATGCGAATAAAAGAATAAAAATGCTATAGTATGCCGCTCTCAAAAACATGTAATGCACATAAAAATAGGTAAAATATATGAAACCGAAGAAGCAAGAATGGCAAACGGTTCAAATACCGGGGTAAATGACAGGATAAACCGTTATTTTGAAAGGAAGGCTTTTCTAAAAATAAGCAGGGCGTGCCTATGCAAAATACCTCACCATCAGAATGCATCATGACAGTAAGCAAGGCAGTGGAGCGTGATTTTTACATTGATTTTTATTTTTTGGGCGCCCGGGCGGGCTGTTGCGACTCGCTCTTGGCTTGCCCTTCGGGACAAACCAAGGAGCTCAGACAAATCGCAACATCCCTGGCGCAGCCTGCTTCGGAATGGAACATAATCCGGGAACTCAAGGAAAAGCTGCGTGAGCGATGGTAGCGAAAATCCTTTTGCCTGTTTCTTGCAAAAGATTGCAGCGACAGCGCGACTCCGCGGGCGCTGATCACAACTCGTCGTGGCTCGAAACACCCCGCGGAGGCACGCCCAAAAATTAATGAGCTATAACACATAAATTTGCTAATACAATTCACCCCAAAAAACAAATCAGCCCCTGGTAACAGAGGCTGATTGAAATTATAAATCCTTAAACAAGCTGTTTCCCTTACTTCGGCGTTACGGCGCGGGTCTTGATAAATTCGCTGAACTCCTGTGAGCGTGCTTTGGAAACCTGGATGCTCGTGCCATCGGCCATGATGATAGTACCGCCTTCCGCATTCGAATATTCCTTGATGAAATCGATATTGATGAGGGATGAGCGGTGGATGCGGAAAAACACGTTGGTAGGCAGGATCGCCTCGAACTCTTTCAGGGTTTTGGATGCCACGATCTTTTTCCCGGTGTTGAGGAACAGGTTCGTGTAATTATCGGAAGCTTCCAGCCAGATGATGTCTTTATAGTCGATCAGCGTAAAGCCTTTGCTGTGATTGATAAGAACGAGGTTTTTATCGTTGCTGCCGGTGGCCGGTGTTGCTCCGCCTTTTTGCTCGTAGTGCTGCACTACTTTTTTCACGGCGCCCTGCAACTCGCTCAGCAAAAGCGGTTTCAGTAAATAGTCGATGGCACCTGCTTTTACGGCGTTGATCCCGTGTTCGCTGTATGCTGTCAGAAAAATGAGGCAGAAATCGCGGTGTACCAAACCCTCTATCATTTCAAGACCGGTCATGCCCGGCATATTGATATCACAGAAAACAACCTGAGGTTTCAGTTCCTGGATCATTTTTTTTCCTTCAATTCCACTTCCGGCTTCGGCAATGATCTCAATTTCAGGGCAGTAGTTCTCGAGCATAGCACGCGTGTTGCTTCTGCTATTCTCTTCGTCGTCTATAATAATGGTTTTGAAAGTCTGCATGGTTTAGTTTTAGATAATGCTAATCTACTCATAATTCACATTAATTTCAACTCATTTATTTAACATATAGACCGTTTGAGTAAAATACTGTTTGTCAATAGGGAGTAATGATTATCTTCATGCCAGCAAACAACATTTTAAGAAAATACATCTATGATAAAAAACGTATTCCTGTCATTTGGCCTGTCGCTGGCTCTTGTACAGCCTATGCAGGCGCAAAAACAAATTACGATCGACGATCTCTGGTCCAAATATGCCTTTATGCCTCAATCGGCAGGAGGCTTCAACGTGATGAAAGACGGAACGCATTATACAGACCTCGAGCAGGATGGCGATTTTCAGAACATCGTAAAATACGATCTCAAAAGCGGTAAGAAAGTAGCCGTGCTGGTGAAGGGATCTACCGTAAAGTATAAAGACCAGGCCATCGACATTAGCGGCTATTCTTTTAGTCCCGATGAAAGCAAGTTGTTCTTTTCCCTGGAGACAGAAGGGATTTACCGCCATTCATCCGTTCAGCGAAATTACGTTTACGACCTCAAATCCGGAAAAACGGAAGAGCTCTCGGAAGGCGGAAAACAAATGTTCGCCACCTTTTCGCCCGTTGGAAATAAGGTAGCTTTTGTGAGGAGCAATAACCTCTTCATCAAAGACCTCGGTGCCGGCAAGGAAACACAGGTAACCAGCGATGGGAAGCTAAACGAGATTAAGAACGGTTGGGCCGACTGGGTATATGAAGAGGAATTCAGCAAGCCTGATTATTTTGAGTGGAATGCCGATGGCAGCAAGCTGGCCTATGTACGCTTTGATGAAAGCAAGGTAAAGGAATACACCTTCGATACGTATCATAATAACCTTTACCCGGATAAGGTGACTTTCAAATATCCGAAAGCAGGAGAGGACAACTCGATCCTGAGCGTGCACATCTTTGATGTGGCGACAGGCAAAACCACCAAAGTGGATATCGGTACAGAAACGGATATCTACATTCCGCGCATTCAGTGGACCACCGATAAAAATGTATTGTCGCTGCAGCGCATGAACCGCCTGCAGAATAAGCTGGAGCTGCTGTATGCCAATGCGGCTGACGGAAGCACGAAAACGGTTTTAATGGAAGAGGCCCAAACGTACATCGACATTACGGATGACCTGACTTTTCTGCCGAATAACAAAGGCTTTATCTGGAGCAGTGAAAAAGACAATTACAACCACCTCTATTATTATGATAACACGGGTAAGCTGGTAAACCAGATCACCAAAGGGAACTGGGACGTGATCTCTTTTGAAGGCTACGATGAAAAGTCGAACACCTTATATTACATCTCCGCAGAGAACGGACAGATCAACCGCGACATCTACAGCGTGAAGCTGGATGGAAGCGCCAAAAAAAGATTGTCGACCCAGGACGGGACCACTTCTGCTGAATTCAGCACCGGTCTTAAGTATTATGTGAGCACTTATTCCAATGCCAATACACCGCCGGTATACGAGCTGCACAGCGCCGATGGCAAGCTCATCAAAGTGCTGGAAAGCAATACCGATCTGAAAACCAGGATGGGTGACTATAAATTATCCAAAAAAGAATTCTTCACCTTTAAGAATGCTGAAGGCGTAGAGCTGAACGGCTGGATGATGAAGCCGCAGAATTTCGATCCTGCTAAAAAATATCCTGTGTATATGTTTGCCTACAATGGTCCCGGATCCAACGAGTGTAACAACGCCTGGGAAACTTTCGACTTCTGGTGGCATTCCCTGCTCAACCAGGAAGGCTATATGGTAGTATGCGTGGATGGCCGAGGGACACTGGGCCGGGGAAGGGAATTTAAGCACTGCACATATCTACAATTAGGGAAACTGGAAACGCTTGACCAGATCGACGCCGCAAAATATGTAGGCACGCTTCCGTATGTGGACAAAAGCCGGATCGGCTTCCAGGGTTGGAGCTATGGCGGATACATGGCTTCGCTTCTCATCAGCAAAGGAGCCGATTACTTCAAGGCGGCCATTGCGGTAGCACCTGTTACCAACTGGAAATTCTATGATAACATTTATACGGAACGCTTCCTGCGTAAGCCTGCTGATAACAAAAGCGGTTATGAAGACAATTCACCGGTAAATTATACCAAAAACATCAAAGGCAAGTTCCTGCTGGTACATGGCAGCGGCGATGATAATGTGCATTACCAGAATTCGATGGAGCTGGCCAATGCCTTGGTGAAGAATAATATTCCGTTTGAATTTATGACCTATCCTAACAAGAACCACGGTATTTACGGTGGTTATACGAGAGCGCACCTGTATAACAAGATGCTCAAATTCGTGAAGGAGAATTTGTAGAATAAAGAATAATAACATGTCACTTCGAGTACCGCCCGCTTGTCTTTTTTGCGGGCGGTTTATCGAGACGTGTTCTGAGGTATTCTTCGGAGTCGTTCTCGATACTCACGACATGTTGTGATCGCTATCGCTACGGATCACTCGAACTGACTTTAGAGTATTCCGCAATTTTCTATTTGTATTGTGTTGGGTGGTTTCGGGAGCCTCAACCACCCTCCGGTAACTGAGGCTCTCGATTTACCGGGGGTATCAAGCCCGGGTCGTTTTATCCCACCAAATAATACACTCGTCTTATTTAATTTTGATCCTTAAGGAATATAGTTATATTTGATTGGACTGAAACCCCTGAATGAATTTAGTACTAAATGTGTTTGATATAGAATGAGTCACTCTGAAGCAAAAAAAGTAGGGATCGCTTTACAGGGCGGCGGCGCGCATGGCGCCTTTACCTGGGGCGTGTTGGATAGGTTACTGGAAGTAGACCACCTCATTGCAGAATCGATGTGCGGCACCAGCGCCGGTGCGGTCAATGCCGTTACCTGTGCCTATGGCCTTCATGTCGGCGGTCCCAAAGCGGCCAAGCAATTACTGGAACAACTATGGAGGCGCATTGCCCAGGCGGGAGGCCTTTTCAAGCCCAGCAGCTTCGACAGGCTCTTTGGCGGTGGCGATATTTACAACTCGCCGGGTTACATGTTCTTCAATAACATGACGCAGTACATGTCGCCCTACAACTTCAATCCTTTTAATTATAATCCGCTTCGCGATATCCTCACCGACCTGATCGACTTCAACGAGCTGAAATTGTATAACAAAAAGAAGCTCTTCATCTGCGCAACCAATGTGAAAACCAACCGCGCCAAAATCTTCACCAATAAGGAAATTACGGTAGATGCGGTGCTGGCTTCGGCCTGCTTGCCCTTCCTTTTCCAGGCGGTGAAGATCGATGGAGAATATTACTGGGATGGCGGCTATATGGGAAATCCTCCTATTTTCCCGATCATCACCAACACGACTTTAAGGGATATAGTGTTAATAAAGATTAATTCCATCAATATTAATTCCGTTCCTACCACGGCCCGTGATATTGCCGACAGGGTCAACGAAATCTCCTTCAACAGCAGCCTGATCAACGAAATGAAGCTGATCCACTACAGGAATGAGCTGATCCGCAACGGGATCTTAAAGACCGATGAAAAAGTGAACCGCGAGATCTTCGTGCACACCATTTCCGGCTACGATGCCCTGAGCCAGCTCAGCTATAGCAGTAAGATGAACACCTCCTGGGACTTCCTGCTGAGCCTGAAGGAACGTGGCCGCCAGACAGCTACCAAATGGCTGGAATCCGATTTCAGCCAGGTAGGGATCAAATCTACCTTTGATGTGGAAGAGCATTTCTTCGATAAATTGTAAATTTGTACCTTTCGGTCCTTAATGCTTTTTTCAAACAATACGGTTAACGCTTTCCTGCTATGCGCCTGTTTTTTACTGGCTTGTATGATCTCGCCGGCGCAGGTCGTCTATATCACCGACAGCAGCCATGTACGGACGCTTACCAATGAGGCGAGAAGCAACCTGGAAGGTTTCCAGAACAACCCCACGGATACCATCCTGACGGATTTCCAGAATTATTATCCCAAGAACCGGAGCGGTAATATCGGCTTGCCTTCCGAGCCCCTGTTCCTGAAATACCAGCAGCGCTCTCTCGGTTTTAAATTTTACCAGCCGCCTTATGAGAATGATATGATCTCCGAGGACCAGGTGAAATTCTACCAGACCAAAGGGCCTTACGGCAGCCTCACCGGGATTGCCGGATCCAAGCAGGAGCAGATGTTCCGCCTGGTATTTTCGCATACCTTCAAGAACAGGCTCAACCTCACGCTGCGCCTCAACCGCTATAGCAGCATCGGCTTTTACCGGAGGCAGGTGAGCTTTACGGATAATTTGTATACTTCTTCCAACTATACCAGCAAGAAAGGCAGGGCGGGCTATTACGCTTATTTTTTATTCAATAAGCTGAAGCATAACGAAAGCGGCGGGATCTCGAACGATTCCTTATTTAAAAAAGATGCACGTGTCACCAAGCAATTGCTGCCCGTGTACCTGAGCCAGGCACGCCGCGAAGTACGTTTTACCACCGTGGAAATCAACCCCTGGTACAGGCTGAACGCCGTAGAAGACAGCTCCACTGTTCTGTCGCACATTGTGGATTATAAGCTGAACTATACGGGAAACTATACCAAGTACGTTGATAATGGCATGGCAAATGATCTGTTCTATCCTTACTATTACCTGGATAGCACAGCGACCATGGATTCCACGCACTGGAGAACCATCAGCAATTCCGGGCATTACACGCTGAGGATCCGTCCCTTGTTCACGAGCCTGCAATTGGGAATTAAAAATGAATTTACGCAGCTATACCAATACGACGATACCACCTTTGTGAATAATAGCGTGGATGCCGGCCTCTTCATGAACATCAGCAATTTCAATGCTTTCGTCAAGACGGCTTACATCTACCAGGGATCAAACCAAAACGATTATCAACTCGAAGCCGGCATCAAATACCGTTTAAAGATTGCTTACAATGTGTTCAAAGTGCCTTTTGAAATACAGGCTAAGGCGGGCATCGAAAAACGTCACCCCGATTTTATTTACAACTCCTGGTATAGCAATAACTTTGTATGGAAACACAATTTCTCGCCGACCGATAAAACGCAGGCGATGCTCAGTATTTCCACGACCGATAACCGTTTCAGCATGGGAGCTTTTGTGCAGAATACGGATAACCAATTGTTCTTCAATAGCGATGCTACACCTTCGCAGGCTCCGATTACTATTCAGAGTATGGCTTGCTTTATCCGGAAGGATATGCTCTTCTTCAGGCACCTGGGGCTTAATGCAGGCTATGTCTATCAAGCATCTACCGAGGAAAATGTGATTAGTGTGCCCGATCATGTGCTCAGCGGCTCCCTGTATTACCAGGGCAACCTGTTTAAAAAAGCCCTAAACCTCCAGGTAGGTTTTAGCTGCCAGTATTTCAGCAGTTTCTACGGCTATAATTACATGCCTGCCACCAATGTCTTCTATACCCAACCCCGTGTCAGTGTAGGGGATTATCCTTACATCGATTTCTTCCTGAACGCGCGCATCCGCCCGGTGAGGATCTTCGTGAAGATCGATCATGTGACGCAAGGCTTTCTTGGCAGCAATTATTCTCTCGGGCCTGGCTATCTTCAAAACGACAGGGCCTTTAAGTTCGGTGTGAACTGGCTGTTTTTTGATTAAGGTTTTGCAGAGTGATCCTGGAAGGTAAGGTCATTGGCTCATCTTATCCTATTGGTCGATTATCATCCTGTTTTTTTCTTTATTCTCTATTTCTTTTTTCCTTGATGAAAAAAGAAACAAAAAAATCAAGGCAAAACGATTGCCCCGCGCTCTTTTAATTTTTAAGTTTCGCAACCGAAAGAGAACTAAAGCTCTTTCGGGCTCAGCTAAAAAAATTAAAATTCACACCGCACCGGCGCCGCGTTTTGCCAGGCGACGCGCGGCATCTAAAAGTGTTATTTCTTAAGCTTAAGATGATATGGATAAATCCAAAAATTAGAGTATGTTCAATGCGGAGACATAAAGCGCAGATTCCTCCAATGCTTGAGTGGTTCGGACAGATGTAATTCCTTTCCGAGACGTTCATAAACCTCTTCCGCGGAAAAGCCCTGCTGGCGCAGGAAATGCACGGACGTATCACCGGCCGATTTGGAAAGCTTGCGTTGATGCACGTCCAATAGCAAAGGGTGGTGATAAAATGTCGTATTCAAAAAACTTTCTTCTTTTAAAAGCGAAGCCATGTACAACTGCACCAGGGTGGAGGGCCAGAGATCGTAGCCACGCACCACCAGGTCGATGCCGAAATAGACATCATCCACAATAGAACTAAGCTGGTAAGCAGGAAAGCCGTCTTTCTTCCGGATGATGGGATCCTGCATATCTGCCGACAGCGCCGCTTTGAGCAAAGTACCATCAAGGATTTTTACAGAAACAGATTCTGCAGATTCCGTATTCAAGCGCCAGGCAACATCCGCTGCATCCAGCGCCAGGCCTTTGTGGCGGCAGGTGCCCGGGTAAGCGCCGCCGGAGCTCTGTTTCAGGATTTGCGCGCGGGAGCAATTGCAGGCATAAACCAATCCCGTGTGGCGGAGCTTGTCTAAAGCCTGGGTGTAAAGATACAAACGGTGGGCTTGTGAGTAGCGCTCTTCCAGCTCCTGCGCGTTCTGTGGCCCTTCTGTCCAGGGCAGGCCGAGGAAATGCAGTGTGTCGAATATATCGTGGATGTAAGCAGGGTTGGCCCGTTCACGGTCCATATCGTCGATGCGCAACAGGATGCCGGCGCCGCTTCTTTCCGCTAAAACAGCGGTGAGCGCAAAGGAAAAGATATTTCCTAAGTGCAGGTAGCCGCTGGGGGTAGGGGCGAAACGCGTTTTACAAAAAAGGCCGGCAGGAGCCATAAAAAAATCGTGTAAAATAAATACTAAGATATTGTTTATTTCCCTTTTTTGTAGTTTCTTTGCCGGCAGAACACAAAAACGGTTTGGTAGTTCAGCTGGTTAGAATGCCGCCCTGTCACGGCGGAGGTCGCGGGTTCGAGTCCCGTCCAGACCGCGGAAAATGCAAAAGGCGCCCTTGAGGCGCCTTTTTTAATTTGGCAGAGTGTTGAAAGCTCTGCTTTCATAAATAATAGAGGTCTATTCTTTCAGGAATTTCTCGGTGTGCATACTACCTTCTTTGTCAACGGCGTGCAGGATGTAGATGCCTGGTAACAGTTTACTGACATCTAATAAAGATCGTCCTTTTTCAGTGTTACTAATCTTTTGATTCATGACCTGCTTTCCGTACAGATCGCTGATGCTTATTTCCAGGATCTCACCTTCGGTTAGTTCTGCGGTCAATGCAGCTACTGCCGGAGTTGGATACACTGTCAGAGCCGGTTGCGCTCGCAATAAGGGAATGCATACAATTACCTCATCAATCGGGCGGAATGTTTCCGGGATGTCGTAGGCAACAGCTGTAACGTTAAGCAGGCCGTAATTCGCCGGACCGAGATCGATGGGATTGCTTTGAAACATAATCGTCTGCACCGGAATTTCGCAACTATTGGCTGGTGCAGCAGAAATGTGCAGATCATATCCCTGATCTATACTATTTGGATTCACCATCGCATATTTCTTCAGGCTGGGATTATACTGGAGGATATCAGGTGTGTTGATGTAAATCGAATTTCCCATTTGTTCGTAATAACCAGTCAGTGGTGAATTGTTACGGGTTTGGTATTTTTTAGCGTTCAACACCTTTGACACACCACCGGGAGTGAGGGTAACCAGGAAAGGAGTCAGTTGAACACCCGGAATTGCAGTGGAGTGAATATAACCACCGATAGAGATTTGATTGAGCTCGTCCAGTTGCAGTTTGAATCCATTGATGTCTCCGGCAGTACCTGAAAGATAGTGGCTGTAAAAAGGAGTAAGCGCATTTCCGTTAACATCAAAGCTGGCGATTTCCCATTGGTGGCTGAAAGAATTGTTGGCCAGTACATGTACACCGATGAAACCGCCGGAATTCTGATATAAGACGGAGGCTCCCGCATAGCGGAAATTTGTGTTGTCGCGAATGTGTGAATGCATGACTACTCCGGTATAATCAATACCCATCGTAATGAGGTTCTGTTCGCTGTTGGCCGGATTGTTGGCTGAACCGGAAATGAAATAACCCTTTCCGGGTACTTCGGTAATGTTCTCCAGCATGTCGCTATCGTTGATGCTACCAGCAGGTGAATCCATCCCCACACAAAAAAGTACCGTCGCAAAATTGTTCTCATCCAAACCCAATATGAAAGCCCTGCGTGGCAAGGTGGTATAATTGGCCGGAGTTAAGGATCCAAAAACTTTTGTGCCAACCACAACAACCTGTCCGTTGCCCGGTGAATGTACCACCTGGTGAGGAATCATAAACTCGCCGCCCGCAAGCGGATACAGCTGACTCTGAATGATGGCCCCACTGAAATCGATTTCAGCCATGTACAGGTGCGAGGGGGAGTCCTGGGAAACATCATAAACAGAGCCCACGAGAACGATACGATTGTCATTTTTAATAGTGAAATCCATGAGCACAACATCATGAGGTGTGCCGAGAAAGAAAGAAGTGAAGGGAACACCGGCAGGATCGGTAAGTTTAAACATGGGCGAGAGCCTTCCGGTGGAAGGATTCAGGTCGGTTAATCCAGCGATAAGAACGTCGTCTGTGCGTTCGACTGACAGATTAGGATGATCCCAGCTGTTGATGGTTTTTTCTAAGATGTACTGGGCAGTACTCCATTGAAAGGTCATTAAAAAGATCCCGATGAATAGCTGTTTTTTCATAGTCTTACTAATTATGGTTTCAATGAAAGGTATAACATTCAGTGATACATGTCAAGTAAAAACGTACCGGGGTAATAAAAATAGTTTTTTAAATTTTCTGTTGATCACTTTTTTCAGGTAATCTTACTTGTTGTGAAATTAGAGTATATCATTCAAGTCAATGTCAGACTATCCTACGCCGCATCCAGCAACTCACTAATATCCAAATCTTTTATATAAGCATGCAGCACATCGCGGTCTTCCTGGATCTCAATCGCGAGTATTTCTTTTTTGACTTTGTCGGTATGGATCTCTACAAAAAAGTTGTCGAGTAAAAAGAGAAGGATAAAACGATCGGCTGTTTCTACGGTTCTGATCACTTCGCCGTAATTGAACATGAGCTCTATTTTATTGTCGGGGCCTAAGGCTGTGAAATAATTCTTTTCCATGATTTCCGTCTTTTAAGCTATTTCTATTAATGCAATATAGAACTTGATGCCAATCCTAGCGCTTGATTCTGAGTGATATAGCTTTGACTATAATCCCCAATTTGCATTTTTGAGCCTTTTATTCAACAATTTCACCGATGTTTGTGTTTCTCAGCAAAACCATTTATGCAGGAACGACGCCTTGGCCTTTTACAGGCAACCGCCATTAATATGATCGACATGGTAGGCATCGGTCCTTTCATTACCCTGCCCATGGTCATCGGGATGATGAACGGCCCTTACTTCCTGTATGCCTGGCTCGCAGGTGCTCTGCTGTCTTTCGTGGATGCCATGATCTGGAGCGAGCTCGGTGCGGCCTTCCCTAAGGCCGGTGGCTCCTATAATTTTTTGAAGGAAGCTTACGGCACTCAACGCGCCGGAAAAATGATGAGCTTTTTATTCGTGTGGCAAACCATGATCCAGGCGCCGCTCGTGATTGCCTCAGCCTCCATTGGTTTTGCGGCTTACCTCTCTTACCTGGTTCCTTTAACCACGCTTGCCTCCAAAGCGGTGAGTGGTGGCGTGGTTATTCTTATCGTGGTCTTGTTATACCGCCGGATCGAAACCATCGGGAAGATCAGCGTTCTTCTATGGATCGGCGTGTTGTTCACGCTCTTGTGGATCATCGGCGGAGGCATCGCCCACGGGCATTTCTGGGAACCGGTGAAGCACATCAACGATGGCCTCGTGGTGAACTATGCCTTTGTTGCCGCCATCGGCTTTTCGAGTGTGAAAACCATTTACAGCTACCTGGGATATTACAATGTGTGTCACCTCGGTGGTGAGATCAAAGATCCGGCGAAGAATATTCCGCGCAGCATGTTTATTTCCATTGCCGGTATTGCCGTGCTCTACCTGGCGATGAACATCAGCGTCACCAGTGTCATTCCATGGCACGAGGCCAAAGACAGCGCCTATGTTATCAGTGTCTTCATTCAAAGGCTTGCAGGCGATACCGCAGCGGTTGTGATGACCTGCCTGGTGCTCTGGGTGGCTTTTGCCTCTGTGTTCTCGGCTACGCTTGGCTATAGCCGCATTCCTTATGCCGCTGCGGTGGATGGCGCTTTCTTTAAAGTCTTTGCGAAGCTGCATCCCACGCGGAATTTTCCTTATGTATCCCTTTTGTTCCTTGGTGGCGTGGCTTTCGTGTTCAGCCTGCTCTTCAAGCTGAGCGATGTCATCAGTGCCATCCTCGCCATGCGCATCCTCATCCAGTTCATCGGGCAGGGAGTGGGGCTGATCATGCTGCGCAAATCACGGGGCAAAGACGCCTTTCCCTATCGCATGCCTTTATTTCCTTTAGCCGTTTACCTGGCCATTGTTTTGTGGGCGGGCATCCTCATTTCTACCGGCTTGAAAATGGTGCTCTCGGGTTTGGTGGTGATCGCCGCCGGTGTGGTCGTTTATATGATTAAGGCGAAGCGCACCAAAGAATGGCCTTTCAGAGAGGTTTCTACGCATAAATAGGATGAGCTGGAATAAATAAGCTTAGTGTTATCTTAAGCTAAATTTGGGCGTCCGGGCGGGCTTCTCCATTTCAATCTTTTTGCGGCACTTCGACTGCGCTCAGTGTCCCGAAAAAGGATTTACATGTCAATCCCTGGCGCAGGTTATCTCAGAAATGGAATTTAATCAGCAAAATTAAGATAAGCCCGTGTGAGGGATGGAGCGCTTGTTTGAGCTCTGCCGTCACGTGTTCCTTGTGACGGCAAGCGAGTAGCGACAGCCCGGCGGCGCCTGTTCTTTGCGCCGGCACGCCCAATGTTATGCAATAGGATTTTAATAACTGTGAGGTATGACTTATTAATACGACATGAGTAAGATGATACTGTTTGAATGCCTATAAGGAACATTGTTTTTTTTTCTATCTTTGAATTTTACAAATCCTCGTCCACATGGCTGCTACTTCCCTCGAAGACTTTTATAAGGAAACCTCACTGGTGATTCCCGAAGGGATCAGCAAAGAGATCGGGCATTTCAACGTCTTCAACATCGAAGACATTACCGCCCGCATTAAAACAGGCGACCGGACCATGCCCTATAACCGCCGCGATTATTTTAAGATCAGCCTCATCCGCGGAAAGAACAGGGCAGAGTACGCCGATAAGGTGATCGAGATCGGGAAGAGCGCTTTGCTCTTTGCCACGCCCAAAGTGCCTTATCACTATGTGCCTTACGATACCGATCAATCGGGTCACTTTTGCATTTTCACGGCCGATTTTCTGTGTAAGTTCATCAAAGGCATCGACCCCAACGACCTGCCGATCTTCCAGCCCGGGGCCTATCCTGTATTCCAGCTTACAGACGAAGCGGTGGAAGAGCTCACAGCTATCTTTAAAAAGATCACGAAGGAGCTTGCTTCCGATTATATTTATAAATACGATCTGATCCGCAGTTATGTCCTGGAGCTGATCCACTACGGCCAAAAGCTGCAGCCTGCTTCGGCGCTCTATCCTTCACACACGGCTTCTGCCCGCGTATCGTCGTTGTTTGTGGAGCTGCTTGAGCGGCAGTTTCCCATCGAGTCCATGCATCAGAAGCTGGCCCTGCGCACCGCGAAGGATTATGCCGATCGCCTGTCGGTACACGTCAACCACCTCAATAAAGTGCTGAAAGAACATACGGGAAAAACAACGACAGACATTATCAGCAGCCGTGTCATCCGCGAAGCCAAGATCCTCCTGCGGCAAACGGACTGGACAGTGTCCGAGATCGCCTGGTCACTGGGCTTTGAGGAAGTGGCGCATTTTTCCAATTTCTTCAAAAAACAAACGACCCTCACGCCGCTCTCTTTCCGGGCCTGATCAATAAGACTAGGATGTTTCGGGGGCTGAAAGCCGAAGGAACCTCATTCAGTCGAATTGATCCCGAACACAACGTGGTCCTGGATCCCGATTTAATTTCCTGAGGATTGCTGCATGTTCAATGCTCCGGTCGGTCTGTTGCATGGTGATTGATTTTTGCAAACATCGGATTGATGTTCGCAAGAGCGCAGCCCGGTGCATCCTGTAATTTTGTTCCCATCAAATATTTAAAATATGGAAACAACAAAAATAGCATTAGTAACCGGCGGTAGCCGCGGACTTGGGAAGAACATGGCTTTAAGCCTGGCAAAAAAAGGAATCGATGTCATCATTACTTACAACAGCAAACAGGACGAAGCCCTGGCCGTGGTGGCAGAAATAAAGCAGGCGGGGCGAAAGGCAGCTGCTCTACAGCTGAGCGCAGGAGAAACAAAAAGCTTCGACGCGTTTTTCTCACAGGTAAAAACCATTCTGAAAGAAACATTCGGCGCAGAGCGTTTCGACTTTTTAGTGAACAACGCAGGCATTGGCATCAACAGCATGATCACTGCCATGACAGAGGAAGACTTTGATACCTTGATGAACATTCATTTTAAAGGCGTTTATTTTCTCACGCAGAAAGCCCTGCCTTTGATGAACGACGGCGGTCGCATCGTTAACCTGTCGAGTGGCCTGGCACGCTTTACAGCGCCGGGCTATTCGGCTTATGGCGCTATGAAAGGCGCCGTGGAGACACTCACCAGGTACCAGGCCAAAGAGCTTGGCGCGCGTGGCATTACGGTGAATGTAGTGGCTCCCGGAGCGATAGAAACCGATTTCGGCGGTGGTGTTGTGCGGGACAATCCTCAATACAATAAAATGGTGGCCGATGCCACAGCGCTTGGCCGTGTGGGAGTTCCCGATGACATTGGTGGCGTGGTGGCCTTTCTGTGTAGCGAAGAAGCCCGCTGGGTCAATGCGCAGCGCATCGAAGTTTCAGGTGGGGTGAATTTGTAATTTAATGTTGTAGCTGCCAGTCGGTGGTTGAGTGATAATTACATGCTTGTAACTCCGGTGGCTGAGCGTAGTCGAAGCCACCGGGGCAAGGCAGATTATTTCTGCTGCTCTACCACTTCTTTCAGCTTTTGCAGAACCTGCTCCCAGTTTTTGGTGGCATGCGCTTTTTCCTCTTCAGTGGCAATATTGTCTTGTGTTAAAGTGAGCAGTGTGCGGTCGTCCTCATCCGATAAGGTATAGGTAACGGTGTTGTAATTCTCCGGCTTGTCCTCCTTGCCGCTCATAGAGCTCCAGTAGGTGCTCTGAAAAACGCTTTCCGGTTTCAGTTTTTTGATGAGGCCTTTATCGTGGTATGTTTTCCCCTTGTATTCGCCTTCATAAGTAATCGCGCTGCCTTCTTTCCAGTCGGAATGCACCGTTGTTCCCATCAGGTACTTTTTGATAGAGGCCGGTGTGGTAATAGCCTTCCATACCTTTGCCGGCGCGGCTTTGATGGTAATGGAGGTTTCGGCGCTCAGGTTCTGTTTCATGACGTGAGGATGTTTAGTAATTCGTTTGTCCTATACAATGGATAAATCAAACTACAGGCCTGTTTTACAGGGGCTCATTTCCGGAAAGAGGACTTCACTTTAAATTAACTATGGATTAAAATCCACAATTCATTTTTTTCCTATTTTAGCTAAAAACCACATCGGATGAGTGATACATTAAGTGCAGAGCAACTCTATCAGCAGGCCATGACCCTCCTGAACATTTCTCAGGCTACCATGAACGAAGGCACGGTACAGGAAGCCTATGACCTCCTGAAGCAGGCGGCAAACCAGGGCCACAGCCGCGCCGCCTATGATTACGCCAACTACCGCTATTATAAGCAGGGAGATCATAGAACCGCATTTACCTACGTGCAAAAAGCGCTTGGCGAAGATCCGGAAGGGAAAGCCCATTACCTGCTGGGGCTTTTATACTATCATGGCAAAGGCTGCGACAAGAATGACCTCAAAAGCTATGAGCTTCACAGCGAAGCTGCGCTGAGAGGTAACACCGATGCGATGTTTGAATTGTACGTCTATTACTCGCAGGGACTGGGCTGCGAAAAAGATCCGGGCAAAGCCTTTGAGTGGAATGCCAAAGCTGCAGAGGCCGGGCAGTACAGGGCCTGTTTCAACATGGGCTGGTTTTATGAAACGGGCACCCATGTGGACCAGGACCTGGAGAAAGCCTTTCAGTATTACCAAACCGCTTCGGCCAACGGTAATGGCAAGGCCACGGCTTATGTGGGCGTGATGTATGAAAAAGGCATGGTAGAGCCGGCAGAGACCCGAGACGAAAACGGCGACTGGGATGAGGAGAAAGCCCGGAAGATTGCCTATACCTGGTACCGCAAGGCCGAGAACGAGCAGGATTTTTACATGATCTATGATTACCTCGATAGCCTCGGCTTGTACTATGATGAGGATGAATACGCAGATAAGGACTAGACGATTATTCTTATCAGAAATGCCGGGCGGATGCTCTGATAAAGAGTAAATATTGGCCACATGTTTGTCATGGGAAGCGTGTTTAAAATTTGGGCGTGCCGCTGCGCGGACAGGCTTTTCGTTCCTCCCGATAGATATCGGGACTTTTTTACCGGACACTGAGCGCAGTCGAAGTGCCGGCAAAAAGGATTTCCACTGCTCCCGATAGCTATCGGGACCTTCACGCAGCACTCATTTCAGTTGTAGATTTGTTTTCCATGATAGAGTAGGTGCGCCAGCGACCAGGCGATCTGTCTGAGTTCTCCCATAAGCTTGCTGAGGCCCTCGAAGCACTGGTGGAAAGTGAGCCACCCTTCGACAAGCTTAGGGTAAACTATGGCTCGCCCGGGCGCCCATCGTAAAATAAAATAAGTATTGTTTAAAGCAGATCAGGTGCCTTTCTCCGAAAACTTAAAACCCACTCCGTGCAGGTTCTCAATGCTGATGCCCTTTTCGCCGGAGAGTAATTTCCGGAGCCTTGAAATAAACACATCGAGGCTGCGACCCATAAAGTAGCTGTCGTCGCCCCACAGGGCCGTCAGGATCTGCTCGCGTTTCAGGACTTTGTTCCTGTTCTCTAAAAATAATTTCAGCAGCTCCGATTCGCGTTGCGTTAAGCTGATCCGCTCCGTTTCGGTCGATAAAAGATGTTCGGCAGGATCGAAGCGGAATTTCCCGACCGTATAGTTGTGAATGGTTGTCGCATGTTTTTTGGAGCGGGCCAGGAAGATCTCTATTTTCAGCAGCAGCTCTTCCATGCTGAAAGGCTTCACCAGGTAATCGTCGGCGCCGATCTTTAAGCCTTTGATGCGGTCCTCCTTCAGGATCTTCGCCGACAGGAACAAAATAGGAATGTCTGTATTCAGCTTACGGATCTCCGTGGTAAGCTCAAAGCCATCCATTTTCGGAAGCATGATGTCGAAGATGCAAATGTCGAAGCTCTCTTTTTTAAAGGCCTCCAGGCAGTTTTTGCCATCGGTGCAATGCACCACATCGTAATGGCTTTGCTCGAGGTTATCCCTGGTAAGAAAAGCCAGTGTTTCATCGTCTTCCGCGTAAAGTACTTTTGTAAGGCTCATGTTTTTTCCGGAATTAAAAGAGAAATGGTAATACCTTTATCGTCGTTATTGGCCGCGTTGATTTTCCAACCATGCAGCAGGCAGATCTTTTTGACATAATAAAGCCCCAGCCCGAAACCCCTTACCTCATTGCTTTTGCTGTTCGGGATCCGGTAGAACTTATCAAAAATATGCCGGAGCTTGTTGCCCGGAATCCCGATGCCGTTATCGGTAAAGTCGATCGCGATGGACTGTTTCAGGGATTTGATGCGGATGCTAATGACCGGTTTCTGGTCGCAATACTTAATGGAGTTATCCATTAAATTATAGACCAGGTTAGTGAAATGAAACTCATCGGCAAACACGACAGCTTCCTGGTCTCCTTCAAGGCGCACTTCCAGCGACTCGTGCTTTAGCTTTAGATTTTCTGTTACGGCCTGTAGCAGCGGCACCAGCCGGAGCTCCTGTTTCTGTAGGAGTAAAGGCGCATCGTCGGACCGGGCAATGTCCAGGATTTTTTCGATATGCGTATTCAGTTTTTCACTTTGCTGAATAATGATCTCCGCATATTTTCCCAGCTTCTCGTCGCTCTGTATTTTCTCCTGTTTGGAAAGGTAGTTTGAGGCAATGAGAATGGAAGACAAAGGCGTTTTAAATTCGTGCGTCATGTTATTGATGAAATCGCGCTGGAGCTCGGAATATTTTTTTTGCTGGAGGATGGTGAAGATCGAAAACACATAAATGAGCAGGATGATGAGCAGAATGCCCGACAGCACCAGCCAAAAGACCAGGGAGCTGAAGATGTAAGTGGTTTCCTTAGGAAAACGGATCGCAAAATAATAGACAAGGTTTCCCTGTTTTGGAAAACGGAAGGCGCTTTTCTGTGCCGATTTATTGCTCATGGAAACATAATTGCCATACACCATTTCATCGCTTTCGCATTTGTAAATGGCATATTCGAAATCGGTGATCAGCCCCGACCGCTCGAACTCCGTTTTGAGGCAATACTCCAGCATACTGGCGTCAAAGTCGTTGTTGACATTGACAATGTAATAGTTGCTGGTGATTTTATTGATAGGATTTTTCAGCGGATACTCATGCCCGTTCAGCTCATACAAGCGGTCGATCACCTGGAGTAGGGTCACATGCACTTTCTGACTGAACTTTTGTTCCTCGTAGTTGAAAGCCTGTTTGGTCCATAAAAGCTGTACGGCTAAGATTCCGGTAATGGCCACGAAGCCAAGGATGATGGCGATATTGAGCTTGTTGATCTTCAAAAAAAGGCAGAATAAATCATTTAATATTAGCAAAAAAAACGTGGTGAAACAGGGGCGTTAACATGTCATTAACAATTATTTGAATATGCTTAACAGCCCTGCCTTGCGGTACACCCTACTTTTGTCATGTCCGGGCTTGCAAGACGGATGAAAAAATTAACCCTTTAAAATCAGATTCATGAAACCAAAAATTCACAGACTCCAAAACAACATTCAGAATGTTGTGAGTAAAACAATTGCGATCGTCGCTTTATCATTAAGCATCGGCCTTCTGTCATTTACAACCAATGGCAACGGTAACAGGAAAGCGACCAAAGCCGCGGCCGACAAAACAGCTTCTGTCAAATGGACCAACCAGCAGATCAGCGTCGGAGAAATTCCGCAGGGAAAACCGGTAACTTTTGAATTTGTATTTACCAATACCAGCAAAGAGCCCGTTTTGATTACTGATGTGAAAGCAAGCTGCGGCTGTACTACGCCCGATTATTCGAAATCGCCTGTAAAACCCGGTGAGAAAGGCATTGTGAAAGCCGTGTATAACGCTGCTGCCGTTGGAGCATTTACCAAAAATGTAACCGTTACCATCTCAGCCGATCCAAATCCCATTATCCTCACCTTAAGCGGAACCGTACTGCCGGCTGCGAACTAACAAAAAATCACCCTCCAATATCGTCGTAAAAAAAACCGCAGGAATTTTCCTGCGGTTTTTTTCGTTGAGGTTATTTCCGGGTTTCGTGAACTACCTCCTGTTATTCAAGCATTAAAGAAACAATCCCCACTCATCTTCTATACCATCCTTATCCATTGTGCGGATCTCTTTGACCCATTCCGAAAACAGAATCCTGAACTTTTCCATATCCTCTCTGAATACCGACACATAAGCCCTGTCGTAATCGCTGGAGGAATTGAGCATATGGGAGGAAAGGCGGAGGTATTCGGCTTCATTCCGGATGATCGCTGCGTTTTGCATACACACCAGGTAGGAGTCGGAGTGTAGCGCAGCGTATAGCTTGGCCGTCAATACCATCATGGCGCCGGTAAGCGATGAGGTAAAAGATTCCATGTGATCTTCTGCCTGCTTACCGGTTTCCAGCAATGTTTCCAGCGTGTGTGAGGCTTCTTTGGCCTGTTTGAATAAAGGATGGTTCTTAACGGAATGACGCCGTCTTTCCATCTCCTGTTCCAGTTCCTCGTTTTCTTCGTCAGACAGTTCGTCGTCCATATCGAAGTCATCATCATCAAAATTCATGTCTCTTGTTTTTTGCCTGGATTAAATATAGAACATAAGTAGAAACGAAACAGCCAAAAAATAAAAAAACCGCCAGGTGTATATCGTGGAGGCTTTTACACAAAAATAGTTTTTGGAAATAAGCTGATAAAATGGAGCCCTGTTGTTTTTTTGAAGAGGTTGTGCAAAGGTTGTAAACGAAAAAAGGAGACGATTAAGCCTCCTTTTTTCTGAAACAAGAATGTTCTTGTTTGTGTGATCCCGCTGGGACTCGAACCCAGGACCCATACATTAAAAGTGTATTGCTCTA
>CAZIYT010000002.1:1216430-1259269 GCA_964543545.1 uncultured Flavobacterium sp. | reverse complement strand
ACCCAGGACCCATACATTAAAAGTGTATTGCTCTACCAGCTGAGCTACGGAATCATTATGTTAAAAGAACGTTGTTGTTATTTCGGGTTGCAAATATATAAACGATTTTTTAACCTGCAAAATTTTTTTTCGTTTTTTATTTTTTTTTATTTTGTCTGCTATTCCTTGTTTATAGCGGCATTAAATTTTATTTTTATCGCAGTTATGAGCTCTATTTATCAGATCAATTTGCTTAAAGGCTTTTCAGATTTACATTTTGGACAAACAATAAACGATGCAGAAAAGATTTTTGGAAAATCGGAAGAGACGCAGGAGTTGAACGACGAGATTTTAGAAACATCCTGTACGGTTTTACACTACTGGGACTCAGGATTTTCGCTTTTTTTTGACAACAAGCACGCGAAAAAATTCAGCAGTGTGGAAGTGGACAATGAGGAAACCCTGCTGTTTTCCCAAAAGATCTTTCAGCTAAAGGAAAAAGAGCTTGTAGAGCTGATGAAGAGCAATGGCTACGCGCTTTCCGACTCGGAACAGCAGGAGTGGGGAGAGCGCCGCTTAAGCTTTGATGATGCAGGCCTCGACTGCTATTTCGAGAATGGCCGCCTGAGCTCCGTAAATTTCGGGGTGATCGAAGAGCAGAATACTTACGAGTTCCTGCCTAACTAAAAGCAATATAATACCCTAAAAGCCCGTTGTATAACGGCAATTCAATCCATTTAAACTCAAACATTAAAACTATAGACCATGCCTGGAACAGAATTATTTGGCGCCGAAGAGCGTAAAGAAGTGAATGACGTTATGGAAACCGGAGTATTGTTTCGCTACGGTCATGATGCTCAGCGTAATAACCACTGGAAAGCAAAAGAATTTGAAGCGGAAGTGCGCAACATAACAGGAGCAAAATATGCCCACGCGATGAGTTCCGGCTCTACAGCGATTGCGACGGCCCTTGCTGCCAGCGGTATCGGAACAGGCGACGAGGTCATTGTGCCTCCCTTTACCTTCATTGCCTCTATCGAAGCAGTGATGTTCGTAGGCGCTTTGCCGGTATTTGCTGAGATCGACGAAACCCTTTGCCTGAGCGCGGAAGGAATTGAGAAAGCCATCACCCCGAAAACCAAAGCCGTTTGCCTGGTGCACATGTGCGGCGGTATGGCCGATATGGATGCCATCATGGCTGTGATCAAAAAACACAATTTAATCCTGGTGGAAGATGCCGGGCAGGCATTTGCCGCCTCGTATAAAGGAACCAGCACCGGCTTATTCGGGACGGCAGGAAGCTACTCCTTCGATTTCTTTAAGATCGCTACAGCCGGCGAAGGTGGCGTATTTGTTACCAACGATGAAGAAGTCTATAAAAAAGCGGATGTGTATAGCGACCACGGTCACGACCACATTGGTACGAACCGGGGCATGGAAAACCATCCCTACATGGGCTTCAACTACCGGATCTCCGAATTGCACGCTGCCGTAGGCTTAGCGCAAACCCGCAAAGTTCCCGGCATCAAGGAAAAAAACAACCACAATAAAAAATTCCTGGTAAACCTTTTGTCAAAAACTGAAGGCATTGGCTTTGCGCGCCTGGCCGATCCTTCCGGAGATTCAGCGACATTCTTAAACTTATTAATGCCAACGCCTGAGATCGCCAAAAACACAGTGGCAGAAATGAATGCCGCCGGCGTAGGTGGCTTCAATTACTGGTTCACCAATATGTACCACTTTATCAACCAGTGGAATCACTTAAAAGACCTGAAAACCGTGGCTAAGCTGCCGGTAGAAGTTTTGGGCGCGCCACAGGATTACAATAATTTACATTTGCCGAAATCGCAGGAAGTGGTAGGCCGCCTGATTTCCTTTGGCGTACGCTGCACCTGGACGGAAGAAGAAATGACTGCCCTGGCAGCTAAAATTTCCGAAGCAGCGGTGAAGGCCATGAAAACGGTGAATGCCTGAGTTCACAACCATTAAGACGAATCTATTTTAAACGAAAATCCAAATCCCTCTCCATAAGCCGGAGAGGGGCTGGTGCTGAGTTAACATGCAACATAAGAATTTCAAAAACATCGATAAAGTGACTTATGGTCGCGGCTCCTTTTCACAACTGGCTGAAACCGTAGAACCCATCCGTAAGGAGAATAAGAATTACTTTGTTTACGTGGTCGATCATTATTTCAAAGGAAAGCCGCTTTCTACTCAATTGCAGAACAAGCCGGAAGATCTGATCTATTACATTGATGTGGACCCGCATGAGCCCACAACAGAGCAGATCGACAGCCTGCGCGACGAGATCCTTGCGAAACAGGGCCTGCCAAGCGGCGTGATCGGTATTGGTGGTGGAAGTATCATGGATATTGCGAAAGCCTTATCGCTGATGCTCACCAACGAAGGCTCTTCCACGCTTTACCAGGGTTTGAACCTCGTAAAAAAAGCGGGCATCTACCATTTGGGAGTACCCACCATTTCAGGAACCGGCGCCGAAGTATCGATGACAGCTGTACTCACCGGCCCTGAAAAAAAACTGGGACTGAAGTGCGACTGGACCGTCTTCAACCAGGTGATCCTCGATCCGGAATTAATAGCCTCTGTTCCTACCGACTGGTGGTTTTACACAGGCATGGATACTTATATCCATTGCATCGAATCGGAGACAGGCATCCGCAACAACGCATTCAGCCTGGCATACGGCGAGCAGTCCTTAAAGCTCTGCCGCGAAGTCTATCTTGGCGAGAACGCAGGGCAGACGCCGGAGAACGATGATAAGCTGATGGTTGCTTCGTTGATGGGAGGCCTGAGCCTCACCTATAGCGAAGTAGGCGTGTGCCACGCCATCAGCTATGGCCTGTCGAAAATTTTAGGAACGCGCCACTGTTATGCCAACTGTATTATTTTCCAGCACCTGGGAGATATTTACCTCAAAGGCCACAGCGAGTTCATGCAGATGCTGGAGAAACACAGGATTGTGTTGCCACAGAACCTGAGCAAAGACTGGAGCGAAGAAACCATCACCGCTATGGCGACGGTGTCTTATAACCTGCCTTTCATGTGGAATCATGCCTTTGGCGATAACTATAAAGAGATCGCCACGCTTGATTACATCAAGGATCTTTTCCGGAGATTGTAACCAACCTTTATGAAATATATCGTTTTACTCCCCGCGATGCTGCTTTCGGCAGCCCTCTTTTCTCAAAAAATAACCTACGACCTGGGTGAGCCCTATAAGCTCCCGAAAAAGCACAGGGACCTGGGTTTTGTAGGAACCGAAAAAAACGGATTCTCACAGCTCAGCCTCCGGATGGGCGACGACATTGTTGTTCAAACCCTCAACAAGAACTATGCGCCGGTGAGCGAGCAATCGGTGGATATCTCCGAAGTAGGAAAAGGATTTGTGAGCGATAATTTTATCCAGCTGAAAAATAATTACTACTGGTATTACTCTACCTGGAACCGCGAAGAGCAGCGCGAATACCTGCACTACCGCCCCTTCGACCTTAAGAACAACCGCTTTTCGAGCCAGGACCAAACCATTGTGAAGGCCAATAAGCTGTCGGGAACGACCATCGCCACAGGTTTTTACCAGTTCGGAGTTACCAATAAATATGCCTTCAACGTTTCGGCTGATAGCTCCAAAATGCTGGTGACCTACAGGCTGAAACCCCTGGAGAAAAAAGACAAATACAATAAAGATAAGATCGGCTTCAACGTGTTTGACCACAATATGAAAAAGCTGTGGAGCAATGAAATGACCATGCCCTATACCGAAGCGGAAATGGACAATGCCGATTTTGAGATTGCTTCGAACGGTACGGTATACATGCTTGCCAAAGTATATGAGCCGAGAGAGGAAGTGAAAGGAAAGGACAAGCGCAAAGTGCCGGACTATCACTATGAGCTGTTTATGATCAAGAAAAATTCGGTGAAGCCGGAGATCCTGAAGCTTGACCTGGATGGCAAATTTATCCGCTCTTCGATCCTGAATGAAGACAGCAAAGGCAACCTGGTATTAGGAGGCTATTACTCTAAGAACCGCAATTCCTATGGCTCCGACGGGGCTTTCATCCTGAAGATCGAGTTTGAGGACAACGATATTTCCGCCATCAAAAAATATTTCTATGAGTTCCCGGTAGCCTTGCTGAAGCAGTTTGAGAGCAAGCGCACGCAGAAGAAAATGGAAAAGAAGGAGAAGAAAAATAAGGATAAGACCGGCGATGACGACATCGAAGCCAGCAACCTTGTGCTCCGCGAAATTAAATTCGATAAGGATGGAACAACAACCATTGTCGGTGAAGAATATTATTCGGTAACGGTGTGTACAACCGATTCGAAAGGAAATACGACCTGCCGCACCACCTATTACTACCAGGACATCATTGCGATGAAAGTAGATGATAAAGGGAAGATCGTATGGGCCAATAAAATCCCGAAAAATCAGGCCGGTGGCGGCGGAACGGGCGGCATGTCCTTTCACTACCACAAATACAAAAGCGAGGATTATTTCTTCTACCTGGATAATGTGAAAAATATCAACCTGCCACTGACGGCTGTTCCTGCGGCGCACCGCGATGGTGCCGGCGGATTCCTGACAATGGTGAAGATCGATAAGAGCGGTAAAATGACGAAGCAATCGGTGTTCGATTCCAGGGAGTTGAAAGTGAGGTTATTTCCAGTAAGGTTCGAGTCTGTGGCTGATAACAAGATCCTGACCCGTGTGTACGCCAAAAAGAAAAAATCGCGGGTGCTGTCGCTCAAGTTCAGTTAGAAAGAAGATATTGTTATTGTCGACTTCGAGAGCCTCAACCACCAATCCGTTGACTGAGGCTCTCGAAGTCAATGGAGCTGTCTGAAAACTACTATTAAAAAATGTTTCAATCCGTATCATCATACCTTTCGTTAATCGGTGAGTATACCAATCCGGCGGCTATCATCTACAGCGCTATCAGTACGGGAGTCGGGGCTTTTGTGCTTGCCGGGCTTTTGATCATCCTGTTACGGAAATTCATTTTTGCCAGGCGGCGCCACGTCGTTCTCAAGGCGCTGGCCATCCTCTATGCCATTGTGATTCCTATCCTGGCCGGCTTATTCGGGTTTAAGCTGGGGCTCGTCAATGGCATCCACCACGATTTGAAGGAGCACCTCGGCGCCTATACCAAAAGCCTGGATGCCACTTTCTCAGAACAGATCCGCAAGGAGCTGGGCCCGGGAGATCTTTCCAAAACATCGGTGAAAGACCTGGTAGATACCGTTTCTGTAGCGATCTATGATGTGTACAAGCATACGCTGGACTACAAAGCCCTGGATGCCAGGCAGGATCTGTCTTCCAAAGTATCCGTTTTTCTCCTCGACCTTTTCAGTGCCAAAGGCATTTCGGCAGGATTGAAAAAAGGCATCACCAAATTGGTGGAAAAATCGCTCGGCGTGGAAGAAGACATCACGGCTGAGGCGATGGAAGTGCGCCTCGGCGAATTGCTGAACAGCGGCTTACTCACGAAGCTTGTGGGCATGCAGATCGATAAGCTCTTCAACGGCATCAAAACCGGCATCTACCTGGTGTTTTTTCTCATCCTGCTCATCCCCGCTACAGAAGTAGCTATTGCGCTGTACCTCAACAAAAAAGCAGCGGCAAATCCACCTCCCGGAAGTTGATAATAAAACACAAAAATCTGTCATTTTTATCAATATAAAACTAACTTTACTGTTTAGTGTTATATCAATAGAAATACAAAAAACCATGTCAAAAAAAATAGTTAAAGTAGGCGATATCCCATGTGGCAGCGATGAGCTGTTTTTAATATCAGGCCCTTGTGTGATCGAAGACGAGCTCACCATGATGAAAACAGCAGAAATGCTGAAAGAAGTATCCGAGCGCCTGAAAATCAAAGTCATTTATAAATCCTCATTTACGAAAGATAACCGCAGCAGCCTGAGTTACTACCAGGGACCGGGCCTTGCAGAAGGCGTGAAAATGCTGGGCAAGATCAAGGAGCAATTCGGTTTCCCGGTGCTCACGGACATCCACTCTCACGACCAGGCCGATGCCGCCGCCGAAGTATGCGATGTGCTCCAGATCCCGGCTTACCTCTGTATGCAATCGTCCTTGCTGGTGGCTTCTGCCAAAACAGGACGTGTCATCAATATCAAACACGGGCAGTTCCTGGCTCCCGACAATATGAAGCACCCGGCACAGAAATGTGTAGACAGTGGCAATGACCAGATCATCCTTACCGAGCGTGGCTATGCCTTCGGGTATAACGACCTCGTGGTTGACCCGAGAGCGTTCTACCACATGGCGAACATCGGGTACCCGGTAGTGTTCGACGTGACGCACTGTGTGCGTAAATACGGCATTCCAAGCTCCGACAAAAAAGGCGGCGCCCGCGAATTTTTACCGGTACTGGCCCGCGCAGGCGTAGCCAGCGGTATCGACGGGATGTTCATCGAAACACACCCCGAGCCTGAAAAAGCCTTATGTGACGCGGCTTCCCAGCTATGCGTGTACGACCTGGAAGAGTTCCTGAAACCGATCATCGAGCTTCACCAGGTAGAAGTAAAATACAGGGCAAAATAAATCAACCCATTTTAAATCAGCATCAACGATGAAAAAACTGCTTCTCCTGCTGGCCTGTGGTATCATCTATTCCACGGCAAGCGCACAAAGCCTTTACATCAAAGGCAGTAAAAAAGGCGAGATCGAAAGTGACGGCGACGTGTACATCAACGGTTCGCGGAAAGGACAGATCGAGGCGGATGGAGACGTTTATGTGAATGGAAGCCGTGTGGGGCAGATCGAGTCTGACGGTGATATATACAAAAACGGAAGCCGTGTAGGACAGATTGAATCCGATGGCGACGTGTATAAGAACGGCAGCCGCATCGGGCAGATCGAAGAGGATGGAGACATTTACTACAACGGCAGCCGCATTGGCGAATGCCCCGGTGTCCGGAAAGACTGGGTAGCAGCGGTCGTCTTCTTTTTCTTCATCGAAGACCTGGCTTATTAATTTTATTAATTTTTATGGTGGTCTGAGCGCAACCGAAGACCTATACGCTTTATGACGGTATCCCTTATTGTAGCAACATCTCTCAATCATGGTATTGGCAAAGACAACCAGTTGCCCTGGCATTTGCCGGCCGACCTGAAATTTTTTAAGCAAACCACCATGGGATGCCCGGTGGTGATGGGGCGCAAAACCTTTCAATCCATTGGCCGTACCCTGCCGGGAAGAAAGAATGTGGTGATTACGAGAGATGCCTCCTTCAACAGCGATGGCAAATTCGATATCACGCTTGCCTCAGGCCTTACCGAATCCCTGGAACAATTGAAAGGGGAGAAGGAGGTGTTCATCATTGGCGGTGGCGAGATCTTTAAGCAATCCATGACGCTGGCCGATACCATTTACCTGACCCTGGTGAATACTGTGCTTGACGCCGATGTGTTCTTCCCGGAGATCGATCGGGCAGCCTTCAGGCTGGTGTGGGAAGAGAAGCACAGCGCCGACGAAAAAAATGCCTTTGATTATACCTTTCAGAAATACCAAAGATTATGAGTAGCATAAAACCGGAAAATATTTTGTTCCTGGATATTGAAACCGCTCCTCTCCATTATCAATACTCCTCCTTATCGCCTGCAGAAAAAGACCTGTGGGATAAAAAATGGATCTACAACCGCGAGCTGGATCCTGAGCAGCAATATGCCAAAGCCGGTGTGTACGCCGAATTTGCTAAAGTGATCTGTATAGGCCTGGGCTATATGTCGGAAGGAAAATTCAGGACACGCTGTATTGCCGGCGATGATGAAAAAGCCCTTTTGAAAGAATTTTCGGAATTGCTTTCCGGGCATTTCAATACCAGCAACCATTTTTTATGCGCGCATAACGGGAAAGAATTCGATTATCCTTTCTTGTGCCGCCGTATGCTGGTGAATGGCCTGCCTTTGCCAAAGCTCCTGCAGATTCAGGGCATGAAGCCCTGGGAAGTAAAGCACCTCGATACGATGGAGCTGTGGCGCTTCGGGGATATTAAGAACTTCACCTCGCTCAACCTGCTGGCCCATGTGTTTGGGATTCCTTCACCGAAAGATGATATCGACGGGAGCCAGATCGGGAGGGTATACCACGAGGAAAAAAATATAGAACGCATCAAAGCCTATTGCATCAAGGATGTGGTGACCCTGGCAAAGATTTATCAATCTCTGAAAGGCTTGCCGGTGTTGAAGGATGAAGATATTGTTTATGCATAACCAGTACTAAAAAAATCTGCGGCATCTGCGTGATCTGCGGGAAACAAAAAAGATGACAAACGGAAAAAGAATAGCAGTGATAGGAAGTGGAAGCTGGGCAACCGCTATTGTGAAAATCCTGTGCAATAATTCGGAGCAGGTAAGCTGGTATTTCAGGCACCAGGAGGATATCGACTACATGATCCAATACCAGCACAACCCGAAGTACCTGAGCGCTGTTAATTTCGACCTGGCTAAACTCGATCTGTCTTCCGATTTGCTGAGTACTTTAGAGAAAGCAGACATCATTATCCTGGCGGTGCCTTCCGCCTTTATTCATGCCACGCTGAAATCCATTTCCCCGGAAGTCTTTAAAAACAAGATCGTCTTCTCGGCCATCAAAGGCATTGTACCGGAGTATAACCTCATTGTGGGCGAATACCTCAACACCGTATACGAAGTGCCTTTTGAGAACATCGGCGTCATCACCGGTCCTTGCCATGCAGAGGAAGTAGCCCTGGAAAAATTATCCTACCTCACGCTGGCCTGTAGCAATATTGCTAATGCCGATGAGCTTTGCCGCTACATGGCCTGCCGTTATATCAAATGCTCCAGCAGCGACGATATTTTCGGGACCGAGCTGTCCGCGGTGTTAAAGAACGTAATCGCTGTAGCCGGAGGCATCTGTCACGGCCTGGGTTACGGCGATAACTTTTTGTCGGTGTTGGTGAGCAATGCCATCCAGGAGATTGACCGCTTTGTAGCCGCCGTGCATCCCATCGACCGCGATACCAAGGCTTCCGCCTACCTGGGAGATTTACTTGTAACCGCCTATTCGCAGTTCAGCCGCAACCGCATGTTCGGCACGATGCTGGGCAAAGGCTACAGCGTGCAACAGGCTCAGATGGAAATGAATATGATCGCCGAAGGCTATTACGCGGTGAAATGCGTGTGCGAGATCAATAAAAAGTATCAGGTCAATATGCCCATCACCAACGCGGTGAATAATATCATTTACAACCACAAGGATGCGAAGCGGGAAATGGAGCTGTTGGCAGAGCAGTTGAGCTAAGTGCGCATCTTCTTAAAACCGGTCTTTTGAAAAGAACATTTCCGGAATATTTTCTTTTTCCCTGGTTTCCCTACAGTTCCGAAAAACTGGGAAAGGAGATTCATGGGAAAACGATCGTAATTACCGGCGCGAGCTTTGGCATTGGCGAGCAGCTGGCCATCGAGCTTTCTCGTCACCGGGTGCATCTTATCCTGATTGCACGCAGCCCCGATAAATTGCAGGAAGTAAGATCAGCAGTGGAAGCCAACGGATCACAGGCAAGCATCATTACGGCCGATTTGTACCGCGAAGAAGAAACGGATCGCGTTCTCCATCAATTAAAAGCCTTGCCCGGGGGCATCGATGTGTTTGTAAACAATGCAGGCAAATCCATCATGCGCCCTTTGATGGATTCGTTGGAGCGCTACCACGATGTCACTCGCACCAACAGCCTCAATTACCTGGCGCCCGTCAAATTGATCATGGGCCTCATGCCCATCCTCGTAAAACAGAAGGCGCAGATCATCAGTGTATCAGCCATTAATGTATTGCTGGTTCCGGCGCCGTATTGGTCGGCTTACCAGGCTTCCAAAACCGCCTTCGATCAGTGGTTCCGGTGTAACATCGCCGAGTGGAAAGCCCTTGGCATCCATGCGGGCCGCGCTTATTTTCCTTTGGTGAGAACGCGGATGATCGCTCCCAATCCCATGTATAAAGATGTGCCCGCCATGCCGGTGGAACATGCTGCAAGGATCCTTGCCAGAATGTGTTATATAAAAAGTACCATATACAAACCCTGGTGGGCTGTGCTGGCCGAGTCCGCTTCCTTTTTCGGCAGGCGTCTCTTCGAATATGCGAGTGCGCTTCATGTCAAACGAAAAACCGGCCGCACATGAAATTTCTGAAGCTGATCTTCCGGCTCTTTACTATTCCTAAACTGTGGCGACTGGGAAAAGCACTCACACGGCATGGCACCAATGTGATGGCCTTGCTGGCCTATGCCGCCTCCAATGCATCCGACACGAAGGCCATAGAAGACGAGCAGGAGGAGCTTAGCTATGGCGAGCTGTACAGGCAAGCGGCGCAGCTGGCGCTCTATGTAAAAGAAACCTACCAGGTGAAGCCGGGAGATCATGTGCTCCTGGTTGGCCGTAATAGTATCTCCTACATTCAATCCATATTTGCCCTTTCCAATCTGGGCCTTCATATTTCCCTGGTAAATCCGGGTTTGAGCCGCAGCGCCTACGAAACATTCCTGGCTCAAAAAACCTACAGCCTGGTGATCTGCGATGAAGACGTCGATCTGCCTTTTGAAGAGCTTGCGGTGCCGCTACTCTACAGTGATCATGCAACTCAGCCCTGCATCCGGAAAATAGTACATAATAAAACCACAGAGCATAAATTCCTGAAAACCGGGAAGGCCGGTCATCTCATTGTTCTCACGAGTGGCTCCACCGGCAGGCCCAAGGAAGCACAGCGCAAGCCTTCCGTTACCGCATTCATCGATCCCTTGCTGGATATTACGGAAAAGCTCGGCATCCAAACCTATGATGCCCTGTTCATTGCCGTGCCGGTATTTCATGGCTTTGGCCTGGCAGCCTTATTCATGACGGTTTTCTTTTCCAAAACCCTATATGTGCGCCGCCGGTTTAAGGCAGAGGCGCTTGTGAAAACCGTGGAGAAACATGGCATTGAATGCATCGCTGTTGTTCCGCTCATGTTGCAGAAATTAGTGGAAGAATCCTGGCAGGCTCATCATCCTCTGAAATGTATCATTTCGGGAGGTGATAAATTAAATCCTGTGTTGGTAAAGCGCTGCAATGAAACATTGGGACCTGTGCTGTACAACCTTTACGGAACCTCCGAGGCAGGCGTTTGCATCCTGGCTACACCGGCCGACCTTGAGCGGTACCCGGAGACAATCGGTAAAAAGATCAAAGGAACGACGATCAGCATCAGAACCAGGGCAGGAAAGGAAGCCGCTGCCGGGGAAGTGGGGGAGCTGGCGGTATCGGCAGGCTGGGCCATGGAAGGCGCAGAGCGTTTTACCGGAACCGGCGACCTGGCCCGGAAGAATGCAGAGGGCTTTTATTTTCTGAAAGGTCGGAAAGACGATATGCTCATCATTGGCGGCGAAAATATCTTTCCCATCGAGCTGGAGCATGTGCTATATCAGCATCCGCACATCGCCTGGGCAAAAGCGGAAGGTTTTGAAGATGCACAGAACAACCAGCAGCTCAAATTAAAGATGGTGTTTGCCGAAGGACATACTTTAACACCCGAACAGGTGACGGCATGGCTGGAAGCCCGCATTCCCCGGCATTTGAAGCCGGCTCTCATTGAAGTGCTGGAACAACAACCGGCCTCGAAGCTGATGTGAAACAACCACTGTTTTATAGAATAAATTTACTTTGACGAAAATTCCCCTCTGAAAGAGGAGTGGCAGCCGCAACTTGTTGTGACTGACGGGGTGTTTAATTTACCTCCTGGCATCCTTTACAAAATAGCCTTAAATCAATTTCCTTCAAAGCGCCTGATCGCCTCATCCACAGAGCTCACAAAAAGGATCTTGCCATAGCGGTTGCTTTCCCTTATGAAATCCTGCAGGCTTTTGCTGCTATAATTCTCAAACCTTCCGATAAAGGCTAACCGCAATCCGGAATTACTGGCCTTTTGCAAAAGCTCGCCGGCCATGCCGGTTCTGAGCTCGAAGAAATCGGGGTTGATATTCTTTTCATGAAAGATGATGATATCGAAATGCTGGTAATACAGGTCTACCAGTAATTGGGCGCCTGAGGCCATATCAGCAATGAGCAGGTCTTCGGAGATCAGCTCCGCCGCTTGTAGGCCATTGACGAGGTGTGATTTTATCATAAGTGATTTGTTGATGGTGTGTATGGCGTGAGGGATCGAGCGCTTGTTTGAGCTCTCCCGCAAGGTTGCTGATCACGACTTGTCGTGACTCGAAGCACTTGCGGGAAGCGAGTCGCGAGAGCCCGGCCCGAAGGGCACGCCCAAAGATTAACAGAGTGATTGAAAACAGGCTCCCGTCATCCGGCGAATTGGTATTTATTTCCCTTTCTTCGGCTCCATGCCCTTCCACTGGAAGGTCTGGATCATGTGCACAATGTCTTTCCTCAGGTAATCCACCACAATTTTCAGGGAGTCGATATTGGGAGGCGAATCGAAGTATAAAGCCCCGCGCATAAAGTGATGCGTACTGTCCGTCAGGTAAAACTGCACATTGCTCGCCGTATTCCCGCTGATGTCGTATACCAGGCCGTAGACCCTTGCACTGTCGCGTATGATGACCGTTTCGTCGATACCGGTGGATTTCACCTGATGCTTCACGGCGAAGTCATGGCTTTGCTCCAGCACAGTGTCCAGGTTATTGGTGATCGCCTTATAGCTCAGGTGAATCTTGGCCCTGTATTTCGGAAAACTGATATTGAGCCAGCAGGGATCCGCGCCCAGGTGCTTATCGTTCTCCATATAGGAATACACCGGGATCTCGAAACTGTAAGGACAGAGGCTGTCGTAGCGCTTGTAGGATTTTTCCTCAAAGCTAATCCTCGGGTAGCCTTTGGGCTTGGGAGTAAAGACTTCATCTTCGTCGCCATCGCAGGAAGGAAGGGCGCATAAAGCACCAGCCAGCACGATGAATCTGACGAAAGAAACTAAAACGGATTTTTGCATACCCGTAAATTTACACAATAAAAAGCCGTCACGAGGTATCATGACGGCTCAAAATTAATAACCCTGTCTTGTTTAAAACGGCAGGCTGTCTTTTTTATCGGTATCCAGGAAGCCTCCGCTGTTCGAGTCATCCGTGTCGGGCGCCGGGCTGCTGTGGTTTGGTTCTTTTTTCTGCAGGATCAGGAAGGATTCGCCCACAATTTCGGTGATGTTACGCTTGTTGCCGTCCTTGTCGATCCACTGGCGGGTCTGCAGCTTTCCTTCGAGGTAGATCTGCGTCCCTTTTTTCAGGAGCTTTTCCGCGCTCTCCGCCATGCTTCGCCATACCACAATGTTGTGCCATTCCGTTTGCTCGATCTTGTTACCGTTCTTATCCTTGTGAAATTCGCTGGTAGCCATGCTGAAATTAGCCCTGGCGATGTTTCCTTCCAGGTATTTGATCTCCGGATCTTTCCCGAGATTCCCTACCAGTATCACTTTATTAACTCCCCCCATAATATTTAAAAATTATTTCTTTTTCGGCAAACAAAATAACTATTTTCTGATTTCGTAACTAATTAATCTTATTCCCCTTTTCTTTTTCTATAAACAAAGCCCTGCTCAAAAGGTTTAATAAATTAGTATTTAAAATAGCAAAAGTATAGCCCGTAAAAACAGCTTTATGCTTAATTTTGTAGCAATGAGTAATTATTTGGATGAATTGAACCCGGTGCAGCGAATGGCTGCCGAAACGACGGAAGGGCCTGTGATGATCATAGCCGGTGCGGGTTCCGGCAAAACCAGGGTGCTGACTTATCGCATCGCCCACATCATGCAGAAGGGGACGGATGCCTTTAATATTTTATCACTGACATTTACCAATAAGGCGGCGCGCGAAATGAAGGAGCGGATCGCGAAGATCGTAGGAGCGGGGGAAGCCAAAAACCTGTGGATGGGAACCTTTCACTCCATTTTCGCCAAGATCCTGCGTTTTGAAGGGGAGAAGCTGGGCTATCCCAGCAATTTCACGATTTACGATACCGACGACAGCAAAAGCGTTATCAAATCGATCCTGAAACAGATGAACATCGACGAGAAAGTGTACAAGCCCTCGCTGGTACTCAACCGTATTTCCTCTGCCAAGAACAGCCTGATCTCTGCCGGGCAGTACGCCAACAACCCGGTGACACAGGCGGAGGACCGTGCTTCCAACAAACCTTTGCTGGGACAGATCTACCTGGCCTATCAGAAAATGAACTTCAAAGCAGGAGCGATGGATTTTGATGATCTGTTGTTCAATACCAACATCCTGCTCAGGGATTTTCCGGAAGTGCTGCTGAAATACCAGAGCAAATTCAAATACATCCTCGTGGATGAGTATCAGGATACGAACTTTTCGCAGTATGTGATCGTGAAGCAGCTGGCGGCGCGTTTCCAGAATATTTGCGTGGTAGGCGACGATGCACAGAGTATTTATTCCTTCCGGGGAGCCAATATTCAGAACATCCTCAATTTCGAAAAAGATTATCCCGATCTCAAAACCTTTAAGCTGGAGCAGAATTACCGCAGCACGCAGAACATCGTGAAAGCGGCCAGTGCCGTGATTGCCATCAACAAGGACCAGTTCAAGAAAAATATTTTCACCGACAACGAGGAAGGGGAGAAGATCAGGGTGATCCGCTCCAATACCGATAACGAAGAAGGGCAGAAAGTAGCTTCTTCGATCTACGATACACATTACACGCAGCAGGCGCATTACAAGGAGTTTGCGATCCTGTACAGGACCAATGCCCAGTCGCGTTCCTTCGAGGAAGCCCTGCGTAAGCTGAACATTCCTTACCGCATCTACGGTGGCATTTCCTTCTACCAGCGTAAGGAGATCAAGGATGTGCTGTCGTATTTCCGCTTATCCATCAATCATAACGACGACGAGTCGCTGAAGCGAATTATCAATTACCCGGCGCGCGGCATCGGCCAGACAACCCTCGACAAGATCATGATTGCCGCAATGGAGCATAATATTAGTATGTGGCAGGTGCTTAACAACCTCCGGGATTTTAACCTGGGCATCAATAGCGGTACAGCCGCCAAGATTGAAGAGTTCACCACGAGCATCCGTTCCTTCGCGATGATGATCCCCTATAAGGATGCGTTTGAATCGGCCAATCACATCGCTGTAACCAGTGGCATTGTGAAAGACCTTTACAACGATAAAACACCGGAAGGCGTGAGCCGTTATGAAAACATCCAGGAATTATTGAACGGGATCAAGGACTTTGTAGAACAAGACCGCACACCCCAGGAGACAGAGCTGAAAGAGGCGATCGTCAAAGCCGCTGAGAATGCGGCGACAGAACCGACGGAGCTGTTTAACACGCCGCAGGAGCAATCGGTACAGCTCCGCACATTGGATGAGTTCATGCAGGAAATTACCCTGCTCACGGATGTAGACAAGGAAGGGGAAGATGAAAAGAATGCAGACAAGGTAACGATGATGACCATTCACGCTTCCAAAGGCCTGGAGTTTCCTTATGTACATATTGTTGGCCTGGAAGAAAACCTGTTTCCTTCGCAGATGGCGCTCAACAGCCGCAGCGAGCTGGAAGAGGAGCGCCGCCTGTTTTATGTGGCCATTACCCGCGCCGAGAAAAAAGCGACCGTCAGCTATGCGACCACACGTTACCGCTTCGGAAATATCATCTATTGTGAGCCAAGTCGCTTCATCGATGAGCTCGATGAGCAATGTGTGGAATATGCCGAAGAGCCTGTTTCGAAAAAATTCAGCGACAGTGCTTTCAACCGCATCCAGAATGCCGGTGGCTTTGGATTTAATAAACAGGATAGCGGATTCGGCGGAAAAACCGGCTCAACGGAAACACCTTTATCGAAGCCGATTAATTTTTCCCCGCCCAAAAAGCTGATCCCACTGGCGAAGCGTATGGCAGCTACCAACACACCGACGGATACCAGCGCCAATGCCGCTTTACATGTGGGGAGTGTGGTAGAGCATGAGAAATTCGGGATCGGGGAGATCACCGCTATTGAAGGGGTGTACCCGGAAGCAAAAGCCACGATTCAGTTCCGGACGAACGGGGAGAAGAATCTTCTGCTCAAATACGCGAAGCTGAAAGTGGTGATGTAGTGATCTGCTGTTTTTTTAGCTTGAATGTATTTTTCGTCAGTTCGATCACGCGCCCTGGCGTGAGAAGCAATCTGCTATTATAAGAGATTGCGTCAAGCCGCCTTCGCTTTTTCCAGCGAAGCTTTAATGCACTTGCGGTGTTGATGGCTCCTTAAGCCCTTGTTGGTGTTTTTTTGTCAACAGGTAAGTTTCAACTGCAACCTGAACAAAAACAGCTAACCTTTTTCTAAAATTGCTTTTATGATTTGGTTTTGCTTCATGAAATTTTTACAGGTTTCTTCGTATATTTTTTTTCCAAATGTTTTACCAAACCAGCCATGCCAGTATTCGCACTGAATTAATTTGATGTGCGTAGGATCTATTGGTTCAATCTGGTAATAATGTTTTGCTTTAAATAAAAAACCGGCGCTTCCTCCCCAGGCAAGCTCCTTGTTTTCATCTAAAGTAAGCAGGTATGCACTGAATTTTCCTCGCGACGAATCGCTTTTTAGTGTTATAAACTTAAGTTTGGCATGTAATTTTGATTTCCCCGTCACAGAGATGATATAAGGATGCCAGTTTTGGTAATCCTTAAAGTTGGTCAATAATTGCCAAATATCTTCTTTTTTTGCCTGGATAATTATCTCAGTATACACAGAGGTGTTTGTGCATTTATTTTGTGCATTTAAATGACCTGCAACAGCCATCACAAAGAAAATAACAGATTTTATCAGAAGATTCATGTATTTTACCAGTGAGATAAAGTTATCTTAATCCCGGAATAGATCAATAAGTCTATTCGGCTAATTGTTGTAGATTATCTCATTCCTGACTTAAGCTGCCTTTGCCTTTTCCAGCGAAGCTTTGATCCGTTTGCGGTGCTGGTGTCCCCACTTCGCCATTTCTCCAATGACCGCCTGTAAGGTTTTGCCATAGGCTGTCAGCTCATATTCCACGGTTACGGGTTTTGTATCATATACCGTACGGACCACCAGGTCATTCATTTCCAGCTCCCTCAATTCTTTGGAGAGCATTTTGGCACCGATGCCTTCCACCTCGCGTTGCAGCTCCATAAAACGCCGTTTCCCGTTAAAGCTCAGGGAGCTGATGATGGAGATTTTCCACTTGCCGCTCAGGAGGTCAAGCGTGTCGTGTATGGCGCGGAGCTGGCCTTTGCAGGCTTCCGGCTGATGATTGATAGTTATTTTCTTAGACATGTTAGATACATGGTTTCTCAGGGGAAAGTACTTTACTTTTGGAAACCACTTTCAAAAGTAAACTATATTATTGAATTTTGTGCCGCCATCATAAACTTTTTTTTCATGGCTCTGTTGTATGAACAAATAACATCAGAAATCAATACTAACCCAATAACATAAAAAAATCCTATGGAATTATTAAACGCTCTCCAATGGCGCTATGCCGTTAAAAAAATGAATGGAAAATCCGTGGCTCAGGCCGATGTTGACAAAATTGTGGAAGCCGCCAGGCTGGCACCGACCTCTGCAGGCATTCAGCCTTTCGAGGTGATTGTGGTATCCAATCCCGAACTGAAAAAACAGATCCTGCCTCTGGCCAATAACCAGCAGCAAATGGTAGACAGCTCCCACATCCTGGTGTTTGCGGCCTGGGACAATTATACCAAAGAGCGGATCGATGATTACATTGCGCACATCGAGTCAGAGCGCGGTATGCCGGATGGCGGCATGGCCGATTTCAAAAATATTTTGTTAACGCATTTTGTGGCAAAAGATGCCGAAGCTAATTTTGTGCACACCGCGCGCCAGGCTTACATTGGCTTTGGGATGGCCATTGCCGCAGCGGCAGAGCTGAAAGTGGACGCCACACCGATGGAAGGCTTCAACGGCCCTGAGCTGGATAAATTATTAGGGCTCGACAAAAAAGGCCTGAAAAGCGTGACTATCCTGCCTGTAGGGCACCGCGACCCGGAAAACGACTGGCTGGCGAACCTGAAAAAAGTGCGTAAGCCGAAAGAGCAGTTCGTTACTGAATTTAACTAGTAAGGTTAAAAGGTGGGAATGTAAAACCTAAAAAAGTCTGATTTTTCTAAGAGCAGATCCTGAATCAAGTTCAGGATGACAGAAAAATCAGACTTTTTTTCTTTTAATGTTATACCGAAATTAATTAGTATCCCCGCCGAAATAAGTCATCTCGATGATGTCGGCGTTGGTAGCAATATCCCAGATCACTTCATTGATAATCGCTTCGGAAGTGAGTTCGATCGGTTGGATGGCATGAACCACCACCGATTCGCAAGGGCTGCCGTCCGTCCGTTTGTCGGTGGTAATAATCACGGAGCAATAGGTGCAGTAGCTGCTTTCCTTCAGCATCTGGTATAAATTCAGGTTGAGGTTGTATTCCCCGCAGCGGCTATTGAAATAGAACACGTCTTTGCCCATGTACCGCTCTTTGATCACCCAGGCGTATACATACTGGTAACGCATACTTTCGTCCTTTTGCTTCATAGCCACATCCAGCCTGAACACACCGGGCGAGATCTCATCCATTTTATATTTCCAGCGTTCGCTGATATTGGTCAGGACGATCTTCAGGTCAAGTTTTTCTGATTTTACTTCCATGCTTATAAAATTTTTAGGTTAAGCTAAAATAATAAAAATCAGGAATAAATGATTTAACGGCTTGGATTTCCTTTCACGAAAAACAGCGCCAGCCCATCCATGCAATATCGTAAGCCTGTGGGCTGTGGCCCGTCGTTGAACACATGGCCCAGATGGGCATTACATTTTTGACAGGAGATCGCATCCCGCTGCATTCCCAGGGAAGTATCGCTTGATTTGGTAATACTTTTGGTAGAGTATGCCTGCCAGAAGCTTGGCCAGCCGGTGCCCGAATCGAATTTTTTCAGGGAGCTGAACAGGGGATTTTTGCAGCTCAGGCAGTAGTAATAGCCTTTTTCATGGTTATCATAGTAGTTTCCTTTGGTATAAGGATTCTCCGTGCCTTCCTCCCGCGTAATCTGGTATTGGGCCGGAGTGAGGATCTTTTTCCATTCCTCGTTGGATTTGATGACTTTCGCGGTCCAGGCCGTATCGGCCGGAGAAGGGGTTTTGGCTGTAGCAGCCTGCTGGGCCTGTGCTTTTGTAAAGCCGGCCAGCGCAAGGATAAGGATCAGGTGTTTCATAGGCAGGTAATTAAGGTTTACAGGCATTTACGATAAATGTTCGTGCCCGGATTTATGTCAAAAAGCCTCCCGGGAAGTTTAATTAAACCAAGAATTCAGTATCTTTAGCGTTTATAATCCGGTAAAATGCCGGAAGCATCTATTTTTTGTAATAAGTGAATAAAGATAAGGTTATCATAGATCCCGGCATGGAGTCCTTTTTTTCTTTGAAAGAGATCATCAGGTACAAAACCTTGCTGAGCAACCTGGCCCGTCGCGATTTCCTGGTGCGCTACAAGCAGGCCTTTGCGGGCATTATCTGGGCCCTGGTGAAGCCCCTGGTGAGCATCCTCGTATTTGGCTACATTGCCTCCAAGATCAACAGCGGCGAAAGCACCGCGCGTAACTTCCTGTATGTGGCCTCGGCCATGTTGCTCTGGCAGCTCTTCTCCAATGTGTTCAATGAAGTGAGCAACTCCATTGTGGGCAATGCCAACCTCTTCTCCAAAGTTTATTTTCCTAAGATCATCATCCCGCTGAGCACCATTTTGGTATGCCTGGTGGATTTCGTTATTTCCCTGGTAATCTTAATTGTACTCTTCATCGTTGCAGGAGAGCCTGTTCACTGGCAGATCATCCTGGCGCCGCTGTTTATTTTACTGACGCTGATCAATGGCTTCGGGATCGGCTTATACTTTGCGACCATCAATGTGAAATACCGCGACGTGAAATTTATTGTGCCGGTGCTGGTTCAGTTCGGGATGTACGTAAGCCCGGTTATTTTTTCCACAGCCTATTACCTTGAGCGTCTTCCGCAATGGCTGCACTGGCTCTTTTGCCTGAACCCGATGGTAGGTGCAATCGACGGCTTTAAGTATTGCCTGTTTGGCGGCGAAGCCATTTACAACCCACAGACCTTTGCCTTATCGGTAGCGGTATCCTTCCTTTTTTTGTTTATCGGCATCAAATATTTCTTTAAGTTCGAGCGCAGCTTCGTCGATTATATCTAATGAGCAAAGATCACATCATACAGGTAGAAGGCCTGAGCAAGCAATATATTCTCAACAAGAATGCCGCGGAGAAAAGTGATACGCTGTATGGCAACGTGCTTGGTGCTGTCAAAGGCCTGAGGAACTTCGGCCGGAAAAAAGATACGGAAGAATTCTGGGCTTTGAAAAATGTATCCTTTGAGGTAGAGCGTGGCGACAGGGTAGGCGTGATCGGGCGGAATGGTGCCGGAAAATCGACCTTGCTGAAAATACTGTCACGCATTACGCCTCCCACCAAGGGCCGCGTCGAATATACCGGGCGCATGGCTTCCCTGCTTGAAGTAGGTACGGGCTTTCACGGCGATCTTTCCGGAAGGGAGAATATCTACCTCAACGGCTCTATCCTGGGGATGAACAAGCAGGAGATCGACAAAAAATTTGATGAGATTGTGGCTTTCAGCGAAGTGGAGCGGTTCCTGGATACGCCGGTAAAGCGCTACAGCAGCGGGATGTATGTGCGCCTGGCTTTTGCTGTGGCTGCCCACCTGGAGCCGGAGATCTTAATTGTGGATGAGGTGTTGGCGGTAGGCGATGCCGCCTTTCAGAAAAAATGCCTGGGCAAAATGCAGGACGTCAGCACCAAAGAAGGGCGTACCATTTTGTTTGTGAGCCATAACATGGATGCCGTACAAAAGCTCTGTAACAAAGGCTTACTGATGCATAAAGGCGAGCTATTGCAGCAGGGCGGCATTGATTCGGTGATCTCTTCCTACATCAGCAACAATGCCTTGTCGAATGGCTTTTTTGAAATAGAGAAGAACCAGATCGAGAACCTGAGCAATATGGGCAAGGTTGTATCGGTGTCGGTGTTGAATGCGCACAACGAGGTATCGGGCGAGATTCCTACGGGAGCTGCCTGGAAGATCTGTATCAGGTTTGTGCTTGAGAAAGATCATGATTTCTTTGTGATCGGTTACGGTTTCCAAAGCCTGTTCGGAAACCCCATCAATACCTCCTGGAGCAGTGGCAGGCCGATGAAGCGTGGCGTGTATGAAGCTGTCTTCAGCAACCAGGATATTTTTTACACCACCGGGCAATATAAAGTAGCGGTGGGCCTTTCCAATAACAACCATTCTTATTTTTATAACGATACCGAATCTTTTCTCACCATCAGTGATGCTGGCATGGCTTACGAAACCGACAGGATCATCAACAAGGACAGCGGGCTTATCCTGAACCAGGTGCCCGTAGAGATCAGGGAAATAAACGATTAATAGCCATTTTAGGGAAACACACATTTAAATGATGATAACATGGCTATACCATACTTCGACAGGCTCAGTACAAGAATAGCAATTAAAAAACACTAATATCAACATATGAAATTACATTTAGGCTGCGGATTAAAATACATGGAAGGCTACGTGAACATCGACTTTCCATTATCGGAACATACCATACAGGAAAAAAGTGTGGCGGATGAATTCCATAATCTGTATGAACTGACCTATAAACCAGGAACCATTAGCGAAGTAAGGCTTCACCACGTGTTCGAGCATTTCGAGCGCATGGCAGCCTGCGCTTTTATGGCCGGCTGGAATTCCTGGCTGAAACCGGGTGGCATCCTGCACATCGAGGTGCCTGATTTTGAAACGACCTTCAAAAAGAATTTTTCCATGATGAATGGCACCAAATATGAAGGTGTTGGCTTAAGGCATATTTTCGGATCGCAGGAAGCATCCTGGGCGGTACATTACGAAGGCTACTCCAAATACAGGCTCACGAAGATTTTCACGGCCTTCGGCTTTGAGGTAGTAGAGGTGAAGCGCAATTCGCACATGCGAACGTACAACATTGAAGTGATCGGCAAGAAAGTGAAATCGCTGAGCTATGAGGAGGCCTTGAAAAACGGCGCCGAATACCTGAGAGATTATATGGTAGACCAGGGCCCTTCGGAAATTGAGATGCATAAGGTCTGGTGTGGTAATTTTGAAAACCAACTGAAAAAATCGTTTGCAAAGTAAGGAATCCATATCGGTTGTTATCCCTACATACAATCGCGCCACCGATTTAGTAGCGGCTGTTGAAAGTGTACTGAGGCAGAAAGAGCCGGTTCTGGAAGTGCTCGTCTGTGACGATGGCTCTACGGACAATTCCCGTGAGCTGATTGAGCAGCTGAACCATCCTGCCGTCAAATGGCTGGATTGCGGAAAGAACGGGCGGCCGGCCATTCCGAGAAATATCGGCATTGAAAAGAGCGCCGGTGACTGGATTGCTTTTTTGGATAGTGACGATAGCTGGGAACCTGAAAAAACAAAAAAGCAGCTGGCTTTTGCCCGTGAGCGGAATTTAAAAGCGGTATGTTCGAATGCCTCCCGGATCAGGAACGGAGCGAATGAGGGAGCCTATGTGCGTTACGACAAGCCGCTGATTACGCTGCGCGACCTGATGCATCAAAATTCGGTGGTCTGCAGCTCGGCGATGATCCGGAAAGAGCTCCTGCTCAGCACCTCCGTATTTCCTGTAGAGCGGGAGCTGGTAGCGGAAGATTATGCCCTTTGGCTGCGCATAGCAACCAAAGCGGACTTTGGCTTTGTTCATGAGAACCTGGTGAATTATACCGATCATTTTGAAACCTCGGTGAGGTCGGAATACAAGGGAGATGTGTGGGATATGTTTAAGGCTATCTTCACGGATTTTAAAGCATGGATGAAAAAAGAAGGAATCGTTTTGTCAGGAGAAGATAAACGGGCACTGAAGCAACATCTGAAAACAATTGAGAATAGAGGCATTCCAACAGCGACTGAAGAATTTTTCAGAAAGCTGAAACATAAGCTCGGGATAAACCGTTAAGAACATGACTGAAAAACCATTGGTAAGTGTGATCATGCCGCTGTATAACGCCGAAGCTTATTTGCGGGAGGCGATAGACAGTATCCTGGCGCAAAGCTATTCGCATTTCGAATTGCTGATCCTGAACGATGGCTCGTCAGATACATCAGAAGACATTTGTTTGTCCTACCGGGATCCGCGGATCAGGTATCATTTTCATAAAAACATCGGGCTTGCAGGGACCCTGAATAAAGGCCTGGAGCTCAGCACTGGAAAATACATTGCGCGTCAGGACCAGGATGATATTGCGCATAAAGACCGTTTTGAAAAGCAGGTCGCCTATCTGGAAGCACATCCCCGGGTTTTGTTGCTCGGCACCAGGGCCAACGTCTTTTCCGACACGCAGGACTTTATCAAGCTGCACGATCATGCCACGCAGCCGGCGCTGTTGAAGTTCGACCTCCTGTTCGACAATCCCTTTGTGCATAGTACGGTCATGTTCCGTAAGAAAGACATCGACCTGATTGGCGGCTATAATACCGACCGTTCGTACTTCGAGGATTATGAGCTGTGGTCGCGTTTTGCGCAGAAAGGCGATGTGGCCAATCTGCCGGATGTGCTGCTGGAGTACAGGCATCATGAAAAAGGCTTATCCAAAAGCACGAATTATTTTAAGGAAGATGCGGTGTTGAACCAAAGCCTCCTGAACATGGAAAGCCTGATGGGGCAGAAGAAAGAGGTCTACCACGAGCTGGCGGCCTTATACCATTGGCGGCCGGAAAAATGCAAGGGCTTAGCGCGAAAAGACTTATTTTTGGGCTTACAGGAATTTGCAGATCAGATCAGCGCCTTGTATCCGGATGATAAGAAGCTGGTGGCCGGAAGAAAAAAACAATATGAAAAGATCATCCTCTACAGGCTGAACATCAACCAGAGACGGGCGTTTCCGGGGAATAAAATCAAGCTGTTCTTTTTGAAAGTGGAAAATAAATTAAAGGGCTTACACCCGAATGTCATTAATGAATAACATTGAAATAATCATGCTTCAATCAGTAGCTGTGATTAAACATACCAACCTATGAAAATTGTTCACTGTGTAGAATCCTATCATCCTAATGTCGGCGGCATGCAGGAAGTGGTGAAGCAGCTTTCCGAGCGGCTTGCCAGGCTGGGCCACCAGGTGACAGTAGCTACACGTTATAATCCCGACCGTAATTTCACGGAGCTCAACGGCGTGAAGATTGAAACCTTTAAGATTGTAGGAAACCCGCGAAAAGTGGAAAGCGAGGAAGACCAGCGTTATGTGGATTACCTGCTGAACCTGGATGCCGATGTGGTGACGTTTTTTGCTGCCCAGCAATGGGCTACCAACCTGGCCTTGCCGATCCTCGGAAAGATCAGGGCAAAGAAAGTATCCGTTCCTACCGGTTATTCGGGCTTATACTGGCCCGAGTTCAAAGAGTATTTCGAGGATATGAAAACGCAGATCCACGGCTACGATATGAATGTGTACCTGAGCCACGATTACCGCGATATTAATTTTGCCCGTGAGAACAAGGTGAAGCACATGACCGTGATTCCGAATGGCGCTGCGGAGGATGAGTTTTTGCCGGACACCACGATCGACGTCCGCAAAGAGCTGGGGATCCCGAAAGATGATTTCCTGTTATTGCTGGTGGGCTCTTACACCGGCTGGAAAGGCCATAAGGAAGCGATCGAATTATTTCTGAAGTCCAACCTAAAGCATGCGACGCTGCTGATGATTGGCAATAACTACGAGTATTTCAAACGGCAATATGTGAAGCACCCGAAATTATTTTTCCTGATGCTGATGAGTAAGCTCTTTAGCAGCAAGAAGGTGATCTTTAATTATTTCCCGCGAAAGTTCACGGTAGCGGCCTACAAGCAGGCCAACCTGTTTCTTTTTCCATCTAATGTGGAGTGCTCGCCCATTGTGTTGTTTGAATGCGCGGCCGCTAAGCTTCCTTTTATTTCTACCGATGTAGGGAATACGCCCGAGATCGCCCAATGGACCAAAGGCGGGCTCATCATGCCTACTACAAAGGACGAAGGCGGTTTCAGCCATGTGAAGGTAGAGGAAGGCGTGAAAATGCTGAATAAGCTGTATGCTGATGAGCAACAACGTAAGCAGATGGCGGAAGAATCCTTCGCGATCTGGAAGCAAAAATACAGCTGGGAAGTCATTACCAAAGAATACGAACAACTATACCTCAGTCTTTTAAACGGATGATCATTACCAAACTCATAGGAGGTCTCGGAAACCAGATGTTTCAGTATGCAGCGGGAAAAGCGCTGGCCTGCCGTCATGGCGTGGAGGTAAAAGTCGATCTGTCGGAGCTGAATAAAAAAGCCGGCGATAAATATACGCAGCGCGCCTATGAGCTTGGCATCTTTGCGTCCGGGATCCAGGTAGCCAGCGATAAAGAATTGGAGATGTTTACCGAAGGCGATGGAAACCGCATCAAACGAGAGCTGCAGAGGCGATTGCCTTTTTTGTTCAATACCCTGAATGCTGTGGAAAGCGGGTCAGCCTATCATCCCGGATTTGCCAGGTACCCTAGGAATACCTATTTGCAAGGCTTCTGGCAAAGTGAAACTTATTTCAAAGATTACGAGGCGGAGATCCGTAAAGATTTTCGTTTCCGTGACAGCGTGACGGATGCCTGCAAGCACCTTAAAGAAAACATAACAGCCTGCAATGCCGTATCGCTTCATGTCAGGCGCGGCGATTATGTGAGCAACCCTTCCGCTAATAAATTCCATGGATTATGCTCACCGGAATATTACCGTGATGCCGTTGATCATATTGCCCAATTGCAGAAAGACCCGGAGCTCTTTGTCTTTTCCGACGATATTGCCTGGTGTAAGGAGCACCTGAAATTCGACCGGCCTGTACACTTTATGGAAACCCATACCGCTTACGAGGACATGTACCTCATGAGCCAATGCCATCACCACATCATTGCCAACAGCAGCTTTAGCTGGTGGGGCGCCTGGCTCAACGATAAAGCAGGCAAAATCGTTGTGGCACCAAAACAATGGTTCCTCGATCCATCCGTTAATACCTCCGATATTATTCCTGCCTCATGGGTGAAGCTGTAAACTCACAGATCCTGGTATCGGTGCTGATGCCGGTATATAATGCCGAAAAGCATCTGCGGGAGGCCATGGACAGCATTCTGCAGCAAAGCCACCAAAACCTGGAGTTTGTGATCGTCAATGATGGCTCGACCGATGGCAGTGAAGCTATCATCCTTTCATACAAGGATCCCCGCATCAGGCTGCTCGTCAATCCTGAAAATAAAGGCCTGATCTACTCCCTGAATCACGGGATTGCGGCTTGCAAAGGAACTTACATTGCACGCATGGATGCCGACGATACCTGCATGCCGGAACGTCTTGCAGAGCAAGTTGCCTTTATGGAACAGCATCCGGAAGTAGGTGTTTGTGGCTGCGATTACACACAGTTCAGTGATTCAGGAGAGCAATCGTTCCGCGCTCTTTCCGTGCATGACGAGATCCTGAGCCAGATGATCTTTAACTCTTCGGTGGTACATCCTTCGCTGATGCTGAGAAGATCCGTCCTGCAGGACTTTGATCCTGTATTTAATCCCGGTTACCACCATTCGGAAGACTACGAGCTTTGGAGCAGGCTCATCCTGCATACTCAATTTTCGGCAGTCCACCGTTTGCTGTTCCGTTACCGGATTCACGCAGCGCAGGTCACGCAGAAACACAGCGGACAGCAGCAGCTTTCTGCAAGCAGGGTTAGAAAAGAATTGCTCGGCAAGCTGGGCTTTTCCTATACGGAGCAGGAAGTTGAGCTCTTGTCGCAGATGGCGGCCCACCGGCTTTTTGATACAAAAGAACAGCTCAACCTCCTGGAGCAATTCCTGGAAAAGCTGATCATACAAAATGATCAATCCAAACGCATCGCTCCTGAAATTTTTAAAGAGGTGCTTTCCTATAAGTGGTATACAGCCTGTGGCTATACCACGCTTGGCTTGTGGGCTTTTGAGAAATACAGGAGATCCGGATTAAAAAAATACAAGCCTCAAAGCAGTTTGAAATTGCTTGCGAAATGCCTGGTTCGCCAATTCAGGAAAAGGGCTTAGATTAATCATATCAAAACATAGAAACCAAAGAAACCAAAGAGGTTTCTGCTTTTTGTTGTATATAGAGAAATTGAATGTTTGGCTCCTACGGAGCAATTGATGATCTGTGGCTCGCGGGCCTGGGGTATATTCACTAAACTCCTAATCAATAATAAAAAGGCTTTGCTCCGTAGGAGCAAGACATGATTAAACGAGAAACAATGTACTATATGGCTCTGTAGGAGCCAAACATTCATCTTAACTAACCATATCTGTGATTTGCTTTTAGGGAGCGGCATATTGCCCGGAATAACGGGCAGGATCATGATCAACCAAAGCGATGAATTCCTATGAACCATGTTTGGTTTAAACGCCAAAACCCTTAATATGCTGGTAGGTTTTTAAAATCCCTTCTTCTATCTCCGTAAAGCGGAAATCCGGATTTAGCTGCACGATCTTGGAATTATCGAGGTGAATGGCGGCGTTGTCACTCTGGCGCGCTTCCCTGTAGACGATTTCAAAGGATTCGGGAAGAATGTTTTTCATGATCTCTGCAATCTCATTTACCGTGCGAGTGGCATTGGAAGAGGTATTGTAAATCTCAGCGACACTTACATCCCGGTTAAGCGAGGTCAGCATCAGCTCTGCCAGGTCTTTCACATATAAGTAGTTGCGTACATTTTTTCCATCCCCGAAAATATAGATCTTCTTTTCCGTAATGATCTTTTCAATAAACGTGTTGATCAGTCCTATGCCTTTGCCGGTATTCTGGCCTTCGCCATATACGTTGGAAACCCGGTAGATATCGAAGTTGAGCCGGTATTTTACTTTGAAGTAATTTAAAAAATGCTCCATCGTGAGCTTCACAATGCCGTAAGGAGAAAAAGGATTGGTAAACGAATGCTCGTCCACCATGTGATCTGTTGTGCCATACACCGTACCGCCACTCGAGATGAAGATGATCTTTTTGACGGAGAGCTGCGCAATGCTTTCCGTAAAGTGAATGAAAGGCAGGAGGTTCTTCTCAATGTCCATCACCGGGTTTTCCCAGCTGGTAGACGGAATGGTTTCGGAAGCGAGGTAATAGATGAAATCGATTTTGCTGAAATCAGCAGCTAATTGCACCTTGTTATCAAGGTCAAGCTTTTTGTAAGGAATGCCCGGATCAAAGGCGCTGGTCTCGTTCTTCCCGAATAAAAACAGGCGGGTATGCTTCTGCACCAATAGCCTTTCCGTGAGATGCCTTCCGATAAATCCGTTGGAGCCGATAATTGCAATGTTTATTTTCTCCATGATTTAAATACGGATTAATTCGCTTTCAAGATGTTGCACCCAGCTATCCCAGTTCAGTTCGCTGTCAAATAATTCGCGGGCGGTCTTTTGCAATTTTAAGTAACGATCCTCATCTTTCCAAATTTCTGCTACCAATGAGGCATATCCTTCGCCTTTATCGTGGTAATCCACTAGATAACCGTTTGTTCCTTCTTTCACATGCCCCGCCACACCGCCGGTGTTGGCAGAGAGTACCGGCAGGCCATACATACTGGCCTCGCAAAACACGATCGGCGTGCAATCGAAGCGGGTAGGGAGGATAAAAAAAGAATGGCTCAGAAATAAATGCTCCAATTCCTTTCGGCCTTCCGCCGTGTTTTTATTGAGGAAGGGAATGACCGTTACCTTAGGATCATGCAGCGGTGTTTCCGGCTCGCAGCCGACGATGGTAAGATGCGCCTTTATTCCCTTCTGTAACAGCGCATGCAGCGCGTTGACAGCGATATCGGCACCTTTGTTCTTCCAGTAAGTGCCTACCAGCAGGAGCTTGCAGGTTTCGTCTGTTTGGCGATGAGCAAATACATACTCCGCCGATGGTGTCTGGTCCATATTGGCGCCAAAAGGCAGAACAACTGTGGTTTTCGGGTCGAGCTGATAATGCGAGATGGCGTAATCGGCTGCCCAGTGCGAAGACAGGATATTCAGGGTTGTCCGGCGCAGGGCGATGCCTTCCGTTTTCAGGCTCTGGCGCTCCGACCATTTCCATAAATTGCTGATGATGGTGTGGTAGTTCAGGGAGTTGGCGATGATGCGGTCGCCAATGAATACAATCGGGATATCGGTTTTCAGGTAAGCAATGTAGGCAATGCCGGCGGGCGATACGATCAGGTCGTAGTGTTTCCCTTTCAGCTTTTTCCCGAACAGGCGGCCGCAGGCCTTCGCATAGATGGTGGAGTTGCGGTAGTCGAAGCGTTTTTTGAAAATGTAGAGAGAGAGGCCGTGGACGATCTTGCATAAAAACGTCACGAAGGCAGGCTCATCAGGACCCAGCAGGTCCACATGGCCAAAGCGTTTTTCGAGCGCTTTCCAGATATAATGGTTGGTTCCACTCCAGGCATGCTTGTCCCTGGGATCAGAAACCGTGATATAGGCTATCTTTTTCGGTAAATTCACTTAACACTGCAAAATTAGTGTTTTTGACGGAAGACCCTAAAATTTTAAAATCCCCGTGTTTATAACCTTTTTGTAAAGCGGGGAAGCTTATCTTTATAGCGCTTAATTTTAGAGAATGCCCCAGGCCCTGAGAATACTGTTATTAGCGGATACCTATTCCGAGCACACCGAAAAGTGGGCGCTCGGGCTGGCGGCGCATGGCCTGGAGGTGGGGATCTTCAGCTTTAATAAAGCTTCTTATCCCTGGTATGAAGGAAAAGCCCGGATCACGCTCCTGTATGAGCCGGCAGAGCAGCTGGGCGCCTCATCGGACACGGGCAAACTAGCTTACCTGAAGCATGTGGGATTATTGAAAAAAGCCATCAGGCAATTCAGGCCGGATGTGCTGCATGCCCATTATGCCACGAGTTACGGGCTCATTGGGGCTTTAAGCCGCTTTCATCCTTTGGTGATTTCCGCCTGGGGAACCGACGTGATGAAGTTCCCGCAAAAAAATATGCTGAACCGCGCCATGTTGAAATATAACCTCCGCAAAGCCGACGCCATCTGTGCGACATCTTTCACCATCAAAGACTACCTGAAACCCGTGACGAATAAGCCCGTGCAGGTCATTCCCTTCGGTGTGGATACGGAAATCTTCCGGAAGAAAGCTGTGGAAAGTGTGATGGAAGCAGGTGCTTTCGTATACGGAAGCATCAAGCCACTGGAAAGCCTCTACAATACCGACGTGCTGATCAGGGCCTTTGCCGCCTTAAAAGCAAGGCAGCCGCAAAAAAATATTAAGTTGCTAATCATCGGGGAAGGCTCGCAGGCACAGGCCCTCAGGCAAGTAACGGCAGAGCTGGGAATCGCATCGGACGTGGTGTTTACGGGCAGGGTGCCTTTTTCGCAGATCGCCGATTATTACAATATGCTGGATGTGCTGGTGAATATCAGTAATTATGAAAGCTTTGGCGTGTCGGTGATTGAGGCCATGGCTTGCGAAAAGCCGGTCATTGTCACCAATACAGGAGGACTGAAAGAAATCGTGGAAAACGCTAACTTTGGTTCGCTGGTAGAAGTGGGCAACGTGGAGCAAACCTCCCGGGAAATGGAGAAATACCTGCTGGATCCGGAATTGACCGGGCGGGTAGGGAAGCAGGGAAGGGAAAAAGTGATCTTAAAATACCGCTGGGAGAATAATATTAAGGAGATGATTGGCGTTTATCAGCAACTAATGAAATAGTACAGCATAAGCGGAAGATTGAATAGCGATTTTAACCGATAGCTATCGGGGCAAAGTCAGCGACTGATAAAAAATAAAAACACATTGATTCTAAAACCCATAAGCGATATCCAGAGATTTTCTGAAAAGGCAGAAGCTTTCATCGGCGTCTTTGGCAGCAAATCCTGGCTTTCTATGTATGGCAGGGAGCTGGTGATGATCGGTATTTTCAAAGATGAGCACCAGATGATCGGCGGCTTTTATTATCTGAAAACCAAAAAACTCGGTCTTGATTTCATCAAGCTGCCGCCTTATACGCCGCATTGCGGCTTATTCTTCCAGTCGGAGAGTAAAAACAAATCTTCGGCCAACAGCTTTTCCAAGGAAGTGATGCAGGAGGTATGCGCTTATTTTTCATCCCTGAAAAGTGCCCTCACCATCCTGGCCTTTCCGGTCAACGTAGTGGATATGCAGGCGTTTATCTGGAGCAAGTACAAGGTGGTGCCGAACTATACCTACAGGATCAGCCTCGATCAATCCGTGGAAGAGATCCGTGCCAACTTTGATCCCAAGAACCGTAATGCCATTAATAAAGCTTTGAAAGAAGGCGTTGAGACCTCTCTGAATGCATTGTCCAGGCAGGAGGTCTTTGCATTCTTTAAGGAAAACCTGGAGGCAACAGGCGCTAATATTTATGAAGGCATTTTACAAAAGATCATGCTGGAATTTTCCAATGAGGCTAATTCCTTTTGTTTTGCAGCCTATAAGAATAACGAATTACTAGGCATGGTATTCTGCATTTTCGACCGGAATGCCTGCTATTACCTGCTCGGAGGAGTCAACAAACAAGCGGGAATCCAGGGCATCAATAATCTCCTCGTACAAAAAAGCATTGAGCGGGCCAAAGAGCTGGATTGCCGCCTCTTCGATTTTGAAGGCTCCATGCTGAAAGGCGTAGAGAAATTTTTCCGGAGCTTCGGCCCTGAGTTGTTCCCCTATTTTACCGTCAATAAGGCGCTGCTGCCTTTGGAATTGTTGTTGAAATTTAAAAAACGCGAATTGTTTTAAGGTGAGAAAATTACTAAGAAACATACTGCCGCAGGCCCTGATCGACCTTTACAAGCAAGGTAAAAAACGGGCGGCCGCCAGGCAGCGCGAAGAGCTGGCAAAAAACAAGCAGGCCGTTACCGAAGCAGATAGTGTTGCCATATTGCAGCGGCAAGGCATTCAGGAAGGCGATGTGCTCATGGTGCATTCCAGCCTTAGAAAGATAGGGCTTGTGGAGAATGGCGCAGAGACATTGATTAGCGCTTTATTAAAAAGCCTCGGAAAAGAAGGAACACTGATGATGCCTTCGTTCCCGGCCATCGGCTTTAATTACGATTACCTGAAAAGCAGGCCGGTGTTTGATGTAAAACAGACGCCTTCCAGAATGGGCCTGGTTACTGAAACGTTCCGGAAAAAAAAGGGAGTCCTCAGAAGCTTACACCCGACGGATTCAGTCATTGCTTTTGGCAAAGAAGCCGAATACCTGGTGAAAAACCATTTCGGACAGCTCACGCCCTACAATGACCAAAGCCCTTTTTACAGGCTCTGCGAATTGAAAGGAAAGATTCTCATGATCGGTGTAGGTCTCGATAGCCTGACCAACCTGCATACCCTGGAAGATGCCGTCCCTGATTTCAAATACCCGGTTTACCACGATAGCCTGTTTACCACGGAGCTGATCGATGTGGCGGGAAATAAGCAAACGATGCAAACCAAAGTACATAACCCGGTCTATTCCAAAAAGCGCCGCTGCAATGACCTGATCCCGCATTTTGAAGCCGCCGGATTACTGAAGCATTTCAAGCTCGGGCTGGCCGATTGTATGCTGATTGACGCTTACGCCATGCATAACTGGATGGTGGAGAATTATAACAGCAGGGGAATCACGATGTATACGCCCCAGGGGCACTAAGAACGATGCAGATACACCTAAGCTTTGATTATGAATTGTTTTTTGGCAGTGCTGCAGGCACGGTGGAGAAATGCATCCTGGAGCCTACGCAGCAGTTGATGGAGATTGCCGCGAAACACAAGGTACCTTTCATTTTTTTTGTGGATGCCGGTTATCTATACCGTTTGAAACATTACTTGCACGAACCAGTCTGCAAAGCCGATTACGAGCGGATTGCCGCGCAGCTAAAACAGCTAACCGCTTCCGGTCATGAAATAGCCCTGCACATTCATCCGCATTGGGAGGATTCGGTATTCGAGAAAGGACAATGGCGCATCGATACCACACGCTACAAGCTGGCTGATTTTAAGGAGAACGAAGTACAATCCATTGTTAGCAAATACCACCAGGCCATCAAAGACATTACGAAGAAGCCCTGCCTGTCATACAGGGCCGGTGGCTGGTGCATTCAGCCTTTCGGGCCCATTAAAAAAGCCCTGGCGGAAAACGGCATTTATACCGATAGCACGGTGTATTACAAAGGCTATCATGCTTCCGTAGCCCATGCCTATGATTTCAGAAATGCGCCGGACCTCGCGGAATGGACATTCGAGGAAGATCCCTGCAAACCTCATCAGGCCGGAACATTTACGGAAATTCCGGTGACACCCGATACCATCCCGCCGCTGTTTTACTGGCAGCTGTACCTCAACATGAGGTCCAATCCCGCTGTATACAAGCCGGTAGGCGATGGCAACTGGCTGGTAGACCGCAAACGCATCTACAAGCATTTTTACAGCAGCACCGACCATTTTGCCTGCTGCGATGGTTTTTTTGCCTCCCGCTTAAAGCCCATTCTGAAAAGAGCGGAGAAACAGGGGAAAGCCCGGATGATGATCCTGAGCCATCCCAAATCGATGGCGCCTTATTCATTCAAGGCATTGGACGAATTTATTATTTTTGCGAAAGCCAAAGGCCATAGCTTTCATATCATTAGCCCGTGACGAAGATCCGACATATCAAGCATTCTGAAATCGATAGAACGAAGTGGGATAAAACCATTCTTTCTTCTGTTTATCCGCTGGTATTTGCGCAGTCCTTTTACCTGGATGCGACTTTCCCGGGTTGGGATGCCCTGGTCATCGGCGATTATGAATCCGTGTTTCCGCTCACACAAAAGGAAAAGCTGGGAATTCTGTATCTGCATCAGCCTTCGTTCACACCGCAGCTGGGCGCCTACGGAACTGTCAACGCCGACATCGAACAGCAGTTCTACGATTACATCACGGCCCATTACAAGTTGATCGAAATAGAGCTGAATGCATCCAATACCCTGCAAAGTAAAGACCATGTGCCCAAGCAGACCTTCGTGATTGATTATAAGAACGGCTACAAGCTCAACCAGAATACCAAACGCAATGTGGCCAAAGCCATCGAGCATCAGCTGGTCTTTGAGCAGATCCCGGAAACGGAGATCCTTTCCTTATCGCAGCAATACCTCAATCCTTTCCTGAAAAAACAGCTCAGGCTTTCACCTATGGTGATCGACCGTTTTGAGAGCCTGTTGAAGTCGGCGATGGCTGCGGGAGCGCTGTATACGTTCAGGGTAACAGATCCCGGAAAAAAGCTGCTGGCTATTGCGCATTTTATCAGTAACGGAAAGCATACCGTGTACCTCAAAGGCATTAACTTTGATAAGGAAGTAAGCCTGGGGAGCATGCATTTGCTGAACAGCTCGGCTATTCAGTTCTTTTCGGATAAAACGCAGCTCTTTGATTTCGGCGGAGGCACGAAGGAAAGCCTGGCCAATTTCTATAAAGGCTTTGGCGCGGTGGCCCTGCCATACCAGTCGTTGAAGTACAACCGGCTGCCCTGGCTGGTCAATATTTTAAAAAAGCTTTCCTGAGTTTTGAGTGAGCTTTAAATGAGTAGATTTATCCCGCTAAATAAAAAAGAAAACAGACAAACGAAATTAAACAGAAGAGCATAACCTTGAATTCTCTCCACAGCGTGGAGAACATTCAAAAATACAAATGAAAGCCATTGTTTCTCACGATATCGACCACCTGACCCTCTCGGAGCATTACCTGAGGGATCTGATCGTTCCTAAGTTTTTTGTGAGAAGCCAGATTGAATTGCTTTCGGGTAAAATTTCCATGAAGGAATTTGGAAACAGGCTGGGGGATATCTTCAGGGATAAATGGCAGCACCTCGAAGAGCTTCACCGCTTCAACGAATCGCATCAGGTGCCTACGACCTACTTTATCGGTGTGCGCCGCGGCGAAGGCTTATCCTATTCCAAAACACAATCGGCTTATTGGATCCATAAGCTGCTGGAGCTGGGCTGTGATGTAGGCCCGCACAGCATTGCCTTCGAAAATTTTGAAGACATAGAAAAAGAATATTCGCTGTTTAAAGAGCTTTCGGGCCGGCAGACCTTCGGCACGCGCATGCATTATATCCGCACCAACGCGTACACCTATACCAATATGGCGAAAGCGGGTTATGCCTTCGATAGCAGCGAAATGGACTACAAGGCGCCCTATAAGATCGGCTCCATGTGGGAATTCCCTTTCCAGGTGATGGATTCCTATATCATAGAAAAGCCGAAGCAATGGCAAAGCAAAAATTTTTCCCAGAGCTGCGAAGCGACTAAACGCATCATCGATAAAAGCCTTGACCTCGGCCTTCCATACCTGGGCATCGATTTCCACGACCGTTATTTTTCCGACAGCCATAAGACCTGGAAAGACTGGTACATGTGGCTGATCGAATACCTCCGTTCCGGCAACACAGAGTTCGTTAATTTCAAAACCGCTATCCAGGAATTAGAGTCTTAATTGAAAACCGTTTCCATAGTCATTCCCTGTCTTAATGAGAAGAAGTATATTCTTCGTTGTTTGCAGTCCATTGCGGCCCAGTCATACCGGGCAGAGCTCGTCACCACTTATGTGTGTGATGGCATGAGCAATGATGGCACCCGGGAGCTGATCATGGAGTTTGCTAAAGTACATCCGCAATTTACCCTGCTGGATAATGTTCAGAAAACCACACCCTTTGCCCTGAACCTGGGCATCAAAACCTCTACCGCTGAGATCGTCATTATCCTGGGAGCGCATTCGGAGCTGGATCCTGATTTTGTGAAGAAGAGCGTCGAATCTTTTGAAATTGATCCGGCGATCATGTGCACGGGCGGTGTCCTCGAAAATGTCTATGAGAATGAAACGTCCCGCGTGATCGGAGCAGCCATGTCCTCTTCGTTCGGTGTGGGAAATGCCCACTTCCGCACCGGCAATAAAAGCGGCTTTGTAGATACCGTCGCCTTTGGAGCTTACAAACGGGAGATCTTTGATAAGGTTGGGCTTTTTGATGAAGAGCTGATCCGCAACCAGGACGATGAATTTAATTTCCGCGTAACGAATGCCGGTTACAAAATCTACCTCAACCACGAAATTAAATGCCGCTATTTTGTGAGGGCCTCTTTCAAAAAATTGTACCGGCAATATTACCAGTACGGCTATTGGAAAGTATTTGTCAATAAGAAGCACAAGACCATTACAACGGTCAGGCAGCTCATTCCCATGTTCTTTGTGCTGTACCTGCTTCTATTGGTGGCAAGTAGTTTTACATATCAGATCGTTTTCCTGGCCATGAGTACTTTCGGCTTGCTGTACCTGCTTTTGGCCTTTGTATTTGCGGCCCGCAGCGCTTCATCCTTCGGGGCGGTTTTGGGCGTGGCCTTCACGTTTTTTATTTTGCATTTCAGTTACGGGCTAGGCTATTTAAAAGGTATATTTGACTTTTTTATTTTGGGCAAGGCCATTAAAAAGCAGGAGTCCTTATCGCGTTAGACCATGTTAGCAAAAGCAAGAGCATTATATTCCTCGATCGGTTATAACTTTCCGGCGCTGATTGCCTTTTTGCTGCCCTTCGGAATTAACTATGCCCCTATCTTCATTGCCTGGACGGTTTGCTACTTATTTCTCGGAAATCCGGGACAGGGCTTTAAAAAAGTATTCCGGTATTTCTGGAGCTATATCCTGCTGGGCTTTTTCTTCCTGCATGTGATTGCCTATTGGTTCTCGGAAAACAAGCATGAGGCATTGGTAAGTATTGAAGGGAAGATGAGCTTCTTCGCTTTTTCGCTCCTGCTGTTTTGCATCGACTACGAAGCCCTCAAAGTGAAAAAAATAGTGACGGCTTTTGTGAGCGGATGTTTTATTTCGGTGATGATCTGCCTGTTCCGGGCATTTGGCTTGTATGTTGTCGATGATGTCAACGCCTTCTTTTATTCTGATTTTTCGTACTTCCTTCATCCGAGCTACCTGGCCATGTACCTCACCCTGGCGCAGTTGATTGTGATGCTCTTTTATAAGGACTGGCTCTCACACATCAAAAACCTCGACTCCAAGATCGGCTTTATCACCGTTCTGAATGTGACAGGGATCTTTCTGAGCTCTTCCAAAATGGGCTTTTTGGCGGCGCTGTTGCTGTTACCGGCCACCTTTGCGGTAATCCTGTTCAGCCGGGGCTACAAAAAAACCATTGCGGCTTTGGTAGTCTCTTTGGTGCTGGGATTGTTCGTAGCCTACAAAGTAGCACCTTCTCCTTTCGAGCGGATCAAAGTAGCGTTTTCCGTAACGGCCTCTTCGCAAACGATCGATAAAAGCGCCAGTGAAAGCACCGCGGTGCGCATCCTTATCTGGGAGCAGGCGGTGAAGATCATCAAACAACACCTCATATTTGGCATTACGCCGGGCGACACCAATGATGCCTTATACAAGGCCTATGAGGAGAACGGGTTAACGGGCGCACTGGCCAAACGGCTGAATGCCCATAACCAATACCTGCAAACCTTCATCGGCAGCGGGATCATTGGTTTTGCGCTGCTTTGCCTCATGACCTTCGGCTGCATTGTGATCGGCTTTGTGAAAAAGAATTACATCCTGGCCCTGTTCGGAATCCTCATCGTGCTGAACTTCCTGGTAGAATCCATGCTGCAAACGCAGGCAGGCATTGTGTTCTTTGTTTTGTTTCTGTGTCTCTTTCTGCAATATAACCTTGCCGGACTTAAGGAAAATAAGCCTGAGGCGGAACTTCCGTAACTCGCGAAACGTTCGAAGAAGCTGTTTGAATTACTATTGTAAAATTGGTTATCGCTTATTTTTGCGCGAAATGAGGCAAATTTTGCAGGTATAATAAATTATTACATCGAAAAATTTAACGAAATTGCAGCCAAAAAGAAGCATAAACAAATTATTAGATAAGTTCAAACAGCTTCTTAACTTCAGACCGAATTAACCTTTCCAAATCAGTTACGAATGATCCCGTTTTCTCCACCACGCATCGACGATAAAATCATTAATGAAGTAGCGGCCGCCCTGCGCTCCGGCTGGATCACCACCGGCCCGCGCACCAAGGATTTTGAGAAAAAGCTCACGGCTTACTGCGGAAATAAAAGTACGATTTGTCTCAACTCCGCGACTGCGGGCCTGGAGATCATCCTGCGCTGGTTTGGAGTGGGCGAGGGCGATGAAGTGATCCTTCCGGCCTATACCTATTCCGCAACCGCCAATGTGGTGATGCACGTGGGAGCGAAGCCTGTGTTCGTGGATGTGAATGCAGACGATTTTAACATCAACGTTTCCGAAATAGAAAAGGCGATCAACGAGCGCACCAAGGTGATCATGCCGGTAGATTTTGCAGGCTTTCCCTGCGATTACGATGAGATCAACGCGCTCGTCAAAAAGCACGCAAAAACGTTCAGGCCCAAAACAGAGCGCCAGCAGCAGCTGGGCCGCATCCTCGTCCTGTCCGATTCGGCGCACTCCTTCGGTGCCGGCTATAAAGGAAAAAAATGCGGCGCGCTCACCGATATTTCCGTGTTTTCGTTCCATGCGGTGAAAAACCTGACCACGGCCGAAGGCGGCTCTGTCGCGCTTAACCTGCCAGAGCCTTTTGATAATGAGGACGTGTACAACTACCTGTGCATGTATACGCTGCACGGGCAGAACAAAGATGCCCTGGCCAAAACGCAAAAAGGCAACTGGAAATACGACATTGTAGAGGCCGGCTATAAATGCAACATGACGGACATCACAGCCGCTATCGGCCTGGTGGAGCTGGAACGATACGACAGCGATACCCAGCTAAAACGGAAACGCATTTTCCAATTATACCATGAGGGCTTCAAAAATGATAACCGCTTCCAGCTTCCGGTGCATGAAACAGAAAGCAAGAACGGCTGTTATCACCTCTATCCTTTAAGGATCACAGGCATTACAGAGCAGGAGCGGGATGCGATCATCAAGGAGATCTTCGACAGGGAGGTGTCTGTGAACGTGCATTTTATCCCCGTGCCCATGATGTCTTTCTATAAAAACCTGGGATATACGATAAGCGATTACCCGGTGACCTACGACAACTTCAGCCGCGAAATTTCCCTCCCGGTGTATTATGACCTCACCGAAGAGCAGGTGAAAACAGTGATAGATGCCGTGACCAGCGCATTTTATAAAGTACATTGATAAAGCGGATTTTTGATATCACCTGCGCGTTCATAGGAATTGGAATTCTTATGCCTGTATTCTTATGCATCAGCCTCGCGATCATCATCAACAGTGGCTTCCCGGTGTTTTACCTGCAAAGCCGCGTCGGAAAACATAACCGGGATTTCAAATTGTTTAAGTTCCGGACCATGCATAGCGGCGCCGACAAAAAAGGATTGCTCACGGTTGGCGGGCGAGATCCGCGTGTTACGGCTGTTGGTTATTACCTCCGGAAATATAAGCTCGACGAGCTGCCGCAGCTGTTTAACGTGCTGATAGGAAATATGAGCCTCGTAGGCCCGCGGCCCGAGGTGCGGAAATACGTGGAGCTGTACAACGAAGAACAGAAAAAAGTCCTGTCCGTAAAACCCGGCATTACAGACCTGGCCTCATTGAAATTCATCAACGAAAATGATTTGCTGGCGAAGTCTTCCGATCCTGAGAAAACCTACATCGAAGAGATCATGGTCGAAAAGCTCGCGCTCAACAAGGAATACATCCAGCAGCATCACTTCGGCATGGACCTGAAGATCATTTTCGCGACCCTGAAAAAGATCATTTCCTAAACTCTTTATCTTAATATTTATTGGCTGTTTTGTTTATAACAAATCTACCAACCGAAGCAAAGCCTTTTTATATTTACCGGGTAAAACCATATTATTTTATGAAATAGCTATGTTTCCGAATAGCAAAGGTTCATGAGGTTAACATGGCTATACCATCCTTCGACAGTACAAGAATGACAATTAAAAAACACTAAAATCTATGAAAAATCTTTCGCTTATTCTGAATGGAATTCTGATCATCGCAGTTGCCATCCTTTTTTATCAGGTACACAGTTTGAAATCGCTTGTGACGCCTGCTACCGAAGCTACTACTGAAACAGAAGTGAAGCCGCTGATTGTTGCCAGCTCCACGAACCTGGGCGATGCCAAGATTGCCTATGTCAATACCGACAGCCTCAACGAGAAATATGACTACATCGCCGATTTTACCAAAGTGCTCCGTGGCAAGAAAGCAAGCCTGGAGGCCCAGATGGAAAGCATGACCATTAAGTTCCAGAACGATTACCAGGCCTACCAGCAATCTGCACAGGCCGGCATCGCCCCGCAATCGGAGCTCCTGAAAACCGAGGAGAGCCTGAAAAGACAACAGCAGGACCTGGCCAATAAGGAAATGCAAATGCAAAACCTGGGCGTTGAGCTGGAAGAAAAAAATATGGAGCTTAACAGGAATGTGAAAGAATACCTGCAACGCTACAACAACGGTAAGTTCGATTATATCCTTTCCTATTCCGATATGGTACCGACCATCCTGCTTACCAACCCGAAGCTGAATATTACAGCCGATGTCCTGAAAGGATTGAATGAAGAGTATAAAGCAAAAAAAGCCGCCAAGAAATAATGGAAGATAAGAAAGCCCTGCTCAGCAAGATCATGTATGTGCATCATTTTCATGAAACCTTTAAAATAGGGAATGCCGATGCACCAACCCTGATAGACGAAAGAGATTATACATTACGCTATAACCTCATCAAAGAGGAAAACGACGAGTACCTCGATGCCTGCAAAAATGGCGACCTCGTGGAGATCGCTGATGCCCTGGGCGACCAGCTCTATATTTTGTTCGGCACCATTCTGAAACACGGTCTGCAACATAAAATCGAAGAAGTGTTTGATGAGATCCAACGCAGCAATATGAGCAAGCTGGATGAGAATGGCCAGCCTATTTACCGCGAGGACGGTAAAATCCTCAAAAGCAATCTCTATTTCAGGCCTGATATCAAAGCCATTGTCCAGCCTGAATAAGCCGGTTTCATTAACAGAAAATTAACATTTTGCGAAGTTAAAAATGTTAAAAACGGTGAAAATTCACGTAAAGTTTACCGGGTAGTTTTACGTGTTTGTGTTATTAAGTCTACATTTGCGACAAATTTTTAAAAGCTTTTAGGTCTTAAGGATCTGAAAACGTTTTAGTTGACGCAATTTATTCTATGCATAAAATAGTTCTTGTTTGTTTTTTGTTGCTGGTACAGCTACTTAGCGCCCAGGCCCCACAAAAAATATCCTACCAGGGAGTTGCCAGAAGCGCTTCCGGTGCCGTTCTGAGTAATACGACCATTGCCGTGAAATTCGACATTCACAGCAGCACACCGCAGGGAACCATTGTTTTCACGGAGCAGCACCAGGGAGCTGCAGCGCTTGTAACCAATACATTCGGATTATTTACAACAGCCATTGGCAGCATCAGCAGCCTTAGCGGAATTGACTGGGCCAACGGTCCCTTTTTTATAGAAGTATCCATAGACCCGGCTAACGGCACATCTTACAGCTCTGTAGGGACCCAGCAGCTCATGAGCGTTCCTTATGCCTTATATGCCGAAAGAGCAGGGAATGCCACACCAATACCAACTATTACGGTCAATGCTCCCAATACGATCACAAACACGTCGGCAGGCTCCTATAGCATCCATATCCCACCCTCTGTCAGTTATACGGCAGGAAACGGGATCGATATCAGCAATGGCATCATCAGTACGACGCTTTCAGCTGCAAGCCCGACGCTTACAGGATCCGGCCAGGCATTTGTAACCTCAAGCTCTGCCAATCGCTATGATGTGAATGTGCCAACGCCAACGTTGAGCGTCAACGGGGGAACCTTAACAGGAACTTATCCTTCTCAAACGCTGACTATTCCGGCTTCATCCACAACCTCACTGGCAGCAGGTAACAGCAACATCACTCTGAACCAGTCCGGAAATGCTTATACGATCACTCCGGTTACGCCAACTCTGAGTGTGAATGGTGGGACTTTAACAGGAGCTTATCCTTCTCAAACACTGACCATTCCTAGTTCCTCAACCTCACTGGCAGCCGGTAACAGCAACATCACCCTGAACCAATCCGGTAACGGTTATACGATTACTCCGGTAACGCCAACACTAAGCGTGAATGGTGGAACCTTAACAGGAGCTTATCCTTCTCAAACGCTGACTATTCCGGCTTCATCCACGACCTCACTGGCAGCCGGTAACAGCAACATCACCCTGAACCAGTCCGGTAACGGCTATACGATTACGCCGGTAACGCCAACACTGAGTGTGAATGGTGGAACCTTAACAGGCGCTTATCCTTCTCAAACGCTGACCATCCCTAGTTCTTCAACCTCACTGGTGCAAGGAACCAATGTTACGCTGAATCAAAATGGTAATACATATACAGTAAGTGCGTCTACAACCTCACTGGCAGCAGGTAACAGCAACATCACCCTGAACCAATCCGGTAACGGCTATACGATTACGCCGGTAACGCCAACACTGAGTGTGAATGGTGGAACCTTAACAGGCGCTTATCCTTCTCAAACGCTCACGATTCCTGCTTCATCCACAACCTCACTGTCAGCAGGTAACAGCAACATCACTTTGAACCAATCCGGTAACGGCTATACGATTACGCCGGTTACGCCAACACTGAGCGTCAACGGTGGAACCTTAACAGGTGCTTATCCTTCTCAAACACTGACCATCCCTAGTTCTTCAACCTCACTGGTGCAAGGAACCAATGTTA
>CAZIYT010000002.1:1027800-1216330 GCA_964543545.1 uncultured Flavobacterium sp. | reverse complement strand
CGCTGAATCAAAATGGTAATACATATACAGTAAGTGCGTCTACAACCTCACTGGCGGCTGGTAACAGCAACATCACTTTGAACCAATCCGGTAACGGTTATACAATTACTCCGGTTACTCCAACTCTGAGCGTCAACGGTGGAACCTTAACCGGTGCTTATCCTTCCCAAACACTGACCATCCCTAGTTCTTCAACCTCACTGGTGCAAGGAACCAATGTTACGCTGAATCAAAATGGTAATACATATACAGTAAGTGCGTCTACAACCTCACTGGCAGCAGGTAACAGCAACATCACCCTGAACCAATCCGGTAACGGTTATACAATTACTCCGGTAACGCCAACACTAAGCGTGAATGGTGGAACCTTAGCCGGTGCTTATCCTTCTCAAACGCTGACGATTCCAAGTTCCTCAACCTCACTGGTGCAGGGAACCAATGTCACGCTTAATCAAAATGGGAATACCTACACGGTAAGTGCGTCTACAACCTCACTGGCGGCCGGTAACAGCAACATCACGCTGAACCAATCCGGTAATGCTTACACGATCACTCCGGTTACTCCAACTCTGAGCGTCAACGGTGGAACTCTAACGGGAGCGTATCCTTCCCAAACGCTCACTATTCCTGCTTCATATACAACCTCACTGGCAGCCGGTAACAGCAACATCACCCTGAACCAGTCAGGTAACGACTATACGATCACTCCGGTAACGCCAACACTAAGTGTCAACGGGGGAGCCTTAACAGGTGCTTATCCTTCCCAAACACTCACGATTCCAAGCTCCTCAACTTCACTGGCAGCGGGAACTAACATCAGCCTGAATCAAAGCGGTAATACCTATACCATCAGTTCCGTGAGCCCGACACTCACGGCAGGAACCAATGTCACAATCACACCTGCCGGACCGGCCAATGCTTATACTATTAGTGCAGGAATAAACGCTTATACAGGCACTGCCGGAAATATCGATGTCAACGGGAATACAATCAACCTCATAGCGACAGGCGTAACAACAGGTACCTATGGCTCGGCGGCTACCAACGCAGTCCCGGTTTTTTCGGTGGATAATTTCGGAAGGCTGACGAGCGCAACGCAATACACACCAACGCTCCTGGGCGATGTTACAGGAAATCAGAATGCCTCTGTGGTATCAAAGCTAAGAGGTGTTGCTGTATCGCCTACAGCGCCTACAAACGGGCAGGTATTACAGTACAACGGTTCGGCCTGGACACCAACGACCATGGCCACGCCCTGGAGCCTGACCGGTAATGCAGGAACAACGGCTTCTCATTTTATAGGAACAACGGATAATGCTCCGTTCCGGATCCGGACCAATAATACCGTAAAAGCGATCTTTACAGAAAGCGGGCAATTACTGGTAGGAAGCGGCACAGGCTACGGCGCTAATTCAAAGCTCATCGTCGAAGACGGCCATATTGAAAGCAAACAGACGACAGCGCCTGCGATTGCCGGTGCAGGAAGCTTGCTGGGACTGGCAGGAAGCTCGGCATCCCTGTCCTCAAACTCAACGGATGTTGCCGGAACGATCATTATTTATACAGGCCTTTTAGGAGGCGGAGCAAAAGGAAATTATGCAGCCATCACCTTTGACAAGGCTTATACCAACCCGCCGATTGTGATCCTGACGCCGCGTACGGAAGATTCTGCGGGCCTGCGGGCTTATGTGACCGGTACAACCGCTACCGGCTTTACACTGGCTTTTTCGACCGGAACAGCCGGCCTGGCAACGTATGAGTTCAATTATATGATCCTCGAGTCGAACTAGACTATCTCAAGAATAGCTTTTAAAGGATTTTTTGAGATGGCTTCTAGGCTGGATTGCCCGGTTTTGCAGGGGAGTAGCTGTAAATAATGCCTTCGAGGTAGCGCTTGTTTTTCTTCGTATAGAATGTCTGGAAGTCATATTCCTCAAATACCTCTTTAAATTTCGGGTTGAGGTAAATGCAGTAAATGCTCCTGGGGTAGAGCCTGACGCTTTCCGTAATATTGGCAAGCACTTTATGAAGAATCTCCGCACCGAAGGGATTAAAGAAATAAAATACCGACGCATCGGGAGGAATCTCATAAGCCACGGCATCGCAAAACGTAAAATGGATCTCGCTTTTAGGATTGGCTTTGTGGTAAACCTCCTTGTTCTCATTTGCCACTGTAATCAGCTCCAGCGCGATATCGATGCCTATTAAGTTGGTGAAGCCGCATTGCTCCGCCACAAACAGCGCCCGGCCTTTGCCGCAGCCATAGTCGATGAAAGGCAGGTGCTTTACTTCGGGAGGAAGATTTCCAAAGACCGAGAACAGGATGTAATAGCTCGCTCCCTGGTAGTGGTGGTTCTGCTCCGACTCTCCGGCAGCCAGCGTGAGGTTAGCCAGGTTTTCGATGCGGTGCGTGTTGATCCCGAGTTTCCGCTCATAGCTGTTTTCGTATTTCAGCAGCCGGAAGGTGTTGACGATACCGCGATACCATAAGGAGCGAAAGAAATAATAGGTATACTGGAACAGCTTCATCGGACCAAATGTACTATCTTGTGCCGTAACTATTGATAATTTTGATAAAAAAAATTACCTTCATACCAACAAAGCGTCCTTATGGAAATTGATTTAGAAGCAGAAAAAAAGGAAATACTTAACCGGTATAAAAATTTGATCAGGGCCTGTAAAAGGCGTCTTGAGAAGGGAGATAAAGAGATCATCCGTAAAGCGTTTGAAGTAGCCGTAGAAGCGCATAAAGAAATGCGCCGCAAGTCGGGCGAGCCTTATATCTATCATCCCATTGCCGTAGCACAGATCTGCGCCGAGGAAATAGGCCTTGGTACCACCTCTATTGTATGCGCGCTGCTGCACGATACGGTGGAGGATACGGAAATGACCGTGGAAGATGTGAAAGGCATGTTCGGGGAAAAGGTTGCGCAGATCATCGACGGCTTAACGAAAATCTCGGGCGTGTTCGATCAGACTTCTTCCATACAGGCAGAGAACTTCCGGAAAATGCTGCTCACCTTGTCGGAAGATGTGCGCGTGATCCTCATCAAGCTGGCCGACAGGCTACACAACATGCGCACGCTCGACCACATGAAGCGCGACAAGCAAATGAAAATTGCAGGGGAAACGCTTTACCTCTACGCACCGCTGGCTCACCGCCTTGGCCTGAATGCCATTAAATCGGAGCTGGAAGACCTCGGCCTGAAATACACCAATGAAGATTGGTTCAACGACATCTCGCGCCGCTTGGCGGAAACAGAGTCGGCCCGAAAAAAATTCATCAAAAATTTCATCGACCCTTTAAACGATATCCTGAAAGAGCAGGGCTTCAAATTCAAGATCTACGGGCGTCCGAAATCCATTTACTCGATCTATAACAAGATTAAAAATAAAGGCGTTCCCTTCGATGAGATCTATGACCTGTTTGCGATCCGCATCATCATTGATACGCCGATGGACAGGGAGAAAGCGGATTGCTGGAAGATCTATTCCATCATCACCGACTTTTACCATCCGAATCCCGACAGGCTGCGCGACTGGATCTCGACGCCGAAGAGCAATGGCTACGAGAGCTTGCACACCACCGTGATGGGCCCGGAAGGGAAATGGGTGGAAGTGCAGATCAGAACGGTGCGGATGGACGAGCTGGCCGAAATGGGCTATGCTGCTCACTGGAAATACAAGGATGCCGCTGCCGAAAAAGAAAGCAACCTCGAGAACTGGCTGCGCCGCATCCGCGAGCTCTTAGACAATCCTGATCCGAATGCGCTTGAGTTCATCGATGATTTTAAGCTCAACTTATTTGCCGACGAGATCTTTGTGTTTACACCGAAAGGGGAGATGCGCACCTTACCGGCAACCTCGACGGCACTCGATTTCGCCTTCGAGATTCATACCAAAGTAGGGGAGCATTGCATTGGCGCCAAGGTCAACCACAAGCTCGTGCCGCTGAGCTACCAGCTGAAAAGCGGCGACCAGGTGGAAGTGCTGACCTCTGCCAAGCAGGTTCCTAAGGAAGACTGGATCGGCTATGTGGTAACGGCCAGGGCCAAATCGAAAATAAAAAGCGCCCTCAAGGAAGCACGCCGCAAGGTGGCGGAGGAGGGCAAAGAGCTGCTGGAGAAAAAATTCTATAAATGCAAGCTCGACTATACATTGCAGAACGTGAACGAGCTGATGGCTTTCTTGAAGCTGCCTTCTTCGGGCGAATTGTTCTACCGCACCGCCGTTGGTAATGTGGATGTGAAGGAGATCAAGGAGTTTATCGACTTTAAGCACCACCCGGAAAAATACAGGCCTAAGAAAAAAGAAAACAAGATCGAGGAGTTGGTGACCAACGTGCGCGGCAGCTCGGATATGCTCGTGATCGGCGACGACATGCAAAAGCTGGATTACGGCCTTTCACCTTGCTGCAGCCCGATTCCGGGCGATGACGTATTTGGATTCGTGACGGTGAATGAAGGCATCAAGATCCACCGCGTGAATTGTCCGAATGCGGTAAAGCTCTTATCCAACTACGCCTACAGGGTTGTGAAAGCCAAGTGGAACAACGACCACCTGATCTCCTTCCTGGCAGGCATTAAGATCAAGGGGACTGATGAGATCGGCCTCGTGAATAACATTACCAAAGTGATCTCAAGCCAACTGAACATCAATATGCGCTCCATCAGCTTCGATACGGAAGACGGGATCTTTGAAGGAACGATCATGGTGTTTGTGCATGATGCCAAGCACTTAAACCATTTGATCAATAATCTGTTGAAAGTAAAAGGCGTTACCAGCGTCACCAGGATCGATAATAACTAAAAGGAGAACAGGAACATGACACAGGAAACAAAAGAAGCAGTAGAGAAGATCCTTACGGATTACCTGGAAAAGAACAAGCACCGCAAGACATCAGAGCGTTTTGCCATTTTAAATGAGATTTATTCGCACGACGGGCATTTTGATATTGAAGGGCTGTATGTGATGATGAAGAATAAGAAATACCGCGTGAGTCGCGCCACGCTGTACAACAACATCGAGCTCCTGCTGGATGCCGGCCTGGTGATCAAGCACCAGTTCGGGAAAAACCTGGCGCAGTTTGAGAAAGCCTATAAGTTCAAGCAGCACGATCACCTGATCTGCAGCGATTGCGAAAAAGTATTTGAGTTCTGCGATCCGCGCATCATGCAGATCCAGAAAATGGCGGAGGACATGCTCAACTTCGATGTATTCCACCATTCCCTGAACTTTTTTGCCAAATGCCGCACGCTCCAGGAGAAAGGCAGCTGTGAGCACAAGAATACAAAAGGCAGGCTTCAATCTTAGCCTGTATAGGAATTTAGTTTTATATTTTGTAATTTAGCTAACCAATACAAGGTATATTATGGTGTTCGATTATCACATTTCAGAAGAAAATAACTTCCAGATCCTCAAATTGAGTGGAGAATTGATCGACAAGCATCAGGCCATCGACCTGATGAAATCCATCGACAGCCTGCTGGATACCGATAAGAACAAATGGGCCATCGACCTGTCTGACCTGAAATACATGAACAGCAGCGGTCTTAATGTCCTGATCCAGATCCTTACCCGGACCCGAAACAAAGGCGGCGAAAGCGTGATTTTTAACGTGAGTAAAAAAGTAAATGAGCTGCTGGTGATCACTAAGCTCAACACGCTCTTCAAAGTTTCCGGCACCAAAGCGGAAGCCTTAGAGAAGCTGGGAAAATAAATTTTCGTTTTTTATAGGATTCACGGATTAAAACCGCGGCAAGGCGTAAAGATCTGCTATGAAGACAAGGGAGCCTGAGGTTCCCAAAGGCACCACGGTATCGGTTTTACACGTTCTTCTCTCAATACTCCTTTCTCACTACTTATCGCCCTACAATCTTCCTGCAAGCCGCGTATACCATATTGAAGACATCTTCAAAGCCCTGGTCACCGCCGAAATAAGGATCGGGTACTTCCAGGTCTTTCCCCGGATGCAGCTCGTTCAGCAGCAAATGCACTTTTTGTTTTTGCAATTCGTTAGTCGCGAGGGCCAGTACATTGCGCCTGTTGCTGTGGTCCATGACAAAAATCCGGTCAAACTCATCGAAGTCGCTCACGTTGAATTGACGCGCCCGCAAAGGTTTCAGGTCGACGCCGTGTTGTGCGGCATTTTTTATCGTGCGCTTGTCAGGCGCTTCATCGATATGGTAGTTCGACGTTCCTGCCGAATCCACCATGATATTAAGTTGGTGGTCGTCGATGAGCTTTAGCATAATGCCTTCTGCCAGCGGCGAACGGCAAATGTTTCCGAGGCACACCATTAAAATCTTCTCCATTTTTTATTTTTTTAATCACATCACGACACGTCGTCAAAGAGAAATTTTAATCAACTGCATCATCTGTGTTTTATTTTTTGAACCATATAAGGCATAGAAGATCATATAAGAGAACAGGAAGAGATTATAGAATTTTATTCAAATTTCAGTTAAACTCTTTTTGTTCTAATCCTGGTTCTGATCCGTCCTATCTGCATCATCCGCGTTCCATCGGTTCCCTGTTCTATATCTCCGCGATCTGCGTGATCTGCGGGACTCTGGACTATTGTTCCACAGGAGGAACGAACTCACTCTTCTCCGCATAAAAGGCCGTCTTGGTAAGCAGGGCCACAATATTTTCAGAAGTCAGAGGAGCGGCCTCCGTGGTGTATTTCAGGAACACGATGTTGTCCATGACCGCGTAGGTCATCGCGCTCAGCCCGTAATTTTTTTGAAGCAGGTTTATTAAGAAACCTTCGCGGTTCTCTTCCGGGATTCCGCACAGGGGGCAGACGATCTGGAACAGGTGTTGGTTTTCCTGCTCCCACAGGTCCACCATAATATCAAACCTTCCTTTTTTTAAATTCCATTGTCCGGGCTGCTCCCCGCGCAGCTCTTCTGCATCCAGTCCCAGTGCGGCTACAGCCTCATCCACGACCTTGTAATACGTTTCTATCATGATTGTTGTACGATCTCGTTTAATTTTTCGGTAAAGAATACCGCGCTCCGGTTGGTGAAGAATTTATTTTTGAATTGTCCCACCCATTGAATGCCTTTGATGGCATTAGTGAGGAATAGCTCATCGCCGTTGGTGAGCGTATGAACCGTGAGCGGTTGCTCGAATACCAGGATCTTATGTTGCTTTGCAATCTCCAGGACCTGCTTGCGCATCACGCCATCCACGCAGCCGTCGGCTATAGGAGAGGTGTAGAGCACGCTGTTTTTGATCACAAATAGATTGGAGCTGATGGACTCGATGATATTGCCATTGTCATTGATGAGCAGGCATTCATCCAGGCGCAGCGATAGTTTCGTCAGCCCCGCCATCACATAGAGCAGCGAGCTTCCGGTTTTAATATTGGAAATTTTATTGATCGGCTTTTTGATCTCCGCATACACATCCACCCACAGGCCTTTCTGGTTCAGCACATAGCCTTTGCTTTCGAGGGCTTCACTTTCTATCAGGAAGGAAATGTCGTTGGTTTCCGGTGTGTAGCGCCCGCCTTCGTTGCGGAATACGGTAAGACGGATGCGCGCATCGCCATGGATCTCGTTTTGTTTTGCCAGTTCGGTGATCAGCAATTCGATGTTGGCAGACGTAAATTCGGCAGGCACATTCATACGCAGGGTGGTCATGCCCAGCTTGATGCGCTTCACATGGTCGGCGATGAACATCGCCTTTCCGTTGCTCCACAAAATACTTTCAAATAAAGAGTCGCCGTAATGGAAAGCCCTGTTGTTGAAGCTGAGAGATGGCTCATATATGCTAATGATGTGCCCGTTGTATATGCAGTGCGTGTCAAGCATCGAATGGGCAAAGGTATGAAATTTAGAATAGAAAGCCGCTATCGTTTTTTTGTGCTCAACGGCGGGCGATATCGAGGAGCGTTTTCACCCAGGTAGCAGGCGAAATTTCCTGGGCCAGGGCATGGGATTGGGCTCCCATTTCCAGCAGGCGCTCCTCGCTCAGAGCGATCATCCGTTTGAGCTGCTCTTTGATGCTGTTCACATCGCCGGCCCTGAACACAAAGCCATTGACACCTTCTTTCAAAAAGGCATCGCGGGCTCCCACGGGCTCGCTCAGCAGGAGCGGAAAGCCGGAAGCGGCAAACTCATGCGCTACCACGCCCCAGGGCTCGAAGCGGCTCGGCAGAATAAAAACGCCGGTTTGCGAAGTATAATTTCCCAGGTCTTTGGGCTGTACAAAACCGAAATGCCTGATCTTTGGATGCTGCGCGGGTTCCAAATCACCGGCCCCCAGGCACCAAAGCTCCCAATCGTTGGGCTGCTCCTGTTGCAGCTCTGTAAATGCCTGCCACAGCTCTTTAATGCCCTTGAACTCATAGTAGCGCCCGACATACAAAAAGCGTTTCGGAAACTGTTTTTCTTTTTGAGGTCTTTGCTGGTCGTACACCCCGTTGAAAAAACCGAGGTCGCAGCTGTAGAAGCCTTTATGAATATGATCGGCCCTGAAGCCCAGCTTCAGCGCATAGCGGCGTTGGATGCCACCCGGCACCCAGGCATGAGAGAATATGCGGAGCAAGGTGAAGCGGCTGAGCACAGTGGCCAGCCGTTGTTTCAGGGAGCCCGTCCAGTGCGTGTCGCAGGTCATCACAGTCGGGATTTTTTTGAAGTAAGCTTTGCTGATCTTCAGGTAATCCTTGTCGATCCAGCCGCTGCAGATCAGCACATCGGGCTTGAGGGAAGCCACCAGCTCCTGTAATTGAGGCAGGCTGTAATCCTGTTTGGAATACAGCCTGATGGCCGGATTGACACTGAATTGAAAAGGCGCTTCTTTATTGACCGGCCAGCGGATGATATGAACCTCTCCATGCTCCGCCAGGCGGTTGCAGCAGGCCAGGAAATATTCGGCGATCTCGGTATATAAAAAAACAAAGGTCATGGCAGGCTAAAGTACAAAATAAGGGAATCTGTTAGGAAGAGCGGGTGAAAAATTAAATTTAGGGTATTGAAGAAATTTCACAAAAATCAGGAGCCATGCAAAAAACAGATGAGTAGAACATAAAATTATCTGGCTGTTTAAAACTTTGGGCGTGCCCCTGGCGGGTCAGGCTATCACTCCAATCTTTTGCTCCACTGCGTTACGCAAAAGGATTTCCGTTCTATCCTTCACGCAGGCCTGGCTCAAAATTCCACGCCTGTCATGGTTGCGCCAGGGACATGTATGGTTTAGTTCTTTTTAGGGCGCTGCCTCTTTCGCCCTAAAAAAACCGCAGCGAAGCGGAGCCTGTAGTGGCCCGCCCGGGCGCCCAAACATAAATCTAAGATTCAACGTATAGTTTACTCACAAAAAAATCCATCTGCCTGCGCAGATGGATCAAAACTAAACGTTGTAATAAAAAACGATGAATTATTTTTTAGCGTAACGTGATTTGAATTTATCAATACGTCCTGCTGTATCCACCAATACTTGTTTTCCTGTGTAAAAAGGATGAGAAGTCATAGAGATATCTAATTTGATCAATGGGTATTCGTTACCGTCTTCGTGCACGATAGTATCTTTGGTATCAGCACAGGATTTGGTTAAGAAAGTAAAACCATTAGACATGTCTTTAAATACGACTAATCTGTAGTTTTCAGGATGAATTTCTGCTTTCATGTTATATAGCGTTAATTAATTTCAAAAAATTTTGGAACGCAAAGATAATGAATTTTTGGATACTACAAGTAAAAAAGTGTAAAAAACAATATTATATCCCTAAAATCGTTATTAAAAACATAAATTTGCCTTCTCTGATGCCTGTGAAACCACTTTTTGTCCTCTTTGCCTGCCTGTCCCTGGTTTTTTTGTCCTGTAAAAAAGACAAGACCCTGACAGATCCTTCTGCAAAAGTAACGTTTTCGCAGGATTCCGTGCTATTCGACACCGTTTTTACGACCATTGGCTCCACCACACGCACTATCCGCGTGGTGAATAAGAATAACCAGAAGATCAATATCTCCTCGGTGGCGCTTGAGCAGGGCAATGCCTCGAATTTCTTTCTGAACGTCGACGGCATCAAAGGAAAGCAGGTGAGCGGCGTGGAGATCCTGGCCAACGACAGCATCTATATTTTTATCCAGGTCAACGTCAATCCCACCAGTCAGAATACGCCCCTGGTGATCCAGGATAAGATCCTCTTTAACGTGAACGGTAATATCCAGTCGGTGGCCCTCGAGGCCTGGGGGCAGGATGCTTATTACCATTTTCCCGACCGGGCCATTCAATATAAAACAGGCTTTTTGCCGTATTCGCTCTTGTCTTCTTCCACCAATACCACGGTAACCTGGAACAATGACAAGCCGCATGTGATCTATGGCTGGCTTGTGGTGGATTCTACTCAAAGACTGGTCATCAACCAGGGCGTTAAGGTATATATGCACAAAGGCGCCGGCCTTTGGGTGTACCGTTTTGGTTCGCTGCAGGTAAACGGTGTGGCCGGCAACGAGGTGATCTTCCAGGGCGACAGACGCGAGGGCGATTATTCGGATCAGCCCGGACAGTGGGACCGGATCTGGATCAATGAAGGCCGCCTGGATAACCACATCAACTACGCCATCATTAAGAACAGCTACATTGGCCTGCAAACCGAAGTGATTGCCACCACGCAGCAGCCGGGCAGGCTGAAGCTGACGAACACTGCTATAAAAAACTGCTCCAAATGGGGATTGTATGCCGTTGCTTACAACATCTGGGGAGCCAACAATACCATCAGCAATTGCAAGGAATATGCTGCCGCGCTTACCGTAGGCGGAAAATACACCTTTCTGCATAGCACCTTTGCCAACTATTTTGAGAAGGAAGGGGGCAGGGGAGGCCAGGTCTGTGTGCACATCGACAATTATAGCGGCTCTACCCCCAATAACCTCGACAGCGCCTATTTCGGGAACTGCATCATCGACGGCAACCAGGCCAATGAGCTGGAGCTGGATCTGAAAGCCGGCGCTACCGCCAACTATAAGTTCAACAGCTGCTTGCTGAAAACAGCCGTGATCACAGGCACCAACTCCATCAATAACGTTTTTAACAAGGCCAGTGATTTCAGGGGTGTTTCCAATTATGATTTCCGGCTGAACAATGGCTCTAAAGCCCGTGGCATCGGCGACCCGGCCGTTCTCCTCATCAATCCGGGTGTGTTGAATACCGATTTGAAGGGCGATTCGCGCACTTCGGGTGTTGTGGATGCCGGCGCCAACCAATACACGCCTTAGCATTTGGAGTCTGGCATTTATTTTGTTAAGTTTGTTTCTGAACCAATAAAGAAGATCTCATGAAACATATCATTGCATTCGTTTTATTCGCTGCTCCGTTTGTGGTAAGCGCACAGGAGCAACCGGCATCCAAAAAATCAAATACACCTCCTACCACCGAGAAATCCATTTCGGAGAAAGGCGTATCTTCTACTAAAAGCAGGGCTGTTACGACCAAGAAAACAACGGCCGCTGAGTCTCCGGCTCCGGCTAACGAGACCAAAACAACTCCTATAGGCACGTCGACTGCTACAACCAACGAAAAGCCGAAGAAAGACTAATCGTTAACGACTCATTCATCACCGGAAACCCCGTGTTTCCGGTGATTTTATGTTGGATCGTGTGAATGCCTGATCTTACGTTCCCTGATATTGAAAAGCTCTACCACCAGGGCAAAGGCCAGCGCGAGGTAAGCATAGTTCTTGTTGATGTGCAGCTGTGCTTTTTCGGGCAGGGTAGTATTATAGCAATCCACCAGGCTTTCCGCCACCAGGATGCCTCCTATCACGAGCAGGAAAACGAGGGCAATCATTTTTATTCCCGGATTTTTAGTGATGAATTCGGCAACTTTGCCCGAAAACACGATCATCAGCAGCATGGAAATGGTAACGGCCGCTACCATGATGAGGATGATGCCCGACAGGCCCACAGCGGCCAGGATACTATCGAAAGAAAACACGAAATCGATGATCACGATCTGGATGATCACCGCCCTGAAGGTGTCATTGACCTTCTTCCCCGACGCATCTGTTCTGCTGCGTTTATAGAGTTTATCCATAATTTCCTTCCAGGTTTTTACCAATAGGAAGATCCCGCCGGCAAAGAGGATCAGGGCTTTGCCCGCTATGCCATACGCGCCTATATAGAAGAGGGGCTGCTTTAGCCCGGCAATCCAGCCAATACAGAATAACATAGAAGTACGCACCAGGAGTGCCAGCAGCAGGCCAATGGTACGGGCCCGCGGCTGCAGCCTTTTGGGCAGGCGGTTCACCGTCAGGGAGATAAAAATGATATTATCGATCCCCAGCACGATTTCCAGGATGCTCAGCGTAAGCAGGGAAATAAGTCCGTGAATGGAAAACAGTTGCGAAAATTCGTCCGACCAATTATGCATAAACCTTAAAAACAGCTTTTAAGGGCTCTTCAAATTTGCTGCCCAAAAAATAGTTCTATTGATTATCAATTAGTTATTAATTATTTTAGTACTATGTGTTGCAAGGTACTGAATAATTAATGTATCTTTGTGTCACCTAATAATAACTAAAGCATAGTACTGTTGATCCCATTTGTTAAGAAGCACTGCAGGCCAATTAACAAAGAAGCAAAAAAGTGAAAGACCGGACTCGCGAACCGGAAATTGACTTCGACGCTTAAAAGATGAACACAGATTATAAACCATTCAAAACAACATATTTATGAAAAATAAGGATAATACCAGCAAACAGATGAGGGGTGGCCTGTTTTCAAAAAAAGGCTTACTCGCGTTACTCTCCGGAATCTTCATCAGCCTGTCGGCCGTAGCGGCCCCTGTCGGAGAAAAACCATTGGAAACAGATGCAGGCTCAGCATCACGCATCATTAAGGAGCATGTGAAATTTCCGGCGATCAATCTCAATCACTACCAGGGCCATGAAGAAAAAGTAAACGTGGTGTTTACGGTAAATGAAGCCGGCCAGGTAAACCTTGTGATTGCCAATACCGAAAACCAGGGCCTGAAAAAAGCCATAGAGGAGCAGTTCCTGACCCTGAGCCTCAAACAGCTCAAAGCCAATAACGCATACAGCATTCAGTTTAATTTTAAAACACTATAAATATGGTAAACTCAGAGAACACAAAAGCGCAGATGCGCAAAGGTGTTCTGGAACTCTGCATACTATCCATACTTTCTCAGGGCGATGCCTATCCGACAGAGATCATTGAGAAATTGAAGGAAACAAAGTTAGTAGTAGTCGAAGGAACACTCTATCCGCTTTTAACACGATTGAAAAATACAGGTCTGCTAACCTACCGCTGGGAAGAAAGCACTTCGGGCCCACCGCGTAAGTACTACATGCTCACCGAAATAGGGGTTACTTACCTCAAGGAGCTTCAGCTCTCGTGGGCAGAGCTGGTGGACGCCGTCAATAAAACGATACAACCAAAGAATTAAACCTATTTTAATAAAATGAGACTATGAATAAAACAGTAACTATAAATATCAGCGGTATTATTTTTCATATAGAAGAAGATGCTTATGAAAAATTAAGCAAATACCTCGCTGCCATCAAAAGCTTGTTCAACAAGGCTGATGGCGGAAATGAAATCATGAGCGACATCGAATCGCGCATTGCCGAAATGCTCCAGGGAAAAACGAGCACGGTGAAACAAGTGGTACTGATGAGCGACGTGGACTATGTGATTGATAATATGGGCAAGCCCGAAGAGTTTGTGGCCGATGCGGCTGATGTAAACGATGCGGCAGACCAGAACGACAACAACGACGAACCTGTAAAGAGGCGCCTGTTCCGCGATGGCGACAATAAAGTGATTGGCGGCGTGTGTTCGGGTGTGGGCCACTACTTTGGCTTCGACCCGGTATGGTTGCGTATTGCCTTGTTATTATTGTTCTTTTTTGCCGGCACGGGATTTTTGTTGTACCTGATCTTATGGATTGCCATCCCTGAAGCCAAAACCACAGCCGACAGGCTGATGATGAAAGGCGAGAAAGCCGATATCAATAACATCTCCAAAGCGGTAAAGGAAGAGGCGGAGCAACTTAAAAAAAGGATGGAAAAGTACGGAAAGGATTTCCGTGATTTTTCAGACAGAGGGGTTCCGCGTAACGCTGCCGAAAAAACGGTTGATTTTATTGCCGATCTATTGACAAACATCGGCCGCGTGCTGTTTAAAATCCTTGGTGTACTGATGGTGATCTTCGGCCTGATCTTTTTCCTCGGCCTGTTCAGCTCGATCTTTGGGGTGTCGTTTATGACCTCTAATGTAGAGGGCAGCGAGTGGATCGACATGATCCTGCTTGATGGAAAAGATTTTTACATCGGCCTGATCGGGATCGCTATTTTCGTTGGAACGCCTATTGTGATGATGATTTACGGTGGCGTGAAAATTCTCTTTAAGGTGCGGTATTCCAACCGCTGGGTCAATCTGTCGGCAGGTATTCTCTGGTTGGTAGGCTTTGTTATGCTTATTTATGTAGGAACCCGTACAAGCCAGGACTTCAACAAAGTAGCCAAGCTCAGGGAAAATGTGGAAGTGCAGCAAAACGACACCCTTGTGCTTAAAATGAACAAGCTGGGTGTGGATTATGGTGAATTGGCCATAAGCGATGAAGGTGAAGAAGGAGAAAGAAATTACTACCGTGGACACAGGCCCGGGTTTATGATCGGTAAGCATGACAACACAAAATACCTGTTGGGCAACGCGAGCTTAAATGTGATCAAATCCCAAAACGGTAAAACGGACCTGGTGATCGTGAAAGAGGCCAGGGGCAATGGAAAAGAGATGGCGCGGTTGAGGGCGAAGCATATTTCCTATAGTGTGAAGCAGCAAAACAACGAGCTGATCTTCGATGATCTGTTCAGGGTAAACAGCGTGGATAAATTCAGAAACCAGGATGTAACGGCGATCTTAAGGATCCCTGTCGGTACGGTCATCTATCTTGATAAATCACTGGAAAGCCTGATCTATGACATAGAGAACGTAACCAACACCTACGATGGCGATATGGTGGGCCGCCGCTGGAAAATGACCGAAACCGGCCTGGTATGTGTGGATTGCGAAGGCCTGGTGTCTGTGAACGATTACGTCGATGGAAAAGCTCAGGAGCATGATTTTGATGAAGACGTGAATATCAATGTGAACGGAGTGAACATCAATGCCAAAGATGCCAGCATTAAAGTAGACAGTAACGGTGTGAACATTAACTCCAAAGAATCGAAAGTGGTGATTGATAAGCACGGTGTACATGTGAAGAGTAAGCAAGACAATTAAAATGATTTTTTAAGGGAACAACGGCTTTTAACAAATTCATTTTGAGCATCCCGAACTTTATGGTTCGGGATGTTTTTTTTAAAGCTAATTCCGTATGTTTTTTGTATTTTTGATATCACTAAACACTAAACCAAACTCTATGAAAAAAATATTTACGACCTTATTTCTGGCAATGGGTGCTTTTGCTTTCGGGCAAACCCAAATTGCAAATGCCGGTTTCGAAAACTGGGACAATGTCGGTTCTTCTACGGAGGAACCTACCAGCTTCAACTCAAACAAAACGGGAACAGGCTTGGCCAGCTCCGGTCCTCAGACCTGTAGTCGCGCTACCAGCCCGCACTCCGGAACCTATTGCGTGAGGGTAGAAACCAAATATTTTATTATCGCTACTGTCAACGGAAACGTCACCTCTGGTGTGGTGGAAGCTCCTTCCTCCAATAAATCGGAAGGCTTCCTGAGTGCGACAGCCGCTAATGGCGCCCGCATTCCATTAACAGGCCGTCCGGACAGCTTGGTAGGCTGGTATAAATATACGCAGGCAACCGGAGGAACGGGTGCCGCAGCGGAACAAGGAAAAGTGCGCGTGATCCTGCACACAGGCGATTATTATGATCCTGAAACACCTTTTAACTCGAACCATCCGAATATGTCAGCCAACAAAATCGGCGATGCGTTATACGTAACACCTGCCGCCAACCAGGCAGCCTGGAAACGTTTTTCGGTTCCATTCAATTATGTGAGCTCAAGTACACCGGCTTATGTGATGGTGAATGTGACCTCCTCCAATAACCAGCTGACAGTAGCTCCGAATTCGAGCAGCACAGGCAGTATTATGTTTTTGGATGACCTGGAGCTGATCTATAATCCGGTAGCGAATTTCAATGCGCCTGCAACCATCTGTCCAGGTGCCGTTGCTACCTTTACCGATCAGTCGACAGCAACGCCGACCTCATGGGTATGGTCTTTTCCGGGTGCATCCCCTTCCAGCTCAACTTCACAAAACCCTGGTGTGACTTATTCTGCAGGCGGAACTTACTCTGTAACCCTGACATCGACGTATCCTTCAGGAACTGTAGCGGTTACTAAAACGGTGAGCGTGAATGCCGCTCCAACTGTCAACGTGACTTCTCCGACCATTTGTGCCGGCCAAACAGCAACACTTGTCGCCAGCGGTGCTTCTACCTATTCATGGAATACGGGCGCGACAACAACGACTGTTGCGGTGACGCCTTCTTCCACAACAATGTATACGGTAACCGGCACAGATGCTTCCGGTTGCAGCGCTAAAAAAACAGCCACGGTAAGCATCTCTGCCAGCAACCTGTTGGTAAATGCGGCCACGATCTGCTCCGGCGGAACCGTGTCCTTAGTGGTTTCGGGTGCGAGCAGCTATACCTGGACCAGCCCGGCTTCCAACTCGGCAACCATTACCGTGAGCCCTACGATTACCACCAACTACAGTGTATCCGGAACCAATGCCCTGGGCTGTGTGCACAGCACCACTACTTCGGTAACGATTACGTCTTCGCCAACCGTTTCGATAAACAGCGCGACGATCTGCTCCGGAAATTCCGCAACGCTCACAGCGAGTGGTGCTTCTTCCTATACCTGGACTTCTCCTGTATCTAATAGTGCCATCATTACTGTGTCTCCGACATCGAACACCACCTATACCGTAGCAGCGTCAGCAGCAGGTTGCGCAGGAACCTATACGGCTACAAGTACAGTTGTTGTAAATCCAACTCCTGTGGTAACCTTAGCTGCTATTACCAGTACGCCTTGTGCCGGTAGTGCTGCTATTGCGCTTAACGGAACTCCTTCCGGCGGTAGCTATTCAGGAACCGGTGTTGCGTCCGGCTCATTCACTCCGGCATCAGCAGGATCATTTACCGTAACTTACACTTATACCAATACCAGCGGTTGCTCGGCAAGCGATTCAAAAGTAGTCACAGTAGATGCCTGCACCGGGATCGACGAATTACAAACAGCGGCTGTGAAACTTTACCCGAATCCTGTACAGGATGTTCTGCACATCAACACCAACAGCACAGAGCTGAAAACGGTGGAAGTGTATGATATGGTTGGTAAAAAAGTCATGACGTTAACGTCTTCTGAAATGGTGATTACGATTGACAGCCACGAGCTCACTTCCGGTATGTATACCGTAAGGATTCAATCAGGTAATTCCAAAGCGGCGATTGCCCGTTTCATTAAAGATTAAGCTTCCTTTTCCAAAATCCCTCATGGCATGTCGTGAGGGATTTTTCTTTTTTGATCTTATTTTCAAACTTGCCTTTAGTGTTGCCCGGAGCCTTGTAAAAAGCGATACAGCCGGTAAATTAAAAAAACAAATTCCCTCTATGAAGTCAATCAGGTTATGTCTGACAGCTCTGGTACTTGTTGCCGGGCATATGTTGTTTTCCCAATCCACAGGCATTCTCAAAGGTGTGGTCACCGATGCGAGCACCAAAGAAACGCTGCCCGGTGCCACGATCCAGCTTGTGAAAGACATGTCGAAGGGAACCGCGACCGACATCGACGGCAAATATTACTTTGAAGTAGATACCGGCTATCAGCAGATCATCTGCGGCTACATAGGCCTGGGAAGCGATACCGTGAAAATCTATGTAGGCTCCAACATGGTGGTGGAGAGAAACTTTAAGCTCAGGTCGATTGCCAAATTGCTGGAAACGGTAGTGGTGTCCTCCGGTAAGTTTGAGCAAAAGCTGGAAGAGCTTACCATATCGATGGAAGTGCTCAGGCCCAGCCTCATTAATAACAAGAATACTACCAGCGTAGAAACTGCCCTAGAGCAGGTTCCCGGATTGAGTATTATCGATAATGATCCGCAAATCCGCGGTGGCAGCGGATTTACCTTTGGCGTGGGAAGCCGTGTTGCCATTGTGGTAGATGGCATTCCGCTATTAAGCGGCGATGCCGGCCGGCCGGAGTGGAGCTATATTCCCGTAGAGAACATCGAGCAGATTGAGATCATCAAAGGAGCTTCATCGGTATTGTATGGCTCATCGGCACTCAACGGTGTCATCAATGTGCGTACTGCATACCCGAGAGCCAAGCCCAAAACCGTTGTGAATTATTCTTTAGGAAATTATAGCCTGCCCGAAGCTCCTGCCGAAAACTGGTACAACCAATCGATCCCCGGGTTTACCAACCTTAATTTTATGCATTCCCGCATCATTAACAACAATCTTGATTTCACGATCGGGGGCAATTTTAATATGGACCAGGGATACATCGGCCCGGCGCCCCAGGGGAACTATATGCCTCCTGCGATTAAAGCCGCCTTTAAAATTGCGGATACGATACCGGTTTTCACCAATGAGGATATGCTGAAAAAACGCGGACGCATTAACTTTAACTTACGCTACCGCGCTAAAAAAATTCCGGGGCTGAGCTTCGGCGTAAACGGGAATGCGATGTACAACAAAACCAATATGGTCTTTGCCTGGCTCGACGATTCCCTGGGCTTATACAGAGGCTATCCCGGAGCTGTCTTCCTGCAGACACAAAACTTATACAACATTGATCCTTTTATTAAGTACACCACAGGCAATGGTATCAGCCACAGCCTGGTGACGCGCATTTTCCACTCCGATAACCAGATCTCCAATAACCTTTCCAATAACGGGACGATGCTGTACGGTGAATACCAGCTGCAGCGCATTTTCAAAAGCATCGACCTGACCTTTACGGGCGGTGTTGTAGGCAACCAGTCCACCTCGCATGCTTCCCTGTATGCGTCGAGCGGTACGCCCAATAATAAGATCACGAATGCCTCGGGCTATGTGCAGCTCGATAAAAAATTCTGGAGGGTGCTCAACCTTTCCGGTGGTTTCCGTTATGAGTATTTCAAAATGAATACGCAGCAAAGTGTGGTGGCGCCTATCTTCCGGGCAGGGGCAAGCCTTCAGGTGATGAAAGGAACCTTCGTCCGTACATCTTACGGGCAGGGCTTCCGCTACCCGACAATTACCGAGCGTTATATTGCCACAAAAGCGGGGATCTTCGGGGTGTTCCCAAACCCGGATCTGAAGCCGGAAACCAGCAACAGCTTTGAGCTGGGATTGAAGCAGGGCTTTAAGTTCGGGAAATTTGCCGGTTACCTGGATATTGCCGGTTTCTACCAGAAGTACCATAATACCATCGAATACCTGTTCGGTGTGTGGGACCCGGATGTAAGCCTGGTTGGCTTTAAATTTTTAAATACAGGCGATTCGAGGGTACGCGGCGTGGATATTTCCCTGGCGGCCACCACTCCCGAAAGCAACAAGAAATTCGGAGTGACGACTTTGCTGGGCTATACCTATATCGAGCCGGTTTCCTTAACGCCCGACAGTGTGTATGCGCGGGATAAATCGCTGGGAGGTTTCGGGCAGGACCTGAGCTACAAAACAGCGAGCATGGATACAACGGATAATATCCTGAAATACCGCTTCAAGCACATGGTGAAAGGGGATATCGAATTTAAGATCTTCCGTTTTGGCTTAGGCTTCAGCTACCGTGGCTATAGTAAAATGAATAATATAGACAGGGCTTTCCAGGATGTTGAGGTATTGACCAGCAGTGGGCCTTACTTCAACCAAATCAAGGCAGTCAATTACTGGAGAACACATACCTGGATCCAGGTCTTTGATGCGCGCATCAGCTATACGATCGACAAGAAGCAGAAAGTATCCATCGTGTGCAACAACCTGTTGAATACGGCTTATTCGTTAAGGCCGCTTAAGATCGAGTCGCCGCGTACGACTTCTATTCAATATGTGCTGACGTTTTAACATGAAGTGCCTGAGATGGGCACTTCATGTTATCAATTCAAACGGATATAGCTGGCAGCAAGTTTGAAGAGAGTAGAATAAACGACGCTTATGAAAACGTTGAGGTTAATCTTCGCCATCACGGTTTTCTCCGGTACCTCTTTGGTGGCGCAGGATACCATTCCTGATACAGAGCCGGGCTACAGGCCCGCCGCACGCTTCTACACGGGTGGCTTTGTTTCTCCGGATCTTTCTTATAGTATCATTCCGAGGACTAACAGCGGCGTACCGGCAATTAAAAACTACCAGTCTGATTACGACATTCCCAAATTTTCGGTCACGGTAGGTTTGGAGGGCATGTACCAGATCAACCAACACCTGGCACTGACCCTGGGTGTGCAATACAGTGGCAAGGGCGGTAAAACCAAAGAGATCGAGTACAATCCTTCGGCGATTGACAGCGACCCGGTTTCCATGTACTATGTGTATGATTACCGTTACATTGATGTACCGCTTCGCCTCGATGTGTACTTCACCCGCAGAAAGGTATCGCCCTTTATCACGGCGGGTGTTTCCACCAATTTTTTCATCAACCAACAAACGAGTGTATTCGGCATCGATAAAAACGACAATGAGATGGAATTATCAAGCTCTTCTACATCGGGCTTTTCATCGGTAACGCCACAGCTCCAGGTTGGCGCGGGTATCGACATTGCCCTCAGGTATTCCCGCATCCGTATTTTTCCCATCTACAGGCTGGCGCTCACCGATACAAAGCTTTCGGAAACCTATGCCTATTCCACAGGAACCGTCAACGGTAAATTGTATTCTATCGGCTTAGGCATCAATTGTTTTTTCAGGCATTAGTAAAGCATGTCCTCGTAAACAATCATGGCCACTCTTTCCTTCATTATACAGGCAATTTTAAAGACGCAATAACGTTGCTCACTCGCTGGCACCAGCCGGTGTATAGAAATATAACTACATTGGTGAAGCCCGATGTGTTTACTATGTTTCTATGCGTGCCTGTTTTGTATACTTTGCCTTATTAGGATGGATCACCGTGGCGAACGCCCAGTCGCCGGGCTTCAGGCATTATACGGTAAACGATGGCTTACCGGGCGACATCGTTTATTTTTCCATGTCGGATTCCAAAGGTTATATGTGGTTCTGTACCGAATCGGGTGTGAGCCGTTTTGACGGAAAGACATTTGAAAACTTTACGATCAAAGACGGCCTGGCGGATAATGACAACTTCCGCTGCATCGAAGACCGGAAGGGCAGGATCTGGTTTAGCAGTTACAATGGTAAGCTCTCCTATTTCCAAAACGGCACATTTATCAATGAAGAAAGCGAGGCCCCGCTACGGGACCGTGATTCATCCCATAAATTTATCAACGGCATGATGTGTGACCCACAGGGCACGGTATGGTATTCTAAATACGGTAAGTTCAATGTGCTTCGTTATGATGGGATGCAGCTTAGCGAAAAAGCAACGCCTGCCTTTGATGAAAAATATACCGAGTCCGGTATCCGGCTTTTTATTAATTACAGAGATACGGCCAATCTCCTGTCTTTCAGTGGCGACAGTTTAGTGAGGATCAATCTCCGTTCAGGGGCTTCGTATCGGGTTTATTATCCCATTATCAGGCAGGAACAATCTGTAACACGGCCTTATACGCAGGTACTTCCCGATGGATCCCAGTACTTTATAAGCAATGCCGGACTTTGCCTGTTCCGGAACGATTCGGTACGCATCTTATTAAGGAACGGGCATTTGGGAAACAACAAAGACCTGGCAATCTCTGCAATCCGGATCGTGAAGGGCGACTTTTGGATAGGTGCCAACCGGGGACTTTTTGTTGCCAGGGATTTTCAAAAAAAAGGATTTAAGAACCTGGAGTATTATTTAGAAGATGCCATCGTTTCTCATGTCACAGAAGACAGTGAAGGTGGCATTTGGGTGAACACGCTTTCCGGGGGCTGCTTTTACCTCCCGGTGTCGCAATCTTACCTTAGCAACATTCCCATCAAATCGGTGACGGCCATCCGGCATTCGGGCCATGGAAATCACTATGGCGTAGGAACCTACACCGGCCATTTCAGAGTCATGTCCGGAGATCGTCTGGTGCATCATTATTCCTTTAATGTCCTGGGAGCTCCCCCGAGGATCAATCAGATTAAATGGTTGTCGCAGGAACAGGTTCTCATCGGATCGGATATGGGATTATTTCTGTATTCCATCAAAAGCGGGCGTATCATGGATACCTTGATGGATACCCGGGGATACAGCGCCTGCAATGATATAGACGAAGGAGAAACCAGGAGCTGGATCAGCAGCAGGGGAGCGATCTCTTTGCTGGATAAGGGCAGGTTTATTCCACTGTACAGCTACAACGATCTGTATAAGGAACGTTTTGTATCCATTGCAGCGTCGGGCGATACAGGTTGTTGGTTTACGACGGTGAGAAAACTCTACCGCTTTGATCTGGCGCCGCGGAAATGCGCCTTTATTGCCGGAGAGAAAATCTTCGCTTCAAACCTCGTGGACATCAAACAGGCACAGGGATATCTTTGGGTAGCTACCGATGGCAATGGCGTTTTTATTTTGAAGAATAACCGCTTGTTTGCACACCTGAGCACCGACAATTCAGCGCTCACAGGCAATACCTGTCATGAGATCCTGTATGAGCAGGGCCACATATGGATCACCACCAATAATGGTATTAGCGTATTCGATGCCCGTACACTTCAGTTCATTATGTCTTTTATGACGAACGACAACCTCCTTAATGTGAATGTGAAGGGCCTGGATGTGCATGATGGAAAAGTATATGCTGCTACAGCCGATGGCATTTCCATTATCGACCTGAAAAAAATTATCCATAAGGCCAAACCACCTGAAGTGTATGTGAAGCAATTTACAGTCGGTAAGGTATCGTATCCGCTTTCCGCCAGCCCGGTATTCATGTACGTCAACGGTATCATCCGGATTACCTATACAGCTATTACGTTTCAATCGCCGGAAACTCTTAAGTACCGTTATAAGATTAAGGATAAAGATCATGGCTGGAGCGAAACCTCGGCCAATGTCCTGGAGTTCTACAACCTGAGTCCGGGCTCTTATGAGCTGTCGCTGTGTGCCAAAAAATACAACAGTGAATGGAGCAGACCGGTAGGTTTTAAATTTACGATCCTGCCGCTCTGGTACCAGAGCAAATGGTTCCGGATCCTGATAGCCTGTAGCCTGTTTTTGCTGGTGGTGCTTATTGCCTGGCTGGTGGTGCGTTCCAACAAGCGGAAGAGCGATCTCCGGCAAGGGATGCTCGAAAGCGAGATGAAAGCCATACGCCTGTATATGAATCCGCACTTTATTTTTAATTCACTGAGCTCCCTGCAGGTCTTTATTATGAAGCATCAATGGCAGGATGCGGAAAACTATATCCCCAAATTTGCAAGGCTGATCCGGCAAACGATGATTTATTCGGGGAGGCAGCAAATAAGCCTGGAGGAAGAGATTGCTTTTTTGAAAACCTATATCGGACTGGAGCAAAGTCGCTTCGACCAGGCATTCGGGCTGCAGCTTCATATGGCTGAAGGGATGGATCGCACAGAGATCAGGCTGCCGCCCCTGGTTATACAACCCATTGTGGAGAATGCCATCAAATATGGTTTATCCGGAAAAGGCAGCGGTGGGATCCTGAAGATCTGTTTTTCGGAAGACAGCGGCCTGATTGTGGTTGTGGTGGAAGATAATGGCCCCGGCAGGCGCCGGGTTTCGGAAGAACAAGCGATGTCTCCCGCCAAAAGTCCCTCAACGGGGATCCGCTACACAGAAGAGCGGCTTAAGCTGTTATTAAAAAAACAAAAAGTAAACGCGCCGGTCGTGATCGAAGACCTCTATGACGAGGCCGGCGCCTGCGGAACTAAAGTCACCTTAATAATTCCTGTCATCTATGAATAAGATCAACGCCATCATCATCGACGATGAACCAGCCTGCATTGAGCTCCTGAGCCTCATGCTCGAAAAATACCACCCCGAAGTGAATGTCCTGGCCAGGGCAGGTTCCATGACGTCGGGTCTGGGAGAAATCCAAAAACATGAACAGCATCTGCAGTTGCTTTTCCTCGACATTCAGATGCAGGGAGGCGATGGCTTTAGCCTGTTACAGCATGTGGAAGCTCCCCGCTTTAAAATTATTTTCATTACAGCCTTCGATCAGTTTGCCATCAGGGCTTTTAAATTCTCGGCACTCGACTATTTGCTGAAACCTATAGACAGGCAGGAACTGGCAGAGGCCGTTAAAAAAGCAGGGAATGGAAGCTCAGCAGGAGTGACGGACTTAGGCAACCTGCAGGCCGGGCTGAAACAACAAAAGCCTTTTGACAAGCTGGCCATCGCCACGCATACCGACATTCGTTTTATAGCACTGGCCAGGATCAGCTTTATGGAAAGCGATAATAACTATACCAGTATTTACCTCGACGATGGCACCCGCCTGGTGGCTTCAAAGAATATCGGCCATTACGAAGCCTTGCTGGAAGACAGCGGTTTTCTGCGTGTGAGCAATACCAATATCGTGAACCTGAAAAAAGTAGTACGTTTTATCAAAAGCAAAAGCGGAACCCTGGAGTTGGTTGATGGCAGGCTGATCCAGGTATCATCCGCCAAAAAAGAAAAACTATTGAGGATGCTCGACCCGGCCTGAGCAGGTCAGCGTCGTTGAAAAAAATCTCAGCGGAAACGCAGAAATTCTAAACAGTAAGCCGAGAATTCTCATTGGGTATTTTAAAGCGTTTTTTCATGGGCGACATTTGATTAATTAAATTTTTAACCAATTAAATGATGTGAAGCATGAAAAAACTTTTACTCCTGGCATTCGTACTTGTAGCAGGTATCAATGCCTATTCGCAGGAAACCCTCAGCGGCACTCAGCCCGGAACAACCACCGGCCCGACGGACCCGGCTGAAATTAACAATCCCCCGGTTCGTGATGGAGACCCCGAGAATCCTAATCCCGATCCTCCTGTTATGAGCCGTTGTCCTGATTATTGTTTCGAGAACGGAGGCCAATGTCCGCTTGAGGTAAGCATGTATTACTCCTCATGGCAGGATTGCGAGGGAAATATGATGGCCTCTACCGGGATGTTAAGGCGGGTGATTGTTCTGCAGCCCGGTGAGCGTAAATGCTTTGGCTTTGTTTGCACCAATGGATACGGTTGCATCACCATTTACCCGAGATTTTATTTCGGTATTTCCGCGATCGGTTCAGGTACTATTGTGCAGGTAGAGCGTGAAGGTGGCAGCGTGCCCGCCCAGGCCATTGACTGCAATTATGGTGTGCGGATAGACCCGGCCGGCACCCCGGATGGTAATTACGTGTACAGGATCTTTACCATATGGCCGCCTATGCCGGACTAAAAAGAAAGGAGATGCACTGTAACATGAGCCTCATGATGAAAAGCCGCCGGATGAAATGCTCCGGCGGCTTTTTTTGGTGAATACCTGTGGCAGGTAGCAGACCTTCTTCAAACGCCTTCCTGCCGGACTCTTGACAGGTTATAGCTTTAATTTCGGCAATCGGTGATTAGTGTGCATTATTTCTTTATTTTTGTTAAACACTCTTTTTGGCTTATGCAACTTTTAGGGAATAATCTTCAGGCCTTCCATGAGTTCTTTAGTCATTATCTGCCGGTAAAAAATCCCGTTCTTATCCTGGCGCTTACCTTACTGATTATCCTGTTTGCACCGCTGATCCTGAAACGTTTTCGCATCCCCGGCATCATCGGCCTCATCATTGCGGGGGTCATCATTGGCCCCAATACGCTACACATCATCGAGAAGTCAACCAGCTTTGAGCTCTTCAGTAAAACAGGCCTGTTGTACATCATGTTCCTGGCGGGCCTCGAAATCGATATGCAGGAGTATAAGCAGAACAGGTCCAAGAGTCTTGTGTTCGGGGCCTTCACCTTTTTCATTCCCATCATCATCGGCTACCTCGTGTGTATTTACCTGTTCGGTTTTACCTTATGGCCGGCGTTATTGCTGGCGAGTATGTTCTCTACCCACACCCTGCTGAGTTACCCCATCGTGAGTAACATGGGCATTGTGAAGAACAGGGCCGTGCAGGTATCCTTTGGCGGCACCATCATTACCGACAGTGCCGTGCTCATCCTCCTGGGTGTGATCACCAACGTGGTAGGAGGGGAGATCAACGCCATGTTCTGGCTCAGGCTTGTGGTTTCCTTAGGGCTCTTATGTTTTTCCGTGTTGTACCTTTTACCGAAGGTCAGCCGCTGGTTCTTCCGGAACCTCGAAGGGCAGGGGAGCTCGCAATACATTTATGTGCTGGCTACGGTGTTCATCTCAGGTTTCTTTTCCGAGCTGGCCGGCGTAGAGCCAATCATCGGTGCCTTCCTGGCGGGGCTGGCGCTCAACCGGGTGATCCCGCACAATTCGGTGCTGATGAACCGTATTATCTTCATCGGTAATACCTTATTCATTCCCTTCTTTCTCATCAGTGCGGGCATGCTCGTCGACTTCAGGGTATTCTTTACAGGCACCGGTGCCCTGGTATTTGCAGGCATCCTCAGCCTCACCGCTCTGGTGACCAAATGGCTGGCAGCACAGGCTACAGGCCTTGTTTATAAATACACCAAATACGAAAAGCGCGTGATGTTCGGGCTCAGCGCCTCGCATGCCGCTGCCACACTGGCTGTGATCAAGGTGGGCTACGATATAGGGCTCTTCGATCAGAATGTGATCAACGGAACGATCATCCTTATCCTCGTCAGCTGCATGGTGAGCTCCTTCGTTACCGAAAGGGCCGCCAGGAAAATAGCCATGACGGAGAAAGAAGCTTCTAAAAAGATCATCGACCGTACGGAGCGCATCCTCATCCCGGTGAGCAATCCCGAAAATATTGCCCGCCTCATCGATCTGGCCTTGCTCATTAAGGACCCGAAATCTTCCGAACCCATCTACCCTTTGTCGATCGTAGAAGAGAATGCGGAGGCCGATGAAAAGATCAACGTGGTGAAGAAAGTGATTGACGGCGTGGTAGAGCAGATCTCTTCGGGCGACAAAAAAGTACAGGTGCTTAAAAAAGTGGACCTGAGCATTGTAGATGGCGTGGCGCGTACAGCCAAAGCCTACAGCATCTCCGATATCCTCATCAGCTGGAAAGCGCAGCAGGTCAATTCCAATATTATTTTCGGAAACATTGCCGATAATCTCTTAGTGAAAACCCGTCAGTCGGTGATCATCTCAAAAATCATTCAGCCGCTTAATACCTACAGCCGCATTGTAGTAATCCTTACTCCCAATGCCGAGCTGGAAAGCGGCTTCAACCTGGTGGTGAAAAAAATGAATGCGCTGATGAAGCAGCTCGGCAACCAGACCATCGTGTACGGACAGCCCAAGACCATTGAGACCTTTACCGCACTGATCCAGGACAAGAAAAAAGACTTTTATAATTACCAGATGGTAACGGATTATGAGGACCAGGAGATCACCGACCAGGTGAAGGAAGATGACCTTTTTGTGTTCTTAAGCAGCCGCAAGCAAACGGTGTCTTACGATTTCCATGTGGATAATATGCCTAAGATCCTGAACAAAAATAATGAGTTCACCAGCTTCGTGATGTTCTATCCCGAATCCTTGAAATCGCTGAGCGACTCTCAGATCACGGAAATGACGGTGCCTGCCATCCAGGAGAACATCGAAAAAGTGATCCAGCTGAAAGATAAGATCGCCGGGATCTTTAAGGGTGATAATAACTAAAAAGACAAAAGCATCATCCGGATGGATGCCATGCGCTTTATTTATCTGGTCGTTCAACATATATGCCTTCTCCGGAAAATTCTATAAAAATCGGCTCTCAGTTCTATGAGGTGGGTATCGCTTACCTTGCCTGGCACTATGGCGATCCGACAGGAAATAAAGGAGAATTGGAGAAGCTGAAATTATTGCCGGAGCTAAGCGGTGCCAGCTTCTCAGGTTCCGACCTCAAGGATGCCGGTCTTGCGGTATTGTGTGGCGTCTCAAGGCTCGAAACCCTGGATCTGCAGGGGACAGAGATCACGAACGATGGCCTGTGTGAGCTTAAAAAGCTGGCGTCGCTGAAATACCTGCGCCTGAAAGAAAATCCGCAGCTAACCAATTTGTGCATCCTGCATTTGAAACAGATCCGCAACCTGGGCGATTTACAAATCCAGGAAACGGGCATCGATCAGGATGGCCTCGACCGCCTGGCCGGTATGACTTCTTTGCAGAGAATCGTTCTTTCCGTATACGAGGGAAATTTTATTTATGAAGGGTTGCTGAAATTATCGCTGACCCTGCCGGGCTGCACCATCCTGGCAAAAGGACATGGTGAATTTTTGAACGGTACATTTGAGGGAGACTGGAAAGACTGAGATGAAAACCCTTCATATCTCCGTGAGCAACTGAATGATCCTGTTCTTATTTTCCCGGTTGATGGCGATGCTCTTTTGGTGAATGAAGACGCTGCCTTTCTCAATTTTCTGAACCTTCTCTTTATTGACGATAAAGGATTTCTGAACTTTTACAAAACGGTCGGCAGGTAACAGGAGCTCTGTGTTCTTGAGCGAGTTGTAACAGATCAGCTTACGCTTCTCACAATGGTAGATCACGTAATTGCGCATGGCTTCTACATAATAGAGCTCATCAAACACGATCTTCTCAATGATCTTTTCCGACCGCACATAAATGAAATCCTGCTTTTCGGGACTCTTGTTTTTTGAGAAGGCAATATACTGCTCCGCTTTCTGAATGGCCTGCTGAAAGCGCTCTTTCGAAATAGGCTTCAGCAGGTAATCGAGGACATTCAACTCATAACTCTCTACTGCAAACTGGTGGTAGGCCGTCGTTAAAATAACAGGAATACCCGGTTGCAGCTTACGCAGGAAGGTAATGCCCGACATGCCCGGCAACTCTATGTCCAGCAATAAGAGGTCGGGCTTATCGGAGCTGCTTTCCTGGAAATTCAAAAAATCCTCCACATCGTCGCACACGCTCATCACCCGGAGGTTCTCCATCGGCCTGATCAGGTTGAGCAGGCCTTTCTGAGCCAAAGGCTCATCTTCAATAATCACACAATTAACCATTTACCAATGTTACTTTTAAGCTGATCTTAAACAGGCCCTCTTCGATGCGTGTATGCAGCTCATGTTTGTTAGGGTACAAAAGACCCAGGCGCTTTCTCACATTTCCGAGACCGATCCCGCCCGGAAGGGTAGAGACATGGGCTGTATTGACCGTGTTTGTTACTTCAAACAGGAGGGTATTGTCTATGATCTTACCGTTGATGATGATCTGGCCTTGCTCCTGCCTGCTTTTGGGAATATGCTTAAAGGCATTTTCAATGAAAGGCTGTAGAAGCAAGGGAGCGATGAGCAGGTGATCTGCTTTTTCATGATCAAAATGGTAATGAACCCCGATCTTTTCGGCGTAGCGCAGCTTTTCGAAGGCGATGTAATCTTCTAAAAAATGCAGCTCCTTACTGAGCTGAATGGCACTCACATTACACTCATAAAGCTGGTAGCGCATGAGCGAAGAAAATTTCAGCAGGATCTCGGAAGCCTTTTCTTTGTTCTCATCCAGCAGCACATAAATGTTGTTGATGGAATTGAAGAGAAAGTGCGGGTTGAGCTGCGCTTTCAAAAAGTCGAGCTCACTTTGTAAATGCTCTTTTTTAATTTTGATCTTGTATTGCCTGAAATAGAGGAAGAGCAGCACTAAGAAGCCAACCAGCAGGAGGATAATAACGGCGAATAAGTAATTCCTGTTTCTAAGCTCATGCAGCGATTGCTTTTGAAGGGAAGACTGGATTTCGTTGGCATAATCTTTTTCCAAAAGCTCTACCCGTTTGTTCTCGAAGGCAATGTGCTGTTTTAATTCGCTCTTGTATACGCTGTCGGCTAAGCGGGCACTCAGCTCCTTATACACAAAAGCACTGTCGTATTGTTTGGCGCTGAGGTAGGCGGCGGCAATATTGTGGTACAAGTTACCGTAGTTGGGGATTCCTGTTTTGATGCTCAGCGCTTTCTTATAATAATCTATTGCTTTAAGATCATTCCCTTTTAGTTTATAACAGTAGCCCACATTATAGAAGTACATGCCTTCGTATTCAGTGCCGATTCCAAGCGAGTCGGAAATTTGTTTTCCTTTCTCAAGATAAAAGAAGCAGCTGTCCCAACGCTTGAGATCCGCATAAACCAGCCCCAGGTTGAAATGCCGGTCGATGAGATGGCCGGGAGCTTTCATGGTGGGTAAAGGAATCCTGAGGGCTTTAAGCAGCAGTGTTTTGGCGCTGTCCGGATAACCCAGCTTCCATTTGAGGTAGGCCTTGTTGCCGATCACCGTGGCGTAATTTTCTATCTGCTTTCGCTGAAGAAACAGGGCAGCGGCTTTATCCATGAACTTATCAGACTCCGCCAGGTTTCCCGAAATGGCAAAAATATTAGCGATGTTTTGATAGACCATGGCTTTTCCGTTATCGTCATTCAGTTTCACGTAGATGGCAAGCGCTTCATTGTAATAACTGAGCGAGCGCTTGTGAACTCCCAGCTCCAGGAGATTGGCGCCGGCCCTGTTCAGGATTTTGGCTTTCAATGCCGGATCTTTATCAAGCCTTTTCAGGCTCAGCGCTTTCACATAGAGCTTATCCGCTTCTTCATAATTTCCTTTCCTGTAATTGGCGAGTCCCCATTTGGAATAAAGGTCCAGCTGAAGATCGGGATAGCGGCCCTGGTCTAACATAGCATTTACCTTTTGAAAGATCAGCAGGGCAAAATCATAGTCGTATAGGCTGTCGGTGAGTGCATCGGCATAATGCATCAGTTCTGCGCATTTGGTGCTGTCGTCCTCTATCGCCAGCAAACGTTGGTATTTCAGGTACTTGTCGTCATCCGCCAGGGCTGGTGAAGCAAAGGCCAGCAACAGGAAGAAAAAGCAATGCCGGAGTTGAAATATCATAGTAGCCAAAATTACATAAAAACCGTGGACGCAGGCTGTTCTTTTCGTCCTGTTCAGGATGCCTTTGGTATAATCACGTCAAAGCCTGTAAAGCCTTTCTTTACAGATTATCCTACAAGGAAGGCACATGATATAAATCCAAAAAAAGCGAAGACCGGCATCACTAATTTTGAAACAGGTAATGACAAACAATATGAACATGTTACGGACGTATTTCCTGCTAAAGCTTTTTCCGGCTATGCTTTTCATGCTTTCCATCCCATCTGTATCCCAGAACCTCGTACTTAATCCAGGCTTCGAGCAGGTGAATGGCTCCTCTTTACTATGCACGGCATACGGCCTGCCCGGTTCGCAGTTTTTTAACCCGGCAATGATCGACTGGACCTGCCCGACGGATGCCTCGACTGATATTTATTCAACAAGTCTTCCTGTAACGTGTATGTCCAATCCTCTTTTGGCTGCCTGGTTTGGCCCCCAGGCGCCCCGAACGGGAAATGCGATGGTGGGTTATGCTTTTTTTGCACCGACGGCACAGGGATGCCCTTACCGGGAATATGTGCAGGGACATTTATCATCGCCCCTCGTAGCGGGAACATCCTATCACATTTCATTTTACATGTCGCTTGGCGATGATTGTATGTTTGCGGTTAGCAGTATCGGAGTGAAATTCGGGACAGCTCCCCTTAATATCAATAATATGTGCCCGATCATTACCACACCTGACGTGAGTTACAACGGCCCACCCATTACGAATAAAACCGGTTGGACCAGGCTGGAATTCTGTTACACGCCTACCGTATCCGGCCAGGAGTATTTCATTATCGGTAACTTTTTAAGTAATGCTGCCACCACGGTGACTAATCTTCCAGGCAATGAGGCTTTTTCCTATTACTACATCGACGACGTATCGGTGATGCCCTCCGTTTCACTCCCGAATCTTACGGTGACGGCAAGCTCGCACTGCACAGGTCCTACAGCAACCTTAACGGCATTGCCCGCAGGTTTGAACTATACCTGGACGGCTCCGCCCGGTGGAAGCATCGTTAACGGAACGTTTCCCTCGGCAGCCATCGTTCAGGGCAGCGGTATATTTACGGTAAGTGCTCAAAGCTCGTCGTTATGCGGGGCGGCGCCGGTAAGCTCCGCTACTGTCATGGTTAACTTTGCAGGTGGCGTTCCGCCGGCTGTTCCCGTAATCAGCGGATCGGGAACTATAACCTGTACAACGCCCTCGCTGACCTTATCAACGGCTTCTTTCCCCGGACTGGTATATACCTGGGCGGGACTTGGTGTCGTTTCGGGCAACAACACGCCTCAGGCGATAATTAACGTGGCAGGATCGTATTCGGTTACGGTGCTTAACGCTTCCGGATGCCAGGCCACTGCAACGGTGGCTATCCCTAAAAATGTGGCTTTGCCAACGTTGAGTCCCTTGTTGTCGGGTACTACCAGTTGCACCACGCCCACCGTACAGATTGCCACCATACTTAATCCGCCAAGCTCAACGTTCACCTGGGTGGCGCCTCCTACAGGCACGCTCAGCAACAGCAGCGTGATCAATCCTGTGGCTTCGGGCGCAGGAGTGTTCACCGTTTCCGCCACTCATCCCCTGAGCGGTTGTAAGAAAACCGCATTTACGGTGATTACGGCCTCGGCATCGACTACCACCCTGAGTGTGAATCATGCCAGCGTGTGTGCAGGGAACTCTGCAACCTTAACGGTTCAGGGAAATGCGCCTTCCTATGCCTGGGGTCCTTCTGCCTCCCTGTCGTCAACATCAGGGAGTGTCATTATTGCCAATCCCAGTGTCACAACGGTATATACGGTCACATCATCTTCCGGCTCCTGTCCGGCCACGGCTACTGTTAGCGTCAGTGTTTTTCCGTATCCGGTATTAACAACCGCGGCAAACCCCACGATTTGTTCCGGAAATACGACGGCTCTTTCCGCATCGGGTGCAGGCAACTACAACTGGGCGCCTTCTGCAGGCCTTATGTCTTCTACAGGAGCTACGGTTATGGCTTCGCCTTCCGTCACTACTACGTATACGGTTACGGGCACGACATCGGCTTGTGCTGCCAGCCGCATCCTCACGGTGTTCGTGATGCCATCGCCTGTTGCAAATGTGACAGCCTCACCCTCATCAGTTTGTAGCGGAGGAAGTTCCTCCCTTTCTGTCAGCGGAACCGGTACTTATACCTGGAGTACGGGTAGTTCCGCTTCATCCATCATGGTGTCACCGCAAAGCACCACCATCTATACCGTTTCCGGTGCTAACGCTTCCTGTGCTGCCTCTGCGACGGTAGAAGTAGCAGTCATGCAAGTGACGAGCCTTCAGGTAAATGCGGTGGCACCTGTTTGTTACGGACAAAGCCTTGCACTCACAGCTACAGGCGCTACTACTTATAACTGGCAGCCTTCGGCCGGGATAACGGATCCTCACAACGGAAGCATAAGGATTAAGCCCACGGCAAATACGGTGTATTCAGTCACCGCGGTCAGCCCTGGCCGCTGCCCTGTCACACAAACGCTCGGTGTCACGGTATATCCTGTTCCTCATGTTTATGCAGGAAGGGATACCATCATCGACAGGGAAGAGTCGGTGAAGCTTTCAGGGAGCGGCGATGTGGACGTCGCCTTCTTTTCCATGTCTGCCGAACCTCTCGACTGTTATTTCTGTAGCTCGCTGACGGTGAGCCCTTCCGAAACCACCTGCTACCTGCTGAAAGGTGAGAACACTTACGGCTGTTTCGGCCTGGATACGTTATGTGTACAGGTAGACAGGAGTTACGGACTGTATGTCCCGAACACCTTTACTCCCAATGCAGATGGCATGAACGATGTGTTTATTCCGGTAACTTACGGCCTCGTTGAGATCCGGCTCAGGATCTTCGACCGCTGGGGCATCCAGGTGTTTACGGGTGAAGGGAACAGTGCGGGGTGGGACGGGAATTATAAAGGTAAATTATGCGGGCAGGGTGTTTATGTATACCAGGTAGAGGCAAAAATACCGGGCGGAAATGCAATTACCCGAACAGGGCACGTCAACTTACTGCCTCAGGAAAATTGATAAGCCCTGCGAAGGGCTTGCTTAAACAGTTTATCCCGGTGTGTGGGCACATCATATAAAACAAAAAAAAGAGATGATCGGCTTCACTAACTTTGTACTATTCATGACAAAATAGGACGATCCTGCCAATGGTACACGGACTGTGAAGGCACGTTAACGGGGAATGTTGTTGCTTACGTAGAACTGTGTATTATTGGTAGGGATCTGTTTTAAGGGAAGACAAAAGACTTATAGCATGCAAACCACGATGTTAAGGCGCTTCGAAAGCTCTGGAAAAAAATATTTCAGGCTTAAGCTTGTCTTTTGCGTTATCCTGCCGGCACTGACGACTGTAGCATTGGTGTCTTTTAAAACTCCGAAAAAAGCACAGTGCCTAAAAGAGATCATCGTTGAAGAAAAGAAGGACCTATTGGAGATCTACCCGGATGAAAACGCATATGAGGGATTTACTTTCGGGAAAGATCCTGATCCGGATATGCCTGAAGGAATTACCAAAGGTATTGAGCGGAGAGCCGGTGTCAGGAAAGATGAATTGGCCATACTTGTTTCGGGATTTCTTTAGCTTTGCAGATCGCCGATGGGCTTAACCTACCTGTATATAGGTATATGGCATGACAGGAATAAAAACATACGGTATTTCCCTAATTTTGTAACGTCATGCCAAGACACACGATCATACTGAAAAGATATTTGAGAAAGACCATGTTGTTGCTGGGTTTAGCTGTGACTTCAGGGGGCGCTGTTTCTCAAAACCTGGTGCTCAATCCCGGCTTCGAAAATGTTAACGGCCCCTCATTGTTGTGTACGCTTTACGGGCCACCGGTTGCCTTGACGTTTAACCCGGCCATCAATAACTGGAGCTGTCCTACCCAGGGAACATCCGATATTTACTCCGCTTTGCTATCTCCTCATTGCGATTCTTATCCTTTAGCGGCAGCGTTTGGAGCACAGGCCCCGAGAAGCGGCCATACAATGCTTGGCTTTGTGTTTTATATGCCCCAGGTTCAGCCTTGTCCGTACCGCGAGTATGTGCAGGGAAGCTTATCGGCTCCGCTCATCGCCGGAACAAGCTATAATATTTCGTTTTATGTATCGCTGGCTGATGATTGCAAATATGCTGTCGGCGACATCGGATTAAAATTCAGCACAGCGCTCGTTAATACAGGGAACTCCTGCCCATACAGTGTTACACCTGATGTAAGCTATAACGGCACAGCCATTACCGATAGCACGGGATGGACGAAGCTGGCGTTTTGTTATACACCTGCCGTTTCCGGTCTGCAGCATTTTGTGATCGGTAATTTTCTTTCCAACGCGGCAACCACGGTTGCAACCACGGGCGGTTTTCTTGACTTTTCGTATTATTATATTGACGATGTTTCCATAACACCGTCTTCTTCCGTTTTTACGCCTTCGGTAGCAGTTACCCCTTTCTGCGGAAATCCATCGGCGACCTTAACGGCGCTGCCTGCCGGTATGAGCTATAGCTGGACAGCTCCAACAGGTGGAACGATCGCATCGGGAGCGGCTTCTCAACAGGCGCTTGTGCAGGGGGCTGGTATCTTTACCTTAAGTGTCCGCAGTCCTACCAACTGTGGTTTGGGGCCGGTAAGTACCGCCACTGTCCTGTTAAATCCTTCGGCGGCTGCAGCACCTTCCCCGCCTGTGATCGCAGGGACCGGATCGCTCACCTGTACGGTACACAGCCGTACCTTGTCGGCATCGTCTTCGCCGGGCGTCAGCTATGCCTGGTACGGGATTGGGATCGTATCGGGAAGCAACACGGCTACAGCTGTAATCAGTGCTCCCGGATCTTATTCGGTAACCGTTACCAATAGCGCCGGGTGCAGTACGACAAGCACTGTAGGCATACGTGAAAATACAGAGCTACCCATCGTTTCATCCACCTTTATGGAAACCACCGGCTGCACGACGCCTACCGTCCAACTGGAAGTTGTATTCTTTCCCGCGTCCTGTACCTTTACCTGGAACGCTCCTCCCACAGGAACGATCAGCAATACAGGTGTTTTTAACCCGGTTGTATCGGGTTCGGGCGTATTTACGGTAACGACGACACACCCCGGGAGCGAGTGCATGGCCGTCAGCGAAACCACCGTTGAGTCCGTTTCCCAGACACCAACACTGAGTGTCAGCAGCGCAACGGTATGCTCGGGGAGTCCGGCATCATTAACCGTAACCGGAAATGCATTACTCTATACCTGGAGCCCGTCCGCATCGTTAAATACTTCCACAGGCAATAACGTCACGGCAAGTCCTGCTGTTACCACAGTTTATTCTGTAACAGCCTCCGTTAATTCCTGTACGGCCATCGCCGGGGCAACCGTTACCGTTCATCCTGCCGCTTATGCCGATGCAGGCCGCGACACGAGCATCAACCTGGGAGATTATGTCACACTCACCGGAAGATCTAACGTAGAAGCCGGCTTCCTGGCATTATCTCCTCAGCCTTTGGCCTGTCATTTTTGTAGCACCATTACAGTGAGCCCGACAGAAACAACCTGTTATGTCTTGAAAAGCGATGCCGGCTATGGTTGCCGGGACGCGGATACCGTTTGTGTGAATGTGATGAGAGATGACGTGATATATATTCCCAACTCTTTCACTCCAAACGGAGATGGCATCAACGATGTGTTTCTCCCGGAAGGAGATGGAATGACGGAGCTACAGCTGAGCATATACGACCGCTGGGGTCATCAATTATTTACAGGTCATGACACCGGCTGGGATGGTAGCAGCAAAGGCAAGCTTTGTGAGCAAGGTGTTTATGTTTACCGGGTTGAAGCGAAGACCCTTGTTGGAAATAGCCTTGTGCGAACAGGGCATGTAGTGCTCTTGCCGGGAGCAAATCCGGGAAACAGGTAATTATGGTTGTAAAGGTATCCCGGGTCAAACCGGTTGATGACCGGCCTTTCTTTTAATTCTTCTTCTCATCTTAAAACACACAAATTTCCGTATCTTACACAGGCTTTAAGGTATGAAGAGTGTTTGTTTTGTGTTCCTGTTCTGTATATGGGCTTTGGCCTGTAGCGCTCAGTCCTTTGTGGTAAGTGGTAAAATCACGGATACAAAGCATGAGGCCCTTCCTTTTGCTTCCGTGCTGGTGAAAGGCACCAACCTGGGCACCAATGCCAATGCCGACGGCTTCTATACCCTGAAGCTCCCGGCAGGTACTTACCAGTTGATTTTCCAGTATGTTGGCTACCGTAAGAGAGTAGAAAGCGTGGTGGTGGAAGGAAATACCACCAGCAATGTGAGCCTGAGCCCGGAGAGCTACGAGCTGAAAGAAGTGGTGGTGAGCGATGGTGAAGATCCTGCCTATGCGGTGATCCGGCAAGCCATCAAAAAACGAAAGGCCTACCTGAACGAAGTAGAATCCTATTCCTGCAAGGCCTATATCAAAGGCTTGCAGCGCCTCAAAACCTATCCCGAAAAAATGGCGAAGCTTATTAATAAGATCGCCAGCCCCGGAAACCAGATCGACTCTTCGCTGCTGGGCGTGATCTACCTGAGCGAGAGCGAGTCGAAATATCATTTCCGGAAACCATCGGATGAAAAAGAAATTATGTATTCCAGCCGGGTAAGCGGTAATAACAAGGCCTTCAGCTTCAACCAGGTGAGCGATCTGAAATTCAATGTGTATGAAAACCTCGTGAGCCTGGGCAACCTGAGCGACCGGCCTTTCATTTCACCGATCAACCAGAACGCTTTTTTATCTTACCGTTATAAATTACTGGGAACCACTTTCGAAGACGGGAAGATGCTGAACAAGATCCAGGTAATTCCGAAGCGCGCGACAGATCCCTGTTTCAAGGGCGTCATCTACATCCAGGAGAATACCTGGCGTGTGCACAGCGTAGATTTGTATGTGACCAAAGAGTCCAAGATCAAGTTTGTAGATACCTTACAGTTTACGCAGCTCAACTCACCGGTGAACGATACCATCTGGATGCCGACCAGTTTCAACATGATGTTCAGCTTTAAGATCATGGGCTTCGAGGGCGACGGTTATTTCAACGTGGTGTGCTCCGAATACAATATGCACCCGGTGTTTGCAAAGGATTTTTTTAAGAACGAAGTGCTGGTGATCGAGGAAGGCTCCAACAAAAAAGATTCGGCTTATTGGAAAGGCGCGCGGCCCGTACCGCTCACGGAAGAGGAGAAGACCGACTATGTCAAAAAAGACAGCATTGCCGTGATTGAAAACTCCGACCGCTACAAGGATAGCCTCGATCATATCGGGAACCGCTTCAAGACTTCTGACCTGGTGCTGGGCTATGGCTATACAAAAACCAAACGGGAATTCAGCCTCATCACTTCCGGCTTACTGAACTCGGGGCTTCAATACAATACGGTGGAAGGGATCAATGCCTCCGTGGGCATCAACATGGAAAAACACTATGAAGACAAACGGAAGCATGTGATTGCAGCGACCACGCGTTACGGCTTTTCCAATTACCTGTGGAGTGGGGCGGCGAGCTGGCAGTATTTCAATAATCCCAGAACCTTTGAATCCTTTCGCATCAGGGTAGGCTCTACGGCAACGCAGTTCAACGGTGAGGAAGGCATCAACTCAACGGTGAACTCTGCGTATACACTCCTGCTCAACGATAATTATATGAAGCTGTATAAGAAAACCTATGCGTCCTTTTCATACCGCCGCGAGCTCATCAACGGGCTCATGCTTAATTTCAATACCGAATATGCCGAACGCTCGGCGCTGAAAAATACCGCCCACGAGCTCTGGATCGATGACCGTAAAAAACTCTTTACCAGCAATGACCCGCTGCGCCCGAACACGGATGATTCCAGCTTCTCTGTAAATAATGCCTTTGTTGTGGAGCTGGGATTTTCCATCCGCTTTAAGCAGAAATACGATACGCGGCCTTACGAGAAAGTCATTGTGGGCAGCAAATACCCGATCATCAACATTGCTTATACCAAAGCCATCCCGGGATTAAATACCGTGATCGATTACGACCTGCTCAGGATCAGCATCAACGACCGCATCCGGCTTGGGCTGGTAGGGCGTTTCAGCTACCGCCTCAAAGCCGGTTATTTCCTGGGCACGAAGCGTATGGAATTTATGGACTATAAACATTTCGAGGGCAACCAAACGATTTACCTCAGTACCGATTACCTGAACTCCTACAAGCTCCTGCCTTACTACACGTACAGCACCAAAAACTGGTATGCCGAGGCGCATGCCGAGCATCACTTCAACGGCTTTATCTTTAATAAAATTCCCTTGCTGAAAAAAACACGCTGGCAGGAAGTGGTGGGAGGACATGCCTTATTCAGTGATAAGCTGAGCCAGTACTACGAAGTGAATTTCGGGGTTGAGCGCATCTTCCAGGTCCTGCGGGTGGATTATGTGCTGGGCTATGGTCCGGGCAACAGCTTCAAACAGGGAGTGGTGGCCAGCCTGAGGCTGAGGTTTTAGAGGATGATCTCCATAAAAGCGGTCACGTTGTCACGGCGCGTCGTGATGATTCGGCATCTCACGACCTGTTCTGAATACGTTTACCGGATCCCGTAAACGGAAATTTTTTTACCTTCTGTTTTTAAGAACAATCCTGTTTCAGGATAGTAATCATCAGTCTTAAAGTTCTCATCCCGGAAAAGGATTTGTCCATCCGCTGAAAGAACCGTTGTGCCAGTACGTGCCGAGAGTGCTAAAAGGCTATTTGTTTCTTTATGAACGTAAAAACGGGAATCAACAAGGTCGGGTCCTTCCAGCGTTATTTTCCGTTCTATCTCGGCCTTATTTCCTTCGATCCGGTAGATATGAATTTCCGCGGGCGAATCAGGACTTGCACCGTCATCACCCTCTTTGAAAGGATTATAGGCAAGCGCAAAGCGGTCATCGCTAATCCAGCACACGGCCCTGTTATTGTGTTCCCAACCCAGCAGGGGAATGGCTGCGATACGATGACTATTTATGAAATGGTCGATCTCAAATATATAATAGGCATCGCAGGAGCCCCAGACCCAACCGGCACTTAGAAATTTTTTCTGATTGGGAGAGAGCAGCAGCTTGCCGTAAAAATAATCGAAAGGCCTGGGCCATGGTAAGGTGTTATTCTGGCTGTATTTTTTATGAAGATCAAGGTACATTTCTTCAGCGCCTTCTTCAATCAGGGACTTTGCTGCAGTGAGTACCTGAAGCGTGTCGAGGTTCATGATCTGCACATGGTTCCAGGCCTCGCCGTAGATCAGGTGCGGAACTCCTATTGCATCTTTGAACAAGGCAATCGGGTAGCATGATATGTCGGCATGGTAATCCTGCCTCCATAGGTGAAGCGCATGGTATTTGCCGGGATAATGCAAAAAGCCATGTCTTTTGTAATCATTCACTACCACTACGATTTCATCTAACGTATAGATTGTGACCTTGTCCGTCAGGTCAAAGCCGCCGTCAGCATAGCTGATCTCGCTCAGCACGGAAAATAAGACTTCACTGCTTTGGTCTTTGATATTACAGGTAGTCACCATTCCGGAGCTTAGCAACATTACCAGCTTATCCGGGCCTGCCAGGGCTACGCTGATGATCGTTTCTTCCAGGTCAAACGTCAGGTTGTGTATTGTAGACAGGGTCATGATTTGGGTTGTTATACAAACATTGGTAGTTCGGTTTCAGGATTAAGACTATCCCTTTTTAATCTTAGAGATCGTCGTGCCTTTTACTTTGGTGGGCTTCGCCATATCCTTCACAGCAAAATCAATCGCCTCTTTGATCAGCGCTTTTAGTATAGATGGGCAGCATGCAAAAGGCATCGGAAAGCTTATCGGAGACGGAGAACACCGCCGTGAGCGCATGCGTATGATAGAGTAGCACAGTTCCAGGATGTAGCTCCTCAGGTCGCTGAATAGCTCGATGAGCCCCTGCTCTTTATGCTCCGGGAGAAATCCGAAATCGGGATGAATGGGGCTGGCTGTTTTCATTTGAGAAGATGGGCATGGACATTACTGGTTTCAAAGGCCGCGGACATACTTTAAACAAATGTAATCAATTATAGGAATCTGATGCTTTGGTTTTCAGGGACTTGATGGATAAACCATTTTGTGAAAGAAGGTTAAGCCCTTCTTCATTTTGATTAATTTGCTAAATTTGTAATCCTCTGTGAAAACACCTCTTAAAATAGCAGTTCTCGGCCTGGTGTCTTTGTGGCTCTTTAGCTGCAAAGCGCATTTTTCCCTTAATGGCGCGACTATTCCCGTAGAAGCCAAGACCGTGTCTGTTGCTTTTTTTACAAACAATACTACGCTGGGCAAGCCGAGCATGAGCCAGAAATTCACGGAGAAGCTGCGCGACGTGGTATCGTCGCAGACCAGCCTGGCCCTGATGAAACAGAACGCCGACCTGCAGTTTGAAGGGCAGATCACCGATTACAACATTGCGCCGGTGGCCATCCAGAGCACGGATGCTGCGGCCCTCAATAGGATGACGGTAACCGTGAACGTGAAATACATCAACAAATTCGACGCCACCAAAAACTTCGAGCAGTCCTTTACCCGCTTTACGGATTACAGCTCTACCGCCAATTTATCGTCGGTGGAAGACGGCCTGCTCGATGAGGTGAACCGCCAGCTGACGGAAGATATTTTTAATAAAGCCTTCAACAACTGGTAATGCTCAAGGCTCAGTTCATAGACATCATCCGGGAGCCCCGCCACCTGGATTCCGCACAGGTAGCGGAACTGGAAAGCATCGTGAAGGAGTATCCCTTTTTTGAAAGCGCCCATTTGCTGTATACCAAAGGCCTGCACCAATACAATGCCCTCAATTATTCACGGCAATTGCGTAAAACGGCCATTGTGGCCAATAGCAGGGCTGTATTGTATGAGCTCTTGCACCCGAAAGAAATTGTTCAGCTTCAACAGCCTGTAACCAAAACACCGGACATCGTCCCGGAACCGGTTGTGGAAGCCCTTACAGCGGCAGAGCCTGTGGCGGAGCCGGAGGAAGAAATACCGGCACTGAACCGGAACCCGGTAAGCATCACCAACGACGAGATCAGGGTCGTGTATATTACGACTGTTCCCAAAACGCCGGAAACCCTTCCCGAAAAAGAAGAGAAAGTCCGTGTTCAGGAAGAGTCGTTCAGGGATCAAAAGGAGGAAGAGCAGGTCCTGACCAAAGAAGCGAGCAGCCAGGAAGAGATCGCTATTCTGCAAAACATTGAAAATGAAACCGAAGTACCGGCCGGGCTCTCGGAAGAGGAGCAGCTGAACCGGAGCATTGGCAGGGAGATCAGCCGTGGCATCATTCAGTCGTACGTGGAAACCGAGCTTATTAAAACTCCGGAGCTCGAAAAAGAGGAGGCGCCCAGGCCTTTATCTTTTACCGACTGGCTCAACCGGGTGAAAACCGAAGCAGGCACGATTTCCAAAACGGAAGTGAAATTGCCTGAGACGAGCGGAAAAAGCCTTTCAACAGAAGAAAAACTGCCGAAAACGGAGAAAAAACCGTCTAATATTGAGCAGAACAAGAATATTATTGATAAGATCATTGATTCTGATCCGGGCCGTATCAAGCTGGGAAGCAACAAGTTCTTTACGCCGGCTACGGATGCCAAGCAAAGCCTGCTCGAAAATGAGCACCTGGTAACGGAAACCCTGGCCAAAATTTATGCCCTCCAGGGAAATATTTCCAAAGCAATTCGTGCTTATGAAATATTAAGTTTGAAATTTCCACAAAAAAGTGTTTACTTTGCATCCCTTATAGAAAAATTAAAAAAATAAAAACAACATACCTATGCAAGCTTTTTTAACTGTCGCTATTATCATTGTCTGTGTATTACTCATCCTGGTTGTATTAATCCAGAACTCTAAAGGTGGTGGAATCTCCAGTAACTTTACAGCCGCTAACCAGATCATGGGCGCACGCCGCGGTACCGATTTCATTGAAAAAACAACCTGGACCCTGGCTATTCTCTTATTAGTGCTGAGCTTGCTTTCTACACCTAAAAAAGGATCGGCTGGTGATGCAGATACAAGCACATCGGTAACACAGGATAAATTACAGGAATTAGGTGGAGCACAACCTGCCGCACCGGCTCAGCAGCCTGCCGCACAACCGACAGCTCCGGCGCCGACTCCGGGTAAATAATACAACAATAGAACAGCATTAAAAAGCAGGGCCCAAGGCCCTGCTTTTTTGTGGAAAAAAGGGAAGGGAAATGCCGGGGGGAATTCTTTGCGGAGCCTTTAACCGTTTCAAATCATTTCGTTATATTAGTACCTTATTTCAGACAAGCGACACTACCTATGGCAGCAAACAAACCAGCCGCTAACAAGCCGGCAGAACCGGCTAAAAAATACCTTGGATTCAGCAAAGACGATTATCCTTACCTCATAGGCCTGGGGATTATTGTTTGCCTGATTGCCTACATCCGGGCCAATTTTCTGAATACACCTTTTGAGCGCGATGAGGGCTCCTATGCCTATTGTGGAAGGATTATCCTCGACGGGGCCATTCCTTTCAAAGACATCGGCTCACAAAGGTTACCGGGTGTATTCTACAGCTATGCCCTGATGGTGGCGATCTTTGGCTATACGCTGAAGTCCTTGCACCTGGGCTTTATCATCCTGAACATGATCAGCGCCTTGCTGATCTTTCTGATCGGCCGCAGGATGCTGAGCAATATGGCAGCTGTAGCCTGTGCCCTTTGCTGGGCGCTGTTATCCATGAACCTTGCCATCTCAGGCTTCACCATTCAGTCGGAGCACATTGTGGCCCTGTTTCTGTTGGCAGGCATCTATTTTCTTCTCCGGTTTTTCGATCATAAGTCCATGCTGATGATCATCCTCTCCGGCTTTTTCTTTTCCCTGGCTTTTGAAGTAAAACAAACCTCTTTTTTTATGGGCTTGTTTGCCGGCCTTATGCTGGTAGGAAAACAGTTCTTCGAGAAAGACAGGCAGTGGAAAACCATCATCCTTTCTACGCTCTATTTTTCCTTAGCGGTAATTATTCCAGTAGCCATCGACCTGTTCATTGTGTGGAAACGCGGCGGCTGGGAAGACTTTAACTACTGGTTCTTCGATATCCGGAAAGAGTATACATCCGTCATCACCTTCGACCAGGGGATCGACTATTTAAAAGCATACTGGCCTTCCATCTATGGCAGCTATAAGTTTATCTGGATCCTGTCATTCATCGGCCCTGTAGCCCTGCTCTTTACAAGTGTAAAGCCCTGGATCAAAATTTCGGTGATCGGCTTTCACCTCTTCGGTTTCTTTACCGTGATGCCCGGAAATCACTACTACGGCCACTACTTCCTGCAATGGGTGCCATCGGTGTGTATCGGCGCAGGCTCTTTCTTTTACGCCATGGAGGAAATTCTGAGAGTGAGGTTCGGCTTCAAGGCATTCTCCAGGCACATCGCCCTTGTGGTACTGATCATTGGCTCTGTAGCCAACCTCAATGCCCTGAAGAAATATTATTTCAACAGCAACTCCACGCAGCTCTTAAGGCAGGTATACGGCCTCAATCCTTTCCCGGAATCGAAGGTCATTGCCGATAAGCTCAATACCATGCTTAAGCCGGAAGATAAGATCGCCGTGTTCGGCAACGAGATCCAGATGTATTTTTATACGGACAAGATCTCACCTTCGAGGTTTGCCGGTTCAGGTTCCTTGCTGGAATTTAATATTAAGAAAGCAGAAGAGTGGCAGAACGAATTTATCCACGATGTCGAGAAAGCCGAGCCACGCTTCCTGGTGTTCTATTCCCACGCTATTTCGTGGTGCGCCAATCCTAATGTGAAGAACCTGATCTTCCCATGGTTTGATAAGTTCAGCGCCGAAAAATACAACCTGATTGGTTATGCCGATATGTACGATAATACTACCAATTATGTGTGGGCGCCGGATATTGATATGGTGAATAACCCACCTAAATCCCAATACAGGATCTTTGTCTTTGAAAAAAGAACGGCAGCTCCGGCTCCGGCAAATCCATAAGCCGGATAACTATTCTCCGGGACTTTTTCTCTCATTCAAATAAAAACGCCCTACAGTCATCTACTGTAAGGCGTTTTTATAAATTAATAAAACGTCTCGTTGGCCTTACAATCTGAACGTCACACCCAGGTTCAGCGAGCTGAATGTTGTGTAGCCGGCCTCTAAGGCAAAGGCAAATTTAGGAGCTACATAATACCTGGCACCTACTACGCCACATGGTCTTACATCAAAATCACTTTGTGTTTGTGATTCATAGTAATAGTATCCATAATAATCGTAGTAATAATTATAGTAGGCACGGTCTCTTGTAAGCGATTGGTAAGTGAAGTTAATACCCACGCCAGCGTATACATCGAGTTTTTCTACCGGAATCAATTTGTTGAAGTGATAGTAGCCCATGAAGGCAGCACCGGTTCCCCAGGCCCTGTCGCGGTAGGTACGTGAGCCGCTGTCGTATCTCCAGCTTTTGGTCGCTCCCTGTAAAATAAGACCCAATCCTACTTCGTCGCGGATCGGAAATTCGTATTTAAGCATCAAAGGACCAACGCCAATGTGGCGTGTACGCCCATAAGCGAAGCTTCCGGCAACGCCATAACCGGTATAGAGCCAGTTAGGAACACCATAGCCCAGTGATAAGAGGTGGTCGCCTTTGCCATAGGAGCCGCTGTTACGTGAATTATAGGGCGTGTGGTAAAACTCGCGCCCGGATTGTGATACGGCGTCAAAGCTTATCAGGGTGAAAAAAAGCAGCGTTATCCCTAGCACTGTCTTTAAGTTGATCATAGGTTTCATAGGTTAAGGTTTTGATATTTTATAAATAAATTTTCGTGCCAAAGAAACAAAATAAATCAGATCATATTGGGAATGCGATACAGGATTATTTTAACATCAACTTGAGGATTTTTTGCTGATCCTTTGTGGCGATGGTAATAAAATAGACTCCTTCTGTTCCATGGAGTTTGTACTGCTTCTGGCCGATTTGCTCCACAACTACCTCATGACCAAGCATATCATAGGCTTTTACCGCATATACCGTGTTATCGGAAATCACCTCAAACAAACCACTGGCTGCAGGATTAGGAAATACAGAGAGCGCGGCTGAATGGCTTTGTGGAATATTACCTGTAATCAGGGCACAGCCGCCTTGGGTTAGATACCTGCTTTTCGCAGCCGGGTTGCTTTTCAGGCCATAGTTCGGATGGTTGACCACATCGTTTCCATAGGCCGTGAGGTTCGCGAAATTTCCTGTAGACGAGAGCTGCCGGTTCGGGCAGCCATCGTGGTCCCAGACCCAGGCCAGCCAGTTGATATTTTTGTTTTTGCAGTAGTTCAGGAGCGGTTTGTAGTTAAGCGTATACTGGCACATCGTCGCATCGTCCTGCTCGTTGGCTATTTCCCCGATCACAAACGGAATATTGGTGGCAAACACCGCGTTGAGCTTGTTCGCCATTTGCAGGCTGTCGTTGCCGGCGTAAGCATACCAGTAGGCATGCGCGCTGAAAATGAGATTATGCTTCGGATCGTGCGTGATGAGCGCGGCGGCTGTGCCGGAAGTTATAAAAGCATCCGAATTGGTGCCGCAGTCGGGGGCATCGATCATGAGCGGAAAATCAAATCCCGCCGTATTTCTCAGGTTGGTGATAATGGTTTCGTAAGTGCTTTTGTAGGAGGCCAGTGCCGTCGTAGGATTAGAGGCCCAGTTGACCTGCAGGGCTTCATTGGCAATGTTCACGATCAGGCTGTGCTTGTATTTCTGTAGGACAGGCAGCACGCTGCTATTGGTCCACCAGGCGGCACCCGCAATCAGACTTGTGGAATTATTTCCACAAGTGAAATCATGAAGTTCCAGGATAGGGATCATATCCTGCCGGATGCATTTACTGATGGCGCTGTCGAGGGCCACATAATCCGCATAAACAGAAGCGCCGGGATTGTTCTGGTACCAGGGAATCCTCACCGCATTGGCACCGCTCAGGGCTACCTGGTCCATTTTGAGGTCGCTCAGCGTATAGCCCCAGTTATAAGGTGCATAATTTACCCCTTTCAAGGCTAAAGTATCATTGCAGGGGCCCAGAATGTATTTCCCGGAGGTATGAATGTAGTTTTGGCTCTGTGCGCCTGTATAAACAAGTAAGGTCATCACAAGGCCGGATAGGAGTGATTTCATGCTGCCTGGGTTTTAGAGTTATGCCCGGACACCAACAAATTTGATGCTTGGCTTCGGCACAGGCACTGTGGAAATGCCGGAACAGAGTCCTTTCCTAAAATAATGAAAGCGGAAAAAAATTAAGATTTAGTCCTGGAGCTTGATGAGGGCAAACACCGAATAATTGAGCATGTCCATGTAGTTGGCATCCACGCCTTCGCTGGCAAGCGTTTGGCCTTTGTTGTCTTCGATTTGCTTCACACGGAAGATCTTCATCAGGATCAGGTCGGTGAGCGAGCTCAGGCGCATGTCTCTCCAGGCCTCGCCGTAGTCGTGGTTCTTGTCTTCCATGAGCTGCTTGGTCTGCGAGGCGTACCGGGTATAAAGCGCTTCCACCTCTCCGAAAGGAAGCTCCATCCGGGAATCGTCCTTCAGCTCAATCTGGATCAGTGAAATGATACAGTAGTTAATAATGCCAATATATTCGCCTTTGATATCGTCGCCCACTTTCTGCGTTCCTTTTTCCTCAATGCTTTTGATGCGCTGGGCCTTAATAAAGATCTGGTCGGTGAGGGAAGTAGGGCGGAGGTTGCGCCAGGCCGTGCCGTAGTCTTTCATTTTTTTCAGGAAAAGATCTTTGCACAAATTGATCGCGGCGTCGTATTGTTGAGATGTATTGTTCATATATTTAACTGCGCTAATTTATATAAAAATGTACGAATCTTATTTAACAAACGGCAAACAATTAAGCTTTGACAAGGCACAGGTCATGGCAGTGATCAACCTTACGCCCGACAGCTTCTACGACGGTGGAAAATTTTCATCAGTCAGCGACGTACTCTGCGATGCGGAAATGAAGATCCAGGAAGGCGCTACGATCCTGGACCTGGGCGCCGCCTCATCGCGCCCGGGCGCTGCGGAAGTGAGTGCCGCCGAAGAGATCGAACGCCTGAAAGAGCCTTTGCGCGAGCTGCGTACACATTTCCCGCATGCCTTTATTTCGGTGGATACCTACAGGGCCGAAGTTGCTGATTTTGCCATTAACTCGGGTGCCGACATCATCAACGACATCTCCGGCGGAAACCTGGATGCCGCGATGCTGCCCCTGATCGCGAAGAGCCAGGTCGTTTATATTCTGATGCACATGCAGGGAACGCCGCAAACCATGCAGCACAATCCGCATTATACGGATGTGGTTGCTGAGGTCGGAAACTTTTTCCGTGAAAAAATAGAAGTCTGCGAGCGCCTCGGTATTCATAAGCTCATGGTGGATCCCGGCTTCGGTTTCGGAAAATCATTGGAGCATAATTACCTTTTATTGAAACATCTGAAAAGCATCACAGATCTTGGCTATCCTGTTTTGTCAGGGATTTCCCGTAAGGCCATGGTGAATAAAGTGCTGCATACATCGCCGGTGACGGCCCTTACCGGCACAACGGTGCTCAATACGCTGGCGCTGAACAACGGGGCAAAGATCATCCGCGTGCACGACGTTAAGGAAGCCAGGCAGGCTGTTGACCTGCTGGAATTTTACAATTCAGTCGGCTGATCCGGTGACTGTTTGTTGAGGTTATGAGGTACGGGGTGTAGAAATAAATCCCATCGCGATTTTAACAATCGCTTTGGCGTTCCCTGTAAAATAAGGGCTTTCGGAGCCGGATGAGAGTTGGCATGACATTCTTGTAAGAGGAATCATCTTATAAAGAATGTTTCACATCAATTCTCAACACATGAAAAAAAAATCTACTCTTCAATCTCTCTGCATGGCGGCGGCACTCATGATGTGCTCCGTAGCATCGTATGCAGCCACAATCACCGCTACCGTTTCCGGTAACTGGTCAAGTTCTTCCACCTGGAGCGGTGGAACGCCGGGCGCCAACATCTCACTGGATAATGTCGTGATTCCCGCAGGCATTACGGTAACCATGGACATGGATGTTCAGTTTACGGGACTATTATCTTCCTTAAGCGTCAGCGGATCTCTTAACAGCACGACAACGAATAGCCTCACCGTGACATCGCTTTCCAATTTATCCGGAAACGGATCACTCAATTTACGTTACCTGGAGCTTGGCTCGGGCGGCGGCATGAGCTTCAGCGGCAATGCAACCATCTACCGTTTTGTGACCTCTGCCACCAGCCTTAACCTGGCATCACAGGTTACGCTGATGGATACACTTCACCTGAAAGCCGGTAGCCTGTCCTTAGCAGCGGGCTCCAACCTCATGCTGGGCAACAATTCCAACATTAAGGTGGAAGACGGCTCCTTAAGCATCGGCGGCGGCTTGTTCACAGGCACCAACTCGTATAATGTACTGTATGTGGGAAGCTCCAAAACAACGGGCATAGAAATGAGCGGCGCAGGTTTCAACAACTTCCATGTACAATTGTCAGGTAGCACTCAGAACCTCACCTTAGGAAGCAACACCACGGTAAACGGAACGCTGAACCATAGCATGGGGAACCTCGTCCTCAACGGTAAAACACTGACTATTAAAGGGAATTACTCGACGGCCAATAACGGCGGGATTTCCGGCTCAGCCACCTCCAACCTGGTGATCCAAACCTCTTCGGCTTTGGCGACGGCGCTTACATTTAACTCAGGTTTCCGGTCATTAAATAACTTTGAGATCAACATCGCTTCGGGTGGTAATGCAGACTTAAGTTCCGACCTGGCAATCAGCGGCGACCTGAAATTAACGAAAGGAAACCTGAACATCATCAGCAGCTCCAACCTTATCATGAATGCCGGATCCAGCATTACCCGCAGCGAAGGGGCCATCATGACGTCGACCGGGATCTTCAACGGCACAGCCTCTTATAATGTAAACTACATGGGCGCTTCCAAACTATCGGCCCTGGAATTGACCGGTGCAGGCCTTAACAATGTGATGCTGCAACTAACCAATGCTACTGACAGCGTGAGGATCAACGCCAACACAACAATTAAAGGCATGCTGAACTTAAACAAGGGGTCTTTCAACCTGAACGGAAAAACGCTGACCTTACAGGGAACCTTTTCATCTTCGTCTAACGGCTGGTTACAGGCCAACGGCGGAAGCTCTAACCTGGTTATCAATACCACCGGAAATGTGGGCGACACCCTGATGTTTGCTTCCAACATGAACCGCCTGAATAACCTGACTATTAATACGGGCAACGGCACCAATACCATGATCGGCTCTGCGCTGTACGTGGAAACGATTACCCTGACAAACGGCGGAATTACCATCTATAACAATGACCTGACGGTGAATGCTACAGGTTCTATCTCCGGATACAGCAGCAGTAAATACGTGCAGATCAGCGGCACAGGTTCCCTTGTAATGAATGTCAATTCTCCCTCTGCTTATGTGATGTTCCCGATCGGGACCTCCACCAGCCTGGGCGCAGCTTATGTACAGCGTAACTCCGGTTCGGGCATGATCGGTGTGAGCACCCGCAATGGTGTATGGAGCATGGGAACAAGCGGTATTGACAATGCCACAACGGAAAGCGTGGTGAACCGCACCTGGGATGTCAAATCCATGGGCAGTGCAGGTATCGATCTGAACCTGAAGCTGGAATGGGCATCAGGCATGGAGGTAAACGGTTTCAATCGCAACCAGGCTTACATCAGCCATTATTCCAATGCGGCATGGGACATAAAAACTGCCTCAACGGCATCTGTTGTGGGCACGGGAATCTACCAGATGTCGCGCTCCAATATTACCTCTTTAAGCCCTTTTGCGGTGGTTGATCAGAATGCAGAAGTGGGAATCGAGGAAAACGCCCTGGCAGCCGTAGGCATGTCTCCTAACCCAACCACCGATAAACTGAATATTTCTGTAGCTAACAGCAGCAACTTCCAGGTAGAAGTATATGATGCCATCGGGAACCTGGTGCTTACAAAAGCCGTAACCGACGAGAATTCAAAATACATCGATCTGTCTCCATTAACCGGAGGAATCTATTTTGTGAAAGTATCCAATGCGGACGTACAAAGCGTAAAACGGGTTGTGAAGCAATAACGATAAATAGTTTAAAAAAGAGGGTTCACGGTTGTGTGCCCTCTTTTTTTGTTTATTGAAGTTTTTAACTAATTTTCAACACTATAGCAACTTATTCCAAAAAATGTAAATATTTGTTATGAACTTAAAAATTAAATTATGTCTGAAGAGATAGAAAGAACAGAAAGAGAAGATTTGTTTTCAAAAGCAGTGAAGGCCGGAAAGCGCACGTATTTTTTTGATGTAAAATCTACACGTGGGAATGATTATTACCTGACGATTACCGAAAGCAAAAAACGTTTTGGAACGGACGGTAAATTCACTTACGAAAAGCATAAAATATTTTTGTACAAAGAAGATTTCGAGAAATTCATGGAAGGGCTCAACGAGTCTATCGAAGTGATCAAACAAAATGCGCCACCGATCGTTGAAAGAGAGGAGAGGGAAGAAAGGACGCCAAGCACTTCGGATGAGGTGAGTTTTGAGGATCTAGGAAACTAGAACTTCAACACCATATAAGATTAGCAGCTATACAGACCGGTTTGTGTAGCTGCTTTTTTATTTTCAGGCTTTCTGCTATTACGATGATAAAGTAGTTTTTTATTTGATATTATTTACACAAACTTGTGTCACTGGCGACGCGTAAGAAGGCGTCCAAAAACGATTTTTGAATTTTCAATTATTTATAATAAGACTAAATTAGACGAATGCCCTTAATCTTTTTGCGAAATTATACCACAAAAAAGGTATTAATTTCTTAAATTCGTAGCGCAAATCCGATGCTTATTTTCAGATTTGGCACAAAACCTCTATATTGAACGAATTAAACCCAATCAACACTAAATCCTATGGCTTTTGACATTGAAATGATTAAACAGGTGTATGCAAATATGCCTGCGCGTATCGAAGCGGCCCGCAAAGCACTTGGTCGTCCACTCACACTTGCTGAAAAAATCCTGTACTCTCACCTGGATGCTCACACCGAGCTGAAGGATTACCCGCGAGGGAGCTCTTACGTGGATTTCAACCCGGACAGGGTAGCGATGCAGGATGCCACGGCGCAGATGGCCTTGTTACAGTTCATGCAGGCCGGCAGGCCCAAAGTAGCTGTGCCTTCTACGGTACACTGCGATCACCTGATCACAGCCAAGGTAGGTGCTGAAAAGGATTTGGCGGTAGCCACCACAGAAAGCAAAGAAGTATTTGACTTCCTCGCTTCCGTGTCCAACAAATACGGGATCGGTTTCTGGAAACCGGGTGCGGGGATCATTCACCAGGTGGTGCTTGAGAACTACGCCTTTCCGGGCGGTATGATGATCGGTACCGATTCTCACACGGTAAATGCCGGAGGTTTGGGGATGGTTGCCATTGGTGTTGGTGGTGCTGATGCCTGCGACGTGATGGCCGGATTGCCATGGGAGCTTAAAATGCCGAAGTTGATCGGGATTAAGCTGACGGGTAAGCTCAATGGCTGGACAAGCGCCAAAGACGTGATCTTAAAAGTTGCCGGTATCCTCACGGTAAAAGGTGGAACCGATAAAATTATCGAATATTTTGGCGAAGGTGCCATCAGCCTGAGCTGTACAGGGAAAGGTACTATTTGTAACATGGGTGCCGAAGTAGGAGCAACGACTTCTACATTTGGATACGACGAAAGCATGAGCCGCTACCTGACAGCAACTGGCCGCGCCGACGTTGCTGCTTTGGCAGATACCATCAAAGAACATTTAACAGGCGATAAAGAAGTATATGCCGATCCTTCCAAATACTTTGATGAAGTGATCGAGATCAATTTATCGGAGCTGGAGCCGCATGTGAACGGCCCATTCACACCGGATCTGGCAACGCCTATCTCCAAACTGAAAGAAGTGGCTATCGCCAACGGCTGGCCTTTGAAAATTGAGGCGGGCCTTATCGGCTCCTGCACGAACTCTTCTTACGAAGATATTTCGCGCGCGGTATCCCTGGCAAAACAGGTAGCTTCCAAAAATCTGAAATCCAAAGCGGAGTTCATGATCAACCCGGGTTCGGAGCAGATCCGCTACACCATTGAGCGCGACGGGTTCCTCGACGTGTTCAACAGCGTAGGGGCAACGGTATTTACCAATGCCTGCGGTCCTTGCATCGGTATGTGGGACAGGGTAGGTGCTGAGAAAAAAGAAAAAAATACCATCATCCACTCCTTCAACCGTAACTTCGCGAAGCGTGCGGATGGTAACCCGAATACTTATGCTTTCGTAGCGTCTCCGGAGCTGGTAGCGGCGATGGCTATTGCCGGTGACCTGACCTTCAACCCGCTGAAAGATACATTGACTAACGAAAAAGGCGAGCAGGTGAAACTGGATGAGCCTACAGGTTATGAATTGCCTCCGAAAGGCTTCGACGTGGATGACGCCGGTTATCAGGCTCCTGCCGAAGACGGAAGCAAAGTAACGGTACTGGTAAGCCCTGAATCCAAGCGCTTACAATTACTCGATCCTTTTGCTGCCTGGGAAGGTGTGGATCTGAAAGGATTGAAATTGCTGATCAAAGCCAAAGGAAAATGTACAACGGATCATATCTCCATGGCTGGTCCGTGGTTGAAGTTCCGCGGTCACCTCGATAATATTTCCAACAACATGCTCATTGGCGCAGTGAATGCGTTCAACGAAAAAACCGATTCGGTAAAAAACCAGCTGACCGGCCAATACGACGGTGTGCCACAGGTACAGCGCGACTACAAAGCCAAAGGCATCGGCAGTATCGTGGTGGGTGACGAGAACTACGGTGAAGGTTCTTCCCGTGAGCACGCAGCCATGGAGCCACGTCACTTAGGCGTACGCGTGGTATTGGTAAAATCGTTTGCCCGTATCCACGAAACCAACCTGAAAAAACAAGGGATGCTGGGAATTACCTTTGCAAATCCTGCAGACTATGATAAGATCAGGGAAGACGACGTGATCGACATCACGGGCTTAACAAGCTTTACACCGGGTAAAAACCTCGTGTTGACCTTGCACCATGCTGATGGTACCGAAGAAAGCTTTGAAGTGAAACACAGCTACAACGCCCAGCAGATCGAATGGTTCAAAGCCGGTGGCGCTCTGAATATCATCCGTGCGAGTGTGAAAGCTTAGTTTTAACTTAGCGAAGCAAACTATTTCTACTATTTAAAAATCCCTTTGCCGATTGGCAAAGGGATTTTTATTGTGGTATCTTATATTCTTTGTATCTTAGTTTTACTACGAAAGGTAACGGGCTAAAAATGTGCCTTTATGCTTCTATGTTTTTCAATTTCAAGTATGAGAAAACTGATCTTTGTTTATACTATTCTTTTTTCAGTAGCAGGTTTTGCGCAGAAAAAAAGAGCTAATATCTGGTACTTCGGCAAAAATGCCGGTCTGGATTTTACAAGTTCCGTACCGGTTGCTTTGCTGAATAGCGCGATGAATACCCTGGAAGGTACAACGTCTATGTGTGATACTTCAGGTAATTTACTGTTTTATACAAATGGAGTAAACGTATGGGACAGATCACATGCCATGATGCCAAACGGAACTGGCCTTACCGGAGACCCCTCCACTGCACAAACACTCGCCATTCCTAAACCCGGATCACAAACTTCTTTTTATATATTCTATGCCGACGATTATGGCGGGCCAAACGGACTTCGGTACTCAGAGGTGGATATGCAATTGAACGGCGGCTTGGGCGATGTTGTCAATAATACAAAAAATACCCTTTTACATTTGAATGCTTCGGAGAAGATTGCAGCCGTAGATCACTGCAATGGAGAAGGCGTATGGGTAATGACGATTAATTATGCTACGGATGAGTTTTTTGCCTACCTGGTTACACAGACAGGAATTATGCCTCCTGTGAAATCCAATTGTAAGCCGGATGTAGGTTATTGCTGCAACTCCATGAAGTTTTCGCCCGACGGTAAATGGCTGGGCTATACAAATAATACCCCTGCAGGTGGCGATGATTCGCAAGTGTTCAGGTTTAATGATCAGACGGGCTTAACGCAATTTAAATGTACATTGCCAAAGGATGTTTCTATAGGTGAAAGATTATGCGGTATCTCATTTTCACCGGGGAGTAGCAAACTTTATATCAGTTCCATGTATAATTACAATATTGCAGGAGTTTATGTGACGCTATGCCAGTATGATCTTAGTGCTGCAAATATCCCGGGCTCAAAAACCGAAGTGCTCAAACAGGTATTTCCGGGTTCAGGAGTCTCTAAGTATCCTATGGGTGAAATGCAAAATGCACCTGATGGGAAACTGTATATGGCGCGATGGGGTTCATGGACAGATCTTGATACGATCAGTGTTATAAAATCTCCTGATTCTGCGGGTCTGGCCTGCCAGGCGGTTTTATCCGGCATTCCACTATCGGGAAGAAGTTCGCTGATTGGCCTTCCTAATTTTAATGAAAGCTATTTCAGGAACACGCCCAAAGCCGTACCCCCTTGTTTAGAGATAATAGATGATGTGGAAGATTTGGAAAACGGATTCCGGAACGTGTATGCCTATCCTAACCCGGCGTCGGATGATTTTTATTTTAGATCGGGTGGAACAGGAGAATTAATGATCTATGATGTAGTGGGCACCCTGCAGTATAGCATTTCAATAACCGACAGAGTGCAAACTATTCATGTGGCAAATCTTCCGGGCGGTATTTATTTTTGGAGCTTTAAAACAAAACAAGCCAGCTATAAAGGACGCATTATCATCAGCAGACAGCTATAATCTTAATTTGTAAATGGGTTTTCATAATTACTTCCTGAAAAAATGATGGTGGCCATGGAGCCACGCCACTTAGGCGTACGCGTGGTATTGGTAAAATCGTTTGCCCGTATCCACGAAACCAACCTGAAAAAACAAGGGATGCTGGGAATTACCTTTGCAAATCCTGCAGACTATGATAAGATCAGGGAAGACGACGTGATCGACATCACGGGCTTAACAAGCTTTACACCGGGTAAAAACCTCGTGTTGACCTTGCACCATGCTGATGGTACCGAAGAAAGCTTTGAAGTGAAACACAGCTACAATGCCCAGCAGATCGAATGGTTCAAAGCCGGTGGCGCTCTGAACATCATCCGGGCGAGTGTGAAAGCCTAACGACTAATGATGCAGTCATGCTGAACCCGTTTCAGCATCTCATACTAAAAAATCCTCCTGAGAGCTCAGGGGGATTTTTTTATTGATGGCGCTTATTCTGCCAGTGCCGTAAATAGTTTTTTATTTTTATCTTTATGATAATCATGAACTCCCAAAAATCATATACACGAAGCTGCTTCGTGCTACTCTTATTCATGGTAAGCACCATCTCCTATGGGCAGGCAGACTCTACGCGTATTCCTAAGAAACAGGTTAGTCGTGCGATCTCGTCAGATGACACCAAATTTTCCATAGCCCTTCGCGGCAAGCTTTTCGGCTTTGTGATCATTGAGGATAACTATTTCTCAACTGCGACCATCGGCACCGAGTTTTGCCTGAAAGGAAAACACAGTCTTGGGATTGATTTCACCTATTTCGGATGGCAATACGAAACGGATAACAGTGAGGATAGTCCTTTGTATGAAACCTACGAAAGGAGAACCTATGCCTACCTGGATTACAGATATAAATTCCTTGCGTACAAAAGCTTTGATTTTTATGTCAACCTGTATGATAAGATAGGAACCTATCACGAATGGCGCAACGGTGTGGCAGAAGGCTATAACTTTTTGGAAAAACCGTTTTTGAATAATAAGATGGACGGCACCTTTAACCAGGTTGGGGCAGGCCTCGGCTTTAAAAAATATGCCGAAGGCGGTCGGTTTTATGTGGACCTGAGCGCAAATGTGGGGAAGCTTTTCAGTAAGAATAATGTGGTGAGCTATAATGATAGTTTACAGGTCATCGATATACAGCCTAATGTGAGAAGCGACAAAACTATTTTTTACATGAGGTTGAGTTTAGGATATAAGCTGTTTATAAAGAAATGAGGACGATTAAAGATTAGCGGATCCCCATAAATTAACAAAGAGTGCAATGACTCACGATACAAGCATCAGAAATGTGGCCGGAAGGATTTAATAATTTAGAAGAGCTGAAAGCTTTTTTACTAAAGCACCTGGATTATAGCAGCCAGGTGGGCTTTTCTTTTTTTCAGATCGCACCGGGTATGGATTTACATAAGATCGGGGAGGTATTAGGGGAAGCGCATGAATCGAATATGGAAAGTGAAGAGCAGCAGACGCTTCAGTATGATGCCCCGATAGATCATCCCATACATGGCAAGAGAGACCACCACAGGCTGAATGCCTTGTTCTGGGCTTTTCACTGCGAACCGTTGGAAATCATCAGGCTGCACATCGATTATTATAAGACGGGAGAATTAGCGGAGGCTTTCCATGCATTTGTAAAAGAAGTAATTGAAGCGATTATCGAAAAATTTGGAAAGCCTGATAAGAAAGCATCGCGTGGCACCGGTAAAGAGCTTTCTTACCAGAGAGGGAAACATACATTTTTCTTATGGTTGAATACAGAGGGTGTCCGGATTCAAATCAAATCGTAGCAAAGGACACCAGAAAAAAATTAAAATGAAAACGCGATATGTCGTCATTGCTATTCTGTTTGCGCTTCAGTCGGTAGCTCAGCAAAATCCCACTGTGGTGTTCAACTTCGATAGCACGAAGGTATTTATGAAATACTCGGATCTTGAGCCTGTGCTCAAAAAAAGAAACCAGGATTTTAAGCAGGCCAGTGTCAAAGCGACGAAGAACGATACGATCCTGCTGGACGGCCATACGCTGCGCATGGGCAAATACTATGATACCCTGGCTATTGAGCTACACGATGAATTGTTTATACTGGTGGATCAGAAGATCGGAAGGGTGATGCATAAAGGGAAATCTGTTACTGCCTTTGAAACCAAAAAAATAAGAACGGCAAAATACGGCAAGAAATATTTTGTCGGGATCTACTATTATGACGCCGATACGAAGAAGCATGTGCTGACGCGTACCTTATACCTGCGCACCAATTTCACGCCCTTTCCGGATTTTTAAAGCACACCTGCCTATGCTGATCAGCTACTGTGAAAAATGTAAGAATGAGATTCCAAATCCTTTATTGACGCCTGAGGATAAAAGGGATGTATTGACCTTTGTGCATGCCAATAAAAAGCTTCAGGCTATGGCTTTATTAAAAGGAAAAGAGTATATGAGTTTGTATGATTCAAAAGTATTTGTGGCTCATCTTTGCGAAGCCTATGGCAAATGTCATAATTGCAACTACGATCAGTTGAAGAATGAGTATGAAGTTTGCCCCAAATGCAGGTCGTTGAACATTAACTGGCAATAATTTCAAATCAACAGGTATATCGTAGAAATGACAGATCCCTCAAAGAACCGCCTCGTGCGTTTGAAATACCATAACGACAGGTTTCCCGGCCTCGAATGGAATGAGTTCCTGAAGAACTGCAATGTGAATTTTTACACAAACCGGAATGATGCGCTTTGGTATTCCATCCGGGGAAAAGGATTCATTATCTGGATCTCTTCTTTTTATGGCCGTAGCGAAAATGGAAAAACCGTCTGGTACGGCGATCTGGAGATCAACAGGCATGCACCGGAGGAAGGTATGCAGGCTTTAGAGGAGTTGGTTGAAGGGGCGCTTGCCAAATTCGCTAAGATGCGGGTGGAGTATATGAATGATTAAATAAAAAAACAGCATGACGATCTCTCTGAAAGACTTCATCCTCACAGGTCGCTTTGGACCGATCTACATCGGAATGCCGATGGATGAACTTAAGCGCATACTTGGCGAGCCCGGCGATAGTCATGATTCGGGAGCCGGGACTGCCTTGTTGTTTTATGAAGGTTTCGAATTTTATTATGAAACGGATCGTAATACGCTATACGGGATCCAAAATGACAATGTGCAATACGAGCTTCCGGATATCCAGGGCAATGTGTTCCAATTTAAGGATGATATTCAGATTGATACCTGGTTCATTCAGTTTGGTAAACCGTTGAGCTATGCGCAGGTGGTGGGATTTCTGAGATCAGAGAAGATTGAATTTCAAGAGCGTGACAGGATAGACTATGATGAGCTGAAGTTTCCCAGCGGTGTGACATTTGATTTTGAGAACTGGAAAGACTATACAGGAAAACAAATCATCAGCCGGGAAGAAGCCGCGCTCAACGGAATCAGGTATTTTACGAATTAAATCATATATTTGATCTTATTATTCAGTAAGTACATATATCTGCTAATCTTAGACAAAATGAAATACTCTGCTAGCATCCTTCTCGTTGTTGCGCTTATTATGGGTACAGCATGTAAAAAAACGTATGAGGAAGATATTCAGACTCCTCCTGTGCAACAACCGATTCCTTTTGTGGAGTACCGGTCTTCGTTTGCCGGAGCCTATCAGGGAATTTATAGTAAAATATCCTCCCGTAACATGTGGGGAAACACTCTTCCTAATGACACGATAGCCTACAATGCAAATAGTACATGTCAGGTAACATTGTCAACGACTAATGATTCGAGCCTGAAGACAAGCCTTCCTTTGTTGAGGGAATTTCACGTGAATGCCAACGGAAAATGGCTTAATCAGAGCAGGCAATGTGCAGGCTGCTCGGATAGTTTATACAGGTTGACTCTTAGAAACGATTCATTTTACCTGCTTATTTCTTATAACACGGGTTCTCATCCCAATACGCTCTATTACTACACTTCCTTTCGTGGAAAGAAACAGTGAGCTTTAGCGTATTAAAGCGTATTAAAAAAAGCTGCTGATACCATGATCTTTAGACAGGCCACCTTAGAAGACCTTCCTGCCATGAAGACCTTATACAGGGATACCATTCTCACGGTATGCCGGAAAGATTATACGGAAGAGCAGGTGAGGGTGTGGGCCTCTTCGGTCAATAAAGAAGAGCGCTGGCTCGATATGGCGGTGAATCAGTTCGTCTTGTTGGCAGAGATCGATCATGAGCTTGTTGGTTTCGGCACGCTGCGGGATCATCACTACATTGATTTCTTTTACGTTCACAAGGATTTCCAGGGAATGGGTATTGCCAGCGACATCCTGAGCCGCCTGTTACAGGAGGCAAGTGCCCATGGCGTAAAGCTCATCACATCCGATATCAGCATCACGGCCAAACCTTTCTTTAGAAAGAACGGATTCAGAGTAGTGGCGGAACAGAAAAATGTCAGGGGGGATGAGATCCTCATCAATTATAAAATGATGAAGTATTTACCCGGCCCGGACCTGGATCCGGAAATAAAGTCTGTGTATGTGATAGAGGACACATTCAACATAACAGGGAGAGGCTTAGTACTCGCAGGCCGGATTGTTGAAGGGAATATAAACACCTTTGCAGGAGATTATATTGAATTCTCGGCAGTAAACCGGCTAAGGCGCAGAAGAATAAAAGGTATAGAACTATTGAGCGGACCTCGTGTGGATTTTTCTAAAATCGGCCTGCTCATCCAATGCGAAAACAAAGCCGAAATAGACGAGCTTCGCGCCTGGAGGCCTTTCAACGAGATTGCATGCATCTCCGATGCTGCTGTTAATCCCTCGTGATGAGCACATGGCGGAGGCTCAGCGTATCGCCCTTGCGGGAGATCAATTGAATAAAATGAAAACCAAATTGCGTTTCAAAAACCTCTGAAACCTCTCCCGGCTTTAAGCTGTAGGCCACCTTTTCAAATTCCGCCACCATCATGCCCGGTACTACGTTATTGTATTGCCCGCCATTAGGCGCCGAGCCGGGATCTTCGCTGTAGAGCTGCGCGATAGAGGCCATGCTTTCCCCTTTCAGGACACGTTGCCGGTAATATTCACATAGCTTTTTGGCATCCTTTTTTACACGCGTCACAACATTTGGCTGATGTGTTGTAAATGCCGGCTGAATAAACAGCAGGAGGCAGGGAAGAAGAAAGGTCAGGAATTTCATATCGTTTTTGTTGATGTCATAAAATGCGCTTCTCAAAGTTAATATATAATTTCAATTCTCATAGCTCACTACTAACATCTCACATCTCATTCTGTCCATTTCACCAAGTCATAAAGACGCTTTACCAAGTATGGCTTTTTAATGGAAGGCAGCGGCGGTAGTTTAGAGGAAACAATCTAAAACAATCTGTCATGAAAATCCTCCCTTTTTTTATGAGCGTGGTGATCCTTCCCATCGCCTCTGTCGCCCAGTATAATACCGACAACCTGAAGATCCGGGAAGCCGTTTCCTTTACCTATAAAAACCTGCGCCTGTACCCGGTCTTTGCCAACCAGGTATTCCTCGATGAGCACAAGGACATCACTAAATACACGCCTCTCCAAAAAGCGGTGACGGAGAATAAGATCACGGTTACCGAAACCGGCTCGACTGCTAATACCAACGTGATTAATAATAACGCAGCTCATCATAATACACGGGCTCATGCTACAGTCAACCCGAGCGCGGGAGGTGGCAGCGGAACTGTCAATACCCTGTTCATAGAAAATACGTCCAACGATACCATCATGATCATGGCCGGCGAGGTAGTGAAGGGCGGGAAGCAGGACCGTGTGCTGGCGCAGGACATGGTGCTGCTTCCCCATAGCGGGCGCCAGGATATTTCGGTGTTCTGCGTGGAGCACGGCCGCTGGCAATACAGCGCAGAGTCGCAGAAGGCCAATAATACCTTTTACGGCTATTCCAAAGTATCGACGATGAGTGTGCGCAAGGCTGCCGTGGTTGAAAAAGACCAGCAGAAAGTGTGGCAGAACGTCGCGCAGGTCACCGCCAAAAATTCCGCCAGCAGCAACTCAGGCAGCTATACGGCCCTCGATACCTCAAAGAAATACAATGAGGAGCTTAAAGCCTACCTCGATTTTTTTAACTCAAAGATCAAATCGGAGAGTAATATCATTGGCGTGGTGGCCTGTACAGGTGATAAAGTCATCGGCTGCGACATGTTTGCCACGCCCGATATGTTTAAGCAGTACATCGATAACCTCATGAGCTCTTATTCCACCGAAGCAATTTCCAACGGGTCGGTCGCCACGGCCGGTTATCAGACGGTGCAAACCTACCTCGACAAGATTCTCCTGGACGAAAGCAAACAGGAAAGTGAAGTGGAAAAGAATGGTACGATCCTGAAAAGCAGGGGCAAAAAACTGCACCTGGCTACCTTTGATTGAGACTCCGTTTAGCCGCAGAGACGCAAAGAAGGCGCAAACACGCTGCGCGCTCTGCGGCCGGACCTGCCACAAAACCGAACAATTTAAACAAACAACCTAATCCCATTACACCCAAAAAAATCATGAAACTAAAGACGACCCTTGTAAAACTTACATTACTGTTTATCCCTGCTGTTAGCCATGCTCAGCATAGCGGCAACATCGTATACGAAAAAAGCAACAACATAGAATCAAAACGAAATTCAAGCATGCATTATCTGACCGACTCCACTTTTGTGATCGAAGCCGGTGTCCTGGCAAATGTAACGGCCGACAGCTATGTTGTAACGCTCGGTGTGAGCGAGGAGGCCGCAACGGTGAAAGAGTGTAACGAGAAAATTGAAAAAAGGATCCAGGGCTTTATTTCAGAATTAAATAAGCTTGGGTATTCCGAAGCCGACATTTACGTTGATATGACGACCCAGAATAAAGTATTCAGCTACACGACTACCGGCAATGTGGCGCAACAATATTTAAAAGGGTTTGAAATTAAAAAAAATGTCATTGTTAAGCTGAAAACCATTAAGGTTTTGGACAAGATCGTGATCTCCGCTTCCAACTATCAGATCTACGACTTGGTGAAGGTGGATTATATTGTTACGGACATGGCAAAAGTTTACAACCAGTTATTTCAATCGGCAACGGAAGTGATTAATCAAAAGAAAGCCTTATATACAGGACTGACCAATGCCAGGCTTTCTCCGTTTGTCCAGATCTACGGGGAGCAATTTCACAGCTATTACCCGGACCAGCTCTATAAAACATATACCGCTTATGAAAGCAGCGAAGTCTATTATGATTATCATAGTAATATCATCAAAAAGGACCTGAGAAAGGGAGCGACTTTTTATTACGACAAAATGAATTACTCGGGCTTTGATAAAGTGATCAATCCATCCTTCACAGAACCGGCCGTTGAATTTGTATTGACCTTGCAGGTGAAATATCAAATCGAGAAAAACAAACGATGATTTGATGCTTTAGCCACAGAGCAGGCAAGGAAAAAAGAGAATCGTATGGTGCTCGTTGCGCCCAGCGTCTCCTTTGCATCTCTGCGCTTAATTTTCCATTGTTAACACTAAGCTGATAACTACCACTGCCAAATAAGCCCCCGGTACGGGGGTGTTTTTATCTTTATCTGTAAAATAACCGTTATGCGTTTAAGAAATTCGTTATTCCTGTCCCTGCTGTTAGGCTTAGGGCTTGGCACCGTTTCCTGCTCGGGGGAAGAGAAAAAAGTAAAGGAAGAGCAGATCGCTGCGCCTGATCCGGCAGATGTCCCGGCAGGTTCTGATTCCATGCTGAACTCGGTGCAGGGGAATAGGACGCTCAGCCAGATCCCTTCCACACCCAATGCCGTGATCCTGACGGGCATGCCCGGGCACAGGCTCGTAACGGTGTATAAGGATAAGCCTTCCAGGAATACTTCCGGCGATCGCAGCTGGTTCTACAAAGGCGCTTACGACGATGATGTGTCTTCGCAGGAAGAGCATTTTATGCCGGGCATCGATATTCTCTACGGGTATCATTTGCTGAACATAGCGCACTACGATCTCACGACCAGCAGGTTGAATTTTATGTTTAAGAGTCCGGCGCTCATCAAAACCCTGTATTATCCATCGATAGAGCAGGACTCCCTGAATAAGAAACCGGTGAACCGCAATTATTACCTCGTATCGGTGTATGATGAAGATACCAATAAAGATACGCTCATCAACCGCAAAGACCTCAGGCGCTTTTACCTGTTCGATTCATCTGCCACGGTAAGAACGCAATTGATTCCGCCCGATTATTCGGTGATCCGTTCCCAGTACGATGCACAGAACGATGTGATGTATCTGTATGCAAGCTTTGATGCCAATAAGAACGGGACACGTGATAAGGGAGAGCCTGTGTGCATTTTCTGGTTCAGCCTGGTATCGCCTCAAAAAGCAAAACGATTGTATTAATTCCTGAACTGAAACAGACACTATGTCAAAATTCGTGATCCACAAAAAGGGCTTCTTCTATACCGACGAAGCATTTGAAGCCGTAGAAGAAACCAATGGCAGCATTGTAGGAACCTATGCCAGCCTCGAAGAAGCACAGAAAGCCAAGCTGGCGGAGGATATAAACTCTATGTGCGGACTGGCGACCTACAATGCGGTTGATTTCTTTTTTTACAAGGATAATTATAAGGAGATCCAGCAACAGCTGGCTGGCTTTTATAGCACCGAATTCAACCTTACCATCGAAGACGAGGATTACTTCGACTTCCCGGATAAGATCAGCAACAGCCAGGCGAAAACATTCCTGGAGATACTGGGTATATCGTTTCATGATATTGTAGAATATCCCGATGAGCAGGCCCTGGACCCGGATAGTTTTAACCTGGACGAAGAAGTCTTTGCCCAGTTTTAAGCAATGAACTCCGTGATTCATGCGAAGATCTCTGTGCGAAAGCGCGGTGGCCGGGTAGAAGACTACCTGGCCATTCACGATTTTATGGATAGCACCAAAGAGCTTTGCAGCGATAACCGCCACCGCATCCTGCACACCCTCTGGGGCATTCGCCGGGTGGTGGTTCCGGTGTTCGGCCATACCCTCATCAACAGCGACGGCAAAGAGGTGAATGTGAAAGACCTGTGCGAGCAGGATCACATTCTGCCCGACTACCAGAACCGTTTCATCCCTACACTCGAAGACTTCGTGAAGGAAATAGAGCCGGAAGCGGCAGGGCGGCACGACTTCGAAGCCTTCGCCGCATCTTATGCTCATGACAAGGCCTTGTACGAGCTCTTGTTATCGCCCCTGCATGCTACCGGTTTAAAAGCCTCCCTGCTGATCACGCACAATTCCTGGTTTGTGAATGAGGTCGTTCCGAAAATTTTCAGAAAATCTGTAGAGATCAGGGATTTCGGCATCAGCCCCGGAGACCTCTTCAATCACATGGCCTTCAGGCTGTGGATGGACAATGGCAGCGCTTTCCCCGACAGCTGCCGGCTGACGGCAGGGAAGATCGTCGGATAAAAAATACCGGTTTGGTAACCGATTATTCTGTCAATTTCCTATTTTTAAATAACGGAATCCGCAGAAAGAACAACGGCACATGAAACTATTGATAACGATACTCGGAAGCATTAACGGACTTTATATGCTGATCGACGGGATCTTTGTACTGGTTAATGGAAAATACATAGGCCCTGAAAAGCCCGGTCCCTGGGCCAATCTGTTCTATAAGCTTGGTGTGGATGTGTTTAAGCTGGGACCCTTGTTTATTCTTTTCGGATTAGCCTGGCTTAGCTGGATCATCGCCCTGTGGAGCGGGCAAAGCTTTGCCTGGCTGCTTGGAATGATGATTTCCATACTAACGCTTTGGTACCTGCCTGTGGGAACGCTTTTTTCTGTTATTATCCTGGTCGCGCTGATACTCATGCGCAACAAAGGCCTGCTCTGAAATTCTATCTGCCTGTCATTATAAATCAAAACCGATGCTTTCATTATCCGACCGCAACAACGAAGAAGTGCCGCAGTGGGCAGGCTTCTTCACCAAACAAGAGTACACTGCTTTTTTAAAAGAGCTGGGAAATTATTTTCAAAGCAAAGGGCTCAGCCCTGTACTGGAAGGCTCTGCCGTTAAGATAGAAGGTGGTGGATTCGGAGCACAGCAGCTTGGCCTTACCAATGTGGCGCAGGTATGCAGGCAGGGAGAGCCGGCAGGCTATAAAGAGGCCATCAGCGCGCATTTCGAGGCGATGGAAAGAGGAGAGGTGTTCAGGAAGGAATTTGAAAAGATGGCCGGTACTTACGAAAAAGTAAAGCCCTACATCGGCGTGAGGCTCTATCCACAGCATTATATGAACAATCTCCCGAAAGATTTTTTCATAGGGAAGCCCTTTGCCGGTGATATGTATGCCATGCTTATCTTCGATATGCCCGATACCATTACCAATATCAAACCGGAGCAGGCAGAGAAATGGAACAAAACGTTTGAGGACTTGTTTGAAGCCGCTGTCCGTAATACAAAAGCAAATAACCCGGTAGAGATTTCCTCGTTCGATTTCGGTGAATTTAAAATCTGGTTTGCCGAAGCCGATCATTTCTTTGTGCCCAATATCCTGTTTGAGCTGGAGAACAGGCCTGAGCTTGTTGGCGAGTATGGTGCCCTGGTAGGTGTTCCGCACCGGCATGCCGCCCTGATGTACCCGATCAACAGCATAGAGATCATCAAGGCAGTCAATGGCCTTATTCCTACCCTTCATGGCATGTACCGCGAAGGGCCGGGCTCATTGAGTCCCTCCCTGTTGTGGTATCACCAGGGAAAATTCATCGACCTGCCTTATGAGCTCGATGAGCAAAGCCTGAAATTCACGCCACCCGCAGCCTTTGTAGAATTATTGAACGACCTGGCAGAAAAAGGATAAGCCCCGATGACAAAAGAAACCACCTACAGGATCTTTGCAGCGCTGATGCTGCTCGGCCTTATCCTCTCCGGCATCGCGCCGCATGATTATTTTACCTGGATCCTGGAAGTATTTCCGGCGATCATCGCCCTCATTATCCTGACGCTGACGCGCAAAACCTTCCCGATGTCGGGCCTGGCCTATGGCCTTATTTTGTTGCATGCCTGGGTGCTTTACATCGGCGGGCACTACACCTATGCCGAAGTGCCTTTATTCGACTGGATCAAAGACGTTCTGCACCAGGACAGGAACAACTACGATAAGGTAGGGCATTTTATCCAGGGCTTTGTTCCGGCCATCATTACCCGCGAGTTGCTCATCAGAAAACAGGTCGTGACTAAAAGAGGCTGGCTCTTCTTTTTAAGTACCTGTGTGTGCCTGGCGATCAGCGCCGTGTATGAGCTCATCGAAGCCATGGTCGCGATCATGACGGGAGAGTCGGCCGATGCTTTTTTAGGAACACAGGGTTATGTGTGGGATACACAAACCGATATGCTCTGTGCGCTTATTGGTGCTGTATGCGCCTTAACGTTCCTCTCGCGTTGGCACGACCGTTCTATCGGAAAACTGGCTTAGCAGATGTTGGATACTCCCTGTCGCAAATGATACGGAATAGAAGATCATAATGTCCCGTTGAGGCTGTAGAACAATTGTAAATCACTGAATTTATAGGTGGATATGTTCCGGAGAAGCAATAGAGTTCGCTTTACCAACTATGCTCTGTTCCCTATACCCCGTAGGGGTATTATGTTTATAGAAATGATACGACCGGATAATTCAGCGTGCCGCTAGGTACGCTATGTTGTTCTATCTGTGTTGATCCTAACAGAGCAATAGGTTTAAAGAGTAATTTCCAAATTCAAATAAGCTCCGGAGGAGTGACATGTTGCTCTTGTTACCGTGATGAGAGTATCACACAAAAAAAAGAGGCTGCCTTTTCAGCAACCTCTTTTTACACGTGTACATCTACGTTTATTCAATCACCAGTTTTTTGGTGAGCACCTGTGCATTGCTGTTTACAGAAATAAAATAAATGCCTTTGGCTACATCGCCGAGAGGCATGCTGATCTGATGATGGCCGGCCTGCAGGTAAGAGCTTTCACCTGTTTTAATAAGGCGTCCCAGCACATCTTTCATTTCCACGCTGATGTTTTTATCATCTACCAGGTCGAACTCCACCGTCACCAGGTTTGAAGCCGGGTTCGGGAAGATCCGGATATTTGACACTAGGGGAAGCTCGGCAATACCCGTTGCGCTGGTCAGGTTAATATCGTCGAGGTAAAAGTTATTGGACATGCCATATTCAGCGGTGAATTTGAATTTGAACATCACGTTTGGCTCTGATGTCAAACCCGCCAAAGGAACATTGTCCTGGTAAAACTGCGATGAAGTCGGTACAAAATTGCCTCCCGTTTTCAGGGGGCTGACACCCACGCTGCCGGTTTTTACATTCCGGTTGAGGCGTGTCGTCCAGGTAGCCCCGCAATTTGTGGAGAACTGTACGCTGAGGATATCCATCGAAGCGTGAGTAGACGTATCCCTTTCGGCGCCGGCCCATTTCATGGTGAGTGCCACACCGGGCATGGCGGCAAAATTATACGTCGGGGAATACAGCTCCACGCTGGTTCCCGCTTCAATGGTTTGGTCCACCTTCGCCGATTTGGAACCTGAAGCGCTGGCTGCTGATGTTTGCTGCCAGTTGGTGCCGAAAGAAGCCATGTTCCTGACAGACCATGTCGGGTTAGGAATGGCGCCGGATTCAAAGCCTTCCTGTAAGCTGGCGGTTTGCGGCATATTCACCACGGTGATGTAATTGACCTTAGTTTCGGAAGTGCTTCCGTTGGCATTGGTAGCGGTGAGTAATACAGAATACGTCCCCGGAGCGCTGTACGTTACGGTTGGGTTCTGAACGCTGGACGTGGAAGGCGAGCCGCCCGGAAATGTCCAGCTCCAGGAAGTAGGAGCGGAGATATTGCTGATGTCGCTATAGTTTACTGATTGATTCACACATACCACCTGTTTGTTGGACGTAAAATCAGCCTTTGGCGCACAGTTCGCCACCGGAGAAATACCTGTAGCGTTCAGGTTGGAAGCCGATGACAGGTTGTTCCTTCCCACGATCCCATTGTTAATGGCATTGGTCATACGTGTCACCTGTCCGGGAGTAAACATCACCGAGCAATACGAGTAATCCATATAGTTCTGGTAATTCTCATAAATGCCGGCGTTACAATCATCCGAACTTGCCTGTGTCGGGCAGCTTGTAAAACCTTTGGTGATCGGTGTATCGCTTACCTGGTCGTTGCCGCAGGCCACTCCCGGGTTATTGGTATTGCCCCACACGTGCTGTAAGTTGAACCAGTGTCCCACTTCGTGCGTCAGGGCCCTTGATTTTCCTACCGAAGACGTACCGATGCTTCCTACATAATTGGATAAGATCAGGATGGCATCCATATCGTCGCTGGGGCTAAGGCTTCCCGGATAGTAAGCATAGCCTGCCGCACCGCTGGCAATGCTTCTCACCACATAAATGTTCAGGTATTTTTGCGAATCCCAGGTATACAGGTAATCGCTGCCTTGCCCGGTCCAGGAGGCGGTGTTAGCATCGTAGTAACGGTTGATGCCGCTGGTGCAGTTTCCGTTAGGATCTTTTTTGGCCAGCTGAAAGGCAAAATGCACATCGCCGATCAGGTTCTTAAAAGGAGTGATCACCACATTGGTGTCGGCATTTTGCCTGTTGAAGTCCCGGTTGAAGATCGCGATCTGGTCGTTGATCTGGGCATCGCTGATGTTCTCAACACCATATTGGTGCAATACGTGGAAGACAACAGGAATGGTATACGTAGCGGCAGCCGTTCGTTGTTGCGGCTGGTTTTGCTGTGTATTAGCCTGGGCCTGGTAGGCTTCGAAGCGTTGTTTGAGCTCGGGATGATTCAAAAAGTGCTTTTCCATCGCCTCAACAGATCCGCACCAGTTTTGACGCATCACCTCTTGTTGGGAAAAAGCGCCTTTCGAAATACAGAGTGCCAGGCAGGCTGTGGTAATCAATGTTCTCATGTAAGGAGTATAAAAATTTATAGATTTCTAAAATACTTATTATAGATTTGATGACATAATATATACCGTTAATTTTGTAGTGAAAAAGCCCTGATTCTTTTAATTTTACCATTAAAACCTTAAAAAATGACAGTCGACCTGAGAAGTGATACCGTTACAAAGCCCACTGCCGCTATGCTGGAAGCGATGATGACTGCTAAGGTGGGGGATGATGTGTATACCGAAGATCCTACGGTAGTAGCTTTGGAAGAACGGACTGCTAAATTGTTTAGCAAAGAAGCAGCCTTGTTTTGCCCGAGCGGAACGATGACCAACCAGATCGCCATCAAATGCCATACACAGCCCGGCGATGAGCTCATCGCGGAAAGCAACTCGCATATTTACCATTACGAAGGCGGAGGCATTGCCTTTAACTCATCGGTACAGGCGCGGCTTGTGGAAGGCGACAGGGGAAGACTGAGTGCTTCGCAGATTGAGGCCTGTGTGAATGCCTCGCACGACTGGCTGGCACGCACCTCGCTGGTATCGCTCGAAAATACGGTCAACAAAGCCGGCGGAAGTTATTACGACCTTGCAGGCATGAAGCAGATCAAAGCGGTGTGTGAAGCGAAACAATTACCACTGCACCTCGATGGCGCGCGAATCTTCAATGCCATGGCAGAAGCAGGTTACAGCGCAGCGGAAGTAGGGCAGCAATTCGATTCCATCTCCGTGTGTTTCAGCAAAGGACTGGGCGCGCCGGTTGGTTCGCTCTTATTGGGAACAGCTCCCTTTATTCAAAAAGCAAGGCGCGTACGCAAAGTGATGGGCGGCGGCATGCGGCAGGCGGGCTTCCTGGCGGCAGCGGGTCTGTATGCGCTCGATCATCATGTGGAGCGTTTGAAAGAAGACCACGATCGCGCCCGGCAAATGGGAGCGGCACTTGCAGCCATGCCTTACGTCAAAGAAGTACTGCCGGTAGATACCAACATTGTGATCTTTCACCTCGCAGACCTGACGGCAGCTGAGTTCGAAGAAAAATTAAAACCTTATACTATCAAAGTATCAGCCTTTGGAAAACAAACCGTTCGCCTGGTAACACATCTCGATTTCACCAATGAGATGCTCGATCATACCATAGACGTTTTCAGGCATAAGATCTGAGTGATGATGGCGGGACGCCTGCCTGCTACGAAAAAAAATGTAGCGTACTTTCGACTGTCACGACGCATCGTAACGAAGTGACACATCTTTCATTTCACAGTATTCTGATGCCATATTTTTTTTCTAAAAAAGGCATGTGAGGGTTCAGATAATTCCTGTTGGATGTCTGCATGCCTTGTGTGTATTTTTTTTCTCATCATCTGCAGGTAATTCACTGTTGTAATGACAGTATTTGCGCATGCCTGATTCTACTGATGGGTTAGGCCTTCATTGTGAACACGTTAGTTTTTGTCTCACGTAATACTACGTGATTGCACGGTATTCCTGAAATTCCGGTAATTATACGGGTGCGGCGCACTTGGTAAATGTTATACATTTGGTTGTCTAACATTTAAAACCTAATGTCATGAAAAAAACACACTTACTTAGTTTGGCATTGGCGTGTATGCTGTCTGTCTCGCAGACGGTGTCCGGCCAAAAGGTCACCAGGGAGGAATGGCGGAAGCAAATTCAATCCCAGGAAGCGACTATTAATGACTATGTTGATAGGAAGCTCAACAGCTCCAACCACGAAGGGTTGTTGAAGCAGTTTTATGCAAACGTAGATCATAAAGATGAGATAAAGGCGGCAGATTTACCTAAATTTCTGAACGCTTACCTCAGAGATGAGTACAGGAAAAAATACTTCCAGGAAAATCCGGGAGCCCTTCCTATATACAATCCGGGCAGAATGGAGTTGCAGGCAAGCACCTCTCATAATGCAGCTCCTGCGCAGGTTACCAGTGTTGCCTGTTTTAACGGGGATTTTGAGAGCGATCCGACTCTTGCCAACTATGTCGGCTACAGAGGGCCGACCTATGGTGGCACCGAGTGCTCTTTTGTTCCTCCCAACTCGGTGGCTTACACGCCGATTGCCCTCAGCTCTCCGAACGAGTATGAACTGACAAATAATTTACCGGATCCACTGATCGCGGGCCTGAATCAAACCAATAACGGTTCGACGCATGCGGTGAGGATTAACGGTCCCGGTCCCTGTCCTCCGGGCGGAGGTGTCAACATGCTTCAACGGTCTTTTACAACGCCAACAGCGGGCTTGTACCAGATCAGCTTCTCGTATGCGCTGGTGATGGAAAACCCGAAAGGACATCCAAATGTGCAGCCTTTCTTTTTAGCAAGGGTATTGGATGGGTCAGGAACGGAAGTAGGTTCCCGGATTTGCAGGGTATCCGATCTCACTAATCCTATTTACAATATTACGGGATACATGCCTAATCCTACAGGATGCGGCTCTACCGATTCGCTGGTATGGCGTGACTGGACCTGTGCGTCCATTCAGTTCCAGGGCGATCCTGCACAAACATACAGCATTGAGTTTTTTGCGGTAGACTGCGGTTATGGCGGCCACTTCGGCTATGCTTACGTGGATGATATCTGCGCAAGCGAATGTTGCCCTAAATTCTTTATGCGCGACTGCTGTGACATGCACGGCGGACAACACTCCGGTGGTGCTACCGGCCGCCAGTCGGCTGCAACTGCAGCAAGCAACAGCCTCGTAGAGAAAATACTGTCTGACTACAACACACGTATGGCTCTGAAATACAACTTCGCAGCCAACAGGGCTGCGGCTGCTATCGATCCATGCTGCAATCCTTGTGCTTATCCGAACGATCCGTATCCGGTATTTATCATGGATGAGTTCAATACCCTGATCTCATCAACAAGCTACAGCATCAGCTGGAGCCACGATCCGGGCAATACCTCTGCTTATGCGTTTCTCCTGCCTAATCAGCAAACCATCATTACGGTAAAAGGTCCGGGCAATTGTGTATGGACCGATACCCTCAAGCTGAACTGCTGTAATGATACCATCAAGATTACGCCGTTCTGCACATGGGATCCATGTGAATTCCCGAACAGTCCGTTTGCAGTAAGAGTACAGGATCAGAATGGAAACACGCTGACTTCCGCAGGAGGTTATCTCTTCCAGTGGTTCTACACAGGTGGTTCTTCTACCGGTGATGCCATTACAGCGACTCTTGCCAATTACCCAATCATCGTGAAAGTGAAATACCCGAACGGTTGTGAGTATACTGATACATTGGAGATTAATTGCTGCAAGGCCAATACACCGAAAGACCTGAAATGTAGCCAGGTGACCGCCGGCAGTCTTCTCTCATGGACAGCAGTTCCCGGCGCGACGTATAAACTGGTGATCACGACAAATGATCCGTCATGCTGTCGCCAGGGAGTGGGTGCATCCTATGTATTCAACATTGCGACAACCACAACGGTTATCCCAACATCATTTGCTAATTGCTTCTCATGGTATGTGATCTCTGTATGCCCTGATGGCACAGAATCTCAGGCAAGTGCGAAAATGTGCTCCTGCTCGCCGCCATCCTGTAATCCGACAACACCGATCAACCTGAAATGTGCTCCGGTAACAGCCGGTAGCCTGATTTCATGGGATCCTGTTCCGGGCACTACCTACAAGGTGATTATCACCGCCAACGATCCGGCATGCTGCCATACAGGTCTCCCGCCGGTAACCACAAGCTTTATGATTTCGGCTACCAGCACGGTAATCCCGACTTCGTATGCAGGTTGTTTCTCCTTCCAGGTAATTGCAGTGTGTCCTGACGGAACACAATCTGCGGTAAGCGTCAAAGCCTGCTCATGCTCGCCTCCTCCATGTGTGGCCAATACACCGGAGAACCTGAAATGTACTCAAATTGCAAGCGGTAGCCAGATCTCATGGGATCCTGTACCGGGTGCAACGTATAAAGTGGTGATCAATGTAAACGATCCGGCCTGCTGCCCTCAGGGACAACCCCAATCAACCATTACCTGGAATGTTGCCTCAACCGGTACTATCGTTCCGACGACCGTTGCAGGTTGCTTCTCCTGGTATGTAATTGCTATCTGCCCTGATGGTTCTCAATCAACAGCAAGCGGTAAACAATGCTCTTGCTCTCCGGTAGCATGTACTCCAAAAGTACCTACAGGCCTGAAATGTACTACGGTTTCAAGCGGAAGCCAGCTTTCATGGAATCCGGTACCGGGTGCAACGTATAAACTGATACTTAACTTCAATGATCCTGCATGCTGCCATACAGGCATTCCTCCGACAGGCATGATGTACAACATCGCCACTACCTCGACAGTGATTCCGACCTCGATGGGCTGCTTCTCATGGGAAGTGATCTCAGTATGTCCTGACGGCTCACAATCTGCGTCAAGCGGAAGAATATGCTCCTGCCCTCCACAGGTGAACTGTATCCCAAAAACACCGATCAACCTGAAATGCAACCCGCTTTTAAGTGGCAGCCAGATCTCATGGGATCCTGTACCGGGCGCAACGTATAAAGTGATCATCAATGTAAACGATCAGGCTTGCTGCCATACAAATCAGCTGGGCTACTCAATCTCATGGAACGTTGCTACGACAAGTACGGTCGTTCCGACATCGGTTGCCGGTTGCTTCTCATGGTATGTGATTGCCATCTGTCCTGACGGCTCACAATCGCCTGCAAGTATCAAAGTGTGCTCATGCTCACCGGTGATTGTTGCTCAATGCCAGGATCCTTATAACCTGAGGTGTGCTATTGTTCAGAACCAAACGCAACTCTCATGGATTGGCGGAGCTCTTGCTACAGGCTATGAGGTAGAACTCACTTACGACGATCCTGCCTGCTGCCGCTCGACCAACCTTCCTACCCAACAGCGCTTTACGGTATCCGGAACGACCTTCATGGTTCCATTCGGATTCTGGAACTGCTTCTCATGGAAAGTAAGGGCTGTATGTCCTGGTGGATATTCCAACTGGGTGAATGGTGGCTGTAATTGTGGCTCAGTGATCATTGTTAATCCGACTTCAAGACAAGGAAGCTCTGACGGAAACGGTGACGGTACTTCAGCCTTAGGTAACGACCTCCGCGTGGAAGCTGTTCCGAATCCTGCATCTGACTTTGTGGATTTCAACCTGTATGGTGCAGAAAAACTGCAGAACCAGGCCTTAGAGATCACGATTCATGATATTACAGGTCGCGAGGTATTACGCAAAACGGTGGATTCCGAAGCGAAAGTAAGATGCGACGTTAACTCTTTATCTTCCGGTATGTATATCTACAAACTGATCAGTAAAGGAGAGTTATTCTATAGCGGAAAAATTATCATCGATAAGAAATAAATAATCTGCTCTTCTCTTAAAGAGGCTGACCACCATGTGGTCAGCCTCTTTTGTTATACAGCGATCACAGGGGCCGTTTCACCTTGCATTATGGCATAAAAACGACTACGTAGTATTACGTGATTCCAGTCTTTCTCCAAAATTCCGGTAATTATACGGGTGCATAGCGCATCGTGAGATTGTACTTTTGGTTTAAACCAATAAAACCTAATGTTATGAAAATTAAGTACTCAAAGCTAAGTCTGGTGCTTGCCTGTATGCTGTGGCTCTCGAACACAGTGTATGGGCAGAAGGTCACCAGGGATGAATGGCGAAAGCAAATTCAGGCACAGGAAACAACGATTAACGATTATGTGGACAGGCAGCTCAACGGTGCAGACCGTGAAAGCTTGTTGAAACAATTCTATGCCAACATAGAAAGCCACAAGAATGAAATTAAAACAACTTCTCTCCCGGCTCTGTTGAATAATTACCTGAGAGATCATTTCAGGGCAAAATATCTGAGAGAGAATCCGGGCGCGTTGGCCATCTACAATCCCGGTAGAGTAGAGCTGCAGTCTGAGAAATCTTCTAATGCCGCTCCGGCAGCCAACATTCATTCTGTTGCCTGCTTCAACGGTGATTTCGAAAGTGATCCGTCCCTGTCGAGCTATTCGGGCTTCAGAGGACCATTGTATTATAACGGGGAGTGTTCCTTTGTTCCTGCAACTGCAGTAGCATATACACCCGTTGGGCTCTTTGCTTCTCCGAATGAGTTTCAGCTAACGAATAACGTAGCCGATCCCCTGATTCCGGCATTGAAACAAACCAACAACAATTCAGCGCATGCGATGAGGATCAATGGCTCGGCGCCTTGCCCTCCGGGCAATGGTGTCAACATGCTTCAGCGGTCCTTTGTAACGCCAACCACGGGTTTATACCAGATCAGCTTCTCTTATGCGCTGGTAATGGAAAATCCGAAGTACCATCAAAATGCGCAGCCATTTTTCGTGGCGCGTGTATTGAATGGTGCAGGTGTGGAAGTTGGCTCAAGGATCTGCCGCGTAGCAGACCTTACCAATCCTATTTACAACATCACAGGTTATATGCCTAACCCATCAGGATGCGGTACAACCGATTCACTGGTATGGCGCGACTGGACCTGTGCGTCCATCAGCTTCCAGGGCGATCCTACACAGACTTACAGCATTGAGTTTTTTGCTGTAGACTGCGGAGCAGGTGGCCACTTCGGTTATGCTTACGTGGATGACATCTGTGCAAGCCAGTGCTGTCCTAAATTCTTTATGCGCGATTGCTGCGACATGCATGGCGGAAGCTCCTCAGGTGCAGCTGCTATGGCCGCTGCAAACAATCCTGACAATGATAAAATGCGTGAAGTGCTCGCCGAGTACAATCAGCGCATGAGCGACAAATACAATTTGCCTGCTAATCCTAATTCCCCGGATCCTTGCTGCAACCCTTGCGCATACCCTAACGATCCGTATCCGGTATTCATCATGGATGAGTTCAACAACCTGATCTCTTCTACGGATTATGTCATTACATGGAGTCATGATCCGGGCAATAGCTCTGCTTATGCGTATCTCCTGCCTAACCAGCAAACCATTATTACGGTAAAAGGTCCGGGCACTTGCGTATGGACTGATACCCTCAAGCTGAACTGCTGTACCGATACGATTAAAATTACACCGTTCTGCACATGGGATCCATGTGAATTCCCGAACAGTCCGTTCCCGGTAAGGGTGCTGGATCAGAATGGAACCACACTGACCTCTGCAGCTGGTTATTCATTCTTCTGGCAATATGGCGCCAACACTTCTACAGGTGATGCCATTACTGCTACACTCGCTGATTTCCCGGTTATCGTAACCGTAAAATATCCAAACGGATGTGAGTATACCGATACATTGGATATTAACTGCTGTAAAGCCGAGATCCCGAAAAATCCACGTTGCAAAGAAGCCGCCAATGGCAGCTACCTCGTATGGGATCCTGTTCCGGGTACACATTACCAGGTTGTGATTACCGTTGGTGATCCTGACTGCTGCGGACCTTTTGGACAACATCCTTACACCGTTACCTGGAATGTAAGCGGAACCGATACACTGGTACCGACTACCTTTGCTAACTGCTTCTCATGGTACGTGGTATCCATTTGCCCTGACGGCAGCAAATCACAGGCAAGCGACAAAGTATGCTCTTGTGGTCCGGTTATCCGCTGCGACCCTAAAGAGCCGGTAAACCTGAAATGCGATATGCTCCATACAGGTAGCTGGATCTCATGGGATCCTGTACCGAATGCAACGTATAAAGTGGTCATCACCAAAAATGATCCTGATTGCTGCCATTCACCAAGCCCTGGATTAACAACGGTATGGTATGTTAGCGGAACCGACACGGTTGTTCCTGCTATTATGGGCTGCTTCTCATGGTACGTTATCTCTGTTTGCCCTGACGGTAGTGAGTCTCCGGCAAGCGTTAAAATGTGCTCATGCTCTCCGATCATTCCATGTGATGCTAAACAGCCGGTAAACCTGAAATGCGAAATGCTTCGCAATGGCAGCCAGCTGTCATGGGATCCGGTACCGAATGCATACTACCAGGTATACATCAACATCAATGATCCGTCTTGCTGCCGTACAGGCAACCCTGGCTTCACGCTGGTGTGGGACGTATACGGAACCGACACGATTGTTCCGACGACGATAGCAGGTTGCTTCTCATGGTATGTGGTATCTGTTTGCCCTGACGGTAGCGTTTCCGAGAAAAGCGAGCTTATGTGCTCATGCTCTCCGGTAGTGGTGAACCTGTGCGATGATCCGTATAAACTGAAATGTTCTGCTGATCAGAGTGGTGTGAAATTGGGCTGGGCTATTCCTGCAGGAGCAGGTGGCTACGAAGTTGAGATCACGTATAACGATCCTGCTTGCTGCATTACATCAGCCCTTCCAAGTGTAGTATTGGTTGGTCTCTCAACCAACAGCTATTTCATCCCTTACGGTGGATGGAAATGCTTCTCATGGAAAGTAAGAGCGAAATGCAATGCAGGAGGATACTCCAACTGGGTATACGGCGGCTGTAACTGCTCCATCTTATCTTCTACAGTATCTCCTACTGCAAGACAGGGTAGTTCAGACGGACAAGGTACCGGAACGTTAACAGGTAAAAATGTAAGCATCGAAGTTGTGCCGAACCCGGCATCCGACTATGTGGATTTCAACCTGCACGGTATCGAAAACGCTCAGATCCAATCGCTGGAAATATCAATCCATGATGTGACCGGTCGTGAGGTATTACGCAAATCAGTAAATGCTGATGCAAACGTGAAATTCGATGTGACTTCTTTATCATCCGGTATGTATATCTACAAACTGACTAATAAAGGAGAAGTATTCCACAGCGGAAAAATTATGATCGAAAGAAAATAAGTTATCTGCTTATCTCAGTTGAAGAGGCTGATCACCATGTGATCAGCCTCTTTTTTTGTTTCAGCCCTTGTTGGTGTTATCACCAGCAAGGGCTTGAGAATTGGAATTGATGGTATTAATAAAGCTTTAAATGAGAGGTCACTTCGTCGATCCGGTCGGCGTAGTTTGGCCCGATGGCCAGGCATGTTTTTGTGGGAACGCCATTGAATTCGGTTCTTCCCGAGTCGGTAATCAGGTGGACTTCCAGATTTTTTTCAATGGCTTTTTGATAAACTTCCATAAGCCCGGCTTCATCCTCAACCTGCAGGCACACCTTTGTAAAGTGTTTTTCCATCCATTCTCTGGCTTCATCGGATATGTGGACGGAATCATTGCCTGATTGCAATTGCCTGGTTAAAAAAGCCATTGAAGCGTGACTGCCCTGTGCGATTTCTTTTCCCCGCCTCATTTTTAAATCTCTTCGAATAACAATAACCTGTTTTGTGTATCTTTCGTTGCTCATCATGATGAATCGTTAATGCCACTTATATTCGCGGCGTGAGCGGCTAATAGCCGTCTTATTTTTTGACGTATTTCAAGGCTTCTTTCGCAAGAATCGCCCATTGGTCTGCATGGGCATAAGGAACCTGGATCCATTCCTTCATAGCCCGGCCTTTGCCCGAAGGGTCGAAGAGCTGTGAACCCGGAAGGCCCAGGGCTTTTTCGCGAACCTCTCCTGTCAGTTTAAACACCATCTCGTTCCGGAAGAAACAGATAAACGCTTTGCCATCTGTTTTGAAACAGGGCTTGCCGAACATCTGGCTTTGCTCTGCACCTTTTACCGCCTGTCCTGTTTTCAGGTACAGCATCTCTTGTTCTGTCATACGTTTGGATTGGTTTATTTCTTCGCTGTCGGTGTTCAACAGCAGCAGGAGCAAAGATAAGAATATCTTCCCTGCTGCCGCTCTAAAACCTTACCTGCAGCTTCACGTTGAGCTGCCTTTTTGTGAGGTAGTTCGGGATCGCATACTGGCGGCCCGTTACATCCGTTACCCAGGTATAGGAAACCGTATTGTTGATCTGTAGCAGGTTAAAAACCTCGATGCTGATAAAGGCCGCTTTCATAAAATGGAAAGGATGAGTTTTCGGCAAAGGTTTTTCCTCCTTCACGATCTGGTAGGCAAAGCCCACGTCCACCCTTCGGTAGGGCGGCATCCGTGCCGTTTGTTTCCAGCGCACATGGTCCGGTGGGCCAAATGGCAGGCCTGATCCGAACTGCAGGTTCAGGTACATTTTGCAGGAAGGCAATTTGGGAATGTAATCCTGGAAGAACATACCGAAGGTAAAGAGCTGATCCGTAGGACGGGGAATGTAGCCCGGAAACTTCACCGTACTATCCACCGCTATGTTGTTGAAGGTAAAGCCCTGAACGATGGTATCACCGTCCGAATTATAATAGGTTACCTGCCGGTCGCCTGAAATATTCTCGTAAGACCTCAGAATGCCGAGGGTGAGCCAGGATTCGATGCCCTTGATAAACTCCCCGTTGAGGCGGATATCAGCGCCGGTGGTATAACCTACGGAATTATTCTTGGCAAAATAACGGATGCGGGTATTGTCGATCTCGTAAGGGATCAGGTCTTTCATATCCTTATAGTAACCGGCCACAATCACCTTGAAGGGGCGGCGGAACATGCGGAAATTATAATCGGCTGACAAGAGGTAATGGATGGATTGCTGCGCCCGGATGTTGGGATTGAGCTGCCCGCTGAAATCACGCATCTCCCTGTAGAATGGCGGCTGGTAATAATAGCCGTAAGAAGCCCTGAAGAGAATATCCCGTTTCCAGTGCGGCTTATAGGACAAGGTTAAACGCGGCGAATATACCGTTTGCGAATTGAAGCTCCAGTAGTTGGCCCTGACACCGCCAGTGAATACAAGGTTGGAAGAGTCTCTCAACAGCTTGCTGTAGGCATACTGCACGTAGCCCATCACCCGGTTGCTTTCCAGGTCGATCTTCGATTTCACAACGTCCTGCAGGTTGATCTCGTTGGCATTATAAGGCGTCAGGTAATCCGAGGAGTCCACCATCTTCCATTCGCTTAGCTTATCGTGAATGATCTCGTGCTGGAAACGTGCGCCCCACAGGAGCTCGCTGTGCCGCCCGATCTCGCGCGTCCCTTTATGTTCGATATTCAACACAGTCGCTTCGATGGCGTTGCGCCCGTTATTCAGGTAGCGGCCAATACCGCGGTTGAAAGCCACCTGCCCGAAGGTTTCCTTGCTGAAATCCGCTTCCAGCTGGTCGATGTAGTATTCTCCCTGCACCGTGAAATTTTCTTCTTCCTTGGTATTATAAGCCGAAGTAATGAGTTTTAATTTGGTGCGGCGGTTTGGCCGGAAGGTCGTCGATAGCCCGCCCATGTAGGTGTTGTACTGAGTGACTTCGCGGCCGTCGAAATACACCGTAAATTTCACGGCATCCTTGATCGTGCCGAAGGTTGTTTCGCGGCTGGCCGGAATCACCAGGTACTGGTTATTGGAAACGTTCCCTAAAAATTCAATGCTCCATTTCTGGTTCAGCGTAAAAGTTAAAAAAGTTTGCACATCATAAAAACGCGGGCGGTATTCGCCTTTGGTATCAAGGCCTTTCAGCAGGTAAGAGTTGGATTTATAGCGTGAGCCAATGCTCCAGGCCACCACCCTGTTTTTGGAAACACCTTCCAGGTTCAGGCTTCCGCCCAGCAGGCTGCCGCTCACCGTGCCGCCGAATTTCAAAGGCTTGCGATAGGTAATGTCCAGCACCGACGACATCTTATCGCCGTATTTGGCTTCGAAGCCGCCGGCCGAGAAATTGATATTGCTCACCATATCCGGGTTGGCAAAGCTCAAACCTTCCTGCTGTCCGCTCCTGGCAAGGAAAGGGCGGTATACCTCAATATCGTTTACATACACTAAATTCTCGTCGAAGTTACCGCCGCGCACCGAGTAGCCGCTGCTCAGCTCATTGTTGCTGCTCACGCCAAGCTGGGTTTTCAGGATGCCCTCGATGCCACCGTTAGGATTGGGAATAGCGAACACATTCCGCGGGTCGATGGTGGTCATCTCCACGTTACGGTTCTTTTCATAGATTACGTCTACCTCAATAACATGCTTGGATTTCAGGCTTGGGCTAAAGCTCCTGATTTCTCCGGGCTTCAGGTATATTCTTTCATTGATTTGCTTGTAGCTGATATTGTAAAAGGAAACCGTAATATTCTGGTCGGCAGGAACCTCAAGCACATAACGGCCATTGGCGTCAGTCAGTGTGCTTTTTGAGCCATCTTCCAGCACCACCACCTGGATGTAGGGGAGGGGGGTATTCTCTTCGTCTTTCACGGTTCCTGAGATCGTGGCAGTTTGCGCCGACGCCAGGAATGCACTCCATACGATCAGTAAAGTATAAACAGCTCTTAGTAACACTTTGGCAAAAACGGCATTAAGCTGCAAATATTGTAAAAAGAAATGGAATTTTGGCTAATTATTCAGCGATGGAAGTGTTAAGCGGGAATACCGGATTCTGATTCAACTACCTTACCAGCGTAATAAAACCATGCAGCGTTTTTTGTGCCCCTGTAATATTTGTCACCGAGGCAATGTAAAAATAAGTACCGTCGCTGCAGGGCTTGTTGGTATACATGTTCCAGCCGTTCCAGCCATTCTCCGTTCCGCGGAACTCCGCCATCTTCAGGCCCCAGCGGTCCCAGATCTCGCAATACACATCGGTGATGCCGCTGCCCCTTAAAAAGAAGAACTCATTGCTTCCGTCGCCGTTCGGCGTAAATACATTGGGAGGCGTAATGCTGCACTGCACGATATCCACGGCGATGCTGTCGCTCACGCGGCAGTTGCCATTAGCACTTGTTACCTTGTAAATGCCGCTTTGTGAGACGCTGATGTTGGAGGTAGTGGCGCCATTGCTCCACTGGTACACCGGGTAGCTGCTGGAGCTCAGCAGCATCACAGGCGCATCGTCGCAGGCAGTGGTATCGTTGCTTACTTTCAGTACCGGGTATTCCAGCACCTGTACAAGCTGCGTGGCCGTTGCACCCTGGCAGAAAACATTCTTCATAGAGATGCTGTAAGAACCGGCATTCGCTAAGGTAGCGGGCAGCGTCAGGGGATTTTGCGCTGATTGAAAACCGTTAGGGCCAAGCCACTTTACCGGATACGGAGAAGCAGGGCTAAAGCTAAGATGGATCTGATCTCCCAGGCAGGCCGGCGAGTTGGAGGAGATCTGCGGCAAAGGCGGAACCTCCAGCACCGTTAAGTTCAGTGTACTCGCGGCGCTCACACAGCCCAGCTGCGAAGACGTCACCGTATAGGTTCCCGATTGCAAAGGCTGGGCAGGCGCAAAAATCAGTGAGTCGTTGACGACCGAAAAGCCGTTTGGCCCCAGCCAGGTATAGTTGCTTTGCGGATCGGCAGGATTCACAATCGCCTGGTAGGTAGTGTTGGCGCAGATGCTGTCGGTGCCCGATAAGAGCGGGGCGAGAGTATTCACCACCGTAATATCTATCGTAGAAGTTGCGCTCGTACAGCCGAATCCGGAAAGGTATAAGGAGTAGGTGCCTGTGCTGCCGGTACCTGCCTGTGGGATTATCACGCTGTTGCTTGTGACCGTATTTACTCCCGGTCCGGCCCAGGTATAAGTGGCGCCGTTCACAAGAGGAGCGATGATCTTCAGGGTATCGCCCGAGCATACACTTGTATCTGCCAGCAGCGCCGGGGCAATGGAGGTATTATAGATGTACGCCGTGACAGGAACGCCTGTGCTGTGGCAGCCCGCTGTGTTTACCGAGGCTGCATAATATGTGAGTTGAGTGCTGACAGGGCCTGTCACATAAGGATTTCCTGTATGGATCACAGGACCGCCGATCGGGTTTGTGTACCAGTCGATCGCATATCCCGAAGGCGTGACGGATAAGCTGGCAGGCTGTCCTAAACAGACCGTATCGTTGAGCGGTAAGGTTGGAGGAGTTACAGCGGAGTTAAGCGCTACATTCACCGAGGCCGTGGCCGTGCATCCGTGGCTATCCTTCACCTCAAGAATATAATCGCCGGGATCGTGGGTAATGATGTTCTGGGAGGAAGCATTCACCGGGAGCCAGCTGTAGGAGCTCATTCCCGAAGGACCCCCGTTCAGGATCACCGAATCAAAGGGACAGAGGGTATTCGATCCTACCACCGAAATGCTGGCCGTAGGGTTGGAGCTGGTCACCGTGAAAGACAATACCTGGGTAACGCCGCACATGGTGACGTTGCAGGAATACACGCCGGGGTTAGTAACTACTTTGGTGGCCCCGCTGCCGAAGATGGGAGAGGCCCAGAAAATCATCGAAGAATCCGTGGTGACGACATGCAGGTTTACCGGTTTGTTATTACAAATAACACCGCCTGGCGAGCCTATCAGGTAAGGAGAGCTGTATTGCCTGATTTCCACAGGGCTTGTGGTAAAGCGGCAGCCGGTGCTATCGGTTACCACGCAATAATAAAATCCGCTGGCCCGCGAATAGATCCGCTGGCTGTTGCCCGGAATAATGCCGCCCGGGCCATGCCATTCGTAAATGGAAGCGCCGGCAAGGTTCACTTCGAGCCTCACGGAATCGTTCGGGCAGATGAGGGCGCTGTAAGGATTAGGGATAATAACGGGATTGGGTTTTACCGCAACGTTTGTATAGGTTGAAACCATATTGGTACAACCCGAAATCGTGTCTTTCAGATATAATACAAACTGTGGAGAGCCCGGAAGATTTAGCCATACAGCAGGAGAGACGGTGTAGGTCGTATTAGGCGACACATTACTCACGCTTGGTGAAACGAGTGTCGAATCTCCCGGACAGATGAAGCCGCCGCCGGTAACGCTGATGGAGCCGGAGGGGGAAGGCAAAAGATCGATATGTACATGACCCGTAAAATAGATGGTATCCTTTGTGCATTTATTATTAATAACGTAAGCCATCGTGTAAGTATAATTGCCGGCAGTAGTGGCTTTCACACTGGTGCTGAGGTTGCAGGGCGGTGAGGCCATGACGGTAAAGCCTGGTGAAGAGGATACAACATAGCTTGCCGCATAGTTCATGCAATTGTAAGGATAATTCATTTGCGGGTTCGTCGTGCTGTCGCAAATCACCTGCAAACCGAAGCCACCCTGGCAGGTGACCACCGAATCATTCTTTTGCTTGGGAGTAAAAGGAGGAACAGGGTTATCGAAGTCGATGAGAATCGCATTAGAGCTTTTACAATTATGCTGATTGATAACTGTAAACGTATAGACTCCCGGCTGGTTGACGATGGCAACCGAATCGTGCGTGGAAAGGTAAGGTCCCGACCATCCGTAGGAAGTCGCATTCTGTACATGTCCTCCCGTGAGTGTGATGGTATGCGTGCCGCAGAGTTCAATGTCTGTTGTTGCGGGAGGCTGAAGAATATTTTCGCCTTCGCTGTCGGTAATGACAGGCGCAGGCAGGCTCGGGTAAACCTGTACATAAACGCTGGCCGTGCTGCTGTAACAGCCATCCATGGTTGTGACGCTCACGGTGTTGATGCCGCTGGTGCCGGCCACCAGGCTTGGGGAAGTCTCGTTCGGATTATTGTTCCAGATATACGTATGCCCGGGCCCTATACTGTTTCCGCCCGAATGTGTATTTGTCTCTGCTCCGATGGCTACGCCGGAGCAGGATTTGATGGTGTCACGGCACACAGGAGTTGCATCGGCCAGGTCAATAATACAACTGCCCACGAAGCCCAGGTCGCAGATGCTTCCTGACCTGGCATAGTAATCGTAAGGATTCCGGGTCAGGTCCATTCCTTTGAATAAGAAAATATCCGAATAGCCGTTTGGTGTCAAAACCGTGTAATCCTTATAATTGCCGGGTGCCGCACAATAGCCGGGAGGCTGCGCAGGATTATACCCTGTTGATATAACATTGATGATTGCTAAATTTCCGTTAGTGACCGGGAGGCTCAGATTTGTTTCGTAGCTGCCTGCCATAATGGGCTCGTTGGTTCCCGCAATGATTAAGCCGTTAGCCTTGTCGCTGTTTGGCCCTCCGTAATGCCGGAACCATTGGCGTGTTCCGCCGCTGGTGTATTTAGTGATAAAGAGATCCTTGAAGCCGATGCTGTTGAATACGCCCACTCCGTAGGCGTCCGAATATTCCTTCATGGTGCAGCCGAATTCACCGAAGAGGTAGGGATCCTGCTGTGCGTCGAGCGCCACACGCCGGCCTGATACATAGCTGTTGCTCGATTCCGATTTTCCCCAGATGAAGCTGCCGGTGTTATCTACTTTTAGCAGGAAGGCTTTGTTGCTATAGAGCCCGCTGATAAAGCTGTTGCCCGTAGAGCCGAAATACGTCATCGTTCCCTGGAAGTCGCCGGCTACATAAAGCTTGTCGCTGTTATCTATAGCCAGGCTGTTGGAAATACATAAAATCCCTGCCATCTTCCGGAACCATTGTTCCTGCCCGGCTGCGTTGTATTTGACCAGGAAGGCGGCATTCGTGATCGTGTTGGCATAGGTGTTCTGAAACGTGATCGTATCGGAGAATTGCCCGCACACATAAATGTTATTGGAGGCATCCGTCACAAGATCAAGTCCGCGGTCATCGTACTTCGCCTTGCCCTGTTTCGCCCAGCTGACAAGCCCGCCCGATGTATACTTGGTAATAAATACATCCGACGACGACAGGCCCGTGATGGGGTTTACAGCGCTGGTCAGCACCGTACTGCCGAAATTGGCGGCACCCTGGAATTGCCCGGTTACAACAGGATTTCCGGCATTATCAATGGTAATCGCATTTCCCTGTTCCGATAAGTTACCACCGAAAGAGCTGGCCCACAAAAAATTGCCGCTGGCATCGAGCTTCGCAATAAAGCCGTCCTGCGAGCCGCTCACCGAGTTCAGGGTGATGGAGCCGAAGGTGGCGCTGCCGTAGTAAAAGCCGGTGACATAAATGTTGCCCGATGCATCGGCGGCCACCGACAGTGCTTTGTCTGATCCGATACCACCGGCTTTTTTGGCCCATAAGACCTGGCCCGCAGCCGTGGATTTTATAATAAAAAGATCGGAAACGCCTGAGCCTGATGTATTGAGCGTAATACTGCCGGAGAAGATGGTTTGCCCTGAAAAATAGCCGGCGGAAATAACGTTGCCACTGTTATCGTAGCAAATGTCCATCGCTTCATCCTCCTTGATACTGCCTGCGCCATATACCCAGAAATTTTGTGAGACCAGGCTGGAATGTAACAGGAACAGAATAAATGTACATAGAAGTATCCGCATGCAGGAGCAATTTTATTCTAAGTTAAATAATTTGTACCAAAATGTAAAATTGAATTAAAAAAAACATTACATGTTCAAATAAAGCTTAAAAAACGGCTAACCAATGATTGAAACCACAAGTGTCGTATGTCGGCTTCGCTTTTTGCGTAAGGAAAAATGAGTGTAGGAAAGAATGTTTTCGTGTTACCTTACCAGGGCAATAAAGCCCCGTAATGTTTTTTGCTCGCCGGTGATCATCGTAATCTGGGCAATGTAAAAATAAGTACCGTCGCTGCAAGGCTTATTGGTGTATGTGTTCCAGCCGTTCCAGCCGTTCTGCGTTCCACTGAATTCGGCCATCTTCAGGCCCCAGCGGTCCCAGATCTCACAGAACACCTCTTTAATTGCCGGTGAATTAAAACGGAACAGCTCGTTGGCCCCGTCTCCGTTAGGTGAAAAAATAGTAGGAATTGTAAAATTGCAGGAAACGATTTCGACCTTGATGCTATCGCTCGCGATGCATTTGCCGTTGGCTGAAGTCACCTTGTAGGTCCCGCTTTCCGACACGCTGATGTGGGACGTGGTGGCACCGTTGTTCCAGAGATACGCCGGGAAACTGCTCGAGCAGGTCAATGTCAGGAGCGCATCATCACAAACCACTGTATCATTGCCAAGGCTCAATACCGGTTGTTCCAGTACCTGTACAACCTGTGTAGCCGTTGGCCCCTGGCAGAATCCATTGGTCATGAAGATGCCGTAAGAACCGGTATGCGCCAAAGTAGCAGAAAAGCTTAAGGGATTCTGACTTGACTGAAATCCGTTAGGACCAAACCATTGCACAGGATAAGAAGAAGCGGGACTAAAGCTGAGGTTAATAAGATCACCTGCACAGACCGGCGAGTCGGACGAAATTACCGGAACAGGTGGAAGATCCAGTACTGTTAGGGTCAAGGTACTCGCAGCGCTGTAACATCCCAGCTGAGAAGAAGTCACCGTATAGGTACCCGATTGCAGAGGTTGGGCCGGTATAAAAATCAGCGAGTCGTTAGTTACGAAAAATCCGTTTGGTCCTTGCCAGGTATAGGAGTTACCCGGGAATGTCGGGTTGACAAGGGCATAATAGGATGAGCCGGCGCAGGCGCTGTCCCTTCCTGATAATACCGGAGCGAGTGTATTGACGACTGTAATACCTATGGTGGATGTTGCGCTCGTGCAGCCGAATCCGGAGAGGTATAAAGAATAAGTACCTGTGCTGCCGGTACCTGCTTGTGGAATTGTCAGGCTATTACTGTTTACCGTACTGACTCCCGGCCCGGCCCAGCTATAGGTTGCTCCTTGTACCGGAGGAGCGGTGATTTTCAGGGTATCGCCCGAACAGATGCTTGTATCTGCCAGGAGTACCGGTGCAATAGAGGTATTATAGATATAGGCAGTTACAGGAATTGCCGTGCTGTGGCAGCCCGTTGTATTTACCGATGCGGCGTAGTAAGTGATGGATGTGCTCAGGGGGCCCGTTACATAAGGATTTCCGGTATACACCACAGGTCCGCTGAATGCATTACTGAACCAATCGACGGGATAGCCCGAAGCCGTTACAGACAGGCTGGCCGCTTGCCCGGCGCAAACCGTATCATGCATGGGAAGCGTGGGTGGGCTCAGCGTGGAAGTAAATACAATACTCACCGAAGCACTTGCCTGGCATCCATAGCTATCTGTTACCAGTAAAACATAGTCACCGCCGTCATGAGCGGTGTAGGATGTGCCGTAGTTTCCCGAAAGGCTCCAATAATAGGTGCTCATGCCGGGCGGTGAGGCGCTGAGGATTACTGAATCGTGGGGACAAACGGTTGTAGTTGGAAAAGCGCTAATGCTCGCGGTTGGGTTGGAGCCGATAATGGTAAGGCTGGACGTGGTGCTGATGCCGCACATAGTGACGGTGCAGGAATAAACGCCGGGCGAGGTGACTACCTGGGTGGCACTATTGCCCGAAAGAGGAAAGCCCCATACAATATGCGTTGTGTCGAGGGCTATCGCGTGGAGTGCAATGGGTTGGTTAGAGCACATGATGGTGCCTGGCGAGCTTGTGAGGTAAGGAGTGGAATAAAGCTTGAGCTCCACGGGATTTGTTGTAAATACACAGCCGCCGCTATCCGTAACCACACAATAGTAGAATCCGGCCTGGTGTGCATAGATGAATGGGTTGCTTTGAGGGAGAATCCCACCGGGCCCGTGCCATTCGTAAGTCAAAGCGCTAAAGAGGCTCACAGCCATCAACAGGGAATCGTTGGGACAGATTACATGGTTTGGCGGATAGGAAATAATGAAGGGATTGGGTTTTACCGTGACGGTTGTGCCCTTTGGTAATACAGTCATGCAGCCCGACATGGTGTCGGTCATATAAAGCGTGGCGCCATAGATGCCTGTACCGTATGCCCACGTAGAGTCCGGGTTTAGTGTATAGGTTGTATGAGCCGACAAAATAGAAATATTGCTTGCAAAAATCAGGGTAGAGTCGCCGGGGCAGAGATCGCCGCCGCCCTGTAGGGTAAAGGTGCCTGATGGAGCGGTTTTGACATGAACATGAATATGCCCTGTAAAAAACACGGTGTCGTGGCTGCATAAGGTATTATTAGGATAGCCCACGGTGTATGTATAATTTCCGGTAGCGCTTGCCGTAAGAGGTATGCTGAGATCGCAGGTATGGAAGAATTGAAAGGAGAGACCCGGAGAGGCGGAAACCAGGAAGGGAGCTGCCGATGTGGACACACAGGAATAAGGATAGTTGAGTGCCGGGTTCGTGATTGAATCGCAGATGATATGAAGGCCAGGCTCTCCGGGACATATGGTGACGGTGTCGTTTTTTTGCTTGGGCCCGAAAGGAGTAGGAGGAATGTCGAAGGAGATGGTAATTTCGTTAAGATTATAGCAACCGAATTGATTCGTGACACTGAAACGATAAACTCCGGGATTATTGGTGATGGCAATGGAATCGTGGGTGGAGTTGTAAGGTCCCGTCCATTGATAGCTTGTATTCTGAACATTTCCTCCGGTAAGCGTAATAGTTTGTGCGCTGCACAATTGTATAGGATCCGCAAAAGGAGGGTGAAGCGTATTGATGCCGTAGCTGTCGCTGATAACAGGCGCAGGCGGAATAGGGTCGAGCATGACATACACACTGGATACGCTACTGTAGCAGCCGTCGAGCGTGGTCAGGCTCACCGTGTTGATGCCATTGGCCTTTATCCAGATAGATCCAGATACCTCAGTGGGATCGTTGTTCCATAAACACTGATACAGCGGTCCTATACCGTAAAAAGCCGCAGCGGTACGCGGGTGTACGCCGATCTTCACACTATCGCCGCAGGTGCGGATGGTGTCCGGGCAAGACGTAGCAGATACGGGATATAGAAAATCACAGGAGTTGCAGGTGATACAGGATCCTAAAAAGCCCAGGTTGCAGTTATTTCCTGCCCGGTAGTAATAATCGTAAGGCGCCCGCGTCAGGTCCATTCCCCGGAACAGAAACATGTCCGAAAAGCCCTGGCTGCCAAAAGAGTAGTAATCATCATAGTTACCGGGAGAAGAGCAATAAGAGATGGGCTGATCCGGTACACCGATGACTGTGTTTGCATTAATGTTGGTGGCGGTAAGGCTATAGCTCGTCACCGGAAAACTAATGAGACTCTCATAACTGCCGGCCATCACCGGTTCATTCGCCGCAGGCACCAACAAGCCCATGGCATTATCCTGTAGCGGGCCTCCGAACTGCCTGAACCACTGGCGCGTGCCGCCCTGGCTGTATTTGGTAATAAACAGGTCCCTGAAGCCAATGCTGTTGAACACTCCGGGGCCGTAGGCATCCGAGTATTCGGTCATGGTGCATCCGAATTCGCCAAAGATATAAGGATCCTGCTGAGCGTCAAGGGCCACACGCTTTCCGGAAACATAGCTGGTGCTGGATTCTGTTTTGCCCCATATAAAGCTCCCGTTCTGGTCTATCTTTAAGAGAAAGGCTTTTAAGTTATACAGGCCGCTGACAGAGCTATTGCCCGAAGCTCCGAAGTAGGTGAGTGTTCCTCCGAAATCACCGGTAACGTATAGCTTATTGGAGTTATCCATCACCATACTGTAAGCCGTTGAAAAAATACCGGCCATTTTCCGGAACCATTGCTCCTGTCCCGCGCTGTTGTACTTCACCACATAGGAAGCATTCATAATCGGGTTGTTGTAAGTGTTCTGGAAGGTAATGGTATCGGAGAACTGCCCGCACACATACACATTGTTAGCAGGATCCGTGATGATATCGAGGCCGGTATCCTCAAACTTAGCCTTGCCCTGTCTTACCCAGTCGAATAAACCTGACGGTGAATACTTGGCTATGAATATATCCGCCGATGCCAGGTTGGTCACCGGGTTGATCAGGCTGGTTAAGGAGGAAGTTCCAAAAACAGCCGTTCCTTTAAAAGCGCCGGTCACTACCGGGTATCCCTGGCTGTCAACAGCAATGGAGTTTCCCTGGTCTGACAGTGGGCCTCCGAACGAGGTTGCCCACAGAAAATTGCCATTGGCATCCAGCTTGGCAATAAAGCCGTCCTGCGATCCGCCCACTGAGTTTAGGGTGAAAGGGCCGAAGCTCGCACTGCCGCTGTAAAAGCCGGTGATGTAACTATTTCCCGATGCGTCTGAGATGACGGAGAGCGCTTTATCGGAGCCCAGGCCACCCGCTTTTTTCACCCACAGCAATTGCCCCGATGCATCACACTTCGAAATAAAAATATCTGCATTACCTGCCGCTGCAGGAATTAAACTGATAGTATTGAGATAGGAAAAAACAGTTTGACCTGAGAAATAGCCTACGGTCAGAATATTGCCACCGGGGTCGTGGCAAATATCCATAGCCTCGTCCTGTTTCATACTGCCGGCAACGTAGGCCCAGTAAGACTGCGAAAAGCCTGATAAAGAAACAAGTATTGCGGAAAATAAATAGACGGCTCTCAGCATAAAACATTCGGTGGAGTATATTAAAATTAGAGATAATACGGCTTGCCTCCAATTATTTTACCGGAAAATCCGGGAGTATGTAACGAACGTACGTTCGTTACGTCATAACATACTTATGTCGGAAGACCTGAGCGCTGAGAATGGAGCTATGATCTCCTACTTGATCTTCAGCTTACCCTTTCGCCAGGCATCGATGAACTGGGCCCAGGCCACAGGGTTGAGAAGGCTCACACTCGGGTATTGCCCGGCCTGGTAAAGCCGGGTGTATTGCTGCTGCATTTTCACACGGTAGTTGGAGGCCGCATCCATAGAACCGCCCTTGATGGATTCCCGGATGTCCTCGTTATCCATGTTTTTATAAGCCCGCTCAATGTCGCTGTCGCTGAGGTCGAGGTTAAGGATGGCGCGCTTGAATTGTTCCTTGCTCGGCCAGGGATAAACGCTGACAGAAGGAAGCTGGATGGTATCTTTTGTAAGGATCTGGATAATGGAATAATGCTTGCCGCTGAGTGTATCCGACAAGTCGTACACCTTGCTCTTATGGTTCACGGAAAAAAACTGAATCTCATCTCCCGGCCTTGCCACCAGGGTAAAAAAACCGTAGAAGTCGCTGATGGTGCCATGCCTCGTACCTTTGAGCATAATAGACACAAAGGGGAGAGGTTGTAAGCTGTCGTCGAGCACCACCCCCGAAATCTGCAGGTATTTCTCAGGAGCCGGGTCCTTGTCTGTTTTGGTTTGAGCGAACAACGATGCGGAGCAAAGCACTAAAAAAATATACAGAGCGTGTTTCATGTAATCAGGGTATGAAGTAAAAATACACTTTTTTTAATAGATGATTTATAATCATAAACATAAATTAACAAACCTACTCAGCCTTGTTCACCGCAGGTTTCGGCCGGTTCATCCATCTGTCGAGCTTCCATACCAGCCAGGAAGAGCCGATGCCGATCAGGGCACCGGCGAGTACATCGCTCGGGTAATGCGCGCCGAGGCGCATGCGCGAATAGCCCACCGTGCCGGCATATACATAGCAGGGAACAGCCACGTACCATTTTTTGGTAGCGAGTGTGGCGGAGGTAGCCAATGAAAACGCATAAGAGGTATGCCCCGATGGAAAGGAGTAGGGGCCTGTGGTGCTGCGCTTGATCACCAGGTCAGGATAGGTTTCATAAGGCCTCGGCCGGCTGATGCCGTATTTGAGGCCTGTTGTCACAAGCGTATTGAGGCCGAGGCCGATACAGGTTTTCAGGGCGCTCCGTTGCAGGTCTTTGTTTTTGGTAGCGAGGCCTGTGATAAGCATGGTTCCCGGAACAATAGCCAAAGCAGGATATACCGAGGAAGAGGTATAATCCATGCCTTTATCCCATTGCGGATAGTGGCGCGCATTGAGGTCGGTAAGGATCGCGATGTCGGCATTCTGTGCGGCGGCACAGAGCATAAGACAGGCAAAGAAAAAGCTGGTGAATACTCTCAATTATCCGATATGGAGTTTCGTGATCAACAGGGCCATCACCGGTAAAACAATGAAGAAGATAAGGTACAGGAGCATCACCAGGATCTTTCCGAATGCGGAAATGTCTTTGATGAAGGGCGTTTTTAAAACGGCGATCACGTGCTGGATCAGGCCGCCTTCTACCGGGCTGTATTGGTGCAGGCCGGCCTGCACACCTGCATAACGCTTGCTGAAAGACAGGATGATGGCATCGCGGATGGTCCAGTAATGGGCATCGGGCAGGTCGTTGTAATCAACGATGTAGTTGATCTTCTCCTGCTTCAGAAATTCCCGGATGCGGTGATTCTTGATCTCCATGATCATATCGAAGATCAGGGAAGCAGGGATCACCAGCAGCAAAATGCTTTGCGACATAATAGCAAGCAGCAGGGTACAGATAATGGAGATGGAGGAGAACACGAGGCGAAGGATATGGTTCTGGTTCACGAAGAGGGTTTCCAGCAGGCGCCCGCCATCCAAAGGAATAAAGGGCAGGAGGTTGATTGCATTGAGGTACAGGAAAATATTGCCCAGCATCTGGAGCTTTTCGTCAGGGTGGGAGGCATTGTATAGCAGTAGCAGGAAGCCAATGATAATGCCCGGTACAGGCCCGGCAAGGATAATGACCGCCATTTGCCACTGCGACACCACCGGTTTCTTACCACTCACATAAGCCCCGAGCAAGGGCAGGATAAATAATTTGACGTTGGTGTATTTGAAGGCCTTCATGGCAAAGAAGTGCCCGAACTCATGAATGAGCAACACTACCAGCACGGCAGCAATGTACATGAGGTCTTTGGAGAAAATGGCAAAAAACAGGAAGCCATAGATCATCAGGCTGATCAGCGATTTACGGATCCAGTTTTGTTTGTCCTGCACTAAAACCGGCTTGGGAAGAATAGCGGGGCGGCTTGGTTGTTCTTCAGTATCAAAATTTTCCACGGCCCTAATTTACAGTTTTTTAATGAGACCCGGCTTTCAAAAGGCGACTGCCGTATCGAATGCCGCCGGTCGGATTAATCCCGGAGGGTAATGTCATTATTTCAACAAGGGATTAGCACGGATTTGAAAGAGGTGTATGGATGTTTGGCTCCTAACGGAGCCAATAGTATTTTAGCCAGACGTTTATTAGTGATGTTTTGCTCCTACGGAGCAAGGTAGGACATTACGTGTGACGCAAGCCTGCGCCAGGGGTATGAAGGGTTTAGTTCTTTTTAGGGCGCCGCTCTTTCGCCCTAAAAAAACCGCAGCGGAGCGGAGCCCGGAATAGCCCGCCAGGCGCCCAAATCAAAGAGTAATTTGATATAACAGATCGTATTTAAAGTTTTTTCAGTCTCATTATTTATTTCAACGGATAACAGCTTTAATTAAAAAAAAGATATATTTGGGTTATCTATCATTTAACATTAATTAATAAAGATCTTATATGTCTGTTTGGAGAATAAAGCCTGTGTCTGCCTTTGAGGCCGATATGAAAAAAAGTGATTTGAAACGCGTGTTAACCAAATGGGGCCTCACATCGCTTGGAATTGGCGCCATCATTGGCGGTGGCATCTTTACCCTCACCGGTATTGCCGCTCACGATTATGCAGGCCCGGCACTGGCGCTTTCTTTTGTGATTGCCGGCATCGGCTGTTTATTTGCCTCTTTGTGCTATGCCGAGTTTGCTTCCGTATTGCCTGTAGAGGGCTCTGCTTATGCCTACGCCTATGGAACTGTCGGAGAGCTCTTTGCCTGGTTCATCGGTTGGAATTTAATTCTCGAATACATGATGGGCGCTACCACCGTGGCGGTGGCCTGGAGCGGCTATTTTGTGAAGCTTCTTCACCTGTTCCGTGTCGACGTCCCGATCTGGCTCTGCAACGACCTGGCAACGGCTACCGAAAAATGCAAGGACCTGGGACTTGATCCGCCGAGCTTCGCCTTCAACCTGCCGGCTTTATTAATTACCTGGCTGGTAACTTATATTTTAGTGAAAGGCATTAAGGAAGCCGCCAACACCAATAACGTGATCGTGATTGTGAAGATCGCTGTGGTGTTGTTTGTGATCGTGGTAGGCGCCTTTTATATTAAAACGGAAAACTGGACACCTTTTATTCCTGATCCGGTGGCAGCACTCGACGCGAACGGCGTAGCTACCGGTAAGTTCAACTTCGGTTTCGGTGGTGTGCTCACGGCCGCTACCATTGTGTTCTTTGCTTACATCGGCTTCGATGCCGTTTCCACACAGGCCGGCGAGGCCATCAATCCCAAGAAAGATGTGCCTTTCGCCATCATCGCATCATTGGTGATCTGTACGGTACTTTACATTCTCGTATCCTTGGTATTAACCGGCATGGTAAAATACGACCAGCTCGATAAGGCGGCTCCTGTTGCTTCGGCCTTCTCCGGCATCGGCTTAACCTGGGCGGTGTTTATTATTACATTAGCGGCCACGGCCGGTCTCACCTCGGTGATGCTGGTGATGATGCTTGGCCAAACCCGGATCTTCCTGGGCATGGCAAAAGACGGCCTTTTACCGGGATTCTTCAGAACCCTGCACGCCAAATTCAAAACCCCGCATAAGAGCACTGTATTGGTGGGCTTAATCGTTTCTGTGGTAGCCGCCTTAACACCAATTGATAAAGTCAGCGAGATGTGCAGCATGGGAACGTTACTGGCCTTCGCCATGGTATGCGTGGCGGTGATGATCCTGCGCTACAAAAAACCGGAGCTGGAAAGACCTTACCGCACACCGGCCGTGTACGTGGTAGGAACACTTGGTGTAGCTTTTAATATTTTCCTGATGTGCTTTGTGCGCAAAGAAACCTGGTTTGCTTTCCTGATTTGGGGAACCCTGGGGATCCTGGTGTATTTCCTGTACAGCAAGCGTAATTCCAATTTAGAGAAAAAGGAACTGCAATAATTTTTTGAATGATTTTAGAGAGCCTCAACGGTCTTTGATTAACGGAGGTTCCCGGAGTCAATCAACGGATTTCATGAACGTGCTATTCACAGACTTTGTGGATGTACCGTAAACAAAAAAACTCATTATGAAAAGATCCCTCAACCTTTTAGATACCACGCTCCTGGTGGCTGGTTCCATGATAGGTTCGGGAATTTTTATCGTAAGCTCTGATATGGCCCGTTCCCTGGGCTCTGCAGGCTGGCTCCTGGTGGCCTGGATCCTGTCGGGAGTGATTACCTTATTTGCAGCGCTGAGCTACGGAGAGCTGGCAGGCATGATGCCGCAGGCCGGCGGGCAGTTTGTATACCTCAAAAAAGCTTTCGGTGACCTCACTGCTTTTGTGTATGGCTGGACGGTTTTCCTCGTTATCCAGACCGGCGTGATTGCGGCGGTGGCAGTGGCCTTCGCTAAATTTACCGGCGTGTTCATTCCTTTTTTTGAGGAAGGAAATGTGGTATTGCCGCTGGGACCTTTGAAGATCACCAGCGCACAGTTACTCGCCATCTTCATCATTGCCTTGCTCACCTTCATCAACAGCCGGGGCATCGAGAACGGGAAGATCATTCAGCGCATCTTCACATCGGCCAAGCTGATTGCTTTGTTTACGCTGATTATTGTAGGCGTTTATTATGGCTTTCAAAGCAACGTCTTCTCCGATAATATGACCAATGCCTGGGATGCGAAACGGGAGCTTCCGATTCTTAAAGGCGGGAACCCTGTCGGAACTTTTTCCGAAGGTATTTCGGGGCTGACCCTGGCAATCGTTTTGGGAGTTGCGATGATCGGTTCCTTGTTCAGCAGCGATGCCTGGAACAATGTCACCTTTATTGCGGGCGAAGTGGAGAATCCTAAAAAGAACATTCCTTTGGGCTTGTTCTTCGGCGTGTGCATCGTTACGGTTATTTATGTGCTGGCTAATGTGGCTTATTTATGCTTATTACCTTTGGATGGAGCGCCGGGTACGGATGATGTGATGCAGCAAGGGATTATGTATGCCCAGAAAGACAGGGTAGGAGCGGCCGCTTTATCTACCATCTTTGGCGATGTGGCCAAATACATGATGGCGGCGCTGATCATGGTATCCACCTTTGGCTGCAACAACGGCCTGATCCTGTCGGGCTCGCGCTTATTTCAGTCCATGGCCAAAGACGGCCTGTTCTTTAAAAGCGCGGCGAAGCTCAATAAATTCCAGGTGCCTTCCAATGCCCTGGTTTTCCAGGCGATCTGGGCATCCGTCTTATGTTTAAGCGGTTCCTACGGCGACCTGCTCGACTACTGCACGTTTTCGTCGCTGATCTTTTACATCGTGACCATCATCGGCTTATTTGTGCTGCGCAAAAAAATGCCCGATGCCGAGCGGCCTTACAAAGCCTTTGGCTATCCGGTCATTCCGGCTTTATACATCCTGATCACAGGTTTGATTTGTGTCGACCTGCTTGTTTACAAGACCTTCAATACAGGCATGGGCCTGCTCATCATCGCATTAGGTGTTCCGGTTTATTTTTTATTTAAACGAAACAACAATGCTCATAACCCGGTTTAGGAACTGGCTGGCTGGCTTTTTTTATTTCAACAAACAGGAGCGCAATGGCCTATTCCTGTTGTGCTTCATCCTGGGCATGGTGATCCTGCTCAGGCTCTTACTTCCCTGGCTCCTGGATGGACAACATCCCGTAAAAAGCATTGCTCCTGAACCGGAGGCCCCTGTTGGTATTGAGAAACAGGAGGCTGCTGCTCCATACGCCACTCCTGAAACATCCGGAGAGCCGGAGCATAAACAGGCAGAGCGCTTCGTGTTCAATCCCAATACACTGTCTGTGGAAGATGCGAAGGCACTGGGTTTCCCGGAAAAGCTGAGCGCTACGCTGATCAACTTCCGCAACAAGGGCGGGAAATTCTACAAAGCGCAGGACCTGAAAAAACTGTACGGCATGTCGCCGAAGCTGTATGCAGCGCTCGAATCTTATATCCTGATTCCTGATCGCAAAAGCACGTTTCACCGGGATACAGTATACCCGAAACAAAGCTATCCGAAAAGAGCCTTTCCCAAAAGCATGCTGGAGCTCAATTCGGCAGATAGCCTGGCTATCGTATACCTGAAAGGCATCGGCCCGGGCTTTACGAAGCGCATCCTCAAGTACCGCATGCTCCTCGGAGGCTTTCATTCGGTAGAGCAGCTGAAGGAAGTATATGGCATGAGCGATAATACCTATGCGGCCCTGGCGGCACAGATCATCATCGATAAAAGCCAGGTCACCAGGATTCCCATCAATGCCATCGATCTTAATTCCCTGAGAAAACATCCCTATTTCAATTTTCAAACGGCACAGGCCATCATCAATTACAGGAACAAACATGGCAAATTAACGGAGGCGGATCTGTTGGGGCTTGGTGTGATTCCCGCAGAGAAGCAGGCTTTGATCCTGCCGTATTTGCAGTATTAATGATTGCATCAGTTGTGTTTTTTAAACAACATAGGCACATTAGAAATCATAGGGAACAGGAAGAGATCATAGAGCGGAATCTCGCAAAGGCGCTAAGACGCAAAGCTGTCCTTGCCGATAGCTATCGGCGTGACGGGGTGGTTGTTCTAATCATTGCCTCTGATCTGCTTGATCCGCGCCTACCTGTCGGCAGACAGGTCATCAGCGTTCTATTGCCTCTGTGTTCTATTTTTCCAAGCTGTCATCAAGAATCAGGAGTGATCCATGATATACAGGGTATCTGAGATTTTCCGGGCAAAGACAGGATCGCTTTTCTCAAAATAGAAAAATGCCTCTTCCATCAGCTCCTGTTTGGAATCAATCCAGGGCTTCAGCATCCAGCTCTCGCGATCATGATAATTTGAATACGTAAAGTCAATGAAATTCCGGAAGTTTTTATGAGAGATATCGAGGCTAAAGGGTTCCAGTAAAACGTCTGTATTGCCTGTTAATCCGTAGAGCCGGTTCATGGTATCCAGGTCAAATGAAAAGGTATTGGCAAATCCCTTCCACCAATGCAACACATAGGCCACGATGGCTTCCTGCTCCTCTGCCGGCCATTGACGCCATCCGCCATAGCTGAGTTTATCCATGAGAAGGCGGGCATCAAAATTATCTCCTCCCGACACATAAAGGTCAAACAAACGGGGCAGGTAGTATTTAAAATCTTCCGTTGTTCCCCAGGTAGTCATGGCTTTGAAGGCATAGCGCGAAAGCTCATGGTCTTCCAGCTGCCGCAAAGGCTTTGAGCGGAGCAGTTGAAGGTGCTCGCCGGACACACAGCAGGGGCAGCCCTGCATATTCGCCGGAAAAGGATAGCGGCTGAAGATGCGGTATAGTTGTTCCGTCAATGCGTTGTTGTCGGTTTCCATTGGGATTATAAAATTACGAATTTAGATTTAAAAAAATAGTCAATCACATGTGTTCTGAAACCTTAATCGATCATAATAATCCGCATCATCTGCGTGCCATAGCTCCCTATTCCTTAAAGGTCGAAAAGCTCATTTTTTGGCTTGGTACATTCTTATTAAAACTGTATTTTTACACGTATGTACAGGCTCCTGGCATTCTTCTGGAAATATAATTTGCCAAGATGGTCAATTCTTATCATTGATTTGATTGTCTGTATCTTTTCGCTGACCCTGGCATTTTTTCTGCGCTTCAATTTCAAGTCCATTCCACCCGAAGACCTGAAGAACCTGCCTTACGATTATGTACTGGTTGTGGTGGTGCGCCTCATTTCGTTCATCATTTCCAAAACCTACAAAGGGGTGGTGCGCTATACCGGATCAAGTGATGCCATGCGCATCTTCAAGGTCGTGGTTTCCGGGAGCTTTGTCATCTTTCTGGTGAATATGATCACGCTCTATTCCCTGGGCTATTTTGTGATTCCTACCGCCATTATTGTGATTGACGCCCTGGTAACCATATTCCTGATGATCAGCTCGAGGCTGGCGGTAAAAGCCGTTTACTTTGAAAATAAAAACCCGGAGAAGGAAAAGATCCAGGTGATCATCTACGGCGCCGGCGAATCGGGCATTATAACCAAGCGTACGCTCGACCGTGATGCCGCCATTCGTTACAAGGTGGTAGGCTTTATCGATGATGATGAAAAGAAGAAAGGCCGGAGCCTCGAAGGCGTTTTCGTGTATCCTGTGTCAAAGCTTGGTGATCTCATCAAAGAGAACAATGTGGATTCGGTGATCATCAGCATCCAGAACCTCACGCCTTCCAAAAAGAACGAGATCATTGATGACTGTTTGCAATACGGTGTCAAAGTGCTGAATGTGCCTCCGGTGGCCAAATGGATCAACGGAGAGCTGAGCTTCAACCAGATCAAAGGTATTAACATCGAGGAATTGCTGGAGCGTGATCCGATCAAGCTTGATAACAAGCTCATCAACGAAGAGCTCAATCATAAGACGATTTTAATTACAGGCGCTGCCGGCTCTATCGGCAGTGAGCTCGCAAGGCAATGTGCCAAATTCAATCCTTCTTTGCTCATCCTCCTCGACCAGGCGGAAAGCCCGCTGCATGAGCTCGACCTGGAGTTCAGCGAGAAAGCCATTTCCTGCAGGTACGAAGTGGTGATTGCCGATATCCGCAATACCGAAAGGATGCGCCATGTATTCAATACCTTTAAGCCCGACCTGGTGTTTCATGCCGCTGCCTACAAGCATGTGCCCATGATGGAAAACAATCCTTCGGAATCCATTTATACCAATATTCTCGGAACCCGCATCGTCGCTGACCTCGCCGTGGAATTCAAGGTCGGGAAGTTTGTGATGATCTCCACCGACAAAGCCGTGAACCCAACCAATGTGATGGGCGCCTCGAAGCGGATCGCAGAAATTTATATCCAGAGCCTCGGCAAACATGCTGTCACCAAATTCATTACGACGCGCTTCGGTAATGTGCTCGGTTCAAATGGCTCGGTGATCCCGCGCTTTAAAAAACAGATCGAGCAGGGTGGACCGGTAACGATCACGCACCCGGACATCACCCGCTTTTTCATGACCATCCCCGAATCCTGCCAGCTGGTGCTGGAAGCCGGAAGCATGGGCAGCGGTGGCGAGATCTTTTTGTTCGACATGGGGAAATCGGTGAAGATCGTGGACCTCGCCCGGAAAATGATCCGCCTCTCGGGACTGAAAGAAGATACGGACATCAAGATCACCTACACCGGCTTGCGCCCGGGAGAAAAATTATACGAGGAGTTATTATCAAGTTCGGAAAACGCCCTGCCTACGCACCACCGCCAGATCCTGGTAGGAAAGGTGCGCGAATACGAGTTCAAGGAAGTGCAACAGTTTATCACAGAGTTGATTCAGCTATTCAAAACGCAGGACAACGACCGCATCGTTTCCAAAATGAAAGACATTGTTCCGGAATTTCTCAGCAATAATTCCGTTTTTGAAACGCTTGATAAAGATTAAAACAGGTAACCCGTGTTATCGCTACATAAGACCATGAAAAAAATCCTTGTCCTTTTATTTCTTTCTCAGGTTGTCCCGATAACTATCGGGATCGCTCAAAAAAAAACAGGCAATAGCACAGAACTCAAACAGCCGAAGCTGGTGGTGGGCATTGTGGTGGACCAGATGCGCCACGATTACATTTACCGCTACTGGAATAAATACGGAACCGGCGGCTTTAAAAAGCTGATCAACGAAGGTTATTTTTTCAGGAATGCTCATTACAATTATGTGCCGACGTATACCGGCCCCGGTCATGCTTCCATATACACCGGCACCAGCCCGGCCACCCATGGTATTATTTCCAACGACTGGTTTAATAAGGAAAGCGGCCAGATGATCTACTGCACCGATGACAAAAACGTAAAGCCTGTTGGCACGCAAAGCAAAGCCGGGCTGATGTCGCCGAAGAACATGCTGGTAACCACCATCGGCGATGAGCTGAAACTGGCTACAAACCAACAGGCCAAAGTGTTTGGTATTTCCCTGAAAGACCGCAGCTCCATCCTGCCGGCAGGCCATAGCGCCAATGCCGCTTTCTGGTTCGACGGCAGCATCGGTAAGTTTATTTCGAGCTCGCATTATGTGAATGAGCTTCCGGCCTGGCTCAACGAGTTCAATAACAAACAGCTGGCCCGCGAATACCTGCTGAAAGGCTGGAACACCTTGTATCCATTAAATACCTACGATGAAAGTATTGCCGATAAAAACAATTACGAAAAGGCGCCCAATAAAAAAGATACGGCCGTGTTTCCCTACGAATACAGCAAACAGCTGGCGGCCAATGATTATGAGATCTTAAAGTCGACACCTTATGGCAATACCATCACCAAGGATTTGGCCATTGCCTGCCTGAAGGCTGAAAACCTGGGCAAGGGCAAGCAAACGGATATGCTCTGTGTCAGCTTCTCATCCACCGATTACGTGGGGCACTATTACGGGCCACGCAGTGTGGAAGTAGAGGATGTCTACCTGCGCCTCGATAAGGACCTCGAAGAATTGCTGAATACCCTGGATCAGACGGTAGGAAAGGATAATTACATGATCTTTCTCACGGCCGATCACGGTGCCTGCGATGTGCCGGCGCACCTGAAGGATCTGAAAATTCCCGGCGGTTACATCGATGAGGACGAACTGGAAAAAATACTGAAAACATACTGCCAGTCGCTGTTTGGCGATAGCCTGATCCTGCGCATGGTGAACCAGCAGGTGTTTTTGAATGAAAGTAAACTGGAGGCGCTGAAATTAGAAAAAACCATGGTAGAGCATCAGCTTGCCGATTACCTCTTAGGCATCAAAGGCGTGGCGGAGGCTTATCCTTCGGACGTGCTGCGGTATGAGAACTTTACCGATAACTCCTTCAAGTACCTGATCCAGAAAGGCTATAACCATGTGCGCAGTGGTAATGTGGCATTTTCCTACAACCCGGCCTGGATGGAATACATGAGCAAAGGCACCACACACGGCGCTTCCTACAGCTACGATACACACGTGCCGGTGATTTTTTACGGTTTCGGAATTTCCAAAGGCAGCTCGGTGAAAAAAGTCAATGTGGTGGATATTGCCCCAACCGTTTCCATGATGCTGCACATGTCATTCCCCAACGGAACTACCGGAAAGCCCCTGGAAGATTTATTCACGAAATAATTTATGTCGGGAACAGATCACGATAGGACATACAATAGCCCTGGGCTTAAGCCCAGGGCTATTGTATCTGTAATCAACGACCTCTCCACCGATCAGCGCGTGGCGCGCAGCTGCGATGTGCTCACAGAGCTGGGCTATGACGTGCTGCTCGTGGGCCGCGAGCAAAAAAGCTCACAGCCATTGGCACCGCGGGCTTATGCCTGCAAGCGCATGAAGCTGCTCTTCGAGCAGGGACCTCAATTCTATTTCTTTTTCAACCTGCGCTTGCTCTTTGTCTTGCTGTTCCGCAAAGCCGACCTCCTGCTGGCCAATGACCTCGATACCCTCGGGCCCAATTACCTCGTTTCAAAGCTGAAAGGCATTCCGCTGGTATACGACAGCCACGAGATCTTTTGTGAAGTTCCGGAGTTACAGGCAAACCCCGCGAAGAAAAAAATCTGGGAGCGTCTCGAAAGGCGGATTGTGCCAAAGCTGAAATATGCTATTACCGTGAATGAGAGCATTGCCGCTTATTTTAAAGAGAAATACAAAGTGCCTTTTATAGCGGTGAGAAACATTCCCGATTACCGCAAACCCGACCGCGTGAAAAGCCGGAAAGACCTGGGACTTCCCGAAGACCGTAAGATCATCATCCTTCAGGGCGCGGGCATCAATGTGCAGCGTGGCGCCGAAGAGCTGGTGGAAGCTTTCCGTTACCTCGATCACCGTTACCTCCTGCTCATCATCGGAAGTGGGGATGTGATTGCACAACTCAAAGAACATGTGGCGCGGTTTGAGTTAACGCACAACGTCATGTTCGTTGGAAAAATACCGGCCCCGGAGCTCAGGCAATATACCCTGAATGCCGACCTCGGCGTCACCATCGATAAGGATACCAATCTGAATTATCATTTTAGCCTGCCCAACAAAGTGTTTGATTACATCCACGCCGGAATTCCGGTACTGGCCTCCCGTTTGCCGGAAATAGAGCGGCTGCTGACAAGCTACAACATTGGCACATTTATTGAAAATCATGATCCGGAGCATATTGCCAGCCAGATCGAGGCCTTTCTGAATTCGGAAGCCTATGCAGGTTGCCGGAGCAATACGCAACAAGCCGCTCTGCAAAATAACTGGCCGCAGGAAAAACAAAAACTGGTGACACTTTTCAATGAAGTCCGGAATCTATAGCCTCATCCTCTTTTGCCTCCTGGCCTCTGCATCCCCGGCGCAGCCCACGTTCAGAAGCATCGACAGCCTGCTGATGAAAAATTTTGAAGCGGTGAGTCTCAGGGACTCTGCCTACTACCTTTCCCTGCTCAACCTTCCTGCCATCAGCAAAGGCAAAAAACTGAAAAACAAATCAGATACCCTGAAGCTCGTCAAACCCTTTACCGATGCCTTTTCCGAAATGTCAAAGGAGCTCCGGGACTTTGCCGGCAGCGACGATATCGAAGTGAAATACGAGAGCTATACCTCTGCCAACACGGCTTATTATGACAGTAAGGTCAAAGGCAAGATCATGATACAAGTCAATTTGCTCATCAACAATACCTTTACGGTGAAAGTTCCTTTTTTTGTGATGGGAAACGAGGGCCTGTATACCATCGAAGAGCCCATGCTGGTGATGTTTGCGGAGTAAGACGGGCTTCGGTTCCGCTCAGCCTTCGTTGGCCGCATACCCGCCAGGTTTCATGCAAACCTTGCTATAAACCTGGCGGGTATCTGCGGGGGCTGAGCGAAAACGTTTACACTGAGCCTGTCGAAGTCGAAGCCTATTTCCTTTCCCCGATCTGCTGCCTCCACATCGCGTAGTATAAGCCTTTTTCAGCAAGCAGGTCATCATGTTTTCCTTCCTCGATGATCTTGCCCTGCTCCAGCACGTAGATCTTATCCGCATGCATAATGGTCGACAAGCGGTGAGCGATCAGCACCGTAATCTGGTTTTGCCTGGAGGAAATATCGCGGATGGTTTTGGTGATCTCTTCTTCCGTAATCGAATCGAGGGCGGAAGTCGCCTCATCGAAGATCAGCAGATTCGGATTTCTCAATAAGGCCCGCGCAATGGATAAACGCTGTTTTTCGCCGCCACTGAGCTTAATGCCGCCTTCGCCGATGGTGGTATAAATGCCGTCGGACGCGCGGTTCAGTAAAGGATTGCAGGCTGCTTTTGTCAATACTTCGATCACCTCTTCGTCGGTGGCGTTCGGTTTGGTAAACAATAAATTGTCTTTAATGGTGCCGCTGAACAGCTGCGAATCCTGCGATACGAGGCCCAGCTGGCGACGCAGCTCGGTCAGGTTAATGTCCGTGGATTCGATATTGTTGTACAATACTTTACCAACGTTCGGTTTGTATAAGCCCAGTAATAATTTTACCAGCGTGGTTTTTCCGCTGCCGCTGGGTCCTACAAAGGCTACCGTTTCGCCGCTGTTGATGTGGATATTGATGTTCTGCACCGCGTAGCCGTTCTTCTCATTATGTCCGAAAGACACATTCTCGTAATGCACGTCTTTGATCTCGCCGAGTTTGGAAGGCGACTCAGGCACTTCTTCGGAAGGGGAGGTGATGAGCTTTGCAAAATTGTCCATGCTCACTTTGGTCTCGTTATACACGGCGATCATATTACCCAATTCCTGCAGCGGGTTGAAAATAAAGAAGGAGAAGAACATCAGCGTAATGAGATCGCCCACTTTAATGATGCCGTCGAACACAAAGCAGTAGAGGCAGAAGATAAGCGCGCTGCGAACCAGGTGCACGGTGGTTCCCTGGATGAAGCTGAGCGAGCGTACGAAACGTACTTTCTTCAGCTCCAGGCCCAGGATCTTAAGTGTCGCCGCATTCAGGCGCTTTTCCTCCTGCTCAATCAGGCCGAGGCTTTTCACCAGCTCAATGTTGCGGAGCGATTCGGTAGTGGCACCGGCCAGGGCGGTGGTTTCCCCCAGAATTTCCTTTGAGATCTTTTTGATTTTCTTCCCCAGGAAAGAGCTCACCACGGCAATGATGGGTACTGTACATAAGTACAAAGGCCCGAGCAGCCAGTGGATGTTGATGGCATAAATGAAGACAAAGACAATCCCGATGATGGACTGGAAGACCAGGGAAATGAAGAGGTTCACAAACTTCTCCGTATCCGATTTCACCTTTTGCAGTTTGCCCAGGGTTTCGCCGCTGCGCTGGTCTTCAAAATCCTTGTAAGGAAGCGATAAGGCCTTTTTGATGCCGTCGGTATACATCTGCGCGCCCGTACGCTGGATAATGATGTTGGTAAAGTAATCCTGGAAGTTTTTAGCGATGCGCGACATAAAAGCGGCGCCGATGGAGAGCCCGATAAATACGATCAGGTTGCTCATAAATTCGGATTGGGTAGCGCCGATGCGCCAGTACCAGCTGCTTCCGGGCTCGTCGTGCGGCGCGCTGAACTTGTTGATGAGTTTCCCGGTAATAATGGAGTCGCAAAGAGAAAAACACTGGTTGATGGCCGCCAGGACTAAGGCTAAAAAGAGGAGGTTTTTATATTGCTTGATGTAAGAATAAAGAATTTTCATAGAAAAAGAGAGAAAGAGATGGTCAGTAATGTGCAGAAAACACCAAAATTACGGTTATTGTTTAAACAGACGGTAAAATTTGAATTAATAATGGGCGGTGAATAACTAAATGTTCCTGCACTTGATACATGCCTCCCAAAGTTTTACATTTACGTAATGAGTTTTGGAATCTGCTCTCTGAGTATTGTCCCTTGCCGGAAAGAGCCTGCCGGCACCAGCGAAATGGTGACGCAACTGTTGTTCGGCGAAACCTATGAAATTGTGGAGGACAGGGAAGACTGGCTTTCCGTGATCACCTCCTACGACCGCTATCCCTGCTGGATCAGCGCTAAGCAACATACGCCACTCTCTGCTGTCGGTTTTAAGGAATATAAGGACGGAATGTTAAGCTCCGAGCTTATCCAGGTGATTACCAACCAGGATACCCACGCTGTGTTTCCGCTTACCATCGGTGCCGTATTGCCTGGCTTAAAGGATCATAGCTGCCGGGTAGGCCACCATCGTTTTTTATTCGAAGGGCAGGTTACCAATGCTGCGGAGCAGAAACCGGTGAAGGAGCTGATCGATACGGCTTACCTGTTTTTAAATGCGCCTTACCTTTGGGGAGGCCGCAGCCCTTTCGGGATCGATTGCTCCGGCTTTGTACAGCTTGTCTACAAGCTCAACGGCTATAAGCTGCCGCGCGATGCCAGCCAGCAGGTGGAATCCGGCTCGGCCCTGAGCTTCGTGGAAGAGGCGGAGCCCGGAGACCTCGCCTTTTTTGATAATGACCAGGGAACGATTGTGCATGTAGGCATAGTGCTTGATAATCAGCAGATTATTCATGCCAGCGGAAGTGTCCGTGTCGATAAATTCGACCATTACGGGATTTTTCATTCCGACACTAAAAAGTACTCCCACATGCTCAGGGTCATCAAAAAAATCATATAATTTTATTACTTTTGTCGCACATTAAATTCAGGTAATTTTAAATATACACATGAAATAGCCATGTGGCCGGTACTCAAAAAACGGAAAGCACATCGCTATAGCATATAATCTAAAAAACAATAAATATCTCTGTATGAAAGATATCTTCGAGAAGATCAAGCAAAACATGGGGCCGATCGGTGAGCACTCCAAAGAATCACATGGTTACTTTACATTTCCAAAGCTGGAAGGTGATGTTGGACCACACATGAATTTCAGGGGCAAGCCGCTGTTGAACTGGAGTTTAAACAACTACCTGGGCCTGGCAAACCACCCGGAAGTAAGGCAAGCCGATGCGGAAGGTGCTGCTAAGTTCGGTCTCGCCCTGCCAATGGGCGCCCGGATGATGAGCGGAAACTCCGACCTGCACGAAGAGCTGGAAAGAGGCCTGTCGAAGCTGGTGCAAAAAGAAGATACGATCCTGTGCAATTTCGGTTACCAGGCGATGGTGTCTGCGATCGATTCGTTGGTTGACAGAAGGGACGTGATCGTTTACGACGCGGAAAGCCACGCATGTATCCTCGACGGTGTACGCCTGCACATGGGTAAGCGTTTTGTGTTCAAGCACAACGACATCGAAGACTGCGAAAAGCAGCTGGAGCGTGCTAAGAAGCTGGTGGAAACAACAGGCGGCGGTATTCTCGTGATCACGGAAGGCGTGTTCGGAATGCGCGGCACACAAGGCAAGCTGAAAGAGCTCGTTGAGCTCAAGAAAAAATATACTTTCCGCTTATTTGTGGATGATGCGCATGGCATCGGCACCATGGGCCCTAAGGGCGGTGGAACAGGCGAGCAGCAAGGCTGCCAGGACGGTGTGGACGTGTACTTCGGTACATTCGCCAAATCATTTGCCCTCATCGGTGGCTTTATCAGCTCTACCAAAGAGATTATTACGTACCTGCGCTATAACATGCGCTCGCAGATCTTCGCGAAATCCCTGCCAATGCCTTTGGTATATGGCTTGTTGAAACGCCTGGAATTATTAAATAAGCACCCGGAATACCGTACCAAGTTATGGGAGATTGCCAACGCGCTTCAAAAAGGCCTGCTCGATGCAGGTTTTGACCTCGGCATTACCAACACGATGGTAACACCGGTATACATGCGCGGTTCTATTCCTGAGGCAACCAACATGGTCATCGACTTGCGTGAGAACTTCGGTATCTTCTGCTCCATGGTGGTTTACCCGGTAATCCCTAAAGGCATGATCATTCTGCGTTTGATCCCAACGGCCACACACACGCTGGAAGACGTAAAATATACCGTAGAGAGCTTCTCGAAAATCAAAGATAAGCTGTACGGTGGTGAATATGCTGCCGACAGGATCCGTGAAGGCTTCTCACAGGCACTGTAATCCATATACAAAATAACATCATGTTAAGGCCCACTGCGATTCCTGTTGCAGTGGGTTTTTTTCTGGCTGCCGCAAAAAGAGTAGCGATAGCATAAAAAGTATGATTACATTTATACTAAGATTCAATCACCTTGCAGATCATTACATTTTTAAAGGAATTCGGCCTGTCGGACTCAGAGATCAATCTCCTGGCGCCTTTGGGGAAGGAAGTTGTTGTGCCTGCCAACCAGCTGCTGTTTGGTGCCGACAGGGTCTTCAACGAGTTCTGGTTTGTCCGGCAGGGCATTCTGCGCGCCTACAGGATCATCGACGGGAATGATTTTACCTACGCTTTTTTTCTGCCGGGAGATATTGCCGTGGATTATGAAAGCTACCTGAAAGGCACGGAAAGCAATCATTTTATGGAGTCGCTTTCCGAAACCGTTTACCTGAAATTTGATAAGAAGAAAGTAGAAGCTCTGTACGAAGATCACCCCAGGATCGAGCGCATTGCCCGGGCCATGGCCGAAAAGGCCTACCTGAGGGCGGTAGGGCGCTTAAAGGAATTCCAGACAGACAGCCTCGAAAGCCGCTACCTGCACCTGATCTCACAAAACGTGGAGCTCTTTAAAACAGCGCCTCTCCAGCACATTGCCTCTTTTTTAGGCGCCAAGCCCCAGAGCTTAAGCCGTGTTCGGGCTAAGCTGGCCAATAAGATCTATTAATTCACATAGGTGAATTCACAGGATTTGGCTTAGGTCTACCTTTGTCTCATAAATTATGATGAGATGAAAAACAGCAAATCAGGTTTCACACTATTCATGCTTCTGCAATGCCTTCTTCCCCTGGGAACACTGGCACAGAAAGCTCCGACCCTGGCGGAGCTGATCGACAGCGCTTTGGTATACGACCATCGCTTCGAAAACAAACAGCTGGAGATCGAATCCACGAAGATCGATCAGCAGCGCCTTAAGGATGCGTATCTGCCCAAGCTCGACCTGGCGGGAAAAGCGGGCTATATGCTCAGCGCCTTTGACCTGGCCACACCGGGCTTTACGGTTCCCGCTTTGCGTTTTGGGATCCCGGCCGATGAAAACAGGTATACCCTCAGCTCCGGGATCGTCAACGTCAATGCCAATGCTTCGGTGTTGATCTATTCGGGAGGTAAGGTATCGAACCTGAAAAAAGCCGTGGGAGAAAAAGTAAGCGCGCAGACGGTGATGCTTGAAAAAGACCGGCAGGAGATCATCAGCCAGATGCTGGTAGCCTACGACCAGCTGGCCTTGTTAAAGGAAGTAAGGCTGGTGCTGCGCGAAGGCGAAAAACGCCTGGCAGAAAACAAGCGCATGGCAGACAAGGCATTTACTTACGGTTTAATAACGGCTTACGAACAACAAAAAATCGAGCTGGCACAGACGCAGCTCAATGCCAGGATTAAGGAATATGGAGGCAAGCGCGGGCTGGTGCTGATGCAGCTGCATAGCCTGACGGCGATCGATACGGCCAGGCTGGCTTTGCTCGACGCAGACCTGCAGGCCTATCAATCGGCGGAAATGAGCGCTAACATATCAAACCGTCCCGAGCTAAGCGCTTTAGAATCGGCCATTAAAGGCAATCAGTTTAAGGTAAAAGCTGCCACTTCCTGGTGGAAACCAAAAGTGATGGCATCCACATCTGTAGGCTATTTCGGATTATTAGGCGGCCAGCTCACCAGCCGCGACCCTATGATGATTTCCGGTCAACGCTTATCGCAGACCATTCCCAACCTCAATGTCTTACCACTGTTTAGCGTCGGCGTAGGTTTCAAATGGGACATTTTCGACGGGCGTGAAGGCATTCACGAGGTGCAGAAAGCAAAGATCGAATTGAAAATGGCTGAAAACGATAAAAAAGAGGCGGAAGAAAAACTGACGCTGAACATGGCAAAAGCAAACATGGAATATACAATCGCCAATGAGCAGCTGACCGTCAAACGGACGGCAAAAGAAATCGCAAAGAACGCCATGAAGCAGGCCAGCGGCGAGTTCCGGGAGGGCCTCATCAAGCCGGCACAGCTGCTGGAAGCGGAAACGGATCTGCAGAATGCCTCCCTGGAGCTTGCCCAGGCGGTATTTAACCAGCGCCGTGCTGCAGCCGAGCTGCTGAAAGCCAGCGGAAGCTTAACACCGTCCTCGTTCAATAACAGATAACCCTATTAAAAAACAGATTAAACCATTCACTATGAAACCCACATCCATCTTATTCCTCTTTGCCGCGATAACCATAGGACTCACCGGCTGCCAGGGCAAAGCCCCAAGGCCGCAGGAGGGAAAAATAAAACGCGAAACCATTTCCTTTACGCCCAAAGTTACCGGCCGTATTCTGAAGATCTATGTTTCGGAAGGCGACCTGGTAAACACAGGCGATACCCTGGCGATGCTGGACGTGCCGGAGGTAAACGCAAAAATGGCACAGGCGCATGGTGTTGTCAAAGCCACTTCCGCCCAGCATCTCATGGCCAATAACGGCGCGACACCCAACCAGCTCAGGCAGCTCAGGGCCAAGTATGCCGCCGCGACAGAGCAGTATGCCTTTGCGCAGAAATCATACAACCGGGCCAGGGCCATGTTCCAGGACAGCCTGATGGCCCCACAGGCCTATGATGAAACCGTGGCGAAATACCAGGCTGCCAAGGCACAGGCCGAGGCGGTAACGGCCGAGCTGAACGAAGCGGAAAAAGGGGTGAGGTTTGAAACCAGGGATGCCACCCTCGGCCAGCAGGAGCAGGCCATGGGCGTACTGGAAGAGGTAGAGGTCGCTTACTCGGAGCGCTACATCATTGCTACTAACCGGATGCAGGTAGAAACCATTTCCCTGCATGAAGGAGAGCTGGCAACAGCGGGCTATGCCTTATTCAACGGCTACATTCCTTCTACCACCTGGTTCCGCTATACGATTCCGGAGAGTAAAATTGCCGCTTTTAAAACAGGCGACAGGGTCATCAGCGAAGTGCCTTATACAAAGGAAAGGTTTGAAGGAAAGATCACCTTTATCAAACAGCTGGCGCGCTATGCGGATATTACAGCTGCTTATCCCGATTATGAAATGGAAGAAGCCATTTACGAAATCAAGGTTATTCCTGATGCCGCTCCCAAAGCCGAACATTTACTGGTAAACGCAACTGTTATTCTTAAATACTAATCATGAAAACACGTCACAATTTCTTCCACCTGGTTAAACGGGAGTTCTCCCTGTTTCTCAAAAACGCCACGCTGCGCTCCGTATTCATCCTGGCTCCTGTTATCTATGCCCTGCTGTTTGCCTTTGTGTATAAGGAAGGGAAAGTGACGCACCTGCCCGTGATTGTTGTGGATAAGGATAACTCGCCGATGAGCAACCAGCTCATCGGGATGCTGCAGGATAACGAAGGCCTCAGCGTTAAAAAAGTGAGGTACGAAAGCACGGATCTTAAAAAAGAGATCATCCGGCAGAACGCCTCGGCCCTGGTGGTAATCCCCGAACGCTTCGAGGCAGAGATGCTTCAGAAAAGATACCCGGAGATCGTCACCTATATCAATACCTCCAATTTGCTGACCGCTAATTTTTCCAGCAAAGCCATTCAAAGCACCCTGGGCACCTTCAGCGCAGGAGCGGAGATCAAAGCCCTGCAACGCAAGGGCATGTCTGCCTCCCAGGCCGCCACACAGTATGAGCCCTTTAAGGCAAATTACATCAGGCTCTATAATGAAACCGGCAACTACCTCACATTTATGTGGCCGGCCATGCTGGCGGTGATCCTCCAACAAGTCATCCTGCTGGCTATGGCCGTGAGCTTTGCACAGGAATTCGAAAAGCACACTTTTGCCAAAGAGTTCCTGGGCTATACACGCTCCACATTCGGCGCTATCTTGGTAAAGGTTATGCCGGTGTGGGTTTTATCGGTAGCCCACGTCATGGTCTTTTATATCTTTCATAAGATCTTCCGGGCGCCCCTGCCGCAGCACATCTTTAATTTTGCGGTCATCAGCTCCTTATTTGTGATGTCGGTCAGCTTTTTGGGAACGTTTCTGAGTATCCTGATTCCGGATTCGCTCCGTGCCACCCAGGTGCTGATGGTCATTTCCACGCCCGGCTTTATTATCGGGGGATTTACCTGGCCTTCTGCTTCCATGCCGCTTGCCATCCAATACCTGGCGGATATCCTGCCGCTCACCCCCTTCCTGCAGGCCTTCAAAATCTTATTGATCCAGGGCGGGGAGTTGAGCGATACGATGCCTTATATCCTGCACCTGTTATGCCTGGTGCTGATCTTCGGTCTCCTCAGCGTCATCGCCCTGAAGCTAAAAGTAAGAAAGGAGTTGAAAAAACTTCCTTCCGCATCGGAAGCAGAACAACAGGTCGCCGGTTGAGTACCCTATAAATTTTAAGCCTAAACTTAAGCGCTTGTCATATTTTTGAATTATGTTTGAGCCTGCAATGGCTCTCACAGGCTCATACATCAATCTTCACACGCACCATGCATCGCCCGGTCATGGTGTATTTGTATTTAACAACCGCTTTGCCCACGATTCCCATTACTATACTGACTCCCTGTTCTCCATCGGTGTTCACCCCTGGGACGCGGGGCTGGTAAACCGGTCGTACCCGGATGATCTCCGGAAATGGCTGGCCCACCCCAACTGCTTTGCTATAGGAGAATGCGGCCTCGACAGGTTGCGCGGGCCGGACTGGCTGTTGCAGAAAACGGTTTTCCGCCTGCAGCTGGAACTGGCTGTGGAATGTTCCAGGCCTGTGATCATCCATTGCGTGAAGGCTTTTGACGAATTAATAGAACTGGCCGGGCCTTATGTACAGAAAGTGCCGCTCGTGATTCATGGTTTTCACAAATCGTCGCAAATGGCAGAGCAGCTGATCGGGAAAGGTTTTTACCTGTCTCTCAACCCGGCCCTGTTTAGCAGAAGTGACTATGACAGCAGCGTCATTCCTCTTCAGCGCCTTTTCCTGGAAACGGATATGCGCGAAGACCTTTCCATTACGGAAGTTTACCGGGCAGCGGCAGCATGGTTTAATGTGGGGGAGGATGAGCTAATAGAAAGAATAAATGGTAATTTTGAGACCTTGAAACAGAAATAGCAGAACATGGACGACAAACACTGGATGCAACGGACACGCCTTTTGGTTGGAGATAAAGGCCTTGATGTTTTACAAAACGCCCACGTGCTGGTGGTGGGCCTCGGTGGGGTAGGCTCCTACGCGGCGGAAGCCCTGTGCAGGGCCGGGATCGGCACCTTAACGATTGTGGACGGCGATGTGGTGGATCCCACCAACCGGAACCGGCAATTGCAGGCCATGGCCACAACCCACGGGCAGAGCAAGGCCAGGCTCATGGAAGACCGCCTCACGCAGATCAACCCCCAGGTGAAGCTCAACGTGATTGCCGAATTCCAGGATCCCGAGAAAATGATCGCCCTGCTCAACGAGAAAAAATTCGATTATGTGATTGACGCCATCGATAGCATCACTCCTAAGATCAACCTCATCAAATCCTGCCTCACGCAAAAGATAAATATCGTTTCCTCGATGGGCGCCGGCGGTAAAATGGACCCTACACAATTAAGGGTGGTGGATATTTCGGAAACGCACCATTGCCCCATGGCTTATTATATGAGAAAGCGGCTGAGAAGGGAAGGAATTAAGAAAGGATTGAAGGCTGTATTTTCTACCGAGCTGCCCCTGAGGGATAGTATTATGAAAACCGACGGATCGAACTATAAAAAATCCGCTTACGGAACGATCTCCTACATTCCGGCCGTTTTCGGAATGACCTGCGCCTCAGTGGTAATCAGGGATCTGGTGGATTGGAAAGAGGTAAAATCTTAATGTACGCACTATTTTTTAATGAAGGTCTGAGTGTGTAATAATTTTAACTAATTTTTTGTTTTTGCGTGAATTAATTGTTAGGTTTGCCCGTATAATTACTTATTTTTTCAATAAAATAACATCAAAAAATGAAGAAACCTTTATTTAGTACTGCCATTTTATCTCTGATAGTTGGTGTTGGTATTGCCCAAACACAAATTAATCCTTGCGTCACTTACAAGATGCAGGATTACTATAGCAAAACGATCCCGGGATACAAGGAAAAGCTGGATGCAGTCAATGTAAAAACAGCCCAGGAATTTGAAGCATACAAGCAGGCTTTGGCTACTCAGAATAACCCGGCAAGCCGCTCGGCTTCTATACCGGCTACCTATCAATTTACAGTTCCCGTGGTTTTCCACGTCCTTCATACCAATGGCCCTGAAAACGTGTCTGATGCAGATTGTATCTCGGCTTTGGCACAGGTAAACAGGGATTACGGCAGGTCAGGGACAGATGTCGCTGCCATTGATCCTTTATATGAGCCCCTGTATGTGGACTCCAGAATGAAGTTCGTACTGGCTAAAAAAGATCCTTCCGGCAACTGCACCAGTGGTATTGTACACCATTACGATGTGAATACCAAATGGGGCCGCGACCTGAGCGGATATAAATACAGCACGATTGGTACTTTTAACTGGTCACCGACCAGGTATTTGAATATTTATGTTGTGGATGATATCGCTTCTTCCGGCCCGGGCCAAACGATCGGGTACACTTTTCTTCCGGGCACATCGCCTAACACAGGATCTGATGCGATTGTGTATAACCGCAATTTCTTAACCGGCACCAACAACTGTGGCGATCCATGGGCACGTTCCTTAAGCCATGAGATTGGTCACTGGTTCGGTCTGAGCCACACCTTTGGCTCTACCAACGAACCGGGAATTGTATGCGGTAATGATGATATCGCCGATACGCCTCCTACATCGGGTTTTTTCAGCACCTGTGTATCTCCGTCCCAATATAATGCCCTTAATGACTCCTGCAGCCTTGGTCACCGTCCGAATGTAAATAACATCATGGACTACTCCGGTGTTCCTAAAATGTTTACCCAGGGCCAAACGGATAAAGTACGTTTTACAGCTCAAAACAGTACGGCGAGCAGAAATAATGTGGTAGATACCTCTAACCTGGTGTTTACCGGCATTTTAAGTATGACGATGACTATCGTTACCAACACCGTAACCGGAGGAAACGATACCATCAGAACGTACGCACCGGCTCCGGCAAATGTATGCGCCCCGATTGCGGATTTCTACGCGACCAAAGCCAAAACCTGCCACGGACAATCCATCGTGTATAACAGCACCTCGTTCAACAATACCACCGGCTTATCGTATAGCTGGGCTTTTGAGGGCGGCGCTCCTGCTACCTCTACCCTGGCAACTCCGGCTGTAACCTATGCCGTACCGGGCAACTATTCAACAACGCTTACCGTTACCAACGCTGCCGGAACAAGCACCAAAGTAAGAACGCCTTTCCCTTCTGTAGACTGGCATGTTGAACAAACTGTTTTTCCTGCATCGGAAGGTTTTGAAACCTCAGCGCTCACAGGCTATCTTCCTGCCGGCTGGAAGGCTACTAATCCCGACTACGGCACACTCACATGGCAGTATGCCAATTACGGATCCGGTTCATCCAAATGTATCATGCTGCCGAATGCAGATGCTGTAGGAACCTCTATGTTTACCGGTTCCAACATCGATATCCTGGAGACAGGTCAGTACAACTTCAGCAACACCACCAATCTGGCGATTTCCTTCGATTATTCGTATGCGAGAAAAACCGGTGCAACGGGTGATCAGTTCAAAGTGGAGTACTCTACCGATTGCGGCGGTACATGGAATAATCTGACAGGTACTCCAAGCACAACGCTGATGGCAAATTCAACCGGAAGTGTGGTGAATGCGCCTTATATTCCATACTCACAGGCCAAATGGAAAAACTTCCCGTACCTGGCTTCTGCTTTAACGCCATTGAGCAATAAGCCGGATGTGAAATTCCGTTTCATCTTCACGAATACGCCAAGCGGTACTGCCCAAAACTTTTACCTGGATAACTTCAACATTTCAGGAACGGTTGGTCTGGAAGAGCTCGAAAGCACGATTGGCTTAAACATCTACCCGAATCCTACGGCCTCCTCTTCAACCATGGAGTTTACCTCTCCGGTAGATGCCAAAGCAACTGTAAGCGTATACGACGTGACCGGACGCATGGTGGAAGAAGGAAACTTCTCAGCAGCGGCAGGAACGGCTACCACCTACCAGGTGAACAAGCAGGCGATGCTCACTTCAGGCATCTACTTTGTAACGCTGAATCTGAACGACCAGAAAATCACGAAAAAGCTGGTGATCGAATAGGGAAACAATAATCCTGTCATTATTAGAAGCCTTTCATAACAATGAAAGGCTTTTTTTGTGTTCATCCGGAAAATTGACTATATTTGTTATAAGTAAATCCCCAATTTATTTATTTAATATCTATTACACATGAAGAAAGTGTTACTTACTGCAACAGCGGCGTGTTTGCTTAGTACTGTTACTTATGCGCAAACCCGTCCTGCAGCTTGCGGCTCGGATGAGGCAAAAGAGTATTTTATCAAAAACCTGCCGGGCTACAAACAACAGCTTGAAGCGGCGGAGAAGCTGAATGCCATGGCTTTCCAGGCTTACCTGAACCAGATGCCGGCTCAGAGAGCGGCTAATTCTACCCTTACCACCTATACCATTCCGGTGGTATTCCATGTATTGCATACCAACGGGACCGAAAACGTAGCGGATGCGGCCTGTATTGCAGCGCTCGATAATGTGAACAAGGATTACGCCAGGGGGAAAGGCGATACCGTGAATATTGACCCGTTGTACGAGCCTTTATACGTGAACTCACGCATTAAATTTGTATTAGCTAAAAAAGACCCTCAGGGCAATTGTACAAACGGTATCGTACACCATTATGATGAGAATACGGTATGGAAGCAAAGCCAGTTGTACAACTATAAATACACAACGGTAGGTACCTACAACTGGTCTCCTGCCAAATACCTCAATGTTTATGTGGTAGCATCGATTGTGGGCGATATCCAGGATGGTTTGCAGATTGGTGGCTATACCTATAAGCCGGGAACAGCTCCCAATGTGGGCTCGGACGCAATCGTATTGTCACTCGGGCTGTTGCTGAATCCTGCTTCCAAAGGTTTGAGCCATGAGATCGGCCACTGGTTGGGTCTCAGCCACGTATTCGACGGAAATAACGGGTTTAACCTCACTACCGGCATTGGTAAACGATGTGGTAACGACGATATCGCCGATACTCCGAAAACGCCGGGCTTTGTGAGCATTTGCCCGCCTTTCCTGACACTGAGCGATTCCTGCGACCTTGGAAAACGCCCGAACATTCATAACATCATGGATTACGCCAGCTGCCCGATCATGTTTACACAGGGGCAAACGGATAAGATGCGCTTTACCCTGGCGTCAAGCACAGCCAACCGGAATTACCTGGTGAGTAACAGGAACCTCGCCATCGTTGGTTACCTCAACGAGACATATACTGTAAATCCAACGAATACCAATGATACGACCTTTGCCTATACAGTAGCTCCAAATATGACCTGCGGCCCTATTGCCGATTTCTATGCCAACAGGGCAAACACCTGCCAGGGCCAGGCTGTTGTCTTCAACAGTACATCCTACAACAATACGGCGGGCCTGTCTTATGCCTGGACTTTTGATGGCGGTGCTCCGGCAACCTCTACCTTAGCAACTCCTTCTGTAGTTTATGCAATACCGGGCAATTACTCAACGACCCTTACCGTAACCAATTCAGCCGGAACAAGCACCAAGGTCAGAAATCCTTTCCCGGGTGTCGCATGGCATGTCGAACAGGTGTCTTACCCTGCCAGCGAAGGATTTGAAACGGCAGCAATAACGGCTATGCCGGCAGGCTGGATGATCATTAATAAAAATTACGGTACCCTTACCTGGGAAACAGCCAACTATGGATCAGGCTCATCGAAATGTATGGTATTGCCTAATGCAAACTATAACAATATGAGCAGCCCCGGTGATGTGGATATCCTGGAAACCAGCCAGTATAACCTCTCGAACGTAACCAATGTCACGGTTTCCTTCGATTATTCGTATGCCCGTAAGATGGGTGGTACCGGTGATACTTTCACCTTTGAATATTCTACGGATTGCGGCGGAAACTGGACCCCTGTCGGTTCAACTCCTTCCACAACCCAAATGTCGGCGATCGGTGGAACGCTGAGCGCTCCTTATGTGCCTTTCAATCAATCGAAGTGGGTTACCAAACCTTACGTTTCATCAGCTCTTACGGCAGTTGCCAACAAGCCGGATGTGAAATTCCGTTTTGTATTCGCCAATACCTCCATGGCTAATGCACAAAACCTGTACCTCGATAACTTTAATATTTCCGGAACGGTTGGCTTGTCGGAACTGGCAAACACCATCGGCCTGAACATTTACCCGAACCCAACGTCTTCTTCTTCTACACTCGAGTTTAACTCGCCGGTAGATAGCAAGGCAAGTGTTTTGGTATTTGATGTGACAGGAAGGGTAGTGGAAGAAGCCAGCTTTGCAGCAACAGCCGGCAACCTTACCAAATACCAGGTAAACAGGAACGGTACGCTGAAATCAGGCGTCTACTTCATTAGCCTGAACCTCAACGGACAAAAAGTGACTAAAAAACTGATCGTCGATTAAGCTATTTATAGCTTGTTGCCTCTCTTTCAAAAAACGTCCCCACGGTTATAGTGGGGACGTTTTTTGCTTAAAAACCTTCCGGAAATTTAAAAAACGAGTATATTTGCGGCTCTCAAACTGAGTGAAGAAACAAAATCCCTGATTTAAGATGAAATTTTTACGTTTTTATATTTTATACCGCTTACAGATCATCATTGCACTGATTGTATTGGGTGTACTGGCGCACCTTTACCTTGATCCCATCACCGCCTGGATTTGTTATGTGCTGGCTACCGTTTCTCTCCTGTTATATTTCCTGATCGGCACCATGCGCCTGGTACAGGAAGCTGTTCAGGAAGGCGATGTAGACAGGGCCATGCTCTATATGAACAAGATCAAATTTCCGCGCCTGTTATTTAAGCCGGTGCGCTCGGGCTACTATATCCTGCAAAGTAACCTCTCGATGGCTACCAACGATTTGGATAAGGCGGAAGCCAATATCCGCAAGAGCCTGAAAATAAAATCGAAAATTGCCGGCGACATGGAAGGCTCCAACCTCATGCAATTAGGCTTTATTGAACTGAAAAAAGGAAATACCAAGCAGGCACGCCTGCACCTCATGGAGGCCGTAAAGGCCGGTATTCCTGATAAAGACAGCATGGCTGCCGCTTATTTACAGTTGTGCAACATCGAAGCGCAACGCATGCAGTATAAGCTCGCCAAACAATATTTTAAAAAGGCAAAAGACCAAAAGCCGAAATCGGAAGAGATTCTGGGGCAGATGAGAACCATGGAAAAACAAATCAACCGCATGCCGGGGTAATCTTAAACCCTACTTATACAAAAAGCCTGGACGCATAACGTTCAGGCTTTTTTATTTACAGATGTCGCCGGCTTCGGGAGCCTCAGCCATCAATCTTCGTAATAGTGTTTCTCCGGTGGCTGAGGCTCACGAAGCTACTTTTTTACAACCCTTTCGGATAGCAAATAAAATATTTCGTAACGCGCTTACTCAGCATTTTGATGTTGAGCTGGTCGGAGGCCCTGGCTACATCCATCAATGAGCCATCGTTGTAGAGGATGTTGATCTTGATCTCGGAGGCATTATAGGCGCTGTTGTTCACGCTCTCTGTAAATACAAAGTACTCGGCTTCTTTTTTCGTGAACTTATATTTCTTCATCACTTTTTCCAGCCAGGCGTTCTTCTCCGCTTCGCTGAATTTTTTATTCTGCAGCTGGATCTTGAATAAATGGCGGTCGATCATATTACGGCAAAGTAGCGAGAGCACCTTATCGTCGTGGTTCATCCAGGCTTTGATGCCGGCCATGATGTCGTAATCATCGAGGAGCACAAATTGCTTTAATAATTCGGGATTACTGATGAAATCCTTTTTCGAATAATTATGTTTTAAAAATAAGGACAGGGCCGGTGTGGCAAAGAGGTCGCTGCCGCCGAGCGAAAGCTCCTTGGCGCGTTTCAGGATGTTGACCAACAGCTTTTCGGCGCTCAGCACGGTTTTGTGCAGGTATACCTGCCAGTACATGAGGCGGCGGGCAATGAGGAATTTCTCCACGCTGTAAATGCCTTTGGCTTCTATCACCAGGTTCCCGTCTACCACCGCCAGCATTTTAATGATGCGGTCGGTGCTGATCACACCTTCCGAGACACCGGTAAAAAAGCTGTCGCGCTTCAGGTAGTCGAGGCGGTCTACATCGAGCTGGCTGGACACCAGCTGGTGCAGGAATTTCTTCGGGTGCTCATCTTTAAAGATCCGGATGGCCAGGCTCAGCTTTCCTTTAAAGGTTTTGTTGAGCTCATCCATCAGCATGGTGGAAATCACTTCATGATGCACGCCTTTTACGATGGTATGCTCCAGGGCGTGTGAAAAAGGGCCGTGCCCGATGTCATGCAGCAGGATGGCGATCACGGCCGCGCGGCATTCCTCGTCGGTAATCTTCACATTCTTCGATTTCAGGACCTGTAATGCCTCCGTCATCAGATGCATGGCACCGATGGCATGATGGAAGCGGGTGTGCAGAGCGCCCGGGTAAACGAGGTTGGTGAGGCCCAACTGCTTGATCCGCCTGAGGCGTTGAAAAACAGGGTGGTTGATGAGGTCGTATACCAGCTCGTCGGGCAGAGTGACGAAGCCATAAATAGGATCGTTGATGATCTTTCGTTTGTTTGCAATCATAAATTTTGCTTGGCCTTTATCAGCTAATCATACTCATTAATGAGTATAATGACGTTCGGCTGTTAAATTTCTGTATTGGCTATAAAGATAGTGCTTATCTTAGTATCAGGTTATGAAAAAAACGATACTTGCTTTTATTTTTCTTTTAACAACTGCTGTTTCCTATGCAGGTTGGGTGAACCTGAACACAGGGATTAATGATAATCTGACCGGTGTGGTATTCTGGGGAAGTAAGGGCCTTGTTACCGGTAGCCACGGGATTTATTATACTACTAACGGTGGTAGCGGCGCGGCAAGCTGGACACGGTTTAACATCAGTACGAATCATAATGATTCTGTACTCTATAACCGGACGAAATTCAGGCATGCATACGCTGATCCCGTATATGGAAGTAACAGGGCTTTGGTATGTGGGATCGATACCGTAGATAACAAATCGGTCATAATGCTGATTACTTTCGCAGCATTTACACATACAGTCGTATATACAGGCCCAATCAATAGTGGGGGATTCAATAAAATAGCTTTTGCAGGTGATTTCCATTATTATATCGCAGGGGATAACGGACAACTGACAAAAGTTTATTATACCGCAGCCACCCCTACGGTTATTGTCACTCCTTATACGGATGATTTTAATTCCATCGATTTTAATTCAACTCAATTTTGCATGGTGGCGAATGGGAACATGGTTTATGGCACACAAACTTCCAGTGCTTATACATATACTGCTGTGCCAAGCCCCGGCAATAACTTCAAAGATGTTTATTGCATAAGCAGCAATGCTTCTTATGCTGTCGGGAATGATTTTTATAAATTGAATTTTAATGGAGTAACCACGATGAACGATTATGATTTCGGACCATTAAAAGCATCCGGTTTTTTTTTCGATAATAATGTGTTTTATATAGGTACAGATCATGGGATTTTTAAATCAAATACTGGTGTAACTTTCCTCGAATGGCAGCCAAGTTCATTGAACTATAACATCAGTGCCATATGGCGTGCATCCAGCGCCACGGATATGTACGCCTGCGGTGCTAATGGTGTTGTATTAAAGTCTTCTGATTATGGTGGTTTAACAAAGCCATTTGCAACTATCAATTCTGCAGGCGGATGTGCAGGTGCCAATACCATAGTGAATGCCATTACGGGAAGTTCCACCAATTGCAAATGGTACATTAATAATGCATTGGTAGCTTCCTACTGTAATTCATTAAGTTATACCTTTCCTTCCGCCGGCCAGTATACGTTACAGGTAAATACGAGCAATGGCGTTGGCTTGTATGATACAGCAGTACAGGTCATCACCATTGTAAATTCACCTGTCATCAATAAGCCGGTCTCTATAAGTAAATCGGTTTTATGCCGGCAGGAAGCCATTGTGCTTACCGTTGGCAACTCCGAGCCGAATGTGTTTTATACCCTAAAAAAGATAGGCACCGGATTAAGCTATGGAAGTTCAGGGGCGGGTAATACTTCTTCTCTTAACTTTTCCAGTTCTGTTTTGTCCACGTCCGGGAATTATTACCTTGAAGCGGGGAGTACAATGGCTACCTGTACAAAAGAATTTACAGATACCATAAAAATCGAAGTTGAAAATACGAAGGCAGAGTACCATATAGGCATGATCAATGCCAATCCTAATGAAATAGTAACCTGTTTTGAGCAATGTACCGATGCGCAGAATTTTAAATGGGCCTTTTCACCAAATGCGACAGCATCTAACACAACAGCCTCCACGCCAACGGTCTCTTTTTCCACTCCCGGGCAAACGCAGGTAAAGCTGGTAGCCTGGTCGAACCATGGTTGCTATGATTCTATCCAGGGAAGAGGCCCAACGATTTATATTGAGCCATCTGTGATAGATTCCTGCTGGACCAGAACAAACATAGGCATAGAACCTTTTTGGAACACTAGTTCTTTTATATTTGATCAAGATTTTGGTGATATCGCCCAACTTTCGCCTTCCCGGTCAGGATTTATAACCTGTGGCTTTTATCGAAGTGAAGCTTTTTTATCTAATTATGGCGATTCTCTCCGTTTGCCAGCGGGCCAAGGGGGCGCCTACCTTGCGAAATATAATTTAAACGGGGCATTAAAATGGATAAACTATTCGGACCAGGTCTTTTCTACATCAACACAGTACAGGGAGTCTATATTTTCGGCAGTGGAGGATAAACAAGGAAATATTTACGCTTGTGGCAGGTCTGCCAATTTTAAGGATAATACAGGAGAGGTATTTAATAATTTTATTTTTCATCCTAATTACGTTTATGTTTACACGAATTCTATTTATAAAATGGATTCAACGGGTAAAGTCATCTGGAGAGTAAATTTTACTAATTATGATCCGTTAAAGATTTTTGTAGATAACGCGGGAGATGTTTATTTAATGACAAAATCACCATATAATACCAATGGAATCAATACGGCTTTTACACTCAATGGAACAACAACTTATTCTCATACCAATGTCCAGATGCCGCAGACAAATTTTCAAATTTTAAAATTTTCTTCCGCTGGTAATTTCTTATGGGTTAACGGGTATAATATCGTTCACACAAATCCGATTGGATTAATGAATATTTCATTTGATAAATACAATAATGTTTATGTCACAGGATTTTTCGGCCAGTCAATAAATTTATATACATCACCGGGAAGTACATTGTACCAAAGTTATAATCCCGGAGGGACAGATAACCGGTTATTTTTCGCGAAATATAACAGTGCCGGAACATTGCAATGGAAAATGAAATCCTCTGATGACTGTTTCCCACTTTCCTCAAATACCGACAGTATTGGGAATACGTACATTTGTGGATCAAAAGGGTTTAATGTATTATTCGAAAACACGAATGGAACAATGACTACTGCCAGCCCAGGCGCGTATTTTGTAGCGAAAATCAATAGCTCCGGCATTTGTAAATGGGTGCAAAGTGCATTACTTCAAGGTTTCGACCGGGCATATGAGGTTTACCAGGAAGGGAATGAATTAAGTGTGCTGGGGCAGACGACCAGTAACCCTGTAGGGATCGTCACCAATACATTTACAAGTGCTGATAACAATATGATCATGTTAAGCATCGGGCCTCAAAATTATTTTGTAGCAGTTTACGATACCTTAGGAAATATCAAGAAAGTGATTCAAAACGCCAACAATCCAGCACTTATAAATGGCCTGGATTATGGGTTTGCAGGTTTTTACAAAAAAAACGGACAGTATCACTTGGCAAATAATTTTTATTCAAACGATCCTTATATCAACTTTGGAGACATTGTACCCCGAACCTATGGAACAGACGGTATGGTCTCTGCCTTTACTGAAGGATGCGGGATCGTTACAACGTCATCCGCGGTGAGTTGTACTAGCCCGACACTAACAGTAAGTGGCGCCAGTATCTGTGCAGGCAGCACCACTACACTTACAGCGAGTGGCGCACCAAATTACTCCTGGTCACCGGCCGCTACGTTAAGTTCTGCTACAGGCACTGCTGTTATTGCTAACCCAACAACAACGACCATCTATTATATAACGGGAGGTACAGGCCCATGTATGTCGATGACGACTACCAACGTTCAGATTATTCCTACACCAACACTGTCTGTACTATCTGTTTCGGTTTGCGCGGGTTTTTTAGCCACATTAACTGCCAGTGGCGTATCCACTTATACCTGGTCTAATCCGACATCTAACTCTCATACAATTTCGGTCACACCTTCCGCTACAACTATTTATACTGTGAGTGGAAGTACACAAGGATGTGTGGGAACATATAGCGCTACAGGAACTGTTTCCGTGATCCCAACACCAACGATAAGCATTACGGCTGTTCCTGCCTGTATGGGGAAACCCGCCAGCTTGACGGCCTCAGGCGCTTCCAGCTATTATTGGACACCTCCGGGTGTTGCCACCAGTGTATTAACGCTTACCACATCAGGCGTATCTTATCAATATACCGTTAACGGTACTACCGCGGGATGTTCGCGTTCCGTATATGCGCCGGAACCGTTGATCGCCGGCCCCGTTATTAGCATAACGGCTTCCGCCACGGATATTTGTTCGGGTCAATCGGTTACGCTCACAGCTTCAGGCGCCAACACATATACCTGGACCTCAGCCGTAAACAATGGAGTAGGGTTCGTTCCACTTTCTACACAGGTATATTCCATTACAGGAACAGCTCTGACAACCTGCACCAACATGGCCACACAATTGGTGACGGTACACAACTGTACAGGGATAGAAGAAAACATCAACGTGGATGGTATTTCCATTTACCCCAACCCGGCCAATGAGATGGTATTTATTAATGGCTTAACTGAACAAGCTCTTGATGTTCAGCTGATTAATCAGTTGGGACAAAAGGTTTACTGTAAGTATAGTGATGGCAGTATCTCTCTCAACGGATTGGCAGAAGGCATGTATTACCTGTTGATCTATAAAGACCATGCGCTGTACTACCAGGCCAAATTATTTAAAGAGTAGGGCGGAAGCAGGCGGTATAATCTGTCATAAAATCCTTATTTTTGTGCCTCAATAACAGAACCACATGCCAAAAATATCAGCCAAGGCACATGATATGCCTTCTTCCCCCATCCGCAAGCTTGTTCCCTATGCGGAAGCCGCTAAAAAGCGAGGAACCAAAATCTACCACCTCAATATCGGGCAGCCCGACATCGAAACCCCGGAGTCCTTTCTGAATGCGGTAAAAACAGCTGATATCAAAGTGCTGGAATACAGCCACAGCGCCGGTAACGAGAGCTACCGCAAAAAGCTCTGCGGCTATTACAAATCCTATAACATCAACATCGACCATACGGAAGTGATCATTACCTGCGGTGGCTCAGAGGCCATTGAGATTGCGATGATGACCTGCTTTAATGCAGGCGATGAAGTGATCATCCCGGAGCCTTTCTATGCCAATTACAATGGCTTTTCGAGGGCAGCGGATGTAACCGTTGTGCCGGTAACAAGCCATATTGAGAATGGCTTTGCCCTGCCGCCGATCAGCGATTTCGAAAAACGGATCACGCCGAAAACCAAAGGCATCATGATCTGCAATCCCGGAAACCCAACCGGCTACCTCTATACCAGGGAAGAGCTGATGGCTTTGCGCGACCTCGTCAAAAAACATGACCTGTATTTGCTGAGCGACGAAGTATACCGTGAGTTCTGCTATGACGGCAAAGACTATGTATCGGTGATGCACCTCGACGGCATCGAAAACAATGTGATCCTGCTGGATTCTATCTCCAAGCGTTACAGCGCCTGCGGTGCCCGCATTGGCGCCATGATCAGCAAGAACAAGGAAGTGATGGCAGCCGCCATGAAATTTGCGCAGGCGCGCCTGTCGCCGCCGAGCTACGGACAAATAGGAGCAGAGGCGGCCCTGGATACGCCTCAATCTTATTTTGACGGGGTGAAAACAGAATACATTTCGCGCAGGGATTTCCTGATTGAGGAGCTTAATCAGATTGAGGGCGTGTTTTGTCCTAAGCCCAGCGGTGCTTTCTATTGCATTGCCCGCCTGCCGATCGACAATTCAGATACCTTCTGCCAGTGGCTGCTCGAATCGTTCTCCCACAACGGGCAAACGGTGATGATGGCTCCGGCCACCGGGTTTTATTCCACACCGGGAGCGGGTGCCAATGAAGTGCGCCTGGCTTATGTGCTCAACAGGGAAGACCTGAAGAACGCCGTGATCTGCCTGAAAGAAGCCCTGAAAGTATACCCTGGTAAAACCAGTTAATGAGTCGCTAACCCGTCAGGATTCTGGCACAGCCAGCACAAATCCTGACGGGTTAGCGCCCTGCTCCGTAGGATGTATGCCACAATGAACACTCGTATCCTTTCTTGGTAGGTTCGCAAAAATCTCCCGTTCAGGCATAAAAACCTCGCCACTGAACCCTGAAAATGACAAGCTGTCGGCTGATGCTCCTGCTTTGTCAGTCTTTTTCCGGATGGTATGTTTTTAGATACTGACTTTGCAAAGCATCCAGGTTATGAAGTCCTTTCCCTTAAAAGAATTACTCTCGGTGATATTCTATCCCTTGCTGTTCCTCATGCTTTGCTGGGGCGTTTTTTTGGCCGATACGTATTTTCACCTCGATCTGTATAGCCTCGGTGTAAGCCCGCGTACGGCCGCCGGCCTGAAAGGCATCCTGTTTGCGCCTGTGATTCATGGCGACTGGAGCCATATCCTCAACAACAGCCTGCCGGTATTCATCCTCAGCTCCATGATCTTTTATTTCTACAAGCCCATTGCCTGGCCGGTAATCCTCTGGACCTGGTTTATCAGTGGCCTGTGGCTCTGGGTGGGAGGCCGCAACAGTGATGCCATTCCCAATTACCATTTCGGTGCGAGCACCCTCATCTATGCTTTTTCGTCTTTCCTCTTTTTTAGCGGCGTGTTCCGTAAGCACCGGCAATTGATGGTGGTATCGGCCATCGTTGTATTTCTCTACGGCAGTATTACCTACGGTATTTTTCCCTTCGATGCCAAAGTTTCCTGGGAAGGGCATTTGTTCGGGGCCATTTCGGGGGTGCTGGTTGCCTTCAGCTACAGGAAAGAAGGGCCCCAGGAAGCCCGCTACCAGTGGCCTGATCCGGAAGATGAGCCCGACCTGGAAGGAGAGTACAACCGCCAGATCGAATATGAGAAAGAGCTGCAACGCCAGATTGCAGAGCGGGAGCACATCAACCCGGTGAATGTCGTTTACCATTTCAAGCCGAAGGAAGAAGAAGGAGGAGAGAAAAAAGACGGGTGATGTTTAGGTTTTCTATTTCTATTTAAAGAATTTTTGGGCGTGCCCTTCCGAAAAGAACGATGCGGAAGGGCCAGGCTCTCACTTCAATCTTTTTGCCGGCCACTTTGACTGCGCTCAGTAAGCGGCAAAAAGGATTTGCGTTCGATCCTTCACGCGGTTTAATGCAGATTGATGTGGCTGACTCAATAACCGGAGAATACCTGCGCCAGGGATTGCAGCGAAAATCCTCCCACGACGCGTCGTGGGAGATTGGAGCGTAAAGCCTCACGACACGTCGTGACGGGCGCCCAAAAGAGTACCCATTGTTCCAACGTTTTGTAGCGTTTACAGCACCCTGAAATCAAATTATCCTAAAGGAAAAACAATCCTGTTTTTTAAACCGTTTTTTTGTGTATCTTTGCCCGAATTTTAACACAAAATTCAATCTTATGGCTTCATCGTTTTTAGCAAATAAATTTGCTCCCGAAGGTTTAACGTATGATGATGTTCTCTTGGTACCGGCTTATTCTGAAGTGTTGCCCCGCGAGGTGAACATCTCCAGCTATTTTACCAAAAACATCCGCATCAATGCGCCTATCGTATCGGCAGCAATGGACACCGTTACCGAATACCAACTGGCTATCACCATTGCCCAGGAAGGCGGCATCGGCGTGCTTCATAAAAACATGACCATCGAAGATCAGGCCATGCACGTGCGCAAAGTAAAACGCAGCGAAAGCGGCATGATCGTGGATCCCCTGACGGTAGCGGAAACGGCTACCATCGGCGAAGCGCTGGCGATTATGTCTGAAAACAAAATAGGCGGTGTGCCCGTAGTGGACAAGGACAAAAAGTTTGCGGGCATCGTAACCAACCGCGACCTGCGCTTCGAAAAAAACCTGAAGCGCCTGGTGAAGGAAGTGATGACGCCTGCAAGCAAATCGGTAACGGCCCAGCAGGGCGTTACCCTCAAGCAGGCCGAGGAAATCCTGCAGGACCATAAGATCGAGAAATTACCCGTACTGGATAAAAACAAAAAGCTGGTTGGCCTAATTACCTATAAAGACATAATAAAAATTAAAGTGCGCCCCAACGCCGCTAAGGATGAGCTGGGCCGCCTGAGGGTAGCAGCTGCCGTAGGTGTAACGCACGATACCATGCTGCGCGTGGATGCACTGGTTGCAGCCGGCGTGGATGCCGTGATCATTGATACGGCCCACGGCCATTCCAAAGGCGTGATCAACATGCTGAAGGACGTGAAAAAGAAACACAAGAACCTGCAGGTGATTGTGGGGAACATCGCTACCGGCGAGGCAGCCCTTGCGCTGATGAAGGCCGGTGCCGATGGTGTGAAAGTGGGAATCGGTCCGGGTTCTATCTGTACGACCAGGGTCATTGCAGGGGTGGGTGTTCCGCAGCTGACGGCAATCCTGGAAGTAGCCAATGCGCTGAAAGGTAAGCTCCCGATTATTGCCGACGGCGGAATCCGTTATACAGGCGACATTGTGAAAGCCATAGCTGCCGGCGCAAGCACGGTAATGATGGGTGGCATGTTTGCCGGAGTAGAGGAGAGCCCGGGAGAAACGATTATTTTTGAAGGACGCCAGTTTAAGGCATACCGTGGCATGGGTTCGCTCGAAGCTATGCAGAAAGGTTCCAAAGACCGTTATTTCCAGGATATGGAAGACGATATCAAAAAGCTGGTGCCGGAAGGAATCAGCGGGCGCGTACCATACAAAGGGCACCTGGCGGAAGTGATGTACCAGCTGATCGGCGGATTAAGAGCCGGTATGGGCTATTGCGGTTCCAAAGACATCAAAGCCTTACAGGGAGCCAAGTTCACCAGGATTACCGCTGCCGGTGTGAAGGAAAGCCACCCACACGATGTGGTGATTACAAGGGAAGCTCCGAATTACACGAGATAGATGTGAGTACAGAGATATGAGTACAGAGATTTGTTTATCTCCTATCTCAAATCTCACTACTCATTACTTTTTTGAATGGAAAAATAAAATATAACAGAAGTAAAAAATGATATTACCAATAGTTGTTTACGGTGATCCGGTGCTGCGGAAGAAATGTGAGGACATTGACAAGGATTACCCGGGACTGGATAAGCTGATTAAAGACATGTACGAAACCATGTACGACGCCCTGGGCGTTGGACTGGCGGCTCCACAGGTAGGAAAAGCGATTCGCCTTTTTGTGGTGGATGCTTCGCCTTTTGCGGAAGTAGATGAGGACGAAGAGCCGGAGTACACGGCAGAGGAGATGGAGGAGATGAACGGTTTCAAAAAGACCTTCATCAATGCCCGTATCCTGGAAGAGGCAGGTGAGGAGTGGAAATTCAGCGAAGGCTGCCTGAGCATTCCGAGGATTCGCGAAGATGTGCTGCGCAAGCCGAAGATTACCATCGAATACCTTGACGAGAAGTTTAAAAAACATACCGAAACCTACGAAGGGGTGATTGCGCGTGTGATCCAGCACGAATACGACCATATCGAAGGTGTCCTGTTTACCGATAAGATCAGCCCTTTCAAGCGTAAGCTGATCAGCGGCAAGCTCGCAGACATCAGCAAGGGCAAGTTCAAAGCCGATTACAAAACCAGGGTTTACCAGGCCAAAAAATAAGACCATGTTTAAAACACTTGCAGCCATAGCAGGCACCTGTATGATCCTTGCGTCCTGTGGCGGAAACGGAGAAGAGAAGAAAGCGGAGGCAATTAAAAAAGATACGCTTGCGCTTGCATCTTCCGATAGCTGCTCCCGGCTCCTGGCAAGGGCCAAAGCCTCTGATGCCGTGCTGATGCGCGCAGTGGTGATGGATAAAGCTGTAGCCATGAAAGCCATCGGCGATTTCAGCAGTTATGCTTCTTATTGCGAAAACGATTCGCTGTCGCCGGTTTTTTACCTGAAAGCCGGGCAGGTGGCGCAGGCCATTGGCAGCTTCAGCCAGGCACAGGCCATGCTCAACAATTGCCTCAATAAATACCCTCAGTTCAGGAATAAAGGCGCCGCCTTATTCTTGCTGGCCCAGCTCTACGATGACCCCAACATGCTGAACGACGAGGTAAAGGCCAAGGAATATTACGAGCAGATCATCAAGGAGTTTCCTAAATCCTCCTATGCCAACGATGCCATGGCTTCCATTAAAAACCTGGGCAAAACAGACGAAGAGCTTGTGCAGGAGTTTTTGAAGAAGAACAAATAAATTCTATTTACTCTTCTCTATCACGAGCTTCCGGTAAAGGATAGCGCCACTTTCATCACAGATTCTAAGCATGTAAATGCCATTCGGAAATCCGGATAAGTTAAGCGTTTGCAGCTTTCCCGCCCGACTCTCTGAGTGTAACACCTGCCCTGAAATGTTCAGGAGCTCTGCTTTTGTAATGGCGTAGCGCTCGCTCCTGATCTTCACTTCGCCCGACGCCGGGTTCGGATACATGGAAATAGGATCGCTGATGTTTTGCTCCGGTATGCCTGTTCCGAAAAAGTGTAATGTATCCGATGGTGCCGATGGGCAACGGTTGGTAATGATACAATAGTAAGAGCCGTCTTGTGCTGGCGTATAGGTTTGCGAAGTAGCGCCGGGGATGGCGCCGGAGCCCACCAGGTACCACTGATAGAACGGGGCAGGAGAGCATTCCAGGTAAAGAGGATGATGGGTAAGCGCAGGTCTCGCTGGCTTTACTCCGCCAATAAAAACCGAATCTCTTAAAAAGCCGTTTCTTGGATTGGTGCAATAGGTTTGCGGCCAGGCCATACAGCTGATGTAGAGCCAGCGCGGAGAAAACAACGAGAAAGTGTTGACGAGATAGCTGGTATCTACAACCGATCTTAAAACCGTTTTATTGGGAAAGCTGCTGTAATCCAAAACTCCTGGGTTTCCAAAAGAGTTGAGCCATTGAAACGAATAGCTCCCCGGATTGCTCAGCTGGCAGGAGAAGATGAGTGAATCACCGATACACAACGTATCATTCACCAGGCGCGTGATCGTACCCGACAACGGGCTTCCCTGCAGGATGGGATGAACGTATTTATTAGACATCAGCGTTGCCGTTGTCGCACAAAGCGAACTGGAACTCAGCTTACAGGTCACGGTATCTGTGGCATGTACCGTAAAAGATACAGGGCCCTGGCTGCTGGTTGTTGTGGTAGCAACGCCATTCACATACCAGGTATAAACAGGATTGCTTCCGTGATTATTTCCCGTGACATAAAAGTCGAGCGGGTCGCCTTCGCAATAAGCGATGCCCTGGCTTAAAGGAATGGCATAGATGCTGGCATCGGGCGTTGTTGGCTGTGGTGGATAAATGGCCTGAGAATTCAATACGCTGGAACGGAACTGGGTAGACAGCTGCAGCATCCTGGCTTTCTGGCCCTGTGTGAACAGGCTGATGGTATCCGCATAATAGCCCATGTAATTGTAATACAAATTTCCCAGTGGCAAGCCCGTACAGGCATTGATGGTATTGACGCTGCAATAGTTGCTGCCGTTGGGGCAAACCTGCAGGTGCGGATCGGTGTCGCAGACACAATCACCGTCTACCGTGCAGTTCGAATTCGGAGAGCAGATCGTGGAGGGATCGGAAGATCCGCCAAAGGTATGGTACAAGCCTAAGTAATGACCCATTTCGTGTGCTAAGAGCCGTGTAGACATGCTCCCGAAAGAAGGGAAATAATAGGTGCTTAAGGCAACGCCTTCAAACACATTCGGCGCGGGATATTCTGCGTAGCTCGAAAAACCACCGTTTGTGTTTGCAAGCAAGTAAATATTGCAGTAATCCTGTGGGTTCCAGTGCGACATAGCATAGATTGAATAGATGCCCGTAGAATAGATCATCGTGTTTATAAAAGCCTGATCGCCGCTCTTATCTATTCTCACAATTCCGCTTGTAGGATTGCAATCAGGATCCCGTTTGGCAAGCTGGAAGCTGATGTCAACATCTACGCCGCCATTGCCTGTATTTGGATAGCCCGGATAGGTAGCTCTGAAGGCCTGCGTTAAAGCATTGATCCCGGCAATAACCTGGGCATCGCTTGGCTTTTGAGGCGTGCCTAAAACGGTGCCGGTTTCAATGATGTGAACCACTACCGGTATGGTGTAGCTTGTTGTTGCGGCTTTGGAGGAACTGATCTTTTGCCAGGATGGATTGAGTTGTTTGAACAGGGCTTGCTGATATCCCGCTGATAGAAGGCCCTGGTGCATGGCGTCGAAGTTACAAGCGGGCTGTGCTAAACAATATGCAGAGAGCAATCCAAGCAAAAACAGAAGAAGTGGTTTTTTAGAGATCATGGTACATTGGGGTTAGTGCGTAGTGGTTATTCGCAAAAATACACGCTTAATCAGAAGTATGGGTTGCGACTGCTAAGTCATACAGGCCTTTTACTCAATCATGATACACATTTTTGTTCTGCTTATTTCGGTTGTGTTTCTGTAGCAGAATTTCTTTGGAAAGCGGATAATCTCTTTCAAGAAAAGCTGATCCAGGAGTTCCTTCAGAAGAATCAATAAGTGCCGGGCTCCCGGTATGGAAGGCCGGTGGCGATAAATCGCAGGCTGGTCGTATTGCGTATTTTTACGCGTAGAGATTATCGTAAATAAGGTGTAAATTTATCTGACTGGCTTTAAAGACGGACCTTTCTCAGGGTTGATATCGCAGCAAGCCGGCAAGCCGTAAATCTATCCTTATGGAGCCAAACTCTTCCAATTCCACAGGTTCAGCCAGCATCAGGCAACTCCGGAAACTTTACACGATTATTATTATTTCCATCATCTCTTTCCTGGTCGTTCAGCAGGTACTGCTCTACATTTCCACCTCCAGGAGTAAGGCCTTTGCCAAACAGCTCAATGTAGCGGGCAAGCAACGTATGCTGAGCCAGAAAATAGGAAAGCTCAGCGTGTTGTACACACAGAACAAAGCGTATAAAGCCGAATTGCTCCATGTTCTTGACGAGTGGAACCGCGATTATAAAGACCTGGTAAAGGGGAACCCCGAAAGAAAGATACAGGCCCTCGATCCCGGGGCGATCTATGAAAAAATGCACCTTGCCGACTCGTTTCATAAAGAGCTCTCGGCAGGAGTGATGAGGCTTACGAGCGACCAATACGATGCCCGAACATCGCTCGATCAGATCCTTAGCTACGAAACGCTTTTTCTCCGGCACATGGAAAGCACAATGACCCTCTACGAAAAAGAAGCGGAGCGCTCGGTAAACCGTATTACCCTCATAGAATACACCATGAGCATCATTGCCATCATCATGGTGCTGCTGGAAATGTACTACATCTTCAAGCCTACCCGCAGGATCATCATCAGCCAGGAAAATGAGCTGAAGCAAAAGATCAAGGACCTCACCGATTCCATGTTCTACGCCAAAAAAGTACAGGACACGATCCTGCCCGCGCAGCGCGAGTTCAACGAAAGCTTTTCAGAATCCTTTGTGCTGTACCTTCCCAAAGATATCATTGCCGGCGATTTCTACATCGTGGAATCGCTCGTGGCCAGGAACGACGGTATTTCGGTAAATGCCGGCAGCGACGACCTCGTGCTGTTTGCCGTATGCGATTGCACAGGGCATGGCATTCCGGGCGCCATGGTGTCGCTGATATGCCATAACGCCATTGATAAGGCCGTAAAGGAGCTCGGGCTTACCGATCCGGCATCCATCCTCAACAAGGTGAATGAGCTGGTGCGCCACGCTTTTTCGAGGGAAGAAGCCGCCATTATGGATGGCATGGATATTTCCATCTGTTGCCTCAACCGCACAAGCCGGAAGCTTTGCTGGGCGGGCGCCAACATTCCGCTCTGGATTCTCCGCACCGAAGGAGAGCAGGCGGAGATCATCGAGCTCAAGCCGGATAAGCAGCCCATCGGCCGTTATGTAACGAACAAGCCTTTCACCAACCACACCATAGAAATAAGCCCGAACGATTCCATTTACCTTTTCTCCGATGGCTATTCCGATCAGTTTGGCGGCGATAAGGGCAAGAAATTTAAAAGCAAGCAACTGCAAAAGCTTCTCCTTGATAACTGCCGGAAAGAGCTATCGGCTACCAAAAAAGTGCTCCAGCATACCCTGGAGATCTGGAAAGGCAAGCACGAGCAGGTAGATGACATTACGATCCTGGGGATAAGGATTTGATTTAGTTCAACCTGTTTGGTTCTAAACAGGCAGTCTCAAGGCCTGGCGTATCATGTTTCTTAACCCCGACTAAACAAATGCTGCCATTGGCTCAAAAGCCCGCCGGCTATTTATAAAAACAGCTAATTTTGTTGATGTTAGGGTTCCGGAACCCTAACATCATATAGGCTTCGGAAACACCCGGCCCTTAACGGTAGTTTTTAATACGGAAAATTTTTTAGAGGATTTCAAAGTGGAAACATTCGCTATCAATAAAATGAAACACCTTTTTGTTGTTTGGTTGTTGTCATGGTTTTGTATTTCAGAACATGAGTTAAGCGCTCAGCAAAGTTATAAAGTTCTGTTTCTTGGAAACAGCTATACTTATGTGAATGATTTACCGCAAATGATCCATGATGTGGCCCTGTCGGCCGGCGATACGTTGATTTTTGACAGCCACACGCCGGGAGGCTATCAATTAGAAGATCATAGCACCGATGTGAACAGCCAGGCCAAAATTATGGCTGGTGGTTGGCATTATGTCGTGATCCAGGGGCAAAGCCAGGAGCCGGTGAAGTTCAGCAACCAGTTTACCAACGGAGGCGTCGCTTTGTGTAACAAGATCAGGCAATACAATCCCTGTGCGGTAACAGTACCTTATATGACCTGGGGAAGAAAGAACGGTGATGCCTCCGACTGCCTTTCCTACCCGCTGATGTGTACGTACACACTTATGGATTCTGCTATACGAAGCCGCTATGTGAACCTGACAGACATCATTGACGGAGAAGTGTCTCCCGTTTCGGTTGTATGGAGATACCTCCGGCAAAACCATCCGGGAATAGAATTATATGCGGCAGATGAAAGCCATCCATCGCTGGCCGGAACCTACGCAGCGGCCTGCTGCTTTTACGCTGCCTTGTTTAAAAAAGACCCGACACTGATTACCTTCAATCCAGGGCTGAGCGCAGGCGATGCGGCCGCTATCAGGAGTGCTGCCAAAAGCCAGGTTTTCGCTCAATTATCCCTGTGGGATTTTAAGAAGCTGCCGCGGTCTGCTTTTAGCTATCAGATAGGAGCCGGCACGAACCAGGTGATATTTACGCCGAGCAGCTATGGCGCCACGCAAAGCTATGTATGGGACTTTGGAGACAGTATAGGCTCTTCAGTTTCCAATCCAACACATTCCTATACTGCCAACGGCACTTATACGGTGTCGCTGACAACTACCAACTGCGATCTGCAGGGATGGCATAGCAGCGTAACGGATACAGTGATTCAGTTTTGCAGTCATACGCCCACCATTTCTGCGTCGCATACCTGGTTATGCCAGTACGATACTCTTTGGACACAGCCGGCCGATACCTATCAATGGTATATGAATGGGATAAAATTACCCGAAACCAACCGTTTCCTGCCGGATTATGCCCGTTACGGCATTTATGGATTTGCAGTGATTTCCACGATTGGCGGCTGCTCCGAATTATCAAGGCTCTATACTCAAACGGCCGAAACTTCAGGCTATTATTTTGATGCCATTGGTGACCCCTGCAAGGGCGATACGGTAGCTTTTGCGGTGTTACACGTAAACGGTTCCCTGTCGGGCTCTGAAGAGATCCTTTGGTTTAAGAACGGCACATCCTTGTCATGGATGAGTCATGAAGATACGCTATTGATATCCGCTTCCGGAACTTATAAATGCCAGGTGATCAATCCAGCTTCCAACTGCCCTTTGGATACCACCTATGCCCAGGTTGTATTTAATTGTGACCAGACCGGGGTGGAGGAAAGAGATCCTGCGTTGTTCTGGACCCTGTTTCCAAATCCGGCATCCGAAAGTATAATGATTACGTTCCGGGAATTTCCGCTACGCGAAACGATCCGGGTCTACAACGCGATAGGAGAGTTAGTTCAATCTGTAGCTGTAACAGCGGTTACGAAGCTGACAATCGCCCATCTGCCCGCAGGACTCTACTACCTCAGGCTAAACAACAACCGGCAAGCGGCCTTGAAATTCATCAAGCAATAAAAAGCCCTCAACAGCGTGCGATGTAATTTTTACTAAAGGTGATTTTCGGGCTTATGCTTCTATTTCAGAAGCTTCATCAGAAAAGATGTAAAGCCTGGTTTTGATATAAGGCTATAAAAAGTCCCTTAGTTGTCGCGGATTTATAACCGTGACAAAAGCTTTTTAAATGGATGCCACTAAAATTTAGGACAAGAGATCAACACCCGTTTTGACCTTTTCTTTTTCGGATCGCAGAACTGATAGGATATGGTAAGTTCATGAGCCCCGCGTGTGAGCCCCTGCAATTGTGAAACGGTGACATCGTAGCTGTATCCGATGCTTAAAAGACCTTTGTTAAGCCCCATCACGGCGGCAACGGCGTCGTTATTCGTATAGCCCGGCTTATACGCTTTAAATCCCGGGATTCCCCTGTACCACAGCCCCATGGTGAATGCAGCCCGGCTAAAATAAACGCCCAGGTCAAATTGATCAAACTTTCCCTGCCCGTTATAATTCGCCACGATGGATACGGATTTTTTAAACTCATCGTCCTTCTCTTCCTCATTCAGGTCAAACTTTTTTCCACCATGAACGCTGTATCTGACGGGTAAGGTGGCAATACCGGATGCTGTAAAAGATTCATTCGGCTTATTCAGATGAAAGAAGGAAGTGCCAAACCAGGCATCGGACGTATAAATGAGCCCACCGGCCCCGATATCAAAAAAGACTTTATTCTGCGTTGGCTGTTCAACCGTGGTTACCGAGCCTGCACCCGCATTGCCGCCTCTGGCCAGCTGATCGCCAAATATAAGCCTGTCGAAATGGATGCTTTTGATCGTGACTCCGGGTTGAAGGCCGAGGCGCACTGCCAGGAGCTTATTGATTTTTATTTCATAGGCAACAGAAGGATGAATGATCGTTGTTCTTAAGCCCCCGGTACCCGCGTCGTCTACACCGCATAATAAGCCCATGCCTAAATTCTGCCGCGAAAAATAATGATCGGCGGATAACAAATAGGATTGGTAAGTTTTTTTGATTCCCGGCCATTGGTTCCGGTAAACAAGAGTTACCCTTGAGCATACATTGGCTCCGCTAAATGCCGGATTGAGGTATAAGGGCGCCGCATAAAACTGCGTAAAATGCATGTCCTGCCCATTGACAAGCCCTGTGTGAGCAATAAAAAATAATATAAAAAATCTGTATATGTTTCGCACTTCCGGTTCTACCTTAACAATGTTACATCTCCTGTTTTATTGAATACTTTGTTATTATTCAATTTCACATAAGCTTTCCAAATATACACACCAACCTGGCATATATTACCTCTATAATACCCGTCCCATCCCTGTTTAATATCCTGTGTTTCAAAAATGAGCTCTCCCCAGCGGTTAAAAATCTGGAGTTTATAGTCCACTACGCCGGATGTATAGGGAAAAAATATGTCATTATCGAGACTCCCCGGAACATAATAACCGCCATTTGACCCGACGGGCGTGAAAGCATTTGGGAATACAACATCTGCATCTGTTGTCACAGAAACATAGGCCGTATCCGTGCAGCCATACACCGAGGTAGCAATGAGTTGTACCCGGAAGTCGCCCACGCTGGTGTAAGTGTGATTTGGGTCCGTTACAGTAGAAGTGCCCCCGTCTCCAAAATTCCAGCTATAGCTAACCGCGCCCGTGGTCTGGTTCTGGCAGTGCAACACATCATAAGGGATGTTCAGTACATGTGAGCTTACGGTAAATGCCGCATTGGGAGGCGGATAGGCATTCAGGATTACCGGAGCCGAGGCATTGTTATTGGTGCAACCGCCGCCTGTGGTAACACTTAGGCTTACTGAATAAGTTCCCGGCGTATAATAGGTATGCGTTGGATTGGGAAGAGAAGAGGTTGTTCCATCACCGAAGTTCCACGACCAGCTATTAATAGGATCACTGGAGTTTCCGCTAACAGAATTATCAAAAAAGTTGACGCTGCCCGGAACGCACACCAGGGTGCCATTCACGACGATGGAAACAGTAGGAGGAGGATTGAACGCGATTCTGATAGAATCGTTTACAGATGCTCCACAGGCATTGGTTACCGTGACAATATAGGTGCCCGGCTGCGTAGGAGTTACCACAAAGGCTCCGGGGCCGCTTCCCAGGCCGTTGTTCCACACATACGATAAAGGCCCTGTAATTCCTGTAGCCGTTGCATAGATCGTAGTAGCTCGTCCGGGGCAAATGGGTGTAAGGCCTATGGCATTAATATTTGCACCTGTTAAGTTATAAACGACTGCCCTTACTGTATCCGGAGTTCCGGCACAACCATTGGCATCAAAGGCCACAACCGTATAATTGGTGGTTACAGTAGCAGGGTTGATCGTTAAGCTGCCCGAATTAACAACGCCTGAAGGCTGCCATGCGTATGTATAGCTTCCTTGCCCGCCTGTGGCATTTGCTGTAACCATCCCCGCCTGATTGATACAAATAGTGTCGTTTAATCCGGCAGTTGTAATTACCTGCAACGGTTGGGTCAAGGTGAGTGAGCTCGCAGTGGCGCATCCCTTCGCATCCCTGATCAGCACCGTATAAGTTCCGCTTGGCAATCCGGATGCCGTGCTTCCCGATTGCGGAGGATTGCTTGTCCAGGTATACGTATAAGGAGCAGTGCCACCTGCAACAGAAACGGAGGCGTTTCCGGTTCCGTTAAAGCATAACGGATTGGCAGAACCTGTAATGGTTGACGTCAGAGGAGTTGGTTGGGCAACATTCATGGAGATGGCGGCAGAACAAAGACGCGAATCTTTTACGAATACGGTATAATTGCCGGCAGATACGTTATTGAGCGTTGGCCCTGTGCCCGAAGGAGCCCACGAATAGGAGTAGGACGGAGTTCCACCCGAGGCAGTCACGGAAATAAGCCCATTACTGCCGTTAAAGCAGGAAACATTGACAATGGTATTGATGGCAACAGATACAGGAAGGGGTTGTGTGACGGTAGCCGTTACGGAACTTAAGCATCCCCTGCCATCCGTTACCTGAGCCGTATAGACACCTGCCGTTAACTGGCCGGCTGTTGCCGCATTACCGCCAAATGGCAGCCAGTTTATCGTATAAGGCAAGGTTCCCTGGGTAATAGCAATAGAAGCTGCTCCGTCATTTGTTCCGAAACAGGAAGTGTTGGTAACTGAAGTGACAGAAAGCGAAGCGCCGTTAATATTGGAAAGCGTTGTGGTTAAGGTTTTGATACAGCCAAAAGAATCTGCCGTCGTAAACGTATACGTTCCCGGGAATAAGCCGGTAGCATTGGGAGTATTTACATTTACCGGCGTCCAGGTGTAAGTGTAGGTGCCGGTGCCGCCGCTGACCTGGGATGTGATTGACCCGTTGGCTAAGCCGCAGGCCGGATGAATGACCGCTAAAGATGCAGTAACCGCTGCCGGAGATGAAACATTCACAAAAACATTCGTTTGACAGTTGTTGGCATCTGTAACCACAGCCATGTAATTTCCTGCCGTTAAACCCGTTGCTGTTTGCCCGGTGCCGCCTGTTGGCGTCCATAGGTAGCTGTAACCTGCTGTTCCACCCAATGGCGTAACCGTGGCTGTACCATTGGAGCCTCCGGCACAAGCCGGAGGCATACTGTTGGCTGTTGCAGAAAGCGGCTGGAGCGGCTGGGAAACGGCTACCGTAGCAGAGGTCAGGCAGTTTTTTGCATCCGTTATGTTAACGGTGTAAGTGCCTGCTGCAAGCCCGCCAATGACCGGGTTATTCACATTCATGGGAAGCCAGTTGTAGGAGTATAAGGCCGTTCCTCCGGTGACACTCACTGTGGCAGTGCCATTGCTTAAGCCGAAACAAGACGCTGCGGAAGAAGTTGTCGACGCGATGAGCGCAGCTGTCGGTTGTGTGATCGCATAGGGGACAACCCTGATACAGTTGTTGGCATCCGTGATCTGCACCGAATAACTTCCGCTGCTTAAGCCCGTCACCACAGAGCCCGTGGTGGCTCCCGGCAGCCATAAGAAAGTATAGCCCGGTGTTCCTCCGGCCGGCGTAACCGTGGCGGATCCGTTGGAGCCTGCGAAGCAGCTGACGTTAACAGTAGCAACAACTCCGGTCACCGCCGTGGGTTGCGTAATCACTGCGCCGCTGATAGTAGAAAATATACAGCCATTGTCGTCTTTTACCGTGATATAATAAGTGCCCGCAGTTAAGCCGGTAGCTACAGGGTTGTTTCCTCCCGAAGGAGACCAGGTGTAAGTGTAAGGACCAACTCCCCCGACGACACTCGCAGAGGCAGAACCATCGTTTCCTCCAAAGCAGCTGACGTTGGTTGTGGAAAAAATACTTGCGTTAGGGCCTCCCGTATCATTGATGCTTAATACCTGTGTCTGGGAACAGTTATTCGCATCTGTCACCATTACTGAATACACTCCCGAAGCCACCGCTGTAGTAACCGAACCGGTGCCACCCGCAGGAAGCCATTGATAGGTATAAGGCGCAATGCCGCCGCTTACGGAAACCTGGCCAATACCGTTGGCATTGCCGCAGGTAGAATTTGTACTTGTGGTAACGGGTAAAAGAGGCGCGGGCTGATTCACAAAAACAGTTCTTGTAACAACGCAGCCCATAAAATCGGAGGTGGTTACTGTGTAGACCCCGGAGGGTATGCCTGAAATCGTGGGCGTGTTTGCAGCTCCCGGTGCCCAGCTATACGTGTAAGGCATCGTTCCACCGCTCGTAAGCGACGAGGCAGAGCCATTTGATCCGCCGTTGCAACTAACCGAACCGGATGAAGTACTTACATTAAGCACAGTAGGCTGTGTAATGATCACACTGTTACTAACGCTGCAAGTGTTGTTGTCATTCACAGTCACGGTATACGTTCCTGCCGGTATATTTGAAAGAGATGCATTGGTGGATGCTCCGGGCGACCATAAATACGTATAATTGGGAGTACCACCCGTGGGACTTGCGCTTATGCTTCCTGTGCTTCCGCCAAAACAACGGACATTAATCTGGTTTATAAATCCAACGGAAAGAGGCGGCGGCTCGCTGATGACTGCCAGGGTAGAGGAGCTGCATCCTTTGCTATCGGTAAGGGTAACGCTATAAGTTCCGGCCGGCTGGTTAGTAATGGAGGAAGTCGTTTGCCCGCCGGGTAGCCAGGCATAGGTATATCCCGGAGTCCCTCCCGATGCTATTACAGAAGCAGAGCCATTGTTAAGGTAATGACAGGTTTCATTTACCACGGCTGTAGAAAGAGTTAAAAGAGGCGGCTGTGTGATAATAAGAGTGTGGGTAGCGGTACAATTAAAGTTATCGCTCACGGTGAGGGTGTGGGTTCCCGCCTGCACGCCTGAAGTTGTTGGTGAAGTAGAACCTCCGGGGCTCCAGCTATACGCATAGGGAAAGGTGCCGCCGGTTACCGAAGCGGAGGCAATCCCATTGACCCCATTAAAACAGGAGACATTAGTTTGGGTAGAAGTAATAGAAAGAGGTAAAGGCTGAGTAACAGCATACGTATAGCTTTTCGGGCAGCTATTGGCATCGGTAATAGTCACGGAGTAATTGCCAGCCGCTAAACCTGTAACGGAAGAAGTCGTTTGACCACCGGGGCTCCAGGAATACGTATAAGGTATGGTGCCTCCGACAGGAGCTACTCCAATGCTTCCTGTGTTGGTGCCAAAGCAGGAAGCATTACCAATAGTAGCGCTTGCGGCGAGTATGGGCGGTTGTGTAATGGCAACGGTCATTTGACTGGTGCAGCCGATAGCATCGCGGATGGTGACGGAATAAGTGCCCACAGGTAAGTTGGCTGCTGTAGACGTTGTTTGTGTGACAGCCGTATTCCACAAATAAGAATAAGGCGCAAACCCACCGGTTAAATTTACCGTAGCTATACCGTTACTGCCGCCAAAGCAGCTTACATTGCTCACACTTGTCGTGGCTACTCCTTCAAAGTTTAAATAAGAAATTTTTACCGTATCGGTTTGTGGCGGGCAGGTGCCGTTACCGGTTGTGGTTAAATATAATTTGACAGAGCCGGCCGCCAGCTCAGCGGCAGTGGGAGAATAGGATATGTTAGCAAGTGTCGTGTTATTAGGCGAATAAGTGCCTGTTCCTCCTGCCCATATTCCGCCACTGGCACCGGTGACGGAACCATTGAGTGTTGCCAGCGGGCTTTGGATGCACTTAATCTGATCCGCACCAGCATTCGCCGTAATAGGTACAGAGAAGGTCGTTACCGTAACGGAATTAAAAACCGGTGGGCAGCCCGATGCATCTGTTAATTGTACGTTTTGAGTACCCGCTCCGACACTGATGGTTTGTGTTGGAGTAACGTTATTCCATAAAAAACTGTAGGGCGATGTTCCTCCGCTTCCCTGGGCGGTAAGGGTAGTTGATGTCTGCCCAAAACAAATCGTAGGATTGGCAGGCATGATGGAAACAGCAAGTGTCGGGTTAAAATTAACCCTGATGGTATCACAAATGATGGCCGTGTTACAATTTGCAGCTGCCTGGCCGCAGACCATGTAATCCACATAAGGTGGCGCGGCGCCTGAAGAGGTGACACTGGGTGTGGTGCATCCGCTGGTGCAGGATAAATAGCTATTGTAAGCGCCCGGCACGCCGGGGAAAACAGAGGTCCAGGTTACTGTGGAAGGGTTAAAGCCCGCCGTAGAGAGCACTTTTGTACAGCCGTCATTAATTACAATGTCCTGTCCGCCAACCGCAGCAGGTATAGAGACTATCTCGTACGTGTTTGCGTTATTGCCGGGCTTGCAGAATGTAAGAATATGCGGCCCCACGCCCGATAAGCAAATGGGCGCTCCCAGGGCCGTTTGCGGCCCGCAATTTATCTGGTAGAATAAAGCACCTCCCGGTATAGCCCCTGAGGCAATGTTAAAGCTCATGGCAGCAGCAGCGGGATCAAGCGTAATAATAAATTCAATACAGGTTACACCGCTCTGCCCGCAGCAAACGTCATTCCTCACCACATTCGGGCTAATCCAGGTGCCGCTTGGGTTACCGGTAAGGTTAACCGTAAACGTAGGCGTAGCGGGCCCGCATTGCGAATACAGGCCAAAAGGAAAAATCAGGAGGAGTGTGAAGAGTTTAAGTAAGTGTAGAGGCATATAACTCTGATTAAATGTTACCGATCGTTTAAATATTACTTAGGATAGAATGCTTCGTTGAAGTGTTAAACAATTTATCCTGATCAAAAGGATTTCTGTTTCTGTAATTATAATGCCAAAATCTATGCATTTTATTTAACAAAATTAAGCCAAAATTAGCCGTAAACGTAGGTGTAGCTTGCCCGCATTGGGAAATAGAGGTCAAAAGGGAAAATCAGGAGGAGAATGAAGAGCTTAAATAGATGGAGAGGCATATAATTCTGGTTAATGGTTTACCGTTTGTTTAAGTAATTACTTAGGTAGGCTGCTTGATTAAAGTAATTAAAACATAGCCATTAAACGGTTTCCCTGATCAAAAGGGTTCAGGTATCCGTAATTATAATGCCAGAATCTATAACATGTTATTAACAAAAAAAATTAAACCAAAAAAAAGTCCCTTACAAGGGTGTAAAGGACTTCTTAAATGATGACTTATTCTTATGCTTCCGTTGCAGGAAGCTCGTCGGAAATAATGTTCGGATCAACCATGATACGGCCGCAGTGCTCGCATACGAGGATCTTTTTGTTCATGCGGATATCCAATTGCTTTTGAGGCGGGATCTTGTTGAAGCAACCGCCGCAGGCATCACGCTCAACAGGCACTACAGCCAGGCCATTGCGGGTATTGGCACGTACGCGCTTGTAAGCATTCACCAAACGCTCTTCAATGGCAGCAGATGCTTTTTCAGAAGCCTTCATCAAATCTTTCTCCTCTTTCTCGGTTTCTGCAATGATCTCGTCCAGCTCGCTTTTCTTCAGTTTCAGATCCTTTTTGCGCTCTGAAAATTCAGTCTGTGATTTTTCAACGATCTCCGATTTTGATTCGATGTTGAACTTGTATTCTTTTAAGCGTTTTTCAGCCAGTTGGATCTCTAAGTTCTGGAACTCGATCTCTTTGGTGATAGCGTCATACTCACGGTTGTTACGTACTTTGCCTTGCTGCGCTTCGTATTTTTTAATATTTGCTTTGAAATCCTTGATAGACTGTGTCTTCTCATTCACCTGGTCTTCCAGTCCTTTCAGCTCATCCGTCAGGTTATTTACACGGGTTTCCAAACCTGCCACACTGTCCTCCAGATCCTGCACCTCCAGTGGAAGCTCACCACGGATCGTACGGATACGGTCTATTTTAGAATCGATTAATTGTAATTCGTATAAAGCGCGAAGTTTCCCTTCGATCGATGCATCAATTTTTTCTTTGATTTTTGCGCACATAGTTTAAAAATAGTTTACCGGGTTAGTGTTTGTTTCCGTTAAATAGGTTGCAAAATTAGGAAATTTATTTGATATTATCTCATAAAATATTTCCGGGGTAAATTGCTCAGTTTCAAAGTGTCCGATGTCGGCAACCACGATTTTGCCCTCTGCATCAAAAAACTCATGGTACTTGAAGTCGGAGCTGATATAAATGTCTGATCTTGAATTTATTGCGTTTTTGAGCAAAAAGCTTCCGCTCCCTCCGCACAAAGCCACGGTTTTAATGGCCTGTTGGCGCAAAGCTGTATGTTTTAAAAATTTAACGTTAAACACCTGCTTCAGCAGTGTCAGAAACTCCGTTTCCGGCATTGGTTCTTTCAGTTCGCCTGTCATACCCGAGCCCACATCCTGGTAGCCATTCTCCAGCTGGTAAATGTCGTAGGCAATCTCCTCGTAAGGATGGCTTTGCCTCAGGGCCGCCAGGATCCCGCCCTGGCGGACACCTTCAAAGATCAGCTCGAGGCGTGTTTCTTTTTCCAGGCTCAGCTTGCCCTTTTCTCCCAATACAGGGTTCGAGTGCTCATTGCCCCGGAAGCTGCCCGTTCCTTCCAGCATAAAGCTACAGTGGTCGTAATTGCCGATGTTTCCCGCTCCGGCTTCAAACAAAGCGCTGCGTACGGTTTCCAGGTGACCGGCCGGTACAAAGGTCACCAGCTTTTTTAAGAGTGATTTTTTAGGTGACAGGATCTTTTGATGGATGAGCCCAAGCTTATCCGCTATTTTTTTATTGACGCCCAGCTTCACATTATCCAGGTTGGTATGGCAGGCATAGATGGCAATCTCGTTCCGGATCGCTTTGATGATGGTGCGCTCCACGTAGTTCGTTCCGTTCAGCCGCTTGAGCCCGCCGAAAATAATAGGATGATGCGCGATGATGAGGTTGCAGCCTTTGGCAATGGCTTCATCGATGGTGCTTTCGATACAGTCGAGGCTCAGCAGAGCGCCGGTAATATTCATATCGCGGTGGCCGGTGAGTAAGCCGCAGTTGTCGTAAGACTCCTGGTAGGAGAGGGGAGCAAAGCGTTCAAGCTCGCTGATGATCTCGTGAAGTTTAGGCATGTAAGGAGATGGCGTTCGTTATGTATATTTAAACCCTAAATTTACAACAAAAAGAGCTTTGCCTGTATGGAAATTGTGATACTTTGTGTGGTGCTTATCGGGATCGTTCTGTTTTTCAGGTCGGGACTGGATAAGGGAAGAAATCAAGCATTTGATTTTGGGAATGAGCACCGCATCATCCTGAAAGAGAAAGTCGCCTTTTACAATGCGCTCAATGAAGAAGAGCAAAGCCGTTTCGAACAGGAGGTGACGGATTTCCTGAGGCGTACGCGCATCACCGGTATCGATACCACCATCGACGATACCGATAAGGTACTGGTAGCAGCCAGCGCCGTTATCCCGGTCTTCGGCTTTCGCGACTGGCATTACGGATCCATAACCGAAGTGCTTATCTATCCGAACAGCTTCAATGCCAGTTTTGAAACGGCCGGAAATGAAGAAGGCCATGAGCGGCGCATTACCGGCATGGTAGGAACCGGCGCCATGAACGGCACCATGATCCTTTCGAAGCAGGCCTTGCACCTGGGCTTCCAAAACGAAAGCGATAAGCAGAACACCGCCATTCACGAGTTTGTGCACCTCATTGATAAAACGGACGGCGCCATCGACGGCATCCCCGAAAATTTATTGGGCAAGCAATACGTGCTGCCCTGGATCAAGCTCATGGCGGAGGAGATCAAAAAGATCAATGCCAACAAGTCGGACATCAATCCTTATGGCGCCACCAATCAATCGGAATTTTTTGCCGTGGTGAGCGAATATTTTTTTGAGCGTCCTGCCTTGTTGCAAAGCAAGCATCCCGAGCTCTATGCCATGCTGGAGCGCATTTTCGACCAGAAGCTCAGCCTTAAAAAATTGGTGACATCGCGCTACAGCATCGGTCACAACGATCCCTGCCCCTGCAGGAGCGGGAAGAAATTCAAACACTGTTGCGGTGCTGTTCACTACACGTGAGGGTAGTTTTTTGCATATACCTGCGCCAGGGATTATAACGGAAAGCTTCCTCGCTGTTCCTTTGCGAGGAACTTGCAGTGGAAAGCCCGCCCGGGCGCCCAAATGCTCAGGCTCAGATACTGCCACTTTGTAGAGAATACGATTTATTAAACTAGTTTTCTTAATTTTGTATCATGAGCCACGCATCATTCCTGATTAGTATTCCCGATAGTTTTATGTTGGTCGCAGGATTGATCTTCTTGTTATCGGCTATTGTATTTTTAGGGTGGCGCCTGCGCAAAGAGCAGCGGCAGCGCCTCGTTCATGAAGAGCGTTACAAGGAATTAGAGATGAAAATTCAGTCGCTCGAAGTAGAGAATTTTAAGCATAAGCTAAACCCACACCTGTTTAAGAATACGCTCAACTCCATTCAGTCGCATGCTTACCAGACCTACTATGCCCTTGATAAATTATCGAATGTGCTGGATTTTATTTTGTATGAGAGCGATAGCAAATACGTCTCCATCAAAGAAGAGGTCGACTTCGCCCTGAGCCTCATCGAGATCAACCGCCTCAAGGTAAGCCCGCTCTTCGACCTGCGCGTCAAGAACAAGATTCCCGAAAATCATCCGCTCTACAATGAACGGTTGATGGCGCCGCTCATCACCATCGACATGATCGAAAATGCCTTTAAGCATGCCGATCTACAAAGCTCCGATGCGTTTATCTCCATCATTTTTGAGCTCGACAGCGATGACTTTAAGCTGACGGTGACCAATAAGATCAGCACCAAATCGCCGGTGAAAAAAGACAAGAGCGGCTTCGGGAAGGAGAGCTTCCGTAAAAGACTGATTGCTACCTACCGCGATAATTATAAGTTCGATCAGTTTGTGGAAGCAGACGTGTACATCACCCATCTAAAAATTAAGATCCTTGAACACAAAACTCAGATGTTTACTGCTGGATGATGAGCTGCCCGGCCTCACTTACCTGAAAATGATGTGTGAGCAGATTGAGGAGCTGGAAGTTGTGAAAGCCTTCAACGACCCGTCGCTTCTGCTGAAAGAAGCACCTGCCCTGGATTTCGACCTCTGTATCCTGGATATTGAAATGCCCGGCATGAACGGGCTCGACGTTGCAAAAGCACTGAATGCCCAGTCGGGCCGGAACGGACGGGGAAAAGCCGTGATTTTTACAACAGCCTACAAAGAATATGCGGCCGATGCCTACGACCTCGAAGCCATCGATTACATCCGCAAGCCCATCGAAAGAACACGCCTGGAGAAGGCCATTCAGAAGGCCTGCGACGTGCTGCTGAAGCCTGCCGAAGAAAAGAATTATGCGCCATTCAATACCAATAAAGGCAAGATGCTGCTCTTTTTTCGCGACGTGATGCTGGTAACGATTGCGGAAAACGATAAGCGCGATAAGCTGGTGTACCTGCAGAGCGGTGAGGAAATCATTTTAAAGAATACCTCTTTCGACCAGCTGTTATCTGTATTCCCGGAAAACGATTTTAGCCGTGTGAGCAAAAAAGACCTGGTGGCGCTCAAAGCCGTGAAGTTCTTCGTGCATAACGAGATCACCACGCAGCTGCTCGATCGCGACGGGCTTAACCGGAAGATCAACCTCAGTGAGATTTACCGGAAAGATTTTATGACTAAGCTTTGATCTGGAACGCGTATGACGCAGATTGGACAGATGAGCGCGGATTAGAACAGGAGGATTAATATGATCTCCTGACTGTTTCTTATCTGTTCTTCTATGTCTTATATGGTTTAAAAAGAAGGCACGTCAGTAGTCGTGGATTTATAACTGTGGACCGAGTGCGAAATTCATTACATAAGATTCCCGCTTCATTACAAATCAGCATTTGGCAAGGCTTTGAGAGGCGGTGAGATACCTTTTACCTCGTAAATTTGCAGCCATGTTAAAATCCGTATTTCAACTCCTTTTTCTTTTCTGTAGCGTGACGGCTGTTTCTCAAACCGGCATCGGCATCGGGCTTTATCCCACCGGCACCGAAACAGGCTTCGGGATCCGCACCTCCAAAGAAACACGCTTTGCCGGCGATGCCCGCATTACCCGCGCGAATATCTTTAACGAAAAAAGTAAAGCATCGACCTTTGTCACCGAGCTTTCGCTCATTTGCCGTGTGGTAAAACTCGAACGCGTGCGCTTCCATGTAGGCTTAGGCTATAAGGCAGACTGGAACCTGAACGAAACGCACAAAAACGGGATCATTGTTCCGGTAGGGGTGGAAGCCTTTCCCTTTCCGTTTCAGAATGCGGGCCTGTTTTTTGAAGCAGCGCCTTTCTATGTATCGGATTTTATTTCTAAAGACAATGCGGGAATCCGCACGGCAGCGGGCTTTGTCTTTTATTTCCCGGTGAAAGCTAAAAAAGTAACGACTCAACCTTAAATACACGCTTATGAAGAATATCAAAAACCTCCTGTTCTATATTATCACCATTGGTGGTGTTTCCGCCATTATGTACTTTATCGTGTTGCAGGGCGAAGTGCTGGAAACCGGTAAGACGGTCACCGGGAAAGGAGGAAGCATCGTGTCGCACTGGCAACAGTTTAAAGACACCTATTTTCATAACATCACGCATCCGCTGGCCATCCTGTTGCTGCAGATCCTTACAATTATTGTCGTAGCAAAGATTTTCGGCTTCCTTTGCAGAAAGATCGGGCAACCTTCGGTGATCGGAGAGATCATTGCAGGGATTATTCTCGGGCCTTCGTTTGTAGGCATGTATTTCCCCGAATTTTCCGGCTTTCTGTTTCCGAAGGCATCCCTGGGAAACCTGCAGTTCCTGAGCCAGATCGGCCTGGTCCTTTTTATGTTCATCGTCGGCATGGAGCTCGATCTTAACGTTTTGAAAAAGAAAGCCCACGAGGCCGTTGTCATCAGTCATGCCAGCATCATTTTCCCCTTTGCTTTGGGCATCGGCCTGGCTTATTTTATCTACCAGGGCTATGCACCCACAGACGTTAAGTTCTTGCCCTTTTCTTTATTTATCGGCATCGCCATGAGCATCACGGCCTTTCCGGTGCTGGCCAGGATTGTGCAGGAGCGGAACCTTACCAAAACAAAGCTCGGGGCTTTGGCCATTACCTGCGCTGCAGCTGATGATATCACCGCCTGGTGTATCCTTGCCGCCGTGATTGCCATTGTAAAAGCCGGAAGTGTCGTCAGTGCCATCTATACCATTTTAATGGCGATTGCTTACGTCTTTCTGATGCTGAAGCTGGTGCAGCCTTTTTTGAAACGGATGGGAGATATTTATTCCAACAAAGAAGGCTTAAGCAAGCCCGTTGTCGGTGTCTTTTTTATTATGCTTGTCGCTTCAGCCTATATTACGGAAGTCATCGGCATCCACGCTCTGTTCGGAGCCTTCATGGCAGGGGTGATCATGCCCTCGAATACCAATTTCAGAAGCATTTTTATTGAGAAGATCGAGGATGTGTCCACGCTGCTGTTATTGCCTTTATTCTTTGTGTTTACCGGTTTGCGTACGCAGATAGGATTATTGAATGAGCCGCACTTATGGCAAATGTGTGGTGTGATTATCCTCCTGGCGGTGATTGGCAAGTTTTTGGGAAGTGCCTTTGCCGCGAAATTCACCGGGCAAAGCTGGCGCGAAAGCCTGATCGTGGGAGCCCTGATGAACACGCGGGGCTTGATGGAGCTCGTGGTATTGAACATCGGTTACGACCTGGGTGTCCTTACCCCGGAAGTATTTGCCATGATGGTGATCATGGCCCTGGTCACTACGTTTATGACCGGTCCGGCGCTCGATCTCATCAACCGGTTTCTACCGGAGCCCAAAGCGGCCAATGTGCCTGAATCCATTGAAAAATCAGGTAAGTACAACATCCTTGTGTCTTTTGGAAGCCCCCTGAGAGGAAAGGTGCTCATCCGCCTGGCCAATTACTTTATCCGCAAAGCGCCTAACAATGCCAACATCACCGCCCTGCACTTATCGCCCAGCAGCGACATCAACCAGTTCAACGCGGTGGAATATGAGCGCGACAGCTTTAAGCCGATCAAAAAAGAAGCCCAGCGCCTGAACATGGAGGTGGAAAGCCTCTTTAAATCCACCCAGGACATTGATAAGGAGATCAGCGAAACGGCGAATGCCGGCAACTTCGATCTCCTGCTGGTAGGGATCGGGCGCTCGGTATACGAAGGCACCTTGCTCGGAAAAATCTTAGGTTTTACCTCCAACATCATCAATCCGGAAGTACTCTACGATAAGATCACCGGAAAAGAAAAGTTATTTGAGAACAACGTCTTTGATGAGCGCACGAGGCAGATCATCAAATCGGCGAAGGTGCCGGTAGGGATCCTGCTGGATAAAGGGCTGGAGGAAATTGATACGGTCTTTATCCCGATCTTCTCCATCAGCGACAGCTTCCTGTTTGTATATGCACAAAAGCTGATTCATAACAGCAACGTGAGGGTTGTGATCCTTGATGCAGCGGGCATTATCAAGCAAAACCCGGAGCTTAAGGAAACCATCCGCTCCATCGAGCAGATTGCGCCGAACCATATTGCCTTATACAACGAGCGCAAAATCGAAAAGGAATTTCTCGAGAAGCAGGACCTGATGCTCATCAGTATCGACAGCTGGCGCAAAGCCCTGGAAACACAGAGCATCTGGCTTTCCAATACGCCTTCTGCATTGATCATTAAACCGTAGTGCAAATGTAGGGCAATGGAACGCAGATGACGCGGATTAAGCAGATAAGAAATGATTAGAACAAAAATATGAGGTAAATAGACTCGTTTGATACACAGGTTCTATGATACTAAATCTTACAACATCATAACCATCTGCGTTCCATGGTTCCGGATGAATTGGGAGACGTCTGTTTAAACAAAAAGACCTTAACGTTGTCTTAACCGTATACGATAAGTTCATGCTGAAAAATAAACAGACACCCGATCTCAAAATGCCTGTAAAGCCAGGTGAGCCGAGGCTTGGCAACAGGGAAGCCAAAACGGAGGTAGTGATGTATGGTGATTATGAAGATTCGAAATGCCGGAAAGCATTTCAGGAAATTGAGGCCCTGCTCGAAAAATATCCGGAGCGCTTTCAATTTATCTGGCGTCATTTCCCACAAAATAAGATCTACCAGAAATCTCAGAAGGCTGCAGAATTAGCTGTTGCAGCAGGAATACAGGGTAAATTCTGGGAAATCCATCACCTGCTGATCCGGGAAGGAAACAAGCTCAATCTCACCGACCTTGTGGCTTATGCGAGGGAAGCGGAGATTTACAGTAAAACCTTATATAATAACCTTACCAATAACACCTACGCCTGGGATGTGAGGGACAGTATGGTATCCGGGGTAGAGAGCGGCGTCAAAAAGCTTCCCACTGTGTTCATCAATGGACGGTTGATACAGGAGGATATCAATTTCAAAAATCTGGAAGTAGAAATTCTGAAATAAGTTTTCATAAGATCGTGACGATGGCCTCCCGATGTATTCATCCATCAAAAAGGTCTGTTCCCTAGTGCTTTCCTTTTTTCACCAACTCTTTATATCGTGTGCAGCTCACCAGGTGATCGTTGATCATTCCGGCGGCCTGCATGTAGGCATAGCAGATTGTAGAACCCACAAAGGTGAAGCCGCGTTTTTTGAGCGCTACACTCATGGCATCCGATTCGGGGCTGGTGGCGCGGATCTCCGAAGGGCTTTTCACTTTCGTGACGAGGGTTTTATGACCGGTGAACTGCCAGATGTAGGCATCGAAAGAGCCGAATTCTTTTTGGATCTCCATGAACGCTTTGGCGTTTTTGATCGTTCCCGTAATTTTGAGCTTGTTACGGATAATGCCTTCGTTCTGCATGAGCTCCTGAACTTTTTCCTCATCGAATTTCGCTACTTTCTTCACGTCAAAATTGGCAAAGGCTTTTTTGAAGTGTTTGCGGCGGTGGAGGATCGTTTTCCAGCTCAGCCCTGCCTGGAAGCAATCCAGCACCAGGAATTCGAAGTGTTTTTTATCGTCGTGAGCGGGAGTTCCCCATTCCGTATCATGGTAGGCGAGCATCTGCTCATCGTTTTGCGGCCAGGTGCATTGCATATAATCCGAATTTTATAACGAATATAAGAATACTCAGGTATCTAAAACACGGTGAAATGAAGTGTTTATCGATTCGTATATTCCTAGGAATTCGTCATTATTAACGGGAAACTTTCTTACTTTTGTTTAAACATTAAATATTATGGGAATAGAAGAAAAAATTAATGCCGACGTCAAAGCATCGATGCTGGCAAAAGACAGCAAACGCCTGGAAGCCGTAAGAGCACTGAAATCCGTGATCTTACTGTTGAAAACATCGCCGGAAGGACTGAGCGAGGATAGCGCGATGAAAGCCATTCAGAAGGAATATAAAAAACGCAAGGAAACTGCGGAAATATACATTCAGCAAAACCGCCAGGACCTGGCCGACGATGAGATTGCGCAGGCGAAGGTGATGGAAGAGTACCTTCCGAAACAACTGAGCGAAGACGAGATCAGGGCCGAGGTAAAAAAAGCCATCGATCAAACGGGAGCTTCATCCGGCGCCGATATGGGCAAGGTAATGGGAGCTGTGAACAAGGTGATCGCCGGCAGGGCCGACGGGAAACTGGTTTCGCAGATCGTGAAGGAAATGCTGGGGTAATCTTGTTTTTTATTTTTTAGGAAAGGGTTATCAGGAATGATAACCCTTTTTTGTTTCCTGCTTCAGGAGGTATCAACAAAGTCTTTGTCAGTTCGAGCGAAGTCGAGAACACAAAGACCGTATCAGGACACTTCCCGGCTGTCACAACGCATCGTGACGAAGTGGCATCGCTCATTGACTTCGAGAGCCTTAGTCAACGAAGCGATGGCTGAGCTCTCGAAGCCACTTACTAAAACAAAAAATCCCTCACGATGCATCGTGAGGGATTTTTAATGTATATCAGATTCGCTTAGCTATCTTCTTTTTTCTTTTTAGCCTTAGGCTTGATGGTTCTTACCACGATCTCTTTTTTCTCAGCATCGTAGTCGATCTCAATCTGGTCGCCTTCGGATAAATTGCTTTTAATGATCTCTTCAGCCATCGGATCTTCAAGGTATTTCTGGATCGCGCGTTTCAACGGGCGGGCGCCATACTGTACATCGTATCCTTTTTCCACGATAAAGTCTTTCGCAGCATCGGTAATTTTGATGGTGTAACCTAAGTTGTTCACACGGCCGAATAAGCTGTTGAGCTCAATATCAATGATTTTATGGATCTCTTCTTTACCAAGAGAGTTGAACATCACCACATCGTCAATACGGTTCAGGAACTCAGGTGCGAAGGCTTTTTTCAAAGCGTTCTCTACAACACCTTTGTTGTTCTCTTCCGCATTTTCCTGGCGGGTCTGCGTACCGAAGCCAACACCTTGTCCGAAATCCTTCAGCTGGCGTGCGCCAATGTTGGATGTCATAATGATGATCGTATTTTTGAAATCGATCTTACGGCCTAAGCTGTCGGTTAAGATCCCGTCATCCAACACCTGGAGTAACATGTTAAACACGTCCGGGTGGGCTTTTTCGATCTCATCCAATAAGACTACGGCATAAGGACGGCGACGTACTTTCTCGGTCAGCTGTCCGCCTTCTTCATAACCAACATATCCCGGAGGCGCTCCCACGAGGCGGGTCACGGCAAATTTCTCCATGTACTCGCTCATATCGATGCGGATCAAAGCTTCATCGTTGTCGAACAGGTAGCGTGCCAGGATCTTGGCCAGCTGTGTTTTACCAACACCGGTAGGGCCCAAGAAAATGAAGGAGCCAATCGGTTTGTTAGGGTCTTTTAAGCCCGCACGGTTACGCTGAATGGCTTTCACCACTTTTTTCAGAGCTTCGTCCTGGCCAATTACCTTGCCTTGCAGGGTTTCCACCATTTTCACCAGTTTGTCGCCCTCGTTCTGAGAGATCCGCTGAACCGGTACGCCGCTCATCATCGCTACAACCTCGGCTACATTATCTTCGGTTACCGTTACACGGTTTTGCTTCGTTTCTTCTTCCCATGCTTTCTTAGCCACTTCCAGCTGGGTTTGCAGCTGTTTCTCCGTATCACGCAGCTTGGCAGCCTCCTCGTATTTCTGAGAGCGCACCACCTGGTTTTTCAGCTCCTTAATGTCTTCCATTTTTTTCTCAAGGTCCAGGATATTTTCCGGAACATTGATATTGGTAATGTGAACACGGGAACCGGCCTCATCCAGGGCGTCGATTGCTTTATCCGGCAGGTGCCTGTCGGTTAAGTAACGCGCTGTTAAAGTCACACAGGCTTTCAAAGCTTCCGGCGTATAAGTCACGTTGTGGTGATCTTCGTATTTGCCTTTGATGTTGTTCAGAATCTGTAAAGATTCCTCCTGGGTGGCAGGCTCGATGATTACCTTCTGGAAACGGCGCTCCAGGGCTCCGTCTTTCTCGATATGCTGACGGTACTCATCTAAAGTGGTTGCACCGATGCACTGGATCTCGCCGCGCGCTAAAGCCGGCTTGAACATATTGCTCGCATCCAGGCTTCCGCTCGCACCGCCCGCACCGATAATGGTGTGGATCTCGTCGATGAAGAGGATCACATCCGTATTTTTCTCCAGCTCGTTCATCACGGCTTTCATACGCTCCTCAAACTGGCCGCGGTATTTGGTACCGGCTACCAGGGAAGCAAGGTCGAGTGTTACCACACGTTTGCCGAATAAAACACGGCTTACCTTGCGCTGAACGATCCTCAGGGCTAAACCCTCGGCAATGGATGATTTACCCACGCCAGGCTCACCGATCAGGATCGGGTTATTCTTTTTACGGCGTGACAGGATCTGAGACACACGCTCGATTTCCTTTTCACGGCCTACCACAGGGTCCAGTTTTCCGTCCTCTGCCATTTTGGTCAAATCCCTGCCAAAATTGTCTAAAACCGGTGTCCTGGATTTGGAATCGCCCGGTTTTTTAGAGCCACCAGATCCCGGGAAAGAAGATTCTTCCGAATCATCATCGTCGCCGGTAGCGGCATTTTCAATTTTATGAGGATTCTCCATATAGCCTTCCAGCTCGGTTTTTACGGCATTGTAGTCAACACCCAAACGCTCGAGGGTTTTGGAAACCACGTTGTCACTGTCCTTTAAAATACACATTAACAGGTGTTCTGTGCCAATTTGGGGTGCTTTGAAAAGCTTGGCCTCCAGGTAAGTCAGTTTCAGGGTTTTCTCAGCTTGTTTTACCAAAGGAATATTGGCCAGGTTGTTTACTTTTCTCATCGAAATAGGCAGGCTCTGCTCAATATGCTTTCTGAAATCCTGAATGTTGATTCCCAGGTTCTTTAATAGTTTAATACCAACTCCTTCGCCATCGCGAATCATGCCAAGCATTAAATGTTCAATCCCAATATAATCATGCCCAAGTCTAAGGGCTTCTTCCCGGCTAAACGTAATAACGTCTTTGACGCGTTGTGAAAATTTTGCTTCCATAATTTACAGTTCTTAGTTCTTTGTATAAGTTCCAAACATATTTAATGCCACACTCAAAAGTAAACGATTCTGTCAGGTTTTGTCATTAAAAGCGCCTTTTTTTTAAACAGGAAATCTGTTGATAACTCTACATCTAAATTACCCATTAAAATAGTATTTTCAAAGATATTTAATCAAAATCGGGGCTGGGAAAATCAGGTGCTTTGTCTCCTGATTTCGTTCCGTCTTATCTGACAAAACAGCATTCCTCCACATTTGTTTAAAACGGCGAAAAATGACACCCGCTAAAAAGTCTTTGCCAGGCTGATGATGATTGGCCGGAGCTGCCCATTTTCCATGGAATTCAGGTTGCCGCCGGAGGGTTTTATGGCAGCTTGGTTCGCCTGGTTTTTATGCGCCGTACAGAGGATTTCGCGACGATCGAAAAGCCTGTTCATTAAACAGAAAACCTGTTGATAACTCTACAATCAGATTACCTATAAAAATGGTATTTTCAAAGCCTGTTTGAAGAATTATGGAGTTGGAGAAATGGAGAGCCGGTGAGTTTAGTTTTACCCGAAATACCGGATTCCCTGAACCTGACAAAACTTCAAAAATTAACGAATTTTTTAAATCAGTAAATTACGTAAATCAACAAATCACTAATTGAATATGAGCGGAGAGAAAATTATTCCTATTAACATTGAAGAAGAAATGAAAACAGCCTACATCGATTATTCGATGTCGGTGATTGTATCCAGGGCCTTGCCTGATGTAAGGGACGGTCTAAAACCAGTGCACCGCCGCGTACTCTACGGTATGCTCGATCTCGGGGTTTTGCACAACCGCCCGTATAAAAAGTCGGCCCGTATTGTTGGGGAAGTTTTAGGAAAGTATCACCCGCACGGTGACTCTTCGGTGTATGATACGATGGTGCGTATGGCCCAGGAATGGAGCCTGCGTTACATGCTTGTAGACGGGCAGGGGAACTTCGGTTCGGTAGATGGCGATATGCCGGCTGCCATGCGTTACACCGAGGTGCGTTTCCGCAAGATCACGGAAGAAATGCTGGCAGACATTGAAAAAGATACGGTGGATTTCCGCCCGAACTTTGATGACTCTTTGACAGAGCCATCCGTGTTGCCAAGCAAGATCCCGAATTTATTAATGAACGGTGCCTCCGGGATTGCCGTAGGGATGGCTACCAACATGCCGCCTCACAACTTAACGGAAGTGGTGAACGGGATCCTGGCTTATATCGATGACAATGAGATCACGATCGATGAGCTGATGAAGCACATTAAAGCTCCTGATTTCCCTACCGGCGGAACAATCTACGGATACGAAGGTGTGAAGGAAGCATTCCACACCGGCCGCGGCCGTATTGTGATGCGTGCCAAAGCAAACATTGAGCCGGTGAATAACCGTGAGCGCATTATTGTGACGGAAATTCCCTTCCAGATCAATAAGGCTGACATGATCAAGCGCCAGTGGGAATTATGCAATGAGAAAAAAATTGAAGGCATTACGGAGATCCGCGACGAGAGTAACCGTGAAGGGATGCGTATTGTATACGAACTGCGTTCGGATGCGATCTCGAATGTGGTGCTGAATAATTTATACAAATATTCTGCGCTGCAGACCTCATTCTCTGTGAATAACGTGGTGTTGGTGAAGGGCCGCCCGGAAATGCTGAACCTGAAAGACATGATCCACTATTTTGTGGACCACAGGCATGATGTGATCGTTCGCCGTACCAAATTCGACCTGGCTCAGGCGGAGAAACGCGCTCACATTTTAGAAGGCTTGCTGATCGCTCAGAAAAACATTGAAGAGGTTATTAAGGTGATCCGCGAAAGCGCTTCGCCGGATATTGCCCGCGATGAGTTGATGGTGCGCTTCTCCTTATCGGAGATCCAGGCCCGTGCTATTCTCGATATGCGTCTGAGAACATTGACAGGACTGGAAGTTGATAAATTAAATGCAGAGTATGCAGAGCTCATGAAAACCATCGAGCACCTGAAAAATGTATTGGCCAACGAGCCGCTGCGCTACCAGATCATCAAGGACGAATTGATAGAGGTTCGCGACAAATACGGTGACGAGCGTCGCACAGACATCGTGTATGCGGGCGATGATTTCCGCGTGGAAGATATGATTGCTGATGAGAACGTGGTGATCACGATCTCGCACATGGGGTATATGAAGCGTACAAACCTGGCGGAGTACCGCGCGCAAAACCGCGGTGGACGCGGAAGCAAAGGAACCGCCACGCGCGACGAGGATTTTGTGGAGCACATGTTTATTGCCTCCACGCATAATTATATTTTACTGTTCAGCGAAAAAGGCCAGTGCTACTGGATCAGGGCGTATGAAGTGCCTGAGGGGAACAAGCAAAGCAAGGGCCGCGCCATCCAGAACTTAATTAACATTGCGCCGGATGATAAGATCAAAGCGTTCATCAATATCAAAAATCTGAACGATGAGGAGTACATTAATAATAACTACATTATTTTATGTACGAAAGATGGTATCATCAAGAAAACATCGGTAGAAGCTTATTCGCGCCCACGTGCCAATGGTATCAATGCGATCACGATCCGGGAAGGGGATGTGCTGCTGGAAGCTGCGCTCACCAACGGGAAGAACGAGATCATGCTGGCTACCAAATTAGGTAAAGTGTGCCGTTTCCCTGAGGAGAAAGTAAGGCCGATGGGCCGTAATGCCAGCGGTGTGATGGGGATCGACCTGAACGATGACGAAGGTGGCAATAACGAAGTGATCGGTATGATCTGCATCGATGATATGAACGCGAATGTGTTGGTTGTATCGGAGAAGGGTTATGGCAAGCGCTCGGATATCGATGAGTACAGGATTACCAACCGTGGTGGTAAAGGGGTGAAAACTATCAACATTACGGATAAAACAGGGAACCTGGTAGGGATCAAATCGGTAACGGATGCCAACGACCTGATGATCATCACCAAGAACGGCATCACGATCCGTATGAACGTGGCCGACCTGAGGGTGATGGGACGTGCCACGCAAGGGGTGCGCCTGATCACGATCCTGGAGAACGACCGCATTGCGGCAGTAACGAAGGTGGATCACGAGGATGAGGAAGCTGAAGTGCTGGCGGATGGTTCGGTAGCGGTTTCGGAAACTCCGGTTGTAACGGATCAGGAAACGATTGTGGACAGCCCGGAACCGGATGAAAAGCCTTCTTCTGACGAAAATACTACACCAACGGATGATAATAATTAAAAGCGGGAATTAACTTTAGCACATAAACTATATATTTGGAACCCAAACCAATAAATTATGAAATAGCCATGTTGCCGAATGGCATAAATAAATAGGGAACATGGCTATACCATATAACCGTTTAAAACAATAATATCTATATGAATAAAAAAACGATCATAACCGGTGCCCTGAGCTTATTCAGCCTGGCCACACTGGTAGCCCAGCCTACTTTGGTAGAGAAAATCGAAGCGAAGGAGGGTAAAGTAGTTATTCCTTATGAAAAATGGAAGCTACCTAATGGCTTAACGATTTTGCTGAACGAAGACCACTCCGATCCGGTAGTTCACGTGTTGGTAACCTATAAAGTAGGTTCCGACCGCGAGAGCTTAGGGAAATCGGGCTTTGCCCACTTCTTCGAGCACATGATGTTCCAGGGTTCCAAACACGTGGCTGATGAAGAGCACTTCAAAATTGTGTCGACAGCCGGCGGTGAAATGAATGGTAATACAACGGAAGACAGAACGGTATATTTTGAAACTGTTCCTTCCAACAACCTGGAAATGGCCTTATGGCTGGAAGCTGACCGTATGGGCTTTTTGCTGGATTCACTCACCACCAAAAAATTCGAGAATCAGCGTGATGCCGTAAAAAACGAAAAATCACAAAATGTAGAGAATCAACCTTACGCGATGGCTTTCGTGGAGGAGATCAATAAAGCCTTATACCCGGAAGGTCACCCATACAGCTGGCCGGTAATCGGGTATGTGGACGATTTGAACCGCGCAACCCTGGATGACGTGAAAAACTTCTTCCTGCGCTGGTATGGTCCTAACAACGCGATCATCACTATTTCCGGTGATTTCAGCTCTCCTGAGGCTTTGAAAATGATCGATAAATACTTCGGTGGACTGAAACCATGTCCTGAAGTAAAGAAAATGCGTGTGGCGCCGGTTGTTCTGGCTACCGATAAATATACGGCTTACAAAGACCGTACGTATTTCCCACTGAACCTGCGTGTGTATCCAACAGTTCCTCAGTACCACAGAGACGAGCCTGCGCTCGACATCTTAGGGGTTATGATGGGTAACGGTAACAACTCTATTTTCTACAAAAACTTCGTAAAAGCCAAACCGGAAATTGCGGTAGAGGCGGGTGTAAACCACCGTGCGAAAGAGCTGGGTGGCGAATTCTCTATCCAGATCTTTGCTTATCCGCCGGAAGATTTTAACCTGGAGAAATTATTTACAGATGTGGATGCTAAAGTAAAAGCAACCATCGATGAGTTCGGAACTTCCGGTATTACGGATGAGGCCCTGATCAGGGCTAAAGCGGAAATCGAATCGGGTTATTACAGCGTTCTTGGAACGGTGGAAGATAAAGCGGGAATGATTTCTGAATGGGAGCGCTTGACCGGTAAAGGCTACACGATCTCCGACGAGATCGACCGTTATAATAAGGTAACGAAAGAGGACATCACCCGTGTATTCAACAAATACATCAAAGGTGCTGGTGCTGCCGTATTGAACACATACCCGATCATGAACCAGAAAGATTCTGTGAAAAGTGTGAACCCTTATGCCGGAATGAAATTTGAAACACCGGCTGAGTACAACGGGCTGAGCTATTCGCCACCTGCCGATAAATTTGACAGGGCTGCAAGGCCGGTAGCCGGTGCTGCCAAAACAGTGGTTGTTCCTGATTATTTCACCTCCAAATTATCGAATGGTATTTCCATCATCGGAACAAAAAATACAGAAACGCCAGAAGTAACCATCGTGATGACGATGGACGGAGGTAGCCTGGTACTGACAGCCGACCAGCTGAAAAAGATGGGTGTGGCTGAGCTGACTGCCAGCTTATTGAACGAGGGCACCAAAAACTTCACCACCGAGCAGATCGCTGCAGAACTGGAAAAACTGGGGAGCTCTATCAGCTTCGGAGCTTCCAAGTCGTCAACAACGATCCAGGTAAGGTCATTGAAGAAAAACCTTGATGCCACCCTGAAATTGCTGGAAGAGAAATTACTGAACCCGGGCTTCAACGCGGAAGATTTCAAATTAGCGAAGAAACAATACAAGGAAAGCGTTAAGAACGAGGAAACCAGCGCCAATGCTATGGCTAACAAGGCTTTCAGCTATGCCTTGTATGGTAATACCGTAATGGGGCTTGAGCCATCTATCAAAACCATTGAGAATGTGGAATTGGCGGATGTAAAAGATTACTACACCAAATTCTACTCGCCGTCTGTAACCAGCATCGTGGTTGTAGGTGATGTTGAAGAGAAAGACGTTATTGCGAAACTGGGCTTCCTGAACAAATGGCAGGCAAAACCGGTGACGATTCAGCCGATTACAGAGCCGGTTGCTTCTACAGAGCCTCAGTTCTTTATCTACAATAAGTACGGTGCCCCGTCATCTGTGATCCAGATGGGTTACCCGTCTCTGAAATTTGATGCGACAGGTGATTTCTACAAAAACCGTATTGCGAATTACGTATTCGGTGGCGCTTTCAACAGCCGCCTGAACCTGAACCTGCGTGAGGACAAAGGTTACACTTACGGTATCCGCTCCAATTTCGGAGGTGGAAAATACGCCGGTACCTTCCAGATCAGCTGCTCCGTCAAACGCCCGGCTACCGCTTTATCTTTAGCGGAGATTATTAAGGAGTTTACAAGGTATCAAACGACCGGTATTACCGACAAAGAGCTTGAGTTTACCAAAAGCTCCCTGCTGAATGAGGAAGCGCTGAAATACGAGGCGCCATACCAGAAAGCATCCTTCTTATCGAACATCGTAAGGTACAACCTCGACAAAGGCTACACGGCACAGCAAAACCAGATCCTGAAAAACATGACGAAGGATGAGCTGAACGCTCAGATCAAAAAATCCTTCGACCTGAACAAATTAACGACGGTTGTGGTAGGTGATAAAGCAATGATCGAAGCTCAGCTCGACAAAGCTTCTAAAGATGCTAAAAACAAAGAGGTTTTAAATAAAGTTAAATTAAAGAAAATCTCTGTAGACTAGTTATGTAAACGTACGATCTTTGCGTCTGTACTATACATGAACCTCATAACATCCTGATATTAAAAAACACTAAGCTCTTAAAGGCTTGGTGTTTTTTTTTAATTAAAATCGTACATTTAACAAATTAAAAAATCGCCATGAACATTAAAAACATCTTAACGGCCTTGTGTATCGGAGCTACCACCCTGGCCGCCGCACAGAGCAACCAGGTGCAGAACGCGTCGAACTATTTAAGGAACAAAGAATATGATAAAGCCAAAGCGGCAGCGGATGCGGCTTCGGTACATGAAAGTACAAGAACCAGTTCCAAACTCTGGATGTACAGGGGCAAAATATACCAGGCTATTTATTTTGATAAAGATGTTGCTGTGAACAAGCTGGATGCCGAGGCAGAGGAAAAAGCGCTGGAAAGCTATATCAACTGCCTGAAAAACGATAAGGACAATATCTATAAGGATGAAGTAAAAGGCCTTATCGTACAGGCTTCGGCAGCGGTAAGCAACAAGGCGAATGCCTACAGGGTGAATAAGGAATTTGATAAGGCGGTGAAATGCTATGACCTGATGGAGGCTGCTTTGCCATACGATTTCGACCAGGGGATGAAGCGTAATAACATCACCAAGGAAAAGCTGATGTATAACAAGTTCGAGATGTATAAATCGGTTCCTAACAAGGAAAAAACGCTGGAATATGCGAATAAGCTGATCGACATGAAGTACAAAGAGCCGAGGATCTATACGGATATGGTGAAGTTGTCGCTCCTGGATAAGGATACGACCAAAGCGCTGGAGTACATCGAAAAAGGAAAGCAGATGTTTGAAGATAACATGGAGCTGGTAAACCAGGAGATCAACATTTACCTGGCCAGGAACAAGACCAACGAGCTCAAAACCAAGCTGAATACCGCCATCGAGCTGGCTCCTGATAATGAAGTGCTGCACGTGATCCTTGCCAACATCTACCAGAAAACCAATGAGAATGATAAAGCGGAAGCAGAGTATTTAAAAGCCCTGGAGATTAAGCCGGATTATGAGATCGCCAATTATAACCTTGGGGTTATGTACTTCAACACGGGTAATGAGTGGAATGATAAACTGGGTGCTTTACCTCCGAAGGAAACAGCGAAAGCGAAAGAATACGAAGCGAAAGCCAATGAGTACTTCCGCAAGGCTGTGGGTAACTTCGAAAAATCCTATGAGGTGAGCCCGGACAAAGCAACGAAACAACAATTAAGAAAATTATTCCTGCGTTTAGGAGAAACAGAAAAAGCGGATAAATACAAATAATAGTATTTGTAAAAAAACGTTCAATACCTTTTGTATATGACCACGAAAACCATTTTATTAAGCACCTGTGTTATTTTAAGCAGCGCCGCTTTCTCTCAAAAAAATAAGGTGCAAAGCGCCTGGAGGGCTCTGAGCGATTACGAGTCAACGCTGAGCGACAGGCCGGACACGGCTTACCTGATGAAGGCCAACCGCAGCATCGACCTGGCACTGGCCGACGAAAGCACGAAGAACCAGGCCAAAACGCATGCCTATAAGGCGCGCATCATGTACTACGTGTACCAGTATAATCTGAAAGAGGAGAATAAAAAGCTGGAAGGAACGATCAGCGATAAGAATGCCAGGGCGGAAGCTGCTTATGGCAATGCTCCGACGAAGGAGTTTGAGGTAGCCGGAAATTCCCTGGAAACGATCAAAGCGGTGGACCCGAAATATTTTGGCTCTATCCTCGAAATCGTGAAAGGCGGCAGCGCCTCCAGCGCCAGCGACGATGATTTGAAACTGAGCAATGTGGCCATGCAGCTGAAGCTGGAGTCGTCGAACATTGCTGTTGGGAAATACAAAATGAAACAGTACGAGCAGGCGGCCGATTTCTTTTATAAGTCGGGCACGCTGAATCTCCTGCTGGCTGAGAAAATTGATACCTCGGCTTTTTATAATGCCTGTATCTCTGCGCAGAAAAGCAAGAGCCCGGCGAAAATGATCGAGTACAACAAAAAGATGATTGATATGAACATCGCTACGCCTTACAATTACCAGACGATCTATGATGCGAAACTGGCAGCGGGCGACAATGCGGGAGCTCAGGAATACCTGGCGAAGGGAAGGAAGGCATTCCCCAATGATGTGTACCTGATGAATAAGGAAACGGAGTTGTTCCTGCAAAAAGGCGATCAGCAAAAAGCGCTGGAAAACCTGCAGGCAGCGATTTCCAAAGACCCTAACAATGCACAGCTGCACCTGGTATTGGGCAACGTGTACGATAACCTGGCCAATCCGAAAATGGTGAGCGGAAAAGATTCGACCAAGCCTGCCAACTACGATGAGCTGATAATGAAAGCGGCAGACCACTACCAGAAATCGGTAGACCTGAGGCCATCCAACCAGGATAGCTATTTCAATGCCTTGTACAACCTGGGTGCGCTTTACAATAATTATGGCGCTACCTTGTATAATAAAGCGATGGAAAAAGCCACCATCACTTCTTTGTCCAAAACACAAAAAGACATTGAAGCGAAAAGCAAGGAATATTACAAGAAAGCCATTCCTTTCCTGGAGCAGGCTTTGTCTGTACGCCCCGATGACCGCGCGAGCATGGTGGCTTTGCGAAAACTATACCTGCTGGTAGGGGATGAGCAAAAGGGCAAGGAAATGGGCGAGAAGCTCAAGTAGACGCTAGTATTGAGATAAGAGTATTGAGAGATACAATTGGTTATTTCTCAAGGCTTTTGGTTCTTTTGATAAATGAAAAATCCCTCGCAGAGATGTGAGGGATTTTTTATTGTGGAAATGGTGGCTTCGAGCGCCTCAGCCACCATTCGTTGACGGAGGCTCCCGAAGTGACATAAACGATGTGTTTTGAAGCCTTCAGTAACCGACACCCTTTTTCTCAATACTCACTACTCTTATCTCACATCTTCTCTATCTCACTTCTCTTCCTTCGGCTCAAAGTCGATGCTCAGGGAGTTGACGCAGTAACGCTGCCCGGTTTCCGTTGGGCCATCGTCGAAGATATGGCCTAAGTGGCCGCCGCAGCGGGCGCACACAATTTCGGTACGGATCATCCCGAAGGTGGTATCGCGGATCTTTTTAATCCTGTCGCCGGAGCCCAGCTCAGCATCAAAGCTCGGCCAGCCGCAGTGCGACTCAAATTTCTGAGAATCGTCGAAGAGCTCATAGCCGCAGCCGGCACATGTATACACGCCTTTTTCGAAATGCAGGTTATACTTGCCGGTAAAGGGCCTTTCGGTGCCTTTTTCTCTTAATACATGGTATTGATCGGGTGGAAGCTGCTGCTTCCATTCTTCCTCGCTTTTATGGTAGAGAGTGTCCATTGGTGTCATCGTTTTAGCTATTGTTTTGGGGCTCCGTAATAAAAGCGGAGCCTTTGCGTTTAATAGAACCCAAAACTATCTAAAAAGTTTTGTATTATTACTAGGAAACAAGCATTTACATTTCCTAAAAACACCGCTTTCTTAACAGTCTACAGCCAAAAAAATAATATATTTGCTGTTTGCCCAAAGGGTTTTATGCAACAGAAGAAATTTGTTACAAATATTGCATTTCTGATCATCCTGAACCTGCTGATTAAGCCTTTCTGGCCATTGGGCATTGAGCCGGCGGTACAAAATGCGGTGGGAAACATCAGTTATGGGGAATACGCCATCCTGTTCAATTTTTCCTTCCTCCTCAATATCCTCCTGGATTTTGGAGTGACGCAGTTTAATAACAAGAACATTGCCCAGAATAACCACCTGTTAACCAAGCATTTCAGCAGCCTCTTTACCCTTAAGCTGGGCTTAGGCCTGGTTTACTTTTTGGTAACCATCATTCTCGGCCTGGTGCTGGGCTACGATTTCCGCTACATGAAGCTGCTTTCTATCCTGGCGTTGAATCAATTCCTCATCAGCATGACGCTCTACCTGAGGTCCAGTCTTTTGGGATTACATTTATTTAAAACTGACAGCTTCGTTTCTGTGGCCGACCGGCTTATTATGACGACTCTCTGCCTGATCCTGCTAGCGCGTTGGTTCGGTCTGGAGGTTAATATCATGTCGTTTGTCTATGCTCAAACCATTGGTTACCTGATTACCGCGATCATCGCCTTTGGCACCGTGTACCATAAAACCCGGCATTTCAGGCTCACCTGGAATTTTCCGTTCAGTGTGATGATCCTGAAGCAGAGTTTTCCTTTTGCCGTGCTGGTGTTATTAATGACCTTTTATAACCGCCTGGATAGCGTGATGCTTGGATCCCTGCTGCCGGACACGGAAGGCTCGGAACAGGCCGGCATTTATGCCAAAGGCTTCCGTTTGCTGGAGGCGGGAAATATGATTCCCTACCTGTTCTCCATTCAGTTGATCCCGATTTTCAGCCGTATGATCAAGCATAAGGAAAACGTTGAGCAGATCGTGAAGACCTCGTTTATTTTGCTGATCGCACCGGCGCTGGTCATCTCCTTCGGCTGTTTCTTTTATGCGCAGGAGATATCCGGTCTCATCAATCACGTGAAGCCGGGCCAGATCTCCGATTCCTACCGTGAGTTCAGCATCCTGATGTTATGTTATACAGCCATTTCTGCCACTTATATATTTGGTACCCTGCTCACGGCCAACGGAAATCTGAAGCAGCTGAACATTACCTCCTTTGTAGGAATCTGCCTTAACCTGATCCTGAACTTTGTGCTGATCCCGGATTACAAAGCCTTAGGCAGCGCATATTCCAGCCTTATCACCCAGTTCTTTATTGCCGGCATTCAGATCTATTTTTCAGTGAAGATCTTTAAGTTCCACTTCAACACGAAGCTAATCTTATCGCTCGTTGTGTTCATTGCGGGCATTATCGGCTTTAACCTGTTCTCACGCACAATGACGGGAAGCTGGCTCATCAACTTTGCGGTGATGTGTGTCTTCTGCGGCCTCTGGGCTTTCGTGTCGGGGCTTTTAAGTCTCAGGTCCATTTATAAATTCATCAAATTCAAATAATCCATCCCTGTTCAAATGACTCCTATTAACCTGAATAAAGAAACGATTAGGCTGCTGGCCAAGATCTACAAATGGAGGAAGCCGCTCATCATCGTGACGCTCAGCGCCGCTGTTCTGTCGGTTGTTGCCTCTTTTATTATTTCGCCGCAATACAAGGCCACCGCCATTATTTTCCCATCGCGTACCTTCTCGGTGGCTAAATTGCTGGTAGAGCAGAATGCCGGTAACCAGGAAGATTATATGGAGCTGGGCGATGAAGATGATGCCGAGAAACTCTTACAGATCCTGAATTCCGTAGAGATCAGGGAAATGGCGGCGAAGCAGTACGACCTTTACACAGCCTGGAAAATTCCGCGCGACAACGACCTCACGGCGCATTACCTGAATTTGAAATGGAACGAGATGGTATCCTTTAAGCGTACGGATTATGTGTCGATTCGCATTGATGTGTATGATTACCAGTCGGACAGGGCCGCTAAGATTGCCAATTCCATTGTGGAGTACGCCGACAGCGTGAAGCACCGGATGACGAGAGAAGTAGCCAAACAGGCTTTTGCCATTGTAGAGGAAGAATATAACAACTATCTCAAAAATGTGGATGAGATGGAAGACAGCGTGCAGGTGCTGCGCGAGCTGGGGATCCTGGACTATAAGAGCGAAATGAAAGCCTACTCCAAAGAAATGGCGAAGGCCGTTGCCAATGGCGACGAGCGTGCCAAATCGCAACTGAAAGGAAAGCTTGATACACTCGAAAAATACGGAATGGCCTTTGTGGACCTCACGGAGAAATTGAAAAAATACCGTTTCAAGTACCCGGTGATCAAGGGAAAATACGATGAGGCTTTCGTGAACTTAAACAAACAATTGCCTTCCAAATTTGTGGTAGACAAAGCACAGCGGAACGAGAAAAAAGCCAAGCCGGTGCGTGCGCTGATTGTGATCGTTTCTACCTTCTCTGCTTTCCTGCTGGCCTTGCTGTTCCTGTTGTTTGCCGACAAGCTGGTGGAGATCAAGAACCAGGTGGTGAGCCAGTCGAAAGACGAAAATCTTTAAGTAAGCGTGCGTTTGCTGAAGCTGACATACACAAAGGTGTTCTATCTGATCGTAGTATCCTATATACTGCTCAATACCTATGTGTTCCTGTTTGATAGAGGCATGTTCTACGCCTTCAATATGATCCCGCTGTGTTTGCTGGTGATATTGCTGGCCATTACCGATATCGAAAAGGTAATGTACCTCATGGCTTTCTGTACGCCGCTGGCCATTACCTTAAAGGAGCTGGGCATGTCGGATGGGCTCAACCTGAGCCTGCCCTCAGAGCCCCTGATGATCGGCCTCACCTTGTTATATTTATTAAACCAGTGGAGTAGTGGGGTTACGGCCCGCGAAATAGCCCGTCATCCGCTCACCATCATTATCCTGGTACAATTGTCGTGGATGGCGCTCACCACGCTCACCAGCGAATTGCCGGTGGTGTCGCTCAAGTATATTTTGTCGCGTACCTGGTTTCTGGTTTCCTGTTATTTCATTGCTTCCTGCATTTTTAAAAATTTCAATTCCATTAAAGTATACCTGCTTTGCTATGCCGTGGCCCTGGCCATTGTAGCCATTATTACCACTGTGCGGCATGCGGCTTATGGCTTCGATGAAAAGACCGCCGACTGGATTGTATCGCCTTTCTACAACGACCACACGGCTTACGGCGCTGTGCTGGCCATGTTCATTCCGGTAATGGGCGGTATGCTGCTGATGCGTAACATCTCCTTTTTCGTGAAAGTACTTTGCCTGGCGCTGCTGGGCATCTTTTTAATTTCCATTGTGGTGTCTTATGCGCGCGCCGGTTGGCTGAGTCTCGCGGTTTCTATCTGCGTGCTGGCTACGTTTATCATAAAGATTAAATTCCGGACGATTATTGTCACGCTGTTCACGGTTATTGTGGTGTTCCTCTCTTTTCAGTCGGAGATCCTCATGATCCTGGGTAGGAACAATACCGATTCGGATGGTGATTTTGCGGCCAACATCGAGTCGATGACGAATATCTCTACCGATGTATCGAACATGGAGCGATTGAACCGCTGGAGCTCTGCCCTCAGCATCTTCCAGGATTATCCCTATTTGGGTACAGGGCCCGGAACCTACCAATTCCTTTATGCGCCTTACCAGAAAAGCGGCTTGATTACCGAGATCTCCACCAACTTCGGCAATAAGGGAAATGCCCACAGCGAATACCTCGGCCCGATGAGCGAGCAGGGATTGCTCGGCGGCTTGCTGGTGGTGATCGCGTTGGTGTTTTACACCATGCACCTGGGCTACAGACTTGTGTATGAGGTCAAAGACCGGTCGCTGAAAATATTTACCATTTCCATCGTGATGGGAATCAGCACTTACTTTGTGCATGGTTTCCTCAATAACTTCCTCGACAGTGATAAAGCCTCTGTGCCTTTCTGGGGCTTCCTGGCTATTCTGCTATGCATCGACCTGTATCATAAGAAGCAGGTGGAGAACGAAAAAGCTGATTTTTAAATATTAACCGCAAAGAGCGCTGAGTATTCCGCAAAGAAAAAAGAGACAGCGCTGTTTTTTGGTAAACGTCAACCCTCTGCGTTTTTCGCGTCTTCTACGCCCTTGTTGGTGTTATCACCAACAGGGCTTAGGAAATCCTACACCCTGATTCCGATTACCAGTACATCGTCTACCTGCTCGAGCGCGCCTTTCCAGTCTTCAAAAATAGTATCGAGCAGATCCTTTTGCGCCTCCATCGGCTTGCCCTGCAGTTCCAGCAAGGTTTCCTTGAAGCGTTTGTACATAAATTTCTTTCCCTTTTCTCCGCCAAACTGATCGGCGAAGCCATCCGTAAACAGATAGACCGTATCGCCCTGCTGCAGCTCGAATACCTGTGTCGTAAAGGGTTTGGCGATTACATCGGTAGATGCGGTAATCGGCTGCTTATCGGCTGCCAGCACAATGAGCTCTCCGTTCCGGACAATATAAGCCGGGTTATTAGCGCCCGCAAACTCGAGGCGCTTGCTCTCCATGTCGAAATAACACAGGCCAATGTCCATGCCATCGCGCAAAGGAATGTCTTCGCTGTTCTTGTTCAGGCTTTTCTTCAGCTCGGTGTTCACATAGTCCAGCGTCGTTCCTGCCGAATCTACGGTGATGCTGTTGAGTGTCTGGTTGAGCAGGGTATTTCCGATGATGCTCATGAAAGCGCCCGGCACGCCGTGTCCTGTACAATCTACAGCCGCTACCACCAGGATGCGCGAGCCTTCGCGGTAATGAAAGCCCGTGGAGGAAGTAACGTCGTGCCTGATCTCGTAGTTGCAAAACCAGTAAAAATCACCACTCACCACGTCGCGCGGCTTAAAGAGGATAAAAGAATCCGGAGCATGTGCTTTCAGCTCTTCCTTGTCGATGAAGATGGAGCGCTGAATGCGTTTGGAATATTCAATACTGTCGGTAATGTCTTTGTTTTTTTCATCGATCATCTTGCGCTGCTCGTTGATCTCGCGTTCCATTTTCAGGCGCTCACGGATATCGCGTGCGTAGATGACAATGGCAGGGCGGCCTTCAAAGGGAGCAACCTTCGCCGAGCATTCCACCGGGATCAGCTCTCCCGATTTGGTTTTGAAAGGAATGTCCGTATAAATGAGCCCGCCTTTTTCCCAGACGTCGGCTACGATCTTTGAGCTTTCGTGCAGAAATTCCGCCGGGTGCAGATCGAACAGCGTCAGCGTTTCCAGCTCTTCACGGCTGTAGCCCAGCAGTACCGCCGCACTCGGGTTGCTCTGGTGAATCTTTCCGTCTACAATGTCAATCACGATCATGGCGTCATTGGCCTGCTCAATGATGCTCTGGTAGCGGTTCAGCTCTCTCTTGAGGTTGCCGATCGTGTTTTCAAAATCCTTTAATTCCTCCTTGCTTACAACAGAGCTCTTTGTTGAAGCATCTTCCGTTGAAGGTGTTTCGCTTTGGCGGCGGAAAGCACCGTCGAGCTGGTCCACAATCGGGAAGATGAGCGAAGGGTTTAAAAATTCACCTACTTTATCCGGCCTCGACACATAGCGCACAATGCCGTTCTTATCAATGAGGAAGGAGGCCGGGAGTGGAATCCCTTCCTCGTATTTTTCGGCAAAGGCGTTGTCATACTCTTTGAGCTGCACACCATAGATCATGGCCGTACGCTGTCCTTCGTCGGACAATACTTTGAAGTCGAGGCCCAGCTTTTCCACCATGTTGCGGTTCACACCTACCGGATCGGGGCCAATGGCCATCACCAGCACATTCTTCGACCGGAACTTCTCATTGTTCTTTTCGTAGGTCCTCAGCATCATGTGGCATCCCGGGCACCAGTCGCCACGCACAAAGATGAGCAGCACATGGCGCTTATCCCTGAAGTCGGAAAGCTTTACCCTGTTGCCATCCTGGTCGGGCAGCTCAAACTCGTTGGCAGGCTTCCCCGTTTGCACACGATAGCCGCCCCGGGCACTCTTCAACAGCTGGTTCTTATCGTTGGTAGTGCCCCAGGCAAACACAATGCAGAATAAAAGAACAGGCAAGGGAAGCACCCAGGCCGTCCAATGGTGGTGAAAGACCAGGTTTGAAATAACGAGTGTGGCAATTCCGAGCGCCGTCATCAGCGGCTCAAACCAGGAGTAGCCGGTGTAGGAAAAGGTAGGGAAGAAGGCGATGCGGATGACAGGCACGCAGGCAAAGAACAGCATGGCTAATGTGGTGAGCGGGAAATGTCCGTAAGGCAGATCGATGCCGGCGCCTACAACAAGGCAGGCCAGGGTAACAACCACAAACTGGTAAGTGCTTGTATAAATGGGAAGCTCTCTCAGGGCTGCAAAAAATGCCACTACCGCCAGTATAGCCGGAACAACGCTAAAGCCCAGGGCCAGCAGAGTAATGGCCACACCGGTGAGGATGGCAGCCAGTGTGGTGGTTTGATGAATTCGATTCATGTCTATTCAAATATAGAAAAAATCAGGTAAAGCCAAACGGGGTACATAAACTAAAAAGTCCCTGTTACTTACGGAACAGGGACCTATATGGATTTTAGAAAAGGAAATTTTAGTTTTTGAACATCCTGAGCAACGTTGCCAGCTTTGTTTTGAGCTCGGTGCGTACAATGATCTTATCCAGGAAGCCGTGTTCGAGAACGAACTCAGCTGTCTGGAATCCTTTGGGCAGGTCCTTGCCAATGGTTTCCTTTACCACGCGCGGGCCGGCAAAGCCGATCAGTGCGCCGGGCTCCGAAATGTTCAGGTCGCCCAGCATGGCGTAGCTCGCCGTTACACCACCGGTAGTAGGATCGGTACACAGCGAAATATAAGGAATGGCAGCCTTATCCATCAGCGATAGCTTGGCTGATGTTTTAGCCATTTGCATAAGTGAGAAAGCGGCTTCCTGCATCCTGGCGCCACCAGTTTTGGAGATGATGAGCAAAGGTGTTTTGTTCTGCAGGCAAAAATCGATGGAACGGGAGATCTTTTCACCCACCACGCTGCCCATAGAGCCGCCAATGAAGCCGAAGTCCATACAGCATACCACGAGGTCCTGTCCGTTTACTTTTCCGTAAGCGCTGCGAAGCGCATCTTTCAGGCCCGATTTCTTAATCGTATCGGTAAGGCGGTCGGTGTATTTTTTGGTGTCTGTAAATTCAAGCGGATCGCCGCTCACCAGGTTCTCATGAAGCTCGGTAAAAGCGTTATCGTCGAAAATGATCTCGAAATATTCAGCGCTTCCGATGCGCTCATGGTATCCGCAGTCGATGCACACATGCTGATGAGCCTTATGCTCCTGCGCGGTGTGGATCTTTTTGCAGGAAGGGCATTTATACCATAAACCTTCAGGCGTTTCCCTTTTTTCGGTAGTGGAAGTGGTAATGCCTTCTTTTAATCGTTTAAACCAACCCATGTTTTGAAAATTATAAATTATAAATTATAAATTATAAATGAAGAATTTCAACATTTAAAATTTAGCATTCAACATTCCTTAAGCTACTGTAATTGTTTTGTCGAGGTACACGTCCTGGATCACGTTCAATAATTCCACGCCCTCTTTCAAAGGCTTCTGGAAGGCTTTACGGCCTGAGATCAATCCCTGACCGCCGCCACGTTTGTTTACCACAGCAGTTGTTACCGCTTCGGCCATATCGGAAGCCCCTTTACTTTCGCCACCGCTGTTAATGAGGCCTACTTTGCCCATGTAGCAATTGGCTACCTGGTAGCGGCACAGGTCGATCGGGTGATCGGTTGTTAATTCGGAGTATACCTTCGGATGAGTTTTGCCATGACCGATAGCCGTATAGCCACCGTTTTTGTCAGACATTTTTTGTTTGATGATGTCGGCCTGGATGGTGACACCCAGGTGGTTTGCCTGCGAGGACAGATCGACTGCCGTGTGGTAATCCACGCCGTCTTTTTTGAAAGCCGAGTTGCGGGTATAGCACCACAGGATGGTTGCCATTCCCAACTCATGCGCCCTTTCAAAGGCTTGCGCTACCTCCACAATTTGTCTTCCGGATTCGGCAGAGCCGAAATAGATGGTCGCGCCAACGGCTACGGCACCCATGTTCCAGGCATCCTCTACCGAGCCAAACATAATCTGGTCGAATTTGTTAGGGTAGGAGAGGAATTCGTTATGGTTGATTTTGACGATGAACGGAATTTTGTGGGCGTATTTACGGGCTACGGAGCCTAAAACGCCATAAGTAGAAGCTACCGCGTTGCAGCCGCCTTCGATGGCCAGTTTCACGATGTTCTCGCTGTCGAAATAAATCGGGTTTGGAGCGAAGGAGGCACCTGCGCTGTGCTCAATGCCCTGATCGACCGGTAAGATGCTCATATAGCCGGTGTTGGCCAGGCGACCTGTTCCGTAGAGCTGTTGCAGGCTTCTTAGCACCTGTGGATTTCTGTTGGAGTAAGCAAATGTCTGATCGATAAAATCAGCATTCGGAATAACGATGTTTTCTTTAGAGATGGTTTTGCAGCTGTGGTTTAATAAACTGTCGGCCTGCGCCCCCAATAAGTCGGTTATTTTAGACATACGTGTTTTTTAATAAGGGAACAAATTTAAGGAAAATTCATGGAAAACAAGCATAAAAAAACCCTCACGATCAATCGTGAGGGTTTTTAAATATGATTTGTTTGTAAAATTATTCGGCTACCTGAACCATTTTGAAAGGGACGTTGATGATGGCCTGGTAATCTTCACCGGCTTCCAGCATATCCTCATCATCTTCCTCATAATGCCAGTTGATCGTTACGGCACTGCCACCTTTATGGATCGCTTCGAGTTTTTTGAATACATCGAGGATGCATTTGGAAGAGCTCGTATTGAAATACTCCAGCTGAATATTAACCGTTGTAGCAGGCTTGGAAGCCGTAGAATATTTATCTAATGCGTCAACTAAGGGTTTATAAAACTCAATAGAATTCTCAGGAATAGACCTTCCTTTAATTTCTAATACACCATTTTGAATATCAAAAGAAATAGTCGGTGTTTTTGGTGTGCCTTCGATAGCGTATTTTTCCATAGTGGCTTGTTTTATTGTATGAGTTGTGGTTGTGTTACTTTTATGATGAGTGTAAAGAACGAAACTTTATTGTCAATTTCCAAAAAATTGTAATCTAATTTTTCACCTGTTTTTCGGGCTATATCTATCATTCCCAACCCTCCACCGCCTTTGAGCGACATCTCTCCGTTGTTGAGCACAGACTTGTAATAATCCTTGAGTTGATCCTTATTAAGTGAGTTGACATCATCCAGGCGGCTTTTGAGGCCGTGGATGTTTTCGTTGAGAATATAGTTACCTGTAATGATGTTATAGGCTCCTTCATTTTTGGCAATCATAAAGATGGCGCTGCGGTTTTTGTCGCCGTTCTCGTCGGTGGCATCATCCATGTGGTGATACAGGTTCTGGAGGCATTCCACCAGCACGTTGTATACCTTTTTCTTGGTCTTGGGCTCTTCCATCATGTTGTCCATTTTATTCTCCATAATCTGGAGGATAGAGGTCAGCAATTCGGAAGTGATATCACCTTTAAATGAGAGAAGGATGTTATGCTTCTCCATTTTATCATATATATTGAACGCGTCAATCATAAGGGCCACTTGTACTTGTAATTATTTCAATTTAAAAGACACGGTCTGCCCATTTACAGTAAAGGTGGCATCATCGTCGCAGGTGCCGTTTCCGAAGTCCACTGTTCTTGTTTTAAAGCCGTCCGGAGTCAGTTCAAGTGTGCCTGATGAAATGTATTTACAGGCCATTTTTTTAATCAATGGATTGGTAATGTTGGTGGTGAAAGTGCGGCCTTCGCGGTTTTTACCGTTAGACGAACCGATGAAAGAGAACTCATCGTCGGATACATCGCCTTTGGTGTTATAGCCGGCTATTTGCTTCATGGTTTTGGTACAGGCATAGTCAATATTCCAGTTGCCATCCGTACAGTGCCCGTTGATCACTTCCGTGGTAATAGTGAGGGAATCAGGGCGTGTAATTTTGATCTGGCCCGAGTAAGAAACCGTATTGGCTTTGTAAGCCACGAGATTGATTGTCACGGTATTATTATAAACCGACCAGCGTTTAGCTGTGGTAAAGCTGATTTTGCCGGTGCGAAGCACGCCGTCGCTGCCCACACAACCAGTCGTTCCATAATCAATTTCAAAGGTCACCGGACCATTGTCATACACTTTATCATTATTGGCATCCGTAGTGTCTCCTGATACGATGTTGAAAGATTCGCAGGCATTAGTTCGTTTCAGGCCTTTTTCGCTGATACTTTTATCGCTCACAACCGGCTGGATGGACATGAATTGTTGCTCGCAAATGGCATTGTCTACTACCGATTGGGTTTCATTGTCCACTTCCGTTTTCTTTTTGCAGGAATCGAATAAGAGAATTGCAGAAACAAGAAGAGCGGAGGATAAAAATAATTTGTTTTTCATTGGTTTGGTTTTTATTCCAAATTTTATGGCAATTAAAGTGCCAAATTTTAAACTCAAATATATAATAAATTCATTTAAAAAATAAATTTATCGGGTTTTTTTGCTGTTTTATCCGAAAAAGAAGGTCATCGCCCTGTAATTTCTACTTTTTTATAAGAACTCCCCGAAAAGAAAACTTCTGAAAATAGTTATTGTGGAAACCCGCATACCGGATAGCACGGAACAAAAATTACAGTTTGATGCCGATCACCAATACATCGTCCACCTGCTCATAGTTTCCCTTCCAGTTATCAAAAATCTGTTCCAGCTCTTTATGCTGTGCAGCTACCGGCATGTTGTGGATAGTGAGTAAGCGGTCATGAAAGCGTTTCACCATGAATTTTTTGCCCTTTTCACCGCCAAACTGATCGGCATAACCGTCGCTGAACATATAGAGCATATCACCTTTGTCGAACTTCAGCTTGTGGGTCAGGTAGGTACGGTGCAGGTCGAAATGGGCGCCGCCGATCGGGTATTTATTTCCTTCTGTTTTTTCGAGGATCCCATTCTCCTTAATCACGATCAGGTTTCGGAAAGCGCCGGCCCATAAGCCTTCAAGCGTATCGGTATTAATGGACAGGATGGAAATATCCATGCCGTCGTTGGTATCTATTTCATTCTGCCCTTGTTTGAGGGCCGCCTGCACGCCTTTGTGCAGCTCGTTGAGGATGGTGCCCGGATCGAAATTCCCTTTTTCGGAAACAATCTGGTTTAATAGATTGTGCCCGATCATACTCATAAATGCGCCCGGTACGCCGTGCCCGGTACAGTCTACGGATGCAATGATCTTGTAGTTGTCCTTCTCTCCAAACCAATAGAAGTCGCCGCTCACAATGTCTTTGGGCCTGTATAAAATGAAGGCGTTTTTCAGCTTCGAAAAGATCAGGTCGCGCGATGGAAGGATGGCTTCCTGGATCCGCTTGGCGTATTCAATACTGCTGGTAATGTCCTGGTTCTTCTCCGCGAGCTCGCGTGTCCGTTCGGCCACCTTATTTTCGAGGATCTTATTTTCCTTTTTCACCGCGTTGGTGCGGTAGCTCGAAAAGCCAATGATCAGTGCAAAGAGCAGAAGGGTGCCTACGATGTAGAACCAGGTAGTGCGCCACCAGGGTGGAATCACCGTGATTTTCAGCTCAAAGGGCTTTTCGCTCCATACACCATCGCTGTTGGTAGCTTTTATTTTAAAGGTATAATCACCCCCCGGAAGCTCGGTATAGGAAACGAAGCGCACATCCGATGGGGAGGACCAATCGTTGTCATAGCCTTCAAGCTTGTACATGAACTTGTTCTTGCCCGATGATTGATAATCCAGCGCAACGACTTCGAAGGTGAAATAGTTCTCCTTATGTTCCAACCTGATCTCCTTCAGGTAAAGAATGCTGCTATCGGTTTTGATCTCCTTGCCCTGCCTGGAGAAGGAATAGATAAAGGTATTCGGTGTTACCGTACTTTCCTTAATGTCTTTTGGATTAAAATAATTGATGCCCGAGATTCCGCCAACGAGGATGGTGCCGTCCTTGGCCTGGTAGTAGGCGCCCAGGTTGAACTCCCGCGCCTGAATTCCGTCTTTGGTATTGTAATTCCTGAAAGCAGAGCCGTTCTCGTTCGGAATATTGGGATTGAACTTGGTGAGGCCGAAATTGGAAGGCAGCCATAAATTTCCCTCGTTGTCCGGAATAGCTGCGTAGATGTAGCTGTTGAGCAAGCCGTCTTTTTCGGTATACACGAGGAATTGTTTTTTTGCCGGATCGAACTTGTTAAGCCCGTAGTTGGTCGCTATCCAATAGTAGCCCGCCGGGTCGCGGAAAATATGATTAACGCTGTTGGAGCTGATAGAATTTTTAGCATCCTGGTGCTGGTATAATTTAATGATAGGCCTATCGATACTGGTTACAAAATCGAGCACGCACAAACCTCCGCCGGCCGTTCCTACCCACAGGCTGTTGTCCTTCGGATCTTCATAAATGGTATTGATTTTGTCGGAAGGCAGGCCCTGGTTGGTGGTGAAGCGTCTTACCGTCAGTGTATTCGGATTGATCGCGTAAAGTCCGTCACCAAAGGTGCCCGCCCAAATAGCGCCGTTTTTGGTCTGGATAAGCTTTAGTACCGTTCCTCCAAGATTGTTGTCGCCAAGTATGGTTTTGGATGAATTATTTTTTGGATCATAAATAATAATCCCCTGTCCGAAGGTGCCTATCCAGATCCGTCCTTCCAAATCCTCGAGGAGGCTCAGCACACCATTGGCCCTGTGTTTTTTGAGTATAGCTGTAATATCGGTATATTTTTTATCCTTATTCGGTTTTTTATAAAAACCTTCGGCCGTGCCTACCCAATAGGTGCCATCGGCTGTTTGCAGGATCGAATAAATAAAATCGTTGCTGATCCCGCTGTGGAAATCCCATAAGGGGAATTTATTGGAAGAGATGAAATAAATGTTGATGCCCTTGTCCTGAGTCGCTACCCAAAGATTTTTACGGTTGTCGATAAACAGGTGCGAAATTTTATTATCTGATAAAGAAGTTGGATTAGCCTGGTCGGTCGTAGAAAACGTATAGGAATTGCTGTTGATGACATATTTTACCAGTCCGCTCCAGGTACCTATCCATACATAATTGGAATCCTGGATCGTACTGAATGAAATGATCCTGTTGTTGTATTTGGCATCAGCTCCCAGATTGATGGTTTCAATGAATCGGTTGGTTTGCGGATCGAACACAAGAATGCCATTGTCAGTTCCACACCAGATCTTACCGTTTACTTCAGTGATGCAGCGCATGCTGTTTTTTTCAACGATGCCTGTCGTATTGGATTTTCCTGCCGCGATTTTGTCCAGAGGATGATGAATCAGCTGTTTTGCTCTCACATCGAACTCATATAAACCATTGCCTAAAGAAGCAATGTAGATCCGGTTCTGAGAATCCTTATAAATGGATTTCAGATTGACCGGGTCGAGCGAATCCATGCAGGGAATCACTTCAAACTTTTTGGAGGTCGTATTGAAGAGGTTCACTTCGTTTTCCGTAGCCACCAGCAACTCATTGCTGTTGAACTCTACGATTGAGCGGACTGAGTTGTTGGAGATTGAATGCTTTTCATTGCTATGGCGGTAGCTGATGAACTTTTCGGTGCGTTTGTTGAATACCGATAAGCCCCCATCGTCGGTACCGACATAGATATTCTGATGCTTGTCTTCGTAGAGGCAGTTAATGTAATTGGAAGAAATAGAGGCCGGGTCGTACTGGTCTGTTTTGTAAGTCTTGATATGATAACCATCGTAGCGATTGAGGCCGTCCTGCGTTCCTATCCAGATAAAATCCTGTGAATCCTGGAAAATAGTATTGACGCTCACGGTCGATAAGCCTTCATCCACACTCAGACGCTTGAATTTAAGGTTCTGCGAGCTTGTCAGCTGCGGTAACAGGAGAATTGCCCATAGCAGAAAGGCAAAGGATTTTATGTGAGCTGTCTTCAGGGTCATTTAAGGCGTTCTAAAATTACTAAAAATGTGTAAACCTAAACGGATTTTTCCTAATCTTGCAAAACAAACACAGAAAGGGTGAACTTCAAAAGCAAAAAAGACCTGGTATTCCTGGTATTAGCGGGTTTTTTCATTACCAATGCCATCGTGGCCGAGCTCATCGGCGGGAAGCTGGTGCAGTACTTCGGGCTGTTCACGCAAAGCATCAGCATTATTATGTGGCCCATGGTGTTTATTTTAACAGATCTCATCAACGAGCATTTCGGAAAAGACGGTGTGCGGAAGCTCACCTACATTACGGTAGGGCTTATTTCATTTACCTTCATCCTGCTCAGCATTGCCATTCACACCCGGGCGGTGGCTTTTTCACCCGTATCCGACGGCGCTTTCGAAACGGTCTTCGGGCAGTCGCAATGGATCATTGTCGGGAGCGTCACGGCCTTTTTTGTCTCGCAGCTGGTCGACGTTTATATCTTCTGGGTCTTTAAGCACATGACCGGAAACAAGCACATCTGGCTGAGGGCAACCGGAAGCACCGTTGTGAGCCAGCTCATCGATACCTTTATTGTTCAGTTCATCGCCTTTGTCATTCCCGGAAAATGGACCCTGGAACAATTTGCCGTGAATGCCTCCTGGGGTTATGCCTTTAAGCTCCTCATCGCCCTGGCCTTGATTCCGCTGATCTACCTCGGGCATTTCCTCATCAATAAATACATGGCGAAGGATCAGCCGGCTGTAGTTAACCACGCAGACAAATCGTAGGGCAAAGATCCCGCAAAGGCGCTAAGACGCAGAGAGAGAACAGATCACCACGGAGGCACAGGGAAGCCATGGGGTTCTTATTTTAAATTTTAACCATATAAGACATAGAAGGACATATAAGGAGGATTAGATAGACGATAAGCAACTTCTCTTTTTTATGTCGTATGGATTTCTTGCCTTTTCTTAAATGCACTTATATGCCTTATATGGTTCCTTTTGGAGGGATCCGCAGGCCACTGCTTCTCATTCAATCAAACCATAGCGCGCCGCAGCCGTTGTCTTGTTGGTGGCATTGAAGTGCCACCATTCCGTATACATCATGCTGAAGCCTGCCCGCAGCATGGCCCGGCGCAGGATGAGCCTGTTGTTATATGCCTCCTGCGACAAAGTGCCTTCTGCCAGGAAACGCGCTTCATGTTTGGGCTGGCTCAGCTCGTTGAAGCTGTCGAACGCTGTGCCCATGTCCAGTAAGCTGTCATTTTCAAGGATGATCCCCACATCCACGGCAGCGCCGTAATTATGAAGGGAGATGTCGGCCGGGTTGGCCAGGTAGTTGATTTTTTTCCAGGCCGGCATATCGAGCTCATCCCATAGTTGCTGCTGGATGTGCAGCGGGCGCACCGCATCGAATACCACAATGTGGTAGTGAGGGTAGGCGCGGTTCAGGAAATATTCGGCATTACAGAGCTTAATGGCCACCTGGCAGGGCAGGTAACATTTGCTAAGGTCTTTGTAGATGACTTTGTGAAGAAAATTCCGGTCGCTGGCATAGAGCAGATCCACCCGGATAGAAGGCTCCAGCTCCTGGACATTGACCAGCTGCCTGCTGATGAGGTAATGCTCCAGCTCAGAAGTATCGGCCGGTGGAGCCGCTAAGGCTTTCCGGGTCTGGCTTGTATCTGTGATAGTGGCTTCTGTTATCTGCGAGGCCTGCCGCTCTTCGCAGGCCATCCAGCAAGGAGCCAGCATTGCCCACAGCAGAACCGCTTTAGGCCACCGGGTACACCACATAGTTGCGGGGCGTTTCATAGAGGGTGATCTCCAGGTCGAAGGCAGGATCAATTTTTTGGCGCAGCAATTCATAAATGATCCTCGCAATATTTTCGGCCGTGGGATTAAGGTTCTTAAATTCTTCGGTATCGAGGTTCAGGTTCTTATGATCGAAGCGTTCGGTAATTTCCTGCTTGATGAGCCCGTTGAGCAATTTCATATCATACACATAGCCCGTTTGAGGATCCACGTGGCCTGTCAGCTTCACAATCAGCTCATAGTTGTGGCCATGGTAATTGGGATTATTGCACAAGCCAAACACCTCCTCGTTGGTTTTAGCATCGAAAGCGGGATTATGGAGCCTGTGCGCGGCATTAAAGTGGGCTTTTCTGTAGATAGCGGTTTTCATCAGAAGAATTACGAATAGTGATACGAATATACAAATCTAACGATAAACACGGATTGGGATATTCGTGTGAGTTCGTAATTAAAAAAACAGGAAAGAGAAAATTCCTCAAAAGCGGCTAATTTTTACAGTAGCGTTCGATGAGCTTCACGGCCATTTCATCGCCGAGGCTATCGGCCTTGTTCAGGTCTTCGCAGGCGCCACGCTTGTCCTTACTCGCAAACTTAATAGCAGCCCGGTTGACGAAGGCAGCGCCATAATCAAATTTCAGCTTGATGGCATAATCAAGGTCTTTCAGGGCCTCTACAAATTGCTTGTTCTCGCCTTTGGCTACGCCGCGGTAGTTATAGCTTACGGGGTTTTTGGGATTGAGCTTAATGGCCTGGTCGAGGTCGGCAATGGCGCCACTGTTGTCGGCAGACTCTATTTTGCAGGCGCCCCGGGCAATGAGGGCCTCTTCATCTTCCGGAAAAGCTTCGAGGAATACGTTCCAGTCGTTGACGGCGTTCTTATAATCCTTGGTTTCAAAACGGGCCTTGGCACGCGTCTTATAAGCGCTGTATACCGGCTTGTCGGCCGGCATGACTTTCATGGCAGCATCTATTTCCCGGATGGCATACAAGTATTCTTTCAGCTCAAAGCGGGCGTCGGCCTTCAGCAGCATGGCCTCCAGGTAATTCGGCCTGAGGTCGATGGCCTCGTTGGCCGCATCCTGGGCCTGCTTATAGGCTTTTCCGTCAAACATGAGCCTGCCCCGGTAGTAAAACAGCTCGGCGTCGTCCTTATTGAGCACCATGGCCGAATCAATGGCGGCTTTGGCTTCCTTGAACTTCTGGCTTTCGTAGTATACAATGGCCTGGTTCTTACGGGCTTCAAAATTATCGGGCGCTATTTTTAACGCCGCCTTCGCATCTTTTTCAGCGCCTTTAAAATCCTTAAGCTTGATTTTTGCCTGGGTCATTTTATTCCAGGCTTCTATGTAGTCGGCTTTTAGCTTCACCGCTTTTTTCAAAGGCACAATGGCCTCTTCGTATTTCGAAGAATCCATCAGCTTCATCGCTGCTTTATACAGGTCCACCTCGGGTGTGGCGCTTTTTGCTGTGTCTTTTTGGGCGGCAACCTGTATCTGTAACAGGATCAGTAAGGTAAGGCTAAGCCATTTAAACAAGTTATTCAATGGGTTGTTTTGTTTTTAAGAATGGATGACTAAATTTACACAAACAATTTTAAATATAAAACTATGCCATTTATTATTACATTCTCCGTGCTGGCTTTGCTGCTGGTGTTCTTGTCCTTTGTAACGGTTCAGCAGGGAACTGTGGCGGTCATTACCGTTTTTGGGAAATACAAGAGGATTTTGTCCCCGGGATTGAACATGAAGATCCCGTTCATCGAAAAAGTATATAAAAAGATCTCCATTCAGAATAAGAGTGTGGAGCTGGGCTTCCAGGCCGTGACGATCGACCAGGCCAACGTGAATTTCACGGCCATGCTGCTCTATGCGGTGATCAACCAAAATGAAGAATCCATTAAAAATGTAGCCTTTAAATTTATAGATGAGCGAAACCTCATGCAAGCCCTGGTGCGCTCCATCGAAGGCTCGGTGAGGGCCTTTGTGGCTACCAAAAAGCAATCGGAAGTATTGTCGCTGAGAAGGGATATTGTGGAAGCCGTGAAAGAACAGCTGGATATGATGCTGGAAGAGTGGGGCTATCACCTCATCGACCTGCAGCTCAACGATATTACCTTTGACGAAGAGGTGATGCGCTCTATGGCTAAAGTAGTGGCCAGCAATAACTTAAAGGCAGCTGCCGAGAACGAAGGCCAGGCTTTACTGATCACCAGGACCAAAGCGGCGGAAGCCGAAGGTAATTTTATCAAGATCTCGGCGACTGCCGAAAAAGAAGCGGCACAGATGCGCGGGCAGGGGATTGCCCTTTTCCGGGAGGAAGTGGCCCGCGGTATGGCGGAAGCAGCTAAACAAATGAAGGAATCGGATTTGGATACCTCCCTGATCTTATTCAGCATGTGGACCGAAGCCGTGAAGAACTTCGCCGAGCAGGGGAAAGGCAATGTGATCTTCCTCGATGGTAGTGTGGACGGGATGGAAAAGACACTCCGCCAGATGATGGCCCTGAACACCAAAGAAAGTAACGCTAAAAAATAGACTCTAAACAGGTTTAAGGCCTCCCCGGGCTACTCTGTGTTATAAAATTGTAAAAAAATTGAAGTTTTTAAATTAAGTATTTTTACGTATATTGTAATCGCTATTTATAATTCAAACACTCTAATTAAAAAAAATTGCTCGAATGAAAAAACAATTTCTGACCTTATTGGGTAGTAGCCTGTTTCTTGCAGGGATTGCCCAGGAGAACGGTAACAAGCAACCCTGCAGCACTTACCAGGTGATGGAAGAGGCTTTCAAAGCAGATCCTAATCTGAAACTTAAGTACAACCTTATCCAATCACAATTGGAGCAGGAATACCAGGCAGAACTTGCCAAAACACAGATGGCGCAAAGAGTGGCTGCGGTGAGCTATACCATTCCGGTGGTATTCCATATTATGGGCCCTCAGAATATTGCCGACCAGGTATTTATCGATGCTATTGCCCAGGTAAACAGGGATTACGGCCGCAAAGGTGCCGATACAGGAAGCGTGTACCCTAATTTTAAATCCATTTACGTGGATGCCGAAATGGTATTTGCCCTGGCCAAAAGAGATCCGAACGGAAACTGTACCAACGGTATCATCCGCCACGATAATGAAAGCATCTACTGGAACCAGAACGGAGGCGCTTACAACTATTCCGGAACCGGTACCAACCGTTGGCCGCGTGAAAAATACCTGAATGTGTATATCGTAAACTGTATCTACGGTACAGGTGTTACCTGCCCAACGACCAGTGGGACCTACATTGGCGGCTATACCTATTTACCGGGGTCTTCACCCGGCGTTAATTCCGATGCCATTGTTTACCGTTCCAGCGAGCTTTCCGGGTTGAGTACCAGGGCTTTAAGCCATGAGATCGGCCACTGGTTCAACCTCGGTCACACCTTCGGAAGCACCAACAGCCCCGGAAGTACCTGTGGCGATGATGGAGTAACCGATACACCTCCAACCAAGGGCGTGCTAAGCCAATGCCCGGTGAGTAACTCAAACTCCTGCTCAGGATCCGGCAACTTATGGAATGTAGAGAACTTCATGGATTACTCAAGCTGCCCTAAAAACTTCACACAGGGGCAGGTAACACGGATGAGAGCCGCTGCAGCCAGCGCTACCGCCGGAAGAAATAACTTATGGTCGGCAGCCAACCTTATTGCCACAGGCATTACGCCAGGCTATACCTGCGCTCCGGTTGCCAATTTCGATGCCAATAAGAAAAATGTATGTGCCGGAAATGCGGTGACATTTACCAACGAAAGTGAGCTGGGTACTTCAGGAAGCGTTTCCTGGACCTTTGAAGGCGGTACTCCTGCGACTTCTACTGCCAATGCTCCGGTAGTAACTTATGCGGCTCCCGGTACCTATTCGGTATCGTTGGTAGCTACCAATCCTTCCGGAAACAATACCAAAACCCAAACCTCTTACATTACAGTAGTACAGGGCGCCGGTGGTGTGTTATTGCCAAATACCTATGATTTCGAAACAGGCACAGGGATCCCCGGCGGTATCACGGTTATCAATAACAATGCAGGTTCTGTGGCATGGGCCGTTAATCCTTCAACAGGAGGCAACAGTACCGCACAAAGCATGTTCCTGAACAATGCCGCCCAGGCAAGCTCAGGTGGCCACATCGATATTTTCGAAACACCTATTTATGATTTCTCCAATACGACCAACGTCGCTTTCTCTTACTACTATGCTTATGCCAAAAAAGTAACGGCACAGGCCGATACCTTCAAAGTACAGTACAGTGTGGATTGCGGCGGTACATGGTCCAATGTGCTTGGTGTTCCGAATATAGGCAGCATGGCTTCCGCTTCCGGCGGTGTGCAGGCAGCCTCTTTCTCTCCAACAGCTGCGCAATGGAAACAGGTATCCATACCTTCCAGCTTATTAACAGCCTTGAATAACAAGCCAAGCGTGAAGTTCCGTTTCTGGTTCAAGAGCGATGCTGCTGCCGGTAGCTCCAATAATATCTTCATCGACCAAATCAATCTCTCAGGCTCTGTTGGCCTCAATGAGCTGGAAAAATCCCTCGATATGATGATCTACCCGAATCCAACCAACGCTTCTGCTACCGTTGATTTCAACACGATTTCAGGCGCGAAACTAAAAGTAAGCGTGATGGATATCGTAGGAAGGATTGTGGAAGAGTCTGAGAACTTTAACATGAACGGAAACAGGGCAAGCTATACCGTAAACAAAAACGGTACTTTGGCTCAGGGCGTCTATGTCATCAATATGTACCTGGGAGACCAGAAAGTTTCTAAAAAGCTGATTATCGAATAAGCATTTCAGCTGATTTCACTGATTATGAAAAAGGCCCGGTTACGATTTATCGTAACCGGGCCTTTTTTGTGGCCTCCCGGCTTGAACAAACCCTCACCCGCTTTAATACCTGAAGCTTCGGTAACGATGAAACTCCCAGCCTCCAGCATGAAACATACGGCGGCTGAGGTCCCGGAAGCCACGGCTTTAATGTTTTTAACAAGGGCTTTAACGAAACTCCCGCCGGCTTTAACATGTGAAGCCACGGCAAGG
>CAZIYT010000002.1:748077-1027700 GCA_964543545.1 uncultured Flavobacterium sp. | reverse complement strand
ATGAAACCTGCGGTGGCGGAGGTCCCGGAAGCCACGGCTTTAATGTTTTTAACAATGGCTTTAACGAAACTCCCGCCGGCTTTAACATGTGAAGCCACGGCAAGGATGAAACCTGCGGTGGCGGAGGTCCCGGAAGCCACGGCTTTAATGTTTTTAACAACGGCTTTAACGAAACTCCCGCCGGCTTTAACATTTCGAGCCATGGCAAGGATGAAACCTACGGCGGCTGAAGCCATTGCTCATCAATAAAAGAGCATAAAAAAACCGGCCTTTAAGCCGGTTTTCCTGGTTAAGCCGTTTTTCGGGCAAAGAGGTAGGTTTTCGATTCCTGTCTTTTCCAGAGGCGTGTAATATTTTTTTTATGGGTTACGATCAGCATGACGGCCACAAAAATGGAGAATGTCATGAGCGTTTCGTTATTGTTTTTTAAAACCAGGTTTAAGATCAGCGGGAAAGAAATACCTGCGACCATAGAGGAAAGGGATACGTATTTGGAAACGATGAGCACCGAAAGGAACACAAACAGCACCAGCAGGCTGGTGAAAGGTGTGAGGCAGATAACCACGCCAAGAATGGTGGCTACGCCCTTGCCGCCCCTGAAGCCCGCAAATACCGGGAATATATGCCCGACAAGCGCTGCAATGCCCAGGCCAAGCTCGAGGTTTACAAACTGGTTGGTATCAAATGCGTAAGGTGATACGAAGGCCAGGGAAGTTGCCAGAAGGCCTTTCACGATGTCGATGATGAGAACAGGAATACCCGCCCTTTTTCCTAAAACCCTGAAGGTATTGGTAGCGCCGGCGTTGCCGCTTCCAAATTCGCGGACGTCGATCCCGTAAAAACGCTTACCCCACCAAACGGCTGTTGGGATGGATCCAACCAGGTAAGCCGACACTAAGAGAGAAATGATGATTGTAGTTTCCAAATCTTTGTTTCTGTTTAGTTTTTAGTTACGCAAATATAACAATTATTTAAAATAACCAAAGTTTGTGCCTTGCCCCTAAAGGGTTAAATTTTAACAACAAACGGTTAATTGCGGGCTCAAAATATATTAACTTTTTTTCACGTTATTGGTTGATTTTTTATTATTTTCACGCCTCTTATGATCAGCTATATCAACGGGCAAATAGCCGAACTGAATCCTGCCTACGCAGTTATAGAAAGTAACGGAGTCGGCTACGGCTTGCTCATTTCCCTGACTACCTATACGGCCGTTCAGGGAAAAGCTTCCGCAAAGCTTTTTGTCGAAAGTGTCTATGTGAGGGATGATAACCCCAGGTATTACGGATTTGCCGATAGCGAGGAACGCGAATTGTTCCGCAAACTGATCTCGGTTTCGGGAGTAGGCGGGGGCAGTGCCCTCCTGATGCTTTCCTCCCTGTCGCCGGTAGAAATTGCAGGCGCCATCAACACCGCCAACGTCACAATGTTAAAAAGCATAAAAGGCATTGGAGAGAAGACTGCACAACGGATTGTGGTGGACCTGAAGGGCAAAATGGGCAAGCATGAGGGGGGAATTTCACAGATTTTAACGACATCATACAATAAAAATAGGGACGAGGCGTTAATGGCTCTCATGACCTTAGGATTTCCAAAAATGACAGCGGAAAAAGCCATTGAAAAAGCAATAAAACAACAAGGTGTTGGTACTGATAATGTGGAACTGCTGATCAAATCAGCGCTAAAAAACATGTAAGCAAATCAGCGTGGTAAAAGGAGGGTTTAAATTTCTTGTTGTTGCTTCTGTATCCATCGGATTAATGAGCGTTGTGGTTGGCTCCAAAGCCAAAACATCGCCTTTGAGCAAACCGCATTATTTCGAAGAGGCGGCGCTTCCGCCCGATACGCCCATTGTTACGAAAGAAGACCTGCCCTACGAGTTCAACGACAACAGCAATGTACAGCCGGTATACAACGACAACAGCGGCCTGTACCTTTCCAACCCTTCCAATATCAAGACGGAAACGAACTATAACCCTAAAACGGGAAATTACGACGTGACCCAAAAGATGGGGGACCTGGATTACCGCCCCGAAACCTATGTTGAGTTCCAGGATTACCAGGACGCCTTATTCAAAAAAGCGGTAAAGGATCACTGGCGCTCCAAAATCAAGGCCGACGACCTCAATAATCAGAATAAAAAGGGCATTATCCCGAAATTAACTGTTAATAATGAGATCTTCGACCGGATTTTCGGTGGAAATACCGTAGACATTAAGCCTACAGGTACGGCAGAGCTGATTTTTGCTCTCAACCGGAACAAAACCTTAAATCCGGCTATTCCCCAGCGTCAGCAAAAAGTAACCAATTTCGACTTTAACATGCGGATCCAGCTGAACCTGATCGGGAAGATCGGGGATAAGCTGAAGATTACCACCAACTATAATACAGAAGCGTCTTTCGACTGGGAGAACCAGATGAAGCTGGAATACACCGGCTACGAAGACGAGATCATCAAAAAAATTGAAGCGGGTAACGTGAGCCTGCCGCTCAACAGTACCTTAATTACCGGTAGCCAGAGCTTGTTCGGGGTAAAGATGCAGCTGCAGTTCGGCCGCCTGACGGCTACCACCATCTTCTCGCAGCAGCGTGGTAAGAAACAGGAGGTTTCCGTACAGGGTGGCGCTCAGATCCAGAACTTCGTGGTGACGGCCGATAACTACGAGGTGAACAAGCACTACTACCTCGGGCACTATTTCCGCGATAATTACGACGACTGGATGCAGACGCTTCCGGTGGTAGCTACACCTATCGTCATTACCAAAGCAGAGGTATACATTACCAACCAGACCGGGAGCACCGAAAACGTGAGAAGCTTTGTGGGCTTTTCCGATTTGGGAGAGGACGCGGTGCACGTCAATCCGAATCTCAGCGATCCTGCCTGCCAGGCAGATGCGAATTTTCGTTTGCAGGATACCGTGGGCATTGTACCTCATAATAATGCCAATACATTATACAGCATCATTACCAACACAGCCAATGGCCTGATGCCGGCGCGTACCAATACCACCACCAACCAGATCAATACGCAGCTGACCAGCCCAATGACCACTACCAACAGCTGTAATAACAACGGCGGTTTTATGGAATCGTCGCGCGATTATGAATATGTGACCAATGCCCGCCGGCTGAATCCTTCCGAGTTCACCATCAATACACGTTTGGGTTTCATTTCCATCAACCAGTCTATTAATAATGACGTGGCGGTGGCGGTGGCTTACCAGTATACCTACAATGGCAGGACTTACCAGGTGGGTGAGTTCAGCGACCAGTTTACCACCGGCCCGCTGTACCTGAAATTATTGAAAGGAACGCTTACCAACCCGAGGTATCTAACCTGGGACCTGATGATGAAAAACGTTTACTCCATTGGAGCCTATAACCTTAATTCCCAGGATTTTAAATGTGATGTGTATTACAACAACATCGAAACCGGGGTGGATGTGCCTTATGTGCCTGCCGGCAGCCGCAACGGGCAGCTGTACCTGCAGGTGATGGACCTCGATAAGCTAAGCGTGAACGGTGATAAGTACTCCGATGGGGTCTTCGATTTCATTAAGGATTATACGATCAACCCGACCAACGGCCGTGTGTATTTATCTTCCAAGGAACCTTTTGGTAATAACCTCCGGGCTAAATTTGCTCCGGGCGATTTCCCGGCTGCGGATAAATACATCTACCAGGAGCTCTATGATTCCACGCGTACCATTGCACAGCAGCTCCCCGAAAAGAACCGTTATAAGCTCAAAGGACAGTATAAATCCGCTTCCGGTGCCGAGATTTCCCTCAATGCCCTCAATATCCCGCAGGGAGCGGTATCTGTAACGGCCAACGGGCAGAAACTGGTAGAGAACCAGGATTATACCGTGGATTATACCCTGGGGCGTGTAAAAATCATTAATGAGAGTATCCTCAATTCGGGGGCTAATATCAAGGTAAGCACCGAAAGTAACTCGCTCTTCAACGTTCAGCAGAAAAGCCTCTTCGGCACAAGGCTCGATTATAAGGTAAACAAAGACCTCATACTCGGTGGTACCTTATTGCGGCTGAATGAAAAGCCGGTGACCCAAAAAGTGAACATCGGCGACGAGCCGGTTTCAAACACCATCTGGGGATTGGATTACAATTACAAAACAGACGCACCTTTCCTGACCAGGCTCGTGGATAAGATCCCGCTCATCAACACCAAAGAGATGAGTACGATCGTAACGCAGGGCGAGTTTGCCCAGCTGATTCCGGGTAATGCCAAAGCAATCGGCAAAACGGGAACATCCTACATCGACGATTTTGAAGGCAGTATTTCCCTGATCGACATTAAGAGCCCACAGGCCTGGTCGCTGGCCAGTATTCCGCAGGGGCAAAACAGCATGTTCCCGGAAGCGGTACTGAACAACGACATCAGAACAGGAAATAACCGCGCCCAGTTCAACTGGTACACCATTGATAACTTATTTTACGGGCAGCAGAACTCCAACCTGAAGCCGGCCAATATTCCTAAAGAAACGTATTCCAATAACTTTATGCGCCAGGTATTGGAAACGGAATTATTTCCTTCCAAAACACCGGCCAACGGACAGCCGGTTGTCTTATCGGTGCTCGATCTGGCTTTCTATCCGAACGAGCGCGGTCCTTATAACTACGATGCTGATCCTGTACCGGGTTATTCGGCAGGTGCTTCTAACAAGGGTTTGCTGAATCTTCCGGAGAACCGCTGGGGCGGAATCATGCGCCGCCTGGAAACCAACGATTTCCAGGCTGCGAATATCGAGTACATCCAGTTCTGGATGATGGATCCTTTCAATGAAGATTACGATTCCACAAAAACCTACGAGGGGATGGACCGGAACAATGGCCCTTCGGGGGAAATGTTCATCAACCTTGGTAATATCAGTGAAGATGTGGTAAAAGACGGTGGGATGCTTTATGAGAACGGATTACCGGGAGCGCCCAACGGACCTAATGCCAGCCTTTCAACCAGTGGTGGTAATATCGGTGTATATCCTATCCTGACACCGGCTTCGAATGCGTTTGTGAACGAGGTCAATGACAGGCCCTTCCAGGATATTGGTTATGACGGGATGATCGACACAACAGAGACCCGGAAATTCGGTACGTTTGTTAGCAGAATTGGGGATGTCGGCTCCTACGATCAGTCGCGTAAGCTGGTGCAGGATGCCCTCGTGGATCCTAGCTCCGATAATTACCTGCATCCGAAAGACGCTTCCTACGACGGCCTCGGAAATCTCCTGGGCAATACCCTGCACCGTTATAAAAAATACAATGGCTCGGAAGGCAACTCGCCTACGGGAGACCTGGCAACGATGAACGGCGTGAATGTGGTAGGTTCCAACTCTCCGAATATCGAAGACGTGAATAAGGACAATACCCTGAATGAAACGGAAAGCTATTACCAGTACCGCGTGAAGATTTCGCCCCAGGATTTCCAGACTTCTAAAGTAGGGGAGAACTACCTCGTGAACGTTACCGAAGGGACCACAACTATTGACGGGATCAGTAAAAAAGTAAACTGGTATCAGTTCAAAATTCCGGTAGCGGAATATGAGGCGGCTGTCGGTTCCATCGAAGGCCTGAACTCCATCCGTTTTATGAGGGTGTTCATGAGAGGCTTCAACAAGCCGGTCGTATGCCGTTTGGCCCGTTTCGAGCTCGTGCGCAGCGATTGGAGAAGGTACCAGTTCGATCTTCAGAAACCGGGTGAGTACATTGCCAATGATGATAACACCACCAGCTTCGACGTATCGGCCGTAAGCTTACAGGAAAATGCCACCCGCACACCGGTAAACTATGTGATTCCTCCGGGAATCCAGCAGCAACAGAATGTGCAAACGACTAACCTGGTGTTGCTCAATGAGCAGGCGCTTTCCTTAAGGGCTTGTAACCTGAAAGACGGTGACAGCCGTGCGATCTATAAAAATATCGACCTCGATGTGCGTTCCTTCAAAAAAATGAGGATGTTCATGCATGCCGAGCAAATGGGTTCGGATGTTCTGCACGATGGTGATGTCACCGTATTCGTTCGCTTAGGTTCCGATTTCAACAACAACTATTATGAGTACGAAATTCCGGTGAAAGTAACGCCTAAGGGTTACTATGATCCGAATGATGAAACCGCCAAATACAATGTATGGCCGCAGGAGAATGAGTTCATCATGGACTTCGAGGAGATTACAGGGGTGAAAACCAACCGGAACAGTACCACGGGTCTTGACCTGGCGGCGGCCCAAAAGCCGTATACGGAAACCTTTGGAGGCTATAACATTACGGTGGTGGGAAATCCGAACCTGGCAACCGTGAAGAGCATGATGATCGGGATCCGGAATCCTAAGGATAACAGCGCCCTGCCTAAATGCGTGGAAGTGTGGGTGAATGAGCTGCGCCTGACGGATTTCCAGAACAAAGGCGGTTGGGCGGCAACGGGCCGTGTGCAGGCCAAGCTGGCCGATTTCGGACAGGTATCTTTATCGGCGCTGTACAGTCTGCCGTTCTTTGGAAGCATTGAGAAAAAAGTGAGCGAGCGGAGCAGGGAAACTACTTTCCAGTGGGATGCGGCAACGACTTTCCAGCTGGGTAAATTCTTCCCGGTAAAATGGAAGGTGAACCTCCCGGTGTATTATGCCTATGGACAAACACGGGTCACGCCGATGTTCAACCCTTACGATCCGGATGTATTGATCGACAATAAGGCGATTGACGCTACCCTGAAAAACGAGATCAAGAAAAATGCCCAGGATGTGACGGTGCGCAAAGGCTATAACTTCTCCAATGTGCGTGTCGACGGCTTCAAAAAAGAAGGCAAGGCGCCTATGCCATGGGATGTGTCGAACTTCTCGGTAACCTATGCTTATAATGAGGTGACGCGACATAACGTGAACATTGCCAACAGCATTGTTAAATCCTACCGCGGAGCCTTGTCCTATAACTATGCCATCAATGCCAAAGCCTGGACGCCATTCAAGAAAACCAAAAATAAGGTGCTGAACAACAAATGGATGGCGATTGTGAAGGACATCAACCTCACGCCGCTGCCAAGCCGTTTGGGCTTCAATACGGATGTGAACAGGACATACAGCGAGTTGCTCAACAGGGATATCACCAGCTTCTACAGCGGAACGAGCGACCAGTTTACGAAACCGCAGTTCAATAAAACCTTTATCATGACCAGGAATTATGACCTGCAGTGGGCCTTTACCAAAAACCTGAAATTCGATTTCACGGCCAATAACGAGGCGCGGATCATGGAATCGCCGGACAGGATCGATACGGATACGGAGCGAGTGCAGATCCAGAACAACCTGAAAAAACTCGGAGAAACCATCGGCTACAGGCACCAGGCTAATCTCAACTACCAGCTGCCGATCAACAAGATTCCGATCTTCGATTTTGTGAACTCAAGTGTGAAATACGGCTCCACCTATACCTGGACCAGGAGGCCTTTTGCGCAGGAAGAGATCGGTAACAGCATTCAGAATACGAATACCAGGAGCGCCAATGTGGCTCTTACTATGCCTACCTTGTATAATAAGATCCCGTATTTCCGGAAGATCAATACGGGCAGTAACGGAAAAGCGGGAGGCAAAGGTCCTAAAGCTTCCGAGCAGAAGAACGATACCACCAAGAAGGATAATAGTGTGAAGGACATCGGCGAGTTCCTGGCCCGCGGCATCATGATGATCAAGCAGGTATCCGTGGCCTTTTCGCAAACCAATGGTACAGGGCTTCCGGGCTTTATGCCGAGCTCCCAGTACCTGGGTATGGACAATAACAGCCGCTATGGCTTTGCACCGGGCTTTAGCTTTGTGAGTGGCGCCAACGACAGTATTCTCCGGAAAGCAATCAATAACAACTGGCTGACGCAAAATCCGAATCAGAGCCTGCCTTATACGACCACGCAAACCGATAACTTTACCTACAGGGCCAATGTAGAGCCGCATGGTAGCCTGAAGATCGAGCTGAACGGTACCAAGAGCAATGGCTTTAGCCAGTCGCTGTTTGTGCGCTACGACTCCACACAACGGGATAACAGCAACAAGGGCTACCTGTTTGAAACACCTACCTATAGCGGAAATTACAGCATCAGCGTGTTCACCCTCGGGCGCTCGTTCAAGGACAAAGGAAAAGGGGCGGAGTCGGCCCTGTTTGACGAATTCTTACTCATCAGGCCAAACATTGCAGAGGAGCTGGGTAAAGCCAATCCTAATTCTGCCGGCTTACAATCGCCGGGTGGCGGGCTTCCTGCTTATGTTGATGGTTACAGCTCAACGCAACAGGACGTTTTACTGGGAGCCTTTTATGAAGCCTATACAGGAAGAAAGCTGAAAGGAGTAGGTACGAACAAGATGTTCAAACAGGTTCCGCTTCCTAACTGGAGCATCAGCTGGGATGGTTTGGGCAAACTGAAGGTCATGAAAAAATACTTCCAGTCGGTTACCGTGCGCCATGCCTACCGTTCTATTTATACCTTAGGTGGCTATACCAATAACCTGTTATTCGCAGAAGGCGGTGCCACGCGTGTGCCTGTAGATAACGCCGTGGGCGGCGGAACACGTAACTTCAACCCGAGGTATACCATTGCGGGCGCTACCATTACCGAGGCCTTCAGCCCATTGATCAAGTTCGATTTCAAATTCAACAAGCCGGGCCTGATGGCCAACTTCGAGATCAAGAAAGATAAAACCGTGAACCTCAATATTACCGGACCTCAGATCATTGAAACCAAAGGCCAGGAATATATTGTGGGCGTGGGCTACCGCTATCCTAAGCTCAAGATCAATTCGCTCAAGATCAAAGGCAAGCCGCTGGAAAGCGATCTGAACCTCAAAATAGATTTATCCTACAGGAGAAACCTCACCATTATCCGTAAGATCGTGGATGAGATCAGTACTCCGACAGGCGGGCAAAACATCGTTTCCCTTAAAACAGCGATCGACTACCAGCTCACGCCGAATATTAACCTGAGGTTGTTCTACGATTGGATCCGTACCAGCCCACAGACCTCCAACTCCTTTCCTACAGCCAATACCAATGCCGGCTTTAGCTTGAGGTTTAACCTCCAATAAGAGGAATATATTGGACATACTGATTTAAAATTTCTTAAAAACGGGAATAAGGCTGCAATCATGAGCAAACACCAGAAGCTGAGCATGGACGACCTGGGGCGCATGAACCAGGCCGAATTTAAAAAGTCGGAAAAGAACAGGATCATCCTGGTGCTTGATAACGTGAGAAGCCTTAATAATGTGGGTTCCGTGTTTCGCACCGCCGATTCCTTTTTAATAGAAGCGGTTTACCTCTGTGGTGTTACGGGAGTGCCTCCTCACAAAGACATCGAAAAAACGGCGCTTGGCGCTACGCAAACCGTCAGCTGGAAATATTTTAAAAGCACCGGCGAAGCCATTGACGAATTACGGAAGCAGGATTATTTCATTGCCGCAGTAGAGCAGGCTAAGCACTCGGTGATGCTCAACCGCTTTGAAAAACCGGCGAAGCCACTGGCGCTGATCGCCGGTAATGAAGTGTATGGTGTGGAGCAGGAAGTAATCGACCGGAGCGATGCCTGCATCGAGATCCCGCAATTCGGCACCAAGCACTCGTTGAATGTGGCTGTATCCGTGGGAATTGTCCTTTGGGAAATGCTGAGAACACGTTGAAAGCATAGCCTCTTTACTTGTAATAGCTTTCTGAACCAGGGGCAATTGATGCAGGATCCGGTCGGATACTCATCATTCTTTAGCGAATACTAATTCAAATCCGGAAAGTGTCTGTTTCCGCTTTCCCCTATTGCCAAATTCTGTAATTTCAACTCGATTTTAAAACCATCTAAAAAATAAACTATGAGAATCGCGTTAATTTTATGTTTTGCTGTATGCCAATCGTTTGGCCAGTCGCTGAAACCATTCCAGGATTTAAACAATGCCAAATGGGGGCTTAAGTCCGCCACAGGACAGGTTGTGGTAGAGCCCAAATACGATGCTATCCGGAGCTACAAAAACGACATGGCTGTTGTACAGCTTAATTTTAAATACGGCGTAGTTGATAAAATGGGCAAGGAAGTTGTTCCCGCCAAATACGACGACATCAACAATTTTGTGGATGGCGTTTCGGTAGTAAAGGCAGAGAATAAGTATGGCTTGGTCGATAAGACAGGTAAGCTTTTAATTGAGCCGAAATATGAAAAACTGATCATTTCTTTCAACGATCTGTATTTTGCAAAACTAAACGGATTATACGGCATCGTCAATAAGCTGGGCAAGGAAGTTATTCCTGTTAAATACAACGACGTAGAGGCTTTTGATAAAACCTTTTATAAGGTAAATGTGAAAACAGCGCCTGTTGATGGAAAATATACTTCCGACTATGGCCTGTTTGATAATACCGGGAAAGAGGTAACGCCTATCAAATACCGCGAGATCGACTCATATAACGGTGACCTGTGCCATGTGATATCTAACAAGGGAAAACAAGGCTATATCAATAAAGCAGGAGTAGAGGTTGTGCCGGCAGAATACGATTTCATCCAGGCATTCAATTCCGGGAATTTTGCCAAAGCCGAAAAGGATAAAAAATTCGGATATGTGAACCGTATCGGAAAAGAAGTGATTCCATGCAAATACGATAATATCTCGGATCTGTTGAATAGTACAAATCAATCCATTTTTGCGGCTGAGCTCAATAAAAAATGGGGCTTTGTAACTATCGAAGGGAAGGAAATGATTCCATTTACGTATGAAGACGTTCTTTATGAGTTTAAAAACGGTGTCACAGGAGCCAAGCTAAACGATAAATGGGGATACATCGACCTGGCAGGGAAAGAAGTCATTCCTTTCAAATACGACAGGGTAAAGCCTTTTTATTCGGATAGGGCTGAGGTGAGCATCCTCGAGCCGGACGGCTTTAGCTGGAACACTTTCTACATTAATAAAAGTGGCGAAAAAACGGAGAGTAAATAATGAGAGCCGCCGCTGCAACCGTACTACTCCTTTCCCTTCTTGGCCCGGTTGAGGCTAAGGCTCAATTGTTGAGGGGGCTGGATAAGGCTATTGCAAGCAAAGTAGCCTTTAATAAGGCAGCTAAGCATGTAGAGGAAACTCAGAACCGGTTTTTTTATAAAAAAAGTCATAGCGGCTATATCTTTACGGGAACCGACAGCGACCTGGATGCGGACCATAAGAGCTACATGGATATTAAGCTCTCCGCCAATCAGGATACGATCGTGGCTCAGGTATTTACCTATCAGATGTCTTCGGAAACCTATGTGCCGAGTGAAACCATACACGGGAAAAGCGGCAAAGACAGAACACGCTATAAGCACCTGAGCAGGGATATTTATGTGGCGCTTGAAGATACAGGCACGGCGGTTAGCGGTACGCCCGTTCTCAAAAGCTATGTGTTATACAACCCGGAAAGAGGAGTCTACTTCCATAAATTCATTTACCGGCAGGAAAGGAAAAACCTAAGCACAGAGCAGGAAAATTACTGGTATGTGGCCAATGGGCAGGTAAACACGATCAGTGTGACCACTCAGCGGGGAGAAAAATACTATTACGTAAATGGTTCCGGCTTCTATAAACTGTCGAAAAAAGACAAGTTAACAGCGCAGGAATTAGAAATCAGCAAAAATCCTTCGGCCTATTTTGATAATCTCCTGATCGAAGCCTATAAGAAACAGTAAGGGAAAAGCCGGAAGGCTTTTTCTCTTAATGGTACCTGTTAAACACATCCCAGCTTTCCACATAAGCCTTTTGTAAGAGCTCTTTGTTGAGGTTTAAAGGAATGTTGTTGGTATCGAAAAACAGCTCGAGGTCTTCGGTAGCCAGGTTTCCGGTAAGGTCGTCCTTAGCCATCGGGCAGCCGCCGAAGCCGTGAATGGCCACATCAAAGCGCTGACAGCCGCTTTTGTAGGCAGCCTCTATTTTTTCGAGAGCCTTTTCTTTGGTGGAGTGCAGGTGGGCGCCTATTTCCACACCTTTGAATTCGGGAATGATATTCGAAAACAGGTAATGGATATTCTCTTTGTCCGAAACGCCGACGGTATCGGAGAGGGCAATGATCTTAATGCCCATGTCGCTCAGCTTTTTGGTCCAGTTGATCACGATATCGCTGTTCCATACATCGCCGTAGGGGTTGCCGAAAGCCATCGAGATGTATACCACCAGCTCCTTGTTGTGCTTCATGCACAGGTTCTGGATCTCCTCCACGCGCACCAGCGATTCGGCAATGCTCGAATTGGCATTGCGTTGCTGGAAGGTTTCTGAAATAGAGAAGGGGAAGCCCAGGTAGCGGATCTCACCGAACTCGCAGGCCTGCCCGGCACCGCGCGTATTGGCTACAATGGCCAGCAACTTGCTTTTTGAAGAGCCCAGGTCAAGCTGCCTTAATACCTCGGCCGTATCCTGCATCTGCGGGATGGCTTTGGGAGAGACGAAGCTTCCGAAATCAATGGTATCGAAACCCACTTTCAGTAAGGAATTGATGTAATTTACCTTTGTCTGGGTCGGGATAAATTCTTTAATGCCTTGCATGGCATCGCGGGGACATTCTATAATTTTCATAAATCGTATATTAGCTCAACCTGCCGATAAGAGATTGAATGTTTTCTTTCCATTTGGGGTATAGCTCTTCATTTTCCGCCCAAAGCTCCTGCAATTCCGATGTCTCACCGATCACAACCCCGAGCGCCGATACCGCTAATGGCTTCAGATCAATCAACAGCAGACCGGGGAATTTTGTTTTAAAATGGCTCATGTTTTCTTCATCGTTATACGGCGTTCCGTTTAAGAGATGATCGATATAGGCTGCCGACACTGTCACGGCGTGGCATTCATCATAGTCAAGGTATTCGGCATGTATAGCCGTTTCAAAAGCGACCTTGAAAAATGTTTCCGGATCCGGCGTTTCCCGGAGCTCACAGGAGAGGTCCAGTGCCGTGTCGTCGTCAAAAATTCCGTAATCCCAGGCTCCCATAATGTAGTCTTATAAATTATGCTTTACGATGGATTTGTTGATGGCTTTGATCAATCCCGGCCCTTCATAAATAAAGCCCGTGTAGAGCTGGATCAGGTCGGCGCCGGCCTTGAGCTTTTCGAGGGCATCTTCCGCACTGTGGATACCGCCCACACCGATTACCGGGAAGGCATTGTTGGATTTGGTCTTTAAATACGCAATCACTTCCGTGCTACGCTTGCTGAGCGGTTTTCCGCTGAGGCCGCCCATGCCGATGGCATCCACTTCCGGTTTCGGGTAGCTGAGCGGTTCGCGCGCAATGGTGGTGTTGGTGGCCACAATGCCATCTATCTTTGTGGAAGCCACAATGTCAATAATATCATCCAACTGGGAGTTGGTGAGGTCCGGTGCTATTTTCAGCAACAGGGGCTTACGTTTCGGTTTGGAGGCGTTGATGGCCTGCAGGTGGTTCAGCAGGGCCGTCAGAGGCTCTTTATCCTGTAATTCCCGGAGATTCGGTGTATTGGGCGAGCTCACATTCACCACAAAATAGTCCACCACGTCGAACAGCGCATTGAAGCAGTACTCGTAATCCCTGATGGCATTCTCGTTTGGCGTCACCTTATTTTTACCGATATTTCCACCGATAATCACATTGGTTTTTTTGTCCCTGAGGCGTTTTACCGCTTCATCCACCCCTTCATTATTAAAGCCCATGCGGTTAATGATGGCGCTATCTTTCGGGAGCCTGAACAGGCGTGGTTTCTCATTTCCGGGCTGAGGTTTCGGGGTAAGCGTCCCGATCTCAATAAAGCCGAATCCCAGGTTGGCCAGCTCATTAAACACTTTGGCATCCTTGTCGAGGCCGGCAGCCAGGCCTACCGGATTTTTGAAGGTCAGTCCGAAAAGCTTCCGTTCCAGGCGGGGATGCTCATACTTATAGGCTGACTTAAAAATAGCCCGACCTAAGCCGTTTCTCAGACCGGTTTTGAGGAGGTCGAAGGTGAGGTAATGCGCTTTTTCGGGGTCTAACTTAAATAAATAAGGTTTCAGGAAGGATTTATACATATTTACAAAGGTAAGCATTCATCTCAGGATATCATTTTCAGGCATTTAAAAATAATTTGGATTTTTTTTGATTTTTTAACGTTGGATAAAAAAAACGTGTATTTTTGCAACCAAATTAATAAAACTAAAACTAACAAAATGAAAAAAGTATTATCAATCGTTGCTGTAGCTGCTTTATCAGCTGCATTCGTATCTTGTGGTCCATCTAAAGAAGAGATCGAAGCTCGTGAAAAAGCTAAGGCTGACTCTATCGCTGCAGTTGAACAAGCTGCTGCTGATTCTTTAGCTAAAGTTGCTGAAGTAGAAGCTGCTGCTGCTGCTCAGGCTGCTGCTGAAGCTGCTAAAGCTGACTCTATCAAAATGGCTGACTCTTTAGCTGCAGCTTCTAAAGGTGGTAAAAAGAAATAATTTTCAGCTTGTCTGAAAACAGAAAAGCCTCTCACGCACGTGAGGGGCTTTTTTAATGATGTTCACGGCAGGTTCGTGATTAACGATTGGCTTTTCCCAATTGCCGCGATACCTCGCAACAATAGGGAGCAGGGCACAAGAGCTGATTGAAAAGTTACAGTCCTGAGATATTGCTCCGGAAGAGCTTAATGGCCAGCGCCAGCAGGATAATGCCAAACACTTTTTTGAGGATAGCGATGCCGCCCGCACCCAGCAGGCGCTCGAGACGATTCAGGTTGCGCAGCACGACATACACGATAATGACATTGAGGATAATGGCAATCACGATGGAAACAATGTTGTATTCGGCCCTGATGGATAATAGGGTGGTGAGCGTACCCGTGCCGGCAATCAAAGGAAAAGCGAGGGGAATAACCGACGCTGTAGCCGGCATGGTATCCTTGGAGATCTGGATCCCCAGGATCATTTCGAAGGCAACGATGAAAATGAGGAAAGAGCCCGCAATGGCAAAATCGCCGATGCTGATGCCGATGATGCTGAGGATGCTTTGCCCGATGAAGAGGAAAACGATCATGATGCCGAAAGACACCAGCGAGGCTTTGCCTGCATTGATACCGCCGGTTTTTTGCTTCAGGCTGATAATAATAGGAATAGAACCGATCACATCGATCACGGCAAACAGCACCATAGTCACTTTCAGGATCTCGATGATATCAAATTTCAAATCCATAAGGTTTATTTTCTGCAAAGGTATAATTAAACCTGCAATAAATGTTTGTGCCAAATAATTACATATCTTGTATTCTCAAATCCTACCAGAATCATGAAAAAAATTATCCTTCCTTGTTTTGCTTCCCTGTTATTGTTGGCTTCCTGCACACAGGTGAATTCCAATGGCGAAAAAACCATCACGCAGGGTGAAGACACGGTTTCCGATGTCAACATTTCCCTTTCCAAAATGGATGCGGTGGAAGAATTGGCGAATATGAAGGAGGAAGGAACAGCCCAACTGCTATTCAAAGCAAGCGGCTCGGAGCCCGGCTGGACGGCCGAATTTTATACAGACAGGATCTTCATCGTGGCAGACCAGGGAACGGATAAAATTACGGTGAAACGTAAAAATATCGACCTCGATCAACCAACAGATCTGAAAATAGACATCGGCTCAAGTGTGGTGGATTGCATCACGATTCAAAACAAACCCTGCACCAACATGGCCGGCGAAAAAGAAAGCCGTTATGTGAAGCTGGTTTACAACGGCAAGCTCTATACGGGTTGCGGAAGCTTTGTCAAATAAAACCGTATTTATTTTTAGAGTGGCTGGAACCTGCGTAGAATGCAGGTACAACGGGCATTCCCGGTAATGTGAGGGGCTCCTGAATGCGTCTTTTTTCCGGAAGTTTTTCAGGAGGTATTAAACCTTGTTCTTTTTGCCGGGTCATAGAAACCAGAAACCCGATAAAAAAGAAAGCTCATGAAAACTAAACACATCTCCCTCGCAATTATCCTCTTCTCGGTAGTCTTTACAGGTCTTTTCTCTTCCTGCAAAAAGAAAGAGAAGGAAGAAACGGATAGCGACACAAGCTCAGCAGCAGAACAGTCCCTGGCGTCCTCCATTGTAAATGATATGACCAGTATTGCCGACGAGGCAGGCCGGACCAACAATGTCAGCAGCTTCCGCACGACCAACAGCACAGCTATTCTCAGCAATTGCGCCACCTTAACCTTCGACACGCTGGCAGCCGCCAAAACCGTCACCGTTAACTTCGGAAGCAGCAATTGCCTGGGTAATGACGGAAGATACCGCAGGGGTGCCCTCATCCTCAACTTCACAGGTCGTTACAGGGACTCGCTTACCGTTATTACCGTCACGCCACAAAATTATTTTGTGAACGACAACCAGGTCACAGGCTCCAAGACGATTACCAACAACGGTCATAATGCAGCAGGTCATTTGGTATACAGCATCCAGGCCAACCTACAGATCCTGAGAGCCAACAATGGCGGAACCATTACCTGGCAGAGCACCCGTCAGCGCGAATGGACAGCCGGCGAAGCTACCCTGAGCTGGCAGGACGATATGTATGCGATTACGGGAAGCGCCAGCGGAACCACTTCGGGCGGCGGCTCTTTCCAGTCGACTATTACCAGCCCGCTGATCAGGAACATGGCTCCCGGATGCCGCCGCTATTTCACTGCCGGCACCATTGCCCATACGCCTTCCGGAAAAGCCACCCGCTACCTGGATTACGGTAATGGCAGCTGCGATGACCTGGCGACGGTCACCATCAACGGAAATACCTATCCGATCACTCTTCCCTGATTCATCATTGGTTTTTTTAAAGTTTCGAAACAGGCCGGGAAATATGTTTTCCGGCCTGTTTTGTTCGTAACCTTTGCAATTTTTAAGAATTCCCTGCCTCCAAAATCCTTAATATTGTGCTAACATGATGTATAACTGGAAAATAGCCCTGTCAAATCCCTACTTCAGGAACCGCTTTTTTACATCTATCATTGTCCTGTCCGTAATTCTTACAGGTTTTGCCGCCCTGCTGGCATACATCGAAACCCGCCAGGGCCATTCCTTCTACGATCCCATTCTTAATTTCATCAAGCCACGCGACGTCTCCGACTTCATTTTTTTTGTGACCTATTCCACGGCTATTATTGCTTTGGTATATGCGTTTTGGTCGCCTTACCGCTTTTTGCACCTGATCCAGATGTATGGATCGCTCACCATGCTGCGGATTATCACCTTGTTTTTCATACCCTTAGAGCCGCCTACGTCTATTATTCCTTTGCGCGATGGCTTACTCACGCATACGTTTTATGCAGGAAACCAAAACCTGAAAGACCTGTTTTTCAGCGGACATGCAGCAACCCTGTTCCTGTTCTTTTTCTTTACAACGGATAAAGTGCTGAAATACGTGTTCCTAGTGGCAGCCATTGCTGTTTCGGTAGGTGTTGTGATGCAGCATGTGCATTACAGCTACGATGTGATTGCCGCCCCGATCTTCGCCTACATTGCCTACCGCATCATCACCAAATTCTCGAAGCACTACCATAACGAGGAAACCGCTCCGGGTAAGGTTTAAACAGGCTTCTGTTATTAACTGCCTGCAGGCCCCCGGTCATCTCATTCTTTTTGAGCGTAATTTTAAGGCAAGATGTCTGGTCATTTACATATGAAATGCGCGGCTTTGCTGTTCGCTCTTCTTTACCTGTCTTCCTGTAAGCATCACCAGTCAACGGTAAAGAACACAAAGGCTCCTGTCAAAAAAACGGAAACGCCTCAGCATACGGAGTCCGACACACCGAAAGCAGAAACAAAATCTCCGGAAAAAAACCAGGGAGGCTCGAGTGTGCTCCGCGCTACCTATGCGGAAAGGCTTAATGTTTCGGAAGAAGACATCAAGAACGAAAAGCTTTATAAATTTATTGACGATTGGTATGCTGTGCCTTATAAGTATGCCGGCAAGGATAAGAACGGCATCGACTGTTCGGGATTTACAGGAGTGCTGTGCTCTTCCGTTTACAATAAAAAAGTATCGGCTTCTTCCAAAGCCATTTATGAGGAAACCAAGCGCGTCAGCGTTTCCGACCTGAAAGAAGGTGATCTCGTCTTTTTTATCATCAATGGCAAAAGCGTGTCGCATGTGGGCGTGTACCTGCAGCACAATAAATTCGTGCATGCCTCTACCAGGCGCGGGGTCATCATCAGCGACCTCGATGAGCCCTACTACAAGAAATATTACCACGGGGCGGGAAGGATTAAGTAGACGTTTTTCCTCGTTGACTTCGAGAGCCTCAGTCAACGGCCGGTGGCTGAGGCTCTCGAGGCCACCATCAAATTAGTATTCTTTAACGCTCATCTATCAAAACGTTGCTGTTTAAAACAATCGCTTTTTGGTAAATTTAAAAGGGCTTAGCCAGTGTATCTTACAACATGATTAAATTGTTTGGCAAAATTGTTCTGTTTGCGTCTTTAACGGTGATCATGGCTTTTGTTGTAAAGCCGGCACCCACTAAGAACGGCCCCGATTTTTTAAATTCAGAATCACGTTGGGTCGATTCCGTGTTTAATTCCCTGAACTCCGATCAGCGTCTGGCGCAGCTGTTTATGGTAGCTGCCTATAGCAACAAGGACATGAAGCATGTGCGCGAGATCCGTGAGCTGATCCAGGACTATCACATCGGCGGCCTGATCTTCATGCAGGGCGGCCCGCTGCGCGAAGCCCGCCTTAATAATTATTACCAGAACCTGTCGAAGACGCCTTTGCTGATTGCCATTGATGGCGAGTGGGGCCTGGCCATGCGCCTCGACAGCACACCGAAGTACCCGCGGCAAATGACCCTGGGAGCGATCAAAAACGATTCGCTTATTTTTTACATGGGCAGGCAGATTGCCCGCGAGTGCAAGCGCATCGGCATTCATGTGAATTTTGCTCCTGTAGCGGACGTCAACAATAATGCGGAGAACCCGGTGATCGGCACGCGTAGCTTCGGGGAAAATAAGTACAACGTGGCCAACAAAGCGGTGATGTATATGAAAGGCCTGCAGGCGGAAGGCGTGATGGCCAATGGCAAACACTTCCCGGGCCACGGTGATACGGATACCGATTCGCATAAAGCATTGCCAATTATTTCGGCCTGTAAGGAACGCCTGGACACCCTGGAGCTTTATCCTTTCAAGCGCTTGTTTGATGAGGGCCTGGCGAGCATTATGGTAGCGCATTTATTTGTGCCTTGCTACGATACAACAAAAAATACGGCTTCTACCTTGTCACCCTATATCATCAACGACCTGCTGAAAAAACAAATGGGCTTCCAGGGCCTGGTATTTACCGATGCCCTGAACATGAAAGGAGTCGCCAGCTTTTATGAGCCCGGCATTGTAGATGTGAAAGCCCTGCTGGCAGGTAATGATGTGCTGTTGTTTGCGGAGAATGTGCCCAAAGCCATGGAGCAGATCAAGCTGGCGGTGAGCAATGGGCAAATCACCCAGGAAGAAATAGATGCCCGCTGTAAAAAAATATTGAAGGCCAAATACTGGTGCGGCCTCAACAAGAGCCAGTTCGTGAATCCAAAGAACCTGTACGAAGACCTCAACACGGTTGCTTCCAATGTGATGAACAGCAAGCTGGCGGAGGCTTCGGTGACCTTATTGAAAAACGATCATTCCCTGCTGCCCCTGAAGCGCCCGGATACCCTGAAAATAGCGGAAGTATCCATCGGTGATAAAGGAAAAACGCTTTTCTCTGCGGCGCTGGGCCACTATATGAAAGCAGAGCATTTCGCCATCGATCATGAGGCGACGCAAAAAGAAAGGGATACCTTATTAGCGCGATTGAAAAATTATAACCTGGTGATCCTGCAGGTGAATAAAACATCGTATAAGCCCGAGAAAAATTTCGGATGCAGCGAGGGAAGCGTGGATGTGATCTCAAAGATCGTGGCGCAGAATAAAACAGTGAGCTGCCTGTTCTCCAATCCTTACTTAATCAATAAGCTGAAAGACCTTTCGAAATCCGTTGCGGTGCTGGAGTTGTATGAATACAATGCCTTCAGCCAGAAAGCAGCCGCAGAGGCTATTGCCGGTGCTATTACCGTAAACGGCACGCTGCCGGTTTCTACCAACCTGTTCAGGGTTGGCTCGGGGCTTGAGCTCAAGCAGGCGATCCGCATGCAGTACGTGGAGCCGGAAAGAGTGGGAGCAAGCTCGGTCAAATTGCAGCAGATCGATTCCATTGCCCTGGCAGGCATTCGCCAGAAAGCCTATCCCGGCTGCCAGATCATTGCCATCAGGAACGGGGAAGTGTTCTACCAGAAAAACTTTGGGCGACTGACCTACGAAGCAGGCTCCGAAAAGGTAACGGACCAAACGGTGTACGACCTGGCTTCGCTCACCAAGATCCTGTCGACCTCGCTGGCCCTGATGAAGCTTACGGAACAAAAGCAATTCGATTACAACCAGACCCTGGGCTATTACCTGCCGGAGTACAAGGACAGCGATAAAGGCGATCTCAACTACAAGGACATCCTCACGCACCAGTCGGGCCTCCAGGCGTTTTTGCCTTTGTGGCTGCGCACGCAGGACAAAGCGCATAACTATAAGCCGGGCATTTACAGTACAAGTGCATCCGATGCGTATCCTACGCCCGTAGCGAAGAACCTTTACATCGCCAAAGGCTACACGGATTCTATTTACAAGCAGCTTGTAGCCAGCAAGCTCGAAGCCAAAGGCAAATACCTTTACAGCGATATCGGTTATTACTTTTCTAAAAAGATCATTGAAAACAAAACCGGCATGCCGCTGAATGCTTATGTGCAGGAAACGTTTTATAAGCCCTTGAATGTTGGCCTGACTTATCTGCCACTTGGTGTTTACCCGCTTTCGCAGATTGCACCGACGGAAAACGATACCAAATTCAGAAAACAGCTGCTGCGTGGTTATGTACACGACCAGGGAGCCGCCATGCTGGGAGGCGTTGCAGGGCACGCGGGCTTATTCGGAAATGCCACCGATGTGGCGGTGGTGATGCAGATGCTCCTGAACAACGGTGTTTATGGAGGGCAAAAGTTACTGGATGCTTCGGTGATCAAACAATATACCTCTTCGCAATTCCTCGATAACCGCCGCGGCCTTTGTTTCGACAAGCCCGAATTTGATAGCAAGAAAGACAGCCCGGTGACGGAGGAGTGCAGCCTGGCAAGCTACGGCCACAGCGGCTTTACAGGAACGTTTGCCTGGGCCGATCCGGAGAACGGGCTCATCTTTGTTTTCCTTTCCAACAGGGTGTATCCTGATGCAGATGAGAATAAGCTGGCGAAGCTTGGCATCCGCGGCAAGATCCACAAGGTATTGTACGATTCCTTTAAGGCTGCGAAAGTGCTGTAATACCAGGGCCCGGGATTATCCTTTTTTTGCGTATGCCTGCGTCAGCGATTGTAGTGGAAATCTTCCGTCACGAAGTGTCGTGACGGAAATTGCAGCGGAAAGCGCGCCCGGACGCCCAAAAAGAAATTAACAGTATGGTAGAACGTTTCCTTTTTGTCCTTCGCATGGCATTACTTTCTTCCGGCATTATTTTAATACAATACGTATATTTATAATTCAAAAAATTACGGCCTATGAGCGAACTCTTAGATTCTCAGAAACAAAAAATAGTTAAACTGCTGGCTGAAAAATCGGTGATGAAGCAGGATGTGTTCAACAATACCATCACGGCTTTTGAAATGATCAAGCTATGCGTGAATGAAATTGCCATCGACCTCATCAAGGAAATAGAACCTGTGGATAAGCGCATTGCCGTTGCTGTTTCCGAATCCAAGAAATATTCCACACAGCTGAAAGTAGCCGGCGATATCCTCGAGTTCTTCATGCATACCAATGTGTTTGAATTCGATAAATCGCACCCGATGTTTAAAACCGGTTATATCAGGCAGCACGAATACAATTCCTACTGCGGGATCATCAACGTGTATAATTTCCTGGCCGATTCCATCAAATACAACCGTGTGAATGATCTAGGATCATTGGTATGCCGGATCTTCGTGAACCGGGAAATGCACTTTTTCATTGAAGCCAAAGGCCCGATGGGCATTAAGTATTCGACCTTTTCTTCGGAGCCTCTCAACAAGGAAAACCTCTGTGAGATCATCAACGACCTCATTATTTATGCGATCACCTACGATCTGTTTACGCCGCCTTACGACACGGTGAGGGATGTGACGGTGAACGAGATGCAGGAAAAGGTCAGCAGCATCAACCTCCGTACCGGCAAGCGCCTGGGCTATGGCGCCAGCGCCAGCTACGAAGATGATAACAACCTCTACATCTAAGGACTAAAGCGCCATGCTTAAGCAGAACCGGTTTCTCATCATTTCCTTTGTGGAAGGCGCTTCGGTGATGGCAGCCGAAATTTCCGGAGCCCGCATCCTGGCTCCTTTTTTCGGGAGCAGCCTGCATGTGTGGAGCTCCGTGATGGCTATTACCCTGGCCGGCCTTGCCGCCGGCTATTTCCTGGGAGGAAGGCTGAGCCGGAAAGGGAACAGGGAGCGCATCCTGCTGTATGTGCTGATTGCCGCCGCCTGCTGCCTTTGTAGCATGACGTTTATGGGAAGGGTCTTTTACGCGGCCGGAACGTACCTGCCTTTGATTCCCGCTGTGGTGCTGAGTGTGTTCCTGTTGCTGTTTCCTGCCATGTTGTGCATGGGCGCAGCTTCGCCACTCATTATTTCCATTCTCACAAAGGAGCTGAGGGAAAGCGGGGCAAACAGCGGAAAGATCTATGCTGTTTCCACAGTAGGAGGTATCCTGGCAACTTTTTTATGTGGCTTTTATTTGCTGCCGCTGTTTGGTGTCAGCGCCACGCTGATCGGCTTTGCATTGGCGATGGCTTTGGTGAGCCTGCTGGTACTCATCCGGCCTTACCCGCGAACGCCTGCACTGGTGCTTGTTTTCGTTTGTGGACTCACGGCCTACAGCTTTATAAGGGCACCGAAAAATCCTTACCTGGTGTATGAAGAAGAGGGGATCCTGGGAAAGCTCGAGATCCGCGAAGAGCCCTCAAAGACTGGCGACCGGCTGATGATCCGCAAGCTTCTGATAAATACCATTGTGCAAACGGAGATGAACACCGATACCAAAGCTTCGGTATCGGACTATGTGAGGCTGTTGGAAAGCAACCTTCCGTATTTTCCCAAAGGAAAAGCGCTTGTGCTGGGGCTTGGCGGTGGCGTGGTATCCACTATGCTGGCAGGGAAGGGTTACAGTGTTACCGGTGTGGAGTTCGATCAGCGCATCATTGAGATGGCAAAGCGTTTTTTCTACCTCGATGCTTCGGTGACTACGGTTTGCGACGATGCCCGCCATTACATCAATAGCGCCCCGGGCAAATGGAATGTGATCCTTTTCGATATTTTCAAGGCGGAGGAGCAGCCTTCGCATGTGATTACCAAACAGAGCCTCGCCTTATTAAAAAATAAACTGGATACCAATGCGGTGGTATTGATCAACACCCATGGCTACCTCAATGGCACCAAAGGCCTGGGAACGCAATGCCTGCTGGCAACCCTGAAGCAGGCGGGATTTAACCTCAAAATCTGTGCGTCCTCCGAAGATGAGGCCTACCGGAATTTATTAATCGTGGCCTCCTTAAAACCTTTTGTGGGCGGACTGCACAACGAAGTATACCCCTGGATCATCAATGATGATGGGGTCATCAATGAAGATGACAAGCCGGTAATGGAGTTACTGAATGCACCGGCTAACCAGGAGTGGCGAAGCAATTATATCCGGAATTATATTTTGAACCGGTAAGCTAAATAGGCCCAAACTTTAAAACAAAGCCCGCCCTTAACCATGTCTAAACGTCAGGGTTAAACGGTTTGCTTTTTACGCAGTACCTGGCGCATTGCTCCCCTGCTTAAAATCATGCTGGCACGAAAATTTAAATAAATTAACCATTTATGCATTTACGGGCCATGTTGGCACTGAATAATCTGTTATTTTTACCTGTGCTAAAAAAAATAGCGATACTTCTTTTGTTTTGCCCTTTATGGGCGGCTGCACAAAACTTCACCATCAGTGGTTACGTTCGCGACAAGTCCAACGGTGAGTCGGCCATCGGCGCCAATGTGTATGTGAGGGAAGGCATGACCGGGGCCAACACCAATACCAACGGCTTTTATTCACTGACCCTGCCGGCCGGAAAATATACCCTGGTGTGCAGCTATATGGGCTACGATTCCTATACCGACAGCATCGACCTGCAAAGTAACATCAGCCGGAACATCAGCCTGGCGCCGCAGGGAAAGAACCTGGCCGAAGTGGAGGTAAGGGGCGAAAAGACCGACGATAATGTGCAGAGTACGCAGATGAGCGCCGTACAGTTGGATATTGTACAGATCAAAAAGCTTCCGGCCTTTATGGGCGAGGTCGATATCCTGAAATCCATTCAGCTCCTGCCCGGCGTTAAATCGGCCGGCGACGGGAACTCCGGTTTTTATGTCAGGGGCGGTGGGCCGGATCAGAACCTGGTGCTGCTCGACGATGCCACCATTTACAATGCTGCTCACCTCCTGGGATTTTTCTCGGTGTTCAACGGTGATGCGATCAAGAACGTCAACCTCATTAAAGGCGGGATGCCGGCGCAGTATGGCGGGCGCCTGTCTTCCGTGCTCGACATCTCCATGCGCGAAGGCAACGACCAGAAATTCCAGGTAGACGGAGGCATCGGCGTGATCTCTTCCCGGTTGACCATTCAGGGGCCGATCATCAAAGACAAGCTTTCTTTTATTGTGTCGGCGCGCAGGACCTACCTTGATGTGCTGTCGAAACCTTTTTTCAAATACATCCGTCCCCAATCCGAATTCAAAGGATCGAGCTATTATTTCTACGACGTCAATGCCAAGCTGAACTGGAAGATCTCCGACAAGGACAGGATCTTCCTGAGCTTTTATAACGGGAAGGATGTTTTTGATTTCAAGGATACCGAGTCGTCCTTCAACGCGCATGTGCCCTGGGGCAATACCGTTGCCTGCCTGCGTTGGAACCATTTGTACAATGCCAAGCTCTTTTCCAATACTTCCGTGTCTTATACCAATTATGATTTTTCGTTTACGGCGGCACAGTCGGGCTTTGAGCTCACCTTATTCTCCGGGATCAAAGACTGGTCGGCCAAGCATGAGTTCGTGTATATTCCTAATCCGCGCCACCAGCTCAGGGCAGGGATCAATTACATCTACCATACCTTTACGCCGAGTAACGTGAGTGCCAAACAGGGCGAAACGACCTTCGATATCGGCAAGATCATCCGCCTGTATTCGCACGATGCAGCAGCCTATATTTCGGAGGAATGGGAAATTACCAAACGCCTGAAAGTAAATGTGGGTCTGCGTTTCAGCTACTTTGCGCAGGTTGGCCCTTTCACACGCTACGTCAAAGATCAGTTCGGCCGGACATCGGATACGAATGTGTATAAGCCCGGGCAAAAAGTGATAGACTACTCCGGCCTGGAGCCAAGGGCCAGCGTGCGTTACAGCCTTACCAAAACAATGTCGGTCAAAGCATCCTACACGCGCAACTACCAGTACATTCACCTGGCGAGTATTTCGTCGGTGAGCCTGCCGACAGATGTGTGGATGCCCTCCACCGAGCTCATCAAGCCGGAGCTTGGCACGCAGTATGCCTTAGGGCTTTTCAAAAACTTCCGTAAGGATATGTTTGAAACCTCGGTGGAGGTGTATTACAAGACGATGACCAACCAGATCGATTATAAGGAAGGGGCGGAGCCGCAGGATAATGTGTTCGACAATCCCGATAATGCTTTTACGTATGGAAAAGGCGAAGCTTACGGTGCGGAATTTTTTGTGAAGAAACGCACGGGCAAATTCACCGGCTGGATAGGCTACACGCTTTCCTGGACCTGGCGGCAGTTTAACGAGATCAACTATGGCGAGCGCTACCTGGCTAAGTACGACCGCAGGCACGATGGCTCTTTGGTAATTACCTATGATCCTAACCCGGTGTGGAACTTCGGCCTGATATTCGTGTACGGTACCGGCAACCGCGGAACACTTCCTAACGGTTTGTTTGCTTACGAAGGCAGCGTGAGTTATGATTATGGCCTACGCAATTCATACAAATTCCCGGATTACCACCGCCTCGACCTTTCGGCGACTTATACGCCCGACAGGGAAAAGCAGCTGGCGCGTAAGCATGCACGCCTGGAAAGGCGTTATACCAGGAGAGGAAAAGATCTTTCCACGATCAGGCTGCCGAGGTCATGGGCCAAAAATTACCAGGGAAGCTGGACGCTGAGTGTGTTTAATGTGTATAACCGTCATAATCCCTATCTGATCTATTTTGATGCGCAGGGCGATTTCCTGAAAGGGAATTATACCGTGAAAGGCAAACAGGTTTCATTGTTCCCGATCCTGCCGACCGTAACCTGGAACTTTAAATTTTAGAACGATGAAAAACGGAGCTCAACGATACCTCAAACCCCTGGCTTATGGCATGGCCCTGGTGTTGGCTGTGCTGTGTTCTTCCTGTGAAAAGGACATCGACATCAAGCTGCCGGCCTACAAGGAAAAGCTGGTGGTGGAGGCCAGCATCGAAACCGGCAAAACGGCGCAGGTGCTTTTGTCGATGACGGCGCCTTATTTTGGAAATGTGGACCTGAGCGATCCTTCCAGGTTCTTTGTGAAAGGCGCGTTCATTACCATTACCGACGGTGCGGTGATCGATACCCTGAAAGAGCTGGACCCAACTACGGGCTACCTTTACTTAGGAACCAAGATCTTCGGACAGGTAGGTAAATCCTACCTCCTCACGGTAAAGTACAACAATGAAACTTACACCGGTGTCACCAATATTTTAAATCCTATTCCGCTCGACAGTATTTATTTCAAAGCGGAGCGTGATACCTTTGGCTTCTGCTGGGCGCACCTTACCGAGCCGCGCGGGCAGGGCAATTGCTACCGCTGGTTTGCGAAGCGCATGAAGGATCAGTTTTTTGTGGCACCTTATAATTCGGCATTCGATGATAAATTTGTGGACGGCACCAGCTTCGATTTTTCCTATGAGCGTCCGCCGCAGCCCGGCGAGCGCGATGGCTACAGCGAACAGCCCAATGCCGGTTATTATGCGGTAGGCGATACGGTGATTGTGAAGTTCTGCACCATTGGCAATGCTGAGTACCTGTTCTGGCGATCGTATTACAGCAACCGCTCGAGTAATGGAAATCCATTTGCCGCACCGGCCAATATCCAGAGCAATGTGACGGGCGGTAATGTCATTGGTTCCTTCTGCGGCTATTCACCGAGCTTCGATACGCTGATTATTAAGAAGTAAAGTATTACGTTGACTTCGACTCCGCTCAGTCAACCTATGGAGCTGATTGCTTCAGCGGACATGTCACCGCGAAGCCATAGTTGCTTTTTTATATTTTCGTTTATTACTATGAATCGCCGACTTAGCAAAACCGAAGTCAATAGTCGGATTTATTAGTCAGCGGGATGGTGGCTGAGCGCAGTCGAAGCCACATCACCGCAACAGTGTCACCGTCCCTTTATACTCCTGGCTGAGGCCATCGGTAAAAATATAGAAGTAGGTTCCGGTCGGGATCTGGTTGCCCAGGTAAGTGCCGTCCCAGTCGTTGGCATAATTGGTGGCACTGAAAATCATCTTACCATAACGGTTGTAGATCTTGAGATTGTTGTCGGGATATTTCCAGAGGTTACCGATGTAGAAGTGATCGTTCTCCCCATCTCCGTTGGGCGTAAAGGCACTATAGAAAAAAAGCTTATCGCCCGGAATCACATCTACGCGTACCGTATCGAAATTGGTGCATTTGTGTGAATCTTCCACAAACAGAGTATAAGTCGTAGAAACGATTGGCCATACATCCGGCGTAGCGGTATTGGCATACCTGATATTATAAGGCGGGAGCCATACATTGAACACCGAGCCGGTGCCATTGAGCGTGATGGTATTGCCTTCGTCGATCACCGTGCTGGGGCTGGCATCTACAAAGGGTTTCTGAAAAGGTGTGACTGTTACCATTGTCTTATGATCCGGGCACACGCCGCCGTTGGAAACGGTGAGGGTATACTGTACCACAACCGTATTGGAAGCAGTGGGATTGGGCGAGTTGGCATTATCGAGCGTGGCAGCCGGGTTCCAGGCAAACACGTGATTGGCTCCGTTGGACGAATTAAAAGAGCTGCCGATCTGTATGCCGTTTTGCTTGCCCAGGCAATAGCCTGTGTCGATACCGGCATTGAAGTCGTTGATGAGATCAACAAAAAATATAACCGTGGAGCTGGCCGTGTTACCGTTTTTGTCGGTTACGGTCAGGGTGTATTGTATGGAGGTATTTACGGAGGAGGCTGTAGGATTAGGAAGCGTGGTCGAGTTCAGGAAAGTACCAGGCTGCCAGCTATAGGAGTAGGGTGCCGTGCCACCTGTGGCTGCCGGTGCGCCTCCCAGGGAAACGGTTCTCCCGGGACAGATATTCCTGCTGGTCCCGGCATTAGCAGCCAGCGGAATTTGGGCCATGGTATTCCCTGCAAAAAGCAGGAGAAAGCAATAGGTGAAAAAATACCTTATCATCTTCACAAATATAAAAAAAGAAACGAGGAAGAACTACCTTTTGCGGCCGGGCTTAGGCTTTTTTACCAGATCTCGAAATTGTTGTAGATCATCGTTTTGCCCCACTTTTCCTTGCCATACTGTTTTTCCAGCTGGGCCCTGAGCTCAGCCACCTGGTAGAGCTTCAGCTTTGTTTTTTTCGGGGCAAGGGCTGTGGCATCCTGTTTCAGGATCTCCACATTTTTGGCAAAGTAGATCACACCGCCGTCTTCGGTAGCAAGGCCCAGGATGGTGCCGGGTAACCCTACAAAGCTCTCGGGGCCGATGGATGGCATAATTTCGTTGCTGTACCACGCATAGAGGCGTGTGCTATCGTTGGCGGTCCAGATGGCTTTACGGCACTGGTAGCCGCAGATCTTCCGCTTGCTGTCTGTAATTTTCCAGGTAAGGTGCCGTACCGAATCCGCCACGAGGAACTTCTCGCCCCAGATCGTTTTTTCGGTCAGCCGTGTGTTCCTGCGGTGGTCCTGGTACACCACATTCTTGCTGGTAGCCCAGCTCATGCGCTCCACCAGGTCGCTTTCCTGCGGCTTGAATACCGAGAGCGTATCGTTGAAATACAGCTCGAAGACATCCACCTTGTTTTTGTCCTCTTCCCTCAGCCACTCTTTGACGTCGCCGTTGTTCTTGAATTTTTTGTAAAGGTTGGTTTTCCGCTCATAGGTAATCTTGCCGTAGCTGATCTGCCCGTAAGCGAGGTTGCTGCATATCGCAACAATACATCCTAAGATCATGCGCTTAATCATCATTTCCCTCCTCCTTAACTTTGTTGCTGTTGAATTTAAAAGTCGCTTTCAGTAAAAAGTACCTCGAAATAATATTGGTTTTCGTATCCGAAATAATGTTGCTGTTGATGCTCCTGTTCACGCTGATGTTCTGGTTGAGCATATCGTAGGCATACAAGCCCACAATGAAATTCTCCATTTTGAAAAAGGTTTTTGCCAGCGAGGCGTTCCACACCAGGTAATTGATGTTGTAGCCGTTGCTCCGCTGTCCGTTCATGGTATAGGTGGCGTCGCTTTCCAGGCGGAATTTTTTAGGAAGGTCGATGCCGATGTTGCCTATAATGCCCTGCGCCGTGTAAGGCTTGGTACTGTTGGTGTTGAGGGTGGAAGAGGATTGGTTGTACTCCGCATAGCCCGTGAGGCCTGCCGTTACTTTTTCGAAGTTGAGCCTGATCTCCAGCCCGACGTTTGTTCTCAGGTCCTGGGTGCGGTTCTCCTGGTTATTGATAATGGTTTTGCTGTTAGAAAGAGAGCCGTTGGCATTGGGCTGTAACTCCAGCTTCTTGGAGAAAAAAGGAATGCTGGTGCCGAAATAAAAGCTGCCGGAGTTATTGCCGTCCACGTTGATCGTCTGGCTTACGCTGCGGCCGATGCTGTCGTAAAAAGTACGCTCCGAAAAATCATTGTCGGTGAGTGTATAGTTCAGGCCGAACCAGGTATATTTTCCGCTGATAGGCTTCCAGGAATTAAAGTTCACATTGAACTCGTTATTGAAGGTAGGAAGCAGGTTGGGATTACCGATATTGATGAAGTTGGGATTGGTATTATCGGGCACCGGCTGCAGCTGCGATACGCTCGGGTTGCTCGAATTGGTGGTATACCGGAAGTCGATGTTCTTGTTGTCGGAGAACTTGTACCTCAGGGACGCAAAAGGAAGAATGTTGTTGAAGTTTTGTTTGATCTGCTGGTTCTTGAAAACATTGTTGTTGTTGACCATCACGTTCCGGGCCTTGGTGCCGGCAGCAAAGCGCAGCTTCTTTACCTCGTAGATGAACTTTAAGCCGGCACGGTTGATCTGCTTGTCGGTGAGGAAGTTGTTGGTGAAATTAGAATCCAGTTGCGTATACTCGCCGCCGATATTATTCAGCGCTTTTTTATCCTGCGTGCTTTTGTAGTACATGAAATCATAAGACACTTCCAGCTTTATTTTTTTACTGAGCGGTTCGGTAAAGGCGCCGCTGATAAAGTGATTCTGGCTGCCGGTCAGGTTCGTTTTTCTCTGATCCACCGAGCTGATATAGCTTGTGTCCACATAAAAGCTGTTGTCCGTTTTCAGCAGGCCTTCCGATTCATTTTTCGAAAGCATATTATTATAGCTCAGGATCAGCAAGCGGTCTTTTTTCTTAAAACGCTTGTTGAGCTTGAGGGTATTATTGAGCTCATAACCGCTGGCTTTGGTATTATTGGAAATCGATGTATTCCGTGTGCGGGCATTGTCTTCACGGATAAAGTCCGTTTGGTCGAGGCTGGAGCCGCGGTCGCTCAGCAGCTTCACCTTCGAGATCAGGCTCAGGTCCGTTAAGGAATCCAGCTTCTGGTCGAGTGTAAAATTGATGCTGTGTGTCTCATTCTTACGGAGCGACTGGTTTTCGTTGGCGGTAGAGTAGGTGGTGTCGCTCAGGAAGTATTGGGAGTTATTGCTGGTGCGGGAGTTGAGCTGGTTGTAATTGTAAGAATAGTTGAAACCGATCTTCGTTGTTTTGGAAAGCCTGTCGGAGTAGTAGAAACCGGATTTGATTGTTTGCGGGATCCCCTGGTTCTGGTTGTTGTTCATGTAATAGAAATTGTCGCCATCGTCGTTGGAGCCTGTGTTCATCTCGTTATTCAGACCGTACTTGAACACATCGTTCCATCCGAAGCTCGAGCGCGGCGTATTGCTCGCCAGGCCAAACACCGATACTTTGAGCTTCTTCTTAAAATAATTGGCCAGGGCTTCGCCTTCGTAGAACTTCTGGAAGTCGCTGGCGGCGCTCAGCTTGCCGAAGTAACCTTTCTTGGCTTCGTCCTTCAGCTTCAGGTTCAGGATCTTTTGGGTTTCCTCACCCGTGTTGGAATTGGCGGCATCGTCGCTTTTTTTCTCATACACCTGCACCGATTCGATGGCGCTGGCATTGAGGTTCTTGGTAGCCACCGTGGGGTCGCTGCCGAAAAATTCATCACCGTCCACCAGAACTTTATCTACCGCTTTTCCCTGCGAGGTAATCTTGCCGTCCTTATCCACTTTCAGCCCGGGTAATTTTTTCAGCAGGTCTTCCACCGTGGCATTGGCTTTCACCTTAAAGGAGTCGGCCGTATACACCAGGGTATCGCCCTTGTAATAGATCGGATCTTTAAAGGCAAAGATGGTCACTTCATCCAGCGATACATTTTTCGGCTGGAGGATGATCTTCCCGAAATCGTAGTCCAGGTTTTTCTTGTCACCAAAAATGAAATAAGCCTGGTCGGCAAACTTAGGATGCGAAATAATCACCTGGTAGGTATCCACCGGCAGCGACTGAAGCCTGAAAATTCCGTTCTCGTCGGTTCTTGTAAAGTTGACGAGGGTGGAATCCATCAGCCGCACAGCCATGACCACGGCATAAGGCAAAGGTTGTTTGGCGGCCGTGTCCTGCACGTTACCGGATACATTCAGCTTCTGTGAGAAGGAGTGAAAGAAGAGGGAAACAAAAAGTAGTGTATATAATTTCTTCATGAAATTCGGGCTGCCACAAATTAATGAAGATTATAAACGCAATAACGTGAAGGAAAATACAAAAAAGGTTAAAGTAAACTTAAATTTAGATTGAGTCTTAATAAGCGCCCGTAGTTTTACGTAGCCGGATCTGCTTGTGCTGAAACACTCAGCCTTTCAGAACGCCTTCCAGTTTGTCGAAGGATTCTTCCCAGCCTTTTTTGCAGTCCTCATACATTTCAGGAGGAATCCCTTCATGCTTCAGCGTGAAATCGGTCTTTCCAAGGTTCTCATCAAATTCCAGGGTGATGATCAGCTCATCCGCCCAGTTGCCCGGCATCACCTCATTGGGAGGAATGATGTTTCCCTCGCTATCCGAAAAATTATCGGTCATCACGATCTTCCGGCCTTCTTCGATTTCTGTGTAGGTTCCCGTTCCCCACATTTCCCCGCCCTCTTTTGATCTCATGCAGGCCAGGTACTTTCCGCCAACTCTGAACTCGATGGAGGCATGCGGGCAGGTATAGGTTTTGGGTCCCCACCATTTTTTGAAGATAGCCGGGTCGGTCCAGGCGTTCCATACTTCTTGCAGAGGCACGGTAAAAGAGCGCGTAATGACGATGTCTTTCCGGTTATTTGTTTCATCTGAAGCTTTCATAACAGTATGATTAAAAGGTTTAGGATGATGACTTCAAACCTGGTGCCTGTTTGACTTCAGTTTAAACGCAAAGAGCGCAGAGTAGTACGCAGAGAAAAAGAGGAGAAAACAGAGAGAAGAAAGAATAGCACTATCCTGTAAAATCAAATGTCAAAGCATTTAACTGATTCCCTCTTTCCAAGAGGCTGCCCATAGGGCGGGAGATGTGTTCTTGTTTTTTGTTGAACACATCCTCCGGCCTTCGGCCACCTCCTTCAAAGGAGGAATTGGTTAAACCCAAAAAATGAAATATTGTACTAATATTAAAATGACTGCATCTTCAAAGCCAGGTCTACGAGGCGGTTGCTGTAACCGTATTCGTTATCGTACCAGCCGATGATTTTCACCAGGTTGCCGACGACGCTCGTAAATTCCGAATCGAATACCACGGAGTGCGGATTACCGATCACATCCACTGATACCAAAGGATCAACCGTGTACTCCATGATGTTTTTCAGGTGCGTCTCCGATGCCAGTTTAAAAGCATTGTTGATCTGCTCCACGCTTGGGTATTGCGTGAGTACGCAGGTAATGTCGGTGAGCGAGCCGTCAGGCACAGGCACGCGCATGCCGCATCCGCCGAGCTTATCTTCCATGTCCGGGAAAATCTTTCCGAGTGCTTTGGCAGCGCCGGTGCTGGTAGGAATAATGCTCATCGCGGCAGCCCTGGCTCTGCGCAGGTCTTTGTGCGGCGCATCGTGCAGGCGCTGATCGCCCGTGTATGAGTGTACGGTGGTTACGTAAGCCTCTTCGATGCCCCATTGCTGCAATACTTTCAGCATAGGCGCCGCGCAGTTGGTGGTGCAGGAAGCATTGGAAACGATGATGTCGTCGCCATTGAGCAGCTCATCGTTTACGCCCATCACAATGGTTTTAATATCGTCGTCTTTGGCAGGAGCCGATAAGATGATCTTTTTAGCGCCTGCGTTCAGGTGTTTCTGAGCAGAGGCTTTATCCAGAAATAAGCCGGTGGATTCGATCACGATGTCGATATCCAGCGCTTTCCAGGGCAGGTTTTCCGGGTCTTTGGAAGCGAAGATCTTAATCTCTTTTCCATCGATGTAGAGGTGGTCGGTATCGTGCTTCACTTCGCCGTTGAACTTGCGGTGCACCGAATCGTATTTCAGCAGGTGGGCCAGGGTTGTAGAATCGGTAATATCATTGATCGCTACAATATTGATCTGTGGGTTGGTAATGGCATTTCTCAGGAAGACACGGCCTATTCTTCCAAAGCCGTTGATCGCAATATTTATTTTTTTCATAATGCTTTATTATTTATCGTTTAATTGGGTTTTATTAATTTAACCATATAAGGCATACTTCGACTACGTTCAGTACAAATAGAAGGTCATATAAGAAACATATCACAGGAATTCCGTGCGTATCTATATTCCGTTCAATCTGTGCCTGTCTTAATCATCTGCGTCATCCGTGTTCCATCGTTTCATTTATAATCATCCGGATGCTTTCTCAAATTCCGGATAAAGTTACACAATGTAAGATATTATACCTCTAAAAATACAGGCTTGGTCTATAAAAAATGTTAGCGTCATTCCTATACTCTAATTTCATATTCAGTTTATTCAACCGTTAAACAATTCAATGATGAAAAGGTTAATTTTTACGGCGCTTTCTTTATATACAGTAATGGCAGGTCAGGCGCAGCTTAGTCCTGCCGTGACATCCTGGCTTCAGAACAATACCATCAAAGGCAGGCATTATGTATCTGGCAACTCTACCGCCATTACCGATGCCGGGCTTACGGCCAATGTGCAGAGTGTGCAATACTCCGCAACTTCCGTTTACATTACTACGCAGGGAATCCCGGCTTATGTGACGGGGCCTTTCCTGGATGGTAATCCTTCGCTGGCATCGAGCCAGAATGCCATCTTCAAATTTCCTTTGGCACCGGCACAGAACACCGGTTCCCTCACGCCAACCAGCGGTGGCAATATCGGCGTGTTTATCAATGGTGTAGCCATGTTCGATTACCGCGACGGTGCTTCCTGGAAGAGCTCCAGCAATAGCATGGCTGGTGGACCTACCGGCGGCATGGGCGACGGCATCTGGAACAGGGACGCGATTGTAGCAGAGCGCGGCGGCTTTGATTGTTCCAAAGGACATCCTGCGATGGGAAATTACCACCATCACCAGAATCCGAGCGCTTTCGATCTCGATCTTAATGTGATCTCTACCGTTTGTAATTTATACGATGCCGATGGGCTGTATGGCATCGATGCCGGCACACATTCACCGCTGATCGGCTACGCCTATGATGGCTTCCCGGTATATGGCGCTTACGGCTATAAAAATGTGGATGGCACAGGCGGCATCGTCCGCATGAAATCCAGCTGGGTGCTGAGGAACATCACCACGCGTACCACCTTATATACCGGTGCTACGGTAACTGCCGGCCCGCCGGTAAGCTCTACTTATCCTTTGGGAACCTTCCGCGAAGATTACGAATACATTGCCACAAGTGCCGCCACACCCGATTACCTCGACGAGCATAACGGGCGCTTTTGTGTAACGCCGGAATATCCCAATGGCACCTATTGCTATTTTGCGACGGTGGATGCGAATTGGAACTCTGCCTATCCTTACCTGATCGGGCCGACCTACTACGGCAACAAAACCGCCTCTAAAGTTAGCTCTGTATCGGAGCCGACAACAACCTATACCTCCGCAACGGGGTTACATGACCGGAAAACGGAAGTCATCAATGTCACTGTGTTTCCTAATCCTTCGAGTGAGCTCCTTGCCGTGCAGGTGAAAGACCTGGTGGAAGAAACCTACGAGGTGTCCTTGTATGATATCGGAGGCAGGCTGGTAGACAAAGCCTTTCTGTACCAGGGAAGCACGATGGTGTATTTCGATACCAAAACCTTGTACAGCGGCGAATATTTCGTCATACTCACCGATAACAGCGGCCACAAGATCTCAAGGAAAGTGTCTGTTATCAAGTAGGGTTGTGCCTTTCATTCCGGTAGCTTCGAGAGCCTCAGCTACCGGATATAACGCTGCCTGAGGCTCTCGAAGGCAGCGATCATATCCAAGCCGTCATCGTTTGAATAAACTATATAACAAAATCAACTCTGAAAAAATTTCTGTTCATATTCTTTTTATACCAGCTCTCTGCCTTTGCCCAACACAAAGGCGTGACGCTTTTTTTTAAGCCTGTGGCGCAGGGAAAGGCTGTTGCGCTGAACGATAGCTTTTATGTAAAGGATCATGAGCGCATTGTACTGGAAACCCTGCGGTTTTATATTTCAGGCATCCAGCTCTTACAGAACGATTCGCTGGTGTGGCAGGAAAGTGAAAGCTATCATTTATATGACCTCGAAGAGGCAAAAGCTATTGTGTTGCCGGTGTCGGCGTCTGTCACTTACAACCGCATCCGTTTCTATACAGGTATCGACAGCCTTACCAACGTCTCAGGAGCAATGGGCGGTGAGCTCGACCCGGTAAAGGGCATGTACTGGACCTGGCAAAGCGGCTATATCAATTTCAAGGCCGAAGGACGCAGCACTGCGAGCACGCATCCCCGGAAAGAATTTCAGCTGCACCTGGGAGGTTATGAAAGTCCTCATAATGCCCTCAGGCAAATTACCTTATCTACACGTTCGCAATCCGATATCGATGTATACTTCGACCTGCAGCAATTTCTGCAGGCAGCCGAACTGGCGAAACGCTCTCATATTATGTCCCCGGGGCCTGAAGCTGTAAAGTTATCTGTCATGGCCGCCCAATGTTTTAAGACTAAGCAGCGATGAAAAAACTGACATTAGGAGTTGTTGCTTTTGGGATTCTGGCAGGCTTTACAGTACCCGGGGCTTTTTTTGAAAAACCACCCGGCTGGCCTGAGCCTGTTTATTCCTTTGCACACAACAGGCTTAGTCCCGAAAAAATCCGCCTGGGCCGGGTGCTTTTCTATGATCCTTCCTTATCGGAAAACAACCAGGTATCCTGTGCTTCCTGCCATTCCTCTTTCTCGGCCTTTGCCCATACCGATCATGCCCTGAGCCATGGCATCCGCGACAGCATGGGCACACGCAATGCCCCGGCCCTGATGAACCTGGCCTGGCAGCCGGTGTTTATGTGGGACGGAGCCATCAACAACCTCGACATGCTGGCGTTAGCGCCTATCACACACAAAGCGGAAATGGGAAGCTCCATTCAAACGGTGGTCAACAAGCTGCGAACAAAAATTTTATACCGCCGCTTATTCAAAGAGGCTTTCGGTGATAGCCTGGCTACAGGCGAATACACGCTGAAAGCCTTGTCGCAGTTCATGCTCAGCCTCACCAGCGCGCGCTCAAAATACGACCGCATGAAGCGGGGAGAAGAAAACTTCAACGGGCAGGAGCAAAAAGGCTACAGCCTGTTTCAAAAAAACTGTGCCTCCTGTCATGCGGAGCCTTTGTTTACCACGCATGCTTTCGCCAACAACGGCTTGCCGCCTGATCCACTGCTCAGGGATGAGGGCCGTATGCAGATCACGCATCAGCGCAGCGATTCTCTCAGGTTTAAAATTCCTACCCTGCGCAACATTGTCTATACTTATCCTTACATGCACGACGGACGCTTTAAGAAGCTCTCGCAGGTATTGGACCATTACGCAAACGGCATACACCGAAGTGCCACACTGGCTGCGGAGCTTCAAACAAAGATGGAATTAAGCTCCAATGATAAAGTGGATATCATTGCGTTTCTCATGACGCTCTCCGACCAGGAATTTGTGTTCAATAAGGAGCATGGATTCCCGAAGGAGTTGATGAAGAGTAAATAACCACATAGGCACAGAGAAAACATAGTTTGTTATTGAATAGAAAGTGTAGGTTTCTATGTTTCCTATATAGTCCTGTTCTCTATATGCTCTATGTGACTATGTGGTTAAACTATAAAAAGGAGTTGATGAAGAGTAAATAACCACATAGGTATATAAAAGGACAGGCTCCCCTTCGACTCCGCTCAGGGTGACTCATCATCATTACAAATGTCTAAAACTATATTCTATGTGACTATCCCGAATCACGCCAAGGCGTGACGGGATAAGCTGTGGTAAAAAAATCACTTCACCTCAAACTCCAGCATCAGATCGCCTTTCATATAGCCTTGTAGCTTATCGCCGATCTTCACGGGACCAACACCTTCGGGTGTGCCGGTATAAATGAGGTCGCCCACTTTCAGGGTCACGAATTGAGAAACATAGGCGATGATCTTGTCGAAGCTGAAAAGCAGATCGGAGGTATTTCCTCTCTGGCGGATCTCGCCGTTTACTTTCAGCGCAAAGCCGATCTCGGATACGTCGCCTAATTGCGCCTTCGGTACAAATTTCCCAAGTGGCGCGGAGCCATCGAAGGCTTTGGCTTTTTCCCAGGGAAGTCCTTTTTCCTTGGCTTTGGCCTGCAGGTCGCGGGCGGTGAAGTCGATGCCCAGGCCGATCTCTTCGTAGTATTTGTGTGCGAACTGCTCGTCGATGTGCTTTCCTACTTTGTTAATTTTGAGGACAATCTCAATCTCGTGATGCAGGTCTTTGGTAAATTCCGGATAATAGAAAGGCTCGCCGTCCTTCAGGAGCGCCGTATCCGGCTTCATAAAGAATACCGGCTCGGTAGGAATGTCGTTCTTTAATTCTTTGGCATGTTCGGCATAGTTCCTGCCAATGCAGATGATCTTCATAGCGTTTAATTTGCGTTTTATTCCTTTCCCGGCCGGCTTGTGCGGATTCCGGGGTTTTTGCCATAAATTAGATCAGGCAAAAACTAAATTCACGGCTAAATTGGTATATTTAGCGCAAATTTACAAGCATTATCATGAACTCTACGAATTACGATATTATAGTGATTGGGGGCGGTATCGTGGGACTGGCAACAGCCTATAAGCTGACTCTTCAAAACCCGAACAAAACCATCCTGGTGCTGGAGAAGGAAAAGGAAGTGGCGGCGCATCAAACGGGGCATAACTCCGGGGTGATTCACTCGGGCATTTACTATAAGCCGGGTTCTTATAAGGCCATCAATTGTGTGGCCGGGCGCCGCGAGCTGGTGCAATTTGTAAAAGACTACAACATCGCTCACGACCTCTGCGGGAAGATCATTGTGGCGACTGAGCAGAGCGAGCTGGCGCACATGGGCAAGGTCTTCAACAACGGCCTGGCCAATGGCGTAGAAGGCATTGAGATGATCGACTCGGCAAAGATCAAAGAGATCGAGCCACACTGCCAGGGCATTTCAGGAATCTGGGTGCCATGCACTGGCATCATCGATTATACGGATGTGGCGCGCAAATATGTGGAGCTCATCCACGCGAAGAACAACGGGAGCAAAGTGCTCACTGGCCACATGGTCACGGGCTTCGATAAAAAAGGAGACAGCACGGATGTGATCACACCGCGCGGCACCTTCAATGGTAAATACATTATTTCCTGCGCGGGCCTGCATGCCGACAGGATCACCAAAAAAGACAATGTGAAAACAGATTCCGCCATCGTAGGTTTCCGTGGCGATTATTATGATTTGACGGAGAAGGGCAGGAGCAAGGTGAAGAACCTGATCTACCCGGTGCCGAATCCGAAATTTCCTTTCCTGGGCGTACACTTTACGCGTATGATCCAGGGCGGCGTAGAGTGCGGACCCAATGCGGTGTTCGTGTTCAAGCGCGAAGGCTATAGCAAAACAGCCTTCAGCCTAAGAGATACCACGGAAGCTTTCGGTTACAGGGGTACCTGGAAATTCTTCGGCAAGCACTGGCGTTTCGGCCTCGATGAGTACCGTGGCGCTTTCAGCAAAACCTATTTCCTGAACCGCTTGCGCAAGCTCATCCCCGACCTGCAAATGGACGACATCGAGCCGGCGCGCTGTGGCGTAAGGGCGATGGCTTTAGGGCCGGATGGTGAGATGCTCGACGATTTCAAAATTGAATACCAGGGCAACTCCATGCACGTGATCAACTCGCCATCGCCGGCAGCGACTGCTTCCCTGGCTTACGGTAACGAGATTGCCACGATGGCAAAGGAGTACTTTAAGCTGAGCTAACAGGAAGTTCATGAAAGCCCTGGCATTTTTTGTACTTGTATTATCCGGCTTATGCAGCATGGCACAACAAATCGATATACAGGGACATCGCGGATGCCGGGGATTAATGCCCGAAAATACCGTTGCTGCTTTTATCAGAGCCATCGACCTCGGTGTAAACACCCTGGAAATGGACGTGGTCATCAGCAAAGACCTTAAAGTTGTCTTGTCGCACGAGCCTTTTCTGAATCACGAGATCTGTAGCGGTCCCAAGGGCGAAACGCTGGATACGCTGAATGAACGCTCGTTCAACCTTTACCGGATGACTTATGAGGAGATCCGTTTATGCGATTGCGGCAGCAAGGTTCATCCGCGCTTCCCGGAGCAGGCAACGTTAAAAACCTTCAAGCCCTTATTGGAAAGCGTGATCGATACGGTAGAACGTTATATCGCCTACAAAAAACGAAGTCCTGTCAACTACAATATTGAGATTAAATCCTCACCCGAAGGTGATAACCTGTACCATCCGGTGCCTTCTGTTTATACGGATCTGGTATATAATGTGATCAAGGAAAAGAAGATCACGCCGAGAGCCATTCTTCAATCCTTCGACCCGCGCGTGTTGAATTACATTCACTCCAGGCAATTTCCGGTGCGTACGGCTTTCCTCGTGGAAAATGCCAATGGCTTTGCCAAAAATATGGCGCTACTGAATTTTACACCAACGATCTACAGCCCATACAAAGACCTTGTGGACGTCGGGCTGCTCAAGGCCTGCCGGAAGCGTCACCTGTTGCTGATTCCCTGGACGGTGAATGAGCCTAAGGAGATCCGCACTCTGTTCAAGCTTGGTGTCGATGGTATTATCAGCGATTATCCCGACAGGGTGATGGAGGTGTTAAAATCACATTTATATGATCGTTAACACCGATGAGCCTTTTTCTTTTAAAAGATACAATCTGGGGATTTAGGTATTATAATTCTTAGCCCTTGTTGGTGTTCTCACCAACAAGGCGTGTGTGGTTGACACGATAAGCTAACATCTTCTTACCGGCTCTTAAGATTTGGGTCTATTCAATAAACTGTGTAAAGGTAACGTCCGCTTGTCTGCATAAAAAGATAATGCTTTTAAAAGAAATTGCTAATCTCCCGAAAATGCCTATTTTTGAGACAGATTGCATCCCCTGTATATTACTACAATGTATTCTATCATAGACCGGTTTTCTCCCTTCCTAACATCAGGGCATCAGTTTGTAAGACACCACCTCGTCCTTTTTACCTTATCCCTGTTCAGTTTTTCAGGCCATGCTCAAGCTCCGGAAGACAGTAGCCGCTTTGTGCTGACCCTCAGTTTCTACAATCACGCGGAGCTTGTTTATCGGGGAGCGATGAGCTACCGTCTTACGAACGATTACCTGGGGATCAGCCGCCGCAACCTGTTCGATAAACAGAACATCCCCTTGTATTCTGCAAACATTGGAAAAGCCGTATCGGATTCTATCCTCTTGCTGAGAACGGATACGCTTCAAACCTTTTACCATAATAACTGCATTATGTCGACGAGCGGCGATGAGTATTTCATTTCGATAGAGCGCGGCACACAGGAAAAACGCATTCACCTGCACAGCTATTACCATCCGCAAATTGATCAGCTGATCAATATCATGAATGCGGTAGTGCCCGAAGAATACCGGATTCCCTATATGAGCAAGGATACTAAACAGAATTGTCAATAATAAGTGATGACCCTGAGAAAATAACACCATGATAAGAATCCTTTTCGCTTTATTGCTATTCCCGGGCTTTCATTCAGTTCTGTTTTCCCAAAACCTTGACGATGATTATACCGAGAACGATTTCAGGAAACGGAATGCGCGGAAGCTGACTGTTATGTATACCGGGGTGGACACGGTTACCGGCCTTCAAAAGAAGCCCCGCATAACGTTTATTGCTACTTTCAATCCTGAAAATCGGATCATTACCATCCGGGATATGGACCCCGGAGACGAACAGTATTTCTTAACGGATGATCTGGATATACTTTACAAGGTGGAAAAGAATGGACGGGAAGATACAACCGATTATACGCAATGCCATGACCGGAAAGTGAATGATACAACAATAGCCGGCTGTGAAAATATGATCCGTTATAACCGGAAAGGGCAGGTGCTGAAAATGATGACGGATACAAGCAACCGGAAGGTAAGAATCTACCGGGAAACAAACTTCTTTTATTCGGGTGATACTTTAAAAAAGGAGGTGTATAAGCGTTTTGTGTTTGGTCCGGGCTTAAGCTACCGGCAGGTGATGGAAGAACCCGAGGCGGTGATGGAAGCTGTCTATACCGGCGATATTAAGACCGAAACATTCACTGAGCGGACCGGGGCATCCAAAGAGCTCCGAACCCACCAAGTGATTACAGAGATCAAACCAAAGGTAATTACATCAAAGACCTATTATCATAACAAGCTAACAGGCATAGAGCAGCACATTTTTGAGTAAAGTTAGTGTATGTCCGGAGATTAGCATGTAGTAAGCAAGTGTAAACAAAACCAACATAAAAACACAGTAATATGGCAGCAGAACAGCCCATTTTTTTTGCAGAGACCGATAATCCCGCAATGAACGAAGCATTTCAACGGGCACAGGAAACATTTGGGTATTTTTGGCGGGAGCTTTCCTGGGAATACCGCCGCATTGTACCAGCCCTGGAAGTAGCTTGTCTAAAAATAGCCTTTTCGCAGGAAATCAAAAACGAGCAAATCGTAGAGCACATGTGGATCAATGACATTAACTTTGACGGGGAAACCATCAAAGGCGTTTTACTGAATGATCCTAACCAGCTGACGAATGTGAGCAGGGGACAGGATGTTGAAGTTCCTATTGCCCGGATCAGCGACTGGTTGTTTGTGAGAGGTGGTAAAACCTACGGAGGCTTTACCATTCAGGCAATGCGTGGCGGTATGAATGCCGCTGAGCTTGAAAGCCACGATAAAGCCTGGGGCTTTGACTTTGGGGATTACCGCGAAGTGCTCCTGGCGATAGGGCAAACAGAAAATCCTGAAAACCTGGAGGAACACCCGATGAGCCGGAACATGGGTGAAAAGCTGGCGGAGTTTTTAACGCAGTATCCCAACGAGCTTACCTCTACGAATGAAACGGGAAACACCATGCTGCATAACGAAGCCATCGCTGGCAACCAAACTTCGGTAAAAGTACTCAGACAATTCGGCGCGGACATCCATGCTAAAAATAAGCCGGGGAAAACTCCGCTCGATTATGCCATACAGATGAAATGGAATCATCTGGTGTCTTTATTAAGCTGATACAACGGCGATCCGTTTTAGTGTCGGCACTGTCCCTGCTTCGCAGGATTTGTAATCCTGCGGTATCATACAATTATCCATCTAAGCCCTCCGTAAACACCAGCCCTAAAAATCTGCTTTCTTTTTTGTATTTTGGTTCATATAAACAGCCTATGAACAAACTCTACTATACCTTATTACTGGCAGGAATTATACATGCGGTGCAGGCCCAGGACAATCTGAAACACTGTGGCGCCGACGAGATGCGCATTTCCACACTGAAACAACAGCCCGAAGTGGCGAAGGCCGTCATCAAACGCGATGCACAGCTGGAGGCGCATACCGCCGCTTTTGTGGCAGGGCAAGGGAAGAGCCCATCCACCGCTACGTATATTATTCCGGTGGTGTTTCATGTGATCCATAACTACGGTAGCGAAAACATTTCCGATGCCCAGCTCAAAGACGGGCTGGACATCGTCAATAAGACCTTTCATAAAACGCATCCCAATACAGCGTCCATTGTGCCTGCTTTCCAGGGCATTCATGCCGATTGCGACATCGAGTTTCGCCTGGCAACCAAAGATCCCAACGGCAATTGCCATAGCGGCATCAACCGCATTGCTTCTCCGTTGACAAGCTCCGGCGATCACCGGGTGAAGGACCTGATCCACTGGCCTCCTACCAAGTACCTGAATGTGTATGTGGTGACGAATGCTGCTGGCCTTGCCGGGCATGCCGTGTGGCCTTCCGATGCCGATACCATGCCTTCTTGGGACGGTATTGTGCTATCACACAATTACGTGGGCACCATCGGTACCTCCAACCTCACCCAGTCGGTAGCCTTTGCGCACGAGTGCGGCCACTTCCTGAACCTGCACCACATCTGGGGCGGCAACAACGTTCCCAATTTTTACTACTATCCCTGCGCCGATCCCAACAAGGATTGCAGCATCGATGACCTTGTGGCCGACACGCCGCCGACAATCGGCTGGCAGAGCTGTAACCTCAGCGGCGCTTCCTGTGGCAATCCGGTAGACAATGTGCAAAATGCCATGGATTACAGCTATTGCAACATCATGTTCACACAGGGACAAAAAGCAAGGATGCAGGCTTGCCTGACCTCTACCGTGGCCGGCAGGAATAACCTCTGGCAAACGGCCAACCTCATGGCTACTGGCGTATACACCACCGCGACCTTATGTGGTGCGAATTTCAGCTCCGATAAAAAAGTGATTTGCACCGGCAACAGCATTGCCTTTACCAATACCTCCTATCATGGCGCGATGTCGTCTTATAGCTGGAAGTTCCAGGGCGGCTCTCCGGCTACCTCTGCTGCGGCCAACCCTACTGTATCGTATGCTGCGCCCGGAACCTATAGCGTGGAGCTGACCGTGAGCGATGGCACCAGCACGCTCACCACGGTCAAGCAACAGTATGTGATCGTGCAACCTACAACGGCAACAGCGGTATATCCTTTTACCGAAGGCTTTGAAACGCTGACCGACCTTAACAGCGGCGGGTGGTTTGCCAACAACCTGGATTCCTCCGGCACCTGGCAGCTCACCGGGGCTGCAGCGTCGGGAGGGAGCAAATCCGTGATGATTAATAATTTCAGCAGCACGCTGAATGGAAGGGACGAGCTCCTGAGCAAGCCCATCAACCTCAGTGGCGCCACATCCCTCAACCTGAGCTTTAAATATGCCTTTGCGCGGAAAGATACCAGCAACCGTGACCAGCTCCAGGTGTTCTGCGCACAGAGCTGTACGGGCACTAATCTACAGCGACTGAACCTCGTCGGTTCTGCGTTGGAAACCACGACACTGAAGAGCGGCTACTTCCAGCCGACAGCTTCCGAATGGAAAATGGCTTCCGCTATTATCCCTTCTGTTTTGTTTACTAACAGCTTCCGTCTGAAATTCGTTTTCACCGGTAATGGTGGTAATAACATTTACATTGATGACATCAACCTGGCCATCGACGCGGGGATCCGCGATATTTCCGAAGATGTGCAGCTGCTGAAGGTTTTTCCGAATCCCTCTTCCGGCAATAGCTACCTGGCATTCACCCTGGAGAAACCAAAAACACTGAGCCTGAAACTAACGGATGTCCTGGGAAAAGAAGTCATGAGCCTGAAGCCGGAGCTCTATGCTTCGGGAGAACAACAGCTCACCTTGCCTACAGCAGAACTGCAGAGCGGCATTTACTTCATCCTTCTTTCCGACGGGTGGAGGCAGCTTAGCAGGCAACTGGTGATCTCGAAATAGAATTGTGTTCAACTGTCGCTTTTTTAACCACAATAGGCATATAGAGAATATAGGGAACAGAAGAGATCATAGAATTTTTGATATTCTATGTCATTTTGCCCACCAATAGGTAAAGCAGACAGGTTGTTTTACTTCTTGTTCTGATCCCCGTTATCTGCGCGATTAGCGGGACAATGATGTCTCTAATCTTTTTTCAGGAAGTCTTTGAGCTCCCGCATCGCTTTCTCGATATTCTTTTTCTGCTCTTTCAGCTCGTCCATCGTGTCGGCCTTTGCCAGGGCAAGCTGTAGCTCCAGGTGCTCCAGTTTCCCTTTCACCTTATCAATGTTTTCCTGGTTGTCGGCTACAAAGGAATTAACTTCCGATTTGAATTGATGCACCTTTGCTTTGGCATCTTTTTTCAGCTCTTCCATTTTATCCGAAAGCTCGGCTTTTCCCAAAGCTGTTTGCAGTTGCAGCTCTTCCATTTTTGTGGCAGCGTTCCGCAGGAAGGAAGCTACTTTATCTCCAAAATGTTCCATGTCGTATTTGTTTTGTATTAAAGGTAAGTAAAATTGTGAAAAAATACCTCGTCTTTCTTCATAGATCGCGCTAAGCTCCGATTCCTGTTGAGACCAATGATGGCAGCCCCCTCGCTGATCCCCGTAGCTATAGAGGTTCCGGTACGCAAAAAACTAATTCCCGGTTTATCCGTTTATTAGGCTTACCTTTAAGCTAAGTCTGTCTGTTCAGGCCAAAACCGAAATGGAAAAAGACTTTGAAACGATGATCTCCGGATACATCAGTGAAAATGTAGGCATTGCCGATCATTTTTTAAGCGACGACCTGGCCGCACACCTTAAGAAAAACCTCCTGGCACTTCATAAAAAGAAACTGTTGGTACCGGCCGGTACAGGCAGGGATAATAGTGTACGGCATGATTCAGAGATGAGGGGAGATGCCATTTACTGGCTCGACAGGGCGCATAACGATACCTATGAGAATAAATTTCTGGATCAGATCGATGATTTTATCAAATACCTGAACCGCAGCTGCTTTGCGGGAATCACCCAGTACGAATTTCATTACTCGCTTTATGAGGCAGGTACCTTCTATAAAAAGCACCTCGACCAGTTTTTAAATAATCCGCGAAGAAAATTTTCAATGATCAGTTATCTGAATGAGAACTGGAAAGAGAGCGACGGTGGGCAGCTTAAGATCTACCAGTCGTATAACGATAAAAAGATTGCACCCGTTTCCGGTAAAAGCGTCTTCTTTAAAAGCGACGAGCTACAGCATGAGGTGCTGGTAACCAACGAGCCGCGCATGAGCATTACAGGCTGGTTGAAGACCGGCTAAAAAAATTCTGTCTCCCGTATAGCCTGTCCTAAGGCGTGTGAATGCCGTTCATCCCGGATAAGCGGGCTGTTTTACCCTTATAGGCTTTCTTTTCCGGTGAAGATGTTCTGATTATAGAAATTTACCTTTACATTAGTATGAGTTCCGTGCCTCATTTCTAACTGTTTGTTCGATAACGCTATGGTAAAAAAAACGCTCTGTTTTATCCTGATGCCTTTTGGTAAAAAAGCATCGGGAAACAATACTGTCGATTTCGATGAAATCTACCATACGGTCATCCAGCCTTCGGTTGTTGCTGCGGGCCTCGAGCCTGTGAGGGCCGATGAGGAGATGTCGGATGGCATTATTCATAAGCCGATGTTTGAAAGGCTGATTCTCTGTGAATATGGGATAGCTGACCTCACAGGAGCTAATGCCAACGTGTTTTATGAGTTGGGAGTAAGGCATGCCATTAAGCCTTACAGTACCATTCTCATCTTTGCCGATTCCACGAGGTTGCCTTTCGATGTATCTTTTCTGAGGGCCTTAGGCTATGCGGTCGATTCGAACGGGAAACCAACCGACGCCGCGGCAATGTCGAAGGAGCTCACCAAAAAACTGTTGCAGGCCCGGGAGAATAAACTGAACGACAGTCCTTTGTTCCAACTCCTGGACAACTATCCTAACATTGCGCACGACAAGACAGATGTATTCCGCGACATGGTAGAGTATTCGAATAGCCTCAAGAAAAAACTGAAAAGCATCAGGGAAGGACACTATTCCCTGCCCGAAAAAGTAAGCATGCTTCAGCAATTTGAAGAGGAGCTGGATGACCTCGATGATGTGGAAACGGGAGTGATCGTTGACCTCTACCTGTCTTACCGCTCGGTGAAGGCTTTCGAGGAAATGATCGCGCTGATGGAAAGAATGCCCGCTCCGCTGAAAGCCACTGTCATGGTACGGGAACAATACGGCTTCGCGCTGAACAGGCTTCAGAAAAGAAAAGAGGCGGAGGAAGTATTGACGGCTTTAATCAAGGAAAGAGGCGCCAGCAGCGAAACCTATGCGCTGCTTGGAAGGGTATATAAGGATCAGTGGGAAGAGGCCTTCGCGGCGAAGAAGTCAGTCCTGGCAAAAGGCTTTTTACGGAAAGCCATTGATGCTTACACCAAAGGCTTTGAAGCCGACTGGCGCGATGCCTATCCCGGCATCAATGCCTGTACCCTCATGTACATCGAAAATCCCGACAGGGAAGATCTTAAAAAACTCCTGCCGGTGGTGAAATTCGCCGTGTCGAAAAAAATGGAGAAGCTGGGTGGAGATTACTGGGACCAGGCCACCTTATTTGAGCTTGATATCCTGGAGCAGGATTTTGCCGGGGCAGAGAAAAACCTGGAGGCGGCAGCCTGCCTGATCCGCGAGGTCTGGGAGCCTGAAACGACACTCAAAACTCTGCGGATGATCCGGAAGATCAGGGAGCAGGCAGGAGACCATGTAGGGCAGCTGAAACGTTTTGAAAAGGAGCTGGAAGCGCTGGCGGCGGGTTAGCCTGCGGCATTTGGCGGATAATTACCTCTGTAGCCAACGGAGAATTTACTGCGCTCTTTTTGTATTTCACGTTTTTCTCACGCAATGGTGAAAGGCAATCTTAGTTATTTTTCTTAACCGGGAGATTGTTTTTGATTCCCTTATCTGCGACAACATCCTTCAGCGTATAGATCTGTATCCGGTTGTTCAGCAGCGAAATGGTATTGATTGGCCGCGTATTGCCGTAACCGGCCGCACTTAGCTTAGTCTGCGGAATTCCTTTTTTTACCAGGTAGTCTACAACAGACTGGGCAAAATCCTGGGACACCTTTTTTAGATAATCCGCTTTTGTATCCGGACTTACAGCCACGAGCACATCCTGTTCTTCATTAATGTAGGTTCCGCCATAGTCCGTATCAATTTGGATGTGGGGGCTTTGAGGAGAAAGCTTCCAGGCTTGTACAAAATCATCCAGGGCCTTCTGGGCTTCAGGAAACAGCGTCAGCTTATCCTGGTGCTGATAAATGGTCAGGGGTTTTTCCTTAGCGATGACCAGGGGGACTGCCCAGGTTGCAGGATAGCGTACAGTTCTCAGGGAAAAATCCTGCATGATCAATTTTACCAGTGATTTATTTCCCACAGCAAAGAGGCCCATCTGCACCTTCAGCGAATCCAGTTGTTTTTTGTTTTTGTTGATGCTGCGCACCAGTATAATTGCCGAGCGGGTCAGGCTATCATTTTGATGGCTCTTATCTGCGTTTTTTTTGTTCAGCACATTATTCTTTTCTTGCTCCCTTACTTTTTCCTCTCCAATCTTCCGGTTTTCCACAACCAGTTGATCATGCTCTTTCATTAATCCCCTGATGTTCAAAGAAAGAACGGTGAGCACAATAACGGCGATAATGGAAACGCTGATGCCCGTATACAGAAACCTCCTGATCCTGGCCGATTGCCGGGTATAGGTAAAGGAGCCTTTGATCCGTTGTTTAAGCTCAGGACCTATATCCATGGCTGTTTCCAGGGACCCGGCAGGCTCCTCCGTAATAGCCAGTCCTTCGATTCCCGGCCACCATACGGCCGACCGGATCTCTCCAAAATCAACAGGAATGATCATCCGCTTTGTTTTCAGGAAGATCTCTATTTCTTCGCTGATAGGGCCGGATTTGGCGGCTGCCGGAGAACCAACGATGATGAGGATGCTGGCATTTTTAATGATCATTTTCAGCTTCGGTGGCAATGACTTGCCCGGCTCCGTGCCCCACTTATCAATGTAGCAGGAATAGCCCTTCTCGATCAGGTAATTGGTAATCTTAAGCGCATAGGTATTTGCGTCCTGCCTCGAATAGGAAATAAAAAAATCGTATCCCGATAAAAACCTCATACTTTATGGATCATTGTTTTTGAGACGTAGTTCTCAGATTACTTTTTCCAGCTCGTTTTTCAGCTGCTCGATGTTCTTTTTCAGTTTTAGAGCATACTTGTTTTTCGATACGGTCATGGCATCGATCAGGAAATCCAGGTGCTCTGTTTCCGACAGCCTTTTTCCTTTTGAGCCTGCCCTCTGCCATACTTTCTTAAAGGTATTGAGCACATCTGCCCATTCCGGAGAACCCTTGCTGTGGTCCAGGATCAGGAGGCACAGCTTGATGTTGGCAATAGCGGCAATGTGCCAGAAATCACTGTTATCCGATTCCGCTATCATTTTGTTTTTTAGAACCGTCAGCAGGTTCATCACATCCTTATTCGAGCGGATAGAGTATTGTGTATTGGCATAGAAGATGTCCTCTTTCCAGCCCTGCTCATCCGGGAATAAGGTTTCCAGCTCAAACCAGTTTGTCAGGCAGTAGGCCGAATACAGGTTGGACTGGATGTTGTGGGCCTTCATGTAATAGCCCGACGCCTCTTTATACGCTTTTTCTTTTTGCAGTTTGCCGCTGCTTAAAACGGCTTTGCGCTTATACGTGCTGGCGAGGAGGCTGTTCACTTCCGAAACGTCGCCCAGCGTGAGCAGGTTTTTAAGCCCGCTGATCACGTTGTCGATCTCCACCATCAGCTCTGAGGCTTTGGCTTTTCCGCTCCGGTAATCGGCAATGCATTTTTTTGCCCGGGTGTTATAGTATTTCTGAATCGTAGAGGTCGCAAAGCTTGCCCTTTCATTTTTAAACAGCTGCCTGAATTTCAGGATAGCATAATCATACTCTCCGAGGTCGGCATAGATCAGGGCTTCCTTCTCTGTGATCGCGGCATTGCGGATCCCGGCTTTTTCGACAGCCGTATAGATCACCTGCATCTTTTCGAGATAGGCTTTGGACGAGTAGCGGTTGGTTTCCATTTCATTATACAGGTTGCTCAGGTCTATCTCCGCCTCTTCCGGCAGGATGTATTTGAGTCCCGTATTGGTGCTCACCGAGGACGCATCGAACCTGTAGAACGGATCGCCGTAGCATTGGTAAGCTCCCCAGGTATTGTTCGTGTTTCCGTATTTATAATAGATCTCCTGTCTTGCTTTCAGCACAGCTTCACCGAAGGTATCTCCCTTGAACATGCATTCATAGAATTTCGTTGTGAAGTCTAAAGCCGCATCGTCGTTTACGGCCCAGCCTGCAGCAATCACGGCCTTCACGCCATTGCCGATGAGCTCTGTGCCTATGTTGGCCGCTAACCTGTAGTTGATGTTCAGGTCGCCCGTGCCCTGTGCGTCTACTTTTCCGAGGTGGCAGCAATTCACAAAGACGAACTCCGGAACCGAAGGTAGCTGGCTGATCTCCTCCGTGGTGAGGTATACGTTATTACCGATCACCATCCCCGTTGGCTTGCTCTTGTCGCGGTTATACACCCCGTGGCCCGCCAGGTGAATGATCTTGTAATTGTCTTTGAATAAAGCCCGGATAATTTCGGTGGCAGGCGCATTGATTTTTGGCGTCGTGATCAGGTTGGCACCTGAGAACATCGCTGCTACCTGTTCCGCTTCTTTTTTCGCTCCATCGAGCTGCTTGAATTCCTTAAAGCCTTTCAGGTCAGGATCGCCGATCACGAGGGCATTGTTGCTTGCCACGATGTTGATCCGCATGCTGTAATTAGATGTGCTGAGCTGCCTGATCATGCCGGCGTTGATGCAGAGCGGTTTGCTGTTGCTCACGCTGTCCTGCAGCAATTCCCAGGGGAAGGAAGCCGTTCCCTCATCGATGATCCAGTTGATGTTGTTCTGATTTTTTACCTGCAGCTTAAAATTATTAGGGATCAGCAATTCAAAAATGATCTTCGCCGTTTCCGGTGTCCATTGGCCTTTTTCGGAGATCTCCTGCAGCAGCTCCTCAATAATTTCGCGGTTTATCTTAAGCTCCGTGAGCTCCTGCCTGGCGCCGCCCGTGGTAATGGAGAAGCGGAGCAGGTTGGAGTTCGGATCGTTATTGGCATTTTGAACCGTGATCCTGTCCCACCAATTGCCGGAGTAGGAGATAGGCAGCCTTTTTTTAGAGCCCAGCAGTTTTTTTATTTTAAGATCGCTTGTCGAGATACTGATCTCCGAATCTTCGGATTCTATATTGGAGATCGCATACATGCAGGCCAGCGCTTTGTCTTCGTACAGCTCGATCAGCTCCACATATTCAATGGTTCTGACCTCGCCCGCATAAAGGCCGCTTATTTTCTGGTTGGCCGACTGTATCCCCGAAAGAATGGCATGGATGGAATCTTCGTAAGACAAGCCGCCATAAGAGCTTCCGATAATGAGCGACGAGATGCCGACCTTACCCGCTTCGGGGTCCGATTGTTTTTTGGAGATCACCTCGCTGTTAAGATCGATCAGGTATTTGGTAACACCCTGTCCTACGGTTTTACTCAGGTTGTACGCCGTTAGCTCTCCGGGTTCGCCAAGCCCAACAATAATGGCTCCTTTGAAGTCGTCGTTTACTGTACTGATAAAGGTATTGGTGCCAATATCGCCCGGGTATAAATTCAGCATCTGCCGTTGCGACAGAACACCGTTCAGGCATTCGTCGATCGATTTCTCGGCATAAATAATGCCGTCGCGGCTGAAATGGCCGGCCATCAAAGGGAAGGAGGCATAGCGCAGATCGCCGAGACTCACCGACACTCTGAGCGGCCTGATTTCCGAAACGCTTGCCGTTTCATTGTCCAGGGCAAGCAGGGTACGTTCAATGCCTTTCGGCGAGAGATCGAAATCGAATTGATCGATCTGCCTGAAGACTTTTTCTTCGCCTCTTACCGTTGGCCTTGTGCGGCTGATCAGGTTAGTCGTGCCCCTTTCCAGGAGCTCATCCATAGCGGCAAAGATTGCCGGCGTGTTGGCAAGGCCACCGTGCGTGGCATTCACATAATACACCGAGTTGCTCTCGATCATTTTTTTCGGAATCCCGCTTTCCCAGGTCACACTCTGATCGCCTTCCGCAGTGCATAAAAACACAAGCTCTTTTCCCTGCGGGGTCTCATCAATCCGGTAGCCGCAAGGCGTCGATTTATCCTTACCCGCAATATAAACGGCATTGCTGTAGTCGATCGTTTCCTGGGCACTTAAAATTCCAGAACGGTATTTTCCAAAATCACTGAGGTCCTGTTTGCCCGGAAGCGGCCATTTGTCCTTGGCGCTGGCCATGGTGTTCCAGGTTTTGGCATCTGCAAAATCATTATCGGCTTCCTGCGACAGCGGCAATAAGCTTAGGATTCCCGGAAACTTCGTGAAAATATCGATGAGCTCTTCCTTGGTATGGCGGATGTCGATCATGCTCAGCTTATTGATAATGTCATCCTGGCCAAACAACACCGCCGGGATCCGGTAAGAGCCGCCCAGCGGAGAGCCTAAGAACATAAGCCTGAAATCCGGCGAGGAGTTAAGCGCCTTCCAGGTATCCGGACAGGTTACCATAAAATCGCGCACCAATACTCCGCCCATGGAGTGGCCGATGATCTTAATCGGCTGTCCGTAGGCCATCAGCTCTTTTACTTTCTTTTCAAAATCCTGGGCAACCGTATTCAGTTGAAGCCTCCAGTCAAAAGCGTAAGTCACCACATCGTAAGAGGGGTTCAGGTGATCCACCAGCTTTTTATAGGAGGTTTTGATCAGGGACATCGCTTTGATGTTGCTGCTGTTGCTGATGTCCAGGTCCTGAAGCCTGCCTGCAAACATCTTGATATAATTGATCCATACCAGGTTGTCTTTTACCGACAGGTTAGATCCCATAATGCCCGGTAAGAGGATGACAATCGGTTTTGTTCCGCTCACCGCATTCTGAAATACCTGTCCGCCATCCAGGCCAAGCGCGGCGTTCCGGTAAGCGTCGTTGTCGGAGATGGCGCTTACCGGCATAAAGCCGGGGATCGCTGTGCCGGGCTCCGTTTTCAGGGCATCCTGCAAGGCTTTTTTGGTGCGAGTGTTTTTGAAATAACCGAAGTGGTTCACTTCCGCGCCTTCATCATAAAAGAACTGCACCAGGCCGCTCCGCCTGGTTCCCATGTACATGGATTCCGTATTCACAATAAAATCGTTCTTGCGCATGAAAAACAATTTCGTGGCAATCACCAGTAAGCCCTTTAAGCTAAAGCTGACTTTGGAATTACCCGCAATGATGGTGAGTGAATTATCGATCACCATAGAGGAAGGACTGTTGAGGATCTTAATGAATACCGAGTTAGGGTTCATACATTCCAGCCCCGGCAGCACTTCTTCCTGGTTCTTGCAATCCACCACGGCCGCAATGAGCTCCTTAAACAAGGTATAGATAGGATTGCTTCCCCAGCCTGTGCCAAAGCCGATCAGGTTGAAGGTGATATTTAAAAAATGGTCAAGCCGCTTGGAGGCAAGCGTGGTGCCCGCCGCCGGGCAGGCCGAGCGGATAAAGCGCCTGATCTTTATCTTTTTTACCTGGAGCTGTGCTTTAATATCAGCGATCTGTTGCAGGCAATCGTTATAGAAGCCTGCTGAGTATAATTTTTTCAGCAGGTCGAGCTCTATGCTGCTAAAGCCGGCATTGTTTTCATCGCCGGTACAAAAGCGCGCCAGTACTTCACCGATTAATCCTCCGCGCGATTGGCTGATGAGATCAAAGGTGGCATTTGCCGGCAATTGCTTCACCAGGTCGGCTACATTTTCCAGCGGGCTCTTGGTGAGCGACTCATGCTGAAAAGCAAGCACATTGGAACCGTAGGTTTGGGTCATGTAATTCCAGGTGTCTGAGCCACGCAGGTCGCCGAAAGAGCCATGTGTGGAAGAGGCGGTGCCATGCAGGAAAAGCAGGTAGGTGCCTCCTGTTTTTGTTGCATCAAAACTCGTAAACTGAAAATCGGCATCCAGGCCGAATAAGCCAACGTGGTTGTCGAGCTGCTTTTTCTCGAGGTTTCCGGCCAGCTCCTTGATATTGACGCCTACTGTTTTCTTGGCGAAGATCTTCAGGCCCTTTAAGGCAATGGTTTCTTTGATGCCTCTTTCCTTTTCGTCAACACTTAAAAAAAGCGGGATCGTGACGCCATCGCTGGCGCTGCGGCTATTGCGGCTCATTTCAGGAAACACATCATCGAGCGTATAAGGGCTCGAAAACCAAACGGTATTATCCTCGAAGGTGAGCTCGATCAGGTCATTGTCTTTCAGCTCGATGTCGTGTACTTCGTCCAATCCCCTGGTAACAGGCTCAATGGTGAAAGACTCCCGTAGTTCGATAATGGAAGAAGAGGATTTCAGGAGGTTCTCCTGTTTTTTTCCCTGGATGCGGAGTTTAGTGATTTTCATACATAGTGGTTTAAAGAGTGATCTGCCTGATTACAATTAAAAAATAGAAGCTGTGGGGAGCTAAAAAATAGTGACTTAAATATAAACCGATAATCCGGTTTAAAAAACAGAGGGGCTTTGCCCGAAAGTCCGGAAGGCTTGTTATTCCTAGTGAAATCAACTATACCGGGTAATAGTACTTGTATGAAAATCAGGTAATAATACGGGGTTGAGCCGGCTGCTTTTTATCCCTGGATAAAGGGAATAGCTCAACGTTTTAACTGAATTTTTATTGTAGGGGAACGTGGCTCACCGGTCTTAAAAAAATATAAAAAAAGGCTGCCTGTTGGGGCAGCCTTTTAAGTGGAGTTTTACAGTATCAGCCGATTAATTTGGGTTTATATAACAATTGCGTACACCAAATTGAGCTTTGAAATCCCAATAGACGGATTTCTTTACGCTTGGAGTTCCCCAACCCAGCCATGGCGACTGATCGATGATTTGTGTGCTGATAACCTCGTATGATGTGCCTGCTGCAGTAGGTGGAAAAGAAGCGGTTTGCAGGTAATTACTAACCATACTGATCAGATTGTTCTTATAGCTATTGGCAGTCGAAGCATTCAGGTAGCCTCCGTTTCCGCAAAACCATGGCAGGCTCTGGTAGCCGCTGGAATACAATGTGCTGCTGCCTGTGGTTGCATTGCCATAAAGGTTATATGACGGAGCAATCGGGAACCAGTAGTAGCTGCTGCCGCCTGCACTGCGCAGGTCGCACACAATTTTCGGCTGTTTGAAACGGCACATGATCGCAGCATTGATGTCGTCCTCGCCACAATTACTGTACGTTGTGGGATTCGAAGGATTATTGTCCTGCCACATGGTGTTGCAGGTATTCGCAGGATAGATGCTTCCTGCCTGGCGTGTTGTGCCGCGCACAGCATATTTCAACCAGCCGTTTGGCATGTCGCAATATGGCGGAGCCCATTTGATAAAGAACTGTGCCTCGGCTTCAATAAGGCCTGTACCTGCATCTGTGAGGTAGCTTTCGATGTTGATCATTAATAATTGATTATCGGGGCTGGTATGCGTTATCACATAATTATTAAGTTCCGTATAAGCTTCTTCCACGGCATCGCTGCTTACCATTTCTTCTCCATCCACGGAAATGTTAACGGAGATTTTTTCTGATGTCACCGCGTAGATTTCATCATACAGGCCGTCGTGGTCGTAGTTTAACGTTGCTTCGATAAGAGAGGCGGCATGGCCAAGGCTCACAGGTACATCCACCAGCTTTGCATTGGCTCCTTCTTTTTTGATTGACCGTTTAAACGCTTCGATCATCTGCGGAGCTTCCGAATTGTCTTTGCCCAGTGTTGTCTGTGGCACATGGCGCCTGTTTGTGCCATCCGCTGCGGCAGGAAGTGGATCGCCGGAATTTCCCGGTAGCACATTCTTTTCTTTTTTACAGGCGACGATCGTCATAAGAATCGAAAGCGTTGCCACTAATAATGTTTTTGATTTCATAAATGTTTTGGTTTTACGTTTTTGGGGTTAGTAAATAGATTTTCATAAATTGCATTGGTCTTTTGCTTAAGCTCCTGAACCTGGTCCAGGAAGCCCGGAGGAGTGGTGTCATGTCTGGTTCTTAGTGGCAACATCAGGTAGCCATTTAAAAAAATTAGTTGAGTTCGCCTCAAATGTATTTCAGGAATGCTCGATTGCTTTGCGAATCATGTATTTCGTACGGCTTTCTTTATAAGTGGTATGCCCTGATGAGCAGGCATTGTTTTTCCGAAAAAGAAAGAAAGTGTCCACGTAAAATTACGTAGCTTTATGCGCTGAAAAGCCCATGTGCTCTAAGCGGTGACGGTTGGGGCTTTTTTCTTGATAAGCGGCAGGCTCTGTTGAGTAGTTAGATTGCGTGGAATATCTTACTGTAAATTTAAATCAGTATCATTGTGCACAAACAGTTCACTCGCCCCCATGTTTAGTGCCCGGTACCTTATCCACTTTTTTTTGATCTTTTGTTTTTTCCGGGATGCTGCAATCACAAACACGCAAAGCACCGGTTGCCGCTTTTTCTTTTAATCATCAAAGTAGTTATGATAACATCGGGCATCTGAAAGCGAAATTGGCTGGTGCTAATTTTACCGCCGACCGTTTCGGAAACGAAGGAAATGCGGTACACCTGTCGGGAAACAAATACAGTTACATTAATCTCGGAAATGATCCTCGCCTAAAACCAACAGCCGGTAGCATATCCCTCTGGGTAAACATGGAATATAGGATGTGGAGCGGAGCCGGCGTAGAATGCAATCCCTTTATCATTACAAAATATACCAACCTGGATGATTTTTTCGAATCGTATGCCATCTATTATATGCTGAGAACCAAAAAGCTTGCTGCTGTTTCGACAAAAGATTCGACACAAGAATCGGTGATTACAAGTCTGAATACATTTAAGCTTAATCAATGGCATCACCTGGTACTTTCCTATGATTATCATTACCTCAGGTTCTATATAGATGGGGAGTTGCAGGGAAGGATGAAAAAGAAATTTGAGACAAAGTTTATCGGTACCGATTCGGTCATGATCGGCTCGCTGGCCAATAAAAAGAACGATCGCTTTCTGAACGGGCTTGTAGATGATATTGCCTTCTACGATTACGTATTAAGCCCGGATGAAGTATCGGCGCTGTATGATGCTCCCAATCCAAACACAGCCAGGCTTACCTTAAGCCGGATATTAAAAGGCGCGGCAGTTATAGCAATCATCTGTTTGGTATACCTTTACATCCGGTTCCGCACACGGAAAGCCGTAAAGAAAGAAAAGGCGCGTTTGGAGCTTGACTATAAATTGCTGCAAACAGAATTGCGTGTCAACCGGGCCTCCATGAATCCTCATTTTTTATTCAACTCCTTAAATACGCTTCATAGTTTTATCCTGGAAGAAAAATTACACGACGCAGGCGATTACCTCGTCAAATTCTCCAAGCTCATCCGGAAAACGATGGAAAGCAATATGCAGGAAAGTATTTCGTTAAAGCTGGAAATCGAATTGTTGGAGCGCTACCTGGAAATTGAAAATATGCGCTTCGAGGAAAATATTAAATATACATTCGTCACTACCGACAATATGAAGCTTTCCGCACTTTATATTCCTGTGATGATGCTTCAGCCTTTCCTGGAAAATGCCATCTGGCATGGCCTGCTTAAAAAAGAGGGAGAGAAGATCATCTCGGTATCCTTTACGGTGCCGGAAGAAAAATACATATACTGCGAGATAGAAGATAACGGAACCGGCCGCCGGCAAAAAAGCGCAGACCAGGTTGAAAAGATATCGATGGCCACCGCCTTCATTCTGCAACGTTTGGAATTACTGAATAAGATCCATCACCTGAAATGTTCCCTGCTGATTGAAGATAAACCCAATCACACAGGAACTATTATAAAATTGACACTACCAATTTTAAAACACTGACCTATGAGCTTAAGAGCTATCATCATCGATGACGAACAGCGGGGGATCAATTCCCTCAGGATATTAATACAGAAATATGTGGAAGATGTAAAAGTAGTCGCCGCATCCTGCCGCGCCGACGAAGCGATCAGGCTGATCGAAAACTACCGGCCCGAGATCGTTTTTCTCGATATCAACATGCCGGAAATGAATGGCTTTGAACTGCTCGAGAAACTCGACTGGAAAAAATTCAACCTGATCTTTACAACGGCACACCGGGAATATGCCCTCAGGGCGCTGAAAAATAATGCGGTGGATTACCTTCTTAAGCCCATCGATTACGAAGATATCCGCATTGCCGTCCATAAGATCCGGCAGCGTTTGCAGGAGAATAGCCCCATCAGTTTCGATTATTCAAAATTAAAGCAGGAAGCAATTCAGAATAACAAGCTCCTGGTCAACTCCAAAAAAAGCATAGAATCCATCGAGCTGGATGATGTGCTGTGCCTCGAGTCCAAATCCAATTACACGCAGATCTATTTATCCGGATCGAGGGTCACCTTGGCTTCAAAGACCCTCAAGGAATTTGAAATGCATTTATGTACAGCTAATTTGAATTTCATGAGGGTGCACCATTCCTTTATTGTCAATTTGGATAAAATATCACGGGTTATGAAAATAACAGATACCATCGTGATGATCGACGATCAGAAAATTCCTTTGGCGAAAAGCCGTAAGAGCCTTTTCTTTGACTGGCTTAACATGTCGGGCGGATAGATAAGGAAATCAGAACCACAGGTTGATGGCAGTGAAATAATTCCTGCCCGGAGCAGCGTTGTAATAGCGTCCCCCAATCGCATTGAGGTCGTTTCCCAGGCTGTAATTCTGATCCAGGAGGTTATCCACGCCGGCATTCACTTCAAGGGCAAAGCGTTTTTTACTTTTGTATTTCCAGCCTGCTTTCGCCATCACCACATGATACTCTGTCGCATAGTCGCTGTTGGCATCGTTGAGGGGAATACGGCTGGTATACGTATATTGAGAGAAGACATAAAAACCGGCAGGGAGGCCGAAGGTCAGGCCGCTCACAGCTATGTGCCGAGGCACGCCGGTAAGAGCATTCCCTGAAAAATCGCCGAGCTCATTGCTGTAGTTGCGAAAGGTATAAGATTGAAAGGTATAGGCATTGCTGAAAGCCAGGTTGCGAAGAAAGCGATGGGCATCGGTTTTCAGGATCTGTATCGTGATCTGCGATTCGGCGCCGGGCTGGTAGGTGCCGCCGGCATTGGTGAAATAATCCTGTCCGGCAGTGTTGATGCGCTTCACAATGGCCCGGTTGAGCTGGTAAAAGAAAACGGAAGCATCCCACCACAGGCGGCCGTTCTTCGTGCGAAGCCTGAAGCCCGTTTCGTAATTCCAGCCTTCCTCAGGCTGTAAGCCTGTATTGACGGTATTGTCGGAAGGGCGGATCTCCTGCAGGGTAGGAGGTGAATAGCCGCGGGCTACCATCGCCCTCAGCGAGAAATTAGGATTGACAAGAAACGACACCGCCAGCCGCGGCATCAGCTGAGGCTCAAAGCGTTTATCCCTGAATGTACTGCTTACAGGCTTCTGGCGGATAAACGACAGTTGATTGAAGTTATAACTCAGGGAGCCTTCCACGATCCAGCGGTTATAAAAATCGACCGTGAGGCGCGTAAATATAAAACCCTGGGATACGTTCAGCTCATCAATTGCCTGGACGGTATCTTTCGATCCTTTGGCATTACCGTAATTGTTGATATGTGAGCTCAGTTCCTGCGCCTCTGCGCCGATGTTGTATGTCATGCGGATTCCGGATGAGCCTTTGTTCAGGAACTCGAGCCAGGTGCGCAGCCCACCGTTACGTTCATCGCGCAGCTCGTAATTGGTAATGAAGGGATTTTCGAACAAAGTACGTGAAGCAAAAACAGCCGTCACGTGCCGGATACGTTCCGTGAAACGGATCTCATGTTGCAGGCCTCCGAACAAGGTCCGGTTGCGGACGCCGGCCAGCTGCTCTTCTGCGCCCGTTGTTATGCCCGTTGCAGGACGGGCGGCCCGGGGATCCTCCTGGAATTGTGACAGCGTGAGGCCTCCCGGTGTTTCATAGCGATGATCGGCATAAAATAAAAACAAACGCAACGAGCCTTTCGGAGAATAGCGGGTCTCACCGGCCAGCTGAAAGTATTTGCGGTTCATGGCACTGTGGCGGCGATAGCCATCCGATGCCTGCCAGCCTTCCGTAAGGGATAAGCTGCTGTTCTTAAATTGCTGTTTCAGGCTCACATGCTGCCTGAGCATCCCATAGGAGCCTGCGCCTCCGCCAAGGTTTACATAGGAATTCCGGTTTTTGAAATTGACCGCGGAGAGTTTTACCACGCCGCCTGAGTTGGCTCCGAACAGGCTGCCGTCAGGGCCTTTCAGTATTTCGATCGAAGAAAGGGCATTCAGGTCTATGAGATTGAGATAAGCATCGCCGCCCGCATTGGTCAATGGAAATTCATCCAGGTAAACTTTTGTATTGCGGACGCCAAAGGGAGAACGGATCACGCTGCCGCGTACGGAAAGCCGGTAGCTACCGGGCGAGCGTTCCTCCATGCGGACACCAGGAACGCTGTTGAGCACCGGCACCAGCGATTGCCCGTGTTGCTGTTGCAGCTGCGCACTGTCGATCAGCGCTACCGAAGCCGGAAGCTTCAGCACAGGTCTTTCCTGCAAGTAAACACTCACGGTTACTTCCTCCAGCCTTACCGAATCGCTCTGCGAAAACAGGGAGGCTTTACTGAAACAGAGTAGCAGCAGTGTGAGTGCGCATTTATTTTGGGTTTTCATAGCTTACCAACCAAAGACTGTCACCGGCATCATCGGCCACCAGCAAAGTGCCATCGCTCAGTACCGTCACGCCTACGGGCCTTCCGTGTACTTCGTTTTTCTCCGGGTCGATCATAAAGCCCGTCAGGAAATCTTCGGGCGGCTGTGGCTTGCCGTCTTTAAAAGGAACGAACACCACTTTGTAGCCGGTAGGATGGGAGCTGTTCCAGGAGCCGTGTTGCCCGACGAAAGCACCGTTCCGGTATTTTGCAGGAAAAACGGCTTTATCATAAAAGCTCAGGCCCAGCGATGCCGTGTGATTGCCAAGGGCGACATCCGGAACGATGGCTTTCTCCACAAGATCGGGGCGTTGCTCTTTGTCCCTGATCCTCGGATCCATGTTCTTCCCGTAATACGAGTAAGGCCAGCCGTAGAATCCGCCGCGCTTCACGCTCGTCATGTAATCCGGCACCAGGTTATCGCCCAGCTCATCGCGTTCATTCACTGCGGTCCATAATACGTGCGTGCCCGGCTGCCAGGCCATGCCTACCGGGTTACGCAGCCCGCTGGCATACACCTGCTCTCCCGATCCGTCGGGATTAATCTCAAGGATGCAGGCACGCCTGACTTCCTTGTCGATGTCGTTTTCCCCAACATTGCTGGCTGAGCCCACAGATACATAGAGCTTGCTGCCCTCTTTGTTGGCAATGATGTTCCGTGTCCAGTGGCGGCCGTCTCCGGGAAGATCAAGGATCTTTTCACCCGTTGCGGTGATATGCGTTTCACCCTCTTTATAAGGAAACTTCCATACGGCATCGGTGCAGGCCACGTAGAGATGCTTGTTTACCAGCACCATCCCGAATGGCATATTCAGGCCTTCCAGGAATACTTCCTGCACCTCCGCCTGACCATCATGGTCTTTATCGCGCAACAACGTAATGCGGTTCATGTTCTCTTCGCGGCTGTCGGCCTTTAATTTTCCGGCAACCGCCACAACGGCTTTTGTTACTCCTTTAAATTCCTTTTTTACTTCCGCTACCAGGATGTCGCCATTCGGGAGCTGGTAAGTCCAGCGTGGGCTTTTGAGCTTGCTGCCGAGCTTAACCACCTTAAAGCCTTTGGGAGCCAGAGGTGTGGAATTGTTTTCCCAGCCTACGACCTTACTCAGGTTCATAACCGATTTGGTTTCATAGGGGCGGGGCAGGGTTGTAGGCGTTGCGCTGCTTGTTTGGGCAATGCCTCCGAGCGTAAGAATGCTTCCTGAAAAAAGCAGGAGGGTAGAAAGTGATTTCATAAGCGAAGGTTTATATACAATCGCTAAAGTTTGATGCCAGCAGGTACAGGCTGTTTTTAGGAACAAGGGATCCTGAAGAGCAGGTAGCCCAAAGGCAAAAAGCAGGCGCGGAGTCCTCTGTGTTCTTTGCGGTTAGTGGCTGAACAACCTGAACAGCAGCAAGCATTCCACATCAACACCAAAAGGCTTTTGCCGGATCACATACGCTTTTTTAAATACGGATGTCGGGGAATAGAAGAAGCCGGGGCTGATGTGACACTGAAAGCGCCTGTTAGGATTGAAGATCACGCCGGCCTTCACCTTCGTGGTCAATAACCAGGACGACAGATTTTCGCGGCCCCGAAACGTTTGGCCGTAGACATTAGGAGATACGGAAAATACATAGTTTGAATTGATCAGCTGACTGCCATACAGGCCCAGTCCCACTTTAAAGCCGATAGCTTTGCCCGTTTGAAAAAGACGATTGCCTTCCAGTGAATAAGAGAGGTAGCGGAACTGGTTTTTATAGGGCACCGAAAAATTAGCCGCAGCATTATAGGCAATCCCGGGGTCTACCGTTGATGTAATAGTTGAGGGCTCAACGGCATACAGTTTTTCCTTTTCAATAAAGGATTGGTATCCAAAACCGGCAAATACTTCATAGCGCTTGTTGATTTGCAGGCCTGCTTTAATCCCAAAAGGAAGACTGAAGTTGAAGTGGCTTTGATTCTTTTTATTAGCCAGGTAAACGTCGGAGAAATTCGCTCCGGGAGTGTTATAGCCATAATCCCTGTTGGGATTTTTTGAAAAGACAAAACCGTTGAACTGGGGACTCGCCTGGGCACCGAGGTAAAATGAAAACGTGTTTTTCTTTTCCGGCACCAGGAAAAGAGCAGGATAAGCAACCTCCTTAAGAGAAGCATTCAGATCCTGCTGCGTAGAATCCACCGGTAGTGGGATTGGAATTACCCTCATGTACATGACCTCAGAGGTGCCTGCTGCGTATGCTGAATAGTCGCTAAGCGCTTTATCCCGGTCGCTTTTCGAAGGAGCGGTATGCGCTATGCCGGCCTCTTCCGGGGAGCCCGTGCCGGAATTCATTTTATGATTTGGTTCAGGATCAGTGCCTGTAAATGCAGAGCCTGGATTGTTGGCCTGTTCAATTGATTTGTTGTCCTGGTGATTTTTCTCCGCGGAAGCAGCGGAAGCAACAGCTGATGCACCGCGATTCATCGGGTGGGAGCCTGCCGGATCTGCTTTGGCTTCCGGCTTTGGTATTTCAGAAGATACGGCCTGCCCGGTAGAAGATGCAGACGCTTGTTGTCCGTGTACCTCAGGAGTTGTGAGAGCAGCATGAGTCCTGTCAGTGTTTGCCTCATTCTGCGCCAGGTCTACAGCCTTTGTTTTGGCCGTGCTGATAGCAGGTGGCTTAGCAGAGCCATAGAAGCCGAACATCAAAGGAACGGCTATTCCGGAAAGTGCGATCAATCCTGTCCAGAAGAAGATGATAAAAAGCCTGCGCTTTTTTTTCCGGTTCATCTTTTCAAGAATGGCATCAAAAGACCCGCTGTCAGGGATTGCTTCAAAATCCCGGAGCGTGTTTCTTAATTGCTCATCTGTATCAAATTGGTTTTCCATGTTCTTCTTTGGGCTCTTATAAATGTTTTGCCATTGGCTCTGTTTTTTCTTTAATAAGTTTCATCAATGTTTGCCGAGCCCTCGAATACTGCGAGCGGCTTGTGCTTTCCGTAATATTTAATTTTTCTGCAATTTCCTTATGGGAAAATTCCTCGACCAGGAAAAGGTTAATAATGGTTCTGTAGCCTACAGGCAAGGCTTTCATGCAAGCCATGATATCATCGCTGCTTAAGGCCACAGGCTCTTCTTCCGGAATCCCGATATCCTCCAGGCTGTCTGTATGCCGCTCGAAAGAGAGCCTGTTCCTCGCCTTTAATGCCGTTAAAGCCGTGTTCACGGCAATGCGTTTAGCCCATCCCTCAAAGCTGCCGCTGCCTTTAAAGGAAGCAATATTTGTAAAGATCTTGACGAAGGCATCCTGCATTGCATCTTCCGCTTCATCCCGGTCCTGCAAATAACGGATGCACAAGCCCAGCAGCTTTGGTGCAAGCAGCTTATAAAGACCGGCCTGCGCCGACCGGTCCTTTTTTTTGCATCCTTCCAGTATCTTTTCTAAATCCGTCAAATGGTGTTCCGCCTCAGATCTTAAAATTAATCAATTCAGTCTATGATAATACCATTATAGTTCCTGTAAATCTGTTTTGTCCTGGCATCTATAATGACCACGGGGTAGTTGTCCTTTCCTTCAATTTTCCAGACCAGCATATAATTGTCAGGATTGTAAACGCCATACAGGCCGGTATCATAGATTCCGAGGCTATAAAAAATGCAGGTATGATCAAAGTTCGCCACTCTTTTTGCCTCTTTGATGGCGTCCGTGTAGGAAATGCCCGGCTCCGTGGCAAGAGGCAGGTCGTAGGTATGAAGCGTATCCATCGTCACGACCTGGTTACTTGTTTTGTTTTTGATAACAACGTATTGATCGGTTAAGACAGGAAGGCCTTTGCAGAAAACATTACATTTCATAACCCATGAATAGTTATCGCTGCTGAACTCATAAGGACGCAGGTAAGCATACTGCGCCAGGAGTGTCCGGAACTCAGGCACGTCAATGGTGTTGGCATCGATGGGGTTTTCCTTTACCTCCCTTTTTGTATAGTCTTTACAGGAGTCCACGCCTTTTCGGCAATTAGAAAAAAAGGCCAGGAAGATTAAAAAGCTGAATATCGTTTTCATGAGAAGTGTTTTTAGAAGGTGAATCCAAAGGAACATTTCAGGGGCTTCAGATTGACCCCGGTTGTCCTGAGAGATCTGTAGTTATAGGTTCCATACTCTTTCATATAAAAGAACTCAGCCGCTGTTTCAAAATTCAGGATGATGTTCTTTCCCAGCCTCAATCGTAAGCCGATGCCCGGGCTCGCACTAAAAACATGGCTTGTAATTGTTGTCATATTGTAACCATAGTAACCGGGATAAGGCAGGAAAGTGTCGTAGTAGAGCGCATCGTAATTAGGGGCCCGCGTGAGTTCCTTTCCATAGCCGTATGACACATCCGTAAAAACGTAAGGCATGGCCCTTTTATTGCCGAAATACCTTTGATAGCCGGTCGCAACTTGTAAGGTTTTAAACGAAATGTCTCTCTCATGGGCTGCCCGGACCCTGTTCAGGATAATTTTTTGAAAATAGTCAACGGAGCTCCGGATCGCGCTTTTACCATGAAAAAACTTCAGAGAGAGGCCGCTCGCCGCATAGTGATCATAAAGGGGTTTATAATCGCTGTAAAAATTGCCGCCGCGGATTGTGGAGGAATAGACATTGATCCCGATTTCGCGGCTCCATTTTTTCTTGCCCGAAAGGGCTTTTGAGGAGTCTGCCTGGGCCTGCATCTGGCAGGCGGTACCTAAGGTACATACGAGGGCTAATAGTGTGAAGGGTTTCATAAGTGAGTATTTACTTATAAGACCACGCTTTTCTTAAAACGCTGCATGAGCGGCTAAAAAAAAACAATTATTTTTTAAGCGCTAAGGCTCAATTATCCCAGGAACAGGAATAGGACCTTCATAATCAGTCTCTTGATTACTGAATGCTTATTCTTTTTTCAGGGTCGTTTTCAGGAGATTGGAATAGCCTCTGGCGATCAGGCGCGTTTTATCGGCATTCCAGACCTCACACTGGGTATTCACAATCTGCTTTCCTTTCCGGACGATGCTTGTTTCAGCCACAATCAGGTCGCCTTCACGGGCCGGTGAAAAATAGTCGATTACATTATTCACCGTCGTATAGAAGTACTCTTCGTTCAGGGAGAACATCGTCGCGCCGATGATGTCATCCATAATAGCCGCTGTGACGCCGCCATGCAGGCCTTTGACGGGATTGGTCATTTCCTTCCTGACAGTATACTGAAACGCCAGCTTCCCGCTTTCAGCGGATAAGACAATGGGTTTGAGCCAATGCATAAAAGGTGAGGGCGAAGCGGTAAATTCTTTGCCGATGAAGGATTGCAGAACGGACAATTGGTCGGTGATATTCATAGTATCATAAATTTATGGTTGTTTATTTAGAAATCATAGTTGTAACACCAACAGTGGCACAAAAAAATAGTAACCCGTGTAAAACTGCGTGAAGGATAGAACGGAAATCCTTTACGCAGCGTAGCGGAGTAAAGATTGCAGTGATAGCCTGTCCGCGCAGCGGCACGCCCAAAAAATAGAATTAGCAGAATATTTTATTTACATCAGTCATATTCTTTTTATTCCGCTTGTTCTCTTTTTCCTTCTTTAAATAGCCTGTCCACGAGCGACTGCACAAAGGGGCCGATTACTAAAATGGCCGGAATCACCACCAGGTACGCAACGAGCCATGACCGTAGCCATATTTTCAGGAAAGCCGGTGTATAACCGATGTTTATAGACACGAGCGTAAAAGAAATGATGCCTGTGGTAATGATGCCCATGATGAGGGCAAACGCGATTTTCTGTTTCATACGATGCGTATTAGCTGTTTGTCCGGCTGTTCATTTGATGGAAGGCATCTGCCGGAGAGGAAAGAAAGAGCTTGTATAAATGAGCGGTATTCCCGACATGGATCTCATAGCTGTTATGTTCCAGGGCATTTAGCAGTTCCTGTGCCACTTCGGAAGGAGGAATTCCTTTGGCTCCACCAATGGCTTGTGAAAAATCGGTATTCACCAACGGGGGCATCAGTTCAAATACCTTAACGCTTGTTTCTTCCAGGGCAAAGCGCAGGGATTGCGTATAGGAATGCAGGGCTGCTTTACTGGCCGAGTAGCCGGCTAAGGAACCGGGAACAATGGCTACAATCGAAGAGACATTGACAATAGCAGCTTCCTCCTGTTTTTTTAGTAAGGGAAGCAGGAGCTCATTCAGCCGGATAACGGAAAGGTAATTGGTATGCATTTCATCCGCGGCTTTTTCAAACGCATCCGCGCCATCTTCCGCGATGTCATATAAAAGAGCGCGTCCCGCATTATTGATCACCATTGTTAAATCCGGGAATTCGGTGTTGAGCTTTGCCACCAGGGCTTTCACATCCGCTTCCTTGCTCACATCACTCACGATAGCCGTTACATGCTCTAGCTGTGAAGCTGCCTGCTCCAGGCGTTTGGCATCTCTCCCGGTAATGATGACCCGGTTGCCTTTTCCGGATAATAATTTGGCTGTTTCAAATCCTATTCCGGCACTCCCGCCGGTAATCAGAATGGTTTGCTTGCTTGTTTTCATGTGGATTGTGTTTATTGTTTTAGAATGTTGTATTATACCGATTGGTATCTTTTTGATGATGTGTTACCCGGCTCGTTTCATCTACAAGCCGGGTGATTTATTTTTCCATGATCAGGGTGATTCCTTGGCCACCGGCGGCGCACACCGAAATAAAGCCTTTACCGGAGCCTTTTTCGTGTAACAGTTTTGCCATCGTGGCAATCACTCTTCCTCCCGTTGCGGCAAAGGGGTGAGCCGCAGCGATGCTGCTGCCCTTTACGTTTAATTTGGTTCTGTCTATCTTTCCCAAAGGCGCATAGCCGAACTGTTTGCTGAGCGCTTCGCTTTCCCAGATCTTAAGTGTCGTTAATACCTGCGCGGCAAAGGCTTCGTGTATTTCATAAAAATCGAAATCCTGTAAACGGAGCCCGGCTTTTTTCAGCATGCGATTGGCTGCATGTACAGGTGCTAAGAGCAGGTTGTGTTTGTTTTCCACATATTCGATGGCGGCCAGTTCGGCAAAGGTGATATAGGCCAGCACCGGAAGATCGTGTTCCCTGGCCCATTCTTCCGAAGCCAGTAGCACACAGGAAGCGCCATCTGTAAAAGGCGTAGAGTTTCCGGCAGTTAAGGTCCCGCTTACTTTATCGAAAGAAGGTTTTAGCTTAGAGAGTTTTTCAAGAGAAGTGTCCCTTCTTAAATTATTATCTGCTTCCAAACCTAAAAAAGGCGTGATCATATCCTTAAAAAATCCCTCATCATAAGCCTTTGCCATATTTTGATGGCTCTCCAGGGCAAGCTGATCCTGGTCTTCCCGTTTGATCCCGTAATGTTTTGCCGTAAGTTCGGTATGCTGGCCCATGGAAAGCCCCGTTCTTGGTTCGCCACCGGCAGGCACAACAGGAACCAGGTCTTTGGGGCGGATCTTAAAGAACTGCTTTAATTTGCCGCCGAATGTTTTTTCGCGGTTTGCCGCCAGTAAGGTTGTCCGGAGGTGCTCACTGACAACAACCGGCACATTGCTCGTTGAGTCAACGCCTCCGGCAATGCCCACCTCGATTTGGCCCAGGGCTATTTTGTTGGCAATATACACTGCTGCTTCGATGCCTGTATCGCAGGCTTGCTGGATGTCGCAGGCAGGTGTTGCCGGATCCAGAGAAGTGCCCAGCACGCACTCGCGCATCAGGTTTCGTTCAGAGCTGTGTTTTAAGACCGCTCCTCCGGCAACCTCGCCCAGGAGTTGTCCTTTTAAATGGTAGCGTTCAACCAGGCCGTTCAGGGCGGCCGTCATCATATCCTGGTTACTTGCAGTTGTGTAAGCCGTATTCTGCCTGGCAAAGGGCAATCGGTTATAACCGATAACCGCTATTTTTTTGATCGGTCTGCTTGTTTCCATGTTCGTATTATTGCTGTAAAATAAGTTAGAGGTTCTCAATGACCATTGCCGATGCACCGCCGCCGCCGTTACAGATCGCGGCGATGCCATATTTTCCTTTTTCCTGCCTCAGCACGGAAGTGAGGGTGGTGAGGATGCGTGCGCCCGATGCCCCGATCGGGTGGCCCATCGCTACAGCACCGCCGTACACATTGATCTTTGCCGGATCAAGAGCAAGGATCTGTTGAATAGACAGGATCACGGAAGCATAAGCTTCGTTGATCTCGAAAAAGTCCATATCGCTCAGGCTCAGCCCTGCCAGCTTCAAGGCTTTCGGAATAGCCAGGGCAGGAGCGGTGGTAAACCATTCGGGAGCCTGTGCTGCATCGGCATAAGAGACGATCCTCGCAAGCGGTTTTAAATTGTATTTTTTGACGCTTTCTTCGGAAGCCAGGATCAGCGCGGAAGCGCCATCGTTCAGGTTGCTGGAATTGGCGGCTGTCAGCAAGCCGTCTTTTTCAAACACGGGTTTGAGTTTGGCTACTTTATCAATGATGATCTTGTCTACATCCTCATCACTTTGGATGCTGACAGTACCTTGTTTGCTTTCAACGGATACCGGAACGATCTCCCCGGCGAATTTGCCGTCCTGCGTGGTTTTCGCGGCCCTCCGGTAGGAGCCGATGGCGTATTCATCCAACGCTTCGCGGCTCAGGCCGTATTTTTTGACGCCCAGCTCAGCCGCACTCCCCATGTGAAAGTTGTGGTACACATCCCACAATCCGTCTTTCGTCATGCCGTCGGTAAGTGTCATATCGCCGAGCTTGTTGCCTCTCCGCAGCATGGCATAGTGTGGCACATTGCTCATGCTTTCCATACCACCGGCCACAAGGATGTCTTCCAGGCCCAATTGTATCTGCTGGGCGGCAATCATCGTTGCTTTCATGCCCGAGGAACACACTTTGTTGATGGTGGTGGCATCTTTTTCATGGGGAATACCGGCAAAAATAGCCGCTTGCCTGGCGGGCGCCTGCCCGAGGTTGGCGCTTAATACATTGCCCATGTACACGCTGTCGATGGCAGCCGGATCGAGACCGATAGCCTCATAAGCATGTTTAATGGCCATGGCGCCGAGCTGTGTGGCCGAAAGATGCGACAGGTTTCCCAGCAGGCCTCCGATGGGCGTGCGTTTGGCAGATACGATGTAAACAGGCTTCATAACGTGTTGTTTTTGGTTTTTTAAATACCAATCGGTATATTTTTGGTTAAAAAAATTATTTTTTTATTTCATGATGAATAATGGCATCGATGCGGTCGAGGGCGGAAAACAAAAGTTGCTGGTTATTCATGGTTTTAAGTAACATCACAGCTCCTTCCAGGATCGTGATGATGGTATAGGCATATTCTGTCGGGTTGATCTTTCGTTTGAATTCCTTATTTTTTTGCCCCAGTTCGATGATGTAAACCATGTCTTTCACAAAGAGCTTAATGCTGTCCTGTACCGGTTTTTTCAGGTAACTCAAATGATCATCTGCCTCCACGGAAGCATTCAGCATAGGACAGCCGCCGCGCTCGCATACCTGTTTCCAGTTGTTGCGGTAATAGAGGGTGATGGCCAGCAATTTGTCGATCGCCTTTTCCTGTATCATCACATCCTGTGCAATCCGCTTTCTCAGGGAGTAAAAACTATGCCTGTAAACCGCCACCGCCAGTTCATCCTTATTCTCAAAGTTCCCATAAATAGAACCTTTGGTAAGGGCTGTGACTTCCATGATATCGGAAAGCGATGTGCCGGCATAGCCCTTTTTATTAAACAAGGGCGCCGACCGCTCAATGATGTATTCTTTTGTTTTTTCCGCTTTGGACAATGTTGGCTTCACGGGACAAATGTAATTAAAATATACCAACTGGTATATTTTAATTACATTTTTTAACTATAATAGCAATAATGGATTCTGGTTGAGTTCTTCATACGTTGGTAATAGTGCGGTTGGTGTGAATCAGGACGTGTCGTGAGTGCGAACTGCAATTTTTTCGGCGGCATTGCGCAGGCATGTGCGAGAAAAGAATTGAAGTTGGCGTTCGTTCTTGATTTTTTTGTTTCTTTTTTCATCAAGGAAAAAAGAAATAGGTAAACTAAAAAATTGAAATAGCCCTTTATTTGTAGGCGTATTAAAACTGTTTTAATGTTTTTCGATCCATTCCAGGATATAATCCGCATCCTCCTTCCAGGTAGGAAGCCCTACCACGAAGTGGTTCCGGCCTTTGAATTCCTTATAATCGAGCACCGAGCCGTTTTGTTTGTATTTTTTGTAATTGCGGTAATTCAGGTGTGCCGGAATAATGGTGTCGATGTCGCCTGATGTGATCAGCAAAGGGGCATGCGGCTTTTCATAATCGACTTTTGCGGCACTGGTCAGGGCACCGCGGGCAACGGTCTTCGACTCGGGAATGGTATTTTCCTCGTAGGCTTTTTTCTGGTCTTCCAGCGACATGCCGTTCACAAAGGCATACTGCCAGTCTTTGAATGACATTAAATATGTTTTCTTTAAGGAAGTGAATAAACCCAATACTTTCCAGCCGGCCTTTAAAAAGGAGAACTCATAAGGGAATACACCTAAGGGTGGGGCAGGGTGGATGGCAATGCCGGCCTGGGCGAGGTCGCGGTTCAGGAGAATCTGCGTGAGCATGCCACCCAGCGAATGCCCGATCAGGATGGGTTTCTCCGACAGCGCTTTAATGATCGCGGCATAATGATCGACCAGCTCTGTCATGGTTAAAGCAGCCAAGGCCGTATCGTTTGGCTGCCTGTTCCTGAGCTCTGCCGCAGTGCCCTCTTTGTGAGGCCATGCCGGGGCGATGGTTTTATAACCTTTGCTTTCGAAATAGCTTTGCCATTCTTTCCAGCCGTGGTGGCTTACGAATGCTCCTGTAATGAAGACGATGGTTTTGGATGTGATGGTTTTGTTTGCAGCATTCTGAATGCCGTTTTCAAGTTCCTGAATGTTCGATGTCATGATTTCCTTTGTTTTAAGGGTTAGTAATAATCTGAAACAAAGGTGTGGCGATTAATCCTGAAAAACTTTAACCCAGGTTAAAATCGTCATTTCGTAACCAATCTTTTCCGGATACGGCTCAGGGAAGGCCCCTGGATGCCGAGATAAGAAGAGATATGGTATAAAGGCACGTTGTGAAAGATCTCGGGATGCTGGGCTATCAGCTCCAGGTAACGTTCTTCAGGGCTGCGGAATAAAAAGCCTTCGGTTCTCTGCATGGCAATGCCGAAGGCCATTTCAGCGATCAGGCGGCCGATGCGCTCCCAGGCATGGGATTGAGAATAGAGTTTCGTCAGATGATCGATGTGGATGTACAGGACTTTCGCATCCGTCATAGCCTGCGTGTAATAGTTGCAGGGCATCTGCGAGACAAAGCTCTGGTAAGAAACCACGATCTGGTTTTTTGAGAAGAAGAACACATTTTTTTCCTCTTCGGTTTTCGCATCGATGTAATAGGACCTGAAAACGCCCTCAGTCGTGAAGCCGAGGTATTTGCACACATGCCGGTACTCATTGTAGTACTCGCCTTTTTTATAATCTTTTTCTACCCAGTAGTCTTCAGAGAGCTTGAAATCGGCTTCTGTGAGTCCGGCCATGTGTTGCAAAGCCTGTTTGAGCGGGGCAAGGTTTTTCATATCGTATCGCAAATTACCTGTGTTAAAATTAATCCTTAATATGGAATATGAATACTTTTCCAATCCGATTGGCGTTATTTATCCGATTTATTTATGAAATGCCGGATTATTCTCTTACTGTTATGCCTCCATGTGTGCTGCCTTGCGCAGAAAAAAAAGACCAGGTACAAGTGGCCGTATCTCGGAGAGCATGTTCCGCCTTACCTTGCCATTACAGCCGGATACGAAGGATTTAAATCCTCCATGCTCACGGCAGGCATTGCCATTAATCCGCACTCGATACTGGTAACACCCGCCATAGGAGGCATGTTCGGTGCTGTTGTGTCTTATAAGCACGATCTCAAACATCCGGGCTTGTATTCGGTAGAAAGTGATCTGGGCCTATTCGGCGGCTTTTGTCTGGGAGTGGGATTGAATTATAACAAAGTCACCAATAATGAAATCTATGGGATCAAGCCCCTGATCGGCCTGGCCTTCTATAATTTCAACATGTATTACGGCTATAACATTTATGCCGATAAGATGGACGCTTTTAAAGAACTGAGCCACCACAAGTTTACGTTTCGTTACATTATTCCGGTATTGAAACTGGTAAAAAATCCTAAGAAATAAGCCTTCTCCGGAGTCCCTGGACTGCTTTTCCCAAATCTTTCCTAAATTGCTTTGGTAATTTACGAGATGAAAATCCTGATCATTGAAGACGAGCCCGAGCTCTTGCACAACATGGTTCAGTCGCTTAAAAAAGAACTCTATACAGTGGAGACGGCTGATACTTATGCCACAGGCATTGACAAGATCATCAGCTATGATTACAGCTGCATTCTCCTGGATATCGGTCTTCCGGGTGGCAGTGGTATGGAGATCCTGAAAGAGCTGCGGAGCATGAAGAAAACGGATAGTGTGATCATCATCTCCGCCAAGCATTCGCTCGATGATAAGCTGAACGGACTGGAGCTGGGTGCTGATGATTACCTCACCAAACCTTTTCACCTGGCAGAGCTCAATGCACGCATCAAAGCCGTGCTCAGGCGCAAATCCTTCGATGGACAAAACGACGTGTCTGCCGCCAATGTCAGGATTCACTTAACGGAGCGCCGTGTGACGGTAAATGAAAAGCCGGTAGCGCTCAACCGGAAGGAATATGACCTGTTGATGTATTTCATCGAGAACAGGAATCGCCTCATCAGCAAAACATCTATTGCTGAGCACGTGTGGGGCGATCATGCCGATGAATCGGATGACCTGGAATTTGTGTATTCCCAGATCAAAAACCTTCGCAAAAAACTGAAAGATGCAGAAGCCGACCTGGAGATCCAGGCAGTGTATGGCATCGGTTATAAGCTCGTGGTGTCATGAAACTCGTCAACCATACACTTCTGTACCTTTCGGGTGCTCTGTTCCTCATTATCGGCGTATGGGCGGTGATCTTTTATTACAGCATGCTCGATGAAGTGTACGATAGCATTGACGACGGACTCGATAACTACAAAATGCTCATCATCCAGAAAGCGGGCAGCGACAGCACGATCCTGAGAAAAAATACCTTTGAGGAAAGCAATTACTCCATCATGCCAATCAGCCGGGAGCAGGCGTTGCAATCGGTAGAGCGCTACTCGGATACGCTGATGTACATGCAGAACGAGGAAGACTTTGAGCCGGTGCGGATCTTGTCGACGGTATTCAGTATCAAAGACACGTATTACAAACTGGATGTGATCTCTTCGATGGTTGAAGAGGATGACCTGATCGAAGACCTGACCTATTACCTCGTATTTTTGTACCTGGCGCTGCTCCTGAGCATTTACCTGCTCAACTTTTTTATTCTGCGCCGCACCTGGAAACCCTTTTACACCCTAATGCAGCGGCTCAGGCACTTTAACCTCAAACAGCCAAAGCCGCTGGAAGTCCCTGAAACGAAGGTCAGCGAGTTCAAAGAGTTGAATAAAGCCATCCTCGACTTATTGAAGAACAATATCGACGTGTACAACAGTCAGAAACAGTTTATCGAGAATGCCTCGCATGAGCTGCAAACGCCCCTGGCTATCAGTATCAATAAAATAGAGCTCTTGCTGGAAGAGAGCGATCTGGGCGAAGAAAAAGCATTGGCCCTGAGTGATGTGATCAGGAATCTGGAAAGATTGACGCGATTGAATAAGTCGTTGTTGCTGCTCACTAAAATAGAGAACCGCCAGTTTGCACATGAAGAAGAAGTAGATTTCAACGGGCTGATCAAACAACAGCTCTCCGATTTTTCGGAATTACTTGAATTTAAGCAGATCAGCGTACAGGTCAATGAAACCGGCCATTTCAGGCAAAGCTTCCATAAAGACCTTGCCTTTGTTCTGGTGAGCAACCTGCTGAAAAATGCCATCACTTACAATGTTCCCCGGGGAGAAATACACATAGACATCAGCGCCGACAGGATTCGGGTTAAGAACACCGGAGCTGCGCAGGCGCTCGATCCGGAGCGGATTTTCAACCGCTTCTATCGCTCGGCCACTCATCAGAATTCCACCGGCCTGGGCCTCTCCATCGTGAAAGCCATCACGGACTTGTATCAGCTGGAAGTGTCCTATGCTTTTGACGGGATGCATGGTTTTGTGTTGAAGAAATATAATGTCGCAGGATAAAGCGAATTCTCAATCTTAATTTTTTGATTTATAACGCCGGCTTCGAGCCTCAGCCAGCGTTATATGTTGGCTGAGGCCCTCGAAGCCAACATCAGGGCAGCACAAAAAAACTCTTCCCAATTCTTTCCCGATTGCTGAAATACCTTGCACAAAAAAATGAAACGCATGGTAAAACAATTTTTAACGCTCATCCTGGTTTGCGTGCTATTAGGGGGCTACGCGCAAACAGACAGTATAACGGTAAAGGCCCTGCCTTTGAAGATAAGCCACGCAGAACCGGTGTACATTGATCTGATCCGCGATCTGGGTGCACGCAAGGGAGAAAAAGAAATCAACGTGGGTTGGGAAATGAACGACCTCAGCCGCTACATGGAACACAGCGGCTTCGTGGAGTATGAATTTTCGCCACTCAACAGGCTGGGCCTCGAGGTAGAAGTGCCTTTCAATTACTACAATGTCGAGCGGATCCATACCGGCGAGCAACTTCCGAATGAAAAGATCGAAGGCATTAAATTCGCGATGCAATACACCTTCCTGGTATCCGGCAAACACAGGATGTCTATGGCGGCAGGAGCGATCTACGAGCTTGACCTGCATTCTTTTAAAACCATATCGGGAAGCAAAAAAATCCTGAAAGGGAATGAGCTCAATCCATTCCTCATAGTGGCCAAGCGTTGGGGAAAACAATTCCACTCCTTGTTGTATACGGGGCCTGTATTCCATCACAGCTTTGAGGACCACCGCAGCCTGATGACACTGCAAACCAATGTGAGCGTGCACTACCAGCTGCCGCATACAAGCCATCTGCTGGGCGTGGAAGTAAACCATGAATGGAACCGGGAATCGGTGGAAACGGTGATCAGGCCTCAACTAAAACTGAAGCTGAATGCCGGCTTTGCCTTAGGCGTGGCAACAGGCATTCCAATTGATTACAGGCAGGAGGGACTAAGCTTTATCGCGCGGCTGATCTATGAGCTGAAGGCAAACTAGGCATTCCCAGTTGTTTCCCAAATCCTGTTTTTACTTTGTACCTGTATTAATCCATAAATAACCAACATCATGAAAAAAGTATCATTTGTCATCGTAGCCGTATCCATCGCCCTGTGTTCCTGCGCACAAAACATCAATCCATCACAGGCGCCTGCCGTGGTTGTCAACGCCTTTCAACAGCAATATCCTAAAGCCACGGATGTGGAGTGGGAAAAAAAAGGCGTGAACTATGAAGTGGAATTTGAAGTCGGTGTGGCCGATAAGGACCATACCATGCTCATCGATCCTTCCGGAAAGATCATTTCTCACAAACAGGACATCTATAAGTCGGAACTGCCAACAGCAGTGCTCAATGCGCTCTCTCGGCAATTCCCGGACTATAAGACAGACGACGTGGAAAAGATAGAAACCGGCGGCGTAACCACTTACAACATGGAGGTAAAGAAAAAACCGGAAGAGTGGAAAGTCGTATTTGACGGAGAGGGTAAGCTGCTCGAGAAGATCGCGGATTAGGCTATGTGAAAGAGATATATCAGGCCTTATTAGTTCGTCATGACGCGTCGTGACAGTCGAGAACTTTTCTCGCAGAGGTTCGCAGATGAAATAAGCAGAGGCTCGCAGAGAGGCAGGAAAACAGAGAATTAAAAACTCTGCGGAACTCTGTGCCCTGACTCCGCGTAACTCTGCGAGAAAAAATAAAGTGCTTGCGTCGTGACGGACTAACAACCTATAGCTTATTAAAAAAGACTATATTAAAGCAATGAAATTATCGCCTGTTCTTATAAGCATTGTTCTGGCATGCGGCCTTGCCTGTACACAAGATGTGCGTGCCCAGATTGCAGGCTACGATCTGAATGCGCCCTTTAAAGTGCTCACACTTCCGGATACACTGCATGAAGTGTCGGGCATTACAGCGCTTGGACAAGGGCGCGTAGCCTGTGTGCAAGACGAGAACGGGATCATTTTTATCTATGACCTCAATAAGGGGAAGCTTGAAAGCCAGTACGTGTTTGCTGCGGATGGCGATTACGAAGGCATTGCCAAAGCAGGCGATACGCTCTATGTATTGCGCAGCGACGGCGTTTTATTTAAAAGTGTACAGGGCGCAAAGGCACTTTCCGTCAACACCGGTATTCCTGCGCCCAATAACGAAGGCTTGTGCTACGATGAGGCCGGGCAGCGCCTGCTGATTGCCTGCAAAGCCAAATCGGGAAAAGGACACGAATCCAAAGACAAGCGACAGATCTACGCCTTTGACCTTAAGACCGGCACACGGTCAGCAGATGCCGTATTTGAATTTGATGTGCCGGAAATCCGGCAGTTTGTCAAAGCACATCACATTGCACTTCCGGTAAAAGAAAAAAAGAATGGAAAGCACGAAGCTGTTCTGAGGTTCACGCCTTCGGCTATTGCGGTTCATCCTTTCAGCCGTAAGCTTTACCTGATCTCGTCTACGGATCATTTGCTGTTTATATTCGATGCGCAGGGGAAACCCGAGCAGGTAGCCCAACTCGATGCGAAGGTATTCAACAAGCCCGAAGGCATTATTTTCCTGGAGAATGGCGATTTGCTGATCACGAATGAAGGCCAGCACAAAAAGCCCAGCCTGCTGTGGTTTAAGCCCGGAGCCTAGTCAGGATCTTTCAGGCTTAGCAGCCAGGCCATAGCCGCTTCTTCGGAGTCGAAGGCTTTGCTCGGTTTTTTCGGCTTATTGAATTTGAGGTAAAAGCTCACAAGGATCTTATGACCGAGGCTGCTGGTCACCATTGCATCACCGATGGTATATTGCAGGCCTTCATCGCTGGAAGAGAATTCCCTGGCGCCATGATCGAATACGGTGTTGGGTTGTGCCACCATTAGAATGCGCGCAGGTTTTCCGTCGCTCAGGGCACCAATGGCATTGTTGATCTCACGGCTCTCAGATTCTCCAATGGATTGTTTATCAAAAAACTCTACCCTGATAACACTGTTTTCGAGGAGCTCTACAGAAGCAAAGTCAAGGCCGATACTTTTAACAATTTCCACATCCTAAAAGTAATCTACTTTTTGGAAGAATCAAACTTTACGAACAGATTTATGTAAGTTAGTCTTGAAATTCTCATGATCCATGGGAATAAAACCAGCACTAGACCGAAAAATGAAAAGAGGTAAACCAGCAGGTCGAGGTGCAGAATAACTACCATCAGGAGGAACATTCCTACACCCAAAACAATGTTGAGGCCATAGCTCACATACATGGCACCATAGTAAAAACCGATCTCTTTATTGAAAATCTCGCCGCAGTGAGGGCAATGGTCGTGCATTTTGGCAAAGCCCTTCCTGAACGGATTTTTGTATACGAAAAAGTCACCCTCGTGGCATTTTGGGCATTTATTGTAAAGAATCGAATAGAGTTTGGTGCCTTTTAACATAATTTCAATCAGGCTTTAGAAGAGCAGGCTTTGTCGACGGTGCATACACCCGTTTTTTGAATTGCGCCGTAGCCGCCTGCCACATCTGTCAGGTCTTTGAAACCCTCCCTTTTGAGCAGCGATGCGGCAATCATACTCCGGTAGCCGCCGGCACAGTGAATGTGGTAAGGCGTATCCTTTGACAGGGAATCCTGCCACTCGCTGATAAAATCGAGTGGGTGAGAGCTCACATGGTCCAGGTGGCTCGACTCATATTCGCCCGGTTTGCGGACGTCCAGCACGTTGATAGCGCCGGTGTTGAAGCGTTTGATAAATTCGTTGGCATCGATGCTTGGAATCGCCTCGATGGTCTCTCCCGATTGTTTCCAGGCTTCTATGCCCTTATCCAGGTAACCCAGGCAATTGTCGTAGCCTACGCGGCTCAGGCGCATTACCGCTTCGGCTTCGCGTCCTTCCGGCGTTACGAGGATGATCGGCTGCTTCAGGTCGGTAATCAATGCACCTACCCAGGGAGCAAACTGCCCGTCGATGCCGATAAACACCGAGCCGGGAATATGCTCTTTCGCAAATTCTTGGGGCTTGCGTACATCCAGGATCATCGCCTTGCGGGTTTTGATGAGCTCTTTGATCTCTGATACACTCAGCGCATTATCGCCTTGTTCGGCAACAGCATCGTAATTGGTATAGCCAGACCTGTTAAGGCTGGCATTTTTGGCAAAATATTGTGGCGCCGGTAAAATACCGGTCGTCAGTTCTGTAATGAATTCCTCTTTGGAAATATTCCCCAGGGCATAATTGACCTTTTTCTGGTTGCCCAGCGTATCGAAGGTTTCCTTGCTCATGTTCTTGCCGCAGGCAGAGCCGGCGCCGTGAGCAGGGTATACGATCACGTCATCCGGAAGCGTCATGATCTTGTTGCGGAGCGAATCATAAAGCATCCCGGCAAGGTCTTCCTGTTTCAGGTCGGATTTGATGGCAAGGTCAGGTCTTCCCACATCCCCGATAAACAGCGTATCGCCGGTATAAATGGAATGCGGCTTCCTGTTCTCATCCAGCAGCAAAAAGGTAGTAGACTCCAGCGTGTGGCCCGGAGTATGCAAGACCTTAATGGTGAGCTTCCCTAACTGGAATTCCTGGCCATCGCTGGCATTGATGCTTTTAAAATCGGTATGTGCCTGTGGCCCAAACACGATATCGGCGCCCGTTTTAGCAGCCAGGTCCAGGTGTCCCGATACGAAATCGGCATGGAAATGAGTCTCAAAAATGTATTTGATCGTGGCGTTGTTCTGTGCAGCCAGGTCGAGGTAAGGTTTGTATTCTCTTAAGGGGTCAATAACGGCGGCTTCATTTCCGCTCTGTATATAGTAAGCCCCCTGCGCGAGACAGCTTGTGTATAATTGATGTACCAGCATAAAAAAGATCTTATGCAAAAGTACTCAATTATTGCTCATTTCATATCACTAAACAGGTTATTCCAGACATAATTACACACAATAAAAGGTTTACAATCACAAAGCTGTTTTTAACTTCAATGGGTACTGTTATTTTTTAATTGTCATAGAATTGTCATTCATATCCACGAGGATATTGGACGTTTCATAGATATAATTATCCTTTTTGATATTAGCCACCCATTTTTTTTCACGGTTCAGCTTCACGGTATCGGAGGCAATGGCTTCATTATCAACAATCGGCAGTTCGGCTTTGAAACCTTTGATGTCGAGTTTCAGCTCGTCGTAACGCTTGTTTTTGTCGCGCATCTCTTTGGTTTCGGCGCGGTAGCTGGCTAGTTTCAGGTTGTATTTCGTATCGTCGCGGCGGGCTTTGAACTCTTTCGATTCGGTTTCGATCAGCTTAAAAGCGCTGCTGCTTTTCAGTCTTTCGGAGTTCGCTTTTTTCACCTTGTCGTAATTAATGCTTTTATACTCCTCATACGTAGCTTTCGAAATCTCGTCCCATGGCATCGGGTATTCCAGGTCTTTTTCGCCCATATCGATGTAAGCGTAGATATCCGGCAGGCTGACATCCGGTACCACGCCTTTGAGCTGCGTGGCGCCACCGTTGATGCGGTAGAACTTCTGCATCGTAATTTTTACGGAACCGATCGGGCGCATGGTATCGAACTGCGGCAATAAATACTGGTCGAGCTCAATGAAGGATTGCACGGTGCCCTTACCGAAGCTTTGTGTACCGACGATCACGCCGCGCTTATAATCCTGGATGGCCGCTGCGAGAATCTCGGAAGCGGAGGCACTGTTGTGGTTGATCATCACGGCCAGCGGGCCGTCCCATACCACATCGGAGTTTTTGTCCTCCATGACATTCACTTCTCCTTTTTTATTTTTCACCTGTACTACCGGGCCTTTCGGGATAAACAAGCCGGCCATTTCCACCACTTCCTGCAGCGAGCCGCCGCCGTTGTCCCTGAGGTCAACAATGATGCCTTCCACACCTTGTTTTTTCAGCTTTTCTATTTCCTTACGCATGTCTGCTGCGCAACGATGAGCACCATTCCTGGTGAAATCGGCATAGAACATCGGTAAATAAATGTAGCCGATTTTTTTCTTGTTCTCCAGAACGGCCGATTTGGCGTAGGTTTCCTCGATCTCAATGATGTCGCGGACAATAGGAATAATCTTAAAGCTGCCGTCCGGTTTTTTTACCGTGAGCCGTACTTCCGTACCCTTTTTACCTTTGATGAGCTCGATGGCCTCATCCATTTCCATATTGGTCACATCGGCCGGATCGGCGCTTCCCTGTGCTACTTTATGAATCTCGTCGCCCGCTTTAAGCTCGCCCTGTTTGGCTGATGGTGAGCCGGGGATAACTTCCGATACCCGGATAAAGCCATCTTTGGACTGCAGCCGGGCGCCAATGCCTTCAAACTGCCCGCTCATGCTCTGGTCGAATTTCTTCTTGTCCTTCGGTGCGAAATATTCCGTGTGCGGATCGTATAAGCCGGTAATGGTATTGACGTAAGCCGAAAAGCGATCCTTGTAGGTAATTTTGTTCAGGCGCTTAAACCAGTCCTGGTTGGCTTTTAAGGTTTTGCGGCGGGCATCCACTTCCAGGCTGTCGAAGCTTTTTTTCACCGTTGGCTTGGCGCCAACTGTATCCGCTTTTTCCTGGGCGGTAAGCGATTCGTCGATCCGCGCTACTACCTGGTATTTCAGCCATTTGCGCCATTCGTTCCTGAGTTCTGTTTCGCTGGTAGCGTATTTGATTTTTTCGCCGTCGCTTTCATACTCCTCGTCAATGGTATAATCCATGGGCTTTTCGAGGATCTCTTTGCTCCATTGCTCTTTTTCCCTGATGCGTTTTGAGATAAGGTCGTAGGAAAGCTGGAAAAATTCGAAGGTGCCGTTGTTCACCTCGTCGTCAATCTGTTTGCGGTATTTCGACAGGGCATCGACGTCGGCCTGCGTCAGCATTTTTTTGCTGAAATCGAGGTTCTTGAGGTAGAGCTTGAAGGCTTTCTCGCTAAAGTCGTCGTTGATGGCAAGCGGGCTGTAGTGAGCCTGGTTAAGGGCCGACATCAGCATATCCAGCAGGATCTGGTTTCTCGAGAATTGAAATAGGGTGAATGAGCTGACGGTGAGAACGAAAACAGCTAATAAGGGAAGAAGGAATTTCTTTTGCATAGTAGAGCAAATTTATGTTTAAATCGTGAATGTAATGTTACTTATTATAATGAATTATGGCCGTTAGTAACAATATTTTTTTGTTTAAAGTTTGTTAATTGAAACCCGGTTTACAAGGACTATATTTACGACTCATTTTATAGAACAGATTTTGTGCCATGATAGATTTTACACGTTCCGAATTAACACATTTTGTCATCCACTACGTTGGAAATAAAGGCCTGGGCGAAGAGCTGACGCTTAGCGAAAAAGAAATCAAAATCAGCGACGATTTTTTGAGAGACACCGTGATGCGCTACCTCACAGCGCCTTTCAAAAACGATATCTACTACCAGTTCAAGGCAAAGAACGAAATGCACTACCACGATGTGCAGAGTTATGCAAAGGATATTTTCGGCTCTCAGAAGCAATTTGTGGATAGCAGCAAGCACATTGCCGAGCACCTGTATAATCAGTCGATGCACCCGAAGATCAAAGGCGGGGAATTCTATACCTGTTACTTCAAAGATGTGAATGTGGATGGCGTGATTTGCGATGCCGTCGGGCTTTTCAAAACCGAGAATAAGGAAACCTACCTGAAAGTGTTCCAGCACATGGACAATTTTGATATCGAGTGCGACAACGGCATCAACATCAATAAGCTGGATAAAGGCTGCCTGATTTACAATACAGATACCGAAAAAGGCTACAAGATCAGCGTGGTGGATACCAATAACAAAATTGCGGACTGCGCTTATTACTGGGTGGAGGATTTCCTGAATACCAAGCTTAAGGAAAATGCCTATTTCCATACCTCTAATTTCATCGACACCTGCCGCGGTTTCTGCGAGGAAGTATTGACGGAGGAAAATAACGTGACCAAACAGGATCAGATGATGATGCTGAACAAGAGCACAGGATTTTTTAAGGAGAAGGAAAATTTCAACCTCAATGATTTTGAGCGCGAGGTATTGCCGCAGCCCGAATTACAGGAGGCCTTCCGCGATTACCGGAAAACCTTTAATGATAAGATGGACCTCACCGCCATTGATGATTTCGAGATCTCGCCGACGGCCGTGAAAAAGAACCAGAAATTTATGAAGAGCGTGGTGAAGCTGGATAAGAACTTTCATATTTATGTTCATGGCCGCCACGATTATGTAGAGAAAGGATATGACGAGGAGAAGGGCTTGAAATTTTATAAATTATATTATTCAAACGAAGATTTCGGCTAATTAACATTTGATTTTTAACAATTTAGTAACGAATTGACGTTTCTTTTGAACACTTTTTTACTATTTTTGCTACCTTAACCCCTAGAATTACTTTTTGAAATTAAAATTACATATCTCCGCTTTACTGCTTTTATTCACTTTTTCTATCCGGCAGGTATATGCTCAGGGCGCCGGCTTTAACAGGGTCAACGAATGGAAAAAATACCGCAAGGAAGTAACGCTGATGGTAGGAGCAGCCCAGTTTTTGGGCGATCTGGGAGGTCTTAATAAGATAGGAACGGATTTCAGCCCCGTGGATCTGGAGTTTAGCATGACCAGGCCGGCGGTTTCTATTGGTTACCGTTATAAGTTTGCCAAGAATTTCAACTGGTTCAGCAGCTTCAATTACTTACTGGTAGCCGGCGATGATAAGCTCACGAGCGAGCCTTTCCGTAACAACCGGAACCTTAATTTCAAATCCAATATTTTCGAATTGTCAACCCGCGCCGAGCTGGCCTTCTTTAAGCACAAGGCCGGGCACCGCTACAATATCAGGAACACATCGGGCATGAGGCATAAAAGCCGCACCTGGGAGCTGGTAGGTTTTGTAGGGGTGGGCATGTTCTACTACAATCCCAAAGGAAAGCAGGGCGCAGGCTGGGTAAAGCTGCAGCCGCTTCATACCGAAGGGCAGGGCTTACCGGGCGGACCGAAGCAATACAAGCGTTTTTCCGTGAGTATTCCGGTGGGCATTTCCTACCGCATGATGCTTAATAAATACTGGAGCGTAGGGGCAGAGATCAATTACCGCAAAACATTTACCGATTACATCGATGATGTGAGTACCACGTACTACGATAAATTTGCATTGAACAATGCTTACGGGCCTTTATCCGTAGCCATGTCGGACCCTAGCAAAGGCACCATTCCGGGAGCTTCATCGCCGGATGCTGCAGGCAATGCCGCACAAAGGGGCGATAAGGAAAAAGATTCCTTTATGGGCGTACAGGTTACTGTTGGCCGTTTCTTCCCGCCTAAGCGCAACAAGACCAAGCTCAGGTCTAAATTCTAATTTTGTATAACCTTTTATATAACCATATAAGGTCATATAAGAAATAAAGGGGCCGCGAATTTTTAATTTATGCTGATCCCCGAAATCTGCGCTATCTGCGGGAAACCTAATTTTCCTTAAAGGCATCACACACCAGTTCCTCAAATTCTGCCTGCAGGTTTTTGTTGGTGGCAATCACTTCCCTTCCAAACAGCCAGTTGTTTCCCTTGCTGAAATCGCAGATGTTGCCACCGGCTTCCGTCACAATGAGCGCGCCGGCTGCTACATCCCAGGCATTGAGGTTATATTCGAAATAGGCATCCATGCGCCCGCAGGCCACGTAACACAGGTCGGTAGCGGCAGAGCCGATACGGCGCAGGCCGTGTGTGCTCTTCATCAGCAGCGTTAAGGCTTTGAGGTAGGCATCGAGTCTGGAGAAATTATAGATGGGAAAGCCGGTCGCGATGAGGCTTTCCGAGAGGTTCTTCCGTTCCGAAACAGCAATCGCTTTTCCGTTTAAAAACGCACCGCCGCTTTTGTAAGCGCTGAAGCACTCGTCATGCGCCACTTCATACACCACGCCCAGGATAATATGTCCCTCATGCTCCAGCGCAATGCTTACGGCATAGCAGGGAATGCCATGAATGAAATTGGTAGTGCCGTCCAGCGGATCGATGATCCAGTTGTAGATTTTTTTCTCGTTGCGTGTATTTTCCTCGGTGATGAATCCTGCCTCGGGCAACAAGGCAGCGAGCAGCTCAACCAGCTGTTCTTCCGAAGATTTATCGACATAGCTCACCAGGTCGTTCAGTCCTTTGACTTCTGCCTTGCTGTAGGAGAAGGTCTGGCGTTCGCGGCGGATAAAGGCTCCTACGGTTTTTGCGCTGGTAATTACTCCGTCGGTGAGTGTGGAAAGGTCTGCTGTTGTCATGGCGGTAAAGGTAGCAAAATGGGCATGAGTGTTGAGGGCTTTCAGGAAAAAGATAGTGCTCCGTTTATATTTTAAACAAAATTTTGTAGTGATGGAGATAATCTATACTTTTCAAACAAAATTGCAATCATGACAACGACTACTGCCACCCAAAAATCAAAAGTTTCCAAACTCGCCCAAAACATTATCGGCTCAGAAATCATCAAGCTGGCTGCCGAAGTGAACGAAAAAATAAAGCAGGGCGAGAAGATCTATAACATGACGATCGGGGACTTTAATCCTAAGGAATTTCCTATTCCTGCGGAGCTGAAGCAGTACATCGTAGATGAATATTTTGCCGATCAAACCAATTACCCGGCAGCCGATGGCATGCTGGAACTGAGGAATGCCGTTTCCAATTTATTGAAGGAGCGCGGCGGACTGGATTATAAGAACGACGAGATCCTGATCGCAGGTGGTGCAAGGCCTGTGATCTATAGTATTTTTAGGGCTTTGGTCGATGCGGGTGATACCGTTATTTTTGCCGTGCCTTCCTGGAACAACAATCACTATTCCTATTTGAACTCGGCCAAAGCCGTGGTGATTGAAGCCAAGCCGGAACAGAACTTTATGCCCCTGGCAGCCGATATCAAACCTTACATCCGGGAAGCAACGCTGCTAGCTTTGTGCTCTCCGCAAAACCCTACGGGCACAGTGTTCAGCAAAGAAGGCCTGGAAGAAATCTGTGATATGATCCTGGAAGAAAACAAGCGCCGTGGCCCCGACGAAAAACCGGTATACCTCATGTATGACCAGATCTACTGGGCATTGACGCTGGGCAATACCAAACATTACAACCCGGTGAGCCTGCGTCCTGAGATGAAAGCTTACACCGTGTTTGTGGACGGTATTTCCAAATCCCTTTCTGCTACCGGCGTGAGGGTAGGGTGGAGCATGGGACCAAAAATGGTGATCGACAAAATGAAAGCCATCCTCACGCACGTTGGTGCCTGGGCACCGAAAGCGGAACAGATGGCCAGCGCCAAATACCTGAGTAATTTATCCTTATACGATAACTTTATCGGGCAGCAGAAAACGGCCATCAGCGCCAGGCTCAACGGCTTTTATGAAGGCTTCCAGGCATTGAAGAGCGAAGGCTTTAAAGTAGACGCCATTGCCCCGCAGGCTGCTATTTACCTTACGATCAAATTTGAGCTGCACGGCCTGAAAACAGCGTCGGGTGCGGTACTCGAAACCACGAGGGATGTTACCAAATTTATCCTCGACGAAGCCAAAGTAGCGGTTGTTCCTTTCTATGCCTTCGGAGCCGATGATAATTCGCCCTGGTACCGCATGTCCGTAGGCACCTGCAAGCTCACGGATGTCGCGGATGTGATCTCCAATCTTCGCCAGGCGCTGAAGCAGTTATCCTGAACAAAATCCGGGATCGTTTTTGCTGTAAAAAGCTTACTAATTTTGTACGCTGTTTTACCGGCTGTAAATATACTTCTACTCAGTTACTAAAACGATTTAATATAGGAGTATGATAATCCTACGGATTTTGGATATTTGTTGGAACAAGCTTTCTTAACTTTACTAAAACAATATAGTAACATGTATATCAGAAAGCTATTTTCAGCTGTGGTTCGCCCTTCCTCTTTTTCGCTCCTTGTCAGCGCTTTTTTCTTAATGTCAGGCAGTCATGTACAGGCACAGTATTGTGCCTCCAATGCTACGTCATCCGCTGACGAAGACATCCTGAATGTGAGCATCGGTACCCTCAACAATGCTTCTACCTGTTCTAGCCTGGCCGGTGGTCCGGCCTCTGTGCAAAACCGTTATTCCAATTACGCTTATACGGGCACTCCGGTCACGATTCCTAACCTCGACAGGGGCTGTGCGCTCACATTCAGCGTGCAGGTAGGAACCTGCGGCGGTAACTACAACAATGCCGTAGCCATTTTTATTGACTGGAATGCCGATCTGGATTTTACCGATCCGGGCGAGCAGGTGTATGTATCCACCGCCAGTACAACCGGCCCGCATACCGAAACAGGAACCATCAGCATTCCTGTGACTGCTGTTTTAGGGAATACCACCATGCGTGTGGTGAACGTGGAAACAGCCACGCCTTCCTCCATTGTTCCCTGCGGTACCTACAGCTGGGGAGAAACAGAAGATTACTTTGTGAATATCACCAACTCGGGTGGTGTAGCGCCCTACGTGAGCAGCGACGTGTTACAGATTGTCAACGGCTCCGTTTCGCAATGTGCCAACGCTCAACAAATTGTTTGTATTCCTGTTGTGATGGGATCGGGCTGTAACGCCGGCGCCTTAACCGAATTTCAACTGGCAGCAGGCTCCAGCACCAATTTGCTGGCTGATGTGAGCAAGATCCATATTTTCTATACAGGCTCCAGCAATGCTTACGCGCCGATTAACGAATTCGTAACAGGTGGAACAATCCCGACAGCGAACTCCAACACCATTACGGGTTCTCAAACCTTATTACCGAACGTCACCAATTATTTCTGGGTGACCTACGACATTAATAACAGCTCTTCTATCGGAGATATCATTGACGGTTCCTGCAATCAGCTGATGATTGCCGGCAGCCCGCAGGCACCAGGTAATACCGATCCTGTGGGAAGCGGTACCATTGTGGCCTGCCCGTGCAGCTTCAGCTTAGGCAACGACATGGCTTTCTGCGGACCTTTTACGCAAACGCTGACTGCGGCTGCAGGATACGACTCCTACCTGTGGAGCCCCGGTGGTGCCACCACGCCAACTCTGGCGGTGAATTCCGTAGGAAGCTATACCTGTACAGCCACTTCCATTACCGGCGGCCTGGTTACCAATGGTGATTTCAGCGCGGGGAATACAGGTTTTGTCAGTAATTATATCCTGGGTACAGGCGGTAGTTATGGAGCTCTGAGCAATCCGGGAACCTATTCTGTGACCACCAATGCAAACCTGGCTCATACTAACTTTTATTCTTTCGGCGATCATACATCCGGAACCGGCAATATGCTGGTATGTAACGGTTCTTCCAATGCCAATGACATTGTGTGGAGCCAGACGATTACGGTAACCGCCAACACATCCTATAATTTTTCAAGCTGGGTAGCCTCTACCGAAAACACCTCTTCGGGCAGTGAAGCTTTATTACAGTTCTCGATCAACGGAAGCCTCATCGGTCCTGTATTTCATGCGCCTTTAACCGGTGGCACATGGGCCAACTTTTTTGTAAACTGGAATTCGGGAACGGCTACCACGGCGGTGATCACGATTGTGGATCAGAACATCTCAGGTGGAGCCAACGATTTTGCTTTGGATGATATCGATTTTGAAAGGGTTTGTACGTTCAGTGATGTGCTCAACATCAGCTTCGGATCGAATTCGACGGTTTCGGTTCCGTCCAGCACTACGGTATGTCATAACGCTTCGGTCCCTGCCTCTGCTTTCACGAGCAACCCTGTGGGCGCTACGTACGGATGGTCGAGCTCAAATCCATTCATTGGTCTGGCGGCCAGCGGAACAGGTAATACGCCTGCCTTTACGGCTGTCAATTCCAATAATACACCTGTGAGCACGGTGATTACCGTAACCCCTTCTGCAGCGGGTTGCCCGGGGATCCCGACTTCCTATACCATTACGGTGAATCCTATGCCTGACCTGACGACAGCCGGCTCTGCCATCTGCTCGGGAGAAACCACAAATCTGACCGCTAATTCATTGCTTGCCGGGGGAACCTACAGCTGGTTGCCTGGTAATCAGTCTTCCCAGTCTATCTCGGTATCGCCCTCCACCAGTACCTCTTATACCGTAAGCTATGGTGTCAGCGGTTGTGTGGCTACTGCGGTGGCTAATGTTACGGTGAATGCTACTCCTACCGTGAGCATCACGCCCCTGGCGCTTTGTGAAGGACAAACGGGAACTTTAACGGCAACGGCCTCTCCGTCGGGTGGAACTTACCTGTGGCAACCTTCGGGTGCAACGGCTTCTTCCATCTCTGTTTCACCATCTGCTACTTCTTCCTACAATGTGCTGTATGCCTTAAACGGCTGTACGGCCACTGCTGCCGCCAACGTACAGGTAAATACGCAACCCGTGCTGGCCCTGGCTACTTCCGGAAATTCGATCTCTCCTTCCGATCATGTGATCCTGACGGCTACCGGCGGCGGCTCTTATGTATGGAGCACAGGCTCTACCTCTTCAATCATTGATGTGGCTCCTCAGCAAACAACTACCTACTGCGCTACGGTGACAACTAGCGGCGGATGCACCGATGTGGCCTGCCTGGACATCATTGTTCTGAATACCTCTACACTTGAAGTTCCGAATGTGTTTACGCCTAACGGCGATGGTGTCAACGATGTATTTCATACACGCAACGTGAATATTACCAGCTATAGCTTAAATATCTTTAACCGTTGGGGAGAATCCGTATTTAAAACGGACGATGTGTCGAAAGGCTGGGATGGAACCATCAACGGGAAAGAAGTGCCGGACGGAACTTACCTGTTCCTGCTGGAAGCCAAAGGCGCCGATGACGTCATCTATAACAAAACAGGACATGTCACTTTAGTGCACTAGATCGCAAGTAGAACCTTTAAACCTGATGATGATGAAAAAGATAGTAACGTGTTTATGCCTGCTCTCCGGTGGTTATTATTTTTCGCAGACCTATACGCCTGTCACCGTAAGTGGCTTTAACCTCGACGCGGTTGCCGAAACTTATCCGAATTCCTTGTCCTGTACAACGCAGGCCCTCGACCAGGTGGTGGCGGGTGGCAACAGCGTGATGTATAATGCTGCATTTGCAGCGGCAGCTTCTTTTGGAGGCGGCTTGCCCAATTCGGGCACAATTGTCAATGCCACAAAAACGTTTCAGCTGATGCCTTACACCGGGAATAATGCCCTCTTTGTTCCGGCTTCTTCTACCAACACGTTGACGCTTGCTACGCCGGCGTCCTACAGCAACCTCAGTTTCCTCGTGTTCTCTACCGAGGGTTCGAGCACCATCAACATCCGGATTTTTTACACGGACCTTACGTTTACCAATGCCGGCAACTTTACCGTGCAGGATTGGTTTAATGGAACAGGTGCCGTAATCACCGGGATAGGACGCTGCAAGCGTGTGACCTCCGGCGTTACTGCCGATGGTCTTCCAACGAACCCAAGACTCTATGGTATTGATGTGCCGCTTTCCTGCGCCAACCAGCAAAAGCAGGTAGCTTCCGTGGTGGTGAACGGTGTTTCCAGTAATCCGGCAGGCGGCGGCGGTTATGTACTCGCCGTATCCGGAGTGACGGCTAACGTGACTCCTCCAAGCATTGCCTACAGCAATTTACTTTGCCAGGGCGGTGCCAGCGCCACACCTACACTCACAGGCGCAACCGGTGGTACTTATGCATCCGGTCCTGCAGGCCTCAGCATGACAGCCGCAACCGGCGTGATCAACCTCGTGACCAGCACGCCGGCTACTTATACGGTGAGCTATACAACAACAGGCACCTGTCCTTTATCTACCACATATACCTTATCGGTGATTCCTTCGCCCACCATTACGGCTAACAGCCCAACGGTGTGTGCCGGGGAAACAGCCACTTTATCGGCCTCCGGTGGTACTTCTTATTCCTGGGTTGGCAATAACCTGAGTGCCGTTACCGGCCAGTCGGTGAGCGCCAACGTAGCATCTACGAGCATCTACACACTTACCGGTACCAGCAATGGCTGCAGCAGCTCCATCACCTCTACCGTGACGGTAAATCCTTTGCCGGTAGTGACGACTAATTTTGCGGTGATCTGCCCGGGAGAGCAGGCGGTATTGACTTCCAGCACGTCGATTCCGGGAGGAACCTATACCTGGTTGCCCAACAATCAAACAACCTCCTCGATCAGCGAGTCACCTTCGGCTTCTACCAACTATACGGTGGTATACACCGTGGATGGCTGCAGCGCTTCTGCTATTGCGGCAGTCAATATGAAACCTGTTCCTGCGTTATCGGTTAATTCAGGCTCTGTATGTGAAGGAAATTCCCTTCTCCTGCTGGCCAACGCTTCTATAGCCGGTGGTACCTATGTGTGGCAGCCGGGAGGAGAAACAACGCCTTCTATCTCGCAAAGCCCGTCAACAGCAACCAACTATACGGTAAGCTATACCGTCAACGGCTGCAGCGCATCGGCGCCGGCTTCTATCGGCATTTACCCTGATCCGGATGCGGCGGTTAATCCTTCGGCAAGCTCCATTGCCCCGGGCGATGAAGTGGCGATCGTAGCGAGCGGCGGCACCTCTTATCTCTGGAATACCGGCGCCTCTACCGCACAGATCCTGATGAAACCTCTCGAAACCACCACCTATTGCGCAACAGTGACCAATGCCAATGGCTGTAAACGTGAAGCCTGCGTGGAAGTGCAGGTAAGGGCAGAATCCACCTTATACATTCCCAATGTGTTTACACCAAACGGTGATGGCATCAATGATGAGTTTCATGTGTCAAGCTATAACCTCAGTGAATTCGATCTCAAAGTATTTAACCGCTGGGGCCAGCTCCTGTTCCAGACCAACGATCCTTTGAAAGGCTGGGATGGTACTTTTAAAAGCCAAACGGTTGCCGGTGTCTACGTATTTATCCTCAAAGCAAAGGGTAATGATGGGACGGAATATCGCAAATCAGGTCATGTGACCCTGATCCAATAGCGATTTGCTTTCCAATAATTGAGTTAATTTCTGTGATTATTTAAGATTTTAATTCGTTATATTTGCTAAAACAATTTAGAAAAAATGAAAAATGAGAAAACTGTTACCGGCTTTATTACTCGCGGCATTACTTGCCTCTGATCTTAGTGCTAATCCCGGGGATACAACCTGGGTAACTATTTACAATTTAAGAAAGATTACCCAATACGGGAACTACGATACAAGTGCGGTGTTGCCAACAGGTAAGACCTACCGTAAAATCCGCTTACATTATATTCTGGGGCGTTATGCCTGCCCGAGCGGTAGCCAATACTGCGGCTCCTGGGATTACACGACACACGTGTATGCCAGGCCTGCCGGGGCAGACAGTGTGGAAATTGCCCGGGTGATCACTCCTTACGCCACCGACTGGCTGGCCCAAAACAGGAAGCATGATTACATTGTGGATGTTACGGATTATGCCTCTATCCTCAAGGGAAACCTGGCTTTCAGGTATGCCTACGACGGTTATTCCTGGGGCTTTACATTGACATTGAAAATGGAAATGATCGAGGGCACGCCAACCATGAATGCCTTATCGGCCAAAAATATTTACGACGGTTATTATGCTTACGGTAAAACGGCTGATCCTATTGAAAGCCACCTGACAGCAAAGCCTTTTCAGTACAGCAACCCGGTAGCGAAAGTGTTTGTGAAAAACCTGATCAGCGGCCACGGCTCCGATGATACCGGCTGCTCCGAATTCTGCAGTAAATATTACGATCTGAAGATCAACGGTACTGCTATTTCGCAAAAACAATTGTGGAGAAGCGATTGCGGCAAGAACGATGTGTACCCGCAAACGGGAACCTGGGTGTATGAACGCGCCAACTGGTGCCCGGGCAATGTGGTGAACCCGATCACTCACGACATTTCTTCCAATACTTCTGCGGGCTCTACCTTTTCGGTAGACATCGATATGGAGCCTTACACAGCGCCCAACCAGGGAAATGCTTCTGCAGGCTTCGGGGTCAACTCCCAGCTCATTTCCTGCTCAGCACCGAACTATAACCTGGATGTGTCGCTGGAAGATATTATCTCTCCAAGCAACGATCCTAATTATTTCCGCTCCAATAATATCTGTTCCAATCCAAAAGTGAAAATCAAAAATACAGGAACAGCAACGGTAAACAGCGTGTTATTCGACTACAAGCTGGTAGGTGGGCAAACGTACAACTACACCTGGAACGGAACGCTGAACTTCCTGGAAGAGGCGATTGTAGACCTGGGGCCAAGCATTGCGATGTTTAACGGGAATGAGTCCAACCAGTTCCAGGTAAGCATCAATAAAGTGAACGGCTCAGCCGACCAGGATTCGTACAACAATACCTACAATAGCACCTTTACTGATGTGAGGTCTTACCCGATGCCGATGGTGGTTTATTTCAGCACCAATTCGTCTTCGAGCACCGTAAATCCGGGCTACAATGAAAGCAGCTGGCAGATTCTGAACGATGCAGGTGTTGTGGTAGCGAGCCGTATGAATAACCTGAACAATAAAATTTTCAGGGACACGATCAACCTGCCTGTGGGTTGCTATACCTTCATTTCCAACGATGATGGCTGCGACGGGATTTCGTGGTGGGCCAACAGCGCCGGTGGTACAGGTACCCTGCGTTTTTCATCCAATACCACACCTCAGTCTTACAAAACCTTCAACGGGGATTTCGGCTGCCAGATTATGGAGCGTTTTACGGTAGGTTATGTCCTGGGAGTGAAAGAAACGGCAAAAGCGGTGAATACCTTCCAGTCTTTCCCGAATCCGGCTTCTTCTTTGGTGAATCTCCTGTTTGATGTGAGCGATTACCAGGATGTAAGCTATACGATTACCGATGTATCGGGAAAAGAGGTACAGGCCGGTAAATTTGTCAACGTAAGCTCTACGATCTACCCGATTAATACCACGGAGCTGGGTGGCGGCATGTACTTTGTAACCTGCCATTTTGCGAAAGGCGACAGCGTGACGAAAAAGATCATTATCAATAAATAACCTCTTTCTTTTTCCGGTAAAGTCTTTATAAATCTCCTGTCGAATGGCAGGAGATTTTTTTATGATGATTATCAAATCGTGTCTGAAACTAAACTGAGCGGCAAACTTAAATGATAAGGACGCGTCGTGACCCAAAATAAATACGTAAATTTCCTCTCTTTACCTTGTAAGACATTGGGCCAAGGGGAAGTGGTGGAGGAAAAAACAAAGAATTGGGAGGTTTTTTCGCTAAAATAATGGTTCATAACTTGTTTGTAGAAGAAAAAGTATTATATTTGTGACCCTGTTTAAAGGATAATTCAAAAAGACGAAATAACATGTATTTAACATCAGAAGTAAAAAAAGACATTTTCAAAAAACATGGTGGAAGTGAGAAAAACACCGGAAGTGCTGAATCTCAAATCGCATTGTTCACACACCGTATCGATCATTTGACCAGTCACTTGAAAAACAATAAAAAAGACTTTGGTACACAGCGTGCTTTATTGAACTTAGTTGGTAAACGCCGTGCATTACTGGATTATCTGAAACATACGGACATTGAGCGCTACCGTGCAGTTATTAAAGTTTTAGATATCCGTAAATAAAATGGATCTCATTTAAAAACAAAGGCATTCTGAGTAATCGGGATGCTTTTTTATTTTTTAAATGTGAGCTTTGATTATTGTCCGCTGAGCGGAGCCGGTCCTGTTTCCAGGGCTTTGGATTTTTAAAGATGCTGGCTCATCACGATCACAACTTGTTGAGATAACAGCCTGACTTTACAGAAGAGAATACAAAACAAATATATAAACCGTACCAAAAACGTTGGTACACAAAACGAAAAACAAGATGTCACAAATCGGAACACAACACTCGTTCGATCTCGGAGACGGGAGAATGATTACCCTGGAAACAGGAAAACTGGCCAAGCAGGCCGACGGTGCAGTCGTCGTAAAATTAGGAGATACGATGATCCTCGCTACCGTTGTAAGTAATAAAGATGCAAAAGACGGTGTGGATTTTTTACCGTTAACGGTAGATTACCAGGAAAAATATGCGGCTACCGGCCGTTTCCCGGGAGGTTTCTTCAGAAGGGAAGCAAAATTATCGGATTATGAAGTATTGATCAGCCGTATCGTTGACCGTGCTATGCGTCCGCAATTCCCGGAAGATTATCACTCCGATACACAGATCATGATCTCTCTGATCTCTTCTGATAAAAAAACAATGCCGGATGCTTTAGTAGGTTTGGCAGCAGCAGCAGCTGTAGCGGTTTCCGATATTCCGTTCAACGGACCGATCTCTGAAGTACGCGTTGCCAAAATCGACGGTAAATTAGTGATCAACCCGGATGCGGATGCTTTAGCGACAGCCACGATCGATATGATTGTTGCGGCTACACAAACCGACATTTCGATGGTAGAGGGTGAAATGAGCGAAGTGAGCGAGGCAGAAATGCTGGAAGCCATTAAATTTGCGCATGAAGCCATTAAAGTACAGATCAAAGCGATTAATGATTTCGTAGCGAAAGTAGGTGCAAAACCAAAACGCGAATACAACCACGAAACCAATGATTTCGACCTGCGTGATGCCGTTGCAAAAGCGACTTATGATAAGGTATATGCCGTTGCCAAACAGGGAAATCCTAACAAGAGCCAGCGTAAAGATGCTTTCAAAGCAGTGTTGACAGAGTACAAAGCGACATTCACTCCGGAAGAGCTGAAAGAGAAAGAAGCGCTGATCAACAAATACTACCATGGTGTGGAGTACGATGCAGTTCGCCAGGCGACGCTCGATACACAGATCCGTTTGGATGGCCGTAAAACCGACCAGATCCGCCCGATATGGAGTGAAGTAGGCTATCTGCCTGCTGCTCACGGTTCGGCGATCTTCCAGCGTGGAGAGACGCAATCCCTGACTACTGTTACCTTAGGTACAGGAAAAGATGCGCAGCTCATCGACGGTGCTTTCTACCGTGGAGAAACCAAATTCATTTTACATTACAACTTCCCTGGTTTCTCAACCGGCGAAGCAAAACCAAACCGTGGTGTAGGCCGCAGGGAGGTAGGACATGGTAACTTAGCCTTACGTGCTTTATCCAAAATGGTTCCTACCGATACGCCTTACACGATCCGTGTGGTTTCCGATATCTTAGAGTCCAATGGTTCATCGTCGATGGCTACTGTATGTGCAGGAACATTGGCCCTGATGGATTCCGGATTGAAACTTAAAAAACCGGTAACCGGTATCGCCATGGGTTTAATTACCTCTGCCGATAACAGCAGCTATGCTATTTTATCTGACATCCTGGGCGATGAAGATCACCTGGGCGATATGGACTTCAAAGTGTGTGGTACCAAAGACGGGATTACCGCTGTGCAAATGGACCTGAAAGTAAACGGCTTACCTTACGAAGTGATGGAAAAAGCTTTGGCGCAAGCCAGAGAAGGCCGCTTACACATCATGGGCGAGATCACGAAAACGATCTCCGAGCCTCGTGAAGATTACAAAGGCAATGTTCCTCGCTTCGAGATCATGATGATCCCTGGTGAATTCATTGGTGCGGTAATCGGGCCTGGTGGAAAAGTAATCCAGGACATCCAGAAGAAAACCAATGCGGTTATTTCTATTTCCGAAGAAGGAAAAGAAGGACGCGTGGAGATCTTCGCAGAGAAGCTGGACGATCTGAAAGCGGCAGTGGCACGTATCAAATCGATCGTGGCTATTCCGGAAGTAGGAGAAGTATACGAAGCTACTGTGAAATCCATTATGCCTTATGGTGCTTTCGTAGAGTTCCTGCCTGGTAAAGAAGGCTTGCTGCACATCAGCGAGTACGATTACAAGCGCATCGAAAGCCTCAACGGTTTGGTGAAAGAAGGAGACGTGATCAAAGTAAAATACGTAGGCACGGATCCTAAAAACGGAAAAGCAAAGTTGTCGCGTAAAGCAACGCTTCCTAAGCCTGAGAATGCTCCGGCAGAAGAAAGCAAAGCTTAATTTTATTTATTGTTGCGCGAAATAGAGAGTAGCGAAGCAATCTCATCATTATATAGTAAAAGCCATCACGATACATCGTGATGGCTTTTTTATGAAAACTATTTTTACCTTTAGGCTCTTATGAATCCACTGGAACTCAATTTCAACCCTTTTCCTGTTCTCGAAACAGAGCGCCTGATCCTGAGGCAATATACCAACGGCGATGCCGAAGCCTTGTTCTCTTTCCGCAGCAACCCGCAGGCAATGCACTTTGTGCCCAGGCCATTGCATCAATCCACGGAAGATGCGCTGAAGATGATTGCGCAGATCAATGACAATATCGCAGCGAACGATAGTATCGGCTGGGCGGTGCAGGTAAAGGAAAGCGGGAAGGTGATCGGCAGCGTCTCCTTTCACCGCATTGAAAAAGAACATCACCGCGGCGAGCTGGGTTATATGATTCATCCCGATTACTGGAGCAAAGGCCTGGTAACGGAAGCAGCGGCTGCAGCGGTGCACTATGGCTTTAAAGGCTTGCATTTTCATTCCATAGAAGCCATCATCGACCCAGATAATGTGGCCTCAGCACGGGTACTGGAGAAGCTTAACTTTGTAAAAGAAGCTCATTTCAAGGAAAATTTTTTCCAACACGGGCGCTTTACCGATACGGCTATCTATTCCCTCTTAAAATCTGACTACCTGAAGGCAGGTAAATAGTGTGGAAAAATTTCCGCAAGCATTTTGTCTGATTTTTGGAGTTTAAATCCTCTGAGGAGTTAATCCTCAGTTTTCCGGAATAAGGCTAAGGCATAACATTTTATGCAAAAGGTAAACCCTTTGCTTATGGAATCCACTACCCTTATCCGCTTACTCAACAAGCATCAGCAGGAAGGCTTTGATGTGCTTTACAAATCCTATTCCGACCAGGTATTCCGCTACATTCATCACATTGTAAACAACCGCCTGCTCGCGATCAAACTTCTGAATGAAACCTTTTCCAAGATCCAGCTCGAAACACCGGTGATCAATTACAACACGGGAAGCGTGTTTACCTGGCTCATCGAGGAAACCATCCAGGTGATCCTGGAAAACTGCCCGGAGAAACACGGTGAGGTGCGGAAGCAGATCATCTGCGAGACGCACCTGCTCAACATCACCGAAGCCGGCAGCGAGGGGTTTTTCTCCATTCAGCACCAGGTATCTTCCCTGGATGATTATCTTCGCCGTTCGGCTTAGCGCTTAAGCAAACCTTCCAGGTTTTAGAAACCTGGAAGGTTTGCTTAAGCGCCCATAAATCCTAATATTTGCTTATACGCCCTTGCTCCCGGGTTGATGAACTGAAAGATCATCGGCACATGGTGTTTGCGTTTCACGATGATGAAGGGCGTGGCCGGTTGGTATTTCACCACGGCGGCATAAAACTCCTGGTTCATCTGCCTGATCACCGGGTAGGTTTTCCCACCCATGAAGATGATGAAAGGCGGCATGCTCTTGCTTAAATGGTGGGCCGGTGAAGCCTTTTTCCAGGTGGCTGGATCATTAGAGAATACGCGCCGGTACATGGTATCTTTTTCACTTTTCGATACCGAAAAATAACGGTACATGTCCAGGCCGAAGGCGTCGATGAGCACGGTTCCTTTGATCGGATTTTTCATGCCGAACTTTTCAAAATAACTGTCGTCGGTAGCTACCAGCGCCGCCAGCTGCGCGCCCGCCGAGTGCCCCGAAATATAGATGCTATCCGGGTCGCCGCCAAAAGAGCCGGCATTGTCTTTTACCCATTTCACGGCTTCGGCCACATCCGTGGCCATGCCTTCATAATTTGTGGCAGGGCTGAGCCTGTAATTGATCACCACGCCGATAACGCCCTTGCGCGCCATGCCCTTGCCGAAAAACGGATAAATGGATTTTTTGCCATGAATCCAGTTGCCTCCATGCACAAAGATCAGGATCTTTTTAGGCGCTTTGATTTTTCGCGGGGCATACACATCGAGCTGCAGGTTTTGACCGGCGTTGTAGGTCACATTTTTGGTCTTGCTCACCGGCTTGATGGAGCAGGCCGATAGAAGCAGGCAGGCAGTGAGGAGAAAGAGAAAGGGATAATTCATAAAGAAGCTTCTGTTGGCCGGATGATAGCTCATATACGATGTGCCAGGCGAATCAGTTCTCATAAGATGTTATTTTTTTGATTTTTTACGGTTGTAATCTATCAAACCCATTGCCCTTAACACCTTACGGCCATTCTGTCTGATGTTGAAGCGATAGCCTACAAATCCCACCACCCGCGCAATGTATTTGGTATTATTGAACATCACCTCGTTGAAGGCAAAGTTACCATCGTAAGTGGCCAGCACGCCTGCAAAGAAACGCATGTTATCGTAGCGCAGGGCATTCTTGGCATTGATGGCTGTGGCCAGGTTGATCCTGAACGATTTATCTTCTCCCACGATGGTGCGGTAATAGGTTTTTTGCCCGCCGATGCCCACATTGACGGCTATGGCGAAACTGAATTTTTTGTAGATCACGAAGGTGTGCCCGTAGCCGCCACTGACCCCGGCAGAGATCTGTGATACCTGGTTGATCTCGCTCAGGGAAGGCGAGAAGTTATTGATAAAGGGATAACGGATGAAAGACGAATCGTTGGAAGAGAAGACCACGTGCGAGTGGTAAATGCCCGCCATAAAAGAGCCTGCGCTTTTTTTCTGGACATCGGTAAAGGAAAAGGCCCCGCGGAGGGAATATTTTTCACTGTTGAAGACATAGAAGGTATTGATGCCGAAGGAGGTAACGTTGATGTCGGGTCTTACAACGATGGTATCATTGCTGCTTTCATTTGCCCTGAAATCGCTGGTATTGTATACGTAAAAGCCTTTATAGCTCTGGTAATTGAGGTCAGTAATCACTTTCCGGCCGATGAGGGTCAGCTGGAAATCCCTGCTTTTGGTATCGCCACGGTTGGGTTTAGCCCCGAACTTAAGACCCGGCGAAAAGCCAAAGGTGAGGATGATATTACTGAAATTGAAACCGACGTGGTAATAGTTGTTGGGCGAAAACCGCATGGTGCGCTTTTTTTCCAGGTCGGTGAGGTTAAAGCCGTAAAACTTTTTGGCAACAGGCATGGCAATCGTGAGCCTGTGCTTCTGGTTCTTGATGTAGTTGGTATCGTATGCCGTAACCTTGGGCGCCAGGAGCTGCTTTACATACCAGCGGTGCGGGTACATGAACTTATCTCCAAAGGTCTTTTTCGGGATGTCGTCAACGATCAGCTTTTCCTTGATGGTATCAAAGAGCGTACGCGCAAGGCTATCGAGTTGGGCAAAACCGGAAGAGGAGAGGCAGAAAATTGAAAATAAGATAATTACCCTCTTCATGTAAACGAATTATGTATTTCCCGGGGGAAAGATAATTGTCTTACAGAAAGTTTAATGCCAGTAAGCGGTGCTTCCTTATCGTGTCTGAATATTGAAGCGGTCGTTTGTTCTGAATTTCTGAGCGAATTTTTTAGCGCCTTTACCGTAAGGGAAACGCACTTTCAAACCGGCGGTATAGCATACATCCATAATGTTAACGCCGGCGGCGTCTTCCTGCTTGCCTACACGCATCCTGTAATCCAAAAACATGCCCAGGATCCCGAAGTTATGTTCGATCCCCGTTCCGAGGTTCAGGCCAAACCAACGGTTCCTCACCACGGTGTTTACGGCGTAGTATTCTTTCAGGTTCAGGTAATCGAGCTGCCCGGTAAAAAAGCCGTCGTAGGTATTGTAGCTCAGGCCCACAAAAGGATAGAGTAAGGTTTTTTTATTGGGAAAGTGGGCCACCATTTCGAGGTTCATTTCGGTAGTGCTTGCCCTTACATTGAGCCAGGTCGGTTCGATGTTGATGGGACGGAAATAGCTATACAGTGTGGAAACACGGATGAAATTATTGATCTCGTAGTTAAGGCCCCCGCAATAGCCCGGCGCATTGTTGTTGTCTTTAATGTTGCGTGCCAGGTATACCACGCTGATGTTGGCACCTGCCTTAGCGCTCCACCTGGTATATTGGGTCTGCTTGGGAGTAATGGAAGGAGTGCTTGCCGCCCGGACCGGTGTTTTGGTGGTTCTGGCGGGTTTTACCTGTGCAATTGCCAGCACATTAAAAAGACATAACAGAAGAAAGATGTAGATTTTTACCATAGGACTAATTTACTTATATATTGTAAAAAATGGTAATTTAATTTTATATCTGGTACCGGATTTCTGATAAGTGGTTGCGAAGATCCGATAAGCGGCTGCAGCCGTTTTATAAGTGATCAACTAAAAAAGCCCTTCCCAAATACATTGGGAAGGGCTTTTCTTTCAGGATGAAAAGATGAGTTATTCGGAAACTTCTTTTTTGCGCATGGAACCGATAATGATCGGAACCAGGAAGATCATTACGGTGAGGATGGAGGTGCCCCAATCGGCAGCCGGGCTTTCCAGGAATTTGCTTAAAGCGGATTCAGGCAGGAAGTGTTCTACCAGCGACAGGATGAGTTTGATACCAAGTACGGCAATCACCACAAAAGCAGCTGTTTCCAGAGCCGGGATTTTTTCCATCAGGGTAACGAAGCCCTGCGCTACGAAACGCATGGCCAGGATACCGATGAATACACCGCCCCATACCAATACAATGTTATCGGTAAAGGCTACTACGGCAAACACGTTATCAATAGAGAAGGCCATATCCATGAGCTCCACTAAGGCTACTGTTGCCCAGAAATTACCTAAAGCGCCAACCGTAGAGCGGTAAAGCCAGTTTCCTTTTTTATCAAGAATATCATCTTCTTTATCTTCGGTTTGTTTGCCTTTCCACCAATCCCACACCAGGTATAATAAATATAAACCGCCGATTGGTTTCAGGAACCAGAATTTAACAAGGAAAGCGGCAAAGAGCAGGGCAATACCCCTGAAAACATAAGCACCGATAATCCCATAGCGCAGGGCTTTTTTGCGCTGCTCGGCCGGTAAGTCCATTACCATGGTTGCCAGTACGGCCGCGTTATCCACCGAAAGCAAACTTTCGATGACAATTAAGTTCAGAATAATACCACCGGATACCAAAGGGTTATTAATGATTTCCTGGATGTTGTCGTAAATGCTCATAGTTTAAAAATTTCGATAAATATAGGTTTTATTTTCACTCAGCCACGCTACCTGATCTGAATTAATTTTGACTGGTAATCGCGGCTTTTTTTGAGGTAGTAGATCAATAGCAAAACGGAGAACAGGGTGCTGGCCAGTCCGGGAAGGCTCCAGCCTAACACATCGTACACGCCGTGTAAAATAGCCGGAATCAAAATGGCCAGGGCATACAGGCTCTGCCGGTATTTGGGAATAATGTTGGCAAAGGAGATGAAATAACCGGCAATGCCCGCCCAGATGGCATGCAGGAAAGGAAGGCAGGTAAGCCTTGCCACATTCATAAAAAAGGCGGCATCATAGCCTAAGGTGGTATTTGTAGTGGTTTGGTAATGAACACCTTCGAGTACGCCGAAGCCAATCCCGGAAATAAGGCCGTAAAACACCAGTGTTTGCGGTACCAGTGGCTCTTTGGTGGTTCGCAGCAGGAACAGGAGCGGTAGGGCTTTGATGGTTTCCTCCGTGATGCCCACGCCTAAAATGTAGCCGATGAGCCGGCCGAAGAAATTTCCGGATTCAGTCATGGCATACAAAAAGCTGAGCGGTGGAATGCTTTGCAGATTTACCAAAATGAAAGCCGTGATCTGCGTGAGGAAGAACAGGATGACCGTATTGCGGGTGCTGACCTGTTTGGTGCTGAACATATAATAGAAGAAGATGCCCCAGATCAGTGAGAAATACAGGGAGATGGCATAGTAGGTGAGGAGGGTACCGAAGGTAAACGTGATGAGAAAGGCAGGAGCCAGGCCTATCGATGCCAGCCAGATCAGCTTTTTATCTTTGATCAGGTCTTTTTTGATGAAATCGAAGCCGGGCAGGATCAGCTCTTTCCCTATCAGTTTGATCTGGTTGATGATGGAGCCATTGCTTTTGATGCGCACTTTCACATGGTTCTGCTTCAGAACATCCCGCACGGTTTGCGTAATGCCCGGCGCCTGCTCAGGACTGGCCTGGTCGCTCATCAGGATCTTACCGTCCTCTACATAAGTCCTGAGCGCATCCAGCGAGTAGGGCCCGAATTTCTGGTTATTTCTCAGAACAAAATACATCACAACTATTTATTGGCAAGGGTAATCACTACCACGCGACCGCCTTCTTCCGGCGACAACAGCAGTTTTTTTCCATCGCTCAGCTCCACCGAGGAGCCTGTCGGGATCAGCTTATCTTCTGTGAGGTCTTTCAATCCTGTGAGTGTCTGGTTAATGAGCATCCATTTATCACCTATCAGCTTGAAATAGCCCACAGGTACTTTATGCTGGTCTGTCAGTTTTTCGTTGCGGATGATCGTTCCATTCACATGCCATTGGAACAAATACTGGTCGTGGTACACCATCAGGCGGTGGTTGATAGGCTTCCATACGCCCGGTGTAAACTGGGCATACAGGTCGAGCACAGGGAGTGTACCCACATGCGGCGTTCCACAGAAAGGGCAGGCCGGCCTGGTTGTATTATTGAACACGTACCATTTCTGATCGCATTTGCTGTTGGAGCAAGGCTGCATGAGGTCCGTGGTTTTCAGCAAAGCCTGTTCCCACTGGTCGGCCGTCGGGCGGTTCATCGGTGCATGCAGGCCATTGATGAATGCCTGGTTGAAAAGTTCTGTCAGGTAAGGGCCTGTAATGGTATAAGGAAGCTTGTTGATGTCGGCCCAGGGCAGCTCTTTCGGATTGAGCTGGTTGATCTTCGGCCGGTTTTCGGCATTGGTCGGATGCTCAATGAACAGCGCTTTTTCACCCATTGATAAAAGATCATCCTTTTCCGTATCGAGGTCATGAACCTTACCGCCTTTCAGCGGATGCCTGTAGAGGAGGAACATGTAGATCAACACCGCGAGTGCATGCAGATCAGTGACGCGGCTCGGGAGCTTGCGATTGGGATCATCCTTTTTGAGGTGCTTGGTAGCCAGTACTTCGGGAGCAATGAAATCGGCGGTACCTATCACATCGGGAGGAAAAATCCCGGGCACTACCAAACCGTCGATGTCAATGATGTTGGCCGATTTGGTAACCGGATCGATGAGGATATTTTTGTAGGAAAGATCGGAATGCGCCAAACCCGCCGCATGCATGCGCTTCACGCCGCGTGCAATGTTCACGCAAATCTGGAAATAACCAAGCCAGTTGCCCAGCTCCGAGTCGTCGAGGCGCAGCGGAAATTGCTTATTCCTGAATTTCGGTGAGGCAAACCATTTACCTTCTTTTTCTTTTCCCTGGATCAGGTTGCTGGTAGCATAGCCTTTCTGAAACAGGAATTTCTTATCGTAGGTAGGCACGATGATACCTACCTGAGAGCCTTTTTCGATCACATCCGTTGGCCAGCAGAACAGTGTTTTGTAATAAGCACCACCCTCCTTGTTGAAGAAGGCTTCGCGGTAGGTGGTGGCAATTTTCTTAAGGCGTTCTTTGGAGTTGAAATCCTGCGGATCGCGGAACAGGGCCACCACGTATGACTTGTCGGGACTGAAGAACACATCCTTCATGCCGCCGCGCATGGGCTCGCCATTATCAACGTATTGGTAGGACTTGGTGTTATCTATAATGGATCTTACGGTGATTGTACTCATACCTGTATTTCAATTTGTTTTTATTACAGCGCTGTTATTCAGAAGAGCGCTCAGTATCATTCTTAGTGTTCTTCTGTTTAAAAAATGATCGCCAGCGTTCTGTCATCATGGTTTCCCGGGCTCCAGAAATCCATCCAATCCGAAAGCTGTTGTTCAATATGCTCGTTCGTTGCGCTAAGCTCTACCTTCGTTCCCGTGTCATTCGTACCTTTCAGGTCTTCCACAAACTCTTTCCATTTTTCCACTTTTTCCAGGTTGGCTTCCACCACGAACTTCGGATCGTAGATCCCATCCGTCATCAGGAACATGTAGGCAAAATCAGGAAATACTTTGAAATTGATGCGGCTGGCAAATTTCGGTGAAGCGAAGATCTCGGTGGTGGTGATGAAGCGTGTGCCTCCGCCGAACTCACCCACATCGAGCCAGTTCATGAGCTTTACTTCCGAAAAGTCTTTCGGGATCACGGCAATAGGGCAGTCGCCCACACCGAAGCTGAGTACGGCCGTGCCAAAATCAAAAGGCTTGAATACCGTAAAAATAAAGGTGCTGTTGAGATCGGTGATGTTATAACCCTTGGCTGTTGCAAAATCCAGGAGCCGGTCGTGCACCCGTTTCGCTCCGCCGCCAATGAGGTTATAAATGCAGAGGTTGAGCTCTTTTTTGATGGTATCGTTGGATTCGGCCTGGTTGCTCAGGATCAGGGATTCCAGCTTCTGATGTGTTTCGCCGGACAATGTGGTTTTAAAATAATCGATGATGTATTCACAGGCCAGCCTGGAGCCATGACGGCTTACTTTGGCACTGCCGGCTCCGTCGGATACCACAACAAGGCTCCAGCCTGTGTTGCCGAGATCGGCAAAGGCGAAGTCGTCGTCCCTGAAAGAGCCAACATTGGCATGGCTTCTGCCGCGTTTGGAAGCTACCAGGATATGCCTGTTGGCAATGCTGCTGAAAGCGGTCGCATTGTCTTCTTTCCAGAACTCATCGGCCGGGTCGCTCGGAATGTTTTTCCATAAGGATTTAGGATCCGGGTTAATGATGAAAGGAATGATCTTTTCATGCAGCTCCGAATCTTCGGGTTCCTCGTTGAGCCTGTATTTCAGGCTGAGCTTATACTCTCCGCTGTTTTCCGGTATGCCCGAAATGGTTTTGCTTTCCTTATCGTAAGTCATGCCGCCCACAGCATCGAGGTGATCAAGCTGGTACCACGAAAAATCCGTCCAGTTATTTTTTTCGAAATCGATAACAGCCGTATAAGCCTTGCCTACCGTGGCGTTGGGGACCATGAACGACTGCTGCTTAATATCTTCAACCCTGTTCTTTATTTTCCAGTCTGTGACCATCTTCTTTTGATTTTGAAGGATTATGTTTACCAGTTCCCTGTTGTGTTCGTCGCCCGCAAAGGCCTCAAACAGCTCCTTCCGCTTATCGGTCACGGGCAGGTTATTGCTCAGGAAAAGGCTGTTTAAATATAGTGTTGTTTTGTCCATAATGAAATCGCTACATAGCGATGTTGGCGTGTCCCTCTGATAAAGAGTAGCATTCACGCGTTGACTTCGAGAGCCTCAGTCAACGAAATATAATTTATACATTCACGAAGTACCGGTGGTTGAGGCTCTCGAAACCACCCTGGAGTTTAGCCCTGTGCACGGTCCACATCAAAGCCGCCGGCTCCACCGGTGCCGTATTTGCCTTTGCTGTTGCACCACGGGCAGGTACTTTCCTCCTCGTTGCCAATGCAGTGGATTTTACCGCAGCTGCACATCGCGAAACCATATTGGTTACCGCAGGAAGGGCAGGTGGGCGAGCCCATCAGCTCGCTGGTATTGATCCGGAAGCTATTTTCATTGTTGTCGCTCAGCTCGTAATAGGTGTTATCCACCTGGAAAGCGCCTACCAGCTTATAGCCTCGGGTTTCAAGCCCGGCGTAGATCCCTGAGTCTGAGGTGGTTTTCCTGTATTTCATCAGGTAAGGGCGTTTGGTATTCTGACATTTGCCGGAGAGCACCACGAAGTTAGAGTCGAAAAAATTGGCATAGATGCCTTTTGGTGAAGAGGCTGCTCCCGGTTCGTTCTTCAGATCGGCAGGAGAAAGCGTATCTCCATCCAGCTTGGCCAGGTCGAAGCTGCCCGTGTTATTTTCCACGCTCACGCTGCTGGTTTTAATGGAATCCGTTACCCATTTGAAGAACGTCTTGTACGAGGAAGAGTCTGTGTTTTTGAAGTGCAGCACATTTTCCGTGAGCTCGGAGAGCATTTGCATATCCGTTTCTTCTCCGAAGGAAACCGCTACCATGTTGGCGGTGCGCTGCCAGTTTTGTTTCCATTCCTTAATGGCCTGGGAGGTATCGTCGGTAGGCACACCATCGGTAAATAAAAAGACGATCGGCTTCCAGTCGCCTTTGCGCTCCATCGTTGTTGTCACCTGGTTTTTCCGGAGCTCGTACATCAGGTGGCCGAGTCCTTTGCTGAGGGACGTTCCACTCCCGATCGGGAATTTCGGAGGATAGAAATTGATGATCTCCTGTAAAGGCACCAGGGTTTTGGGCTGACCGGCAAACACGAGAATCGATACCCATACCGTTTCGATAGAGTAGGGATCCGTTTTCAATTCTTTGATGATCGTGGCCAGGCCTTCTTCTACCTGCTGAATCGGCTCTCCAACCATAGATTCAGAAATGTCGATTAAAAAATAAATGGGTAATCTTCTCATGATGATGGTGTTTTTTTAATTGTGCCTGAGTTTTTTTGGTGCCACTTCGAGCGGAGTCGGGAAGTAGTTAAAGATTATATTTAGTGAGTTGTTTATATATTGTATTTATTCAGGTTCAGTGTTTTTCAGGTTCTCGACTCCGCTCGAACTGACAGAGCTTTTTGGCTTATTATTTAAATGTGTTGTTTCATTTTTACATCTGGCCTCATCTGCTAATTTTTTCCAGTCAGAGTTTATAAGAGCTTCTTTCTTCTTCGCGCTCCACTTTTTAATTCGTGTTTCCCATTCCAACGCCAGATTATAATCTGTGAATGCCTCATAAAATACTAATTCAACTGGCCTTCTTGTATAGGTATATGCTTCTTTATTAATCCCTTCGTTATGTTCCAGTAATCGTCGTTCAATATTATTGGTAACGCCTGTGTAGTATGTTCCATCCTGACATTTCAAAATGCAAACATATAAGTATTTTATAGGTTTCATTTTTCTTTTAATGTTTGTCTGGTCCCCGACTGTCACGACGCGTCGTGACGAATTGACAAGAGTATCAGGTCTTTATTGAAGTACGATGTAGCTACCTCGGAATATTATATCCGCCCGAACCGCCGGTGGTGCCCTGTGAGGAGCCTGTGTTTCCGGAATTGGTATTCGCCTGGTTAATTCCATAAGCGCCGGTAGCCGTCTGGCTGTTGTTGGTGGCGTTTAAGCGCTCGTTGGCCAATAGCTTGCCCATCACTTCAGCGGTCACATCTTTGCCGCCGCCAAAATTTGTGACGAAGGTACCAATGGTATAGATTGGTCCCCAGGGAATGCCCCACCAGCCCATGATGCCTGTCAGCGTCGACAAATGCCAGCTGTGTTTGGCGGCACTCTCGTTTGCATCGATAAAATAGATATCCGTTGGTCTTTTGAATGTGGCAACGACGATTGACACCGTATATTCGAAATAAACGAATTTTGCGCCCGCAGCTACTTTTTGTTTCAGCTCTGCGGTGGTCATGTGGGGGTTCATGTTTTTGATCATGGCTCTTAGTGTAATAAGGTTATTAAAAGTAATAAAAGTAGCAGAATAATGAACTGCGACATATCAATGAACAGGCCGTTTCCGACCTGGTGAGGTTTTACGCGTTGTTTCAGCCACTTCAGCACCGGGCTGAACAGGGAATCGAAAAAATCAAACATCGCTTTGTAATTCCCGGTGAGCCTGTCTTTATAGGGCAACAATTTGGAATACAGGAACAGCCCGGCAACGAGCACGTTGATGAAAAGCGTCAGTAAGGAAAAGAACAGGCGCATAGCTTAAATGACTAAATGTACTTCCGACGGTGGAGTAGGCAGGGTGAGCTCTTCCGTCACGCCCACGCTCTTGTTGCCGTTCTCGATGGTGTCCGATACCCATTTGAAGAAGGACTTCAGCGTGAGGCTATCGGCCGTGTCGAGGTGCACCACATTGTGGGTGATCTCCTGCAGGAACTGATCCTTGGATTTTGGTCCGGCGGCACAGGCAATGATGGCTCCGAAATTAATCGCTTTGATAACCGGCACCGCTTCCCTGAACAGGGCAATATCCGAAGGGCTGCCGTCGGTCATGATGAATAGCAAGGGTTTCCAGTCACCTTTCTGATCTTCCGTACCCATTCTCATGTTGGCCTTTACCGTTTTACTGAGCAGCATCAGCGCCTCTCCCATGTTGGTAGGACCGCTTTGCGGGCAAACGATCTCCGGCAATTGAAAATTAACCAGCTCCGTCAAGGGTACCAGCTCTTTCACTTCCCGGTCAAAAGTAATGATGTTGATCCACAGGGAATCCAGGGCCTGTGGGTCGGATCTGAGGGTGTTGATCATGCCGCTCAGGGCATTGTTCAGCGCCTGGATAGGCTCTCCATACATAGAGCCTGAGGTGTCTAACAAAAAGTATACAGGTAATCGTCTCATGTGTTATGATTCGGTTAAACAACAATATTTAATTCGGATGGTGGTGGCGGCAGCTCGTTGAGCGTGGTTACCTCTTTTCCTGCGTCCTCTACTTTTGTAGAGGTCACGCCGATAGAGGCCGTTACCCAGGCAAAGAACTTCGCAATGCTTCCGCCATCGGCCGTGTCGAGGCTTACCACATTCTCCGTGATTTGTTTCAGGATATTCGTATCCACCGAGGAACCCGCTGCACAAGCCACGGTGAACGCCACTTTGCGGCGCTTGAACTCTGCCAGCCCGTTTTGCCAGCTGTCGGTAGGGATGCCGTCTGTCATGATAAATACCAGCGGCTTCCAGTCGCCTTTCTTTTCGCTGGTGGTTTGTTGCACTTCGCGGTCGATGCACTGGGCGGTGAGGCGCAGGGCGTCACCCAAAGCAGTAGTGCCTCCGGCTTTGATGTCCTGCATCTGGAAAGAGGCGAGGTCGGTAAGAGGAATTAATTGAGTGGCTGTGCTGCTGAAGGTAATCACACTCAGGAAAGCCGTTTCAATGGCCTGTGGATTCTGCCTCAGCGAGCTGATCATCATCTGCACACCGTTCTTGACGGCTTCTATAGGTTCACCGTTCATCGAGCCCGACGTGTCCAGTAATAAGTAAACGGGTAATCTTCTCATAAGGTCGTTTTAAATTTGGTTCAGATACATTATTTGTAGAAAAGGACACCCACTCCGAAATGGTCCTGATCCGGTTTATCAATAAATTCTTTGTGCTCGTATTTCTGCTTGATCTCATTCCAGAAAACATCCACCTTGCAGTGAGAGCCCGGGTGCGGCACTACATCGTGAAAGACAATGACTCCGCCCGGTTTGACGAATTGGCTGTAGAGGTCAAAATCTTTTTTCACACCTTCGTAGGTATGGTCACCGTCGATGAAGAGGTAATCGAGCTTATTGTCTTTCAGCAAGCCTTTTACATGTTCGATGGTGGAAGGATCGTAAGAGCTGGCGCGTACCAGGTGGAGAGTCTGGTTCTTTTTCGCGAAGTTCTTGTAAATAGGAATTTTCCAATCCGGGTAGCCGCCGCCGAATTTTCCTCCCGGAAGATCGACGCTGATGACCGTGGCGTTATCGTTGGCCAGCCTGCAATGCCCGAACAGCGTGCCGCCATTGGCAGTGCCGATCTCGAGCGCATATTGAGGCTTCAGGCTTTCATACAGCTTAAACAGGGAAGTGATCTCACTGGTAAATTGCCAGGGAGTAATGAGCGCTCCTTTTTTTGAAAACAAAAAATCGATGACATCCTGCGTCGACATCTTTTCGGGAACCTTTTTTAAATTACCGCTAAGAATTCTAAAACCTCTCTGAAGTCTGAAAGAATTTATTTTTTCGATGAGGGAGCTCATAAATAATATGTTTTTTAATTTATATTAATTGTATTTCGCCAGGTAATCCTGCAGTCCGCCTTTCATGCCGTTTCCTACCGCTTCGAATTTCCACTCGTTGTTGCGCTTGTAGATCCTTCCGAACTGTACAGCCGTCTCAATCGAGAAATCCTCGTCGAGCTCGTATTTCACCAGCTCGGTATTACTGGAGCCATCCACAATGCGGATGAAGGAATTACGGATCTGCCCGAAATTCTGCCTGCGCTCCTGTGCTTTGTGGATCGTTACCACGAAAGAGATCTCGGTGGCATCGCCGGAAATTTTAGAAAGATCGATCTGGATCTTTTCATCATCCCCGTCGCCGTCGCCGGTGGTATTGTCGCCCGAGTGCACAACAGCCTGGTCGGGAGACTTGAGGTTATTGTAAAAAATAAAATGACCATCGCTTAACAGTTTACCGTTGTCGCCCAGGATAAATACGGAAGCATCCATGTCGAAGGCTTCGCCTGTAGCGCTTGAGTTGCTATCCCAGCCGAGACCAACCGTAAATTTCGGTGCTGAAATCGGTTCTCTTTGTCCTTTTTCTAAATTAATTGCCATACGCTATTTTATATTAATGTTTAACATTGCTTTCAGGATGTTGGTTTGCTCATCCACATTCTGCAGATCCTCCAAAAACTCCACACCCGATATTTTTTCCAGGTAGCTTTCCATAACCGCCTCCACATCTTTGGGCATGGAAGTTTTTACGGCGCTGAGCTGGTCTTTCAGTAATTCATTCTTGCTCATCAGGCGGCTGACCGTTTCTGCCTTATACGATACGTTCCTCGACAAATCGATCCCCACCAGGTCGGAATCATCTACTAAATAAAAGGATTTTTCGTCATTTATGAAAATAAATTTATCATTAGAATTCACAAATTCATACACCTCCAGCTCCTCCGCTTCGTACCGTAATCCGCAGACAAGCTTCACCCGGAACTTCTGAATATTCAGCTTGCCCAGGAGCTTTTTTTCTATGGTCACATAGGCATTCTCGTAGGTGCTTTTTTCCTCCTGGTCTGTTAGCTGTTGGTATTGCTGGGCCGTCAGCTGCCGGTAAAATTCTCCGCTGCGCTTATTCACAAACTGTGTGATCGCCGACCAGTCGAAGGGTTTCTGCCCGTCTTCGGCAAAGAGCCTGTAGAGCTCTTCCACCTTGCGCGACATGTTGGCCGAATGCTCGCGTACTTCATCCACGAAGGGCACTACGTTTATTTCCGCTTTGAGCCTGTTGATAAAATCGTCGTTGATGTAGATCTCGTCGCTGATGATCAGGTATTTTTGCTCTTTCGATTTTTTCAGCTTCTGAAACAGCTCAATCAGGTTGTTGGTATATTGAATGTGGAACAGGTCGAGCTTGTGAATATCCAGGTTGCGGTTATTCTCAAATAAGTTGTGGATCACATTGGTGCGGATGGCGATCGCAATAAGATTGGGGTGATTGAAAAAATGGGAAAGGACTTTGAGTGTCGAGAGTTTTTTCTGACTGTCCCCGATGATTTGTTTAAATGTTTCTAAGTCTGCGTTATCTGCCATCTCTATCGCGGTCTTTTGCCGGAATACTTACCTAACAAATCTACTAAAATTGAAGAGATTTTACAAAGGATTTGAAGAATGATTCATGGTGTTAAACAGGATGATGTCAGGAGGCGTCGTGAAGTTTCAGCAGGTTTCTGTTTTTATTTTTTGGGCGCCCGTCATCACGACTTGTCGTGATCGTGAGGCCGTCGCCACTCGCTCTTTATTTGCCTTAAGCTTTCCCCGAAGTTTTAACTCAGGCACATGGCAAATAAAGGAGCTCAGACAAATGGCTCCGTCCCTGGCGCAGGTTTTTCTCATCCATCTTTAATTTATTGTAAAAAGAAAAGGACCATACTTCTACGGTCCTTTTTCTGTTTCTTTGGTTATGCCTTAGCTCACCACGCCTTTTTTCAGCTCGGCTTCCAGGCTTTGCAGGCCGGCATCAAGCTCGCGGCGGGTCTGTGTGCCCTGCTCGTGGATGGCTTTTACTTCCGTTAAGGTATCGATCAGCGATTTGGTAGTCATTTTCAACGTTTCCAAAGACACGATGGTGTTCTCGTTCTCTTTGGCTACCTCAATGCTGTTTTGTTTCAGCATATCTGCATTTTTCTGTAAGATGGTATTGGTGGTTTCCGATACCTTGCGTTGGATCTCGATATTGGCTTTCTGGCGTTGCAGGGCTACAGCCAGCGTCAGCTGGTTCTTCCATACCGGCATCGTCGTGGTTAAGATCGACTGTGCTTTTTCGGCAATAGACGTATTGTTGTTTTGTACCACGCGGATCTGTGCCAGCGACTGGATCATGATAAAGCGTACCACTTTCATATCTGCCAGGCGCTTATCGAGGCGGTTCACGAAATTACGCTTGTCGGCGATCTCATAATCCTGGTGCTGTGCAGCGTTCGCTTCCATAGCGGCCAGCTCATCGCTTGCCTGCTTGAATTTTAATTGCCCGGCAATAATGTATTTTTCTATTTCCTTGATCAGGTTCACATTCCCGTCGAACATCGTTTGCAGGGAAGAGTTATCCTTCACCGAATTGATCATGCCTGCTTTTACCTTATTGCTGATTTTGTCAACATTGGCGGTGATCTTATCGTATTGCTGGAACAGCTTTTTGATGTCTACCACCAGCTTGTTCAGCAAAGGAATTTTCGATAAAAAGCGTTTGAAAGGACTTTGATTCAGCTGATCCACATCGATGTAGTTCAGCTCCGTCAACAGCTCATTGATGTGTCCGCCAACGTCGCCCGAATTGTAGGTGCGCACATTTGACAGGAAGGTATCACTTTGTTTAGCGATGGAGTTCTGAATGTCCGCGCCGTAGTTCATGATGGAATTCACATCCTTTTCGTTCAGCTGGTTCGACAGGCTTGTGTATTGCGCGAGGTCTGCCGGTTGGATCTTTTCCAGGCTTACTGTTCCGTCTTTATCAATAGGGTTATTACTGCCCGTGATGGTTACTTCATTGCTTTCCATGTATGTGTGTGATTATAAGTGGTTGTTTTGTATGGTCACGATGGTTTCCTCCAGGCGTTTGTCGGTGGTAGGAGCGCCAATGGCGTTGAATTTCCATTCGTTGTTCTTTTTGTAAAATACGCCAAGCACCATCGACACGCTGCCAGCAAAGGTTTTGTCGTTGGCAGCATCGTATTTGGCAAACACCTCGTTTACCTGTGTCGGTGTGCCTTCGTAAATGCGGATGCTTGCAAACGGAATGTCCTTAAAGTCCTGCCCGCGGAAGCTGTTGATGAAGAACGCCACGTAATTGGCATTCGGATTCAGTTTTGAAAAATCCAGTTTGATCACTTCATTATCCAGGCCGTCATCGCCGTTCAGGTCGCCGGTTAAGTCATCGCCACTGTGCTGGATGGCCTGGTCGTCGGAGCGTTTTTTGCGAAAGTGTACCGCATCGATGTTCTTTTTATTGGCGTCGTACACGGCGCAGCTGGCGTCGAGGTCAACGGCTTCCTTTTTGGTTCCGAAGATTCCCTTGCTTTCAATCGCGCCCCAGTTCACACCCACGCAGATGTTATTGAGCTTGGTGCCATTGCTTTTTTCGAGGTTAATGCGTTGTCCTTTTTCTAAATTGATGGCCATGGTTTTGGTTTTTATTTAATGTGATTGGCTGTTTATAAGTCCTTTGAAAAACTGGATGCCCCCAAAAATGATCGCTCCCCAAAAAATAGCTCCAATATCAGACATGGTTGCTATAATGCCGCCAACGCACCATAAGGCGCCATAGAGCATGTCTTTATTGGCTTGTTTCTTTCTCTCCTGGTCATACACAGAATCCATATCCGGCTGAGTTTGAGCATTCCGGCTGGTGCCATTATTGATACCATTAATGGCATATGCTCCTGCATATTGTGTTTCAGCAAAGTCGGACAGCTTCAGTCCGCGTTTTTCAAGTTCCTGTTGGGCTGCTTCCAGGGCTTCCGGCTGGTACAGGTCTCTTTTTACCGTTAAAATTTTTACAAGCGTTTCATTGCTGTTTCCTGCCATCACCGCTGCATAGTCTGTTGTCATGTAGGTTTAATTAGCTTTTCTTTTTCTTTAAGTAAGCAATATGAAAATAGAAAGTTGATACGGCTGTATTGAAGCTCATGACTTCCCAGCCCTTATCCTGAAATTCCTTTACTTTTGCCAACAAAGGATTCATATTGAATTCGCTATTGCTTCCTTTGGGTAAGGAAACCTTTTCTGACAAAAATTCTTTTCCATCAATCGACATCGTAATAGAGCTTGATCCCGATAGCTCATAAGTAATCGTCATAAACTCATACTTGTCCTGAGCGAAAGCGATATTGGCTGCAACTAAAAATGCAGCAATTAAAAGAAACTTTTTCATACTGCGTCTTAGTTGTATTTTTTCAGATAATCTTCCAGTCCACCTTTCATGCCGGCGCCTACCGCTTCAAATTTCCACTGACCTTCTTTTTTGTAGATGCGCCCGAATTCGATCGCTGTTTCCACAGAAAAATCTTCGTCCAGCTCGTATTTTACCAGCACGTTGTTTTGCTCGTCTACCACGCGGATAAAGGAGTTGCGCACCTGTCCGAAATTTTGTTTCCTGTCGGCCGCATCGTGGATCGTTACCACCACGCAGATCTCCTGCACAGCAGAGTTGATCTTCGACAGATCCACCAGGATCGATTCGTCATCACCATCGCCGTCACCGGTTAAGTTATCGCCCGTGTGGGTTACAGCGCCATCCGGCGATTTGGCGTTATTATAAAATACGAAATAGTCATCGCTCACCAGTTTGGAGTTCGCCCCTAAGATAAATACGGAAGCATCTAAGTCGAAGGCGGCGCCTGTAGAGCTGGCATTGGTATCCCAGCCTAAGCCGATGGTGAATTTCTGAGCGTTTAAGTTCTCCCGTTGTCCTTTTTGTAAGTTAATTGCCATAATTGATGTGTTTAATAATTTGACTTAAGTTGGTTTTATATTCGTCCATTAGATGGTAATTGTTGCCAATAGCGTAATCCGTAATCTTTTCCAGGGTATGCTTTGGTACGTCTAAAATAATGGAATTTATTGGATTTTTTTCATTTAAAATGAATTTTATCGTCCGCGTATTGATCTGCAAGTCGCTGCGGTTTAGCAGGCTGCTGATCTCCGGAATTCCCTTCACATGGTAGTAGTTCAGGTAGTTTTCGAAGGTAGGGGAGATCTGCTGATTGATGAGCTCCGCGAAGTACACGAACATGAAATTTCCTTCGATGTTGTTTTGTTGCAGGATTTTGCGAATCACCAGCTCGTGGCTTCCCGTGATCTTAATATCATCCAGGAAAATGCATAAGCGGTTGGTGAGAAAGCGCGTATCCACATGGTAAGTATCGGTGGAGATCAGGTTCAGGCGCTCCTCAAAATTCAGGTTGCCGTAATCTTCGCTGTAGGTTTTATAGCGGTGGATCTTCGACTCCAGCAAGGCCTTTTTATCCTGCAGGTGCAGGAATTTATTGACCTCCGTTTTGAAGCGTTGCGACAAATAATAGGAAGCCGTTGGAATATAATTGAAAGGACTTGGCAGGAATACAATGTCGTGATGTTGCAGCAGCAAATTACCGTATTGGCTCAAAAAGCCTTCTGCCAGCGCTTTTCCGAAACGTTCGGTAGCGTCTGGATCGCCGAACTTGAACTTGCTGTAGTCGGCCGGGTCGAAGCTGAGTTGGGTATCATCTTCGATGTGATGCAGGGAATAGTGATGATACATTTAGTGTTGGATCGTTAAGCTCAGTAATGAGACCTGGTTTGAATTGATCAGCGCGCTTTGCATGCCCTGGAGCTGCGCGCCTTTGAAGTCGGCATGTTCATTGTCGCCGATATGTAAAATGGAATCAGGCGCGATCGTGTTAAACCGTTTGATATGATCGAACACATGCTGGTAAGCTTCTTTCGAAGGCTTGGAGAACATAATTTCGTCCGAGTAGATCTGGAACTTCAGAAGCGGCGCTATTTCCAGCTTGTCGAGTAATTTCTTTAAGGTCACGCCCTTGATGAATCCCGTATTGCTCAGGAGGCTCAGCGTGATGCCCTGTTTGGTTAAGGCGCTTAAGTAGTCGATCAGCTTTTCCTCGTACAATACCGGGTGAAACTGAAAGAACAGCGCTTCCATCGTTTGATAATAATCCTCCAGCATAACAGAGGTGATGGCTTTCACATTCACATCCAGGTCCGAGAGGATGATGAGCACCATCTCGTCGGCATCAATGTTTTTGCCGCTGGCCTCGTTGATGGCATTAAAACGAAGATCCCACACCCTGATCCTGGCCGTAATAGCCTCTACAGGGTGTGGGATCTGAAAGTAAGACTTTAATAATTCGTCGCGTTTTTGCTTAAAAACAGGGTTTGATTTGATGAGTGTTAACCATAAATCAAAGGAAACGTGACGAACATTAAAAAAGTTCATCTATAGGTATGATTTTACAATCCTGTGAATAGTTTGTCCTAAGAACACATCTTCCGTTGGATCTCCGATGGCGTTAAACTTCCACTCGTTGTCTTTTTTGTATAATTTACCCATGATGAGGGCTTTCTTGCCGGCATATTGTCCTTCTGCAGAAACGTTGTAGTCAGCAAACACCTCTTTTACTTTGGTAGGTGTTCCTTCGTACATGCGGATTTTCGCGTAAGGGATCATCGAGAAATCTTCCTGTCCAACGTTGTTCAGGAAAAAGAAAATCTGGGAGATATTCGGCTCAACAGCAGTTAAGTTGACTGTGATTACTTCGTTGTCCAGTCCGTCATCTCCGCCGCTATCACCCGCGCGGTCGTCACCGGAGTGCCTTAACGCGTTGTTGCGTGACAATAACTTTCCGGGAGGCAATCCGAATTTCGCTAAGAAATCAGGCTTGTAATCCGGTGAATATAAATGGTCAGATACTTGTCCGGCTGTATCGATCATTACGCAGCTCAGGTCAAGATCCACTTGTGTAACGGATTTCCCGAAGCCCAGGAACCCGCCTTTTTTCTCAATAGCGCCCCAGTTTACGCCCACACAGAACTCTGTTAATGTGGCACCGCCTGATTTTCTTAAATCAATTCTTTGCCCTTTCTGTAAGTTAATTGCCATAGTTTAATTGTTTAGGTTTAGATGTTATGATGTTGATTTGTAAAATTATTTAATGATGTCGCCTGTAAAATATTTACTTACAAAGAAAGAAAGATCCTCCTTATAGCCAATGCCGCTGGCCTCAAATTTCCAGGCTCCGGCACGTTTGTAAAGCCTTCCGAACTCCACTGCTGTTTCTACGGAAAAGTCTTCACCCAGCTCATACTTGGCGATTTCGCTATTATTGCTGTCGTCTACAATACGGATGTAGGAGTTGCGTACCTGCCCGAAATTCTGTTTTCTTTTTTCAGATTCGTGAATCGTTACCACGAATAAGATCTCTTCGATATCAGGATTTACCACAGATAAATCCACCTGGATCGTTTCGTCGTCTCCATCTGCACTGTTGCCACCGGTAGGATCATCGCCCGTGTGATGCAGCGCTTTATCGGGGGAATCGGTATTGCCATAGAATACAAAATATTCATCGGCCGGAATTAATTTTTTCGCATTCAACATAAATGCCGAAGCATCGAGGTCAAAATCGTTTCCGGTTCCTTCATTTGGGTTCCAACCTAAACCCACACTCATTTTGGTAAGGCCAATATCTATTTTTTGTCCTTTTTGTAAATTAATTGCCATAGCTTAATTAAATATGATAGAGTTAAAAATAATAATAATTTGAAACAAAATATGTTTTTGTTTAAAAAATATACCTGGGCAAACTTAACAATCACCTAAGCTAAAGTTCAGGTGGAATTAACTACCGGAACAAGCGTCTCCGGCGTTTGAGTCATGAGTCTTCCGGGTTTATTCAGGATTCAACAAAAAAACATTTTTCCCGAAAGTAGATGGAATTTCAGGAAGAATAGGGCAGAATGTTTATCTGTGTATTCCGGATTACCAACTGCATGGGTTTATCGAGTATCCGGTGTGACCTGACCTGATAGGTCTCTAAGACCTGTCAGGTCAGGTCAAAAAAAAGCTCCCAAAGGGAGCTTTTTTATTTTTCGGTAACGCGGTGATTAACGCAAGGTAGCGCCCATTTTCTCCGTATAGTTTTTGATGAGCTTTTGCATCACCGTATCAATTTGCTTATCGTTGAGCGTCGCTTCCTCATCCTGGAGCGTAAAGCTCAGGGCATAGGATTTCTTGCCGGCTTCCAGCTTGTCGCCCATGTAAATGTCAAACAGGTTCACGGCTTTCAGAAGCTTGCGCTCCGTTGAGAAGGCCAGCTCTTCCAGTTCCTGGTAGCTTGTTTTTTTATCGATCAGCAAGGCCAGGTCGCGGCGCACAGAAGGAAATTTAGGGATCTCCGTAAATTCCAGCTTTGTTTTTCCAAGCATCGACAGCACATGGTCCCAGTTGAAATCCGCAAAAAAGACCTCGGTAGTCACATCCATTTTTTTGCAGATGGCCTTATCCACCAGGCCGAGGCTTACCAGGTGCTTGTTCTTGTGTGCAAAAGACAAGCCGTAGCTATAGTGTTCATCGTTCAGCTCCGTTGTTTTGAATTTAATGGAGAGTTTGTTCAAGACCGCTTCCACGCAGCCTTTCAGGAATACGAAATCCACTTTTTCATTTTTACCGAAAGGGTTTTCGGCATACTTGCGGCCTGTGATGAACATCGCCAGGTGCTTTGCCTCCGCATAGTTGAACCCGATAGCCATCGGGTCAGCTTCCGTTGTGCTGTATGTTTTTCCGAACTCGAATAATTTTAAATCGGCCTGCTTGCGGTTGATGTTATACGCCAGCGATTCCAGGCCGCCATACAGCATGCTATGGCGCATCACGTTCAGGTCGGAGCTTAGCGGGTTCAGCACTTTCACCAGGGGAGTGCCTTCCGCATAGTAAGATTCTTTGGTTAAGGACAAGCCCATCATTTCATGGAATCCGAATCCTACCAGCAGGTTGGCAGTCGTATTCTCGGCGGCGCTTGCTTTTTCCCTGTCGGCGAAGTTGGCGCTGAATTTAATCTGCGTGCTTTCCTCCACGTTGTTGTATCCGTAGATGCGCATCACTTCCTCAATTACGTCGGCTTCGCGCGTCACATCGGTTTTGTAGCGTGGCACCGATAAGAGCAGGCCATCGTTTCCTTCCTGTTCGATGCTGATCCCTAAGGACAAAATAATATGCTTAATAATGCCACGGTCGATCTCTTTCCCGATCAGCTCCTGGCAATTGGTATAAGAAAAAGCCACTTTAAAAGGCTCCAGTTTTTCAGGATAGAGGTCCACAAGGTCCATGCTCATCACTCCACCGGCCAGTTCAAAGATCAGGGCAGCCGCGCGTTTCAGGGCAGTAACCGTCATTTCGGGATCTGTCCCGCGCTCGAAGCGGAAGCTGCTGTCGGTTTTCAATCCGTGCTGCTTACCCGAACGCCTGATGTAGCCCGGATCGAAATAAGCCGCTTCTAAAAAGATAGCCGTTGTTTTATCCGATACGCCGCTGTCTTCACCGCCAAACACACCGGCCAGGCACATCGGCTCCGATTCGTTACAGATCATGAGGTCGTTGGCAAAGAGCTTACGCTCCACACCATCCAGGGTTTTGAATGTTTTGTTTTCCAATCCTGTTTTCACGATGATGGTATTCCCTTTTACCTTTTCAAGGTCGAAGGCATGCAAAGGCTGGCCGAGGTCGTGCAGCACGAAGTTGGTAATGTCTACGATGTTGTTGATCGGGCGCAGGCCGATGGCCAGGAGCTGATTTTTCAGCCAGTCGGGCGATGGCTGCACCGTAATGCCAGAGATCACGAGGCCGCTGTAGCGCTTGCAGGCTTCCGGGTTTTCGATGCGCACGGTTACGGTATTTACATTGCTGGCTTCCGGCAATTCGCGGATGCCCTGCAGCTCCGCTTTAAAATCAGTCGTATTGTTTTTAGTATTGAGGATGGCTTGCAGATCGCGTGCCACGCCATAATGCGAAGCGGCATCCGCGCGGTTAGGCGTGAGGCCAATTTCGAATACGGTGTCTTTTTCAAGCTTAAAGAACTCTGCAGCTGGCATGCCGGGAGTCGCGCTGTCAGGCAGGATCATAATGCCGTCGTGACCTGTGCCGAGGCCGATCTCGTCTTCCGCGCAGATCATGCCCTCGCTCACCGCACCGCGGATCTTTGATTTTTTGATCTCGAAAGGCTCGCCGGTAGTTGGGTATAATTTAGCGCCCACCGTGGCTACCAGTACTTTTTGCCCCGCTGCCACATTCGGTGCACCGCACACAATGCTCAGCCATTCCGGTTTTCCTACGTTTACTTTGGTAAGGCTTAACTTATCGGCATCCGGGTGTTTTTCTTTCTCCATCACTTCACCGATCACAATGCCCTGCAGGCCGCCTTTCACGCTCTCGAAGCTTTCCATGCCTTCTACTTCAAGGCCGGAGCTGGTCAGGTATTCGGAGATCTGTTCGGGGTTAAGGTCTGTTTTGATCAGGGTGTTAAGCCAGTTGTAAGATATTTTCATGTCTTTATAATTACCACATCAGCACATAGAAACATCGCTAAGCAGATTTCTATGGATATGGATTTTTAATTAAATTTTTTCTGTCGTATTTAAAATTTCAAGACTTTAAAAGTACAAAAATTAACTTACTTAAATTGACTCAAACAAGGCAATCTCCTGATTTTTTTATAGTTTGATTTAAATGGAAGTTTTAGATTCGACCGTCCGTTAATTCCTGAGTTTGGCTCAAGTTTAAGCATTTGGGCGCCTCCTTCCGCAAGTGCTTCGACAGGTTCAGCAACCGGCGGGAGGGTGGGCTGCGCCGGGTTCCGCTTGCGCCACCGATAAATCTCTGGCGGCACGCGGTCGCTGCGTTTTTTTGTTCGTTGAGGGAGCGAACAAAAGAATTCAAAACCCCGAAGGGGTTTAATATAAATAAAAAAATAAATCCTGAGTGCTACGACCCTGAAGGGGTCGAATATCAAAATAATACATAGCCTTCAACCCCGGAATAATGTTATGAAGATGATATCTGATAATTGGATTGAACACCTGAATAACCCCGAATAATCCATCCCTAAATATGTTGGTCTATTTTTACATTGAATCCCTTCAGGATTCTTAAAAAAATGTATATCCTTAACTAAATGACATTGAACTGAATCCTTGCGCTCTAATGCAGGTTTCCCTCCTGTTTAAACATTAAAAATTTCAAATTGAAGCCATACAATATTTCAGGTATCACACATTACATTTACTTTGAGTACATTTGCACCGTGGCACACACCGGAACTGATATTTTTGCAGCAAAACAATTTCTTGAGAACGGGCAACTGGTAGCGATTCCTACCGAAACCGTATATGGCCTGGCCGCTAATGCCTATGATGTGCAGAGCGTGGCGAAAATTTTCGAAGCCAAAAACCGGCCCGAATTTGATCCCTTAATCGTGCATACACATAGCCTGGATGCGGTGTATGAGTTCGTTACCGATATTCATCCTCAATTGCTGAAGCTCGCAGAAGCCTTCTGGCCGGGGCCTTTAACCTTACTGCTCCCAAGGCAGGACAGCATTCCCGATCTGACGACCTCCGGCCTGAGCAGGGTAGGCGTGAGGATTCCGGCGCACTTGCTCAGCCTGTCATTATTACGTGAATTAAGCTTCCCGCTGGCAGCACCAAGCGCTAATCCTTTTGGGTATATCAGCCCCACAACGGCGGCTCACGTTCAGAAACAGCTGGGCGATCAGATCAGTTATATCCTCGATGGAGGGCCTTGTGAAGTAGGCCTGGAATCAACCATTGTGGGGGAGGAAGATCATAAGATCATCATTTATCGGCTCGGTGGCTTATCGGTAGATGCCATCGAAAGCGTTGTCGGAAATGTATCCATTCAATTGAATCAATCCAGTAATCCGAAAGCGCCCGGTCAGCTGAAAAGCCATTATGCGCCCAGGAAGCCTTTATTTGTTGGTAATGTAGCCGAGCTGCAAAAAAAACACCTGTCGCAAAAAGCCGGCTTTCTCATTTTTGGAGCGGAGGATCCCGGGCTTCAGGGTTCGCTTGTGAAAAATTTATCAGCAACACAGGATTATAAAGAAGCCGCCGCTAATTTATTTGCCTACCTGAGGGAGCTCGACGAATCGGATGCCGATGTGATCCTGTGCGATCTCCTACCCGGCATGAGCCTGGGCCTGGCCATCAACGACCGCTTGCGGAGAGCGGCAGGATAACACCACCATCGATTTGTTGATTGAGGCTCTCGAAGTCAACGAACTAATAAGACCTTTATCATCATAATACATTATAACATTTTTTTGTTTCACGGCCCGCAAAAAAATCCTACTTTTACCCGATGTCCAAAATCACCATTGCCATAGACGGTTATTCTTCCTGCGGGAAAAGCACATTGGCAAAGGCATTGGCACAAAAGCTCAGCTACAACTATATCGACACAGGAGCCATGTACAGGGCAGTTACCATTTACTGCCTGCGCAACGGAATCATTGCCGATGGAAAAGTAGACCAGGAAAAACTCCTGGCTTCTTTAAACGATGTGGAAGTGTCGTTTGCCTATAATACCCAAACTAAAACATCCGAAGTATTGCTCAACGGAGAACACGTGGAGAGAGTCATCCGCACGATGGAAGTCGCCAACCATGTAAGCTCCATCAGCTCCATCAAGGAAGTGCGCCAGAAAATGGTGAGCCTGCAGCGCAAAATGGGTAAGGATAAAGGAGTGATCATGGATGGCCGCGATATCGGTACACATGTATTTCCGGACGCCGAGCTTAAATTGTTTATGACAGCTGATAATGCCGTGCGCGCACAGCGCCGCCTCGATGAGCTCAGCAGTAAAGGCGAATACCACACCTTTGAAGATGTGAAACGCAGCCTCGAAAAACGCGATCACGACGATACCACACGCAAGGAAAGCCCACTGGTGCAGGCAGAAGATGCTATCATTCTCGATAATACCGATCTTAGCAAAGAAGAGCAGCTGGATTTTGTGATCAAGCTCATCAATGACCTCTTACTCACGAAGGATGAGTTTGGGCAGGCTTCCTCGAAACGATAGAAAGTAATGTAAGATGTAAAAGGGAAAATGGTTCAGTAACGTTTTTCTTTCATGAAAGATGCTTGTTTACCTTTTCCATTTGACATTTTCCCTTTTCCATTCCCTAAAGCCCCACCATTTGCTGCTTCTCAAAGTCCCACACTTTCAGGCGGAAGCAGGCCATCACGTCCTTAGGGCTCAGTGATGTTTTCTTCGGTGTTTGCAATTCAGGAATAGCGGCCATGACTTCCGGCAGGCGGTAGAACGGGATCCTGGAATTCATGTGGTGAATGTGGTGGTAGCCGATATTGGCTGTGGCCCAGCGCAAAGGTGCAATCAACTCCATATAGCTGGAAGAGTCGAGGGCAGCGCCTTCGTAGGTCCATTCCTCGTTGCCGGCAAAAGTTACCGTTGGGAAATTATGCTGAGCGTAGAACAGGTAGCTGCCTAAGCCACCGGAAATAAAGTGAGGGATCGCACACATAAAGATCCAGGTTTGCCAGCCCAGGAAATAAAATACGCAGAACTGGTAAGCGAAGTGCAGGACAAGGCCGATCAGTGAATCTATATTTTTAGACAACCGGTTGATAATGGATTTGATGCACATGCCATACATGAAGGTGAAAAAATAACCGAAAATGATGGTAAGCGGGTGCCTGATGAAGAGGTAGTGAAGCTGCTCCCCGCGGCTGATGCGTTCGAATTTCTGCTTGGTATAGATCGGGTAGGAGCCAATGCTGGCGCTGAAAAGCTTGGAGTTGTTCTTATGGTGGTAATCGTGGCTGGCGCTCCAGATCCCAGTTGGTGCCAATACATAAAAACCAAAAACAGTAAATAAGGCATCGGCCAGCTTCGATTTGTCGAGAATGGCCTTATGCTGGTGATCGTGATAAATCACGAAGATGCGGACGATCACAAAACCGGCGCAGATGCTGCACAGCAGCTTCAGGGACCAGTGAAAATTGTAAACGGTGCCGAATAGCAGGGCTATCAGGATCAGGAAACTGGAAATGGTTAAAACCCAGCTTTTTGTACGGTCTTCTTTGGCAAACGGCTTGGTGGCCAGTATAAGTTGTTTTCCGGTGAGCATTCAGGCATAAAGATATCATGTAAACCATACATTAACAAAAAAGTTTTTGCCTAATCCTGAGCCTTTGGTTTTGTTAACAACAAGCCTGAGTCACTACCATCATCGCCGCTAATTACCTGATCACATTGACGTTGCCGGTATATTTCCTGACGCGCTTATCAGGGCCACCTTTAAAGCGTGCCGTTACCATATACACATATACCTCCATTTTCACGTCGGCCCCTTTAAAAGTGCCGTCCCATCCGATTGCCGGATCGTTGCTGAGAAAGAGCTGCTGACCCCACCTGTCGAAGATCCTTAATTCAAAATCGGCAGGATCGTGATCGTTGATTACTACCAGGAACACATCGTTTAAGCCGTCGCCGTTAGGCGTGAAGCTGTTCGGGATAAAGAGGGAAGGAACTTCCTTCACACGAATGTTGATGCTGACGGTATCAGGGCATTGGTACTGGTTATCGGCAATCAGGGTCACTACAAACATACCGGTATCCTGGTAAAGGTGTGTCGGGTTCTGATTGAAATCCACATGGCTGTCTCCCAGGCTCCATTTCCAGTTATCTGTATGCTCCGACTGATCGATGAACTGTACAATGGTGGTGAGATCAATATCTGACGGATCTATCCTGAAATTAGCCACCGCATTCGGATGCACGGTAATACCTCCGGGAAGGGTTCCCGAATTCACACAGCCTGCCCGGGATGTTACTGTGAGCTGGGTTGGGTATACGCCCTGTGTACCATAGCAGGCTTTGGTGTTCTGGAGGCTGGAGCCCGTTCCGTTATTAAAGTTCCAGTACCAGGAAACAATCGTATCAGACTGGTAGGCAATGCTCAGGTCTTTGAAGGTGATGCAGCTGTATTCACAGATCTCGGTTTTGTCGGCAGAAAATTTCACGGTTGGTAAATCATAATCTTTAATGATCACCGTGTCGCGCACCGCAGGGCAATTGCCATTGCTCACAGTCCACACAAAAGAATAGGAGTTGCCACCGGTCAGGCCATTGACGTCTGTATTGTATTGAGTGGCCGTTGTAAAGCTTCCGCCGCCAATCGCCGTCCACAAACCGGTAGAGGTGCCGGCCGGATTATTCGCCGCTAATGACGCAGAGCTCTGCGCGCAAATGATCTGGTCAGGGCCTGCATTGGAAACCGGGGTATCGTATACCCTCACCATGACGGTATCATTGACGGATGTACAATTGCCATTGCTCATGGTCCACAGGAATTTATAAGTGCCTTCCGCTAATCCGCTCACATGCGATGTGGCACTATTCGTAGTGGTGATTGCAGCGGCATTAGGTCCGCTCACCTGTGTCCAGGCTCCTGTGGCTGTACCCGTTGTGGTGTTAGCCGCTAAGTTAAGAGAATAGGTCGCGCACAAGCTCCGGTCTGGTCCGGCATTGGCAACCGGTGTATTATAAACTTTCACAAGCACGGTATCATTGACTGAAGTACAATTTCCATTGCTCATGGTCCACAGGAATTTGTAAGTGCCTTCCGCTAAAGCGCTCACACCGGAGGTTGCGCTGGTAGTATTCGTAAAGGCGCCGGTATTGGGTCCGCTTACCTGTGTCCAGGCGCCTGTGGCTGTACCTGTTGGCGTATTGGCCGCTAAGGTCACAGAGTAGGTGGCACATAAGCTCTGATCCTGGCCTGCATGGGCAACCGGGGTATTGTATACTTTCACGATCACGGTATCTTTTACCGCTGTGCAGCTGCCGTTGCTCATGGTCCACAGGAATTTGTAAGTACCTTCCGCTAAGCCGCTCACGTTAGAAGTCGCACTGGTGGTATTGGTGAAGGCCCCTGCATTAGGCCCGCTTACCTGTGTCCAGGCTCCGGTGGCTGTACCGGTTGGTGTATTGGCTGCCAGGGCCACGGAATAAGTCGCGCACAGGCTTTGATCCGGCCCTGCATTGGCAACCGGCGTGTTATATACTTTCACAAGCACGGTATCCTTCGCCGGCGTGCAGCTACCGTTGCTCATGGTCCACAAAAATTTGTAAGCACCTTCCGCAAGACCTGTTACGTTTGGTGTTGCCGTCGTCGTATTGGTAAAGGCTCCACTGTTAGGGCCACTCACTTGTGTCCAGACGCCTGTGGCAGTTCCTGTAGGAGTGTTAGCCGCCAGGCTTACGGAGTAGGTGGCACACAAACTCTGATCCGGCCCTGCGTTGGCAAGAGGTGCATTGTATACTTTCACAATTACCGTATCGTTCACCGGCGTGCAATTCCCATTGCTCATGGTCCACAGGAATTTGTAAGTACCTTCCGCTAAACCGGTCACATGAGAAGTCGCACTGGTGGTATTGGTGAAGACTCCGGTATTAGGACCATTTACCTGTGTCCAGGCGCCTGTCGACGTTCCTGTTGGGGTGTTCGCTGCTAAGGCCACAGAGTAGGTGGCGCATAAACTCTGATCCGGTCCGGCGTTGGCAATTGGTGTATTGTATACTTTCACAATCACCGTATCTTTTGCCGGCGTGCAGCTACCGTTGCTCATGGTCCACAAAAATTTGTAAGTGCCTTCCGCCAATCCGGTGACGGATGATGTCGCGCTGGTGGTATTGGTAAAAACGCCGGCATTAGGTCCGCTGGCCTGTGTCCAGGCTCCTGTCGCCGTACCGGTTGGTGTATTAGCTGCTAAAGCCACGGAATAAGTCGCACAGAGGTTTTGATCCGGCCCGGCATTGGCAACCGGTGTATTGTATACTTTCACAAGCACGGTATCATTTACCGGCGTGCAATTCCCATTACTCATGGTCCAGAGGAATTTGTAAGTACCTTCCGCTAAGCCGCTCACACTCGAGGTCGCGCTGGTAGTATTGGTGAAGACTCCCGCATTAGGTCCGCTGGCCTGTGTCCAGGCTCCGGTAGAAGTGCCGGTAGGTGTATTGGCCGCTAAAGCCACAGAGTAGGTGGCGCATAAGCTTTGATCCGGTCCGGCATTGGCAACCGGTGTATTGTATACTTTCACGATTACCGTATCTTTTGCCGGTGTGCAATTTCCATTGCTCATGGTCCAAAGGAATTTGTAAGTACCTTCCGCTAAGCCGCTCACACTCGAGGTCGCGCTGGTGGTATTGGTAAAGGCTCCTGAATTAGGCCCGCTTACCTGTGTCCAGGCTCCTGTGGCTGTTCCTGTTGGCGTATTGGCCGCCAGGGCTACGGAATAAGTCGCGCACAGGCTTTGATCCGGGCCTGCATTGGCAACCGGTGTATTATAAACTTTCACGATCACCGTGTCTTTCACAGGCGTACAAGTACCATTGCTCATGGTCCAGAGGAATTTGTAAGTGCCTTCCGCTAAACCGGTCACGTTAGAAGTAGCACTGGTGGTATTAGTAAAGACTCCGCCATTAGGCCCGCTTACCTGTGTCCAGGCTCCGGTAGAAGTGCCTGTTGGGGTGTTGGCTGCTAAGGCCACAGAGTAGGTGGCGCACAGGCTTTGATCCGGTCCGGCATTGGCAATTGGGGTATTATAAACTTTCACAATCACGGTATCATTTACCGGCGTACAGTTTCCGTTGCTCATGGTCCACAGGAATTTGTAGGTACCTTCCGCTAAGCCGCTCACACTCGAGGTCGCGCTGGTGGTATTGGTGAAGACTCCGGTATTAGGTCCGCTGGCCTGTGTCCAGGCCCCTGTGGCTGTACCTGTTGGGGTGTTGGCCGCTAAGCTCACAGAGTAGGTCGCACATAAACTCTGATCAGGTCCTGCATTAGAAACCGGTGTATTGTATACTTTCACGATCACCGTATCTTTTGCTGGCGTACAGCTACCGTTGCTCATGGTCCAGAGGAATTTGTAAGTGCCTTCTGTTAAGCCGATGACGGATGATGTGGCACTGGTGGTATTGGTAAAGGCTCCGGCATTAGGCCCGCTGGCCTGTGTCCAGGCGCCTGTGGCTGTGCCTGTTGGCGTATTGGCCGCTAAGGTCACAGAGTAAGTAGCACAGAGGTTTTGATCCGGTCCTGCATTGGCAAGAGGTGCATTGTATACTTTCACGATTACCGTATCTTTTGCAGGAGCACAGGTACCATTGCTCATGGTCCAGAGGAATTGATAAGTACCTTCCGCTAAACCGGTCACACTCGAGGTCGCACTGGTGGTATTGGTGAAGACTCCGCCATTAGGCCCGCTTACCTGTGTCCAGGATCCTGTAGCTGTTCCGGTAGGTGTATTGGCTGCTAAGGCTACGGAATAAGTGGCGCACAGGTTTTGGTCCGGTCCGGCATTGGCAGCAGGTGGGTTGTATATCCTGATTTCCACCGTGTCTTTCGCTGGTGTACAATTCCCATTGCTTACCGTCCAGATAAAACGGTAGGTTCCTTCAACCAATGAACCTGCCGCAGAACCCGGGGATACCGAATTGCTGAATACGGCAGTGTTAGGGCCACTCAACTGGGTCCAGGCACCCGTCAGGATCCCCAGAGGCACACCGGCCGACAAGGTCACGCTGTAGGTGTTGCACAAGGCCTGATCAGGCCCGGCATTGGCCGTAGGCGTGAGGTTCACAATCACCGTTGCCGTATCTTTCGACAGGCAGGTATTCCGGTTCACGGTGACGATGTATTGCGTAGTCTCAGGATTTCCTGATGAGTTAGTTCCCGTGACGACAGGATTGGCAACATTGGATGAATTCAGGTTGTTGACCGGTGTCCAGGTATAGGTATAGCCTGTAATGCCGGGGTAGCCGATGTTTGCAGGCTGTCCCGAACAGACGACCGTATCTCTTGCAAAATGCCTGAGAGGTAATACTACCGGGATCTGCGCCGGATTGCAGCTACATGGATTGATAGCAGTATCCACCACGGCAATAAGATTACAGGCGCTGCCCGAGGGAATAGTTAAGGTATAGGAGTAATTGTAGGTACCGTTGTTCGGGATCAGGGCATTGATGGAATCCATGCCGATCAGCACATCGCCGGGATTATAAACGCCATTGTTGTTGACGTCCTGGTAGTAGCTGATTTTTGTTTTATTAGCCGGGTTGATTGCTTCTCCGGTATTATTAATGGTGAAGTTGATATAACCTATTTCTCCCGAAGGAGGATTGGGAACAGCATAGCCGCTTTGATTGCTGAGGGTCAGGTAGCCTTTGTAGGTAAATACAGGAAGCGTATCTCCGCCGGTATACACTTTCACCCCGCAGTTGTTTCCGGAAACGGTACAGTACAAATTCGTGCTGCTGGTGGTTTTCCCAATAAAATTGAAAATACTGCAGCTTAGGGCGTTTGCATCGCCCCTGTAATTGATGTTGAATTTGACGCTGTCTCCGGCAACGGTGCCCTGCGGGAGTTTCCAGGAAAGCTCCTGCTGGTTGTTGATGATGAAGATGGTAGGCGTTGTGTTAACGGGAGCATTGTGCAGGCCGGTGAAAGAGCCGGCAACAAAGGAGACGCCGGCCGGCAGGATCACAGTAACGGAATCGGTATTGCCAAAGCTTAGAGGCCCTGAATTTTTTACATAAATCTCAAGCGTCGAAGGACTGTTGCAGGGAGAGATGTAAGTGCTCTTTAGCCTGGTATCGGTAAAATAAGGAGCTGTAGCGCCGTTAATGCCAAGCTGGGACGAGAGCGAAACCAGCTGGCCTGTAGCTGACCCACAGGCGCTCTTGCCCTGGAAGCTAAAGCTGGCAAGGCTTCCGGACGTATAGCCGCAGGAAGTAATTACCTTGAATTTAATTTTTACCGAGTTCAGGGTAGGATCCAGGATGCCCGGTAATCCGTTGGCAGCAATAGAAGGGCTTAATACGGAAATATTATACTGGTAAAGCGTTCCGCCTACGTAGATGGGATTGCTGATAGAGATATAAGGAGAAGCTGCCGGGTAGGAGAGCAGGGAGCTGCCGGGGATAATCGACACGCCGACCGGAAGGTTAACGGTTAAGGTCAGGGAGTAGGCGCTTCCGAGCTGAATGTTGATGCCTTCTACCGTATAGGTAGCCGTGTCGCACAAATTAATATTTGTAGGAGGGCTGATGACATTGGTGATCAGCAAAGGCGACTGAGGCGTCAGTTTTAACTTAATGGTTTTCGGGGTGCAAGGGTAGCTGGCCAGGTTGGCCGGATAGCCCTGGCAGTTCCAGCCGGCGTATACGGTCACACTGTCAACTCCGCAGGAGGTGTAAGTGCCGGTCAGGCGGTAGTTTTTCGTATTGCCGGCCGTTATATTACCTATCTGGTAGATGCCGCCTACAGGTGTCAGAGTCGCCGAGGTAGCAAGGTCCACCGCCTGCGTAATTGTTACGCCTGATATCGTAGGAGCTGTAAACCAGGTGTTCGCTGCTGTGGAGTTGGAGGTATTGGATAAGGAAATATCCCAGGTGACCACATTGGTATTGGCAATGATATTGGGTAGGGGCGACTGCAGAAAAATATCGGGGCCATTGTATAAAATAACATCCTGGCCAACGGTTGATGAAATATTATTGGCCGGATTCTGGATCAGGAAAGGTCCGGGCTTGAATTTCCAGTTATAGGTAATGGGCTGCTGTACGTTTTGTACCACCTGGCAGCTCGGCTGGATTCTCACATTCAGTGTGCCATAAAAGCCATCATCGCTTGGTGTGATAAGCGGTGTGGCTCCTGTGAAAAACTGTCCGACAGGGAATTTAAATACGTTGGTGGCGGTGCTTAAAGGGCTGAGCGTAAAGCTCGGAGAGCCTGATGCTGCCAGTGTTCCGGCTGTTCTCACATCAGCAAAATTAGCGGAAACAAACTGGTAGCCCACCGGAACAATGACTTCCAGGGTATCAATGGTAGCCCAGCGTCTCACTTCGAAGGGAAACAGGTTGCCACCGGCATAGTTGCTGCAGCAGGGCCCTATGCTTAAATAATAATTCTGGGAGATGTTGATGGTGTTGCAATCATTCACGGTATAGCCGTCAGGGCCGTAATTGGTATAGTAATAGCCGATGATGCTGAAGTTGCCCTGGAAATTGTTGCAGGAGAATTTATTGACAGTGTTGGTTGGTAAGGCAATGTCGGAGGTGTAAAATTCATTGGTACACACGGCCGGCAGAATTGTCCCTCCGGTATTGGAAGACACCCTGTACTTCGGCTCAAACACCAGGGAATCGTTATTCAGGTACACAAAGCCAACAGCCGCGCCCCCGGAGGCAATCAAGGCTGTGCTGCTGAGGTCATACTTGAAAGTGGCTACAGGAAGAACAGACGGACCGCCCGGAATAGCGCAGGTGGCAAATAAGGTATTGGCCCTGTAGATCTTTAAGGTGCCTCCCAGGGCCGTCAGGTAATTTCCGTTGGTAATTGTAGAGCTCACATAGCAGTATTGCCAGGAAGGATGGCTGACATCCGTTTTAATAACACCGGTGTATTTGGAGGTAATGGTATCGCCGTACATGGAGCGGTTTGTACGGATAGCGCTGAAGTTTAAAGAGCCGGAAGCATCCGGGAGACCGTTATTGTCGTTGTCCGGCAAGCCGTAAGAGGTACGCTGGATCGAGAAGTCTTTGAAGGTTAGGCCCACACAGGTAATCGGGCACAGAATATCCAGTGGGAAATTGTTATTGGTAGCTAAGATCTCGCAGGCACAGGCAGCCGAAGGCGAGTAGTATAATTCGACTCCTACATTTCCGGGGCCTCCCGGACAGGCGTTGCAATTGGCTGTCAGCCCGATCAGGATCTGTGCCTGCTCAAGGGTGAAGGGCGCGCCTCCGTTGAATACCGCTGTGATCACATTGCCGCTTTGGGTGACAGTTGTAGGCATCCAGGTCGTGGTATTATCATAAGCCACTATTTTGACGCTTCCCGGATTAAAGGTGGCGCAGGGAGGAAGCGTATACTTTATTTTCCAATAAGCATCGGAGGCTACAGGGTAGGAGAAATTATAGCCGGACAGTAAATAATTGAAGGTCGCGGTGGATCCTGACACCAAAGAGGAGGGAGAGCCGTTGTTGGAGACAGCCGAGTTAAACTGCAGATGGTTGTATACTTTTCCCCAGTTCTCCACCACCTGGTAGTTGTTCTGACAGATGCTCTGGTAATCGCCCTTATAGCGCCAGCCGTTGATAACATTCGACTGGCAGCAGGAGGTTACATCCCAGGTAATGATGATCACATCACCTGCATTGATGGTGGGGATATTAAGGATAAAAGCTCCTTTCGGGTTGGCCGGCAGGCATCCGAAGGCAGCATTGTTCTGGGTGGAAGCAGGCGTATAGGAAACCGGCGCTCCGCCGTTGACACTGAGCTTGATACTGGAAATATCAATAGCCGATTGCAGGCCCGCATTGTAGCCGGTATTCGTTGCCTGAAAAATCTCCAGGTTCACATTCACCGCCTGGCCCACGCCGATATTTTCTACTTTGAGTTGCTGGGTGCTGATGTTGCCGGGAGCAAGGCAAACCACCTGGCTTGCCTGAGGCGTGATCCGGAGATTGGGAATAAAGTTCGGGAATACCACGTTGGCATTCGAGAGTGTTGTTTGGCAGGCCTGCCCGCCACAGCCCCAGCTCGCTTCAAAGCTCGATAACACCGAAGAGCAATTGAGGATGGAGATCGTTTCGCAGATGGTAATGCTTTCTCCCGATTCGAAGAGACCATTGTTATTTCCCACAGAAACAAAATCAGCGGGCCCGAGTATAATCGTTTCTGTGCCACCGGCACTGCTCCAGGCGCCGGCATTCACACCGGTAATCTGGACACCATTGCCGTGAATGTCTTTGAATGTGACGGCGCTTAACTCTCCGAGGCCACCGTTAATAATTGTAATACAACGGCTGAAGGTTCCCCCGATGGCTCCGGCGTACGATTGATTGGTAATCGTCGTAATAGAGAGATTGGGTTGTTTGATCACATAGTTGTTGGTGGTATGAGTACTGTAAAATGCGGTGGAATTGGCCGTATAATTGACCTTGATCGCATTCTCGATAGGGCTTCCCGCCGATAAAAAAGCCAGCACATCACAATTTACGGAAGCGGTATAGGTAACTACCACCGAAGAAAGGGTTGGAATATTGGCAATGGAAAAGGTAGGCGCATTTAAAGGAACAGTGCTGGTTGCGGTAGCATTGGTCACAGAGCCCGCCTGGTATACCACGCCGCTGGGCATCGTCAGGTTTACGCTCACATTGGTTAAGGTAAAGGGCGAAGGATTGTTAATCGTAAACGAAAACACCTTTGCCTGCCCGCAAATGGTAAGCTCTGTCGGAACCGAAGAGGAAATCGTAATGTGGGAGCCTAATTGCGTTTGTGACCAAAGTCCAAAAACAGATAACGTCAATATACAAAGTAGCGTAAATTTCCTGACCATGTGATCATAGTTTTTTTTAGTTAAACATAAAGAACATGGGGGGTTCAGAAGGAGCAAAAGAACGGAAAGATACCAAGTGGGACGGGGCCGGAAATTAAAAACCTAATGAAATAAATTTATAATTTTTCTAAAAATAGACAAAAAATAGTATTCCTAACAAATTTCAGAGACACTTTATTGCAAAATTATTTTTGTCTTTACATAAAAAAATCCCGCCTTTTGGGCGGGATTCACGAGGAAACAGAAGCTTACTCACTAGCCTTTTACTTTCACCATGCCTTGTGCCATTTTCACGGCTTCGTACAGGTTTACAATGCCACCCGTTTTGGAGAGCTCGCTGAATTTTACCAGCTCATCGCCTTTCCGCGATGCTTCCGGTTTGATGACTTTGGCATCTTTATAGGTTTTTACCGATGATTTGGTGAGGATCTTAATCATTTGTTTTGGTGTCAGCTCAGGGAAATACGATTTCAACACTGCTGCCACACCCGCTACCACAGGAGCAGCCATGCTCGTTCCGCTGGCGTCCTTGTATTGGTTGAGGTCAGGTACGGTAGAGTAAATATCAACACCCGGAGAAAAAATATCGACTGTTTTTTTACCATAGTTGCTGAATGGCGCTACGATGGCATCGTCTTTTTTCCAGCTCAATGCGCCAATGTCGATGAAGTTGGAAGGGATTTTTCCGTTCTCCATTTTTTTGCATGGGTAGTGAACGATCTCGTCAATGTTCTCGGAAGCATTACCGGCAGCGTGGATCAGCAACACGCCTTTGCTTTCGGCATATTTCACGGCATCGTCCACCGCTTTTTTGCCCGGAGAATACTTTTTACCGAAGCTCATGTTGATAATCTGGGCGCCGTTGTCAACCGCATAGCGGATCGCGTTGGCCACATCCTTATCACGCTCATCGCCGTCGGGAACGCAGCGTACGCTCATGATGCGCACATTGTCTGCCACACCATCCATACCAATGCCGTTTTTTCTTTTAGCCGCAATAATGCCGGCTACGTGTGTGCCGTGAAAAGCACCAGGGCCTTTGCAATCAGCATTTCCATAAAATTTCTCGTTGATGTCGTTATAGTTGTCGCCTACAATCGAACGTGAGTCGAAGTTCACATCCAGCCGGCTGCCATCCATGCTTTTCAGGGCTTCGTCCAGCTGCTCTACCAGCTCATCAGGTTCCATGCCCGAGGCGGCCTGCGCCATCGCGATCATTTTTCCCTGCTTGTCTTTTTGTTCCTTGGCATCGAATTTTTTCAAATCATCCAGCGTCACTTTGTCCACGCCCTTTTCTTTTTTGATCTTATCCAATACACCCGCCACGGCGTCGCGGATAAATTTATATTGGTTGGTGGTGGCTTCTGCCTGCGCTACTTCCTTGTCGTAGTCGGCTTTTACCACCTGGTAAAATTTGAATTCCTTTTTTTCTTCCTTTGTTTTCAGGTCCGCTTCCGTTTTGCCATTGTATTTGGCATTCAGGTCCTTGTACACACGCGTCAGCTCCAGGTTATCCTTCTCCACATTTTTGCCGTCTTTGCCACCCAAAAAGCTCCAGCCGTGAATATCGTCGATGTAGCCGTTCTTGTCGTCATCGATGCCGTTCCCTGCAATTTCTCCCGGGTTGTTCCACATCACGTCTTTCAGATCCTCATGCGTATAATCCACGCCACTGTCCAATACTGCCACAACCACTGTGGTTGATTTTTTTCCTTTCAGGAGCTCTTCGTAAGTCCTTTCAGTACTCACACCGTTTACACCATCCTTCGTGGCGTCTAGATTAAACCAGTTGTCGGGGCGTTTGGTTTGTGCCTGACTCATCAAAGCAAAGCACAGGGCAGCAGCAAGAGTGATCTTTTTCATATATCAATTAAAGTTTTAACTACCTTGGTATAAGCGAAGGCAGGGTGAATAGTATGAGCAAGTTAACATTTTATTTTTTGAAACAAATGTTAATTTTTGCAGGGAAGAAATAGCCTGGGATGAATGGTTAATTACTCATTTGGGAGATGCCCTGGATCAGGTCGTGCCTGGTAATGATGTGAACGCTTCCGCCCAGGTCTGTCATCAGCACCGCATTGTTTTCCCTGTTGATCATTTTCGAGATCTCCTCCATGGGAGCCTGCTCGCTGACCATCGGGAAAGGCGCCTGCATGAGCTCTTCCACGGTTTTGGTTTTTAAGGACGGATCGGCAAACAATTGAGAGAACAGCATGCTGTCGTTCAGAGAACCTACGAAGTCGTTTCCTTTTTTCACCGGCATCTGAGAGATGCCGAATTTGTTCATCAGGTTCAGAGCATTGTGGATCGTAGAACCGGCATCCACGGTAATGAGCTGGTGTTTTTTAGGTGAAGCGATGAGGTTGATCGCTTTGGGCTTTCTGATCTCCAGGAAACCACGCTCACGCATCCAGTCGTCGTTAAATGCTTTGCCTAAGTAGCGCGTGCCATGGTCATGGAAAATCACCACCACCACATCACCCGGCTTGAACATGTCCTTCATCTGCATGAGGCCCGCCATAGCAGCGCCTGCGCTGTTTCCCACAAAAATACCTTCCTCGCGCGGAATGCGCCTGGTCATGATGGCAGCTTCGCGGTCTGTTACTTTTTCAAAATGATCGATCAGGTCAATGTCTACATTTTCCGGTAAAAAATCCTTACCAATGCCTTCGGTCGTGTAGGGATAGATCTCATTCTTGTCAAAGATGCCCGTCTCCTTATATTTTTTAAACACCGAGCCGTAGGTATCGATGCCCAGTACTTTAATGTTTGGATTTTTTTCCTTCAGGTATTTTCCGGTACCGCAGATGGTGCCGCCGGTGCCAACGCCCACCACCAGGTGCGTGATCTTTCCTTCGGTCTGTTCCCAGATCTCAGGGCCCGTTTGCTCATAGTGCGCCACGGTATTCGACAGGTTGTCGTATTGGTTAAGCTTCCACGAACCCGGAATTTCTGTGGCTAAGCGTGAAGAAACGGAATAGTAGGATTTAGGATCCTCAGGCTCTACATCGGAAGGACATAAGATAACCGTAGCGCCAAAGGCACGCAGGGCATCCAGTTTTGCTTTGCTTTGTTTATCGGTAGTCGTAAAGATGCATTTGTAGCCTTTCACGACCGCAGCAATAGCCAGGCCCATTCCTGTATTGCCGCTGGTTGCTTCAATAATGGTTCCGCCCGGTTTCAGATGACCTGCTTTTTCGGCATCTTCAATCATCTTAACGGCCATGCGGTCCTTAATGGAATTGCCCGGATTGGTGGTTTCCACTTTTGCCAGAACCGTACAAGGCAGATCTTTGGTGATCGCGTTCACCCGGACCAAAGGCGTGTTGCCAATGGTCTCAAGGATGTTTTTGCTTATTTTTTGATATGCGGAGCCAGCCTTTTGCAAAAAAATAATGGCTTAATTACTCATTTGAGAAATGCCCTGAATCAGGTCGTGCTTGGTAATGATATGAACGCTTCCGCCCAGGTCAGTCATCAGCACCGCATTGTTTTCCTTATTGATCATTTTCGAGATCTCTTCCATCGGAGCCTGCTCGCTTACCATCGGGAAAGGCGGCTGCATGAGCTCTTCCACGGTTTTGGTTTTTAAGGACGGATCGGCAAATAATTTAGAGAACAGCATGCTGTCGTTCAGAGAGCCTACGAATTTGTCTCCTTTTTTCACCGGCATTTGCGAGATGCCGAATTTGTTCATCACGTTCAGCGCATCATGGATCGTAGAACCGGCATCCACGGTAATCAGCTTCTGGTTTTTATGAGAAGCGATGAGGTCGATCGCTTTCGGCTTCTTGATCTCCAGGAAACCGCGGTCGCGCATCCAGTCGTCGTTGAACATTTTACCTAAATAGCGCGTGCCATGATCGTGGAAGATCACCACTACCACATCGCCCGGTTTGAACATGTCCTTCATCTGCATCAGGCCCGCCATCGCAGAGCCTGCGCTGTTTCCGGCAAAGATGCCTTCCTCGCGCGGGATGCGCCTGGTCATGATGGCAGCTTCGCGGTCCGTTACTTTTTCAAAATGGTCAATTAAATTGATGTCCACATTCTCCGGTAAAAAATCCTCTCCGATGCCTTCGGTAATGTATGGATAGATCTCGTTTTTATCGATCTCACCCGTTTCTTTTAATTTTTTGAAGATAGAGCCGTAGGTATCGATGCCCAATACTTTGATGTTCGGATTTTTTTCTTTCAGGTATTTGCCTGTTCCGCTAATAGTGCCGCCGGTACCAACACCCACTACTAAATGGGTGATCTTTCCTTCGGTTTGTTCCCAGATCTCAGGGCCCGTTTGCTCATAATGCGCCGCTGTATTGGATAAGTTGTCGTATTGATTCGGTTTCCATGAATTGGGAATTTCTTTCACCAGGCGGGAAGAAACGGAATAGTAGGATTTAGGATCTTCCGGCTCCACATCGGTAGGGCACACGATTACATCGGCGCCAAAAGCACGCAGGGCATCTACTTTTTCCTTGCTTTGCTTATCCGTAGTGGTAAATACACACTTGTAGCCTTTGATGATAGCAGCAATCGCCAGGCCCATCCCTGTGTTGCCACTGGTACCTTCAATGATGGTTCCACCCGGTTTCAGGCGCCCGTCTTTTTCGGCATCTTCAATCATCTTCAGGGCCATACGGTCTTTGATGGAGTTGCCCGGATTCGTCGTTTCTACTTTTGCCAGAACGGTACAGGGCAAGCCTTTGGTAATATTGTTGATCTGAACTAAAGGCGTATTCCCGATAGTTTCGAGGATATTTTTACTGATTTTCTGGTACATGAATAAGAGTATTTAATTTTAGTGTCGTAAAAATAAAAAAAACAGCCCGTATTATCGGAATCCTGTGTAAAAATGTTGGTAACTCTGGTATAAACAGAACGTTGATGACGTGGATTATTAAGACAAGAACAGGGATTGGTGCAATAATCTATAAAAACACTCTTATGGCTTATGATGATTGAAAAATAAGGGACATATAGAACAGCTTAGTGTGTTTTTGAGAAAAACGGCAGGCAATCACGCTAGGATGATTAGAGCAAAGTCTATGATTTCTTCGTTATCTGGTAGTCTTTACGCCGTTGTAGCGTTTACCAAACATCACTTAAGAACTTCAGATATCCAGATATAGTTGTTCCTAATCGTATAAATCATACCCATCTGAGTCATCAGCGTTCTATTCTGCCTACTGTTTCAGCGCCTTAAGAATATTGTTTTCCACGCGGGTTGCAATTTCTTCCGTAGGATGTTTGATGAAGGTATCGCCCGTCACTTTTTCATAGAGCTCAATATAACGGTCGGAGATCTCTTTGATCCAGGCCTCGCTCATTTCCGGCACGGCTTGTCCGTCCTTGCCCTGGAAGCCATTCTCAATCAGCCAGCGACGCACAAATTCCTTGCTCAGTTGCTTTTGCTCTTCTCCATTCTTCTGCCTGTCTTCATAGCCTTCGAGGTAAAAATAACGGGAGGAATCAGGCGTATGAATCTCATCCATCAGAGTAACCTCGCCATTGTATAAGCCGAACTCGTATTTCGTATCCACCAGGATCAGGCCCATTTTATTGGCAATTTCCTGTCCGCGTGCATACAGCTTGCGTGTATAATCTTCGAGCTGCACGTAATATTTTTCTTCCACAATTCCCTGTTTCAGAATCTCTTCGCGGCTGATGTCCTCATCATGTCCTTCGGAAGCTTTGGTTGTAGGTGTAATGATAGGCTCCGGCAGTTTATCGTTTTCCTTCAGGCCTTCCGGAAGGCTAACGCCACAAAGCGTTCTCAGCCCGCTGTTATAGGTTCTGGCTGCATGCCCCGCCAGGTAGCCCCTGATCACCATCTCCACTTTGAAAGGCTCGCACATCTTGCCCATGCTCACCACAGGGTCGGGTACGGCCGTGATCCAGTTCGGAACAATATCTTTGGTTGCCTCCAGGAATTTGGAAGCGATCTGGTTAAGCACCTGTCCCTTATACGGAATTCCTTTAGGCAGCACCACATCAAAGGCGCTGATGCGGTCGCTCGCCACCATCACCAGCAGCTTATCACCGATCGTATAAACATCCCGGACTTTTCCTTTATAAAAACTGGTTTGGCCCGGAAGATCGAAGCGGGTAGAGGTAAGAGCTTGCATGATGATGTATTTTTTTTGAGCAGCAAATATAAAAACTATTTGCTTAAGGCGGGATCAATTTTTACAGGCTCCGCATCCTCTGTTTCAGGTGTTTCCGCTGCCTGGCCCTTCTCCAGGAATTTTACATAGTCCAGCCTGGTATAGTAGTAAAGCCACATAAAGCCTATAAAGCCGCCGAAGGTATAATTTCCCTGCCGCGCCAGTTGTAAGAGAATGATTACCAGCACGGCATTTGAGATCAGCCAGTGGTAGTCGGCTTCCGGATGGTCGGAGTCTTTTTTGACGTAATTATTCCGGATGAACAGGATCAGGAAAATAAGTCCGAAGAGCCCAGTTTCCGAAATAGTACGCAGGAGCATGGAATTGGCATCGGCCATATTGTTGTCATACTCACCGCCAAGGAGGTAGCTCAGGTCGTATTTCGAAAAAATATACTGGTGGGATCCTAAGCCGGTACCAAACAGCGGGTTCTCAAAAAAGTTGTTTTTGGTGATCACGTAGTTGTTATACTGCACAAAGCTGGAGCCGTGAATGTTTTGTAACAAATACCTTTTCCGCATCACCTGTACCAAAGCCCCGCCCCGGTCATCTTTGGAAGCTTCCTTCTCCAGGATCCCTTCCACGTAAAGGGCTTTGACACCATCCACCCGGATCTTGAACTCTTTGACGTTACTGTAAAGGGCATAAAAAAGGATAAGGCTTAAGGGGATTACCAAGACGATGTAACGTACGACCCCATAGTTGATCAATAACAGGATTAAGACAAAGAAAACACCGATATAAGCAACCGAAGAGGTCGATAAGAGGTAAGTAAAGGCAATCACAAAACATTGCAGCCGTGTGATGAAATAGGTCTTATTAAAGAGAAGGTTATAGCAGGCAATAAAAAAAGCCGGCCCCAAAGTCGCCCCAACATAGGAGGGCTCACAGAAAATACTGTTGACGCGGATACCAAGACCGCCCAGGGTAACGCCCCATTTGTTGAATCCGAAGAGGATTCTGAAATCGTAACCCGGCGCGAAGCCTATGAGGTAGGAGACGAGCTGGACTACGCCTATGAGGGCCGCAATATAGGCCCAGGACATGTAAATGGAAAAAAAGCGGACAATGTCCCGTTCGTAGTATTCAAATACGTAATAGAAAAAGAGGCAGGACACAAAAAGATTGGCGTAGATCTTTAGAAAAAAACCGAAGGTGTTATTCTCATAAAGGATATTGATGATCCCGAAAACGAGCAACGGAAGAAACAGGTACAACAGCTTGGTCGGGAAACGGTATTTGAAGATAAAGAACCCCAGCAGGATAATAAGCCCGATATAGGAAATGTAAAATTCAAAGGGGGTTTTGAACAGAACAATAGAACTGATGAAAATAACGGAAAATATGGCAATGTCGGTGAGTTTGCTCAGCATGTTCTATCCGATGAAGATAATAAGAATATCCTAAATGAAGTGGTTCTGTTCAACATGAAAATTAACGGATATGTTGAGCCAGTTTTTCAAAAATACTGTCCCAGTTGAAAGTGGACCTCATACGCTCCAGGGAGCTTTGTTTTTTTTGACCGAGCGATTCCTGCGAAGCCACCGCCGTTTTCAGGGTTTGTGTCAGCATTTCGGTATCTCCGGGCTTTATCAGCCAGCCGTTCCGGTCGTCTACCATGGCTGCTACAGCGCCTACATCGGTCGCAATTACCGCCAGGCCGTTGGCCATTGCTTCCAGGATCACATTCGGAAAGCCTTCGCTCCAGCTTGGGCACACCAGCACATCGGAGCCTTGCAGGATCTCCCGGATCCTGCTGAAATCCCTGATCTCACCATGGTAGCTCACAGAAGCATGAGTAATCCGGAATTCGTCGGGAATCGGGCCAATGAACTCAAAATGGAACGGAATGTTTTCGGAAATCAGGCTTCGGATGGCTTCGTTCAGCTCCGGTACGCCTTTCCGGCGTTCAAAGCGCCCCATAAATACAAACCGCAGCGGCCCTGTTTCATGGCCGGCAATGCCATTGGCAATCATGTCTTTTTCAGTCCCCGACGGAATTTCAACGATCTTTCCCGGATCCACACCTATGGCCCTGATAATATCAGTTACCTTTCCACCGTATGAAAATACGGTATCTGCACGGCGGCTGATGGTTTTTACAAAAGGCCGTAAGAGGTAGTGCTGAAGCCTGGTTTTAAAATCGGGAGGGACCTGGAACATTTCATAACCATGAAACTTGACACCCACTGCTGCGCATTGAATCTTCTTCCTGAATTTCCGGTTAATGAGCTTCCAGCCCGTAAATCCTTTGGTGTAAATGAAATCATAGGTCCCCAGCTTCGGAAGCAGGGCCTCATACACGAGCCTGGAATACTGCCAGGACGAGAGAATATAATGCCCGGGAAATTTTAAATTTTTCGGAAACTCCAGTACAATTGATGTGATATAAGGCCTTTCCTCTTCGCTGAAGCAGCTGAGCTGGCTGATGTCGAGCGCCGAGTCATTGAAATGAAACAAATCGACGTAGACCTTATTCTTCGCAAAATATTTGGCCAGGTAGAACGAATGCTTCTGCATTCCTCCTATCACATAGGGCGTGATCCCGTCCGTCACCAGCGCAATTCTCATTAAAGTTTGATTTTTGAAGACAGTTTTTTGGAGGGTTTTTCGATCAGAAGGTACATGATGTAAGAGGACACAAATGTAACGATTAATCCCACAACTAAGATCAGGAGTTTCGTCCCGGTTGTATGGGCATAACGGCTTAACGTATTAATAACGGCGGCGCCTATCACCGGGTGGATCAGGTACATGGAATAGCTCATTTTTCCCAGCCAGTCGAGCACCGGAATTTTTATTTCAGAGAAGAAGAGGATCACCAGTGCCGTGGTCAGGCCAAAACAGGCTGCTACTGTACTCATGGCGGCATAATTGTAGACAAAGCAGGCGATCATAACACTGCCGCATTCGAGCATGCCCACGATGTTGGCTTTATACTGAAACACGGAGATCCCAAACAGGAACAAGGGAGCATAGGCCGGAAAATGACTCAGCGAAGCATCAGGCACAAGCCAGGCCATCCCGAAACAAAGCAGGTAAGCCGCCACGCGCAGCCACAGGGATTTGTGCACAAAAAGCAGGTATAGGAATGACATGAGCAGGTAATACTGAAACTCGATGGCGAGGGTCCAGTACACGTTGTTAAGCCATTTATACCCCGGGAAAAAATTGATGAGGTAGCCGAAATGCAGGCCGATGCGGGCCGCTGTGATTTCTTCGGTGGAATTGACGCCGATGTGGAACCTGGTTTTGATAAAGGCGATGATGAGAATCAGCAGAATGGAGGCGAGGTAAGGAGGCTCAAGGCGAATAAGGCGCTTGGCCATGAATTTGAGCATGGAACCCAGATGGTAGTTTTTGTAATACATCGACCAGGGAATGATGAAGCCGGAGATGACAAAAAATACCAGGACGCCGTTTTGCCCGTATGCAATGATAGCACTCATCATGGCAGGATATTCGAGGCCTATGGTGGTACAGACAAAATGGAAAAGGCACACGCTGATGGCAGCGAATGACCGTAAGCTATCAATGATGTTGACTTGCCTCATACATTCAGGAGCTCTGCGTACTGTTCTTTGAAGCGTTCTTTGGTGTAACAGGCCAGGCTCAGGCTATGGATCCGGAGCTTTTCGGCGTAAGGCACGGGGCTTAGGGTTTCCGGGTCAAAATTAAGGTCTTCGAAAGCAGCAAAATCGGTATAATCGCCCAGGTTTTTGGAAATGATGACCTTAAGCCCGGCGTTCAGGTATTCGGCAAACTTTACCGGTGAGGCTACCTTATTGGTGATGCTTTGCTCGCGGTAAAGGATCCCGTAGTCGGAAACAAACAAAAAATCCTTCACCTTCGAAGGCTCTACAAACTGCACGCTTACTTTCTCTTTAAATTTCCGCATCACTTTGAAGGACGCGTCGAAATGGTCGGACAAGACGATCAGCTTTGTTTTCGGATGTTCCAGGTAGCCGCACATCATGTCATCCACCAGGGCAAAGGATTGCCAGCCTGCAGAAGAGCCCGAGTAAATAAAAATAATGTCATCGGCTTCGTAGCCCATGCTCCGTCGCCTTTCTTCGATTTGCTCCGGGTTTGGAAAAAACACACCGAAGTCGTTGCTCAGCGTACAGGGGATGATTACATGCTTTTCTTTACTGTAACCATAGTTCTCCTGCCAGTAGCTTACCAGCGCGCTGGATACGGCCAGCCTGAAATCGCTTTTATCGAGGGCTTTTTGTTCCAGCTCTTTGATTTGCTGTTTCAGGCGCTCGTTATTTACCACATTATATTCGTTGAGCTCTGCATGGTAAGCGCCACGCGCATCGAAGATCACTTTTCGGCAAAAGCCGAATTGCCTGAGCCTGAGGGCCAGGTTGGTGGCAAAAGGACCGCGGGCCATAATGGTGCGGTCTTTATGAAACAAGAGCACAAGAGCCAGCAAATAAAAATTGAGATGCCAGTATGCCGCCTTCGGAACCATTGGCAATACAACGGCATGTCGGCACCTTGCCGTGATCTTTTGTTTGTTGGCGAAAAATTTCCGTAAGGAGATCAGTGCAATCAGCTTTACTTTTTTGGGTGCCAGGTGATCCATGTAGTTCACCACATCAATCACCTGCGAATGGTAGATGCCCGAGGGAGGATCGTTGTAGGTGAGATAGATCATGCCAATACCTCCGACAGATGTTTGAAAATACGCTCACTGGCTTTACCATCCCAGAGCTTCGGAATCTCTCCCTGCTTGTAGCTTCCGTTCTCTATTTGGGCGAGGTAGGATTTGATCACCTCCAGGTCGAATGGCACAAGGGTGTTGGTGCCCACGCTGCATGTAATCGGCCGTTCCGTATTATCGCGCAGGGTGAGGCAGGGAATTTTCAGGAAGGTACTTTCTTCCTGGATTCCGCCACTATCGGTAAGGATAAAGCGGCTGTATTTGGTGAGTTTCTGAAAAGCGAAATAATCCAGAGGCTCTGTAAAGAGGAGGGATTTTACCTTGCTGAATTCTTCCTTCAGCCCGAAGCTTTCCATATTTTTGAGCGTTCGCGGATGAACCGGGAACACAATTTTATAATTGCCCGAAATGTAAGTGATGAGGTCGAGCAGCTTTGACAAGCCTTCCTTGCTATCCACGGATGCCGGGCGGTGCATGGTCATCAGCACATATTTGCCGGCTTCCAGGCTCAGCTCGTTTAAGATGGCGGAACCTTCGATCTGCTCACGGAAAGCCACCATCGTATCGATCATGGTATTTCCGGAAAAGAAGAGTTTCTTTTCATCTACGCCTTCCTTCAATAAATTATCCCATCCGCTTTGCTCTGTTACCAGGAAATGGTCGGTAATACTGTCGGTAATAATGCGGTTGTGTTCTTCCGGCATGCTCTTATCGTAGCTTCGCAGGCCACTCTCCACGTGGGCAATCCGGATGTTTAGCTTATTGGCGGTTACGGCAGCAGCCATGGTCGAGTTCACATCGCCCACCACCATCACCAGGTCGGGCCTGAATTCAGACACGATGAGCTGTTCGAGCCTGATCATGATCTCGGCAATCTGTGTATTGGCCGAGGCGCCGGTAGAAATGTTCAGGAAATAATCGGGAACAAGGCCAAACTGAGTGAAAAACACATCGGCCATTTTTTCATCGAAGTGTTGCCCGGTGTGTACGATCTTCAGCTCCAGGCCCGGGTAAGTAGCAGCCACCCGTTTGAACTGCGTGACCTTAATAAAATTAGGCCTTGTGCCAATCACGACCAATATCTTCTTCCTGTTCATACGTTATTTGTTCCTTTCCTGGTCAATAATATCTTTGGGAGGTTTTGCCCCTTTCAAAGTCAGTTTTAAAAGTAATAAACTATCATAAGCCGCACAAACAAACGGGGAAATATCTTTTTTCCATAAATATCCCGTTTTAAGTTCGCTGCCGAAACGTTTTTTAAAATTCTGAATGCCCTCGAGCTTGGTGCCCGAAACATCCGACAGGCGCGCCCCTACGAAGTCATAACGCTCTGCGCCCTGCTGTTTAAGATAGCACATGCACCGGTAATGCAGGTACTTGATGGCCCCATCCGATAAAGGCGAATTGCCTGAGGCGCCGTGCAGGTAATAGGCGCCGTAGCCCGACCAGGCAATACACACGCCGCCCTGCAGCTCGCCGTTGATATAGCAGTTGGCAATAAGTACGGTGCGGTCCGACGTATCAGACAGGTCTTTGAGCTCGTTATAAGGTTCCGCATACATGCGGGTGCGGTCCATGGTAGCTTGATGTAAGTCCCAAAAGGCCTTCAGCTCCTCTTTTCCCATCCTGATTTCGGGATTCAGCTTTTGAGCGGCTCTCACGGCCGTTCTGTAGCGGGCCTGCATGCCGGCCAGTAAGGCTTCCTCATCCAGCTCTTTCAGGTTGATCACATAAGAGCCGTAAGGCGCGAAGCTGCTGCTTTTTGGAACTTCTGAAAACAGCGCAAAATTAGCAGGCTGCACAATGCGGTGTGCCAGTTGGTGTGTGCCGATATAAGCGACTGCCTCTTCCAGGAAGTTTTGTTCTTCCTGCCCGCTGAGCTCTTGCGCGCCAGCTCCCAATGGCTTAAAATGAAATTGAAGAAGGCGCAGGAACTTGCTTTTTTTCAGAACCACCGGTGCCAGCATGGCATCCTTTTTCAGGATAAACAAGGAAGCGCCCGTCCTTTCTATGAAAGCCGCATAGCTTTTCTGAAAGGAGAAAGGAAAATCCCTGTTAATCAGATCCAGGGAAGCAGCATGTTCCGTATAATTCAGCAGCTGCATCTACTTTTTCCGGGCTATCAGCAGGTATCCGTTGGTAAACACTTTAGAAGTAGTAGGGTAGGGCTTTTGGTCGTAGCCGCAGGTGTCGCGGCCATCGTAGCTTTGCTTGTTTTCCAGGATCTCGAAGTAGGGCGAGGCCACCCTCGAGATCAGCTCCGGCGAATAGGTAATGTAGTTCCTGTCGGGGTAATACAGGTCCGCTTTGCTAAGCGCGTGCGGGTACTGGATAAAGAGGATACCTTTATCATCCAGCAGCGACGCGCATTTCCGGAAGAACTCGTCGATTTTGCTTACCGGCACATACTCCAGGACACTGATGGAATAAATAGCTCCATAGCTTTTAGGAAAGCCGGTGAGCAGGAAATTGCCATGGTAAAATGTATTTCCCGGAAGTTGTTCCTTTGCAGAAGCAATCATCGCCTCACTCACATCAATGCCTTCCACCTCGTAGTCCTCGTTCAGCATCTTCATGTAAATGCCCGGTCCGCAGCCAAAATCGAGCAGGCGCCCCTTTGCAGGAACGTATGCTTTTAGTGTGTCTGTTAGTTTTTGCTTAACGATAGCCAGGGCTTCCTCCACTTCTTTGGTATGCGAAAAGCCGGCATTCTCCTGGATCGTCTTTGTTTTATTATAGCTGAATAATTTCCATTGTTTAGCAGCCATCTGCAGCCTGGCATCGTAGCCCGTTGCGATCAGTATATTATTAACGAAACGGTTGTTAGACAGTAAATTATATACACTCATGGTTTTTTCTTTTTCGCGACCAAAAGGTACGAATTTTTATAAGTTCTGTGCGTGTCGGGGTTCAGGCTTTTATAAGGCGTTTTATCATAACGGTCGATCCGGCGGTTATCAAAGGCATGGTGGTCGGCCAGGATCTCCACATAAGGCGCCAGTATTTTCCTGAGCTGCGAAGGACTGTATTGCACATAGGTAATGTCTTTGTACCAGCTATCCCAAACCGAAATAGCATGCGGGAAATTCAGGTATAGAATGCCTTCGTCATTCAACAGTGATACTGTTTTTTCGATGAAGGCCCGGAGCCTGGAAGGAGGAATATAGATCAGGACGCCGATGCAGTAGATCAGGTCGAACGTTTCGTTGATGGCAATGTCATGGATATCTCCTTCGTAAAAAGTAGCATGCGGCACTTCTTTTTTGGCGAGTGCGAGCATCCCAGCGTTGATATCCGTGGCATGTAACTCATAAGGCCCGTCTTTGAATAAGCTTAGGTACATGCCCGGCCCGCAGCCAATATCCAGGATCTTAGCCTGTGCTTTAAGCTGTGTTTGCGCTGTCAGCAGCAGATCCTTCTTTGATTTGGCCAGTACCTGGTTAATCTCTTCCCGGTTGGAGTAGCCGGCATTTTCCTGGACAGACTTGCCGCCCGCCGGAACGTAGGTGGTGTAAGGATTTCCTCTTTGGCTGACGTACCGGTCCTTGCCCAAAGCAATGAGGATGTTATTGACCACAACATTATTCGTCAGAAAATACAGGATCCGTTTTACAATATATTTTAAATGTTTCAAGCGATATGTGTCTCAATAGTGATCCCTGGCCTTTCAGCCCTCCTGAAGCGTTGTTACGAATTTTTTGGCAAGTTCACGGTAACTGAATGCTGAGATGTTAAAGGTATTATTAATTTCCGGGTGCTGCTTGGCTTCCAGCAATGTCACCAGGTTCTCGGCGATGGAGCCAATCTCCATGTTCCTCCCTAAGCGGTTCTCTTCAAGGAATTCGGAGAAGCGGCCTTTCTCACTTACCGAGAGAATCGGTTTCCGGACAGGCAGGTAATCAAAGAATTTTGAAATAAACGCATAGGTGTAATAAGGAATCAGGAATAACAGTAAATAATCGAACTGCTTGTAGAGATGCCCTATGTGTTTTGAGCTGACGGGCTTATAGAATACCACGCAGTCAAGAGCAGATTCCGCCATGAGCTTCTCTATGGCTGGATTCACGCTGCCGAAGATGCAAAGATGAAGCCTGGCATATAATTCCGGGCGTTCTTTTTTGAGGAGCGCAATCGCCTGAAAGAAGGGAATGGCATAGGGATTCGAATCCACAACCAGGGAACCCGCAAACACCATGTTTATTTTCCCGGGTTTGGTGTAAATGCTTTGCAGGCTATGATCATCCGAAAAATCCTCTTCGTCGTAGCCATTGGTCAGGGTATGAACCGGTTTGTGGCCGGCATATTCCCTGATGGACTCCGATATGTCTTCAGCTACCGTAAAGATATAATCGGCAGAGGCGAGCGCACGTCTTTCTTTTTGTTTTTCTTCTTCAAAGCGCTTGTCATCAAGATGCGAAAAAAATCCTTTGTCTTTTTGACGGATGATCCAGATGTCGCGGTAGTCCAGCACCAGCTTTATTCCCGGGTAATCTTTCTTTAAAGAGGAGAACTCAAACATCGGGTGATAAGGAGGGCAGCTGACGATCAGGTAATCAATGGGGCCGGCGTCGAGGATCTTCCGGGCGCAAGCCAGCGCTTTATCATTCCACCATAAGGATTGATCGGCATAGTTGCCTTTGGTTTTAATCTTCGACAGGGAGAACAGCACTTTATTGACCACTTTGGAAAAGAAGTCCTTTGGCGTTAACGTCTCCTTGTTCTGAATGCTGTGAATCTGAATGTTTGGATGCTTCGTATCTTCCAGCCATACCGATGGAGCCTGTGTGCCGGCTGCATTGATCACCTGCAGGGCGTGGCCTTCCCGGGCAAGGTATTTGGAGAGTTTGGCCCATCTTCTCCCCCCTGTGCCAGGATAAGGAGGATAAGAATAGCAGATCAGGAGTATCGACAGCTTTGGCATCAATTCATCAGCTCATAATCGGTTTGTACTCTATATCTTTTCTGTATATGGGTCAGTAGCTTATCGAAAGATTTCAGGTTATGAGGGCTTAGCATTTTGGGATGCGAAATAAAATGCGTGTAGGTATTGTAATGAATGAGCTGTTTATAAGCATTCATTTTTGAAAGTTTCAGGAGCTCGACAGAGACCATTTCTATATTTCCCGTCGTATTATTCGTTAGCCCTTCCTCTATGTCTTTCATGATCTGCTCTTCCGTTTTCTTGACGGAAATGCCATCCCCCAGGTTCCTGACACCTAACACAGAAAGGTATTTGGAATACAGCCTGTGGAGTAGCTTATGCCTGATCTCGATATAGGAAATGCTGTACTCCTTAAACGGGCCGTTCTCCTCTTCCGTTTCCACAGATTCATGGAACCTGTAGATGGCTTTGCGGGGCACTTTGGTGTAATTGTAAAACACATCGGGAGAAAAATTCTTAAAATTCTTCAGCACGGAAAAATCATAGCGGATGCCATGCTTTTCAAAGAAAGGTAAAAAATCGGAGAAGGGCTGCAAGCACCAGCCACCGGCGCGGTATCCGTCAATGCTGTAAAATACCTTTGCCTGCTCCTGGATTCCCTGAACGAATGCCATCGAAAACTCAAACAGCTCATCCCGGGTTTTTTCGTCAATATGGTGAAACCTGTATTTGTCAATATTCTGCAATTCCCATTGATTGGTGCTGCTGTCGTAGTTGGCATCCAGCCAGTGCGGATGAATATGAGGAAAGATGAGATGACCTTTTTTCAGCAGGAGGCATAATTGCGTCCGGATCTTTGCATAATCCTCCTGCGCTTCCTTTTCGGGGCGTTCGGCCAAACGCATGAGGTAAATCGTATCGACAAAAAATAAAGCCTTGGTGATGCGTTGTTTCTCCAAAAGCCCGATGAGCTTGGCAGTTGGCGTGATCATGCAGTTATCCACTGTTCCGCTTCTTGCACCCAGGAAAAGCTCATAGTCAAAGGTAATCAGGATATCCTTCTGCGGCTTCTCCTGCTGATGAGGCATCACAAACGGTCTTGCCTTCAGCAGGATGTCGGAAACCGAGCGGGTAACCGCCTGGAGCGAAAAATGGCTGATGTCATAATCCCGGTTATAATTAAAGTTAATGCTGCGATCCGCCAGCTTTTCCAGGAGCTCTGCAATGTCTGTAAGATCGGCATGCAGGCCTAAGCGGTTCGTCACAAGGAAATCCGAGCCAAGGCCTTTTTCACAAAACAGGATAATCGGTGTTTTCGTGGAAATGATCTCGTAAAACTTTGTCGAAATATTATTGATGTTGTAGGATGGATTGAATAACAGGACGTAATCATAATCCGCAAATTTTTTGAAAAGCTCCCTGGCGTCCAGCTGGTCAAAAAAACGAACGTTGTCCGCACGATGCTCTACGAACGTTTGCCTATGTTGTTGCTTGTCGGTATAGATGTCCAGGGTAAAAGTGTCGCGGTGCTGATGCATGAGCTCGGCCAGCCTCACCACATAGTCATGAATGTTGTGATAGATGTTGCCATACATGACCAGTCTTATCTTATCGGAGCTGCTCTTAGGCTGCGGGATAGCCTCTTCAGGATCAAAGAAATGGGGAAGATGGATAAACTTCTCCTTGAATTGAGGATACTTGTTTTTGAGGTAAATACTCATATCCAGGCTCGGCACCGAGAACAGATCCGCGTTTTCTATCGCTTTCGATTCGAGCGACAGCTCGTAAGCCTTCCTTTTCGGCTCTAAATTCGGGAAGCCCCAGTTAGGCCCCCAGGTCCAGGGATCTCTCAGGTCATTTAAAATAAATAAATTATTGAACCATTTCCTTAGCTCCGTTACCTGGTACATCACCCCGAAAGGCCCGCCGGAACAGATCACGTGGTTAATCTGGTGCTTAATGATCAGTTTTTTTGCTTTTCTGAGCATGATCGATTTCCAGAAAATAGTCCGGTCAAGTGAGGAGCCCTTCGTCAAAAAAGGCAAGAGCGTCACCCAGAATTTGTAGAGGATCTTTTGAAAAAGGTGGTGCTCAAATTTCACCAGCACTTTAGGGTACATCCGGGCCAGCTCATGGATCCGGATATTAGGATTGTCCTTGACAAGGTTCCACCAGAGGGATTTTTCCTCAAAGGGATTTTTGGCGCAGATAACGTGCACCGTATAGCCCATTTTGGTTAATTCGGAAGCGTGCCTGGCCCAGCGCCTGCCACCTATGCCGTAGTAAGGTGGGAAAACGTAAGAGACCAGTAATATATGTTTTGGGGGATTCAAGGGTTAAAATCAGGCCTTATTTAGGAGAAACAATTTATGAATTTTCTATAAAGTCATCGCCTGCTCTCCGGATTTTACTTATCGTAAGGATACTTAATGTAAGTGACCTTAAAGACCGGTTTGTACATCAGGTCTTCTTTGCCACCCATCACGATACGCTGCATCCGGTTGTCTCTTTTTCCTGCAAGCGACTTGCTTGGAAGCGCATTCACCAGGTAGAAGCCATAGTTATAAAGCTTCCCGGTGATGATCTTTTGCATCTGGCGTGCAATGTTGAATTTGTAATAATTATAATTAGGATCGTAGCCGCCGCCGTACTTAATGAAATCCGTGGTCTCAATCTGGTCGTACACCAGCTCTTCAATGCCTCCCGCACCGGTAGCAATCAGTGCCAGCTGATCGGGTACGGAGTAGGCCGTACTTAAGGTGGATTTATTCACCCTCACGATTAGCTCCGCGCGGCTGATAGACACATTGACCGAATCGGAAAAGGCTTTTAAGAATGGCAGGTAAACCTTCACACGCGTACCACCGAAACTATTCAGGTAAACACTTCCGTTTCCTTTTGTCGTGTCGTTATTAATCACCTGGTCAAACAGGTTGGGCGATGCCGCCGCATAGTAGTTATGGTCAATATGGTTCAGCCTCTGGGCATCGCTGCCTTTGAAAGTAAACTGGGCTGTTTTAATTTTGGAGCTTACCGAATTTCCGTCGTGGTAGTAGAGGTTTAAGCCGGAGATGTCATCCTCCATGTTAAAGCGGGCAATCGTTCCCTGGTTGAGCGGCGACAAAGGCGTGCTGGCCGAGGAAATGTAGATGCCTTTATAGGCATTGATGAAGTTGCTGTTGTTTGTAAGGTTGGCGGGAGTCTGAAGGATGTATTGGCCCAGGTTATTATCGAAGGGAAGCACCAGGCACAGAGCGTTGTTTCTATAGCTCATCTTTGCTTTTGCCGTGGCCACCTTGGTTTTCGAAAAATGTTTGTTGGAGTAGTAAGCTACACTTGAGCTGATCACCTCGTTGAGGAGATAAATGTCGTAAGTAAGCTCCGGGTTAAAATCGCCCATAAACTGATCGGCGTAGCGAAGCACAATCTCCGAAGAGTCGAGCACCGGGTTGGTCCCGTACGACACGTTGGTTAAATTGTTGATAATGGAAAAGTTGGTGTAGATGCCAGCGTGGGTTTGCCCGAAAACAGGATCCTGTATGCTTCCGAGGTATTTGTACTGATCGTTGTACGTTCTTACCGAGTCTACCCGCTGTGTGTGGGCAAATAAGGAAGCCGTATCGGTAACGGTAATGCCCAGGAGGTCATTTTCCGGCTGTACATCGAGACCGAGCATACTTTGCGTATCTTTTTTCTTGCAGGAAAAAAGTAATGCGACAAAACTCAAAAAAATGACTGCTCGGACCTGGTTCATATGATGGAATTAAAAAACGCATAATTAATCAAAATTATGCGTTTTTAATAGTTAAAATTACAAAATTTATCGCTGTAGCCTGTTAATCGGCAAGCACTTCGGAGTCTTCCAGGACCAGGTCGTAAAACTCGTTGTAAGCATCGGTGTATTCCGCTTCTCCTTTAAACTCCAGAACCGGTTTCCCTGATTTCTTAGCATATTTCTCTACCTCGGCGTTAACACTTTCGCTTCCGAAGGCAATTCCATCTGAATTGTCAATGGCCAGCTTCATCAGGTTTACGTAAGAAGCATCTTCGAGGTGTTTCAGGTCTTTTTTGCTGATCCCGTCGATGATAGCCTTATCAACCACCTTTTTATTCAGGGCTTTGGTATACTCTTCGTCATATACCGTGAAAATTATCTTGGTATCGGAAAACAAAGGATCCTCAGCAAAGGCTTTCTTGATGTAGATTGGCATGAGGCCTGTAAACCAGCCGTGGCAGTGGATCACATCCGGAGCCCAGCCCAGTTTTTTTACCGTTTCAATCACACCGCGGTTAAAGAAGATAGCGCGCTCGTCGTTATCATCAAAGTATTTGCCGGTAGCCTTGTCGGTCAGCACCGATTTCCTTTGGAAATAATCGTCATTATCAATGAAATAAACCTGCATACGGGCAGTAGGGATAGAAGCCACTTTAATAATCAGAGGATGATCGGCGTTGTTGATGACAATGTTCATCCCGGACAAACGGATCACCTCATGGAGCTGATGGCGTCTTTCGTTGATGTTGCCATACTTCGGCATAAAAGTTCTGATTTCTTTCCCTCTCTCCTGGATCGCCTGTGGCAATCTTCTGGTAATCTTTCCGATATGGGTTTCATCTAAATAGGGGGTAATTTCCTGCGACACAAACAGAACTCTTGCTTTTCTCATAAAATGGATTTAGGATTTCGTACTACAAAAGTAATAAAAAAAAATCCATATATCAAAGTATTATTTAGCTTTGAGGCCGATTATTTATATATTAAGCGCCATTTTATGCTTGTATTTGACAAAATCAGGGATGTCAGGGAATATCTCAGCCAAAAGAGGAAAGACAAGGCAAGCGTTGGTTTTGTGCCTACGATGGGCGCTTTGCATGAAGGGCACATCTCGCTTATCGGGATCTCCCGGAAAGAAACAGACATAACCGTCTGTAGCATCTTCGTCAATCCCACCCAGTTCAATAACCAGGCAGACCTCACCAAATACCCCCGGACACCCGAAAAAGACATCGCCATGCTGGAAGCTGCCGGCTGCGATGTGCTTTACATGCCCGATGTGGCCGATGTGTATCCCGAGAAAGATACCCGGAGCTTTAACTTTGGCTACCTCGATACCATCCTGGAAGGCGCTCACCGGCCCGGCCATTTCAATGGTGTAGGGCAGGTGGTGAGCATCCTGCTCGAAGGCGTACGCCCCGATAAAGCCTTTTTTGGCAGTAAGGATTACCAGCAGGTCATGGTCGTTAAAGAGCTGGCCAGGCAGCTGAACCTTCCTACGGAAATCGTTGCCTGTCCTATTTTGCGGGAACCCGACGGCCTGGCTATGAGCTCCCGCAATGTGCGGCTTAATGAAGCCGAAAGAAAGGTGGCAGCCCTCATCCCGCTGATGATGCAGGAAGCCAGGGAACTGGTAAAACGTGAAGGGATTGCTGCTGCTAAAGAATACATCGCCCGGGAAGTGGCCAGACAAGCCCTGATGAAGCTCGATTACTACGAAGTGTGCAAGGCAGATACATTGGAGCCATTGGACCAATATAAGCCCGGAGAAGCCACGATAAGCCTTATTGCCGTATTTGTAGGCAATGTGCGCCTTATTGATAACTGGCCGGTGGTTTAAAACTGCTTTTTAGTCATACTGTCACGACGCGTCGTGATGATTCAGTAGCTCATAAACTGGTTTTCAGTAAATGAAAATCATTTCCCCTGGTGGTCGATGTTCCAGCGTGCCTCCAGCACAAGCATGGAATCGAGGGACACGCCGCGCTCACGGGCTCTTTTTTTCGTATCGCTGAACCATTTCTCATCATGGCGGATATAATTAACGAGATCCCTCACTTTGTTTTGATAGTCTGTATCTGCAGGGTCAGCTTTTTGGGGAGCCAGGCCTTTGTAATACTGCTCTGCATTTTCAATAAAGCCCCAGCTTATTTTCCGTAAAGTAGCTTCTGTGGCCATGATCACAAACACATCGTGCTTAGCGAGTGCTTCCCCCAGGTCCACATTTTCCACCAGCAACTCCTTTGAGGAGCTTTCCGGGAACACCTGCCTGTTGTAATACCAGAAGTGGTCGTTCTCAAAGCAATTGGCAATGCCCAGGCCATACATGCCCCAGTAAAAGCTGTCGGAGATCACCAGCACTTTAGGCCGTGTCTTTCCTTCGGTTTTCACCGGCAGCATGCGCGGGTATGCCACATCAAAGCTTTTGAAGCGGAACAGCAGGTTCATGCCGTCGGCAATGTCGTAATCCACATCATGCGGCGGCTCCATGCTCACCCCATCGAAAGCCAGCTCCGGCACGTCGATGTGCCTCAGCTCCTCAATTTTTCGGAGCAGGGAATCGGCGGCGAGCGCCGTGCCATAGGTGCTCCAGTGCACACCGTGTTGCGGATACAAAGGGTATTTCGAGCGGTGCTTGTTGTCAACGAACCATTTATTGAAATCGATGACATTCAGCCTGGCTTTTTTTGCCTCATCCGACATGTATCCGTAATTGGTAGGACCGCGCACCGGCAGGTACTTGTCCGGAATATACTCCGGGTAAAACGAGGCCTTCCCCGCAGCGAATACCACAATGAGCTGTTTCCCCAGCTTATTGAGCGTATCCGAAATAAATTTCAGGCGCGCGATGGTATGGTCGATGCTGTCTTTCCCCAGGAAATCAGCGCCCGTATAAGCGTCGATGTAGCTTTTTTCGTAGAGGTAGGTTTGCTTGCCAATGATCACGCCATTGGCTTTGGCTTTTCTGAAAATGCTGTAGGCAATCTGGTTGTTGAGCTTGACGAACTGGTTCCTGAAGCCGAAAGCCGTGTTGATGTATTTCTCTTTTTCTTCCTGGTAATAGCCGCTAAACCAATCCTCCTTGTCAAACTCAATGTTCTCCGGGAGCTGGATGTCGCCCTTCAGAGGATGTTCTTTCTTCAGGTGCAGGTTCTCCTGGATCATCGGAAGGAGCATCACGAGGAAAATTCCCGCCAACAGCCATGGTTTATATGTCTCCGAACGCTTCATTAAAAACGGAAATAAATAAAAGGATTAAAGCCTGAAGAGGTAATGGAGCTTACCGATAAAATAAACAGGAGGATGCAGCTGCCCCATACCAGCAAGTGCCTGCGTTTGGTATAAGGATCGAAGTAAAGGGCATCCTGCATACGCTGTCCCCGGCGGCCCGCGGCAAAGAAGGAAAACAGAACGGCAATACAGAACCAGGTCAGGAACTCCACATCAAAGGTCGAGGTGGGATTGCTATGAAGGCTAAACATGCGCCTGAGGTAGTGGAAGGCATCGCGGATATGATCGACCCGGAAAAACACCCAGCCGATGTTGACGATAAAAAAGGTGAGAAGCATGGCCGGGATCTTTCCGATCCTGTCGAGTACCTTCCCGAAGAAAGCCCTTTCGATGACCAGGAAAAAGCCATGATAGGCGCCCCAGAACACAAAGCTCCAGCTGGCACCATGCCACAGGCCCGAAGCCAGGAATACCAGCCACAGGTTGAAATACAGGCGCCAGGTGGATACACGGTTGCCGCCCAAGGGAATATACAGGTAGTTGCGCATCCAGTTGCCCAGGGTCATATGCCATCGCCTCCAGAACTCGGTAATGCTGCGCGAGATATAAGGATTGTTGAAGTTCTCCGGGAAGCGGAAGCCCATCATTTTGCCGAGCCCGATAGCCATATCGCTGTAGCCGCTGAAGTCGAAATAGATCTGGAATGTATAAGCCAGGCTTCCCACCCAGGCGGTGAGCGTATCCATCTGCGCATAATCGCTGCCGAAAATAGCGTCGGCCACAGCGCCCATCTGGTTGGCAATGAGTACTTTTTTGCCAAGCCCTAAAGCAAAGCGGTAAAAGCCGGTGAGGCGGTCGTCCGTGCTTTCCGGCCGTTCGGTGATCTGGTCGGCCAGCTCATGGTAACGGATAATGGGGCCGGCAATGAGCTTGGGAAAGAGGATGATGTAGAGCTGGTAGTCCCAGAATTTTGTGAGAGGCTTGTGTACCCGCCTGTACACGTCCACTACGTAAGTAATAGTTTCGAAGGTGTAAAAGGAAATCCCGATAGGAAGTACCAATTTCGTCCAGTGGATCTGCTTATCCGTAAACACCGATAAAGCCTGGTTGACGTTCTCAATAAAAAAGTTGGAGTACTTGAAATAGAAGAGCAGGCCGATATTGACGGATACCGACAGCGTGAGCATGAGCTTGCGTTTGGTTTCGCTGGCAGTCCGGTTCATCCAGGTAACCAGGTAAAAATCGAGCAGCGTGGTGCCAAGAATCACAAAAATGAATTTCGGCGCGCCCCAGGCATAGAAGAAAATACTGCCGAGGAGGATCACTGCGTTTTTATACTTCCGGTCGACGCTGAAATAAACCAGCATGAAGATGGGGAGGAAGTATAATAAAAAGACAATGCTGCTGAAAACCATATGTTAATAACGGCTCTAAGATAAAATTATTTTTGTAATGAAAATTTAACCGGTCACTTTGGCTGCCATAAATTTGCTATTTTTGATGCCTGTATTTATAACGTTACATCACCTTAATCAGCATACAATGAGCGCAATCAAGCCCGAAGATTTTTTTAAGAATATTATTTCCCACTGTAAGGAATACGGTTTCATTTTTCAGAGCAGCGAGATCTATGATGGATTAAGCGCTGTATATGATTATGGGCAAATGGGGGTGGAGCTTAAAAAGAACATCCGGGAATACTGGTGGAAAGCCATGGTGCAGATGCATGAAAATATTGTAGGCATTGATTCTGCGATCTTTATGCACCCGACTACCTGGAAGGCCAGCGGCCACGTGGATGCTTTCAATGATCCTTTGATCGACAACAAAGACAGTAAAAAACGCTACAGGGCCGATGTGCTCATCGAAGATCACGTGGCGAAGATCGAAGATAAGATCAACAAGGAAGTGGAAAAAGCGGCAAAACGCTTCGAGAACTTCGATGCGGAGATGTTCAAAGCCACAAACGGCCGTGTGAAGGAATACCAGGAAAAGATCGATGCCATCAACGAGCGTTTCAAAACGGCTTTAAACGCAGGTAATTTAGAGGAAGTCAAACAAATCATCATCGACCTGGAAATCGTTTGCCCGGTGAGCGGCACCAAAAACTGGACCGATGTGCGCCAGTTCAACCTGATGTTCAACACCTCTACAGGCGCGGTGACTGATGAAACCAATATTATTTATTTGAGGCCTGAAACAGCACAGGGCATTTTTGTGAATTACCTCAATGTGCAGAAAACAGGACGGATGAAAATTCCCTTTGGTATTGCGCAAACCGGCAAGGCCTTCCGGAATGAGATCGTGGCCAGGCAGTTCATTTTCAGGATGCGTGAGTTCGAGCAAATGGAAATGCAGTTCTTCGTGAAGCCGGGCACCGAAATGGAGTGGTACGAGTACTGGAAGAAAGCACGCCTCAACTGGCACTTATCCTTAGGCCTTGGCGCGGAGAAATACCGTTTCCACGACCATTTAAAGCTGGCGCATTATGCCAACGCTGCCGCCGATATCGAGCACCAGTTCCCATTCGGTTTCAAAGAGCTGGAAGGCATTCACTCCCGCACCGATTTCGATTTGAAGCAGCATGAGCAGTTCAGCGGAAAAAAATTACAATACTTCGATCCGGAATTAAACCAGTCTTATGTACCTTACGTCGTGGAAACATCCGTAGGCCTGGATCGCCTGTTCCTAGCTACCCTGGCGTCCTCTTTACAGGAAGAGAAACTGGAAGACGGAGAAACAAGAACCTTATTGAGCCTGCCACCGGCCCTGGCACCATATAAAGCAGCAGTATTACCATTATTGAAAAGAGACGGTCTTCCTGAATTAGCGGAGAGCATTATGAAAGACCTGAAATTCGATTTCATGGTGGCTTATGATGAGAAAGATGCGGTGGGAAGACGTTACAGAAGACAGGATGCCATCGGTACGCCGTTCTGCATTACAGTCGATCACCAGAGCCTCGAAGATAAAACAGTCACGATCCGTCACCGCGACAGCATGAAGCAGGACCGTGTCGCGATTAGCGAATTGCATGCTATTTTAACTGAGAAAACAAGTATGCAAAGCTTACTGAGGAGCTTATAAGAACGTCATTGCGTCCCAATAGCTATTGGGAGAAACGGAAGCGTAGTGTGGCAATCTCACAGTAAAGTGATTTTATTAAGTTAAGAGATTGTTTGTTGTTCCTCCCCGCAATAACGATTTTATAATGAGTACCCGGCCTTCTCCAAAGGATAGGCATTAAAGGTTCCCATCGCTTTAGCAATCAATACATTATTCCGGTTGGTGCAGATGATATCGCCGCTCGTAACAATGATGCGTTTTCCCAGGCTGTCTATTTTACCGATGCCCATCAGTTCATCACCCAGTAAGGAAGGCGAGAGGTAATTGATCTTAAATTCGACGGTGGACACGATCCGGTTATCGGCAACGGTTTTCGATAAGGCGGCAACGCCCAGTACGCCATCCATCATAGCAGCGATAACTCCGCCATGCGTGGCTCTTGGCGTAGACAAATGGCTTTCGTTGATGGTCAGAAAATAATGTACCAGCCCGGGCTCCACAATCTTAAAATTCATGCCCAGCACTCTTCCGAAATGGTTGTCTTCAATGTATTGTTCTATAATAGTCATGCCACGTTGATTTGCGGCATGAATTTACAGAATTCATCCTGAACTTGTTTCAGGATCTTACGATTCAAAACCAAAAACATCAAAGTCTATGCGGAACTTGGTTTAACATAGACTTCGATGTTTTGAGATAGCTGTTGATTTACAACTGGTAAAATTTCTTTGCCACGTAAGGCTTCGGAATCACGACCTCTTCGCTGTGCATCATTTCCTTCAGGTCGATCTCGATGCTGCGTGAGATAGCCCATACAGGGATATCCGTGGCCTTGTTCTCAAAAGGATCCTGTAATTGCACCGCGGTTTTCTCGATCAGGTAAAAGAAGGTCGCCACGATCATCAATACCGGTACCATCAGGAAGCCGAACAGATCCACCAGGCCGAAAGGCAGCAATAAAATAAAGACCCAGACTGCTGATTTGATATACAAGCCGTAGGTTGTCGGGAAAATGGTTTTCTTGATGCGCTCGGCTTTTCCCATCGAGTCGGAGAAGCGCGTCAGCATAGTATCAAAGTTTACCTGTTGAAAAGTATTGATCCATCCCATTTTCAGGGCATACTGAAGATCCTTGCCATGAAGGTCGAGAAGAGCCACCGGCCTGTTGCTGAATTTTTTGATATAGTCATATTCCTTGTCGCTGATGAACTCACGCATAAAGGGCATCGGATCGCTGCCGCGCAGGCTTTTGGCCAGCGCATAGCACCAGGCGATCTGGCGCATGATCATCCTGTCCTGGAACGCTTTGATCTCTTCATTCTCCGGGTTTTCCATCATGGTAAGCACCTGCCTTCCCCAGCTCCTGGAATCGTTTACAATCGATCCCCAGATCATACGGGCTTCCCACCAGCGGTCGTAGGCCTGGTTCGACCGGAAAGCCAGCAGGAGCGACAGGATCGTGCCGAAGACACTTGATACCGTAATAGGAATGGATACGGCGGTGACGTGGATATTGAAATAGGAGTAGGCCAGCTCTATAGATAAGCCATAGCACATTACCAGCAGCAGCTCGTATTTGATCTGCCCGAAAATATAGGACAGGGGTATGTTATTTTTGAGAAGCATAATCAATTATTTTATCGGTTTTTGTATGCATGCCTTCCATGAACAGGGTGGAGAGGCTGGCGCTTTCATGCGGGTTGTTTGCTTTCCATTCCACTTCGCGGCAGGGCAGGTAGCTGTTCTTAATATAGGGCAGGGGATTGAAGCCGGTCCGGTGCTCCCTGAGGACATAATTTTTCGGGAAGATCACTTCGTCGATCCTGTTGCCGGAAATAAAATTCTCGAAGGCCGCATCGCTGGTGCCGTGAAACACTTCGGTTCGGATGTTACTGATCTTTGAAGCATACTTATTCATAATGATGCTGCAGGCTTCTTCAAACTCCTTATTGGAATGCTGCCCGATGACTTTGGCAGGTGTATAGAAGAGCAGGTCGGTGATGGAGCCAGGCAAAAGATCGCAGAACATCAGCACGATCTCGATGTCGTTGTAGTTGCTAAGCAGCGCGGTCTGTTTGACTGGAATGAGTGATTCGATGGAGAAATCAGTGGGTATCAGAATGGTTCTTTTCATGGTCTTGTTTTTTTTGACAAGATTAGAACACACTTCTTAAGACCGTCTAAGAACGGGATTAGAACAGCATTAGAATTACGCTCAAGCTGTTAAGAGATGTGAAATTCCGTAAGGTGTCCCGCAGATAGCGCAGATTCAGCAGATAGAACAAACGTATTTGCATAGATAGATGCAGGTAATATAATTGAGCGGATTAAACCGGATAGCAATGCTTTGCTGTTATTCTATCACTTACATGATGAAGTTCCGTATGTATTACATTACTTCATTTTTAAAGATCCGCGAAGATCGGCGAAATCTGCGGGACACTATAACGTGCTATGCAATCGAAGGAAAATTGAGCTGCACTACGGTGCCCTCGTCTTTTTTGGAAGATACCACCAGCGTACCGTTATGAATCCGGATGATGTTGCGGGCCAGCGGCAGGCCGATGCCATAGCCTTCGTGGTGCTTGGTGTTGGAGGCCCTGAAGAAAGGATCGTAGATGTATTTGAGCTCCGCTTCCGGGATACCGATGCCGTCGTCGCGCACAATGATGATCACATGCGAGTCTGTAGCGCCGATAGATATCTGTACGGGCTTATTAGAGGAATATTTGCAGGCATTGCTCACAATATTGCTCAGCGCCAGGTGCAGCAGCTGCATGTTGCCGGTAATTTTCAGCTTTTCCGGATTTTCGGGGATCAGGCTCAGGTCAATGAGAATCGCATTATTAGGATTGATCTTATCGATCGTTTCCTTGACGTCCCACAGCAGCTGATCTACGCGCACCACACCCATTTTTTGTTTTTTGCCGTCGAAGCCCGTTTGTGCCAGGAACAGCAGGGACTTGGTAATCTTTTCCAGGCGCTCGGCCTCGTTGAGGATAACTTTCAGAGAAGCCTGGTATTCTTCCGCCGGCCTGTTTTTGGTGAGGGTTACGTCTGCCTCGCCGATAATGGCCGTGAGCGGTGTACCCAGCTCATGCGAGGCATTGCTGATGAAATTGTTCTGCGTCTCAAAGGCCGTTTCCAGGCGGTCGAGCATGTGGTTAAAGGTGATGATGAGCTTGCTTAATTCGTCATTATCCGTTAAACTCTCCAGCCGTACGTGCATGCTTTCGGAGCTGATCTGTTTCACACGGTCTGTAATTTCCTTCACCGGGTTCAGCACCTTCTTGGAGATGAATACCGCTACCAGCAAAGCCAGCAGCGTCGCCAGCGGGATCGCTACCAGAAAGATATTTCCCAAATGGTCGAGCTGTTGCGTATTGTAATAGTTGTTGGCCGAGACGATCACCGCATAATTGGTATTCCTGGCCCTGTATTTAATGCCTGTATAAAAGGTATTGCGGTTTTTATATGTAGCGTTTCCCCTCTCGGAAATATCCCTGAAAAAAGAAACCGGGAGGTTGAGCTCCCTGGCTTCCGTCTCAAAGGTCTTACCCGGCTTCATCTCGAAGAGGTAATCTTTTTCTTCGGGTAGGATCTCCAGGTGCTGGTCCCGTACTTCCTTAAAAGCCGTGGCTTTTGTGTCCTCCGGCTCCAGCGTGGATTTCGCCTTAAAGATGGCCCGGATCTCCAGCCTCTTGTAAAAATCGGTAAACGAGTACTGTGAGGAGAAATAATACACTGATACGCTCAGCAGCAAAATAATGGACAGGCAGCCCACCATAAAGATCAAGGCTATTTTGGTCTGACTCTTCATGATTCCTTCATCACATAACCCATGCCCACCATGGTGTGGATCAATCGGGTGGATTTATCCTTATCGATTTTTTTGCGAAGGTAGTTTACATACACATCCACCACATTTGTGCCCATGTCAAAATTGACGTCCCACACTTTTTCGAGGATGTCTATCCGCGACAGCACACGGTTCTTGTTTTTGAGGAAGAGCAGCAGCAGGCGATATTCCGTGGAGGTGAGGCTGATGGGTTCCCCGCCGCGCTTCACGGTCTTGGAAGTATCGTTCAGCACCAGGTCGTCGATGGTATATATATCTTCTTCGGGTGGGTTATTGACCGGGGCAACGAAGGTGCTTCTCCTTAAAAGGGATTTCACGCGGGCCTGCAGCTCAATGAATTTAAAAGGCTTTACCAGGTAATCGTCGGCGCCGGTATCCAGGCCGATCACCACATTCTCTGCCGTACCAAGAGCTGTGAGGAAGAGCACAGGCGTGTGGTTGTTCTCGTGCCGGATAGCCTTGCACACTTCCAGCCCGTTCTTTCCCGGAAGCATGATGTCGAGGATAATGAGGTCGTAGTTGTGCGCCAGCGCCATGCTCAGGCCAGTTTCGCCGTCCAGCGCCACCGACATTTCATAGCCCTCTTCCGTTAATCCCTTTTTGATAAAAGAGATCACGTTGGCTTCATCCTCTACTAATAAGATCCGCTTCATCGTTTTTTAATCCACGCCGGTAGTTTCGAGAGCCTCAACTACCGGAAGTGGCGGCTGAGGCCCTCGAAGCCACATCCGTAATTCTCTAAAAATAAGTCATTAATCCTCGCCAACAAAAAAATTAAGATTTATTGTATCCTATCAGGCATAAAAAAGCCCTCCGGAATTCCGAAGGGCTTTTAAATGAATAGCTAAAAATAAAACTTATGCCGTTGTTTGAGCAACCGCTTTCGGTGCAGCCGACATGATCTCTTCGTTGGCAGCAGAAGCGTATTGTTCGAAGTTTTTGATGAATTGACCTGCCAGGTTTTGTGCGGTGTTGTTAAACGCCTCTTTATCCTGCCATGCATTCTTCGGTTCCAGGATCTCGGTAGGAACACCAGGGCATGATTTAGGGAATTTCAATCCGAAGAATGGCGTTGTGCCGTATTCTACGTTGTCCAGCTCACCGTTTAAAGCAGCCGTGATCAGGGCACGCGTGTAGGATAATTTGATACGGCTTCCGATACCGTAAGAACCGCCAACCCATCCGGTGTTGAGCAGCCAAACGTTAACTTCAGGATGTGCTTTCAGTTTTTCGCCCAGTAACTCTGCATATTTGGTCGGATGAAGCGGTAAGAACGCTTTACCGAAGCAAGCCGAGAAAGTGGTGGTAGGCTCGGTAATGCCCATTTCGGTACCTGCTACCTTAGCGGTATAACCCGAAATGAAGTGATACATCGCCTGCGCGCTGCTCAGCTTGGAGATCGGAGGCAATACCCCGAAAGCATCACACGTGAGGAAGAAAATATTTTTAGGAGCATCGCCCACAGCCGGAGTCACGGCATTGTCGATGTAGGTAGCCGGGTAGCTCACGCGGGTATTCTCTGTGCGGGAAATATCAGCGTAGTTAACGGTTGTTGTTCCTTCAAAATAATTGATGTTCTCCAGTAAAGAACCGAATTTGATCGCGTTGAAGATCTGAGGCTCTTTTTCAGCCGTCAGGTCCACACATTTGGCATAGCATCCGCCTTCGAAGTTGAATACGGAATTATCAGCCCAGCCGTGCTCGTCGTCACCGATCAGTTTACGGTTAGGGTCAGCCGACAAGGTCGTTTTACCTGTTCCGGATAAGCCGAAGAAAATAGCGGTATCACCGTCTTTGCCAATGTTGGCAGAGCAGTGCATGGAAAGTACTTTTTTCTCGTGTGGTAAAATATAGTTCAATACTGCGAAGATCGATTTTTTGATCTCACCGGTATAGCCTGTACCACCGATCAGGATGGTTTTCTTCGTGAAATTGATGATCGCAAAGTTGTGCTGGCGTGTGCCGTCGATTTTAGGATCAGCCATGAAGCCAGGCGCGTTGATGATTACCCAATCGTGCTTGAAGGTTTTGATCTCTTCGGCAGTAGGGCGTAAAAATAAGTTGGAAGCGAATAAGTTACTCCATGGGTATTCGTTTACCACGCGGATGTTGATCCGGAAAGTAGGATCGGCGCAGGCATAAGCATCACGAACCCAAATCTCTTTATTGCCTAAATAAGCCAGCATGCGGTTGTGCAGGGCATCGAATTTATCCGACTCGAAGCGGTTGTTCACATCTCCCCACCAAACGCTGTCTTTGGTATTCTCGTCGTATACCACGAATTTATCTTTTGGAGAACGGCCTGTAAATTCTCCCGTATCAATGGCTAAAGCACCAACATCAGTTAATTCACCTTGTCCGCGTACGATCGTTTCTTCGATCAGCTCAGACGGGTGTAAATTCCAATAAGCCATTTCCACATTTCCTAAGCCTAATTGGGCAACAGAAGCATCTTGTGCTTTCAATCCAATTTCATTCATTATAAAAAGAATTTAGTTTAAAGTTAGGCTGCAAAAATACGAAAAAAATCGGGCTTGTAACGGCCCGATTTTCCACAATTTAGGGGTGAAAACTTTCTGTTTTGTTAAAAAAATTACCGTCCGCGATGCTGCGAAACCGCATTTTCTGTTATGATTACCTGGTCGCTTCCCGCCATTGCTTTCTTTACCTCCTCTACGAATGTAACCTGCTCTTTTTTAGATAGTTCGCTCAGTGTCAGGCAGTAATCCGTTTCGCCTTCGCGGCCCCAGAGCACTTCTTTGTAAGCCGGTTTTTTGGGATGCGACTCCACATATTTCAAAAAGGCCTCCCGTTTTTCGGCGCTGGTACCTGCTCCTTTGCTCGTAAAGGATACGATAATGCGGTAAGATTGTTCGGAAGATGTGCTTCCTGCTTCCGTGTTTGTTGAGGAAGATGTGCCTGACGAACCCGAAGAGCTGGTATTCTTATGGGATTTGCAGGCAACAGAAGCAAAAGACAGGCTGATCACAGAGCTGAGGATAATGATGGTTTTCATAAAATAACAAATGGTTTAAACGGTTTTTACAAAATTGGTGCCTTACTTAAATTTCCGGTTCATTTCCCTGTTCAGGTCTTTGGTTTTCAGGTCCTCACGCTTATCATACAGCTTTTTGCCCTTGGCTACGGCAATTTCCACCTTGGCGTAGCCGCTATCGGAGGTAAACAGCACAGTAGGCACAATGGTTAATCCTTTATCCTGCATTTTCTTTTTCAGCTTCGTGAGCTCCTGTTTGTGGAGGAGCAATTTACGTTCGCGGGTAGGCTCGTGGTTATACAGGTTGCCCTCGGTGTAGATGCTGATGTTGAGGCTCCGGATGTAGAGCTCGTCGTTCTTGAAATAGCAGTAGCTGTCCACCAGAGAGGCTTTGCCCTCGCGGATGGATTTTATTTCGGTGCCGAGCAGAACAATGCCGGCCGTAAATTTTTCGATAAATGTATAGTCAAAACCCGCCCGGCGGTTTTTGATTGATATTTTTTGCTGTATATTTGGTTTCACAATCCTATGCTTCTTCTTCGCTTGTCCTTATACTAATTTCCGGGGCAAAGATACATAATAATACTCTTGATGATACACCTGATTTTAGCCAAAGAAAGCGACCTGGACGCTATTGCCGTGATGGCCCGCGAGATTTGGAACCTGCATTACGTGCCCATGGTGGGGCAGGAGCAGGTCGATTACATGCTTGGTAAATTTTACAGTCATCAAAGTCTGGTAGAGCAGCAGCACAAAGGCCACCGCTTTTACCTTATCCGGCAGCAGGACCAGACGCTGGGATTTTTATCCATCAGTAAAAGCGGGGAAGGTGATTATTTCCTGCATAAGTTGTATATTTACAACCAGAAAGCAAATGCCGGAGCAGGAACAGAAGTGCTTCATGAACTGATCAAGATGACTGATCCTAAGAGTTTGACACTCACTGTGAATCGTCAGAACTACAAATCGATCAATTTTTATTTCAAAAATGGATTTAAGATCAAAAGCGTGGAGGATTTCGACATTGGCAATGGCTACCAGATGAACGATTTTGTGATGGCGAGGGAGTTTTAGATTGCAGATTAAAATGTCAATTTTTCAGGGTGGTTTCGGGAGCCTCAACCACCGTTCGTTGACTGAGGCTCTCGAAGTCAACACCGGCAATTCATAATCTCAGCCCCCGTTTTCAACTTTTGATTCTTTATATCTCTTTAAAAACACCCATATCAGCCTTTAAAAATAACTATCTTTAAACTTTTATAAACACTATGGAATACAACACCCAACTGCCTCATTTACAAATACCCGAGTACGGCCGCAACATCCAGATCATGATTGATCACTGCATCACCATCGAAGACCGTGATGAGCGCAACCGTTGCGCCAGGGCTATTATCCAGATCATGGGGCAGCTGAATCCGCATTTGCGCGATATCGCCGATTTTACCCATAAGCTGTGGGACCACTTATTTTTGATCTCTAAATTTAAGCTGGATGTGGATTCTCCGTATCCACGCCCCAACGCCGAAACCTTTACCACCAAGCCCAAAGTCGTGCCTTACCCGGCCAACAAGATCCGTTATAAGCACTACGGTAAGACCATTGAGCGCATCATTGATGTAGCCAAGACTTACGAAGAAGGAGCAGAGAAGAGAGAGCTGTCGCGCCTGATCGCGAACCACCTGAAAAAATCCTACGTGAACTGGAACAAGGATTCGGTAACGGATGATGTGATCTTCAAGCAATTCAGGGAAATGACCAACAACGAGCTCATCATTGATGAGAACTCGGCATTGACACATGCCAATGAGCTGAAGAACAAGAACCACAACAACCAGACGCCGATCAACCTCAACCCGGGCAATAGCGGTGGAGGCAACAACAAGAACCGTTTCAACAAAAAGAATAAGAACAAATTCAAACACCGCAATAATAACAATAAATAAGACGAACCGTATTCTATGGCAATTTTCGAAGTTACAGGTGGCCGGCAATTAAAAGGAGAGATCATCCCGCAGGGAGCCAAGAACGAAGCGCTGCAAATCATTTGTGGTGTCTTGTTAACCCCGGAAAAAGTAACACTCAGCAATATCCCCGACATTGTGGATATCAACAAGCTGATAGACCTGCTGCGCGACCTGGGCGTGAAGGTCGAGAAAACCGGTCATGAAGAGTACACCTTCCAGGCCGACGACATTAAAGTAGATTACCTGGTATCGGACGAGTTTAAAAGGAAGGGCGGCGGTCTTCGCGGCTCTACCATGATCATCGGCCCTATGCTGGCGCGCTTCGGCAGGGCATACATGCCAAAGCCGGGTGGCGATAAGATCGGCCGCAGGCGTATGGATACGCACTTCATCGGCTTCGAGAACCTGGGTGCCAAGTTCGAGTACGATTCGGAAACCGAAAATTTTAAAGTAACGGCTACCAAATTAAAAGGTGCCTACATGCTGCTCGACGAGGCTTCTGTGACAGGAACCGCCAACATCGTGATGGCGGCCGTGCTGGCCGAAGGCACCACAACCATTTACAATGCGGCCTGCGAGCCTTACTTACAGCAGCTTTGCAAAATGCTCAACGCCATGGGAGCGAAGATCTCCGGTGTGGGCTCTAATTTACTGACCATCGAAGGGGTTACTTCCCTGAAAGGTACCAGGCACCGCATGCTGCCCGACATGATCGAGATAGGCTCTTTCATTGGTCTGGCGGCGATGACCCAATCTGAAATTACGATCAAGGATGTTTCCTACGATAACCTGGGCTGCATTCCTAAAGTATTCTCGCGCCTCGGCATCCAGATGGAGCGCCGCGGTGATGATATTTATATTCCTTCCCAGGAGCATTACGAGATCGATACTTTTATCGACGGCTCCATGCTCACCGTGGCCGATGCCATCTGGCCGGGCTTCACGCCCGATCTGTTGAGTATTATTCTGGTAACGGCTATCCAGGCGCGCGGCAATATGCTGGTGCACCAGAAAATGTTTGAGAGCCGCCTGTTCTTCGTGGATAAGCTCATCGAAATGGGAGCACAGATCATTTTATGCGACCCGCACAGGGCCACAGTGATGGGCCTCGACCGCAAGGTTCAACTGCGTGCTATCCAGATGGCCTCGCCTGATATTCGTGCCGGTGTGGCTTTATTGATTGCAGCGATGAGCGCCAAAGGAAAAAGTACCATATTCAACATTAACCAGATCGACCGCGGCTATCAGAAGATCGATACGCGCCTCAACGCCATCGGCGCTGAGATCATCCGTAAAGAGCAGCGCTAAGCTTATGAAGCCATTCTATTTCCATATCACCATTGCCGCTCTGCTCAGCCTGGGCTTCGCTGCTTGCAAGCACCACAAAGAGGCTACGCAAAGCGATCCGGCGGCAACATCGTCTGCCACGGCTGCGCCTGAAAAAACAGCGGACAAAGATGATAAGGGCACGGTAAAAGTAGATGTGGTGGAAGGCCTGAACCTGGGAAATAAAGCGCCGGAGATTGAAATGGCCGATCCTACAGGTAAAGTACTAAAGTTGTCGTCATTAAAAGGAAAGGTCGTGCTGATCGACTTCTGGGCCAGCTGGTGCGGCCCCTGCCGTATGGAGAATCCAACGGTGGTGAATACATATAACACCTATCACAACACGGTGTTTGTGGCGGGCAAAGGCTTCGAGGTCTTCAGCGTATCGCTTGACAGCGATAAGAACCGATGGATCAGTGCCATAGAAAAAGATAAGCTGAGCTGGCCTTACCATGTGTGCGACATGATGCAATGGAACAATGCCGCTGCTCTAAAGTATAAGGTAAACAGCATCCCAACGAATGTATTGATTGATGGAAATGGAATAATTATTGCTAAGAACCTTCGGGGCGAGGATTTGCCAACGAAGATCCAGTCCTTAAAAAAATAATATATGCGATTATTTCTATCTTTTCTTCTGGCCTGTACAGGGTCATTTACTCTCTTTTCTCAAACTGCTACCACGGGGTTAACCGTTGGCGAACAATGCCCATCCATTATTGCGAACACCTCCGATAATTCCATTCAGAGTTTCGTATTTCCCAATGCCGGGAAAATAACCATGCTTCATTTCTGGTCTTCTTCCAATCCCGAATCTATTAAAGACTTTTACCGCTATTCCTTAATTTATAATAAATATGCTTCCGAAGACTATAAAACAGGAAATGGCTTTGAGATGATCCTCATTGCTTTGCAGAGCGACAAAAACGCCTGGATGGCTGATGTGACCAAGTACAACTTGCTGGGAGCGAAGAACGGCATCTGTTTTAAAGGCCTCGATGATTTTTACGTGAAGAATTTTAAGCTGAGCGGAACGCCGGCAACCTTGCTGGTAGACGAGCAGGGGAAGATCATTGCCGTGAATCCGGATGTGAATACCACCATCCGTATCCTGAACGACCGGCGTGATTATGCCGGTGATGACAAGGCGGTGACTAAGGTCAGCGGTCAGATCCTTTTACAAAAGGGCATGTTGGCGCCATTGGTGAATGAGAAAATCTATGTGATCAACGAACGGAAGGATACGGTGCAAACCACCCAGACGAACGGAAACGGGAAGTTTACACTGACTAATGAAAATATTGAGGGGATGACCCTGAATATCCATCAATCCGAGAAGATCGCTGCGACAGACGATGTGCTCCTGGCCAATGAGAAGGGCAGGGTTGTAGGAGGCTTTACCAAAGGTTTCCACGAATTCGAATACCGTTTGCTGGACCTGGAGCTGTCCTTCCTGAAACCGGTAGCCGAGCCGGAGGTCAAATTGAAATCCTTTATCAAGGACCTGTATTTTAGTGAAAACCTTTATGAGGACGGAGGTTTTGCCTTGTCTCAAAAATCAAAAACAAAACTGGACGCGCTCTTGGTGAGGCTGAAAAACTATCCCGGTGCCACGGTGGAGATCATTTCTCATTCCGATTGCCGTGGAAGCAGTGAATCCAATCAGACCCTTTCCCTGAAACGCTCCGAATCCGTAGCACATTATTTCATTAGCAAGGGCATTGCCAACGATCATATCAAAGCCATTGGCAAAGGGGAAGAGGAGCCGCTGAACCAGTGTGTGGATGGCGTTTCCTGTACGGAAAAAGAACTGGCTCAAAACCGGAGAACGGAATTCCGGTTTTATAAATCGGAATAATACGGCAAACCATGTTGAAACTGGCTTATACCATCGTTTTTGTTGCTCTCAGCTCTTTGCTGACAGCGCAGAAGGCATTTCCACAGGAGCTGTCGCTGCCGGGCTTTACATTTAAGAATAAGGTCGGGGTAATGGAAGAGTATACCATGGCAAAGAAAGAAAAAAAGATCTTTCTGTTCTATGATGTGAAGTCGGAAGCATGGGCAGAGCTGATGTATAGCGGAGCCAAATTCATTTTCGATAAGGATGCTTCCATCTTTCCCATTTATTTTTCAGGACAGCTTACCAAAAAAGCCTCTAAGGATTTTACGTCGGATATTCCCACGCAGATCTATTCCACACCTATGAAGTCCATCTTCAAAAGCTTTAACTTAACGGAAGCCGATTACCCCATCCTGGTGGTTTATGATGAGAAGAATCAGCTGAAAGGCTACGCCCGCACCACCGAAGACATCCTGAAGCTGGCCCCGGATTCAAGGTAAGCAAGTTCTGAAATTAAAAATCTGGGCGGAAAGCTTATACTGCAGGCATACATTTGCAGCACCCGGCGACATCTGCGGGACAAAAAAGGATAGTTGTGATTTACCTTAAGACAGTCACGTGGCCGCGCTTCTCATAAGAGACCTTGTCAATTCCCGTTCCGGTGATAGCGTACACATACACATCTTCAGCCACTGCTTTTCCCCTGTAAGTGCCATCCCAGCAGCTTGTCACATCATTGGATTCAAATAACAAAGCTCCCCAACGGTCAAAGATTTTGATATTGTATTCGCTCATGTTGGTTGTAGGAACCAAAAACACATCGTTCAGCTGATCGCCGTTAGGCGTAAAGGTATTCGGAACGTACAGGGAGGATTCTTTCACCACATCTACTTTGAGGCAGGCATCGCTCTTACAGCCGTTGCTGTTGGATGCCGTTACGCAATACTCTGCGGTTTGGGAAGGACGTAAGCGGATGATGCTGCCAAAGCTGCCCTCACCCCATAAAAATTGTTCTCCGCCCGAGGCCGTCAGCGTCAGTTCATCGCCCTCTGCCACATAGCTTGATGATGGCGTGATTGTCACAGAAGGGCTTGATTTGACCTCCACTTTCGATGTTTCGCTTACCGTGCATCCGTTTAAAACATAGGTCACGGTATAGGTGCTGCTGGCAGACGGCGAGAGGGCAATACTACTCGCGGTGTGATTGCCAGGTTGCCAGTTATACGAGCCTCCGTTGGAAGAAGGTGTTGCCACAAGGAGTGCATGTTCTCCGGCGCAGACACTTGCCGAATTTACCGACAGGGAAGGCGTAGGGTTTATATCCAGGGCGAACGTTTTTGTTTCATTACAGACACCATGGGTGGTATAGCTCACCGTATAGGAGTTTTGTGCGCTTAACGAAAGGTCAATACTACCGGTGATCGCATTGATGTCTATGCCTGCCGGTAAAGCACTGAAGCTCCCTCCCGTAACACCTGTTATAACAGGTACGGGATTCGCAGAGGAAGAAAGGCAATACACCGAAGACTGGTAATTGAAGTCTGCACTATTGACCGGAACAACGGTGAGCGTGCTTGTAGCCGCAACCGAGCATGTACCGATTGTTCCGATTACGGTATAGATGGTTGTGCTTGCCGGATTGGCTGTCACGATGCTTCCTGTAGAGGCGCTTAAGCTGGAAGATGGAGTCCAGCTGTAGCTGGAGGCGCCGCTTACCGTAAGGATCGCCGAGCCGGAGGCACAAAGGCTTGTAGAGCTTACGGATAAGGCAGGAAGTTGGATCACTGTTAAGGTAAGGGTTACCGGTGCTGCCTGGCATGAGCCGTTACCGCCGGTAATGGTATATATGGTAGTGGAAGCAGGATTAGCTGTCACCACGTTTCCGGTGGTAGTCGATAAGCCTGTTGCCGGGCTCCAGCTATAGCTTGTGGCGCCGTTGGCGGTTAATACCGCAGAGGCCGTGCCGCAGACCGTTTGTGAGGCAGCTGTAATTACAGGATTTGAGACAACGCTAACTGTAGCTGTTACAGGAGCAATAGCACAGGCGCCGGAAGTAGCCGTAATGGTATAAACAGTCGTTGCAGCAGGATTGGCTGTAACCGAATTGCCTGTAGAAGATGATAAGGTGGCGGCAGGTGTCCAGCTATAGTTCGCTGCCCCGGTCGCCGTTAAAGTGGCTGTTCCCGAAGGGCAGATGCTTTCGGAGTTCACAGAGATTACCGGAACGGCAAGAACCGTCACCGTAGAAGTGGCTACGGCGCCTCCGCAGTTGGCAATGGTGCCGCTCACGGTGTACATAGTAGTAGAGGCCGGGTTGGCCGTAACCACAGAGCCATTGGTAGAGGAGAGGTTCGTTGCAGGACCCCAGGTGTACGTGGTGGCGCCTGAAGCCGTTAAGGTAGCTGTTCCACCGGGACAAATCGTGGCTGAGTTCACCGTAACGGTTGGAGTTGTCACTACATTCACAGTGACAGTAATGGGTGAGGCAGCGCAGGAACCGTTAGTGCCGTTGAGGGTATAAACCGTTGTGGTAGGAGGGTTGGCAACCACGGTGCCGCCGTTTACAGAAGAGAGGTTGCTTGCAGGGCTCCAGGTATAAGAGCTTGCACCGCTGGCGTTTAATGTGGCTGAGCCCGAGCTGCAAATGGTTTGTGAGTTGGCTGTAAGAACAGGCGCCGGTAAAACGGTTACGGTCGTTGTTGCAGGAGATACGGCACAGGGCCCGCCGCTGCCGGTAATTGTATAAACGGTTGTGCTGCCGGGATTAGCAACCACCGAGCTTCCGGTTGTGGAAGAGAGGCCGGTGGCCGGAGTCCAGCTATAGCTGGTAGAGCCGGTGGCCGTTAAGGTAGTGGAGCTGCTGCTGCAGATCGTGGCTGAATTAACGGCTAATGGTGTTGCCGGGTTTACCGTCACGGTAGACGTGATTGTTTTTACAGGGCACGAAAGCACGCTTCCTGAAATGGTATATACCGTTGTGGAAGTAGGATTAGCGGTTACAACGCTGCCAGTAGCAGAACTTAATGTGGCCGCAGGAGTCCAGGTAAAGTTAGAAGCACCCGTTGCTGTTAAGGTGGCAGAACCGCCGCTACAGATTGTGGCCGAATTAACCGTAAGGTTGGTGGAAAGGAATTGAACGTCGATATCGTCGATGGCCATGTGGTGGTCGTTGCCCGAATCATCCACATCTGTCCAGCGTAGCAGGATATAAGAGTTATTGGGAATAGCGGCGGTAATGCAGGCAGACATCGTTGCCATTTGCGTACAGGGATAGCCCATCACCTGGGAGCTTCCGCTCGAACCGTTACTTTGAAGCTGTGTGAAATTGAGAGCGGCAACGCCTGTTCCGCCACTGGCGCTGATGCCGGGAGCTGTAGCACCGACGATGTAATCAAAGGCGATTACATTCGTATTCCCGTTTTGCGCCAGTGAAAGCTGATAGCCTTTATAGGTCACACGGACATGGCTTACTGCCGAGCCGGTGGTATTTTGTAATACCACACCGTAGCGTAAAGTCCCGGAGCCGCCGCTGGCCCTGGAACCTATTTTCTGATCGTTATTGCCATTACACTCGTAGGTATAAAAGCCGCCTGTATTGCTGGGAGCCGCCGCCGTAATATCCAGGTGCGACTGAAAGGTGCCAACCATATACCAGCCGGGATAAGTTACATTGTTTGTCCAGGAATTGATATCAACGACACCAAAATTCTGCAGATACGAACCGGTAGGAACGGATACCTGCGCCCGTGATGTTAAGCTGAGTATAATAATGAATATGGCAGTGAATCTCCTCATGTACTTCTTAAATTTAAAGTATCTAAGCGGTTTCGGAATATTTTGCTCCCGGGGAGGGGAATGATCAAAACACCTGTAGGATATTCGCTTAATCTGCCGCAAAGTTAGGCAATCTATGAAAACGTTACGTGTACCTAATATTAAGAAACCGTTGCATTTTAATAACAATGCACTTTAATAGAAACCTCCTACCTTTCTGTTTTCCAGTCCTTTAATGTTTATTTTGGGTAAAAGGGCCGGAGCCTTCTCCTTCACCGACCGATCTGTCAGCGATAGTAGAAATTTTTTTAACTGCATAGTTTCCTGAGTAGACAATTGCAGGGAATCAAAAGGCAGGGTCTGGTTATCGACTGCAATACCCAGCCCGGCGCCACCGCCTTTCTTATAAAAATCAATTACTTCATCCAGGCTCTGGTAAATGCCGTTGTGCATGTAGGGCCCTGTAAGGTCGATATTGCGGATGCCGGGCGTTTTGAAGGATGCCAGGTGAATGCGGTTCTTTGAGATGTGGTAGCGCCCGCTATCGGCATCCAGCTCCCGGTTGAGCTTGTTTTTGGGGACACCGATCACTTCAAATTCCTGGTCGTTGTAAAAGGGAGGCGTGAGGCCATTGAACAGCGGGAAGAAGTGGCAGCTGCCACAGAGGGCTTTGCCGGCAAATACCGAATAGCCTTTGACCTCGTCCGGCGATAGCTGTGTTTTATCCCCACGGATGTATTGATCAAAACGTGAGTTGAGGGATACCAGTGTTCGTTCATATTCGCTCAAAGCCTTTAACAAGCCGTAATAGGTAATGGCAGTATCTTCCGTTTGAAGGAAGGCTTTGTGGAACAGGGCTCTGTAGCCCGGGCTTTGCCTGAGCTTGTACACGACCTGCTCCGGCGATGAGAACATTTCCCGGTGGCTGGTCAAAACCTCGCTGACCTGGTCTTCCAGCTGCAGGCTTTTGCCATCGGTGAAAAACGCTTTTTGAAAAAAGGCATTCAGAAGCGAAGGCGTATTTCGTTTTAAATGATCATCGGCTCCGAAAGTCTGGTTGAAAGCGATGCTTCCTCCGAAAGCATGTTTGGGATCGTGGCAGGAAGCGCAGGCCCTTTGGTTATTGCCCGAAAGCACAGGATCAAAAAACAGGAGGCGCCCAAGCTCCGCCTGCTTGCTTACCAGGGCTGAATCTTTTATCACTACCGAAAAATAATTCCTGTTGAACCAGTTCTTGTCATAAAAGGCTTTACGTCGGATATTCACCGCGTAGTTCGTGGTTTCTTTCCTGGCCTCTTCATCATAGAATGTATACAAATTCTCATACAAAGGTTTGAGAAAAGTGCTAATGAAATGCAAGCGGTCGAAGTGGTCATAATCCGGATGTGCGGAAAGATAATGACCGGCGCCTTTGATTAAAGTGCTCACTGTCGTTTTATCGGTATCGCTTGCAGGAAGCAGGAAAACCGTTTGCTCAATGCCTGAGAGAATGCTCCTGATTTCCGGCAGGTTTTGCTTATTGATGGTACAGTCATAACCGTTCAGGTAGAGCGACATGATACGCAGGAGCTCGAAGCGGAGCATATCTACCGCCGTCGAATTTTTAAATTGCTTATCACGGCTTTTGTCGGCCACATAGCTTAAGGTCTGTTTCAGCAGGGCCAGCTCGTGATTGATGTTGATCAGCGAATCGCTTTCGGAGTCGTATAAAAAAGATTCGATCACCTGGAAGCCATGAGGCGCAAAGGTTCTGTAATTGTACTCATACTCCGCTTTATATACCAGGGGTGCATTGATGAATTGTTTGGAATGGAAGGAAAAGTGGTATTCCGTGTAGTATTCTATTTCCTTGAAGAGCTGCCGCGCTTTAACGTAATAGACCTGCGATGCTGAGCGGTCGGCATGATGCGTGAGCGCAGTCCCGAGGCTGTCGAGGCATTGGATGATCTCAGAAAGATGGGCCTGTACCCTTTGGTTGATGCATTGAGCAACTGTTCTTTCATCGGTGCCCCTAAAGGAAGAGAAGAGCAAGGCAAATAGCACCGCCCCGAACAGGATCCTGATGACAGAAGCCCTCTTAGTTTTTGATGAAGCGAAGTGTCTGCGAATATCCTGCTGCATTAATGTTTAGAATATAATGGCCCTGGCTGAGATCTGAGGTCCTGATAAAATGTTTTGAAATACCATTTACCGCGCCTTTGATCTCCTGTGAGCTCGCTTTCTTTCCGGCCATGTCGTAAATATCGAATTGTAGATCGCCGTCCAGTGGCTGGTATAGTTGTAAGGTCATGTAATCGTTGACGGGGTTAGGGTAAGCCGATAAGATTACCGGTTTCAACAGGTCGTTCAGCGCATTGGGCTGTGATACGACGATGGTTCTCGGGCAAAGCGGGGCTTTTACAAAAAAGAGGGAGCTGCGGGGAATCGCTGCCGAATTGCTTGATTGCAGGCGCCTTTGTAAGCTGCTCACGTAAAACGAGCGGGCATAGCTAAAAGAAGGAGATTGGGTATCGATCGTCGATATGTTGTACCAGTCGGCTTGTGTCCTGTTTTTATTGATGTCCATAATCACGTAACCATGGCTGCTCAGGTCGCAGTATTTGATATGGCTGTTGGCTGCCTGGATGGCCGCGGCTCCCAGAGGAATGGACATTCCCGGAGAGGTCACACTTGGCGTAACAAATTCCACGCCGGCCGATCCCGCACCCGTTGAGCCATTGTAGCTGGCAGTGGGCAGGTCATTGGCCCAGGAAGAATGGATGTCGCCGGTAATCACCACCATGTTGGAAATATTGTTGCTCAGGATGTGGTTATACACCCTGTCCCTTTCGGCGGGGTAGCCATCCCATTGATCATCGTTGAAAGCTATGCCGAATACTTTCAGCGGCGCCATCATCACCTGTTGCCCCAGCACTTTCCACTGTGCGGTGGTAGAATCCAGCTTATTGGTCAGCCAGTTGTATTGTGTAGCGCCTAAGAGCCTGCGGGAGCTGGCCGTCACGGTAGCGCCCGTGGTTCCTGCCTGCACATCCCTTCCCTGGATCCTGGTGTCCAGCATCATCAGTTCCACCAGGTTGCCATATTTAATGGTTCTGTAAATCTGGTAAGGATTGGAAACACTGGTCTGCCTGATCGGGAGCCATTCGAAAAATGCTTTCTGTGCCATCGCTTTCCGCGCGCTCCACAGGCCTTCGTTGGGCTGGTGATTTTCTGCACCGTTCATCCAGGAGTCGTTGGCAAACTCATGGTCGTCATACACAATGATGAACGGAAATTGCTGATGAAGCTTTTGTAAGTCATTGTCGAGCCGGTAAGAAGAATAGCGCATCCTGTAATCGGCGATGGACACAATCTCGTTGGCCGGCGACCATTGCCTGTTCACGGTCGCATTCGGAGAATAGCCGCCTGTATTGTATTCGTAAATATAATCTCCCAGGGCAATCACGGCATCAAAATCCTCGCGCTGCAATAAGCTGCTGTATACGTTGAAATAACCGGCTTCAAAATTGGCACAGGATACCAGCGCAAACCTTAAACTGTCGACGGCATTGCCCACAGGCGTTGTCCTGGTGCGGCCCCTGGGCGAAAGGAAATTTCCCGTTTGAAATTCATAATAATAAACCGTATTCGGACTTAAGCCGCTTACATCGACCTTTACCGTAAAATCGGCACTGGAGTCGGTGAGCAGTACGCCCGTTTTCACCACGTTGGTCATACCCGTATCGCTGGCTACTTTCCAGCTCACAATTATTGATTGGGTCATCTGTGCGGAATCGGGAGTTACCCTCGTCCAAATGATAACATTGTTAGCGAGTGGATCGCCCGATGCCACGCCGTGGTAAAAGGGCTTGAGGCAGCTTTGCAGGCTGATCTTATGCTCCTGTGCATTGGATAAGAGATAAGCCAGCAAGAGAACAACAAAGAAAAGGATCTTCTTATACATAACCGGAATTATTGCTTGATGATTTTTTCGGTGACAATCACTTCATTGGAAAGCAGCCGCAGGATGTAAATTCCCGAAGGCAGCCCCGACAGGTCTAAGGCCTGCTCGGCTTTGGTATCAAGATCGCATTTCTGCGCCATGACCTGTTTCCCGTGAAGGTCGTACAATTGGAATTCGGCTTTGGAGTCAGCAAGGTATTGAGGAAACCTGAATTGAATGTTCAACTGGTCTGTCGCCGGGTTAGGGTACAGGCTCAATTTGTGATAGGCTGTGTTTTCTTCAAGCGATGTCGTATTGCTGCAGGTAAGGCTGTAGCTTCCTGCGGCGCCCGCCGCAAAGCCTGTTCCGCCGTTCAGGGAAGTTACCGGGTTGATGGGATTGCTCACGCAGGAAGAAGCAAATACTTTGATCCTTCCGCCGCCGGCGCCACCGCCCGCATTTCCATCAGATCCGCTGCCGCTGGTAAGCGCCTGTGTTCCGCAGAAAGTTGCGCTGTAATTGCAGCTGGTGCCGTTGCCTTTCAATCCTCCGGCTCCGCCATTGCCGCCTTTGGCCTGCAGCACCCCGGAGATGTTCATATAGTTCGGAGATTCCAGGTAGATGCCGCCACCGGCTCCTCCGCCGGCTCCGCTTCCCGCGCCCGCGCCACACGACAGGTTGGCCTCTCCGCAATCGTCGCAGCCATCGCTGCAGCACTTGGCAGTTACGCCGCCATCGCCACCTGTTCCGCCATTGAGGCCGTTGGAGCCATTGGCCGTAATAGCCCCCGAAAGGATCAGCGTATCCTGTACAACGATTTTTACCATGCCACCGCCGTTGCCACCTTTTCCGCCGTTGCCTCCGGCGATGTAGGAGCGCGCACCTCCGCCGGCACCGGCGCCGCCGGAACCCATATCGATGTCGTTGGCACTGATCGTCCCGTAAGTCGCAGCCGCTGTCCCTGCTGCACCACCGCTACCGGGCACAATGGCGTATGCTGTGGAAACGTTCACGCCTGTGGCAGTATAAGAGCTGGTGCCGTTTCCTCCATTGGAAGCATTGCCGCCTTTTCCTCCGTAGGAGCCGCCCGCGCCGCCACCCGCGCCACCACCGGAACCGATCATGCCGGCTTCGTCGTTATTGGAGAGGCATTGTTGCTTAGGCCCTGAGCCGTTCTGGCCGGAAGCTCCCGGCTGTCCGCCACCGGCGCCGTTTCCGGCTGTTGCCTGCTGGCCGCCCTGAACCGTTACCTGGCCTGTATTATCTTTGTTGCTGCATCCCGTTAAGGATACAATATCTCCCGTAAGGCTCGTGACTGTGCTTCCGGCAAGGCCTCCGGCACCGCCTGTATAGCCGGCGTCATCGGCATTGATAGTGCCCTGGATGATGGCGCTTTTGCAATAAACCGTTAGTTTACCGCAGCTGTTGGCCGAGTATTTATTGACAAACACCGTCACATTAGCTGGCACAACGAACCTGCCGGTAACACTGTAAGTACCCGAGAGGATAATGCTCGAAGTAACCGTATAGTCTCCGGGAATGGCCGTTACCGTGCATTGAGGCTTCATGAGGGAAGCGCTTAGCAAAAAGAAACTCGTGAGAACAAAGCTTAGGAGGGATTTCATAGATGGTTGCTGATGTTTTTATAGATTAGTCGGTGATGATGATTTTCTTAATGACTTTCCGCTCATCGCTCAGGATCAGCTCAACGGTATAAATTCCGGAAGCCAGGTTTCCCGGGTTGAAGAGGAGCAGGGAAGAGGACAGGTTTTCGATGCTGCTTACGGGGTAGGATTTCCCATTGACGTCGATCAGATTAATGCTTTTGATAACCAGCTCCGGAATATATTTCACATGGATCTGTGCATTTAAAGAGCCGTTCACCGTCGGGTAAACAATCACCTGGCTGTTGAGCTCGTTCTCTGCAAGGGCTGTGCTTGTTGAGCAATTGGTGGCAGGAAGCATGTTAATGACAAAGGTATCTTTGATGCAGCTCAGGGCATCGTAGGCATAATAGGAAGTGGATACCATCGGGTTTACCACCAACGAGTCCTGTGTGCTGCCTGCGGGAAACCATTGCACGGTTCCCGGCCAGGAAGGTCGTAACACCTTGCGGTCGCCGGGGCAGGCGCTAAGCGTTGTTTTCCTGCCGGCATTCTTCACGACGGTAAACGCATCGGCTACAGCTCCTGCGGCATCAATGAATTTTGCATCCAGCTTGTTATCATTCACTTCAATGAGCATGCTCCCTAAAGTGGTGTTGGTATATTTATACATCACCGGGTGAGGCCAGCCGCTTGATACGGAGCTTAATTTTCCTGAAGAGCCGCACACCGTATACACCGTGCCTTTGTGGGATTTCGAAACGTCAGTGTGCTTCTGATAAGGACAGGCTGCCGGGTAAGTGCCGCTGCCATTGTCTTTGATCATGGATTGTTGTAGCGTATTTGAATTGCCGTAGTGCCCGTCCACCAGGAAGGAACGCTCATAACAATGGCTGTGTCCGTTCAGTACAAGATCTACGCCGGCGTTCTCGATGATCGGGATAATATTCTGGCGGATGTCGACCAGCTCCCCGTCCAGGAAATTGCTGTTATCCGAGTTGTGGCTTCCTTTCGTATAGGGTGGGTGATGCCAGTAGGCAATGGTCCAGGGCAGCGTGTTGGCGGCCAGGTCGTTCGTGAGCCAGATTGCCATCGGGTCGGAGGTGTTGCGCCCCTCGTCATAGGAATCGAGCACCACGAAATGAATATTGCCGTAATTGTAGGAATAATATTTTTCGGTTCCCGATGCCAGTCCACCGGCTTCGGCAGCGGTGGGAAGCGTGAAAATGTCGTAGTAGGCAGGAGAAGGGGAAAACGGAATATGGTTATTATAGTCGTGGTTACCGGGTGCGGGCCATACCACAAAACGTTTTAATTCATTCTCATACGTATTATTGGAAAACACATTACTCTGGTATTGGCTGTCGTAGCCATTGTCGTAAGCATTATCGCCGCACCAGATCCAGCCGTCGATGTGGGCATTGCCGATGTAATTTAAAAACCCCGCTTTGGCATTTTTCTGGTTGGCGTCGCCCATGCCGGCATCTCCTACCACCCAGAATTTATAATTTCCTTTGGCTCCCGTAGCGGGACTCGTTTTGAAATAGTTAGTGGCAGCCTGTGGTGTGAGCGTTGCGCCTGTACAGCCTATGGCATAATAGTAAACCGTAGAGGCATTCAGCCCCGTGATGTTTACTTCATGGTCTGTACCGAAGGCCGCGTTTGAAGCTACCATGTTTAAGTTTCCGGCTGTTGTGCCATAATATACTCTAGCATCTGTACTTTGCGTGGTACGCCATTTCACGATCATGCCTGAGGCGGTGCCTGTATTCAGATACGGACCGCGGTCGACGCTTGCCCCGACAGCCGTGGTATTACCCGCTAATTTTAAATTGAAGCTGATGTCGGAGCTGTTGCCTGCATCCTGGTGAATTTCTACCGCAATTACATTGGTACCTGCTGTCAGCCAGGAAGCGCTGATGCTTACCTGGTTCCAGGAGCTTTCATTCCCAAAAGCAATGGTAGAGCTTGCCAGCGTATTATTCGTGATCGTTCCCGAAGGCATGTTGTTTCTCCATACCTCGTTCCCGTTGATGTATACAATGATTCCATCATCACGCACCGCCTGCAGATCGAGCGAGGTAAACAGGGAAGGATTGCTCACATTGAAGCTGCGGCGAAAATAGGTAGTGATGTATTTATTGGAAGAGCTGGAGCCATAGCTGACCACGGTTGCTTCGTCGCTATCGCCATAGCCCAGCTCAGCATTTCCGCTTTGCCAGGTGGCATCATTAAAGGAGGTGCCGTACCACGATGAGCCCGGATAGGCTCCGTTGTCAAGGTATTTCCAGTTGCTTCCGGCGCTGATCAGGGCTGTTTGTGCCTGCAGGCTTTGAAGTGTATAGGATAAGAACAGTGAAAATAAAAGTAGCCTCATACAGGCAAAGTTGTTTAAACAAAGCATGCCGTGCTTTAAAGCGACGTTACCATTTGTTTAAGTTCTTCTGCTACACAGGGCTTATCCCGTAATATGAAATTTACATGTGCCGTTTTTTGAGAAAAGCTTAATGCAGGAGATAGATTAAGTTTTCATTGAACCTATAGTTTTGTCCCGTACCCCTGAAAAGTGAATATCCTACAGGCTTTTTTACAGAACAGCAAAACTCCTGAACCACTTTCATTTCATAAGCTAAACTTTTAAAATGAAAACACACATCTTTATGTTGGCTCTGCTCCCTGGTCTTTGTAAAGCACAGGTAAACGTTACTACAGGCACCTATTCACAGAATTTTGGGACGGCCAATATTACGGCCTGGACCAATAACTCGACATTCCCGGGTTGGTACATCAGCGGAACCTTCGTAGGACAAGCCAATCTTTCGGGCTCCGCAAATTCTTTCAATTCGGGTGGCTTTTATTCCTATAACTGCGGCAGCGATTCCAAGATCGGGTCGAGGGCCAGTGGCAGCGCTTCTACCTTGTATTACGGTGTGGTGCTGAGAAATATGACGGGGCAGACCATCCGCAGCATCCGGGTATCTTATACCGGCTACCAAATGAGCCTGGCCTCAAACGGAAATGCCGTTAACACCACAACGTTTGATTACCTTGTATCTGCCACACTTCCCGCTATCACGGCAGGCGGCGGCACAGGCGTCACGGCTTTAAATTTCTCACAACTTCAAAGTACGGCCACAACCGGTGGAACCCAGATCAACTGGTATCCCTGCACACAAAGCGCTGCCAAATTAGCCTGCGTGCCGGTGACCATCGCCAACAATTCCTATATTATGCTCCGGTGGCGTGATACGGACGATAGCAATAACGACCATCACATGGCGATAGATGACATTGAGGTTGCCTTTGATATGACCGGAGGAACCTGTGCGGTATTCTTGCCGGTGGAGCTCATGTATTTTAAAGCAGCTTACAATGGGGCAGGAGTAGACCTGGGCTGGGCAACGGCTTCTGAGAAAAACAATAGTCATTTCACCGTAGAGCGAAGCCCCAACGGGCTTGACTTTGAAGAGCTGCTACAGGTGAAAAGCAGCGCTAAGGCTCCCGGCAAAACCAATTATAAAGAGGAGGATCTTCAGCCCCTGGATGGGATATCCTATTACCGCTTGAAACAAACGGATCATGACGGGACCGTGGCTTACTCTTCGATAGAAGCTGTGGAGATCCATCCGAAAAACGGATTGAGAATTTTTCCGAATCCCAGTAGTACCGGGATTGTTACTGTTGAAGCCGTGCAGGGAGCGCTTATCAGCGTTTTCAATTCATTGGGGCAAACCGTCATGGAAAAATACATCACAGACGGGCCGATGGGAATTGATCTCAGGGAATCCGGTAAAGGGATCTATACCATCGTTGCGAATTGCGGCGGGCAGATCACGGTTCACAAAGTCGTGAACGGCTAGGAGCGCCTTACAAAAAGGTTTTCAGCCATTTGATGGCATCAGCTTCATTCGAAAATATTCTGGTAGGACGCCCTGGCTTATTGAATTTCAGGTAAAAGTTCCCGATAAACTTATGCCCGAAGTTTGTAGCCACATAAGCATCTGCCGAGGCATAAGGACAGGCGTCTTTCTTTGCCCAGAATTCCCTGGTCTCCACCGGTGGAATGGCAAACTCATCGAGCGTAATCAGCAAAGGCGCTTTTTGGTAATTCAACATCCGTCCCATTACCAGGCTGAACCGTTTGAGCGAGTCCACATTAAACTCCAGGCTGCTTGAGGTGTGTGAGTGCAGGATCCCGTCGCTTCGTAAACGGAGCGTAAAGGCTTCGCAAATTTCCGTTGCTATGATCTTGACAGTTGGTTCCTGGATGGTGCTGTTCATAAACAAACGGTTTATAGTGAGAGGAGAAGTCCGGCTTATCTAATTTACGACATTTTACGCCCTGTGTCAAGTCCTTTGATGTGGAGTGTCCGGCCTCTCTGATACCGGCCGCTTAGAAGATGTAGCCCAGGTGTACCGTGCTATTCAGGCGTGGCATGAAGTCGTTTCCATGGCCGGTTTGGTACTGAAGGCCCAATCCCATAGTGCCTGAAATAACCAGGTGTTTCGTCGGTTGGGCAATAAAGCCGTTGTTGATCACAAGCGAATACTGCAGGCCATTCTCTGTCCGATAAACCGGTGTGTGGTTGTAGCCATTGAACACCTGGTAGCTGAATGGCGCATACATGAGGCCAATGCCGGTCATGTATTTGAATTTACCCAGCCTCAATGGGTACACATTCAGATCGATCCCGGCTGTGAACCTCCTGTTCAGGTCATTTTCATAAAGGAACAATCCCATCCGCTTAAATGAATTGGCATCCATAAAGCTTACGCTTACCGGGATGCGGATGCCGATGATATTTTTCCGGAAGATATGCTCGTAAGCAAAGCCGATGTGATTTTGAAAAAGTTTCGTAGGTATAAAGGACACAATCGTTCTGGCCTTAGGTTGCGCTGTTTTTTCAAAAGGGTTCACCGTATTATAGTTTGGATTGATGCTGTTGCCGTCTTTAAAAATAATTTCAGCGGCATCCTTCCGCCTGAAATGAAAGAGCGGAAGGTCAGGCTTGTTGGGAAGCTTATAAATAATATCACTGGTGGTGATCTCCGTGATGATAACGGAAACCTTTTGTCCGCCTTGTGTGATAATCGTGTCGGTTTGCGATTGAAGGGCCAGGCATAGCATGGATAGGGCCACACAGGCCAGGGAGTGTTTGATGGATCTCATATGATAGAGAACGCATCCATCAACATAAAATTGTTCTGTGGGAAAAAGGTGATTTTTTTGACACTTCGGCAGCCTCAGTGCCCCATTCGTTGACATCCCATCATCGGGATTGTCCCACAGACATAAACTATAGTTTCTTATCGCTCTTGATTTATAATTTCCCGGAAACAAAAAAAGCCCGATCGGATGATCAGGCTTTGTATTTAAGGTAAAATAAAAATTAGTCTTTCAGTAATTCCCTCGCGATCACGATTTTCTGGATCTCGCTGGTGCCTTCACCGATCGTGCAGAGCTTGCTATCGCGGTAGTATTTCTCAGCAGGGAAGTCTTTGGTGAATCCGTATCCGCCGAAGATCTGAACCGCCTCCGTGCTGTTTCTTACACATACTTCGGAAGCGTAGTATTTTGCGAAAGCGCCTTCCTTCGTCATTTTCTGTCCGCGGTTTTTTAAGTCAGCCGCTTTGAAGGTCAATAACTCAGCAGCTTCCAGCTCGGTAGCCATATCGGCCAGCTTAAAGCTGATAGCCTGGAAAGCAGAGATCGGCTTGCCGAATTGCTCACGCTCTTTAGAATATTTCAGGGAGCACTCGTAAGCACCACGGGCAATACCACAGCTCAGGGCTGCGATGGAGATCCGTCCGCCATCCAGCACTTTCATCGCCTGAATAAAGCCTTCACCTTCCTTGCCCATCATCTGGTCTTTGTGAACGCGGCAGTTTTCGAAGATCAGCTCCGCTGTTTCGCTGGCGCGCATGCCCAGTTTATTTTCTTTTTTGCCTGACTTGAAGCCCGGCGTTCCTTTTTCAATAATGAAAGCGCTCATGCCGTGGCTGTCGCCTTTCTCGCCTGTGCGGGCAATCACTACCGCTACGTTTCCGGAGATGGCGTGCGTGATGAAATTTTTAGAACCGTTCAGAACGTAGTAATCTCCGTCTTTCACAGCTGTTGTTGCCATTCCGCCGGCATCAGAGCCCGTTCCTGTTTCCGTTAAGCCCCAGGCGCCGATCCACTCAGCTGTAGCGAGTTTCGGTAAATATTTTGCTTTTTGCGCTTCATTGCCGAAAGCCAGGATGTGGCCTGTGCATAACGAGTTGTGTGCAGCCATCGATAAGCCGATTGATCCGCAGATCTTGCTCAGCTCAATAATAGCAGTAACATATTCGGTATAGCTTAATCCTGATCCACCGTATTCTGTAGGAACCAGTACGCCCATGAGGCCAAGCTCACCCAATTTTTTGAATACTTCTACCGGGAAGGTTTGTGCCTCGTCCCATTCCATCATTTTAGGATAGATATGCTCCTTACCGAATTTGCGGATCATATCAGCGATCATTTGCTGATTTTCGTTGGTCTGGAAGCTCATTCCAACCGGGTTTTCTAATACTGCGCTAGACATGTGATATTATTTGAGTGTATATTTAGTTTTTGTTTTCCGTTTAAAAATCCCAGCTCCACAACAAAGCTGAAACCGCTTACTTTCGCTCCCTGCTGTTCTACCAGGTTGGCCGCCGCTGCCGCTGTGCCGCCTGTTGCCAGGAGGTCGTCGTGGATCAATACGTTCCAGCCTTTCTGCACGCTGCCAATGTGCATCTCTACTTTTGATGTGCCGTATTCCAGCGCATACTCGTAGCTGATGGTTTTGTAAGGCAGCTTGCCCGCTTTGCGCACCAGGATAAAAGGCACGTTCAGCTTATTGGCTAACAGGATTCCGAACAAAAAACCCCGGCTTTCAATTCCTACAATGGCATCGGGCCTTGTGCCCAGGCGCTCAACAAAGCCATCTACAATTTCATTACAAAGCTGCTGATTCTCAAAAATAGGGGTAATGTCTTTGAACATAATACCCGGTTTTGGGAAATCGGGGATGTCGCGGATTGCTGCCTTAATGTTGGTTTCTAATGACATTGTCAGGTCACAAACTTAATGAAATTTCAACAAAGATGTGGAATTTTTGTAAAATTAACGTATTGGTTTTCAGGAATTAGGAGCCAATGTGACAGACGGTAAACCCACAGCCGTCCGGCTTTTATTTTTGAAAAATAACCCAGTTGCTTTGGCGGGCTGTTTGCGAAAGGTCCCTGCCTATCGTTTTCCGCATTTGAGTTGCCGGATCTCGGTACCAGCCTTCGTCCCAGGCGCCCATATCGGTGTAGATCAGATCCACAACGCCTAATTTTGCGAGGTCTTCCGAAAATACTTTCAGAGTAATGTTCTCTGTGCTTTCGATGATGGCGATGGAATGATCCTTTAAAACCGCAATACCGCGGCGTTGAAAAACCTTCTGATCTGCGAAACTTGCCGCCTTGCCATTCTGAATGCATTGGATCTGCTGAAAAAAGGAGATGTTGCCGGTCTTCACCACCTGCAGGAGGCTGTCGTTAAACAGGCGCCCCTTAGCGGATTGAAAGATCCGGCAGCTGTTCTTTTCGATGTAGCAAACGCCGCCCAGGGTTTTGTTGATCACGCCGCTGTTGCCCACTTCACCTTTTACAGCAAAGATGCCGTCGATGTGATCGTTGCCGGTATTGGTAAAGGCCGCAGGAATACAAAGCAACACCGAAGCGTCTTTTTTGTCGGGTCGCACATTGGTAAAGGCTATTTTACAGTTATTCTTTTTAAAGAAAGTATATGTGGTGCCGCTCTTCCCGGTTTTGGTTTCCAGGCTGATGTTTTGGGCTATTAAGCCGTTGATCGTAATAACACAAAAAAAGAGGGCGATACTATACTTCATCAGTTTATTATGTATTTGTCACTTTCGAGCGCTGGATGTGATATTTTTCGTTGACTTCGAGAGCCTCAGTCAACGAATCGATGGTTGAGGCTCTCGAAACCATCGGTTATCTTACCCCAACAAGGTATCCTGCGCCGCTTTCAGCAATTTGCGCGTGTTCTCGAGCGTATCGCTTTCACCATACAGGCGCAGCACCGGCTCCGTTCCGCTAGCCCTGATCATGAGCCACTGGTCGTTGTCGAAATGGTATTTCCAGCCGTCGATGGTTTCCAGGCGCTCTACTTTGTAAGGCCCGAAGGATTTATAAATATCGTCTTTGCAGCCTTTGATGATGCGCTGTTTCACCTCTTCCGTCAAATGCAGGTCGTTACGCTCATACACAAAAGCACCCGTTAATTTGTACAGGTCTTCAATCAGCTGCTCCAGGGTTTTCCCTGACTTGGCCATGTATTCCCAGATGGTGAGTCCCATCCAGATGCCGTCGCGCTCAGGAATATGCCCTTTGATAGCAATACCGCCGCTTTCCTCGCCGCCCATGATCACATCTTCATTGATCATATAGCCTGCAATGTGTTTGAAGCCGATCTGCGTGATGACGATCGGCAGGTTGTAATGCTTAGCCAGCTTATGGATGCGCGGCGTTACCGAAAAGGCAGCCACGATTTTTCCGCCCATTTTTTTCTCTTCCACCAGGTATTTTACCAGTAACAAGATGATGTGGTGCGAATCCACAAAATTTCCTTTGCTGTCGTAAAGCCCGATCCTGTCGGCATCCCCGTCGGTGCAGAGGCCGCAGTTGATATGTCCGTCTTTTTTGATGAGCTCGCTGAACTCCAGTAAATTCTTGTGGATAGGCTCAGGCGCCTGGCCGTGGAATCCCGGATTATCGTCGTCATGCAAGTGAATGATCTCCGGGAACAAGCGCTTCATCACGCGTTTACCGGCGCCGAACATGCTGTCGTAGGCCAGCTTCAGACCTGATGACTTAATGGCTTTCAGATCAAAGGATTCCTCCACGTGCTTCAGGTACATGTCTTCCAGGTTGGTATACACCAGCATGCCTTTTGCTTCGGCCTCTTTCAGGTCGATGGCATCGTAGTTGGGATTGGCTTTATCCGGAATGATATCTTCAATCTCCTGGATCTTCTCCGGAACCAGCGGACCGCCGTAATGCCCTTTCAGCTTATAGCCGTTGTAGGACGGCGGGTTGTGGCTGGCTGTAATGATAATACCAAGAGATGTATTCAATTTCAGAGCACCTAAAGAGATCATCGGAGTCGATACATAATCTTTGGCCAGGTATACTTTCACGCCATTGGCGATAAACACCTTAGCCGTTGTTTCGGCAAACAATTCACCGGCAAAGCGGCAATCGTGACCAACCACCGCGCTCGGCTCCTTAAAGTGTTGTTTGATCCACACAGCAGTCGCTTCTGTCACGCGTGCTACATTCTCTACGGTAAAATCCTTTGCGATAATCGCTCTCCAGCCGTCGGTTCCGAATTTGATCTTTGTCATATAATAAGTTTGTAAAAAACAGGTTTAAATATAGTTGAAAAATAGCTAAAAGACGCCATTTCCGTGTAATTATTGCATTAAACTTTTCAGGTGCCCGCAGGTCGATTCGTCCGCCCAGTCGATGTAGCCTACATTGTCGTATACCACTTCGCCTTTGGTATTGAGCAAATAGGTTGTGGGGATCGAGTGAATGCCAAAGTCCCGAAAATTGCTTACCAGGGTCACGAAGGTAAAAGGGTAAGCCGTTTTTTCGCGGAAAGACACCATTTTTTCAATGCTCTCGTCGGTAATACACAGCACGGTAACATCGCTCAGCCGGCTGTTTTTAATGGCGTTGATCTCTTTCAGTTCCTCGAGGCAGTTGGGGCACCAGCTGGCGTAGAAGCTTACAATCACTTTTTGTCCCTTCAGCGATTGAATGTCGAAGCGGTTGGTGTCCTGGTCCACCACCTCAATCTTAGAAATATCGATAGGCGGCGCCACATTGTATTTTTGATAGAAATAAAGGCCAAGAGCCGCTACGGCCAGGATGATCAATGTAGTGTAAATGTGTTTTGCCTTCATAGGGTGGTAGTGAGTGTGTTAAGCGGTAATTCTTATCGCAACGCGTCGTGATTGTGATGCCGGAGTAGGTCGTAGCCATGTCTGGTATTTGTGCTTCGGTCACGACACGTCGTAATGGCTATTTCATGTTATTAAAAAAAGATTGTTGTTAAAAAATAACGAGACTGTAAACTTACAGTAAATTATAGAATAGTTTTACGGGATGCTTAGAAAAATATTAGGCAAAACCTGGACCATTTTGTGGAAAACATGTGTGATCTTTATCATCCTTTCCATTGTTTCTGTCATTGTATTCCGCTGGGTGCCTGTACCCATTACTCCCCTGATGCTGATCCGTAACATAGAGCAGATAGGCGGCAACAAAGGCGTGATCATGGAGCACGACTGGGTGCCCCTGGAAGAGATCTCCCCGAAGCTCCAGCTGGCGGTGGTATGCAGCGAAGACCAGAACTACCTGAAGCATTACGGGCTTGATTTTGGAGCCATCGAAAAAGCGATGAAGGAAAATGAGAAAGGGAAGCGCACAAGAGGCGCCAGCACCATCAGTCAGCAAACCGCTAAAAATGTATTTCTGTGGCCGGGCCGCAGCTATATCCGCAAAGGCCTGGAGGTATGGTTTACCTTGCTCATCGAAACCTTCTGGAGCAAGGAGCGGATCATGGAAGTGTACCTCAACAGCATTGAAATGGGCAAGGGCATTTATGGCGCGGAAGCCGCCAGCCAGCACTGGTTCCACAAATCCGCCAGGAAGCTCAGCAAGGACGAAGCTGCCGCCATTGCGGCCATCCTTCCTAATCCATTGCAATATAAGGCCAACCCGCCGAGCTCCTACATCGCCGGCCGCAAAGCCTGGATCAAGCAGCAGATGAATTTCTGGGGAAATAAACTGGATTATAATAAATACAAGGACGACGATGAGGAAGAAGAGATCCCTGCAAAGAAGCATTCGTCCACAAGCACCAATTAAGGCATGAAGTACCTGTTATCACTCGTTATATGTTCTTTTTTAATTGTTACCTGTAACCAGACGGAGGTATCCAATGCCTCGCCTGCACAAAAGCATACGGAGCCGGCCCTGGCCGATTCGCTGAAGTACAAGGCCGAGATCTACCGCATCGATACGCTGTTTCAGAAGCTCTATAGCAGCGATGCCTTCAACGGGAATGTGCTCATTGCCAAAGGCCATACGGTCATCTACCGCAAATCCTTCGGTTATGGCATCAAGGAACGTAATGTGAAACTGAGCGATACCTCCCTGTTCCAGCTGGCATCGGTTTCCAAGGTTATTACCGGCGTGGCCACTTTGCTCTTGATAGAGCAGGGCAAGCTTAAGCTCGAAACACCGGTGAGCGAGGTCCTGAGCGGCTTTCCTTATGAGGGTGTGACGGTGAAGCAGCTGCTCTGCCACCGTTCCGGCCTTCCCAATTACCTGTATTTCTGCACGGGTTTGCTGCCCGAAAAGCCGGACCTCATCAGCGGGCAGGACATGCTGGATGTGATGATCAAAGACCAGCCGAAGGCCTGGCTCAAGCCTGATACGCGCTTCAACTATTGCAATACCAATTATGCGCTGCTGGCACTCATCATCGAAAAAGCATCGGGCAAAAGCTATTCGCAATATCTGTCCGATGAGATCTTTACACCGCTGGGAATGAACCATACCTTTACGCGCAGCACCTTAAATGTGAAAGATCCGAACCTGACCCACGGTTATACCATGAAATACCGCGAAGTGGCTGCCGACCGTAATGACGGGGTATTGGGAGATAAAGGCATTTATACCACCACTTACGATCTGTTCCTGCTGAGCAATGCCCTTTACCAGAACAAGCTGCTGAACCGGGAGACACAGGACCTTGCTTACACGGCATACAGCCCCGAGAAAAAGCTGGGCAACTACGGCCTCGGCTGGCGCATGAATATGAACGCTCCCAACAAGGAAGTGTTTCACAACGGCTGGTGGCATGGCTACCGGACCTCTTTTCACAGGCGCTTTAAAGACAGCCTTACGATCGTGGTATTGAGCAACCGCCTCAACCGTAGCGTGTATTCCACCTGGCGCATTTACAACGCCATCGACGGTCCGCTGGCGCCGGCTGCTAAGCCGGATGGGGAAGAGGAAGGAGCTGAATAGCGGAGCGAAGTCGAAGCACCGCAGCTACCTTGCTCCATTTCAAAAAAAAGCCTACCTTTGCGCCATCGTAAAAATTGCCGACATAGAACTGGGAGAATTCCCGCTATTGCTTGCCCCGATGGAAGATGTGAGCGATCCGCCCTTTCGTTACGTATGTAAGAAATATGGCGCTGATCTTATGTACACGGAATTCATCAGCAGCGAAGGCCTGATCCGCGATGCCATCAAAAGCCGCCAGAAGCTTGACATCTTCGATTATGAGAAGCCCATCGGCATCCAGATCTTCGGTGGCGATGAGGAAGCGATGGCACTGTCCGCTAAAATTGTGGATGCCACACAACCCGACCTGCTTGACATTAATTTCGGCTGCCCGGTGAAAAAAGTGGTGTGCAAAGGAGCAGGAGCAGGGGTGTTGAAAGATGTGGACCTGATGGTGCGCCTCACGAAAGCCGTTGTGAAATCAACCTCTTTGCCGGTGACGGTGAAAACGCGCCTGGGCTGGGACGACAACATGATCAATATCATGGAAGTGGCCGAGCGCCTGCAGGATGTGGGCATCAAAGCCCTCACCATTCATGGCCGCACCCGCGCGCAGATGTATAAAGGCTCGGCGAACTGGGAGCACATTGCCGCCGTGAAGAATAATCCGAGAATTCAGATTCCTGTTTTCGGTAACGGCGATATTACCACGCCTGAGAAGGCCCTGGAATACAAGAACCGCTATGGTGTCGACGGTATCATGATCGGTCGCGCCAGCATCGGCTATCCCTGGATCTTCAATGAGATCAAGCACTTTATGAAAACGGGAGAGCATTTGCCGAAACCAACCCTGGAAAACAGGGTGGAAGTGGCCTTGGCACATTTCAATAAATCGATCGAGTGGAAAGGCCCTAAATTGGGTGTCCTGGAAATGCGCCCGCACTATACCAATTATTTCAAGGGCATCGACCATTTCAAGGAAACCCGCATGAAGCTGGTAACGACCGAGCACATCGACGAGATCCGCGAGACTTTATTATCTATCCCGGAACGCTATAGCGAGCACGTTTAATTTTAGCTTCACCTGACAGGATTTATAATCCTGACACAGACAGGTTAATTCTTTACCACCTCGTGTTTCCGTGGCACTTTCTCAAAATCTTTTTTCTTTAAGTAATAGCGCTTGTGCAAAGGGAACTTCGGAAGTCTTGTGTCCATTGCCGCGCTGCTAAGTGAGGCTTTCTTACTGCCCGTTTTAATGGTCGATTTTTCGCAGTTGCAATAAGCATTTTTGTGTGTTAAGGTCCGGATGGGTGTATATTCCATCTGCAGGGTGTCACCCTTTTTGGTCACTGCTTTGGCATACACAAAAGGTTCTTTATCAGGGCAAAATCCTTTCAGGGTAATGGATTTACTCGGATGTTTTTTGCTACCGCTGATCACGGCATTCGGGCAATCATAAGCCAGCCGCACCTCCAGCAATTTCACGCGTTTGCTTTTCATCCGGAAATCAATATTCACATTATATTTAATGAAATTACTGATCTTAATGTCCAGGTTCTTTCCTCCGGAACAGTACACTTCAAACTCATAGTATTTTTTACCGTTCTCTTTGATCAGCTTCAGGCCCTTGCTGGTACTGTTCCCCCAGCGATTCCCGATAGTCACGTCCCATAAGGTGAGGCGTGCATCGCCCAGGCAGGAATCATTGTATGGCACGCGCATGATGATCGGTTTTTTCAGGCAGGTATCTTTGGAGCAGAGGTTAATGGTGAACATGCCGCCGCTGATCAGGGCTGTATTATCGGTGGTCATGGTGGTGAGATCGCTGTTGATGAGCGCCTGCTGGTTGTTGAATTCGGAGATCGTGATGCAGTCCTTCATGCGGGCGTAATCGCATTTATTGATGCGCACCGTGGAGCCCTGTGCCAGCTTAATCGTTGTATCACCGCCACAGGGATCCGTTTTTTTCTCAGGACTTGTCGTAACTGCTTTGGCTACCGGTTTTTCCTCCACCACAATTTTCGGAGCGTATTGGATAACGATCTCTACGCGCCGGTTCCTGAACTTCCCGCTTTCATTGTCATTGCTGGTAATGGGCATCTCTTCGCCATAGTTGGAAATACGCATAACAGCTGGAGGAACATTCTTTTGCAGAAGATAATCCTTCACGGCTTTCGACCGGAGCTGGGACAATTTTTTGTTGTACACGCTATCACCTACATTGTCTGTATTCCCTTTGATAAACACTTTCACCAAGGTATGTCTTTGCAATAAGGTGTCAATGAATTTATTGATCGTTCTCTTATGGCTCCTGGTGAGAACAGAGGCGTCGCTTTCAAAATTAAGCTGCTGTTTCACATAGGTTTTAGATTGCGCTTTCAGTACTGCGGACGATGCAAACAGGATCACAAGCATTCCAAATCGTAGATATCGTTTCATCAGGTTTCGTTTCCAATCATGACGAAGCGACGAATAATAGTTACAGAAAAAAATCAGAATTCACACTGAACCCATTTCGGAGTTTACCGTTTACAGAATGAAGAAAAGCCCCTTAGAGCGGGCTGCACTCAAAAAATCAATTCCATTTTGATATCGGCCCTTGCAAATTCAGAGTTGCCCAAAGGAATTTCTTTAAAGCCCATTTTGTAGTACATCTCTATGGCTTTGGCAGAGCCACCTTTATTGGAAAACAGGATAATCTTGTCGGCGCCCAGCTGTTTAATGCTTTCTACAGATTCCTCCGCCAGGATCTTCCCGATCTTTAAGCCCCGGTAATCCTCATCTACAGCAAATTTGATCATTTCATACACCTTGTCGCCCATGTTAAGGTAGGCGCAGGTTCCCACGGGATGCCCATTGTATAAGGCGATGTAGATCTTTCCGCCGTCTTTTAAAATATAGGTTTCAGGATCTTCTACGGTTTTAATGTCTTCTTCTTCCATGACGTAGGAGCGGGTAATCCATTGCTCATTGATTTCTTTAAAGCGAAGGCGGTGTTCGGGCAGGTATTCAACAATGCTGATGTCGTTCTGGATTTTCATGTGGTGTGTGTTTATACGAAAGGATGGTATTTTTATAAGTGTAAGCGCATTATTTTTTGAGTCCGGTTTAATACCAGCATGTATGTAGGAGCTGCAGCATCTTTAAATCCCAGGCTGTCGTAAAGCCGGTGGGCCTCAGGCATGCTGTTGGTGCTTTGAAGCCATAAGTCCCTTGCTGCATTTTCCCGGCAACGGTTGATGCAACGCTCGATCAGTTTGGTTGCAATGCCCTGTTTGCGGGCTTCCGGATGAACATATAATTTACAGAGCTCAAAGCTGTCCTCGTTCAGTCGCTTCAGGGCAACGCATCCGATGACTTTCTGTGCCTCGTTCTGTGCAAAAAAGATAAAGCCGCCGGTTTTGATATACACCTTATCGGGATGCTCAAGCGCCAGCCCATCTTCCTTTTCCGGTTTACCATCCAGGAGGTTTTCAAGCCAGGGGCCTACAAGCTCTGTAAAATAAGGCTTTAACGAGGGCCTGTAATCGCATACCGTAATCTGTTCCGGTGAAGACGACTGAAGGACGCGCCGGTGCAGGGGCCTCTGTTCCATTTCTGTTTCTACCCGGCCGATGATGGCAATGAAGTTGGGATGCCCGCTGGTGAGGAGCAGGCGGAGATTGAGCGCGATCGATTTCCAGACAGGCTGCAGTTTCGTTAGCAGGTTTTTCCCTTTCACCGTCAGGCTGACATGCTTGGAGCGGGCATCGTGGGGGTTCGGCTTTATTTTGACGTAGCCGTTTTCCTCCAGCTCCCGGACAATGTTCTTGACCGTAATGTGTGTGAAATCAATGGAGGCGGTGATCTCCTGCATGGTGAGAGGCTTGTCGGTTTGTACCAGCGTATGGTAGGTGGCAAACCAGCTGGCTTTGAAGTTAATCCCAAGATCGCTGTAGATCTTATCACCTTCCGCCTGTAGCTTTTCACCGATTCTCCTCAGCCGTGTGGCTCCTCCCAGGTAGCCTGTTTTTGAAATAGTGCTCAATATGTCTGTATATATGAAATAGCTTTCACAAATTTATAAAAGTACTTTCATAAATGAAAAATAATTTTTCATATGGCTTTGTAATTGTTTGTAAATCATTTTGTTAAAGTGAATGTAAGTCATGATGTTCTTACCGAAACCGATGCCAGGACTGTCATAAAAAGCAATATTTAAGTTGTAATTTGGCGTTTTTGAGAGAACATAAGACTGTTCGGTTTTGGGCGTGTTCGTCCCGATCCCTGCATGCTTGCGGGACGGGACGTTCCGGGTAAGCCGCGATACACGGGTGGCCACGGTTTCGTTCACATACAAATTCGGGAAGAACAGCGTTCCCGCATCCAAAAGAAGACAGGGAGGTACCGACGACATCAAGCAGCGCGCGGGTGGGAGGAAGAGTCGGTTAATTGAACAACGTTAGATCAGGAAATCGACTGAGGCACTTTCCCTGTTTTTCCTGGTTGAAAGGAGTGCTCAAAAAGCTCATTTTTCAGGGTCCGGGACTTAATAAATTATTTACACAGACTACATTTTGTGTGGGTTTATTAAGTATATTTGTTATCCTCATTTAAAATGGTTAATTCTTTTTAAGTGGTTGATAGTCAATTATTTTAAACCTGTGATCAGAATATGTTAAATAACAAAAGTGTCTTAATTACCGGGGGGACCGGTTCCTTTGGAAAGATGTTTACCAAGATCATCTTTGAACGGTTTCCGGATGTTAAACGACTGGTGATCCTGTCGCGTGATGAGCAGAAGCATTACCAGATGGCGATGGAGTACCCGGAAAGTAAATACCCGGCCATCCGTTTTTTCCTGGGTGATGTCAGGGACGAAAGCCGTCTCATCAGTGCCTTTGAGGGGATTGATGTGGTGATTCATGCGGCGGCGATGAAGCATGTTCACATTGCGGAGTATAACCCGATGGAGTGTGTGAAAACCAATATCCTGGGGGCTGAGAACGTGATCAACGCCGCTTTTAAAACAGGTGTAAAAAAAGTGGTGGCTTTATCCACCGATAAGGCGGCTGCGCCGATCAATCTGTATGGTGCCACGAAGCTGGCTTCCGATAAGCTTTTCATTGCGGCCAATAATATCAAAGGGAAAAGGGATCTTTCTTTTTCCGTGGTACGTTACGGCAACGTGATGGGCTCTAACGGTTCGGTCATGCCTTTCTTCCTGAAGAAAAGACATGAAGGCGTATTGCCGATCACTGATAAGCGTATGACGCGTTTCAATATTTCACTGGAAGACGGATGCGAAATGGTATTCAATGCAATTGAGAATTCATGGGGCGGCGAGATCTTTGTACCGAAGATTCCTTCCTACAAGATTGTGGACGTGGCTACGGCCATCGATCCGAATTGCAAACAGGTAGAAGTGGGCATCCGCCCGGGTGAAAAGCTGCATGAGGAAATGATCACGTCATCGGATTCCTTCAACACGCTGGATCTTGGTAAATATTATGCCATCCTTCCGCAGCAGCCGATTTTTGATGTGGAGGCCTATAAAAAACATTTTAATGCCAAAGCAGTGCCTGAGCAGTTTTGCTACAACTCGGGAACCAACGATCAGTGGGAAACGGTTGAGAGCCTGCGCCAACAGATCAGAGATTACGTGGATCCTAACTTTGAAGTGAATTAATAGTATGACTTATAAAATTCCTTACGGAAAGCAATATATTTCTCAGGAAGATACAGATGCAGTGGTACAAGCCCTGCATTCTGACTTTTTGACCCAGGGGCCGCGCATCGCGGAGTTTGAGAAAAACTTTGCCAGCTACATCGGCTGCAACTATGCGGTAGCTGTGTCTAATGGCACAGCTGCCCTGCATTTACCCTTGTTGGCTATCGGTTTGCAGAAAGGCGACCGCATTATTACCACGCCGATCACCTTCGCGGCATCGGGCAACGCTGCGCGCTACTGCGATGCCGAGGTTCATTTTGTGGACATCGATCCCGATACCTATGTGATGTCGGTAGACAACCTGAAAGCCTTGCTGCAGAAGCATCCCAAGGGTTACTTTAAGGCGGTGGTGCCGGTTGATTTTACGGGCTACCCGGTAAACCTGGAGGCGATCCGGGCATTAGCGGATGAATATGGTTTGTTTATCCTGGAAGATGCCTGCCATTCTCCCGGCGGCTATTTTATAGACTCGAAAGGGCAACAGCAGAATTGTGGTAACGGCCGTTACGCCCATGCAGCGGCTTTTTCCTTTCACCCGGTAAAACACATTGCGGCCGGTGAAGGTGGAATGATTACGACCAACGACGAGGTGTTGTATAAGAAGCTTATGATGCTTCGTACGCATGGAATTACCAAAGAAAATTTGCAATACGATTTTCCGGAGCCTGAAAAACAAGGTGCCTGGTATTACGAAATGCAGGTGCTGGGCTATAATTACAGGATCACCGATATACAGGCGGCTCTGGCCAATAGCCAGCTCAAACGTGCGGATGCAGGTATTGCCAGGCGTCATGAAATCGCCAAAAAATACCGCGATGCGTTCGCAGGAAATCCGCAGATTAAGCTACAGGCGGAGAAAGCCGGGCACTTCAATGCCTATCATTTATTCGTAATAGAAGTGGAAGACCGCAAAGGCTTGTATGACTTCCTGATCTCCAACGGTATCTTTGCACAGATCCATTATGTACCGGTACACCTGATGCCATACTACAGGCAGTTTGGCTGGAAGCCGGGCGATTTCCCCCAGGCTGAAAACTATTACAGGCACTGTATCAGTATCCCGATGTATCCGACCCTTACAGATGAAGAACAAGAATTTGTTATTTCAACTATAAATCGTTTTCATGGAAAACAGTAAACAAAAAGAAGCTTTTGTGGCCTACGAGGCAGATGCCTGGTTCGAACGGAACAGGGATTACCTGATGAGCTATGCTCCCACAGAAGATAAAGTTGTTCAACTGATAGAAAAATATAACCTGAAGCAGGGAAACTTTTTAGAAATAGGCTGCTCTGCGGGCTACAGGCTTAACGGGATCAAGCAATTATACAAGGATTGCCAGATCTTCGGGATCGATCCTTCGGAGAAAGCCATCGCTTTTGGTAAAGACAACTTCGACGATCTTTTGTTGCAAGTGGGTACGGCCGATAACCTGAGCATGTACCAGGATGCAAGCATGGATGTAGTGATTGTTGGATTTGTGTTTTATGTGATTGACCGGAACATCGTGTTTAAAGTTGTTTCAGAAATAGACCGCGTTCTCAAAGACGGCGGTCTGCTCATCATCGTGGATTTTTTCTCTGAAACATCCCTGAAAAACCAATACCAGCATATCAAAGATTTTAGTGCTTACTCTTTCAAGCAGAATTACGATGAGATTTTTACTTCTTCGAAATTATATTATTTACTGGACAAGTCGACCCTGAACCATGATTCAAAAATGTATGACGCCGGTAATGACCATTACAACAAGTACAGCATTTTATTGCTCAAAAAAGATCTGAATGCCAGCTACAGGTAAACTTATTTTAGGCACGGTACAATTCGGGCTTGACTACGGCATCAACAACCGCACAGGAAAGCCTACAGCGGAGAGCGTTGCTGCTATCCTCGACCTTGCCTTTCAACAGGGAATCCGGATCCTCGATACAGCCGAAGCTTATGGCAATGCGCAGGAAGTGATTGGCGACTATCACCGCGCGTCTTCTCATCGTTTTGACATCGTGACGAAGTTCAGTGCCGGTCGGAAGGATCTGTCAGACAATCTTTCGGAGCGTGTGGCGCAGGACCTGAAAACATTAGGAGTGGATCATTTGTACGCTTATATGTTTCATTCCTTCAAAGATTTCGAAACCTATTACGAAGGCTACAGGACAGGTATAGAATCCCTGAAAACACAAGGACTGATCAGGAAATTCGGTGTATCGGTGTACACTAACAGTGAGCTTGAGCGTTTACTGGCTTACCCTGTCGACCTGGTGCAATTACCCTTCAATATGCTTGATAACCAGGCCCAGCGCGGTTCCCTGATCGCCGCAGCGAAGCAGAAAGGGATGGAAGTACATACACGCTCGGTGTTTTTGCAGGGCTTATTTTTTATGGAAAGCCTGCCTGAAAAGCTCAAGGCTCTTAGGCCTTACCTCGATCAGGTTGCGAAAGCGTCTGTAACTTATGGGATCGGTCTTTCCGATATTGCCCTGAACTATGTGGTTCAGCAAGAGCAGATCGACCAGGTGCTGATTGGCGTGGATACAGTCGCCCAGTTAAATCAAAATTTGGAATCATTGAATTGCCGCATGCCGGCAGAGCTGATGGCACAGTTGAATGCATTGCGTGTAGAAGATAATTCGTTGTTAAACCCTTCAACCTGGAACTCATGAATGTCTTAGCAATTACACAGGCGCGTACAGGCTCCACACGTTTACCGGGAAAAGTTTTGAAGAAGGTTGGCGATCAAACGCTGCTGGAGATTCATTTCGAACGCATCTTAAAATCGAAGCGCATAGACCAGCTCCTGGTGGCCACCACGATAGCACCCGAAGACGAAGCAATTGCCGGATTAGCCTCTGCGCATGGCTTGCCTTTTTACAGGGGAAGCATACATAATGTCCTGAATCGTTTTTACCTGGCGGCATCACCTTATCAACCGCTTTGGATGGTAAGGCTTACTTCCGATTGCCCGCTGATCGACCCGCAATTGATCGATACCGTCATTGAAAAGGCGCTTGACCTGGACGTGGATTATTGCTCAAATACCCTGAATCCGACCTTTCCGGATGGGATGGACATCGAAGTGTTTAAATTTGCTGCGTTTGAAAGAGCATGGCGCGAGGCGACCTTGGCATCCGACACAGAACATGTAACTCCTTATATTCACCGGAACTCTTCCTTTAACGGCAAAGACCTGTTCCAATCGTTTAATGTTTCCAATCCTGAGAATTACAGCGACGTACGGCTTACCGTGGATGAAGCTTCGGATTTTGAAGTGATCTCATTATTAATTGAAAAACTGGGGACTGGCAAGGACTGGAAGACTTATGCCGATTATTATAGAACCAACGACCTCATCAACGGCATCAACAAGCATATCAACCGGAACGAAGGTTATCAAAACTCTTTAAAAAATAATTAAACTATATATTCAGCACATGATTACAAATTTTGAAAAATCAGACAGCATGATCAAACGCGCGCAGGAGCTTATTCCTGCGGGGTGTCATACCTACAGCAAAGGACCCGACCAATCGCCTTTGCTGGGACCTAAAGTGATCTCGCATGGCAAAGGAAGCCATGTATGGGATGTGGACGGGAATGAATACATCGACTGGGCAATGGGCTTAACGGCGGTGAGCCTGGGTCATGCCTTTGAGCCGGTATTGTCTGCCGTACGCAGCGAGCTGGAGAAAGGGGTGAACTTCCAGTGTCCGTCGCCGATCGAGTCGGAGCTGGCCGAGCTTTTTCTGAAGTCGGTACCTTCCGCCGATATGGTGAAATTTGCGAAGAATGGTTCTACCGTTACCACAGCTGCCGTGAAGCTGGCGCGTGCCTATACCAATAAAAAGTACGTGGCTTTTTGTTCCGATCATGGATTTTTCTCCTACGACGATTGGTACATGGGCGTGAAAGCCTGCAACTCCGGTGTGCCTGAGGAGATGGCAAGCCTGACTTTAACGTTTAAATACAACGATATTGCTTCCGTGGAAGCCTTGTTCAAACAGCATCCGGGCGAAATTGCCTGCGTGATCCTGGAGCCGATGGAGTTCGATTTTCCGGTGGATAATTTTTTGCATAAGGTAAAAGACCTGTGTCATAAGAATGGCGCAGTGTTTATCCTCGATGAAATGATCACCGGCTTTAAGCTTGGTTTTCCGGGCGTTCACAAAGAGCTGGATATTGAGCCGGATCTGAGCACCTGGGGAAAAGGCGTGGCCAATGGCTTTTCGGCCTGCATGCTGGCCGGTAAAAAAGAGATCATGAACCTGGGAGGAATCAATCACGATAAAGAGCGTGTGTTTTTAATTTCTACCACGCATGGTGCAGAAACCCATACCCTGGCCGCCGCCATCGCTTCCATTACCTACACACGCGACAATGATACGATTGAATCCGACAAGCAAAAAGGATTGATCATTAACAAGGAAGTGAATGCGCTGATTAAAAAACACAAGCTGGAAAAACACCTGGAGCTGAAAGGTCACGCCTGCTGGCAGCTGATGGTATTCAGGGATAAAGACGGAGTAGCAAGCGATGGTCTGAAAACCCTCTTCTACCAGGAAGTGATCAAGCACGGTATCCTGTTTCGTGGAACCTTTAATTTAAGTGTATCGCACACGGAAGAGGATATGCAAAAAACATTCGAAGCTTTTGACAAAGCCATGGTGGTGTATGCCAAAGGTGTAGAGGAAGGTTATGAGAAATACCTCGTGGGAGAACCGATCAAGCCTGTTTTCAGAAAATACAACTAAGATTTTTAACAGCACGTATGAAACGCATTTTATTCAGAGCAGACGGTAACAGTGAGATTGGCTTAGGCCACCTGTACCGTATTTTTGCCCTGGTGGAGCTTTTCAGAAAAGAATATGAGGTTGTTTTGGTAACATCCGCTCAAACAACTGTGAGCGCTATTCCTACGGATTATTGCTATGCCCTGATTCCCGAAGCGGTTTCGGTGGCGCAGGAGCCGGAATGGCTGCAGGAGCACTATCCGGCAAAGGAATACAGGATTGTAGCCGATGGTTATCAATTTGACGCGGCCTGGCAGCGTGCCTTAAAAGAGAGGGGTTATCACCTTAGCTACATCGACGATTTTTGCAAAGAACACATGTATGCGGATGTGGTAATCAATCATTCGTTAGCAGCACGTGCTTCCGAGTACAGCCGCGAAGCTTACACCAAACTGGCGCTGGGTACAAAGTACGCTATCTTAAGACCAGCCTTCCTGGAAGCGGCTAAACAATACCGTGAAACGCAGGCTCTGAAAACAGCCTTTGTGTGCTTCGGTGGCGCCGATCCATTTGACCTCAGTTTAAAAGCGACCAGGGCTTTGTTGTTTTTTCCGGAGATCAGGGGCGTTCATGTTGTGCTGGGTGCGGCTTATGTACACCGCGGTATTTTTGAGCTCAAGACATCTGAAACACGTCTTCAGATCCATCAAAATCTTTCGGAGAACGCGTTGGCGGAGCTGATGAAGATCTGCGATTTTGCGATCGCTTCTTCCAGTACCATTCTGTATGAATTATGCTCTGTGAAAATGCCGGTTTTATCCGGTTATTATGTGGAGAACCAAAAAGGCCTGTACCAGGGCTGCCTGGACCATCAGCTTATTTTTGGAGCAGGGAACCTGGAGCACAGCAACACAGAGGATTTTAAAGAAAAGATAAAAACCATCCTGCAGCAAAGTGATTATTCTGCACAATTGCAGGCACAGGCAGTGGCGTTCGATGCACAGATCAAAGACCGTTTTCTGGCGCTCTTTGCGGAGATTACCTATAGAAGGGCAAATGCAGACGATGTGCTGCTCATCTACGAATGGGCCAACGACAAGGTATCACGGGAAAACTCTTATTTCTCGGAAGCGATCCCTTTGGAAACGCACAAAGCCTGGTTTACAAAAAAGCTGGCCGACCCGGCTTCCCTGATCTATATTGCTGAGCTCAATCATGAGCCTGCCGGGATGATCCGTTACGACGTATTGGAAGATCATGCGGTGGTGGGAGTTTCCGTTGCAGAGCAGTTCAGGGGAAAAGGCCTGGCGCCGGAATTCCTGAAAGGCACGGCAAAGCTGTATTTTGAAAGAAACAGGATGCCGGTAGAAGCCTTTATTAAAACACACAATCAGGCTTCCATCCGCTCTTTCGAGAAGGCCGGCTACAAAAAAACACGAGAAGAAAAGGTACATGGTGCCGACAGTTTTATTTACAAATTAGAAAAACATGATGTTCAATAACAAAGCATGCTTTATCATTGCTGAGCTTTCTGCCAATCACGGCGGTGATGTGGAAATTGCGAAAGAAACTATCCGCGCCGCTAAAAGGGCAGGGGCAGACGCGATTAAATTGCAAACTTACACTGCTGATACGATTACCCTGAATGTGAAGAGCGATGATTTCAGGATCAAGCAGGGCACGCACTGGGACGGGCAATACCTCTACGATCTTTACGTGGATGCGTCCCTATCCTGGGAATGGCACAAGCCCTTGTTTGAAACAGCAAAAGAAGAAGGGTTGATTTGCTTCTCTTCACCGTTTGACAAAACAGCCGTAGACTTCCTGGAAACATTCAATGTTCCGGCTTATAAGATTGCGTCCTTTGAGATCACGGATATCCCTTTGATAGAATACGTTGCCTCCAAAGGCAAGCCGGTCATCATTTCCACAGGCATTGCCGGTATCGAAGACATTGAGCTGGCCCTGGAAACCTGCCGTAAAGCAGGAAACAACGACATTACCTTATTGCAATGCACGTCGGCTTATCCGGCGGCGCCAGAGGATGCGAACCTCCTCACGATTCCCGATCTGAAACAACGCTTTAAGGTAAACGTCGGCTTATCCGATCATACCATGGGCATTGAAGCTCCCGTTGTGGCAGTGGCGTTGGGTGCGAAGGTCATCGAAAAACATTTTATCCTGAACCGTTCCATTGGCGGGCCGGACGCGCACTTCTCGCTCGATGAGCAGGAGTTCACCCAGATGGTAAGCGCTGTGCGCCTGGCAGAAAAAATGATGGGGAAAGTGGATTACGAGCTGACCGAAAAAAAACGGAAGAGTCGAGAGTTCTCGAGGTCCTTGTATATTGCGGAGGACGTGAAAGCGGGAGAAATGCTCACGGAACAAAATGTGAGATCGGTGCGCCCGGGCTTTGGGATGCATACCAAATATTACAAGGATGTTTTAGGAAAGAAAGCCACGAAGGATCTTTCTAAAGGCACGCCTTTATCAGCAGACTATATTTCATAACATAATCCTGAACAGATGTCAAAAAAGAAAATAGAGTTTTTAGTTATGCGGAAAATGACCATCAAGCCATTGATGGATCTTGTCGTGAACAGCAAAGCCAGGATGTTGGGCAAGCTTAAAATCGATGACAACGGCTCCGTATTAGTAGATAAAGCGAAAGAAGGAGTGCATACACAGGAGCTGATCGATAATGGATTTACAATCATGGATCATAAGGTAAGTGATGAGCTGGTAAAGCAGATCATAGCGTACTCCCAACAGATTCATTGCTATGATACCTACCATGATGCTAACAAGCCTGTGGACCCGGCTAATGCGCCTAAGGAAACGCATGTGGCGTATTACAGGAGGGAAGACCTTATAAAGTTCAAACCCATTATGGATTTGGCTAACGATAGTGGGGTTCTGCGTGTGGTTCAGGAGTTTTTAGGAGCGAAGCCGACGATCTCAAACATTAACATGTGGTGGTCTTTTGGTGGCAGAAAGCAGGCGGAGCATGCGCAGTTGTATCACCGAGACCTGGACGACTGGCGTTTTTGCAAATTGTTTGTTTACCTTACGGATGTCAATTCCAAAGCCGGTCCGCACATTTATGTGAAGCATTCTTCCCAATCACCTAAGCTTCGCAAAATCAGACGTTACTCGGATAAAGAAATTGAAACTACATTCGGAAAAGAAAATGTGATGACTTTTACGGAGCCGAAGGGAAGTGCTTTTATTGTGGATACCTATGGCTTTCACAAAGGCTTATTGCCTGAAAGTGAAGATCGTCTTCTATTGCAGATCCAGTATTCCTTGTACCCGATTGCTGTGGAAAATTATAGCCCCGAAGCTATTGGTACTAATCCATACAATCCATACATTAACCGTTTATTGATCAAATAAATCCATGAAAAAAATCTTCAGGGCCATATTTGAAAATGGGATTGTATATGCGATCATTCGAGGATTGCTGTGGATCAACGAGAAATTTTCAGCGGTATACAGCCATCTGAAAATGCGGGCATTGATAAAAAGTGTAGGAAGAAAGTCCTCTTGTCATAGCACAGTAGAGATCAAGTATGGTGAAAATATCACTATCGGCTACCATACCGCAATCGGTCGCTATTCTTGTATTGGGGCAATGAGCAAGGTTACCATTGGTTCCTATGTGAGGATTTCGCGAGGTGTAGTGATTGAAACGGCGGGCCTCGACCTGGGTAAACCAAAGCCTTATCCTCACATGGCCAAGGAAATAATGATCGAAGACGGTGTGTGGATCGCTTCCAATGCAATTATCCTCGGAGGTGTAACTATAGGCGCCAATTCCATTATCGGCGCCGGCGCCGTTATCAGCAAGAATGTGCCGCCAAACAGTATTATTGTAGGGCAACCTGTTAGAAACTTAAGGAAAGACCAATGAATTTTTTAAAAAAACTAATCACCCTGGGCTGCTGCTTTTTCTTCCCGACACCGCTGGTGTTCTGGCTATTGAACTTGTTGGGACATAAGGTACATTTCCGGAGCAGGATCGGATTTTCTCTGTTATGGGTACCCGGGAGGCTATTACTGGAAGAGCATGCGCGGATCGGTCACCTGAACGTAATCAGGATCAATAGCCTATCAATAGCCAGACAGGCTTATATCGGGAAACTCAATAAGATTAGCGGGCCGATAGATATCGTGTTGGATGAGACGGCTGCTATCGGGAACAAGAACAGCATCGATCGGGCCCCGATTGGCGTGACCTACGGAATATCCGTTCTGAAACTAGGGATACTCTCGAAGCTTACGGCCAACCACAGGCTGGATTGCACCAGGAGCATTACTATTGGAAATTATACAACACTGGCAGGGCATGACAGCCAACTATGGACGCATGCCTATTATCATGATAAGCAGGGGCCGGGAAGATTCAGAGTAGATGGAGAGATTGTGATCGGAAATAATGTTTACATCGGTTCACGCTGCATTATTAATGGTGGTGTGACAATAGCCGATACTGTGGTAGTAGGCTCTAATGCCTGTGTTTCCAAATCGCTGGACACGCCGGGAACGTATGTGAATCAGCCTTTGCGCTACCTGGTTGGGGAGGGGAGTGACGCCAGAACTAAATTTACACCTGTAAGCGGTTATGAGATCTGTGAGGATGTGTATGAAAAGAAAAAATAGAGCTATGAATGTTATAAAATGGACGTTGATAAATGCATGCAGCATAGTGATGATGGCATGTAATTTTGCTGAAGGGCAGGATATTTCTGATGTCAATCATATTATACTGGTCGGGCAATCTTTGGGAGCTGCTGAGCACTCCTTGCCAATTGTCACCGATTCACCTACAGGTTATGGCAATCTACGGTTTAAAATAGGAACACACACCTGGAAGAGGGGGTATCTTGAAAATCAGCCTGAACGGAGAGATAGTACGTTATTTGCTTTTGTACCATTAACTGCTGTGGAGCGTGGTCATGAAGGAGAAACGATCGGCAATGGTTTATGCGATCATCTTAAAAGTTCAACGTCTGGTTTTTCGAAAAAAGACTTTAGCTTTTTATTTAGCTTCACTGGTGAAGGTAGCCGTTTAATAAGAGAACTGGATAAAGTTCATGACGATGCAAAAGATCCCAGGGCTGCAGAGCGTCAAAATAAAGGAGGATATTATGCAACAATCCTTGATGATGTAAAAAGAGCGAAGCTGATTTGTGACACATTGCATAAAACGTATTCGGTAATGGCCATTACCTGGATGCAGGGGGAATCAAACAGGCTAGGGCACATTACGAGGTGGGATAAGCCTTTGGAAAATAAAAAGGATTTCATGGAGCTGTATGTTAAAGACCTTATTCAACTAAAAAATGATCTTCAAAAGGATATAAGAGCTCTGACAATGCAAAAAAAAAACATCCCCTTTTTTACATATCAAACAGCCGGTGCTAACATTGGCACTGCACAGCTCATGGCCTGCGACAGGGAAAAAGATATGTATATGGTTGGGGCTACATACATGATGCCCAATGCCCGCAATAGCAGGGTATGGGGAACACAGGAACATGGAGATCCCATTCACCTGTCGGCAGACGGTGAAAGGTGGCTTGGCGAAATGTTTGCTAAAGTTCTGAGAAAAGTCATCTTTGAGAAAAAGGAATGGACACCGTTAAGACCTTTAAGTGCGACATTAAAAGATCCGAAACACATTATTGTAAAATTTAACGTACCGGAACCTCCATTAACGCTGGATACGCTTTTTCTTCCAAAACAGGGGAGCAGTTGTGGTTTTAGCGTTTATAATAAAACAAAAACCGTGAATGTTATTAAGGCTTCAGTTATCGGGCAGGATGCGGTTGAGCTTGTATTGGGCGACGCGTTGGAGGATGTCAGCTCTTATTTTATAAGTTATGGTTTAGATACCTATTCCAGAGATCTTTCTGCAAAGATCATAGGTATTGGGGTAAAAGATTCGGTTATCAATGGCGTTCCCCATATCAGTATCGAGTTTGCAGGAAATATCGTCAATGAGTTTAACGTCATATCTGCTGAAGGGAATTTTATGCTGGTAAATAAAAATATCGAGTATAAGGATCTAACCACAGCGATCATACGAAAAGTCTTCCTGAATCAGAAGGGCAATACTGTTGTGATAGGCGAAAGAAAAGACCTGAGGAATAACCTTCCGTTCAAAGTTGGCCAGAATTGTTATGTTCAGAGAGAATATGGTTATGGTAATCTGCGAGACAGTGACCCTGAAAAATCTATCTTTACGTTTACAGATAAGCAATACGGAAACAGGCAGGCACAACACTATCCTCTTTACAATTGGTGCATCGTCTTTGATGATTTAATTCTTAATAAAGAAGAGGTTAAACAATAGTTAAGGAATGTTTATTTAGTAATGCTGAAAAGTCTCATCCAAAAATATAAAACGTCCAGGAGCCTCATCCAATATTTTCTTCTAACCTATTTAGATAAGGTTGTTTCGTTTGCCCTGCCTTTGTCTATCCTGTTCATCATTAAGGATAAAGGATTGTATACCACGGTAGAAGTAGCCTTTTCCTATGCCACAATCATCATGGTAGTCATCGATCTGGGGTTAAGCAATTACCTGTTTTATGGTTATAAAAAATCGGAAGATCAGGAGCATTTTATCCGTGAATCGCAAGTCTACTTTCGTTTTTTGCTCTTCGTGTACTGCATCTTTTCGCTTGTTTTATTTGCCGGTATCAGAGTTTATGACGAAACACTGCTGTTGTTGTACTCCGTTATTGTTGCCAGAACCTTGTTTACTTTATACCTTGGCTTTTATGCCAATATCTATCGTTTAAAAGACAATCCTTCCGGCGTTTACGGAATTTCGCTTCTTGTCAATATGTTTTCCTTCCTGCTCCTGATGCTGGCCGCTTTCTCCGATTGGAAACATACCATCCTCTATTTTTCTATTCCATCTGTGTTATTGATTTTATACGTCTGCCTGAAATTCCTGTTGACAGATCTCAAAGGATTCAGCTTTGCCGGTTTCGTGAGCTTCCTGGGCCATGCCCTGAAATTTTCCTGGCCCATTATCCTGAATGTGCTGGCCATGAGCTATATCAATAACTACGCGAAGATTTATGCCTACGGTTATTTATCCGAGGATGAAACCGTACAGATCTCTTATATTCTTCGCATAGGTCTGGTAATACAGTTGACACACAGTGCCTTTTCTTCCTTTTTTTCCAAATCGCTTTTTATGCAAACGGACAACAAATTTAATTATAAGATCTTCAGACAATACAATGCCGTGCTGTTGTTGTCTGTCTTTATGGTGATTGGCGCAGTGGCGGCTACTAATTATTTTTTTGGAGATGAGATCCATATTCGCTTTACGCTGTCAACATTCCTGTTATTGCTCTACATTGTTTTATGGTGCTACATCGGTTACCTGGAGATTTATTTCGGAGTGATGAATGCGAATAAGCGGATTCTGTATTACTCCATTGTGTCTTCGCTTATTTACACAATTCTTTTACTGGCATTTAAAAATATTGACCTTTTAAAGCTATCTTTATGCATGGTAATATCAGCTGCAGTTAATTTAACGTTTGTGGTCACTGGTTTATATAAACTAAACATATTGACCAAAAGAGAATATTAATATGGAGAATACACGATCAACGGTATGTTTTGTCGCTAATTTTTACAAAACATATTTGTTTCATGAAATAGCGCAAAAACTCATAAAAAACGGTATCAGCATATGCTGGGTCGTTACAAAAGAAGATCAGTACACCTTTCTTAAGCAACACTACGCCACAGAGCAGGTCCTCTACATCAGCAGGCTTGATGTGAACCGGCCGAATCCCATCGTGGATGAATTTAAGCTGAATGAGTTGGTTTATGGCGACCGTGTATGGAAGCATGAGATCGGCAACGGCCTGAAATTCCTGACGAATATCCAGGAGCCTTTGTATGAGTTTTTGAGAACAAACCGTGTTCGCTTCGTGATCGGGGAAATCACCTGGGCCCATGAGCTGTTGATTCAGCGGATCGTCAAAAAACGCAAAGAGTTGAATTGCCTTTACCTGGATTGTAGCCTGGTAAGGATCCCGAATAACCGGATCGCTTTTTTCACAGACGAGAGTCAGGGGGAAATGCTTGAATTCGATGGGAAGGATACAGCCACAGATGTCATTAAACTGGAGAAGCCAAGCTATTTAAAGCTCAACGATAAGATCGTAAACAAGAGCAAATCGCTTTCCGGACGTCTGGGAAGGGTAAAACGCTTTATTAGTGGAGAGAATATCGAATTGAATGACCCGAATGTGATCATTAACAAAGCAATTCGCTTCAGAGTCAACAGCAAAGAAGAATACAATAAAAATACCTATAATAAAGTTGAGCGCGTCGATTTTGAAAACGTGCAAAACGATCCTTACGTGTTTGTCGGCTTTCATAAACAACCGGAATCCTCTATTGATGTAAGCGGGAGGTATTATGAGGACCAGCATGTCAATATCATTAACCTGTGGCGCATGCTGCCTTCCGGCTGGAAGATCCTGGTAAAGGAGCATACCAATGCCATTGGCGACAGGTCTTACAGCTTTTATAAAAAGCTCTTGTCTTATCCCGGCATCCTGATGGTGAATGAGGCCACAGATTCCAAACGGATTATCGAAAAGAGCAAGCTGGTCGCCAGTGTTACCGGTACGATCGCCTACGAGGCAGCGCTGATGAAAGTGCCGGCCATTACCTTTGCTAAAACCTATTTCAACCGCATCAATTATTGCAGGCATGTGAGTATTACCGACCTGCTGAAATACAACAGCCTGGCCGATCTTGCGGATGAGCTGAGGAACCAGGAAGATAATCGCCTGGAGTTTAGCCAATACTTGATGAAAAATACCTTTGATGGCTACATCAGCGATTATGTGACCGATCCAACAGTGATGGACGATGCCAACATAGAAAAGCTGGCGAGTGTATTCATGAAACTCATAGAAAGATACCAGGCGGCAGGCTGAGGCTTTAATGGCAGCATAATTAAAAGACGAGATAGCAATGCTTAGATTTGTTGAAAAATACTTTGGCTTATATTATTTGCTGTTCTTCCTGTCTTTTGTTTCTATCTATTTATTGCCTCCCATTGCTCCTTTTGTCAATATCATTATCCTGCTGTTCTCCTATAACCTCATTGTGAGGCACGAGCGTTTTGATGTGGTGGTCGTTCTGATATTGTACTCACGCTGCTTAAATGGTTTTATTATTCCACATGATAAAACGGCGTTTATGGTCGTGAATATCTTAAGTAATATATTTCCACTCTTTCTGTATGTATTTGTAAAACTTTGTAAAAAGAAAGTCAGGATCAATCGCGATTTTTTTACCAATAGATACAGATTCACGCTTGTTTTTTTTCTGCTATTATCCCTGAGCTTTTTCATTAACTATTCCACGTCTTATGACCTCATTACCAAGCGATATTTGCCATTCCTGTTCTTTCTGATATTCCTACTGTTCTACAGAAACGGAGATTTCCAGCTCTACGCCCTGATCCGTTTTCTGCGCTGTACTTTTTTAGCCTCGGTTCTGCTGTATTTTTTCACACCTTACCTGGATCTTACGCGCATGCTTATGGAGTCAGACTCCGTCTTCAGTGTTGCTTCCGGGCCCAATGCCTATAGTTTAGTGTATTTTTCTTTCACGAGGAATATGGGGGTGTTCTTCGATCACCGCATTCTAGCTATTTTTTCGTATATCTATTTGCTGTTGGCTGTAGTTTATAAGCCAAAATATTTCAGGCTCGATATTGTCTTATCTTTTCTGGGGGTGATTACCTCGACCTCACGTGGAGGTATGATTACCTATATGCTTATCCTGATCGTTTATTTCTTCCAGGCATACAGAATCAAATTTGTAGTGTTCATGGCTATTGCCTCAGTACTGGCTATTCTTGCGGTCATTTTTGTGGGAGTGTTTCTTTCTCCATCAGTACTTTTCTTTTTGCAGAGTTTTAGTCCTACTTCATCATATAATGCTATTAATCAACGGGAATTCTTTTCTGAATATGCTATGGAGGCATTCAGTCATCACCCCCTTATAGGCAATGGTGTCGGCTTTTTATCCTCTCATACCATCGACAGGCATCTCATTGTGGATGGTGTGACTGTGCCGGCAGTAGGCGATGCTTATTGGTACATCCTATTGGCAGAAATGGGAATTATCGGCTTTCTATTATATCTTTTGTTTTTATTGGAAGTGTTTTACACTAATAAATTATTGAGCATTGCGTTGTTCCTTGGTTTTGTTTTGCAGCTGCTCGGTACCGATATTCCCGATATGCGCTTCTACTATTTTGCCATTTTGGTATCGGTATATATGGTAAACTCAAAATTTAAAAAAAGAACGATAGCTCCAGCTCATGCCTAAGATTAAACTATTTGTAGATGCTCACGTATTTGACACCAGCTACCAGGGAACAACTACCTACCTGAAAGGATTGTACAATGCACTCGTTAAGGACGATGCATTTGAGATCACTCTTGGGGCGCATAATACGGAGCACTTGAAAACGATCTTTCCGGATCCGCGTTTTCGTTTTATTCAGCTGCACACGGCTTCCAAATATAAGAGGCTGGCGTTTGAGCTGCCGGAGCTGATCGGGCGCGAAGGCTTTGATTATGCCCATTTCCAGTATATCACACCACTCTTTAAAAAATGCAGGTATATCAATACTATTCATGACCTATTGTTTATGGACTTCCCGGATTACTTTCCGTTTTCCTACCGCTTTACCAAAAAGTACCTGTTCCGTTTTTCCGCAAAGAAATCAGACCTCATCTGTACCGTGTCCGATTACTCCAGGCAGGCATTGGTCAGGCATTTTGGAATCGATCCCGGAAAAATCTTTATCACCCCAAATGCCGTAAGCGCTTATACCGGCCAATACCAGGATGTGAAAGAAAAATATAAGATTGGTAAGTACATTTTATTTGTGAGCAGGCTGGAGCCCCGGAAAAATCACCTCCTGATGCTTAAGGCGTTTGTAGAGCTCGGCTTATATGAAAAAGGCTATCATTTGGTATTCATTGGCCGCATGGACGATGTGAAAACAGAAGCCTATCATCAGTATTACAATGCCCTGCCGGAGCAGGTGAAGCGCTTTGTTGTAAACACTGAAAATATTTTCTACGAAGAATTGAATAGCTTTTATAAGCATGCCGACCTGTTTGTGTATCCATCGGTTGCCGAGGGCTTTGGCATTCCTCCGTTGGAAGCTGCGGTCAATGGCTGTAAAGTGCTTTGCTCAAACCAAACGGCTATGGCCGATTTCGGTTTCTTTGGCAAGTACCTCTTTGATCCCCACAACGAGCAGGAGTTTAAGCAAAAGATCATGAGCACCTTAAGTGACGGGACGTATCCGTTTGAAGAAATCAGGAGGGTAGTTCTTGAAAAGTACAGCTGGGATGTGATAGCAGGCAATTTTGGAAATAAACTAAAGGCGATTTTTTGAGTACAGGACTACATAAGGGTTCAACCGGAGGGCGTGGCATGATCAGCCTGAAGTCTGTTATGCTCTATGTCGCCATTATGCTGGGGCTTAATGCCTACCTCTTTAGCCGCTATGAGCCGCAGCCATTACCGGTTGAGCAAATTTCTTTTTCGTCGGACCTAGATGCCAAAGATCTGGCTGTATACTTCAATTATGACCGCAGTGAGGAAATTGATTTTACGAAAGCGTATGTGCCGCAGCGTTCAGGTGAACGCTTTGTAGTGAACCCCGCAGGTAGCGGATTACGCCGGTTCAGAATCTATATCGGCCGGTCTGTAGATTCCTTGTCCCTTAGCGATGTGAGCATTACTTTGGGCAGTGGGGAAAAGGCCTTGTCTTTAGCAAAATTCAGAACCGAAAAATTAAAAAAGTGGAAGGATGGCTTATATACTTCCGAAGCAGACGCTTTTTTTGAATTGAAAAGAAGCCTCATTAGCATCGATGAACTTTGTATTGCAGAAGGTCTTATTTTTGTCTTGAGCCTTATTCTTTGTATGGCCATCATGTACCTGTGGCGTCATCACCTGGCTGATCTTGTAAAACCGTTCAGTTTAAAGACGTTGGGAATAAGCATTTACATTGCTTCTATCTTTCTTCCGCTGCCATACTTTAACATTGCCTTCATGATTTCTTTTGCCATCATCGTCAAGGATTTTAATTACAGGCAATTCCTGTCCAACAAAGCCGGCTTGCTCATTCTGCTTTATTTTGTATGGTTTGTCATCAACAATGCCTTTGTTTCAGACGAGTTTAATATGAAGCTGTTTGAAACCCTGCTGCCCTTCTTCTTTCTGCCATTCTACACCGCCTGCCTGCCACGTGTCAATACCTTGCCGGTATTTCCCTTAAGCGCCCTTTTTTTGTCGTTTTACTTTATCACTTCTTCCTGCATCGATTTTAGTTTTTACCGGAGCCTTTCCTGTTTTTCTTTCGATGCCTTTACAAAATATGTACACCCGGTGTATGTGAGTTACCTGCTGGTGTTCTCTTTGATTTATATAGAGCTGGAGGGCAGGGGCCGTTTTAATAAATTCCTGTTTATACCTGTATTAGGGATTGCCTTGCTCTGTTGTGGCTCAAAGCTTATGATCATACTCACCGGCTTGTTTTATGCCCTGCGGCTCTTTAAAAAAAAGCCTTATTTCGGTTATGCCTTCCTCATCATAACGGTTGGTGTTATATTCCTATTTGCACCTACCCGCAAGCGCTTTCAGGAGATCGTTAATCCAAAGAGCTTTAGCATCCTGAAAGAAGATCCGATCCTGTCAAAGCACGATGAACGCCTTACAGGAGTCACCGTGCGACTTATCATCTGGCAGGAAAGCCTGGAAACATTTGATCATGTAAAGCGTGTCCTGGTAGGGCAGGGTGTTGACCAAAAAGCAGACCGTTTATTGCAGGACCGCTTGACTTCCCGGAATGTGGACGCCAGTCATATCAAGTATGATCCACACAATCAGTACATCACCACCTTTTACAAATTAGGCTTGGCAGGCTTGCTTTTGTTAGTGTTGCTCTGCGTCTGCGTTTTCAGAATAGCGTACCTCAGGCACAATCGTCTGCTGGTATTTACCATGCTGCTGTTTGTCATTGCCATGTTTACAGAGTCGGTATTGCAAAGGGCAACCGGCATCTTCTTTTTTCTGACCCTGATCCTATTACAAACATTCTTAATTCTTAATCCAACTCATCTTGAAAATAGCAATCCTGGGGACCAGGGGAATTCCTAATAACTACGGCGGCTTCGAACAGTTTGCCGAATACCTGTCGTATGGCTTCGCCCAAAAAGGGCACGAGGTTTACGTCTATAACTCCCACAACCACGTGTACCAGGAAAAAACGTGGAACTCGGTTCATATCATTCACTGCTACGACCCCGAGTATAAAATAGGAACGGCAGGGCAGTTCATTTACGATCTCAATTGCATCCGCGATGCACGCAAAAGAAATTTTGACATCATCTTTCAGCTGGGTTACACCAGTAGCTCCGTGTTTAGTTTCCTGTTCCCTAAAGCATCTGTTATTGTTACCAATATGGATGGCCTGGAGTGGAAACGCACAAAGTATGGAAATTCTACCCGGAAATTTTTGAAGTACGCCGAAAAGCTTGCCGTTAAAAAAAGCGACTACCTGATCGCCGATTCTATTGGGATTAAAAACTATCTGCGCGAAGCCTACCATGTAGATTCAGAATACATCCCCTACGGCGCTCATATCTTCAAAAATCCTGATCCCGAGGTAATCAAATCATATCAGGTTGAACCCTATGGCTACGATATGCTCATGGCACGCCTGGAACCGGAGAACAGCATAGAGATTATCCTGGATGGTGTCGTGATGTCCAGCTCAACAAGGCCTTTCCTGGTAGTGGGTAATTTCAAAACATCCTATGGCAACTACCTCGTGCAAAAATACAGCAACACCGGGCGCATTGTGTTTGTAGGAGGTGTCTACGATATCACTGTTGTCAATAACCTGCGTTATTTTTCGAATCTGTATTTCCACGGTCATACCGTTGGAGGTACCAATCCGTCCTTATTGGAGGCCATGGCATCGGGGGCGCTGATTGCTTCCAGCAACAATGAGTTCAACGCGTCGATCCTGGAACAGGATGCATATTATTTCAAAACAGCATCAGAGGCTGAAGCTATCCTCAATACCGTGATCAAAAATGAAGAGGAGCAGGTTAAAATAGAATCAAACCTCCGGAAAATAGAAAAGCTCTATTCGTGGGACATCATCATCGATAGTCACGAAGTGTTTTTCAATAAGCTACTCGCTGAGCGTTGATGATCCGTTTTGTTGGCGCTTGAAGTGCCTTCTCAGGAGAACAGCCATACCGATTACATAACCAATCAGCATGCCCAGGGCGATATGGAAGATCAGGCCTTTGCCCGCCAGCTTGTAGCTTTTATGAAAGCCAACCATCACCTGGAAGCTGTTATTAAATTCTTTTTCCTTATTAACCCGCATTAATTTTTCGTAGGATAACATGGCGCGCGTGTAGATGGAAACCGGATCAATCGGCTCCCCCAGAATGATCCCGGTACCCTGTCCCCTGGGAACAATGGATTTATTGACCAGGAGCTTCAGGCTGTCAATTTCCCTGATCTCATCTTTGATCCGCTGCTCAACCTGGTTCAGAGTCTGGGTTTCAATTTGCTTTAATTTTGTGGCGTATTCGTTTGACTCCAGGTAATTCATGATTCCGGTCTGTAACTCCGGAAGAATCTCATTATCATAGATCTCAACCTCCACCTTGAAGGGAAGCAATACTTCCATGGAATCTGAGTATTGCCTGGCGAGGTTCAGGTTTGCCGGAACATAGAGGATATTTCTGACAGCTTTGGCAACTTCAGGTTTTACTTTCAGCTCTTCCGCCAGTTCGCTGTTTCCTCTTTCTTCGTTGAGCAAAGCGCCCAGGTTTCTGATCATCTCATAACAATAGTAGTTATCAAGGCGGATGTGGGAAATGGAAAGCTCGGATTTATAATAAGGTTTCTGGAAGTAATACAGGGTGACACAACCGGCAACCGATACTGCCACAAATAAGAATAAGACGAGGGCTTTTTTTAAAGAAAAGTCGATCAGCCAGGCCAGTGATTTAAAAAAGTTCGCAATTCCATTTTTAATGCTTTTACCTACAATTAAAATGTCCAGGTCTTCTTGTCTTTTGTCTTCCATTTGAAAATTCAGATCGGTATATGAATCGATTACGTTTAGTTTGTAGCGATCTAAATTAGTAATAAATTATTGTTTTTTGGCAGGCCGGAAATTTTTTTATAGCCCGGCATCAGGAATAAACCGGAGCAAAAGGATCAATACACATTTTTATTGGAGCCGAACACCGAAAACACCGTGGCGTACACCACTTTCAGATCGAGGTAGAACGACCAGTTCTCAATGTAGAAGCGATCCATGCGCACACGCATCTTCATCAGGTAAAGGTCGTGTTGTGTCTCACCGCGATAGCCCATTACCTGCGACAGGCCTGTAATACCGGGCTTTACCAGATGCCTCAGCATGTATTTATCCACCAGTTGCGAATACTCTTCCGTATGTTTTAGCATGTGCGGGCGTGGCCCTACTACCGACATCGTTCCCCACAGCACATTGAAGAACTGCGGTAGCTCATCAAGGCTGGTCTTGCGCAGGAAAGCGCCGATCTTGGTCACCCGTGGGTCGTTGCGTTGTGCCTGTGCCGTATTGGCGCTGGTGTTTACGACCATTGTCCGGAATTTCAGGCATTTGAAAGACTTATTGAGCAGGCCTGTACGTTCCTGTGCAAAGAGGATCGGCCCCCGCGAATCAATTAAGATTAACAGGGCGATCAGCGGAAACAGCCAGGATAAAATAAATACAATGACACCAAGCGAAAAGGCAATATCGAAAATGCGCTTCGTCAGCTTATTCGATACCTCGTCGAAAGGATTCTTGCGGAGCGCCAGCAGGGGAATGTACTCCAGGAAAGTGGTCACAAAGTTACGGCCGAACACACCCGAAGAATCCGGAATCACCCTGATCAGGATCAGGTTATTCTCCGCAAAATCAATGAGGGCCGAGAGGTATTCCTTGCTCACCTTGTCCATTGAGCAGATGATTTCCGACACTTTGTTGTCGAGGCAGTAGTTCATCACCGCGTCGTAGCCGCCAATCACGTTGACCTTGTCGTTAGGCTTCTCGGAGAAAAAACCCAGGATATTGATACCATACTGGGGCCGGGTATCGATAAACTCTTTCAGGTGGATACTGTTCACGCTTACCCCCACAATTACGATCTTATGCTTGCTTTTGGCACTTTTGTAAGCCTGCTTTAGGGCAAAGAATACGATCGTACGCCAGCAGAGCAGAAATACAAACAAGAGCAGGGAAAAGCGGATCAGCCCGTAATTGGAGAAGTCGGCCTCGTGGAACAGCTTGGCATACAGGAAGATGATCAGGTAATAGATCGCAAAAAACTTCGCCAGGTTAATCAGGTTGATCAGCACACCCGGAAGGCGGTTAATGTAATAGTTCTGTGAAATAAAGGTGCCGATAAGCCACAAAACAATACAGAAAACGACAAGATCCGTTTGCCAGAACAGCTCGCCTATAAAAAACAGGCTGAGTGTGATGATTAAAAGTTCCCCAATCAGGTTTAATGACAACAAATACTTCATAAAAAGCTTTTAAGCGCGGGGAATTAAAATTCGTGTTAACAAATTGTGAAATTAGCTATTCTCCCAATTTTAACAAACACTATAAATGAGTATTTTAGATTTATTCACAAAAACTAACGTTTTGACAATTAATAAGATGTCGTTTTTCTGATTTCGATCAACTACTACATTTATGGTATTCCGCAAATCAAAAACGGTTTACAGAGCTTTTAATTGTTCCTCGATGGTCTTTATTTTTAACAAGGCATCGCTTTCCTTTTTGCGCTCAACGGCTAGTACCTCCGGTTTGGCATTGGCCACAAATTTCTCGTTAGCCAGTTTTACCTGCACCGATTTCAGGAATCCCTTATTGTATTCCAGGTCTTTGCTGAGGCGGGCCGTTTCCTCTTCCTTATTGAGGTTATTTGCCAACGGAATAAAAAACTCCGTGGTTTTTACCTGGAAAGAGAAGGCACCTTCCACTTTATCTGTCGTATAGCTGAAAGCCGATAAATTGGCCAGCTTGATGATTACCTGGTCGAAGTAGGAGCGGGTAGCTTCCGAGCGCTCAATCACTTCCAGCTTCTCTTTAGGCGACATTTGCTTTTGTGCACGAAGGTTCCTTACCATCGTTACGAGCTCCTTGCTTACTTCAAATTCTGCCAGTTGTTTCTGGTCCAGTTCCGCTTTTACGTTCGGCCATTCGGCAACAATGATACAATCTTTCTCGCTGCGCTCTTTGGTATGATGCCAGATCTCTTCAGTGATAAATGGCATCCAGGGGTGCATAATCTTTAGCAAAGCTTCGAGGTATTTGGTCGTCGCCTCGTGAGTGACAGGATCTATCGGCAAGGCTTTGCCATCTACAAACTCCGGCTTGATCGCCTCCAGGTACCAGGCACAGAAATCGTCCCAGACCAGGATTCGTGTAGCCATCAGAGCATCGCTCATGCGGTATTTGTCATAGTGGTCATTGATAATGGCCAGCTGCTCTGATAACTTATTCTCAAACCAGGTTATGGCTGCTTTCGATGATTGTGGTTGCTCTACATTACCAACTTCAAAGCCATTAATTAATCGAAAGGCATTCCATACTTTATTGGCAAAATTACGTCCCTGCTCACAATAGGCCTCATCAAACATCAGGTCGTTACCTGCTGGCGAAGATAAGAGCATCCCCACACGCACGCCATCGGCGCCGTATTTGGCAATTAAGTCAAGAGGATCAGGCGAATTACCCAGGCTCTTGCTCATTTTTCTTCCCAGCTTATCCCTTACAATTCCCGTGAGGTATACATTGGTGAATGGCTTCTGGCCGGTATATTCCTTGCCGGCAATGATCATACGCGCCACCCAAAAGAATAAGATCTCCGGAGCTGTTACCAGGTCATTGGTAGGATAATAGTATTTCAGGTCTTCATTGGCTTTTTCCCATCCGTTCTGAATTACCTTCGGATCGAATACCGTCATCGGCCACAGCCAGGAAGAAAACCAGGTATCCAGTACATCCTCGTCCTGCTTCACATCGTCGATGCTTACAGAGGCATTTTTAACTTTCAGCTTTTCAAAAGCCTCTTCTTTGGACTTGGCAACCACTGTATTTCCCTGTCCGTCGTACCAGGCCGGGATGCGCTGTCCCCACCACAGCTGGCGGCTGATGCACCAGTCGTGTACATTCTCCATCCAATGCTTGTAGGTATTGATGAATTTTTCGGGAATCAGTTTCACATCGCCGCTCAACACCGCTTCCAGCGCAGGTTTGCTCACCGTATCCATTTTCAGGAACCATTGCATGCTTAAGCGTGGCTCAATCACCGCATTGGTGCGTTCGCTGTATCCTACCTTGTTTTTGATCTCTTCGGTTTTCTCAACCAGGCCTTGTTCCGTGAGGTCGGCAATGACCTGCTTACGCGCGGCAAAGCGGTCCATGCCTACATAAGCGCCGGCAGCCTCGCTGATCTTTCCTTCCGAAGTGAGGGCATCGATGGTCGGTAATTTATGCTTCTGACCTAAGTTAAAGTCATTGATGTCGTGAGCCGGCGTTACTTTCAGAGCGCCCGTCCCAAAATCCTTATCAACGTATTCATCAAAAATGATTGGTACCACCCGGTTTACCACCGGCACAATCACGTTTTTTCCTTTCAGGTGTGTGTAGCGCTCATCATGCGGATTCACGCACACTGCCGTATCGCCCATAATAGTTTCCGGGCGGGTAGTGGCCACTGTAATAAAGTCGTTCGTTCCCTCGATCTGGTATTTTACATACACCAGCTTCCCGGTTGCTTCCTTATGGATTACTTCCTCGTCGCTCACGGCCGTTTGTCCCTGCGGGTCCCAGTTTACCATCCGCACACCACGGTAAATCTGTCCCTTATTAAAAAGATCAATGAACACGTCGATCACCGCTTCACTCATGCCTTCTTCCATCGTAAAGCGTGTGCGGTCCCAGTCGCAGCTGGCGCCCAGCTTTTTCAGCTGTTCGAGGATAATGCCCCCGTATTTTTCTTTCCATTCCCAGGCATGCGAGAGAAAGTCCTCACGGCTCAGGTCGGTTTTATTAATTCCTTTTTCTTTCAGCAAAGCCACGACTTTGGTTTCCGTAGCAATACTGGCGTGGTCGGTGCCGGGTACCCAGCAGGCATTAAAGCCCAGCATACGCGCGCGGCGGATCAATACATCCTGGATGGTATTATTGAGCATGTGACCCATGTGCAGTACTCCTGTGACATTGGGCGGTGGAATTACGATCGTGTAGGGCGTCCGGTGGTCGGGAACCGATTTAAAGAATTTTTTATCAAGCCAGTATTTATACCAGTTTTCTTCAGCTTTGGCCGGATTATAGGTTTTTTCGATTTCCATTATTTGTGCGTATTGATATTTTTGTTAAATTTCGCAAAAATACATAAAGTAAACTAGGTCACAAGTATCTTTATGGCACGATATTGGAAATAATTTTAAACACACACAAAAACATAAAAACCCTCAAAATGAAAAAATTAATTTTTACCCTCGGATTCTTAGCTTCATTAAGCACAATATCTTTTGCTCAGGAAGGGCATAGTGCAAACGATGGTCACAACCACGGAGCAGCACCTGCTACAACTGCGCAACCAACCAGCAATGCGGACATCAAGTTCGACAAAATGGTCCACGACTACGGCAACATCACGCAAGGCGATAACGGTGAATGTGTATTCAAATTCAAAAACACCGGTAAAGAGCCATTGATCATTACCATGTGCCAGGGCTCTTGCGGATGTACTGTTCCTCAGTGTCCTAAAGATCCGATCCTGCCAGGAAAAATGGGCGAGATCAAAGTAAAATACGATACTCAGCGTGTAGGGCCTATCGCTAAATCGGTAACGGTTCAATCCAATGCTAAATCAGGTGTACAAACCATCCAGATCAAAGGAAACATTGCTGCAAAACCGGTTGAAGAAGCTTTCCCAACCAATGCTCCTTCTCAGGGTGCTCCATTAGAGAAAAAATAATTGTAACCCATCATAAGCTATCAAATCATGAAAAAATCAATCGCTGCTATTGCATTAGTTTTAGGGCTTGGCTTCACCGCTAAAGCGCAGGAAACTGTGACCCCGAACATCGACCCTAATGCACCTGTCATGCAATTCGAATCGGAAGTACTGGACTACGGAACCGTTAAATTCGATGGCAATGGTGTCAGAGAGTTTAAGGTAAAGAATACCGGTAAATCGCCTTTGACCATTACCAACGTACAAGGTCAGTGCGGTTGTACTTCTACCACCATCGATGGCAAACCAGGCTGGCCGCAGGAACCTGTTTTACCAGGTAAAACCGCTGCTATCCGTGTAAAATACGATACCAAACGCCCGGGCCCTTTCGAAAAGAATGTAACGGTTACATCCAACGCCAAAGAGCCTAGCAAAGTCGTGAAGATCAAAGGTGTGGTGGAAGCCGCTCCTGCACCGGCACCGGTAGCTCCTTAATGAAATCAATGAGTATTCATAGTATCAAAAGCCCTTTGCCTGTCTGGCAGAGGGCTTTTTGCTTAAGCCTGTTTATTTTTGCAGGCTTGTGTGCAACGGCACAGGCAAAGATCAAGTTCAAAAACACGAAGCAATCCTTTGGCTTTGTAAAGAAAGGCGAGGTGGTAAAAGTGACCTTTGTATTCAGCAATATAGGCAACCAAGACCTTGAGCTCCTGGATGCCAGGGCAGAGTGTTCCTGCACCACAGTTGATTTTCCGAAATACATGATCAAGCCGAATCAAACGGATACGCTCACGGTTTACTTCGATACCAAATCGGTATACGACCGCCAGGACCGCATCGTGGAAGTTATTTCCAACGCTTCCAATGCCAAACAAACGATCCGCTTTAAAGGAGTCGTCCTGAAGTAATACCCATCATTTCATTCTGAAATAATTTGTGCCAGGGATGCGGAAGCTTCGGTTCCTTTATCGCGCCTTGTTATCGGTATAATTCTTACTTTCGTATCCGGCAAAATATCCTCAGTATCAGGCGGACCTTTCATATCATTAGCTTATGCCTTCTGGCAGCCTGCCTGCGGGCGCAGGTGCCTGAGCCTTACCTGTCAGGGAATAAATGGGGCTACAGGCTCCATGGCGAAGTCCTGATAAAGCCGCAGTACGACACCGCTTTTCCTTTTGACAGAACAGGCTCCATTGCCATGGCCGGTATCAGAAATGCAAGCCGTACAGAGATCAATCCCCTTACGGGAGAAGAGAAGCAGGTAACGGATTACTGTTTTATTAAGCGGGATAATGCCCGGCTGAGCTTAAAGCTTCAGGCATCTTCCGACAGCGTGTCGGTATTTCCTGCCCAGCAGGAGCTAAGCCTGGATTACCTTTCCGCTTCCCCGGTGTTTAAGGTGCTCTACGGGCAAAAAGTGTGGCTCTTCAACAAACAGGGGAAACAACTTTCGGCAGGCTTCGATGATATCTATTCTGCGGGCACAGAGAGCCGGTTTTTTATAACCGAAAACTATAGCGAATGGGATAAGGAAGTGGTGAGGGTCAAAGGACTGATCGATACCAGCGGCCGTACCATTGTGAGCTGTGAGAAAAAACACATCCGGATCAATGCCGAAGACAGTGTTATTTATGCCTGCAGTGCGATCTTCAACAGGCGCCTGAGCGATGATGTGTTCGACTATAAGGGAACACTGATCTACAGCAACAAGCACCACATTGAGTTTGCAGCGAAAGAGCTGTACGTGTATGTGCTTTATGAACCCAAGGAAGTATTTGTAATGGCTGGCAGGACAAAGGATCTGTATAGCATCGAAGGCCAACATTTTTATGATCTCAAACATAAAAAAGCATTGATCGTTGACCGGGATACCTGGTTACTCGTAAATTTACAAACAGGAAAAAAGCAAAAGGTAAATCAGGAGGCTTTTTGGGCACTTACATACAAATTCATGGAATGATGGACTTACGGATTGATATTTCTAAACCAGAGATGCATGCCGCTGCTGCTGCCGGGCTCATTGCCTTTGCAGGGCCGGAGAGGGTGTTCCTTTTCGAAGCGCCTATGGGAGCCGGGAAAACGACCTTTATCAAAGCGCTGTGTGCCCGGCTGGGCGTAACAGATACGATGAGCAGCCCGACGTATTCGGTGGTAAATGAGTATGCCACAGGGAATCATCAGCGCATCTATCACTTCGACCTGTACAGGCTCAAAAGCACGCCGGAGCTCATGGATATTGGTTTTGAGGAATACCTGGCAAGCGGTAATTACCTTTTCATCGAATGGCCGGAGCTGGCCGTCCCATTGATCGGATCTCATGTAAAAGTTAACATAGAGCTCAATGGAAATATTCGTTATCTTTGCGCCCAACTTATCCCGGGATAATCATGCGCCATATCCTTCTTGCTTGTACTCTTATCTGGAACTTATCGCTTCTGGCACAAACTACAACTGTTCCTACAGCGACTCTGTCTTCCAAAAAACTGAAAGGTAACTTCTATGCGATGTTCGGCTATACGCGGGCGGCATACAGCAAAAGCACCATTCATTTCGTAAACCGGTCCAATACCTATTACCCGGAAACGGGCCGTTACCATAACTACGATTTCACGATCTATGATGCCAAAGCGCACGACAGGCCTGATTTCGACCAGATCCCCGATATCATCAACATCACCATTCCGCAATTTGTGGTAAGGGGCGGTTATTATTTTAATAATAAAAAAGATTTCGGGATCGAGATCAATTACGACCACACGAAATATGTGGTGGACGATTATCAGAAGGTACACGTGAAGGGCGATTTCAACGGGGAATATGTGGATAAGGACACGATCCTGGATCCTGCGAACTTTGTACACTTCGAGCATACGGACGGGGCCAATTTCTGGATGATCAACTTCCTGAAGCGCTGGAAAATATATAATCCTTCCAAATACCTGAATGTAGGCCTGGTAGCCAAGCCGGGCGCAGGGATTGTATTCCCGAGGACGGATGTCACGATTTTCGGGACAAGGCTCAACAACAACTGGCATGTGGCCGGCTGGATCGTAGGGGTGGAAGGCGGCGTCAGGGCCGAGTTCCTGAAATACGGCGTGTTTGAATTTATGGGAAAAGGCTCTTTTGCCGATTATACCACCTGCCTGGTGCTTGGTAAAGGCAACGGAAAGGCCCGGCATCACTTCTTTACAGCGCAGGCTACCATGACGATTGGCTTCATGTTCTAGGCTTTGCCGCTATGATCTGACTGAAAAATGAGGATTTATGCTTTTATTTTTGCAGATCAATAAAGAATCCCTATCTTTGCAGTCCAATTTTTAGCCTCTGGTTGCACGGTGCAGCGAATGCCAGGAATGTAAAATTTTAAAATAAAAAACATGAGTTTATTATTAGATTACGTAAAAAAACAATTGACTCCGGAGGTTTCTCACCCAAAATTCAAAGCTGGTGATACCATTACCGTACACTACAAAATTAAAGAGGGTGACAAAGAGCGTATCCAGCAGTTTTCAGGCGTTGTGATCCAACGTAAAAACGAGCCTGCGACAGCTTCTTTCACAGTTCGTAAAATTTCCAATGGAGTAGGTGTAGAGCGTATCTTCCCGGTAGCATCTCCTTTCATCGACAAAATCGAGTTGAACAAAGTAGGTATCGTTCGCAGAGCGAAACTGTACTATATCCGTACACGTACAGGAAAAGCGGCACGTATCCGCGAGAAACTGACTACCAGCAAAAAATAATTCTAACGACTATATACAAAAAAGCCTTCCTTCCGGGAGGCTTTTTTATTTATAAGAATTGCCTGGAGCCTGTATGAAGGAGTATTGACTATTGTTTAGATGCTTTATAAATGTTGTTTCAAAGCGATAGAATATTTCCCGGAAAACCGGCAAGATTGCACGCTGTCGCGGATTTGGTAGCTATTGGGTTATAATCCGTGGCGACAATCAATCGGGCAGGGACCTTAAAAATAGAAAAGCTATGGATTTTGATGGAACCGATTAATTACAAGACACTTCTCTCCTTTCTGGAACAGTTCCCGGAAGAGAATAAACAGAATACCTACGAGGAAAACCTCAATCCGGGCGCGGAGGAAATAAGCAAGTGGACGTTTTTAGGCACACTCACCGACGAGGTGATCGGTTGTGGCATGGCGATGTATAAGCCCTGGCAGAGCTATGCCCTGGGCTTCTATCCCTATAACGGCTGCGATATATACAGAGACGATAAAAACAGGATTGTCTTGTCGTATATTGAGCTGGGTGGTCATTTCCCTTTCAGGCGTACATTCATCGCCACGAAAGCCTCTCCTTTTATTACAGAACCGGTCTGTTTCGATATCACCATCCCGAAAACTAATAACGTTTCATTTTTGGAGTTTCTTGAATCGCTGGGATTAACCGGTGAAAAAACAGAAAAAGACCTGGCGCACTTTAAAGAGACCTACCAGATCACGAATGACCTGAATCCCGAAGAAAGCTATCTGTACAGGCGGTATTTTAATGAAAGGACTGAGGAGTTTTATTATACGATCATTACCAAAAGGCAGACGGCGCATGTCATAAAATCGAGGTTCAAAGAGAAGCTTCTATAGCGACGCTAAAAATTTCAGTGCAGCTAAGCGGCAATCTTAAAACATGAATTCCTTGTAAGCTTCAGATGCTAGATGATATTCACTTCGCGTTCCAGCATCACGCCGAATTTTTGATCAACGGTTTCCAGCACTTTCGAGGAAAGGTCGTAGATCTCTTTCCCACTCGCATGCCCGTAGTTTACCAGCACCAAAGCCTGTAAGGTATGTACGCCGGCATCGCCGCTGCGGTAGCCTTTGAGGCCGCTTTGTTCAATGAGCCAACCTGCTGCCAGCTTATAGTTGCCGTTGTCGAGCGGGTAGGCCACCAGGGAAGGAAATTCCAGTAATAAGCGCCGATGGGTTTCTGCTGTCACTTCCGGGTTCTTGAAGAAGCTGCCGGAGTTTCCTATTTTCTTTGGGTCGGGGAGTTTGCTGCTGCGGATATTGATCACTGCCTGGGAAATGGCTTTGATGGATAATTCCGAAATGCCCATCTTATCAAGCTCCTGTTTGATAGCGCCGTATTCGGTATGGAAGACTGGTTTTTTGGAAAGGCGGAAGCTTACCGACAAAATCATAAAGCGGTCTTTGTACTTCCGTTTAAAGACGCTTTCCCTGTAGCCAAATTCGCAATCTGTTTTCGAAAAGGTAATTATCTCTCCTGTTTTCAGGTCGATGGCTTCCAGCTCATGAAAGGTATCTTTGATCTCTACACCGTAAGCACCGATGTTCTGCATCGGGCTCGCTCCCGTATTCCCGGGAATAAGCGACAGGTTTTCGATGCCAGCAAATCCCTTGTCGATGCAATAGAGCACGAAATCGTGCCACACTTCACCGGCGGCGCATTTCACCAAAGCATCGTCTTCTGTTTCCTTAATAATTTCAATGCCTTTCAGCTCATTTTTAATGACCAGGGCATCCAGGTTTTGAGTCAGTAGTATATTGCTGCCGCCACCCAGGATAAAATGCGGGTTGTTTTTATAGTCGGGATGTTGCAGAAGCTCCTGTACATCGGGCGTTGAGCGCACCACGGTAAATAGCTTTGCCGACGCCTCAATGCCAAAGGTATTAAAAGGCTTCAGCGAAATATGTGAAGAGATTTGCATGATCTAAAAATAAAAAAAGCCCCGTTAGGGGCTTCTTCTTTGTTTAAGACTTTTGAAATACGGATTGTTCGCAATTAGCAGAACTCATCGTATACCATTTTCAGGTGCTCGGCAATCATGGCTGCATTCCGGCCTTCAATGTTATGACGCTCTACAAAATGCACCAACTCCCCGTTTTTGAACAGGGCAATAGCCGGTGAAGACGGTGGATAAGGCGCAAAATGCTTGCGGGCCTGGTTTACCGCGTCCGAATCAAAACCGGCAAATACAGTGGTTAAGTGGGTTGGCTTTTTAGCGTTATCAAGGCTTTGTTTCACGCCCGGACGTGCGGCGCCGGCTGCACAGCCACATACCGAATTTACAACTACCAATACAGTACCTTCCTGTTTCAGGGCGTTTTCAACGCTCTCAGGGGTAGTCAGGTCTTCAAAGCCAACGGAAGTCAGCTCATTTTTCATAGGTTTTACTAATGCCTCTGGATACATATCGTTTTAATTTAAAGAGTTAAATGGTTTTATAACACAAATGTAACCATCATTTCGGGAATTTGTTTAAGAAAAAGGCGAATACTCCCTGTTTTTTGTACAATTAAAGTGGGGATAAGGAGAGACGTTATAGTTATAAATGATATCAGTACATCACATAATTGTTTGGATAATTTTATTGGCACCCGGGCGGGCTGCGTCGGGCTCCGCATTCGCTGCGGTTCTTTCCTGTCCCGACGCGTCGGGACAGGAAAGGAACTAAACCCTTTGCATCCCTGGCGCAATAATCTCTCAATGAATGTATATCTGGAATTCGGAGTTAAATCCGCGTGAAGGTCCCGATATCTATCGGGAGGAACGGAAAGCCTGGCCCGCAGGGCACGCCCTATAAACCATTATAAACGTGAAGATAACCAGTTAATATATTTGCTTTTTACCACAGTTCCTGACGCAGCCCGGTAATCAGAATTGCTGGCGGCTGAGCGCGTAGGTTACCAGGCCGGCCACATTGCGCGATCCCGTTTTTTGAAGCAGGTTGTTGCGGTGGCCGTTTACCGTTTTAGGGCTGATAAATAACTCTGCGGCAATTTCATCCGTTGTTTTTTGTTTGCAGATGAGGATCAGGATCTCCTCTTCGCGCCTGGTCAGTACAATGTCATGGACGCTATTGCCCATCGATTTTGCCGTATTTTTTTTATGGGTATTGTTCTGAATGGCAAGCAGGGTTCTTTCGTTGATATAGATGCCGCGTGTATGCACTGCAACAATGGCCTCATACACTTCCTGGGGATTGCTGTCCTTTACCAGGTAGCCATGGGCACCGGTCTTGATCATTTTGGCAATGAAGTGATTGTCATCATACACCGAAAGGATAATGATCTTAATGTTGGGGAAGGCATCTTTCAGCGCATTGGTCAGGTCGAGCCCGCTGTATTCTTTTTTTCCATCCGGTGGCAGCGACATATCTATCAGCATCACATCCGGCAGGACGCTACATTCCCTGAGCTTTTGAATAACAGAATAACCATCGGTAGATTCAAACATCACATCGAGGTCTGTCCATGAGGAAAGAATCGCTTTTATTCCCTGTCGGAATAAAAACTGATCTTCAACCAGTCCTATTTTGATCTGGTCGTGAGTCGCGCTTACACCTTCAGAATTCAGGTGCGTATCCTGTCCACTGGTTGTATCTTGAGTGTTCTCTTCCATCTGACTGCTAATATAGTGAATTTTAGGTTGCGTCCTGAATGCCGGAGATGGTGATTTGAGCATAAAATCCTCCGGTTTTTTTATTTCCGACTTTTAAGGTTCCTCCAATGGACATTGCCCGGGCTTCAATGCTCTTCTGGCCCAGGCCAAATTTTTCAAAGTTTTCAGATAAGCCGATGCCATCATCCGTGTAAAAAAATGTCAGCTCGTTATTTTTGTAATGAATGTCTAAACAAATTTCTTTGGCCTGTGCGTGCTTTATCGTGTTATTGATCAGTTCCAGGCTGATCCTGTACAGGCCCAGCTTCACTGCCCAGGTGAGATCATCGACTTCATCATCGCATTTGATCAGGATATGAATGTTGTTGGAGCTGTTCACCGTTTTCACAATGCTCTGCAGGGTTTCCGGCAGGCCAAACATCTGCAGTTTTTGCGGCATCAGCTCATGGCTGATTCTACGAACGGAGGTCATAGAGGTTTCAATAAGGGACCTGATGTTATGGAAGGCTGCGGCATTCTCCTCCGAATTGTTTTTGCTTTGGGTTTCCAGGGCCATTAAATGCATGCGGGCAATCGACAGGGTGGCTCCCAGCTCATCGTGGATGTCGGTGGCAATGCGTTTCCGTTCATCCTCCTGAACCTGGATGCTCGACCGCAGTAGCTCCTGCTGGTGGATGGTGATCAGCTCTTCCTGGGCCAGCTTCTGGCGGTACAGGTTTTTCCGGAACTGCTGCATCAGTAATACCACGCCCATCGCAATGATAAACAAAATGCCTACCAGGGGCAGCAGGGTTGCCAGAAAATTTAATTCTTCGCTCGTCTCCATAATCCAATAAAGAAAAAAGTGTACATCACCACAGAAAAGAACGAGTGTACTACCCAGGTGTAACGGTTAAACTCTAAAGAAAAATACCTGCTGAAATAACCACTGAAGTAGAAAATGAGCAGGTTGGAAACGTAATAGATAAAGATTCCCGAGTTGATCCAGTTGATGCTGGAGACCAGTGACTTTCGTTTTTCCTTGACGGTTTTATCCAATAAGAGAATATAGGTGGTCAATGAAAAAATAATCAGCAATACCGACTCGAGTGTTAAGGCGTATGAGTTGAAAGAGAAAACCGATTGTAGAAACAGGGAGTTGAGAAGCGTGAGAATAAAAAAGCCAATAGCAACAGAGTAGATCACCGCCCCGCTGATAAAGCCTTCCAGTACTTTTTTATAGAACATGGCCAGCATCATAAAACCAATGCCAACGTAGGCGTGTAGCAAGGGCATGTTATTCATCCGGTTGAACCAAAATAACAGGGATGCAAACTGGACCAGGTAAGATAAAAAAAGGAAGCAGGAGAACACTTTAAGCGTGTTCTGCTGCTTCCTGAATGTAATTAATGCATAACAGCTTGTTATGAGAATCGGCACATGCGAAATAATAATAATATATTTCGAGAGGTCGCCCATTTATTTTTTCTTGCTGATATTATCGTAGTATAAAGGACTTGTAAGGTCGCAGGTTGCCGGGCATGGAGCGTTCAGATCAAGAACATATTGTGCGCCTTCTGCATTTTTCAGGATTACATCCGTTCCGGCTATTTTTGGCACAGCACTCAGGTTTGCCCCTTCTACAGGTGTCAGGTATAATTTAAACTGGTTGAGTGTATCCAGGCCCAGGTAAGCACGCACGTGACTGTATTTACAGGCTAAAGTATCCGGGATGCCAAGAACCTCCATTAAATCTTCTGCATGGATCGTATACGCTTTGATCGGCACAATACCTAATACTTCGCCGCACTTTTCAGTGTAATGCTGGATATTTGCCTGTGCAACAGCTAAAGGAACCTGGTAGGAGGATGTCAGGAGCCGGGTAACCGGAACGGCTTTTTCCTCTTTTTTCTCTTCTGTTTTTACTTCGGTTTTGCACGCCTGGGCAATCAGGAGAGAGCACAGAACGGCAGCAGCTAGGATGGTTTTTTTCATGGTTTTAATTTTTATGGATTAGTAAAATAAAAAAGGTACCGGGGTATTCATATAAGATGCTCAAATATATCAGATAATAATTTAAAAGTGTTTATAATTGGTTTAATATTTTTTGATTTTAACTGTAAAATGGGATGAATGCCGTGGTAGCTAAGCTAACTAAAGCCTTGTCCCGGTGGATGGGATGATAGCGATGATGATTTTCCTCTGATTTACAACAGATCGTAGGAATGCTTTAAATGCCTGTAGAGGCCTGGTGTCAGGTCGTCAGGGGTGGAAACCCTGATGTGGTTTTCGAACCTGGAAGAATGCGGGGAGCTTTTAAAAACAAATTTCCCGGTCAATTCTTTTTCAGAATAAAATTTTAAATCCAGCTCCTTCTTCATTGGTTTAATGATCAGAAAAGTCTGGCGGTGAACAAAGACGATGCAGTTTTGGGTGGTGCTTACCAGGACATTTTCCCAATCCGCTACCTCCGCCAGGATCTTGTCGAATAAAACAACCAGCTCCATCGGCTTCCCTTCGAATAAGCTGTCAATACTCACCCTGACACAATTATGCCATTGGTTTTCTTTCTTTAATTCACGCTCACATTTCGGGCAGATCCACATGTATGGTTAGTGTAATTCTTTTTTAAAACTTCAGTCTCAGCTGCAGCTTCAATTCTGTTTTATGGTTGGCATCGATCTCGTTCATGCTGCCTTCCGAGATCACCGTTTGGTTATCGTAGACTGTCCGGGCCACGCGCACCCAGATCTCTACGTTGCGCGTAATGTCCCAGTTGACGAGGAAGTAAGCCCTTTGCCCTTTGTAGTATAAGGCAGGTACGGAGTAGGAGTAGAGCACATCGTTTTCATACACATACACGCGGCTGTCGTAGCCTTTGGTATCGAAGAGGGCATAGCGAAGGGTAAAGGTAAAGGGGAATTTCAGTTTTTTGTAGATTAGGTCCTGCACAAAAGCAATGCCGGTTTCATCGGGCGAATCGGTCTTATCCACGTAAGTATATTCGATCCGGGTTTTGAATTTAATTTCCGGTGTGATCTGGGCGGATAAGTTATAGCGGTAATTGTACTGCACATAAGGAACGAGGTAATCATAGGCATTATCCACATCGCTGTTCTCGAATTTGGTGCGGTGCCTGAAACGCACATACATATCCAGCTTTTTATTAGGCGTGTAATTAAGCTGGGTGAAAATATCCCTGCCCCGGGACGGCGCGCTGGTGCCGAACTTGATCCAGTTGAACTGGTACTGATCGAGGTATAAGGAGAGGGTCATTGATCTGAAAAGGCGCGCCTCCATGCCCATGTAGAGGCTTTTCTCATTTTGCGGCAAGGTATTCTCGGAGATGGCATTCCCGAACAGGTTCTGGAAGTTGCGGTCGAAATTACGGTAGTGCGCCGTGAAGGTCAGCCGGGGATCGAGCGCTACAATAACGCCCTGGCAAAAGGCTTTGCCCGTGCTGGAGCTCATGGCAAATTCTCCGAAAAGATTCACATTCTTAAAGACATAATTATAATCAAGCCCGCCCACGAAGTTGGATTTTCCCTGGTACTCAAACTGGTTATAGATCGTCGGCGTTTTGATCAGCTCTTTGCTCAGGTGTGTGCTTTGCGCAGTGAGGCCAATGTGCAGGCTCCGGTTGTTGAAAGCCGCGTTGCCACCAAATACCGTTTGTTTGATGGTGCCTTTGTCGGCTACCAGCGAATTGGTATTGTGCAGGCCGCCCAGCTCCAGGCTGCTCACGCCCACCACATCGATCTCGCCGTTGCTGAGTGTATCTCCGGCAATAGCATTGGCATCGATATTTTTATGCGACACCAGGCCGGTGAACTCAAATTTCTTATAGCGCAGGGTAGCAGCCGCTCCTCTGAAAAAACGGTTCTCGTCAAAAGAGTAATAAGGCTTGATGCCATAGCCATAGCGCTTCACGTTCATCGGTGACGCCGATTTTCCGAAGGCAAAGCCCTGCCAGATCGTAAGCCCCTGGCCGAAGGTAGCCTGGTAATCGCCGATCACCAACGTTTTCACAAAGCGGACATTCCTGAGCGCCAGGTGCCCGCTGTAAAAGTCGAAGCCCTGTTTTTGTGTGCCTCTGAAAAATTCCTCACCGGCATCTTTCTCGCCGCTGATGGCAAAAGACACATTGTTATTGTACTGAAAGCGGTAGCGTGCAAAGTAGCGGTTGGCATCGCCGAGGTAGTAGGAGTTGGGCTTCTTTTTTTTGATGCTGTCCGGAACGTCGTAGCCGGCCTGCTTTTCCAGCGTTCTCTGCAGGCGCATCACCACCTCATGCCTTCCGTCCTTGAACATTTCCCTGGCGCTGAAGTGAGCGGAATTGAAATTATCGCTGACATACACAAAGGGCAGGATCTTCCGGATCGTTACCACATCAAAATCCGCCACGCTTTGCAATTCATAGATGCTGATCAGGGAGCCATTCTTCTCGCGGTGCTTCAATAAATTATTGATCTGGATATCGTTCAACAACTGAAGCTCTTCCAGCTCCTCTTTTTTGGCGCGGTTCAGGTTGAGCGGGTTGCGGCGGTAATAATTCCACACATCCGTGAGGCTCGACAAATCACCTTCTTCCGATTGCAGCTGCTCGGAGAGCAATTCGACGTTTTGGTTGATGAGCTCGTCCACCTGCTCGCTGTTCTTATTCTTAATGGAATCGGTTTGTGCATGCCCTGAAATGACACATGCCACAAGCCCCAGGGTGAGTATGTATAATTTTGACCGGATAAGAATTATAATTTTTCAGGTTCCTGGATCACGGAGTCGGAGCTTTTGCTCTTATCTTTTCCAAAGGCATAGCTTAAGCCGATTTGCGGGGAAAGCCCGAGGATGCTGTGGTACATGGAGCTCAGGTCGATTTTGAGTCCCTTGTAGTTGACACCAACGCCAAAGGCCGCCTGTGTCGGGTAGGAGCAGGCCCCTGCGCGGATGTATACGGTTTTGGTCGGAATGTATTCGATCCCGGCTTTAATGTTTACCGTTTGTGCCGATGTTTTTTCAGCTTCGGCCATCAGGAATACCTTTTGGGTAAACATGTATTGAGCGCCTACTTTGAAGATCGTCGGGATCTTTTCGTTATTGTAGTCGGTGATCTTCGCCCGGAAAGGATTATAAATATGGGTAGCGATGGTGAGCTGCGGAAGAAGCCTGGCGGTAATCCCGAAAGAGCCTGTAAAGGCATGGGCCTGCCCATAGATGTCTGCAATTTTTGTATTGAGGTAATCGAAGGCCACACCGGCCGAAATGTTCTCGCTTAGCTTAATGCCGTAGCTCAGGCTTAGCTGCGATTCGCGGTACAGCTTATAGCCCAGCGATGAATAGCATAAGCCTAAGGTTCCTTTTTTGATGGGCATTACTGCCGCAAAGCCACTCTGGGTAAGCTCTTTCAGCAGGAAGCGGTTCTCGGCAAAAGCGCCCACTTCGGCCTGCCTCAAAAAGCCGATGCTTCCCTGGTTGTTGCGTGTGCTCCATACATCACGCAGGGTAGAGGAGGCATGTCCCAGCGCAGCCGATCTCGCACCGAGCGGGCCTTCGCCGTTGGAGGCAAAAAGCCGGCAAGACAAAAAGATAAGAGGGAGTATAATTTTATTCATCTATACCAAATATAAACCAATTATTGAAAACACAAAAGATGTCATCGCAATTTAACAGGTATCGTTTTTATGTCATTTTTTACCACAGGGGCATATACCGCCTGAACCGACGGGACTGGAATCACAGGAATAGAAGGAGATTGTTGATAATCGTAATTATCTCACAGGCAAGGCTATTTTCCCAGAGGCAAGTATCATGCACTTGTGCCGGATGTAGAACTACCAACGCTCAAAATCTTTTACCAGCTTCCTGTCCTCTTTGTTTCTCAGGTTAAAGCTTGCCGCCAGTTCGTAAGAGCCAACATTGCTGTTAAGACTATTGACCGTAGCGATATAGCTTCCGGTAACCGTAAAGAAGTGATGGCGGAAGCCCAGGCTGGCATGTGCCGCATGAGAGGCAAAGCCGGTTTCGACCATCAGGTGCTTAAAGAACAGCGCATGGATACTGAAGCTATGGTTATAGAAGTCCTGCTGCTTTTCGAAACGGTACATGGCATTTAATAGAACGTTATCGCCGATAAACAGGTTATAGGATGCGAAGAGGCTCAGGCGCACCGGGAGTTTCGACGGCCCTGTCAAACCCTCCTCGGGTTCGGTAATATGAAATACCGTGCCGCCGAAGTAGAAGTGATTATAGTTCATCACCAGCCCGGCGCTGAAGTCGATATTTCTTTTGGTGAGATAGCGTTGATAAGGTGTCGGTCCCCAGACATAGCCTCGCCTCGGGTCGATCTGGTTTCCGAAGATAAGCTTCGACTGATCCAGGGTTTTCTGAAAATAAGAGAACTGTATGGATGGAATGATCTTTAATTTCTGATCGAGAAAACTCAAATGCTGGGCGTAGTTCAGATCGATGCGGTCTGTTATTAACATGCCGTTTGCCTGGTCGTCGTGCATGTGGGCCAGGCCAATTCCTCCGTGCATGGGCCTGACGTAGGCATCCATACTGTTGTAAAACGTCCTGTACGGACTATTCAGGTCAAACCATTGGTTCCGGTAAATGCCCTGGTAACGCAAGCCTCCGTTGCTCCCTGCAAATGAAGGGCTCAAATGGAACAGGGATTGCTGCGTATTGGTGAAGGCCGGATCCTGGGCTATGAGCTCCAGGTTTAACATCAGAAGAACAAGGATAAGATGTTTCATAAGCGAGGGTTTTATATACTATAACAATAACAGGTTACATATATTGTCCGAAAACAAAAAAACCACTGTCTTTAAACAGTGGTTTTGAATGAAAGTGTCATTGTAAGTATACTCATCGTTGACCTCGGGAACCTCAGTCAACGAATAGGTGGTTGAGGCTCTCGAAACCACCCATAGTACTAGTAATAAATAGCTCTTCTAACTTCCGAAATGTATTTCGAGAAGCGGATCACCTGGCGGGTGTAGCCATACTCGTTATCATACCAGATGTAAAGCACAATGCTCTTTTTATCCGGAGAAATAATCGTAGCATTGCTGTCGTATACCGAAGGGCAAGGATTTCCAACCACATCGGATGATACCAGCTCGTTGCTGAAGGCATACTGGATCTGCTCAACCAAAGATCCGTTGAGTGCATACTTACGCATGATCTCGTTAACCTCTTCCAGAGACGTTTCCCTGTTGATGTTCAGGTTCAGGATCGCTAAGGATACGTTCGGAGTCGGGACACGCACCGAGTTGGCCGTGAATTTTCCGGCTAAGTGCGGCAATACCTTTTTCAGGGCGCTTTCCGCACCTGTTTCTGTAATTACCATATTCAGCGCAGCAGAGCGGCCACGACGGTATTTTTTATGGTAGTTGTCCAGTAAGTTCTGGTCATTGGTATAAGAGTGAACCGTTTCGATATGCCCTTTGGCAATTCCCAGTTCCTTATCGATAACATACAACACCGGCATAATGGCATTGGTTGTACAGCTCGCCGCAGAGAAAATCTTCGTGTTTTTCAGGTCTACCGTTTCATGGTTCACACCATGTACCACGTTAGGCACATTTCCTTTGGCAGGAGCGGTCAGTAATACCTTGTCCACACCTTTGGCTTTTAAGTGCCTGCTCAGTTCCACATCGTCCCTGAACACACCTGTGTTGTCAATCAGTAAAGCATTCTCAATGCCCCAGGCAGTGTAGTCCACATCCTCCGGGTTTTTAGCATCGATCATGTGTACGGTATGCCCGTTGATGATCAGGGCACTGTTCTTAACATCTTCAATCACAGTTCCCGGGAAATTTCCATGTACAGAATCGGTGCGTAATAAATCGGCACGCTTCACGATATCTTCTGCCGAGTTGCCACGGGTGACGATCGCGCGTAAGCGCAGCTGCTCGCCTTTGCCGGCCTGTGAAATGATCTCGCGTGCTGCCAGACGGCCGATCCGTCCGAAGCCGTATAAAATAACGTCTTTCGGCGTTTGAGTGTATTTTTTGCCAATCAGGTCTTTCAGCTTATCATTGATGAAATCAGTCGCCGTTTTGTAATTCGCTTTTTCCTGTTGGTACTCGTAAGCCAGTTTACCAATATCGATACGGGAAGGACAAACATCGATGTTATACAATTCGTTGGCCAGCATCACGCTGTCGCTTACTGAAATGGTTTTCTTCACGATGTCCTTGGCATACAGGTGCAGGTTCATGATTTCGCTCGCACTTCTGTCTTTCAGCTGGTTCCTGAACAGGATCAGCTCTATGGATTTTTCAAACCATAATTTACCGATAATACCTATCAGGTCGATAGCCGCTTTCTCCTGGGCGATGTACTCATTTAACTGCGATTCGTAGCCTTTGTTTGTCTTTTCTTTGGTTTCCATGTTTGCTTATTGTTCATCCGCTAGCTGGCGGATGGGGTTTTATGATGGTTATTGGTTTTTCTTAATGCTCTTCTTCTTCGCCGTACTCTTCTTCAAATCCTTCGTCCTCATCCTCATTGTCCAGGATCTCTTCTTCCTCATCTCCTCCTACATCTTCACCTTCTTCGGCTTCCAGGTGGTTCAGGTCGCCCTCATCCACACCGTTGGTATCGTTTTTAATGGATTTGTAGATCTCGCTTTCCTCCACTTCGGCATCCGCCAGCATCGTGCTCATGAGCTGGTCTGGCGTCAGTTCGCCTTTTGCCATCTGTGTTTGCTTGTATTGTTTCGGTGGGTTGCCGATAGACCTGACGATTGCCGGGAAGCTGCCTTTCGGATTGTCAGGCAGGATCTTCATCAGCTCAATGCAGAAGGTCCATTTCACAGCCGGGTCGAATACATAAAGAAAGCGCTGGCGCGGGCTTTCAATGAACTTCGCGATCTTTGTAGCCGACATTAATTTTTTCGGTGCTACCTTCAGCCTGATTTCCTCTTCGTCCAGCTCAAGGTCTTCCTTGCGCAGGGTCACCTCCTGGTCTTTTCTCCAGTAATCGTCGCTTACAAAAAAAGAAGCGGAATGCTTGCGGTCAAACTTAAAGGCATCCTGGATAATGGAATGGAAATCTTCAAAAGTTTGTGAAGATAGAATCTCTATCTCCCTGTAAATGTCTTCGTTGTCTTCTACGAATATTTTAAACTTGTATATGGCCATAGTGGGTACTGGTAGCTGTATAGGTTGGCTTTTTGGTTCAGGCTGCAAAGGTACATCAAGCATTTAAACGAACCGCCATAATTATGCTTTCTTCTTGTTAAATTATCAAATTCCTAAGCTTTGGTAACGATGGCATTATTGCCTTCAAAATTAAAATTCCAGCCACGCTCGAATATTTTCGGCAGATACCGCTTGTAGAGCTTCAGGCGGGCATTTCCCTTGATCTTATTCTTTTTCTGTTCCTTTTCGGAGCTGTGTTCTTCTTCGTCGTCGCGGTCTATGGCGTGAAATTCGTAAATATTCACCTTGGAGTGCTGGTCGATGAAGTCCTTTACGATCATCACGATGGTATTCATCACCTTATACACCTCGCCGCGGTTGGTGGTCACGTATTCCTCACCTTCAAACTCCTCGTTGATTACGCCGAACACGATGGTGGAGTGGAGGATGTTATCCTGCCTCCTGCCGAACCTCACCTCGTAGCGCAATCCGGATGATGTATTGAAGTAATACACCCCGGCGCTTTTGATCGGAGGAAACTCTATCGTGAATATGGAAGTATCTGGCATCGTATGCACCCGGGCTATTAAGCAGGAATGTGTTGTGGCTGTTTCTTAAAGCGCTCGGCCAGTACCAGGTCTTTGGTGCCGCCCGAATAATCATAGAATCCTTTTCCGCTCTTCACGCCCAGATGGCCGGCAGTAACCATATTCACCAGTAAAGGGCATGGAGCATATTTCGGGTTGCCGAAGCCGTCCTGCAATACGCGCATGATGTTGAGGCAAACGTCGAGCCCGATAAAATCGGCCAGTTGCAAAGGACCCATCGGGTGGGCCATTCCCAGCTTCATGACCGTATCGATTTCTTCCACGCCTGCAACGCCTTCGTACAGGGTAATGATGGCTTCGTTGATCATCGGCATCAGGATCTTGTTCGCTACGAAGCCCGGGTAGTCGTTTACTTCCGTCGGGATCTTGTTCAGTTTTTTAGACAGGTCCATGATCGTGCTGCACACCTCGTTGCTGGTAGAATAGCCGCGGATCACCTCGATGAGCTTCATCACCGGAACCGGGTTCATGAAGTGCATACCGATAACTTTGTCTGCACGCTTGGTGACAGCGGCAATCTGCGTAATGGAAATGGAAGAGGTGTTGCTTGCCAGGATGGTATTGGCAGGGCAAATCTCATCCAGCTGCTTGAAAATATCGAGTTTGATCTTCACATTTTCGCTGGCGGCTTCCACTACCAGGTCGGCATTCTTAGCGCCTTCTTCCAGCTTCGTAAAGGTTTTGATATTGCCCAGCGTTGAGGCCTTTTCAGCTTCTGTGAGCGTGCCTTTCGTTACCTGGCGGTCAAGGTTTTTGGAAATCGTGGCGATTGCTTTTTCAAGAGCCTTATCGCTGATGTCTACAAGGCTCACAGAGAAGCCGTGTTGTGCAAATACATGCGCTATGCCATTTCCCATGGTTCCGCTGCCGATCACTGTAATATGTTTCATTAGGTTATAAGTTTATTGTTTTTTTAAGGTCTGATGGTATGGCCGGTTTTCGTAATCTATCGATGTTTTAGTCAACACGGCAATTTCATGATTGTAAATTGGATGTGATGTGTCAGTTAATAAATTGCTGCTGTTTCAGGGGTTAAAAATACTATATAAAATGCATATCCAAACCTTGTTTATGCGTTGTAAATCTAAAAGCTGTAGGCGATAAATACAAATAGAGTTTTAAACGTAGTACAGTAGCTGACTGTGAGTAAAAAAACAGGCATTTATTTAGGCTAATTCTTTCTTTTTCATAGAAAGATGATATATTTGTGCAAAAAATTTACCTATTGAAATAGCCATCCTGCTGTCAAAGCCTACGCAAATGATAACATGGCTATACCATAAGGCAACTAAAAAACAATAAAATTTACTTATGAATTTTCCAGCTGAACTAAAGTACACCAAAGATCACGAATGGGTTCGTGTAGAAGGAAGCGAAGCCTATGTCGGCATCACTGATTTTGCTCAAAAAGAATTAGGCGATATCGTTTACGTCGATGTCACTACAGTAGGAGAGATCGTGGCGCGGGGAGAGTTATTCGGAACCGTTGAAGCTGTGAAAACCGTATCTGACCTGTTCATGCCTTTAACCGGTAAAGTTCTGGAAGTAAATAAAGACATCGATAGCACGCCTGAGGCTGTTAATACAGATCCTTATGGAAAAGGCTGGATGATCAAGATCAGCGTGGAAAGCACTCCTGAGTTACAGGACCTCTTATCTGCCGATGCTTACAAAGCCCTGATCGGAGCTTAATTAGATCCATTCAACAAATAATAGCCTTCTGTATGGTCACATGCAGAAGGTTTTTTTGTATACATTTTCGGTGGTTTCCGGAGCCTCAACCACCGCTTGCTGACTGAGGCTCCCGAAGTCAAGAACATGAAACCATTCCTTTTAAAATACATCTTAATCTTAGCCCTTGCCTGGACAGCCGTGATCTTCGCGCTCTGCTGCACACCGGGCAGGTATGTCCCCACAGCTCATTGGCTTGACCTGCTGAGCTTCGACAAGCTCGTGCATGCCAGCATCTTTTTTGTGTTGTCGTCGCTTTGGTTCCTTTACCTGGTTAAGAGCAGAAATGTGAGGGCATCAGGCATCGCCCTGGTTCTGGTGGCCTGCGTCGGCTACGGTGGGATGCTCGAAGTCCTGCAGGCAAAGGTGTTCAGCCAGCGCAGCGGCGACTGGGCCGATTTTATTGCCAATTCCCTGGGATGCCTCCTGGCCCTGTTGTTTTTTAGCCGGAAAAAGTGGTTTGCCAGCCCCGCGGGTGCGTAAAAATGATGAGCGGAATAGTCTGTTTTGTTGGGATTCTGCGCCAGGGACATGAAGGGTTTAGTTCTTTTTAGGGCGTTGCCTCTTTCGCCCTAAAAAAACCGCAGCGAAGCGGAGCCCGTAGTGGCCCGCCCGGGCGCCCATATTAAACAACATTAAAGCTTAAAGCTTATTCGCAGTTTTCGGGACCCTAAACAATCCCGCACCATTTTTGTCTTACCTCAGGAATGCTATTTCTTCCTCTTAAACTATTCAAAACTTTTTAACCATTAAAAATACTTTGTGCTAATAGTATTACTTTCGTGGACTTATTAAAAAAAACAAACCATTCATTATGTCAACATCCACTCAACATATTACATGCCTCATCATTGGCTCAGGCCCTGCAGGTTATACGGCTGCTATTTACGCGGCTCGTGCCGACCTGAAACCTGTTTTGTACACAGGGCTTACGCCAGGTGGGCAGCTTACGGAAACGACCGAGGTAGATAATTTCCCGGGTTATCCCAAAGGAATAACCGGCCCTGAGTTGATGGAAGACCTGAAAGCACAGGCCGAGCGCTTCGGCACCGAAGTGAGGTTCGGATTGGCCACCAAAGCCGATCTGACGGCGACGCCTAAAAAGATCTGGATCGATGAAACGACTGAGATCACGGCAGATACGGTGATCATTTCTACCGGTGCTTCTGCCAAATGGCTGGGCCTGCCCAACGAAACGCGCCTGCGGATGAATGCCGGCGGTGTGTCGGCCTGCGCAGTGTGCGACGGCTTTTTCTTCAAAGGGCAGGAAGTGGCCATTGTTGGTGCCGGCGATACGGCAGCTGAAGAGGCAACTTATCTTGCCAAGCTTTGCAAAAAAGTATACATGATCGTGCGTAAGGACGAAATGCGCGCCAGCAAAGCCATGCAGCACCGCGTGAAAAACACGCCGAACATCGAGATCCTGTGGAATACGGTAACCGAAGATATTTTGGGAGCTGAGCTGGTAGAAGGAGTTGTGGTAAAAAACAGCATCAGCGGTGAGCTGCGCACCCTGGACGTGACGGGCTTTTTTGTGGCCATTGGTCATAAGCCTAATACGGATATTTTCAAAGGGCAGCTTAACATGGATGATCTGGGTTACATCGACGTGATTGGCGGTAGCAGCAAAACCAATCTGGCGGGTGTATTTGCAGTAGGCGATTGTGCCGATAAAACCTACAGGCAGGCCGTTACAGCAGCAGGAAGCGGTTGCATGGGAGCCCTGGACGCCGAGCGTTACCTGGCAGCAGAAGGAATACATTAATATTATAGAAATTCATGTATTTTATAATTTATTTTAGCTAGTTTTGTTTTAGATAAACCATGAATTTTAAAGGACCAGTATATTTGTTTTTACTGTTGAGTGTTTGTTTCAACGGATTTTCTCAAAAATTTTCCGACCAGGTTCCCCAGCTGAAACGTTATACGGTGGCGCAGGTAACCGATCCCGACTATGGGATCACTATTTTCAATAAAATGGTTCCCGCCATCGGTGGCGACTCGATCCGTTATACCAAGGACGGCTACAACGCCCAGGGCTGGCAGGAAGATTATTATGTAAGCGGGAAGCTGCTCCATAAGGGTTTTTACCAGGATGGCTATATCAAGATCTTCAAAAATTTTTATGAGAACGGGCAGGTGGAAAGAACGCTGTCGGTTGTTGATGCCAAGCGCGTGAAGATGGAGATCTATTATGAAGACGGTAAAGTGCGCTCTACAATCAATTTCTATGACGGCAACACACAGAACCAGTACGATTTCTTTAAGAGCGGTACTCCCGAATATGTAGAGGAAAATGATAAGGACATCGAGTTCCTGTACAAGCGTTATTCCTATTACGAGAATGGTTCACCGGCTTCCATGTTCGACCTGGTTGATAAGAAAAGTAAAAAATACAGCAAAAAGGAATTCTATGAAAACGGCCGTGTGAAAGAAGAAGGTACCATGTATTTCCGCAAGGATCTGGGCGATTACCTGAAAGAAGGCCCCTGGACCTACTACGACGAGAAAGGCGCTACCACCAAGACCGAAAAGTACCACAACGGACAATTGGAGTAGCATAACAGATTGAACTCATCCCGTCGAATGGCGGGATTTTTTGTTGCTGTTTGTTATGGAGTTAAGCGTTTAGCTACCGTCAAGCATGGATGTTGATGATATCGCCTTAAACTAGCTATGAGAACCTGTTTGATCCTCTTCTGTTTATTCTCCTCCCTGATGATGAAGCCGGCAGGTCCTGATCCATTGGCTGCCCTCGAAGGTACCTGGTATGTACACATGAGCAACTTTAAGATGTGGCTCAAAGGAAACAAGCATAATCCTGCTTTTAGCTATACTCTTACCGAAAAAAAAGGAAAAAGAGGATTAACCGATGTGGTGAGCTACACGAAAAAAGGTAAAGCCAAACAGATCGTCGGTTTCGACAGGCCCGAAAATGAGCAGGCTACTAAATTCACCTGGCGCGGAAAAGGCTTGCTGGCCTTGTTTAAAAGCAAATGGGAGATCGTCTACAGCACTAAGAACTGGGCGCTCATCCATTTCGAAAAAACGCTGGCCACTGCCGAAGGCTATGATGTGATTTCCCGCAGCAAACATCTTGGATCCGAAACCATTACGGCTATTAAAGCTAAGCTCAAAGAACTTGATATTCCACATTTGACGCTTATTATACAGGAATGAGGCATCCGCATCATCTACGTTTTTTTACCGTATATGAAATATAAGATCCTATTAGAGGAAAGGAAAGATCATAAATTATTTCTGTTCTAATCCCCGTCATCTGCGCGATCTGCGGGCCAATCAAGCCTGCGATCCAAAACAAAAAAAAGGACAACCATGCGATTGTCCTTTTCTTGAAAATAAACAGAGCCAGGAATAGATCTTATTTATTTACAGGTATGGTTACAGGATCCGTATTCAGATTGCCTTGTCGCGGCACATCCGAATCCATGTTCCCTGATTTGCTTTGTGCGTTCTTAATGTACTCAATGGTATTCATCACATCGTCGGCCAGTATCACATTGAAAGAGCCCGGTTTCGCATTGTCGAGGGCGTATTGAATGCTGTCGAATTCATTGGAAATGATCTGTACCGGCATTTTCCGCTCGGAGTAGATGCCTTCCAGCAGCAATTTAGTGATCTCGTCTTTTGTACGTCCTCTCAGGTCTTTATCATGTTTGATGATGATCTCATCAAAGATCTGTGCGCTTAATTTTCCGATCGTGAGGATGTCTTCATCCCTTCTGTCTCCCGTTGCCGAGAGGACCCCCACTTTCACGCTGGCCGGTGTCTTTTCCATAAATTTTTTCAGTTGAAGAAAGCCGTCCGGGTTGTGCGCATAATCGATCATCACTTCGAAATTTTCGAACCTGAAAATGTTCATGCGGCCCGGTGTTTGCTCCGCTGAAGGAATAAAGGACTTCAATGCTGCGCGGATATCTTCGGGCTTGAAGCCCTGGATCACGGCTGCCAGTGTGGCCGGCAGGATATTTTTGATCATGCATTCGGCTCTGCCATTGAGGCTTAAAGGAATGTTGGTGATCTTTTCGATCCGTGTTTTCCACTCGCCTTTGCAGATGGTGAGGTAACCCTTTTCGATGATTGCCGCCATGCCGCCGTTTTTGCAGTGCTCCAGGATGCGCTCATTCGTTTCGTTGATGCTGAACAAAGCAATGTTACAGCTTAAGTCGCGCGACATATTGAATACGAGGTCATCATCCGCATTTAAGATGCTGTAGCCATGATTGTAGGTGCTGCGCGCTACGACGGCTTTCACCTTAGCGAGGTCCTGGATGCTGTGAATGTCTTTCAGCCCGATATGATCTTCCGTTACATTTGTCACGATGCTGATGTCGCAGTTGTCGAAACCCAGGCCCGAGCGAAGAATACCTCCGCGGGCGCATTCCAGCACGGCAAAATCAATGGTCGGATCGTATAATACCGCTTCTGCACTCACCGGGCCGGTGCAGTCGCCCATGTTAATGGCTTTGCCCTGGATGTAAATGCCTTCGGTAGTGGTGTAGCCCACTTTTTTGCCGCTATGTTGTGCAATGTGGGCAATGAGGCGGGTCGTGGTGGTTTTACCATTCGTGCCCGTGACGGCAATGATGGGAATGCGCCCGTTGGTGTTATCCGGGAACAGCATATCCACGATAGGCTCCGCCACATTGCGCGCCAGGCCTTTGGACGGGCTTAAATGCATGCGCAGGCCCGGGCAGGCGTTTACTTCCACAATGCCGCCTACATCTTTGGTTAATGGAATATTAATATCTTTTGCTACCACGTCGATGCCGCAAATGTCCAGGTTTAAGAGCCTGGCCACGCGCTCGGCCATAAATGCATTTTCGGGATGTACCAGGTCGGTCACATCCGTTGCCGTGCCGCCGGTGCTCAGGTTCGCCGTATCTTTCAGGAACAGGATCTCCCCCAAAGGAAGCACATGCGCCAGGGTTATGTTCTTTTTTTCTAAAATATGTTCGGTGATCTCATCCACCACAATCTGTGTCATCACATTCTCATGGCCGTTTCCGCGTTTCGGATCCTTATTGGTTTGCTCGATCAGGGCGGCAATGCTTGATTTCCCGTCGCCCATCACCATGGCCGGTGTACGCTTGGCAACGGCCACCAGCTTATAATTGACCACCAGGAACCTGTAATCGAAGCCCTGGATAAATTCCTCCACGATCACTTCGCGCGAAATGCTTTTTGCCACATGGAAAGCCGCTACGGCATCTTCCACGGTGCTGATGTTGGTGGTGATGCCACGGCCGTGATTGCCGTCCACAGGCTTTAAAACTACCGGGAAATGGATCGTATGCAATGCTGCGCGCAGCTCCTCTTCGTCAAATACTAAAATACCTTTCGGTACGGAGATATAGGCATTTTGCAGGATGCGTTTCGTCTCGTCCTTGTCAGCAGCCATATCGATGCCGATACCGCTGGTATTGCCGGTAATGGCAGCACGGATGCGCTGTTGCTTATTGCCATAGCCAAAGGTCACCAGCGAGCCTTCGCTCAGGCGCTTGAAGGGAATGTTTCTTTTTTTGGCTTCGGTGACGATCGAATTGGTGCTCGGCCCGAAGCTCAGCTTGCGTTTCATGTAGCTCAGCTGCTCAATGTCTTTCTGCAGATCGTACGGCTCACCTTTGATCAATGCTTCCGCAATCGCTACAGCAGCTTTGGCAGCATACAATCCTGCCTTTTCATGCTCGTAGGAAAATACCACGTGGTACACGCCGCTGACATTCGTTGAGCGGGTCCGGCCATAGCCGCATTCCATACCTGCCAAAGACTGAATCTCGAGAGCGATGTGCTCGATCACATGCCCCATCCAGGTTCCTGTTTCTACCCGGTGAAAAAATCCTCCCGGATGCCCCTCAGAACATTCGTGATGATACAGGGAAGGAAGCAGTTTTTCGATGCGTTCTGCAAATCCTTCAATGGTGTTAGTGGGAGAATTTTCCAACTCTCCGATGTCGAGTTTGATAACGATTAATTTTTTTCTGTAATTTGACCAGTAGTTAGGTCCGCGCATTACCTTGGTTTCCAGGATTTTCATGTAGTGGGTTCTTTATGAATACCTGTTTTGCTATAAATATGCCATAAGCTAATAGCTTGGTAGTCAGTGGGTATGCGGGCTTTTGGAAGCAGCGGATGTGGAAAAAAATTCCCTCATTCGCCAGGCGAAAAATGCAGTTGGGGATTTAGCGGGAAAACCGGGCTAGTGGCTCACTTTTTTGCAATCCGGGAAAATGACAATATCGCAAAGGTCGGGAAGCGTTTCTTCGTGACCTTCCTGGTCCACCGCCACCAGTTTAGTCAGGCAGATCTTCGTGGCCGTTGTTTTTTTCTTTGTGAGAAACCTTACGGTTTTATCAGGAAAGGTATTGCCGATCACCGCCGCTTCATAAGCCGTTTTCCCTTCGGTATAAAAAATGGAGAAAGACTTGATGGCCTTTTCATGGGGGTTGCCATAACGGTCGAGGACAATCACCTTGTAGTCCGATTCATCAAATGCCGCCTTGGAAAAGATACTTCCTTTTTTTACCGTAATGGTTTGCACGGGCTCCTGCTCCTGGCTGTACAGGTGTTGCGTCAGCCAGAAGCTAAGGAAGAGGAGACTAAATCGTATTTTTTTCAATCGCTTGTGTTTAATTTTTCCCGGATGTATTCTATGGCTGCGCTCACATTTGTAGTCGGTTCTTTCACGGCTTTCAGAATGTCCATTGCCCGGCCAAGTGTATCTTGGTCGGTTTCCAGTTCCTGTATAACAGTGAAAGCTTCAAAAGATACATAGAAATCCTCATGACCGATGAGCTCTGCGAAGAACAGGTAATCCTTGCTGAAATCCAGGCCGGTTTCCCAGCAGGCAGCCACCAGAGGCGCTTTCAGCTCCGGGTCTTTGGTTTTGGTAATGGCGCTGATCAGGAAAGCCTGGGCATTATTCTCCTTCAGGTGTTTCAGGGCCTCGTCCTTTTCCTCACGCGTCGACTCCTGGTTGACTACGATCGTGGCATAATCGGCATTATGCAGGTCTTTTTTACTTGCTCCCTCATTGCCGATGATGATGGTGGAATACTCTTTTTCATCGAACAATTTCTTTGGGTCTATTTCCGGAATCAGGTCGCCTTTCAGGTCCTCAGGTATATCTTTATCGTCAATCATAGGTCGGTTTCTTGTTAAACAGGTTTCAGGTTCCTGGTTTGATGTTACAGGTTTCTGGCTTTGCAAAGGTAATAACTTGCAACTTTAAATCTGAAACTTTTAACTATTTTAAAGGCTCATCATGTCTTTCAGCTTCACGGCCTGCCTCCTGGAGATCTCGATCTGCTGGCCGCCTTTGAGCTTCACCATCAGCCCGCCGTTGAACCAGGTTTCGATGCTTTCTACCCAGCTCAGATTGATGATGTGCTTGCGGCTGGCCCTGAAAAAGGATTTCTCGTTCAGGCGCTCTTCCAGGCTGTTCAGGCTTCTCAGGATCAGTGGCCTGAAATTATCAAAATACACCCGCACGTAGTTGCCTTCGCTTTCAAACAAGCGGATGTTGTTGAGCTGCACAAACCAGGTTTTTTCCCCGTCTTTAATAAATACGCGGTCGTTTTCGGTAAGCGGTGTGGTATTCTCTTTTCGCTCCGATGATTCTTTCAGCGTGAGTTTTTTGATGGTTTCCGCCAATCGCTCCGGTGATACGGGTTTCAGCAGGTAATCATAAGCATTTACTTCAAAAGCTTTGATCGCATACTCATCATAAGCTGTCACAAATACCACATCGGGTAGGGCAGATACCTCTTCGATCAGCTCCAGTCCTGTTTTTCCGGGCATCTGGATGTCGAGGAAGATAACATCCGGGTTGAGCTCGGCGATTTTTTCCTTGGCAGATTCCGCATTGTTGCATTCTGCGATCACTTCAATTTCCTTATGCACGGCAAGCAGGTTTTTGAGCTCTTGCCGGGCAAGGCGTTCGTCGTCAATGATGATGGCTTTCATAATGTTATCATTAAATGTTTAATTAACTTAGTTTTTAATAATGATCTCGCTGATCACCTCTTTGTCGTTCAGGTTCTTCAGGTAGAAGCTGGCATGTTTTCCGAACAACAGCTCGAGGCGGTTGGTGGTATTAGCCACACCGAAGCCGCTTTCACTACCTTCCTGCGCCAGGAGTTGCCCCGTATTTACGATTCGGATCGTTACCTGTTGTTCGTCTTTTTTAGTGCTGATGTCGATAGAGCCACCCTCCGGGTATTTGCTGATACCGTGTTTAATGCCGTTCTCCACCAACGTCTGGATCATCATAGGCGGGATCTGCATATATAAGGTGGAGGGGTCGATGTCAAGGGAAAAGGAGAGGCGCTCTTCGTAGCGGATATGCTCGAGCTCCAGGTAATCTTTCACAAGGCCCAGCTCTTCCTCCAGGGTAATAAAACGGTTCTTGTGCATCATCAGCGTACTGCGCAGGATGTTGGAAAGCTGTGTAATGGCGATCTTGGCGCGACGGGGATCCTCATCCACCAGGGCCCGGATGCTGTTCATGCTATTGAACATAAAATGCGGGTTGAGCTGCGATTTCAGCTGGTTCAGTTCGATCTCCTTCGTGTTCGCTTCCAGTTTCAGACTCTGGATTTCCGTGCGCTTATAATTTTCAAAGATGTCAAACCCGAAATAAATCACAGACCATAACATAAAGATCCACGTTAAGTTTACCAGCGTGGAAACAGCCGCAAAAATCTCGAACTTATAAGTAACAATTCCAAATAGTTTAGCAATCCCAATGGTCAATGTGAAGAATAGAATCGAGTTGATAACGCTGAAAATAATGACAATAGGAATCTGCAAAAAAATGTTCCTGCGCAGCACATTGAACTTTAGAAGCAAAAAACGAAAAGCATGTGTGATACCGATCCCAACAGGCAGCCAGATCATGTAGTTCAGGATGTCCTTGATGTTGGTGTCGTAGCTGAACTTGAAGAAAATCAGGTTCATGACCGTATAAAACGTCCAACCGCTGATCTGACAGGCCCAGTATATTTTTTGCTTCTTGCTCATTGTTCATGATGTAAGACAAAAGAGGAAAGATCAAAGAAGGTATCCTCTCTCTTTTTGTCTTTAATCGTTTATTCTTAACCTTTCGTTCTTATTTTATTCCCAGCCACTCTTTGCGGGTCATGACCTGCTGATCCGTAGCTTTGTCGTTCACTTCCAGGATATCGTATTCCGTGACATCCACCGGTTTTACTTTTGCTTTCAGGGTTTTGATCTCCTCGTTACCTTTCTTGTCTTTTCGCATCACGTCAATGGCCAGCTTATCGCCTTTTTTAGCGTCTTTCATATAGCCGCCCAGCACTTCCCGCAGGTTTTCCATGGTAAGCTTGCGGTTGTTGAAGGTCACGATCTCATCGCCTTCCTTGAAGCCCAGCTTCTTTCCGAAGGCATCGAGCTTGCTGGTGTTCACTACCACCAGGCGGTTGCTTTCCGGGTTGAATCCCACGGAAATGCCGCCGAGGGTAATCTGTTCTTCCACGCGTTTTTCGGTATAGTTCAGGCCTACCATGGCAAAGATCTCTTTGTAAGGTAAAGGCTTGTTGCCCGCTACGTAGGTATCCAGGAAGGTGCGCACTTCCTTAAAGGTCAGCTTCTCAATATCATCGAAAAGCTCGTCGTCCTTAAACGATTTGTTCTTGCCGTATTTTTTAGCCAGGTCCTTCATCAGGTTCTGTGTGCCGTATTCGCCCTTGCTGTAGTAGCGCAGCATGATGTCGAGGCACATCCCGATCACGGCGCCTTTTTCATACACGTTGTTGTATTGCTTTTTGTATTTCTCCAATACGTGTTTGCTCATGACCGTAAAAGGCACCGTATCGTTGTAGTTGTTGCGGTTGTTCTGCATTTTTTCCACCATCACGGCCAGGAAATCATCATAGTCGATGAGGCCGGTTTTGGCCTGCATGTGGTGCGCCGCATATTCGGTAAGTCCTTCGTACAGCCACAGGTGCTTGCTCATCTGCGGGTTGTTGAAATCGAAATTACCGATCTCTTCCGCATGAATGTTGAGCGGTGTGACAATATGGAAAAATTCGTGGGCTGCCACATCCCTGATCTCCTGCGCCAGGTCCATCGAATCTGCCTCAGGCAAATAATAGAAGGACGAGTAAGAGTGCTCCAGGGCGCCCGATGCGCCGCTCAGGGAAGGCTTATCCGAAAAATAGAACAGGAAGGCATATTTGCTGATTGGCAGCTCGCCGCCCAGGTAATCGGCCTGTGCGTAAAGCAGCTCTTTCAGATTGCGGGCAATGAAACCCGAGCTCAGCACGCCGTTCGGCGAGTATACCGAAAACAGGATCGTGGAGTTTCCTATTTTCAATGAAGTCGTATCGGGCTTGCAATACATGATAGGCGCATCCACCAGGTCGTGGTAATTGTATACGGAAAGCACGTCTTTGGTTTCGCCGCTCTTAAGGTCGGTTAAGGACGTAGAGGCGTAAAAGCCTTTGGGCTTGGTAACTTCCAAAATAAAATTGGTTTCGATCTTATTTTTGAAATAGCCGAAGAAGCCGTGTGTATTGAGAATGAAGTTTTTGTTCTCCTCAATGTTGGTTCCACCGGGCTCAAATACCACTTTTTCTTTGATAGAAGTATCCCAGCTGTCTTCCACCTCATAGCTGATCTCCTTAATGGCATTGGCCGGGCTGAGCTTATAGGAATTGGCATCCAGCTTTTGAACCGTAATGGTTTTCCCGTCTTTGCCTTCCGCTTTGAAGTTGGAAACGAAACGTCCGAAATCGTAAACATCATAGGTGCCGGGCACCATAGCCGGGAACATAAACACCGCTTCGTTATCTGAAATGTCGGGAGGTGTAAGTCTCACGGTGAGCTTATCGTCTTTCACAGAGGTAAGATCGACATAATAGCGGTAATCGCCATCGGCAAACGCGCGTGTATAAGAGCATAGGAGGGATACGGCAAAAACAATGTATTTCATGTGAAGCTGATTAGCGGATTAATAATTTCCAGTTGGATAATTTATAGGTTTTGTAAAAGATCAGAAAACAAATGATTGCCATAATGGCCCAGGCGATGAGTTCGCTTACAGGTTCCTCAACAGAGGTATAAAAAACGGCATCGGTTTGCAGCACTGAGTTTTTGGAACAGATCAACAGGGCAGAGAAAAAATTATTGGCAAAGTGAACGCCCATGGCCAGCTCGGCTCCTTCATCCAGGAGTGTGAGGATTCCCAGGAAGGCCCCGAATAACATGTAATAGGGCATCATGATGAGCAGGCCGTGTGCCTGAGCTTCCGGATTAGAGGCGTGCAGCAGGCCAAAAAAGACAGAAGTAATAACAAGTGCCGGCAACGCGTTTTTAAATGCCAATGAAAAGCCCTGCATCAGGTAGCCCCTGAAAAGCAATTCCTCCGTGGCCGTTTGAATCGGAACCATGATCACCGCCACCAGGAATAACAGCGCAAATTTTGGTGCATCGAAGCGAAGCTCCAGTTCCTCGGGCGCCATGAAATAAGAAACAAGTGTAAAGCCCACCAACAAGGTACCCCATACCGAAAAGGCAAAAAAGTAACGTTTCCAGCGGAACTTCTCGAAACCGGTAAGCATTGAGGATAAAGGTTTTTGCTGTATGAACCTGGCGAAGAGCCAGAAGAAGAGCAGGGTGAACACAAACATGCCCATGAGCAGCGCAAGCATCAGCGAGCGGTTCATGCCGATCGCATCCGGATTGAACAGGATCGCCGGATTCTGCATGATCTTATCCATGCCGATACCATGGCTTTGCGCTGTGGCCATTAAAGGCAGCATCATGATCAGTTGAAAACAAAAATAACCGACAAAGGCAGCGAGAAGCCCCAGCACATAGAGCCAGGATTCATTACGGCCCGTTATGTAGCCCTTGATCAAAAACAGGTTGTTGAATGGAAACGGATTGGCGCTTTTGCTCTCTGCGTGTTCTGATGACATAATTACATACAAAATTATCATTTTTGCTGAGTTTCAGGCATTATTATACATAAATGGTTACAGGAGTGTTTTAGCGCTCCATTGGCGGTATACCTGTTTTTCCTGTTATATTTGCAGCATGTTTAAAACAGCTTTCAAAGGTGCCCTGGTGGTTATAACAGTTATTGCTTTTTCATGCTCTTCCGGCAGCGGCGAAAAGCTTTTGAAGGAGCCGGGCAGCAAAGAAGAGCTGGGCGAATTATTATTTCATGATTCTATTTTGTCGAGGGGAAACAAGATCAGCTGCGCCTCCTGTCACAAGCCTGAATATGCCTTTGCCGATACCGTGGCGCTCAGTGTGGGAATTGATGGGATTATTGGTACCCGCAATACGCCGAGTGCCATGAACATGTCGGCCCGTAATTTTTATTTTCACGATGGCCGCAGCGAAACGCTGGAAGAGCAGGCGGGAGGCCCGATGGAGAATCCCAATGAGATGGACATTCCTTTGTCCATGATTGTGAAGAAGCTGAATAAGCATAACCAATACCGCTCTTTTTTTGTGAAGATCTTCGGAAACAAAGCGACCAGGGAAAACCTGGTAGAGGCGCTGGCGGCTTATGAGCGGACGCTGGAAACGAACCATACCGCCTTCGATGATTTTATGAGTGGAAAAGATAGCCTCTCGTTTTCAGTATCGGCACAGCGCGGACGTGAGATCTTCAACGAAAAAGGAAAATGCTTCGATTGCCATTTTGGCCCCGATTTTACAGGGGATGACTTTAAGAACATCGGTTTGTTTAACGGAAAAAATCTCAATGACAGCGGGCGCTTCCTCATTACGCGAAATCCCGAAGATATCGGCAGATTCAAAGTTCCGGGACTCCGCAACATTGCCATAACCAGGCCCTACATGCATAATGGCATGTTTAAGACCCTCAAAGAAGTGATTGATTATTATGATAAGCCCGATCAGTTTGTCCCCGACGCTGTCAACCGCGATACTTCCCTGGCAAAGCCGTTGAATCTCACGCCGCAGGAAAAGAAAGACCTGGAGGCTTTTTTGCTGTCACTGACGGATTACCGCTTTTTGAAGAAATAAAGACTCACACGAGGCGGCATCGTATTTCGAGATCCTCTGTGAGGTAGTAGCTGGCGCACATGCGGTGGTAGCCGTCTGCAATGATCAGCTTTTCGTTGCCCCTCACCAAAAGAAGCGGAGACAGTTGTTTCTCTTTTCTAAATTTCTCCAGGTTCTTTTGCACATGTACATTGTCTTTTGCGAGAAGCGGCAGGTCACTGGCTCTGAAAATGTCTTTGGCTTTTTTTACCACCGTTTTTGTTTTCTTTAAGGCTTCTGCTTTTTTAACCGCTGTTGCATGAGGATAAAGCAATTCCAGGAAGTCTAAGGCTGCGAGGTAGTCGTGCGCTTCAGGATCGGCCATGAAAATTGATTTTTTTAATTTTTTCATCGATCGGATTTGGTTATAGGTTGATTTGCCGGATACTTGAATCACTGAACAAATGCGCGATGAAGCGCTCATGGTCTTTTTCGTGGCCTGTAATGCGCCAGTTGATGGTGAGTTTATCGTCGTTTTTGGATTGCCAGATTTTATATGACTTCAGGTTAAAGCTCTCAGCCGTCTTCTCAAATTGTTCGGCGATTCCTGTTTCGTATACTTTGGTGATTTTATAGTTCTGTATTTTATGTTTCCGGTCGATCCATTGCTCCAGGGGCACTAAGAGCAATAACACGAAAAGGACAACCAAAGTGGCTAATAAGCCCAGGTAGATATGCCCGGAACCGATGCACATGCCCAGGGCGGCTGTTACCCAGATGGTACAGGCTGTGGTTACGCCGTTGATCTTATTCTCATCTTTAAAAATAGCACCGGCTCCCAGGAAACCGATTCCCGTAATGATATTTGCCGCAAGCCTGTCCGGGTTAGCGACTCCTATTTTGATAGAAAGAATTGTAAAGGTGCAGGAGCCCACACAAACAAGCATTAAGGTCCGGAGCCCCGCGCTTTTGTTTTTATATTCCCGCTCTGCTCCAATGACCAGGCCCATCACAATGGACAACAAAATCAGGAGCAGATCCTGGTAATTGAAGAGCTGATAGAGGTTTTGAAAATAGCTGATCATGAATTATTTTTTTAATTAAGGTAGCATTATTTTCTGTATGTTCCACTATGGGGCGAGGAACCAGGCCTGCGTAATTCTCAAACTTCGGGTCGTCGTTTCTTCAATCCTGCACCTGTCATCCATCCGGTGGCCAATGATCCAGATGATCTGCTCTTTATTCGCCAGGATCCAGACGGCCTCTTTTTCAAACAGAGAAAGCTTCTGATCTTTAAAAAAGTCGCTGAGCTTCTTAAAGCCTTTCATACCGAATGGCCTGAACTTATCGCCCTGTTTCCAGCGGCGCAGCGTTAAGGGGAAGAGCTGTTCCGTATAAGGAATTACGATTTCGTTCCGATTGCCTGAAAATACCGCTTCGGTTACTTCTTCGATGGAAAGCGCGATGGGCAAATGTTTCGTATCAGCCGGAGAGCTGATCGTGTAGGTGTTTTGAAGCGGCGCTTTTTCAACGGGCTGTACAATGATGTGGTTCCGGTCAACGACCAGGCGGTGCGTGGGTGAGGAGAATTGTTTTCCGGAATGCTTTTCCGAATGGATCACTTCACATAGTTGCGCTATTTGCCGGGGCTTGAACTGTTTGCTGTGAAGCCACTCAAACAATAAAGTTTCCTTGTAAGGCTCTTTGGAGAGCGCTTTGATGTCTATGAACAGCTGCCCATGCGCCTCATGGCAAATGGATGTATACTTTTCTTTGGCGTAAGCCTGAACGATCTCCCCCGATTGTTTGAAGAATTGTACCGAGGTGTGGATCGTTTCTTCCAGAGCCGGGTTCAGGCTTTTCAACTCAGGGATCACCTTGTGCCGGATGAAATTGCGCTTGTATTTCACTTCGGCATTGCTGCTATCGTTGCGGTAGGGCAGCTCATGCTTCTCCGCATAAGCCATAATGTCTTCTTTGGTGGCAAAAAGCAAAGGTCTTACCAGGTCATCCTGCCGTTCCGGAATACCCTGCAGGCCTTTGATGCCGGTACCCCTCACCAGGTTGACCAGCAAGGTTTCCACATTATCATTGGCGTGGTGCGCCGTGAGCAGTCGGTCGAAGCCATGCTCCGCCATGAGCTCCTTAAACCAGCGGTAGCGGAGCTCGCGGGCTGCCATTTGTATGGAAAGCTTATGCTCTGCCGCGTAGGCCTTGGTATCGAAGTCTTTCGTCAAAACAGGAATGCCCAGGTCTTTGGCAAAGCTTTCGCAGAATGCCCGGTCGCCCTGTGCCTCGTCGCCCCGGAGCCGGAAGTTGCAGTGGGCCAGCGAGCAGGAGTAGCCCGCGCCGTGTAAGAGATGAGCCAGCACCACCGAGTCGATACCACCGCTGAAAGCCAGCAGCAGCCGGTGTTCCTTGCCAAATAAATCGTTTTTACGTATGTTTACTTCCAATTGTTTAAGCACGGTCAAATCTACGTTTATTATGGCAAAAGTAAAACACAATCCAAAAGCCCCGGAGCTCATCGAGGAAGGCATCAATGGCATGGAACCCTTTGCCAAAGCGATTTGCACACGCCTCAGGAAGATCATCCTTAGTGCCGATCCGGAGCTGATCGAAGACTGGAAATGGGGCCCTAATTATTACCTCAACGGTATGGTATGCGGTTACTGGGGCTTTAAAAAACACGTGAGCCTGGTATTTTTCCAGGGGGCCTTACTCAAAGACAAAAAGAAACTGCTCAGCGCCAATGAAGGCAACCTGCATAACAGGCACATCAAATACACGGATAGTAATCAGGTGAACGAAAAGGATATCCTGGAGCTGTTGTTCCAGGCAATCGACAATAACCGCAACGGCATTAAGCTGACGGCGCCAAAGGATAAAACTATAGAAACACCGCCCGATGTGGAAAAAGCCTTGAAAAAGGCGAAGGTGCTCACGTATTTCGATTCGCTGGCATACTCTCACCGCAAGGAATACATTCAATGGATCGACTCTGCCAAAAAAGAGGAAACCCGCCTCAGGCGTATCGGCCAGGCTATTGAGAAGCTGCAGTCCAAGCAGGGTTTGCACGATAAGTATAAAAAAGCATAGACAGTTTTATGTCAGGTGGAGGCTTCGGGTCACGCCCTGGCGTGATCAGCCACCAATTCGTTGACTGAAGCTCTCGAAGTCAATGATTGAGAATGTATTCTGAATTTGATTTCAAAAGACATTAAAATCCCTGAACATCTGCGTTATCTGCGGGAAATAATCCCGGAAATAATAATTAAATTAGCCGTTGAAATTTTAAGATCTCTATGAGTACTCAAAAGAATATTACCGTAGTAGGAGCCGGCCTGGTAGGCTCTCTCATGTCTATTTACCTGGCCAAGCGCGGGCATAAGGTATCCATTTACGAGCGCCGCCCCGATATGCGCAAGGAAACCATCGTGGCCGGGCGCTCAATCAACCTCGCCCTCAGCGACCGCGGCTGGCGCGGACTGGAAGGCGTAGGCATTGCCGACGAGATCCGGAAGATCGCTATCCCCATGTACGGGCGCTCTATCCATTTAAAAGACGGTACTTCGGCTTACCAACAATACGGAAAAGATAACCACGCCATTTATTCGGTATCACGCGGCGGCATCAATATGCGCCTGATGGACCTGGCAGAGCAGCAGCCCAATGTGAGCATCCATTTCGAGGAGCGCTGCGATAAGGTAGACCGCAAAACAAATAGCCTGACCTTTCATAATACCAAAACCGACCGCAGCAGCGACGTGAAAAGCGACTTCATCCTGGGCTCGGACGGCGCGTTCAGCGCGGTACGCACACAGCTGCAATTACATTCCGACCGTTTCGATTACCAGCAGTTTTACATTGATTGCGGCTATAAGGAGCTCACCATTCCGGCAGGGAAAAACGGGGAGCATGTGATTGAAAAGAATGCCCTGCACATCTGGCCCCGCGGCAGCTTTATGATGATTGCCCTGCCCAATATGGACGGAAGCTTTACCTGCACGATCTTTTTCCAGATGGAAGGAAAGCTCTCCTTTGAAGGGTTGAAAACGAAAGAGGAAGTGAAAGCTTTTTTTGAAAGTGAATTCCCTGACGCGGTGCCTATTATGCCGACTTACCTCGAAGACTGGTTTCATAATCCGACCTCGAGCCTGGTAACTGTCAAATGCAAACCCTGGATATGGGATGAAAGGATTGCGCTTATCGGTGATGCAGCGCATGCCATTGTGCCTTTCTACGGGCAGGGCATGAACTGCGGTTTTGAAGACTGCGTGGTGCTCGACGGGCTGATCGGAAAACACGGTGACCTGAACGCTGCCTGCCTCGAGGAATACCAGGCTTTGCGCAAGCCCGATGCGGATGCGATTGCCGACCTGGCGCTCGATAACTTTATCGAGATGCGTGATAAAACGGCGGATAAGACGTTTTTACTGCAGAAAAAGATCGAGGCGCGCTTCAATGAAAAACATCCCGAAAAATGGATTCCCCTGTATTCGATGGTAACTTATTCGCCGCATATCCGCTACAGCGAGGCCCTGAGCAGCGGCCGGAAACAGCAGGCCATCATGGACCAGATTATGGCAAGGCCTGACATTGAAGCCACATGGGACAGCCCCGAGGTGGAGCAGGCAATTTTAAATTTATTGTGATTTCGAAAACCGAATATTGTGTTATTTTGCCCGTCTTTATCCGACCCTGAAAAAGGTCGAATATCAGTTAAAAAGACAATTAAGCCCTGATGACAAGCCTGAAGGGCTTGAATATAAAAATATTGAAATGACAGATGAACGATTAGTAGCCTTTGAGCGATTGTTGAATATTATGGATGACCTGCGGGCGAAATGCCCCTGGGATCAGAAACAAACGATGGAATCGTTACGCCACCTCACCATAGAGGAAACCTACGAGCTAAGCGACGCTATTTTAAAGAACGATAAGAACGAGATCAAGAAAGAGATCGGCGATATCCTGCTACACCTGGTGTTTTATGCCAAGATCGGCAGCGAAACCAATGATTTTACTATTACGGATGTGATTAATTCTCTTTGCGAAAAAATGATCTTCCGCCACCCGCATATTTATGGGGAAGTGAAGGTAGATAACGCCGAGCAGGTGACACAGAACTGGGAAAAGCTGAAGCAGAAGGAAGGCAACAAGGGTACCTTATCGGGCGTACCGAATAGCATGCCGTCTTTACTGAAAGCGCTGCGTATCCAGGATAAGGCCCGCGCTGTGGGTTTCGACTGGGATCAGCCGGAGCAGGTATGGGAAAAGGTGCAGGAGGAACTCGGGGAGTTTAAGGAGGAAGTGGAGAAGGGTGACAGGGACAAGCTGGAATCGGAATTCGGTGACGTGCTGTTTTCCCTGATCAATTATGCCCGCTATTTGAAAATTAACCCCGAAGATGCTTTGGAGCGGACCAATCAAAAATTCATTTACAGGTTCAACTATATGGAGGAGAAAATAAAGGGGCAGGGGAAAAGCCTTGCTGATTCGAGCCTGGAGGAGATGGATGTGTTCTGGAATGAAGCGAAGAAATTTGAAGGGAAGTGATTCACCACTGTAATGGTTATGCTGTCACGACGCGTCGTGATGATTCAGCATCTCCTATTTTATGAGACCCTGAAACGAGTTCAGGGTGACGACAAAAAAGAATAGATATACACGTTGTCCATTATTCAAAACATAGCACTGCGGCTCATTTCTAAGAAAGAAGTGCCGAAAAGCCAAAAGCAATTCCTGAACTGGAAGCAGGTGAAGCACGTGCTCATCATTGCTTACGATAATCAGCTGGCCGACCTGGTGGAGTTTGTCAATAACTGCAGGCAGGATTCCATCGGGGTGCTGGTAGCCATTATCTATAACGGCAAAGCGGAGCAGGCGCCGAAGCCGCATTTCGACCATGTGGTGATGGATAAGAAGCAGTTCAGCTTCCTGGGCTTACCGACTCACGATTACCTGCAACAGCTTAGCGCAAAGCCCTGGGATGTGCTGATCAACCTGGGGAATGCCCAACAGATCAAGGCGCTGGCCGTGAGCAAGCTCGTACCGGCCACTTGTAAAATCAGCAGTTTCCAGGATCCGATCTTCGACCTCAGCATCGATAGCGATAAAAGCCTTCATAGTTCCGATTACCTGAAACAGGTGGTGCTGTATTTGAATATGATCAAAAACGGCTAAGGTTGTTTTAAGCCACAGTAGGCACATAGAAAACAGAACCATATAAGGCATAGAAGGTCATATAAGGAATAGTTTAGAGAGAATCGGTTAGCTATTTCTTTTATTCATTCTGTTCTAATCATTGTTCTGATCTGTTCAATCTGTGTCATCAGTGTTCCATTTTCCGGCTTTTAAAACAAATCCGAATTTCCCCATGAAGTATTAAAATAATCTATAATTTTGAAGTATGAAACAATCTCTCAATTTTACCGGTACCGGTGTTGCCATCGTCACACCATTTACAGCAAAAGGCGCTGTTGATTTTCCTGCACTGACCAAGCTGGTGGAGCATCTCATCAAGGGACGCGTGGAATACATTGTGGTTATGGGAACCACAGGTGAATCTGCTACTTTATCTAAAGAAGAAAAGCAGAAGGTGGTGGAGCACATCGTCAAAGTAAACAAAAAACGCTTGCCTTTGGTACTTGGCGTGGGAGGTAACAATACGGCAGAGATCATTGAAACCCTGAAGAAAGACGACCTGTCTGCTTTTTCAGCTATCCTTTCCGTATCGCCGTATTATAACAAGCCTTCGCAGGAAGGAATCTATCAGCACTACAAAGCCATTTCCAAAGCGAGCCCGCTGCCGATCATTTTATATAATGTGCCGGGGCGTACGTCTTCCAATATCGCCTGGGATACGACCATCCGCCTGGCAAACGAATTTAAGAACATCATTGCCATCAAGGAAGCCAGCGGCAACCTGGAGCAATGCATGAAGATTATCAAACACCGCCCCGATAATTTCCTGATCATCAGCGGCGACGATAACCTGACGCTTCCGATCATTGCCAGCGGCGGCGATGGTGTCATTTCCGTGGTGGCCAATGCCTATCCTGCCGATTTCAGCGATATGGTGCGCCATGCGCTGGTACACGACCTTAAAACCGCACAAAAGCTGCATTACAAGCTCATGGATATTACCGAGCAATTGTTTGCCGACGGGAATCCGGGCGGGATTAAATATGTGCTTTCCCAGAAGAAGATCACGGGATCGTCTGTGCGCCTGCCCCTGGTAGAGCCAAACGATACGGTGAAAGCGAAGCTGAAAAAGCTGATGTATTGAGTTTATGCAAATCGTATTATTACTGCTGCTGTTAGCCATCAGCAAACCTTTTTTTTCGCAGGACTCCTTAAAATCCTACGTGGTATTCCGGACGAAACATGTGATCGCCTATCTCGACGACAAAAAAATAACGCCCTCTTATGATGTTATTTATGTGAAGAAAGGTATGCATCATATCAAGGCCTGGGCTCCCGGGTATCATTTATTGGAAGACTCTTTTATGGTTGAGAAAAATAAAACGCTGTATTCAAAAAAGCTTCATCATACCGGGGCATACAGGTTGTTTGTTGCCAAAAGGTGGCTTAAAGGAATCAGTACTTTAGTTCTTCCTGCTATTACTGTTTTATACTTACGGGAGGCAAATCACCAGGTATATATGAATGGATTTTTAATGAAAAGAAACTCGAATGATAGGAACCAAGCCAGAGCACGTTTGAACTACGCGCCTGGTGAACCTACTTATCTTTCTGAATATCTGACGGCGCATACACAATATATCGAATCCTATCAGGCCTACGAACGCTCGAAAAGAAACAGAATAATTACTGTGTCAGCTTTAGGGACAGCATCTCTTGCATATTTTATTTTTACCTGTACACACAAACTCAAATTCAAAGAAAAACCTTTACTATCGCGTATTTCCACTGGTATAGATCCTTTCAATAATCAAATTTGCCTGCGCTTGAAATTATAGAAAGTGCTTTTATAAAAAAAACCGGCAGTACATTCTGTCGGTTTTTTTGTGATCTTAATTTTGTTATTTAAGCGGCTACGGTCAGGGTTTTATTTCTTTGGCCTCTTTTTCTTTTGCTGTATCTTTTATTTGTTCCACCAGCTCAGTGGTTACGGGATCGCTGTCTTCCCGCTTTTTAATAGTGACAAGAGGCGTGCCTCCAAGACCAACGCCCAGAGTGGCTAATACCAACAGTAATCCAAAGCCAAACAGCCTCAGCGTTTTTTTGAGTTTTTTCATGATAGGGAATGAGTACGATTGCCTGTAATCAGGCATTTGAATGACTACTAAAGAATTAATGAAAAATACGTTCGTTCTTAGGCATTCAGCTCGTCTTCATCCGAAGATGCAGGAATGGTTTTGGGTAGGTGTTGCTGAAAGGTCTGTGTTTCCGGGAGCCTTTGCCTGGATAAGCTTTGCAGCTTTACCAGGATGAGCCTGTCAAAAAGCCGGGCGCGGTGAGGCTCTATCGCATGATGCCTGGCCGGATGAAATAAAGCACGGTAGGCTATTTTAAAGGAAACGTTTTGCGGGCCTAGCTTTGAAGCGGAGGAAACACATTGCTCGGTTTGTTTCCAGTGACTGACGGTGTTCCGGAATTGATCATGAGAAAACGAAAAGGTCGCAAAAAACAGGCTGAGCGCCAGAATGCACTTTGCCAATGTATCCTTCCATCCTATGTTCCGGGAGCTATTCATCCACTACAAAAGTAAGCAAATACAACGCACCATCTGCAACAAAAAAAACAGGAATACCCGAAGGTATTCCTGTTTTAAAAGATTCCTAGAGCTCTCTTTGGATGAGCGGCTACAGAGGCTCGTAGTAGTGCAGTTCGCCGAGGGTTCCGGCAAAGCACAGACTCTCGGTGGGCAGGAGGGTAATCACCGGGTTAAAGCTGTCGGTAAGCACATTGTACGGTTTATCCGGTGGCCCGTTATAGGTTTTTCCTTTCGGGTTATTCAGACCTAAGGCATTGTTGAAACCGCCCACATTGGAATCGTTGGTGGTAAAGGCCAGCTGGCTGTGCGAGTAATAAGTGCTCCCGTCGCGCGCCAGCCACTTCGATTGTACCGACTGCGTATACACCCCACAGGTAATGCCTTTGAACTTGCCGGCGTTGCCATTCAGGATATAGCTGTTGGGATCCGTGTACACGTAGTAGATCTTATCGCAGCCGTCGGCATTGAAAATTATGGAATTTTTAGCGGTTGCTACGCTGTAATCCAGGATCTGCATGCCTCCCGAAGGAATGAGCTGCTTGAACAGGGGATAGTTATCGGCCGCTGCGCCGTTGGCCATGCTCATATCCACCGTGCGGCGAAGGCGCTGCAAACGGTGGTCAAGGCAAATCTCCACGCCATAATCGGAGAAACCGGCAAACGGTGGGGTAAAGCGTGCGAAGTTTGAATAGGGGTTGGTTTGTTTATCACCGCTCAGGATGCTGTAGGAAGGATAGTTACCGATCCATTCCGTGATCATACCGTTGGGTGTCACTTTTCCGCTGGCATCGAACATGCCCATGGTGAGATCAACCGTCGACTCATACTGCTTTTCATAAACATACACCTTACCATCGGGTATCAGCGTTTTATGGAAATTGAAAAAAGCTCCCCTGTTCCTTACCGTACAAAGCGGATTAGCCCTGGCCATGAGCATAAAGTTATTCAGGGCATTGAGCTCGCTGTTTTCGGTATGCAGGGCTCGGTTGCTAAGCCGGCGTTTCCAGGCCGCATGCCCGAATGCCTTTACGGATTTGCTGATGCCTTTCGGAAGGATCGCGTTGAGCTGGTCCTGGCGTTCCTTAACAGCCGGTGAGTTCAGCAGGGCATTGTAATCGGCCACATTGCTGGTGAGTACAGACCCGATGACGATGTAATAATAATTTTCATCATTGGGAATACAGGCCCCCAGCTGTTTATGCAATTGCGAGGTAATGTAATCAAAGGGATAGAGCTGCCCGTCTACCTTGATGTTCGGGTAAGGGCCCTGCTTGCAGTGAAAAAAGAATTCGGGAATTACGAAGTGTCGGTTATAGGTTTTATAGGATCCCATGGCCTGCTTAAAGCCATTGACGACTAACTGAATGCGTTGGTCGAGGTCTTTTTTAATCTCCGGAGCCGAGGTGTCGGTATTAACTCCGTCCCATTGTCCTACTACCCAGGGGCAATCAGGATCGTTAATGATGGTCTTTAAATACGATGGCCCTGTATAAAGCGACCATGCGGTAAAATCGAATTGTTCCATACTGTTGATTGTTTTAAGGGGGTTATCAAAAAAATGTGCGTGTGATTATTGCAATGATACGATATGACAAAACCAGGCGCAACTAAGGATAACCTTAGGTAGGTGGATTTTGGGGCCTGGAAAAAAGTCCCCGGAACGGGATGAAATCCTTATTTTACTGGTATTTCAGGAGTAGGGGCAGAGCGGATAGGAGGGTTCGGCCCGGCTTAAAAACGGTTATTTCTACCCGGTCATCATCCTGGTAATAGCCTTAATTTTGGATGAAAAAACTATGGTTATCCTTAGGTGTTTTTTTCTTTTTTAGTTTGTAGTATTGCAGAAATCCCGTTCCCTCGAAAAGCTCTTACCGGAAAATAACACTGCGGTAGCGTTTTTTTCCTGGTCAATAATTGTGTTAATGTTTAGATTATGAAACTGAAAAAATTTCCCGCTGAATTTGAAGACCTTCTGAATAAGAATGGCAAAAAGATTCTGAAAGGCCAGTATGCCTCCGAAAACTTTGGAAAAAAGGGAGGCACTCCCATCGAAGTGGTAACAGGTGTCATTGATGATGCTATAGCGGCCGACTGCGTCACTATTTTGCGGGAGAACTTTCACGGCCATTTGAAGAACATCTCTTCCAAACTGGATCCCAACGCCATTAAGTCGATGAAGAAGAACTATACGGAAAAACTGGCGAAGACCCTGAAGATGCAAACACTGGAGCTTGGGGTTAAAAAAACAAAGACCAATCAGCTGGCACACGATTGTGGTCTCATGCAGATGCTGGCCTCCGATTCGCTGAAAGCCTTTGCCGAAGCGGTAACGGGCGAAAAATTCGGCTCGCCCGAAAACAACCAGATCATCTGTTACCGTCATGGCGATTATGTCAGCCCTCATAACGATCATCACCCGGAGAATGATAATGTGAAAAACGGCTATTACGATATTCACCTCATGTTTTCCAATGAGCATGTGAAGCACCAGTGGCTGGTGTATGAAAAGAAAGGGTTCCTGAACAGCACATATGACATCGCTTCTCCTTCGGCCATCGCCATTTATAAATTACCTTTCTGGCATTATACCACGCCGATGATGGCAAAGGAGGGAAAAGAAAACGAAGCGCACCGCTGGCTCCTGCTCAGGTCTTTTGAGATGCCTGAGAAAAAGAAAGGGAAATAGCCCCTGTTGGTGTTTTTCATCACACGGCTCTGTTTCACATTAGCACTGTTAGCGGTTTATGTTTTTTCCTTTTTCGAAAAAAAATCTATAAAAAGCAAGGCTGGCACCATACATCTGCAATCGTTTCCATTTAATAAATTACCATGAATCACGATCACGGGGCAGATACGCTTCCCTTATGTGTATAGAGTGCTTTAGTCCAAATAGCTATCGGTTTTTTGCTATCTGAAAATTTGGCATAGCCGGTAATTTTCACCAAGCGTAACAACGATAGGTGCATGAGTAGTGTGGAATCTAAAGCCGGGAAGCGGCAGAGCACAGCGGCAAGCCTGAGAACAGAATGTCGTGATCAGAAAAATCAAAAATAGGGTAATGGATTTCACAGGATAGCTTGATGTTAATTTTGGCTTTTAAGAATTACCTGATTCCTAGCCTTTTCTTTTCCTTTCTTGTAAGCGCTCTTGCAGGTATAAGTTCCATGGAAATGTATGCCGTTTTCCCTTCACCGATGATAATGTTATTTATCGTAGCATTTAAATACATATTACATGTAATCTCCACTTTGTAAGGACCCTTCCGAAGATCGCCAGTGAGTGCATTTCCCTGAGTATCCGAGATGAGAACTGATTTGATGCTGTCGTTAAGTGTGACGGTATAACTTGTAGAACTCAGTGGCAAACCTGTCAGCTTATCTTTTACCAGGATCTTCATTTTGCCAGGCCACGTTTGTGCATATGTGCATACTTGCAGGCATATGAGAATAAAGGTACTAAGCAGCAATTTGTTCATGATAAGGTATCTTTCCTATAAAGCTAAACGTTTACTGCATATTTGCAAAAAAAGAAAAGGCTGAAGAATTTATTTCTTCAGCCTTTTATAGTTCGTTGAAAATTACTTCTTTTCGATGCAGTTAAACATCCAGTTGATGCCGAACCGGTCGGTGAATTCACCGAAATAGGCGCCAAAGAACATGTCCGCTAAAGGCATGCTAATGGTTCCTCCTTCCGAAAGGGCATCGAACAGCTTTTTCGTTTCTGCTTTGGTTTCAGGCTCCAGGCAAATATGCATGTTATTGCCGCGTGTCAGCGTCATGCCCATTTCCTCGGGCGCGTCGGTGGCCATGAGCACATGCCCGCCCAGGATGGGCAACTCCACATGCAATACCATTTTTTTGATCGCGTCTGCTACCGGCGGATGACCTGATTCCGGCGGAATATCACCGAAGCGTTGAAGGCCTTTTCCGCTGAATTCCGTACCAAATACCGATTTGTAAAAGCGGAAAGCCTCTTCCGTTTTACCCGGAAAATTGAGGTAAGTACAGACCCTTGCGCCCCTGCCGGTTTTCAGCTCGTTTCGCAGTTTGAACTGAGCTTTCAGATACTGTTCCAGGTTCGCCATGGCATCTGCGAAGCCTCCTTCGAAGCCCATATCCATCAGTTTCTGAATATCCGTTTCGTTGGCAAATTTCAGCTCGATGATCACTTTAGTACCTTGTCCCTCAGCCACAAATACATTCTTCCATTCCTTGGTCAAAGGCTCCGGATCCGGCGTTCCATGTTCGTCGCACAACACATCCTTGGCCTCATAGCTTCGGGGGGCCTGTATGTTCTGAAAATCCATTCTTACCCAGCGTTTGGTCGCGTCGGGCCCTGTCATCGCATACAGCCAATGGCCGCCGTTCTTAAACTCCATCGATTTGGTTTGGGCTTTCCAGGGTTTTGGTGCCCACCATTGGTCGAGCAGCTCCGCCTGTGTCCAGGCCTGCCATACCAATTCGGGCTCCGCATCAAAGCTGCGGGTAATGCTGATCTTTTTTTGCGTGATGTCTTTCACGATCTCTGTGGGCTTGCTCTGTGCCATGTGTTTGAGGTTTATCCGTTTATATACTAATTTATAAAATACGAAACTAAGTGGTTGCAAATATACATGCAATGTTTCGGTTGCGCAAATTTATTTTACTAAAAAGTGAAAGTGGAAACGCAGGGTCCGCCTCTGTTGGTATTTTCCGCCCCTGTTGGTGTTATCACCAACAGGGGAAGGGAGTTTACCACATACGCCTGTCAAAAGGTTCTAAAAAGAGATAAGGATGTTCGAGGTTTTGGTAATGTCTCGCAGATTGAATAGAGGTAATCCGTTTCATGTTCACATAAGCCTGTTTTTTCGCCCTTGTCGTTGAGAATACCAACAAGGGCTTCAACATCACAGAAACCCGGCTTTAAAATCCTTTCAGATCAATCGCATTTCCATCCACCAGCGTCACATGCTTTTTCATTTTTTTCTGGATCACTTTAAAGTGCTGCTCTTCTTCGGGGCTGATGAGGGAAATGGCTTCGCCCGATGATTCGGCGCGGCCTGTACGGCCAATGCGGTGGATGTAATCTTTCGGTGAGCGGGGCAATTCGTAATTGATCACATAAGGCAGGAACTGGATGTCGATGCCGCGCGCCATGAGGTCGGTGGCGACGAGCACTTTTACTTTCCCGGTTTTGAAAAAGTCGAGTGCCTGCTCGCGGGCGCCCTGTGTTTTTTTACTATGGATCGCAAAGGCGTCGATGCCGTTCTGGCTGAGCTTCTGGGCCACAGCATCTGCGCGGTGCGTGGAGGAAGTGAAGACGAGCACCTGTTTGATCTTTTGTTTTTTGATGATATAGCGGAGCAGCGGTCCTTTTTTCTCTTCCGCAATCCTGTAGGCAAACTGTTTGATCAGGTCGATGTTCTCCAGCTCTTCTTCTACTTTGACAACTGCCGGGTTTCTCAGCAGGCTTTTGTTGATGGTATGGAGATCGTCGCTGAGCGTAGCCGAAAACAAAAGGTTCTGGCGCTTTTTAGGAAGCAGGGAGAAGATGCGGTTCATTTCCTCCTGGAATCCGAGGTTGAGCATTTTATCGGCTTCATCGAGCACCAGTACTTTCACCGCCGACAGCGACAGCGCGTTTTTCTCGATCAGCTCCAGCAAGCGGCCCGGGGTAGCTACCAGGATATCGGCGCCATGCACCTCTATCATCTGCGGGTTGATGGCCACACCGCCATATACCGCTACGGTGGTCAGGCCTTCCGGGATGTGTGCCCCCAGTTCTTTGAATACCTCGCTCACCTGCACCGCCAGCTCGCGGGTAGGAACCAGCACCAGCGATTTAATGTGGCGTTTCTCTCCGAATCCCCAGTTCTGAAACTGCTGAAGCACCGGCAGGGCAAAGCCCGCTGTTTTTCCGGAGCCTGTTTGCGCAATTCCCAACACGTCTTTCCCATCCAGGATAGCAGGAATAGCCTGTTGCTGAATAGGGTAGGGCTGTGTATAGTTCTTTTCAGCCAGTGCTTTTAGTAAGGCGTCGCTTAAACCGAGTTTTGAGAAAGGCATAATGTTAATGAGTTAGGATAAAGAAAATAAGATAAAAGAGTAGAGAATGAAACGCTAAAGATAGGCTTTTATGTGATAGTGTAGGGCCTGTTTTTAAAGGGATAAACTACAGAGTGAAGGGCAAATTTACATCGTTATGAGTTTTAGCTCTATGAATGGTGAATGCCTTCGCCAGGGATCGGCGCGAAAATCCTTTTGCTGCCTGCGTTCAGCAGGGGGCAAAAGATTGCAGCAAAGAGCCCGCCCGCTTTTCGCGGGGGCGCCCAAAAAAATTAAAGTAAAAATTTTACAAATTCAGAATGTCTTAACCCAATCCTTGTTCAATGAAGGTGTTTCATGAAGCCGGCCATAGGTATTGTTTTAGATGTATTGCCTACCCGGATAGACTTTCGCGGAAAAAAGTGAGCTTAAAGAAAACATAAAACATCCATTATTTCCCCTATTTTTACGTTATTTGCTAAACATTTTCAATTGATACCAACACCTCTCTGATTCAAAACGCCAGAACTCTAATGAAAGACCTTTCTTTACTAAAAACCATGTGCGCCATTCATTCTCCGAGCGGGAACGAAGTTGCCATGAAGGATTTTTTGCTCGACTACATTAAAACCGAATCCAAACACTGGAAACACAAGCCCAAAGTCATTCATGGCAAGGGCTTCCAGGATAATATTATGCTGGTGTTCGGAAAGCCGCGCACTGCAATCTTTGCGCATACCGATAGCATCGGGTTCACGGTGCGTTACGGCAAGCAGCTGGTGAAGATCGGTGGCCCGCGCCTCGAAAAAGGCTATGCGCTGGTAGGGAGCGATAGCAAAGGCAAATGCGAAGCTACGCTCAACATTGTTAACGACACGCTCGAATACAAAGCCAAACGCCACTTCGATACGGGCACCGAGCTTGTGTTTAAAGCCAACTGGCGCGAAGACAAGGAATTTGTACAGTGCTGCTATATGGATAACCGCCTGGGCTGCTTCAACGCGCTGAAGGTTGCGGAAACCCTCAAAGACGGTATTATTGTCTTCAGTACCTGGGAAGAGCATGGCGGGGGCAGCGTCTCCTACCTGCAAAAGTACATTGCCGAAAACTACAAGGTGTCGCAGGCGCTCATTTCCGATATTTCCTGGATCTCCGACGGGGTATTTCCTGCCAAAGGCCCTGTCATCAGCCTGCGCGACAGCCTCATTCCGCGTCGCAGCTACATTAATAAGATCATTGCCATTGCGCAGAAACATAAATTGCCGCACCAGCTCGAAGTAGAAGGAGCCGGAGGAAGCGATGCCAAGGAGCTGCAAATGGCGGAATACGTTTGGGACTGGTGCTTTGTAGGCGCTGCCGAACAATTTGTACACACGCCCGATGAAAAGGTGCATAAGAAAGACATCGAAGGGATGATCGATCTGTATAAAGCGCTGATGAAAGACTTATAGTGATTTTTTAAGATGATGCTGTTCCGTTTGTCTCTTATATCAAGGTATTACCTGCTTGTAACGATGGCCTGCTTCGTTTCTCTTTCCCTGTTTTCCCAAGGAGAAGAGCCCCGGTTCGACTCCTTGCTGAATGCGCTGAAAACAGCCGTGCACGACAGCACACGCGTAAAGATTTATGCCGACCTCACCGATGCCTGCGAAATGGACGATATCCTTACCTATGCTGTGCCGGGAATGAAGCTTTGCGAAAAGGCGATTGCCGAAAAGCGTGAGCCGTCGCGGTTTTACCTCTGGTATTATGGCGGCCTGGTAAACAATATGGGGTACTATTATTCCAGGCACGGCGATGTGACCAAAGCCCTGGATTATTATAAAAAGGCGGCGGGCATCCTCGAAAGCATCAACAGTAAAAAAGAAGCGGCGATCCTGTTGAATAACATTGCTTACATCTACCAGAACCAGGGTGATGTGCGCAGGGCGCTTAATTATTATTTTGAAAACCTCCGTGTGCAGGAAGAGTTAAAGGATGATAAAGGCATGTCCTATACGCTGGCCAATATAGGCTACACGTATGATATGCAGGGCGACCTGGTGAAGGCAGAGGACTATTATGATAAGGCGATCAGGCTCTATGAGAAAACAGGTGACAAAAGCGGTCTGGCCATGGCTATTGTAAACAAAGGATTACTTTTTAAGCTCAACGACCCGCAAAAAGCACTCCGCTATTATAAAAAAGGGCTGGCCCTTTACGAAGAGGCTCACGATACACACGGTGTGGCCTATGCCCTGACGAATACCGGCAGTATCTACTTAAGGATGGGCCAAACCGATACAGCCCTGACCTATAGTTACCGGGCGCTCGACCTGATTGAAAAGTACGGTTATAATGATATTGTTTCGGGTGCTTATACAAACATTGCGCGTGTCTTCCTCCAAAAAAATAAGCCCGGCGAAGCCAGGACCTATGCGCTTCGTGGCCTGGATGTCGCTCAAAAGAGAAAAGTCCCGTCAGAAATCAGGACCATCGCCCAGGTGCTGAAAGAAGTTTACAAGCAACAGAACAATTATAAGGATGCCTTTGCCATGTATGAGCTGGAGATGAAGATGAACGACAGCCTGATTAATGAAACCACTAAAAAAGAGTCCATTAAAAAACAGCTCGAGTACGACTACGAGAAAAGGGAGTTACAGAACCGGGTGAAGGAGGAGCAAAGGCTTTCGGTGCTGAAGCTGGAAAATGCAAAAAAGAACACCAGGAAGAATATGATCCTGTATGGCCTTATTTTCCTGGCGCTCATCCTGTGTGTGAGCCTCTTTTACCTGTATAAATTCTTCCAGCAAAAGAACATCATCAACGCGGGCAAAAACAACGAGCTCAAGCAGAAGCTGCTGCGGGCGCAAATGAATCCGCATTTTATTTTCAACTCGGTGGATAATATCCAGAGCCTGATCCATAACAAACAGGACAAAGAAGCCATCAGCTACCTCACCAAATTCTCCAAGCTCACCCGGCAGATCCTCGAAAACTCCAATGAGAACTACATCAGCCTTGGCGAAGAGCTGGCGATGACGGAAAACTACCTTGGCATTCAGCAGCTGTTATATAACAACAAGTTCAACTACAAGATAGAGGTGGATGAAGCGCTTGACAGGGAGCTGATTCTGCTGCCACCTATGCTGACACAACCTTTTATTGAGAATGCCATTAAACACGGCCTGAAGCGTCGTGAGAACGGTGGCTTTGTTCAGATCCGCTTTTACAAAGAAGGTGAAGCCCTTTTTTTTGAAGTAACAGACAATGGCTCGGGCATAGAAACCAAAGAACCTTCCGATGCTCACAAGTCCATGTCGCTGAATATCGTCAATGAACGGCTGAACAAAAACCCGGCAAAAAAAGCGATCGTGGTAAGCGTTAAAAATGTCATAGAAAATAATGAGGTAACGGGAGCACGAACAAGCTTCGAAATACCTTATATTTATGAGAATTAACGGCCTTCCCGGGCTTTTAACCTTGTATCTGTATGAATACCAGAAAATCTTTTTTATTACTTTTTCTTTTTAGCATACTGGGATTAAAGCAAATTTCACAAACACCTCGTTTAGATTCGTTAAAGCACGTTATTGCCATAGCTGAAAACGATACAAGAAAAATCGAAGCTATCAATAGCCTGATGCTGGAATATTCACCTACAAGCCGCGAATATATTGCTTACAACAAATGGGTGGGACGGATCATCTCCTATAACTTAAAGTATAAAAATTTAGACCTGCGGACCAAAAAAAACATGCTGGCGCTTTTGGGCTATTGGTACATCAACAGGGCTGTTGAGCTTTTTGCGCAGGAAAAAAAAGAAGAGGTTCTTGCCTGTTGTGATCATGCAGTCTTCATCTTTGATTACCTGGAAATAGAAGACGAGATGTGGAGTGCTACCAGCAACAGGGCGGCAGTCCTCAGGGAAATGGGCCGTTATGAAGAGGCCATTTCCTCCCTGTATTCTGCATTAAAGTACCATGAATCAACCAGGAATGACTACGGTATTTACCTCGTCAATATGCAACTGACTGCCATCTATGAAGATCAGGACGATTATGTCAATGCGATTAATTATTATAAAAAGCAGCTGGCCTATCAGAAAGGCATTAAAAATCCGGATGGTATAGACATGGACCAAATGATCATGGATAATTCCGGTATAGGTGCGTGTTATTATCATTTGGGTAAATACGATGAAGCCAGGCAATACCTTAATAGAGCCCTTGAATTATCAAAAGAGAGCAACATCTTACATAACGTTAGCTTTTGTTATATGTTCCTGGGGAGTGTCTATACTCAGGAGAAGGATTATGATAAGGCGGAAGCCAATTTTAAACTGGCTATGCAGTATGCCGAAAGCGACAGGGCCAAAAGCCATTTATGGCAAAGCTCGGCGCAGATGTATTATCAGCAACAAAAATACGAGCTGGCCGAACGCTATTTTGAATCGGCGGCATCTTTACAGGAACATTCGGGCGAATATTACAAGGCGAGGGTAGCTACCTACGAAGGCTTGTATAAAACCTATGAGGCAAGGCATAAGTTTAAGGAAGCATTTGAAGCACTGGGGAAATACCAACAGGCCGTGGATTCTACGAAGATAGAAACCTCCAGGAATGCGATAGCTCATCAGCAGCTTAAGTATGAGTATGAGAAAAAGGAGTTACGAAGCCGGGTGAAGCAGGAGCAAAGGCTTTCGGTGCTGAAGCTGGAAAATGCAAAAAAGAATACGAGGAAGAACATGATCCTGTATGGCCTTATTTTCCTGGCGCTCATCCTGTGTGTGAGCCTCTTTTACCTGTATAAATTCTTCCAGCAAAAGAACATCATCAACGCGGGCAAAAACAACGAGCTCAAGCAGAAGCTGCTGCGGGCGCAAATGAATCCGCATTTTATTTTCAACTCGGTGGATAATATCCAGAGCCTGATCCATAACAAACAGGACAAAGAAGCCATCAGCTACCTCACCAAATTCTCCAAGCTCACCCGGCAGATCCTCGAAAACTCCAATGAGAACTACATCAGCCTTGGCGAAGAGCTGGCGATGACGGAAAACTACCTTGGCATTCAGCAGCTGTTATATAACAACAAGTTCAACTACAAGATAGAGGTGGATGAAGCGCTTGACAGGGAGCTGATTCTGCTGCCGCCGATGCTGACGCAACCTTTTATAGAGAATGCCATCAAACACGGCCTGAAGCACCGTGAGAACGGTGGCTTCGTTCAGATCCGCTTTTACAAAGAAGGCGAAGCGCTTTTCTTTGAGGTAAGGGACAATGGCTCCGGTATTGAAACCAAGGAGTCTTCCGATGCCCACAAATCCATGTCGCTGAATATCGTCAATGAACGACTGAATAATAACCCGGCGAAGAAAGAGATCGTGGTAAGCGTTAAAAATATCATAGAAAATAATGAGGTAACAGGCGTACGAACAAGCTTCGAAATACCTTATATTTACGATAATTAAATGACCTGGTTATGTTAAGAGCGGTTATTATCGACGATATGGATCATGTGAGGACTAAGAACATGGACCTCATCAGGGAGCATTGCCCCCAGGTGACGATTATGGCGGAAGCCGTAGACGTGAAATCGGGGATAGAGGTGATCCGGAAATTTTTGCCCGACCTGGTATTCCTGGATGTGGAAATGCCTGATGGCACAGGATTCGACCTTTTACAACAGCTCAAGCCCATCAATTTTAAAGTGATCTTTATTACCGGGTTCCAGGATTTTGCCATCAGGGCCTTTCGCTTCAGTGCCATTGATTACCTGCTGAAGCCAATCGATCCGGAAGATCTGGTAGCAGCTGTTGGAAAAGCCGAGGATGCATTGAATAAAGAAAGTCTGGAGGTGAAACTCGGCGCCTTGTTTTCTAATATCGAACGGCCCAAGGGCCTGCAAAAAATGGTTCTTAAAACGGCGGAAAAGCTCTTTTCCGTGAATATCCAGGACATTGTGCATTGCGAGTCGGAAAGAAATTATACCACCTTTCATTTCGTGAATGCCCCTAAGCTTATCGTGTCTACTACCTTAAAGGAATACGAAACCATGCTGGTGCCTATCGGCTTTTTCAGGCCGCATCAATCGCACCTTATCAACATGGCTTACTTCGATCACTTTGTGAAAGCCGACGGAGGCCTTATCGTCATGAAAAACAATGCAAGGATTCCCTTAGCAAGCCGGAAGCGTGAAGAATTTATGACGCTGATGAATGACATGTAGCCGTACGGGCATACAAATACTCAACAGACCTTATCAGATACACACTCGTTGTGCGCGAATAGATATTCGCCGAAAAAACTGCCTCTGGTAATAGGCAGGCGCATGCTTTATTCACTAATATTGCTTCATCTAAAACTCATTTAAATTATGAAAACTAAATTGATGTTGGCAGTTATGTTCTGTCTCGTATGCCTGAATAGCCTGTTTTCACAGGTGGTAAGCACGCTTGCCGGTCCTTTGGGAATGAAGGGAGATAAAGATGGAACGGGCATCGCGGCCAGGTTTGAGGTGCCGCACGGGATCTGCTTTGATCCTGCAGGGAATATGTATATAGCGGATGAAGGTACCGTTAAGATAAAAAAAGTAACGCCGTCGGGAGTGGTCACCACCTTTGCCGGTACCGGTTCTACCGGCTCTGCCGACGGAACAGGAACGGCTGCCAGTTTTAACTATCCAAGAGGCCTGTGCTCGGATGCTTCCGGCAATATCTATGTGGCGGATGCTTCCAATCATAAGATCCGGAAAATAACGCCGGCAGGTGTTGTAACTACACTGGCAGGCTCGGGTATTCCCGGCTCTGCGAACGGTACAGGAGCAGCCGCCAGCTTTAATTATCCGCATGGCATCTGCATCGATGCGGCAGGAGATCTGTATGTATCAGAAAATATCGGTAACAAAATCCGTAAGGTAACCCAGGCCGGTGTGGTTACAACGCTTGCAGGCTCCGGCTCTGCGGGAGCCACAGATGCTACGGGAACAGCGGCCAGCTTTCAAAGCCCGACAGGAGTATGTGCCGATGCTGCCGGAAATATTTACGTATCGGATTATGGAAATCAGAAGATCCGGAAAGTAACACCGGCAGGCGTTGTAACGACCTTTGCCGGCACCGGCAGTGCAGGCTCCGTCAATGCTACCGGAACAGCTGCCAGCTTTAACGGGCCTTATGCCATTTGCATAGACGCTGCCGGCGATCTTTATGTGTCTGACCGCTCTAATTACAAGATCCGGAAAATGACGCCTGCCGCCGTGGTAAGCACCTTTTCAGGCTCCGGTATGGCAGGTGTAGCCTTTGGTCCCGCGGCAAGCGCCAGCTTTAATAATTTATTCGGCCTCTGTGCCCATGCTTCCGGCGATGTTTATGTGGTATCCGAAACCAGCATCCGGAAAATCTCCCCGGCCGGTACTGTCAGCGGTTTTGTTGGCGGCGGCGGTTATGGCGCGCAGGATCTGACCGGAAATAACGCCAGCTTTTCGCAGCCGGAAAGCATTTGCTCGGATGCTGCCGGGAATGTGTATGTAGCCGATGTGAGCAACAATAAGATCCGGAAGGTCACACCAGCCGGAGTAGTCAGCACCTTTGCGGGTATTGCCGGTTCCGGTTCGGTGGACGGTCCTGTAGCCAGCGCCAGCTTTTATTATCCGACCGGCCTGTGCTTCGACCCTTCCGGAAATATGTATGTATCGGACAGGAGCAACCAGAAGATCCGGAAGATTGCTTCGGGCGTCGTTAGCACCTTTGCAGGCGGAGGCCCCGGCGTAGCAACAGACGGTACAGGCACAGCTGCCAGTTTCAATTATCCCAACCAGATCTGTTCCGATGCCTCCGGAAATATTTATGTGGCAGATACAGATAATAGCAAGATCCGTAAAATCACTCCTGCCGGGGTGGTGACAACCTTTGCCGGCTCAGGCTCTACAGGCGCTACCGATGCTACAGGCACTGCCGCCAGCTTCAATTACCCATACGGCATCTGTGCCGATGCCTCCGGAAATATTTACGTAGGCGATACCTATAACCACAAGATCCGGAAAATTACACCGGCGGGCGTGGTGACGACCTTTGCCGGCTCAGGGACTCCAGGAGCTGTAGACGGTACCGGTACTGCCGCATCCTTTAAGATGCCTCATGGCCTTTGGTGCGATGCCGCCGGAATGATCTATGTGGTGGATAAGGATAATAACAAGATCCGGAAAATCACGCCGGCCGGAATGGTAAGCACCCTTGCCGGAACGGGCCTTGTGGGTGATACAGATGGTGCGGTGGCTGTTGCGGAATTTGCGTCCATATATGGCGTGTGTACAGATGCTTCCGGAAGTGTTTTTGTAACAGTACGGGATGACAACAAGATCCGGAAGATCACTTCCTGCTCAGCGCCTTCGGCTCCTGTCAATGCAACAAGCGCAGCCAATGCCAGCGTATGCGCCGGTAATACCACCACCCTGACGGCTACAGCGACGGGCACGGTGAGTTGGTTTAATGCACCTTCCGGTGGAACAGTCATCACGACAGGCAGTATGGTTGTAAGCTCCAATACCTTAAGCGCAGGCACCTATACCTATTATGCGGAGGCAGCAACCTGCACCGTGAGCGCTGTCAGAACCGCTGTATCATTTACCGTCAACTCAGTGCCAACCGTAACGGTCAACAGCGGTTCGCTTTGTTCCGGTCAATCGTTTACCATCGTTCCCGGTGGCGCAGCGACCTACACATACAGCGGTGGTTCCAATGTGGTGACGCCTTCCTCCAA
>CAZIYT010000002.1:630825-747977 GCA_964543545.1 uncultured Flavobacterium sp. | reverse complement strand
GCGCAGCGACCTACACATACAGCGGTGGTTCCAATGTGGTGACGCCTTCCTCCAATACAACGTACAGCGTTACCGGAACAAGCGCCCAGGGATGCCTCAGCGCTAATACGGCCATCAGCTCTGTCACGGTGAATGCCGCCCCAACGCTAACGGTCAACAGCGGATCGCTTTGCTCCGGCCAATCGTTTACGATTATTCCCGGTGGCGCAGCGACCTATACATACAGCGGTGGCTCTAATGTGGTGACGCCTTCCTCCAACACAACATACAGCGTTACCGGAACAAGCGCCCAGGGTTGCCTCAGCGCTAATACAGCCATCAGCTCTGTGACGGTGAATGCAGTTCCAACGCTAACAGTCAACAGCGGATCAGTTTGCTCCGGTCAATCGTTTACCATCGTTCCAGTTGGTGCAGCGACCTACACATACAGCGGTGGCTCCAATGTGGTGACGCCTTCCTCCAACACCAGCTACAGCGTTACCGGAACAAGCGCCCAGGGATGCCTCAGCGCTAATACAGCCATCAGCTCTGTCACGGTGAATGCTAAGCCCACGATGACGGCAACCAGTAGCAACAGCTTTACCTGTAGCGGTCAAACGCTTACTTTAACAGCCACAGGCAGCGCCTCTACGTATACCTGGAATACAAATTCCAATGCCTTAAGTAGTGTTGTGGCTCCTACTGTAACAACAACTTATACCCTTAGCGGAACAAACGCCCAGGGTTGCTCCAATATGGCAACGGTGACACAAAGTGTGAGCTTATGTACCGGAATAGCGGAGTCTATCGTTATGGAAGGCATGAGCATTTATCCGAACCCGGGCCATGGTGTATTTACGATCAGGCTGGTTCAGAAAGCAAGGCTAATCCTCACAAACAGCATCGGAGAGCTCGTATCTGAGAACATCCTGGAAGAAGGCGAGCACGCCATCGACCTGCAGGATAAGGCGCCGGGCGTGTATATCGTAACGGTTATCGGCGATCAGGCTCACTGGACAGGTAAATTAATAAAAACCGCACCTTAGAGGTTTGCGGATGCTCAGCAGACTCTGTCGAATATACATTCAAAAGGAGCGGATAGCTATTTGCTGAAAAAAGTCGTTTTGCATGCTTTAGTTTTGCCCGGATTTTAATCACTAACCTAAAACTCTATGAAACTCAACCCAACCAAACAAGCTATCGCCTTCGCGCCGGCTAAAACAATCTTAACAGGCTGTATCGCCCTTACCCTTGTTCTTACAAGCTGCGGCGGTTCAGGAGCCAAAACGGCAACGGATGGCGCTGCTACCTCTACGGAAGCATCTTCGGAGCCGGCTATCAATGAAACACATTTTAAAGTAGCCGACCTGGTTGACCTCGACCTCACGTCTAACGGCATTCCGGTAACGGTAAAAGCACCAAAAGATTCCAAAGTCATGGTGTACAAAACCAATGGTGATGTTTGCGTATATGGTGGAAAATTCTTTAAAATGACCTTTTCACAAATGGATGGCGCTCTTGCCGACAACATGGAGATGATCAAAGGAATGATCGTTGACAAGGAGCTGAACCCAAGCTTTGGAAAAATTGAAGCGGAAGACGCCAATGGTTTCCTGAAAGCCGATAAAGACGGAAAAGTATCTTTCAGGCAGTTTGTACAGGCCGGTGAAAAAACAGTGATCATCTCTGAAGGTATGCCTTACGACATTTCTCCTGACCAGTTTACGGATTATTCCAATGACGATATTAAAGTGATGTACGAAGCGGCTAAAACAGCGGTTGCAAAATAATTCTATAAAAAAACGACATGGGATTATTTGATTCGCTCTTCGGAAAAAAGAAAGACAATGTATTAGCGCATACCAACAACCTTTCCATGCAGGAAATGGAGCAGATCCAAAGCTCGCTGGAAGATAAAATGGCGCCGGAGGATTATAACAATACATTTAACCAGGCCTGCCGTTTGGTGCCCAAAGGAAAGTACGCTGAAGCCCTGATCATGTTTGAACAGGTAAAAGCTAATACAACCGATACGGACCAAAAGGGGACCTGCGATAACCAGATTGGCGTTTGTCATTTTTTCCTGGGAGACTATGAAAAAGCGATTGAATCTTACGCCGGCTCTTTTAAAAACGGATTCGACAAGGGCATGGCAGATGATAACATCTGGGAGGCCTGCGAAAAACTGATGAAAAAAGAGAATGACAAGGCTAAATGGGCCAGGCATTACCTCAGTATTTTGCCCCAGGGCAATTACAGCGGCAAGGCCCAGAAACTACTTTAATGTTGTGCTGTAAGCTACAGTGATTCAGTTCATTGTAATGAAAGTGCAACTTATGTGCAGTGTGTGATGAGTGAATAATAAGACCCGGTAAGCAATTGCCGGGTCTTCTGCATTAAAAACAGGCCAGCCGGAAAAAATGAAGGGGATTTTCCACAAAATCAGGGCTAACAGGCTCCTGAAACCGGAACCTGTATGGCATCAGGTTTGGAAACCGCTTGTTATAAACGATACGGATTATTAACCCTTTAATGCTAAAGCCATGTATAAGCAACGCAACACTTACCGCGATGGCCGTTATAACAGCCGCGACGGATACTCATCAGATGACACTAACCGGGGCAGGGATCCCTATTCGGGCTCCTGGCGCGATGAGCGCGACCGCTATGAGGACGACCGGTACCACGCATCCAATTATGGGCGCCGGGAAGACGATTACGGCCCTTTCAGTAATATTTACGACGATTCTGCACGCCATGGGGATTTTGATACCCGCTACAACGATAAGGACAACTACTATTATAGCAACGGCCCGCAAAATAACCGTTCGGAGGAAGCGCGCGGCCAATCGCTGAGTGATGTTTTCAGCGGTGGCAGGCGGCGCGGTAAAAGCGACCGGGAATACTTTACCTCTTACCGCAGTGGCGAAGAGAACCGCTACGGAAGCGATCCTCACTACAGCCTTTACGGATCGGAGGATTCGGCCCGTTACAACAGAAGCCATTATAACAACAATTACCGGAACGACTATGAGCGCGATGAGGATCGCTACAACAACCGCAACGAATGGAGGGATGACGACCGTTATGAGGAGCGGGGGTATTACCGCGACGAAGACCGGTACCGTAACTTAAGGGATTATTCCGACAGAGAGAGGTACTATAGTGGCGACTCAACAGCCTTCAACAAGCGTCGCCGCTATAACGAAGGATATTTGTATTAACTGGCGGACTAAGCATATTGGTGACTGAACGTAGCGGAAGTCGCCCACATCCTGAAAAACAAAAGCCTTTATCACGATCCATGTGATAAAGGCTTTTTAATGATGTGTATAGCTACGGCGTTTTGCGATCGATGAAGATTTGCAGCACCTGCGTATCCGTTCTAGTTTCCGTCACCCATGATCTTCACGGTGATGTTATCCATGTCGGGATTTAATTTCAGCTGGCAGGCCAGGCGGGAAGTATCCGTAATATTCGGTAAGGTATCCAGCATGGCATATTCATCATCGGTAATTTCCGGCAGCTGCTCAAAGCCATTGACCACGCTCACATGGCAGGTAGCGCATAACGCCATGCCACCACAGGTAGCGAGGATATCGTAATCACAGCCTTTCAGGAATTCCATCAGGCTAAGGCCCATATCGGTTGGTGCTTCGTGAGTCGTAACGGTGTTATCGCTGTTCTGTACGTTTACTTTAATGTCTATCATAGGACTACAAAAGTAAAAAATCCATTTGTAAATCATGGATTTTTTTGGATCGGGAGGGGGAAGGGGGCTTTCGTTTTAAAATGGCTAACAATCAATGATTTGGAATTATTCAGGAAACTGTTTTCAGGCTACTGACATAAGGCTGTCACAAGCTCCTTCTACATTTGTTTCAGAAATCATTATTTAACCATTTAAACCCACCCACCATGAAACACACACACGTCTTAAGAGGCCTTGCCACTGTTAACTTTTACGCCACCGATCACGAAGCCGCCAAAAAATGGTACAGCGAATTTTTAGGGATGGAGCCTTACTTCAACGTTCCCGGCTACACGGAATTCCGCCTCGGCGATTATCAACAGGAGCTTGGCATTATCGATGCAGGCTATGCGCCGGAAGGCTATTTGCCGAAATCAGGAGCTATTGCCCACTGGCATGTCGACGACCTGAAAGCCACGCTCGACAAGCTTATTGCTATGGGAGCTAGCGAATACCTTCCCATTACCGACCATAGCGGAGGAAGCGGCCGTTTCGTTACCGCCTCTGTAACCGATCCTTTCGGAAATATCCTGGGAATTATGACCAATGCACACTACCTGGATATCGTGAACCAGAAAAATGCTTAGGCTCAAGAACGGGTTATCACATGGATAAGGATATGGCGATAAAAGGCAGCTTGCTCCGTTAGGAGCGTTATGTTGTTCTGATTATAGCGATATCAATATTCCAGCCTGATGCCTTTTTCGTTGAACCTGGTGATGAGTCCGGGCGGGATCCGGAGAGCTGTGTTATAGCTCAGGCTCAGTAGTTTGAGTTGTGGAAGCTCTGCCAGGAAAGCCGGAATGTCTTCCAGGTTATTCAGGTCCAGCTCCAGGCTTTGCAGCTGCGTCATCTCTCTGAATGCTTCCGGAATTTTCCCGATCTCTCCTTCAATGCATAGTTTTTTCAGCTGCTTCAACCGCCCGAACTCCTCCGGCAAATGCCGGATGGGATCGATGATCCGGAGCTCCTCCAAAGACGACAGCTCAAAAAGCTCCGCCGGAATTTCCGTCAGGCCGTTCTCCCACAGGTCCAGCTTTTTGAGCTGTTTGTAACGCTTCAGCTCCGGAAAGAGCACCGCATCCGGAAAGCCGCCCAGGTCGAGTGCCATGACCTCTTCTATCGCAGATAAGGGATTGGGGATCAGGTCTTCCTGTTGATTCATTAAAACGATTTGTTCCGCCAGGTCCATGCCTTTTACCTCGTCCATATCGCTTGCGTTGGCATAGGTCATGTGCCAGATCGATTCGTACAAACAGATCCATTCATTCAATGTATCCTGGGAAGCGCGCAATTCCAGGAGCTTCCTGATGGCTGCGGCATCGGTGCCGGTTAAGATGATATGATCGTTGCTCATTGTGTTTATTTAGCTCTAACATTAATCGCCAAAATCATCAGCCAGCTCCGACCATTTGATCTGCTTCATCTGTTCGAGGATCGCCTCATCAATGGGCATGGCCATGGTATCCTGGTACCATACCACGATCAGCTCCGAGCCCACCATATCCGGATCTTTTACCGGCTTGTAGGAGGAGAGCTTTGCGATACAGGTCACCTCGGGTAGCGATACCACCGTGTATTCAGGGTGTAGCGTGTCTTCACGATGGATCTTCTGTTTCGGCTCAATCAGGTATACCGGCGTATCTCCACAATACCTGACAGCATCCTTTAAGGCAAACTCTATGTACCGGTTATTAATACTTCTGTTGGGCACGCCTTCCAGTACGCCTCTGTATGTGCGCCATTGCACGAAGAACTCAATGTGGGCGTAGCGGTTGTTTTCGAGGGCTATTTCTGTTCTCATCGTATGTTTATCTGAAAAGATTTTATAAGATCGACGGAACTAAATTAATACAATTTGAATGATGATTTCTCGCAGATTTTCGCAGAGTTCCGCAGATTTTGCCAGTGTTTAATAATTATTGTTCTACTCTGCGAATCTCTGCGTATTCATCAGTGTGACTCTGCGAGAACTGTTCTGTTCCCCGCAGATTTTGCCAGTCTTTAATAATTATTGTTCTACTCTGCGAGCCTCTGAGCATTCATCAGCGCGACTCTGCGAGAACTGTTCTGTTCCCCGCTGAGCTTCGCAGAATGAAGTCTGTTTTAAAATTCGTTGATGCCGTTCACGGTCGTATACTTCATGGTATACTTCACGCCCGGGTTCATGTATTTATAAGCGCTGTGGCTCATCAGGGCCGCCTCATGGAAACCGCAGAGGATGAGCTTCAGCTTGTTCTTATACGTGTTGATGTCACCAATGGCATACACCCCCGGAATATTTGTGGAATAGTCGTCGGTATTCACCTCAATGGCATTCTTATCGATGTTCAGGTTCCATTTTTCAATCGGCCCCAGCTTAGGGCTTAAGCCGAATAAAGGAATCAGGTGATCGGTGGCAATGGCAGATTTCTCCTGGGTTTTGGAGTTGATCATCGCTACCGATTCCAGCTTATCGCTTCCGTCAACAGAGGTTAAGTTGGTGTTGAGCAATAATTTGATGCGTCCTTCTTCCGCCAGCTTCATCACTTTGTTCACGCTGTCGGGCGCACCCCTGAAGGATTCGCTGCGGTGTACCAGGGTAAGCTCAGAGCAGATATCACTTAAGAAGATGGCCCAGTCGAGGGCGCTGTCGCCACCGCCGGCAATCACCATGCGCTGTCCGCGGTATTTCTCCGGGTCAAGGATCATGTAATTGATGCCTTTACCGTTTTCAAACTTCGTAAGGCCTTCTACTTCCGGCTTACGCGGCTCAAAGCAGCCCAGGCCGCCGGCAATCACAATCACCTTTGCCTGGATCTCGGTACCCATATTCGTTACCAGCAAAAAGTCCGCTTCTCCACGCTTCTCCAGCGTTTCAATGCGCTCCCCGAAGGTATAGCCGGGATGAAAAGGCTCGGCCTGCTTCAGTAAATTATCAACGAGCTCCTGTGCCAGCACGGTAGGGTAGCCCGGGATATCGTAAATCGGTTTTTTGGGATATATTTCGGATAACTGGCCGCCTGCCTGTGGTAAATAGTCAATTAAATGACAGCGCATTTTTAATAATCCTGCTTCAAAAATGGCAAATAAGCCTACGGGGCCGGCTCCAATAATCGCTAAATCAGTTGTAATCATGAATTCGAGAAAATTTCGGCAAATTTACGCATTTACACCCAATAATGGACAGAATTTCGTCTACCGTTTTTAGGTGAAGAACTGTTGAAAACAGGGAAATCCTGATCGTTTCAGGTTGACTTTTAGGTTTTTGGGCGCCCGGGCGCGCTCCATACTCATGCTGTCCTGCTACACTCTTTCACCGCACTTCGACTTTCCCTTCGGCTACGCTCAGGGCGCGCCCATATTTTAAACCACTTTAAAGCCTCAATCAGGTTAATTACCTCAAACCTCCATTTCAGGCTGGCTCTTACAAAAGCTGCTCAGCTCCTCAAAAAATACAAAAAATTCCGTTTCAATCTCCTCATATTCCCGCTGCAGGATAGGCACAGCCAGCTGCAGCTCATAGCGGTGCCGGATGCGGTGGCTCAGGTGCGTGAGCACAGTTTCTATGCCCTCAAGCGTGGAGTAGTGGAAGAGGATGTTCCGCTCCGTCATATAGCCGTAAAAGCGTTTGGCATTCTCCGGCAGAAAATCGAAATTGTCCTGCAGCACCTTGTAGATGCCGGTAGCATATTCCTGTAAAGAAACCGTAGCATAGCGCTCAAAGTTCTTCGCCAGGAAATGATCGTAGATGATATCCATCAACACGCCGCTGTATTTATCGAAGTCTTTCCGGAAGCGGTGTTTGCTCGAGAGGTACACAGGATGCGCATCGGTAAAGGAGTCGATCTTGCGGTGCAGCCTGATACCCTTGACAATGCCGGCCGGTAAGCCGCTGAAGTTGTTGCCATGCATCGAATCGGCAATGAAATTTCCGACAATGAGCTCATTGTTGCCGAAAGATAATACACTATGCGCGAGGTAATTCATTCCCTACGAATATACGCATCTGTTCCGGAAAGACCGGCAGAGACCTGGAAGGTTTTATAAACCTTCCAGGTCTCGCGCAGAATGCGCGAACAGATGCGTATATTCGTAGCAACTATGAATACATTTTTCGGCATCATACAAAACAACGCAGCGATCTTAAACGAAGAGGAATCCCTGCATTGCGTAAAAGTGCTCAGGCACAAGGTCGGGGATACCATCCAGGTGATTGATGGGAAGGGAACCCGCGCCATCGGAAAGATCGAGGCGGCCCACGCCAAGCAATGCGCCGTATCGCTCAGCAATAAGGAAACGGTTGAGAAGACCAGGAGCTACGAGCTGCAGATTGCCATTGCTCCCACTAAGAACATCGAGCGCATCGAGTGGTTTGTGGAGAAAGCCGTAGAAATAGGAATCGACCGCATTACCAGCATCAAATGCAAGAACTCGGAGCGCACAGTGGTAAAGGAAGAGCGCCTGCGGAAAGTGGCCGAAAGTGCCGTGAAGCAAAGCCAGCAGGCCTGGCTGCCTGTTGTTGACCCCCTGGTGGAGTTCAGGGAGTTTATCCGGAATACCACCGCCGATGTGAAGCTGATCGCTCACTGCGAAAAGGACGAGAAGAAGACGATCAAGGACTACATCGCACCGGGCAGGTCCTTTTGTGTGCTGATAGGGCCGGAGGGCGATTTTACGCATGATGAGATTAAGCTGGCGTTGGAGGCAGGCTATCAGCCGCTGAGCCTGGGCGATACGCGCCTGCGCACGGAAACTGCCGGACTCTACGCCTGTGCCGCTTTGGCGGTGCTCAACTCTTAACTTTTTTTGTCAGCGGGAACAGGGAAAAATACCGCCTGAATAATTTACTTTGTATCCACGCAATATCCTCCGGGTTATAGCGTATAAATTAAAATCATACTATGGAAAAGATAACCATTCTCTGGGCCGACGACGAAATAGAATTACTCAAACCCCACATTTTATTTTTAAATCAGAAAGGTTATGAGATTATTACCGCGCTGAGCGGTGATGAAGCCATCGACACGGTAAAAGAAAATAACAGCATCTCGGCTGTGCTGCTCGATGAGAACATGCCCGGCATCAGCGGCCTCGAAGCGCTTACCAAGATCAAGCAGATCAAATCGGAGCTGCCGGTGATCATGATCACCAAAAGCGAAGAGGAATACATCATGGAAGATGCCATCGGCAGCAAGATCGCCGATTACCTCATCAAGCCCGTGAACCCGAACCAGATCCTGCTGTCCCTGAAAAAAGCGCTCGATAACAAGCGCCTGGTGTCTGAAAAAACGAATACGGAATACCGGAAGGAGTTCGGGCAGATCGGCATGACCCTGTCGGACAACCTTAGCTGGCAGGAATGGCAGGAGGTATTTAAAAAGATTGTGTACTGGGAGCTGGAAATGGACCAGGCCCAGGATAAAGGGATGCTCGATGTGCTGCGTATGCAGAAAGCCGATGCCAACCTGCAGTTCTTTAAATTCATCGAGAAGAAATACATCGGCTGGCTCAACGGCTCCGACAAGAATATCCCGACGATGAGCCATACGCTGCTCAAAAATAAATTCTTCAGTAACCTGGATGGCAATGCCTGTACCTTCCTGGTGGTGATCGATAACCTGCGTTACGATCAGTGGAAAATGATCCAGCCCATTATTCAGGATTATTTTAAAGTGGATAACGAGGAGCTGTTTTTCAGTATCCTTCCTTCTGCCACACAATATGCCCGCAATGCCTTGTTCTCAGGCCTTCTGCCAAGCGAAATGGAAAAGCGCCATCCCGATTGGTGGAAGAACGATGAAGACGAAGGTGGCAAGAACATGCATGAGGAAGATTTCCTCGGCGCGCAGCTCAAGCGCTTAGGCAAAGATGTGAAGATGAGCTATAACAAGATCACCAACTTTGCGGCCGGTAAAAAGCTGTCGGAGAATATGTCGAACCTGATGCAGAACAAGCTGAATGTGATCGTGTATAACTTCGTGGATATGCTGAGCCACGCCCGTACGGAGCTGGAAATGATCCGCGAGCTGGCCGACGATGAGCCTGCATACAGGAGCTTAACGGTGTCCTGGTTCGAGCATTCGCCTTTGCTGGATATGATCAAATTCATCGCTTCTAAAAATGCGAAGCTCGTGATTACCACCGACCATGGTACCGTACACGTGAAAGAGCCCAGCAAAGTGGTAGGCGATAAGAACGTGAACACCAACCTGCGTTACAAGCAGGGCAAGGCACTCGATTATAATCCGAAAGAAGTGTTCGAGATCAAAAATCCGGCGGATGCGTTCTTACCGAAACAGAATGTGAGCACGCGCTATATTTTTGCAAGAGAAGATAAGTTCTTTGCCTATCCGAATAACTACAATCATTATGTGAACTATTATAAGAATACCTTCCAGCACGGTGGCGTAAGCCTCGAGGAAATGATCATTCCTTATATTACGTTGAGCGCGAAGTAAACCTCTTGAGAGTCATCCTGAACTTGTTTCAGGATCTCATTTTTTGTAGATTTAGACATGAAGCTAAGGAATGCATTTGTTTACATCATGTCTAACAAAAATAGGACTACGTTTTATATTGGTGTTACTAATAATCTGGAAAGGCGTGTAGCAGAGCACAAATCAGGAGAAGGATCCGGATTTACCTCAAGATATAATTTAACTTGTTTGGTTTATTATGAAGTTATATCAGATATCTCCACCGCAATACAACGGGAAAAACAATTGAAAAGATGGCATAGAGAATGGAAGCTAAACCTGATAAAGGAGCTTAATCCAGGCTTTATAGATTTGGCAGCAGATTGGTGAGATCCTGAACAAGTTTAGGATGAATTCGTTACGTAATAATTAAAAAATCCCTCAGCACGCCATTGTGATGAGGGATTTTTAATGTGTGTAGGTGCTGGTTTAGAACTTGTAATTAAAGCCTACGCCCAATACCTGTTTAAACTGTACATCCGGGCCCATGGTTCCTTTTTTGTCGCCGGCAGTACGCATCAGGTCGATGTCGTCGTCATAGATCAACTGCGTGGTTAAGGTGGCCGAGATAAATTTATTCACCTTCAGTGTGGTTAAAGTTGTCCAGTTCACATCAATATTTTCCGGGTGATGCAGGTAGTTGGAGAATAGCTCTAACATGGTTTGAAACGTAATGTTTTCCATAATTTTGGTCTGGTACTGCATTTTTAAATAAGCACCGAACTCCTCACGGTGAGTCTTGTAATTCTGTGTGATCGTCCCGCCGTTATCCGGATCCCTGATCTCTTTCTGTACGCCATAGGCGCCATAACGGGCAAGGCTATCGTCGTTGACGAAGGTAAATTTTCCTGTCACAGGAGCGATGAATAAAGAAAAGTGATCATTCGGTTTGTAGTCAAGACCGAGTGCGAGTACCATATAGCCGGGGGCCATAAAGCGTGAAATGTAAACGGAATCGTTAGGGTAGTTGTAACCTTCCGTAAATTGGGTTTTGAAGTCACCCAGGGCTGTGTAATACCATTTCTTGAACGCCTGCCTTCCGTATTTGGAGGTTACCTGGATCTTGTCATCCGTTTTCCACCATTGTTTATTGGTGCCCTGCTTAATGATGCCGTAGCCAAGATCAACCTGGTTATCCCAGGTATCCTTGCCTTTTTTATAACGCGCAAATCCTGAAATAATACCTCCGAATGAAATCGAGTTGCTACCACCGGCTGCCCAGTTGGTAAGGGATACCTGCTGCCCGTTGAGAGAGATGACACCACCGAATTTCCAGCTCTTAATGCTATCGGCCGAAATTCCTTTTAGCTTTTCAGCCTCAAGCTGCATCTTGGCAGCTTCATCTTTTCTGATATCCTGCGAAAATAAGGGGGCTCTGGCGATCATCATACCTGCCAGCAGTACAATACATTTCTTCATCATGTGGATTTTTTTGCGCAAAGCTATGCAAAACAATCTTTACACCAAAAAAAGAATACACTTTGTATCGTGCCAGCAGAGGGGTGTTCAGGTAAATTTACTTGTTGCTCATTCAGAATTTAACGTTCATCGGGATTTTATAATGGTATAGTCATAATGTTGCATAGGCATGCCGCTATCCGTTTTTTTTATCCCATTAAAAAATGAATGAAGAATCTAGTTTCCCTGTATTTTGGAATACTTGTTAGAGTTGGTCGGATTGACTCTCGTCAGGTTTTCGAGAATTTTGTTTTTCTCTTCAGGCAGGCCTTTCGAAAAAATATTGACGAGCTCGTCGGCTTTGGCATTGAAGAATAATTCCAGGATAAAGGAAGCCGGACGGTCGTTATATACTTTCACCAGGAGGTCGGTTGAGTTCAGGATCGCTTTTCTGCCATCATCGGGCTTATCGTTCATGATGTCGAGGCCCGTGCGGTGATAGAGGTACAGGCATTCCCTGAGCGGCTGAAACACCGGCTGCAGCGCGTTCTCTACGATCCAGTACCTGTTCTTGTTGCTCTCGGATGACTTCCAGCCGAATTCACTGGCTCCCTGTGCATTGGATACAATGGTTTGTGCTTTCTGATAATATTCCGTTCCGCCAAGGTTGGAGTAGGTGTCATAATCATTGGCGATGACGATGTAGGCATAGTAGGCGAGCACGGACGTGAGGTTGTTTGCAAAGGTATTGATGTTGAATTCCAGCTGTTGGAATTGGCCGTACCTGAACACGAAGTTCTCATCGAAATAATTAAAAACCGGCGTATTGTAAGAGCTTCTGTAAGTGGGTCTTCTGCTTTGGATCTGGATCGTTGCCTTGTAGTCGTCCGTTCCGATCTTGCTGGTAACGTTAATGAGGATGGAGCAATCAATCCGCTCGTTGGTGGTATAGCTGTCTCTTGTCCATTTGGTATTGTTCATGAACTCAAAAATGGCTTTCTGCAGCTGATCCAGGATCACTTTTTCCTGCGTTCCCTGGATCTGGTTGGTAATGGTAACCTGGCAATTGAGCTCCTGGCCGGAAACCAGGCGGGACATTAAAAGAACAATAATGAAAAGAGAGTATTTACGCATGTGTCTGTAATAATTTGATCGCAAAATCAGCGATATCCTTCGCCACCTCCTGCTTGCTTTTTAACTCAAAATTAGTGATTTTATTGTGTTTATCAATAATCGTTACTTTATTAGTGTCTGTGCCAAAGCCGGCGCCTTTTTCCACCGCCGAATTCGCCACGATGAAGTCCAGGTTTTTCTTTTGGATCTTGGCCATGGCATATTCCATGAGGTTGTTGGTTTCCAGGGCAAAGCCCGCCAGGATCTGGTGCGTTTTCTGCCGGCCGAGTGTTTCGAGCACGTCGGTGGTTTTCACCAGGTCTAATGAAAACCCGGCATCCTGTTTCTTTATTTTGGATTCGGCTACAGTGCCGGGCTTGTAATCCGCCACAGCGGCCGATAATACGGCAATAGCCACTTCCGGGAACAGGCGGCTGCAGGCCTGGTACATTTCTTCCGCGCTTTCAATAGTCAGCAGCGTTACGTTTCTTTCCTTCGGGCGCTCGTGGGAAGGCCCCAGCACCAGCGTCACATCAGCGCCGGCTTTGGCAAAGGCGTCGGCAAGAGCCACGCCCATTTTGCCCGAGGAGCGGTTGCCGATGAAACGTACCGGGTCGATGGCTTCGTAGGTAGGACCGGCATTGACCAGCACTTTTTTTCCACTGAGCGGAAGGTGTTGTGCTAAGGCCCGTCTTACAAATTCGAGGATATGCTCCGGTTCTGCCATCCGCCCTTCGCCGCTAAGCCCGCTGGCCAGCTCTCCGCTTTCGGCGGGGATCACCAGGTTGCCGTTCCGGTGGAGGGTTTCCAGGTTGGTTTTGGTGGTAGGATGCTGGTACATATCCAGGTCCATGGCCGGAGCCACAAATACCTTGCTGCGTGCCGAAAGGTAGCAGGCCGTGACGATGTTATCGCAAAGCCCTGTTGCCAGCTTTGCCAGCGAATTGGCCGTGAGCGGCGCAATGATCATAGCATCTGCCCATTCGGCAAGGGCTACGTGGTTGTTCCAGTTATTATTGCTGTCAAAAAAATCCGTTACCACCTCCTCTTTACTCAGGACAGAAAGCGTGCGAGCCGTCACAAAATCCTGGGCAGCTTTGGTCATCACCACTTTCACCGATGCGCCTTCCTTGACGAGTAAGCGGACCAGGTTGGCGCATTTATAGGCTGCAATGCCCCCGGTAATTCCCAGTAAAATATGTTTATTTTTTAAGGTCATCATAAAAGAGCTAAGATCCCGCCAAAGCCGGGATGAGTTACATCATCACTTTTTGTTTCTTCCGCTTTGCAGGATCGTAAACTAAGGTCTCACTCATAAACACAAAAACCCAAATACAAGAGGTATTTGGGTTTTATCAAATCAGTACATGATTATTCCTTGTTAGGATTTCTGTAATAGGTTTTGTCTTCCAAGTATTCCTGAACAGCGATCAAAGACGGCTTCGGTAATTTTTCGTAGAATTTGGAGATCTCAATTTGTTCCCTGTTCTCGAAGATCTCTTCCAGGTTGTCAGAATGGCTAGCAAACTCAGCTAATTTAGAAGAAAGCTCTTCTTTCATTTCAGAGCTGATCTGGTTGGCACGTTTGGAGATGATTGCTACCGCTTCATAAATATTGCCGGTAGGTCCGTCAAATCTCCTGATATCACGTGTCACTGTGCTTGATTCTGCGTTTGTTTTTTTGAAATCCATCGTTTATAGTTTGTTTATGTTACTTTTCATTCTCTGGCAGCTTTCATAGATACTTTCTGCCCTTTGCAAATAGCTGCTTTTGGGGTACAAATCTAACAATTTTAAATAAGTTTCCATAGCTAAATCCAATCTTTCTACTTTCTTGGTTTCCAAGCTGTTAACTGCCAGGAGGTAATAGGAGTTTACCGTCAGGTACAACATTTCATCAATATTGCGCGACTCCGGGAAATCTTTCACGAAGTTTTTGGCCGACACAATAGAGGCTTTGTAATCCGTAATATTAAAATACTGTTTCGTGATATCGTATTCCTTATGTTCCAGCTTGGCTCTGAGTAGATCCGAGATTTTGTTGCAGGAATCGATCCTGGCGCTTTCCGGAAACTGGTCCACAAAGTTCTGCAGCTCGGCCATCGCATTTTTGGTATCCGTTTGGTCGAGCTTATAGATCGGCGAATTCAGGTAATAGCAGTAGGCGTTCATAAAGAGCGCTTCTTCGGCATGTTTTCCGGCCGGAAAGCTGCGGTAATAATTTTTGAAGTGGTATTGGGCCAAGGCATAATCGCCCTGGTAATAGGTGCAGTAAGCAAAATAATAATAGATCTCCTCGGCTTTCGCTTCGCCCTTGTATACAGGGATCAGCTCTTCATAAAGCGCGCTGGCTTTCACATAATTTCCTTTGGTGTAGTATTCGTTGGCCTTTTCGAGCTTCAGTTCGTAGTTCTTACTTTTCAGAAGCTTGTTATAGCCATCGCAGCCGGCAAAACATAAGGCGGCAAACAGCAGGATATAGATCGCAGATTTTTTCAAGGTTTACAAAGATAATGGATTTAACGGGAATGAGGATGCATTATTGTTAAAGAATGTTGGCAATTAATGAGCAGGCTGTTGTCAATATCTGTCGCAGTGGTTTCGGCTCCACTCAACCACCGTTGATGTGGTTTGTCTCTCTACCGGTAGCTGAGCGGGGCCGAAGCTCCGGATCATAAATTACCCGATCCTCAGACCGTTTTTCACAGGCTTATCGGTGCTCAGGAGCGTCACCTCCTCGCCGTCGACCGCTCCCATGATCAGGCATTCGCTCTGCAGGGTGGCAATTTGCTTGGTGGGGAAGTTAATCACGGCAATTACCTGCTTACCGGTGAGCTCTTCAGGGCTGTATAATTTGGTGATCTGGGCGGAGGAGCGCCTGGTGCCGTAGTCGCCAAAGTCGACCGTAAGCTTGTAGGCCGGCTTTTTTGCTTCTCTAAATACTTCGGCGCTAATAATGGTTCCTACGCGCATTTCTACTTTCGTGAAGTCGCTCCATTGGATAATATCTTCGCTTTGTTTCATGATGTTTATGGGTTAATTGCCTGTAAGGCTCCTGCAGGATGGCAATGGTTCTGTAAGGATGTTACCGGAACCTCTAATGTTCCTTAATCTGCTCGATCAGCTCAAGCCGCTTCACAATGCTGTGCTTAGTCAATAAGGTTCCGGGAGATAACACGGCATTTGCGCCGATCTTTGAATGATCGCCTACCAGGGATCCGAATTTTTCGCTGTGGGTTTTGATGACCTGTCCTTCGTGCAGGACGGATATCTGTTTCAAAACCCTCTCGTTATAATGATTCGCGGCAATAGAGCCTGCTTCAAAATTCACATGCCTCCCGATGATGCTGTTGCCGATGTAATTGAAATGGGCAATAGCGGTGTGGGAACAAATGATGCTGCTTTTGATCTCGCAGCCGGGGCCGATCCTGACAGATTTATCCAGGTAAACACCCTCCCTGAAATAAGCATTGGCTCCTACAAAGCAATGTTCGCCGATAATGGCCGGAGCCTTGATGTGAGCGCCGGGCTCAATAACCGCCGAGCGATGGATCGCAACGTTGTCTGTAATGGTATACTCCTCTCCCAGGCCGGCAATGATTGTTTCCAGGATCTGTTTCAGGTCATCCGTGATGCTCCAGGGCTGCTTACCGGCAAGCTCTTTGAAGCTCAGAGAAAAATCAGCGATGAAGTGGTCAATAGCGATCATGGTTTTTTAAGCCAGCGCCTCGATCAGCTTCTCTGCCAGCTCCACGCCGATGCGCTCCTGTGCCTCGTTGGTAGCTGCGCCGATGTGCGGCGTTAAGGAGATCTTCGCATGTTTCAGTAAAGCCTCGTTTGGTGTGGGCTCGTTCTCAAACACGTCGAGGCAGGCATGGGCAATTTTTCCGGAGTTCAGTCCTTCGAGCAGATCGGCTTCGTCGATCACGCCACCGCGAGCAGCATTCACCAGGATCACGCCTTGCTTCATCTGTGCGATTTCTTTGGCGCCGATCATCTTACCACCCGGCACATGCATCGAAATCACATCGGCCCTGGCAATCAGCTCTTCCATGCTCACGGTATGGATGCTGACATCCACGCCGCTTGTGCCGTGGATATCGAGGTGCAGGGTGGCTTCTTTTACAAAAGGATCGTAAGCCAGCACCTTCATGCCGCAGCCTAAGGCAATTTTGGCAGTGTATTGCCCGATGCGCCCAAAGCCGATGATGCCCATGGTTTTATCGCGCAGCTCCATGCCTTTGGAATAATTCTTTTTCAGCTCTTCAAATCTGGTATGGCCGCTGTTCGGCATCTGGCGGTTGCTGTCGTATACAAAGCGCACGGCATTGAACAAATGCGCAAATACCAGCTCTGCTACCGAATTGCTGGAAGCGGCCGGCGTATTGATTACCTGGATGCCTTTGGAGCGGGCGTATTCCACATCGATGTTATCCATACCCACGCCACCGCGGCCAATCACTTTCAGACCAGGGCAGGCATCGATCACCTCTTTTCTCACTTTGGTGGCGCTTCGCACGGTCAGGGCCACGTAGCCTTTGTCGTTAATTTCATTAGCCAGGTTTTCCTGGGCTACTTTTTCGGTGATCACTGTGAAACCTGCTTTTTCCAGGAGGCTTTTTCCTACAGCGTCGATGCCATCGTTGGCGAGGATCAGTTTGCTCATATAATCAGTTGGTGAATTGGTAATTTAAAAAATTTAGGGAGTTGTAGAGTAGAAGAGTTTATGAATCATGTTTCCATTCTCATACCTCTCTACGCACATCTCTTCTATTTTAACTGTTCAATAATGCTTTCGATGCTTACGCCATCAGCTTCCGCTTTGTAGTTGCGGATGATGCGGTGCCTCAGGATAGGATTGGCAACAGCCTTCACATCCTCAATATCCGGGCTGTATTTGCCATTGATGGCAGCATGGCATTTGGCTCCTAATACAAGGTATTGGGAGGCACGCGGACCTGCACCCCAGGCCAGGTATTTTTTTGTGATCTCCGCGCTGAACTCAGAGTTGAGGCGTGTTTTATTCACCAGTTTCACAGCATACTCCAGCACATTGTCGGCTACCGGAATTTTGCGGACCAGGTTTTGGAAATAAATGATCTCGTCGGCGGAAATGATTTTGTTGAGCTCCGGTTTTTTGTCGGTGGTTGTATTCTTTACCACATCCAGCTCTTCCAGGAAGCTTGGGTAATCGAGCCATACGTTGAACATGAAACGGTCGAGCTGAGCCTCGGGTAGGGGATAGGTGCCTTCCTGCTCAATCGGGTTTTGCGTAGCCAGTACGAAAAACGGATTTCCCAGCTCGTACTTTTTACCCGCCGCCGTTACCGTTCTCTCCTGCATGGCTTCCAGCAGGGCAGCCTGTGTTTTGGGCGGCGTCCGGTTGATCTCATCGGCCAGCACAATGTTGGCAAACAAAGGGCCTTTGATGAATTTAAAGTTGCGGTGCTCATCCAGAATCTCAGAGCCTACGATGTCGCTCGGCATCAGATCGGGTGTAAACTGGATCCGGTTAAACTCCAGGCCAAGTACATCGGAAATGGTGTTTACCAGTAAGGTTTTCGCCAGGCCCGGAACGCCCACCAGCAGGCAATGTCCTTTACAGAAAATAGAAATCAGCACATTCTTCACCGTATCCTGCTGTCCCACGATTACTTTTCCGATTTCTTTGTTCAGCTCTTTGTACTTTACCACAAAGGCGTCTATAGCTTCCACATCGTTTTTATAGTTCATATAATTCTCAATATCTGTTTTTAAATTCTTTTTAGTTCGTCACCATGGCTATTACTCCTGTTGACTTCGGGAGCCTCGGTCAACATCTTAAATAAATTACGGCGTAATTGTCCAGTTGTACTCCAGCTTGCAGCTGTTGAACTCGTCATCGATCTTAATATAAGTTGTTTTCGATTTTTTTCCGATCCAGGCGGTAATCAGGTTCTTTTGCCTGTCGAAGGTAGCCATACCGAGCAGTTTCGTATAATCGTCCTTAAAATTGATCTTATGAGGCTCTGAGCGCGATCTCAGGTACATGATGCGCCAGCCCTGCTTGGCATCCGGGCCCACGTACTGGATCACCGGGCTCACATCGCCCACTTTCATCTGGTTCTCAAACATAAACACCAGGTTCTGGTCCATCTGCCCGAGCTCTTCGAGCTGCCAACGGGTGCTGGCCGTACCCGGATTTACCAGGGTTCCTCCGTTCTGGCGGGTATCAGGATCATCGCTGTATTTGAAGGCTGCTTCCGAAAAGCCGATTTGCCCTTCCACGATGATGTTGCGGATGCTATCGAGCTGCTGCTTGGCTTTGAAGATATCGGTTTGTGAAATTTTGGGCGACATGAGGATGTGCCTCAGGTCGAGCACTTCACCTTTACGGGAAATCAGCTGAATGAAATGCAGGCCAAAGGAAGTTTGAAAGATCTCGGACACATCACCCGGCTTTAAGCGGAAAGCAACGGCCTCAAACTCCGGTACCATGGCGCCGCGCATCACGGCTTCGTAGCGGCCGCCATTCCTGGCCGATCCCGGATCTTCACTGTACAAAGCGGCAATCACGCTCATGCTTTCTCCGTTCAGCACACGCTGCCTGTATTTTTCAAGCTGCGAGCGCACCTCGGCTTTCGCCTCATCCGATACCGGTGGCTTTTTCACGATGTGCGCAATTTCCAGCTCCGAATTGATCAGCGGGAAGCTATCTACATTCAGGGTGTTGAAGTAAGTACGCACCTCGCTTGGCGTCAGTTTAACGTCGCCGGTTACTTTTTGCTGCATCTTCTGCGCCATCATCTGGTTCCGCACATCGTCCCTGAGCTCTTCCTTAAACACGCTGATGCGCTTGCCATAGAAGGCTTCAAATTTTTCTTCGCTGCCCAGCATGCCCACATAGTAGTTGATCCGCTTGCTCAGCTCGGCATCCAGCTCGGCATCGGCTACGGTAATACTGTCCCTGTCGGCCTGCGATAACAGGAGCTTTTGAAAGAGCAGGTCTTCGAACACTTTGCAGCGTGCATTTTCTGTTGCCCCGCCGCTTTTCTCTTTTTCCTGCAGGAGGTTGGTTTCCACTTCCGAAAGCAGGAGCGGGTTTTTTCCGATCACGGCAATCACCTTGTCGAGGATCTGCGGCTGCGCTTTGCCGATGGAAAAGACGATACTGAGCAGGGCAATGAGTTTAAATTTCATGTGTAGATATTAGTGTTTTTTTAGTGTCATTCGGGTGTATACCTGACGCAAATCAGGTCATTTTATGAGCGGTATATTTCTGTATGCGTTTGTTTATGCGGGTTTTAGAGCCACACGAAGTTAGTTATAAATTTCCAATTCCCTGGTACTTTTCGCCTTATCGAAAAAGTCCTTTTTAATGCTGTTGATGAGCTTTTGCTTTCTCTGGTTGATGAGCATGTTCCGGATATTGTTCTTTTCGAAATTAAGCGGGGAGAGGGTGTTCTTGGACTTCACATCCAGGATCTTCAAAAAATAAAAGCTGGCCACGTCGGTAAATTCAAAGGTTTTCCCTTTCTCTACCGTATACTCGGGTACATCGTTGAGCTGCGACATCTCCTTTTTCAGATCGTCGAACATGAGCCAGGTGTCGTCGTTCATGTAGTAATTGTTGGCATACTGGATGCACAGGTTTTTCAGCTGCTCGGCATCCTTCGGATTGGTGGAATAGCAGAGCTTTTTGAATTTATCGAGGTTAGGAATCGATACCGGCGTTTTAATATACAAGACCTTCACGATGTTGCTCTTCAGCAGGAAATTTTCGGCATTGGCATTGTAGTAGCTTTCTATTTCCGCATCCGTGACATTCGTATCCAGCTTATCGTTGATCAGCTTTTTTTCGAAGCGGTAGCTGAGCAGCTCTTTTTTGAAGTCATCGAGCTCCTTACTGATGTCCTGTTCCTCTTCGCTCAGGTAGTTCAGGGCCTGCTGGTAGAAGGCCTCATTATAAGCCCATTTGTTCACGTAGTTCTGAAGAAAGGCAAGGCTGTCGGTGCCGCTGATGCCCTCCGGCACCAGGTGTTCCGTTTCTTTATCCGTGAGGGTAGAGGCGTTTACTTTGGCAATCACTTTCCCTTCGGGCGAATTTACCGGCTGGGGCTTGCCGCTGCAGGCCGACAGCATCAGCATGGCTCCGGAGATCAGGTAACAGAAAGGATATAGGGGGCCGCCGTGCATGTTGTGGTTATAAAAGGAAGAGGCTGTACCATGTGATTGTTACAGCCTCCTTTCCTGCATCCAATATTATTTTACCGTGTTTAAAACGTCGTCGTTTACTTTTACCGAATATTTGTTTTTCAGGTAAGCCAGCCATTCTTTCTCCAGGTAGTTCTGGTAGTCGGCGGTAATCATGCCTTTGGCTTCCGGAATGGTTTTCGGGGTTTTGCCCAATACCTTGTTCACTACCAATACCTGCACGTTGTTGTCTTTTTTAATGTCCGCAGCTACCACACCTTCTTTCCAGTTGGCGTCCACATCCTTGTTCTCACCTTTCAGGTAAGTAATGTTCTCTACCGCAACATTCAGCTTCGATGTCTTATTGAGCATCTCGGTGATCTCTTTCTCATCTTTCTTTTTCTTGAGCATCGCGCGGACTTCTTTCGCTACTTTTTCGTCGGCACAGCTGTAGATCGTTACTTCTGCACGCTCATCCCACAGGTAGTTGTTTTTATTCTTGTTATAAAACTCCCTGAGGCCGGCAGTATCTTTCACCGCTTTGCTCCATACTTTCTGGTCGGTAAGGTCAAACAATAAAATGCCATCGCGGTATTCTTTCAGAAGGCTTTTGAAATCAGGATATTTTTGCTCGAGCAGGGAATCCTCAAACGCGATTACTGCTGCATTTACCATCTCTTTGTAGGACTGCTGTAAGAACATGTTGTTGTCCATCGGCTGCCTGGCGGTTTGGTGCAGCTCAATGTAGCGTGCCAGGTCGTCGGTGCCGTAAATCACCTGTTTGGCATTTTTGGTGTCCTGTTGGTTATACGTTAAGCGGAACAGTTCCTTTCTGCCTACTTTCTCTGCTTTTTTAGCATCCCATTTGCCCTGGTAAACCGTGCTGTCGAGCGTTTTCAGCAACTCTTTGCGGGTGGAGGCATTCTCTTTGAAATTGTATTCTTTTTTCAGCTTTTCGATCAGGGAAGTCTGTCCCGCCTGGGTTCTGCTGTCTTTGTTGATGCGCTGTTTCAGGTCGCCTTTCATTTCATCATAGCTCATCAGGCCTTTTTTGTCGAGGCGTTTCACGATGTGCCATCCGTATTTGGTTTCGAAAGGCTGGCTGTAATCGCCATTGTTTTTCAGGGCAAAGGCTGCTTTCTCAAATTCGATCGGCATGCGGCTGCTGCCGAACCATTGCAATTGCCCGCCTTTTTCGGCGCTCGGCTTATCATCGGAATACTGCCTGGCAAGGTCCTCAAATTTAGAGCCGGCCTGCAGCTTTGTGTAGATCTCGTCAATCTTGGCTTTCAGCTCCGCTTTTTCTTTCTCACCGGCTTCTTTCGGGAATTTCACCATGATGTGCGCCGTCAGGATCTCGCCCTGGCTCGGACGCTTATCATATACTTTCAGTACGTGGTACCCGAAACGTGTTCTGATCGGCATGCCTTCTTCGCCTACTTTGGTTTGGAAAGCTGCATTCTCGAAAGGATATACCATTTGCAGGGAGGTAAAATAGCCCAGGTCGCCGCCGTTATCTTTGGCGGAAGGATCTTCGGAAGCTTTTCTGGCTACGGCGTCAAATTTATCGCCATTGGTAGTTGCCAGTTGCGCCAGGCTTTTCACAGCGTCCAGCTTTTGCTTGAACTCGAGGCTGTCCATGCGCGAAGAGCTCTTGGTAAGACCTGCAGAGCTTTTTTTCAGGATCGCTTCGTATTCTGCGATCTTCGAGGCGCTTGGTGCTTTGCCCAGGGTCGCATCGCGGATGATCATGATGCGTGTATAAGCTTCGATGGTATCTTTCGGCAGGGCATCTTCGTCTACGCGAACGAGGATGTGAGAGGCTTTTACCTCTGTTTTCATACGCTCATAAGCTTCATGCAATAAAGCCTCGTTCACGTTTTTATCGGTAAGGTATGGAGAAGCCAGTTGCCTGCGGTAGCCGGCCAGCTCGGTTTTGAAGGTAATATTGGTATCGAGGCCGTTTGCTTCCGCTTCAAATACTTTCATTTTAAAGGTGGAGAACAGGTCAACATATTCTTTCACCGATTTAGGTTCTTTACTGACTTCCTTACCACTGTTTTTCTTGTATACATTTTCGAATTCGCTTTTGTAGACAGGCTTACCGTTTACGGTCATAATCACCGGATCGGTGGAAGCTGTTTGGGCAAAGGTGGCCAGGCTAATAGCCGAAAGGGATAGTAGTCCTATAGTACGTTTCTTCATAAAGTAAGTGTTTTGTTGGAGAGCAAATTTATCATTTGTTTTAATAGTTTTTCATTTTTCAGTTCAGGCGGAGAAGATCCGGGTATAAGCCGGGGAATTCCTAAGCATTCAGCTTATTTGATCACTTCTTCCAGTTTAGAGTCCAGCTCAGCGCCGCGCAGGTTTTTAGCAATGATCTTTCCGTCTTTATCGAGCAGGAGATTTTGTGGAATGCTGCTGATGCCATAGAGCTTACCGGCTTCGTTGCCCCAGCCTTTGAGGTCGCTTACCTGTGTCCAGGTGAGCTTGTCGGCCTGGATGGCCTGCAGCCATTTGTCGCGGTTCTGGTCGAAGGATACGCCCAGCACGGTGAAGCCTTTGTCCTTATACTTATTAAACGCGCTTACCACGTTTGGGTTTTCGGCCCGGCATGGCCCGCACCAGCTTGCCCAGAAATCAACAAGTACATATTTGCCTTTCAGGTCGGTCAGGTTTACCATTTTCCCATCCGGGTCGGCCTGTGCAAAGTTTGCAGCCGGGTAACCGATCATGGTGCCTCTTAGCTGTTTCAGCTTTTCCTGGGCCAGTTTGCCGTATTTGGTATCGAGGATGGATTTGTCGAGCAGGGCTACCACGCGCTCCAGCTCTTCCGGCTGCACATTGGCATTCTGGAAATTGTAGTAAATAGCATAGCCGCTCACAGCTGATTTCGGATGCGCCTTGATGAAATTGTCCAGGGAGGCTTTTACCTCTTTCTCCATGTTCTGGTATTCCATCTGCACGGCGTTCATGGTAGTGGCATCGCCTTTGTTACGCGCTTCGTTGTAGCGGTTCACCATGTCCTGCTGCTTCATGCCGAATCCCATCATCATGGCATTATAGGCCTGGTAGTCTTTCTGAGTAGGGCCGCCCTGGATGTTTCCATAAGGAAGGCTGTCGACAGAGGCGTTGATGGTGGTTTTCCCGCCATCAACAAAGAAGACCAGGTTTGGCTGCTCGTTGATGTTGCGGCCTCTGGTAATCCAGTACATGTTGGGCTCATTGGTTTTACCGGCAAAGGCGAAGGCACCGTTTTTTACTTTCACACTGTCGGTGATATCTTTATTGTCCCATTTGTGGTGAATGTAGGCATAGCTGCCTGTCACCTTTTTGAGCGTACCGCTCACGGTAAAGTTTACCGCTTTTTGTGCAAAACCTGAAAAGGACAGGCCCACAAGGGCAATCTGGAGGAATTTAGTCATAATTACGGTGTATTTTAACAAAACAAATATACTTTTTATTGCCTGAGTTCAACGTTAAAAAATGAAAATTTCAAAGCTGAATGTAGGAAGGGAGGGTTTCAGCCATTGAGGGGAATGCAAGCGGAAATGGCCTTACGAAGCGAAGTTTTTAAAAGTAATTAACACGTAAAAATACGTGCTGTTTTTTTGTTTTACATTTGTAATGTGAAATAATACACCCGTCCCCCAAAATTCAATTCTAAATGAAATTAATTTTAACCATTGCTACAGCGGCATGGCTGTCAGCGTGTACAGCTGTTGCTCAAAGTCTGAATCATCCCGTCATAGAAAAAGTACAGGTGATATATAAGCCGGTGAAATCTGCTCCTGATTCAGTTCAGGGCCCGGCTTCTCCTAATATCAGCGTCAACGGGACAACACATATAAGCCTGAGAAGTGGCAATAATGCTGCAAAAGTATATCTCAGGATTAAAGACAAGCAAAACCAGGCATTGATCTATGACGTTAACTATCCTGTGAGCCCTTCCGATGTTTCCGACCATGGCGTCATTTTATATAAACGAGAGGGCAATATCATTTCCATCACAAATCCATCTGTTGTAAGCTTAAAGCCCTATGTATATGAACTATACACAGAAGATGCGGCGGGCCATAAAAGCAGTATTTATACAATCATCCAATAAACTTTATGAGATTTTTTAAAGCAGCTGTGCTGTGGCTCGTTTGCACAACGGGTTTGCAGTCACAAATTTCTGTTATCCCTACCGTGAGTCACGTAGCCTCACCCTCTCCTCCTTATTTGGGAGGCATTCATCTGAGTGTAAGCGGAGGTGTTGCACCTTATACCTATTCCTGGAATCCGGGGGCATTTACAACGCAGGATATTTCGGCCAAGCCTTTCGGGGCCTACTCCGTAAAAGTGACCGATAGCCATGCCGATACGGCAAGCTATACATATCATATCGGCTATAAAGTAAACTGGGCCTCGATGTACGGTTGTGAACAAAGAGAGGACACCTTAATTACCAAAGGTTTATATAACTGGGGTCAGGCTATATCGAAAAATACACTGGCAGGAGGAACAGATGGTTGGTTTGAATATGTGTTGAAGGATCTGGATCAGATCAAGGCGATTGGTTTTACAGATAGCCTGTCGTCGGATTTACAGCATGTACTTGATATTGATTATGGGTTTTATTATGCGGATAATCATTACCTGTATACGATTTTAAACGAAAGTTATTATATCGTTGGCTATATGAATGCGAGCGAACCTCATGTGTTGCGGATAGAACGGAAAGGGGATACAATCCGGTACTTTGTAAACGGTGTTGACCAGGGTAGGGTTATCGATCCTGTAGCTGTACAAAAAGCCTGGAAGATCAAGGGTAATGTACTGGCTTACAATAACTCATCGCTCGTCAATGTAGGATGCAGTTTCTATCAGCAGGGAAATACGGAATTTCCGAACTACACACGCCTGGTGCCGGAAATTATACATAACAGCATCGACCCTGTAAGCGGCCTTCCTGTTGCAAACGGTTCTATCAAAGTGAGGCCCGCACAAAGCGGAACCTGTACCTATACCTGGCAGCCAGGTTCTGTGGTGGATTCTATGATTACTTCAAAGCCGGCAGGCGTCTATAAAGTCACCGTTGAAGATTTTCAGAATCACAAAAGCAGCATGAATTATCACATTGGTTATAAAGTAAACTGGGCCTCCATGTACGATTGTGAGCAGAGGGGGGACTCCTTAATTACCAAAGGTTTATATAACTGGGGTCAGGCGATATCGAAAAATACGCTGGCAGGAGGAACAGACGGTTGGTTTGAATATGTGTTGAAAGACCTGGACCAGATCAAGGCGATTGGTTTTACGGATAGCCTGTCGCCGGATTTACAAAACCTACTTGATATCGATTACGGGTTTTATTATGCGGATAATCATTACCTGTATACGATTTTAAACGGAAGTTATTATCCTATTGACTATATGGACGCAAGCGGGCCGCATCTGCTGCGGATAGAGCGAAAAGGGGATACAATCCGTTACTTTGTAAACGGTGTTGGCCTGGGTACGGTCATCGATCCTGTATCTGCACAAAAAGCCTGGAAGGTCAAGGGCAATGTACTGGCTTACAATAACTCATCGCTCGTTAATGTAGGTTGTAGCTTCTATCAGCAGGGAAATGCGGATTTCCCGAATTACACGCGCCTGATTCCGGCAATTGTGCACAGCTCCGGGATCGAAATGAATGATGGTTCCATTCAGATCCAGGGAATGCAGGCCGGCGATTATCAGTATACCTGGCAACCCGGATCGGTTGTCGCCAATCATGCGGATTACCTCAACGCAGGCCTATATACTGTTGCCGTGAGCGACTCGCTGAACCACACAAGCAGGATGACTTACCATGTAGGCTACAAAACCGTATGGGATTCGGTATATGGCGCGCTGGTGAAGCCTGATACGCTTGAAACCACTGCGGTTTATCCCTGGGGCAGGGCTGTCAGTAAGAACAAGCTTGCTACCAATACGGATGGCTGGTTTGAATATGTGTTGAAAGACCTGAATAAAATTAAGCTGGTAGGTTTTCTGGATAGCATGTCGACTGATCCGCAGGACATCTATGACATTGACTATGGATATTACTATGATGGTATGTCCGGAGCGTTGTATACGATTACCAAAGGAGCTTTTAGTTTTTTCGGGCAAGGCATAGCGGGAAGCGTCCTGCGGGTTGAGCGCGTTTCGGATACGATTCTGTTAAAAATGAACGGTATTGTACTGAGCAGGACTGTAGATACCGTAGATGCCCGAAAGCCCTGGAATATCAAAGGAATTGTTCATGGCTGGGCTGATACCAGGCTGGTTAATGTGGGCTGCAGTTTTGTGCCCTACAGTGCCCTTGTGATGCAACAGGATGTGAACTGTACTGCAGGAATCAATGGTAGTATTACGGTCACGGCGGCCGGAGGCATTCCGCCCTATACCTATGCCTTTAATAATGGCAGCTTTTCTTCCATCAACACCTTTACCAACCTCGCTGCCGGCACCTATACCGTGGATGTACAGGATGGGGCAGGGACGGGAATCCGTAAGCTGGTAGACATTGTAAACTGTCCTAAATGGGTAACTCCATATAGTGGTGTTTCTGTAAATGCTCATGGTGATATCCTGAAAACAGCTTCCGACAGTTCCTGGACCAACGCTGTATTAACGACTGAAGAGCCTTTCCTGTTTTCAGACACCGCGTTCTGGTTAAGCTTTGAAACGCCGGATACCGGTTCGGTATTCATGCTGGGATTCCGGACCCGGATCAGCGATTCTCTACTGATACTCAGCGATTCGGCGCTGCAAATTACCAACTATAAACTTTATGTGGAGAAGGGGATGGTTACTGTGGTGGAAACTGACAACGACGGCTTTTTCAATAAATTTGAGATTGCCCGGGCTACCATTCAGGCAGGGTTTAAGATCCGTCTCACTAAAAGTGGCATTGAATACTACAGAAGACCGAATCGCTGGTCGGATTATACACTGATCTATATCAGTAAGCTGTTTTCCCCCGCAAAGCTTATTGTAGAGGAAACGCTTTATAAATCGGGCAGCAGAACAAATGCCATCAGGGTTTCCGCTTATGGCAATACCAACTAATTGAATCATCAGAATAATACATTATGAAATCTTTTTGCTTTACTTATTTTCTTTCCGGGGCTCTGCTGATAGCCACGCCTTCTGTGGCACAAATGGCAGGTGGCAATTTCAGCGGGCAGGCTGCTCCTAAGGAAGTCAAAGCTTCCGACCTGTCGAAGGGCGCTTATACATCGGATGTCAACCTCTTTAACGGCACAATGGCTACCAGCTACGATCTCGGAACGGTATCCACGCCTTCGGGCCTGCGTTATAATTTGCAGCTCACGCATTCTTCCGTGAAATCGGTAGGCGGCACTCCTTTGGTGGTAGCCGGTATTCCCTATGGCGAAGGATGGAACCTCAATGTTCCCACCATCACCATTTCCAACATGGCTTATCACAAGTACAGCGATCAGCAGGTTGCCAACTCGCTGAATCCGTTTAATAACCCCCAGCAATATGCCGATTATTCTATTAAAGAATTCAGTAGGGAAGGAGATCTGTCGTGGTATGCGCCGGTTATCAGTATTCCCGGTGTGGTAAGTGAGCGTTTTATTTTCAAGGCCTTTGATCCTGTGACGGATGAAGCCGTATTTGTTCCCAATAAAATGGAACACTATGTGGAAGCGCGCATGAAATACGGCAGCTATTGGAAGGTGACCGATCATAACGGCGATGTATACAGCTTTACCTATTATAGCAGCAGCTACCGGGAAGCGGAGCATCTTAATTTTACTGAAGACTCGATGAGGATTCCACCTTCTTTTACCGCTTATACCGATTCTGTAAGCTGGGGTATCAGCCAATCGACCGGTGTCATTGAGGCCAGCCTGAGGGGAACATCGGCTCACCTGAATGCAAAAGTTGTGGACCGGGATACATCCTCCACCGGTAAACTGGTCATCCAATACCGGGTGTATCATACCGGCTCTTTCGCCATGCAGGACAACCTCCTGCCCAAACAGGAGATCAATACCTGGTATTGCAATTACATCTATAACAAGAATGCGCCAATGGGGCAGCAGATCAGTTTTCATTATTACGGTTACGGTACTTTTGATTACTACGGAAACTTTAATCAGAAATTCCTGAACCAGCAGCTCTCCTACGATTACCATATTAATAGCCAGGGAAGCATTCCCGCCTTTAAGTTCACCCGCGATGTGGTGTTGGAAAGGGTGGCTTCGTATTACCAGGACCGTGGTATGATCGAAGAGATAGAGCTTGTGCACCAAACCGTAAATCCGGGTTCGGGAGTTACACCTAAGAACATGCTGCTGCTTACCGAGCCCAGTGTGCAGCGGCTCGACTCGCTTTATAATTACCGCATCGTGTATTCGCAGGGCGTGAATACCCTGAGCGATTCCGCCATCCTTGGCAGTAATGCTTACCGACATACCCAGCGCGGCCTGAGCTTTAATGCAGGTGCTAATGTTATTAATGCGGGCTTTGGAAGCTGGCGCCGCTACCTGCATGTGATGAGTGATGCCGCTACAGCTAAAGGAGGAAGGCCCATACAGCCTTCGTCGGGAATTACCCAGCATCACCCGGCCTTTGCTTCCACATCAAACCCCTTTTTGTTTGCCAACGGTAGCAATGCTGCTGACCCTTACTATAAATACGATGCGGCAGCTACGAATTCCGCCACCGGTGACCTGCCTTTTGACCATGCCTTCCTGGAATCCCCGAGGGTAGAGGAAGATATGATCCCCGGCGATATTTACGAGGTACGCTCCGTCATCCGCAATTATAATGTATCAGACACCGGCAATAAGGTGAGGGCCTGCAACTTTGATATAAATATTGTCAGCGGTTACCCCCTGCAATATACCCAGCAGGGCTTTATCGAAACCGGTGACGGCGTGCATACCGTCAATCAAAGTGATTATGAATCGGGTATTCGCGGTGTGAACATCTTCAACACCTTCGGCAATCCGCTCAAGTGGACCAGTTATGCCAATACCCGGGGCGCTGATAATACGGGGATTCCTGCGGATATGGTGGGAGTAACCAATACATCGAATTTTTTCATGATGCCCACCCTGCCAAAAAAATACAAAGGGATCAATATCCAGGTGGGGCCGGCCAATGCCGATATCGACTATGCCCTCGACCAGAGGCAGGCGTTTTCCTACGCGGGCCACTTATACGGAAGCACCGGCACTTACCTGCGTTCTGCCTATTTCGCTTACAAAAAGGTACAGGAAGATGCTACCAGCGGCCAGCACTATGCCAATGAAATCCTTCCGAATCCCCACCATAAACCTTCCGCCGGTTTCGGTATCGGCATGCCCTGGTACATGCTCAACAGCTTGTATTCCAATGTTTCAGGCTCGGCTTATTCTGATGACAGGAATAACAATTACCGGTTCTGGTGGAAAGACGGGAATGATGGCTCCTCATACGATGCTAGTGTCCAGGCATTTTCCAACCAGCCTACTGCGGCCAACGACCAGGTGAGCCTGTCGGCGCTGGAGCTGGTGCGCTACTCCAAAAATCCCTGGATGCTGGTATCCGTGAGAAAGTACAAATACAACGGCTATGCTGCCAACGATACGGTGATGAAGAATAAATACCTGGTGAGCCAGCTTAACCTCAGCTATGAGGTGAAGGTGGACAGCCTTTTCACCAACCTGTATGCCTACGATAACCTCACGATCAATCATGACACGCTTATTGGTTGCATCACCTATTATGCCCCGGTTCCGGGTACGGTTATTCCCAATATCAGGACCTTTAAAGGCAGGGAGTTTGTAGGCTTCCAGAACACCTACCTCCTGGGCCGCCTCACGCAGATCCCGGTGAACGGAGCAAAGGGCAATGCGGCGCATAGCTTTACCGAGGCCGATATGCCAACTACGCACTTCCGTTACCAAAAGCTTTATGCCGACAGCCTGGCGCGTTATACGGGTAAATACGACTTCACCGGAAACCTGTACACGGTGCGGAGCATCACCGACCAGCTGGGCGGCGTGATGGAATACGAGTATTATCCGTTGCACGATACCAGGTACACCCGCTGGATGGACCTTTACAAGGAGTATGCTCTCAACGGAAGCGGCACGGATTACCGGTTCCGCTACAACCTGCCGGGCCCTGATGTGTATAAGCTGCAGGTGGCCGTGAAAAGCAAACGCTATTACAACACCACAGCGTCGGCACTACCGGCCAAAACCTGGCGCTATAGCTATTCGGATGGACTGCCCAACGGCACCTGCGAGATCGGGCTTCCGGTAAATCTGTACGGCCTGCCTCCCAATACTACGGCCTTTGCCAAATACAAGTTTCATGACCTGAGCTTCGATTTCGGCTTCCGCAAAACAACGGTGAGCTATCCGCCGCTCAGTGCCACCAGCGCCACGCCTTACGATGTGTATACGCATTATACAAATGAGCAGTCGGGAATGATCTTTGGCAAATTGAAGACGGTCGAGAAATTTGACGGGCAGGGAAAGATCCTTCATAAAAAGGAATACCTGTACAGCAAAAGCATGGCTTTCCCGAACTTTGCAATGGTGGACAACCAGTATTATGTATCCGGCTATACCAACTTCACGGATGAATACAGCTATCGCTCGCGGTTCATATACCCTTTAAATGCGGGTCAGCTGGCAAGTGTGGCTGAATCAAAGAACTACGAGCTGAGCCTGAATACCGATTACGAGCTGACGCCTTTTGCCGAGCTGAGCCTCTTTCCGTTGTTTAAGCCTTTGGGTTACGGACATTATACACACTGTTATTTTGTGCGGTTGATCAAAGAGATCAACACAGACTATGATTACAGCATGGCAAAGTACGAAAGCACTCCGCTCCGCGACTTCGATCATGGTCTCCTGACCCATGCGCCCGGCATCGGGCTTGGTGCTCTGGCCAATGTAGCGGCTCCTCAAAGCGGCAACCAGGCAGCAAGAAGAGTTATGGATAAGCCCCTGGAGCTTTTCTCCGGGCTCAACTCCATCAGGGCCGCCATCAGCCAGGTGCCGGCACCACAGCTTAACCCCGCTTATTTCGGAAGATCCTGGCAGATGTCGGATGTTACCGAGTACGAATACTGGGATGCCGATTCCACGGGCCTTAGCGCTTCGGATGGATTCAGAAGGTTGTTGAATACCGACGACTCTACAACCAACAAGCACCGCCTGTTGTTCGAGCCGTCCTGGGAGCTGTTCCGCACCAAAAGCTATTCGCCGGAGCTGGCCGGAGCTTACAAGAATACCGAGCATTACTATTATTACGATCTGAAGCAGGACATTCATCCGAATAATCCGGACTATCCGCACCCCGAAAAATTCGATGCCCTCTATTATTCGCATAAGTATGGCATCCGCAACGTGCCTTACCAGAAACGCCTCATCAGCAAAGCTGTGTCGCAACCTGAAGTGAGCCGCTCCACCTATTTCTGGTACGATACCCGTACCAAAACGGATACCGTGTTTGTAAATGATACGCTTTACATCAATGGCCCTAATACCTGTCCGCCGCCGGTTAATCCGCCATCCGGCGGGGGTGGCGGTGTCGTGGATCTTTCCACGATTGGCTGCATTGAGATCCCGCATCCCTATACGCCGCCGCCTGCGGGCTATACGCTGACGCAGGTTGGCCCCAATTCCTGGATGTATTGCCCGGACCCTATTTCGAACCCGGGTGGGAGCAACAGGCCCTTTGTGCTGCCTTCCGACCTGCATACCAAGCTCCTGCTGAGGCGTGTGGATGAGCAGGTGGATACCGTACGCACCGACCTGGCTGTAGCCACCCGCTATTACCCGCTGCTTCGCTTCTACGAATATACGGTAGCTGATCCTGTAAATCCGAATGCCATTCTGGGCTTTGATTATAACTGGCGGCATAACTATGCGGCGAGGACCAGCTACCGCACCCTGGAGCATACGCCAATGGGCTTTGTGCGCCTCGATATGAACGAGCGCCTCCTGAAAACCCGCTACCATTACCATACCATGTACAGCACCATGTTCCTGGATGTGGCCAATCCCTGCAACAACGGAGGCGCTTTTGATTTTACCAACCAGGGCGTGCCCGAATCCATTACGGTAGGTGCCGGAGAGCCGGATTCCCTGACCACGCATTATAAGTACAATCCCGATTTTACGATCGACAGCATCATTGACCCCAATAACCTGGTAATGAGCTACGGCTACGATGCGTTCTCGCGCCTGGAGCTGGTGCGTCGCAACTACGACACCCTGAGCTTCAATACCTACAGCCAGTGGCTTAATGATACGACCCTTAGCTTTGAGCAGCGCGCCGCCCAGAATTATGTGGAGTCGCTGCTGCTGCTGGAGAAGGGCTCGACGGTAGCCGAGCACAGCCGGGCTTATGTGGACCCGCTGGGCCGCAAATACGATGTGCAGACGCAGGTGACATCTGACTATACGAATGCTTCGGCCTACGACAGCCTAATGGTGCACAGCGGCCTCACGACCTTTGATAACTGGGACCGCCCGCTGAGGCAGTATAAGCCCTTTAAGTATGTGAACGGCGGCAGCCCCGTGGGCTTTGCGCCGCGCTTCAATGGCCCCGGTGCTTTGTATACCGAGCAGCAGTATGAGCCCAACCAGCGGGGCAATGTCCTAAGAGCTGCCAAATTCGGAGAAAGCCTGGCGCTGGGCCATACTGTGAACAGCAGCTACCAGATCATTCAGGGAACGGCCCTGCCGCAGGAGCTGGGGCCTTACTATTTTGTGTTCCTCAACGAGATCACCGGTACGACCACGCAGGCTCAGCTGGCCCGGCAGCGCTACCTGAAAACGGCCGTGATGGACGAGGACGGTAAGAAAACCGTGAGCTATACCAATGCGATGGGGCAGAAGGTGGCTTCCAAGAGCTATGCATCGGCCAACGACGAGCTGGTGACGGCCTTTGTGTACGACTCACCCGGCAACCTGAAAAAGGTGGTGGACCCGCGCCTGCAAAGCAGCACCTGGGAATACAACCTCTGTGGCAACCTGTTCCGCAAGGTGAGCGGCGATGCCGATACGGCCAGGTACCTCTACGATGTGAGCGGCAATGTGGTGCTGGAGGAAGATGCCAACGGCGCGCATGGCGTGGATGAAACAGCCGCCCATCCTTACCTGAGAAAATATACCTACGATAAGTTCAACCGCCTGGTGAAGCAGGACCGCATGCTGTTCAGCCCCGCCCATAACCCGCTGCGCTACAGCCCGGCCGGCACAGCCGACAGCGGCAAGGTGTTTTACAACTTCACGCATGCCTCTTCGCTCGACTACGTGACGGGCTGGATGTACGAGAAATGCCTGTACGTGTACCGGCCATTGCCTACAAATCCCAGCGGGCCGGTGAATCCGCAGTGGCCTCCTATTCAGCCACCCCTCAGCAATGAGGATGATGGATGCACCTACCTGTACATGAACCCTTATGACAGCCTCACGCTGGCCGGGCATGAAAAGGCCTGGAGCTATCACTTCGCGGCGGCGGGTGATGCGGATTTACAAAGCAGCCCGCTGCAGCAGGGCCTGAAAGGCCGGCTGAGCATGGCCAAAAGCTACACGCATGCCGGTGCCATCAGCAACCTCAATGTATACAGCTATAACGGTGCCGGGCTGATGGCCGCAGAAACCGTGCAGTTCAACAAGCCAGGCGGTGGCTACCAGACCTCGCTGATCCGCTATGCGGGCTACAATTTAAGAAACAGCCTCACCAGCCAGTACCTGGATGTGGATGCCGACGGTACCGATGAGCGGCACTACAACTATACCTACGACGGCTGGAACCGCCTGCGGGAAGTAAAGATAGGGTCCGGGAGCGGCGCCACGGCAAAGCTGGCAGCCTATACCTATGATGATGCCCTGGGCCTGCTGAAGCAAACGGTATACTATGACCCGAGACAAAGCTGTGCACCGCCGGTGGATACCGTGACACACCACTACGATGCGCGCAACCGCCTTACAGAGCTTAATTCGGTATTATACAACGAGAAACTTTACTACGACCTGAATGGCCCGCAAACGGCACAGGCCGCCTTTGCGGTGGGGAGCACATCCAATTTCAATGGCAACATCAACGGGCTGGCGCATAGCTTCCGGGCACAGCTGGCCAGCAACTATGCCGGTACGGCGGGTATTATGGACAGCAGCACGGTGTATGGCTATCACTATGACGGTGCCAACCGCCTCAGCCTGGCCGATGCCTCGGTGCTGAATGTGCTGAACTATAACGCAGGCTCCGCCGTGTATGGGCCGAAGCTGGCGGTGGGCGACGAGCAGCTGCAATACAGCAACAATGGCAATATCAGTACCCTGCAACGGGGGCTCTACAAATATGGCAGCTCCAGTGTATCGGGCCAGAATTGGAATTATGGCTATGAAGGGAACAGCAACCGCCTGAGCCAGATCGATTCCATAAGTGTGATGAATTCCGTAAATTTACGCAACTACAGTTACGACATGAACGGCAACCAGGTATACCAGCGCATCGGCAAGAGCAAGGCTAGCTGCGATTATATGCGCAGCAACCTGCCGAAGCACATTTACGGGAAGCGCGACACCACGGCCTCCGCCTATAGTGATCTGTATTACGAGTACAATAACCACGACGACCGCATCTATAAAAAAGTGCAGAACAGCAATGGCAGCAGCGCCAGCACCTATTACCTGCGCGATGCCTCGGGCAAGGAGCTGGCGGAGTGGGACATGATCAACAACAGCTGGATCTATTACGCTTATGGCAGGGAACGTGTGGCGGAGCTGGAAGGCAGCAGTGGCATCGTGTATTACACGTATGACCACCTGGGCTCTGTGCGGGTTGTGTATGACGTGACCAGTGACTGCTCGGGCTCAGCAGTTATCTATAAGCTCGATAACATGAGTGATTATTATGCCTTTGGGAAGACGCTGAGAACCTTCGGTGGAGATAAGTACGGCTACCAGGGCAGCGAGAAGAACAAAGAGCTGGGAGACCATGATTATTACACGCATTTCAGGGGACTGGATGTGGAGATTGGAAGATGGAAAGGGGTGGATCCGGTGTATCATGCTCATGAAAGTCCTTATGTGAGTATGGGGAATAATCCGGTGATGAATACGGATGTGTTGGGGAATACAACAGAGGATTGGTTTAAAAATTTGAGGACAGGAGAAGTAAAAGAAGATAAAGCTGTTTCAGGAAAAAAAGGAGATGAAGTAGCTTTATATGGAAGTGCTGATACCTGGCAAAATTTAGGAAAAACAAAAGATGAACCGGAAGTTGGGAGGGCACAGTTGGATTACTATTCAACACACCATACCAATACTCATCTTTGGGCAAGTGGAAGGATAGATCAGGATTATACATTTGATGGTGGAGCGGTTATTGGAATTGCTGCAAATAATGTTGTTAAACCATTAGTAGGAGTGGCATATAAATACATTGCTTCAAAACTTGCCTCTAAAACTGATGAAATAGCAGAAGGGTTTATTAAGGTTCGTCACCATACATCAGCAGAAGGACTTAAGGGTATAAAAAATAGCGGTCAAATAAATGCTTCTAGAGGCCAACCTTATGGGGTAGATGTAGAATATCATCCATTTGTCAAAGCGTCTCAAGCAAATTTAGGGCAATATGGAAGCGGTGCTTATGTGGAATTTACTATATCGAAGTCCAGCTTATCTAATATACCAGGTTATATGGGAGGAGTGGGAAATGCAGCTCGAATAGTTACAGGTGGATCTCCTTTAAATATAAAAAATATGATGCCAAAATACTATGGAAGTTCTTGGGCTTCATGGTAAAAATGTAATAACTATGAATAAAAAATATTTTAAATACGAATTCTTAATTTTTCTATACGCATATTTGCGTCAAGTAGATTTGTCGTTAGATCGAAGCAGATGGGATTCTCTTAAACCATTTCGCGAATATTATAAAGAACAAATACAACCAAAAATAGTTTCCGACTATCTCATTCGGTATTCGAATTTAGATCTAAAAAAAATTCAATGGGTTAATTTTATAAGAGGAGCAACTTTTTTTAAGAAAATTAAATATTTGATTTCAAGACTATTAACCAGAAATAATTTTTTAATTAGTGATGAAATATATTATTGCTGTCAAAAATTATTGATTTTACAGGATTATCTTAATAGTGGAGATGAAATTCATAAATTGGAAATAGAAAAATTAAGAATCGAGTTCAATAAATTTACTTATCAAATACTCCAATATAAATTAAACCTGAAAGATAGAGAAAGAGCAACAGGAGTAGAACATTACTTGCAAAACGAAAGTTTGAAACCTTTAAATGTTAATGAGTTTATTAAAGATTTTGAATTATAGATTTAGAAAAAAATGAACTTAGAGAGAAGCTCTCTGCTTGAGCTGGGAGTTTTTGGTCTGAAGGTACGAAGGCAAAGTAAAATGATTGTTAGGTGTATTTTATTCTTTGGAAGAGCTTATAAACGTGTTTGGGAAATTGCTCCGTTTATTATATATCAGTAGCAGTTCATTCTTTGGTAAATGAACCTGCGTGAGGGATTGAGCCATTGTTTGAGCTCTTTTTGTAGCCTTTTTTGGCTACAAAAAAGCGAGTGGCGAAAGCCCGGCCCAAAGGGACACGCCCAAATTTACGCAACTACAGTTACGACATGAACGGCAACCAGGTATACCAGCGCATCGGCAAGAGCAAGGCTAGCTGCGATTATATGCGCAGCAACCTGCCGAAGCACATTTACGGGAAGCGCGACACCACGGCCTCCGCCTATAGTGATCTGTATTACGAGTACAATAACCACGACGACCGCATCTATAAAAAAGTGCAGAACAGCAATGGCAGCAGCGCCAGCACCTATTACCTGCGCGATGCCTCGGGCAAGGAGCTGGCGGAGTGGGACATGATCAACAACAGCTGGATCTATTACGCTTATGGCAGGGAACGTGTGGCGGAGCTGGAAGGCAGCAGTGGCATCGTGTATTACACGTATGACCACCTGGGCTCTGTGCGGGTTGTGTATGACGTGACCAGTGACTGCTCGGGCTCAGCAGTTATCTATAAGCTCGATAATATGAGTGATTATTATGCCTTTGGGAAGACGTTGAGAACATTTAATACTTCGAAATATCAATTTACCGGAAAAGAACATGATAAGGAAAATAATCTGGAGTATTTTGGAGCCAGAAAATATGATACCGATATCGCACGATGGATTAGTATTGATCCTATGAGAGAGAAGTATCCTTCTTTAAATCCTTATAACTATGCGGCTAATAATCCTGTGTTTTTTATTGATCCGGATGGAAAGGATATTTTTCCTGCGGGAATAAAAGGGACGTCATATGAAATGATTTATAACAATTTGCTCAACAATAATAGTGCTTTTAATAAAGTATTAGAAGGATATAAAGGAGCTGCTGCTAAGAATGACTACTGGTTTAATATGAGTAGTCAATTACCGCCTGGTAGAGCAGGATATACCAAAGTTGATCCCAACTCAAAAAGTGGTTTTGATGCTACTACTAAATTTGGTTGGAAAACAGCTGACGGGACTATTTTATCTAGAACTACATTGATGCTTCATGAGGTGTATCATGCTAGTCTAAGCGATGTGCCAAAATGGAGTAAGATAAAGGACGACAATGATCATTCGCTTTGGGATGATCATATGAAAGAGATGAAAGCTGCTTTAAAAGAATATAGTACTGATAATAATTTAGAACTAAATGATACGCAGATACATGAGCTATCCTTATTTCATATAGGTCCAGGAGGGAAAATTTTTGATGAATACATTAAAAATATGTCAACTTTAAATGAAACTAATACAGAGAAAGAAACAAATGATTTTTTTGATAGAGTATACAAAGTTTTTAATGATTCTGAAATTAAACTAAAAGATAAATAATTAATATGAAATTAATAAGCTTTTTATTTTCGTTATTCATGGCATCTTTATTTATGGAATGCACAGATGTAATAAATGAAAGAAACATAGTAGCTTGTAAAAGAGATACATCTTTTGTCTATGAAACAAAAGACAAATTTTATAAGCAATTTGAATTTACTAGTAACAGAAATTATATAAATGATTCGACTTTTATTGATAACTCTATTTTATGTACTACGGATACAGCTAATGGTTGCCGATTGAAGTTTTACATAAGTCATTCCAATTGGTATTTATGGACAGGTAATGGATGGAATTTGTTTTATGATAATTCCTTAAGGAAAATTCACAAAGTAGCATTAGACTATCGAGGCGATCAGATAATTCCTGACACGGTATTAGTTTCTAATAACGATTCTATTTTTTCATTTTTATGCCGCGAACCAAAAACAATATTTACGACAGATGATGCCAGATACTATTTTCATCCAGAGCTTGGAATAGTAATGATAAGTAGTGTAAGTACTTATTTTAAAAGAAAAGGATTTGATTGTTATATAAGCGATTCCATAATCAAAAAAAGATAATTTTGGAGTAAAATTATTTAGAGAGAAGCTTAGAGAGAAGCTCTCTGCTTGAGCTGGGAGTTTTTGGTCTGAAGGTACGAAGACAAAGTAAAACGATTGTTAGGTGTTCTTAGAGAGAAGCTCTCTGCTTGAGCTGGGAGTTTTTGGTCTGAAGGTACGAAGACAAAGTAAAACGATTGTTAGGTGTTCTTGATCTTTTCGGAATTTTAACGGCAATAAATACGGCTACCAGGGCAGCGAGAAGAACAAAGAGCTGGGAGACCATGATTATTACACGCATTTCAGGGGACTGGATGCGGAGATTGGAAGATGGAAAGGGGTGGATCCGAAATGGAATCAAAGTGAAACACCATATAGTAGTGTGGGAAATAACCCGGTTAGAAATATAGATCCATTAGGGGATACCATTGTGATTAATTTATTTGGCTCGTATGACTATGAAGGTTACCACAAGGCAGTTAAAAATGCTGTATTGAATCCAAATATTAACGACGGAGTGTTTTTAGTATTTGGTCACGGTGGAATTCGTGGAGTTCAACATGAGGGTGATGATAACCAGCCAACTGATTCATATTCCGCTACAGAAATTCTTAATATAATTGCGAAAAAAAGTCCCGAGTTTATGGATGCTCTTAAATCTAAAAAAGAAATTATTTTAAAGATGATAACTTGTAATTCTAGTGCAGAAAATGAATATATCACTCGTGACAATACTGTTGTAAAATCAGCAGGAATTAATATTGCCACTAAAATGTCTGAAGAACTTTCAAAAAGTAATTCTGAGTCCAGATTGATTGCTCCCGATGGGTTCGTATCTTATAACGAAGTAAATGGAAAATGGGGTATTTATGGAGTTAGGCAAACATCATATCTTCAACCTGAAAATACAGGGCAAGGAGGCTGGGTAACGTTTAAGAATGGAAAGAAAGTTTCAAAACAAAAAGATGCTTTTAATGGAACATTAAGCCCAACAAGAGGACCTAAAAAGAAAGTAGAGTAATATGAAAATTATATTAATATTAGCTGTGGTTGTTGTCTGTTTTAGTTGTCAACAGGAACCGAAACAAGAAAATCGGAAAAACGTGCTAGATATAGCACCTTCAAATCCTTTAGATAATCATAAGTATATGGATTCTCTAATTGCTCGCGCAATTTGGCACGGAGATACTAGAGCTTATGCATTTGCACAATCCCATTATTTGTTAGCTGAAAGAAATGAAGAGTTTCTATGGACAGCGTTAACTTTTGCAAACAAATATAATAATAGTCAGGCTTGTTTTTGTGTCTATAATATCTTGAATGGTCGACGGATAGGGGAGGATATTAGTAACATGGATCCGAAAACCAAAAGCATGGCTATGTATTATTTGCTGAAATCTTATGAACTAGGAGACAATAATGCAAAATATATAGTAGAGGAAATATTTGTTGATAAGCCAATACCAAAATCATCCTACTACATGGAAGAGTATGCTAAGCAAGAATAGGGCTTAGAGAGAAGCTTGAGTTGGGAATTTTTGGTCTGAAGGTACGAAGGCAAAGTAAAACGATTGTTAGGTGTTCTTGATCTTTTCGGAATTTTAACGGCAATAAATACGGCTACCAGGGCAGCGAGAAGAACAAAGAGTTGGGAGACCATGATTATTACACGCACTTTAGAGGGCTGGATGTGGAGATTGGAAGATGGAAAGGGGTGGATCCGGTATATCATGCTTATGAAAGTCCTTATGCAAGTATGGGGAATAATCCGGTGATGAATACGGATGTGTTGGGGAATACAACGGAGGATTGGTTTAAAAATTTGAGGACAGGAGAAGTAAAAGAAGATAAAGCTGTTTCAGGTAAAAAAGGAGATGAAGTAGCTTTATATGGAAGTGCTGATACCTGGCAGAATTTAGGAAAAACAAAAGATGAACCGGAAGTTGGGAGGGCACAATTGGATTATTATTCAACACACCATACCAACACTCATCTTTGGGTAAGCGGAAAGTTAGATCAGGATTATACATTTGATGGTGGAGCGGTTGCCGGTATAGTTGTTGGAAATGTACTTAAACCAGCATTCAAATATGTTGGTTCAAAATTTTTTACTAAGGCAGTGACTGAAGAAGTTAACTATTTAAAGCTGCTTAAATCGATTGACGAATTTGATCCTGTCAAAACACTATATAGAGGTACAACAGGCTCAGAGGCAAATAGCGCCCTTTTGTTTTTAACAGATGATGCAGCAGTTGCCGCTACTTATGTGAAAAATGGCGGTAAAGTCGTGAGTTATGATTTGAGCCAGTCTTCTTTGTTTATGTTAGAACAAGCAGGAAAATTAAATAAGCTATCAGGTAAGCATTTAATTGGAGGAGCAACAAGTACAGAATACAAGTTTGTAGGAAAGGAAATTGTAAATGCATTGAATTCTATTGGAAAATAAATTATGAAAAAATATTGTTGTAATCAGTTTGAGTTTTTCCAAAATGCGGAGAAACAAATGGGCCTAAATATAAGAGTAATAAAGTTATCCGAATCTTATATGAAAAGAAGTCAAGGGTTATTAAAATCAAATAAGGTATTCTATATCACCGAAGGTTATTCAGGTCATATTAAAGATTGCCCTAAAACAATGGTAATAAAGTATTGTCCGTTTTGTGGAGCTACGCTTGATAAAAAGTACAGCGATGACATATATGTTAACGAGGTCTTTGATTGGCCTTAGGAGGGAGCTAAGGGGCAAGCTCTCTGCTTGAGCTGGTTAGGGGGATACCCAGATCAACAACAGTTGGGTGCATCGGGAACGGGTGGCGCAGCTGCAAGGCAGCAGTGGCATCGTCTATTACACTTACGACCACCTGGGCTCTGTGCGGGTCGTGTATGACGTGACCAGTAACTGCTCGGGCTTAGCAGTTATCTATAAGCTCGATAACATGAGTGATTATTATGCCTTTGGGAAAACGCTGAGAACATTTAATACTTCGAAATATCAATTTACCGGAAAAGAACATGATAAGGAAAATAATCTGGAGTATTTTGGAGCCAGAAAATATGATACCGATATCGCACGATGGATTAGTATTGATCCTATGAGAGAGAAGTATCCTTCTTTAAATCCTTATAACTATGCGGCTAATAATCCTGTGTTTTTTATTGATCCGGATGGAAGAGATATTATTCCTTATCATATTATGGCTATAGAAAATAGAATCGGAGCTATGGGTAAGGTAGGTGAGTTAAGTAGTGCAACCGAATCTGCGATAAAAGACATTATGAAAACCGAAAATGGATTAAGATTCTTAAGCCAGTTTGCGAAAAAGGGCCAAACGTTTGCAGGCCATACATTTACCGAGGATGGTGCGTTAAGCATGCATGATTTGATTATTGCAGACTGGTCACTTGAAAAAATGGATGAATTATTTCCAACAACTTTAGATGGAAAATTTGGAGTGGAATACAATAAAGATGGAAATAAACTCACCTTTAAAATGGAATTATATACTCAGGCCCAAAGTAAGTATGAAAGAGGTGAAACGTATATTCATGAATCGACATTGCATGATTTAGCTCAAAAGTATGCTACAGCCTTTAAAGAAGGAGGTGCAGAAGGTTTTCAAAAAACATATGACCAAGAGCAATTATCGAATCCAGAGGGAGAAAAAGAGCATCAAGCTTTAAAGAATAGAGATTTTAGTAATGCAGGTTACCGTAGATACTCAGATCTGATGATGCAATTATTTAAAGTTAATCCTTTCTATGTATATCCTTATAACACTGCCCACGATGATGCACAAAAAAAATATTAAAATGAGATACAATATATTACACTTAGTTATTGTGGTGGTTGCTTTTTTTAGTTGTAACAATCAAAATAAAATTACCAATAAAAATAAGCAGAGCTCAAAAGCATTTGATTCTGTAGTTTATAAAACAGAGTTAAGTGGCACTAAATTGCGTATTTATATTAGTTTTTTAAAACATGGCAAGCGATATGAAAAATTCAGAAGCTTTGTGAAAACAGGGGACTTTTATTCCGAACAATATGCTATTAAATATTATATTAAAGGAAATGTTGATACTGTTTTTATTCCAGCTTTTATCTGCAAAGATACGAGCTTTGAGAAAGTATTTAATTATGATAAACCAAGTATAATGGCTCCGCAAGGATTTTATGATTGGTCTTATAACATTAAAAAGCAATCAGATGGATTGTTTCTATTAGCAAAACAAAATTTGACCGATACAACTTGGAAGGAATTTTTTTGGTATGATAAAGATTTTGTAATTGATAGAATGCAGTTTATTAATAGTGGTGATACTCTAATTTTGGGGAAATAAGTTTAGGGAAAGCTTAGAGAGAAGCTCTCTGCTTGAGCTGGGAGTTTTTGGTCTGAAGGTACGAAGGCAAAGTATAGTGATTGTTGGCTTTTCTTGATCTTTTCGGAATTTTAACGGCAACAAATACGGCTACCAGGGCAGCGAGAAGAACAAAGAGTTGGGAGACAATGATTATTACACACACTTTAGAGGGCTGGATGTAGAATTAGCAAGGTGGAAAGGGGTGGATCCGAAAAACAATTTTAATTTTTCTCCTTATAATTCTATGAATAATAATCCTGTTGTGAATACGGATGTATTAGGGGATAGTATTAGGAGAACAACGGCATTTAACAATAGTTCAACTGCGTTAATGTCGTACCTTACCTGGAGTAGAACGACACAAGGCAAGGATTTTTTAAGAGACTACGGAGCAGGGGGGAAAAATGAACATATTTCTGTTGTGTTTGATGTAGGTAATATCAAAGATAAGTCGGTTGGAGGGCTAACTAATACAACATTCATAAATAAAGACGGGATTGAAATGCCTATTACAGAAATTTATTCTGGAAGTCCTGAAGGAAGTATTCCTGATCAAATCAGGCAGGCAGCTGACGGTAAATCAACTGATGGAAGCTTTGTAAGAGTTACTATGTTGATGGCAAAATCGTCCTTCAGTTAGGGGCATTTTAAATGATTATACAACTGCTAGATCAGCATATGATATATTACATGAAACCCAGCATTTAAGACTCGGGCTTAGCGATATAATTAACAAAGGAAATATGTCAAAGGCCAGACTAGAACATGACTTAATGGATAGTAATCTTCCCCATGAAAATTATTACAACAAAGAGCGTGTGAATTTTTATTGGCAATTGAAGGATTTATGGGGACCAAATTATTTAGAAAGAAGGAATTCATATAATGGTGATGTATTTAAATATGTGGATGAACAAACCAGTTTTTGGCACTAAAATTCAGATTATGAAAAATTTAATTATAACAATTATTCTTTTTGTAAGTTTTTCATGTAATCCTACAAGTAAAACAAGCGAAAAACAGGAAAACAAATCAGATAAAGATTTATCAATGATTATTGTTGGAGATTCGTTGATTGTATTGACAGATAAAGAAACAGGAGTTGAATTGTATAGGAAAGGCAATTATCCGGGAAAAATATTATACAGGTATCCATATTATCCTAAAGAAAAAATCAATGACTTTCAATTTAATTCGAGCGGTATTGCTTTAAAAACTGATTTTAATAGAATAATTTATATAAAATTTAGTGATAAAACTCAAATAAGTCCTATTGATACAATTTTAAAATATTATGCAGACGATAAAAAATTGTTTAATGATATGAAGTTTGAACTGTTTATTGATAGTATAGATATAAAGTTGTCATATTTAAGTAACAGAAATGTAAATAAATATATTCAAAAAAAAGTAAGTTTGAGATAGGGGCTTAGAGAGAAGCTCTCTGCTTGAGCTGGGAGTTTTTGGTCTGAAGGTACGAAAAAACAATATGTAGAGCTTAGAAAGTAGAAAGGGGCGGATACAGAACACTTGCCAGTAGCATTGGGGGAGTGATCCGGTTAAGAGTAATGATCCCTTTAGGAGATGTGGTTAAAGATCCTGATGCAAAAAATATGAAAAAACATTTAAAATATGGATTATTATCTTTTTTGCTCTTTCTCCTGTTTATTGTTTTCATACATACTAATCCTATAAAGTACTATCTGTATTTATGGCTTCACACTAGAAAATTTGTACCAGTTATAGCAATATCTTTAATTTCTGTTAGTATGTATTTCTCTTTTAAATGTCTGAATTATATTTTTTCAAAAAAAGAATCTATAACAATTGGCTTAGTTCTTTCATCTCCTGTATGGGTATATTTAATTTGTTTAATATGTAGAGTACTGTGAGCAATGTTCAATGCTTAGGCCAAAAACTCTCTGCTTGAGCCGGGAGTTTTTGGTCTGAAGATAAGGCTCAGGGGGCACGTACGTCTGAATGATGCAGCCGGGCAAGCCCAAAAATTTTACGGAACTACGGAACTGCAGGAGTAACATGAATGGCATCGGCATATAGTAACCGGTGTTGCAACTACAATAACCGCGACGACGGCATTTATAAAAAGATTGCCTACAGCAATGGCAGCAGCACGAGCACCTATTGCCTGTAGTATAAATAATCATGATGTATGCCCGAGAGGCCTGTCCTCATCAGCTCATAGGAAAGACAAGATGAAGCTGCCCTGAATTTAACAAATTACCTGATTTTAAGGAAGATATCCGTAAAAAGGAATTGTTAAATCTTTCTTAACTAAATGTCATATTTATTCACAAGCGCTTGTTATCAGGGCTTTTTGTAATATCTTTGTAACCGCAAGAAGTGACCACCCTATAAGAGGAGAACTATTCTGGGACCCGCCTTAAACCGCTTTTGCCGAATTACAACAAAAAATTAAACCCAAACATCATGAAAAAAATTTTACTTAGCTTATCATTTATTGCTGCGTCCTTAGCGGGTAATGCACAAAATTGTTCGGACCTGATTATTTCCGAGTATGTAGAAGGAACAGGAAATAACAAAGCGCTTGAGATTTATAATGCCTCTTCGGCGCCTATCAGCCTGGCTAATTACCGTATTTTAAGGCATGACAATGGGAATACATCTTTTACACCGATTGAAGGTGAGATGCAGTTACCAACCAATATTACTTTAGCTCCATATAAAACGTATGTGATTGCCCTGAATCTGACTGATCCTAACGGAACAGGCCAGACCGCTCCGATCGATCCGGCGTTACAGGCTGCTGCCGACACCTTATTATGCCCTGGCTGTGCTACAGGTACAGGAAACAGCCGCGTCATGTGCTTTAACGGTGATGATGCTCTGGCTTTGCAAAAAAAGGTAGGCTCTAACTGGGTAGACGTTGATATTTTTGCCTGCAGAGGTGAGCAACCCACCAATTCTTCCGGTACAGCAAGCCCTACAGCCGGTTGGACAAGCTTAGCTCCTTATGCAAGCATGCCTGCAGGTTATACAACCGCTCAGTACGGTCCGTACTTTATGCAATACTGGACACAGGATAAAACCATGAGGCGTAAAGCCGGAGTGAAAACCGGTGTATCGGTAAATCCTGCATTCAACTCTTTTAACCCTTCCGTACAATGGGATTCATTAAGGGTAAATACTTTTACAGAATTAGGCTCTCATACCTGCGACTGCGAGGTGGTAAGCGTGAAAGAGCTCAACAAATCATTTGCGGTAAACGTATATCCTAACCCGGCCAAAAACACCGTGATGTTACAATCTGTAAATGCCATCACGAAGGCAGAGATTTATTCTGTAACTGGCCAGGTGGTAAAAACCATCAAATCCAATAACACAATTTCCGGTGAAGTGATCAATATCTCTGACCTCGGTAAAGGCGTTTATTTTATCAGTCTGTTAGACGAGCATAATAATCAAACGATCAAGAAGCTGATCATCGAATAATAAATTAAAAATCATAAAATCCCGCTCTTTTGGCGGGATTTTTATTCAGCCCGGAAATATGAGATTTACTGTTTCTTTTATTTTTATGATGATTGCCTGCCTTGGTTTTTCCCAAAAAACCAAAGTTCAGGGTGTGATCAAAGATGCCATTACCAATGAGCCTATTGTGGGCGCTATCATCATTTACGGTGAAGGAAAAAATACGTCGACGGATATTGACGGTGCCTTTTCTTTCAGTGTGGATTCAGGTAATTACCTGGTGAAAGCCTCTTACATCGGCTATAAAGCGATGGAGAGAAAGATTTCCGCAAAGGGCAAGCCTGTGTTTGTAGACTTTACACTGTCTACCAATGAGCTCGCCGAGGTGGAAGTGACCACAGACATTGCCATCCAGCGTGAAACCCCGGTGGCATTCTCCAACATCGATACCAAAAAAATACAGGAAGACCTTGGGAGCAGGGATCTTCCCCTGATCCTGAACTCTACGCCGGGCGTATATGCTACGAGCCAGGGTGGGGGCGACGGTGATGCGCGTGTGAGCATCAGGGGATTTAACTCCCAGAACGTGTTGGTATTGCTCGATGGCATTCCGATGAACGACATGGTGAACGGGCGGGTGTTCTGGACCAACTGGTTTGGTTTGGATAATCTGTCGCGTGGCATGCAGGTACAGCGCGGATTAGGAGCTACAAAGCTTGCCATTCCGTCGATCGGAGGTACCATCAATATCTTAACGGCAGGTATCGAAGCAAAACGGGCAATCAGCGTCAAAAATGAGTACGGTAATAATAATAACTACAGGCTGGGCCTGAGCTATTCGTCAGGAAGGATGAAAAACGGCTGGGCCTTTAATTTTGCCGGATCTTATAAGCGTAACGACGGTTGGTTCGATAACATGTCGAGCCGGATGTGGTTCTACTACGGCAAGGTTGAAAAAAAGATTGGCGCCCACCTCATCAGCTTTACCGCATTTGGCGCGCCACAAACATCGGCACAGCGTGATTTCAGGGTTAACTATAATGTTTCTGCTTACAATAAGGAGTTTGCTGCCAATTTAGGAATCGACACCACAGGGAAACGTGAGTACGGCTGGAGGTATAACCCAAGCTGGAATTACCTGGCACGCACCAAAGATAATCCGCAGGCAGCAGCAGAGGTATATAATACATCCGTTAATAAGTTCCATAAGCCGGTTATTTCCCTGAAGGATTTTATCGTTGTAAACGAAAAGCTGACGATTTCCACCATCGCTTACGCATCATTCGGCCGCGGTTACGGCACGCAGCTCGATGGTGGCAGTGCAGGCAATAACCTGATCCCGACAACCGGCCAGCAAAATGTTCAGGGCATTTATGATGCCAATACATCGCCGACACAGACCGTTGCCACAGGTGAGAATTTTTCCTCATCCTGGGTGAGGGTCAATCATAACGACCACGATTGGTACGGCGGACTTGCGACCGTTAATTATAAATTAAGACCAAGCTGGACCCTTTCCGGCGGCCTGGACGGAAGGCTTTATAAAGGACTTGTATACAGTACATTTGGTGATCTGCTGGGTGGAGATTTGGTGAAAAATTTTAATCCCGACCAGAATAATGCTCCCGGCTATAAATACGAAGGAGATAAATACGTACAAAATATTGAGAGACGCGTTCGCTGGCTGGGTGGATTTGCGATGGCCGAGTATAAAAAAGACAAATGGTCGGGCTTTGTGAATTTAAGCTATGCAACAAGCCTTTACAAACAGATTAATTATTTCCTGCCGAAGCAATTGGTAAGGGGGGACGACAAAATTGATGTACCTTACGGTGCAACCGTTCAGTATGATGGTAAGAGCTATGATAACAGCTCTCCTGAATTACAGTACAACCAAACTGGTTGGAAACAAATGAACGGTTATACTGCTAAAGCCGGTGCCAATTATAACCTGACGGAGCACATGAACGTATTTGTGAATGTCGGTTACCTGAACAGGGTTCCTTTCATTACTTTCGTATACCGCACGGATAACAAGGAGTTTGATAAGGTAAATAATGAGGAGATCAAATCGGTTGAGCTTGGATACAGCTACAGTACCAAATATTTCTCAGCCAATATCAACGGTTACTACACTTTATGGAACAACAGGCCTACAACAGCAGGCTTCACTGTCAACGGAGAATCGGTAAGCACAACGGCAACCGGCATGAACGCGAGGCACCAGGGTATTGAGTTTGACGGGATCTATAAGATCAGCCGCAAGCTTGCCCTTGAGCTGATGGCAACGATTGCCGACTGGGAATGGACATCTATTGCTACTGCCACAATCCTTGATAACGATGGAAATGTCATCAAAGATAACACGGGGAAAGAAATTGGTGTTCAGCAGTTTGACCCACGTGGTGTGAAGGTAGGTGATGCGGCGCAGAACACGGCCGGCTTAAGCCTGCGCTACGAGCCGATCAAAAAATTATACATCAAGCCGCAATTCAATTATTTTGGAAAGAACTATGCCAACTTCAGCCCGGATGCGCTGGTGATTACCAATACGGCAACCGGCTATGGTCCTAATATCGGGCGTCAATCCTGGAGAATGCCGGATTATTTCCTGATGGATTTCAGCGCCGGCTACAGCTTCCCGGTTAAAAAAGTAAACTTCGACATCAGGGGATCGGTGATGAATGTGCTGAACCAGTTCTATATTTCCGATGCACAGGATAACAACCTGAATACACAAAACTTTAATGCCCCTTCCGCTACGGTAAATGTGGGTATGGGCCGCAGATGGCTTCTTACCCTGGTAGCAACTTTTTAAATAGCACAAACGGATGAATAAACTAGCTATCGTAATTATTTTGTCGGCCTTCTGTATCCAGGGCTGCAAAAAGGAAAACAAGATCAACAGGAACCTGGAAGGAACCTGGACGATCAAAGAGTACGCGCTTAAGAATGGTCTCTACACCGATTTCTCAACCGAGACAAGGACCTTTCAATTTTCAAAATACAAAAATGCCTATACCCGCTCCATGAAAGGTATTTATACGGTAACGTATACGGATCCCAACAAAAAGCCGGTGATCGATACTTTCGAGTATCAGCTGAAAGACCGCATGCTGGAAATTACTTCCGTGCAAAATAAAAGAGTGAACGGAGCTGCCCCGAATACGATAGGCTTCTTAAGGCGTCGCTTTTTGCTGAGCAACTCGGCAAGCAACATGTTTACAATGACCCGGATGGACAGCACCGGATTATACATCAGAGCAACCAAACAATAAACAAATAAGAACCAATGAGAAAAATTCATGCATTAATTTCGGCTTTAGCGCTCACGATGAGCACTTTTGCCCAGGCACCGGTTCCAACGTCGTACGACTTTGAGAACGGAGGCACCTATCCTACGGGCTGGACCCTGAACCCGGCGGGTACAGGAACACAATATTACACATCGTCGAGTTCCTGCAATGGCTCGGCTTACTCTTTAAAGATCGACTTTGCCGGCGCAACAAACGGAGAAAACCTGGTAATCAATGTGAGCTCTCAGCCGGGGCCCGTTACCTATAACATCAAAGGTGCTACCAGTGGATCATCCGTTCTTTGGGATGGAACATTCGCCATTCAGGAATCTATTACCGGAGCTGCCGGAACTTATACTAACATCACAACTCACACAGGAGCCGGTGCTATAAGCAACTCGGTATGTATTACTTATACTGCTACGCCAGCCAATCCTGCTTCAAGGTATATTCGTTTTATTTACCTGAATAAAGTTTCAGGAAATGTGGCGATTGATGATATCAACATCGCTATGCCAAACGTTCCTGTAGGAATCCGTGTAAAACAGGGAACCAACCAAATCTCAAACGGTGGCTGGACTATGCCGGTGGGATCGCCGGTAGGGACACCGCTTGCTATGCCTTTGACGATAGAAAATATCGGAACAAGCACGACCTTATCGGTAACGGCTGCGTCTATTACAGGCGCTAATGCTTCTGAATTCGTCGCTTCTACAAGCACGCCTTTCTCGGTAAATACCGGTGGCAGCACAGCATTCAATATCAACTTCACGCCAACGGCTGCAGGCACACGCACTGCTACTTTGGTGTATACGACCAACGATCCGAATAACACAACCTTCACGGTGAACCTGTATGGAGTAGGTGGTACCCTTGCAACGGCTCCTACGGCCCAGGCAACGGCTTTAGTTTATTCCAATGTGAAAACATTCAGCCTGAAAGGACAATTTAATACAGCAAGTCCTGCGGTTGATCCACTGGGGGGCTACCTGATCCTGAGAAAGAACGGTGGTGCGGTAACGGATGTGCCTGTAAGCGGTAATACCTATCAGCGCGGTCAATACATCGGCGGAAGCCAGGTGGTATATGCCGGTCCGATCTCGACATCTACCGGAAGCTTTTCCCCGTCTTACATCAGGGCGAGCATGACCTATGGATTTGCAATCTTCACTTACAACGGAAGCGGATCTTATACCAGCTATAACACAACAGCTCCATTGTCTCAAACGGTGGCTACGCCATTCAGCATGCAGTCGCCTACTGAGTATAGCACCATCAGCACCAGCTCTTCCAGCTTTTTAACCAGCCTGAGCGCTTTGATCAACCCGCACACGTCTACGTTCTACAGCAACTACACGCCTACAATGATCGACCAGTTCGAAACGCGTGATACGCTCATCACGTCTCCCGTACTGTTTACCAAAGCAGTAACCTGTTCTTACAGCGGTCTGAATCGCCCGTATAACGATCCGTTCGATTACACAGGCCTTGACTGGAGCCGCGAGCATACCTATTGCCATTCCTGGATGCCGACATACCCGGCCGATAATCCGGAAAAACCGGAGTACAATGACCAGCACCACCTGTATCCGGTGAAACAAACCAACGTAAATGCCCAGAGAAGCAACTACCCTTTGGGTGAAGTAGTAACCCAAACGGCCTCTTTCATGAATTGCAAAGCCGGTACAAATGCTGCCGGAAAACAAGTATTTGAGCCAAGGAACGAGCACAAGGGAAATGCCGCCCGCGCCATCTTTTACATGGCTACCTGCTATAACGGAATCAGTGGTAATAACTGGAAACTGAAAGACACGATCGATAAAACAGGTCCCAACTTTATTTTATACGGTCAAGACCAGAACGTATTGAAAAAATGGCATTTCCAGGATCCACCTGATTCTTACGAGCGTTCCCGTAATGACTTTGTGGAGTCTATCCAGGGCAACCGTAACCCTTTCATCGACAGCGTACGCTATGCCTGCTACATCGACTTCAAAAAAATGACTTACATTGCAAGCCCTACTTATACAACAGGTATCGGTACTCCTTGCTATGTGGCTTCATCGGTTGGCATCAACGAAAGCACGCCTCAGAACTTTGAATACGTATTGGCTCCGAACCCTACCACCGGCGATTTCAAGCTGATGATCGAGTCTAATGTGAATGAAAAATTTGATATGTACATCACCGATATTACCGGACGAGTAGTACACAGTGAGAAGCTGGATATTACCAATGGCTTCAACGACCTGTCCTTTACAGGCCTGAACCTGAAAGGTGGCGTGTATTTTGTGAACCTGAATTTTAAGGATCAGAAGAGCACACGCAAGCTCATTATTCAATAAGAATTTTTCTTCCTGATTTTAAAAACCTCCCACGCTATAGCATGGGAGGTTTTTTTATTTATGCTTGTATCCGTTTTAAATCATCGGTCATTTCATTGTATTCAACGCCATTCTCAGGGCTTAAGCATGAACATGATTTATTCCGAATCATTTTTGATCTTGAAGAAGCATTTTCACGATACATCGAGTATCTTTGGGGCCTAAAAAATAGTGCATTTTCTGATGAAGTTTCTTATTTTATTATGTTTTCTGATGACCGGCTGCCGGCTATATGCTCAGCAGTCGCCCCTGATGGTGTATGGAACCCTGAACCCCGGAGAGCTTGAGATGGCATACGATGCGACAGACTCTACGGCAGAAGCTGTGTTATTGTTTGAGAAACAGCATGTGCAGGTGAATTATGTTTCCAGCTATTACATCAGTACTGAATACCATGCACGGATAAAGATTCTTAAAGCGTCCGCAACAGATAGAGGCAATATTTCGCTCGTATACTGGGCAAGCGACGACGACAAAGAAAAGATCTACGATATCGAAGGTATAACCTATAACATGGAAAACGGCAAAGTGATTAAGACAGCGTTGCCAACAGCTTCCATATTCGACGAAAAGGTATCCGATAAGACTTTTCGGAAAAAGATCCTGCTCAGTAATGTGAAGGAAGGCTCCGTGATCGAATACCGTTATAAGCGTAAAACTCCTTTTTCGGTAACTAACACCCCGAGGGAATGGTTTTTCCAGGGCAATATTCCTTTTAAATGGAGCGAGCTCACCGTATCTCTGCCATCCGACATCCATTATCGCATGCTGTTTACCGGTTACCTTCCCCTGTATATCAACACCTCCGAAAAAGGATATGACCTCTCCGGGGAAGTGACTAAATACAGATTTGTGGTAAAAGACGCCCCTTCGTTTAAAGATGAGCCGTACATCACCTGCAGAAAAGATTACATCTCAAGGATCGAATTCGGCATCTTGTCCTATTATTATACGAATAGTATGAGGATGGAGAAATTTTCTCATTCCTTCGGTGATGTCGCCAGGCTTCTGAATAGGCATGAGCACTTCGGGGAGGCCATCAAAAAAACGGGCTATCCGAAGGAACTGCTAGCAAGCTTTAATACAATCAGCGATTCTATCGAAAGGCTGAATGCAATCTTCAGCTACATGACAAAACAGTTTCAATGGAACGGTGAGGAGCGCTTACTTATTACCGATGATCTTAAAACCGTATTTAAGAACAAAAAAGGAAACTCGGCGGAATTAAACCTGCTGCTGTTGCAGCTTCTGAAGGCCTGTGGCTTTAATGCCCAACCGGTGATTATGAGCACGAGGCAAAATGGTGAAATAAAGGAAGAATACCCGATGATTGACCGCTTCGATTATATGATCGTAAAAACAGAGCTTGGAGGAAAAACCATATTGATGGATGCTACAGACCCAAACCTTTCTCCGGGCCTTCTTCCCGAAAGATGCCTGAGCAACAAAGGCTATGTGCTGCAAAGTGACACCGCCTTTGCCATTTCGCTTAGACCGGCAAAAACTACTTTTTTTGTTTCGATAGAGGCGGAGCTGGATACAGCGGGAAATCTGAAAGGACGGTATACAGAAACAATGGACAAGCACTATGCCCTTAGTTACAGGAACTATATTAAAACAACTGATGAAAAGACGCTTCGAGGTAATATGGAAAAGACGGCGCCCGATTGGGAAATAAGCTCATGGAAAACAGAGAATTATGAGGACCCGCTTAAACCCCTAAAAATGAGTTTTGATTTTTCGGAGTCGTTAATATTAATGGAGAAAAAGCTATTCTTCAATCCTTTATTCTTTTCACAAACCAAGCAAAACCTCTTCAACGAAAAAGAGCGCCTATATCCTGTAGACATTGGTAAACCGTACGAGATTCTTTATATTTTAAATTTGAAGTTGCCGGAAAATTTCACTCTGGAACAGTTTCCAAAAAACATTTCGGTCTCTTTACCCGAAAAAGGAGGAAAATACACTTACGTGGTGGAAACAGAAAATAATGTTCTGAAGATCAAGAGCAGTACGGTGATTGCAAACTCCCGGTATCCCGCCACCCAGTACCGTTCTCTACGAGAGCTGTATCAGATGATAATCCAAAAAGAGGCGGAACAGGTTATTCTTAGAAAGCTATAAAGAGCCGTTTATGAAGGATATATGCTTTATCTGTTTGTTATTTTTTTGGATCAACGGTTTTTCGCAGGAGCCCTTTGCCTGCAACACCATTCCCACAACCCTACAAATTGGAGCCAATGCTGTGATCAGGCTGCATAGCATCGATTACCATATAAAAACGAAAGGAAGAGCTTTAAAAGAAGAGCGGTTGGTAGTGACTGTGCTGAATGAAAAAGGAGAAGATTTGTTTTCGTCCTTTACAGTGTCTTACGACCGCTTCCATAAAATAAAGGACTTTAACGGAGCCGTGTACGACGCTAGCGGAAAAAAGACCGGGACCTTGAAAAAAAGCGACATCAGGGACTACAGCAACTTCGATCCTTCCTACCAGGTAACAGACCAACGACAAAAAATAGCATCCTTCGACCGAAAAAAGTATGTGTATCCGTACACGATAGAATTTTCATCTGCCGAAGAAATAAACACAGGCATGTTTTACCCGGCGTGGGCGCCTGTTTGTTATGAGAAGGTAGGGATAGAGCGGTCTGTATTTACAATCACAGCGCCGACAGGTATCACATTCAGGTACAAAGAACTGAACCTGCCCGAAAAAGTAAAGATCACAACAGGAGAGCATGAAACCGTTTACAGCTGGTTAATAGAAAACAAGCCTCCCTTTGAGTTTGAGGAATATATGTCAGGGGCTGAGCTGCCTGTCGTGTACACGGCTCCGGATCAATTTGAAGTTGACGGTTATACAGGCGATGCTTCTTCCTGGACAAACGTCGGAAAATTCTATTCCGATCTGAATAAAGAAAGGGATCAGTTGCCAGAATCCCTGGTAAATAAAGTACAGGAACTTATAAGCCACGAGAAAGACACCCTCAGGAAAATACAGTCGCTTTATAGCTATATGCAGTCCAAAACAAGGTATGTAAGCATACAACTCGGCATAGGAGGGTGGCAGAGTATGAAAGCTATAGATGTGGAGCAAAAAGGATATGGCGATTGCAAAGCCTTGTCTAATTACATGGTTGCACTCTTAAAGCAAGCGCACATCAAAGCTTATCCAGTTCTTATTCTTGCTGGAAAAGAGGTTGATCAGCATAACGATTTCCCTTCTTTCAGATTTAACCACTGCATTGTGTGTGTGCCGGGTATAAAGGATAGCTTATGGCTGGAATGCACCAGTCAGAAAAACCCCATGGGCTATCTGGGAAGCTTTACAGGGAACCGGAAAGCCCTGATGGTTACGGAGGATGGAGGCGTTCTGGTAAACACAAGTGCTTACTCGGTTAATGATAACGTACAGCAACGAAAAACAATGGTTCAGGTAAAAGAAAACGGTGATGCGCAGATTTTCGTCAATACAGTTTATAAAGGAATTTTGCAGGAACCGATAGACTATATCTATGATTATTTATCCAAAGAAGAGCAGAGAAAAGCTGTCGTGAACAGGTTCCGGGGCACCGACCTGGAATTACAGTCGTTTTCATTTTATAAAAAAGAAGCGGGCCCTCCTGAGATCTCTGAAAGTCTACGATGGACTGCCGCTAAACTGGTCCCGCAGAATAACGATCATGTTGTAATCACTCCAAATCTGTTTCCCGATGGGTTGTATATTCCGGAGTTGAGAGATCAGCGGGCGTTCTCAGTGTACCTCAACCCGAATACTTTCAATTACTCAAAGTCGGATACCATTATTTATAATTTCGCAAAAGCCCTGAATATTGAATCTTTACCAAAACCGGTTCACATAAAAAATGATTTTGGAGAATACAAGGCGGATGTCATATATCAGAACAACAACCGCCTGATATACTGTCGTAAACTGGTGGTCAGGAGTGGAAAATTTCCCGCTGACAGATATACGGAGTGGATGAATTTTATAAAACAGATCAATAAAAGCGATAAAGTAAAAGTCGTTTTTGTTTCGAAATAATGTTGTGATCCGGTAGGTATATATTCCTTCCAAATCGAATAATCACCTCCCATTTGTTTTCCTGTAATAAAACCCTATATTTGATCTTCGCGCCACTCCTTTTTCCTCCCCGGAAATGCCCTTGTTAAATGGAGTAGCCTTCCCGGTTTATCCTGAAAAAATACCTTTTTTAACTCGCATAAATGGTTAAATTTGCTCCCTATCAAAAAAATAACATGATTCGTTCGATCCTTACCTTCTGTTTACTGTTGGCTGTCAGCACTGGATTTGCCCAATATGGTACCATCCGTGGTTTCGTATACAATAAAGCCAATGGCGAACCGGTTCCTTTCTCCAATATCTACCTCAAGGGCACTACAACCGGCGCCTCGTCGGATCCCAACGGGTTCTTCTCCATCAATAAGGTGAAGCCGGGAACCTATACCTTGCTGGTAACCAACCTCGAATTCGATACCATCTCCGAAACCATTACCATCAAAGCGGAGCAGATCCTCAATAAGAAATTCTTTTCCACCAAAGGCGGTGTGATCCTCAATACCGTGGAAGTAACGGCGGCGCAAGCCGAAAAGATCGAGAACCCCAATGTGGGTGTGCAAACCATCGACCCGGTAGCCATCAACAAATTGCCAAGCGTGGGCGAGCCCGATCTGGCCCAGTACCTGCAGGTATTGCCGGGTGTTGTGTTTACCGGCGACCAGGGCGGGCAGCTCTACATCCGCGGCGGCTTACCGATCCAGAACAAGGTATTGCTCGACGGAATGGTGATCTATAATCCTTTTCACTCCATTGGCTTGTTCTCTGTGTTTGATAACGACATCATGCGTAGCGCCGATGTGTACAGCGCCGGCTTTGGCGCCGAATACGGCGGGCGTACTTCTGCCATCATGGACATTACCACCCGCGACGGGAATAAAAAACGTCTCTCCGGAAAAGTATCGGCCTCTACCTTTGGCGCAAAAGCCACGCTGGAAGGGCCACTCAAAAAACTGAAGGAAGACGGTAAGGGAAGCGCGTCTTTCCTGCTTTCGGGCAAGACCTCCTACCTGCCGCAAACCTCCAAAGTGCTGTATCCTTATGCCAATAAAGACGGTCTGCCTTTCTATTATACCGATCTCTACGGTAAGGTATCCATTAATGCCAACAACGGCAGTAAGGTAAACCTCTTCGGTTATAACTTCAACGATAAAGTGGTGTATAAAGACCTCGCCAAATTCAACTGGACATCCTTTGGTGGCGGCAGTAACTTCATCCTCATTCCACAAAGCTCTACCTTGCTCATCGAGGGTAATTTTGCTTATTCGCAATACAAGATCAACTACGAAGGTGCTGTGCCGGAAGATAATAAATCAAGTACCGTGGGTGGCTTCAACGGAGGCTTCAACTTCCTGAAATACTTTGGCCGCGATGAGTTGAAATACGGCTTTGAGCTCGTGGGTACCAATACAGATTATTCCATTCAAACGCCTTTGCTGACAAAGAGTGTGTCTTACCAGAAAAACTCCATCGAGCTGGCCGGGCATGTGAAATACCGTTTCCTGACACGCCGTAAATACATCGTGCTGGAGCCAAGCTTCCGCCTGCAGTATTATGCCACCTTCAATAATTTATCGCCTGAGCCGCGTATCCAGGGTAAGGTAAACATCACCCGCAAGTTCCGTTTCAAATTCGCTGCCGGCTTATACAGCCAGAGCCTCATGAGCGCGAGCTCCGACAGGGATGTGGTAAACCTCTTCTATGGCTTCATCAACGGGCCGGAGAACCTGCCTGCCACGTATAAGGATAAAGACAATAAAACGGTAGATACCAAAGGCGTGATCCAGAAAGCGCAGCACTATGTAGGCGGCTTCGAGATCGACGTCCTGAAATACTTCGAGTTCCAGGTAGAGGCTTACCGCAAGTACTTTACACAAATGGCCAGCGTGAACCGCGACAAAATGTTTGAAGACACACCGGAGAACCAATCGAAACCGGAAGCAAACCGTAAGGATTTCATCATGGAGCAGGGGGTGGTAAACGGCCTCGACTTTACCGGTAAATTTGAAAGAAAACGCTTTTACTTCTGGGCGGTATATTCCCTGACCTTCAACAAGCGCTATACCGGTAATACGGCTTCGGGCGACGTCTTTGAATATGCGCCGCTGTACGACAGAAGGCATAATGTGAACCTGGTTGGTACTTATACCTTTGGTAAAAAACGTAACCTCGATCTGAGCGTTCGCTGGAACTTCGGTTCGGGCTTCCCGTTCACACCAACAGCCGGCTACTACCCGCAGGTGGATTTCGGCAACAACTTCAACGCGCCGTATGCTACTACCAATGCTAACCTGGGTTATGTACCGGGCGATTACAACTCACGCCGCTTACCGGATTACCACCGCCTCGACATCAGCATCAAATGGCTCTACAATACCAGCGAGCATACCAGGCTCGAGGTAACGGCGGGTGCCACCAATGCTTACAACCGGGAGAATATTTTTTACTACGACAGGATCAAGAACAAGCGTGTGAACCAGCTGCCGATCCTGCCTAACGTGAACATCAGCTTTAAATTCTAAGATCATGGCGTTTAAGGTCTATACCAAAACAGGCGATAAGGGGCAGACGTCCCTGATCGGGGGCACGCGCATCCCTAAGTACGATATCCGTATTGAAGCCTATGGTACGGTGGATGAGCTTAACTCTTACATCGGGCTTATCCGCGACCAGGCCATCGACGCGCATGCGCGGGAGATCCTGATCGAAGTGCAGGACAGGCTGTTTACCATTGGCTCGCTGCTGGCGGCCGATCCGGTGAAAAACAAAATGACCCTGCCGCAAATTGCGGAGGGCGACATCAAGCTGCTGGAAGAGGAAATGGACAGCATGGATAAGACCCTGCCCGAAATGAAATCCTTCGTCTTACCGGGTGGACATACTACGGTATCGTTTTGCCACATCGCCCGCTGCGTATGCCGCAGGGCCGAGCGCTGTACACTGAAGCTGAATGAGCAGCAGCCTCTGAACGAGCTCATCTACAAATACCTGAACCGTTTGTCGGATTACCTGTTTGTGCTTTCGCGCAAGCTGACGATGGACCTGAACGCCACGGAAACTCCCTGGAAACCGAGGGTTTAAGTGTTTTTCCGGAAACTCATTGCATTCCGCCGGGGCCTGATTCGCTCCCATCTGTTGACTTCGAGAACCTCAGTCAACGACATGGTGGCTGAGAGGCTCTCGAAGCCACTGACAATTAAAACCCAATCCTCCCTTTTCCTTCGCGGAAGCTGTTCTTTAAGCCAAGCATTTTGATGGCGGTAACTGCGGCTTCATCGCCTTTATTGCCGTGCTTCCCACCGGCGCGGTCCTGTGCCTGCTCCAGTGTGTTGGGCGTCAGTACGCCGAAGATGACCGGCAGGTTGTGTTTAATATTCAGGTCGGTGATGCCTTTGGCAACGGCATCACAGATAAAATCAAAATGTTTGGTATCGCCCTGGATCACACAGCCGATGCAGATGATGGCATCCACATTGCTGAACTCCGCAAGATACTGCGCCCCCAGCGTGAGCTCAAAAGCGCCCGGAACCGTTTTCACGGTAATGGATTCCTCTTTGGCGCCGTGCTTCTTCAGGGTTTCATAAGCTCCCAGCATCAGCGCATGGGTGATCTCGTGGTTCCATTCGGCCCATACGATGCCGAATTTCATGTGAGCGGCATCAGGAATTTCCGTGCCTTCAAAAACAGATAGATTTTTTAATTCGCTTGCCATGTGTTAGTTTGTAGTGTTGTGTTATAGATAATTGTTTTTCTGTCAGTTCGAGCGAAGTCGGGAGCCAGAAAGATAATGTCAGGAACGCTTCGTTGACTTCGGGAGCCTCAGTCAACGTCACGGTGGCTGAGGCTCCCGAAGCCACCATGTCATAAAACAAAAAAAGGTGATTGAGATCACCTTTTTAATTTTTTTCCGTGTAGTTATTATTGAATATTACCCAATACTTTCACCCGTGCAATATACTTTTCGATATCGCGGGCTTCCGTGCTTTTGAAATATTCTGATTGCAGGCGCTCATACGTGGCCAGGGCTTCTGTATAATTTGCCTTTTGCTCGTAAGCAAAGCCTGCTTTTTTCAGGAACATCGGCGTGGTGAAATCATTGGTTGATTTTTCAGCGGCTTTTAAGTAAAACTTGATCGCCTCATCCACATTGTTCAATTCCATGTAAGCATCACCGGTGGCGCCGATGGCCATGGGAGCTACCATTTCGTCGTTCCCGTCAAATTTTTCCAGGTAATCGATGGCCTCCTGGAATTTGCCGGTCCTCAACAGGCAGATACCTGCGTAGTAGTTCGACAGTTTACCGGCTTTGGTAGAAGAATAATTATCAGCGAGGTCCCTGAAACCAACCATGGTTACCTGGCCGTTGGCCGTTTGCACCGGAACGTTACCGTTCAGGGCAATGTTAAAGCTGTCTTTTTCAAAAAAGGACTGGGCAATATACATTTCGTTATTAGCCTCCGTTTCCTGGCCCGGAAGCCAGTAGAATTTATAGAAAGAGAAGATCGCTACAATAGCAAGAAGAGCGCCGCCACCGTATGTGATCGCTTTTTTATTCTTTTCAAAAAACACTTGCAGTCCGTCCATATCCAGGCCGTTGCCTGAAGATGATTTTTTTGGCTTTTTCTCTGTTGCCGGTTCCACTCGTGCTGCTTGTTCCGTTTGTAATGTTTCTTCTGACATGTTCGATTAAAAAAATTTGAGTTGCGAAGTTAAATAAAATTTCTCGCTTATTAAAAAATATAATGAATTGACACTTAATTGTTTAAAAATTAATCGCCTTCCGTCACGGCAATATCAAGTGTTAAATTCTCTTTATTCCGGATAGAGAAGGAAAGCCCGCCCTGTACGATGAAAGGCGAGGGAATATCGAGGTCGTAGCCTTTGGCAAATAAGTAATAGCTTCCTTTGTAAAGCGGAATCGAGTAGTTGCCGTTTGCATCGGCTTTCACATAAGTATCGTACTTGCTGAAATCTTCGCCCGGAAACTCGGTTGAATTGAATTTGATATACACATACGCGTCAGCAATGGCTTTGCCATGATGTGCCACCACACCTTTAACGGAGGCTTTGCCGCCGGTTTGATTTTTTTTGCAGGCTGAGAAGCCCAGTGCGAGCATAAGAGCAAGAGAAAGTTGAAGGAGAGTTTTCATGGATACGTGTTTTATGGGGTTATTTCTGAATAGCGTTTATCCGTCAGGAACTGTGGATCCGTCAGTGTTTTTAAGAAAGCGATAATGTCTGTTTTTTCCTGTGTGCTCATCTGGATTCCGGCGCTGAGCGAAGGATCGAGCGTCGCACCCGGCGTGATGCTTGAGGTGTAATGGTTGAGGCAATCCATCAGGGTCATGTAGCGGCCATCATGCATGTAAGGCCCGGTGAGCTCAATGTTACGCAGGCTCGGCGTTTTAAATTTGTAAAGGTCGGCCGGGTCGCGGGTAATGTGGGCGCGGCCGCTGTCCCTGATCGTCTGGTTGACCGCCAGGCCGTTGTTCCTGAATTTGTAATCCGAAAACAAAGGCTCCTGGTGGCAGGAAGCACATTTCTGAACGAAGAGGCTGTAGCCGCTTTGCTCGGAAGCCGTGAAGCCCGCCGAACCGTGTTTCACCTGGTCGTATTTACTGTTGTAGGAATACATGGTGCCCATGAACTGTGCAATGGCTTTGAACATGCGTTGTGTCGTCACGGTATCGTCGCCGTAGGCCTTTCTGAAGAGCGCCTGGTATTTGGCACTGCTGCCGATTTTCAGCACCACATTCGGCAATGTTTCTGCCATCTCCAGCGTGTTGGTGATAGGAGCGGGAGGAAACACCTCGATGTGGTTGACCCCGCCGTCATGCATAAAGCTTGGGTTCCAGGCCAGGTTCTGCAGGGCCGGGGCATTGCGGGTGCCCACGCGGCCGTCGACACCGTGGCTGAACTGATGCGCGCTGTGCGCAAAAGCCGCAAACTGCTGATGGCAGGAGCCGCAGGAAACCGTGTTGTCAATCGAAAACATCGGCTCGTAGAACAAATTCCTTCCCAGCTTAAAGCGGTCGGTGGTGAGGGCATTGTCGGTAAAGCGGTAGTATGGCTGCGGCCAGCCATCCGGGATCACTTCGCTGATGCCTTCTGCCGGCAACTCGGGCTTGATCTCCGGATCTACCGAACAGGAGGTGGCCAGCATTGCCAGTGATATGATGAGAAAAAGCTGTTTCATTTAGTTGATGACGGAAGTAACGGTGAACATTCCAGCATAATTATCGGCAATGCTTCTCGACCTGGAGCTGATCGTTGTCACATCGAAGGTAAAGGCAAAGTCGATGTTATTCACCCCCGAAAACCATTTGGCTACGTCGCCCGTCATATTCACCTGTGTCTGGTGCTCGGCATGCACATGCGCATCGATCGGGAAAGGAAGTGTTACTGTCCTGATGCCTTTATTCGTGCCCGAGAAGCCGCCGATGTGAAACGAAATATCGCCCAGGCTGTTTCCCGATTGCGGAGAGCTGCCTTCAATTTTTGCCATGATATAGCCGGAGTTCCAGGTCCAGAACATGCCGTGGGAAGGATCCAGGGCGCCCGTTTGAGCGCCGGACACATTGCGTGCCGAGTCTACGCCGATCAGAAAGCTAATGCCTGTATAATCGCCTGCCGGAACATTTTGCAGTGTAATGACCTTGCTCAGCGGATCGGATTCATCCACCAGGAAATAAGTGCCCGGAAGAGCAACGGTCTGCCCTGCCTGGTTGGTGAGCTTTACATTCGTCAGGTAATATTTAAACAGCTTCACGGAAAAAGTATCGCCGTTGGTCGTTGTATAGGTAGAAGCAGGATCAAGCACCAGGGGATTGCCATTACCCACGTGGCTGATGTTGAGCTTTAAAGAAGCGTTGGAAGAAGGAACGCCATTGGGAGGCGGCATATCTTCCGGTGGTACAACCGTGGTTTTCTTACACGATACCAGGATAGCGAACACCAGGAAAAATAAAGAGAAGCGCATGGTTAGTTTTTAGGTCAAATATAACGATTCCGGCCCCAACAATCAAACATTTCCATCAGGCGGATCGGATTCCTGAGGGCTTATACGCCCGTAAAAAAGCTATTCCACAAACCAGCCGATCAGCCGGCGCCTCAGCTTACTGCTGTAGGTCTGAGTCTGGTAATCCGTGTAGTTATTGGTGGCATTGATGCATTTGGCAAACTGCTTCACGCGGTATTTTACCTCGTCGCTCAGGAGCTCAAACAGCTCAAAGGCCTCATCGAAATCAGCCGCATTGTCTTTGATCCTTCCAAAGTGATCGTCCAGCGATTGGTCGAGCACCGTTTGAGGCTTCAGGCCCTTGCGCAGGCACTGTAAGTAACGCTCGCGGACGATAAAGGCTTCGGCGGAAGAGTTGAGGAAGCGGGATTTAATATCTTCCGGCAGCTCGTAATCGTTCTCCAGCTCATAATCCCACTCGTCTTTATAACGCTGCTCAAGGTACAGGTGCGGCGCCACAAACACGTGTTTCCAGTCGATCGGGAATTGCCACAGGTTGAAGCGGCGGGAATTATTCCCGAGATCCACAATGTTGAATTTCTTTTTATGCGGCAATACACGCGAGCCACGGCCGATCATCTGGTGATACAGCGTCAGCGATTTCGTGGCGCGGTTCAGGATAATGGTTTCCACTTCCGGCTCATCGAAGCCCGTAGTCAGGATACTCACCGAGCTTAAAATGCCATCCTTGGTATGCTTGAACCAGTCGAGGGTTTCGGCCCTGTCGCGGTCGCTGAAGGTACTGTCTAAATATTTTACCGGGTAGCCTTTGGCCTTGAACATGTTGTACACGGCAATGCTCGTCAGGATCCCCGCATTGAAAATAAGCGTTTTGGTGCCCTTACCGATCTCTTCATACGCATCGAGCAATTTGCCCTGCATCAGGGCCTGGGTATACACCATCTCGTGTGAGCCGGTGGTGAACTCCCCGTTATTCCCCACACGCAGCCCGCTCAGGTTGACATCGTTGGAATGCGTCACCCCTTCTGCCAGGTAGCCTTTTTCGATCAGCGAGGGAATGCTTTCCCCCACAATGATCTCTTTGTAGGTTTGATAGAGTGGTAATTTTTTGTTGCTGCTCAGGGGCGTAGCCGTTACGCCGAGAATATTCACATCCGCGAAGTAATGGAAGATCTTGCGGAAAGAGTTGTAGTGCGCCTCATCCACAATCACCAGGCCGATGTCTTCCAGGAACTGATCGTCTTCCTGCAAACGGTTGTTGAGCGTTTCCACCAGGGCCGTGAAGCTCTGGAACTCGCTCTGCTGTGGCAGCTCCTTCACTTCCGAATTGATCACCTTGTTCTTGATGCCGATACCCGCCAGCACACCCGAGGTTTGCTTGCTGAGCTCAATGCGGTGCGTCAGGATCAGGACCTTCCGGTTGAAGTGGTTGATGTAGCGTTTGGCGATCTCCGAGAAAATGATGGTTTTGCCACCCCCGGTAGGAAGCTGGAACAAGATGTTCTCATTAGGCTTAGCCTCTTTGAGTTTATTAAAAATAGTATTCACAGCCTCTTCCTGGTAAGGATATAACTGGCGTGTCATGGTATTTTCTTCCGTTTCCAAATCTGAAAAATAAGCCTGTAAATTTATTTATTTTTTCCTGAATCTCTTAATGAAATCCTTTAGAAAACGTTAAGAGTTATTGACAATGGCAGGAATCAGTGTTTGTTCTATAGCCCCGTTAAGCGCTTAATGTGATTGGAAAATAGTGGAAACTATTTTAGCATGCCGTGCCGGTAGCTATCGGGATGCCCTGTTGTTCCAGGGTATTTTACGGGCAGGCTTGGGTCAGTTTCTCAGGTAGTAAAATTTGTCCGGGGAGGTAAAAACACGTGTACCGGATTTTTGCTTGTTCGCTGCCTGAGGCTCCCGACGGCAGCTTATCGGAAATCCAAACCAACAAAAAAGCCCGCTACTATGTTGTAACGGGCCTTTATAAATCACCGGCCCTGTTGGTGTTACCACCAACGGGAGGCAGGACAACAGTTTATTTAAACAACACTTTCATTTCCACGCGGCGGTTTTTCTGACGGCCGGCATCGCTGGTGTTATCGGCAATCGGCACGGTTTGGCCGAACCATTCTGTTTTGATGCGGTCGGCTTTCACGCCTTTGCTCACGAGGTATTTTTTCACCGCGTTGGCACGTTTCTGTGAAAGCACGAGGTTCCTGGCCGCATCGCCCTGGTTATCGGTATGGCCCGACAGCTTCAGCAGCCAATCATCCTTATGCAGTTTCATTAAGCCCGCCAGGTTGTTCAGCGACGCATAAGACGTTTTCTTAATGATGTCTTTACCTGTGGCAAACTCCAAGCTCGAGAAAGCCTGCTCGATGATCTTCTGCTCTTCAATTTTCAGCACAGGAGCCGGAGGACAGCCTTTCAGCTCTTTCAGGCCCGGAGTGGTAGGGCATTCGTCGCTTCTGTCGTCCACACCGTCCTTATCCATATCCGGCCACGGACAGCCTTTATTATCAACAGCACCCGGAACTTCAGGGCAATTGTCATCCTTATCGAGTACCGTATCGCCGTCTTTATCAGGGCAGCCTTTCGCCGATTTCGGCCCTGCCACATCAGGGCACAGGTCATATTTATCAGGTGTCTGATCACCGTCTTTATCCGGGCAGCCGAGGAATTCTTTCAGGCCGGCTTCATCAGGGCATTCGTCATCCACATCGGCAATGCCGTCGCCGTCCTTATCCGGGCAGCCCGCCAGGGCCACTAATCCCGGTACATCCGGGCAGATATCGTCTTTATCAACCACGGTATCACCGTCACGATCCGGGCAGCCTTTGTACTCAGCAGGTCCCTTATCATCCGGGCAGCGGTCGTCCATATCGGAGATGCCGTCGCCATCGCGGTCAGGGCAGCCCTGTGCCGAAGCCAGGCCCGGAATATCCGGACATTTATCTTCGCTATCCTGGATGTGGTCGCCGTCCTTATCCGGGCAGCCGTTGAACTCTGCAATACCAGGGATATCAGGGCATTTGTCTTTTTTGTTCTTGATGCCGTCCTTATCCCTGTCCTTGGTTTTGGAATAAGGAATAGGAACTTTCAGCAAGGCATACATATCAGCACCATACACATTGGATTTGGTAATGAGCGGCGTGAGGTTGGTGGTGCCAATTACCAGCGGTCCGAGCCTCAGGGCAAGGCCTACACGCGGGCCCGAAAGGAAGCTGTACTGCACCGGGATAAAAGCCCCGAACCATTTATGATCCCAGCGCGGCGTAAAGGTAATGCTCGACCAGTCGTGCACTTTGGTATCGTTCTTTTTGAACTGCATGGCAATGTAAGGCGTGAGGTTCAGGTAGAAGTTCTTCCCGAGGTTGTAGTCGATCTGCGCGCTGAAGGCCGTAGGCAGGTTCATTTTATAGGTGCTTGCGGTGCTGTTGCTTCCGAAGCGTTTAGCCAGCGTGTCGTCGAGCTCGCCAACGGTTTTAGGATTGATGGGCTTTAAATTCCAGTAGCCGACGTTGGCGTTGAAGTCATTGCTCACGCTGCCTTTCTTGAATTTGATAGAGCCGATATCGGTTACCGAAAGGCCTACTTTTAATTTGTATTTGGTTTTACTGCGGTCTTCAAACCACATGTCGCGCTCCTTTTCCTTACCGTATTCGTATGAGTTGTATTTTGGCCGCCATTCATAAACCACGCCCACATCGAAACCGAAGCCGGGATAGGATTGGGAGTAATCGAAGGAGTAGGCCGAGGAGCCCCCGTTGAGAGAGGCGTTGCCAAACTCGAAATTATCGGAGTGCCCGTAATTGACCTGCGATTGAAAAATGGAGACGGTGGTGTCTGTCTGGAAATTGTATTTCAGGTCTTTCACAAACATGTAGGCCGACTGAATGCCACGCAACAGTTTCACCGTGGCGCCGGCTTTAAAATAATGCTCATTATCGTCCTTAAACACGTGGCCGTAGGTCAGGCCGTATTCCGCCCAGCTCATTTCCTGGATGCTCAGGTTTTTGTTCTGGAGGTTGGTTACCCACAGCGAAGGGTACACAAACTGGTTGTAGGCCAGGGTGGCCAGGTCCTGCGATACGCCGTCGATGTTTACATAATTGCGGATGTTCCAGCTCAGGGCAAAGGCATTCCGGCTGTTAATGTTGATGAGGAAGGAAGGCATGGCAATGCGGTTGTTCACGGCGATGGCCTTGTCTTTGCCGTTGTTTTTCGGTACCAGGTATTTCTCCTGGAACATGGTATCCTCAAAAGCCGGAAAGCGTGGATCGCTCCAGGAACCTTCTTTTTTGAGCGCTTCGCGTTTCACGCCGATGTAATTATTGTAAGCGCCGAGGTTGAGCCCTACAAGGTTCAGGTCAAATTTCAAACGGCTGTCGACCACGCTGGCAGGCTGCAGGTAGATGCCCGACACACCGGCATAATTGCTTTGGTTGAATCCGTTAAAATCCTGTGATTTAGCCTGGTAGAAAGATATGAGAGAGCTTAGAAGTAGAAGTTTCTTCATATAGGATTGGGTTTGAGTTTATTCAAAAGTAAGATAAACAAATTAATCTGAAAGCATCAGGGATGTTAAATCACCGATTAATTTTCAGAGTGTAATTAAGGCGTTGAAAGAAGGCGGATAAGTCAAGCGTTTAGTTATCAGGCAAATTTATGATGTTATTCGGGCGCCCGTCACGACGTGTCGTGAGGCTCTTTGCTGCAATCTTTTGCCGATGCTGAGCGCAGCCGGCAAAAGGATTTCCGCGTCGATCCCTGGCGCACGTTTACGAAACTGATGAGTTTAATTCAATGAGCAGAGTACACCTTCGCCAGGGACAGAGCGGTCTGTCTGAGCTCCTTTGTTTGTCCGGGAGCATGCCTCAGAGCTTCGGAAACGACACAATGACAAACAAAGAGCGAGTAGCGATGGCCCGCCCGGGCGCCCAAACATCATGTAACACAAAATTTTAGGGGAGTCTTTGCTAATACCACAAAATTAGTCATGATTTATTATTTGTTCAGGGGAATAGCCTCCGGCTTTGGCATAATCAGGCAGAAATTCGTATCTTCGCGAACCCTTAGAAAAAATTATGTTAGAGAAATTAGAAGAAATAAAAAGACGTTATACGGATGTGGAAGCCAAGCTGGGCGACCCTACCGTGATCGCAGACATGCGCCTTTTTAAGAAATTAAATATCGAGTACCGCGGCCTGGAGCCTATTGTGGAAGCGTATTACAAATACAAGCAGATCATCGATAATATCAACGGCGCCAAGGAAGTGCTGGCTACTGAGAAGGATAAGGATTTCCTGGACATGGCCAAAGCCGAGCTGGAAGAGAACAGGGCAGCGGAAGAGAAGCTGGCGGATGAGATCCGCATGCTGCTGATTCCGAAAGACCCGGAAGATGCCAAGAACTGTACGATGGAGCTGCGCGGTGGAACGGGTGGCGACGAAGCCGCCATCTTTGCCGGCGACTTATTCGAGATGTACCGCCGCTACTGCGAGATCAAAGGCTACCAGCTGGAAGTGGTGGATGAAAATCCGGGCTCGATGGGTGGCTACAAGGAGATCGTCTTTAACGTGAAAGGCGATAATGCCTTCGGGACCATGAAGTTTGAAAGCGGCGTGCACCGTGTGCAACGCGTGCCTGCTACGGAAGCGGCGGGCCGGGTGCATACTTCGGCTGCTACGGTAGTGGTATTGCCGGAAGCGGAAGAATGGGATATTGAAATTAAGCCTGCCGACATTGAAATGGCCACGGCGCGAAGCGGTGGAGCAGGTGGGCAGAACGTGAATAAGGTAGAGTCGAAAGTGATCCTGACACACAAGCCTTCGGGCATTGTGGTGACCTGCCAGACCCAGCGTAACCAGCTGGGCAACCGTGAAAAAGCGATGGAAATGCTGCGCTCCAAGCTCTACGACATCGAGTTTCAGAAACGCCAGGCCGAAACAACCGGCAGGCGTAAGAGCATGGTAGCCACCGGCGACCGTTCGGAGAAGATCCGCACCTACAATTACCCTCAGAACCGGATCACCGATCACCGCATTAATATGACCTTATACAACCTGTCTGATTTTATGAACGGGAACATCCAGCAGATGATCGACGCGCTGCAGTTTGCAGAGAACGCGGAACGTCTGAAAGAAGGTGGGTTATAGGATGGAGAGGTGAGTATTGAGATAAGAGACTTAAGGGAGAGAAGGGACGGAAGAAACAAAAGAGATAAGATTAAACCGGGGCTGAGCGTAGTCGAAGCCAAAGGGACTAAGGGGATGGAAGAAACCTAAGAGACTTAAGGGAGAGAAGGGACGGAAGAGAAAAAGAGATAAGATTAAACCGGTGGCTGAGCGAAGTTGAAGCCCCGGATAAAAATAATTCAGATTTAACCGACTGTATATTAACTAAATAACCGAAAATTAAAACAGTAATTAAACAGCATTTAAAAATCTCATTAGCAGGGCTTATACGGTAAATACCTGCTGATGAATACGTAATTCCTTCCGAAAAACGCCATAAACACCTATGACCAGAGCAGAACTCATCCGCCAGATCAAAACCAAAAAAACATTTTTATGTGTGGGGCTTGATCCCGATCTCAACAAGATCCCGAAGCATTTGCTGGAGACGGAAGATCCCATTTTTGAGTTCTGCAAACAGATTGTGGATGCCACGGCGGCTTATAGCGTATCCTTTAAGCCCAATAACGCCTTCTTCGAAGCGTATGGCATCAGCGGTATGGTCAGCATGGAAAAAACCATCCGCTATATCAGGCAACATCATCCTGCGCATTTTATCATTGCCGATGCCAAGCGCGGTGATATCGGGAATACCTCCTCCATGTATGCCAAAGCCGTATTCGAGCACCTCGGTGCCGATGCGATTACCGTGGCGCCTTATATGGGAAAAGATTCCGTAGCGCCTTTCCTGCAGTTCGATGGCAAATGGGCGATTGTGCTGGCTTTAACTTCCAACGAAGGCTCGGTTGATTTCCAGTTGATGGAGGCTCACGGTACCGAGCTCTACAAGCAGGTGCTTGAAAAAGTAAGCGCCTGGGGCACGGAAGAGAACCTGATGTTTGTGGTGGGTGCTACCAAAGCCACGATGCTCACGGAAATCAGGGCGCTGGTTCCAAATCATTTCTTGTTGGTGCCGGGCGTCGGCGCACAGGGTGGAAGCCTGGCCGAGGTATGCCATCACGGTCTTACCAAAGATGTCGGCTTGCTGATCAACTCTTCGCGTGGCATCATCTATGCTTCCAACGGCACTGACTTTGCGGAAGCAGCCGCTGCAGAAGCGGCTAAGATCGCGAAAGAGATGAGCGCTTATTTCTAGAGGCAATGGAACACTGATAACGCTGATCATTATGTTCTGATAAGATTTCAGAACAAGAAGCGTACGGGGATTGACCTTATATGATCTTCAATGCCTTATATGGTAAATAATTTGGTGTTGTTCCCTATTGTTTCTCTGTGGTTTTCAATTCAAACTTCAACTCATTATCCCTTAGGATTTCTGTTTGTTGAAACTGCAGGCGCTTCAGTAATTGGATGGCTTTTTCATTGTGCACGGAAGTCATAGCAACGATCGTTTGCAGGCCAATCATATTGAAACCAAAGTCCATCGCCAGCTTCATGGCCTCAGTCATATAGCCTTTGCCGTAAAAGGCTTTGCGAAGCACGCAGCCCAGCTCTCCTGTCTGGTGTTCGAAGCCGCGGTAATAGCCGCAGGTGCCCACAATGGTTTTCGTAGAGGAATCTTCCAGGCACCAGTGAATGGAATTTCCATCGGCATAATCCAGGTCGATTCTGCTTTGCATCTCTGCGGCTTCTTCTATGCTTTCCGCCGGCTTTGCATCATAAAAGGAAATTTCCATGAGGCTTTCCAGATCCGCGCCTGTCACCGCGCGAAGCAGGAGACGGTCGTTGGACAGCCTGGGAAAAACGGAGTAGGGCGGAAGCTTCATTTTTTGAAAGAGCCTTATCCTCCGCTGTTCACCTTAAACTCATAAGCCTTTCGCTGAGCGAGGTTCAGCTTCACGTTGAAGAAGCAATTCCCCCCGTCGATGACCTTTACCGGGACTTTTTTCCATTCGACAAACTCGATGCGCTTCTCAATGGCTTTGCAAAAGCAATTGGCCCATACTTCCTTTTCGTGCCTTGAATTGATCACGGCGATGTATTGTTTTTTATAGTCTTTCAGATGGATCACGGATATGGACCGGGCGCTTGTATCTCCCGTTTTCTTTTCCTTCGGAACCAGTTGGTTGTTGTAATCCGCAACCAGCGCTTCCATCAGGGAATCGACCAGGCGCTTATCGCTATCGTTAAGCTCCGCCGCTTTCAGATCTTTGGGGAAGCCGGAGATCAGGTGCGTTGTGCTGTCGGAAGGGAGCACCGCAAAATCCACCGTGTCAACGATGGATGCCGGCGCCGGTGTTTCAGGAGCTGTGGTTTCTGTTTTCTCCGTTTCCCCGCAGGAGCTTAGGATGCATACACTCAAAACGGATAGCGTTAATTTGACGAACAGGGTATTTCTTGGTGTTAATTTCATAACTCAATTGTTGACTTCGAGAGCCTCAGTCAACAAACGATGGTTGAGGCTCTCGAAACCATCGGAAGTATAAGACAATGGTCTTACTTAAAATTCTGCATCTCGTACAGTTTCCTGTAAACGCCGTTTTTCTCCAGCAGCTCTTTGTGGGAGCCTTGCTCGATGAGCTCGCCCTGGTTCATCACCACGATCTCGTCGGCATTCACAATCGTGCTCAGGCGGTGCGCAATGACAATGCTGGTGCGGTTCTTCATCAAATTATTAAGAGCATCCTGCACCAGGCGCTCGCTTTCTGTATCCAGCGCGCTGGTAGCTTCATCGAGGATGAGGATCGGCGGGTTCTTTAAAATAGCGCGGGCAATGCTGATGCGCTGCCGCTGTCCGCCGCTGAGCTTGCCGCCACGGTCGCCGATGTTGGTGTCGTAGCCATTGGGTTGCTGCATGATGAACTCGTGCGCATTGGCGATCTTTGCGGCTTCGATCACTTTTTCCTTGTCGTAGCTGTCGAGGCCAAAGGTAATGTTATGCTCAATCGTATCGTTGAAGAGAATGCTTTCCTGTGTTACCACGCCAATCTGTTTCCTCAGGCTTTCGATGTCCATGTCCTTGATGGCGATGCCGTCGATGAGGATCTCTCCGAGATCGGTATCGTAAAAGCGGGGGATCATATCGGCCATGGTGGTTTTGCCGCTGCCGCTCTGCCCAACGAGCGCCACGGTTTTCCCTTTCGGAATGGTCAGGTTAATATCTTTCAGAACGTAGCCCGAATCACCTTTATGGTAGGCAAAAGACACATGGTTGAAGACGATGCTGTTGTTGAACTGCCCGAGGATCCTGGCATCCGGCTTATTGACGATCGGGTTCTCCGCGTGGAGGATTTTTTCGATGCGCTCTTCGGAGGCAATGCCTTTCTGGATATTGTTGTAAGCGAGTGTGATCTGTTTGATGGGCGGAACGATCTGCGAGGCAACGGCAAAATAGCCGATAAAACTCTCTGCTGTGAGGCCGCCGCTGCCATCGATCACCATCATGCCACCGATAAATAAGATCAGCATCAACACACCAAATACGAGGGTCTCGCTCATGGGGGAAGCCAGGTCGCCGCGGCGGTAAAGCGCGATGGAGATCTTCTTGTACTCGGCATTTACCTTTTCGAAGCGCTTTTGCACAAAGCGCTCACCGGTGAAAGCCTTGATTACTTTAAGGGCGCCCAGGGTTTCCTCCATGATGTTGAAGAGCTGCCCGAACACCACCTTCCCCTTGGCGGAACGGCTTTTCAGGCTTCTGCTTACCAAAGCTACGGCTAATCCCGCTACGGGGAGCAACAGGAACACATATAAGGTAAGGTAAGGACTAAGGACAATAAGCGTTCCCAGGGAAATGATGATCAGAAAGGGCTCGCGGAACACCAGCTCCAGGGTTTGCATGATGGACCATTCGATCTCGATGACGTCGGTGGTCATGCGGCTCATCATATCGCCCTTACGCTCATCGCTGAAGTAGGAAAGCGGCAGCTCCAGCGATTTTTTGATCATCTTGTTACGAAGGTCGCTTACCACACCGTTGCGGATGGGAGCCAGGAAATACATGGCAAAATAACGGCACACGTTTTTGAGAAAGGTCATTATAAATACCGTGAGGCAGATCCACATCAGGACACTGGCTTTTCCATAAATCACAATGAGCGCCGCCATTTGGTAATAGCCCCAGGCCGAAGCGTACTTGGCGCTATATTCGGCGGCAGGCAAACCCTGAGCTAACATCTCCTGGTAGTCGGACATATCGTTGTCGAAGATTAGCTTGAGAAAAGGAATGACCAGGGTAATGGAGAAAACAGAAAACACGGAGAACAGAATGTTGAAGAATATGTTCAGGGAGGTTTCTTTCCTGTAGTTTTTGGTGTATTTAAAGACCGATAAAAGCTTTTTCATGCGCCTGCTAAAATACGAATAAATTATCCGTCTCCGTTCTTAAAATCCCGGAGCGATGATTATATTTGTTGATGGACTGTTGTTGAGAGCTACTGCCAAAGGCGGAGCGTTTGTCGCTCTTCGGCTTCGCTCAGGGTGACAAGCCGGAACTAACAACAAGCACCGAAGTATAGTTGCCTGATCTAAAAACACGGTTATAACGTCTATGAACTCTAAAAAATACCTTCCTCATTTCCTGGCGATCATCGCCTTTGCCATCATCACCTTTATCTGTTTCCGTCCTTTATTCTCGGGGAAGGTCATCAACCAATCCGATATTACCCAGGCCAGGGGCATGAGCAAGGAGCTGGTAGACTTCCGGCAAAGCCAGCATGAGGAAGGCCTCTGGACCAATTCCATGTTCGGCGGAATGCCGGCTTACCAGGTGTCTGCTTTATACCCGGGAAATTGGTTCACACAGGTGGATAAGGTCTTTCATCTCTGGTTTCCTCATCCCAGCGGCGCTATCTTTATGTGCTTCCTGGGCTTTTTCATTTTGCTCCTCTGCCTGGACATCAATCCCTGGCTGGCTTTTGCCGGCGCGCTGGCCTATGGCTTCTCCTCGTATTTCTTTATCATTCTCGAAGTGGGGCATAACTCCAAAGCCAATGCCATCAGCTACCTGGCGCCTTTGCTGGGCGGCATTATTTTGCTGATGCGCGGCAAGTACCGGCTTGGCTTCGCCGTGAGCACCCTGTTTATGGCGCTGGAGCTCAATGCCAACCACGTGCAGATCAGCTATTACGGTTTTATGATCTTTGCCTTTGTATTCCTGGCTTACTTCGTTGTGGCGCTCAGGGAAAAACAGCTCAAATCCTTTTTGATGGGACTGGGCTTATTTGTAGCGGCGGGCCTCATTGGCTTCCTGCCCAATGCCGGCAGCCTGTTGGCGACTAATGAGTACGGGCAGTATTCCACGCGCGGCAAAACGGAGCTGACGATCGGGCCCGACCGCCAAAGCAACCAAGAGAATAAGACCTCGGGGCTGGATAAGAATTACGCTGTAGCTTATAGCCATGGCATCTGGGAAACGTTTACGCTGCTCATCCCGAACTTTAAAGGCGGCGCTTCCAGCCGGATCATTGATGCCGACAAAGACGCGCTTAAATCGGTAGAGCCGGATTACAGGGAACAGGTAGCAGGCGGCAATGCGTATTTCGGCGACCAGGGCGGAACGGCTGGCCCGGTGTACATCGGCGCCATCGTGATCTTCCTGGCTTTCCTGGGCTTATTCATCATCGATCACCCGGTGAAATGGGCGCTGTTTGCGGTTACCATCCTGGCCATGATGCTTTCCTGGGGACGCTTTTTTATGGGGATCAGCTCTTTCTTTCTCGACTATGTGCCGGGCTATAATAAGTTCAGAGCCGTGTCGATGATCCTGGTCATTGCCGAGCTCACCGTGCCTTTGCTGGCGATCCTGGCTTTGGATAAGTTCATGAAGCTGGCTGAGCAGAATGGCTCTGTAAAGCTCCCGGCTATGAGCCGGAGCCTCGATCTCAAAAAAGTGATGCTCATCTCCCTGATCGTTACCGGGGGATTTTGCCTGCTGGGTGTGCTCATGCCGACGGCTGTGAATACCTTCATTGCGCCGGGCGAAGAAGCGGAGCTTGTGACGCAGTTCAGGCAAAGCGGCGCCACGGAAGCACAGGTGGCGCAGATCCTGCCGGGCTACCTCGCGAACCTGGAAACGGCCCGGATCGCGATCTTTAAAAGCGATGCGCTCCGCTCCCTGCTCTTTATCGTAATTGCGGCGGCAGGCCTGTTCCTGCTGATCCTGAAAAAAATCAAAGCGCCGGTGTTCATTGCCCTCATCGGGATTTGCTTTGCCGCCGACCTCTGGCCGGTAGCCACGCGCTATCTCAACAGCACGAAGTTCATCTCCAAAGCGCAGCAGGAATCGGCTTTTGCGAAGACGGAAGCTGATGAGGAGATCCTGCGGGACCCGGCGTTGGACTACCGCGTGTTGAATTTATCGGTGAGCCCTTTCCAGGATGCCACCACGTCCTATCACCACAAATCCATTGGCGGCTACCACGGTGCCAAGCTCAAAAAATACGATGAGCTCATCAGCTTTCATTTGTTCCGTGAGATAGGCACTTTTACGGAGGGCCTGCGAAGCGTTGACAGCGATTCGACGTTGGGCCTGCTCACCGTGCAGCTTCCGGTACTGAACATGCTGAACACGCGCTACATCATTTATCCCGGCAAAGACAAGCTCATCCCGATCAAAAACCCGCAGGCCAACGGCAATGCCTGGTTTGTGAAGCAGGTGAAAACGGTGGCCAATGCTGATTCGGAGATCGTGGCTTTGGAGCATACCAATACCAAAACGGAAGCCCTGATCCAGCCGAAGAACAGGGAAGGCATTAACCCGGCGGAAAGCTATAAAGCCGAAGGCCGGATCAGCATGGTGTCTTACCGGCCAAACCACCTCGTATACGAAAGCGAGGCCAGCGACAAAGGTTTTGCCGTGTTCGCGGAAATCTATTACCCGAAAGGCTGGAGCGCCTATGTGGATGGAAACCCGACGCCTTATACCTGCGTGGATTATTTACTGCGGGGCATGGAAGTACCGGCAGGCAAGCATAAAATCGAATTTAAATTTGAGCCGGCTATTTACAAGACCGGGAATACGATCTCGCTGATCGGCTCCCTGGTGGCGATCGGGCTGGTGATCGCCGGATTCTACCTCGCCTGGAAGAAGAAGGAGATCGTGTTGTAAAACCAGATCTATGAAATCAGCGGCCTGTTGTTTCTTTTTACTGTTATGGACATTGAGCTGCAGGGCGCAAAACGCTATACCCCTCAGCAAAAGCGTAAAGGCTGAGCTTGTTCATAGCGTTGCGGATCTGCTGATCCGGAATTATGTATATCCTGACACTGCTGAGAAAATGGCGGCCTATATCCGCAAGAGACAGAAGGAGAAAGCCTATGATTCCTTCACCGACCGGGCCAGGTTTTCGGGCGCGCTCACCAACGACCTGTACAGCATATATCACGATGGGCACCTGATGCTCCAGTACAACCCGGTTTTGGAAGCTCAGTTAATGCATCCGGTAGCGCCGCAGGCAGTAGCAGGAGATCCTTTACAGGGCATAAAGCAAGCCAATTTCGGGCTTACAAAAATGGAGATCCTAAATGGAAACATTGGTTACATACAATTGGACCGCTTTTGGGCTGACAACATTTACGGAAAGGAAACAGTGAAAGCGGCCCTGACATTTGTTTCTCATGCCAATGCCCTGATCATTGATTTGAGAACGAACGGTGGAGGGTCGCCTGAAACGGTAACCATGATCTGCAGTTATTTTTTTAAGGACAGGATCCATACCAACGATACATACAACCGCGCGGAAAACTCCACGATAGAGTTTTGGACGACTCCGGATACAAGCATGGGTGCGATGGTGAACATGCCCTTGTACCTTCTCACAAGCAATAAAACCTTTTCGGCGGCGGAAGAGTTTGCCTACAATCTCAAAAATCTGAAAAGGGCCACGGTGATCGGTGAAGCTACCGGTGGCGGCGCGCATAATACCTTTGAACGGCCGGCCGGGCATGGCTTTGTGCTCTCGATTCCTTATGGGAAAGCCGTGAATGCGGTAACTAAAACCAACTGGGAGGGCAGGGGTGTGCAGCCCGACATCCGTGTTCCGGCGGATAACGCATTGGAAACCGCAGAACTGAAAATCTTTGAGCACCTGCTGGCCACCGCAAAGGACAGTGCAGAGCTGTTTAACCTGAACTGGCAGCTGGCTTTACTGAGAGCGATCAATAAGCCGGTGACAATAGATGATATTACCTTACAACGGTATAGCGGCACCTTCGGCGACAGGGTGTTTACATTTGAAAACGGCAAATTGTATTATCAGCGTACGGGCAGGCCGAAGTTTGAACTGGAGGCAATGGCAAAGAACCTGATGAAGGCGAAGGGGAACCAGTTTTTCAAAATTGAATTTGTAGAGGATAGCGATGGCAAGGTGAATACCATCAACGCGTACTATCAAAATGGTGTTGTTGAGAAAGCACAGCGCAGCAGGTAATCCTTGTGATGTCCCTTCTGATATCCTGAGAGGATAGCGAGGGCAAGGTGAATACCATCAACGCGTACTATCAAAATGGTGTTGTTGAGAAAGCGCTGCGCAGCAGGTGATTTTTGTGATGTCTCTTCTGGTATCCTGTTGCTGATAACACCAACAGGGGCTGAAATTGAGTAAAATTGCGTGAAGGATTGGAGTGGAAATCCTTTTTGCCGCTCACTAAACTGCCATCTTCAACGGAAAAGGTTATCAAGTTGTGATCTTGTGTGAAGGGAGGATTGCGGCAAAAAGATTGGAACGAAAAGCCTGTCCGCGTTAGCGGCACGCCCAAATAATCTGGCCTAATCATAATTATGCACTTGTTTATCACTCCGTTTGGGAGACGTGTGCTACTTTGGTATAATTGTTATATTTGCCCTAAAACCGTCACTACATGAATATTAAGAAGTTTCTGCCATACATTGTGGCCATTGCTGTTTTCGCAATTATCAACATCGTTCAGTTCAGTCCCGCTTTTTCAGGTAAGTCCCTCATGCAGGGAGATATTGTGCGGTTCCGGGGCATGAGCCAGGAGGCAGTTACGTTCCGGAATACGGAGCATAGCGAAGCGCTGTGGACCAATTCCATGTTCAGCGGCATGCCGGCGTACCAGGTTTCTACGGTTTACCCGGGCAATTGGCTGGGGACGATCGATAAGGCCTTCCATGCCTTTTTACCACATCCTACGGGCTATATCTTCCTGTATTTTGTCGGCTTTTTTATTTTACTGCTCTGCCTGGAGATCAATCCCTGGCTGGCCATTGTGGGGGCGCTGGCCTACGGCTTCTCTTCCTATTTTTTCATCATCATCGAAGCGGGGCACAACTCCAAGGCCAATGCCATCGGTTACCTGGCGCCATTGCTGGGCGGCATTATCTTACTGCTGCGGGGCCGCTACTGGCTGGGCTTTGCGGTGAGCACGCTGTTCATGGCGCTGGAGCTCAATGCCAACCACGTGCAGATTTCTTATTACGGATTCATCTTATTCGGAATTGTGTTCCTGACTTATTTCATTCATACCATCGTGCAAAGCAGGGTAAAGCTCAAGGGCATAGGCCTGGGCTCATTTATAGCCTTATTGCTGAAAAAAGAGCTCCGGCCTTTTGGAATTGCGGTTGGCTTATTCATCGTGGCTTCCATCATCGGCGTATTGCCCAATGCAGGTAACCTCCTGGCTACCTACGAATACGGCAAGTATACCACGCGTGGCAAAACGGAGCTCACGATCAATGCCAACCAAAAAACGAATAAAGAGAACATTACTTCCGGCCTCGATAAGGATTATGCCACGCAGTGGAGCTACGGGGTAGGGGAAACCTTTACCTTCCTGATCCCGAATTTCAAGGGCGGCGGCTCATCGGCCATTGCCACTACCGATAAGGATGCCCTGAAGGGTGTGGATCCGCAAATGCGGGAGCAGATTGCGGGCAGCAGCGCCTACTTCGGCGATCAGCCTTTTACCAGCGGACCGGTGTACATCGGTGCCATTGTGATGCTCCTGGCTTTCCTGGGGCTCATCATTGTGGACCATCCCCTGAAATGGGCGCTCTTTGCGGCCACCCTGCTTTCGGTGATGCTGGCCTGGGGCAAGCACTTTATGGGCCTCACGGAGCTCTTCATGAACTATGTGCCGGGCTATAACAAGTTCCGGGCGGTGTCGATGATCCTCGTCATTGCCGAGCTCACCATTCCGCTGCTGGCGGTTTTGGCTTTGGATAAATTCATCAAAGCCTCGGCTGCCAATACCACGGTTTCCTTTCCGGGGATTAAAAAAGCCATTGATATGAAGACGGCGCTGATCGTGTCGGTGATTGTGATCGGTGGCTTTTGCCTCATCAGCTGGCTGGCACCTACGGTTACCAACAGCTTTATTGCCGACGGCGAAGAGGTGCAAACGGCCAGCCAGTTCAAGCAGAGCGGCGCTACCGATGCACAGATCGCGCAGTTCATGCCCGAATACTTATCGAACCTTGAAAAAGCGCGGGAAGCGATTTTTAAAAGCGATGCCATGCGCTCGCTGGTATTCATCGTACTATCGGCAGGCTTCCTGTTCCTGTATGTAACCAAAAAATTAAAAATGGAATTGTTCCTCGTCGCTATTGCCATTTTCCTGGTGGCCGATCTCTGGCCCGTGGCCGACCGCTACCTGAACAAAAGCAATTTCGTTCCTAAGGCTCAGTATGAAGCCGCCCCGGAAAAATCGCCGGCCGACGAGCAGATCCTGGCAGACAAGAGCCTCGACTACCGCGTGCTGAACTTATCGGTAAGCACCTGGAACGATGCCGCAACGTCGTACTACCATAAATCGATTGGCGGCTACCACGGCGCCAAGCTGAAAAAATACCAGGAGATCATCGACTTCCACCTCGATAAGGAGATCGGGATGTTTTACGATGGCCTGAATGCCGCGGTGCAGAACGATTCCCTGATGAACATCCACATGGCGAAGCTCAACGTGCTCAATATGCTCAACACCAAATATGTGGTGGTGCCTACCAAGGAGCAAACGGTGCCGATCGAAAACCCGCAGGCCAATGGTAATGCCTGGTTCATTAAGCATATTAAAACCGTAGCCAATGCCGATTCGGAGATCGTAGGCCTGTACAACGTCAATACCAAGCGCGAAGCCATTATCCAGCAAAAGAACAAAGCGCTGGCTACCGTGGGCGACTCTTATAGCAATGATGGAAAAATCACCTTACAGTCTTACAAGCCCAACGACCTGGTATACGAAACCGAAGCCAAAGACAAGGGCTTTGCGGTGTTCTCGGAGATCTATTACCCGAAAGGCTGGAATGCCTATATCGACGGCAAGCTGACACCGCATACCTGCGTGGATTATGTGCTGAGAGGCATGGAGATCCCGGCAGGAAAGCACCAGGTGGAATTTAAGTTTGAACCGGCCATTTATAAAACAGGAAATACGATCGCCCTCATCGGCTCCATTCTCCTGTTGCTGAGTGTGGCTGCCGGCCTGTATATGGCGGCTAAAAAGCAGGAGATCCAGTATAAGAACTAAAGCTTAAATCATTTTAAAACCACATAGTAACATAGAGACAGAGGGAGCAGCTGGGGAAACATAGTCAGTTACACAACACCATGATCACCTTGTTCCGTCCTCTTTGTTTTTCTATGTGCCTATGTGGTTTAGATAAAAATTTTAGTTAATGCTCTTCACATCCATCAGCACATCCGTATGGTGATGGCCGGTTTGCGCACCGAATAAGGTTCCGGTGATAGTTACCTTTTTATGGAGGTAAGCATCGAGGCTCTGCTGGTTTACCAGCTGGAGCTGCATCACGTTGTTGATGGCAGCATTATAGCCATCGCTCAGGTCTTTTTTTGGTGCTTTGATGTTGATGCCTTTGTCCAGCAATAGCAGGTAGACATTTTCTTTTTCATCGACCGTGGTATCTTCGCCATAGCCCGGAGGGCCCCAGTACACTTTAGTAGACAAGGTACCGTGGATGGTAGATACCACGGGCTCGTACTGGTAGTTGGTGGCGTTTTCTGTTGTTGCTTCCGTTGCTTCGCCTTCCGCATGAGGGTTGGTGCTACAGGCAGCCAAAGCCAGGGATGCTATGAGTAAGATGTGTTTCATGTTGGCGAAGGTAAGAAGAATGGAACGTTGATGCTAATAAATGGAATGCACCTGAACGAATGAACATTCGGACAGGTGCATTCTATCATTCTAAAAAAAACTACTTCCTGTCGGTGTTGGTTTTGTTGCCCCAAATCTCGACGTGCGCTTTTTTGTCTTTGTAGTTCGGGATGGTTTTGTAGTTGAACACGATCTTTTTGATGGCGCGTTCGCCACCATTCAGGTCGATTACTCTGCTTTCGCCCGGTGCTTTGATGGCGTAGCCCAGATTTACCTTTTGGTTGTCGCCGCTTTCATAGAAAATTTCAGCGCTGGTAAGGTCGATGGCTGCGTCGGTTACTTTGAATTTCATGGTGGCAAATCTGTCGGCTCCCATCACGGCTACCTCATCGTGATCCCTGGTGAAGTCAACTTTGGTTTCGCCGATCTTGTGCCAGCCTGTTTTGTCGCTGATGACGACGGCCGGTTGTTGTGCTTTTAATTCTGCGATGCCTGTCCCCAGGACAAGCATGGCAAGGATGATTAGGTTTTTCATTTGGTTTATGGTTTGGTTTATGATTCTAAATGTTAAAATCAAATGCCAATAGAATAGGGGAGGGCTGAGGAAAAGATTCTACGCTGGTTTCGGGGCTTCGGGCACAAGCTACTGTGATTAACACCCAGGAGTATAACATCGCTGTTCCGTCATAGCGAGGCCGAGGCAGGGAGCCGAAGCAATCTTATGGATAGTGAGCGTGTTCCCTTAATTGGGGTTTCGCCTGCGCTTAGCCCCCGTACATGGGTATGCGGTTTTGTGGAGCCGGTAATCCCGGTCATTATCAAAACACCTTCGGCAGAAACCTCCCGGTCTTTTTCTTATAGGCTTCGTAAGCAGGGTATTTGGAAGCAGAGATGCCTTCGCTGAAATCGGAGCTTCCCTGGAAAAGGATCACCAGGAGCAGGCAGCCCGCCATCGACCAGTTGATCCACTGCCCGGTAGCCACCACGCTGAAAAAGTAGAACACGATCCAGATGGATTGCTCGGAAGCGTAGTTGGGATGGCGCACCAGCTTCCACAGGCCGCTACTGACAAAGCCATTGGCATAGGCTTCCGGCATTGCTGCTCCGGAATTTTTTAAGCGTTGTTTTTCCTGATGAAAATTCCACTGCTGCTGGTCGGCAATGGTTTCGATAACAATGAAGAGCAGGATGAGAACGGAGAGCACAGCGTCCATGGCTGTGAGGTGGTTATCGGCGGCTTTCACCGTCACTAAAACAGGCAGCGTAAATAAGAGGATGAGGCCGTTCTGATACAAACAAATAAAGAACAAATGAAAAAGCACCCAGCGTCCTTTCTTGCCTTTGAAGAGCGGGTTGTTGCGCAGGATCTCCCAGCGGTAGTCTTCCTCACCGGTCCAGAACTTCCAGCGGTAAGCGCCGCGCCGCGAGAAGTTGTAGGTGAGGCGCGCACCCCAGATCGTCACCAGCACGGCCATCAATACCGGGCGATCGGCAAAATCGGCCGCGTAGGCCACATACCAGGCATAGCCGATGGGCAGGATGCTCCAGAGCTTATCCACCTGGCTGTTGTTGTTGGTCAGATGCCCTACGGCAAAGCAGAGCAGCGCCACCGCCAAAGCCGCCCAAAGCAAATGCACCAGGATCTCCTTTTGCTGAGCCGTAAGCGGCTCATCCACATAAACGGAAACAATAGGAATCACAATGATGGTAAAGAGCAGGACGATGATGGTTTTGACCATGAGGACAAGGGTTTAGGATAGGGGTAAAGATACGGATTACAAAACGATTTAATATAGGTATCCTTCGTGAAGGGGTTAATAGCAGTTTAGAAATAAAAGATAAAATAAAAATGAGTTAGTAGAGTTAATCATGAATAGTATATAAATTAGTAATACCATCTCGCAACTTTAATTACATTAAATTCATTTCACACAAGCCGGTCTGAAAAAGATCCGGGCGGAGCGGTTTCCCTGATACTTTCATCACCCCTCAGTTTGTATTAGCTCTACGCGCCCTGCTTTTTCCGGATGATGCTTACCGTTTGCTGAGCGCGCCACACCTTAGCGGCTTGTCAATTTACAGTAGCAAAGCGCATCCGGCTTTAGCGGGCTGTCGTTTGTTTTTATCGCGGCGCGCCACGCTTTAACGGCTTGTCAATTGGCTTTAGCAAAGCGCGCCCTGCGTTAGCAGGCTGTCGTTTGTCTTTATCAGGGCGCGTCACGCTATAGCCGGCCGGCAATTCACTTTAGTAAAAGGCGCTGTGCTTTCGCAGGCTGACACTGATCTTCTGCAAGGCGCGAGGGGATCGTATCTTAAGATATTTTCACAGGGCCCTAGCCACTTATTTCTTAAAAGCAACCACTTACCAATTTCTTCCGTTAAAATTGTTAAACACCGTAATAGCCAGGAGCATGCCGCGTTATATAGCCAGAACACGGTATCAGAGCGTTCCTGGAATATAGTAAAAGAGTTTCGCTTTCAAGTTTCTCTCCCTGCCTCTCACTTGATCACTCAGCAGAGGCTTCGGTTCTCAAAATTTTTATTCATGTATTTAAAATTAAAAAACGTTCGTTATGAAACGGATCAAACTGGCCCTTAATTTAAGGGGCCTCGACCCTTCGGGGACGGAACTTTATGCCAACACGATTTTGACGGCATTAACCAATAATACCAATTTTACAGGTGTGGCAGGCTACCTGCCCACGCTTGGCACAGGCATCGCCGACCTGCGCAGTGCCCTCACCGCCGTGCAGCCCAGCAGCGTGGCTATCCAGAAACGCGTTGTATATGTGGAAAAGGTGCTCAACGCCATCAAAGGCATCGTAGAGCTGGAATGCGCCGACGATGAGGAGAAAGCCCTCAGCAGCGGCTTTGCCTTGAAGCAGGGCAGTGCTGTCAAACCGAAAAGCTTTGATGCTGTGCAGGGCAGTACATCCGGTACTGTAGACCTGGAGTGCCCTTATGCCGGTACGCGTGCGGCCTATGTGTGGGAAATGACCACCGACCTGGCTGTGGCTTCCGGCTGGCAGCAGTTCAAAATAACCAATACCACCAGTACGCAGGCAAGCGGCCTTGCGCCGGGTATCAAATACTGGTTCAGGGTAAAGGCCGTTGTGCACGATGAAGAGCAGCCATACTCCGATCCGCACCTGGTGCATGTGGTGTAGCTACTGTCTCAGAAAAAAGGAGTACTCATCTTTCAGAAAAAAAGCCCGCCGGTATGGCGGGCTTTTTCATGTTATGCAATCTCGATCAGCCGTGGAGCCTTGCGTTTGGCTTCCTCTTTTTTAGGGATGATGAGATGCAGCAGGCCGTTGTCGTAACGGGCGTTGATGTTGCTTTCGTCCACCACATCCTTCGGCAGCTCAAAGCTGCGCTGGAATGAGCGGTAGCTGAATTCCCGGCGGGTGTAGCTCTCTTTCTTTGTTTCCCCGCTGTGCTCTTTCTGAGAGGAAATGGTGAGCAGGTTGCCGTCGAGCGTAATTTTAAAATCTTTTTTTTCCATACCGGGCGCAGCCATTTCCACGTCGAAATGATCGGCCGTTTCGGTAATATTCACCGCAGGGATCGTGGTGCTGGTGGATGAAAAATTGTTATTACCCCAGTTAAAAAGTTCGCGGCTAAAAAAATCATCGAACATGGCTGGGACTGATGGGAGTGTATTCCCGTTTCTTTTGATCAGTGACATCATAAACCTCCTTTTTTAATGGTTAATTGTTTTTGTTTTTTGCTTGAAAGGATCTGGCCAAAATCCACAGCCAGCTTTGCAAGCGCTATGCCAGGCCCAAAAACTGAATTTTTTTCAGAAAAAATCTGACAGGATTTCGGAGCCTTTCTTAAAAAATTTTAAAACAGAAAATCATTTTGTCAGTGGCGCCGGTAGTTTCGGCTCCGCTCGACTACCGGTATTAGGTTTCATTCGGCTAACGGTAGTTATGCCTTACCTTGTTATTGAGATAACTTCTAACCGGTGACTGAGCGTAGCCGAAGGCACTGGTCCACCTTCCGGAAAATGCTACGATCCGTAGCAGAGGCGTGTTTGTATTTGTCATAGGTTTGCGGCATGAAAGGGTATATGTATATTCTGGAATGTTGTAATGGCTCTTATTATGTAGGAAGTACGGTTAACCTGGAGTTTCGTTTGGAGCAACATCAAAACGGTGAAGGAGCAAACCATACCAAAAAGTATTTACCGGTTCGCCTGGTATACTTCGAAGAATATCCGCGTATTGACGAAGCCTTCTATCGCGAAAAGCAGGTGCAGGGCTGGAGTAGAAAAAAGAAGGAGGCTTTGATTAAGGGAGCATTGGAATTACTTCCTGAATTAGCAATTGCTTATCGGGATTTAAAATAATTGTTACTCCGCCTTGGCGTCACGACGTGTCGTGATCCGGCATCGTTTGATATGTAAACGTTATCGCGGGCGAACGGTGGCTGGTCACATACTCCGCCTTCGAGAGCCTCAGGCATCGTTATGATGTATAAACATTATCGCAGGCGAACGGTGGCTGAGGCTCTCGAAGCCACCGTGGTGAGGAGCCCCTACCACACGCCTCCGGCGTGTGGGCTAATTAAAACACCTCATCAATATCATTCCTCCGGATAATATCATTGCCGCTAGGCTCGTCATCATCCCACTTGGTGGATTGTACGGTTTTGGTATTGGGCTGCGCCAGGAAGTCGGTGTTCTGCGAAATGCCTGTGCTCATATTGCCTGAATAAATGTCCTGCCCTTCGGTATAGTCGAGATCCGCGAACTTGGCGTACTGGCCGATGAAGCGCAGCGGCACATCCACAATGGAGCCGTGCCTGTTCTTGGCGATGATGATCTCCGCACGGCCTTTGGTAGGCTGGTTATTCTCATCCACCTCGAGGCCGTAGTATTCCGGACGATAGATAAACATAACCATATCGGCATCCTGCTCGATGGCACCGGACTCACGGAGGTCACTCAGCTGCGGGCGCTTGCTGCCTCCGGGGCGGTTTTCCACCTGGCGGCTCAGCTGCGAGAGGGCGATGATCGGGATCTCTAATTCTTTGGCGAGTGATTTCAGGCCACGTGAGATCTGCGAGATCTCCTGCTCACGGTTGCCCTTGCTATCCGGGCCACCGCTCATCAGCTGAAGGTAATCGATGATGATGAGGGAAATATTCTGCTGCTCTTTCAAACGGCGGGCTTTGGCCCTGAGCTCAAAGATGGAGAGGGCAGGGGTGTCGTCGATGTAGAGAGGCGCTACCGATAATTTTTTGATCCGCTCGTTGAGCTGTACGAACTCGTGGTTATCGAGGTTTCCTTTTAAGATCTTGTCCTGGGAGATCTCCGTTTCGGAAGAGATCAAACGTTTGACGAGCTGTAAGGAGGACATCTCCAACGAGAAGATCGCCACCGGCTTGTTGAACTCCACGGCTGCATTCTTGGCCATGGTTACTACGAAGGCCGTTTTACCCATACCCGGACGTGCCGCGAGGATCAATAAATCGGATTTTTGCCAGCCACCGGTAATGCGGTCGAGGGCCGTAAAGCCGGATGGCACACCCAGCAAGCCGTCGGTTTGCGCGGCGGCCGCTTCAATTTCGGTAATGGCCTGGGCAATGAGCGAGGTCATGCCGGCATGCTGCTTGCGCACATTGGAATCGAGGATCTCGAAGATGTGCTGCGTGGTGGCATCGAGCAGCTCAAACACGTCGGTGCTGTCTTCGTAAGCCGTTTTAATGGTTTCCGTGCTGATGCGGATGAGCTCGCGCTGCAGGTATTTCTGCGCCACGATGCGGGCATGGTATTCGATATTGGCCGCCGAGGCAATGCGGTTGGTGAGCGAGGATACATAAAACGATCCGCCTACCAGCTCCAGCTCCCCGGTGCGTTTCAGCTCCTGGGTCACGGTGAGGATATCCACCGGCTCAGAACGGTTGAAAAGGGTATACACGGCTTTGAAAATAAGGCCGTTTTGTTCTTTGTAAAAACTTTCAGGAGAAAGCACGTCGATTACGGTGCTCAGGGCGTCTTTTTCGAGCAGCATGGCTCCCAGAACAGCTTCTTCCAACTCCACAGCCTGCGGTTGCAACTTGCCTATTTCATTAGGATTTGCGGGGGTGTATAGTTTTTTTCGGGTCTTATTTTGGTTATCGAAATTCTGCATAAAATTCAGTACGGGAGGGTAAAATTGCTCAATACTTTCAACACTTTGAAGGTACGCTTTTTTAAGCGGAGTCTTGATATTAACAAGGCGTTAACACCGTATTTTAATACACTGATACTCAATCGTTATTTTGTTGGTAACCACAGCAGCCTGCAAAATGCCGTTAAGAAGTTAGGACCGAAACTTTTGAACATCTTAAAAGTTAACATTATGTCATAAATGGATTTTGATTAATTATAATATCTTTATACTGAACAAGTATGTTGACCCCATTACCCATACTAAACCGTTTTTACTGTTTACTTGTCCTGTTATGCTGGCTCGGCGGAGCGCAGGCCCAGACGGAGTATACCGCTGAGTTTGTCGCGTACTTTAATAAGCAGAGCCTGGCCGGCAAAGTCAATGCGGTGGATACGCTGCGTTCTACCACCAAGATTGCCTGCTACCAGGCAGTGAAGGGGCAGCTGGAAGCCATAAGAGCGCAGGCCCTGCAGGATAATAAAAACGAGATCCTGGCAAGGCTCGATAAGATCGAGGGCGAGCTGTATTTCCTCAACCGGAATTACTCCAAGGCCATCCCCATTTTTACAGACCTCCTGGTAAAGAACAGCCTGAAAACGGATGTCGACAGCGCCCAGGTCCTGTTCTTTCTCAAGAACTCCTACGTGAAGATCCATTCCCTGAAAAAGGCCACCGACATTCACAAGATCCTGATGGGCTTAAAAGCACGCAATAACAGGATCGACAGCTGGTACCTGCATCCCAAGCTGAGCACGCTTTATTACGAAATGGGCCTCTACAAGGAATGCCTGAGCCAGCAGCTCCTCGAATATGAGGAGATGAAAACCGTACCTCAGCTCCTGCTGGGCTATTTCAATAACAGGGGCTTATTCTGGAGCCACTTCGGGAACCAGGACAGCGCCCTGGCCTGCTACAACAAAGCCCGGACCTTATTTTACCGGATGCATGCCCTCGATAAAAAGCTGAGCCTCACCGATGAGTTTACCATAGGGCTCATTGAGGGCAACATCGGGCAAACCTACATTGAGCTTAAGGATTACAACAAAGCGATCCCGCTTCTTAAAAAGGATGTGATGAGCAGCATCAACTCAGGCAATAAGGTCAACGCTGCCGTAAGCGAGATCGAGCTATCGAAATGCTACATGCTCATGAACCAGATGGCGATGTGCAAGCGCTACCTCGACAGCGCTCACCTGAGGCTGCAGGGCATCGACGACTATAAGACGAAGCTCAGTGTCTTAAAGCAATATGCCGATTACTATGAGAAGATAGGGGCCAATCACTTATGCATCGCCTACTACAAACGCTACGAGCGCTATAAAGACAGTGTAGACGCCCAGGAGGGGCTTAAGGAGCTGATGACCGCGCAGATCGCCAACCAGATGGAGGAAAAGGAGCACATGATCCTCGAGAACCAGAAAAAAATCAATGAACGGAATACCGAGCTGGGAAAACAGAAAACCATTAAAAATGCCTTATTCTTTGGTGGAGTCGTGCTTATCCTGATCATCATCGTTGTTTCCACGCAGCTCAAAAAAACCAATGCCCAGAAATTGTTGCTCGAGCTAAAGAACAAGCAAATTGAAACCCGCAACGACATCATCAATAAATCGCTCGAGGAAAAAGACCTGCTCATTAAGGAGGTGCATCACCGGGTGAAAAACAATCTGCAGATCATTTCCAGCTTGCTGAAATTGCAATCGGGAAAAACGCATAACCCGGAGATCCTCAATTCCCTGAAGGAAGCGCAGGACCGCATCAACTCCATGGCCCTGCTGCACCAGCTGCTGTACAGGAACAACGAGGTAACACGCTTGATGTTCAATGAGTATTTGTCGGGACTGATCCAGCAGATCTCCAGCAGCTTTTCGATGACGAACAAAAACATCAGGGTAGAGTCGAGGCTCACCGAGCTGGAGCTCGACCTCGATACGGCTATTCCACTGGGGCTTATAACCAACGAGCTGATGTCGAATGCCTATAAGCATGCCTTTTCCGAAACCGAAGGCGGCAGCATCACCGTGGAGCTTTCGAAGCTGTTTAAGAATACCTACCAGCTGAAGATCAGTGATAACGGCAAGGGCTTACCGGGCAGCTTCGACATCAACAACCTGCATTCCCTGGGCCTTGATATCGTGTCGATCCTCGCCGACCAGATCTCGGCCGAGCTTAAGATCTATAACGACAAGGGCGCTAACTTCGAGATACATTTTGTGAAGCGGTGATTGTAGAGGCAATGGAACGCAGATGGCGCAGGTAATTAAGATCGCCACGGATTTAGAACAAAATAAAACAACATAGGCACATAGAAAAGATAGATTTTGATTTACGAAAAATTCTATGATCTTTTCTTGTTCCCTATGGTTCTTATGTGACTATGTGGTTTCTTTAACCTCTCTCTGTCCTCCGCGTGGTGAGCATCTCATTTAAACCACAGAGGCACATAGAAAATATAGATAAGATTCTATGTTCTCTTTCTGTTTCCTATGCTCCTTATGTGACTATGTGGTTTCTTTGCCTCTCTATTCCTCTGTACCTCCGTGATGAGCTTCCATCACACCTTTCATAAAATCGGTCATGAGGTAGGCGATGAGCTTGCCGGTTTTGTTATCGGCTTTGATGTGCGAGAGCACCGGCGCCCCTTCGGCAATATGAAAATACAGGGCATCGAGCTGCCTGCCGCATTGGTAAGCGTATTGCCTGGCTTGCACCGGCGAGAGGCCGCTGCTGGTCTTGGCGCTGGAAGGCACATTGGTAATGGCATCCAGGTCGATCTCCACTCCGCAGCCGGCATCTTTGACGAAGCCAATGTTCTGATTCAGAGCAGCGGAAACCGTTTTGCTTTCCCTGATAAAAATATCCTCGTAGGTGGTATAGAACAAACGGGCGTTGTGTTTGCTGAAATCGCGCAGCACCTGGGCCGTATTATATTGTTCGTGCAGGCCGAATACCGAATAGCGGCGAAGGTAGTTTTCCTCCCAGGCATAGCTGAAGCCGTTGCCGCTGTGCCTTCCTTCGAGGGGCCTGAAATCGGAGTGCGGATCGCAGTTGATCACGTTAATGGAAGTCCCCAGGGCCTTCGAGCTGCCTTTGATGATGGGGTAGGCGTTGTTGTGCCCGCCGCCAATGACTACCGGAATTTTTCCGTTTTTCACGATGCGTTCGATCACATCGCTCACGCGCCCATCGAGCTCGCTCACCAATGTCCGGAGCGCTTCAATATCTTTCGCGGTTTTGGTGCTAAGCTCAGCAGCCCGCTCCATGAGGTCGTCCACGAAGATGTGGCCGAGCACAAACACAGAGCTGCCATCCAGGAAGGCGTTGCTTTGCTGGTTCAAAAAACTTTCGAGCGCCGGTTTCCAGGCCGTGTGAGCGCCGCCACGCCCGAAGTTGGCTTTCACGCCGATATCTTCCGGAATGCCAAGCAAAACGAAGCGGCAGGACGATCCCTGCAGGTCTGTTTCCCAGCTGGCCGCATCCTGTGCATAGGTGCATTGCTCACCGATCTTGGTTTCGTGCATCCGGCTTCGTACCAGGTGCTCACTTTCTTTTTTGGTATATACTTCGGGATTGCGTGAATTCATCATGTGATTCAAAAAAAAGTCCCTTCACCGGCGGCGGAGGGACTTAGTATCAGGTGTTCAGGATCTTACCACTCGTCGGGATTGATAGGCTCCGAGCTGGATTTTTTCATAAAAGCTTTCAGGTCGGTCGAAATCAGCGTTGCATTTTTAAGGGCTTCGCTGCGCATGCGCTTCCACTGATCGATCGGTAATTTCATGGTGCCGCATTTCGGTACTTCGCTGTACACATCGCCTCCGGTAAACTCGGCGTTTTTGGCCGTATGCGTAATTTTAGAAATGGTATAGCGGTATTTGCCTTCTTTTGCTTCCACACTCACGTGCATGGTAAAGCTTCCCTGTACATCCGCCTGTGGGTTCAGCTCTTTTGGCTTATACGCGAAATTAGCGGTGAACTCGGCTTTGGAGCCTGTCGTCACGCCATTGGCTTTGGTGTATTTGTTGGATTCGATCTTCACGAAATTCACCGCACGCTTCAGGATCTCGGAAACCGATGCCGGAGGAGGAGGAAGCGTATCCACAATCTCATTTCCATCGGCATCCCGTTTGGCAGGCGGTGTTTCAGGCTCTACATTCACCACTTCCTGGATCTTCTTTTCATCTTTTTTAGACTCTTCCTGAGCAACCAGGTTATTGAGCGACGTCAAAAAGCATACAGCCAAAATATATTTTACAAATTTCATTGTATAGAGTTAAGTATGGATGGTCGAAAAACTAAATTTCAGGCGAAATTAATATATTTTGCTGAACTTATCAGGATTTACTTCCAACATTAAGTTATAAATAACATCAAACACATCGTCGGTGCTTGGCTTGGAGAAATAATCGCCATCGGAGCCATAAGCAGGACGGTGTGCCTTGGCCGAAATCGTTACCGGTTTCGAATCCAGGTAATTATAGCCGCCTTGCTCTTCCAGCACTTTCTGCATCATGAAAGCCGTTGCTCCACCCGGAACATCCTCATCGAAGAAGACCACGCGGTTTGTTTTCTTCAGCGATTCCACAATGCTCTGATTGATATCGAAAGGCAACAGCGTTTGCACATCGATCAGCTCTACGGAGATGTCGTGCTCTTTCAATAGCTTGATAGCGTCGGAAGCAATCCTCACCGAAGAGCCGTAAGTAACCAGCGTCACATCCGTACCATGTTCTATGATCTCCGGAATACCCAGGGCTACTTTGTACTCACCGATATTGGAAGGAAGGTTTTCTTTCAGGCGGTAGCCGTTCAGCGGCTCAATCACCAGCGAAGGCTCATCGGCTTCGAGCAATAAATTATAGAATCCTGCCGCCTGCGTCATGTTGCGCGGCGTACAGATATTGATGCCACGGCAGGAATTGATGATCATGCCCATTGGCGATCCGCTGTGCCATACCCCTTCGAGCCTGTGGCCGCGTGTGCGGATAATCACCGGCGCTTTCTGCATGCCTTTGGTACGCCATTGCAGGGTAGCGAGGTCATCGCTCATGATCTGCACTGCATACAATAAATAATCGAGGTACTGGATCTCGGCGATAGGCCTTAAGCCACGCATAGCCAGGCCGATGGCCTGCCCCATAATCGTCGCTTCACGGATTCCCGTATCAAACACGCGGTGCTCGCCGTATTTGGCCTGCAGGCCTTCCAGCCCCTGGTTCACACCACCGATCTTCCCGGAGTCCTCACCAAAGATCATCACCTCAGGATATTTTGCTAAAATGCGGTCGAAATTCTCTCTTAATAATTCACGGCCATCTACCGGTTTTTGCTCGTTATAGACCGGCGTTACCGGGCTCACCTGGGACGCCTGTTGGGTAGATTGCGACATGAGGTGTGAGCTGTAGCGGTCGGTATTTTCAATATTAGATAAACGCAGCCAATCCGATAATTTAGAGCGGGCATCGATGTTCTCGCTCTTAGTTAAGCGCAGTACTTTTTTCACAGCCGAGTGAATGTCCTTACGGATCGGCTCTTTAATGCCATTAAGCTCCGCTTTGAGAGAGGCGATAACCGGGGCGTGGCTGCTCCCGGATAAGCCGTCGAGCAAAGCCGATACTTCCGCTACTTCCGATTTGATCGGGGCGAGGTATTCGGTCCAGGCAATTTTCTGCGCGTTTTTTACGGCATTTTTGCTTTCCTCTTCAATAGCGTTCAGCGTGGCTTCGTCAGCCAGGGCATTCTCCAGGATCCACTCGCGCATTTTTTTCACGCAGTCGAAATCCGTTTCCCATTGCAGGCGCTCCTTCGATTTGTAGCGCTCGTGCGAGCCGGAGGTGCTGTGGCCCTGCGGCTGTGTCACTTCCTCCACGTGTACCAGGCAAGGCACATGCTGCTCGCGGCATACCTTCGCCGCTTTTTCGTAGGTTTCGCAGAGGTGGGCATAATCCCAGCCTTTGGTTTTAAAAATCTCATAACCCTTTCCGCCGTTCTCCCTCTGGAAGCCCTTCAGGATCTCGGAAATGCTCTCTTTGGTGGTTTGGTATTTTTTAGGAACGGAAATCCCGTGCCCGTCGTCCCACACGCTCATCAGCATCGGCACCTGCAAGACGCCGGCCGCATTGATGGCTTCCCAGAACAAGCCTTCGGAAGTAGAGGCGTCGCCAATGGTACCGAAAGCAATCTCATTGCCCTTGTTGCTGTAGTCCAGGAACTTTCCTGTTTGCAGGTCCGGGTTAATTTTATAGAAATGCGAAGCATAGGCAAGGCCCAGCAGGCGCGGCATCTGCCCGGCAGTAGGGGAGATGTCGGACGATGAATTTTTCTGGTTGATGATCGGCTTGAAGGTGCCGTCAGCGTTCAGGCTATGCGTGCCGAAGTGCCCGCCCATCTGGCGTCCGCCGCTCATGGGTTCCTGTTCGAGGTCGGTATGACCATACAGACCTGCAAAATACTGTTGCAAGCTCAGCTGGCCAATAGCCATCATAAAGGTTTGGTCGCGGTAATAACCGCTTCTGAAATCGCCGTTCTGAAACACTTTGGACATCGCCACCTGTGCCAGCTCTTTTCCGTCGCCGAAAATTCCGAACTTGGCCTTGCCTGTCAACACTTCTTTTCTCCCCAGTAAGCTGGTCTGTCGGCTTTCGTTCACGATACGAAAGTCTTCTAAAACTATCTTTTTGAAATCTTCAAAATTCAGTCCTTGTGCGGTTGATAATACTCCTTCTTGCATAGTTATTCCTTATCTCACAAATATAAAATTTTAAGAGGGATATACAAAAGGGAATTAATTGTTATTTTATCGTCAGTTATTTGTGATTAGGCACATAATTCAGACTGAATTTCCCACCTTTTGACTTATCGAAAAGTAAGCAGTTTTCTGCGTTAAGGATAAAGACAGATTTGAAAATCCCTGCTTTCAGGCTCTTCATGCCGTAATAAGAGCTAAATACTGAATGTTCCGTTGTGTTCTGGCCTTGCTGATTAAGGCCAAAAGCATTCATGTCAGCGGTTCTTGACACGAAGAGTCCGGTAGCATCGTTAATGCTTGTGCCCGGCATGAAATCTTCAAGGGCATCATAAAGTTGGTATTTGTGATTTTTATGAGTTAATTTTTTCGCAATACTCTTACTTTCAATCATTTCAAATGTTTTGTCAATGTTGAGGAATGATACCAAAATGGTACTGTAGTAATATTCTTTTTTGGTGATGTCTGCCCCCGTGGCTGTTCTTCCTTGTGAATACTTAAAGGTAGTCAGCATATCGTTTTTTCCCACTAATTTTATACTGCCATCCTTAAAAATGCGAATACCTTTTTCTTCTACTATAAACCGTTTGAAATCCTGGTGAAATTTCCTGGAATTTAGTTTAGTGTATAAATTATAGTCAGGATACGGGATTTTCCGAAAATGTGTTACTATACCCTGAAGATTATATTCGGAAATAAAAAACGACTCCTGTCCTACAAATTCGGAATAGTGTCCAGGTGCATTTCCCGTACAATTACCTGCCTGTATGATGCGTTGGTTAATGGAATCGTAAACTGTGGTAACATCCAGAAGTTGTCCCAGCTGCAAACCGGTAGAGTTGGGGGTTAATTTAATTTTATTGGTTATCCTCAACGTCTGTTCGTCAATGCTTATAATCATGGCCTCTCCATTGCCATCCGCGTTTTTTGCCAAGAAACATAACAAGCCATTTTCACGTTTCATAAACTGTATGTGATAGTCAGCTGGCGAAAAATATCCAATTCCTGCCTCTGATGCAGGTATGCGTTTGAGCTCTTTATAAAATGGGCCGGTATTTTCTATCAATTTCATTTTTCTGATGACAGGCACACCATTGTAATACGTGTATTTATCACTGATGGTATTTGAAAATTCAGCAGAACCGGATGTTAAGAACTGGTAATAGTACTCACCAACAAAACAGCCATTAAATGGGGTAGGAGAAATAAAGTTAGAGGCGTAACTGGGGATAGAATAGATAGGATTAAATATGCCCTTTTCAGTTGTTTCGCTGTCCCTTTTAGAATATTTATATTCTTTATATCCTATTTCATTCAGGTCTTTATCCAGTGTGAGCCATGCTACCACGCCCGATTTATAAACAATCCGAAGATCAAAAACATTTCGCTGACAAAAGGTGGCGATAAAAGGCATACCAAAGAGAGAACCTACCTGATCATTTACAGGTCTTCTGATTTCTTTGATAGAATCGAGGTTTTCGGCATATTTTGCCGCCTGAATCTCATTTTTGTCGTTGATACCGAACATATAATAGTAACCGTTTATTTTTTCTAAAGAGGTTGCCCGGAAATTACCTTTTACCTGGCAAAATAGCGTTTTTGAAAGAAGGAAAATTAAGTTAAGAGCGAGGAGTCGCCTCCATGCTTTTGGATAAGGGGATTTCGTCATGAGTCGGAAATCTGCAAATATAAAAACACTTCTGTAATATTATTGATAACCTATCGGTTTGCTTATAGGAGTCATTAGTTTCGATAGATTTTACAGTCTCTATACATTCTATTTTTCTGCAATAACCAACTTTTGTGTGTAAACGTGGCCTTGCGCCAGGAGCTGAATCATATAAATCCCGTTTTCCCGGATCGAAAACTCCGAGCTGAAACTGCCCGTTTTTTGTGCGACGATGCGCCCCAGGGCATCTGTAATCCTCAGCTCATATTCAGGGAAAGGTGCCTTTACGGTAAAGTTTCCGGTACTCGGATTAGGATATACTTCCATAACACCGGAACCTGCCTGCCATTCGCTTAAACCAACATCTACGATTGGGTAGAGCACCGATGCCGAGCTACAGCCGTTCAGGTCCTCGACCACAACGGTATAGTTCCCATTCTGTGTAAGGCTGCATGTCTGTGAGGTGGCACCGGCAAGAGGCGATCCGTTGAGATACCATTGGTATGACATGGCCGGAGAGGACATCAGTACATTCCCTGTTAAGGTAACAACAGGAGCAGCAGGCAGCGGATGGACGGTGACCGCAAGAGTCGCGTTATTGACACAGGAATGTGTATCAGTGCCCGTTACTTGGTATATGCCGCTTACTGCCGGCGTCACCGTAATGGATGCTCCCGTTTGCGAGCCCGACCAGGTATAGGTAGCAGCTCCGCTGGCTGATAAAACCACCGGGCTTCCCTGGCAAACGGAGGTGTTGCTAACCACGATGGAAGGCAGCGCATGAACCGTTAGCGTTTCCACCGCATAGCCGAAGCAGCCGTTTGAGCCGGCGCCGGTAAGCGTATAGCCGGCACTGGATGTTGGGTTTACCGTTATCTGGGTTGATGTTCCTCCCGGTGTCCAGGTATATGAGATACCGCCGTTCCCGACCAGGGTAGCCGATTGGCTCGCGCAGATAGCCGTGTTACCGCTAATGCTGATCGCAGGGCTTGGTTTGGTAATGATCTGTAACGTATTCGAGCTAACAGGCACGCCACAGCCGTTGGTTTTGGAAACATAATAATTTCCGGCCTGGCTAACTACCAAAAACAGCCCCGGCTGGCCGGTAGAATTCCAGATGCCTGTAGGCGAATCCTGGAAGAGGACGGTGCTGGAGCCCTGGCAGAAAACGGTAGACGGCGCTGCCGTGAGAACAGGATTTCCTTCTACGGCAATTTGCTGCATGGACCTGCCGGTACAGCCTGTGCCGGGATCCAGGTAATTGTAAGTAACGGTATGTGTTCCTGCTCCTGCCAGGACAGGATCGAAGGTATTAGCGGAAACGCCGCTGCCCGTATAATAGCCTCCTGCCGGGTTGGCCGGCGTAAGGGTAAAAATGCCTGTCGTAACACAAACGGCATTATTCGCCTCTGTATAATTGACCGCAGGAGCCGGTGTCACGCTGATGCTCATAGGCGCAGAGGTGACGCTGCTACAGCTGTTGTAATTGGTAACCGTGTAAGGACCAGCGCCTGTAGCGAGGATAGTTTGCGTGGTGGCGCCCGTATTCCAGGTGCAGGAGGCATAGTTGCTTTGCAGCACCACGCCACTTCCCTGGCAAATAACGGTTGAGCTTAAAGGTGTGATGATGGCCGAAGTAAGCGCGGTACCGTTGGCCTGAACGCTAATGGAATAAGAGGAAACCGACCCGCAGGAGTAGGGGGTTCTGATAAAATAGCTTCCTGTTTGCTTAGCATAGACCTGGTTGCCATAGCTCAGGTAGGAATAAGAAGTACCATTATAAACATACCAGTTGTAAGCGCTTGTGCCGCTGGCATCGAGTAGCACGCTGTCGCCCACACAAATGGTAAGAGAGCCGGCGGCCGTAATTGTGGGTAATGCCGGTGGCGTAATGTAAGTGGCCTGTATGGTAGCCGATGTTACCGTTTTACAGGCCGTGGCAGTGGTGATGTAATGCGGCAGATTATCCTTAATATAAATGGAGGATGTGGTTTCCCCGGTGTTCCAGGCACCGGCTATGTTTCCGCTGGCAAGCGCGCTATCGCCCTGGCAAATGAATTTTGTCAGAACCGGTAAAGTCCCGGTTGTTGTAAAGCTGATGGCCGGCACCGCCGGTGTGGCGATGGTGTCGATCCTGATGATGTTGGAGAATGTATTCCCGCAGGCATTGGTGTTAATAACCTGGTAAGCGCCTGGAGAGGATACCTGGATGAATGGCGCAGTCGCTCCTGTGCTCCATACGCCATTGGTATTGCCGCTAAGTGTGATTGTGGAGCCGGGGCAAATAGAAGTGCTTCCGGCAGCAGAAATGGTTGACGTCAGCAGGCCCGTTCCGGAAGGGTTAACGGTAATGGAAATGGCCTGTGCCGTGGTGGTGCCGCAGGCATTGGTCATCTCGCAGATCCAGGTGCCGGTGTTGGAAAGGCCTATCTGGCTGAAACCAAGAACACCTGTGGTTTGCGTGGCAGATGCCAGGCCATTCTGTTTCCAGGTATACGTCTGGGCATTGGGGCTTTGCAGATCGGAGCTGAAAAAGCTCCCGGCGCAAATGGTGTAGGCTGTAACCGACTGGTAGCGGTAAGCCGGCTTCTGGCACACTTCAATAAGGGGGTTTGGCTGGGCATTATCATAATACGTTATGAGGCTGGCCGCTGTGCGGATCTGGTTGGAGGCAATGGTATACTCAAAGATTCCATAGCGGGAAGTGCCGTATAAATTCCCGTTGCTGGAACAGAGCCACAAGGATCCTAAAGAGGTATTCAGATTGAAAGAAGAGAAGTCCGCTTTTTTAGTATGGCTATTGGTGGCCGCATCGTATTCATAGATCGTGCCGGCGCCATAGGGAAAATTGGTGTTGATGATACCCCTGGCGGTTGCCCCGTACACTTTTCCGTTGGCGGCTTTCAGCTGGTAACCGATAGGATTGCCACCGTTTACTCCACCCGTAAAATCATACTTTCTTGTATAGGTAGTGGTAGCAGGATCGTACTCATAGATCAGGCCATAGCCCGGGAAAGTAGGGATGACTATATTGGGGCCGCCATAAGGGCTGGTAGCATACAGCTTCCCGTTCACTTCCGTGAAATTTCCCTGGGGCCACAGGCCGTCGTTATAGGAGCATGGAAAAGGGCGGATGTACGAAAAGGCATTGGTAGCCGGGTCGATCCTGACGATGGAGCCGTTGTTCGCATCGGTGGTTGTAGCGCAGGACGAGTAGCCCGAAGTGGTGCTGTACACATAACCGTCTGCAGCCTTATAGAGCTCGGTCGAGAGCGAGGTATGCCTCGGCAGGGCCATCAGCGGGGTTGTCCAGGAAGGCACAGTGACTATATTAGCAATGGCACCCGTAGCAATGCTATAGGAAATGACATGCTCATTCAATACCTCGATGATGCTATTGTTGTTCTGCTTCATGGTCAACACCGCCCATAAGACACCCGGAGAGACCTCTAATAGCTTTAAGTCCGATGGCCCATGAATTCTTGTGGGAAGCTGGGGAAAAAGGGGATTGGTGGCATTAAAATGAATCAGGGTCCGGAAGCTGTCAATAACAGGATCGTATTCAAACAAGGTGCCTCCCTGTGTCCGGTTTAAGCCTATCATAACAACGCCCGAGCCGCCCTGGGCCGTCATGCCATACAGCTTGCCGTTGGATGCCTGAATCACCGGCCCCGGACTTTTCCCGTTGATGCTATCGAAATGGTGGATCACCACCCGGTTATCGCCCGTGGCATTGGTCTTATAAAGATAACCGTAGTCGTACTGCCCGCCATTTTTGACGGTGCCCCAGATGGAGCTTTGAGAATAGGAGTGTGCGCTGAGAAAGAGCAGAAAAATAATAAGGGGCCTCATGATCGTATCGTTAGATATGAAATCAAATGTAGGCGAAAAAGCCTTTTCCTCCGTATTTTCCCCTCACTTAAACAGCAGTTATAATCATCGGGAAATCAGATAAGGCTATTTCATTTTATCCCCGAACAGCTTTTTGAACTTCTCCACCTTCGGCCTTACAACATACTGGCAATAAGATTCTTCGCCGTGTTGGTTGAAGTAATTCTGGTGGTAGTCTTCGGCCGCATAGAAATTCGTGAAAGGGGTGATCTCCGTCACGATAGGATTAGGAAAAGCCCTGCTTTTATTGAGCTCATCCTTGTATTGTTCGGCCACCTGCTTTTGCTCCTCGGTATGATAAAAAACCGCCGAGCGGTATTGTGTACCGATATCGTTGCCCTGGCGGTTGAGCGTGGTGGGATCATGCGTTTGCCAGAACACCTGCAGGATCTCCGCCACAGAAATAACGCCGGGATCGTAGCTGAGCTGCACGACCTCCGCATGACCGGTAACGCCATTGCATACTTCGCGGTAAGCCGGGTTTTTGATATGCCCGCCGGAGTATCCGCTGACAACGCTTTCCACGCCTTTCAGGTTCTGAAAGACCGCCTCCACGCACCAGAAGCAGCCGGCACCGAGGGTTATAGTTTCTGAATGATTCATATAGTTGCAAAAATAGCTGTCACGACGTGTCGTGACAGCTATTGGGAATGATTGTTTAGCAAGGCTTATTTTTTTCCTTTCTTGGCTTTTTCCTTGCCAACAAATTCGTATTTCTTTTTCAGCTTGTCTTTCTTCGTGATCTTGATCTCGCCCTGGATATTGTAATCCTCTACGGTGCAGGTCATCATCATGGTCTGGTCCTTATCATCTGTGGTGGAGATCTCAGCCTCTACCCAATGTACTTCGTTCTGGTCTTCGTCGGTAAAGGTGGAGTCTTTTTTTACTTCATATTTTACCCATTTGTATTCCAGTTTTTCATAGAGGAAATTGCTGAACATGCCTTTACCGGCTTTGAACTCGATCTCATCTTCCACGCCTTTTTTGCCGGCGGCATTTTCTTTCACCTCAGTCATGATAACGGTGAAAATACGCTTATCGAGGGCGTCTTTGGGCTCCCCCTTATACATAGCGTTGATACTGAGAAGGCCGGCACCAATAACCGTAGCTGATATTAGAATATGTTTTAAGCTCATTTCTTTTTTTAGTTAAGTGTGGTAAATGTAATAAAAAAATATTCCGCAAACTATTTTTCATAAATATGATAAAGCAGCCTTAACCTTTTTTAATTCCACAATTCTATATTTTGTAGCAAAGGGTTGAGCTTATAGGTTGTATCTTTATGAACCTTAAAAACATGGAACCCTTAGCAGAAAGAGTAAGACCTAAAAACCTCGACAGGTACATCGGCCAGGAGCATATTATCGGGAAAGGTTCCGCATTAAGGCGGTCCATCGAGCAAAACCTGTTACCCTCTATTATTTTATGGGGACCGCCGGGAGTAGGTAAGACCACCCTGGCGCAGATCATTTCCCAGGAGCTCAAGCGCCCTTTCTATGCCCTGAGCGCAATCAACTCCGGTGTGAAAGACGTGCGGGAGGTCATCGAAAAGGCTTCGCAGGATGGCGGCTTCTTCAAGCAGGAAAAACCGGTGCTGTTCATTGATGAGATCCATCGCTTCAGCAAATCGCAGCAGGATTCCCTGCTGAACGCCGTGGAGAGAGGCATCGTGACGCTTGTGGGCGCTACCACCGAGAACCCTTCCTTCGAAGTGATCCCGGCTTTACTCTCGCGCTGCCAGGTAGTTGTGCTCAAGCATCTTACCAAAGATAACCTCATCGACCTCCTCAACAATGCCATTCAGTATGATGAGATCCTGAAGACCAAACGTATTGTTCTCAAAGAAACGGAAGCGTTGCTGAGGATCTCCGGTGGCGACGGCCGCAAATTGCTGAATGCCCTCGAGATCGTGGTCAACTCCATCAACGAGCCGGAGATCGTGGTTACCGACGAGCTGGTAAAACAGTTCATTCAGCAAAACCTGGCCTTATATGATAAGTCGGGGGAGCAGCATTACGATATCATTTCGGCCTTTATCAAATCCATCCGCGGTTCCGACCCCAATGGCGCGGTATATTGGCTGGCGCGCATGATCGATGGGGGAGAAGACCCTTCGTTTATTGCCAGGCGCTTGCTCATTCTTGCCTCGGAAGACATCGGGAATGCGAATCCAACAGCCTTGGTCATTGCCAACAATTGTTTTCAGGCCGTGAATGTGATCGGTTATCCCGAAAGCAGGATCATCCTGTCGCAGGCTGCTACTTACCTGGCCTGCTCTTCGAAAAGCAATGCCAGCTATATGGCCATCAACGAAGCCCAGCAGGCGGTGAAGCAACACGGCGACCTGCCGGTGCCTTTGCACCTGCGGAATGCGCCCACCAAGCTGATGAAGGAGCTGGGCTATGGCGACGAATATAAGTATGCCCATGATTATGCCAATCATTTTACGGATCAGGAATTTTTACCTTCGGAAATCAGCGGAACGGCTTTTTATAAGCCATCCGAATATTCGCGCGAAAGGGACCTGAGGGAATTCCTGAAACAGCGTTGGGGAAAGAAGTACGATTATTAGGATAACGGAACACAGATCACGCGGATTATCAGGATAGGTGCGGATCAGAACGGGTTTGATTTGCAAGAAACTCTTCGGCTTCTTGTCCTTCTATGTTACTCTATAATAAAAAAATGGATTTCTTATAACCAGCTCTGCGTCTTGGCGCCTTTGCGAGATCTATTTAGTGATCAGGCTTCCTCGGGCTTGTGCTCGTATAACACCGCCTTGCCGATCGCAATGATGATCCCGCCAAGGACCTGTTCCGCCATTTGCCAGAGGCAATCGACCATCATGTAGGTCATGGTCATGTGCTTGGTAAAGGAAATACCCAGTACGGTAATGGCGGCAAAGAGCACAAATCCTACGATAATGCCCGAGGCAACGCCGCGAAGCATGGGGGAGGAAATGATGTGGTTGAGCAGGCGCATTTCGTAAACCCTGTAAAGTACAAAGGAGATCACGAGGTAAACCAAAGCGGCCAGCAGCAGGAAAAGGGTTTTGGAAAAAGAAATGTTATCGAGGTCGTTCAGAAAGATTCCGTGCCAGAAATAAAATGCCGCATACATCAAAACTGCGGAGATAATCCAGCTAACAAAAAATCTGAATGAATATTGCATGAACGAACTGTAAATTTTCAGCATCAATATTACAAAAACTTTGCCAAACAATCCATTGGAAATCAGGTGTAAATATCTTATGTTTGTAATATGCGTATTTTGTTCAGATTGCTGCTTTTGGCCTTTTTGTTACCATTTTTGTCATGTAAAAAGGGAACCAGCTGGGATGTGGATGCTGCTTTTCCCATTGCCAAAAGCCACCTGAACTTCAGCAATTTTTTCGGGGATACCATTTTTAAGGCCGATCCGAGCGGCTTATTGCACATTGCTTTCAGTAAGGACATCATCAATTTTACGATGGACAGCCTGGTGAAGCTACCCGATACGACTGTCGTTCTGGGTTTTACCTCTCCTTTTACCTCACAGCTTAACCCGGGAACCACCGTTTTTGCCAATAATGGCGCTACCGACCGCGAGATTACCTTTAATGTGAGCAATGGCGTAGAGCTGAATAAGGCAATTGTTAAAAAGGGCTTTTTGAAAGTGGAATACTCGAATACCTACGGCCAGCCCCTGAATTTCAACTATGATATCAACTCTGCTAACCTGGGGGGTAACATCCTGCATATTAACCAGACAGTGAGCGGAGGCTCTACGGCTAATCCCTCGACGCTCACCAGGATATATCCACTCGACGACTATACCATTAATTTAACAGGCCTCAACAATACCAAGATCAATACGCTGGTGCAGTCCTATACCATTACCACCGATCCGTCGGGAGTGGCCGATCAGCTCCAGGTAGGGCAGGGCTTAAGTGTTAAATTGTCGTTTTCCGATGTGGTACCGGCCTATGTACAGGGCTATTTCGGGCAGCAGGACCTTTCCTTCGGTCCGGATTCGACCTTGCTGGGGATGTTCGAGAATTTTAAGCCGAGTAATTTCGCCCTCACGCAATCGGCGATTAACTTCCGCATCATCAACGAATTCGGGATAGAGCTCAGCAGCACCATCAGCAATATCCGCTCCATCAAAACCACGCCGCCCAATGTGGTATCTCTCAATGCGGGAAACCTCCTGCAAACCATCAATGTGAACCGCGCCGGCAAAACCTACAATGCTTCCAACCCGGTTTTCCCCTGGGTGAAGCAGATTGATATTAACTCCTCGAACTCCAACCTCAATGCTTTCCTGGAAAACGTACCGAATTACCTTGGCTATAAAGTACAGGCCAAGCTGAACCCGCTGGGAAACATCTCGGCCGGAAATGATTTTGCCTACTACGGGCACGGGCTGAAAGTGATTGCCGATGTGGACATTCCCTTCGAGCTCTCGGCCGATTATTTCAACCTGATCAATTACGCCAAGATAGACCTCACGGGCATCAGCCAGCTCAGCAATGTCAATAGCTGCGAGATGATTCTCCAGGCCCGGAATAACTACCCGTTCAGGGCTCAGATCCAGGGCTATATGGTAAACGACCAGAACCAGGTGGTAGACTCGATGTTTACCTGGGATAACAATACCATTCAGTCGGCTCTGACGGATAATGCCAACACGGTGCTCAATTATACAGATACCAAGCTGGTGGCGTCTTTCGATAAGCTTAAGATAGACCACCTGAGGGAATGCAGCCGGGTGAAATTTGTGACCTATCTGTACCTGCCCAACCAGCCCACACCGGTTAAGATCAAAGATACCAGTTACCTCGACCTCCTGTTGAGCGCGAACGTGAACTATAATGTAAAGACGAAGTAGATGAGGAAGGGATTGACGTACGTATTGGTATTGGTTTCGGTTTTGGCAAAGGCACAGTATAATTCCGAGTTTCTGAATTTCGAAAAAACAGGGCGAAGCATTTCCCTGAACGGAGAATATGAGCTTGGCTCCAACGGCATTTACAATGCTTTTCTGAATAAATTTATTGTTGGCGGTTATATCGACAAGCCGCTGAAGGATGCCTCGGCCAAAACGATGAAAGAGCTGAATGTGCTGGGCGCCAACTTCAATTACGATGTCGCCGCGTTCTTCGGCAAAAATCCTAAATACTCCTACCTGATCGGCGTGAAGGACCAGCAGATCTTCAATGCTTCTTATACCAAGGATTTTTACCAGCTGGCCTTTTACGGCAACAGGCCTTACCTGGATGAAACCAAGAATTTCAGCGGCTCCAGCATCAACTCCCTGCGTTTCCAGGAGCTGAAGGTGGGCTTTATCTGGCATAAAATCGACACAACAGCCAAAATAGGGGTGTCGGTTTCTGTGCTCAAAGGCCAACAACTGTTCTACATCAAAGCCAACCAGGGCTCCTCGCTCTACACCAATGCCGACGGCACGGAGCTCATCTTTAATTCCAATTTTACAATGGCTATGAGCGATACCGGCAGGATCTCCAATCCGCTCTTATACTCGGGAGCAGGGGCCAGCGCCGATATTTTCTTTGAAACGCCTTACAACAGCCGCCTGGGGAAAAGCAGTGTGCTCACCGTCAATGCCAATAACATCGGCTTCCTGCATTGGTTCGACAACAGCGTGCAGTACAGCAGTGACTCCAGCTTCCGCTTTTCGGGTTACCAGGTCGATAACCTGCTGGACCTCCAGGACTCAACTCTCTCGGCCATCAACCAGGATACCATCATCCGGAATACAACGAATGCCCATAAAGAGGCCTTCAATGTGAACATCCCGACGAACCTGCTCATCATCAATAAAATTATTTTCACAGATAAGTTTGCCCTCAGCACCGGCTTCCGTTATTTGTTCAACTCCAATTTCAAGCCTTACTTTTTTGCGGATGCGGAGTACAATTTTACGCCGCGCTTTTCAACGGCCCTGCATGTGGGCTATGGCGGTTATGCCAGGCTGGGAGTAGGGCTCACGCTGCAATACAATTCTCCGGGCTTTTATGTGAAAGTGGGAAGCAACAGCCTGCAGGGCTATATTTCCCCGAAGAACACTTACGGACAGGGTGCTTTTATCAGTATCGCCAAAAAATTTAAGAGTTAGTCATATAATCATTCTAAATCTATGTGCCTATGTGGTTAATTTCAAAAAAATACAGTGTTTGCCTCCTGGCTCTTCTGGCGGCGATCATGTCACATGCCCAGGCACCGCGTAAATTTTACATGAGCTTTGGCGGCAATGGCTATGATGCCGGTTACGATGTGAAACAAACGCTGGATAACGGCTATATCATTACAGGTTCTACCAGCAGTTTCGGGCAGGGAAATACCGACCTGTACCTTTTGAAGCTGGATAGCATGGGGAACCGCAAGTTTGAGAAATCATTCGGGAATTATAGTAACGAGATCGGCAAAAGCGTCCTTCAGCTCATCGATTCGAGCTATGTGACCGTAGGGTATACCAATTCCATCGGCTTTGGCGGCTATGATATCTTCCTGCTGAAGACCGACAAAAACGGAAACCTGCTCTGGCAAAAAACGATAGGAGGGAGCGATTGGGATTTTGCCTACAGCCTGCAAACAACCTTCGACGGTGGCTTTGTGATTGCCGGTACCACCTATAGCTTCGGGCATGGCAACGCCGACGGTTATGTGGTAAAAACCGATGGCAATGGCAATGTGGTATGGACGAAAACCTACGGCGGGCAGCACGATGATGAGTTTAAATCGATCGTACAAACCAGCGATGGCGGCTTTGCCCTTACGGGCTATACCAAAAGCTATAATGATGTGGACTCGGGCGATGTGTGGGTGTTTAAGCTCGACATCATGGGCGACTCGGTATGGTGCAAATTCTTCGGGGGCAGCCGCGAGGATTTTGCCAATGAGATCATCCAGCATCCGAGCAGTGAGCTTTATGTGGTAGGAGGAACAAAGTCCTTCGGTACTAATCTGAATTATTACAATGGCTATTCATTCAGGCTTTACAGCAACGGTAGTTTTTATAACCAAACGATTGATAATACCTCATCCGATGATGCCATATTTAATTCAATCGTCGTTTCCAGGCGAACTCCGAATATCGTTAATACCATTTCTTATGTTAAGGTTTCGGGGTATGAAAAACAAATCAAGATCCTGGAAATGGATTACGGTCTAAACTACTTTGCCTCAGCAGGTTTCGGCTCTATACTGAATGATGAGCTTTATAAGCTGATTGCAACAAAAGACAAAGGCTATGCCGCTATAGGATATACCGAAGGATATGGGGCGGTATTAAGAGACGGTTATTTTGTAAAGCTCGATTCCTTATTGAGTTTTGGCAGTTTCAGCACGGTTTCCATTGATGAGCTCTCTGGTGAAGAAAACAGGTTGTTTAGTGTTTTTCCTAATCCTGCCAAACATCACGTGACCATAACATGCAACAAACCGGTTAAGCTGAAAGATGTTAAGGTAACAGACTGGCTCGGGAGGGAAACCGAACTTGATAATAACCTGGAAAGCATCTCTTCTAATGAATTGATCTTACGAACAGAGCATCTTACGCCGGGCATGTATATCATTTTAGTAGGGGAGAGCAAAAGCAAGCTTATTATTATGGATTAGCCTTTTTGTGTGTTATGTACCCTGTAATTCTTTGAATCGATAAAGAATCGAGTATAAAACAAAAAAAGACAGCCCCAAAAATTTCCACCAAAACAGAATCGTTAAACAGATGCCTGTCTGTTTCCAAAGAATCCGCATTATAAATGATCAGGGCATTGGCAATAAAAACGATATATAAAACTGTAAAAATAATATAGATCAGGTTTTTAAGTTTGATATTGATAAGGGCCAACAGAATTACGAATATAAAAAGGGCCAGGTAAGAAAAGACCGGAAAAACAGAGTCGACGTATTGAGAAATGCCTATAGGCCCGCGCGTGTACTGATAGAGATTTCTGACAAAGAAGGATTTCATTTTAGCTGAAGGCTCGTTAAGCATCAAAGGATAGGAGGGATGCGTGAGCATAAATTTCAGATAGGTACTTTTCCCGTTTTTTACCACCCAATCAAACAGGGGCTCATATTTTTTACTGGTATAAAGCTCATAAATCAGGGTCCGGTTTTCATCAATCGTGAAATCAATGGCGTGATACTCCTCTCTTAATTCTTCGCCCATGGGCATCCCCTCAGAGACAAAATAGTGCAGGTAAGAAGAATCCTTAATGATTCTGACTACCAGGTTGTTAATGACCGGCATCTTTTGTCTTTCTCCACGCGCAATGGCTTTTTGTTGTATTATAAAAGCCAGGCAGCAGGTCAACAACAGAACAAGCATGCGCTTAAGCAGATTTTTTGAAAAGAGATAAGCCGTTATGATCCCAAACACATAAAAGAGAATCAGTACATAAGACCAGGAATCCCTTGTAAATAAAAACAACAGAACACTAAGAATATGGATCGAAAATGTAAGTCTCGTGTTGAACTTTATCCAGAATAGCAGGGAGGAGACCCATATCCAGGTGAAACTAAAGGATAAGGATTCGGACAGGACCAATTGAGCCCAGCCCAGGATATTCCACCAGCAAAAAACGATACAGATAAACACAGCCAACAGGTATTTTAAAAATTGCCTTTTAATGAACAGTGATACCGAAATGCATAACAGCGTAGCCGAAAGGAAGTGGATGATTTTTTGCCATATCACGATCAGGGAAACATCGCCGCCAATCATTTTATAAATCAGGGGAACGGTAAATGGGCGGGGATAAAAGTCCTTTGTTTTTGCCGGGAACCAAAAATTAAAAGAGAAAAAATCCATTTTGGCCTGCGTGAGGTAATCATAGCTATCGGAAAACAATTTCCAACGATCGTAGTAATAAGCATCATGAATGGAGACTAAGGAAACACTTATAAATAACAAAAGCACAAACACATAAAAAATACTGTTTTTACTGATTGCTAAGTTATTTACGTTTAGTTCCACTAGAGGTGTGTTTTGGGTTTTAATGTGAGCGATTCCGAAATACGCCTTGCCACGGAATACCTTCCGGTAAAGGTATAATGTTCTGTCGGCCATTCCCTGTCGATGAAGACACTATCCGGCAAAAGATCGTAATTGGAGATAAAGACGGATGCTTTCCCGTACCTGTTTTTCAGAAAAGCTACATTTTTCTCCATCAGCCCATCCAGATCGGCTCCACATAGCTCTGCAACCCGCTCATGGTTTTCGGGCAGTACATGAAAAATCAGGTTCAGGTTTTTCTCCTGGCAAAGCCTTACAATCGCATCAAAATCCCTGATCCTTGGGTTATCCTCATCAATCACAAAAGCATAGTTCTTAATAAAATGGCAGGCAATGTTTGTTTTTCCGGGGTCCTTAGTACCATTGGCATCCGGAACCCCCTTGTCATACATCACCTTATCCCATTCATACACAGAGCTAAAGCTTTGGTGGGCCAGTTTAAATTTGTCGCCTTTGTAATGAGATTTGATGATGTCCTTCCGCTTAAAAAGAGGGGTGTTGTCGTAAGCTTTGAAGGTGAGTAAGCACTTCTTAAGGATCGGCGGGTAGGTGGAATACAGGATCCCGGCACGGGACAGGTTTGTTTCCAGTTCGGATTGGATCCAGTTGATGCCAAAGGAGCGCAGGTTCATGGTGACGATGACTGTTTTTACGGTCGCCTGGTCATTGATGCGCCTGATCAGGGCCTTGAAGGTCGAGGCATGAATGGCGCTTTTTGAGATGCCCTGGATCTTTAGCTCAGGATGCATCTCTGCCAGGAGCTCGGAAATGGAATGCGTTGAGCTGTCCTGTTCTGCGGCCGTAAAATTGGAGGATTCTCCGAAATAAAGCACCGAAGCGGTATTTTGCAGGGAGTCGAGCTCGTAAAGCAGCTCAGCATTGCAGGTTTTAATATCGTCTTTGTACAGTCCAAGCTTCACATAAGCCTTGTCCGCCAGAAAGACGATGCCCGCAATGCTTAAGATATAGACGATGTATCTCATTAAAACTGGAAATAAATAAAAGGAAGGTTATCGACGCCGCTGAATACTAAGATCGCAAACAGGAGGTAAAGAAACAATACCGTGTTAACCGGCCTGGAATTTATGGAGATAAAGGCTCTGTAACTGAGTTGTTTATGAGCGAACAATTCAATAAAGAATACAATAGCCAGGTTGGCGCACAACAGGGCGGACACCGGAAGGAATGAGGCTCCGGCTACAGGCTGAAGGATCTGTCGGAAGATGGCGCTGCTCTCGTTGATACTACCGCTCCGGAAGAACACAAAAATAAAGGCAACAAGGATAAAGGTAGTGACATAGCCCAGGATGGCCGGAAGCCGGAAGCCGGGTTGTTTGATTACGACGACAGTGATGATGTAACAGGCGGCATGAAGAAAGCCCCAGAGGATAAAATTGATTCCCGCGCCATGCCACAAGCCGCTCAGGGTAAAGATGAGCGCAATGTTGAAGGCATATTTCAGAAAGGAGCCGCGGTTTCCACCCAAAGGGATATACACATAATCCCTGAACCAGCCGGTGAGCGATACGTGCCACTTTTTCCAGAACTCTATGATGTTGCGGGAGAAAAAAGGAAAGGCAAAATTATCCACCAGCCTGATCCCGAACAGGGATGCACTGGCCTGGGCCATTAAGGAATAGCCAAAGAAATCGCTATAGATCTGGATGCTGAACAAAAATACGGCAAGCAGCACATTCAGGGAGTGTTGGGAGGAAAGCGAGGCATAGGTCTGGTTCACGTATTCGCCGCAATTATCGGCAATCACGGTTTTATAGAATAAGCCGATGAGGAAAAGGGGCAGGGCTTTCTTCACAAAATCGAAGCTAAAGGACACCGTTTTCTTCAGTTCATTTCCCAGGGTAGAAAAGCGCTCGATAGGCCCGGCCACCATTTGCGGAAAGAACAGCACATAGGTTGAGTAGATGCCCAGGTGCTTTTCGGGCTTTTGTTTTCCCTTATACACATCCACCACATAGCTTACCGACTGAAAGGTGTGAAACGATAAGCCGATGGGAAGGATCTCGTTGCTCACGTTGATGTGCTTCCCGAAAAAGTCCAGCAGCACCGTATTGAGCGTTTCTGTAAAAAAGCCCAGGTATTTGAAATAGAACAGCAGCCCGAAATTGGAAACGATGCTTAGAATCAAAAACAGCTTTTTCTGTTGTTGCCGTTCTGTTGCATCGATCTTCAGCGCCAGCACATAATCAACAATGATGAGGAAAAACAGGCATAAAATGTATTTCGGGATGAAATACATGTAAAATATGCAGCTGGCAATGAATAGAACAACCCACCTGTACCTGGGAATCGTAACATAATAAAGCAGCAGAACTACAGGAAGAAAGATTAAATATTGGATCGTATTGAAAAACACCTGCTGCGCGCTTGTATAAACAAAAAAGCCATCCGTAAATTACGGATGGCTATAAAACTAGTTGATTAATCTTACAAAATCAACATGGCATCGCCATAAGAGTAGAATTTGTATTTTTCCTTGATCGCTTCCTTGTAAGCTTTCATGATCAGGTCGTAACCGCCGAAAGCCGCTACCTGCATCAGCAGGGTCGATTCGGGCATGTGGAAATTAGTGACCATGCAGTTGGCTACTGAAAAATCGTAAGGAGGGAAGATGAACTTATTTGTCCAGCCGTTGTAAGGATTAACATGCCCGGTGGTAGAAACGGAAGATTCCAGGGCGCGCATCACGGTTGTACCAACCGCGCATACCTTTTTCTTTTTGTCTTTACCGTTGTTGATGATCTTGCAGGCTTCCTCGCTGATGATGGCTTCCTCGCTGTCCATTTTGTGCTTGGTCAGATCTTCCACTTCCACCATGCGGAAGGTACCGAGACCGATGTGTAAGGTCAGGCGAGCAAACTCAAGCCCTTTAATTTCAAGGCGTTTCAGTAATTCGCGGCTAAAATGCAGGCCGGCAGTAGGAGCAGCCACAGCGCCTTCGTTTTGGGCAAATACCGTTTGGTAGCGTTCTACGTCGCTGTCTTCCACGGCACGCTTGATGTATTTCGGTAAGGGCGTTTCGCCCAGGTCGTAAAGCGCTTTTCTGAATTCTTCGTAAGAACCGTCGAACAGGAAACGCAGCGTACGGCCGCGGGAAGTTGTATTGTCGATTACCTCAGCAACCACGTTGTCGTTTTCGCCAAAGTATAATTTATTTCCGATACGGATCTTACGCGCCGGGTCTACCAGGACGTCCCATAAACGGCTTTCGGCATTCAGCTCGCGCAAGAGGAATACTTCGATCTTGGCGCCGGTTTTTTCTTTATTGCCATACATCCGCGCCGGGAACACTTTGGTATCGTTGAGTACCATCACGTCACCTTCGTCGAAGTAATTGATGATGTCTTTGAATTTTTTGTGGTGAATCTTTCCGGTGGCGCGGTCAACGACCATCAGGCGGCTTTCGTCACGGTTTTTGGAAGGGTGTTCTGCCAGAAGTTCTTTCGGCAGATTGAATTTGAACATGGATAACTTCATCTGTATCTGTTATAACGTTTAGTATAAGACAGAATGAAACAAACCCGGAGGGCCGATTCCATTAATCTTACGGGATTAATAATTTGGTTGCAAATCTACTATCAGAAAGAAGGTTTTCGACATTTATCGAACATTTGTAAACCTCTGATTAACAATATTTAATGTATTTATCTAATCCAGGGCCATCTCTTAAAGCTGTTTTGAACGTCAAATTCAGGCTTTGCAGAAGAATGGATCTCATGATAGAAGACGGTAGTCAATAAGTAAGCGCATGACTGACGTCCGTTTAATAAAATCCCAGTATTTAAAGGCTTTCAGCAATATTTCAAACATCTTATAATTAATATTATGTTAAATTGAAATTTTATATTTACTACATTAAATTATGATATATGTTTAACCCTAAAATTCACAAACTGCTGATTTCCAAACCTAAAACTCTATGGTTACTCCTATTACTTCCACGCGCTGTGTGCAAACGCTTTCTCAAGTTTTAAAAAAACTGAACCCTTTGCATCCTTGGCGCAGGGATTCTCAAAAATCAGATTCTACAACTCATCCACCGCTAATTTCCCTACCAAAGATCCTATCGCTATTCCCATACCTCCCATCCGTACGGCGCAAACGGTATTGGAAGATAACTGACGGATGATCGGTTTTTTTTCGCTGCCCACGCCCATGATGCCGGCCCAGCGCTGTTCGACCTCAAAAGCCGTGTCCGGCAGAATCACCTCTTTCAGGAGTTGATCCAGTCTTTTCTGAATTTTGGAATTCAGGGCCAGCTCCGTGGTCGTTTCGGTTTCAAAATCCAGGTTTCTTCCGCCCCCAAACAAGACCCGGTTCCCGATATTGCGGAAATAATAAAAGCCTTCGTCGTAATGAAAAGTTCCTTTGATCCGGAGATCCTTAATCGGTTTGGTGACCAGCACCTGTGCCCTGGCCGGTTTTACATCCTCCAGGTCCAGCAGCTGCGAAGCAAAGCCATTGGTTGCCACAATCACTTTTCCGGCCCTGATCTCCCCGGCTGTCGTCAGCAGATCCACCCCATGCCCCGAATCGTCCAGGCGCTTTACCTCAACCCGGTTCAGGATCAGGATGCCTTTGCTTTGAGCCAGCTTCAGGAGTTCCGTCATCATCCGGCCCGTATCGATCTGCCCTTCCTTTTTATTAAAGATGAGGCCTTTGATGCCTTTGAATCCGAAATCTGCCATCTTCCGGTTGGCCATGCTGTACACTTCTTTTTCTTTCAGAAACTGCCTGAGCTGTTTATTCAGGTATTCCACCTGCTCTGTGCATTCCCCGAAACGCTGCTCATCATCAAACAGTTCATAACCGCCGTATTCCCTGTAGTCGATGTGCTTATCGCCGAGGCGTTTCCTGAGCAGCTCCAGTCCCTTGATCCTCATCCCGACTGTTTGCCAGACCAGGTCTTCGCTGCTCTGCCTGAGATCGGACAATAATTCGCTCACGCTTCCGAAACAGGCGAAGCCTGCATTTTTGGTGCTGGCGCCCGAAGGCAGCATGCCGCGTTCCAGGACCAGCACCTTCGCTTTTTTATGTTTTTCCTGATACGAAATGGCGGCATTCAGACCTACGATGCCGCTTCCGATCACCACCAGGTCCACGCCTCTGAAATAGGTTTGTGTTTCCCAGAAACTATAAGAATGGCCTGCCTTTTGCTGATGCATATATAATTTTAAATCAGTTTATTATGGAAAATTATGTAAATTTATCCCTCAATACAAAACTACAGCTTTGTAATTTATGAAGAACGGTTACACACTTATTTTATTTTTCATTTTCAGCGTTTATTCTTCATTTGCACAGGACTGGGCACTCCCCTTTTCAAGCCGTATTGAAAAAAATGGAAAAAAGCTCCAGGGGGCCACGGTGACACTCATGCAGGGAGGAAAACAGGTGCAGCAGACGATGACCGGCGACGACGGCGCTTTCAAATTTCAGATTCCTCCCAATGGCGATTATACCATTATTGTGACCAAAACGGGGCATTGCACCAAAAAATTCCAGGTTTCTACCCGCGGTGTACCGGCCGATAAGACAAAAGATGCGTTCAAAGGATTTAATATTGAGTCCATCAGCTTATTCGAACCTTTACCCGGGATCGACTATTCGGTTTTAAATCAGCCACTTGTAAAAGTCACCTACAACTCCACTTTAGACAATTTTGATTATGACGAAGCCTATAGTAACCAGATGTTGGATGCTTTAGACCGCTTAAGGCAGCTTGAAAAAGATGCCATTAATAAGCAAAAGGAACTTGAAGCCAATTATAATTCCGCAATTAAAACGGCGGATAATGCCTTTAAGAAAAAGGACTGGCCCACCGCCAAGGCCGCTTATAACCAGGCAATCCAGTTAAAGCCCGGCGAAAATTACCCAAAAGATCAGCTGGCCCAGATCGATGTGATTATTAAAGACCAGGAAGCTTTAACTAAGAAAGCCGCCGATGATGCGGCTGCAAAGGCTGCCGCCGATAAAGCCGCTGCTGAGAAGGCTGCTGCTGAGAAGGCTGCTGCTGAGAAGGCTGCTGCTGAGAAGGCCGCCGCTGAAAAGGCCGCCGCCGACAAAGCCGCTGCTGAGAAAGCCGCCGCAGAAAAGGCTGCTGCTGCAAAGGCCGCCGCCGACAAAGCCGCCGCAGAGAAGGCTGCCGCAGAAAAAGCCGCTGCTGAGAAGGCCGCCGCCGATAAAGCTACTGCTGCAAAAGCCGCCGCTGAAAAGGCTGCCGCGGATAAAGCTGCAGCTGAGAAAGCCGCCGCGGAGAAGGCTGCCGCGGATAAAGCTGCTGCCGAGAAGGCCGCTGCTGAGAAAGCTGCCGCTGAAAAAGCCGCCACAGAGAAGGCTGCTGCAGAAAAAGCTGCCGCTGAAAAGGCTGCTGCTGCAAAGGCTGCCGCCGATAAAGCTGCTGCTGAAAAGGCTGCTGCAGAAAAAGCTGCTGCTGAGAAAGCTGCTGCTGAAAAGGCTGCTGCAGAAAAAGCTGCTGCTGAGAAAGCCGCTGCTGAGAAAGCCGCCGCCGACAAAGCTGCTGCTGAAAAGGCTGCCGCAGAAAAAGCTGCTGCCGAGAAAGCCGCCGCTGAAAAGGCTGCTGCTGCAAAGGCCGCCGCCGACAAAGCCGCTGCTGAGAAAGTTGCTGCTGAAAAGGCTGCTGCGGACAAAGCTACTGCTGAAAAGGCTGCTGCCGAGAAAGCCGCCGCCGACAAAGCCGCTGCTGAGAAAGCTGCCGCTGAGAAGGCTGCTGCCGAGAAAGCTGCTGCCGAGAAAGCTGCTGCTGCGAAAGCCGCCGCTGAAAAGGCTGCCGCCGATAAAGCTGCTGCTGACAAGGCTGCTGCCGAGAAAGCTGCTGCTGAGAAGGCTGCTGCTGAAAAGGCTGCCGCCGATAAAGCTGCCGCAGAAAAAGCCGCCGCCGAGAAAGCTGCTGCGGACAAAGCTACTGCTGAAAAGGCTGCTGCCGAGAAAGCCGCCGCCGAGAAAGCTGCTGCTGAAAAAGCTGCCGCAGAAAAAGCCGCCGCTGACAAAGCTGCTGCGGATAAGTTAGCATTAGAAAAAGCCACGGCTAATAAACAAGCCGAAGAGAAAGTAAAAGCTGCCAAAGCTGCTGAGGAAAAAGCAGCGGCAGAGAAATTAGCAGCAGATAAGTTAGCCTTAGAAAAAGCCACTGCTGCAAAAGCCGCCGCAGAAAAAGCCGCTGCTGAGAAGGCCGCCGCCGATAAAGCTGCTGCAGAAAAAGCTGCCGCCGACAAAGCCGCTGTTGAGAAAGCTGCTGCTGAAAAGGCCGCTGCAGAAAAAGCTGCCGCTGAAAAGGCTGCTGCTGCAAAGGCTGCCGCCGACAAAGCCGCTGCTGAGAAAGCTGCTGCTGAAAAAGCCGCTGCTGAAAAGGCTGCCGCGGATAAGTTAGCATTAGAAAAAGCCACGGCAAATAAACAAGCCGAAGAGAAAGCAAAAGCTGCCAAAGCTGCTGAGGAAAAAGCAGCGGCAGAGAAATTAGCAGCAGATAAGTTAGCCTTAGAAAAAGCCACTGCTGATAAACAAGCCGAAGAGAAAGCAAAGGCTGCCAAAGCTGCTGAGGAAAAAGCAG
>CAZIYT010000002.1:372347-630725 GCA_964543545.1 uncultured Flavobacterium sp. | reverse complement strand
GATAAACAAGCCGAAGAGAAAGCAAAGGCTGCCAAAGCTGCTGAGGAAAAAGCAGCGGCAGAGAAATTAGCAGCAGATAAGTTAGCCTTAGAAAAAGCCACTGCCGATAAACAAGCCGAAGAGAAAGCAAAGGCTGCCAAAGCCGCGGAGGAGAAGGCTGCTGCAGAGAAACTGGCGGCTGAAAAAGCTGCCGCCGATAAGTTAGCAGCGGAAAAGGCAGCTGCCGAGAAAGCAGAAAAAGAAGCAAAGCATTCTATCGCGCCTACCCTTGGTGGCGACAAATACAAAGAAGCGATCGCCAAGGCCGATGGCCTGTTTAAAACCAAACGTTACAAAGAAGCCAAAACTTCTTACGAGGATGCCCTCATCATAAAAGCCGGCGACTCCTACGCCAAAGGTAAACTGGCCGAGATCGAAAAACTGCTCAACTCAGATACCGCAACCGCCGCGGCAACCGATGCTAAGTTAAAAGCCCTGCTGGCAAAATATCCTCCGGGAGTAACCGAGGAAACCATTACCGGAACCGGTGTCGTTATTATCCAGCGCGTGGTTGTCAAAGAATCATCCGCTTATGTGTATCAAAAGAAAATTTTCAGCTGGGGAGGCATCTCCTATTTCAGGGACACGACTCCCGTAACCGAATCTACTTTTGAACAAGAAACAAAACCCTAAAAAAAGAACCTATCCTGAATTATGCCCGATATTTTTGAAGACATTCGTTGTTGTGTGTGCGGAAATACAGATCATTCCCAATTTAAAGTAAAATACCAGAAAGAAACATTCGCTGTTGCCGAATGCCTGTCCTGCTCCTTCCTGTTCATTCCTCCTTATTACAGGAAAAGCATTGATTACCATAATTACAAGGATGAGCACGTGGCCAATGCCGTGCGCGCCGGCAATAACTGGGTCAAGATCGAGCGCCACAAATTACGCTACGACCTCATTAAAAAATACAAAGCTTCGGGCTCTTCTTTATTCGACCTGGGTGCCGGCTGGGGACATTTTATGCTCACCGGTCAACAGCTTGGCTATAAGGTATACGGCATCGAAATTTCCGAGCAGCCCTACCTCTACTCCAAAAACGATCTGAAACTTCCGGTAGACCATATGGATTTCTTCGATATGGACGAATCTAAAAAGTTTGATGTGGTTACCATGTGGGATGTCCTGGAGCACATTGATAAGGCAGATACGTTTGTCGAAAAATGCGCTTCGGTAACCGCGATGAACGGCTACCTTGTACTCCAGGTGCCGCAGATCGATTCCTACTTTGCGAAAAAATACAAAGACAACTGGAAGATGATGGGCCTGGATCACGTCAACTATTTCAGCAAAAAGACCATCAGCCAACTGCTCGAAAGATACGGCTACCAGGTGGAAACGATCAAATCGTCCTTCGAAATCAAGCTGTTTATCATGTACACCATTCTGCCTCTCATCAAGCGCTTTAAGACAAAGAAGAAAGTAACTCTGAATGAGGAGAATAAAACCATCAATGCCAGCGAGCGGCAAAACTACTTCAATACCTTTACACAGAAACCGATGTGGAAGCTAAAGCTCTACATGTGGGCACACAACGTGATTTACAAAACGCTCTCTCTTTTAAATATTGGCGAGGAAATGATCGTGGTGGCGAAAAAGGTGAGGTAATCAGGATGACTTTGTGGCAATGGAACGTAGATGACGCTGATGAGGCAGATTAGTACATTGATTAGAACAGAATAAGAAAAACGTTTCTATGATTTCTGTTCTGTAAGTTCCGGAAAAGAATTACCGGATCAACTGATAGAACAGCTCGTCTTCAAATTGGCCCTCTGCTGTTTTGTTCCAGCTCTTTTTTACGCCTGAGTTCCGGAAACCCAGCTTCTCAAATAAACGGATGCTATCGCCATTGGAGGCGCTGATGTTACAATACAGCTGGTTCAGCAACAAGGTCTCAAAGGCGTATTGTTTCAGGCAGCAGAGCGCTTCATAGGCATAGCCTTTATTCCGGAAGGTCTCAAAGATCAAAACCCCTACTCCTATCCTGGCGTGGGCCGGCTCAAATTCAAAGAGGTCGATGGTTCCTACTGCTATCCCTGAATCCTGCGCGCAGATCATCAGGCGCAATTGCTTATTGGTATAAATATCCTGGTGCGCCGTATCGAGGTACTGCTCCAGGACGTATTTGCTGAAAGGCGTTTGTGTGTTGCTTACTTTCCATACCGACATATCATTCTCGCAGGCATAAAGCACATCGAGGTCGCTTTTTTCGACCGCACGCAGGAAAATATGAGCGTTCTTAATAAACATTTAATTCTGATAAGACGTTTCCTGGGCAATCACTTCCTGCAAGCGCTCATGCGAATACACCGGGAGTGAAAATTCACTTTCCGTGAGAGTATCTTTCAGATTGAAACCCAGTACCTTGTCAATATACGCATTTTGTTTCAGGCGTTCTGTAATCTCAAACAAGAGCTCCCGGGCATCGTATGGAATGGCGTAAAACTCCTGCAGGAAAAGCTTTACGGGGCTCAGGCAGCTGGCCTTATGCGCCTCCACTTTCGGAAATTGCCTGATGTAGAAGTCGAGCACTTCTTTTTGATAATCGGCGCTGAACACCGGTTGCTTCACCAGCTGCACTGCCAGCGTTTCGATCTTTTTCTGCGAAATGGTTTTCAGGAGCACTTCCGCTCTCACGTTCAGCTCATGTCCTTTGATGGTAAGCGAACTGTAGGAGCCGTTGATCATAATGCCCACATGCGGCGGAATGCGCGAGGCATGCAGGATCATCAGCCAGCTGTTTTTCAGGAGCAGCTTGTCATCAAACTCTGTAATAAGCGGTAAGGTATATGGGCTGGCAGCAATCATGTCCGTCCAAAGGTAAGGAAAAAAGACATCGGCAAGCTCAGCGAGCGGGAGCAAAAACAGATTCATCTTTAAAAAATCCGGTTTTAGAAATCCCTGGCGCTTGTATTCACATCATTGAGCTAACTCATACCTCCGAGCAAACCTGCGTGAGTGATTGTAGCGGAAATCCTTTTGCCTGTTCTTTGCAAAAGATTGCAGCGAAAAGCACGACTCCGCTGCCTCTTTGCGGAGACACGCCCAAAATTTTAATCGCGGTAAGTTCTCTCAAAAATGGTTGTGAAACAGGATTTGTTTTTTATCAGTACAGGCTTTATCGCAGTGTCAGTCCCAATTTTTTACTGATGACGCCTTCCTTAAGCGAAAAGGTAGAGGTCTTAAAAACATTCAGGTTCAGCTCTTTCAGGACGTGATCGATGAGCATCACGGAAATCACCATCATATCGGCCCGCATATTAATGAGGTAAGGCATCTGGTAGCGCTCGTGCAAGGTAGAAGCTTTGATCTTGCAACTGATCAGGTCATATTCTCCCAGGGAAATGTGATACTCGGTTTGGCCATCGCTGATGAGCGGATGATTGAACTCGCCGCCAATAAGATCTACCACCGAATCGAAAGCGCCCGAAGAGCCGATCAGCTCCATCGGTTGGTACTGCTTCACCGCCTCACGCAGGGATTGCAGCTCGGTACGCAGGTAGTCGTGAAAGGCGTTGATTTCCTGCTCCGTAATCGGGTCATTGGGTTTGAAGCGGTCGAGCAGCCGCGCTGCGCCGAGCTTAAAGCTTTTTTTCCAGAATATGGTATCGTTGTTGGCCAGGATAAATTCGGTACTGCCGCCGCCGATGTCCATGATGAGCGAAATGTTTTCCGACATCTTCACCGCCATGCGGTTGCCGTAATATACCAGCTCCGCCTCTTCATCACCGTCGATCACCGTTACCGAGATCTTCGCTTGCTCCAGGGCAGCCTTCACAAAGTCGGGACCATTGGAAGCCGAGCGGATCGCAGAAGTGGCAAAGGCAAATTCTTTCTCGACATTATAATCCAGGATGTATTGCTGGTATTGCTTGAGGGCATTGATGCCGCGCTGAAAAGGAGCATCGCCGATGTAGCCGGAGTTAATGGTTCCTTCACCGAGCTTCACGGCAATTTTAGTATTGAACAGGCGCTTAAAGGTATTATCCGGAAGCGTTTCCCCTATTAGAAGATTAAAGGTGTTCGTTCCCAGATCGATGACTGCAAATACCATAAATAAAGCTTAAGCTAAAATTATACCAACTATTACTGGAGCAGATACTGGAAGCGCTGTTTTAAGAATCTTCCGTTAAATCCTCTCTTTCTTTTGTCGGTTCCCATATTGGATGAGAAAATGATCATGATCTCATGAGACCCTTTTTGGTAGGTTCTGAGAGGGGAGGTTACGAAGTCGTAGGAATAGGAAATCTGGAGGTAATCTTTAATGGTGTAGCCAACCTGCAGGGCAATGGCATCATTGAAGCGGAAGTCGAGGCCGGCCATCAATTGCTTTTTCATGTGCAGCCTTAGGTTGTATTCAAAGGAAAAAGGAACGGAGGGCACATACACGGCCAGTACGGTATTTTCAAATACGTAGTCGAGGTTATCGGCCCAGTTGTAGCCTGCCGACACATTATAGTGCGCCACATTGGTGAATTTCCCCATTTTGGCATCGTCTTTTTTGTAAAACTCAAAAGCACTGCCGGCTACGTTATTGGCACCCGCCCCGATGTGGAAACGGTCGTTGTAGTACACAATGCCAAAGCTCATGTCGAAATTGGAAACCTTATCCGCTGCGTATTGATTGATAGCTTTATCCTGTTGGTTACGGATGGTAATGTCTGTACCGTCGAAGCGCCTGCTCATGTAATTTCCCTGCACGCCGACAGAGAGCTCCGAATCAGGGAATTTCAGGTGATACGCCCCGGTGATGCTGCCGGAGAAATTTTTGAACGGACCAATGTCATCCTTATAAATAAAGCCACCGGCGCCCAGCTTTCCTTTCAGCAAACGGGAGTTGAGCGCTAACGCATAGGTTTTGGGAGCGCCGTCAAAGCCTGTCCATTGGTTGCGGTAGTTCAGCCTGACATCCACCAGGCGCTTGGTTCCGCAAAAACCGGGATTCAATAAGGTTTGCGCGCTTCTGAACTGGGTCCACCATGGGTATTGCTGAGACCAGGAACAAAAAGAAAACAATAAGCAAGCAGATATGAGGAGGCCTTTGATCAAAATACAGGAATCAATAAATTAATTGATGCGTTGGCCGTTCTGGTATTTTACGATAAAGCCGTTGAAGCCTTTAGCCGTAAGCTCATCGCGGTATTTTACAGCATCTTCTTTTGTCTTGAAGCTGCCGCAGGTTACTTTATACAATCCGTTGATCTGGTCGATGCTCACATTGCTCAGGCCCGAAAATTTGCTTTTGTTGGGTTGTGAGGAATAAGCGCCCAATTGTACTTTGTAGGTCATGCCTCCTTCGGAAGCTGTGGAAGAAGAAACCTTGGAAGCCGTTGTATTTTCTACAGGTGTGGATTTCACGGTTTCCACCTGTACCGTTTTCACAGGCTCTGCCGGCGTAGATTTTACGGTTTCCACAGGCGTTGATTTAACTGTCTCTACGGGAGTAGATTTTACAGGTTCTACCGGGGTCGTATTTGGCGTGGTTTCCACAGGGGTACTTTCTACCGGGGTTGTTGCAGCGACAGCACCTCCATCACCTACCGTTACATTCATGGAATTCCCATCCACTTCTTTTTTCTCGTTATTCTCGAGGTAATAAAATTTCTGAGAGAAAGTGCCGCTGGCAGCGGTGCTGCTCGCCTGGATCTTTAGCTGTACGGTAAATTCATTTTCGGATGGTACGGATACCCATACGATCTTAGCCCTTTGATTTTCGAAGGTGAAGTTACCACCTTTCACATCGCCTGCGGTTACGATATAGCCACCCGGGACATCCATCTGGTATTTCGCAAAATTGCCGACAGCTCCTTTATTGATCTTTACGTCTGCATCTATAGAAGACCCTGCACTAATGCTTGCCGGCAAATTGGCCGTGATGGTGATCTGTGAAAAAGAAACAAATGAAATAACGAGTCCAAAAAGAGTGAGTGCTTTTTTCATATACAAAGTTTAATAGCTAAAATCGTTAATTAACAAATATAACTAATTAAATGAAAGAACAAAAAAATTAAGGCTCAGAGGCCTTTTCAGGGCATTTCCGATCAAAAAATCTACAGAATTACAGCAATTGTTAATTTTTTGGCCGGTTTCTGTCGTTTATCCCACAAACAGTTTCCTCACTCACAAAGACAATCAGTTCACTTTTCATTAATCCTACTAAACTGTTTTAAACGTTAAAGCCCCGATATTTAACATTAGCAATACGATTTACCTCGGAAAATTGATATATTTTTGGTGTTAATAGTTCTTAAAATATCAGATAAATATCAAAATAAATTCTTATGCGTTTTATTTATTTTCTCATCACAGTCCTGTTTCTTTTCCTTAGTCAATTTGCCTTTTCACAAGAACCAAAGCTTAAATCCGATAAGCAGATCACCAAAATGCATTACTATTCTTTCCAGGGACAAGCCTCTCCCGAGCAACTGGAATTTTTGCAGCAGGACCTGAAGAACCTGGAGTTTGTAAGCGAAGTTAAGATCGAGTACAAAGCGGAGAAAGGCGCCGGCCAGGTTCGCCTCATCACTATCGAAGCCGCTGTTGCCGGTGAAGGCGATAAGCAATTCAGTGCCGTGAACATCAAGCGGAGCCTGGTTAACAAAGGCTTTACTCCTGTGGAATACCACAACGAAACAATCAGCAATCCATAACCTTCTTTATTTCAATCCCCGTTTATGAAGAACATTTACACGCTTCTTTTATGCCTGTTGGCATGTTACCAGATGCAGTCGCAATCCGACAATTGTTCGGGTGCCGTGTTATTAACCATTGGCAACTGCGTTACGGGCAGTCCGGGCGCAACCCAGAATTTACCGGGCTGCGTGGGCAACGCTGATGACGATGCCTGGTACCGCTTTGTGGCGACCAATACCTCCCACCAGATCTCCGTAACCGGTTCGGCAGGCTACGATCCCGTGATCCAGCTGCTTTCCGGGGGAAGCTGCGGAAGCTTAACGTCTCTGAACTGCGTGGACAATACCTTTATGGGTGGTGTGGAAACCATCAATGCCACCGGCTTAACGGTTGGTGTCACCTATTATTTACGCATCTATGATTACTACACGGGTACCAGTGCAGGCACCTTTACCACCTGCGTGAACCTGCCTCCTGCCGCACCGGCTAATAACAACTGTGGTACTGCGACGGCGCTTACCGTAAACGGAAGCTGTGTAAATACCGCCGCCACATCTTATGGAGCAACACAATCCATGACGGGCTGCTCCGGAACCGCCGACGATGATGTGTGGTTTATGTTCACCGCCAATAATTATACGCAAACCATCCAGGTAGCGGGCTCCGGGGGCATGGACGCCGTTGTGGAGCTATTTTCCGGTACCTGTGCTTCACTCACGTCTCTTAGCTGCCAGGATGTTACCTTTTCGGGTGGTACCGAAACCATCAATGCCACCGGCCTTGTGCCCGGCAGTACCTATTATGTCCGCGTGTATGATTATTATGCCACGGGCGGCTACCCTTTCAACATCTGTATTACCGGCGCTTCCATTGTGGTAGGCACACAGCCCAACGATGAACCCTGCAATTCGATCCAGATGCCTCCTGTGACGGCCGATTGTAATTACCTGTCCTTCTCCAATGTGGGAGCTACCTTAAGCGCTGCAACCGCACCAACGGGATGTACAGGAGGTACGGGCGGATTTACCGCTGCCAGTAAAGACGTGTGGTTTAAGATCACCGTGCCGGCCAGTGGTAACTTATGCATTACACCTCAACCTAATTTAACGCCTTCCACCACCGTGATCGATGATGGGGCCATGGCCTTATACAGCGGCACCTGCGGAAGCCTGACGCAGATCGACTGTTCGGATGATGCGGATGGTGGCAGCGGTGCTCCCTATAATTATCCGGGCACCGCCAATGATTTTCAGCCTTACATCAATGCAACAGGATTAACTCCCGGCTCTACGGTGTATTTAAGGTACTGGGGCTGGGGTGGCGAAACGGGAAGCTTTGGCTTATGCGTCCAGGCGCCTACCAACGATGCCTGTGTGAATGCCCTCTACATCTGCGACCTCAACGGTTATTCCGCCTCTACCAGCCCGGCATACAGCCCCGACAGGCCTGGCACCGGCGCGGGACAAATGTATGCCAACAATGAAACGCCGTTGGGCGTTAACCAACCGGATGGTACCAATACGGGCGGGCCTTTCGGCTATTATCCGCCGAGCAATATTGCGGGCCCCTACTCTTCTCCGGCTATCGATGTTAATATTGAGAATAATTCCTGGATCCGCTTTACGGCCGGCAGCGTAACCGCCAACCTGCGGGTGACTGTGGGCAACTGCTGGGTGGGGAACTACCCGAGCGGTGGCATCCAGATGCAGGTCTTTTCAGGAAGCAGCTGTAATAATTTCTCACCGGTGTCGAGCTTCAAGGAAGGCTCCAATACCTTTACGGTAACGGCCAGCGGCCTGACGGTAGGGAATGATTATTACCTGATGGTAGACGGCTATGCGCGCGATATTTGCAATTATACGATCCAGGTGCTGGACGGTGTTGCCTTGCCGGAAATTACGGCTGTTCCCGATAGCATCTGCCCGGGCCAAAGCTCTTTATTGACGGCGCCTTTGGGTGCCACGGGCTATACCTGGTATCCTTCGGGCTCCACGCCGGTGACCACGCGTACGATCTCGGTAAGCCCCGGAACGACCATGACCTATACCTGTATTGCGGGAGGCGTGTGCGGACAAAAACAAACCTTGACGAAAACGGTGTATGTGAAAACCGTTCCGACGGTGCTCATCAATTCCGGAAACCCGATCACGACCTGCGGCACGCAAACCATTACCTTAACGGGAAGCGGCGCGAATACCTATACCTGGAATACCGGGAATACGACGGGTTCTTTTACGACGGCACCCGTCAGTAGTACAAGCTATTCGGTCATCGGCCGGGCGTCGAACGGCTGTACGAATACGGCCGTGACGAATGTGACGGTGAATCCCGTCCCCGTCATCACCATTGCAGGAACTAACACGATTTGTATCGGGCAATCGACCACGCTCACGGCCAGCGGCGGCATCAGCTATACCTGGACACCGGGCGGGACGGTCTCTCCAAGCATCACCGTCACCCCAACCACCACAACGGTGTATAGCGTGATCGGCGCCAATGCCTTTGGCTGTACAAAAACAGCCACCACGCAGGTTGTGGTGAACGGCCTGCCTACCGTGAGTTCTACGAGTGCCACCATTTGCCGTGGTAATTCGGGAAGCATCACGGCCAGCGGGGCTTCCACCTATACCTGGAGCACTGCTGCCACGGGCAACAGCATTACGGTGAGTCCTACGGTAACAACAACCTATACCGTGACCGGCACCAATACCAATGGTTGTAGCAACAGCGCTGTAGGCCAGGTATCAGTCAATGCCCTTCCTTCCATTGCCATCAATTCGGGCAATCCTATAAGCATTTGTAATAACCAAACCGTGACCCTGAGCGGCAGCGGCGGCATTACCTATACCTGGAGCACGGGATCCAACGGGGGAAGCATCAACGTCTCCCCTACTTCCAATACGACTTACACCTTAACGGGAACGGCGGCTACCAGCTGTACCAACATAGCCGTGACGACGGTAACGGTCAACGCCCTGCCTGCGATAACGATCAGCGGTACAGGAACGGTGTGTAACGGGAAAAGCACCGTCCTCACCGGCAACGGCGGTGTAAGCTATACCTGGACTCCGGGAGGAGCAGCCACCAGCATTACCGTGAGCCCTTCCTCCAACACCGTGTATACAGTAACCGGAACGGCTGCCAACAGCTGTACCAATGCGGCAGTGACGACCATAACGGTTAACGCCCTGCCTGCGATCTCGGTAAATAATGCGACGGTTTGTAACGGAAGCTCTGTGTTACTAACGGCCAGTGGAAGCGCTTCTTCGTATTCCTGGAGTACAGGTGCCAGTACCAGCACGATTGCTCCGAATCCTTCTTCCAATACCAGCTATACCGTGACCGGAACAGCCGCCAATACCTGTACGAATGCGGCTGTGGCCCAGGTCAGCGTCACGGCTTTACCAACGCTTTCCGTCCCCTCTGCCACCATCTGCCAGAACTCGGCACAGCTACTCACCGCCAGCGGCGCCAACACCTACACCTGGTCCACCACACAGAACGGCACCTCTATTTCTGTGAGCCCTACCGTAACGACGACCTACACGGTTACCGGAACGGCTTTAAGCTCCTGCAGCAACAGTACAACGGCTACCGTGAATGTCAATGCCCTTCCACTCCTCAGCTCGACACCTAATGTGGCGCCAAGCAACTGCAGCGCCTCTACGGGATCTATCACCAATGTCACGGTAAGCGGAACACCGGCTTTCTCTTATACCTGGACCAATGGCTCGACGAATGTGGGTTCTACGCCAAACCTCACTAACCAACCGGCGGGTACCTATAACCTGCAGGTAAGGGACGGAAACGGCTGTATCAATAACTTTGGTCCTTATAGTATTACCAACCCGGGAGCTCCTGCGGCACCAACCGCGAATGCCACGGCTACTTCCGTATGTGTGGGTCAAACGATTAACCTGAATGCCAACAGTGCTTCGGGTGGAACCTATACCTGGTCGGGCCCCAACAGCTTTACGACCACTACTCAAAATCCTTCTATTGCCAATGCCACCACAGCCAACGGAGGTGTGTACTCGGTTTATATGACGGCTTCGGGTTGCAGCGGACCGGCTACCAGCGTGACGGTAGCGGTGAATGCACTACCAGCACCAAATGCGACGGCTACCCAAACGGCTTATTGCGTGGGGAATACCATCAGTCTCTTTGCCTCTTCGGCGACTTCCTATACCTGGACGGGGCCGGGAAGCTTTTCTTCCAATAGCCAGAATCCTTCCGTGACCAATGCCTCCACCCTTGCTGCCGGAACCTATACCTTAAGGGTGACGAATGCCAGCGGCTGCACAGGTCTTACGACCCTGAGCATTGTGGTCAATGCCAATCCGGTTCCGACAGCAACAGCTAACCCTTCCGCGATCTGCGCCGGGCAAACGATCAACCTTGCGGCAGGCGGCGGCTCTTCCTATAACTGGACAGGACCAAACGCTTATACAAACGGGACACAATCGCCTAACATTCCGAATGCGACCACAGCCAATGCGGGAAGCTATACGGTGGTGGTAACAGGCGCTAACAGCTGTACGGCTTCTGCTGTCACCAGTGTGAGCGTGAATGCTTTACCTTCCTTTACCTCATCGGTGAATGCGGCTAATATCTGTAATGGTGCCACGATCCAGTTCAATGCCGGCTCTTCGGCGAATACGTATTCCTGGACGGGCCCTGCTACTTTCAGCGTGAATAATAATGCGAGCCCGTTTATCAATGGTGCCGGCATCAGCAATTCCGGAACTTATACCGTAACGGCCAATACAGGTTCCTGCACGGCTTCTCAAACACTGGCCGTGAATGTGTATGCGCCTGTGTCGCTTACCGCAACGGCTACCAGCACCGCTGTTTGCCAGGGCAGCACCTTACAGCTTATCGGGAACGGCGGCAGCTCTTACCAGTGGAACGGGCCGGGAAGCTTTTCCTCTACCAGCCAGAGCCCCCAGATCACTAACGTTCCGGGAACTGCCTCCGGGGTGTATACGCTTTTGGTAACGGACGTGAACAACTGCCCGGGTACAAGAACAGTCAATATTCTCGTGAATGCCAATCCAACAGCAACGGCCAGTGCCAATCCGAATGTGATCTGTGTCGGCGGCACCATTAACCTCAACTCGGGCGGTGGAACGGCTTACAGCTGGTCGGGACCGAATGGCTATAACAACAACACGCAAAATCCATCGATCCCGAATGCGGGCTCTGCCAATGTGGGTGATTATACCGTGACGGTTACGGATGCCAACTCCTGCTCTTCTTCAGCGATTGCTTCTGTCACCATCGTGACTTTGCCGAGCTTTACCCTGAGCACAAACGGCGCGAATATCTGTTACGGCCAAACGATCCAGTTCAACGCCGGCTCCGGTCCTTTTACCTATTCGTGGGCAGGGCCTAATTCTTATACCGTAGCCAATAGCACCAATCCAACAATCTCTAATGCGACTACGCTCAATTCGGGGACCTATACGGTAACGGCGTCTGCCGGGTCCTGTGCGGCTTCGCAAACCCTTGCGGTGAATGTCTATCCGCAGATCATGGCAAATGCTTCTGCGGCAAGCTATGTGCTGTGTGCCGGCTCGGTAGCCAACCTGAGCGGAACAGGCGGAGGAACGTATAGCTGGACAGGTCCAAACAATTTTTCGAGCACGAATCAAAATCCCCAGTTCCCATCCATACAAGCCAATGAAGCGGGGATTTACACCTTAACCGTGACGGACAATACCACAAATTGTACAGCGATGGATACGGTACAGCTCATTGTGAACGCCGCTCCTACCCTGCTCTCCACCTCGGGCGATTCGACCTGCTACGGACAGCAGCTAAGCCTGGCGGCTAATTTTGGAAGCGGTGTCAGTGTGAACTGGTACAGCGATGCCGCCCTCACGAACCTGGTACAGGCGAACTCCACGACTTATCAAACGACACCGGCTGCAAACGGTACTTATACGTATTATGTTCAGGGGGTGATCGGTACCTGTAAGAGCAGTGTGGCGATGGTGACAGGCAATTTCTATAATATCCAGGCCATTGCTTCCGCCGATGTGTATAGCGGATCAGCGCCCCTGGCAGTGAACTTCACCGGCAGCAACAGCACGGGCGTGACCTCTACGGACAGCTTCAACTGGAACTTTGGTGATAATACGGGTTCTAACGTCATCAACCCGAACCATGTGTTTAGCTCGGAGGCCATCTATACGGTTACCTTAACGGTGACGGATCTTGAAAGCGGATGCCTCGATACAGCCACAGTTATCATTAAAGTAGAAGATGATCTTACAGTGATCGTGCCTAATGTGTTTACACCAAACGGCGACGGCGTAAACGATGCCTTCCATGTGACTATCAAAGGCGCTAAGTCGGCGGAAGGCTATATCTATAACCGCTGGGGACAATTGTTATTCAGCTGGGATGTGCTGAATGCTTCCTGGGATGGTATGGCTGCCAATGGCGAGAAATGCCCGGATGCGACCTATTATTACCTCATCAAAGTAATTGATAAGAAAGACAAGGAGCATTTGTTCCCTGGCTATGCGCTGCTGATACGGTAAGTGTCAGTAAGGGTGGCTTCGAGTGCCTCAGCCATTGTTGGCTGATTATGTCCCGGTGTGGCTTGAATCAGTGTGCGTTATGCAGCTTCACCGCTTTGTTTGTTATTGAGGCTTAAACCATTGAGTGTAAAAATCCTCAATTGGCGATGGTGGTAATGCGAACGGTGTAATTTTGTTTGAAGCAGGATGGTGAAGGTAAATTCCATGCGGCCTTTATGGAGCATGCGGATGATCCTGCCGGCCTGGTTCCTGGTGATTTCCTTTGCCATGTTGCTTCGTATTTAGTTTTAGCCGGCACACCATCGGGAACTTTTTTCCCATTCCTGAGCTTCATGCCCGTTTTTTATAGCGCCTTTCCGGCGGGGATTGGCTCCTATTGCGGTTTTGCAGCGATGTTCCGGTATGACCATATAAAGGATATTTCAAATGGGATGCCTGAGGCTGATTTATGTTTCATTTATTCTTTTTGATTGCTATTTTTGGAGAAATCGTACTCATCCTCTATGACAAGATTTCCCTGATTAACTACCGGAGCCTGATTGAAGCCAGGCTTTAAATTTTCTCACATACATCCATCCTCAAGCCTCCTTATGAAAATACCCTTTCTTCTCGCCATTACTCTTATTGTGTTACAAGCCTGCTCTGAGCCCGAAGCAGAAAAACCAAAGGAGGCACCGAAAGCCTCCAGGCTCTCAGTCGTTGACTCCCTGTTCAAAGATCTGATCATCGAAGATACCTTTTATGTATACAGCAGCTGGGGTGGTTCGGAAAGTCATCCCTTTAAGGGGACGCCTATGGATAGTGTGCAGGTAGAATCGCTCACTTACAATCTGAAAATGAATTATTCCTATTTTAAAGACGTGGGCGCCTGTTACAAGTTCCCGCTCGATGCCTCCCGTTTTGCACTGATTGCGAGGGTTCCGGGTGAATATGAATCCACCGCCATCAATCTTTTCGTATTCGATGTCGAAAAAGATTCCGTTGTTCAGACCCTCCACCTCGCGGATGTATTCGGTGATGCCGGGGAAAGCATGTCCTACAGCTCCTGTATTTTCAGGGAAAAGGACCATGGCCTGAAAGTGGCTACGCAATGGCATTCGGAATACAGCCACAGTGTGGATAACGAGAACGATACAACCGTAGAGCGCTGGAACCGCTTCTGGATCCTCGACCTGGGCAAACATACCGGCGATACGCTTCTGAAAGATTCAGCGACGATCGTCAATACCTATCCGCAAATCATTACGCGCCTTTCTCACTACTAACCAGTTATATCTACATGAAACCTCTTTACCTTATCCTGCTTCTCCCTGCTTTGCTGATAGCAGCACAGGGCTTTTCACAAAAGAAAGAACAGAAGCTCCTTGAAAAATACCAGGTAAAGCTCCAGGAGAGAAATTACCCGGAAGCTCTGAACCTGCTGGATAAGTTTATTCTTAAATTTCCTGCCTCAGAAAGCCTGCCCGAGATCTATTTCAAAAAGGGAAGCATCCATGTAGAATTGGGCAATACCGATGCGGCGATCGAAGATTTCACCATGGCCTACGGGAAAGACAAGACGTTTAAGGAAGCCGTCCGCATGAGGGGCAATCTTTACTACAAACAGGATAAACTGACGGAAGCACTAAACGATTATAACCTGGCCCTCCGCATTGATTCTACCTTTGCCGATGCGTATTCCAATAAGGCACTGGTGTACAAGAAACAATCCCTGACGGCGGAAGCCTGCGAGAATTTTCAAAAATCCCTGCAGTATGGCTATGTCGATGCTTACCACATGATCCGTAAGTACTGCGACTCTACTTCTGTAACGGTACAGCGTTACCTCCTGCAATCCCTCACAACTCCTGCCACCGACGACACCTACGGCTTTTCCGAAAAGAATCCGGTTAAGATCGGCATGCCCGTTCAACGGGAAAAGCTATACTTGTCCATGCTCCGCGACAGTAAGGGTGAAGCTCTCAGGTACAAACGCATGGGAAGCTGCTGTGCCTATAGGAATACCAGGAGCGCTTTTGGCATGGCCTTATGCGACCGCTACGAGGTTGAAGTTGACGGAAAGGTCAAATCCTTGTACATCAGCGTTTATGATTACGAGGAGCCAAAGATCCCACAAGGCTTGCAGTCTGTAAGCGGGCTTGAAAAATAAACGGCTCAATAGTCAAACAGCCAGGCTTCGTTTTTCAGGCGATAGCGCTCGTCGAGCACGGAGGCATTGAAATAAGTTGTGCCCTGCGATTCCAGCTTTCCGTATGCTTCGTGGATATGCCCTCCGATGTAGTATTTCGGGTTTAGCTCCCCTACTCTTTTCAGAAGATCGGCGCAGCCTACATGCTCGCCACGAACCGTTTTATCAAGGATGCCGGCCACAGGTCCATGTGTCATGAGGATATTGGTTCCTTCGGGGATCAGGCTCCAGTGTTTGGAAATAGCCTCGCCACGATCGCGGTTGAAAGCCCAGTCAAAAAAAGTCGGTGTTACCGGCGATCCCCAAATGTTGATTCCGTCAATCGTAACACCGCTGTCGCATAAATAAATCACATTCTCAGGAATGATCTCCTGTATTTTTCCGGGGGATGTTCTTTCAAAATAAAAATCGTGGTTGCCGGCGATGAAAATCTTATAGCGGTAATCCAGGTTCTTGAACCAGTCCAGGAAATCAATAATCTCGCGCTCCTCCCCTCTTTTGCTCATATCGCCTGCATGCAGGATCATATCTGCCGGAGGGAGTTTCAGCTTGTGGTGCTGACTGTGGGTGTCTGCGATGGCAACGATTTTCATGGCTTATAAAAATCGTAAGGTAAAAAATATTTTGTTTTGTGATGTTGTAAAATAATTTAGTTGTCACTTCGAGCGGAGTCGAGAAGCGCTCTAATGAGCTTTACCTGGTTCTCGACTGCGCTCGAAGGGACAGATAACCTAATGTGAATTTGGGACAGACTTTGATGGAAAAATAAAAATCGATTAAAATCTCACCTGGTACACATCCATGTTATTCCGGGGAATGTTCCTGGATTCGAAGCCGCCGTCGAAGGGAATATTTTCGATCAGGTCGAACATGGTGCAGCCTTTGCTGAGTCCTTCAAAGATCAGCGTAAAGCCCTTGCCGTCGCTGAGTGTCCATTGAGGCGCAAAGGAAATATTGAAAGCCGTGATGAGCTTTGCTTTTCTGCCCGAACCATGTTCCAGCAGATAGGTCGAAGGCCAGATGCGGTAGGCATCTTCGGTTCCACAATGGCAATGCACGATCGTCTGGCGCTCCTCGCTTTCGAGTGGCTTAATCTGCGTTGTGACTTCTTCTTTGGTTATTTCCTGTGTATCCGGCATAGCGTCCTACAAAGATAGGGGATTTTTTGCTTTTGATAGAAAAGAAAAATGATTAATCCGGTTAACCCCGATTCACGAAAAAGCGGGGTTAACAAAGGCATTAGAGCTCCATCTTTCAGATTGTTTGATGGGCGTACCCTGCGGGCCGGGCTTTCACCACTCGCTTTTTTGTAGCTGAAAAAGCTACAAAAAGAGCTCAAACAATGGCTCAATCCCTTACGCAGTTTAGCTTAATTCCAGAGAATATCTGCGCTTGAGATGAAGTGATCTGCCTGATGAAATACCGGAACACCCGCCTGACCGGACGGGCGGGTGTTCAGCATGATGCGTTCTGTTTAGGATTACTTCCCAAAAGACTTATACATGGGATCGTTTTCCATGTCTTCCTGCTTTTTCTTTTCCAGTTCGGTGAATGCTTTTTCGAAGTCCCCCTTGAAATTGTCTTTCATGTCTTTTACGCCAAGTTTTTCGAGGCAGTAAAGAAACCGGGTGATGGCTCCTTCCTGATCCTTATCGTAGGTTGCCGATAGCCAGAAGAGCTGGGCGGCAAAGTCATATACACCAAGATCCATCGCAATATCCGCATAGGTGTATACATCTTTCAACGTTGTTTTGTCATCCTTAAAGAGGCTCTGGGTAGCCTGCCTCCGGAATAGCAGGTACATTTCTTTACCGCTGCCTGCCCTTACATCCATCGGGTATAAGGGATTGCTTTCATAGATCGATGCTTTCGATTCGTCCCAAAGCTTGCGCTCGCTGGTGGTGACGGTTTTATTTTTCAGATCGAGGGCATTCTGCGAATAATACAATTCGTATTTGACAGCCGCCGAATGTGGATATTGACTCAGGATCTCTTTGTAAATAGCAATCGCCTTTTCATAATTGCCTTTATCGTGTTCCTCAATGCCTTTGTTGATCGCGGTTTGCAGGACTTTATTAAACTCCTTCAGGCGGCGGGAGATCTCCTTTAAGTAGGTAGCGGCCGCCGACTTAGGTTCCGCAAACAGGCGGATGATCTCCACGTATTTCATCGCATGATCAAATTCGCCCTGTGATACCAGCATAGCGATCTTTGTCGCCGGGATGAGCTGGTTGCCTACCGACATTTCCATATTGGCCCGCCAGTAATCACTATTCCGGCTGCTGAGCCCGTTCACATCCTGCAGCTTTCTAAAGTCCTTTTGCCTGATCGTGGTGCCAAGCCCTTTCACACCGGCAAATTGTTTATCGACGATGATCTCATAAGCCGAGAGCACGGGCAATACCTGCTCAACGGCATAGGTTTTATTAAGGATCATCTTCTCTTTCAGCCCGGCTTTTACATAAGCAGCGTCTGCCTTATCTGCCGGTAGCTCCAGGTTTTTAAAATCGTTGGGCAGGTCTTTCAGGTCGGCATGCACCAGCAATAGGATCGGAAAATCCACGAGTTTGGTATTGGGAATGGAAAGGCGTTTGAGCGCATCGAGGTAAGCCTTCTCTTTTTCTGGTGCCAGTGCCGGCGTGGCATGTACCTCGAAATCCGTCTTCCCGCTTTTATGTACAACCATCAACATCGCCAGCTTTTGACTTTCTTCCATTCCTTTGAACTGCTTGCTCGTCAGCTCCGTTACCTGCCCGATTCCTTTCACAAAAGGATCCTGGTCGACGTTCACATCGGCAATGATCTCATTGCCCAGCAGGGCGATGCTCATTTTCAGATCTTCCTGCGAGGAGAGAAAAAGGGGTAAGAAAAAGCAAAGGCTGAAAACAATCCGGGATAAACGGCTCATGGGAGTTTATTTTTATGATTGCCTAAAAATAGAAAAAAATGGAATGCAGATGACGCGGATTAGTATGATCAAAGCAAAGATTAGGGTAAAATGAATGGCCCGCAGATCACGCAGATAAACGGAGATAATAACCTGGTGAATAAGCGTGAAAATTTCTGTGCTTGTCCGCTATGATCTCTTTCTGTTCCCTACGATTTCTATGTGCCTATTGTGGTTAAAAAAAGAATTCCGGGTTCGAGCCCTAGTCGGACAACATCGCGTTATTGTTTGGTGCTCCGGCCTTTGGCCACAGGTGCGGCATTCCAGGGATCATCGGGCCAGGCATGCTTAGGATAGCGGCGTTGCAATTCTTTCTTTACCTCATGGTAAGTATTGTTCCAGAAGCTTTTAAGGTCGGTAGTAACCTGCACAGGCTTATACCCGGGCGAGAGCAAATGCATCACCAAAGAGTTTCTTCCTTTGTTCACAGTGGGCGTATCGCTCAGTCCGAACACTTCCTGTAAGCGTACAGATAAGATGGGCGCCGCGCCATTGAGAAGGTATTCGATCGGCAGCTTCGAGCCGCTGGGTACTTCCAGCTTTGCCGGTGCCAGCTGTTCCAAAGCCTGCTGCTGTTCCCAGCTCAGCGAGTGCAATAAGGCAGCCGCCAGGTCGAGCTTTTTCAGGTCTTCGGGTTTTTTAACGCCTTTCAGGTAAGGGCCAAGCCAGTCCTTAGCGCTTGCCAGCAAATGTGAGCTATCCACAGAAGGCCAGTTTTCCTCCGGGTTCCAGGCATGCAGGCTGGCAATGCGGTGCCGGAGTTGTATAAAGCTGTGATCAGATAAATCAAGCAGGCTTTCGCCTTCAAGCTTAATGGCCTGGCAAATGGCATCCAGTACCAGCGCTTCATCGGGATGAGTGAGCGGTTTTGATTGCAGCACAATACTCCCGATCTTTAATTCTTTGGCAGAGATGAGTCCGCCTTTCCGGGTGTCCCAGCTGATGTTTTGTTTTTCCTTGACGAGGTGAATAAGATCCGTCGGGTTGAGCGGCGCCGCCAGGAAGATCTTTCCGAGGCCGTCGCGCAGGTCCATGTTAGCTACCGCCAGCCAGGGCTCGTGTGCGAGGTCGTCCTTGTGCCCCGCTGTGGCGATCTTTCCATTAGCCAGCTGAAACTGGGCATTGTTACCGGGCTTGGCAGATGCAATGCGCTCCGGATAAGCATACGCCAGTAATAACCCGGTTTCCGAAGGATCGACGATTTCGTTGCCTGCCTCCAGTTTTAAAAGCCTGCGGTAGCTGGACGAATTTTTTTCGATGCGTTTGAATTTGTTGTTGAGGCTGTTGTTGGTTCTTGCCCTTCTCAAGGCTTCGATTCTTAAATTGAGATCGATGCCGCTGTCTTTCGGTAAAGGGTCGCGCTCTTCGAGTATGGCGGCAATGTCGCAGGCCAGTTGCTTCATCTCTGTTGTTTCCGCCAGGATGAGCATGTGCGCGATGCGCGGGTGACAGGCCAGCTGATGCACCTGACGGCCATGTTCGGTGATCTTCCCATTTTCCAGCGCGCCGATCTGCTGCAGGGTATCATAAGCCTGTTGTAAACTACTTTTGGGTGGCAGCGTGAGCCAGCACATCTGCGTGATGTCGTCGGTGCCCCATTTGGAAAGCTCCAGTACCAGGGAACAGAGGTCGGCCTCCATAATCTCCGGCACGCGATGTTCGGCCAGGCGCTCATGGGTGGCCTTAGTCCAGAGGCGGTAGCAGACACCGCTGCTGAGTCGCCCTGCCCTGCCCGCGCGTTGGTCGGCAGCATCTTTGGAAATCCGCAAGGTCTCCAATCGTGATAAGCCCGAAGCCGGATCGAAGCGCGAGCTGCGGCCAAAGCCCGAATCCACCACGATGCGGATGCCTTCAATCGTTAAGCTGGTTTCGGCGATGGACGTGGCAAGCACGATCTTTCGCTTGCCCTGGCGGTTGGGCATAATAGCCGCATACTGCTCTTTCTGTGGCAGCATGCCATACAGCGGATGGATCCTGAAATCAGGAAGCTGTTTATCTAAAAGCTCTTCACATTTGCGGATCTCTCCTTCCCCGGGAAGAAAGGCCAGCACATCGCCCTCCTGTTCTTTCACCGCACGGGCTATGGCCTGCGCCATCAATTCAGGAAGCAGGTACTCGTCGGCATCGCCGCCATGGATGATCTCCACCGGGTACTGCCGTCCCTTGCTTTCAATTACAGGAGCGTTGAGCAGGGTTTGCAATTGCGGAATGTTGAGCGTGGCCGACATGATCATAATCCTCAGATCGGGGCGCAACACTTGTTGGGCCTCACGGCAAAGGGCCAGCGCCAGGTCGGCCTGTAAATTACGTTCATGAAACTCATCGAAGATCACCAGCCCTACCTGCTCCAGGGCATTGTCGCTTTGCAGCATGCGCGTGAGAATACCTTCCGTCACCACTTCAATTTTTGTTTGTGCGCTTACGCAGTTTTCGAAACGGATGCGGTAGCCCACAGTTTTCCCGGTTTCTTCCTCCAACAGATCCGACATACGCGTGGCAATGCTGCGAGCCGCTAAACGTCGCGGTTCCAGCATGATGACCTTTTTGCCTTCGAGCCAGTCTTCTTCAAACAAAGCCAGTGGCAGCAAGGTACTTTTTCCGGCTCCCGGCGGCGCACCGATGATGAGCGTGGTATTGGTCTTTAAAGAGGCCCGCACGTCGGGGATGATCTCCACAACGGGAAGTTCGCTATGTAAGGAATTGAAGGGCATGTTTTGCAGGTGGCGAAGGTAAGGATTATTTCCGTCAATGGTGCCTTCGGGAGCCTCAGGCACCGGTATGATCGTTTTCTCGTTAGTGGTGCCTTCGACTGTGCTCAGTCACCAATGATGGTCGTTCGGCATAGCATGATCCCGGTAGTTGAGCGGAGTCGAAACTCCGGGTCAGAGTATCGTTTACAATGACATTAAATTTTAAGTAAAATCCCTATCTTTAATGAGATAAACACTCGTGATGAAGCGCTCCGGTATTGTATTATGCATTGTTCTTTTATCCCTGCTGAAAACGCAGGCCCAACAATTACCGGAAGACAGCTGCGTGATTGATATCACCAGCTATTTTTGCCCCAATTGCCCGATGGATACGGCCCTACAGGGCTGGCTGATTCGCTACAGCAATGTTTGTGGTATCGTTAAGCTGAATTATAAAATATATGAGCCCGGTAAAAGGAAACTTATCCATGACTCGCCGGATCATTGGACGGGATTCATTAAAGCAGACGACCAGGGCAACAGAAGCTATTATCCCTCGGGAGCTTATCCTTATGTGATCCGGTTTTACAAATCAGACAATAGTGTGATCCTGAAAGAGGGAAGCGTTTATCTTACAAACTATGACGGGTTTTAAAATAGCCGCTAAATTCCTCCTGGCCCTGTTGAGCTGGATACCATTGGTCTGGACCATGGTAATTCTTGCAGCCGCTTACGGTTATGGATACTCGCTTCCGGGTGAAGGCTATTCATTTGAAAGCAGCCTAAGGCATTTCCTGATCAGCTTTTTGGAGCTGTATACGCCGGCAGGCTTTATCATTTGGTTGATATTGCTTGTATGGCTAAGCATTCAACACCTGATCAGCAACAAGCGGCGAAACTTTTATATCATTTTGGTATTGGCCGGTGTGTTATGCGCCATGCTGGCCCTGAGCTATGATGTGTTTGGAGTGAGCGGTGTGTACCTGGATTAGATTCATATCATTTACCTCCATAGAAAAGAAAAACTACATTTGTATCATTGACGAATACCCACTCCATAGAACACCACCCCAACTGGTACCACGACATTCCGCTGATGCACACGCTGATCCTGGGAAGTTATCCGCCGCATGAGGACCGGAGGCATTATGAATTTTACTACCCAAACAAGGTCAATCGTTTCTGGAATATATTGGCGGGCATTAAAGGCTATACACTCGGGTATTTTAAAGGTGAAGATGCAGTACGTGAGCGAAAGCAACTCATGGAAGAGTTGAAAATCGGTGTGCAAAACGTTGGCCTGAAGATTTCAAGGAAAGGAAAAAGCGCCGCAGATAACGACATCGAGATCCTGGAGTTCCAGGACATCCTCGGCATTATTCATCAACATCCGGAGCTCAAACGGATCCTGATGCCCGGCTATTCCGGCAAGAGCAGCACCGTTCACAGCTTTATCCGCTACCTGAAAGAACATCACATTGTGGTTGCTATTCCCAAGCCGGTGACACATGGCGCTTCCTTTGTATTTCAGATGGATGGCAGAACGATAGAGTGCATTGTATTAACGTCTACCTCGCCGCGGGTGCGCATGAGCTTAAGCGATCTTATCGGCCGTTTTTCGGCTTATATCAAACCGCATTAACGCACTGTGCAAAGTGTTTCCAGCAGATCTGCGACCTTTTGTAATTCGTTATATTCCTCCGGCAGGTAGTTCCACACAAACGTGCTCCTGGTACTATAGTCTGTGCCAAAAGTCAGGGTGTGCACACAGCCATCGAGCACAATACTGCCATTGTGATCCATGTACGGCGTGATGCGCAGGTTACGGAGCACATCCAGCAAAGGCCCCGCATCTTCCGCACGCACCCTTCCCGATACTGTATTTAATGTGGGCGCAATAGTTTTGCCAATGTATTTCAGCTGTTCGATCGGGTTCATGAATTTCGGACAATCGTCATCCTTGGACCAGGTAGACCGGAACCAGTTGATGCCTTCTTCTGCCCATTGCAATTGTAACAACACGTAGTTATCAAAAGACGGCTCCAGCATCAGGGAAATAAACCGCCGATAGGTTTTGGGTTGTGATGCTTTCAGCGCTTCGCGGGCCAGCGTTACAAAGCCCGACCAGTTAGGGTGCGGAGAGTTTGGTTCCATGCCTAAATGTATTGCTTTTTCTCTTTAAAAAAATCAGCTTTAACCTGCCGTTTAAGCGTCCTGATTAAATTTAAATCACTGTCAATCAATCGGTAAGCCTTTTATTGCTTTTTATTTACCCGTTTGGGTAAATTAACTATTACCTTTGTTCCGATGTCGGTAAAATCAGATAACAGCACTGAGCAAAAAATACTGGATGCCGCCGAAACGGTGTTCCACGAAAAAGGCTACGATGGCGCGCGGATGCAGGAGATTGCCGATAAGGCGAGCATCAATAAAGGCCTGTTGCATTACTACTTCAAAACGAAAGACAGCCTCTTCGATGCGATCTTTAGCATGGCGCTCAGGCGCATGGTGACCAACATCAACTCCATCCTGTTAATGGAGATTCCCCTGGAAGAAAAGATCGATCTGATTGTGGATGGCTATATGAACATGCTTTCGCGCAATTCGTCCCTCCCACGCTTTGTGATCACGGAGCTGAATAAAGATCCGGACCGCTTCATTGCCAAGCACCTCAACAGTAATTTTAAAGATGTGTTTTCCAGCTTTATCGCTTCGGTAAAGAAAGAGGTGGATGCGGGGAACATCAGGCCCATAGATCCTACCCAATTATTCATGAATATGATCTCTATGATCATCTTCCCTTATGTGGGCAGGCCTATGATCCAGGTGGTTGTGGGCCTTGATAACAAAGAGTTTCAGAACCTGATGCAGGAGCGCCGGGAGATGATCAAGCTGTTCATCAAACAGGCTTTGAGGAAGTAAATTTTTTTGCACTTGAATTACCCATTTGGGTAAAATATATCATAAAACAAATAAACCATGAGAACAATCCAATTACTGGCAGCGATGCTCTTCCTGCTGAGCCGGCTGCAAAGCCAGACGGATACAGCGCTTAGCCTTGAGCGGTGCTACCAGCTGGCCAAGCAGAATTATCCTTTGGTGAAACAGATGGCCCTGATCGATAAAACCAGGGACTACACCCTTGCGAATGCGTCCAAAGGTTATTTGCCGCAGCTCACACTGGCCGGCCAGGCTACATACCAGTCGGAGGTTACTAAAATTCCCATCTCGCTTCCCGGGATGTCTGTTGCCGAATTAAGTAAAGACCAGTACCGGATCTATGGCGAAATCAATCAGTCGCTCACCGACCCTTTCATCATCCGGCAACAGAAAGCCTTGCTAAAAGCGGGTTCGGAAACGGATGCCGGGAAGCTGGAAGTGGAGCTGTATAAGCTCAAAGAACGGATCAACCAGATTTATTTTGGGATCCTTTTAATCGACGCCCAGCTGCAACAAAATGAATTGCTGAAAAAAGATATCCGCTCGGGTCTTCAAAAAACCAATGCCGCAATCAGCAATGGTATTGCTCTCAAAAGCAACGCCGATCTGCTTAACGCTGAATTATTGAAAGCAGAGCAACGGAGCATCGAGCTGAAAGCAAACCGCAAAGGCTTTACAGATATGCTTTCTGTGTTTGTCAACAGGCCCATCGATGAAACGCTTTCCCTGAAAGAGCCGCCGATGCAGGTCCCCGCTTCTACTGTCAACCGCCCCGAGCTTAATTTATTCGAGGTCCAGAAAAAGAGTTTTACCCTTCAGAATAAATTGCTCCTGGCAAAAAATTTACCGAGGCTTAGCCTGTTCTTCCAGGGAGGCTACGGGCGGCCTACGCTCAATATGCTCAGCAACGATTTTGGAACTTACTACATTGGCGGTGCGCGCTTCAGCTGGAATATTTCCGGGTTTTATACCTATAAAAAAGAAAGAATACTACAGAACATGAGCCAGGATGCCATAGATTTGCAGAAGGAAGTCTTCCTGTTTAATACGTCTTTGACCCTGAAGCAACAAAACAGTGAGATCAACAAATTGTCGGAGCTGCTTCTTTCCGATCAACAGATTGTTGCCCTGCGGGAGAAGGTAAAAGCCACTTCCAATGAGCAGCTGGCTAATGGCACCATCACGGCACTCGACTACCTGAATTACGTCAACGCGCAGGATCAGGCAAACCAACAGCTCCTGCTCCACTCTATCCAATTGCTCATGGCACAATACAGCTACCAAACCACGTCCGGAAATTAATAACAGATAAACCCTCTACTCATGAAAACCTTTTCATTACTCCTTTCCTTCTCTTCCCTGCTAATGCTAAGCTCCTGCAAAAGTGATAAAGCCCAATTTGATGCTTCGGGATCATTTGAAGCGGAAGAGGTCATTATTTCTTCGGAAGCAAACGGAACCATTAAACAGCTGACGATTGAAGAAGGCCAAACGCTGAAGGCCGGGCAGTACATCGGCTATATCGACAGCGTACAACTGTACCTGAAAAAGAAACAGCTGGAAGCGCAGATCAGCGCTGTGCTCAGCAAAAAGCCCAATGTGGCCGTTCAGCTGGCTTCCTTGCAGGAGCAATTGAAAACGGCTGAAAAAGAGCAGAAGCGGATCAGCAACCTGGTAAAGGCGGATGCGGCCACTACCAAGCAGCTCGACGACATCAATGCCTCGATCGAACTGATCAAAAAACAAACGGAGGCACAACGCTCGTCGCTGGATATTTCGTCAGAAGGGATCGGCAAGGAAACCGTACCGCTCAGTATCCAGGTAGAACAGGTAAACGACCAGCTTCGCAAATGCAGCATCATTAATCCCATAAACGGCACAGTGCTTAGCAAATATGCCAATGCCAATGAAATAGCGGCACAGGGCAAACCGCTGTATAAGATCGCCGATCTTTCCACGATCATCCTGAGGGCCTATATCACCGGCGATCAGCTTCCGAAGCTGAAGCTGAACCAAACGGTGACGGTTCATACCGATGATGGCAAGGGCGGTTTTAAGCAGGCGCAGGGCACAGTGACATGGATCAACGATAAGGCGGAGTTTACGCCAAAAACCATCCAGACAAAGGATGAGCGGGCCAATATGGTGTATGCGGTGAAAGTGATGGTGAAGAATGATGGCTCTTATAAAATAGGGATGTACGGCGAACTAACCTTCAACTAACATGGACGATGTTGTGCTTCATAATCTGACAAAGACCTATAACAAAGGGGCTACTGTGGCGGTAAAGGAGGTCTCTTTTTCGGTCAGGAAAGGAGAGCTCTTTGGCCTGATCGGTCCTGACGGTGCCGGTAAAACAAGCATCTTCCGCATGCTGACAACCCTGCTCCTGCCCGATGGCGGAAGCGCTACGGTAAACGGGTTTGACGTGGTAAGCGATTATAAAAGCATCCGGAAAGAGGTGGGTTATATGCCCGGTAAATTTTCGCTGTACCAGGACCTCACGATCGAAGAGAACCTCAATTTCTTTGCCACGGTATTCGGCACCACGGTTGAGGCTAATTACGACCTGATCAAGGATATTTATGTACAGATAGAGCCTTTCAAAACCCGCAGGGCCGGTAAGCTTTCGGGAGGCATGAAACAGAAGCTGGCTTTGTGTTGTGCGCTCATCCACCGGCCTACCGTTCTGTTTCTGGATGAGCCGACAACGGGAGTAGACACGGTATCGCGAAAGGAGTTCTGGGAAATGCTGAAACGCCTGAAAGCGCAAGGCATTACGATCCTGGTGTCTACGCCCTATATGGATGAGGCCAGCCTTTGCGAACGGATAGCCCTGATACAGGATGGCAGGATCCTATCGATCGATACGCCCGATGCCATTATAAATGATTATCCAAAACCGTTGTATGCCATTAAGGCTTCGTTGATGAGCCGGCTTTTAAAAGACCTGAAGGACATGCCGGAAACGGAGAGCTGTTACTCATTCGGAGAATACCATCACCTGACATTCAACAAGGGGAACGAACACTTCCTCTCTGAATTGAAAGATCGCCTCAAAGCAAAAGATTACGAAGGCATCGACATTAAACCCATCACAGCGGGCATCGAAGATTGTTTCATCCGCTTAATGAACGCTAAAAAATGAAAGAGGTTGTTATTAAAACAGATAAGCTTACCAAGCGTTTCGGTGATTTTATCGCCACCAACGAAATCAGCTTTGAGGTGTATGCCGGAGAGATCTTCGGTTTCCTGGGAGCCAACGGTGCCGGCAAAACAACGGCCATGAAAATGCTCTGCGGCTTATCCACGCCTTCGTCGGGATCTGCTACCATTGCGGGTTTCGACATCTACAAACAAACGGAACACATCAAAAAGAACATCGGCTACATGAGCCAGAAATTTTCTCTCTACGAAGACTTAACGGTGCTCGAGAACATTAATTTTTTTGGAGGGATTTATGGCTTGTCCAACAAACAGCTGAAGCTGAAACGCGAAGAGCTGGTGGAAACCCTGGGCATGCAGCAGGAGGCCAAAAAACTGGTGGGCTCGCTGCCGCTTGGCTGGAAACAGAAGCTGGCTTTTTCGGTGGCCGTGGTTCATGAGCCGAAGATCGTTTTCCTCGACGAGCCCACGGGCGGCGTGGATCCTGTAACCCGGCGGCAATTCTGGGACCTGATTTATGCAGCTTCCGATAAAGGCATTACCATTTTTGTGACCACGCATTACATGGACGAAGCAGAATACTGCAACCGCATTTCCATGATGGTGGATGGCGTGATCAAAGCATTGGATACGCCTGTGAAGCTAAAAGAACAATTTTCCGCCGCATCGATGGACGAGGTATTTTTTGAGCTGGCCAGAGGTGCAAAACGTAAAGCCGATTGATATGAAACAGTTTCTCGCATTTGTCCGTAAAGAGTTTTATCATGTGTTCCGTGATAAAAAGACCCTCTTGCTTTTGTTTGGCCTGCCTGTCGCGCAAATCGTTTTATTCGGCTTTGCCCTCACGAACGAAATTAAAAATTCGGAAGTGGTGATCTGCGATTATGCCAACGATGAGGCCTCGCACCGGATCACCGATCAAATCGAAGCCAGCGGCAATTTCAGTATTCGCAAAAGCGTGATGAGCCACCACGATATAGAAGCGGCCTTTAAGGCGGGCAATACAAAGCTGGCCATCATCTTCCCGGCCAATTTTAACCACGATCTGCTTCACCTGAACAAAGGCCAGGTACAGATTATTGCCGATGCTTCTGATCCCAATACAGCAAGCACGCTCACCAATTTTGCCACGACCATCATCATGGATTATCAGAATGAGCTCTTGCAGGGGCGCTCGCTGCCTTTTCGCATCCAGACCGACCTGCGCATGATCTACAACCCCGAGCTAAAAGGCGCTCCTAATTTTGTTCCGGGAGTCATTGCCCTGGTGTTATTATTGGTGTGCGTGCTTATGACATCCGTATCCGTTGTCAGGGAAAAAGAACTGGGGACGATGGAGATTCTGCTGGTCTCTCCTTTCAACCCGGTGCTGGTGATCCTGGCAAAAGCGATTCCGTATTTCTTTCTGTCGCTCTTAAACCTTACGGTTATTTTAATTCTGAGCGTCACGCTGCTCGATCTCCCCATCAAAGGCAGTATTTTGTTATTGTATACCGTCAGCGCCTTGTTTATTCTCACGGCACTTTCTTTAGGCCTGCTGATCTCCAACAGCACCGATTCCCAGCAAAGCGCCATGCTCATCTCCCTCATGGGCATGCTCTTGCCAACACTGATGTTCAGCGGCTTTATGTTCCCTATCGAAAATATGCCTTTGCCACTCAGAATTATTTCCAACATCGTTCCGTCAAAATATTATTACATCATTGTGAAATCCATTATGATCAAAGGCCTCGGCTTTTCGGCTATCTGGAAGGAAACGCTGGTCCTTACCGGGATGACCGTTGTTCTGTTAACGATCAGTATTAAGAAATTTAAAATAAGACTGGCATGAGAACCCTTGTATTTTTATTGCAGAAAGAATTCAGGCAGATCTTCCGCAACAGGGCCATTCTGCGCCTCATCATTGCCCTGCCTATCATTCAGCTCATCGTGATGCCCCTGGCAGCCGACTATGAAGTGAAGAATGTAAACATCTCTATCGTGGATCATGATCATTCCACCTACTCCCGCCGGCTGGCCGATAAGGTCATTGCCTCCGGATATTTTAAGCTGAATGATTACAGCCATTCGTTTGATCAGTCGTTTGTGGAATTTCAGAAAGACCGCTCGGACCTGATCCTGGAAATACCAACGAATTTTGAGAAGGACCTGGTATCGCAAAATTCCGGCAACCTCTTCCTGGCGGTCAATGCGATCAACGGTACGAAAGCATCTGTCGGCAGTGCTTACCTTTCCCGGATCATTGCCAATTTCAATACAGAGATCCGCCTGGAGTGGATCACACCATCACGGGCCAATGAGAGCCCCGTTATTGAAGTGGCTTCCCTGAACTGGTACAACCCTTTTCTGAATTATCCCTTCTTTATGGTTCCGGGCATCCTGGTCGTATTAGTGACGATGGTAGGCTCTTACATGTGTGCCTTGAATATTGTGAAAGAAAAAGAAGTCGGCACCATTGAGCAGATCAACGTGACGCCGGTTAAAAAATACCATTTCATTTTAGGGAAGCTCATTCCCTTTTGGGTGATCGGGATGTTTGTTTTTTCGGTAGGCCTGTTAGGCGTAGGCCGCCTGATCTATGGCATTGTTCCGGCAGGCTCCTTAGGGGTGATCTATGCTTTCCTGGCGGTTTACCTCATTGCCTTGCTGGGCATTGGCCTGTTGATCTCCACCTACTCCGCTACGCAGCAGCAGGCCATGTCGCTGGCTTTCTTCTGCATGATGATCTTTATCCTGATCAGCGGCTTGTTTACCTCTGTGGATAGCATGCCAGCCTGGGCCAAGGTTGTAGCCAACTGCAACCCGGTAACGCACTTCATCCAGGTGATGCGCATGGTTGTTTTAAAAGGCAGCGGCTTCAGCGATATTAAATATCAGTTCATGATCATTAGCGGAATGGCCGTGTTCTTTAATGCCTGGGCTATTTTCAATTACAAGAAAACGAGCTGAGATCTTTGACGACTAAGGGTTTCAGGCGCAGATTTGACAACAGGCATATTTATTTAAGGTCTTGAATTTTCCAAAGCTTGACCACCATATCGCCACCTGCGGAAGCTAAGTTTTTTCCATCCGGACTTAAAGCGAGGGAAATGATCCATTCTGCATGAGCTGGCATTTTGGATATTAATTTACCACTGATGGGATCCAGGATTAAAATCGCCCCATTGTATGAAGAAGCAATAAGGTATTTTCCATCCGGTAAAAATGCTGCTGAACTGATTTGATCTTCATATCGAAAACTATGAAGTAACTTACCGGTTGAAGACTCCCAGATTTTCAAGGTGCTATCCTTAGAACATGACACAATCCGGCTTCCGTCTGGGCTATATATAACCGCTAAAACAAAATACGAGTGCGCGGATAGTGTGCGTATCAACTTTCCGGTTGATGTATTCCACATTTTCACCGTATTGTCACGCGAGCCGGAAATAATATTTTTTCCATCAGGACTATAGGCTATTGTTCTGACTGGTTCTGTATGTCCTGATAATGTTTGCACTAATATACCCGTTGATGTTTCCCATATTTTAACGGTATTATCGTATAGTCCCGCAGCGATATATTTGCTATCGGGGCTAAATGTAATTGAACTGATAAATTCAGTCATGCCGGATATCGTTCGTAGCACTACGCCCATTGAAGCATCCCAGATCTTTATGGTTTTATCTCCCGAACCGGAAGCCAGGTACCTGTTGTCAGGGCTGTAGGCAAGGGATCCAACCCACTCCGCGTGGCCGGATAATGTCTTCAGTAATTTCCCATTTTCGGCTTGCCAGATCTTTATTGTCTTGTCGCCAGCCCCTGATGCAATGTATTTACCATCACAACTATAGGCTACCGCAAGAACAGGCATGGAATGGCCTGCCAGTGAATTTAACGGCACAATACTGTTTTTTTGTGATAACATATTTGAATTAAGATGAAGCATAAGTACAGTTAGTAATATGCATGTACGCCTGTTGTGTATATTCATTTCACAAAAATATGTACTGAATACTATATATTTGCTATCAATTACCTTTTGGAAAGTGACTATAAAAATATACCATGAAACAAACAGACTGTAACGATAAAATCCTGGCGATTAATGATTCACTTGAATTATTGAGCGGAAAATGGAAATTCTTTATTCTGCAGGTGTTAATGTTTCATGGAACGCAACGATTTAAAGATTTGCAGAAAAATGTTGTGGGAATAACTCCTAAAGTACTCTCGAAGGAGTTACAGACTTTGGAAGAAAATTTATTAATCACAAGAACAGTCATTGCTTCCAAACCAATTGCCGTTCAATACAGCCTTACAGAGCATGCCAGCCATGTTGAACCCATTATACAGATTTTGATAGAGTTCGGGTTAAAGCATAGAAAGAAAATTAAATTAAAGTAAGCGGTCGCCTGAAAAAGCCTGCTTTATTCACCGGGTTGGCAAGCTCCATGGTAGCGCAATAACCCAATCTTCTTACTCAAGAATAAGAAACCACTTAATTTTGTTTTACGGAATCACCAGACAATTTGTAAACTATGTTTCGCCTGATTTTATATTCTCTTTTTTGTCTAAGATTTATTGGCAGCGGTAACTTATTAACGACCGATCAGAACGGGATTGTGGGCTTTTGGAATACCGATGATGACGAAGCCCTCGTACAGGTGTTTCAAAACGAAGGACTCTACTTCGGAAAAGTAATTACGCTTGCACGCCCCCTGGACAGCAAAGGAAATCCAAAGAAGGACCGGCACAATAAGGAACCGGGCCTGAGAGACAGGACGCTGGTAGGAATCCATACCTTATACGATCTCAAGTTCGATCAGTCTGAACAAAGCTGGAAAGGAAAAGTGTATATCCCAAGTGTGGGCTTTAGTGCGAACGTGATTATTACCTTGAAAGATAAAAACACGATGAACGTTCGCGGCTACCTGGGTAAGCTTACCAAAACGCAGGTGTGGAAACGCGTCAGATAATCGTTCCGATGATTGACCGGTGATCATGATTAAAGCCAACAGGTATAAAAGACAAAACCCCCAGCTTTTGCTGAGGGTTTTTTGCTACTTTCGTAGCCCGTACGGGAATCGAACCCGTGTTTCATCCGTGAAAGGGACGTGTCCTAACCCCTAGACGAACGGGCCATTTGATTAATGAACTTCTCTTTTCGGGTCAGTTGCTTAATTAATGGAGTGCAAATTTACAACTATTTTCTTATCCGCAAAAAAATATTTCTATTTTTTTGATTTTTTTCCACTCACGTTCTTTTGTTGAAAATTGTTGCATGATCCTTAAAAAACCGGAGAATATATTTATTAAGAGCCAATTACCTGCTGCTTAGCCTGTGCCTGTACCGGTCCAGCGGCTCCACCAGCCAGCGCTGCATGGCTATGGCGAGCAGCAGTGTAATCCCGATCACCACATAGCCATAATAGTCGAGCATATAGGGATTGCCAAAGAACTGCTTGCGGAGCAGGTTCACCACCAGGTGATGGATGATGTAAATGGAAAACGAAAGCTCCCCGATATAGCGGTCGGTTTTATTGCTTTTGAAGCTGTAAAAAATAAAGGGCAATGCCAGCAGGAACAGGACATAAAAGCTGTAGTTCTTAGCTGTTTCCGGCAGAATGATCCGGTCGTAGGAAACAATCAGCACCAATAACAACACTAAGGCTCCGTAGCCAATCCCGGGATTGGTGGGCCTTGTTTCCAGCCATTTGTAAAAGCGGTAAGCCAGGCTTCCGGCAATGAAAAAGGCCAGCTCGAAAGGAAAAAAACGGTAGGTCCAGGGGTCGAAGCTCAGGTACAGCTTCGCCGCAAAAATATAGCGCAGTCCCAGGCTCAGCACAACTACCAGCAATTGCCAGCGCAGCTTTTTGGTAACAAGGAAAGGCGCCAGCAGGTAAAATACAAACTCGATGCTGATAGACCAGGCCTGTGGTACAAACAAATACTGGTAGCCGGTGTGCTTAAACGATAAGGGATTATACACCAGTGAAGGCTGGCAAAGCTCGTCGAGGCGTAAAAAGTACAGGATGTCCTGCCCGATCACGATGATATTCTCAAGGCCAAACCAGAGTATAGTTGTCCAGGAGAGGCAGTCTCTGCCACTGAGGTAACGCGCCAGATAATAGGGCTTATCGAAAGCGTAAAGGCCTACCACCGATACCAGCACTGCGCAAAGCAGCACCGCCCAGTAAACCGGAAAAATGCGGTAAAAACGGCTGGTGATAAAGGTTTTGTAAAAACCCTTCCCTGTATATTTTTCGTTGAGCACCAGCGCCATGTAAAAGCCGGAGATCATGTAGAACGATTGCACGGCTACCTGCCCTCCGCAGAGCCGCAATCCAAAGATCTTATAAGAATGATACACAACAACGGCCAGCGCCAGTATGGTTCGAAGGATTCCCATCGTTTAAAGATAAGGACATATTCGGGTTCTTTCCTTAGCTGGAAAAAGAATGTATTACATTTTTTTCTCCGATACTTTTGAAGCCAAAAGTATCCAAAAGCTTCTGATTTTGTGGTAGGCAATTTCCGCCTGAAAAGCGGCGGAACCGCCGATAAAAGCAATCCGCTTGCCTGCCCTTCATTGCTTTTACGGCTATTGCTTCACAAAATCAGACCTAAACTTCATGTGAATTCCATCAAAGAACCAAAGGAGTGTTACTCAAATTTTAAAACCATCTACCTGAGGAAATGCGTGGGGACTGGCAAAATGCGGCGCCGGCATACTGTGAATTTTTAATTTTTCAAATGAACCCGAAAGAGTTTAGTTCTCTTTTGGTTGAGAATCTATATCTGAAAAAAGCTGACCCTTGACGAATCAGCTTTTCAATCTTAAACAAAAAAAAATCTTAATCGACCTTGTCGACATTCTTTTTGGCTTCACTTACGGCATCTTTCTGTTTGGAGATTTCCGATTTTTTCTTCTCCTGGTCCGATTCGTTCTTTTTAATATCGTCTTCCGCTTTTTTAATTTTGCTGTTGCATGATTCTATGTCCGATTTCAGGCCTTTGAGATCTTTTTCAATATCTTTTTGCTGGTCCTGCAATTTATCGAGGATTTTTTTGGAAGCTTTGGCTTGCTCGCTCACCGCGCCGGAGCTGGCATCCACCACCTTTTTCTGAATTTCGATCTCGCCTTTTTTCTTTTCCAGCTCCAGCTCTTTTACTTTGATCTCCTTCTCCGCTTTGGCAATCTTTCCTTTATTATCTTCGATATCGCCTTTCAGGTTCTTATTATCTTTCTCCAGGTCTTTCTGTTCGTCTTCCAGCTTCGATTGCGCTTTCTCGGCATCTTTCGCTTTTTGCTGCAAAGGTGCTTTCGTCATCTTCACCGCAAAATCCTTCACGATCTTTTCCGCTTCCTTATACTTGTCCTTATTCTCGGAAGACGATTGCAGGTAGGCGCCGCCCAGGTCAAAGGCCACGTGCATCTTCACCGTCATCTCTTTTTTATTCTCCTCGAAGGTGGCATACACATCTGCCGGGTTGTTGCCAAATTCCTTGATCAGGATATTGTCGCCAAATACTTCGTTCTTATCGCTTTTTACTTTTTCATTCTTGTAGTCTTTCATCAGGCTCTTCCAGGCGCTTTGTACATCGTCCTGGGTGTTGGCATAAATGGTGGTGCTGATGGCATTCTGAGAGCCGGTAGAGAATTTCTCACTCCCTTCCTTTAACTCGATACGCTGAGCGGATGCGGCTAAGGTTGCCAGGGAGGCTGCTAAAACTAACGCTGTTTTCATAAATTGTTTTTTTAATGGCGTGATTGATTTCACTTTTCTTAAAAGTAAGGGTTATTCCCAAACAAGCTATTACAATATGGCAATTTTTTGTTAAAAGAACAAACGGAACTGTTGTGTTTACATGTTTCTGGTTGTGAAGAAAACAGCGTAAAGCTTTCCTGATTTTACTGAAGAGAGATCCTTCTTTTTATGGCGTCCGGGCGGGTTGTCGTGACCCGCGCTTAATTCAAACTAAAAGGAATCACTAAATAACGGAAGATTGCGTGAAGGTCCCGATAGCTATTGGGAGGAACGGAAAGCCTGACGGCTTTTCGCCGGCACACCCTGATTTTCATGCTTACAGCTATAGCGGAATCTGTAATCTCCCTTCTAAATGGTCCTGCTGAGTTCCGGAACTTACCTTTAATTTTCCTTCTCCACATCCGTCACACCACCCGACACGATGAACTTCATGGCATCGCCGCCTTCCACATTAATCGGTTTGATTTGGCTGATGGGCACAATGACCAGGCGCCCCGAGAAGGAATAGGAATAGGGTAAATAAACGGAAACCTTATCTGTAATGCCCCAGTCGCTCAGGTCGTCCTGGGTAATAAAGCCCAGCTCCTCGATGTTGGCCTGCGGGTTGGTAAGTACCAGCACCGGTTTGGTAAAGCGTTTTTTATTGCCCATGAAGGCATTCATAAAATCCTTAATCGGCGAATAGACATGGCGGATGAAAGGGGCATGCTCCAGCTTTTCTTCAAAAAAAGCAAACAGGCGCTTGAATAAAAAAGAGGAGGCCAGCATGCCGATGACGGTAATGATGACCAACACGCACACAATGGAGATCAGCGTATCGAGCGCCGGGTAGCCCGTAAGCCCCACAAAGGAAAAAAGCCCCTCGAAGAACTGGAACAGCTTCAGAAACACAATGACGGTGATGCCGAAAGGGATACAGAGTACGAGGCCCTGCAGGAAATATTTCAATAGATTGTTCATCGTTATCTCAGGCCCAGGCCTTGCCTTTTTTTAGCTTGTTCAGCGTTTCCTGCTCGGGCGAACCCGCCGCTGTTTTGTAGTCATAGATCCAGCCGGCCTGTGCCGGAAGGCTCATCAGGATAGATTCCACGCGCCCGTTGGTTTCCAATCCGAATTTTGTTCCCTTGTCGTACACCAGGTTGAACTCCACATAGCGGCCCCGGCGAAGGAGCTGCCATTGCTTGTTTTGTTCATCAAAGGCCTTGTCTTTATTTCTCCGGATCAGTTCCGTATAAACCGGTGCAAAAGCCTCACCTACTTCTTTCCAGAACACCAGGTTCTGTTCAAAGCTCATGCCTGCTTTTTCGTTGAGGCGGTCGAAGAAAATGCCCCCGATGCCGCGGGTTTCCTTACGGTGCGCGATGTAAAAATAATCGTCGGCCCAGGTTTTAAATTCCGGGTAGTAAGCGGGATGATGCTTATCGCATACAGCCTTCAATTGCTGATGAAACCAGGCAGCATCTTCATCCACAATGTAATGCGGTGTGAGGTCGATGCCTCCGCCAAGCCAGCGTGTGCCGTTGCTCATCTCGAAATAGCGGATGTTCATGTGGATGATAGGAACCATCGGGCTTTGCGGATGGATCACGATGGAAACACCCGTGGCAAAGAAGGTCAGGCCTTCGCGATTACCAGCCTGTGCTGAGTCGCTGTGCGCAGCTTCTTTAAATAAAAAATCAGGTGCTTTACCACTCACGGCCGAAAACATGACACCGCCTTTTTCGATCACGGCGCCGTTCTCCATTACCCGGGAGCGGCCACCGCCGCCTTCTTCCCTGCTCCACTGCTCTTCCTTGAATGTTGCCTTGCCATCTGCCTGTTCCAGCGACTGGCAAATGCTGTCCTGTAGGTTCTGCAACCAAGCGGCAATATGTTCCCGGTTTACTTCCATCCTAATTTCTGTAGCTTGTAATCTGAGTACTTATAAATGAATACAGCCCTGTTTTCGAAACCGGTTTCCTCGTCCGGCCTGTAAAATTCGAAGCCGGTGCTGAGGCCCTGAGCCGGAAAGCGGTCGAGGTTATTGATAAAACCGGGGCCCTGCGTTCTGAGTTGTGTGAGGTAATACATGGCCACATCGAAGCCCTGGAAAAAATATTCGCTCGGGTCGGTGGTATAGATGCTCTGGTAATATTTCACCAGATGCTGTTGCAGGGAATCCTTACAATTAAGCCCTGTAGGGCTGGCAAAGGTAAAATGCAGGTCGTTCAGGTAGTCCTGGTCGAGGTTATCGATGTTGGCCACGTTGCTGAATCCCAGCAGCACAATGTCTTTTTTATTGGAGAATACATACAGCTGCGTGATCACATCCTGCAGGTATACCGGGTTATTGGTAAGCAATACCACCACATTTTTTCTCCCGGCTACATAAGCACCTTTAATGCCCGCCAGTCCTTTTACTTCGGTGATGCTGTCGCGAAGGGTTTTGCCGATGCGCAGCAGCTCTGCATTATAGCGCTCTTTAAACGCTTTCACATAAGCCTGGTCTTTGAGCGTGGTGTTCACCAGGATCACCTTACTGCCCGACATCAGGGAATCAATACAGTAATCGGCCAGGCCTTCGATCATGGTAAACTGCGAAGGTGTGATCTTGCTCGACAATGGATTTTTGAAAAGGATCTTGTTTTGCTGCGTGAGCGGAGAGATCGTCGGGATGCCCAATGGACCGGCGTAAGCAGATACCGTTTTGAAAGCGCCCGGATACAAAGGGCCGAAGATCATATCCAGCGATTTGAATTCTTCCGAGCGGCAAATGCTTTGCACCTTGGCCGAGTCGCGCTCCTGCAAGTCGTATATATTAAGGCTGATGTCAAAATCTTTGGCCTGGAGCGAATCCACTGCTTTTTTGAAGCCTGTATAAAAATCGAGGGCCAGCGCCTGTGTGGCCGGGAAACCGGATTTACTGTGGGCCAGGGCATCGATGTCGATCTGGTCGCTTTCCGCTAATTTAAACGGCAGGAACAGGCCGATGGTATAGCTTGTTTTCTTAGGCTTGCTGCCCAGCGCAACTGTTGTTGTCGGCGAGCCCTGGGCCTGCACGTTATCCATGGTCAGCTGCCCGACATTCGTTAAGGTCGTTTTAGGGATCTTCACAACCTGGCCTGTTTTCACACCGGCCTGGGAGCCGGGATTCCAGCGGTAAAATTCTTCCTGGGTAATATTGAAGCGGCGTGTGAGGCCGTAAGCGGTTTCTCCGGCCGCTACGGTATAGAGCATCGTGTCTTTCACCACCACTTTTGTCAATGGTATAAACGTTTTTTTCTTTTCACCAACGATCACAAAATCACCTTCCTTCAAGCCTACGCTCACAGCCGGGTTCCAGGCAGCCAGCTTCTTCTCGTCGATCGCGTATTTTTTGGTAATGGCATAGACCGTTTCTCCTTTTTTTACGCGGTGGTATACATAGCGGTTGGTGTCGATGGCCGGTTTCTGCACCAGCGATTCCACCGGCACTTTCAGGTCCTGCCCCGGTTTCAGGCCGTCAATGGCATCGTCGTTTTCCGCCAGGATGGAATTCACATCCATGTTATAGATCTTGGCAATGGCATACAGGCTTTGCCCCTTCTCCACTTTGTGGATGTAGTATTTTTTACCGTTGATGGTACGGATGTCAGTGGATTTGGTCTGGGAAAAAGAGGTAACTGATAAAAGACAAATGATAAAAGACCATGTCAGTTTTAAAAAGATATGTTTTTGTTTATTCATTTGATTGAAAACCCTTCGACTCTCACGAGGCATTGGGACATTACATTAAAATTACGCGATGATGTGGCTTCGAGTGCCTCAGCCACCGCTATTCATAAACTTTTTGCTTCTTCTACGCTCTATCTCTCCTGCTGATTTATTCCCACTCAATGGTAGCCGGAGGCTTGGAGCTGATGTCGTACACCACCCTGTTTACCCCTTTGACCTTATTGATAATTTCGTTGGAGATCTTTGCCAGGAATTCGTAAGGCAGATGGCACCAATCGGCAGTCATACCATCGGTAGAAGATACAGCACGAAGCGCCACCACTTTTTCATAGGTACGCTCATCACCCATCACCCCTACACTCTGGATCGGCAAGAGGATGGCACCTGCCTGCCATACGTCATTATACAGTCCGGCAGATTTCAGGCCCTCGATAAAAATAGAATCCACTTCCTGCAGCAATTGTACTTTCTCGGCGGTAATATCTCCGAGGATGCGAATGGCTAAGCCTGGTCCCGGGAAAGGGTGACGGCCAATCAGGGCGGCGTCGATCCCCAGGGCTCTTCCTACCCTGCGCACTTCATCCTTGAAGAGGCTGCGCAAAGGCTCTACCACGCTCAGCTTCATATAATCAGGCAGGCCGCCCACATTATGATGGGATTTAATGGTAGCTGAAGGACCGTTCACTGAAAGGCTTTCGATCACATCGGGGTAAATGGTTCCCTGCCCGAGCCATTTGGCATCGGTAATGCTTTTGGATTCGTCGTCGAACACATCGATAAATACCTTGCCAATGGCTTTACGCTTGGCTTCAGGATCAGAAAGGCCTTTCAGCGCATCGTAGAAGCGTTGCTTGGCATTCACGCCTTTCACGTTCAGGCCCATGTGCTTATAAGAGTCGAGCACCGCTTCAAATTCATTTTTACGCAGGAGGCCGTTGTCCACAAAGATGCAGTGTAAGTTCGCGCCGATGGCTTTGTGCAATAACACGGCAGCTACCGAGCTATCCACACCGCCGGAAAGGCCTAATACAACTTTATCGCTTCCTAATTTTTGTTTCAGCTCGGCAACAGTAGTGTCGATGAAGGAATCGGAAGTCCAGGTACCTTTGCAGCCGCAGATGCCCTTCACGAAATTGGTGAGCAGCAGGGCACCGTCTGTAGAGTGGTATACTTCCGGATGGAACTGGATGCCCCAGGTCTGTTCGCCTTTGATGACATAGCCTGCCACTTTTACATCGGCAGTACTGGCAATTATGGTATAGTGTTCAGGAACTTTAATGATGGTATCAGCATGGCTCATCCACACCTGGGATCCGTTCGGAACGCCTTTGAATAAGGGATCAGAACCCTCCACGAAGCTTAAATTGGCACGCCCGTATTCGCGGGAGCTCGATTTGCCAACCTCTCCGCCATAGAAATGCGATAAGAGTTGGGCACCGTAGCAAACGCCTAACACCGGTAATTTGCCTTTGATCTGTGTCAGATCAGGGTTCAGGGGATCGTCCTGGCGAACGCTGTGCGGGCTGCCGGAGAGGATTACCCCTTTGATGTCAGGAGTTAAGGCCGGGATTTTGTTATAAGGATGAATTTCACAATAGACATTCATTTCGCGCAGGCGGCGCGCAATTAACTGGGTGAATTGTGAACCGAAGTCGAGGATTAAAATTTGTTCTTGCATAGTAGCCGACAAAGATAGCTAAATCTTCGCTTAACGGAAAGCACCCCCGAAATTACTTGTGAAAAGAAATTAAAAATCAGCTTTTTTTTGCCGCCAGGCAACCAATCTCTCCACCAACATGTCTTATACACAAACGGCGCCAGTATACATGTCAAACCATAAACTCTTTTCATGATGAAATCAATTTCACTTCTTGCATCCTTCTGCATCATGCTTAACATACCCGACGCACGGGCTTTAAGCACAGGCAGCTCTACCTTTGTGCCTGTGTGTAACCCTTCGGTGACGATCACCGCCATCGCCTCTACCACCGATTGCTTTTCCCTGACAGCATCGGTATTGCACCCCGGTGCCCCCGACAGTTATTACACCTGGAATTTTGGGGATGGAACACCAAATGAAACGGGCAGAACACTCAACCATTGCTATGCATCGGAAACCGTAGCGGGGAACACCACCAGGACGGTTACCTTAAGCTATTTTAATACCGCTTTAAACTGTATGGGAAGCGTGACGGCAACGCTCAACGTCAGTGTGATCCCTGCTTCCCCCTGCCCTAATGTCCCGCCCGATTTTAGCTTGGCTGCTTCCACCGTCACGGTATGGGCCGGGAGTATGATTCCGGAAATTATAACGAATTATGATTTCGGGGACGGCACACCAACTACTTCAAATGCGATCCATACCTATACAGCCTGCGGCAATTACATCGTGCAGGTGACCTATTGGGATATGAACATGCCCGACAAGATCTGTCAGAACTTTGTCGCCATTAACATCAGCTGCTCTGTGCCCATTGGCATCCGGGAGCTTCCCGCCGAAGAGGTTATTTCCGTGTTTCCCAATCCGGCCTCTGACCTGATGTATGTAAAAGCCAAAGAGCCGGTAAAAAGCATCACGGTCACAGATGCTTCCGGGAGGACGGTAATCCCGGAAAGACCTGTAAGCTCTGCAGAGCCTGTGCTGCAGACAGGTCATTTAGCGCCGGGAACCTATTTCATGTCTATCGGGTTTGGTTCGGGTGCCCGCAAAACGGTTCTTTTTGTCAAACACTAATCTTACGTTTCACTATTTAATTAAACCAATGAAAACACGCTCCACTATTTTAAGCGCCCTGCTTTTACAGGCCACTCTTTCCAATGCCCAAACTCCTTTGCCTTATTATACCGGCTTTGATAATGCCGCTCAAACTGCCGGCTGGCAGGAATTCAGGAAAGGGAATGCCGATCCGAATTATAAATGGATGTATGCTTCCTTCACCGCCTACTCAGCACCAGCCAGCCTCTTTCACCATTACCCGGTAGGCGGCACGGTTATGACCGACGACTGGTTTGTGTCGCCGGGCTTTAGCATTCCTTCGGGTGGCCGGGTGGATTCTATCCGCAGCGCCTTTGCAGGATTCGGCGTTCCCGGCACGGCAGATACGGTTGCCTTATACCTGCTGAAAGGCTCGCCCGATCCGGCATTGGCGACCTCAAAAACCCTCTTGCTCGATTACAGGGGAGTCGATTATACCAATAATGATACCTGGACGGCTCATAGCTTCCCGCTTGCTTCCGCAACAGGCACCTGCTACCTGGCGGTGAGGTATAAAACGGTGAATAACTGGCTGGATGTAAAATTTGATAACCTGAAGATCAGTTCGTCCAGCTCCACTTCCATTCATGATGAGGCGCTTCACCGGGATGCCATAGTGCTGTACCCGAATCCGGCCTCACAGAGCCTGCAGATCCGCTTTGATCAGCAAGCGGCTGTTCCGGTTCTTTTAAAACTATATACGGCCTTAGGTGAGCTGCTCCTCGAACAGAAAGTAAAGGAACAGGAGTCCTTACCGCTTAATCTGAAAAACGGAACGTATTTTTACACCATTGTCACAGGCGACGGTGAGCTGTTTAAATCAGGAAAACTCATGGTAGAAAATCTATAATTTAGGGCTTTCGGAAGCTGTTGGAGGTGATAGATACCCTTGAATTGATAAAACGCTGTAAAGCCAGGGAACCTGCAGGTTTTGAGCTTTTGTATAAAACCTATTACAGGGTATTGTATGGCATTGCCATGAGGTATAGTAAAAGTGTGGCAGAGGCCGAAGACATCCTGCAGGATTCCTTCATCAAAGTATTTAACAGCATACAGCATTACCAGGGAGAAGGCTCCTTTGAAGGCTGGCTCAAGCGGATCGTTCAAAACACAGCCATCAACAGCTACCGGAGCCAGCTGAAGTTCAGCCTGTATGTGGATGTCTCCGACCAGGAGCTCCTGCAGAGCGACGATAGCCCGGAGGCTATTTTAGAAAGCCTGGAAGCCAAAGATATCGTTCTGCTTTTGAACAGGATGCCCGAAGGCTATCGCCTTATTCTGAACCTTTATTGCATCGATGGATACAGCCATAAGGAAATTGCGGAAATGACAGGCATCAGCGAAGGCACGTCGAAATCCCAGCTTTTTAAGGCTAAAAAATATTTAAAAAGTTTAATGGAAAGCCAATCAAAACAAAAAATTGCAGGATGAGCTTTGATAAACAGATACAGGATAAGTTTTCAGGATTTGAGCCTGAAGTGCCTGAAGAGCATATTGATGCCGGATGGGAGAAAATCAAGTATTTTCTGCCACAGGAAGAAGAGCGAAAAAAACGTGCTTTCCTTTTTTACAGGCGTGCCAAAGGAATGGGAATGGTGGCTGCGGCAGCGCTTCTATGTGCCCTGTTTTTCCTCTTCATGAAAGAAGGCAAAAAGACCAATGCGGGATTGGCTCTAAAGTCCACAAGGCCCACTCCATCTATGGCAGAGCCCGAAAATGCAGAAAATGACCGCAGGGCTTCGACACACCATTCTGAAACAAGCCCGGGACCGGAAGCCGCTCAGGTCGCGGCCTCTGCCTTGGGTATGAAGCAGGAATCCAAAGCTCCGCCGGTGATCCATCAGCAGGCAGAACAATCTTCGATTGCTCAGCTCAACAGCCCTTATTCTGCACCACTCAAAGCCGCGCCAAATGAAGGCCGGGTAAACGAAACAAATTCCGGCACAAACAACAGTATTGAAAACGCAGCATTGGCTTCTTCTCCCAACACACTTATAGCCACAAAGCCGGAATGGATGCTCCTTCTGAAAAAAACAACGTTAGGCCCGGAAAGGCCCTTAAGCCCTGAGCCTGAGCTGGCGCTGCTTAGCGCGGATCCGGTAGTCCAGGTGCTCCCAAACAAAAGAACAGCTGCCCTGGAGCTTTTTTCCGGCCTCACCAACCGGGCGTTGATGCTCCAAACAGGGCAGGATAAAAACACTATACAGACGTACGGGTTTTCGGCAGGCCTGGCAGGTATTTTTCCGGTAAAGTCTAAACTCTACCTGAGCGGACAGTTTATAGTCTGCTATAATCCTATGCAGTACCATGAAGAGACAAAGGCCAATGCCATTATCAAAAAAGAGATCGTTCGTAATACCATTTCGTCGATCAACAGTTATGAGGACACCCTGATTTACCATGTTCCTTACACATCCACTTTTAAACTGGAATCCAATACCGTTTACCACCTTTCGGGCGGTGCTGGTTATGAGCTGCTCAACAGGGGGCGCATCAGCCTGGATGCTGCTTTATTTCTGAACTTCAGATGGATGCGCTACAACTACAGCATCAGCAGGGTAAACTCAGACACCGGCATTTTTGTAAATAATATCCTGACCTCCAATGCCGCGTCCTTTTATGAGTCTGTAGAAAAATCTGCCAGCCCTGAATCTGCTTCCGGAAAAAAGCTGGTGATGAGTTTCGGGATAAATCCCTGCTTAAACCTGGCCTATCAGCTTAACCCGAAAACGGCGCTCCTTTTCAGGCCGGCTTACATGATACAACTCTCCCCTAATGCCTTACAGGTAAGCGCTAAGTCGTATCAGTTAAAAGAAAATAACTGGTTTATCAATCTTGGATTAAGGCGTAGGTTTTAAGAAAGGAATTAATCCTTCTTACGCATGAATTTGATGAGCGTATAAGCTCCCAGGCAAAAGATGGTGGCAATAAACAGCAGGATAAAGTAATCGCTGATGGCTAAAGAGGATTTCATGGCTTAGGCAACAAGCAGGTTGTTCTTCACGGCAAACATAACGATACCGGCCGTATTCGGAATATCGAGCTTGGTCATGATATTTTTGCGGTGCGTATTCACGGTATGCGTGCTCAACTCCAGCTTATCGGCAATGAGCTTGTTGGACAAGCCCTCGGCAATGAGGCGGATCACATCCAGCTCGCGATCGGTAACACCAAGTCCCTGGCAGGATACTTTCTGAAGCTCAGGCTTGATACGGGTGGCATCTTCGTGTTGAGTGAGGTAATAGGCCACTTTCCCGCAGAGGAAGCGCTCGTTATTATAAGTCGCGTGAAGGGCTTCGATAATCTCTTCACGGTCGCATTCTTTCAGGAGGTAGCTTCTCACACCGGCGTCGAGCACCGATTGCATCTCTTTTTTTGTCAGATAGCCGGTAATAGCCAGGATCTGCATGCGGCGGAAGCTTTTGATAAGGCTGGTAATTTGCTGAACGCTGTAGTTCAGCGATTCGAAATCGAGGATTAAAATGCGTGGCTTGATTTTCTTAATAGAAGCCACCAGGCCGTCGAAACTGCCCTCTTCCACATAATCCACCTCAAAATTGGGCGATGTGTTCAATAATGTATAAAGCCCTAGTCTGCTTAAGTAGTTATTATCTGCTATGAGAACTGAAATCATTACCAAAAACCTTATTTAGATTAATTTTAAACAAAGATACGTTCTATATCCAAACATGCAAGTTATCGGGCGAAATTTATCAAAAAGGGGACGTTAATTACCATAATTAACAATTTTGCCGGATGGTTCATAAATCCGTTTAACAGATCCAGACCATACGAAAATGTCCTTCCGGCTTTTCATTGAAAGATCCGCCGTAAAAAGTCCGGGATACTTGGGCATAAAATCAATTCATTTTCTCATTATTTCAACGATCAGAATTTCCGGATGAGAGATTTCACTAAAAAAGAAAAAAGATCGAAGAAATTAAAAATCATGAGCGAGAGGCACTTGCGTTTTTCTTCCTATTTTTAATTCAGAAAAAATCTTAATTACTACAAAACGTAGTAATAAATTGCTACGTTCTTCGTTATAAATCCGTATCTTTGAAACATCTTTTTATTGTTTCTTTTTTCTTCTGAAACATCTGAAAAAAAATCAAAAATAACGTTGATCAACACACCAAAGCAGGCATGCTTCCGTTCTTTTAATCAAAGCTAAATTCACTACAGTACTTACTTTTTTTTCAAATCTCCCCCGATCATGAAACCAACACCATTCATTTCGCCTTCCTAGAAGGCAGGACTCAGCGTCCGCTATTTTTCTGAAAACGTGAGCTCTCCCCTGCTCTGATTTTTACACAGCTATTTAGTGCTTTGCTATAGCCGAAGCTGACTGATGCCCTTGCATCTTCCCGGTCGTGGTGTGTTCACTGTTTTCAAAATTTACAATTATTCGCTTTGTAGTATAGCGTCCCTGACTATTCGCGTTCGAAAGCGAAGCAGGAATCATTTGCTTAAGCGAAGCGGTTCTGTCATGCCTTTTTGTTTTAGCATGAAACAGAGCATCAATAAATAAAAACAAAATACACTCATTTAAAAATTATAACAATGGCAAAAAAAGAAATTTATTTCTTTACCGATCCCGATCTGCTCGATGCACCGGAATCCGCTTCTACTTATAAGCAGATTGAAACTGATTCATTCGGTTCGGTAAATACAACAGGAACAACGTTCCTATGCTGTTCTGTGCACAAATCAAACAATGGCGTCGCCCCTCCTGCCTATGCAATTACTTCAGGCAGAGTGGCTGTATATGAACATGACGATGGTATCCACGCTACTTTAGTGCTCCAGCCTACTATTCAGCCTAGTGAACTGAAGATGAATGATCTTCCTCGGGTAAAATTTTACATTTACAGAGGAGTATTGCTCAGTTCAGTTATCAATGGAATCTCCGTTGCTGCGGAAAATGCGGGAAATGACATGATCGATTACATTTGGGATAAATACCAGGAAGCTGGTACGCCTCCCAAAGAAAGTATTCTTGTTTATAAGAATAGCACAGACCCTTTACTAACTCCTATTTCAGCTTCTTTTGAAAATAAACCTTCAGGCGAAGCGCCTTATTTTGAGCTTGATGCGGGCAAATGTATAGGCAAGTTTTCAGCTTCAGGATTTTCTGTGGAGATCATTCTTGATGATTATGACTATGATCCTACATTAAGCATTCTTGCTCCCGAAAGCCCCGAAAATCCGGGAGATCCACTGGATTATATCCGTCATCACATCATCGCAGCTCCACTTGTCAATAATAATAACGATCGATTTTCAAGTTTTCTTCAACGGCATAAGAGAGAAGAAGTTCTTCACTATCTTGATCCAGCGGCGTTCTATGGCTCGTTGTACTTTACTAATGTGCGTTACAGAATCGGGACTTCCGATGATAAGGACAAGGAAGCTGGATTTTATAATGCAGTTACTTCGAAATTTTTCAATAGGAATGTTTTGTACCTGGATGTCAGGAATAATCACAGTAAATCTTTTAATTACTATAATTTCCTTGAATCTACCAGCCCTGCTTATATAGCAGATTACGGTTATTACCCACGTTATGAAGATGACGTCAAGATTGGTATCGAACAGGATCCTTCAAACCTGTATTTTTTGACGGACAGCTATTATTCAAATGGATGGCCTCTGAGGAAAATTGTGCCTCCACCGATTCTCCAGGCTAATACGACAAATCAGAATCTCTATAAGCTTTCTCTTTCTCACGATCGTCTTCCCACAGGCAGGCACGATTATAAACAAATGATATATCTGGCCAACGGTTTTATCAATGACGGGACCAAGTTTAGCAAACATACACCCAAAGCGAATGAACGCTTCATCGATCTGAGTAAAGACGGCGCAAGTTCTCCCGGTTCTTTCTATTTCGGACCATTTAAGATCCCGGTGCCAAATATTCCTGTGGGTACTCAGGCCAAACCCGTTTGCTGGTATACCAGGCTGTATTATCTCCGCCAGACACAGGAAAAGTTCACGGATGCTGTAAAAAAAGACCTTATCCCAGATCCACAGTACTTCATGGATTATGCCTTTGATCCAATAGCCATGAATAAAAAAGCAGAAGTTTCGGCTTATAAAAATTTCCGTACAACCACTTACGTTGATTTTGAGCCGGAAGGAAACAACCAGAAAGATTTTACCGGAAGTATAGGCATTGCAAAAGACGCTCTTTACACCTCCCTGTTTATTATACCGGGAGACTCGCGTTTTAGCGTACTTAAAGATGCATCAACCGGCATCTCGGATACCGGGGGACGGATCCCTGCAGGCAAAAATTTCCTGAAGCATCTCGATGATAGTGTTCTCAATGGAAGCATTAAATACGGAACACTTACCCTGAATACGATTCCTCCAACGGTTAAGCATTACCATGAGCTATTTAAAAGATATGGCTTCAAGGCCTATGATGAGTTGGGTCTTACAATTCTTGTGATGCAGAACGCTAACTGGAGTACTGTATTGGAGTTTATCCAGGAGAAATTTGATAACGGAGAAATGCACCCGGACCTTGGGGTAACGCTTGTGATGAAAGATCGAAACGATACCAATGATAATGCCAACGATGATTTGGCTAATGCCGGAACGGACAGCTATTTGTCTTTCCAGCTGTACATTAAAGGGTTTAAGTCTTTGACTACTCCTGTAATTCCTGCTGACATGAATGCTGTGGATATTGTGGAATTTGACCTTGGTTTAACTTTCTACGGAAAAAAAGAAAAAAGTTCAGGAAAATTGTCAACCATTTTTATGGAAGACAATATCACGAATAGCCTTATCCAGGAGAGTCCGGAAGAACTGCTATGCCCCGATTTAAAGTTAAAAGAGACGGATACAGCAAGAGCTCATGACTATACAAGCTATATTATAAATCCGAAATTATACTCCGACACACAGATTGACACGGCACTGGAAACCATCACTGAGCTTTCCGCAACGGTTTTTAAAGAAGACCTAGTCGACTTTATAACTACGATGGTCAATGATATTTATTACCCGCCAAGTGATCCCACTGATTACAAAATCAAATTCGGGCAAAGGCATAACCTGTTTCTTATCTATCAGCATGTATGGTCGAAAATGATTATTACTGATCCCGTTGCGAAAACAATTGACCTTCCACCTTCAGGTAAAGATACTGATGATGTTCCGGGAGGAACTATAAAAGCGATTTACGGCTCTGTCGATGACTTATCCGATATCCTTATAACCTATACAGATTTCCATCCTGCGATCTTGGATTCGTCAAATAAAGTGCAACTTAAGTTCGATTCTATTACCAAAGAGATAAGCGGCGGAGCAGATGTCGAAAATCAGGGCTTCTTCCTCGAAGCAGCTTATACATTTGCCATGTGGAAGCTTGGCCGGACCATGCGCCATGTGTATCATTATTTGAATGGATTGAGGGAGTCTGATCTAAGCACAAAATTAACGTATTATTTTGAGCAACTCGCGATAAGCTCACCCTTCTATAAAAGACTGGAACAGGCACTTGAGCAAAATAATGTTCAGCCTCCACATAAGCTATTCGATGATAAGACAGCAACCAATAATGTTATCAGGAAGATCATTGATGCCTACGCCTTAATTTTCAAAGATGATGAAGAGTATGATACAGGCTTGTCAAGAATATTCTTTCCGATGACTAACACCAATCCAGGGTACATTCCAAGGATAAAGCCATTCAACGATTTTACCATTCCCGATGAAGATGGATTCAAAAAAAAGCTGATAAGGGCTATTTCGGATGTAAAAAAAGATTATCTGAAAAAAGTAATCTATTGCATTTATCAACGTCTGGGAGGAACAGGTAAATATTCTTCATTTTACAACTTTGCGATCAGGCCAACCGGAAATCCTACAGGGCACATATTTACCGACAAAGCGGGCATATTTTTTATGGATGTTTTTCTTGGCGGATCCGGTGTCAGCGATGATGTGATTAAAGTCATTCCTTTTGAATTACAGCGAAGCAGTGACAAAGGCACAGTGGCAATTGTTCATTTCGGACTATACGGAGCCGATCAGACAACGCTTATTAAACCCGAACTGACTGGATATACATCAAAAGCAGGTACTGTTGTTGCCGCACCATTTAGTTTTGGTGATGAATTTTACCGCATTTCCCGTGGGTACTCAGGGGGAAGCTCGACACCACGAGTCTATGATAAACCCGACAATGTCTGGAGACAGGCTATATCCGGTGGCTATAAAATTCTGGGATCGTTTAACCCTGAAACAGGCGATCTTACCATTACGAACGATGATGTGTCTGTGTTAAATTTCAAATTTTCCAGCGATTCCGAAGTACATTTCAACACGATCTGCGTATCTGAAATCCCAGCAACAGGCATGTTTTCTTTTGCCAAAGCATTTCCAGATCTATTTACCGATGATGTTTTCCAACTTTCCGAAGCGCAACTTTCACAAATATGGAATTTCAGTACTGAAGAAGCAGATAATATCGACGCATTGATTAAGATCCTTTTCGATAACGATGCTGTACTAAAAGTGAATATGACTGGTGGATTTATTGGAAAACAGATTCTCCCAACTCTATATGTAACCGGCAATTCATACAAGACAAATGATATGGTTACTTTCATTTCTGATACGGATGGGCTTCATGTATATAAAGCTATAACAACAACCAGTATTATCCCGGGAAATTCACCTTGGGTGAAGCAGGAATACTCGGCTTCTACGACCTATCAGAAAGGAGATTTTGTATCTGATGGCGTATTTGTATATCGGTGCCTTGAAAATAATACAACAACGAATACAGTTGACCAGACCAAATGGAAAATAGTAGCTCAGAAATATGATACCGGAACAAATTTCTGTTATAACGACAAAGTTATCTATAAAAATAAGGATGGTGTACACGGGTACTTCAAATGTACCGGGGATGATATTTCTGGGGACTTCAACAAAAACTCATGGCTTATCACAAGTATGATTGAAAGCGATGAAAGGTATGCTTTTGACCCTGATAATAACCTATCGCCGGCAGAACTCTTAGAAGTACAGATACCACCGGGAGCTGGAACACTAACAGCAGACCAGTTCGCCCGTGTCCGTTATGCTTATGCTGACATTCAATGGTCTTTGAATGACAATGCAGTCATTATTCACATCGAAGCATATGCAAGCCCGCTTATATCAAGACTTGACCATGTTATGACCAATAATAGCAAATCTGTTTCCCTTGTAAATGCTCATACATTATATGGCCAGGATGCTACGGTAAATGCGTTTATTGATCGTATAGGTGAGCCAGATATTCCTTCTTATAATCAGCTTCTGACTGCGTTAAGATGTTGGGGCGTACTCAAGGGTATTACGGACCAAATCGAAAGCCGAACAAATTCCGAATTCCCCACGATGAGTACAAAGATTCACGCAAAGCTGACGGAAATGCTTAATGAAGCATTTGTTAAAACAACCTTATCCAATGGGTATCCAAACATTCTTGATAAACAAATCAATCAAACTAATTATAATCTGATTAAGTTATAGCTCAGGTTCAATGATTTTGTTTTTATCGAAACCTTAGACGCGATCTATGATAAATAAGAGCAAACGCATCTATACAATTACATTAATAATCATTTAATATTTTTAAAATGTCAACACAACCCTTTTATCCACCATTATCGAACCTTATACCGCTCGATAACTGGCCAGAAGTCATCGGAAAGCTTCAGGAAGAATTAACCTCCGTACTTGATAAAATAAGGTACGACCAGCTTACCGTTGAAAAGACACGCGCAGGAGATGCCGCAAGTTATAAATTGAATCTTATCCTCGACGAAGAAATCGGCATCGATATACCTGGTACGAATGGCATGTCCCTTCTCCTTAATCCAGGAGAAACCGGCGGAACCTCTATTCCGGTTTCATTCAAGTACTCCTGGGAGTTAATCCGCTTTATACGGGGATTCAACGTTTCCAATTTTTCAGAAAGCGCTCAGTCTATATTCGAATTACTGCTTGAAGTAACTCAGACAACGGAAGAGCAGTTATTAGGAAGTGCGATTATGAATTTCATAGATTCGCAGGATCCGTATACAGAGTTCATTACCAATTTCAATTCAAATTATTCCCCGGCAGAGCTGATTACATTTCCTTCCGGTACTGAAGATCCATCTGTGGATATCCTCAAACAACTTAAAACAGATCCCAATGATTTTGATATTGTTCAGATTATTCTGACTGAATTTATCTTGTCCGGAGCAGATTTCCAGGGAGTTATAGACAACATTACCAAAATCTTCAAACAATGGCTTGGAGATATCACGCCGGAATCAGTGAAAGAATTGATCTTACCTAATTATACGGTGTCATTGGATAACCTTTACATCGGACTTCGTTTCCCTACAACGATCGTGCGAAAGGTCGATCCTATAACAAATGAGCCTTTGCAGGATACCGAAGGACACGATGTACCATCTACATTGACCTTTAATTTAGGCTCTATCGAATATTCAACAGAAACAGGATTTCAGTTTTTCGACATCAACCAGTCAACACTGGATTTTCCGAAATCGGAGATTCTCAAGAGCGGTTTTACCGTCATGTTCGATGGTATTAAAGTTGATCTAAGCAGAAATACCAACATCCCCGAAGCTACAGCCGACGGACGTCCCGAAGATTTCATCGGCGTGTACATCACCGAAGGCTCTATCGGCTTCCCGGCCGACTGGGGGCATAACTCGCCCGACATTCCGGCATCTACGGCAGAGCTCTTTGTGAGCAACCTGCTCGTGGGCACCGGCGGCATTTCCGGCACGATTGGCATGCGCCCTACCGATCCTGATGATGAAGATGGATTGATCCAGCTGAAGTTCGGCTCTAAATTCAAAGTGTCTTTATCGGAATTCGAGATCGTGTTCCAACAAAATGCCATCATCAGCTCTTCCATTCATGGCAAGCTGGAGATTCCGGGATTCAAAAATGAAGCCGGGCAACAGGTGGTGATCGACATCGACATTCACATCGGGCAGAACGGTGAGTTCAACATCGTCGCAGCAGCTGAGCCGCAGATCAAAAAGATCCGCATTCCCAATGCCTTCGACTTCGATATCCAGAGTGCCTTCTTTGGCCGCGAAGCCGGATCCGACGGGCGTTTCTACCTCGGTGTAGGAGGTCAGCTCGACATCCATCCTCCTGCTCCACTCGACAGCTTATTGCCAGACAAGCTCGACATCAAAAAAATGCTGATCTATGATGACGGCAAGTTCGAGTTCGAAGGCGGTAAGATCACACTTCCGAAAGCCTATACGGTTAACTTCGGTGCAGCAACCGTTTCCGTAACCGGTATTCACAGTGGTAACTATGAAAAAAACGGTCGCGATTACAAATACTTCGGCTTCGATGGTGGCATCAGTGTGAAGCCCTCTGCTATTGATGCGCAGGGCAAGGGAATCAAATTCTATTACACGGTTGACGACGGCTCTTTCGATTGGTTCATCCGTTTGGAAAGTCTTAAGGTAGACATCATCATTCCCGGTGGAGCTAATCCTGAAGACGCAGCGGTTGCTATTAAAGGCTTCCTGTCTATCGCAGAGCCCCGTATTCCGGATGGTGCAAGTCCTGAAATGATCGAGCTCCTGAAAAGCGCCCAGGAATACATCGGTGGCGTGGATGTCCGCATCCCTAAGTTCAGAGGCTTACAGGCCAGCGCTGCCATGCGCTTCACGCCAAAAGTTCCGGCCTTCCTCATCGACCTCGCCATCGAAATGTCCACGCCAATCCCATTGGGAGCTACAGGCCTTGGCATCTATGGCTTCCGTGCCCTGCTTGCCAAACGCTACGTGGCTTCCAAAGGAGCAGCGGGCATTCCGGCAGACGGCGAATGGTGGCAGTACTACAAAGCCAAGATCGATCCCGATTATAAAGAAGGCATCCAGGCCTCGAAATTCGACATCAAGGAAGGCTTTAGCCTAGGCGCCGGTGTGTCATTAGCCACTTCTTCCGATTCGGGTAAGATTTTTTCTTCCAAATTATTTTTCCTCCTCTCGCTGCCGGATGTCTTCCTGTTCCAGGGCCAGGCACAGTTCCTGAAAGAGCGCATTGGCATCGATGCCAATCCCGATCCTCCCTTCTTTGCCATCATCGCCATTACCAAACACTCCGTGGAGGCTGGCTTTGGCGTGAATTACAAGCTGCGTGAAGACGGCAAGATTGTTACCGTGGATGGTGTGATCGAACTGGGATTCTTCTGGGGCAGCTCTTCTTCCTGGTATGTCAACGTAGGCCGCGAAACGCCCGAAGACCGACGGATCCAGGCCCGCCTCTTCGACATCCTCAACATGTACTTCTACCTGATGATCTCATCGGGAGGATTAAGGCTGGGAGCCGGTGTGAAGTTTGAGCTCTCCAAAAAATTCGGCCCGATCAGCGCCGAGCTGAAAGCTTACATCGATACCTTTGGTAAGTTCAGCAAACGCCCACGCCAGATCGGCGGAGCTATTAAGCTCGGAGGTACTGTCGGCATCAAAGTTTGCGGCTTAGGATTCTCCGTTTCAGGCGCCGCCACATTGGCTGCGGAAGCTCCGAAACCACACGTGGTCACCGGCGAATTTGAAGTATGCGTGAAAGTGCTGAAGAAAGAGCGTTGTGTCCGCTTTGAGCTTACCTGGTTCTTCAACGAGGACCTGGAATTGATCCCGACCTCGCTGATCGGCGCCAATGTGGGCGAATCGACCGGCCGTGACATGAACGACGTACGCAATGCCGCCAAAATGACGAACATGGTGACCGGCGAAACCTACGCCCTCAGCCACACGTCTGCATCCGGAAGCATTCCTGCACCAAATACATGGATTACGGGCACCGACGGAAACCGTATTCCGCTGGACTCTTTCTTCGACGTTGAGTTTAAGAAAGGGCTGAATATGGTTCCTTCGCTTTCTAATAACCTTGGTAAGATCGGTGGCATATCGACACCGGCGAGCTATATGGAATTTGTTCCGCCGCTGCGTGGTAAATCCGACAGGGTAAGGCATGAGTATTCCCTGAAGGATATTGAAATCTTCTATTGGGATGAGAATGCCGGACCTGCAGCCTGGAAGCCTTATGACTTTTACAGCGCCTTGCTTCCGATGTACCAGAATGCGACAGGCACGTTGGTAGATGCGATTGACCCGGCTGCACTCAGTGCGATGAAATGGGGCTACTGGCAACAGCAGGCTCCGGGGCTTAACAACAAGCTGAGGATCCTCGCTACCAGCCCGTTGTCTTATACGTCTACGACCGGAAATGCCTTCAACATCGAAGACATGGGAATTAACGATACCACGATCTTCTGCCCGGGAGATCCGATTGGTCATACCTGCGTGACTTTCGCTGCACAAGACGAGCAGCGCATCTTTGCAGCAGATACCTTAAATGCTCATCAGAATGTTATTTTCCGCGTGACGCAAAAAGATGGCGTTGTCTTAAACGGCATCACCAATATGTACGGCTTATATGTAGAGCCGGAAAGCACCCTGGAGATATTCTTCAACGAGCCGATGAAGGATGTGCACCTGGATCTGCGCTCGCAAGCCACAGAGCTTAGCCTGAAGTATTACCAAAGGCAGGAAGGCCCTGTTGTGAATGGATTGAATACCTATACTTATGCGCTTGTTGGCACTCAAACAGAGAATCCGAACAATGGCATGATCTGGTATACGCAGCCTGACGGCGCTTTCGACAAAATCGAAATTACCGTGGAGGAATGCAGGGTACAGAAACCACTCTTCTGCGTGCCTGTGAGCAATCTGAACACGATCCGTACCGATGTCTTCAACTTCATTGAAACGCTGATTCAGCAAAATCACCTGATTCAACCTTCGGTTGAATTGTATGATCAGTATGAAACAGAATATCAGAATTTCTTCAGCTCTACCTTATATCCGGCTCATCCTCAGAGCGGAGACCAGGTGATGCTGACACAGGGCTACTATTCTCCTTCCGGCCTGAGCTTTACAATCAGTGACAATCACGGCTTCAATTGCCAGTACCAGCTCCTGATCACAAACGCGCCTATAGGACATACGCTTGCTGATGCGCTGACAATTACCAGCATTGTACCTGCCTCTTATTCAGATGGCGCAAACAATGAGTGGACCATCGTCTTCATCTCAAAAAAGAACAACGTGCACATTGAATGCAAGCTCACGCTTTGCAAAACGATTGCACACTGCGTTTCCGATTGTTCGGTTGGCCTGTATGAATTGTGCTACCTGAGCCTGGAAAATTACCTGCTCAACGAAACCATTCCTACCGAAACCGAACAGGACGAGGCCAATGAGGCCATGTTTGATACCATCAACAAAACCCTGCAGCCTGTGTGGAGGCCGAATACGACCTATGCTATCCGTTTGAAAACGGAAGACACATTGTTCAGAGAAGGCCAATCTACCGTACTGGCATCGCAGGTTAATGCGGATGTTTACGGATTCCGGACAACAGGTCCTGTCGGGCATTTTCACGCCTACCCTGTTTTAGACGGAAGCACGATTGAGCAGCAGGACCGCAGCGATTATTTTGCGCTTAGTGAAAAAGGCAAACAGGATGAATTCCGTTTAAGCTCCTTGAAGTCTTATATCGACTATGATAAATCCTATCCTAATGCCGATGGCTCGCTGGTGAATGCCAAGCCGCTGTTCTATGAGAATGCACAGCTTCGCTTGTTTTACCTTTACAATTACGTGTATCAGTTCTACAACGACTGGGTGGATCATGACCACATGCCTGCTAAAATTGCAGAGTCTTCCCTGGAGATCAAAATCGTGGATCCGGCACCGGCGGCCAATGCACCGCAACAACCGGCAGGAAGCTTCGAGGCGAATATGATCCCGCACACATTGGCAACAGGTGTTCCGCCTGACCTCATTCACTCGGTCAACCATGATATTGCCTTATTGAACAACCTGTTGGTGGGAGGAAATCCATGCGCGGAAGAAACGCCGCTGGTACCGATCGACATTTCTTCTGTAAAGCAAATGAATCTGAAGCCTCTGAAATTGTATACGGCACAGTTTATCGCAAACTACAATGCCCGCATTAATGGGAATTTCGCGACAGCGCCCTTTTCATCGGTTGTGCATTCGTATGTCTTCCAGACCTCGCGTTATGCCAATTTCACTGAGCAGGTACAAAGTTACATCCTGTTTGGAGAAAACGGTGATGAGCTGTTTAAAGAAGCGATTTATCCGTTACAGCTTTCATCGGCTACAGACTATGCGCTGGCAGCACAGGTCATCAGCGAGTCGCTGTTACCGACACAGGATGTATTGAAGCAACAGTACGCCAACGTATTCGACAGATTGGTGCAAGGTGTATTCGCCCTCGATGCCAATGCCTTACAGACGGCGGCTACGACGGAATTCAACCTGTTGCATTCAGGAGGCAAGCTGCGCGGTATCCTCATCCGGAATCCGGAGCCGTTCAACAATCCAAAGCTTCCTTCCGATCAGGAAACACTGGAAGTGACCGCATTCAATGGCACCGCCTTTGTAAATCCGGGTGCCTTTAGTATCCTGCATTCCCCTGACCGTTCTTCCATATTCATCACCTCTTCAGACATGAGCTTTGACATGGATGCGGCAGCATCGCTTCAGTTCAAATTCCTGTACAAGATCTATAACGGCATCGGCTACGAAGATGCTCCTGAAGAATTAATCTATCTCAACTTAAGTAATTACCCGTTTTAATCAATACATCATGGCTATAGTAAACATTCAAAACTCCCCGCTCTTCCAATCCGGATATACTTTCCTGGAAGCTGCAGGATCGTCGGGAGCAGACAAAACAATTCCAGGTTGCCACCTTCGTTGGGACCTGCTGGGCACTCTCGGCGAAAATCACCTGCCAAAAGGCTCTTATGCGCAAAGCGCGCCTTACCAGACCAGCTCCGGTTTTAATAAAACCAACGATGTGGTCAATATTTATAAACTCCCTTTTTTCGGAAGGCATTTCATCGAATGGAATACGACCGTGAAACCGGACTCCTTCAGCACTACAGCTGAAGGGGTTCCTTACTGGGCAATCACACTTCCGGTGGACAGCAGCAACACCAACGAGGAATCGGAGATGCAGGTTTTCTTTACCGACGTAGCTCTGTATAATGCGCTCGCCTCTACGTACAGCCTTTCCACACAATGGAACAAGATCCTGGACGCCTACACGGGCATCATCGAGGTTTGCTGCACGAATAAGCTCTCATTCTACTGGCAGTTCCTGTCTTCCAAAGAAGATGCGAATGTCAACTCCGGAAATTATTCGATGCGTATAGAAGCCGTGAGCCTGCCAAATACGCTGGAACCGGAAGTGAAGCAGCTGAATTACAGGGACACGCATTCTAATTATACCTCTTTTGATTTTTTCAGTGAGAATACCGAACGCGTCCGCTTTGATAAAACAAACAACAAAATTGAGCGTATCCGGCTGATTACTTATGAAGATTTTATCAGGGAAAGTAACGCGGGGAACGGTGCCTGGGAATCTGTGGGAAGCTTTGCCCTTACGCTCAATGATACGGTTATGGAAGACCGCCTGATGCCTTCGGACATTCACGGCTCCTGGCCTAAATTCAGCATCACGCCTATCCCGGGCGAGTTTGCCGTTGATGCCAATAACTACCTCGAGCGGTGGCAGGACCCGGCTTATGCCTTCGATTCCCTGGATGAAACACATAACGATCCGGAAGGACTCCAAACCTTTATCCACACATATCTGAAAAAGAGTGTGGCGGATCCAAGGGCGGTTATTTCTTTCCCGTCGAATGATCCGGATGATGATACGTTTCAAACCGTGAGCTGCCTGGATATGATCCGCCTGATGTCCCTGGACTTTCACGTGGCACGTATCCTCGGCCTTGGCCATATTGATACGACCTTCGACAGGAGGTACTATGACAGCTACTATGTATACTGCCTGCAATACCTCACGAAAACAGGATTGGATGCGCCTTACAACGGTACCGTCGACCATTCGCACATCTACATGACCCTGCCGCTTATTTCCAGAAACGATAGCCGCCTGCCTGTCGCTCCTGTATTGAAGGACGTTACTTTCGGTGCAGAGATCGATAATGCAAGCGGTCAACCGGCTGTGATCACCGACGCGGATGGCTACACGCCACAGGAAAACCTGCGCTTCATTAACCTGAACCGGGAACCTCATGCTTACGAAAAACCCTTCGGCACCTTCTTTTACGAATCAACGCCCGTAAACCTCGCGCGACAAACGCAGGCGATCGGCTATGGCTTAAAATACAAAGAGATGAATGAAAGTGATTACCGCAAACCGGACCTGAACCACGATTCGGCATTTCTGGATCGCAGCGGAACTATTGCCGAAACAACGATCATTCTCGAAAACGGCGGGCCTAGGTTATATACTCACCTCGAAGAGGAAGAAGGCACACACGCTTACGGAGCTTATGCGATTAACTGGTTCTCGCGCGTTTCTGATTTGAGTAATATCAAAAATGTAACGACCTTGTTCCCGAAAATTACGAGGCTGCTCCCACCTTTCAATTATGCGACACACCTGATCCAGGATGAAGATCCGGCAGAAAGCGTGATTGCGGAAAAAGCACTCTTGTTTACAACCATCGCTGAACAGGAGCAACTGGCGCTGCTTTCGGCTGAGCCGGACCAAACGCTGGTAAGAACCTCTTTCGACTGGAATCATATTCAGAACAATGCCCATCCCACTGTAAACTACGCGGAATTTTTCTTCCGTGAAAACGATCCGCTGGTAGTGAAGGGAAAGATCACTGATGTGATACAGATAGATGCCGAAACGGCATTGGTAAAAACAGGATCTTACCTGATGACAAGCAGCTTCCCGGCCCAAACGGTTGTACCATCGATCCTTGCAGGACAGGTATCGCGCTTCGCAGGCTCCTTATTCAGTTCCGGTGAGAAAGGTTACTTTATCGAGCAGGTGCAGAATCCCGGAAACACACCATGGTTCAAAGTGAAAGCGTTGAAACAAAACCAGGCGGTGGCTCCGGATCCTTCCAACCAGAACCAGTTTATCACACAGGAAACATTTACCGTTCCACAGGTTGGTGATATCTTTTTTGTGATCGAGAACCTCTCGGAAGCAGCCAACTGGGATCTGAAGCATACACAGCGCGCTTACATCGAAAGGCATTATACCAATGCTTCTATCGGCCTGCGCTCTTCTGTTTCCAATGTGGTGAAATATGGCATCAAATCGGTTCAACAGTCCGGTGGTCAAACCATCATCGAATTGCATGAGGCGCTTAAAATTTCTGATGCTGCCGGTATCAGTGCCGAATATATGGTCAGAGCGGCTATTACAGCACAATCGGCCAACCAATTTAAGATTACAGGCGACTGGAGCACCAGGCTTGCAGACGGAAATGCAGTGTACCTGTTTGGCAACATAGCCAATGACAACGTGTATACGGTTTCCGGAGCTGTCAGCTATAATTCAGGGCTGAACGTTTCAACGGTCAACGTCCTGGAAACACTGCCGGCGCCGGCAACAAGCGGAGGCTTCCTGAGCTTCCGGATCCTGAGAGCACTGAATGACCTGGATGTGAATGCCAACACGGTTTCTCTCACAGGAAACTTCGCCGCAGAGCTGGACATGGCAGTGATCGAATACAGGCCTGAAAGCGACGGATCGGAAACCCGCTTTGTGGTTGGCGGCATCACCGCTCCTGTTACCTTCGAGCCTCTCCTTGCGGAGAACGGCATGGGCACCGGCTATGTACAGGTGTTCATGAATCATACCCTGGCGGCACATCCCGATCCGCGCATCACCTGGTATAAAGGAACGATCCGCTTAAAAACAGTGGCAGGCGATACGCAGTCCTATCCTGTTTCCTACATCGGTAACCTCACATCGACCAGCACGACAGGCCTTGCCCTTGTGATCCAGGATCCGGGCTTTGTGGCTGAAGATCCTGCAACACCGGGAAGCGGCGATCTGTTCACCATCGATTTGGATGCCATCAATGCAAAAGGAAATTACCATCCGTCCTACAAATTGTATCTTCCTTATTCCAACGGTGTGCATCCTGTTTCAAGTGCGCCGGTAGCGCCTTCCGGAGTTCATTTTGATGAAGCCGCTACGCTGCCTGCTCTCAATGATCCGGCGGTGAGCAATAAGAAGACGTATATGTCGGTACGCTCTGTGGACATTGTTGAAAATGTCAGCTCTTACCTTGCTGCGCCTTCTACCCTGCTGGCACAAAAAATCACCGTGCCTGTAGCGCCAGGCTTACCACAAGGGCCCTTGTATGCCACCAGACCGGATTTCTACGGAAAGAGCACCTACACCTTCGACACGCAGGTTGATACAACGGGGGGACGATCGCCTTACGCGCTGGTCTTCCTGAAATCCACCAACGACAAGCTGTTGGATGTGCTTTACAAAAAAGAAACACAGCTCGCTATTAAAACAGAGTTCAGTGATTTGTCTCCTGAGATGCAGCTCGATCCTCAACTCTGGAGAATATTAATCAACGGCATCTCAGAACCCGGAAGCCCGGCAGAGTTCGCCGTCTACGAAACCACAGCAGGAACTTTCCAATGGCCGATGCCGGATAATGAGAGTTTCTACATTCCGTTTGAAACAAACATTCCGATTTCGGAGCTTATCAATCCTGAGTTGTTTTATCCATTCAACGTATCACAGAATTTTTCCCTGACCGCAAGCTATACCGTTTACGGACGCAGCATGACGGCAGCAGAGCTTTTGGAAAGAGCAGTGAACGATTGCTTCATTCCACTGAATGAGCAACCGCCATTGTTCATGCACCTGAAAACAGGCCGGCAAACGTCTTCCGCTCCTTCTGTGATCCGCGATACGAACGGAATCCTGCTCGATCCGCAAACGCATGACATCTATCCAATGGTGCGTAAGTATACGCTCGATGATCAGACCTATGTGCGATTCACGGATTATACCCTGGACGGCGCATCCAACTGCCTGTATTTTTACCGCGCGATGGAAATGGACGACAAGTTCAAATTCAGCGAGGTCAGCGATACACTTGGGCCTGTGGTGATGGTTAACTCCTTTTACCCGGAGAGGCCGCAGATCCGAAAAGCGTTGACACGCCTGGAAAATCCTTCGGAAGAAACTTCGGCTGGTATTGTGTTCGAGCTTAATCCATACGGTGAAAGCGAAAAGATCTCGAAGCTGGACGTTTACCGTGCTATTGGTGAAACGGATGCCCTGAGCACACGAACCATGACCAAGGTGAAAACCATTGCATGGGGAGATCCGCTGGTCGATGATTTTGCAAACGATGCCTTTCCGCTTTTCGGAGAAGAACTCGTATACAGGCTCGTTGCCCTGCGTGAGGTGAAAGATGTGCGCGATGTATTAGGCGCTGCAGAAGCAGAGATCGTTGAGATCCCTTCTCATCCTTCCGATATGGTAAAAGCGACGCTCATTGATGTGATCAATCCGCTTGCACCCGACCTGGAATTTGTGGTAGGCGGCGTAACGGCCGATGAATACACGGATGTGCTCATCAGCTGGCAAACAACCTGCTATAACGGAAGCTATTCTTTACAGAAAATGAATGATTCCGGTAACTGGGTGGAAATCTACCACACGAAGCAAAAGACCGGCACCGTAAGTTATCCGCCACTCGTGAATGGCGTTCCTGATTTCGTAACTCATACGGCAACAGCCTTATTGCCACGAACAGATGAGGACGATCAGCAGATCTATCACCGCTTCAGGGTACAGGTAGAAAACTCATCGGGGCTTTTCAACCTGCAGGAAAAAGTATTTATCCTGCAACAGTTCGAGCTCGCACAGGAAGATGGCGGAAACATTAACCTGGAAGATAATTCCGGATCACTTTTAGTCTGATAAACATTTGTTGTAGAATAATGCCCTATGGAATCATGGTCAATCTGTTTAAACAACAGAATGAAAGCGCTCTTAAACCCGTGTGCATTATTCTACAACTTTCTTAAAAACATAAACCTTTAAATTAAAATAACAATGGCAAACAAACGCATCACAGAACTCGCTTCTGCAAACACTTTAACGATCACCGATCTGCTGGTACTGGTCAACGAAGCACAAACCCGCAAGACAACGATCCAGGATCTTATTGATTTTATCATCGCCCAGGGCGAATTCGCCCAGCTGGACAACGGGACAATTCCACCGGCTCAGCTTCCGGCCCTTACCACAACCGACATTGCGGAAGGAAGTCATAAATATTATACAGCGGCAAGAGTACTCGCTGAGCTCCTTGTAGGACTTAGTATACAGAACAGCGCGGTTGTTTCGACAGACTCGCTTCTGACTGCTCTCGGAAAGCTCCAGGGACAAATTAACGCCCGCGAAGAGGTTCTGAAAAAAGGCACGGCTAACGGCTATGCGTCTCTCGATGGAACTGCTAAAGTTCCGGCAGCTCAATTACCGTCATCCATTACCAATGTATTGACCGGCTTTGCAACGGGCGCTAATAGCACCATCCTGGCAACGGACACAATTTTAGCGGCACTTCAAAAAGTGCAGGGACAGATCAATGCAAGAGAATCTGCTTCTCAAAAAGGAGTGGCCGGTGGTTATGCGGCTCTCGATAACGGAGGGAAAGTACCTTCAGGGCAGTTACCTTCGTCTATTACCAATGTCCTGACAGGTTTTACAACCGGCGCCAACAGTACCATCCTCGCGACAGATACGATCTTAGCCGCCCTTCAAAAAGTACAGGGACAGATCAATGCAAGAGAATCTGTTTCTCAGAAAGGAGTGGCCAATGGCTATGCTTCTCTCGACGCCACAGGAAAAGTAACTGCTGCTCAGGTACCTTCGGCCATCACCAATGTATTGACAGGTTTTGCGACAGGAGCCAACAGTACGGTTCTGGCTGCCGATACGATTTTAGCCGCATTCCAGAAAGTGCAGGGACAGATCAACGCACGCGAAGAGGTCTCCAAAAAAGGAGCGGCAAATGGCTATGCTTCGCTCGACGGCAACACCAGGCTTACCAAAGCCTTGCTTACGAAAGGCCAGCGTGCTCTTGACCTTGATACCTCGGCAAGCTCATCAACTACTGCCTCCGAAGCAAAAGTGTATTCGGCTCCGATAAATTCGGGCGTATTAGCAGCAGGAGACCAGGTGAATGTCACAGCCTGGTTTAGCGCCGCTGCCAATACCAATGCAAAAACAATCAAGCTATACATCAATGGATCGGATAGCCTGACAGGTGCAACGCTGATCGGCACTTACAGCGTACCAACCGGCGGAAGCTCATTTAAGTTTGAGCGTGATATTTCGTTTCTGACGGCAACAACTGCAAAAGCCGGAGCGGCACCTGCGACATCTTCTGTGAATGGCAGCAGCAGCGCGGTAGATGCAGCATTTACGATTCCGAACATCACCAATACGTTTTACTTCTTAATAGGGGCTTCCGGCAACACACTGACCTGTGACCGCGTAGCTTTGGAAGCGCTGTACTGGACAACGGCGGATCCTATCACCGGATAGTAAAACCCTATAAGGCGTTGTCAGATCAATAGACGGTCCTGACAAACCTTTATCCATAAAACCGGTAAAACTCCTGCTCTCTTATTCTGCAAAGAACCGGACGGCGGCGAATTTTACCGGTTCTTATTAAGAAACCTAACAGGACATTGAATTAAGAAATTAGAAAAATGAATTTTGATTGTTTTATATGTTGTGCACAAAAAGATGAATTGATGCTGAACGTCTGTATCGATTCTCTGAAAAACATTACCAATTTTAAAGGTACGGTATATGTGTGCAGTAATTTTGACGTCAGGGAAAAACTTCCGGGCGTGGTATACATCCGCGATGAAGAGATAGACCTGATGGGCAAACACCTGAAAGCGCTAAGGTATGGCAAGGGCTGGCTCAAACAGCAGCTGTTGAAGCTCCTCCAGCCTTTCACAAGCGATTTGTTTTTAGTGATCGATGCTGACACCATGATCAATAAGCCCATCACCATCAGCCACGGTGAGTTTCTGATCAGCGTGGATTATGCATACCCGGTATTTCATAAGGTGATTGAGCACATGGGACTGGATCCGGCACCGAACGTGAATTACATTTCTGAAATTATGTTGTTCGACCGTAAGATCATCAACGAAATGATTTTAGACGTGTTCGGCGACACAAAAGGCTTAATCGAATTCGTGGAAAGAGAAACGAGCGACTATTGGGTATTCTCTGAGTTTGAAACCTATGGGCATTATTTTGCAAAACATCACAGCGATTTACATTCCATTACAAAAATTAATTCAGTGCAAATTGAACAGGAGGAATTTACTGTCAGGGAAATTGAAAACATCCTTAACACGAACCGGGAAGCCGATGTCATCTCCTGCCATTGCAGGCCACAAGGAGGAGCTCCTGTTTGAACATCTATGAATTCCTGAAAAAAATAGTAGAAATTATAAAAGCAGTATGGTCATCATACTGCTTTTTACATTTATAACGAAATAATCCTGCCTTCTGTTGCCAATGACACGTTTTCAAAAATCGGTTTGGCCTCATCCAGAAAATCGTCGAGCTCCGTGTAGCGGGCGGAGAAATGCCCCAGGAGCAAGTGTTTGGCATTGGCCAATACAGCCATTTTCGCAGCTTGTGAAGCGGTACTGTGAAAGGTAACAGCCGCCCGGTCGATGCGGTCTTCGAGAAATGTAGATTCGTGGTACAGCATATCCACGTCTTGGATATAGCCGGCCAGCTCTTCAAAAAAGCGTGTGTCGCTGCAAAAGGCGTAGCTACGCGGTGGTGGCGGATCGAAGGTCAGATCTTCATTACGGATGATGTTCCCGTGATTGTCTGTTGCATCCATTCCTTTTTTAAGCTTGTGAATTTCCGAAACGGATACCTCCAGTTTTTCGAGCTTGTATTTATCAATGTTTCGCGGCAGCTGCTTTTCCCTGAATAAAAAGCCGGTGGTGCGGATCCGGTGCTGCAAGGGAAAACTATAGACTTCCACTTTATCGTCTTCCCAAAGCAGCTCTTTATGTTCTGCCTGTGTAGCGACAAAGCGGACAGGATAGCTTAACCAGGTATCGGAGTATTTGTGAATGACGGCAATAACTTCTTCCAGCTCTTTGGGGCCGTAAATGGTGAGCTCGTTCTTTCTTCCCAACAGGTGCATGCTGGCGAGGAAACCCGGCAGGCCAAGGAAATGATCGCCATGCAGATGGCTGATGAAAATATGATTGATACTCTGAAAGCGGGCTTTATAGCGTCGCATCTGAATTTGCGTTCCCTCTCCGCAGTCAATTAAAAAAAACCGCTCAGCTATGTTGAGTAGCTGAGCGGTTGGGTTCCTGGAAGATGTAGGAGTAGCGGCACTACTTCCTAATATTAATAATTCGAAGGTTTGAACAGACATAAAAATTAGAGCACCTTCAAAAAGGTTGTAGTTAGTTAGTGTTGTGGTTCACCATCAATCGTTTGGCCTCCACATGATTCTTGTATTTGACGGTATAGATGTACATCCCCGAAGCCCAGCCGGCGGCATTGATGTCGAAGGCATTTTCACCGATAGCCGTTTTGGTGGATTCCTGGTGAACGATAGCACCTAAAGCATTGTAAACCGTCAACGTTGCCGCATCCTGCTCTTCCACATAATAGCGGATCTTCGTAGTGCCCGAAACCGGGTTCGGCTCGTTTTGCATCACACCGAATTTGTCTTTGCCGATCTCTTTCAGGCCGGCAGGAAGTGCCGGGTTGATCTTAATGATATAATATTTCAGGGTTTGCGTTGTGATATTGCTACCGCTGCTCACGTTTGGTGAAGACGGGCAGGTAGAGCTGATCAGGCCGGGATTCCCGAAAGCCGAGATCTGCATTTGCAACGTATAAGTACCGGCGGTTGTCGGCGTTCCGTAAATGCTGGCGCAGTTGTTGGCATTGCCCGGAAATTTCAGGGAAGGCGCTCCGTTAACGGTTCCGTTATTCACAGCGGCCGTAGAAGAACCCAGCATCAGGCCCGGAGGCATATTATAATTGGTCACTGAGGTTGGTGTCGATACTTCGAAACGGGTGAAACAAATCCTTACCGGGTTCTGAACGGTATCTTTCGGTACTTTTACCGTTAAGTTCTGCTCATAAGGTACGCCTACGGTTCCAACCATAAAATTGGTAGCACTGTCGGGCCAAACGCCTATTTTATTACTGGCGATAAACGCCGCATCCAGGGAGCAGGTTGGCACTGTTTGTGACACCATGGTTAAAGAGCCTATTAAGGCAATTAATGATAAGTAAATTTTTTTCATAGGGTGAGTATTTTTTTGGTTTCATGTAAATTTAATGATTTTACATTTCACAATGAATTTACACCGCAAATAAAGCCCTAAGTTTTTAACAGGAAAGGATAATTTATTGCCTGCCGGCAAGCAGGAACATCACCGCCATGCGCACAGCCACGCCGTTCTCTACCTGGTCGAGGATAATGGACTGATCGCTGTCTGCCACATCGCTGGTAATCTCCACACCGCGGTTGATGGGGCCCGGGTGCATAATGACGATCTTTTTAGGAAGGGAATCCAAGAGCTCTTTATTCAAACCGTACAGCATGGTGTATTCGCGGATAGACGGGAAGAATTTAATATCCTGCCGTTCGAGCTGGATGCGCAGCATGTTGGCTACATCGCACCACTCGAGGGTTTTGCGCAGATCGCTTTCCACCTTTACACCCAAAGACTCTATGTATTTAGGAATAAGCGTCGTAGGGCCGCACACTTTCACTTCCGCTCCAAGCTTCTGCAGGCAGAAAATATTCGATAAGGCCACACGCGAGTGTAAGATATCACCGACAATCGCAATCTTCTTTCCCTTGAGCTCGCCCAGCTTTTCCTGCATGGAAAACGCATCGAGCAAGGCCTGTGTCGGGTGTTCGTGGGCACCGTCGCCGGCATTTACGATCTTCGCATTCACACGCTTCGATAAGAACTCGGCGGCACCGGCGCTAGAGTGGCGCATCACCACCATATCCACTTTCATCGCCAGGATATTATTGACCGTATCAATCAGGGTTTCTCCTTTTTTTACCGAGGAAGAAGCCGCAGAAAAATTCACCACATCCGCACTCAGGCGCTTTTGTGCCAGCTCAAAGGATAAGCGGGTACGCGTGGAATTCTCGAAGAACAGGTTGGCCACCGTGATGTCTCTCAGGGAAGGCACCTTCTTAATGGGGCGGTTGATCACCTCCTTAAAGTTTTTAGCGGTTTCCAGTATTAACTGAATATCCCCGGTGGTGATATTCTTAATTCCTAATAAATGGTTAACGCTTAAGCTGCTCATGTGTTAATTGGAGAATTATGGTTTGGTGATTTATGAGATTTAATTTTTTATGTTTTCTGGCTTCGGGAGCCTCAGCCAGTGGATAACCGGTGGCTGAGGCTCCCGAAGCCACCTTTATAATATTACAAATATCTTTCCTTCATGACATTTACATGATGCTTGCCGTGCCCGCAGATGGTGAAGCCCAGCGATAACACATTGCTGACACCGGAAGAAGTGGTGCCTTTATTCAACAGCTCTTTCTCTCCCAGCTGCTTAAACAAAAAGACCGTTGCTCTTCTTACCACATCAAACTCCTGGGCCAGCATCAGCAGATCTGTATGGCTGAGATTGGCATTGGCCGCATAGTCGTTCTCCTCAAATGAAGGAAGCGTTTGCTTTTCGCCACGGGCAAAACACAGGGCCCTGTAGCTGAAAATACGCTCTGTGTCGATTACGTGATTGATCACCTGCTTTACCGTCCATTTACCGGGTGCATAAGCATATTCTGCTTTCGGGTCCGGAATACTTTTGATAAAGCTTAAAAAGGCATCCTGGTCGTTCTCTAATGCGGAGATGATGTCATTTTCGGGCACAAGCTCAATGTACCTCGAAAAATACGGAATATGATCTTCTGCTTTTGGCCTCATGTTATTTATCAATTAAGGTGACACGGTCTTTTTTATCGGTTTCCGCCCACTCTACCCTTACGTTTTGCGTTTCAATCGAGTCGATCACCAGGCCAATATACTTTGCCTGGATAGGCACATTACGGCTAAAGCGCCTGTCTACCAACACCAACAGCTCCACATCTTTGGGGCGGCCAAAAGCCAGCATAGCATCGAGGCCCGCGCGGATGGTCCTGCCGGTAAACAATACGTCATCCACCAGGATCACATTTTTGTCTTCGATGATAAAATCAATATTGGTTTTGTTGGGCTTCAGCTCTTTTTTGCGGAAGTCGTCGCGGTAAAAAGTAGTATCCAGATCCCCGCAAAGCACTTTTTTCTTTAAAATCCCTTCCAGCAATTTCTGAATGCGGTGTGCCAGGTAAATGCCGCGGGGCTGAAGGCCAATGATGACGCTGTTGCTAAAATCGTTGTGAACTTCTATTAACTGGTAACAAAGGCGGGTAAGTGTTACTTCTAATTGTTTATTTTCTAATAAAACTTTAGGCTTCACTGGTTACGAATTTTGTATTGATTACGAATTTTGTACGAATATACGAATTTATACAAGCTTACACAGCTTGGTATATTCGTATGAATTCGTAATCAGCAATTAATGCAAGTTCAATTATAATTCAGTTAAGACATGAAAATCGTCTGTGTCCTGTCTGGCCCGATAGATACGATGCTGATAGGAACTTCCACTAATTTCTCGATGTACTTAACGTATTTTATTAATTCTTTTGGTAAAGCGTCTTTGCTGGTCATCTTTGTGAGGTCCACGTTCCAGCCTTTTACTTCCTCATACACCGGCATCACATCCGATGGCTCAATGCTGAAGGGCAGGTAATCGATTTTTTCGCCTTTGTGGATGTAATGCGTACACACCTGCAGGGTATCGAAATCAGAAAGCACATCGGCTTTCATCATCATTAACTCCGTTACGCCGTTGATGTCGATCGCATATTTCAGGGCCGGAATATCCAGCCAGCCGCAGCGGCGGGCGCGGCCTGTGGTAGCACCGAACTCACGTCCTATCTGGCGGATCTTCTCCCCTACTTCATTATCAAGCTCCGTTGGGAAAGGCCCGCTGCCCACGCGTGTGCAGTATGCCTTAAAGATCCCGATCACATTCCCGATCTTATTCGGGGCAATGCCCAGGCCATTGCAGGCACCGGCACAGATCGTATTGGAAGAGGTTACAAATGGGTAAGAGCCGAAATCGATGTCCAGTAAAGAGCCCTGCGCTCCTTCGGCCAGGATCTTCTTCCCTTTTTTAATAGCGTCGTTAATGAAATGCTCGGTGTCGATGAAACTCAGTTTTTTAAGCTCCTCGATGGCGGCAAACCAGGCTGGCTCCAGCTCGGCGAGGTTGTACTCAAACTTATGAAATTCCAGCAGCTGCTTATGCTTTTCTACCAGGGCATTGTATTTTTCTTTGAAATTAGGACTTTCGATATCGCCTACGCGCAGGCCGTTACGGCCGGTCTTATCCATATAGGTCGGGCCGATGCCTTTGAGCGTGGAGCCGATCTTGTCTTTTCCTTTGGAGGCTTCGCTGGCCGCATCGAGCAGGCGGTGCGTCGGCAGGATGAGGTGCGCGCGTTTGCTGATCACCAGTTTTTTATTCACATCAACGCCCATCCCCACCAGGGCATCGATCTCTTTTTTGAAAATCACCGGGTCGATCACTACGCCGTTTCCGACAACATTGAGTGCCGTCGGGTGGAAGATGCCGCTTGGGATCGTGTGCAGCACGTGCTTGATGCCATTGAATTCCAGCGTGTGGCCGGCATTCGGTCCGCCCTGGAAACGGGCGATGATATCATATTTAGGAGTTAAAACGTCAACGATTTTTCCTTTTCCTTCGTCGCCCCATTGCAGGCCTAATAGCACATCCGATTTGATCATATTCTCTACTTTGTTTAAAAGCCATCAAATTTACGATTCATGCCGGAATATCAGGCAATAACAAATGAACAATTGTGCAGTTTTATTAAAATTTTTCCGCAGATCGCGCAGGAAATGCAGATTGGGTTAGCAAGGATTCATCAAATCTCAATCTCCAGGCCATCATAAGCAATCTCAACAAAGTCCGGGAGCTCTTTGGAAACGACATCGTGCAGGCCCATCTGGTGGGAAATATGGGTGAGGTAAGCTTTTTCGGGCTTCAGCTCTTTCAGCAGGTTCACCGCTTCGTCGAGCGTATAGTGCGAAATATGCTCTTCCCGGCGAAGGGCATTAATGACAATGATCTTAGAACCTTTGATCTTTTCCATTTCCTCCTTCGAGATGAAATTGGCATCGGTAATGTAAGTGAAATCCTTGATACGGTAGGCTTTTACCGGCAGCTTGTAATGCATCACCTCAATGGGCGTAAAGGTTATTTCCTTAATGGTAAAGGGCTCGTTGCGCACGGTGTAAAGGTCTACCTCCGGGATGCCCGGGTATTTTTCATCGGCAAAAATGTAGGCAAACTCCCGCTTCAGTGCTTCCTGCACACGCTCGGTGGCATATACCGGGATGCGCACCTTATTGAAAAAATTAAAGGCTTTTACCTCGTCGAGCCCGGCAATGTGGTCTTTGTGCTCGTGTGTCAATACCACGGCATCCAGTGTTTTCAGGCTTTTTCGCAAGAGCTGCTGCCTGAAATCAGGTCCGGAATCGATCACAATATTGGCCTGGCTGCTTTGTACCAGAATGGAGGAGCGCAGCCTGTTATCTTTAGGATTGGTTGAACGGCAGACCTCGCATTCGCAACATAAGATGGGAACGCCCTGTGATGTGCCGGTGCCTAAAAATGTAACTTTCATCAATGAATGCTTACCAACTTAAAAAATACGTCTTTATTCAATAATCCCACAACTACCGTAAACACAACGCCGTAGATGGCGCCCCAGAAATGGGCTTCGTGGCCGATATTGTCTACCGCCTGCCCGCTTTGCTTGCGTTTGCTCAGGTAATAACTGATTCCAAGGTAGGCGATCCCGAAAATCCAGGCAGGCATAGGAATGAAAAAGAAGCCCAGCATGCTGGTAGGAGCGCATAAAATATAGGCAAAGATAATGGCGTTGATTGCGCCGCTGGCCCCCAGGGACGTGTAGTACTGGTTGTTTTTATTTTTAAAATATTCGGAAATCGAGGAGGCATAAATAGCGCCCGTGTATAAGAGAATGTAATAAACAGTGCCCAGCTTTTTGTTGGGTTCTCCCATGGAGCCGGCCAGGATAGGCATGATCTGCTTTTCCACCACCGGCCCGAAGATCCAGAGCGCATACATATTAAAGGCCAGGTGCAGGTAGCTTCCATGCAGGAAAGCATGCGACAGGAAACGGTAATGCTGTTTGAAATGGTAAATGGAATACGGGTGAAATATATACTTAAACTTAATATCGGGGCGCTCCATGGCGTAAATAGAAAAACCCACATTGAGAATAAGCAAAACGATCGTGATCATAAGCAGGATTAATAAGCTACGAATATACTAAATAAGATTACGAATAGGTACGAATATACAAATCACGATCTACTAAAAAACTACGATCAAATAAGAAAACTCATCCCGACCAATGATGAAAGACTCTTTTTTGGGCGCCCGGGCGGGCTGCGTCAGGCTTCGCTTCGCTGCGGTTCTTTACCGCGCAAAGAACAAGCACGGTAAAGGAACTAAACCTTTTGCATCCCTGGCGCTCATGTACTCCGGAAATAAGAGATTCGTTGACTGAGGCTCTCGAAGTCAACGCATGACATATTCGGATCTATTTGCTCATACTTACCGTCTCCGTACTCCAGGCTTCGGGCTTTGCATCAAACAATACTTTGGTCCTGGCCCATACATCTTTGAAAAGCTCCGAGTTCCTGTAAGCTTCCAGGTAGGTGGCATCGTCCCACAAGCTGTAGGTGAAGAAGATGGCCCTGTTATCCACATCCTGCAATAGCTCTACATGCGAGCAGCCTTCCATAGCGGCAATCAGCTCTTTTTTGGAATTGAACAGGGCCTTGAAATCCTCTACGGACTCAGGTCTGAAGGTCATTTTTACCAGTCTCTTAATCATAAATATCTATTACTATCCGGTCGATCTTATATTTGCTCAGCACATTTTTCCGGATCACGATCCTGGTGGCCGATTGCCCGAGGGAGGCGATCTCCAGCAGGCCCATCGAATTGAAGAAACACACCACATCACCGATCTTCACATCATCGTAGGTATTATATATTTTAGTGATGTTGCTCGAAGGCAGGGAAATAGAAAAACGCCGGTTGCCCACCGCGTTGTCAAATTCAGTCCTGGTAATGCTGGTGATGAGGTTACCGAAATCATCCTCGTACAGCACCATGCCCTGTAAATTTCCGGGTGTGGCAAAGGTTTCAAAGGCATAGAGCTTGCAATAATCCTGGGCCGGGGAACAAAACTCTTCCAGCGGCACACCGTCAATCAGCTTCGAGGCCACATCCACAAACACGTCCCTGAGGTAAAAAGGATGTTGCTGTTCATTCTCATAATACAGCTGGTACACCGGCTCATTAAAGCCTTTGTCTATCAGCGTCAGTGCGCCGTTATCCGGGCAAATAATATACTGCCCCTTATAGGATGTGAGCAGGTAGCGGGTATTATCCACCGCCAGGGTATCAATGGTTTCGGAGGAATTTAAAAACTTAACGGCAAAGAGGTGAATGGTATTTTCGGGAAAATAAGGCAGCACGCTTTTCAGGGCAAAAGCCCCTTCGCTGTGGGCATGCCGGTTCACACTGCAGGCTACATCCACCACTTTACAATCGGGCTGCCGGGAATAGATCATACCTTTTACCATCGCCAGGTAAGGATCGCGATAGCCCAAATCGGTGGTAATGGTAATAACTGGCATCTCCTGCGCTAATTTTAAACAACATCTGAAAATAAGTGTTTTATACAGTAAAAACACCTGTTCAAAAAATGTATGAATCTATTTCAAAAGTAAATATTATTTTAGGCATACTTTTATAGTGCCCTGAGCAATTGATTAACACGATTATTAACATAAGAGCGTTCGGATTAAATCCTATCTCGTCGTTAAACAGAAAAAATAAAAGCCTCACATACGCTTTGTATGCTGCGTTTTTATTTTTTTGTTCGCCTCGATCTATGAATTAATCCGAACGCTCATAAACACTTAAGATCCCTTGACAGAAAAAACCATTACAATTGATAGCATAGAGCCTGTAGAAATATACGGCGTCAATGATGTAAAACTGAATGTTATCAAAAAATATTTCCCGAAGCTGAAGATCATTGCACGGGGCTATTCCATTAAAGTATTAGGCGAAGAAAACGAGATCAACGTCTTTGAGAAGAAGCTGAACATGCTGGTAGATTACTATCACAAGAACGGCTTGCTCACCGATACGGTCATCGAGCGCCTCCTGGGCCAAACGGGCGATAACCTCCTGCTGGCCAAGGAAGAAGCCTCGGGCTCCGATATTATTTTGTTTGGCAACAGCGGCCTGGTCATTAAGGCGCGTACCGATAACCAGCGCAAAATGATGCAATCGGTAGCGAAAAGCGATATGCTCTTTGCCGTCGGGCCGGCAGGTACTGGCAAAACTTATACGGCCGTAGCCCTTGCTGTGCGCGCGCTCAAAAACAAAGAGGTGAAACGCATTATTCTCACCCGCCCGGCTGTGGAAGCAGGCGAAAACCTCGGTTTCCTGCCGGGCGACCTCAAGGAAAAGCTGGATCCTTACATGCAGCCGCTCTACGATGCGCTCTACGATATGATTCCGCTGGATAAGCTCAATCAGTACATCGAAAGCAAAATTATCCAGATTGCACCGCTGGCCTTTATGCGCGGGCGCACACTCGACAATGCCTTTGTGATCCTGGATGAGGCGCAGAACACCACCGAAAGCCAGATGAAAATGTTCCTGACACGGATGGGCGCCAATGCCAAGTTCATCATTACCGGCGATATGACGCAGGTCGATCTTCCCCGCCACCAATCTTCCGGATTGCAGCAGGCGGTGAGGTTGCTGAAAAAAACCGAAGGCATCGACTTTGTGGAGCTTACCTCTGTGGATGTGATCAGGCACCGCTTGGTGAAAGCGATCATTGAGAAGTATGAGGCGGATTCTATAAAGAAATAAGAACAGACTTAAAAGAATCAGGACCTAAGGGATACAAGACAGGTTTATCGAAGTAAAATAGAATTACTCTATTTATCTTTATCCTCAGGTCTCTTCAGTCTCTTAAATCCCTTTAGTCTTTTATCTAACATCTAAATTATGACTCTCCAACAAGCGCAACAACAGGTAGACGACTGGATCAAACAATACGGGGTCCGCTATTTCAGCGAGCTCACCAATATGGCCATGCTTAGCGAGGAAGTGGGCGAAGTGGCCCGGATCATTGCACGCCGCTATGGCGAACAAAGCGAAAAGGAATCGGATAAGAACAAGGACCTGGGCGATGAGCTGGCGGACGTGTTGTTTGTATTGATCTGCCTGGCCAACCAAACCGGCATCAACCTGGAAGAGGCCCTGAAAAAAAACCTCGATAAAAAAACAGGCCGCGACTCGGAAAGGCATCTCAACAACGAGAAGCTGAAATGATTATCCACCGCTAACGAGTACGGAAATTCCCGGAATTTTTTAGTATATTCATGCTATTAAAACTATGAATATGAAAAACATCTACCTACGATTTCTTGCCGGTGCCTTATTTTTTGCTTCATCCGTATGGAGTCTGAAAGCCCAGACCGTTTGTGATCCATCGGGCAATCTTGTTATTTTCACCAACTACGACGGGGGGGAAATGACCATCGATGTGGATGTCAATGTCCCTAACTTAAAAATCGGCATTTGCTCTTATGAGGCTGTCAGGGTTAATATCGTAGGAACCTTCTCTGCCAATGTTACCCAGGTGATTTATGCAGGCTATAACAACAGCCCGAATACAAACTGTACGCCCAACGTCAGCACAACAAGCATCAGCGGTGTTTCTTCCAGCATTGTAACGATCAACTTTGCGCCGCCGGCCGGCTACAGCAATCCCAATGGTTATGGCTCCGTGATCTGCGGCTATAGCTGTAATACAACATCCAGCCAGGGCGGTTGCAATACGCCTGACCAGATTTCCTATTATTTTATGCAGCAAACCGGCGGGACCTTACGCTTTCAGTTTTTACAATATGGCTGCTGGGCAAATACAACCAAAACCATTTCCGGTGGCGGAAACTGCTGTGCCATGCCATGCACGGCTCCCTCTGCCCCAACGAATACAACAGCCGCAGCGCAGCAGGTTATCTGCGCCAATAAAACAACCACACTCAGTGCTACAAGTACCGGCACTGTGAACTGGTATGCCACTCCTACTTCTACGATGTCTCTCGGCACCGGCACCGCTTATGTAACGCCTGCTCTTGCTGCGGGAACCTATACTTACTATGCACAAACCACAACAACCTGTGGTGTGAGCGCCAGCCGTACACCGGTGACAGTAACGGTAAACCCGGCACCTACAGTGGCAGTCAATAGTGGATCGGTTTGTTCCGGCAACTCATTTACGATGACACCAACGGGCGCCAGTACTTATACCTTTTCCTCCGGTTCAGCCGTCGTTACGTTGTCGCTCACAATAATGCCAAGTGCCGTATATATGTCTACAGTAACAGGCAGCAATGCCCAGGGCTGTACAAACCAGGCCGTGTCAAGTATAACGGTCTATGCCTTACCAGTCTTAACCGTCACTCCGGCAAGCAGCATGGTATGTGTCAACAGTGGCAGCATCAGCGTAACAGGCTCTCCTTCAGGCGGAGTTTTCAGCGGAACCCACATGTCGGCCAATAGCTTTACGCCCGCCACTACCGGAACCTTTACACCGGTGTATTCCTATACAGCCTCTACAGGCTGCGCGAATACGGCAAGCACCAGCATCGTGGTAAGCGCCTGCACAGGCATCGACCAGCTTTCCACTATTCCGGCAGCACTGAGCATTCACCCGAATCCGAACTCAGGAGAATTTACGGTTGAGCTGGCGAACGGCTCTGAAAAACAGATCAGGGTGATGGACATTACCGGCAGGCTGGTTCATACAAACATCAGCTCCCAGGATAAAATCACCGTTGATATTTCTTCCCTGGCTAATGGCATGTACTATGTACAGATCCAATCGGGCAGCACAGTTGAAACCATGAAGGTGATGAAGCAGTAGCATTTGGTTTCCCGCAGAATACGCAGATGTGGATCTGTTGATTTTTTTAATTGTTCGGATCCGTGCCATCTGCGAAATCTGCGGGAACTTTTATTTTTTCCTTCCTCTGTAACATATTCCCGGATCAAACCGTTATATTCAAAATGTGAATATGACGATCAGATCTACCCTACTTCTTTTTCTTTCTTTTTTGAGCATCCATGCCTTGCTGGCCCAGGAACCCGAATTCACGGCTCCTGTGGCTAAAAAGATTCCCAACCGGCTTATTATTCATGGCGATACTGTCGTTGATAATTATTTCTGGCTGCGCGACAAGTATGCCCCGGAAGTGATCAACCACCTCTATGCCGAAAATGCTTACGCCGATAATGTCATGAAGCAAAGCAGCTTCCTGCAAAAGGTATTATATGAAGAATTCAAATCGAGGCGGAAGGAAAGTTTTACGTCGCGCCCCTCAAAACGCAAGGGTTTCCTGTATTACAACCGCTATGAAAAAGGAAAAGACTATCCTGTGTTGTGCCGGAAAAAAGATACCGTCAATGCCACGGAAACGGTGATCCTGAACATCAATAAGCTGGCAGAGGAGCAGCCTTATATCAATGTTTCCGGCTACAATATCAGCCCCGACCAGCAATGGGTCTATTATGGCATTGATAGCAAGGGGAACCATGTGCTGACCTATTACCTGAAAAACATTGCGAAAGACAGCGTGTATGCCAGCGAAAAGCTGGATAATGTGATGGAAATGATCTGGGCGGAGGACAACAAAACCATTTATTACACAAAACCGGAAGATAAAACCCTGCGCCAGTATAGGGTATACAGGCACGTGGTAGGCAGGCCGGTGGCCGAAGACGAGCTGGTATTTGAAGAAAATGACAAGACTTTCCAGATCGACATGCACCGTTCTTCTTCACGCCAATATATTTTTTTCACTTCCGGAAAAACAAAATGCCGCGAAGGCTGGTACATCCCTTCCGATGGCAGTGCCCTGAAACCCACGCTCTTCCTGAAACGCGAGCCGGGCGTGATCTACACGCTCAATCACCTGGAAGGGGATGAATTTACCATTACCACGAACCTTAACGCTATCAACTACCGCCTGGCAAAAACAAAGATCAGCCAGCCTGCAACTGCCAACTGGAAAGACATCATTCCGCACAACCCCAAGGTATTGCTGGAAGACGTGAGCTTTACCAAAGACTTTATGATTGTGGAGGAAAAGGAGAATGCGCAGGACCGCGTGAAGATCACCAATCTGAAAACCAATGAAACGGAGATCCTGAACCCGGGGCTGGACCTTTATGAGATCTCTTTCAGCTTTGTAGATTATGACTATGACAAGTCTTCCGAGATCGAGTTCGCTTACTCTAACATGGTGAATCCTTCCAAAACGTTTTATTATAATTTAGTGAGCAAAGAAAAAAAGATCATCGAGGAAGATACGATCCTCGGAACTTTTAAATCTTCCAATTACGAAACCAGGCGTATCTACGCTCCTGCCCGCGATGGCGCTTCTGTTCCCATTACCTTAGTGTATAAAAAAGGACTGAGCCTCAACGGCACTAATCCCTGCCTGCTTTATTCCTATGGTTCTTACGGCACGCCGAACGAGGCCGGTTTTTCTACCAATACGCTGAGCTACATCGACCGCGGCTTTGTGTTTGCTATTGCGCACATCCGCGGCAGCAACGACCTGGGGAACCAATGGTATGAAGACGGCAAGCTCTTCCATAAGAAAAACACTTTTACCGATTTTATCGACTGTGCCGAATATATTATTGCACAAGGTTACACGAACAAAAACCGTTTAGCCATTAACGGAGGCAGCGCCGGTGGCTTATTGATGGGCGCCGTTACCAACATGCGCCCCGACTTGTTTAAATGCGTGGTAGCCAATGTGCCTTTTGTGGATGTGATCAATACCATGCTGGATGAAAGCATTCCGCTGACGACCTTTGAATTTGAAGAATGGGGAAATCCCAAGCAAAAGGATTTTTACCATTACATGAAGTCGTATTCGCCTTACGACAACGTGGAGAGAAAATCATATCCGGACATCCTGGCAACTTCGGGATACAATGATGCGCAGGTGGGTTATTGGGAGCCTGCCAAATGGGTTTCAAAACTAAGAGAGCTGAAAACGGATACGAATTTAGTACTGTTCAAAACGAACATGGATGCCGGCCACGGCGGCGCTTCGGGCAGGTTCAACGCATACAAGGAAGCGGCTTTCAACATGGCATTTATTATGCGGAGCCTTGGTGTGAAAGAAAATTACATTACGGTGAAAGGTAAGATCGTAGACCAGAACGGCACCGAATTACCTTTTGTGAATGTGTACATCGAAGGTTCCACCAACGGCACAACTTCCAACGCCGATGGCGAATTTGCCCTCAACGTGAAGGAAGGCAATGACCTCACGCTGGCCTTCCAGACGCTGGGCTATGTGAAGCACAAGGAAAAAATCGACATGAACACGCAAACTTCTGAGCTCATCATTAAAATGAAATCGGAAAATGTGCAGCTTAAAGAGGTGATGATTAAAGGCAACTCCAAAGATCCGGCTTATGCCATCATGCGCGAAGCCATTAAGCGCCGCAAGGAGAATAAAGATAAGGTGCAGTCATTTTCGGCAGACATCTACATGAGAAGCACCGTGAAGCTGCTCCAGATCCCCAAAAAGCTTCCCTTCTTCATCAAGAAAAAAGATATGCCGGACAGTACTAACCTCGGGATCATTTACATGTCGGAATCGGTGGCGAAATATTATACTCAAAATCCGGACAGAAAAAAAGAGGAAATGATTGCCAGCAAAGTGGCCGGGGAAAAAGCAGGCTTTAGCTGGAACCGCGTGGAAGATGTCTTTGTGAATTTCTACGAGCCATCAGTACCTATGGAAGGATACTCGGAGCGTCCGTTTATTTCGCCGCTGGCAACAGGCTCACTCTTAAGCTATAAATACAAATACCTTGGCACCTTTTATGTAGATGCCAAGCCGGTGCATAAGATCGAGATCATCCCGAGGCGCAAGGGCGATCCGCTTTTCCACGGAGAAATGTACATCAACGAAGGCGACAATTACCAGATTTTTTCCAGCGACCTCTTCATTACCAAGGATGCACAGATCGATTTCGTGGATACGGTACATATCAAGCAGGAAATGGTGAAGGTGAACGACAGCATCTGGGTGCCGCTGCAAATGCAGATCTACAGCCATATCAAAGTATTCGGCTTCGGGGCTACGGACATGAGCACGGCCACGATCTCCAACTACCAGGTGAACCGCAGCTTTCCGAAGAAGTTCTTCAGCAACGAGTTGTTCCGCATCGACGAGCAGGCCAACAAAAAGGACACCAGCTATTGGTCGACGACGAGACCGAGCATTCTGTCGCAGGAAGAATCAAACTATTACCAGAAAGGCGATAGTCTTTTGAAACGTATGGAGAGCAAGGAATACAAAGACTCCGTTTCCAAAGCCGATAGCAAATTGCGCTTTAGGCTGAACGGGCTCAGCAAGCGTAACGCCATTAAAGGAAGCTATTTTAGCACTAACCCATTACTTGATATGATTAACTATAATACCGTAGAAGGAATTAACGTTACCGTCAGAACATTTTTCAATAAAAGGAACCAGGAAACGCGCACACAGAAAAACTTCGGAACGATGCTGCATTATGGCGTGGATAATAAGCTCTGGAGCGGTAGCGCCAGCGGCCAATGGCTTTTCGACCCCAAAAAAAGCCAGAGCCTTTTCGTTGCAGGAGGCCGCTTCATCGAGCAGTTCAATGGCTATAACCCGATCAGCAGCTTACTGAATACGGCTTATACTCTTCTGGATAAAAGCAATTACATGAAGCTTTACCAAAATGACATGGTGCGGCTGAATTATAACCGGGAGCTTACCAACGGCCTGTATGGCAATGCCGATGTGCAGTACATGCACCGCGAAGCTATGATCAATCACAGTTTTTATTATTGGAATGGGGACGAGAACAAACATTTTACCTCCAATAACCCCATGGTAAATGATGGCGCTTATAGCGAGGTCAAAGCCTTTAACCCGGAAGACGTGCTGCAGTTCCAATTAGGCTTCAAGTTCATTCCTTTTGCCAAATACGAAAGCTATCCGACCTTCAAGCGCATGCTGGACACCAAATGGCCGGAGTTCTGCCTGAATTATAAAAAGGGAATGTCCATCAACACAGGCGCCTTTAATTACGATTACCTCGAGCTGTCGATTGGTAAAGACATCGACCTGCGTGCCATAGGCGCCTTTAAGTTCGACGTCACGGGCGGAGCCTTCTTCAATAACAGCGGGATGAACTTTGTAGATTATAAACACTTCAACGGCAACCAAACAATTTTCCTGCTCAACCCTCCTACTTCGGGATTTTTCGCTCCAAGCACGCGCACGCAAATCTCCGAATTTCACGCCCTGGATTATTATGGCTACAGCACCAATACCAAATTCCTGGAATACCATGCCTCGCATAACTTCCGCGGTTTTTTCATCGGAAAAATTCCTTTACTGAGAAAAACCAAATTCTATGAGGTAGCGGGCATCAACGGCCTCGTCACCGAAAACGGAAGTTACAATGAAGTGTATGTGGGCCTGGATAAGATCCTGAAGGTATTTCGTTTCGATGTGGGAACAGCGATCAATCAGAATAAAAAGATTGACCTGTTCTACCGCTTCGGCATTCGTTTGGGGCTGTAGCTTATCCCCCCGACCTTCCAGGTCTTAAAGACCTGGAAGGTCGGGGGGTTTGGGCAAGTGTTGATTTATCCTTACCTTAGGACATGCGTTTTTTCATCGGTTTTTTCTTGCTTTCCTTTCAGGTTTTCTCTCAAAACAGTGCGATCCTCGTGGACGATAAGAGCAAGGACATCGGGACCCAGGAAAATATTTATAAGGTGCGCGTCGATTATGTGATTCAGAATACGCTCGCGAAAAACCTCTACCTGCTCCGCGCTGATGCTGAGAAAGGAATCACGATCCGGGCTTCCAAAAAAACCGTTAAGCCAAACGATACAACACTCATTGTCGTAGAATTTATTCCGGAGGCTACCGGCAAATTCAGCAAGCCTGTTAATTTAATTACAAGCGCCGACGGACAGCCTTTTCAACTCAGCTTATCGGGCACTATCAAATCCATTAAGACCGACGACAAAACCGCCTGCTTCTACTTTGGCAAACCCAACCGCGCGGGTGTGAAAGAAACACAGCCGATAGTGGTGTATGAAGACCATACCAAACGGGACAACTCCAATAAGATGCCGGACAATACCGTTGCCACCAACACCCCGAAGCTAAGCCCGGAGCCCAAAACCATAGAGCCTGAAAAAAAACAGCCCGAAGCCATCAGGCCACAACCGGTGAAAGACGAAAGCCTTCTGAGCCCTGAACTTTACAAGCCCAATAACATTGTGTTCCTGGTCGACGTATCAAGCTCGATGAAAGATTCTACCAAGCTCGCAGTCCTGCAATATTCCGTGAATTACTTAATTGAAAACCTGCGCCCGACAGACCGCGTCACGCTGATCTCCTACGCCGACTCCGTTAAGGTTCTGAAGGAAGGGTTGAGTGGTACTCACAAGGAAGAGCTGAGCGAAGCGGTGAAGAAGCTCAAAGCCCGCGGCCTTACCAAAGGCAACAAAGCTATTTTATTCAGCCTCGATAAGGCCCTGGAACACTACATCAGCGGGGGAAATAACCAGATCATTCTGGCAACCGATGGCAAATTCAGGTTCTACAGTGAAGACCAGCAAAAGTTCACCGCTAAGCAGGGTGACAAACAGGTGCTGCTTTCCACCATTGCCTTCGGCGATGATAAGGATGCGATGAGCAACCTGAAGGAGATTGCCTCCATTGGAAAAGGAAATTTCATTCATATCAAATCGAAGAACAAAGCCAAAGATCAACTATTGAACGAGATCAAAGAGCACAGTTTGATCCGTTAATGGCCTTTTCCAATCCTTTTCCTGCACCAAATAGCAGAATTTCAGATGAAGGGCACAGGCAGATACTCAAGATTTGCCGACAGATAATCACTCTTTCTATAGCGGCTGCTAAGTCAGTTTCTTTCTGCATGATTTCATAACATGGGAGCCTTTCTTTTGCTTTACTTTTGCCCTGTACAAAAAATAATGTAACATGAAAAAACACACTCTTTTACTGATCGCCTCTGCATTTACCATGCAGGCACAGCTACACGCGCAATTGCCTGAAGAAGGCATGAGCAGCCCGATGCACACCAAATATGTAGACAAAATCGTATGGGCCACCAAGCGGATCTCTAAAACCGCGGCCGTTGAAAGCGACTTTAAAACAACTTTCACACAGGATGATAATATCTACGGCAGGCTCTATTTATCAAAGGCAATTGCCAATTACCCGATGTATAAATTTAAAGCGGCAACGAAAGGTGATGATAAGCAGGTAAACGATAAACCGGTTGTTAACAAAGACCTTCGCGGAAGCATGAAGCTGACCTACGTCTTTTATGTGGATGGCGCAACTACAGAATGGTATCGGTATTCTGCTGAGGTAGATGCCCTGAATCCTGCAACCGGCACCTGCCAGATCTTATTTAAAAAAGATAAAGCCGACGAAGCCGGGCCTTCTCCCGAAGCATTGACCTCGGCATTTAACGACCTGGCAATGGGAAGCCACAAAGTAAAAGTAGATGTGTGGGGCGGAAGCTTTGGCGTTTTCGGGGACTTTGACCGTACCCTGACACCGATTGTGAGCGGCGAGTTTAACCTGAACATCACTAAAAAAGCCAGCTACGGTAAAACATTCGACGCGGTGGTTGCCGCAAGAAAAGAGCCAACCCTGGAACCAAAAATGTTACAGCTTGCCAATGCCGAAGCTCCTAAAGATGCTTCATGGGGATGCAAAAAATTCACCAAAATAAAAGTGATTGACGCCGACTGGGAATATGAAAAAAACAGCCTGACGGGTGCTATTATCAAAAGAAGCATCAATGCTGCTTTATACGGTGTATTGCCAAACGGAACCTGCTCCTATACGGAAGTGAACTACGAGCAAACCTTTATCAGCGCCGGAAAATATACGGAGCCGAAGATCGTCGCAAATTCGAGTCCTTATAAAGTGGATTGTAATTAAACTGTTTTAATTCTTTTTCAAAAAGCCGTCACGATAATTGTGACGGCTTTTTTGATTTTCAGGTACATCCAAATCGTTTATTCAACCCCTTCAGGGTTGTAGCTTACATATGCTTTGTTCTCTTATTATTTATATTGAATCCCTTCAGGATTCCTGGAATCTTAGGCTGGAAAAAATTTCACTCAGAACATAACTTACGCCGCTGTTGGTGTTCTCACCAACAGCGAATCCTTGTTGGTGAAAAACACCAACAAGGGCGAAATCTCTTTGGTCGCCTTGCGGGACGGGGCTCAGACAAACCACTCTGTCCCTGGCGCTGCATTCCGCCTTTGATGTTAAGGCCCTTTTAAGCCCGGGTCCAAATTTAGTTAAAGCCTTTTTTTTGTGTTTGGCATATTCAAATTTTAGTTTATATTTGTTATTGATTGTATGAAATTCTGCAAAACCACATATCTCTCTTTACTATTTCTGTTTTGCTTTACCGCTTCATTCAGCGTTACGACCCTACAAAATCTTCATACCTCCGTTCATAAGATCGACCCTTCCCACGGCAAGTCCTCTGCGGTTTCCACCAAGGAAGAAAGCACCTCTTCGGGCACCAACCTGCTGCTTGAAAAGAACGAGAATGAAAGTGAAAAGAGCTTATTCGTTCAATCGTTCCTGTTACCGTTTTATAGTTCATTTTTCCATATCGGGGGCTTTCAGCCCATCGCTTATTCTGCCGGCCCTTTGGCAGAAAAACACACGAACCCTATTTACATAGAAGTTCATAATTTCCGTATTTGATTTCTTTCCATGCCACAAGCTGCTTGTGGCTGTGCCGGGTGTTTCCTGTCCGGTGTTTTTTAAACAGTGTTCGTATACGATGTATTTTATCTGAGGACGACACTCATTTTTTGAAAATCAATTAAGAAATCAAAACACAATGAGCATGTTTCTGGCCCCCAACAAGCACACGATTTTGAAACTGAGCTAAGCTCAAGGATCCTTGCTAAGTCCCGGCTGATTTTGGTATTTTATTTCATAGTTTTTTACCCGAATTAAGCCGGGGCTTTGGCAAGACCATTTCAAAAGCCCGTTGTTATTAAGATCTGTAAATTCCTGCAGGCAGAGGCTCTTCTTTCAATACATTTAGGCGGTTTAACACAACAACAGTTTATCGCCCTGTGGTTGATAAAAAATACATGATGAAACATTTCATATCAGCATTCGTCCTGGGAGCATCCTTGTCCTTAGGCATTTCGACTCTACACGCACAAAGCACACCAACGCCCGGCCAACGTTTTAAAGATGGCCTTAAGATCTACCTGAGCGACGACAGCACACGTTACGTGCAGGGTACAGGGCTCTCCCAGATCTGGCTGAGGTACAATGATAATAATCCCGGATCCACGGTTTCGGGTACGCCAAAAAAAGACGCCTTCGATGTGGGCCTGCGCCGCGTGCGCTTCCAGGTGATGGGGCAGGTCACTAAAAAAATCTTTTTCTACACCCAGTTCGGTCTTAATAACGTGAACAGTATTTCCGCCAGGAAGCCGGGTCTTTTTCTTCACGATGTAACGGCAGAATACTCTATCTATCAGAAATACATTACGCTGGGAGCCGGCTTAAGCGGCTGGAATGGTACGGCACGCTACACATCCTCGGCAGTAGGAAGTATCCTTGGGATGGACCTTCCTACCATTGAAGAGCCTACCAACGATGTGAGCGATCAGTTTGTACGCAGAATGGGCGTATATGCCAAAGGCCAGATCGGCGGCCTGGACTACCGCTTCTCGGCAGCCAATCCTTTCCCGGTGCAGACATCCACTACTGCTCCGGGTGGCGCAGCCATAGCGCCTTTGAGCGGAACCAATACGGCCGCCTACTCTACCAAAGCGCCCGACATGATATACCAGGGTTATGTGAAATGGCAGTTCCTCGATAAGGAAAGTAACCTTCTACCCTACAGTGCCGGTTCTTACCTGGGTAAAAAGCGTGTGTTGAATATCGGGGCCGGCTTTGCTCATCAGAACAATGCGATGTGGTACCGGCGCCCTGATCCTACGGCTGTTGGCGGGATCGATACGGTTTCAACACCGCTGCAGCAATTTGCCTTTGACGTATTTTACGATTCATACCTCGACAAGGAGAAGCAAACTGCCGTTACGGCCTACGCTGCTTTCCTCAATTACGACTTCGGCCCTAATTACATCCGGAATGCCGGGCCGATGAATGTGGCCAACGGCACGAATGCTTCCGCAAGCTTTAACGGCCCGGGAAATGCCGTGCCCCTGATTGGCACCGGCCAGGTGGTGTATATACAGGCCGCTTACCTGTTCAGAAAAGACCTGTTCGGCAAAAACGGCACCCTGCAGCCTTATGCTTCCGGAAGCTATGCCAATTATGAAAAATTAAACGACCCGGTACTCATTTACAACCTGGGCATTAACTGGATCATGGCCGGGCAAAACTCGAAGCTATCCCTCGATTACCAGAGCCGCCCGGTGTTCAATACCAACGCGGTGACCGGCGATATTTCGGAAACCAAATCCGCCCGCAGAGGTCAGATTGTGTTACAATACCAGGTGGCATTTTAAATCAGGTGAGAATGCTTTTTACAATACGGCCCTATAATCTTCACTGATAAAAACAGAATAGAGATGCTGACAACAAAATCGTACGTGATATGGTCGTGCCTGCTGTGCTACAGCATAGGTGAAGCCCAGGATTCCATTCCGCAAAAGGAAAAATGGTTTACCCTGCATGCCCAGGAAACAACGGTGAGCCAGTTCAGGCCTGCCTTTCATGCCGCCTACACCGGCGAGCACAGCCAGACACCTGAGCAGCAATGGGCGACGACGCTCACCAGCACGCTGTTTACCGGCCTCCGTCTCTGGCCTCACGCGCAGCTTATCTTTAATCCGGAAATTGCCGGTGGCTCGGGCTTATCGTCGGCCTACGGCGTTGCGGCTTTCACCAACGGGGAAGCCTTCCGGGTAGGAAGCCCGGAGCCGAAGATCTATGTCGCGCGTGCTTTCTTCCAGCAGATCTTCCCGCTCGGAAAAGCAAGAGTGCTCCAGGAGGACGCTGAAAATAAGATTCAAAAATATGTACCCGAAACGTATATTTCCTTAACGGCCGGAAAGGTGTCCATTGCCGATTTCTTCGATAACAATGCCTTTTCTCATGACCCGCGCACGCAATTCCTCAGCTGGGGCCTGATGAGCAATGGCGCCTGGGATTATCCCGCCAACACGCGCGGCTATACGCCAAGCGCTATTCTTGAGCTGGTGGGAAAACGCTGGGAGATCCGGTATGCCATCAGCATGATGCCTGCCACAGCCAATGGCAATGTGATGGACCAGCACATCGGCAAAGCTAACGCCAATACCCTGGAGCTAAAATACAAATACAGCCTCGGAGGACGGAATGGAAAAATAAGTGCACTCGGATTTTACAATACGGCTTTTATGGGAAGCTATACGGCTCCCAATATCATCAGCACACCGGATAGTACGAATCCCAACTTTATGGTCAATGACTACGACATCAGCGCCAGCAGGCAATACGGCAGAAGTAAGTATGGCGCAGGTATCAACCTGGAGCAAAGCATCACCGATAACGTCGGCTTGTTTGCCAGGGCATCGTGGAACGACGGAAAAAATGAGACCTGGTGCTTTACGGAAATAGACAGGGCCTTCAGCATAGGAGCCAGCATCAAAGGGAATCAGTGGAAACGCGGCGATGATGTGCTGGGCTTTGCTTATTGTGTTTCCGGGCTTTCCAACGAGCATGCGGCTTATCTTTCCAAAGGCGGACTGGGGTTTATTATTGGCGACGGCGCTTTGAACTACCGCCCGGAGAACCTGCTGGAAACCTATTACAGCCTGAACCTTCTGAAAGGCCGGCTCATCCCCTCTTTCACCTACCAGCTTATTCTCAACCCGGCTTATAATGCCGACAGAGGGCCTTTCCAGGTCCTGTCGCTGAGAGTTCATCTCACCATATAAAGGTTTCCTGTCTGCAAAAAAATCAGATTCATTAGCTTTTCCGGCTTAAAAAAATTATATTTGGGTAAACCTTTAACACCCAAATACATGAAAAAAATCTACTTACTTGCTTTTTCTTTTATGGCCATCTCACAGGTGAAAGCTCAGATTACACTGACCAAAGCTTTCAATGAGCCTGTGATTGGTGAGACTTACGACACCAAAGACCTCGATACCACAGTTGTTCTGCCAATGGCTCTTTCCGGAGCGAATGTCACCTGGAATATAGACGGTTTAAGCGAGACAGGAGGCCTGACCACAAATAACTTCGTTGATCCTTCGACAGATGCCAATTCTCCTAATTTCCCCGGTACAACGATCGTGCAGTCTGATGGTAATACCAGTTCTTATTTCAAATCCAGCGCAAGCCTGTATGAATTATTGGGCCTCGACGCCGGCATGTTCGTTCTGAATTACAATACCAACGCGGCTACCATAGCCAGCTACCCGATCTCTTTTGGCTATGTGAATAACGATACAGGCGCGGGCGCTGTAACTGCCAGTACCTTAACAGGAACTTTTGCCAGTACCATTAGCACTACCGCTGACGGATCAGGAACATTGAATTTCAACAGCGGTGTTGCCAATTACACCAATTGCCTCCGTATAAAAACCACGCAGCATGTCACGTTCAGCTTAGCCGGCGGATTTATTACAGGAACCATGGACATGGTCATCTATAATTTTTATGTGGGTGGAAACAAATTCCCGCTCTTTACGGTGAATTATACCAACATCAATGCTCCTGCAGCCGGCATCAATAACCAGAGACAGGACCAGGTGTCTTCCTTGTCGGGTCTGGTATTAGGCCTTTCCGACAAAAAACTGAATGACATCATCTTCAAAGCTTACCCGAATCCAGCTAACCGCGAAGTATCCCTGCACTTTGTCCTGACACAAAAAGAATCTTACACGATCGATATCGTGAATGCTTTAGGTCAGGTTGTAAAATCTGTTGCAAAACCTGATCTGCAACCCGGCTTATACAATGAAGCGATCGACATCCAGGGCTTAAGCGCCGGTGTGTATCACATTCGTGTACAAGGAAAAAATGCGACCGGTATTGAAAAACTGATCGTGGAATAATTTTCTAAACGAACTATCGAAGAGCCTTCCTGCCAAACGGGAAGGCTTTTTTTATGGAGTCAGGCTGAAACTCCGGTATTCTCCGGGTTTCAGATCACCAAGCTCTACCCGGTCGATTCGCAACCTGATAAGCCTGGTAACGCTGCTTCCCAGGGCTTTGCACATCCTCCTGATCTGCCGGTTCTTGCCTTCGGTCAGGATGATCCTGAACTCAAACCCGGAAACCTTTTCGGCAAAACAGGGCTTGGTTTTACAGATCATGATATCCACGCCTCCCCGGATCTTTTCGAGGAACTCATCCGTCAATTCGCGGTTAACCGTCACGAGGTATTCCTTTTCCTTTTCGAAGACCGGCGACGACATGCGCTGAATGTATTTACCATCGTTGGTGAGGATCAGCAGTCCCTCGGATTCCTTATCGAGGCGGCCGGCAAATCCCATGTGCCTTTCAAATGAAAATACGGTGGTGAGGTTGGCTTCTATCTCCGGGTTGTGCGTGGTTTCTATGCCCCTGGGCTTATACAGCGCAATATAGGTAAAAGGTGTATTCGGCTTCAGGAGCGTGTCCTTGTAAAAGATCTCCGAGGTTTCATCAAACTCACTATTTTCGGTGATGACCTGCCCGTTTACCACCAGGTTTCCGGAGCCAATGGCCCTGATCGCCTCCTTATTGGTAAAGCCAAGCGTATGGACAAGATAATACTTGATATTCAGGCGGAAACTCACGGCAGCACAAATAAAACGGCAATGTATCTTATTTTCCTGAAACGGCACAACTTTTGGTAAGTTTCCGGTTTAATTGTTAAATTTGTTACCTTTTTAAAGAACTATGGAAAAACCCTATTTTGCCCATTCCTCTGCCTTTATCGATGAAGGATGCACTATTGGAAATGGAACAAAAATCTGGCACTTCAGCCATATCATGCCCAATTGTACAATTGGAGAAAACTGCAACATCGGGCAAAACGTCGTGATCTCGCCGGAGGTTGTTTTAGGTAAGAACGTCAAGATCCAGAACAACGTTTCCATCTATACCGGGGTTACCTGCGAAGATGATGTGTTCCTGGGACCATCGATGGTATTTACCAATGTGATCAATCCGCGCAGTGCGGTGAACCGCAAATCGGAATATGCAAAAACACGCGTAGGAAAAGGGGCCAGCATTGGCGCCAATGCCACCATCGTTTGCGGACACGACATCGGCGAGTTTGCCTTTATCGGGGCGGGCGCTGTGGTTACCAAAACCGTTCCTGCCTTTGCTTTGGTAGTAGGAAACCCTTCGCGCCAGATAGGCTGGATGAGCGAATACGGCCACAGATTGGATTTTGCAGATGGCGTAAATGCTGTTTGCCAGGAAAGCGGACAAACCTACAAATTAGAGAATAACATTGTCAAAAGAACTTCATAGGAATTATGTCAAAAATTAAATTCGGAGTAGTTGGCCAGGGGCATATCGGCAAACGCCACGCAGAAATGGTACGCCGTAACCCTGATTGTGAATTGGTGGCGATCTGCGATTTCTTACCGCAGCACGAGCTTGGGCTCGGAGATTTCAAAGAACAGTTCCACAGCTCGATTGAAGAGATGCTCACAGCACACCCGGAAATAGAGGTGGTATGCGTGTGCACACCGAACGGCCTGCATGCCGAGCATGCCTTAAAAGCCCTGGAAGCCGGAAAGCATGTGGTGGTGGAAAAGCCTATGGCGCTGAGCAAAGCTGATTGCGAAAAGGTGATTCACACGGCGCTCGACCATAACAAAACGGTATTCTGTGTGATGCAGAACCGCTATTCGCCGCCAAGCGCATGGCTGAAAGAGATTACGGAAAATAAAGTGCTGGGCGATATTTACATGGTACAGCTCAACTGCTACTGGAACCGCGACGAGCGCTACTACAAGCCGGGCGGCTGGAAAGGCACGCAGGCCCTCGATGGCGGAACGCTGTTCACCCAGTTCTCCCACTGGATCGACATCATGTACTGGCTCTTCGGAGATATTAAAAATATCCAGGCCAAGTTTGCCGATTTCAACCACCAGAGCTCTACGGCTTTTGAAGACAGCGGCTTTGTGAGTTTCGACTTTGTGAACGGCGGCATGGGCAGCATCAACTATTCAACGGCTGTATGGGACAAGAACCTGGAGTCTTCGTTGACCATTGTGGGAAGCAAGGGCAGCGTAAAAGTAGGCGGACAATACATGGACCAGATTGAGGTATGTCATATCAAAGATTACAGTATGCCGGCACTGGCGGAAACCAACCCCGCTAATGATTACGGTGCTTACAAAGGATCAGCCAACAACCACCACAACGTGATCGAGAATGTGGTGGACACCATCAAAGGAAATAATAAAATTACCACAAATGCCCTGCAAGGCCTGAAAGTAGTGGATATCATAGAAAGAATCTATGAACTGAGACCTGATAACGTTCTGAAAAACAACTAACAGCATTCAACAAATTTTATGGCAATTTATAAAAACATTATTGAGAAAAAAGGGGCTGTAGCCGTGATCGGCCTGGGTTATGTGGGCTTACCGATTGCACTGGCTTTTGCTAAAAAAGTAAAGGTGATCGGTTTCGATATTAATGCCAAGCGCGTGGCTATGATGAACAAAGGCATCGACCCGAGCAATGAGCTTCCGAAATCCGAATTTGCCAAATCGGATATTGTGTTTACCCACAAGCTGGAAGATCTTAAAAAAGCCAATTTCTTTATTGTGGCAGTGCCTACGCCTATCGACGAGCACAACCAGCCCGATCTGAAACCTTTGATCAGCGCCTCTACCACGGTAGGGAAAGTTCTGAAAAAAGGAGATTACGTGGTATTCGAATCAACTGTATATCCGGGCTGTACGGAAGAGGATTGCATTCCTGTTCTTGAAAAAGAATCGGGTTTGAAATACATCAAAGATTTTAAAGTAGGCTACTCTCCTGAGCGCATCAACCCGGGTGATAAGGAACATACCATCACCAAAATTTTAAAGATCGTTTCCGGTTGTGATGCGGAAAGCCTTGAGAATATTGCCAAAACCTACGAGATCATCGTAGAGCCGGGCACTCACCGCGCCTCCAGCATCAAAGTGGCGGAAGCAGCCAAGATCATTGAAAACACACAGCGTGATGTGAATATTGCACTGATGAACGAGCTGTCGATCATCTTCAATCGCATGAACATCAACACCTACGATGTTTTGGAAGCAGCAGGCACCAAATGGAACTTTTTGAAGTTCTCTCCGGGCCTGGTAGGCGGGCATTGCATCGGCGTAGATCCTTATTACCTGACTCACAAGGCTGAATCGCTGGGCTACCATGCCCGCGTGATCAACAGCGGCCGTTATGTGAACGACAGCATGGGCTTCTACGTGGCTAAGACCTGCGTGAAAAAGATCATTGCTGCCGGCAAGAACATCAGCAAATCCAAAGTGCTGGTGATGGGCGCTACGTTTAAGGAAGACGTGAGCGACATCCGCAACAGCAAGGTGGCTGACATTGTGAAAGAGCTGAAATCCTTTGGTGTGAAAGTAGAGATCGTGGATCCGCATGCCGACAGCGAAGAGCTGAACCATGAATACGGCTTTGGCCTCAACAAGCTGGCGAAAGGCTATGATGGTGTAATTGTAGCAGTAAACCACAAGGAATACAAAACGCTGGACGAAAAATTCTTCAAATCCATTCTTTCAAATAAAGGCGTACTGGTGGATGTGAAAGGATTGTATAAAACCAAAATGAAATCACTGACTTACTGGAGCCTGTAAATAAGGACTAATGATAAAGGATGAAAGATATAAGAAACTCATGAACTTATCTCTTTCATCCTTTGTTATTTAATTGATCACAAATACATTAAACCCAATAACGTGTCTTACAAACTCAGCGGCCTCGACACCGAACAACAAGCACTCCTGGATAAGGGCATTCAGCTTCCTTTAATGGAAGAGTTTTATACCATCCAGGGCGAAGGCTACAATACAGGCAAGGCTGCCTATTTTATCCGGATCGGCGGCTGCGATGTAGGCTGCCACTGGTGCGATGTGAAGGAAAGCTGGGATGCCAATCTCCATCCGCTCACGGCCTCCGAGACTATCCTGGAGCATGTATTGGAAAGCAAAACACCGGCGGTGGTCGTTACCGGCGGCGAGCCATTAATCTATAACCTGGATTACCTGACCGGAAAACTGAAAGACCGGGGCATTCAAACCTTTATCGAAACCTCGGGCGCTTATCCGCTGAGCGGCTACTGGGACTGGATCTGCCTCTCCCCCAAAAAAACCATGTTGCCTAAGGAAGAAAATTACAAAGCAGCGCATGAGTTAAAGATCATCGTTTTCAACAAGCACGATTTTAAATGGGCCGAAGAGCAGGCGGCGAAAGTATCGGAGGATTGCTACTTATACCTGCAACCTGAATGGAGCAAGCGCAACGAGATCACGCCCCTGATTGTGGAGTACGTGAAGGAAAATCCAAGATGGATGATCTCCCTGCAAACACATAAATATATTGATATTCCTTAATTTTCAAGTTAAACAAATTCCTCCTTTGAAGGAGGTGGCCGAAGGCCGGAGGATGTTATGAAAAAAATACTCTGCATAGATTCGAACCACGATGTGCTGCACGAAACACTGATGCAGCAAGGCTTTCACTGCGACCTGTTCTGGAACAAACCGAAGGAAGAATTGATGCAGCTCATCCCGGACTACGACGGGATTGTGATTCGCAGCAAATTTAAAATTACCAGGGATCTTATTGATTCGGCTCCTAAGCTGAAATGCATTGGCCGCGTGGGTGCCGGTATGGAGAACATTGATGTGGCCTATGCTGTGGAAAAGGGAATTACCTGCCTGAGCGCACCGGAAGGCAACCGCGATGCCGTGGGCGAACATGCCATGGGCATGCTGCTGATGCTGATGAATCATTTGAAGCGCGCAGATCATGAAGTACGCAACGGCATCTGGAAACGGGCGGAGAACCGCGGGCATGAGATCGGCGGCAAAACCATTGGCATCATCGGCTACGGAAACATGGGCTCGGCTTTTGCCAAACGCCTGCAGGGCTTCGATTGTAAGGTACTGGCGCACGACATCTACAAAAGCGGTTTTGGGAAAGGCCATGTGACGGAAGCGACGCTGGAAGAGATTTACGAGCAGGCCGATGTGGTCAGTATCCACTTACCGCTGACAGAAGATACTCGCAATTACGTCGATGATGCTTTTCTCTCGGCCTTCAAAAAAAACATCTACGTGATCAATACAGCACGCGGCAAATGCCTGAATACAACAGACATGGTAAAACACCTGGAAACGGGGAAGGTGATTGGCGCCTGCCTCGATGTGCTGGAATACGAGTCGCTTTCCTTTGAGCAGCTCGATGCTTCTGCCCTACCCGCCCCGATGCAATACCTCTTAAAAAGCGAGCGCGTGATCCTGACGCCCCACATTGCCGGCTGGACACATGAATCGAATTACAAAATGAGCAAGGTAATTGCCGAGAAGATGATCATTGCTTTTAGCAGCGAGTGATTTGATGGACATAACCTGATGGTTTCGAGAGCCTCAACCATCAGGTGCCTGAGGCTCTCGAAGGCACCTGACCATAGTATTCAACTCCTGCTTAGGCGCTCCGCCAGCTCTCGCCTGTAGGTGATTCCTACCGGCAACTCCGTTTCCTCCACATAGACGGCATAATTGCTAAAGCGGCTGATCTTATCGATGGCGATGATGTAGGATTTATGGATCCGCATAAAGTCCGTGCCCGGTAAGCGGCGTTCGAGCTCCGCGGTGGTCATCGATGCCAGGTACGTTTGTTTCGACATAAAGAGTTTCACATAGTTGCCGAGGCTTTGCGCATACAGCAGCTCATCCGGGTTGATGCGCACCATGTTGCTATCCACTTTCACCATAAACGATTTGTCAACCGGGGCTGCCGGCGCCGGGCGCTCGGAGGAGTGGTCCTGCGGAAGGTTATTGATACAGCGGTCGACAGCCTTCAGGAAACGCGGGAAGTTAATGGGCTTGAGCAAATAATCGATGGCCCCGTAGTCGTAGCTTTCGAGGGCAAACTCCGAATAAGCCGTGGTGAGGATAATCCTGGGCGGATGCGGCAACATTTTCAGCAGGTCGAATCCACTGAGCTCCGGCATATTGATGTCGAGAAAAATAAGATCGACCGGGTTTTTATGTAAAAAGTTAATCGCCTCCACCACATTATAGCACTGCCCTGCCAGCTCGAGCCGGTCTATCCGTTCGATGTAATTTTGCAGGACATAATGCGCCGCTGTTTCGTCATCCACAATCAGGCACCTGATTTTATCGCTCATGCTGTTTATTTATTCAGATCAATTTCCAGGTTGACGCGGTAATCCGCCTTTCCTGGTTTTATATTCAGTTTGTGTTTTCCGGGATACAGGATCTGCAGACGTTGCTCGGTGTTGGAAATCCCTATCCCCATAGAGATGGTTGTACTCTGGCTATTGGTAGAAACCGAATTGACCGTTTCCAGCTGCAAAATCCCGTTCTTCACGTTTACCTTGATGGTTGCAAAACAGGGGCCGATGTTATTGGCGCCATGCTTAAAGGCATTTTCCACGAAGGTAATCAGCATCATCGGGGCGATCTGCAAAGGCACTTCAGGCGTATTGTTATGGTACTCGTAGTGCACGGTACAGCGCTGCCCCAGGCGTTCCTCCTCCAGCGAAATATAGCTCTCGATAAACACCAGCTCTTCTTCCAGCGGAACCCATTCCTTGCAGCTGTTTTCGATCTGGTAACGCATCAGCTGCGATAATTGCAGGATCAGGTTTGGCACGCGTGTCGGCTCCTGTAAGCTGATCCCATACAGGTTATTGAAGGTATTGAACATAAAATGCGGGTTGAGCTGGTTGCGCAGCAGCTTTAGTTCAATTTCATTAGAGCATAATTTCAAAGAAGATTGTTTTTTTTGTTCCCTGTAAAAACGCAGGATCACCAAAGGCGTTACGATGGCTACCAGGCTAATGGCACAGGTGGCCATATCAAACAGGAATGTCTCGGGCTTTCCTCTTGCCAGCAAATAGCAATCGGGATAAAGCAGGTACTTTTTGGTGAAGAATAAAATGGACGTAAAGATCAGCAGGAGAACCACACCGGATAAGGCATAGCGTAAAGGCTGCTGCTTATCAAGCAGGATGGGCAATACAAAGAACCGGTGTACCTGCGCATGCACAAACAGCACCAGGAAATTGCTGATGCCTAAGCCAAGACTTTTCCAGGAGTCGATCAAGGTCCATTCGTTGAGCGTGAACAAAATGAAGAGGGTAATAAAAATAATGACTTCCTGCAGCCACTTTTGATCGAGAAGGTACTTTCCGCTGATTCGCATGGAACGAAATTACGAAGAAAAGCCTACCAGAGGCCTTTATCCATAGAGATAAATGACCAATGCAATTCATCATTTTACGAATGCACTAATCATTGTTTCGATTGAAAAACGGGGCCTTTCAACAACCTTTGCGCTATGAAAAAAAACCATACCATGAAACCCACTTACCAGGTTAGCTTGATCTCCGTGATTGCCAGTATTGCCATTTTACTGTTATTGTTTGTATGCAGCTGTTCTCCCGGTTCGGGGCAGCAAAACCAGGCATCTGCCGAAACACCGGCCCAGGTCATTACCATTGATACCACCACAACCCTTACCTACAAGGATTACCCGGGCATGCTCGAAGGAAAAGTAAACGTAGAGATCCGCCCGCAGGTAGATGGCTACCTCGAAAACGTATTCGTTGACGAGGGCGCTTACGTAGAGAAAGGGCAAGCCTTATTCCGGATCAGCCAGTTGCCTTACATCGAGCAATTAAACCAGGCACAGGCCAACCTCAATGCCGCAGAGGCTTCTTTACTCAATGCCCAGCTGGAAGTTGAGAAAGTAACTCCCCTCGTTCAGAATAAAGTCGTGTCCGAAATTCAGCTGAAAACCGTACAGGCCGCTCAGCAGGTCGCCAAAGCCCATGTGGCCCAGGCGAAGGCTGCCGTAGCCAGTGCACAGATCAACCTCGATTTCACAACCATCAAAGCTCCTGTGAGCGGTTATATCGGCCGCTTACCGAAAAAAACAGGAAGCCTCGTTGGCAGGGCCGATCCGCAGCCATTGACTTTATTGTCGGATGTGCATGAAGTGTATGCTTATTTCGCGATGGGCGAAACCGATTTCATCCGTTTCAAAGCGGCTTACCCGGGCGTCAGCCTGCAGGATAAGATCAGTCAGCTACCCCCGGTATCGCTGGTACTGGCCGACAACGGCCTCTACAGCCTGCAGGGAAAAATTGACATGATCGACGGGCAGTTTGATAAAAACACGGGAGCCATTACCCTTCGCGCTTCTTTCGTAAACCCTCAGGGATTGCTGCGCTCCGGTAATACCGGGAAAGTACGCTTAGGCCAGATACACCGCAGCGCCCTTGTGGTTCCGCAGGAAGCAACGCTGGAAATCCAGGATAAGGTATTTGTATATGCTGTGAGAGACAGCAATAAAGTATACAAACAGCCTCTGACCATTCTTGGAAAAAGCGGCACCAATTATCTGGTGGGCGAAGGCCTGAAAGCCGGTGAGCGCATTGTGTTCAGCAACCTCGATCATTTGCAGGAAGGTGGAAAGATCATTCCCAAAACAGTGACTGCCGATAACCGGAAATAATATATAATAAGGTGGTATAAAACACCAAATAAAAAAACAAACCAATTCCTCCTTTGAAGGAGGTGGCCACAGGCCGGAGGATGTTTTGAAGAATATCAAGAACACATCTCCCGCCCTTCTGGCCCCCTCTTCAAAGAGAGAATCAAATCAACACAACACACGATGTTAAAAAAAATCATAGAAAGACCCGTGCTGGCAACCGTGATCTCCATTTTACTGGTGATCCTCGGCGGCCTCGGGCTCAGCAGGCTGCCTTTGGAGCAGTTTCCTGAAATTGCTCCACCGGCCGTACAGGTTACAGCCATTTACCCGGGTGCCAATGCCGAAACCGTGTTGCGCGCCGTAGCGCCTGCACTGGAAGAGGCCATCAATGGCGTGGAAGATATGACCTACATGAGCTCCACGGCCAGCAACGATGGTTCCCTGGTGATCTCCGTATTCTTCAAGCTGGGCACCGATCCCGATAAAGCCTCTGTGAATGTGCAGAACCGCGTGGCACAGGCAACGAGCCTGCTGCCGGCAGAAGTGATCCAGGCGGGGATTTCCACCGCCAAGCAGCAAAACAGCTTCATCATGGCCATCAATCTGTATTCCGAAAATGAGAAAAGCTATGATGAGACCTTTATCGCCAATTACGCCAAGATCAATATCATTCCGGAGATCAAACGGATTTCGGGTGTGGGGCAAGCCTTTGTGTTTGGCAGCAACAAGGATTATGCGATGCGTGTATGGCTGAATCCTGCACAGCTGGCCAATTACCACATGACGCCACAGGAAGTAGCCGCAGCCATCCAGGACCAGAACCTGGAAGCGGCGCCCGGCCGTTTTGGCGAAAGCAGCAAGGAAGCTTTTGAGTTCGTGATCAAGTACAAAGGTAAAATGAGCCAGGCTGTTGATTATGAAAACATCATCATCCGCTCGAATGCCGATGGCTCGCAGCTCCGCCTCAAAGACGTTGCACGCGTAGAACTGGGCTCCTACACTTATTCCAGCGGCGGCCTGGTGAATGGCAAGCAGGGCATTACCATTGTGGTATTGCAAAGTGCCGGCTCCAATGCCAACGACATCCAAATTGCCATCAACCAGCAGATTGAAAAAGCCTCCGCCAATTTTCCCAAAGGCGTGAAGCATTACATCTTATACAGTACGAAGAAAGCGCTCGATCAGTCCATCAGCCAGGTACAGCATACGCTCATCGAAGCCTTTATCCTTGTGTTCCTGGTGGTGTTCCTGTTCCTGCAGGATTTCCGCTCCACGCTCATTCCGGCCATTGCGGTACCTGTGTCTATTTTAGGAACCTTTTTCTTCATGCAGCTCTTTGGCTTTTCCATCAACCTGCTCACACTCTTCGCCCTGATCCTGGCTATCGGCATCGTGGTCGATGATGCCATTGTGGTGGTGGAAGCAGTACATGCCAAGATGGAACACAAGCATCTTCCTCCGAAAGCAGCCACGGCCTCGGCCATGAGCGAAATTACAGGGGCCATCATTTCCATCACGCTCATCATGTCGGCAGTGTTTCTTCCCGTTGGCTTTATGGAAGGCTCTACAGGCCTGTTCTACCGGCAGTTTGCCTTTACCCTGGCCATTGCCATTGTGATCTCGGCCGTGAATGCCCTAACGCTGAGCCCTGCCCTGAGTGCCTTGCTGCTGAAAAATCCGCATCACAACGGGAACGGTACAACAGAGCAAAAGCAAAGCTTCAGCCGTAAATTTTTTAATGGCTTCAATGCAGGCTTCGATTCGCTCACACATAAATACATCAACAGCCTGAAGTTCCTGATTCGCCGACGCTGGCTAAGCCTGGGCGGATTAGCCCTGGTAACGCTCCTCACGGTGTGGCTGGTAAAACGCACACCCTCCGGCTTTATTCCTTCAGAAGATCAGAGCTTTGCAGTAATTGCCTTATCCATGCCTTCCGGTACTTCCCTGGAACGCACCAAAGAAGTGTTGCAGAAGGCAGAGAAAGTATTGTCGCCGATGGAAGCTGTAGAAACGGTCAACATTATTTCCGGCTTCAACATCATGACTTCTTCCACCAGTCCTTCATCTGCCACAGGCTTTATCGTGTTCAAACAAATGGCGGAACGCGGTAAGGTAAAAGACATCAACGGCCTGATTGATATGATGCGGGAGAAGCTCGGGGCGATCCCGGGTGGGAATTTCTTTGTATTTACCTTCCCTACGGTTCCCGGCTTCAGTAACATTGACGGCCTCGACCTCGTACTGCAGGACCGTACAGGCAATCAGCTTGATAAGTTCAGCGGGGTTGCCAACAATTTTATCGGCGGCCTGATGAAGCGCCCGGAGATTGCCGTAGCCTTTACCGCTTTCAAAGCCGACTATCCCCAGTTTGAAGTAGAAGTAGACAATGCGAAAGCCAAACAGCTGAACGTGAATGTCCGCGATATTTTACAAACCGTGCAATCGTATTTCGGCAGCGTGCAGGTGTCTGATTTCAACCGTTTCGGAAAATACTACCGCGTGATGATCCAGGCCGACCTGCCCGCCCGCTCGGAGCCCGCGGCACTGGATGGTATTTTTGTCAAAAGCCAAAGTGGCGACATGGTACCGGTGAATACCTTGGTGAATATGAAACGGGTCTATGGCCCGGAAACCGTGTCGCGTTACAACATGTTTAACTCCATTGCGGTGAACGCGATTCCTAAACCGGGATTCAGCACGGGCGATGCAATCATTGCTGTGCGCCAGGTAGCCAAAGAAACATTGCCCGAGGGATACAGCTATGAGTTTTCAGGCCTCACCAAAGAAGAAATTACGTCGGGAGGGCAATCGGTCATCATCTTTGCCCTGAGCTTGTTATTTGTGTACTTCTTATTGGCCGCACAGTACGAAAGTTACATCCTGCCTTTGGCCGTGATCCTTTCTATTCCAACGGGCATCGCCGGCGTGTTTATCGGCATTAACCTGGCCGGCATTGAAAACAATATTTATGTACAGGTTGCCCTGGTAATGCTCATCGGCTTGCTGGCCAAAAATGCCATCCTCATCGTGGAGTACGCCGTGCAGCGCCGTCATGCGGGAAGGACCTTACTCTCCGCAGCGCTGGAAGCCTCGAGACTTCGTCTTCGCCCCATCATTATGACTTCCCTGGCCTTTGTGGCAGGGCTCATCCCGATGATAGGCGCCACCGGCCCCTCCGCACTGGGCAATCACTCCATCAGCATCGGTGCCATTGGTGGTATGCTGGCAGGCGTGATCCTGGGGCTCTTTATCATTCCGGTATTGTTTGTGGTATTCCAATACCTGCAGGAAAAAGTAAAACCCCTCCAGGTTCCCGCAGAGGAATACATGACTCATACCGTCAACGAAACCATTTTAGATCCTGTACACCAACAATAAAAAACGATTTTACGATTTATGAAATTTATTTTAAGATATAGCCTTACAGGAATAATAGCCTTACTGCTTCACGCCTGCAAAGTCTCCAAAGACCTGCCGGTCCCAAAAGACAGCGTTCCGCTTGCCTACGGTGATTCGCTAAGCCGCGACACGGCGAGCATTGCCGATCAGACCTGGAAAACATTTTTCGCAGATGCCTCTCTACAAAAGCTGGTGGACTCTGCCCTGCTGAAAAACTACAGCATGCAACTGGCGCTTAAAAACATAGAGTCTGCCAGGCAATCTCTCAGGCAGGCCAAACTGGGCTGGCTGCCACAGCTGAACCTGAACCTGGGCGCATCGAGTACGATCCCCTCGAAGAACAGCTTAAACGGATCCTTAACCGAACAATTCCTGGGCACCAATCACATCGAGGATTTCACCGCAAACGTCGGACTGTCCTGGGAGATAGACATCTGGGGAAAGATCCGCAATCAGAAAAAGGTAGCGCTCTCGGCCTATCTTCAAACAGCGGAAGCCCGTAAAGCCATACAAACCGCGCTTGTATCGGCCGTCGCCTCCGGCTTCTACAACCTCTTGCTACTGGATGAGCAACTCCACATCGCACAAAAAAACCTGGCCTTAAACGATAGCACCTTAATGGTGATCCGTTTCCAACAAACTGCCGGACAGGTGACGATGCTGGCCGTACAACAGGCCGAAGCCCAGCAGCTGGCCGCTGTGCAGCTGGTTTCGGTATTGGAGCAAAACATCCGCTTACAGGAAAATGCCCTGAGTATCCTGGCAGGGCGCTTTCCGGGAAACATCGAAAGAGCTAACGGCCTTCGTGCCATCGCCCTGAACGAAAGCTTATCAACCGGCGTTCCCTCGAACCTGCTAAGCCACAGGCCTGATGTGAAAGCACAGGAACTGGCGCTGAGCATTCAGAATGCACGCGTCGGGATCGCCAAAGCGGGCTTCTACCCTACCCTGCAGATCACCGCCAGTGGGGGACTCAATGCTTATAAGGCAACGAACTGGTTTTCTGTTCCTGCTTCCTTATTTGGCAACCTGGCCGGAGGCTTGACGCAGCCTTTGTTTCAGCACCGCCGCATCAGAACACAATACGAGCTGGCGAAGCTCGATCGTGAGAAAGCAGTGATCCAGTTCAGGCAAACCGTGTTGGTTGCTGTAGGAGAAGTATCGGATGCGCTGGTGAAAGTGGAGAAGCTGGATGAACAGCAGGGCATTGCTTCCAAACGGGTAGCAACTTTACAACAGGCCACTCAAAATGCCGTGCTCTTATTTAAAAGCGGGATGGCGAATTACCTGGAAGTGATCAGCACACAAAGCAGTGTTCTGCAAAGCGAGCTGGACCAGGCAGCTTTGAAATACGGGCAACTGAATGCGCGCATCGATTTGTACAGGGCGCTGGGCGGCGGCTGGAAATAGGTTAAAATAGTTGTCACAAACGGAGAGTCAAACTACCGAAGCCCTTATGGTGGCTTCGAGAGCCTCAGCCACCATTCGTTGACTGAGGCTCTCGAAGTCAACGGTAGCAAAAAAGCATCCCGGTTATGGGATGCTTTTTTGTGAATGTATCTTACCTCGCGATCACCAATCGTTCTGTACTTTGCTTGTCGCCATTGATGAGGCTGACGATGTAAATACCATTCGGTAATTCATTCAGGTTTACCGGGAGTCGGTAACGTCCTTCGTACTGGCCTTTTGTATCAGTGACTGCTTTCACCAAGGCGCCGTTCATGTTATAAATAGCAATCTTCACATCCGAACGTCTCAACAGATCGTAGGCAATGGTAAATTCGCCGGTCGATGGATTCGGATACACGCTGAATACCTTGTCAGATTTTAGTTTTGAGGATTCCGCCAGGCGTTTGGCGTCATCAGGAACTAAGGAATCTACCCGGGGATATTCCCTGATCGTATCCGGATAATTTTGGGGATCGTAGGCCATTGTCCCCAGTATGACAGACTCCGGCGGATCTACCACTTTTATAGGCGGCGGCGGATCAATGACATCAGCTTCTCCATAACTGACGCCTCCATTAACCACTCCCTCGGTGACGTAAATCCCTTCTGTATTCTCAACCGGCACTTCTCCGGTCAACATATCGCAGGAGCTGAAGGAATCCGAAACCGGCGGTGGAGGCGCCTGTATGTCCCCGAGGATCATTTGCGGAATCTCAGGATCCGTTTTCAGATCATTTCCTTTTTCGTCTTTGCAGCTAAAGAGCAAGGAGCCAAATACCAGGAACAGGGCAATGGCGAAAGTTTTTGTGATGCTGATGTTTTTGGGAAGATGGTGTGGGTCCAGCGTGATGCTCAGTGGCCGGTCGACCTGTGTTTTCTTAAAGTGCCCGCAGACCTTCTGATCTTTATGCTCTATGAGAATCGTTTTGATTTCCGAATCTGTTTTATTGGTAAAATCAAACACGGATTTGCTGCAGGAGCTGCAAAATTTGCCTTTGGCATCGGGTTGCATCTGGTTCCAGTCCTCGTGGCAAGGCTCCGGAATACGAACGATAAAATCAGCTGGCTTCATAAGGGTTTTACATTGAGATGTGATTGAACAAAAAATTCCATAAGGGGTACCCGGAATCAAATGTATAACGATGATGGCATTCAAAAAGGCACGATCTTGTAAGTGGCGGGAAATTTATGGTAAGTGGTTTGGATTTATATGTCATCCCGCAAAGGCGCAGTAGAATATTTCTCGCAGAGTCTCGCAGAGAAAACTTTATTCAAAAACAAACCATCGAATTTGTCTTAATCCATGTTCTGATCATAACGATCTGTGTCATCTGCGTTCCATTTGTTAGTGCATTGCCTTAAATGAAGCCCTGGATCGGGATCGGGCCGGGCCTGAATCTGAATTAAGCACATTCCTGCAACAATGTTTGCCTATTTCAGCCGACAATAGTATCTTTCCGCTTTATTAAAAAAATAATTTCATGGCAACGACATCCGATATTTCAAGAGGCTGCTTTATCAGGCATAACAACGAATTGGTTCAGGTACTGGACTACGATCATATTACTCCCGGCAAAGGAAACGCTATTTATTCCTGCAAATGCCGCAACGTGGAAACGGGCAAGCAAAGTGAGATCCGTTTCCGCTCAGGCGAAAAGATCGACCTCATTCGCGTGGATGAGCACGAAATGCAGTATTTATTTATGGATGGCGATTTCCTCGTATGTATGAACCAGGAAACCTACGACCAGCTTCACATTCCGAAGATTCTGTTTGCCGAGAGCATTCAATTCTTACAGGAAGGCATGATCCTGAAAATCCGTTTTGATGACAACGATAAGCCACTGAATGGCTCCCTGCCACAGTATGTGGAGCTCGTCGTAACATACACCGAAGAGGGCATTAAAAATAAAACCCTGAAAACCGCTGAGGTAGAAGGTGGGATCAAAATCCAGGTTCCGATTTTCGTAGTGAATGGCGATAAGCTGAAGATCAACACGGAAACGGGCGAATACGTGGAGCGTGTGAAGTAATCCTTCTCTGGTTTAAAACCACATAGGCACATAGAAATCATAGAGAACAGGAAGAGATCATAGATTTAGCATCTCAGCTCTGTGTTCTCTGTGCGTTGGTTTTACTATGTACCTATGTTTCTATGTGGTTAATTGTTCTATCCACATTTATTCCTGCTTCACATGCTTTTGTGTGGCAAGCGCAAAGTGAATTTCAGAATACGAATACTCATCGCCGAGCTCTTCCCGGATAGGCGTTGCCAGCCCATTACCATGCTTCCGGTAGCTTTCCATAATGCGGTCGAATTTTTCTTTGGGGACAAACGCTGTCACCGGAATCATACCCAGGCTGACGTAATGCTTCAAATGACCTTCAACAGTACTGAGTGCCATAGCGCGTTCAGCCGCTATGTCTGCCGCTGTTTTTCCGGCCTTGAATAGTTCGAAGCTGATGGCTTTCGTATCCGGCTTCGGTTCCTTGGTGGCTGAGTCCGTCGAAGTCCCTTTTTTAACCTTAGGCTCACGCGGCTTTCTTTCTTTTTTTGTTTTTCCGGAAGCCGACTTGGTTCTGCGCTCTTCAAATGCAGCTTTCTCTGTAATGGCAATGCCTTGCTTCACCAGCTCCAGGCGCTCGGCTTGAGCGGAGCTCTGCTTGAACTTCTGCTTGTCGAATTCCGTACCGTTCAGCACATGATCCAGCACCAGCGTCATTTTATCGAGCTGCTGCAAATGCTTATACAGCAAGCCTTCCAGCTCGAGCAACTCTTCGAGGTATTGCTTGATCTGCTTTTCCTCCTTCAACAATTCAATGTGCACCAACACGCTTTTCGAAAGCTCTTTGAGCACCGGGTAGAAATAATTTTTAGCCGCAAGATGGCGCTCATGCGCTTTCTGCAGGTAGCCTTCTTCCTTAGCCTCAAACATAAAATGGATCTGGTTGCTGAACTTAGCAGCATTCAGTTGCAAGGGCTCGAATTTGGCGAATAGCTCCTCCGCCCAGGCCTGATGCTTTTGCTTGGTGGATTTGTTCTCCGCCATCGTATAGCTTTCCAGGTGCCGCTTGAGGCTGCTATGAAGCCATATAAAATCATAGACCTTCAACAGGTAGGCTCTTAAAAAAAATACCGTTTCCTGGTCGATCAGCTGTTTTACTTCTTCCTGCTGAGGTTTAAGCTTCGCGTAATCTTCCAGCGCTTTGTCCTGGGAAATGGCGTTGAACTGCACCGGCGAGGTCAGCACCAAACCATCAAGTGACTTGAGCCTCGATAAGGCCACATACACCTGGCCCGGCGCAAAGGCGCGGTTGATGTCGAGGATCGCTTTTTCAAAGGTGAGCCCCTGGCTTTTGTGTACGGTAATGGCCCAGGCCAGCTTAATGGGATATTGGTTGAACTCACCGATGTCTTTTTCATCGATCTCATTGGTAACCGCATCCAATTCGTATTTGATATTGCGCCACTGGTAAGTTTCCAGGGTGAAAGGCTTGCTGCCGTCCCTGAAATCAATTTCAATTTCCTGATCGCTCAAAAAAGAAACAACACCGATCTTCCCGTTGAAATACTGCTGCCGGCCGCTGATGTCATTTTTGATGAACATGATCTGTGCCCCCACTTTCAGCTCCAGCACGGAGTCTACAGGATAAGCATATTCATTGAACTCGCCTTCGATCTTGGCATTGAAAAAATAAGAGCGGCCTTTGAGCTCCTGCAAGGCCGATTTATTCATCGTATCAGCTTTGTGGTTGTGGGTGGTAAGGGTAATGATATTGCGTGCCGAACGGATATCAAAATCCGGCTTGTAATGTGTATTCAGCAAATCAATATCAGCCTGCGTCACCGCATTATTTCTCAGGTTATTCAACAGGTCGATGAAGGTCGAATCCGTTTGCCGGTAGATTTTATCGAGCTCGATGTAAACCGGTTTCTCATGCTTCAAGACCTGCGCATCAAAAAAATAAATGCTGTTGTAATACTGTTTTAAGATGTTCCACTCTTCCTCTTTCACTACCGGCGGCAGCTGCATGAGGTCGCCGATGAACAGCACCTGCACACCTCCAAAAGGCTTATGTTGCTGGCGGCGCACGCTTTTCAATACAAAGTCGATTGTGTCCAGCAGATCGGCCCTGAGCATGCTCACCTCGTCGATCACCAGTAATTCCAGCTCCTGCAACAGCTTGCGTTTCTGATCGCGCATGTTGAGGTGCTTCACCATCGTGTAAGGCGTATTGACCTTTACCTGGAAGCTGTCGATCTTAAAGCTGCTGTCGGGAACGAAGAGGCCGAAGGGAAGGCCGAACTGCGAATGAATGGTCACGCCACCCGCGTTGATAGCCGCAATACCTGTTGGTGCAACAATGATGGCATTCTTGTGCGTATGCTCAATGATATTCCTTAAAAATGTGGTTTTCCCCGTTCCGGCCTTGCCTGTTAAAAAGACAGGTTTACTGGTTTGATTGATAAACTTCGCTGCAATCTCAGCCGCATTATATTCCCCTCTCAATGTATTCATGTTTTCGACGGATGTAAAAATAATCGATTAAATTTTGAAAGGAAATTTGTTAAATTATTAATAATTAGTAACTTTCGTATTTGTCCGAAACACCCCACTAATCAAAATATATGAGTGAACGAATACTAAGGGCTTTAATGCAAATGTTCGCCATCATCGCTAAAGTTGATGGGATAACCAATACAGGTCGTGCTATTGTTGAGTCTTTCCTCAAACAACAATTAAACAAAGAACAGGTTGAAAAGTACCTCGTTATTTTCGACGAGTTCATCGAAGCACAACAGTCAAGCTCCAAAAAAAAGGACGGCACTGCCAAACGTACCTCACTCAATTCCGTAAAAGTATTAAAGATTTGCACACAGATCAACCAGGAGCTGGAGCAGCCGCAGAAAGTCATCGTATTGATCCGTTTGCTGGAGTTTATTTATTCGAGCGATGAGATCTCCGAGCAGGAAAACGAATTCGTGATCACAGTGGCAGATACCTTCAACATCTCTACCGAAGAGTTTGCCCAGCTCAGGGCCTTTGTGGAAGACACTGCCGAGAAGATCCCGAACACTCCCAATATCCTGGTCATCAACAATAAGCCTGATGGCTACAACAATGCCTGCAAGCACATCTACTGCGATACACTGACGTCGGACGTACGTGTGATCCAGATCGACAGCGTGGGTATGTATGCGTTGCGTATTTACGGAAATATCGAGCTACAGCTCAACGGGCAAGGGATCTCCAAAGAACGGGTACATATTTTAACACCGGGCTCTTCCTTAAGAAATTCGAAGGTAAAGCCGATTTATTACAGCGATATCATCGGCCGCTTCCTGGCGGATAGCTCCAAAGCGCGGATCTCCTTCGAGGCAAAAAATATTGAATATAAGTTCAAAGGCGGAAAGCTGGGACTGCGCAACATCAACATCCGCGAGGAAAGCGGAAAGCTGATCGGCATTATGGGCGGCTCGGGCGCCGGGAAGTCGACGCTCCTGAACGTGCTGAACGGCGTGGAAGTGCCGAGTGCCGGGCAGGTGCTCATCAACGGCAAAAACATCCATGTGGAAAAGAAATTCGTGGAGGGTGTGATCGGCCACGTGACGCAGGATGATTTACTGATCGAGGAGCTCACGGTTTACCAGAATTTATTTTATAATGCCAAGCTGTGTTTCGGCAACCTGTCGGATGAAGAGATTGCAAAAAAATGCCATAGTCTGCTGGCCGACCTGGGCCTTTCGGAAACCAAAGACCTGAAAGTGGGATCGCCTTTGGAGAAAACCATTTCGGGCGGGCAGCGCAAGCGTTTAAACATTGGCCTGGAGCTAATCCGCGAGCCATCGGTGCTGTATGTGGATGAGCCTACTTCGGGCTTATCGTCGCGCGACTCGGAGAACATCATGGATCTTTTGAAGGAGCTCTCGCTGAAAGGAAAACTTATTTTTGTGGTGATCCACCAGCCTTCCTCGGATATTTTTAAAATGTTCGATAAGCTGCAGATCCTCGATGTGGGTGGTTACCCGATCTATTACGGAAACCCGGTAGATGCAGTTTCTTATTTCAAAACACTGGTGCAGCACGTGAATGCCGAGGAAAGCGAATGCTGGAACTGCGGTAACGTGAACCCGGAGCTCATCTTCAACATCATTGAAAGCAAGGTATTGGATGAGTACGGGAACCTCACACACAACCGGAAGACCAGCCCGAGTGAATGGAACAAAAGCTACGTGGAGAAAATCGAAGCGACAATTGGCGACATTCAGCACCAGGATGAGATTCCGGAAGCCATCTTTAAGATCCCGAATCCTTTCAAGCAATTCAAGGTATTTATTACCAGGGACGTCAAAAGCAAGCTCACCAATACACAGTATTTATTAATCAACTTCCTGGAAGCGCCTTTGCTGGCTTTTATCCTGGCATTCCTGGTGCGTTACTTCAACACCGACGAGGATAACAGCGTAGGCTATGTATTTTTCAAGAATGAGAACTTAACGGCTTACATGTTCATGTCGGTAGTGGTAGCCCTGTTCCTGGGCTTAACGGTGAGCGCGGAGGAAATTATCCGCGACCGCAAGATCCGCAAACGGGAGTCTTTCCTGAACCTGAGCAAGGGCAGTTATTTATGGAGCAAGATCATCATTATGTTTGCCCTGTCGGCCTTTCAGACCTTGTTGTTTGTGGTTGTCGGGAATCTTGTACTGGGTGTGAAAGGGATGTTTGCCGACTACTGGCTGGTGTTGTTCACTACCTCCTGTTTCGCCAATATGCTGGGCCTGAACATTTCCAGCGCCTTCAACAGCGCAGTGACCATCTATATTTTAATTCCTTTCCTGATCATTCCTCAGCTCCTGCTGGCCGGTGTGGTTGTGAAATTCGATAAGCTCAACCCGGTATTGGCCAAACAGGGCGGCGTGCCTATTGTAGGTGAGATGATGGCGAGCCGCTGGGCCTTTGAGGCCCTGGCGGTGAACCAATTCAAGGAAAACGAGTATTTTAAAAATTTCTATAAGTACGAAAAAGCGATCAGCATTGCCGGCTACAAAAAGAATTACTGGAAGCAAAAGCTGGAAGGCAAGATGAGCAAGATCTCCCGGGAGAGCAAGGAGTACCTGAAAAAAGACGAAACAGCGAAGGACCTGGCCCTCATCAAAAATGAATTGCTGAAAGAACAGGCTTTCCTGAACAACAAGTACCAGTTCGAGTTCATCGATAAGCTCAATGTCAACGATTATACGCCGGAGGTAGCCACTGCCCTGAAAGCCTTCCTGGATAAGGTGAACGAGCATTATGTGCTGCGCGAGAATAAGAAAAGGGCTGAGAAAGAAAAGGTGGTGCATCAGATGATCGAAAAAATGGGCAATGAGGAATTCATCCGCCTGCAGGAAGATTATGAGAACGAAAGCTTGTCGCAACTGGTAAGAAATGCCAACGATATCAGCGGCGAAGCTTGCCTGGAAAAAGACGGCAGGCTGATCCAACGCATCGACCCGGTGTATGCCGATCCTACGGAATCGAACTTCGGCGGTGCTCATTTTTACGCGCCTAACAAAAAATTCCTGGGTAATTTCTTTTCGACCTACTGGTTCAACATTTCTGTGATCTGGATCATGAGCCTCTGCCTGATGATCACCCTGTATTTCGATGTGTTTAAAAAAGTGCTGGATCTTTTCGGGAACATCAAATTCAGAAAGAAAAGATCCTAAAACAAATTTAAATTGTCAGTTCGAGAGCCTCCGTCAACGAATGGTGGTTGAGACTCCCGAAACTACCACAAACATTCATTGATTGGCAAAGTTTTTAAGCATACTTCTGATGTTTGGTTCACTGGTTGTACAGGCTCAGCAAAAGATAAAAGTCAGGCACGAAGATAACCGCTTCCTGTTTTTTCAAATGGGAGCCAAAAGCGATACCATTGCCAGAAATAAAAGTGATGTATTCGTGGTCCATTTTCCGGACAGCATCCAGCACCGCCTGGTGATCCACCTGCAAAATGCCCAACTGGTCAAAGCAGCCGGCGATTCGCTGTTCAGGCTGGCCTACATTCCGGGCATGAAGTATTCGCTCTCGAAGCCCGACACAGCCTATATCCCTTTACTGGAAGGCATTTGCGAGCCATCCAAAACCATCAGCATCGAGGTGAAAACTATCCCGGCCCGCAAAGTACTTCTCCGCAATACGTTTTTTGTAAAATAGGCGTTATTCTGCTATATTGCACGATTAATTCATAAAAGCAAATCATTCCCTCCCGGTAATTTCATTTAAAACGACATTGACTCATGAAACAGGAATCCAAATACCCTAACGGCTTATTCTTTTTAGTATTTACCGAGTTCTGGGAGCGTTTCGGCTATTACCTGATGATCGGGATCTTTTTCCTGTACATGACCGATACCACCACCGGCGGCCTGGGCTGGGATAACGGCGATGCCTCCGATGTATTCGGAACCTTCATCGCCCTCGCCTACCTCACGCCTTTTATGGGTGGCTTGCTGGCCGATCTGAAACTTGGCTACCGCTTCTCGATCACGCTCGGCGGTATCTTAATGGGCATTGGCTATTGCATGCTCGCGATTCCCGAAAAATGGGCTTTCTACACATCATTGGTGATCATGGTTGTGGGCAATGGTTTTTTCAAACCCAACATCTCGACTTTACTCGGCAACCTCTTCAACGACCCGAGGTACAAGGACAAAAAAGACACGGGCTACAATATCTTTTACATGGGCATTAACCTCGGGGCTTTCCTTTGCAACTTTATCGCCGCCATCATGCGTAATAAGATTGGCTGGCACGGTGCCTTCATCACAGCCGGTATCGGGATGTTTGTGGGTGTGATCACCTTCTGGGCCGGGATGAAGCATTATAAGCATGCCGATATCCGCAAGGAGCCCAAGCCGGAAGACAAACCTTTCCTGATGCAATTTGTGAAGATTCTCCTGGTTGGTGTGGGCTTTGCCCTGCTGGGCTGGTTCCTGCCAAATGCGATTGGAGGAACCGCAGATAAGGTATATACCGTAATGGGCAGCCGCAGCACCGATGCCTTTTTTATGTTCTGTATTCCGGTAATCTATTTCTACGCCTCTATTTACATGAAAGCCAATACAGAGGAAAAGAAACCGCTGGGCACCATGTTTACGATTTTTATTATCGTGATCCTCTTCTGGGCTATTTTCAAACAGAACGGTACGGCGTTGACGACCTACGCTCAATCCTATACGGATCGCGAAAGCCCGGCCATGATTACCAATATAACGGAGAAGCTGGCTTTATCGGATAAGATCACGGCCGACAGCGTGGAAGTGAACAAAGTGGATTCACAGTTCAGAACGCTGAAAGATGCCGATGGAAAAGTCATCAAGCATCAAGCCTATCCGAATTATTTCAATAACCTTCCTCCCGAAAAATATCCGGCGCCTCATGAATCTATTAACCTGGTGAACACGGAGCTCTTCCAATCCATTAATCCGTTCTTCGTAGTAACCTTAACGCCTTTCCTGATCATGCTCTTTGCCTTTATGCGCAAGCGGAAGCGGGAACCGACCACTGCTTCGAAAATAGCGCTCGGCTTATTGGTGAGCGCACTCTCCACCCTGGTGATGGTAGCGGCCGTGTACTATACAGATAACGGAGCAACGAAAGCCAGCGCCTGGTGGCTCATTGCGGGTTACGGTGTCATCACCATCGGCGAGCTCTGCCTGAGCCCGATGGGCTTGTCGATGGTATCGAAGCTTTCCCCGGTGAGGCTGACGGCACTGATGATGGGCGGCTGGCAACTGGCGACATCCATTGGCAATAAACTCAGCGGTGTACTCGCCAAGAACTGGGATAAATTCGACAACAAGGCGAATTACTTCTGGCTGAATTTCGGATTGCTCCTACTCGCCTTCCTGATCATGATGCTCCTGCTGAAACGCCTGAACCGGGTGTTTAAAGAAGACGCGAAGTAAATTGGTGGCTTCGATTCCGTGCTCAACTATTATCCTGGCCGATGGCTTCGAGGGCCTCAGCCAACGCCTCAACAGCTATTATTCCTGCGAAACTGGTGGCTGAGGCCCTCGAAGCCACCAACAAAAAAGCGACAGATCAGATCCGTCGCTTTTGTGTAGTATTCATTTTTATCTCTTACTCAAAATATTCTTTCATGCGGTCGAAGAAGCCTTTTTCCTTGCGGTTAGGATTCGGTGCAAAGTTCTTGGAGTCTCTTAAGCCTTCCAGGGTTTTCTTCTCTTCCGGTGTCAGGTTTTGCGGTGTCCACACGTTGATGTTTACCAACAGATCGCCTGTGCCATAGGAATTCACATCCGGCAGGCCTTTGCCTTTCAGGCGCAGCACTTTACCACTCTGCGTTCCCGGCTCTACTTTTATTTTGGCTTTGCCTTCCACCAGGGGTACTTCAATGCTGGTTCCCAACGTAGCGTCCACAAAGTTTACATAGCTATCATAGAACAGGTTGTTACCATCACGCTTCAGTTCCGGATCTTCCTCTTCTTCAATGAGCACGAGCAGGTCTCCGTTGATTCCGCCGCGGGGTGCCGCATTTCCTTTGCCGCTTACCGAAAGCTGCATGCCTTCTGCCACACCGGCCGGGATATTGATCGAGATCACTTCTTCTTCCCTGACGATGCCATCACCGTTACAGGTTTTGCATTTGTCCTTCACGGTTTTTCCTTCGCCGTTACAGCCGCTGCAGGTAGTTTGTGTCTGCATGGCCCCTAAAAAGGTTTGCTGGGTACGCACTTGTACGCCAGAGCCATTACAGAGTCGGCATACTTCGAGCTGCCCGCTTTTGGCGCCACTTCCCTTACAGGTATGGCAGCTTACAAATTTATTAACCTTTAATTTTTTCTCAACGCCTTTGGCTACCTCTTTGAGGTTCATCTTTACCTTCACGCGCAGGTTAGAGCCGCGCATAACGCGTCTTCCGCCCGAACGGCCACCGCCGCCAAAGCCTCCGAAACCGCCGCCGCCGAAGATATCCCCAAACTGGCTGAAAATATCTTCCATGTTCATGCCGCCGCCGCCGAAACCGCCGCCACCGGCTGCGCCTCCTACACCGGCATGTCCGAACTGGTCGTAACGCTGCCTTTTTTCAGGGCTGCTCAATACTTCGTAAGCTTCTGCCGCTTCCTTAAATTTCTCTTCCGCCGATTTGTCATCGGGGTTTTTATCGGGGTGGTATTTGATAGCCAGCTTGCGGTAAGCTTTTTTAATATCCTCCTCACCGGCTCCTTTGCTAAGGCCTAAGATCTCATAATAGTCACGTTTGCTCATGGTTCTGGGTCTGTCTTATTAATTTCCTACAACTACTTTAGCAAAACGAATAACCTTTTCGCCCAGCTTATATCCTTTTTCCACATCATCCACCACTTTGCCTTTCAGGTCGTCGCTGGGAGCCGGAATGTGTGCAATGGCCTCCATCACATCAGCATCAAAAGGCTGGCCCATCAGGCTCATTTGTTCTAAACCTTTGCTTTTGGATGTCGACATTAATTTGTTATAAATCAGCTTCATGCCCTCTTTAATCGGCTCTACTTCCGTAACGGTTTCGTTAGCCTTAATGGCACGCTCAAAATCATCGATGGTAGGAATAAAGGCCTTGAATACATCTTCTCCGGCAGAGCGGATAATGTCGGCTTTTTCCTTGATCATACGCTTGCGGTAATTGTCAAATTCCGAGTAAAGACGTAAATATTTATCGTTCAACTCCGCAATTTTAGCTTCAAAATTGACAGGTCCAGACGTTTCTTTGTTCTCCGTTTCCTGTTCTGTTGTTTTTTCCTGGTCGGCAGTGTTCTGCTCCTGGTCTGAAGTTTGGTTCTCTTCCTGATTCATATTTTCGTGTTCGTTCTGTTCCATTGATCTTGAAATTTTTTCGTAAAGTTAACAGCAATATGTTTGCCATTACTATAAAACCCGAAAAATTGTCAGGTTTTGTTGGAAAATCCCTACTTTTTAGCAGTAAAACCAGATTTGTCAGGCCATAATTACCTTTCGGAAATGTCCGGTTTATCGGCCAAAAATGAATACCTTTAAAGGCAATATTTCGGCTCTTTTGCTGTTAGTAAACCTATGGGTATCAAATCACTTTTTTTTGCACTATCAACGCTGGCATCTCTGCCTTTTATGGCACAGGTAAAGGTAGGCCAATGGACAGACCACCTCAATTATTCGAATACGGTAAGCGTGGTAAAAGCGGGGCCGCTGGTATACTGCTCCAACGGCAGCGGATTGGTTAAATACAATACCGACGACAACAGTGTTGAGAAGCTCACCAAGATCAACGGCCTGTCGGATATCGGTGTAAAGCTGCTCCGTTATAACGCCGCCAATAACATGGTGGTGGTGATCTATGAAAACTCCAACATCGACCTGATCAAAGACGGCGTTATTACCAACTTTCCGGACATCGAGCGCAAAAGCATTACAGGCGATAAAACCATCAACGAAATCTATTTTGACAAGAACATGGGCTATATTGCCTGTGCCTTCGGGATCATCAAACTCGACCTGAGCAGGATCGAGGTAAAAGACTCTTATTTTTTCGGGAACTCGGGCTCTTATTTTAACGTGAACCAGATCACGAGCAACGACACCTGCCTGATCGCTGCTACCGATTCGGGCGTATACGTAGGGCGGAGCAACCGGCTCCTGACCAATTTCGCGAACTGGCGCAAAGTACAGGAGTTGCCAAAGGGCCCCTACAATGCTATTGTGAAATACGATTCCAAAATTATTGTCAATTACTCGGAACGCCGCAAATCCAACCAATCACTGAAGGACACGCTTTACCAGTTTAACGGAAGCAACTGGGGCCATTTCAGCCAGAAACCGTTTTCTTATGAGATCAAGCGCCTGTATGATTATTCGAACGTAAACCGGCTCCTCATGATCGACCAGAATGGGGCGATGCTCATCAACCCTTCCAATAATAACGAGTCCTCCATCAACAGCTACGAGCCCAATACCTATGCTTACGTGAATGATGTGTTCTTTGAAGACCATTTACCCGATTACCGCCTATTTTACGTGGCAGACGGCCAGCGCGGCCTGGTGAAATCCTATGGCAACTACCCCGATCCCAGTTTCCGCATTGATGTGAACGGCCCGAATACGAGCCTGGCAAACGACCTGGAAGTGAAAGAAGGCAATTTATATGTCGCTTCTACATACCTGGGCAGCGAGTGGAACAATCAATTCAATGCGCCCTACATGAATGTGTACCAGGACGACAAATGGACAAGTTTTTATTCGCCAATGGTGGATACCCTGCTCGACCTGAATTGTGTGGCGATCGATAAAAACGATAAAAATCATGTGGCCTTCGGGAGCTGGGGCAAAGGTGTCATAGAAGTCCGTAAAAATGTTCCTCAACGAGTATTCACATCTTCCAACAGCCCGCTGGGTGTGGCGTTTGGCATTGGTTATCCCAACCGCATCGGTGGCCTGGCCTACGACAATAATTCCAACCTGTGGGTGGTATCGAGCCTGAACAATCATTTTTTAAGTGTGCTGAGAAAAGGCGGTTCCTGGATCAATTTTGATTTCAGCCTCTTCTTTTCCAACAATCCCAATGCCGGAAAATTAATGGTGGATAAAAACAACCAGGTATGGATCCAGCTGGCAAGGGGCATCGGCCTGATGGTATACAAGCCGGGAGATACCTTTGGAGCGCCGAATTACAACAATACCAAAATGCTGACAACAGCCAAAGGAGCGGGTGCCCTGCCCTCAGCCGATATCTATTCGATGGCGGAAGACCTTGACGGACACGTGTGGGTGGGAACCGCCAAAGGTGTTACCGTATTTTACAATCCGGAAACTATTTTCACCGGCTCCAACTGGGACAGCCAGCAGATCTTAATTGAGCAGGATGGCAATGTGCAGATCCTCCTGGAGAAAGACGGCATTACGGCAATTGCCGTAGACGGCGCCAACCGCAAATGGATAGGAACGGAAAGCTCGGGCGTGTATTGCCTGTCGGCCGACGGACAAACACAGATCCACCATTTCACAGCCGAAGAAAGCCAATTGTACTCCAATGCCATTCGCGATATTGCAGTAGACGGCACTACGGGCGATGTATTCATTGCCAGCGAAAAAGGCATTCAGTCGTTCCGCAGCTCTGTGGTTAATGGTTTCGACGGCTATACCAATGTTCATGCGTTTCCGAACCCGGTGAGGCCGGGTTACGGCAACAATGTGTATATCACCGGGCTGGTGGATGAAACGGTGCTGAAAGTAACGGACGTGGCCGGCAGCGTGGTCTGGGAAACCAAATCGCAAGGCGGCCAGGTGGAATGGAATTTAAAAACCACCAATGGCACCAGGGTCTCTTCGGGGGTATATATGATCTATTGTGCCACAGCCGACGGGGAACAGAAAGCCGTGACCAAATTACTGGTGGTAAACTAACTACATGCGCATCACAACAAGCGGCATTGTGCTTCACAATGTCAAATATGCCGATACTAAAATCATTTCGAAGATCTACACAAAAGATTTCGGATTGCTGAGCCTCAATATTCATGTGAGCAATACGGGCAAGACTAAGATTAAGCCGGCGCTGGTGCAGCCGCTCTCACAGCTGGAGCTGGTGTTTTCCATGAAAGAGAACAAGGAAGTTCACCAGCTGATGGAGGCCAGGCCCACCTATATTTACCACGGCCTGAACCAGCATTTCACGAAGCTGTGCATTGCCCAGTTCATCAATGAAGTATTGCACAAATGCCTGAAGGAACAAAGCCGCAACGAAGGTCTTTACGAATTCATCACCCATGTGTTTCAATGGCTGGACGTAAACGACGAGGGTTTTTATGACCTGCATATTTATGTCTTGTTTGAGCTGACCAAATACCTGGGCTTTTATCCAAGCAACAACAGGACTGTATCGGATAAATATTTCGATACACGGGAAGGCTGCTACCACGCCTACTCCCAAAGCTTTCCGCTGAGCTTCGACGAAGAGCAATCGAACTTATTCGCGCAGCTGTTTACCTACAACCTCAATAGCGAGCGGCTGTTCTCTCGGTCGGAGCGGCTGAATATCCTGGATTGCCTGATGGCTTATTACAAGATCCACATTCCGGGACTGCACGAGTTTAAGTCCTTTGCGGTGTTGCAGGAAACACTGAATAGCTAGCTTCGGCATATTCCGCAGATGGCACTGAGGAAACCGGTGGCTTCGAGAGCCTCAGCCACCGGGTAATTCGTCAAAGAAATTATTAAATGCATCGTAGCTGCCAGGCCGCCGCTCAGCCACCCGAAAAAAATCAAAAACACGCCGTTGTCAGCTCTTTGACGTACACGGTATGCGGATTCGCATTCATTAAAAATAAGCTGACTTCATCGCCCGGCTTCCTGTTGTGCCTGCTGAAATAATAAGGCACCTGCTCCCACTCTCCGGTGTGAAGCAGGTATTTGTTCAAGGCAAAATAAAATTGCTCTTCGGTTCCGTCGCTGTGCCTGATTTTGGAAACCACCATCGGATTGGAAAAACGCGTTGCTTTCAGCGTTACAAAGCCGTAAAGGTCGCGATCTTCTAGGACAGCGGCATTTAGCGTGATGAGTTTGGAATAAGGATTTTGTGTATCGTTGAGCATCAAGGCATATCCACGAGCCCGGGTCGTATCAATAAACGCCTGATCAGCGTATGTGCTATCAAACAGGGTACGCTTGAGAGGTTTTGCTTTTGCAGACCATTGATAATTAACCTGGCTATTCATGGATGCCTGCTCCTGCTCGGAGCCGGAAGGATTGATGCCTAAGGCATATAACAACTCAGGACTGTTGTAATAATTCGTCCAGCTGTAACGGATATTCCGGGGCTGAACATGCCTTAAAGACCGGATGCAGGAAGCGATCTCTGAGGTTGAATTGAAATCGTAGTAACGTGTGGAGGTCGCGAAATCGTAGGTAAAGCCGTTTTTTACTTCCGCTTGTTTCGGAGAGCGGCGGAAGAACATGGCGCACACACCCAGAACGCAGGCCAGGAAAAACAAGAGCAGCACCTGTTTTCGCTTACGCGGCAACGCCGATAGGATCAGGTATGCGGCAATAAGTACCACCAGCATGGTATAGCTCACCGCCAGGGCTTTTTCAAATAAGGGATTGCTGTATTCAAACGAAACGCTGTGCAGGCCCGGAGAAACAGACACCGACATCAACAAACCGCCATTCCATAACACCTGTTTTTCCACACCGTCTACTTTCACGATCCAGCCGCTGTACCAGGATTGCTGTATATTTAAGATCAGCGCCGCACCTGCCTTCACCGTCATCGCAATCTTCTGTGGCGAAAAGGCCGTGTACTGAAAATCGGCTTTGGCATTGCGGAGATGAAAGGTGTTTTTGATAAAGAGCGCCGAGGTATCCACCGGCAGGGCCGCCACGAGCTCCTCCGCATGCGGCAAAGAAAAGTAGACGAAAGGATAGCTTTGCAGGCTGTCTTTCAGATCTGTACGCTGGGAGCTAAGTTTATCGTAATTGCTGAAATAAAAGGAAGTCCAGGCGTCCTCATTAAACAGCTGCTTTTTGAAAGCACCGGTATTTTTCCAGAAATGCTGCAGGTGATCAAACTTATATTTCGTGGCATTCAATGCATCCTGTGAAGGAAAGGGAAAGCCGCTTTGCATCTTAGCAAAATTAGCCTGCAGGTCTTTGGGCTTCAGGCTACCAAAGGCGGTAAACTGCCCATACAGCCAGATTACCAGCGTCAGCTCAGCAATAGTGGCTACTGCCAGCTTTCTGAAAAAATGGTTTTCATGCTTAGCCCTGTTCCATAAGAACCCTAACAGGGCGATGAGTACACATTGCCCAAGGCTCACATACAGGGCTATTTCCCAGGGATCGCTATGGATTACCCGCTGATGGAACCCGTGCTGCCCGTTACGTAAAAAACTGAGGTGCCCACATTTTACAAAACAAAGAATAGCCACCACGAGGTTCAGCAGAAGCAAAGCCACAAGAGCTGCGTTCCTCTTTTTGGCTTGCTGCTGCAACCAGCTGAGACCGTATTTAAAATTCAAGGCTCCATAACACAAGAGCATCAGCAAAGCAACAACCCGCAGTAAAGAGGGAAAGCGGAAGAGCCTGAAGCCGGGCAAGAGGTAATACATCAGCTTTCTCACCGGGATCACATCCCCCAAGGAACCAAGCAGGTAAAGGGCCGCAAACGAAAGCAAAATAATTTCAACGGCGCTTTTGTGCCGTTTGAATAAAGCAATCAGCAACAGCAGGAAAGGAATCAGGCCCATGAAGGCATTCCGCATGGTTAGCTCAGTATTGAACCAATCGTCGTGGCCAATGGTAAGTACAGGATTGATAAACGATAAAGCGCTCAGCGGCGAAAACGGGTTCATCATCACTTCTTCCACCGACATGCCGTTGAGCCTGCCTACAAAGGGTTTTGCCTGAAACTGTGTTACCAGTACCGGCAGAAGCAATATCACCAATACGATAACTGAGAGAATGCCTGTGATAATCATTTGCCGGATCAGGGCTGTTTTTTTCTCTTTAGAATAGACAAAGAGCTGCTGTAGGAACAGGATCGCAAAGGGCGGAATAAGCATGAAGACAAAGGCCTGGTAGCCGAGTGTCATCAAGAGGTAAGAAAAGAGGCAAAGGAGAATGCTGTGCTTGATGCCGGGTTCCTGCAGCCATCGCAAAAAGCTCCAAAGCACATAAGGCAGCCACACCAGGCCGAGGATAGTCACCAGCGATTGCACATGCGCGATGAACAGCCCGCTCAGGATATAAACGCAGGCCACATAAAAGCCTGCACGCTCATCTTCAGACAGGTGCCGGAACAACAGGAAAGCGCCCAGTGCTGCCAGGAACACATACAGGATAAACAACACATGCAGGATGATGTAGTTATAGCCGAACAGGATTCCAGTAAGCAGGGTTTCGAGGTTCCAGTTGGTATATTGCAGATCGGCATGTGCCGGAAAACCCCAGATCTGGTAAGGGTTCCACAGTGGCAGATAACCGTTCTGAAAGCATTCGCCGGCGAAGTACTTGGTGGACAGGGCCACATCGATATCGTCGTTGACTAAGGTGTTTTGAAAACAGGTAAGGGGAATATAAGCGATGAACACGACCAGTAATAAGTATAACTGGTATTTATATGTGTTTGCAAATTTCACGGTGTGCCCGAAAGACAGAATACGATTCCGGTAAATGTATCAAATAATCGGGACTAATTTCTCATGAATTTGAATTCGGTACGCCGGTTGTATTCATGTTCTTTGTCGGAGCATTCCACGCCATCCAGGCAGCGGTTCCTGATCTCCGCCTCCCCTTTCCCAATGGCCTTCAGGCGGTCACGCGAAATGCCTTTGGCTACCAGGTAGTCGATCACGGCATTCGAGCGGTTCTGCGAAAGTTTCAGGTTGCTCGCATTATCGCCGAGGGCATCGGTATGAGAGATCACATCGAGCTTTACCAAAGGATAATTATTTAAGATGGCCAGCACTTTATCCAACACGATTTCTCCTTCCGTTAAGATGGCATACTGCGCCGATTCGTAATAAATGTTCTCCGTCACCACAAGGTCTTTCTTATTGGTAGCGTTGAACTTTTTATACTTTACGGTAATGTCATCGTCTTCTTCGAGCTCTGTGAGGCGCTCTACATCAATGGGTAAGAGCTTATACTCGAAATTGCCGGTGGCATTTTTTTTCAGCTCGGATACCAATTCCCCATTTTGCTTGGCCAGGAAGACTTTCGGGCCTCCTTTGGTCTTGTTATTCTGCTCGATGCGGATGCTGAGGTTCTGGGTAGTATCCACCTGCCTGAAACGGAAATCACCGAAATTATCGGTGGAGGTATTGTTGATGGTATCCTTATTTCCTTTCACGAGGTAAACCTTATGCTCGGTGAGTGGTGATTTTTTCTTATCCCCGATGAGCAGCTTGCCCGAAATATCAGCTGTGGAATAAGAGGAATTGATGCGGCAAATATTCTGAAATGTTTTTTCCAGCACTTCGATGCTATCGGTCTCGAGGTAAAGGCGGCCTGTAGGGTTCACGAGGAACAGGGAGGGCATTTCCGTTACCTTAAAGGCGCTCACCACTTTGTCTTTTTGTCCGTCGCGGGCCTGGTAGTTGGTTTTCTTGCCGGTAAATTTAGATTTGTTGTAATTGGTCTCCGATAAGATGGTCTTCCATTTATCGTAGTCTTTTTCCACGCAAATGGTTACATATTCGATCTGTCCTGCGCCTTTGCAGGCATTATTCTCATACTTATTGAGGATCTTCTCAACATCGTTATTAAAGGCGATGAGCTCTTTGGTTGCAGTGGCAGCAGAATAGAAATAAACCAACACGAAACGGTCGTTCGCGATCTTATCATTCGGCAGGTCGATATTGGTCGCCTTTTTATCCTGGTTCAATACCGTCACTCTGGAAAAAGGGATCTTCTCGCCCATCCTGAGCTTATTGTTTTTCTGAGCAAAGGATGTTGCTACCCAAAAAAACAAAATGACACCACTAAGAAATTGCCTCATACATTTTCGGTTAATGCTTTGTGAAGGTTTTTGTGATCCTAAGATACTAAAAAACCGGTAAAAACCAGTTTTTAACAGAATTATAGCCTGATTCGTCCTTCGGATGTGGCTTTTGGGCTTCGGGTGTATTATAATCACCACAGGCCTGAATTCGTGAAGAAACACATAAAATGCCTGATTTCAGGTAACTTCAAAAAAGGAACAAGCCCTATATTTAGTTTAATAAATGATATCACGTACAAACTTCTTGCTATGAAAAAACAACTTGCTTTTACTCTGATATTTACAGGCTTTCTGTGCATAACTGCATGGAGCCAGCACAAAAAAATCATACTCCGGAAGATCACGCTTGAGCAGGCCAGGGCCGCAGCCCTCAAAGAGCATAAACGGATTTTTATCGATGTGGGCACATCCTGGTGCGGCCCTTGCAAACACATGGAAAAAACGGTATTTGCCAATGATACGGTGGCAGATTATTACAATGCAAATTTTGTGAGTATTAAACTGGACCTGGAGAGAGGAGAAGGAATCGCAATAGGCGAAAAATTCAACATCGTTTCGGTTCCTATGTACCTGTTCCTGGACAGCACCGGAAACCTTGACTATAAAATGAAGAGTGCCATGAGCGCCGGCGAGTTTTTAGCGCATGGCAAAAGGGCCAACGATCCGCAAAGAAACCTGGCTTATTATCAAAAGCACTTTCCCGAAAAAAAAGACAGCCTTCAGTTCCTGGAAGAATACCTTCATGTATTAACGCTTGCCGGCATGAGCTCCCCGGATGCTCTCAAAGCCTACCTTTCCTTACAAAACGGCGGCCTGATTTCTGAAAAAAACTGGAACATCTTAAAAACCCAGGCCACGGATCTGTATTCGGATGAATTTGCTTACATGATGACAAACCGGAAGGCGTATGCAGAAAAAGTTTCTTCCGAAGAAGTAACAAACGTTCTGGATAGAAGGATTGAGAAGGAATTTGAGAAGATTATTTATAACCGGGATACTTTTAAGGTGGAAGATTTTACCAGGGCCAGAAATTATGTTTCCTCTTTACATTATGAACAGGGTGACCAACTGATTTTTGAAGCTGACCTCAAAGCCGCCATGAAAACCGGAGACTGGGATTCGTATGCGATGTTATGCCTGGAGAAAGCTGAGTTCTATTACCTCAATAAACCGAGCGAAATTTCTCCTTTATCTGAAATCGCGTATAACATCAACGAGCATTTCGGGACCGGGAAACTGTTGGACAAAGCCGAATTTTGGGCCAAAAGTGATGCTGAGAGGAATCCTTACTATTTTTCTTACCTCGCCTATGCACAAATCCTCTACAAGAATAATAAGAATGAAGAAGCCCTGGTAGCAGCCAAAAAAGCGAAGAAATACGCCGTGGAAACAGGTTACAAATACTGCATAAACACGGCAGACGAGCTCTTAAAAAACATCTATAAAAAAGTATACGCCCGGAAAAATTCGGGCTAAAAGATTAAAAGGCTTGTCAGACATACTGCCTGAGCCACTCTTTGGCTTCCTGGTCATCGGTAAAGGACTTCATAGGAATGGGCGGCTTTTTGAAGCGGAACAAGATATTCATGATGAGCTTCGAGAGACCTGGCTTTGATACCATGGCCATCGCCTTATACACGTTCGGAAGCTGTTCTGTGGAAAAGCGCCGCGTTTCCTTATCCGGAACGGGCGAATCACTTAAGTAAATCAGAAGAGGCACGATCTTATTTCCGGTGATCCGTTTTACCAAAGCAATGTTATCCGAAATCGTTTTCACCGTGCGCAGGGTACTTTTGGAATAGGAATATAAAATGCCGTCATCACCGTAACGGTAATCGGCAATCTCTCCTTTGATCAGTTCAGGCTTATCCATTCAGCTTCTGATTATCATTTACCGGCGTTAGCGCTTACATCCCAAGATCCATATACGACCTGTAGGTTTTGTTGTAATCGTCGATGCTGCGGCGGATCACTTCATGCGCCTCTTTCCGGCCGTAGGTTTCCGTAATCTCTACAATGGCTTTGCTCTCGCCCGGAATGTTTTTGTAGGTAAGGAAGTAGTGCCTCAGGCGGTTGATGATTTGCTCCGGGGCATCGGTAATGTCTTTCCACTGGCTGTAGATCTCATCTTTGGCCATCACGGCAATGATCTTGTCATCCGCCTCGTTCTTATCGATCATGCGGAAACCGCCGATAGGAATGGCTTCTACCAAGATATCGCCGCTGGTAATGTTTCGCTCCGTGAGCACGCAAATGTCAAGCGGATCGCCGTCACCTACAATGCTGGTACGGCCCGTACGCATATTGGCCAACTCGGCAACCGAATCGCCACAAAAGGTTTGAGGAACAAAGCCGTATAAGGCCGGAACAATGTTTGAGAATTTTTGCGGCCTGTCTACTTTGCGGTAACCGGATACTTTGTCAATCTCGTATTTGATTTGATCGGCAGGTACCATTTCGATAAAAGACGTGATGATCTCAGGGGCACCTTCTCCATAAGAAATCCCGTGCCAGGGATGCGCTTTGTGCAATTGAACTTTCATGTTGTATAATTCTGTTATTTAAAAAATCGGTTGAAGAGCCAGTAAAACAGGAACAATCCGCCCAGGGAGCAAAGGAAGCCGATGATCATCTGGTTGGTACTTGGCAGGATATTGCGGCTCTCGATAGCCTTATTCGGATTCTCTTTCAGGACCTTGTGCAGGCCGAGCTTTTCCTGAAGGAATGTAAATTCTTCGTCGTACGTTACACCCGTGGTTTCTGCAAAAAAATCTTCCTTCACGTTTTTAATGAATTTCCGGCTGCGGCTGCAGAAGTCGAGCTTCGCATTATCGATCTGATGGTAATTGGCATAGATGATCCACTCATCGCCCGGCCTCAGCTCCAGCTTGCACACATCCTCATCATCGAACAATAAGGTAAATTCTTTGGACACCATACCTTTGTAAAGCTCGTCGATGGTAAATACCGCTTCGCTTTTTTTCCCGTTGGGCTTCACCTCACTGATCTTACCTTTAAAGATAATATCGTACTTATCGAGCTCTGCCTGGCTCAGGGATGTTACCGGGCATTGGCAGGCCTGTGAGACCTGTACCGCAACTAACAAACACCATAAGATTCCGGTCAGCCGTTTCATCATGGTCGTCATCAGAGGGCCAGTGTTTTTACAAATTGCAGGGACGCTTCCAGCTCCTGGTACATGATCTTATCATCCTGCACAAAAGGAATGAGCTTCCGGTATGATTCCAGCAGGCTTTCTATTTTTGGTGACGACTTTAAAGGCCTTCTGAATTCAATGGCCTGCGAGGCATTCATGAGTTCTATCGCGAACAACTTCTCCACGTTCTCAATCACTTTAAAGCATTTGGTAGCCGCATTGGCTCCCATGCTCACATGGTCTTCCTGCCCGTTGCTCGACACGATGCTGTCGATGCTGGCCGGTGTGCACAATTGTTTGTTCTGGCTCACAATGCTGGCGGCTGTGTATTGCGGAATCATAAATCCTGAATTCAATCCCGGTTTCGCTACCAGGAAAGCCGGCAGGTTACGGATGCCCGAAATGAGCTGGTACACGCGCCTTTCGGAGATGTTACCTAATTCGGCAATGGCAATGGCCAGGAAGTCCAGGCCAAGCGCCAATGGCTGCCCGTGGAAATTTCCACCGCTGATCACTTCATCTTCTTCCGGAAAAACGGTTGGGTTATCGGTTACAGAATTGATCTCCGTTTCAAACACGGAGTTCACATAAGCCGTCGTGTCTTTGGTAGCACCATGCACCTGCGGAATGCAGCGGAAGGAATACGGATCCTGCACCTGTACTTTATGTTGCGCCAGGATCTCGCTGCCCGAAAGGTTTTCGCGGATGGCACGTGCGGTGGCCAGTTGTCCCTTATGCGGGCGGATTAAATGAATGTGATCTTTGAAAGGCTCTATTCTTCCATCGAAGGCATCGAGTGATATAGCACCTACAAGGTCGGCCAGGAGATTGAGACGAAAAGATTTCAAAAGGCACCACACACCGTAAGCGCCCATAAACTGGGTGCCATTCAGTAAGGCCAGCCCTTCTTTCGATTTCAGGGTGATGGTTTCCAATCCTGTTTCTTTGAATACTTTATCTGCAGGGTATTTATTGCCCTGGTAGTTCACTTCTCCCATACCCAGCAAAGGCAGGCATAGGTGCGCCAGTGGCGACAGATCGCCGGAAGCGCCCAGTGAGCCCTGCTGATATACAATCGGGTAGATCTTATGGTTGTACATATCCACCAAGCGCTCCACCGTTACCAGTTGCACAGCGCTTTTGCCATAAGATAAAGACTGGATCTTAAGAAGGAGCATAATCCTCACAATCTCCAGGGGCACTTCATCGCCCATTCCACAAGCATGCGACATCACTAAATTAGTTTGCAATTGCCCAAGCTCGTTATCGGGAATAATCACATTGCAGAGCGAGCCGAAACCGGTATTGATTCCATAGATCGGTTCCTTCTGAGAGGCCATTTTCCGGTCGAGGTAATCGCGGCAGGCAGTAATCTGTGTTTTGGCAGAAGCCGAAAGCTCCAATACCATATTGGATTCCAGGATCTGGCGGACGTCGTTAAGCGTAATGTGTTTATCAGGAGAGATGGAATAAATGTTCATATAATTTTTGTATTGTCTGTTTAGTGATTACGAATCCATACGAATATACAAATCAGGGTTTATGCAGGGCATTCGTATATTCGTACTCTATTCGTAATTATCACGGGCTATTGGCCGCTCATGGAGTTGTCTTTATTAATATTGTTGAGGTTAAATACAATCGGGTATTTTGATTTGTAACGTACTTTTTTTCCGTCTTTCTCAGCAGGCTTCCATTTTGTTTCGCGCATGATCCGGAAGGCTTCGGCGGTACAGATCTGGCTGAATTCTTTTTCGGTGGTCATATTGCTGAGGGTACCGTTCGGCTCCACGATAAAGCTCACCACCACGGTTCCCTGGATGTTCTGGCGGACAGCCAGATCAGGGTATTCCAGGTTGGAAAGGATAAATTCCGGAAGGGCGTTATCGCCTTTATAATATTCCGGCGACTTATCGGCCCTTTCATGAATCACAAAGCTGGTATCAAACAAAGGCTGGTCTTTGGGGATCACAAAGCCGCGGGTTTTCGTGAATTTCTTATAGGTATCGGGATTGAACTTAAACAGCAGGAAAGAGCTGCTGGCTACGGGCGTGGTGCCAATCCTTGCCGGCTCAAAGATAAAATAACGCAAGAGGCGCCTGGCTTCTGCCTTAAACGCTTCATCATAAGCCTGTTTGAACTCGATGTCTTTAACCTCGCCTTTAGAGGTCACCGTGAAGTAAATAGCCACATCTTCGGCGGTTTTCTGTTTCAGGAGAGCTTCCGGATAAATTACCTGCGACTGGAAGACATAGTCCACATCCTCTTTTCCACCTTTGGCTTTGGCAGCAATATCTACGGTCGTTTCTATTTTTTCCTGCGCGATGACAAACGAGGATAAAAAAAGAAAAAGAAGGCTTAAACGGGTCATTTTTTCCGGGCTTTTAGGAATCTGTTTTTTCCACTCATATCTACGATGAGCTCCGCAAAATTAAATAAATTAATGCGGTCTGCATAGTTTTTTATATCAACTGCGAATAAGGGATTTAATTCAAAAAACAGGTGTCCTCCCGGCGCTAAACAGCTCTCACACAGGTCGATGATCCGCTTATAAAAAATGGCGGGATCGTCATGCTCCACAAATAACGCCAGGTGCGGCTCATGCGCCAGCACGCGCTGCTCCATCTGAGCGGCTTCGCTATGGGCAATATAGGGAGGGTTGCTAACGATCATGGAAAATGGAAGATGGAAACCGGAAGATGAAAAAGGATCCGGAGCCAGGATATCCACCTTCTGAAAATTAACCTCTACCTGGTGCTTACGCGCATTTTTCCTGGCCACTTCCAGGGCGGCTTCAGAGATATCAATGCCAAAGGCCTGGCTGCCAGGCAGGTGTTTTTTTAAGGTAATGGGGATGCATCCGGAGCCGGTTCCGATGTCGAGTAGTGAATAGGGAGCCGTGCTTAGAGAATAGTGGGAAACATCAGACGCTGATTTCAGAACAAGGTCTACCAGCTCTTCCGTTTCGGGTCTTGGGATCAGCACATCGGGCGTTACCTCAAAAGACGAATCGTAGAAAAAAGCCTCTTTCAGCACATACTGTACCGGAAGGCCTGTTTTCAGGGCTTTGGCGGCATCGTAGATCAAAATAAGATCGGATTGATTGACGTTGGCTTCAAATTGCTGACGTACATCCGTTTTGGAAAACTTCAGGTACTTTTCGCAAACGATCTCAAAAACAGCATAGAGCTCATCCGCATCATACAAGCCCGACAGCTCCGTTTTGTAGAATTCGTAAAGATCTGATAACTTATTGGATGCTATTCTCATAGGTTGTAAATGGCTGAGGAGTGAACGATATGATGTTATCTTTTTTTAATAAAGCCTCCGAATACCTGCGTACAGTATAATTGATTTGTTTTTTCGTTGAAAGCATAGCCCAGTCCCGCATCCCGGTATTCGGGCGTGATCATATTCTTATAATGTTCCGGTGAATTTTTCCAGCCCAGGAAAAGCGCTTCGGCAATTTCCTTTTCCGTGGAAACGGTAACCGGATTCCTGCTATATTTCGTTTTCATGGGTGTATTCAGAAAGATCTCAATGCAGTTCTCTCCCACAATGGTATAACTGCCGCCATAAAACTCAACGCGCTTATAAGGCGTTGCTTTTTTGCGGTTACTCTGATCGTGCGTCAGCCTGCCTTTCTTATTGAGGTACCTCGCCTGGTCGAAGGCGGCGGTATCCAATATGGCATTACCTGATATCAGTGGCTGTAATTTCTTTTTAGTGCGGAGCTCATTCAACAGGCGGTAAAACTCTGTTTCCACAGCTTTCCAATCGGTCGGTTGTGCCTTCGCCTGTTGTGGAAAACACATACCTACTCCTAAGAGCATGACTGCTAAAATGATGTATGTCTTAAAATTCATGTCGTGTGTTTTGAACGCCGGCAGGGTCGGGCTACAGGCTTACTTCTTATCCGCCAGCAACTTTTCCAGGCCATACATCTCGTCGCGCAGGCGTGCAGCTTCCATGAAGTCCATTTCTTTAGACGCCCTGAGCATAGCTGTTTTCAGCTTGGTGATCTGTTTTTTCAGCTCTTCTGCGCTCATGTACTGAGTTACAGGATCGGCGGCGTAGCTGATCTCTTCCGGCTCGATGTAAGCTTTTACCAGCTTGCCATCCACCGTTACCTCTACACCCGAATTCGGCTGCAGCAGCATTTTCTTGCCGGCTTGTTTCGGCGTAATCCCGTGCTTGAAATTGTATTCGATCTGTTTCTGGCGACGGCGCTGGGTTTCATCAATGGTCTGTTTCATACTGTCCGTCATTCGATCGGCATACATGATCACGCGGCCATTCACATTACGCGCCGCCCTACCCGTTGTCTGAACGAGGCTTCGCACATTTCTTAAAAATCCTTCCTTATCGGCGTCAAGAATCGCCACCAGCGACACTTCCGGAAGATCCAGGCCTTCCCGCAACAGGTTGATCCCGATCAGCACATCAAACATGCCGACACGCAGCTGGCGAAGGATTTCGATACGGTCCAGCGTGTCTACCTCGCTGTGGATGTAGCGGCAGCGTACTCCCAGCTTTGCTAAGTATTTGGTAAGCTCTTCTGCCATGCGCTTGGTAAGCGTCGTCACCAGTACGCGTTCATCTTTTTCCACCACTTTGTGAATCTCATCCAAAAGGTCATCCACCTGGTTGCCAACCGGTCTCACTTCAATCACCGGATCGAGAATGCCCGTCGGCCTGATCAGCTGCTCCACCATCACACCTTCCGCTTTTGCCAGCTCGTACTCCGCCGGAGTCGCGGAAATATAAATGACCTGGTTGGTCAATGCTTCAAACTCTTCAAACTTCAGCGGGCGGTTGTCCAGCGCGGCAGGCAGGCGGAAACCATATTCCACCAGGTTTTGCTTGCGCGATAAGTCACCGCCGAACATAGCACCGATCTGTGGGATTGTCACGTGGCTTTCATCTATCATCAGCAGGAAATCGGAAGGAAAATAATCCATGAGGCAGAAGGGACGCGTTCCCGGCAAGCGGCCATCCATATAACGAGAATAGTTCTCGATGCCGCTGCAATAGCCAAGCTCGCGCATCATTTCCAAATCGTAGTTCACACGCTCTTCGATGCGCTTGGCCTCCAGCTCTTTGCCCTGCGATTTGAAGAATGCCACATGTTTTTCCAGGTCTTCCTGGATCTGCTGCATCGCATTCTGAATCGTTCCCGGGGCAGTCACGAAAATGTTTGCCGGGTAAATATTAAAAGAATCAAATTTCTGAATCACTGTACCGGATGGCGTATCGAAGGTTTCAATGCTTTCGATCTCATCACCGAAAAAGCTCACACGCACACTGTAATCTGCATAAGACAGGTTCACATCCACAGTATCTCCTTTGACGCGAAAAGTGCTGCGATTAAAGTCTGCCGTGGTCCTCGAATACAAAGCCCCTACGAGCATGTGCAGTAATTTGTTGCGCGAGATCACCTGCCCTTTTTCCAGGGAAATAATATTTTTCCTGAAGTCCGTCGGATTCCCGATACCATAAATACAGGACACCGAACAGATCACGATCACATCTCTCCTACCCGACAAGAGCGCAGAAGAGGCGCTGATCCTCAGCTTTTCGATCTCATCATTGATCTGGAGGTCTTTTTCAATATAGGTTCCCGTGGTCGGCAGGTAAGCCTCCGGCTGGTAATAATCGTAGTAGCTCACAAAATATTCCACCGCATTATTGGGGAAGAATTGCTTGAACTCGCTGTAGAGCTGTGCTGCCAGCGTCTTATTGTGACTCAGGATCAGCGTGGGTTTATTCACCTGCTGAATCACATTGGCTGCTGTAAAGGTTTTTCCGGAACCCGTAACCCCCAGGAGCACCTGGTGTTTTGTATCGGAGTTAATGCCATCTACCAGTTGTTTAATGGCGGTCGGCTGGTCGCCTGTCGGCTGAAATTCTGAAATAAGCTGAAAAGACATCCCATAAAGATACTATCAATTTCAGCAAAAACGCTGTTAATAAATGTAATTTTAAGTAGGAAGTTTTTTAAACAGATCTACCGCTGCCTGGTAGGGATTGAGGGCATTCTGCTGTAGCTGTTGCTCGATCTTTCCGATCTCATGCCGGATGTCGGGGTTGTTGTAAAAACGGTCTATTAGGAGGTCGTGGATCGTCTGGTGCAGCCATTGTTTCGATTGACGATTCCGTTTGGTTTCAAAAAACCCATTGGCAATGGTGTAACGCCTGTACTGATCGATCATGTCATACACCTCGCTGATGCCTTTGTTTTCTGTGCTTGAGCAGGTCAATACTTTCGGGATCCAGTCGCTTTCCGTGGGTGGAAAAAGGTGCATGGCCCTGGCATATTCCGTGCGGGCGGCTTTGGCCTTGTCGGTGTTGCTGCCATCGGCTTTGGTAATGACCATGCCATCCGCCATTTCCATAATGCCGCGTTTGATCCCCTGCAATTCATCACCCGCACCTGCTAACATGAGCAGCAGGAAAAAATCCGTCAGCTGGTGAACGGCGGTCTCGCTTTGCCCGACACCTACGGTTTCTACAAGAATATAATCGTAGCCTGCCGCTTCGCAGATGATGATGCTTTCCTTGGTTTTGCGCGCGACACCGCCCAGGCTGCCTGAGCTTGGCGACGGACGGATAAAGGCTTTCGGATGAACCGACAATTGCTCCATGCGTGTTTTGTCGCCAAGAATGCTGCCTTTGCTGAGCTGGCTGCTGGGATCAATGGCCAGAACGGCCAGCTTATGGCCGCGTTCAATCACTTCGAGACCGAAGCTTTCGATGAAGGTGCTTTTTCCCACACCCGGCACACCGGTGATTCCCAGGCGGAACGAATGCCCGCTATGTGTAATGATCGCATTGATGATCTGCTGCGCCTGCTCCTGGTGTTCAGGCTTGGTAGATTCTACTAGGGTAATGGCCTTACTGACATAGGAGATATTGGAAGACAAAATGCCTTCCGTGAATTGATTTATGTTAAAGGTGTTTTTCAATAGTTTCCCGCAGATTCCGCTAATTTACGCAGATTTATTTAAAGCTTTAAATTCACGTTTATCAAGTCAGGGCTAAAGCGCCTATCAGGCCTCCGTTTATCGGCACGGACTAAAGTCCGCGCTTAATTAAACTGTGATGAATTTAATTTTTATTCAAATGCGTTCAAATACAACTCCTCTACCTTTTTTCTGGCCCAGGGTGTTTTTCGCAGGAATTTCAGGCTCGATTTAATGCTCGGATTTTCTTTGAAGCAATTGATGTCGATATGGTAAGCCAGCCCTTCCCAACGGTAGCGCAGCACCAGTTCTTCGAGAATCATCTCTAAGGTTTTTCCATGTAAAGGGTTATTGGGTTGTGACATTGTTTTTAATATGCCGGTGGTTTCGAGAGCCTCAACCACCGCTCGCCGGTAAGTATGATTATCATCATTCGTTGACTGAGGCTCTCGAAGTCAACGATCCGATCAAATTATTACTTCCCAAATCCCTCCGTTGCTTTCCGCACACTGCCGTATTTCAGCAGCAGGGCTTTGGCGGCTTCATAATCTTCGAGGCCTGTATTTTTCATGATCATGCGGGTACCGCGGTCCACCAACTTATTATTGCTCAGGGCCATGTCCACCATCTTATTTCCTTTTACTCTTCCGAGCTTGATCATCACAGAGGTCGAGATCATATTAAGCACCAGTTTCTGTGCTGTACCCGATTTCATTCTGGTTGAGCCTGTTACGAATTCAGGACCAACCACCACTTCTATCGGAAATTTAGAAACTGCGGCCACCGGCGAACCACTATTACACACAATACATCCTGTTTCAATAGCGTGTTGATTGCAGGCTTCCAGAGCCCCGATCACATAAGGCGTGGTTCCCGAAGCGGCAATGCCTACAACAACGTCTTTGTCATTAATATTATAAGCTCTAAGATCTTCCCAACCCTGGCTCAAATCGTCTTCGGCAAACTCCACGGCTTTGCGGATGGCCGTATCACCACCGGCAATAAGCCCCACCACCCTGCCATGCTCTATCCCGTAGGTTGGCGGGCATTCGCTGGCATCAAGGATCCCGAGGCGCCCGCTGGTTCCTGCTCCCATGTAAAACAGCCTTCCTCCGGCCTGCATTTTTTCAACAATCACAGTCACCAGGGTTTCAATCTGCGGAATGGCTTTGGCTACTGCGAGGGGAACAGAGGTATCTTCTTTGTTCATATTCTCCAGGAGCTCATGAATGCTCATCTGCTCGAGGTTATTATAATACGAATCGGCTTCTGTTGTTTTTTGCATGGAATTAATTTATTGATGCTTCGGATCTTACGACAGCATAGTACATTTATGTTGACTTCGAGAGCCTCAGTCAACATGTGATGGTTGAGGCTCTCGAAACCATCCCCGCCTTAAATCTCTCAATCGCGGTTAACTACGCAAATTGTTTCACATCCTTATCGTTGATCTCTTTTCCACACAGGATGATGAGGCGCTCAATAACGTTCCTGAACTCACGGATATTCCCGGTCCAGTCCTTCTTCTGTAATTCGATGATGGCCGCTTTGGTGATCGTTTTCACCGGCATGCCATAATCGCTGCACACCAGGTTAATGAAGTGCTCCGCCAGTAAGGGAATATCTTCCTTACGCTCGTTCAGGGAAGGCACGTTGATCGGGATCACGCTCAGACGGTGGAACAAATCCTCCCGGAATTCTCCTTTCTCAATTTCTTTTTTAAGGTCTTTATTGGTCGCCGCCAGGATCCGCACGTCTACTTTTATTTCCTTATCTCCCCCTACCCGTGTGATCTTATTCTCCTGCAAGGCGCGTAATACCTTAGCCTGGGCCGATAAGCTCATGTCGCCGATCTCATCCAGGAAAATCGTACCGCCTTCCGCCAGCTCGAACTTCCCTTTGCGGGTAGCCACAGCACTTGTAAAAGCGCCCTTCTCGTGGCCAAACAGCTCGCTTTCGATGAGGTCGCTTGGAATAGCCGCGCAGTTCACTTCCACCAGGGGCGCATTGGCACGGCTGCTCTTGTTATGGATCTCACGTGCTACCAGCTCTTTTCCGCTGCCATTGCTCCCTGTGATCAGGACACGGGCATCGGTTGGCGCCACTTTGTCGATCATATCCCGGATGCTGTTCAGCGCTTTGGATTCGCCGATCATCTCGTAGGATTTGTTGATCTTCTTTTTCAGAATTTTTGTTTCCGTTACCAGCGTGGTTTTATCAAGGGCGTTACGCACAGCCACCAGCAGGCGGTTCAGGTCGATGGGCTTGGCCAGGTAATCGTAGGCGCCTTTTTTTACCGTATCCACAGCCGTTTCAATATTGCCGTGGCCACTCATCATGATGAGCGATGATTCCGTACCGCCGGCCATCAGTTTTGTCAGCAGCTCCACACCGTCGAGCTTCGGCATTTTAATATCGCTCAGGATCACATCGTAATTTCCTTTGAGCGCCATCTCCAATCCCTGCTGCCCGTCTTCTGCCTCGTCTACCAGGTATTTTTCAAATTCAAGAATCTCTTTGATCGAGCGGCGAATGGCCTTTTCATCGTCAATGATCAGTATTTTTGCCATCTTATATTATTTTTTTACGGGATTGTTTTAATTCGCTTTTCACGCGCTTGTTTTCCAGGCGCTTTGCCTTTACCGCTTTACTCACTTTCGTAGCCTTTCTCGGCTTCGCCACTTTCAGCCCGGACAGGATCAGCTTATAAAACTTTTCCTTCAACAGCTCCTTATTTTTCAGCTGCGTGCGGTCCGACTGCTCCTGGATATGAAGGATGCCCTCCTTATCGAGCTTGGTGGCCAGCTTTTTCAGTAACAGGGCTTTTTCTTCGTCGCTGAGCTTGTACGAATTCTGAATATCGAACCACAGCTCCACTTTCGTTTCCACCTTATTGACATTCTGCCCTCCTTTCCCACCGGAGCGCGCCGTTTTAAAGACGCATTCTTTGATGAGCTCCCTTTCCTGTATCTCTTCTATTGTTTTCACTAAATATTAAATACGAATCTGTATGAATAGATTAATTAGAAATACGAATCATTACGAATATACAAATCAAGGTTTATATGGGGCATTCGTATATTCGTACTCTATTCGTAATTTTTATAGTCTTTGTTTTACCGCTTCAAATAAAATAATACCTGTAGCCACCGACACATTCAGGGAGGCGATATTTCCCACCATCGGAATTTTCACCTGCATATCGCTGCGTTTTAAGTATTCGCTGGAAATGCCATTCTCTTCCGAGCCCATGATAATGGCCGTAGGCTTTGTAAGGTCGGCGTTGAAATGGTAATTATCCGTTTTTTCGTGGCAGGCAATAATCTGCAGGCCGCTTTCCTTCAGGTACTCTATGATGTTTTTGAGGTTGTCCTCGCGGCATACCGGCATCCGGTTCAGGGCACCGGCGCTGGTTTTCACCGCATCGGCATTGATCTGGGCAGCTCCGCGGCTTGGGATCACAATAAAATCCACTCCTGCGCAATCGGCGCTGCGGGCAATGGCTCCAAAGTTACGGACATCCGTTACCCGGTCGAGGATAAGCACCAAAGGCACTTTTCCCTTTTCAAAAACCTGTCCCAACAGTTCCTCCGTTTCGTAATAGGTAATCTGCGCCAGGAAAGCGAGCACGCCCTGGTGATTTTTTCCCGTAATGCGGTTAATTTTTTCCGGCGGCACGATCTGGATAGGAATATCGAGGTCTTTGATGGCTTTACGAAGCTCTGAATAGAGCTGGTTCGACAGCCCTTTCTGGATGATGATCTTATCAATCTCTTTTCCGGCATTTACCGCTTCTATCACCGCGCGGGTACCAAAGATCAGGTTCTCATCATTGTCGTTCCGGCGGCTTTTATCGTCTTTGTGACGGTGTTCCATATTAATCTAAATTAAATTGCTTGAGGTGATGCCAGGCATGCTTATGCATCAGGTGTACCTGTTCATCGTAATTAAGTTCTCCAAAAAAAGCATTCAGCTCTTTATGGCCGGGATGTGCGGCATAAAAATCCTTAAAGGCTTTGATCTCCTTCCGCAGCTCTTCGATGGCTTCCGTCATAGAGCCATACCTGAGCGGCGCCGGCTCATCCGGCATCAGCGCGTTTTTGGTATTTTCCTTAAAAGGCTTTTCGCTGAGCACAAATGTCCTGTAAGCCTCCAGGTGATCCGGAGGCGTCACCAGCTTCGTGTATTTAAGCCTGCCATAAGTATAACCAAAGGAATCCGACAGGTGCTCGATCATGCCCTGGGGCGACAAAACACCCCACAAACCGACCTCGTTATCCGATAATTGTTCCAGCAAGGGTATAAATTCCTGCTGTAAAAACTGTTCTTTGATGTTCATATACAAATGTAACCGTTTTACAGGCTTTCGGGAGCTTTCAGGCGGAATTATATTAACAGGGGCCAAATCATAAAAACCTGTAAGATGTACGCTTACAGGTTTTATTTATGCAGGGATTTCGTTAACTTAGTCCTCTATGAAACGTCCCGGATCTCTTTTCCTCGCTGTTGTATTCCTTGCCTGCACCTTATTATTCTCAGGATGCTTTATTTTCAGAGGAAAGAACAAGTGCGATACCTGCCCAAGCTTCAGCCACAGCAAAAAAAGAAAGCACTAGAATTCCATTCCAAGCAACAGAATATCATCCGTCTGCTCGCCTTTTCCCTGCCATTTATCCAGGTGGCTGCTCAGCTTATGGCATTGATCTGTGATCCCGTAGGAGGCCGTCTGACCAATCAGCTTCACTAAGTTCTTGGTCATCATCCGCTTTCCTTTTTCCCCGCCAAACTGGTCGGCAAATCCATCGGTGAAGAGGTAAACGCGGTCTCCCTTATCGAAGCTTACCTTATGGTTTACAAAGTCTTTGTAGGAATTGAGGTGCGCTCCGCCGATCCCGGATTTATCGCCTTTGATCTGTTCGATGTGCTTGTCATTGTAATAATACAGATGCCTGTTGGCGCCGGCAAATTCGAGCAGGGAATGTTCTTTGTCGATGGTGCAAATGGCAAGGTCCATCCCATCGTAGCTTCGCTGCCCATTGGATTTTTGAAGCGCTTTGTTCAGGCTCTCGTTCATCTTTTTCAGGATCTCCGAAGGCTGCGTGATGCGTTGAAGGTTCACGATCTCGTTGAGGATGCCATAACCGATCATACTCATGAAAGCCCCCGGAACACCATGGCCGGTACAGTCTACAATAGCCACTACCAGCTTGTGATCCACATTGGCAAACCAGTAAAAATCGCCGCTCACAATATCCTTCGGCCTGAAAATGATAAAATAATCCTTGATGTAATTCCTCAGAATGCCTCTATCCACAAACATGGCATTCTGGATGAGCCTGGCGTAGTTGATACTATCGGTAATGCTTTTACTGCTTTCCTCGATCTTTTTATAAGCAACCAGGAGTTCGCGGTGAAGAGACTCTACAATGTCTTTCTCCCGCTTCACCTTATTTTTCGAGAGGATATTATGGATGGAAGACGGCAGGCGGATCAGGCTGTTTTTCAGGATATAATCGTCCACGCCTGCTTTCATGCAATCTACGGCAAACTCTTCCGATACGGAGCCTGTGATCAGGATAAAGGGAATGTTTTTTTTCTTTTGCCGGGCAATGTCGAGCGCTTCCAGGGATGAGAACTGCGGCAGGGAATGATCGGAAAGCACAATATCGGGATCAAAACCAAAAAGCTTTTCTTCAAATCCTGGCCGTGTCGATACTACTTCCATCGAGAAAACAAAATCGTTCTTCATCAGTGTACGCTTTATCATATCCACATCAGAAGGAGAATCTTCGAGCAACAATATCTTTATCGGGTCATTCATGGTACGGGTAGCAGGAGTGCATTTATTTCGGGTTCTGGTTCAGGAGCAGCCAGTAGAACCCCAGTTCGGAAATAGCGCTGATAAACGCTTCAAATCCCACGGGTTTTACAATATAGCTGTTTACTCCTAGTTCATAGCATATCTTAATATCAGGATCTTCTTTGGAAGACGTAAGAACCACTACCGGGATGGTTTTGGTGGCATCATTGGATTTCAGGTTTCGTAATACTTCGATGCCGTCCACCTTCGGCATTTTCAGGTCAAGCAGAATGAGTTTTGGCTGATTCCTGGTATCCCGGCCTTCAAAGGCATTTTTACCATGAATAAAGTCAAGCGCTTCTTCCCCGTTTTTTAAATGAACAATCCTGTTGGCCAGGTGCTTTTTCTTCAGGGCGCGGAGCGTAAGCTCGGCATCGTTGGGGTTATCCTCTACCAACAATATCTCTATTTCGTGTTCCATCTGCTTTATTGTATAGGTAAGCTAAAACTAAATACCGAGCCTTCATCCGGTGTTGCATCTGCTTTTACCTGTCCGCCGTGCTTTGTCACGATCCGCTGAACAATTGCCAGCCCTACTCCGGTACCCTCAAATTCGTCCATCGTATGAAGCCGCTGAAATACGCCAAATAACTTGTGTGCATATTTCATATCAAATCCTACGCCATTGTCCCTGACCGTATAAACCACATACTGATCCTCTTTCCGGGACGAAATATGGACCTTCGGGCTTTCTTTTTTGGAGGAATATTTAATGGCATTGGATACCAGGTTGATCAGCACCTGATGAATCAGGCTATAATCGCCAAATGCCGGAAGAAGCTCATCCGAAGAAATGGCAGCATGATGGTTCTGGGCTTTGGAGAGGTCGATCAGGACACCCTCCAGGAGCTCGTTCATGTCCAGCTGCTTTTTCTGTATTACTTTTTTCCCCAACCTTGAAAATGCCAGCAGATCGTCGATCAGCATACTCATCTTTTTTGCATTCTGCTGGATGTTGCCCAGCAAACGCCTGCCTTCGTCGTCCAGCAGTTTATCATAATCCTCCTCTACCATGCTGGCATAACCGTCGATGGCCCGCAACGGAGCCCGGAGATCGTGCGACACCGAATAGCTGAATGCCTCCAGCTCTTTGTTCACCGCTTCGAACTGGGCCGTGCGCTCAATCACTTTCCGCTCGAGCTCGTTGTTCATTTCGCTGATCTTTTCTTCAGCCTCCTTGCGTTCTGTAATCTCGCGGAAATTTAACACGATGGCCTCCACAGCCGGGTTACTGAGCATATTGGTCATCAGGCCCTCCAGCCAGAGGTAATGCCCCTGCTTATGCTTAACCCTGTAAATTACCAGAATAGATTTTGCAGGATCCACGATGGTATCCTTCATCGCCTGGTGAAAATGCGCCCTGTCATCCGGGTGTATCCCCTCCAACCGTGGCTGGTTAGCGCGTTCCTCATGTGTCCAGCCCAGAATTTTAACGGTGGAAGGACTTCTGTAGATCACATAAAAATCCTTGTTCATCAGCGTAATGCCTTCCGAGCTGTTTTCGATGAGCGCTTTATAACGTGATTCGACTTTTACTTTGTTTTCTTCAGCGCGTTTTCGCTCTGTGATATCCACGGATAAAATGAGCAGGCCTTCTGTCGTTGGCTGGATCCGGAGCTCAAACCAGCCTTTGCTGCCATCCGGGTAAGTAAATTCGTTCTCAAGGTATTTGGTGCAGCGCTGCGCCATGCACTCTTTCAGTATCCGGAACAGCTCCGTTTGCTCTATACCGGGATAAAGCTCCGTCATCTTCCGGCCTTTGATCTGGTCTTCCGCATAGTGGCTTTGCTTGATAGCCGCCGGATTCAGATAAACGTACCGGAACTCATAATCCAGGATCTGGAACCCCTCCATAACAGAGTTGAGGATAGTATGGTAGCGATCTTCGTGCTGGCGCCTGGCTTCTTCTGCTTCTTTCCGGTCGGTGATATCAAAAAATATTCCCCTCAATCGTAAGGGTTTTCCGCTAATGTCCTTGTCCACGATGGCCTGCGAATAGATGTAACGGATCTTTCCATCGGGGCGCACAATCCGGTTTTCAATTTTGTAATCGTTCCCATACTGAAGTGTTTGGCGTAACATATATTCCGTTACTTCGCGATCGTCAGGATGAACCATGTCCAGGCTAAGCCTGACGGAAGGTTTAACCTCGTTCGGTTCATATCCGCAAATCCTGAAAAACTGATCAGACCAATGCACCGAATCCGATACCAGATCTATTTCCCAGCTTCCGAGGTTGGCTATTTCTTCTGCCTGTTGTGAAAAATAGTTTTTTTGCATAAACAACCGTTAAGATCAAAACATGAGTGAACACTGAGAGAAGCCGGAAACACTAGTCCGACGTTTTATCTGCAGCCGACTTCTTTCGTTCCAGGTACTCGTCTACTTCTTTGGCAGAATTTCCAACAATAGCGATCGCGCCCAACAAATCTTTTTCCGTACAATTTAATACCTCGCACCAGGCTATAATGGAAGCGGGATTATGCAGTACGATTTTGATATTGGATATGTCAATTTCTCTCATGTGACTAAGTAAAGACATTCATCGCAGTATTACATCCGTATTATTCCTGTTTTTACAATATCCGTAAAACCCCTGATTTTACTACGTAATTTTACGTATGTCCTAAACTATTCCATCTGAACATGCCGTTTTATTTTTGGTTTTTCTTACCTTTAAAGAATGGCTGCTAAAATAAAAATAGCTCTTGTAGATGATCATCTCCTTTTTCGCCAGGCGCTATCAACATTGCTTGAAACAGTCACAGATCTTAAGATCGCTTTTGAAGCTTCCAACGGGCAGGAACTCTTTCAGCATTTAAAAAAAACTCAGCCTCACCTTATTTTGCTGAATGCGGAGCTTAACGGAACCGGCGCTGCCACAACCATTGGAGAAATAAAAAAAGAATACCCGGAAATTAAAGTGGTGGTTACTTCCATGAACCATGACGACATGACCATCTTTACCTTAGTAAAACAAGGTGCCAGCGGCTTCATTACCAAAGACAAGAACCTGGACGAAGCACTCGTGGCTATCCGCTCGGTGAGGCTGAAAGGATTTTACTACACCGACGAAGTAACACAGGCAATGCTCAACGGTGTAAGGGCCAAACAAAAACAAAGAACCTCGCTCAGCTCTTCCGATCTTACGGAACGGGAAACAGAGATCATCCGGCTCATCTGCCGGCAATATTCCATGAAGGACGTTGCAGCTCAGCTGAAGCTAAGCCCTCGCACGGTAGAAAGCCATAAAGAAAACATCCTGATGAAAACAGGCTCGAAGAACCTCGTGGGTATTGTGCTGTATGCGGTGGAGCATCAGCTGTTGTAGGAATAATCACGGATTATAAATCTGTGATAACTGACCACTGAATTATTTAACGATCACATACATTAAAAAGCGAAGCAATCTCATTAACTATAGAGATTGCTTCGCTATCACTCGCAATGACGCTATAAACTATTTGATCTTAAATCTCAATCCCGCATACAGCATCCGGCCATAGATCGGGCCCCACACCATACTGGCATCAAAGTATTTACTGAAAGGCGCATCGCTGGCTACCACCGGGTTCGGCTGCTTATAATCAAGCGCATTTTCCACACCCAGGTAAATATTAAAATCAGAACGCCCGATTTTCGTCACGTAGGTAATTTGCGCCAGCACATTGTAAAAATCCGGAGAGTAAGCGGCACGCTGGTATTCTGCAGGATTAGACAGTGTTTGCGGCAAACGTTTTTTACCGTTGTATTGCAACGTGGCGTCAAAGAGCCAGTGCCTGTTTTTGGTTTCGTAAGCCAGGTTAATGAAAGCCCTGTGCATCGACACAAAAGGCTTTTGCATCAAGCCACTGTTATAGCTGACTTTGGTATCCACATAACGGTACGCCGTTTTTACATGAAGGCGCTTCCGGATTTCCCATCCGAACTCTGCCTGCGCCGTATTGGAGAAGGACGGCCTGTTCAGGTTATAAAAAATTACCTGCTGTGTATTGGCATCCAGGTCGGCCACCACCTGCTGAACAAAATCAGTGCGGTACAGATCTATCGTCACATAGGCATCCCTGTAATTCAGCTTCATTTTTTGCGTGAAGTTAAAGCCATAGTTCCAGCCGATCTCGGGCTTCAGGCCATAAGGCAGATTCAGGTCGCTGCTGTTGATGATCCAATCGCGCGAGCTGGCCATATACGCCATATTTTCACCGAAGACGTTAGCCGTTTTCAAGGCCCTTCCCCCGCTGATCCGGAATACCGTATTATTTCCCTTAAGCGCATAACGCATGTGCAGGCGCGGCGTAAAGAACAAGCCATAATAATTGTGATAATCCGCTCTTAAGCCTCCCACCACATTAAATTGCTCTCCCCTGTTGTGGGCAAGCTCTGCAAAGGCACCGCCTACTCGCTCGTCGCGTTTGAAATTAAAATAACGGTAGCTTTCATCTACCACATCGTTCATGTAGCTGGCACCAAGCTTATAAGTATTGCTCGTTGACTTAATAATGCCCTGGAAAATATAATTGGCATAAAAGGTCTTTTGCAAACCGCTATAGCTATTCAGGCCATACAGGTTATACTGCTCATGGTTGAGGTAAGACAATTGCAGCCCCATGCTGGTTCCGGGTTTTTTCTTAAATACATAACCGGTTTTACTATACAGCTCCCACTTGGTATTGCGGAGTTCGATGCCGTATAAAGGAACCGTATCCGATGACACGGTTGAACGGAACATGCCGCCTTTACGCTCATCCCGGAGGTAAGCACCGCCAAACTGGGCCTCGAAGCCTTTGCCCGAATTATAGCTGTACTTGTTCATGATGTTGTACTGCTTGCCAATGGGAATATCGGCAAAGCCATCTTTATTGAGGTCCTGCACCAAAGGATTGAAACTGGCATGTGATAAAATGCCCACGGCAAATTTATCGTTGAAGCGATGCTTCAGGTTGAGGTTATACTCGTTCCTGGCATTCTCGTTCACATAGGTATTGAAGTTCAACCGGTCGGATGTTTCCGGATTCTGCAATTCGGTATTGATCTGCCCGGTAAAGCTTTCGTAGCCGTTCACCACAGATCCCGCGCCTTTGCTCAATTGAATGGACTGGATCCAGGTGCCCGGAATAAAGCTCAGTCCATAACCATTGGCGAGGCCTCTCAGGTAAGGCATGTTCTCTTTGGTGATCTGTGCATACTGCCCCGAAAGGCCCAGCATCTGGATCTGCTTGGTGCCGGTCACAGCGTCTGCAAAATTCACATCCACACTCGGGTTGGTTTCAAAGCTTTCGGAAAGGTTGCAGCAGGCGGCTTTCATAAGCGAGCGCTCGTTGAGCGTTTCTACCTTGATGGGGTTCATGTAGGATAATTCGGTCCCTGTAGTTTCATAAACCACATCAACCTCGTTCAGGTTGATCCCGCTTTTCAGCACCAGGGTGATGAACTTTGTGGTGTCCTTGATGAGCAGGGTGTCGGGATCGTAGCCGGTAGCGCGGATCACGAGCCTTTTCGTTTCAGGACTGGTTTGTAAGATAAAAACGCCGTTTTCGTTCGTCACAGAATTGATGGAAGTATTTTCCCAAAAGAGGATCACACCGGGAATAGCCGTGGTGTCTTTTTTAGGCCCGGTTTCAAGAATCCTTCCTCTTACCTGCGATACCCCATGAAAAGCGCTCATAAGCCCTAAAAGGGCCAGGCATAAGGTTTTCATAGGCGCTATTTTTTCTTACATTCTCCGTTCTCGTATTTGCAGCAGGCAGGCAGCTCCTTATAGGCTTTGAGGTCTGCTTTCTCATGCCCTGTTTCGTGGCCGGATTTGGCGATGGCTTTTTCGATCTCTCCCAGCGTTACTTTTTTAGAATCGTAAGTAACGGTGATGGCCTGTTTTTTTTCATCCCAGACCGAGTTTTTTACGCCTTTGATGTCGGCGGCATTTTCAATACGCTCTTTGCACTCTTCGCAATTTCCCTTAACGGCTACTGTTGATGTTACAACCTGCGCCTGGAGCTTTACAGAGAAAAGAACACTGATAAATAATATGATGATTGTTTTCATTGCTAATGGTTTTAAGATTTGGTTAATCTGTTCTGCTATTACCGGAACCAAAATAATAGGAGATGCTGTCACACCACGGCGTGATCAGCACGACCCTCAAATTCTTAAAACACTGTATTGAACAATATCATCCTGCACCAGGTCGGGTGGATGGTTTTGCGGGTTGATCAAAAACAGGGAGCGTGGAGCCTCATGCAGCAGGAAGCTGATGCGCGTATGCTCCATAAAAAACAATTGCTGAACCGGTGCTTTGTATTCGGAAACAAGGGTATAAAAAGTAAAATCTTTCTGAAAGGCAACGTGTTTGCTGTCGTTGGTACAGCAGTCACTGGCTTCCTCTTCTTCCTCTCCGCCGCAGCAGCTGGCCGGCTTCGAGAACAGGGAAATCTTCTCGAGGGCGCCACCACAGTAATGCGCTACCAGGCGCACACCCACCGACGAAAACACATAGGTGAAAACGATCAGTGAAAAAAAACTATGAAGAACAATTTTTTTCAAGGGTGTGAAATTTTGTTTACAAATTTACTTCGTTATTCCATTCAAAAATAACTAATTTGTTAAAGATTTGCAAACCCTATGACAGCTACCGACGCACAACATAAAATCCAGGAACTTTCCGCCGAACTTAACAGGCACAATTACAATTATTACGCCTTAGACAACCCCACCATCAGTGATTTTGAATTCGATAAATTGCTGGAAGAACTCATCGCCCTCGAAAAACAATTTCCCGAATTCCTGTCCCCGGATTCTCCGAGCCAGCGCGTGGGCGGGCAGATCACCAAGGTTTTCAACACGGTAAAACACCAGTACCCGATGCTGTCGCTCAGCAACAGCTATAGCGTGGAAGACATGATCGACTTCGACCGCAAGGTGCGTGAAGGCCTGGGACATACCACAGACGGGCAACAGATCGAATACGTGTGCGAGCTGAAATTCGACGGGCTTTCCATCAGTTTAATTTATGAAGAGGGAAAACTGGTACAGGCGATCACGCGCGGCGATGGTGTGCAGGGCGACGAGGTAACCACCAATGCCAAAACGATCAAATCGGTGCCTTTGAAATTGCATGGCAACTTCCTTCCGCGCTTCGAGATCCGCGGCGAGGTATATATGCCGCGTCCTGTGTTCGATGCTATTAATAAAGAGCGCGAAGAGATCGGGGAAACCGTCATGGCTAACCCACGGAACGCAGCTTCGGGCACCATGAAAATGCAGGATTCAGGACAGGTCGCGAAGCGCCGGCTGGATTGTTTTTTATACAATGTGCTCGGCGAGAACCTGCCTTTTAAAACGCATTTCGAAAGTATCCAGGCCGCCAAGTCCTGGGGATTCCGTGTTTCCGAAGAAGCAAAGCTTTGTACGGGCATTAACGAAGTACTGGCTTTCATCGAACACTGGGACAAAAAACGCTTCGACCTTCCTTATGATACGGATGGCATCGTCATCAAGGTAAACGACATCAGGCTCCAAAAGAACCTTGGCTTCACGGCCAAATCACCACGCTGGGCCATTGCTTATAAGTTTAAGGCGGAACAGGTAAGCACCGAGCTGCAAAGCATTTCCTACCAGGTAGGCCGCACGGGCGCCATTACGCCGGTGGCTAATTTAAAACCGGTTCCCTTAGGTGGCACAACGGTAAAACGCGCCTCGCTGCACAATGCCGATATCATTGAGAAGCTGGATGTCCGCATCGGCGACCAGGTATTTGTGGAGAAAGGCGGTGAGATCATCCCAAAAATTATAGGCGTGGACATGGCTCAGCGCAAAGCCGATTCGGTGAAAACGGAGTACATCCACAACTGCCCGGAATGCGGCACTGCCCTGGAAAGAAATCCGGGGGAGGCCAACCATTTCTGCCCGAATGAAAATGCCTGTCCGCCGCAGGTGATCGGGCGCATCGAGCATTTCGTATCGCGCCGCGCCATGAACATCGATAGCCTCGGCGGCGAAACCATCGTGCAGCTTTTCAATGCAGGTCTGATTCATAATATTGCCGATCTCTATGATCTGAAAAAAGAGCAATTGCTTCCTTTGGAGCGCATGGCGGAGAAATCGGCACAGAACCTGATCGCAGGCATTGAAGCCAGCAAGCAGGTGCCTTTCGAGCGCGTATTATATGCCATTGGCATCAGGCATGTAGGAGAAACCACTGCTAAAAAAATCGCCAAAAAAGTAAAGTCGCTGGATGTGCTTTTAAATTCCACGAAAGAAGAGCTCCTGGCCATCGACGAGGTGGGTGAAATTATTGCCGTAAGCCTGCACCATTATTTTTCCGATCCGCAAAACAAAGCCATCATCGAACGCCTGAAGGCTGCCGGCCTGCAATTCTCAGTAAGCGAGGAGCAGCACCAGAATACGACCGATAAGCTGAAAGACCTGACCTTTGTGATCAGTGGCGTCTTTGCCCTGCACAGCCGCGACCAGTATAAAGAAATGATCGAGCTGAACGGCGGGAAGAACTCAGGATCCATTTCTAAAAAAACCAGCTTTGTACTGGCCGGTGATAATATGGGCCCGGAGAAACTGAAAAAAGCAGAATCGCTGGGAGTAAAGATCATCAACGAAGATGATTTTATGAAAATGATCAGCTAAAAAACGGGTAGCATTCCCACATACTTATTAGTATCTTGGGTTTAATATACAGCATGGTACAGGAACCGGGCATAGAACTCATTGATTCGTCGGAAGTGTACCGCTTCCCGGGATACAGCCTGTTCATGCGGTCCGACAACATCATCGAGCTTCACTTCGAAAGCGGGTTCAGCGGAAGTGCCGGCGATGCCCGGAATATGATGAGCGTGTTTAAGAAGCTCAGCGGCCGTTTTAAGCCGTCGCTATTGGTGATTTGCAGCGAAGACAATACCTTCAGCAAAGAAGCCCGTGAATACACTGCCTCCAAAGAAGTATCGGATGTGCTGAAAGCAGATGCTTTTGTGATCAAAGGGCTGGCCCTGCGCATCATCGGGAACGGCTACCTCAAGATCAATAAGCCCAGCCGCCCTACCCGCTTATTCAACTCCAGAGAGGAAGCCATCGACTGGCTGAAGCGGATTGATTGACGTGACTTCGACTTCGCCCGGCCACCGGAAAATTGATAATGCTGGCAGCTCAGCCATCGCTTGAAAAATCCCACCATGGAAATTTCAAATGGTGTCTTCGGGACCTCAGGCACCACATCAATTAATACTCCCCTCCTATTTTTCGTTTGTTCAGCTGCTTATCCGGGAAAGCCGGCAGACGCAGAGGCACAGCCGTACAACCTGCCGTATCGGTGAGTGTTTTCAGAAAGGAAACGAGGTCTTTTTTATCCTGTGCGGATAATTCCAGCTTGTCAAAAGGCAGGGTTTGTGTTTCGAGACTCATGCCAATACCATTCCCACCGCCACGCGCATAAAAGTCGATCACGTCTTCCAGTGTTTTGTAAATGCCATTGTGCATGTAAGGCGCTGTGAGTCCCACATTCCGCAGGGTGGTGGTTTTAAAGGCATACTTATTCAACTGCATGCCATTCACCGCAAATCTTCCGGGATCGGTGTCGATGACTGCATTCACCGTATCTGCTTTTGTGGGAACACCCAGGATTTCCCACTCGGTTTTAGTATAAGCCGGCGGTACCGTCCCGTTGAACATCGGCATAAAATGACAGGTAGCACATTCCGCTTTTCCCATAAATAAGTTAAACCCGCTGATCTCCTCTTTGGTCATCGTATTTTTTTCACGGCGGATGTTCTGATCAAATTTTGAATCCATCGCCACCAGGCTTCTTTCGTAGGAAGAGATGGCTTTGATGATGGACAACACGCTGATTACCGTATCGGGCCTGCCCTTGTACGCTTTTTTAAACAGCTTCACATACTCCGGGCTGCTTTTTAATTTTTCTGCCGACTTCAGTAAATCACCGTGCAGCTCATGCTGGTTGTTAGTCACCGCCCTGATCTGGTCTTCGAGGTAATTGGAACGGGAATCGTAAAAGTAATTGGCCTGAAAGCCTGCATTGATGATCGTTGGGGCATTCCGCGAAACGTTTCCTTCCAGGCCAAAGGCTTTGCTGGTAGCCAGGTTATCGGTAAAAGCCAGCTTAGGATCGTGGCAGGACGCGCAGGCCCTTTGGTTGTTGCCTGATAATACGGGATCGAAAAAAAGGATTCTTCCCAGTTGAACCGCTTCGCGGCTTAAAGGGGTATTATAGGGATTATAGTAATTGGTATTAATGGCCGCTTTACTGAAAATGCTGCCGGCATTTAAGCGGATCGGCGATGGAAGATCGAGCACCTCAATGTTTAAGGCAGGCATGATGCGGGTAAGAGAGGCATACAAAGGATCGAGGTGCTGCCTGATCAGCACGTACTTATTGAGCTCATCGAGGCTCTGCGCTGTTTTGAGATAAGCGATGCTCTGCTCCAATTGCCTGTTTATCGTTTGATACAAAGTTTTATTTTTTTGTAAGAACACCGGCTCGTAGCATGTTATGACAGACCGGATACTTGCCAATTCCGCCTCCGTTTCCTTCAGGGCATTGCCGGATGCCGGGGAATCGAAACCAATGATGGATAAGGTCATGATACGGATCAGCGCCATTCTCTGGGCATCCATAATCTGAAAATCGCCGAAGGGTGAAGCATCGCTCAGGTTGTTGAGACGATTGCTCACGGCGAGGAGCCGCTTGCCATGTGTTTCAAGCAGGCTGATCTGTTCGTAAGGCTTATCGGAAAATAAAATATCTTCCACCACCTGTAAGCCTTCCGGTTCGATGATGAGCTGCGTTCCTTCTTCCTCGTCCGATTCATTGACGAGTGCGCCATTGAACATTTTGGCTGTCGCCGGAAAATAGTATTCCATCATGGCTTCGGCGCGCTTGTAGTGAATACGGGAAGCCTTATAGCTTGCGCGAAGTGCGGGTAGCTGCAGGCTGTCTGTTTTGTAAAGGGCGATCAAGCGGTTGAGCCCCGAAAGGTCCTTCGAAAAAGAATCGCACTGGGCTTTGAATTGCAGCTTTACCTGTTTTGCGGAAGGCGTTTCCACTTCCGGCCCCCTAAACGAAGACAAAAAGTTAATGGTCATCAACGCAAAAGGGAGAATAAGAATAAAGGTATGTTTTGTTTTCAAACGCGGTGGTATTAAATGAAAAGACAGGGAACAGTTTCCTGTTCCCTGCTTTCGGAGTAGTCATGGATTAGTGTTTTGAAATTGTTTTTTTGTAAGCTTTGGTATCGGTATATAAGGTCACGTGGTACACACCGGCGGCGTTATCGTTCAGCTGAACTTTTTTGGAGTAATTCCCGTTGAATTTTTCGGCGGTATCTTCATACACAATCTGGCCAAGAGCATTCACGATTCTCACGTGCAGGCGCTCGCTGGCTTCCCTGGTATTGAAGTTGATCACAAAGGTTCCGTCGTTCGGATTCGGGAAAATGTTCATCTCATCCAGCGCGCTGATCTCTTCGATGCCGGTGATCGACACAAGCACGTCGTTGGAAACAGGAGACACACAAGTGCCTGTTCTCGCAGATACCGAATAATAACCGCTTTGATTGATCGTTAAGGTCTGGCTTGTACCACCGGTTAACAACACCCCGTTCCTGTACCATTGGTTTCCTGTAGTAGCGCTCGACACCAGTGTATTTCCGTTTTGTGTAATCGTCGGTTGTGCAGGAGCTGCCGTTACGGTAACGGTGACAGCCGTACGTGCAGGGCTTGCATTTCCGGAGATAAAGGATTCGACATAGTAAGTGGCATTGGCATTTAAAAACGGCGTTGTGAAAGTAGGGCCTGTAAATACCGGCGCTCCTCCGGAAGCAACCGTATACCATTTATAGGTAGTGCCGTTTGTTGAGGCGTAGGTAGAACCCTGCGAAGCTTTGAGAACAGCCGGGGAACCGGCGCAGATCATAGCTGAAGATACAACAGGTGCCTGGGCTTTCACGCGTGGCACACCTGTGAGGGTGATGAGTAAGCTTCCCTGGTTTTCGGTGGCACGTTTGGTACCTCCGTCAACACCCGCAAATACAGGGCTTCTCCAGGAGTGCGGTTGCAAGGATAACACAAAGGCATTGTCGACGCCTGTTTCGGCAGACACGTCTACCATCGCTCCGAACTCCCAGCTTCCGGTACCGCTGCGGGCATAGCCGGTTCCTGTGGCATTCTGGTTATAGATGGCGCTATCCAGGTAAGGAAGGCCACGGTGATGGTCCAGGCCAAGCAGCTGCTTGAAACCGGCCGTCTGAATATCGTACTGGTAGATGTTGGCATCATGCACATAAGGCGCTGAGCTCGGGAATACATATCCGTTAGGATCTTCCTGAATATAGACGTAATCTTCGGTTACACAAATGTTGTCCGGCTGGTATAACACGCGCGCTGCGTTAGCAGGGTTTTTATCATCGCCATTCAAAATGCACCTGAGCTTTCCGGTCAACGGGTTCAATGAATCCAGCTGAAGCTCATACACACGGCCCCAGAGTGTTCTGTCTGTCGTATCTGAATTGACCTGGCCGGTAGCATTGAAAAAGATCTGGCGCGCGGCATTAGGGCTTCCCTTGCGGTAATCGAGGTCTTCGACACGCTGAAACTTGATGCTTTTCAACGTCGCATTGGAATAAGTGTCCAGTTGCGCTCCCGTCATGGTCATGTAATTCGGGATAGCCACAAACTCCACGTTTACAAAAGTGCCCACCGGAACGTCGCGCTCACGCTGGTTCTGATCGACCCGGCGTAATACATATAAAGTCCCGCTGTTCAGGTTACCCACACCGTTACTTTTGTACATCACTACCTGGCCGCCGTTCGTTCCCGAATCGTCATCGCCGATCAGGATAATCGTTTGGCCCGGATAGGTAGCAAGCGGCAAAGGCAGTGCATTTTCTGCATTCCATTTTCCAAGCCCGCTGGCCAGGGTTGTATTGGCCGAGGTGGTCGAATCGGTAATAGCAGGTCCGTATGGATTGAGGTAGTGTGTCATAGACTCCACGCTGGTTTCACCGCAGGTAAGGAACAGGGGGCCGAAGCCGTGTGTTTGTGGCGTGGCCATGGTGGCAGAGCATAAGCGCCACATGCCGCCGTTTGAGTTTAACAGGTACTCGCCTTTTACAGGCTTGAAGGTATTATCGAGGGTGATCCGCGATACGGAAAAATTATCCTCGTGGTTCAATAAATAAGTATAGGTGCCGTTACTGTTTTTCAGGATCCCGGCGCCATCTGCCGAGCCGCCAAATCTAAACGTGGTTGACTGAGGCAATGTATCTGCCGACCCTACCAGGGAAAAAGCCTGCACACCCGGAAAGTTGGCAGTGCTGATATTGACAAAGGTTGGTGAATGTGATCTGTTTTGAAAAGAGACCTGCGCGTTTGACGTAAGTCCGGCCAGTAAAAGGCCTGAAAAGAGGTAGATGTTTTTCTTCATAGGTTTTTTTTTCAAAAATACCTGCATGAAGTGAACTCATTTAAAGCTCTGTGTTACCATTAAACGATGAAAGCGTTCAGGAAATTTAATTTTCAGTTATGAATCGGATGCATAATTTAATATGATGTTTACATTCGATGAGGTGGGTGTTGAATCCGCTGAATCAACAGCACCGGATACCCCTTATGCGGGGCTTCGGCTCCGCTCAGCCACTGCAAACAGGCTAAAGCAGACATCGGAAACAATCCGCTGGCTAAACGCAACCGAACCGCTAGCTGAGCGGAGTCGAAGCTACTTCTTCTTATTCTTTTTGCCTTTGTATTTTTTATCTTCCTGTTCGGCATCCTGGATCAGCTTGCGCCAGTTGTCGTTTACGTCATCAGTAAGTGCCAGCGTTTCCGAGTAATCGGCTTTTTTCACTTCCAGCACATTGATCTTCTTATCCATAAAGGCTTCGATCTCTTCCAGGACAGGCTTTTCTTCGGGGCTGCAAAAAGAAACAGCTATGCCTTTGTTATTTCCCCTGCCCGTGCGGCCTACGCGGTGTACATAGTTTTCGGCCACTTCCGGCAAATCATAGTTGATCACATAATCCACATTCGCAATATCCACGCCACGTGCGCTCACATCTGTGGCGATGAGCAATTTTACGTTTCCGTTTTTGAACTCCGACATCACTTCCAGCCTGCTGTCCTGGTCTTTGCCGCCGTGCATGGTGAGGCTGTCGATCTTCACACGCTTCATCGCTTCATACACGCGTTCGGCCCGTACTTTGGTTCTCACAAATACCAGGATCCTCGCTCCGGGATTTTCGTTGACGATCCGTTCCAGGAAAAAACGCTTGTCATCCATGTTCACAAACATCACGGAGTGTGTCACATTTTTCGATACCGGATCTTTCGGTGAGATCTGGATGCGGATAGCACTGCTGTTCACGAGTGAATAGGCCAGCTTTTTGATTTTCTCATTGATGGTGGCCGAGAAAAACAGGGTCTGGCGCTTGCGCGGCAGGTATTTAATGAGGTCCTCGATATCCTTATAGAATCCCATGTCCAGCATGAGATCGGCCTCATCGAGCACCAGGACTTTGACGTCGCGTAAATTAATATAACGCTGACTGGCGAGATCGAAGAGCCTGCCCGGAGTGGCTACCAGGATATCAACCCCGTTTTCCAGCTCGCGGATCTGCGGATCCTGATCGACGCCCCCAAAAATGCCCAGGGTTCTCACACCGGTATATTTCCCGAGGGTATTGAATACCTCTGTGATCTGGATGGCCAGCTCGTGTGTGGGCACCATTACAATGGCACGGATGCCCTGGTCGACACCGGCTTTGGAGATCAGGTGAAGAATAGGAATGGCAAAGGCCGCAGTTTTACCTGTGCCCGTTTGGGCAATGGCCAGCACATCTTCTCCGTTCAGGATATTGGGAATGGCTTTGAACTGGATATCGGTAGGGCGCTTAAAACCTGATTCCTCAAGGCTTTGCTTGATCTCAGGAATGATATGGTATTCGGAAAATCTCATGATGTGTCAGTATTTACAAATGTACTATTAATATCCGTGATAAATGTTCCTCACAACTTGTATAAACTGTAGTTAAGAGCTCTCTCTGCTTATTTTATTTATCCATGTAAGCATTGATTTTTGGGCCTCCGTCACGACCTGTCGTGACGCTTTCCGCTACAATCTCCGCGCAAAAAAGGCAGCACGGAGGATTTTCGCTGCTCCCGATAACTATCGGGACGCTGACGCGGCATACACTCATTATCAGGAATTCTCTGCGGGCTTTGCAGTTAAGGACTCATTTGGCCATCTCCGAAAAATTCCTATATTTGGTATAACTAAACATAACATCATGGTAAAATTCTACTCCCAGGCCCTGTTATTCGTTTGTTCCCTTGCTTGCCTCGCCCCTGTTTCTGCTGAGGCGCAGTGCTACCGGAAAGGTTCCCTGTTGATCAGCGTTTCCGAAGGCTCTACCTTTGCCAATTATACCACCAACGATATCAGCGGCGCTAAACCGGTGTTGATGCACTCCGAATTTATCTGCGGCGACAGGGATCCGCTTATTATTGAATATGCTGTAACCAAACGGCTGGGTCTCGGCATGAGCGCCGGTACGGATATCTTTAAGGTGAATGCCTCCAGGTTCTATAATGCGGAAGCTACAGACAATACGATGAAGATGTTTACCAACGAGCTGACGGTTGATGTGAACTATCACGTGTTTGTGAATAAGCGCCTCGACCTTTCCGTCTTCCTTTCCACAGGATTGTTTACCGTAAACTATACGAATAAGCAAAGCGACATCGACCAGCAGTACAATGCATCGGGAAGCATTCTGCGCTTTGGCACAAAGGCCCGTTATTATTTCTGGAAACGCCTGGGTGCTTTCGGCATGGTGAGTTCCTATACAGGCACTACCTCTCCCAAGCAAATAAAAGGAAACACGGTAGGGCAAAACTATTCTACCTCCGTAGATGGCATGGCCATTGAGGCAGGGCTGTGTTTCAGGATTTTAAGGTAAAAGCCGGCGACTTATTTTTCTGTTATTTTCACCAGCTTAATCGGCAGGCTGATGATGGCCTGGAAATTATTTCCGGCAGCCAGTGTATCTTCATCTTCTTCCTCGTAATGCCACTCGACTGTAATTTCGTTTACTCTGTCTTTTAAGGCTTCCAGCTTTTTCAACAGGTTGAGGATGCATACCGAAGAGCTACTGTTATAGTATTCCAGCTGAATGGTGGCACGGATGCCCTGAGCCGGATTTCCGGAGTAGTTATCAAGGGCTTCAAATAAAGGTTTGTAAAAAGCCACCGAATTTTCAGGAATAGACCTTCCAATGATGTCAAGCCGGCCCGTGGTCGGATCAAAATAAATATAGGGCGTGGACTGCGTGGCTTGATGGGTATAAATCTTCATATAAACGTCCTGTGTAATAATGTTTAGTTCTTAACCAAATATAGTTTTAATTTATCAAAATACAAATGGGGGAAATGCCAAAAAATCAGGAGGAAGCCGTTCTGACAGAGCTTCCGGTCTGGCTCAGAAGCTCTTCCAGTTCTTCCGGCGTCAGGTCGCGCCATTCTCCGGTTTTCAATTTGCCGAGCGTGATGTGCATCACCCGGACGCGCTGAAGTTTGATGACCTGGTAATTAAAAGCATTACACATCCGGCGGATCTGTCGGTTCATTCCCTGCGTCAGCACAATCCGGAAAATCCTTTTGGCATTGGGCTCCCGGCTTACCCGGCAGGGTTTTGTTTTTTCTCCCATCATTTCAATGCCTTGCGCTATCTCATTCAAAAAAGCAGTACGCACAGGCAGGTTCAGGGTCACGATGTATTCCTTCTCGTGTTCGGCGCCCGCATTGGCAATCGCATTGATGAGCTCCGCATGATTGGTGAGCAGGATCAGCCCTTCCGAATCCTTATCGAGCCTGCCCACGGGATAGATTGTTTGTGGGTGATTAATAGCGTCGATGATGTTATTCGGAATTTTTTCGGTGGTGCACTCAATGCCTTTCGGCTTGTGATACGCAATGTAAGTAGGCACAAAGGGCGTCACCTTCAGCTTTTCGCCGTTAATCAAAACGGTGTCGCCTTCATTCACCGGTGTTTTAAGCGTTGCCACTTTACCGTTCACTTTCACACGCTTCTCTTCAATGAGCACAATGGCCTTGCGGCGCGACGTATAACCCGATTGGGCAATGTACTTGTCTACGATCATGCCTTAACTACTCCTTTATTTACATTTCTGTACAGGAAAGATGTATAAATGTGCCTGCGGGCAAAGCGCCCCTGCGAGTCGGCATTGATCAGCTTCACATACGTATTTTCGGGCACGCCGTAATATTCATAGCCTGTTCCGTCCTGGAAATCGATGCGCAGGCGCTTGCCGGTATAGGTAATGTCGGCAATGTGAGAGTTCGTGGTGGTATTGGTATAGTCTTCGCGGGTAGCCTCAATGGTTTCCGGCGCTATGCTTACTAAAAAATGGTAGGCTTCAATGATGCGCTTACTCTTTTCCTCCGCCTCTTCCTGCAGCTGCTCGTTGTCCTGGATCTTGTCGGGGTGATACTCCTTCATAAAATTACGGTACAGGCTTTTCAGCTCGCTTACTGTCACGTCCTTATCCACTCCCAAAAGCTTGCGGTATTCTACGATTTTCCTCATGGTGATGTTCCCGGGCATAAAGCCCTTTTTAAATTTTGCGCAAAGATACGCTTATTTTGCGAATACGCCGTTCAAAGCTTTTTAGGTTGTTTTAAGCTGAATATTTGGGTGAAACAGAGAATTAACGTTTCATCAGTTTACTTCTTTTTTTGGGCGCCCGGGCGGGCAACTCCGGGCTTCGCTGCGCTACGGTTTTTTCAGGGCCAAGAGACAGCCCTAAAAAGAACTAAACCCTGCGTGTCCCTGGCGCTAGAGCATCCCTACAACGGACTTTTCCACAGATTAATGATCACCATTCCTACACCTTTAATTTGATCCGCCATCTGTGGGATACCTACTCCACCTTCCTTTCATACCGAAATAAAATCTGCGCCATCTGCGAGATCCGCGGGAAACCTGCCCACATCTGCATCTAAAATTTCCGCCCGGAGCAACTCATCATGAAAGAAATCTTTATCTTGTCCTGAAACAAAAGCCCTATGTCATTTTTTAGCAAATTATTCGGCAAAGACAAAAAACCAACGAACACATCGGCTCCCGTACCTTATCAGCCGGAGCAAAAAACACCGGAACCCATTGAAGAGCCTGTAAACAGCAGCAAGCTCAAATGGATCGGGGCCACAGAAAACCCCTGGGGAATCAGGGTCCTGGACCTGAGCCCGGTTACCTTGAATATGACCTCTACTTCGCAGGACCCTAAAATGGCAAAGAACGCCGTTTCCTATAATGCAGAAGATGGCGTGGCCTTCTGGCGCGTAGCACCGGCAAATAAAACGGTCATCACCACTCACTTAAGCCTCATCACCGATAAGCTCCTGCTGCCCGGCGTTATTTTTTCGCCGCGCGCGATGGAACACAAGTGGGCCATTTATTTCGACGGTGAGTACGTCATCTTCGTCCGTAGCTGGCTCCGCGAAGTGTTTGTAATAGCCAAAGCTACACAGCAAGCCGGAGAGCTGGTGATCACACACATACAAGGCACCTTTACGCCTGATGAAACACCGGCCTTTACCGAAGCCGCGCTGATGTTCCTGCTCGTGAGCCATGGGCTCGGAGAAACAGCTCCTGCGCCCCTGCCCGATCTTTTCATTCACGACCTCGACAAAGCAGCCCTGTGGGCCTTTTCCACGTATGGAAACAAAGCGCAGGTCGGCATCTTCAACGCGGGCTATGTCGCCTCTTCCCAAAAGCCGCTTCGCTCCCACTCCCTGCTGCACATTGCCGTAGCGCGTGGCGATGTGGATGGTATCGACCTCCAGCTGAAATGGGGAGCAGGCATCAATGCGCTGGCCGCAGATGGCCTGGCAACGCTGCATTGGTCCATCGCCTACCATAACACAGAGATGATGGAAAAGCTGCTAAGCCTGGGTGCCGATCCCAACGTGATGAGTGACCAGGGCGCCACACCGCTGATGAATGCCGTGCAATCCAACAAGCCTGAACACCTTGCGTTATTGCTTAAGGCCGGCGCAGCCATCAACGCCGCCGATCACCGCGGCTTCACGGCCCTGCACCGGGCGGCAGAAATGGGCCAGGTGCCTATAGTGGAATTCCTGTTGGCTAACGGAGCCGACAAAACCATCGCAGCGGAAGGACACACCGCGCTTTCACTCGCTAAAGGAAAAGGACAGCAGCAGGTTGTTGAGTTATTGCGTTGATACAAGGCAACTCACCTCGCGCCATGGCATGACCACCATATGCAGTGATTTACCTCATGTTATTTGGTACATTCAATTTTAAAAAGTAACATTGAATACCCAACTCATTCCCCCCTTAAACAAGGACGAAATACAAGGCACACTCATCGATCTGTCCGGAATATGATCAGATAGAGCATAAGGGCCTTATTCGTTCTTATTTTTCGTAAGAAGACCATGTTATTCTAGCCCTGTATAAAATGCCATCATTTTTTTTATCTCTTATTATAGTTCGTCTGCGAGCCTCTGCGAGAACTATTGCTCAGTCTAAGCTCGAACTGACAGATAAGCCAACATGATTCTGATACAATTATGTTATATTTAAATCGTTTGCATAATTAAAACGTCTTATGAAACGGACTGCTACACTCGCCTCGCCTCTCATTCTTTTCCTTTGCCTGCTCTGGTCTTGCCACAACAGCGGAGAAAACACATCCGTCCCCTCTCCCGAAAGCGGTGAGTTTTGTTATAAAGCCCTTAAAGGCAACGAATACATCCGCATGAGCGTGAACCACGGCGAAGTAAAAGGCATGCTCATCAACAGGGTCGAAAACCAGCCGCTGATCCGGGACTTTAGCGGCAAGCTCGTCCCCGAAAAAGACGAAACCAACAGCAGTCGCATGCAGGTGAACTTGTCATACGCCGATGTTTCCGTTGATCAAACCTGGCGCGTCGACTTTCAAAAAAATGGCCTGCAGATCAAATACGATCTTAATGCCCGTGAGTCCTCCTCATACAAAGTCGTATCATGCGATCATGTCAGCGCTGAGATTAGCAGGCTCCAAAAAACGGTCCTGAGCTACAAGAGCATCGGCTTCGTATTGCCTAAAGGTGAACCAATCTGCTATGAAGCCACACGCCCGGCCAATGGCTCTTACCTTTTGGAATATTTTCAATTGTGGATCCTCGACGGGAAAGTAAAAGGCAGGGGCGCCGGTTACTATACGGGAAGCCCGGTCTGGGATTTCGATTTCCACGGCAGCCTGGAGAAGAACATGATGCACGTTACCGTCAACTACCGTGAAACGGGCGAAGAGCCACACAGCGTGATGGAAAAATGGACGATCGCCCCGAAAGAACAACGGATCTATATCAAGAGCTATCCGAACTCAGTGCTTGCCTCACGCGAATATGTACAGGTAGAGAATAAGGACTTCCTGAATTTTGTGTATTCCTATTTTACAAAAGCAGACCGGGTGCGGTAAGATTTTTGGAGACTTGAAACCAGTGAAAAGGAAACCCCGAAGGGGTCGAATATCAAAACAATGTGTCATGTTCCATACCGATGTTGTAAAGTGACTTCTGGCAATCAATCAGCTAAGCGGCTGCATGGCCAGGAACAACTTTATCCTTAAAACATGCTGGTTTTATATATTCAACCCCTTCAGGGTTGTGCTTTAGCTATCTTTATTATTGTCTTTATTGATATTGAAGCCCTTCAGGATTCTCAAAGGTTGTATATCTTAAAGAATGACAGCGCCAAAACTTACACATACTTCGCCACATAGATGATATTGGAAGTCAGCTTTGTATTATCGATCACTTCCAGCTTTAGGTGTGGAAAGGAAGCGATGGTATCTTTGATAAGTGTACCGCTCACAAAATGCAATCCCTCGCTTTGCGTTTTATTGAAGCCGAATACTTTTGTGCTCATGAACTCCGTGTACCAGGTGCCTTTCTGGCGGTTGGCAATGTCCTTATCGGCATCGCGGATCACCAGCACGCCGCCCTGTTTCAATTTAGCGACACAATTGCGGATCACCTGCACCTGTTGCTCTTCCTTCAGGTAATGCAACACATCGCTGATGATAAAGCCATCCGATTCCGGAAACTCAAAGTCGGTAACATCGCCCACAGCAAACGAAAGCTTCTCAGATTTGTCCACGCAGTTATCTGCCACGGCAATTTTATCATCGTCGTAATCTACGCCCAGGATCGTACGCTGCCTTCCTTTGTACATGAGCATATATGGCAGGAAGCCATAGCCGCAGCCCACATCTACGATGTGCCCCTGTTTGGGCATCAGGCTTTCAAACAAGGCGTAGTTGCCTTCCAAGGCTGTTTTAATGCGGCAGTACCATTCCAGCACCGGCCCTTTGTAAATGTAGTTGCGGATGAGGCGGGAACGGTAATAGCTTACCGGCTCAAACTCTTCGCGCAGGAGTGCATATTCCCTGCGCATGTAGGCGCAGATCTGCTTGGTGCGCTCCTGATAAGTGGTTCCGAAAGAAGCATTGTCCTGTGTGATCCTCGGCAGGACCTTCACCGTGAGCGCGCCGTCCTTAAAGTGGAAATCATTTTTGGTAACCGCATCACCGGCGCCATGAATGAGCAAAGGGATGATGTCCAACTTCAGTTGCTCAGCCAGCAGGAACGCTCCTTTGTGGAAGCGGTGGATCTCACCGTCCACACTACGCGTACCTTCCGGGAAAATAAGAATGGAATAGCCTTCCTTCACCAGGGCCTCGAGCTTTACCAGGCTTTTTTCATAGCCTTCGGAAGCCGGGTAATAATCCGCCAGCTTCACGATCCAGCCATAGAAGGGAGAATTGTAGACCCAATCATTCGTAAACACAATCATCTTTGGATAGAGCTGCAGGGTAAGCGCCAGGTCGATGTGCGACTGGTGGTTGGCCACGATCACAGCGGGTTTCAGAAAAGTTTCGCCACTGGTATTGATGATGGTTTTCTTCACATTTACGAAGCCGGCCAATACCGTGCGGAAGACATAAACGATGATGTAATGAAAGATGAGCTTGCGGGTGGCTGTTCTGGCAGGGAAAACGGTGAACAGGATAAGACCGCAGAGGGTGATAAACAAAGAGCCCAGCACAAAGCCGATAAATCCGACAATGGTAATGAGGATGTATTTGGCTGTGTAAGGCAATTTGCCTTTGTAGCGCCTGTTCAGCACCATCCAGTTAAACAGCAAAGGCTGCACGATGAAGGAAATGAAGACCACGCAGGCCATGCCGATGATGGTAATGAGCGCAATGGATTTGAGGGCCGGATGTTTGGCAAAGACCATCACCCCGATGCCAATGATGGTAATGAGGGCCGATAAGAGGATGGACGATTTGAAGGAATCGAGGTTCTTTTTGCCGTACTTGTATTCGGTGAGCAGGCCATCCATAATAAAGATGCTGTAGTCATCGCCCAGGCCGAAAATAAAGGTAGAGATGATGATGTTGATGATATTGAACTGCACACCGAACAGGGCCATAATGCCCAGGATCCAGAGCCAGCTGATGAACATGGGCAGGAAGTTGATCACCGCCAGCTCAATGCGGCCGTGATTCAACAGCATGAACCCGAATACAAGGATAGAGGTGATGAGTAAGATGGTATTGAAATCGGAGCTGATCACCTCTACAAATTTCGCCGTCAGGTTTTGCTTGTCGAATACCACCACATTCGGGTCGTCGCCGAAAGCTTCATAGATGAGGGGACGGTTCTCAGCCTCTACTTTGATGTGATTGATGATCGTTGGTTTTCCATTCACCTTCCCTACCCACTCTTTGAACAATAGTTTCGACAAGGTATCGGAATCCGCCACGGATAAGGTTGTCGGGCTTTCATCCAACAATGTGTAGAAAGAGCCGAAGGCGTTCTCTTTGAACTTATAGGCAAGACCGGCGTCTATGAGGTGTTTCTTTAAGGAGTCTTTTTTAGCCGCTGTAAAAAAGGCATTCCAGCGTTGAATCCGGCTCTTCTGCTCCTGCTCCGACATAAACAGGGCGCTCACCGATGAATATTTTTTGATCCGGCCCTTTGCTTTCAGCTCCTGCAGCTTAGCCGACACCTTTTGGTTATTGTCCAGGGCTTCATTGAGCGTGGTGCCGTTGCTGAATACATACACAGAGCGGGCTGCAAAATGATTGACGTCATCGAGGTGCTTTTCAGCGGCCCGCAGCTTATCCGTCATAAAGCTCATGCGGTTCATATCGCTGTCGAAGGAGACGGAGCGTGCAAACCAGGCGAATACCAGCGTCAGCAGAAAAGCAGATACCACGATCACTTTATTTTTATCGTAGCGGTAAGAGGTAATGCGATCGATCCAGTTTTTATGAGAATGCTCATTCTTGTTTTCCGAATCGGTGCCTTCATCACGCCCCGTGGTGACAGGTAGTGCAGACGAAGCATCTTTTCTAAAGCTAAAACGCAGTAAATGCGGTAATACGATAATAGAGAATAGCATCGCTCCGATGAGCGAAAATGCAGCGAATAAGCCGAAATCGTGCAGGGCCTCCGACTTGGCAAACAGTAAGCTCAGGAAGGCGCCCACCGTCGTGGTACAGCCAATAAGCATAGGCAGCGTCAGGTCTTTCAAAACGGTTTTGACGTCGCGCGTATGCTTGTAATGTGTAAAAAAATGCAGGGAGTAATTAATGGCAATGCCCAGCACCACTGCTCCTGCCCCAATGGCAATGGCCGATACCACGCCTTTGAATACAAATAACAGGCCCAGTGAGAACACCATCCCGAAAGCCACCGGGAAGAGAATGAAGATGGTGACCAGCGGATTTTTGAAATAGAAGCCCAGGATGAGGGCAATCAGGATCACAGCGATGCCCGTGGTGTAGAGGCTGTCTTTCCGCAGCTGGTCGGCATTTCCGGCAGATACCATGGCTGCGCCGAAAGGCTCTGTTTTAACGACCGTACTTTTCAGATTAGCCTGGTCGGCAATACTATCAGCACTATGAATCAAATGGGCATTGCCTTTGGTATCGTTTGGCAGATGCGCCGGTGTGATGAACAGTAAGAGGTGCTTATGATCCTTTGTAACGATGTGCCCGTTATAGGTTTCGAAGTTCTCGTCGAGCTGTATGCCCTGGAGCTTTTTAAGCGCGATGGGCGTAAAGTTAAGCGGATCGCGCTGAATGTACTTGCCCAGCACCATACCCGAAGGCGAAAGCAACACATCATAATCTTTTTTGAGTGTGGCGGCAATACTGTCGCGGTCGATGAGGCCCGAGATCCTGGCATAATCCCCTTCTTCAAGGAACAAAGGCAGGTTGCGGTAAAACAGGTCATAGACCTGCTGCATGCGGTCGTCTTCTATTTTGAAGGTAAGGTCTTTGTAATCGGCCGGTTTCAGGGTTCTGACCAAAGCGGCATGCACAGAATCAGCAACTTCCACCAGCTGATCAACCTGCTCCGGCTTAGTCACCGAAAAATGCAGGATGAGCTTATCCTTTGATTTTAAATTCTCCAGGATGGAATTAATGGAACGCGAGTTCTTATCGGAAGGTACAAAACGGGTAATATCTTCTTCCAGCCTGATCCTGGAGGCCAGGAAACCGAGCACCCCGCAACAGATCAGCACCAATACTATGAAAACCGTTTTGCGTTTTTGAAAGAAATGATATAGCAAAAGGGACAAATTAAACATAGGGGTTAAAGATAATAAAAAAGACCTGACCGGTTGAATACCCCTATAAATTTTGTCTGCTTCTTATACACGAAAATCCTTATATTTACTCTTTACGCTCAGGGTACAGGTTTTGCCCGGCATACATCTTAATCCGGATTTATGAAAGCTTTTCTTTTGATGCTTCTCTTCTTCGCTGCGTCCCTGCTGCATTCCCAGGTGTCTGTGTGTAAGGACGGGATTACCAAATTTACTTCCGAAGCGCCACTGGAGCTTATCAAAGCGCAATCCAGCAAAACCACCGGTGTCCTGGATGCTTCCAATAAAAATGTGGCCTTTTCGGTGGCCGTCGAGAGCTTTGAAGGATTCAACAGCGGCCTGCAACGGGAACATTTCCAGGAAAACTACATGGAAACCACCAAATACAAAGCGGCAACCTTTAAGGGAAAGATCATCGAGGACATTGATTTCAATAAAAACGGCAGCTACCCGGTAAGGGTAAAAGGCACGTTCAACATTCACGGAACGGATAAGGAGAAGATCATCAAAGGAAAAATCACGATTAAAGATAAAGAGATCATGATCGAATCGGCCTTTGACGTTCCGCTCGAGGACCATAACATCAGCATCCCGAAAGTGGTAAACCAGAAGATCGCCTCGGTGATCAAAGTGGAAGTGAAAGCGACCCTAAAGCCTAAAGCTTAATTGCCTATGATCAGACAGGTATTTTTTTGCGTATGTGCCTTCCTCCTCTCTTCCAGCCTGTTTTCGCAGCTCCAGGTCAAAAATTATTTTTCCTTTACGGGTAAAAAAGATATTTCTGTCAACACCATCGCACAGGATGCCACCGGCTTTCTGTGGGTAGCTACCAATAACGGCCTTTATAAATTCGATGGGCGCTCGGGCACTGCCGTGGAACCCTTCTCCAAAAAAGAGATCACCGCCGTATTCATTGCCCAAAACGGCGTGGTATGGACCGGCACCAAAAACGGAAAGGTCTTTTCACTGAACCGCGGCCGCGTGGATTCGTTGCTTTTGGATGACAATGAAGATAAGATTACCTCCTTCTGCGAACTGGGTGGCAGCCTCTACATTGGTACCTATGGGAAAGGACTTTACCGCTATGCCGGCAAATCTCAAAAGCCGGCCCATTATACGCGCGAAAACGGCCTCAGTGATGATGTAATCTATGCCCTGACGGGCGACGGAACACAACACCTCTGGTGCAGCACCGATGGAGGCGTCACGCAGCTCGACGTCTCCAAAAACGAACCTACATTTAAAATTATTTCCGACCGCACCGGCCTGCCCGATAACATTGTGAGAAATGTGAGCATCTGCGGCGACCGCCTCCTCATTTCCATGCAGGATTCGGGCGTGTGCTACTACAACCTCAAAAGCAGCGGGATCGAGCGCATTCCTTTTTTCTATAACTGGTCGCTGGGCACGGTGCTTCACGCACGGTCGGAAGTGCCCGAAAAGCTGACGATCGCCACGGAACGGAATGGCATCATCACGATCAGCGAAGGGAAATTTTCGGTCTACGACTATAGCAAGCTCATCCAGGGTACTTCTATCAATACCGTATTTTTTGACAAGGCCAGCCAGATCTGGACGGGCTCCAAAAAAGGCCTGAGCCAGCTGTATGGCCGCCGCTACGATTTTATCAATAACGCCAAAGGGCTTACGGACGATAAGATCCTGGCGCTGGCTACGGACAATGATCATTCGATCTGGATCGGCACCACGATGGGCATTTCGAGAGTGATGAGAACCGGCGAAGGGCGTTATGTAATCGAAAAAATCCAGGACCTGACTAAGTATACGATCTCCTGTGCTGCCAAATCGCCCGACGGCGATATTTGGTTTGGTACCTATGGCAATGGCATTATTGTGCTGAGTGCCGAAAATCAGAAAAGCATTATCATCAACTCGAAAGACGATGCGCTGCCGAATGACAATATCTCCACGATTCATTTTAGCGGTGCAAATACCGTTTATATTTCCACGCTTGGCGGTGGCCTTACGAAAGCCACGATCGACCGCGACGGCGCGCGCAAGAGCTTTAAGGTGGAGCATACCTATACCCAGAGCGAAGGCCTGGGGAGCGATTATGTGTATTCGGCCATTACCGATGATGCGGGCAAGCTGTATGTGGCTACCGATGGCGGCGGCCTGCAGGTCTTTGAGAACAACACCTTCACCAGCCTGACCAAAGCCAACAAGCTCAGCTCTCAAACGGCTTTCTCGCTTTGTAAGGACCAGTATAACCAGATCTGGGCTACGACCAATGCCGACGGCATCATTAAATACGACGGAAAAACGCTCACGGTCATTAATGCCCAAAACGGGTTGAGGGATTTGCAACCGCAGCAGCTGGTAGCTTTCAACGATATGGTCTTTGCCATCAATGACAAGGGCATCGATAAAATTCACTCCAAAACGAATGCCGTAACGTATTACGACCTGTTCGAGGGCGACCTGGAGCCCAACCTGAATGCGGTGTTCATCCAGGGCAACACGATATACAGCGGCACCAACAATGGCGTGCTGGTATACAGGGCCAGCCGCATTGCCCTCGATTCGCTGAAGCCGGGTGTTTTCATCAAATCGTTGCAGGTAAACTATAAAAGCATTCCGCTCGATTCCGTCATCGAATTCCGTTATAACCAGAATAATATGGCCTTTGATTTCAAAGGGCTGTGGCTTAAAAATCCGGACAAACTTTCATTCAGGTACCAGCTCAAAGGCTTTGACGAGACCTGGAATTATTCCAACGAAGCGAAGCTCGTTAATTATAATAACCTTTCTCCCGGCACTTATGAGTTCGTTGTACAATCGAGAAACGAGGAAGAGGTATGGAGCGACGAGGCCGGCTATGCCTTTTCGATCCTCACCCCCATCTGGAAACGCTGGTGGTTCTGGCTGCTGGTATTAACCGTTGGCTCCTTCCTGATCTATTCGTTTGTAAAATACCGCTTACGGTCTTTACAAAAAGAAAACCTCTTACTGGAACAGCGGGTCAATGAGCGCACCTCGGAAATTGAGCAACAGGCCCGGATCATTGAAAGCAAAAATGTGGCGCTCGAGCAATTGTCGCTGGTTGCCAGCCGCACCGACAACGTGGTGCTGATCCTCGATCCGGAAGGCCGGCTGGAATATGTGAACGAAAGCTTTGTGAAGCTCAACAGGATCACACTTGAAGAGTTGAAGCGCAGCGTTGGAGAAACCATCTTCGAGATCAGCAATTACCCCGACATCAAGACGATTGTAGCGGAAGCGGTGCATTATAAAAAATCGGTGAACTATGAGGCGCTCAATCGTCTTGATGACGGTACCGAAGTGTGGGAGTCCTCTACCCTCACGCCGATCTTCGATGAGGCAGGCATCCTGAAAAAGATCATCATCATTGATACGGATGTGACCGAGCGCAAAAAACAGGAACAGATCATCTACCAGAAGAATAAGGATATTACCGATAGCATTTCCTATGCGCGCAAGATCCAGCATGCCATTTTACCGCACGATGAGCTCATCAGCCGTTACCTGCCACAGTCTTTCATCCTGTACCTCACCAAAGATATTGTGAGCGGCGACTTCTATTGGTTTACGCACATCAACGGCATCAGCATTATAGCAGCGGTAGACTGCACCGGCCATGGTGTTCCGGGAGCGTTCATGAGCCTCATCGGTTATAACATTCTCAACCGCATTGTGAACGAACAAAAGATCACCGACCCCAAAGAGATCCTGATGGAGCTTAACCAGGGCGTTCTGGAAGTGCTTTACAAAAATGAATCGGAGTCGAAAGACGGGATGGATATTGCCATTTGCCGCATCGATCATGCCAGGCGCACCGTGGACTATGCCGGGGCCATGAGGCCGTTGTGGGTCGTGAACAAAGGCGTGCTCACCGAGATCAAAGGTGATAAATGCCCGATCGGTACCCGGCAGGCCGACCGCGACGATACAATTGCCTACACCACGCACACCATTCATGCGGCCGAGGACGATACCTTTTATATTTTCACCGACGGTTATGCCGATCAGTTCGGTGGGGAAAACAATAAGAAATTCAGTACCAGGCGGTTCAAGGAGCTCATCATAAAAAATAATCCGGAAAGCTTCGCCATGCAGGAAAATAATATTAAACTTGAGCATAACCAATGGAAAGGAAATTATGAGCAGATAGATGATATCCTGGTCATTGGCTTCAAACTCTAAAACGCACGATTCATACATGTCCATATTAATTGCCGATAGCGGCTCTACAAAAACAGACTGGGTTCTGATAAAAGATAAAAACATTGTCCTGCAATACCAAACCATTGGCTTTAACCCTTACTTTCAAAGCAGCGAAGACATCTACAACGAAATCAAGGATGTGCTGATTCCCGTCCTGCAGGACCAGCTTTTCGATATCAAACACATTGCTTACTACGGCGCAGGCTGCTCCACACCCGATAAGGTGCAGGTGGTGAAGCAAGGGCTGTACCTGGCTTTCGGAAATATTTTATCGGAGGTCAACCATGATCTGCTCGCTTCGGCCAGGGCACTGTTCGGCAAAGAGAAAGGCATTGCCTGTATTCTCGGTACCGGCAGCAATAGCTGTTTGTATGACGGCGAATCGGTGGTAGAGAATATTCCTTCTGTTGGCTACCTGTTTGGCGATCACGGCAGCGGAGCCACCATTGGCCGTACCTTCGTACAGCGCTATTTCGACGGGGAGCTTCCTACCCATTTGGTGGCAGCCTTCGAAAAAGCGGGTTACCACCGCGAGATCATTTTAGAGAACGTCTATAAAAAACCGATGCCCAGCAAGTACCTGGCCAGCATTGTCTCTTTCATGTCGGCTTACAACAACGACAGCTGCATCAAAGATATCATCAGGGATTGCTTCCGCGATTTCTTTAAGGCGCAGGTCTCCAAATATACCAATGCCAAACAGCTTTCCGTCAATTCGGTAGGCTCTATCGGCTACTACTACCGCGAGCTGTTGGAGGATGTTGCTAAAGAACAGGGCTACACCATCGGCAACATCATTCAATCGCCGATGGAGGGATTGATTAAATACCATAGCTGAGGTTTGTTAAAAAACGAGCAACACATTCACTTGTGAATTAGCTCCACCTGAAGCCCAGCAGCAACATATCGTCGATTTGCTCTAAATTCCCTTTCCAGGTATTGATGGAATCGGACACCAGTCTTTTCTGCTCTTCAAAGGGCTTTTGATGAACCTCGGTCAGCAGAGCCTGGAGCTTTTTGTATTTATACTTCTTGCCTTTCTCACCACCGAACTGATCGGCGTAACCATCCGTAAACATATACACCACATCACCTGCACCCAGCTGGACGTATTTGTTATGGAAAGGCTTGATGTTGTCCTCGATAAAGGCACCCACGGGCTGCTTATCGGATGTCATCTCCTCCAATATGCCCTCGCGGATAAGGTAAATGGAATTGAAAGCGCCTGCAAAATTGAGCATGCGGCTTTGCTTATCGATCACGCACAGCGAGAGGTCCATGCCATCCCGTACGGCCGATTCCTGGTAGCTCTGGTGCAGGGATTGCGTCAGCCAGCCGTTGATGCTGTCGAGGATTTTGCCGGCATCGGTCAGTCCTTTTTCCAGGATAGCCCGGTTCAGCAAATTGTAGTTGACAATGCTCATCAGGGCGCCAGGCACACCATGCCCTGTACAATCGGCAGCAGCAATAAATACATGGTCCTCGGTTTCTTCGATCCAGTAAAAATCGCCGCTCAGGATGTCCTTAGGCTGGTAAAACACAAAGGAATGCGGTAAAATGGATTTCCAGAGCCTTTCCGGCGGAAGGATGGCCGCCTGGATCCGTTCGGCGTACTTGATGCTATCCGTAATGTCTTTGTGCTGCTGCTCTACAATAATGCTCTTCTCTTCAATGATCTTGTTCTTCTCTTCCAGCGAGCGGTTGGCCCGTTGCTTTTCTTTCAGGCCTCTGAAAATAAAGAAGGCCAGCACCGACAACAGGGCGATCCCTCCAAGGGCAAAATAAATCTGCATGGATTTATTCTTCAGCCGCTCATTCAGCAGGCTGTTCTGCTCTTCTTTCTTTTCGTTCTGGTATTTGGCTTCTATCTCCGACAGGTTCTTTGTATTCTGAATATTATTGAGCGAGTCGTTGAGGTTCACATAGAGGTTCATGTATTCCATCGCCGATTTATAGTCGCCCAGGTCCTCGTAAAGCTGCGCCAGGTTGAAGCTGGAGTACAGCGCCAGCTCCGATTTATTTTTCTGATTACGCGAGAGGTAATAGGCCTCAATTAAATAAGGCTTCGCTTCAAGGTAGCGGTTCATTTCCATCAGCACCGTGCCGATGTTATTGGTTACATCCGGCAACAGCTCGGTGTTATTGTTTTTTTTGCTGATCTCCAATACCTGCTGGTAATATTGAAGCGCTCGGTCGAGGTTCGATAATTCGTAATACACGCCGGCAATGCCATTGAGGAATAAAGCCTTTTTTGACGGATCGTTCGTTTTCTTATTGACTTCCAGGCCGCGCTCAAAATATTCGATGGCCAGGTCGTTGTACGACTTATTGGAATTATTGATTCCCAGGTTCAGGTAGCAGCTCTCAATCCCTCTCCAGTTCTGGCTTTGGCTGTAGATCTTCAGAGCCTTGTTGAAGTAGGAGTTGGATTTTTCAATGTCTTTTGTTTTCTTGAACAACAAGCCCATTTTCAAATACACGGAGGCCAGCATTTCCGGATTTTTGAGCTCTTCGGCCAGCTCAATGAGCTCCTTGCTTTGCTCAAAGGCCTGTTTTACCTTATTGGTATTGATGAGGTGGGTGGTCCTGATCAAGAGGGCGTCGAATAGCTTATACTTATCATGCAGCTTGCGGTATTTCTCCACGGCAATGGAGCTGTAGCGGATCACAGAATCCGACACAGAGCTGTTGAAGTATTCATTGGCCAGGAATAAGGCTGCCCTGGCGCTTTGCTCATCCTCGCCGGAGCTTTCCGAAAAAGCATAAGCCTTGCTGCCAAGCTGTATGGCCTGTGGATGGCCTTTATAGCATTCGGCAGACTTTAATAAAATGTCGTTTTTTTTGATGGCGTTGCTTTCCTGGTTCACCAGCTGCATCACGCTATCGAGCTGGCTAAAAAGAGAACTGTGAAACAGGAAGAACAGAATGGCGGGCCAAAACCTGTTTGGGGAGGATATTTCGGGGAGCTTTTTCATAAATAAAGAAGCCGCCTGAAATATGGCGGCTTCCGTCATTGGTCATTATTGTACGGCTATGAGAGAAGTTGCAATCATAGATCCATTAGCCGGAGCCAGGGAATATTTTACGGTTTGTCCAAGTTCGAATTTGGATTCGCGTAAATAATTCTGCCTGAACGGATACTGAATACCGGATTCGGTTTCTTCAATCGTTCCGCCGCCTTTTTCATAGCTGATGTCAATGATCTTACCTTTATCGATCGGGTTCACTGAAACTGCGATCGGGGTACCGCCTTTTGAAACAAGCTCAAAGGTTACCGATGTATTTTCTCCGATTCCGAGTTCTTTGGAAAATGGCTGGTCATAAGCCACTTCAAATTTCTCACCGGAATCGTCCCTGTACTTCAGCATACCATTGTCACCTGGTTTGGTAACTTTACCTTTTAGTTTTCCCATACGTGTTTTTGTTTAATTGTTATTCTCAAATTAAGGAAATAAAAATCGTTTTTCATATTTTTAACAATTATATTTTTGTAACCAAGGCGTTTTCCTTTCCGGTTAAATCCCTTAATTCAGAAAAACGACAGAATTGAAAAAAAATAAAACGCAGGGAAAGATCTTCTCCCCTGAAAACCGCTTTTCCGGAAACCTTAAGCCCGGCTTTCCTTCTGCTTCATCAGAGGAATCAGCAGCAGCAGGCCCACAATAAAGAAAACGATCAGCGATAACACGGCAGGGCGCATGCCTCCCATGATCTGGCTGATGGTTCCGAATAACACGGTTCCGAGGATCATACCCAGTTTCTCAACGACATCGTAGAAGCTGAAAAAGCTGGTATGATCCTGTGTGGTGGGCAGGTACTTACTGTAGGTGCTTCGCGACAAGGCCTGGATTCCGCCCATTACAAGGCCCACCAGGAAAGCAACGATGTAAAAGTGCAGAGGTGTTCTCACCACCAGGTAAGTAAACACGCAGATGAAGATCCAGATCCCAATAGCTACCATCAGGGATTTGATATTGCCAATGATGGTAGAGAGCCAGGAGAACAGGTAAGAGCCTGCAATGCCCACAAACTGGATGATGAGGATACTCACAATGAGCGAGGTGGTTTTGGTTTTCTCAGCCTCTTCACCGGTTCCCCAGTCTATTTCATTACGTGCAAACAAAACGGCTACCACCATCACGGTTTGTACGCCCATATTGTAAAAGAAATAACTGGAGAGGAATTTTTTGAGAGTCGGCAATTGTTTGATCTGAGCCCACACGCCTTTGAGCTCCTTAAAACCTTTTCCTAAGATGCCGTCCTTATTCCCGTTATTCTCTACCTTGAGCCTGGACGGCAGGCCCATGAACGTAATTTGTGCAAAACCAATCCACCAGATCCCTACAAATAAGAAGCTGTACTTGGCCGGAATGTGCAATACCATAATACTAACGAGGCAAAGAATAAGTAACAAGGAGCTTCCGAAATACCCTAAGGCAAAGCCGCGCGCACTGACCTTATCCTGGTTTTGCTCGGAGGCGATCTGCGGCAGGTAGGAATTGTAATACACAAGGCTTCCCCAGAAACCAACGGTAGCCGTTACAAAGGGAATGAAGCTCAGGCCTAAGTTTGCTTTATTGAAAAAGAACAGGCACATGCAGGACAGCGCGCCCAGGTAGCAGAAGAACTGAAGGAAGCGTTTCTTGTTTCCTAAATAATCGGCAATGCCGCTCAGCAAAGGTGTGATGATGACGACAATGGAAAGCGCAAAGGCATACACAAAGGAATACAGGTTCTGGTTTTCGAACTCGAAACCGAACAGGCTGACATTGTGATTCACAATTTCGCCCGCCGCATTTTTGGTTACGGTTACGGCATCGTAAAAATTGGGAAAGATGGCCGAGGTGATTACCAGCGGGAATACCGAATTAGCCCAGTCGTAGAAGGTCCAGGCTTTAATGGTTTTGGGATGATCTTTTTCGATGGTAGTGGATGTATTCATATAGGGAAGTTTATCATGTTAATTACGAATCAGGTACGAATATACGAATGCTGCATCATAAACCCTGATTTGTATATTCGTATTGATCCGTAATTCTTGATTGGTAATATTCGTACTAATTCGTAATCCTTGATTTGTATATTCGTACTAATTCGTAATCACTAATTGGTATATTTCGTATTGATCCGTAATTCTTGATTCGTATTTAATTTTTAATGATCTCGAATTCCACGCGGCGGTTTTTGGCCCTGTCGGCCTCGGTATCGTTCCCGGCTACGGGCAGCGAGCTACCATAACCTTTGAAGTATAATTTATTCTGCACCCCTTTTTTAATGAGGTATTCAAACACTTCGCGGGCGCGCAGCTCGGAGAGCTTCTGGTTCCGCGATCTCGATCCGGAGTTATCGGAGTGCCCGTCGATCTGCACTTCCATCTTCGGGTTACGGATGAGGTATTGAGCCAGCTTATTGAGCTCTGCATACGATTCCGGTAAGAGGTAATAGCGGCCGTTCTCAAAAAAGATGTTCTTGAGTTGCACCTTCTCCCCTACCTTGATGTTTTTTTTCACCTGGAGTACAGAGTCCTGGTCATCGATGCTGAACGAGCCTACAATCTCCACCTTTACCTTCTCCACAGGTTCCTTCGCCCTCACGAGCGAGACATCATCCACAAAATAATAAGCTTCCTTGAAACCGAATTTAAAAACGTTCATCCGCGACATATCACGCTTGACGGAAGGGCTGAAATTTCCGATCGTGATGTATTTCTCACCGCCGTCGGCAATGTACTTGCCCGAGATCTTAAACCACTGGTAATTGTTAATGAGGCTGCCTTTCTTCGCCACGGAGTCGATCATCGCTGTTTTCACCACATCGCCCTGGCTTTTGTAGCCGGCTTTGGTAAACAGGGCGCCGATGGATTTTATGCTGGCATTGCTCCACCAGGCCAGGCGGATGTACATTTCAAACTCGTAGGTGCTTCCGCGGTGCAGGGGTTCGGCCAGCTTTACCTGCATAAATTCCTTGTACTTTTTCTGGTAGCGGAGGCCGGCAAAGCAGCTCCCCGAATGGGCGCCTTTATGCGCCGAGGTATCATTGCTCAGGGGTTCCTGGTAAAAATCGACACTGGCAATCTGCTGCCAGGGAATGGCCTGCTTGATGCTACCCGATTTTTTCCGGTAATTCTCGAAACTGCCGTTAGGCACAATGTTCTTTTGTATGTCGGCAGGCTGCTGGGCCAGGGCTGCATGGCAGCAATACAGAACTATTAATAAGCACCAGGCTGTTTTTCTCATACACTATCGTTTCACAAAAATAGGTTTTAGGGATTAATTGGTAAATAATTGTTATAAACAGCCTTTTGCCAATGACAAATTTCCCCGGAATTTATCATTTTGCCCCCTCTGCGCAATAATTTACAAGAAAAATACAGGATAATGTTTGCAGGAATAAAAAAAACCGTATATTTGCCATCCAAAATTAAAAGAACAGAATTTTTAAACTATAGATAATGGCAAACCATAAGTCGGCAATTAAACGAATCAGATCAAACAACGCAAAACGTTTACAAAATCGTTATTATGCAAAAACTACCCGTAACGCGGTAAAAAAATTACGCGGTACAGAAGATAAAAAAGATGCTGCGGCATTATTACCAAAAGTAGTAGCGATGCTTGATAAACTTGCAAAAAAGAATATCATTCACAAAAATAAAGCGTCTAACCTGAAATCAAAATTAGCTAAGCGTGTAAACACGATCAGCAAATAATTTTAATTTTACAATAAATTTACAGAATCCCATTCGTGTGCTCACGGATGGGATTTTTTTTTGCTTTTTGTGCTAAATTTATTAGGCTTTAATTAATAAATTCCTATTTTTGTCGAAAATCCATTCTAACCTTTAAAATATGAATACTAAAACTCTACGAAATTTAACACTTGCTGTCGGTACCACTGCATTATTAGTTGGATGCAATGGTTTAGGAAAAATGATCAAAAAACAAAAGACCATTACCTATGACGTAAAACCTAATCCCCTGGAAATGCATGGAGATAGCGTAGTATTTACCGTAAGCGGTAAGTATCCTGCTAAAGTTTTTGCCAAAAAAGCCACAGTGACTGTTACTCCTGTAGTAAAATATTCAGGTGGTGAAAAAGCGATGAAACCGGTAGTTCTTGTTGGCGAAAAAGCAACAGGTTCAGGCCAGAAAATCAGCTATTCAACTGGCGGAACATTCAGCTATACCACTGAAAAATTCGCTTATGAGCCAGGAATGAAAGTGGCTAAAGTAGAATTACGCGCTCAGGGTGCCGTGAAGAAAAAAACAAAAGACTTCACCCCGGTTGAGATTGCTGATGGTACTATTGTAACACCTTTATTAGTACGTAACGACGAAAAAGGAATCGCTGCAAAAGACGCTTTCGTGAAAACGACTCCGGCTAACCAAACAGCTAATATTTATTATATCATCAATAAGTCTGATGTAAGGGCTTCTGAGCTGAAAAGCGACGAGATGAAAAACTTACAGGCATTCATCGGAACCAACATCAACAGCCAGTGGTATGAATTCAAAGGCATCACTGTATCTGCTTATGCTTCTCCGGACGGTGAATTATCATTGAACGAAAACTTAGCGAAAGACCGTGCTAAATCCGGTTCTAAAGCCTTAATGGGTGAGTTCAAAAAGAACAAAAATAAAGATCAGAAATTCGGTAAGGAAGAAGCTAACTACACTACTCAGACAACTGCTGAGGACTGGGATGGTTTCCAAACCTTAATGCAGCAATCTTCTATCGCTGATAAAGACCTGATCTTACGTGTTTTAACCATGTACAAAGATGGTGATCAGCGTGAAAAAGAAATCAAAAATTTATCTAAAACTTATACTGAAGTGGCAGAGAAAATTTTACCAAAATTACGTCGTTCGGTATTAACTGTAAACGTTGACAAAAAATCACGTACAGACGAAATGATTTCTAAATTAGCGACTACTTCTCCTGACAGCTTATCTGTAGAAGAGTTATTATATGCTACTACGTTAACAACTGACCAAAACACTCAGGTTCAGATCTTACAATCTGCTGAGAAAAAATACGCCAGCGACTGGAGAACATCCAACAACTTAGGTGTGGCTTTATTAATGCAGAACAAAGTAACTGAGGCTGGTGACGCTTTCAAACGTGCTGAAGGTACTGCTAACGGAAACCCTATCCTGATGAACAACCTGGGCATCATCGCTGCTAAATCAGGCGACCGCAAAAAAGCAATGGAATATTATGACAAAGCTTCAGGTGCAGGTAAAGAAGTAAACTACAACAAAGGTATCGTAAACATTCGCGATGGTAAATACTCTGACGCTGTTTCTAACTTCGGTGACTACAAAGGCTTCAACAAAGCTTTAGCTGAGTTATTAAACGGAAATACAGGTGCTGTTGCTACAACGCTTGACGCCAGCACTGAAAAAGACATGGCCTGGTCATTCTACCTGAAAGCTGTTGCTGCTGCTCGTTCAAACAACGCTGCTGAAGTTAACTCTAACTTGAAAACAGCTATCGGTAAAGACGGTTCATTAAAAGCTGCTGCTAAAGATGACGCTGAGTTCATCAAATTTCGCGACAACGCTGATTTCAAAGCAATGGTAAACTAATTTTCGCTTATCCTTTTTGAAAGATCTCCCGCCCAACAGCGGGAGATTTTTTTATGCCCGACGGGCATAAAACCTGCAAGACCTGAAAGGTTTTATAAACCTTTCAGGTCTTGCTAAAAAAATATTACCTTTAAAGCAGATACAGCACTACACACATACATGGCCAAAGTAATCCCATTCAGAGCTATACGCCCACAGCATGATAAAGTACACCTCGTTGCATCGCGCTCTGTAGACGGTTATAACACCTCAGAACTAAGAGATAAGCTCGCAGGAAACCCCTATTCCTTTCTACACGTCATCAATCCTGATTTTGAGGACGGCATTAAAACCAAACCAGGATCGAGAGAGCGCCTGCAGAAGGTAAAAAAGCACTTCAAAAAATTTGTCCGCGAAAAGATTTTTCTGAGAGATGAGTCGCCCTGCTACTACCTGTACAGGCAGGTAAAAGAGAATGATGAGTTCATCGGCATTATTGCCTGCACCAGCATCGATGATTATATGAACGGCGTAATCCGGGTTCATGAGCAAACGCTGACCCAGCGTGAGGAAAAGCTAAAAGACTACCTCGATGTCTGTGAGTTCAACGCCGAACCTGTGCTTTTCTGTTACCCGAACGACGAGGTAATCGACACGCTTTCCGACGAGATCAGCCATAGCAGGCCCGACTACGACTTCAGCACAACCGACAAAGTAAGGCACACGGTATGGGTCATCGACAGCCGCAAAACGGTAAAGCAGATCGCCGAGCGTTTTAGTAGCATTCCGCATATTTATATTGCCGACGGGCATCACCGCTCCGCCTCTTCGGCCCTGCTTGGCAGGCTGAGGCGCAGCACCCGCAAATCATACACCGGCGAGGAAGCATTTAATTATTACCTGGGCGTGTTCTTTCCGGAGAACCACCTGAAAATATACGATTACAACCGCATTGTGAAAGACCTCAATGGCTTATCGGTAGAACAGCTGATCGGGCATCTGAAAACCAATTTCATCGTCAGCAAAATCAACGAGCCTGATTTCAAGCCGCGCCGGAAACACGAGCTGTCGATGTACATCGGCAACACCTGGTACTCCCTGCAGGTAAAAGAAGGCATCTACAATCCCGATGATCCTATCGGAAGCCTGGATGCCGACATCCTCACCAAATACATCCTGTCACCGATCCTGGACATCCACGATCTCAAAACCGACAAGCGCATTGGCTTCGTACCGGGCGTGAAAGGCAGCATTGCCCTGAAACGCCAGGTAGACGAGGGAAAAGCGGCCGTATCCTTCGGCCTGTATCCTGTAACCATGGAACACCTGAAATGGATTGCAGATACCAATAACATCATGCCCCCGAAATCAACCTGGGTAGAGCCGAAGATGCGCAGTGGCCTGCTGATCTATAGCCTGGAAGAATAATATGCAAGCGAACACGACTTATATTACCAGCGTTGAAGAGAAAGACCTCGATGCCCTGAGAGCGATCAGCATTAACACCTTTACGGAAACCTTCCGCGAACACAACACGGAAGAAGACATGCGCAAGTATGTGTCTGAAAACCTTGATGCCGAAAGGCTTCGAAAGGAGCTGAATACAAGCGGATCCGTGTTTTACTTTATGTATCAAGGCCATGAGCTGGCAGGCTATATGAAATTGAATAGCGGCACAGCCCAAACGGTAGAGGGGAAAACCGGAACGCTCGAGATCGAGCGCATCTACGTGCTCGGAAAATTTCACGGCCAGCAGATGGGAAAATCCTTATTGCAACATGCAATCGCTGTAGCAAAAGAAGCATCGTATGATACGATCTGGCTTGGTGTATGGGAGCGCAATACCAAAGCCATTGCCTTCTACGAGCGCAACGGTTTCATCAAAACAGGATCGCACGATTTCGTTTTAGGCGATGATGTACAAACCGATTACATTATGGAGCTTAGCCTGAAGAATTAAAGTATGCCCGTTAAAGAAAACATACAGCATTTCAAATCCGCCTTACCGGCAAACGTTACGCTGGTGGCCGTTTCCAAGACCAAGCCGGCAAGCATGCTACTGGAAGCTTACGAGGCCGGGCAAAAGGATTTCGGTGAGAATTATGTGCAGGAGCTGGTAGACAAAGAAGCGGCTTTGCCCAAAGACATCTGCTGGCATTTCATCGGCCACCTGCAAAGCAATAAAGTGAAATACATTGCTCCTTTTGTGCACCTGATCCACGGCGTAGATAGCCTGAGCCTGCTGAAAGAGATCAACAAGCAGGCGCAAAAAAACAAACGTGTGATTGATTGCCTGTTGCAGGTGCATGTTGCAGAGGAGGAAACGAAATTCGGTTTCGATGTAACGGAGATCAAAGCCTTGCTCCATTCAGATGAGCTTAACCATTATCCGCATGTAGCGGTGAAAGGCTTTATGGCCATGGCTTCCAACACAGACGATACACAAAAGATCCGTCATGAATTTAAGCAGGTGAAGCAGCTTCAGAAAGAATTTCCTCAATACAGTATCCTAAGCTTCGGCATGAGCGGCGATTATGCGCTTGCCATCGAAGAGGGCAGCACGATGGTGCGCATTGGCAGCAGCATTTTCGGGGAACGGGATTATAGTAAGTAAGCGTTGTGAAAAATTACCCGTCAGGTTCTTAGCAACATCCGGATGGTTTCGGCTCCGCTCAACCACCGATTGTATTGATGTTTTGCGCTGCGGTAGCTGAGTGGAGCCGAAGCTACAACGCCAGCTCCACCGTTGGATCCCAGAACTTGGTTTTGAAATCAACAACCTTGTCATTCTCCACCTTTACTTTTTCCTTTTCCAGCAACTCCTGCATGGCGAAAGGCGTGGGGAAATGATGCTTACCAGAGAGCAGGCCGTTGCGGTTCACCACGCGGTGTGCAGGCACTTTCGGTTTTTGCGAACCGGCTGCATTCATCGCATAGCCTACCAGGCGCGAAGAGCCTTTGGCTCCGAGGTAAGCGGCAATAGCACCATAGCTCGTCACGCGGCCTTTGGGAATCAGGCGCACCACCTGGTATACCTGGTCGAAAAAATCTTTATCTGCCATATCAACTGATCATTAAATTGCAACCCCGAAGGTCGCTGTTATCAAATCGTCCCAGTATTTCAAAGCGGTTATGCTCATACAGTTTCCCCAGGTCTTTTGTTTCGATGAAAGAGCAGGAATACAGATTGGCAAGGTCTATCACATTGATGCCTCCTCCCCTGCCCGGCCTCACATACGTAAACGGATCGTTGGCATCCCGCACCAACACCCGCATCCAGGGCGGGCACTCAAACAAGCCGTCTTTGCGGGAATAAGCCTGCGACAATAATTCCGTCATGCCATATTCGCTATGGATAGCTCCAATACCGAATTGTGCTTTCAGGATCGCATGCACTTCCTCTTTGATCATTTCTTTTCGCCGGCCTTTCATCCCACCGGTTTCCATCACGATCACGCGGTCGTTGAGAGCCAGGCCCTCCTCCGCCAGATCGAGCAAGGCGTATGTCACGCCAAGCAAGAGTATGTTTTGGTTGTTTTGCTGCTCCCTGTTAATGGCCCCGACAAGCTCATCCCTGTTGTGCAGGTAAAAACCGCTGGCAGGGTGTTGAGAGCGCTTGATGAGCTCATCGAACATATACACCAGCGATGAACCCGAGCGCTCGAGGTAACTCGGCAATAAGGCCAGGATGCAGTAATCGCGCACATCTCCGTAAAACAGCTCAAAGCCTTTCAGAAACGATTCCCGGTACAGGCCCGGATCCCGCACATAATGCCGCGACGTGACCTGCCCCGTGGTACCGCTGCTGCTGAACACAATATCTTCCGGTGATACATTCCCGCACACCACCTGCTGTGTTTTAAAAAATTCGATGGGCAAAAAGGGAATTGCTGAGTAATGTGTAATGCCTGCCGGATCTGTTTTTAAACTTTTAACAAAATTGCCGTACACGCTGTTGTTCTCAAGCTGAAAACGGAACACCTCGAGTGCCAGTGTGTTAAAATCGGCTTCGGAGGCAATAGTAAACAGTTTTTGACGTATTTCTTTTTCGGATGGCAAAGCGTCGGAATGAGATTTTTTTTGTAAATTTATGCTGATTTATTTATGATAAAGCCTGTTTGGAAATATTTATTTTTAATAGCTGTCCTGTCCTTTGGCAGCTATTCCTGTGTCAAGAAAAAGACCTATCCTACCACACCGGAGATCGCGTATAAGGAGTTTATTCCTTACCAGGGCGATACGGCAGACCTGGTCATTAAATTTACCGACGGCGACGGCGATATCGGCCTCGCTTCCATCAACGATTCCACACGTAATTTATTCGTCACCTACTACTACAAGGATGTCGCAACCGGGAAATATACCGCTTATTACTCCTCCATGCTCAACGATACGCTCCGTACAGGCTATGTGGTAAGGTCTCCGACCGAATCCTATAAGGGGAAGCCCATCAGCGGCGAGTACAGCATCAGGCTCCAGCAATACAGGCACAGCGTGCAGGTAAAACAGCTCAAGTACGTGGTGGTGATGTATGATAATGCCGGCAATAAAAGCAATGTGCTCACTACCGACGAGATTAACGTTCCCTAAGGGTTCGGGGCTGAATAACGACCCGGTGCAAAACCCTTATTTAACATTTTCCCCATTTTAAATTTATTAACATAAATCCTCCCCGCGTTGAAATAATTAGCCTTTTTTAATTGCGTAACATGGATTTAATCCTTAAAATTGCACCTTTAATAAACAAGAAACATAGTTATGGCAGATATTCATGTATTGGGAATAAAATTTATTGAACAGAACACTCAGGATGGGCTGGAGTTTACGTATAAACCCGATGTACCTAAGTTAAAAGTGATCGGTACCATCCTGATCGCCGCGGAAGAAGAAGAAGATGAGGGCTGTGTGTTCCTGACCCAAAAGCAACTGAACCAGTTACTGCTGAACAAGGATGTGGAGCTAAAACTGGTAGACGATACCTGGACACCGGCCAAGCCGCTGAACAAGGACCAGATCAAAAAAATAGGCCTGGTAACCATCGAAGCCGAATACCTGGGAACAGCAGGAGAAGTAAGGTGCTACGAAGCCATTAAAGTTTCTGAATAAATCTAAATTTTAACAGATGTCCCTCTCGATCAGAGAGGGATTTTTTTATGGCATTAAATCTAAAAACACTGGGCACGCGGACACTTACAGCAGTGGTATTTGTGGCTGTATTGCTGAGCTGTATTCTTTTTCATTACATTTCTTTTGCAGCCCTGTTTTTTGTAGTATCGGTATGGGGATTGTATGAATTTTACCAACTGGCCGAAAAGCTGGGTGCCAAGCCATACAAAGCCATCGGGCTGATCTCAGGAGCCTTGCTTTTCAGCTTTGCCGCTATCAGCAACACGGTGTATGCTCCCGGTATTTTCAACTGTTTCCCGCTTATTTTAGCCGTCTGTTTCTTAATCTTTATCACGGGCTTATTGGATAAAAATCCCACTACCGTTTTAAATATTGCCTACACCATCATGGGGATCGTATATGCCGTGCTGCCCTTTATGCTTTTGATTAATATTTCCTGTCTCCAGGCTTCTTACCATTTTGCCCACGAATGTATGGGCGAGTATACGTATGAGCCGGAACAAAGCGTTGCGGTGCTGGCTCCTTACAATTTCCATTATGTGCTCGGCATTGTGCTCCTGATCTGGGCCAGTGATACCGGCGCTTACCTGGTGGGGAGCCTCATCGGGAAAAACAAGCTTTACGAACGCATTTCGCCCGGCAAAACCTGGGAAGGCTCTATTGGCGCTGCAATCCTGAACATTGGCTGTGCTTACGCGATTTCCTTATGGTTCCCGGAGCTGGCCTTTAAGCACTGGGCTGCCATCTCGGTGCTGGTAAGTGTTTTCGGCACCATCGGCGACCTGGTAGAATCCATGCTCAAACGCCAGGCAGGCGTGAAGGATTCGGGAAAGATCATGCCCGGCCACGGCGGTATTTTAGACCGTTTCGACAGTCTTTTGTTCGTTTCTCCCTTCATTTATGCTTACCTGAAGCTGGTGATTTAAATTTGAAATCTGCTTCTGATCGTCCATTTACAGGGCTTTAGCCAACAAAAATGCCCTCTCCCCGATTCCGGTAATTATCAAGAAAACACGGTTAAAAACTAGCCCCTAATTTCTGCTAAAACCGTTACAATCATAGAATTTTTACTAATTTTGTAGCCCTAACTACATAAAAAATTTAACCAAAAACTAAAACGAATATGTCGACACAAACTGCACAGGAAACAGCTCACGAATCTATGTTCGAAGCCGTATTAGCCCGCTTAGATGTAGCTGCCAAATTGATGAATATGTCTGAAGACGTTGCCACAATATTACGCAGTCCTATCAAACAGGTAAAAGTAAGTTTACCAGTGATGATGGACAACGGCAAGATCCAGGTATTTGAAGGCTACCGTATCGTGCACTCCACTATTTTAGGTCCTTCTAAAGGTGGTATCCGTTATGCCATGGATGTGAATCAGGATGAGGTGATGGCACTGGCTGCCTGGATGAGCTTTAAATGTGCCGTGGCAAACCTGCCTTACGGTGGTGCCAAAGGCGGGATCAAATGCGATCCGCGTACCATGAGCGTTGGAGAATTGGAGCGTATGACCCGTGCTTATGCTGCGTCGATGAAAGATGTATTCGGTGTAAATAAAGATATTCCTGCTCCTGACATGGGAACCGGCGGAAGAGAAATGGCCTGGATCCTGGATGAGTTCAACAAAATTACCGGCGAAGACAGCCCGGGCGTTATTACAGGCAAGCCTATCGTGATCGGTGGTTCTTTGGGCCGTGATGCAGCAACAGGACGTGGCGTAATGGTGAATACCCTCGCTGCCCTGAAGAAAATGAACCTGAACCCGAAAGAAGTAACAGCTGCCGTACAGGGCTTCGGTAACGTAGGCTCTCACGCTGCGCGCTTATTAGCGGAGCAAGGCATTAAGATCGTTGCCATCGGCGACCATACTGCTACGTTCTACAACGAAAAAGGTATCGACGTGAAAGCGGCCTTAGACTATGTGGCTAAGAACAACCGCGTGCTGAAAGGCTTTACAGGCGGTACAGAAATTAAAGCAAACGAGATCATTACCTGCAAATGCGACGTATTGGTTCCTGCGGCTTTACAAAATGTAATTACCGAGGAGCTGGCACACAGCATCCAGGCAAAACTGATCGTGGAAGGCGCTAACGGCCCTACCATGCCGGAAGCGGATCCGATCCTGAATGAGAAAAAAATCATCGTGGTTCCGGATATCCTGGCTAACTCAGGCGGTGTAACGGTATCTTACTTCGAGTGGGTACAGAACAAAGCCGGTTACTACTGGAGCGAGGAAGAAGTGAACAGCAAGCACGACGAGAAAATGGAAGTGGCATTTGCCCATGTATGGAAAAATGCAGCCGAGTTCAAAACATCGATGCGTATTGCTGCTTATATTACTGCTTTACAAAAAATTGAGCAGGGTGTTACATTAAAAGGAAACTACTAAGAGCGTTTACTTTTGAAAAAGAAGCCCTGCACTATGCGGGGCTTTTTTGTTGGAGAACGATGGAACAAATGGAACACAGATGACGCAGATAGCTATGATGAGAACAAGGATCAGAGCAATAAAAAGCAGATGATTTCTTCTGGTTCCCTCTATTTTCTATGTCTCTATGTGGTTAAATTAAATAAAATTCATGGAAGCGATTATCTTTTGCGGCATACAGGCAAGCGGGAAAAGTTCTTTCTTCAAAGAGCGCTTTTTCAGATCGCACATGCACCTTTCCCTCGATCTGCTGAAAACGAGGAACCGCCTGGGTAAGTTTATGGAAACCTGCCTGGTCACACAAATGCCCTTTGTGATCGATAACACCAACCCTACGCGGGCCGAACGGGAACAGTACATTAGCGCAGCCAAAGCCAGGCAATACAAAGTGATTGGCTATTATTTCAAATCGGTGATCGGCGATGCCCTGCAACGGAACAGCCTGCGCCAGGGCAAGGAGCTGATCCCGGAGAAAGGCCTGAAAGCCACCTACAACAAGCTGCAGCTTCCTGTATGGGAAGAAGGCTATGACGAATTGTATTATGTGGAATTGACGGCAGATGGCTTTGTAGTCAACGAGTGGACAACAGAACCAAACAACATCCGATGATCCTTGCATTCGATACCTGGTATGACAACGCCGGCAAAGCCAAAACGGTATGCCTGGCTTTTGAGCATTGGAATGATACGCAGCCATTCGCCATTCACACGGCCTTTATGGAACACGTAGCCGATTACACTCCCGGCGAGTTCTATAAGCGCGAGCTGCCCTGCATTCTTGATCTTTTTAAGACATTACCTTATAACAGCCTGGAAGCGATTATTGTGGATGGCTTCGTGTTCCTGGATGATGAGCAAAAATTAGGATTGGGCGGACATTTGTACCAAGCGCTTCAGGAAAAGGTCCCGGTGATCGGCGTGGCAAAGACGAACTTTGCTTCTATTGACAAACTCAAGAAACCGGTACTAAGAGGAGAAAGCCTGAAACCGCTTTATGTCACTGCTATTGGCATAGATATCGAAACAGCAGCGCAGCACGTAAAAAGCATGGCCGGCGACTACAGGCTCCCTGCCCTGCTGAAACAGTTGGATCAGCTAACAAAACAATGGAACGCAGATAACGCTGATTGAGCAGATGGGCGCAGATTAAGAGCAGATTTAAAAAGCCCGAAGGGCTTTAACCTGAATAACAAAAAAATGAAAACAAAAACCAACCCTAAAGGGGTTGAATTGAACAACGAACAATGACTCAGATTAACCTGTTATAAAAGATACATTGTCTCACATGAGGATACACTATCCCGCAGGGAAAAAGCTAACGTAAAGGAATAAAGTGCTAAGCAATTTTTTTAAATAATATCAGCAGAAGACAATAGAAGTACTTACAAAGCTTCTTTACCCTTTTAGAATTTTTAATGCAGTTAATTCTCTTTGTATACTCAACTCAATTAGTTTTTGATATAGCTCAATTTGTATTTCGAAATATCTTTGTTGATAAAGAAAATGACCAAACTCTAAAGCATCTAATGTCATTTCAAACCTACTTCTTGTTTCTTTTTCGGTAGTCGCAAAGAATAAAGCCACTTCAACAATTTGTATCGGATTTTTGTAATGTTCTTTGAAGAGTTTGGGATTGTAGTGCCACGGATTATTTGATATATCCATTTGCCACATCGTCAAATAACCAGAGTTTTCAATAAGTTTAGTTATTTCAGGCTCTTTGCTTGGATTTTCCAAAACGTATTTTGAGAGTTGTTCAAAATTTTGAATATCTACACCCGATAACTTTCTTGCATTACTAAAAATTAAATTATGAATTTCAGTTTGCTTTTTTAAAGGACTTTCGCTATTTGCAAACTCAATTTCGGCCTCATTTGCTTTTCGCAAAGGTTCCTCGATCTCAATTAGAAATTCAGATTTTAGAAGTTCTTCTGGAATACAATAGTCTGGATTATCAACAATCTTAATCCCAGCACTTTCGTATGCCTGAGCAACGAACCGTGCACAAAATTGTCTATTTGGTTCTTTAGCTTCGACCTCACTTTTTAATAAGGCTATTTTTGCCTCATCTAATGAGTATTCTGTTCCTATTTTTTGTCTCGCAAAAACTATTGCATCGTGAATTCTATGTTTATATTTTGCTTCTTTAATTCTAAGAACTTTAACATCGCTGACATTTTCATACGGTAATCTTTGAATATTTTGAGACTGTACCCCATATCCATCAGATTCAATGCAACTTGAAACCCCTACATATAACATTGCATGTGAATACTCACTTTTCGTCAATCTTCTTACAAGTTGACTAATTTCGGAATTAGAGCGCATAAGAATTATGTCACCAGCTTCTAATTTATTGATATCAAGTAAAAACATATTCATTAAAATATCCCCAACATTACAAACAAAAAATAAAAAAACACCTAAGGCTAACCTTAGGTGTTAAAAAATATCGTCAAAATTAAATCAAACCGCCATCTTCAACCTGGCATTTTTCTTGCCGGCCATCAGCAGGATCACCAAAGCCCAGAGGCTGCACACGGCCATCACGCCGGTCATAGGCAAAGCGGTGCTGGCGTTGAGCATGCCCACTACGGCAGCTGCCGCAGCGCCGAATCCCATCTGGATTGCGCCCATCAGAGCCGATGCACTCCCCGCCTCTTTCTCAAAGGGAGCCATTGATAAAGCTGCAGAATTGGGGAAGTTAAAACCCTGGCAGCTCAGGAATAAAAAGATAAAGGTGATCAAGCCATATAAGCCAAGCACGTCAAAGACTGATCCGATAAATAAACACAGGCCGAAAATGGTTTGCAGGATGAGCGTAACCTTGACGATTTGCACACTGGTATATTTTCTCAGGAGCACATTGTTGAGCTGGCTGGCCGTAATCAAGCCGGAAGCAATGATCGCGAAGATGATGCCGTAGCCTTTTTCGCTCACGCCATGTAATTTTAATAAGACGAAAGGTGAGCCTGCCAGATACGCGAAAAGCCCGGCTGCAGCAATGGAGCCCGATAAGGTATACATGTAGAACTGCCGCTCCTTCATCACCGTTTTAAAGCTCGACAGGATGTCCACCACTTTTAAAGAGAAGGTAGGATCGGGTTGCTTGCTCTCCGGCATCAGGAATACTACGGCCAGCAAGACCAATAAGGAAATGGCTCCCAGCACCAGGAACACCGATTGCCAGCCGAAGTCTTCAATGAGAAAACTTCCTACCGTAGGCGCCAGGATGGGCGACACACCGAGGATGAGGATCATCATCGAAAAGATCTTCGCGCTTTCCTCTACCGGGAAGAGGTCGCGGATAATAGCCCGTGGCGCTACCATCGTCACACAGCCACCCAAAGCCTGGAACAGCCGGAACACGATGAGCACCTCTACCGAAGTGGAAAAAGCACAACCGATGGACGCTAAAATATAAAGAGCCATGCCAATATACAAAGGCCGTTTGCGCCCGAAGCGATCTAGTAAGGGCCCACTGATGATCTGCCCGAGGCACACGCCCACAAAGAAACTGGCCAGTGTATAGGAAACCATGTCTACCGAGCAGCTCAGGTCTTTGGCAATGGCCGGAAAACCGGGTAGGTACATATCGATAGAGAACGGACCGATAGCAGAAAGCAGGCCGAGGATGAGAATAACAATGAGGCGTTGACCTTTTTCCATAAAGCAATAAATGAAGATTGATAAAAGAGGCGCAAAGATACGATTGTCTTTTTAAAGGAATTGAAATAATATTCTATATTTATGATGTAAGAAACAAAAAGAATAATCCTTATGAACAAGGAGCTTTTAAAGAAAGAAATTCCACCGATTATTGCTATTGGCTGCGTCATCATCCCAACCATGATGGGCTATGACAGCTTCGGACTGGGACATACAGGCTGGCTTATTGTTAGTGCACTGGTAGCCGCTTTTGCCATGTATTGTTACGATACCAAGCGCGCTGTATTATCTATAGCTTGTGGCCTCATCATGGGCGTTACCGGTTTTTATGCTACAAAATGGTACTTCGAAAGCCGTAGTAGCTTTTTTAAGATCGAAGTGTTAATCCCGGTATTCATTGGCTTAATTCCCGGCGGCCTTATCTATCTTGCAGTAAAGTCGCTTTGGAAAATAAAACCATCCCAGACGGCATCTGCTTCCTCCGCAGACGATGAGGAAAAGTCAAAACAAACCGATGTGGTGGAGTAATCTATTCCTTTATTCAACAAAACAACTATGATCATAGGAGTCGCCGAGCCTTATTCCGCCCCTACTACCGAACAAAGGCAGCGCAACCTGGATGCAATGAACGAAGCCGCTGCCAGGCTCCTGGAAGGACAGGATGCTTTCCGTCAACAAGCCGAACAGGCGCTTGCTCTTTTTTCCGAGAGGGAACGGTTTATCACAAACTTCAACCATGCCGGTAATCAGACGGAAATCGCGATTACCTATAGGGCGCGCATGACCACAGACCTGCCGAATGGCATGAAAAAAGGTGATGTACTTGAGCTGAGCGGCAAATCGGTATTCACCTTTTCGGGAAACAAGGTTGTGAAGCTGGAAGATTTCGCTTAATTCATCCCGGATTTCCCCGCTACAGAAACGAATACTCATTCAATCATAACGAATGTACATTTGAATCATTTTTCAGGAGGAATGCGCTTAGCTTTACATCACCTATTCATTGTTAACGATGCAGATACAAGAACATTCCGAACTCCTCAAGCAAGCGGGCGAAGCCCTCAACGATGTCCTGAAAGAAGGGCGCATCTACTACCAGGAAAAAATTAAAACCAGATACGGCTCGCAGGGCGGAAACATTTACTTTATAGAAAACGGTACCGTCTACGATTACAGAAACCAGGACGATGCCATGCAGGAAGAGATGCAGGCCGTCGATAACAAGCTCGACGGTCTTGCGCGTGAGATCAATCCCGACTCCCTGTTTCGCGTGCAGCCGCCCTTCACCAAAGTGCAGTTTATCTTTCAAAAAGGTCAGCCGGTAGTATTTAAGGTTATGACTGTGACGGATCTGTTGGAAAGGCTGAAAGAACATATGCTTCAGGATAACCTGACAAGATTCCCTGAAGGTGATGAATTTGAGTACATGGAGTCGCTGATCCGCTTTGAGCCACAGGCTGATGAGATTGGGATGTTCATTGATACAAGCTTCAAGACCAAAAATACCATGCGCTCTTCAGGGATCCTGAGCGACGACTCTGCGCTTGACTGCCTCTATGCGGCATTGGGAAAGAACCTGCAACAACTTTACCTGAGACTGGAAAAGGGCATCCTCACCGCACAATCGGAGCCCGCCTTCCCGGAATGGAACCTGGCTCAGCTACAAAAACAAAGCATCGGGCTGGAAGCGGCATACCAGCAAAGCAAAGATGATTTCCTGGAAGCACAACAGCTTCGGCATGAGCACTACCGTAGCTTCGGCAAGATGGACGAGCAATTGATCTATTTAAATATCGGCGGCTTCCGAAGCATCAACTGGCCAGAAAACAGCCACTCCCATATTTCCGAGATCATGCGCGTGATTTACACCGCCGACTCCACGGTGCTTATCACCGATGGAATGTCTGACGTGTACCTGGGAAGAAAAGACCATGAGCAATACAATGGCACCGGCCTCGAATTTTACGTCGAATTTGAAGGGCATGTTCCCTTTAATACGGTGAAAGACCACTTCTGCCTGGCCTTGATGAACAGCGTTTCGCAGATCGCACTTAATCACGGCGACTTCAAAAAGCTGATGGAGAACCATACTTACCTGACCATCGAATTCAACGAAGGCAACGTGGAACTGTGGGTAGTAAAGGATAACGACAGCAACAAGGACATTAAAACCTTTTTCGAAGACAAGCAATACAAAGGCGATAAATTCGGTGCGCTCATGGGCATGGAGTCGGCACACATTCCGAAAAGCATGATGCTCAACAAGGAAGAAGTCTTACTCGTCAACGTGAAGCCTTTCGGGCAGGAATGGTTGAAACCGGCTAAGCTCAAAAACAAAAGTGAAGAGGTGCAGGCAAAAACCAGGCTCGACATGATGGAGAAATTCAGGGCATCGGGCGAAGCGAATAAAATTCCGGTCAGCTATAATAAAAGCGGGAAAAGCAAGCATCCGGCCAAACCGGATATCGTTGAAACGTCCATCCTGCCACGCGGGCTTTAAGAAAGCATAAGCTCTTTTCGCAAGCAGAAAACGCTAAGAAATAGTACCTTGCATGAAAAAACATGGAACAGGCTATTGAAACAGCGCGCCTACGCTTAACCGGCCTCGCCCCCGGCGACAGCGGCTTTATCCTGGAATTATTGAACTCTCCGGGCTGGCTGGCCTTTATCGGCGACAGAAACATCAGAACCAGGGAGGATGCGGATGCCTACATTGCTAAAATAGAGGCGAATGCCAACACCCGCTATTGGGTAGTGCGCCTCAAAGAGCAGCATCACGCTGTAGGAGTGGTAACGCTGATCCAGCGTGATTACCTGGCCCATCCCGACATTGGCTTTGCATTCCTGCCCGGACATGCCAAAAACGGTTATGCCTTTGAAGCTGCTACCACAGTGTTGGAAAACATCGTCCGCTCAAACCAGTATCCCGAAATCCTGGCGACGACCGTCAAAGAAAACCATCAGTCTATCCGTCTATTGGAAAAATTAGGCCTTTACTTTAAAGAGGAGATCATAAACGATCATGAAACCCTCCTTCTCTATTCCATCCAATCCGATAAATACCTGATCGATCAGCTCACGCGCCGTTTCTTCAGCATCTTCTCAAACACAAACGGCCAGACGCCCCCACTGGACAGGGTCTCTGAGCTTTGCCTTCCACAGGCACTCATCATCCGGAAGGCAGGCCTCACAGAAGAGATCTATAACCTGGAAACATTTATTGCCCCGCGAAAAAAAATACTCAGCGATGGAACCCTGACGGAATTTGAAGAACAAGAAACGGAAGAGCATACGACCCTCAGCGGCACCATCGCACAAAGAAGCTCTGTATATAAAAAGCAAGGGGTGTTGAACCACCGGTCGTTTGAGCAAACAGGACATAAGTTTTTTCAATTTATCAAAACCCTGCAGGGCTGGAAAATAAGTTCCGTCATCTGGCAGGACGATGAGCATTAAAAACCATAACTTTAGAGCATGAATGCTATCAAAAAACCGAGGGTTAAGATCTGTTGTATCAGCAGCACCGAAGAAGCGCAAACGGCGATCCGCTTCGGTGCTTCTGCTTTAGGATTGGTAGGGCACATGCCCAGCGGACCTGGCATTATCGGGGATGAGCTGATTGCAGAAATTGCTGCGCTCGTTCCGCCACCTGTTTCTACCTTTTTACTGACGAGTGAAACCAAAGCGCCAGGTATTATTGCCCATTATAAAAAAGTAAATACCAGCACCATACAAATTGTTGATGAGCTGGAAGAGCGCGCCTACCGGCAGATCAGGAATGAATTACCGCATGCGAAACTGGTGCAAGTGATCCATGTCATCGGGGAGCAGTCGGTGCAGGAAGCCGTCGAGCTATCGGAATTTGTGGATGCCATTTTACTGGACAGCGGAAATCCGAACCTGCAGGTGAAAGAGCTTGGAGGCACCGGCAGAACGCACAACTGGGAGCTCAGCCGGCGGATCAGGGAAACAATCAGCATTCCTCTCTTTCTCGCAGGCGGATTGCATCAGGGCAACGTGAGGCAAGCGGTAGAAAGCGTCGGGCCATTCGGGCTTGACCTATGCAGCGGCGTCAGGACAAACGGAAAGCTGGATCCTTATAAACTGGAAGCCTTTTTTAATGAACTGGAAAAAGGCTGAAGTTTCTCAGTGATAAGTTGTATTCCTGAGCACAGTTGGGAAGTGACGATATATTAAAATCAAAATACCATGATCATAGGAGTCGCCGGGCCTTACTCCGCCCCTACCGCCGCACAGCGGCAACGCAACCTGGATGCCATGAATGAAGCAGCCGCCAGGCTCCTGGAGCTGGGCCACATTCCGCTGATCGGCATGAATGCATCTATGCCTGTATTGGAAAAGGCCAAGGTGCCCGATCCTTACAAGAGCACCATGGAGATCTCGCTGGCGGTGATCAGCGCCTGCGAAGGCTTATTGCTGCTGGCCGAAAGCCCCGGCGCCAATAAGGAACGCGACCTGATCCTCTCCAAAGGCTTACCGGTATTCAGAAGCATGGAAGAGGTGATGAACTATACCAAACATACCCCTTAGCAGTTCTTAACCGCCTCCGAAATAAAATAATAATTCAGTACCAGGTAAATCACCAACAGCACCTGACCCACGATCAGGTCTAACTTGTTAGCATGAGTCGTTTTGTAAGAACGGCTTAGCTTGAGCGAATAAATACTGAACAGGATCACCACAAAGATAAAGAGCAGTGTGATGCCATGCAGGGTATCTACCAGCGTAAAGGTGGTGGATTCAGGCAGGGAAGAATCGATTACATACTTATTGCCGATCACCGCAAACAAGGATCCTACGGCGAGCCCAAAACGTTCTGCTGCATTTTCGGCATGAATAAAGAAGCAGACATAAGCGATGAGGAAAGCCACGTACATGCCCAGGAACATTTTCCAGAACAGACCAATGGCCTGGCGCTCCAGCTGCATGCTCACCCGGAAGGCGCTGTATTCGGTATGCGGCTTTAAAAGGGATTTATCCCCGAAATCGGTTTCGTATTCTTTTATTTTGGTGTATACCTGGAAGCTATCGATGTTCCAACCGCTGATGGTATAACGCGGATCGAATTGCCTGCCGATGGTATCCACCGCAAACACCAGGGCTTCGGAGTCGAACTGGGAGTTCTCGATCGAAAGCCGGAGCTTCTGCCTGTCGAAAGGAAACTTATCGATCTTCCAGGAATCTTTCATCACACATTGCAGCTTCATCAGGATGTAAATCTGGTTATTGCTGCTATCGATGGTCGAATAGGATTTGGTGACGGTCTTGGCCATCGGTACTTCCAGGTTCTGGATGAAATCGAATTCCTTATTTTTATATTTCATCCATAGCCAGAACGTGACGGTATATTCCTTTTGCTTGAAATCGATATCATGAATGCTGGTAATGTAAATACCGGTGTGCACCGTATCCGGAAGCTCTTGCTTTGCTTCAGCCGGCCGGCAGTTGAACAGGGAAAATACCAACAGGCATACTTGCCACAAACGGGAAAAAGACATAATTTTAGTTTAAAATGATCATAAAAAAGGACACTGTGGAATTTTCTCTGCAAATTTGTTGCCAGTGGGAATCGTATGGAGAAACACCGGAATAAAAAAATAATGCTGAAAAAAACCGGCAAATACCTCGCTCTCCTGTTTGTGGCATGGCTGCTGGTCCATAGCATCGTCATTGTAAGCGACGGCCTCGCAGACGAAGGCCAAAGCGCCGACTATGCCGTCATCTTCGGGAACAAGGTGAATACAGACGGCAGCTTATCCGAACGGCTTGAAAAACGTATGGAATGCGGACTGCAATTATACCAAAGCCACCGCGTACATGGCTTGGTCGTGAGTGGCGGATTAGGAAAAGAAGGGCATTACGAAGGCACAAAGATGAAAGAGTTTCTGCTGCTACATGGCGTACCGGATTCGGTAATCGTGGTTGACAATAAAGGCAATAATACCCTTAAAACCGTGCAGAATACCCTGGCCCTCAAAGATTCCCTGCACATCAGCTCCCTCATCGTGGTATCGCAATACTACCACATCAGCCGCATCAAACTACTTTTCAGAAAAGAAGGATTTACAGCGCTAAGCAGCACGAGCCCGCATTATTTCGAGTGGCGCGATGTTTATTCCCTGCTGCGGGAATTTTTCGCCTTTTACAGCGAAGCATTTTAAAATATCCTATCTTTAAGCCTATGGCAAAAGTCCCTAAACTATCTGGTGAAGAACAGGTGCAACAGCACATCGACGCACTCGACCCGGATGTAAAAGCGGTTGTAGCTGCTCTTCGCAACATCATCCTGGAAACGGACAAAGAGATAGGCGAACAGATCAAATGGAACAATCCCTGTTTTTATTATACGGGCAGCATGGCTCCTTTCGATCCCAAAGAATACAAACGCGAGATCGCTGTCTTCAACTTATTTAAGAACCGGATTATGCTCGTATTCCCCAGCGGCGCTAAGGTAAATGACACTTCCGGTTTGCTGGAAGGCAGCTATAAGGACGGCAGAAGAACAGCCATCTTTAAAGACCCGGACCATGTCAGCGCCCAAAAGAAAAACCTGCAGGCAGTGATCAGTCAATGGCTCTCCCTGGTAGAAAAATAAAATCCACTATTAAAAAATACCAGATGAATTACACAAAGCTCTTTACAATTGCCTGCCTCTGTTTTGTACAACTCTCCTTTTCCCAGCAAGCAGCCATTGGCTCGGCAGCGCTCAGCAACAAGCAATCCATCCTCAACGACCGGGCCTTCTTTTTATTTCCGGCCTCTGCGGAAAATAAGGCCAGAGGTACGAACCTCATGTCGGCCGACCCGAACAGGGACACCGAAACCAGGATTGTACTGGATGTAAAAGACATGCGCATGGTGTTCTTTGCCCAGGAGCTCTATTCCGTTTGCAGCGGTAGCTTGCTAAACCACTCTCTTAAAGACGACCGCGATGATTTTAAAAGCCGGGTCCTCACTGACAGCGATTCGCTCGTATCCGTTATTTCCACGCCACTCACCTTTGATACGACACAAAATGCCATCCTGGTAAATACGCTCCTGGTGAAAACAGCCGACAACAGCGTGTTCCGGATCAGCGCTTACATTACGCCGGCGGCCTTTAAGGAGAAGGATGAGTTTATGAAGCTGTCGGAGCGTGTCTTCTCCTCGCTCAGCAAGGGAAGCCGGAAGCTGAACAGCAAGGCCAGAACGGAAACATGGCCAATATACGAAGGTGCTAAAAAATTCAGCATCGCGGTTCCCGATGGCTATATCATTACCAGGGATGCCAAGTATGATTTTGAAGTTCTGAAATTCCGTAAGATCAGCGAAATCGGTGATACGGGCTTTGTGAGCCTGATTGTGTACACCGGGCATCACCCTTCCTATTTTTACACGGAGCAGGGATTCTCCTCTTCTCAGGCGGAAAAGATCAAAGGAAGTTTCCTGGATAAAAAAGTGGAATGGCTGTATTTTAAAGATGATACGCGCAAGCTCTACATCAAGGAACAGCAGGTTCCTTATGATAAGATCGACAAAGGCACCATCCTGCACGTGGCAATGCTGGCCGATAAGCCGGAAGCCATTACAGAGCTGTCATCCATTGTCGGGCAGATGAAGTTCGAAAAATAAATGCCGCATGAAATTCCAGGTCATACCGGTTATCGATGCCATGCTGGAGCTGTATCAAAAGCCCCTGACACCGGCAAGGTTCCAGGACTATCTAAAATTATTGCAGGGAGAAACGAAAGGTGATCTCGCCCTTCCCCTGGGTGGCTTTAACCCGATGGCGAAAGAACATGTCATGGAAAAGCTACAGGAGTTGAAAGCGCTGAGAGCGGAAGACATCGCTGCTGAAGTATCCCGGGATTTAAATAAGGGACTGCCTCTTCAACAAACCGACAAGGTTATTGGTATTGCCATCACGCTCTCCGACGATCTTAAAGGCGGCTGGACCAACCGCTACACCAGCGATTACGACAGCAAGTTCAAGATTAACGCATTATTGAGCCGGAATTTTTGTACTCCCATTTTCTGGACCGGTGAACATTTTTCAGGCGACATGATCCGGCAACGCATCCTGGAATACGCCTGGCGTGTTGTATACCGCCAATCGCATGAGGCGCCACAAACCCTACAGGAGCATATAGAACAGGAAACCTTCGTAGCGAAGCAGGCTCCTGCTCCTGTCCACGTAGCCGATGAGACAAAGGTATTGGCGGAGAGCTTGTACCAGCAATACAAGGACTCAAGCGATTATTCTACCATTTTCAATTTTCTTTACGGCAGCAATGCCAGCAGCTCACTCGGATTTCCGCTGCGCTTTGAGTTGGAAGACTTTGCCGGTTTCCGTTATGCCGCTTTATCAGCTCATCATTAATTTCATTGACAGAACCTATGACACTGAACGACATTGCCTCACAACGCCTGCAGACACAGCAACTGAATGGCAGCACCTTTAAAAAAGCCGCGGATCTCGTGAAATGGTTCGGCGCCATCCAGGGACAGGAATATGCACAAAGCAAATGGGGCATCGGCCTGCGGTTGCCGCACCTCGATGATCAGGCCATTGAAAAAGAACTAAGCGAGGGGAAGATCATCCGCACGCATTTGCTGCGCCCTACCTGGCACCTGGTAGTGGCAGCCGACCTGCGCTGGATGCTGATGCTCACAGCGCCAAGGGTGAGTGCCATCAATGCCTATATGTACCGCAAGATGGAGCTCGACGCTAAAATTTTCAAGCGATGCCACAGCATTATAGAAAAAGCCCTGCAGGGGAATAAACACCTCACACGGGAAGAGCTGAATAGAGCATTAACAGCCAATGGCATCCAATCCGATGGCGTGCGCCTGACCTGTATTATGATGCATGCCGAGCTGGCCGCCCTGATCTGCAGCGGGAAGAAACAGGGAAACCAGTTTACCTACGCCCTGCTCGAAGAACGTGTTGCCCCGGTGAAAGAAAAGACACGCGACGAAGCATTGCTGGAGCTTACCAAACGCTACTTCAAAAGCCGCGGACCGGCCACACTGAAAGATTATGCGACCTGGTCGGGGCTAAGCCTCACGGATTGCAAAAAGGGAGTAGAGCTCACCGGTTCGCTTTTCTCCAAAGAAGTCTTTGAAAAAGAAACCTACTATTTTGAAGCGCAGAACATCAAGCCCTTAAGCAACAACATCCACCTCCTGCCTATTTATGACGAGCTGATCATGGGCTATAAGAACCGCGATGCCATTCTCCAGTTTAAGCACGACTCCAAAAAGACGTTTACCTTCGACAATACCATTTTAGTGGGCGGACAGATCAGCGGCACCTGGCGCCGCACCTTCAAACCCAAAGCGATAGCACTGGAATACCAGTTGCTCAAAGCCCTGAGTGCCGGGCAGCAGGCAGAATTCAACAAGCTGATTCAGCGCTACGGGGAATTTTATAAGCTTCCGGTCAATTTGATGAAAGCATAAGGCACAGGCCCGAACTGACAATCATCATTTTATCCTAAAAACAACATACTATTTCTTAAGACCCTACGTTTATCTTTTCATAAATAACCCGATATTTGATTAATGAAAGGATTCGGAACAGGAACATATAAAACGATTATCCCTGTGCTGATCGTGGCTTGCTGCCTGGTATATTTCGAATCCTGCAGGAAAGATAACCTGATCAAAACCGACAACCTCCTTCAATTTCCACAACAGCTCTCCGAACATGCCATTTTCCGGGGCAATCCTTCAGACCTGGTTCCCGGTGACGGCTTCTTCCTTTATGAGATCCCGACCCAGTTGTTTTCTGACTATGCTGAAAAACAACGCCTCTTAAAGCTTCCCCCTGGCACCCGGATGACCGCGCAAAATAATGGTTTACCTGCTTTCCCGGACGGAACACTCCTGGTAAAAACCTTTTACTATTTCAATGATAAGAGAAATCCCGCAGCAGGAAAAAAGATTATTGAAACCAGGCTTTTACTGAAATGGGATTCTAAATGGAATGTGGCTACCTACCTGTGGAACGAAGCGCAAACGGAAGCTTTCCTTGTGACTTCAGGGCTTAACAAAACAGTCAACTGGATTGACGGGAACGGCCATGCGAAAGTTATTTCCTACCATGTGCCCAATATGAACGAATGCACGACCTGCCACAATGATGGCGGCAACATCATCCCCATAGGTCCGAAAATAAGGAACCTGAATACCGATGTGATTCGAAACAACACCACGATCAACCAGTTACTTTACTTTCAGAATGCAGGAGTCATGGATTCCACAAATAATTCAGGCTTCCTGCATACGGCCGCCGCATACGATACCAACGCGGCTCTTGCCGACAGGGGCAGGGCTTACCTCGACATCAACTGTGCGCATTGCCACAACCAATCAGGAAAAGCCGCCGACTCAAAATTATTTATGGATTACGAAATCCCACTCGCTCAATCGGGAATCAAAGATAAAGACAACAGCATCAAAAATTTAATGGGAGAAGGACAAATGCCTAAGATCGGCACTACATTGGTTGACGAAGAAGGTTTCGCCCTGATCAAACAATACATAGAAAGCCTTTAGCATGAAGCTTGCACTATCTATCCTCTTGTTTTTTTCCCTGTCCTGCTCGGGGCAACCGGCGGATTCTTCTTCCTGGAAACGATTAAAAGTGGGAATTATGTATTCTCCCGATTATTGCTACCGCTTATTGAATTATACTTATCCCAATGAATGGATCGCTGAGATGCGGAATAAGGAAGAAACCGGAATGTTTGGGTTCACAACCGGCCTGAGCTTCAAAAAAGCCATTACCCGGAAGTTTGCCTTAGAGATTGGGATACAGTATGTCCTCAGAGGCGAAAAAACAAAACCGGTGAAGCTCAACTGGCAGGGAAATGTCAACGAGGAGTACCCGGAAAAAAGCATCACAAAATTCAAATACCGATACGTGGAATTTCCCATCAAAGGCAATTACTTATTCCGGATCAGAAATCTGCAATGCTTTGTTTCTGCAGGAATATCTATCAATATTTTCACTAAAAAAACCTCTGTGGTTATTGTGGAATATACCAATGACCGAAAAACGAAAAGCAAGTCTGATTTGAATATCGGACAATCGAAATTTAATATGGCCGGGGTGATCGGCTTCGGCGTACAATACGCGTTTAATGAAAAGATCAGTGTGAGCCTCGAGCCTGTTTACAGGCAGTTTTTCACCTCTATCGTGGCTGGGCAAACGGCAAAAGAGTATCCGTTCAGTATCGGAGCCAATGTGGGCATTTACTATACCTTTGTTAAAAAAAGGGCTTCCTCCGGAAAAGCCGGCCAACCTTAAAACCCAGGGCGCGCTGGCATCATATTGTGTTTACAGAGTGAATGTCTATTTACCTGTACTTATGAAAAAACTTCAGACTATCCATTGTTTCCTGATTGATGACGATCCTGAAGAAATTGATATTTTCCGGTTTGCCCTTGAAGAGCTTGATATAGATGTAAAATGCACCTCTTTCACCAATTGCCAGGAGGCGCTGAGAGCACTCATCAGGCAGGAGGCTGTTCCCGACTGCATTTTTCTTGACCTCTACATGGGGCCCACGAGTGGAAAGGAATGCCTCAATTTGATCGTGAATACGGAAATTATTGCCCAGATCCCAACCGTAATGCTCTCGGGCTCCAACAGCGAGCGGATGGCTGCCGAGCTTAAAGCATTGGGAGCACAGGAGTTTATCATGAAATCAGCCACCATTTCGGGCCTTGCCGAACAGCTTAAGAATTACTTCTCCACACATTTCGACCTCAATAACAATTTAACGATATAGCAGCTGGCAATTGTTGCAAAAACAGCTGAGCCTTTTTCCTTTGCCAAGGTAAGTAGTTGTAGCAGGAATATAGCAGCGGGGACAAAAGGCTTTCTTGTAAATCAGCCAATGCTTTTTCAGAACGTTTGCTTTTTTCCAATGGTAAAAATCGAAACTATAATTCCTGGTTTCTTTTACCAGCTTTTTTAATGCGTTCAGAGGCATCGCTTTTACAAGCGATTCAGGATGTACGGCAATCCGGAACAACACTTCATTTTTGATGATATTTCCGGAGCCTGAAAAAATCTGTTGATCGAGCAGCACATCGCATAGCATAGCAGAATCCAAAGCCCGGATCTTTTCCAGAGCCTTTGCTGCATTCCACGCATCGCCCATCACATCTGCCTCCCAGTCGTAGTCGGCGTCCGGTTGTCCTTCCATCAGCTTTACCTGGCAGGTATAAAAATTCAGCTCAACTCCTTTCATGATCAGCCTCAGCTTCGGAATCATCAGCTCTCTCCGCTCGTTAATCCTGTAAGAACCGAACATCAGCAAATGGATGCGGATGTAAAAATCCGAAAAGCAAATCAATGTGTGCTTTCCCCAGCTTTTGAAATTGAGGATCTTTTTACCTTCCAGGCGCTTGAAATCAATGACCGCACTACCTTCTGCCGATTGCACGACTTTTCCGGCAGAGGGCTGTAGCAACTCTTTTAAGATAACTATGGACGGACCTTCAGGCATGAGAAACTAAATTGATAAGTTCGAGCGCATTGGTATAACCCGCTTCGTAGTATGTATTATTGAAATAGACGGTATAATTTGTAGCGTCTTTAGGAAACTGCTCATAAAAACGATTCAATGTCACCGGATCATACGAAGACTTGAATAGCTCAGGACTACCATGCAGGCGCAGATAAAAATGCGGACTTGTATGGATGAAGTAAGTATCCAGGCCCGGAAAATCGACATTGCAAAATGTTATCCCGGCTTTTTGAAAAGCGGTTTTCACCTCTTCATTCCACCATGATAGATGCCGGAGCTCAACCACCTGCCGCCCTTCGTGGGGAACATTCTCAAGGATACGGTTCAGATTTTCTTCCGTGTACTGAAAAGACGGGGGCATCTGGAACAGGAAATACATCAGCTTGTCTCCCAGGCCTTGCAGAATCAGGTCTTGAAACTCCTTTATTTTCTCACGGCAGTCTTTCAACTTCGATACGTGGCTCATGAAACGGCTCATCTTCACCGAGAAACGAAAATCAGTGGAAGTGACGCTTGCATACTTCTGCAGATCGCTCAGCTTCGGTGTCCGGTAAAACGTCCCGTTAAGCTCCACGGTATTGAATACGGAGCTATAATACTGCAACCAGCCCTTAGGCTGCAGACCCTGTGGATAAAATTTGTTTTTCCAGTAAGGATAGTAGTATCCCGAACAGCCGATGCGGTAGGTTGACATACCCTCGTTTAGAAAACAACATGCCAGCGGGATGGAACGCAGATGACACGGATTGAGCAGATTAGAACAATGATGAGAAGCCTAAGTACGATGCCCACATATCATTTCCTGTGCTGTAATCTTATTTTGATCATAACTATCTGCGTTCCATAAAATTCCAACCGATTAGTCAAACAAGCTCATCTGCCCCTGATTTTTCGGAGGCTTAGATTTCCCGAACACCGTGCGGCCACCATATTTCCAGGCATCTCTCCGCTCCTGTTCGATCACTTTATAAAAATTGGCATTGGGCATAAAGTTCTTCTCGATGGCCTGCGCTGCCAGCGTCAGATTTTTGATAGCATCCTGCTTGTCGGTGTTTCCAAGCCTGGCACGCTCAAGTGCCCCGCGAAGAATATCAATGGTTTGATCATAGGTTTTGGTAGGCACAGGGAAAGGATGCCCGTCTTTACCGCCATGCGCAAAGCTAAAGCGCGCCGGATCGGAAAAGCGCGAGGGCGTGCCGTGGATTACCTCGCTCACCAGCGTCAGCGATTGGATGGCGCGCGGGCCAACACCTTCCAGCAGGAGCAGCGATTCGAAATCAGTGACCTGCCGCTCATGTGCCAGTGCCAGGATACTGCCGAGACGCCTGACATCCACATCCTCTTCGCGCACATCGTGGTGCGAAGGCATCCTGATCTTTCGCATTTCAGGAATGATCAGGCCGGGCTCTTTTACCAGCTCCAGGAGTCCCGCTTTGGTAGCTGTTGCGGCTTTATCCGTCAGGTTCAGGATCTGGCCCTGGTTGGCGCCATAGATAAAGGTGTGCGGCTCTTCCACAAAAGAGCTTAGCTGCGCCGAATTCCAATGATAGCGGCGCGCCATGCCGTTACTATCGTTCATGCCCTGCTGGATCACCGACCAATCACCTTCTCTGGTAACGATAAAAGTATGCAGGTAAATCTGGAAGCCATCCTGGATGGCGGTATTGTCTACCTTGGCGCTGAGCCTGCTGTTCCTCACCAGCTCCGTCCCGTTGAGGCCGGTGCGTTCTGCCAGGGCAATCAATTCAGAAGGTGTAGCCCTCGAGTGTTTTCCTTTTCCCCCGCAGATATAAATGCCCAGCTCGTTGAACTTAGGATTCAACGCTTTTTTCAAAGCACCCATCACCGAGGTGGTAATTCCTGAGGAATGCCAGTCCATGCCCATCACACAGCCTAAAGCCTGGAACCAAAGCGGATCGCTGAGGCGCGACAATACTTCAGTCTTGCCATACTCCAGCATCACCGATTCGATGATGGCACCGCCGAGCCGGCTCATGCGCTCGGCCAGCCAGGGCGGTACTTTGCCGTAATGAAGCGGAAGATCAGCATAACGCTGTGAATCGAAATATAATTTTGGCATGTTAAGTAGAAAGCGAAGAAAAACGCTCCTACAAAGATACGACAGCCGGAAGCCCTTGCCTGCTATGATCTGTAGCATTTCAAAGCAATCCGGGATTTGCGTGAGGGATTGTAGCGAAAATCCTTTTTTGCCTGCCTTTTTGCAAAAAAGATTGGAGCGCAAAGCCCGACTCCGCTGCCTTTTTGCGGAGGCACGCCCAAAATGATTTGACCGGAGCCATAGCTTATTGCCCGTTGCCTTCGACTGCGCTCAGTCAACGGTTAATTAATCAGAAGCAAGGCATCACCAAAGGGAAGCTGAACCCTTCGATAAGCTCAGAACGGGTTTTAATAAGATGTAATACATAAGGAAAGAATGGTGGCTGAGCGGAGCCGAAGCCCCATTACTCCTTCACAAACTTACTTTGCAGGGAAGCGCTTTTGGTGCGGATGGTCATAAAATAAACTCCGTTCGCCATTTCCGGCTTAAATGCAACAGTATGCACATCTCCATTAGTAGTGTAGCTAAAATCAACTGTTTTTCCTAAAATATCTGTGAGTGTGACATCTTCGGGAGTTTCATCCAGCTTAAAGCTAATTTCCTGTTTAGCGGGATTCGGAAACAGCACCAACGCCTGTTTTGAAAGCTCTGCAACACCGCTTGGTAAAGATTTCAGGATAGCGTCTGCCAAACACAGATCCGGAATTCCCCAGCCATAATCGTTATCCATATTGCCGTTTTTGGAAGATGAGGTGCGGATCGCATTCAACACCTGCATATTGGTTCTGCCGGGATTGGCCTGCCACAGGCAAGCCACAGCGCCGGCCATCACCGGGCAGGCAAAGGAAGTACCGTTTCCGGCAGCGAACATGCCATTGGGCTGGCAGACATACGTGCCTTCGCCCATGGTGCTTACATCAGGCTTGATACGCCCGTCGGCCGTAGGGCCTACAGAGCTAAAGCCGGAGTGGATTCCGCTTCCGTTGACAGACCCAACGGTGAGGATACTGTCGGCATCGGCCGGTATGCCGATATAATGCCATGGATTATTGCCATCGTTGCCGGCAGCATTGAGCAGGAAAATACCTTTACGCGCGGCCATGGTAGACGCAATAGAAGCCACCGAGGTACGGCCGTTGAGGTCGGCATAGGTATGATTTTGTGAGGCAATATCAAAGGTGCTGTATCCCAGAGAAGTAGTAATGATGTCTACACCGAGGCTATCCGCCAGCTCTGCCGCTACCACCCAGTTATTCTCTTCGATAATTTTTTCCGAAAACACATCTTCCGAGCGCAAGAGGTAATAGCTCGCCTTAGGAGCCGTACCGATGAGGTTTCCCGGTGAATTACCGGCCATGCAGGATAGCACCATCGCTCCGTGCGAATCATCTTCATACACGGATGTATTGCCCGCCACAATATCGCGGGTACCGAGGATGCGTCCTTCATTACGCAAGGAATCGAATACCGGGTTGTTATCCACATTATCGAAGCCATCGTCGATCACGGCAATGGTCATATTTTGTCCTCGGAAGCCTTTATTATGCATACAATCGGCCTTGATCTGGCTCACCTGCGTAAGCGAAGGGCCATAGCTGTATGTATTTGAGGTAGCGGATTTCTGCGAAGAAGGCAACGGTGAAGAGACCAGTTCGTCGGGCCCTGTAGAAGCATGATAGCGGTTGACCGGCGCTGAGCCAAGCACACAGCTCAGCCCATTGACAGCCGCCAGCTGCGAACCGTTGGCAATGATGACGATCGCTGCATTGAACCATTTGGAACGCTGAAACACAACAGCGCCCGTGGCATTCACCTGGTTGATGTAGGTCTGGTTGACAGGAATATCGGTCATGTCTACCTGGATGCCCTGGTTGGCACGCCTGGTCATGGCCTTATTCGACAAAAAAGCGGAAGGGTTGCTCACACTGTAGGGAGAGCCGTTCTTATCCTTAAACCTGACCCAGTATTTGGTCTGGGCATTCAGGCCCGGGGCGGCTATCGTGCAGAAAGCGGCAATGAGTGCGGCATACAGTACATTCTTATTCAATTCCATGTGTGATATAGGTTAATTTATAAATGATTCCTTTTTCAATGCGCTGCTCCACCGGCACGCCGGCTACCACGCTGTTGGAGTATACATCGGTAATTTCCCGGTAGATCAGCCCCACGTTCCTGGCATACTTCTCTATATAATACTGGCGATGGATCACATTCTTGCGTTTATCGTCTTTTTGCTCGACGCATAACACATCGTCAAATACCGTTCCGTTTACCGAATGCTTCAGATCCGTGAAGAGGTATTTATAATCCATGGCCGGCTGTGTGTTCTGGGCATTGCCATTCCAGCTGACATCGGTTTTTACCGGAAAGACGAGCTTGGTATAACGCACATTTTCCTCCACCACCTCCAGGGCGGTGGCTGTGCGGGTATAATTCCAGACATCCTTTACCGTCCAGTCCATCTGGTCGTAGCTTTTAGCAGGATCGTAGCGCTTGATATAGCGGATCAGCTTAATGGCGGGGCGGCCCTGGTTGTCGGTAAAATTTTCGCTTAGTTTTTCCTTGATGCGGTATTTGTAATAAAGCGTGTCTTTAGCAAAATCGTCGAACACCGTAGAATCCACATCATACACCACATATTTCCCGATGAGGTCGGGAGCGTAGCCATAGCCCACATCAGGGGGCGCTTCCGTTTTCTTTTTTTGGCAGCCCGTAAAAGCGAGCCCGGTCAAAACAGACAGTATGCAGATCAAATGCTTCAACAAAAAAATGCCCCGCTTCGTTTCAAGAGGCTTTTAAAATTACTGATAAATAATCGCTAAAACAATTCTAAATTTAGCTTAAATTCGTGCCAAAATTTAGAAGCTATGTCAGACTTTTCCAATCATAAATTCGGCACAAAGGCTATTCACGCCGGTGCCGAGCCCGATCCGTCAACCGGTGCCATCATGACACCGATCTTTCAAACCTCTACCTACGTGCAGGAATCGCCGGGCACCAATAAAGGCTACGGCTATGCACGCGGCAAAAACCCAACCCGCGAGGCCCTGCAGAAAAACATTGCCGCCCTCGAGAACGGCAAGCACTGCGTATGTTTCAGCAGCGGCATGGGCGCTACCGATGCGGTGATGAAATTATTACGCCCGGGCGATGAAGTGATCACCGGCGACGATCTGTACGGCGGCTCTTACCGCATGTTCACCAAGATCTATGAAAACTACGGCATTAAATTCCATTTCATCAACCTGAGCAATGCCGAGAACATCAAGCAATACGTGAATGCCAATACGAAGCTGATCTGGGCGGAAACACCAACCAACCCGACGATGCAGATCATTGACATTGCCGCCTGCTCGGCCATTGCCAAAGCCAACAACATTATCCTGGCAGTCGACAATACCTTTGCCTCTCCGTATTTACAGAATCCACTGGCCCTGGGAGCCGACATCGTGATGCATTCCGTAACCAAATACCTGGGCGGCCACAGCGATGTGGTAATGGGTGCCCTGGTAGTGAACGACAGCAAACTGCACGAACAATTGTATTTTATCCTGAACAGCTGCGGCGCCAATCCCGGCCCGATGGACTGCTTCCTGGTAATGCGCGGCATCAAAACCCTGCACCTGCGCATGGAGCGCCATTGCTACAACGGCCGTAAGATCGCCGAATTTCTGAAAACGCACCCGAAAATCGAAAAGATCTACTGGCCGGGCTTTACAGACCATCCTAACCATGAGATCGCGAAGCAGCAGATGCGCGATTTCGGCGGCATGATCTCCATCGTTCTGAAAGGTGCTTCCCTGGAGCAGACTTTTAAAATTGCATCTTCTTTCAAGGTGTTTTCTTTGGCTGAATCGCTGGGCGGCGTGGAATCGCTCATCAATCACCCGGCCACGATGACGCATGCCTCGATCCCTAAAGCGGAGCGCGACAAGGCCGGTGTGGTGGAAAACCTGCTCCGCCTGAGCGTAGGCGTGGAAGATGTGGAAGACCTGATCGAGGATCTGAAACAGGCATTAGGCTAGCCTCGGCTTCGCTCAGCTAGCGGAGACTTAAGGGACTATTTGACAAAAGGGAATAAAGAGACAGATTTAACTGTTCTTTATTCCCTTTTTTTGTTTGTGATAAGGCGGGATTCTCCGTATGAAGAATTCCGCGCAACATTCAACCCTTTTCAAGGTTGCGGCTGTATTATTTTTTTTTCGTTACTCATATTAAAGCCCTTCAGGCTTTTGCAGGACAAACCACTTACCGGAGGTGTCTCTTCTGTCCTACCAGTCTTTTCCATCCCTTAAGTCTCTTTCATCTCTTCTGTCCCTCCCCTACTTCCTGTACGGAAACAGGTTCATCCAGATGATGCGTGAGAATTTAAAATTAGGAATGGCGAACACGACGATCACGCCGGTAATGATAAGGGCCAGGCTGAGGCCGGAAAATTCTGTCATGAACAGGGAAGCGATGAAAAAGGTCACGAGGCCTTCAAACACTGCCATGGCATAGCTGACATACATGGCCCCCAGGAAATAGCCGGGCTCCCCGTTGAAATTATAGCCGCAGTGCTCACAGTTGTGGTTCATCTTTGGAAGCTGGATCCATTTACGGTTTTTCTCATAAACGTCGCCCTTACCACAATCAGGACATTTCCCTTTGACGATGCGCCATGCTTTAGTTGCCAATGTTGCTTTCATATACGTTGTTTTTTAGTGTGATAATCCGGTTTGCTGATACAAAGGTCGGCATTTTGGCTGCGGATTTGCCGTAAAAAAGACGCCACTTATAGCACAATACGGACATTTTGCGTAATTTTAGATCATGGTAAAAAAAGAGCTTCCGGTTTATAACATTGAGAATTTTCACCAGGAAAATCACGAAGACAGCTTTTATGCCAATACCTTGCAGGAGCACCTGGAAAAGCACCATTTTATTCATGTTCCGCACAAGCACGATTTTTATTTATCGATCCTGTTTACCAAAGGCAGCGGCACCCACGATGTCGATTTCACCACCTACCCCGTGAAACCGGGCTATGTGTTTATGCTCTCCCCGGGCCAGACTCACGACTGGAAACTCTCCAAAGATGTGGAGGGCTATATTTTTTTTCACACCAAAGCATTTTACGACGAGGCCTATACCAGTGTCACCATCCGGCAGTTTCCGTTTTTTCAATCCATTTACAATTCGCCTTTAATTGTATTAAAAGGACAAAGCCTCTCAACGATCACTCAATTATTTAAGGATATTCTTACGGAGCAGCTTGCGCATAAGCCCCTGAAACAACAGAAATTACTGGCGCTCAGCAATTATGTTTATGTAGAGCTCAGCAGGTGCAGCCTCCCGGCGGCGGCGGTCGAGCATCAGCAGGTACACTACCTTGCCCGGGTGAGAGAGCTGGAGGGCCTGGTAGACCTTCATTATAAAACCCTGAAATCGCCCAGGGATTATGCGGCCCTGATGAGCATGACCGAAAAGCACCTGAACCGGATCTGCAAGGCTACCTTAAATAAAACCACCGGGCAGCTGATCACAGACAGGATCATCCTGGAGGCCAGGCGCCTGCTGGTGCAAACGCAGCTTCCCGTGAACCGCGTGGCGGAACTCCTCGGCTATATCGACAATTCCTACTTCTCGCGCTTATTTAAAAAGCAAAGCGGTGAAACGCCTTTGGCCTTTCTGGCGAAGTACCGGCGTTAACGCAGCAGGTATTGTTATAAAAACCGACTATGTCATTAATCGTCTTACATTTTTTGTGACAACTTGTGTTTAATTTTTTGGGCGTGTCCCGCAAAGTACTTCGACAGGCTCAGCAGCCAAGGCAACGGGCTGTAAATCAACATTTGCCGCGCAGAGGCAATTATTCCCGCATCCTCCCGCTATTTATTAGATTTTATACTAATTTTAGCTCCGAAATAGAATCAACATGACATTTTTCGCTGAGCTGTTCCGTGCCATCGGCAACTGTTTCAGGGGCATTCCACTCCTGTTTGAAAAAGGGCTCTGGCCCTACTTCCTGTACCCGATCCTGGTATGGGGCCTCGTATGGGCAGGCAGCATCTGGCTCTTTGCGCAGCTGGCCGAATACATCAGCTCATGGGTAAATGAGCAACTGGACGTAAACGGCATTCCTGATTCGGGATCCTGGCTTTCCTTTGCCAAGCCTTTCCTCACCGGCTATTTCAGCATCATCCTGGGCTGGGTGCTCAAGCTCCTGTTCTGGATGGTGTCGGGCACTTTGATGAAGTATGTGCTGTTGATCCTGCTCTCTCCCCTCTTCTCGTTATTATCCGAATCCATCGAAGAAAAGCTGACCGGAAAAAAATACCCCTTCAACGGCCTGCAGCTGCTGAAAGACATTTTCAGGGGCATCGGTGTCAGCCTGCGCAACATGTTTCTCGAATATCTTTTCATCGCTGTCTGCTTTCTCGTGACAATACTCTTTCCTCCCCTGGTAATCATCACCGCTCCTTTCCTGCTCTTCGTTTCCTGGTACTATATCGGCTTTACCATGCTCGACTATAATTTCGAAAGGCACCGCATGAGCATTTCTCAAAGCGCCGCTTTTACCCGCGGGCACAAAGGCACTGCGATTGGCATTGGTATGGTGTATGCATTCTTTATGATCCTTCCCTTGTTTATGGGAATTTTCTTTGGCCCCGTGCTTGCTGTCACCGGCGCCACTCTTTGTTTCTTAGAGATCAAACAGCTCATGCCGTCTGATCCCGCAAATCCCAACATTCCCAAACCTGAACCGATCTGATCATGTATTCCCTGTCTATTGTCAACTATTATAATACCACTCCTTTCGTTTATGGCCTGAAACACCATCCGCTCAAAACAGCGGCCCATATCGAATACGATATTCCGAGTACCTGCGCCCAAAAATTAAAACACCAGCGTGTGGACATCGGCCTGGTTCCCGTGGCTATTATCCCCGAGCTCGAGTCATACCATATCATCACCGACTATTGCATCGGCGCCAATGGCAAGGTAGACAGCGTGAAGCTGTTTGCGCATAAGCCCCTGGAAGAGCTTACGCACATCATGCTCGACTACCAGTCGAAATCCTCGATCACGCTGGTGCAGGTGCTGAACCGCCACTTCTGGAAAAAGAACATTACTTTTATTCCTGCGGAAGAAGGCTTCGAGAACAAGATCGGCGGCACAACCGGCGCCGTGATCATCGGCGACCGCACTTTCGGCCTTACCACCAAAGACCATCCCTACCATTACGACCTGGCCGACGAATGGAAAACATACACAGGCCTTCCTTTTGTATTTGCGGCATGGGTCAGCAATAAGCCGATTGATGAGGGCTTTATTTCTGAATTCAATGAAACGCTGAAATACGGCGTGGATCACATCAAAGAAGCGGTGGAGGAAAAAAAACATCCCACGCCGGGATTCGATTCGTACGATTACCTGAAGAATAAGATTTCCTATACGCTTGATGCTGATAAAAGAAAGGCCCTTGAGCTGTTTTTGAAACTGATGAAGGAGTAACAACAACCTTTCAGCACTTTCCGAATAGTTTGGGGCGTCCGGGCGCGCTTTCCGCTACAATCTCCACGCAAAAGAACAGCGTGGAGGATTTTCGCTGCAATCGCTGACGCAGCGTACTACCCATAAAGAAAACCCTTAAAAATTAAAGTCAATCCCGCGTGAGGGATAGAACGAAAATCCTTTTTTGCTGCCTTTTCGCAAAAAAGATTGAAGTGATAGCCCGGCCCGCAGGGGCACGCCCAACTAACATCATAATAGAATCTTAGCTATCTCATAAAACGTGTTAATTCAAATTGGCTTTAGCCCTGATTTCGTTGGTTTTTCTTCGTAAATTTAGGGTATGTTTTCTTCATAAAATACCTATATTTAAAGGTTATTATTCCACTATGAACAAACTACTTTTACTCCTTGTGATTCTGACGGGCGCTTCGGCCATCCAGGGCCAGACAGAATACACCGATTACCGCTCACAAACCAACCCGCTTTACTGGAAGAACCGCAAGCCTTTTGCCGACTACTGGCAGCAGGATGTGCACTACAACATCCAGGCCTCGCTGAACGACAGCTCCGACATCATTACCGGGCATGAGGAACTCACTTACTGGAACAATTCGCCGAAAGACCTTTACTTCGTGTATTTCCATCTCTACAATAACGCGCAAACCCAGGGCTCTTACCTGGCCGACCTGTATAAGAACAACAACTACCACCTGAAATTCAACAAATACCGCAAAGACGGCCTGGGAACCGTGGTGGAAAGTATGAAGGCCGGCAACAAGGAACTGAAGACCGAACTGGACAATACGGTTTTGAAAGTATACCTGGAAAGGCCACTGAAACCGGGAGAATCCATCACCTTCGACATCAACTTCAAAACCTATTATGCGAAGGAAGTGATCCGCAACCGGATGAAAACCTTCAACGCTTTTGGCAACAAGCATTTCGACGTGACGCACTGGTACCCGCGCATTTCGGTGTACGATCGTAAATTTGGCTGGGATACCGACCAGCACATGGACCATGAGTTCTACGGCGACTTCGGCTCTTTCCATGTGGAGTTCACTTTGCCTAACCATTATGTACTCGACGCCACGGGCATTTTACAAAATCAGAAGGAAGTTTTGCCCGATACGCTGCGCCGCAAGCTCGACCTCTCCAACTTCGCGAAAAAGCCCTGGAACTCTCCTCCATCAACCATTATCAAACGCGACGGCACCACCAAGACCTGGAAGTTTTCCGCTATGAATGTGCATGATTTTGCGCTGACAGCCGATCCGACTTACCGCATCGGTGAATACATGTGGCAAGGCATTAAGTGCGTGGCCCTGGTGCAGGAGCCGCATGCCATAGGCTGGCAGAGCTGCCCACAGTACATGGCGAAGATCCTGGAGGTGAATACCTACAACATCGGGCCTTACCATTATCCGAAGATCATTTGCGCCGATGCACAGGATGGCGTGGAATACCCGATGCTAACGCTCGACGGCGGCTATGACCCCAACTACCGGGATTTATTGATCCATGAGATGACCCACAACTGGTTCTTCGGCATGGTGGGCAATAATGAAACCTACAGGGCTTTCCTCGATGAGGGCTTTACACAGTTCTATACCGCCGATACCTACCAGTTTATCGACGGGCCCAACAAAGTGGAGATGAAGCCCCGCAGCAATTATGTGGAGCGCTTTACGGAACAGAACCGCATCCTCGACGACCAGATCTATAACGGCTACATGAATGCGGTAACTACCCGCGGCGAAGAAGTGACGCTGAACACGCACAGCGATGATTATAATGGCGGCATCCGTCACGGTGGCGGCTACAGCGCCGTGTATACCAAAACAGCAGCCATGCTCAAAAACCTGGAGTATGTGCTGGGGCGCTACCTCTTTGATAAATGCATGCAGAATTATTTCGAGCAGTGGAAATTCTGCCACCCTTACCCGGAAGACTTTCGCAACTCGGTGATCCAGTACAGCGGCGTAGACCTGAACTGGTTCTTCGACCAATGGCTGGAGACCACCAAAAAAATAGATTACAAGATCGGGCGTGTGAAGAAAGGAAAGCAGAAAGGCCAGTATGTGATCAAATTCAAGCGCAAGGGCGAGATGCAGATGCCGATCGACTTTACGGTATTGGATAAGAACGATTCGGCTTACCACTATTACATTCCGAATACCTGGTTTGAAAAACCGGTGAAGGCCAACGTGCTGCCACGCTGGATCGGCTGGGGAAAAGTAAGGCCGACCTATACGGCTACGGTACAGATCAGCGGCAAGATCAAAAATGTGATCATCGATCCCTCACGCAGGCTGGCAGATGTGGACATGATGAACAACGTGAAACACAACCGCGTGAACACCACCTTCGATTCGAAGGTATATAACCCGCTCGACTGGAAACACTATGAACTGAAAGCCAGGCCAAGCCTGTGGTACAACGGTTACGACGGCATCAAGATCGGGGCGCATGTGAACGGCGGCTATATGAATACCAAGCATGTGTTTGATGTGACGGCCTGGTTCAGCAGCGGCTTCGGGCAGGCTTACCTGGATAGCACAAACAATAAAAATAATTACAACGCAGTGTCTTTCTTGCTGAACTACCGCACCTCGACGGCGCGCTTCATTAAGAAATCAAATGTGTATGCCACGCTGAAATCGTTGGACGGCCTGGAAAGCGCGCTCCTGGGCTTCGAGAAGAAAAGCAATAACGAGCGCAACCGCATCTACATTCAATACAAGGCGATGGTGCGCGACCTGCAGCGCGACCTGGTGTACCTGATCAACCAAAACGAGTGGCAGATCCAGAAGCTGAACAGCTATATCAACGTGGGCATCGACCACAATTACAATTACCACCGCGGTACGGGAACCATGAACCTGAACGTGCGCGGTACGGCCCTTACCAACGACTACGATTATTCGAGCCTGCAGTATACGGCCATCAATCGAAACGACCTGGGCAAGATCAACATCAACACCCGCGTGTTTGCGCAGCTGGGCTTTGGCAGCAAGCTGGCCGACGAGTCCATGCTCTTTGCAGCGGGCGCCAACCCCGAAGAGCTGATGGAAAATAAGTACACACGCTCGATGGGCTTTATTCCTCCCGACTGGGGAAAATACGGCACCGTAACAAACCACTTCACCGCCGGTGGAGGCCTCAACCTGCGGGGTTACTCCGGCTATGTGCTGGCTGCCAGCGACGCCAAGGGGATGATGGTATTTAACTACAAAGGCATGACAGGTGCTTCCGCCAGTGCGGAGATCGAGTTCGGTGAGCTGTTCAGCTTTATGAACATCAAACGCTTAAACAACAGCATCAAGATTAATCCTTACCTGTTTGGTGATGCCGGCACCATCAATACCAACATGCCGGGCAAGGCCACGGTGATGTCGGACCTGATTGCCGATGCGGGTGTGGGCGTAGCCTTAACGATCCAGAAATTCGGGCCGCTCTATGGCATCAAGCCGCTGACCGTCCGTTTCGATATGCCGCTGCTTATCAACCGCCTGCCTTTTGCTGAAAAAGATTATTTTCAATTCCGCTGGATGATCGGGATTAACCGTGCTTTTTAAACTATGACCATTCGCTCCTACCGGCCTATCTTATGGAACCTTGCCAAACAGCTGCTGTTCCTCTTTGCCTTGTATGCCCTGTGCAGGCTCCTGTTCTATATCTGTAACCGCAGTTACTTCGCCGATATTTCCACGGGTGAGCTGATCTCCCTGTTTGTGTACGGCCTGCGCTTCGATATGTTCAGCCTTGCTGCGCTCAACGCCCTGTATATGCTGCTGTGCATCCTACCTTTCAAATTTTATTACAGCAAAGGCTACCAGCGCCTGACCTCTGTTATTTTCATTGTGCTGAATACCTTTGGCCTGCTGCTGAACTTCATCGACTTCGCCTTCTATCCTTACATCCAGAAGCGCATGACCTATGATGTGGTGAACTTCACCTTCGGCGGGCAGTCGGAGATCCTGAAACTGATCCCACATTTCCTGCTGGATTTCTGGTACCTGGTGCTGGTATTTATTCTGGTGATCTGGCTCCTGGTGAAAGTGCATTACCGCATTAAGAAAAAAGACCAGCCGGTGGAAGTGAAAGCGACCCTAAAAATCGCCCTGTCCTACTTCCTCATTTTCGTGGCCATCGTCGGCGCCACCATCATCGGCCTGCGAGGCGGCACCCAGCGTATTCCCATTGTGTTCCTCGATGCCGCCCTTTACACTTCTCCGAAGTATATTCCCATCGTTATCAATACGCCGTTCTCCGTCATGAAGTCAGCGGAGCTCACAGAGATCCAGGCCCTGAAGTTCTTTGGGGAGGCACAGCTCAAACAACTCTACAGCCCGGTTCATGAAGCCGATACGAAAGCATTTAAAAACTACAATGTCTGCGTGATTGCCCTCGAAAGTTTTTCCAAAGAGTTTACAGGCATCTCCAACCGCAAGAGCTATACGCCTTTCCTGGATAGCCTCATGAAGCAGTCGGTGGTATTTTCCAATGCTATTGCCAACGAGAAAACGTCCATCAACGGGATCCCGGCCATCCTGGCTTCCGCGCCCTGCTTCCTCGACAACCATTACCTCAATTCGGCCTACAGCAATAACATCATCCAAACGCTACCGAGCCTGCTGAAAGAGAAAGGCTACTATTCGGTGTTCTACCACGGTGGCACCAACGGCACCATGAACTTCGACTCCTTTGCAAAGCTGGCCGGCTATGATGCTTACTACGGGCGCACGGAATACAATGATGAAAAAGATTACGACGGGCAGTGGGGCATCTGGGACGAGCCTTTCCTGGTGCGTACCGTGCAGGAAATGGGTAAGCTGAAAACGCCCTTTATGACCTCTATTTTCACGCTGAGCTCGCACAATCCTTACAAGATCCCAAGCCAATACGAAGGCAAATTTGATAAGGGAACGATGGAGATCCACCAATGCATCGGCTATACGGACTATGCCCTGAAGCGCTTTTTTACCGAGGCGAAGAAACAGCCCTGGTTTGCCAATACGCTCTTCGTGATCTGCCCGGACCACACCAGCATTTCCGACGATCCGTTCTACGCCAATCCCATCGGGCAATATTCCATTCCCATTATTTTCTATAAGCAAGGCATCACACCGGTGATGGAAAGCAAAACCGTGCAGCAGCTCGACATCATGCCCACGGTGCTGGGCTACCTGAACTACGACCGGCCTTATTATGCCTTTGGCAACGATATGTTCTCAACAAAGCACCAGCCCTGTGTGTTCTACAACCAGCCTTCGTATTACTGCGTGGACGACAGCTTGTTTTACCTGCTGAACAATTATGAGTTTACGGAAGTGTATAATTACCGTAGTGACAGCCTACTTCAACACAACCTCATTAACACCCACAACAACAAGAGCTTACTGGATTTTTGCAAGGCTTTTATCCAGACCTATAACAACGACGTTTTGAATAATAAAACCTATTACACCAAAGAGCATTAAACATGGAACACTATGACCTGATCGTGATCGGCGGCGGCCCCAGCGGATATGCCGGAGCGATGCGCGCGCTGGATTTTAAGAAAAAGGTATTACTGATTGAAAAGAAGCGCATTGGCGGCGCCGGCGTATATGATGGCGTCCTCACTTCCAAAACACTGTGGGAGCTGTCGCAGAAGGTTTCTTCCATCCGCGAGATGATCCCAAACTACCATGTGGACTACCAGGACATGGTGAATATTGTAAACGAAGCGGTGTTTGAGCGCAAAACGCAAATGACGGTGCACCTGAACTTATTGCAGAAGCAACAGCCCGACCGTTTCTGCTACGAAAAAGGCCTGGCTTCTTTTGTAGATAAAAACACCATCAGCATTATGAAAGAGGATGGCAACGTGAAGCTGGTGCAGGGCGATAACATCCTGATTGCTACCGGCAGCAGGCCGCGCTACCTCCCGCATATCGCCATCGACGAGCAGATCATCATGACGAGCGACGGCATTAAGAATTTAAAAGAGCTGCCGAAAAGCCTTGTGGTTCTGGGTGCCGGGGTGATCGGTTGCGAGTTCGCCACCATCTTTTCGGGCCTCGCCAAAACCAAAGTGTACTTAATTGATAAGGCCGACCGCATTTTACCGTTCGAGGATGAAGATGTGGCGGAAGTGGTGAGCGACAGCCTGGTGAAGCAGGGCGCCACGATCCACCACGGAGCCAACCTGAAGCGCATGGAGATCAAAGACGGGAAGGTGGAATACGAGCTGGTGTACGCCGACAACAGTACGGAAACCTTTACGGTAGACAAGGCCCTGGTATCGGTAGGGCGCGTGCCCAACATCGAGAACCTGGGACTGGAAAAGGTGGGACTGAAACTGAATGAGCGTCATTCCATCTGGGACGATGATACGCAAACCAATATTTCCAACATCTACGCAGCGGGCGACGTGACCACCGAAATGGCGCTGGTGAATGTGGGCGAGCGCGAAGCGCGGCATGCCGTGGTGCGCATGTTCGGCCCAACGGTGAAACCTCTCTCCTACCAGAATATTTCCACCATCATGTTCCTGAACCCGGAGGTGGCCAGCGTAGGCATGAGCGAGCAGGACCTGAATAAGAAAGGCATTGCGCACCGCGTGGTGAAGCTGGACTATAGCACCAACGCGCGCGCCATTGCCATGCGCAAGACCAAAGGCTTCTTTAAGATCATCGTCACCAACGACAATGGCATGCGCATCCTGGGCATGCGCGCCGTGGGAGAGCATGCGAGCTCGGCCATCCAGGCGGTGGCTTACCTGATCCATACCAACCAGGGCATCCGCGAGTTGGCCGATATGATGCACCCGCACCCAAGCATCATCGAAGGCGTGCAGGAATGCCTGCGCATGCTCTTAGGAAAATCCATTTATAAATCGTCGATCTTTAAGGACAAGCTGAAATGCTATATCTGCGAGAACGGCACCTGTACACCGGTGGAAACGCTGGTGTAGATTAGATTAATCAGAAGAAATTGAAAATACCTTGTTGGTGAGAACACCAACAAGGGTAATCTGAAGAAATTGAAAATGCCTTGTTGGTAAGAACATCAACAAGGGCTATAAAAAATAATTACTAAAAATAAACTATGGCCCAGGACGATAACACCCTTCAATTAAAGCTCGACAGCTTTGTAAAAGCCCTTTGCAAATCAAAGATTGTGTACGGACTGGAATCCGAAGAAGGATTTGCCATCTCAGGCTCCGTGGATTATGACGATGAGAACGGCGAACCGGTGGAGGTTATTTGTTTCTGGTCGGAAGAGGCGCTGGCAGCTTCCTGCATCCAAGAAGACTGGGCAGACTACCAGGTTGTAGAGATTCCCCTTGCCGAATTTATGGAGAACTGGTGCATTGAGATGAACAATGACGGCTTACTGGCAGGTATTAATTTTGACGAACACTTATCCGGTCCCGAAATCGAGCCGCTGGAGCTGGTCCTGGATCTGGTGAAGGAATTAAAATCAAGCAACAAAACCATTGCCTTTGAGACCTACGCTAATTTAGCGGAACTGGAGAAGCACATCCGGGAGGCGAATAAATAGTTTAAACGCTTTCCCGGATCCCGGTGATCTTTTAGAACTAAATTTTTAATACCTTTAGATCTATAAAACAGGGGAGTCGTAGCTCAGTATGTAAGAGCGCTTGTTAGCTAAACAAGAGGCCGCAGGTTAGACCCCTGTCGACTCCCACCCTTTATCCTGATACCGATAGCTATCGGTATGTTTCAGGAATCTTTATCACTCAAAGAATTACCTTGTTATGTGGGCAGATGCTGAAACAAGTTCAGCATGACTCTTTCTATAGCATGGTTTTCCTTTCATCGAAAACCTAATAACCGGAATATTTAATATATTTACTCTTCATAAAAAACCGGGAGTTGTAGCTCAGTATGTAAGAGCGCTGTCACATCATGACAGAGGCCGCAGGTTAGAGTCCTGTCAACTCCCGACCTTTTAAACATGGCAGCGGCAGGCGATTGGAATTACGACTTTACACCGGAGGAATGGGCCGCCTGCATGAAGGTGTTGGGGATCGTGAAAGATCATCCGAACGGGGTGCCCGACCTCGAGCTCATGAAAGGCATGATCAGCAAAGTGTATAAGAATGCCCGTAAAGAGCGCCGTAAAGAAACGGAAATTGAGCGTCGGCAGGAAGACCTTTCCACCAAACAGCAAACCTATATCTTTCATTACCAAACCGGCAGGCCGGAGGAATTTGCGATGCCGGAAGAGGAAAGCCTCCTCCTGAATAAGTCGGCGGGCTGCTATGCCTGCGGTATTCGCTTTCATGAGCTGCATTCCTTTTACCACCGCCTTTGCCCGGAATGTGCGACGCTTCAGCTTTCGAAACGGGAACAACGGGCCGACTTAAGAGGACATGTGGCTGTAGTGACAGGCGGACGTATCAAGGTGGGCTTTGCCACGGCTCTGAAATTTCTGCGCGATGGCGCTACTGTGATTGTCACAACCCGCTTCCCGAACGATGCCCTGCTGGCCTTTTCGGAAGAACATGATTTTGCAACCTGGAAAGAGCGCCTGGTATTGTACGGGCTGGATCTCCGGAATTTAAAAAGTATTGATGCCTTTGTGGCTTACCTCTCTGCTCATTTCGACGCGCTCGACATCCTGGTGAACAATGCAGCGCAAACGATCAAATACGACACGCACTACTACCGGCAATTATTGCAGCGGGAAGAGGAAAGCGGCAGGCTCCTGTCGGCAGGGCACACTCACATCAAACATCCCTGCGACTTATCGGAAGCGGGCACACTTCCTTTGCTTCCGGGAACAGAGGCAAGCACCGTGACCAAAACAGATATCTTCAACCAGCCCCTGGATGAGAGGGCCCATAACAGCTGGACAGCCACCTTATCGGACGTAAGCACGGAAGAGCTGCTGGAAGTAAATGTGATCAACAACATCGCACCGTTCATTTTAAACAGCCGCTTAAAGCCTTTGCTGGAAAAATCAGACTTCCCTACCCGCTTCATCATCAACGTCACTTCTTCCGAAGGGCAATTCTCCTACAGCCGCAAAACGGTTTTTCATCCGCACACCAATATGACGAAAGCCGCGCTGAACATGATGACGCGCACCTCTGCGGATGATTTTGCAAACTCGCAGATCCTGATGAACAGTGTAGATGTGGGCTGGGTATCGACCGGCAATCCTATTGAGAAAAAGGAAAGGCTCGCCGAACAGGGCCACGTGATGCCGCTCGATATCCACGACGCAGCTTCCCGCATCTACGATCCCATTGCCACGGCGTTGAACTCGGACATCAGGCATTATGGAAAATTATTTAAGAACTATAAAGTGGTGGATTGGTAGCAGGACACACGAAGCCAGGACAAGCTGTTAGCCGGATCAGAAAGACATGACATTCTCCCAAAAAATAGTTTCCCAAACCCCGCTCAGGCACTTATGGACGGATGCCGGAGAAATAAAAGCATCCCGACAAAGGTATCTGAACAGGGCTGAATTAAAGGAACTCGTCACACAACAGGCAGTGACCTTTGTTATTGCCTCGATAGGCAGTAAGCTCAGCTGGATTCATGAGGATGCCTGCTACGATTTCTGGACAGCAGATGTAAAGAGGCATATACCAGAAGAGGCGGAATTTTTGCTGGATGATTTTCCCGGTCATTATGCCTATGTTGCCAGCGAATGGACCTATGACTCAGGCAAGCGCATCATCTTATTAGAAACATTCCATTAAGACGGTGACTTTTATGGAGCGATCGCAGGTATGAACAAGTCTTGTTGGTGATAACACCAACAAGGGCAAAAGTGATAACACCAACAAGGCAAAACCAATGAACATGAGAAACTATGTTATTTTACTGTTGCTGATCTCCGGCAATCTTACAGATGGCAGGACAAAAACGGCGAGCAGCTTCAACTCCAACACCTGTTCTATCTCTATTGGCAAAACAGAGCTACTGTCGTGGATGAAACACGACATCGGCGCGGAAGCAAGCGTAAAGAAATCAACGCTCCGGCTTTCGGATACCTTGCATGCGCAGATGTATTTTTGCGGCTCTGACGCGGGAAACTCCACAAGCGTCCTGACGATTAAAAACAGCTCGGACAGCCTCATCGGCTCATATCCCCACAAGAATACCGAACTGGGCTTTGAAGCGGATGCTCCGTTGAAAGGTTTCCTGAACCGGTGTTCTCCCGGTGAAAGCCTACAAATCTACTTTTCTATTTTCAATGCCGAACATAAGGCGCTGAACAAAACTCTTTTATTAGGGAACCTAAAGCTCAGATAAGGTTTCTTATCCCTCCATGTCAGGCGTCAGCTTCACTACAGGAAGCTCTCCAAAAAATAGTTTCCCCAATACCGCCCAGGCACTTACCGGGAACTACTTGAATCGTCAGCTTATCTTTTGGCGCCCTGAACAGTCATGACCTCACGAAAGCCGGTCGATGAACCTTGCCAGGGCCCTTTGCTTGCTGCGTGCCTTATAAAAGGCCATGAGCTCCGGATCTGCGGCGATGTGCCGGATGATCTCATCGTCGAGGCTGCCCGCCAGGCTTTCTCCATCGTTCCGGTTGATGAGCTTATAATAGAGCAAGGCGCTGGCCTCGGTCTTATACATCATCAGCGAAAAATAAAGATGCCGGCCGTCGGCATGCGTAATGTTTTCCAGCACATAGTGCGTATAGTCATCGGCCAGGAGCTTTTGAAGCTGTATGGTGTCGAAGCGGCTGAGGCCGAGTTTTTTAAATTCAGGCGTTTCTTCGTAAGCAACCAATTTTACATTTACCATGCTTTGTAAATTCTGTTGTGCAAACATAAGCTGCAAAAATGCCAAATAAAAGAAATTATGGATTTTGCTACGATCTGTAGCAAGTGATTGCTGTATTTTCATCTGTGTGGAATGAAACGCATGCCCGGACAGTATTCTTCTCCAAGGCCGTTTTTGCGGCAGCTTTCCTGTCGTGGCAGTTTTGCAACAAAAGAAAAGACAGGCAGGTGGCTGCTAAAAGCACAAGCTTGACAAGGGATTGTGAATCTTTCATCGTTGTCGTATTTAAATCTGGAACACCGGTGTCTGATGTTTCTGATCTACAGCAAACCTAGTGAAAGCAAACGCTTTTGTAAACAGATAAAACTATCTGATTTTGATCCGCGGAAAAATACGTAGTTTCAGAAAGGCTGACTTGCCTGTACAGCTTAAAACGTCTATCTTCGGAAGGCTTTCTTTTTTTGCGTAAGGCCATCTATTCTATTACCATATACGATGGCTGTTCCGGAAGATACAGATCAGACTGATTCCTCGCCCTACGAACAAAAGACTCCGGCAATTATTTGCCGGCACTGATAGCATCCTGATCAAAGAAGAGGGTGTTTACAAGGGAAAAGCTCAGGGAGAAATCATCGTGTTTGGCTTGCTGAGGGAAGAGTACTTCGGATAAATTGAAAAAAACATCCTGTTTTATCAGAATGAGGCTTTCAGAATTCTCAAAAAATGATACACTTTTCAGGCCTATCACTCTAGGTAAAATTACGTGAATTTTTAGCATTTTCCGGTAGTATTACGGGTTGCTTATATGACACAAGTGTACGTAAATTTGGTACTACTAACCCAATTTTAAAATTTAATTTATGAAAAAGCTTTTACAAATTGTAGCGGTGCTTGTAATCAGTTCAAACATCGCCGGTGCGGCCCTGATCAATTCTTTGCATGTCAAACATAAAGGGCCTCGTGGATATAATGATGTAGGAGAATACGAGGGTTTATTCATTCACAGAAAATGGTGCCTTGATCCGGGAGTATTATCTTGTCCATTCGTCTGCGGGGAAACCGTTATACCAAACACAGAAACTGCCGGCGTAAAGTCAAGTCAATCACTGGCGGCTTTTGAAATCGAATTTATTAATTCAGCTTTGGCCGAAGCGACGGCTTCTCTGAACCATGAAGGACTCATTTCAGGGACATTTATCGTAGACGGGAAGGAAGTGGTTTTAACTGCCAGGTTCAGCAAAAGCGACACCTTCTTCCATTTTGATATTGTCAAAAATGCAAGCTATGCCGATAACATAAAAGAACTTGCTACTATTGCTGTATAACACCGGTATGATTAAAATCTTTAGAAATGGCTGGCTCCGGCCAGCCATTTTTTTTCTTTTCTATCAATCGGCCTTTGGTCAGCAAACCGCGTTTACCACTGCGTTCAAATTTGAGGGTAACTTTGATATAAACCTTTCAAATAACCCTTATAAGCTGATCACCGGATGCTTTTTTGAAAAGACTATAAATAACGAGATCATCTATGGTTACACCAAAATAGATAAAAACTGGGTAGTAACTCATTTAGATCCAAAAACGAATACGATGCAACCGTCTATCATTAATTTTGAAGAGTTAAAAGGTAAGATCACTCCAAAAGTGTATGATGACTTAACTTACTACGGAATCAGCGAGATCGCCGGGACCAGCCATTTGATCGTCTTAAATACAAGTAATGCCCTGTTGATTTTCAATAAAACTCCGGCAGGCTATGCGTTTCAAAAAGAAATGACGGTAAATGATTCTATAGAGTTTAACAACATGGTTCCACTTACCGACTCTACATTCCTACTCCTCGACTACAAAGCGAAATTTACAGAACACAACCTTATTAAAGCCTATCTTTTAAATACACAAACCAATAGTACAGCGTTGGTTTTCCAGAAGGAAATGAGTTCCAATGTCGCTGGCTATGACAGAACCAATACCCGCTTTTACGACAGCAATAAGAGGCATTTTTTAATCACTGACAACCTGGATTACAAGGTTCACGTATTTGATCACGACATGAATGAAGTAGCGGCTTACACTAAAAAGCTAAGTATAACGGATGAATCCCGGCGAATCCTCAACCCAAAAGCATTAAAGCCCCATACGTATGACTCGATCATGAAAGAGCTGAATGTTACCCCCAGGATAGTGAATACGCAGTTTTTAAATGATTCCGAGATCGTCGTCAATTATTCGGTTAACAGGACGATCGAGAAAGAAGGCTTAAAGGTTAAAAGCTCGGTGGTTGATCTCCTGGTGATCCGGAATAAGACGTTGGTTTTTAAAAGGACACTGGATGACACCTTCGTTTATCAGAAGTCAAATTTTGAATCTACCGGCAAACAGAATCAAAAGACGTTTAATCCTTATTTAAGAGGCTCTTTGCCAACGTTTCTTTTTGTTGACAATCAACTGGTCCAGTTCAATGTTGATGCAGCCATTCCGGGGAGTAACATGAGTTATAAGAAGTATATAAAAAAGGCGAAAGGCTCCATATTGAACTTAAAAAGCAAACTCATCTACAGTAGCTATGAATATCTTAATTAAACTAATGGTCTTGTGGAATTTCCTGTTTTTGAATCCCAACCCTGTTGAGTACAGATACACATTGGTATGCACCGGTAAAAATTGCACGCCATGTATAACAACGGCTGAAGAATTTTTCAGTAAGAAAAACGCTCTGCCAACAATAATCAATTTATATAGCAGTGAAGCTGATAAGCAGATCACAAAAGAGTTGATCGACGATTATTGTAAAAATTGTACTTCTAAGAAAAAAGCCATTAAAAACAGCTTCGAGTTCGGGCGGTTCGTTTTTAAGGCTTCGGATAATGGCCCTTTCCTCATTAAGTACTCTAAAACAGATACTGTGATCTTCAATGCCAGCAACATTGATGAGGTCAATTAGCCCAGATGAATACATCGTACTGGTATTGATCCTTTTCGGTTATAATCCTATCTCTGACTTTATTTGCGAAATCACCCATACCCTGTTTCGCTTTATGATGTGCTTTACGAAGTTCTGTCACAGCCTCTTGTGACGGAGCTTTTATGTTTGTCCTATTCCTGCACAACGAGGCAAATAAATCCTTTTCTTTGTATAATACCTAACATGACAGCATCATGAAATACCTCCTACTGGCCTTAGCCATTATCTTTGAAGTAACCGGCTCCGGCTTTATGAAAGCCGCCGATGGCTTTAGCAAAGTGTTGCCTACCGTGATGACCTGCGTCTCTTATATCATTTCCCTGTGCTGCTTTTCGATGGCGCTCAAATACATTCCCCTGGGCGTGGCTTATGCCATCTGGGGCGGGCTGAGCATTGTGCTCACCGCCATCATTTCGGTGGTGATGTTTAAGCAGGCGCTCGATGCTCCGGCCATCATCGGCATTGTGCTGATCGTAACCGGTGTGGTGGTCATGAACTTCTTCTCTAAAACTGCCAGCCATTAAATCACGCCCCTTAAGCCCATGAACCACAAACAACGCATCACCTTAGCCAAATACTCACTGCTCGGCGTTTCCATCGGGGATGCTTTCGGTGATAGCTTTTTCGGAGACGAGGATACGATCCTCGAACAGATCGCTGCCCGCAGGATCCCGGATACCAAATGGGAATTTACCGACGACACGGTAATGTCCATTTCCGTATTTGAAGAGCTCGAAGCACAGGGAGACATCGATCAGGACCAACTGGTGAAGCGCTTCATTGCCTGCCACGACCTTGATCCCAGGCGCGGCTATGGTGCTACCTTGCGGCGCGTGCTCCGTGAAATTGCCGCCGGTGAAGACTGGAAAACGGTTTCGGCACGGGTCTTCGAAGGACAAGGATCGATGGGCAACGGTGCGGCCATGCGGGTTTGCCCGATAGGTGCATATTACTATGATGACCTGCAAAAAGTAAAAGCGCTTGCCACAAAGTCGGCAGAGGTCACACACAGTCACCCCGAAGCCATTGCGGGCGCCATTGCCGTAGCGACAGCCACGGCCCTTGCCACAAGCATGACAATCGGCAAGCATCCCTTAAGCCCGGAAGCATTTACCGATGCCGTCCTGGCGCAGCTGCCGGATAGCGATACGCGCTCACGCATCGCCAAAGCCAAAACACTGCCTTACAGCTATCACATCGAAACCCTGAAAAAAATCCTGGGCAACGGCGTCAACATGACTTCGCAGGACACTGTTCCTTTTGTGATCTGGTGCGCGTCCCATCACTTAAACCATGTCGAAGAAGCGCTCTGGAAAGCCGTTTCCATCCTCGGCGACCGCGATACGATCTGTGCGATGGTGGGCGGTATTACCATCATGTCTTCCGGCGAAAGTACCGTACCGAAAACCTGGCTGGATGCTGTGGAAGATGTGGATAAGAGTGTCTTCCGAAAAGCCGGCCCGGCATCATCAATTTAAAAATCCCTAGATTCCTTTCCCATCTTCCCTTTTCCATTTTCCATCCTTTTCCTATCTTCATAGTCCATTTTCCATAACAAGACTATGTCCGATATTAGCTCCTTCGAGATCCTGGATCAGGAGATCCAAAAAACCGGCGGCAAGCCCAGGGTGCTGCAAGCCTTGTGGGACGGCGATACGAGCGGCTGGTGGCTGGCTCTTTCGCTCTATGCCGAAAATCCTTCTGTCTCCGGGAACCTGGTCTGGCATTACCTGGGCTGCGTGCAGCCGTACAACGGCCAGTCGAAAGAAGCGCTGGCCAGGGAGCTGGCCGCAAAAGCCGTGAAAAAATACGGCCTGGAATTTTATTTCCCTTCCCCCGATGATGCCGACGACAGCTGCCCCGACTGGATGGAGCGGGACAAAGCTATTACCTGCGCGGGTTGCGGCAAGCTTATCATTCCCGATCCCGAATCGCATCTGCCGAAGGAGATCTGCTACCACTGCTACCTGGAGCGGAAACGCAACCAGGCGCTCATCGACGACGAGCTACAGGAATACGGCGTAAGCCAATACCGCTGCAAGGGCCGGAAATACCAGGGCATGAGCTCCCGCGGCTATATGGACAGCTTCCCTGAGTATCCTTACATCAGCGATGCGCTGAAACAGCAGATCGGAAAAGAGGGTGTCGCGGTGCTGACCATTGAAAAAGACGAGCTCCTGAGCCTGTCGGAAAAAATGGAAGCGCGACTGGATGTGCTGGCTCCACAATACCGGATAGCCCCGCCGGAGGAGCGCAGCAGCAAAGTGATTACCATGTTCCGGGATCAGAGCTATAAAGGAAAAAAATACAGGCTCGATAGCTATCACGACAGGGTGCACGAGGAGATGGCGCAGCTTCTCTATGCCTATAACACCACGCAGGAAGTCATCCAGGAAAAGGGCTGCTTTAAATTCTTCATCAAAACAAAGGGCTACAGTTACCGCGACGACGCCTTCATGCGCTTTATACGCCACAAGGGCAAAGGCCGCGCAACCATTGACCGCATTCACGAACATTACAAAAAGCTCCTGAGCAGGGATCAGGTGCTTTCCACACTTCAGAAGCTGGAGCGCTTTGGCTGCATCAGCATCAAAGACGGTCTGGTAAGTATGACTACTTTGGGAAAATATGCGCTGTGATAAACCTGCGTGAGGTACTGAGGTAAAAAGCAAGTACTTTAATTCATATTTGTAGTGTGACGAAGATGGTGGAGATTATTTAAAGTCTGGGCGTGCCGGCGCAAAGATCAAGCGCCGTCAGGCTTTCCATTTCAATCTTTTTTGCCAGGAGGCAAGGCAAAAAAGGATTTCCATTCCAATCCTTCACGCGGGGCTTATTTCCAGGGTTTAAGTTTATATTATCAGGTGGCATGCGTCAGCGATCCGATAGCTATTCTGAAAAGTCCCTTAGGGCAAAAAGATCGGAGTGGAAAGCGTCACGACCTGTCGTGACGGACGCCCAAATGAAATTCATGGATCTTTCTTTTAAACGCCGCATTTTCCCTCATCTCACTACTCCTATCTCACATCTCAAATCTTTTTCTTACCTTTACACCCACAAAATAGTTACACCACTCATGTAGTACCTTCTTTCTTTTTTTAAAAACCATTCGTGTCGCCACCTCCGGCGACCTGTTTTTATTTACTCTTAAAAAGAAAGATCCATCATGCTTACCATACAGAACCTGGCATATACTCATGCCAATAAAGAACTGCTGTTTCAAGGGCTCAGTCTCAGCATTCATACACAGCACAAAGCCGCCCTAGTGGGCAACAACGGCAGCGGAAAGTCCAGCCTGCTGAAACTCCTGGCCGGCCTGGCAGAACCTTCGGAAGGAAGCATTCTGTGCAATACCAAGCCTTATTATGTCCCGCAATTATTCGGACAGTACAATCACCTCACGATTGCACAGGCGCTTGGTATTGAAGAGCCCTTAAAAGCCCTGTCCGGCATTCTGAACGGCTACGTTACGGAAGCGAACCTCGCCGCACTGAACGATGACTGGACCATTGAAGAGCGCTGCCGGGAAGCCCTTGCTTACTGGGGACTGGAAAACCTCGACCCGGAACATGCCATGAGCAGCCTCAGCGGCGGACAGAAAACGAGGGTTTTCCTGGCAGGCATCACCATTCACCGGCCTGAGCTGATCCTACTTGATGAGCCCAGCAACCACCTCGATGCTGCCGGAAGAGAGCAGCTTTACAACTGGATCCTCAATAGCAAAGCCACATTGCTGATCGTGAGCCACGACCGCCATTTACTGAACCTCCTGGATACCGTGTACGAGTTGAGCGGGCAGGGCATCAAAACCTATGGCGGCAATTATGATTTTTACGCCGGGCAAAAGCAGCTGGAAACCAAAGCCCTGCAGGAAGAGATCCAAAGCGTGGAAAAAGCCCTGCGAAAAGCCAAAGAGGTAGAACGCGACACGGCCGAAAGACGCCAACGGCTCGATGCCCGCGGCAAGAAGAAGCAGGAGAAAGCCGGGCTTCCGACCATTTCCATGAACACCCTGCGCAACCAGGCGGAGAAAAGCACGGCGAAGCTGAAAAGCGTTCACACCGAAAAAATGAGCACGATGTCGCTGGAGCTCAAAGGGCTTCGCCATCACCTGCCCGGTATGGAACAGATGCGCTTCGGTTTCGATTCCTCTGCCCTACACAAAGGCAAAGTACTTGTCAGCGCCAAAGAGATCAACGACCGCTACAGCCCTCAGTTGCTCTGGCAAGAAGGTCTGAGCTTTCAGGTCCTCAGCGGAGAGCGCATCGCCATCAAAGGACCCAACGGCTCCGGTAAATCCACGCTTATCAAACTGATCCTGGGAGAACGGGAACCTGCCTCAGGCTCCATTCAGCGGGCCGCTTACAAAGCGGTGTATATCGACCAGGAGTATTCCCTCATCGCGCGGCAACTCACAGTGTATGAGCAGGCACAACAGTTTAACCATACAGGATTGCAGGAACACGAGGTCAAGCTCCGCCTGGCGCGCTTTCTCTTTCAGCCCGGCGATTGGGATAAAGTCTGCAGCGCATTGAGCGGAGGCGAACACATGCGCCTTGTTCTGTGTTGTCTCACCATTGGCGAAACAGCGCCGGACATGATCGTCCTCGACGAGCCGACGAACAATTTAGACCTTCAGAACTTAGAGATCCTGACAGCAGCACTTAATGATTACCATGGAACGCTCCTCGTGGTATCGCACGATGATTACTTTCTGAAAGAGACAGCTGTGGAAAAAGAGATTTTTGTTAAATGGCAAATAATGTAACATAACGTTGACTTAGGCTCTCGAAGTCAACGTTGAAAAAGAGATGGTATTGGGCCAGAATAAAATAGAATATGGATAGCGCTGATTAAGCGGATGAGTACGGATCAAGGCCATGTTATTATGTAAGAGGTAGAAGGCCAACTATTCGACCCCTTCGGGATTTTTAAATGCGCTAAAGACTCTGCCTACTCATGAGATTATATGACACAAACCCCGAAGGAGTCGAATATCAAAAACATCGCCATGGACATCATACAGAACATTGCATTCACTGAAAAAAAGAATATATTTAGTGCTCTTATAAAACACACCAAGCATGACACCCGTTGAGAAATACCTGAACCACCTGGATACTATTTTTGAAACAGAGCCCCTGTTCTTTAAGAACGATTCCGACCAGGCCGGTGTTGCCGGTGTCACGTCCATTGTCTATAAAGACCTGCCCGAGCAAGGCCTCATCACTTCCCTCACCTATGGCCTGTCAACCGTAAAACACGAAGACTGGAAACTAGGTCGTGGCGAGCTATGCCTCTCGGTAGAGAGTAAGGAGCTGGCCTGGGGACAAGTAACCGGTTTTCTTGCCAATGGCCTGCGTGGCAAATGTCCGTTTAGCTATGGGCAAACGATCAACTTCGGCGAGCCGATCGCCCCTGATTCGGAGATGAGTGCCTTCCTGATCTTTGCGCCGGCCGTACTTCAAAAAGAACAGTACCTGAATGTGGATATCGGCACGGATTATAAGATCAGCATTGCCGGCTTATATCCTATCTATAAAGAAGAAATAGAAGTGTATAACAAGATAGGCCTTGAGAAATTCTGGAAACACCCGGACTTCGACCCCTTTAATGTCAACCGGCCGAGGATTACCGGCTAATTCGAACCATGACCGAAGAAGAAAAAAATTACCTACTCGAAAAAGGCCATTCCTGGATGCTGCCGGAAGAGCAAAGAGCATTGACCCGTTGTGACTTAACACTATGGCAGAAAATAGTTGAAAGAAAAAAAGTTCAACGTTATCGGGAATATGACAAGTATTATGGTTTCCTGGATAACAACACAAACGCGCTTGTGGCTTTAGGAGAAGATGCCTTAAAATTAAAAATTGCGGAAAGGCTGTTCCATCATCACCGAAGCGAGATCCTCAATACCTGCCCGCGCTGCGAAAAGCTGGCACGAACACCATTGGCCAAACAGTGCCGGCATTGCGGCTTCGACTGGCATTAAGCTGTTCATTTTATATTTTAGGTAGCGTTACCTTCCGAGACTTTGAGGACACACCCTTAAGTATCTCCTATCCTTTTTCCCACTACTTCAATCTCTTCTGTCCCTTCCGTCCCTGCTGCCTTTTCTCATGCCTCGCTACTTACTACTCAAATCTCAATACTTTTTTCTCCTGCTCTTTGTTTTATATCCTATTTCTCTTATATTGTAATGCAGTAGCAAAACGCTGCCCTCGAAGTCACACACTAAACACATCCCTTATATGAAAATCCTCAATATCCAGGCCCTGCGCGGACCGAACATCTGGAGCGTGAACCGCAAAAAACTCATTCAAATGCGCCTCGACCTCGAAGAGATGGAACAGTCCCCTACCAATAAGATCCCGGGATTCAGGCAGCGTATCGAAGCCCTGATGCCTTCCCTGGTAGAGCACCGTTGTTCGGAAGACAAGAAAGGCGGATTTTTTGAGCGCATCGAGCGTGGCACCTGGATGGGCCATGTGATTGAGCACATTGCCCTCGAAACGCAGAGCCTGGCCGGCATGGAAACGGGATTCGGCCGGACGCGCGAAACAAAAACACCCGGCACCTACAATGTGGTGTTCAGCTATATCGAAGAAAAAGTAGGCTTATATGCCGCGGAAAGCGCCGTGAGAATTGCAGAGGCACTCATCAAAGGCGAAGACTACGACCTGCAGGCCGACATCAAAAAAATGCGAGAGATCCGTGAAGATGTGCGCCTCGGGCCAAGCACCGGCAGCATTGTCGATGAAGCCGTCGCGCGCGACATTCCCTGGATCCGCTTAGGCACCAACTCGTTGGTGCAGCTCGGCTATGGGGTCAACCAGATGCGCTTCCAGGCAACTATCACCTGTAAGACGAGCAACATTGCTGTGGACATTGCCTGTAACAAAGAACAAACGAAGAAGATCCTGAGCGATAATGCCATCCCCGTTGCCAAAGGCGACATCTGCGTGGATGAGGAAGACCTGAAATATACCATCGACCGCATCGGCTACCCCATCGTGTTAAAGCCCCTCGACGGCAACCATGGTAAAGGCGCTTCCATCAATGTCAAAACCTGGGAAGACGCTTTGGCGGGTATGGAGTTTGCGAAAAAATACGGCCGCAAGGTCATCGTTGAAAAATTCATTACCGGCCACGATTTCCGGATCCTGGTGATCGATAATAAAATGGTAGCCGCCGCACAGCGCGTGCCTGCCAACGTGGTAGGCGACGGCAAAAGCACCATTAGCCAGCTGATTGAGGAAACGAATAAAGATCCGCGCCGTGGCTATGGTCACGAAAATGTCCTCACGGAAATTACCGTAGACCGCGACACGACCGACCTGCTGGAGAAGCGCGGCTATTCGCTGGATACGGTTCCTGCCAAAGACGAAGTGGTTTATTTAAAATCCACGGCCAACCTGAGCACCGGCGGTACTTCCATCGATATTACGGACATGATCCACCCGGAGAACGTCTTCCTCGCGGAGCGCATTGCCCGCGTGATCGGGCTCGATGTGTGCGGCATCGACATCATGGCGAAAAACCTGACACAACCTTTGAAAGAAACCGGCGGTGTGATCCTCGAAGTAAACGCCGCTCCCGGCTTCCGCATGCACCTGGCACCAAGCGAAGGCCTGGCGCGCAACGTAGCCTCTCCGGTCATCGACATGCTCTACCCTCCCGGAAAGCCTTCGCGTATCCCGATCATTGCCGTAACAGGCACCAACGGCAAAACGACGACGACCCGCCTGCTGGCTCACATTGTGAAAAACAACGGCTATAAGGTAGGCTTCACCACGAGCGATGGCATCTATGTACAAAACCACATGCTCGAAAAGGGCGATACCACCGGTCCGCTGAGCGCCGAGTTTATCCTGAAAGATCCGACCGTGGAGTTTGCCGTGCTAGAAACCGCACGCGGCGGCATTTTACGTTCGGGCCTGGGATTCAGCCGCTGCGACATCGGCATCATCACCAATATCCAGGAAGACCACCTCGGCCTGAGCGACATCCATGACCTGAACGACCTCGCTAAAGTGAAAAGCGTGGTGGTAAGAAGCGTGAAAAAAGACGGCTGGGCCGTGCTCAATGCCGAAGACAAACACTGCGTGGAAATTGCCAAGGATCTCGATTGCAAGGTGGCTTATTTCAGCATGAACGAGCATTGCGACGTGGTAGTGAACCACTGCCGCAAGGGCGGAATCGCTGCTATTTACGAGAACGGCTTCGTCACCATTAAAAAAGGCGACTGGAAAATGCGCGTGGAAAAAGCCAGCGTCATCCCCTTAACCCTGGGCGGCAAAGCCAAATTTATGATCGCCAATGTGCTGGCCGCCACCCTGGCGAGCTACCTTTGGGGCTTCAAAACGGAGGACATCAAACTACCGCTGGAAACCTTCATCCCCAGCGCCGCGCAAACGCCGGGCCGTATGAACATCTTCAACTTCAGGAACTTTAAGGTCATGATCGATTTCGCGCACAACCCTTCCGGTTATATGGGCGTCGAGGATTTTTTACAAAGCGTGAACTCCACTCATAAGATCGGCATCATTGCCGGTGTGGGCGATCGCCGCGACAGCGATATCATCGAATGTGCTGCGATTGCCGCGCGCATGTTCAACCACATCATCATCCGCCAGGAAAAGCACCTGCGCGGGCGTACGGAAGAGGAGATCATCAACCTGATCCTGGAAGGCATTAAATCGCACGACAAAGAAGTCACTTATGAGATCATCAGCAAGGAAACCGATGCCATCAAGCATGCCATCAGCATTGCGAAGGAAGGCACCTTCATTACCGCCCTCAGCGATGTGATCACCAACGCCATCGAAGTGGTACAGCAACACCTCGATAAGGAAGTGGATGCTTAGTATAAATAGTATAAAAAAGCCTGCCTTGTTGATACAGGGCAGGCTTTTTTTTGTTAATTAATTTATTGACACCTTTATTTCTCTACCACAATCTTCTGCCTGTTGGTTTTTTCGTTCACAGTAACACTCACAACATAAATTCCTGCTGAGAATTGCGACAGGTCAACAGCCGCTGTATGATGTGTGATGGCATGGCTGTAAACCAGCTCTCCAAGCGCATTATGAATAAAAACAGTTCCCGGCTCTGTCGCAGAGAGCCTGATCACAAACTGCCCGCCGGTAGGATTCGGGTACATCACAAGTCCCAGGCTGTTTCCATCTGCTTCATGTATCCCCACATTGATCATGCTTTGGCAGGTACTGGTAGCAATGCAACCGCCTTTGGTAACCCGCACTGCATAGCTTCCATTGCTCGTCGGAGTATAGCTTTGGTTCGTGGCATTCGGGATCGGCGTATTTCCGTTGCTGCAATTAATCCATTGATAGCTGGCGCCGGTTTCACTGGCGATGAGCGTTCCTCCGTTACTGGTAACAGCAGCAGATGGAGGCAATACCACCATTACATTCATGGTAACAGGAGCCCCGCTTATGCATTGCCCTGCATCCGGCACAAAGGTATAAGTGGTAGCTGAATAATTGATAGCCGGGATCCAGGTACCGCTCACGCCATTGTTGGAAGGTATCGGCAGGGAAGTTAAGGACGCTTCCGCACACAAGGTATTGATCGTTGTAAATGCCGGCGTGACATTCGGTTTTACCGGAATAAGCAGCGTTGCCGTGGAAGCAGCACATTGCCCGGCATCGGGTGTAAAGGTATAGGTCGTGCTTACGGCATTATTCATTGCAGGCTGCCAGGTGCCGGTAATACCATTGGTAGATGTAAGAGGCAAAGGCGACAGGCTTGCTCCTGCACACACTGCGCTCTGGGGGGCAAACGCCGGCGCTGCGTTGGCATTGACGGCTATCGCTACCGTGCTGGTTGTGGCACATTGCCAGGCATTGGGCGTAAAAGTATAGGTTGTGCTGACCGTATTGTTAAGCGCAGGCTGCCAGGTACCGCTAACACCATTGCCTGAAGTAAGCGGTAAGGGTGCTAACGCCGCTCCCGAGCAAATAGCGCCCGGAGCTGTAAAGGAAGGAGCCACGTTAGGATTTACTACAATAGCCATTGTGCTGGCGGTAGCACATTGCCCGGCATTGGGTGTAAAGGTATACGTGGTGCTCACTGTATTATTCATCGCAGGCTGCCAGGTACCGCTCACGCTGTTGCCGGAAGTAGCCGGTAATGGCGCTAAAGCGGCGCCTGAGCAGATAGCGCCGGGAGCTGTAAAAGAAGGCGCTACATTGGCATTCACCACAATAGTCATCGTACTGGTGCTAGCACACTGCCCGGCATTGGGCGTAAAGGTGTACGTGGTGGTAACGGTAGTATTAATGGCTGGTAACCAGGTACCGGTAATACTGTTGCTCGAGGTAGCAGGTAAAGCAACGGAAGCGGCTCCGGAGCAAATCGCATTTTGACTGGCGAATACAGGTGTAGAATTAGGCGTTACCACAACAGCCAAAGTAGCCGTGTTGGCACATTGCCCCAAATCCGGGGAGAAGGTATAAGTGGTGGTTGCCGTGTTGTTAATGGCAGGCAACCAGGTACCGGTAATGCTGTTGCTGGAGGTAGAAGGCAGCGTGATTGCATTTCCTGAACAAACCGCATTGATCGCAGAAAAGGCCGGCGCTACGATCGTACCCGCGGCGGCATCACCGCTAATCGTCCAGCCTTTGGCGCCTACTAAATTTGCCCTGGCGGAAGCGGCAGCACAGTATTTTAAGCTGATGGCATCCATCGTTCTGCCTACCGGCCCCAGGTTATTAAAGGCGATCAGCGTGGCATCGTAATTGGCAACCGACAAGCCACTGTTATTTAACAGCCTGCCCATGCTTACGGCGGGATTCAGATTTGGCGCCCAGGCCGCTAAGCTTTGATTAAAGGCCGTAGCACCGTTGAACATATTATACATATTGGTAATAGCGGAAACGTTCCAGGCAGACATGTCCTGGTTAAATGCCGGGGCATTCATAAACATAGCGGATGTTGCCACAAGGTTGGAAATGTTCCAGGCGCTGATGCTTTGATTAAAGGCCAGGGCGCCGGAAAACATACTGCTCGTGGTTGTCAGGCTAACCGTATTCCAGGAGTTGATGCTCTGATTAAAATTCCAGGTACCGGCAAACATGCTGGCCATATTCGTCACACTAGCCGTATTCCAGGCCCCGATGTTCTGGTTAAAAGCCCGGGCATTACTAAACATAGCAAACATATTCGTCACATTAGCCGTATTCCAGCTCCCGATGTTCTGGTTAAAGGCATAAGCAGAACCAAACAGATTAGTCATATCCGTTACACTGGAAGTATTCCAGCTATTGATGTTAGAAGGAGAATTGAGGCCGGTACATCCTGCGAACATGTCAGACATGGTGGTGACACCCGATAAATTGGGAACATCCGTTGCCGATATCTGTAAATTAGGACAGGTCTTGAATGATCCCTGCATGCTGGTCCAGGCAGTAGTACCCCATTGCTCAATATCTACCAGGCGGTAAGAATCGCCGGTGGTATTATAGATAGAGACCCACTGCAAATTGGTAGGGTTGATGGATAAACGGATGATGGATCCGGCAGGTAAGCCGGTGATTGTGGCTGTAGGTCCATTAAAGGTACCTGTACCTGTGGTACTGGCAGGTACGGTCGTCCAGGTATAGCTTACAGGACTACTCGTAGTCGTTTTAAACATCAATTGTGTTGCGCCGGAGCCGGCAGTAGCCAGGTTCCAGCGGGTAATAAATTCGCCCTGTGCGTTGGCATTAAAGCCAATGCAGAGCATCACAGCAAAAAGTAAGTGTGTAACTGTTTTTTTCATGCTTTCATTTTTTAGAGATTTGTATTCCTTTTTTAAACGATCAATTCACCAGCATACAATGAGCGTATGCTGACAGTGGCATTATAAATTGACAGTGGCTTTGGATAAGGCTTTATCCTCAAGGATTTTCACTTTCAAACTAAAACTTAAGCACCGGTACTTAAATCCTAATCTTAACTCCACAAAAATAAAAGGGAATCGTCGCCTTAGCATCACACAAAAATTAAGGAATTGTAAAATAATGGCGCGCAAAATCCGCTTTGTGATCACAAAAAACAGGCGTTCTCCCCTTTTTCCGAAACAATCGCTATACATTGCGCCTCTTATTCTTCACAGCGCTTTATGGCTAATCTCCTGTTCAGAAAGGAATTACCTTTTACATGACAGCCGCTTATTAAATCTAAAATCCTTACTTTTACGCCATGGAAAGTGTAAGACAAAGTAAGGTTTCAAAACTATTGCAAAAAGAGCTGGCGGAGATTTTCCGGTCGAATGCGAAGACCATGTTCGATGGCGCGTTTATTACGGTGACGGTTGTCAGGATCAGCAGCGACCTGAGCTCAGCGAAAGTGTATGTGAGTATTATGGCCAATACCGATGTGGACAAGGTCTATGAATCGATCAACGATCAGAAGACCCACATCCGCAAATTGCTCGGAAACCTCATCGGCAAGCAGGTACGCGTGGTTCCGGAGCTCAGCTTTTTTATTGACGACTCTTACGACTATGCCGAAAAGATCAATAAGCTGTTTGATAAGCCGATTTAAAAACAGGATGTCACCTCGCGTGTTCATGACACATTCCGCCCGATGGTTTCGAGAGCCTCAACCATCGGTTCGTTGACTGAGGCTCTCGAAGTCAACAAATAAGTAAGAGGGTAACATTCCCGGGCAATAAACTCAATATCAGGTAAACAAAATTAATCATTGAACCTCTCTCTCTTCATAGCGCGGCGTTACCTGATCTCCAAAAAATCCAACAATGCCATTAATGTCATTTCCTGGATCAGCATCATTGCCATTGCCATTACCACAGCTGCGTTGGTAATTATCCTGTCGGCGATGAACGGCCTCACCTCCGTGGTGGCCGATCTGTACCATGCCATTGAGCCCGATCTGAAAGTAACGGCGGTACATGCCAAATACATGGAGCATACACCGGAGCTGGAGAAAAAGATCCGCTCTGTAAAAGGCATCAGCGGCATCTCCTGGTGCGTGGAAGAAAATGCCCTCGTGAAGCTCGACGACAAACAGGCCGTTGTAAACGTGAAAGGCGTAGATGCCAGTTTCAAAGACCTCACCCACTTCGATACCGTGGTGATCGACGGTGTGTACCGCTTCGAATTCAAAGGTCAATACTATGGCGTTTTCGGAAAAGGCGTGGCCCACAAGCTGGGCGTTAATGTCAATAATTTTCTTTCACCTGTTTCCATCTATGCCCCCAAGCGCGGCAAGGTGGAAAGCATTGATCCGGAAGATGCCTTTAATAAATTGTCGATCAGCCCCGGCGGGATCTTCGGGCTCCACGATGATTTCGATTACAGGTACGTTCTGATCGACCTGAAAGCGGCGCAGGAATTATTTGATTGCCCCAACAGCGCTTCCAGTATCGAGATTGGTATTGATAATAATGCCGACATGGAATCCGTACAGGCGGAATTACAAACTGTACTCGGAAAAGATTACACGATAAAGAACCGGTTCCAGCTGAACGATGTCCTCTTTAAAACCCTGGAAACCGAAAAGCTATGGGTATTCCTCATCCTTGCGTTCATCCTCGTGATCGCCACCTTCAACATCATCGGCGCACTTACCATGCTCATCATCGAAAAGAAAAAGGACATTAAAACCCTGTACAACATCGGCGCCGACCAAACCTTTATCCGGAACATTTTTATGCAGGAAGGCTTCCTCATCACCGGCGTGGGCGCCATCAGTGGCGTCATCATCGGCGTGTGTGTCTGCGTCCTGCAACAACAGTTTCACCTCGTTAAATTTGACGAAGGCTATGTGATTACCTATTATCCTATAGAAATGAGAGGAGGCGATCTTATCTGGGTAGTGGGAGTGGTCATGCTTATAGGCTTCCTCGCCGCGTTATACCCGGTAAGGGTATTTACCCGCAATGATCTGGTGCACCTGGATAAGTAATAGTGGCTTCGACTCCGCTCAGCCACCGTTCTTAAAATACTGCTCTAAATACCGACTGATCTGCTTGAGCGTGCCGAAGTATCGAAGTCAGCAAAAAAGAAAACATTAAAAAAACCAAAGCCCTGTGGCTTTGGTTTAACATACAAACAATTACCCACTACCCGTTCGGGTCAGGCCTGCAGTGACGCACCCCTTTCTGGAAAACCAGCTCCCACAACATCACACCGTTGGCCGTTTGAGGAATGCCCCATCCATGAAGATTGATCAGGGTAGAGTTATCAACCAGGTCTAAACCTGAATTAGAACAATCGTTTAAAACAAACGCTTTGGCATTGGCCAGCTTACTGTTGAATACTGCGCCCGATAAGGTCGTGCCCATGGCAGCACTGCAATAACCATTCAGAACATTGGTTGTAGGCCCGTTATATAACCTTGTATCGTTTGCAACAGGCCATACCGATACGGTAGTTACTACAGGGAAATAGTAGCCATTTTCGCAACCGTTATAAACGACATCGCGGCAATTCATTTCTGCCTGGAATTGTGCTCTCACGCCTGTAACACCGGTCGGATAAGAAAAGAGCCCACAGCTAAAAATCCCGTTCATCTCTGCCTGGCTGCAATTCGCATAAGTGGCGGCAGGTGCCCATGGCGCAGTGGCGCATCGAAGCGGTGTTCCACCGGCAGTTACCTGCATCACGCTTGCCGCTACTTCAAAATGTCCTTTTCCCGAATCGTCATCAATGTAAGCTACCACATCAATCGCTGCTATTTTTACAGTAGTGCTCACAAGAGCATTAAACCTTGCACGGAGCTGATCATAAATGTCGTTGAGCTCTTCCACACTGATGTAACCGCTGGCTGGATGGGTGGCGTCATTGTTAAAAGGATACGTGCTGATATCCTGGTGCACCTCGAGCATGGAAGAACCGCCATAGGAATCAAAATCAAAATTAATGGAAGCTTCCAGCTCGTACTGCGCAAAATCAAGAGCCACATCATCTGCTCCCCCCTGACCCCGGGCTTTGTTGTCAGCCTGTGCCTTAAACGCTTTTACCAGTTCGTAATTTTGTTTAGCGGAGAAATGATAATCGGGGCTTTTCACCATGCCCTCTTTTTGAACGACGCCATTCTTATCTGTTTTGGGATAGCTTTGCTCAGGTGCGGTTTTACAGCTTTTCGAATCTTTTTTGCACATAGTCAGTGTACTTGCAAAAAGAATGACGCCTGCTCCTATAACTAATGTGGAGATGTTGTTTCGTTTCATCGTATGTAAGTTTAATTGGTTAAATCTAAATTAAACCAATAGCCATACATACCCACCGGTACGATTACCTGACTTTGCCGGTAATTATACGGGATCTACCGGGTTTATTTCCTGATCCGATTCTTCAGGCTTTTCGATAAGCCTCACCCCATCATCATGAAGTGTGACCTTGCGTTGGCGGTATAAGACGCCAATCGATTTTTTAAAGGTAGCCTTACTCATATTGAATTTTCGCTCAATAATATCCGGAGATGTTTTATCCGTTAAATTCATGAAGCCCTCATTGGCTCTCAGGTATTCCAGGATCTTGTCTGTAGAGGACAGGACATGCTTGAAGCCCAGGTTCTGAAGGCTGAGATCGATCAGGTTGTTTTCGCGGATCAGCTTGATATAGCCTTTGACCTGGTCGCCCAGGTCGAGCTCTGTAAAGAGATCATTATGATAGATAAGACCTTTGTGAACGCCATTGATGATACAGGTAAAGCCCAGGTCGGTTTTATTATAAACCAGAAGATCCACTTCCTGCCCCTGCTCCACCGTCAGCTGATCGTTGCTGATAAACTTATTGATCTTTCCCGAAGCCACAATACGCTGCGAGGCCTCGTCGATATAGATATAAACCACATAAGGGTGGCCTTCCTGCATTTTATGCTTCTGCTCCTTGAAAGGAACAAACAGGTCTTTCTCCAGGCCCCAGTCCATAAAGGCTCCAACCTGGTTGACAGCCGACACGTGTAAAAAGGCAAACTGCCCTGCCTCGGCATAAGGCTGGTAGCGCGTGGCAATGAGCCTGTCCTCCGAGTCCTTGTAGATAAATACCTCGATCTCGTCACCGATCCGGAACTCCGGCTCTATAAATTTCTTAGGCAACAGCACTTCCCCGCCCCTTTCATCACCCAGGTACATTCCTACCGGGGTATCTCTCAAAATAATCAGCGTGTTTGTTTTTCCTAACTCTATCATATCTCATTTTTACGCCGCAAAGGTACATTTTTTAGTGTTAAATATCTTTTACATTTAAAACCTTGTCTGTTCCCTAAATAGAAAACCGATTTTAAGAGATATATGATTCAATAATTTGCAATTATTAACACGTATAATTATATTAGTATTCAGGGATGTTATATTAAAGCCAATTTAATGTAAAGATCTGTTAAAAAGTAATGCGTACTTAAACCAATCCTATGAAAAAAAATTTACTTTTAGTCGCTTTCCTGTCTCTTATCAGTACACTTACCGCCCAGATCACTACCACCGTTAACCCTACCATTGCCCAGATGCAGGCAGCCTTACAAGGAAACGGCGTTACGGTAACAGGCTTATCCATTACCTGTCCGCAAGGCGCTTATGCCATGTTTGGTAACGGAGCGGCGGCTTTAGGCGGTGGGCTTAACTCCGGGATCCTGCTCACCACAGGTACCGCTTCCAATGTGGCCGGACCTCCCGCAACATTCAATGATGTGGATAACTCCAGTGCAGGTGGCGGTGGCTCTGCCCTCGGCAATACCCTTTCTGGCGGCACCACCTTCGATGGCTGCTATATCAACTTTTTGATTACTCCCAATTGCAGTACCTTAAGCATTAAATACGTGTTCGCTTCCGAGGAATATCCTGAATTCTCGTCCGGCACCATCAACGATGTGTTCGGCTTCGTGATCAGCGGGCCGAATCCTGCCGGCGGCAGCTATAATCAAACCAACATTGCCGTATTGCCGGTAACCACCACAACCACCAATGTGGTTTCTATCCAGAATGTAAATAACGGAACGGCGGGCGCAGGCCCCTGCGTGAACTGTGCCTATTATGTCAACAACCCTCCGGGATTGGTTTATGACGGCGCTACGACGGTGCTCACAGCTTCTACCAATGTAACACCCTGCCAAACGTATACCATGACCATCGGGGTGTGGGACGATTCCGATGAGGCCTATGATTCGGGGGTGTTCCTCGACGTGAACGGCTTATCCTGCGTCGGCAGCCCGACGATTGTCGCCGCCGTGTCTCCTTCCGTCATTTGCGGTTCTCAAACCGTTACCTTAACTGCTACGGGAGGTCTGGCCTCGGGTACCTATACCTGGTCGGCGCCACCCTCGGGGGGTCTGGGTGCTACGGTCGTCGGGAGCACCGTCACAGCCAACCCCACAGCCAATACCACCTATACGGTTTCCTATACAGACATGAATACCTGCCCGGGCATGCCTTTAATCAAAACAACGACCCTCACTTTCTCGGTTTCTCCTCCTTTCCCGGTAAGCGCCAACCCGGCCAATATTTGCCCGGCACAAAACACAACCCTCACTGCCAGTGGCGGTGCAGGAACTTACAGCTGGACACCGGGCACTGCCCTCAGCTCCACAACAGGATCTGTTGTCGTCGCCAATCCTACGGTCACTACAACCTATACGGTGACCAAAACTTCCGGCAGCTGTACAAGCTCTACGGTTATTACCGTCCAGGTTACCAGCCCTTCCGGCCTTACCGTCACGCCTAACGGCGGATCCATTTGCCCGGGGCAATCCCTCACCATGACAGCTTCCGGCGGCTCTACCTATACCTGGACCGCCAGCAGCGGAGCCAATCCTCCGGGCGTGGCTACCATTACCGTCACGCCGGCCAGCACCACTACCTATACGGTTCTTTCCACCTGTTCGTCATCCACGGCAGTGACCGTAACCGTGAGCGCCGCGCCATCAGTGACTGTTACGCCTACCGCTATTTCCGTATGTGCCGGCCAGTCTGCCACGCTTTCTGCCAGCGGCGGCTCTACCTATACCTGGACAGCCAGCAGCGGTACCAATCCTCCGGCTAATCCCAGCGTTACCGTTACTCCTGCCACCACCACCACCTATACTGTGGTAACGGGCGTGGGAACCTGTACGGCTTCCGCCACATCTACCGTTACGGTAGGTGCCGTGAGCAATGTGACGGTAAGCCCTGCCAGCGCAACCATTTGCGCCGGGCAAAGCACCACCTTAACCGCCAGCGGAGGCACTACCTTTACCTGGACTGCCAGCAGCGGCGCCAATCCTCCGAACACCGCCACAGTAACGGTTAGCCCGGGCACCACTACCACCTATACCGTAGTGAATGGCATCGGCTCCTGTACAACTTCTGCCGTAGCGACGGTAAGTGTCTCTCCGGCTGTCAGCGTCACGCTTGCTCCGTCGTCTGCAACCATTTGCGGCGGCACCAGCGCCAACATCACGGCTTCGGGAGCCAGCTCCTATACCTGGAATCCTGTCACAGCGCTCACACCGACAACCGGCGCCAACGTAACAGCAAACCCAACAGCATCCACGAATTATACCGTCACAGGAAGCAATGGCGTTTGTACAGGTACTGCTGTTGCCAGCATCAGTGTAACCACCGTTAGTACTTCGGTAACGGCCAGTGCCTCTAACTACTGTATCGGCGGAACACCGGTAACGCTTACGGCCAGCGGCGCCAGCTCTTATGCCTGGTCGCCGGCCACGGGATTAAGCTCCACGACGGGTGCTGTGGTTACAGCCTCACCTGCCGTTACAACCACCTACAGTGTCACCGGCACCATAGCCGGCTGTACCTCTACCCGCACGATTACAGTTACCGTTCCTCCTACAAGCACTATTACCGTAGTAAATAGCGGAACGGTGATTTGCGCAGGAAGCACAACGACCTTAACCGCCTCCGGTGCAACGACTTATACCTGGTTACCTACCAATGAGAATACAGCCTCCATCAATGCGAATCCGGGAACTACAACCACCTATACGGTTGGCGGACACACGGCTTCAGGCTGCCTCGCTTTTCCGGCCGTAATTACCATTTCCGTCTCTCCTGCGATTACACCGGTGGTTACTTCGGGTAGCCCAACGATCTGCTTAACCGAAACAGTCGCCTTATCCGTCACCCCAACCGGCGGTGGCTTATCCTATACCTGGAGCCCGGCGGGCGACATTGCAGGGCCTAATAATACGGCGGCTGTGGTGGCCAAACCGGCTACTCTCGGACACGTCATTTATACTGTAGCCGTTTCCAACGGTGTGTGTGTCGGTACCGCTACCGTCGATGTGGAAGCCGTCTCCTGTACGCCTCCTGCGGCCACCATCAGCGTCAGCAGTAACAGTATTTGTACCAAGGGCTGTGTGACATTTACAGCAACAACCAGCGGCAGCCAGCCTATGACCTACCAATGGGTATTCCCGGGTGGCACGCCTCCTACCTCCAATTTATCCAGCCCACAGGTTTGCTACGGATCGAAAGGAAGTTATTCGGTGGCCCTGGTAGTGACCAATGCTTATGGCTCTTCTACCGTAACGGCTGCTGACTATATCCAGGTAGCGGATACACCGGCGGTATTCAATGCCGGAAGAGATACCACCCTGAATGTGGGACAAACCGCCATCCTGAATGCAAACGGAACAGGCCTGAATTACTATTGGTATCCGAACGTCAACAACAGCATTGCCTGCCCTACCTGCTCCAACACGGTAGCTCAGCCAACCGTAACCACCAAGTACTATGTAGAAGTTTCCAATTCGGCTAATTGCAAGCGCCGGGATTCCGTGCTGGTGAAAGTGGATTTTGTATGCGGCGACTTCTTCGTGCCGAATGCCTTCTCACCGAACGGTGACGGGCTCAACGATATGGTCAATGTCCATGGCTTCTGTATAGCCACCTATAATCTACAGATCTTCAATCGTTGGGGCGAGAAGGTGTTTGAGACCACCAGCAAGAGCGACAGCTGGGACGGTAGCTTCCGGGGGAAGAATATGGATACCGGTGTGTTTGTGTATAAGGCGGAAGGGCTCACCATCGACGGGAAACCATTCAGTATAAAAGGTAATATCACCCTCATACGATAAATGTTTAATCAACCTATGAATCATTTAATCCCCTATTTTAAAAAGTCGTTCCTCCTTTGTTTATTGGCGTTATCCTATACGTCCTATTCACAATTCTGGACCGAGAATTTTAATAACGGCTGTACGGCGGCCTGTCCGGGCCTTGGCTATACCAGCGTCAATGGCACATGGACCCAGACCATCCTGGGAGCGGAAGGAACAGAGCCAAATGCCTGGTTTGTAAGTTGCGCTGAACAAAACAACGGTATCGGAAACTGTTCCTCGGGTTGTAGCGGCGGCGGTAACGCGTCTTTACATATTTCGGCAGATCTTAACGATCTTATTTGTCCGGGCGATTGTGGAGCAGCGTATAATGCCGGCGGTGTGTGTGGCTTACCTTTTCCAGGAGCAAGCTGCCCTCAAACCAACCGCCGGATCGAATCGCCTGTCATAAACTGTAGCGGTCAGACGACCATCTTTATCAACTATTCATTTGTCCACCGGGGAACAGTGGGCAGCGACTTCGCGAGCGTCTGGTATTTCAACGGCGCAACCTGGGCCAACCTGGGGGCAATCCCTCAATCGGCAATCACTGCTTCCTGCTCGGGGCAGGGAACCTGGTCGGCAGCGAACCTGGTACTACCTGCTACCGCCAACAATAATCCGAATGTGAAGATCGGCTTCTCCTGGGTGAACAATGACGATGGCGCGGGCAATGATCCTTCCATTGCGATTGACAATATCACGCTTACAGCCGCTACCTCTACACCCGTTCCGGTAATCACCTTTACACTTCCTTCCCCTGTATGCCAATCCAATACCATCAATGCGACCTATACATCAACAACGGCCCTGACTTCCTTTACCTGGTCGGCTTCTTCTCCCAATGTGGTGTTTACAGCACCCAACAGCGGCACAACCAACATCTCCTTTACAGCACCCGGCACCTATACGGTATCGCTCACCGGCTGCCAGGCGGCTAACTGCGGCACAGGCACTTCCACCATACAGGTATTACCCACGCCTACCGTCAATGTCACGGCATCGCCCACGGTCGTCTGCACACCCGGCGGCTCCTCAACCTTAACGGCCAGCGGAGGGCCCAGCGCCTCATCCTATACCTGGACTGCTTCCTCGGGTCCGGCAATTCCTAACGGGAGTATCACCGTTGTGTCGCCAACCGCCAATACAACCTATACCGTGCTCACCAGTGTGCCGGGCTGTACTTCCAGTATTGCCTATAGCCTGCCTGTTTCTCCCCGCCCCAGCCTGACGCTGACTCCGAACTCGGGAATCTGTAACGGTCAAAGCATTACCCTGAGCGCAAGCGGTGCCGCCACCTACACCTGGAGCCCGGCGGCTACACTCAGCTCCCCGAACGGAAGTACGGTAAGTGCCACACCTGCTACCACAACCACCTACAGCGTCACGGGCAATAATGGCGTGTGTAGCAATACGGCGGCTGTGACGGTTTCGGTAAATGCTTCTGCCAGTGTCACTATTACACCTAATAACCCGGCGATCTGCAGCGGGCAAAGCACCACACTCACAGCCACAGGCGGCTCCACCTATACCTGGACCGCCAGCAGCGGTGCCAATCCTCCGGGAAATGCCGTGGTTACGCTAAGCCCCACCATTACCACCACTTATACTTTATTAACGGGAAGCGGTACCTGTACGGCTTCCGCTATTGCAACGGTAAGCGTGACGCCGGGCGTAACGGTTACCGCCACTCCGGCCTCTACCACCATTTGCAGCGGGGGCAGCGGCGTCGGCCTTACGGCGTCGGGCGCCAGCTCTTATACCTGGAGTCCTGTAAGCGCCCTCACACCAACCACGGGGGCCAACGTCACAGCAAACCCTACCAGCACAACTATTTATACCGTAACAGGCGGTAATGGCGCCTGTACGGCTTCCGCCGTAGTAAACGTGAGTGTTACCACCATCAGTACATCTGTTACGGCAAGCTCTGCCAACTACTGTGCGGGCGGAACTGCCGTGACGCTGACAGCCAGTGGTGCCACATCCTATGCCTGGTCGCCGGCCACCGGTCTGAGCTCTACCACGGGCGCTGTAGTTACGGCTTCGCCTGCCGTTACAACGACCTACAGTGTTACAGGCACCAGCGGTTCCTGCTCTTCAACCCGCACCATCACCATTACGGTTCCTCCAACGAGCACAATCACCGTGGTGAACAGCGGAACCGTGATCTGCGCGGGAAACACCACGACCTTAACTGCTTCGGGTGCTGCTACTTATACCTGGTTACCTACCAACGAGAATACAGCTTCCATTAATGCCAACCCGGGAACCACCACCACCTACACCGTAGGCGGACAAACGGCTGCGGGTTGCCTTGCTATTCCGGCACTGATTACGGTTTCCGTATCTCCGGCCATCACACCGGTAATCACTTCCGGCAGCTCAACCGTTTGCTTAACGCAGACGGTAGCCTTGTCGGTAAGCCCAACGGGCGGCGGCTTATCCTATACCTGGAGCCCTGCGAGTGCCATTGCCGGGCCTAATAATACAGCAGCTGTAGTAGCCGAACCAACGGGTGCGGGGATCGTGAACTATACTGTCGCCGTATCCAACGGGGTTTGCGTGGGAACGGCCACTGTTGACCTGGAAGCTGTGTTATGTACTCCACCAACAGCAACCATCCAAACGGTAAGCAACGACAGTATCTGCACCAATGGCTGTGTCACCTTTACCGCGGCCGTAACCGGCAGTCAGCCGATGAACTACCAATGGGTGTTCCCGGGCGGTACTCCTCCGACATCGAATTTATCGAACCCTGTAGTATGCTATGCTGCCAAAGGAAGCTATTCCGTGGGGCTGAGCGTGACCAATGCCTATGGCTCCTTTAGCCTGACGGCAAATGATATTATCCATGTAGCGGATACGCCACGGGTATTTAATGCCCTGAGGGATACAACCCTAAAGATAGGACAAACGGCGCTCCTGACCGTAAACGACGGTGTGGGCAGCAGCTATTACTGGTATCCGAATGTGAACGGCAGTATTGCCTGCCCTACCTGCTCCAATACGGTGGTTCAGCCAACGGTAACCACTAAGTATTATGTAGAGATTGCCAATTCGCCGTATTGTAAGCGAAGGGATTCCGTGCTCGTGAAAGTGGATTTTGTATGCGGCGATTTTTTTGTGCCGAATGCCTTTTCGCCGAACGGCGACGGGCTGAATGATATGGTCAATGTCCACGGCTTCTGCGTAGGCACTTATGTGTTGCAGATATACAACCGCTGGGGCGAGAAGGTATTTGAAACCAGCAGCATGACCGAAAGCTGGGACGGTACTTTCCAGGGCAAGAATATGGACACCGGTGTATTTGTATACCGGGCCGATGGTGTGACGATAGACGGAAAACCATTCAATATAAAAGGAAATATTACGCTGATACGATAATAAAAAACTATGAACCGCTTAATCCCAGACCCTATGAAAAGAATACTACTTGCCGGAATCCTGTCGCTGCCGTTTCTGAGCCAAGCCCAGGACATGCACTTTTCGCAGTTCAACGAAACGCCTGTGATCCTGAACCCTGCCCTGAGCTGTACGGCTTATGATACCCGGGTGATCGCCAACTTCAAAAATCAATGGGCAAGTGTGGCCACGCCTTACCAAACCTACGGAATCAGTATCGAGAAAGCCCTGAAGCACCTGAAGCTGAAGAAGGCTTATGTGGGCTCGTCCCTCTCTATTTTCAGGGACCAGGCCGGCGATGCTTCTTTGGGAACACTGGCAGCCAGCCTCGGCTTTAATGTGGTGGTAAAGGTATCTGAAAACGGAAAGTTTTCCGGCGGACTCGGCGGTGGCATTAATTACCGGACAATCGACCCGACCAAGCTGAAATGGGAAAGCCAGTACGACGGTTATAAATACAATGCCAATACTGCATCAGGAGAGGCTGTGCCCTACAGTACGATCCTTCAGGGCGATATGTTTGCCGGTGTTGTGTACCACTATGCCAAAAGCGAGCGTTACATCAGCGCCCAGGACGGCACCAAATTCGACATCGGTCTTTCTGGCTTCCACTTCAATGCTCCCAAATATTCTTTTGCCGGCACCGGCGACAAGCAGTTTGCCAAGATCATCGCGCATGCCAATTTCGACATCGGTATCAAAAGCGCGGGCGTAGCACTCGTTCCGAGCATCGTGTATATGAGGCAGGGACCTTCGCAGGAGATCGATGCGGGCTTTATGTTCAAATACATTATCCAGGACCAATCGGTATACACCGGCATTAAAAAGGCGAGCGCCATTTCCTTAGGCGCTACTTACCGTGTAGGCGATGCCATCATTCCGGCCTTATTGTTCCAGTACGATAAATTCGCTTTAGGTGTGAGTTATGATGTCAATATTTCCCAGCTCACGGCAACTTCCAAATCGAGAGGCGGCGTAGAGATCGCCCTTCGCTTTAATACCAGCCCGGGCTATGGAAAATCCTTAGGCGGAAGCTTTAACAGGCCAACGTATAAGAAGGGGTAATGAGAGGCGAATAGTTAGTAGGGAGATATGAGATAGGACAGAAGAGACTTAAGGGATTGAAGGGACTTAAGAGGCAAAGGTGGCTGATCACGACGAGTCGTGCCTCGAAGCCATCTGTGTGATAAAGCATTCGGATAGCTTGTCATAACAGCCTGACTACAGGTAATTCAGACCCGTTCCACAATATGTCCGGTATACCGGCGTTGATCATTCTAAAACCATCAAACATGAAAACACTCATAACCAATAGCCTGATGATCCTGACCATAGCGTTGTGCATGGCTTCCTGCAAAAAAGATCTTCCTGATTCCTGTTATGATAAAGCCTATCATGATGAGCATAAAAACGACATCTGCACCGCCGATTGCCCGGGCGTAACGGGCTGCGACGGGAAGACCTACTGCAACGAATGTGTAATGCACACCAACGGCATTAAACACGTGCAATAAAAGCAGAAAGACCTTAAATAAAAGAAAAAAGATCGTCTCTTCTAAAGACGATCTTTTTCTTTTTTCCTTTATCTTCTATCTCCGGGCTTAATCGAAAGGATGTTTCTTAATCACCTGGATGTCTTTCTTTACCAGCTTTTCGATGGCTTTAAAGTCCGGCATCTCATCGTGCGCGCATAAGGAGATGGCGGTTCCACCCTCGCCTGCCCTGCCTGTACGGCCAATGCGGTGCACATAGGTTTCCGGAACCTCGGGAATTTCGTAATTGATCACGTGTGTGAGCTTATCCACATCGATACCGCGGGAAGCAATGTCGGTAGCCACTAATATTTTCAGCGTTCTGTCCTTAAAGCCTTTCAGTGCGCGTTCGCGCGCTCCCTGCGATTTGTTGCCGTGAATAGCCTCCGCTTTGATCCCGAAGCCGCTCAGCTGCTTGGCTACTTTATCGGCGCCACGCTTGGTACGTGTAAAGATCAGGGCATGACCTATTTTTTCAGTTTGGATGATGTGCTTCAGTAAGAGCATTTTTTTATCCTGCTTTACAAAGTACACCTGCTGCTTAATGAGTGTGGCTGTAGAAGATACGGGATTTACCGCAACGCTCACGGGATTACGCAGGATGCCATTGGCCAGCTTCATGATGTTTGGCGCTGCCGTCGCGGAAAAGAACAGGGTTTGTCTTTTCTCAGGCAATTTGGCGATGACCTTCTTCATGTCGTGGATAAAGCCCATGTCGAGCATACGGTCCGCTTCATCGAGCACAAAATATTGAACGTGGTTCAGCTTAATGAAGCCCTGCTGCATGAGGTCGAGCAGCCTGCCCGGAGTAGCGATCAGAATGTCGATGCCTTTTTTGAGGGCCACCACCTGGTGAAACTGGGACACACCGCCAAAAATAACCGCGTGCTTAAACCCGAGGTTCGTTCCGTAAGCAGTGAAGTTTTCACTGATCTGCGAAGCCAGCTCACGCGTAGGCGCCAGGATCAGGGCTTTGATTTCTTTTTTATCCTTATCGCCGGGCTTCCTGCTCTTATCGAGCAGCTGAAGAATAGGCAGCGCAAAGGCCGCTGTTTTACCGGTTCCTGTCTGGGCGCAGCCAAACATATCATGTCCTTCGAGAATATGCGGGATAGCTTGTTGTTGAATGGGGGAAGGCGTTTCGTAGCCTTTTTTTTCGAGCGCTTTAATAAGCGGATCGATGAGATTGAGTTCTTTAAATGTCATTGATTAAGTATATTGTGTCAACTCCGTTTGTGATACATTGTTGTAAGAACAAACTGGGTTTTAGAAGCGGCAAATATACACATTTAATTTCTTATAGTCTGAAACCTAGCATCAGGACATCATCCACCTGCTCCAGGCCGCCCTTCCACTCGGTAAAGCGGTTTTCGAGCTCCTGCTTTTGCTTCGGCATAGGCCTCTCCTGCATGGTGAGCAGCTTTTGTTGCAGCTGCCTGTATTTGAACTTTCTTCCGCCCACTTTGCCACCCGGCAGGCCTTCTCCGCCAAACTGGTCGGCATAACCGTCAGTAAAGAGGTAAAGCGTTGTACCACGATTGAGCAAGAGGTGATGCGAGGTGAAAGGTACCGGCTGCTCGCTGTAGCCAATGGGCTGCTTGTCGGCTTTCAGCTCTTTCAGAACAGCATCCTCGCCGCGGGCAGGCGGAGACACGATCCAGAGCGAATTATAAGCCCCGGCCCAGGAGACACTCACATAGGGCTGCTTGTCCTGCAGGCTGGCAACCGGGAAGCAGCAGAGGCTGATATCCATCCCGTCTTTCACCTCCTTCCCGCTTTTGCGAAAGGTTTCCATGACCAGGTCACGGGTTTTATCCAGGATCTGCCCCGGATCCGTGAGACCGAATTCCTTCACACAACGGGTGAGCGCATTGGCACATACCACGCTGACCAGAGCCCCGGGAACGCCATGCCCCGTGCAATCGGCTGCTGCATAAAACACGTGGTCTGCCGTGACCTCGAAGAAATAAAAATCGCCGGCAACAATGTGCTTGGGCTTGTAAAGCAAAAAGCTATCCGGGAAATAATTCAGGATATCCCTTTCATCCGCCATGATGGCCGACTGGATGCGCTTGGCATAGTTGATACTGTCTATGATTTCCTTCTGCGCCTCCTCGATCCGCTCCTTTTGCATGAGGAGCTGATTCTTGTATTCATTCAGCTTCACAAAGGATTTCTGCTTGATCCGGTAACGGTTGATGTAAAGCACGATGACCACGCCGAAGAACACACAGGACAAGGCCAGCACCCACATCACCGTTTGCTTCGATTTCAGGTTCGTTTCCGATTCCAGTTGTTTGATGCGCAACAGTGTTTCCGAGTTCTCGCGGTCGAACTGGCTTTTTTGGTCTGCCAGCTCCATTTTCAGCTCATTACTCGTCATGGTGGCCTTGCCTTCGTAATGTTTTTTCAAATACTCGTTGGCCTGCTTGTAATCTCCCATGGCCTGGTAGTAATCGGAATAGATGTAATAGATCTCATACAGGTCGGTGTTCGATCCCAGCGATGTTGCCAGCCTGGTGGAGAGCGTGAGGTAATAGCTGCACTCCTTGAATTTTCCGGCTTTGAGGTAGCTGTCGGCCATGTTCTGATAAGGAACGATGAGGCTCGCCGGCTCGTTGGCCAACCTGAAATTGGCGATTTCCAGCTCATAATAACGGATCGCCTCTATGTAATTGCCCTTGCGGTCTTCCTCGCTGCCATAGGAATTAAAACAGCTGGCCAGTCCCGAAAAATCGTTGATGGCTTTATAGTTCTCAAAAGCCAGGTCGGTGTAAAACATGGCCGAATCGTGCATATCGAGGTTACTGAAAGGAATGGAAAGGTTGAACGTGGTATTGGCGATCTGCCTCACATCCTTCAGCTCTACCAGCATTTTCAGGGCTTTCTTATACATGTCGATAGAGGCTTCGTTATTCCCTGCCAGCGAATAGATCGTGGCCATGTTGTTCAAACCATAGGCCGTCAGTGAAACATCCTTATGGGCTTTGGCGAGTTGAAGCGAGCGCTTACAGATGCTGAATGCCGAATCGAGCATGTTCTTCTTCTCATAATAATTACCGAGGATATTATTGAGGCTGATGGCATCCTGATAGAGAAGCGCAGAATTATCGTCTGCTTCGAAGGCCATTTTAGCGTACACGTAAGCCAGGTCCCAATCACTGGACTCATACTTAACGGCAGAATCGTAAAGCGTTTTGTAATTTGCCGGCTTTTGCGCCGGAAGCGAACAGGAAACTAAAACTAAAAGGCATATAATGCAGGACCTGAACATAAGAGCTAATCGCTCAAATATAGCTTTTTTAACAAATACTATACATTGAAATTCGGTTAAAGGCTATTTTTTAGCTGGCAAGTGCAATCTTCACCTTCAGGTTCTTAACCTTTTCGCCCTTCACAAGCTGAAGCACCGAAGCGGCCTTTTCCGTCCTGACAGCTACATAAGCCACATGGTCAAGCACTTCAATGCGTCCGATCTCTTCTTTCTGAAGCTTTCCTTTCCGGATCAGCATGCCGACGATGTCCGTTTTGTTGACCTTGTCTTTTTTACCGGCCGAGATATAGAGCGTTGCCCAATCGCTGGCTGGCGGCATCACAAAGTTGCGGGGCAGCGCTTCCTCTTCAGGCTTCATATCGAGGAACTTCGGAAGATGATCGTCCTGGTCGAGTAGGAAATACACGGTTCCGCTGGCCTGCATCCGGGCCGTACGCCCATTGCGGTGGATCATGCTGTCTTCCGTCATCGGAAGCTGGTAGTGGATAATGGTTTCTATTTCCGGGATATCGAGGCCGCGGGCGGCGAGGTCAGTAGCCACCAGGAGGCGAACACTCTGGTTCCTGAGCCTGATCAGCGTTTTCTCGCGATCGGGCTGCTCCATGCCACCATGATAGATGCCGTGCCCGATGTTGAACTCCCTCAGCTGTTGCGAGATGCGGTCGACGGCTTCACGGTGATTGCAGAATACAATCACCGAGCCTTGTGCTGCTTTCCCGAGCAGGAGCATCAGGGCTTCCAGCTTATCGTCGCCGGCCACCCGCACGCTTTTTATTGTGAGCGATGCTTTTGCCGTTTCGGATTCCTGACTGAAATTAAGCTGTACAGGATGCTGAAGTCCTACAAAAGAAGGAATCTCCTCCCCCAGGGTAGCCGAGGTCAGGATGCGCTTTTTCAGATGGCTGCAACGGGCAATGATGTGCGACATGTCCTCATCAAACCCGGCCTCCAGCGATTTATCAAATTCATCGAGGACCAGGGTCTGCGTTTTTTCTAAATTCAGCGCTCCCGTGCGGATATGGTGCCCAATCCTGCCGGGTGTTCCGATTAGCACAGCCGGTGGCTCCACCAGGTTGTTCTCTTCGATGCCCACGGCATGGCCGCCATAACAGGTGCTTACCTTAAAACCGGTTCCCATTTTTTTGAAGACCTGCTCGGTCTGGATTGCCAGCTCGCGCGAGGGTACCACGATCAGGAGCTGAACATAATGCTGCCCGGATTGTAAAAGTTGAATGCAGGGAAGTAAAAAAGCGAGGGTTTTACCGCTTCCCGTTGGGGAGATCAGCACAACGCTGTCTTTGCTCTGAATCGTTTCCAATGCCCTTTCCTGCATCGGGTTCAAAGCCGTGATATTGAGTTTTTCCAGAAATGGAGCGTAATGTTCGGACATGGTATAAACTGCAAATATAGGCTATTCGTAGCAGAACCATGCAAAGTAGTTGAGATGTCGTTTCAAAAGAAAGATCCGGGGAGATTTTAATTTAGCACGGAGGATTCACTAAGCTGCGCCAGAACTATAATATCTGCTTCGTTTAAAATTTGGGCGAGCCCTGACGGGCCGGGCTGCCCGCTTCAATCTCCCCCAACGCGTCGGGGGAGGATTTTCGCTCGCATCCCTCGCGCGGGTTTAGCATAGGAGATGAGCTTAGCACTCAATAATAGTGCCTGCTGCGCCAGGGATTGAAACGGAAATCCTTTTTGGCGGCTGATTACGCCTTGGCGTGACCCGAAGCCCAAAAAGATTGAAGTGAAAAGCCCGCCCGGGCGCCCAAATAGAAAGTACAATTACAGATTGCTTCCGTAAAAGACATCACTGCTGAACATATTTTATTAGAAACAATGAATCCTCACACCTGCAGGGTTAACAGGAGCTTAGATCGTTTTGATAAATTCGCCAAGGTGCTTATTGAATGCTTCGGGTTGATCGATATTGGATAGATGGCCGGCGCCATCCAGTAATTGAAACACGGAATTTTTGATCAGGTCGTGCATCGCCTGCGACTTTTCGGGCGGAGTCACCGTATCCTGTTTCCCACAGATGATGAGCGCAGGAACTTTGACGGACTGCAGCACGTCGCAGGTGCCGGGCCGCTTCGCCAAAGCCTTGACGGCAGCTACAAGCGTTTGCTGTGTTGTACGGAGGATCACCTCGCGGATGGCTTCCACGGCCTCCTTTTTCTTTTTGAAGGATTCTTCATAGAATACATTCTTAATGAAGCTATCGGCAAAATCGGCCACGCCTTTTTCGCGGATCTGCTCAATGGTTTTTTCGCGTTTTTTCTTCGCTTCGTCCGAATCGGCATTACACTGCGTGTCGCACAGCACAATGCCGGCAAAACGCTCCGGCTCCATGTTAAACGCATTCATCAGGATATAGCCGCCCATAGACAAGCCGCAGACAATGGCCTTTTCAATATTGAGCGCTTTGAGGAAAGCCAGGAAATCTTTGGCAAATACCTCTATGCTTAATGGCGTATCGGAATCGCCGGTGGAAGATCCGAACCCGCGGATATCGTAAATCACTACGCGGCAATAGTCTTTGAAATACTCATACTGTGGGAGCCAGGAAGTCCTGTCGAAGGGAAAGCCGTGAATAAATACCAAAGGAATCTCGCTGCTGCCTTCATCATTGTAATGAATGGTGACATTATTCGTAAGCTGCACGGTGAAATTATTTCTCATAACCAGATAAATTAGCGATCACCGTTCCTGCATCAAACTAAGTGCCAGCCACTCAGGCAGCAAGGCGCTGCAGAATTACTTTACAAGGCACAGGAGAGGTTACTTTCACGTCGTGAGGCTTGTGTAAAGGAATACTCAAATAATCTCCGGGCACGAGGGACATCACGGTGCCATCGATGGTGATATCGCAGCTTCCTTCCAGGATCAGGAATTTTTCGTATTGGTCGTCATGCACTTCTTCCGGCGAGCCGTATTGTAACCAGGCAATGGCCGTGGTTGCCTGTGGCGTAAAGCCGATAATCTTTGCATATGCGCCCTCAAAATCATCCGGAAGCACCATATCTTCGCGCTCAAGCCACTCCGAAAAATCGGCAATGCTGGAGCGCTCGTTCAGCTCGGGCGGATAGGTAACCCACTCGCCTTTGCGGATACGCTCCATATAATCAATGGTTGCCATCAGCAGAGGTTTCACCGTAGGACAAATACCCGGAGCCTGGCGCTCGGCATATACCTGCAGGGAAGCCGAAATCTCGTCTATCTCGCGCTGCACCTCGGGATGAGCGGATGCCATGCTCATCACCTCGCTGTTTTCGGCTTCGGAAGTGAGGCCAAGAACAAATTCTTCGAGAATACCTGAATGGATATATTCCTGTGGATCTGACATGATTAAGAAACAAATATATTATTTAATACCGGTGTTTTAGCAGACATATATACCCGGTTTTTATCCTTCTATCTACGAAAGAAGGCGGGTGATGGTTTTTACATCAAAATGTTATTTTCTGCTTTGATTTTTCCGGGAACATCGCTGGCTTTGATCATTTGCAGCAGATCGATCTCAATGTTACGGCAGATCGCCGTCATAGGCACATCGTTGATCGCATTCTCAAAGGGATTTTCACTGGTATCGCCTACCACTTCCATGGTATAAAAGATCCAGCTCAGCGTGACGGAGATCGGGATGGTGAGCCACACGATATGCTCATTCAGCTTCGACAGCTCACTGTAAATGGAAAACGGCAGGATCCCGATCAGCAGGTAAACAAAGAGCTTACTGTAATAGGCATATTGCCTCGGGAAAGGAAATCCTTTAATGCGTTCGCAGGCGCCCTGCTGGTTGTAAAAATCGGCAAGCATCTTCGATAGCTCCACATGATGGTAAGCGCTCATGCAATGTTTGGCATAGAGCATCGCCAGGTCTTCGCTTTGCTTTTTAATGATGTGAACACTCGGGTTGTTGTGCTCAAGCACTTCATCCACTTCCGCATCGTCCATGTATACGCTCAACTCCTTGTCCAGCTCTTCGTTCGAAAAGTTGGTATCGGCGGCAACGATCCTGTTACCGACTTCTTCTATTTTCCAGACGGTATACTTCCTGAGTTGAAGACGCACCGCTGTCATATAGGCAATGTGCCGTTTGATAATCCGGTGTTTGATCTGCTCGAGCTCCGACACAGGAACCACATCGGCCGGATGAATAAAATCGAGCACGTACATGGCGAAAATGCGGCTCGAATTGACGTAGGAGCCCCAGATCTTGCGGGCCTCCCACAAGCGCTCATAGGAAGAGTTGTTCTTAAAACCTACGTAAAAAGCCACGGCAATCCCGGTAACGGAGATAATGGCAAAAGGCAGGCCGTTGAACTTCGGCAACAGATCATATAAGACATAGGTAATGATGGATGCATAGCACGTAAATGCCAGGACGGATTTCCAGGCGAACTGAAAAACAATTTTTAACCGGATGTGCTTGCCTACATACATAAGTTTAGAGTGAGATGGTCGTAAGGATAAAAATACGTATTATTTCCAGGCACTTAGAATAGGGCCTGATGATTTTTTTGTTTGGGTACATCTGATTTTTTATTTTTAACAAACCTTCAACCCTACTGCTATGAAACCATTAACGATCCTCGGCACTCTTCTGATCGCCCAACTTGGATTCTCACAAACCTTCACACTAAAAAGCAAAGACATCGGCGGACAAGCTACGCAAAAAGAATTTTTCAACGGGATGGGCTGCACCGGCCAGAACATTTCGCCTGAGCTTTCATGGGAACACGCTCCTGCGGGTACGCAATACTACGCCGTAACCATGTATGACAAAGATGCGCCTACCGGCAGCGGGTTCTGGCACTGGGTGGTATTCAACATCCCGGCAGCTGAAACCGGCCTGAAAGCCAACGCCGGTGATACCGGTAAAGGCCTTGCCCCGAAAGAAGCCATACAAAGCGTGACCGATTTCGGAAAAGCAGGTTACGGCGGTCCCTGCCCTCCTCCGGGCGATCCGCATCAATACCTGATCACGGTATATGCGCTGAAGAACAAGATAGAGCTCGACAAAAATGCCATGCCTGCCATCGTCGGATTTTACCTGAACCAGAACATGCTAGCCAAAGCATCCATTGTGATGTACGGAAAACAGTAATAGACGGTGGCTTCGACTGCGCTCAGCCAGCGGTGACTTCGAGAGCCTCAGTCACCGGTTCTAATAAACAAAAAAGCGTCCCGATAATCGTGACGCTTTTTTTGTTAGCTGGTTACGGTATTCAACCCCTCCGGAGTTGATGATTTGCATTTTCTTTTTTATTCATGCGGAAGCCCTTTGGGCTTTACAAATGAATTCAAACATAAACGCAAAAGAAAAAAATTGAGATTAAGCTCTTTTAAACCGCGGTAAACTATCTTTGCTTCACTAATGAGCTGGCGACAGCTTTGTATACATGCGGTTATGATGAAAAAGATTACCAGAAAGCACATTCGCACAATTATTCCGGGAAGGAAAAACGATTCTCACAAAGGCACTTACGGGCATAGCCTGCTCATTGCCGGAAACACCGGCACGATGGGCGCAGCAGTGATTGCCGCCAAAGCCTGCCTTCGCTCAGGCACAGGTTTATTGACCGTGCATGTCCCGGAAGAAGAACGGGTTATTTTGCAGACTTCAGTTCCGGAAGCGATGGTATCGCTGCGTGAAAAGCATCCGGACCTCAAAAAAATCTCTGCAATCGGCATAGGTCCTGGACTTGGAACCGGCAGCTCACAAAAAACCTTGCTTAAATACATTCTCAAAAATACCTCTTGCCCGCTGGTGCTCGACGCCGATGCGCTGAACATCATTGCCGGCGATAACAGCCTGTGGAAGGCGGTTCCTGCTTCTACGATCATCACGCCGCACCCGAAAGAATTTGATCGCCTGTTCGGTGAGCACAAAACTCAGGAAGACCGGATCAAAGGAGCCATTGCAAAAGCTGCCGAACTGAAACTGGTTATCGTCTTAAAAGGTCATCACACCATCATTACGTCAGGGACACAGGCTTTTTATAATACAACCGGAAATGCTGGTTTGGCGAAAGGCGGATCGGGCGATGCCCTTACCGGCATGATCACTGCTTTCCTGGCACAAGGAAGCAAACCGTTAGATGCTGCGTTAGCAGCCGTATACCTTCATGGCCTGGCCGCGGACCTTACACTGAAAGAACAGAGCATGGAAAGTATGCTGATTACTGATGTGATCGGGCAGCTTGGAAAGGCATTCAAACTCTGCCGGAACTAATCCCCTTCCGGAAATAAAAAGCCGCCCGGGAAAACCCTTATTCTTTCAAAAGATGGCTCTTTTGACTGGCACGCAATTTGCGCCTGCCGGTTGGCGGGGAAAAATTTCCTCAGCTCATTTTATTTTTAACGCTTTTGTTAAAAGTAGAATTTTTATTAATTAAATTTGGTTTAAGCAACATTTTTTCTCAAAAAAAGGCTTTTACCTATGGAAAAAACTCCTGAAAACACAGGCTTATCCGAAGATACGATCCTCGAAGGCCCATCCCTCAAATCTTCCGGCAAATCACGGCAGGTCACAGACAAAAAAACACCGGCTTCAAAAAAAGCAAAAACAGAAAAAGCCGATAGCCCTGCTTTTATCTCAGATGTAGAAGGTGTGCTCGACCCTAAAGAGCTGCTCCGCATTTTGATGGAAGTGAAGCACGGAAATTTCAATGTACGAATGCCTATTGACAAATATGGCATTGACGGAAAGATCTGTGATACACTGAACGATATTATCTCGATCAATAAAAAGCTGACCCAGGAATTTACCAAAGCGCAGATCAGCATTGGTAAAGAAGGAAAGCTCAACCAACGCATCAACTTATCGGGTGCGCAGGGCGACTGGAATACAGGCGTGGAGGCCCTCAATGCCCTCATCTCTGACCTCGCCTATCCTATCCGCGAGATCGACCGTGTCATTTCGGCCGTAGCTAAGGGAAACCTGTCGCAGCAAATTCCGATTGAAGTCAGTGATCACCTGCTGCAGGGAGAGTTTGCGCGGATCGCGAAGGAAGTAAACGACATGGTGAAGCAGCTCAACCTCTTTACGATGGAGGTAACGCGTGTGGCCGTGGAAGTAGGCTCGGAAGGGAAGCTCGGCGGACAGGCGAAAGTAAAAGGCGTGGATGGTGTGTGGAAAGATCTGACGGATTCGGTGAACCAGATGGCTGGTAACTTAACCGCCCAGGTGCGGAACATTGCCGATGTAACCACAGCGGTAGCGAAGGGCGACTTATCCAAAAAAATTACGGTGGATGTAAAAGGCGAAATCCTCGAGCTGAAGAACACAATCAATACGATGGTGGATCAGCTCAACTCCTTCTCCTCCGAGGTAACGCGTGTGGCGCTCGAAGTAGGTACCGAAGGGAAGCTCGGCGGACAGGCTCAGGTAAAAGGAGTTGCCGGCACCTGGAAAGATCTCACGGATTCGGTAAACCAGATGGCCGGGAACTTAACGGGCCAGGTGCGAAACATTGCCGAGGTAACCACCGCGGTGGCCAATGGGGACTTGTCGCGGAAAATTACGGTGGATGTAAAAGGAGAAATTCTCGAGCTCAAGAAAACGATCAATACGATGGTGGATCAGCTCAACTCCTTCTCTTCCGAGGTAACGCGTGTGGCCAGGGAAGTAGGCTCGGAAGGGAAGCTTGGCGGACAGGCCGAGGTAAAAGGGGTTGGTGGTGTATGGAAAGATTTAACGGATTCGGTAAACCAGATGGCCGGGAATTTAACGGCCCAGGTACGGAATATTGCGGAAGTAACCACCGCCGTAGCGAAGGGTGACTTATCCCGGAAAATTACGG
>CAZIYT010000002.1:346430-372247 GCA_964543545.1 uncultured Flavobacterium sp. | reverse complement strand
CGGATTCGGTGAACCAGATGGGCTCGAACTTAACGGCCCAGGTACGGAACATTGCGGAAGTAACCACCGCCGTAGCGAAGGGTGACTTATCCCGGAAAATTACGGTGGATGTAAAAGGGGAAATTCTTGAGCTGAAGAACACGATCAACACGATGGTGGATCAGCTCAACTCCTTCGGCTCCGAGGTAACGCGTGTGGCCAGGGAAGTAGGCTCGGAAGGAAAGCTTGGCGGACAAGCCACGGTAGAAGGGGTTGACGGTATCTGGAAAGACTTAACGGATTCGGTGAACCAGATGGGCTCGAACTTAACGGCCCAGGTACGGAACATTGCAGAAGTAACAACGGCCGTGGCACGAGGCGACTTATCACGGAAGATTACAGTGGATGTAAAAGGCGAGATCCTCGAATTAAAAAATACGATCAACACGATGGTGGATCAGCTCAACTCCTTCGCCTCCGAGGTAACGCGTGTGGCGCTCGAGGTAGGTACGGAAGGAAAGCTCGGTGGTCAGGCGACGGTAACGGGCGTGGGTGGTACATGGAAAAACTTAACGGACTCGGTGAACCAGATGGCCGGGAACTTAACAGGCCAGGTGCGGAACATTGCGGAAGTAACCAATGCTGTAGCGAAAGGCGACTTGTCGCGGAAAATTACGGTGGATGTAAAAGGAGAAATCCTCGAGCTGAAGAATACGATCAATACGATGGTGGATCAGCTCAACTCCTTCGGCTCCGAGGTAACGCGTGTGGCCAGGGAAGTAGGCTCGGAAGGAAAGCTTGGCGGACAAGCCACGGTAGAAGGGGTTGACGGTATCTGGAAAGACTTAACGGATTCGGTGAACCAGATGGGCTCGAACTTAACGGCCCAGGTACGGAACATTGCGGAAGTAACCACCGCCGTAGCGAAGGGTGACTTATCCCGGAAAATTACGGTGGATGTAAAAGGGGAAATTCTTGAGCTGAAGAACACGATCAACACGATGGTGGATCAGCTCAACTCCTTCGGCTCCGAGGTAACGCGTGTGGCCAGGGAAGTAGGCTCGGAAGGACAGCTCGGCGGACAGGCTGATGTACCGGGCGTTGCAGGAACCTGGAAGGATCTCACGGATTCGGTAAATAAAATGGCATCCAACTTAACCTCGCAGGTACGGAACATTGCCGAAGTAACCACCGCGGTGGCCAACGGCGACTTATCGCGGAAGATTGCGGTGGATGTGAAAGGTGAAATTCTCGAATTAAAAAATACGATCAACACCATGGTGGATCAGCTCCGTGGCTTCGCTTCCGAAGTAACGCGCGTAGCCAGGGAAGTAGGTACGGAAGGGAAACTGGGCGGACAGGCCAACGTTCCTGGTGTAGCCGGCACCTGGAAAGATTTGACGGATTCGGTAAACCAGATGGCCGGGAACTTAACGGACCAGGTACGGAACATCGCCGATGTGGCGATTGCCGTGGCGAACGGTGACTTATCGAAAAAAATTACGGTAGACGTGCGCGGAGAGATCTTACAATTGAAGGAAACATTAAACACCATGGTGGATCAGCTGCGTGGCTTCGCCTCCGAGGTAACGCGGGTTGCGAGGGAAGTAGGTACCGACGGTAAGCTCGGCGGACAGGCCTTCGTACCGGGTGTGGCCGGAACATGGAAAGATCTCACGGATTCGGTAAACCAGATGACGGGTAACTTAACGTCTCAGGTGCGGAACATTGCCGAGGTGACAAAAGCGGTTGCCAGCGGTGACTTATCGAAAACGATTACGGTGGATGTGAAGGGCGAGATCTTCGATCTGAAAAATACGATCAATAAAATGGTGGATCAGCTGCGCGCCTTTGCCTCCGAGGTAACGCGTGTAGCGAGGGAAGTAGGTACCGACGGTAAGCTTGGTGGACAGGCTTATGTAGCGGGTGTGGCCGGAACATGGAAGGATTTGACGGATTCGGTAAATATTATGGCCACCAACTTAACCTCGCAGGTGCGTGGTATTGCGAAGGTAGTAACATCTGTAGCGACCGGAAATCTGCGCCAGAAATTATTCATCAATGCCCGCGGGGAAGTGGCCCAGCTGACGGATACGATCAATGAGATGATCGAAACACTGGCGGTGTTTGCCGACCAGGTAACGAACGTGGCCCGCGAAGTAGGTGTCGAAGGGCGATTGGGCGGACAGGCCAATGTGCCCGGTGCATCAGGAATCTGGAAGAACTTAACGGAGAACGTGAATCAGCTGGCGGAAAACTTAACGACACAGGTGCGTTCTATTTCCGAAGTGGCCTCTGCGGTAACGAAAGGTGACTTAACACGAAACATCCGGGTGGATGCCAAAGGAGAGGTGGAAGAATTAAAAGATACCATCAACCAGATGATCACCAACCTGCGTGAAACGACCTTTGTGAACCAGGAGCAGGATTGGCTCAAATCCAACCTCGCGAAGTTTACGCAGATGCTACAGGGCCAGAAAGACCTGCAAACCGTGGCAACGCGGATCTTATCGGAGTTAGCCCAGGTGGTAACAGCGCACTACGGTGCCTTCTACATTTTATCATCGGAAGACGATACACACAAATTAAAGCTCTTTGGCTCCTATGCCAAGTCGGAGAAACATATTCCCAAAGAATTTGCCATTGGTGAAGGCCTGGTTGGCCAGTGTGCCTTCGAGAAAGAAAGGATCATCCTGACGAACATCCCGAACGATTATGTGAAGATCAGCTCAGGCCTTGGAAAAGCGAAACCTGCCAACCTGATCGTCTTACCGGTATTGTTTGAGAACAATGTAAAAGCGGTAATCGAGCTGGGATCACTGGATGTATTCAGCCAAACGCACTTAGATTTCCTCAACCAGCTCACGGAGAGTATCGGCATCGTGGTAAATACGATCGAAACCAATACAAGAACGGAAGTGCTGCTGGCACAGTCGCAGTCGCTGGCCGGTGAGCTGAAAATCCAACAGGAAGAGCTCAGGAGAACGAATGACGAGCTCCAGGATAAAGCGCTGCTCCTCGTGAAACAGAAAAACGAAGTGGAAGCGAAAAACAAGGAGGTAGAGGAAGCCCGCAGATCCTTAGAGGAGAAAGCGGAACAGCTCACCTTAACGTCCAAGTACAAATCGGAGTTCCTCGCCAACATGTCGCACGAACTGCGGACACCGCTCAATTCCCTGCTCATCCTCGCGCAACAGCTCTACGAGAATGCCGAAGGAAACCTGAACGAGAAGCAAACGCGCTATGCAAAAACCATTCACTCCTGCGGTGATGACTTACTCCAGCTCATCAATGACATCCTCGATCTTTCCAAAATCGAGTCCGGATTTATTACGGCCAATATTTCTTCTATCCGCTTCTCAGAGATCTCGTCCTTTGTGGAAACGACCTTTAAACCGATCTCGGAAGCGAAGAACCTCAAATTCAGGATTGAGGTGGATCCGAAATTGCCGGAGAACATCGATACCGATTCCCAGCGTCTGAACCAGATCCTGAAAAACCTCTTGTCGAACTCCTTTAAGTTTACCGAAAAAGGCGAGATCAAATTCCGGATCTTCCGTGCCAACAAAAACTGGAAAGCCGGCAACCTTGCGCTTGACAAAGCAAAAGACGTGGTAGGCTTTTCCATCATCGATTCGGGCATCGGGATTCCGCAGGATAAGCAAACGATTATTTTCGAAGCCTTCCAGCAGGCCGAAGGCTCTACCAGCCGTAAATACGGTGGTACGGGCTTAGGGCTCTCCATCAGCCGCGGTCTTGCCGAGCTCCTGGGCGGAACCATTGAGCTGGAAAGTGAAGTCGGAAAAGGAAGCTCCTTTACGCTTTACCTTCCTATGGATGCTGTCACCGGCCTCGCAACGGAAGGTTATACAGCCGTGCAGACGGAGAAGAAAAACCTGGATGACATCTTCGATGCGCTGAGCATTAAGGAGGATGGAATCGAGCTTAAGAAATTCGAACGCATCGAAGAGCTGATCAATGAAACCGGTGATGACCGGAACACCATTCTTCCCGGCGATAAGGTATTGCTGGTGATTGAAGATGACCTGCGCTTCGGAAAGATCATGATCGACCGCGCACACCAGGACAACCTGAAAGTGGTGATCGCCACGAACTACGTCGACATCTTCAATTTCGTATCACGCTATTCGCCGGTGGCGATTACGCTGGACGTGAAGCTTCCCGATACATCAGGATGGAAAGTGCTCGACCTGTTGAAGAATGACCTTAACTACAGGCATATCCCGGTTCACCTGATCTCAGGCGAGGAAAACAAAATACTGGCCCTGAAGCGCGGCGCCAGGAGCTTCTTACAGAAACCGCTTTCCAACGAGCAGCTGGACGAATTGTTCAAAGATGTGATCCGCTTCCATCATAAAACAAAACGCGAATTGCTGGTGATCGAAGACAACGAATTGGAATCGTCTTTACTGGCCAAGCAGATCGAAGGCGACGACATCCAGGTAACCATTGCCCCTACCGGAAAAAAAGCCCTGGAGCTGATGGAACGCCATCTTTACGATAGCATCATCGTGGATTATACCTTGCCGGATATTCCGGGCATGGAGCTGCTGACACACATCCAGTCGGGCAAAAATGCCCTGGTACCGGTCATCATTTATTCCGCGAAGGATTTCTCGCCTACCGAGCTCAATAAGCTGAATAAGCTTTCGAGCAGCGTGGTTCTGAAAGGCGTGAACTCACTTGATAAGTTGCTGGAGGAGACGCTGATGTACCTGCACGTGAACTACTCTACCCTATCAGCCGATAAGCGCCGCATGATGGAAAATATCCGGATGAAAAATGATATTCTGTCCGGCAAGAAAATCCTGGTAGTGGATGACGATGTGCGGAACCTCTTTGCGATTACAACGGTATTTGAGCGTTACAACATTGATGTGATCACGGCGGAAAGCGGAAAGGAAGCGATCGAGCTCATCAACAATGTCAGCAACAATATCGAAATGGTGCTGATGGATATTATGATGCCGGAGATGGACGGCTATGAAACCACGCAGAAAATCCGCCGCGAGCATAAGAACAACAACCTGCCGATCATTGCCGTAACAGCCAAAGCGATGAAAGGCGACCGTCAGAAATGCATCGAGGCCGGCGCTTCGGATTACATTACCAAACCTTTAAAGATGGATCAGCTCTTATCGATGATGCGGATCTGGTTTTACAAATAAGTTATGGAGATCCGTGAAAAACCTGCAAGAGTAAAAATACTGATCGTCGACGATAAGGAGAACAACCTTATTTCTATGGAAAGTCTTCTGTGGAATGAGGGTTACAATATCGTGAAAGCACGCTCCGGGAAAGAGGCTTTAAAGATCCTGCTTACGGATTTTGACTTTACGCTAATCCTGATGGACGTGGAAATGCCCGACCTTAACGGTTTTGAAACGGCCTCTATGATCTACGAGCGAGAGAGGCTCAAGCACATCCCGATCATCTTTATCACGGCTCATAGCTATGGCGACGAGAATTTGTACAAAGGCTACCGGACCGGGGCTGTGGATTACATTTACAAGCCCATCCAGCCGGACCTGCTTCGTGTAAAGGTGATGGTATTTGCAGAGCTGTACCGTAAAAATCATTTATTGATGGCCCAGGAGCAAAAGCTGATCGCCATTAACCGCAACCTGGAAATAGAGATCAAGGACAGGATTGCTTCGGAGGCCAAGATCAACGATCTGAATAAGCAGCTATTGCAGAACATCAATACGCTTGAGCTGACGAATAAGGAGCTCGACCGCTTTGCCTTCATGGCTTCGCACGATTTGCAGGAGCCCATCCGTAAGATCAGGATCTTCAGTAACCGCATTGCTGAAAAATATTACGAGCAGATCGGTGATGAAGGCAAAGTGTATATCGACAAGATGCAGCTGGCCTGCTCCCGGATGCAGAACCTGATCGGCGATATCCTGGCCTTTAGCAAGATCAGCGTCACGAGGGACTCCCTGGAGCTTTCGGACCTGAACAAGCTTCTCGACGAGGTTGTGAGTGAAATGGAATTACCCATCCAGGAGAAGAAGGCGAAGGTGAGCATCGATAAGCTGCCTTCGGTGTATGTGAACCCGGTATTGATTAAATCTCTTTTCCAGAACCTGATCAGCAACTCGCTGAAATATTCCAAGGACGATATGACTCCTGAGATCAGGATCTCCGGGGGCATTGATAAATCCTATAAGCTCAACGACCAGCAGACCGAAACCACCAAATACTGCCGGATTTATGTGCAGGATAACGGCATTGGCTTCGATCAGCAATATGCCGAGCAGATCTTCACGATGTTTACCCGCCTGCACGTCAATACGGAATATGCGGGTACCGGCATCGGGCTGGCCATCTGCAAAAAGATCGTGGAGGAGCATTCGGGCTACATCAGTGCAAAAAGTGAAATAAACAAGGGAACGACCTTTACAATCAGCTTACCGGTTAATTCTTTGAACATCTGAATGAGGCATGACGATACGCAGTAAATTATTTTCCGGATTCATTACGCTGATCTTGATTTTCATCATCAACTTTTATGTGAACCAGAGCTTATCGAAACAGGTGATCCGGAACACCAATTACATCAACAACTCGGAGGTGGTGATCCGGAACTCCAACATCCTTCATAAGAATATGATCGATATGCAAAGCGGCTACCGCGGCTATCTGCTCACCGGGCAGGAGATCTTCCTGGAACCTTATTATGAAGGCATTAAAAATATTCCGCCGCTCATCGGCGAGCAAAGAAGCCTGATCTCTTCTCCCAAGCAAAAAGCACGGCTCGACTCCATCATACAGCTGCACCTGGCCTGGGTGAGGCATGCCAGCTCACTCATTACAACCAAACAGGATACCATGCCGGAAGCCAGTATCAAATACCGGGAGCTCTTCGAGAAAAAGGTAAAGACACAAACCGGCAAAAAGATCAACGACGATATCCGGAAGATCTTCGAGAGCTTCGACAACTACGAATATTATTTCAGGCAGATCAGGCGCGACATGCTCCAAAAAACCATTGCCAGGACCGGAAAGATCAACCTCATACTTACCCTGTTCTCCATCACCTTCGGGCTCATCCTCAGCTATTACATCATCCGCATCATTACGGGCCGCATCTCCAAAATGGTAAACCTGGCGCAGGAGATCTCCAAAGGCAATTTTAAGCGCATAGAAGATAACCAGCGGGACGAATTGAAAAAATTATCGGAATCCCTGAACCGCATGTCGCAGATCCTGGAAATGAATTTCAATGAACTGAAAAAGAAAAACAATGAGCTGGACCAGTTCGCCTACGTGGTTTCCCATGATTTAAAAGCCCCTCTGAGGGGCATCGACAACATCATTAGCTGGGTGGAAGAAGATCATGCCAGTGAGCTGACGGAATCCGTGAAGCGCAACCTCGACCTGATCAAAGGCCGGACAAAGCGCCTGGAGAACATGATCAACGGCTTGCTGGAATATGCCCGCATCGGGAAAGTCAAACGGAACAGGGAGCCGGTGAGTATACGGGACCTGCTCCTTGAGCTGAAAGAGCTCCTTGTGCCTTCCCGTTTCAATTTCCGGATCATAGGCGAGATGCCGGTGCTGAACACAGAGAAGATCCACATCGAGCAGGTATTCTCCAACCTGATATCCAATGCCGTCAAATACAACCGAAAGGCGGAAGGGACGATTACAATCGAAGCCAAAACACTGGCCGGTTATTATGAATTTTCGGTGTCGGATGATGGCATCGGGATCCAGAAAGAGTATTTCGAAAAGATCTTTATGATCTTCCAGACCCTGCAGGAACGTGATGCCTTCGAAAGCACCGGCGTGGGGCTGGCGATTGTCAAAAAGATTATTGATGAAAAAAAAGGCAGCATCACGGTTGAATCGAAGGAGGGAAAGGGAACGTCCTTCCGCTTTACCTGGCCTTCTTCCTGAAATTTGAAACCATGTGACATCTATAAAACGATTAACGTATGAACCCTAAAAAAATACTGCTTGTCGAAGACGATTACCTGGATGTGACGAATGTGAAACGGGCGTTGAATAAACTGGCTGTTGACTATACTCTACACGTTGCACATAATGGGGTCGATGCCCTGGCGATCTTAAACGGAAACACACAGGATGGTACACGAATCCACCCGGATATTATTTTACTGGACATCAATATGCCCAAAATGAACGGGCTCGAATTCCTGGGCATCATTAAAAGCTATTACAGCCTCAACAATATCAAGACCTTCATCATGACAACCTCTGCCGAGGAGTATGATAAAGTAGCCGCCGAAAACCTGGGTATCTCCGGCTATATCCTCAAGCCCCTGGATTTTTCCGGGAACCGGAAAGACGATTCGGGAATCGCTACCGGGATTCTGAAATCGGAGCTCCTGGCGAAGTAGCGCTGGCATTTCATTTTGTAAAGCGCTGGTAGTACGACAACCAAAACCTTACACTATGAAACGATTGATTCTTACCGTGTCTATGATCCTGTCATTGACAGCCATACAAGCGCAAAACCGCATGAGAAGTGATACCAGCAGCAAGATCGTGAATCCGGATGATCTCAAAACCGACTCTGTGAAACGCGGACAGGAAGTGTATCTGCCTGGCAAAAATAAACCGGACACGGCTTCTCAGAAACAAAAACCAAAAAAGAAACCGGTAAGCACGAAGGAAGCAACGAAACCGAAATAGGATTTGCTTTTAACCACAAAGAGCGCTAAGAAAAGCCCGCAAAGAACGCAGAGATTGTTTGAGGCTAATTAAAAGATGTCATGTTCTTAAACGGGTGACTTCGAGGGCCCCAGTCACCGGATTTCATTGTCTCTTCTACCTTTTCTCAATACTCAGGACTCTATTTTCCTTACCGGAATCCAGAGCTCCTCTTCAGAGTTGGGATCGTTGTTTTTGTAGTTCTCACCCAGCAGTTCAAAATGAGGCCTTGTATCCAGCTCATACCCTGAGGCAGGGAGCCAGGTTTGAAAAATATACTGAAAGGGAAGCGGAGAATTGGCAGGACCTTTATACAGGAACACGGCATACAACCCGGCAGGCAAGACCGTAGCCTCCATGCCCGGTGGTACTTCGCGAATATCGCTGACTTCCATAGCGGCCCATTTTTCGAAGGGGGTCATTGGGTTAAAATGCTCAAAGAAATTTTCCGGATAGATCTGCATAGCATAAAGCTCATGCCCTACTCCATGAGGTATTTCATGGCGCTGTGGCATAAAGCTTCTCCACAAATCTGCGGTTGTGTTTGCGGCAAAAGACATCGTCCTTCTTTTGCCGATGAGCTTCTTTTCTTCCAGGTGTTCGATACGGTATTCCATAGTATTATTTTTCTATCCCTTTGGCTTCGGATCCGCTCAGCCATCGGGTTATAATCTGAAATCTCCTGACTTTGTCACGGCATGTTGTAACAGCCGTCGGGCTTTCTTTTTGTCTTAATCCCGTTCGTAGAGTCTCCTTAGTCCTTCAATCTCTTCTGTCCCTTAAGTCTCCTCCTTCTGATAAAGCTTCTGCTTCTTCACCAACCTGTTGATGGCTTTTGCCAGGCGGTTGATCTTAGTCTCTTCTTTTTTCGCCGAATAGATCCAGTCGATGTAAAACTTCTGTTCGCTCTCCGACAGGCTTTTGAAAAAAGTCAATGCAGACGGCTCTTCCTCCAGGCAAAGCAGTAGTTCTTCCGGAACCTCCAGCGGCTCATGATCCGGGAAGAGGATAATGTGTACCTGATCGCCTTCTTCTTTTTTTATTTTTTTGCGGATGGCCGCATTTACCGGAAAGAACATGCCGCCCTTACTTACAGGCATTAGGTGATATTTCCGGATCTCAACGCCATCAACCGTTCCCCTCACTTTCACCATCCCAAAAGGGCCTCTTTTATCTTTGGTAATTTCAGGAATAAGAACGTAGGTCCAGCCGCCTTTACCGGGAAATTTTTCGAGCAGGTACTTTTTATTAACGAGTGGCTTATCCAAGAAAAGGCATTTATGTTCGTTTTGATTTTTTGGATGCTTTGGCAAGCGGGTTAAAGTCCAGGCAGAGCCCGATCCAGTAATCAAAGGCTTTTTTAGATTTCATTCCCTCTTCAGCGATCAGGACATAGCCGTTCATGGTTTTTCCACCCATCGTCATGGGCCGGCAGCCCTCTTTTTCCAACACGGTTTCTTTTATGGCGGGATCGATGCGGCACATCATCTCTTCTTTCATCACGCCCACGCACATCTTACCATTCACCATAAAGCACATCCCGCCGAACATCTCCTTTTCCTCCACGCCCGGGAGGTCCACGAGTGCTTCACGGATCCTGTCTGATAATGTCGTATTGTATGCCATTTGTAAGTGGTCTGATGGTTAAGCGTTCCAGGATAAAATTACAAAAAACATCCGGTACCCGGATAGCGACAGGATAGGCTTTTTATTACCTTTATCAAAAAAGATAGCCCATGACACGCAAACATGTCCTCAGCATTTTCAGCATCCTCATACACCTCCTCTCCCTCTCCTGCCTGGCTCAGGCTTCCATGGCCGAAAGCATGGCCAGTGTAAATCCGGCAAAGGGCCTCACTGAGGTGACCATCGAGTACAAGCTGGATTTCCTGACAACAGAAGCAGAGCAGCAGAACAGCGATGTTAACAGCAGGCTTGGAAAGTCGGCCCTGGCCGAATCAGAGCTGGAAAACGAGATCAGGAAAGTCTTTTCTCAAAATGAGAAGCTGTACATGAAAGCCGATTACCCGGAATACATCCTCGACATAGTAGCACTCATCAAAGGCAAAAAGAAAAAAGAAAAGGCTTTACAGATCTACACCGATCACAACCAAAGCGATGACATCATCATGTCCAGGAGCTCGGGCTTATCTATGAACGAAGGAAAAATCACCTCCAATACCATCACGATCAAGTTCACCGTTCATGTACAGGTAAAGGAAAAAACCAGGGTCGTTATTCCTGCTTATACCCTGGAGTCTACCGGCAAGATCTTTCAAACACGCGAATTGGTGATCGGGCTGTGATCCGGCGGCAGGAACCGTTGTGAAACCGGATTTTATCCGGGCAACCTTAGTTCAGCCGTTTATAATGGAAAGGAATGGTATCCTTTCCTCCTTTTTCATTATTCCCAACAATAAAGGCATTGACATGCTCATGATCGGAGATGGAGTAATGGATCTCATTCGGGAAATCATGAGCCGGATTACTGAATTGAATGGCGTCCTCTTTCACGAAAGCTGAGACAAATTTCACCGACTTCCCCTCATTCTGCCCGCTCACCCGGTTTTCGAATACCCACTGCGTTCCTTCCCTGTAAACGACGGCACGCTCATTCACCACTGTATCTTTACCATTCAGGCTGTACACAAAAGAGTGATAGCGCTCATGGTTTTCTTTGGTCCAGCGCTCGAAGCTCTTTCCATCTTCGCCCTGCCAGGTTCCGAGGAGCTTATCAAGCACAAAGGAGTTGCTGTTTTCCGGAAGGCTTGTCACCGGGTTTTCTGTTTTGGTTTCGCTTGAGCCGCAAGCCACCAGGCCCGCCAGCATTCCGCTGATAGCGAGTTTTTGTAAATGATGTTTCATCCGTTTTTTTTTTCGGTAAAAATGCAGACAAGCCTTTTCAAAAAATTGTATCAATGCGACTTATGTCGCTAAAAATAATGTCGTCAAAGCGGCATCTTCTTTAAAATAGTCTTTAGGGCTCATCCCGGTGAAAGCTTTGAAATCGCGGTTAAAATGGCTCTGATCGAAGTAACCGGCGCGGTAAGTCAGGTCGGTCAGGTTTTTGATGCGTTTGTTCCGAATGATCCTGAATACATTCTGGAACCGGACAATCCGGAGAAATAAACGCGGGGTCATTCCTACCTGGTCGTTGAATTTCCGTTCGAGGTGCCGGCGGCCGATGTTCAGCTGTTGTGACAGCGCCTCAATTTTTACTGCTTGCTGCTGATCGGCAATCTGCCCTAAGGTTGCTTGTTTTAAAATTGGTGCAAATGCCTGTTGCGATAATTTCGACAGCAAAAAGCCTTCGAGCAGGCCAATCATCTGCTCATGAAAGCGGCTGTGAGTACGCAGGGATTTTTCCAGTGCCCTGGCCTCCGCACCGAATAGGGTATGCAAGGCCACATAGCGGTCTGTGATCTCTTTCACAGGAAAGGACAAAAAGGCGGAAAGCGCACCGGGATAGAACCTTGCGGCAATCATACCTGTTCTGCCGGAAGGACCTATTTCGATATGCCTGGTGATAGGCCCGAACAAAAAGGCATAAGGCTGCTGTTTGATGGTTCCACCCGAACGGATGCGAAAGCGGTCGCCATAGTGAATAATCAGCTCCGGGCAGGCATCGGGCAAAACCTTCTGCAATTCCCTGCCGCCATCTTCGGCGCTGTTTTCCAGGATCCAGAAACACTTGATGAAAGGCATCAGTTGCGGCGAAGAAGCTATCTCTTTGTAAAACATAGAAGAACCTACCTGATAAAGACGGTATCACTTTGGTCGAGCACATCACTCAACCAGTGTTCATTGATCTGTGCCAGCTCCTGCGGGAGCTCCGTTACCGGAAAGAAACGAAGCGCGTCGGTTTCCTCATTCGAAAAAGACAGGTCGATCTCCCCCGGCACATGCACTTCAAAATAAGAGGTAATATACTGCACTGAACGGTGCCCGTAGTGATAGGTTTGCGAAAGCGGTGAAGAATAGACACCGATAAAACGCTTGATCTTTCCTGTTACATTAACTTCCTCCATCACTTCCCTTAATATGGCCTGCTCCACCGTTTCGCCGAATTCCACATGACCGGAAATGATACACCAGCGATCGACGTCTTTTCTCCGTTGAAGAAGGACCTCGCCGCGCTCATTGAAGATAGCCGCCGCTACAGCCGGAAGAATCTGACAATCAGGGATAGATGCGCTCATATTTTTTTTCAAACTCATCCTAAAGATAAGAAATAGTTTGTTCCGTTTACCTTCGTGCAAAACAGAAGCTATACAAAAAAAGCCTCCAACATGATTGGAGGCTTTGTATCTAAATTCCGGTGACCTGTCAGATCACAATAACGCCCACATTGGTGGATGCACCGACAGTGACATTGACATTGGGGAGGCTTACCGTTGCATAAGGCAATACAGGTGTTACCGTAAGCGTGTAAGAACCTGCAGGCAAACCTGCTATCACAAAGTCCCCGTTTGCATTTACTACCGATGAATAGGAGGCTACTCCTGAGGTGGCAGTAACGGTTGCCGCTACTCCCGGTTGTGAGATCTTACCCCTGATAGAGCCGCTGAGGGCTGTCTCAACCGTGCGGATCACCGGTTTCAGGGAATAATCACCGTTACCGTTTTCCACAATCGATTGTGCCGCATCAAAGTCGAGCAGGACGTAATAATCCACTCCCGGCTGAAGGTTATGATGCACATTGAGCTTAAGTCCCGATTGTTGCGCACTCGGTGTTTTGAGCGGATAAGTTCCCGTGCTTGTTACAATCGTATTGTTGGTACCGAGGATGAGCCTGATCTGCTCCACTCTTGACATGGTGAGCGACCCGGTAGCAATCAGCGTATCAAGGCCATTGGAAAAATGCAGGAGGTTATAAATGCCCGGTGTCACATTGAGCATAACAGTACTGCCGCTACCGGTTACTTCTACCGCCTGGAGGTCAATGTTTACCGCCAGATAGGCAGCTGGTGCATCCGTCATCCGGATATGATAGGGCGTTGGTGGATCTGCAGGAGTAACTTCTTTTTCCTTTTTACAGGAAACAGCAGCAGCCAGCAGGATGAAGCAATAAGCGAAGCGTTGAAGCGTTTTCATAGTTTATGTTTTTATGGCAAATAGCCTGTTTGATAACTATATCAGCCAAAAAAGGTACCATTTATTTCACCCAAGCATTCCGGAATTACACCGCTATTTAACAGAAGTGTAAAAAAATAATGTAGACCAAATTCCACGTCCTGTTTCAGCGTTTGTAGAAAACGAAATCGGTCACCAGTGGCTCTATGCCGTTTTGCTTCAGATCGGAAGCAATCTGCCCGCGGTGATAGGTAGAGTGATTAACCACATGGAATAAGATATCCTGCACCTTGTTTATGCCCTGCTCCCCTTTGAAATTGGTGTAATGTACATCATCTGACATGATCCCTGAATCGATGACAGAAAGCGTGGCGATGTGATTGTCAGCATCGATCTGCTCAAAGTCCTGCCAGGAATGGGTCTGCAGGCGACCGTAGGCGCTTTGCGCCTTCCTGATCCGGCTGTTCCAGATGTGATGCGCATTGAGGACGTGGCTAAAGAGGTGGATCGTTCTGTCGCTCACCTTATCCGCATGCAAGCCGATCAGCCCGGCGAGCCTTTGATTGCAATCCCGGTTGTACTGATACAAGTCTTTGAAAAAGTCGTTCATGTTTTTCTATGTTTTAAATCTGTTAAACCCTCAGCTGGAATAAGCTGAGAAAAGAACCGCCGTAATGGGCGGGTCCATGATCCGTTTCGGGCAGCCGTTGCTTGCCCAGGTAATCGAATCCGCAACGCTCGTAATACGCTCTCAGGTTCTCATTATGGCCCCAGGTATCCATGCGCACAAAGCTTTTCCCTTGTTGAAGGGCATGCTGTTTTGCCCATTCCCTGATGACGGGCATGAGGCCTCTTCCTTTAAAATCCGGATTAACAGCGATGCGGTGCAGGTATACGGCCGGATCTTCATCCCGTTCCAGCCAGATCACAGGGTCCTTGTACATGACCGAGAATATGCCAACGATGACATCGCCCTCCAAAACCTTCCAGTGGCGCTTTTCAGAAATTTCTTCCAAGATCAGCGACTCGCTGAAGCGCGGCCAGAGCTCATAACCGTTCTTTTCCTGGTAGGCGATGGCCGCATCAAACAAGCGAAATACCTGCTCCAGATCAGCAGGAAGGCTGTTCCCGATACGCAGGCCGCCCGGCAGGTTCAGATCAGGTGTCATCATCATCTTCCCAAAGATACGTGCTTTCTTTCAATCGGAGAATAAGCTCCATTCAGCAATCCTTAATGCGCATGCCCTTCTCCTTCGCTGTTTTTGAGCTTGGATAAAATATCGTAGGCACCATGGATCACGACCTCCGTCCGGCTATCGACATCTTTTGGCAGGATCACTTCGGTATAGCCCAGCTCGCTCACTCCCGTCGTTACAGGGATCATCTTAAAATGCTTTGCTCCTTTTTCATCAGAGGGCACCGGGATAAAGATGTAGCTGTTTCCCTCAAAGCCCACAACGGCCTTATCCGGCAAGGCGGCTACCTCCTGGGTGCCCGCTTCCACATAAGCTTTCAGGTACATGCCCGGCAACAATTCCTCATCTTCCCGGTCGAGGTGGCAGTGGATGCGCACCGTTCTGTCAGGCCCTATTTCCCGGCCTATCAGGTAGACCGTAGCAATGCGCTCCGTCGTTTCATTGGCCAGTGTGAAGCGCACCTTCTGCCCGATCTTCAGCTTAGGCACATCTTTTTCAAACACCGTCAGCTCCGCGTGCAGGTGCTCCGTATCCACGATCTTAAACATCACATCCGTTGGGTTCACAAACATCCCGATATTCACATTCACCTGTGTCACATAACCGCTGATCGGTGCATGCAGTGTAATGGTGTTTTGAAAATTCCCGCTTTCCAACTGGCCGGCATTGATGCCCACCAGATCCAGCCTGGCCTTGAGGCCGCTGACCTTAGCCATCATGCTCTGGTATTGTGTTTTTGATTGCAGCAGGGTTTTCTGCGAGTTGACATTTTCTTTGGACAATTCCTGCTGGCGCTTGTATTCCGCTTCCAGGTATTCCAGCTGGCTTTTTGTATCCACATAATCCTGCTGGAGCTGAATAAAGTCGGCATTCTGGATCACGGCAATAACAGCGCCTTTCTTCACTTTGAGTCCCTGCAATAATTCGGTACTTTTCAGGAAACCGCCCATAGGCGTGGAAATGCTTACCAGGTTTTGCGGCGGCACATCCAGCATGCCGTTCACCTTGATGGCTCCGCTCAGGGCTTTCTGTTCAATGCGTCCCAGGCTAAGGCCTGCTACCGAACATTGCTCATCCGTGAGCTCAACGGTATTTTCTGCCTCCCCCTGATGCGCTTCTTCTTTCGCCTCCTCCGGTTTGCTTCCGCAGGATACAACAAGTAAGGCAAGCAGGAAAACAGCAATGGTTTTAATGGTCTTGATAGGTTTCATAATCATTTGTTTAAGAGTCTTTAATTTTTACCGGTTAAGTATTCGAGTGTGATCACGCTTTGGTTGTACTGGTTAAGCGCCAGCAAATAATTTTCCCTGATAGACAGGGCATTTCTCAGGGCCTGCAGGTATTCCACGTAAGCAATCTCGCCGCTTTTAAACGCCGCATCGGCCTGTTTGATCAGGAGAGCGGCATTAGGCAAGGCACTGCTTTCATAATAAGCGATGGTATTCCTGTTCTTTAAAAAATCATGAACAGCCTGACGGTAGCACATCTGGATCGTCACCTGGTACTGCTCATAATTGCTTTGCACAAGCTCCCGGTTAATGCCGGCCGCTTTCACTTTGGCGGCCTGAGGCACAAACCATAAAGGAAGAGAGATCCCCACCTGGAACCCGGTGAAACGTTTCGACGCATCAAAGTAATGATCGGAGCCATTCACATTCTGGTAACCGATCAGCGATTGATTGAAATAGCCGATGTTGAAGTCAGGTAATACTTTGGCGACCTCAAGTTTCTGTTGCCTGTTGCTGATCTCTATCTGCTGCTTTAAATAAGCCAGGGCAGGATTCCGTTCGGAAGCAGAGCTATCGGCCGCAACAGCAAGCTCCAGCTTCGGTAAAGATTCTCTGTTGAGCTGAATGGCCGTTTTTCCGTTTACCAGGGCCTGGAGCTGCAATTGGTAAATGCTGATTTCGGAAGTCGTTTGCGCCAGCAGGTTTTTCACTTCCATCAGGCGTGTTTCCGCCGTTGTTTTTTCCAGCAGGTTTGTTTCCCCGGTCTTTAGCCGGAGCTCTGCCGCTTTCAGGAAGGCACTATAGATACTATCCTGGCTATGGAGGAGTTGCTGCACCGCCTGCAAATACTGCCAATGATACCAGGCAGACTTTACCTGGCTGATGAGCTCGTTGCGTGTGACCTCTTGCTTAAGCGTGCTTCCTTTCACCAATGCCTGGTTGAGTTTGGCCTGGCTTGAAAAAACGGTTGGAAAAGGAATGCCCTGATTGATGCTGATGTTATTATCCGTATTCAGGGAATTATACTGCCCGTGCATGAGTGAGATATTGGTCTTTCCGATATCGGTCGACGTTCGCTTTAAGGCTTTGGTATAATCGATCTCATAGCCTGCCGCTCTGAGGCCCGCATTATTCTTTAAAGCTTCGTCCACCAAAGCCTGTACACCTGATGCCGGAGCGCTTTGCGATTTTCCGAAAGCAGGCAGCAACATCAGTGCGATGACAACAGCTACAGCCGGGCTGTGCATTTTTCCCTTCCCCATTTTTTCAAACAGAAAATACAATACCGGCAACACCAGCAAGGTGAGCAGCGTCGCGGTCATCAGGCCACCAATCACCACCGTGGCCAGCGGCTTTTGCACTTCGGCACCGGCTCCATGAGAAAGCGCCATCGGCAAAAAGCCTAAAGAGGCCACCAGGGCCGTCATAATCACCGGCCGCAGCCGGGTGCCCGTTCCTTTCATAATAATGTCTTTCAGATTGGTCATACCTTCTTTTTTTAAATTGTTGAATTCAGCGATCAGCACAATACCGTTTAATACCGCGACGCCAAACAGGGCAATGAAGCCTACGCCGGCCGAAATGCTGAAAGGCATTCCCCTGATCCACAAGGCGAACACACCACCAATGGCTGATAAGGGAATAGCGGTAAAGATCAGGAGGCTTTGCTTCAGCGAACGGAAGGTAAAATACAGGAGCAGAAAAATTAACAGCAAGGCTACGGGAACTGCAATGGCCAGGCGCTGCCGTGCTTCTATCAGGTTTTTAAACGTTCCGCCATAGGTCGGGAAATAGCCGGGGCTGAACTGAATATTCCGGCTTACTTTTTCCTGCATTTCGGTCACCACGCTTTCCACATCCCTGCCCCGCACGTTAAAACCTACGGTGATCCTGCGTTTGGCATCGTCGCGCTGGATCTGGTTGGGGCTTACCTTAAACTCCACTTCGGCGAGTTGGGAAACCGGCACCTGGTTGCCGTTAGGCGCCGTCACAAAGAGGCTGTTGATGTCCATGATGCTTTGCCTGTTTTCTTTCTCAAGCCTTACCACCAGGTCGAAGCGCTTTTCGCCTTCATATACCAGGCCGGCGCTCTCCCCGGCAAAACCGGTTTTAATCACGCGGTTCACATCTTCGATGTTCAGCCCGAACTGCGCGATCCGGTCACGATCGAATTTGATGACAATCTGCTCCTGGCCTGTTGCCTGCTCGATGTACAAATCCTGCGCACCTTCGATGCCGGTGGAAAGCTTGCCCACCTTCGCGGCATACTCCGTGAGCCGGTCGAGATCCTCTCCATAGATCTTGATCACCACATCCTGCTTGGCGCCCGTCATCAGCTCATTAAAGCGCATCTGGATCGGCTGTTGAAAGCCAAAGGTAACACCGGGAATCACTTCCAGGGCTTCCGACATTTTCCCGGCGAGCTCATCGCGTGTGGAGGCGCTGGTCCATTCCGATTTATCTTTCAGAATGACCATGAGGTCGCAGGCTTCCACAGGCATAGGGTCTGTGGGGATCTCCCCGGAACCGATCTTTCCGATAACCTCTTTCACTTCCGGAAACTTTTCCTTTAAGATCTTCGATGCCCGGAGAGCCGCTTCGATCGTTTGAGAAATGGAGCTGCCCGTGAGCACCCTGGTTTCTACAGCAAAATCGCCCTCGTCGAGCGTCGGAATAAATTCTCCGCCCATGTTCAGAAACACAAGCACACTCCCTGCAAAGAGGATAAAGGCGGCTGCAACAACAAGTACCTTCCGTTTTAAAGCTGCCAGGAGCACCGGCCTGTAAAGGCCTTGAAAGAACTCAATAATTCTGTCGGAGATAGTACGTTTATGAACGGTATTCTTATTCAGGAAGAGCGCAGAAATCATCGGCACATAGGTGAGCGATAAGATAAAAGCGCCGAGGATGGCAAAAGAAACCGTTTGTGCCATCGGCCTGAACATCTTCCCTTCCACGCCTACCAGGGCAAGGATCGGCAGGTACACGATCAGGATAATGATCTCTCCGAATGCGGCCGAGCTCCTGATCTTAGAGGCAGACTCATACACTTCCGCGTCCATCTCCTGTTGCGATAAACGCCGGTTGAGATTTCTCAGCGCTAAATGATGCAACGTGGCTTCCACGATGATCACAGCGCCATCCACGATCAAACCAAAATCAATGGCTCCCAGGCTCATTAAATTTCCGGAGACACCGAACAGGTTCATCATGGCAATGGCAAACAGCATGGCCAGTGGAATCACGGAGGCCACCACGAGGCCGGCCCTGAAATTCCCTAATAAAAGCACCAGCACAAAGATGACGATGAGCGCGCCTTCCGCGAGGTTTTTGGTAACGGTGCCAATGGCATTGTTTACCAGCTTCGTACGGTCGAGAAAGGGCTCGATTACCACACCTTCCGGCAGTGTTTTCTCAATTTGAGTGATGCGCTCCTTCACATTGGCAATCACCTTGGAAGAGTTGGCGCCTTTGAGCATCATCACAATAGCGCCTACCACCTCGCCTTCGTTGTTGCGTGTCATGGCACCGTAACGCGTGGCGTGGCCATAACCGATTGTCGCCACATTGCGCATCAGCACCGGGATGCCATTCGTATTGGTTTTCACAACAATGCGTTCAATGTCTTCGAGGCTTCCGATCAGTCCTTCGCTGCGGATAAAATAGGCATTCGGTTTTTTATCGATGTAGGCGCCGCCCGTGTTCTGATTGTTTTTCTGAAGTGCCGTGAAGATCTCGTCGATGCTGATGTTCATCCCCCTGAGCTTATCGGGATCCAGGGCGATCTCATATTGCTTCAGGTAGCCGCCGAAGCTGCTGATGTCGGCCACTCCTTCTGTTCCCAGGAGCTGGCGCCGGACGATCCAGTCCTGGATGGTACGCAGCTCCATCGCCGAATACTTTTTTTCATAGCCTTTCTTGGTGTGGATCACGTATTGGTAAATCTCTCCCAGGCCCGTGGTAAGCGGCGCCAGCTCCGGCACACCTGCTCCACCGGGAATAAGCGTTTTGGCTTCGGTCAGGCGCTCGTTTACCTGCTGCCGTGCCCAGTACACATCTACATGCTCCTTGAAGACAATCGTGACAACCGACAGACCGAAACGCGAAAAAGACCGGACCTCTTCAATGCCGGGAATGGTAGCCATCGTTTGCTCCACCGGGAAGGTCACAAGGCGCTCGATCTCCTGCGCCGCCAGCGAAGGCGAAACGGTGATGACCTGTACCTGGTTGTTGGTAATGTCGGGAACTGCATCGATAGGCAGCTGCTTCAGGGAATACGCTCCCCAGATAATGAGGGCCAGCGTAAACAGTCCTATCACCAGTTTGTTTTTAATAGAAAAGTGAATAATCTTATCTAACATAACTTATAGAATTAATGCTCTACGGATGAGCCTTACCAGACAATGTTATTCAGGCAGGCGGACGTAAAGCGGTAAATAAAATTGTAGAAACATAACGGACAAGAGCTGTCCGCCTTCATCCAAAAAAGGATGCCCGGTAGCGGTCACGACATGTCGTGATGCCAAAGCTAAGCGAATTTTGGCGGTTGCCAGACAGGAGGAGAACTGATGCTAAAGATCTTATCGTCCCCGAAGGTATAAGTTTTGGTGATGGCTGTTACAAAGCCGAAATCCATGTTTTCTGCGGAAGGAATAAAGGCCAGGACCGGCGCATGAGCGCTCACACAGCAGTTATCGCAATGCCTGAAAGGCAGGTTGCAATCGCCCTCTTCTCCACGGTGCTCGTCTTTTACGTGATTGCCGGAATAATGCAGAACCAGGTAATCGGTGAAATTACGCTTGTCGTGGTGTGCATGAGAATGGTGATAATAATGCGTGAACAGCTTAGGTAGCTTGATAATCTCTTCTGCAAATGAATTATTTGTCAGGAACTGCAACAGCATAAATATGGCTGTAAACTTTTTCACAGATCAAATATAGGGAATTTTGGAATAATGATATATTACTTAATATATGATTTATATCATTTGGGCGCCCGGGCGGGTCATCGCTACTCGCTCTTTGCCTGCCCTGCGGGACAAACAAAGGAGCTCAAACACGCCGCTCTGCCCCTGGCGCAGATTCACGCGATGTTTTATCTTTTCGCCACAAGACAAGCTTCAGACCGGGGCTATTTCCCGATAATCTTTTTGCGGTGTGCCAGGCCCCAGAAATGCAGCTCATCCATCACCTTCTCCAGCGATTGGCCGTGGGCTGTGATGTTATATTCTACGGTTGGCGGAAAGGTGTCGTATACCTCCCGGGTGATCAGCTTATTTTGCTCCAGGTGCTTCAGCTCTTTCGACAGCATTTTATCGGTAATACCATTCACCTCTTTCGAAATTTCTTTAAAGCGTTTGGGGCCTGCCGACAAGGAAAATAGAATCAATAATTTCCATTTGCCTTCCAGTGCTTCCAGCGCATCTTTAATGGAAAGGGCTGTTTTCGGGCATCCGCGGTTGCTCAGCATGTTCTGTTGTGTTTGAATGTGTACGTGACTATCCTTTTGGATAGCGCTATCCAAAAGGATAGTACTATCATCTGGATAGCAAAGGTAATTACTTTTGTGTCATCTTAACCTACCTCTATGACAAATACACAAACACCTTCGAAAGCATGGAACATCAGCCTCTGGATCTTACAGGCCCTTTTAGCAGCTACCCTCATCTGGGCGGCCATGATGAAACTTGGTAAATCGCCTCAGGACCTGGCAGCGATGTGGCCCTGGACCGGCGAGGTTTCTCCTGCTCTCGTCAAACTCACAGGCCTTGCCGATCTCCTGGGTGGCCTTGGCCTCCTCCTCCCTGCCCTGCTCCGCATAAAGCCTGTGCTGACGCCTGTAGCCGCCCTGGGCGTTGTGGCGCTTATGATCTACGCCGGCGTCTTTCACATCCTGAGAGGTGAAGCTTCACAAATCGGCTTTAACGTGATGGTAGCGATCATGGCCGCCATTATTGCCTGGGGAAGGTTCCGGAAAGCGCCGCTTGCGGATCGGTAAAACGTAAAAAGGCACTACTGCTCATCCACCACCAGCCTGAGCTTGTAGCGGTAGAATCCTGAAAAGCTGTCTTCCTCTTTTACTAATTCCCGGCTTTGCCTGGTAATCCAGAAGCGCTGGTAACCGGCAGGTTGCGCCACAGCATAGTTCAGTACCCAGCAATCCACGAGGTTTCCGGCAATGTGGAGTGTCTCACTTTTAAGCACCTCATAAATCTCTTCTTTCGGTGTTTCGTAACCCGGCTCGTAGAACTTAATTTTGAAGACGCAGTTCTCCTTGAATGGCAATAAAGGAAACATCAACAAATCGGAATGCCAGTTCAAAAAAGGACTGGACAAGGAAGTGTGAAAACTGGTGGTCTCTTTCTGCTTTTGCTCTTCGCTGATCGCTCCCTCAAACTTCACTTCTTTTTTGCGGAAATTAAAATGCTCTGTATAGCCTTTGTGCTTCCACCAGGAGCTATGCTGAATGCTCTTCATCGTAGTTTCCTCAAAGAATGTGGAGGCCGTATGAATGATAGTATCCGTTTGCCAGCTCTGCTTAACGGCGATGCAATTTTTGCCGTCGAGCAGGTCTTTTTGTACGTTTATGTTTACAAGCGTTGTATTTTTCACAGGGCCATCTTTGCCAGCCTTGCTGTACATGAGGTAAGTCATGTCTCCATAATGTAAATGCTTCGTGCTCAGATTAGCGGCATCAATTCTGATGGTGTCTTTTTGCTGGGCGTTCAGACTCAGGGAACAGACCAAAAGTGGTATAAGCTGTCGTTTCATAGGTATCGCTTTGGATGAATGTCCAATAATACAAGGGATTTGATTAGGATCCAATACCTGTGATAAGGTAATTTTAACAGCCGCCTCAGCCGAAAGCCATGAACCACTTAAGCTCCGGCGTGTATTGGTTCTATGTGGTCTTCATTGACGGCGAAGGCGAGAACATGGTAAGGCGGTTAAGTTGGTTGTGATGTAGTGATGTAAATGAGATCAAAAAGAAAAGGGAAACAAACATGTTTCCCTTTTCTGCTCCGCAGGATTTGTACGCCTACTAAATAGTTCTCTTGCTACACATAAGTCGAGATTAGCTCCGCTGATCTCTCCTTTCCGAAAGTCAACATACAAAAAGCGCTTTGCTACGCAAACCGTTTTTTGTTTTCACACGCATTCGCTTCTCTATGTCACTATTGTGCCTATGTGGTTAAGAAAAGATTAGCTCCGCTGATCTCTCCTTTCCCGAAGTCATAATGTAAAAGTCGCTTCTAACGAAGCGCTTTTTGTTTTTCTCATCCGTTTATGAAAGCAGAGCTTTCAACACTCCTGAAAAAACAAAAAGTCCCCACGCTTAGGCGTGGGGACTTTTACATGTATTGTGGACCCGGAGAGATTCGAACTCTCGTCCAAACAAGGAATTAATAAGCTTTCTACAAAGTTTAGAACATACTTGGTTGTCGGCTTAAGTCAGGCGTATATTCATACCAAACTTAAACGTAGATGCTGGTATTGCCTCAGATAACATCATCACTGAAACAAGTTGCTAATTTATGATGCAAAGTTCCCGTCGCTAAGCAACGGTGCTACGGGGTTTGCAAAGGTTGCTTGATCTTAGATTAAGCAGCCATAGCGTAAGAATTCTCTTCGCCGAATAAAAATTTGAGAGTTGATTTTAAGGTGCCATAATCACAACGCACCACCTGCTTACTTATCAACCGCGCTCGCTGTCAAAACCGGTCGGGCCCAAAATGTGAAAGAACTGTTTTTGTTTTTCAGGTGTAAAGATACACTTTATTTCCTATTTGAGCGAATTCCATATAATAGCTGTTTTGGATACAGTTCCATTTTTTGGGCGCCCGGGCGGGCCATTCCGGGCTCCGCTTCGCTGCGGTTTTTTTAGGGCGAAAGAGGCAGCGCCCTAAAAAGAACTAAACCCTTCATGTCCCTGGCGCAGCGAGCCACTGATGAACATTAGCTGAAATTCCAGCTAAATCTTCGTCCTCTTAATTTTTCGTAAAAATATACGAATCCATGTCAATGAACTCACTCACCTTGATCTCGATCGTACCATCCTTTACCTTGACTTCGTGCGAACCAAGCGTAGGATCGTTGTATTCAATAAGAGCATCCACATCCGTGATAAAGCGGATCGTGCCCGTGTACTGCGGGTGAAATTCAAAGCTCACCTCTGCCGATTTTTCTTTTCCCACCACCGTAATGTGGCCATATACTTTATTCGTGTACACTCCTGAAAGCCTGGTATAGCTATCCTTCGCCGGCTTATATTTTGCGGCCGAAGCCCTCAGCATTTTGATCTTCTGCTGCTCTTCGGCGTGGTTCTTCTCAAAAAAGGCATAATACTGACTGCTGTAATTGCTATAAGGCCTACCTAGCAAATCGTCGGTGAGCTGCTTACCCAGGGCTTCATAGAGGTATTGAGCGTCGCTGTTGGTCAGGATCACAAAGCCCACGTTCTCTTCGGGGATCAGTACTGTCTTACTTAAAAAGCCGTTCGCACCGCCATCATGTGTCACTACTTTCTTTCCATAGGCATCTTTCAGGAACCAACCCAAACCGTAGGTATTGAAGTTATTGCCTTTGCGGCTCACCGGCTCATCGATAAAAAACGATTCGCGGGTCCGGGCGATCACTTCTGCCGGAATCACCTGTTTTCCCTTATACATGCCATTCCCCAGCTGCATGATCACCCATTTGCTGAGATCGCTCACGCTGGAGCTGATGCCCGCCGCCGGAGCCAGGCTGTTCACGTTGGCAGGAACGATCTCCCCCACCTGGTCGCCGATAAGCGTATAGGCTTTAGATGCCGCCGGCGTTTTGGCGCTATTCATAAAATCCTCGTAGGTCGTTACCGTTTGCTTCATCTCCAATGGCAGCAGGTAATGGTAGCGGATATAGTCGTCCCAGCTTGTATCCGTCACCGCCGGAATGATCTCTCCCGCTACCAGGTAGCCCATGTTGCAATAACCGTAGGTTTCGCGCAAGCCAAATTTGGGAGTCACATTCACCATATTCTCAATCAGTTGTTTACGGGTACGCGTGGTGGCCCAGTTCACAAGGTCCGTCTGGAAGGTTTCGTAACCGATGCGGTGGCTCAATACATCGGCAATGCTGATCTGGTCCGTCTTCCAGGCTTCCTGCATCTTAAAATAAGGCAGGAAGGTTTTCACCTTATCGTTGAGCCCGAGCTTTTGGTAATGTTCCAGTAAGGCCAGCGAAGTGCCCGTAAAGGCTTTGGAATTGGAGGCGATCTGAAATACCGTTTCTTCGGTCACCGGCTTTTTGGTTTTGATGTCGGCATAGCCGTAGCCTTTCGCCAGCAGCACCTTCCCGTCCTTGACGATGGCAATGGCCATGCCCGGCAGGTTCCAGCGTTTCATTTCGCGGTTGATATAATTATCGAGACTGTCTTTGATAAAGTTTCCCTGGGCGCTGAGGACGGAGCTTACTGACACACATGCGAGAAGAAAGAGTGATTTCCGGATCATATTCTGTTTATTAATCATGATAAAACTACTAAATAATTTATAGAACGCGGAGGATGATTAAAAAAAGGAACACAGATGACGCAGAGTTTCAACGCATCCTTGTTGGTGAAGAACACCAACAAGGGCTCAAAGGATGGAGCCGGTGAC
>CAZIYT010000002.1:85755-346330 GCA_964543545.1 uncultured Flavobacterium sp. | reverse complement strand
GCAAAATGAGTTTCAGCGCATCCTTGTTGGTGAAGAACACCAACAAGGGCTCAAAGGATGGAGCCGGTGACTGAGCGAAGTCGAAGTCAACCGGAATAGGAACGCGGCTGTCTGCTTTTTGCGGGCAGGCAAAATGAGTTTCAGCGCATCCTTGTTGGTGAAGAACACCAACAAGGGCTCAAAAACAAAAGCCTCTCTTCGGTTTTGAAGAAAGGCTTTCGGTATTGTGTTTATTACTTCTTAATAAATCGGATCAGCGCAGATAGGTAATGAATGATATCATACTCTGTCCTAATCCTTGTTCTGATCCGTTCCATATGCGTCATCAGCGTTCTATTGACTCTCCTCTACTTCACAATAATCACCGGCTTGGTAGCCATCCCCGAATCGGAGCTCAGGCTGATGTAATACACACCTGCTTTGTAATCGCTCATATTCACCGGATAGTTAAACTTACCGCTCACCTGGATTTTTTCGGTATGCAGAAGCCTTCCGGAAAGATCCCTGATCTCTACCAGCGATTCGCCGCCGGCTTTGGTATAGCCCGTGAGCTGGATCAGGTCGGCAGCCGGATTAGGGATCACCGAAAAGTAGTGATCGGTATTCGCAGCCTGTGCCAGGCCCACATCAGTACTGATGGTGATGCAGGTTGGATCTACGGCTTTGTCAATAGCTTCGTATTGTTTGTTCACGATCTCCACCACGCTGCTGATGCAGATATTGCCGGTGGGATTGGTATAGTAAATGCGGCACACCGGCTGTGGCGTAGTGCTTTTGGCAATGGTTGAATCTTTGTAGGACAGGCAGATGACCTTATCGCCCCCAACCACAAACTCCGGTGTCTCCGGGTAGTTGCTCAATGGCGCCAGGTTCACCACGTTCAGGATCGTCGCGCCGCTGATCGTAAATTCATAGGCCAGCACGCGTGTCGTCGGGTTGGTCATATCCACCTCAAAATAATTTTGCGAGGTATTGAAAGCGCCGATGCTCAGTGTGGCCAGATGGTTCGGGTTGACGGTTCCCCGCGGGAAGTCGCAGAGGTTGTTGATGCTGTTGCCATTCTTGGCACAATTTGCCATCAACGCCGCATCCCACACCGTGATTTTCGTATCGTTGTTCAGGTCGTTACAAGGTGTCGGCGTGATCGTATGGTTCAGGATCTTATTCACGTACAGCTGCGCATCTACCGATTGCTGCGTGCCGCTGTTATTGAGGTCGCCCATCTTCGCAGAACCCGCACACACCCCGTTGCAGTCTTTGACGGCATTCCCAAACTGTACGCCCGCACAGTCGGTATAGGACGGACAGGAAGTCGCCAGGTTAAAGTATTTCACATTACCCGTTTTGTAGATATGGATGCAGGCCTGCGCCCAGTTATTATTATAAGTACTTTCATAACGTCCTAAGGCATCCGGTGAATGATCCCAGTTCACTTTGGCCGCCAGCACATAATTTCCCGTATCCACGTCGGTAATGTCTACCCACTGGCAATCGAGGCCCGAGTGGTAAATGTCGCCGCATTGTTTGGAGATGCCCATGTTGCTGCAGGTAAATTTGGCCGTTCCGCCATCCGGGCAACCGTCATAATCCAGGACACAGAACCCGTTTTTAAATCCGATCGGGATGATCGTGCCATCCGACTTATACAGCCTGTATTCGGCATAGCCTTCGTAGTGTGCGTGACCGTGGCAATTATTGGTGGTGAATTGCCCCGGCTGGGAACCAGGACCACCGATATAGTAATCGAGGTTACCGATATTTTTAATATAGGTGTCGAAGTTGATGACCCGGCGCGTGCCGTAGCCGGTAAGGCAATTCTCCACCACGCGGCAATCGCCTGCCGAAGCGGTTTCGTTGCCGATGCTCAATGAGCTGAGGAACTGCGATTGCACAATCGTAAGATCGGGAGCCTGGCATAAAGGATTGGGAAAGTACATACAGCTACCGTCGTCCACGCTGGCCAGCGGGTTGTAGTTACAGGCGCTGTAAGTAGTACAGCCGGTAATAGGCCCGTGGTAATTCACCGAAAAGGTAATAGCGGCACAACCCGCCGTATAAGCTCCTACGCGGATGATGTAGGTTTTTGCCGTATCCATGGCTCCGGACACCTGGGATAAGGCTCCGCAGTAATCATCATTGTACATGATGGTGCCTGTGTTATTGGTCGTGAAAGGCCCGTTGCAGTTTTCGTACACCCAGATCTTGGTATTGCAGGTATTGGTGAGGCCGCAGGTACCGATGTCGTAAATACCCAGCTGCGTAGGCTTGAACTTGTAAAAATATTCAGCACCGGGAGCCGTGTAAGTGCCTGTGCCTATTGCAATCGCGCTGTTGCAGCTTTCGCCGGGCGCGCAGTTGAAGGAATAATTGTACGAGCCTCCGAACTGCCCGTTGTGACTGAGCAGCAAGGCATTATTGACATAAATTTTAAAATTGCCCATCCCGTAGCTGCAACAAATGCCGTCGCTGGCAGCATCGGTAATGCTGAACTGAAGACAGGTGGTAGACGGAACACAGATCGAGGAAGTATAGGTTGTGTTATTGACCATCGTGGGATCGACCAGGAGCACATTTCCGAATTTATCCTTCAACTGCCAGTTGGTTTCATTGGCGTAGTTATCGGTTTTCAGGATGATCTTGATTTCCGATTGCCCGGGAGGGCACTGAGCGTTTATACATGATAAACAGCTGATAAACAAAAGGGTAAAGATATATTTCATAGGCGTAGGGATTTCAGGTTTTTACAATGTCGTTTAGTCAACAGCGTGCTATTTTTTTAGTATGTTTGCAATCGAAAAAAACAGAGTATGTGCAGGGGTATTCTTAAGAACTTTGGGGATACACAGACATATCTAAATTAAACTGTTTTTTCAATAAAACAAAACTATTCACTCAATTGTAGGCTCATATGGCTAAATTTAAAATTGGCGTTCTCCGCGAAGAAAAATCCCCTCCCGATAAACGTGTTCCTCTGACCCCACTCATCTGTAACGAATTACTCAGTGCATACCCCGAGCTGGAGATCGTGATCCAGCCCAGCAAGATCCGCTGCTACAGCGACGAGGAATACCTGGCTTTCGGGCTTACGCTCCAGGAAGACCTGAGCGACTGCGATGTGCTCATGGGCGTGAAAGAAGTGCCTAAAGACAAGCTGATCGAGGGCAAGAAGTATTTTTTCTTTTCGCATACCATCAAAAAGCAGCCTCATAACGAAAAGCTGATGAAAACGCTGATCGAAAAAAAGATCCAGATGATAGACTACGAAACCCTGACCGACAAGAACCACAACCGCATCATCGGTTTTGGCCGTTACGCGGGCATCGTAGGCGCTTACAACGGCATTCTGGGCTATGGCCGCAAGTACGACCTCTTCCAGATCAAGCCCGCTAACCTTTGCAGGGACAGGGCCGAAATGGAAGAAGAACTGAAGCGCGTAAAATTACCTAATATCAAGATTGCCCTCACCGGCGGCGGTCGCGTAGCCAACGGCGCCATCGAAACGCTGTCTGCCCTCCGCATCCGCAAGGTTACGCCCGAAGAATTCCTGATGGCTTCTTTCCGCGAACCGGTATACTGCCAGCTCAACCCACGCGATTATGTGGAAAGGCCGGATGACCATAACTTCGACCTGAACGATTTTTTCAAGCATCCCGAACACTTCGTCTCTAAATTTCCGCCTTATACCAAAGCCACCGATATTTTTATTTCCGCGCATTTCTGGGATCCGCGTTCTCCGAAAATGTTCACCACGCAGGACATGAAGGCCAGCGATTTTCACATGAGCGTGATCGCCGATATTACCTGCGACATCGACGGCTCGGTACCTACCACCGTTCGTGCCAGCTCTATCGACAAGCCTTTTTACGGCTATAATCCCAAAACAGATAAGGAAGATGTGCCTTTCAATAAGGAAACGATCTGTATCATGGCAGTTGACAATCTGCCCTGCGAATTGCCACGCGATGCCAGCGATGATTTTGGAAAAGACCTGATGGAGCGCGTGCTGCCTTTCCTGTTTAAAGAAGATGCGGATAAGATCATCGACAGGGCCAGCATTTGCAAGGATGGGAAGCTGATGCCCGACTTCGAATACCTGAGTGATTACGCCTACTAATACAGATTCAAGAACAGTGATTACGAATCGATCCGAATATACGAATGGCTTCACAGGTACTTCATTCGTATATTCGTAGTTAAATTCATAATTCTCTATTCGTCATTAAGCTATATCGTATGTACACCTGCAAAAATTGTTCAACCGGCTTTGAAGCAAAATACTGCCCGAACTGTGGGGTTTCTGTTAATGTAAAACGCATTGACAAAAAATATCTGCTGCATGAGCTGGAGCATGGCGTTCTTCATTTTGAAAAAGGATTCTTTTATACCACAAAGGAGCTCATTTTAAGGCCGGGCCATGCGATCAAAGGCTTCCTGGAAGGCAACCGGCTCAAGCACTTCAAACCGATTGGTTATGTGATCATCTGCTCTGTGCTCTACAGTTTTCTCAGTCATCATTTCGGCCCTAAGCTTGTATTACTGATGCCGGATAATTATGTGGCAAAGATCTTCATGTGGATCTTCCAACATTATAATTATTCCAATTTAATCGAAATTATATTCATCGCTCTTCCCCTCACCTGGTTTTTTAAAAAGAGGGGCTATAACTACTTCGAATATTTCGTCATGCTCTCCTACCTCACGGGCAGCATGATGTTATTCGGAAGCCTGCTGCTCATCCTGTCCTACTTCACCGGCAGCCAGGTCTTCAATAACCTGCTTCCCTTAATAACCTTCGTTTATATGACCTGGGGAATCGGCCAGTTTTTTACCGACAAAAAAGCGTCGACCTACTTCAAGGCCTTCCTGGCTTATTTAAGCGGCTTTCTGTTATTCTACTTTTCGGCCGTGATCATCGGCATTGTATTAAACCTCCTCCTGAAACACCTGTAACAGAGGTCCACAAAACGGTCACTTTAAAAATACGGGGTAGCAGATAAACCTTATTTCTGAATGAAGACGAAGACATCTTCATTATCCTTTTTCATGAGGTATTTCTCGCGGGCAAAGGTTTCGAGGCTCTTCATGTTGTTTTGCAGCTCGTTGATCTCATTCTTATTCTTTTCGATCTCTGCAATATAATAATCCCGCTCTGTTTTGAGCTTGTTGCATTTGCCGATGAGCTCCAGTTGCGTAAACACATCGTTCCTGTCGAAGTACAGCAGCCACACCACCAGGCCGATAATAACCAGGAAGTATTTATTTTTGAGGATCCTGAGGAAGAACATGAAATAATGGTAATTTAGTTTTAAAATTAAAGAATAAATCCCTCAAGCCGGTATGCGCCTTAAAAATGTTATAAAAAGCGGGCTGTTAGTTGTTTTATTGATCCCCGTTTTATCCCTGCAAACGAGCAGCTTTAAACAAACCCAGATGAAGTATGCCCGGGTAAAAGCGGCCTATGACGACAAATGGAGCGCCTTGCAGGCCGACCTGAAAGCTTCCGGCTTCGATGCCCTGGATTTCGACCTTTACCTGCGTGTCTTTAAGAACGAAAAAGAATTGCAGCTATGGATAAAAAAGAAATCGGAAAACACCTATAAATTATTCCGCAAGTATGACGTATGCGCCTCGAGCGGCACTTTAGGTCCGAAACGCAAAGAAGGTGACGGCCAGGTACCTGAGGGCTTTTACAAGCTCGACCTCTTTAACCCGACGAGCAATTATTACCTGAGCCTGCGCGTGAGCTATCCCAATGCCAGCGACGTCATCTTAAAGGATGGGAAAAATGCGGGAGGCGCCATTATGGTGCATGGCAATTGTGTGACGATTGGCTGTCTGCCCATGACGGATGATAAGATCAAGGAAATTTATGTACTCTGCGTGGAGGCCCAGAACCGGCAGCGTCCTTTGAACATCGACATCTTTCCGGCCAAGCTCAGCGAGGCGAACCTGAAGGTGCTGAACTCCGCTTATCCGCAGCACACAGCGTTCTGGAACAAGCTGAAACCACGCTACACCTGGTTCGAGCAACACAAGAGCCTCGCCAAAGTCGTGATCGACAAAAAAGGAAATTATACCTATCCTGAGTTGTAATTTATAAGATGGGAATGCTGCGCCAGGGACATGAAGGGGGCAGTTCTTTTTGGCGATGCCTCTTTTTATCGCCAAAAAAACCGAAACGAAGTGGAGCCCGAAGTGGCCCGCCCGGGCGCCCAAAAAATAATCATCCGGACGATGCTAATCTAATTCAACATAACACAGAATAAAATCTTTTAGGGTAGCTAAAACATATTCTTATTTGTTTATAACTGCCGCTTTCGTTCATAATATCTGTTTCCGGTAATGCGTTTCCTTTCTAATTTTGTTTCCCAAAATGAAGCCCCTGTTCATTCAAAACACTTAAACCTAAAACTATGAATTACATTTATGCTTACTGGTGGGTTATTATCCCTGTCATTCTCCTGGCTTGTTATAAACTGATTTTCCGCCTGTTTGGGATCATCGTGATTCCTGAAGACAAGATCGGGCTCGTCACTAAAAAGTTTGTGCTCTTCGGCGCTAACAAGGAATTGCCGGCAGGCCGCATCATTGCGATTGACGGCGAAGCCGGCTTCCAGGCACAGCCGCTGGCACCGGGCATCTATTTCTGGAAATGGATCTGGCAGTACGAAATCACCCAACAGGCCTTTACGGTGATCCCGGAAGGAAAGATCGGCCTCATCGTGGCGAAAGACGGTAAGGAGCTCGAAACGGGCTTTATCCTCGCGCGAAAAGTAGCCTGCGATTCTTTCCAGGATGCAGAGGCTTTTTTAAGGAACGGCGGACGTAAAGGCCGGCAATCAGCCATTATTACAGCAGGTACTTACCGCATCAATACCTTTTTGTTTGAGGTGATGACTTATGATATGACGCATATCAACGAGAACATGGTGGGCATTGTGACCACGATGGACGGTATGCCGATCGAAGAAGGAAACATTGCAGGTAAGCAAGTAACAGGTCATAACAATTTCCAGGATTGCGATGCTTTCCTGGAAACGGGCGGCAACAAAGGCTTGCAGCCTGAGATCATCCTGGCGGGCTCTTATTATTTAAATCCCTGGTTCATCCAGGTGGAGCAGATCAAAATGACGGAGATCCCGATCGGTTATGTGGGCGTGGTGATTTCTTACGTGGGCAAAGACGGAAAAGACCTGAGCGGCGAAGAGTTCAAGCATGGCAATATTGTGAGCAAGGGTGAGAAAGGCGTTTGGGCCGAGCCATTAGGGCCCGGCAAATATCCTGTCAATACGTTTATCATGCGTGTGGAGCTGGTGCCAACAACCAACCTCGTGTTAAACTGGGCAAATGCGCGCAGCGAAGCGCATCAGCTCGATAAGCATTTATCCACGATTACAGTTCGTTCCAAAGACGGCTTCCCTTTCAACCTGGATGTGTCGCAGATCATCCACATCCCAACCAATGAAGCGCCGAAGGTAATTGCGCGTTTCGGGAACATGGTGAACCTCGTAGGCCAGGTGTTGGAGCCTACCATTGGCAACTACTTCCGTAACTCGGCGCAGGACAGCGATGTGATCGCCTTCCTGAGCACGCGTAAGGAGCGCCAGGATGCTGCGAAATCACGCATCAGCCAGGTACTCGATCAATACAATGTGAATGGTGTGGATACGCTCATCGGCGACATCGTGCCACCGGAAAGCTTAATGAAAACACTGACGGACCGGAAGATTGCGGAAGAGCAAAACACGACCTTTGAAACCCAGAAGCGTGCCGAGATTACGCGCCAGGCTTTGGAAAAAGAAACGGCTGTGGCCGATATGCAAAAAGAAATTGTAAAGGCCGACCAGGGCGTATTGATCTCCGAAAGGATTGCCGATGCGGCCGTGAAGAAGGCTACCGGTGAGGCGCAGAGCGTGAAGATCTCCTCCAATGCCGAAGCCGACCGCTTGAAAGTAATTGCGGCGGCGGATGCGGAAAAAACCAAATTATCAGCCAATGCCGAAGCGGAAAAAGTAAAAATGCTGGCGAACGCGAATGCGGAAAAAATTTCGGTAACGGGTACTGCCGAAGCGCAGAGTATCCTGGCGGTTGGTAAATCCAATGCAGAGAGCTACCGTTTGGCGGTGGAAGCGATGGGCGGCGATAATTTCAGCCGGCTGAAAGTAACCGAGGCCATCGGTAAGGACAAAATTAAGGTGATTCCGGATGTGCTGATCACCGGCGGTGGCGACGGCGCCAATGGCCCTATCAGCGGCTTGCTTGGCCTGAAGCTCCTGGATGAAGTGTCGAAAAATATGGGCAAGGAGAGGCATAACGATACAGCGACCGAAGGAGATAAGAAATAATAGTGGCTTCGAGAGCCTCAGCCACCATCCGGAGACTGAGGCTCCCGAAGTCTCCGGGTTTGCCTCACTCTAAGCGAAGTCTCGGGCTTGATTTTACTAAACGTAGTTTTCAATTTGAATGTCAGTTCGAGCGCAGTCGAGAACCATAAAAAACAATCTTAGAACCGTTCTCGACTGCGCTCGAACTGACACCATTTCCTGCAATAGCTAAATCCTATGTCACATTCCATCCTCCTCGAAACCCCTCGCCTGCTCCTTCGCAAAAAAGTGTTGGAAGACGCGCCCTTTTTCCTGGAATTGAATTCGGATCCGGAGGTAATTAGGTATACCGGCGATGCTGCCTTTAAGAACCTGGAGGAGGCAGAGAACATTGTGCGTTATGTGATCTCCCAGTACGAAAAAAACGGCTACGGCCGCTGGTTGGTAAGCCTGAAAGAAACAGGCGAGCCCCTGGGCTGGTGCGGGCTGAAATACCACGACGAGAGCGGCGATACGGACCTTGGCTACCGTTTTATGAAGCGGCACTGGGGAAAAGGCTATGCCACGGAAGCCGGCAGCGCCTGCCTGGACTACGGCTTCGGGCCGTTAGGCCTGAAACGCATCATCGGCCGGGCGGCTACGGATAACCTGGCTTCCATACAGGTGTTGAAAAAGTTGGGGATGACTTTTTTCCGGGAGGATCATTTGCATGATTCGCCGGCGTATATTTATCATATTGTCAAAGATTAAAACGTAAATGCGCATCACGCAGCGGCTCCAATTCATCAAGCTCACCGTGCTCGCCGGTCTTTTCGTATCGGTTCTGCTTAGCCTCAACCTGTGGGCAGGGCAGCGCTGGTTCCCGAAAGTCCCGGTAATCGAAGGATTTTCCGGTCTTACCGCACCTTATGATTTTATCAGCATCGCGGTGCTTTTTTGCTTGCTGTTCGTCTGCTTCTTTAGCCGGAGCCGGAAACCGGTGTGGTGCCTGCTCTTGTTTTGCCTCTACCTGTGCTTCGAAGACCAGAACCGTCTGCAACCCTGGTTCTTCAATTACCTGTTTGTCCTTTTCATTCTCCAGTTCTATAAGCAGCGGGTGGACGAATCCAATAATTTCATTTCCGTTTTTATGTGTTTGCAGATCCTGGTAGCGCTCATCTACATTTTTAGCGGCCTTCAGAAATTCAATGCCTTTTTTGTAACGGATACCTTTACCTGGCTGATCGACCCTTTGAAAAGCGTACTGACTGAGAAACAGATGGCCCTGCTCTCGAAATCCGGAAAGCTGGTGCCATGGATCGAGCTGTTCACAGGCATTGGCCTGCTGGTAAAGCCCCTGCGTTTCATCGCCCTGCCCCTGGTGATTATTATGCACGTGTTCATCCTGCTGATGCTTGGCCCGGTCGGACGGTCCTTTAACTATGTGATCTGGCCCTGGAACATTGTGATGATCCTGCTTTGCCTCTTATTGTATAACAACGTCAGGCAGGAGCGCTTCTTCGATATTTCCTTTCTCTTCAAGCATGTTTCCTTTTACTTTGTGATGCTGGTGATGCTGGTCCTCCCGGTATTCAGCTTCAACAACAAATACGACTCTTACCTGTCCAGCTCCCTGTATTCGGGCAATACACACGGCTGCAAGCTGATCCTCTCCGACAAGGCCTACCGCAAGCTACCGCTATACATCCGCGCCTATGTGGTGAGGAACAGCGACTACAACCTGCTCTACATTAAGCAATGGGCTATGGCCGAGCTCAACACGCCTTGTGTGCCGGAATACCGGGTCTTTGAAAAAGTACAGGAGCGCGTAATCCTGCTCACCCGGAGCAGTGCCGAGGATGTTAAACTGGATTTTAAGGAAAGACAAAAGCTCTTTGGGTTTTAATGTGCCCTCTCGTTTAAAGCACATAGATCACACTGGTAAGAGGAGAATAATAAGAAAAAGATTAAACCTCTGTAATCTCTTCCTGTTCTCTATGATTTCTATGTGACTATGTTGTTTTAATAGTCGAATCCGCAGGAGATCACACATGAATAACCTTAATCTCCTTGTTGGATTTTTTTAGTTTGACGATGACGTATTGGTTCACCGCTGTTTTCTTTTTCACGTCTTTGGGCGCTTCCGAGGTTTTCACATATACCTTGATGAAATGCTCGGTTTCTACCACCTGATCAACGAATAGCTTGCCGGCAGAGCTGCTCAGCGATTTAAATGCGATGACCGCTGTTTCCTGGTTGAAGTCAATAAAAGGAATTTTTGAATCGAGCCCGAATTCGGCATTGCAGAAATCAATGAACTCGGGTTCCGAGTAAAAAATATAATCGCCGATTTTCGTGGAATAGGCCTGCGCGCTTTGTACCACCTTAAACGGGTAATTTTCATTCATGATCTTATCGTTGGCCAGGTCATAGGTTTGGGTTTGCCCAGGCGCGATGATGGCTATAAGCCCTAACAAATATGTCAACAGGAGTTTCATGGAGATGGGGTTTATAAGTAACGAATGAAATTTGATGCCTGAGTCAAAAAGGTTAAAATTCAGCCGGTTAAGCGTGTTTTTCATACCTTTACCTGAAATTTACATGACCCGAATGAAGTTCTTAACCCTCCTCTGCTCCCTGCTAGGCAGTGCATGCTTTTCTCAAATCCCTCCCGGATACTATAACCCGGCTACGGGCCTCACCGGAAATGCCCTGAAAACGGCCTTACACAACATCATCAAAAATCACAACAGCATTTCCTATAACAGCTTATGGACAGCCTATAAGAAAACAGATATGAAATCCAACGGCAAGGTATGGGATATCTACAGCGATGTACCCGCCGGAACACCGCCTTACCAGTTTAGCTTCGTGACCGATCAATGCGGAAATTATTCTACAGAAGGCGATTGCTATAACCGCGAGCATAGCTGGCCGCAGAGCTGGTTCAATTCGGTGAACGGACCTGTTTCCGATCTCTTTCATATTTACCCGACAGACGGTAAAGTGAACGGCGCGCGTGGCAATTATCCTTATGGCAATGTGAACACTGCCAGCTGGACAAGCCTCAATGGAGGCAAGCTGGGGCTCTGCTCCGACCCGGGCTACAGCCAGACGGCCTTTGAACCGATCGATGCTTATAAGGGTGATCTTGCCAGGAGTTATTTTTACATGAGCACACGCTATACAACAGAAGATGCCAGCTGGACAAGCTCTGTAGCGACCAATAAATCCACCATCCTTCCCTGGGAGGTGAATGTGTTATTGCAGTGGCATCACCTGGATCCGGTAAGCGCCAAAGAAATTGCCCGCAACGATTCTATTTATTATAAATTTCAGAACAACCGCAATCCCTATATCGATCACCCGGAATGGGCCGACAGCATCTGGAAGGTGACGGTGTTCCCGACTTCCATAGAAGATCTGCAGGCGATACAAGCCTTCGCGGTGTATCCCAACCCGGCAGAAGGTGTATTTCATTTGGAAAATCTTTCGGGCACAGCGCAGGACATCCGTTTGGTGGTAAGCTCGCTGAACGGCGCCATTGTGTACCGGGAGGAAAGAAGAGTTGAGGGCTCGCTGGAGATCGATTGCTCCGGCTGGGCAAAGGGTATTTATGTCATAAGCATCGTTTCGGAGAAGAGGGCTTATAATCTGAGGTTCATTAAGATTTAAACGCAGAGAAACAAAGAAGACGCTGAGAACGCGAAGAAATAAAAACACTATATGGTGGCTGAGGCTCTCGAAGCCACACATCCAATAAATTCCATTTTATACACGACTCTCCTTTTCTCTGCGAAAAAACTTTGCGCTCTTTGCGGTTGACTTCGAGTGCCTCAGTCACCTTTCTCTTAATAATAAAAAAAGCTGCTCCAATTTTTGAAGCAGCTTTTAATTTATGTTTTGTTCTTATAAGTGGATCACTTCTCCGTAAGCCGCAGCAGCAGCTTCCATGATGGCTTCGCTCATGGTCGGGTGCGGGTGAATGGTTTTGATCAGCTCATGCCCGGTGGTTTCCAGCTTGCGGATCGCTACAATCTCTGCGATCATCTCCGTGACGTTGGCACCGATCATGTGTGCTCCCAAAAGCTCGCCGTATTTCGCATCGAAGATCAGCTTGATAAAGCCATCGGCAGCACCGGCAGCTTTCGCTTTTCCGGAAGCGCTGAACGGGAATTTACCGACTTTCAGGGTATAGCCTTTTTCTTTGGCTTGTTTCTCCGTGTAACCTACAGAAGCTACTTCCGGCTGGCAATAGGTACAGCCCGGGATGTTGTTATAATCGATCGGCTCGGCATGTACGCCGGCAATCTTCTCTACACAGGTAATGCCTTCGGCGCTTGCCACGTGAGCCAACGCTTGTCCGCCCACGCAATCTCCAATGGCATAGTAGCCGGGGATGTTGGTAGCATAGAATTTATCGGTTAAGATCTTGCCTTTGTCGGTAGCAATACCTACGGCTTCCAGTCCTAAGTTTTCGATATTGGCCTGGATGCCCACCGCAGATAAAACAATCTCCGCATCAAGCGTCACGTTACCGGTTTTGGTTTTCACATTCACTTTGCACACATCACCTTTGGTGTCTACGCTCTCTACAGAAGCGTCGGTCATGATGTCGATGCCCGCTTTTTTGAAGGATTTTTCCAGTTGCTTGGATACCTCTTCGTCTTCTACCGGAACGATGTTCGGCAGGAATTCCACGATTGTTACTTTCGTGCCCATCGTTGCATAGAAGTAGGCAAACTCCACACCGATAGCGCCTGAACCAACCACTACCAGCGATTTAGGCTGTTTCGGCAGGTTCATGGCTTCGCGGTAACCAATGATCTTTTTACCATCCTGTGGCAGGTTAGGCAACTGGCGTGAACGGGCGCCAGTAGCGATGATGATATGCTTGGCTTCAACGGTACTTGTTTTTCCGTCTTTATCTTTGACGTCCACTTTTTTGCCGGCTTTCACCGTTGCTGTTCCCATGATCACGTCGATCTTGTTCTTTTTCATCAGGAACTGGATGCCTTTGCTCATGCCATCGGCTACATCGCGGCTGCGTTTCACTACGGCACCGAAATCAGCTTTGATATTCTCGGCGCTGATGCCGTAATCTTTGGCATGGTTCAGGTATTCGAATACCTGTGCGCTCTTCAATAAGGCTTTGGTGGGGATACAGCCCCAGTTAAGGCAAATACCTCCAAGGTTCTCTTTTTCTACAATAGCTGTTTTTAAGCCCAGCTGGGAAGCACGAATGGCGGCTACATACCCGCCAGGGCCGCTTCCTATCACAATAACGTCGTAATTCATAGTGTTTGTTTTTAGTGCCGCTAATATAACTGTTTTTTTTAGGATAAAACAGGGTTCATATATAAGACATTGTCTATAGATTTTACAACATCATGTATCACACGAATAGAGTTTTGTTTTATGTTTGGGCGCCCGGGCGGGCTGCGACGGGCTCCACTTCGTTCCGGTTCTTTACCGTCCCGACGCGTCGGGGACGGTAAAGGAACCAGGCCCTTTGCATCCCTGGCGCAGATTCTGTTTTTCACACAGTTATACTTGACATGAAGGTTGACTTTATTCATGGTAAATGGCGTCAGCGTTCCGGTAGATACCGGAAGTAGCGGAAAGCTCCCGCGCTGTTCTTTTCGCGGGACTTGCAGCGGAAAGCGTCACGATCTGTCGTGACGGACGCCCAAAGATAAGAACACTTCCGATAGGACCATGCAATGACAAGGCATTGTCAATCTCAAAGCAACAGGCTGGTATAATTTATCAGTTCCTGGAAATAATAGAGGTTGGCAGGATCACCTTTTCGAACTCCATGCCGCCGGCTGTGCGCTGCTCAATGAGCTTCAGCACCAGGTTGGCCGACTCCTCGCCTATCCGCTCCAGCGGCTGGGATACCGAGATCACATTCGGTTTCACAAAGTCGAAGAGGCTGATGTCATCGAAAGAAGCGAAATAGATGCCTTCTTTTTTCATGTCGAGGGCCAGCTCATTGAATACATTGAGGCAGGCCGTGGCAATATGGTTATTGAGCGTATAAATGGCGTCGATCTTTCCGGGTTGTTTCAGAAGCTTGATCAGTTTTTCGCGCACATCCTGCTCGATATTGTTAAAGGAAATTTCGACCAGGTTATCGGAGCCAAAAGGCAGGTTATATTTCTGCAGGGCATCCTTAAAGCCTCTCACCCGGTCTTTCAGCGAGCTGATGTGAGAAGGCGTAATGTTGAAGGCGACGATATTCTTGCAGCCTTTATGGATGAGCAGATCCGTGAGCTCAAAAGAGCCCTGGTAGTTATCGGCCACCACATAGTTGGATTCAATATCAGGCAAATACCTGTCGATAAAGACTATAGGAAAATTACGCAGGCGCTCTTTTTTGAAGAACTCACCCGAGGTATTGGTGGTTGCAATGATAAGCCCGTCGATGATCTGTTGCTCGCCAAAGAGCTGGATGAGCTTTTCCTCGCGCACAATGTTCTCGTCGGTGCTGCAGATCATGAGGTTATAGCCTTTCTCGGCCAAAGCCCTTTCCACATACTTGGCAATATTGGAATAAAAAGAGTTTGAAATATCCGCTACCAGCAAACCGATCAGGTTACTCTTGCCGGTTCTCAATGCTCTGGCAAACATATTGGGCGTGTATTGCAGCTCACTTGCCTTGCTCAATACTTTCTCCTGCGTTTTTTTACTGATTCCGTACGAATCGCCCTTGCCGTTAATAACCATCGACACCAGGGTTTTAGAGACATTCAATTCGCGGGCAATATCTTCAAGCAGGGTTTTTTTACTCGCCATAACGTTGTTGGGTGGTTAAGGGGTGAATAACAAATATACATTTTTCTAAATAAGTTTAGCCATTTCAGCTAAATTATTTAGACCCCATCGCGGATCACATCCAGTATGGCGAAATACGTATTTTCATAAACCCTTTCTTTTATTTCAGCAGGAGTAAACCATTCCACTTTTTCAATCATCTCTTCTGTCTGCGGCACCAGCTGGCCTTTGTAGCCAGTAGTCATCAGGTACCAGAAAGTTTTTTTAAGCGCATAGCCATGCTTTTGATGCTCATACATGTGGTAAGTCGGCTGAAGCTCACGGGCAATGTTAAGCTCCGTGATCCCACATTCCTCCTCGCATTCGCGGATAGCGGCATCACGCGGTTCCTCATTCTTTTCGATCTTTCCCTTTGGTAGGTCCCAGGTTCCCAGCCGGTAAATAAACAAATAACGGTCCTCCTGGCGGATCAATCCGCCTGCGGCGTAAATATATTTAAAGGCCTTCCGAAAACACTCCAAACCAAGCTCTGCGGTTTCGGCTTCGAAGATGAGCTCGTTATCCTCCTCCCGGTTTATAAATTGATCAAATTCCCTGTAAATTTCTTCCGGAGAGAGGTCCTCGAGATTTTTAAATGATTGATTGTGTGAATTTTGATCTTTGGAAAGAATGGTGACTTTTTTGGCATTATAGTATATGCTAATGTTCATAATTAAATCTGTATTAAAACTGAAATCCTCTTAATTTTGTATCCTTATTATGACGATGACACCTTTTGATGACGCGGCGCATAAAATTGCCGAATTTTTATTACAAATCAAAGCGATTAAACTACAGCCGGAGCAGCCTTTTACCTGGGCCTCGGGATGGAAATCGCCTATTTATTGCGACAACCGCAAAACTTTGTCTTATCCACAGATCAGGACCTTTATCCGCCAGCAGTTTGTGAATGAGATCAATGACAAATATGCCAGGCCCGATGTGATTGCGGGCGTAGCTACCGGTGGTATTGCCCAGGGCGCTCTGGTGGCACAGGAAATGGGCCTGCCTTTTGTATACGTGCGCAGCGAAGCCAAAAAACACGGCCTCACCAATATGGTGGAAGGCGAAGTGGAAAAAGGCCAGAATGTGGTGGTGATCGAAGACCTCATTTCTACAGGAGGCAGCAGCATCAAAGCAATCGAAGCGCTGAGAGAGAAAGGCTGCAATGTGAAAGGCATGGTGGCCATTTTTACCTATGGCTTTGATGAGGCAACGGAGAACTTCAAAAAAATAAATTGCCAGACCAGCACCCTGTGCGACTATTCAACCCTGATCGATGTGGCGCTGAAGCATAACTACATTACCGAGAACGACCTGGAGCCCCTGAAACAATGGAGGCTCAGCCCCTCTACCTGGAAACAATAATCCTTAGCTGTACCTTTTGGCCTACTTTAGTTTAATAAGCACTACGCACCCAACGGCATCATCCACAGATTCGCTGTATGATTTTATGGGTGACTTCCACAACTTCAAGCACCTGTTGCCTGAAGATAAGATTGAAAATTTTCAGTGCACGGCAGAGCAATGTTCTTTCGGCATTAAAGGCCTGGTGCCGCTCACCATTAAGATCAAGGAGCGTGTTCCAAAAACACGCATCACCTTCGAAACGCTGGGCCTGGCCAAATTTGTGTTCACCCTGCACATTCATTTCCTTCCCGACCAGAAAGCGCATGTACAGATGGAAGGCGATATGAATCCCTTTATCAAAGTGATGGCTGAAAAGCCTTTGCTGGACCTGATCAACACCATGGCCTCGAAGCTGGCCGCCCTGACGATTTAAAAACCATGGAACATTTAAAAATAAACGTCGCTATCCAGTTATTACCTACCAAGTGCAGCGCCGATAAAATCGAACTGATCGATAAGGCCATTGCCTGCATTAAGGCATCAGGTTTGAAGCACCTGGTATGCCCCTTCGAAACGGTAGTGGAAGGAACTTACGGGGAGATTTTTCGATTGGTGGACGAGATCCGGACGACGACCTTAGCCAACGGCTGCGAGGAGCTGCTGATCAATATGAAGATGCATGCCGGTACCAAGGATTTGTTCTTTGATGATAAGTTGGTAAAGTATTCGGTTAAGAATTGAATATATTTATCATAAGAGTTTACCGATCGTTAACTTCGAGAGCCTCAGTCAACGAAGGTGGTTGAGGCTCTCGAAACCACCTTGCTGTAACACGTAATTAACAACTAAAAACCCAAATCCCATGAAACCAGTCACTGTCAACGCGATGAACGCCACCATTTTAATTATTTCGGGCCTTTACGGCTATTTTGGAGTCACCACAGCCAGCGGAGAGCATGCGCCCACAGCACTCATCCCGGCGGCCTTCGGCCTGGTACTGATGATCCTGGGATTATTCTGGAGCAAAGCTCCCAAAGTAGTTTCGCATGTCGTAGTCGTGCTTACACTGGTGCTCTTCATTATGTGCGCCATGCGTTTGGCAAAGGTAGAAGGCTGGGGGCCAAAAGCCACTATTTTTCTGGTTTGCACGTTCAGTAACTTAATTGCCCTCATCGTGTTCATTAAAAGCTTTATCGACGCGAGGAAGAACAGAACGGCTTAAGAAAGGATAACAAACAAAAAAGCGTCATCACCCTATAGGGTAATGACGCTTTTTTATTATGGAAATAGCTTATTGTTTGATCAGTTTTTGATTGCAGTTCACCCCTTCACCGGAAATGTTGATGAAGTACATTCCTGTCTGAAAGGCACTCAGATCAACCTCCGTGTTTGCCTTAGTTGTTTCTTTATGAGAGTACAGGATTCTTCCGTTAATATCCATTACTTCCACATTCAGCTCTTTCCCTACCATTTCTGCAGGGAAGTTGATTTTGAATTTGTCAGTTACAGGATTTGGATATACCTCGATTTCTTTTCCCAACGCAGCCCGCATTCCAGGCTCTTTCGATAAGGTTGTCTCCGAAGTGCTTGCCATGCGATAAGCGCCGCCGCAGCCATCAATGATGGCTAATACCTGGCCACCGCCGCTCATGTTGGTAGAAAAGCCCGGATTCAACGTTACGGATTGCCCGCCATCCAATTCCGTGGTTCCTCCATTGGGATAAGCCGTAGTAGCCACCGTCAGGTTATTGGAGACTTCATAATCAAGTCCCGATAAGGTTCCTGTGCTGAATGACCAATCAGACAAGCAGGTCGTGTTCAGATAATAAAAAAAGGAGGTTTGCCAATCCAATCCTTTAAAAATCTGGAACCTTAATAACTGTTGCTGACCTGTTGAAGTAGATGACGGCATGGTAAACCTGAAACTAAAGCCTCCACCCTCATGATACTCGAAGTTATCGCCGGAAACAATCGGATAATTCCCCCCACTCCAGTCAAAGCGCATTTCAATGTTCTGAGCGATCTGAGGATCATCGGCGATCAGCTTTATTTTATAATTGGCGCCGTCGTTAAAATCATCCATTGAATAGCGATAATAGGCACTTGGGCCGTATACATAATAATTCTCCCAGCTATGCACAGGTTCATACACCGATACATTATTCCCACCGTTTATTTTAGCCTGCGAAAAAGCTATTCGCGGATAACAGGCGATTATCATCGCTGCTATCATTAATATAATTGGCCTCATGTTATTTTTTCTCTTTTAAGATTTTAATATCTTTTTCAAGCTGGATCACATACAGGGTAAGCTCTTCAATCTTTTGCAGCAGGCGTGCATCCATCTCTCCCAGATCAACACCATTAGCCACAACGTCTTCTGCCGATGGAATTCCAGGCAAGTGCTTGTTGGCGTTGATGTAAGTTTCTACCTCTTTCAGCGAAGGCATTTTGTAATTTTTGTCAAATACAAAATCCGACCAGTTACCTGTTGTTTCAATCGCTACTTTTACTTTTTCCGTCAGAATACCTGTCTCCACATATAATTTATAACCTGCCGGCAAAGATATTGTAGCAGGGTTTCCGATCAGCACATTGCTGTTTACGGTAAGGCCCGCTGTTGGATTATCCGTTTTAATACCTACATTACCGTTGGAGTGTTTTAAGAACAGGAAATAATTCCCGGTATTAGGGTTTCCACTAAAAAATGGCCTCCAGAAGTTCAGGCCGGTAGACATATTTTCTATCCCCCAGGCATTGACATTGGAGGGAAGAGCTTGTCCCAGAACGATCTGAGGTCCGCCATAAGGATTATTTCCGCTCACCGTTATTGCTCCGGATTCCACATGAAGCTTGGTCGCAGGTGCCGTCGTGCCGATCCCGACATTATTGGTTGTTGTAATATTTGGAGAGGACAGGGTCCATTGTGCGTTCATCAACTGAACAGTAAGCATGAGTGACGCGCTTAAAATAAGTTTTTTCATAGTGTGTGTGTTTTTAGTTTTCCTACTCTGTTTGAAGCTTTTCGGATTCGGCTTGGCCTGTAGAACACAGGTTGTGGCAAACTTATTGATTTGAAATATGCTTTTCCTGGAACTTTGAAATTCGCTGATAGAATATCTATAAGTGCAGGTAATTCATTTAAATCCGCCACTCACAGCAAACACACGTAAAACTACGTATTCACGGGGCTTTCAGGGGTTTTACAATAGATCTGCTTCTAAAAAAACAGCGCCGATAGGTCTATCTTGACATCCATAGATTGAATGACTATAAGTACATAGATCATATTAAATTCGTATCACTGTTACTAATTAAGTTCTGAAAAAAATATAAGAAAGCGCCATCACATTGTATTATGATGGCGCTTTTCTATGACTAAACTTCAAGCGGCTTCTCTTTAGTCTTTCACCACTTTACCTCTGTATACTTCTCCGTTCTTCTGAATAGTATAGAAATAAATTCCTGAGGTGAGTTTTTCAATATTGATTTTACCGTTCTGTACATTATTAAGGGTTAACACGTATTTTCCTAAATTGTCCATGATCGTAATGTTTACATCTTTGTCATCGGCTGTCATCGGAATATTGAGCTCACCGGTAGTAGGATTAGGGAATACCTCTAAAGCCACGTATTCTTCTCGCGTTTCTTCGCCGTAAAGATTTTCACGTGCGTTTTGTCCACCGGCCGTCGCACCGTAACCGTTATTCGCGATCCTGAAATAGCTTTTTTTGTTGACGACGCAACCACCTGCCGGAAACTGGCTTACTTCAGCACAAAATACTTTGGCACTTAATGCAGCAAGTCCCGAATTGGCTTTTGCCCACACATAATAATCATAAAAAAAGTTACCGCCACTCAGGCCTGCTCCCGTAGGATCAGGCGGATTAGTAGTACCAACGGAGTACGTAGCAGCAGGATCGAATTCGGCACCATAAGACGGGTCATTAAATCCAAGCTCGTCTCCCCCCATGATTGTTCCATTGTTTAAGTAAATGGAAGGAGCTCCGGCCAATCTCACTCCCGTAGAAGGATTTACCTCATATACATCTACCGCGTAATTTCCTGTAAAATTCAGCTCCCTGATTCCAACACTGTTCGCTCCGCTCCAGCCTATAGCCGTTCTGAGCTCACATTTGAAAATATTAACATTGGTATTAGAAGGCATCGTCGCCGTAATATTCCATGTAGAGGAAATGGCTTTACCTAAATTCGTAGCAGCACAACCAGATGCACTGGTAGGATTTTGTGCTTTATAATCATTCAAAAAGGCAGCAGTTGCGACAGAAACCGTGTATGTTTTGGATACCGGCGTCACTACACCGCTGCATACGTCATCCGGCAACTTGTAGGTAATTCTTAAAGCTCCCGAGTACGCGCTTAACGAAAACGGAGAGGACGTGAGGTTGATGTCGTTCGTATTGTCAGAACCAAAAGTTGTGGTGGTTGATGACGTGGAAGAAAAGACATTTCCACTCAGGTTTCCTTTTTCCACTGTAAGCGTGGCCGATCCCGGGTTCCCCATGACACCTGTAATATTTTTCAATGTCAAGGGCGCAGCAGCACAGGTTGCAATATAAAGAGGCGCAGGCGGTGTCTGGTAAAGACCATTCACGGAATAATTAAAATAAGTGCCGATCTTCATGTTCTCCACAAAAGCCAATTCGCCCATATCGCCCCAGGTGTTGAAAGGCGGTTGGTCATTAGCGCCATAGATCGGCGAAAGCGGCGTTGTGAAAACATCCGTCCACGTACCCGATATTTTTTGCTGCAGGTAAGTCTTCGCCCTATACACACCGTTTCTGTTCATCAGGAACACCGGTGCAGTACTGAAAAAAGACAGGGTTGTAAAATTAAAGGTGGTAATGTCTGCTACTGCAACCGATGGACTTGTCACCGAGCTATACAGTACCTCATTGGTCACGATGTGCCCGGCCAGGCCTTGCGAGGTCCAGTCCCCCTGATAAAAGTCATGTTTTACTCTGAAATCGCCGTTGGTGAACTGAACGAGGTCGCCTACCGTAATGGTGAAGGTTGTCTTAACGTAAGCTCCGGTGGAGCAATCGTCTGCAGTAGTGGTGCAATGCGTGGTTCCGGTAGTTACCGTCGCCAATTGTGCATGCGCATACCCCGCTATCAGGAGAGCCCCTGCGGCGAGTACCGTTTTGAGGTTGAATGTGTGTTTTTTCATAGTGTAAGTTTTAGTTTTCCTACTCTGTTAAAGCTTTTCGGATTCCGCTTTTTGCAGGAATACCGATACCCGATCGGTTGTAGCTGCACCCCATTAATACAGGTTAGGGCAAACGTATCGATTTAGAAAATGCTTTTCAGGGAGCATTGAAATCCGCGGGAAGAATATCTATAAGCGCAGGCAATCTATTTAAATCCGCTACTCATTGCAAATACACGTAAAACTACGTATTCATGGGACTTTCAGGGGTTTTACAATGGATCTGTTTCATAAAAAAACAGCGCGGATATTTTATCTTTGACAACTGTAGAATATCGATAAGTGCGAGATGACGATTTAAATTCACCTTTAAATTAACCGGTAGCCTGAAACACGGATGAGCGAATAAAAAATCGCCATCACGATGGATCGTGATGGCGATTTAGGGCAAACTCTTTTTATACTATTGTTGTTTATGTTCGGTCACGGACTACAAGTCCGCGACAACGGGGTTAATTTGAAACACTACTTACTACCCCTTAATAAGATTAATAAAATCAGATTCCCGAATATTTTCCAGCCACCATTTATCGTGATCGAAATTGTTTGGAAAATTCTCCCTCAAATAATTTAAGTCAGATATTAATTCTAATTGAGAGAAAATTCTTGTCAAAAAATCATCCTCAAACTTTGAGAAGGATTCATTAAATTCTTTAAAAGACCAATTGTAAGCTTCTAAAAATAATCTTGAGCCACTTGAAACTAAATAACATTCAGAAATATCCTTTGGTTTATTAGTCCCTAAAAAAACACCTAATTCTATAATTAGATTTTGAGAAAAACTAGACTTTCTCAATTTTATTATTTGAAATAAATCTTTTTTATCTCTAACAAAGACTTTTCCTTTAGAAGAAAACCCTTTATCAAGCATAAATTGATTAAACGTTATCATGTTAAATCTTAAAATATCATTATAAGGTTCGGAATTAATTACCAGCCGCCACCGCCACCGCCACCTTTTCCAGAACCACTAGATTTTTTTCCTGACGTTATCGTAAAATTAACTAATAATTTTTCACCTACCTTAACCTTATTAACATCTTTAATGTTATTTAATTTTGCTATGCGATCTACAGTAGTATTAAATTGTTTAGCCAAATCTCCCAATGTCTCACCAGATTTTACTTCATGAAAAATTCCAACAGGTGTTAAGCCTTTTTGATACAAATGCAATTCTTGTTTCCACTCTTTAACATCCGGAAATTTATTCATAGCATCCTTGAGATACCTTTCTAACTGTTTTGGTCCAGCGTTTCTACCCCAAGTAGTATTCGGTTTTAGTTCTCTCAAGATTCCTACTTTGTCACCATTACCAGCACGTGATATTTTTAGACCATCGATTCTACTTGCTTTACTCAAAACTTGCTCTGTTTCAAAACCTTCTTCTGAAACCCATCTAGCAAGTTGCTCTCTATGGACAGCTCTCCCAAATTTCATAGCTCCTTCACCCACTTTTGCTGTTTCAACAGTTGTTTCGACAAGAGTCTCAATAATAGGTGACCTACCACTTGAACTTTCCATTATCACTGCATCTCCTACACCTAATAATGGTGTTTGTGACACTAAAATTGGCCCTCCAAACTCCAATCCTTCTAATTCAATACCGTCAATTACCCTGTTTTCAGAAAATGCATAAGTACTATTCCATGGATAATCTGCTGACAAAGGATCAATACTCAAAAACCTTCCCAGTCTCGGATCATGCATTCGATACTCATAATTAATCGAGTTCCCCTCTCCCTTTACTTCATCATCTTTTTCCTGTCCCTGGAAGCCATAACGATAAGTCTCACTGGTAAAATTCCTTCCAGGCATTTGCGCTCCGAAGGCATAGTAATCACTAGCACTGAGTACTTCTCCTGTAAAATAATCGGCGACTCCGTCACTGTTTCCATCCACAGCTATTTTCCGGTCACTCACCACCGCCATTACATTTCCCAGGTGGTTGCTCAGCTCATAAGAACGGGAGCCGAGTGTCCGGTTTACAGATGCTGTATTGATTGGCGTATTGGTATAAGCGTTTAAAATCAGGTTCTGGTTGTATAACCCCAGGCGTTTGCTACCATAGATATGACGCTCCTTCAGGCTAAAGATCGGGTCCCTGGTCATGCCTTGCTTTTGCTCGTAAGTAGCCATGACATTTCCTTCGGCGTCCAGCACATAATAGGTAGTGGTAGCGATGCCTGTTACTGTAGGGCCCTCATAAACGGTTTTACTGATCCGATGGCCCATCGCATCGTATCGGAACAAGAGGTTAGGCTTGCCATTGTTGAAGGTGATGCCTTTTACCTTACCGCTTACCATCCAGTCAATATGGCTGATCCCTTCGGCGACATCTTTAATCAGGTTACCGCTACCATCGTAATCGTAATTGCCTGCGCTTTGTGTGCCTATATCGGACCCGTATGGATCGCTTGTAACAGCATCCGTCACATGGTCGAGCTGATTGCTGCCTGCGATGTAGTTATAAGTCAGATCATCCATGGCCAGGCTGCCGGCCTGGTCGCCGTTCCGTTTCGCTTTCATGATATTACCGTTCTGGTCGTAGCTGAACGATTCGCTGTAAGTAGCTGCTGCGCCCGCACCCCAGCTATTCGCGGCTGCATTCAGGTTATCATTGGCAGTTGCCGTTTCAATGCGGTTCAGCTGGTCGTAAGTGAAGTTCCGGAGAAGGGCTTTCAGCCCGTAGCTCTTGGCCGGAGCACTGGCATCCAGGTAAGCGCTGGTCATCTGCCGGATATTTCCATTATACAGATCAGGCGTTTGCACAGATGGCGCCGCCGCTACGAAATCGGTACTGCCTCCGCTGAATCCGTTGATGCCTCTATAATCTTTTTCGCTGCTATTATCAAAATACGTGAGCGAATAGCCGTACACATCGCGTCCGTTGAATTTGTTGGCAACAAAAGGCGCGCCGGACGTGGAGGCCGTCAGGCTGCCGTTAGCGTCTTTGCCAATGTCGTTCGATGCTTTCAGGATGGTACTGTTCACACCCTTGATCCAGCCTTGTAGCGTGTGAGCATAATCCGTTCCCTGTACCTTGTCGTGCCCGGTTTCCACGCGGGCCAGCGGGCCGTGCAGGTAGTAAAAGTATTTGGCATCCCGTTCCCATAGCACATCGTCCTCGCTGGTATAAACTGCCGTGAGGCTATTATCAGCATCGTACTCATAGCGGTGCAGGAACATGTCCTCCAGGCCTTCCTGGTAAGCCACCTCATTTACCTTGCCGCTTACCAGGTCGTAACGATAGCTCAGCTTCTTCAATTGCTGGTAGCTTAGCGTGATGTCTTTATTCTCCTGGATCAGCTCCTGCACATTGCCGTGCACATCATAACTGTAGTGTGTGGCGTGGTTGTAAGTAGCTACCGAATGATCGTCCACATCCTCGAAGGTAAGAGCCGCGATCCTCGTGCGTAGGTTCTCCTGGCTGCCGGCGCTGAAGACCGTTCCCGGAACCAATGGAGAAAATGCAGGATCGTCGCCGTAATGTGAGGTAGTCACTTCTCTTTTGGCTGAAGCCATGTTATCGGGATAGTTGCTCACCGAGCTGATGGCTGCGATGGCGGTCGTGGTCATCGCCGCGAGGTCCTGGCTGATCGTCATCTCACCGGCCTGTGCTACACGCCCTAAGTAATCGTAGCGGCTATAGCTGTAAATGTTATTTCCCGCAGAGCTTGCTGTCTGTTGCCTGGCGGTTTGTGAAGCCACGATCCGCCCCAGCGCATCGTACCAGAATTGAGATACGCCGCCATCAGGCGTTGCCTGCTTCACCAGCTGGTTGATCGAGTTATAGCTGTAGGTAGTTTCCAGCGTATGAGTGGTATAGACTGTTTTAGACCCATAAGGTGTTTTGGCGGCACGCTCGGCGCTGATAGCAGCCAGCGAGGTGCTGTTGGTAATGACCGAAACACCCTGCGGAGGCACCGTGCGCACCAGGTTCCCCGCCTGATCGTAATAGTACAGGGTAAACTGGTAATCGCCGCTGTTGTACTTCATGTAAAAGGTTTCTACCGCCGAGCCGATGCACTTTTTCACATAGGCTTGGATAAAGGCATTTTTTGCCGAGTCGATGTAGGCATTGAAGAGTTCATCTCCTTCATTTTGCGCGGCATCTAGGGCATACTGCACACAAGGGTCTTCATACTCCACTTCCGGGAAGGGAGTAAGCGTCGCTGTATTCACATTCACACAAGGCAGGGAAGTACCACCACACTGAAAGCTCAAGGCGATGTTGTCGAGCCCCACGTATTCCTGGGCAACGCATCCTCCCGGAACCGTTACCGGGGCTGTCTGGATGTTGATGAAATTTGTCGCCAAAGGGTTATTGGTAAAAGGGCCCAACACGTATTCTACCCAGCCCGGACTCGAGGTAGGAGCCGTATAGGTGTTGGCAGGATTCACACCGTTAATGCTTGCCGTAAAAAGCTGGCTTTGGGTATAATTGCCGGAAGGCGAGCAGGTGAAACTGATGTTCCCGGAAGCGACGAACCGGAGGTAAAACTGATTGCAGGATGCGCATTCAGTTCTCACCCCCTGCGAATACACCGAGTAATTATTCCCGCTACCCTGATACAATTTCCCGGGATTGATGAACAGTGAAGAGCCATTGCCGTAGCCCGGATAATTTCCTTGTCCTTCCAGAGAAACCGAATCAGAGATGCCGTAATAGCCCTGCCTGATATATTCGGGATCGGAGCATGTGGTAGAATTAGGTGTTACATTGGCTGTTGTAGTAAACGTTGTCGCATGATCTGTCACAGTAAAGGCACCGTTCCCCGAGCAGTTAAATTCATTGACCAATACGCTACAGGTAGCTGCCGAAGGCGGACCTACAGGACTTGATTCGCATCCTCCTTCACAGGATCTCATGCCAAAGCAGGCGGAGCTTCCGTTCAATACAAAAGGCGTGCTGCCGAATGTGGCCGTGACACTGAAATCACGCACACTCGCGTTGATCAAAGGCCCCGGTGCCAGGATAAAATTACTCAATGTATAGGAAGAGCTCAGCAGGTTTTGCCCGGAAAGAGCCGATGGATCGGCAAAGCTGAGGGAAAAGGTACAGGCGCCTGCCTGAAGCGTCGATGGCACCGTGGTGAGGGTTGATGCCATGAATGCCCCGGTGAGCAGGGTTGCCGTGCTCACCGCGTTTCGTTTCCAGTAGTAGAACAGAGGGTCGGTTGCCTGGGTGCTGCTGTTATACGTCTGATAACTATCCGCCAGCTGATCCCTCAGGTGAGAAGAGAAGCTTATAACAGGAGTCAGGCTGAAGGATGTTGCCTGCAGGCGACCGGGCGTGTTAGTATCCAACAGAAAAGCTTCCAGGTCTTTCTTCACATGGTGTTCATTCGTGTTGCAGGCCGACAGGTCGAAGCTGCAATTGCCCATGGTTAGTGGTGCACCGTTCAGGCTCACGGTCCCGGTTGCAACGGTAGTAGCCGTTGTAATGGTTGAGCCGGAAGTTGTAATGGTATTCAATACAGCATTGAACACATTGGGAGCGCTGTTGCTTCCATTGATATGGCTAAAGCTAAACTGGCTGCCGCCGGCGCAGGGAGAAGAAGCGAAGCTGATCGTCATGCTGTTCGTATTGACGATACTGCCGCTGGTATTCACGATCTTAAAGTTCGGAACGGAGCCGTTGACCTGCCATTCCCAGGTACCGTTTCCTAAGAGGACACCAAACGAATTGAGAAAGTAAGGTTGGATGTTAACGTCATTCATCGCTACGGCAGAAGAGCACATATTACCTGTGGCGGCAATAGCATTCATCAGCTTCTGGAGAGCAACGGCGTTTGGTGTAGGCTCACATGGCGGCGTAAAACTGCAACCCGTCAGCGGTATACAGGTGCTGCCGCTCAGGATCACCGTCGTAAAGGTTTGAGAAGATCCGCTGGCCTGGGCCACATCGGCTTTTACCGTAAAGTTGTAATTACCACCCGATACGGTCCCCGGCACCAGTTGGTACATATTCAAAAAGACATAGGTACCTCCATTGCCGGTATTTGAAAAATCAAAGGGATAGCCGAACGGAAAGTTGAGACTGAGGCCACAGGCAGCATTCGTGCCGGTTTGTATCGCCGCCGTCAGGGCATTGGATGTGTTACTGGCGGTCCAGTTGACCGGTGTATAAACGGCAGGAACAACACCGCCTGACACAGCCTTATACAGATCGGGATTAAACTCCGGGATGGTAGACAGGTTGAGGGATGAAGCAGTAAGCTCCTCACCGCTTGCGAGTGTGTTCAGGAAATTCTGAAAATAGAAAGCATTCGGACATAAGCCGGTGCTCGCATAAATATTCGCTCCCGGATCGCCGTTCGGCAGGCTGTTAGCCAGGCTTGTGGCGCTGTTGGCATTAGGGAAGCGCTTGATTTTATTGACATAAAGATTTTGGGTAAAGACTCCACAATACTGAGGATAGTTAGCCGGAGCAAAGGGATAATACCATTGTCTTAAAATGTCGAGGAAAGAACCAAAGGGGTCGAACACCCTGTATTTGGTAAAAGGCACCGTCAGCGCATGAGGGTCGAAGTCAGGGCTTCCGATACCATCGTTCACGCCCCTGTACTCTCCGTTCATAGCATAAGACTCTGCGGCTTCCATCTGCATTTCCTGTTTCATCGACAGGTACATCGTCTTAAATCTGTTCCAGTAGGCGTTTCTGAGATGTACCGGCAATCCCGCCACAATTGTCTGCGCGCTTGCACTGCTCACGGCAGATGCACTCATCGGAGGAGAGAGCATCGCGCCAAGGCATGCCAGCTGACTGGACATAGGCTGGCCATACTGAATGGCACAGCTGGTAGTAATAAGCGCTGCAAAGGCCGGCAGACCGGTTCCTGAGCCCTGATAGTTGGTATAACGCTCATCGATAGAAGGAAAGTGTGTCTTCCATGGATAGCTCAGGGACGTATAAGTCGTTCCCGTTTTTTGCGGGCAGGCAGGGCCAACTGCCGTAACAGGATAACTGTTGTTCGCGATATTGATATAATCGTAGTAAATTCCGTTGGTAGACCAGTAAGGATCGTTTGTCAGCGGAAGGCAAAGGCTATTCAGATCACCGCTTGTTAATCCAAGCACATCATCCGTTTCCAGCAACAGGGCATCGTAATCATCGCTGCATGAAATAGTGCTGGTTGTGGCGGCGGTTCCTGTTCCGGTAGTCACGGCATAAGGTGTCACGGTGTGCGTACTGTTTTTCAGGCACCAGTCGTAATACGGATATTCAGGATGGTAGAACACGAGTGACTTTGCCCAGCTGTTTTGCCAGTTGGAGATAAAGTCCGCCACATTGGCCAGATCTTGCGGCCTCACATAGTATTGTTCACCCACGCCGGTTGCGGTGCCTACAGCGGTAGGCGTCACGGCAGCTTTCACCGCAGGGAAGTACACATCGGGTCCGCTGGACGTTTTAGTCACCATTACTTTTGACTCCTGCCCGTTGTCGTCGAAATACTTCGCCGTAAAATCCGACAACGAATTGCCTGCCTGGACGCTGTTCCTGAAAAAAGGATTTTCCCAGGTCGGGGTGCGGGTGCCTATGGTGAAATTCTTGATCTTCGGTAATTTGTTAGCACCGTTGTATACCGACAGGGAATACAGCGCGGGATTACAATTCCCCTGCTCGTCTTCCCAATCGCCATACTGTCCACCAGGGGACACATCGGCCAACATGGTCACATAAGAGGCATCGCACAGGCTCACATACTCGCATGGCTCTCGGCAAATGTCGTATTCCCTCTGCCAGTCTTCCGCGGTTCCTTTTCCCGAAGCCGTATACGACGTGAGAGAGCCCAAAGCCGCCACACAGGCGTCGCAGGTGAGGTTACAACCGCTGGTATCCGGAACGCTGAACGCGGCAAAATCCTCGCGTTGTTTCACACAATCACTTTTTAAATATTCAGCCAGGTAATAGGATAAGGCTTCCTGGTTTACTTTAAGCGTTTTTGTAATCGTATATTCTCCCTGCTGCAGATCGACTAGCAGGTGGCTTCCTGAATAGCTCAGTTGCGAGGTCGAAAAATGGACCTCGTCATTACAGTCCAGGTCAAGTGCATAGGCCGGGGTGACAGAGCCATTTTCCGTTGCAGGAGGAATGATGTTCCCGAGCGTATGGGTGATTTTTGTAAAGCCTGGAGGATTATTCTGGCAATTATCAACGATGTTGATCTCCAGGTCATAGACGCAATCATAGCAAACATTGGCTGGCAGGCAGCTATAGGTGAATGAGGTACCATTAAGATCGTAGCTGATGGTATAAGTTGCCGCAGCAGGAACGAGTATTTTTTTACTAAAGCTGAGTTCATTCCCAACCAGGTGATTGTTATCGAGCTCTGTATCGGGATCTCCGGGATTCACTTTGTTCAACAAATCGGCACTGATCACATTGGATGCTGTAGGTGCAGGATACAAAGGATTGCCTTCTCCATCTGTTAAGGGCGAAAGATTCACCGGGCTCTGACCTGAAAGCGCAGTAGCAATCACTCTCCCTTGTTGGTCGAGGTAGCTCACCGATATCTGGCCATTGGCATCCACCACCATATTCTTTTGGTAATGCTGGTTGTAGCCTACTTCTGAACCGAACAAGCGGTCGAGCTCAATTTGCTCCGGGCTGCCGTAAAAGTATTTGGTTTCATGCCCGCTGCCAATCTGGAACGTCTTTCCTACCCCACCTTGCGCTGATATACGACCGGTGTTGTCGTTGGTAAACACGGTTTGGCTAATCGGCAGCTTCTCCGCATCGGGCACATAGCCCTGGGCAAATGGCTGGTTGAGGTTATTGCCGGAATAATATTTGGAAGAGCCATAAGCGGGGTCGAGCCCATTAGCAGAGGCCACACAGGTTGTACTGCTGCCTATCGCGCTTTCCTCATCGAAGAATTTTTTTGTATAAGGCTTATGCGTGACGTCATCGAAATTAAAGCCGAGCTGTCCTGATACGTTGTATTGATAAAATTTAATCGTCGCGTCTTCTACCGGAACCGGCAAGGCCTGCACAACCGCGCGTCCGTTATAGTCGTAATAGCTTTCTCCCACAATGGCATTGTTATCCGAATTGATGCGTGTTACCATTTGCCGTCCTCTCAGGGAGCCGTCGAAATAACTGATCACTTCCTTCTTTTTTCCTTCCTCTGCATACGTCGCCTGGTACTGCCAGTTCTTAGTGGCTTCATGCACCGGAGGGATTTGCGATCCTCCCGAAGCAGACAGTTGAATAGCCGTCAAGCCATCGATGGTGACATAAAACAGAAAATCAGTTCCAGTGGTAGGCGCCGGTGTGCTTGTATACGTATCTCCTGCCGGAAGCCCGGTGGAAAGCAGTGTGGTTTTATCCTGCCACGACCATGGTGTATAACACAGTTTATCCCAGGCGTTAGGGATGGAGCTCGTTCTGCCGACTCCCCTGAGCCGGACGCAGAGTTGTCCCTTCTCGAAGATGTTGCTGACCCTATACGATTGCTGGCTGGTACGCACACGGGTAGAATTATTCCTGAAATCAATTTGCGGGTTGTTCGTCCAGTAGCTGTTCTTTGCGCCATCGAGCCAGAGCCACTCCAGGTCGTATTCTTCCGCACCGTGAATGCGTTTCCAGGAGATCTCGAATTCATCGGATGCCGGAAGGTAAAAGATCGTGACATCTTTATTAGTAGCATAGGGAGCTACGTTCACCCTCAGCGGATAGTAACGGTCGGCATCGACCTCGGATTCCAGGTAAGCGTTGGCGGGCAATACAGAGCCGTTCAACGCAGGGTCTGAAGAGGTGACGGCGATGCTCATCATTTTTACTACCACCCTGTACCCATCGTTAAAAGTGCAGACATCCTGATCGATAGAGGGATGCGGAGATGAAGACTGATGATCATTCTTCCCTTCGTAGCTGATGGAGAGGGTTTTGGTAAGCACGGTTACGGCACCACCCAATGCCTGTGGCGCGGTCGATGTCACCTGAAGCGTGACAGTAGCCACATAATCGGCCAGGGCAACGGTACTGTAGCGATTGACGCCGAGCGTCAGCTTGTTCCTGAAAGACTTGTCATAAAAGCCCCAGGTGTTCATAGCTGGCATTGCAGCAATGTCATCATACTTGTTATCCTGGATAAACAGAACGGAACTGACTGCTGCTGCCGGGCCCGACAACCGCGTTGTTCCTATCTCATGCGTGGCTTTGATGCTGTTGACAAAGCCAGCAATGAACAGCACCATGATGAGCGCTAAGCGTAGACGGGTGGTATGTTTTGTTGCCATAATGTGTTTATTTTTTTCTGAATCTCACAGATTGCAATTGGTTGATGATCTCGTAAGTGGCGCATTTGCCCTTCCCTTTGTAAGCAACATTGCTTGCTGAGCCGGCCGAAGTTTCGCTGAGATAGGCAGACTCTTCAAAAAAGGCTGGGTTAAGAGAGGCGACAGGTGTAAAGGAATTATAAACGATCTCCAGGCGCGGCTTTTTTTCCTTCGCATAATAATCATTCGCATCCAGTGGCATTTCCTGGTTGTAGTAGAGGATCATCTTTTTGAGGCTGTAATCCGAAAGGTTGATGAAGACCTCTATTTTCGAAAACTCATTTTCCTCTTCCTCCGAAAAGTTCAGGGTGTAATGCCTGACTGATGTCCCCTGCTCTTCTACGTCAATGCTGGTACATAGCTTAAGCAGAACGGCGGCATCTGCCTGCAAGGGCGAAAGCTCTATTTTCCTGGTATCGGTAATCACAATGAATTTATCTTCGTGATTAACGATCAGTGTCCGCTTCGGGTTGATGATCGTTTCCACGTCCAATACTTTTGAATAGCTCAGGGCTCCATGCTTCAGGTATTTCCCCGACTTCTGTTCCACCAGGTTCCCTCCTGCATGGCTATCGAATACGGAATACCGGATATCGAGCGAATAGGACGCCGTTGCCATATACAGGTCATTTACTTTTTTAAAGTCTATCTGTGCTTTTTCGAGCGGCGTATTGGTGGCGCCTGCGACGGATGCCAGGAGCAGGAAGGCCACTGACAGCCTCCAAAACTTCCGTGACTTCGGGAAAAACGTGGCGCTCAGCGCGCTTGTGATGAAATGGATCATGGTCAATGCTATTGTTTGGTATGATTCTTCGTTTCCTTAATCGTCATAATGCCTCTTTCCGTTTCTTTTTTCACGCGCACCAGGCTTCCCTCTTCATCATATTCATAAAAGGTGGCAAAATTGTTGGCATCCAGCTCCGCCACATATTTCAGGGTTACAGGGTCATACACGTACGACTTCATGTTGCTGTTGAATGGATGGATCCGAATATCGTCGAAGTAGCTGGTAGACCAGGCCGAATTCTGAAGCGTTACGTTCAGGCTACCGCTGGATAATGCAGAGATCGTAAAATCCTGCTCTACGCGCTGCCACCCGTCGATGATCTCACTTCTCTTCAAAGTCCCCATCGCTACCGAACCGGGCCCTGAAAGGGAAATGCCGATGGACGAATTCGGATAGGTGATCACCGGTACGGCCGATACAACAGTGGGTTTTTCTTTTACCCAATACGACACAATGTATTTTTTCGCTCCACTGGCAGTGACCGGTGTAAAGGGATAAATAAAATCAGAACAGCTTAATATATAATCGCAGGTAGGTGGCACCTGCGTTGTGCACTCCGATTTCAGAACGTCGTTTGAGATAGAGATGCCCGATAGCGGTCCTACTTTCATACTGTGATTCCCGCTATGAGCCTGCTGGTCGGTAATGTTAGCGGCATACTTTGAAAAATCGAAATGGCGTTTTTGACTTGTTGCATTGCACAGAACTGCTGAGAAATTATAGTCTTCGAAACCATCGTAAGCAATTTCCTGCAATTGCGCATTGGATGCTACCGCAACCGGCAAGGTGGAGTTATAGCCATATAACGCTGAAGAGTAACGGCCCAGGGCATCCTTATTCTCGACTTCCATACCAAGCGGTGTGATCTTGGTCACTTCCGAAGTATAGGTCCAGCGGTTCTTGTTGGCAACCGTGACGGTCCAGGGGCCACCCGAAGCGGGAATGTCATAGAACGGGTAGTATTCCCTGATGGTGCCGTCGCTCCGGATATCCATGTTGTTATTTCCCGACGATGCGGTTTGCCTCCGCCCTTCCAGGTACGACCAGCTGGTTTTGGGCCTCCAGGAGCCTTTGATTCCATAAAAGAACGGATTCACTTTATCACCGACATCTACACCGCATTTCACGGTCGTGGAGCCTTTGGACGAACAGTTATACAGCGGCGGGCAGTTGGCTCCTCCGTTGATGGTGAACTGAATATGGTCATGGTGCCCGGGTATACCATCTATTATCTCTTCATAAATCCTTCCGATAATGGATGCCGTGCAGGTTGATGGATCAGTCACGAAATCGTATTCGAAATAACTTCCAGACAGCATACTTTCCCAATCCACAGGATAACCATTGTACTGCGATACCGGGTTCATATTGAACGTCAGTTCGCACTGATCAGGAAGCGTATAGGTCGCTACACTTCCATTCATGGTCAATGCGCCCAGGCCTCCGGGGACCGCAGTGTGCGTTGTAGAAAAAACATGAGAACTAATAAGGTAATCAATGCAGTCTGTGCCATAACTTGTGAGCACACAGCTGCAATCGTCCCTCTCTGTCATTTCATAACCTTTAAAGGTTTGCCACTGGTCGCTGTATTCAATAGCGGAGGTGTTGAGGATTTTATAATCCTTGCCCGGAGAGGTTCTCACATCCAGCTTCGCATCGAGGCCATCGTTTCCATAGTCCACCGGGTTGACCATGCTCGTAAGAGAGGCCATAGGGGAGCCGAGCAGGTTACGCCTGCCCGAACGCAATACTTTCACCGTCACATTCGTTCCTGTAGCCGAGAGGTTTCCGGCCTGGTCCATAATGCTTACCATGCTTCCTGGATCTACACTACACACCCAACCCCTATTCCCGGCTCCAAGGCTTACTTCGTCGCCCACCTGGAAGAGGTCGGGACGTGCTACCACAGCCACTCCCGGCGAAGAGAAACTCACCACTTCGCTGTAGCCGATGTTTTTATAAGCCGGCCCCATCAGGTCGTAGCCCCAAAAGGCAGGATACTTCAGCGAATAAATATCGTCGTGGAAATCGTTTTTGGTTTTTGTCACCAGTACATCTCCTGTTTGTGAATCGAAAGCCAGGTTGGAGGTCGTAACACTGGAGCCATTGTCGTGGGCAGTTGTTTTTTCCAGGATAGCATACTGGCTGATCACCTTGGTCATGACCGCCGAACGGAAGCGGGTTTTTTCATAGCTGAAATCCGGCCATACAGAAGGCACAATACCAGGAAAGACCCCTACCAGGAACATCGACAGGTTGATCTGTGCGCCTCCCATCACCGAGGTGGTTTGTGTTTCCCTGAAATCGGCCACGGCATCAAAATCCACGCCTATCGTGGTTTTCCGGATATCTCCCTTCGGATCAATCACCACGCAGGAATTATCCAGCTCGTTCGGCGTACAGCGTGCATCTGAATGGATGTCAATCAGGCCATAGTCCGTGTAGCCATTCCCTTTCGTCTTGTAAAAATATTCCACTTTGCTGAGCGCTGTTGCAGAGCCTTCCGCATATACAGACTGGCCCTTCGGCTTCCCGTGCATATCATTCAGCTTAATCACGTAGCCCTGCGAAGCAGACACATAATCGCGCGACATGATCTTGAGCAGACCTCCCAATGGTGGCTTGTATTGCTTCGGATTGATGGGCGTATGCGACGTAATGGTCGGGTAATCTTTGGCGGTATAAAACTCATGTACCACAGAACCCGTGCCATGTGTTTTAACATTGGCATCTGCCGGTATTCTGTTTTTCACTTTTACCTTGCTATAGGAAACCGAAGCGGAAGGAAAAAACGTTTCGCCAAAAGGCTCTTCCATGAAGAAGCGCTCATCAGGAACAAGCATCGTAAATTTATTAGGCCCCATGAATACCGGCTGACGGAAAGGATTTTCATCGCCACCAAGCATCGGCTCATAAGAAGCTACACCGGAGCTGATGCTCTCCCCATTCAAGGTTGTTTCGTATGAGTAATCCTGCCCGTATTCCGAGCTTTGCTGCCCACCCGTCATATCGCTCCAGCTATCATTGATGCTTAAGGATTTCACCCGTGAGCCACCGCCGAATTTATGTCCGTTCGGGTTATAAAGCCGGATCCAGGATTTGCCATAGACGAATTCCTGGCAATACTTTTTACCCATCAGGCTGTTGTTCGGTCCCTTGATCGCCTGCATGATCGTTTTAAAAGGTCCGCCTGTAGCCTCGGAGGCCAGTTGCTTTAAGGCATCCACCACATCGGAAGGAGGAGAAAAAGAAGCGTCCCACACCAGGTTGTTGTAATTCACCTTACCGAAATTGAGGGCCGCTTTGGTAATAGGGTTTGTTTTTAAGAGACTTCCAACAGAGGTCTTGTCATCGCGCACCACATCGTTTAACTGCACGAAGCCTACCTGGCGGCCATTAGACATCAGGCCGGGCACGATCCCGCAATCGGGGGTTTCACCATTCAGTTCGGCATAGCCCGATACATATTCGAAGTGGTCACCCGTGTTTTGCGTCGGCACATTATTGGTATTCGTGAGATTTACCAGGAAACGGAAATACAGGTATTTTCCTCCTTCATGAATGTCCTTCAGATAATTCTTCGTAATGAGCGCTTTTGCCTGCGCAGGATCCGAATTATAATTGAGATTTTCCGTCAGCTCGAAAAACAAATATTTTTTATGATTGGCACCAACACCGGATGAATACAGATCGCCGGTTGTTCCTGCGGTAGCGGTACTGCCAATGGTATTATCATCGGAGATCCCGACCACTTTCATCATCTGCATGGCCGGCCGGTTTTGCACAAAGGCATAATCGTCGGATTCGTAATTCACCTTGATGACAGCTCCCGATGGAAGGTCGATCTGGCTTAGGTTCCAGGCCGAGGCTCTGAAATCCGCATGCGCCTTGCTGAACTGATCGACGTAAGGGTACTCAGCATTGTTCAGGGCACTGTTGTAAGCGTAATTTGTAGGAATGGATGGATTGGTATAGGCTGCAGGATCGTTGTTCAAAGGCATGTAATTTCCCCAGCGGTCATAAGCCTTCGGGTGATAGGCAAAATTATTCAGCTGCGAAGATCCGCTTAGTACCTGCCCGTAATTGAACTTATACTTATTGACTTTTGCCTTATCGGATTTGCCATAGGTAAAATACACTTCTTTCAAGGTAAGCTTTCCTTTTCCTTTCGCCACATTGATCTCCGAACCATTCACGGTTTCAGGCAGACCATCGTTATTAGGTACGCCCGGGCAAAGCGAATAATCGTATACGAAATGCACAACTTTAATCGGTACGGCATTCACGTAATTATTGGCAGCATCGGCATCGTATTCGGGCTTCGCATACAGCGCAATGGATTTAAGGTATTTGGTTTTGGTAGGATTGGAGCCAAGCCCACCGTTTACGCTCTGCGCCGCGAGAGCGTCATGCCTGTCGCCCAATTCAAACACAGCCACATAGCTCCTGGTAGTGATCTTTTTGACAAACCATAATTCCTTTTCGCCATACACCAGGTTTCCCTGATCGTCGTTCTCAATCGATTTTCCGCTTTCATTGAAGTTGGCCTTGCCGGCCTCATAAGGCATCCGCCAGCCGAATTTATCCGAGGCTTTGGCAGTATTGTATACTTTTTCGTACTCGAATTTTGTATAATTCCCAAAATCGCTATCGTCCGGCCCGTTATCCGACACATCCACATAGTCGGGCGATACAATGGCCGTCAACAAATAGGAATGGGCATAAGCCGGTGTCTTCACACGGTTGTAATAGTGATCAATACCTTTCTTGTTGTCGACGCTGATATCCTGGGCATTGTACGACACATTGCCGCTTGTGCTGGTATAGGAAGCGTTTGCGGGTGTAACGGCATTATTACCTGTGTTTGTTGTCGAACTCGCATTGAAGGTGATCTCTTCCTGGTGCGTATTGTAAGCAGGTAAGCCATAAATGTAACGGCTCCCGTCTATCCGCAGGGCTGTAATTTCAGCAATGTGATGCACTTTAGCAGAGGTGCTGATATTCATCGACGTATTCCCTGCATACTGCCTGTTGTATATTTTCTTGTCCAGTCCATATTGTTTTGCCTCATTAAAATTGAGTGTTGACAATACCTGGTTTCTCTTCTGACGCTCCGGGATGTAATTGGCTGCCGGTACAGGGATCGTAGCCCCGCCACTCCATTTCTCCAACTCATTGGTAGCCCTATGATCTATGAGCTTGTCTATTTTGATCCGGTAGGCTTCGTCGCCACCCAACGCCGTATACAAAGCTCCCTGTACATCATCGGCCGATTTCTCGCCCACCTCCTTAAAGTAATAAGGCTCGTAATCTTTGTTTGCGCTGGTATTGCGGGCATACAGCCTGTCTTTCGCGTCGTTGTCGTCTTCCCATTTACCAGCCACCGTATTCACATCTATCACCGAAATATTGACACCCAGGTGCGCCGTTTGAGTAGCTGCCAGCTCCCCGCTTCCCGAATAGCTGTCACTTGTATTTGTTGACTTATTGTCGAACACATAGCCTACCTCGCTCCTGAACGGCCTGAAAGCACCGCCAATGCCTTGTCCGCTTACAGAAAAGATATCAAAGGTTTGGTTGGTAACAGGCAGGTTTTTCGTATAGCGGCTAAAGGACTGGTCTTTCTCGCGGTTAAAATCCATGAGCACATTGTCCGAATGCTGCCCTGCCTGGCTGAACATGTAGCCATAAGCCGCCGTCGAGGTGTAGCGGTCTTTGAGTGATTGATTGGAAAAATACCCGCCCAGGGTGACGTCGCCATCCAGGCCAAAAACAGTGGTTCCGAATTTGAAATTGACGGCCACCGACGTATTTACCATCGAGTTCTGGATGCGTGGCATGTAAGTAGATGCCCCAAAATCAATGACTCCCGAAGAACCTGTGCCTCCTCTGCCCATAGTAGCATCTACTATTACGTTACCCGTCTCCTTTCCCTCTTTATCCGTCTCTTTGTGTGATTTTTCCTTACTTCTATCATAGCTGGCATTCACGCTTAAATCCTTGAGGCCGGCACGCGAGTTCATGCTCATGCCAATCCCAATCGATGCAGAGCCCGTCGTGGTTTCATCGCCTTTCTGATTTTTATCTACGTTTGCAGAAAAACTCAGGTTCGGCGTAATGGTTAAGCCCCCGCTATTGCTGGATTTCATACCCAGCGAGGCATTCATGGAGCCCTTGGCAGGATTGGATGCAGAGATGCCAATGCTGGCGCTTTGCTCCATGCCGATTCCCGTATAATTATTATAACTGATGCCTAAGCCGAGATTCAATTTGCCTTTGGTTTTGGTGGACGATTTTGGTTTCTGGTAGCCAAACAGCTCAAGCCCTGCTCCTACTGTGACGCCAAACGTATTATTGTCCTTCATATTGAATTCCTTTTCAATAACCTCTCCTTTGAAATCGTCGGGCAAGCCACGCATGCTCCGGTTAATGCTTCCTACATTCAGATTCCAGCCCAGGCCTGTCCAGCTGGCTTCGTCGTCCATGCCAATGCCTGAGCTATAGGCAATGTTCAACGGATAGCCGCCTACGTCCATCAAGGGGATGTTGTACCTGAAATCACCCGAGGTAAGATCCACCATTTCGGCGGTACTTACCGGAGTAAAGGCCTGCACCTCCGGCTGGCTTGGGCCGCCCGTGAGCGCAAACGTGGCTGTGGGTGTTACAATCTCGGAAACGAGCGTAATGAGTAGAAAAAAACTAATGATGCGTTTTCGCCTGGTTGTTCCAAATAATTTTGCCATAATATTTTAATTGATCGTGATCTTCGGATGATAGGTTAAGTCCTGTTCTTTCAGTGCAAACTTGACGGGGCCGGTTGCCAGCAATTGGTTATGATACACCAACACAACATCTTTGACACGCGATGTCCGGAAACCCAGCATGAAATGGTTCTGCGGCGAAACGCCGTAATTTCGCTCATAGTGGTAGACAGTACATGGAATCGTATCTTTGCCGCTTACCAGGCTGATGTCTTTTTGCATACCAAACGAATAATACGCCACACGGTTTTCAAAAGATGCTTCGTCATTTGCCACTATGCCATAATGAATCATCTCTTCATTGAAATGATCGATGCTGATCTCCAGGTCGAAAAACAGCAGGCTTTCATAGCTCTTCACCAGGGTATCAAAAGAAGCCTGCGCTGTTTGCGAGGGATCACCCAGTTCGCGCAGCGCCATGGCCTCGGCAGGAATATAACTCAATTTAAAATTCACGTCTTTTAGCTTCGTTTCATAAACTCCCTTTTCTTTTTCATCCCCGAGAAAAGCCTTTGCCTCTGCCTGAGAAGAGATCTCATAGCTGAGCGGACCATGCTTCCCGCATGAGCATACCACACACAGGATGGCGATGATGATTATGCAATTATTCCTGAGCACCTGCATACCTTCTGTTGATGTATTCTGAAACGTCTTTTGTAATGTCCTCTTCTGGTCTGGCAAACATGATATTGCCTTCACCGGTTGCCCCCAGGATCAGATCATATCCATATTTCTTCCCGTAGTCGTTGACATACTGGTTGATCTGCTTCCAGATCTGATCTGAATATTGCTGCAGGGTAGCGGCGTTCTCCTCCGAAAATTCTTTTTCCTTATACAGATACGAGCGCTGAAGATCATTCACCTGCATCTTCTCCTGTTCCGAAAGCGTGGCACCTTTTATCGACACATACTGTATCCTGAATTTGATGCTGTCCAGCAAATTCTGTCTGGCCAACTGCACCTTGCTGAATTTTTCTTCCAGTTCTTTTTTCAGTTTAAAACCGTCATATAGCTGTATGGTATTGACATAAGCTATTTTTTTGGAGCTGCGGAGCGTCCAAAAAATGCAGAAGGCAACAGCAAGGATAACGACAAGCGGCGTTATTATTTTTTTATAGCTCATCGTTCTTAGTATTTAAAGCGGGCGTAAAACACTTCTTTCTTTTTATTAGTAATGGCAATGCGGTAAAACTCTCCAGGCGACATGCCGCTTACCGTACTCAAATCGATAGAAAAACGATTATCGCCTATGACTTCCACCAAACCCGGAACGCTTGTGATGGGATCATTCAGATCGTTCACAATCATATAGCTCAGGCTATTGGCCGTGCCCTGGGCCGAATCGAAGTATTCCTCTTCAAAGGCAAAGTAGATGACATTATGATAGGCTGTATAATAACCACTACCGAGCGTTTTTTTAGGCACGAAATAATGAGGAATCTCTGTACAGGTATAGGTTACAACGACTGTATTTGTCGACGTACAGCCATTGGCCGGATTTGTTATTTTCAGGATATAGCTGCCTGTTGTTGAAACGCTGATACTCGGTGTAAGCGCTCCGCCCGGCGACCAGGAGTAAGTGACTCCGGGAATCGTGGAAGTGCCCGATAAAACGGCGATAGGGTTTGTGCAGGTGATCGACTGGTTTCCTGTGGTGCTTATATTGGGAGAAAGGGTATTGCTTATAACGCTTGCCGTTGTGCTGGCAGAGCAGCCATTAAGAGGATTGGTGACTTTCAAGGTATACGTGCCTGCGGATGATACGCTGCGGGTAGCTGTGGTGATGCTGCCTCCCGGCGGCCAGGAATAGGTAACTCCCGAAGTGGTGGATGTGCCTGATAAAACGGCGGTAGGGCTTGTGCAGGTCAATGTTTTATTTGCTATTGAGCTGATATTGGGCAACACGGTATTAACGGTAACAGCTACCGTGGAAGAAACCACACAGCCATAGAAAGAATCGGTAACCTTTAAAGTATATGTACCCATCGACGACACGCCAAGCGTAGATGTAGTGGCGACACCAGGCGGCCAGGAATAGGTAACACCTGTAGCGCTGGAGTAGCCGGTCAAAACTACTGTAGGACTGCTACAGGTAATTGTTTGGGATAAACCCGCATTCACTGTATTCGCAGGAGCGCTGCAACCGAGGTTTTCGATGCGCGATCCTGCATCGTACAGGGAGCCTCTGATCTTCAGGACTGAAGCGGCCATACCTGCGCTGATACTTCGTGTCCAGAAAGTAGTATTGTTCTTTTTAAAATTAATGGTGCTTCCGACCCTTTCAATTCGCAGAACATCGCCAATAGTATAAGTGCCCAGCGAGGATGTTACCATCCCTATATTATCAAGAGCAATCATGTTACCTCCTGCACTTAATTGAAACGCATAATCAACGTTGTTCCAACCCGAAGGCGATCCCGCATCTGAAAGGCCAAAACCTTTGTTATGTGCTGTCGTTGTCACCACGTATTCGATCCATCCGGCGGTAGAAGCGGGAATTTCATTACTGGCTTCACTTGTTCTCGACCACGCGGTAGCAGCCGCAGAGTTCTTTAAGGTATCGCCATTCGTGCTTATCGTGTGTCCCGGAGCCAGTAATTGCCATTTGGTTTTATAGCCGATGTTGTAAATTAATGTGGTTACTGTGAAAGGCGAAGTAGTGCGCGTTGCGCTCACAGTGTAAGTGCCTACTCCCTGGTTGACAATGTTGCTCGTGGTTTGCCCACCCGGCTGCCAGGAGAAGGTATATGGGGGTTTGGGCAGTGTCACTAGTATGGAGCCATTCGTCCCCCCCACACAACTCACGTGTGTAATGGCAGGGACCTGCGAGTATAGAGGCTTTGCAAGCGCAACAAGGAGCAATGCCAGGTAAAAGACAGACTTCATAAAAACGTTGTTTAGAAATTTCAATAAAAACAGGAGACGATAGTGGTTGGGGATATAGGTGGCTAGTATGGAATTATATCATAGGGAAAACGACGAAATCTATTATTAAAGAAGCTATTAAAATGAGTGTTTTCATGCTATGCAGTTTTTGATGGTCTCCCACTCTGTTTAAAGTTTTTAGGCTCCGCTTTTTTGCAGAGTGCCAGTATCCAATCGGCTTTGATTCCAGCCTGTTTATGCAGGATGTATCAAACATAATGATTCGGCAAAAGCTTTTATTGAAAGATTTAAATCCGTTAGCCATATTCCTATAAGTGTGAGCAATCGATTTAAATTCGTTTTTGTTTTAATCCGGAAAAGATGATTTCCAATACCTGAGCATAAAAAAGCGTCACGGTTATATCGTGACTCTTTTTTATGGGATGGACTACCTTACGTTAAGGAATAATAAATACTGGTGGTGGTGTTAGTAAAGGTGGAGGAGTCGTATAATTGCTTGGGTACGAGGGTTTAAAAATTGCATCGTGAACTGCATTACCAAACTCAGCAAAAGAACGACCAACCCTATCAGCGAAGTCTCCGGCCTCAAAATAAGTAGTTGCTGAAACAGTTAATTTACCGCTTGTTGAAGAGCCGGTTGTAAACCACTCCCCAGCGCTAGTAACACCGGTAGAAAAGGAGTCTCCCAGTTTAACACTCACTTGAGAAATCCCATCTTCATCCATAGCAATTTCAAAGATACCGGATGAAACTTTTGCTCCTACTTTTTTACTATCCTCATTAAATACATAAGAGATGTTTGATTTGGGCTTTTCTAGCTGATAACTTGCATCAACAACAAGACCTACCGGGTGTGTTTCGATAGCCCCTAAACGCTTCTCATATTCATTGATACCACTTTTCCCGGCAGCAGCTTTACTTATTCTCTCATTTACAATGGTCTTGTCCTTCATAAATTCGTTCTTTGAAATTCCATTAAACTTGCCCTCGAATTGGGTTCCCTGATACGTTTTTCCACCCGTACTCCTGGTATAATTCACTCCGTAATCACCTTTCTTATGCGGATTTTCGACGACTTTTGTATCATAACCATTTTGCTTGCCCCGTTTCGCCATCGCTAAAGCTTCCGGCTCGGTATATTCAACTCCTTTTCCTGTCGGATCAATATATTTTGTTGGATTACTCATGGCATAATTGTAAGTACTCCATCCCATATACTTATCCGCCCATGGATCCACACTCATATACCTTGCCAGATCCTCATCATAATAGCGCGCGCCGTGATACTGGTAATTGGTTTCTCCATCCTTCTCATGACCCGTAAACTGGTAACGATACCCCTCGTAGTTTGTGCTGAACCAGCTGCGTGCTGCCGGCATTTTCTTTCCATAAGGGTAATAGTCCAGGGCATTTCGCATCGCTCCGGCTGCATCTAAAGTAATATGCGGGCTTCCCAGCCAGTCTTTTACCTGGTAGAAATAATCTGCCGAAGTACCGTTTACATTTGGAACCGCATAACCGGCAGCTGTCTGATAGCTTTTTACGGCTCCATTCTGATCTAAAATAACCTGGTCGATAAAATATTCGCGATCTGAGTCAGAAATTTCTTTCACCGAACGGGTTCCGCCAAAGTAGCGGTAATTGTGCTGCTCACTGGTATTGGTAATAGACACCGGTAATTCGTCAAAGAAGGAATATCCAATATTAGAGACCGCATTTTTAGGATCTACCGTCAAATTCCCATTGGCATCGTGTGTATAATTATAAGACACCGGGGTTGCCGTACCCAGCTGGAAACTGGCCTGTGTAAGGCGGTTGGTATTAGCCAGATAGGAATAGAGCTGCCGGGTTTTCACGCCTGCATCATCATTACGGTTCAATGCCATGAAATTCCCGTTTTTTTGATACCAGTAAGCCGCATCGTATATCGTATCATTTGCTGCAGCTGTTGGCGTTGGGAAATTCTGCAAATAGCCATAAGCTGTCGCATTAGGGTTTGGCGTGCAACTCATCGGAGGTGTCCATGGGATGGTGCTTAAAAGAATTTTCATATATTTCAGTGCCGCCGGCCCTGGGTTTCGGTTATTAGCGTTCAGGTAGGTAATATGTGTATTATCATGTGCTTTTATGGCTTCGTAGTACTCAAACTCCAAAGGACTTAAAAGATTCCGGTTGCAGTTATTAAGGTACGCCGTAAGAAAATCATTGATTTGAGTGCTGCTCATATCGGCGTATTGCACATTGTTGCCGATATAATCGCCTTCCAATTGCTTAAGAGCATTTATAGAGCTCTGAGAGCGTGTGACATCAATACCGTTTTTGATATTGTCCTGGAATTCATCATAATAAGGTTTAAAAGCCAACGAAACTACTCCTCCATCCAATATGCAGTTAAAATCAACAGGAATAATGCCATTTAGAGTTGTATAATAGGCAAACGGATTGCTGGTCATGGTGCTCTGCTTATAATCAGCACCGATCAGGCGGTTCATCTTATCATAAGCGTAGGCATACTGATTAATTTTTGTTGAGCTCGTTGTTGCCGGCTCAAATTTCTCATTGCTCCAGTACTGGTTGGTGATATTTCCGGCGGCATCATACGTAAGCCCTACGCGGTAATTTTTGCTCATTTGATTCACGACCTGTTCGCGGATGTTCTTCTTGATCGACAGGTAATCAATATACGGATTGGTCGTGGAGCCTGTCGTCGCTAAGCCTACCAACAATAGATTTCCAAGAGGATCGTAAAAATTCCTGGACACTTGTGTGTTGGTACCGTTGTAGGTATTAGTGTTATACGTCGTTCTTCCGAAAATATCGATAGCCGTGCGCCACTTGAAACCGGCGCTGCTATTAACTGAATTACTATAATCTTTTCCGATAGGCCGATTCATGTCGTTATAGACCGCCAGAATCTGGTGTGTACCCGGCAATCCGTCATACAGGTAAGCCGTCTTCGCCACTTGTCCATCAGCCATATAGGTTTTTGTGATCTGATCTGTTTTGGTAGCAGAATAAAGGTACGTTGTCGTGTTCAGCGCATGCTGGCTATAGGTGTATTGCTCAGTAACGGCTGTACTACTGTAGAATTTGCGCATACCGGCATAATTATTTTTAACATGTACCTGAACAAATTTGTCTGTCGCCAGCGGATAATTCTGGTTATTGATCTTTGTGTAATCATTAAAGAAATTTCCGGTTGGGAATGGTGGATTGCTTGTGCTTACGCCTAAGCTATTCGGTGCAACCGTCACTACCCCGCTTTCAAGGCTTTGTCCCCATACATCGTATTTCACATACTTGAACTGCGAGGTGCTGTATACATTGCCGTCTGTGGCGTCAATGTCTTTTTGATTCCGGGTGAAACGCACCTGTCCGTACTTGTCATAACGTAGCTCAGAAATGCCTTTGTCCGGAGAAATGGTTTTGATCATAACACCCAGGCTGTTGTAGATATAAGACGTCTTTTTGTTCTCCGGATCATAGGTCGCCACCAATCTTCCGGCTCCGTCGTAATAGAACCAGGTTTGTGCAAAGCCCAGATCAGTTGCCGTGAAGGCATTGGAGCCGTCCGCGTTCTGGATGTGATCCATCCCGATCTGGTGCTCCTCCATAATGACCTGTCCCAGGCGGTTCAGGTAAGACCTGGTAATTTTCCCCAAAGGATTCACCATTTCATGAACCAATAAAGTTCCGGGAGGGTAAGTAATCGTTCCGGAAGTGTTAACGTGAGTCAAAACGTTTGTATTCATAAATTCTTCCTGATAACTTATGATTGAGCTTTCCGTATTGGACCGTGGCTGAGAAACTTTGTAAACCACAGGTTCAGGTTTTGGCTCAAAAACGACCTCCGTAAAGGCATAATTGGAACCATACAGGGATTGGGTATTGCTTGCATAAGTTGGATCATATTTTGGATCGAGGTTATAGTAATTCAGGTAATACGGCTTATACGATTGGGTAATCTGCCCCTTATTATTATAAATACTGGTTTCGGAAACGGTACGGATATTCCGCACATGATCCGAACTTTGCACCTGCTTGGTACGGCCGAATCCATCCATAAAATAGCGGATTGTATTGAATAAGCTGCTGCTGATCCATTTCACTTCCGTAACATAATTATGGGAAGCCGTCCAGTTTGCCTGGTCAAAATACGTCAGCTCTTGTGTAATCTTTCCGTACGGATTGCGCATGCTGGCATTTCTTCCTTTGGCATCGAAGGTAGATTCCACATAGACATCATTGTTATTGATTTTGAAAGTTGGATTTCCTTTGTGATCGGTTACAGAGTATTCATATTTTACATCTTTCGGAGAGATAATGACATCATCTACGAAAACCGACTTGTATTGTGAAATGGGAGAGCCCACCTGGCTCCGGTTATTTTCCACATAAACATCGACCCATTTTCCAAGTCCCTTAAGCACCGAAAAATCAATCGTGTACTGCTGCCATGCGGCATTCAGATCCTGCGGATAAAATACAAATTCTTCCACAACAGATGTCCTCAGGTTGTCCCAAACCTTACAGACAATACGGACCCCCTGGTCATTTGACGTATTAACAAGTCCTCTTCTGTAAATAGCATCAGCCGGGGCATCATCGCTGAATGGCGTGAAAGGAACCGTTGGCGCAGGAAGCGGGGGAAAATCGAAATCAGACTTAATCCACAGGCTCGCCTGATAATCCCAGTAGCAGCTTGCCGGAATATTGGGGTTTCTGTTTTGCTCACCACCATCGCCGGGTCCTTCGGGAATATTGCACTCCGAAGCCATGCTCATCGGGGCAATTTTCACCGGGCGTATAGGTGTTTGCCTTGCAGGAATACCTGCTGTACGGATACTGGAAAGCTTGTAGCTGTATTTTCCTGTCCTTGCGTAACTATTGGAAAGCCTGGAAACATTTACTTTATACGTCACTTTCGAATTGGTAATTGTCAAATTCATATTCGGAAACGGCGCCGTCTGGAAACAGATAATGTAAGTTAAAGCATTACTATTATCGAGAAGAATATTTTGGTAATTGCTTGTTAGCAAGGTATTGGAAACAACCGAAGAAACAGTGGTTACTACTCCATTTACCGTATAAGAAAAATCAACAACATCACCGATATGGATATTCGTTATATCATTAGTCGTAATCACATAGTACATCGTATAGTCAAGTCCTGACATATTTTCTGTAAATGAGGCATTGTTAGAGCAAGGAGGAACATTATCCGTTAAAGAAACATACGTTGCCACATCAACGTTTTGAGTCTCATTCGTAAACCAATCTTCTTTGAGATAACTTGTATCCCTCTTCCATTTATTTATTTGCCTTAACACTTTAAAATCCTCAAATCCCGTATAAGTTGCATCGAAAGGCCTTTCTGGTCCTGAAATAGTCGCTTTAACGGTCGTTGACCCGTTTCCGGTAACAACTTTGCTATATAATTGATTGGAGCGCATTGAAACAGGTGTAGCTGCCTGGTTATATTCATACACGTCTGATTCGGCGATACGCCAGTTTGGATCCGAGGTACTGAACGCAGTCAGCGTGAATGTTCCTGTTTCAGGTTCAAGCGTCGCTGTTTCATAAGCATAGGTATGCCATGCTTTCGGAACGTCAGGCGATATATCGTAGGTCGTTACTTGTGCACTGAGCGCATTTGTTGGACTTACACTGTTTAAATACATCGTGGTTTTAGACGGCAATGCAAACAAATTCAAATTCCTGAATTTAGGAGTAGCGCCAGCATAATCCTCAAACGCATACTCATTCCGGGTAATATAGCTTAAAGGTTCGTTAACCGTTTGCTTTTTAGTTTCCCGCAGAACGATTTTCTGATCAAGCCCGGTCGTTTGCTCATAGGTGTACGAGATCTCTGAAACAATTCCTTTATAATTGGTTGTTTCCTTTTTCAGATAGGTTTTGCTGGACATCCATTTGGGATAGCTATTCGAACCTTCGATCGTATTTGATCCGACACCTTCACCCATCGCACAGAAGCTGTGAGTGCTAAAATCAGCATCCGGGTTGGTTCTACGAACCACCGCATACATAGTTATCGGTGTCGTATTGTTATTCGTAAAAGGCTTGTAATAATTGAACCAAACATCCCATAAAACCACCTGCCCCATTCCACTTTGAGTACCATTGTAGTCAAATTTCAGATCATAGGTTACCGGTTGTGTGCGCTCATAAGTATAAGTCACCTTTCGATAAGGTGAAGTGGCGCCTGTTTCAAACGATGCTTCACTTTTTAAGGAAACCGGGCTTTTCAACAAGCTATTTCCGCCTAAGATATAACTTCCCTGCCAGGAGGAGCCACCTTTCATGATATTACAATACAAGTTGTAAGTCGGAAAATCCGTAGTTGATGTCAGTGTTGACCCATACTCTCTTTCAACGAATGAATTATCCGCCTGCTTAGTTCTGATTTTTTTGTAAAAAAATACAGAGGAATAATCATCCAGGGCAATATTCGTATGACTGATCTCGGACATTTTTTCTTCGAAATCGTAGCTCCAGACACCGCTCAGCTCAGGAGGCAGGTAATAGTTCTCAAGCTCTAAAGAGTGGGTGTGATTTTCACGTGAAATAAACTGGTTAAATCCGCTCAGGGCATTTTGAAGAAACTCCGAAGGAAGCGCTGTAAATGTTCCGTTTTCGTATTCATAAGTCAGCTTGACAAGGGGGTTGATCTTATCGTTCGTTGTTTTTTCTTTTAAGCGGATACCATAATTCAATGGGAGTTGAAGCTCAAAGGTGGAAGTTAAATGTTTAGGGAACAAGCCGGTATATGGGTAATAGCCACCTGCATTTTTTCGGTTATGGGCATCCTGGATATAAGATCTCTGTTTGGCGATAGCATTGTATCGTGTAATTATGGGCAAATTACTTGCCTTGATATTCCATTCCGGAGATTCGGTAAAAGAAGCCGGCTCGTACTTGAAGGCTACTTCACCTCCGGTAGGATACGTAATTTTAGTTAATGACCAGGCGCTGGAGGCCGCATCATAACCCGGGATATAGAAATACCCATACATATCTTTGATCGGAGCAACAGCATGGATGTTGTAATTCGGATCCAGGTCATAACCGAGTGTTGTTGTTTCGCAATCCTCAGCATAATCGTCGATCAAAGCAGATGTTACATTCGTAAATCTGTATCTGCCTTCCTGGTAAGGGAAATCGATTAAGAAATCATAGGGAGAAATATTATTGTGGTTTACCACATTAGAACCTCCACTGGCATTAAACACCTGTTCCGGATAGGTATAAATCGAACCATCAGCTTTAGAGAAGGGGATCACCGGATTACTCGGCGAAGAACCTTGCCGCAAGGATGGAAAATGGTAAGCACGGACGATTTCGCGTTTATGAATCTCGTCATAGCTTGGGTTGTAAGCGTATTCAAATTTGTACTCATTCTTTTCAGCAGGGCTTACAGTAGAACCATAAAACTCAAGTCCCAGAAGCGTTGTTTTGCCGCGTTTATTGCCACCAACAGTATATTCGCTTATGCTAAAAACGGGCCTGCTTGGTGCTCCGATCAAGGTTCCGTTAATCACTTTTTCAAGCTTATCGTTGTTCCTGATGAGGAATTGGGAAACCGCCAGTTCCTGCGCACTTCCTTTGGCCGCATAGTTAAACCTGATTAAACCGGTTTTCATATTTTCATTTGGGTACAAGGCGGGATCAACCAAACGGCTTTTAATTTTGAGGGAATCGTACTTCATGGTCTCTACCGGATACTCAATATCAAAATCCGTAATATTTCCCTGAGTAGAACAATATTTACGGTTCTCATAATAGTAATCGTTGCCTACACGGTTGGCAGGCTTGGTGAAGTAATCGTGATCTACGTCGTAACGTTCGGAAATAGTCAAATCGATTTCCTGTGTTGGCGTTACAACTTTTTTCAGGTAAGCCAATTCACGCATTAGTGATGAAGCACGATCCGTTTGCGAAAAAGAAGACCATTCACGGTATTTTGGCACAACTTGCTCTGTTTTATCGGAGCAATGACCGGCCAGGTAACCAGCTTCTACTTTTTCAGCATCCGTGTATTCAAAACGGATCCAGTCACCTGCGTCATCATCATCGGCAATGCCATTTCCATTAGTATCTTTATAATCCACCGATTGGATTTCTGTCAACAGCCACTCGGCGATGTAGTCGATTTTCCAGAAGCTTCCTTTGTCAAAGGCCATATTGGCCGGTTCATTTCCAAGACTATTAGACCAGTAAGGATCGTCACTGAATACAAAGCGCTGGCCTCTCAGCGCACGGCCAAAAACATACCTGGTTCCGTCTTCCCCGGTCACGATAAATTCTTTAAAATCTTCGTAACGTACATATCGCTCATGTTCAGACGGAACAAAGCTGGTATTTCCAAATGCCATTTTTGCAAAACCGTTTTTAACGTATGGTAAAACTCCAATTGCCGTTGCGTAGCTTGACGCTTCAGACAAATCATTATTAGTAAGTCTTTGGAGATTTACTTCATTGATCCTGGAGAATTCCTGGTTTACCTGGTAGGTTTTTACAGTGTGTTGCAGCTTCAGGTTCTCTATCTCTGTCAAACTCCATTCATGAGGACTATTGGCAAGCCCGCTGTTGAAAAAGGAGTTGGACAATTTACCCGGAACAGAGATATGGTACATATCACTTAAGGCTCTTAAATTCTGTCCATCTGAGATAGCGCCAAAGCCCAGATATTTTTGCTGTACAGCCGGATCTAAGTATGTCCCGTTAATCGTTGATGCTCCAGACTGATATTGAGTATTGAATTTTCCTTTATTCGGTTGAGCAGAATTAGTCCCATCCAGGGTATTATACATATCCGCTTCACGGGCAGTGGAAGAGTAGTCCGGATAATAAGCCCCGAAATCCCGCCTGATGCTCCCAATAGGTAAGACCCAACCCAAACCAACCGGTCCGCTTTGCTGGTCTGCTTTAATCCCTGACGTGTATTGCAACTGCAAGGGAAAGCTCATGCTGCGCGATGATACGGTGACCAATGGAATAGAATTGGTCATGGCCCCTCCCTGCCCTATAGAGGCATTGTCCGTAGAGGCGTTTTTAGTTAGCTCTTTGCTGGTGGTCCTGATCCCATCCAACTTTTCGGTAAAGGTTTTAGTAGGTTGCGAAAGAGCCGCAACCGGCAGGAGCAGAAGTCCTAGCAATTTGATTTTTTGCATAATGAGTGGAATAAACAAAGTAATCCTTAGCATTGATTACACTAAAATTGAGAAGAAAACCATTAACTATCAGCTCAAACCCATTTACGGCAGCCATGAGCCTATTTAAGGCACAAAAAAAGGCATTAACGGTAAATCGCTAATGCCGGTGATCGGTTTTATCAATTTTGATACTTAACCTATTGCATTCATCAACTGCAGAAACTCATCCTTTTTACGGCGCGCTATTTCCACCACGGAGCCATCTTCCATTTCCAGGAAATTGCCATCGGTGCGGATATACTTCTTTACCTTATCCATATTAATGAGATGTGACTTATGGACCCGGAAGAATTTTTTTTCGGGCAGAATATCCTCATAATCTTTCAGGTTTTTGGCAACCAGGTATTTAGCGCCGTCCCTGGCAAAAAAGGTCGAGTATCCTCCGTCTGACTCAATCCGTATAATATCTGAAACCATCAGGTAAAAAATTCCGTCCTTCACGGGCAATGCGATACGCCCCGTAAGGCTAAGCCGTTGAGCCACATACGACGAATCAGCTCCCGGTTCAAAGGACTGCAGGAGCGCCTGTCTTTCCAGGTCTTTCTTCGCGGTATCAACGGTAAACATCAGCTCATCAATATCAATGGGTTTGAGCAGGTAATCAAAGGCATGATGTTTTACAGCCTTAATGGCGTAGTCTTCAAAAGCCGTGGTCATAATCACTTTAAAATCGCGCTCCTGGAATTTATCCAAAAGCGAAAAGCCATTGCCACCGGGCATTTCTATATCCAGGAAAATAATATGTGGCTTATGAGAACCAATAAGCTGATAGGCTTCCTCGACATTGGAAGCCAGGGCAACTACTTCCGTATTCTTACAATAAATTTCAAGTAATTTCTGAAGGCTCTCTCTTCCTTTTTGTTCATCATCAATGATAATGACTTTCATATTTTTTTTAGCAAGGGAATACATAAGACCGGTTGATTTTTTCTAAGGTAATTTTTATAATGCGTTCATCGAAAAAGATTATCGATAAATTAACGCCATTCGGCTATAATTATAACCAGGTAAGACCCAATTAAGCATAGGGCATAAAAATTTCAATTCTTGTTCCCATGGTACGTCCATCACTATCATACAGGTCGATCACTTTTTCCAGCATCTTGTCCTGGTAAAGCTCGGTAATGACCGCTAGCCGTTGCTGAGTAATGGATGTTCCAAACGAGCGGTAATCCGATCTTTTATTTTTGAGTGTGGCGGCTCTTCCTATGCCGTTATCCTCGATGGTACATTGTAACAATCCGGCCTGTTTCATAATCGTTATACCAATCTTTCCTTTTCTGGTTTTCAGCTCCAGGATCCCATGTTTTATGGCATTTTCAACGTAAGGCTGGATAAGCATGGATGGGATCCTGATCTCATCAGTATTAATGTCCTTATCAACATGGATTACATACTCAAAGCGGTTTTCAAACCTCATGTTCTCCAGCTCAAGGTACAGGTTAAGCGCTTTGATTTCTTCGACCAGGGGAAGCATGTTTTTTTCGGAATTATTTAAAATAGCGCGGATCAGCTTAGAGAATTTCGATAAATAGCGATGAGCTGCCTCATCGTTGTTATGCAGAATAAAGTGCTGGATGGAATTGATCACATTAAAAATAAAATGCGGATTCATCTGGGCTCTCAATGCTTTTGATTTGAGCTGAAGCAATACGCGGTTCATTTCCTCCTCCCTGCTCTTTTCTTTATGCTTTTTTGCAAGCCAGTAGCTGATAACAAAAAACAGGATGCTGATCGTGGCGATCCCGCATAGCGCCATAAACCACCAGGTTTTCCAAAAGGGAGTTGCTACCGCAAATTTGACGGAGGCTCCCCTTCCCCATGTGCCATTATCCTGAAGCACCGACACCACAAAATTATAATTGCCCGGTGGTAGCGTCGTATATTGGATTTCCCGCTCCTGTGTATAATTCCACTGCTCATTCAGGCCTTTCATTTTATAACGGTAGCGGAGCTTTCCGTTTTGCTTATAGGATAAGCCGATGAAACGGATCTTGATATTATTCTCAAAATGAGAGAGCCCATAAGCATTACTGGTGCTTTTAATGCTATCATTCACCTTCACCTGATCAATATACAAAGGGATTTCCTTCGGATTAATAGTAGGAACATCCGGATCAAAAAAAGACAATCCCTTATCCGTAGCCACCCAGATCTTATGATTAAACTTATGGATATCATATATTTCATTGGATATCAAGCCATCCTGAGTTGTATAGCTTTTAATTTGCAGGGGATGATTTGAGCGCAGCTTCAGCTTGTTTAAACCCTTGTCTGTAGCCAACCACACATATGCCCCATCCGGTAAAATCCGGCAGATATTGTCGCTTGACAAGCCATTTTCCTGATTGACCTGTCGAACATGATTGTTCCTGTCCAGTATTAACAAGCCGGCGCCTTTGGTAGCAATAAGTATGGAGCCATCATTGGCAGATACCATATCCAGGATGCGATTGCGCAAAAGCAGATTTTCCGGCTGCACTTGCTTATAAGTATGATTAGCGATCGTATACTCCCATAACCCGTCAATAGCGCCAATCAGTAATGTTTCCTGATTCTTTCTAAGAATCCCGCTCATGCGTTTTACCTCGGGCAGCTTAAAAGCTGTTGTTGTTGTTTCGCCCGTTATCCTGAATAAGCCATCCGAATTTATCAACCAATGTTTTCCATCTTTTTCCCAAAGTATTTTTCCTAACGAACGCATTATGTCTACATGAAGCTTCCTGTCTTTTCCGATAAAACCGGTTTGCGTATTCCCTGAGAACCACAGGCATGATAATTCCCAATTATATGACAAATGAGCGATTGCCTTATTTGGTGGCGGGCATTCATAGGATTCAATCGCTCCTGACAAGTTAATCCTGTGAATTAACGGGTACTGCAAGCCCAGGTATATTCCTCCGCTATCGGAAGCCAGGCAGTTTACCCTCATATCTTTAAGCCCTGAAACCTGATCGTAGGTCAGTATTTTTTTCGACGGTGTATAGTACACCGAATTCCCCTCTGTGGTAAACCAGAAACCACCCTGGCTATCCTGGGTGACCCCTGTTACAAAAAGATCTTTCAGGTAATTTTTTTTATGTTCAAAGTCACCGTTTTTAATATGAAAAACACCACCCATATAAGTACCTATCCACAGATCATTATCCCTGTCTTCGTAGATCCAGTTGATTCTTTCTTCAAACTCTTCTATATGGTAGGTCATCAGGTCCTTAACAATATATAATTCATTTCCGTAGGAGAATACGATGTCGTGGTTCTTTAAGCGTACAAATCTTGCCCACGGACCTAAATTAAAAACAGATTTAGACAACTTTTGCCTGCCTTTTAAATAGTGGGTGTCATAGCTGACCATATAGTATTCCTTTTGGGGATAATTACTTACATACAACAAATCCCCCGGTACAGGCTCTATAACTGCGATCGCCAATCCCGGCATATCCGCCTGAACATGCTTTATCAATTTACCCTGCTCTGTTATTTCAATGATTCCATACGCAAATAATCCGAGGAACACTGAGCCGTTTTCCGAAACACAGAACGATGTTTTGATATGGTCCCCTTTTATCTGATTGATGACATGATTATACCTATACACATACATCTGATTATTTTCATAATAGAACAGTTTGTTGGTAAGCGTCACAAACCAGATCCTTCCTCTTTTATCCTCATAGATTTCGAAGACGGTGTTGTCAGGAAGACCATCTTTCATAGAGAAATTTTCAAATCCGTAGCCATTGAAGCGGCTCACACCGTTGTTTGTGGCAAACCACATGTATCCTTTCGAATCCTGTTTTACCTGGTAAACCTTAGAGCTCGGCAAACCGTCTTCTACGCTGTACTGCCTGAAAGCGGGATGAGGATCCTGCGCAATGACTACATTTCCGGCAAACAGCAGGAGGTACAAAACAATCTGATATAAACGGGGCGAAGGGGGAATCAATGGCAAATCAATTTTCAAATATAATTATCCACACTAAAAAACAACCAGGCAAAATGAACATATTTTAGTAAAGACAAAGCGGTCCTGCAGGAAAAAGACGCAATCATACTCTATGCGCAGCCCATGAAATCACTTTACTGCTCCTGTTTTCAAAGAAAAAATCGTTAAACTTTTCCCATGACATTCATCGCCCGGAAAAATTCATCTTTTTTCCGCCTGGCTACTTCAATCAGGGAGCCGTCGCCCATTTCCAGGAAATTGCCATCAGTATAAGTGAACTTCACGATTTTATGAATATTGATCAGGTGTGATTTATGCACTCTGAAAAATTCTTTTTCCGGCAACAATTCCTCATATTCTTTCAATCCTTTTGATACGACATAACGTTTCCCTCCTTCAACGTAAAAGGTAGAGTAGCTGCCATCAGATTCTATACGGATGACATCTGCTACCGCACAGTAAAAAATTCCTTCTTTTACAGGAATCTCCAGCTTTCCTGAAAACGTAAGTCTTAATGTATTTTCGTTTTTTTCCTTAATAATTGTTTTCATAAACATACATGTGGGGATGTATGATGTTAACCTGATCTGCATCCGAAATTATCCGTAAATGAACGCTGATATACTGTTTCTTATTGCAATAACGAGAAAAAACATCTCATGAAAAAAAATATTTTCAAATCATCTTACATACTCAAACCTGAGCTGCCGGGACTTAACAGGTCATTAACCACAGTTCATCTATAAAATGATTTATTTAAGAGACGTATTACCGATATTCTAATAACGGGATTCAGGAATATTTTTTTTCAAAAAAACAAACGGCTGGCTCAGATTCATGATTTTTCTCAAAATCCTTGTACAGACCCGGGGCTTGGGCCTGTATTCTCAAAAATTCCCTTAATTTTACGGGGTGGAAAAGCATTTAACTCACCCAATTTTTAAAGTAATAGCCGATTGCGCCGACCGGCTGAACGTAGAAGCCTACGTGATCGGCGGCTTCGTCCGTGACATTTTTTTAGGAAGGCCCAGCAAGGACATCGATGTGGTAACCGTAGGGAAAGGCATTGAGCTGGCCGAGCTGGTGTATAAAACCATCGGCGAAGACAAGGCCAACCTGGCAGTATTTAAAAATTTCGGAACGGCCCAGGTGAAAACCGGCGACCTTGAAATTGAATTCGTGGGCGCACGTAAGGAGTCCTACGACCGCAATTCGCGCAAGCCCATTGTAGAGAACGGAAGCCTGGAAGACGACCAGAACCGCCGCGATTTTACCATGAACGCTTTGGCAATCGGCTTAAATAAATCTAGCTTCGGCAAGCTGCTCGATCCCTTCGGAGGACTAAAGGATATGGAGCACAAGACCATCCGCACACCATTGGATCCGGAAATCACCTACAGCGACGACCCGCTGCGCATGATGCGGGCCATCCGTTTTGCCACACAGCTCAACTTCACCATCGAGCCGGAATCGCTGGAAGCAATCTCGAAAACAAAAGCACGCATCAGCATCATTTCCAAAGAGCGCATTGCCGACGAGCTCAATAAGATCATCCTCGCCCCTGTTCCCTCCATCGGCTTTAAGCTGCTTTCGGATACAGGGCTATTACAGCTTATCTTCCCGGAAATGATGAAGCTTCATGGCGTGGAAACCATTAATGGCAAATCGCACAAAGATAATTTTTACCATACGCTCGAAGTACTCGATAACGTCGCCAAAAACAGCAAAAACCTCTGGCTTCGCTGGGCCGCTATCCTGCATGATATTGCCAAGCCGCCTACCAAGCGCTTTGAGCCGGAACACGGCTGGACTTTTCATGGGCACGAGGTAAAAGGTGCGAAGATGGTTCCTAAAATATTTGAGAACCTGCGCCTGCCCTTGAACGACCGCATGAAGTACGTGCAAAAACTGGTGCTCCTGCATCTTCGGCCTATCGTATTGGCAAAAACAGAGATTACCGACAGTGCGGTGAGGCGCGTATTATTTGAAGCCGGCGACGACATCGACGACCTGATGACCTTATGCGAAGCAGACATTACCACCAAGAATCCGAACAAGGTAAAACGCTACCTGCATAACTTTGGCCTGGTGAGAGAAAAACTGGTAGAGCTGGAAGAGAAGGACAAGATCCGCAACTGGCAGCCACCGGTGAGCGGCGAAGAAATCATGTCCATCTTTAACCTTCCTCCCTGTAAGCGTGTCGGCGATCTTAAGAATGCGCTGAAAGATGCGATCCTTGACGGTATTATTCCCAATGAGCGGGAAGCAGCCCTGGAATTTTTGCAGGTAAAAGCCAAAGAAATTGTTTAAATTTATCGTATACATTTAATTGCCGAAGCATGGCTGCGAGTTTACATGAAGAATTGAATACCCTGGCCGAACAGGGCGATTACAGCCAGCTATCGCGCAAGCTGCTCGACCTTTCCGTGGAATATCCTTTAGGCTCTTCTACCGAGCAGCAGATCTATGATTTCAGAAAATCCTACCTCTATGCCACGGAAGCCTCCAAAGAAAGCCTCGGCACTAGCGCCAGGGCCTTGGTACAAGCCGTCAAAGACATTTCGTTTTCCTACAGCCGGAACGAACAGGCTCCCCTGGTGTGCGATGCCAGGAATATCGGCAAGCGCTTTTACAGCGGGCGCTCTCCTTTCGTCCTACAGGCACTCAACGTGCAGCTGAAATTCGGAGAGATCACCGGCATCGTCGGTGAGAACGGCAATGGCAAAACAACCTTATTACGAATTCTTGCGGGAGAACTGTCGAGCGATACCGGCAGCATTTCCTACCCTGCCTTAAAGGCTGACGATACAAACTGGTACGATGTCAAATCGCAGTTTGTCTTTATTCCACAGCGCATTCCGCGCTGGTATGGCAGTCTGCTGGACAACCTGCGTTTTTTTGCCAGCATTCATGGCATCCAGGATGTAGAGAATAACAAACAGGTGGAATACATTTTATTCCGCCTGGGCCTCGACAAATTCCGCGACCTGAAATGGAGCGAGCTGTCGAGCGGTTACCGCTTACGCTTCGAGCTTGCCAAAACCATCATGCGACGCCCGAAACTGATCCTGCTCGATGAGCCACTGGCTAACCTTGATATCAACGCGCAGCAATTGTTTTTACAGGACCTTACCTTTTTTGCCCGCTCGGCGAAGCATCCTTTAAGCATTGTCCTGAGCTCACAGCAACTGCACGAGGTGGAAAGCATTTCCAATAATATTATTTTCATCAAGCAGGGCGAAACAATCTACAACGGCAATCAGACCTCCTTTGCCAATGAGCGGGTCACCAATACCTTCGAAGTATCCGGCACTTTTAACCGGGAGCAGCTGCAACAGATTTTTAAAGATTATTCCATTAAAATAGAGGATGCCGGAACAACTACCGTGGTAACGGTTGATAAGGACATCAGCAATGACGTGTTCCTTCAAACACTGTTATCCAATAAGATCAGCATCAGCTATTTCCGCGACATCAGTACCTCTACAAGGAAATTGTTTCATAAGGATATTTGATGGCATATTGGTCACGGATGACAAATCCGTGACAACAGGTTCGGGGCTTCGACTTCGCTCAGTCAACATAAGCTATTCTTTCCGTAATTCATCGAGCCACAAGAGTGTTTCCTCCGACTGAGCAGGATCTGCCTTCAGAAAAATATCTTTTGCAGCATCTATGAGCGCTGCATCCATTTTATATCCGATCTCATACAGATTATCTGTTAAGATTTCAAAACCGACATACCATTCATTATACTCTATGAAGTGACGCGCTTCTTTGATTTCATGTTCCAGGTACCGTTTTTCCTCAGGGTCAACAGAAGCCTTAGCTAAAAGATCGATCTGATCTATGAAGGCGATAGCCTTCTTCTCTATGTTGCTTATGAATAAACGCATTAAACAGCCGTATGTTTTCTATCCGGCAGCACATTGCTCATATCCCATTCCAGCTTTTTCACTAAAGGATGCTGCCGTACCTTGCAATCCTGCATGGTACAAATGGAGCAGGATTTGGGCAAACAAGGATCGGAATGAATAAAAAATTCGATCTCATGATTAAATTCTGTAGTGGCGAGCTTATCTACCGCGTCTACTTCGGCATGTGCTTCTTCCAGAGTAAAATACCAGGGCAGCGTCATGTGGCAATCCACATGTACCACCGAACCGTATTTCACCACGCGCAGGTTATGGATATCAATCCAGCTCTCTTTGCGCTTACTGTTCAGCACCTGGATCAGGTGTTCAATCTTTCCGTAATCCGCTTTATCCAGTAAATTGAAGACGGATTCCTTTACCAATTGAAAGCCCGTATATGCAATTAAAATACCCAAACCAATGGTAATGACATAATCTATCCAGAAAAGATGTGTAAAATAAATGATCACTAATCCGATCACCAGCCCTACGCTGCTCCAGGTATCGGTCAGTAAATGCCGGCCATCGGCAATCATTGTTGAAGAGTTTAAAAGAGTGCCTTTTTTAATCAGCATCCTCGCCATGATGTAATTGATCACACCCGAAAAAACCGAAATCATAAGTCCGATATCGATGTTGGTGAGCGTATGGGGATTAAAAAAAGCAAGAATACCTTTTATAAACATGGCGATACCGGCCAGTGTTATCATGCCTCCCTCCGCACCTGTCGATAAGAACTCGATTTTTCCATGACCATAGGGATGATCCTCATCCTTTGGTTTAGCCGCATAATATAAGCTGTATAAAGCAAATGAACCGGCCAGCACATTCACGATCGATTCAATGGCATCCGTTAAAATAGCACTGGAAGACGTTAAGAAATAGGCCAGAAACTTAAGAAGCATTAAGATAAAACCAACGATCAAAACGATTTTCATTGTTTTTATTTTACTACTATCCTGATTCATATAATCTGTTCAAAAATGTCCGGGCATGAAGGTATAAAATTTGAGTCATAAACGATTGATGCTTTTTATCCGCATTTGTTTGCCTCTTTTCGAAACATACGTTAAAAAAAGGTCTTTTTTACCAATAGGTCGAACTATTAAGCGTGTTTGTCGTATAAGAATCTGAGGAATATCATTTGATCTTTCAGTTTAAACCATTTAAAACCGAAGCTATGAAAAAAGTACTCATCCCATACGACTTTACAGAAACTTCGCAAAGCGCCCTCAACTATGGTGTTGAAATTGCCAAATACCTGTCGGCCAACTTGGTGTTGCTGCACATCAGCCAGGTACCGGTGATAAGCTCCGAATTCGGACTGGCAGGTTATTCCATTACAGAATTATTCAACGACCATAAAAGCGCTATCCAGAAGGTTGCAGAAGACATCAGGCTGAGAGAGCCCCTGATTACGGACATCGAATACCATTGCGAAATGGGAAACGCAGCGGAAGTAATCATCGAGTTCAGCAAAGCCCATGAAATCGATCTGGTTGTTTCAGGGATCGGCGGGCACGGAAGCGCCTTCATGAAAAATATGGTGGGCAGCACCTCCGTAGCGGTGGCGCGCCACATCGACAATCCCCTGATCATAGTGCCGCCGAATACGAGTTACAAAAAAATCCAGAACATTGCCTATGCCTGCGATTACGACAAACAGCTCCTCGACAGTTGTTCGCTCATCAAAGTCAAATACATCAACACCCTGTTCGATGCGACGCTTCACATCCTGCATGTGATTCCGGAAAACCACGAGCTCAACGCCAAAGAATCGCTCATTGACAATTACGTGGAGCAGAACCTGGAACATGTCTCTCACAAAACATACATCATTGCTGAAAATACAGTGGCCGACGGCTTACTGAATTTCATCAACCATCACGAGATTGATATGGTGATCGTGGAACCTAAGAAACATTCCATTCTCCATAACCTCTTTACATTCAGCACTACCAATGCCATGGCCTTTTATAGCCCGGTGCCGGTATTGACAATCCATGGGTAGATCAGGAATTACCTGCAAAGTACGCAGAGGATAACGCAGAGAAAAAGGAGAGTATTGCCTGAAATGAATCCTACTGAATCTCAGCGTCCTTTGCGTCTTCTCTTGCATCTCTGCGGTTAAAGCAACAGAAACGCTCCGTCATCTTTCGTTAACCTGTTTTGTATTTCAGGATCGGCGTGTAGATCTTTCCTTTCCAGGACACAGGTTTCCCGGTAAGGCTGTCTTTTCCGAAGTCCAGGTTGAACTCCGCTTTTAAGATCCCTGCTTTCCAGGATTTCCGCCCGACACGCATAAAACCGCTCTGAAGCTTATAAGAGTTATTATGTCCGGAAATAATACTGCGCAGCTCTACCGTGGCCATGCAATCATCTCCAAGCAAACGAAGATGCAGGCTGCTATGCGTGGCGGCATTACAAAGACTGTAACAAATTACAGTATCATGTTTCCGCTGCGCCTGCATATAATCCGTACCGGCATATTCATCGCATTGCGCTTCGCCTTGCAGCGAATGAAAGCGGTGCGTCGTATCGACCAAGGCATAAAATGCCGGAAGAGCATCTTTATAAATGCGTCCGGTACTGTCTTTCATTGCATCTGTTTCCGGAGGGCAAAAGCCATCGCAGCTCAGTTGGCCATGCTCGTTTTTATAAACACCTTCGGGATAATCCCATGCTTTTGCAAACGAATAATCGCCTTCCAGCTCCTCAACCCACTCTATCTTTAACTGACCAGGACTATTTTTCGGTTTGTGGCAGGCAAACAGGAGCATTATGCCTCCTATGATCATTAGGATTTTCATATCAACGCAGTTGCTTTAGCAGTTCATGAAAATAGGCCACACTCCTGAGCAGGCGGCTTCCGTACCAGCTGAAAAGCTCGCCATCCACCAACACCACGCTTGTTCCTGGAAGGAGCTGCTGCAATTCGTCGGCGTGTGTTTGCTTGAAAGGAAAAGGCTCTGATGATAAAAAGATCAGCTCGGGATTTAGCTTCCGGATCTCTTCGATGTCAAGCTGGGGATAACGCGAATCTTCCGCGGCGATCACATTTTTCAAGCCGGTCTTCTCCAGCATGTTCCCGATAAAGGTTCCTCTACCCGCTGCCATATATGGCTTCCAGATCAGGTAGAGCACGCTTTTGTCGAGGAAAGGCAATTCGCTGAAAGACGCACGGATTTTCGCAGCGATGCTATCCGCTTTTTCTTTGGTATCTGTGAGCTCCCCGATAGCCCTAATGGTTTTAAGCGCATCTTCCAAATCATAGATATCACTCATCCATACCTTGAATTCTTTCTGCAGGGCTTCTATCTGCGAGCGCTCATTCTCTTCCTTATTCCCGATAATGAGGTCGGGCTTAAGGGCGCGGATCTTATCGAGGTTCAGGGTTTTGGTTCCGCCTATACGGGGAATGCTTTCAAACAGCTCCCTGGGATGAATGCAGAATTTGGTAATACCTGCCAAACGGTCTTTTAAACCCAGGTCCCACAACAGCTCCGATTGAGAAGGCACCAGGGAAACAATGCGTTGCGGCGGGCTTTGCAGCTCAATGGTATGTTGGAGATGATCCGTAAAAAGCATGCGCTAATTTCAGAATAATACCGCATATTTGCTACGCCTGATGAATTCTGTTGTAAGAGCCCATATTTTCCTGTTTGCCGCGCAGGTGATTTATGCCTTAAATTATTCCATTGCCAAAGATCTGATGCCAACGCATATCAGTCCCCTCGGCCTGGTCACGATCCGCATCGGCGGCGCCTGTATCCTGTTCTGGCTCCTGTCCCTGTTTATGAAACCGGAAAAAGTGGAAAAGGCCGATCTTAAGAAACTGGCGGTACTGGCGCTCTTCGGCGTGTGCATCAACCAGATTTTTTTCATCTGGGGCCTGAGCCTCTCCACACCTATTAACTCTGCCATTATTATGGTGAGCAATCCCATTGCGGTAATGCTGTTTACCTTCTTTGTGATGAAAGAAAGAATTACTGCCCTCAAAATAACAGGCATTGCCTTCGGAGCCATCGGCGCCCTCACCTTACTGCTCTTCAAGGCAAACGGCAGCTTTTCCATTGGCAGCGATACCATCCTGGGTGACCTGATGACACTTGTCAACTCCCTGTCCTGGGCCATATTTGTGGTAATGGCGAAACCTTATATGCAAAAATACCAAACCACCACGGTGATGAAATGGGTATTTTTATTCGGTGTTCTCTACATGTTTCCCTGGTCGACGCCCGAGCTTTTTAAAACAGACTGGCTGCATTTGCCGGTACACGCGATAGTGGCCATGGTGTTTGTTGTAGTAGCCACCACTTTCCTGGCTTATCTCCTAAACATGTATGCACTTAAAACACTGAGCTCTTCGGTGGTGAGTATGTACATCTATCTGCAACCTTTCCTGGCCACGATGATTGCCATTGCCTGGGGGAAAGACACGCTCAGCCCGATCAAGATCATATCGGCAGCCTTTATCATCAGCGGTGTTTACCTGGCCGGAAAAAAACAAAACGTTCAGCACGCGAAAGACTAAATTTTCATAAAAGCGTCTCAACACTACCTAAATTTATAGTATATTTAGAACATCAAAAACAAGACAATACCGGCTAAAACTATGGTTCATATACTTTCTCAACAACATTCCATCTTCAATCAGTTCATCGCTGAATTGCGGGATACGTCTATCCAGAGCGATAGCATGCGCTTCCGGAAAAACCTGGAGCGCATCGGGGAGATCATCAGTTATGAGATCTCCAAAACGATGGAATATGAAAGCCGTGAAACCACCACGCCGCTAGGAATTGCGCAAACCAGTCATTTAAAAGCGCAACCAATAATCGCCACCATCCTGCGTGCCGGATTACCGATCCACCTGGGAGTGCTTAATTATTTCGACAGGGCGGATAACGCTTTTATTTCGGCTTACAGAAGGCATCACAAAGACAATACCTTTGATATTCACGTGGAATATGTGTCGAGCCCGAGCATCGAAAATAAAGTGCTGATCATGTGCGATCCGATGATTGCCACAGGCTCATCCATCGTGCTGGCTTACAAAGCCATCCTGGCGAAAGGCATGCCTAAGCATGTGCACATTGTTTCTGCCATCAGCAGCAAACAGGGTGTGGATTATGTGATGGCCAATATGCCCACACAGAATTTCACGATCTGGTGCGGTGCGGTAGATGAAGAGCTGACAGCGCATTCCTACATTGTTCCGGGGCTTGGAGATGCCGGCGATCTTGCTTTTGGAGAAAAAATATAATACACTTATCCAGGACCCACTTCATGGACAGCAACGAAATATGGAAATTTATTTCTGCGGTACTTGCCAATACGATCTCTTTATCTAAAATCGGGACACCCACCATTATCCTGATTTACGGTTCCAATTATGTCATGGCATTGCTCAGTAGCTGTATCGGCGCGATACTCGGCTCAGTCGTATTCACCTACCTCAGCGCAGGAATTCTGAAATGGTGGGATAGGCTCAAAGAAAGATGGTTTCCGTCGAAAAAACCGAAAAAAATCTTTACGAGCGGGAACCGCCGTATCATCCGCATCAAGCGCCGTTTCGGGCTTGTAGGCATTGCCGTGATCACCCCTGTGCTCTTGTCCATTCCTATCGGTGCCTTTCTCGCAGAGCGCTTTTATAAGGACAAGAAAAAAGTCATTCTCTATTTAAGCGTCTCGGGCGTGGTATGGTGCTTTGTATTCTACTTCGCCTTCCTGTTTTTCTTTGATACCTTCAAGGCCTTGTTCAAGTAAAAAAATCGGAACGCAGAAGCAATAGAACGCTGATCCCTGCCCCTGTAGTTAAAAATTGAATGCAGATGAAATGCCCATCTGACCAGCTGCTCAGAGGTTAAAGGCAATGTACCGATAGCTATCGGTAAGAACAACTTTGATTGCCAGGCGACTGAACGAAGTCGAAGCCACTCTCTGCTATCTTCCTGTTTCCTATATTTTCTATGTGCCTATGTGGTTTAAAAAATGGAATGTCCATCCGCACGAATCAATTCATTGATGCCGACCGTATAAACTTCTGAACGCTGCGCTTTCCGGCGCTTGTTATTTCCAGGGTATAAACACCTTCTTTCAATTCACTGACAGATAAGCGACTCGCATTCCTTGCCTGCATCACCACTTCTCCCAATACATTGACCACACTTAGCGAATACTCCTCATCGGTATTCACCCGGATGTATAAGAAATCGCTTGCCGGGTTCGGGAATAAAGCTGCTGCAAGGCTCTGTGTTTCTTCATCCACAGACATGACCGTGCCCGACTGGTGGATCACACCAACGGCATCGAGGTCGAAACCGCCGCTGCCAAAGGCCGTGGGCCAGGGATCGTTTACCTTATTGTTATTTACATCGCGCGTGCAGTATTGATCCTGGATGCAGCCTACCACGTCTATAATGCGTACATGCGTGATGGCCTGCTTATTCAGCAGGAGGTTATCCGGAATATCTGACAGGTCGAAAGGTGTCCCGTAATTGGCCCTGTATTTCCCGGCGAGGTTATTGATTTTTGTAGGATCGGTAAGGCCGAAGCTACCGGTCTGGGTCGTGGCGTCGGTATTGCTCACCGCAGGGAATCTGAACCAGGTGCCGCCATCGCTGCTTACTTCTACAAAAGCCAGCTCCAGGAAGGAATCGTCGAAACTATTTTCAAACACAGCGAGATCGGGTCCCGGGGCATTCTGAATAGGGCTTGCAAACTGCAGGACTGCCATACCTCCGTCGCCGAGGCTTACCACGCCTGTGGTTCCCGCTTTACCGAAAGCGGAGGCACTATCGCCTACTGTCGCATAAGGGCCCGAACTTACCGAAATATCCTGCAGGCCCCTGGTGATGCTGCATTTGGTAGCCCAGCCTACAAAGGCGGAGCTGTCTTTAAACATGGCCGTGGTGCCGGCCTGCCCTACTCCGGGAGCAAATTGTGCAAAGGAACTGAGGCCCGATACCAGCAGGCCCGACAAGGAAATAAGCGTGATGTGCTTCATCTTAAATGGTACAATGTCTTTATGAGCCTTTTTCCCGAAACTCTAAACATCGGTTTATTAACAGGTCTTCTGACTTGCCTGGTTATGCGCCTTCCCGTCACGATACATCGTGACAGTGGCAATAAGCATAACACCAAAAAGGCTTACAGCTGCGGGTACAGTTTTGGACTACAGAAACCATCTTAAAATACTTCTCAGCTCCTGGCTTGTCTTTTATGGAAGTATGAACTTCGAAAAAGGCCTCGCCTGAATGAAAAATCCTACGCAAATAGTTTAAAAACTATTTTGAGATGGTTTCAACCAAATTCCCTTATTAACGTTGCAAATATACTATTTTCCGAAATAACGTTAAATACCCGCTTTAGCGGCACTATGACACAAAGTCGCAAAACACGAATGGCATAATAATCGTATATTGTTAAGCAAATTTGAGCTATGAGTTTCTTTAAAAACAACGATAAACTGCCCTTTGAGCCATTAATGGACGAGGACACCGATTTTATACCCCTGCTTTCCAGCGAAGATGAAGACAGCATGCATGCCGAAGACATTCCGGAAACACTGTCAATATTACCGCTCCGGAACACCGTCTTATTTCCGGGCGTGGTCATTCCCATTACCGTGGGCCGGGATAAATCCATCAGCCTGATCAGGGAAGCCTATAAAGGCGATAAAACCGTAGGGGTGGTCACCCAAAGAAACGATACGGTGGAAGATCCTGAGCCGGACGACCTGTATAGCATAGGCACCGTGGCGCGCATCATCAAAATGCTCCGCATGCCCGATGGCAATACCACCGTCATCATCCAGGGAAAAAAACGCTTTAAGATCAAAGAATTTATTCAAACCGAGCCTTTCTATAAGGTGCGGACAGAATCCTTTGAGGAAACGCGCCCTGAAAAAGACGATGAGGAATTCCAGGCAATCGTTTCCGGCTTAAAAGATACGGCCTTACAGATCATCCAGAAATCGTCTCATATCCCTACGGAAGCAGGCTTTGCGCTCAACAACATCGAGAGCCAGAATTTCATGGTGAATTTTATTTCATCCAACATGAATGCCTCTTCAGCCGAAAAACAGGCCATGCTGGAAGTGCCTAACCTCAAGGAAAGGGCCACGATGGTGCTGACTCACCTGGCGAAAGACCTGCAAATGCTGGAGCTGAAAAACCAGATCCAGAACAAGGTGAAAGTGGATATCGACAAGCAACAGCGCGATTATTTCCTGCACCAGCAGATCAAAACGATCCAGGAGGAATTGGGTGAGAAAAGCTACGAGCAGGACATCGAAGAGTTCAAGGAGCGCGCTGCCACTAAAAAATGGACGGCCGAAATTGCCGAAGTATTTGAGAAGCAGCTCGGAAAATTATCACGGATGAATCCCAACTCGGCCGAGTTCGGTGTACAGACCAATTACGTGGAGCTCTTGCTGGATCTGCCCTGGGGAGAATACACCACGGATAACTTCGATCTGAAGCATGCGGAAAAAGTATTGAACGAAGATCACTTCGGATTAGACAAAGTGAAAGAGCGCATCCTGGAACACCTGGCAGTGCTGAAGCTGAAAGGCGACCTGAAAGCGCCGATCCTTTGCCTCTACGGTCCTCCGGGTGTTGGTAAAACCTCTTTAGGAAAAAGCATTGCCCGGGCCATTGGCCGTAAATACATCCGCATGAGCCTTGGCGGCTTAAAGGATGAGAGCGAGATCCGCGGACACCGCAAAACCTATATCGGTGCGATGCCGGGAAGGATCTTACAGAATCTAAAAAAAGTGCAATCGTCGAACCCAGTTTTTATATTGGATGAGATCGATAAGGTGGGAAGCGATTTTCACGGCGATCCTTCTTCTGCTTTGTTAGAGGTTCTTGACCCTGAGCAAAACTCGACCTTCTACGATAACTTCCTGGAAAACGATTACGACCTCAGCAAAGTGATGTTCATTGCTACCTGCAACAATTTATCGACCATACAGCCTGCCCTGCGCGACCGGATGGAGATCATTGATGTGAGCGGATATACCGTGGAGGAGAAAATTGAAATTGCGAAACAGCATTTACTTCCTAAACAAATTGAGGAGAACGGCCTGAAAAAATCGCAGCTGAAATTAAGCGACAAGCTGCTGGAATACATCGTAGAGAATTACACGGCCGAGAGCGGTGTGAGGAACCTGGAGAAACGCCTGTCGAAGATTGCCCGTCACGTTGCCGTGCACGTGGTGAAGGAAGACGAGCTGCCGAAGATCAACGAGGAAAGCATTTCCAAAATATTAGGGCCTTCGCATGAAAAAGCAAAATACCAGGGCAATGATGTTCCGGGTGTGGTAACAGGCCTGGCCTGGACACAGGTAGGCGGTGACATTTTATTTATCGAAACGAGCCTTTCGAAAGGTAAAAGCGGCAAGCTGACGCTGACCGGGAACCTGGGCGATGTGATGAAGGAAAGTGCCACGCTGGCCCTGGAATACATCAAATCGCACAATGAGCAGCTGAACATCGATGCCGACATGTTTGAAACTTACAATGTGCACGTACACGTTCCGGAAGGTGCTACGCCAAAAGACGGACCAAGTGCGGGTATCGCCATGCTGACCTCTATTACTTCCGCCTTAACCAAGCGCAAAGTGAAAAAGAACCTGGCAATGACCGGAGAGATCACCCTGCGCGGAAAAGTGCTTCCTGTTGGCGGCATCAAGGAAAAGATCCTGGCAGCGAAACGTGCGGGCATCAAGGAAATTATTTTATGTGCCGACAATAAAAAAGACATTGAAGACATCAATGCAACTTATTTAAAAGGCCTGAAATTCCATTACGTGACGCAGATGATTGAAGTGCTGGAACTGGCGCTGCTGAAGTAGCTCCTGGTTGTTGGTGAAAAGCCAGATATAAGATAAAAAGACACAAGAGAAAAACTTGTGTCTTTTTTTATGGTCATGGATTGCAAATCCGCGACAACGCAAACCTTATTAAAACAAAAAAGACACAAGCTCAATGAGTCCTGTGTCTTTTCTCTTTTTATCTTTAATATGTTCTTTTACCGTTTCTCCTGCGCATCTACTACCGCAATCGTGATCATGTTTACGATCTCGCGTACGGAAGAACCTAATTGCAGAACGTGCACCGGTTTCTTCAGCCCCATAAGCACAGGACCGATGGCTTCCGCACCACCCAGCTCCTGCATGAGCTTGTAAGCGATGTTGCCTGCCGCCAGGTTTGGGAAAATAAAGGTATTCACATCGCGGTCTACCAGCGTGCTGAACGGAAACTGCTCTTTCAGCAATTCGTTATTCACCGCGAAGTTGGCCTGGATGTCGCCATCCACAATCAGTCCCGGATAATTATCATGAAGGATCTTAACAGCCTGCTGTACTTTTTTAGGCACCTCGCCTTCTGCAGAGCCGAAATTGGAATAAGACAGCATCGCAATTTTTGGGGTGATGTTGAATTGCTTCACGGTACTTGCCGTTAAGGCTGCAATATCTGCCAGCTGCTGTGCTGTAGGATCAGCATTCATCGTGGTATCGGCAAAGAAATAAGGACCGCGCTTGGTGACCATAATGTATAAGCCAGCCACGCGGCTCACTCCTTCCTGCACTCCGATAATATCCAGCGCCGGTTTAATAGGCGCGCCATATTTGCGGGTAAGACCGGAGATCATGGCATCCGCCAGCCCCAGCTCTACCATAGAGGCGCCGAAATAGTTACGGTCGCGCATCAGCTTGCGGGCATCGTATTGCGTGAGACCACGGCGCTGGCGCTTCTTCCAGAGCAGGTCTCCGAATTCGTTGCGACGCTCTTCTTCTTCCGGCAACCAGGTATCGATGATCGGAATATTGCCCATGTCGAGGCCATGCTCTTCAATCAGGGAAAGAATTTTCTCTTTATTGCCTAACAGGATCGGCTTGGCAATGCCTTCGTCTTTCGCTACCTGCGCAGCTTTCAATATTTTATACGTATCCGCCTCGGTAAATACGACGCGTTTCGGATTCGACTTGGCCTTGTTGGCCACGCTTCTCATCAGCTTATTATTCTTACCTAAGCGGTTCTCGAGCTCATTGGCATACGCATCCCAATCGGTAATCACGTGCTTGGCCACACCACTGTCGATGGCAGCCTTAGCTACCGCCGAACTCACGGTAGAGATCAAACGGTTGTCGATTGGCTTCGGGATGATGTAATCCGTACCGAAGCTCAGGTTCTTGGAGCCATAGGCCAGGTTCACATAATCGGGAACAGGCTCTTTTGCCAGGCGGGCAATGGCTAAAGCCGCCGCCAGCTTCATTTCCTCATTGATGCTGGTAGCTCTTACATCGAGCGCTCCCCTGAAAATGAAAGGGAAGCCCAGTACATTATTCACCTGGTTAGGATGGTCGCTGCGGCCAGTGGCCATGATAATATCCTGACGGGAAGCCAGGGCATCTTCATAAGAAATTTCAGGCGTAGGATTCGCTAAGGCAAACACAATGCAGTTAGGCGCCATCGAGCGGACCATGTCCTGCGACAGGATGTTGCCTTTGGAAAGCCCTACAAATACATCGGCGCCTTTGATGGCTTCATCCAGCGTATTGATCTTCGTATTCTCCGAAGCGAAAAAGGACTTATACTGGTCTAGGTCCGTTCTTCCTTTGTGAATCACCCCTTTGCTGTCGAGCATGGTGATGTTCTCTTTTTTGACACCTACGGCAATATACATCTTGGCGCAGGAGTTGGCGGAAGCACCGGCCCCGTTGATCACGAGCTTCACCTCTTCCATTTTCTTGCCCGAAAGCTCAACCGCATTCAGTAAACCTGCCGATGAAATGATGGCTGTACCATGCTGATCGTCATGCATTAAGGGGATATTCAACTCCTCTTTCAGGCGGCGCTCGATCTCAAAGCACTCAGGGGCTTTAATGTCTTCGAGGTTAATCCCTCCAAAGGTAGGAGCGATATTTTTAACGGTGTTGACAAATTCGTCAATGTTCTTCGTGTCCACTTCAATATCGAACACATCGATGTCGGCGAAGATCTTGAACAGGAGGCCTTTTCCTTCCATCACGGGCTTGGAGGCCAGGGCGCCTATGTCGCCTAAGCCCAGAACGGCGGTACCATTGGAAATAACGGCTACCAGGTTGCCTTTGGCCGTGTATTTGTAAGCATCTTCGGGGTTCTTTTCGATTTCCAGGCAAGGCTCTGCTACGCCGGGAGAATAAGCTAAGGTGAGGTCTCTTTGGGTACTGTATGGTTTAGTGGGAATTACTTCAATTTTTCCGGGTCTTCCTTGGGAGTGATAATCTAAAGCGTCCTGCTTTCTGAATTTAGCCATAAATGTTAAATTTTAAGAGAACGAATGTACATTTAATTCAGGATAAAGTCAAGTTATGATTTTGAGTAAAAACGGGGATAGGACGCGTTAAGATGATTCCAGACTGATTGAAAAGGCAATAGAACGCAGGCGACGCTGATGGAGCAGATTAGAATAAGGATCAGAATAGTCTGAACCATACCCGGAAGGTCTTGAAAATCTTCCGGGTCAGGCTGATAAAAAGCTTAGCTAAACATCACGCTGCGCATGCTGATGGAACCCAGGTCGAAGTTTTCCGTGAAGTACATTTTCTCATCTGCTTTATCACGCAGGCCCAGCGTATAGATCAAGGGCAGGTAGTGATCGTTTGATGGATGCGCCATCGTTGCCAGGGCCCCTAATTTGGTATAATCCACCAGGTTTTGCGGTGTATCCTCGTCAATATTCTTTTTCACAAAGGCATCAAATTCAAGCGCCCAGTCGAAGGTATTTCCATTCATGCTCAGCTTTCCAAGGTTATGCACCACGTTTCCGCTTCCTACAATCAGCACGCCTTTCGTTCTTAAAAAGGCCAGCTCTTTAGCCAGCTTGAAGTGGTATTCGGCAGGCTTTGTATAGTCGATACTCATTTGGTAAACGGGGATATCGGCAGCAGGATACATGGCTTTCAGCACACACCAGGCGCCATGATCCAGCCCCCATTCAAAATCCTCATGAACCGGAGTTGACTTCACCTGCTCGATGGTCATTTTTGCATAATCCACCGCGCCTTTGGCGGGATATTGCTGTTGAAAAAGCTCTTCCGGAAAACCGCCGAAATCGTGGATGGTAGCCGGCTTATCAGCCATCGTCACAAAGGTGCCTTTGGTGAGCCAGTGGGCCGAAATGCATAAGATAGCTTTGGGAACGGTGATCTTTTTAGCGATCTGCTCCCACTCTTTTCTATAGATGTTATCGGTAATGGCATTCATGGGATTACCGTGCCCTACAAACAATAAGGGCATTTTTTCGTTGGGCGATCCCTGTTCCATCCTGCTTGCAAAGTCTTTTAAATTCATAGCGAAACTGCTAAATGGTAAGATGCTTAAATATTTCAGAAATGTCTTGCGCTCCATAGAGTTATACAAGGTAACAATTTGCAACTGATCTTGTTTAACATACCGGCATTTCTCTGTCGCTGATTTTTTTGTATCTTAGACATTGTATTTAACCGTCACACATGATTAAAAAACTACTTCCGCTTGCCTTACTGCTTTGCTCTTTGGGCAGCTTTTCTCAAACTACCGTTGTCGACAGCATTTTCGCCGGTGGCATTTACCGTTCCTACAGGCTTTATGTACCTGCTATATACAATGCTTCCAGCGCGAGGCCTCTCATCATCAACATGCACGGCTATACAAGCAATGCCTCCGCCCAGCAGCTTTACAGCAATTTTTCACCGATTGCCGATACGGCTAATTTCCTGATGGTATTTCCACAGGGCACCATGTATATGGGGCAGCCTTTCTGGAATGCGGGTATTTCGTCCACGCTGGTAGACGACAAAGGATTCCTCGATCAGCTCATCGACTCCCTGAAGCTGAGCTATAATATTGATATGAACGCTGTATATGCCACAGGCATGAGCAATGGCGGCTATATGAGCCAGACCCTGGCCTGCGAGCTCAGCAACCGCATTACCGCCATTGCCTCCGTTACGGGAGCGATGTTCACTTCCCAGGCCGGCGCTAACTGCCATGTCAACCGGCCCATGCCGATGATGCAGATCCATGGCACGGCCGATGGCACGGTGCCCTATACCGGCAGCTCAACCTCTCTGCCCATCGATTCTGTGGTGAGTTACTGGGTCAGGAAAAACGGCTGTAACCCAACACCCGCATTCAGTAATGTGCCTAACACCAATACCGGCGACGGATGCACCGCCGAACATTATGTATACAGCAATGGCAGCTCGGGGAGCAGTGTGGAGCTGTACAAGATCATAGGAGGCGGACATACCTGGCCCGGAGCGCCCTTTACCGTTGGTGTCACCAACCAGGACTTTAAGGCTTCGGTAGAGATCTGGCGCTTTTTCCGGAAGTACAGGCTCAATACCTTAACCGCTTTACAAAACCTGGAAAAACAAAACGCAAACCTCAGGGCATTTCCCAATCCGGCAAACGACATATTGCATGTGAGTTTTGATAATCAGGGAACAACATCTACCATCCTCATCTCTGATCTTTTGGGCCATGTTGTGATCAGCGAATTATCTTCTACCGGGCAGGTTAACACCTCAGCTTTGGCACCGGGCATGTATGTGCTGTCTGTTATGAACGAAGGCTCAGTGATCGGGAAGCTCAGGTTTATCAGGGAGTAAATTCATGTTTGGCTCCTATGAAGCCAGGAAGCTTATCATCTATTTCTTGTGAGTTAATCCTATTTTGCTCCTCTGGGGCACTATCAAACTCTGTGGAACTTAAGCCGGAAGGATTCACTGGTTCCCATGAATGCAGAATGAAATTTGAATACATGACTGCTACAGATACTATTGATGGTGCCTGGAATCGTGATTCAGGATTATTTGCTCCGGAGGAGCAAAACCTTATTAAAAAAACAGAAAACATCTCTAAGCGGCTCCGTAGGAGCCGAACATCCGGTACCTGAAAGCATACCGACAGTTATCCATATCAGGCTGATGCCGCCTAAAATGAATGGCAAAAAACGAGCCTACTTCTTCAGAATTTCCTTCTTATACTCTGGTAATAAGGCCAGGAACTCTTTAATGGTAGTATCGAGGTTATTGACATTGCCTCTTCCACCGGCAGCGTTGATGTGCCCGCCACCGTTGAAGTGCTTGCGCGCAAACTGGTTGACATCGAACTTGCCTTTACTCCGGAAGGAGATCTTTACTTTTCCTTCGCCTTCGCTGAAGAAGGCACAAAAGCGGATGCCTTTGATGGAGAACGGGTAATTGACAATGCCTTCGGTATCTCCTTTTTTATGCTGGAAGCGGTTGAGCTCTTCTTCGCTCAGGGAAATATAGGCGGTTTGGTATTCGGGAAGCACCACCATTTTTTCGGTGAGGCAGTAGCCCAGGAGCCGTACACGGCTTTCGCTGTAAGTATCGTAGATGGCAGAATGGATGTCGCTCGGCACAATGCCGGTTTCCAACAGGTGCGCAAGAATATGATGTGTGGTTGGCGTCACGCTGTCGAAACGGAATGAGCCCGTATCCGTCATAATGCCGGTGTATAAGCAGGCTGCAATGTCTCGGTCGATCATGTTCTTTCCGCCAAGGCCAACGATAAATTCATAGACCAGCTCACAGGTCGAACAGGCTTTCACATCGTGGTACATGAGCGTGGCATAGTTGTCGGGCTGCTGGTGATGATCGATGAGGATCTTGGCGGCGGCCGAATCCTTTAACAGGTCGCCGAGGCCTTCGAGCCTGGAGTAGTTATTGAAATCGAGGGTGAAGATCAGATCGCATTTCGCGATGAGGCTGGTGGCTTTTTTAGGATGGTTGCTGTATTCCAGCACTTTTTTGTTACCCGGCAGCCATTGCAGAAAGTCCGGGTAATCATTTGGTGTGATGACCGACACATTTTTTCCTGTCTTTACCAGGTAATTGTATAGTGCCAGGGAAGAGCCCATCGCATCGCCATCGGGGTTGAAGTGCGTGACAATAACAATATTCTCTGATTTTTTTAATAGGGCTTTAAACTTTGGAAAGGGATCTTTTTGCATGCCGCAATTTAGGGCTTTTATTGGCTTCATGCGTTAGGGATTGCAGTGAAAATCCTTTTTTGCCTGCCCTTTGCAAAAAAGATTGCAACGCAAAGCCCGGCCCGCAGGGAAACGCCCACTTTATCTTTATGATTTTATAGTATTTGAAATAAAGACAATATTTGTATCTTTGCAGCCTAAAAAAACAATAATGGCAGGAAACATCACTTTTACAATGATCAAACCCGATGCAGTTGAAGCAAACAACATCGGTCCTATTTTAGCAAAAATCAACGAAGGCGGTTTCAGGATCGTCGCTATGAAATACCTGAAACTCAGCAGAGAAACAGCCGGAAAATTTTATGAAGTTCACAAAGAGCGTCCTTTCTACGGTGAGTTAGTGGATTATATGAGCAGCGGACCTATCGTGGCAGCTGTATTATCCAAAGACAACGCGGTAAGCGACTACAGGACCCTCATCGGTGCTACCGATCCTTCCAAAGCAGACGAAGGCACAATCCGTAAGATGTTTGCAAAATCTATTGCTGCCAATGCCGTTCACGGTTCCGACAGCGACGAGAACGCTAACATCGAGGCAAATTTCTTTTTCTCCCAGACAGAACGTTTCTAAACAGATCATTGATCTTATACCATCGAAAGGGCTGCATTTTGTAGCCCTTTTATGTTTATCTTTACCGGTAAAAAACGGTTTTGAAAAAATTAATTCCGCCATTTCTCAGGCGCATCGATGCTTACCTCCTCCTCAACCATCCGGTAGCCTGGATCAGCAAAATTCACATCGTTCTGTTTTACGGCCTCATTACCTGGTCGCTATCGGCCCTCTCGGGCTTTGCCATTCCCATTAACCTTTCGCAAACGCAGGACCTCGGCCTTTGGTATTTCCTGTTCACCATCCTGGCTATTGTAGCGCTTTGTTTCTGGATCTACCATAATATCATCTTCAACCTCGAAAAGAAATACGGAAAGCGAAGCTGGGCCGACGCGTATAAAGTGTTTTTTCTGAACCTCTGCTGCGTGTTCGTTTTCATCAGCTTTCCCATTCCTTTTACTTCCATTTACAATACACGTGTGGCCCATACGGTGAGCGATGAGGAGTTTATCAATGATATCAATACACTGAATGCCGGCGAAGCCTTCGTGGCTAATAACATCAATAACTACGAATCCATCTACGATACGCTTACGCAACTGACTTCCTTCGACCTCAGAAAACCCTCGGTACTCGATCCATACACGCCCTGGGCTATAAAGTACGATACCCTCAGGTACAGAGGCCTGATGAGCTCTTATGCCATTGAGCGCCTCTACAAATCCACTAAAAGCGACGAGCAGATCAAAACGCTGATCCGGAACTATACCAATGTCTGGAAAAAATACGGCATCACAGAATATGGCTTTGTTTCAGAAGATTCCCTGCTCATCAGATCCAACTACCTGCGGGCACATTCGCCGATGGAAAGCAGCGCATTCTACAATTTTCAACATAATTATTTCAATACCTATGAGCTGGAGCAAATCTTCAGGCGCATCGCAGAGGCCAAGTATGGCAGCTTATTCCTATGGAAGACGGAGTTCCTGAATTTCATCCTCTATACCTGCTTTTATATGTCGCTGCTGGTGATGCTGTTTAAAATGGTGCCCTGGAAGCAGTTCCTCCTGACGGTCATTGCCTGTATCATTATCCCGATTCTCCTCTTCATTGTCAGCCAGCTGTTCCGCTTTTCGGGCTCCTCGGGGGATGACTCTTACCTGACCTTGCTGATCTTAACTCTCCTGGTAGCCATTGTCTTCACCGGGCTCGGCTTCCTGCCTGCGCGGCAATTCAATCCTTTTAAGAATATCTGCGCGCAGATCACCTACCTGGTTTTGCCCATGCTGCCGGTGATTATCATCCTTATCTCCAAAGAGTTTTTTTACAGCTCGTTTGATTATTATGATTATGCGACTTACGAGCAGGTTTCCCCTTATCCCTACGACTATCAAAGCCACATATACAGAACCTGGCAGCACATCTACATGCAGCTGGTAAACGACTACTGGCGTGCCTGGTTCGAAAAATGGATCTTCATCGCCTTATACGGCGGCCTTGGCTTATTTGTTGTGGTATGGATGCCTTTGATGAAACATTTATTCGTAAAACAACTCTCCCTGCCTCACCGAAGCTAATGCGTTTTCACCTCGACCTGGATACCGGCATCAGCCCTGCTCACATTCAACACCGGCAAAAGCTTTTACTGATAGGCTCCTGTTTTACAGAGCATATCGGCAAACGCCTGAACGATCTGAAATTCGACTGCTATGCGAATCCCTTCGGGATCGTTTTTAATCCCGAAAGCATCCACCGGGCGCTGACACGCCTCCTGGAAAACAAGCCCTTCGGGGAAAGCGAGCTGATGGAACAGCAAGGCTCCTGGCTATCGCTGGAAACCCATACGTCCTTAACCAGACCTTCAAAAGAAGAGCTCTTAACAACACTTAACAACCTGGTAGCCGGGTGGCACGAGCATCTGAAGACAGCGGACTGGCTGCTGATTACCTTTGGTTCGGCCTTCTATTATGAACACAAGGAGCAGCAGCGTATTGTGGCCAATTGCCATAAGCTGCCGGCAAAGCAGTTCACGAAAAAAATGGCTGATCCTTCTGCGATCATCGGATCTTATCAAGAATTATTAAAAAAGCTCCGGGACCTTAACCCGGGCCTGAACGTGATCCTCACCGTTTCGCCGGTAAAACACCTGCGCGATGGCGTGGTGGAAAATAACCTCAGCAAAGCAGCTCTCACGCTGGCAGCGCATGGCATTGTGAATGCAGACGAGCACTGCTATTATTTCCCGGCTTACGAGCTGGTGAACGACGATCTGCGTGATTACCGCTTCTACGAAGCCGATATGGCGCATCCCAACCAACAGGCGATTGACTATGTGTGGCAAAAATTTTCGGGGAGCTGGTTCGATCCGGCCACCCGCCCCCTGCTCGACCGCCTTGCGGCTCTGAATACCGCTTTCCGTCACCGTCCTTTGCAGGAAGCAACACAGGCTTTTGCCGACTTCAAAAGCGCCCAGCTGCAAAAGTGCCTGGCGCTTCAACACGATTTTCCTTACCTCGATCTGAACACCGAGATGACTTATTTTTCGCAACGGTGAAATAGCCCTATTGCTTAAAGGACAAAACAATGATGATCCATGGCTATAACATAAGGCAATTAAAAAACAATAAAATCTGCTTATGAAACAGATCAAACACATCTTCTTCGACCTCGACCATACCTTATGGGATTTCGAGAAAAATTCGCGGGAAGCAATGCTCCACCTGTTCCTGGAATATGGCTTTGATACTGCTTTTAAAACGGACTTCAATACCTTCATTGCCGTATACGAAGACATCAACCACGAGTTGTGGAGACTGTATGCCCTGAAACAGGTGAGCAAAGAGGAACTAAGGTACCAGCGTTTTCATCAGGCCTTTCTGCATTTTGGCTACGACCGGGTAGAAGTGGCTAAAGCCTGGGCCGATGAGTACCTCGCCATCTCGCCCTATAAAACGCACCTCATCGAGGGCTCCCTGGAAATTCTGAATTACCTGAAGGAAAAAAATTATGTGCTGCATATCATTACCAACGGCTTCCGGGAAGTGCAGCATATCAAGCTCAGCCAATCGGGATTGAAGGATTTTTTCCGCCACATCATCATTTCCGAAGACCACGGCGTTAATAAGCCGGATGTGAAGATCTTTGAGCTGGCGCAACACTTGTCGGGCGCCGAACTGCCGGAATGCATCATGATTGGTGATAACTACGACGCCGACATTCTCGGTGCCCTCAATGCCAACTGGAAAGCCGTTTATCTGTCGGGGATACCTCAGCAGAATGAGCAGGCGGGCTTCTTCCAGATCTCAGCGCTGAAGCAACTAAAAGAACTTCTGTAAAACGGTTTGCAAGCTTGCGCCATGCGGTTAGATGCAATGCCGAGGTGTCAGCTGTAATTTTTGATTTGGGTTAGTCTTGATGCCAGGTTATTTTTCATTAACAGCAACTTCCTGTCCATTGGTGTTTATGTAAAACCAACGATTCTTTATTGACACATAGGCTAATCCATCATGAAATTCATTGATAGTATCATATTGTAAAGGTATGACCTCTTTACCGGCTCTATCTATAAATCCAAATTTAAAATATCCGGTTCGCTCCTCGTCGTTGTTGATGACTCCAACAATAGCAAAGCCATTGTTAAATTTGCCGGCAAAATCATATTTCATAGGGGTTATCGTCTTGCCTGTTTTATCAATATAGCCCCTTTTAAATTCTTTACTGGTTAAGCTGTTTCCAACTGTGGCATAACCTTCCTTAAATCCTTCAGCGCTATCGTATTTTAAGGGACATATTTCTTTGCCTGTTTTGTCAATATAGCCCCATTTTATTTTTTTATTGTCCGAAATAATTGAAACTCCGGCGAAACCTTCTTTGAATTCTGCAATATCTTCGTACTTTATCGGTGTTATTTCTTTACCTTCTAAATTCACTACCCCCCATTTCCCGTACATGATATAATCCTCATTTTTGTTTTCACGTCCGCCGATATTTACAACGGCAACGCCCTCAAAACAAGACGATACCCAATCATATTTAATGGCAGTGATCTCTTTCCCTGTTTTATCGATAAATCCCCATTTCCCACCTAAATTTACTCTGGCCATACCTTCTGAAAAAAAACCTGCTTTATCATACTTTATCGCAGTAATCTCTTTTCCTGTTTTATTAATAAATCCCCATTTGCCTTCATTCTTATAATTATCACAATCCCTCTTGCCAATATTAACTAAGGCTATATCTTCCGAGAATGTTTTTGCATCATCATATTTAAATGAACCCACTACCTTTCCTGTTTTGTCTATAAATCCACACTCCCTGTTTTCACAATAACTGCCACCCCTTGCCAAAGCTAACTCGTCTTTAAAATAGTCGATCTCGCGATATATTACATGAATTACTTCTTTTCCGGTTGAGTCAATGAACCCCCACATGGGGCCGCCTCCGTCTGAATTCCCAACTTTACACAAACCATTATAAAAAAAGTCATCGGCAAATTTAAATTTTGCCGGCACAACTGTTTTTTCATTTTTGTCTTTAAATCCGTAGAGGCCATTGGATCCCCGGTATCTTTTCAAGTTTTGCGCGTAACCACATATAATACAAACCAAAAAAAATGCCGCTAAAATGTTTTTTTTCATAACTAAAATGAACTTACTCTGACTATAATGTAAAAGCCAGATAATCGTTACAAAAAAAATAATTAAGGAATGTCTGTGGAATCACCAACACCCATATCCGAGATGGGTTGTCTGGTCCCTGTTTATGACTCTACGTTAGCTCAAAACAAGTTTAGGGCTTCGCCAGCCATTTCTCGATTTCCGTCTGATCGAGCTCCATATAGTTAAGGTTATTCTCAACTACTGAATTATTCACGAGGAAGATCGCCGGCAGGTTGAGTCCTCCGAGGTAAACGAAGCTGGGGCCATTGAGAATGCAATAATCCAGGTTCCTGGCTTTGGTGTCATCAAAAAAACGCGGGATATCCTTATAATCGCCGTTTAGCACCAGGTACATGGAAATGTCCGGGTTCTTCTCCTTCATGATCTTCAGTTTTTTGGCAGCGATGCGGCAATGCGGGCAGGTAAGGCTCATAAATGAAATGAGGTGCTTGCCCTTACTAAGGCTTTCCGGTGCCTCATGGATCTTATCGTGCTTGTACAGGCTGTCGAGCTCGAGCTTAAAGCTGTTCTCTTTTTTAACGAGGTAAGCGGCCGAGTAGTTCAGGTCAACATAGTTCAGGATATGCGGCAGGGAAAAGCCCGTTAATATAAGCAGGATAAATAACCATTTGCCGGGTTTCTTAAACCGTGCGTTTTCGTAGAAAAAGCTGAAGCCGTCATAGAAACTGTAGATCACGAAACAAACGGCGATCATGATGATGTTCTTGATCAGGGCCTGCAGCGGTGTCATGGAAATAGCCGTGCCAAAGCAGCCGCAGTTGCCATTGTTGCCTGCGGTAGCCATAATGAAAATAAGGTAGATACAGAATACGATCAGGGAGATGACCGTGAGCTTAATCGTGAAGCGCCTGATGTATAGGCCCGTGATGAGCAGGAAGCCGATGAAGAACTCCAGGCCTATCATAAACCGGGCGATGAAGGGCGCCAGCCGCCAGCCTCCGATACCAAGATCGACAAAGGTAAACTCGAAAGGCTCGATAGGTTCCAGCTTGGTGTATCCGCTATAGAGGAACACCAGGCCCATAAAGGAGCATAACAAAAAGAAAAAGATCTTGATCAGGGTGGCTTTCACGATAGATTGGGGTTAAGAAACGTAATAAAAATGATTCGCCAAATGTAAATTTTATTTGCATGCCCCCGTCATGGCATTTATAAAATAAGCAGCAGCGGGAGATACATTTTTTGTTAAACAAAAAAGCTACCCGTTTTGCGGATAGCTTTTTCTTAGTGAGTAGTTTGAATTATTTCAAAGTACAAGTTGATTTTCTGGTTTCAGTTTTTGTAGAAACGCTTCCACCGCTATTTGAAGTAACAGTTGTTTCGTCTGAATTGTGGTCGATGCAACCGTATTTCCTTCTTCCGTCTTTTTTAGAGATTTTGTCTTCTACTACTGAAATTTCAGTGCTTGAAGTTTGAGGGTCAGTTACGGTAACGCTGGTTCCACCAGAATTTGTAGTAGTAACAGTTCTGTCGTAAGTAGAGTTACATGTACAAGTTCTTGATTTTTTACAAGACGCAGCTGCTAATGCCATCACAACAACTGCTGATAATATAATCGTTTTTTTCATAGTATGAATATTAAATGTTTTAAATTATTTTAATTTGCAATCTGAAGTTGATGTACCGGTAGATGAACCACCTGAGCTGGTGTAAGTGTTTGTGTTAGTTACTTTATCGCAAAAGTATTTTGCATCTGATTTTCTTACTTTAGTATAAGTAATGTTCTCAGTGTTAGAAGTAACATTGGTTGTTCCGGATTGTGTGTATGTGCACTCACAAGTTCTGTCTTTTTTGCAGGAAGCAAGGCTTAACGCTACTACTGCAAAAGCAAATAAAGTAATTTTTTTCATTTTTAGGTTTTTAAAAGTTTCCGCAAATATAGATATCTTTTTTCAATTCCAAATACCCACTGGACGGTATTTAACGAAAAACATGGGCAAAAAGCGGTATTGATATGTTAATTCCGGAAGTCCATCGAATTTACGATCCGTCTTTAGGGCTTTTGCCAAACAAAAAAGCTACCCGTCGGTCGACGGATAGCTTTTTTAAAATAATCAGGGAATGATTATTTAATCTCGCAAGTAACACCTGTAGTGTTTTTTGCAGTACAAGCGTCTTTAGCTTTTTTCTTAGTGTCTTTGATTGTAGTGCTAGCAGAGATAGAAACACCACCGCTAGTAGCTGTACATTCGCAAGTGTAATCTTTTTTGCAAGAAGCAAAAGTGAAAGCAGCAATAACAGCCGCTAATAACGTAATTTTTTTCATTTTAGTAGTTTTTTAAAAAGTTTGTGCGAAATTAGAGTATTTTTTCTAACGAACAAAATTAAGTTGATGCCTTTTTTCTTTGTTTTCAGGGGGAAATAAGGCTATTAGAGGCTAAAGCACTTGTCTTTCAAGACCTTAAAGGCATTTCTTTTTTTCCACACGCCAGGCCCCCTCTCTCAAAATCACTATTTATGAGTATCATCCAAAGCCTTAGTACTCCCGCTTTTAGCCGTGGATGGTTTCTTTTTTACCGTAGTTCCTTAAAACACCGGCCTCGTATTCCAGCCATTGCTGCCACCGGGCATCCACATCTTCCGTATCCGAACCGTATTTGCGGGCAAAGCCAATAAACATGGTATAGTGTGTAGCCTCACTGATCATCAGTTCCCTGTAAAAGCCCCGGAGGTCCTCATCGGCAATCTCCTCCGAAAGCAATTTGAAACGCTCACAGCTCCTGGCCTCGATCATGGCGGCAAATAAGAGTCGGTCGATCAGCACAATCCGTTTCCGGTGATCGCCCTTGCGCATAAACTTATACAGCTCTCCCACATAGTCGTCTTTCCGTTCATAGCCCAGGCTGAGGCCTCTTTCCTTGATCTTGGCATGCACCATCTCAAAATGCGTCAGCTCTTCTTTGGCAAGCGCCACCATGTCTTCCACCAGGTCGGTAAACTGCGGATAGCTGATCATGATAGAAATGGCGTTGGTAGCCGCTTTCTGCTCACAATAAGCATGGTCCGTTAATATCTCTTCAATATTTTTTTCTACGATATTGACCCAGCGCGGGTCGGTTTCCAGTTTTAAGCCAAGCATGAGGAAATGTATTTGCCTGCAAATGTCGGAAACTAATTTAGAATTTCACGCGTAGTTATTGATTGTTTTTAAAGGTATGTCGTATAGCCTCCCGAGAGTTATCGGGATTACCTTCATCAGCGTTTGTCACGATATATTGTGATGGCTATCTCACATCTGAATTTTCAGGGAAGAAGCGGATCAATCCCTTAATTTATCCAGCAAATGGTTGAGGGTTTTCATCTCCTCATCCGTTAATGTCTTAAACACGCCCTTAAAATTCTCATCGATGCTATCCATCGACTTTAATAATTCCAGGCCTTTGTCGGTAATGAGAATATCCACGCTGCGCCTGTCTACCGGGCATTCGCGCCTGTCTACCAGCTCCTTGGATTTCAGCTTATCCACAATCCGCGAAGCGTCGCTCATGCGGTCGAGCATGCGCTCCTTGATGAGCTTTACACTGCATGGATTCGGGTATTGCCCTCTCAGGATCCTTAGCACATTGAATTGCTGCATCGTAATATCCGATGTGCGAAACATAGCGCTGTAGTGAGCGTTGAGCCAATTGTGAGTATAGGTAAGGTTTATCGCCAACTTCTGGGTTTCACTCTTAAACTTCTTTTGTTGTATTTCGTCTTCTAATTTCAATCGGTAGCATTTTGAAAAAGAGGCTGCCGCAAACCACAGGTTTAAGGCAGCCTCCGGTAATTATAAACTTATTTTGCTTTAGTAAGCTCGATGTTCACATCGATTCTTACGTTTTCGCTTACTGCTACCCCACCTGCTTCCAGAGCGGCGTTCCAGCCTAAACCATAATCTTTACGGTTAAGGTTTCCGGTTACTTTGAAGGCATAACGCTCCATTCCATAAGGATCTTTTACGATTTTAGATGCACCGATCGCTGTTAACGTCAACGGCTTGGTCACACCATGCATGGTTAAATTACCGATCAATGTGTAGGTTCCTTTTACTTTACCCGGTTTCATGGATGTGCTCACGAACGTGATTTTTGGGAATTTCTCCACGTCAAAAAAGTCAGGGCTTTTTAAGTGGCCATCCCTTTTTTCGTCGTCGGTGTTAATGCTTGCTGCATCTACTGAGAATTCCACTTTAGCATCTGTAAAGTCTGCATCCGGTTTCACAGAAGCTACTTTTCCTTCGTATACTTTAAATTTACCTTCTGTTTCGCTCACCATCATGTGAGTTACAGCAAATCCTAATTTGCTGTGAGAGGCATCTACATTCCAGCTTGCCTGTGCTTTTGCACCAAACGTTAAAGCCGCTACGGCTACTAAAGTTGTTAATGTTTTTTTCATTGGTTTATGGTTTAAGGGTTTTAAATTATGACGCAAATATATGTTACAACATTTATTGTTACAACTCGTAATGCAAAATTTTTGTTAATTTATTGTATCTAAAGCATTTTCATTTTGCGAATGCGGCGATATATTTAGCGATCGGTGATGTAAAATTGCCGGATTCTGCTATCTTTGCTCCCCAAATTCAAACCCACGTTGTAAGTGGGACAAACGTTATGATAAAAATTACCCTACCCGATGGTTCCATCCGCGAATATGAAAAAGGAACCACCTCTATGCAGGTTGCACAGAGCATCAGCGAAGGCCTTGCACGCAATGTGCTGGCGGCAAAAGTTAGCAATGTAGTAGTAGATGCTAACAAACCCATTAACGAAGACAGCACGCTCAACTTACTGACCTGGAACGATGCCGAAGGAAAAAACACCTTGTGGCACTCCTCGGCTCACCTTCTGGCGGAGGCGCTGGAAGCCCTGTACCCGGGCGTGAAGTTCTGGGTGGGCCCACCCCTGGAAAACGGCTTCTATTATGATGTGGACATGGACGGGCAACCGCTCACGCCTGCCGATTTTGAGAAGATCGAAGCGAAGATGCTGGAGCTGGCGCGCAAGAACAGCGAGTTCATCCGCAAGGAAATCAGCAAAGCAGATGCGATTCAATATTTTACGGAAAAAGGCGATCAGTACAAGCTCGACCTGCTCGAGCGTTTGGAAGATGGCAACATTTCCTTATACACCCAGGGCAATTTCACTGACCTGTGCCGTGGCCCGCATATTCCTAATACCAGCTTTATCAAAGCGGTAAAGGTATTGAACGTGGCCGGCGCCTACTGGAAAGGTGATGAGAAAAACCGGATGCTTACCCGTATCTATGGCATTGCCTTCCCTAAGGACAAGGAGCTGAAAGATTACCTGGTATTGCTGGAGGAAGCCAAAAAACGCGATCACCGCAAACTGGGCAAAGAGCTGGAATTATTTACCTTCTCCGAAAAAGTGGGTCTTGGCCTGCCCTTGTGGTTGCCAAAAGGTGCCATGCTGCGTGAGCGCCTGATCAACTTTATGCAAAAGGCGCAAACCAAAGCGGGCTACGTGCCTGTGGTAACGCCGCATATTGCCAATAAAGATTTATATGTATGCTCGGGGCATTACGAAAAATACGGAGCCGATTCGTTTCAGCCGATCAAAACCCCGCACGAAGGTGAGGAGTTTTTCCTGAAGCCGATGAACTGCCCGCATCACTGCGAAATTTATAAGTCCTCTCCGAAATCGTACAAGGATCTTCCGGTGCGCTATGCGGAGTTTGGCACTGTATACCGCTATGAGCAAAAAGGTGAGCTGCATGGCCTTACCCGCGTACGTGGCTTTACCCAGGACGATGCACACTTATTCGTGCGTCCCGACCAGGTAAAAGAAGAATTTTTGAAGGTGATCGACCTGGTGCTTCATGTATTTAATGCATTGGACTTTAAGGAATACACCGCACAGATCTCTTTGCGCGATCCGGATAACAAAGCCAAATACATTGGTACCGACGAGAACTGGGCTTTAGCCGAACAGGCCATTATTGAGTCGGCTGCCGAGAAAGGACTGAAAACAGTAACCGAGCTGGGTGAAGCGGCTTTCTACGGACCTAAGCTCGACTTCATGGTGAAAGATGCCTTGGGCCGTAAGTGGCAGCTGGGAACCATCCAGGTGGACTACAATTTGCCGGAGCGTTTTGAGCTGGAGTATACCGGTTCCGATAACTTAAAGCACCGCCCGGTAATGATCCACCGTGCGCCTTTCGGCTCGCTGGAGCGCTTTATTGCCGTACTGATCGAGCACTGCGCCGGTAAATTCCCGCTTTGGCTGACACCAGACCAGGTAGCAGTATTACCGATCAGTGAAAAATATAACGATTATGCAAAAAAAGTTTTAGAATTGCTAAATAATTCCGATATTCGCGGCCTTGTTGACGAAAGAAACGAGAAAATCGGGAAGAAAATCCGCGATAATGAGTTAAATAAAATTCCATTTATGCTCATTGTAGGCGAAAAAGAGGCAGAAGAAGGAATGGTTGCGGTTCGTGAACAGGGCAATGGCGATATCGGTACCATGTCGGTAGAAGATTTTGCAAAACTGATCCATACAACGATCGACAACGATTTTAAACAAAAAAGTAATTAATAACTAAAAAGCGGAGGTCATTATCAGCGTTTTTAAGAAACCAATAAACAACAACAATAAAAACACCGGGCCTGTAAAGCCGGGTGAAACGCCAGCTCCTGTCTTCAAACGTCCACGCGGATTAAAAGAAGGCTTCAAACGCCCCGGTGTTAAGGAAGAGCAGCACCGTATCAACAAAAACATTCGCAATACGCCGAAAGTGCGTGTGGTAGGTGACGATATCGAAGCGGGTGTATATCCTATCGAAGAAGCTATTAAAATGGCGGAGGACCGTGGTGTTGACCTGGTAGAGATTGCACCGAATGTAGATCCGCCGGTATGTAAAGTAGTTGATTACGGTAAATTCTTATACGAGCTTAAAAAGAAAGCGAAGGAAGTAAAAGCCAAAGCTGCCAAAGTCGTTGTAAAGGATATCCGTTTCGGACCGCATACGGACGAGCATGATTTCCAGTTCAAAAAGAACCACGCCACGAAGTTCTTACAGGAAGGCTTTAAAGTAAAAGCCTTTGTATTCTTCAGAGGACGTGAGATCGTGTTCAAAGAGCAAGGCACTATTTTATTACTGCGTTTTGCTTCCGAGCTGGAAGAGTTTGGAAAAGCAGAGCAGCTGCCGGTATTGGAAGGCAAGAAAATGCTGATGGTTCTGGCACCGAAGAAAAAATAAAGAGAAAGTACTAACAAATAAATAAAATCACGCAAATGCCAAAAATGAAAACAAACTCCAGCGCAAAGAAGAGATTCTCTGTAACTGGGACCGGCAAAATCAAAAGAAAACACGCTTTTAAAAGTCACATCTTAACCAAGAAGACGACTAAAGGGAAACGTGCGTTGACAAAATCAGGTTTAGTTGATAAAACTGATATGAACAACGTAAAGTTCCTGTTAGCGATGTAATTTTGAATTACCCGGTAGAAAGGTCAAAAAACAATTGTTTAACCGGATTTTATGTAAAGAAGTATCGCCGAAAGCGGTCGCGTAAAATCAAAAACTAAAAAAAGAAATGCCACGTTCAGTCAATCACGTAGCCAGCAGGGCTCGCAGAAAAAAAATCCTAAACTTAACCAAAGGTTATTGGGGTGCAAGAGGTAATGTTTGGACAATCGCCAAAAATACCTTAGAGAAAGGTTTAACTTATGCTTACCGCGATCGTAAGAATAAAAAACGCACGATGCGTTCTTTATGGATCCAGCGTATCAACGCCGGTGTACGTCAGTATGGCATGAGCTACAGCGAATTTATCGGTAAAGTAAATGCTAAAAACATCAACCTGAACCGTAAAGTATTAGCTGATTTAGCGATGAATCATCCTGAAGCTTTCAAAGCAATCGTAGAGCAGGTAAAATAAAATTTATTTGTTACTGTATCATACCGAAAAGCTCTGCAGAAATGTAGAGCTTTTTGTTTAGGGCCTAATGGTGACTTCGACTACGCTCAGTCACCGGTGACCATTAAATACAGTATCGTAACGGTGGGCTGAGCGCAGCCGAAGCCACCGGATCAAACAAAAAAACAATGAATATACTATACGGAGTTCCCGGAGAAGGCATGGGCCACGCCACCCGCAGCAAGGTGGTGATCGATCATTTGCTGGAAAAAGGCCATGAGGTCTGCATCGTTTCCAGCTCACGGGCCTTTAGCTTCCTGGACAAAGCCTTTCCGGGGAAAGTGATCGAGATTAAAGGCTTTCACTTTGCCTATAAGAACGCCGAAGTATCGAAGACTGCCACTTTCCTGGCTAACCTGAAATCGGCAGGCAAGAACCTGGTGTATAATACCGGCAAGAAACACCTCATTGAAAAAAAATTTGTACCGGACATCGTCATCAGTGATTTTGAAAGCTTCAGCTTCTTCTTTGCGAAGGAGCACCGCCTGCCCATCATCAGCATCGACAACATGCAGGTTATGGACCGTTGTGTATTGGATATCACAATCAGCAAGGAGGAAAAAAACAATTACCGCCTGGCCAAAGCCATTGTTCAGGCCAAAGTTCCGGGCTGCGATCAGTATTTCATCAGCAGCTTTTTCGACGCGGAGATCAAAAAGAAAAACACGGCTATCGTTCCGCCTATCGTAAGGCAGATTATCCAGGACGCAAAGGCCTCGAAAGGGAAGCACATCGTGATGTACCAAACCAGCAGCAGCCTCAAAACCGTAAAAGAGGTGCTGCAGCAATTGCCTGATGAAACGTTTTACGTGTACGGTATGAACATGGATGTAACAGAAGGCAATGTCGTATTCAAGCCTTTCAGCGAAGCCGGTTTTATCAAGGACCTGGCTTCTGCCAAAGCGGTGATTGCCAACGGTGGTTTTTCCTTTATCAGCGAAGCGGTATACCTGAAAAAGCCTGTTTACTCCTTCCCTATCGCTAATCAGTTTGAGCAGTGGATGAATGCAGCGTATATTGAAAAGCTCGGCTACGGCCGGCATTTCGATACACTGGCGGCCGATCACCTGAAAGCATTTCTGTATGATCTGCCATTGTTTGAGAAGAAGCTTTCGACCTATGAGCAGAATGGGAATGAGGTATTGTTTGAAGGTTTGGATAGGATGTTAAAGAAGCAGTAATAAAAATGAACGATCAGGAATTAAGCAAATACCTTTCCATGCTTGGCTATACAACCAAATGGGAGGAACATGGGCTTTTGACACGGGAGTTACTCCTGGACCAGATTAGTGCATTTCATAAGAGTGAGGATAAGCATACAGAACATTACCGCTATGCGGCTTTCAGAAATTACTTGGCAGCAAAAGAAACTTTAACTAATCCTGAATTCGACAACTACATTGAAATAGCGTTAGCCGATCAGGACCGGGTGATGGCAGGCGCCGCCTTAATCGATCTGTTTACGAAAACCCATGTAAGCGATGATCAGTTTGACAAACTGATAGCACACCTAAAAGAGCTGGGTGATTGGACAAAAAACACCGTCACAAGACAAAGCCTCTTAAGAAAACTAAAACAGGATAAACTGACGGATGAATTCTTCCGGGAGTGTTTGGAACAAGGTGACGCGATGGTACAGGAATACCTGATTACTTTGGCAAATACAGAGCAACTTACATTGCTATCTGTACAAGGACAAACCAAAAGAGTAAGAAATATGGCGTCTCAATATTTAAACCGCTAAACAGGCTATCCATTAAAAACAGAATGATGGACTGTAACATTCAGATTGCCACCGGAACAATGAGAATTGACAAATTTTAAGAATACAGATATTTAATTTTGCCGTAATTTGCGCATAACAGATGCTTACTCAGCCCGTACATCCTACCCTTTCCAAAGTACACCTTTCGTTTAGTGAGGGGATCTTATCCATGCGCTTTGTGGAGAATACGGTTATTGACGTAGAGGACGTCATTTACATTTATTGCTACGGCTTCGAAAAAGCCGGCAGAAAGCCTTATGGAATCCTGTTCGACTCTACCAGTGAGCACGAACTCAGCGAAGAGGCCGTTGTGTACCTGGGGGATTTTCACATGGCTCATCATATCATTGCCATTGCTTATATTTCAAAAACGCTGATCAGCAAGATCCGCCTGAGCCTGCTCCTGATCTTTGAAAAACCTCCGATGAAGCTGAAGCCATTCAGCCATGAAACGGAAGCCCTGCAATGGCTGCGGCAGCAGGTTAATCTCATGAAATAAAAAATCCCGCCACAATCGTGACGGGATTTTTTTATGCTGCTGTTGGCTGAGGCTCTCGAAGCCAAGGTATTGAATGGATTACCAACCCAGAACCCAGCTGAAGATCAGCGGTGCCACGATGGTTGCATCACTCTCCACAATGAACTTCGGTGTATTGATATCTAATTTACCCCAGGTAATTTTTTCATTTGGCACAGCGCCTGAATAAGAACCGTAAGACGTGGTACTGTCAGAGATCTGGCAGAAGTAGCTCCAGAACGGAATGTTCTCCATTTCCATATCCTGGTACAGCATCGGCACCACGCAGATCGGGAAATCACCGGCAATACCACCACCGATCTGGAAGAAGCCCACGCCTTTTCCCTCACTGTTCTTCACATACCAGTCGGCCAGCCAGGCCATGTATTCGATCCCGCTTTTCATGGTCACCGCTTTGATCTCGCCTTTGATCACATAGGATGCAAAAATATTTCCCATCGTGCTGTCTTCCCAGCCCGGAACCACGATTGGCAGGTTACGCTCTGCCGCAGCCAGCATCCAGCTGTCTTTCGGGTCGATCTCGTAATATTGTTTTAATTCTCCGCTGTTCAGGATCTTGTACATAAACTCATGCGGGAAGAAACGCTCACCGGCGGTGTCGGCATCTTTCCAGATTTTGTAAATGTGTTTCTGCAGGCGGCGGAATGCCTCTTCTTCCGGAATACAGGTATCCGTCACACGGTTATAGTGGTTTTCCAGTAAATCCCATTCGTCCTGTGGAGAAAGATCACGGTAGTTAGGCACGCGCTTGTAGTGGCTGTGTGCTACCAGGTTCATGATGTCCTCTTCCAGGTTGGCACCTGTGCAGGAGATAATGTCAATTTTTCCCTGGCGGATCATCTCTGCCAGTGATTTTCCAAGCTCAGCTGTACTCATGGCACCCGCTAAGGTTACCATCATCTTACCGCCTTCGGTCAAATGCAATTCATATCCTTTGGCGGCATCTACCAGAGCCGCAGCATTAAAGTGTTTGTAATGGTGTTCTACGAACTTTGAAATAGGACCTTTGTTTGCTGCTGTTGACATATCTTAAAAATTTTTAGTCCGCAAATTTAGTGTTTTATGGAATAAAAACGGGATAATTTTCAAGAATATGTGCTTAAAACACAGATCAGCGAAACATAACATTTACTATACGGGGCAATGTCATTAAGCTAAGATAAATGTTTGGCTCCTCCGGAGCCAGAAGAACATCGCTCTGTTTCTTTTTAATTTAATGTGTTGCTCCTAACGGAGTAAGGGGATGATCTTTAAACATTTGGAGTTAAATGAATTGCTCCGTAGGAGCAAAATGTGATTAATGCACCAGGCTCAAAATATCATTGGCTCCGTAGGAGCCAAACATTTCTGCCTTTCCAACGTTTTTCGACTTTGCCGCTCACTTAATGACATTGCCACCAAAGATTAAAAAAACCGTAAGGAAATGATTTAACCTCCGCTCTACATCGATCATCCATGACCAAAACTTAGAAATACAGGTTCAGACGAATGCTCCCGCTTGGCCCGAAGATGGAATTTTTATTATCGTTGTCGAAAAAGAACTTATTCGTTTTCTCCCCGCTGATGTCCTGGCGCCCAACTACCAGCTCGGTGCCGTTGTTCCCGATACTTTCCAGGGAGTACTTAGCCTTGCCCGAAGCGCCATAGCCAATGCCCCAGCCGAACTCGCCGGCAATCGACATTTTAGGCGCAATAAAAAACTCAGCCCCTAAAAAGGCCCTCGCCCCTATCTCGAAGCCCAGTCCCGAGCTCTGTTTCAGAATACGCGCATCATTATTATAGGTGTCTTTGGTAATGTTCATCGAGGTAGTGCCTGTGCTTACACCGAACGCATCGTTCACCACGTCCACACTTACCGGGTTTTTAGAGCTGGTAGATAAAGCATTTCCATACTTATAGGTATTGGAACCCGACGAAAAGCCGATGCCGCCCTCCACTCCGTAAAAGCCCTGCAGCCTGGTTTTGCCGCGGCGCTTCTCAATACCAAACGATAAGCCGATATTGGTATAAGATTGCTTCCACGAATTTTCAACGCGAAACGGCACAGCCGGATACACCGGTGGCGTGGTGATGGAGCGGTCGTCCACCTGCGTTTTTTTAGTCACATTATTAAAGCCCAGGCGCACCGAAGCCCTGTAGGCTGTTTTGGAATCGATAAATTTCTTTCCGGAAATGGTAAAGTTATTGGCCAGGAAATTCCAGCCCGGAGCCTGGTTGGTATAATGCGAGGCTGTTTGTACGGTGCCCGTTGTCACCGTGGTGGAGCCGCCTTTGCCGAAAAAGTTCCCGAGGTAGTTAAAAAAAGGAGTAGCATCGATGCCGATACACCAGTCACCGGTTTCAGGTAATATAGGATGGCCTTTCCGTGAAGTGAGGTCCTGGGCGGTAATGACATGGGCAGCTAACATCAGGGTTGCAGCTAATATTCCTTTTTTCATAGAGGTTGTTTTTGTTTTTGATCCGATACCTAACGCTGACAAATGTAAGATTATTGCCATGAATTCGGCTGCTTAATTTTTATTTTGCAGCATCGGTACAAATTTGAATTTCCCGAAGGTCTTTTTGTCGAATTCCGTTTCCGAGCGCTTCACAATCACATTCATCACCTGCTCTTCGCCCTCGCCAAGCGGAATCACGAGGATGCCCCCCACACAAAGCTGGGCCAGCAGGTCCTGCGGAATATAGGGTGCTGCCGCCGTAACGATAATTTTATTAAAGGGCGCAAACTGCGGCATACCTTTGTAACCATCGCCATACACCAGCCTGGCTCCTTTGTAGCCCAATAGGGGAAGGAAGATCTTCGTTTTGTCGTACAGCTCTTTCTGGCGCTCTACGGAAAATACCTTGGCGCCCATCTCCAGCAGCACGGCCGTCTGATAGCCGCAGCCGGTGCCTATTTCCAGGATCTTATCGCCTTTCACGATCTCCAGCTTTTCGGTCTGGAAAGCCACCGTGAAAGGGTGAGAAATGGTTTGCCCGGCGCCGATCTTCAGCGCCTTATCCGAATAGGCATGGTCCAAAAGGGCTGGCCTTTCGGTCGACTGATCAAAAAACAAATGGCGCGGGATCTTTAAAATGGCATTCAATACCGTCTGGCTGGTAATTCCTTTCTCTTTCAGTTGTTCCACCAAACGCTTTCTCTTTCCCTGGTACAGGTACTCATCTTCTTTATTTACCTTCAATACGATCATCTCTTTCTGCTCCCGGAAAATTAGGTACGGGGAGGCTTATAAAAATAGACATAATACCGCATGTTTTTTTAGGGTTATGAATTCAATTTTTAACAATGTGATTTTAATATAAGCTTATATTTGGCGAAAAAATTTAAAAATGGACATTGGAATTGTTGGATTGGGGCATCTGGGGAAAATTCATTTAAAACTACTGGCTGAAATTCCTGATTTTAAAATTACCGCGATATACGACCTCAATACAGAGCTCACCACCGAGCTGGCCTCTTTGTACCAAACCAGGGCCTGCAACAGCTATGAGGAGCTGCTCGACAGCTGCGAGGTGGTAAGCATTGTCACCTCCACTCCTACCCATTTTGAATTGGCGGAAAAAGCCATCCTGAAAGGAAAACACGTGTTCCTGGAAAAGCCGGCCACCGATAATTATGAAACCACGATGCAGCTCATGCGCCTGGGCGACGAGGCCAATGTCACCATACAGGTAGGGCACGTCGAAAGGTTTAACCCAGGTTTTACGGCCGTAAAGCCTTTCATAGGAACACCTATCGTATTTGAAGCCAACCGCTTAGCCAAATACAACGTGCGCGGAACAGACGTGTCCGTGGTGGTGGACCTGATGATCCACGACATCGACCTGCTCCTGAACATTACCCAAAGCCCCATCAAAAAAATCTCCGCCAACGGTTCCCGCGTGGTGAGCCATACGGCCGACATCGCCAATGCCCGCATCGAATTTGAGAACGGGCTGGTGGCAACTTTAACAGCTAACCGCGTAGCGCCCGAAAATGTGCGTTCGGTTAAGATCTTCCAGAAAAACACCTACATCACCGTCAACCTGCTGGATAAAACAGCCCTGGTACAAAAAGTGATCACAGAAAAGCAGGCCAGCGGCGAGCCTGAGATCATCGAAAAATACGTGACCGGAACCCCGGTAAATGCTATTAAAATGGAGCTGGAATCTTTTTACCAGAGCATCATGACCGGCTCGCCTGTGATGGTAAGCCTGAAAGATGCAGAAGCGGCCCTCCGGGTGGTACACGAAATAGAACTACAAATCAACGCTTCGCAGGCCTGAAACGACGATTTTTAACGACCAGGAAAAAAAAGCGGTTTTGACCTGATTTTTAGGAAATCAAATACAATAACAAGGTTATATTTGCGTTTAACTTATTAATATGCGTGCATTTTTACCAGTGTTTCTTGCGGCGGTCCTCAGCGTTCTTGTTTCCTGTAAAAAGGAAAAATTAAAATCGAATGCCGCATCTTTTATTGTTGTCAATGAGGCTGTTGTTACTTCTACATTACCCGGTATGGCCGACAGCCACAAGATCACCGATATCTGGCTTTATGTCGACGACAAGTTCCAGGGAATTTACCCCATTGGCAGTGTGATGCCTATCATGAATAACGGAAGCGCCAGTGTGAGACTTTACGGCGGTATTGTGAATAACGGCATTGCCGGAACAAGGCTGCCATATACCTTTTATAATCCTTACATCTACAGCGGCACTTTTGAAGCCGGAAAAACCTATACCATCGTCCCGACCTTCGAGTACCGCGGCGGCATCCAGATCCAGGACGATCCCTTTCTTCCAAGTGGCTCCTATTACCAGGCCAGCGGTGATATTACCCCGGTGATGATCTCCGATCCGGCTAAGGTGTGGGGCGGTAGCGGCAATTCTATTTTTATGACCGTAACCGACGCAAAGCCCCAGGCGATGTTGAAAACCAGCACGGCCCTGGCCTTACCTTTAGGTGGCGCCGATGTGTACCTGGAAATGGATTATAAGTGCAACCATGAAATAACGGTGGGAGTGATCGGCGGCGGTGTGGAACAACGCTCGGCCCTGACCTTAAGGCCTACAAGCGGGTGGAATAAGGTATATATCAGCCTCACCTCCGTGGTGAGCACGCAGCCTTCCTATACTTCCTACCAGGTCTTTGTGCAGGCGATCAAACAGCCCAGCGCGCCTAATGCCGAAATTTATTTAGATAACCTCAGATTGGTAAGACCTTAGTGAATAAACATTTACAGACATTCAAATACGTTTTCGCCGATTACCTGTCTGCTGCCCTGGCATGGACGCTCTTTTACATATACCGCAAATTACACATCGAGCCCGATAAATTCGGGATGCTGCCCGAAAAGATCTTCGATAGCCAGTACATTGTAGGGGTGCTGATATTGCCCTTTGGCTGGGTGCTTACCTATTACCTAACCGGGATCTATAAAAATATTTTCAGAAAATCGCGGATCAATGAGATTGCCCACACCTTTACGACTTCTGTGATCGGTGTTACCTTTATTTTCTTTGCCATCCTCCTCGACGATTTCGTTTCCAGTTACAAGGCCTATTACAAAGTGTATTTCGTCCTGTTCCTGCTTCATTTTTTCCTGACAGCTATCTTCCGCTTCATCCTGTCCTCCATCACCATTCACCGCATCAATAAGGGCAGCATCGGCTTCAATACGGTAATCATAGGCAGCAACCAGCGGGCTCTGAAGTTGTATGAGGAGATCACCGGCAGCCCGAAATCGAGCGGCAATAAATTTGTAGGCTTCATTCACCTCGACGAAAAAAACGGTTTTTCGCAGCAGCTCAAAGATAAGGTGCCTCACCTAGGAGAATACAAAGACCTCAAGCAGATCGTCAAAGCCAACCAGGTAGAGGAGATCCTCATCGCCATCGAATCCTGGGAGCATGAATACCTGGAAAAGATCATCAACGAGCTTAATGACTTCGGGGTCATCATCCGCATCATTCCCGATGTATACGACATCCTTTCGGGGCAGGTGAAAATGAACTCCATTTCCGATACGGCCCTCATCACCATCAACCAGCAGGTAATGCCCGACTGGCAGCAAGCCGTGAAGCGCTTTATCGATGTGAGCGTATCGCTGTTTGTGCTCATCACCTTCAGCTGGCTTTACCTCCTGCTGATGATCCTGGTGAAGCTCAGCTCCAAAGGCCCGGTATTTTTCAGGCAGGAGCGCATCGGCAAGGACGGGCAGGCCTTTAACATCATCAAATTCAGAACAATGAATGTGGACGCTGAAAAAAGCGGCCCTTTATTATCCAGCAAGAATGATCCGCGCATCACCGGGCTTGGGCGTTTCCTCAGAAAGGTACGCCTCGACGAGATCCCGCAGTTCTATAATGTGATCATCGGCGATATGAGCATTGTAGGCCCGAGGCCGGAACGGAAGTTTTACATCGACCAGATCGTGGTTCATGCACCACATTTTGTACACCTTCACAAGGTGAGGCCGGGCATTACCGGCTACGGCCAGGTAAAATACGGCTATGCCGAAAACATCGAGCAAATGGTGGCCCGCGTGAAATTCGACCTCCTCTATATCGAAAACATGAGCCTCAGCATGGATTTTAAGATCCTGATCCACACCACACTGATTGTTATCCAGGGAAGGGGGAAATAAGGATAGATTTAAGAATTAAGATTTAGAGAGATAGGACTTTATTTCTCCAAATAATCTTTTATCTTTCGTCTTATCTCTGCTAAATAAGCACAGATTTACTATATTCGTAACGATTTTTTGCAAGATAAAAGAAATGAAACTATTAATTACAGGAGGCGCAGGCTTTATTGGCTCACACGTGGTGAGGTTATTTGTAAATAAGTACCCGGATTATACGATCTATAACCTGGATAAGCTGACCTATGCCGGGAACCTGGCCAACTTAAAGGACATCGAGAGCAAGCCCAACTATCATTTCATCAAAGGTGATATTGTAGATGCGGACTTCATCAATAAATTATTTGCGGAGCACAAGTTCAACGCGGTGATTCACCTAGCGGCTGAAAGCCACGTCGACAGAAGCATTACCAACCCGCTGGAATTCGTGTACACCAACGTGATCGGAACCGTGAACCTGTTGAACGCCGCCAAAGAGCTTTTCAAAGCGGATGCAACAACGTTTACAAAATTCTATCATGTGAGCACCGACGAGGTATACGGCTCCCTGGGCGACACAGGCCTGTTTACCGAAACCACGGCTTACGATCCGCACAGCCCCTACTCGGCTTCCAAAGCCAGCTCCGACCATTTTGTGAGGGCTTATCACGACACCTATAAATTACCCTGCGTGATCTCGAACTGCTCCAATAACTACGGACCTTATCATTTCCCGGAGAAGCTTATCCCTCTGTGCATTAATAATATCAAGCATAACAGACCTTTGCCTATTTACGGAAAGGGAGAAAACGTGCGCGACTGGCTTTTCGTGGAAGACCACGCCAGGGCAATTGATGTGATCTTTCACAAGGCGGCTTTAGGAACGACCTACAACATCGGCGGGCATAACGAATGGACCAACATCGACGTGATCCGTTTGCTCTGCGACATGATGGACGGAAAGCTCGGCAGGGAAAAAGGCTGCAACCAAAAGCTGATCACCTTTGTGACAGACCGCGCAGGCCACGATATGCGCTACGCCATCGACTCTTCGAAACTGCAAAATGAACTGGGCTGGAAGCCTTCGCTTCAATTTGAGGAAGGTCTTTCCAAAACTGTGGACTGGTACCTCGAAAATGAAGAATGGCTGACCAATGTGACTTCCGGCGCCTACACACACTATTACGAAAAACAATATCAATAATGCTTTGAATCGCAGCATGGTAAAGTAAAAGATTCCTTATATATTTCAGAGCCTAAGCTTCTGTATCCATAACTCCGACACATGGTTTTCAGCAGTATCACGTTTTTAGTCTATTTCCTCCCGGTATTCCTATTGGCTTACCACCTCACGCCCAATAAGTTTAAAAACGCCTGCATCCTTCTGTTCAGTATTGTATTCTACGCCTGGGGAGGCCCCAAGTTTATTTTTGTGATCCTCGGCACCACGCTCCTCGATTTTATCCTGGTGAAGAATATGCACGAGGCCAAAACAGGCAGGGCCAAAAAGCAGCTGCTGGTGATCTCGCTCCTGATGAACCTGGGACTCCTGTTCTACTTTAAGTACTCCAATTTCTTCATCGACAATATTAATGCGGTGCTGGGAACGATGGGCGTGAAAGAGATCACCTGGCTTAAGATCGTGCTCCCGATCGGGATCTCCTTCTATACCTTTGAAAGTGTAACTTATGTGGTGGACGTGTACCGGGGTATACACAAGCCGCTGAAAAACTTCTGGCATTACCAAACCTATATCCTACTGTTCCCGAAACTGATTGCAGGCCCTATTGTGCGCTACCACGACATTGCCGACCAGATCACAGACCGTGAAAAGAATTATACGCCCGATGTGAAGCTCAGTGGCTTTTACACCTTCTGTATCGGCCTTGCCAAAAAGGTAATCATTGCCAATACGATTGGTGCCCAGGCCGACGATGTGTTTAAGCTCGGCATAGACCAGATCGATACGGCTGCTGCCTGGGTTGGCGCCCTGGCTTACACTTTCCAGATCTATTTCGATTTCAGCGGCTACAGCGATATGGCCATCGGCTTATGTAAGATCATGGGCTTCCGCCTGCCGGAGAATTTCAGCAACCCCTACCTCTCGGGCAGCATCACCGAGTTCTGGAGAAGGTGGCACATCACGCTCGGCAGCTGGATGAAAAACTATTTATACATTCCGCTTGGAGGCAACCGTGTGAACTCAGCGGCCAAGCTCTACCGTAACCTCTTCATCGTCTTTCTTCTCTCGGGATTATGGCACGGTGCCAGCTGGAACTTTATTATCTGGGGAGCCTTCCACGGCCTCTTCCTGGTATTGGAGCGCCTCTTCCTGCTCAAGGTCTATGACAAAACAGGACGGATCGTTTCAACGCTCATCACTTTTTTAATTGTGGTGGTGGGCTGGGTCTATTTCCGGATCGAAGACCTGAGCTATGCCAACCACGTGGTAAAAGCCATGTTCAGCTTCCACTTCTTCGATGGCAAGTTTGTCCTTCATAATGACTTTTATTTTTCACTGGCCCTGGCGGCGTTCTTCTCTTTCTTTGCCTGTACGGCCTTCACCAAAAACATCCAGGCCAAAGTCTACGGAGAAAATCACACGCAAACCTCCAACATTGTTCTGCTCAGCACCTGCATCCTGCTCTTCTACATTTCATTAAGCTATATTGCTGCGCTCGATTTCAACCCTTTCATTTATTTCAGATTTTAAGGCATGCAAAAGAAAAAGTCATATAACCTCCTGGTAGTGATCGCTTTCGCAGCGCTGGCTTTCCCTATGCTGAAAGGCTTTGTCAAAAAAGACAAGAACCCGCATCTGACCGGGATCGTGATCAACCACGTGAATCCAGATTCCCTCTTTAAATCGGAACAATGGTTCAGCGGCGAATACCAAAATCTGAAAGACGATTATAATAATGATCACTGGGCCTTCAAAGAATTATTTGTGCGCCTCAACAACCAGCTCTACTATGACCTGTTCAACCAGCTGCGCGTGAATGGGTTTGTATCCGGGAAAGAGAATTACGTATTCAGCGAAGGTTATATTTTTTCGGCTTTTGGCGATGATTACATCGGTCGCGTGCCCATTAAAACAAAGCTGGAAAAAGCGAAGGTGGTACAGGATTCCCTGAAGCGAAAAGGCATAGATCTGTTATTGGTATTTGCGCCGGGCAAAGGCGAATATTGCACCGAGCAGGTGGAAGATAAATACAAGCACCCGGTAACGCATACCAACTACGCGGATTATGTGAGCATCTGCAAGCAGCTCAACATCAATGTGCTCGACCTCAATGCCTGGTTCCATCAGCTAAAGCCCAAAGCGGACTATCCGCTGTTTCCGAAGTTCGGGCATCACTGGAGTTTTTACGGAGAGTGCCTCGCTGTAGATACCATCATCGGGCATATTGAAAAGCTGCATCACTGCGACCTGCCAGACATGGTATGGAACAAGGTAGATGTGGTAGATACCGCCCGCAGCCGCGATGCTGATGTGCTGAAAAGCATGAACCTGTACCGCAATCCTCCGCAGAACATGAAGCTGGCCTACCCGGACGTGTTGTTTGAGCAGGACACGGCCAAAAACAAAACCCGCGTACTCACCATTTCCGACAGCTACTGGTATGGGCCCGTGTACATGGGTGTAGGCCAGAACTGCTTTGCCGGTGGGCAATTCTGGTACTATTACAATAAGATCATTCCTAACCCAAATCCGCAGGAGCGCGTGGAAGTGTGGCAGCTCGACCTGAAACAGAATATCGAAAGCAATCAGGTGATCATGTTGCTGTACTCGGACGGAAACCTCGGGGCTTTTGCAAATACCTTCATTGAAGATGCTTACGAAATGTACACCAACCCGGCGGCTTACAATGCCCGCATGGAAAAAACCAGGCAGCTCAAGCAGTTTGAAAAACAGATTCGCGAACAACCGGTGATGCTGAAAAAAGCCACCAAAAAATCCTTCGACCTGCAGATCCCATTGGATTCGGCCATTAAGCTCGATGCCATGAAACTGGCTGGGATTAAGTACTAAGCCTGTAAGCAGCCGGTTCAAATCCTTTTGCGCGGACGCTTTTTTTGAAAAGACAATAGAGCTTGTGTTTTTGTCAGCATTCAACATTATTTTTTTTCGTATCTTGTGATTTATAACTGTATTCCATGAAAAAGCTTTTAGCTCTCATTGCCTGCCTGTTTGGTCTTCACCCTATTGCAAGCGCACAAATCTACCCGAGCCTTAACATCAACCTGCTGTCGCACATGACTCCCGAAACGGATAATACGGGCAGCGACGGCCGGAAGTATTCGGGCTGCTGGGGCTGGTACCAGGCTTCCAAGAACAAGGAATATGCGATTGTAGGCACCAGCAGTAAAACCTATTTCATCGATGTCAGCAATCCTCAGAGCCCGGTAATCAGGGACTCCGTGATGGCCGCTCATGCCGGCTGCACCTGGCGCGAAATCAAAAACTACCAGAACTACTGTTACATCGTGAGCGACGATGCCAAGCCGAACACCTTCCAGATCGTGGACATGCAATACCTGCCCGACTCGGTGCATGTGATCCATAACGGCACCACTTACTTCGAGCGCTGCCATACCATTTTTGTGGACCAGGACCGCTTATATTGCGGAGGTCCCACGCCGGCAGGCACTAATGCTCCTACGGAAAACATGAGGGTGTACAGCCTTGCCAATCCGGCCAACCCGGTGCTCCTGAGAACACTCTCGCAGGATGTTCCTTCCATCACCTATGTGCACGACATGTTTGTGCGGAACGATACAGTCTATGCGTCCTGCGGCGGACAGGGCCTTTATATTTTAAAGTTCAACCCGGTGACCAATACCTTTGCACAGATGCAGAGCTTTACGGGCTATCCCTACAACGGTTACAACCACAGCTCCTGGCAAACCGACAACCGGAAAACGATGGTATTTGCCGATGAAGTGCCGGCGGGCCTTCCTGCCAAAGTGATCGACGTTTCCGATTTCAACAACATCACCCTGGTGGATACCATTCGCTCGCATTTGAGAGCTACAGCCCACAACCCTTATATCATGAACAACAGATGGTGCTGGATAAGCACCTACCAGGACGGCATTTACCTCTACGATATCTTTAACCCTTCGAACACCAATGTCTATGGGTATTTCGATACGCATCCGCAGCATGGCACCAACGATAATTTTGCAGGAAACGACTATAGCGGCAACTGGGGCGCTTATCCGTACCTGCCCAGCAAGATCATCATTGCCTGCGATATGCAGAACGGCATTTTCATCCTGGAAGGTGATAACGGCTACAGGTCTTCGGTGGGCCTGGAAGAAAAACCGGGAAATGGAAAAACAGCTTCGGCTTTTTCGGTATACCCGAGCCCGGCCAGCGACGAGGTGATGCTGCTGATTGCCAATCAGGACAAGCGTATCTTAACCTATAGCATCTGCGACGTGAGCGGCAAGATCCTGCAAAGCGATAAACTGGCGACAGGCAATGAGCTGCTCCACAAGGAAACGATCGATACCAGGGCACTGAGCAGCGGCTGTTACTTCATTACCCTGCAGGGCACCAACATCAACGAAACCAAAAAAATCATCATTCAGAAATAAGATATGTTTACCAAAGATTCTATTATCGGCGTAGTAGGCTCCGGAGCTATGGGCAGCGGTATTGCACAGGTAGCTGCAACAGCAGGCCACAAAACCCTTGTCTACGATACCAATGCGGCAGCGCTCGAACGCGCTAAAGCCAATCTCTCAAGCGGGCTGGCGAAGCTGGTGGAAAAACAAAAGATCACTTCAGAAAAAGCCGACAGCATTCTCAAACTGATTTCCTTCACCGGCTCCTTGGCCGACCTGAAACCCTGCAAGCTGGTGATAGAAGCCATTGTAGAGAACATCGATGTGAAACAATCGGTGTTTAAGGAACTCGAACATACCGTGAATGAGCATTGCGTGCTGGCATCCAATACCTCTTCGCTGTCCATTACGTCCATTGCCTCGGCCTGCCGCCAGCCGGAGCGAGTGCTGGGGATTCATTTTTTCAACCCGGCAACGCTGATGCCTTTGGTGGAGATCATTCCGGGCATTGCCACAGACATGGTTATTGCCAACCATTGCCAGGCGCTCATCAACAGCTTTGGCAAAATAACCGTGATGGCCAAAGACACGCCGGGCTTTATTGTGAACCGCGTAGCGAGGCCATTCTACAGCGAAGCGCTTCGGATTTACGAGGAGCAGATTGCGGATATGGCCACCATCGACTGGGCCATGCGCGAGCTGGGAGGCTTTAAAATGGGGCCTTTCGAGCTGATGGACCTCATAGGGCATGATGTGAATTATGTGGTGACGGAAACCGTATGGAAACAATTTTATTACGATCCCCGCTTCAAGCCTTCGCTGAGCCAGAAACGCCTGCTGGAAGCAGGCTTCCTCGGAAAAAAATCCGGGCGCGGCTTTTATGATTACCGTGAGGGCGCCGAAGTAGCCAAACCTGTCAAAGACGAGCAGCTGGGTAAATACATCCTTCACCGGATCCTTTGCATGCTCATCAACGAAGCCTGCGACACCCTGTACCTGGGTATTGCCTCGGCACAGGACATCGACATGGCAATGACCAAAGGTGTGAACTACCCGAAAGGCTTATTGAAATGGGCGGATGAGCTCAGCCCTGCTTATGTTCTGCTGACCCTGAACGGGCTTTACCAGGAGTATGAGGAGGACCGCTACCGCGCCTGCGTGAAACTGAAACAGATGGTCAAACAGGGGAAACTATTTTATTAACGATTCAATGTGTTAAACCACTGAGTGTAAGTATTTGTTAATATTATCAAAAAACAATACATTTGAGTATAAAAATCCAAAAAATGAAAAAACTCATTTTATCCACGCTTTCTGCTCTTGTTTTGGGAAGCATTATTTTTATTTCCTGCAAATCCAAAAACGACGGCAGCGCCATCACTCCTACTTATAAAGAAGAAGGCGGTACCGGTGGAAATCCAAGCATTACCAACGTTACCACCACAGGAACTGTCGCTACAACGGCTACAGCCTACCAAAACTCCAGCATGAGCAATGTTGGCCTGGGCGGAACCTGGTCGAGCGTAGGCTGCTCCGGACAAACCTGCCTCACTGTAAATAATACAAGCACGGGAACTTCTATTTCTATTTGTTTTTCTGCGCCTCCTACGGCAGGTACTTATGCCCTGGTAAGCAGTTCAGCTGCTTTATCGGGAGGTGGTAAAGCCTTTATGACCGTTAACAACCCTACAGGACAACCTTCAGGAACCACCTGGTATTCGGCTGCCGGCAGCGTTGTGGTAACGATCTCAGGAAGCAGTATCACCGGCACTTTCTCAAACATTGCCTGCCTGCAATCAGGCTCAGCATTCCCTACGGTAACGGTTTCCGGCCAGGTAGGTTGCTTATAATGAAAAAAGCATTTAATTTTAAGGCTCCCACGATGCATCGCGGGGGCCTTTTTATTTCAGAGCATTTACGAACAGCCTTCATCACATAACCGCTTATTTAAAAAAGGCCTGGTCGCTTGATACACGGGCCTTGTCGCTCATGCGGATCGGCGTAGGCCTGGTATTACTCGTCGACCTCTTCATCCGGAGCCTTTCCATCAGGGCTTTTTTTACAGATGAAGGCGTGCTGCCTGTAGAGGTACTGAAAGCGTATAACTGGAATCCCTATTACTTTTCCTTTCATGCCCTGAGCGGGGAATTATGGTGGCAGGTGGTGCTATTCCTGCTGAATGCCCTTTGCATTGTATTGCTCATCAGGGGTTACCGGACACGCTTGTTTACCTTTATCTGCTGGGTTTTCCTGGCATCCTTGCAAAACAGGAATCCCTTTATTTTGCAGGGTGGCGACGATCTTCTGCGGCTGATCCTGCTCTGGGGCATTTTTCTTCCCTGGGGCGAGCGTTATACAGGTAAGCCTTCCTCCTATCCCGACCGCTCTTTTTCGTATGCGCATGTGGGCTATATCCTGTTGATTGCCTCTGTGTATTTTTTTTCTGCCCTGCTCAAAACCCACGCCGAATGGCATTCGGAAGGCACAGCGCTCTATTACGCCCTGAGCCTCGATCAGCTGCGCATGCCTTTGGGAACGGTGCTGTATCACTATCCCGGCTTAATGAAAGCCCTGACCCATATCGTATTTTACCTCGAACTCATCGCGCCGGTTCTGTTGGTACTTCCTGTTGCCGATTACAGGATCAGGCTCGCAGGGCTGATTGCCATTGCCTTTCTCCACATCGGAATTGCGGGCACACTCTACGTGGGCTTGTTTTACATCATTGGTCTGGTGACGCTCATCGGCATGCTGCCCCCTCATTGGATCGACCGGCTGGATGCCCGGCTTGGCATCACACACAGGCACAGCGCACCGGAAGACACACCAGGCGGCTCCGTATTTATCAGGGAAACGGTCGGCGTTCTTATCAACGGAGTGATGGCCCTGATCATTTGCTATTGCCTGATGCTGAACCTGGGCAACGTCAAAAAATTCCCTTATGTACTGGATCCTTCCCTGGTGAAGTTCGGAAATACCTTAAGGCTGGAACAAAGCTGGGGCATGTTCTCGCCCAGTGTGTATAAGGATGACGGCTTCTACATCTACAGCGGCTACACCAAAAGCGGCCGCTATATCGACCTGAAACGCGGCGGACAAGCAGTGAGCTATGCGAAGCCTTCAAACATCCTTTCGGAGTTTGAGAGCGACCGCTGGCGAAAGTTCGGTGAGAATTATTTATTCAATAACAACAATTACATGCGGCCTTACTTTTGCAAGTACCTGATCAAAACCTGGAACAGGCAACACCCGGAGCAAGCCGTGAGCGACCTCACCATTTTTTTTATGAAAGAGGAAAGCCTTCCTGATTACCAAACCAAAGCCCTGGAAAAAAGCGCCCTGTGCAATTGCCAGGATCATTGATATGAGTACAACACGCCTTCTGAAATACCTCAATTACCGGCTCACGGCTCATACCGAGCACGATGTGCATTCGCCTTTCGTGTATAGCTTTTACCAGGAGCTCATTGCCAATGCCCCTGGCTATGAGGATTTCAAGGCATTAAACCAGGTCCGGAAACAGCTGCAGGAAGATCAGACAACCATCCGCATGACCGATCTCGGGGCCGGATCAAAAAAACTCAACGGCAACCTCCGCAGCATCAGCGACATTGCCCGCCATGGCATCGCCCGGAAAAAACAGGCTGAATTTTTGTACCGCCTCGTCAAGCGCTTTGCCCCGGAAACCATGATTGAGCTGGGCACATCGGTTGGCTTAAGCTCTTTGTATCTTGCCAAAGCGCAAGCGGCTTCCACGCTCTATACCATCGAAGGCTGCCCGGAACTTTCTGCTTTTTCGAAAAAACAGTTTAAAGATCAACAGGTAAACAACATTATTTGTATTACCGGAAATTTCGACGAAGAACTTCCGAAAGTGCTGTCATCGCAGCAAAGCGTGGATCTTGTGTATTTCGATGGCAATCATGCCTACGAGCCTACCCTGAAGTATTTCAGGATGGCGCTCGCCAAAAAACATGCCGGCACGATTTTCATCTTCGATGACATCTATTGGAGCGCCGGCATGGAAAAGGCCTGGAAGGAAATCCACACGCATCCTGAGGTAAGCCTGAGCATGGACTTTTTTCAATTCGGCATTGTTTTTTTCAGAACCGAACAAAAAAACAAGGAGCATTTTGTGCTGAAGTTTTAACAAAAGCGTCTTATTTTTCGCAAAATTTTTCCTGTAAAAAAACCCGGAAACAAAAGCAGAGCCCGGAAAGAGCGGGATCAGGAAAATGCTACAGCGCCCACACGCCCGTGGGTCTTTCCAGGCCGGAGACTTTACGGATCAACGGCCGGCTGCACCCCGTGCAGAGCGGCACCCTGGCCATACTTCCTTTATGGTATGTTTCGAAGAAACTAAGTTCTCCGTTGCAGACCTTACACCTACCCTCTTCCGTCTTTTCATTCATTAGCTCTAGCTTATTGATTTCCACAATCAGCTCCTCTGTCAATTGCCTGATCTTTTCATAGCTCTCCGGGAAAGCGGTTTCCGAAAAATCGAGTAGTTCTTCGGCCGTTAAAATCATATCCCTGAATACAGGCTGCCGCTCTGCAAAGTCCATCAGGACATACTCGTAGCAATTGCCTTTGAGGCGGTCGATGTACACAGAGGCCTGAAAGATGTGTTGAGAAGAAGGATGATCGGGATCTAACATGTTGTTTATTTAAAGATGGATATTTTATGGTAGTTTCGAGTCACGACGTGTCGTGACTCGAAACTACCATTCGTTGACTAAGACTCTCGAAGTCAACAATGCAAGGTCGTTCGAGTATTTTTCGCCTCCTGCGAAATCCCGCTATTGAAGGTAACCGGAACACTTCCCGATACTCACGCTGTGACGTGAGTACAAAGAGGCAGCAAGCATCGCTCGCAGTGACAATACATCGTACTATTTCCGTTTTGCCGATTTCTTTACAGCTTTCTTAGCGGCGCTTTTCTTCAATTCTTTTTCCTTTGCTTTTTCCAGGTTTTCCTTCACCCTGAGCTTCACAATCTTCGTGATGAGTGCAAGCGGCAATGGCTTATCCAATGGAAACTGGACCGAGCCTTTCGCCCCTTTATAGACAGACAACTCTTTTTTAAAGGCTTCGATGCCCGAACCACTGGGATAGAAGCCGATGTGCCCTTTGTAGCCGGCAAAATACATTAAGACACCATGCAGGCGATAGGCCGGCATTTTATAAGCAATGACCTCTTCCGCACCGGGAGCTGCTTTCAGAATCGTGTGGCGCATTTGCTCCAGCAACTCCTGCGTGGGAGGTGGAAAGTCCGCAATATAACGGTCGACTTCCGGGTTTCTCTCTGTTGCCATCAATCCATTTTTTGTAGAGTAACACTATTTATTGACCTGCTGTTTTCTTATCCGGCATCCTGATAAAAAACACAAAGCCATTCTGGCGGTACAGCTCCTTCAAAGCCGGGCGGCGTTCCGCGATCTCGTCCACATTGGTGATCTTGCCCACAAAAAAACCGGGTTTCTTAATATCGCCTACTTCCAGCCAGTTGGTATGGATCAGTCCTGTATACATCACGGCATTTTTGGTTTCGCCCTGTTCCCGCAGCTCTCCCAGGCGCCTGATCGCATAAGCCTTATAATCCGGGGCATTCATCGTTTCGGGCATGATCTTTCCGTAGAACAAGGTGGCGTAACTTTTAAAGCTGATGGTTTCCACATCATAGCCATTCTTCGCGCACATCTTGTAAAACTCGATGGCCGCATGTTGCGAGTACTGCTCGATCTTAGGCGCTACCACCATGATGAGGCTATACACCGTGAGGAGGGAACCGAAGAAAAGCACATAAATGAATTTTGTTTTCTTCGCCCTGATCTTAAAAATACTGATGAGAACAATGACCAGGAAAAATAAGCCGATCAGCCATTCAAAGCCCGACCAGCTGACATCTGCCTTCAGGTTTTCCACGGCAAACTGGTCTGCGATGAGGTTGCTGTGAATCAGCCAGTCTTTTAAAAACGGGATGCAGCATACCAGGATAAAGGCCAGCCCCATGAGCGATGTGAGCACGATGAAAGAGGTATGCAGCCATCTTTTCCAGGAAAATTCACCGCTGATGAGCTTCTGAATCGCGTAGGTAGCCAGGTAGGTCAGGGGGAAATAACACAGGGAGGAATAATGCACGATCTTGGTTTTCACAATAGAAAATAAAATAAGCACCACCCAGAACAGGATGACCATCCAGCGCTTGCTATGCTTTTGATAAGGCGTATCGTGCGGCGAGCGTTTGTGCGCCAGGATCAGGAATAAGGAAGAGGGAAAGCAGCCTACCAGCAAAACCACAAAATGGTAAATGAAAGGCCCGCCGTGGTCGCTGTCTTCCGTTTGGAACAGGCGCACCTGGTAATCGATGAACTCCCTGATGATGGCACCGTTTCCTTTCAGCAGCTCAACGCCGAACCAGCTAAAGCCTGTGACCAGGAAAGCCAGAAAAAAGACCAGTACAAATTTAAACTCCGAGATCTTTTTGAACCGTGCCAGGATAAAAAAGATGACTACCGTTAAGCCCACGAGCAGCAAGGCTGCCGGACCTTTTGTGAGCAGCGCCAGGCCCAGGAAAAAACCGGAGAATAAGGCGGTCTTGTAGCCTTCGCGTCCCACCGGGTTGTTGGTATGCTGCACCAGGAAAAACACCGAGCTATAAATGAACAGGTTGAACCAGGGGTCAATGATCCCGCTTTTGAAAAACAGGTGAGGCAAAAGTGTAGCCGCATATACAAAACTCCAGGTCAAAGCAAATTTACGGTCGTTGAGGCGTTTTCCTGTCTGGTATAATACCAGCAAGGTTACAACGCCACAAATAGCATTGGGAAAACGCGCCGCAAATTCGTTGATCCCAAACAGGTTCATGCTGATGGCCTGCAGCCAGATAAAGAGCGGCGGCTTCTCCCAGAAAGGCTGGAAGTACAATTGCACATTCGAATAATTATCGGACACCAGCATTTCGCGGGCGCATTCGGCAAAGTTGATCTCATCCCAATCGAACAAAGGCATGTTGCCAATGAATGGAATGAACAACAGCGACGAGGCGATGATGATGAAAGCCCGGGCTTTCCAGTCGGTATTAAGAAGCTTAAACACGTTTTTGTTTCCTTTCTGCTATCAGTTTAGGTAAAGTGGTATTGAGGCGGGCAAAACGCGGATCGTTGCTATTGTAGAACAGGGCATAGAACAAGAGCGAAAAGCTCACGCCGATCATCGAGCCCACATACACATCAATCAGCCAGTGCTGCGACAGGTAGAGCCTGCTGAAAGAGGATATGAATGCCAGCAGAAAGAACAGCGCTTTCAGGGCCTGGTTCCTGGTCATAAACATCAGGCAAAAAAACAAGGCAAAGGAAGACAAGGCATGCCCGCTGGGAAAGGAACGGATAGAAGCCATTTCCACGCCTTCCACTTCGTGTAATTTTATATCCCGGATAAAGTAGCCGAAGGTTGAGTGTGGTCTGAATGTATTGGGATAAAGAACATACTTTAAAAAGGATGAGATCGCAGCGGCGCCAAGATAGGATGCTAAAATATAGATCGACTTCCGGACGTTGACGAACAGGAATACAAAGGCAATGACAAATGCCACGAGGCCATCACCAACATGGGTGATGTATTTAAAAAAGCTATCCCACAGCGGATTTCCCACCCAGGCGTTGATCACCAGGTGGATCTGCACTTTACCATGGTGTAACAAAATGTATCCCAACACGGCCAATACAACAACATAAACAAACAGGTAAAACCCATTCTGCTTAAAAAATAATTTCATCAGGGCTTGGCGGGTTTAGTGGTGGAAGTATTCGTAGCAGTGGCAGCTTGATTTTTTTTATCATTGGTTGCCTGGATCGGAGGTACTACTTTGATCAAAGGCTTGAAAGGCTTGTCGCTGGCGGCAATCTCGCAGGAGGTGATAATGGATTGCCTGATAACGCGCATCACACAATCCGTGGGTTGCACATAGATCTTTTTGAGCGTACTGTCGGGCATGGTAAATTCCATGTCGGTGGCAAAGCTCTTCGGTCCTTCAAATACAAAAGGATCTTTGAAATATTCTTCGAGGTGAATGTCCTTGATGTGGATCTTATTTCCCAGCACCATGGTGTAGAGCTCGAAGATGGCACGTGTGATCTTAATAGAGATCTCGTTGGTTTTGTTATCGTAATTGATCTTGACATTGCCGATCACTTTCGATTTATAGCTGAAAGGACCGACATTTACTTTGGCATCGCAGGTAAAGTCGCTGCTGTCGGGGAGGAGATTGATCTTGGGATTGGAAATGATCCAGGTATACTCACCCTTCATCATCATCACTTCGTATTCATTTTTGCCGCTTATTTCACCGATCACCGAGAAGATCTTGTTGATGGCTTTCTCATTAAGAACGAATGAAAAATCGTTGTAGGTCTGGGCTTTTAAAAAACTGGAAAAGGTCAAAAAAAGAAAAATAAGTTTTTTACATTGCATGCTACAAATGTATAATTTTGCTTATCATTACACGCAGCAATTTTTCCTTTTTTAACAAATACGCCATGATGCTTAAAGCCAATAATCCACAGTTAAAATCCTGGATAGCAACCTCTTCCAATTCAGACTTTCCCATTCAAAATCTTCCTTTCGGTATTTACAGCGATGCCTCGGTGCTGCACCACGCCTGCTCTGCCATCGGCGATTATGTGATCGACCTGTATGAGCTGGCTAAACAAGGTTACCTGGATTCGGTAAAGATCCCGAAGGAAGTGTTTGACGACGTGTACCTGAACGATTTGATGGCGCTTGGAAAAGAGACCACGCGTGCCTTACGCAACCGGCTCTCCGACCTGCTGGAGGCTGATAATATGGAGTTGAAAGGTAAAGAAGGCATCTTTGAAAGCATCTTCAAAAAACAGGATGCAGTAAAGATGCTCATGCCCGTGAAAGTGGGTGATTATACGGATTTTTACAGCAGCATCGACCACGCCGTGAATATCGGCACCATGATCCGCGATCCTAAAAATGCATTGATGCCCAACTGGAAACATTTGCCGGTGGGCTACCACGGCAGGGCCAGCAGCATCTGCGTGAGCGGCCATTCCTTTCACCGCCCCAAAGGGCAGCAAAAGCCTGCCGACAGCGACAATCCTGTTTACGGGCCCAGCAAGCTGCTGGACATTGAGCTGGAAACGGCTTTCATTATCGGCAAGTCCACGCAGATGGGCGAAACCGTAAGCACGGCCAATGCTGACGATTATATTTTCGGGATGGTCTTATTCAATGACTGGAGCGCGCGCGATATTCAAACCTGGGAGTATGTACCACTCGGGCCGTTCCTGTCGAAGAATTTTGCCAGCACCATCTCTCCCTGGGTGGTAACCCTCGATGCGTTGGAGCCTTTCCGCACAGCGGGTTACACACAGGAACCGAAAGTATTGCCTTACCTGGAATACAGCGGTGATAAAAACGTGGACATTAAGTTGGAGGTATTTTTGATTCCGGAAAACGGGCAGGAAAACCTGATCTGTACCTCCAATTACAAATACATGTACTGGACGATGGAACAACAGCTGGCACACCATACGGTGAACGGCTGCAACATCAACGTGGGCGATATGATGGCAAGCGGCACGATCAGCGGCCCTCAGCCACACGAATACGGCAGCATGATGGAGCTTACCTGGCGCGGCACCAAGCCGATGACCTTAAAAGACGGCAGCGAACGCAAGTTTGTGAACGACAATGATACCATCCTCATCAAAGGCCATTGCGAGAAGAACGGTGTACGTATTGGCTTCGGCGAGTGCCGGGCAAAATTACTGCCAGCGACCTAGGATGTACACAGTCATGATGCACCGAAAATTTTCGGGACCAGCATCTCTTAAACCTCGAGTAAATAAAAAATCCGTCTCCTTTCAGAGTACGGATTTTTTTAATGGGTGAAGATCAAACCGTAATTTCTTAATCCGGTTGCTTCGAAGAAGAGGTTGTGAGCGGTGTTACGGGGATCGCCGTTCCGTTAGCATCCTTGTTCTCTAAAGGAACTTCTTTCGTTGTTGCATTTTTTTCTCCCGACACAAGCGTTGCGGTAGCTCCATTTCCGGAAGCAGAAGTAGCCGCCTCAGGAACTGTCTGCGTCTGTGCATTCCTTTGGGAAGACGTTGCTGTCTGCGCACCAGCCTGATAGCTGCCGAGCGCGCTCAAAAATAAGATGGATAAAATCGTTTTCATAAGCCTGTTCTTTAGTTAACCACCATAATTGTCAGCTCGCCCGGATTTGTATCTGCGGCAGCGTTACCGCCGATATCCACAGACGTAGAACCATTGAGCCTTGCTGTTCTAAGATCGATCGTGTGCGTTCCGGCAGGCAGGGAAATCATGGTATTGATGGCACAGGTAGAGAAGGCATTGGCTGCTGTCGGGTTTGTAATCGTGAAGCGGTTCCATCCGCCGTTAGCTAAAAATGCACCATTTAAATAAATAATCATATCTACCGTAGAATAGGCTCCGGAAGTGGTTGCCGTGTTTCTGCCCCCTATTGTTGCCCAAACAATGACTGTAGCCGGTGATGCCAGGGTAAAGGTCTGTGTCAGGCCCGGCTGAGCCGTAGCGGCTGTAGATGTTACCGCCAGCCTTCCTGCTGTGCCATACACGTGGTATTTCTGAATAACGCCTGAAGGACCTTGTGGACCTGTTGGACCGGCAGGACCAGTAGCTCCGGCTGCGCCTGCTGCTCCCGCAGGACCGGCTGGGCCGATTGGACCAGCAGGACCAGTTGCACCTGCAGCACCCGCAGGGCCGGTTGCACCAATTGGACCGGCAGGGCCGGCAGGACCAGTAGCTCCGGCTGCACCTGCTGCGCCCGCAGGACCGGCAGGGCCGATTGGACCAGCAGGACCGGTTGCACCTGCAGCACCCGCAGGGCCGGTTGCACCGATTGGTCCGGCAGGGCCGGCAGGACCAGCTGCACCGGCAGGACCTGTTGCGCCTACCGCGCCGGCAGGACCGGTAGCTCCCGCAGGACCAGCAGGGCCTGTTGCACCGGTGGGACCGGCAGGGCCGGCAGGACCTTGCGGACCAGCAGGACCGGTAGCAGCAGAGCATAAGTTTTTCCAGGTAGCGGAAGTTGTTTCATAAAAGAAAAAACAATCCACGGTGATATCATACACCATTAAGCCTTCCGTAGGGCTTGCAATGGCAAGTCGCTGAGCTGTGGTCATCCTCGGTACGAGAACACCCTGCGTGGTCGATTGCATTTCCAGGATCGAATTTGGGTTCGGCGTTGTTGTCCCGATACCGACATTGTTCTGGGCGTTAAGCGGAGTAAATGCCAGACCCGCGCCTACAGCAAATAAAAAAAGGATGTTTTTTTTCATAATTATCAGATTGAGGAGTAAATTAATTAAAGACCGTTACGTATCCCTGGAATTTAAATTCTTTGCTTCCGGAGGATGCATTTAAAATATAAAAGTAAACGCCGTCAGCTACGGCTTTTCCGTTTTGCGTACCATCCCAGTGATCTTTAGGGCTTGTTGATTTGTACATCCTGGTTCCCCAGCGGTTGAGGATGATGAGGTCATAGGTTTTTAATCCGCTTGATTTGATAGTGAAGATGTCATTGATTCCATCGCCGTTAGGAGTGATCACATTCGGGATCACAATGTCGCCCGCGATCTCGATGACGTGGGAAGCAGAGCCACTGCAGCCTGTCCCATTCGTTGCGACCAATACTACGGTATACGTTCCGCTGCCGGGAAAGGTATGGGAAGGATTCTGGGAAGAGGAGCTGGTGCTGTCTCCAAAACTCCAGCTCCATTGAGAGCTGCCGTTTGTGAGGTCGGTAAATGAGACGTCATTCATGTCATCGGCAAAACTAAAATCGACTGTTGGCGGAGGCACGATATTAGGCATGCAGGTAGCCGGAAGAGAATTACAGCCACCGGCTCCGATAGCAATAACGGATACCGAGCCAGTGCCCGTTGTCCAGTTGGCCGTGACATTGGAAGTCCCCTGCCCGCCTGTAAGCGTAGCATTTGACGGAAAAGTCCACTGGTAAGAAGGGCTGTTGCCGGTGAGGGTAAAATTATTATTGTTTGAGTTCTCGCAAAGCGACGGGCAGTTCAATACCGGCGGATCGGGCCTTACATTACTGAGGATATAAGGATCGCCCGGATTTGCAAAGTTCCATCCTGTACGCGTACGTGTGGCAAAAGCGCCCGAGGTTCCTGCTCCCAGGGCATTCATATCATTCCAGATGGTGTTGGTGGTTCGCCATTGGGCCATTCCTGACCAGGTGCCATCCGTAGCCGCTATGTAAAATAAGCGCACATCGGTCGACGAAGTTCCGGCAACGCGGTTAATGGAGTGAAAATATAAGGGATTCAAGTCGCATGGTACTCCGTCCGTCTGAGTACGATCAAAGCTTTGCGTACTGGCATCGCTGTTATTTAAGCGGGCCACATAGGTATTGGCACTGGCATTCGCCGGAGTAAGCTCTACCGGGCGATAGCGCAGGGTGCCTGTGCTCGAGCCGGTTGGAAATACATAGCTGGCGCTGCTGTTGGTTTCGCGCGAAAAAGTTCCGGGGCTCACACTGCTCACGAAGCCTTCGCTGCCCGGTGTGGTATTATTAGTTACAGCTCCTGCGGCCGTATTTAATACAAAAAAGGTCTGTGCCTGTGTTTCGAGCTCCCTGTCGTTAATCTGAAGGGTTCCACCGGTACCGGTTTTAGCATCCACGCTCTGCAATGTTTTTTTGCGGTTGGTGCCCGTGCCTGTACCCAATAGCTCAAGATCGTTGAAGGTTGTGGACGTTCCGTTGGTGCTGGTAATAAACTGCTGGGTATTCCCGTTGAGCCTTACTTTGGAGGTACCTGCCGCAAAGCTGGCACTATTCACCCAGTCCTGCTCCACTTCATAAATCCCGTTTCCGGAAACGGTGCTGCCGGTTTCTATGTTGAAAGTCCCTGCTATCGGGAGCGTGGAGTTCTTTGTAATCGTGAGTGCCCCGTTATTTAAACAGGCGGTGGTGTTGGAAACGTTCATCCCGCCATTTACCCAAACAACGGCTCCCGGACTAATGCTGAGGTTTGCAGCGTTGGCGGTTACGATCTGTGCTTGTGCCAAAAAGTGTATAAACTGTACACCGATAGTTATAACGTAAAGTTTTTTCATAATTCAGGCAGAAAGGAGTTAAAGCTAATTTAATGACAATTTCATAGCATTAATTAAACATTCTCGTGTTCCTACCGCTTTACTGAGTAAAAGAGCCTTCTGACTTTTTAAGCTAACCGGACCGGGGCAGCTGAAAAAGGCTTTTTAACAATAAAAAAGAAGGTGAATTAGCTAAAAACGGAAGTGCGCTCCCAAGTGTAGAATTTGATCCGCAGCCTTTCTCAAATCATTCTGGCACCAGGATTTATCATTCCATCCCGTACCCTAAACAAGCGCAGGAATCATGGAAAATACATTACAGGGAAAAAAAGTAGCTATCCTGGCCACGCATGGCTTCGAACAATCGGAATTGCAACAACCGCTGGAAACACTGATAAAGGCCGGTGCTACCGTAGAGATCGTTTCTTTGAAAAAAGGAAAGATCAAAGGCTGGAAAGATAAAAACTGGGGCGACGAGTATGAGGCCGTCAAAAGTATAGATGAGGTAAAAAGCACCCAGTACGATGCGCTGGTATTGCCGGGTGGCGTGATGAACCCGGATTCTCTGAGGGTGAATGAGGATGCAGTGAACTTCGTAGCCGATTTCCTGGAAGAAGGAAAACCATTGGCTGCCATCTGTCACGGGCCCTGGACCATGATTGAAACCGGCCTGCTGAAGGGCAGAAGGCTCACCTCTTACCCCTCTATCCGGACCGACCTGGAAAATGCCGGCGCTATCTGGGAAGATGAGGAAGTGATTGTTGATAACGGCCTGGTAACCAGCCGCAGCCCGAAAGACCTGCCCGCATTCTGTAAAAAAATGGTAGAGGAAATCATGGAAGGCGTACACGATTAATCTATATATAGCACAAATGACATGGAAACATGTTAATTTGTTTTTTTAATAGCAGTTCCTTTAAACGGGAACTGCTTTTTTAGTTTACATTTATAGGAGAACGGGAACCCCTCCAGGCGGTGAAAATTATTTTCTTTTGAACGTGTCCAATTTTTCAGATCCGATCGTTATGTCAATAATTCAACCATTATAAACTTAAAACCTAAAAAAATGACAGCACAAGAAAATGCCCTTAACTGGTTCGAGATTTCTGTATCAGACATTAAAAGAGCCAAAACATTTTACGAAACTATTTTCGGAATCAGCATGGATGAACAGAACATGATGGGGATGAAAATGGCCTATTTCCCCAGCGAAGGCATGAACGGAAAAGTTTCGGGAGCGCTTGTTGAAAGCACGATGCACAAACCAAGCCAGGAAGGTGCAAAAATTTACCTGAACGGAAATCCCGATCTGCAACACGCGCTCGATAAAGTTGAAAAAGCCGGCGGACAAATAGCCATGCCTAAAACAAAGATCAGTGACGACATTGGCTATATGGCTTTTATCATTGACAGCGAAGGAAACAACGTGGGCCTCCATTCCAATAAATAACCTTACCTAAAAAACAAGAAAACATGAACGATTTTTTATTAGTATTCAGAAGAGAGGCCGTGACTAATGATCCTGCGCCTTCACCGGAACAGATGCAGGCCATGATGAAACCATGGCAGGACTGGATGGGCAGCCTGGCGGCACAGAACAAACTGGTGGACCAGGGGAACCGTTTAACTCCTGAAGGGAAAGTCATAAAACCGGGAAACACCGTTACTGACGGGCCTTATGTGGAACTAAAGGAAGCCCTCGGTGGCTATACCATTATCAAGGCAAACAGCCTGGAAGAAGCCACAGAACTGGCCAAAGATTGCCCCATTCTGAAAGTAGGCGGCAATGTGGAAGTAAGGGCTATTATTCCTATGGATTAACCGTTAAAGCCATTAACCTCCCGGTAAAAACCGGGAGGTTTTATAGTGATGACAGAGAACGAACTGATACCGCATTTATTTCGTACGGAATACAGAAAAATAGTTTCTGTGTTGTGCAAGGCATTCGGGATCGCTTATCTGGAAACGGCAGAGGATATTGTAAGCGATACGTTTCTACTGGCCTCTGAAACCTGGGGGCTTAAAGGCTTACCAAAAAATCCTACGGCCTGGCTTTACACGGTTTCAAAAAATAAAGCACTCGACTTTTTAAAGAGGAATGCGGTCTTCAATCAAAAGATCGTTCCTGAAATGAAGCGGCCGGACACGGGGCCAAATGAGCCGGACATTGACCTGTCGGGAAAAAACATAACAGACAGCCAGCTGCAAATGATGTTTGCCATTTGCCACCCTGCAATTTCTCCTGATGCCCAGGTGGGATTGTCACTCAACATCTTATGCGGATTTGGCGCCGAAGAGATCGCCGATGCCTTTTTAAGTAATAAGGAGACTATCTATAAGCGACTGGCAAGAGCCAAAGAAAAATTAAAGAGCGAACACATCGCTATTGAGCTTCCGCCACCGGAAGAGATTGCGAAGCGTACCGAAACGGTTTTAAAAACCATCTACCTTTTATTTAACGAAGGCTATTACTCTTCCTCTCAAAACATTAACTTACGGAAAGACCTTTGCCTGGAGGCTATGCGCCTGAACCTGATGCTCACCGATCATGAGCAGACCAATCTTCCGCAGGCCAATGCGCTGCTGGCTTTAATGTGTTTTCACGCTTCACGTTTTGAGGCGAGAATCAATCAAAACGGCGACCTGGTGCTTTACGAGGAACAGGATGAAAGCTTATGGAACAGGGAACTTATTCAAAAAGGAGAAGACTATCTGAATAAGGCCTCTACCGGAACCAGGGTTTCGAAGTATCACCTGGAGGCAGCGATCGCTTACTGGCATACCCATAAAAAAGATTCCGCCGAAAAATGGGAAAGTATTTTACAACTTTACAATAAGCTGCTTTTACTGGAATATTCACCGCTGGCGGCTCTTAACAGAACCTATGCCCTTTCCAAAGCCAATGGAAAAGAGGAAGCCATCAGGGAAGCGGAAAAACTGGATTTAAAGCATTATTATTTATACCATTCTCTTTTGGGAGAGCTTTATAAAGAGCAGGATCCGCAAAAAGCCATTGCGCATTTACAAACCGCTTTAACGCTGGTGAAAAACGATAAAGAAAAAACAATTATTGCAAATAATATCCAACGGATCAATACCTTTGGCTAAAATCCTTAAGGGGAATTGTTCTGTCCAACATAAAAACACATAGTACGGAAGCCTTTCGCGAAAGGTATATCAAAGGCGAAGAAGAAACGAACGCTCTTCTGAAAGCCGACTACGGTACATTTTTCATCGTGCAGGTCCAGGATCTGATCAGGCTGATCAGGCTCCCTGTCCCTCCTACCCGCTCTACCACGCATACCCTCATCTACCTCACGTCGGGAGAAGCCAATATTAGCATTGGCAGCCGCTCTTATACCATCTACCAGCATGAATGCGTCATCGTTCCCGCAGGGCAGGTCTATTCTTTTGCAAAGCATGATATCAACAAAGGCTTTCTCTGCAATTTCCACAACGACATCATTGTAGGAAAATCCGGAACACCGGGCTTGTGGAAGCGCTTTGAATTTCTCCAGGTTTGGGGAAATCCCTTCATCAGGCTCCCGAAGGACAGCTCGGCTCATGTGTTGCAGCTCTTCAAACGCATTTACACCCATTACAAATCCTCGGGCCTTCGCAAGCCGGAGCTTATTCAGTCCAACTTCATTGCCCTGCTATGCGAGCTTCATGATGTTTACATGCCTTTGTCGGATAGCCGCCAGACAAGCGTCGTCACACTCACGAATAAGTTCAAGGAGCTGGTGTTCAAACATGTCCGCTCCAAACACCTGGTAACGGAATACGCCACCTTACTGCACGTGAGCCCCAACCATTTGAATAAGATCGTGAAACAGATCACCGGCCGATCGCCTATCAAATGGATCGACGAGGCCATTGTGCTCGAAGGCAAGGTACTCCTGCACCAGACGGACCTGCCGGTAAACGGCATTGCCGCCGAACTGGGCATTAGCGATGCGTCTTATTTCAGCAGGCTCTTCAAAAAATACGAAGCGGTGACTCCCTTACAATTTCGCCAGCGGATTGAAAAGTCCTGAAAGAAGAGTCTTATGTCCTCACCTGCTTTTGATTCTGCCGCTTACTTTGCAGAATACTTTCTGCGATGTTCGATAGCCCCTTATTCTTTCTGCTCCTCCATTCCCTTTTGCGATGGCTCGTCCTGCTGAGCCTGCTGTATGCTGTTTTCAGAGCTTACAGGGGCTTTTCAAAAGGGCTTGTCTTTTCAAAAACGGATAACTCGGCCAGGCACTGGACAGCTACCATTGCGCATATCCAGCTCATAGCGGGAATGATTCTCTACCTTCAGAGCCCCGTGACCTCTTACTTCTGGAGAAATTTCGGGGAGGCGATCCGGCAGGTGAACACCACATTTTTCGGACTCATTCACATCTCGCTCATGCTGATTGCCATTGTGCTTATCACGGTTGGCTCCGCGCTGGCCAAACGCAAACAGAGCGACCCTGAGAAATTCAGGACCATGCTTATCTGGTTTAGCGCCGGGCTCCTGATCATTCTCCTTGCCATTCCCTGGCCTTTTTCGCCCTGGGCGGCAAGGCCTTACCTGAGAACTTTTTAAACGATGATACACCTTTCTTTTTCCACAGCACTTAGCCGGCTCAAATTACTGGGCTGGCTCGAAGGCAGCTCGCTCCTGCTCCTGGTGGGGCTTGCCGTTCCTCTCAAGTATTTGTTTGATGTACCGGCGCTTGTCAGGATCATCGGGCCTCTGCACGGAATCTTATTTTTGCTGTTCATTTTCCAGACCATCAACACAGGCATTGAGCAGCAATGGCGCTTCAGGCAAACCACCTGGAAAGTGCTGGTCGCCTGCCTGATTCCTTTCGGAACATTTTACATCAATGCGAGGCTTCTTAAACCAAACACCCGGGCACAATGAAATATTTCGTCATTACTGTACTTCTACTGATCGTTGTTTATGCGCTCTATAAAACGTATCAGCGTAGCCACATAGACAAAGGGCTGGATGTGCTCATCGCAGAAGGCGCTGTGATCCTGGATGTAAGAACGGCTGCCGAATATGAAGACGGACACATTCATCCTTCCATTCATATTCCTTTAAGTAAATTAAGAACAGCTTTTACTTCCCTGGATACGGGCAAGACCTACATCACCTGTTGTTCGCACGGACTGAGAAGTGTAAAGGCTGTAGAGATTTTAAAGGAGCGGGGTTTCAGGAGGGTATATAACGGCGGCCCCTGGACAGAACTGGATCAATATACACGCCCGGTAAAAAAACCTTAGCCGTCCATACAATTTTCGGGAGAAGTATCAATCCGATGTGTATCTTTAAGCACATCCTTTTCGATTGACAATGATCCGCTTCTCAACCTTAAGAAAAACTGCCTTGTCTCTTCCTGAAGTGACCGAGGAGCCTCATTTTGAGAAAACATCTTTCAGGGTAAATAAAAAAATATTTGCCAGCTATGATGAGCAGCATCACCGTGCCTGTATTAAATTATCGGAGATCGATCAGAATGTATTTTCTGCATACGACAACAGCATTATTTTTCCTGTGCCCAATAAATGGGGCAAGCAAGGCTGGACGTTTATAGACATGAAACATGTACCGAAAGAGATGTTCGTGGATGCGCTTAGGACGGCGTATTGCGAAATTGCTCCTAAAAAACTTGCAGCTCTAATCCCGAAAAACACCTGAAAGCCCTGCGGGAAATACTGAAAATGATACTTTACTCCAAATTAGTTTTTACTAAAGATTAAATACCCCCTATTCAACTTCACCTTGATAATCAACACTTTTAATTACACCCTCCTCTCGAAAACGCGTAAAACTACGCGAATTTACAGAAGACCTAACACTCAAAAACATGGTATTAAATTGATTTAAACATCGATAAAGAAAAAATAAAATCTTTTATGCACTTATTGTATTAAAAAAATCAATATTTTAGTTTTTACCAGACCCCACACTTTATGAAGCCGAAAATCAGTATTGCCATTGCCGAAGATCATGTATTATTCAGACAAGGAATGGTATCATTACTTAACGAGGAAGAAGATATCAGTATTGCATTTGAAGCCGGTAACGGTCAGGAGCTTCTGGATCGGTTAAAACATACCATCCCTCACGTGATTCTGCTGGACATCAGCATGCCGGTGATGGAAGGTAAAGAAGCCCTTACCAAGATCAGGGAATTATATCCGGAAGTAAAAGTGATCATGCTGAGCATGTATTATGAAAGCAGCTACATTGCCGAATACCTTGCCAAAGGGGCGCGTGCGTTTCTTCCGAAGAATTGCGATATCGAAAAAGTGATCGATGCGATCAGAACGGTTCATCATAAAGGATTTTATTTTGATGATGAGATCTCCGGATTATTGATGGACAAACTCATCCACGTAGAAAAGCAACATGACGATAACGTGAAGCTTCGCCTTACAGAACGGGAAACACAGGTGCTCAACCTGATCTGTCTCGAAAAATCGAATAAGGAGATTGCAGAGATCCTTCACATCAGCATCAGAACGGTTGAAGGCCATCGCCAGTGCATCATGGCAAAAACGGATACGAAAAATGTATTGAGCCTGGTGATGTTTGCTCTCAGGAACAAAATCATTTCTCTTCCATCCTGATCAGGCTTACTTGTTTTTTCCTGCATAATCTACGTGCGTAATTTTACCCTGAAAAACGGGTAGTTGCACGTGTTTACAATGGTTTCAGAAGATCATACCTTTGTTGGCGAACCTCCCAACCGGCATTATAATGTGGCCTTCAAAAAACATAACGCTCTTATGTACCGCCTTCCTTTTAATCTTCAGCACCAGTCATGTGTTATCCCAATGTGTCCCGACGGGAGCTACGTATCCTTCAACGGTTACAAACAACGGCTCGACAGGCTCTCTCAGCTGGTCTAATCTGGTGAACGGAATTTCTTCCAACAACTCTTATATTTCCTGTGGCACCTTGTTAGGTGTTCTGGCAAGCGCACAAACCAATTACATTCAAACTTCCGGCTATGGCTTTGCAATCCCGTCCACCGCAACGGTTTGCGGCATTGAAGTGCGCGTGGAAAGAAACGCTGCCGGTTTGCTTATCGGCTCTTCGATCACAGACAAGAATGTGTTTTTAACGAAGGCGGGCGCCCAGGTGGGAACCAACCATGCATCGGGAGCAGGCTGGAGCGGATCGGATGGTGTAAGCATCTATGGCAATAATGCGGACCTGTGGGGAACAACCTGGACGCCCGCACAGATCAATGCAACCAACTTTGGGGTTCTTTTTTCAGCCCAGATGAATGCCGGCCTCGCCTCTTTATTATTAACCGCCAACATTGATGCCATCACCGTTACGGTACACTACGATGCCGGTACGCTTCCCGTTGAATTCATTTCTTTCAGTGGAGAGCAGGCAAGCCAGGCAATCCGGCTCGAATGGCAAACGGCCACTGAAAAGAACAATGCTTATTTCGATGTGGAGAAGATGAACGGGGACTATAGCTGGAAGGTGATTGAAACGGTTGCGGGCAAAGGAAATTCTTCGGGAATGAATGCTTACCTAAGCTACGATGAAAATCCGGATCCGATCAATTACTACAGGATCAGGCAGGTCGACCTGAACAGGCAGTCATCGCTTTCCGAAATGATTTCGATAGACTATAAAGCCGGATCACGCAACAAGCCTGTCATCTACCCTATTCCTGCAAACGATGTCCTCGATATCAATTATGAGTCGAGGCTACTAAATGTAGAGGTCTTCTCCTCAAAAGGCCTTGCCATTGATACCGGGTTCCAGGAAGAGGAAGAGGAAAACCGGATACACTTAAACATTGCGTCTTTAGCCTCCGGAATTTATTTCCTGAAACTGTACACTGCTACAGAGGTGACCGTGGCGCGCTTTATCAAAGAGTAAGCCTCAGATCAAAGCCCCGATCTGCTTTTCACCATCGGTTTCTTCGGCCGAGAGCAAGCCTTTCCCGAATTCTCTCAGGCGCCTTTCGTACCTTGTTTTCACACGGTCCGAAACCGGGATAGCATTTCCTTCTTCGTCTATCCTGACGAATTTCACATTGGTATGCGTGACGATCTCCTGCTCGCCGGTATACACGTTATGCTTTCTCACTTCCATGTATAGCTCTACCGAAGAGCTGCCGAATTTAATAACACGCCCGTAGATCTTAATGATGTTTCCTACTTTCACCGGCTTCTTAAAGACCAGCTCGTCGAATTTGATGGTAACCATGTGCGGCGTATCGCAGATCTGCGAGGCATAAGAGCCTGCCGCATCGTCGATGAGCGACATGAGCGCTCCACCAAACATATTATCGTGGACGCCGATGTCGAATTTTTTACAAATGTATGTGGTGATCAATTCCATGTTCCTGCTCTGTAATTATGTTTTAATGGATGGTTCCTGCTGCAACCGTGTTATTCGTATTTTCATTGATGAGGATAAAAGCGCCTGTATGGCGGTTGTCCTTGTAGCTGTCGAAGCTCACAGCCTCCGCCGTTTTGATGAGCACCCTGCAGATGTCGTTCAGTTTCATGGCTCCATCGTAAGGCAGCTCTTCGTAGGAGTGAATATCTATTTTGGCACTCACCTCTTTGATCAGGGCCTTGGTCCGGAAACTATTTTGCTGAAACAGGATCTTTTGCCCCGGAATAAACGCGGCATTGTCCATCCAGCAGATCACGGCAGACAGCTCTTTTTCTGTTTTGGGTAAATGCTCTACCGGAACAATACTGTTGCCGCGGCTGACGTCTACGTCGTCTTTTAAATGAATGATCACGGGCATGTTTTCGGAAGCGGAGGTGATTTCCTCCCGGTTGCTTTCTATTTTATCGATAAGCGTTTCGATGCCCGAAGGCAGAACGGCAACCCGCTGTCCCTTCTGATAAACCCCACTGGCAATGCGGCCTGCAAAGCCGCGGTAATCATGCAATTCTGTTGTTTGCGGCCGTATGACATATTGCACCTGGAAGCGTGGCAAATCGGCTTTCCCACTTTCGCTGATCTCTACTGTTTCCAAAAAATCCAGCAGCGTCTTGCCCTGGTACCACGACAGCTTCTCCGACTTCTTCACCACATTATCACCTGCCAGCGCGCTGGCCGGAATAAAGGTCAGATCTTTCAGATTCAGATTTTTGGAAAAGGTGCGGTAATCCGCTTCTATGCTCTTGTATACATCCTCGGAATACTCCACCAGATCGATCTTGTTGATACACACCAGCACATGCGGAATCCCCAGGATAGCGGAGAGCACAGAGTGCCGTTTGGTTTGATCCGTGATCCCGTTGCGCGCATCCACCAGGATGATCGCAAGGTTGGCATTGGAAGCGCCGGTAAACATGTTGCGCGTGTATTGGATGTGCCCCGGCGTATCGGCAATAATGAACTTCCGTTTTTCGGTGCTGAAATATTTATAAGCCACATCGATGGTAATGCCCTGCTCGCGCTCCGCCCTCAGTCCATCGGTCAGCAAAGCGAGGTCGATCCCGGCATTCTCGCTCCTGGCTTTGCTTTGCCTGGTAAGCGTTTCAATGATATCCGTTGAGATCGAATGGCTATCGTAAAGTAAGCGCCCGATGAGCGTGCTCTTTCCATCATCGACGTTCCCTGCTGTAAAAAATCTTAATAGTTGCATGTTGTTAGATATGAGTCATGAGATGAGATATGAGAAAGCACTGTCAGTTGTCTAATGTCTATTGTCCAATGTCTTTCGTCCCTTCGGTCCCTTCAATCTCTTTTGTCTTTTTTAAAAATAGCCTCCTTTTTTCCGGTCTTCCATCGCGGCTTCGCTGATCCTGTCGTCCATGCGGGTAGCGCCGCGTTCGCTGATGGTCGTTTGCTTCAGCTCTGCAATGATATCGTCCACCGTATAAGCTTCGCTTTCTACAGCCGCCGTACAGGTCATATCGCCCACCGTGCGGTAACGTACTTTTTTAGTCACAAGCACATCGCTTTCTTCCAGCTGCACAAACTCGTTGGTGTTCATCAGCTGTCCGTTCTCCGTGAGAATACATTCCCGCTCGTGTGTAAAATAAATGGAGGGCAGCTCGATCTTCTCCCGCTTAATGTAATTCCATACATCCAGCTCCGTCCAGTTACTGATCGGGAATACCCGGACATTCTCGCCCTTATTGATCTTCCCATTGTAAATGTTCCATAACTCCGGGCGCTGCATCTTGGGGTCCCATTGCCCGAACTCATCGCGCACAGAGAAGATGCGCTCCTTGGCACGCGCCTTTTCCTCATCCCGGCGGGCGCCGCCAATGCAGGCATCGAATTCAAACTCCTCGATCACATCGAGCAGCGTGTAGGTTTGCAAGGCATTGCGGCTCGGAAATTTCCCTTTGCCATCCTGGAGTTTTTTGGCACGGATCGTATCTTCCACATAACGCACAATCAGTGTTTCATCCAGCTTTTTAGCAAGCTGGTCACGGTAATCGAGCGCTTCCTTAAAATTATGACCTGTATCCACATGCACCAAAGGAAAGGGAAACTTCCCCGGCCTGAAAGCCTTCAAAGCCAGGTGTACCAGGCAGATGCTGTCTTTTCCGCCGCTGAACAATAAGGCAGGACGGTCGAACTGCCCGGCTACTTCACGCAAAATATAGATCGCTTCCGCTTCCAGCTCATCTAAATAATCTAATGGTTTATTCATTTTTTATTCCAGTAATCGTTGATTTTTTAATTAACCTCTATCCACCCGGTGACTTCGGGAGCCTCAGCCTCCGGACTGAGATACAACATTCTTTTCTTTCATTCTCTTTTATCCCTTAAGTCCTTTGGCTTCAACTGCGCTCAGCCACCGGGTTTAATCTTTATCTCTTTTGTCTCTTCATTCTCTTTTATCCCTTAAGTCTCTCACTACTCATGTCTCACATCTCACTACTAACTCTTGCTATGTAACCCACACTCTTTTTTATCGTTTGTTTCCCACCACCAGCGACCGGCCCTGAAATCTTCACCTTCCCTGATAGCCCTGGTACACGGCGCACAGCCAATGCTCACAAAGCCTTTATCATGCAGGGGATTGTACGGGATGTTATGCTGACGGATGTATGCTTTCACCTCTTCCAACGTCCAATGAAGGATGGGATGAAACTTTACGATCTGGTTGGCTTCGTCCCACTCCACCGAAGACATGTCCTGCCTGTTCTCCGACTGCTCAGCCCTGATGCCGGTAATCCAGATCTTATTTCCTTTCAGGGCGCGTTTCAAAGGTTCTACTTTGCGGATATAGCAGCACTCTTTCCGGTTGGCGATGCTTTCATAAAAACTGAGGGGTCCTTTTTTCGTAACGAGTTGCTCCACCGCTTCCGTTTGCGGATACATCACGGTGACAGGTGTTTTATAACGGCTGAGCGTAGAACTTAGCACCGAATAGGTTTCGTTGAACAAGCGGCCTGTATCCAGTGTGAAGACTTTCACCGGCAATTGGTTTTCAAAAACAATATGAGAGATCACCTGGTCTTCATAACCCAGGCTCGTCGAGAACACAAGCTGCCCCGGAAATTCTGCTGCCAGAGCAGCTAAAGCCTCTTCCGGAGATTTATCCTTCACAAGTTCTGTTATATATTCTACTGTATTCATTTTTTTGTAACCACACAGGCACATAGAGATCATCGTTTAATTTCTATGTTTCCTTTTAGCTATGCACTTTAATTTATACTTTATCTTTCTCTATGTTCCTATATATCTATGTGGTTATTTTAACGCCTGCAACAGATCATTTAAAATATCTTCCTTGTTTTCGAGGCCAACCGATACACGGATCAGTCCCGGCAAAATTCCCACCTTCAAACGCTCTTCTTCGCTGAGCTTGCAATGCGTGGACGACGCGGGATGTGTCACGATGCTTCGTGCATCGCCCAGGTTCGGTGAGATTTTCAGGAGCTTCAGTTTATCCAGAAATTCAGTCGCGCCTTTGTAGCCGCCTTTTACGGTTACCGTGAGGATGCCTCCGCCTGCTTTCATTTGTTTTTTAGCAATGGCATAATGAGGATGCGATGGCAGAAAAGGATAAGACACGGTTTCCAGTTTCGGGTGATTTTCCAAAGCCTGCGCAATGTAAAGCGCATTGTCGCAATGCCTGTCCATCCGCAGCGCCAGGGTTTCCAGGCTCTTGCTGAGGACCCAGGCATTGAAGGGACTCATCGACGGACCCGTCAGCCTTCCGAACAAATAAATACCGTTGATCAGCTCTTTGTTTCCCACCACGACTCCGCCTAATACACGGCCTTGTCCATCCATGTATTTCGTTGCCGAATGGATTACCAGGTCGGCGCCAAACCTGATGGGCTGTTGTAAATAAGGCGTGGCAAAGCAATTATCCACGATCAGCAACAGCTTATGTTTTTTTGCCACAGCGGCTACGACTTCCAGGTCGATCAGCTCAATGGCAGGATTGGTAGGCGTTTCCAGGTAAATGAATTTTGTTTCGGGCTTCAGCAACTTTTCGATTTCTCCGGCTTCATTGGTAGAGAAATAAGAATGCGTTATGCCCCATTTCGGAAAATATTTGGTAAACAGCGCATGTGTCGCACCAAATACCGAAGAGCAGGAAATGACATGATCCCCGGATTTCAACAAGGCCATAAACGTGGTGAAGATCGCCGCCATGCCCGAAGCGGTGGCAAACCCGGCTTCCGCGCCTTCGAGCAGGCAAACCTTATCAATAAACTCACTCGTATTGGGGTTCACATAGCGCGAATACATAAAATCGTCCGACTCATCATTAAAAGCGGCACGCATGTCTTCGGCCGTATCAAATACAAAACTGGAGGTCAGAAAGAGTGGCGCCGAATGCTCGTTATAAGCTGTACGCTCCAATTGCGCCCTGATGGCTTGTGTTTCAAATTGCTTATCCTTCATGGGTATTTTCTTTGTCGGCAGTCATGCCTTCGATGATGATCTGATTTACACGAAGCGTGTAGCTGATGTCTGCTGTTGGCTCCAGGATCTTTGAGACAGAGCAGTACTTCTCCAGCGACAGCTTCACGGCTCTTTCCGCTTTTTCCGGGTCCACGTTGCCGGTAATTTTAAAATGGATGACAATTGTTTTAAAGATCCTGTGCTCCTCCACTTTTTCCGTGTGGCCCTCTACTTCCACTTCAAATGATTCCACCACCTGCTTTTGTTTTTTCAGCATCAGCAGCACGTCAATAGAGCTGCAACCGCCTGCTGCCGATAACAGAAGCTGCATAGGTCTCATGCCTTTTCCTTCTCCGCCGATCTCTTCTGAGCCATCCATAGCCAGGGTATTACCATCTTCGTTGGATGCCAGCATGTGGAAATCGCCTTCCTGTTTTTTGATTGTGATCTTCATGTATGATCTGATTAAAATGTGGGGTATCCCTGCAAAGATACCAATTTAAAATTCCTGAACTCCGTTCACCGTGGTATATTTCATGGTGTATTTTACGCCAGGATTCAGGTATTTATAAGCGCTGTGGCTCATCAGCGCGGCTTCATGGAAACCGCACAGGATCAGCTTCAGCTTGTTCTTATACGTGTTGATATCGCCAATGGCATAGACACCCGGAATATTGGTTGAGTAATCGTCGGTATTCACTTCGATGGCGTTCTTATCAATGTTCAGGTTCCATTTTTCAATCGGTCCCAGCTTAGGACTCAAGCCAAAGAGCGGAATTAAATGATCGGTCGCAAGCAGGGTTTTCTCCTGTGTCTTAGAGTTGATCATCGCTACAGATTCCAACCTGTCGTTGCCATCCACTGACGTCAGGTTCGTATTTAGCAACAAGCGGATCTTTCCTTCTTCGGCGAGCTTCATCACTTTGTTCACGCTGTCGGGCGCGCCCCTGAAGGATTCGCTGCGATGCACCAGGGTGAGCTCCGAACAGATATCACTCAGGAAAATCGTCCAGTCGAGTGCGCTGTCGCCGCCTCCCGCAATCACCATGCGTTGCCCGCGGTATGTCTCCGGATCAAGGATCATATAATTAACACCCTTCCCGTTTTCAAATTTCACAAGGCTTTCTACTTCCGGCTTGCGTGGCTCGAAGCAGCCCAGGCCTCCGGCAATGACCACCACACCGGCATTGATGACTGTTCCCATATTGGTCCTGAGGATAAAATCACCTTCGCCGATCTTGTCGAGCGACTCAATGCGTTCTCCCAGGGTATAGCCCGGGTGAAAAGGCTCTGCCTGCTTCACGAGGTTGTCGATCAGGTCCTGCGCCAGCACAGAAGGATAGCCGGGAATATCATAGATCGGTTTTTTAGGATAGATCTCCGACAGCTGCCCTCCTATCTGCGGCAAATAGTCTATGAGGTGACAACGCATTTTCAAAAGTCCTGCTTCAAAGATGGCGAATAAGGCAACGGGGCCTGCGCCGATGATGGCGATATCTGTTTTAATCATAGGGTATGTATTGAATTGGTTTTAAAAAAATAATCGTTTTAAGCTTAAGATGATGACTACTAAACCCACAAGAATCATAATTGTTTTTGCAGGAATCTTATTGGCTAAATAAGCGGCGATCGGTGCTGCGATCACGCCACCGATGATCAGCCCGGCGATAATGATCCAATGTGTAAGGCCGATAATGGTAACAAAAGTAAGAGAGCTCGACAGGGCAATGAAAAATTCCGCCAGGTTTACGGAACCGATCGTATAGCGCGGATTCCGGCCTCGGGCAATCAGCGTGGAAGACACAATCGGTCCCCAGCCTCCGCCGCCGATCGAATCCAGGAATCCACCGGTCATTGCCAGCGGAAAAATTCTCCGGATGCGCTGCCTTTCCCGGTGCTTCCGGATAGCCTTTACTAGGATGATCACGCCGAGCACCAGTGTATAGAGGGAAACCAGGGGCCTGATGATATCATTATACTCCTCGAACGATGATAAGATATAAGCTCCAAGAATAGCACCGATCACACCCGGAATCAGAAGGCTCTTAAATAATTTGGTGTTGACGTTCCCGAATTTCAAATGCATCAAGCCCGAAACACCGCTCGTAAATACTTCCGAGGCATGTACACTGGCACTCGAAGCAGCAGGAGGAATTCCAAAAGACAAGAGAAAGGTCGTAGCCGTGACACCATAAGCCATTCCCAGGGCCCCGTCTATCATCTGTGCCACAAAGCCTGCCAGGATATACAGGAGGATGGATGAATCGATGGCCTGGGCCAGGTGATAGGCATAACCGCCGATGATATCCGGCGACAGGAAATAGCACAACAAATAGCCGGAGATCAATAAACCGGGGATCGACAGGCTGTAGATCCAGATCCGCTGGCGGCTGATCCTGTTAATCTTATCCGGATTCCTGAGCAGAGAGGCGGTTATTTTATTCAGCCGCCTTACCTTGTCCGTAAAATCACCTTTCAGGTAAGAGCGGATCTTCGACAGGTTGTCCAGCGATTCATTGATCTCCGCCGGAAAGGATTCCTCAAACACTTCGCGGATCCGTTTTGCGAGCGTCGGTGATTTGCCATTCGTGGAAACAGCAATTTTGATATTTCCTTTCTGAACAATAGAGCCCAGGTAAAAATCGCATTGCGCCGGCGTATCCGCCACATTCACCAACAACCTTTTCTGTTTTGCAAGGCTCTTGATCTCCAGGCTCTTTTCCGGATCATTCACCGCTACGATCACCAGGTCGATGTCATCAAGGTCATGAGGCATAAACTCACGCTCGTGAATGCTGAGCGCTTCGTTTTTTTTCTGAAAGGCTTTGATCTCTTCACGCAGCTCCTTCCCCACCAGTACGATCCTGGCGGCAGGGCTATTCAGACTAATGGCCGTCAGTTTTTCCAAAGCCACTTTTCCGCCGCCAACAATCAGCACACGAAGCTCCTCGAGCTTGATAAAAACAGGGAATAAGGTATTTTGCGATTCAGGAATCTTGCTCATGGAGTTTAGTCGCGGTCTTTAAATTTGAGATCGTAGGTGAGGCTGAAATAGTAGAGCGCTCCGATGGTTGGCCCGGCAGCATATTGGAAATAGCGGCGGTTCAGAATATTCGTTCCACCCAGCTTCAAAGCTGTGTTGATTGCCTGGATCTTGTAGGAAACCTGGGCATCGAAGGTATAGAACGCCGGGACATTGCCCGTGGCTAAAGGACTTTCCCAGAGGTAATTTTCCTGCCACTTCCAAACGACGTTAAAGCCGAAATTCCTGAACAGGTCGCGGTTGCCGAACTGTACATTGGCCGACCATTTCGGCGTGTTGAAGCCGGTGATGAAAATATCGTTCTTCTCCAGCGTTTTCAGATCGTTGTAATTCAGGTTCCCGGAAATGGAGTAAGTGCTGAAAAAATTATAACTCAGCCTCAATGAAGAGCCATAACTGAAGTAAGTGTTTCTCGCATTGGTAAACACGCGGTAACGTGTGTTGCGCGTTTTAGTATAGGCGTCGAAAGCCGCACTGTCTGAGCCTGCCAGGCCTGTTGTGGGTACAGCCACTTCTACCTGCCCTAAAAATCCCTTTTCGATATTGCAGTAAAAATCCCAGTCGACCACCACTTTGTTATTGAATAGCACCGCCTTGTACCCGGCATCGAAAGCCTGGATATGTTCCGGCTGCATTTGCGGAAGATTGGCCACCGTGAGGAGCCCTTTGTTTTTAAGGATGGCGGCATTCTTCGATAAGCCTGCGGCGATATCGGCATTCACCGCTCCCGAAAATTCATCCACCGATGCTTTGGTATAGGAGTTCTCTAAAAAGCCAAGGCCTTCATTCACTTTCGCCAATCCTCCTACCCTCCTCACACCACCGTTGTTGACAAAGGAGAGCGCTTCGAACAAGGCGGGAAAGCGGTAACCGTCCTGGTACGAGATCCGGGCGTGATGCTGTTTCAGGAAGGTATAGACGACAGCCACACGCGGATTGAATTTCCCTTCGAAGTCAAAGTTCTTATCGTAACGCAGAGAAGCCACGAGCTTTAAGCGGTCTTGTAACAGTTTTTTAGTAGCCTGGGCGAAGCCTCCTACTTTCGAGTAATACACAGGCTTTCCTCCGGGCGTGCTGCGCTCTGCCAAAGGCTTGCTGAAGTCTACGAAATTATTCCCATCCGGCATCACCTCATTCACACGCCCGTCGGCGCCCACCAGCACGTCAACGATCTTCGAGGTATAACGGCTCAGGTCGTATTGCAGATCAGCATGGTAGAGCCTGCTTTTTTGCCAGAGTGCCGCGCCCCCTGTTAATGGTGCATCTTTGATCAGTGAGGCATGATCCCAGTTATTGATGTTGGTAATGGTTTGCTTCGCCTCATGGAAGGCATCACTGCCGGGTGTAAATCTTCCTGCATCGGCCTTTTCCCGTGCAAGCTGTTGCGCCGTGGTGATATCCACACCGGAGTTGACAGCATTCTGCAAAGCTGTCTTATAGTCATTTCCCCAGGATTTATTGTCCTTAAACGTGAGATCGAGGTTATCTGCCAATGGCTTTAAGTTATAGGAATCTCCTGTGTTTTCAATGGATGTATACGCCCTGAAAGTGATCGCTTCTCCTTTGAGATCGATGCTATGATTCTGAAGCGTGGCATTTTTCAACTGAATTTTATTTCCCCTTTGGAACAGGCCATCCATTTGTCCGTAACGGTACTTATAGCTGATCTCTGTTTTATCATTGATCTTATAATGCAAGGCGCCATCCAGCTTGATATTTTTCACAGTAGGATCAGCGAGGTCTTTTTCATCCCAGCCTGTTCGTCGTACATTGAAGGTCTGTGTCTTGCCCTGGTAATTGATCACCACCGGCACATTATTATTGCTTTCGTTGCCATAGCTATTCCAGCCGTCGTAAGCGGGATTGAGCGCCTGCCCCGAGAAGCCGGGGAATTGGGGATTGGAGGAAGCCAGCCCATAGGGATTCTGGTCCGTCGGATTCGACGACACCCAATCCACCCCCTGGAAATAAGAAGCATTTAATTTAAACGCGAACTTGTCATGATGACCAAAGGTATTCGCGATGCGGAACGCGGTTTCACTCATCAGGCTTTGCCCGTGGTCGATATTGTCCACATGGTTGATGCCTGTGCGCTGGTAGACACTGACACCTTTGAAGAGGTAAGGACTTTTGGTAAAGGAATTGGAAAGGCCATTGATGGAGTTGACACCATATAAAGCCGATGAGGAGCCGGGAATGATCTCCACGCTTCGGATGTCCAGCTCGTTGGGACCGATTGTATTACCCAGCGCCATGCCCAGGGTCGGTGACTGAATATCCACACCGTCTACCAGTTGCGTGAATCGAAAATTGTTGGGAGAATTAAATCCCCTCGTATTCGGCACTTTGAAGGTGAGGCTTCCTGTCGTCATCTGCACGCCTTTCACGTTTTCCATCGCATCGAAAAAGGTAGGAGCCGGTGTTTCGCGGATGGTAATAATATCGAGCTTGTCGATGGCCACCGGCGATTTCAAAATACTCTCTTCTGTCTTGGAAGCGGAAACCACCACTTCATTGATGAGCAGTACCTGTGGGTTCAGCTTCAGATCGAGGTTTCCGGTGGCGGTTTCTACCACGAAGTCCTGGCTTTCGTAGCCAACAATGCTGACATTGAGAACGAAGGGAAACTTCAACGGTGCTTTTACGGTAAATTTTCCGGAGGCGTTGGTCGTCGTTACCACCTGTGCCTCTTTTATCTGGACGATAGCGCCCACAAGGGCTTCACCCGATTTCTGATCATGAAGCTCTCCGGTGATCTGCAGTAAATTATTCTGGGCTTTGATGCTGTTTAGTTGTAGTAAAAAAATAAGTATAAAAAATGGTCTCATATAGGTGATTTGATCTGTTTAAAAAAGAAATGTATAAACGTCTGGCACAAAAAAATTCATGCCTAACATCGCTCAAAATAGATCAGGGTATAAATGCGGTATTTGCTTTCCACTAGTTCACGAGGGCTTTTAAGTGTTGGGATAACGCGGCAAAGTTCCGGTGTTGCTTCACAACTTCGCCAACTACGATTACCGCGGGCGCTTTGATACCTTGCCGCTCCGCCTCTTCCACAATTGTACGGACCGTTCCTAAGGCCACCCGTTGCGTAGGCAGGGAGCCGTCCTGTATAAGGGCGATGGCAGTGTCCTGCTTTCCTTCTTTGGTAAAGATCGCTGCAATCTCTTTCAGTTTTGAAAGGCCCATCAGGATCACCACCGTGGCATTGGTCTTTGCCGCCTCAAAGACATCTTTCGACACGGCATTGTCTTTCGTGGTGCCGGTAATAATCCAGAAGCTTTCGCTCACGCCACGATGCGTGACAGGAATGCCAGCCAGGGCCGGCACGCCGATAGAGCTGGAAATTCCGGGAATGACCTCCGTTTCGATCGCGAAGGCATTCACATAATTCAACTCTTCCTGTCCTCTGCCAAACACAAAGGGATCGCCGCCTTTGAGGCGCACCACATGACCATGCGTATAAGCCTGGTGAACGAGGGCGGCGTTGATCTCCTCCTGTGTATAAGCATGCTGATGGTTGCGCTTGCCAACGTAGATCCTCAAGGCCCCGGCCGGTGCTTGTTCCAGCAATTCGGGGTTCACGAGAGCATCGTATAAGATGACATCCGCCGAGCGGATAGCCTGTAAGCCTTTCACGGTAATAAGCTCCGGATCTCCCGGCCCTGCGCCTACCAGCGTTATTTTTGGTGATTTTTTCTGTGGCATGTTTTTTTTGTTTTAGAAGTGTTAAAGAAATAATGCATAAAAATAATTTGTCACTTCGAGTGGCACTTGCCTGTTCTTCGCAAGTGCCGTATCGAGAAGTGCTCTTAACTTCCCTCCTTTGTTGACTTCGAGAGCCTCAGTCAACAAATGGTGGTTGAGGCTCTCGAAACCACCATAAGAGTCTATAGTATTCTACACATCATCTTCTGCTTTAGTTTTTTAATTACTCACTATTTCTTTTTCCCTCTCCCTGAATTGGCTTACCTGTTTCAGAAAAGAGGTCGCCTGTTCGAAATAGGCTTCGGCAAAGGCTTTGGAAGGCTCCTGCTGATTGATCTGCAAGACCAGCTCTTTAAAGCTTCCGGGCAGGACGATCAATCTCGTTTCTACAAAATGGGTGTCGAAATCATTGATGAGCGCATGATGTGTATTCACATGCAATTGCCTGTCGAGTAATAAGCCTTTGGCGGAGCTGATGAAAGAGGCATAGCTGTAATAGATACTATCGCCATGTCGCCCGTCTTCAAAGGCTTCCGCTGCCCAGGTCAGTTTTTCTTCCGATTCAAAGAACAAGGTTGCTACCAGGTCAATGACCACGCCTGCACACTCCCCGGTGCCGATGGCCGTCTGGAAGATTTCATCGGATCCCCAGTCGAGGTAATCTCCCGGGGCGAGTGTGCTGTTATCGCCCAGTGGTTTCAGCAGCTGATAAAAATAATCCTTGCCTTTGCGATCATAGTATGCATTAAAAGATTCATTGTTCTCCGCATGGTCTTCAAAATCATGAAAGAGCCTGCGAAGTACATCCGGCGCGCGTTTGCTGGCTACCTTGATCACTTTTTCCGCTACCCTGCCCTTTCCGTTTCCTACGGTGCCGCCGCCCAACAATACCTGCAGCGCAGGCACCACGCTCGCTCCCACTTTGAAAGAGCTTCCGTGAAAACCGATCTGTGCCAGGCCATGCTGTCCGCAGGAATTCATACAGCCGCTGATCTTGATCTTAATATCATGGTTATAGATCAGTCCGGAAAATTCGGAATAGATCAGCTTTTCCAGCTCCAAAGAAATATGGGTACTGTTGGAAATAGCCAGGTTGCAGGTATCCGTGCCCGGGCAGGCCGTGATGTCCGCCACCGAATCGAAACCGGGAGCCGCCAGGTCGAGCAGTTGTAGATTATGAAACACATAGGGCAAAGCCTCTTCCCTTACGAACCTTAACAGGAAGCCCTGGTTGACAGTGATGCGCGTATCCTCGGGAGAAGCCAGGCGCTCGATCAGTGCCGCCAGCGCTCTTGCCTTCGAAGATGAAATGTTACCGAGAGCGACTTTGACGTATACACCGAAATAAGGCTCCTGCTTTTGCTTAAAGGTGTTGGTAGCCAGCCACGCGGCATACTCTAATTCATTCAGCAAAAGTAAGCCGTCAGGCAGTGGCCTGATCTCCGGTATTTCTTGTGCAGCGCTTGCATTGACCTCAAAGGTTTTATGCCCGATGGCCTTTTCTTCTTCGGCAACCAGCTTCAGAAACTCTGCCACACCGATCTTGCCGATCAGGTATTTGATCCTGGCTTTATGACGGCTCACTCTTTCGCCATAGCGGTCGAACACGCGCACCGTGGCTTCCACAAAGGGAATGAGCTTATGCTCCGGCAAAAATTCATGTGCCACCTGTGCCAGGAAAGGCTGGGCACCAAGCCCGCCGCCAATCAATACTTTAAAGCCTCTTTCGTTCAGGGTATTGAGCTTGGGGATCAGGCCGATGTCATGAATGTAAGTGAAGGCTGTATCTTTGTCGTTGTTCGAAAAGGCGATCTTGATCTTGCGCCCCAACTCCTGCCCGAAAGGCTTACGCAATAGATAGCTGAACAAAGCATGGGTATAAGGCGACACATCAAAAGGCTCATCCGGGTCGATCCCGGCTTCCGCAGAAGCGGTGATATTCCTTACTGTATTTCCGCAGGCTTCCCGCAGTGTGATCTCATCCTGCTCAAGCCTGGCCCATAGTTCAGGCGTGCGGTCGAGGCTCACGTGATGGATCTGGATATCCTGGCGTGTGGTTAAGTGAAGGTTTCCATTGGAATACTCATCGCTGATATCGGCAATGCGTGATAACTGCTTCGTGGAAATTTTTCCGAAAGGCAATTTGATGCGGATCATCTGTACCCCCTTTTGGCGCTGGCCATACACGCCGCGCGCCAGGCGAAGGCTCCTGAATTTTTCTTCATGGATCTTCCCTTCCCGGAATTGCCTGATCTTTTGATCGAGGTCGATGATGTCCTTTTCCACCAGGGCTTTTCCGGCGTGATTCACCAATTCCAATTCTGTTCTGAAACTTTGCATGTTCTTATTTTTGATGTGTTGAATTTGTTGCGGCAAAATAGATCTCGTACCAATCCTGCCTGTCCAGCTGAATGCTCACTGCCGAGGTTGCATTCCTGATCCGCTCCACGCTGTTAGTGCCAACGATAGGAAGTGCCCCCAGTTTCAGCAGCCAGGCAATGGCGAGCTGTTCTTCATTGATGCTGTAATGGAGCGCGATCTTTTTTAAAACCGCCCTGATGTTGAAGGTAGATTCATCGTTCGCATCCAGCAATCGCCCGCCTGCCAGCGGTGACCAGGCCAGGGGCCGGCTATACTGCTGCTTGATGAAATCGATGGTGCCATTCGTCAGCGGCTTCACATTCAGCAAATTCAACTCGAGGTGATTGGTAATGATCGGGATGCTCAAGCGTGATTGCAGGAGCTGGTGCTGGTGCACCGTGAAATCAGCGACACCCACATGCCTCACAATCCCTTTCTTCACAAGTGTCGTCAGGGCAGAAGCCGTTTCATCGGCATCCATCAATGGGTCGGGATGGTGCAGCAGCAAAATGTCGATGTAATCTGTTCCCAGGTTTTTCAGGGACTGCTCAATACTTTTAACGATGTGCTCAGGGCTGCTGTCATAGTGCCGCGTGCGGTATTCGGGGCGAAGGGTATCCACCTGGTTGATGCCACATTTGGTGGAGATCACAATGTCTTCCCGGCGGATGCCGCTCTCTTTGATGGCTTTTCCGAATAAGGCTTCCACCTGGTAATTGCCATACACATCGGCATGATCGAAGGTGGTGATCCCCTGGTCGAGGCAGGCGTGCAGCTTGGCTTGCACCGTGCGGTAAGACACGCCATCCGGATCTTCCAGCGCGCGCCAGAAGCTATAAATTACCGGCGACACCTCGGGCCCTTGTTCTCCTAATGTTATTTTTTCCATGTTCTTATTATGTTAGATAATGTTGTTGAATGATAGGGGTAAATAGTTGTCAGTTGGGGTGTTTTCCGCCTGCCTCCTGCGAAAAATATATCGGGAAATGACAGCAAAACTCCAGGTATAAAAAAAGTCCCTGCATGCAATATGTAGGGACTTTACCGGAATAAACAGGTCCATACACTAGCGCCTAGGGTGCATACAACACCATACACAACACATTGCTTTTTTAGTCATTGTCTTCGTTTTCATCGTTTAGATATTAGGCTGGGGCGTGGTTCTCAGATAAGGTTTGATCTCCGTAAAGCCTTTCGGGAATTTCGCCGGAATGTCCTCTGTCTTAATCGACGGAATCACCACCACATCTTCTCCCTGTTTCCAGTTAGCGGGTGTAGCCACGCTATATCCTGCTGTCAGCTGAAGAGAATCGATCACCCGTAGGATCTCGTTGAAATTCCTTCCGGTAGAAGCCGGGTACGTGATCAGCAATTTCACCTTCCGGTCCGGTCCGATTACCACCACCGACCTGACGGTGAATTTATCGGATGCATTGGGATGTACAAAGCCGTACAGCTTCGACACTTCAAACACCGGGTCGGCAATGATCGGGAAATTCACCTCTGTATTCTGCGTTTCATTAATATCCTTGATCCATTTCAAATGAGACTCCACAGGGTCCACACTCAGGGCGATCACTTTCACACCGCGCTTGTCGAATTCAGGCTTCAGCTTCGCAGCACTGCCCAGCTCGGTCGTACATACCGGTGTGAAATCGGCAGGGTGGCTGAACAGGACGCCCCAGCTGTTGCCGAGCCATTCGTAAAAATTTAGTTTTCCTTCGCTGGAATCTGCCGTAAAATCCGGCGCTGTATCTCCTAATCTGATTGACATAATTTTATTATTTTTTATGGTTTAATAATTGACTAATTCTTTTTCCCGGATGGTTTGTGCTGTGGCTTCGTGCAGGCTCACCTGTTCATTCACCAGCGAGATAAAGAGGCGGTGTTCCAGGATATAAGCCCTTTGAGCGATCAGGTGGCGGAGGCTGATCTTACCAACCACATACTGGTACCTGTCTCCGCTATAACGCTCGGTGATCTCTTCAAAAGGAAGCTGTTTCAGATCTTCGGCACGGTTATACCTTAAGTAGATGCTGATGAGCACATCGTTGGTGAATTGCGGCGCATGCTTTTGTGCATATTTTTTAAATTCATAGCGGTAACCATGCGACAGGGCAGACACATCCGATAACACCGCCGCTCCTGTCGGCAGGCTCCCCGCTCCCCGGCCCTGTAGGAACTGCTCGCCCGAAAATGTTCCTTCCACGATCACGCCGTTGAATTCATTATCCACATTGTAAAGCTGGTTCGTTGCTTTGATAAAGCGCGGAAGCACGAACACACTCACCTGGTTATTTTCCAGGCGACGGATCACCGGTGTCAGCTTGATCTTGTAGCCTTTCTCCGAAGCATAGGTAATGTCATCTTCATGAAGTGTGGTAATGCCTATGTTCAGCACCTCTTCCGGCTTAATGATCAATCCGAAGGCATGCAGTGCCAGGATGATCGCTTTGAATTTTGGATCGTAACCCTCCACATCGCTGGTCGGGTCGCTTTCCGCAAAGCCTTGCTCCTGGGCCTGTTTCAGGGCTACCTCATAGGATAGTTTTTCGTTAATGGTTTTGCTCAGGATATAATTGGTGGTGCCGTTGAAGATGCCTGAGATCTTTTCCAGCTCCTCGTTATCGAAATACTCTTCCAGCGTGCGGATGATGGGAATACTACCACAAGCGGCCGCTTCATACAACAGCGACACATTGTTCTCCTCCTGCAGGCGGTACAGCTCTTCCAGGTGCACCGCCAGTAATTTTTTGTTGGCCGTTACCACATGCTTTTTCCGTTTCAGCGCTTCGCTCACAATCTCAAAGGCATCGTCTGCATTGTCGATCAGCTCAACAACCACGTCTATTTCCGGGTCGTTCAGGATGTCCCACTTGTCGTAGCTGATCAGCTCCGGCTCCACGTTCCTGTCTTTATCCCTGTTCTTCACCACTATTTTTTTGATATCCGCCTTAAAGCCCGTGCTCTTGTTCAACACGTGGTAAAGCCCCTGCCCGACACAGCCGAAGCCAAATAATCCTATTTTTAATTTACTGCTCATGGTATTAATTATTATTTTGATGAAATGATCTGTTCTGTTGATTCGTAAATGCCCTTGTAAAATGCCTTGATTAAAATGGTCAGCTTTGCCGTTTCGATCAGGAAACCATCATGCCCGTAGAGCGAATCGATCTCCTGAAATTCAGCTCCCTTGATCCCTTTTGCCAGCTGCTTTTGCTCGGCCGGCGGAAACAGCAGGTCCGATGTCAGCCCGATGACCAGCGTGCGCGCTTTGATATCATTCAGCACCGTCTCCACGCTATAGGCTCTTTCCCTGGCTACATGGTGCGAGTCCATGGCTTCCGAAAGCCTCACATAGGAGTAGGCATTGAAGCGCCTCACTAATTTCTCACCCTGGTAGCGCTGGTAAGAAGCCGCCGGATGGTTATTGAGCTGCGTGGCTCCGTCGAGTTGCTGGGTGCTATGATAGGTATGATAATTCCTGTAGCTCAGCAAAGCGATGCTGCGTGCGGCCTGCAAGCCTTTCTCCCCGCCATTCACCAGGTTCGAAAAATACGTCCGGTCTGCTTTAATGGCCAGCCGCTGCGATTCGTTGAAGGCAATTCCCCAGGGCGAATGCTGTGCGTTGGTAGCAATCAGTACCAAATTTTCAGTAAGCTCCGGCTTTTCCAATACCCATTCCTGGGCGATCTGCCCTCCCTGCGAGCCACCGATGAGCGTGTGGATCTTTTCGATTCCGAGGTGTTGCCTCAGGAGCTCAAGGCTATGCGCCATGTCGCGGATGGTGATCTGCGGGAAATAGCTGTACCAGGCTTCGTTCGTATCGGGGTTAATGCTCAGCGGGCCGGTGGTTCCGTAGCAGGAGCCGAGGTTATTGGCGCATACAATGAAATATTCTTCGGGATTAAAGAGATCTCCTGTTCCGAACAGGCCCTTCCACCAGTCGAACACATCGCTGTTTGCGGTGAGCGCATGCACCACCCAGAGCACATTGCTTTTATCGGCATTGAGAGTTCCGTAAGTATGGTAAGCGATTTCCAGCTGGGGAAGCGACAATCCGCTCTCCAGTGCAAACCTCTTTTTGTATGTATAGTTCTGACTCATGACTAAAGGATTAAGAACAGTGGGCTAAAAAAACCTAAACAAAACCTGGCCCACTGTTCTCTTTGATTAAATTCTAATTACTAAAAACAGATTCTGAAAAAACCAGTTGCCTGTGCTCACGCGGCGACAGGATGTTGACATTGCTGACGAGGCGCGCATTATGCTTTTCTTCATACAGCGGAAAAACGACACCGCCTCTCTGTGCCACGCCGTAAGCGGCCTGCAGACTAATGTAATGACGGTGCTGTATTTCTCCGATGAGATTTGAGGAAACGTTGGAGAGGCTATAGGTATGTTTGGATGTGTTCATGATGATGGTGTTTTAATTGTTTTGAAATGGAAATTAACAGGCGTCATTGCTTCGAAAAAGAATGCGCGCTTTGTCCCGGGTTGCCAGGCTTGTGTTTTTCCGGTAAATGAAAACGAAAAAAATCAGCTTAGCATGTGCAGCAGCAGCAACACATACAAGCCATCATCATGATAGGGCTGGTAACGCCTTTGTTGGAAACGAAGCTGTCAGATAAGCCCGTTTGATTGAGAAAGATACTTTGTTTGTTGGATGTTGTGTGTGTCATGTTGCTTTTTTTAATTTATTTTTCCCTGTTTTTCATCAGAGTAGGAGTTGGCACCTGTTTTCCAATCCCGCCAAAGCGTGACTTCTAGTTGGTTGCCAGTGGGTCTGTGAGCCTATTCTCTCGCCACTTCTTAATAAATTAATTACACACAAAAAGGATGTAACTAATCCGCGACAAAGATAAATCAGTTTTTTCCATACTTCCAAATGTTTTTCTAATTATTTCATAAATCGTTGTATTATCAAGGCTTGTAGGGCTTATTTTTTAAACTATAATTCAAGCTCAGTAACAGAAAGAGGATATTCTCGCAAAGACGCCAAGATGCAAAGCTGAAGAGTATAAGAAGATCTGTTTTTGTTCTAATCTCTGTTCTCATCATAACGATCTGCGTCATCTGCGTTCCATTTTTATTTTTGCTCTGTAGAAGCATGATATTATTATACAAAGCGTACATTTGCACGTGCTTAAAAACGTCGGCAAACACCACTTACTTCTTCACTTCATTGTATTTATCTGGGGCTGGTCGCCCATCCTGGGCAAAGGGATCAGCATCGATGCCTTACCATTGGTATGGTACCGGATCGGGCTTACCGTTTTTCTCATGGGCCTTTACCTGGTGTACATCAAAGCCAGCCTGAAGGTTTCGCTGAAGCGGCTCCTGCAGTTTTCAGTGGTTGGCCTTATCATCTGCATTCACTGGCTTTGCTTTTATGGCGCCATCAAAGTGTCCAATGTTTCCGTAACCATGGCGGCTTTCAGCACAGGCACGCTGTTTACGGCCATTGTAGAGCCGCTGGTGTACAAGCGTAAAATCGTCATCTATGAGCTCATCATCGGTCTCATCATCATTGGCGCCATCTGCCTTATTTTTTCCGTCGAGTTTCAATACGGGCTCGGCATCCTCCTGGGCATTTTAGCGGCCTTTACAGCCGCCATCTTCAGCGTATACAACGGCGTTTTTATCCAGGACCAGAACGAGCCGGTTTCTTCGCCGGTGCTTTCCTTCATTGAGCTCAGCGCCGCATTCATCGGGCTCAGCATCTTCCTCGGTTTCAAAGGCAGCTACACTGCCGAATTCTTCACACTCACCAACCGCGACATCATCCTGCTCATTATTTTTGCCGGCGTGTGCACCGTGTATCCCTTCATTGCCAGCGTCAACCTCATGAAGCACCTCACGCCTTACACCATCAACCTCACCGTAAACCTCGAAGGGCTTTACGGCATTGTGCTGGCGAGCCTGCTGTTCCATGAGAACAAATACCTTTCCACCACATTCTACGTCGGCTTTTCTATTATCCTGGCGGCCATTTTCCTGAATGCCTTTCTTAAACAAAAGTTTAGCAAGGGGTAGTCTTTCTGTAACATAAAATCCTACCTTTGCAAAGTTCAAAAAAACAGGATCATGCAATTTGAGCTCAGTCTCGAATATCTGGAGGAATTAAAGGAAGCGATCGCCCGCAAGGATGAAGCGACCCTTAAAGCGCAGCTCGAAGAGTTGTACGCTGTGGATATTGCTTTGATCCTGAACAGGCTTGATGTAGAAGAAGCCAATTTCCTGTACGACATCCTGGACGATGAAATGGCGGCGGATGCCCTCCTCGAAATGGAAGAGGAGAAACGGGAAGCCTTGCTGGCCACTTTCTCTACCAAGGAAATTGCGGAGCAGCTCGACAACATGGAGTCGGATGATGCCGCCGACGTTATCAACGAATTACCGGAAGAGATCCAGGAAGAGGTACTCTCTCATATCGAAGATATTGAGCAGGCCAGCGACATTGCCGACCTGATGAGCTTTGAGGAAGGCACGGCCGGTTCCCTGATGGCGAAAGAGCTCGTGAGCGTATATGCCCACGAAACGGTAACGGCCTGTATTGATGAGATCAGGCGCCAGACCGAGAACGTGGACGTGATGTATGCCGTGTACGTGGTGGACGATAACGAAAAGCTGATCGGGATGCTCTCGCTGAAAAAGCTGATTATCTCGCACCCGCTGGCTTTGGTGGAAGAAATTTATGATCCGGATGTGATCTCCGTCAAAACATCGACTTCGAGTGAAGACGTAGGAGAGCTGATCCAGAAATATGACCTGGTCGTTCTACCCGTGGTTGACCAGCTGGGAAGACTCGTAGGTCGGATTACCATTGATGACGTGATGGATGTGATCCGCGAAGAAGCGGAGAAAGACATCCAGTTGATGAGTGGTATCACCGATGACGTTGACAGTAACGACAGCTTATGGCGCTTATCGCGCGCGCGCATTCCCTGGCTATTGGTAGGCATGTGCGGCGGGATCATCGGCTCGCGCATCATCGGCAGCTACGAGCAGCAAATTCAGCTGCGACCCGAAATGGCTTTTTTTATTCCGCTCATTGGTGCTACCGGTGGAAACGTCGGCGTGCAGTCCTCGGCCATTATCGTGCAGGGACTTGCCAGCAATACCTTAGTGCTGGATAGGATCGCTCCGAAATTATTCAAAGAGCTGGGCGTAGGTCTTATCAATGGCCTGATCTGTTCGAGCTTAATTTTAGGATACAATTTATTGATCAACGAATCCTGGGCACTCGCGGCAACGGTAAGCGTGGCCTTGTTGACCGTGATCATGTGTGCGTCTTTTTTAGGGACCTTTGTTCCCTTGACGATGCACCGCTTTAAAATAAATCCGGCTTTAGCTACCGGCCCTTTCGTGACAACCCTGAACGACATCATCGGCATTTCTATTTATTTCCTGGTAGGACGCCTGCTCTACACCGTCTTGTAGCAAAGCACATCATGGAGATCCGGTCACTCGAACAACTGCATTCCAATACCTTTCCGCATGTCAGCAGGGTTACTATTTCCGCACAACTGACAGAGTTTCCGAAAGAGCTGCTTCTCTATACAGAAACACTGGAGATTCTCGATCTTTCCAATAACCTGCTCGATCATGTTCCCGATGAGATTGTCCGCTTCAAAAAGCTGAAGATCCTGTTCCTTTCCAACAACCGCTTTACAACATTCCCGCTGATCCTGGGCCAGTGCCGCAGCCTGAGCATGATCGGCTTTAAGTCGAATACCATCTCCTATATCCCGGAGCATGCTTTTCCTGAAACATTGCAATGGCTGATCCTCACGAATAATGAAGTAGAGCGCATCCCGGCATCCATTGCCAATTGTAAGCCTTTGGAGAAAGTGGCGCTGGCCGGAAATAAATTAAGCCATTTGCCGGAGGAAATGTCGGCTTGTAAAAACCTCGCGCTGCTGCGCATCTCTGCCAACAACTTTGAAAGACTTCCGGATTGGCTGCTCCTGATGCCGAAACTGGCCTGGCTGGCTTATTCCGGAAATCCCTGCTCATTGATCCGGAAAGAAAAAACATTGCCTACCACTGCCTGGACAAACCTGAAGATCCTGGAAACACTGGGAGAAGGCGCTTCGGGGGTGATCTCGAAAGCGGAAATAAAAAGCGGTGAGTTTGAGGGACACCATACCGTAGCCTTAAAATTATTTAAGGGAGAAGTGACGAGCGATGGTTACCCGGAAGATGAAATGAAGCTCTCCTCCCTCCTGCCCGCTCACCCGAATCTTGTGAAGGTGCTTGGTAAAATCAGCGGGCACCCCGAAAAAAAAGAAGGGCTGATCTTTGAGCTGATCCCTGCCGGTTACCGCAACCTGGGGCTGCCACCGAGCTTCAGCACCTGCTCCCGCGATACATTTAAGGAAGGAACGACTTTTAAAGTAAAGGAAATTCTTTCCGTGTTGGCAGCAGTAGCCGATGTGGCGCTGCGGCTCCACGAAAACGGCATCATGCACGGCGATCTCTATGCCCATAATACACTGATCAATGATGCCGGACATCCCATTTTCGGTGATTTCGGCGCGGCCACAGCCTACGCGGTTTCCTCGGAACGCGCCAAAAGCCTGGAGCGCCTGGAAGTTCGCGCCTTCGGGAACATGGCGGAAGACCTGCTGAATCAGCTGCATCCGGAAGAAAAAAATTCGGAGCTGGTGCATGAGCTTCTTAAACTGAAAGAAATTTGCCTGCTGGATGAAGTGCTGCTAAGGCCTGATTTCAGGCATGTTTCAGAAAAGCTTGAAGGATTGGCTTAGCAAAGTAATCATACTTAACCCCGATTCTTTGGAGTCGGTTCGGGTGTTTTTTTCCTCGGTAACTGAGTCTGTCGATTTGCCTCTTGCAATCACGACAGGGTGTGAGTATCGGAAACTTCTCATGATCTGTCCACGAATCGGCAGCTAAGGCTCCCGAAGCCACTCTTTACTTCCTCAAACTATTAAAGCGCTTGATCGCTACCAGCTGATCGTAGTAGGTGCCGCGCTGGCGGTGGTATACATAGATCGCATACTCATTCTCGGTTTCCCAGTGGCTGCCTTCCGTCATCGTATCGTCGCCACCTTTTTTGTCATCCCTTAAATACACATAGGTGTAGTTGTAATAGCCCTGCTTGATGAACATGGTGCACTCATAGCCAAAGCGCTTATAATTATAAGTCATGCGGTTGGTTCTGCTCAGGCGCCAGTCCGTGAGCTTACCGAGCACATAAAAATTTCCTTCACCCTGAGCATTATCGTAAGGAATGAAAAATTTCACCCAGGCGTAATCGGCTTCTATATCAGGGTTTGTAGCCATATCGAGGTTTTTGATCAGGTAACCGCCATTAAGGTCATTATAGAAGGAATAGGGCTTGAAGGTGCGAAGCTCGTCTATTTTCAGATCGACGTGGTAGATGGAAGCGCTGTCGCGGTAGATATCAGCTATCCGCTCGGTATAGGTGCGCAGCGAGCGCGTATCGAAAAAGCGGAATTCATTTCCTCCCCTGAACGTCGATTTGTCATCGAGTGAATAGGTCAGCTGCCTGGGCTCCGTGAAGGTCGGCTTGATATCACGCACGGCATTGTCCCAGCGGTTGTTCTGCGTGATGACTACTTTCATATCCGTAAAGGGGTTCGTCAATTCATACGTCGTGCTGTTGATGATGGAAAAATCGATGTGCTGGCTTTCAAACTGCTCGTCATTGCCAATAGCCTGCCTGGTCGTAGCCACCACTGTTACCTTATCATCATAGATCATAAAGCGCTTGGTAAGGATCAGCTTTTCCTTGTCATTATCCTCATATACATAGGCAATGTAATTTCCCGATTTGGAAAACTGCATATTGGCCTGCGGAAACACAATGGAGTAATGCGTGTACTTTTGAATGGTATTGGTGGAATAGCTGAAGTTTAAAAAATTAGCATCAAAAAAGCCATTCATGTATTCTGCAAACATCAGGTCGGAAGGCTCCCAGTTGGCCGTGCAGTGAACGAAGCTGATGGAATAATTTTTTTTATCAGCTTCCAGGTCGTCGAAGCTTAGCTCCAGCAATTCGGCAGAGTTGAATTTAATAATGGGCGGGTTCGCATCGTAGCTGGCCTCGTGGAGCTGGGCGGTTTTGATGTAAGACTTGTAAACCCAGTCTTCGTAACGGAGCTGGTTATCATTGGCATAATCGTCCTGCGCCTGTAAAGAAAAAGACATCAGCGCCAGGCATGCCATCATGGTTTTCCTGAAATGCATAGGCTAAAAATAACGAATAAAACAGAATTTTAGTGCCTCCTATTCTTTGATAAGATCACCTTTACCATTTTTTACCAGATTGATCTGCGATGGCTCGCCTTTGTAATAAATATTTCCGGCCCTTTCCAGCACAATATCCATTACCCCGCCGGGAGGTGCATTTACGTAAGCATGCCCGATGGAAACACTATGCAGGTAAATGTATTTTCTTACCGTCAGGTCAGCGGCATAGAGGTAATTGGTGCCTGTATAATCATTCTGCAGATTATCCGTAATGCCCGTCAGGTAAATGTCGCCGTTGCCATGAGAGCTGCACATGATCACACCGATATCGGCATCGAGCCGGAGCTCTCCCGAATTGTTGGTACGGCAGGTCAGTGTATCCTGTACAATGCGATTCGTTGTTTTCATGGGGCCCACACCATTGTGCAGGATGTATTTGAAATGCGGCGCTGTGATATACACATTGATCTCGTGCTTGTAGCCGCGCACCCAGTTGCAGCGGTTGGTATTGAAAATGTGCAGGGTATCGCCATCCACCCGGGCTTTGATGAGCGGCTGCAGGTTTCTCCCCGCTTCTACCTTCACCTCGTAAGTAGGCCCCTGGGTAAGGAACACATTGATCTTGTCCTTGACGTCGATGCAGGTGAAATTTTGTAAATCATGGTAAATCACATTCGTTGGCCCTGTGGACTTCACGCAATCGCAGAGGTTTTCCTTTTTGCAGGAAAGACATGCCGCGAGGAACAGGAATAGAATATAGACGTTATAACGCATTAAGGGTTTTCTTTTTTACACTGAACCGGTAGCCGATCCCATAATCGAAATGCGCTGCCACCACCCAGTGAGATTTCATCGTAAAATTGAACATCAGGCCATTCTTACAATAATGCCGGATCCCGATGCGGTGAAAGATCGGCCCATCCTCTTTTGGCTTGGAGATAGCATAGTAGCCCATCTCGATGGGAAAGCTCACCCTGCCGATATTATAGGCATAGCATACTTTCACGCCAAGCTGCGCAACGTCGGTCCAGCTCCTGGCAGGATTACCGGAAGTCATCAGGTGGTATTTGTTCTGCTCATCGTAGCCCAGATCAATTCCCGCGCCCCATTTGTGTGTGTTCCTCACATTGTAGTAATAGTTGACACCAAGCGTATTGGTAAAATACTTCGGACCTCCCGGCGGCTCATGCTCGTTGAAACCCGCCGCATACCATACCAGTACCTCATGCCTGGAAGGCCACACCGATCCGGAATCCTGGAGAGTGGAAATAACAGGATGCTTATCGAATTTAATGTTCATGCCCAGGTTCAGCGATACCACATTGAGCCCCAGGTTCGGCACCTGCGAGCGCCCGTTGGAAGCATGCGCAAAGGATAATCCCGGCTCCAGCCTGATCTTTTCATTGAGGTTCAGGTGCCAGAGCAGTTTCCATTGCACAAAGGTATTGAAGTGACTCCCAATGGGAATATCCTTGGGATTGGTATTGATGTCGAATCGCCTGGTAAGGTAGGAAAAGCCCCAGCAGATGCGCAGCACCGGACGCGTCGCTCTTACCTTCTTATTGAGCGGAACCTCTACAAAAGGCGATAAGGCAAAGCACCTGCCCAATTGCCTGGGATTGGCAAAGTCGATGTAATTAAAAGAAATGCCGATATCGGGAAAATTATTTTCGTGATGCCAGCGCTTGTTACCGTAAGTGGGCTTTACAAAATCCACTTCCACGCCCGGGATGTAGCCCTTTACCAGCGCGCCGGTGGTATTGCGCTGTTCGAAAATAAAACCGTAGGTAGGAGCGATCTTGATGTAAAAATTCTTAGAGCCTGTCATCCCTTTTTGTGCGGACAGAGTACCGAAAAAACATACGAATAAATATATACAGAGCTGCTTCAAAAAAGTCGTTAAAAATAACTTTATTATTTTGGATTCAAATGAAGTTTTTTAACTATTCTTTTTGCCTTTTCACGTATTTACCACACTCAGTATTTAGTGCAAAAATTAAATTAATAGAATTCTAATACGATTTAGGAATACGATTTTCGGCGGATTACAGATTATTTTTGCAACTAAAAGTGGCCTATAATTGTTTAACAGATAAACAAAAGCGCCATGGAACGTCGAAAGCTAAAAAAAGTGCTACTGGTTGTTTTTGCAACAGCCTTAAATTATATCGTATATGGGCAATGCAGCGGCGGTACAAATGGCGGCGCACTTAACCCTGTGCCGGCGGCTACAACACGCACCATGACCGTCACCAATGGAAATTACTACACCTTTGCTGTTCCTGCCAGTCCCTGCGTTCCCGTGTATATGTTTTCGTTTTGCTCGGCAGACGGCGGGAGTAATTCCCAAACCGATACGCAGATCACCATCCTGGATAACAGCGGAACATACGCCGGCGGGTATAGCGATGACTTTTGCGGTACCTTATCCTATCTCACCTGGTCACCTTCATCAACTGTGGCAGCTACCTACAGGGTCTTAATCAACAAGTATAATTGCACCACAGGTGGAACCGGGGTTTTGGCCTATAAGGTAACGAATACCTATACCAATACCGCTGAATATACGATCATCGGCTCTGCTGTGTATGCAGCGGGCTGCACAACGGTTACGCCCAATGCCACAGCCCTGACCGGCTGCACCTGGGATGTGAATTCGACCTTAAGCTTTGCCTCCAACTGGAGTTATGATTTCAGTGTTAATTTAGGAGCGAGTGATGCCGGAGCGGATGGCATGGCCTTTGTAATCCAGAATGATCCGCGCGGAAGATGTGCCTGCGGAGCAAACGGGGGAAGCCTTGCTGCAGGCGGGATCAGCAATTCACTGATCGTTGAAATCGATACGTATATCAACTATGAAGACAGGGACGATTTTGTATCGCCCACCATTGGCTGTGCGGGCACTGAAGACCCCGATCACCTGGACTTATGGGTAAACGGTGTCGTCAATCCCGACCTGGATGCTAATTGCAATGCGGTGGCCGCGGGCGAAAGGCCTGTGACAGCCAATGCCGTGAGGCTTCAGAATCCACCGGGCACAAATTATAATATTGAAAACGGATTAAACCATACCCTCAGGGTTAGCTGGGTAACCGGCTCGCCCGGAACCTTTACCGCCCGTATCTTAAACACCGCCCTGACAACAACCTACGGGGTCATTTCCACCACGCTGAACCCGATGACAACGTTCGGCACAACAACTCCTTACTTTGGCTTTACAGGCTCTACAGGCGGACTGAGCAACCAGCAGAGCTTTTGCAGCCCACCCGCTTTGCTGCCCATTCAACTGCTCTATCTGACCACAGAATGCGGCGAGAAAGGCATTACCACTTCATGGGCAACAGCCAGCGAAATCAATAACAAGCAATTTGATATTTTAAGAAGCGAGGACGGGATCCGGTATACGAGTATCGGTACCGTCAACGGAAGCGGCACCACAAACCAGAAGATGTCATACAGCTACCTCGATGCAAGCGCCTTAGCCGAAACCATCTATTACTACAGGTTGCAACAGGTTGATTTTTCGGGCTCATCCAAAATGTATCAACTCACCGGAAACGCTGATCTTTCCTGCAAGGATACAGGCCGCGACGTGACGCTCTCCCCGAATCCTGCCAACGATAACATCACGATCAGCTTTGGAAAATTATCTCCTCAAAGCATTGAACTATACAATATGGAAGGGGCCCTCACCTATTTCCTGGAGCTAAAACCCGGCAAGGCTTCCGCTTTGGATATTGCGACCCTTCTTTTCCCCGATGGGATCTACCTGCTGAAAATAAATACGGATGCCAAGGTGATTACTAAAAAATTAATCGTCCGTCATTAAAAAGGACCCACCTCTCAACTATAGCGGGAGATATGGTTCTGCTTAAATCGTCATAATTCTTAAATAATCCTTGTTCTTTTTAAGGTTAATACTAAAAAATACTCCTAAATTAGCGGCGTAAAAACCAAACATCATGGAAGTAAAAGAATTAAAAGATTCGGCAATTGCACAAAATCCGGTAATCGGGCAGATGCTTCAACATAACCACGAACAGATTTTATTTTGCAATGATAACGCTACCGGCTTAAAAGCCATCATTGCCATTCACAATACGGTATTGGGCCCTTCGCTGGGTGGTACCCGCATGTGGAACTACACAAACGAAATGGAGGCATTGACGGATGTGCTGCGCTTATCGCGCGGGATGACCTATAAATCTTCGGTAGCCGGCCTGAACCTGGGCGGTGGAAAAGCAGTGATCATCGGCGATTCCACGAAGATCAAATCGGAAGCTTTACTGCGCCGTTTCGGAAAATTTGTGAACAGCCTGGGCGGGAAATACATTACCGCCGAAGATGTGGCCATGAACAGCCGCGATATGGAAATCATCAAAATGGAAACGGATTACGTGAGCGGCTTACCTGAAAATATGGGCGGCAGCGGCGATCCTTCTCCTGTAACGGCCTACGGCGTGTACGTGAGTATGAAAGCCAGCGCAAAAGAAGCTTTTGGCACCGATAGCCTGAGCGGTAAAAAAGTACTGGTACAGGGCTGCGGAAACGTGGGCATGCACCTGGTAGAGCACATCAGCAAAGAGGGTGCAAAGGTATATGTATACGACATCAGCGAAGATCGCGTGAAAACGGCGGTAGAGAAATACAAAGCGGAATTTGTTCCTGCTGATAAAATGTACGACCTCGATATCGACATTTATGCGCCATGTGCCTTAGGTGCTACCGTGAATGACGATACCCTGGCAAAATTAAAATGCAAAGTGATCTGCGGTGCAGCGAACAACCAACTGGCCGATGAGAAAAAACACGGTGAAATGGTCCTGCAAAAAGGAATCCTGTATGCTCCTGATTTCGTGGTAAACGCCGGTGGCATCATCAATGTGTTCTACGAACTGGAAGGTTACAACAGGGAGCGCGCTATGGCTCACGCTGAAAAAATTTATGCAACAACCTGGAACATTATCCAGACTGCTAAAGCACAAAGCATCCCGACTTATGCGGCGGCTAATAAAATTGCGGAACAACGCATTGAAAGTATTGCCAGAATAAACGCTGTCCTGTAAAAAAGATTAAACCGTTACAAATTATTATTACGAATCCATACGAATATACAAATCCAACTACTCAAATTATTTCAACCCTTAGATTTGTATATTCGTATTCCATTCGTAATCCCGTCCTAAAAAATAAATACAATTAACTCACCTACCTAACCGTTCTTTATGCTAAACAGACGTTATCTCCGGATAAAAACCATGCAGACTTTGTATTCTTATTTCCAGCAGGACAAGGCTGACATCGGGTTTTACGAAAAGGAGCTTTTTAAAAGCCTTGACAAGATCTACGATCTGTACATTTATGTATTAGCGCTCTTCAACGACATGCACCACACGGCGCACTTAGTGATTGAAGAGAACAAGAACAAGCGCCTGCCTTCGAAAGAAGACCTCGATCCGAATTTAAAATTCATCAACAACAGCCTCCTGGTGGCTTTGTCGCACAGCAGCGAGCTGAAGAAAGAGCTGGCGAACCGCAAAATTTCCTGGCAAAACGATTTCGACCTGGTACGCAAGCTGTATACCGAATTAAGGGCGACTGAACATTACAAAGCCTATATGGCTGCCCCGGAGCAATCGGTGAAGGAAGACAAGCAGTTCCTGATTGCTGTCGCAACGGAATTCCTTTATGAGCACGAGCTGCTCAATCACTTCTTTGAGGAAAAGAACATGCACTGGGCTGATGATACCTTTGGCGCCTTCTCGATGGTATCGCGTACCTTCGAAGCCTATAACAGCGGCACGCTGCATCTTCAGCCTTTATACAAGGATGCGGAGGATGACAAAAATTTCATCTCGGTACTGTTCCGCAAAACCATTGCGGGCGATAAGGAATATGAAACGCTGATCGATCAGAAAACCAAAAACTGGGAGCTCGACCGCATTGCTTCTATGGATATCCTGCTCATGAAAATGGCAATCGCAGAATTCCTCAATGTTTCCAATGTTCCTGTCAAAGTGTCCCTGAATGAATACATCGACATCAGCAAAGAATACAGCACGCCAAACAGCAAGACCTTTATCAACGGCGTTCTCGACAAGATCATTGCGGAACTGAAACAGGGAAACAAGATTCAGAAAACGGGCCGCGGCCTCATGGAAGGAAACTAGAAATAACAAGGCTTTCAGAGCCTGTCTGAAAATTAATTGTGTTAAATCGAAAAATAAATTTGGAACTTACAAAAAAGTTAGCTTAGATTTGCTGCACACAAATGTTCAATCAATTCGTAAATAAATTCTGGTGGCTTTCATGTAAACACATGAACAGCTAAGATTTTATTATACTTAACAGGCATATCCCAGGCCCGCTGTTCACCAACAGCGGGCTTTTTGTTTTTCCACCATTTCAAAAAAAATACCAGATGAAAATACATACACACACCAAACAGCTACTCGCGGATATCAAAACGCCTGTCGGGCTTTACCTGGCTTTAAGGGATAAATACCCATACCCACTTTTGCTGGAAAGCTCCGGCTACAACAGCAAGGATGGCCATTACTCTTACATCTGCCTGGCTCCCATCGCTTCGGTTTCGCTGCACAACCAGGTTCTCTGCACCACGATCGACAAGCTGAACGTCAGCGAAGCCATGCCTTACGACAAAGGCACCCTGATCTCCAAGCTGAAACGCTTTAAGGAACAGTTTTGTTTCGACACCTTACCGCTGCCTTTCTGTTATGCCGGCCTGTTTGGCTACACGGGTTATGATTGCATTTCTTATGCGGAGGAAATCAGCCTGAAAAAAAATGCGAAAGCCTTAAACATTCCGGAGCTACAGTATTTCGTGTACGGCCTTATCCTGGTGTTTGATCATAACACCAACAGCTTAACCATCATTAGCCACGCCTACAGCGGGGAGCTTGCGAGAGAGCAATTGTCGGCGGTAGCAGAGCAGATCCGCTTTGCGTCCGTTCATGAATTTGATTTTCACCTGGTGAATGAACCGGGCTCTTCCATCAGTGATGACGATTACAAGACCCTGGTGGAGAAAGCCAAAGCGCATTGCCGCCTGGGTGATGTTTTTCAGCTGGTGCTGTCGAGGCGGTTTTCGCAGGAGTTTACCGGTGATGATTTCAATGTATACCGCGCTCTGAAAAACATTAACCCATCGCCTTACCTCTTCTACTTCGACCTGGGCAGCTTCCGGATTTTTGGCTCTTCGCCGGAAGCACAGCTGCTAATCGGAAAAACAAAAACAGAGATCCACCCGATTGCCGGCACTTATAAACGGACCGGCAATGATGCCCACGATCTTGAAAAAGCGAAGGAGCTATTATCGGACCCAAAGGAAAATGCGGAACACCACATGCTGGTAGACCTCGCCAGGAACGACCTGAGCAAGTACTGCCGCAAGGTGGAGCTAGGCCTTTACAAACAAACAAAATTCTATTCGCATGTCATTCACCTGGTAAGTACCGTCACAGGCGAACAACAACCGGATCACGATCCGTTTGATCTATTGCTGGGAACTTTTCCGGCAGGCACCTTATCGGGAGCGCCCAAATACAAAGCCCTGCAGCTCATCGACCACTATGAAGCCGAGGCGCGTGAATTTTACGGAGGTTGTATCGGCTTTATCAGCCACGACAATCAGCTGAACCATGCCATCATCATCCGCAGCTTTCTGAGCAGGAACAATGTCCTGCATTACCAGGCGGGCGCCGGCATCGTGGTGAATTCCTCTGCCGAAAGCGAGCTCCATGAGATTTATCACAAAACATCGGCTCTGAGACAGGCCATGAACCAGGCCGCACAATTCAATCACCTCAAAAAAACCAACAGCCATGAAACTCTTAGTGCTTGATAATTACGACAGCTTTACCTATAACCTTGTTCATCTGATCGGTAAGGTCAGCTCCATTTCATTTGATGTGATCCGGAACGATAAGCTCAGCCTGGAGGACGTAGACGCTTACGACAAAATCCTCTTATCACCGGGACCGGGATTACCGAAGGACGCGGGCATCATGCCGGAGCTCATCCGCCGTTACGGTGACCGGAAATCTATTTTCGGCGTGTGCCTGGGCTTACAGGCGATCGGCGAAGCTTACGGTGCCTGCTTAAAAAACCTGGATACGGTATTCCATGGCATCGCCACGCCTATCCATATCATCAAGGAAGATGCTTTGTTTCGGGATTGTCCGGATGAGTTTATCGTAGGGCGCTATCACTCCTGGGTAGTCGACCAAGATCGTCTCCCGGAAGAACTTATTGTAACAGCCCTTGATGAACAAGGACACATCATGGCACTGAGTCACCAACGTCACCAGGTATGCGGTGTACAATTTCACCCGGAGTCTATCCTGTCGGAACAAGGGGAAACGATGATACATAACTGGCTTCGCACATAATACGAGCTGTCACTTCTTCCCGGCTGTCACAATGCGTCGTGACGAACTGACAAGCACCTTTAAACATTTTTTCATGTTACAAAACATCAGCTATGACACCAGCACTTGAATTATTATACCAGGGTTATCATTTAACGGAGACCGATGCTTACGCGCTCCTGGAATCCATTTACAAAAATGAGCTGAACCCAACGGAGATCGCCGCGGTGATGGTCTTTTACATGGCCAGGCCGATTACGCTACATGAGCTGAAAGGCTTCCGCAAGGCCTTACTGGATGTTTGCATCCCGGTGAAGCTCGACCAGCCGGCCATTGATGTATGTGGTACCGGCGGCGATCAAAAGAACACCTTTAATATTTCCACCTTATCGGCTCTCGTGCTGGCAGCAGCGGGCGTCACGGTTGCCAAACACGGCAACTCCGGCTCTTCTTCTGTTTCGGGCTCTTCCGATATTCTGAATTACCTGGGCTACCGGTTCAAATCGCAGCCGGACGAACTTTACAGGGAGCTCGACCGGTACAAACTATGCTTCATACATGCTCCCCTCTTCCACCCTGCTCTGAAGCATGTGGCCACGCAGCGCAAAGAGCTGGGCAGAAGAACCTTTTTCAATATGCTTGGCCCGCTGGTGAATCCTGCAAATGTATCGCACCGCTACATCGGGGTGTACGACCTGGAAATTGCGCGGCTCTATCATTACCTACTCCAACAAGACCAGGCCTCTTACTCCATCGTGCATTCGCTCGACGGGTATGATGAAATAAGCCTGACCTCAGGCTTCCGGCAAATATCAAAAACCGGCGAGCGTGTGGCAAGGCCCGAAGACCTTGGCTTTACTAGTATCACACCCGAAAGCATTTACGGTGGCACGACGATTAAAGCGGCCGCGAAGATCTTCCTGAACGTCTTAAGTAATGAAAGTACAGAGGAGCAAAAGAACGTGGTGATTGCCAACAGCGCGCTGGCCATGAACTGCTACTTTCCCGAAAAGAGCCAGGACGAATGCCTTGCCTGGTGCAGGGAAAGCCTTGAATCCAAAAAAGCATTCCATTTATTCAAACATCTAATCCAAAACTGATATGACTATTTTAGAAAAAATTACCGCCCACAAAAAAACGGAGGTTGCCGAACGAAAATCGCTTTACCCGGTTAAGCTCCTGGAAAGGACAGCCTACTTCGGCTCACAGCCGGTATCGCTCAAAAAATATGTGCTGCGCCCGGATAAGAACGGCATCATTGCTGAGATCAAGAAAAAATCGCCTTCGTTGGGTACGATCAATCCCTATGTAAACGTGGAGAAAACCTCCATCGGTTATATGCAGGCGGGAGCCAGCGCCTTATCCGTACTTACCGATCACACTTTTTTTGGCGGATCATCGGCGGATCTGACTACAGCCAGGAAATTTAATTTCTGTCCCATCCTGCGAAAAGACTTCATCATCGATGAGTACCAGGTGATCGAAGCCAAATCGATAGGTGCCGATGCCATTCTCCTGATCGCAGCCATCCTCACAAAGGGAGAAATCATGCAGCTTACTGAGCTCGCTCAGTCCCTGGGTATGGAAGTATTACTCGAGCTTCACGGAGCCGATGAGCTGGACAAGATCTGTCACCAAACAGATGTGATTGGTGTGAACAACCGCGACCTCGGGACGATGCGCATCGACATCAACCACGCGGTCAGCATGAGTGCCCTCCTTCCGAAAGACATTGTGAAAGTCGCGGAGAGTGGCATCGAAAGCGTGGAGGCCATTCTGAAATTGCGGAACCACGGCTACAAGGGCTTTCTCATCGGGAGTTATTTTATGAAACAAGCCCGGCCTCACCTGGCCTGCAAGGAGTTCATCCAATTACTCGATCACCGGAAAGAACGGGAAAGCACAGAATTATTAACCAAACTCGAATTAGGTAAAACGTTGAAATGATGAATACAGCCCTATTTCGAAGAGACAAGCGAAAATTAAGAGAGCATGGCTGCACGATGCACCCTGACACGTTATGACAATTAAACACCATAAAATCTATCCATGAAACTAAAAGTATGCGGACTCAGGGAGCCGCACAACATCGAACAAATAAGCCGCCTGGCGATCGATTATATCGGCTTCATCTTTTATAAAAATTCACCGAGGTATATCGGCGATCGCATCAGCTTTGACTTTGTGAGAAGCATTCCGAAGCACATTCAGAAAACCGGTGTGTTTGTTGATGAAGACAGCTACTCCATCTTTAGCGCCATAGCGCGCTACGACCTGGATGCGGTGCAGCTGCACGGGAACGAAAGCAAGGCGCTGTGCCAGGAACTCAAGCCTTATGTGAAAGTGATCAAGGCCGTTGGCATCAAAGAGGATTTTGATTTTAAGACGCTGGAAAGCTACGTGCCTCATGTCGATTATTTTTTATTCGACACTTATAGCCCTCAGCATGGCGGCAGCGGTACTTCCTTCGATTACACGATCCTGCAGAATTATCATTACGAAATTCCTTTCTTCCTGAGCGGCGGCATCGACGGCGAAGCTCTTCAACAGATCAGAAAGCTTCCATCCGGACAGCTTGCCGCGCTCGACCTGAACTCAAAATTTGAAACGGAGCCGGGAGTCAAAGATCCTGCTAAGCTTGCAACCTTTATCAAACAACTTAATCCAGACGACCATGCAAACTTATTCTGTTAACGAACAGGGTTATTACGGGGCCTTTGGCGGCGCCTATATTCCGGAGATCCTTTATAACACGGTCGAAACGCTCCGGAAGAATTACCTGGACATCCTTCATGATCCTTCCTTCATAAAAGAATTCGATGAGCTGTTGAAACACTATGTGGGACGGCCAACACCCTTATACCTCGCCGCCAACTTATCGAAACACTACGGTGCGATCGTGTTCCTGAAGCGTGAAGACCTGAACCATACCGGCGCGCATAAGATCAACAATGCCTTAGGGCAGATAATCCTGGCACGGCGCCTAGGAAAAAAACGCATCATCGCGGAAACAGGTGCAGGCCAGCATGGCGTGGCAACCGCGACAGCCTGCGCACTCATGAAAATGGAATGCATCGTATACATGGGTGAGGAAGACATCCGGCGGCAGGCACCGAATGTGGCGCGGATGAAGATGTTGGGTGCAACAATTGTTTCCGTAAGCTCGGGCAGCAAAACCCTGAAAGACGCAACCAATGAGGCTATCCGCGACTGGATCAATCACGCAGATGACACGCATTACATCATCGGCTCAGTGGTAGGCCCGCACCCGTATCCCGACATGGTGGCCCGCTTCCAATCGGTGATCAGCCAGGAAATCAAAACACAATTACTACAGGCCACTGGCGTTGAAAATCCCGATTACGTGATTGCCTGCATCGGCGGAGGAAGCAATGCGGCCGGTGCTTTCTATCATTTCCTGGAAGATGAGGAGGTAAGACTCATTGGTGTGGAAGCAGCGGGGAAAGGCATTGATTCGGGCCATACGGCTGCTACGCTCAGCATCGGGACAGCTGGCATTATTCACGGCAGCAAAACGTGCCTGATGCAAACGGAAGACGGGCAGATCACCGAACCTTACAGCATTTCCGCCGGGCTCGATTATCCGGGCGTAGGACCGATGCACGCTTTTTTACACGAGGTGAAACGCGCTACTTACCTGAGCGTAACAGACGATGAAGCCCTGGAGGCAGCGCTCAACCTCACCCGGCAGGAAGGCATCATTCCGGCGCTGGAAAGCGCACATGCCCTGGCGGTATTGAATCGGTTGAGCTTCAATGCCAGCGATGTGGTGGTCCTCAACCTTTCGGGGCGCGGCGATAAAGACCTGGATACTTATACGCATTATTTAAATACCAAAACGCATGACCAATAGAATAGACCACTTGTTTCAGAACAAACAGAAAGAGATCCTTTCGGTGTTTTTCACGGCAGGCTACCCGAAGCTGAGTGACACGATGGACATGGTGAAGTGCCTTGATGCCTCTTCCGCCGATATGATCGAAATAGGGATTCCCTACTCCGACCCGATCGCCGATGGCCCGGTAATCCAGCAAAGCAGCCAGGAAGCCCTGAATAATGGCATGAGCCTGAAGCTTCTCTTTGAGCAATTGAGCGAGCTGCGCCTGCACACACAGCTCCCTGTTGTGTTGATGGGCTATCTAAACCCGGTAATGCAATTCGGCATCGAAGCTTTTTACAAACGCTGCGCGGAAGTGGGCATCGATGGCCTGATCCTTCCCGATCTCCCACAGGATGAATTCAAACATCAGCACCGGGTTTTTGCAGAACGCTATCACATCCATGTTATTTTCCTGATCAGTCCTGAAACGCCCGCAGAACGCGTTCAGCAGATTGATGCCATGAGCAAGGGATTTCTTTACCTGGTATCTTCCAACTCCACAACCGGCGCCAACAAAGGCGTACCGGCACAACTGGCAACTACCTTTCATCACCTGGACAAGCTTCACTTAAAAAACCCGGTGCTCATTGGCTTCGGTATTAAAGGCCCGGTGGAGTTTCAGGCTGCCTGCCGCCTCGCACAGGGCGCTATTATCGGAACCGCCTTTATCACGATGTTAAGCACCGCCGGCGATTTTGAACATGATGTGAAAGCCTTTACGGAAGGCATCAAACAGAAAAACAACCCCGTGACGTAATCCATTTACTTATTCTTAAATCAAGCCTGATGATCATTCAATTAGACAAACACAACAGCGGAGAAGATACCGCTCTCATCGTATCAGCCCTCAAAGCATCCAATTACGCGGTAACACCGGTGAACACCCAATTCGGGAATTACCTGGTGTGTATCGGCAAAGAAGAAACAGACCTCCGGAAAATAGGCCACCTGAAAGGCGTGAAGGATATTCATAAGGTTTCCGACAGCTATAAGCTGGTGAGCAGGAAATGGAAAACGGAGTATACTCCCATAGACCTGGGCGACGGTGTGGTGATTGGCGGCGGCAAGACTGGATTGATGGCAGGGCCCTGTTCCGTGGAAAGCGAAGAGCAGATTGAAAAGATCGTGGCGCACCTGGTGAAAAACGGAATCCCAATGATCCGCGGCGGCGTATTCAAGCCCCGAAGCTCTCCATACGCCTTCAGGGGCCTGGGCATCGATGGACTGAAAATGATGAAGGAGCAATGCGCTCCACAGGGCATTAAGATTGTGACGGAAGTGATGCAGGTATCGCAGATTGCGGAAATGCACGATTACGTGGATGTGTTCCAGGTCGGTGCGAGAAACTCACAGAACTTCAACCTGCTGGATGCCTTGGGAGAAGTGGATAAGCCGGTATTGCTGAAAAGAGGGATCAGCGGCACGATTGAAGAGCTGTTGCATTCAGCGGAATACATCTTCAGCAAGGGCAACGAGCGCCTGATGCTGTGCGAGCGCGGCATCCGCACCTTTGAAACCCTGTACCGGAATACCTTTGACATCAATGCCATCCAACTGCTCAAAGACCGCTCGCACCTCCCGGTGATCGCCGATCCTTCCCACGGCATCGGGATCAGGGAGTATGTGCCGCGGCTGGCGCTCTCAGCGCTGATCTCGGGAGCAGACGGCATTATCTATGAAGTACACGAAAAACCGGAAGAAGCCTTATCGGACGGGCAACAGACACTTAACTTCGCAGAATCGGAACTGCTCGTCAAAAAGATACAGGCATTGCAAACACTGCTTTAAGCGCCTCACAAAGCCGGAAAGCGGCTTATGGCGCTAATCCGGCCATTTAGCATATTTTTATGGGTTTTTAGCTATTGTAAATCGGTATAAAAGCCTAAATTTACATCCTGTAAAAACAGAAACATGAAATAGCCGTGTTTCGTAAAATACAAGTACATGAAAGTAGTATATATGATCCTTGCTACGGGAATGCTCCTGACTTCCTGCACGCAGGAAAGCAAAGAGGTCTCTACCAACGATATCAATAATTCGCAGACAGCGGACGGCAGCTCTAAAGGCAGCCTTCCCGACATGAAGTTTGAAGAGGAAACGCATGATTTCGGACGCATTACGCAGGGAGAAAAAGTGGCCTTCGCTTTTAAATTCAAGAATACCGGCTCTTCCAACCTGATCATCTCCGCTGCCAACGGAAGCTGCGGCTGCACGATCCCCGAATATCCAAAAAAACCGATCGCACCGGGCGAGGAAGCGGCAATCGACGTGGTATTCAACAGCGAAGGCAAATCGGGCATAGCCGAGAAATCGGTGACCCTGGTAACGAACTGCGAGCCGAGCACAAAGATCATTTACATCAAGGCCAACATCATTGTACCAACGAGCACCAACTCCAATGAGTCGCCGACATTCACACACTAATTTTTAAACAACCATAACACAAGAACCAATCACATGAGCAACTTAACTATTTTAATGACCGGCGGAGCACAAGGAGGAAATCCTATCACACAGATCGTACCTTTGATCCTGATCGTAGTCGTATTTTATTTTTTCATGATCCGTCCTCAGATGAAAAAACAAAAAGAACAAAAGAAATACATCGAGGCCCTGAAAATCGGAGATAAAATCCTGACCATCGGCGGCATCTACGGAACGATCTTCAAAATCAACGAAGACGGCACGATGATCATCGCTGTGGAAGACGGTGGCAAATTGAAAATCGCGAAAAGCGCTGTTTCCAATGATGCCACTGCAGGCTTAAACCCTAAATCGTAACGCGTGAGCCGGACAAATGCCATATTGCGCATTCGGCGCCGCTTTCTCAATACCAAAATTGTTACATTCCTGATTTGTTTGTGCATTGCATCACTCCTGTGGGTGGTGCATGCACTTAACAAAAACTACAAGTATACGCTTACCATCCCGGTAAAGTTTACCCGGCTCCCGGAGAATAAACTAATCATCGGGGAGCTTCCCGAAAAGCTCCAGGTCGATATCAAAACCAGCGGACTGAAACTGCTGTTCATCAAGCTCCGCAAGCTTCCTTCGGAAGTACTCATCGATTTCAATACGCTTAAAACCAACGCCAAATCCCAGGCCTACTCTATCAGTAACGGAAACTTCAACGTGCAGAACATCATTAATTTTGATGTGGAAGTGGTGAAGATCCGTCCCGATACGCTCTTCTTCTCTTCCGAAAAAGGCACCTCGCGCCTGATCCCGGTGGAAGCGAACCTACAGGCTTCCTTCCTGCCGGGTTATTCCGCCATTACCAAACCAACTGTAAGCCCTGCTTATATTACCGTGACAGGTGATACGCCGGACATCGACAACATCGATACGATCTTTACACAAAACATTAACCTGAAAAATGTGCATGAGAACTACAGTGGTAATATCGCCATCAAAAAACTGCCTAACCTGAACTACAGCGCCAAAGAGGTACAGCTGAGCTTTACGGTAGACCGCCTGGCGGAAACGAGCATTAAGGTTCCGGTGCAGATCATGAACCGGACCAGCAGCGAAACGGTGAAGCTCCTGCCGGAGTTTGTCACCATCCACTACCTCGTGGCCATGAAAGAGTACGACAACATCGACGCCAGTTCCTTTAAGGCAACAGTAAACTTCGACGACATCCTCGCAAAGAATAAAACACTGACGATCGACCTGGTACGCAGTCCTTCCGAGGTAAAGATCATCCGGATAGAACCGGCGACTATTTCCTATTTAATTTACAAATAATGATCGTAGGGCTCACAGGCGGCATAGGAAGCGGAAAGACAACGGTTGCCAGGCTGCTGGAAACGATGGGCTGTGTGCTTTATAATTCCGACGACCGCGCAAAAGAATTGTATTTTGATGCCGGGGTAAAAGCGGAAGTGATTGCTCTGCTTGGCGCAGAGGCTTACTCCGAAAAGGGGGAACTGAATAAGGCCCACATTTCCGGAAAGGTATTTTCAGATCAAGCCCTGCTGCAACAGCTGAATGGGATCATTCACCCGGCAGTGAAAAAAGATTTCGAACATTTCACAGAGCGTTTTTCTCAACGGATCATTATTAAGGAAAGTGCCATCTTATTTGAAACGGGCATTTACAAAGACCTTGAGGCCACGATCCTGGTGACAGCGCCCTTAGATGAAAAGATCCAACGCGTGATGGCGCGCAACCACGTAACGAAAGAAGAAGTAGAAAAACGCATGCAGGCACAGTGGACCGACGAACAGAAAATTCCCTTGGCCGATTACGTGATCGGCAATGCCGACAACCAGGCGCTGATCCCACAAGCCCTGGAAATTCTTACTAAACTCCGCGAACATGCTCAGGCGTGACTACCTTGTGAAACAGGCCGAGGAATTCGGCAAGGTGCTGGCAGTGATCCTGGGCCTGAAGCGTGACGGGCTTTTCCCCGATATGCTCGAAGAGATTTACAAGGCTTCCCAAAAATATACGGCGCTGGAAATCCTGTACATCGAGAAACAGGAAAACGCAGCGCTCATCAAAGACCTGACGGAGGATAAAAAGCTCAACGACGAGCAGATGAAGCTGCTGGGCGACCTGCTCTTTGAAAAAGCAGAGTATTACGTTCATACGGAGGGCCATGGTGAAGCTTCTGATAATGCTTACCGCAAGGCTTACATCATCTACTTATTCTTAAAGGAGCACGCCACCATCAATTACTCGCTCGACATGCACTACAAGCTGGAGCTGCTGGCGAAGATGGGGTTGTAATCTACCAAAGCCTTTGCCCGCGGGATACCCTGTTAAGGCACATTCCCCTGAAAACAGAGAGCGGTAAACTATCTGGCTCCTGCAAGGCTATAGAACATTAGATAGAAACATCATCAACAAACTGGAACTATTACCTGGACCATAACTCCCTGAGCGCTGTACCGGCGGGTTTCCACAAATCCAAAAAAATTTGATCTGTTTTCTGATTTTTTTGTATATATTCGTTTTAACCCGTTATGCAAAAGTTAGTTGTTCTGATACTGTTTTTTTCTTTGTGCGGCAAGGCACAAAATGAGTTCGATAAGTACGGCCCTATCGGCTCGAAGGTGTTCACCGACCTGAAACTGGCCCTGGACGTGGAGAAGAACGTCTACAAAATGGACCTGAGCTATCAGAAGCTGGAGCCGAAGCTCTATTCGAAGATAGGAAAGCTGAAAGACCTGCAGGCCCTCAAGCTCAGCGGCAATGAAATATCTTCTTTTCCTCCGGGCTTTAACGATCTTTCCAACCTCATTTATTTTGCAACTTACAATAATGAGTTCTCTGAGTTTCCGGAATTCAAAAAGCTCGGCAACCTGAACTACCTGGAATTTTTCGGTGCGAAGATCGACAGCATTCCCTGCCAGATTGCTTACCTGAGCAAGCTGAAAACCTTCAAATTTTCGTCGAGCAATGATACGCTGAAAATTCCACCTACGCTGAAATACCTGAAAAACCTGAAAGAGCTGACGATTGAGAATTGTGTCCTCGACAGTTTCCCGAAGGATATTTTTAAAATCCCGAACCTGACTTACCTGAACCTGAGCAATGCCAATGTGTTTTATATCACTAAACATTTTGAGCGCTTCACCGGCCTGGAAGTGCTGGTGCTCGACGGCAATAAGCTGAACTCGCTGCCTGTGGAAATTTACCTGGCTAAAAAGCTCCGCCTGCTTTCGGTGAAAAACAACTTCCTGCAAAAGCTCCCGGATTCGATTGCCCAGCTGGAGAACCTGACGTTACTGGATGTTCGCGGAAATAATTTCTCGAAGCAATACATCGAAGAGCTGAAAGCCTTACTGCCGGGCTGCGAGATCAGATTTTAAATGATTTAATTACGAATTAGTACGAATATACGAATCAGCTTATCGCTGGTATCGATTCGTCTATTCGTATTTACAATTCGTAATTATTATCTGTATTATTTATGGGCCTGGAATTTTTTCCTGAAGCCTTCCAGGAACCAATCGGGAGGAACGGTAGGCTTGTTTCTTGTTTTATCAATAAACACAAGGGTTACAGAGCCTGTATTTAAGAGGTCGTTTTTCTGATTATAACATTCGTAGTCGAAGGTGATCCGTACTTTCGGCATTTCTTTCACCATGGTCACAACGCGTACTTCGTCATCGTACAGGGCCGGCTTTTTATAATTGATGGTGAGGTTGATCACCGGCATGAGGATTCCGCCCTCCTCCATCTCCCGGTAGCTGAAACCCAGGCTACGCATGGCTTCCACCCTTCCCACCTCATAATATTGAGCGTAATTTCCGTAATACACAAAACCCATCTGATCGGTTTCTCCGTAACGAACTCTTAACGTTGTTTCTGTTTTAATCATCCGATTTTGTATTATATTTAAAGCATCTAATTTAAGTTCTTATTCCATCATTAGAAAACATTCCAAACAAATTTATCCATGAAATTCCTACGACGGCTTGTTCCGGTTTTGTTCCTGGCTACGGTGATCTCCTGTACTCACAAGCCTCTTGTAACCAATGTAAATGAAACGCATTATATCATCAATCAGAATGCGATTGACAGCAGCAGCTACAAAACAATTCTGCCTTACAAAAAAAGCCACGATGAGCAGATGGCCAAAGTAGTGGCAACAAGCACGGATGCCTTCCTGAAAGCGGATGTGGAAAGCACCCTGGGAAATATGTTCTGCGACGCGGTGATGGTGGAAACCAGGCTCCTTCTGGCAAAAGATTCGGCGATGCTCGATGCGGCCATCTTCAACAAAGGCGGCCTGCGCAATTCCCTGCCTAAAGGAAATATCACGATAGGAAATATTTTTGAGCTGATGCCTTTTGAAAATGAAGTGGTATTACTGAAGCTCAGCGGAGAGCAATTCAAAAGCATGTGCGACATGATTGCGCAAAAAGGCGGCATCCCCATCGGAGGCATGCGCATGACAATGAAGGAAAATTTCGCCAAGGACATTAGCGTGCAGGGAAAGGCATTCGATCCAAACAGGGATTACTGGGTGGTAACCTCGGATTACCTTGCCAATGGCGGCGACAACTACATCTTCTTTAAAAACGCCAAAGAGCGCAGATCAATGAACGTATTATTACGCGACATGATCATCACGTATTGCACACATATCACCAAACAAGGAAAAACATTAACACCGTATTTAGATGGAAGGATTCAAGTATCAAAATAGAAGGGATTTCCTGAAGTATTTCATGGGAACATCCGCCGTGCTGGCCGGCTTTCCGGCTATGTCGAAAGATATGCTCGCCGCAAAGGACATTGAGCGCCTCACGATCCTGTACACCAATGATGTGCACAGCCGCATCGAGCCTTTCCCGTCCAACGATCCCAAGTTTGCCAACCTGGGCGGCTTTGCGCGCAGGGCGGCAGTAATCGAACAGGTTCGCAAAGAGAACGATAATATCCTGCTGCTGGATGCGGGCGACATCTTCCAGGGAACGCCCTACTTCAACCTGTTTCACGGCGAGCTGGAGTACAAGCTCATGAGCACGATGCAATATGATGCAACCACGATCGGCAACCACGATTTCGACCTGGGCATCGATAACCTGATCAAGCAGATGCCACATGCGGGCTTCTCCTTCATCAATTGCAATTACGACTTCTCGAACACCGACCTGAAGGGAAAAATAGCGCCCTACAAAATTTTTACAAAAAGGGGAATCAAAATCGGCGTTTTGGGTTATGGTATTGAACTGGAAGGACTTGTTGATAAAAAAATGTATGGCGATACCGTTTATCAAAATCCGGTTGCAATTGCCAATGCAACAGCTAAACTTTTGAAGTACGATTTAGGTTGCGATTACGTGATTGCATTATCGCATTTGGGATATGAATTTCCGGATAAAAAAATCAGCGACAAAAGCATGGCACCGCTCTCCGAAAACATCGATCTGATTATTGGAGGTCATACACACACCTTCCTCGAACACCCTGTAAAAATAGCCAATCGCGCGGGTAAGGAGGTTTTCGTCACACAGGTTGGATGGGCCGGAATCTGGCTCGGAAAACTCGATATTTATTTCTCTTATAATAAGAAAAAAATCTCACATAATTCAGATAATAGAAAAATTTGAAAAAACAATAGCCCGGCGAAATTTTTTTGAAATTATTTATCTCTTTTTTTGTTGCGAGATTAAATAATCGCTATATATTTACAAACTCGGACTTGTTCATAACGCTTAACACAATATACTTTAAAACTATTTTTCGAATATGAAGGAAAAAACTGCTGAAACCGTGTGGAAGAATTGCCTGAAAGTAATCCAGGATAATGTAAGCCCGCAGAATTTTACCACTTGGTTTGAACCTATTAAAGCAATTAAGATCCAGGATAGTGTTTTAAACATCCAGGTTCCTTCTCAGTTTTTTTACGAATGGTTAGAAGAGCATTACATCACAATCATTAAAAAAGTTATCCGCAAAGAATTAGGTCCTGAGGGCAGGATCGAATACAGCATCGTGATGGATAACGGAACAGGCAAATCTGAAAAAGCGGTGATGCTGAAAGTTCCGAACATCAACACCAATTTAAAGAACAATCCGGTTTCCATGCCTATCGACATCAGCAATGGTGCGATCAGAAATCCATTCATCATTCCGGGTCTTAAAAAAGTTTCCGTTGAATCCCAATTAAATCCTAACTACAGCTTTGATAATTTCGTAGAGGGCGATTGCAACCGTTTGGCACGCTCTGCCGGTTATGCCGTTTCTCAAAAACCGGGCGGCACCGCGTTCAACCCACTCCTGCTCTATGGAGGTGTTGGTTTAGGTAAAACACACTTAGCGCAGGCTATCGGTATTGAGATCAAAAAGAACTTCCCGAACAAAACCGTTCTTTACGTTCAGTCTGAAAAATTCATCGCACAGTTCATCGATGCGATCAAGAACCATAACCAAAACGATTTCGTACACTTCTATCAAATGATCGATACGCTGATCATTGATGATATTCAATATTTAGCAGGCAAGGAAAAAACACAGGACGTGTTCTTCCACATCTTCAACCACCTGCACCAGCTTGGCAAGCAGATCATCCTGACGGCTGACCGCGCGCCGGTAGAAATGCAGGGCATCGAACAGCGTTTGCTGTCCCGTTTCAAATGGGGCTTAAGCGCCGATTTACAAACTCCGGGATTGGAAACGCGTATTGCCATCCTCGAGAAAAAAGTCTACAACGAAGGCATTCAGCTTCCTAAAGAAGTATGCGAGTACCTGGCTTACAGCATCACGTCGAATGTGCGTGAGCTCGAAGGTGCGCTCATCTCCTTACTGGCACAGTCTTCATTGAACAAAAAAACCATTACGCTGGACCTTGCCAAGCAGATGATCGACAAGTTCGTGAAATCAACGGCCCGCGAGGTATCCATCGATTATATCCAGAAAGTGGTGTGCGATTATTTCGACCTGAACATCGACCTGATGAAATCCAAAACGCGTAAGCGTGAAGTGGTTCAGGCACGCCAGATCGCCATGTACTTTGCCAAGAGCATGACCAAATCATCGCTGGCAACCATTGGCATGCATTGCGGAGGGAAAGACCATGCAACGGTGCTACACGCCTGCAGAACGGTGAATAACCTCATGGATACCGATAAACGCTTTAAGGCTTATATCGAAGAGCTGGACAAAAAAATAAGCATCAATAACTAATTGTTACATGCCGTTCATTTTTAAAAAACCTCCTTTACGATGGGAGGTTTTTTTATGCTTATGTTAAACGCTTACCAGATCTACCTCATATTTCCGATCCTTGGCGCAGTGGCCGGCGCGATGCTGTGGCTGTCTTACTTCAAGCGCATCGATGTTCTGGAAGGCGAGCGCGTGCGTGATATGACGGCGGCCTTTGTCATAGGCTTTCTCACACCTTCGATGGCCGTATGGATCTATAAGTTCCTCGAAGCACAGGGCATCAATTTCAACGGCTTGTTATGGAACGATTTCCTGTACGCTATTTTCGGCGTTGGCCTCACCGAAGAGCTGGTGAAACTGGCAGGCGTCTTTATCGCGTTCCGGGTATTGAAGAAAAGCGTCAACGAGCCGCTCGACCGCCTTCTGTTTGCAGGCATTGTGGCGCTGGGCTTTTCGGTGCGGGAAAATTTCATTTACTATAACAACTACGGCTCACAGATCATCACAGGCCGCACCTTTATTTCCTGCCTCACACACATCATCAACACGAGCATCTGCGTGTATGGCATCTACCGCTTCCCGATGTTCCATAAAGGGAACAAATACCTGAACGCTTTTGTGGCAATCAGCCTGGCTGTTGGCTCACACGGCCTCTTCGATTTCTTCCTCACACAGCCGGTGATCGGGAAGGTCACGCCTTTCCTGGCAACACTGGTGTACCTCATCGGTATCAATTTCTGGATCCAGATGATCAACAACTGCATCAATTTTTCTCCCTTCTTCGATTACAAAAAGGTAAGCTCGCTCACCACCCTATACAAAGGTGTCCTGTCGTGGTATGTTGTGCTGCTCGCTATTGAGTTTTGTTACGGCTTTTATTACAAAGGCTTTCTGTTCGCTGCCAACGACCTTTTCAAAAACATCATGAAGGAAGGCGTGCTCATCAGCATCGTATTGCTCCGCATCAGCCGGCTGAAGATCAATAAGCGAAAATATTTCCCGGTAAAGATCCAGATCCCGATCTACTACTCTGCCAATGACGACGAGGATTTCCGCCTGCTGGGAATTCCGATCAAGATCAGGGGAGAAAACAGGCGCGAGTTCCGCTTCCTGGAATACATGGGCAGGGACATTTACATCCATCCCGTTTCCGGAAAAAATACCCTCGTAAAAGAATCGCACCGTGCGCGCCTGCTGAAAAAATATTTTCTGAAAAACGATGTGGTGATTTACCTGGTAGAGATTACCAGGGAAGACGAGCATAAAGACATTTACCTATTGAAGCCTTTAACGCGCCGCCTCAAAGGCATCGACGATTCTTATCCTGTAGGGATCCTGATGGAATATAAAGATCCGGCGCTGTTCCAGAAAGAGCATGAGGAGATGCCTTATAAAAAACTCAAAGCACTGGAGCAGATCTACCTGGTACATGCCTAAGACCAATCAAAGATGTTTCTTCCCGATTAATTGATGATAACGACAAATGGTGGCTGAGGCTCTCGAAGCCACCGCATATTGCCTTCGAAAGCCTCAGTCAACGTATGCAATAAATCAATATCATTTTTGATTATTGGTTTCGCGTCTTAGCGCCTTGTGGGATTTTGTTAGCAGATCCAAACTACAAACACAAAATCCGGTCGTATACGCTCATCATTTTATGGAGGTTGTGCTTCCAGTTGTAATTTTTCCGCACACGCTCCAGGGCATTTAAGCCAATGACCTCACGGAGCTTTTCACTCAGCATCAGGCGCTCGAGCGCACCGACAATCTCTTCGATGTTATGGCAGGCCACAATACTCCCGTTCTTCTGATCATCTACCACTTCTTTCAATCCTTCAGCCTCGCTTACAATGACGGGTACCTGGCAGGCCATCGCTTCTACCACACTGACACCGAAACTTTCATATTCCGAAATATTGACGAGCACATCAAGCTCATTGATCTTATCGGCTACCAGGTGATGCGGCAGCTTTCCTTCAAACACAACCTGCTCCCCGATATGCAGCTCTCTCACAAGCTCCTGAAGGTTGGCACGCTCCTCCCCTTCTCCCACAATCACCAGCTTCAGGTTCTTGCCGGGATGCCTGTCTTTGAGCTTTGCAAACGATACGATCACAGAGCCGATGTTATAATTCTTTTCCAGTGATTTGACACAGCCTATGGTAAAGGCGCTGCGGTCTTTTAAGGAAGGCTTATTGATGAACTCGTCCAGGTCGACACCAAAGGGAATGACTTCCACTTCTTTATTGGTGAGCCTGTGCACATGCTTCTCCAAGGCATGTGAGGTTGCGCACACGGCATCCGCCTTATTGAGGTTATATTTTACGATGCCGCGTGTCAGGCGGTTTTTGTAAGGGAATTTCATGACATCGGTTCCCCAAACGGAAATAATATAAGGATTAAAGCCACTGAGCGCCCCGAGTAAGCCATAGCTGCTGGCATAGTGGGCATGCAAAATATGCGGCGCAAATAATTCAATGGCTTCTTTCAGCTTCGGCAAAAAACGGATGTAGCCGAGCTTTTCCCAGAGCTTGCCGGCACCGGAAGAAGCAACAGGCTGATGCAGGCACTCGATGTTGTAAAGATGGTACCAATCGCTTTTAGGAGCCGTGAAGCTGAAAATCCCGATCTTATACCCGCTGTCGGCCAGGCCCACAGCCCACTTTTGAGTATGTTCGGAATTGATATCGGCAAGAAGAAGGACGCGTATAGCCATGATTGTATAGTAAACATCCGTTTGACATCTAAAAACGGAAAAGGTTTAATGATACAACTATTTTCTTTTACAACTACCCTTTACACAAAAAACTCCGGCGAATAGCCGGAGTTCTGAGATGAATAAGAAATACAAGGGGTATTAATTTCTGAAAACAATCTGGTTGTCGAACATATCTACAATGATTTCTTTGTCTTTATTAACTTTATCTGCCAACAGTTGCTTCGATAATTCGTTCAGCAGTTGTTTTTGCAGCATCCGTTTCACAGGCCTTGCACCGAACTGAGGATCGTATCCTAATTGGGCCAGCCATTCGATGGCTTCATCGGTTGCCGTAATTCTGATATTCTGCTCGGCCAGGCGGTCGGCAATGTGTTTGAACTGGATCTTCACAATATCCATCACATCCTCACGGCTCAGCGGCTCAAACATGATCACTTCATCAATCCTGTTAAGGAATTCGGGGCGGATGGTTTTCTTCAGCATCTCAAAGACTTCCGTTTTGGTTTTTGCCAGAATAGCGTCTTTGTTCTTATCGTCCATCTTCTCGAAGTTCTCCTGGATGATATGCGAACCAATATTAGACGTCATGATGATGATCGTATTTTTGAAGTTCACCGTTCTGCCTTTGTTATCTGTCAGACGGCCATCGTCGAGCACCTGCAGCAGGATGTTGAACACATCCGGATGCGCTTTTTCGATCTCGTCGAGCAGGATCACGCTGTAAGGCCTTCTTCGCACGGCTTCCGTCAATTGCCCGCCTTCATCAAAGCCCACATATCCCGGAGGCGCGCCAATCAGGCGGCTCACCGCATGGCGCTCCTGGTACTCGCTCATATCGATCCGCGTCATTGCATTCTCGTTATTGAAGAGATAATCTGCCAGGGCCTTTGCCAGCTCCGTTTTACCAACGCCGGTCGTTCCTAAAAAGATAAAAGAGCCGATGGGTTTTTTCGCATCCTGCAAGCCTGCTCTGCTCCGCCTGACGGCATCAGCAATAGCCTCGATGGCCTGGTGCTGTCCAACCACACGCTTGTGCAATTCATCTTCGAGCAACAACAATTTCTCACGATCGCTCTGCAGCATTTTGGATACCGGAATTCCGGTCCAGGCAGAAATGACATCCGCAATGTCCTCGCTATCCACTTCCTCTTTCAGCAATTGTGAGCCGCTGGCTTTCGCTTCCGTCAGTTTTTCTTCCAGGTTTTTCAGGAGTGTTTCCGCTTCCTGGATCTTGCCGTAACGGATCTCTGCTACCTTGCCGAAGTCGCCCTGCTTCTCGTAATTCAGCGCTTCCTGCTTATAATCTTCAATCTGCGCTTTTACTTTCTGCACACCTTCGATCGCTTCTTTCTCACTTTGCCATTTGGCTTTCAGGGAAATTCGTTTTTCGTTCAGGTCGGCCAGGTCTTTGTTGAGCACTTCTACTTTCTGATCTTCATCCTCCCGCTTCATCGCTTCCCGTTCAATTTCCAGCTGCATGATCTTACGCTCCAGCTCATCCAGTTCGATGGGCATCGAGTTGATCTGCATCCGCAATTTAGAGGCCGCCTCGTCCATCAGGTCGATGGCTTTATCAGGCAGGAAGCGATCGCTGATATAACGCTGCGATAATTCAACCGCGGCAATGATCGCCTCATCCTTGATCCGCACTTTGTGGTGTGCTTCGTATTTTTCCTTGATCCCACGCAGGATGGAAATAGCGTCTTCCTCCGATGGCTCTTCCACCATCACTTTCTGGAAACGCCTTTCCAGGGCTTTGTCTTTTTCAAAATATTTCTGGTACTCGTTTAAGGTCGTTGCTCCGATGGCTCTTAATTCGCCACGCGCCAGGGCAGGCTTCAGAATATTCGCAGCGTCCATCGCTCCTTCTCCGCCACCACCGGCTCCCACCAGGGTGTGGATCTCGTCGATGAACAGCACGATGTCGCCATCGCTGCCAATCACTTCCTTCACCACCGATTTCAAACGTTCTTCAAATTCGCCTTTGTATTTGGCACCGGCAATCAGCGCTCCCATATCCAGGGAATATACCTGCTTGCTTTTTAAGTTCTCCGGCACGTCGCCGGCAATGATGCGGTGCGCCAGCCCTTCGGCAATGGCGGTTTTACCCACACCGGGCTCACCTACCAGGATAGGATTATTTTTAGTACGGCGAGAGAGGATCTGCAACACGCGGCGGATCTCTTCGTCACGGCCGATCACCGGGTCGAGCTTACCATTGCGCGCCTGTGCATTGAGGTTGATCGCATATTTGTTTAAGGAGTTATACGTGTCTTCCTGCGACTGGCTTGTTACATTGGATCCTTTCCGGAGCTCCGTGATAGCAGCTTTCAGCTCTTTTTCCTTGATGCCGTTATCCTTCATCAAATGAGATACAGCGTCGCCGCTGGCCAGGATCCCGAGCAAGAGATGCTCAATGGAGACATACTCGTCCTTGAAGTCTTTCAGGTAATTGGTTGCTTTCCCTACCGTTTGGTTAGCACTGTTGGATAAGTAAGGCTGTCCTCCTGTTACCTTCGGATAAGAGTTAACGATGGCATCCACGGCTTTTGAGAATATAGCCTGGTTGACACCTAATTTTTTGAGAATAAAAGGCGTCACATTTTCATCGATTTCCAGAATCGCTTTAAGAATGTGCCCGTTCTCAATGGCTTGTTGGTCATTCCCGGCAGCAATCTGTGCCGCTTGCTGAATGGCCTCTTGTGATTTTATAGTGAAATTATTTAAGTTCATAAGCGTTTTGTTTTGCTCTGTTTATTCAAAATGTATTCCAAATAAAGGTAACTGAAATTTAGTCGCATTTACGATAAAGCAGCAGACTAATTGTCTGATTTTGACGTGAATTCCTGACGTTTAGGCTTAACAATTTTTTGTATTTTGTGTGAATGAATGCCTGAGATTATACCTACTTTCACTAAAAAATAAAACCCATGCGCCACATTTTCCTCTCCTTCTTCCTGGTCATAAACCTGGTTGTTTTTTCTCAAGCCCCCTTAACACCGGTTTCCTGGTCGGTGAGTTATGAGTCTTTACCAAATGACGAAGGCGTGATTACATTTAAAGCTAAAATGGATCCTCACTGGCATATTTATTCTCAACGTCCTACGGATGCCGGGCCTATTCCTACTTCGTTTTCAATAACCCCGGGTACGGGCTTTGAGCTTATAGGAAAAGTTGAAGAAACAGGGGCGCACGAGGAATTTGTGCCTGCTTTTGAAGCCAAAGTATACATCTTCGAAAAGGAAGCCGTTTTTAAACAAAAGATAAAACGGATCGGAGCCGGAAAAACCAAAGACGCGAGTGGCTACAAATACCAGTTCCTGATTCAGTCTTATGTGGAGTATATGACCTGCAATGATAAGCAATGCCTGCCTCCTAAAACGGTTGACCTGCTGGTAACTGTCCCGGGCAAAATATTAGGAATCAAATAGTATCGTGAAATAGCCCCGCCCTCCTTGTTTAAAAACTCATAATCATTTTTACATTTACCCCCCAACATCCCAATTATGCTAAAAAGACTATCCCTCCTTCTTGTATTTGTTACCAGCACTCTGTTTGCCCTGGCGCAGGATCTCCCGGTAAAGTGGAAATTTACCACAAAGAAAATATCGGATTGCGAATATGACCTGCTCTTTACAGCGGCTATTGAGGATACCTGGCATATGTATTCCTTGAAAGTGGTAGACGACGGGCCTTTGCCTACGGTGATCAGATTTAAAAAGACCGACGGCATTGAACTGGTGGGAAAAGTGACCCAGGGTAAGCCTGTCGTTGAGTTTGATAAGATGTTTGACGCCACAGTAGAGTTCTATAAACATACAGCGACTTTCAAACAGCGTATCAAATTAAAGACCGATAAAAAAATCACCATTAACGGCGAATACGAGTGGCAGGCCTGCACCGATTCGAAATGCATTGCTTCGCCTCCGGGCGAGACCTTCGAGTTTACGCTACAGGGAACACCTGGCTGCAATGCTGATGCCGGCGCGGCAATCACAACCACGACCGCACCAACGGAAACTGTTGCCACAAATCCTACAAGCGACAGCATTGCTGAAACGGCAACGGTAGATACATCTGCACAAAAAACATCCGTAGAGCCTGCGCCTGTGGCCTCTACAGCACCCGTACAGGAATCGAGGTCATGGTGGGGAATTTTCCTGGCCGGATTTATCGGTGGTTTTGCGGCCCTGCTCACTCCTTGTGTATTTCCGATGATCCCGATGAATGTGAGCTTTTTCACCAAACAGAGCAAGAACAAAAGCCAGGGCATCAGAAACGCTTTGCTGTATTCGGTCTCCATTATTATTCTATATGTTGCACTCGGGCTTGGCGTGACCATGATCTTCGGCGCAGGCGCTTTGCATTCGCTGTCGACCAGCGTTTGGTTCAACATGGCTTTCTTTGTATTGCTGCTTGTGTTTGCCTTGTCTTTCCTCGGAGCCTTCGAGATCACCCTTCCAAGTTCTTTTGTCAATAAAATGGACGCCAAATCCGACAAGGGCGGTTATATGGGCATCTTCTTTATGGCTTTCACTCTGGCTTTGGTATCTTTTTCCTGCACAGGCCCTATCATTGGGACCTTACTGGTAGAAGCTTCTTCCACAGGCAATATCTCCGGGCCATTCTTCGGGATGTTTGGCTTTTCCTTAGCACTCGCTTTACCTTTCGGCTTATTTGCGGCCTTCCCGGGCTGGATGAACTCTTTGCCTCAATCGGGCGGCTGGCTCAATGCCGTGAAAGTAACGCTGGGTTTCCTGGAGCTGGCGCTGGCTTTGAAATTCGCCTCCAATGCGGATCTTGTGGTTCAGGCCTGGATCCTCACCCGCGAAGTGTTCATCGGCTTATGGATCGTGATCTTTGCCATGCTGACGATGTACCTGTTGGGTATGTTTAAAACATCGCACGACAGTGATGTGAAGCATCTTTCAGTAACACGCTTACTGATCGCTCTTTGCTCTTTCTTCGTTACCATCTACCTGATCCCTGGCTTGTGGGGCGCTCCTTTAAAATTATTCAGCGGTATCCTGCCTCCTATGGAATATTCCGAATCGCCTCATGGGTTTGGAGGATCCAATAAAACGGCAGCGAGTACGAACCTTCCGAAGGACGATGAGTTTGACAAGTACATGGAGATTAATAAGAATGGCATCGTTCATTTCAAAAATGATTACGACAGGGCCCTGGCCTATGCCCGGAAAGTGGGAAAGCCTTTATTGATCGACTTTACAGGGCATGCCTGCGCCAACTGCCGGAAAACGGAAGATTATGTATGGCCTGATCCGGAAGTAACCAAGCGCCTGAATAATAACGTGGTGTTAGTGTCCTTGTATGTGGACGACAAACGTGCCCTGGACCCAAAAGATGTGGTGAAAGTAAACTGGTACGGAAAAGAGCGGGAGCTTACGGATATAGGCGATAAGTTCAAATACATGGAGGAATCCATCTATAAGCAGAGTACCCAGCCTTTGTATATTTTAGTTGATGGAAATGAAAAGCCCCTGAACCAGATGCGCGGGTACGATCCGAGCATTGAAGACTACATCAAGTGGCTGGACGAAGGTGTCCGCAATTATAAAAAATAAACCATGCGTTTTGTCATTCAGCGGGTAAGCGAAGCCAGCGTAAGTATTGATGGCCGCCTGTATTCAGAGATCAAACAGGGTTTCCTGGTGCTGGTGGGCATTGAAGAAGCCGATGCACCGGAAGATGCGGAATGGCTTTGCCAGAAGCTGGCCGGCATGAGGATCTTCTCCGATGCTGAAGGCAAAATGAACCTTTCCATACAGGACACGGGCGGTAACGTTTTACTGGTATCCCAGTTTACCTTATTTGCTTCTACCAAAAAGGGCAACCGGCCTTCTTTTATCCGCTCGGCCAGGCCCGAACATGCGATTCCCTTGTACGAAGCCTGCATTGCACAGCTCAGCGCCTTGCTCAAAAAACCGGTGGAGACGGGCCGCTTCGGCGCTGATATGAAAATAAGCCTCGTGAACGACGGACCGGTGACCATCCTCATGGACAGCAAGCAAAGGGAGTAAGATCACGTTTTCTAAACCTTTTGTTAACTCAGGCTCAGTCCTCCCGGGCACATTCCATCCGAATCTTTAATAATTTACCCTCAAAGCTGGTGAATTAATCGGGCAATTTGAATATATTTATGCATTAGATTATAGATTTATGATGATCAATGTAACCAAGTCGTATCTGCCGCCCCTGACAGAATACAATCAGATGATAGAAGGGATCTGGCAGAATTTCCACCTGACGAACCGGGGGCCTTTGGTCCAGAAATTAGAAAAAGAGATTTGCGCCAAATTAAAGCTCGATAACTTACTGTTTGTATCCAACGGGACCATTGCCATCCAGCTGGCCATTAAGGCCATGAATATAACGGGAGAAGTGATTACAACGCCTTTTTCCTATGTGGCTACCACCAACTCATTGCTATGGGAAGGCTGTGAGCCTGTTTTCTGTGATATTTCGCCCGAAACGTTCTGCATTGATGCCACCAGGATTGAAGCGCTTATCACGCCGAAAACCACGGCCATTCTTGCCACACACGTATACGGCATTCCCTGCGATGTGGAGCAGATCGAAGCCATTGCCACCAGGCACAAGCTCAAAGTCATTTACGATGCAGCCCACGCCTTCGGTGTGGAGTATAAGAACAAAAGTATTTTCAGCTACGGCGATGTGAGCACCTGCAGCTTCCACGCCACCAAGCTGTTCCACACCGTGGAAGGCGGCTCGGTGACAGCAGCCGATCCGGCGGTTTTTAAAACCATTTCCCTGTTCCATTCTTTCGGGCATTTGGGTGATGATTATTTCAGCCAGGGTATTAACGGCAAGAACAGTGAATTTCATGCAGCGATGGGCTTATGTAATTTGCCAAAGCTGGAGGAGCTGACGGCTGCCCGCGAATACCGCGCCGGCCTGTATACCTCTTTATTATCCACATCGGGCATTTCGCGCCCTGTTATCCCTGCACATGTCAAATACAATTACGCCTACTATCCGGTGGTATTTGAGAGCGAGGCAATTTTGCTAAAGATAAGAGAGCTGCTTCTGAAAAATGAAGTGAGCACCAGGCGTTATTTTTATCCTTCGTTAAACGACCTGCCTTTCTTAACGAAAACCAATCCCTGCCCGGTGTCCGAAGATATCTCCAAGCGGGTATTATGCCTGCCGATGTATTTCGACCTGGAAGAAACACATATTGAACGCATCTGTCAACTCATTAATTCGGCGGTGTGATGAAAGTGGCGATCATGCAACCCTATTTATTTCCTTACATTGGATATTTCCAATTGATAAATAGCGTTGATGCCTTTGTGATCTATGATAATATCCAGTTCTCCAAAAAAGGATGGATCAACCGGAACCGGATCCTCGTGAATGGAACGGATGCCTATATCACCCTGCCTTTAAAAAAAGATTCGGATTACCTCAATGTGATCGATCGGCAATTGTCGGATGACTGGCCATTGGAACGCAAAAAGTTCCTGAACCGCATCACTGAGTCATACCGGAAGGCGCCGCAGTTTACCACCGTGTATCCACTAATCGAAGAAGCCGTTTTACATGAAGAGAAAAACCTCTTTCGCTACATCCTCAATTCGTTGCAGGTAGTTAACCGTTACCTGGAGATCAACACGCCTTTGGTGGTTTCATCCTCTGTAGAGATTGACCATAGCTTAAAAGCAGAGAAAAAGGTGATAGCCCTTTGCCGCGAACTGAAGGCCGACACCTACATCAACCCTATTGGGGGTGTTGAGTTATACGACAAAGCCGGTTTTAAAGCAGAAGGAATTGATCTGCAGTTTCTCAAAGCCAATGCGGTGTCCTACCCTCAATTAAAAAATGAATTTGTTCCTTTCCTCTCCATCATCGACGTGATGATGTTCAACGACCTGGAGAGCCTGAAACGGATCATCAGAGAGGAATTTACACTTAACTAGAAGAGACCATGACGGCGATCGGAGGATATTTTAGTCTGGAACTTCATCAGGGGAAAGAATACCACCCCGGAGCCCTGAGGCTCAATACCGGGCGCACGGCTCTTGAATATATTTTAAAGGCCCATGGCTATCAAAAGATCTATATTCCTTACTATACCTGCGATGTACTGATTCCATCCATCAACAGGGCCGGCGTTAAGCATGAGTTTTACAACATCGATTCCAACTTTGAAGCCATCTTTGATTTCAATGTCCTGAAACCGAGTGAAGCTTTTTTATGCACCAATTACTTCGGTTTAAAAGAGCATTACGTGACCGGCTTAAGCACCCGCTGCCGAAACCTGATTGTGGATAATGCCCAGGCCTTTTTTGCAAAACCAACCAAAGCCGATACATTTTATACAGCCCGGAAATTTTTTGGCGTTCCCGATGGGGCCTATGCCTATTCTAACCAGGCGTTGACAGAGCCTTTGGAAAAAGACCGCTCCTATACGCGCTTTGAGCATTTGCTGAGGCGAATCGATGAAAGTGCAGAAAGCGCTTATCCGACCTTTGTCAAAAATGATGAGCTGCTGAATGATGTGCCGGTACTGGAAATGTCGGAGCTGACGCATAAACTACTCGCCTCTATCGATTATGAAACTATTGCCGCTAAACGCAAAGAACATTTCGATTACCTCCACGATCATCTGAAATCCCTGAATCCACTGGCCTGGCAGAGGGAGCCACAGGAAGTGCCGATGGTGTACCCTTTTTATTCGGAAGATAAGGGCTTAAGAAAAAAACTGATTGAACACCGCATCTATACGGCCACATACTGGCCCAACGTACTCGACTGGGCTGCCGAAGGAAGCATAGAGCATCGCTACGCCAGCAACATTATCCATTTGCCGGTAGACCAGAGAGTGGATAAAAGCGGCCTTGATACCATTTTAGAAATTATACGATCATGAATATAAAAGGAAAAAAAATAACGCTGAGAGCGATAGAAGCGGAAGACCTGAACCGCCTGCAGGTATGGGCCAATGACCCCGACATCCAGTATATGCTTGGCGGCTGGCATTTCCCAACGAATATGAACGATCAGAAAAAATGGTTTGACGCCTTGTCCTGCAACTCCAACCACCAGCGCTTCATCATCATCAACGAAGGCAATGTGGCTGTAGGCATGGCCAACCTGGTCAACATCAATTTCAAGGATGGGAATGCGGAGCACGGCCTCCTGCTCGATCCGCAATTCCAGGGTAAGGGCTATGGCTATGATGTGGTGACCACCATCATGAAATATGCCTTCGGAGAGCTTCGCCTGAACCGCCTGGAAACAACGATCATCGCTAATAATACGCCATCGCTGAGCCTGTTCGAAAAATGCAAATGGAAACAGGAAGGGATCTTAAGGAGCTGGTATTACCGCAAAGGCCAATACATCGACAAGGTATTCCTGGGCATTCTGAAAGAGGAATTTCTGGCTGAATAGAACTCTTTTTTTCTGCTTTGTCAACTCCCCGGATGGCCTGTATGATCCCTTATTTATAGTAGGATATTATTTAGAAAATAATGCTAAATTTGCTAAAACGGGCTGTGTTTGACGCTTTTCCGGATGATGGTCTTTTGCCACGGAGAGCCTGGATAAACACGCTGTTTTTATGAACGATGGATTATATGGAAAAAAATAAAACGGAATTAGAAACAAACGGCTTCACCATTTTCCCGGCTTTTTTTGACGAGGCCTATATGTTGGAAACCAGCCGTTCGATGGATCGAAGCTACGAGCTCTGCAGAAGCATACAGGTGAAGAATGGCATAGCGGAAGTAACGGATGGAACGGTTCATCACCTGGTGGTTGATCATAACGAGCCGATTTACCTGGATATTCTTGCCAGGCTTTGCAACTCGCCGATGTATGATTTCATTAAGGCTTATTTTGGCGGCAACTTTATTTTAAATACTTACGGCGGTGTAATTAACCTGCCTTCCAAACCTTCTTATGTAGCGAATATCCACAGGGATATCCGTTTCTTTTCGGGCGATTTTCCGCTGATGCTGAACTTCCTGATCATGCTGGATGATTTCACGCTTGAGAATGGCGCGACTTACCTCTTGCCAGGCTCTCACAAGCAGCCCAACAAACCGGGCGATGAGGCGTTTTATGCCGATTCGTACAGGGTGGTCGGCAAGCGCGGCGATATCCTCTTTTTCAATTCCAATTTATGGCACGCGGCGGGGCTTAACAAAAGCACAGCGGAGAGAAGGGCCATCACGGTGAATTTCTCCAAACCTTTCATGAAACAGCAAATGGATTATCCACGGGCAATCGGCTATGAGAAGGTTGAGAAGATGAGCAACGAAATGAAGCAGATGCTGGGCTACTTTTCAAGGGTGCCAAGCAACCTCGACGAATGGTACCAGAAACCGGAGAACCGCTTCTACAGGCCGGGACAAGACTAATACGTAATTAATAATTTAACCTGATATGAGTACACAACGCGATTACAATACCGAATTAAAAGACACCAAAGATCATAAGTATGCTTACGGCTTCGATTTTGATGTAATGCATCCCTTTATGCTGAAGGCCTTCAAACCTTTTTTCAAACCCGGAAATTTCCTGGAGCTGGGAAGCTTTAAAGGTGATTTCACCCGCAAATTCTTACCGCACTTTGAGGATATTACCTGCGTGGAAGCCTCGAGCGAAGCCATTGAAACAGCAAAACAGGAATTCGGCAGCAAAGTAAAGTTTGTGAACTCCTTATTTGAAAAAGCAACCTTACCTACCAAATACGATAACATTGTGCTGACGCATGTGCTGGAGCATATCGATGACCCTGTAGCAGTATTGAAACGCATCAACGACGAGTGGCTCAGCGATACGGGAAGGTTCTTCCTCGTGTGCCCTAATGCCAATGCGCCTTCGCGCCAGATTGCGGTAAAAATGGGACTGATCTCTCACAACTCGGCTGTAACGCCGGCTGAAAAAGAACACGGGCATTTGATTACGTATACGCTGGACACTTTAGAGCGCGACGCCAAAGCGGCAGGACTGAATGTGGTTCACCGTTCGGGTATCTTCTTCAAGGCGCTGGCTAATTTCCAGTGGGACCGCCTGTTGGGTACGGATATTATTTCACCGGAATACCTGGAAGGATGCTACCAGCTGGGACAACAGTACCCTGACCTTTGCAGCAGTATTTTCCTGATGTGCGAAAAAGGAAAAAAATAACTCTGAAACCCGTCATTTCACAAATCAAGGAACATGGAAAACACCACTGAACAGCCTTCTTCAAACGCTTCAAAAAAAGAGGACAACATTGTACACGGTATGGACTGGGGAGCTGATGAGGAGCTCAGGGACTTTGAGCTTTCCAATTACAGGAAGTATCAGTTTGACCTCATCGGGAAACACATCGGAAAAAATATCCTGGAAGTAGGCGCCGGCGACCGGAGCTTTACCAACCAGATCGTAAAAAACTGCCCGGGCTTTGAGCGCATTGTTTCCATTGAGCCATCGGAAACGCTGTTGGAGCTGTACAGGGACAAATACAAGCTGCCTTCCAACGTGATTGTGACCAGCGATAACTTATTTGAGCTGACTCCTGAGTCTTACGGACTTTTTGATACGATCATTTTTATTCACGTGTTAGAGCATGTGGAGAAAGACAGGGAGGCCGTGGATCACATGTATAAACTGCTAAAGCCGGGCGGGAAAATCTTAATTGAGGTTCCTGCCATGCAGTCCTTGTTTTCGGTGCACGATAAAATGCTGGGGCATTACCGCCGTTACAACAAGAAAAATTTCAGGGCCATGGTGAACGAGAATTTATACACAATCAAAAAACTGTGGTTTCAGGATGCAATTGGCATGGTGGGCTCTTTCATCTTCTTCAAATTAAAAAAGGTGGAGCTGAAATCCGATGAAGGTGTTGACCTCGTGAAGAACCAGGGGAAATTCTACGATAAGTACCTGATCCCGATAGAAAAATTCTACGAGCGCTTTATTACCCTGCCCTTCGGCCTGAGCATTACAGGCATTTTAGAGAAAAAATAATTTTTACTTAACTACCTATGAGCCATATTTCTGTTTGTTTTGCGGTATACCAAAACCAGGGCGCGCTGACACAGTTGTATAATGAAATGACTTATGAGTTAACGACTCATTTTCCGGAGGATACCTATGAGCTCATTTTCGTAAACGACGGCTCAAAAGACGGCTCGCTCGAAGAGCTGATCGGCCTGAATCAAAAGGATAACCGCGTGAAGATCATTTCGTTTTCACGTAATTTCGGGCAAATGGCCGCCATCCTTGCCGGCTGGGATTATGCAACCGGCGATGTGGTGCTGAATTTAGCGGCCGACCTGCAGGATCCGCCATCACAGTGCACGGCCATGATCCGCGAATGGAAAAAGGGTTATGAGGTGGTGATCAGTTACCGGAACTCGCATGGCACCAGCTCCTCACGCAAAGTGACTTCCAAGTTATTTTACAAGATCGCCCTTCCGCAGGCGCCTCCAGGTGGCTTCGACTTTGTGTTGCTCGACCGTAAGCCGATGGATGTAATCAACTCCTTAACGGAGCGCAACCGTTTTTACCAGTACGATATTTTGTGGGTGGGCTATAAATTAAAATACCTTCCTTATGATAAGCTGGAACGTACCATCGGCAAATCGCAATACAACTTTTTCAAGCGCTTTAAGAATTTCTATTCGGCTTTCCTGAATGTGAGTTACCTGCCTTTGCGCCTGCTCACCTCTATCGGTGGCATTGTGGCGGTATCGGGCTTTTTATATGCGATCAACATTGTGTACTCTTATTTCGTCCATAAAACGCCGTTCAACGGTTGGGCGCCTATCATGATTGTGTTACTCATTATCGGTGGGCTCATCATGCTGATGCTGGGTGTGGTCGGCGAATACATCTGGCGTATCCTGGATGAGGTAAAAAAACGGCCACATTACATCATCGACAAAAAATGGGATCTGTAAGCCTGATCGATAACACAGCTTCATAACCAAACAATCAACATGTAAAAGGACCCGGTTCGGGTCCTTTTGTTATTCCAGGTAATTGATTATGCTTAAAGCTCCACTACCTTATTGGCGTAGCGCAGGGCAGAATCGCGGTGGCTGATGATGATCGAGGTTTTGTCTTTCATCACGGTCTGCAGATTACGAAGGATAAGCTCTTCCGTTTCCACATCCACAGCGGAGAGGCAGTCGTCGAAAATGAGAATGCGCGGCCTAGAGATAATAGCACGGGCAATGGAGATACGCTGCTTCTGCCCGCCCGAAAGCGTCACGCCCCGCTCGCCGATTACGGTATCAAAGCCCTGTGGGAAAGACATGATGTTATCATACACACCGGCATCTTTGGCGGCCTGGTAAATCTCCTCATCCGTGTATTGGCGGTCAACGGAAAAAGCAATGTTATTTTTAATGGTATCCGAAAACAGGAACACTTCCTGAGGCACGTAGCCTATGCTTTTCCGGAGCGTTGAGAGGTCGTGTTTTTGAATAGGCACGCCATCAATCAGAATCTGGCCGGAACTCACATCGTACAGGCGCGTAATCAGGTTAGCAAGGGTTGATTTCCCCGAGCCGATCTGTCCTTTGATCCCTACGGTTTTACCTTGTTCGATCTCCAGGCTAAAATTCCTGAGTGCTTCGATATGCGTATCCGGATAGGTAAAGCTCACATCCCTGAAGCTGATGTTCCCTTCGATCGGCGTGCTTACTTCCGGTGTATTCTGAATAGCGCTTTTGTAATGCATGAACTCATTGATGCGCTCCTGTGAAGCGGCAGCTCTCTGAATAAGAGAAGTCACCCAACCCAGGGAAGCAAAAGGCCAGGTAAGCTTATACACATACACAATGAACTCGGTGATGTTTCCCATTTCAATGGTTTTGCCGATCACCAGGTGCCCGCCGTACCACACCGTGGCAATCACGCTGATGCCCACCATCAATACCATTACCGGCTGAAAAAAGGCTTCCACCAGGGTGAGTTTCAGGTTCTGTTTTTTATAATGGGCATTCAGCTTCTCAAGCTCATTGGTATAATGCTCTTCCCGTGCGTAGGCCTTGATCACGCGCACGGCAGAGAAGGTCTCCTGGGCATGCGAGGTAAGCTTCGACAGTTCCTGCTGCACAATGGTGCTGCGCTTGTTGATGGTATCTGATACCTTGTAAATTACGTACGACAGCAGCGGCAATGGTGCAAATACCAAAAGACTGAGCTGCCAGTTGATGGAAAGCATGAAGATGAGGATGATCACCGTCATCGCAAAGGTATTGATAAGGTACATGATGGCCGGCCCGGTATACATCCGCACTTTTCCCACATCTTCACTGATGCGGTTCATGAGGTCGCCCGTGTTATTATTTTTATAAAACGAGGCATCGAGTGTCTGGAAGTGTGCGTACAGCTCGTTCTTCTGGTCAAACTCGATGTGGCGGCTCATCACGATGAGCGTCTGCCTCTGGAAAAAAAGGAAGAGCCCGCTCATGAGCGCAAGTCCCAGAAGCGTTAATCCGAATACGATAAAACGGCTGGTATTGATCGACACGTGGCTTGAGATCAGCCTGGCGATCTCGTTGGTAGCGTTGCGTACCACAACACCCTGGTAGATGGAAAAGACAGAGGAGAGGATCACGAATACAGCCCCCAAAAGCAAGTGCCATTTATACCTGATTAAATAAACGTTAATAGATTGGAGTGCTTTCATGGAGTTCCAGGTGGATATATTCGTTGACTTCGAGAGCCTCAGTCAACATAGGGTGATTGAGGCTCTCGAAACCACCATAAAAAAGCGGCCTGCAATGAAGAGGCCGCCTGTAATTAAAAATCGTTATTCAGTTGGTTCGTTGCCTTTTGCAGGATCTCGAAGGCATTTTCAGCCATCAGGTTTTCCTTGTCGAGCGTTGGGTTGATCTCTACCATTTCAAAGCATACGATCTTTTTGGAACGCATGATATAATAGATCAGGTTGCCCGCTTCTTTTTCCGTAATACCATTTGGCACCGGTGTTCCGGTTCCGCTGCTGATACGACTGTCCATGCTGTCCACATCGAAGCTTACGTATATAATATCGCAATGATCGAGGTAGTTTAATGATTCGATGGCAACACGCTCTACTGCTTTTTTGCGGATCTCTGCCAGGTTGAATACTCTTACCTTGTGCTTCTTGATCAGAAATTCTTCCTGTGGCTCATAATCACGAAGGGCGATATAGACCAGGTCATTGTATTGGATCTTTGGAGAAATGCCTCCCAGGTTTTTCAGTTTTTCCCAGTACTCTACCGTTTCATCATCCGGCTTGTTCTGTTGCCTTTCCTTATTATCCTCTCCCAATACGCAGGCAATAGGCATGCCGTGCATATTGCCGCTTGGCGTGGTATAAGGCGTGTGCAGGTCGGCATGCGCGTCGATCCAGATCACGCCAACCCGTTTCTCCGGATAAGCCATTTTAATGCCGCTGATGGTACCCAGAGCAGAGCTGTGATCTCCGGCCAGCACAATCGGCACTTCTTCTTTCAATAAGGTTTTTTTGATCTCGTTGGCAAGTCTTTCATTAAGCGTATAGATGCCCTTGATCCGCTTGGCGTAATCATTGACAACAGGCTCCAGCAACAAATGGTTTTCATTCGGCACCTCAACGGATTTGAATTTTTTAAAGAAATTACTTCCGAAATCGAGCGCAGCGATCTTAATAGCATCTACGCCCATACTCGATCCGCGGGTTCCCGCTCCTATTTCACTTTTTAATTCAATTAACTTAATTGGTTTGATCATAGGTTTCATGATATAAGGCGTAAAGATACGAATCCTCCTCTAAAAAGGGAATATTATGTGGGAATAGGCGAAAATGGAACGCTGATGTCGCAGATTAAGCAAGTTAGAACAATGATTAGAACCAAATGACCCGTAGATGGTGAAAAAATGGAACACCGATTAAAACAGCCCGGCGCTTTCAGAAAATTCTATGATCTCTTTCTGTTCCCTATATTTTCTATGTTACTATGTTGTTTAAAATTGAATCCTTCCGGCCTCAGCCAGCACCGTTTCCTTTGAAAGGACCGCCAATCGGGGAATGGAGATGATCCTGCAGTCCTGATCCGCTTTACAAATGATTGCCTCTTTCACCTCAGCGGCAAAATCGCCGTTAAATACCAATGAATGGACCTTATACTGATGGCTTTGTAAATAATGGAGGGATAACAGCGCATGGTTGATGCAGCCCAGGTAATCGGAGATCACCAGGATGACCTCAGCACCAAATTGCCGGGCCAGGTCGATCACCGCCTCTCTCTCATTGAGGGGAACCAACAAGCCGCCGGCGCCTTCTATGATCAATGTATTGGAGGTTTCCGGCCTGATGATCTTCAGGAGTTCGATCTCTACGCCTTCCAGCTTTGCAGCAAAATGAGGAGAAAGCGGTTCTTTGAGCAGGTAGCTTTCCGGGTAGATCACCGTTTGATCATTGCTGATAAGCGAACGCACCGTTTCCGAATCCATTCCCTCTATGGTTCCGCTTTGCACAGGCTTCCAGTAATCGGCCCGGAGGGCTTCCACGAGGATAGCCGATACCAGCGTTTTGCCAACATTAGTGCCTATGCCGCTGACGAAGTAATTCATGCCTTGAACATGCTTTTGTACTGTTCCTTAATGGCCTCTACATTCAGGGCTTTGCTGATGTATGCCGTACAAGCCTTACACATGGTATTAAAACCGGCCTGATCCATGTTTGCAAGCGTGCTCACTGCCCTTACGAAGCCTTGTTTGTCCCTGAGCGGAATATCGAAGCCAACCTTTTCTTTTTCCAGTTCCCTCCAGGGCGTCTGATCCGATAAGATCACCGGGCGCCCATGCTGCAAGGCTTCTACGATGATGTGGCCGTAGTTTTCGTTTTGTGTCGGCAGAAACAAGGCGTGGTAATTTCCAAGCGTCTCACCTATCGCCTCTGGTTTCAGGCTTCCTTTATACTGAAAGACAATATGTGCCGGAAGTGTTTTGGCATTTTCCCGGCAGGTGCTCCAATAGGCTTCGTCCTCGATAGGGCCGAACATGTCAAACCGGATCTGCGTATCCTTCATGTCCTTCAGAATATCGATGGCAAAATTCAGGTTTTTCTTTTCCGAGATCCTCGAAATAAAACAGAGGCTAAGCTCGCCGGCTTTTTTAGCAATGGTCTGCTCCTGCCCTACGGGCTTCGGCAAATTGGAAACTTCCCGGATGCGGGCCTCTTTCCCAATGCGCTTCCTGATCTCCGAAGTTTCCTGCGCGGAAGTCGATTGCCAGGTAATACCTTTAAACAATCCCATAGACTTCGCCACCAGCAGGAAGATTTTTTTCTTCAAAGGCTTAATAGCCAAAGCACCGTCGCCCAGCATGCCGCGTGGCGCCAGTACCAGGTTGCTCTTCAATTTCCCTTGTTGCTTCCATTTGAGTGGATATACCGTAAACAAGCGCGAAAACAGGCTGTTCAGGTAGAGGCCATCGTGCGGTGTTTTCAACAGAAGACCGAGGATGAACTCAGGATTCATGTTTTCAGGACTCACATAAAATACCTCACGTCCCTGGTAATGAGTCCAGGTATTGGCCGGAACCTCCGTATAAGCAGTACCTGATTGGAAATCGCGGTCGGTGGTAATGATCCTGAAATTCACCTCATCGCTCAGTTGAGCGCTCAGCGTGGCAATGGACTGGATAGGTCCGCCCGCCAGGTAACCCGGCAGGAACCAGTCGCACAAAATGATTATGTTTGGCTTAGCATTCAACCTGGTGTGTGTTCATCCAATGATTTAAAACGATCAGGTGCCACACCCTGCTCCAGGTGATCTTCGGATCGTTGTTCAGAAAGCGGTTCCAGATCACCAGCACGGCATCACGGTTTATAAATGGCCGTTTGGAAAACTGGACGATGTTCTCTTCGCAAAAATCCCTCAGCTCATTCTTCAGCCAGTCTTTCCAGGGAAGGACAAAGCCCATTTTAGGGCGGTTGACAATGTTGGCAGGCAGAAGATCGCCCAACGCATCTACCAGTAATTTTTTCGGAGAATGCGGGTACTTGTATTCATCCTTGATGCTGAGCGCAAATTCCACCAGCTTGAAATCCAGGAAAGGCACACGCACCTCGAGTGCCACAGCCATGCTCATCTGGTCGGCATCGCGCAGCAACACATTCTGCATATAGGTCTGGATCTCGAACAAGGAGACGCGGCTCAGCTTATGCTGCTTATCCGTTACACTTTTCTGAATGACGTTCTTGATAAAGGCATCATCCCTGAATGTTTGCCTGAGCAAAGAGCCATAATCTTTTTGATTGAACAGCTTACGGTTCACCGGGTAGGCATGAAACCCGTTGATCTGGTCCAGGCTCAGGATCTCCGCTGTTTTGTCGCCCTGCACCGATTTTTTCCTGGCGGCGATGAGCTTGCCTCCCAGGCTTCTTCCGAAACCGGGAATCAGGTTCAGCCAGCCTTTATTTTCTAATTCGTGAAAGCGCTTAAAAATATCGTAGCCGGCAAAAAGCTCATCGCCTCCCAATCCGGAAAGCGCCATCGTAATACCGGCCTCGCGGGTAGCTTTGGAAACAATATAGCTGTTGGGACCATCGCCGCCCGGGTGGTCCATCGCCGCAAGGGCTTCGGGCAGCTGCTTTAAAAAATCTCCCGGCGTTAATTTAATCTCGTGGTGCTCCGTATTGAATTTCTCCGCGATCTGTTTTGCATACACCGCTTCCGAAAATTCGCCCTCATCAAAACTAACATTGAAGGTACGGATCTTCTGGGAAGAGACCTTGCTCATCAAGCCCACAATAGCGCTACTGTCGATCCCTCCCGACAAAAAAGCACCGAAAGGCACATCGGCTACCAGCCTGCGCTCTACAGAAGCTGTGAGCAAATGGTTGATGCTTTTACAAGTGTCTTCGTAGGAAAGGTCTTCTATGGTTTTGGTGTGCTTGTTGATGTTCCAGTATTCGGACATTGTCACCACACCCTGTTTGTATTCCAGGATCGTTCCCGGCATCAGGATGAAGACGTCCTCCAGGATGGTATTGGGCGCATGCACGGTGGCATACTGCACATATTCGGCCAGGGAAGCCGCAGAGGCTTTCCTGGGCGTCAGGCCCGAACGCATCAGCGACCGGATCTCGGACGCAAAGCTGAGCACATTATTTTTGAAATGATAGTAAAGAGGCTTCACCCCCAGCCTGTCGCGCACCACGAGCAGGCGCTGTTCCTGCGTATCCCAGATAGCGAAGGCAAACATGCCGTTGAAGCGCTGCAGGCATTCGATTCCCCAGCGCTGGTAGGCTGCGAGGATGACCTCGGTATCGGTATTGGTTTTGAAAAAGTAAGGCAGCTGGCCGGAGCCGTGCTGCGCGCGCTGAAGCTCGAGCTTCAGTTCCCGGTAATTATATAACTCGCCGTTATACACCAGGGTATAGCGCCTATCCTGCGAGATAAAAGGCTGGTTACCGGCCGCCGAAAGATCGATGATGGACAGGCGGCGGTGCCCGAGGAAGCAATGCTCATCGTTCCAGATCCCTTCGGCATCAGGTCCGCGATGCGCCAGGGCATCCGTCATTTGCTGAATGGCCGACCGGTAGGTTGGTTGGTTAATCTCGTGTCCTGCTATTCCTGCTATTCCGCACATGTATTACAAACTGCAATTTACAAGCCAATGGAGGCCAGGTATTTTTTATCCTTCATCATCCGTTGGATGCCTTCTTCCACCGGAATCAGCTCTTTTCCGAGGATCTGCTTCATTTTAGTGTTGTCTGGCTGCCGGCGGGTCATGTCCCCTTCCTTCAAAGCCGGAAGATGAACGATCTTCGATTGGCTGCCGCTAAGCCTGATCACCAGCTGTGCCAGCTCGAGAACGGTCATGAGCTTGTCACTGCCGATGTTCACCACATCGTTCACCAGCAGTTGCCCGTTGAGGATGGCAATGCAGGTATTCACGGTATCATCCACATAGGTGAAGGTCCTTGTCTGCGAGCCATCGCCGTAGATCGTGATATCCTGGTTCTTCAGGGCTGCCGCCAGAAATTTGGATACCACAAAGTCGGTGCTTTGGTTAGGACCGTAAGTATTGAAAAAGCGGAAGATCGTATAAGGCAATCCGTATTCGAGCTGATAGCTCCGGAAAAAGCACTCGCCCACATTTTTCACCACGGCATAAGGAACGCGTGAATTGAGCGGTGTACGATGCTCATGTTGAGGCAATTCCATGGGCTCTCCGTATACTTCCGATGAGGAAGAAAAATACACATGCTTCACGGAAGACTGCTTCGACAGCTCCAGGATGTACCTGATCCCTGAGATATCATTCAGCACGCTGATCGGGTTTTCCTGGGTGCGCGAAACGCCCACCACCGCAGCGAAATGAAAGACATAATCAAAATGTTCGTTTAGCAGCACAGGGGAGATCTCGTCATAGTTATTGACGTCTGCTTTAATAAATTTCCAATTTCCGGTGTTTGTTTGGGGGAGTTTTGTGAGGTAGCCGGTCGATAAATTATCAACCACTACCACAAAATTAGTTTCGTCCTGGATTAGTTTTTCTACCAATGCGCCTCCCACATTCCCCGCTCCTCCGGTTACTAATAGTTTCTTCATAAAAAATTTAAGACCCTGCTAAGATAATATAAAAAACCATTGACTAAACATTTGGGCTGATACAGGGATAGAGAACAGAAAATCCCGGGTTTCCCGCACCATGTACCCTCATTTGCTCCATAGGAATGCCCTCCTGCTCTTGACATCAAACGATGAATAACAAATGTGTTTACAAATTTATTATCATGAAAACGGCTCTTGCCCGGAGAAGCCATATGTTTATAAGAAGTGTTCTTTATGGTTTTAAAAGCCTTGGAAGAGCGCCATGTTGTTCTATGGCAAATCTTCCCTGACTTGTTGAAATGTGTATTGTAAAGTAAGGTTAAGGCAAATAATATGTATTTTTGAAGGCTATGAATATTGAACATTTTTTATCTGAAACAATCTCGACTGCCGTCAACCAGCTTTTTGCGCTTAATACCAAGCCGGAAGACGTGATCCTTCAAAAAACCAAAAAAGAATTTGAGGGCGATTTTACCCTGGTGACCTTCCCCTACATCAAAGCGGCAAAGCTTACACCCGAAAAAACCGGCGAAGTGATCGGTGAAGAGATCAGCAGGCTCAATAACGATATCAACAAATACAATGTGGTGAAAGGCTTTTTGAATATTTCCCTTTCCACAAGCTTTTGGCTCAAGCAATTCAAAACGATCAGCGCCGATGCACAGTACGGCATCAAACCGGCTAACAGCAGCGGAAAGCAGATCATGCTCGAATACTCCTCTCCTAATACCAACAAGCCTTTGCACTTAGGGCATGTGCGTAATAATTTACTGGGCTATGCCGTAGCTTCCATTTTAAAAACACAGGGCCACGATGTGGTGAAGGTGAATTTAGTGAATGACCGGGGCATCCATATCTGCAAAAGCATGATTGCCTGGAAGTTATTCGGCAATGGCGAAACGCCTACTTCCAGTGGCTTAAAAGGCGATCACCTGGTGGGGAAATATTATGTGGAGTTTGACAAGGCCTATAAAAAAGAAATTCAGGAACTGGTGAACCAGGGCATGAGCAGGGAGGATGCCGAAAAGCAGGCCCCGCTTATGCTCCAGGCGCAGGACATGCTCCTGAAATGGGAGGCAGGCGACCAGTATACCATCGACCTCTGGAAGATGATGAACAACTGGGTATACGACGGCTTCAAGGTGAGCTACAAAAAGCTTGGCGTGGCATTCGACAAGACTTACTACGAAAGCAATACCTATTTGCTGGGTAAGGAAGTGGTGCAGGAAGGTTTGGAGAAAGGCATTTTCTACAAAAAAGAAAATAACAGCATCGCCATCGACCTCACGGCCGATAAGCTGGATGAGAAGATCGTGCTGCGGAGCGACGGGACTTCGGTATACATTACCCAGGACCTGGGCACGGCCATCGAGCGCTTTAAGGAATACCCGAAGACCAGCCAGATGATCTACACCGTGGGCAACGAGCAGGATTACCACTTCAAGGTGCTGTTTAAGATCCTCGAAAAGCTGGGCTACGACTGGGCAAAGGAATGCTATCACCTGTCATACGGCATGGTGGAGCTGCCCGAAGGAAAAATGAAAAGCCGGGAAGGCACGGTGGTAGACGCCGACGATCTCATGGACGGCATGGTAGAGGCGGCCCGCGAGGTCACTGAAGCTTCCGGTAAAATTGATAATTTCAGTAAGGAAGAAAAAGACACGCTGTTTACCACCATCGGGATGGGTGCTTTAAAATACTTTATCCTGAAAGTGGATCCTAAAAAGAAAATGCTTTTCGATCCTAAGGAAAGTATCGATTTGCAGGGCAACACCGGGCCTTTTATCCAGTACGCTCATGCGCGGATCAAATCCATTTTGAGAAATTACAATAAGCCGACAGACGGCCTGGTAATAGAAGCGAATATCCATCTGCACGAAAAAGAACGGGAGCTGGTGAAGCTGATCTACGACTTCCCTAAGGTACTGGAAGAGTCGGCCAAAACCTACAACCCTTCGGACGTAGCCAATTACATTTATGAGCTGGCCAAGCTCTTCAACCAGTTCTTTAGCGAATGCCCTGTATTGAAGGAAGAGAACAACGCGATTAAGGAATTCCGGATCAAACTGATCGAAACAACCGCTTCTGTTATTAAAAACGGCATGCTGAGTCTGGGCATTGAGGTGCCGGAGAGAATGTAAGAGAGAAGTGAGTATTGAGATGTAAAACATTGTTACTCGAACGACATTGGAAACTTTTATAGATGTAAGATTTAAAGATGAAGGATAAAAAAGGGCCGGTCTATGAATAACACATGGTTTTGAATCTTCTATCTTAAATCTTTTATCTCTATGAATACTAAACTTATAACAGATCACAGTGACCTATTTCGATTATAACGCTACCACACCGGTCGACCAACGGGTTCTCGAAGAGATGCTTCCCTACTTCAGCGACCATTTTGGGAATGCGGCCAGCAGCACACATGCCTATGGCTGGTATGCCCAGGGCGCCGTGGAAAAGGCCCGGCAACAGGTAGCAGACCTCATCAACGCCGAAGCGTCTGAGATCGTATTTACCTCGGGCTCTACGGAAGGCGTTAACCTGGCGCTGAAGGGCGTTTTCGATGCCTACCGCAGCAAGGGCCATCACATTATTACCTGCCAGACGGAACACAAAGCCGTGCTGGATACCTGCGCCTACCTCGAAGAACTGGGAGCAACCGTTACCTACCTGCCCGTTGACCGGGAAGGCCGCATCGATTTGGATGACTTGAAAAACAGCTTTAGCCCTCAGACGATCCTGGTAGCAATTATGGCCGCCAACAATGAAACCGGCGTCCTGCAAGACCTGGAAAGCATCGGAACCATCTGCCGTGAGAAAGAGGTCCTTTTTTTCAGTGATACGACCCAGATGGCAGGCAAGCTGCCGGTTGATGTACAGGACCTGAAACTGGACCTGTGCTGCCTTTCAGCTCACAAGCTCTATGGCCCTAAGGGTATTGGTGCACTGTATGTGCGCCGGAAAGGACCGCGCGTGAGCCTTATTCCCCTGATCCATGGCGGCGGCCACGAAAACGGCAGGCGCAGCGGAACCCTCAATGTACCGGGTATTGTAGGCCTGGGTAAAGCCTGCGAGCTCGCGAAGAGCGAATTCTGGGACAACAACAGCCAGATCTCCCGGATCAGGGCTTACCTGGAGCACCAGCTCCTGGAAATCCCCGGATTGACGATTAACGGATCGACCAGGTACCGGCTCTATAATACCTCCAATTTATATTTTCCGCCTCTGAAAGACGGGAGCAGCCTTTTCAGCCATGTTAAAAACAATTATGCGGTATCCTTAGGCTCAGCCTGCACATCGGCACAGGCAACACCCTCTCATGTACTGAAAGCCATGGGTTTAGCTAAGACAGAAGCTGAAAACAGTATTCGCTTTTCATTCGGCACCGGGAATACCCTAAAAGAGGTAGAAGAAGCCTCGGCGCACATTTTATCGCTCTATAGCTGAGTTTCGTCCGGAAAAACCATCAACTCGCATACCAGCAGAGTTATTAACCTTATTTTATTCATTATTAACCTATTAGCCAATTGACTTTTTAGGTTAAAATAATATCTTTGTGGTGTTAATTTTTAAAATTTAAACTATAAATGAGTAATACGCTTAGATTTAACACCGCGAACCGATCTTTCTACTTAACCGCGAAAAAAAGAGTTGACGAATACTTCCGAACAAACAATATTTCCCGATACGGCAACTATAAAATGGTAATCAAAACCATTTTTATGTTTAGCCTTTACCTCAGTCCTTTTGTACTTCTTTTGTTAAATCTCACCGATAACTTCTGGATTCAGAGCCTGTTATGGGTTTTGATGGGCTTTGGCATGAGCGGCATCGGCCTTTCGGTGATGCATGACGCCAACCACGGCTCTTACTCCCGTAATGCCAAATTAAATGCCTTAATGACCCGCAGCATGAACTTCATTGGCGGAAGCTCCCTCAACTGGCAGCTCCAGCACAATACCCTGCACCATACTTATACCAATATCCACGAGCACGATGAGGACATCGCTCCTTTAGGTTTCCTTAGGTTCGAGCCACACGCTGAATACAAAAAAATCCACAAATACCAATTTCTTTATGCCTGGTTCTTCTATGGCCTGATGACGATGATGTGGGCTACCACCAAAGACTTTTCGCAGCTAAAGCGTTATAATGAAATGGGCCTGCTGACGGTGAGGAAAACCACCTATAAAAAAGAATTTATGCTGCTGCTGCTGAACAAGATGTTCTACTTAGGCTTCAGCCTTGTATTACCTTTGGTCCTGATGAACGCTCCATGGTACCTGGTACTGGCCGGATGGGGCATCATGCACTTCACCTGCGGGATGATCCTGGCCCTCATTTTTCAACCGGCACACGTGGTTGATCTGACTGAATTTCCTTTGCCATGCGAAAAAGGCACGATGGCCGACGACTGGGCCGCTCACCAGCTGAAAACCACCATGAACTTTGCTCAGAAGAGCTGGGCTTTCTCCTGGTTCGTAGGCGGATTGAATTTCCAGGTGGAGCACCACTTGTTCCCGAACATCTGTCACATCCACTACAAGAACCTGGCCCCGATCATCCAGGAAACAGCCAAAGAATTCAACCTGCCGTACCATTCCAAAAAAACATTTGTAGGCGCTTTGTCCGCACATGCCAAGTTGCTGTATGACCTTGGCCGCGAGCCACAGGTGAGTCCGGCAATGGCATAATACTTAACACCACGGTGTTTACAATGCAGGTCTTACAGGCCTGCATTTTTTAGTTAATTCCGCTTACTTCGTAGAACCAATTTAACGAGCATGCATGTACATTTAATTGCCATCGGCGGAAGCGCGATGCACAACATGGCCCTGGCCTTACACGAGAAAGGCTTCCGGGTAACGGGCAGCGACGACGAGATCAACGAGCCTTCGAAAAGCCGCCTGCAAAAGGCAGGTATTCTTCCGCCCGCCATCGGCTGGTTTCCGGAGAAGATCGTGGCGGGCATCGACGCGGTGATCCTGGGCATGCATGCCAGGGAAGATAACCCGGAGCTGATCAGAGCCAGGGAGCTCGGACTAAAAATTTACTCCTATCCCGAATACATTTACGAGGCCACCAAAGACAAGACCCGCGTGGTGATTGGCGGCAGCCATGGTAAAACCACCATTACGGCCATGATCCTGCACGTGCTGAACTATCATAAAAAGGATACTGACTTTATGGTAGGCGCGCAGCTGGAAGGCTTCAATACTATGGTAAAGCTGACGAAAGAAGCACCGGTTGCCATTATTGAAGGCGATGAATACCTGGCCTCTCCCATCGACAGGCGTCCTAAGTTTCATTTGTACAAACCAAACATTGCGATTTTGAGCGGCATTGCCTGGGACCATATCAATGTGTTCCCGACCTTTGAGATGTATGTGGACCAGTTTAAAATCTTTGTCGACCTGATCGAGCCCGGGGGAAGCCTCATCTACTGCGCCGAAGACCCTGAGCTGAAGGCTGTCGCCCAACAAGCCGGTAAGGCCAATGGCATTGAAAAGATCCCCTACTCTGTTCCCGCCCATCGCATTAGCAACGGCACCACCATTTTGCAGACCGCTTCGGGGGATGTTCCCCTGATGGTATTCGGCAACCATAATCTGCTGAACTTAAACGGCGCCAGGCTGGTATGCCATAAGCTGGGGCTAAGCGATCAGCAATTTTATGAGGCCATCCAAAGCTTTAAGGGTGCCGCCAAACGGCTGGAACTCGTTTACAGGAACGAACACTTTGCCTTTTACAAGGACTTTGCCCATTCGCCTTCCAAGCTGAAAGCCACGACGCAAGCGGTGAAGCAACAATTCACCAATCGCTTCATCATAGCCTGCATGGAGCTTCATACCTTCAGCAGTCTCAACGAAACCTTCCTGGCCGAATACAAAGGCGCCATGAATGATGCCGACGAAGCCATCGTATACTTCAATCCGCACACCATTGCACATAAGAAACTAAAGCCCATCACGGAAAAGCAGGTGTTCGACTACTTCGCCCGCAAAGACCTGAAGGTCTTTACCGACAGCCGGGAGCTCCAGGATTACCTGAAATCGAAGTCCTTAAAAAATAACGTTCTGTTAATGATGAGCTCCGGTAATTTTGACGGTATTGACTTTAAAGACTTATCTTTGCAACTTCATTTCAATTAATCCCCCATTGCCTAAAGTCCTGCGCATCATCAACCGTTTCAACATTGGAGGAATTACCTACAATGTGAGCTACCTGTCCAGGTTCCTGGAGCCGGAGTACGAAACGCTGCTGGTGGGCGGCCCGGAGGAAGAAGGCGAAGACAGCTCCCTGTATATTCCGCAGAGCCTGGGGCTAAAGCCCCGCGTGTTGGAGCAATTCCAGCGGAGTATCAGCCTCAAAGCCGATTACAGGGCTTACCGGGAAATAAAAAAACTGATCCGCGAGTTTAAGCCCGACATTGTTCATACGCACGCTTCCAAAGCCGGTGCTGTAGGCCGCCTGGCGGCTATTCACTGCAAGGTGCCGGTCATCGTGCATACCTTTCACGGGCATGTGTTCCACTCCTATTTCGGAAAATTAAAAACCGGCTTCTATATTTTCATTGAGCGCTGGCTAGCCAGGCGGTCGAGTGCGATTGTAGCCATCAGCAATAAGCAAAAGCAGGAGCTTTCGGAAGTGTTCCGCATCGCTGCTCCTGACCAGATGCACGTAGTGCCGTTGGGTTTCGACCTGACGCGCTTTACGCAGAACAAAGCGGAGAACAGGCGCTCCTTCCGCGAGACCTACCAGCTCAAAGACGACGAGATCGCCATTGGCATTATTGGGCGCTTGGCTCCTGTAAAGAACCATCGCCTGTTTATTGAGGCCATTGCACGGCTGAAACAAGAAGGCATCGGCCGTTTTAAGGCCTTTGTGATCGGCGACGGGGAAACCCGTGAGGAAATTATGGCCTGCTGCCGGGAATTTGGCGTTTCTTTTTCGGAAGCGGGTGCCAGACCTGAGGCGGAACTGATCTTTACATCCTGGATCAAACAGGTGGAATGGGCCTTACACGGGCTCGACATCGTGGCCTTGACCTCCCTTAATGAGGGCACCCCGGTGAGCATCATCGAAGCCCAGGCTGCCGGGAAATACGTGGTAGCTACCAACGTGGGGGGCATCGAAGACGTGCTACACCCCAATTGCGGGCTGCTCTCGGAAGTGCAGGACAGGGAAGGCTATTTCCGGAACCTGGCGAAAGCCTGCCGCGAATTCGGGACACAGGAAGGGCATGCAGAAGCCGGCACCAAATGGGCGCTTTCCAAATTCAGCTACCAGCGTTTGGTAAGCGATATGGCGCATTTGTACGGAACCTTAATAAAACAGCATGGTTTTTGATATTGTTGGATAAATCTTAAATTTGTCACTTAACCGTAACTTATGCGTTTTTTTAAATTTTTCCTGTTTTTGAGTGTTGTGATCGCGTTCTCATCGTGTAAGGTATTCCGGTCGAACCTGATGCTCAAAACGCCCAAAGATTATTCTTATGACAAATTAAGCGATTCTCTCAGAGGCCAGGATTATAAATTAGCGCCCAACGACATCATTACGGTAAAGATCTTTTCCAACGACGGTTTTAAGATTATCGATCTTGCCAACGTCAACCAGAATTACCAATACGAAATTAACTATGTGCTGGACCGCAACGGCCTCGTGAAGCTGCCTTTGGTGGGCAATGTGCCCCTGGCCGGCCTGACGATCAGGGAAAGCGAAACTTATTTGGAGCAGGTATACGATACGTTTTATGTGAAGCCCTTTGTGTCCATGAAGGTAATTAACCGCCGTGTGATTGTATTCCCGGGTAATGGCGGTAAAGCGCAGGTTGTACAGCTTACCAACAATAACACAACGGTGATTGAGGTACTGGCACTTACCGGCGGGATTGCCGAGGATGGAAAAGCCTACAAGGTAAAGCTCATCCGGAATGAAGATAAAAAGAAACCGCAGGTATTCCTGATGGACCTCTCGGAAATTAGCGGGCTCAGTGCCGGTAATACCGTGGTGATGGCCAATGATATTGTATATGTTGAGCCGCGCTACCGTTTTGCAAAAACCCTTGTTGGTGAGATCACTCCACTGCTGACGCTCCTTACCAGTACTTTACTCTTATACACACTAATCAGAAGATAGTTGTTACAAAACCAGTCAGATACAGGCATTGACAGTTACAGGGAACGTGTATCCAAATTCAGCAGTGAGCTGGACCTCGGACTGATTTTTTACATTATCCGCCGCAGCCTCTGGTTTGCCATTGGTTTTTTCATTCTCTGCATCAGCGCCGCATTTATTTACCTGCGCTATAGCCAGCCGGTATACCAGTCTTCCGCCATTGTGCAGATCAACGATAACAACGAAGCGACACAGATTCTGCAGATCAATAAATTTGACGGGGGAACCAACAAGATTGCAGAAGCCATTGAGCAGATCCACTCCAAGATATTTCTGAAGCGTGTGGTTGAAAAATCAGATGTGCAGATCAGCTATTTTAACGAGGGAACATTTAAGAACAATGAGCTTTACAAATCCTCGCCGTATTTCGTCAAATTCAACATCAAGCGTAACAGCATTTACGGAATCAACGTCTACATCAACTTCAACGATCTCAACTCGGGCACGCTGAGCTTTAATGCGGAAGGCAGCCAGCATACGATTCCGTTCAGCACGAACAACGTAATCAATTCGGATTTCTTCGACATCAGTGTTTCCCTGAATACGGACATGGACAAGCAGCAGATCCAGAGCCACTTTAATTCCGATAACAAAGCGTATTTTATTATCAAGAATGTCGACGACGTGACATCGGAGCTTCAATCGAAACTGGAGATCCGCCTGCTGAACGAATCAGCCAAAACCATCCTGGTGACTGTCAAAGACATCAATGCCCAAAAGGCCAAAGACCTGGTAAACCTGGTAACCGAAGAGTACCTGAACTTTGATGTGGAGCGAAAAAGCGAGAGCTCAAAGAGCATCATCAGCTTCATCGACGGGCAATTGAAAATGGTATACGATGAGCTGAAGGCTTCGGAAAACAATTTGCAGGATTTCAGAAAGGAAAAAAACTACACCGAAAAAAGCGAGCTCATCAATGCGGACATGATGCGCCTCACCAACATCGAGGACGAGATGCTGCGGGTGGAGCTGGAAGAAAAGCTCCTGGCTGAATTGCAGGCTGACATCAGCAAAAATGTAAGCATCGACACCTACCAGCTTATTTCGCTGATTGCCGGCACCGAATACGAAACGTCGATCCGTGAATACACGCAGACCATTAAAAAACTGCTGGTGGAAAAGGAGAACCTGCTTTACCAGGTAACTCCAAACAGTGAGAACATCAAGCAGGTAAACTTCAACATCGAAACGCAAAAGAAACTCCTGATAGAAAGCCTGAATGCCGTGCGTTTGAAGTACAAATCGAAGTATACGAACCTATTGAAGAAATCATCGGAGTTCAAAGAGAAGTACGACCGCTCGCCTGATGTAGACATGGAGCATGCGCGCCTGATGCGCCTTTTCAGCATCAGCGAAAAATACTATACACTGCTGCTCGAGAAAAAAACGGAGTTCTCGATCTCCAAAGCGGGATTTGTATCCCAGAATGTGATCCTCGAAAAAGCCATCCATGTGGGAGAACAGGTTTCGCCGAACCGCCGCAATGCCATCATCATTGCCGTGCTGAGCGCCCTCCTGCTTTCTACCCTGGTTATTTTTATCCGCTACGTTTTCCACGATAAGATCACCTCCCTGAACGATATTATCAAAAATACCGATGCTTCAGTCTCTGTTCTGGGGATTGTACCGATCTATGAAAGCAACGTTCCTGTATCACAGCTGGTCGTTGACAAAAATCCTAAATCACAGATTGCCGAAGCGTTCCGGACGATCCGTTCCAACCTGCAGTTTATTAAAAACACCGAAGGCCCCAAGATCGTGGCAGTGACTTCCTCTATTTCGGGGGAAGGAAAAACCTTTGTGGCGCTCAACATTGCGGGCATCCTGGCTTATGCCGGAAAAAAAGTGATCCTGCTCGACCTCGATATGCGGAAACCTAAGATCCACAAGGGCTTTGGTGTTTCCAACGATACCGGCATGAGCACGATCCTCACGGGTATGACGGAGATCGGGAGCTGTATTCATACCAGTCATTTTCCGGGCCTGGATTATATCACAGCGGGACCGATCCCTCCGAATCCATCGGAGCTCATCATTGCCGATAAGCTGGACGAGATGATCGAAGAGCTTAAAAAGACCTATGATTACATCGTGTTCGATAACCCGCCGATAGGCCTGGTGACGGATGGCATCACCACGATTCAAAAAGCGGATTTCCCGATCTATGTGTTCAGGGCCGATTACTCGAAAAAAGCCTTTGTTCAGATCCTCGATAAGCTCTCGCACGAAACCTCAATCAAAAATCTTTCCATCATCCTGAACGGTGTGGATACATCGCGCTCTGCCTACGGCTACAAATATGGCTACGGCTATGGTTACGGCTATGGCTACGGCAACGGATATTACACCAGTGAGAATGGTGGCAAAAAAACAAGTTAAAGAAATTATGGAAGTCATAGAAACCGAAATAAAAGACCTACTGATCATAAAACCCAGGGTGTTTGCAGATGCCCGCGGCTACTTTTTTGAAAGCTATAATGAGCATGTGTTTAAAAAGCATGGCATCGATGCTCATTTTATGCAGGACAACCAATCCCTGTCCTCATCCAATGTTCTGAGGGGGTTACATTTTCAGGCTCCTCCCTTCGACCAGGGAAAACTGGTGCGCGTGATTACCGGCGCGGTGCTCGACGTAGCGGTAGATATCCGCAAAGGCTCGCCCACTTACGGAAAACATGTGGCCCTGGAACTGAACGAGGAAAATAAAACCATGTTCTTTATTCCTCCTGGCTTTGCGCACGGCTTCCTGACGCTGCGCGACAATACGATCTTTTCCTATAAATGCACGAATGTGTACAACAAGGAATCGGAAGGCTGCGTACTCTGGAACGATGCAGACCTGGGTATTGACTGGAATTGTGTGGATCCGATCCTTTCCGAAAAAGACATCGCCGGTACTCCTTTTCAATCATTTGTCAGCCCTTTTTAAGCAATGGCTTTTTTCCGGGAAAATACCATTCTCTTTATTGTCCTGGCATTAGGTGTCGCCTTCATCTTTTCTGTTCTCATCAATTCCATCCTGCTGAAGTTTTCGCAGAACCTGGGGAGCCGCAGTCATAACAACCATAACAACATCCGCTGGAATCCCAATGTAAAGCCCTCGCTGGGCGGAATCTCTTTTTTTGTAATCTTCCTGATCTCCTTCATCATCCTTGGATTTATCAACAACCTGATGCCTCTCCATTTCAGCAGGCTGAAAGAGATCGGAATCTTCCTGGTATGTACCATTGCTTTTATTATGGGCCTGGCGGACGATGCCTATAATACCAAACCTCTTTTAAAATTCCTGACGCAGATCGCCTGCGGACTTATCCTCTACTTCACCGGTACCAGGATCAACATCTTTCCCGTGGAAACATTGAATATGGTCTTAACGGTTGTTTGGGTGGCCGGCCTCATGAACTCCATCAACATGCTGGACAATATGGATGGCATTACCACGATCGTTTCCATCGTCATCCTTTGCTTTGTGATCTTCCTCAACCAAAAACTAAACCTGATCCTGACACCGCTTCCGATCCTCAGCCTGGGTATCCTCGGAGCCTTGCTCGGCTTTTTAATTTACAACTGGCATCCTTCCAAAATGTTTATGGGTGATACAGGCAGCCAGTTCCTGGGCTGTTTCCTGGCGGTAGTGGGCATCGACTATTGCTGGAATTCCTTCTCGCTGGTGAACAACATCTGGCAGGCTGCAAACCCTGCGGTATTGGGCTTTATAACGGTGGCACTGGTGTTCATCCTGCCGCTTACCGATACAATTACCGTAAGCATTAACCGCATCCGCAAAGGCAAATCGCCTTTTATCGGTGGCAAGGACCACACAACGCATCACCTGTTCTTTAAAGGGATTACCGAAAAGCGGATCGCGATCCTGTTTTTTGGTATCGGGCTGATCGGCTTATCATTAGCGCTCAACCAGATCCTGAATTACCAGGTAAAATGGTTGGTAGTTTCCATTATTTTTTGTGCGCTCACTTTTGTATCTTTATATCTGAATACGATATTAAAGAAAAAGTGACTTACACGGTCAGGATAGCAACCATTTTTCAGCAATACCAGGTCCCCTATAAAAAAATAGCGGCTACCCTGATATTCTGGCTGCTGCTTATCTGGTTTTTCAAAATACTTTCGTTCAAGCCCAACCTCACCGCTGCCGACTTTTCAAATGCCAATTTCAAGGTTCTGGGCCTCAATATTCCTACCAACCTGGCCTTTGCGGGAGAGCGCGTTCCTCAAAACGATTACGAGATCAAGGAAAGCCTTGAAAAAGAATTCTTCTCTAATAAATCCTGGAAAAACTCCTCGATGTCGCTCTTTGCCAGGGCGCAAAAGTGGTTTCCGCTGATAGAGCCTATTTTGAAACGCGAAAAAGTACCGGATGATTTTAAATACGTGGCGGTGATCGAAAGCCATTTGTCGAATGTGATCTCGCCGATGGGCGCCGGTGGCTTCTGGCAGCTGATGCCGGCTACGGCACGCAACTATGGCCTCACGGTAAACGAGCAGGTGGATGAGCGCTACGATGTGGAAAAAGCGACCTATGTGGCCTGCAGGCATTTCAAAGATGCCTATAAGTATTTCAATAACTGGACGCTCTCGGCAGCAGCCTACAATGTGGGCATTGGCGGCATCCAGAACGCCCTGAAAAAACAAAATACGGATAACTATTACGACCTGCTTCTGAACCGGGAAACAGGCAGCTTCATCTACCGCATCCTGGCCTACAAGACACTACTTTCCAACCCGGAGCATTTCGGGGTGAAGAACAAGCTCAAAAAATCGGGCGGCTTTCCGGCACATAAGCTCGTGAAAGTGGATTCCTCTATCACCAATTTACCGGCCTTTGCGAAACACCTGAACACCAATGTGATCACCCTCAAAACCTTTAATCCCTGGCTGATCGGCGATAAGCTCCTGAACCCGGAAAAAAAGACCTACAGCTTTAAGATTCCCAAGAACAAAAACGTGGATCTGAGTGTTTATTTTAACGATGTATTCCCACAGGAAGCAGCAAAAGATACAAGCCTACAACAGGTCCATACAGATAGTTTAAAAACAAAAAAAGACACCTTAAAAAAGATGATGTGAGAATTAAGACATGAGATTTGAGACAGAACCGTCTCACTACTTACATCTCACTACTCACATCTTAATATACAAATGGAAGAAGAATATATCGAAGTGATAGGCGCCAGGGCGCACAATTTAAAAGACATCTCATTAACCATACCACGCAATAAGTTAGTTGTACTCACAGGGCTCAGCGGAAGCGGAAAATCTTCCCTGGCTTTTGACACGATCTATGCCGAAGGGCAGCGACGCTACATCGAGAGCTTCTCGAGCTATGCGCGCCAGTTCCTGGGCAATATGGAACGCCCCGACGTGGATAAAATCTCGGGCCTGAGCCCGGTCATCTCCATCGAACAGAAAACGGTGAATAAAAATCCGCGCTCGACGGTGGGCACCATCACGGAGATCTACGATTTTCTGCGCTTGCTCTATGCCCGCTCCGGCGAAGCCTTTTCGTATGTGACCGGCGAAAAAATGGTGCGCTACAGCGACGAGCAGATCATTGAGCTGATCCTGGAAAAGTACAAAGGGAAAAAGATCAACCTGCTGGCACCGGTAGTCAAAGGCCGTAAAGGCCATTACCGCGAGCTCTTCGAGGACGTGCGCAAAAAGGGATTTACCAAAGTCCGGATCGACGGGGAACTGGTAGACATTACGCCTAAAATGCAGGTCGACCGGTATAAGATCCACGACATCGAGATTGTGATCGACCGGCTGGAGATTACCAAAGACATTCAGTCGCGCCTCTACCAATCGCTGCAAACGGCCATGAAACAAGGCAAAGGAACGATCATGGTATTGGAGCATGAAGAGGAAGCTCCTAAGTCCAAAAAGAAAGCCACAACTTTCGGCTTCGGCAAAGTACAGTTTTTCAGCCGCTCGCTGATGTGCCCTACCAGCGGTATTTCTTATGACGAGCCTGCTCCGAATTTATTTTCCTTCAACTCGCCTTACGGTGCCTGCCCGCATTGCAACGGACTCGGCGTGGTATCGGAAGTGGACATCAGCAAGATCGTTCCGAACCAGAAAATCTCGATCCGCAAAGGCGCGATCGCTCCGCTCGGCCCTGCCAAAGGGATCTGGGTCTTCAAGCAGATCGAGGCTATCGGCGAAAAATACAAATTTAACCTCGATACGCCTTTCGAGGATATTCCGGAAGAAGCGGTACACATCCTGTTGAATGGCAGCGAAGAGTTATTTACCGTGAAATCGGATACCAATGCAAACGGCTACAGCTCTGCCTTCGATGGCATTGCCACTCACATTGCCAGGCAGGCCGAAGAAAATCCATCACCGGCCATGAGCAAATGGGTGGAAGGATTTACCAATAAGATTAACTGCTCGCTTTGCGAGGGAACGCGCTTGAAAAAAGAAGCGCTGTATTTTAAGATCGACGATAAGAATATTTCCGAGCTTTCGGAGATGGACATCAGCCTGCTGGGCGACTGGTTCAAAAATATTGAGAAGCGTCTGAGCAAGCAACAGAACATCATTGCGAAGGAAGTACTGAAAGAGATCCGGACACGCATCGGCTTTTTGCTGGAAGTAGGTCTGGATTATGTGACCCTGAACCGTTCCTCCAAAACCCTGAGTGGCGGCGAAGCGCAGCGCATCAGGCTGGCCACGCAGATAGGCTCGCAGCTCGTCGGTGTGTTATACATCCTCGATGAGCCGAGCATTGGCCTGCATCAACGCGATAATACGCGACTGATTGAAGCCCTGAAAAACCTGCGTGACGTAGGAAACAGCGTCCTGGTGGTTGAGCATGACAAGGACATGATCGTGGACTGCGACTATGTGATCGATATCGGTCCGGGCGCAGGTGTACATGGCGGGCGTGTGGTGGCAGCTGCACCTCCGGGCGAAATGCTGAAATTCGATACGATGACCGCGAATTACATTACCGGCAAAAAAAGAATCGAAGTTCCGAAAACCCGTCGCAAAGGCAATGGCAAAAAGCTTGTATTGAAAGGCTGTACGGGGCATAACCTGAAAAATGTGAACATCGAGATCCCGCTCGGAAAATTCATTTGCGTCACCGGCGTGAGCGGCAGCGGGAAATCGAGCCTCATTAATGAAACGCTCTACCCTATTCTCAGCAACTACTTCTATAATTCGGAGAAGCGCCCGCTCCCCTACAAATCCTTTACAGGCATTGATCTGATCGATAAGGTCATCGACATCGACCAGTCGCCGATCGGGCGGACGCCACGCAGCAATCCTGCCACCTATACCAATGTATTTTCCGACATCCGCAATCTCTTTGCCGAGTTGCCGGAATCAAAGATCAGGGGCTATAAGCCGGGACGCTTTTCCTTCAACGTGAAAGGCGGACGCTGTGAAACCTGCGGCGGCGCTGGTGTAAAGACCATCGAGATGAACTTCCTGCCGGATGTGTATGTGCAGTGCGACGAATGCCAGGGCAAGCGCTACAACCGTGAAACGATTGAAGTGCGCTATAAAGGCAAATCCATTTCGGACGTGCTTAACATGACAATCGACCAGGCCTGTGAATTTTTTGAAGCTTTGCCGAACATTTACCGTCAGGTAAAAACGCTGCAGGACGTGGGCTTAGGCTATATCACCCTCGGGCAGCAGGCTACCACGCTCAGTGGCGGCGAAGCGCAGCGCGTGAAGCTCTCGACTGAGCTGAGCAAGCGCGATACCGGGAACACCTTGTATATCCTCGACGAACCGACGACAGGCCTGCACTTCGAAGACATCCGCATCCTGCTGGAAGTACTGAACAAGCTGGTGGAAAGCGGCAATACGGTGTTGGTGATTGAGCATAACATGGACATCATCAAGGTAGCCGATCACATCATCGACGTGGGCCCGGAAGGTGGCAAAGCCGGGGGAGAGATCCTGTTTGCAGGCACTCCGGAAGAACTGGTGAAGATCAAAAAAAGCCATACGGCGCCTTATCTGAAGAAAGAATTGAATTAAGAGACCAGAAGGCCTAAGGAATAAAAGGGACGGAAGAGACGACTCATGTGCGTCATTGCTTCGTCCCGATTTTCTTCGGACAATCTGTTCCTCAATCACGCTTACCGTAACAGCGTAATATTTCCTTTTTTCGAAAAAGGCTTTTTCTCTATCGTGATTCCGTCTACACTATAGACGAAGACTCCCGTATCCAGGGCTTTTCCGCGGTGGGTACCATCCCATCCCAGCGTTTTATCCGTGGTTTGAAAGATGAGCTCTCCCCAGCGGTTAAAGATTTTGAGGTTAAAGGTCGCAATGCAAAAGCCATGAATGTTGACATCATCATTTAAACCATCTCCATTCGGAGAAAAGACATTCGGAATAAAAAAGTCCCCGCAAACAAAATCAACTTTTACCAGGATGGAATCCCGCCTTTTACAGTAGGGCGAATTAGACGCAGTAACGATATACTGCGTGGTGACTGTTGGCTGAACCACGGTATTGGTGCAGGTCGCACAGGCAATCGCTCCGTTATCCGGCGTCCAGTGATAACTTGTTGCGTTACCGATGACGCTGATAGGCGCCGTTTGTCCTACCGAAAGTAAGGTATCTCCATAAGCACGGACAGAAGGCGTATCGACCACATGAATATAGTTAGTCATGACTACCGTATCGCTTCCAAAGGCATTTCCCGTAATTAAAGAAACAGGATAGGTGCCGGGTGAAGGGTAGCAGATAATAGGATCCGGATTATTGGAGGTAGGCGGCGTTCCTCCCGGAAACAGCCATTGATAGGTAAAGGGTTGAATACCGGTCGAGGTCGCGGTAAAGCTGACGCAGCCTTTCGAACAGATGCTGTCATTCGTTAAGGTCGTGAATTGACTCACAGGCGGCACACAATCAAATACCTGCAAAGAGATGGTATTGGTTTCCTTACAAAAACCGTTTGAGATGGATACGGTATAAATGACCGTTACAGTTGAAGCCGGCTTTGCGATGATCGATGAGCCTGAGTTGGATCCCTGGATCGACGCTGCCGGTAACCAGGTATACGTGTATGCCCCTCCTGCAGGCATGACACTGATCGCTACCGTCTTCGTCAAACACACGGAAGGACTGGAGGCCGTGACGGTTGCATTAATCGCCGGGCTCACACTTACCGTTATAATAGCGGGAAACGTTGCGCAACCGGCTGCGCTCTGACCGGCAACTGTGTAGGTGGTAGTTGTTGAAGGGTTGGCCTGAAGAGTAGATGTGGTCTGGGCTCCCGGCAACCAGGTATAAGTGGAGGCACCCGAAGCCGTTAAGGTTGTTCCGGTACTATTAGGACAAATAAGCGTGCCACTCGAAACGATACTTAAGGATGCGACCGGTGCCACAGTAATGTTAATGGTTTGAGTTCCTGTACAGGCACCGGTTGTACCGGTCACGGTATAAGTTGTTGTCACCGTTGGAGAGGCTGATACGGTTGCTCCAGATGTACTACTTAAACCAAAAGGAGGAGACCAGGAATATGTAGAGGCGCCCGTCCCTGTTAAGGTAACGCCCGTGCCCCCGATGCAATAGGTATTCGAGCTGGCTGTCACCGTAGGATTCACCGCAATGACACTCGCTGTAACCACTGCTGATCCTGTACAGGCACCCGTTAATCCGGTAACGGTATAAGTAGTCGTAACCGAAGGCGTCGCAATCACAGAGGCGGCATTGGCCGTATTTAAGCCGGTAGCAGGCGACCATGTATAGGATATTGCTCCCGAAGCCGTGAGTGTTGCAGAGGAAGAAGCACAGAGACTTCCTCCGGTAGCGCTTACTGTAGGATTATTGACAACGGATACTGAAATAGTATAGGTTCCGGTACAGCCCGCCGCATTGGTTCCCGTAACCGTGTAAACCGTCGATGCTGCAGGAGTGGCCGTAACCGTTGCTCCGTTGGCAGCGCTTAAGCTGCCTGCAGGCGACCAGGTGTAAGACACTGCTCCGGCTACAGTTAAGATGGTATTTGTGGAAGCACAAATGGTGGCATTGGGAGATCCGCTGAGAACAGGATTCGTACTCAGGGAAACCTGTACGGTGTTTGTTCCGGTACAGCCTCCGGCATTGGCGCCGGTGACCGTATAAATAGTCGTCGCTGCCGGTGTGGCTGTAACAGACGCGCCGTTTGCAGAGCTCAGGCTGGCAGCAGGAGCCCAGGTGTAAGAGCTGGCGCCCGAAGCCGTTAAGGTGGCGGAACCCGCAGGACAAACCGTTGCATTGGGAGAGAGCGTGATGGAAGGATTTGCATTCACCTGTACCTGCACGGAAGCCGTTCCTATGCAGCCTCCGGCATTGGTGCCGCTTACCGTATATATAGTCGTTGTTGCCGGCGTGGCTGTAACAGATGTGCCATTTGCAGAGCTTAGGCTGGCGGCAGGAGACCAGGTGTATGTGTTGGCGCCCGAAGCCGTTAAGGTCGCAGAGCCGGCGGGACAAACCGTTGCATTCGGAGATATAGTCAGAGTCGGGCCGCTTCCAACGGTGACCTGAACGGTAGCACTGCTGACGCAGCCGGATCCATCTGTTCCTGTGACTGTATAAACGGTGGATGTTGTAGGCGAGGCTGCCACCGATGCTCCATTCACGGAGCTCAAGCCTGTGGCAGGAGACCAGGTATAGGTCACGGCGCCTCCGGCACTAAGGGTTGTCGTCGCACCGGCACATATGGTACTGCCTGGCGAAACGGTTACCGTACAGGTGCTGATTGTATTACAAATATTTACCCACACCGTATTGACCTGTGCCGCTGACAAAGTACCTGAGCTGACGGAGGCATAACGGATGCAGCCTGGTGCCGCTTCGCAGGGAACTGCAGCATCATCCCTGAAAAAAATGATAGGAGTGGTGATGGTAGCGGGCCTGTACATATTGGTGGCATCCACATAGCTCGAAAAAAATGTCCCGTTTACGTAGACCGAAATCGTATTGGTTGCTCCATCCCTCACAAAGGTGAATAAGTAATAGATATTAGGATTAAAATAAGGGCAGGGTCCTATCGTTCCGTTGGGAAAAAGGTTCAGGCAATTGTTTAACAGGTAAATCCCGTTGTCTGAAGCGCCGTTTGAAAAATCGATGATCCGGGTATAACCACTCAGGGCATTGAATTTACAAAAGAGGTTGATCGTATACTGGGATGTAACCGAGTTATTAGGATAGCTCAGGCCGGCACCGTCGTTAAAACAAAAGGCCGTAGAGATCGAGCAAAAGCCCGCAGAGGTAGTAATCGTCTGGGTTCCGAAACTTCCCAGGCCGGCGCCACAGGCCAGAACCTCAGTTAAGGTGCCGCCTCCAGCCGTTCCATTAAAATTATTATTAAAGAAATATTCCTGCAAGGGCTGAGCTCTTAAGCAGAAATGGAGGATCATAAAAAAGAAAAGTACTTTTATCTTCATATCAGTAGCAGATGATATATCAAACTAAAAATGCCTCTGACAGGGGGGATTCCGTATGGCATTAAAAAAAGGATGTTTTGTAAAAAAGAACGGAGCCGTGCAGCAATACGTGCTATTAATATGGCACTCTAAACAAATATACAAAACTTTCATACATTCAATTATTTATCGAATATTATTATACGTTTGTATGAGTAAAAAGGCGCTTCAAGCGAGTTAAAATTCATAAACCCGATAGTTCACGTATACGATAAAACAGAAAGTCTCCGGCTTTTGATTTTTTAAGACCTCTTAGTCATGAAATATTAAGTCAAATCCCTAAATTGCATGCTTATGGAATTTGGTTTGTAACAAAGCCTCCAAACAATTGTTCCCTACTTAACAAGAACCAGAATGACGAAGGCATACAACCTGTACCAACCTCACAGTACTAGTATTTCAAAACGCAGAGTTGTATATTCGTATTGCTAAAAAAAGAATAACAGAATATGACCCACGATAAAGAAGAAAAGATCAGGAAAGCCTTCGCGCAGAAAGATTGGAATGACGTTAAAGCCTCGGATAGCTGGCAGATCTTTAAGATTATGAGCGAGTTCGTAAACGGATTTGAAAAAATGCAGCAGATCGGCCCCTGCGTTTCCATCTTCGGATCGGCACGCACCAAGCCGGAAAACAAATATTACATCCTGGCGGAAGAGATCGCCTTCCAGCTCACGCAGCAAGGCTACGGCATCATTACCGGCGGTGGCCCCGGCATTATGGAAGCCGCCAATAAAGGCGCCAGGCGCGGAAAAGGCAAATCGGTAGGATTAAATATTGAACTGCCTTTCGAGCAAAAACCAAATGATTACATCGATCGTGACAAGAACATCGACTTCGATTTTTTCTTTGTGCGTAAAACGATCTTCCTGAAATATTCCCAGGGATTTATCGGCATGCCGGGCGGTTTCGGAACCATCGATGAGCTGTTTGAATCCCTTACCCTCGTACAAACCAACAAGATCGCGGAATTCCCGGTAGTGCTGGTAGGGAAAGAATACTGGGCCGGACTGATCGACTGGATCAAGGACACCATGCTGGCCAAAGAAAGCAACATCAACGTGATCGATCTCGAGCTGTTTAAGATTGTGGACACCGCCGAAGAAGCCGTGAAGCATATTGTGGACTTCTACAGCAAGTACTTATTGAAACCGAACTTCTAGAGGCAGATTAACCGCAAAGAGCGCAAAGAATGGCGCAGAGACGCAAAGAAAATTTAAACTATTTATAACATAATTATAATTAAACTCTGCGATCTTCGCGAAAAAAACTTAGCGGACTTTGCGGTTAAACCTAAACTGAAATGAAGACCATCTTAATCACCGGAAGCACCAGCGGCATTGGCCTCGGCATTGCTATTGAGTTTGCCAAAACAAAACAGTACAACATTGTATTCAACGGCCTGGAGCCTAACGGCCCGGAAATAGCCGAAGGCGTAGGAAAAACCTATGGCATTGAGGTGATGTTCAGCAATGCCAATATGCTGAAGCCTGAGGAATTAAGAAAGATGGTGGATGATGCCATCGCCAAATTCGGAAAGATCGATGTATTGGTAAACAATGCCGGCATTCAGCACGTGTCGCCGATCGAAGATTTTCCGGATGACAAATGGAACGCCATCATCGGCATCAACCTGACCTCTGCCTTTTACCTCACCAAAGCCGTTTGGAAAGGCATGAAGGAACGCAAATTTGGAAGGATCATCAATATTGCTTCCGCGCATGGCCTTGTGGCTTCCGAATTTAAAAGCGCCTATGTTGCCAGCAAGCATGGCATCGTTGGCTTTACCAAAACCATTGCTCTCGAAGGAGCCCCTTTCAATATCACGGCTAACGCCATTTGCCCGGGCTATGTAAAAACACCACTCGTGGAAAAACAAATTGCCGACCAGGCCAAAGCGCATAACATGAGCGAAGCCGATGTGGTGAACAAAGTCATGCTCTACAAACAAGCTGTGAAAGAGTTTGTGGCCGTGGAAGAGCTGGGTGGCCTGGCTTTATTCCTGGCTTCCGATGTTGCGAAAACATTAACCGGCGCGGCGCTCCCTGTGGATGGCGGCTGGAACGCCCAGTAAAACCCCATTCTGTGGATTGTGGAAATACTCCGAACGTATTTATTTTCACCCTTAATCCTGTATTATACCCGATAAAACCGAAAGTGTTTTTGAGTTGAGGAATAGCGCCCCGGCGGCATTTATTTTGATAGGAAGCCCGTGTGAAGCTCTATCAAAATAAATCAGGAAACTCGGGAGTGTTTGCTTACGAAACCGGCAGGACCTTTATCCGGATTCAATTCCTGGAAGGCGCCCGTTATACCTATAGCTATAAGAGCGCGGGCAAAGAGCATGTGGAGCAGATGAAGCTACTGGCCGAAGAAGGAAAAGGATTATCGGGCTACATCAGCCAGCATGTGAAAGACGCATACGACAAACACTCATGAAAGATCTCCCAGGACTTATTTTTCTGTCACGCGGAATCTGATTAAGGTTTAGTCCAGCGGCTTGATACTATTCAGGAACCCGGTAAACGAAGGAGCTATGTAATACGTATTTTCATCTTCATTTGACTGCTCAAAAAACCAGGCATGGTCCCAATAATAAACACCTTCCCCTTTTACCAATAAAAACAGCCCTCCTCCCGGATCACTGCCTATAACTATACTTTCGGGTGGGATGTCGTCGCCATATTCCTTTACCCAAAAAAGCAGGTTGCTGGTTTCAACCGGTAAGTTAATGCCAAATAAATTGTCGACACTTACATCCTGAGAGATCCCGGTAATTTGTATGCTGCTATTGACACAGATCCCACCGTTATTTTGCTCTAAAAAGGAGCAATAATCCACATCGAGACTAAATCCTATTACAGCCTGGAGCTTGCTGATCTCCATGTTATGAAGCGTGCCCCTCGAAATTATATTCATGAATGAACTGTTTTTATAGACGACAAATCCCGTTACTATTTACCCGGCAGGCACTATTTATGATTCCCCTTTGTAGGCAAGCTTCATAAACTTCAGCACTTCCGCGTTCACATCTTCCTTCAGCAACATCCGGAAATGATGGTTGAATTGTTTGGCATCTCCCGGCACCTGCGCTATTTTCTGAAAGCAGAGGTTCTCCTCATAAGCCTTCCCGAAAGGAAATACCACATGCACAAAATTCTTACCCAGCTGTGTGATCCAGGCAACCCGCTTTTGCCCGTTGCTGACGCCAATCATGGTTTTGGCGGGGATCAGCTCTATGGCTCCGATCTTTTGGTATTGCTCTGCAAAATGCTGAAGTAAAGAAACGGTTACTTCTGATTTCCCGGCGAGAAAAGGAGCGAGTGTTTTGTCTTTCGTTAAATCTGTTGCCATGAGTCTATCGTAAATATATTAAATATTCTGTGTGCCTGGATGGCATAAGGTTTGAATTATCCTTTAAACTCACATATCCCTCACATCTTAATACACCGGTTATGAAAATTTTGATCATTGAAGATGACAGACTCCTGGAGCAAACCCTCGAAATGCGGTTAAAGGATATTGGACATGACGTTATCCTGGCCGAAAATGGCAGGGAAGCTTTAAAAACACTTGAGCACTACATACACCTCGATGTATTGATCTGTGATGTGCTGATGCCCGAGCTCTCCGGGCCTTCCTTTATCTGGGAAATGCGAAAGCTGATTAAAAGCGATCACATTTATGTGGTCATGATGTCGGCCCTTTCCGACGGTGAAAGCTTCATTAGGAAATTAGAGGTGAATTATGACTACTACCTTTCCAAACCTTTTACCTTTAGTGAGCTCAACGCTATACTGAATGAAATAGAACATAAGAAGGAAAGCTCTGTGGGGTGAAGCCATAAAAAATTTACTCAGGAGGCAAATTTCGATCTTGATTTTCTGATGGCGGAAAAATTTGTCACCGCCCATTTCGACAGGCTGTTGATATGAGGCAATAAGCTTTTACCAAGTGGCGTAAGCTCGTATTCCACGCGCGGCGGCACTTCCGGAAACACCGTTCGCTTCACCAGGCCATCCGTTTCCAGCGTCCGCAAGGTTACCGTCAGCATTTTCTGAGACACATCCGCTATTTCCCTGCTCAATTCATTGAAACGGGTTTTACCGTTCTCCTCCAGAACCATCAACACCAGGATCGACCACTTATCTCCAAAGCGGTCTAAAACTGTTCTTACAGGGCAATCTTTAACATCCCATCCGTTTTTTTTCAAAATACTTTCTTTCATAACTGTTTCAGTGTTAGCAATAGTTTCCTTTTGGTAAGCAGAGTACAAAAAAGTGCCTTCTTGTTTTTAAGAATCCCTTGCCTCACCTTTACTCTCCAAAAGTAAGTAAAAAACTTTTAGAGAGTAACATAATCATTATTAAAAAACAAAGAACATGAAACAGATCTTAATTACAGGAGCCACAGGGCAATTAGGAAAAGAGGTGGTCAATGCCTTATTGAAAAAAACAGATGCCGGTGCGATATCAGTACTCGTAAGAGACGCAGCAAAAGCCGGAGACCTCAACGCCAAGGGCGTCGACATCCGGGTAGGAAGCTATGATGATGTGGCTTCCCTGGTAAACGCATTCAAAGGCATCGACACCCTGTATTTTGTGTCAAGCAGTGAAATTGCCAACAGAAGCCAGCAACACGAGAACGTGGTGAAAGCCGCAAAGGAAGCACAGGTGAAGCATGTCGTATATACAAGCTTTCAGCGCCGCAACGAAACAGCCTCCTCCCCTATTGCCGCCGTATCGGCAGGACACCTGGCTGCGGAAGAAGCGCTCAAAAAATCAGGCTTAACCTATACGATCCTGAAACACGGCCTGTACATGGATATGCTGCCAATCTTTATGGGAGAAAAGATCCTGGAGAACGGACAGATCTACCAGCCTGCCGGGGAAGGGAAAACCGCTTACATCCTGCGTAAAGATCTCGCGGAAGCCGGTGCTGCCATCCTGAGCACGGAGGGGCATGAGAATAAGGTTTACGAAGCCTATGCCGGAAAAACCTATTCTTATCCTGAGATTGCGAAAATCATGGAAAGCATCAGCGGCAGGGAGATCAGCTATGTATCGCCTGCCACAGAGGACTATATTCAAACATTGACCGGAGCAGGTGCGCCGATGGAATATGTAGGCATGTTTGCCGGCTTCGGAGAAGCGATCAGGCAGGGCGAATTTTCCGATACCAGTGATTTTATTGAGAACATACTGGGAAGAAAACCGGTGACCGCCGAAGAGTATCTGAAAGAGGTTTACAAAACGTCTTAGTTTTATACAAGTCAGGAGAAAGCCGTCATACCCTGGGTGTGGCGGCTTTTTATTTTTCCAACGCCAGTATTAGCCGAAATTATTTCACAAAATTCTTGTTACTTTGGGCATAAACTGCATTATATCAGAACACCAAACTCCCGGCCGCTTGAGATCACTGCTACTAACCCTTCTTCTTTTCCTCTTTTTCCTCCGGTCCAAAAGCCAGGACACCATCACGATTTACTTTGAGTTTGGAAAATCAAAAATTACGGATCAGCAAGCCATGATCCTGAACGGCATCAGTAGCCGCTACGACCTGGCAGAGATCGACTCCGTGCATTACACCGGCGTAGCCGATTCTGTGGGCGATGTGAATGCCAATTTAAAATTATCGAAAAAGCGCGCCCGCGAAACAGCCGATTACTGCAAGCGCTTCCTGGGAAAAGAGCAGCATTACCGCATCATTGCCCTTGGAGAGAAGAGCGGAAGTTCCGAGAGCTTCCGGAATGAACAAAACCGGCGTGTGAACATGGTCTTATACATGAAACCCCTGAAAGAGGACAAGGAAGATCCCGTCAGCCAGAACAGCGAGCCTGTAAGGGTTGCAGGCTCCTGCTACTATGTCGACTACGAGCTGCTACACCGATGTAACCGGCGCATCATTGTAAAAAACCGGGTGGAATACGTCCGGCTTGAAGTGACTCCCTCCTATTTAAAAAAACAGAAAGAGCATGCTTATGCTACTGTCAACAAACAGGGCAAGGTAGAGATCAAAAAGGTAAAATGGATCTTACATGGAAACTATGCGACCCTGATCCCCAAAAAAGATTTTCAGCAATTCCGGATTTTCAAAACCGGTAAAGAGCCCTGCGAAGAATGCAGCGAAGACCTGGAAGCCAGGAAGGGCGTCGTCTACGAAAGCAGCTGTATCCAGGTCGACCGCTTCCTGATGAAACACCTGCAGGCCAAACCCTCTTTCTTCAGACCAAGGTCTGTAAAGATCAGGGCGTTGCGGGAATATGTGAACCCCGGCGACCGTTACTACATTGGCTGCGACCTGGAACGCGAGCTTATCTGGAAAACACAAAAAGGAAAACGCAACAGCAAATACTATTATGCCGCTCTTCCCATTCGTGGCTATTACGTCGAAAATATTATCCGGGTCATGGAATGCTGCAAATCCAAACAGGAGCCTTCGGAATGCAATATCGGCATGCTTGGCTGCGGCGGCATATCGATGCCCGATAAGTCCATCCTGTTGCTGGCAGAAGCGGGAGATCATTACCGCTCCGGGCAACACCGGCCTTACCTGGCTTTGGGACTCAGCAATTGGGGAAGCCGGAATTTGTTTTCTTTGTTTGCAGGCAGCAACCCGGATCTTGACATTTATGGCTCCCTGCGGTATCAATACCATTTCCTTAACTTTCTGTTCAGCATGCTCAACCCGGCATCGCAGTGGCAAAGCCCGGGAAGCCTGTGGCCTGGGAACCGTTATGGAAGCCTCTACATCGGCAGCGAGCTCAACGCCTGGAAAAGCACCGGCAACAACGCCGATCTGCTGGAACAAAACCTTCACCTGGGCTTTGCTTCCATGAGTCTGCGCAACAGGCCTGTGATTCCGCGCATCTTTGTACAATGCGGCATTGGCTATGATTACCTGAAACACTACTCCTTAAAACCTTATGTTGTCGCGCAGGTGGGCATCCAGTTCAGGCTGGCCGGAGGAAGCACAGGAGGGGGCTGTACGGGCCCTCCTACAGATAATTCGCGGTTTTTGGAATAAGCCGGTAACTGTAGTTATATATTTTTTTATATTTATCGGCACCAACCCCTTTCTTCTGTCTTTTATGTCACTATTAATCACTACCAAATCTATTGTAGACTACCAGGATGCCATCTATAGCTTCGACTATGATGTGTGTAACGAAGGACTTGATGTCCACTCCGTTCCATTCGAGGCTCTGTTAAGACCTTTTCGTTTTCTAACCGACGATTTTGAGGATTTCAGGAATATTTCCATGACCTGTATGCCTTTGTTTGCAGGCTTTGTGATCGCGTCAGCGGGTAACAAGGGGGCTGAATACGCCACAGATTCCGTAAAGCAAACACTGGAGCTCCTGGGAGCTTACCTCGATGGACGCAATATTGAAATCAGGGAACACCAGGACCCGGCAGAGCTGATCAAGTTATCTTACGATTTTTGACGAGCACTTTGAAAAAGTAGTGGGCGACATCATGGCTATCCCTCTTATTGCCCAACAGGAAGAATACCTGATGTCGGTAGCCGATGAAGCGTTGAAAAAGATGCTGGCCCTAAGCCCGGCGGAGAGGATTGAGCAATACAAAGAAATTGTCCAGTCGTTCACGACCTGTAAAAATGCCATGTACAACATTGTACGCCAAAAAGGCAAAGACATGATCTCACAGATCGAAGAGCATATTGAAAGCCTGATTCCCGCCGACCAGGCTTATATCCTTCACGGGCTTGATGCCTTTCCAAAACATAAAAAGATCATTGCTTTCTACAAAGCCTTCCTGGAAAAGCACCCCGGAGAATGGATTGCCGGGGAAACGGAAAAATACCTTGCGCGGGTGGAGTCGGGAAAGAAAACAACAGGCTGGGAAAATTAGGAAAGCTTTCGTAATTTTGACGAGCCCAAAGAAGCAATAAACCGCTCTCTTATTGTTAATTGAAAACCTTCCTTTTATGACTGATAAAGAAGCCGACCTGATTGTAAAGCGGTCGCGCAGCTTTGCCCTGCTCTGCGCCATGATTCTCATCCTCGTTACCGGCACATTCTTAGTAAGTTATTTTAGCTCTAAGATAAAAACCGAAGAACCGCCACCCGGTTGTGGAACCACCAATGCTACTGTAGAAAGTATTTCTGCAAATCCCGCAGCAAACAGCAAAGGTGGCAAACTCTTCAAACAGAACTGCGCGGTGTGCCATTACCCTTTTACCGATCAGAAACTCACCGGCCCCGGCTTAGCCGGTATGGCCGACAGGCTTCCGAAACCGGGAGAAGAATGGTTTACGGCCTGGGTCCTGAATAACGAAAAGGTATTGCGCTCGGGCGATGCTTATGCCAAAAAGATCTATGCGGAAAATGGCAACGCCGCCATGACGGTGTTTGAAGGACAGATCAGCAAGGAAGACGTGCATGAGATCTATGTGTATCTGAAAGGACAGTAAATCAAAAACGCATTTATTCAGGGGTTTCCTGCAATTGTTCATTAAAGCCCTGCGCTTGGTAATTCCTTCTTTCATGTATATCCCTCATGATTAACTTTAAAAACCACGATAGCTTAGTAAAGCTATCTGTTTTTTAAACTATTTTTCTATGCAACCCATTTTTGAATGTGACATTCAGAGTCGCTCGTCAAGGATCGCTCAGATCATCATTGCTCTTCCTGTAGGCATGATCGGTGGCTACCTAATCATTAATATGCTCAATGCTGCCTTCGATAAGCGGCTTTTCATCAAAGGCTTCCTCGCCCCCGCCCTCATCCTCTTTGTTTTAGGCATTATTGCAGAGATTGTGATCTGGTACCGGACCAAAGGCCTCTTACAAATTTCTAAAACCAGCGACAACGACCTGCAGATCGAGATCCAGTTTCCTTCGGGCATGGCTGAGCTGGCGAAGGGAAGCTGGACCTGCGAAGGCATTTATACCAAGGAATATGAAAAGTTCGGCATGTATAAGAAACACCTGGCCCTGCATCTTTCCTGCAACCAACGCCCTTTTTGCCTGCTGCGCCACGACCTGGCCCCTATCAAGCCGGAGCCTGCACATTTCAGGCTTGTAAACGAATTGTACAATCGCGGCGGAACCGAGTACTGGTGCAAGGGAGCAGAAGAGATCTATGCCCTGATCGAAAAAGAGAACAGCTATAAGAACTAATTATTTATTCTGATACACAACGTTTATCCTTAAAAGAATAAAACCAAAAAGGAAGCTTTCGCTTCCTTTAATTTTTCAGAACCGGCTCACCCGCTTGTGGCAATAAGGTGTCCCGCCTTCCTTCTCATAATACTGCTGGTGATATTCTTCTGCCGGCCAGAATTTTCCGGCCTTGCGAAGCTGCGTGGCAACCTTATAGCCTTTGAGCTTCAGGATCGCAATCAGGTTTTCGGCCGTTCTCTTTTGCGCATCGCTTTCATAAAAGATCACCGATAAATACTGCTCGCCGATATCGTTTCCCTGCCCGTTGGTTTGCGTAGGATCGTGGATTTCGAAAAATAATTTCGCCAGGGTTTCATAGCTCGTTTGTGCAGGATCGAATTCCACTTCGAGGGCTTCAATATGGCCTGTGGTATGGCTGCACACCTCTTTATAGGTCGGGTTATCCTTATGCCCCCCGGTGTAACCCACCGTTGTTTTCAAAACCCCTTTGGCATTCTGGAAATAGTATTCCACACCCCAGAAACAGCCGCCGGCAAAGATGGCTTTTTCCGTTGTTTTTGTTGATTGATTAGTTGATTGCGCACTTGCCTGATCAGGCACAAATTTCATGGAAATGGAATTCACACAATGCCTGGTATCTTTATCCGTGAGGCCTTCCCCGTAAAAGACATGGCCCAGGTGGCCGCCGCAGGTGGCACAGGTAATTTCCGTACGCCTGCCGTCGATGTCCGGCGATTTTTTGACAGCACCCGGAATCTCATCGTCGAAGCTCGGCCAGCCGCAGCCGGAGTGGAACTTGGAATCCGATTTATATAAAGGTGCATTACATTGTTTGCAGAGATACGTTCCTTTTTCGAAGTTATCGGTATACTCCCCTGTAAAAGCCCTTTCCGTGCCTTTATTGACGATCACGCGCTCTTCTTCTTTCGTTAGCTGATTGAGTTTCATAGTTCCGTTTGGTTTGATGGTTGTCGTGTTATTTGAATTGCCTGCTGTCTGGCACCTGGTATTGTAGCATCCAATGAGCAGGAACAGGATGCTCATGAAAATAACATGCCTGGTCTTTTGTTTTAAAGGAAATGAATCGGTTTTCATCAGGTTTAGTTTGATATAAAGTTAAACAATAGAAGCGATACAAAGTTTGTATCATATCTTTTACTTTTGAAGCATATACGGCAATTGGGATTTTTTGGATTTATTGCTGAATTTTCCGCAGATCACGCGGATAAACAAAGCTTATCCGACACAAAGCATACGAAAGCTTAACAGGATAGCAAGCCTGTTTTATTTTTTGAAAATTAAAGGTATTTTTAATAAATTTTACACGTCCGAGCCAATCTGCGATACCGATCGCTACCGGTACTGCGGGCAACCTAATCTACTATGAAAGACCAATTCCTCCTCAACCCTGCCATTACCTATTTAAACTTCGCTTCTTTCGGCGCCTGCGCTAAGCCCATCTTTGAAGAATACCAGAACTACCAGCTCGAGCTGGAAACAGAGCCGGTGCAGTTTGTTGCTGTGAATAGTACCCATTATTTAAAAGCATCGCGCAAAGCCCTGGGCGACTATATCCATTGCCATGAAGACGATGTGGTGTTTACGCCAAATCCTTCCTATGCCATCAACATCATCACCAAAAGCCTGAAGCTGAACCCCGGCGACGAGATCCTGAGCACCGACCTGGAATACGGCGCCATGGATAAAACCTGGAGCCACTACTGTAAGCAAAGCGGCGCGAAGTATATCAGGCAGCACATCAGCCTGCCCATCACTTCCAAAGAGCAGATCCTCGCCGATTTCTGGAAAGGATTAACGCCAAAGACCAAAGTCGTTTTCCTGGGCCAGATCACCAGTGCCACGGCGCTGATCCTCCCGGTAAAAGAGATCTGCGAGAAGGCCAAGGAAAAAGGCTTGCTCACCATTGTGGATGGCGCGCATGTGGCAGGACATATTCCACTGAATCTTAAAGAATTAAAAGCGGACATCTACACCGGCGCTTGTCATAAATGGATGATGACGCCCAAAGGCTGTTCTTTCCTGTACGTCAATAAGGAAAATCAATCCTGGGTCGATCCTTTGGTTGTGAACTGGGGTTATGAAAGCGCCATGCCTTCACACTCTCAATTCCAGGATTACCATGAGCTGCAGGGCACCCGCGACATCTCCGCCTTTCTTACCGTTCCCAAAGCCCTGGAATTTATGAGAACGCACCAATGGGAACAGAAAGCGGCAGACTGCCGGAAGCTGGTGAAGGAAAATGCGACCCGTTTTTTCACGCTATTGAATACAAAAGCACTGGCGCCTGTTAGCGACGAATTTATCGGGCAGATGATCAGCATTCCTATCCGCACCAAAGAGCCGGAAGCTTTGCAACGCCTGTTGTTTACCGGTTACAGGATCGAGGTGCCCATCATGAGGCATGGCGAACATTGCTACCTGCGGTATTCCATACAGGTATTCAACACCCAACAGGACCTGGATACGCTGTACAAGGCATTGGAAAACATTTTGAAAACTACCTCCCTGATCGGACTTAACTAAGCTGAATTTTTAGAATCTTTACGCTTTAGTTTAAAGACCCTGTGAAGCTCTGTATTGCCGAAAAACCAAGTGTTGGAAAAGAAATTGCCCGCATCTTAGGTGCGAATGCGCGCCGCGACGGCTTTTATGAAGGCAACGGCTACCTCATCAGCTGGACATTCGGCCACTTCTGTACCCTGAAATCCCCGGAGGATTACAGCGACGACTGGAGACGCTGGTCGCTGGACTTTTTACCGATGCTGCCGCCCAAATTCCAGATCAAGCTCATCGATAATTCCGGTGTGCAGAAGCAGTACAACATTCTGAAAAACTTAATAGACCAGTGTACCGAGGTGATCAACTGCGGTGACGCCGGCATTGAAGGAGAGCTCATTCAGCGCTGGGTACTCGCCAAAGCCTTATGCAACAAGCCGGTTAAGCGCTTGTGGATCTCATCCATGACGGATGAAGCCATCCGCGAGGGCTTCGAAAAATTAAAAGATGCCTCGGCCTACGATCTGCTATACGCGGCAGGCAATGCGCGCGCCATCGGCGACTGGCTGCTCGGCATGAATGCCAGCCGCCTCTATACGGTAAAATATGCCCAGGGAAAAGGCGTGCTCTCCATAGGCCGCGTGCAAACCCCTACCCTGGCGCTCATCGTGAACCGCTATAAGGAGATTATGAATTTTGTGCCGGAGGCTTACTGGGAATTGAAAACCAATTACCGCGGCGTCAATTTCAATTCGAGCCAACGGAAATTCAAAAGCAAAGATGAGGCGCAGGCGCTCCTGGGGGAGATCAAAAACAAGGAGTTTGAGATCACATCCGTCACTAAGAAGAACAGCAATGAAAGTCCTTTGCCCCTGTTCGACCTCACGGCTCTGCAAGTGGAGTGCAATAAAAAATTCAACTTCACAGCCGACGACACCCTCAAATACATTCAGAAATTATACGAGCAAAAGCTGGTGACCTACCCGAGGGTAGATACCACCTACCTGCCGGAAAACATGTACCCGAAGATCCCGGAGATCCTCGGAAACCTGCGGCCTTACGCAGCGCTGGTCTCTCCCTTACTGGCAAAGCCTTTACGCAAAAGCAAAAAAGTATTCGACGATAAAAAAATTACCGATCACCACGCCATTATTCCTACCGGCGTAGAGCCTTTTCCGGGCATGATGCTCCAGGAGAAGCAGGTGTATGACACCATTGCCAAGCGCTTCATTGCGGCTTTTTACCCCGATTGCGTGGCCTCCAACACCTCCGTTGTCGGTAAGGTAGAGACGCATGAATTTACGGCTACCGGAAAAATCATCCTGGAAGAAGGCTGGCGTGTGGTCTATCCCAAGAAAGATGCTTCTCAGGCAGAGGAAAAAGACAAAGATAAAGAGGACGAGATCCAGGAGATGCCGAACTTTGTGATTGGTGAGAAAGGCCCGCATGTTCCCGACCTGCAGGAGAAACAAACCCAGCCGCCCAAGCATCACACCGAAGCTACCTTGCTGAGGGCCATGGAAACGGCAGGCAAGCAGGTAGAAGATGCGGAGTTGCGCGAGCTGATGAAGGACAATGGCATTGGCAGGCCTTCGACACGCGCCAATATTATTGAGACTTTGTTTAAGCGCAATTACATTGCCCGGCAAAAAAAGAACCTGATTCCGACCATTACCGGCATCGAGCTGATCCAGACCATCAACCACGAATTATTAAAATCGGTAGAGCTGACGGGGCAATGGGAAAAGAAGCTTCGCCAGATAGAAAAAGGAGAATACGATGCGCCGCTCTTTTTACAGGAAATGAAAGACATGGTGAGCGGCCTGGTCAATGAAGTGAAGCTGGAACACCGCTCACGCATTACGATAGAAGCAAGCGCTAAGGAAGCGGCAGGCGCTGATAAAAAGACGGCAGCGCCGGCAAGCGACAAGCCTGCCGATACCAAAGTAAAGGCCCCGAAGAAAAAAGCGGCGCCGGCGGATGAGAGCATCATCTGTCCTAAATGCAAATCGGGAAAGATCCTCAAAGGCAAGGCGGCATACGGCTGCAGCGCTTACAAGGAAGGCTGTACCTTTAAAGTGGAGTTTGAATACTCCGGAAAAAAATTAAGCGACAGCCAGTTAATACAGCTCATCAAAAAAGGCAAGACGCCTGTCATCAAAGGCTTTACCAAGGATGGCAAAAAGGTGAATGGGACGGTGATGCTGGATGAGCATTTTAAGCCTGTGTTAAACCCCGAAATGTCCAAAGAGCCGGCAAAGCCTGCAGGGCCATTGACCTGCCCGAAATGTAACACAGGCATCATGATGAAAGGCAAGACCGCCTGGGGCTGCAGCCGCTTTAAGGAGGACTGCCGCTTTCTGATCCCTTTCGATGTGCTGCAAAAGAATCACGGATCGGATGAGCTGACACCTGGGTTTTTGAGTACCCTTGGTAAGTGATAATTGTAAAATGAGCCTTCGTAACATTTAAAGACTCCTGCGTCATGATAGGAATTATAGTTGAACTTGGTATTTCCTGGCTTTTACTCTGGCTCATTGCTGGGAAAAATCTTTCCGTCCTAGGGCTTAAGCCCACCAAAAGCCGGATGCTTAGCCTGCTTGTAGGGCTCCTATTAGCAGCCATTTCCTGCACTGCCTATCAGGTCATGACAACCGGCTTTGCCGGCAATAGCTGGGTATTCAACGAACACTTAACCTTACAGCTTATCGTCACAGGGATTTGGTGGACATTAAAATCGGTCTTGTTTGAAGAGCTTATTTTCCGGGGTGCCTTGCTTTACCTGGCCATCGAAAAGTTTGGCACCAGGACCGCCTGCCTACTTTCAGCAGCTTGCTTCGGAATATACCATTGGTTTTCTTTCGGCTGTTTTGGCAACCCGTTTCAAATGACCATCCTCTTCTTCATGACCGGTATTTTTGGGCTGGCGCTTGCTTTTGGCTTTGCAAAAACCTCGTCCCTGTATTTACCAATCGGGCTCCACTTCGGCTGGAACATGGTTAATATCGTTGTTTTCTCAAACGGGCCTTTGGAGCAACAGGTTTTTATAAAGGCCAATGACAATCCATTGGAGGGGATCTTATCCTTGCTTGTATTTTTATTCCAGGTTCTTGCCTTACCCATCCTGACCCTGCTCTATATCAGGTGGTTTATGAAACAGCGCGGAAACTGAGCCGTAAATGCTACAATTCATAGCATCCAACACCCCTCCCAAAGCCTTACCTTTGCGCCATGTTTGCCATCATCGACATCGAAACCTGTGGCGGGAAATTCGACTTCAAAAAAGGAAGAATTACCGAGATCTGCATCCTGGTTCACGATGGCCTGAGCGTAGTCAATAAATTCACCACGCTGGTAAATCCGGAATGCTACATTTCTCCTTACTTCACAAGCCTGACGAACATTACCAACGAAATGGTGGCCGATGCGCCCAAATTCCATGAGATCGCCAAAACCATTATTGAACTAACGGAAGGCTGTGTATTCGTAGCGCATAATGTGGGTTTCGATTACAGCTTTATCCGCGATGAGTTTGCCTCCCTGGGCTACACCTATAAACGCGAAACCCTTTGTACCGTAAGATTAAGCCGCAAGCTCATTCCCAACCAGGTTTCCTACAGCCTGGGAAGATTATGCGCGGCTCTGGGCATCGAGATCTTCGGAAGGCACCGGGCGGAAGGCGATGCCCTGGCTACCGCAGAGCTCTTCGACCTGTTGCTGCGACTCAAGAACGACGACCCGCGCTATAAAACCAAGGGCGTGACAGAGCTGATGACGCGCCGCATCGATAATATCAAAAAATACATCCTCAATAAAATTCCCGAAAGCTGCGGGGTGTATTATTTTCTCAACAAGGAGCAGGAGATTATCTACATCGGGAAAAGCGTGAACATGTATAACCGCGCCATCAGCCACTTTAACAGCGATGCCAAAAAGGGAAAGAAGATGCTGAACGATTTGTATAACGTCAGCTTTGTGGAAACGGGAAGTGAGCTCATTGCCATTTTGCTGGAAGCAGCGGAGATCAAGAAGCACAAGCCTTTATACAACCGCAAAAGTAAGGCGGATACTTTTACCCATACGGTGGATGTTGTAGTAAGCAAGAAAAAGATCATCCAGTTTAAGATCGTGCCTTACGAAGAATCGGAGCATGCGCTGGTGTCCTGCGCCACTTACTCTACGGCTCGCGGCTACCTTGATGCCTGGATTGAGGAATATACGTTATGCCTGCAACACTGCCACCTCACCGAGGAAGGCAGCATTTGCTTCAACCACCAGATCAGGCAGTGCAAGGGCATCTGCGCCGGCGAAGAGGAGATCGAAGATTATAACAAGCGCGCGGCAAAGGTGGTTCAGCGCTACTCCTACGAGCATCCGGATTTCATCCTCATGGACAAAGGCCGAACGGCCGATGAGCGCGCAGTAGTTCTTGTAGAGAACGGCTGTTATGTGGGCTACGGCTATATCGACCAGTTTACGCAATGCAATACCGCAGAGGAAGTAAAAGACCTCATCAGGCGTCAAACCTATTACCCGGACAGCAATAACCTCATCAAAGCCTATCTGCAAAACCATTCCATGAAAACCATCGTGTTGCAGAAGCAGCAGGAAGTGGATTATTGAACTACGTCTTACGCAAAGTTTTCTATTATCATGCAGTCACCCTGAACTTGTTTCAGGGTCTTACAAATAACTGTATTCATGCTTTCTGCTATTGAGCAACCAGCTATTCAGAATATTTTATCAAAATACTAAAACATGCCAAAACATGGTCATTTGAGATTAAGTAATTTATTTTTTATTTGGGCGCCCGGGCGGGCCGTCGTGGCTCGCTCTTTGTTTGCCCTGCGGGGACAAACAAAGGAGCTCAGACAAACCCACTCCGTCCCGGGCGCAGACTTCCTGTCTTTTAATGTTCTACACACGAAATAGCCGATTATTTCGTTACCCTGTTCTGAAATTATTAATACCTTCGGGACATGCCTAAATGCCTGCTTATTTTACTGTTATTGAGCTGTAGCGCTTTGCTAAATGCCCAGCACGGCAATTTCAAAAGGCCCCTGACTGAGGAGGATTTCACGTTTCTGAAAAAAACGGCTACCGAATGCTTTCATTTCAATCCGAGGCTACAATTTTCCTATAACAATACCGACCTCAGCAAAGATAAGCCCGGCAAAGGCGATAAGCCGGCCACTGCAGAGAACCTGGAGCTTCTGAAAAAAGAATCGGAGAAACAACCTCAGAATGCAGACTTGTACACGGAGATCACCGGCATGTACAGCAGGCTCAACCTTCCCGATGAAGCGCGCGAGTACCGGAAAAAATCCTTCGATGCCATTAGCCTTGTCTTAACACAGCATCCCGATAGTACGGAAGCCCTGATTACCTTAGGAGAAATATACATGAGCGCCCTGCAGATGGACAGTGCCCTATCGAAATACAGGCAGGCTTTTGCACAGGACCCGCTCAATAAGGAAGCAAACCGCCTGATCCCTTTCATGCATATCCTCAACAACCGCTTCGACTCGGCTTATGCCTTTATCATCAAACAGATCAACCGTTATCCCGACACGTATGAGGTGCATGAATCATTGCCGGTCTATTACATTTATAAATTCTACGATCAGCTGAATAAATACAGTCAGCTGAAAACGGTGGAAGAAGAAAAGCTGAGGCCCGAAAATATCATGACGCTGAAGCTTCTGAAAGATTTCCACGAGCGCGATCCCTCCGACTTCAAGCGGGAGTACCTTTACAGGATCACTTACCAGGTGTGCTACTCCACGCTTATTACCTATAAAACGGTAAACGACTCGCTCTTCAATGTGAAGCAGATCCGCTTTTTGACGGGCCTGAAAGATGCCTCTAACCTAAAACAGCAGGAAGATTTTTTCAAGAAATGCCTGCGCCGCAAAGAGCTGAAAAGTAAATACCTGGTCAATAAGGCGCTGGGAAATATTTACCTCTTGATGAACCAGCCGAAGGAAGCGATTCCCTATCTCAGAAAAGCCATTAGCCTCAAACCGGTGAAATACAGCACGATCGGCAACAATGCTTCGGAAGATTACGACAACCTCATCACGGCTCATTTCCTGTTGAAAGACACGGCTGCTTACGAAAAAACCATCCTTGAAAAAATCAAGGACCAGCCGGCCATCGATCCGGCGACTTCCGATTACATCACGGCAGGCAAGATCAGCATCAGCCGGAAAAAATATTCCGAAGCGGAAGCCTGGTTCGGAAAGGCATTGGCGCTTGACGCTAAAAACGTAGACGCCTTGCTCGGCATGGCCCTGATCCGCTTTCAGAGCAACGACTATACAGGAGCATTGGCCAACATTAACGAAGCCTATAAATTCAACGACCGCAAATGGGAATTGTACATTTTATACGGCATTGTGTCTTTGTGCAACAATGATCCTGTGAATGCCTTCGAAGCCTTTAAGGAAGGGCGAAAGCTGCACAACAGCAAATGGATCAAAGAAGACCTGATGGAAAACTATTTCGACATTTTTTAAATGATAGCTGCAGAAGAAGCCATAGCTCACACCCAACGCTGGATCAAATCGGTGGTCATCGATTGTAATTTCTGTCCCTTTGCGGCAAGGGTCTACACTAACCAAACGATTCACTATAGCGTGAGCGGCTTACAAGCTGTAAAAGACGTGCTACCCCTGGTGCAGGAGCTGTTTGAATTGCTGGAGGAAGATCCGAAAACGGAAACGGCCTTCCTCATTCTCCCGGAAGGATTTACGGATTTCGACGATTATCTGTCGCTGGTAAAAAAAGCGGACAGGCTGTTGGTGAAAGCAGGTTACGAAGGCATTTACCAGGTGGCGAGCTTTCATCCCGCCTATTGTTTCCAGGATGCCAACGAAGACGATCCTGCCAATTACACCAACCGCTCGCCCTACCCAATGCTGCATTTCCTGAGGGAAGAAAGCGTGGAGAAAGCGTTAAAGTTCTTTCCGCATCCTGAAACTATTCCGGAAAAAAATGTGGATTTTGCACGCAGCAAAGGCCTGCCTTATATGCAGATGCTCTTGTCGGCTTGTCAATAATTCCGATAGATCAATTGTATGATAAGGGGTCATGCTGAACCTGATCCAGCATCTCACCTCTATGAGGCAGGTTTTTACCATTATTTAATTTTTAAATCCACAGATGCTTTTGTATCTTTAATCTGTTATGCACATGGCAATCCGGACAGCACTTCTCTTCATATCCTTTACTGTGGCCCTGGTTTCCTGCACCAAAGATTCCGCACCACCTGAATTCGGGGACTACCCGACGGAGATTGGTAAAATCATGACCTACAAATGCGCGACTTCCGGCTGCCACAATACGGCCAGCGCCGCAGGCTCGGCAGGCCTGGACCTCAGCAGCTATTCCACCCTGTTTAAAGGCTCTACCAGCGGCTCGCCCGTCATCCCTTTCCGGAGCGATTTCTCATCCTTTTGCTATTTCATTAATACCTACGACGAGTTCGGCCCCAAAAATACGCCTACCATGCCGCTTAACGGGACGGCGCTCAGCAAGGAGGAAGTTAAGACCATCAAAGACTGGATAGACCAGGGCGCACCCGACATCAAAGGCAATGTGATGTGGTCGGATGACCCCAACCGGAAAAAATACTATGTGCTCAACCAGGGCTGCGATGTGGTAACGGTGTTTGACATGAAAACCCAATTGCCGATTCGCTACATCAATGTGGGAAACAGGCCTTCTGTGGCTGAAAGCCCGCACATGATCAGGTTTTCACACGACGGAAAATACTGGTACGTAATCTTTGTGGCTAATAACATCCTTCAGAAATACCGGGCCTCCGATGATGTATTGATAGGTGAAGTAGACCTGGGAAGGGGCAGTGGCAATTCGACTTACGATAACTGGAATACTTTTGCGATCAGCAATGACGATAAAAGGGCTTATGTTACTTCCTGGCAAACCAATAGCCGGATCGCTGCCGTGGACCTAGACAACATGAGGCTGCTGCACAATTTTGGCGGCCTTACTGATGCGCATGGCACGGCTTTAAATGTAGCCAATGATACCATCTACATTACCAAGCAATCCGGAAATTATATTTATAAGATCGACACGGGCTTCTCGTCGCTCAATACGGTGGTGCTGGATGTAGCAGGAACGGCGCCGGTAGGCAGCCCGCTGATGGATCCGCATGAGATCGCTTTTTCACCGGACGGCAGCAAATACTTTGTATCCTGCCAGGGCTCAGACGAAGTACGGGTGATGCAAACCGCAGGCGACGTTTTTCTCCAGGCTATACAAACAGGAGAATACCCTTCGGAGCTGCTCATCAGCCCGCAGCGGAATAAGCTCTACGTTACCTGCATGGAAGACCCTAACCCGAATCCAAAGATCAAAGGCTCTGTTTCGGTCATTGATATTAACTCCTACAGCGTAACTAATTTCAAAGTAGGATATGAGCCGCATGGCATCGGGATTGATGAAATAAACCAGGTATTGATCGTATCGAACCGCAATATTTTAGCCAGCGGCCCTACCCCACACCATACCGGTGTCTGCGGGCGGAACGGCTTTGTAAATTATTTCAACATTAATACCATGAAATTGTTAACGAAGAAGACGGAAGTTGCTTCCGATCCTTATTCGCTCACGGTGAGGCCATGATCAGAGAAGAGCTAAAACATAAACCTATCCTGCTGTTCGACGGCTACTGTAATTTTTGCAGCTCGGCAGTGCAGTTTATGGCGGCTCGTGAAAAGAACAACGACATGCATTTTACCTCTCTGCAATCTCCGGTTGGCCTGGAGCTGCTGGAGCATTACAGGATCGACCCGGCAACCACCGACAGCCTGGTGCTGATCGAGAACGACAAGGCTTACGTGAAATCGGGCGCTGCCCTGAGGACCACCAAATACATGAAAGGGCTTTATCCCTTGCTCAAAGGCTTTTTGATCGTTCCTGCTTTTATCCGGAATTTCGTGTATGATTTCATTGCCAAACGCCGCTACAAATGGTTCGGTAAGGCAGACAGCTGTATGCTGCCGGACAAGGAACTGGCCAAGCGGTTTTTATAGAATGACTGTTTGACTCCTATAGAGCATCCGTATTTTCCAAAACTCTTACACCGCTTATGCTTGCTCCCCGGGAGACGAACATTCCAGATCCACTCTGAAAAGAAAATAACAGCTTATCTTTTATAACATCATTTTGGTTTTCTGATGAGGAAACCAATCGATTAAAGTTTAATTTTACCGTCTATGACAAAGCTTTCCGTTAACATCAATAAAATTGCCACCATCCGTAATGCGAGGGGCGGCAACACCCCTGATCTTTTGCGCGTGGCGCAGGATGCCGAGCGTTTCGGCGCACAAGGCATTACGGTACATCCAAGACCCGACGAACGGCATATCCGCTACCGGGATGTGTACGATCTGAAACCACTGGTGAAAACGGAATTCAATATCGAAGGCAATCCCAAGGTGCAAAAATTCATCGACCTGGTCATGGAGGTGAAGCCTGAACAGGTGACCCTGGTACCCGACGGCGATAACCAGATCACCTCCGATCATGGCTGGGACACCATCACTCACAAAGATTACTTAATCGACATCATCGCCCAATTTAAGGCAGCGGGGATCCGCACCTCTATTTTTGTGGATGCCGATCTCAACATGATAGAAGGCGCTAAAGCAACCGGCACCGACCGTATCGAGCTCTATACCGAAGAATATGCGAGGCTCTACCCCACTCAAAAAGAAACGGTGATCAAACCTTTTTCGGAAGCGGCTAAGCTTGCCACATCCTTGGGACTTGGTGTGAATGCCGGCCACGACCTGAGCCTGGAGAACCTTGCCTATTTCAAACAGCATGTAGAAAACCTGCTGGAAGTATCCATCGGCCATGCGCTCATCAGCGATGCCTTGTACTATGGACTGGAAAATACGATCCAGCTGTATTTAAGGCAGTTGAAGTAATTTGCTAAACGCAGCATAACCCGTCAGGTTTATGCAAGTCGCGCATATAAACCTGACAGGTTATGCGGATAAAAAAAAGCCTCTACTAAAATTAGTAAAGGCTTAAGAGATGAGAAAATGAATTTACTGTAAAATCACGCGTTTGGTCACTGAGGCCGATTTGCTCTTCACAGTAACAAAATAAACACCTTGGGTTTGCTCCGAAAGATCAAGTTTGACAAGCCCTCCGTTGGATGCCGGCTGTTTCACTTCTTTCACGGTTTGCCCGAGTGTATTGATCACCGATACCGTAAACTCCTGCGCATCCATCAATTCCACGTTAATTGTTACCTGGCCGCTGGTTGGGTTCGGGAACACATCTACCAAAACACCGGCTGCCTTTTCTTTGATTCCAACAGACACACAGGCTACTGCATTATTTAAAGTTTTACGCCTGACACAGTTTGCCATCACCGCCTGCATACGGTCTTTCTGCCCTGATGTGAACATGGCCATGCATTTATCATCCGTATAATCCATGTAGTTCTGGTAATTGAATCCCGGGGCCACGGTTGCACAGCCGTCTGTTTTCACCGCGCCGTTCGTAGACGGGCAGGACGAATTTTCCACCTGCTGGTTAGGCGTGTCGGCTACATAATCCGTTCCACTACAATTGCTATCGTCACCCCAGATATGCCATAAGCCAAGCCAGTGGCCTGTTTCATGCGTGAGTGTCCGGCCCTTGTTATAAGGCGCCGTTGCCGTGCCGATATTTCCGACATACCTATAATCCACAACCACCCCATCGGTGCTGGCAGATCCGCCCTGGCCTACCATGTCCGTCACCGGGTTGGTTCCGGCAGGGATGGTCGGGAATTGAGCATAACCGAGTGTTCCCACATCCGAGCCACCGAATTGAAGTACCCACACATTATAATATTTCGTAGGATCCCAGATGGTTCCTGGTTTTACCGTAGACTCGATATAGCTGGTTGCATAAGGCAAAGCGCTCCAACCCATGGTGGTCACGTTCACGCGGTCGATGCCCGGCTCAGAGAGCACGGTACCGCTGGGATCAACGCTGGCTGCACAAAAATTGATCTGCACATCGGCGGCGGCACTTACAAAAGCCGATTGCGTCACATAGGTGCTGAAATCCGCATTTAGTTTCCTGTAATCATTATTGAGGATCACAATTTGTGAATTGACCTGCGCCTGGCTGATGTTGCGTGCAGGAACCGTTGAGCCGGAATGGATGATATGAAACACCACTGGAATGGTATAAACAACCGATGCTTTTTTAGCATTGGCAAACTGATGGTCTTTTTGGATAGTGGTCTGCATCCATGTTTCGAAAGCCTGATGCTGGGTAACATCCTGCTGCACGGTTCCGCATTTCCGGTGTGTGGCAGCAGCGTCCGGAGTTTGGGCAGTTGCGGCCAGGCAGGCAAAAGAAAGGCTTAAAGAAGTAAAGAATTTCATGTTGGTGTGTGATTTAATTAAATTTAATTCGGGATAGAGATCCGGAAATCTTCCTTCCCGGGAAAGAGGATTTCTTACATAATTACCGATTTTATCTTACAAATTCAAGGCCACGTATGAATTTTGAGGCAAAAAATAGATAATTTTGGGCTAATGTTATCTAAAGTATTAATTATTGAGGATGAATTGAGTTTGCAGGAAACCCTCCGGCTCAACCTTGAGCTCGAAGGCTATGAAGTGGATGTCCTCTCATCCGGAACCAATGCACTGGAACACATCCGTTCCTTTTCTCCCGACCTGATCCTGCTGGACATTATGCTTCCCGGCATGAGCGGGACCGCCATCTACCAGCAACTCAGCAAAGAAGATATCCGCACTCCGGTAATTTTTCTCACTGCAAAAAATGATGTGAAAGATAAGATCGAAGGATTAAAGCTGGGCGCCGATGATTACATCACCAAGCCGTTCGACCTGGAGGAGCTCCTTCTGCGCATCAACATAGTCTTAAAACGCAACCGCGCAGACAAGGCTCCCGCCACCAGCGATGTCTTTACCTTTGACGATTGCGAGATCAATTTCCTGACCTTTGAAGTAAAGACGATTTCCGGAAGCCGGGAAACGATCTCCAAACGGGAAATCGCCTTGCTTCGCCTGCTGGTAGACCATGCCAACAACGTGGTGTCGCGCGATGAGATCCTGGAAAAGATCTGGACGAAAGATGAGAATCCCTCTTCACGCACCATCGATAATTTTATTCTGAATTTCAGAAAATGGTTTGAGAAAAATCCACGGGAGCCCATTCATTTCCAATCCATCCGTGGGGTCGGTTATAAATTTATTCCGGGCAACTAAGCGATCTTTTCAAAACGCTTCTTCTCAATCCCGTCAAGGGTGACGGTTTCCAGAAACATCGCTACCGGCCTTACCCAAAGGTTTTCGCCTTCCGGCTGATAGGTGGCTTTGTATACGACAAGCTCTTCCAGGCTTTCGCTATGGCGCGCCGTAGCGATGACCTCATAGATCTTCCCTTTGTAATGTTTGTAGATGCCTGGTTCAGGTCTCATATCGTCTTGCTTTAATCCGTTGATAAAATCGCATAGCCGTAATTATCGGACCAGCCCGACTTTAGCGGTAAGAGCTGCCGGGTATGCGCTTCCCGTATCATGCCTGCTTTCTCCATCACTTTAATGGAGCCTGTATTGCCAATGGCGCAGCCTGCCTCAATCCTGTGGAGCTTTAAATGGTCAAAGCCAAAAGCGATCAGTTGTTTTAAGGTTTCCGTACCATAGCCTTTGTTCCAGAAATGGTAATGGAACTTAAACCACACTTCGGCATTCCTGTATGTTTCTTTTCCCAGGTTCATGCCCGTAAAGCCGATAACTTGTTTTGTATCATTTAACTCAATCGCAAAAATAAACCGGCTGTTTTTTTCTTTGGCATTTTCGACAATCCAGTTTTCGCAGATCAGCCGGGTCTCCTCCAGATCCTTTGGAATCCCCAAGGTATTGAAGCGGTCCGTTTCCTCCAGGGAATGCAGCTCATGAATCCGCTCCAGATCTGTAATAGCGACAGGCCTTAAGCGTAAGCGTTCGGTTTGTAAATGGATCGTGTTCATAATACGGTAAGGTATTTCATGTGCATGTTAGTTTTGGTATTGCGATGACTTCTACTACGCTTAGTCATCTATTTTAGTTTTAGTTTTTGGGCGCCTGGCGGGCTACTTCAGGCTCCGCTTCGCTCCGGTTCTTTACCGCAAAAGTACAGCCCCGTCCGTACCGGCACAGGCGGATGCGGTAAAGGAACCAAGCCTTTCGTATCCCTGGCGCAGGTTCCTTCTTCGTAAAGATGTCAGCCGCCGCACCTGGTCTCTTCCATCCCCTCCGTTTCTTAAATCCCTTCCGTCTTTTTTGTCTTACTTCTTTTGTCTTACTTCTTTTATCTTCTCTCTCTACTCACTCCTCAGCTCGTATGATCCGCCACAATTACCCAGTTGCCTTTTATCTTTCTCCAGAGCAATGTAAAGTGTCCTCCGGAAGGTTTTTCTTTCTTCAGGCTCCATTTGCCAATCACGTAGATGGCTGTGGGAGAAAGCTGTGTGCACTCCAGCACCTCAAACGTTAAAACGCCCATCGCCGCCTTATCCGGGTAGCCTTTCAGATAGTTGTCCAGCGTCTTTTGCCAGCCATAGGTAATTCCCTTACTCCCGATAAATTTCAGGCTGTCGCTTTTCCAGTAATGCTCCATGAATCCCCTGATATCCCCCTCACTCCATTTGGCTTCCTGCACAGCCATCAGGGCTTTTACCCTCGTTTCATCAGGTGTTTCGCCCTTTGCCTGGGCAAAACCAGCCTGCCTCATCATCAACAGCAGGACAGTTAATAAAAATAGATGCTTCATCTTAAAATGCTTATAATTCGTATAAAAATAAAAAAATAGTCCTATCTTTGCTTCACGTTCTTTAACACACTTATTAAGAAAAGCTGAGGGAAACGCCCAAAGAAGCTTTACCAACCCTTGAGAGAAATGTTGAAATTATGAAATGTTGAATTATAAATTAATTCATCCATCATTTAAAATTCAGCATTTATCATCTCCAGAAGGTGGGAATTCGTTCCGGACATTGTCCGGAAAAAATAAGTCGGAAACATATTAGTGATACATCCATTTATACAAAAAATATACTAATCCCTTCCGAATAAACGGAAGGGATTTTTTTATACGTCTATGCATACCATACAAGAGGAATTAGAAAAACGCATTTTAGTGATCGACGGCGCCATGGGCAGTATGATCCAGCAATACAAGCTTACGGAAAAAGATTTCAGGGGGAAGCGCTTTGCAGAATGGCATAAGGACCTGCAGGGCAATAACGATTTGTTGTCGATCACGCAACCCAACATTATCAAAGCGATCCATAAGGAATATTTAAAGGCCGGCGCCGATATTATCGAAACCAATACCTTCAGCGACACCTCCATCGCGATGGCCGACTACGACATGCAGGAGCTCGTGTATGAGCTGAATTTCGAATCGGCGAAAATTGCAAAGGAAGCGATTGCCGAATTTAAAAACGAGTTTCCCGAGTTTGCTTCCATTCCCAAATTCGTTGCCGGTGCCATTGGCCCCACGAACCGTACCTTATCCTTATCTCCGAATGTGAATGATCCCGGCTTCAGGGCCATTACCTTTGATGAGCTGGTAGAATCCTACACGGAGCAGGTACGCGGCCTCATCGACGGCGGTGTGGATGTGCTCCTGATCGAAACGATCTTCGACACGCTCAACGCCAAAGCTGCGCTGTATGCCATACAGACCTACGCCGAAAAAATAGATAAAAAAATGCCGGTGATGGTTTCCGGAACAATTACCGATGCCAGCGGCCGTACCTTATCAGGGCAAACCACCGAAGCCTTTTTAAACTCAGTATCGCACGTGGATCTGCTCAGCGTGGGGCTCAACTGCGCGCTCGGTGCTAAAGACATGCGCCCATACCTGGAAGAGCTTTCGGGCAAAGCGCCATTTTATGTGAGCGCCTATCCGAATGCCGGCCTTCCCAACCAGTTTGGCGAGTACGACCAGGATGCCCACGAAATGGGCCACCAGATCGAAGACTTTTTAAAAGCAGGATTTTTAAATATTGTGGGTGGATGCTGCGGCACCACGCCGGCGCACATCAAGCGCATTGCCGAGCTGGCAAAGGAAGCCAAGCCCCGTAAAAAGCCGGAGCCCGATACGCTTATGCACCTGAGCGGACTGGAGCCATACACCATGACACCGGAAAGCAACTTCCTGAATGTGGGAGAGCGAACCAACGTCACCGGCTCCAAAAAATTCCTCCGCCTCATCAAAGAGGGAAATTTCGAAGAAGCGCTTTCCATTGCCCGCGACCAGGTAGAAGGCGGCGCGCAGGTCATCGACATCAACATGGACGAAGGTATGCTCGACAGCGAAAAGGCGATGACGAACTTCCTGAACCTCGTGGCTTCCGAGCCGGATATTTCCAGGGTTCCTATCATGATCGATTCCTCGAAATGGACGGTGATCGAAGCCGGCCTGAAATGCGTACAGGGCAAAGCGATCGTGAATTCTATCTCCCTGAAGGAAGGAGAGGAAAAATTCCTGGAGCAGGCGCATAAAATCAAGCAATACGGTGCCGCCGTAATTGTGATGGCTTTTGATGAAGTGGGCCAGGCCGATACTTACGAGCGCCGCATCGAAATTTGCAAAAGGGCTTACGACACGCTCGTCGAGAAAGTGAAGTTCCCGCCGCAGGATATAATTTTTGACCCGAACATTTTCCCGGTAGCCACCGGCATGGAAGAGCATCGCCTGAATGCGCTGGACTTCTTCAACGCCACCAAATGGATCAAGGACAACCTGCCTCACGCGAAAGTGAGCGGCGGTGTGAGTAACGTGTCTTTCTCCTTCAGGGGAAATGACCACGTGCGCGAGGCTATCCACGGTGCTTTCCTTTACCACGCCGTGAAAAACGGAATGGATATGGGGATTGTGAACCCGGCGCAGCTGCAGGTGTATGACGATATTGACAAGACTTTACTGGAGCTGGTAGAAGACGTGTTGCTGAACCGCCGCGACGATGCCACGGAGCGACTGGTGGAGCATGCCGAATCGCTGAAAGGCATTACCAAAGAAAAAACGGAAAAAGACGAAGAGTGGCGCAAAGGTACGGTAGAAGAGCGTTTGAGCCATGCCCTGGTAAAAGGCATCGTCGAGCATATTGATGCCGATACGGAAGAAGCACGCCAGAAACTGGGCAGGCCGCTGCATGTGATCGAAGGTCCTCTGATGGACGGGATGAACGTGGTAGGTGACCTGTTCGGCAGTGGAAAGATGTTCTTACCACAGGTTGTAAAAAGTGCGCGTGTGATGAAAAAAGCCGTGGCTTACCTGGAACCCTACCTGGTGGCCGAAAAAGAAGCGAACGCCAAGGCAGGCATTGTGGGCAATGGCCGGAGCAATGCCGGAAAAATATTAATGGCGACCGTAAAGGGAGATGTGCACGACATCGGTAAAAACATTGTGGGTGTGGTACTGGCCTGTAACAATTACGAGATCATCGACCTGGGTGTGATGGTATCGGCAGATAAGATCCTCGACGAAGCGAAGAAACATAATGTCGACGTGATCGGACTAAGCGGCCTCATTACGCCATCGCTGGACGAAATGGTGCATGTGGCCAAAGAAATGGAGCGACTGAATTTTAAAACGCCTTTACTGATTGGTGGCGCAACGACTTCCAAAGTACATACGGCCGTGAAGATCGCGCAAAATTATTCGGGGCCTGTAGTGCACGTGAACGATGCCAGCAAATCGGTTCCTGTGGCGAGCAGCCTTATTTCGGAAGAGTTGCGGGATGCCTTCATGGCCGATATTGATAAAGATTACGCCCGTGTACGTGAGCAAAATAAGAATGCGCAGTCGCAGAATAAATTTATTCCGCTGGAAGAAGCGCGCCAGAATAAGTTCCCGATCGACTGGAATAAAACGGAGATCAGAAAGCCGGCATTCCTGGGCAACAAGGTATTCCATGATTATGACCTGAGAGAGATCGCAGAATACATTGACTGGACGCCGTTTTTCCACAGCTGGGAAATGAAAGGCTCGTATCCTAAGATCCTGAGTGACCCTACCCGCGGAGCTGAAGCAACGAAGCTCTTCAACGAAGCGCAGAGCATGCTGAAAAAGATCATCGATGAAAAATGGCTGCAGGCAAGGGCTGTCATCGGTATCTATCCTGCCAACTCTGTTGGCGACGATGATATCGATGTGTATTCTGCAGGCTTCGACTCCGCTCAGTCTGCGACTGAGCCCGACAAAGTAGCGACTTTCCATACCCTGCGGATGAACACGAAAAAACCGGCGGGCCAGTATAATGTGGCGCTATCGGATTTTCTGAAGCCAAAGGATAAAGGAACGGACTACATCGGCGGCTTTGCCGTTTGTACGGGCTTCGGGATCGACGAGCATGTGGCGGCATTTGAAAAAAACCATGACGATTACAGCGCTATTATGCTGAAAGCCCTGGCCGACCGTTTGGCAGAAGCGTTTGCAGAGTTGATGCATAAACAGGTGAGGAAAGAGATCTGGGGATATGCCAAAGAGGAGAGCCTGAAGAACGAGGAGTTGATCCGCGAAGAATATGCGGGCATCCGCCCTGCCCCGGGCTACCCGGCGCAACCGGACCATACGGAAAAACTGACCCTTTGGAAGTTGCTGGATGTAGAAAAAAATACGGGCATTATCTTAACCGATAGCCTGGCCATGGTGCCTACAGCGGCGGTCAGCGGCATGTATTTTGCGCATCCCGATTCCCACTATTTCGGATTGGGTAAGATCAACAAAGAGCAGGTGAAAGACTATGCAACGCGTAAGAACATGCCTTTGGAAGAAGCCGAGCGTTGGCTGGGGCCTGCTTTGGGCTACTAGACGCTATCTTATTATCGGCCGGATTCGGGTAGATTTTTAACGAAAAGATCACATTACGCTTAGGGCTTATAAGCTTATTTTTGCAACCGCTATAGCGCGCGTCCCTCTTTTCTATGAAAACTTTCGAAACCAGCTCCTACCTCATGCATGTTCATGACGACCTCCTGATTGAATTCATTATCAAAAAGAACAGGACTCTGCAGGCCACCGATGTGTGGACGTCCCGCGATCAGTCGGTGGAGTATATGCCCGGCAAAAAATTCCTGGTGCTCCTTGAAGGAGAAGAGAATGCCAATATTTCGGGGGATGCCCGCAGGGCAGGCGCCTCGATGGAATATGCAAAGCATGTAGCGGCATTGGCCATCTATAGCTCCAGGAGTTATGAGAAAGTGATGGGAAGCTTATTTCTGAAAATCAATAAGCCGGTGGTACCGATGCGTTTTTTCGACAACCGTGACGAAGCGCTTGCCTGGCTGAGAGCACAAGCCGGATGATGAACAATGAAGTCATTACATGCCGTCACAGAGCACAGCCGATTGCGGCAAAAAAGTCCCGATATCTATCGGGAGGAGTGATAGCCTGGCCCGCTTTTAGCTACAATCTTTTGGAGCTTCGACTGCGCTCAACCTCCAAAAGGATTTCCGTTACTTCCGATAGCTATCGGAACGCTGGCGCAGGCTTCTACCAGGGCAAGCTTTTTATATAGAATGGCATTTTTTAATAGGCGTCGTATTCTTCAGGAAATCAGCTCAATCCCTTCAAAACCTGTTTACTATTATTTGCAATTTTTAGTATCCTGATACCACGGATATCATTATATTTATAACAACACATTAAGCCACCTTATGAAGCATTTTCTTTTCTCTTTTCTCATTCTTTTCATCAGTACCTATTCTTTTTCGCAATCGCTGCCTCCGGGAACTTACACCAGCACCAATAAGAAAGCCATCAAATTTTTTGAGGAGGCCAAGCTGGATTACGAGCTGAAAAAGGATACCGAAGCTGAAAAGCTGCTTAACAAAACCTTACAGGAAGACCCGAATTTTGTGGAGGCCCATATGCTGTATGGCTACCTGTTGCTCGAAAAAAGAAGAACGGCCGAAGGCATTGAGCACTTCAAGAAAGCGATCGAGATCAACCCTAAATTTTTTCCGAGAAATTATTTCGACCTGGGTCTTGCCCAGCTACTCTCAGCCGATTATGACAACGCGGTGAAAAACCTGGAAACCTTCCTGAAATTCGAACGCATCAACCCAAACACCAGGGACCAGGCCGAGCAATACCTCCGCAATGCGCGGTTCGCTTCCAATGCCATGAAAAACCCACAGCCCTTTAAGCTGGTGAACCTGGGCGCCGGTGTGAATACACCCGACTATGAATATTTCCCTGCTGTGACTGCCGATGGAAGCACCTTTTTGTTTACGCGTAATATCCGCAATACCTCAGGTAAAGGCGGACCGCAACAGGAAGATTTTTACATCAGCAAAAAAGTAAACAACGTGTGGCAAACCGCTACACCCATGAGCTCCGTAAACACGGAAGGCAACGAAGGCGCGCCCACGCTTAGCGCCGACGGGCAGATCATGTTCTTCGCTTCCTGTATGGAGATTAGCGGTGATTACGGCTCGCCGGAACGAAAAGGATATGGAAGCTGCGATATTTTCTACTCTCAAAAAGTAGGTGGCAAATGGACAACTCCGGTAAATGCCGGCCCGCAGATCAACACGCGCAACTGGGAAACGCAACCGAGCTTTAGCAGCGACGGTAAGACACTTTATTTTATCAGGGGCACCGTCACACGAGAGGGGATTAAGAACCCGGATATTTATTATGCTACTGTGGGCGATGATGGAAAATTCGGAGAAGCGGTGCGCCTTTCGGATGTGGTCAATACGCCGTTCAAAGAGGAAAGTGTATTCATCCATCCCGATAATCAAACCTTGTATTTCAGCAGCGAGGGACATCCCGGCATGGGCGGTCTTGATATTTTTGTAAGCAGGCGCCAGGCTGATGGTAGCTGGGGAAAACCGGTGAACCTGGGCTACCCGATCAATACGGTAACGGATGAAAACAGCTTACTGGTAGATGCCAACGGCAAGCTGGCTTACCTTGCCAGCGAGCGTGAAGGCGGCTTCGGAGGACTCGATATTTACCAGTTTGAATTACCTGAATCCGTACGTCCGGAGAAGATCACCTATGTGAAAGGCTTAACCTACAATGCCAAAACCAAAGTGCCTCTCGATGCCTCCTTTGAGCTGATTGACCTGGAAACACAGCAATCGGTGACCAAAGCGTTTAGCAACAGCTCCGGGGAATTCCTGGTGACGCTGACCTCCAATCATAATTACCTCGTGAATGTGAGCAAGCCAGGCTTCCTGTTCTATAGTGATAACTTTTCGCTGAAAGACAAAGTGGCTGATTATAACAAGCCTTACCAGCTCGAAATTCCACTACAGCCAATAGATACAGGCTACACGATTGAGTTGAAGAACGTGTTCTTCGATGTGAACAAATGGGACCTGAAACCGGAATCGAAAGCGGAGCTGGAAAAAGTAGTGGCCTTCCTGAAATCGAATCCAAGCCTGAAAGTGGAATTCGGCGGACACACGGATAACAGTGGTGACAAGGCTTTCAATAAAACCTTATCGGCCAACAGGGCGAAAGCGGTATATGACTATGTGATCCAGAATGGCGGCATTGCAGCTACTCGCCTGTCGTATAAGGGCTATTCGGACACGAAGCCGAAAGTACCGAACGATAGCCCGGAGAACAAAGCGAAGAACCGTAGAACGGAATTAAAAGTGTTAGGGAAATAAACAGTTGAAGAGATAGAGAGTTGGAGATTTAATGAATTAAAAAATTCCAAGTCAATAACTTTTCTTCTCCAATTCAACAACTCAACAACTGAATATGATCATCGGAAAACAGATTACAAAAAAATACGGGCAGCTGGATGTACTGAAGGGTGTCGATCTGCATATCCGGGAGTCGGAAGTGGTATCGATCGTAGGCTCCTCCGGTGCCGGGAAAACAACGCTGCTTACCATCCTGGGGACATTGGACAAAGCCACTTCGGGTGAAATCCTGTTCAACAACATCAACATCACCTCGCTCAGCGAAAAAAAACTGGCGGCATTCCGGAACCAGCATATCGGTTTCGTCTTCCAGTTCCATCACCTGCTTCCCGAATTTACAGCACTGGAGAATGTCTGCATTCCGGCCTTTATCAATAAGACTTCTAAAAAGGATGCGGAACAAAAAGCCCATGGCCTACTCGATCTCCTTGGGCTGAAACACCGGGCGCAACACAAGCCTTCGGAATTATCGGGTGGCGAACAGCAGCGCGTGGCCGTTGCCAGGGCGCTTATCAATAACCCGAAGGTGATTTTTGCGGATGAGCCCAGCGGTAACCTCGATAGCGAAAATGCCCAAAACCTCCACCAGTTATTTTTCCGTCTGCGCGACGAACTAAAACAAACCATCGTTGTTGTTACTCATAACGAGGCGCTGGCCAACACCACCGACCGCAAACTGGTGATGAAAGATGGTTTAATTCAACCCTAACAATCCTAAGGCTCCATCAGCTTTTTATCCAACATATCCATTGCCGAGCTGCGCGTCCTTGTGAAAAAAAAGAACGCGGAGAAGTTGTCGAAGTTCAACCGGCTGCTGCTATGGGTCAACTACCTCTGCATTATCTGTCTTTTGGGTGCGATTGCCTCCAAATACATTTCTCCCGAAAGCTTCTGGTTCCTGGCTTTTTTCGGCCTGGCATTTCCGGTGGTTGTTCTCCTGAACCTGTTATTTATTGTCTACTGGCTGATGCAGTTCCGGATCCATACCCTGTTTTCCCTGATCGCGGTGCTATTCAGCATCCCGACTTCGCTTGGGTATGTTCAGCTTAGCTTTTCAAAACAGGAAGTGTCGAATAAGGACATTAAGGTCATGAGCTATAACTCTATGCTCTTCGATCTGTACAACTGGAGTAAGAACAAACAGAGCCGCAACCTGATCCTCTCCTCGCTTGCGGAAGAGAACCCGGATATTTTATGCCTGCAGGAATTTTATACCTCCGAAGAAAAAGGGGATTTCAACAACATCGATACTGTCACGAACCTGCTAAGCACGAAGAATCGCCACATTGCTTACACCACAACCCTCCGGAATCTCGACCACTGGGGCATTGCCACTTTCACCAAATATCCCGTGCTGAAAAAAGGCACGATCGATTTCAATACACGCTCCAATAATATCTGCATTTATACCGATGTGCTGATAGAAGGCGACACGGTAAGAATTTATAACATGCACCTGCAATCCATCAGCTTCAGCAAGGCCGATTACAAATTCATCAATGCCATACAGAATGACACCACCGAGGTGAAGGACGAAATGGAGAACAGCAAAAGTATTTTACGACGCTTGAAGCGCGCCTTTGTGAAACGCTCGGTACAAGCCGATGCCATTGCTGCACACATTGCCAAATGCCGTCACAAGATCATCTTATGCGGTGATTTCAACGACACGCCTGCTTCTTATGTGTACCGCACAATCAAAGGCGACCTGCAGGATGCCTTTATTGATGCCGGCTCCGGCTTCGAGCAAACCTATGCCGGTAATTTCCCGCGCTTCCGGATCGACTATATTTTATACAGCGATTCCTTTGAATGCAAAAGCTATTACCACCTTCCGGAAACACTGACCGACCACTATCCTGTGATCGGGTATTTGTCGCTGAAAAAGTAATTCTGCAAGACTGCAGGCTTTTTCACCACATTAAGACATAGAAGAGCATATAAGAAAAGCCAGGAATTCTTATTTGAAATCTGATTTATAGATTATTCTGTTCTGCGCTTCGGGCTATTGCTTTTCCCTCCTTTGATGAGCATCCAGAGTGCAAAAAAGACTTCCCCCAGAATCATGGGGATCAGGAAGACGGGCTCGATGGCCACTTTAAATGCCATGGGAATCGAAGCAATCAGCATACCGACATACACAACGAGGTAGCCTGTCCCGGCCAGGATCAACAGCGTTTTAATCGTGATCGTGAGCCATTTTTTACCGCCTTCATTCTTAAATAAAATACCCAGGGTGATCAGGTGCAATCCAAATGCGATCAAGCCCCATCCCCAGATCGAATTAAACGTATGAAGGTGATTGTATATAGCCGGAGCCGGTGTTGCAAGCGTTATCTTTAAAAGCTGGTAGATAGCGACTCCTAAAAAGATAGAATAAATCAGGCGCAACACAGCGCTAGTGAATGCCACCTTAGGTTTTTCCTTTTTATAATAGGTATAGACGCCTGCCGACACCAGGAGATCCAGGGCTAATATGATGACCCAGCCAACAATAGAGCCGGTAAATTTGCCGAAGCCTGCGCTTAGGTTCAGGGCGGTTAAGGCGGGATTCCCTGAAACGAAGATGCCGCTGATGACAGGGGCGGAAAAGGCAGCAACAATGGCCATGAGTAAGAGAGCGATACCTATCATCCTGGCGGCATTACGTTTTGAGTTTTTAAAGTCTGTCATGTGTGTTTTTTGTTTCTGAGTTGATTGTGAGTTTTTTCTGCTTGCTTTGTGTAGTGATCACCGGTTATCCGTTCGGGATGGAGATCTCTCCCTGGTTGATAAGCCCCGTATGTGAGCTCTCCATCCTGGTGACGCCGTTGGATCTCCCGTTTATGCTTTAAGGCCGGGCTTATGGTATATGCTCTATTCGGAGAATCAGGCGGAATGATAACATAAAAGCAAGGAGAAATATAAGATTGAGGCATTTGAAGAAAACAGGTTTACTCATTGTTTGATTAATAATGAGCAAAGTTAGATCAGGCAAAGCGCATCGCACGTTGACTAAAGTCAAGGAATTGGATTTGTGCTCCAGGGGGCAGAAGAGATAAGTTATATCTGTCTTTAGTACTTTTTTAATACATTTAGACTAACAAAACAGATATGCCAAAATTAATTAAACATCCACTTTTGATCTTTTTATTCCTCTTGCAGATGTTATCTTCATGCTCAGATAAAAATGAGTGGAAAACGTTTACATCAAAAGAAGGAGGCTTTTCTGTTGATTTTCCGGGAACTCCCAAGGACACTGCATTTCTGGGGGGAGTTTCACTTCAAAATGAATTTTCGGTAAGATTTTATAATAACCCGATAAATAGCTATTACAAGGTTAATTACATACAGCTTCCCTCCATACCAAATCTATATAGCAGCGGGGACATGGATGCCTGCAGTTTTGCGAAAGGTTTACATAAAACAGACATGCAATATTATGCCTTGCAACTCGAGGGCACTCTAAGAAACGGGTCAAAAATAATTCCGGGGAAGTACGAATCAGAAGAATTTAAAGTTGACTTCAAAGACAAGTCGGGCGTAGTAACCGTTCGAAAAGTTTGCGCCGATGGAAAACTTTATACCTTAATGGTGATTTCACATGCCAACAAGGAGGATAATGAATTAACGGAGAAATTTTTTAATTCGTTTACGGTTTTAAAATAATCCGCATGCTGCTATAGGGCGAATTTGGAGAAAACAAAAAAGGTCCAAGCCTGAGCTTGAACCTTTTACATGTATCCGCGGTGAAGGAGGGATTCGAACCCTCGATACAGTTTCCCGTATGCATGTTTAGCAAACATGTCCTTTCGGCCTCTCAGGCACCTCACCGTCTTTTCCCGATATAAATCGAGATGGCAAATGTACTATTTTTTTCAAATTATTAAAACTTAATGCAAAAAAATATTTTTTAGCTATTTTAGATGCATGAAGTTATTCCTGTATTTCCTGGGCGCATGTTTATGCCTGTTTTCCCTTAATTCCTGCAAAAAAAGCCAGCCTAATACCCTGGTAGCCCATATCGTTTCGGAGCCCGATGATATGCATCCCGTCAACGGTACTTCTGCCGTAAGGGTCGAAATCCAGCTTTATACCCAAATGAGCCTGCTGAGGCTTGATTACAAGGACGGCTCCTTAATGCCATGCCTCGTTAAAAGCCTGCCTGCCGTTTCGGCTGATGGCCTGGAATATACGTATGAGCTAAAAGATGAAGCTACCTGGGACGATCAAAGCCCCATTACCGCCAAAGACATTGCCTTTACGACTAAAGCCGGCAAATGCCTGTTAACCAACAACCCGGCGGTGAAGGGCTTTTGGGAAAACATAGAGGACATAAAGCCCGATGCCTCCAACCCAAAAAAGTTTACGGTGATCATGAAAAAACAGTATATCCTCAACACCTGGTTCTGGTGCGATTTTGCGATCATCCAGGAAGACTGGTACGACAAACAGCATATTCTTTCAAAGTATTCCTGCGGGCAGCTTAGCGACTCCACATTTCTGAAAGGGAAGACAGACATTGATAGCTGGGCCAAAGACTTCAACAGCCCTAAGTATTATACCGATCCCAACTTTATCAGCGGGGCCGGGCCTTACCGCATTTCCAAATGGGATAAGGGCGTGAGCCTGACCCTCGAAAAAAAGAAAGACCACTGGACAAGCACCTGTTCTGAAAACTGGTACTGCCAGGCAAATCCCGACAAGATCATTTTTAAGCTCAACAGCAACAGTGCTTCTACCATGCTGGAGCTGAAAAACAAGCTTGTGGATATTTCCACGCAGGTAGATTTTGCGACCTACCTTGAGCTATCCAAAGATGAGGCATTTCAAAAAGACTACAGCACCCGGCTGGCCAATACCTATAACTACATTTACATCTGCATGAATACACAGCCGGATGGAAAGAAACATAAAAAGCTCTTTGCCGACGTGCTGACAAGGCGTGCGATGGCTATGCTCACCCCTTACGACCAGATCAACAAAGTTGTCTACGACAATAATGTGAAACGGACCGTCGGTCCTGTTTCCCCCGACAAACATGGCAGCAACACCGATCTGAAAGCTGTTCCCTATGATGTGGAAAAAGCCAAAGCCTTGCTCGTCCAGGCCGGATGGGCAGATACAGACAACGACGACATCCTGGATAAAATGATCGACGGAGAAAAAGTGAAGCTGGAATTCGATATTAATTTCATGAATACGCAAAAACAATGGGAGGACATTGCCCGGCAGGTTGCGGAGGGTATGCAGAAAGCGAAGGTCTATGTACGCCTGAACCCTTTGGATTACAGCTCCTTTGTGAACAACTGCCTGCAACATGATTTCGACATGAGCATTGGCGCCTGGCAGGGAACCTCGCAGCCGGAAGATTTTTCACAGCTATGGTCAACCGCTGCCTGGAAAAACAATGGACTTAATTTCTCCGGTTTCGGCAATGCTCAAACAGATGCGCTGATCGACAGCATCAATGTATGCATGGATGATTCCAAACGCATCGCCTTGTCCAAACGTTTTCAGAAGATCGTGTACGATGAGCAACCCTATATTTTTATGTTTGTGCAAACGCGCCGCGTCATACTTAATAAAAAATGGGGTAATCCTGATGTTTACGCGGAGTATCCGGGCGTCTTGCTCAATACCTTAAAACTTAACGATTAGAGACCATGTTGGAGTATATCCTCAAACGTTTGTTGTGGTTTATTCCAACGCTGCTCCTGGTAACGCTGCTTGGCTTCCTGCTGTTGGTCTCCGCCCCGGGTGATCCGCTCGATCAGCTCGTGCCTGCCTTAAGCTCAAAAAATCCTGAAGAGTACCGGTCGCAGAGGGCCTATTGGAGCAAACAGCTCGGGCTCGATCTCCCTGTATTTTATTTTTCCGTAAAAACCTGGGCGGAGCCGGACACACTTTATAAATTACAGGACCCTGAACAACAAAAAGTCTACCATGAATTTCTTCGCCGCAGCGGAAATGCAGAAGCCATAAGCCGCTATTTCGCAACGGTGAAGCAAAGCCGGGAAAGCCTGGACAGCTGGGTGACCCTCGGAAGAGCAGACAGCTCCTTGTCCGTAGAAGAATTGCGACGGCTCGGGCCTTCCCTCAATGCGATCACAACAAGTCTAAACCGCCTGGAAGAAAGCGGCGATACCTCGCACCTGCGCTTTCACCTCCTAGTTCTGAGAAGCGCGCAAAACAGTATCAAACACAGCTTTCCCGACCTGGCGACTCCCGTAGAACAAAGCCTGGCGACATTGTACACGGAAAAAACAAGCTACAAAAATTTCATCCCGAAAATTATCTGGTACGGCACACACAACCGCTATCACCTCTGGCTTTTCGGGGATGGCAGCAACAAAGGTGTGATCCGCGGCGACTTTGGAATTTCCTACAGGCATAAGCAACCTGTGCTTGCAGTGATCGGCGATAAAGTGATCTGGTCCCTGTTCTTTTCCGTTCTTTCCATCATCCTCGCTTACCTCGTCAGCATTCCTATCGGCGTGAGGCTTGCACAAAAACCGCATGCTACTGTCAGCAGGCTGACACAGGCCGGTTTATTCCTCTTGTATTCCACACCCGTTTTTTTTGGAGGCGTGCTGTTACTGATGCTCTTTGCCAATCCCGATGTGCTTTCCATCTTTCCTCCTTCGGGCATTAAGCCTGTGGAAGGCTACGGAGACAATGCCAACCTGTTCGAAAAACTTTCCGATTCGCTTCCTTACATTGTTCTCCCCTTGATCTGCTACACCTACTCGTCCCTGGCTTATATTTCCAGGCTTACACAAACATCCATCATGGAACAGCTTCCGCTCGACTACATCAAAACCGCCAGGGCGAAGGGATTAAGCGACCAGGCCATTATCCGGAAACACGCGTTGAAGAATAGCCTGCTTCCCCTCATTACCGTATTCTCTGCGGTATTTCCTTCTATCATCGGCGGTTCCGTCATCATTGAAAGCATTTTCACCATTCCCGGTATGGGGCTGGAAACCGTCAAAGCCATTGTCTCAAAAGATTACCCGGTTGTGATCGCCATCATTACCCTATCCTGCCTGCTCACCATGCTTAGCTATTTAATTGCCGATATCCTTTATGCCTGGGCAGATCCAAGGATCAGGCACAAATCATGAATGGGACACACACATATCACGATATCCGTTCGGCTTTAGCGAAAAACCGAAGCCTGAAACGTTGCCTGCGCGCGCTGGTGTTCCTGGTAATCATTGCCCTCCTGGCACCGGTCCTGGCAAACGACAAACCGCTTTTCTGCAAGTATAAGAACGCCTGGCTGTTTCCTGCCTTCTCCTGGAAACGAACAGTTGTGATCGATAACACCAGCCTGAACTATAACATGGGAAAAGACTGGAAGTACCTGGATGCCGACATCATCCTCTTTCCACCCTGCGCCTGGTCTCCCAACACGCTCGATCCTGATAATGCTCCGCGGAAAAGTCCTTTTGATGAGCAATGGCTCAGCCAAAAAAACGGAAGCATCACTCCTCTGCCGCTGACATACAGGCATTGGCTTGGCACAACCCAAAACGGGCAGGATGTCCTCTCTATCCTGATCCACGGCACCGCTATTGCCATCGGCATTGGCTTTTTCAGCATGCTGATTGCAACGCTTATTGGCGTGAGCTTAGGTGCCTTCGCCGGCTATTTTTCCAACAACGGCCTGCGCCTGGGACCTCTTCAGATCCTGGCCCTGCTTACCGGTATCTTCTTTACCTATTTTTATTGCTGTGTCATCCGGGGCTACAAGCTCACAGAAGCCTTTAATGATGGCGGCATCTGGCTCATCCTGCGCTTAGTGTTCTTGTGTTACGTCGCATTAAAAACCATCGGTGGCCTGGTATGGATTGCCGGTTACACCGAACGAATCCTAAAGATCCCTTACCGCTTTCGTTTCCCCCTGGATACCATTGTATCCAAAGGCATTGAGCTTCTCAACTCCGTTCCGGCGCTTTTATTGGTCATTGCCTTATCCGCTTTCGCGCGGCCTTCCTACAGCCTGCTGATCATCATCATGGGCTTATTAGGCTGGACCATCATTGCCCGGATCACACGGGCCGAATATTTAAAAGCGAAAAACCTGGAATATGTCATCGCAGCCAAAGCCTTAGGGATGAAGAACCGGCGCATTTTATTCAGGCACATCCTGCCGAACGTGATGCCTGTCATCCTAACCCAGGTAGTGTTCGGTATGGGAAGCGCGGTCCTGGTAGAAGCATCCCTGTCTTTCCTGGGCATCGGGATTGCCCATGATTCAGCCTCCTGGGGCAGCCTGTTGAATGAAGGCCGCGATCATTTCTCATCCTGGTGGCTCGTGGTATTTCCCGGAGCTTGTCTGTGCATCCTGATGCTTCTTTATAATAAGATTGCTACAGAGCTTTCCAAATTCCGGAATTCGTAAATAGAACACGTCTGCCCGAATGAACATTCATTCAGATGGGAATAATTACGACACATGGTGAGATTAGAACAGAATTTGATTCCCTGTGATTGAGCACCCGCCCGAACGGTTTGGCCAGGCCGTCAGTCGAAGTCACACGATGATCTCTTTTGGTTCTCTATGATTCTATGTCATCTATGTGGTTAAAACAGAAACCTCTTACCTTAATCAAGCCTGTGCTAAAAAAACAAAAGCCCCATCCCGCAGACTTGCGGGACAGGGCTTTTATCATATTTTATTTTAATGATCTTATTCTTTCACGATCTTCTGAGTGACCACACCGTACCTGGTTTTGATCTGCACGAAGTAAATACCTCCCGCTTCGTATGGCAGGGCGATCTCTGTTCGGGCGTCTGTTAATCGTGTCTGATAAACGATAGCGCCAAGCGCATTCAATACCGTTACTTCATCGTTCTCCTGTTCTGCATAACGGATCGTAAACACACCCGTGAATGGATTCGGATACACATCGATACTCAGGTTTTTATACCCGTTTTCTGCAATACCCGTGCATGGACTCACATTGACATTAATGACAGCTTCATCTTTACAGCCTTCCGGCGATGATCCTGTTACCGTATAGCTCATCGGCGATGCCGGACTTACCACAACCACGCTGCCCGTTTGTGCAGAGCTCCAGCTATAGGTAGTAGCACCAAGCGCCGTCAGCGTCGCCGTTTCACCGGCACAGAGAATCGTGCTGGAACTGATCGCCGTCACATTTGGCGTGGTATTCACAATCACAGTGGCAGTCTGGCTTGGATACACATTACAGCCAGGCATTTCACCGGTAACGGTGTAAAGTGTGCTGCTGCCCGGAGACACGGTAATCACAGGCGTCTGTTGTCCCGTACTCCAGGTATAGGTCGTTGCCCCGTTGGCCGTCAGCGTCATGGTATTGCCCGAACAAATCGTTCCGGAGTTAACGCTTAAGCTTGGCGATGCCGTCACGACCACAGAAGATACCGCTGTATTTGTACAACCGCCTGCTCCCATACCCGTTACCGTGTAGCTGGTATTGGCAGCCGGTGATACCACATAATTTGCACCTATCGCTCCTGTATTCCAGGTGTATGCCAGGGCACCGGTGGCGGTGAGGGTGGCACTACCACCTGCACAGACCGTCGCATTAGAAACACCTACGGTTGGGATCGGATTAACGGTTACAGTAGTACTCGCTGCAGAGCTGCATCCGTTGCTTCCCTGGCCGCTGACACTATAGATCGTTGTGGATCCCGGTGATACGGCAATTGTAGAGCTTGTTTGTCCTGTATTCCAGGTGTAGCTGATAGCCGTTGTGTTCACCGTCAAATTGGTTGACTGACCGGTACAAAGCGAAGTATTACCGCTGATGCTTATGGATGGCGGTGCATTAACTGTTACAGTGGCAGTATTCATAGCTACCACGTTACAACCCGCACTGCTTCCACTCACGGTGAAGACAGTCGTTGCTACCGGGCTCACCACTAAAGTCGGGCCCGTAGTTGTTGTACTCCAGGTGTAAGTGTTTACTCCACTGGCATTCAGCGTAGCAGCAGTGCCTGCACAAACCGTTGCAGAGTTTACCGCAATGGATGGAGCAGCGCCCACCGTTACCTGTGTCGTCGCGCTGTTTACGCAACCTGCTGCAGAAGTTCCTGTCACCGTATAATTCGTGGCAGTTGATGGATTCACGCTTAAGTTAGCACCATTTGCCCCGGTATTCCAGGTATAGGTCGATGCGCCGGAGGCAGTCAGAGTCACTGTTCCTCCAAGGCATACGCTCGCTGCCGGAACCGACACCGTTGGTAAAGCATTGACGGTAACAGTCGTCATAGCGGTGTTGCTGCAGCCATTGGCATTTATGCCGGTAACGCTGTAAGTCGTTGTTACCATTGGTGTCACGCTGATGCCGGATGTGGTTTGCCCCGTGCTCCAGGTGTAACTGCTTGCGCTTCCTGTTAATGAAAGGCTTGTGCTTTGCCCGTTACAGATAGAAGCATTGCCGGCAGTAATAGTCATCACCGGCAGGGCGTTCACATTTACGGTTGTTGTTTTCACAGCAGTCGTGCTGCATCCCGACAGGTTCCCACTCACGGTGTACACCGTTGTAGAAGCAGGCGTCACAACAATAGATGAGCTTGTTGATCCCGTGTTCCAGGTATAAGTATTCACACCCGAAGCCGTCAGTGTTGCGGATGTTCCGGCACATACGGTTGACGTATTTACGGTAATAGCCGGTGCTGCGCTCACAGTAACACTGGTTGTAGCAGTGTTTACACATCCGGCGGCAGATGTTCCGGTCACTGTGTAGTTTGTTGTGGAAGATGGTGTCACCACCAGGCTGGCACCCGTAGCACCGGTATTCCAGGTATAGGTCGAAGCACCCGAAGCCGTTACCGTAGCAGTGGAGCCTCCGCAGATCGTTGGACTCGTTGCCGCTACAAGAGGCAGGGCGTTAACCGTTACAACCTTAGTTGTTGTGCTGCTGCATCCGTTCGCGTGCGTTCCGGTTACACTGTAAGTTGTTGTTATCGTAGGTGAGATACTGATGCTGGCTGTTGTCTCACCCATGCCCCAGACATAAGAAGAAGCCGTACCTGTAGCCGTCAGAACACCGCTCTGACCTGAACAAAGGCTTGCCGTTCCGGTAATTCCAATCGTTGGAAGCGCATTCACCGTTACAGTAACCACTTTCGTGGCGATGCTTGAACAGCCCGGATTTCCACCGCTCACTGTATAAGCAGTGGTCGAGGATGGCGATACGGATAACGTAGCACTGTTAGCACCGGTATTCCAGGTATAAGTCGTCACACCCGAAGCGGTCAATACCGTTGATGTTCCGGCACAGATTGTGGCGTTGCTGATGGCGATCACAGGGCCCGGCGTTACCGTTACCGATGTCGTTCTTGTATTCACACAACCGGCAGCCGAAGTTCCTGTTACCGTATAATTGGTTGTGGAAGACGGCGTCACCACCAGGTTAGCACCGGTAGCACCTGTATTCCAGGTATAGGTCGAAGCACCCGAAGCCGTTACAGTCGTAGTAGAGCCTCCGCAGATCGTTGGGCTGCTGGCCGCTACCGATGGAAGTGCCGTTACCGTAATCGTTTTAACGGCTGTATTCTGACAGCCACCCGCATCTGCACCTGTAACCGTATACGTGCTTGTTACGGTCGGAGAAACGGCAATTACCGAGCCGGTTTGAGCCGTGCTCCAGGTAAAGCTCGTAGCGCTACCTCCTGCGGTAAATGTTGCCGAAGAGCCAAAGCAAACAGAGGTCGGCCCCGAAATAGTGACTGTCGGCGCTCCTATAGAAACAGAGAGAATCCGTGATGAGCTCGTACCACAGGCATTGACTGCCTGAACAGAGATCACCCCGCCGTTGGTTGCGCTTGTCACCGCAATCGTATTACTACTGCTCGTTCCGGTCCAGCCGGAAGGCAAGGTCCAGTTATAGCTGGTAGCACCGCTTACGGTAGCTGCCGTATAGGTGTATGCGCCATTTGCACAAACAACCGTACTTCCGGAGATGGCTGATGGTACAGCCGGCGTCGTATTCACGGTAATGGCCATCGGGATGGAGCTTGCCGTGGTAGTCGTTACACAACCGGCATTGGAGATCATGATAACGGTTACCGTACTGCCGTTGCTTAATGTATTATTGGTGTAAGTAGTTGTGGAAGCCACCGTTGTTCCATTCAGTTTCCATACATAGGTAGGAGCTGTACCGCCATAAGACGGACTAGCGGAGAAGGTCACCAGGGTTCCGGGACAGATCGTATTGGAAGGAAATGCCATAACCGTGACAGAAGGCGTCTGGCCAGTTGCCGTACTCACCGTAATGCCATTTGACAAAGCCGGATTGTTTGACACACAGGATAGGTCGGAAGTCATCAGGCATTCTACCACGTCGCCTGTCGTCAATGTATTATTGGTATAGGTTGCCGAAGTCATGCCTGTGCTCGCACCATTCACAAACCATTGGTAAGCCGGGCTCATGCCTCCATTCACCGGATTGGCAGAGAAGGTAACCGTTGTTCCCGGGCACACCGAATTGGAAGGGCTGGCGGTGATGCTCACGCTTGCCGGCGCACCGCTTCCCGATACCGTCACATTTACGGTATTACTCAGGATGCAGGATCCGTTCACCGATTGAACCGTATAGATGGTTGACGAGGAAGGCGTCGCTACCGGATTGGAAATCGTCGATGCGCTGAGATCTGTCGCAGGCAACCAGCTATAGTTGACACCTCCTGTCGCATTGAATTGTACCGGGGTTCCCGAGCAAATAGCTGTGCTGGCCGGTGTCGCCGTTAAGGTTCCGTTCACAATGGTCAGGAGCGCATCACTCAGGTCGAGCACGGTCAGGGTACTGGCAGACTGAACCCTCACCAGCACATTACCGGAGACAATGGTATTCGGTACAACCCAATTATAGTTATCGGTTGACGTTACATAGTTACTGGCGATGGTATTCCAGGTAGAACCGCTGTTCACCGAATAATGTAAATTATAGGTTCCCGTAGAAACAGCATCTGTCCAGTTGATCGTATATGTAGAGCAGCCTTTGAGCGAATCTCCACCGTTAGGATTCAATAAGGTAATAGCAGGTGGTGTAGATTGGATAATAAAGGCCTGGTCGCTCGTATCGGTTTTACAGGTATTGATATTATCCCTTACGATGATCTTACAGTTATTGGATACCACGGCAGGCACTGTCCATGAATAAGTATTAATGGAAGTATTATAGCCCATCACGATATTGGTGTAAGTGGACCCGCCATTGGTTGAATAGAAAATATCATAGATATTGGAGATGCCGTCGGATGTCCATTTGATCGGGTAAACCGTTCCCGATTGCATGATCCCGCCAAAGTTAGGCTGGATGATCGTTACCGGTTTCGTAATCGTAAAGACATTATCACTCTGATCGCCGTAGCTTGTAGCCGATGTTGGTGTCACACGCACCCTTACCTGCGAGCTTGGTGTATTCGGCATCGACCAGTTATAAGTAGCCGGGTTGGTAGATGCAACCCAGCTGGTGGCAATCGTCGACCAGGTAGAACCATTATTGATACTGTATTCGATCAGGTAAGTGTTCCAGGCCGGTGAACGGTCGAAGGTAATGGAGGTCACTGTACAGCCTCCCCAGATCGTCACGCCGTTATCGCCGTTAGGTGTAATGATGGTTACGGCCGGCTTGATCGTAAAGGTGGTATTACTTACATCGTTCACACTCAGGCTCGAGGTATTACTGGCCCTTACCAGGCATTGCGTGCTGTACACATTTGGAATTGTCCAACCATAACTACCACTGTTGCTTGTGTTGGCGATAATCGTGGTCCAGGTAGTACCATTGTTCAGGGAATACTCTAATCTGACGTTACTGAAGAAGGTTGCTGCATTCCAGGTGATGTTATAGTTTGTACCCGAGTATAAGGTTTGTCCACCGTTAGGACTCGTTAAGATCGGCTGCGCAGGAGTAATCGTAAAGGTCGCATCGCTTTGATCGGACTTGCAGGTATTATTGTAGTCGATCACTTTAATTAAACACTGGCTGCTCGGGATGTTTGGAACGGTCCAGGTGTAAGCGTTACCGGTGATGTTGGAAGCGATGCTGGTCCAGCTGCTGCCGTTGTTGGTAGAGTATTGTAAATTGTATTGACCACTCGCACTCGGAAGGTTCGTCCAGCTGATCGTATAGGTCGACAGGCCGACCAGGCTCTCACCGCCATTAGGGGCAGTTACCGTGATGTCGTTGCTCGGCGCGATCGTAAAGGTAGCATTGCTCACATCACTCAGGACGTTACCGTTGTAATCGCTCACACGGATCAGACACTGGCTGCTGCTCACCCCATTGGGTACCTGCCAGTTGTAGCTGCTCGTTAAAGTGGCCCCTACATACAGGTTATAAAAGATCGATTGCCAGGTGGTGCCGCCATCGGTACTGTAATCCACATTATAGTAGTACACACAGTTGCTGTGGCTCCAGCTGATCGGGTAGGTGCCGCAGCCATACCAGGTTTCTCCGCCGTTGGCACTGGTAACGGTGATCGCCGGGCTAATGTAAAAAACGGAGTTGCTCACATCGTTAATGCTCAGGCTGGCCGTGTTGCTCGCACGGATCAGGCACTGGTTGCTCGGCGTGTTCGGTACCGTCCACCAGTAGCTGCCGCTGTTGCTGGTGCTCGCCACGATGGTCGTCCAGGTCGTCCCGTTATTCAGGGAATATTCCAGGCGGACATTGCTGAAGAAGCTCGCCGCGTTCCAGGTGATGTTATAGCTGCAGCTCTGCTGAATAAACTGTCCACCGTTAGGGCTCGTTAAGATCGGCTGCGCAGGAGTAATCGTAAAGGTCGCATCGCTTTGATCGG
>CAZIYT010000002.1:0-85655 GCA_964543545.1 uncultured Flavobacterium sp. | reverse complement strand
AGCTCTGCTGAATAAACTGTCCACCGTTAGGGCTCGTTAAGATCGGCTGCGCAGGCGTGATTGTGAAGGTGGAAGCACTGATATCCTGCATACAATTCTGTACATAATCCTGCACGCGCACCAGGCAATTGGTGGAAGGAATATTAGGAACCGTCCAGGTGTATACACCGGTCGAATTGGAATGATTGGTAACAATGTTGGTCCATGAAGATCCGCCATTGGTGGAATAGGCAATGTTATAGGTATTAGAGGTACCAAGGGCATTCCAGGTAATGTTATGCACAGTTCCTCCCTGCCATACCTCGCCTCCGTCAGGAGAAGTCAGTACAATGGGAATATTGATGGTAAAAAAAGCATTGCTCTGATCCACCGTAGAGGCATTCAGGGCATCATACACCCGCATCAATACAGTAGTCGATTGTACGTTAGGCACTGTCCAGTTAAACTGCCCGTTGGTTGACAAAAAGTTGCTGGCTACCGAGGTCCAGATCGTTCCGCCGTCCAAAGAATAATCAATGTTCCAGTAATTGGAAGGGCTTCCGGTTTGTGTCCACTTTACCGTATATACCTCGCAGGCAGCCAAAACCTCACCGCCGTTAGGCTGTGTTATGGTAATGGATTGAGCATTGGAAATGTAAACCGATAGTAATGAAAGAAAAAGTAAGAGTTTTTTCATGTTGTATAAAATTAAAAGGGGTCGGGGTTTTCTATTATATATTAAGCATTAACGCAATGATTCAGACTGTCTTAGTACGCTGCAATTTACCTGGTTCTCTATACACATTTCTTTAGAAACCGGAACCAAATGTATTGAAAATAACAAAAACCCTGAGGCATTTAACATACAGGCGATCTGAAAAATCTATTCGAAAATAGATATTCGGACCGACATTAAAGCGCTCAGTGTATATTCGTGCAGATTGAATGAACTTGTGTCAGAATCGGCTGATTATCCGTAGAAATGCATGGCAAGCCCATAATGCTATAAAACAAGCCTGTACTGGAGCCATAAAAAGAATGATTTTACCGGACGATCACTTTTTTAGTGAGGGCTTTCTGCCCGTCCCTGCTTTCCAGCCTTAAGACATAAACGCCTTTACTGTAGGAAGACATATCAATGCGAATGATCGTGTTAAAGCTGCTGCCTGCATATACCTCTTTCCCGATCAGATCAAATACCCTAAAGATCACTTCCCCGCCGTTATGATCGTTCCTGGCAATCGTCAGGATATCGCTCACCGGATTCGGAAAAACAAGGGTGTTATCCGCTAATTCCTGCTCCTCCACTCCTACCCCATTGACGTTGGTGGAATTAAAAAAGGCGATCCCTCCGGCATAGTTGCCCAGGATCATATCGGGCTTACCGTCGCCGGTAATATCATCACAATGAAAGGAACAGCGCGTGCCTTCATTGATCTTATATAAAGCTGTATCCACGCGGTTGAAGCTTCCGCTAAGGTTCCCATCGACCTGATCGTATAAATATATATTGCCAACTTCGCTTCCTACCATGAGCTTGGTTACACCGCCCGCATCGAAGGCAAAGGGTGTGCTAAAGCCCGTTAAAAAGCCGTAGCTTTTCACATCCACATTTCCAAAGGAGGCCGTTTGAAGGACAAAATTAGGGGCCGTAGTTGTGCCGGTATTTTTCCAGTAAGCCAGCTTTCCGTTCTGTGAGCCGATCAGCAGATCGAGCGTTCCGTTTTTATCAATATCGTATAACTGGGGATAGGCAAAATTTCCGACATCGATGGTTTGGTAGTTATTCACCGGGCTGGTAAATACAGCGGTGTTCCCGGCTCCTGCCGTATTCTGAAAATAGGCCAGCTGCCCGTTGGCCTGCCCAATGATCAGGTCCTTATCCCCGTCTCCGTCAAGATCGCCAAAGGTCGGCGCCATGCCATACAGGTTGAACGCCGACATATTCTGATAATCCCTGGTGACCAGCGAGAATGACGGTGTGCCAATGGTTCCTGTATTCCGGTAATAAGCCACTTTCGACTTATTGATGCCACTGGTATAATAGCCCAGGTTCCCCACAAGAATATCCTTTTTGCCATCGGCATCGGCATCAAAGAATACCGGGTAAGCACCTTCGCCCAACTCGATCATATCTTCCTGCAGAAAATTCTTTTTTTGAAGCACAAAATTGACGGTAGCTGTAGCGGAAGTATTCAGGTAATACCACACACTCTGGTAGTTCTCCGAGCCGGCCACGGCATTAGGGCTCGCAATCAGGTCCTTGTTTCCGTCGCCGTTCACATCGAGGTGATAGGTACATGGAAAGGCATTGAGCCTGATCACATCGGTACTGGCCTTGTTTGGATAATTGGGATACAACTTGGTGGTATCGCTAATGTGTGCATTGGTTGTACTGCCTCCGTTCTCCACATAAAAGACATTGCTGCAGGACACATCCCCCATGATCAGGTCCTGGTCCCCATCGCCATCGCGGTCGAAACACATCAGGCAGGAGCCGGCATGCAGGGGCTTGGAGCCGTCATTTTGGATCGTCTGCTGGTATTGCCTGAGGTAAGGGCATTGGTTCAGATTCACATCGCAGTTGCTCTCCTGCACATCTCCCCAGCAATCATCCACCATATCAAATACGAGGCTATCGGCATGTCCGTAAAGCTCCTTGCTCATGTTCTTATGGTATTCCATTTTTATTCCGAATACCGAATAGGTCAGGATGTCAAGATCTCCATCCCCGTCGATATCACCGATACCGGGCAGGGCAATGGAATTGCAATAGATGTTGGCCATATTGGGAGCGCCGTGGGGATTGTAATCGCTCCTGAGCTCGGAAGACACCAATGAAAAAGTAAGGCCTGTCGCGAGGGTGCTGGTATTCTTAAACACCCGGATCCCGCCATTGCTGTTATAGGTAAAGAGGTCTTCTTTACCATCATTGTTGTAATCAAAGAAGAGGGCCCAATCACTGACCGCCGGAAAACGGCCCTGCGCGGCATAATCGTGCTTGTACCTGGAGGCGCCGGCCGGGCCGGCATTCACATAAGCCCGGAGCTTCCCGCCCGAGCCACAAATCTTATCGTATGCCACAATGTCTTTTTTTCCATCAAGGTTAAAATCAATTGCGGTAAATGAGCTGAAATTGAGGCCGCCGGCCCAGGGGCTTAGCAGCTTGTTCCCGTTCTCAAAAACAGGAATGGTATCGCGGTAAACAGGATTCTGCGACATGGCACGAAGGCCCAGCGCAGTTAAAATAATCATGAATTTCAAATGCCCCATATCTTAGCAAAAATACGAATAAAAACGGGAGTTCCCAGCTAACTTATTAATTTTCAAGTATAAAAATATTTGCATCATATACGCCATACACGTATATTTGCACCCTTAATTTTATTTGTTAAATAATACCAATTTTATGCAAAACAAAGGTGCCATTAAAATTTTTGCTATTCTTTTAGCGCTCGCATGTATCTTCTATTTATCATTTACATGGAAAACAATCAGTGTAGAAAACGAAGCGAGGGAGTATGCCGAAAGCATTACCAGTTCTGCCACAGTACAGGCTGCAGCTAAAAAAAATGCCAAAGGAGATGTAGCTTACATCGACTCCATGAAAATAGCCCTGACCGACAGGTACCTGGATTCTATTAAAAAACAACCGGTTTATAACCTGATCATTGCCGACTACACTTACGAAGAGTGTAAAAAGCGTGAGATCAACCTCGGCCTGGATTTACGTGGTGGTATGAACGTAACCCTGGAGATTTCCGTGGCTGATATCGTGAAGAACCTGTCGAATCAGAATCCCGACAAAGCCTTCAATGATGCGATCAAAGCAACGACTGACAACCTGGGTAAAGGTAACAATGATGATTACCTGACCTTGTTTGAAAAGAAATATAAAGAAACCGCTCCAAACGGTAAGCTGGCTCCATTGTTCCAGACTCCTGAATTAAAAGGAAAAGTTGGTTACAACGCTACCAATGCTGAAGTGATCACATTCCTTCGCTCGGTGGTAGACGAGTCTATCTCCAACTCCGAAAAAACATTCCGTTCCCGTATCGACCGTTTTGGTGTGGCACAGCCAAACATTCAGAAACTGGGTAACACCGGCCGTATCCTCGTGGAGCTTCCGGGTGTAAAAGACAAAGAGCGTGTTCGTGAGTTATTGCAGGGAACTGCCAACCTCGAGTTCTGGGAAACTTATGAGAACGGCGAAATCGGTAATATCCTGATGGGTGCCAACGAAAAATTATCGAAAGCTTTATATCCTGATTTTTCTGTTGCAAAACCGGATTCTACGTCTACAGCGAAAGCCGATTCTACGAAAGCGGCCAACACGGCTTCTGTAGCGGCTACTCCTGATACCACAAAAGCAACGGATGCAACAACGGTTGCGGCTACAGCTGCTCCTACCAATACAGCGGTTCTTACCAAGCTTGATTCATTTATCCGCAGCGCTCCTTTAATTTATTTTGAAGGTGGCTATCCTCAGCCGCTGAAAGCAGCGGTGAGCATGAACCAGAAAACAGGTCAGCCTGAGCAATTCAGGGAAGGACCGGTTGTGGCGATTGCTTACAACAAACAGGATACGGCGAAAGCCAATGCCATGCTGAGAAACCCGGCCCTGAAAGGTTATTTCCCTAACAAACTGAAATTCATGTGGGGTTACAAACCGAAAGAAATTAAAAATGAAGCGGGCGATGTGGTTGGTGAGTATTTCGAATTATATGCTATTAAAGTAACCAACAGGGAAGGTAAAGCGGCTATGTCCGGCGATATCATTTCCAGCGCACGTACCGATTTCGACGCAGAAAGCGGCGGTCACCCCTTCATCAACATGACCATGACCGGTGATGCTTCTACGGCATGGGCTAAATTAACAAAAGACAATTCGCCTCAGGGCGGGCAGAAAGGCCATTCTATTGCCGTGGTAATGGATAACATGGTGTACTCTGCTCCGACTGTTAACGGTGAGATCAAAGGTGGAAGCTCCCGCATTACCGGCGACTTCACCGTGGAAGAGGCTAATGCCTTATCGGCTGTATTAAGCGCCGGTAAATTACCTGCTCCTTCCAGGATCGTTGAGGAAAGCGTGGTTGGTCCTACCCTGGGCCAGGAAGCCATCGACTCCAGCTTATGGTCTTTCGTGATTGCCTTATTGGTGATCCTCGTGTTCATGTACCTGTACTATAACAAAGCAGGTATGGTGGCTAACATCGCGTTAATTGCCAACATGTTCTTCATCATGGGGATCCTTGCTTCCATGAATGCGGTATTAACCTTACCGGGTATCGCCGGTATCGTCCTCACGATCGGTCTGGCGGTGGATGCGAACATCCTCATCTTCGAGCGTGTGCGTGAAGAGCTTGCCTTAGGTAAAAATACACAAACAGCAATCAAAGAAGGTTTCAGGCATGCGATGAGCTCTATCATTGACTCCAACGCTACCCTGGCGATTCTCGCGATTATCCTCATGGTGTTCGGTTCAGGTCCTGTGGCCGGTTTCGCAACTACCTTATTAATCGGTATCGGGGCGTCTTTATTCTCTGCGATCTTAATTACACGTGTGATCTTCGAATGGATGCTGGACCGCAAACAAAGCATTCCTTTCGATAATAAAGCAACGGCGAATGCCTTCAAGAATGTCGCTTTCGATTTCGTAGGCCGCAGGAAAGTATACTATATGATCTCTACCCTGGTCATTGTTTTAGGGGTTGTTTTCTACTTCAAAAACGGTGGCTTCAACTTAGGTGTTGATTTCAAAGGTGGACGTACTTACCAGGTTCGTTTTGAAAAAGACATGAACACGGAAGATGTGAAACAGGCTTTAAGCGCTCAGTTTAAAGATGCTGCCCTCGAAGTGAAAACGGTAGGAAGCGCTAACCAGATGAAAATTACCACGACTTACAGGGTTACAGACAATTCAACGACTGTAGACAGTGAAGTGGAAAAATCATTAAACGATGGCCTGAACACACTGAACGTGAAACACGAGATTGTGAGCCAGCAGAAAGTAGGTCCTACCATCGCTACCGACATTTTATACGGTGCTTACGGAGCGATCCTCTTCTCTTGTATCGTGATGTTTATCTACATCGTGGTACGATTCAAAAAATGGCAGTATGGTCTGGGTGCGGTTGTGGCTTTATTCCATGACGTGCTGGTTGTATTATCCTTCTACACGATCCTCGATGGCGTGGTTCCTTTCTCCCTGGAAATCGGACAGGACTTCATCGCGGCGATCTTAACGGTAATGGGTTACACCATGACGGAAACGGTGGTTGTGTTTGACAGGATCCGTGAGCGACTGGCAGAAAGCGGAAAAGCAGATGCTACCGGCGCTGAGCGTAACGTGTTGATCAACTACGCCCTGAACAGTACCTTAAGCCGTACGATCCTGACCTCTTTAACGGTATTCTTCGTGTTATTGGTGATCTTTATCTTCGGTGGGGAAAGTATCCGCGGATTCATCTTCGCCTTATTGATCGGCCGTATCATCGGTACTTACTCATCCTTATGTATCTCAACTCCTATCGTGGTTGACTTCCAATCAAGGAACGATGAAAAACCATCCGTTACTCCGGCGAAAGCTTAATTGATCTTTAAATTCATTAAAACGTCCTGCCCCAACCGGCAGGACGTTTTTGTTTTGGGTGTTTTCCGGTACTTCGACTGCGCTCAGTAGCCGGCGCTGGCATGAAAGACAAACAGCTTACTCCCTGCCCGACTCAGTCATTCAAGCGTGCGGAGGAGCAAAACATTGTGGGTTATAGTTCTATAAACATAATACACCTGTTTGCTCCGGAGGAGCAATATGTTTATAGAAAACAGGCGCCAAAGACCTACACGCTCCGGAGGAGCGTTATGTTGTTCTGATTCCCCTATTACTTCTATGACTATGCAACAAGCACCAATTCGGAGACTTCGGGAGCCTCAGTCTCCGAAGCTTCTACCGCCACCACCTCGTTTAGAAAAATTCTGAAATCTTTCGGGAGAAGATGCTGTTTTCCTTCGTACCTTTAAGCTTCGATGATCCTGGAAAGCTTATCCCTAATCAATTTCAAAAATTACGACGAGGCCCAGTTAAAATTTTGCTCAAAATTTAACTGCTTTGTGGGCAACAACGGCATGGGGAAAACCAACCTGCTGGATGCCATTCATTACATTTCCTTTTGCAAAAGCTTTTTCAACGCATCGGATAGCCAGAACATTAAATACAATCAGCCTTTCTTCGCGATCCAGGGCTGGATCAATAAGAACGGGGAAACGCATGAGATCTATTGCGGTGTGAAACGCAACCACAAGAAGCAGTTCAAGCACAACAAAAAAGAATACGAGCGCCTCTCGGAACACATCGGCCTCTATCCTTTGGTGATGATCTCTCCTTCGGACATTGAGCTGATCTGGGATGGCAGCGAAGTGCGCCGCCGCTTTATGGACAGCATCATTTCGCAATACGACAAAGCTTACCTCGAAAAGCTCATTGCCTATAATCATGTGCTGCAACAGCGCAATGCCCTGCTGAAGCAGTTTCACGAAAGCCGAAGCTTCGACAGCATGAGCCTGGAGATCTGGGACGACCAGCTCATCCTGTACGGAGAGGCCATCATCCATACACGCAAAACATTCCTGGAGGAATTTATTCCCCTGTTCAATAAGAATTACCAGTTCATCAGTGGTAGTAAGGAAGAGGTGACCCTCGACTATGAAAGCTCCCTGAAAGACCGCTCCTACCGCGCCGTGCTGCTTACCAGCCTCGACCGGGACAGGGCTGTGCACTACACCACCACCGGCCCTCACCGCGACGACCTGGACTTTAAGCTGATGGGCAACAGCCTGAAAAAATTCGCTTCGCAGGGACAACAAAAATCCTACCTGCTGGCGCTGAAGCTGGCACAGTTCGAATTCATCAAGGAGAAGAAGCTCACAAAGCCTTTGCTATTGCTGGATGACATTTACGATAAGCTGGATGAAACGCGTTTCCGGAAGCTGATCGAGCTGGTGAGCAACGATACCTTCGGGCAGGTGTTTATCACCGATACGCATCCCCAGCGCATCCGGGAATTGTTTAAGCAGCAACAGGCCGAGCACCTGATCTACATCGTGAATAACGGAGAAATAGAAGTGACTACCGAAAAGATAGAAGAACATGGCTAAGAATCACAACCTCATCAAACTGGGCGATGCGATTTCCCAGCTCTTCAAAGAGGAAAAGCTCGATGAAAAATACAGTATCTTTGCCATACGCAACGGCTGGGAAGGCATTGTAGGCGCCCTGGTAGCAAAGCATACCACACAGATAAACTATGCTTCGGGTATTTTGTTTGTATCGATAGATTCGCCGGTAGTGAGGAATGAAACGGCTTATATGAAGGAAGAGATCATCCGGAAGGTGAATACCTTTGTGGGAAAGCGCCTGATCAGGGAATTGGTGTTGAAATGAGATGTGAGTCGTGAGTTATAAGTACTGAGAATTTTAAATATTGAATTTTCTCATGGTGGTTTCGAGAGCCTCAACCACCATTTGCTGACTGAGGCTCTCGAAGTCAACAAATGCATAAAACATTCCGCGTCATCTGCAAGATCCGCGGGAAATAACCAAAACGAATGAAAACATTCAATGTACCGGAGTTCTACAGGAGCCCGATCATTAGTAAAATAAAGCAGTACCGCAAGGTACAGGACCCGCGCAAAAAGGACAACTCTCCTACCCTGCTCGATTTCGGACCGGTGCAGTACCTCATTGCCCGTCATTTCGGTTTCTGCTATGGCGTGGAAAATGCCATCGAGATTTCCTTCAAAGCGCTGGAAGAAAACCCGGGCAAGCGCATTTTTCTGCTGAGCCAGATGATCCACAACCCGGACGTGAACCGCGACCTCAGCGAGCGTGGCGTTCAGTTCCTGCAGGACACGCACGGCGAACAGCTGATCCCTTTCGATTCTTTAACATCGGATGACGTCGTGATTATTCCCGCCTTTGGCGCACCACTCAACATCATCGACCTGCTCGAGGCCAGGAACATTAAAACGGCATCTTACAATACCACTTGTCCTTTCGTGGAGCGCGTCTGGAAAAAATCGGAATCCATCGGCAAGGATGATTTCACGATCATCATTCACGGCAAGCACAACCACGAGGAAACGCGCTCGACTTTTTCGCGCAGCGACCAACACAGCCGCGCCATCATCGTGCGCGACCTGGATGAAGCCAAGCTGCTGGCGGAATACATCAAGGGCACAAAGCCCGCAGAACAGTTTGCCATCGATTTCAAAGGCCGCTATTCCAGCTCACTCGACCTCAGCAAAGACCTGCAGCGCGTGGGTGTGATCAACCAAACCACCATGCTGGCAACGGAAACCCAGGAGATCGCCGATTTCTTTAAGTCGGTGATGATGGATAAATACGGTGCGGAAAACATTGCTCAACATTTTGCGGATACACGTGATACTTTGTGCTATGCCACCAACGAAAACCAGGATGCCACCTACGGCCTGCTGGAATCGGAAGCCGACCTGGCCATCGTGGTAGGCGGATACAACAGCAGTAATACCTCGCACCTGGTGGAATTGTGCGAGCGCAAATTCCCGACCTATTTCATCTCCTCGGAGAAAGAGATTACCGACCGCTATACGATCCATCATTTCGATTACCCGAATAAAAAGCATCTCACCAGCACCGGCTATTTGCCGGAAAAACAGCCGGTACGCATCATCCTCACCAGCGGCGCTTCCTGTCCCGATTCGGTGATCGAAGGGGTGATCCATAAAATCAACAGCTTTTACGAAGGCATCCGCCCGGTGGAAGAAACCTTAAGCCGGCTAAACTAAATGTTTGACAAAAGCTACTGGAATGAACGGGCGGAAAAGTATGGCCATACGGGCCATGCCGAACCCTTCTACTATTGCTTCGACCAGCAGGCCAGGTTACAAGCCGTTGAGACCCTGATCCAACAGGCAAACATCCAAAAAGAACAGGCCCTGGACTTCGGCTGTGGCAGCGGCGATTTCACCGACTTGCTAAGCCGGCATTTCAAAACAGTGTATGCTTACGACATTTCGGATGTGATGATCCGGCAGGTAAAGAACCGCTTTCCCGGGTCTACGGTTGTTGCTTCCGACAAGCTGGAAGAGGTTCTGGCGGATCACCGCTTCGACCTCCTGCTCAGTGTTACGGTGCTGCAAAGCTTCAGCGCACAGGAGCTGGACCAGGCGCTTTCCCTGTTGGCAGCGCATTTGTCGGAAAAAGGCTTATTCATTGCTATGGAATTTTTCACAACGGCAGCGCTCAACCGGCAACTCGGCGAATCGAAAGCTACCTCTGAAGAATGGCTCGGGCTTCTGAAAAAACACGGCCTGAAGATCATCGCGAGCCCGGGATTTATTAATCCGCACCTGGCGCCTTCAAAATCGTGGAATTCTTATAATAATAACCTATTTTTGAAAAGCTTAAAGCCATTTAAACGCTTTGCCTTTGCACAGGCACAGTTTATCCGGTCTGCTAAAAAGATACTGAACCATTACAAGGATACCTTACCGGAAACGGGAAGCCCCTTGCATTTTTATACCATACAAAAAGAACAGGCATGCAATTGAACTTAACAAAACCATTGGCTTTTTTCGATCTCGAAACGACAGGCATTAATGTAGGCAGCGACCGGATCGTGGAAATTTCCATTGTGCGTGTTAACCTTGATAATTCTACAGACATTCTCACAAAGCGTGTCAATCCGACGATCCCGATCCCGGAACTCACTTCCAGAATTCATGGCATCTATGATAAGGATATTGCCGATGCTCCTACCTTTAAGCAGCTGGCGCCTCAGCTGGCACAGTTCTTAACCAATTGCGACCTGGCAGGCTTCAACTCCAATAAGTTCGACGTGCCGGTGCTGGTGGAAGAATTTCTCCGTGCCGAGATCGACTTCGATCTGAAGAACCGCCGGCTGATCGACGTTCAGAATATTTTCCATTTGATGGAGCCGCGCAACCTGAGTGCCGCCTATCGCTTTTACTGCGACAAAACCCTGGAGAACGCACACTCTGCGGAAGCCGACACCATTGCCACCTACGAGATCTTCAAAGCCCAGCTGGCACGATACGAAGGACAGGAGCAGGTAGACGACAAGGGCAACAAGACCATTCCGGTGAAAAATGACATGACCGTGCTGAGCGAATTGACAGCCCGCAACAAAAATGCCGACCTGGCCGGCAGGATTGTCTTTAACGACAAGGGCGAGGAAGTGTTTAACTTCGGGAAGCACAAGGACAAAACGGTTCGGGAGATCTTCGGGAAAGAGCCTTCTTACTATAGCTGGATGATGCAGGGTGATTTTCCGCTTTACACCAAAAAGATCATTACACAGATCAGGTTAAGTATGAAATAATGCCATATATTATGTCAGACGGAAGAGTATTTTATAGTGGCGTCGAGAGCCTCAGCCACCATACGTTGACTGAGGCTCTCGAAGTCAACAACAGGATGCCGCTTCGGGCGCAGTCTGGAAGCGCTTTTAAAGCTCTTTGCCTGGTTTTCGACTTCGCCCTAATTGACAGGCCAGTTAACATCTTCCTTAATATGATCTCTATTTAATAAATCACTATTTACAGTCTTAACAAAAAATTAAACCATAACTAAGTCCTGAGCATTAAATTTGCCGATAACCATCATGCACGAGCTTGAACCATTCTATAACTGGCAACATTTGTACATTGCAGCGGAAGATGAGAATTCGCCTTTCTATGGAGCGGAATACAGTGAGTTTACCTTTACCAATACGGTTTACAACTACTACATCCACCCGCAATGGGACGATATGGGCAGTGAAACGCTTTACCTGAAGATCCTGTTTGTGGATTATGATGAACATTTCGCCATCATTGAGCTGATTGGCGAATGGAACGACGCCATCAATAACGACATCATGCTCCTTAAGCGCGATATCATTGACGAGCTGGCTTACCATGGCATCAATAAATACATCCTCATCGGCGAAAATGTCCTTAATTTTCACCATTCCGACGATTCCTATTACGAGGAATGGTTTGAAGATGTGGGGGCCGACGGCTGGATCGCTTTCGTGAATTTCAGGGACCATGTGCTCAAGGAGTTTAAGCGCGCCAACCTGGATTATTACTTTATTTCCGACGGCGAGCTGAATGACTTCGAATGGCGTAAGTTCTCGCCGGGACAGGTGTTCGGGAATATCTCCAAGATCATTTCGAAGCGTTTATCCTAACATCATGGCCCGCAGATCGCGCAGATGGCGGGGATTCAGAACAGCGGAACAAATTAGCGCAATCGGCGAAATCTGCGGGCATTTACACAACTGCTCCTACCCTGTATCAAATGCTACAAAATATAGCACTTTCGCGTTTCCGGAGAGCGTACTTTTGTAGTCATGAAAATAAACCATCATGACGATGGATTGTTAATACTTAGATGCGTTGCGCATACAACAAAATTTTACCTTTAATACTTCTTAATTTCATACGACATTGGCACAGGAACAGGACATTACGACCTTAAACCCTAAGGAATATATCATCATCAAAGGCGCCAGGATGCACAACCTCAAAGGGGTTGATGTGGCCCTACCCCGCAATAAATTCATCGTCATTACCGGCCTTTCCGGCTCGGGCAAATCTTCCCTGGCCTTCGACACGCTTTATGCGGAAGGACAACGGCGCTATGTGGAGAGCTTATCCGCCTACGCGCGCCAGTTTATGGGCCGCCTCGAAAAGCCAAAGGTAGATTACATCAAAGGTATCTCGCCGGCTATTGCCATCGAGCAAAAGGTCATCTCCCGCAATCCACGCAGTACGGTAGGAACCATTACGGAGATTTACGATTATTTAAAGCTGCTGTATGCCCGCGTGGGCAAGACCTACAGCCCCGTTTCGGGAAAACAGGTGAAACGCCACAGCGTGAGCGACGTGGTGGATTTTGTGAACACGCTGGGCGACGAAACCAAATGCCTCATCGTAGCCCGACTGATCGTTCCGAAAGACCGGACATTGGAAAAACACCTGGAATTGCTCAATCAGCAAGGCTTTGCGAGGATCCTGGTTAACAATGCCATTGTAAAGATCAATGAATTCGAGGCGAAAAAATCAAAAAAAACGGATACGATCTTCCTGCTCATCGACCGGATCTCCGTTGACATCAGCGATGAAGATTTTCAGAACCGCGTAGCAGACAGTGTACAGACAGCCTTTTACGAGGGCGGCGGTGAATGCGACCTGATGATCGAACAGGGAGATAAGAGCTATGACACGCACCATTTCTCCAATTTGTTTGAAGCGGACGGCATCTCCTTTGAAGAGCCTGACCTCAACTTTTTCAGCTTTAATAACCCGATCGGTGCCTGCAAGACCTGCGAAGGCTTCGGCAGCATCATTGGCATTGATCCCGACCTGGTGATCCCCAACAAAAGCGTATCGGTATACGACAACGCGGTGGCCTGCTGGAACGGGGAAAGCATGAGCTATTATAAGAACCAGCTGATCAAGAACGCCCATAAATTCGATTTCCCGGTGCATAAGCCCATTTCCCAACTCACAAAAGCACAGTATGAGCTGCTTTGGAAGGGAAACAGCCATTTTGAGGGCATCAACAGCTTTTTCAAAATGCTGGAAAAGGAAAGCTACAAAATCCAGTACCGGGTGATGCTGGCGCGCTACCGTGGAAAAACGGTGTGCCCCGATTGCCTGGGGACGCGCCTCCGTAAGGATGCCAATTATGTGAAGGTGGGCGACAAAGGCATTTCGGAGCTGGTGTTATTGCCTGTTTCCGAGCTCCGTGACTTTTTCAAAAAACTGAAGCTCAACGAGCATGATGCTTCTATTGCCAAACGTTTGCTGCTTGAGATCAACTCACGCCTTCAGTTCCTGGTGGATGTGGGCCTGAGCTACCTGAGCCTGAACCGCGTGGCCAATACCCTTAGCGGCGGCGAAAGCCAGCGCATCAACCTGGCAACCTCCCTGGGAAGCAGTCTCGTGGGAAGCCTTTATATCCTCGATGAGCCGAGCATCGGCCTGCACTCGAGGGATACCGAACGCCTGATCGGTGTTTTGAAATCCTTACAGCAGCAAGGCAATACGGTAATCGTGGTGGAGCACGACGAAGATATCATGCTGGCTGCCGACCAGCTCATCGACATCGGCCCGGAAGCCGGTACCAATGGCGGAACCCTGGTATTCCAGGGCGACCACAAGGCCCTGCTGAAAGACACCAAGAGCTTTACCGCCAAATACCTGACCAATAAGCTACGGATCGAAGTTCCCAAAACACGCCGCAAGTGGAAGGAATTTATTGAAATTAAAGATGCCACAGACCATAACCTGAAAAACGTGACGGTGAAATTCCCGCTGAACACCTTGTGCTGTGTAACCGGCGTGAGCGGCTCGGGGAAATCAACCCTCGTTAAAAAAGTGCTGTACCCCAATGTTCGCAAGCACCTCGACGGCTATTTCGATAAGGTGAAAAGCGACCGGATCTCCGGCAGCTTGAAAAGCATTCACAACGTAGAGTTCATCGATCAGAACCCGATCGGGAAATCGTCGCGCAGCAACCCGGTAACCTATACCAAGGCTTACGACGAGATTCGTAACCTCTTTGCCGACCAGGCGCTGGCCAAAGTCCGCAACTACAAGCCTTCCCACTTTTCCTTCAACGTGGACGGCGGGCGCTGCGAAGTGTGCGAGGGCGAAGGTACCATTACCGTGGAGATGCAGTTCATGGCCGACATTCAGCTGGCCTGCGAATCCTGCCACGGCAAGCGCTTCAAGGCAGAAACCCTGGAAATCCTCTACAAAGGCAAGTCCATTTCAGACGTGCTGGAAATGACCATCGACGATGCTGTGGCTTTCTTCAACCAGGACGAGAGCAACCGCATCTGCAAAAAGATCGCCGAGCGCCTGAAACCTTTACAGGAAGTAGGATTGGGCTATGTGCAGCTGGGGCAGTCGTCGAGCACGCTCAGCGGCGGGGAAGCGCAGCGCATCAAGCTGGCCACCTTCCTCATCGGCGGAAGCACAACGACCAATACCTTGTTCATTTTTGACGAACCAACGACAGGCCTTCACTTCCATGATGTGGCCAAGCTGCTGAAATCCTTTAACGCCCTGATTGACCGCGGGCATTCCATCATTGTGATCGAGCACAACATCGACGTGATCAAATGCGCCGACTGGATCATCGACATCGGTCCGGAAGGCGGCGAAGCGGGCGGAAACGTTGTGGCAGAAGGCACTCCGGAAGATGTGGCGAAGAGCAAAGTGAGCTATACGGCGAAGTATCTGAAGGAAAAATTGTAGGGTGATAGGACAAATGGAACGCTGATGACGCAGATGGTTATGATCTATAAGATTTAGAACAGGATTAAATTAAAAGGAAAAATTGTAGTGCATAGAACAAATGGAACGCTGATGACGCTGATGGTTATGATCTATAAGATTCAGAACAATGGAACACGAATCAGAGGCAGGGACTGGAACAACTTTGATTTGTAAAAACTTGCTCTTTCTGTTTCCTTATATGCCTTATATGGTTTAAAATGTCTCCATGATCTCTTCCTGCTTCCTATGATTTCTCTGTGCCTATGTGGTTAAACCGCCCTAATCATTGCCTCTAATCTGCTTAATCCGCGTCATCTGCGTTCCATTATACCTGCATCCGCGTTCCATTCTTCACAATTCTTTCAAAAACCTATTAACAAGGCTTTTCTATTGGCTAAATTATTCCGACCTTTGGCTTTTAGAATTCTACTTCTAAAAAACATGCAATTAAAATACAAGTCTAAGCCCAAAGCCATCTTATTACTGGAAGACGGGAAAGTGTTCGAAGGCAAAGCTGCCGGAACGATCGGAACCACCACAGGAGAAATTTGTTTCAATACCGGCATGTCCGGCTACCAGGAGATCTTCACGGACCCTTCTTATTACGGGCAGATTATTGTGATGAACAATGTACACGTAGGCAACTACGGTGTCGAGAAAACCGAGGTCGAAAGCGACAGCATCAAGATTTCCGGTATGATTTGTAAGAAATTCAACGACGGCTATTCCCGGAAACGTGCCTACGAATCATTGGAAGATTATTTCAAGAACGATGGCATCGTGGCCATCAGCGATGTGGACACCCGCGCCATCGTGCGCTACATCCGCGACAAAGGTGCGATGAACTGCATTATTTCCTCCGAAAATACCGACATCGAAGAGCTAAAGAAACTCCTGGTGAAAGTCCCTAAAATGGAAGGTCTTGAGCTTTCATCAAAGGTAGCTACTAAAACGCCTTACGAGATCGGCGATGCCAGCGCAGCCTTTAAGGTGGCGGTGATGGATTTCGGTACCAAGAAAAATATTTTACGCTCCCTGGCCGAAAGAGGCTGCTTTTTAAGGGTATTCCCGATGAAAACACCTTTGAAGGAGATCCTCGATTTTCAGCCGGACGGTATTATGCTGAGCAATGGCCCCGGCGATCCGGGTGTGATGACGGAAGAAATTGCATTGGTGAAACAATTGGTTGACACAGGTAAACCCGTTTTCGGGATTTGCCTGGGGCACCAGCTTTTAGCAGAGTCTCAGGGTATTAAAACCTATAAAATGCATGCCGGGCACCGTGGCATCAACCATCCGGTGAAAAACCTCATTACCGGAAAAAGCGAGATCACTTCTCAAAACCATGGTTTCACAGTAAAAGCGGAAGACATCGGCAAGAACCCGAACATCGAGATCACGCATGTGAACCTCAACGATGCGACAATCGAAGGAATCCGCCTGAAAGACAAGCCGGCCTTTTCGGTGCAATACCACCCCGAAGCCTGCCCCGGCCCTTTCGACTCACGCTACCTATTCGATGATTTTGTGAGCAATATGAAAGCGGCAAAAAAGTAATTTTTACCAACGGCCCCTTCGTCCCGAAAGCTATCGGGACCGCTCAGGGTTCGTTGGCAATTTTCCCCTATGTCTAAAAGAACAAAGACCCTTGTCATTTCAGGCATTGTGCTGATCGTCGCCTTTGTGTCTTTTCTATTACTGAGAAAAGTCAATCCCAACCCTCAGTACGAAATCGGCCAGGTACTTGATAGCCTCAACGGTGTAAACGTCTACTACAATGGCGGCGTGGGCCATACCGGCAAGCGCAATACCACGGCAGATGGCTACAACATCGGCCTCACTTATCAGTGTGTGGAATTTGTGAAGCGCTATTATTACGAATACTATCACCATAAAATGCCGGATTCTTACGGCAATGCCAAAGATTTTTTCGACAGCTCCGTCAAAGACGGTCGCATCAATAAAAGCCGCGACCTCCTGCAATTTACCAACCCCAGCCGGTACAAACCTCAAACCGGCGATCTCGTTATTTTCGACGGGCATGGCGGCAATCCATACGGACACGTGGCTATCGTATCTGCTGTGAAAGCCGGCGAGATCGAGATCATCCAACAAAATCCCGGTCCTTTCGCTCCTTCACGTGTGAGCTTTAATATGGACTCGACAGCAGAAGGCTTTAAGATCGGGCATGAGCGCTTATTGGGTTGGTTACGGATGAAACAACAAAATTCTTAAAGAAAAGCTCTTTAAGAATTTTGTTATAATTTCCCTCTCAACTCATTTAATAGGAGTTGTAAAACACATTGGTATGATACCAGCTTTGGTCAATTTTTACGCCGTTCCAATCTCCTGTGGCCGGATTGGAAGCGCTGCCATCGCCGTTGGTATCGCCACCGTGAGTATCATCTCTTAAGGATGTAAAAACAGCAGAAGGGTCTATGGCAAAATTTGCTGCATATCCTGAAATACCATAGCCACCACCGACAGGAATTTTAATGGTCACATTAGCACTCACACTAAACAGCTGGCCGGAGCCACCCGCGCCCAATCCCTGGGACAACACATAGGGTACTTCTGTTTCGGCATACATGACTGTTTTTCCTGCCAATCCGTATGACCATACATAAATCCCATTGTATTTATTGGTTTCACTTGGGTTTGATGGATTATGATAGATATTGCTCGGGTCTATTGCATAATAACTAGAAATATAGATCGGTATGGCATTATCATAGAAAATATTATTGGTAACCACGCTTACGGAAGGATCATTCATATTTGATCCGGCAAAAGCCGCTTTATAATCATGATTATCGCCATTGGTATGAGCGAAGGTGCAATGATCGAATGTGAAATCGTGAATATTTCCCGTTCCGGCATCTGCCCTTACCACGTTACCTCCGCTGGCTCCGCCTCCATAAAGGAACTTGCAATACCTGAACACAGAGCCGTGCTGGGCGCCCCGCATATTGATATAGCCCCAATCACCTTTGTTTGCAGTGCTGGCCGCGCCATCACCGTTATTATCCCCGCAATAGCTGTCATCTTTATAAGAAGTAAAAATAATCGGGTTTGCGGCAGTGGCATCTGCAGTTACTTTGGCATAAACCTCTATACCGCAACTCGCATTTTTAAATTTAACAATCACACCCGGTTGTATGACCAATGGAGCATTTATGTTAATCCAGGAATCAATCACATATACATTTCCTGCATTCCAGGTAGTAGGAGTAGTAATGTTGCCGGAAACATTGACCACAGAGCAGCCGGAGCCTGTTCCTCCACCGCCGCCACCACCGCCGGTTCCGGGCACAACCGTCACATCAGCGCCGTAAGAAACGCCAACCGAGTTGGTTGCATAAGCCCTGATGTGGTAGGTGTAACCCAGGTAAAAGGGCTGAAGAGGTGAGGAAAAAGAACCTGTACCGCTTCCCACGGTAACTTTAACATCGGCAGGATCATCTACCGCCGGGTTAGGGCTCAGACTAACTACGACGCCCCGCTCGGTTACAGGCGCACTGCCTCCATCGGTAACATCGCCACCGCAGGTATAGGTGGAATCATTGATCTTTACGGGCGTTGACGTGCTGACAGTCGGTGCAATTTCCGGTTCGGGATCCTTTTTCTTACAGGCTGTGAGTAAGACGGTAGCGATCAGTAAGGTGTTGACTATTTTTTTCATAGGTATGTGTTTTAAGGGTGAATATTTATGGCTGTCGAAATCTTATTTAAAATCCTTCTGCAAAAATGCAGCAGTAGCCCGGGCCTTCCTATCCCTTAAAAACAGGATTTTACATTTTACAGGGAAAACAGCAGGGCATTTTAAGAAAGCGAAAATGCAGGAAAGCCTTGCTGCCGAAAGCCTATTTAATGTAACTTTATGCTGTTGGCATGATGGCTTGTGTGCCACAACATCCAACCGAATACTAAAAAATCCCCGAAAAAGGGGAGTAAAAAAACATGAAACAGGTGCTTGCTTTGTAGTGAACCCAACAGAACTAACCCGACCGGATATGAAAAAACTATTAGTATTACTTCTCATGGCATCTTCTGCTATGCATGCGCAAAACGATCGCAAGGCAGACAGCCTGTTCCGCGCCCTGGCGGTTGCCAAAGAAGACACCACTAAATTAAACCTGCTGTTCGACATTTCCGACCTGTATGAAAACTCCGAACCTGCCAAAGCAAAAATCTTCATTAAGAAGGCCGGAGAGTTGAACAAGAAACTCCATTCACCAAAAGGCATCATTAAATTTTACAAGTACATGACCCGTGTGCATGCGTATCTGTCGGAGAACGACTCGGCGATCGTTTATGCGACGAAATTATACGACTACGCCCGGGAAACACATGACACCCTGAATATGGGAATTGGCCTGATGAATATCGGCGAGCGCCACAGCTTTAACTCCGATTATGCCAAAGGACTGTTATATTCCCTGAAAGGGCTGAAATTACTGCAGGGAAAAGGATACGGACCAAGAATCGAGGCAGCGCTTTATGGCTGTATTCAGGCCAATTACCTGTTCATGAGGCAGTACAGCAGGTCTGTTGAATTCGGAAAAAAAGCGGAGCAGATCGAACGGGATCTTCCCGGGAAGCAGGGCCTCACGACAACCCTCATCAACCTTGCCAATGCCTACGGTGAACTGGGCGGGATGCAGACATCGGAAAACTATTATACCGAAGCCATCGCACTTGCGCAGAAGGATAACAACCAAATCCTGGAAGCAATGGCCTACCAGGGCCTGACAGCCTTATCGCTCAAACAGAAAAAGATCGGAAAATTAAAAGAGTATGCCGAAAAAGGCCTGGCATTGGCTGAAAAACTGGGCGACCATTTTGGAATCATGGCCTCCAAACAAGGCTTGTCCATTTATTACTTATTCGAGAAAAAATACGACATCGCCACCCGCTATGCCGAGGAAGCGCTGGAGTTGTCCCGGGAAAACAAGTTCATCGAATCAGAGGCCGTGATCCTGAAAAGCCTTGCCAACATCTCCTTTGCAGCTAACGACATTGACAATGGATATGACTACCAGGAAAAATCCATCAAAATATCGGAAGCTATTTTTAGCGAATCCCTTGCCAGAAAAGATGCCGAGATCCGGGTAAAGTATGAAACCGAAAAGAAGGAAGCTCAGATCCAGCTGCAAGGCGCACAATTAAAGCAAAAGAATACGCTGAACTATATCCTGATCGGCAGCACAGTAGCCTTGTTGATTATCCTAGTTCTGTCGTACCGCAACTACAGGAACAAAAAAATACTGCAACAACGCCGCATCACCGAACTGGAAACGGAGAAAAAATTAACGGCCACGGAAGCCATTATCAAGGGAGAGGAGCAGGAGCGCTCACGCCTGGCCAAAGACCTGCACGACGGCCTGGGCGGCATGCTGTCGGGCGTGAAGCATTCCCTGAGCAGCATTAAGGAAAACCTGATCATGACAGAACAAAACATGAATGCCTTTGAGCATAGCCTGATCATGCTCGACAGCTCCATTTCGGAAATGAGGCGCGTGGCGCACAACATGATGCCCGAGTCGCTTCTGAAATTCGGCCTGGACCTGGCCTTAAGGGATTTCTGCCAACAGGTGACAACAAGCGGCATCTTAAAGGTTTCTTACCTATCGATGGGTTTAACCGACCAGAACATCGAACAGTCGCTGGCCATTACCGTGTACCGCATTGTGCAGGAACTGCTCAACAACAGCATTAAGCATGCCTCTGCAAAAAATGCGATTGTACAGGTAGCACTGGAAGGCCGGCAATTGCTGGTAACGGTGGAAGATGACGGCAAGGGCATGGATCCAAACATATTGAAATCGGCGAAAGGCATCGGCTGGAAGAACATCTCCTCCAGGCTCGACTACCATAACGGTAAGCTCGATATTCAATCCTCGCCCGACAAAGGCACATCCGTTTATATTGAATTTACGATATAAAAAAACACGACTATCCACGCATGAAAACAAAGCTCTTTATTGTAGACGATCACTACATGGTGATAGAAGGAATCAGGTCTATGCTCCAGGATGAGCCGGGCATCGAATGGCTGGGCTATGCCAATGCGGCGGGCGCTTGCCTTTCATTTCTCCAGCTGCATGTTCCGGACGTGATCCTGATGGACATTAACCTGCCCGATATGAGCGGCATCGACCTCTGCAAGGAAGTGATCCGGAAATACCCGACAATTAAAGTGGTTGGGTTGAGCACCTTTAACCAGCTCAGCTTTATTTCCAAAATGCTGGATAACGGTGCTTCCGGCTACCTGCTCAAAAATGCCCCCAAAACGGAGATCCTGACGGCGATAGAAGTCGTGATGAAGCGCAAGCAATACCTGAGCCTGGAGGCTTCGGAAATGATGAAAAAGAACGAGGTGGAAGACGCCCCTACCCTTACCCGCCGCGAAATAGAAGTGCTGCAGCTCATCGCCGAGGGCTATACCAATACCGAAATGTCGGAAAAACTGTTTGTAAGCACCACCACCATCGATACCCACCGGAAACACCTGCTGGCAAAGTTCCAGGCCAAAAATACGGCCTCGCTGATCAGGCTGGCCACCAAAATGAAATTTGTGTAGGCAGAAGCCCCGGATAGCCCGCCATTCGTGGTTTTGGGGCCCTTATTTGCAAAATCGGATATACGCCTTATTTTTATTACCTTTGCGGCAATATGCCAAATTTAGTAGCCATTGTAGGTCGCCCGAATGTAGGGAAATCGACTTTATTCAACAGATTAACAGAAACGCGCGAGGCCATTGTGGATGATGAAGCGGGAGTAACGCGTGACCGACATTACGGGAAGTCAAGCTGGAACGGTGTGGAATTCTCGGTAGTAGATACCGGTGGATACATCAAGGGAAGCGACGACATTTTTGAGGAAGAGATCCGCAAACAGGTACAGATCGCCGTAGATGAATCGACCTCCATTATGTTCATGACCGATATTACGGAGGGCGTTACCCAATTTGACAAGGATGTGGCAGCGATTGTGCGTAAAAGCAAAAAGCCCGTATTCCTGGTGGTCAACAAAGTAGATAACAGCGAGCGCCATTCGTATGCTGCGGAGTTCTACAGCCTGGGCCTGGGCGATCCCTACCCGGTTTCCTCCAACAGCGGAAGCGGCACCGGCGACCTGCTGGATGCGCTGATCAAATCCTTTCCTGAAAACTCCGGCGCCATTGAAGATTCCGGCTTACCGAAGATTGCCATCGTAGGACGCCCGAATGTGGGCAAATCATCCCTCACCAATGCATTGCTGGGCGAAGAGCGGAATATCGTAACGGCGATTGCCGGAACCACACGTGATACGATCCATACCCGTTATAATAAATTCGGTTACGATTTTTTACTGATCGATACGGCCGGCATGCGCAAGAAAGCCAAAGTGCATGAAGACATCGAGTTCTACAGCGTCATGCGTACCATCAATGCCATTGAGCATTCGGATGTATGCGTGCTGATGATCGACGCTACGCAAGGAATCGAATCGCAGGACCTGAACATCATTCACCTGATCGGGAAGAACCACAAAGGCTTTGTGGTAGTTGTCAATAAATGGGACCTGGTTGAGGAAAAAAATACGATGACCACCAAGCACATGGAGGAAGCCATCCGGGAGCGTACTGCGCCTTTCCGCGACTACCCCATCATCTTTACCTCCGTGGTGGAAAAACAACGGATCATGAAAGTGATTGAAGTAGCGATGGAAGTGTATGAGAACAAATCCACCAAAATCCCTACCAGCAAGCTCAATGATTATTTCTTGCCATTGATCGAGCACTACCCGCCGCCAGCGCAGAAAGGAAAGATTGTGAAAATCAATTACGTGACCCAGATCAAAGGCACCTGCGCCTTTGTCTTTTTCTGTAATTCGCCGCAGTACTTAACGGATGCTTACAAACGCTTCCTGGAAAACAAGTTCCGTGAGAACTTTAATTTCCATGGTGTTCCGCTGTCCTTTTATTTCAGGAAGAAAAACAAGGATTAGTTGATCTTGCGCCAGGGATGGAGCGGCTTGTCTGAGCTCCTTTGTTTGTCCAGCAGGGCAAACAAAGAGCGAGTAGCGACAGCCTGACGACACGTCGTGACGGGCGCCAAAAGAATATTTCAAGCTTATCTATTAAAAAAGATCCTTTATTGTTTGCTCTATGAAATTCACCTTAAGCATCCTTTGTTGTATACTTTCTCTCTCATCTCTTAAAGCGCAGCTTCTCGTAGGCTCCGTCAAAGACAAGAACGAAAAACCCGTACCCTTTGTCAACATTGGCTTTCCCGCCAAGGCTTTTGGATTCATCACCGATGAAAACGGAAACTTCGAGTTTAAGCAAACCAGTGAAAAAGATACGGATACCCTCCAGGTGTCCTGCATCGGCTATCAGACCATTTACCTGAGCTATGCCACATTCCGGCTGCACTGCCAGACCAAAGTACCTATTCACTTAACGGAAGCGGTGTACACGCTGGCTACCACAACCGTAAGGCCCAACGAATTTGAAGTAAGAACGCTCGGCGCTAAAAATGTAAGCGACCTGGAATGCATCACGCTTGAAAAATTCGCAGTGAAAGATACCGCCGCCCAACGCATTGCCAAAGAAAAAGGACTGGGCGAAAAATCCATCGGGATTGAGATCGGCAACAAGATCAGCATCAACAAAGGGCACCAGACCTTTATCGACAAGATCGAGTTCAAGACCTGTGTAGGGCCTAAGGATACCGCCATTTACAGGGTCAATGTGTATGTGGAAGGCAATACGGTAAAGCGCATCATGACACCAGTAGGCATGGTAAAAGTAGTGAACAACACCAATGTCCTGAAAGAAGGTATTATCGTGAAAGCCATCGGCAAAACCGAAGTGCATTCCATTGATGTCTCCAAACAGAACATTGAGGTGTTCGATGATTTTATCGTGGCGCTCGAATGCATTTATTCCTCCGATACCACCATGCAGATCGGCGCTGCCGCTTCGCTCTTCGGCGGTTCTACCGACCTGTTGTTCAGGTCGAGCGTGATGAGCGAATGGGTAAAGATCCCTTTGATTGACCTTACCTTCATTGGTGCTACGGTAACTTATAATAAAAAGAAGCTTAAGAAAAAGTAGCCTCTGAAGATCATTTCTACAGGCAAAATTTCTCGCAGGGGGCCCAAAAAGAACCCACCACGATGAGCTCAAATGGTGGCATTTAACATTGAATAATCACTTCGGGCATTTGAGAGTGTTTGCCTGAAGACCAGGACGCCTGCTCCGGAGGGAGCATTGCATCGTTCTCATTAGCTTGATGCCGGTTGAGAACTATCGGTAGTGCCCTAACAGACAAAAATTAAATTCGGTTTACTTACGATTCTTTAATCGCGCCTTATCTTACCGCGTCAAGAGCCTTCAATCGCAAGGCCTGCCGGGCGACGCAAAAATAAAGTGTATCTTACATTAAATGCCGGAGTTATAAGGTGTAATTAAACACACCACCATGAAGATTCACTACTACATCTTTGCGCTTGTTCTCCAAAGCAGCCTGGCCTTTGGTGAGGATACCCTCCGGAAGAAAGCCATTATGCCCGATCATCCCTGCAATCCTTTCAACAAGGAAAACATCGGCGGCAGGCGGCAGGTGCCTTACACGTATTTGCGGGAAGGCGATGTGATGTGGCAAAAACGCGTGTGGCGCGAGATCGACCTGCGCGAAAAGCAGAACCAGCCTTTGTATTATCCGCTCGAGCTCAATGCCTGTCGCAGCTCGCTGATCCAGGCGCTTAGCAAGCATATTTTAAACGATGAGATCATCGCCTTTAAGGATGAGCAATTCATGGTGCCCTACTCGCTCAGCGAAATCAGAAGCCGCCTGGTGAAGATGGATTCGGTGGCACAGATCAATTACGATATATACGGCAATGAGCTTCCGCCGAAAATGGTACTGGTAGCCGACTCCACCAGCATCTACGGGCGCGTGCTGAAATATGTGCTTAAGGAAGACTGGTTCTTCGACCGGCAAAAATCGGCGCTGGATGTACGCATCGTAGGCATTGCCGCCATGGAGTATAACGAAGAGCGCGATTATTTCCGGGAATTGTTCTGGGTGTATTTCCCGGCCTGCCGCTCCTACTTTGCGGCCTCGGATGTCTACAATGACAAGAACGATTCGGAGCGGCGCAGCCTCGACGATGTGTTCTGGAAACGGCAATTCTCAAGCCGCATCATCAAAGAGTCGAACGTGGCCGACCGGAGCATCGAGCAATACCAGAAGGGCATCGACGCGCTGGTAGAAGCCGAAAACATTCACCTCGACATTGCCAAATTCGAGCATGACCTCTGGAACCATTGAAGAGGATGAGCTTGCTTGCGCGCCTCTGTTGGTGAAAACACCAACAGGCGCGCAAAAAAAACGTCCGGTAAAAATACCGGACGTTTTTATTTTTTCAATTCAACAACAGCCGAATTATTTTCCTCCTGACATCGCTTTCAATTCTTCCGTGGTCATCATTTTGTAACCGTCGGTAGACAACACGAATTTAGAATCCGGAACCGGATCAGTTGATACTTCTTTCGCTACCATTTTGATTTTCATCGGTCCCATGGTCGTGGAGTATTCAAAAGGCATGCCTTTGATGCCTTTCATCACGTTCTGTCCTTTGCCTTTACCTTCTTTATTAGGGTTCTCAAACTTGTCGGAATACCAAAGCTCTACTTTGTTTTCTTTTTTGTCTTTGTCTACCACTGTCACGATGGCTTTTTTGCATTCGTAACCGGCAATGGTTTTCACATCGTTAAAGTATTCTACTTTAGGATCTGCAGGCTTGTCTTTCTGTTTGGCCTCTTCCTTTTCCATTTCGGCTTTGGTTTGCTTCACTGCAATTTTATTTCCCATTTGTTCCATCAGCATTACCATGCCGTTCTCGTCGGCCGACATTTGCTGTGTAAACATCATGGAATTAACCTCTGTCAGGGATTTCCCGTTCTTAAAGGTTATTTTCGTTTCCATATCTCCCATCATGGCCGCCTGCTCAGGTGGTAAGCCCTCTATTTTCATATCGTATAAAACAGAGCCTTCTTTAATTTGCGCGTTGAGCGATACAACCGAAATAAGGGCCACAGCCAGGGATAAAAATTTGATTTTCATGTTCTTGTTTTTTGGAGTGATTTTGATCGTTTCTTTAGGATTCATTTAATACGCCAAAATAAAGAATTTAAGCATAAGATGCGCCAAAAAAATGCTAAATGGCAATAATTAAATGAAAGCGGGAATTATGCCGGCACAACACCTGCATGGTTACGTGATTACTTCTGGATATCGGCAAACAGCTTCTCCATTTCGGCGCGGTTGACGATCTTGTAATAGGATGGCACCTCAAAGGTTTCATCCTTAATTTCTTCTTTTTTGACAGATGTTGCGGTAAAGCACATTTCCAGACCCAGCTTCTTCAACCGGTATTGCATCAGCATGCCTTTAATGGCTTTGTAGGGCGAAAGGTGGTTGATGCTGTCGGAGCCCAGCTCATCGGTATAATAGATATCAAACGACACCGCAGGATTATGCACCATCGTGGCCTTCACTTTTTTACATTTGTAGCCGGCTATTTTTTTGGTATCCTTCGTTTCCTTGAAGCTAAGCTCGTAGTCTTTATTTTCCGCCCAAAGGTCAGATTCTTTCTGGATACAGGCATTCTTGATATCCATGAATTTTACCATCTGGGTAAGCGTCTTTTTAGATGGATCGCTCACGAACATGGTATTAAAAATACCCATGGTGCTCATTTCGAGCTCAAATTTATTGTCTTTGAATTTCACGGTAGCCGTGCTGGGAGCCAGGCCAGCCATGGGATGGCTTTCATCCACAACCGAAGCGTTATACTCGATAACACCTTCTGTTAAAGCATTCTCTGTTTTTTTTCCGCTTCCACAGGAACCAAGTAAAAATAGCGAGGCAGCCGATAAAACCGAAAATATGATTCTTAGTGATTTCAATGGGGGCGTTTAAAGAAACCGAAAGATAAGCATTTGGTTCAATCCGGCAAATTTAATACCCCAAAATTTTCAGCATCGATTTATAGCTCTGCTCTTTGGCAAAAAGCTTGGTAGTGAGCTTTCCGTCCTCATCCCGGTCAATGAGCACATGCTTTGGTGCAGGCACGAGGCAGTGCTGTGTGCCACCATAGCCGCTAAGAGCTTCCTGGTAGGCTCCCGTATGGAAAAACCCGATGTATAAAGGCTGCTTATCTGTTTTCTCTATTTTTGGTAAGAACACCTGGTTGGTATGCGCCTCGCTGTTGTAGTAATCCATGCTATCGCAGGTAAGCCCACCGAGGTTTACCGGCACATAGGGCTTATCCCAGTTGTTTACCGCCAGCAGGATAAAGCGCTGGTTGATGCCCCAGGTATCGGGCAAAGTGGTAATGAAGGAGCTATCGATCATATACCATTGCTCACGGTCGTTCTGTTGTTTCTGGTCAATGATGGAGTACAGGGTGGCGCCGCTTTCAGCTACGGTAAAGGATCCAAACTCGGTAAAGATGTTGGGCTCGTCGATCTCATGCTGCACGCAAAAGGTTTTTACCTGCGACACGATCTCCTCCACCATGTATTCATAATTGTAATCGAAGCTTAGGGAGGTGCGGATAGGCATACCACCGCCAATGTTCAGCGAATCGAGCGTCGGGCAGATCTTCTTGAGCTCCTTATAGATGTTGAGACACTTGTTAAGCTCCGTCCAGTAATAGATGGTGTCCTTTATGCCATTGTTGATGAAGAAATGCAGCAGTTTGAGCTCAAACTTGGGGTTATTCTGGATCTTTTGCTTGTAGAGGTCAATGATCTCGTTGTAGCGTACGCCCAGCCTGGAAGAATAAAAGGCGAAAGAAGGCTCTTCCTCCGTGCTGATCCTGATTCCCAGCTTGCACTTGGCTACTTTCACGTTCTTCCTGTAGTATTCAAACTCATCCAGGTGGTCCAGCACCGGGATCACATTAAAGCCATCGTTGATGAGCTCTGAGATGTATTGCTTGTAGTTGGTTTTCTTGTACCCGTTGCAGATGATATAGGTATCTTTACTGATCTTCTTCTTCTTGTATTGCTCCTTGATGATCTGGATATCGTAGGCCGAAGAGGTCTCGATATGCACATCGTTTTTGAGTACTTCATCCAATACAAAAGAGAAATGGGAGCTTTTGGTGCAATAACAGTAGACATATTTCCCTTTATAATCGGCTTTGGCCATGGCCACATTGAACATGCGCTTGGCTTTCTGGATCTGGGAGGTAATTTTAGGTAAATACGTGACCTTCAACGGTGTACCATATTGCTTAATGATATCCATTAAGGGAATATCATTGAAATAAAGTTCATCATCCACAACTTCAAACGATTCCTGCGGGAAGTCGAAGGTTTGCTCGATCAGGTTTTGATATTTGTTTTCCATATAGCAAATGTAAGTCACCTACATCATACCACAAAGGGTAAATGTAAGTTATTTAGATTTTAAGCTTAAAATGACGGTTAATTAAGGTTTTCTTTACAAAATAGCTGCCAGACATACTTGTCTTATTAAATACATCAGTTAAGTTGGGCGTTTCCGTCCCGAAAGGGTTCGGGACGGACCGGGCTATCACTTCAATCTTTTGCAAGAGGCAGGCAAAAGGATTTTCGTTCTATCCCTAACGCAATTATCCGCCACCACGATGGTTAACTCTGCATTGCAAAAATGATAATACAGCGATAGTTTAAAACTTTGGCAAATCTGTTAAAGGTGTTTTTCACAAAAACCTTACTTTTGCAGCCATGATCCAACGTAAACAAACCCTCTTTTTACTGGCGATTGCCATCATTGCTGTTTTAGTGCTGTTTATTCCCTTCCAAACCATCAACCTCTTAGGAGCTGGTTCCGGCTTAAGCCTGCTGGAAGGGCCGAAGCATCCGGATGCAATCAGCAGCCAGATCTATTTTCCACTGATCCTCGATATTCTGGTTATTCTCTTATCCCTGATCACCATTTTCCAATTCAAAAACCGTCCCCTACAATATAAGCTGGCCAACCTTACCTTATTATGCAATGTGTTTGTAACGGGACTGTTCTTTTTACTGAGCTTTTTTAAAGGCAATATAGAAGATGTTCATTTCACGGTTGGCGCCTTCCTTCCTCTGATAGGTGGCATTTTTGCATTCCTGGCGGGGCATTTTATTAAAAAGGACGAGCAACTGGTAAGAAGCGCGGACAGGATCCGTTAAGCGGGAGATTTTATTCACATTTACCCGTTCAATTACTTATCTCCCTGATAAATAGGATTTTTTCACTAAAAAAGCGACTTTTTGTAGAAAATCGCCTCATTTTGGGTCGGTTTTATAAAAAATTGATACTTTTGTTCCCACTAACTAAAATTCACACACAATGAAATTAACTGAAATTCAAGACTTAATTAAATTTGTTTCCAAGAGCGGCGTCAACGAGGTGGAACTGGAGACAAAAGAAGTTAAAATAGTGATCAGAACAGGCAAGCAACAAGTTGCTCCTGCGGTTGTTTACCAGGCGGCTCCGCAAATTACCACTGCACCGGCCCAGGTAACAGCTCAACCGGCTTTAACAACGGCTCCGGCCCAGCAAACAGCAACTCCTCCTGCTACCAATACTGCCGCAAACGACGATTCGAAATATGTAACCATCAAATCACCTATGATCGGTACCTTCTATCGCTCGTCTTCTCCTGAAAAACCTCCTTTTGTAAACGTAGGCGATGATATCGAAGTGGGCAAACCGGTTTGTATCATCGAAGCCATGAAACTTTTCAATGAAATTGAAAGCGAAGTGAAAGGCAAGATCGTGAAAGTTCTGGTAAACGATGCTACTCCTGTAGAGTACGACCAGCCCTTATTCCTGGTTGACCCGTCTTAATTGTTTAATGTTTCATGTTTCATATCCGGGGTTTCGAACATCAAGCCGCGGATATGGGACCTCCTAAACCAAAACACATGTTTAAAAAGATATTAATAGCCAACCGTGGCGAGATTGCCCTGCGTGTTATCAGAACATGTAAGGAAATGGGAATTAAGACGGTAGCGGTATACTCTACTGCCGACAAGGATTCTCTTCACGTAAAATTTGCCGATGAAGCCGTTTGTATCGGCCCGCCGCCAAGCAAGGACAGCTACCTGAGCATGTCTAGCATCATCGCTGCAGCTGAAATTACCAATGCCGACGCGATTCACCCGGGCTACGGCTTTTTGAGTGAAAATGCCAAGTTTTCGGAGATCTGCAGGCAAAACAAGATCAAGTTTATCGGTGCTTCGCCCGAAATGATCAACCAGATGGGAGACAAGAGTAATGCAAAGGCTACCATGATCAAAAACGGTGTGCCATGCGTTCCCGGCTCCGACGGTTTGTTACCGAGCGCCGAGGAAGGGATGAGACTGGCAAAAGAAATTAAATACCCGGTGATCATCAAAGCTACTGCCGGTGGCGGTGGCAAAGGGATGCGCATCATCTGGAAAGAAGAAGATTTCCAGAGTGCCTGGGACAGTGCCGTACATGAAGCGACTGCTGCTTTTGGCAACGGTGCCATGTACATGGAAAAATACATTGAAGAGCCACGCCACATTGAGATCCAGATTGTGGGCGACCAGTACGGAAAGGCCTGCCACCTGAGCGAAAGGGATTGCTCTGTACAACGCCGTCACCAAAAGCTGGTGGAGGAAACGCCTTCTCCGTTCATGACGCCAGAGCTGCGCGAGCTCATGGGCGATGCAGCCGTAAAAGCGGCTTTAGCCATTGCTTACGAAGGTGTTGGTACCATTGAATTTCTCGTGGATAAGCACCGCAACTTCTACTTCATGGAAATGAACACCAGGATCCAGGTAGAGCACCCGATCACTGAGGAGGTTATTAACTATGACCTGATCCGTGAGCAGATCTTAGTGGCTGCAGGTGTTCCTATCTCCGGTAAAAATTACTACCCGCAACTGCACGCCATCGAGTGCCGTATCAATGCGGAAGATCCGTTTAAGAACTTTACCCCTTCCCCGGGCGTGATTACCACGCTGCATACGCCGGGTGGGCACGGTATCCGTGTAGACTCGCACGTGTACAGCGGCTACAGGATCCCCCCAAACTACGATAGCATGGTGGGCAAGCTGATCACCGTAGCGCAAACCCGCGAGGAGGCTATTGCCAAGATGCACCGCGCGCTGAGCGAGTACGTAATTGAAGGTGTGAAAACCACCATTCCATTCCATTTAAAGCTCATGCAGAACGAAGATTTTAAAGCAGGCAACTATACCACCAAGTTCATGGAAACCTGGGACTATGTAAATGCTTAATCAAGCATACCATTATAAAAAAACCTCCTCAGCAATGCAGGAGGTTTTTTGTTGCCAATATTTTAAATATCTTTAAATAAAATTACCCCGATCAGCGTTTGAAGACCTGATAAGAAACAAGGCATTTATGACAAAACTGGTTTACGCTTTTTTATTGCTGCTGCTTGCCATCCCGGTATGTTCCCAAAACCCGGTGATTACGGTAAACAGCATTGCGGTGGACAATAGCTGCATGCCTATCCGCACGGTACATGGCCGGATGGATACCATGCAGGGAAAATGGGTGGGAATCTACCACGCAGAGATTGTAGGCGACTGCCTGGAGCTGAGCATCATGTACGGCGGTTGCAAACCGGAAATGGAATTTGTGACCAATGAGGAGCTGCTGACAACGCAATCGTATAAGATGAATTTTTTGCTGAAGTATATGACGGCGGCCACCGATCCGTGTAAAGATGTCCTGAAAACCAAGATCGGCTTCGATCTGCTTCCCTTTAAAAATAAAGCTCCCGGAAAAGTCATCTTCATTTCCCTGGTAGGATCCGTCTTTAACCTGGGCTATAGACAAACACAATAATTAAACTGATCTTATGAAATTTATCCTTACCAGCATTCTGGCTTTAGGCCTGCTAACGGCCTGCACACCTTCCGAACAGGAACAGGAAGCTCCTGCTTCTTCAACTCCTGCCGATATTCCACCACCTAAATCCACGATCCACGCTACCATTTATGTAACGAAGGACGGCCGTATTTTTCTGAACCAGGTGCTCACAAACCTGAAGGGCCTGGATGAGGCATTAAAAGAGTTTAAACAAAAAGATGGCACCATCTTCTATTCGCGCGACGACCGCGAACAGGAGCCTCATGAAATAGCCATACAGGTCATGGACCTGATTGCTAAACAGAAATTACCCATCCGGTTTTACACGGATAGTACGTTTAAGCAGGTTGTTCAATTTTAGTGTTGAGCACTATACAGATACTATAACTCCCGGGTCATGGGTTTATCTAAAAAAATCCCGCTACACAATCAGGTAGCGGGATTTTTTTGTTGGCTTTCTTAACCATCGCTCCCGGTTTGGGATCGTTGAGAGTTCCCGTGGTTAGCGCATGTACTTTAGGTGCCTTCTAATATTCATAAAGTGCCATCGGATGTTCATTTGACCCGAATAGCGTGTTGGCATGAGCTACTTTTATCCCATTGAAAAGGAGCTCGCCGAAAATCCTTAAAGAGAGTAGGCTTTAATTTAACTAACTAAAAAAACAATGGGATTTTTTGACAAATTATTTGAGGTCGCTGAGACCCTTGCTAAGCCATCGATTACAAGCGAACAAGAAGCGTTTTTAACCATTTTAGCTGCCTGCGGATCTGCAGACGGAGATATCGAATCAAGCGAATGGGATACCATTTATGACACCTTGTTCGAAAAAAAGATGTTCAATACCGTTGACATCTGGGAACTGATCGAAGAATGCAAAAAGAACATCAAGGCTTATCCGTCGTTGGCTGAGGCGGTGAATGACTGCGCCCCTAAAATCACAAAAGAAAATACAAACATGGTATTTGCCGTTTGTACTGATTTAGTCCTTATTGATGGCATCATCTCTTCCGGAGAAAAAGCAATCATCGGCCACATCAAGGATGCCCTGTCTATTTCTGATGATTTTGCAACGAAAGTTGTAGAAGTTTTATTGGTAAGAAATTACAATAATAACTAATCGGTCAGCTGCTCAGAGCAAACTCCCCTATAACAAAAAGTCCCCACCTGTGCCGTGGGGACTTTTCTTTTGCAATCTAAACAGACTACCAGTTTGATCTGCGGTTGCGGGAACCGCTGTTGTAGTTGTTGTAACGGTCGTCGTAACGGGCTTGTTCTTCATCAAACTCGTAACGGCCTCTTTCGTTTTCGTATCCGCTATAGTTATCGTAGTCGTTGTTAGCATTGTAATCGCCTCCCTGGCGGCCATAGCGGGCATTTCCGTAGCTGTTGCCATTTTCGTAGCCACCACCGTAGTTGCGGTTGCGCGAAGGCTGTTCGTTTCCGTAATAGTTATAATCTTCGTAACCTCTATGTCCCTGCAGGCCTCCGCGGTGTTCGCTGTTCATAGAGCCTGTTCCATAGCCGCTGTGGTGACCTGTTTCGCTATACCAGTCGTTGCCCCTGCGGTTTTGCTGGTTCGATTTTCGGTAAGACTGGTCATCGTCGTAACGGTTTTCGTAACCCTGGTTGGAGCCATACTGATTTCCATAGCCATGACGTGTGTTGCCATAGCCTTCGTTGGAGCCATAGTGGCGGCTTTCCCCGTAATTGCCCGAGTTGGAGCCGTATGGATTTCCATAGCCCTGGTTGGAGCCATAGTCGTTACGGTTCTGAGGACCATATTGGCCTTGCTGTCCATAGGGTGTCTGACGGTTGTATTGGTTTTGATTTCCACGATTTTCATAAGGCCGGTTAGAACCATACTGCGTGGTGCCGTAGCTTCCGCGGGAGCTGTATTGATCGTTCTCATTCTGGTTGGTGTAGTTCGGGTTCCGGCCATAGTACTGCCCTTCAATGAATTGATTCTGGTTTCCGTCGTAACGCCCCTGTGAGCCATACTGATTGTTATACTCCTTTCCTAATTCCTCATTTCCGTAATTCCTGTTCTCCGGATTTTGGTTGTACTGGTTATAACGGTTTTGGCCCTGGTTGACGTTTCCGTAATTCTGGTTAGCGAAGTTCTGATTACCATAAGGATTGAAATCGTTCCGGTTCTGATTGGGCTGGCCGTATTTCTGCTGATTCTGGTCGTATTGATGCTCATAGCTACGGCTCGAACCATATTGATTACTGTTTCCGTAATTTTGGTTTTCATACGGATTCCCTTTTACGGAAGGCTTGTCATGGATTTTCTCGTCCCAGTTCTGATTGTCGTAATCTTTTGAGTTCTCCCTGTTATAAGAAGAGTTGTAATCATTACGCTCCGGATCACCTGTTAAGCCCGCTTCGTTTTTGGTTTTCGACTTGTTTTCGGAATCGAGCGACGATTTTGTGTCAGTCGTGGTATCCGTCGTCGTACCTGTTTCTGTTGTGGATTTTGAGGTCGGGTTAGTGGTTTCTGTTTTCGAAGCCGGATTTTCGGACTTGTTTTTGTTGCTGAAGCTTGTCATGGTGTTATGTTTTAGATTAGTTAGTTTATTGATTATTTGTCATCAGGTTGTTTTCAATTCTCTTACCATTTACTTTTAGCATAAGATCAGGGAATCCAATGAAGATTTCAGGCCGCAGTGTGGAATTTATAAGACGAACCAAAAAAACTGTAGAAAAATATACAAAGGCATCAAAAGACCGGCTTCCTGAATCCATTGACCTGCCTGATTCCGAATAAGGGATGCCAATAAGGCAGAGGTACTTTTTTGATCGCATAATCCGTATCGGGGCGCTCGCCGGGCAGACCGTAATTCATATCATAGTCGCGACCATCGGGATAGGCGCCGATACAGCCGATGTCGTGTTTATGTCCCAGGTTTTTATGCGCCACGCCCGCAGGTATAATCATCACATCTCCTTTTTTTACCCGTAGCATGATTCCGGAATCGCCTCCAAGCAGCAGGCGGGTTTTACCGGCAAAAAAGCCCAACACCTCGTGGGTGGTACTGTGGTAATGATGCTCCGTGAAAATGCCGTCTTTCCAGCTGTTGTACCAATGATTGGCTGTAAACAGGTTACGAACGAAGAGCGCCGGGAAAAATTCGGGAAGCCGGAGCACATTCCGGTAGATCAGCACCGGGAGCTCCCGGTTATTGGGGAATATGCCATCGTCATACAGAAAGTAACGCTCTACCGAATATGTCTTACTTAGCAGCTCCATTTTCGAATCAGCCGGAAAAAAGTGATCCCGTGCTCTTTTAACGGTTCAAATACATTCATGATCCTAACGGAGCTTGTCAAATTCCTGAAGCAATGATTGAAGGTATCGGCCAGGGAACTCATAGAACCTGTTTTAGTTATAGATTCAATTTGCATGCCGCTGTGGAAGTGATTCTACAGAAAAGAAGCCTGTGTTTGTCACCTTTACGATTCTGATGAGAGCGTATCCATTTCGCGGTGTAGCAATTTTTTCATGTTTTGGCAGGTCTTTCCGGTGGCAAGGCTGGTATCGTGTTTTATATAATTCCTAAAACCACTAAATTATTTATCATGAGAACTACCAGAGAAACAAACCGGGGCATCCAGATGAGAGACTCTCACGGACGCTTTACCGACCAGTACCGTCATGGTTATCATAACCAGGACAACGACACTTACTACAACCGCGGCAACGAAGACGAAGAGGATGACGACCGTTTTGAAGACTACGGTCGCGGCAATTACACCGCCGATTATGACGACAATTACTACGATGTACGGGATAGCGACGGCTATGTGCATGATGATTATACCCGCGACTACGATCAGCGTCATCGTTTCGGTTCAAACCAGGGAAACTTTGAGCACCGCTACTCACAGCAATACGGCGGTGCTTCGCAAAGAAGAAACAGCGATGATGGCTCCAACAACAACCAACGCAATGCCTACTATTCTTCGAGGAGGAACAACCACTACCTGGATCCGGACAGGGATCAGGCCCGTGGGCAAGGTTCCTATTCGTATGAGGGCTTTGATGATAACCGTTACACCAACAGGTCGCGCAACGGAGGCTATAGCTCCTACTCTTCCCGCGGAAATAATGAAACCCGTGAATCACGCGACGGAAGGTATGGCTCATCACACGGCAACAGCTCCCGCAGATCGGACGATTACTCATCCCGAAACAACAGCTATGGCCGCAATGAGCGCTCAGGCCGTTACGGATCCACACACGGAAATTCAGGAAGGGGATACAACAGCTACAGCTCCGAACGTTACAGCGGCGATGACCGCAATCCTTTACGCGACGATAACTATAGCTCCTACCGTCATTCCGAAAGATCAGGACAGGGCAACAGGCGTGAAACCCTGTATTCCTTTGGAGGCTATGACGCTCCATGGGACAAGCGCCGTGGAGAAGACCGCATGCCGCTGAACAGCCGCTCCTACTATTACAACGATGGGCACCATGACAGCTCTTACCACCAGGAGAGGGATGGCTCCTACTCCCGCGATGAGCGCCGCTCTCCATCAGGCGGCCAGGGCTTTGCTTCCATGGATCAGGACCGCTTGCGGAAAGTAGCAGCCAAAGGCGGAAGAAATTCGCACAAGACCGATTACAGTCACTCCGGCCGTTATTATTAATCACGGTTTGGCTGTTATAAAAAAAGCCTGCTTCATAGAGGCAGGCTTTTTTAATTAAAGCAATTCATTCCATTTGTAAAATCAGGGATCAGCTGTATTTCCGGTAATAAAACTCATACTTTATTTTACGATGTTCGGTTTTCCAGCGGAAAGGACTTTTGAGATAAACCAGGAGGTGTTTACCGAGGCGTTTGACAAACTGGGCTGCATGGCAGAGTGAGATGATGAATGAGGCGATCAGGTTCATAGGGCTATATATATATGCTCCTGGTATTAAAACATGATGCCAAGGCATTGGCATTGCCTTCGACTCCGCTCAGTCAAGGAATTAATGATAAAGTCAAAACGGAAGTTGGACAGAGGAGAGTCACTGCGGGGCTTCGGCTCCGCTCAGCCCCCGGCAGACATAAACAAAAAAAGCTATCCGGAGATAGCTTTTAAAAAAATCAGTTAATGATGCTTACATATTCTCGATCACCAAAGCCGTAGCGCCGCCGCCGCCGTTGCAGATACCTGCCGCGCCGTATTTGGCATTATTTTGTTTCAGAACATTGATCAGGGTAACGATCACGCGGGCGCCGGAAGCTCCCAAAGGATGGCCTAAGGAAACAGCACCGCCATTGACGTTAACCTTTGAAGGATCGAGGTCCATTAATTTCATATTGGCTAAACCAACAACAGCAAATGCCTCGTTTAATTCATAATAGCTGATATCTTCTTTTTTCAGACCTGCTTTTTCTATGGCTTTAGGAACCGCTACCGATGGCGTTGTTGTAAACCACTCCGGTGCTTGTTCTGCATCGGCATAGCCTTTAATTTTTGCCAGAGGCTTTAAGCCCAGAGCTTCTGCTTTTTCTTTGCTCATCAGTACCAGGGCCGCTGCACCGTCGTTCATGGTAGAAGCATTGGCAGCCGTTACGGTTCCGTCTTTCTGAAACACCGGTTTTAATCCCGGGATCTTTTCAAAATTCACCGCTTTATATTCTTCGTCTTCTGCAAACAGAATGTCTCCTTTTTTGGTTTTTACTTCCACCGGAACGATCTCTTCGCTGAATTTTCCCGCTGCCCAGGCCGCAGCCGAACGCTTGTATGATTCGATCGCAAAGGCATCCTGATCTTCGCGGGAGAAATGATATTCTTTAGCGCAGAGCTCTGCACAATTACCCATCGGGAAATTATTGTAGACATCCGTGAGGCCGTCTTTCGCCAGGCCGTCGATCACGGTACCGTTTCCGTACTTCGCGCCCCAACGGTTGTTCTCCAGGTAAAAAGGCACCGAGCTCATGCTTTCCATACCGCCTGCCACTACCACGTCGGCATCGCCCAGCATAATGGCCTGTGCAGCCAGGGAAATGGATTTCATGCCACTCGCACATACTTTATTCACGGTTGTGCAATTCACATTGTCCGGCAAGCCGGCAAATTTTGCTGCCTGGCGGGCAGGAGCCTGCCCCAGGTTGGCCTGTAATACCGAGCCCATGAACACTTCGTTCACCTGTTTCGGATCCAGTTTTATTTTATCAAGAGCGCCTTTGATAGCGATAGCTCCCAGTTTAGTGGCAGGAATTCCTGCCAGCGTTCCACCAAAAGAACCCATCGGTGTTCTTACAGCTGATACAATATATACCTCTTTGGTCATAATTTAAATTTTAATTTAACGCGCCAAATATAACATTGGAATTCAAGTTTGATGATCCGTTCATCTAAAAAACATGAACATTTTCATATTTAATTAACAATTAGGGCTTTATTAGCCTTATTTCGCAGAAGTAACACTTAAAATAGTTTAAAGTTCGGCCGGACTGCCTGCAGGTAACACTGACCGACAGCAGGCTAACATTAACCTAAAAGCCACCGATTTTAGTAAAATATAACTTGCCGGCAGGACTCAAACCTATTTTCAATTAATACCTTTAGGCCCAATTAAATTGTATCCTTATGTTCATTCGTTTTCTCATCGTCTTTGCACTTGTCGTGTTGATCGAATTGTATTTTTTCCAGATCATTAAAACCATTGCCATCGATCTCACGCCGGGTAAAAGAAAGCTTGTTTACTTCTTTACATTCGGCCTTGCGGCATTCAATATCATCTTTAGCGCGGTCGCTCTTTTCTATCCTCCCAATGAATGGAATGTTTTTTTCAGGATGCTCTACTCCATCGCTTTTATCCTGTTGATCTGTAAATTATTCGGCGTATTATTCCTCATCATTGACGATGTGATCAGGCTGTTTCGCTGGGTTGGCAGCTATTTTCAAAAAGCACCGGCCGATGCCACCGAGGTCACTCATCACATCAGCCGTTTGAAATTCATGAGCTACGTAGGCCTTACCTTTACGGTCGTTCCTGCCATTTCGTTTATTTATGGCATGGTGAAAGGCGCTTATAAGTACAGGGTACACAAGGTGAAGGTAAAATCGCCGAACCTGCCCGAAGCGTTCAACGGCTTTAAGATCGTGCAGCTCTCCGACATTCACTCGGGCAGCTTTATGAGCAGCGATCCCCTGGTGAAAGCCTTTGGGATTGTGATGGACCAGAAGCCGGACATGATCCTCTTTACCGGTGACCTTGTCAACAATGAAGCTAAGGAAACCGAACCTCACCTGGAAAGCTATAAGCTGCTGAAGGCACCTTACGGTGTCTACTCTTCGCTCGGCAACCACGATTATGGCGATTACAAGCATGACTGGGAGCCGGGTGCCAAAGAAGCGAACCTGGAAGCGCTGAAAGATGTGCATGCCAGATCGGGATGGCGCCTGCTGATGAACGAGCATGTACCTATTGAAAAAGACGGGCAGAAGATTGCCCTGCTGGGCATCGAAAACTGGGGCGGCAACCTGAACTTCCCGCGCTATGGAAAGCTCGAAAATGCCTATGCCGGAACAGAAGGCTATCCTTTTAAAATTTTATTATCGCACGATCCTTCACACTGGGACATGCAGGTAAGCCAGGAACAGAAATATAAAGATATCGACCTCACCTTAAGCGGCCACACACACGGCATGCAGTTCGGGATCGAAATTCCTGGCTTTATCAAATGGAGCCCTGTGAAATACATTTACAAGCACTGGGCCGGCCTCTACAGGCAGGACAACCAATACCTCTACGTGAACCGCGGGCTGGGCTTCCTGGGCTATCCGGGCCGCCTCGGCATCTGGCCGGAGATTACGGTGATTGAATTGGAGAGAGCGTAAACACTGTGTTACGGGCTGATATTTTCGCGGAGTTTATTCAATACGTTCTTATCTTGAACCTCAACATCCCCAGTTGCACCAAGCAGCTTGGTTGGGAATAGTTTTAATCTTTTCGTATTGATACTGTACCGTTAGTTTATCCGGTACTGGGTTTGTTTGACTTTGTTTATTACTTCTCACCCGTAGTATTTCTGAATTTTTTCTCTAACGCTTTAATCAGAAGTTTCACTTTTAATATTGAGTTCTATCGGTTAATTTCTGTTGACTACCAAGCTATGTATTACCTCCCTCTGAAATCACCAGCTATTTTTGCACGATGATCTGATTTGCAGAAAATATATGGGTGCTTGACAATTTTTTCAAGCACCCATATAAATATTGTGATTAGTTTTTAATAAAAACTAAAAGAACCAAGCAACTAAAAAATCAATTATATCCTGCATGGTTGTACCACCATCAAAATATAAAGGAAAGGTGGTTTGAATTCTACCATCGTCATAATGGACAGGAAAAGAGCCACTCATTGGAGTTGCTCCTGGCATAAACACTTCACGTGGAGGTACGCCATCATTAACTTCAATACTAATTGGACCAAATGGGCTATTGGCTGTTAATTTTGCCGCATCTACAGCAGTGCTCAGTCCTATAAAAAGGAACGCAGTCATTAAAAACTTTTTCATAATCAGTTATATTTTTTGTTATCCCTTACTCCCTTATTTATGGTTGGTTTTCAGGGTTAATTCCAACCTGTCTGGCAGTTTCAATTTTTCAGGTACTCATCAAACATTCATCTGTTTTTTTTACTCAGGTGCTTTCATATAGCCCTTTTGCGATTGTTCGGAGTGCTCTGAAAAATTGTCACCAACCTGTTCTTGTTGTCCTCCATTTCACGGCGGGACTTTTTTAGATTGATTGATTCTCTGTTTTTCCATCGCACTTATATTTCCGCCCGAATGGCCGGCGGTTGCTCATCTGCTTATGCCGCTATCTCAGCGGGATGGCGGCTTAGCTACGCCATACCTGTATGCGACAGGCCACGCTCCTTTTATTTTTAGGGGTCAATCCAGGCACAATTTCCCGCCATTCGTAGCTACCGAATATTTATACAGGTTTCCCGTGGTTATCACAAAACCCGAAAATCAATAGGCTGTACTGATGCTTTATGTCATACCAACATCAGGCAATGAGGCCAATGATCATCGTATGACCCAAAACACAGGCCATCGCCGGTTTAAATTCTGTAGAAGGGCAATCAATTTTTAATAACCTTACCGTTGAAGATTTCTCTTCCGGTTGTTATCTGGTAGAAATAAATTCCCGTTGGCAAGGAAGATATATCAATCGTGCTGGTTTTCTGGTTCAGGCTATTGCTCTGTACTTTCCGGCCCATGTTATCATAGAGGGAGATACTTGAATTTCCCTGCATGTGAGGGTATTGAACCGTCAGCAAACCAGTGGTAGGATTTGGGCTCAAGGCCGGTTGAATCGCTTTTGCGGATGCATCTGCCATAGATGTAGGTTTGGAGGTTGTTCCTGATGCCGTCCGTGTAATTTCAAAACGCTCTCCACCAACAGTAGCACCGGTGGCATCTTCCGTCCAGATTAAATCGTAATTATAATGCTCTTTCCCCGGAGCTTTTGAAGGAAAATTAATTCCCAGCGCTACTTCACTGTATTCGGTCGAGGTGTAAGCTAAATTAGAGATGCTGGCGTCAGGCGAACCAATTAATATTTCCTGGTTGGGTATATCGATAGAACGAATTCCGGTTCCTACGAATCCTCCCGCTGCCCATTTTTGCCAGGTGATCTGATCCAGCGTTAATCGCACCTCTGCATCTGCCGTTATCGCATTACCGACCTCGTTATCCGGTACTTTCAGTGATAATTTAAAGATACGATCCGCTTCACCAAAAATATTGCCGATGTTGAGCCTGGTTTTTGATGGTAAAAGGTGCGGACCAACCTGAATAAAGCCCAGGCCTTTACCGCCGTCTTCCATGATGCTGATGTTCTTCTGTGCAATATTATTATTCCTTATCACATTTCCTTCTGCTACGTTATTTCCTGTCGTTGCTTCATAGTACATGGGGTCGGCAGCCGATAACACCCTTGCAAGTATACAGAAGTGGCCTTTCGCATAAAAAGGACCTGGGAAAGTGCTGGGATAGTTTGCCGGATCGGGAACGTTGTTCCATGTTACTTTGACGATGGCTTCTCCGCCTGCCGGTATCACAGGGATCGCTGCAATACCAACCATACCACCTAAATCAGGGCCTGTAGGCGGTGGATTTGACCCGTTCCATGGCCATGGCCATCCGAGGTTAACAGCAGCTTTTGCCCAGCTGACGTGCAACACATCGGTACCGGGCGATGGCTGGCAGCCAATATTTCTGACTCTTACATACACGTAGGCTGCACCTGCCAAAGGATCTATATCCTGATGAACCTCTCCATTATCGTCATCATCACGAAGCCATATCGCTTTGCTTTTCCAGGATGGATAAGAATCATTGCTGGGCTCCTGCCCAAAATCATAATCAGTATCCTGTATGAATAGATCATAGGTATTTTTTTTGATCGACGAAGCCGTCTTTACGGCCTCGTATGCATTGATCCTGCCTCCGCCATATAAGCCGGGATAGAGATTTGCATCCGCTATCGGATCTGCTGTCGCTTTAATAACAGATTCGATTTGCGATGGTGACATACAGGGATTAACGGACAACATTAAACCAATGACGCCGGAAGCAATAGGTACCGATGCGGAGGTGCTGTTTGACGGCGAATAAGCATTCACAGCATCACCACGTGCCACAAGCCCGCCTCCTCCGGGAGTACAGATGTCTACCCATTCGTTACGTGCCATGCCGGTTGGTCCGAGCTTATTCTCCCAATTGACCGTGCTCACGTTAATCACCCCGGGAATATCGGAATGGTATTGATGAAAATTCTCGTTGGTATTGCCTGCAGCAACAAGCACAGTGCTGCCGTTTTCCGTAATTTCCTTTAACATGTCATTGATGTATCCTGTTGGAGACCCGGAGGTTCCCCAACTGATGTTAATGATTTTAACGCCATCCTGGTAGGCTTGCCATGCCAAAGACCATGGATCACCACTGCAAGGACTCGGAGTAGGCACCACATAACCGGCAATCCGGCATTTATTACCAACACCGGCAACGCCTTTATTATTGTTCACATTGGCCGCAGCCGCAGAACTCACTGCCGTACCGTGCATACAGTTAGGCACCCAGTTGGTTGGGTTCCAGACATAGGCAAATTTATTGGCGAAATCCTCGTGATCGGTCCTGAATTCGGTATCACAAATCCCGATCAACACATTAGGATTGCCCTGGGTGATGCTCCAGGCGCACTTTGCATCCATGAGATCGAGTTGCCAGGTGTAAGAGTTGCCCTGGTACGAATACATCAAAGGATCATTGTATGATACGGGATTATTACAGGCTACCCTGCAATAATTCTGCATTTCGATCCCTGTAAATGATCCGGATTCCTGAAGCGCTTTATACAAAGCGGTGATATCGCCCGTGGCATGGATCTCACAGGCACGTGCCAGTCTTTCGCTTTTGGCTCCCGGGAAAGATTTGTGATACCTGATCACCCCATAGGTTTCAAACAACGTGTTCAGGGTTTTATTGTTTTTTGCCTTGTTACCCGCCGGTTCAGCATCCTCCGTAAGTGGAATCAGATACAAATAGCCGCTGTTTTGGGACAATCCCTTCATGGGGTTCCCAAACAAAGCCAGGGCAAATACAAACGAGAAGATTGTCTGCAGCATCGTTTTAGTTGGTTTCATGACATTTTCGTTTTTAGTTAATAATTAGTAAGTAGCAACAAAAACAAAGCTACTGTACCTATTACCAAAAAAAAGCGTGAATGAGCAGCTGCAGAAATGTTTCCAGCAAGTGCCGGATTTAGCCTGGATTTTGTATTCTTTTCATAAAGTCGTTTTTCCTGCGCAACGACAGATCGATCACTGAATCGTCGGACAGGACGATCCGCCCGGTTTTCCCTTTGATGTACTCTTTAAAATGCCGAAGGTTAATGAGGTGCTTATGATGCGCCCTGAAAAAATCGTGTTCCAGGAGAAGGTCCTCAAAATCACGCATGGTTTTGGACACCATGATCTTACTTTTGTCCGACAGGTAAAAGAAGGTATAATTAGAGTCTGCCTCACAACGGATAATATCCGAAATAAGAATGCGTTTGAATCCCTGCTGTGTCGGCAGATTGATGGTTGCAGGCAAAGGGTCTTTTTTGGTCAACTGTTTGCTGTTCCTGATCGTTTCAAGAGCTGTATTAACAGCGATTACAAAATCCGATCGTTTGATGGGTTTCAATAAATAATCGGTGGCTCCCTTCCGGATGGCCCGGATCGCAAACTGCTCGTAAGCGGTAATGAAAATAATCCGGGAAGAGATCTTTTGTAGCTTATCCAGGAGCTCAAAGCTATTCCCATCCGCAAGCTCTATGTCCAGGAACAAAATGTCGGGCTGTTTCTTCACCAGCTGAAGGTAAGCATCCTCGATGGTTGATGCCTGAAAGGCAATTTCCAGGTCGGGAAATTCATTGGTCAGCAATAAGGCAATGTAGTCTCTGCCGTTTTTCTCGTCGTCAATAATACATACCTGAATTTTAGCGTTCATATCGATAGATTTAAATTCAATTTAATTTCGGTCCCCTGCTGTCCCTTTTCCGACAGATCATGTATCTCTATGGTAATATCCGTATCAAACAGCTGCCGGAAGACTTCGATCCGCTTCCTCGACAGCTTGATTCCAAATGAGTCTGATTTCTTTGACAACAGGGATTTGTCCCTGATGCCCACTCCATTGTCCCTGATGATGATGGTTAATTGCTGGTTGTGATAGTCAAAGTGTATTTCAATCATGCCTTTTCTGTCCCGAAGCTGGCTGACGCCATGCTTTATAGCATTTTCAACGAAAGGCTGGATCAACAGGGAAGGGATCTGCCAACTCTTATTGACATTGGCAGCCACATCTATCGTATAATTGAAATGCCCTTTGAACCGTAACTTTTCCATGTTCAGGTACAAGGTTAAATAGTCGATCTCTTCCCGGATGGGCATAAAGGTTTTTTCGGAATACAGAAGTGTTTTGCGGATCATCCTGGAAAAGGTGTCCAGGTAGTTCTCCGTTTCCTCATAATCCTTTTTATAAAGTAGAAACTGGATCGAATTTAAGCAGTTGTATATAAAATGAGGATTGATCTGGGCTTTGATGGCCTGCAACTCCAGCTCGGCGATCTTTTTTTCGTACAGCAAGGACCTTAGTTTCTTATCCCGTCTTTTTTTGACAAAATGAGTAATGAGGAAGATCATCATTCCTGTCAGCGTCAACGCAACAAGGCTATAAAACCAACGGCTTTGCCAGAACAAGGGTTTTATCTCAAAAGAAAAGGCCGTATAATGACCGGATTGCTTCCCATTGTGTCCCTGCCCATACACTTTAAATGTATACTCTCCGGGAGGCAGGGAATTGAGAATTATTTTTGAAGAGGTGCTTACTTGCCAATCTTCATTTAAACCTTCGGTCTTATAGCGGTAACTGATCTTTCCCTGTGACGTATAATCCAAAAAACTCAGGTTAAAAATGATCGTATTGTCGGGATAGGTTGCCGTGAAAGGCTTATCCGGGTTGAAAAACTCATTTCCGCTAAAACTGACGGAGTTGATGATCACCTCTTTATTGATGAATGTATCCTGGTTCAATAAGTCCTTAATGCGGAAAATTCCAAGGCCTTTGGAAGTGGCTACATAAATCGTATCGTTTTTAATCACACAACCTGAAACCCTGTCGGATGGCAGGCCATCTATTGTTGTAAAATTCTTAATAAGCGTTGCGTTATCCTTAAGGCTTATTCGCGATAGCCCAAGGCTGGTACTGGCCCAAAGCGTATGCTCATTCTCGATTTCTATCTTCTTAACCTGGTTACTTGCCAGCCCGTCATGCTCCGTGATCTTTCGCAGGATCTTATTACTATCAAAAAGAATAATCCCGGAAAAACTGGTAGCAGCGGCGTATAAATGAGGGCTTACTTTCTTCAGGTCGCTAAAATAATAACCTTCTAAAAACAATTCTTTTCTCTTGTTCTTTAGGTTAAACTTATAGAGGTCTTTAAAAAAACCCACAAACAGGCTGTCGGGATGATAAGACAAGGCCGTGTAGGCTCTTTCGGGCAGCAACGTATCCAATTTACGGGCAACAAAATCATACTCATACAAGGCCCAGTTTCCACAGATCAATACGCTGTGAGAGGTATAAGGCATAACATTCTTCACTAAGCTAATCTTAGCAAGGCGCCCGATCTTATGATCAGAAAGGTCTACCGTAAAAATATTCTTGGCCAGACCAAAAATAGCGACTTTCTCATTGGCAAAAATTGCCTGGCATTCAAACTTTTTATGTTTGTCTAATGTTAATCCCGTTAATTTTTCAGAACGGTAGATGCTCGCCACGGAAGTATTGTTTCCCAGAAATACAGCCGTTTTGTTCGCTGCAATCGCCGTATAGAGAGAGCCATTGTTTTTAACCGGCAACTGAACATAGGCCTTAAACGCCTTGCCTGACACGAAAACCAAGCCATTGTTCTTTGTGTTAAACCACATATTCCCGTCCCGGTCCCTCAATAAGCTATTGATCATGTAATCTTCCAGAAATTTTACCGGTTTAGCAGAGGCCGTGGTATCTCTAAGGTCCTGATCAAAGTATAAGGCACCACCATTCTCCAGGCAGACCCAAAGCTTGTTAGTGTTGTCTATAAATGTGATGTATATGTTTTCCCCTATTTCAAATGAGTTTATTTTCTTAAAAACGAAAGGGCTTATCAATTCATATACGATGATCGTATTATTTTGCACGGTCACCAAAAAACGATCTTTGCTTAATGTGCTCCTATCGCTTTCCAGGCTGATATTGCAGGGCGTTTTTTTCTTTGTCAGAATATTGTAGGCTATTACCCTGGAGCTATCGCGCTGAAAATACACATAGTGGGTATTAAAATCATACAACCGGTAATGGAATGTGCTACCTGGCAGCTTGTCACCAAGGAGCACAGGGAATTCAGAAATTTTTTCATTTCTATAGATGTAAACGGATTTTGGGTTATCGGGTTCACAGATGAATACTTGATCCATACGTGCATTGCTCATGAAAAGAGGCATGACATTTCCCAGTCGGAGCTTTCTTAACTCAGCGTCGTCTTGAGCCGTAAACAACTTATTGTTTTTGAGAATTCCGAAATCACTCAGAAAAGGGATAACAAAAACCTCGCCGCTGGACAGGGGTGCAGTTCCTAATATTTCAATATTCTTGAACCCTGATTTTTCGTTGTATTGCTTAAACTCTGTTCCATCGAAGCGAAAAAGTCCATTATCGCTTCCGATCCATACAAAGCCTTTGGAGTCCTGGCTTATCTGATAGCCACACGAGCTGGTCAATCCATCTTCCTGGGTATAGTTCTTGAACCCTCCCATTTGCGCCATGCAAAAGAATGGGAGGAAGAAAGATAAAAGAAGGATATATGATTTTAGCAAAGCGTAGTATTTAAACAACTGTTTCATCCAGATTTTTGAGGCAGAATGGCTACAGTAAAAAAACAAATTAATGGAATCTCCATGAATATACAATGCCGTTAAAAAAACCGACATTCTCATAAAGCACGTAATTTTACGCATACCACTCAGGCCCGAAAGGCACCAACTAATAGCTATGACTTACCGGCATTTATCATTTACCGATGAACGAAGATGACAGAATTTTAAAAAATAATGCTTGATTAAACAATCTGAAAATGAAATCCGCGGGTTCAGTAATTAAAACCGGGTTGAGTTAAGCAGATCACTCGCCGCGCTTGATCGTAAAGGTAAAGGTGGTTCCCTCATTCACTTTACTATCCACATCAATGGTCTCGTTATGCGCTTCCACAATGTGCTTTACAATGGCCAGGCCAAGTCCTGTGCCGCCCTGCTCCCGGCTGCGGCCCTTATCCACGCGATAGAAGCGCTCGAATAACCTCGACAGGTGCTTCTCTTCGATGCCGATGCCATCGTCCTTGATCTCGACAATGACCTGCTCATCGAATAAATTGATGGTGATGAGTGTCTTGCCGTTCTCCTTGCCATACTTAATACTATTGGTCATCAGGTTTACGATTACCTGGCGGATGCGGAACTTATCCGCATGAACGATGATCGGCTTGTCGTATTTTTTCGCCAGTTGCAAACGGATGTTTTTCCGGCTGGCCTGGAATTCCAGCGCTTCAATAATTTCTTTGATCTGCTGGGCGAGGTCGTATTTTTCACGTTCGAGCTCCAGCGTTCCCACTTCGAGCTGCGAAATGGTCTCCAGGTCGTCGATGATCTGGATCATGCGGTCGACGCTCTTATCGGCCCGTTTGAGGTATTCGATATTAATGGTCGGATCATCCACGCCTCCATCGATGAGCGTAGAAACATAGCCCTGGATATTGAAGATGGGGGTTTTGAGCTCGTGCGAGACATTGCCGAGAAATTCTTTGCGGTAACTATCGAGGTTGCGATGCTGCTCCACTTCCTTGTTGCGCTCTTCCGCCAGCTTGTTGATCTCATCTTCCAGCCTTTCCAGCGAATCCACTTCGTCGAGCTGAAACTCGGTGTTGGGAATTTCCTTTGGCTGCAAAGCCTTCACCTTTAAGTACAGCTTATCGATCTTATCGAAAATAACATTGTTATAGAGGATATAGATCACAAAAAAGCTGATGATAAACGAAATGAAGAAATAGAGCAGCATAATGGAGAAATTGGCTGCCCCGGTAATTTTATAGGCAATGATGCTTACCAACAGCGTTTGCAGGATCGCGGAAATCAGGCTAAGCACAAGGGTAAGGGCCGGAATCTTTAACTTATTCATCGTGTGTATCTCAACAACGAATGTGCAAAGAAAAAACCGTTTTCAAAAACCGCCCGGGTTATTTTTTTGTAAAGTTATGAGGAAAGACAAGTGGCAGTGGACAATCGTTCTTTCCTCTCACTACTCAGATCTCACTACTCAGATCTCCCTCACTTACTCAACACAATCAGCTCCCTGTAAAAATACTTCTCCTGCGTGCTTTCAAAAGGCCTGTAAATGTAATACGCGTACCCATCATGAATCTTCAGCTTATCGGCGCTGTGAAACTGGAGCGAATACCTGCCCTGCTCCCGGCCGTTCTGCAGGCTGATTTGCTTGATGTACTTATGCCCGTTCTTTTCATACACCGCATAGATCGTATTTTCAACATCATCTTTCAGCATCACATTCTTCCATTCTTTCCAGTTTTTGGGATGGTTGTAGCTAATGTGGATGGAATCTATCTTTTGACCGTTGCGGTCGATATGAAAGAGCAGGTTCTTATAGTGATCGAAGATGGAGATCGTATCTTTTACCACATACAGGGGTGCATACAGAGGCTCGTAGAACATGCTTTTGGTAAAACCGCTCATGAGCGAGGCTACGATATGCTTATCCACATTCAGGTCCATCGCCATGCGCCTGGCCTGCAGCTTTTCATTGGGCTTCATGGAATAATACTCGAAATTGTAGGCATGCATCAGCTCTTTGTCCTCAATGGAAATAAGCTTGCTCCGGGCGCTGTCTTTTTCGTTGAACGCAAAATAATTAAATAAGGGGTAATCCTTCCAGTAATCGGTGTAGATGATCTTGCCGTTGATAGTGTCAAGGATGGGCTTGATCAGGGAATTCACATCTTCCACTGCCAGGGGGATGAGCACAAAGCGGTCGTGGTACATATTGATGCGGTAGATGTAATTTTCGCAAACCAGGTTCGTATACCCCATGTAATCGTGGTAAAATTCTTTGGCCAGGCCGCCTTCTTTGGGCACCGTAAAACTGGTAATGACCTTGCCGTTAAGGTCCGTTAGCTTCAGCATGGCCTCCCTCAGGGATTTCACAGCCGTAAGCAGGATAAACTTGTCTTCGTAAAAATCGAAATCATACACGCTGTATGACGGCGAGCCCAGGATGGTATCGGGCCTTGCTTTGGCGTAGATGGGCACCATGCTGAGCTCAGTGGCAAGCGGCTTCAGGGATACGGAAATGTTCACCGAATCGGATATGTCGCGGAGATCAGCCTCTCTGACGCGTGTCACGTGGCTTAATAGCTTATACACCAGGGAGACGTGCTTCCTGGCGGGAATCACCAGGCGATAATACCCCTGCTTATCGGTAGTAGCATAATAGGTCGAGTTTTGCACCTGCACATTCACATGGCGGAGCGGCGCCTGTGTGCTATCGTCTGTTACCCTGCCGTAGATCGTGATCCGGGACTGACCCCGTGATACTGCCGCTAAAGTAAGCAGCAGGCCTAGCAGGTATGTGGTCATGGCATTCATGATTTCTTTTACTAAAAAGACGCTCCCGGAAATACATTCCATAAAGCGCCGCAGGTAATTTATTTTAATTCTAAATATCAGTCGCTTTGCAAAATTGTAAATTTATCCTGAGCCACGAAAAAAATATTAGTAACTTTCCTGCATCAATCCGAACCATTAAAAAATCACACGATGCTATCCAATAAAATCAAAGCAGCTCTCAACGAGCAGATCCAGAAAGAAGCCTTTGCTTCCAATTCTTACCTCACACTGGCCACCTGGAGCGAAGAAAAAGCCCTTGACGGCGTAGCCGCTTATTTTTATGCAGCTGCCGAAGATGAAAGACAGCACATGCTTGAGATGTACAAATACCTCAACACATACGGCAGCGGCGCTCACCTGAAACCATTGAAGGAAACAGCGGTGAAGCTAAAAAACATCCTGGAGGTTTTTCATTATGTATTCGACCTGGAGCATGAAGTAACCATTGCGATCAATAAGCTGGCAAAGCTGGCGTATGAAGAGAGCGACTTCGCTACCTTTAAATTCCTCGAAGCCTTTGTGCTCGAGCAACAGCAATCGGAAAAAGATGTGACCGACCTCATCGATATGATCAAGCGTGTAGGCCACGAAGAGAAAAACCTGTATTACCTCAACAAAACGTTTAAAAAGAACGAAGAGCGTAAAGCTTTAGGAAAAAATCCGGTACTGGATGTAGAAAAGGAATAATACCACTTCCCAGGAAAATCCGACCACTTATGAGCCCAAACCATACACTTGTATGGTTTGGGCTTTTTGTTTCTACATGTTTCCGTAATTTTATAGCACCATCCCCGGCATTTAGTATTCACTATTTAAAATGTACGGTTATGAAACATCTATTTTTACTCTCTTTCCTTTATGTGAGTGTTATTATACAAGCACAAAGTAATTTCAACTATCTTGACATTAACCAGGTAAAAGCCGGCATCAACAGCCGCGGTAATCTTCACTGCAATCAATCCGGCCAAAGCAATTTATATGAAGTCCCGAAGGGCAGTGACAAACACTCCAGCAATTTGACCAACCTCTGGTTTGGCGGCATGGAAAATGCTCAGCTATATCTGTCAGCAGAGCTTGATCTTCTAACCAGTAAAGATTTTAACTCGGGGCCTCTCTCAGTTGAAGGCAATTGCACTGTTACAAATAGTGCCAAATACACGAAGATATGGAAACTGAATAAGTCTGACATTAACGACTTTATTGTCCACTACGCCAACGGCAATGTACAGAACGGAAGTTATATCCCGGCTGCCGATCTCATTTCATGGCCCGGAAACGGCGACCTCACCAAAAACGAAGACGCTATTCTGGCTCCTTACGTGGATGTTAATAACAGCAACACGTACGATCCGCTGACCGGAGGAGATTATCCGCTTATCAAAGGCGACCAGGCTTTATTTTTTATTTATAATGATGTGACCACATCTCCGCATATCAGCGGAGGACAAAGCTTTGGCCTGGAGATTCATTGTATGGCATACGCCTATGGAACCTGCAGCGTTGTAACTGCCAATCCGGCATTAGACTATACGACTTTCTATGATTATAAGATTATTAACAGAAGCTTAAAAACCTATACGGATTTCTATATAGGCCTTCATTCGGAAGCGGATCTCGGGCAATTTGCCGATGACTATATTGGATGCGATGTGAAAGATGATTACGGATATGTTTATAATGGCGATGCTGATGATGAAACGATCGGGCACTATTTCGGTTACGGACCAAATCCGCCGGCAGCTGCTTTTGTAATGTTGAAATCCCCCGGAAGCATAAGCGATGGCATCGACAATGATGATGATGGCCTGATTGACGAGAGCGGAGAGGAGATGGGCATGACGAATTTTTCCTATTTTCAGTATTCTTTTTCGGGTGTGCCGACCGGCATAACCGAGCCATCTGTTCCTATTGAATATTACAACTACATGCGCAGCATCTGGAAAGACGGAAGTCCGTTTACCTGTAACAGTGCTGATGGTTATGGCGGAACCACCGCAACGTCTTACCTTTTCCCGGGAACAAGCTATACCAATTCAGCCTGCGGCTCTGCAAACTGGTCGGAAACCGTCCTACCTAACGACAGGCGCTATATCATGAGTACCAAATATGCCTTATACCAACCGGGAGAAATTATCCGTATGGAATATGCACATGTTACTTCATTTCCGGGTTCCGGAAGCGCCTTAGCCAAACTTGATCAGGATGTCAATGCGGTGAAAAGCTTTTATCAGTCCGGGACTAGCAATAGCTGCCTGGCTACAGGCGTACAGGAGCAAAACGAAGCCATGGCTTTCGCACTGTATCCTAATCCGGCAAGCTCACAACTTACAATTTCCTGTGACAAAGTGCTGCCGGCAGAAACCACTGTTACTGTCAGCGATGTATACGGAAAGATATTATCAAGTACTTCTTATGAAGGTCACGAAGCCATAAGCATCGATGTCCATTCTCTTGCCTCAGGAATTTATTTTGTAAAGCTGAGCTCCGGTAGTCAAAGCACCGTGAAGAAATTCATCAGGCAATAAGCTGCTGTCTTGTTTTCGTAAACGAACGGTATACGAAGCCCGAATCCATCAATGGTCCGGGCTTCTTTTATTTCAGTTTTCGGGGGATAGACGCCATTTATTTAATGGATCCGGGCACTTATCGGTTCAGGGTTTTTATCCGTTTTCGCTGTCGTAATTTTATTCTGTACTATAAAACAACACGTCATGAAAACATTCTTAATCATTTGCGTCGCTGCAACAGCCGCTATAAGCCAGGCACAGAACAATTTCAACTACCTCGACATTAATAATGTGAAAGCAGGGATTGGCAACCGCGGCATCATGCACTCCACCCAAAGCGGTACTCATTGGTCTTATGAGGTACCCGCCGGAAGCGGGATCCATTCCGATTTCAATACCTCCTTGTGGATCGGGGCTTACGACAATGCCAACACGCTTCATCTGGCGGCACAAACGTACAGGCAATTTGGCGACGAATTCTGGCCCGGCCCGCTGGATACCACCAACGCGGCTATTACACCGGCTACCTCCAATCAATACGACAGGATCTGGAAACTGAACCAAACCGATATCAACGCCTTTATTACGAACTTTAATAACGGCAACGTACAGAACGGCTCTTATATACCGGTAGCCGACCTCCTGTCGTGGCCCGCACAAGGCACAGGCGCCCAATCGCGAAACCTGGCTCCTTTTGTGGACAAGAACAACAATCACATCTATGACCCTCTGACCGGCGGCGATTACCCGCTTATCAAAGGCGATCAGAGCTTGTACTATATCTTTAACGATAACCTCAGCCACGGCCAGACAGGAGCCGCTCCTCTGAAAGTGGAAATTCATGCGACGGCTTATGCCTACGGAAATAGTGCTACAGCCAGCCAGTATGCTTTTTTAAGTAAGGCTACCTTTTATAATTACAAGGTTATTAACCGGAGCAGCCAGGCCTATTCCAGTGCCTTTGTTAGCCTCTGGACGGATGTCGACCTGGGTTATTACGGCGACGACTTCATTGGCTGCGATGTAACAGGAAATTACGGCTATGCTTATAATGCCGACTCCTTTGATGAGTCCGTTAGTGGCGTAAACGGTTATGGCAACATAATCCCTGCCGCAGGTTACCAGATTTTGAAAGGCGGACTCAATGCAGAGGACGGCGTTGATAACGACGCAGATGGAATAGTGGATGAGCCTTGTGAGCACATGGGAATGACGCGTTTCAATTATTTTAATTATGCCGTAGCCGGCGCTCCGGTTGATCAATTTGCTCCGCAGAATGCTGCTGAGTTTTACAATTACATGTCGGGTTCCTGGCGAAGTGGAACTCCCTTTACCTGTGGCGGCAACGGCTATGGAGGAACGACAGCTACCCCTTTTGCTTATCCGGGTACAACCTACACAAACTCCGCCTGCGGGCCGGGTAATTGGTCGGAGATCACGGCGGGCAATATTCCTCATAACAGAAGTTATATTATAGGAACGGGACCATTCACTATTAATCCGGGTAGCAGTTTTGAAATAGATTACGTGCATTGCACCTCCTTTCCTACCGGGAGCAACACCGCGCTGCAACAATTGAAAACAGACATGGGCCTGCTCCGGAATTTTTACGAGGTGTATTATCCTTCTCCCTGTGGGCCTGTTTCCATGAAGGAGCAGGAGCATGACGCCGTATTTTCCCTGTACCCTAACCCTGCGGCTTCGGAGATCAACCTTTCCTTCAAAAACCTAACAGCTGCGGATATCGAAATTAGTGACGTATATGGAAAAACAGTACTAAGCACTACAATCGAAAACAACAAAGGCATGCCCATTGACGTCAGCACGTTTGCGGCGGGAATTTATTTTGTGAAGCTGAGCTCCGATGGTAGAAGCACAGTTAAGAAATTCATCAAGCAATAAGCTGTTTATTCTCAGCAAAAAAACAATCCATGTAAAAGCCCGGATCTGCTAAAGGTCCGGGCTTTTTAGTTCAGTTCAGTTTTACTTAGACGGCCGTCATTTATTTAACGGATGCGGACACTTATCGGTTTAACCCTGTTATCCGTTTTCCCTGTACTAACTTTATGTCATCACCAGAAAAGACATCCCTTTTATTAACTCTGTAAAACTTTCTATATGAAAAAACTAGTATGTTGCTTCGCTATCCTGCTTTTTACTCCCGGATTTTCCCAATCGTCCTTTTCCCGTACAGGTCCTTTAAAAAACAAATGGCATGGGAAAGGACAGGCACAGAAAAAACAGGCGGCCCTTGTAAGCTTAAAGGACAGCACCTATTATAGCAGCTGGGATGTCAATGCCTTGCAGTGGGCAGCCCCTTCGCGGATCCTATACGGCTACAATGCCGCTGATAAAGAAAACAGCCTGATCAATGATAATAGCGCCGGTGGGGCGTGGCAGGCCAGTGAAAGGAGGATAAATTATTCTTTTGATGCGAACAACAATCTTCTTGGCTACGAAATGCAATACTGGAACTCAGGCTGGGTGAATACTCAAAAATATACGTTTACCTACGATAATGCCAACAACCGTATAACAGGCCTGATGCAGGACTGGGTGACCTCCACCAATTCCTGGAAAAACAATACGTATATAACGAATACCTACGATGCGAATCATAATCTCTTAACATCCATTGAGCAACAGTGGAACCTGAGCTCCTCATCATGGGTCAACCTGAAAAAAGAAACGGCGACTTACAATACGAACAACGAATATACCAGCGATATTTTCGAGGGCTGGAGCACCGTTACGTCGTCCTGGGAGAGCTTCGAGCGCTACCTGTTTTTCTACACAAACAGCGACCTGACCGGCCTGGTAGAAGAGATCTATGATTCCAATACATCGTCCTATATCGCCATTTACAAAGTGGCGCATTCCTACGATGGCAACCATCATCTATTGAACAGCATCTCACAGCAGCCTAACCCCACGATTATGGCCTGGGAAAATACAGACAGGGATACCTATACCTACGATAGTCATGATAACCAGATCACCTACCTGAATGAAAGATGGAATTCCGGCACAGGCGCCTGGGAAAATGCCTTCCGTCAGTTTGATTATTACAGCTCCAAAACAGTCGGCTTAAACGTACTTGCCGCGCAGGCAGAAAATATAAGCCTTTATCCGAATCCTGCTACGGACAACATCCGGCTCTTCAATGAAACCGGCATGACGTATACAAGCTTAAGCATCAGGGATGTAAACGGGAAACAGGTATTTACGCAAGCCCTGGATCATTCATCTACAGTTGACATTCCTTTACGTGCGTTGTCGCAGGGGATGTATCTGCTCGAATTGAAAAGTGAAAGCGGCCCGGTTTATAAAAAATTCATGAAGAACTAAAAAAGCCTCCCGGATCAATCCTATGAAATTATGGCTCATCATCGCCCTGGCCATAGCGCCGGGGCTTCCGGGCACTTTTGAGATCAGGGCTTCTTCCTATAGCCCCGTGGAAAAGGGAACCGGAAACACCATAGAGGCCCTCCACCTGAAAGCGAAGAGTTTTGGGCACGGGGAAGCCGGTGCCAGCCGGTTTACAAAAGAGAACAAGGCTTCTGCCAATGCAACCGAATTGTATGATTCGGTCATGCCTCCCCTGTGCCTGCTCATGCTTGTGTGGCTCAGCTTTACTTTATCCGGATCTGAAAAAGGAAAATCTTAAGACTCTGCAGCCTGTGGGCGCAAGGCCGGCAGGCTATTTCTTTTTATGTTTCCAGCGGCGGTGGCTCCACAGCCAGATCTCGGGCTGGGCGATGATGTCCTTTTCAAGCTTGCGGGTATGCAGCTCGGAGATCTCGCCTTCTGCTGTATTCTTCGGATCCATGACCAGGTATTCGGTATTCACTACATAATAGCCACGCTTCACCCTGTTCACGGTAACATACACGACAGGGAAATTCAGCTTTTGCGCGATCTTTTCCGTTCCCCAGAATACGGGCGTCTCCTGGTTTAAGAACGTGGTCCAATAGGCATTATCCGGCGAAGGGGTCTGATCGGCAATGAAGGCCGTGGCATTGATCTCGTTCCTGTTGCGGATCATTTCCCGCATGGTATCTTTCATGGCATAGAGCTTTGTGCCAAAGCGGGTGCGCATATTGTACATCAGCTTATCGAAGCTTTTATTACTGAGCGGATGGTAGATCACATACAACTGCTGGGGATTCACCAGGCTGAAGGAGCTTCCCGCCCACTCCCAGTTGCCGTAATGGCCCATCACAAGGATGCAGGATTTTTTCTGATCGTACAATTCTTTAAAGATCCGTTTGGTATTCTCATTCATCTCGCAGCGGCGCATGGCCTGCTCTTTGGAGATGGTCAGGGTTTTCAGGGTTTCCAGGAACAGGTCGCAGAGGTAATGGTAAAACTTACGCTCGATCTCTTTCAGCTCCCGGTGTGACTTTCCGGGAAAGGAATTTTTCAGGTTTTCGAAGACAACCTTCTTCCGGTAGCCGATCACCCTGTAGAGCAGGAAATACACAAAGTCGGAAAACAGGTAGAACAGCGGGAAGGGCAGCAGTGCAATAAGATAAAGAAATGGTAATATAACGTAAAAACCGATAGCGCTCATGCTGGTAAAAATACAGATAATTCATATTTTTTTACACAATTACCCGCCATTTTCATTCCTTTTAATTATATTTATAAACAAGAAATTTTCTGACCTATGAAGATATTTTTTACCTCGATTTGCTTTTTAGCCCTTGTATCAAGTGTAAAGGCCCTGGATGCCGGTGATATTGTAAAGATGGAACTGGCCAAACAAAAACTCTATGCCGGCCAATACATCGGCGCTCTCAACATCTACAAGGAAGTGCTCCAGAAGAACCCGGACGATGCGAAAGTCCTGCACTATGTGGGCATTTGCCAGTTTCAGCTGCAAAAGTACGCTGATGCCGAAGAAAGCTTCAAAAAAGCGATTGCTACCAATAAGGATGTAAAACCCGAAACGCACCTGCTGCTCGGGAAGATCTACCTGCACGATGTGAAGATCGATGATGCGCTTACTGAATTCAATACCTATAAAACCACGGCAAAGTCCAAAGAGGCGGAATATGAAGATGTGGACGTGTATGTGGCCCACTGCAATAATGCTAAAAAGTACATGGCTGAGCCGATAGATGCGAAAGTAGAAAACCTGGGCCCGGCAATCAACTCCAAATACGACGATCAGTCGCCTGCTGTGAGCGCCGACGGACGCAAGCTGGTGTTCAACACCCGCCGCCCCGAAACGACCGACTCTCCAAGGGATGTGGAAGGTGATGGTAAGTTCTTCCAGGATATCTTTATCTCTACCTGGGATACTATCAATAAAAAATGGAACCAGGCCGAAGATGTACCGGGCAATGTGAACACCGATGCGCATGACGCCTGCACCAGCATCTCTCCGGACGGCAAGCAGATCTTTATTTATAAGAACGATGTGAAGGATAACGAATCCAGGGGTGGCGACATCTTTATTTCCAAAGTGGTAAACAACAAATGGAAAACACCGGAAGCAATCGGGAAACCGATTAACACAACCTATTGGGAAGGCGGTGGCTGCATTTCCCCTGACGGAAAGACCCTCTATTTCACCAGTGAGCGCCCGGGTGGCTACGGCCATTCCGATATTTATGCGGTAACACGGATCAATAAAATGGAATGGGGAAAACCGGTGAACATCGGCCCGGAGATCAATACAGCTTATGATGAAGTGGGCGTATTCCTAGCACCGGACGGTAAGACCTTGTTCTTCTCTTCAAACGGTATGAGCTCAATGGGCTCTTATGATATTTTTAAATCCGTGCTGGAAGGTGGCAAATGGAGCAAACCGGTGAATTTAGGCTACCCTATCAATACCGTGTTCAAAGACGGACCGCTGGTGGTGAGCGCCGATGCGCAAACCGCTTATTTTGCCAGCGAGCGCACGGGTGGCTTGGGAGAAAGCGATATTTACAAAGCAGACCTTTCTAATTACGCGATCCTCGAAAAAGACAATAAGAAAAAAGTCAACAATGGGCTGAGCATCCTGAAAGGGGCGATCCGCGATGGCTTTGAAGGTTCGGGTATTGCCATGGCTGATGTAACGATTACCGATGCCAGCGGAGCGGTAGTGATGAGCACTGTAACCAACGACAACGGGGAGTTTTTTATGACCCTGAAAGGCAATACGTCTTATACGATCAAAGCTTCTAAAAAAGGCTACAAAACCGGTGAGGAAAAAATAGATCTGAAATTGGGAACGAGCGATACGTTCAGCCTCGACAAGCAGATCATGTTAAGTAAAGAGAAATAAAATCCCGGTAATCCCTGCTTCTAAAATTAGTTCATGAAAGTTCTTAAGGTATGTTTTAAGCTGTTGCTCTATGTGGCGACATTGGCCGGAGTATGGCTGGCCTGGGCGCTCCTGCTTCCGAAAGTAAAGCGCGAGGCGGAAGACCGGAAAGAGCCAAAGGAAGTAAGCATTTACGTGAGGACAAACGGCACGCATACCGATATTGTGATGCCAAAGAACATGAACCTGCCCAATTCGGTAGTGAGCTTCAACTGGAACAACCTGGTGAACGACTCGCTGTTTAAGGATGTGGATTCTACTTACAAATACGTGGCTGTCGGCTGGGGCGACAAAGGCTTTTACCTCAACACTCCTGAATGGAAAGACCTGAAAGTTTCTACCGCTTTTAAAGCCACCTTCGGGCTTGGCAGCACGGCGATGCATGTTACCTATTACCGCCACATGGAAGCGGATGGCGAATCTACCAAAGAGATTAGGATCAGTGCGCCCGATTACCAGAACCTCATTGCCGAGATTACCCGTAGCTTCGACCTGCAGAACGGAACGCCAAAGCTGATCCCTCACCCTGCTTATGGCTCACACGATAATTATTTTGAAGCCAAAGGACGCTACAGTCTTTTTAAAACCTGTAATACATGGACAGGGAATACCCTTCATAAAGCTAATATCACCATGGGTATGTGGACACCGCTGCAATCGGGTGTGATGAACAGCATTCCGGATACACTGGAACACTGATTAGAACCAATGGAACAAATGAACGCAGATGACGCGGATCAAGCAGATTAGAACAGATTTGATTGTGTGAAAGTGTATGGTTAAAATGCTTCTATGTTCTCTTCCTGTTCCCTATATTTTCTATGTGCCTATTGTGGTTTAAAATGCCTCTTCCTGTTCTCTATATTTACTTTACCTCTGACTGTTTTTTGGCTTCGTTGATCTCCATGCGCTGCCCGTTCTTAAAGGCTGCCACAAAGCAATCCTTATAGCCCAGCCCCCTGAGCTTTGCCTGGTGCTTGGTTGCTTCCTCAAAGGAGGAAAAGGTTCCGGATGTATATTTATAGACGGCTCCCGCCTTATAGAACCAGACCTCTTTCACGTTCGGGAACTTGCTTTTGACATCCACTTCCTTATCCGCGCTGGCAAACTGTACCTTAAACTCAATGGCACCGGCCTTTACCACCGGTTTCACTTCTGTTTTCGGCTCGGTTTTCGGTTCTACTTTGGTTACGTTGGCTGAGCCTGTCGAAGCCTCTGTTTTAGCACTGTCTTTATTGACCTTATCCTTATAATTTTTAATAATGTCGTTCTTATCAACGGGTTTATTTTTCTCATCCTCTTCGGCCTTTTTATCCCGTGCAATCGCTGCATTCACTTCCCCGAGCTTTTTCTCAGCGTATTCATCCTTGCCGTTACGCAGTTTCAGTGCTTTTTCATACAGGAGTTTCGCCTCCTCGTAATTCTTATTCTTAAACGTAACGTCGGCCAAAGCGATGGATTCGCTGTAGGCCCTGATGTTTTCCTCTCCGGCTTTAGGCATTATCGTGATTTGCCGTGAGCCCGCCGTGTCTTTTTTTTCATCGTCTTCGGCCTCTACCGTTTCTGTTTCCTTGATCGGCACATGCACTTCCTTTTCGAGGTTTTTCTGATTCTCGATGGCATCATCGTAATCCTTTTTGATGCCTTCCTGCTCATCCTTATACTTCCGGAAAGCCCGGAACAAGCAGGAAGCCATGTACTCCTGCCCTTTTTCAGAGCCCAGGAATTTTTCCTCCTGCGGATTGGTCAGGTAGCCGATCTCTGTCAACACACTCGGCATCGAGGTCCGCCAGAGCACCCAAATGCTCTGCCGGTGCACGCCTTTATCCACGCGCCCTGCCCGTTTGGAATACTCCTCCTGGATCTTCAGGGCCAGGCCCGCACTCTGGATCACATAGCCCGAGGTATAATTGCTCATGATGATGTAGCTCTCCTCGCTGTTAGGATCGAAGCCCTGGTACTTAGTCTCGTAGTTATCCTCCATCAGGATTACGGAGTTCTCACGCTGGGCCACCTTCATTTTCCCCTCCTCGTTCTTTAAGCCCATCACATAGGTCTCAGAGCCATAGGGCACCGGGTTGGCCGTTTCCACCACAATCGTTTTTCCCTTCGAATTCTTGAAGGTTTTGGCGCGCATCTTACCGGTTTTCTTATCCTTAACCATCACCGGCTTCCCGGCGGCGTTGCAGTGAATGGAGATAAACAGGTCGGCATTGTTATCGTTGGCAATTTTGGCGCGGTCTTCCAGCTCGACGAACACATCCGTTTTGCGGGTATAGATCACCTTCACGTCTTTCACATATTCCTCGATGAGCTTCCCCAGCTTGAGGGCTACTGCCAGGGCCACGTCTTTTTCCTTGTGGGTCACGCCGTTACAGCCGGGATCTTTGCCACCGTGCCCGGCATCAATCACAATCACTTTTACCTTACGGTCTTTGGGAGGAGCCTTATGGCCTTTGGGAATATAAAAACTACTAAGCAATGCAAAACCTGTAAGCAGAAGGCTTACTGCCAGTAATGTTCCCGGCATCTTACATCTGTTCTCGAACTTCATAACACTTTCGTTTTCGGACACTGAATTGGGTGGATCCTGTTATATTTTTTTGGGTAATTTTTATCTTTAAAATTCGTTATTTGATAGCCTATGAGCCCGTTAATTGTTAGCTTTGCAGGTTTAGGTAAATTTAGCCCGAAGGATTTATTATCAGACTCAAACAAATATTTTTTATACTCTTATTAGTGTTAATAAGTAAGGCCACGCTGGTTGCCCAATCCGACCTGAAAGGCAATAATACCAAAACGGTCAATCCTCCCAAAACAGCCTCTCCGGATACCAGTGCAGGCAACAAGGCTCAAACGGCTCTTCCTCCCAAAGACAGCGTAAAAACCGTAGACCTCGATACCCTGGACACCGATGACGGGGACGACGACCAGGCTTTGGACAAAAAGGTAACTTATAACGCACGGGATTCGATAAGATACGAAACCAAAGGCCAGAAAGTGTATTTATTCGGCGATGCCTTTATTGAGTATGAAAGCATGAGCATCAGGGCGGAGTACATTACCGTAGACAACGAAAAGAATACCATCAAATCTTCGGGCAAGAAAGACTCCCTGGGCAAGTACATCGGCAGCCCGGTGTTTAAGATCGACGGGCAGGAATCGGGCGCGGACAGTATGATCTATAACGTGAAGACGAAAAAGGGAAAGATCTATGGGATCAAAACCAAAGAGGGGGAGCTGATCCTGCTGGGCAGCGAGGTGAAAAAGGATAGCAACGATGTGGTGTACATGAAGGACCTGAAATGTATTCCCTGCCAGTTTGAAGATTCGCGTACCATTTTCAGGGCCAAAAAGGCCAAGATCATCCCGGATGACAAGATCGTCACCGGCCCGATGTACCTCGAGATCGGGGGCGTGCCTACCCCACTCGGCCTGCCTTTCGGCTACTTTCCCAATACCAAAAAACGGCATTCGGGGATCCTGATCCCAACCTTCAACAGCAGTGAAGTATTAGGCTATAACCTCAAAGACGGTGGCTTTTACTGGGGCATCAGCGACCAGACGGACATGACCATCCGCGGCGACATTTATACAAACGGGAGCTGGGCCCTGCGCACGCTGAATAATTACAACATCAACTACAAATACACCGGCTCCCTGTCCCTCGGTTATTCCGAGTTCAGGTCCGGAGAGCGTGAGATCCCTCAATCCAGCGGCCTTCCCTCAGCCTTTGGGAAGCAAAAGGATTTCTCGGTAACCTGGACGCATACCCAGGATCAGAAGAACAATCCTTCGGTGCGCTTCAGCAGCAATGTGAACATTAAAACATCCAAGTACAACAAATACAATGCGCTCAATACCGGGCAGTACCTGGCCAATACGTTTTATTCCAGCATCAATTACACAAAGTCCTTCAAGCTTTCTTCGCTGAGCATAGGTGCCAGGCACGATCAGAACACGCAGACCAAGATCATGAACCTGAGTTTTCCGGAGCTTACCTTCAACGTGAACCGTTTCTTCCCTTTTAAGAAAGAAGGCCGTGTGAAACAAAACCCGCTGGATAAGCTGGGCATCAGCTACCTGCTCGAAGCGCGTAACACTTTAACGGATTACGACTCGGCGATCTTTAAGGGCGATATCGGTGATAAGCTGAAATATGGCGTCAGGCACAGCATCCCGATCTCGACGAATATTACGGTGCTGAAATATTTCACGCTGACACCGGCGCTGAACCTCAACGCGACGATGACCACCAAAACCACGGAAAAATATTTTATTCCGGATAGCAATAAAGTCTATAGCAATACCATCCGGGAATTTAAAACAGGCTACGATGCTAATTTCAATACGGCCTTAACGACGAAGGTGTTCATGGACTACCTCTTCCGAAGCAAGCGCGTCAAGCAGATCAGACACCTCCTCATTCCCACGCTCAACTACCTGTACCGGCCCGATTACGGCGCCGATCAGTTTGGCTTTTACAAACAGGTGCGAAACAACAAGCTATCCAGCTACGAAGCCAGGTATTCCATTTTTGAAAATGCCATGTTCCCGGGCCCGCCGGATGGAGAGCAAAACAACATCGGGCTGAACCTGAACAATACCATCGATGCCAAGGTCAGGCAAAACACCGATACGGGCTATACATACAACAAAGTGCAGCTGCTGCAGAACCTCACCCTCAACGGTAACTATAATTTTGCGGCCCAGAATTTCAAGATGAGCCTCATCAGCGTATCGGCCAGGACCAAGGTCTGGAAATTCTTCGACCTGTTGGTTAACTCTAATTTCGATCCTTATGCCATCGATCCCGACACAAAACTTCGCGTAGACAAATTTGCTTTTTCCGTCTCCGACAAGCTGGTGCGTTTCACGAACGGTAATGCCGCTATCAACGCCTCGTTCAGCTCCAATACCATCCAGACGATGAGGCCTAAAAGACCAGACCTTACCAATGGCGCGGAAAAAGGAGCAACACCTACCAATACCCTGCAATCGCAGGAGCAGCTGCCCTGGAACCTGAACATGTATTACAACGTGGGCTTCACCAAAGATACCGTGAAAGTACGTACCATTCAAACGCTGAGTTTTTCGGGCGACATTGCCCTTACCAAAAACTGGAAGGTGGGCATGACCAGCGGTTATGATTTTACCGCCAAAAACCTCAGCTATACGAGCATCAACATCTACCGCGACCTGCGCTGCTGGGAAGCCAGGATCGACTGGGTGCCCTTCGGCTTCCGGAAGAGCTACAGCCTCACCATCAACCTCAAAACAAGCATGCTCAGCGATGTGAAAATTCCACGGCAGAGGCAGTGGTATGATAATCTCTAGAAAATTTATTTAGCGGCGTTGATGAGATTCAACTGCTTTTTGAGAACCTGGTAAAGCTCCGGCGCCTTCTGGCTGCCAATCCTGTAGGTAAAGCCCGAATTGTCCTTAAGCTCCACAAACTCGTTGCCACTGGTATAAAAGCGGATGACACCGCGGCTGTGAAGGTTATAAACGGCCCTGCGGAAAATGTGTTTTTTATACTTGCTCTTCCGGATGCCGGTGATGGTATCGAGGTTGATCTTAACGCGGCGTGCGGTCCAGAAGCCGTCGATGATCAGGTATTCGGCATGCACCTTGGTATGCGAGTGCAGGATGTAAGTGAGCATCAGTGAAAACAGCGTCACCAGCAAGCCCAGGAGGAAAAAGATCTGCCCTGAGTTGGGAATATCGAGCGCCGGGTAATGGCCTATGCGGAAGATCGCCACCTTCACCGGGTAAGGGTTTTGGCTCCAGTAATACCCGATAAAACAAAACAAGGCAATGAGGGTGCGCCAGATCATGCTGAGCCGGTTGTGACCCATGTATTGTTTTTCTTCGAATATGATTTTGGATTCCTGCATGCGTAATGACAAGATAAAGATAGGGAATATTTTCCTGGTAGTTGTTGGCTGAGTACAGCCGAAGCTAACCTATCCTTGTGGTGCTTGTGTAACGTACCTATACATCACCCACAAGAAAAATTCACCTACTCGTCCGTTTTCTCCAGGATCATGAACAGCTCCAGGCCTACGCGCCGCTCAATGGAATTATAGCACGGCTCAAAGACCTGCTTTTGAAAAGCCGGGAAAAACAGGTTTTCATATTCCTCCAGGCTCCCTCCAAAAGGCGGATTATCTGCATTCATAGGATCGCTGAATAAAACACCAACGAGCTTTCCACCGGGTTTCAGAATGGTATGCATTTTTGCGACATAACTTTTTCTTAACGTTGGATCAAGAGCACAAAAAAATGTCTGCTCCAGGATCAGGTCGTATTGCCCGCGATGCGCAAAGAAATCTTCCTGGATCAGGTGGTTGCCCGGAAAGGAAGGCACACGCTCACGGATATTGTCGAAGATGACCGTAGCGATGTCGAGCACGTACACATTTGCAAAGCCCTGTGCATGCAGGTATTCGGCCTCATGGGCATTGCCTGCGCCGGGGATCAGGATCCTCAGGTTCTTATCGGTGAGCTGATCGATATAGGCTTTCAGGGCCGGCGACACAGAGCCGATGTCCCAGCCAAAATCGTCATTCAGGTAACGCTCATCCCAGTAACGTGCGTTTAATTCTTCCATCTCTTTTTATTGATAAAAATATGGTTTTATTTCCTAAATTCGTTCTCTTACTATACTTTGCTGAGAAACCCCTTCATAGCTTTTTTAAAACTGATCCGTGTAGAGAATCTCTTCATCATTGCGATCACGCAGATCTGCATCAAGTACCTGGTGTTTGCCCCCGTGAATGCCTATTCGGATTTTACGCCGGGGCTCTTCTCCATTTCATTGCTGAGCACCTTGCTGATTGCGGCGGCAGGCTATATGATCAACGATTATTTTGATGTGAAGACCGATAAGATCAACCGCCCCGAAACCGTGGTGGTGGATGTGAGCATCAAGCGTCGCTGGGCCATGATCATGCACATCCTCTTCAGCGCTACGGGTTTGCTCCTGGGTGTTTTCCTCGCGCTGAAATGTCATAACCTCAAGCTGGTAACTTTTCAGATCCTGAGCATCCTGTTGCTATGGTTCTATTCCACTAATTTCAAAAAGCAATTGCTGGTAGGCAACATCGTGGTATCTCTGCTCACGGCCACCATCCCGGTGATGCCTATGGTTTACGACTTTTACCTTTCTGCGGGAACAACCACCCTCATCGGCTCGATTACCTCAACAGCCCTGAAACCCCTGGTGATCATCACCTTCGGTTATGCCGGCTTTGCCTTTCTGACCTCTTTTGCCCGGGAAGTGGTGAAAGATATGGAGGATTATAAGGGCGACATCCAGACGGGCTGCAAAACCATGCCGATTGTTTGGGGCATCATTACGAGCAAAGTGGTTACTTTTTTTGTGATCCTTATTACGATGGGCATGCTGCTCATTGCAGGCATTAAGTTTTACTATTCGCAACAGGCCCTTGCGCTCTATTACATCATTGGCCTGCTCTTATTACCACTCAGCATATTACTGATTCTGATTATGCGGGCCAAAACCTCCAGGGATTTTAAAATGGCAAGTTTATTGCTTAAATTTATCATGTTATTTGGTATTGCCTTTACCCTCATTATAAAAAACCTTTATGACTAGCATCGAACAGACGATCAAGGAATTTCCTTACCAGTTGATCCTTGGCTCCAACTCTCCCCGCAGGCAGGAACTTTTAAAAAGCCTCGGATTCGATTTTTTAAATAAACCCATTAATGTAGAGGAAAGCTACCCGATCGATTTATTGGCTGAGGACATTCCTTTGTTCCTTGCCGAAAAGAAAGCGGATGCTTACCCGGACGATCTGAAAGAGGAGGAAATCCTCATTACGGCAGATACGATCGTGTGGTGCGATGGCAAAGCCTTTAACAAGCCGGCTAATTTTGTGGAAGGCAAAAAAATGCTGGAAACCTTGAGCGGCAAAATGCACGAAGTGTATACCGGCGTGTGCCTGAAAAGCGGCAATAAGCAAACCACCTTCTTCGACGTGACCAAAGTGTATTTCAAAAAGCTGAAATCCGAGGAGATCGAATATTACCTCACCAGCTACAGCCCTTACGATAAAGCCGGCGGATACGGCGTGCAGGATTGGATCGGCTACATTGGCATCGATAAGATCGAAGGCAGCTTCTATAACGTGATGGGGCTTCCGGTAAAAGAGCTTTACGAAGAGCTGATCAAGTTTTAATTTCCATTATTTGTCAATCACCGGGTTGGTTTTATACCATTCCCGCTGTTTGCCATTCTCTATCTTCCTTCCATTCAATTGTAGACTAAGTTCTACATTCTGTTTAATTCCTTCTTTTTCAATCAGATCGTTCTTCATGAAGGCGATGGATGGCAAAGCCTGCCACTAAAGGGCTGCAAGGCCATTTCTCCTGTAAGTCCCTCAATATCAATGCAGGGTACGGTTGTTGCTTTTCAATTAAAAAACTAAAAACTATTCTTATGGCAATGAAATCAAAAAAGTCCCCGGCCAAAGTCAGGAAGGCAGCCGGTGGGACGGCAAAAAAAGCTACGAAAAAGGCTGCTCCTAAAAAAGCAGTGAAGAAAATAGCGGCTAAGGCGCCTGTAAAAAAAGCAATGAAACCCGTAAAAAAAGCGGCTACCAAAGCACCGGTTAAAAAAGCAGCCAATGCTGTGAAAAAAGCCGTGAAGAAAGTAGCAGCCAAATCGCCTGTGAAGAAAGCAGTGAAAGCGGTTAAAAAGACCGTAAGCGCCGTGAAGAAAAACGTGAAAAAAGCGGTGAGCAAATCGCGCCCTGTGGTGAAAAAAGCCGTGAAGGCAGCGAAAAAAACCGTGAATACGGTGAAGAAAGCAGTGGCCAAAGCACCGGCTAAAAAAGCGACTGCAAAAAAAACAATGACTAAAAGCATGGCTCGCCCGGTAGCAAAAGCGAAGGCTTCGAAACCAATGGTAAAACCATCAGCCAAACCCGTGGCTAAGGCAAAAACAAGCTCTCCTAAAAAGATGGTCAATAAACCAGCTGCTAAACCGGTAACTAAACCGGAGGAAATGCCTCTGACTGAAAACAAGGTTCTATCAAACGAGCCCGTAACACCGGTCTTTACACAACATGCTGAAAACATTGAACCGGGCCATATCACCGCACAGGCTGTGAAAACGGAAGGTGTTCCTTACGATGAGAATCATCCGGATCATCCCTTGTTTGAAAAACCGGTAACACCGGCCGACATTGCCACCGTGGGCATGAATAACAAAAAAGACATCCTGAACGATCTTTCGGTAAAGCATGCCAATAACCATAAGCTGGGCAAAAATCCGATTGCAGGCAAAAAACCATTGTGGTAAAATCATCTGGTTTATCTTTGAAAAAGGAAGCTGCTGTAGGGCGGCTTTTTTTATGAGTGTCGCTTCGTCACGACGCGTCGTGACAGTTTAAAAGCGTTTTTGTTCTGATAGAAACCATATAAGGCATACTTCGACACCACGATCACGACTGGTCGTGATGACAGTACAAGTATAAGAACCTATAAGAAAACGGGAAGAGTGAAAGAGAAACAGGAGCTGACAAAGAAAATTAGTTGTCACTTCGGGAGCCGGCCGCTTGTTCTTCGATCGTGATAAGCGCCAAGGATTGACGCGCGACAGCCTCACGACACGTCGTGACGGGCATCAAAATAGTTATCAGCAGAGCGGTCGGAATAATACCGGAGACTGTTTCATACAATCAAAAATGCATAAATAAAAAAGAGGAAGCTCATCACTTCCTCTTTCTATCTAAGGTATATCTTCTGTATTACTTCGCGCTGATGAGCTTCATCAGGATATCGAGTTTCGGAGACAGAACGATCTCCGTTCTCCTGTTCCTGGCTTTTCCTTCAGGGGTTGAGTTATCGGCAACCGGGAAAAATTCGCCTTTACCGGCAGCCGTGAGGCGGTGTGCATCCATCCCATACTCATTGGATAACAAGCGCACCACGTTGGTAGCCCTGGCCGTGCTCAAATCCCAGTTATCCTTGTAAAGGGCGGTTTTGATCGGTACGTTATCCGTATGCCCTTCGATGGCAATGCTTACGTCCGGATTTTTATTTAAAACGTCCGCCAGTTTTTTGAGGGCTTCTTTTCCTTTTGCTTCCACATTGGCATCTCCCGATTTGAAGAGAAGCTTATCGGATAATGACACATACACTTTTCCGTTTTTCATTTCCACAGTAAGCTCATCGGGATTAAAGCCCAGTAAGGCATTTTTAACGGAATTATTCAGGACGTTGAGCACCGAGTCCTGGCGCATCAGAATCGCTTCGAGCTGCCTCAGGCGCGCATCCTTCTGGTTGAGCGCTGCCTGCTTGTTGCCCAGGTCGGTGCTGAGCTTATCGAGCTGGGAGCCGGATGCTGCCTGCAGCTGGTTGTACTTCGTGTTCAGGTCGGAATAGTTGGCATTGAGCCTGCCGATCTCTGCTTTTTGTTCTTTACTGAGGTTGCATAAAGAGTCGCGCTCCATCAAGGCTTTGCGGTAACGTTTGGAGCTGTATTTCTGAGCGGGCTTTGCTTCCGGATCGCCGCACAGCTTATGCGATGAACAGGAGGCCAATATCGCAACGCCTAACGTGGCTGCTACGAGACAAGTGTGATTCATGAAGTGTTTCATAATAATAGTTTTGCCGCTATCCCATCAAACACCGTGCACAGAAAAAACCCTTAGAGCGCAGTCCGTGTGTTTTCGGGGCTTTCCGTCCCTCATTTTACCCAGGTCCCTGAAACAGACAAAGCCCATGGGGAAAGTAATCTACATTTACTTCCGTAAAAAAAAGTGATGATTTGAGCGAATCCCTTTGTTGATAAGACTTTACAAAGGCCTTTCCTTAAATCCAAAAAAACAACAGAATTAAAATTCCTTATTCTGGTATTAAGTTTTGACTATCATGACAAGAAACCAAACAACAACCCTAAACAACACAACTTATGAAACACCTGATTACAACGATAGCACTGGTCGCTTCTGCATTGGCCGCTTATTCACAGGATAACAACAATAAGATCGACCCTCCCGCCCCCATCGAACAATCTAAATTTTCGATTGGCTTAAAAGGCGGCTTCGGGCATTCCTTTATGATGCCTTACAAGAATTACATTTTTTGCCCTTCCTGGGATGCCGGTGTTTCGGCCATCTATGCACCGGGCAAGCACTGGGGATTAGGCGTGGATGCCTTATATTCTATGGAAGGTGTGAAATTTGAGTTTACGGACCCGGAAACCGGTGCGGGATACGACAGGCAGGTGACGCTGGATTACATCCGCATTCCTGTAAAAGCGATTTACTTCTTCAGAGACTATGATAAGGACTTCAGGCCGAAAGTGACCTTAGGCCCATCGGTAGGCATCCTGGTTGGCGAGGTAAACAGCACGAATGCCAGCTCCATTGACCTGGGCGGCAAGATCACTGCCGGCTTCAACTACCGCATCGCACGCGCCATCTGGATCAATGTGGACGCCAGCTACTACCAGGGCTTTATGGATGTGTATTCCGGCAATCCGGAAAATGACCTTAACGGCAACGTGAGGCTCGACGCCGGAATCAACTTTGGTTTCTAAGAGCTGTTCCTATATCTAATTAAAAATCCATGACACCAGGTAGTGTCATGGATTTTTCCATTTGTGCCGTTATTGTTCTATTTTTACGATATAACAACCCTATTATGACCGGCAAAGCCATCATTACCTTACATCCTGTACACCGCCTGCTCATAAGCCTTACGGTGGGCGCACTGGTTTTCTTCTGCCTTCCGGGGCACAGGCTCAGCAACCTCATGATCATCATCCTCACCTGGATTGCCTTTGCTTTGAGCTATACTGTTATGAACTTACTGATCCTGTTCAGGCGTAGCGTGACGCAAATCAAAAAAACGGCGATGAACGACGACGGCAGCTCGGCCTTTGTATTGGCGATGATCCTCCTGGCCTCGCTGGCCAGTGTGGTTACTCTTTTCCTGCTGATTATTTCCAAAGAGGAGCAAACCTACGACAAGGCCTTCTTCTCCATTACTGCTATTTCGGGAATGCTGATCTCCTGGGTGATGATCCACACGGTGTTTACATTTCACTATGCGCACTTATATTATAACGATGAAAAAAAAGCGGCGCGGGGTTTGAATTTCCCGGGCACTGAAGATCCCGACTACCTTGATTTTGCTTATTTCGCTTTTGTGATCGGCTGCACCTTCCAGGTATCGGATGTGACGATCCGCTCAAAGTCCCTGAGGCGGCTTGTTCTGTTGCATGGTTTGCTTTCCTTTGGCCTGAATACCTTTGTGGTGGCACTGATGGTGAACCTGGTGGCCGGCATCAGTCACTAAGCCCTTATTCGTCTTTTATGAGACGGTTCATTTCCAGGTACAATAATAGAATGGTATATCCGTTACCTATCCGGGCTACCGCTTCAATCAGATCCTTGTCGGAACACCTGAATTCGCCGGCCCAGTAGTTAATGGCTTCGGGACTTGTATCGATCTTCCCGTCTGCTATATAAAGCTTTTCACTCACCCGGTAAAAGTATAAATTATACCAGGCAGAAAAAACAAGTAGTAATACCTGATTTTTTCCCTAAGTAATACTACTTAATTAACTTGCGTATAATTACCTGCTTTTAAGCTTAGGTATTTTTTTTAATCCTCTGATTATTAGCCCTACTTAAAAGCGTGTGGCAATTCGCTGCATCTTTATCCAAAAAATCAAAACCCTTTTTGAAAATCAACGTATGATAACTGTAAATAATTTAATAACTAACCCCTAAAACCAAAAAAATTTATGGCATTTACAGGCGACGAAGCGGAAGAGTTCCCGATCGAAACGGCAGCAAAATGGACTGCAACGTACAGAGCAAATAACCCCAATAAAACGACAGGGCATTTTTTCGGCTACAAGATCATTCAAAAAATTCTTGCTCAGCCGGGCTGCGTGGGCATCCGGTGCTATCATGCCACCGACGAGGAGGGCAAGCACCAGTTGATTATGGTAGGCACCGATGCCAATGAGAATGACCTGCATACCGGTATTATTGCTGAAAGGGCGAGGCCTTGTCCTCCATTATGCGCGAATAACAACCCGTTGAACAGTGGGATTTAATCGTAAGAGCAACTATTAAGCGAAAAAGGCGCATTTATATGCGCCTTTTTTTTATTTTTATCCAATAATACGTTATTTGAATCCCCTGTACGACATATTAAGTTACTTCGCTGCTTATTTTTCAATCTTTCCGTTGATCATAGGCTGTTACCGCTACCGTTTTTTAGGGGAGAACGAAAAAATAATTTTGCTGTTAGTCGTTTTTGCAACGTTGACGGAATTTGTCAACCTGTTCTACGAATATTTATCGATCTCCAGGAATACATCATTGCTCAACATTTACTCTATCGTGGAAGCACTGACCATTTCGTTCTTTTATTACCGCTTTTTCGAATCCCGGAATTTCAAGGTATTGAGCATCGTGGCTGGATTTCTTTTCCTGGTAATTTCCGTTCAACAGATCGTGACCCTTGATAAGGATATACTGAATCATGTTTCGGTCACGCTCGAATCGGTGATGGTGACCTTGTTTTCGGTACTGACCTTTCATCAGCTCCTGCAGAAAAGCACTTACTCCAATATCCTCAATGCTCCCGTGTTCTGGATCAACTCGGCTTTTTTATTTTATTTTACCGGTACGTTCTTTCTGCACCTGTTCAGCAACTACCTGCTCACCCATTCTCAATACGGTTTCTATGAGCTCTGGGGCTTATGGCATTCTCTTGTTAATATTTTATTTCTCATTTTAATCAGCATCGGATTTTGGAAAACGCAGACATCACAAACGTAAAATTGCTAATCACCTTAGGGATCATGATGACACTGTTCCTGGCAGCCATTATCATTATTTTCGTGGTTTACTACCAGCGCAAAATGCTGTTAAAGGAAGCGCACATCCAGATGATGGAGCAGGAAAGGCAAATCAACCTGTTTAAAGCTTCCGTAGAAGTGGAAGAGCAACAGAAGGAAAAAATAGCCAGGAACCTTCATGATGAGATCAATCCTTTATTGGTGGTACTCAAGCTTAACCTGAGCCGGCATCGGATGGCGGTACAAAAGAACACCTTCGATCCCGAGAACCTGAAAAAAGACTCGGACCTGCTGGACAAGGCCATTGAAGGGATCCGCACCACCTGCCATGACCTGATTCCATCTTTCCTGCACCAATTCGGCCTGCTAAAGGCCCTGGAAGAATATGTGCGCACGGCACAGCAAACGGACGACCTGCGCGTAGATTTTGAAAGCCACATCAAGCTGGAAGAACTGGAAGTATTTGACAAACAGGACCAGCTCAACATCTACAGAATCTGCCTCGAAATTCTGAACAACCTCTTCAAGCATTCGAAATGCAGCCAGCTCCGGATGGTGACCCAAAAGGTAAAAGGCCGGATCGTCTTTGAATTCATTCATAACGGCAAAGGCGTGAGTAACGAAGAGATGGAAGTGTACACCGAAAATTCCAAAGGGCTTGGATTGAAATCGCTGAAGGCCCGCTCACTCCTGCTCGGTGCAAATATCAATTACCGCACTTCTGCTAAATTATCCTCTATCGAACTGAGCATTCCTTTCCAGGCATGAAAAAAAAGATCCATATCGGTATTGTAGACGATCACCTGGTATTGAGGCAAGGCTTAAAAATGCTGTTGAAAGAATACAACCAGCTGAATGTGGTGCTGGATGCTGCTAATGGGAAAGAGCTCCTGGAGTCGCTGCGTACCTGCATGCCGGATGTGATCCTGCTGGACATTGAAATGCCGGTAATGAACGGCAAAGAGACCATGGACAAGGTGCTGGAGAAATACCCGGGGCTGAAAGTGCTCATCATGAGCACACACTTCAATGACGGCTACATCATTGAATTCATCAAGAACGGAGCCTGTGGCTTTATCTCGAAGAACAGCGATATCGAAGACATTGTGGATGCGATCCAATCTGTACACGACCTGGGCTATTACTACGACCATAAGGTATCGGCGGTGATGGCCCGGATGATCAAGCGGATTCCTTCCATCCCGGCGCTGGTACCGGATACCGAGCTTACCAGGCGCGAGGTCGAGATCATTAAGCTGGTCTGCAATAAAAAAACAAATAATGACATTGCCAGGCTGCTCAACCTGAGTGTGCGCACCATTGAAGGGCACCGCTACAATATTTCCAAAAAAACCAACACCTCCAGTACCCTGGATCTGATTGATTTCGTGGTGCAGAATAATTTACTGGCTATTTACGGCTAACCAAAATAGGTATGGCTGTTTTTTTTAACCATATAAGACATGTAAGGACATATAAGGCTGTTGTTTAAGATGAAAAGAATTCATTTATCTTTTCTTATATGAACTTATATGCCTTATATGGTATATTTTTTCCGTGCTGATTTTTAAACCACATAAGACATGTAAGGACAGATAAGGTTGCTGTATAATATGATTAGGAATAGCAGAAAAGAATTCCTTTTTATCCTTTCTTCTATGAACTTATATGCCTTATATGGTATGTTTTTTTCCCACGCTGATTTTTAAACCATATAAGACATGTAAGGACAGATAAGGTTGTTGTTTAACAGGATTAAGAAATAATGAAAAAGAATTCGTTTTATCTTTTCTTATATGAACTTATATGCCTTATATGGTATGTGTTTTTTTCCCACACTGATTTTCAAACCATTATACCTTATATGGCGCTGTCCCGGTTCCTGTAGGATCAGGCTTTTACGGTGCTGAGTAAGGCGCTGAGCTCAGCCTGGATCTCTTTTCCTTTATCGGCATTGTACCAGTTTTGCAAGCCTGTTTTCAGAGTTTCGAGGTCTGCCTTCTGAGCCGTGAGTGTTGCATATACTTCCTGGCATTTGGCTGGCCTGGGGCCCCATACGGCAATATCCTCGTTCTGTGCATTCCTGATCACCAGCTTGGGAATGGATTTCCCCCCATTGGTAAGGTATGAATTGATGCGGTGAGGCTCGGAGTCGCGCAGCTCATAGACGGCAGTGATCAGCGGATTCTCCAATGCGATGAGCTGCAGGAAAGGCACCACATGCGCCGCATCTCCGCACCAGGGTTCCGTGATGACAATCCATTGCTGTGGCTCATGGATTGCTTTTACGGTTGCCTTCATGTCTTCGGATAGTCCGGCTGTTTTCAGCCAGCGGTTCATCCTCGCCCAGTTGAGCTTAGTATAATTGAGGTAATCGGGATTATCGTATGGCGCTGCCGGTGCTTCGCTGTTCAGCACCTCTTCAAAGTAGTGCAGGTATTCCTGGAAATTCATCGTTGTTCAATTTTGGCGACAAATGTATTACACCTTTTGGTTTTACACAAAAACGGAACGTTAATTCGACTTAAATTTAATCAAAAAGGTTTTGCTTCGGCTATCCTGTTGATCTGCTCATAAGTTGTCTTTCCTCTTCAATTAAGAGCCATTAAACTCAGGAATGACGTTTTCAAACTCGACCTATTTTCTTTTGGGCGCCCTAGCTGGCGCGGGTTTAACTCATTAGTTTCAGTTTTTCCTGATTGTGAGTGTATCCCGCGTCAGCGATTGTAGCGGAAATCCTTTTGCCTGTTCTTTGCAAAAGATTGGAGTGAAAAGCGCGCCCGGACGCCCAAAACTAAACATACAAGAAAGTGTTTTTGGTAACCACAGATTACATTTTCTATTAACCAGCTAACTCGCCTATACGCCTTATATCAAAAACAAAACGAAGCTATCCTGAAAATGATTAAACTTGCATTTTATGAGATACTCCGGCCTTTTCACCTGTCTGTTCCTGATGATTCTAACCTATTCTGCCGGGGCGCAAAGCAGCAACAACAGCATCCGCGGCCAGGTGAAAGACCAGGATGGGAAGCCCCTGGGCGAGGCCATCATTTCTTTGCTGAAAGCGCGCGACCTGAGCCTTTATAAAACAACATTCAGCGAGGCCGACGGCCATTTTGAATTCCCGGGCCTGCCGCAGGACTCCTTCCGGCTGATGATACAGCAACTGGGATTAAAAAAATACCTGGGCCCATCCCTGGAGCTGAAGGCGGCAGGGCAAGTGATGGAGCTGCCGGCCATACAGCTGGAAGCGGAAGGTAAAAAGCTCGAGGAGGTAACCGTCACTTCACAAATTCCTTTTGTGGAGCGTAAAGCCGACCGTACGATTGTGAACCCCGATGCCCTCATCTCCAATGCCGGCGGCAATGCGCTCGACGTGCTCTCGAAAGCACCGGGAGTAACGGTGGATGAGCAGGGAAACATTAAGCTGAAAGGCAAAGCGGGAGTGATGATCCTGATCGACGATAAGCCCACTTACTTGTCGGCCACAGAGTTGGAAAGCTACCTGAAATCACTGCCCTCCAGCACCATCAGGCAAATAGAGATCATGACCAATCCTCCGGCACATTACGAAGCAGCGGGAGGCTCGGGCATCATCAACATCAAAACCAAAAAGAATAAGCTGCCGGGCATCAACGGCAATGTGAGCGCCAATTATTCGCAGGGGCGCTATGCGCGCACGATGAACAGCCTGGCGCTGAACTACAGCAACAAAAAACTCACGGTGTTTTCGAACCTGAGCTATGGCTATCATAACAGCTTTCATGACCTCACGATCGACCGTAAGTATAAGAACGATGATGAAAGCATCAAGTCCATCTTCAGCCAGAATACTTACATACACCCGCAAAGTAGCTTTTACAATGCCAGGCTGGGCATGGACTATTACCTGAGCGATAAGACCACCATCGGTATTTCGGGCAAAGGAATGTATGATCAGTCTTTTACCAGCTCGTATAATTATGCCAGCCTCCTCGGCCAGGACGGCGCGCTCAGCAGCAATGTCATTGCCGATAATACGGAAAAGGGAAAGCTGCAGAACAACCTGGTGAACCTGAACGTCAGGCACCAGTTCGACTCCACCGGAACAGCCCTGACCGCCGACCTCGATTATGTGTCTTATGTGAACCGCATCGACCAGCTCTACAAGAACGATGTATACCTGCCTGATGGTAGTAATACTTACTCTGATATCCAGAACGGCGGGCTGCCTTCCTCCATCAATATCTATGCGTTTAAAACAGATTACACGCAGCCTTTAAAAGGGAACGACAAGTTCGATGCCGGCCTGAAAACGAGCTACACACAAACGGATAACGACGCGGTATACCTGATTACCCGCAACGGCATCACGGAAAATAATTATAACCTGAGCAATCATTTCAAATACGATGAGATGATCAATGCAGCTTATGTGAACTTCTCCAAAAGCCTGAAGCGCTTCGACCTGCAGGCCGGCCTGCGTTTCGAGTCCACGGTGCTCAACGGGCAGCAGCTGGGCAATGCGATGAAGCCGGCTTCGGGCTTCACCCGCCATTACAACAACCTCTTCCCTACCCTGTATGCTTCTTACCGGATCGATTCCGCCTCCAACCATGTGCTGAACCTTTCTTACGGCAGACGTATCAACCGCCCTTACTACCACGATCTCAATCCTTTTATCAGGCCGCTCGACCGCTACACGTTTTATGAAGGGAACCCTTACCTCAAGCCGACCTTTGCCCATAACGTATCGCTGGCCTACAGCTTCAAAAGTTTTTTCACGATTACGGCCTCATACAATAACCTGCGCGACCAGATCCAGGAAACGATCGAGATCAACAACGGCATTTACTACAGCCGCCCGGGCAACATCGGCTCCAGCGTACACTATAACCTGTCGCTGGAAAGCAGCATCCCTGTAACCAAATGGCTGACCACCACCATTTATACGGAAACACAGTACGCCGAATACAGGAGCCAGCTATACACGGAAACCCTGAACTCCAGCGGAACGTACTGGTACATCAACGGCAACAACAGCTTCAGCCTGAAGAAAGGCTGGAGCGCGGAGCTGAGCGGCGAGTACATCACCAACTTTATCGACTCACAATTTTCCTTCGGGGATTACGGGCACATTACCGTGGGCCTGCAGAAGAAGATCCTGAAAAGCATGGGCAGCCTGCGCTTCAGCCTCAGCGATGTGCTCTATACTAACCGCGTCAGGGGACGCATCAATAACCTGTACCTCACCGATGCCAACTGGTATGGGCCACGCGACACCCGGGTGGCTTCTTTTACATTCTCTTACCGCTTCGGAAAAAGCACGAACAACAAGCCGAAGCATACCGGCAGCGGCTCGGAGACTGAGCAGGAAAGGATTAAGTAGAAGTGGTGAGTGATTGGCGGAAAGGCGGGATTTTCTTATTTTTATCTTAAAAAATTAATGGCCAGCTACTCCACACAGATCGAAGACATCAAATCCCTGCTTCCGGTATACCGGGAGCTCCTGAACCCGGGCGCCAGCGCGGAAGAAACTGACAGGTTCCTGAAAGCGATCGGCCTGGAGATCCCTCCTTCCTTTATGGAATTGTACAAGGTCTGCAATGGCGGTATGCCCTATGAATCTGTCGACATAGAAGGCATGACTTTTTTTTCGCTGGAACGTGTGCTGAGCACAAAGAACATGTTCGACCAGATCATGAAAGAGAAGCACCGGGAAGGCGAGTTCTTTTACTGGCATAGCGACTGGCTGCCTTTCTTCGACGATTTTTCCTACGACACGCTCTGCATCGATACAACCGGAAAAAGCACAGGCATGAAAGGCTGTGTCTTACAGCGCTCAAAAGATATGTTTGAGGGAGATGAGATGCCGGTGATGGCACCGGATTTCGATACTTTTGTGCGAGGCTGGCTTAAGCGGATGAAAGACGGCGAGGTATACTCTCTGACCGAAAAAGAGGAGGACGGAAAAAACAAATGGCTTTCCGATAACGAGTGTTATTACGAGGCGATCGCACAAGTGCCGCTGAACGCGGAATCCTGAGGCAACATCTTTTTTTTCTTACCTGCAACCCACGCGTGTCATAACCGATGGCTCTGACCCTACATTACCTGCAAACAGGTAATAGAAGCTATCCTTATTTTCCTGTACTTTGTATCATCCCTGTAGCTGTTTCATTAAACCTAAAAGACGATGAAAACATCCATCTTTCCTGGTCTGCCCGGCACAGTGTGCCTGATGGCCCTGATGATCTCCTGCAAAAAGCCGGAACAAGAGCCTGTGCCTAATATCCATACGAGGAAGGTCTCGTACGAGATCGCCGGCAACTATTCGGGTAAGCTTACCGTAAGCTACGTCAAAGCCGATGGAACCAGGGAAAAACAAATCAATAGTTCTCTTCCCTGGAGCAAAGCCATCCTTGCCGCGGAAGGGGTAACACGTGTAGAGTTTATAGCCTCTACTCCCGGCACGGATGAATGTGGTAAATACCGCGAATTCGCAACGGCAACCTTGTTTATCGACGGCAACCCGAAACTATCGGACAGGCAGAACACCGATCCCGGCGGCCGGATCCGGTTCAGAGAATTATTCCACACCTATTAGTTCAGCATTCCCAGATTTAAGATCATTCCATTGATTCAGATAAAAAACATTCAAAGTCCTACCCTAATTCTACGGCTCACGCTTGCGGTGATCCTGTTCATGCACAGCGTGCCGGGCATGTTCAACGGCGGCATTCATGATTTCGGGACGCTCTACCTCGACCCGCTTGGCCTCGCGCCTTTCGGGCTGGCGATTGCCTGGGCGGTAAAGCTCTCTCACGTGGCCTGTGCCCTGCTCCTGGTCATGAACCGCTACATCAAAGCGGCAACTGTGATCACGATCATCATCCTGGTATTGGGCATTATCCTGGTGCATGGCAGGGAAGGCTGGTTTGTAGTGGGCGGCGGCTCCAACGGCGTGGAGTATAATGTGCTTTTGATTGCTGTGTGCTTGTTCCTGTTCTTCCATGGGGAGAAAAACCGCGCCCGGGCTTAGAGTCCTGTATTCGCCGGGTTATTAACATCCTATAAACAATTTCGTATTTCATGAACATCCGGAGCGGGAATGAGGCTGATTATTTGTAAGGCCGGCGAAAATCCCGTATTTTAGGGCTTTAAATCATGAAGGGCCCCGTTTTAAGCTTTATACTCCTGTTTGCGTTTTCTGTATCTGCTCAGCGCTTTGTTGAGCCCGATAAAATGAAGGCATTCAATATCACCGTCAACTATCCCGACTATACGGTAAAAACGCAAATGCTGAAAGAGCCGAAGCAGTTCAAGCCGGATGTCGACCTGACTTATCATTGGTATACTTCCCAGAAGATCATGGAAACCAAAGGTGGCTTCGATGGTAAGTTGCTGCATGGTACCTACCGCTCGTTTTACCTAAACGACCAGCTGTTTGAAAGCGGGGAATTCAAATACGGGGTGAAATCGGGCGAATGGAAAAACTGGTACCCCGATGGCAAGCTGAAAGAGATCACTAACTGGAAGAAAGGCCGCAAGAACGGAAACTATGCGCTGTACAGCGATTACGGGAAGATCATGGCTAAAGGCGCATTTAAGGATGATCTCCTGACCGGTACTTTTACAACCTATGATACCAACGGCAATCTTACGTCGAAGCGAAAATATAAAAAAGGCAAAGAGATCATCAAGACTCAAAAAGTAAAAAAAGAGAGGCGGAAAAAAGAGAAGAAAGCAAGCGATGGGTCGACTCCCGTAAAAAAAGAGAAAAAAGGCCTGTTCGGAAGAAAAAAAGGATCTGCGGAAACAAAAGAGACGAAGCCCAAAGAGGAGGCTAACTCAAAGCCTGGCAAGAGCGGCAAAGAAAACAAAGCCACGGAGCCTTCCACAACAAAAGAAAAAAAATCCTTCGGTGACAAGCTGAGATCTATCTTTCATAAAAAGCCAAAGACCGAAGGCAGCAGGAAGACTTCGAAGAAAACCTCAGTGAGCACCTGATCATGTTTAGCAGGTTAAAAGGCGGCGCCTTGTATGTATCGGTGATCATCTCCATTCTTATTTCCATTATCCTGAGCCTGTTCATTATGGTGGCTTATTACAACACACGCTCGGTGCAGGCGCAGAACTCGGTGATGCAGCTGCAACTGAGCCTTGAGAGCGGCTTTGAGATTGCCCGTTCGGAATACTATACTCCCCTCAACGGTGATAGCTGGCAGCAGATGCCTTACAACAACGATTCGATCCTCGTACGGAAAAAAGCCTGGGGCTGCTATGTACTGATCGACGTGAAAGCAAAAAATGCGCATTTCCGCCTCACTAAAACAGGCTTATTCGGCACGCTGGCCTGGCGCGATACTGCTATTGTGCTGGCCGAGCAAAACCGCCAGATCGGTCTTGCGGGAAAGGTCCGTTTCCGCGGCAACTGTTACTTTCCGAAAGCAGGCATTAAATCCGCTTACATCGAAGGGAATGGCTTCTCCGACCTCAATGCCCTGAAGCCCTACATTCATCCGGCCCCTGCATATATTCCACCGCTCGACGAGCATTACCTGGAAAGCATCGCACAAAGCCAGTCGGGCATCGACCCTTATAGTGACAGTCTGCTCTCTTTTCTGCCCGACCAATGGAACCAATCCTTCAAACAACAAACGGCAGTGGTACAGCAGGGAACCATGGTATTGAGCAACCGTTCGCTCAGCAACAACATCAAGCTGATTGCCTCGGATGTGATTACGGTAGAGAACAGCGCGCAGCTTAACCATGTGCTGCTCATTGCCCGCAAGGTGATCTTTAAGAAAGGCTTTAAAGGCACGGTACATGCGATCTGCAGGGATAGCATTGTCACGGAAGATGACTGCGAATTCGCTTATCCTTCTTCTTTTTGTGTATATGCGGAGCATGTCCCCGATTCATTGAAGGGACTGGTCCGCGGTATTTTTTTTGGCACCGCTTGTAAGTTCAAAGGCGGCTTGCTGGCGGCGAATGATCCAAAGAATTTATCCCGCATGATGATCCGGCTTAATAAACAGTTCGAATTCATCGGCAAGCTCTATAGCTCCGACTATGCCGATGTGCAGGGAAACCTCTACGGCTCAGTCTGCTGCCGGACCCTACTGCTGCAGACGCCTTCGGGTGTCTATGAAAATCATTTATACAACTGCTTCATTGATCCTAAACGCTATAGCATGGGCCTTTCGGTGCCTGCCTGGCAAAAACAAAAAGACAGCTACCTCACATGCGCCCAATGGTTTTGAAACGGACATACAAAGGCAATACCCTGCCGGAAGTACTGATTGCCATTGCGATCCTGTCTTTTGCATCGGTGATGGGCATGGGCATCTATGTGAACATCCAGGAGAACACACAACCTTTCCTGAAGCTGAAAGCCTCGGAGCTGGCGACAAACCGCCTGAGGGAAACGGAAGAGAAGCGCGACTACCTCGACCAGGAATACAAAGAGGAAGAGTTTTCCCTGAAAAAAACGATCAGCCACTCCGAACGTTACCCGGATTGCATCATCATCAAAATTACCGTGTTTCACAAAACCGAAAAGAAGGTCTGCGAACTTCAAAAACTCGTCCATGCGAATTAATCATAAGCTGAAAGCCTTTACCATTATGGAGTTGCTGGTGAGCATGACGCTGACCGGCATCCTCGTGGCTTTTGCGTTCATGGGCTATAACCAGGTACAGAAGCTGTTTGTGAGCTATACGGTGCAGAGCAAATTTATCACAGACTACAACCAGTTGAACAAGGCCCTGATGATCCTCTCGGAGCGGGCCAAAACCGTGGAAGCCCAGGGGGAAAAAATCATCGCCTTTAAGACGGATTCCAACACGGTATGGCTGGACATGGACAGCAAAAATATGCTGTTGAAATTTTCCTCGCATACCGACACCTTTGCGATGGAAGCGAAAGACATCAGGTTCCTGCCTGTGACCACCAGCGACCAAACAGCCCTGCCCCTGCTCCGGAGCTTTGACTGCGCGGTGATGTTCCAAAGCCAGAAATTTCGCGTATCTTTCCGTAAGCAATACGATGCCTCTACGCTATTAAGTACAACCATAGAATTATTACCTCCCGATGAGCAGCCTTGACCTCTCCAGATACCAGCCAAAGCCCGGCAAAAAGCCTGTAGCACCGGCAGAAGAAGGCTCTTCCCTGTCGGAAAAGCTCTCGGATACCCTGAGCAAGGACATTGCCTTCTTTGATAAGAAGTTCGGGCAGACACAGAAAGAGGCTTTCTATTCGGAGCTTGGCTTGTTATTATCCTCCGGCATCGACATCAAGACGGCCCTGGAAATTATCGAGGACCAGATGAAAGTGAAAAAGCACCGCGAGATCATCATGCAGATCAAGGACGACATCATCTCCGGGAACGCCGTGTGGGAAGCCATTCACAAGCATCCCAAAACCTTTTCGGTTTACGAATACCAGAGCATCCGCATTGGCGAGGAATCGGGCAAGCTACCGGAAGTGCTGATGGAGCTGGGGAAATTTTATACCAGCGCCATTAAATTAAGAAGACAGGTAATCAGCACCCTCACCTACCCGGTGGTGGTTTTGGTGATGAGCGTGCTCATCGTGCAGTTCATGCTCTCCTTCGTAGTTCCTATGTTCAGTGACATCTTCAAGCACACAGGCGCCGACCTTCCGGCAACGACCCAACTGCTCATTAAAGTGAGTGCGAAGTCGGGACTGATCTTTTACAGCCTGCTCTTCCTCGTGATTGCGGGCATGCTTTTCCACAAGACACAACAACATAAAACCTGGTTCCGCAAATACACGGCAGCCATCTTCTTAAAGATCCCGGTGATCAATGAGCTGATCCGCAAAATTTATTTGGCACGTTTTTGCCAGTCGATGAAGCTGCTCTTAGGCTCCAAAGTCTTGCTGATCGACGCCCTCGACCTCGTCAAAAACATGATCGGCTACTACCCCATCGAGTTTGCCCTCGACTCGGTGAGAAAAGATGTGTATGCCGGAAAGCAGCTGCACGAAAGCCTTTCGGAGCATACGATCTTCCCCAAGAAGCTGGTATCGCTCATCAAGGTATCGGAAGAGGTGAACGCCCCGGAGCTGATCTTCGATAAGCTGAACCAACAGTACTCCGAGGAGATCGAGCACCAGCAGGCCGTAATCGGCAAAGTGGTAGAGCCTTTATTCCTGGTAATCCTCGGTGGACTCGTAGGATTTATCCTGGTAGCCATGTACACGCCGCTGTTCAAAATGAGCTCGGGGCTGGATGGGATGTGATGATTTATATTAAGCCGGTACTATGCCTAAAAAAATAACGGAATATCCTTTATTACCTTTACTTCACAAATTTATCCATGAAGTAAAAAAAGGTAAGCATCTTCAGAAGAACGGAAAAAAAATCAAACCCGACAGTATTCAGAATTATTATTACCTGGAACTCTTACTGACAAAATTCAGCGAGAAACGAAAATTTACGATCAGGCTAAAGAACATCACCGGCCTGACAAAGAAACAATTTGAGGATGAAAAAAAGTACTGGAAAGAATTTTACCTGTCATTCACAGGCTATATGTACGACGATCTGGAACATTACGACAATTACGTAGGCAGATCCGTTAAGTTACTCAGAAGCTTTTTTAATTACCTGATTACCGAAAAAGGCCTCCCGATAGGCAGCTTTCATAAAAAATTTTATGCCCCTTCCGAAGATGTCGAAATCGTCGTACTTTCTGCCGAAAGGCTGAACCACCTGATCCACCATACTGAGCTTGAAAGCACACTAAATGAAGAGCTCTTAAAAGTAAAAGATGTCTTTGTGTTTGGCTGTGCTGTGGCTCTTCGTTTTTCTGACCTGATGGCCCTTAAAAAGGCGAACCTCGAATGGATCAATGAACGGACTTATTTAAAAGTTAAATCGAAGAAAACGCAAACCTTTACGCGGGTAAAGCTCCCGGAATATGCCCAAGACATCATTCAAAAATATGCCAAGCTTTATGAGCATCACTTGTTACCAGTCTTTAATAAGGTGTATATGAACAAAAAGATCAAGCTGGTGATGGAACATTATGGCTTTACGGAACCTATAGAGCGAACACGCCAGCGCCGTGGCATTCCACAGCCTTTACTAATAGGGGGCAAAAAACAATACCGGTTCTGTGATGCGGTTACGACACACACGATGCGCCGTTCTGCTATTACCACTATGCTCAGCCTGGGCATGAATGAACAAGCAGTGAGGCAGATTAGCGGCCATGCCGCCAATAGTAAGGACTTCTACCGTTATGTGGCTTTTGCCCAAACGTACATAGACACAGAAATTGACCTGATGCATGAAAAACTCAGTTCTAAACGCCTGGAATTAGTCTGAAAAAATGGTTAAAAACAGTTTTTTTGGATATATTTGAAGATCAAACGTTCTTTGAAGTGAAAGCCAGCAGCGTAAACAGACAGAACTCTTACTATGCCTTTGGCATGGAAATGCCGGGCCGGTCTGTAGGTTCCGACTACAAA
>CAZIYT010000001.1:1238074-1537501 GCA_964543545.1 uncultured Flavobacterium sp. | reverse complement strand
CTTATTTCAGAGTTATCTGCTACATTTTTTTGGTTTCAATTTTTTCAAAGAACTTACTCCTTTACAGAGTACTTATTATCTCTTACACCTTTCAGACCTAAATCCTAATCCGTGTTTTCAATCTCTTAATGAACTTCCGCTTTCTCATTTGCGGGCTGCAAAAGTACTAACTCTTTTTCTAACCACCAAATTTATTTTTAAAAAATTTAAATCTTTTTCTAAAAACAATCTCCTCCAACTTCTTCTCTAGTACTCTTCGCTTGTCAAATAACGGGCTGCAAATTTACACATCTTTTTTAACTCTCAAAGAAAAATTTTAAAAATCTTTTTCTTCCTCTCTCCTTCTGTAAACAAACACTCAAATAACGGGCTGCAAATGTAATTCAAATTCTTTTATCCACAAAGAAAAAAGTAAAAATATAAGACCTATTAACGGATTTTATAGATATAGGTCGTTTGGTTATCGTTTACCGGATTCAGGAAAAACATCGTCTTATCAATGAAGCTCGGCTCTATCGTGGCCTCGTAATGAAGGGTCGGGAAGCGCTTGCGCATCGAATCGACCCGGGCCGTAATGTGCTCGGCCTGCATAAACACTACGTAATTGGGCCTTTCAGCCAAAGGTGTCTTATTATAAAAAGCCAGAACGCTATCCGGCGTGTAAATTCCGGTCACACCGATGGTAGAGCTCCAGTTGCCCAGGTAATACTGCGGCGGCATGGTGAAATCGTCCCAACGGTTAGAATCTTCAATGATTAAGCGCACACAATCTTTTTTCTTAGCGATATAGCACATCGCCTCCACGCGGTTGCGCTTGGAATAAGATACCGTAAGCACTGGCAACAGGAAGAAGTTAAGGCAAAGGCACACGATGAGGGTAACTCTAAACCATTTTTTTGTTTCCCAGCCTTTGCTTTGCGCGATCTGCCAGGCCCCGATGATGCCGAGAATAATGATGAAAGGCATCACCGGCAGGATAAAGCGCTCCTGCTTATTAGGAAAGTAGGTATGAAAAGCGAAAAATAAAAAGGTGGGCCAAAACAGCAAAGGCTCTTTTTTCCAGTTCTTGAAATACCCGCAAAATATCAGGATACTCAAAGGCGGAATGAGCAAGCCGAGGATCAGGGAGAGGTACATGTGGTATACGTTGACTCCATATACCGTGGCATTGTCAATGTTATACTGCACATAAGCCATGAATTCCACAAAAGGTTTCCGCCACACATACATGTCCAGCAAACCCTGTGTAATGCCCGATACCACCAGGAATCCCAGGATCACGAGCACAATATTTCTGAAAGACACCCGGAGAATCAGCAAAGCTAAGCCAAAGCCGGCCGTGAAGATCACAGACTGAAAGCGCACCGAAAAAGCCACTGCCAGCCAGGCCCCGATTACAAAAGCCGTTTTCCTCGAAAATTTAAAATCATCTCTGTAAGCCAGCCAGGTTGCCATCATCATCGGTGGAATGCAAACAATCTCCACCAGGTTGCGCACACTTAAAAACGGGAAAAACCAATACAGCGACAAGGCTAAGCCTACCCAGCTCGCTACTTTTAAATTGGAAAGCTTGTAGGCGATCTTAAACCCGTAATAAATAGTGAGCATCGACCAGAGCGCATGCAGCAAGCGGATGATGTAAAGCTTGCCCTGCGGATCTGTAAGGCCACAACCGGTCAGAAATTTTAAAATCACATAATGGATGCCAACATAAAAAAAGGAATGCCCTCCCGGCTCTCTTCCCGGGTCGTCAGCCGACGGAAGCCAGTTATTGTAATCTGTACCGTCAACCCAGGATTGGGCCGCTTCCAGCACTAAAAAATGATCGTCGAAAAAGCCGAAACCCTTTGAAAAAATAACGGAGATCAGTCTGAACAGCAAACCCAGGAATAAGACAGAACGTAAGGGATGCAGGTTAAAATAATGTTTCAGCGAGGCTATCATTTGAGTATCAATTTTAGTCCGCCTAAATTAAGGATTTTATTGCTGCGCCCGTTTGTAGAGAAAAAAAGCAACAAAGGAGAACACAATATTAGGGATCCAGACGGCAATCATGGGCTGGGAAAGAAACCCATTGCCGGTGCCTGCCGTGGCAAAGGTGGTGGAAATATGCATAAACAAAATGTAAACACAACTCAATACAAGGCCCAGGGCAATGTGAAGCCCCACGCCCCCGCGGATCTTACGCGAGGAGATGGAAACGCCGATAATGGTAAGGATAAAGGTGGCAAAGGGAAAAGCCGTGCGCTTATACATTTCCACTTCAAAAAATTCGATCCTGCTGGAGCCTTTCTGCTTCTCCTTGATAATGTAATTTTTCAGCTCGAAATACGGAAGCACCTCGATCTTGCTTTCGAAACGCGCCATATCCTTAGGCGAAAAATCGATCTTGATTTTTTTGGAAGGCGTGAGCTTGTGCTTTTCCTTAAAGCTGATCCGCGTTTTTTTAGGATCCAGGGAATCCTTGACATCCGTGTAAATAAGCTCCCGCTCAAAAACATTGCTGATAGACCACATACCGGTAATGCTGTCCCACTTCATGTTATCCGCCTTCATCATATACACCTGCCGGTTATTGGCCACTTTTTCAATAGACATCTGCGTGGCGATATTGGTGTGATTATTATAATCGGCGAGGTAAAGGATGGTCCCGGGCGCTATTTGCCTGTAAATACTGGTTTCCTCCGTATTATAGCCATCGTTGATATACTTATCCTCGAAGCCAATACGCACCTTGTTTGATTTTGGAATGATAAAGTGATTTAATATTAACGACATGGTCGTGATCAAGCCCGCCCCGATCATATAAGGCCTCAAGATCCTCCGGAAGCTGGTACCGCTCGACAGGATGGCCACAAACTCGGTCTTATAAGCCATCTTGGAAGTAAACAGGATCACCGCAATGAAGGTAAACAGCGGGCTGAAGAGGTTGCCGTAATAGGGAATAAAATTCAGGTAGTGCTCAAAAATGATCTCTTCCACAGGAATATGGCTCGCCACAAAGTCCTGCAATTTCTCGGAAAGATCGAAAACGATAAAAATACTCAGCATCAGGGCGATAGAAAAAAAGAACGTTCCGATGAAACGCTTCAGGATATATCTATCAAGTATTTTGAGCATTCTGTTTTTCTGAGTTCAATTTGTTTGATGCAAGTTCTGATTACAAATTTGTACGAATATACCAATCGACGTGCATTAGTACAGATTCGTATATTCGTATGGATTCGTAATCATTTTTTTATTCATTAATATTTAAAGTCGTGTAGCTAATTGTTTCACCATTTTATTTTTCCAATCGTAGAAGGTTCCGTCAATGATCCGCTTCCTGGCTTCGGTAACCAGCCATAAGTAAAAGGCCAGGTTATGGATGCTGGCAATTTGTGCCGCCAGGAACTCCCCGCAAACGAGCAAATGCCTCAGATAGGCCTTGCTGTACTGGTGATCCACATAACTCGTTCCGTGCTCATCCAGCACCGAAAAATCGTTCTTCCACTTTTCGTTCTTAATGTTGATGATCCCGTTTTGGGTAAATAACAAGCCATGACGGGCATTGCGCGTGGGCATCACACAATCGAACATATCCACGCCCAGCGCAATGCTTTCCAGGATGTTCACCGGTGTTCCCACTCCCATCAGGTACCTGGGCTTATCGGCTGGTAAGATATCGCATACCACTTCCGTCATCGCATACATATCTTCCGCCGGCTCTCCAACGGATAAGCCACCGATGGCATTGCCTTCGGCGCCTTTGGAAGCAATATATTCTGCGGATTCGATACGCAGGTCTTTATACACCGAGCCCTGCACAATAGGGAACAAGGCCTGGGAATACCCATATTTAGGATCTGTTTCGGAAAAGCGCTTGATGCAGCGGTCGAGCCAACGGTGCGTGAGGCCCAGGGAATTTTTAGCGTATTTATAATCGCAGGGATAAGGTGTACACTCATCAAAAGCCATCATAATATCAGCTCCGATGGTACGCTCAATGTCCATTACTCCTTCGGGAGTAAACATGTGCTTGCTTCCGTCGATGTGGGATTTAAACATGGCGCCCTCTTCCGTGAGCTTCCGTGAGTTGGCCAGCGAAAACACCTGGTAGCCGCCGCTATCGGTAAGAATAGGCCTGTCCCAGCCATTAAACTTGTGAAGGCCTCCGGCATTTTCCAATACTTCCAGGCCCGGGCGCAGGTACAAATGGTAGGTGTTACCAAGAATGATCTGTGCTTTGATATCTTCTTTGAGTTCACGCTGGTGAACTGCCTTTACCGTGGCAGCTGTACCAACCGGCATAAAAATAGGGGTTTCAATGGTGCCGTGATCGGTTTCTACAAGGCCGGCCCTGGCTTTGGAATGCGGGTCTTTATGGAGCAGTGAGAATTTCAAACGTTTGGTTTTATTTTCGGGCAAAGATAACATCTTTAGTTAGAGAATAAGTAAGGTAGAGAATGGGCGAATGGTAAAAATTCCAAAATCCTCCGGATAAGTGCCACAAATAACGACGATAAACGATCTTTTTTACCACTTATAGACCAAAAACGACCAGATACAAAACGGGCTTGTAAAGTTCTGTTAAAACGTATGCTTTGGCACAGGCATTGGAATTACTTTATAAAAACTTAGTATCATGAAAACGTCTACTTCTACTAAAACTTTGTTAGCTGTGTTTACAGTCATCGGTTTAAGCCTCAGCGCCCAACCCCGTAACGGCGGTAACGACCCCCGCCAGGGCAACAGCCAGAACCAGAATTCCGGCCCCGACAATACCTGGGCTTCCGGTAATACCGACAGCAAGAGAGGTGGTCATGTCAACATCAATATCAACGGTGGCGGCTATTATGGCGGTGGTTACTATTACGGCAACGGTTACTCTAATTACAACAATCCTAACAGCTACTATGGTTATAACAGCGGGTATAATATGAAAAGAGCGGCCCGCAACTCGATTCACCAATCGGCCGGCTTCATCGGGCAGGCCTTACAGTTCACCGGGTGGAACGACATCTATTCTCCGTGGTTAGCCAAAGCCATCAGGCACCAGCAATACGCAAGGGACTTATATTTCTGGGGCGATTATGCCGGTGCCCTGAACCACGCCGAGCGTGCAGGTTTCCTGGCCTGGAACACCTTAACCTATTTCAACGGCGGTTATGGCTATGGCAACAACAACTACGGTGGTGGTTCTTATCCTAACCCTTACGGAGACCCGAACAACCCGTATTACAGGCAGAATAACTCCGGCAGCCAACCTTCTATGGAAAATACACCTTCCGATAACAATTACGGTTATTCCGAAAGAAAAAGCAGCAGCCAGAACCCAAGCGACAACGGCACTTATAACGATCCAAACGCAGGAGCTAAATCTGCTCAGAAAGTTGAGGCCAGCAAAATCGATGAAAGCCTTCCGCAGAATAAAGCAAGCGACAGGGAATTATTGAAAATGAGCGCGAAAGACCTGGATATCGAGTAAAGCATGTCTTAAATCCCAATTAAAAACAAAAGTCCGTTTGCTGATGATGCAGACGGACTTTTGTTTATCTTTAAACCCGTGTTACGACGACTTCCTAATTTAGTATTGGTGTTGCTCAGCGGATTGCTGTTGAGCGCCTCCTGGTTCAGCCCTTTTACCTTTCTTATCTTTTTTGCCTGGGTTCCCTTATTGCTCGTGGAAGATAAGATCTCGGCCCTGCCTTCGGGCGGCCGTAGCAGGCTCAAGCTAACGGGCTTAAGCTACCTCACTTTTTTTACCTGGAACATCTGCGTCACCTGGTGGGTCTATTATGCTTCCTTTGGTGGTGCGGCCCTGGCTTTTATCTGTAATTCCCTGCTGATGTGCACGGTGTTTATGATCTGGCACAACCTCAAACGCCGTGTCAACAAACCCTGGGCTATATGGCTGCTCATTCCGTTGTGGCTGGGATTTGAATACGGGCATACGCTCTGGAGCCTGACCTGGACCTGGATGACGCTTGGTAATGTTTTTGCAGAAATCCCGAACTGGGTACAATGGTACGAGCTTACAGGCACTTCCGGCGGCGGACTTTGGGTGCTGGCCGTCAATATTTTATTTTTCCAGGCAATGAAAACCGGGCCTGTAAAAGCCGCCCGCTTCCTGAAACCTGTTTTCTTTATTTTCATTCCGATCATCTGTTCCTATGCGATTCTTTTTGTGCGCATACCTGCTTTTGAAGGAACGGCAAATAATACCGAAGGTTATAAGACCTTAATTGTACAACCCAATGTAGATCCGTATAACGATAAGTTTTATACCAAGCCCGAAAAGCAGCTGGAGTTATTATTGCAACAGATTAAAGGAAAGCTTGACTCTATCGTTGATTTCCTGGTACTGCCGGAAACCTTCTTAACCGAAAATGTCTACGAAGGTGAAGAATGGCAATCTTTTTCTTTTCATTTCCTGAAAGACAGCCTCCTGGATCACTATCCGGACTTAACCATTATCAGTGGCGCTAACACGATGTACAGGTATAAGCCGGGTGAAAAACGTGCCGCCACAGCCCGCAAATACAGCGATGCCGATGAGTATTACGAATCATACAATACAGGCATGCAGATGGACAAGAAATCCATTATGTTTTATCATAAGTCGAAACTGGTACCGGGCGTCGAGCAAATGCCTTTCCCTGCATTCTTTCAGTATTTCGAAAATTTCGCCATCGATATGGGCGGAACTACCGGAAGCTTAGGCATGCAGGATGACCGGACAGTTTTCTTTAGTCACAACCGTAAGGTGGGCATTGCCCCGGTGATCTGTTATGAAAGTGTGTATTCCGACTATGTGGCTCAGTATGTGAGAAACGGCGCCAACCTGATCTTCATCATTACCAACGACGGCTGGTGGGAGAATACACCAGGCCACCGGCAACATTTAGCCTATGCCAGGCTTAGGGCCATTGAAACCCGTAAAGAAATTGCACGCTGCGCCAATACGGGCATCTCTTGCTTCATTACGCCCTTGGGTGCTATTGAACAGGCCACTCCTTACTGGGAGGAAGCCCTGATCATCAAAAACATGAAACCAAATGATACAACGACTTTGTTTGTGCGCTTTGGCGATTTGCTGTCTTACGCCTCCTCCTTACTGGCTATTTTGCTGCTGATCTGGAGCCAGGTATTACGTTTCAAAAAGTCTTAAAAAGTGCTAACTTCGTGCGTTGATATTTCTAAAAAGATAACCAAACCCAATCCTATATTATTATGGAAAAATTTGATGTAACCGTGATCGGTTCAGGCCCCGGAGGCTATATTGCCGCTATCCGCTGTGCGCAATTAGGTATGAAAACCGCCATTATCGAAAAATACCCTGTCCTGGGCGGAACCTGCTTAAATGTTGGCTGTATCCCATCCAAAGCCTTGCTCGACTCTTCGGAGCATTATCACAATGCAGTTCATAACTTTGAGCAGCATGGTATTGAGATCAAATCGCCGAAAGTAAATTTCAAACAAATGATTGAGCGCAAGCGCGGCGTGATCAAAAACAACAATGCGGGTGTGGCCTTTTTGATGAAGAAGAACAAGATCACCGTGTACACCGGTGTCGGCAGCTTCGAATCGAATACCGTGATCAACATTACAAAAGAAGACGGAAAAACAGAACAGATCGAATCGGCGAAAACCATTATCGCCACCGGCTCCAAGCCTTCTTCCTTACCGGGAATCGAGATCGATAAAAAACGCATCATTACCTCTACCGAGGCCCTGGAACTGAGCGAAGTTCCAAAGCACCTGATCATCATCGGCGGCGGTGTGATTGGCCTTGAGTTGGGCAGCGTCTATGCGCGCCTGGGCTCCAAAGTGTCGGTGGTGGAATATATGGACCGACTCATTTATTCCATGGATGCCGCTTTAGGCAAGGAATTGCAGCGTGTGATGAAGAAAAACCTGGGCGTTGAGTTTTACCTGAAGCATAAAGTGGAAGGTGTAAGCGTTAAAGCGAAAGAAGCGACGGTAACTGCGACTAACGATAAAGGAGAGAAAATTGAATTAAAAGGAGATTATGTGCTGATGGCTGTGGGCCGCAAGCCCTATACCGAAGGGCTGAACGCCGAAAAAGCGGGCGTGAAGCTGGATGAGCGCGGACGTGTGGCGGTTGACGCCCATTTGAAAACCAGCGCCGACAATATTTACGCCATCGGCGATGTGGTTGTTGGCGCAATGCTGGCACACAAAGCAGAGGAAGAAGGCGTGTATGTTGCCGAATTAATGGCAGGACAGAAACCACATGTGAACTATAATTTAATTCCGGGAGTGGTATATACCTGGCCGGAAGTAGCAGCGGTGGGCCTCACCGAAGAGCAACTCAAGGAAAAAGGCGTGAAATACAAAACGGGTTCTTTCCCGTTCAAAGCCAGCGGCAGGGCGCAGGCCAGCATGGATACCGATGGCTTCATCAAGGTATTGGCCGATGAAACAACGGATGAGATCCTGGGCGTGCACATGATCGGGCCACGCGTAGCGGATGCGATTGCTGAAGCGGTGGTGGCCATGGAATACCGCGCCAGCGCAGAAGATATCGGGCGCATCAGCCATGCTCACCCGACCTTTACAGAGGCATTCAAAGAAGCATCGTTGAACGCCACCGGAAACAGGGCTTTGAACATTTAATTTTTCATAAGACCTGCAAGGTTTTATAAAAAAACATATAAAACCTTGCAGGTCTTTCGATTTAAGACAGATGGATTCATCTGTCTTTTTCATTTTAAACATAAAATCATGAGTGAAGCATTAGATCCAAAAACCTATCCTATCGGGAAGGTAAACCAGCAGGAATTTACCAAAGAGGTATTATACCGCTCCATCATCATGGTGGAAGCTGCGCCACTGCGCCTGCGGAAGATCCTGGAAAGTATTTCGGAAAAGGACCTTGCCCTGTCGTACCGCGAGGGTGGCTGGACTGTCAGGCAAATTGTGCATCACGTGGCCGATTCGCACATGAACATGCTTGTCCGCTTTAAGCTGGCGCTCACAGAAGAAAACCCGGTGATCAAGCCCTACAAACAGGACTTGTGGGCAGGGCTGCCTGATTATAACTATCCTGTGGAAAGCTCCCTCGTTTTATTTGAGAGCATTCAGCAGCGATTTTCGGAACTGCTGAAGGTGATGAGTGAAAGCGATTTCGAAAGGGCTTATGTGCACCCGGAGTACAAACAAACATATCTTCTGTCGGAAGCCACCCAGCTTTATGCCTGGCATGGCATGCACCATACGGCACAGATCGAAGGAATCTTTAAATAGTAGCATTAGCCCATAAAAAAAGGAGCCACGATACATCGTAGCTCCTTTTTTAGTTTATGAAATAAATCCCAAATTATTGTTTGGTCATGATTTCCTGGAAAGTTCCACCGCCGCCGGCAGTAACTTCCGTGTAAGTTAATGTTAAAGTGCTTCCGCTTTTGTTTCCTGTACCAGAGAACGTTCTGTTAGCAGCAGGTTGACCAACCATGATCGCAGTCTGGCTAGGCATATCAATGCTTGAACCACCGATGATGTCAGCATAGATGCTTGTGTTTCCTTGGTAATCACCGAATTTACCGAAAATGATACGGTTGTTTCTTGTGGTAGAAGCCGTGATGTTTTGAGTGTATGTATAAGTTCCTGAACCACCAGCAGTTTGAGTACCAGCTACAGAGTAGCTACCGTTTAAACCGTCTGCATCGTTCACTACATTTACACGACGTGTTACAGAAGCAGAGTTACCTGCAGCGTCAGTAGCTGTGTAAGTAATTTCGTAAACACCTTTCAGGTTAGTGTTAACGCTTCCTGTAGTAGTAGGAGAGATTGTACCGTCTTTGTTATCATCTGCGGTAGCACCCGGATCGGTGAAAGTACCTTGTAATGATACTGTCATCTCACTATTTCCGTTTAATGTCACTACAGGATCAGTGATATCATCTTTTTTACAGCTAGTAAAAATTACAGTTCCTGCTAATAAGAATGCTGTTACAGCTAAAATGTTTCTTTTCATGAGGTTTTATTATTTGTTTATTTATTATGGCAAATGTATTCAAATTAATGTATCAGCAGGTAGGAAACGAAGAATTTTAACAAAAAAGTTAGGTGAAAACAGCCCCTATTCAAATTATATACCAGTCCGGGAAGCACCAAACAGCACCAAATCCGGGTTTTAATTCAAAAAAGAGGGTTTATTTACCATTTTCAGCAATTATTTTCCATTAAAACCCGGTTTATATAAAATAAAATTTATTTTTGCATAAAATTTTAATATTTAAACTCCAAAAAAATGAAAAAATTATTCTCTATCATCGCTGTGGCTGCTTTATCAGCTACGTTCGTAGCTTGCGGTCCATCTAAGGAAGAAATCGCAGCTCGTGAAAAAGCAAAAGCTGATTCTATCGCTGCTGTTGAAGCTACTGCTGCTGCAGAAGCTGAGGCTGCTGCTAAAGCTGCTGAAGCTGAGGCTGAAGCTGCTAAAGCTAAAATGACTGCTGATTCTATCGCTGCTGCAACTGCTGCTGCTGAAGCTGCTAAACCAGTTAAAGGTGGTACTAAAAAACCAACGACTCCTAAAGCAACGACTCCTAAAGAAACTCCTGCAAACGAAGTAAAACCAGGACAAGGAAGAGGATAAGATCCATTTCAACTATAATAAAAAAAAGGAACGATAGATATCGTTCCTTTTTTTATGTGCCTAAGTGGCGTTTTATGGTTTTAAATAGTTGCCGGAATCCGTTTCAGTGTTTCCAGCAAAAAGCCCCAGTATTTTTGCACCGAGCTGATCTGTACTTTTTCATCGGGCGAGTGTGCACCGGTAATGTTGGGCCCGAAAGAAATCATCTGCATCTCCGGATAATTGGTGCCCAGGATCCCGCATTCCAGGCCCGCATGGCAGGCGCTGACGCTGGCCTTTTCATGGTACCGTTCTTCATAGAGATCGCTCATCAGCTTCACAATGGCCGACGATGGCCTTGGTGTCCAGCCCGGATAAGAGCCGGCTGTCGCCACTTTGGCACCGGCCAGCTCAAAGGTAGCGATGATGGCATCCTGCAGATCTGTTTTTTCAGAATCTACGGAGCTTCGCGTTAAGCACTGCACCTGGTAGCTTCCCTCTTTCACCAGCACACGGGCAATGTTATTGGAGCTTTGCACCAGGCCCGCAATATCAGGGCTCATGCGGTAAATGCCATTAGGGCAGGCATACACCACGCGCAGGAAGTTATTCTGAAAATCCTTGTTCCATACCTGTGCCGGCTTTGTGATTGCTTCCACAGCGATAGATAAATTAGGATCGGTGGTCTGGTATTCTGCTTTTATGATCGCCGCCAGCTCAGCTACTTTTTTCTTTAGCTGCTCTTCCTGTGCAGAAGCGACAATTATTTCGCATACCGATTCACGGGGAATGGCATTTCTAAGGCTTCCGCCGTCGAGTGAGGCAATTTCCAGGTCAAAGGCTCTATGCAAATTGATCAGGAGGCGGTTCATCAGCTTATTGGCATTGCCGCGGCCTTTATGGATATCCATCCCGGAGTGGCCCCCGGTCAATCCTTTCACGGTTAGCTTTAGGGCGCTGTCGTGTGCCGGCGTTTTTGTTTCGTAATTTCCTGTGGCAGTCACATCCACACCACCGGCGCAGCCGATCGTCAGCTCATGATCGTCTTCGGTATCCAGGTTCAACATGATCTTTGCATCCAGCAAGCCGCCTTTGAGCGATAAGGCACCTGTCATCCCGGTTTCTTCGTCGATGGTGAACAGGGCTTCCAGGGCCGGGTGTGGAATATCCTTCGATTCCAGCAAGGCCATGATGGAGGCCACGCCGATACCATTATCTGCACCGAGGGTTGTTCCATTGGCTTTGACCCAATCGCCGTCGACGAGCATTTCTATTCCCTGCGTATTAAAATCAAACTGGGTGGCCGCATTTTTCTGATGTACCATATCGAGGTGACTTTGCAGCACAACCGTTACGCGGTCTTCCATCCCTTTGGTGGCCGGCTTTTTAATGATGACATTCCCGACTTCATCCACAGTGGTGGGCAGGCCCAGCTTCTCCCCGAATTGTTTGATGAATTGAATGACCTTTTCTTCTTTTTTGGAAGGACGCGGAACAGCGTTCAGGTCGGCAAAATGATTCCACATCGCAATGGGTTCCAGTTTTCGGATAGCTTCGTTCATAGGGTTTTTAGTGAATAGAGATTAGTGTTTTTGTGAATAGTCGTTCTCAGGCTCTAAATATAAAATTTCTTTGTGATGTACCTGGCTACGGAAATAAAAAAAGAAATGTTCCCGGTGCATGGAATCGTTTCTTTTCTGATCGGGACTTACTCGGTTATTTCCATGATCACTATTTCCTTAACGGTTTTCTGTACAGCAACAAAGATTCTCCGGTATGACATGTCACAGGTCCGTATTCCTTTTGGTGTAATCACTTTTGCATAAATGATCACTTCGTTCTCAGTTTCCTCTACTCTGTCTACTTTAAAGCCATAGCTTCCCGAGTTAAACTCGCGGCTTAACACGACCCCGGATTCATTTGGATAAAAAAAGGCCTTGCTTGTTATGAGCTTTGTATAATCTTTGTTTATATAATTCACATAATCAAAGTCATTTTTGAAAATGTAATTACCTATAGGGAATTCCTCTGTAGAGGAAACGATTCTATAGGGATATTTACGACCGTGATCCAGCTCCTGTGCAGAGAGCAGGCCGGAACAAAAAACAAAGAGCAGAACAGCAAGAACATGTTTCATAAGAAGGAGTTTATGCAACCTAATTTACAAAACTGTTTTTGCCCGGGCTTATAAATAACGTTAATTGTTGTTTATCGCTTTTCTTCCCCGGCTTGCCTAAGAATAATCCTTAAAATAAGGATATTTAAACAGAAAAATACCCACCAGCACTTAGTATAAATATGGAAAAAATACCCAATTTTGTTATAGACTAAATTATAAGCCTTATATCATGAAAAAATTATGTATGCTCATAGCCCTGGTGGGAATTACTCTTTTTGCCAATGCACAAACAACCGCCACCGAATGGTTTACCTCTGCTGATAACAAATACAAAGCCAAGGACTATGCCGGTGCTATTAAGGATTATGACAAGTGCATCAGCCTGCGCCCTGATGATGCAGATGCGTATTTTAACCGGGGCCTGGCGAAATACGGGCAGAAGGACGACGACGGTGCGATAGCGGACTACAATAAATCCATTGAGCTGAAAGCGGGAATGTACGATGTGTATTATTCCAGGGGGCTTGCCAAGTTCATGAAAAAACGATACGATGATGCCATTGTTGATTTCAACGTTGCCCTCAGCATTAAGCCCGATCATGCCGAAAGCTACATCTACCGCGGTGCATCACGCTATCACCAGGCCAAAGACGACCAGGCAATCACCGACCTGGACATGGCTATAAAGCTCAACCAAACCGTTGCCGTGGCGTATTATTACCGCGCCCTCGCGAGGTACCAGAAGCTGGATGACAAGGGCGTGATCGAAGACCTCGACAAGGCCATCGCCCTGAAACAAAACTACGAATATTATTATACCCGCGGCCTCTCCAAATATGCCCTGAAAGATTACAATGGCGCGCTGGCCGATCATTCGATGTCTATTGGCCTGAATGCAGACTACGCCGAAGCCTATACCGAGCGTGGCCTCTGTTACTTTGCCCAGGCAAACGACAAGAATGCCATTGCGGATTTCACTAAAGCACTGTCCTTAAAACCGGATCAGCCTAAGGCTTATCACTTCCGCGGCTTGTCAAAAAGCTACAGCGGTGACAAAACAGGGGCCTGCTCCGATTTGAAAATGTCAGACAAGCTTGGCTATGCCGCTTCGAAAGAGCAACTGACGAAAGTGGGTTGTAATTAATATTTTTCTTATTTGCTCAATATGAAAAATCTCGGCCTATGGTCCGGTTTTTTTTATTGATTTTTCATTAGTCATAAGCCTGATTTAAAAAGACTCATGGGGCAATTTCGTTTTCAGAAACCCGATGATTCTGGAGTAGTCTTCTCCAAATTCATGCTTACTTAATATAATATTGGCGGTATGCTGATACCTGAGTTTAATTAACAGGATGTTAGACGACGAAACAAATTTTTCGAATTCGGTCCACTTAATATGATAGGCTAACCGATCATCTGTATAAATAAAATAATCTTCGGCAAACTCATAGGTTAGCAATGTTCCTATAAGCGTTTCATTGCGCTTTTTGACATTTGTCAGGTATTTCCGTTTGTGTTTTTCAATCGCGAACAAATGATTCGCATAAATCATGATCACCGAAAGGGAAACGGCCGTTACTATTACATAAAAAAAGCCATTGTTAGGAATAATCAGGAGAATCAAAAACAATCCTGTCATGAGCAACATTGAGAACCAGCTCGACCTGATTTTTTTAATCCAGGTATATTTCCAAAGGAATAACTTTTCCTGATAGTCGTTTTCGGCATTAAATGGGATTTCAAATTTCATGATCATTTTATATCAATGCTTGTTACTACTTTTTCTTTTTCAAATAGGCCTGAAGCTTATTGAGGTATTCCGTGTTTTGCGCGATGTTCTTCTTATTATCGTCAATGGATGCCTGCATCGTGCTGAAGATCCCTGTATATTCCGGTGTATAAGCCTTCGTGGTATTGAGAACCAGCTGCGCTTTAGTATAGTACACTTTAGCGCTGTCCAGGTTGGCCCTCGCCTTTTTACAGTCTGCCAGTGTTGGTTTCTGCGAGAGTTTTTTAGTAGCCTGGTCGATAAAATCGGAATGGTAAACCGTTGCCGTATTGAGGTAATCGGCCAGTATATTATTGTTTGCCACATCCAGGTTATGAGCATGATTTCTATTGGTAGGATCGGCCCGGTAATAATGCAAAAAATCCATCCGCTTCTGTTCTTTTTCCGGATAAGCCCTGTATTGCCTGATAGAATCGGGAAAATTGAAGGAAGGTGCCGTGGAAATATTTAAACTATCGCGCTCAAAATCTGCTTTGGTAAAGGGATTCTTCAGCAGCTGCCACATGGGGTCGAGTGGAAAATGATCTTTGATAAAGACTTTGGGACGTGGCAGGAAATACTGGTTTGAAAACCGTTTTACAAATTGATTGGTTGGGTTCACATAGCCACTCGACCAGGTTACGTCCAGCATGTGCCAGGCCGAATCGAGCCTTAGCACGTTCCAGGCATGCAGGATCTGTGGGATCTCACCGTCGGGATTTTTCGTATAGCCGCATACCGTGAAACAAGGAATCTGTGAAGCCCTGCAAAGATCGGTCATCACATTGGCATAGCCTTCACATACCGCTTTTTTGTTTTTTAAAACGTCCGGTGTTTTCTGTCCCGAGCTGGTAACCGTATTGATGTTAAAGATCTGAATGAGGTTAATCTCGTTCATATGCTCCACATCATACACAATGTTGAGGGCCGTCCAGGTATAGTAGGCCCTGGCTTTGTCTTCCTGGCTGGCAAAGTTTGCATTGACAAAGCTTACAATGGTATCGAAGGGCGCAGCAGGCTTTTGTTTGGAAAAGCTGTACACTTTATTATCGATGGTATTATAGTAATCGGCCCGGGTGAGCTGGGCTTTCAGGCTGAAAGTCTTGAAGATGCTTAACAGCATTAAACCCGAAATAAAACGCGTGACACTCATTCGATGGGGAATATAAAGCTACAAAGATATTTGTATCTCCCGATTACGATTCATCATAAATGAGTATTTCGACGAACAGGGAAAAGCGTTTTTCCTGTTGCGAGGAATCAGATGGTCTTGCAAAAAGTCACATCGGCTTTTGTGTAAAGGCCGTAGCTTAATTCCCCGATATCGACGGAAAGGTATTTTTCAAATATAGCAACATTGTCCTTCGTATCGTGTGAGATCCGGAAGATGTTATCGCTCGAAGCAGGTTCTCCGGCTTGCTGTGCTCCTATAGAAGCATAGGTTCCCGGCAATGCCGACTGAACGGTTATATCGAGTGTTTCTGCCATTTTTGCCGCATAAGTATCCAAATATTCAGCCGCCAGGGCTTTTTTAACTTTACCCATCGTTATCTTTATCTTTCCGGTGACATTGTCAACAGAAGTAATAAATCCACTAAACCGGTCAGACAATTTCGTCCCATCAAACTCCGCATCGTTGATGGTGAGTTCTGTAGCATCAGCTGTGGTACCATCTGCTTTATAGAGTGGCGAGCCGATGACTTTTTTTACGAAATTATTGATCAACGAATCCGCATTACAGCCCCATACCTTTAAAACCCCATCGGTGGAAAAAGCAGCTTTGAACTTAGCAGCATCGAGTGCTGCCGCGTCCGTCTTACGGAAGTCGATATCCGTGTAATTGGCGTCAGCAGCCTTGTAGGTTATAAATTCCGCATCCCCGCTTTCGTATGTATTTACAAGTACCGGCCCTATGTAATAGGAATGCGAAAAAATACCGGCTTCTTTCAACTGGCCGGGATTAGTAGTTCCGATATCAGTAATCAGGCTATAGATTGTATCGCGTGTGATATAACCGGTGGTTTTATTAAAATAAAAGTCATGATTATCTACATGGGGGTAATTAACAGCACTGATGGACGTAAACAGCTTTCTCGCCTTCACATCGGCATTCTCGTAGTAGGTAATAGTCCCCAGTGCATCGACGATGATAAATACATTTTTCTGAGTGGCATTAGCTGCTGCTATTTTTTTACGATACTTGGTGGTGTTTTGTGAGAAAGAATACTTACGTGAATTAAAGTTCATGGCCGCTACAAAGATATACACCTGGGCATCAAGCGGGATCGCATAGGTGTCGGGAAGTATGGTAGGTGCACCCTCTCCCATCTTATTCACGCGGCGGATCAGGCATTCCTCCAGGTCTTCGTTACCATCCTTCACCCGCTCTACGAAGTCCGTAAAGTTCGAGGTTTCGATTCTTCCGCTTGCGACATCATAATAAGCCACTTCCGCGTTTTCTTTGGCGGCATCGCTGATCCCGCTCACAACCACCGCATGTTGCCTGCGCCGGTTCGAAGGATCGGCATCCAGTGTAACCCAAAAGGGGCCATGGTTCTCGAGGATGGAGATCAGGTCCGCCGGAGCTACATCATTCCTGGAAAAGGCATCATCAAAGGTGATATCGTTGGGAAGGCTTTCCACTAATTCGCGTTTTTGTTCGGAAGTCAAGCCTTTGTTGGTTTGATATAATTCTAAAAAATTTGTCATCGCTTCATGTTTTATGATTACAATTAATAATGGACCGGCTTTAGTTTCCCTGGTTATTTGCCATTTCCAGGATCTTCTCCATGATCGTGGCATTCGAGTTCCCTACTTCATCCCAGTTGTAATCCGGATAGAGCATGGTGGCTAAAGCATAGGCCCAGCAGGTATTGTCGTGATCCTCGTCCTGTACCAGGTCCGCAGATTTGGCATATTTCATCAGCTCATCCGAATGATCGATTACCCACTGCAGGGGCTTCTCTTCCAGCTCAACGCCTTTGGTAGTGATCTCCGTACCATCCGGGCCTTTTACTTTGATCTCTTCTGCGCTGCCTTTCAGGGAAGAGGTTACTTTTTCAAAAGTATCCGCCACATCCGGGTTTCCTTTCGCTATTTCCTTGCCGATCTGATCAATGGTTTTTTTGTAAGCCTCCATCATATCATTTCCTCCTTCTCCCGACAGGCCATCCTTCGCAAACTTCTCGGCCATCTCCTGTTTGATGTCCGGTGGCAGGTTCGATTTCATGAGCTTATCGAAATTCGCAGCCTTCTGCTGATCCTTGGCCAGGTCGTAAGCAGCGGCAGAGTTCATCGCGCTCACAGCGTTGCTCATGGCGGCTTTCAGGGTATCGGCAGTTACATCCAATCCTTTGGCGGCGAGGTTCTGTGTTCCTTCAAGGCCTGTCAGATCCCTGAACAGGTTCGATTTTCCGAGCAGGTCGAGCGAAGCGCCCAGGCCTGTAGGCTGTGGCCCCTGAGGAATATTCTGAATGCTGATATTAGAGGTCGGGAACTCGGTCGGCTTGGTATCAAGCGGCTGCTGGTAGCGCGACTCGAGGCTCACCGGGTTGATCTCGGAAGGTGTGATCGGAATAGGATGCTCCTCCCATTTCCAGAACCTGGAATCGTCGATCTTCTCACAGCTATTGCAGGCGCCGGTAATGGTTTCCATAAAATATCCTCCTGTCGGGAACGAGAGCTGGTAAGGCTCTACGGGCGTCAGGGGCTGATACATCTCCAGGAAATCCTCCACCGGGATCTGCCCGGCTTTGATGATTGCCGCTCTTTCTTTTTCCGGATCGTCGGCATCCATATTGACCTGCCGGAATACCGGGTCGGCATTGATGCCATCTGTGATCCTGAACACGAGCGAGTTTCCAACCACACCAAGCGATTTAGCATCTACGATAGAAGCCACCGATTTCCCTACAATATTGGAAGGCACGGCTTTGCCGTTGACATGCGTCGGAATTTTAATGCCGTCCAGCAGGAAAAATATTTTCTGTTCGCTCATCGAGCGCCAGATGCTGGCATGCAGGGTTTCGAGGTTTTCGTTACACACGCGCACCAGGTTTTCCAGGGCTTTACGGTCTTCTTTTTTCGGGCTTTTCAGTTCTTCGGTTGTGCAAGGCGTATAAATAAATACCGGATCGTTAATCCCCAGATCATTTTCGATGGTCGCAGAATTGAAGAGCGAGCCGGTGCTGAATTTCGTGCGGTAATTCAGCTTTCCACGCTTGAAGGTGATCTTCGCACCAATATCCGACAATGGGATCACAACGTTATTGATTTTGAATTCCCCCACGTCTATTTTGATTGTATTAATGCCCTGGCGTTTCAGATTCGTGAAGGCCGCACCTTCTGAGCGGACATAGATCTTTACTTTCCTATCAGGCGTATAGCCTGTCGCCAGCGTAAAATCAAGCGGCAGCTCACGGGTACCGTTAGCATATACTTTCAGATTTTTCAATAAGGTAGCTGCTACTTTCGGGGCATAATCTTTATTAAACAGGCCGGTCTTCGCCGCCAGGGTAGCGTTCTCGAGCTTGGCACGGATGGCGCTGAAGCCTCCGCCTCCCAGCAAGCCACCGAGCCTGATCAGGTTAATCCATTTCGCTTCTATCATGGTGTACTTATTCCCGGTGGCATTCGGATTGTATTCATCCACAGGCATGGACACATGAAGGTCGAGCTCAAATTCACCCCAGATCTCCTGGATCTCTTCCTCGGCATAAGAGCCTGCCGGGAAATTGCTGTAGCCGTCCTCTATCACCACACCACTGTCGTTTTTCAGAAAGTATTTGCTCCGCTCCAGGGCCTCGAAACCGATCCCGAGCTTTCTTCGTAATACCGGATTAGCCAGCATCACCGATTTCAAATGCTCTTTCCAGCGGTAAATTTTATCGGTGGTGAACTCCGTCATCAACAGCGGAACAAAGATGCATTCGCTCACCGCCGTTACTTCCTGCTTGATGGCTACATGCCTCAGCACTTCAAAGAACACATTGGTGATCGCATGGCAGTGGTTGTAATTAGCCAGCACTTCTACCCTCGCCCCTACACTTTCACTCTGCGTATCGGTTGTGATGACGGTAGCTCTCTGGTTGCGGACATTTTTGGCGGCCTGCTTCGTTTTATCCGCCAGCTGGCTATTCATGCGCGCCGAGGTGTTACGGCTGTTGTTTTGATTTGCCGAAGAGCTGGCCGAGCTATTGCTATGCGATACACCACCGGCAATGCCAAAAATACCACCGGGGAATACGCCACCCAAAGCACCACCGATGGCAGCAGCAGTTGAGCTTACTTTCGAGGAGGAATTGGCAGACATGCTTTCATTGAGCATCGCCGATTGCAACTCTTCAAAATCCTGTGTGTGGTCCGTTGAGGCTTCCAGCTCTTCCTGGAAGGTCATGCTTTCCTCCCTGCTTGAGCTTTGTGAGCGCCTCCAGTCGAGTACCGCTATTTTCTTTACCTGCCCGGGCGCCAGGCCTTCGCTATGCAAAATATTTCCCAGGGAATAACCATTGGAATAAAATTTCTGACGGTACTCGATCAGGTGACCAAAGGCCAGGGAAGCAGCCTGGTAAAAGGTTGGTGTTTCATCCCAGTCCACAAAATTGGTACGGGATAATTCCATGCGGTCTTTCAGCTTAATCGTATTCGGCTGATAAAGTATTCTTTTTTTAGCAAACAAGCCCATCGCTCCCTGGTAGTAATGCTCAATGCCGGTGTTGGCTTTGTTATTTTCCAGTTGTTTCAGGTAATCGTCTACCATCATCAGGTCGAGTCCTACGATCTCGGGCTCCGTGGTACGAACCACCGAATAAAATACCGATTCGCTCAAGGTACGGTTTGGCTTCGTAAAATTCACACAGGAGCCGCCAATGTCCTGCGTATACTGGTCGTCATTGATGAGATCGGCATACTCGGCCAGGCGGTCGACATTGCTGCCTGTTTTGTGGCAGCCGCAGTCATCCGCATCATCGTCCGAATGCACGTCGTCCAGGAGGTTATTCAATACAATAAAAATAAATTCCGGGATGCGGTACACAGATTTTGATCCGGGCGGATATGCTTCCAGGCCGATGTATATTTTCTCAGTCGGACGCTCCGATACAATCGCATATACTTTTTCGGATGCTTCGAAATTGATGGCAGGGTAAGGCGCTGAAAAATCGCCGCTGAGATTTGTTTTGGTCAGCACAATGGCTTTATCCGTCTCGTCTGCCTTTTCGATAAACAGGAGCACCTGGGCATTGGCAATTTTTTTACTGGCCGCTACATCAATGACTTTTCCACGTAAGCGCACCGGAAATTTTTTCAGAGGATCCACAGGTACAGACAGCACAGGAGCTACCAGCACCTCAATCTCATTAAGTCCGTTAAATTTGATCACGGATTTATCCACGCTTTTGCCATCCTTAACAGCCGTGCCATTCATTGTTTTCACCGGGTAATCCGTATCGAGCAGGTCGCTGATGCCTATCAATACCGGGTTGCTCAACTGGCGGTCCAACGGCAGGTTCACGGTTGCCTCCCCATGTGCATTGAAGAGCACCTTCGCCGGTTCGTAAACGGTGACTCCTTTGTAATTAAATTCGTAGCCAAGCGTCAGGGTTATTTTTTTCGGATACAGATCCTGGTTCTTCAGCTTGAAGGCAACCGGCTTAAATTCCATTTCCGATTCTTCGGCTGCTGCTTCATAGGTATTCAGCTTTAAGACCAGTGGCATTTTTTTACTGATAGCCGTATTGACCTGCGTCGTAGAATAGCTTTGTGTCTGAAAAGGCTCTTTGCCAATGCTGATCTTCACCTGAAGGCCGACGCTATCTGCCCGTGGCAGAGTTGTACCTGCTGTTTGCGGGAGAACGACATCGAAGGCGATAATGGTATTTTTAAACGAAAGCGGATTGAACTCTTTTTGCGAAGAGGTTTTACCGCTGATCACGGTCATGGTGATGATGCCTGCTTCAAATACCTTCGGGACTTCGATCACAAATCCAATGCTTTGGGTTTTTCCAATTGTTGTTGCCATAAATTATTTTTTTTAAGATGCCGGTAAATAACAATGAGCTCAAGGCTCGCACTTCATACAGATCGGTACGAAAGAAAATGGCGTTGATAGATTCAGGAACGGAGACAGCACCACTCTTCTAACGTGGCTAATGTAAAGGATTGCTCTAACATAAAAAGGGCGGTAAACCGCCCTTTTGAATAATTCTTCTATTAAGGCGGAAAAAGCTGTAATGTACTGCCGGTGAAAGCCTCTGCTGTTCACTTTTCGTGATGCCCGCCAGGCGCAGTGTTTCTTTCATCTTACCGATATCCGTCTCTTGTAAACAAACTCTTACGTCAACATTATATTCACCGACAGCCCGGGAAGTATAACCTGCATCAGGGCTTTATCGGACAGGCATCGTTTACCTTTACGCCTACAGAATTGCTAAACTATTTCACATGAAAAACACGATTATCATTTTATTACTGCTCACTTCAGCCGTTCAGCTAAAGGCACAAAGCATTTCCCTGGCAAGGGCAGCCGCTATAGGAAGCACGGTTTCCGTGAGGGGGAAAGTTACCAACGGATCAGAATTAGGCGTTATCCGCTATTTGCAGGACAATGTTTCCGGCATTGCCATCTATGGCAGCAATGTGGCCTCTATTAACCGTGGAGATTCCATTGTAGCTACCGGAACTTTGACGAGCTATAATAATTTACTGGAAATTACGCCGGTAACTTACACAGTAATCACACCTGCCGGGAATATGCCGGCACCTATCGTCATTACGCCCAATGCATTTAATGAAACTTATGAAGGGCGCCTGATCCGCATTGATAACTGTACTATTTCCAACCCCGGAACCAATTTTGCAGGCAATACTAATTACACAATCACGGCAGCCACTCAAACCACTGTGCTCAGAATTTCTGTTACCAGCAACCTGGTAGGTACGGTTATTCCTTCGGGTACGGTTAGCGTGATCGGGATCGGCTCCCAGTTCTGCTCATCGCCTGCCAGCGGCTGCACATCCGGCTACCAGCTACTCCCGAGAGATCAAAACGACATCATCAATAACTCCAGTATTTTTTTAACCAGCCAGCCTGCATCGAGTGTTATCTCCACTTCCGGCTTCGATATTATGTGGACCACAAATATTGCAGGAACCTATTATATTAAATACGGTTTAACACCTAACTTAGAATTGGGAGTACTTAATGGCTCCGGCTCTTCGGCCTCCCCTTCCGTTGCAGTGACGGGCGCCTCACCCGCTACCATCTATTACGCCAAAGTATTTTCGGTAAACGGAGCGGATAAAGATTCGTCCAACGTTAAAGTGTTTTGCACAAAATCCTTGTCCTCGGGATCTATTAAGGTATACTTTAACCGGACGGTAGATCACTCCGTTTCCAGCGGAACAAATGCCTTCTATAATCCGGCGATTGGAGATTCTTTAGCCGCTTATATCAACAGGGCCAAAAGCACCGTAGACCTGACAATTTATAACTGGGACGATTCTGCAGGCGGCGATAAAATTACCACTGCCCTGAATGCGGCCTACGCCAGGGGTATAAAGATCCGGCTCATTTATGACGGCACCGTTTCCTCTCCTCCGGCCGGTATCATTTCCCTCAATCCTGCCATTAAAAAGGTGGCGAGCCCTCAGGGTTCCGGCTACACCATTATGCACAATAAATTTGTGATCATTGACGCCAACCGCTCCAATCCTAATGATGCCGTTGTATGGACCGGTGCAACTAACTGGACCAAGAATCAATTGGGGCTGGATCCTAACAATGTGATTATTTTCCAGGACCAGAGCATGGCCAGGGGCTATAAATTAGAGTTTGATGAGATGTGGGGAGATAGCAGTATAACATCCTCTTCGAATACGGCATTGGCAAAATACGGCCAATATAAAAAAGACAATACACCGCATGAATATAATGTAAACGGCAAACGCGTCGAAAGTTATTTCAGCCCTTCTGACGGCACCAACTCTCATATCCTGTCTACGATTGCTACAGCCAATTCGGATCTGTATTTTGCGCAGTTGCTGATTACCCGCAACGACCTGGCAAACAAAATAGCAAGCCAGATTACAGCCAATTCACTTACAGCCAAAGGCATTGTAAACGATACGGCCGGCGCCGGTGCTACTCCTTACTTCATTATGAGAACGCCAATGACGTCTGCCAACTTAAAAATCAACCGATTCAATAATATCTTTCATCATAAGTATTTAATTGTGGATCAGTCGAACAGCGCTTCCGATCCTCTGGTACTAACGGGTTCACACAACTGGTCGAACGGAGCCGATCAGAAAAACGATGAGAATACCGTGATCGTTCATGATGCTACCATCGCCAACATGTATTTCCAGGAATTCACTCAGCGTTTCAAAGACGAAATTACCGGCATCGAAGCCTACGAGGCGCATGGCACAGCACTGGTGTACCCAAATCCGGCGAAGAATGAATTCTCTGTGAAAATTGACAGCAAGGAAACAACTGCTGCGGTAACACTGACAGATGTGTTAGGAAAACAAGCTGTCTCCACTCCTCAGACCAGCATAACTAATGGCGTTATTACAATTTCTGGCCTGGACTTACCGACGGGTGTTTATATTGTAAACGTGAAAGCGGGCGAAACGACTTATACATCCAGGATCGTCATCCATCAATAAGCGAACTGAATTAATGTAAACAGAAAGCCTCTTATCCAACAGATGAGAGGCTTTTGGGGTTTGAGCAAATTTTTCCGGCACTGATTTTAATCCTGCATGTCTATAAGGCTCACATCTGAAACGGGTTCATGCTGATGCATATATTGAAAATTACTTAGATCATGAAACAAACCAATCGTTTCCTCCTTTTTTAAAGTGCCTGGCTTCTCAGAAATACAGGCCAGGTAAGAGCTCCATGGATAATTCATGGCATCTTCACAAACCCGGTGATGAACAGGGTTATTATGAATGTAAAGAATCAGCCTTTTCAGGTAAACATCATCTTCCACGAGCTTACGTTTAAACGCCCTTTGAAAAAGGCTGCCATGCCTGTTATACTTTTTATTTACGGCCTTCGCGTAGGCATTAAATAAATTAGAGAAACATTGGTGAGGTAATCTATCTGTGCCAGCCAGATCTTTCTCTTTTATTTTTACTAAAAAATGAAAGTGATTTTTCATCAGACACCAGGCATAGGTTTCTGCGACCGGATCAATATGATTTTCATACAGCCTCAGAAAATAGTCGTAATTGCTTTTTTCGAAAAAAATAGCCGCACTGTTTATACCGCGATTATAGATGTGGTAAAATTTCCCATGCTGTAATGGCTCTGTTTTTTGCATAGCGTTTCGTTTTTTTATAATACCAGGAAAGGATTAAAAAATTCCGGATGTTATATCGTATTTATTCTGCAAAATAAAACAATCTGGCAATGCCAGTTTGCTACAAAGTGTAGCATCTGCTACAACCCTTGTCCCGCGTGGGTTGTGCGACCTGCGACCAGGTCGCAGGGTGGGTGAAAAAGAAAAAGCCTCTCAGATTGAGAGGCTTTTCTTAGGGTTAAACTTTATTTTTTTGGTTTGTCTAATTTCCGATACCATTCTCCTGGCGTCGAATCACTCGAAATGACAAAGCCGAGATTAACTACGATCCGCAAGCTTCACATCCTTCCGGATTATCCAGAGAACATGATAGCTGCGCCTGTTGCTCTTCGAAGCTCAGCAGTTGGGTTTGTCCGCGCTCTACTAACAGAGCATCTTCGTTACCCAATACCGGCACCGATAAGGCAGCCTGGTCAACCGTAAATTTGATTGCGTCAGCAGCCGCTTTGGTACGCAGGTAGTACATGCCTGTTTTCAGTCCTTTTTTCCAGGCGTAGAAGTGTGCTGAAGATAATTTCGCGAAGTTCGCATCCTGGATAAACAGGTTCAGTGATTGCGACTGGCAGATAAAGGCGCCACGGTCGGCAGCCATATCGATGATGGTACGCTGTTTAATTTCCCAAACTGTTTTGTAAATGTCTTTGATGTTTTGAGGAATTTCCGGAATGTGTTGTACAGAACCATTAGAAGCGATGATCTTGTTTTTCAAGGCATCGTTCCACATACCTAATTTCACCAGGTCGCGCAATAAGTGTTTGTTCACTACAGCAAACTCACCGGATAATACACGACGGCTGTAAATGTTAGAGGTATATGGCTCGAAACATTCGTTGTTTCCTAAGATCTGAGAGGTAGAAGCCGTTGGCATAGGCGCTAACAGTAAGGAGTTACGCACACCGTATTTGGCTACTTCTTCTTTCAGCACGTCCCACTCCCAACGAGGGCTTGGTGTAACACCCCACATATCGAACTGCATGATGCCTTTTGATAACGGAGAGCCCGGGAATGATTCGTAAGCACCGTCTTTGATCGCCAGATCCTTACTGGCTGTCATCGCAGCGTAGTAAATGGTTTCAAAAATCTCTGCGTTTAATTTTTTAGCTTCTTCGCTTTCGAAAGGGAAACGCATTAAGATGAAGGCATCGGCTAAGCCTTGTACGCCTAAGCCGATAGGGCGGTGACGCATGTTAGAGTTACGTGCCTCAGGAATCGGGTAGTAGTTGCGGTCGATTACCTTATTCAGGTTTTTGGTGATGATGTAAGTTACATCAAATAACTTCTGGTGATCGAATGTTCCTGCTTTCTCATCCACGAAACGAGGCAGGGCAATAGAGGCCAGGTTACATACCGCTACTTCATCAGGGCTGGTATATTCCACGATCTCGGTGCATAAGTTAGATGACTGGATCGTTCCTAAGTGTGTTTGGTTCGATTTCAGGTTGCAGGCATCTTTGAAGAGCATGTAAGGATTGCCAGTTTCGATTTGTGAATCGATGATGGCAGCCCACAGCTCGCGGGCTTTGATCACCTTACGGTATTTTCCTTCTGCTTCGTATTTGGTATATAAGGCTTCGAACTCAGCACCGTGCGAGGTGTGCAGGCCCGGGCATTCGTTAGGGCACATTAAGCTCCAGTCGCCTTCCGCTTCCACTCGCTTCATGAACAAATCAGGAATCCATAAGGCGGTGAATAAATCGCGGGCACGCATTTCTTCCTTGCCGTGGTTTTTGCGGATGTCCAGGAATTCATAAATATCAGCATGCCATGGCTCTAAATAAACAGCAATGGAACCTTTGCGTTTTCCACCACCCTGATCCACGTAACGCGCTGTTTCGTTGAATACTTTCAACATCGGGATGATCCCGTTAGAAGTACCGTTGGTGCCTTTGATATAAGAACCGGTTGCACGCACTTTGTGAATGGCTAAACCGATGCCGCCGGCACTTTGAGAAATGCGGGCACACTGTTTTAAGGTATCGTAAATCCCGTCGATGCTGTCATCCTTGGATTGCAATAAAAAGCAAGAGCTCATCTGCGGTTTTGGCGTACCGGCGTTGAACAACGTTGGGGTGGCATGTGTAAACCAACGCTCGCTCATTAAATTATAGGTTTCGATGGCAGCCGTAATATCATCCTTGTGGATTCCCACTGCTACACGCATCAGCATGTGCTGAGGACGTTCTGTGATCTTACCGTTTGTTTTCAGCAGGTAAGAGCGCTCCAATGTTTTAAACCCAAAATAATCGTAACCGAAATCCCTGTCGTAGATGATGGAAGAATCCAGCAACTGTGCATTTTTCATCACGATCTCATATACGTCATCGGCAATTAACGACGCTTTCTGATTGGTCTTCGGATCTATGTAGTGGTATAAAATTTCGATGGTCTTCGAAAAAGACTTGATCGTGTTCTTGTGCAGGTTGCTCACTGCAATACGCGAAGCAAGTTGTGCATAGTCCGGGTGCTTGGTCGTTAACGACGCAGCCGTTTCTGCCGCCAGGTTATCAAGCTCGCTGGTGGTAACGCCATCATACACACCATCGATTACTTTTTTAGCTACCTGAACAGGATCTACGTGTTGCGCATCGAGCCCGTAGCTGAGCTTTTGAACACGTGCTGTGATCTTGTCGAATTTCACAGTCTCTTGAGTGCCGTCTCTTTTAATTACAAACATTGCCAGTGGTTTTTAAGGGTTTTTACTAGTTTTTGAGATTCGTTGTCGCTATTACCGAAGTTATAACTATAATTCTTTTTGGTTTGTCGCGTCACAATTTGATATGAACTGCCGACGGTTAATTATTTTTCTTTTCCTTTCAAATCAGGTCTTCCGGACCTTTCATCAAAAAATTTAACATTTACTGAACGTTTCGTGTCAGAGGCTAGTATTCCCTTACAAGATTTACACCTTGTTCAATGATTTTCAGGGAGATACGAATTCGTCGCTTTTATCGACGAATGGGTAGCCCTCTAAAAGTCTTCGTCTAGATTAAACACATTATTTTCTTCTTTGTTGTTCATCACGCCCGATTTTTGGTACTCGGCAACGCGTTTTTCGAAGAAATTGGTCTTACCCTGCAACGAGATCATTTCCATAAAATCGAAAGGATTCGAAGCATTGTAGAATTTCTGGCATCCAAGGGCCAGCAACAGGCGATCGGCGCAGAACTCGATGTATTGGCACATCAGGTCGGCATTCATCCCGATCAGTTTTACCGGAATAGCATCCGATACAAATTCTTTTTCAATGGTAACCGCATCTGCAATGATTTTGGTTACCTGTTCTTTTGGTAATTGATTCTTCACGTGGTTGGTATATAACATACACGCGAAATCGCAATGTAAACCTTCGTCACGGGAGATTAATTCGTTGCTGAAGCTCAGGCCCGGCATTAAGCCACGTTTTTTGAGCCAGAAAATAGAGCAGAAAGAACCGGAGAAGAAAATCCCTTCTACCGCCGCAAACGCGATTAAGCGCTCGGCAAAGGTTCCGTTCCCGATCCAGCGCAGAGCCCAGTCGGCTTTCTTGCCCACGCAAGGCACCGTATCCACCGCATGCAGCAGCTTATCCTTTTCTGCAGGATCTTTAATATAGGTATCAATCAATAAAGAATAGGTTTCGGAATGGATGTTCTCCATCATGATCTGGAACCCATAGAAGCAACGTGCCTCAGGATACTGAACTTCGTTGAGGAAGTTAATCGCCAGGTTCTCATTCACTATACCATCACTAGCTGCAAAAAACGCTAAGACGTGTTTTACAAAATGACGCTCGTTATCATTCAGCTTATTATTCCAGTCAGCTAAATCCTGCGAAAGGTCAATCTCTTCAGCCGTCCAGAAACTGGCTTCCGATTTTTTATAAAACTCCCAGATATCATTGTACTTGATCGGGAATAACACAAAGCGGTCTTTGTTCTCTGCTAATATTGGTTCTGTCATAATTCTCTATATAATTGATCTTTCTCGCTTCTCTTTTTGATAGTAAAAACTTGAAAGAATTGTTTTCCAAAATAGGTTCTACAAAGCTGAAAAAAATTGAGAGTTATTTCAGAAAATGAAATTAACATTAGGAATGTGTTTTTGAACAATGAAAAAATGTCATTGATCGATACCTGATCCGGAAATGCCTGATTGATAAGGCTTTTAAGCTGCCATAAAAAAAAATGAAAAATAATAGGACTTTACAGTACGGGGTGTAATTTTTTTTATTAAGTGAATATAGCGTTTCAGGGCATCCGTCAAAAACAAGGTGCTTTGTAAAGCAGAACGCAACCGACTTTCAGCCATTTTGTCCCCGGTGATTTTTTCACTGCATGATACGGTTATTTCTTCCCGGGCCCCGTTTTTTCATCCGGAGGTGCCTAATGATTATTTAACACCTCCTCAAACACGATATTTAATATATTCGTATGCACTAATTTTTAATCAATTCCCTGAATGAAACCCATCATCGAGATCATTAATCAGCTCTGCACCCTGGAAGAAAAAACCGGCGGCTCCGAAGATTATGCGCGCCCTTTCAGCCGCATCAGGCAGGCGCTGGAGGAAATGGGCTATCACTACAGCTCGCCTGTGGATGAGCCCTATAAAGATACCCGCACCGACCTGGAAGCTACGATCGTGGGAGAAAATACCAAAAACCTGGTCATCAGCAAAGTGATCAAGCCCCTGATCCTGAAAGATGCCCAGATCATTCAGCGCGCTGTTGTTATTGTTGAATCCAGATAAGACCTCCTATGCAAACCATTAATTTTGGAATAGACCTCGGCACCACCAATTCCCTGATCGCGAAGTATTCGGTATCGGGTGTAGAGGTATTTAAAAACCCTGTAGGCTTTAAGGAAACGCTGCCGAGCTGCGTGGCTTTCCGGGGCGACCGCCTCATCATCGGCGATAAGGCCCGCGAGTGGCTCCTCAAGGATCCGCTCAACGTGTTTGCGGGCTTCAAGCGCAAAATGGGAACGGCAGAATCCTATTTTTCCCCGCATAAGAACGATTTTTATTCACCCATCCAGCTATCGTCTTATGTACTAAGCGAGCTTAAGAATTTCATTCATACCCAGGAAAAGCCGGAAAGCATTGTGATTACCATTCCGGCAAGCTTTGATACCGTGCAGAGCAATGCCACCAAAAAAGCGGGCTACGAAGCCGGCTTTAAAGAGGTGGTGCTTCTTCAGGAGCCGATTGCGGCTTCCCTGGCTTTTTTCAATAAGCAGAACGAAGCGGAAACCGACGGCAAATGGCTGGTATACGACCTTGGCGGCGGCACCTTCGATGTGGCGCTCATCGGCATCCTCAACGGCGAGATGCGTGTGATCGACCACCAGGGTGATAACTTCCTGGGCGGACTGGACTTCGACCACGGCATCGTGATGAACATTATCCTGCCGAAGCTGATCCGCGAAACGGGGCATACCGAGCTGGAAACAGAGCTCAACAAGCACAAGGGCCATTTCGAAAAGCTTTATTACATTTTATTACTGAAAGCGGAAGAGGCCAAAAAAGAGCTGAGCAACCGCGAAGAAACCGAAATAGAGCTGAGCTTTGATTTTGACGGCAGCAGCGATGAGAAAGATTATCTTATTACGATCAGCAAAGCGGAGCTCAATGAATGCATCCGCGAGCGCATCGATGCCACCATCGACATGATCGGCCAGGTAGTGAGCCGCAACAGCTTGTCGTTCTCGGATTTGCAACAGATCATCATGATCGGCGGCAGCACCTATATTCCCTATGTGCGCGAAAGCATCAGCGCCAGAACGGGCTTAACCGTGAATTGCAGCGCCGATCCCACGACGGCCGTTGCTATTGGCGCCGCGTATTATGCGGGCAATAAGTCATCGGGCATAAAAGCAGATAACCTTAAAGATGCGACCACTCAGGCGACGGACCTTTCCCTGCAGATGTCCTATAACAAAACCACGAAGGATACCGAAGAATACATTACCGCACGCGTAGACAACTGCCCGGAGCATTGCTATTACCGCATCACCCGCAACGACGGCGGCTTCGATACCGGCCTGAAACCATTGAAAGCAAGCTTCGGTGAATTTGTGACCCTGAGAAAAAATGCAGTAAACGATTTTTCGTTTAAGGTATTGGATGCGACGCAGAACGAGCTGAAAACGAATTATACAACGATCCAGATCACGCACGGCCTGTTCAATTTATTCGGGCAGCCTCTGCCGGAAGATATCTCCATCGAGGTAGACGACATCGATAACAATACGACCAAATGCCAGCCCATTTTTGAGCGCAACAGCATTCTGCCCCTGGTGAAAACCATTTACCGCGAGGTAAGCAAAACCATTAAGAAGAACAGCGATGACCGGCTGATCATTAACCTGCTGGAAGGCAACAGCAAAGCGCATCCTAATACCAACCAGGCCATCGGTGTGATCGAGGTGCATGCCAGCCAGTTGCAGGGCGACCTGATCCGCGGCAGCGATGTGGAAATAAAAATTGAGATGAGCGAGAGCCGCGACGTGAGCGTGAAAGTGAATCTACTGCTCTTCAACCAGCTTTTCAGCAATGTATTCAGCCCTACCGAAAAACACGTAAGCATCAGCAAGCTGCGCGACGAGATCAAAGAGCTCCGCAACCTGCTGAACACCGAGGTGGGCAAAGCGGCCGGCAATGAGGACTATGAAAAAGCGGCTCATCTGAACGACAAATCGGAAAAGCTGGCTCTCCTCTACGAACGTGTGATGCAGCTGAAAGACGATGACCTGAGCGATTCCAAATACCAGCTGGAAGAGCAAAAGCGAAAGCTGGCGCAGGATATTTACGGCTCGGAGAGCAACCCGAAACTGATCGAAGCGAAGGAAGAATATTACAGCTGGCGCGGTACGCTGAACTTCTGGTTTGAAAGCTATACCGATATTCCGGCAAACTATAAGGAGGAACACGATGTGCTGAAAGAGCGCGAGGCAGCAGCCTTTGCTGCCAACACTTTTTTCCAGATCGACGGATTGCTGAAAACGCAAATGCGCCTGATCAATAAAGTGATCCTGCACTCACCTACCCTGCTCTCTTTCTACTTCAGCATTTATGCCAGCAAGCCGGAACACGAGTACAGCGATTACAAAAGGGCCAAAGCCGTCATCGAGCAGGGAGAAAGAGCCCTGGCAAGACAGAACTACGACGAGCTGCGCGGAATCCTGATGCAATTGTTCGGCCTGGCAAATCATCTGGTGAGCATCGACAAAATTTCGGGAACCGGCCTGAGCTAAAAACGATGTCCTATATTTCTCCCCTGCATATTATTAAGAGCATCGCCGGCGACGATGCCTTCGTGATCAACGATGACAACCTGATCCGGCTGCGTAAGCGCCTGCTGGCAGAGCTCAACCTGAGCGGCGAAGCAACGATCACCGTCAACAAGCGGTCTTACAGCAAAGATGAGATCATCAAAACCATTGATCAGCTCCTGGGCAGTGCAGATCTTGCCCTGCATGAATTCATCTACAAACACGGTTTTTTACTGCGCTACCTCGAAGACGAGAGCCAGGTCCTGCATCCGCATGTCTACCGGGGTTTCGAAACTCCGGAAGCGATCAGGCCGGTCTTTGAGCCACTGATCACGGAACGGATCATCACCCAGTTCCGCAAAGGCGTCAGCACCAGGGCATTCAGCCACGCCAAAAACGCGCTGGAGATCATGGAGCTCTTACCGGAGCATTTGCAAAGCCTTGCCTATGAAGAGGCACACCGCTCGTTGCATACACTCAACCTGTTTTTGTACGAATTAGAAAATAACCTTTCAACCGATCATAGGAAGGACATTCTATTCCTGAGTTTCGATTCCTGGGGCGCTTTCTTAAATGCCTTACCCGATGCTTTCGAAGGTGCCCGCTACGACCTCGTCAACCGCACGATCAATATGGTGGTGGCTTATCACAAGCTTCCAAATTATGATAAGGAGCTGGCGAAAGACATCAGCACAGTGCTTATTGGCGTACACTGCGATGATGAGCAGGCGCTGCTGATTAAAAGCAACCATAAAGTATTCAGCGGCGGCAGCGGCGCTTCCCTATCCGGAGCCGGCCTCCTGAGATTCATCGGCATTGCCGCTATTATTTTGTTCAACCTGTTCAGGGTCTGCAACAAAAGCGACCACTCTTACGATCCTCCTTCCTACAACTATCAGAACAACCTGATACAGAACCTCCGGAATGACAATGAGAAAGCCTTCAACCTTCCGGATGAACTAAGAATCTATAAGCGCATCATTACCGAGCGGGCAAGAAGTCCGAAGAATGATTTCAATTTACTATTTTTTGATACGCTGGCCTATCCAACAAAGGATCCTTTTCTTTACGCCTTTAAGAGCAGACAGGAAGAGGTGGCTGCCTCCTGGAATAAAAAACTGCAGATCTCAAACACCACCCCAAACGACCTGATCATCCTGTGTTTCAATGCTGATAAAACAACCGTTTCCGCACGCTTTATCCCGCAGGACAAAACAGATACGATTGCCTTTGGAGAGCACAGCCGCCTTATCTTTTACTTTGGCAACACCTTAATGCGCACCAGGCCTAATCCTTACATTGAGAATAATATTCCCGGTTACTACGAATGCTTCAAGGAAACGGGTGCCTGGCAAATGGGCCTCCTTAATACAACCTACGAGATCGTTCCCGACGCGCAAAAAGCCTCTAAAAAAGGCCTGTATAAGTTACCGCTCAGCTTCGACTTTATCCTGGAGAGAAAAGATACGGCGCGATTCAAAAACTTTCGGTTGATAAATGTATACGATCGCTAAGTCTTCTGCCCTCCGATATCCGGCTAATAATCAAGGCTTTATTTATTGCGAAAAACCATTATTATATACAAAATATTGCTATTTTTGTTATCTAATTTTTTTGAAAACATACCATGATCGATTTAACAGGAATTATTGCCATTAGCGGACAATCCGGCCTATACAAGGTTGTTGCCCAGGCAAAAAACGGAATTATTGTAGAGAGCTTAACTGATAAAAAACGTACATCTATCAGTTCAACTGCCAAAGTGAGCTCCCTGGAAGATATCAGCATGTTTACCACAGGAGATGACAAACCGGTTTCTGAGATCATGAAATCTATTTTTGATAAAGAAAAAGGTGGGCCTGCGATTGATGCGAAAGCAGATGATAAAGCGGTTGCAGCTTATTTTGAGGCCATCTTACCTGAATACGACAAGGAACGCGTTTATACCAGCAACATGCGCAAATTATTTACCTGGTATAACGGCTTGCAATCTACCGGCAACTTAAAAGAAAAAGAAGCGGAGAAAACAGAAGAAGCAGCTCCTGAGAAAAAAGTAAAAGCAGCTGCCGAGAAAAAAGCGCCTGCTAAAAAAGCGGTTGCCAAAGACACAGCGAAAGCTAAAACCAGTGCCGGCGTTAAGAAAACAGCAGGTGTCAGAAAAACCGGTTCTGCTTAATTTCTGAACTAATTTAAAAAAAAGGTTGTCGCAAGGCAGCCTTTTTTTGTATATGCTTTCAGAGTGTTATGAATAATACTTCCTGTCTATGGATCCAAATATGAACGTCATAAGGTGGATAGAAGCCGGCAAACAAGTTGGGGAAAGATTCTATTATACCAAATACGGACAAACGTATTACCAATCGGTTGCCATTCAAAAATGGAATGAATTTTATACCCTTTATTTTTTCGAGATCTTAGAGAAGAAGATGACGTCCTTTGAGGACGAGGATGAATTGTTAGAACGATTCCACACCTTAGACGAAGCTATCACTCGTTTTAAAGATCTGACAACTATCAGACTCGAAGAGCTATCACCTCTCAAAGGCCAACGCATTTTTAATCCTGAACTAAATCAATAATACGACTGAAGTTTTTTTAACAAAAATCCTATACAAACTCAAGTACATCCCGCCATGCGGCGGGATGAGTTCGGCCAACGGATTTCAATGCGGCCAAAGGCCTTTTGAAATCCGGGTCTCACTAATATTAACAAAAACAGGAGTATTATAAAAAACAAAGATGCGTCTATGCTGTTTTGCTTATAAATGCTAAATTCAACCTATCATTTAAACTAACCTTTTATGCAGCGTCATTATCTTTCGTCCGACTTTAAAATTACTACCTGGGATCAACTAAAACCTATTTTTGAAGAGCTCAAACACCGCGCCCTCAACTCTGTTTCCGACCTCAGACAATGGATGAAAGATTACAGCGAAGTGGAAGCCGTAATCAGTGAAGACGGCGCCTGGCGCTACATTAAGATGACCTGCGATACGCAGGACGAAAAATTACAGAACGATTTTAATTTCTTTGTAACAGAGATCGAGCCGCACATTTCTCCTTACAGCAACGAGCTGAATAAAAAACTGATCGACTGCCCTTTTGTGGATCAGCTCGAAAAAGACACCTACTTTGTGCATGTGCGCGGTGTGAAGAAAAGCATTGAGCTGTACCGCGAGGAGAACATCGCCCTGAACACAGAGCTGCGCCAGAAGGAGCAGGAATTCGGTACCATTTCAGCTGCCCAAAGCATTACGCACAACGGCGAGGAAATGACGATCCAGAAGGCCTCCACCTTCTTTAAAAATAATGACCGCAGCCTCCGTGAGAAGATCTATCACCAGATCCAGGAGCGCAAGGGCAAGGACGAGAATACCCTCAACGACCTTTACACGGAACTGATCAAGCTTCGCCACCAGGTAGCGCTCAACACGGGTTTCAGCAACTACAGGGATTACAAGCACGAAGAGCTCGGGCGCTTTGATTATAAGGTGCAGGACTGCTACGATTTCCAGGATGCCATTCAAAAACACATTGTGCCTTTGGTAAAACAAAACGAACAGGCCCGCAAGGATGCCCTGAACCTCAGCAGCTACAGGCCCTGGGACAAGGAGGTGGACGTCGACGGAAAAACACCCCTGAAGCCTTTTACCACAGGTGCCGACCTGACCGCGAAAACGATCAGCTGCTTCAGCGAAGTGGATCCTTACTTCGCGGCTTGCATCAACACCATGCGCGACATGAAGCGCCTCGACCTGGAATCGCGCATCGGCAAAGCACCGGGCGGCTACAACTACCCGCTGATGGAAACCGACGTCCCCTTTATTTTCATGAATGCCGTTGGCCTGCACCGCGACATGGTAACGATGGTACACGAAGGCGGACATGCCGTACATGCCTTCCTGGCGGCTGATTTAGAGCTTACGGAATTTAAAAGCACGCCGAGCGAAGTTGCCGAGCTGGCAAGCATGAGCATGGAGCTCATCAGCATGGAACACTGGGATGCTTTTTTCAATGACAAGGAAGAGCTGAAACGCGCCAAAAAAGAGCAGCTCGACAGCGTCCTGAAAGGCCTGCCCTGGATAGCCTCCATCGACAAATTTCAACACTGGATCTATACGCATCCACAACATACCATCGAAGACCGTTATGCCACCTGGATGCAGATCTGTAAAGACTTTGGGACAGGCGTCGTGGATTACAGCGGGCTGGAAAGCAATTTAAAACGCTCCTGGCAAAGCCAGCTGCACTTATATGAAGTGCCGTTCTATTACATCGAATATGGCATGGCGCAATTGGGTGCCATTGCGATGTGGCGTAACTACAAACAACATCCGAAGCAGGCGCTTGAGAATTACAAAAGCGCGCTGGCGCTGGGCTACACCAAAACCATTCCGGAGATCTACAAAACTGCGGGCATTAAGTTCGACTTTTCACCGGACTACGTGAAAGAGCTCGCTGATTTCGTGAAAGCGGAGTACGAGGCGCTGTAGATCTACGAGCGTCATGCAATAGATTTGAAGAAACCTTTTAAGTTATGTTGAGATCAGACATTGCCGATTGAACAATTCTTTTATGGAGAAGCAACATATAAAAGTATTCCTGCAATTAATCACACGAACTCCTATGATGGTATTGGGTCCTGATCCTGATAACATCATCGACTACATTCATGGCTATGAAGAAGGAACACAGCACAGCTGCAATTTTACTGCCTTATCAAGAAAGCTACTTACTGAAAAATACAAGATCAATTACAGCAATGATAGCTGGCCCGGACAGATAAAACGGCTGGCCGAAAAGAGCTCCAAACCGTGGAATCGAATGTTTAAAGAAGTTGCTATTGAAATAATTGCAAATGAATGCAATGGTCAGTTAACCGATGACTTAAAAGAAATTATAACCTCCCGGAGCAGAAGCTTAATCAATCAAATTGAAGGTGTATTGTATGAGGGTTGGGAAGAAAGATGGCTGGAGCTAAGCCCTGCAACAGATTATTTCCAAGATCAATTATGGTCTTCGGAAGAGCAAAAAATCATTCAAACCATTACTGAAGCAATACACTCCGGAACTGTTTTTGCTGATCCTAAAAAAAGAATTCCCTCTCTAACACTACGGGCATTACTCGCTCAATTTAACAGCCTATCAACGTAGTGTGATATAATAATTTCCCTTACTAAAAATCCTCCTCCTCCTCTTTTTTCTTAGGCTGCAGGCCATTGTTACCTTTCTTAGGTTTTTCTTCTCCGAATTTAATCTGGAAGTTCTGGTTGGCTTTTTCTTCCTGCCTGACTTTGGCCGTATCTTTTTTGAATAAGCCCAGCTCTTCTTTCAGGATCTGCTTAATGGTTTGTTTCTCGTTTTTAATATCCTCCCGGATCTTCTCCTTCGCGCCTTTACGGTCGTAGCTGATCTTCGGATTATCAACAGGGCCGCTCATTTTAATGAAGACGCTGCGGCGGTTCTCCGGATCATTCTCCACCAGGGACAATTCGTCGTCGAGGTTTTTATTGGCCCGTGGCTTTTTCGCCAGCAGCTCGCTGATGAGCAACTGGATGTGATAGTCCACGATGTTATCAAAGCTGTGCTTGCCCCACAATTCGAGGTTGATGGCGTTCGACTTGATGGATGTTTTCGGGATCGTGATCATCCGGTCCTTGATGTCGATGTTGCTTTGCAGGCTGGAAAACTTAATGTGCTTCAGCTCATTGATATCGATGTACTTCGCCAGGCTTTCGAGAGGTTTAAAGCCGATCAGCTCTCCCCGCTCTATGGTTATCGTGCTGTTGGCGCGGATGCTGTTGGTATTCACCTCCAGCTTCTCGTTCCAGTTCGCCATAAAGCTCACATGCGCCGTCACAAAGCCTTTCAGGTGCTTGTCTTCCAGGGTCGTTTGCCCGAAATTGTTCAGCTCTGCAAATAGTTTGCGGATGTTCAATTGTTCCAGGTCGCAATCGCCCGACACTTTTAATTCCTTGCCGCTCGCATCGGCAAAGGCATTCATGCGAATGGTGCCATCCGTAGCTTCGAGGCTCAGGTCTTTCAGCGCTACTTTCCGGTTCTTCAGCAACAGGCTTCCTTTGATATTACCCGCCGTGAATTTCCCGAAGGATAATTTCCGCACAGCCACCTCCACATTCAGCTCCAGCTTATCGGAAATAGAAAAGGACGAAGAGCCGGAAGAGGAGCCGGATGAAAACAAAAAGTCTTCCAGCTCGATCTTTTCGCTTGTCACGTTAGCATTAATCGCCAGGGCCGTATTCGGATCAAAGAGGTAACCCAGGAAATTCGGCATCTCGCCGTTCAGCGTCACGTCGGATGCTCCCTTCAAAATTTTCAGGCCCGACACACTGAGCCGGCGGTCGGTCAGCGTGAGCTCGCCACCCGGAATGTTCAGGTCTTTGTTGGACTGCTTGAAGGCTGCCTTCAGATCTTTGAGCGTCGCTGTTCCGTTGGCCCTGATATCGGGACTGAAGGTATTATGCTTCATGTCATTGACGGAGCCTTCGATGTTTGCGGTGATGTCGATGCTGCCGCTGATCTCCCGGATCGTATCTACGGGGTAAAAGGTCATCAGCTCCGCCAGGTTGGTTTTGGCGGCGATGTTCAGCTTCAGGTAAGGATCGTTGAAATCGCTGACCTCCACATCGCCCTTAAAGGTATTGGCATTGAGGTTGGCCGAAATGTTTTGCAATTTCAGGACACTCCGGCGCTTCGACAGGTTCAGGCTCCCCTGCAGGTTGACGTTGGAGAGCGTTGTGTTCTGTGGCTTATAGGTAATGGAAGCCTGCCGGATCCCAAACTCCGAAACAATCGACAGCGGCCTGGAATAATGGTAATGGCATTCGCCTTTGGCATAGAACTCGCCTTCGCTTTTATAATCCGAGATCTCGTTCTGAAATTTTTCAGGTAAGAGCGAGAGCGTCGATGAAATATCCAGGTTCTTTCCGTTGAAATTAATATCGAGCGAGATCAGGCTATCCTGCAGCACGAAATTACCATTGCTCACCATCTTCGCCGAATTGAAATCCGTTTCGGCATGACGAATGGTATAGGTATTTTTGTTGACATCCAACTCCACATCGAAGTGCAGGTTCTTGTTGTTGATGTATTCCGTTTTATCAACCAGGAAAAGCGATACAAAGGCCTTGCCATCGGCTTTCAGTACATAATTGCTGCTCGTAAACGCTCCTTTGAAATTAATCTGCTTAATGCTGCTTTCTATTTTCACGCGCGCGCGGCTGTTCTTATAGTTGAGCACGAAATTGGTCAGCGTGATCTTTTCGAGCGCAAAGGCCAGGCTGTCATTGCTTCCGGAAGTACTGTCGGTTTTCCAGACAATGTAATTCGCATTCCCTTTTTTATCGACCTTCAGATCGGCCCTGCCCTTTTCCAGGGCAATCTTTTTGATATTGTAGTGTTTGCTGAACAGGTCTTTGATGTTGAATCCCAATGAAAGCGATTCGGTGTAAAGCAGCGTATCCTTGTCTTTGATATTCGCCGACTCCATGATGGTCAGCTTTTTAAACTCCAGGGCGCAATCGGGAAAAGACCTGATAAGAGTCAGATCGATGTTCTTCGGATCAATGCGTACTTCCGCATTCAGGTGCTTATTCAGCTCCTTGATCACGATGCCTTTCACATCATCTTCATAAATCACCACCAGTGTGAGGCCAATGATGAGCAGAGACAATACCGAAATGACGACTGTAAAAAACAATCGCTTGATAAACCTCCAGGCACTGAAGGTTTTTTTTGGTTCCGGTATCGGTGTGAATTCTTCCAGCAGTATAAATGTCTGTTTAATCAGGCTTGTTTTTTAACCCGGCTGCGGCTTTATTTAAACAACGGCTTATTAATAAATTAAAGATATAACGCCATAACGGCCAAATAAGTACAGTAATTTTGATGAATGGCTTTCGATTACTTCAGCTGGATCATTTTACCCGTGCTTATCTTCATTTCCCGCCTCGGGGATGTGACGATGGCTACGCTGCGCCATATCTTTATTTCCAAAGGCTTCCGAAAGATCGTTCCTATCCTGGGATTCTTTGAAGTGCTGATCTGGCTGGTAGCCATGCGGCAGGTCTTCAGCCACCTCAACAACGCAGCCTGCTTTATTGCCTGGGCGGCGGGATTCAGCGCCGGCACTTACCTGGGCATGTTCATTGAGGAGCGCCTGGCCATCGGCACACAGATCATCCGCGTGATTACCGCAGAGAACATCACCGAGCTGGCGGAAGCCATGAAGCAACATCACCAGGGTATTACCATCGTTGACGGACAGGGCGCCAAAGGGCCGGTGAAGCTTATTTTTATGATCGTGAGAAGGGCCAACAAAAAACAGGTGCTTGATATCGTCCATCAGTACACGCCTCATGCCTTTTATTCCATCGAAGACGTGAAAAGCTTTAAGCACGGCGTATTTACCGAAACCGGGAATCCTTCGCCGGTAGGAAGGCTGTTCAGCATCCGCAAAGGGAAGTAAGATTTTTGTTCATGGAACGCAGATGACGCAGATCCGGCAGATAAGCGCGGATTTAGGAGTGTGCTTATTTCTCATTTTGGCCTAATGCGCCACATTCGTCACATGTGTGTTCTCATCACACAAACTCATCACTATCTGCGTCATCCACGTTCTATTGGCTTTTAAAAACCTGTAACTAAGAGACGCCGCGCAGCCTTCTCTCCGCATTTCTGGTATTGAGCGTAGGCCTTGGCTGCCCGCGTACGGATTTCTTCTGCCGTTTCCCGGTTCACATAGCCGCTGAGCGCATCATGCAGCGTATACGCTTCCGGGCACATCAGGCCGGTGGTCCATACCAGTGGGTTGGCCTTCGTTTGTTTCAGGTGCGGCGCGAAATACGATTTGCTGATGCAGGCCAGGATAATGCAATCGCGGGTATTGCCATCGCTATTGCTGAAATTTTCGTTCAGCTCAAAGTCCATGAGACCATCATGCCCGATGTAAGCCACCAAAGCGGATTTGCCGTAAAGCCCCACTTTTTGGTAATTCACCTGGATAGAATCTCTTTTCTGCCCGGAGCAGGACTTTAAAAAATCCTGAGTGCATTCTTTAATGTTCTTTCCGTTATAGGCATCCGCCACCAGGTAATAGTTCCAGCTGTTGTGCTTAAAAATGATCCGCTCCATAACCGTCGAATCGATGCTTTCGGATTTCACAAAGGTCCACTCCTTGCTCTTTTTGAAAAAGCTGCGTACCCCATAGCCGCAGCCCCAATACAGATTGGCATTGGGATTTTGCCCGTTGCCGATCTTTGCCGGCACCGGAACAATGCCCTGGTATTTGTTATCGCACAAGGCTACCAGCACATGAATGGTTTTGGGCGGAGCAATCCGCTTGCTTGCAATCATACGCTTATTGGTAGTAATTGTCATGTTCTCTGTCGCGATACCGATAAGGCAAAGGGCGACAAGCACTGATAACATATAATTTCTCATGGTTTGTAAACTAAAATTCAAGGGGATGAATGTGCAACAGCTTTCTGTAAAGGCTTTGATCTAAGGTAAGGGTTTTAGTAGTTAAAAACAACCGGGCGGGAATTCCAGGATACGGAATTTGCGACCAGCACTTAAAACCGCATCCCATAACCCAACACACTTAGGGTATAAAACAGGGTGTATTGCCGGTCGATGCCGAGGTTATGATTGGGCGCAATTTCCACGCGCCGCTTCGTTAGGGCTGTTTCGAAATGAATGAAGAGGCGAAGTTTTTTCGTTTCCATGGGTTTGATCTCGTACTCAAATCCCAGGCGATAATCCAAAAACTCCTCTTTATTCGCGCTCAGCTGTAACTTATCTTTTTGCTCCAGTTTCCTGAGATTTATTTTCTCTCCAAAAGGTGTAGCCCCCATACCATAAACATTGAAGGAGCTGATAAAGAGAAAGCTAAACGTTTGCTGTGGTGTGAGTTTAAAGCCCAGGGCGAATTGCCTTTTCACCGATAGGTAGTCCATCGCATAGGTGCCTGCCAGCTTTTGCCCTGCATAGGAAAACGTCATATTATCGCGCTGAAAGCCAAAGCGGGAGCTAAAAGCAAACACATAATTTGCCGTTTCTCTTTTGATGCCTACTCCAAAAAACGGCATCACAGAAAATGCTGTTTTGGCATTCAGAGGCGGGTCAGCGTCAAATTCGGCAAAAGCATGTTCCAAAGAATACTGATGAAAAAAATGGAGCCCGTTGACATTCACTTTTTTCTCTTTCTCTTCCTGCGCCACTGCGGAGAGAGAAAACAGAAATAGGATAAGGATATATCTTAGCTGAAACGTACTCTGCATCTTGCCTCTAACGGCAATTCATGAACAAAATTGTTTTGCAATACCAGTTAAATAAACGCACGATCCCTGTTCCGAGGTAATTATAGTTTATGTTTGGGCGCCCGGGCGGGCTCTTTGCTTCAATCTTTTTGGGCGCCGGGTCACGGCAAGTCGTGATCAGCCACCAAAAAGGATTTCCGCGTCGATCCCTGGCGCTGGCATTCACCTACTCTCTGAGTGAAGCCTGTAAAGCTGAGTAAATCGCGTGAAGGATTGAGCCATTGTCTGAGCTCTTTTTGTAGCTTTTTCTGCTACAAAAAAGCGAGTGGCGAAAACCTGACCCGCCAGGGGCACGCCCTACATGTAAAAACGCAAACATTTCATGAGACCCTGAAAAAACTCAGGAAAATCATGCCACATGATAAAACCCTGTTTAAAAATCGGTGCTGAGCGACAGGTAAGTGATTCCTTTCTGAACCTTCTTATCATCAACTCCCCAGGCAAAATCCACGCGGATAAAATAACCCAGTAAACGGGAGCGTAATCCAAAGCCATAACCGCCTACAAGCGGCTCCTTCTGGTTATAGATCGTGATCGTCACCGGGTTTCCGGGGTACACGTTTTTATTGAGCACGTTTTCATCACTGTAAGGATTAGAGCCGTACCAGGCCATTCCCAGGTCACCGAAGCCGATGATCTGGAAGTTCTGAATAAAGTCGGAACGGATCGGGCGGTTCAGCAGGTATTTGAAGATCGGGAACCTCAGCTCGCTGTTCAACACCACAAAATTATTTCCGTTACGGATGTTCTGCGTAAAGCCGCGCATATTGGTAGCAAGCGTCTGAAACTGGTATTGCTCGGGCTTCACAATATTGATATCCTGGTTGAACTTCGGATTGATCCAGTTGTCGACACCACCCATATAATAGATCAGGCGGTCGGTACCGAGTGAGGTAGCTCCTGCCAAACGGTTGGCCCAGATAAAATCGCGGTGGATCTTCCTGTAATCCCTGAAATCGAAACCGGCCGTGATCAGGTCGTGCTGCTGCTCTTTGATCAATCGCCAGTACTCGCTCCATAATTTGAAACGGGTTCCGTTGTATAGGTTCAGGCCACGCTTGCGCGTATTGTCAAAAATAAATTCCACTTTCGCGCCGCCGTAGTTATCATACACATTGCTCTTCGCCAGGCTCACATCGCCGATGGATGCAAAGACGGTGCGGTCGTTACGGTACATCAGGGACGCTTTGACCGCCGCCACTTCATTGAAAGGAATTTTCCAGCTGTAGCGGGCATCGTGCGTCTGGATCTTCGTCACACCCGATCCTGAATTCACTTTCAGGAAAGACTGGCGGTGCAACACCAATTGCTTGTCGATGAGCTTGGTCCTGTTCTCCCAGCTCAGCAAATACTCATTGTCCAGCGATCCGGCGATCCGGAAACCGGCCACGATACGCTTGTCTTCAAAGAGGTCGCTCAGGCCTATTTTCACCAGGACGTTTAAGCCCGGGTTCAGGTAAACAGGCGAGCTGCCACCGGCAAAACGCTGGTAAGTCGTTCCCAGGAAGGAATTGTCGAGCTGCGTGACCACCTGGTCGGTTCTGAAATTGGTGTAATAGTTTTGCTGGATAGGAAAGCGCAGCTCATCGGAGCTCTGCACCGGCGTGTTCTGCGGGTCATTTGTTGCCTGGCCGTTTTGTGGCGGCGTTGACCTGGTTTCTTTCACAGGATCGCGTTTGGCATCTTTTCCTGTAATCGTGTAATTCTCAAAATCGATCCCGGTTTGTATCTTCGCGGCTGTATCCGTTTTTTGAGGCAAGGCCTTTTCTTCCCGCACCGGGTTGGAGATTTTCATGTTATCCGGGTCGGACATCATGCTCGTGGGCCCCGACCTGAAATGCGTGGGATGCAAGACCGCAGGCGTGATTTGGTTATAGGGCACCAGCGATTTCACAAGCAGCTTTTCCTTTTTATTCATCACCACGATCTCTGCATAGCTGTTGAACTTGCTGTTGATGTGCTGCTCACGGATGTTGTGCTCGTAATTGGTAATAGGCTTCGAATTATAGAAATAGCGGTAATGCTCGATGGTATCCACAAACGAAATAGAGCTGTCGAGCACTCCGATGTAACGGTTATAGATTCCGTTGGCATCGCTCAGGAAAGAGATCACGCCCTTGCCATATTCCTGCGGCTGTATTTCATTGACTTTAGGTGTATTAGTCACCCTGTAGAGCAAAGTCGATTTGCTGACGTTGTTGTAAAAGAAGACATCGCTGTTACGGGAAAATTTCAGGTACAGCTTGTTATCCTCATTTGATTTGATAGTATCATGTGTCCTGTTGGACTCAAACAAAATGCCCTTGGAATTATCCACAAACACCGGGTTATTGTCATCCCAGGAATCATTGGTGATCTGCTCTACGCCGCCTGTATTGAGGGTGAAGATGAAAATATCCGATTGTCCCTTTCCTTTCTTCACCGCGCTCATCACAATGCGCTTGCCATCGTGGGAGAAGGAATAGCTGTTTACTTTTTCAAAACCCGTGATGTTGCGCTTTACCTTTTCTTTGGTGTCCGAATCGTAGGTATGAAGCTTCAGAATGTTCTTGCGCTCATACACCATCGACACCACGCTGTTGTTGGGATGCCACCCCAGCAAAGGATAGCTGTTATCTTCCAGGCGCTCCAGCTTGGGATTGAGCTTCAATAAACGTTTTTTCTTTTTTTCGCCGATGGTGTTGAGCCATACTTTGTACTGACCGGCCTCACTGGTGGCATACATCACTTTTTGTCCGTCAGGGCTTACTTTCAGCTGGTAATAATGCCTTGCTTTTTTCTGTTTCTTCACCACCGACTCGCCCACAGGATCGCGGCGTGTGCTGTCCTTATAATCGAAATAGCGCTTGGCGTATACGTTGGTGAAATCATTGGTCATGTTCTGCACCGAGGTTCCGAGCACATACAGGAAGGCATTGTTGGGGTTACGCGTCACCTTGGTCATGTACAGGAGGTTCGGAATCAGCGCCTCTCCGTAGGTTTCCGCAATATAGTACCACATGGCATGCCCGGCCGCCGTAGCTTCCTTGCCGGTAAGCTGGTTGAACTTATAGAAGCGGTCGTTCTTGATAGCATCCATCACCTGGTTATCCACATCAGCATTCCATCCTTCCGATAAATAGGCAATGAGGCCATTCTTGAACCAATCGGGCAGGGTCAGTAAGGTAGAGTTCCTTACGATATCGCGTGTGCGGCCGCCGTACATCATCTGGTCAATCATCAGCTCGGCAAGCGCCGCGCGGATCTGGCGGTCCATATCGGCATGCGAGCCGTTGAAATATACGAAGATCTTATCGCCGATGATGCGTGTCACACCACCGATATTTCCTGTTTCCTCTGTAGAAAGGCCGATGTTGCTTTGCTTGAAATCATTCTGGTTATTGTAAACGATAACATCGATCTTATCATCCATCTGGAAATCCAGGCGCTTCTCCATCACTGGAAGCTGGCGGTTTACCGACACCGCCACGTAGCGTGCAATGTCCTGTCCGCCTTCGTACAGGTAAACCCTGTAGCGATCGAAATCGAAATACGTCCAGTTGAAGGTTTGATACTGAATGCGGTTTTTACCAAATTCCAATTGAGAACCGTAATAAAATTGTGCCTGTGCCAGCTTGACGCAAACGATCAATATAACTAAGTAAAGAAACCGCTTCATTAAATTATGGGTAATAAGCCTTAAATTTAGCAAAAATTTATTTAGAAAGCCATGATCCAGCTGCACTCTTTTACCTTCGGCCCTTTCCAGGAAAACACCTATTTGCTTTGGGATGAAACCCTTGAATGCCTGATCATTGATCCGGGTAACAGCACAGCGTCCGAACACACCGTGCTCAGCGACTTTATTTCAGAAAAAAAGTTAAAACCGGTCCGCCTGATCCTCACCCACGCCCACATCGACCACATCAACGGCAATAGCTATGTACACGATACCTACGGCCTGTTGCCGGAAGTACACCGCGACGACCTCTTTTTGATTGAGCGGCATGAGGCTACCGGCGCCATGTATGGTCTTCCGGTTGATCCGAGCCCGATGCCCGGAGCGTTTATTGCGGAAGGCGATGTCATCACGTTCGGAAATTCGAAGCTGGATGTGATCCACACGCCGGGACATGCTCCCGGCCATGTGACGTTTTACAACAAAGACCAGGGCTTTATGATCAGCGGCGATGTGCTGTTTTATGGTAGCATTGGCCGTACCGATCTGCCGATGGGCAATTTCGATACCCTGATCTCTTCCATCAAAACCAAGCTGTTCCCGCTGGGCGATGACATGAAAGTATACAGTGGCCACGGGCCTTCGACCACGATCGGTTTCGAGAGGATGAATAATCCGTTTTTGGTGTAGAAGCTTATCACATCATTGAACCTCAGCCAACGATTGCATTCAAACTCCTTATAAGCTCTTCGGAGACCTCAGCCACTCGTTTTAATTAAATTCTTTCAGACCAGCATCATTTCATCCAAACCTCACACTATCAATTACTTAATTTTCATTTTTAACACGTAAATCCTGCATTTACAGGCTTTATTCTATTGAAAAGTGTAACCTCATTCTGTTATAGTTTATTGAAAAGGCACTAAGGCTTTTTTGCAATCACTATGAGATTACTTTCTACTACTAAACTACTCATTTGCCTGCTCGCAGTTCTTACATCGGAACTCAAAGCACAGGACCCGCAGTTTACACAGTTTTATGCCAATCCATTGTATCTGAATCCTGCCTTTGCAGGCAATATCCGGTGCCCGAGGATCTGCCTGAATTACCGGAACCAGTGGCCAAACCTGTCGGGAACTTACATTACCTACAGTGCTTCCTACGACCAGCATGTAGATGCCCTCAATGGTGGCCTGGGCTTTATCGTCACGCAGGATAACCAGGCGCGCGGCATCCTGAATACCACACAGGCGAGCCTGATCTATTCTTACCTTCTCACGCCAAGCCGGTCCTTCTCCCTGAAATTCGGCCTGCAAGCCGGCTTCTTTCAAAAATCGCTCGACCGCAATAAGCTGAACTTCGGAGATATGATTGATTCCAAACGCGGCTTTGTGTGGAATACCAACGAACAGATTCCTTCACAAACCAAGACCAACCTCGATTTTTCAGCCGGGGTGCTGGGCTTCAGCAAGCGTTACTTTTTCGGAGCTGCCGTGCATCACCTCACTCAACCTGAGGAAGGGCTGCAGGGCAATTCGAGGCTGCCCCTGAAAATCACCGGGCACGCCGGCGCTATGATTCCTCTGGAAAAAGGGAGCGAGTCTTTCATCTCTCCGAATATTCTATTTCAGCAGCAGCAAAACTTTACACAGCTCAATCTGGGTGTTTATGTGATCCGCGGCATGTTTGTAGGCGGCCTCTGGTACAGGAACTCGGATGCAGTGATCGTATTGCTGGGAATCCAGACCGACCACATGAAGATCGGCTACAGCTATGATGTGACGGTATCCAAATTGTCGAGCAATACCGCCGGCTCACACGAAGTATCCCTGCAGTTTAATTTTGCCTGCAAAAAGAAAAAACCGAAATACAGGCTGATGAGTTGCCCGAGTTTTTAAAAAAACAGGATTTCATCTGATTCCATGAAATTGCTTACATTTATTAGTCTTCATACCACTCCTCCTTTACATGAACGATTTAATAAAGGACATACGAAAAAAAGATAAAAAGGCGCTGACCCTCTTGTATAACCGCTATGGAAAAAAATTCTACGGTTATGCGGTGAGCCGGTGGAATGTAAGTGAAGACGATGCCTGGGAGTTGATTTATAAAACACTGTATAAGATCATTGACGTGATTGATAAGTACAGCTTTGAAACCGAAGAGAAATTCAACGGCTTCATTTTCCAGGTTTTTATTAATAACCTGAGAAACCATTATAATGCCAACAAAAACAAACCTATTGAAACCATAGGATTGGAGGAAAAGCACGGCAGCCTTGAGGAAAGCGAAAACGATGAGCAAAAAACGGAAAGCCCTTATATGAAATGCCTGAAGAAAGCCATGGAGCAGCTGGAAGACTGGAAACGGATTTTATTACTGATGAAGGCGCAGAATTTTTCGTATGCCGAAATTGCGCCATACGTCAACAAACCCGATGAGCAGCTGAAAGTGTATTACCTGCGGGCCAAACAGGTATTGACCGATAAAATAAACCAATGCCTGGAAAATAATTAAGATGTCAGATAACAAACCCATAAACGAACAGGACCTGGATGTCCTGCTCCGGGACCTTTTCCTGGAGGAGAACAGCGAGTCGCAAAACCAGCAGAGTGCTAATTTTGTATTGGCGCAGGACTACGGCGTTCAGATCGATGCGTCTAAAGAACAGGAGATGGTATCTCGCCTGCAAGCAAAACCACGCGGTTTTGGCAATACGGGCTTGTTCCTCACCGTGGCGGCTGTAGGCCTTGTATCCATCCTGGGCATTTATCTTTTCTCCGCTTACCATACGCCTTCTGTAACGCCATCGGCCGCCACACAGGCAGAAAACACAATGACTTCCGAACAGGCGGCATCGGCTACCACTTCGGCCCCGGAAGGCTTAAACCCCGATGGTGCAAGTATTTCCGTAAAGACCGCCGATACCTTCGACCACCCGAATACGCCGGCCATCGGCCCGGTGATTGCCGACAGCACACCGGCAAAACGTAAAGATGTTGCTGTCATCAAAATAGAAAAAGCGGAAAAGCGTGTTCCTTATCTTACCGAAAAAGACCGGCTTAAATACAAGGGAATCAAGCAGCAGATGATCGCCTCGCTGGTGAAGCTGAATAAAAGCCTGTACACAAAAATCCCTTCCTACAAAACGGTTCACGCCGGCGAGTCGGTGATCCTGGATGGCTTTGCGATCCGGAATGTGGGCATCACCAACCTCGAATACAAGGCTTTCCTGGCCGATCTGCTGGCCCGGAACAGGAACGAAGATTACCTGGCCTGTGAGGTGCATACCGAAAACTGGACGAAACACGGATGCAACAAGCTGGCAAATGAGTATTTCCAGGAAAAAACCTATAACGATTTCCCGGTGGTAAACATCAGCTACGAGGCGGCTAAATTATTCTGCAAATGGCTGGAAGAAGAAACCGGCGACTACATCCGGCAGAATAACCTGAAATTAAAGCCCCTGCGCATCAGGCTGCCTTACGATGAGGAATGGGTATTTTCTGCCCGCGAAGGCTATGCGAAAATCGCTTTTGAAAAAGGCTATAACACCATTTATGATGAATCGGCAGGGCTTGTGAACCGGGCCTTTACCAACCGCGTGGAGCTGGTAAAAAAACATGCCGAGCGCGTGGATACCTTATACGCTTATTACGCCACTAACCGTTACGGATGGCAGGAAAAAGACATGACCGGCTTCTTTGCAACCGGCTTAAGCTATTACGACTGTGTGCCTGCCGATACTATCCTCGCCGAACGCATGAAAGTGCTGGGTAAGTTCGGGCATGTGTCGGAAATGGTACCGCAAAAGAACAACAACAAATTGTGGCTGTCGGGCCTGAGCTGGAAGAACAAGGAAGAATACCAGAAGCTGGAGCAGGAATTTAAAAGCAATGCTTCTTCTCCTTTTGTAGGCTTCCGCATCATTGTGATCAACCCGAATGATCCGGAGTACAAGAATCCTTTCTGGTAAGACTTAACCGCAAAGGCGCGGAGAAAGAACACGCAAAGGGCGCGGAGGATTCATTCCATTAGCTTTTCATTTTTATGACAAACGTGCTCTGCGCTCTTTGCGCCTACTCTGCGGTTAAATAACCAAATTTTCACAAAGGCCATAAAAATAATTTTTGAATAGGTAAATTAGCTGTTTCAAAACTCTGCGGTCTTTGCGCTCAACGCTGCGCTCTCTGCCGTTAAAACATGCACGCTATGCCTAACAACCTCATTCACGAAAGCAGCCCTTACCTCTTACAGCATGCCAACAACCCCGTCAACTGGTATGCCTGGAACGACGAGACCTTAGCCCTGGCCAAAAAAGAAAACAAGCTTATCCTGGTGAGCATTGGCTATAGCGCCTGTCACTGGTGCCACGTGATGGAGCATGAAAGCTTCGAGGACGCCGCTGTGGCGGAGATCATGAACCGCGATTTCATCAACATCAAAGTAGACCGCGAGGAGCGCCCGGACATTGACATGGTATACATGGGCGCTGTGCAAATCATGACGGGGCAAGGCGGCTGGCCCCTTAACTGCTTTGCGCTTCCCGACGGAAGGCCTGTGTATGGCGGCACTTATTTTCCCAAACACCAGTGGGTGAATGTGCTGCAAAACCTGGCGGCGCTCTTTAAGGAGAACCCGGATAAGGCTTACGAATATGCCGGGAACCTTGTCGATGGCCTGGAGCAACTGGAAATCCCGAAGGTACAGACCGGAGAGGCTTTTGACCGCTCTACGCTGCAACGCTCCGTTCAGAAATGGAAACAGGCCTTTGACCCCGAACATGGCGGCCCAAACCGCGCGCCGAAGTTCCCCCTGCCCAACAATTATTTATTCCTGTTGAACTACAGCAGCTACGAGCATGATGCAGCCCTGAAAAAGCACCTGGACCTTACCCTGACCAAAATGGCCCGTGGCGGCATTTACGATCAGCTGGGCGGTGGCTTTGCCCGCTACAGCACTGATGTGTATTGGAAAGTACCGCATTTCGAAAAAATGCTTTACGACAATGCCCAGCTGGTAAGCCTGTATTCACAGGCCTATAAGCAATCGCCGCAGGAGCTGTATAAGCAAACCGTTTACGAAACCATTGCCTTTGTGGAAAGAGAGCTGAGCAGCCCGGAATGGGGCTTTTATTCGGCCCTTGATGCCGACAGCGAAGGGATGGAAGGCAAATACTACATCTGGGAAAAAGAAGAGCTGGAAAGCCTGCTGGGTGAGGATTTCAAACTGTTTGCGGATTATTACCAGGTGAATGAAACGGGTTATTGGGAAGACGGCTATTATGTGCTGATGCGCCAGACCGACGATGCTTCCCTTGCCCTGAAGCATCACATCAGCCCGGATGAGCTTCGTACAAAGATCGATGCTGCGAAAAAGACCTTATTAAATGTTCGCGAACAGCGCGTGAGGCCGGGCCTCGACCATAAGATTCTCGCTTCCTGGAATGGCCTCATGTGTAAGGCCCTGGGAGAGGCTTACCTGGTGTTTGGAGAAGAAGCCTTCAAAACACTGGCGCTGAAAAATGCGCAGTATCTAAAGCAAGAGTATTGCCTGGAAGGCGGCAAGCTGCTCCGCGTGAAAAACAAGAACACGGTGATCTCGGGTTTCCTCGATGATTATGCCTTTACCGCCGATGCCTTTATGATGACGTATGTGATCACGGCAGACGAAAGCTGGCTGCTGCAGGCCAGGAGCCTCTGTGATTATGCTCTCTCCGCTTTCTATTCCGAAAAAGACCGCACCTTCTTTTATACCGATGCCACGGAAGAAAAGCTCATTGTGAGAAAAGCAGAATGGAGCGATAATGTGATCCCTTCTTCCGGCTCGCAGATGGCGCTTAACCTGCGCAAATTATCGGTGTACTTCGGGGAGAGCCATTACCTCGGCATCGCCGAAACCCTTCTGAGAAGCGTGTTGGCAGAGATTGAGCAGTACGGTCCGGGATACAGCAACTGGGGCATCCTGCTCCTGGAATTGTTGCAGGCACCGACAGAGCTGGTCATTGTTGGTAAAAATGTTAATGAAAATTTAGCGGCCCTTTATAAACACACATCCCCAAATGTGATCTTTGCTTTAAGCGACAAACCATCAGATCTCCCGTTGGTAAGGAACAGGTATGTACATGAATCCACCCTTATTTATGTATGCAAAAACCATAGCTGTTTGCTACCGACGTCGTCTGTTGAGGAAGCGCTCAGGCAACTTGAGGACCATTAACAATATACGATCAACGCTCTGCAGAACCCTGCTGTTCTGTCTCCTGTTATGCACGTCGCTTCCTGTATTGCCACAGGCACTGGCACCTACGGCCGAATCGGCTTTCGAGCCGCAGCTCCCGTTTAACACAAGCTATATCAAAGACCGAAAAATTAAGTCCATCACCTTCGACATCCTTGATAAAAAGGACTTCCAGGTAGCCGAAGACAAGGGGTTGCTGAACTATTACGAGTTCAACGCACAGGGATTGCTGGCCAGGTATTACTACACCTCGATCATCAAAGTAATCGAAAAGGAATACCACCACGATGCCGTTTACCGGAAACGCCGGAAGATCAGCAATGCCTACACCTATACGAAAAACGAATACGTTTACGATACGGTTTCCACCACCTATTTTTACGACAACCTCGACCTGGTGAAGCTGAAACGCTACAACGACGGGCCATACTACGAGAGCAAGTATTACTCCTATTCTCCTGCCAACCGGCCTACCAGCGAGATGCGCTTCAAGGAAACCAACGCCTCGCCAAACAAATCGGAGTTTAAGCTGGGCTCGCAAACCATGCTGAGCGAGGAAACCTTTGAATATATGGTCACAGGAAAGAACCAGTACAAAAAAATCTGTAAGAATGACGAAGGAAGGATCTATAAAGAAATTATCTACAACTATAACGAGGCGCAGCAATTAACCGGTATCAATGAGCAGTACACCGCTACCTGGATCTCTCAAACCAGCGATTTTGTGTATAATGCCAAAGGGCAGCTGACCTCGGCCGTATATAAGAGCAACAGCAACGGGGAAATGGAGTTGAGCCGGAGCTATGAGTATGACAGCAACGACTGCCTGCTCACGGAAAAACAATTTAAGAACGGAGTTCTGCTAAAAGAGATCAGCTACGTGACGGGGGCCGACAAAACCCTGAATTCCTACATTATCCGGGATCCCAACGGCAAAAGCATGCGAATTGTGAAGCTTATGTACCAGTATTACTAGGCAATTTACTGAATCTCAGCATTTAACTTGTTTGTTAATAAATAATTAGTTATATTTGTGTGCTTCTTGTGAAGGTTGTATCACAATCTGGTTTGTAACCCTAATTGCAATTCAAAAAATTTTACAATTTCTTAGCAGTGGGCTTGTGGATATGCCTGAGAAATCGGCGCGTGTATATCAGCTAACAAAAGAAGCGAGTTAAATTATTAAAAACCCTGCTCATTGCAGGAAAAACAAAACACCATGAACAAAGGAACAGTAAAATTTTTCAATGAAACCAAAGGTTTCGGATTTATTAAAGACGAGAACGGACAAGAAATATTCGTACACGTTACCGGATTAAAAGAAGAGATCCGCGAAAACGACGAAGTAGTTTACGACGTGCAAGACGGCAAAAAAGGCCTGAACGCGGTTAATGTAAGCTTAGCTTAATCATTCGCATCACAAAACAAAAAAGCAGGCTAAAAAGTCTGCTTTTTTTATGTCCAAATGATCCGTTTGGAATAATTTCAAAAATTTAAGAGGTAGCGCCTGAAAAGAACCAAAGCCTTCATCTCCCCCAGCGTAGATTACCACAGCCGCTAACCGTTAGCCGCCTGCGATTTAAAATATTCATAAACCAGCGCAGCTTTCGAATTGCCTACAAAGGAGGCTAGTTCTGCCAATGTCGCTTCTTTGATATTCTTGACGGACTTTAATTCCGTCAGCAGTTTTTGCGCGGTTTTTTCGCTGATGCCTTTTATTTCGGAAAGCTCGGTCTTAAACGTTTCCCGGCTCCGCTTGTTGCGGTGGTGCGTAATCCCGAAGCGGTGAGCCTCGTCGCGGATGTGTTGAATGATCTTCAACGTCTCTGAGCGTTTATCTAAGTACATCGGCACGGGGTCCCCGGGAAAATAAATCTCTTCCAGGCGCTTGGCGATTCCGATCACCGTCACTTTTCCCATCAATCCTAATTTCTCAAGGCTCATCACAGCCGCACCTAATTGTCCTTTGCCGCCGTCAATCACGATGAGCTGCGGCATCGGCTGGGCCTCGTCAATCACGCGCTTGTAACGTCTCCAGATCACTTCCTCCATCGTGGCGAAGTCATCCGGGCCTATCACCGTTTTCACATTAAAATGGCGGTACTCTTTTTTGGCAGGCTTGCCATCGATAAATACCGGCATAGCGCTCACGGCATATTCGCCCTGGATGTTGGAGTTATCGAAGCCTTCGATGCGCCGTGGCTCTTCCTTCATCCTCAGGTCCTTCATCATCTGCTGCATGATGCGGTCGGTATGCCGTTCCGGGTCGATGATGGCCAGCTGCTTTTCACGCTCTTTCTTATAGGCTTCCGCATTGCGGTAACACAGGTCGAGCAATTGTTTTTTATCACCGATCTTAGGCACCACATATTTGGCGTTCTCAAAAGACAGCTCCGGCTCGAAAGGCACAAAGATCTCCCGGCTCAGGGATGAGTAGCGGGTCCGGATCTCGTTGATCGCGAATACCAGCATTTCCTCATCGCTTTCATCCAGCTTCTTCTTAAGCTCCAGGATCTGCGATTGCACAATGGTGCCGTTCATCACCTTAAAATAATTGACATAAGCCGTTTTCTCATCGCTGAGGATCGAGAACACATCGGTATCGGTAATCGAAGGATGGACAATGGTGGACTTACTCTGGTATTTCTCGAGGAGCTCGATCTTACGTTTCACAGCCGCCGCCAGTTCGAACTCGAACTTTTCGGCATGCGCCTGCATCATTTTTTTCAGGTCGCGGATGGCAAAATTAATATCGCCTTTGATGATCTCGCGGATATGCCTGATATCATCATCATATTCGTCCTTACTCTGCAAGCCAATGCAGGGCGCCTTACAGCGGCCGATCTGGTATTCAAGACAAGCCCTGAATTTTTTTTTGGTGATGTTCTCTTCCGTGAGGTCTAGCGCGCAGGAGCGTGTCGGGAACAGCTGCTTGATCAGATCAAGGAGAATGTGCATCGTCGTTACCGAAGGGTAAGGGCCAAACAATTCCATCTCTTCCTTTTTCGGCTGGCGCGAATAAAACACACGCGGGAAGCGCTCTTTCCGGATCACGATCCAGGGATAGGTTTTATCGTCCCGGAGGTCGACGTTGTATTTGGGATGCAGGTTCTTGATCAGGTTATTCTCCAGGATCAGTGCATCCATTTCCGTATCCACTTTCACGGTTTTGATATCGACGATCTTGCGCACCATCAGCCGTAAGCGGTGGGTATCGTGCTCTTTGGAGAAATAAGAGAGCACCCGCTTCTTCAGGTTTTTGGCTTTGCCCACATAGAGCAAATTATTATCTTTATCGTAATAACGGTAAACTCCGGGTGTTTCGGGAATCGTTTTTAAAATGCTCTGGATATGTTCGGAGAAATTCTCTATCACAGTGCAAAGGTAATCATTAGAATATATTGCTCCTAACAGAGCTGAAAGAACAACATATTGCTCCTAACGGAGCAAAAAACTATTGGGGAATACATTTCCAGAAACATAATACCCCTACGGGGTATGAGAACATGACTATAGTCCGTAAACCATTGTAATTAAGCCCGCTCTTTGCCCCATAGGGGCAATATGTTTATAACAAACCCTCTCTTCCGATCAGAGCCCCGGAGGGGCGACATGTTGTTCTATTCCTCTCTTAAAAGTAATACGGAAATCATTAGAAAATACAATATATTTACTCTTACTAACGCAGCCTTCAAACGTCTTATCCTACCATCATTTAAACCTCGTATATGGCAAATACCTATTCGCAGATATATATCCAGGTCGTATTTGCTGTGAAAGGACGTCAAAGCCTGATCTCAAAAGATAATCGCGAGGAACTGCATAAATACATAACCGGCATCGTCCAGAACCGCGGACAGAAGCTCATCGCTATTTTTTGTATGCCTGACCACACGCATGTGTTTATTGGAATGAAACCTTCAATTCTACTTTCTGATCTTGTACGGGATATTAAAGCAAATTCCACTAAATTTATTAATGACAAGAAGTGGATCAAAGGAAATTTCTCATGGCAGGAAGGTTTCGGAGCCTTTTCCTACTCAGATAGCCATGTAGATAATGTGGTACAATACATTTTAAACCAGGAGGAGCATCATAAAAGAAAAACGTTTAGGGAAGAATACATGGAACTTTTAGAGAAGTTTAAAATTGAATACAACGAAAACTATTTATTTGAACCTTTAGAATAGGTTTGACCTGACAATCTATATTGATTAAAAACAGAACCATATTCATTTCCCCTTTGGACTGGGGCCTGGGGCACGCCACACGCTGTGTGCCACTCATCAGGCGCCTGATGGCCGACAATATGGTGATCCTGGGAACAACGCCGGGAACAGAACCTGTTCTCAGGGAAGAATTTCCGGAGCTGAAAACAATCGGCATCGAGCCTTATCATATCCGGTACAGCAAGTCTTTGCCGCTCCTGTTGAAGTTATTCAGCGATGCACCGAGGATTGCAACGGTGATCAAAAAAGAACAGGAGCAGCTGAAGGCCATCGTGAAAGAACATGCCATTGATCTCATCATCAGCGACAACCGTCTGGGCTTATACCATGAGCACGTGGAAAGCATTTACATCACCCACCAGCTGAAGATCAAAGCCGGGATCTGGTCGGCAGCCGCCAACCGCATTCACCGCCACTACATGCAAAAATTCAGCAAGGTGTGGGTGCCCGATTTTGAAGACCGCGGGCTGTCCCTGGCCGGTGAGCTTTCCGAAAATCCCGGGCTGAAGCAGGTAGAATACATCGGGCCTTTGAGCAGGCTAGACAATGCGGCAAAAAAAGGGGAAGGCATCGATTACCTGGTCCTGTTATCCGGTGTCGAGCCGCAGCGCAGCCTGCTGGAAGAAGCGCTGTGCCTGGCATTCCGGCATACTAAAAAAAAGGTGGTTTTCGTCAGAGGCAGCAACACAACAGCTGCCAGCGCTTTCCCTGAACAGATCCGCGTCATTAACCTCGCCGATGCAGCCCGTTTATCGCAACTGATGGCGGATGCGGAAACCATTGTCTGCCGCAGCGGCTACAGCAGCCTGATGGACCTGCATCATCTTCAGAAAAAGCAGCTGGTACTCATTCCTACACCGGGGCAAACGGAGCAGGAATACCTGGCCCGGCACTGGAACACACGCTTTGGGGCAAAGGTGCTGGAACAGGCCCGGATCGCGAACTGGAAGCCCTGAGTCAATTCACAGGCAGGCTTTAATAACTCGGCACCCGGAGGCAGCTTTTGTCTTTCCCTTTCTCCTAATTTAGATCGTGCCTGTTTTAAGAAAGATCGCTTTTTACATATTCCTGGCGGTGTCGCTGGGAGTAGCTGTATGGGCCTATTTCAGGCTGCGTGAAAGCAAAGCCCCCGAAACCTCCGTCCGGGAACATATTCCGGGCACAGCCTCCACCGTCATAGAGACACGGCAGATCCACGACCTGGTGCAGCAGCTCACACGCCAGAACCTGATCTGGAACTCCCTGCTCACGGAAGAGGTTTTCGCCAATGCGCAAAAAGGCATTCAATACCTTGACTCCTTAACCCGTGCCTCGGAAGAGGTTTCCGCCATGCTCGAAGACAATCCCGTTTACTGGAGCTTCGTTAAAGAAGGCGCAAAGAATGAGCACCTGATCCAGTTCAAGCTGAAAGAGCAAAAGGATGCAGAGCTGATGGAGCAGTTCTTCAGCCATGTGTTTACCCGGAATACTTCCGTATCTTCCTTTAAGGCTTTTGATGTGAGCGTGAACGGAAAAGCCTGGCTGGCGACCTGCCTTAACGGTATTGTGTATTTCTGTTCGGACCTCAGCTTATTACAAAAAAGCATCCAGCTGCAAAAAAGCGAATCGCTGGCTCAAAACCCAACGTTCTTACAGCTTCAGAAACTGAACGGGCGGCAAAACACACAGGTCTTCTTTAACCATCATGTGTCGGGCTTATTAAACAAACGCCTCTTCACAAACCAATCGCTGTTTAGCCTGGGGATAGAGCTCAATGAGCTGAGCTGCACAGGCTATACCATTCCCGACAGCGCCACTTTTTTTTCGGCAATTGCCGGACAAAAGGAAACGGAATTCCGCCAGCTCGAAAAACTTCCGGATCATGTGTCTTCCCTGATGGGCATTTCCCTGGGCCGGGCAGAGCAATTCTTTAAAGATAACGAGGTCCTGCTCCCGTCTGCCCTGGCAGAAAAAAATGAAAAGGCCTGGCAAATGGTCAACGACAGCGCTTTGTACAACATGAAGCAGGAAGTGTATGAAAATACAGGCGGCGGGCTCATCCTGGGAAATTACTGGCTGGAAGATCAGGCGGAACAGGTCTTGCAGCTTAACATCGAAGATGAGGCAAAAGCAGAGCAGTTCCTGAAAGTGATCAGCGATAGCATCGTGAACGTGAATGAGCTCCGGGCATTCCATATCCCTGAACATTACGCTCACTTATTTTCTTTTTACAATGCCGCTTCCGGCATGTCCTATGGCTGCATTGTTTCAGGCGATCTGGTCCTGGTGAGCAGTAAAACGATGTTGAACTACTATGCGGAATGCATGAAGAACAGCAGCATCCTGGGCAAGAACACAGCTTTCATGGCTTATGCCAATGACAACCTCTTTGAGCCTTCGCAATATGTGTACTACGAGAATTACGACCTCATTAAGCACAGCAGCTTTCAGAGGCTCATCAACTCCGTGGAGCTGAATACGGGTGACGATGTTCTGTCGCATCTTTCTTTAAGCATGAAAGCATACAACGGCGCCTTGCAGATGCGCCTGCACGCCACACACAAGCAGGAACAGGCTTCCAGCGAGTCGAGCAAAGACGTGCTCTGGTCCTACTCCGCCGACTCTTCTGTGACATCCCCGGTGTTTGTGTTCACCAATCACCTCACCCAGGAGCATGAGCTTTGCTTCCAGGATCAAACGAATACGCTGTACCTGATCAGCTCTACAGGAAAAGCCTTATGGAAAAAGCTGATCAATGAGCCGCTGAGATCCGGGATATACACCGTGGATATTTTCAAGAACGGAAAGCTACAGATGCTTTTCAATACGGATAACTACCTGCACCTGATCGACCGGAACGGAAATTATGTGCAGGGCTATCCTGTGAAGCTTCCGCAGAGGGCTACCTCAGCGCTGACCGTGCTGGATTACGATAAAACAAAAGACTACCGCATTTTCATTGCCTGCGCCGATAAAAAGATTTACAACTATTCGCTGTACGGCATAAAAACAGAAGGCTACACGCCTCTCCGGACCGACAACGTGGTCAGGCTTCCGGTTCATTACGCAAAGGTAGGCGCGAGCGATTACCTGATCACCGCGGATGAAGGAGGTAAATTGTACGCCTTCAGCCGCAAAGGCGAAGGGCGCATCGACTTTAAGAACAAAGCGGTGGAGGGCCTGCAAAACCTGTATGTATGGACGGGCACCAACCTGGACAATACCAAGATCATTTACGTGGACGACAGGAATAACCTGCTCAATAAAATTTCCCTTTCGGACAAGAAAGAAGCCTTTAAGCTGGGCGATGAGCTTCACGGCTTCCGTGTGACCTTTGAGCTCCTGAATGATGATAAGCAGATGGATATGATCCTCTATGGCGATGGTGCTATCCACGCCTACGATCTGTTTTCGGGCAAGCTGTTCGAAAGCTATAATGAACAGGCGGTGTACCGCGATGCCTTGTTTGCCTATACGGAAAACAGCCAGCAGGTCATGGCCTTTGACCAGGCGGGTGAAAAGCTCGACCTGGTAGACCTGAGCGGCAAGCCTTTATATAGCATAGGCAATGTAACTAACGTTCCTTTGGTCACACAACTCTATAAAGACGGCAAAACCTACCTGGTAACGATCAGCGGCTCGCGGGTAAACTGCAGGCGCCTGAATTGATTGGAATTGAAAGCAGCCCTTCTCTCCTGCTTCCTTTAATCAGGCTCCTGGATGCAGCCTTTATAAAAAGGTTTAAACGCAAAGACTTTCGCCTGTTCCGGATAGCCTGGCCGGCATTGACGGTGTCTTTGGCTTCTGCTTCGTTTTTCAACCTCAGCGATAACATCAGTATGCAAACCATGTTTCTTAGGGACGCTTTTAGAGAACCAAGATCAGCGGATTGGCTTCCGGTGTAAGAGAAAATAATCAGGCATATAAATGGATTATCATCAGGCAAAACGATGAGATGAATTATGCATTTGAATGGCAGCGCATTTTATTTAACGAGCTTCCTCCGCATTTCCTGATTGAAGTAGCGATACGCTCTACGGTGATGTTCCTGGTCCTGCTGGTGGTCCTGAAGCTTACCGGCAAGCGTGGCATTAAGCAGCTTTCGGTTTTCGAAACGGTGATCATCATTTCCCTGGGCTCGGCGGCAGGCGATCCGATGTTTTATGAGGACGTGGGCCTGGTACCGGCCATCGGCGTCTTTTTGATGGTATTGATCCTCTATCGCCTGGTGACCTGGCTCACCGGCAAAAGCCCCTGGTTTGAAAAGCTGGTGGAAGGAAAAACCGAATGCCTGGTAGAAAACGGAAAATTCTCTCCCAGTAAATTTGAAAGAGAAAGCTTATCGCAGGACGAATTTTTTACCGAGCTCCGCCTGAAAAGCATTGAGCACCTCGGGCAGGTAAAACAGGCCTACCTGGAAACAACCGGCGATGTGAGCGTTTTTTTCTATGAGGATCATCAGGTCAAATACGGGCTACCGATCAGGCCTGAATTATTTTGTAAGAAAACGGATACGATCCAGGAGGCCGGCATATACAGCTGCTCCAAGTGCGGCGAAACCAAAGAGCAGCAGCCCGGAAAACACACTTGCCCTGTTTGCAGCAACACACACTGGGTTTTATCAATCAATACAAAACGGATTGCCTGAGAGATCAAGGTTTTCCGGGTGGTTTCGGGAGACTCAACGATCTTTATTGACTAAGGCTTCCGAAATCAGGGATCGTATATTTTTCACCTCCCGAACCGATACCAATGCGCCAGTTCGTTTTGTTTTCCTTCCAGCAGATCCGTGACAATTTTCATCCCCTGCACCGAAAAGGTAATGCCATTGCCGCCAAAACCCAACACAAACAGAGTACCCGGAAATTCCGGCGATTCACCGATATAAGGCAGTCCGTCTTTTGTGGTGCCGAAGATCCCGGCCCAGGAAAAATCTTCGATAAAAGAGATTCCGGGAATGACCTTTGCCAGCATCTTCTGCAGCTTCCGCGATTTACGCTCTTTAATCTTATTCTGAAAAAACGTGTGCCCCGTCAAAGCATCTTCCCCTCCTACGAGGAAGCGGCCATCATCGGTGCTACGCATATACAGGTAGGGCGAGCCGGTATCCCACACCAGGGTGTTCTTCAATTTTTCGGGAATTACAATACCCTGCTCGCTTATACAGGCATAGGTATAAAACACATCTGCCGTTTTTTCTTTCAGGAGCTCTGTCGCTTCATAGCCGGTGCAATACACGAGCTTGCGGCATTGCACCGTAGAGCCATTCTCTGTGACAATCAGGCAACCGTCTGCATCGTATTTCGTTTCTTGAATCAGCGTCTGATCATAGACCTTCATTCCCCTGGAGGCATTGAGCGCGATCAGCTCATGCGCCAGCCTATAGGCATCCACACTTCCCGCTACTTCCGACAGAATGCCTCCGTAACAGCTGAGACCATAGTCTTTTTTTATTTCCCCTGCATCGAGCCAGCTTACACCTAATCCATGTTTACGGCGGATCTTAAATTCGGGCTTTAGCCAATCCAGGTGCTTTTTTTCGCGGGCGATGTATAAAGATTCTTTGCGTTCAAAGCCACAGTCCAATTGGTGTGTTCCGATGAGCTCACCAAGCTGCTGGATGGCCTCTATCCCGGACTTATAACAACGCGCAGCCTGCTCTTCGCCGATCATCTCTGCCAGTTGATATAAAGGCACATCAATCTCGTATTGCAGCATGCTGGTGGTAGCGGAGGTACTCCCGTTCGCAATATCTCTCTTATCAAGCAATACCACGCGGTAGCCTTTTTCCATGAGCGCATGGCTGATGAGCGCACCGGTAATACCGCCTCCGATCACAGCCACATCACAGGTTTCATGATGGTCATGCAGGGAAGGATAGCTGTACAGAAGACCGTTGGTCAGCAACCAGAAAGATTCATAAGTTCTGAGGCGCATAAGCTGTGTTCTTAGGAAACAGCTATTATCTGCGAATCGTATGCCCGCCCGGAAAACAGGATGGGAAAGGCTTTACGAATGTGGTTTTTAAGAAAATGGCAATGTGGGTAAAAAATTCCGCAATGAATTCAAACAGATTAAACCACAATAGTCACATAGAAAATAGAGGGAACCGTAGCGATCATAAGCTTTTCCTACCCTAATCCGCGCCAATCATATTAATCAGCGTTATCTGCGTTCTATTAGTAACTTAATATTCGAACTTACCAAACTCTGATTCGATCGTTACCTTCTTTCCTTCGTGGGCTTCCACGCGGCCGATGATCCGGGCATCGATGTTAAACGATTTGGAAATGGCGATCACCTGTTGCGCATACTCTTCCGGGAGATAGATCTCAAGACGGTGCCCCATGTTAAACACTTTATACATTTCCTTGTAATCGGTATGGCTCTGCTCATGAATGAGTTTGAATAGCGGTGGAAGCGGAAATAAATTATTCTTAATGATATGCACGTTCTCTACAAAATGCAGCACCTTGGTTTGCGCACCACCGCTGCAATGCACGATACCACTGATTTTTCCCGGCAGCTGTTCCAGGATCTGCTTCACTACCGGCGCGTAGGTTCTTGTCGGAGACAGCACCAATTTCCCGGCATCAATCTTTTCGTTGATCACCTTACCATCTGTGTCGGTATAACTGACGTCTATTTTATCGGTGAGGCTCAGCTTTCCCGAATAGGTAACTTCTTCCGGCAGGGCGCCATCAAAAGATTCAGGATATTTTGCTGCTACCGCTTTATTGAACACATCGTGCCTGGCGCTGGTAAGGCCATTGCTGCCCATGCCGCCATTGTATTCCGTTTCATAAGTTGCCTTACCCGATGAGGCCAGGCCAACAATAACGTTTCCGGCTTTGATCGTATGATTGGAGATCACCTCCGAAACCTTCATGCGGCATACCACTGTGCTGTCGACAATCAGTGTCCGCACCAGGTCGCCCACATCCGCTGTTTCACCACCCGTTGAGCGGATGTCGATGCCGTTATCCCTCAGGTTCTGCAGAACCTCTTCGGTTCCGTTGATGATGGCAGAGATCACTTCGCCGGGAATCAAACCTTTGTTCCGGCCGATGGTAGAAGACAACAGGATATTGTTGGTAGCTCCTACGCAGATGAGATCATCGATGTTCATGATCACCGCATCCTGTGCAATGCCTTTCCACACGCTCAGGTCGCCGGTTTCTTTCCAGTACATATATGCCAGGGAAGATTTGGTGCCTGCACCATCGGCGTGCATAATGATGCAATGCTCTTCGCTCCCCGTCAGGTGATCCGGAACGATCTTGCAAAATGCCTGTGGAAACAGGCCTTTATCAATATTGGAAATAGCATTATGCACATCCTCTTTGGATGCAGAAACGCCGCGCAGGTTATATTTAAGATCTGACATTATATTTTGAACTTATGAAACTCAAAGATAGTGGAAAATGATGGAAACTTGAGACACTTTTTAAACCCAGAGGTTCATAGAAATTACAATTATCTTCCGGAGCAATTATGCATGTAAGAAATAAATTTAATGAATAGGATAAAACAGAAAATAACTATTATACCAAATGCAACATATCTTGTCCATATAAGACCGACCACTTGTTTATAGGTTTTTTTCCCTCCATAAAAAGGCCAGGCAATAAGTCCTACAAGTGCTCTCACAATACCAAGAGTTAACGTTTCAAGACATGAGTTATCTTCTTCGTTGTCAGGATTATTTGATATGTTCATTCGTTTTAAAACACTTCCTTCGCCACACGCTTGGTGCTTTCGGAAGTTCCCATCGTATAATAATGCAGGCAGGGTACACCGGCTTTTTTCAATTCCTTGCTTTGCTGAATGCACCATTTTACCCCCACCTCTTTCACCGCTTTATCGTCTTTACATTTTTCGAGCTCCACGTACAGGTCCTGTGGCAGGTCGATATGAAACACTTTCGGCAAAGCGATCAGCTGCTTGCGCGATGATAAAATTTTCAGGCCCGGAATGATCGGCACGTTAATACCATTCTGGCGGCAAAGGTCTACAAATTCAAAAAACTTTTTATTATCGAAGAACATTTGCGTCACCACATAGTCAGCGCCGGCGTCCACCTTGGCTTTCAGCCACTTCATATCACTGTACAGGTTAGGTGCTTCGAAATGTTTTTCGGGATAAGCCGCAATACCCATGCAGAAATCCGTTGGCGACGCGTCCTTCATTTCATCATCCAGGTAAATGCCGGAGTTCATGTCCTTGATCTGCTTCACCAGGTCGATGGCGTAGTTATGGCCACCCGGCTCAGGCACAAAGCTCGATTCGGTTTTGATACTGTCGCCACGCAGGGCCAGCACATTATCCACTCCCAGGAACTGAAGATCGATGAGGGCATTCTCCGTTTCCTCTTTCGTAAAGCCACCGCAGATGATATGCGGTACCGCTTCCACGTCGTATTTGTTCATAATAGCGGCACAGATCCCAACCGTTCCGGGACGCTTGCGGATGCTCACTTTTTCGAGGTAGCCACCATCTCTTTTTTTATAAATGTATTCTTCCCGGTGGTAAGTCACGTCCACAAAGGCCGGCTTGAATTCCATCAGGGGATCTATTCCGTCAAAAATAGATTGGATGCTTTTTCCTTTGAGCGGAGGAAGGATCTCAATAGAAAAAAGAGTGTCTTTCGCAGATTTCAGATGTTCGGTAATTTTCATACGTTGATATTATTTTTTTTAACGGTCGTATGGTATAGCCATATAGTCTTCATGTGTAGTTGTCATGACTTACCGTAATGGCTATTTCATAAAAAAGTTTTACAGGCAGCAAATGTAATTAATTAATCAGTAACTAAATACGGGCTAAGAGGGATGTTTCACGTTAAAAACAAGCCTGATTATAGGATTCGCATTAGAACCTGTAACCCACCGATAAATTCAGCTTAAAGCTGTTGATCGGGAAGGTATTCCGGTAATAATTTCCGTAGCCTGTGTAGACGTAGTTTTTAGGATTATTCGAGAGGTAATCGTCCGAATGATAGCCGAAGCCTGCGAGCAGCATCATGTTGAAGTTCTTGTGCACCCTGAACAGAATACCATTATCGAGCATGAAGGTATAACGGTTCATCACAAAGTCGCGCTGCACATAAGGCTGCTGGGGGCCGTAATAATTGGGATCATACATGTAAGAATCGTAACGGCCCGTAAACTGCGACATACCGATATAAGGGCCGATAAAATGCGTCACGGCGCGTTTGCCGCTGGTATGGATATGAAAGCCCAGGCCGCCTTCGAAGCTCTTGCGGTCGAACTTCAAATTGGCAACGCCGTTGTAATAGGGAGACCCAAACACGGTATTGTTAAGCTGGTTAAAATAAGGCTCTGAAAACCCCGCGGACAGTGGCACATACACATGAAACAGCCCGTCGAAAAATTCCCTCAGGTAGCTGATGCCAAAGCTCCCGTTGAGCGGCTCCATCAGGTTAAGGGATACCAGGTTTTTGGTAGAGATGGCCTCGCGGTACCTCGCCAGCTTCATCGAATCCTCGTACTGCCTTTGTTTTGCACGGATCCTTCCGGGATCGGTGGTGTAAACCAGCACCGGCTGCGACTGCGGCGCAGGCGTATTAAAGGTTTCGTGGGCTCCGTTCTGGTAGATGATCAGGGCCACCTCGCTTTTCAGTACGGTAATGGTTGGTCCGTCCTGGTAGGTGAAGAGTTTATACTTGATCTCGGTAGGGGTTACTTCAAGGACTTTGACATCGGTTTTGGAATTATCTTTCTTAAAGAGCTGATCTTGCGCAAAAGCGCCTGCAGCGCCGAAAAACGCTAAAAACAAAGCAATATATCTCATGGAAAACGGTGGGTTAAATGTGACCTAAAAGTACTGAAAATATTTAAAAACAATTGTTTGTTCAACAACTTTATATTTCTAAATTTGGCTAACTTTTTTAAAAAAATCCCAATTAAACCTTTCGTAATATGAGCAAAATTAAAGTAGCCAATCCTGTAGTAGAGCTGGACGGTGATGAAATGACCCGTATCATCTGGAAATTCATTAAAGATAAACTGATCGTTCCTTACCTGGATGTAGACATTAAATATTATGACCTCGGCATGGAGTACCGTGATGAGACGAATGACCAGGTAACGATTGATGCAGCAGAGGCTATTAAAAAATACGGCGTAGGGATCAAATGCGCTACCATTACACCGGACGAAGCCCGCGTGAAAGAATTCAACCTGAAACAAATGTGGAAATCGCCTAACGGCACCATCCGTAACATCCTTGACGGAACGGTATTCCGCGAGCCGATCGTTTGCAAAAATGTTCCGCGCTTGGTTACCAACTGGACCGCTCCTATCATTGTAGGCCGCCACGCATTTGGTGATCAGTATAAAGCAACGGATTTCGTGGTTCCCGGCAAAGGAAAATTAACCATGAAATTTGAAGGCGAAGATGGAAAAGTGATCGAGCACGAGATCTTTAACTTTAAAGGTCCCGGTGTGGCTATGGGTATGTATAACGTGGAAGAATCTATCCGCGGCTTTGCGCACTCCTGCTTCAACGTAGCCTTAAACAAAAAATGGCCATTATACTTATCCACTAAAAATACCATCCTGAAAAAATACGATGGCCGTTTCAAAGATATTTTCGAAGAAATATACCAGGCCGATTACAAAGCCAAATTCGAAGCAGCAGGAATCGTTTACGAACACCGCTTAATTGATGACATGGTTGCTTCCGCCCTGAAATGGAACGGAAACTTTGTGTGGGCCTGCAAAAACTACGACGGTGACGTTCAGTCGGACTCCGTAGCACAAGGCTTTGGCTCATTGGGCTTAATGACTTCCGTGCTGATCACTCCGGACGGAACGATCATGGAAGCAGAAGCAGCGCATGGTACGGTAACCCGTCACTTCCGCGATCACCAGAACGGGAAACCGACCTCTACCAACCCTATTGCCAGTATTTTTGCATGGACAAGAGGCCTGGAGTTCCGCGGTAAGCTGGACAAGAACCAGGAGCTGATCGATTTCTGCCGCGCACTGGAAGAAGTGTGTGTTGAAACGGTTGAGAGCGGCAAAATGACAAAGGATTTAGCCGTATGCGCTCATGGCAACAACGTGAAGCACGGCGAACACTACCTCTACACGGAAGAGTTCCTGGACGCGATCGATACAAATTTGAAAAAGAAATTAGCGAAATAAATTCGTATCTTTGATGAATGCTTTCTGCCAGAGCGGAAAAGCGATAAAAAGAAACAACATGAACCAGGAATTATTTGACAGGGTAGAGAACGCGCTCAAAACCATCAGGCCGTATCTTGAAAAAGACGGGGGCGATGTGGAATTGTTGGAGGTAACCGATGAGAACACCGCGATGCTGGAGCTAAAGGGCGCTTGTAGCACCTGCAGCATGAGCCAGATGACCATGAAGGCGGGCATTGAAGAAACCATCATGCGCGCCGTACCGGAAATCAAAGCCGTACAAGCCGTAAGGATATAATTCCCTGATACATTAAAAAAGTCCTCACAGTCATCGTGAGGACTTTTTTGTTTATAGTGAGATGGTGGCTTCGGGTCACCATGAGTCTTGCTCAGTCACCATCCGTTGACTGAAGCTCCCGAAGTCAACAGTATTTAAAACAAACATCTGCACACCATGCATCAAGCCAAAATCACCACAGACCCCGAAACGATCTCCCGCATCATTGACCTGCGCTACGAGATCCTGCGCAAGCCCTGGGACAAGCCAAAGGAAACAGCCACCGACGAGCTGGAAAGCCAGTCCGTGAATGCCTTTATCGAAGAGCAGGGAAAAGTGATTGCCTGCGGGCGCCTGCAGGATAACGGCGGCGGCATAGGCCAGGTACGCTATATGGCTGTGGCCGAAGGGCAGCAGGGAAAGGGATTGGGGAAACTGATCTTAAACAGGCTGGAAGAAGAGGCACTCGTAATCGGCATCCACACCATCGAACTGCAGGCCCGTGAAAATGCGGTGGAATTCTATAAGGCGAAGGGCTATACGATCAAAGAACCGTCTTTTAAATTGTGGGGTATCATCCAGCACTATTTAATGACAAAAAACCTGCGCCGGGAGCCTGTTTAAATCAAAATATCCTATATTTAATCGTTGGAAACTAAAAAACGGCATATCCTTTTCTTTTGCTCATGGTACCCTAATCCTGATGATAAAAGCAATGGGATTTTTATTAAACGGCATGCCCAATCTCTTTCATTGCATCACCATGTTACGGTTGTTTTTGCCAAATCGATTACAACGCTCAAAGAGGCCATCCATCTTAAAAACGAGGAGGAAAACCTGGAAGAGTACTTGTATTTTTACCCTAAGCTGAGCCATAACATGCCGGTACTCGGCGCTGTTCAGAAATTCCTGAATTTAAAAAGGGCCTACCTGGATGTGCTGGACCGCTTGCCGGAGCGGAATTTCGACATCATCCACGTTAACACTATTTTTCCGGCCGCTATTCCCGCCTTAAGCGCTCTGAAAAGATACCCATCGGCAAAGCTCTTTATTACCGAGCACTGGACGGGCTACTACCCGGAGGACGGAAGCTATAAAGGCAACATCGTTACCCGCTTCACAAAACAGCTGGTATCGAAGGCACATGGCATATTTGTGATCTCGGAGCGGCTAAGGCAATCGATGCTGAACCACGGCCTGAAAAACAGCTACCACTTTATTCACAACACGGTCGATGTCGATGTTTTCAAGCCATTGCCCATAAATACAGGAAACCAGGCTGTTCTGAAGATCCTGCACGTTTCGGCTTTAGCAGAGCGGCAGAAAAATATTTCCACGATCATTGCCGTTGCCGCCCGTCTTCACAAGGCAAACAAGCCGTTTCATCTAACCATGATCGGGGACAACCCTTCCGAGATCGACACGCATAAAAAACGGGTTGCCGAACACAATCTGGAGCAGCATATCACGTTTACAGGATTTAAATCTCCGCCGGAAATAGCGGAATACATGAACCAATCGGATGTATTCCTGCTGATGAGCCATTTCGAAGGTGAGCCGGTTGTTGTGCTGGAAGCCCTTGCCTGCGGGCTGCCGGTGATCAGTACCAACGTAGGAGAAATAAAAAATATGATAGCGCCTGACATGGGAATTGTTTTAGTTACAGGCTCGGCAGAAGAGTGCTCGGACATCTTATTGCAGTATAAGAGAGGCCGATTTTCGAATAAAACAGGGATGAGCCGTTATATCTCCGAACGGCACTCTCCGGAAGCGGTATGCAGGCAAATCAGCCAATTTTATAATTTATAACCGTTGAGATGCTGAAAAAAATCATACTTACCTTAATTTTTAAAGGCAGTGCGGCATGTATTAATTTCGTTATCTTTCTCATTACCACAAAAGCATTGGGAGCAGGGCTACGCGGGGAAATTGCGGTATTCATCCTGAACATCGCTATCATCCAGGCTGTCAGTGAAATTTACTCCGGCTATACCCTCATCCACTTCATTCCTAAATTCTCCCTAAAAAAGATATACCGCTACGGCTTTATCTGGGTATTAGGTTGCTCGCTCCTGCTTAGCTTCCTGTTTTTCATTTTCAGGATCAGGATGGGTAATAACTGGCTACACCTGTTTCTCCTGTCATTCATCATTATCCTGCACTCCTTCCATCTGGTGTTGATCTTGGGAAAAGAAAAAATAATGCCTTACAACCTGCTCAGCATTTTACAACCGGTTCTGTTATTTCTCAGCTTATTGATTTTTATGTTTGGGCTCAACATCAAATCCTTCGATGCTTATGTGGCCTGCATGTACATTTCATTCATCCCTTCTTTTATCGCTTCCAGTTTTTACGTTTACAAAGAATTAAAACGCAGCGCCCACCAGGAGGATTTTCATGTCAGGAAAATCCTCACCAATGGCGGCTATAACCAGTTTGCAGCCTTAACCCACATGGGGAGCAACCGCTACAACTATTATATGCTTAGCACCACCGTATTGGTGGGTATTTACTCCACGGCAACCTCTTTTATTGAAGCCCTGTTGCTAATCAGCGGGAGTGTCACTCCGTTTGTGCTAAGCCATGTGGCTAATTCCAACAGGCACGAAAACAATAAAGATCTGACCTTTATGCTCGCGAAGATCTGCTTTTTATTAACGGCTTGCTGTGTGGCAACCTTGTATTTTATACCCAATGCGTTTTTTGTCCATATCATCGGCCCCGATTTTACCAGCGTCAAACGCATCATGCTCTTACTTTCCCCGGGGATCCTGTGCATCAGCTTTTCGTCTATTATTGTCCATTACTATTCCGCTATGGGCAAACAAAAAATAATTGCCACAGCGAATGCATGCGGGCTTATTACCACGGTGAGCGTTGCCTATTTTTTTGTAGCGAAATACGGAATCACCGGCGCCTGCTACACGGCCAATCTTTCTTACTTTGTTACGTCGCTTATCCTGGCGGTGACGTTTATGCACGAGCACCGCCTGAAGCTGAAGAATTTACTGGAAATCAGAAAAGACATCTACCTTATGAAAAACAACCGGATACATGAAGAAAATTAAAAAAGCCCTGAGAGCCATTGCCGAGATCATGAAGAATCCCTGGCTATTGAACACGATATTAGATAACGATATGGTATGGGCAAATTACATTCACAAACATTTTTCAGGGAAAAAGAGTCTTCCTGTGGTGCAGATCGATGAGTTTATCCCCGATTTTAAAGCAACACTGCATTGCTTCGCCGTATTGGAAGGAGGCTCGCTGCCTACCGACATTGCCCTATTGCAGGGTGCCGCAAAACGTTTTCAAAACGGGTCTTACTTTGAAATCGGCACCTGGCGCGGCGAAAGCGTGACAAACGTGGCGCCTTACATGAAAACATGTTATACCTTAAGCTTATCGAAACAGGAACTATTGAATGCCGGATTCCAGGAAAAGTACGCCGACCTGCATGGCTTCTTCTCTAAAAAAAATCCGTCCATCATTCACCTGGAAGGCAATTCCCTGACTTATGACTTTGCCTCCTTAAATAAAAAGTTCGATGTTATTTTCATAGATGGCGATCATCACTACGAGTCTGTAAAAAAAGATACCGAAAACGTTTTCAAACACCTGGTGCACGAGCACTCTATTGTGGTGTGGCATGATTATGCCTATAACCCGGAAAAGGTTCGGCCGGAAGTGTTTGCTGCTATTTTGGATGGCACTCCGAAAGACAAACAACCTTACCTCTATCACATTTCCAATACCTTGTGTGCGGTGTACGTTCATCAGGCTTATGCGACACATGACCTGGAAGATTATACAACGCCGGATAAGGTATTTGAGATCAGCATCGAAAGTAAACGGCTTTAAGCAGGCTTATCTTCTAACGCTATCACCATCAAAAAATAAGGTCTGCTAGTGCTGTCCGAAAAGAATTACCTGCCTCACAACAAACTGCACCATCGTTACCGTGCAGGTCAGGATAAAAGACCACATCACATATTTTGCGCCGTTGTCGCGCTTCAGGATGATCTGCCCGATGAGCAGCAGGATGGTGAACAGGAAGGGAATGAGCGCCGCATGGTAATGCAGCGATTCGGAAAGATTACCCCTTAAAAGGCTGATAAAGGCGCGTTGCAGGCCGCAACCCGGGCATTCCAGCCCGAAGTGCGCTTTAAAAAAGCAGGTGAACAGGTGTTGTTCCAGCCAGTCGATCATTTTTTTAAACCATAAAAAATGCCTTTGAATTCCTCAAAGGCATTTTTTCTAAAACAGCATTTCCAATTAGCGTCCCATCATATCCCATGGCATAGCCGACAGGATAGAGCCTACCGCTACGATGTAGATAATGATAAAGATAATGTAGATACAGGACAGGATGAGGCCGATAATGCCGCAAACCTTCCCTGCTTTAAGGTTATTGTATGAAGCCAGGGAATATCCGTTAGGATTGGCTTTGTACAGGGCGGCACCTTTAGAGCCCAGGACAACAGCGAGGATCCCCAGGATGATCCCGACGATACCGTAGCAAAAACAGAACACGATGGAAAGGATCCCTAACACCAACACGGCAGTTGAATTAGGCACCGGGCTTTGACCGAACTGATTATTGATAGGGTTTACAGGCGGTTGGCCGTATTGAGGCGGGTCATTTGAAAATTTATTTTCTTCCATAAAAATTTTATTTTCAGCTAAGATATAAAAATTTCGCTTATACCACATGCGGAAAAAAAAGTTTCATTTAGGTGCCATCTTCTACTTTCTTTCTTCCAATGAGTAAAAAAAACAACTTTTTTAAAACGCCTGCGTAGAAGAAACCAAATCACGCTGAAACGTGACCGGAAACATCCCACAACTCACACATTTAAAAACCATCTACTAAAAATAAAAAATCATCACGCATGAAATCATTTTTAAACTATTCAAAAACTTTTGGCTATGAAAACTTTTTACTTAACCACAGGAGTGCTCATTGCCCTGGCAGGCAGTGTGGCAAATGCTCAAAGCGGCAATCCTGCATCGACGATTGACAGCCTCGCCAATTTCAACCGCCAGCAATGTATCAGCTTTTTTCACGCCCATCACACCAATCCCAACGACCTTCCTGAATTCATCGCCGCTTCCCAACGGACCTACATCTACCAGACGTTTTTCTCTTCTTCTTCACGTCCTTCCGGTCCCAATCCTTTACCACAACAAGCCTGCACCAACATCGATTTCGAATCCGGAAACCTCAACGGCTGGACAAGCCTCTCAGGTTTTAATCCCGGCTTCAATGCTGCCGGCTGCTGCCTTACTCCGGGCGGGGCCCAACAGGTAACCAATGGCGGAAACGACGGCTGCGGCGGTTTTCCCACGGTGGCGCCGGGAGGTAATTTCTCGGTAATGCTCGGCAACAACGGTACCGGCGGCATTGCCGACAGGCTCGAGCAAACCTTTAACGTCACGGCTTCCAATGCCAACTTCACCTACCGCTATGCCGTGGTGTTCGAGGATCCGGGGCATGCGATCGCCGACCAGCCGAGCTTCCAGATAGAAATGCTGGATTCAGCAGGGCTGCAGATTCCCTGCACCTTCTATAATGTATCGGCCGGGCAAAACATTCCCGGCTTTATCAATTCGGCCACCTGCGCCAATGTGGTCTATAAGCCCTGGACCAATGTGAGCGTAGACCTTACCAACTACATCGGGCAAAATGTCACCATCCGCTTTACCACTTATGATTGCTCCCTGGGCGGGCACTATGCTTATGCCTACATCGACGGCAGCTGCATCGACTTTAATATTACGCAGAGCGCTGTGTTATGCCAGGGTTCTACTATACAGCTGACAGGGCCTACCGGCTTTGCCACCTATACCTGGCAGCTGCCGGATAATTCCATACAGAACGGGCAGGTTATTACCACAGGAATGCCCGGCGTATACACGCTCAACATGGTGACTTTTACAGGATGCCCGGGCCCAACGATGACCTATACGCTGGTTGATTTTCCAAAACCAAATGCCGCTTTCACTCCCAACCAGCTTTCCGCCTGCAGCTATAGCCTTAGCTTTACCAATACCAGCAGCGTGAGCAGCGGAAACATTGTTTCCAATAACTGGAACCTCGGAGACGGGAATACAGGCACAACGGTAAATGCATCGCATACCTACGCGAATACGGGAACCTATAACGTGCAGCTGATCTGCATCACCAATATGGGTTGCAGCGATACGGCCCTGGTTCCGGTATCCATCAGCCCTTTGCCAATTGTGTCGTTCAGCAGCAACACCGTTTGCCTGAATACGGCAACTTCTTTTACAAATACCTCTACCGTCAGCTCCGGGGCCATTGTCACCACGAACTGGTCTTTCGGGAATGGTAACCAGTCGACCCTGTTCCAGCCCACGCAGCAATACTTAAGCGCGGGCACCTACCCGGTGACACTGAATGTGGTCACCAATAATAACTGCAGCAGCTCGGTGACACAGCCGGTTACTGTCAATGCCTTGCCCAATGTCTCATTTTCTGCCGCCGGCGTATGCGAAGGCCAGGCCATCAATTACCTGAACACCAGCTCCATCACCGGTGGTAGCATCAGCAACTATATCTGGGATTTTAATTCGGACGGCACACCCGATAATACAAGCCTCAATCCTTCTTATAACTTCGTCGCACCGGGCACTTATAACACACAGCTCATGGTGGTAACCACTAGCAACTGCAGCGCCACCTATTCACAGGCAGTTACCGTATATCCTAACCCGGTGATGCAGTTTGCCGCCAATGCCGCCTGCCAGGGCGCAGCGACAAGCTTCACCAGCCAGTGCGGTGTCACCAATGGCCAGATCACCAGCTACAACTGGAACTTCGGCGATGCCACCTCCGGGAACCTTGCCCAGCCCCAGCACCTCTATACGACTTACGGCACCTACAATGTTGTACTGACTGCCACCAGCAACCACAATTGCAGCAATACAATGCAGCAAACGGTCGTGGTGCATCCGAAACCGGTCATCAATTTCTCAGCCAGCACGGCTTGCCTTAACCAGGCCACGCAATTCAACAACCAATGCAGCATCGTATCGGGCAGCATCATGCTCTACCAATGGGATTTCGACAACAACGGCACCATTGATAATACCTCTGTGAACCCAAGCTACGTGTATCCTACAGCCGGTACGGCGCAAAGCCGCCTGGTTGCCGTATCAAATAACAACTGCAGCAACCAGAATGTGAATAACGTCATTGTGCATTACAATCCTGTGGCAAACTTCCATGCGCCTTCGGCCTGCATGCCCCAGAGCAGCCATTTTACTGATGCTTCGCTCAGCAGCGACGGAGCCATTACCTCTTACAACTGGGACTTCAACGGTGATAATTTACCGGACAACCTCATGCAGAATCCGCAGTATAATTTTGCGCAGGCAGGAAATTATGGCGTGAAGCTGGAAATTCAAACTCAATACGGCTGTACCAACACCATTATTAAATCGGCTTATGTGAATGCCACGCCTACAGCCTTGTTCAGCGCACAAAACCCGAAGGGTTGCCCGAGCCTCTGTGTGAATTTCACCAACAGCAGCAGCATCGGCAGCGGCGCCATCAGCACCTTTCAATGGATCTTCGGGGATAATACACCGCCAAGCTATGCCGAGAACCCGATCCATTGCTATGAAACGGGCAACTACGGGGTAACGCTCAAAGCCGTATCAGACAGTGGCTGCGTAGGCACCTCCCACGTTCCCAATTTTGTACAGGTATACCCGACTCCCCTGGCAGGCTTCGACATTTCGCCCTCGGAAGTGGAAGTGACAACGCCCCTGGTGGAAGTACAGGACAAATCGACAGGTGCAACGAATGTTGTCTATTTTTTAAGCGACGGCACCACCAAAAACACGCCGGACTTCAGCCATCTGTTTAGCACGGATGAGGCCAAAACCATTGCCGTGCTCCAGGTGGTCAGCAATGTGTATTCCTGTAAAGATTCGATCATCAAAGACATTACCATTAAGCCCTCCTGGGTGGTATATGTGCCTAATGCCTTTACGCCAAATCACGATGGATTGAACGACGGTTTCAGGGCATCGGGCGTAGGCATCGAAGCGTTCAGGATGCAGATCTTCGACCGCTGGGGAAAAATGATCTTCGAGAGCAATGATATCAATACTCCCTGGGATGGCTCTGTGGGAAGAGGCGATGCCGGCGATGCCAAACAGGAAGTGTATGTCTGGAAAGTGAAAGTGAAAGATGTGAACCATAATGATCATGACCTGATCGGGCATGTCACCTTACTTAAATAATGTCAAAAAGGCACTGAAAACTATTTGGTTTAAATTTTGTTTATACATTTAGCAATTCTAATTTTAGAATCAAAATCAGTAAAAACCTTTAAAAATAATAGTATGGCATTAGAAATCACAGACGCTAATTTCGAAGAATTAGTATTAAAATCAGATAAACCGGTATTGGTTGACTTTTGGGCAGAATGGTGCGGACCTTGCCGTATGGTAGGGCCTGTTGTGGAAGAGCTTTCCAAAGAATATGACGGAAAAGCCGTTGTGGGGAAAGTCAACGTGGACAACAATGCTGACATTTCTACAAAATACGGAATCAGGAATATCCCTACGCTTTTAGTGTTCAAAAACGGCGAAGTGGTTGAAAAACACGTAGGTATCGCTCCTAAAAATGTATTGTCCGGCAAGCTGGACGCTCACATGTAGTCTTTTTTAACAGAATTTCTCAAAAAGCCCTTCACCCAGCGGTGAGGGGCTTTTTAGTGGAAATTTGTGCTGTTTCGCTCGTCTAAAGCGCCAGTTCACTGTTTCGTAACCTTTAATTAATGCATCTGTCACATTATGGCATTAGGTTTGTCTTGTAATAGTTAATAAAAACGAGAAATATGAATACGACACAAGCAATGATCATTTTAAATAACGGGATCAGAAAATACGGCACTATCATCAATGGCGAACAGGAAGGAAGAATCAGATTTATACCGGCTACAGAAATAGTGCTGATGGATGAGAATCAACTCACAAACCTGATTGAACACATTCCGGTTTCCAGTATCTACTCAATCGATACCTTCTTAAAATAACCCGTTTAAAATCATACATGAGCCCCGTTGCGATAAGCGTAACGGGGTTTTTTATTTTAATCATCAGGTTGGATCACCGGGAATTAAGGTTTAGTTATTGAAAAAATCTATATTTTGGGCACCCGTCACGATATGTCGTGAGGCTTTACTCTACAATCTTTTGCCACACTTCGACTTCGCCCAGTGAAAGGATTTTCGCTTCAATCCCTGGCGAAGGCTTCCGTCATGTCAATGAATAATTTTCAAACTGCCACAGTTCCTAAAATACGTTCCCATTGTGTAGAAAAAATTTCTCTAATGCCCTGTTTAAGGCTGTTCCGTCAGGGAACCGGATTTGAGCCATCACTGAAAACATGTTTATGGTATCAGGCGTATCTTTAAAAGAAGTCAACCGGTTCTTACTTTGCGGCATCCTCATCGTAGTCGTTCTCTATTTTGCGAAACAGGTACTGGTTCCGGTGACCTTTGCTGCTTTTTTCGCGATGCTGTTCACCGGCCTTTCCAACCGCCTGGAGAAACACCGCGTTCCGCGGATCCTGAGTACTGTTATTTCCCTGTTGATCCTGGCCGCTGTGGTCTTCGTGATAGGCCTGCTGGTATATATGCAGGGCAAAAAACTGGCGCAGGACTTCCCGGTCATCGAAAAAAAATCGGAGCAGTTCTTCAGGCAGGCGGAGGAATACATCAGCGCCAAGCTAGACATTCCTACAGCCAAACAGGACAGCCTCATCAACAAGCAAATGAAATCGGCTTCCGAATCGGCCGGCAGCATGGCCAAGTCGGTGGTAGGAAGCGTATCGGGAACCATCGGCTCATCGGTGCTGGTGCTCATCTTCACCTTTTTGTTCTTATACCAGCGGGAGAAATACGAAACCTTTTTTGTGAGCCTTTGTAAAAACACACCGCCCGACGAAGCCAGGACGCTCATCCATAACATCAGCAAAGTAGCGCAGAACTACCTCACGGGCAGGGCGCTTTCCATCCTTATTTTTACGGTGCTCTTCACCGGCGGCTTTCTCATCATCGGCCTGAAAAATGCCTTTCTGCTGGCCTTTATTGCTGCGCTGTTGACGATAGTGCCTTACATCGGCTCCATCATCGGGGGCCTGTTTCCTTTTGCCGTAGCCCTGGTTACGGAAGATGATACCGGCATTGCCATCGGCGCGCTGGCCGTGATCATCATCATCCAGGGCATCGATAATTATTTCATTGAGCCTTACGTCATCGGCGGGGAGGTGAACATCAGCGGCTTTTTTACGATCCTCATCCTGCTGGTAGGCGGGCTCATCTGGGGAATTGCCGGCGTGGTGCTCTTTTTGCCTTTGCTGGGTGTTGCCAAGATTATTTTTGATGCGGTGCCGGAGCTCAATGCCTACGGCTACCTGATCGGCGACCAGGCGCAGGAAAAGCAATCGGAAAGGTTGCTAAAAAAACTAAAAAGCTTGTTTGGCAGGAAAAAGGAACAATAATCCGCTACAAATGATTCCGGCTAAAACTGAAGATTCTCCAGCTGCGCACAGATGCGCTCAATGAGCATGGAAACGATCCGCTTGGAAACTTCCTTTTTATTGGCATAATAAAACGCCAGCTCCTCGTCGGTAAAATGCCCGATGATGAAGCCTGTCATCAGCTGTTTTAAGGGCAGGTTATTTTTGATCGTATGGTTGATATGATCTTTTTTCTTATGATCCGTCAGATTCTTTACCTCATACTTATGCTCGGATAAAAAGTTGTTCATGACCGAGATGAGCAGGCCGTTCTGGAACTTCAGTATGGGGCGCAGCGTCACATTCTGGAAAGTTTCTATTTCAGTAGATTTGCCATTGTCTGTTTCAATCACCGGGCGCCATTGCAGTATTATTTCTGATCTCTTCATCCCGCTAAAGTATCTAAAAAAACACGAGCAGCCGCTTATTTCTATAAACCGTTAATATGACTACATTTGCCGGATGATTTTTGAGCTCTTCCAACAGAAAAAATACCCCGGCGACCTGCAGTTCGATGCCATCTATCCCCGGAAGTACCAGGAACACTCGGCCAGGCATTTCACGCCGGTAAGCATTGCCGTGAAAGCCGCGAAACTCCTGGTTGACAATCCCGATGACAGGATCCTGGACATTGGCTCCGGCGTGGGCAAGGTCTGCTGCATCGGCGCAAGCCTCACCGGCGCTCATTTCTACGGTGTGGAAAAACGCAAAACACTGACCAACCTTTCCAATAAAATAAAACGCACATACAACATCAAGAACGCACATTTCATCAATGCCGATTTTACCACGCTTGATTTCAGCCGCTTCAACGGGATTTACTTTTTCAATTCTTTTCACGAGCATTTCGATGAAACCTGTGTGCTGGATGAAAGCTCCAAAGTATCGCTGAGCGCTTATAAAAAATACCACGACAGCCTCAGGGACAAGCTCAACGAATGTGTGAAAGGCACCAGGCTCGTGACGTATTACACCTTTAAAAACAAGATCCCTTCTTCCTTCCGGTTCATCGATGCCAACGAAACGGGCTTATTGAAGTTTTATATTAAGAAGTGAGGCCTATGGCTTCGGGAGCCTCATATTATTTCGGTGGCTGAGGCTCCCGAAGCCACCCACGCAGTAAATCATAGCAATTAAAGTACTATCTTTACTCCGCATGAAAGTCCTGCTCACCACACTCAACGCCAAATACATCCACACCAACCTGGCCATCCGCATCCTCTACGAAATCAATGAAGGATATGAAGGCCTTGAGTGGAGGGAATTTGTGATCAAGGAAGACCGGAAGAAGGTAGCCGAAGCCTGTGCCCTGTACGATGTGGTGGCTTTTAGCTGCTATATCTGGAACATCAGCCAGACGCTGGAAGCTGCTCAACTGATTAAGGAAATCAATCCCAACACCAAAATCATGCTGGGCGGGCCGGAAGTAAGCTACGACTGGAAAGACGTAATTGCCCTGCCTTACGTGGATTACATCATTGAAGGAGAAGGCGAAACGCCCTTCAAAGAATTCCTGGAATTTTACCCGGATGAAAGCAGGGTGTCCAACCTGGTTTATAAAACGCCCGAAGGTGTACAGAAAAACAAGCATGCCCCCATGTTTGACCTGAAAGCTTTTGAGCACAGCATGCCATACCGCTTTGATGATCCGGCGAAGCTGGCGGATAAGGTCTTATACATCGAAACATCGCGCGGATGCCCCTACAAATGTGAGTTTTGCCTGGCAAGCCTCGACAACAAGGTGCGCTACCTGCCGAATGCCTCCATTAAAGCGACGCTGTTGTACATGATGCAGCATGGGAAAGTCATCAAGTTCCTGGACAGGACCTTCAATATCAAAAAAGATTTTACGATCGATATCTTTCAGTTTATTTTGGAGCATCACCGGCCGGAGAATGTCTTCCAGTTTGAGATCACGGCCGATATCCTGCACCCCGACATCATTCAGTTTATTCACGATCGTGTACCGGAGGGATTGTTCCGTTTCGAGATCGGCATCCAAACGGTAAACCAGAAGGCCAACCTCGAAGTGAGCCGCAAGCAGAATTTCGATAAAACCAAAGGCATCATTCAGCAGCTCGATTATAAAGTGGAGATGCACCTCGACCTGATCGTAGGCCTGGCCCTGGATTACTGGTCCGACATCAAATACAGCATCGAAGAGGTATTCAAGCTCTTTGCTCCCGAAATGCAGCTGGGCTTTCTAAAGTTCCTGAAAGGCACGCCCATGCGCGACAAGACGGATCAGCATGGCTTCGTATTCGATCCGCTGCCTCCTTACCAGATCATCCAAAGCAATTACCTCAGCAAAGAGGAGCTGGCCAAGATCGTGCAACTGGAGCATGCGCTGGAAATATACTGGAACGGCAAGAAGTGCATCAACACCCTGAAATACGTGACGGCTCATTACAGCATTTTTGATTTTCTGCTCGGGCTCGGGATCTATTTCGGCGAGGTAAGCGATTACCACAAATATTCCCTGAACGATATTTTCAGGATCATCACCGCTTACACGGAAAAACACCACCCGGACGATGCCGTCCTGAAAGAACTGATTGCCATCGACTATTACCTGCATTTCAAAGTGAAGCCGCAGGCCCTGTTCCTGGGCGAAGTAGAAGCCGTGGAAAAGCAACAGCTTATCCGCAAGCACAGCCTGAGCCCCAAATACAGGTACGTGGTTCTTCCGCTCAATTTCAACTACACGAACTTTTCTCAAAAAGGCCTGATCGAAAAACGGAAAGATCATGTGATCATTCAATACAACGGTTCCTCAAAAGCGCAGATCGTCAGGCCGGGCTTTACAGATCCAGCGTAAACTGTTTGGTGAATTCCGATCCGGGCTCCCTCGTGGTATCGATAAAAAAGGTTTTGATTTTTTCGGCGATGTGCTCTATTTCGGGATAGCTGTTGGGCTTTACGATGTAGCCGTTGCAACCCAGCCTGTAGCTTTCCAGGATATCGCTGCGTGCACTGCTCGTGCTATAAATGATAATGGGAATTTCGCGGAGGCGCTTGTCGCTTTTAATGATTTTCAGAACATCCTTGCCGTTTTTCTGGGGCATGTTCAGATCCAGGATAATTAATGCCGGAAGCTTTGAGCTGGCATGGATAATCTCTTTCAGCGCCACAATCAGCTCAATGCCATTGTTGACGCGCTTGATGGCCCCCATTAAGCCTACCGCTTTAAAAGCAGCGATCATAAATAAGCTGTCATCCTCATCATCATCTGCCATGAGAATGTAGGGTTCGTTCTGGTTATAATTAACGTCAAGCATATAAAACCTTGTTACGTCTTATGAAATTACGAAACCGGGAAGGAATATTTTGTAGAAATAATTCCTCTAATTCTTAAATAACCGTAAAATCAGCTAATGTTCACTTTTTTGAATATCTTCCACTTTCTCGATGAATTTTGTGATTTTGGTATCAGAAGTCGGGCCGTAGGAGTTGATAATGATTCCTTTTTCGCCCGTATTGGTTTCAATCGCATATAAAATAGAGCTGTCGCCCGGATCCGATTCGCCTTCAAAGCGGTAAAACGAACTGATCTTTACCTCTTCGGGCTTATATTCTTTTTTCGCGTCATCCAGGATCGTATTTTCTTTGGTAGCCGTAAAATTGTGTTTGTACCCGCGTTCGCGCAATACAGCCATACACTCTACCAGTGTATCCATTTCTTCTTTATGTGGCAGGTCATTTTCCATCGCTCGGTTGTTTTAGGTCGTTTAATCCTCTGAAAAGCAATCTATTTTAATGCCAGCCGACGCAACCATTTAAAAAGCGGAAGGCCTTGTGCGGTCATAGATTTGGTATTTTTTCTGTATTATGCATGCATAATGTATCAACAATGTTAAGTGAAGAACAATTTTCAGGATAAAGGCGAACCCTGGAGCAAAAAATCCGTACAAAACATAAACCAACGTAACGTATCGAATCATCCAAAACCCCTGATAACACTGTACTTCAGGGGCTGGTCAAAACAGTCCTTACCGAAAATCCGTTCATTGCATTTACACATCACTAACCAAACACATGAAACCATACACTCATTCCTTAAACCACTTGTCCTATGAAAACAACATTTACCTTCGCATTGGCACTTACTATTCAGGTAATGGTAAACGCCCAGACACCAGGCAACCAGGCTCACATGATCCTCATGGAACTCAGCCCTAAAACCAGTGAAACAACTCAGCCGCAGGTTATAACCGTTGATAAGCTGCTGGATGAAGAGCAGCAACTGAAAGATGAGATCAAAGCCACTCAAAAAAAGCTCATCCAGAAACAAGTGGCGGTTTCCCGCATCAGGTCCTATATGGCCTACGACCTGTTTGCCTCCAACAACCGGCTGATTGCCGACCTGGCAACGAACCCATCACTGAAAGCCACTACCATTGAAAAAAGCCAGGGACTCAACAGCCTGGCCGCGCAGGAAATAAAACTTGCCAAAGAGATCCGCGAAGAAGCCGATGCGCAAGCCACTCCGGAAGCACAGCTGGCCGAATTAAGCAATGCCGAAGAAAAAGAAACACTGGCCCTGGCGCAACAACAGGAAGCGATCAAGCTCCTGAAGCTCGGCGCCCCGCTCTTCATCAAACCTCATACAGCGGAATTCAGCACCAAAACCCTCACCGCATCAGCGCCTCAGGAAACAACTGCGGCTCCTGATCTGAGCGGGCTCATGCAACAAGCCAACGGCATTAAAACGACCTTTGAACAACTACGCAGCGCCGCTGCAGAAAAAACAGGACATGAGAAAACGGCCATGCTGGACGAAGCACTTGGCATGGAGCAGGAATACATCGCCGCACGCATTCAGCTTGCCATCCTCCAATACCACCACACGGAAAAAACATACCTCGAAAACAAAACATTCATTGCGCTATTAATAGAAGGGATCGGTGACGACGCGCTTACCCGGAAAGCAAGGTTGCTGAGCGAGGAAGCAGATTATAATTTCAGATTGGGAAAAGAAATGCGGGAGGAAGCCAATGCACAGTTTACCAAAGCAGCGCGCCTGGGTGAAATGAGCAACGCCGAAGAAAAAGAATTACTGGCCCTGAGCCAGCAGCAGCAAAGCGTGAGCGAATTGAAAAAACTGAACAGGGGCTTTTTGCTTGCCTCCAATTAATACAACACTACCTCAACAAAAATCCCCACCACGACGAATCGTGATGGGGATTTTGTATGAATGATTTAACTTGCCTCTGACTTAGTATCAGTAAATTGGAGTAAGTCTCTTTGGTGGTTTTGCAGGTTATGAATACAAAACGTTGAAAGATCTCATTCGTTTCTATTCCTGTAGTATACAACGCGATGCCAATGTAAAAACGGCATTTTGAAATGATCTTGTAGAAAAACTTCTATAGGGAGGGCCGGAATGGTAAAGCATTACCCCCTTTCGGAAAGGTATCCGGATTTATAGTAATTTTACAGAAAGCCCGCCCTATGGATTTTGTACACGATATCGAAAGCCGCAAAAAAGCCCTCGAAAAGCTCCTGCAATGTGTGATTGCACATGAGAACGAGGTCATCAAAGCCTTATATACTGATTTCAAAAAACCCGGCTTCGAATCAGTGGTTACGGAAACGTCTTATATCATCAGCGACCTGAAGGCCACGATCTCCAACATTTACCGCCTCACGAAGCCGAAGAGAGTGCGCCCGGCACTGATCAATTTTCCTTCTTCTGATTACGTTTACAGTGAGCCTTACGGCCATGTGCTCATCATTGCTCCCTGGAATTATCCTTTTCAGCTGGCGCTGTGCCCTTTGATCGCGGCTGTTTCGGCAGGCAACCGGGTGACTCTAAAGCCATCGGAGCTGACTCCGGCAACTTCAGCGATCCTGGCAAAGATCATTTCCGAATCTTTTGACAAATACCACGTGACGGTGGAAGAAGGCGGCGTGGAAAAATCGAATGAGCTGCTGGTGAAGCGCTGGGACTATATTTTTTTCACCGGTAGCGTGAGCGTTGGTAAGATCGTAGCCAAGGCGGCAGCAGAGCACCTCACGCCGGTAACCCTGGAGCTGGGCGGGAAAAGTCCCTGCATCGTAGACAAAAGTGCGGATCTAAAAATTGCCGCCAGGCGCATTGTGTGGGGCAAGTTCATCAATGCCGGGCAAACCTGCATTGCCCCGGATTATATCCTGGTGCATCACAGCGTGAAGAAACAACTTACTGAATACCTGAAACAGGAGATTACGCGCGCCTATGGAAGCGATGTGAAGAAATCCACAGATTTTGCGCGCATCATCAACCTCAAAAACTGGGAGCGCCTGCTGAGCTATATCAACCCGGAACGCGTTCTGTTTGGCGGCTCACACGATAAGGAGGACCTCTTCATCGCTCCTACTCTTCTGGACGAGCCTGATCTGAAAAGCGAGGTCATGCAGCATGAGATCTTCGGCCCCCTGCTGCCTTTGATCTCCTACCAGGGCGAGGCCGACCTCAAACGGATCATCGGCAGCTATGAAAAGCCCTTATCGCTGTACGTCTTCACGGAAAGCAACAGCTTCTCCGATTTTGTGATCCGCAATTTTTCGTTCGGCGGGGGTTGCATCAACGATACGGTGATTCACATTGCCAATAAGAACCTGCCCTTCGGCGGCATAGGACATAGCGGCATGGGCGCTTACCACGGGCAGAGCAGCTTCGACACTTTTTCGCATAAAAAAGCCATCACCAAAAAAGCAAGCTGGCTGGATATTAAACTCCGCTACGCGCCCTACAAAGACAAGCTCAAAAAGATCCGCAGGCTGCTGAAGTGGATCTGAAGTTATCCCATCCTATAACATCCGGCTATTTATAAAAAGCTACCATTTTATTTTTCTGTATACAATTTTGATATTATTTCATCTAATAGTATCTCATATTGATACATAATAATAAATCGTATTATAAAATACGATTATTCACCTGAAGAAGAGATTGTATCGCAAAAATCACTTCAGAAAAATTGTGCTTTCCTTTTTGGCAAAATACTTTTGAACCAGGAAATGCATTCACCTGGAAATTCATTATTAACCCTCTAAAAAACCACATGATGAAACAGCAAATTTTACTCACCGCTTTCGCTTTATCCGTATTGGGCTTAAGCGCTCAGACTAAAAACCACAAGATAGGTATTGAAGTCGGAGGTTATCTTCAGCAATATAATGGCAACCTTGGCAATAGCTTTTTTAAATTCAATGAAACCGCCTTTGGTGGTTTCCATGCCAATGCAGGGTTGTATTTAAACAAATCATTCGATGCTCTTGTAGGAGCCTCCATCGGGCATTTCGGATACTGCCAGACGGATGAGGATAAAAACAGGATCGTCGCGGTCGAATTCCGCTGCCCCGGCTGCACAGACAAGCTGGGCATGGGCGAATTAAGATCCATGATGGTTGCCGGAAATGTGGCGCTTAAGTACAAGTTCGCCAATGGCATGCTCCTGAAAGAAAACTCCCGCTTAGCGCCTTACATTTACGCCGGCCTGGGCGTCAATCATTTATCCGATAACATGAGGCGGAATTGTGTGAATGTAGGAACACACCTTAGCATAAATGCCGGAGCCGGTGTGAAGTATAACATCAACGAGCGGATCAACATTGGCTATAACTTAGGACTTGGATGCTTTGTGACAAAAAAAGTATACTATACCAACGCCATCGAACATCCGGAAACAGAAGACCATGAAGACGAAAACCATGCGGAAGAGCTAAAAATGGAGAAAAGGAAAGACCTGTATATGCAACATGCCATTTCGTTCGGCTTCAATTTTTAAAAACGGGATTCACCGAATGATCCTGTAACCGGGCAACTACCGCTCTTTAAACCGGCTTGTTTTCAACACATGGACAATATGCTATAATTCATAGCAATAAACTGCTACAAATAGACTTACCTTGGTATCACCGAAATACGTGAGCCATGGAACATTCAGAAAACGACTATTTTAAAGGAAGAGGCGCACAACTCAATCCCAATACCCGGTTTCAAAAGAACATGTATGTGCAGGAGCACATCGAAGGACTGGACGAGCCTTTTCTGCAAAAGGAGAAAACAGAAATTATTTATACCTATCCTAAAACCATTATCAATAAGGTAGACAGCACGGATATCGGCCTGGCTTACTCCCTCAATCCGTACCAGGGATGCGAGCATGGCTGCATCTACTGCTATGCGCGTAACTCCCACGAGTTCTGGGGTTACAGCGCAGGCCTCGATTTTGAGCGAAAGATCATTGTGAAGAAGAATACCGCCGAGCTTTTGGAAAAAACGTTCAGCAACAAGAACTGGAAGCCCCTGCCCATCATGCTTTCCGGCAATACGGATTGCTACCAGCCGCTGGAGCGGGAATTCGGGCTGACACGAAGGGTTTTGGAGATCTGCCTGAAATTCAAGCACCCGGTAGGCGTGATCACAAAGAATGCCCTCATTACCCGCGACCTCGATGTATTGGCGGAGCTGGCGCAGCACAACCTCGTGCACGTGATGGTGTCGATTACCGGGACCGATGAAAAGGTGCGCCAGCTGCTGGAGCCGCGTACCGCCACGTATAAGAACCGCTTCGGTGTTGTGGAGCAATTATCCAAACAGGGGATTCCCTGCGGTGTGATGGTAGCGCCTGTTATTCCGGGACTCAATAACCACGAGATCCCGGGAGTGCTGGAGCAGGCTGCCAAAGCGGGAGCCACCTCGGCGGGCATTACCATCGTGAGGCTCAACGGTGCCATCGCACAAATCTTTAAAGACTGGCTCGAAAAAAGCTTTCCCGACCGGGCGGAAAAAGTCTGGAACCAGATCTGCGAATGCCATGGCGGCAGCCCCAACGATAGCCGTGTCGGCACGCGCATGAGCGGGGAAGGCAAGCTCGCCGAGTCGATCATGCAGCTGTTCAGGTTGTCGAGAAGCCGCTTCATGCCTAAGTCGGGCGAAGCGAGAGCCCTCAACTGCGACGATTTTAACTACAGGGCCGGCGATGCGCAGCTGAGCCTGTTTTGATGCTCCTGATAATTAGATATATTTGGACCGGCATTTAAATGCTTTTTGCAAAATACCTGGTAACCAAACATGGAAGAAAATATCTATAGCCCGGACTATGTGAGGGGATTGTTTAACCGAATGAGCAGCTCGTATGAACGGGTGAATTACATTACGTCTTTCGGATTTTCCATTCGCTGGCGGAGACAGTTTTTAAAATCGTTTAAACCCACAGAGGAAAAAGCCGAGATCATTGACCTGATGACGGGCATGGGTGAAACCTGGACTGCCATCAAGCATCGATTGCCCCATTCAAACCTGACGGTCCTCGACTTTTCGGAGGGCATGCTGAAATATGCCAAACAAAAAAGCAAAGCTAAATTCGGGGACAGCATCACCCTGCTGCAACAAAACGTTTTGCAAAGTGAATTACCTTCCGGTCATTTCGACTTTGTGACCTGCGCCTTCGGCCTCAAAACCTTTAACGACGAGCAATTAAAGCAACTGGCCCTTGAAACCAAACGGATCTTAAAACCGGGTGGGCAATTTTCTTTTATTGAAGTATCGAAACCGGATCCTAAAATTCTGAAATGGCTTTATGGATTTTACCTGGGCAAAGCGATTCCTGTTTTAGGCAAGCTTTTGCTTGGAAGCCCCGAGGAATATAAGATGCTTTGGAACTACACCAGGAGGTTTGAAAATTCAAAAAAGGCAGCGGATTTCTTTAGAGAGGCAGGACTGACAACGGAATTCAGCTCTTACTTTTATGGCTGTGCAAGCGGTTTTTATGGAGCGAAACCGTAGTAGCATAAAAAGAAAAAACAACAGGAAACAAAAAGAAAACGAAGAGAAACAGCAAAGCGATTCCTGCTTTGCGGCTATGCGGTAAAGTTCGGGCAAATGCTTATTTTTGATTAACCAATACCACTACATCATGAAAACGCATGTAATCTCCCTGTTGGCTGTGAGCCTGTTTTGCCTTACTGCCGGCGCCCAGCACCAAAGCATTAAATTTGAGCATACCGCCTGGAAAGACATTAAAGCCAAAGCAAAAAAAGAGAATAAGCTGATTTTCGTGGATGCCTTTACCACCTGGTGCGGGCCCTGCAAGCAAATGGCCAGGATCGTGTTTACCAACGATACGGCTGCCGGTTATTACAATGCCAATTTCATCAATGCAAAAATTGATATGGAGAAAGGCGAAGGCCTTGAAATTGCGAAGCAATACAACGTGGCCTGTTATCCTAACCTGCTCTTCATTGATGGCGACGGAAACCTGGTGCACCGTGTGGCAGGCTCCATGTCGGTATCCTCATTCGTGGATCTCGGTAAAACAGCAAAGGACAACAGCCGCAATTTTTCTTATTATGTCAAAAATTATGAGGCCAAAAAAGCGGATGCTCAATTTGTGGCCGCTTATGTTGAGGCACTTTCCGGAACCTGCTTAGAGCCCGAAAAAGAGCTGGTGCAGTACTTCTCCCTCCAAAACGAAAAAGACCTGTGGAGCGATGCCAACTGGAACATGATTAACAACTACACGAGTGATCTTAACTCACGCGAATTTAAATTCCTGGTAGAAAACAAAACCAAACTGAGCCTCACACATACCGAAGCCGCTGTAAACGAAAAAATCAACCATGTAGCCAAAAGCAGCCTGAATGCCATTGTGAGGACCAAACCTTTCGACCAGGTAAAATACGAGCATACCAAACAACAGATCGCACAACTGAATATTTCTGAAGGCAAACAGATCTTATTTGAGTCGGATCTCAATCTGGCAAAAAAGAACAAAGACTGGAAAGCCTATGCAGAGCTGGCTGCAGCAAATGTAGATACTTACTATTCTACAAACGGGGACGAACTTAATTCCGTAGCCTGGGATTTTTATGAGAACGTCGAGGACAAAGCCGCTTTATTGAAAGCAGAAACCTGGGCCAAACAATCGGTTGCCATAGAGGCTACGTACCCCAACCTGGACACTTACGCAGCCCTGCTATACAAGAATGGCAAAAAGGAGGAAGCCTTAGCTACAGCTAATAAAGCTATCGAGTACGCGAAGAAGGAAGGCTATCAGGCCGACGATTATAAAGCGACCAGCGATCTCATCACGAAGATCAAAGCGATGAAGTGATTTAACCGCAAAGATGCAGAGAAGGCGCAAAGCACGCAGAGAAAATAACCAAGAGGTCTTGAAGCTAATAAAGCTCTGCGTTCTTTGCGGTGTTTCCGTTGCGCTTAGATAAAAAACTATTTGAAATTTTCGAGCGCGAGCTGCGCTACTTTTTGCTCGGCCACTTTCTTGGATTTGTGCTCGAACTCCGCAAAGGGCACGCCATCGATGCTCAACTGGATGGTGTAAAGCTTCTCCTTACCTACCCGGTCTTCCTTTAAGGTCACATATTCGAAGCGCTTCTTTTTGCGCTGCATCAGGATCTGGAACTGCGATTTGTAGTCCGTGTCGTTTTGCAAGAGCTGGCTCATGTCGAGGTGGACCTTTATAATACGGTTCAGGACGAACTTCCGCGTCACTTCAAATCCCTTATCCATAAACAGAGCACCGATAAAGGCTTCAAACACATCGCCATAAGCCGAGGAGCTTACCTTTTCCTTTTTGGTAAGGTTGGAATGCAGAAAGGTATCGAAGCCGAATTTTTTTGACAGGGCATATAAATGCTGGCCGTTCACGATCCGGCTCCGGATTTGCGTGAGAAAGCCCTCGTCTTTTTTCGGATATAATTTAAACAGGTATTCGCTTACGATTGCCCCTAAAATAACATCGCCCAGGAACTCCAGGCGCTCATTGCTCTGCAGGTGCTCATTGTGATTCCCCATAGAACTATGCCTGAAGGCCTGCCGGTATAGGGCAAGATTATCAGGATAAAAGCCTAAAATATTTTTAAGCTTTTGTCTGAATTCTTTATCCTCTTTAGGTAAGTTTTTTAAAACGGATAAAAGTTTTATCAAAATAAGGTTTTAAGCGGTGTATTTTTTCATCACAACCGCCGCGTTATGGCCTCCAAAGCCAAAGGTATTGCTGATAGCCACGTTGACCGTACGTTCCTGTGCTTTATTCAGCGTTAAGTTCAGTTTAGGATCTATTTCAGGGTCGGTTGTTTTGTGGTTGATCGTTGGAGGAACGATATTGTTCTTAATGGCCAGAACCGTTGCAATGGCTTCTACCGCACCGGCAGCACCCAATAAGTGACCGGTCATGGATTTGGTAGAGCTGATGTTCATGACATAAGCCTGATCGCCGAATACGTTGGTAATGGCTTTCAGTTCGGCACCGTCGCCCAGGGGGGTGCTGGTACCGTGTGTGTTGATGTAATCCACCTCGTTGGGAGAGATGTTGGCGTCTTTCAACGCGCGCTGCATCACCAACGTAGCACCTAATCCTTCCGGATGTGGAGCTGTAATGTGGTAGGCGTCGCCGCTCATACCGCCGCCGATCACTTCGGCATAAATTTTTGCACCTCTGGCGAGGGCATGATCCAGATCTTCCAATACAAGGGCTGCACCGCCTTCTCCTAATACAAAGCCGTCGCGGTCCTTATCATAAGGGCGTGAGGCCGTTTCAGGACTGTCGTTGCGCAAGCTCATGGCCTGGCAGGCATTGAAGCCGCCGATGCCGCTTTCGTTGATCGCTGCTTCCGAACCACCGGTAACAATGGCGTTGGCTTTTCCTAAGCGAATGTAGGTAAAGGCATCGATCAGAGCTGTTGTGGAAGAAGCACAGGCAGAAACGGTGGTGAAGTTCGGTCCCCTGAAACCAAAACGGATCGAGATATGGCCTGAGCAGATATCCGCGATCATTTTTGGAATAAAGAAAGGGTTGAAACGCGGGTTTCCGTCGCCTTTGGCAAAGTTAAAGGTTTCTGCCTGGAAGGTATCCAAACCACCGATTCCCGAGCCCCAGATCACACCGATCTCGTTCTTGTCGATTCCTTCCGCATCCAGTCCGGCATCTTTCACAGCCTGCACAGAGGCTGCGATCCCGTAGTGCGAGAAGGCATCGAGGCGCTGAGCCTCTTTCCTGTCAAAATATTCTTCGAGCTTAAAACCCTTTACCTCACAGGCAAAGCGGGTCTTAAATTTAGTTGCATCAAAACGCGTAATAGGTGCGGCGCCACTGACACCGTTAATCAGATTTGTCCAATAATCGTTGACGTTATTGCCCAAAGGGGTAACGGCACCAAGTCCCGTAACTACTACGCGCTTAAATTGCATGAGAGAAATATTTTAAAGTAAAAAGTGTGTTAAGCTTAGTTTTTAGCGTTTGCCTCAATGTAAGAGATTGCATCTCCAACAGTAGCAATTTTTTCTGCCTGATCATCAGGAATAGCGATGTTGAATTCTTTTTCGAATTCCATGATCAATTCTACTGTATCCAGAGAATCGGCACCTAAATCATTAGTGAAGCTTGCAGTTGGTGTTACTTCTTTTTCTTCTACACCTAACTTATCTACGATGATAGATTTTACTTTTGATGAAATGTCTGACATTGTGTTTTAGTTTAAAAATTTGCGACAAAGATAACGCTATGACGCAAATATCAAAAAAAAAAGCCTCTTAGTAATCCGTTGTTTTTCAAACAATTGACAGTAAAAGGCTTTTTTAACGTCGATTAAACGTGGGTTTTTTACCAATAAACAGGCTTATTTTGGCCCTCAGGCCGATTTTTTGATGACCCTGTGATGGTGGTGATGCCTGTGGGAAACGGGCCGGCGGGTCTGGGGCTTATCCTCCTCTTTGGCACGGCGCTTATCGATCATGGAGTACACAAAGTAGGCGATCACCCCGAATACGAGCACACTGCCAATGATATAGAGGCTGTTCATCTGGTCGCCGGAAACGATCTTTTTGGACACGCCCGGTTCCTGGGCCTGTAGCCAGAACGACTGAAATACCATAAAAACGAATAACAGCTTGCTGCTGATGGCGGATGTGTTGCTTTTTGTTTCCATACTGAAGAATTTTGGTTCTTGTCTCTGGTTTTCGGCGCCTGGTACCGGAGGCAAAAACAGGTTAAACACTAAAAATCTGGGGGGAGGACTTGTAGCTAAATTAGCGAAAAACTGCCAAAAGGGAAAGCGCATAAAATTTGGTCATTTGAAAAGATATGCCTATATTTGTACTCGCAAATCAAAAAAAGAAGAAGGCTGGGACGATAAAGTCCCTTTTTTATTTTAGTAAAATGATCAAAAAGCAAACTGTCATAGACCTGGCAAAAACACAACTCGAAGGTTCTGACAAATTCATTGTGGACGTAAAAGTATCGGCCGCCAACAAGATTGAGGTATACATCGATTCGCCGAAGCACATTTCCATTGCCGATTGCGTGGACCTGAGCCGCTTCATCGAAAAGAGCCTCGACCGTGAGAAAGATGACTTTGAATTGCAGGTATCCTCACCGGGGGCAACGGAGCCCTTTAAAGTGTTCGAGCAATACAAAAAATACACGGGTACCAAAGTATCGGTGGTAACCAAAGAAGGCAACAAGCACGAGGGCATCCTTCAAAGTGCAGATACTGAAGGTTTTGTGCTCGAGGAAACGAGGAGAGAGAAAAAGCCTGTGGGCAAAGGCAACCACACTGTTACAGAAAATATTAACCTAACATACAATCAAATCAAAGAAACAAAATCTGTATTACCATTTTAAAAAACAAAACAATGGAAAGCGTAAATTTAATTGAATCATTCTCGTTATTTAAAGAAGACAAGAACATTGATAGAGCAACGTTAATGAGTATCATCGAAGATGTATTCCGTACCATGTTAATCAAGAAATATGGCGACGCGAAAAACTTTGACATCATCGTAAACCCTGACAAAGGAGATATTGAAATTTATAAGAACAGGACCATTGTAGATGACGAGTTTGCAGAAGACTCTTTCGACTACGATCCCAACAAGCATATCAGCCTGACAGACGCCCAGAAAATCGAGCCTGACTTTGAGATCGGTGAAGAGGTAACGGAGCTGGTGAAGCTGGAAGAGATCGGCCGTCGTAATGTATTGTCTGTACGCCAGAATCTGGTTCAAAAGATCCTTGAGCTGGAAAAAAGCGGTATTTACAACAAGTACAAAGAGCGTGTGGGTGATATCATCAACGCGGAAGTATACCAGGTGTGGAAAAAAGAGATCATGTTACTGGACGATGAAGGCAATGAGTTGCTGCTTCCTAAAACAGAGCAGATTCCATCTGACTTTTTCAAAAAAGGTGATTCTGTAAAAGCGGTTGTGCATAAAGTAGAATTGAAAAACGGAACACCAACCATTACCATGTCGCGTACAGCGCCTTCTTTCCTGGAGCGCCTGTTTGAGATGGAGGTACCGGAAGTGTTCGACGGATTAATTACGATCAAGAAAATTGTACGCGAACCGGGCGAAAGAGCCAAGGTTGCCGTAGAGTCTTACGATGACCGTATCGATCCGGTTGGTGCCTGTGTTGGGATGAAAGGTTCCCGTATCCACGGTATTGTGCGTGAGTTGAAAAACGAGAACATCGACGTGATCAACTACACCAGCAACCCGCAATTATTGATACAGCGTGCCCTGAGCCCGGCCAAGGTAACTTCTGTAAAGCTGCATGAAGATACAAGGCGTGCTGAAGTGTTCCTGAAGCCTGACCAGATCTCCCTGGCGATTGGCAAAGGCGGCTTCAACATCAAGCTGGCTGGTAAGCTCACCGGTTACGAAATTGATGTGTTCCGTGATAATGATGAGTCTGCGGTGGACATCGAAGACGTTGACCTGATCGAATTCTCCGATGAGATCGAAGAATCGGTGATCAAAGCCTTACAGTCTATCGGTTGCGATACAGCCAAATCTGTACTGGAGCTTGAGAACAGCGACCTCGTACGCAGAACAGGATTGACAGAGGATGTGATTGAAGATGTGAAGCAGGTGCTTCAATCTGAATTTGAAGATTAACAAATGGTTAATAAAAGAAGTTAGCTTTCTTTTTTCAGAAATAAAAAAGCAAAATTGAACTAAAAAGAAGAGGGAAATACATATGTCAGACGCAAAAACAATGCGATTAAGTAAGGTAGCAAAGGAATTCAATTTATCCCTGGGAAAAATTGTGGAATTCCTTTCTGCCAAAGGTCGCCAGGTAGAAAATAATCCCAACGCCAAAATCGGCGATGATGAGTATGCTTTGTTATCCAAAGAATTCTCAGGGGATAAGTCTGCCAAAGAAGAAGCTCAGAGTGTTGGGCTTAGTCTTAACAAGCTGAAACGCGAAACGATTGTCCTGGAAGATCCGAAGGCCCTGAAAGCCAAGGAAGAGCAGAAAGCGAAAGAAGATGCTGCTGCAAAAGCTGCGGAAGAGAAGAAGCTGGCTGAGGAAAAAGCCAAAGCGGAGGCCCAGGAAAAACCCAAAGTTGTGGTACAGGAAACGCCTGTGGAAACAACCCCTGTAGTGGAAGAACCTACGGAAACACCTGGTATCACCGGCCCTAAAGTATTAGGCAAAGTGGACCTCGACTCGCTGAACCAAAAAACCAAGCCGGATAAAAAATCCAAAAAAGATGCTTCGACAAGCCCGGCGACCGATAAAGAAGAGGAAGCGAAAACGGCAAAAGGCAAGAAAAAAGCAGAACCGGTGGCTGAAGAAGAGCCGGTAGTAGAGAAAAAAGCAGAGCCTGTAATAGCTGCCGTAGAAACACCAAGTGAAACTCCGGTAGTAACAACAGAAGGAGAGCACAAGGAAGATTTCCATGAGACGGTATACCAGAAGCTGGAAGGCCCTAAAATTATGGGCAAGATCGAGCTCCCGGTAGCAAAAGATCCGAAGAAAACAGCGGCATCTACCGGTGCCGGTTCTTTGGCTGATAAGAAAAAACGCAAGCGGATCCGCAAAGGCGGTATGACGCCTGAAGAGATTAAAAAAGTAGGTACCGAACAGGCGCAGATTGCCAGGGACAGGGCCAAAGAAAAATACGGCGACCCACGTGCTAAAAAAACACCGGGAACCCGCGAAGCGCGTCCGGCTTTAACGGATGAAGAAATCCAGGCACAAATCAAAGAAACGCTGGCACGCCTCAGTAACAAAGGCTCCAAATCCAAAGCATCCAAATACCGCCGTGATAAACGCGACGATGTTCGTGATAAAATGGCGGAGCAACAGGAACAATCGGACCTGGAAAAGAAAACACTGAAGGTAACGGAATTCGTATCGGCCAACCAGCTGGCGCAAATGATGAACGTTCCGGTAACCCAGATTATCTCTACCTGTATGAGCCTCGGCTTGTTCGTATCCATCAACCAACGTCTGGATGCGGAAACCCTGGCAATTGTAGCGGAAGAGTTTGGATTCAAAACGGAGTTTGTCAGCGTGGAAGCACAGGAATCGATTGAAGAGCAGGATACTGAAAATCCGGAGGACATGGTAGAACGCCCACCGGTTGTGACCATCATGGGTCACGTCGATCACGGTAAAACATCCTTGCTCGATTATATCCGTAAAACGAACGTTACAGCGGGTGAAGCGGGTGGTATCACCCAGCACATCGGTAGCTACAATGTAAAACTGGACAGTGGAAAATCCATTACCTTCCTGGATACTCCGGGTCACGAGGCCTTTACGGCCATGCGTGCCCGTGGTGCCAAAGTAACGGATATCGTTATTATCGTAGTAGCGGCCGACGACAGTGTGATGCCTCAGACACGTGAGGCCATCAACCACGCACAGGCTGCAGGCGCTCCGATGATCATTGCCATTAATAAAATAGATAAGCCGGGTGCAAATCCGGATAAGATCCGCGAAGCTTTATCCACGATGAATATCCTGGTGGAAGAATGGGGTGGAAAATACCAGTCGCAGGAAATTTCGGCGAAGTTTGGTAAGAACATCGACCTCCTGTTGGAAAAAGTAGTACTGGAAGCTGAGATCCTTGACCTGAAAGCCAACCCTAAAGCCAAAGCATCCGGATCGGTTGTGGAAGCCAAGCTGGATAAAGGCCGCGGACACGTGGTGGATGTGATCGTACAAAAAGGTACACTGCGCATCGGCGATATCCTGGTGGCCGGTTGCTACAGCGGCAGGGTGAAAGCCATGACCAACGAGCACGGTGTCAATATCAAGGAAGCAGGTCCTTCTATTCCGGTACAATTATTAGGTCTGAACGGTGCGCCGACAGCGGGTGATAAGTTCAACGTGATGAGCGATGAGCGTGAAGCACGTGAATTGGCCAACAAACGACTGCAACTGCAACGCGAGCAAGGGATCCGCACTCAGAAACACATTACGCTGGATGAGATCGGAAGGCGATTGGCGATTGGCGACTTTAAGGAGCTGAACGTGATCGTGAAAGCCGATGTGGATGGATCTCTCGAGGCCTTATCCGACTCTTTGGAGAAATTATCGACGGAGAAAATCCAGATCAATATCATCCTGAAATCGGTAGGTGCTATCAGCGAGAACGATGTGATGCTGGCAAGCGCTTCCAATGCCATTATCGTGGGCTTCCAGGTTCGTCCTTCGGCAGCTGCACGCAAACTGGCAGAACAGGAAGAGATCGACGTGCGCCTCTACTCGATCATCTACGACGCGATCAACGAGATCAAAGCGGCGATGGAAGGGATGTTGTCTCCGGAATTCGAAGAGAAAATCGTTTGCAACATTGTGGTACGCGAAGTGTTCAACATTACCAAAGTAGGAACCATTGCCGGCTGTTATGTGCTTGACGGCAAGGTGACACGCCATACCAAAGTACGCGTAATCCGCGACGGTATTGTGATTCACACGGGCTCTTTAGGATCGCTGAAACGCTTCAAAGATGACGTGAAAGAAGTAGCGGCGAATTATGAGTGTGGTCTGAACATCGACAACTTCAACGACGTGAAAGTAGATGACATCATCGAAGGTTACGATATGGTGGAAATCAAAGCAAAACTTTAAAAGTTTTTGAACGATAAATTTTGAGTTGTGACTTTTTTGAAATAATTTAGCACACTCAAAAATGGGGGATTAGCTCATTTGGCTAGAGCGCTTCGCTGGCAGTGAAGAGGCGACCGGTTCGAATCCGGTATTCTCCACAAAAGGTCCTGAAAATTTTCAGGACCTTTTTTTATTAAGGACTTTTTTGCAGAGCGTCCCTCAAGTATGGGAAGGCGGCCGGTTCGAATCCGTCCCAACTGTTTTCGAATCCACAAAAAAAGGTTCCGGAAATCCGGAACCTTTTTCTCTTTAGATACTATGACTCTTTCAGGATATAATCTACAATTGCCTCCGAATGAATTCTGGTGGTGTCAAAAACAGGAATTGTAAAATCTGACTGGCTGATTAGCATAGGAATTTCCGTGCAGCCTAAAATAATACATTCTGCGCCTCTGTCAACCAGGTCCTTCACGATAGAAATATACCTCGCCTTCGTTTCAGGATTAATAAAGCCTACTCCCAGTTCTTCCTTTACCGTATATTGAATGTAATCCCTCGTTTCCTGTGATTCAGGGATCAGCACTTCCAGGTTATACTCTTCGAGCTTATTTCTGTAAAAGTCCATTTCCATGGTAAACTTCGTGCCTAAGAGCCCCGCTTTTTTATAACCGCTTCTATTCACTGCTTTGGCCGTTTCCGCACCAATATGAATAACCGGCAATTGTACCGCTTCCTGAAGCCTGTCTGCAAAAAGGTGCGCGGTGTTCGCACACAGAACAATGCCCTCTACACCGCTCCTCTTAAGGCTTTCGCAGGCGTTCAGCAATAAACCGAAGGAATTGTCCCAGCTTTGGGCCTGCACATCTCCAAAATTTAAAGAGTAAATCACGCATTCAGCAGAATTTAATCCGCCCAGCTTTGAGTTTACTCCCTCATTTATAAATCTGTAGTAATCCAGTGTCGATACCCAGCTTATCCCGCCTACCAGTCCGATTTTTTTCATAGAATGTGTTGTTTATTAGTCCGGCCCAAATGTAACAAAAAGAGTATAGCAGTATCATGTGAGCCGTCGTTTTAGTTTGTCTCCATACCAATTACTTTCTCTTTGCATCTCCCCTCTTCTTTTACATTCTAATAGTTCAGAGATAAGCCTGCTCCGATTCCCATATCGCTATCGTAGTGTGCGCGGATGCCAATGTTTTTAGTGATAATGTACTTAAGCTCTGCCATGTATTCCAGATCGGTATTCACCATAAAGCCTGCCCTGAACCGCTTTGACAGGGGAATGTCTTCCCGCATCAATTGCAACCTCACAATGCCATCGTGATACACTTCTGCCTGGAAGTTAATCATCATCGGCAAGGTATACATGAAGCCTAAGCTGAATGCCCGGCGTGTATCTTTTTCATTCTTCTGGCCGAATACATTGCTTTCGTGCTCGTCCATTCCCATGTTCCGATAACGCCAGTCGAAGCCTACAAAGGGCATAAACCATTGCATTTTCCCGATATACCTTCCCAAATGGGTTTCCACCTCATAGCCATGCATGCTGTTGTAACCTAAGCGCCATTCTGTGCCTAAAGACCATCTTGCATTCATGAGCATGGCTTCCCCGTCATTTCCGTTGCTCGCAAAATCGTTTTGCGCCATCAGATGAGGCATATTGCTTTCTCTCTGCAATGCCTTATAGGCTTTGGCTTTATCGGGCAAATAGGGATTTTGATAATCGTCTACAGCAAACACACGGTTCATGCCCGACATCATGTGATAGAGGATATGGCAATGAAAAAACCAGTCGCCCGCTTCATTTGCCAGAAACTCAATGGTATCGGTTTCCATCGGCATAATGTCCAGGACATTTTTCAGCGGTGACTTTTCTCCCTTCCCGTTGATTACCCTGAAGTCAAAGCCATGCAGGTGCATCGGGTGACGCATCATCGAATTATTGTAAATCGTAATGCGCAAAATTTCACCTTTCTTTACCGGGATCTTATCGGTTTCGGAGAGAATCTTATTATCCATGCTCCAGACATAGCGGTTCATATTTCCGCTAAGTGTAAACTTTAGCTTCTTTACCGGGGCATCCTTTGGAAGCGCTGTATTATAAGGCGATTGCAGCATCGCATAGTTTAACGTGACGAGATCCCCCAAGGCATTGGCATTATAGCGGTTCGGATCCTTCTCCATATCCATCCCGTGTTGGCCGTGCTCCGTTTTTTGCCCGGCTTCACCTGTTATCTCCTGGTACATGACCACGTTCATATCCATTTGGTTCAGGCTCATTCTCATGCCCATATCGTCCAGGTTGCCGTTCATCTTCATCATGTCGTTCATCATCTTCATCCCTTCAAAATAGTTTAACCGTGGGAGTGGCGAAATCAATTGCTTAATGCCATTGCCAATAAAATAGCTTGCAGATTGTGTCCTGTCTTCGGTGGTAGCTAAAAACTCGTAGGCAAGCCCACCTTCGGGAATCGTCACTACTACATCGTAGGTTTCGGAAACCGCGATGATGAGCCTGTCCACCTCTACCGGCACAACATCATTGCCATCATTGGCAACAACTGTTATTTTACCACCGGCGTACCTAAGCCAGAAATAAGAGGAAGCCCCGCCGTTGGAGATGCGAAGCCTTACTTTATCGCCGGCCTCTAATGCTTTAGCATCAAGGGTTTTTAAATCTGAGGTATGGCTTCCGTTGATCAGGATTTTGTCGTAATACACATCACTCACGTCCATGGCCAGCATGCGCTTCCATTCATTCTTTACTTTGGTTCCGAATTGCCTTTCTTTAATGGCTTCAACGTACGATTGCGTAGCTCCCTTCTTGATGGCCGCCCAGTCGTTGGCACTGTGGAGCATCCTGTTGATACGATCAGGATTATAGTTTGTCCATTCGCTTAAAATAAACGGGATTGTGGGCAGGTCATCGATTCCTTTTCTAAAGGTCTTATCATCCTCCCGTTTTTTCATAACAAAACTTCCATACATCCCGATCTGTTCCTGGAGCCCTGAATGGGAATGGTACCAATGGGTACCGCTCTGGATAATGGGGAACCTGTAGGTATACGTTTCTCCCGCCTTGATAGGCTTTTGTGTCAGCCAGGGCACACCATCTTCCTTGTTAGGCAAAAACACACCGTGCCAATGCAGGGAGGTGCTTTCCTTAAGCTGGTTATGAACGACGATCTCGGCCGTATCTCCTTCTGTGAAGGTCAGTGTGGGCATCGGGATCTGCCCGTTTACGGCAATGGCCCGTTTTTCCTTTCCTGCATAGCTCACAAGCGTATCTTTTACATACAACTCGTAGTGTACTGTTTTTTGTGCCAATAAAAACCGGCTGAACAGCAGCACGAAGGCTACTGTCAGCACGGTGTTCATTCTATTTCTGTGTTTATTCATTTTCTGAGAGTTCCTTTGTTCATTTCAAATGGCCTGATTTATTTGGTGGAAATGGTTTCCACTGTACTGCCGCATGTCAGCATTTTGGAACCGTAAAAAGGATTTTTCACGGCGCTGTCTTTGCTCAGCCAATTAGCTCCCTTGCCATTGTTGTACATCGGGCAATGCTGATAATATATCGTCGTTTCGGGCCTGGATGCCTTTACCAGCTCATACATATTTTTAGACAATAAGGCAAAGGCCTCTCTTTGTTTTGAAACGTCTTTGGTATTGGCAACTTTTTCAGCATTTGCCCTCAGGTCTTTCATGACACTCATCCACACGGCATGCTCTTCCGTTGAAAGCTTTGTCATTTCCACAGCATCCATCGCTTTCACCAATTCGCCGGCTTTTGATGAAGCAGCACCGGCATCTGTTTTTACCAAAGCCTCTTTTATTAAAAAGTAACTATCGGCTACCGCCTTTAATTGCGGCGCATGCTGAGAGGTTGCATTGGCCGGTGCAGTCGTTTCATGCTTGCTATGATCTTTTGCGTCCGTTCCTGTCCTGGCTTTGGCCGCCGGCTTTAATACGCGGGTATACTGGCAGCAGCCCGGTAGTTTTGCATAGGCATCGCCCGGCGCCAGGAATTTCTCATTATCATAACCGGCCAACGCAATCCGTTTCAGAATTTCATCCTGACTTGTTTTTTGGCTATCATAGGTAAGGGTAGCCATTTTGGTATCTTTATTCCATACCACAGCGGCAATTTTTTTCACGTTCCCTGCTTTTTCGATAGTGGCTTTACACATATCGCAATTGCCGTAAACTTTTACGTTTTCTGTTTTCGCATTCCTGATTTGGGCGAAACTATTGATTGAGGATAGTAATGCAGCGATTACCATCATTATTTTTGATATTAATTTCATGTCTAAAAATTTTATTAAATAAGGTCAATAAGGAGTATCAAAAGCCGGACCCGGCTTTCAACAGGGCGCACTGTGGCTGTCAGGTCAGGGCTTTAGCTTATTTTAGGCGGCAGCCAGATGGAAAAATAGCCTGAAGAACAGTGGTGTTGCCCAACGTTGAATGTGTGTATTTTAACTTCAGCGAAGTCATCTTTAGCCTTTAGGTCAAAAGGACTAAGCAGGCCGAAGCCGGAAAAAGAGGTACCACAACCGCAGGAATCGTTCGCACACCTACCCTTACAATCGCCGGGATGTTTCTCATCCTGGCAGGATTCGGGCTTACAATGGTCTTTTTGACCGGTGCCTGCCTTTTCCCCCGAGCAGGAAGCGTGCTTTGCTTCGGTGGATGTTTTGGAACAGGCATAACCCGGATTGGGAATTAGAAACAATCCCAAACTCAATAAGATCAAATAAATGATATGTGCTCCCGAATGTTTCACCTTCACAAAGGTATTAATATAATGGATTAAATGTGAGCTGATTTACTCCCTGGCAATGGCAAATCGTCATTACCAGGGAGCATTTTTTTATTTTACAGGTTCTATTTTAAAACCGGCCTTTTGTATGGTTTCTATTACTTCCTGCTCGGTAATGCCGTCTGAGCTTACCGTCAGCACCTTGTCTTTAGCGGCCGTATCCACGTCCCAGTGGCAAAGGCCTTCTGCCTGATCCAGAAAGGGTTTTACGGAAGCGACACAGCCGCTGCAATTAATGTTTGTTTTGAATTGAAATGTTTGAGTTTCCATGTGAGTGCTATTTTTTTTTAATAATTAAAATGTAAGTTGATGATGCAAAGTTGGCTATTCTTTTAAAGAGGGCCCTTGTGATATTTTGGATTTGATTTGCAGGATTTACTGTTTTTATTTTTTCCATTTCAAACGCAGGCTGTTACTCACCACGCTGACACTGCTTAAAGCCATGGCTGCCCCCGCAAGCATCGGGTTCAGTAAGAAACCATTGATTGGGTAAAGAATGCCTGCCGCCACCGGGATCCCGATGATGTTATAGATAAATGCCCAGAACAGGTTCTGCTTAATGGTGGCAACCGTTTGCCCCGACAGCCGGATGGCCTGCGGGATCCGGCTAAGGTCTGATGAGATGATGGTCATCTTGGCAACATCCATAGCGATATCACTTCCTTTGCCCATGGCAATGCTCACATCGGCGGTGGCAAGGGCTGTGCTGTCATTGATCCCATCACCTACCATCGCCACCATTTTACCCTGTTGTTGCAACTCCCTGATAAAATCGGCTTTGTGCTGTGGCAATACTTCCGCTTTGTAATGCTTAATCCCTGTTTGCTGTGCAATGGCTTTGGCAGTCGCCTCGTTATCTCCCGTAAGCATATAAAGCTCAATGCCCATATCCTGTAGCTGTTTAATGGCTGCTACCGATGTCTCTTTGATCTTATCGGAAATCGCCATAAGGGCCAGAGCCTGTTTGCTATCCGAAAACCAGATCAGGGTTTTAGATTGCCGGCCCCATTCATCGGCCTGATGTTGCAATTGTTCTGCAATCAGGATGTTGTTTTCTGCCAATAATTTTTTGTTGCCTACGTAGTAGGTTTCCTGGTTATGACTGGCTTTGGCTCCCTTCCCTGTAATGCTGTCGAACATGGATAAGGCTACAGGAGATGCCACGCCTTCGAAATGCTTTACCACAGCCTCTGCCAGCGGATGCTCCGATTGCTTTTCGATGCTGAACAGGATATTCGCGCTGGCCTCATCATCATTCAGCCAGCGAATGCCTGTAAGCTGCGGTCTGCCTTCGGTAATCGTTCCTGTTTTGTCCAGTACGATGGTAGTGATGTTCCTGGCCAGCTCAAGGCTTTCCGCATCTTTGATCAGGATCCCGTTTTCAGCGCCTTTGCCAACACCCACCATAATAGCCGTAGGTGTAGCCAGTCCCAATGCACAGGGACAGGCAATCACCAATACCGTCACCGCTGCCAATAAGCCCTGCACGAAGCCGTTATCGCCTCCCAGAAAAAACCACAGAACACCGGTGAGAATGGCAATACCGATGACCACCGGAACGAAAATACCTGCAATCTTATCTACTAATTTCTGTACAGGCGCTTTGCTGCCCTGTGCATCCTGCACCATTCTGATAATCTGGGCAAGCATGGTCTCTTTACCCACTTTCACTGCCGTAAACCGGAAGCTTCCTTTTTGGTTGATCGTTCCGGCAAATACTTTTTCGTTTTCTTTTTTCAACACCGGAACAGGCTCACCGCTCAGCATGCTTTCATCCACATAGGAGCTGCCTGTCGTAACCATCCCATCCACTGCGATTTTTTCACCTGGCTTTACAAGGATACTATCGCCCGCCTTTACCTCTTCAATGGCGATTTGCCGTTCTGTGCCATCTGCCTGTATCACCAGTACAGTTTTAGGCTGCATGCCCATCAGTTTTTTAATAGCTGTTGATGTATTGCCTTTGGCTTTTTCTTCCAGCAATTTTCCTAAAAGAATAAAGGCGATAACAACCGATGCGGCTTCAAAATACACATGAGCGTGCAATCCCCGCTGATGCCAGAAGTCTGCAAACAGCATATTGAACACGCTAAACAGATAAGCAATCCCTGTGCTCAATGCTACCAGGGTATCCATATTGGCCGACCGGTGCCTGGCCTGCTTCCAGGCGTTAATAAAAAAATCTTTCCCCAGCCATATCACCACCGGTGTGGTAAAGAGGCACATAATTTCGTTGGCGTATGGAATATCCATAAAGAACATCCCGATCACCACTACCGGAAGCGATAACAGGACCGCCCAGATGGTTTTGTTTCTTAGCTTTTGAAATTTCTGCGCATGGATCACCTCCAATGTTTCCTGCTGCTTGTTTTCATTCTCCACCAATAAATCGTAACCGATGGATTGAACCGCCTTCTGCAGCTTTGAAGGATCCGTCATCGTGGGCAGGTATTCTACCGTAAGATTGCCTGTGGCAAAATTGACAGAGGCTTCCACCACGCCCTCCTGGTATTTTACAATGCTTTCCGCACTGATGGCACAGGAGGCACAGGTCATCCCCAATACCGGGAATGTACGCTTAACGGTTGAAACACCATAGCCTAAGTCTTTAATGGCTTTAACGGCATCGGCAATGGCTTCGTTATTTTTCACCGTAATAGCAGCCCGGCGGTTGTTCAGCTCTACCTTATGGCTTTCCACGCCTTTCACCTGCGCCAGTCCCTTCTCAACGATGAGCGCGCAATGTTCGCTTTCTACATCTTCCAGGGGAAGATAAATGATTTCTTTATGATTAGTTGTTGCCATGTTTCGCTTGCTTTAATTGACAAGGCAAAATTGGCGATAATAGCGCTGGCCGGTATTGTGAAATTTTGGGATTGATTTGTAAGATTTAGGAAAGGCGACTAAATTCCGGCCTATACTTTATCCAGGGGTTTCCGCTTATCTTCCTTGATCTGCTTGAAATGGCTTGGGGTCAGCCCCGTTACTTTTTTGAATTGGTTGCTTAAATAAGCAACGCTTGAATAATTTAAACGGAGAGCGATCTCGCTCAGAGACAATTCATCATAAACCAGGAGCTCCTTTACTCTTTCTATTTTCTGGGCAATAAAGTACTTTTCAATCGTCGTGCCCTCTACCTCCGAAAAAAGGTTGGACAAATAGTTATAATCATGGTGCAGTTCAGCACTCAACACGGCAGAAAGATTGGTTTTGGCATCGTTGTCCTGGTGATGAACAAGATCAATAATGACGTTCTTGATCTTTTCGATGATCCTGCTTTTTTTATCATCAATCAGCTGGAAACCCAATGAAACCAAGGCCTCTTTTAACTGTTCCTTATCTTCCGCGCCCGGCTCTTTTTCAAGCGTGACCTCTCCAAGCCGGATGCTTTTGACGTCCAGGCCCAGTTTATCCAACTCGTTTTGCACCACCATAATACAGCGGTCGCAAACCATATTTTTAATAAAAAGCGTCGTCATCTTAATGTCCTGTTGCTGTTAACTATTCCTGTAAGCTTCCCGCTTATCCAACTGCGGTTGGCTCATAGCCTCAAAGATACTAATTTAGTTCCTGATCTCTCTGACAAACCGGATTGGGCCGGAAAATCCGGCCATTGCACAAAACAGATTTTTTAATCGCCCGATAGGTCGTACATTTACGGGCACAAGCTGCCAGGCACACATAAGCACGAAGATGACACTCTCTGAAAATATCAGCCAGTTCCTTGATCTCAGCACGGATGAAAAACAAAAAGTAGAACAAGCTTTCAGGCCCCTGGAATTGGCTAAAGGCGAGCTATGGGTGAAAGAAGGCAAAGTGTGTGAGCACGTTGCTTTTTTAAAGGCCGGCAAGCTGCGTGTTTTTTATGGCAATGATACAGGCAATGAAGTGACCTGCCATTTCGTAATGCCCCATCAGTTCATCTCATCCTTTACCAGCTTCCTCACAAACACACCTACCCTTGAAACTATTGCTGCGATTGAGCCTTCCTCACTGCTTGTCATCTCCAAAAAAGAGCTGGAAGCACTTTCGGAAGAGCTGCCAAAGATCCATATCTGGCGCAGGATCATTGCCGAAAATTTATTCATAACCCTCGAGAAGAGGATCGCCATGCTGCAATCGCAAACGGCTCACGAGCGCTATGAGCAAATGATCAAAGACAATCCCGATATTATCCTGAGCGTTCCCCTTCAGTATACCGCTTCATTCCTGGGAATCACACCGCAACACCTGAGCCGCCTGAGAAAAGAATCCGCCCGGTAATTTCTTAACATTTGTTCAGTAGTTCCGGCAGGGTATCGCAGACTTTTGTGGCACAATCCTTAAACGCTACAAATCATGAAACACCTCTTATCCATTGCCGCCCTGCTATACCTGTCTGGCAGCGCCAGATCCCAGACCAACGACACACTAAAAAAAACGAAGGAGCTAGTTCTCTTAGCCGGCACCATTCAGCCCTTTCTGCTACAGGGAGGAAATATTGAGCTGGACTTTTACCTCCCGAAAACAGTATTCAATTACTCCCATGGCTTTTCCCTCGAAATGGAAAGTGCTTCCGGCACAACGGTAGGAGAAGCAAAGAGACAATCTGTTGCCTATCATATCCCCTATTCTACGGGCTTTGGTATTGGCTACCGCCTCACTAAATATGTGGATGTACGTTTTGAGCCAAAGCTTCACCGCTTCGAAGCTTATTACGACGGCAGCGACCGAAAAGCTCCCAAAAACCGGATCAGCTCCTATACAACAGTCACGCTGGGCATCGGGGCTTATTTCAGGTGGAAGCCCTTTGAAAAGCAACACAATGTTTTGAAAGGTATTTTTACATCAACGAGCCTGCGCTACTGGCAAAATGTATGGACCTCGCTCGACAGCAATAAAACCGTGTACGCCAATACCGTTACCGGTAAAACAGAGAGTCTGAAAGCATCCAACATCGGCATTGCCAATACGCCCTTTTTGTTCAACATTGCTTTAGGCTATAGCATCGTCTTTTAAATTTCTGGGATTTTTTTCTTTCAAAAGGAAATAATTACATTTAGCCTCAACCAAATCAAACACTCTCCTTTATGAAAAAAATTATCCTGATCCTCGGTCTCTGTATGCCATTCGGCGCAGCAGTGATGCAGGCACAAACAAAAACAGCGGCTTCCGCTAACGATTCTCAAAAAAAATTCAGTACACGCCTCGGCGAAATCCTGACCATGGTAACCACAGCCACGACTGAAGATGCCGGAAAAGCTTCCGGGCTCCTGGGAGTTTCGAAAGGCTATGCACAGTACCCGGCTAAAGCGGGAAAAGGCCTCCCGACAGTAGTGAACGAGCAGTATACCTGGTACAACTCTAAAGTTCGCTGGGAATACCGCGCCGAGTTTGGCCGCTATCAGGCCGACAAAGAAGCCGAGCTAACAGCCATGAAAGAAAAAGCCACGAAGCTGGTGCAGGATTATATGAGCACAACCAACTGGAAACAGCTCACTTCCGAAAAGGCGGATGTATTACTCGACTACGAGAACGGGGAAACCAAACGCCATGTCAAATTAAAAGTCATGACCAGCAAAACTGCGGGAAGCGCCGTCATCCTGATGCTGGAATAAGCATTTCTAAAACAGGTTCAAAGCCCGGTTGCATAGCGATCCGGGCTTTGTTGTTTTTAGCTGTTTCAAAAAAATAATCGTACCTTCATCAATAAACCATGAGCTCTTTACTCAGCGCATCCGACATATTTAACAAGCATGCCTTGCTCTACCAGAGCCGTTTTATGGATGTGAGCCTGTATGCGGATGAGCTCAACCGCTTTTGCAAACAGCTGCCGGCCGGCGGCAAGGTGTTGGAACTTGCCTGCGGACCGGGAAACATCACACGACACCTGCTCAGCCAGCGTCCCGACCTGAAAATCCTGGCCACCGACATTGCTCCGAATATGCTGGAGCTGGCCAAAGCCAATAGTCCAGGCGCTGAATTCCGCTTGCTCGATTGCCGGGATCTGAGCTCCATTACTGAAAGCTACGATGGGATCTTATGCGGGTTTTGCCTGCCCTATTTATCGGAGGAGGAAAGCACAAGCCTCATCCGGAGCTGCGCAGCCATATTAAAACCAAATGGCATCTTATACCTGAGCTGCATGGAAGAAAGCGAGCATCACCAATCGGGGATAAAAACGAACAGCGCGGGCGATAAAACCTATATGTACTATCACAAGGCCGGTTTTTTGACGGATGCCTTGTCGGGCGAAGGTTTTCAGAGCATTGAGCTGAGCCGGAAACTATCGCCTGCCGGTAATGAGCCGGAAAGTATCGACCTGGTTTTCACAGCCCTCAAAGCGGGTATTGTTTTTGAATAGAGTCATGTGATCCGCTCATGTGCGGGTCATCTTTTTGTTAGAGGATGTTTTTGAAACACGCCATCATAGGAATTCTGATAAGTAGTTGTGTCCGGCTGGAGGCACAGACCAAAACCTATACCCTGAAAGCGGTGGGCATTAAGATAGGACAACTCGAAGCCTACCACCTCAAAAACAACGCCTTCGATTATTATGCCACACACAGCAAGGTCGATTTCATTACCATTAAGGCCGATGTGAAAACCGAAGCCGTATACCAGCACGGAATCCTGATCAGGGCCATCGTTACCAGCAAGATCAACGGCGAAGCCTACAGCTCAAAAACCATCTGGAAGAAAGACCATTATGACATCGATTGCCATACCCGGAAATACAGCCATAAGGACACCACGCTTACCAGGCCTATCCGTTGGTCGGCGGGGAAAATGTATTTTGAAATTCCGAAACCGGGCGTGGAGATTTATACGGAAAGCTATGGCAAGCTGAGCATCCTGGAGGAAACGAAGAAAAACACACTGAAGATGACCACGCCGGAGAGCAAGCAGATCTATTACTATTCGGGCGATTACACCAAGCTCGAAAAAATAGAGGTGGTCAACAGCATCAAAAACTTTGACATGATCCCCGATAAATAAGCGGGGCGGTTTTCATAAATTTCAATCTAATTATCCGGCGTATTCGTACATGAAGAAGTTTTAGTATCTTCATCCGAACAATTTATGAGCGCCCGTTTTATAGTTAGCCTCTTTCTCCTGTTAAGCTTTGCGGCACAAGCCCAGGACAAGGTCTTTGTCATTAAAATGGCCGGTATTAAGATCGGGAAACTCCAGGCTTACCACATTAAGAACAGCGGCTTCGATTATTATGTGACCCATAGCACGGTTGACTTTTCGGTAATCCTGAAAATAAAAGCGGACATAAAAACAGAATCCCTCTACCACAATGGCGTGCTCATCAAAGCAGTGGTTAACAGTACGCTCAATGGCATTCCCTATTCCTCAAAAACGATCTGGGAAAAAGACCATTACAACATCGATTGCCGCACTTACAAGTATACCTATAAAGATTCGACGCTCACCAGGCCCATTCACTGGACGGCGAGCAAATTGTATTTCGAGATTCCGGCGGCGGGCGATGAAGTATTTACCGAAAGCTATGGTAAAATGGGAATCCTGACAGAAACCGGGAAGAACAGCCTCAAAATGACCTCACCGAAAAGTAAACAAACCTACTATTATAACACAGACCGCAGTAAATTACTGAGGATCGAAGTGATCAACAGCGTCAAAAATTTCGACATGTACCCGGATACCCTCCGGTAAGGGATTCTTACTTTCCCTTTTCGAAATACTGCATGAGCTCGTCCTTCTTGTTGGGCGACACATCAATCACCGAACCATTGCTCATCGTCAGCTGGCCGCCTTTTCCTTTTTTATATTTCTGTACGTGCTCCAGGTTGACCAGGTGCGATTTGTGAACACGCACAAATCCTGATTCCGCCAACAGCTCCTCGTAAAATTTAAGGGTGCGGCAGATCATCATTTTCTGTTTTGACACAAAATGAAAATCGGTGAAGTTGTCGTGCGCATCACAATGCACCACATCCTTGAGGCTTACCACTTCAAAGCCATCCTGCAGGGGCAGCACGATCTTATGCTGATCGATGGTGCGGGCCTTCATATTTTCGAGCAATACTTTTGTGTGAACGCCGGCCGCGTTTTTCTGCTTCTGCGTTTTGATCTTTTCTACGGCTGCCACCAGCTCATCGATGCTTACCGGTTTCAGGATATAATAGGCAGCGCTGTAGTTCAGCGCCTGGATCGCATAATTATCAAAAGCGGTCACAAAGATTGTTTCGAAGGTGATATCCTTTACCTGCTCCAACAAATCGAATCCATTGCCTTTAGGCATCTCCACATCCAGGAACACAATATCCGGCTGATGTTTCTCAATGGCCAGGAGCCCCGTCTGCACCGAATCGCATTGATCCAGCACTTCTACGTCCCTGCAGTATTTTGCGAGGTAGTCATTCAGGATATCCCTGCTTATTTTTTCGTCGTCGACAATGATCGCTTTCAGCATGTGTCTTTAATGTTGTTGTGGTATATACAATTTAACTTTGGTGCCGCAATGAAGCGCTCCGGGATCAGCGTCGCTGATCTCCACCCGGATATTGGTGCCAAACAGGTCATTCATGATCACGATCCGGTTTTCTATGTTCTGCATACCGATAGAGGCCTGCTTCTTCTGGTTATGCGTTTTCAGCTCTTTCGATTTTTCCCTGCCGATCCCGTTATCTGTAATCGTTACCAGCAACTCGTTGCCGGCTGTTTCAAACACCAATCCCAGCTTTCCTTTATCGTCGAGGTAACGCAGGCCATGCCACACGGCATTTTCGAGGTAAGGCTGAATGAGCATCGGGGGCAGCTCAAAATCGCTGTCGGCAAGGCTCTCACTGATCTCAAAGGTGTAATCGAATTTATCATTGAAGCGCGTATGCTCCAGTTGAAGGTACAGGCGCAGCATTTCCAGCTCTTCCGTCAAAGGCACCAGGCTGTGCTTCGAGCTGTCCATTACCATGCGCATGAGCTTGGAAAAATCGGACAGGTAACGGTTCGCCTTACGCTCATCGTTCTGAGAGATATAATGGTTGACGGAGTTCAGCGCATTGAAAATAAAATGCGGGTTCATTTGCCCCCTCAGCGATTTCAGGGCCAGCAGCTGGTTCACTTTCCGCTTTTCCCTGGAGCTTCGCATCACAAAGAAACCGGCCATGAGCATGGAAAAAATAAAAAAGATAAGCACGCCAATGATGATGTTCTTAAAGCCGAGCTGCTCTTCTTTCAGCGTTTTGTCCTGTTTCAGGATCTCCATCGATTGCTCGGAGAGCTGGCGCTCTTTTTGCAAAAGGTCGATCTTCTGCTGGTTCTTGCCCAGGCTGGTACTGAGATTCAGAGCCTCGTTCAGCTCGCGCTGGCGCACATGCTTGATGGAATCCTGCAGCGTGGCATATTTGTCGAAATATACCAGGGCCTTCGCCGGATTTCTCTGCTTCAGGTATTCTTCCGCCAGGAGCTTATAGGTATTGGCTGTCTCATCGAGGTCGTTACTTTTCGGGAAGAGCAGCTGCTCCTGGGTAATGGAGCTGTAAGTACCGTCAGTTGCCCTCTGCTCCGTCATATCATTGTTCAGGCCCTTATCAAAAAAAGTTTGCGCCACGTCCATCTGGTTCGCATTGAGGTAGGCATTCCCTATCTCGATGTTTTCCTTCAGGATCGCCTGCGGATTATTATTGGAGGTATTGATGCTGATCTTGCTGTTTCTCACTTCCAGCTCTTTGGTCAGGTTTTTCTGCCGGCGGAAGATCTTTGCCAGCTGGTCGTTGGCTTTCAGCGACAAGGGCGCCAGGTTTACTTTTTCTGCAATCGTTTTGGCTTTTGTAAAACAATCGATGGCTTTATCATCGCTCTTCTGCTCCAGGTAGATATCGCCCAGCGCAAGGTTTGTTTCCGCTTCTCCTTTGGCATTCCCGTTTTGCTTCTCCTCGAGCAGGACATCGTTTAAGATGGAGATACTCTCCGGTGTTCTTCCCTGCTTCAGGCGGATCATCGCCAGGAGGCGTTTGGCAGAGAGCAATTCGGCGGCATCGACAGATACATAGCCGAGGCTGTAATTGACCCTGGTTTCCGCCTTTTCAAAATCACCCAGTTCCATGTAGGACATAGCCAGGTGCTTATTGGCCTGGAAAAGCGTTTCCTGGCTTACGGGTGGGAACCAGGAGCCTTTCGCCTTGCTTTTGACCTGCGAAACAGCAATGCACTTCAGGTAATTTTCGATGGCGAGCTCATGCTGCTGCAGGTTTTGCTGGAGGTTTCCCAGGATAAGGTAAGCGGAGCTCTCCTTCGCTTTATCATGTTCATTGATGCTTTGCGCGATGGCTTTGTTGATGTTATCAATCGCCTTCAGTGGCGCTTTCTCCGAATAATAGCCGGCCGAATCGAGGTACCTTGCGCTGGTATACCCGAACTCCGAACGCTTCTTATAAGGATTGGAATTGATCTCCTGCATCTCGTTCTGCTGGCTGCTGTTGGTTTGCGGCCTGACAGTGTTCTGGTTGCTTTTGGTATTCTGCTGCTGGGGAATCGTAGTGGTATTACTGCTGTTATCAAGTTGCGCAGAAAGGCCATTGCAGAAGATGCCGCAAAGGATCACTCCCGAAAGCCTTGCCAAAAAATGATGTGTGTACTTAACCATTACTTTGACAAACATAGTAAGGAAACCGCAGATATTAAAATCGCAATTCCCGCAAAAACGCCTCAAAATAACCATTTTAGGCCCTTATGCAGGCTGAAAAAACCGTTTCACCAAGTGCAACGTCCGTTTCACTAAGTCCTCATTTTTCAGAAGACAGCTTGCTCCTAGCTTTACCATAGATTTCAACCCATAAACCTCAAAAGCCATGAACTACACGGAATCAACCACACAGCGCTGCCTGGCAGCAATATTCAGCGTCTTCTCGCTCGTAAGCACAGCACAAGTCACTCCGGCGCTTGTCGATTTCGATGCTTATGAAAAGCTCGTTTCAGAAGTAAAGCAACACCGCCAGAGCCGTCTTCTGAATGCCGAAGAATTTGTAAACGTGAGCAAAGAAAAAAATGTGATCATCCTCGACACACGCTCGGATGCCATGTATGCCGCCGTGCACGTGAAAGGGGCTATCCACCTCAACTTCTCGGATTTCACACAGGATAATCTCAAAAAGATCATTCCCTCCCCTGACTATAAGATCCTGATCTATTGCAACAATAATTTTGTGAGCAAGCCTTTAACGTCTCCCTTGCCTGTGACAAACAAAAAAGATTATACAAATTACTTCCTTACCAAATCATTCAGGCCCGACCAGAGCCTTCAGCCGCAACAAGCCTCCGGTAGCACCCGTAAAGGCGCCGCGCGCGTCAGCTATCCACCGGAAAATGCAAAGCCTGTTACACTGGCCCTGAATATCCCCACTTACATCAACCTTTATGGTTATGGCTACCGGAATATTTACGAGCTCTCCGAACTGGTAAACACTTATGATAGCAAACTTGAATTTGAAGGCACAGCCGTGAATAAATAGTCAAAACCCATTAATACAAAAAAACATGAACCCTCTACATCATCTATCCTTCAAGCCAGGCGCCGGATTTTTCGCCTTAACCTACATGGCCTGTATTTCCTGCACTTCCATAGCAGAAAAACACACAAGCTCCGCTGAAAAAGAAAACGCGATGACGACGGCCATCACGCATTCTGCCGTGGCCGGCCCTATGCCGGGCGCGCTTCCTCCGGGCCTGAAAAAGAAAATTAAGATTGCCCTGCTTCTTGATACCAGCAACAGCATGGACGGCCTCATCAACCAGGCAAAATCACAGCTCTGGAAACTGGTGAATGAGCTATCGGGTGCCAAATGCGATAATGAAAAACCGGAGCTGGAAATTGCGCTCTATGAATATGGCAATTCAGGATTGCCTTCCAGCGAAGGCTATATCCGGCAGGTGACGATGTTCACACAGGACCTGGACCTGATCTCCGAAAAATTATTTGCTCTGAGCACAAACGGCGGCAACGAATTCTGCGGTTATGTGATCAACACCTCTTTAACCGAGCTCGACTGGCAGGGCGACGATGGTGATCTCCGCCTGATCTTCATTGCCGGTAACGAGCCCTTTACACAAGGCCCGGTAAGCGCCAACGCTTCCTGCAAAAAAGCCAAGGAAAAAGACGTGGTGATCAATACCATTTTCTGCGGTCCTTTTGACGAAGGCCTCAACACCGGCTGGAAGAACGGCGCCGTCATGGCCAACGGAGAATACATGAGCATTGAGCAGGACAGGCAAACGGTATACATCGAGTCGCCCTATGATAAGGAAATTGCCGAGCTGAACGGACAGATCAACAACACCTACATTTCATACGGAGCCAAAGGCTATTCTAAAAAATCCAACCAGCTCGCACAGGATAAAAATGCCGAAAGCTACGGCATAGCCAATACAACGGAGCGTGTGGTTTCCAAAACAAGCTCCTTCTACTCCAATGCCGATTGGGATATGGTAGATGCCTCGAAGTCAAAAAGCTTCGACATCACCAAAATCAAAGAAGCCGATTTACCGGCGGAGCTAAAGGGCAAAACCAATGAAGAGAAAGAGCAATACCTGGCTAAGAAAAAAGCGGAGCGTGAAAGCATTACCGCTAAGATTGTGGAATTGAACAAGCAGCGGATAAAATACGTAGCCGAAAAAGAAAAAGCATCGGGCGAAAAAACATCCCTGGATGCAGCGATGCTCAAGGCCATCAGGGAACAGGCTTCCAAAAAACGCTTCCTGTTTGATTCTTAAGTTCGGATGTTCCTGCTGTAAGCATTTAAAACCTTAGCCTGCCCGCTAAGGTTTTTTAATTTCCGGCACCACAATCCCTGTTATTTTTCCTTACCTTTAGTAAATCAATTTTTCCAGGATGAAAACAGAACAACCGAGCGATCAACAACTGAAAGAATGGCAGAATGATCCTTCAAACTGGATCTTAGGCCTGTTTTATTTCAACAGAAAAGATAAGCGCATCATGGCGCCCAAGCGCATTTCCATGCTGGGCTGGACACTTAATTTTGCCAACCCTTTCGCTTTTCCTGTATTAGGACTTATTTTCCTGATCTTGTTTTTGCTTGTAACAACCCATTAACCTGTTTCACGCATTATGACCGGCGGCAGTCCCGAACTTTCTCAAAAATCCCGCATCAGGGCCATCATCAGCGGCTCGGTGGGCAACCTGGTGGAGTGGTACGACTGGTACGCCTATTCTGCTTTTTCATTATACTTTGCCCCTGTATTTTTCCCGAAAAGTGATCCTACCGCGCAGCTGTTGAATACTGCCGGGATCTTTGCGGTTGGCTTTCTCATGCGGCCTGTGGGCGGCTGGCTCTTTGGCCTGCTTGCCGATAAGAGGGGACGTAAGTATTCAATGACGCTCTCTGTATTGCTGATGTCTTTCGGCTCTTTACTGATCGCCGCCACGCCTTCCTACCAATCCATCGGTGTGATGGCGCCTGCACTCCTGCTGATTGCCCGTTTGCTGCAAGGCCTCAGCGTAGGCGGCGAGTACGGCACCTCGGCTACTTACCTGAGCGAAATGGCCACTCCCAAGCGGCGTGGCTTTTATTCCAGTTTCCAGTATGTGACCCTGATCGGCGGGCAGCTGATCGCTTTAAGCATTCAGCTCATCATGCAGCAATTACTGAACGATGCGCAAATGCACCAGTGGGGCTGGCGGATTCCTTTTATCATCGGCGCGGCGCTGTCGCTGATTGCCCTCTACCTGCGCAGTCACATGGAAGAGTCGAAAGCCTTTACGGCACAGGCTTCCAAACCAACATCCAAAAAAGGATCCTTGAAGGAATTGCTCAAACATCCGCGTGCCATTGCTATTGTTGTTGGATTGACCCTGGGCGGCACTGTGGCCTTTTACACATACAGCACCTACATGCAGAAATTCCTGGTGAACACGGTGCACCTTTCTATGCAGCAATCTACCATCATCACCTGCGCGACACTCTTCATCTTTGCCTGCCTGCAACCTTTGTTCGGTCTGCTCTCCGACCGCATAGGACGGCGGCCTCTCCTGATCGGCTTCGGCGTGTTAGGTACCTTTGCCACCATTCCGCTGCTGGAAGCGCTGAGCCACGCCAACAGCTCATTCACTGCATTCGGGTTGATTATGATGGCATTGATCATTGTCAGCGGCTATACCTCCATCAATGCCGTGGTGAAAGCGGAGCTCTTCCCTACTGAAATCAGGGCGCTGGGCGTTGGCTTCCCTTATTCCGTGACGGTGGCTGTTTTTGGCGGCACAGCCGAATATGTGGCCTTATGGTTTAAAAACGACGGGCATGAGCCTTATTTTTACATTTATGTCACCTGTTGCATTTTCACGTCCCTGGTGGTCTACCTCTTTATGAAAGACACGCGCCGGACGTCTTTGATCAACTAAAACAGGCATACGAATTGATTGTCTCTTTCCCGGTTATGCTATCTTTTCGTGTTTTCTTTTCCAGGCCACTCGTACTGCTGCTGCTCATGTGCATGGGCCGGCAGACCATCAGCGCGCAGGATTACCGCGGCGCTTCCCTGCTTTACAATGGCCTCATCGGTGCCGTGACGGGCGGTGTCGGCTCTGTGATCAATAAGCATAAAGGCCAGAAATGGTACAAGGCCTTTGCCAAAGGATTTGCCGTGGGAGCGGGAGGCGGCATGATCATGTATGGCGGCAAACGCATCAACTCCCTGATCTCGGTGAAGAGCGAATTGAGCTACGGCTACCTGTCGCGCTTTGTTTTTGATATGGGAAACTCCATCGTAGAAAATGCCGCCGCCAACCGGAATTTCTGGGAAGTGGTACACTACGATGTCGGTTTCATCCGGCTGGAGCTGGAAACCACCAGGCTCAGGTTCAGGCCACGCATCATAGCCTCTACCTTCGTCGGCACCGTCTTCCTCGCCACACAGGGCCGCTTCGATGCCCGCACCAGCCTGGCTTCCGGAACACCAACCTTCCGCACCAGGAGCATTTCTTATGCGCCAAAGCTTAACGGCTCCACGCTCACCAATGGCTTCCTGCTCAACGATACGATACGCTACAACCAGTTCTTTTACGACATCTATGCCCATGAGATGATCCATACCTTCCAGTTCAGGGAATTGGCAGGCATCAATCAGTTCTTCAATCCTTTAAAAACAAGATGGAAAGAGCGCTCCAAATGGTATGCGAAGCTAAGTCCCTGGATTTATGGCGATCTTAACTATGAATTATATGGCATCAATTATTTCTTCATCAACGGCGGGCCGCAGGGAAAACACTATTGCCGCAACTTCCTGGAAAATGAAGCTGAATACCTTTCCACCGAGCGCAGCGCCTGCGATTTCAAGGCGCATTAAAGCCTGGCAGGCTTAAAGAATCTCCTCGTTCCTCTCCTGGCAAAGCTCAACGAGCACACCGTTGGTACTTTTAGGATGGAGAAAAAAGATCATTTTATTATCGGCCCCGAATTTGGGCTCCTTGTTCAGAACCTCAAAACCCTCACCCTTCAGGCGCTCCATCTCCTCATAAATATTATCGACCTCATAAGCAATGTGGTGAATTCCTTCGCCTTTCTTCTCGATAAATTTAGCGATAGCGCTGTCGGTAGTCGTGGCCTCCAGGAGCTCGATCTTGGTTTCGCCGAGCATAAAGAAAGAAGTGCTCACCCCTTCGCTTTCCACCGGTTCCACCTTATAATGCTCCTTCCCGAAGAGCTTTTTAAACAATTCATTGGAACTTTGAAGGCTCTTTACGGCAATGCCGATATGCTCTATTTTTTTGATCATTTCAGGTGATTTTCCCCAAAAATAGGGAGTATTTCGGGCCAAACCAATTTAATGGTGCGATTTGGATAGTAAAAAGGATTTGCTAACTTTGGTTAAAACCATAACCTATGAATGTGATCAATAACTCCGACATGTTGGAAGGTTTTACCCTCCTTCTGATCATTCTCCTTGCGGTATGCATCGGCCTTCTCCCCAAGATCTTTTACCTGATTACCCTGCAAAAGACGATGAACGCTGTGAGGCCTGAATTTCGTAAGATGCCTTCCGGGCAGGTGTGGCTGGAGCTGATTCCTTTATTCGGGCTTGTCTGGCAGTTTTTTAACGTTATCAATGTATCGGATTCCCTGAAACGGGAATTTGAGGCAAGAGGCATCCCAACGGCCGAGCCAAGGCCCGCCTACTCCATCGGCATGACCTTTTGCATCCTGTTTTGCTGCTCTGTTGTGCCTTTTTTGGGAGGTTTGGCAGCTATAGGAGGCCTGGTATGCTGGATCATTTTTTGGGTAAAAATCGCTAATTACAAGGCCCAACTGGAGCAAAATCTCAAAATCTGAGCTATTTGGTGATCCGCAAATAATGTCGTACATTTGTGGTCTAAATTTACAACAATGACACAAGCACTCATCTTAGGGATATTAGGCGGTTTGGGAGCTCCTGAAATCATCATCATCTTGGTAATCGTATTATTACTGTTCGGGGGTAAAAAAATCCCTGAATTAATGAAAGGATTAGGCCGTGGTGTAAAAGACTTTAAAGAAGCTTCTAAAGGTGAAACTCCTTCTGAACCGGAAAATAAATAATTATTTTTAACTGATATTTACAAGCGTCATTCTGTTCGATTGACGCTTTTATTTTTTATAATTAAACCTGTGTACACATTTACTACGATCCGTCAACTTCAGTCAGACCTGGCAGCCGGAAAGGTTAATTGCCAACAATTAGTAACAGAATCCATTACGGCCATTGAAGCAAAAAAACAACTGAATGCTTTCCTCGAAGTGTTCAACGATTCGGCGATTGCGCAGGCCAAGCTGGTAGACGATAAGATTGCTTCTAAAACCGCCGGCAGGCTGGCCGGTGTGATCATTGGCCTCAAAGATAATATCTGCTATAAAGGGCATAAAGTTTCTGCTTCTTCCAAGATCCTGGAAGGCTTTGAATCCCTGTATTCTTCAACCGTGGTTGAGCGCCTGCTCGCCGAAGATGCGATCATCATCGGTCGCCTCAACTGCGACGAGTTTGCGATGGGAAGCAGCAACGAAAATTCGGCTTTCGGGAAAGTATTGAACCCGGTCAATGAAAAAACCGTTCCGGGTGGGTCATCCGGTGGCTCGGCAGCTGCCGTGGCTGCGGGCTTATGCCACATCACATTGGGCTCCGACACAGGCGGATCGATCCGCCAGCCGGCTTCCTTTACAGGAACGGTAGGATTAAAGCCAACTTACGGACGTGTCTCCCGCTGGGGACTGATCGCTTATGCGTCTTCCTTCGACCAGATCGGACCTATTACCAAAACGGTAGAAGACGCGGCCTTACTGCTTGAAATCATGGCAGGCGCCGACGATTATGACACAACGGCTTCACAGAAAAAAGTAGATAACTATACATCTGCACTGGGAGAGAAAAAAAATTACAAGATTGCTTATTTAAAAGAGTGTATCGACTCCGAGGGCCTGGACCCCGAAGTGAAACAACACACGCTTTCGGCGCTCGAAAAGATGAAACAGAACGGCCATACGGTGGCGGCTGTGGATTTTCCTTACCTGGATTTTTTAGTGCCTACCTATTACGTACTCACCACAGCAGAAGCTTCTTCCAACCTGTCGCGCTTCGATGGCGTGCACTTCGGCTACAGGAGCCCGAATGCCACCGACCTGGAAAGCACCTATAAAAAATCGCGCAGCGAGGGTTTCGGTAAGGAAGTAAAACGCCGTATCATGCTTGGTACTTTCGTCCTGAGCGCCGGTTACTATGATGCGTATTATGGAAAAGCACAAAAAGTAAGGAACAAGATCCGCCAGAAAACGCGCGAGATCCTGGCCGACTACGATTTTATCGTTACGCCTTCCACTCCGGGAACAGCCTTTGAGTTTGGCAAGAACAGCGCCGATCCTATTAAAATGTACCTGGAAGATATTTTCACCGTTCAGGCCAACATCGCCGGCTGCCCTGCTATTTCCGTTCCTAACGGTGCACACAGCAACGGCTTGCCGATAGGCCTGCAGATTATGGGCAGGGATTTTGAAGAAGGGCATTTACTGAACATCGCCGCGCAGATCTGATGAGTCGCCTGGCTACATATGTGGTTGGTATCGCCCTCCTGATATTACACCAACGTTGTGCGCCGAGCCGCTTTGTGAAACCCCTGGCAAAAAAAGAAAATGCACTGGCCCTGAACCTCGGTGGGCCGTTGATTCATTACGGAAAGGCCGTCACGCCACTTCCTCTCACGTCTTTGATGTATGGCCGCGGCCTGAGCAATTCCACAACCGCCTTCGGATCGGTTCACCTTACCTCCGCGCTTTTCGGTAATTTCCAGACAGACCTTGGCATCTGCCAGCGCCTCTATAAAAATGACAGCCTCAAATTCGGGATCACGATCAATCCTGCCATCAACATGGTGTACGACAAGTGGGAAGGGAATTTCAGGGCATGGCCCCAACTCGACCTAAATATTTACAAAGACATTATTCACCAGAAAGGATTTGTGTACCTCGGCTTAACGAATTGGTTTGAGCTCTCGGACAAGCGGGCACATAACGAAACACAGAACAATCACGTGCTTGTCAATCCGCATGTTGGCTTCACTTATAATCCTAAAAAATGGAGCTATAGCATTGAATGCAAATTTTTAGAGATGAACCGGAAGAATGTTCCCAATGTGGTGGAATATCTTGGCATTAATCAGCGCGGAGCCATAGGAATTTACTTAAATGTGATGCGGAAGTTTTAGAGATGAAGAAGCGGGATACATATACTAAGGACCGTCACCCTGAACTCGTTTCAGGGTCTCATCGTTCTTTTGGTAAAATGCAGAAACAAGTTCGGCATGGCTCTCCTGTATGGTGTTTCACACTTATCCTCTGTTTTTTTTTCTCCTCCTGCCTGCGTCTCGACAGTAATCTTTATAATCCCAGCACTGACATCCAGGAATACAAATTAGACAAGTACAGCGGCGAACAGGATTTTATCCTCGATGCCTCTTACGACATTCCCGATAGCCTTATTCATCAGTTTATCCTGTTTTCGCAGGCTCCGGGAGAAAGCGAAGCCACCAACATCCGTGCGATCTACATCGGCAGCATTTCAATGATCCAGAGCGACACAGTGATCATGTATTGCCATGGCAACAAAGACCACATGGATTTTTACTGGCAGCGCGCCAAGCTCCTTGCCCATGTTTCGGGAAAGAACCGCTATGGCGTTCTGATGATCGACTACCGCGGCTTTGGCCTGAGCGAAGGAAAGTCGAGCGAGGAGGGCCTCTATGCCGATGTGGATGCAGCCCTGCAATGGCTGAAGCTGAATGGCCTGTCGAACAGTCGCCTGGTGATGTATGGCTTTAGCATGGGAACAGCGCCGGTGTGCGAGCTCAGCAATAAGCCGCGAAGCCTGTCGCCGGCAAAATTTATCCTGGAGGCACCCTTTGCCTCTGCCGATGTGATGGCTAATGACGGCAGCGGCCTGAACATGCCGGGATCGTTTTTCACCAATTTAAAAATCGATAATGCGGAAGAAGTGAAAACAATTCAGCAGCCTTTTTGTTGGTTACATGGAACAGCCGACAACTTCCTGAATATAGAAACGCACGGGGAAGTGGTCTACAAAAATTACGGCGGAACCTACCGGGAAGCCCACCGGGTAAGCGGCGCCGATCATGGAGAAGTCCCCGAAAAAATGGGCTTCAACAATTATTTGAATATAGTAAGTACCTTTATCAGAAAATAAGAAATATGTCAATTACAACAGAAAGCGTGATAGACGCTTTAAAATACGTAGATGATCCTGATCTCAAAAAAGACCTGGTGACCTTAGGAATGGTGAAAGATGTGGCTGTGGACGGTAAGAACGTTTCGTTTACGGTCGTGCTGACCACACCGGCCTGCCCGATGAAAGATATGATCCATAATGCCTGCATCAATGCCATCAAGCATTATGTAGACCAGGAAGCGATCGTGAATGTGAACATGACGGCCAACGTCACTACCACACGCACCAAGGATAATACGACCTTATCGAAGATCAAAAACATCATTGCCGTGGCCTCCGGAAAAGGCGGTGTGGGCAAATCAACGATCGCCTCTAACCTCGCCATTGCCCTGACGAAACAAGGTGCCAAGGTAGGCCTCGTAGATGCCGATATTTACGGCCCTTCGCAAACCATTATGTTTGACGTGCAAAATGAAATGCCCGGTAAAGCAGAATACGAAGGCAAGCCGAAAATGGCACCTGTAGAAAGCTATGGCGTAAAGTTAAACTCCGTAGGCTTCCTCGCCGGACCCGACCAGGTAATTGCCCTGCGCGGGCCGATGGCTTCCAAAGCCCTGACACAGCTGTTTATGGATACCAATTGGGGTGAGCTGGATTACCTCATCGTGGACCTCCCTCCGGGCACAGGCGACATCCAGATCTCCTTATGCAGCCAGATCCCATTGACAGGTGCTGTGGTGGTATGTACGCCGCAAGCCGTGGCACTAGCCGATGCGCGCAAAGGAATTGCCTTATTCAACCTGCCTTCCATCAATGTGCCGGTGATCGGCATCGTTGAAAACATGGCCTGGTTTACGCCGGAAGAGCTGCCGGAAAACCGCTATTATATTTTCGGGAAAGACGGCGCTAAAAACCTAGCCGCTGAAATGCGCCTGCCGCTCCTGGGTGAAATTCCTCTGGTGCAAAGCATCCGCGAAGCCGGTGATATCGGCCGTCCTGCTGTATTGCAGGAAACGACATCGCAGGCACTGGCCTTCCGGGAAATGGCACAGAATGTGGCACAGCAGGTAGCGATCTTAAATGCCAGCAAGGCTAACCAGGAACTGGAGAAGGCTTAAGTGAATTTATTTGGTTCCGCTTCGAGCGCAAGAAAAACCATATAAGAGGACAGGAAGAGACAAAGAAAATTAATTGTCACTTCGAGCGTGGTAAAGAAACGATTTTGCATCGTTGACTTCGAGTCACGACACGTTGTGATCAGTTAACGAATGGTGGTGATCATACCACGGCGTGACTCTAAACCTCCCTAACGATAAAAACAGAAAATGCCTCCGACAAAACCGGAGGCATTTTCTGTTTGTCAGTGCTCCTGATGGCTATCGAATCGGCGTCAAGCTCATGAGAACAACATAATGCTCCTCCGGAGCATGCAGGACTTATTGGTACTGATTTCTATGAACATATTGCTCCTCCGGAGCAAGCGTTTTGGTCCTCAAGCAATACTCAAAATATATGTAATCTGTACTGTAGCCCCGGCGGGGCTTAATGTTTATAGAAATGATACGCCAAATAATTTCAGCGTGCCGTTAGGTACGCTATGTTGTTCTATTTCCACAAACAACTAATTATTAATTTCTTCGGCCTTAACTTAACGCCTATTCGATATCGGGAGCTCAACTGAAAAAAATACCTGCTAATTGAAAAACAAAAAAATGCCTCCGACAAAACCGGAGGCATTTTTTATGAAGATCAGGATTTGACCTTGATCTGTACCGAAGGGAGTGTGGTCATGCCCGTTGGCTTCTGTACCCTGGCGTTTTCGATGTAGAGCTTGTCGCCGCTCTTCAGAGAGGCCATCGCAACTTTAGCTTCCGCCGAAAAATTATTTCCGGTACAGGTAAAGGTTTCCGGCTTGCCTCTGCGGATCATGAAGACATCAAAGCTTTTCACAATCATACTCACCGGGAACATAAAGCCGGGAGATTCCGCGCCGATGCCACCCATTTGCCCGATCTCATTCCTGCTCATTTCGAGGTTGGTCGTTGCAAGCTTCCCTGCCATTTTCAGCACCGGCGGCGGAATGTCTTTTACCCGGAACACTTTCGGAGGACCTTGTTGCTGGTAGACCCCGTTTACTTTAGCCGCCACTGTTACCGTGCAGCTTCCGGCAGACTTAGCCGTAATCGTATACTTCCCGGCACCGGCCGGTGTGGCTACAGCACCGCAACCGGAAACCGTGACACGAAGATCAGTCGGTGAAAAGCCCGCCGAGGAAGCGCTCATCGGATTGTCGACGCCAGCATAAAAGATGTTCATATTGTCGGCCGATACAGCCGTGAAAGGAGGCGCCACCATGTAGGAATAATCAAAAGGATAGTACTCTTCTACTCCCTTGGAATTACGAAATACAACCACACCTTTCAGATTTTTTTCCCCGGTAGCACTGGTCACATTCTCAAATTTTCCCATCCCATCGGCTACAGACAAGGATGATCCCGGAACGGTTAATTGCTTTTTCAGGGTATCGTATTCTGCACCCACCAATACCTGCATGCGTTCGCTGGTGAGCTCGGTGCTGGATGCTCCCAGGACAATATCAGCTTTGAAAGGCTGGCCGGCCAGCACATAGGCTGTTGGCGCAATCACTTTTGCCTGGAGCTTATTGATCTTGAAATCGAATTTTCCGGAAGCCGCACCAAACACATGCAGCACCTCCGACTCCACATTCTTCATATCGGCCTGAATCTTGTTCAGGTTGGTAATGACAGCCGCCATCGGCATGTTGTAAAAATTTTCCAGCTCCCAGTTCAGCTTCACGCCGTCCACTTCCAGGTTTCTGTCAACCGGCTTAATCGTTGCCAGCTTTTGCTTCAGAGCATTTATGTCGGCCTCATCCAGTTTGGTATCCGTATTTTTTTGCATGTTATCCAACATCCCCGTGATACCCGTATACAATTTATCGAGCTGCAGCCGGAGATCTTTGGCTGAATAGCGTGTGGTAATCGGTGACGCTTCATTAGAGCCAAGCAACAGGTAAGTCGGCGTATCGTAATCGTCGAGCTTTTCCATAAAGCGGAGCTGCGAGGTGTCCTGTTTCGAAGGGTCTTCCGTTTTCTGAACGATCAGTAATTTCACGCTGTCGATGTAAGCATCTACCATGCGGATCTCTTTTTGCGCTTCGATCGCCCTCAAGAGATATGGCTTGGCTTTATAATTTCCGGCGTTCACATAGTCCTCAAATGCTTTCTGCACACGCACATTACTCTCATCCAGGATGACCTTCGATTTTTCAATGCTCTCATCCACGGTGACAAACCCTTTAAGAATTTCTTTGGAGACATTCAGTGCCAACAGGGCCGTCAGCACGAGGTACATCATGCCTATCATCTTCTGGCGCGGCGTTTCTTTTCCTGAGCTCATAGTAGTTTTGGTTTATAGGTTAGTGGTTTGTTTGTTTAAAAGCTATAAGTACAGCGTTTTAAAAAAGTGACGGTTTATAAAAAATAATTTTAATTTCCAGATATTATACGTGCATCCTTATCTTTGTCTAAATCGTAATTTATGCAGGTATTTAAGTTCGGCGGCGCATCGGTAAAAGACGCGCAGGCTATCCGGAATGTAGCGGATGTTCTCAGTTTATTTCCCGACACGGAGCTTGCCGTGGTGGTCTCCGCGATGGGCAAAACCACCAACGCCCTGGAAAAGCTGGCTCATGCGTTTTTCTATAAAACCGAAGATGCCGAAGCCCTGCTGGAAGAGATCAAAACCTATCACATCAGCATCTGCAAAGACTTATTTTCCGACAGCAATCACCCGATCTTCACCGACCTGGAAAACACCTTTGTGGAATTGCACTGGGCCATTGAAGATGAGCCGACGCACGGCTTTGATTTTGAATACGACCAGATCGTAAGCATGGGCGAGATCATCTCCACCAAAATTATTTCCGCTTACCTCAACCATGCCGGCATTAAGAATACCTGGGTCGATATCCGCGGCGTGATCCAGACAGACAATACCTACCGCGAAGGAAAAATAGATTTCGAGCTGACGGGATCACTCGTAGACAAGCTGCTTTTGCCTCAACTGAAAGCAAGCCGCGTGGTAGTTACACAAGGCTTCATCGGCGGCACCTCCGAAAATTTCAACACCACACTGGGCCGCGAAGGCTCCGACTATACAGCTTCCGTATTGGCCTATTGCCTCAACGCCAGCGCTGTCACCATCTGGAAAGACGTACCCGGCGTACTGAATGCCGATCCGAAATGGTTCAGCAATACCAAAAAGATCGATGAGCTGTCTTACCATGATGCGATTGAGCTGACCTATTACGGTGCCACGGTCATCCATCCGAAAACCATCAAGCCCTTACAGAACAAAAACATTCCGCTTTATGTGAAGTCTTTCCTCAAGCCTAAGGAAAGCGGCACGGTGATCCGCGACGGAGAAAAGCGTTTGAATATCCCTTCTTATATTTTTAAGGTCAACCAGGTATTGATCTCCATACAGCCCAAGGATTTTTCCTTCATTGCCGAAGATAACCTCAGCGATATTTTCGAATTGTTTTCACGGCATGGCGTTAAGATCAACCTGATGCAGCTCTCGGCCATCAGCTTTTCGGTATGCTGCGACGACGACCAAAGCCGCATTCACGCGCTGGTAGAAAAATTGCAAGGCATGTTCAAAGTATTGTACAATGCAGGCGTAGAACTCATGACGGTGCGTTACTACACCCAGGAAATACTGGATACGCTGACCCAGAAAAAGATCATCCTGCTGGAACAGCGCAGCCGCTTCACCGTGCAAATGGTGATGAAAGACGATGCCCAATAATTCATTATATAAAAAACCAAACCAGATCCGGTCATGAATGCTAAAACTCAAAATGTCGGTGCGCCTCCGGGGACCTTATTCTACAATGGGGAAAAACGGACCGACCGGATCAAGATCACACTGATCGAATATAATGAAACGGAATTTTTCGAGCAGGAGTTCTATGACCTCTCCGACTGCCTGCAGCATGTGCGGCCCGAGCTGGTGAAGTGGATCAACGTAGAAGGCCTTCATAAGCCCGAGCTGATCGAAAAGATCGGCAAGCTCTACAACATTCACCCGCTCACGATGGAAGACATTGTGCATGTGGATCAGCGCCCAAAGTTTGAAGAGTATGACAACTACGTGGTGTCGATCATGAAAATGATCCGCTACAGCACGGAGGTAGAATCGGAGCAGCTGGCCATTGTGTTATTGGATAATACGGTGATCACCTTCCAGGAGCCCGATGGCGGCGATGCCTTCGACATTATCCGCAACAGGCTCCGGGCAGCCAAAGGGCGTGTCAGAAAACTGGGTGCCGATTACCTGGCGTATGCGCTAATGGATGCCGTGGTGGATTTATATTTCACGGCCATTGAAAAAATAGGCGATAAGGTGGAGGAGATCGAAGAAGAAATTATCAGCGACTCCGATAAAAAATCGCTGATGGAGCTGTATCACCTCAAACGTGAAATGATTTACCTGCGCAAACAGGTATGGCCGATGCGCGACATGATCAATAACATGATCCGCTCCGAAACCAGCCTCATCAATCCCAGCAGCGATGTGTACCTGCGCGATCTCAGCGACCATGTTACACGCATCATTGATACCGTGGAGACCTACCGCGACCTCTTATCAGGCATTATGGATATTTACTTAAGCACCAATGCCAACCGCATGAACGAGGTGATGAAAGTGCTCACCATCATGTCTTCTATTTTTATCCCGGTAACCTTTATTGCCGGTGTCTATGGTATGAACTTCGATAACATGCCCGAGCTGCATACGCGAAATGGCTACTTCATTACCTGTGGTGTGATGCTGGCCGTGATCCTCGGTCTTTCGATTTATTTCAAAACCAAAAAATGGTTATAGCGTACTGAAGTTGTAATACACCCTCAGGCCACAGCCATGCTGGAGCTTGAACTCCGGCGCATAGCCCAGCGCAATCCTGTCGTAAGACGGGTTGTAAAGCAGCTGAACACTATACCTTGGATTGATATTGAGGTTGAGGCCGATGCCGCCGAAAGCGCCGATGCCCACGCCTATGAGGTACCTGGCGCTGTAATAATTGTAAGGCGGCGTATTATAAACGCCCATCAGGTCGATGGCAATGTTATAAGCTCCATTGTTGAGATTGCTGTAAAGAAGGGCCTGATTCTTCTGGGCTTTTGACATGATGATGTTGAGACCACCTTCCACCACAAAATTCACCTTTTCATTTTTTCCTAAGATGCGCTGATAGCCGAACTGGAACATGAGCCGCTGCTCTGCTCCCACAATGGTAAACTGGTTGATGCGGTTGGCAGCGCCCGGCGTTTGAAAGCCGCCGCTGTTATTATTGGTGGTAATGGTAAATTTCCCATTCACCGCAAGCTTGGTACCGTTGATGTTGATGGTGATGTTTTGTCTTTTCCTGAACTGATAGCGTGAGTTGAAGCCAACGAGGTAAGTGGTGGTATACCTTAAATTGAAGGGCATATCGTTCTGTGTAAACTGCCAGTCGGTGTGGTTGACATTGAGCAACAGGGCAATCATATCATTGTTTCCGTTGCCATACACATTCACAATCTGGTTATACAGAATACTGTTGTTAAAGCTGTTTCGCTGCCCGTTCTCGTCAAAGCCGTAGCCGTCGTACAGGTAAGCGGTTTGGCCATTGGCCCAGAAGGCGCCGATAAACAAGCCGGCATGGAATCCTTTATGCGACTTCATTGAAGCGGTACTATCGCTCTCGTTCCAGTCGTCCTGGGCCTGTACTGTGCCTGTACAGATCAGCAAAGCCAGCAATAAAGAATGTTTCAGAATAAATTTCACGTCTAAAAATAAGATAAAATATCTATCAAAAATGCTAAAAATCGCTATAAATAGTTTAGCGAGGGTTATGACTCATGATTATAAAAAAAACGCTCTTCCAAAGATGAAAGAGCGTTTATAGTTTTTAGACCGGAGCGCCGTGCCAGGGATGTACCGGGATTAATTCATTGATTTATTGATGGCGTCCATCAATTGCTTGCGGGCAATGAAGATCCTGCTTTTAATGGTTCCTAAAGGCAGTTTCATTTCCTGCGCGATCTCTTCGTATTTGAAACCGTTGTAATAGCGCGTGAAAGGAATTTTATACTGGTCTTCGAGGTTTTCGATCTTATTCAAAATATCCTTGCTGGCAATGCGGGATTCGGTAATATCCTGGTAATTATTTTTGAAAGCGCGGGCCATGGCCACATCGGCATTGGTTTGAATGATCTGCTTGGTTTTTACGGCCCTTCTGTAAGAATTGATGAAGGTATTTTTCATAATTGTAAATAACCAGGCTTTGAGGTTGGTACTATCCTCGAATTTTTCGCGGTAAGTGATGGCTTTCACGTAAGTGTCCTGTAACAAATCCAGGGCATCGTCGTTATTATGGGTTAAACTGAGGGCAAAATTTTTGAGGGATTGCCGTTCGTTAAGAATGCGGGTGTTGAATTCTATAGCTGTCATACAATTTAAAGGATTGTTTAGTCTATTTTTAAAATACTTAAACAAAGTTAGGTATTGTTTAATCAAAGAGGATTAATATTAAACGAAATAAATGTTAATATTTTCAAATAGCTAACTATCAACATTTTAACAAATAACAGGAAGTTAAACGCCGATTCATATACGAATTTGAACAAAAAGCAGTTTTACTATCAAAACCATACAAATTGATGCCAAAAGCTGTATTAATAAATTGTGAATACTTAGATGGATTCCCCTTCAAACTAGGCTATTAATTAACTACCTTCGACCAAAATTTGAAAGAGACTATGTTGCAAGAATTGAGCGAACAAGAAGAGCTAAGGAGAAACAAACTCGCTGAACTAAAAAAATTAGGAATCGACCCTTACCCGGCCGAGGAATTTAAAGTAAATGTTACTGCCAAAGATATTAAGGAAAATTACGAGCGTGATAAATTAAATTATAAGGACATCCGCTTTGCGGGGCGCATCATGAGCATCCGCGACATGGGCAAAGCTGCTTTTGCCGTGCTGCAGGACAATACCTCGCGCATGCAGGTATACATCCGCCGCGATGATATTTGCCCGCAGGAAGACGATAAAGTGCTTTACGATACGGTTTGGAAAAAACTGACCGATATCGGCGATATTGTTGGTGTGGAGGGCTATGTGTTCACCACCAAAACCGGCGAGATCTCTATTCATGCCACCTCTTTTAAGTTACTGAGCAAATCGCTGAAACCATTGCCAATTGTGAAAACCGATGGCGACGGCAACGCGTTTGACGAAGTGACGGATCCTGAGTTCCGCTACCGCCAGCGTTATGTGGACCTCATCATCAACCCGAAAGTGAAAAAAACCTTCGAGCAGCGTACGACCATCATCAATACCATCCGCACCTTCCTCAACGAAAGCGGCGCGCTGGAGGTGGATACACCGGTACTGCAATCGATCCCGGGCGGAGCTACTGCCAGGCCTTTTATGACGCATCACAATGCCCTGGACATTCCTTTGTACCTGCGTATTGCGAATGAGCTTTACCTGAAACGCCTCATCGTGGGCGGCTTCGACTGGGTGTATGAGTTCAGCCGCAACTTCCGTAACGAAGGCATGGACCGCACGCACAACCCGGAGTTTACGATCCTGGAGTTCTATGTGGCTTACAAGGATTATTTCTGGATGATGAACACCACGGAAAAATTACTGGAAAAAATTGCGAACGACCTGCACGGTACAACCGATGTAACGGTTGGTGATAAAACCATCAGCTTTGCAGCGCCTTTCAAACGCGTGACGATCTTTGATGCTATCAAAGAAAACACCGGTATCGACGTGAGCAAAATGGAAGAGCCGGAGCTGCGCGAGGTTTGCAAAAAACTGCACCTGGATATTGACGACAGCATGGGGAAGGCAAAACTGATTGACACCATCTTCGGTGAAAAATGCGAAGGCAACTACATTCAACCGACCTTTATTACGGATTACCCGGTGGAAATGAGCCCACTGACAAAGAAACACCGTTCGGAAGAAGGGCTGGTAGAGCGTTTTGAGCTCATGATCAACGGCAAGGAAATTGCCAATGCCTACTCGGAGCTCAACGATCCTATCGACCAGCGCGAACGTTTTGAAGAGCAGGTGAAACTGATGGAGCGCGGCGATGATGAAGCGATGTTCATTGATTACGATTTTTTACGTGCCCTGGAATATGGCATGCCTCCTACAGCCGGTATCGGGATTGGTATCGACAGGCTTTGCATGCTCATGACCAACCAGCCGTCGATCCAGGATGTATTGCTGTTCCCTACGATGCGCCCGGAAAATAAAGCCGTGGCCAGCGAAGAATTAAATTAAAATTTATGCGAAGCGTATTAGGTTGTTTGATCCTGCTGGTAGCTTTGGCGTTGGGTTCCTGCGAGGAAGCCCCTAAGGTTACCGAGCAGAAAAAACCCAGGATCTTCCCGGAGTATAACGAGCTGCTCGATGAGATCATCCGTTCGAAAGATGGTGTGATCCGTGGCGTAGACCTCAACAGCAAGGCCATCGTGATCACCAAAACGGAAACGCGCCAGCCATCTGATGTAGACCAGGACTACCTGTACTTTGAATATAAGATCGACAGCGTAACCAACTACTCCGTAACCTACAACCTGGAAAAAGACAGCCTGGATGAAGTGGCGGTGCAGATCAACTGCAATGACCTTGACCTGAGCAATAAGCTCTTTACGGACCTGAAGACTTACTACGAAAAAAAGATGCCGAATCCTACCGAGGACAAAGGCTATGTGGTATACAACTGCTTTGAAGGGCAGCGCAAGCCTTTTGTGGTTTCTTTGACTGATAACAGTACACCCAACCTGGGCATCATTAACCTGGTGATCTATAAGGATAAGTAATTCAATGGTGGCTTCGACTACGCTCAGCCACCATTTGAAACGTATTTCCGTAACCACCATCAATTTATATTTTCTCATTTATCCGACAATGCTTATTTTTGCCCATGTCACAAGGTAAATTAATCATCTTTTCAGCACCTTCCGGATCCGGAAAAACCACTATCGTCAGGCATTTGCTAAAAACCTTTCCGGATAAGCTCGAATTTTCCATTTCCGCTACCAGCCGCCCGAAGCGTGGTGTGGAAGAGAATGGAAAAGACTATCACTACTTCAGTGTGGATGAGTTTAAAGAGAAGATCGATAATAACGAATTCCTGGAATGGGAAGAGGTGTATGCCGGTGTGCATTACGGCACGCTGAAAAGCGAAGTGGACAGGATCTGGGCCAAAGGCAAGCATGTAATCTTCGACATTGATGTGGAAGGTGGCCTGAACCTGAAAAGCCAGTTCGGAGAAAAGGCCCTCGCCATTTTTGTAATGCCTCCTAGCATCAAGACCCTTGAAACACGCCTCAACAGCCGCAATACCGATAGCCCGGAAAGCATTGCCAGACGCGTGGAGAAAGCCGAAAAAGAGATTCGTACCGCCGATCTGTTCGACACCTTTATCCTGAATGAAGTACTCGAAGAGGCCCTCACCAAAGCGGAGAAAGTAGTGACGGAGTTTTTATCGAAGTAATGCCTATGGCTTCGACGGTGCTCAACCCGCCAATGTAAGCCTCATTGTGTTTATCGTTTTCTTCCCTGTATACACTAGCAGTTCTGCTCTACACACCATGTCCAAAACTCAATGTCGTGTTTCGGCTCTTCCAGTTCTTCAAAACTCTCAGACAAGGTGAAGCGAAATTCATTCGCTAAATACGTTGCCAGATTATACCCATAATAGATAATGTCCATTTGATATACTGAAAACACAGGGTTATCAGGAATCCCTGGTTCGGCGGGCATATACCTGTGCGAATAAACAGGGATCAGTTTAGGATATGTCTTAAAATGCATTTCTGCCATCAAAAAACGTTCTGCCATGAGCTCCGGTTTTTGCCCCCAGCTTTCAATCCAAAAATTGTTTTCTTTAATATCAAATAACATTCCTTCTAATGGCCATCGAAATTGTGATTTAATTGCATCGGCAACGGCTTCTGATGTTAATGCCTGCCTCCAGTCATAAAACCCCTGTGAAGCAGGCAAAGCGGTCTGCAAAAAATGTTTCAGATCCGGTGGAAATCTGAATTCAAATTTTTCCTGTATATGCACGACTTCCTCCTGTGTCAGCCCGCTATTGAACCTGACTTCTTTGTCTTTTAATTTCTCTATGAGCTCGTCTATTTGTAAGTTCGTCATGGGAGCAATGTATCAGTTCATCACTGATTGTTTCATGTATTTGCAGTTAGTCATTCTTCAAAAAGCGTCCGAATTTTTGCAGCGTTTTGTTGTCCGTAAAATAAAAGATAACCTGCCCGCTTGTTTTTATGATCTTATCGTTACTGTCATATTCTGAAAATCCTTCTTCAAACGGAATGTCGTTTCTTATCAAAAAGTCTATCGTCTGCCGGTAAGTTAAGTTCTGCCTGAAATCACCATAATCCATGTCAAATCCTTTTTTGTCTGCGGGCTGTGAATAGGTGATTTGTACGCCACGAAGCTTCTGATGGACTTGCGCATTGAAATAGAACTCTGTAAGACCGTACTTAATAATAGCAGGTCGCTTATCTTTTCTGCTAATGGTCACTGTCCAATCCGGATTGGTCCCTAAGTGATGGGTGATGGTCTGCCGGTCGGTCCCAAATGGAAAATTTGTCAACTCACCAGTCCGCAGGAATTCCATGATCCTCTCTGTTATCATTTTCACACCAGTTGTCACCATTATAATGCCCACCAAAGAAAGGGCGTATCCTCTCAAATATACACAATTACCAATCTATAACGGAATGTCTATTGTACATCTAATTTCGATCATGACGCGGAAATAATGTCGTTTAATCCATCTAAAACCGTTTCTCTATCTGCAAAAATCAAATGCCGGTAATTCGGAATCAACAAGCAGGCGGCGATTTCGGAACTGTATTCTTTTTCCACTTTTTTTCCTGCTTCGTTCAGGGTGATGGCCCAACCGCCAACGCTGTGCTTTTCGCCGTTATGCCAAGAGTTAACGTCCAGTATTTCCGGATTGGCTACGATTTTTTGGGCGATTTTCCGGATTAATTTCTTTTCGTCTACCTGGGAACGATCGAATTTAATGCGTTTGCTCAACGCTTTTACAACCGACGGTATGGCTGATGCTACCACCAGGTCTTCCAATTCGTACAAGGTCAGTTTGGCTGTTTGTACAAGACGTTCGGCTGCCTGATCTTTCAGATCTGTGTATTCGATGATATCCCACAGATTTCCTGCTGTCGGGTTGAACTTCAGGCATAAGGCTGCCGCTTCATTCTTGTAGTTTGACCCCTGGCGAAGGAGTCTCCAGATGATATATGCCAGATCTTCTTCCTTCAACTTCTTTTTTTCAAGCTTCGCCCATGCTTCCTCAGTCTGTAAATCGTTTTGAATGAGGTCGGTCAATTCGCTTACTTTTGGCCTCCGGCTCAGGATATACAGCGCTGCCTCGTTTCGTTTTCTGCCGTTTTCTGCAAAACCGTGGACAAATTCATTCAACTCATCCTTCTTTGGCTGCCGGGCCAATAAATAGTCCCAGGCCATATCCTGCAAATCTGTATAATGAACAATATTCATAATCTCCTCATTATTTGGATTTTGCTGAATAAACTGTTGCCAGGCTTCTTCCTTAAAACCGGAGTACTCTATGATCTTTCTCAACTCATCCAGGTTTGGGGAACGTTTCAGTAATTCAGCTGCCGCCCGGTCTTTGAGATCCGAGTATTTCATAATCGCTATCAGCTGCTGATTGTCCGGACTTTGATGGAATAGCAATTCCGCTGCGCGATTACTTTTATTAGCCTCAACGATGTCTTGCAATGATTTATTATCCAATGAAAAGCGATCCAGTAAGATTTCCTCCGCCTCGCGTGTTATATTATCTTCATCAACATTGTTAACAATATGAAGAAAATCATCCATAACAGCGTTTTTCTTTTTGAGCAATTCCCATGCTTCGTGCTTAAACGAGGTAGACAGGATGACCTCATTCAAATCAGCGCAATCCAGATCCAGTGTTTTAAAATGCTCCCAGGCGCTTGCCTCTTTTTCACGGATGATGATCTCCAGCAAAAAAGCTTTCAGACGCTTGTGTAATTTATTCTCTGACATATTCCGTACTATTGATTGAAACGTTCTTTCTCAAAATCACTCATCTCGTCCCATTTCCTGATGCGCATCCAAAACGGGGTATGTGGTCGGTAAGGCTCCAGAAATTGCTCAATGTATTCATCAGTTTCGTTTTCGTGATGAATATGATTTGTGTATGTTGCTCCTCCCACCTCCAGCATGGTTTTGATCATGGCATGATAAAAATACTTGTTGGATTTTCGGGCCCCATATTCCAGGTAAAATGCTTTATCACCCGGATTCATGTACTCTCCCAGGTAAACATGATTAAAGTTTAAACATGAAAAATAAGGCGCATGAATTACTTTTCCTCTGCTTTCCCTGATGTGGTATAAAAGATCTTTCTCATCCGTCATTAATTCATTTATGTGAACGATTGAATAGAACTGCACGTCCAATCCGGTGATATGGTGAAAGGCCTTTTTGATATCCGCCACCTTCGGAAGTCCTTGCTTAAAATAAAATTGGTGTGCGAAAATTCCCATAACGATTCATTTTCCGGCTTTTCTCAAATATACATAATTAATATACTGTAGCCCTCAACGGTTTTTAGTAAGGCTTTCAGGCATTTGGTTAATTGATTCCCCGGCATATTCCTAACTATGGATTGAAAAGGAAACGCTCCTTCTCAAAATCACTCATCTCATCCCATTTCCTGATGCGCATCCAAAACGGGGTATGTGGCTGGTAAGGTTCGAGGAATTGCTCAATAGAGTCATCGGTGATTTCTTCAAATGGTGGGTGCCTGTAAGTAACTCCTCCGACTTCCTGCATCGTTTTCATCATGGCATCATAAAAATACGTATTGGATTTTCCGGCCCCGTATTTCAAATCAAGTGTTTTATTAGCCGGATTCAGATAGTCAAGATAGACATCATTAAATCCGGAACATACAAAATAAGTCTCGTTAAGTGAATCCCAACGCCTGTCTTCGCTCTTTTCCAGCAGGTGATACATAAGGTCCCTGCCATTTGTCATTAATTCATCCATATACACGTTTGAATACAATTTCACTTTCAAACCTGTTATGCGGTGAAAGGTTTTCTGAATATCTGCCACTTTCGGAAATCCCTGTTTAAAATAAAACTGGCACATAAAAATTCCCATAATGATTCATTCCTTTTTTGGTTTCTGCTGAAGTTCGTGATTATTTTTCAATTACCTGTCACTTTCAAATATACGTCATTGACGCTTTGTATAATAAGCAAGATTCATCGGTGCCAGCTGGTTCTTTTTCCTGTTTACAGCTCATTCCTTTTTATTCCTGTTATAAACGGCCGGATTAAGAATCATTCAACCCGAACCTGATAAAAAAATCTGCCAAAATCCTTTGGAAGACACCTGACATGAAAAAACAGCCTATATGTGATCTCAAAGACGGAATTTTTTGTGCTTGCCCTTACTGAATCCATGATTTATACTCAGGTAACCTTCAATTTATTTCACTGAAAATCAAATACTTAAAATAATTTCCGGGAATTTTTATTTTTTCCGGGTTACTTCTTTTCCGTTTTGGTATAAATGGTCAAATAACAAACTTAACCTCTAAAAAAATTAAAAAATGACAAAAGTATTTTCAATTATCGCAGTAGCTGTTTTAGCTACATCTTTCGTAGCTTGTGGTCCTTCTGCTGAAGAAAAAGCTAAAATGGAAGAACAAGCAAAACGTACAGCTGACTCTATCTCTGCTGCTTTATCTGCAAGCTTAGAAGGTGCAATGAACGAGGCTACTGCTCCAGTTGCTGACTCTACTGCTCCAGCTGCTACTGAAACAGCTACTACTGAAGCTCACGCTCACTAAGAATTTGTGTTTAGTTAGTTAGGAAAGCCTACGTGTTTCGTACACGTAGGCTTTTATCGTTTATCACTTATTTAAAACTGTTCTCTCAATTCCAAAAAATCAGTATATTCGTTTACTAATTCCGACCCTTATTATGAAAACACTTTATACCGCTTTGTTCGTTTCTTTTTGTGTATTATCCTTTACACAGTGTAAGCCTGCTGCCGAAGACAGGGTAAAAATGCACGAAAATGCCAAGCGTATTTCCGATTCCATTGCCCGTGTGGTTGACGGGGCACTTGAAGAAGTAAAGATCGATCCTGCCAGTGTTCCGGCTCCAAAACCAGCTGCTACACCTGCCGATACGGCTAAAAAATAAAAGCGGATCTTTTTCACAAAATTCCAAAAAACAAAAAACCATCTGCACCCCTGTGAGATGGTTTTTATTGTTTCCGGACGTTACTGCTTGATGAATATCCCCGATTTTCCCGATAGCTTGTAAAAATAAATGCCGGCCTGCAAAGCGCCTGTATGAATGACATTGCCTGAACCCGAAACGGGTTCTTTGATCAGTTGTTTCCCTGTAATATCGTACACTTCCAGGGTGGCCGGATCCGGACTCTGAAGGTCTACATAAAGTCGCTCAGCAACGGGATTAGGATACAGGTTGACTCCCGGCTCTTTTGACAATTCCTCATCACCCGTACAGAGGCTGACATTAACCGTTTTCTGATCATAACGGAGACAATAGGGGCTGCTGGAAACTTCCAACCTGTAGGTGGTAGTCACTGTAGGGCTTACGGTAATGCTGGTGGTTGTGGCAATGATGGTGGCCGATCCCGATTTTCTCCATGAATAATTGGTTGCCGAACTGGTTGCATTCAGGATGACCGGCTCTCCGGGACAAATAAGCGAATGTGACGAAGAAATGCTGAGGGTAGGATAGGAATAAACAGACAAGCTAATGGAAGCTGTAGAAGTTCCACAGGCATTTTGCCCCGTTACAGTATAGGTGTTGGTATAAGGGGGCAGGCCGAAGCCGTACGGAATATAGACAGAAGTTGTGGCGGTAGTTGCCCCTGTGCTCCAGGTATAGGTAGAAGCCCCACTGGCCAGGAAGGGGGAATACTGGGAGTTGCTTCCGCAGGTGGTAAAACTGGTGGCTGAGCCGGCTGAGCTTGGAATAGTGGCCACAACAGTAGGCGTATTGGCAACTGTAACTGTAATAGCAGCGGCCGAGGTGAGCGTGCAGCCTGTTTGTCCCATAAGCACAGAATAGGTGGTGTTAGTTCCGGGAGAAATGCCGATGGAAGCGGTGTTGGCTCCTCCCGGCGACCAGGTGTAGGTATCGCCGGAGCCGCTTGCCGACAGAGAACCGGATGCGCCATCACACAAGACAGAAGTTCCTGTAATGGTAGGGGTTGTAGGCGGACATTGAGCAAACACAGAACCGGCAAGCAAAATGCCAGGTATAGAACATATTACTTTTTTCATATCACATCTTTTTAGCGTTGTTTTGGATATTACTGTTTCATGAATTTTCCTGTTTTACCGGACAGCTTATAAAAATAAATGCCGGCTTGCAAAGCTTCTGTGTGGATGACATTACCGGGACCCGAGACGGCTTCCCTGAGCAGCATTTTACCGCTGGCATCATACACTTCCAGGATACCCGGACCGGAGTCATCCTCCAGAACTACATGCAGCAAATCGCCCACCGGGTTAGGATACAGCCTGGCCTCCCTTTCTCCTGATAGCTCACCGATTCCCGTGCAGGTGTTGACGGTGACAGTGACCGAATTGAAAATATAACAAGGGCTGCCGTAGGAAGCATACAGGTAATAATTGGTAGTAGCCGTAGGACTCACCGTAACACTGGATGTTGTCGCAATAAGACTTGATGATCCTTGTGCCCGCCATTCATACACCGTTCCGGGGCCGTTTGCCTTAAGGGTTACCGACTGCCCGCTGCAAATGACGGGATTTGCCGGCGTGATATGGACAGGAGGTGTAGAATAAACCGTTACGGTAATAGCTGCTGTAGCAGTTCCACAGGCATTTTGTCCTGTCACTGTAATAGCTTCAGAGAAGGATGGTGGCCAGGTGCTATAAGCCACCATAACAGACATGGTGTCTGTAGTCTCTCCGGTGCTCCAGGTATAGGTAGAAGCACCGCTTGCACTGAATGTGTAAATGGAACCAAAAGCACAGGTGGTAAAACTTGTAGCTGCGGTCGAGAGACTTGGAACGCTGGCCACAACGGTAGGCGTATTGGCTACAGTTACTGTAATCACCGCTGCCGAAGTAAGTGTACATCCCGTTTGCCCCATGAGCACAGAATAGGTGGTGGTAGCCCCGGGAGAAATGCCGATGGAAGCGGTGTTGGCTCCTCCCGGCGACCAGGTGTAGGTATCGCCGGAGCCGCTTGCCGACAGAGAACCGGAAGCGCCATCACACAAGACAGAAGTGCCTGTAATGGTAGGGGTTGTAGGCGGACATTGAGCAAACACAGAACCGGCAAACAGAATGCCAATCATAGAACATAGTGGTTTAATCATGATCTATAGTTTTAGGGTTAATATATCGCAATGGTACATCCACCACGTTCCGTAACATCGCCCTACTTCATAAGTGACTACAGATTCTTGTTAAGTGGTATGTTTTGAAACATATCTGGCAGGTTTCATTTGTTATGACTTCAATCAAAAATCAATTAAAACTTCACAGAAAGCCCGTTCCTGAAATTGTATACCAGACTTGGCACACCGGGCGGTTGGTAGGTATCGTATAATAAATTAAAAGTCGATTTAAAATTGAGGTGCTTGTTGATATGGATCTCCAGGCTGCTGTCATTGGCAATCCTGTAATCGGAAGCATCTCCTATCCTGGGCTGGTAAAACGTTGTGCTGATCAGCTCACAGTTTTTGAGGAGTGTAAAGGTAAAGGTCACGTAGCTGCTGATCCTGTGCTCATGAAGATTGACCGGATCGCCTTTGATATCATCAAACTCATACATGTAAAGGGCGGCGGCATAAATACGCGCATTTTCCCGTTTCAATAAGCGAAGACGGGGCCCTGCGCCAATGAGGTACCTGAAATCGAGCCGGAGCACCGGGTTGTACTGGGTTTGCGTAAAGGCTTCGAGCGTCCAGAGCCTGTGGAGTTTATAATTGTAGCGAAAATGCTGATAGCCTGCATTCACAAAATCCGTTTTCCCGGCCTTGATAAAATTGATATCGTTGAGCAGGATAAAGCGGCTCCGGTTCTTCTGGTACTGAACACGAAGGGTGTTGGAAAAAGACAAGACCTGCTGCGTATTCTGAATGACGGCAAAGCTAAAATCAGCATTTCCTACCCAGCCATTGGTATCGTTCAGGAAACGCTTGCCCTCGATGTTGATGACCTGCGATGCAGCGGAAAAAGGCAAGAGCAAAAAACAAAGCGCAAAAAATTTAGAAATCGACCTTAACATAAAATAAAGGTAAAAAGCCCAACTGGTAGTTTTTGATCAATGGATCGGCATTGACGTTGGCCGGATCCGGCGCATAGCTCAGAGCCAGTACATTTTTGGTGTTCATCACATTCACGAGGTCGAGGGCAATCTCATAGCCCACTTTTTTGGTATTGATCTTATAGGCAATCCTGAAATCGAGGCGATTGTATGGATCGAACTGCAGGGTGTTCACCTTATCATTATCAGCCACCACATCCATCACGGCATTGCTGGCGGCAATGTTTACCGGCGAGTAGCGTTTGCCTCCACCATAAGTAAATTTCCCGGAAACATTAATGGAGTTCTTCTTCGAGCGGCCAATCCCGTATTCCACGCCGGCCAGGGCATTCATCATGTAGTTGCCATTGAAATCGGTATTAAAGGTTTTATGGTTGCTGGCGGTAAACTTACTTTCAAATAAGCTTGCCGAGTAGAGAAAGAAATAGTGCTTGTTGAATAATTTTTCGAGGGTAAACTCCAGGCCGTAGTTATAGCCAGTTCCTGTGTTCTCCATCGTGTAAATGGGGAAGAAACGGTTGAAAGTGGAGCCACGGTTCAGCATGGAAACGCCCGATGGCACGGCATACACCGGCACATTCCAGAGGTATTGGTAATAGGCTTCGATCTTTGTGCGCAGTACTTTATTGAGCTGCCAATCGTAACCCAACACGGCATGCTGGCTTTTGGTAAAATCGAGGTTCTTATTGTCCAGCTCCTTCGTGGCGTTATAATAGGTTTTCCCATCGCGCACGAGGCTATCCGGTGAAGCAAAGTACAGGTAGGTTTGCTGCATCTGGCTGTGCATGCCATAGGCCAGGCTCAGGGATTGGTTGGCCCTGAACTGGTAGCGCAGGCTGGCGCGCGGCTCTACGCTCCAGCTGTTGCTCAGCGTGAGGTACTGTGAGAATACGCCCAGGTTGGTGCTCCATTTCTCATTGAATTTATGAACGTAGGCAATGTAGGGCTGCAGGAGGAAAAAATCGGTTTGCGTATTGATCCTCGTTTTATAAGGCATTTCATTGATAGATTGCGCCAGGGTGTCGTAGCGCGAAACGATCTTCACCTGGTCGTAGAAATTTACATGAAAGGCATTGGCAAAAAAACCGGCTTTGAAGCTGTTCTTTGGATTGATCTTGTGCTTGACATACCAGGCCAGCGTGGCTTTTCCTTCGTAAAAATTATAGCCGAGGATCTGCGGCAAGGTATCTTTCGGCACAAAGTCCTTATTCCTGAGCACGAGGTAATGATCCACATCAAGGCCCTGAACGCCATAAGCCACGGAGGTTTTCATGAGGGTACGGCTGTTGAAGGAATAGCTGTGATTGAGAATGGCCACACCCATGCTGGAATTAAAGTACTGATCGCGGTTGAGATCGCCGTACAATTCCTTTGGCCGTTCGGTTTGCGTGCTCAGAATAATCTTGATGGTGCTTAAGCCACCGATGCCGCTCACCGAAAAGACACCGGCATTCTTTGTCGGGAAATTAAAGCGGAAAGCACCATCCTGGTATTGAGGCACGGCGCTCGTGCCCAGCTTGATATTCAATCCCGATAATAGTTTCAGGGTGGAGTACCTGTAATTGAGAAAATAGCTGCTGCCGCTTTCCTTATTGATCGGACCTTCCAGGCTTAGCTCCGTTCCCAGTAAGCCAAACTGAAACGTCCGCTCGTGTTTTTGGTTATTGCCGTTACGCATCCTGAGGTCGAATACACCGCCCAGGGCATTGCCGTAATTGGCGGGGAAAGCGCCGGTATAAAACTCGGAATTAGCAAGGTATTTATTGTTGATGATGGCGGTAGGCCCGCCTGCAGAACCGGCTACCGCAAAGTGATTGGGATTGGGAATATCGATCTCTTCCAGGCGCCATAACAGGCCCGAGGGCGAATTACCGCGCACGATGATATCGTTGCGGCTGTCGTTGGTGCCTTGTACGCCGGCGAAATTGGACGCCATACGGGCCGGGTCCTGGCGCGATCCGGGATAGCGCTCGGTTTCTTCGATGCTGAATGTTTTCACATTCACCGCCTGCATATCGCTTACCACGTCTTTTCCTTCTTCGGCATTCACCACCACTTCATCCATGTTGACGATCGACTCTTCCATTTCAAGGTTGAGAAAGGTTTCCTTACCCGAAGACACCATCACATCGTTCAGCGGGATCGTCGTGTAGCCGAACAGGCTTACAATAAAGGAACGGCGGCCCACAGGAACATGCTCTATTTTAAAATAGCCATTGGCATCAGTGGTAGATACCCGCTGTTTGGTAGAATCGTTCTTCAGTCGGACAATCGCGCCCGGCAAGGGAACGGAGCTTACCTTGTCGAGGATCTGCCCGCGGACAGTTTGTGTATACTGGCTTTGGGAAAAGCCACCGCGTGTGATAAAAAATACAGAAATAAATACGAGTAAATATCTGATCATGGGATGCTCAAAGTTTCATGTAAAGTAAAAAATAAAATCGGAACCTGCCAACATTTCGGTATTGGAACGCCGATTAAACAGAGTGGAGGCAGGGATTAGAACAGTTTTGTGTCTTTGCGAGAGAACCTCTATGATCTCTTTTTGCTCCCTATGATTTCTATAGGCCTATGTGGTTTTTATTATTCGAAATCCTACAGGCCAATCTACTCTTTCTTCCCTACTTCTTTCAATAAACTGCGGGAGAATAAAAAGATGACGATGCAGCCAACGCCCAGGCACAGCCAGAGAAACTGCGGCGTTTCGAAAAATGTTTTTTCCTTTTCCACTTCTTTCTGTTTGGGTTTTGGCGCTTCCTTAGGCAGGATCTTCACTGTTCCCAATTGCGCTTCCGGCAGGAGTTGAGGAATCTGCGACACAAAGCTTCCCAGGTCATATTCCGGTACTTTGAGCGAGTCGTCTCCGCATTTGAGCGTGTAGCTTGTATTTCCTTTAAAATCAGCAATCAGGTAGCTCGCCAGCTGCATGCAGTTGATGGATTCAATTTCCAGTGGCGGATTGTCCTTATTGTCGATCTCGATGAATAATTCCTGCTCGTTAAAATTCGGCAGGTCGAACATCAGCACTTTATCCGAGCTCAGCTCCATCTCAAACAGGTTTTCCCGGATGGTTTGCTTCGTTCCTTTTCCATACTGCTTCCGGTTGACGTAGATCGTGGCGTGGCGCTTATAAAGGCGCGGTGCTTTGATCTTAAAGTCGAGGCGGTCTACCTGCTGGTTATTGGTAAAGAGCAATCTTACCGTTGTTGTTTTCGTTTTGGGATCTTCCGTAATGGTTTTGGAGAACAGCACATCGTTGAGCTTTCCGGCAATGACGGAATTTTTGAAATAACCAGCCGAGTTGATCTTAAAGGGATAACTGTCCCAGTTATGGTGCCAGTGACGGTGGTGCCAGTCATCGATCGACAACCTGAAATAAGGATAATCGTTGAGTGGGAAATAGATGCACTTATACTGGTTGGTATAAACGTCGTTATAAAGGAGGCTCAGCTCCTGGCTGGCGCTCACGCTGTACCATTGCTTCTGATCGTAGCTTCCTTCAATGGAGCAGTATTTATAGGCATCCGAGTTATTGATGTTGAAGGCGATGTTGCTGATCTTCTGCCGGTCGGGATTATGCACCACCACTTCCGTGTAGTCCGACACGTGGCGTAGCGACAGGATCTTATACTCTACAAAATCCGACTTGGATTTCAGCTGCGGCTCGCTGAGCACCACATAGGGTATTTCATGGCCTTTGGCATCGTAAACACGCATATCATGAAAATCCCGCTTCATGTACTGTTTATGCTCCGGGTTCAGAGGAATCTTGTAGAGGGAATCCTTGGTGATTCCCGTGATGGGCATTTCCTGTGCAAACTGTTGCGCTTCCGATTGAAAACTCAGAAGGGCAACAGTGATAAGGCTTAAAAAAAACGGTTTCATGCGTTGAATGTCATGCTAAGGTTATAGAATTGTGTTATCGTTAGGGTCATTTCCGGTTGCCTGACCTTTACCCTTCTTACGATCGCTGATCCATTTTTTGATCTTTTCATATCTGAACGAAATGATCGCCAATACCACTCCAAAAACGATGAAGACCGGGAGCTTAAGGTTTTCCGGGAGATCGATGATGAATCTGAGGATGAAAAGCGAATTCATAAGCGGGATATTGTTTTTTCAAAAAAATTATACAATAGGTGGATCGTTGTGATCATTCGCCGGAGGCGTGTTTGTTGTGGGATCAGCTAGCTCATCCGTTTCGGGCTTATCGTCGATGATCAGTTTTTTGATCTTCTGGTACATGAAGGAAATGATAAGCAATACCACACCGAGGATGATAAAGGCTACGATCTTACCGGCTTCGGATGCATCTTTGATGTCGTAGGTAAAGAGCTTTAACAGAATCACCCCGATGAGGATGAGCGACATGATACGAAGCGCCTTGTTCTGTTTCTTCATCCCGATGAAGAGGAAGGCAAAGGCCAGTAAGCCCCACAAAATAGGGAGCCCGATTTTCACAATATGGCTTTCCGCTACTTCCAGCTCCAGCATTTTTGCTACGACTTCCTGGTCTGTGATTGTCTTCACGCCTCCTATCACCAGCTGCGACACATGCAGGATCAGCTCAAGGCTCGATACATAGACGATGGCAATGGAAATAAATACAGTATTGAGCGTGCCCATTTTTTCCGGGCTTTCTCCTTTGCGGAGCCAGCTTCTCATAAACAGGATCGTCGCAACGAAACACAGCAGGGACACATAGTGCGCGGTAAAGCCAACGTAGCTTCTATCCATTTGCAGCATATTGTCTTTAAAATCCACATAAGGAAGCGCTGCAAAAATGACCACAAAGGCTACTGCGTTGATGTAGTTAAAAATAAAGAGCACGGCACCGGCTTTCCGGTTCTCCCATTTCGATACAGCGATGTTCAATAACAGGAAGTAGAGGAAATGGTAAGCTCCTGCCACGATGGTTACACTGACACCGTAGGTAACACGGTTCATCTGGTACACCAGCTCGAACATGCCTGTGAAGTAAAGCAGGGTCACAAAAGCGATGTGCAGGAAATTGCGGTAGGCCACAGGGTTAAAATTCATATTCGCCCAGCTCTGGGTTTCGTTTTCTTTCCTGAGCAACAGGGCGGAAGCCAGCATGGAAAGCGCACAGATGATACCGGTGATAAATCCTTTATTAAGGATAACGGCTGGCTTTACCTCATGGTAGCTGGTATATAATTGTCCCCAATCGATGAACAGGCTGAAGCTCATCAGCACCATGATCAGCACGGATGCAAAGCGCGACATCACAATGTTCGACTTCTGCGCCAGCCAGAGAAGCAAGACGCTTTCTCCCGCCCAGAAAATGGTAATGTAATTGCCATGCATCTGCACCGGTGCCACCAGCGTCACAAAAGTAAGCGTAAGGCCGATCATGAGATACACCAGTTTTCGGTCGGCTTTGAATTTCATATAAAGCAACCAGGAGCAGACCAGGTTGAAAGCCGCCAGGAACATGCTGAACAGCCCCTGCAGGTTCTGGTGGTAATAGTTGAGGATCTGCATGCCCGCTCCATAGAACAAAAAGGTATTGCTCACGAGGATGGTAATATCCACCACGCCGAATTTGCGTTTTTCCTTGATATTGTGGATCAGGCTCATGATGATGAACACCACATAGAATATAGCTGCAAAGATCATGGCGCCTTTATACGGCGCATGCTCTTCCCCGATGACCTTTGTCTGCAGCCAGCCAAAATACAGGATCATGGTGAAGGCGTAGGAAAGGATATTCAGGAGGTTCCATTTGCGCAGGTAGGCCAGCACCAGCATGCCCAGGTCGAGGATCAGCACATAGGTGAAGAGCACCTGGTAATTGCCCTGCCCGGTGCTTACCATAAATGGTGTGGCAAAGCCACCAATGAGCGACAACACCGCCAGCTCCTGCCGGTCGTACATCACGGAGATAAAGACGCTGAAAGAGGTGATAATGAGCATGAGGACAAAAGCCATGGTTTGCCCAAACAAGTGGTATTCGTGAAACGCGATGCCTATCGTGAAATAGAAAATGGCGATGCCTCCCGACACCAGGACAGAGCTAAAGGCTTTGAAGTTTTTCCGCAAGCGGTGTGCGAAGCCCAGCACGATGCCACCACACAGGATGCCGATGCCTACGCGGGCAATCTCGTTGATCCAGTTCTTATCAATGGCGTATTTCACGAAGAAGGCGATCCCGATAACCAGGATGGTAATCGCCACTTTACTGAGGATATTCTCGCCGATGAATTTCTCGAGGTCCGGGTTATTTTCCCTGAACCGGTCGTAAAAGCTTTGCTGTGGCTCTACAGGCTGCACCGGGGTGCGTGTCTGCGAAGGTGTATTCATCACTTCATTTACACGGATCTCCACAGGAGTTTCTTCCACCTGGTCAATCACAACCTCATCGATGATCACCACCGGCGGTACTTCCGGCTCTGTTACCGGAGGCTTATCAAGAATGACCGGCGGGATAACCGGCTGCACAATTGGCGGAGGAACCACCTTGTCTTCCACCGGTTGGAAGCGTTCGGTTGCCTCTTTATGTTCTTTGGACGCCTGTTTTTCCTCTTCAGCCTTTTGGGCCTGGTAGAGCTGCACACGTCGTAAGTAATCTTCGATTTTGGAAAGTTTTTCCTCTACATGTTTCAGTTTTGCATTTTTAGCGAAATGGAAAATGATCAAAAGGAGGAGGATGACCAGCAATAAAAAAATGTCCATACTTAAGGAGTTTCTTAAGCATTAAAGATACAATTTTAAAGCATATAGCGTCTATTTTGCGGGGCCTATTCTTTGAGGAAGGCAATGGTCCTTTCAATGACAAACTGCGCATGTTCAGGCAGGGAAAGCTCTTCAAAGGGATGCTTCACACCGAAGGTATGACCGGCTTCGCCAACCACCAGCAACTCCGAATGCTTAGAGGCGCGATGCAGCTCTTCTGCATCCCTGAGATCCACCGCCTCGTCTTTAGTACCGTGAATGATGAGAAAAGGAATGCCCAGGTGTTTTGCTGCCTTTACCACATTCAGGCGCTCCTTATGAGCCTGGATCGTATTATAAAATTGCAGGTACAGGGGCATTTGCTGTTTGGTACGGGCATTAAAGGTATAGACCACGCCTTTTTCATGCCAGGTATCAATGGTCATCTTTTTATTGCGGTTCAGAAAATCACTCACCGAAGCCCAGGTGACAAGCTTTTTCACACGCGGGTCTTCTGCCGCTTTCAGAATGCTGATGCCGCCGCCACGGCTGTGGCCTAGCAGGTATAAGGCTTCCTTATCCACTTCCCGGGCGATGGAAGGATTGCTGAGTGCCCAGTCCATCACCTTTTCGAGGTCGTCGAGCTCGATGATGTAATTATTGTTTCCGAAGGCATCAAGGTCGCCGAACTCCAAAGGATTTTCGGGAGTAGTACCGTTATAGGAAAAATTGAATTTAATAAATACAAAGCCTTGCTGAGCCACGGTTTTAGCCAGGAGATCAAAATGTCCCCAATCCTTAAAGCCTTTGAAGCCATGTACAAAGATCAGCACCGGCTTGGCTTCCTGTGTCTGTTTATAGCACACATCCAGGAGGATTGGCTTTTCCTTGCTTCCGTCGATCAGGATATTCTTTGTGAAAGTCAGCATAAGCTCAGGCGTACTGGTCAATGATCTTCGTGAGCTCGTGTGCCGGCACGACGCCCGACTGCTTCCAGAGCACTTTTCCCTGCTTGAAGAGGATGAGTGTAGGAACACCGGTAATGCGCCAGGCATTGGCCACTTCCGGATTTTTATCCACGTCTATTTTAATGATGCTGGCCTTATCGCCTATTTTACTTTTAACGTCTGAGAGGATGGGAGCCATGGTTTTACAAGGGCCGCACCAGGTGGCGTAAAAGTCGACCAGCACGGGCTTGTCGGTATTGATGAGTTCTGAAAAAGTTGCCATGATCGTTTATTTTTGCAGGCTTCGGGAGCCTCAGCCTGCGATCTGCTTATTAGGATTTACTCCATCGGTGACTGAGGCTCTCGAAGTCACCGGAGTTTACGATTCACATTTCATACCACTAAAATTAAGTCAAATTCAGGATAAAAATCCTCAGTAAAAAGATTAACCGGCATTTGACATCAGAAAAACAAACAGAACAGCATTTAGTTTGAACCATGCCAGTATCAGTACTTACTCCTGAAGTTCCAGCCAGCGCATGGATTTTTCATCGATGCTCTCCGATACCTTATTGAATTCCTGCGAGGTCTTGCGGATCTCTTCGGCATCCGTGAGGCCGCCAGCCAGCAGGGCTTCCAGCTCTGTCTTTTTCTTTTCCAGCTGCTCCAGCTCTTTTTCAAGGGTTTCGAGCTCTTTTTGCTCTTTAAAAGACAGCTTCTTTTTTTCTACAGCCGCTGTAGGAGTTGCTACCTGGACAGGTGCCACGATTTCCTCTTTAACCGGAGCAGCTTTCCCTTGTGCAATTTGTTGCATTTCCTTTTCAGCTTCGTATTCCTGGTCGTATTTCCATTGACGGTATTCACTGTAGTTCCCCGGGAAATCTTTCACCACACCCTTGCCTTCAAAGGCAAAGACGTGATCTACCAAACGGTCGAGGAAGTAACGGTCGTGCGACACGATGAGCACACAGCCCTGGAATTCCAGTAAGAATTCTTCCAGCGTTTGAAGGGTAATGATATCAAGGTCATTGGTAGGCTCATCGAGGATCAGGAAGTTCGGATTTCTCACGAGAACGGTTAACAGGTACAACCTGCGGCGCTCACCACCACTGAGCTTGCCCACATGCCCGTATTGCACGGCCGGCGGGAAGTTGAAACGCGTCAGCAAGCCTGAAGCACTGAGTGAGGTCCCATTGGCCAAGGGAATAAACTCGGCAATGTCTTTCACCACTTCGATCACGCGCTTATCGTCTGCCACCTGGATGCCTTTCTGCGAATAGTAGCCGAACACTATGGTATCACCCACCGAAACGGTTCCGCTGTCAGGCTTTTCCAATCCCTGCAGCATATTGATGAAGGTGCTCTTCCCTACTCCGTTCGGTCCTACGATCCCGATCTTTTCGCCTTTGATGAAGGTGTAGGAAAAAGGGTCCAGGATGCGCTTATCGCCGAATGATTTTTGCAGCTTATGAACTTCGATGATCTTACTGCCGATGCGTTCTACTTTCACACTCAGCTCAATCTTCTTCTCTATTTTTTTAGCACGCGCTTTGGCTTCCACCTCATAAAACGCATCTACCCGCGATTTGGATTTCGTGGTCCGGGCACGTGGCTGCTTCCTTACCCACTCCAGCTCCCGCTTGTAGAGGTTCCGCGCTTTCTCCAGCTCGGAGGCTTCCATCGCCACACGCTCCGCTTTCTTTTCCATGTAGTAGGCAAAATCGCCCCTGTACTCGTACATTGTATGGTCGTCGATCTCGATGATCTTATCACAGACCTCATCGAGGAAGTAACGGTCGTGTGTCACCAGTAAAATACTTTTCTTATAGCTGTGCAGGTAATCCTCGAGCCATTCAATAACGCTTACATCCAGGTGGTTGGTAGGCTCATCCATGATCAGCAGATCGGGCTCATTCAGGATCACCTGTGCGAGCGCCAGTCTTTTTTTCTGACCGCCGCTCAGGGTGCTTACTTTTTGTTGCAGGTCGTTCAGGCCAAGGTTAACGCATACCAGCTTCATCTGTGTTTCCACGTCCCAGGCTTCGAGGTCGTTCATGCGGTTGGTGAGGATGTCGAGCTGGTCTTCCGTTTTTTGCGAAGGATTGGCGTAATGTGTTTCCACCAGGTGCGTGTAATCGATCGCCGTTTTTACTTTCTCGCTATCGCCGGCATAAATGGTTTGCTCGATGGTATGTGCATCGTTCATCACCGGTTCCTGGCTCAGGAAGGAAACCCGCACATCCTTGCGGAATGCCACTTCCCCGCTGTCGGGGATCTCTATGCCCTGCAGGATTTTGAACAATGTGGATTTTCCGGAGCCGTTCTTGGCAATGAGGGCTACCTTATCGCCATAATTGATCCCGAAATTGATGTTTTTGAATAGGACTTTATCACCAAAACTTTTACTTAATTGATTAACGGAAAGAAGATTCATTTATTGATTTATGATTTGAAAAGAAGATTACGAATCTGAATACGAATGCCGCATAATGAGCTCTGACCTGTATATTCGTATGTATTCGTAATCACTGATTGATTTATATTCGTATTTATGGATTTGTATATTTGTATCTATTCGTAATCACATTAGTGTTTAATATTCTTTTCTATGAGGTATCTGAGCTTATCGCGGTTCAGGTTTGAGTTGATCTCTCCTTTTTCGGTCAGTGACACAGCGCCTGTTTGTTCGGAAACGGTAATTGCCAGTGCATCGGTAGTTTCCGTGATGCCTACGGCTGCCCGGTGCCGCATGCCGAAATGCGACGGGAAATTTTCCTTTTCCGTTACGGGAAGCACGCAGCGCGCCGCCACGATGCGGTTGTCTTTCACAATGACGGCGCCATCGTGCATGGGACTGTTCTTGTAGAAGATATTTTCCAGCATCTTATCGGTGAGCGCCGAATCCACGATCTCGCCGGTATTCACATAAAATTTCAGGTCCGACTTCCTGGCAATGATGATCAGGGCGCCTGTTTTGGAATCGCTCATATTGAAACAGGCATTGATCACCGCTTCCACGTCGAGGTCAAGCACAGTAGAAGAGCTCACCCGCTTGGCAAAGCTGAACACATTGCGCCAGTTGTTATTTTTCAGAAAATCGTTGGAGCCGATGTACAACAGGAATTTGCGGATCTCCTGCTGGAACACCACCATAATGGCAATGACACCCACATTGATGAACTTCCCGAGAATGGAGCCCAGCATATCAAACTCGAAGGCTCTCACAATGATCCAGAAAATATAGATGGAAGCGAGGCCGATAAAGATATTGACGGCCGCCGTGCCTTTCACCATTTTGTATAGCTGGTAAAGCATGACCGCCACCAGGAAAATATCAATGGCGTCGATGATCCCGAAAGACAGGAATAATATGTAAAGTGGCGTCAGCACAGCCTCAAAGATACTAATTTAGCCGGGTTTTAATGCATCTGAATCAGATATATGAAGCCCGCCCTGGCGCCCAAAACCTGATCCGATTTCACAGGCCTTTCAGCCACCGCTTGGTATTAAATACCTTGTTGGTGATAACACCAACAAGGGCAAAGGGTAAAACACCAACAAGGGTCAAGCACCAATAAGGGCGCTGATCCTTTACACACGAATGCCGATAATGCACACGTCGTCTACCTGCTCCAGCGGTCCTTTCCAGTCGGCAAAAGTTTTCTGCAGGAGCCCGCGCTGCTCAGCCATAGGCAGGCGATGGACAGAGAGCAGAAGCTCTTCCAGGGATTTGTACTTGAATTTCTTTCCCCTCGGCCCGCCGAACTGATCGGCAAAGCCATCCGTGAGGGTATAGATCACATCGCCGGGATGCAGGGCCACCCGGTTATAGGTGAAAGCCAGTGTATCGTCATGTCCTTTCCCTACCGGCATTTTATCGGCCTTGCAGGTGATCAGGGTATTGTTGCGGACAATATAAAACGCATTATTGGCAGCCGCATATTCCAGGGTCATGCCTTTTACATCCAGCTTACACAGGATCGCATCCATGCCATCCTTATTCTCCCCGCCGGCATCGTGGGAGCTCAACGCCCGGATGATCTCGGTACGAACGGCATTCAGAACCAGGTCGGGCCGGGTGATTTTATTTTCATGGATCACCTGCGAGAGCTTGCTGATATTAAGCAGGCTCATAAAGGCCCCCGGAACGCCGTGCCCGGTGCAATCGGCAGTGATGTACATGAAGCCATCGCTCACCGGGGCCGCCCAGTAAAAGTCGCCGCTTACCACATCCTTGGGACTAAACAACACGAAGTGCTCCGGAAGATGCTCTTGCAATAAGGCATCGCCCGCCAGCAGCGAAAACTGGATGCGCCTGGCATAATTGATACTGTCGAGAATTTCTTTCTGCTTTTCCTCGATGATGCTTTTCTGCTCAACAATGGCTTTCTGGTAGAGGAGATTATCCCTTCTGAAAAAGATGAAGAAGAGGATCGTTACAAAGAAGAGGAAAAACAAATTAAGGAAGCCTACCACATGTTGTACTTTGCTCATCGTTTCGGTATACTCGATAAGTCCCGGCTTATTTTCAAGGGAGATCAGCAGGATGAAAAAAGAAGCCACACATAGGCTCAGGAAGATACGCAGAATGAGTGTACTCTCAAACAGGGCAATGGCCAGCAGGCAGATGATGAGGATAAAAAAATGAAGATTGGACTCAAGACCGTAGAGCAATGAGCCATACACAAAATAGATGAGGCCATAGCTGCAACCGATATAGAAAGAGGTATTGTACCTTCCACGGCTGTTCAGGTAAAAGCTGATACAGGACGAGCACATAAACAGGACATTCAGAACGATGACTTCCGTGAGGCGAAAATAAACGGCCATGGGAATGTAGCCCAGCATAATGATTGCCGAGATGAAGGAAATGAGGTTATTGATGCGGATCTTCCGGTTCAGCGCATCGCTGTTGGCCGGTGATACTCCAATATTTAAGATCTTTTTCATCTGTGCTACAATTTAACCCCGATAATGAGAACATCGTCCACCTGCTCCAGGTCTCCACGCCAGCTCTCAAACCGCTGATCCAGCCTTTCTCCCAGCTCTTTCACGGGAGTGTGCTTCTGCTCCAGCAAAAAATCGCTGAGCTGCCTGTATTTAAATTTTTTTCCGGCCGGGCCACCAAACTGATCGGCCATACCATCTGTGAAGATATAAATAAGATCGCCCGGGGAAAGAGAAAAACAGTGCGTCGTAAAAGGTGAAGGATTGGAGTGCAGGCCCACAGGCTGCTTATCACCTTTCAGCTGCAGCATGTCGGCAGCATCCTGTTTCAGAAGCCACAGGGGATTATTGGCGCCTGCCCATTTCAGCTCCCTGCCAGCCGTATCCAGGCTGCAAAGGCTGATATCCATACCATCCTGCACTTCCTTATCATGCTGGCCAAAGGTTTCCAGGAGCAGGTCTCTCACTTTATCAAGGATCATTCCCGGCTCGGTCATCCCAAGCTCCTTCACGGCCCTGTTCAAGGCATCGCGGCAGATGACGCTGACAAGTGCTCCGGGCACACCATGGCCTGTACAATCGGCCGCGGCAAACAATACCAGCTCCCGGCCCTTCTCCATAACGGTTTCCATCCAGTAGAAATCACCGCTCACAATATCCTTGGGTTTGAAGACAATGAAGGACTGCGGCAGGTGCTGCCGGAATTTTTCCGGTGAGGGCAAAATCGCATTCTGAATCCGTTGGGCATATTTAATGCTATCGGTAATCTCAAGGTTCTTCTGCTCGATGATGGCATTCTTAATCCCCAGGTTGGTATTGGCCTGCGACAAAGAGGCATTGGCTTTGCGCTTAACGCTGTAGCGGTTGTATACCAGCAAGAGCACAAGAATTACCGTCACGATACTTGCAATCAGGGCGTTCCGCTGAAACTGCTGTTTCTTCAGTTTCAGGTCCTGGACCTCAATTTGCTGCTGCTGCTTTTCTGTCTGGTATTTCGTTTCCACTTCCAGGAGCTGCCGGTTGTTTTCCGAATTGAAGACCGAGTCTTTAAAGCTGCTGTATTTCCCATAATAGTCCAGGGCTTTTTCAAATTCTTTCTTTTTCTTATAGATTTCCGACAGATGAAGGCTCACGTTTTTAAGGTCATCGTAGGCCTTGCGCTCTGTAAAGATCTCATACGACTTCAGAAAATACTCAAGCGCTTTATCCAGGTTTCCCTGCCTCTGATAAGCTTCCCCCATGACCTGGTAAGTCCCCGCAATGCCGTAGGTATTATTCAGGGTCTTAAGCTGTTCCACCGCTTTATTGAAATTGAAAAAGGCTCCTTCAAAATCCTCCAGCTCCACGAGGGCATTCCCGATCAGGGTATAAGATACTGCCAGGGGAAACAAGGCATTGGGTGTTTCCCTGAAAATATCCTTGGCTCTCGTAAAGACTGCCAGAGCTTTCTTGGCATCCTTATCCAGCATGTGTATGTTCCCGAGACCCACAGAGGACACGCCCATCATATAGCGGTTGGAATCAAGGCTTGCCAGCTCGTAGCTTTTGGTGTAGGCTTCCAGGGCTTTTTGATTATTCTGAATCCCCATATAGGTATTCCCCATCGAATTCATCAGGTTGCTCATCGCTCTGGTGCTGTTGAGCTTCTCGTAGATCTTGTAGCCTTCAATGAAGTCGGCCAATGCCATCTTATAGTTACCTCTACTGTTATAATAAGTACCAAGTGTACCATAGGCTTTTCCACAGCCTTTCCAATAATGCATGGACGTAGCGAGTTCCAGCGCGCTATTGCCATAAAATACACAACTGTCATCCGCTTTCTCTCCAAATAGAAAGGCAAGCTCATTCAGCACATTCACACGCGTTGTATCTGCTATTTGCTTTGACTGAAGCAAAAGCCTTAAGCTGTCCGGGTTATGGGAGAACAAAGCCAAAGAGGCACAAGCTGTAAAACATATCACTAAAAGAAATCTGATCATACCTGTATTTCTAAATCATTAGCTCATCATCATTTTATTACAAACGCAAACCCATCACGCACACATCGTCCACTTGCTCAAGCTTCCCCTGCCAGGCATCCAGCGTGGCTTTCAGGATCTGCCGCTGTTCGCTCATCGGCTTGGCGGCATGGGTGAGCAGGAGTTCCTCCAGCTGCCTGTATTTGAATTTCTTTCCTTTCGGTCCGCCGAACTGATCCGGGTAGCCGTCTGTATACAAATAGATGCTGTCGCCCGGCTTGTAATCAATGTCGTAGAGCTTAAAGGACTCTGTTCTTTCTCCTTTTCCCACCGGCATCTTATCGGAGCTCAGCGAAGCAGCCCTCCCTTCCGAAACCAGGAGGGGAGAATTATTGGCAGCAGCATAGGTTATTTTATTCCTGGTTTTATTGATGCACAAAAGGACCCCATCGAAGCCGTCCTGCTGCCCTTCGGAGCTTACCGTTTCAATGATCCTGCTCCTCACAAAATCAAAAATACGGTTAGGCTCATACATCGCGCGCTCCTTAATGGCCTCATTCAAAAAGCCGATGCTCAGCAAACTCATGAATGCTCCCGGAACACCGTGCCCCGTACTATCGCAGCAGGCCAGGAAAAACAGCTCCTCCTGCCGGTCTTCTACGGAAGCTGCCCAGTAAAAATCGCCGCTTACAATATCTTTCGGCTTAAAGAAAACATAATGCCCGGCCAGGTGGCGCTCCAGGATGGTGCTGTGCGCCAGCAAGGCATACTGGATGCGCTTCGCGTAATTGATGCTGTCTACAATCTCCTTCTGTTTCTCCTCGATCACCTGCTTCTGATGCTCGATCTCTACCTGCTTAAGCTCCACCTCTTCCTTTTGCCTGGTGATAAGCTGGTGCGCTTTTTTCTTTTGGGAATAGACGCGGTACATAAAGAATCCGAAGAGGAGCGAAGCTACCAGGCTGGCAATGATAAAGCCGGTAATGAGCTTCTGCTGGCGCATCGCATCTTCCGATAAATCGTTCTGCTGTTTCAATAAGATGTTCTGCTGCTCTTTCTTTTCCGTTTCGTATTTGGTATTCAATTCCTCCACCTGCTTGTTGGCTTCCTCATTCACATAAAGGCTGTTGATGGAATCGTACATGAGGCGGTACTGGTAGGCCTTGTTGTATTTCCCCTGCACCGCAAACAGCGCCGAGCATTCGTCCAGCCCGAGTTTCAGGTTGATGATGTCCTGCGTCCGTTTGGAATAGGAAATGTATTGGCTGTAATATTCTTCCGACCGGGCATAATTCCCGGTTTCCATGTTCAGCGCACCGAGCAGGCCGTAGATGTAAAAGATGGCCGAAGAATCCTTATCGGCATAATGATGCCTGAGCGCCGTATCGGCGTATAGCTCCACTCTCCGGAAGAGGCTTTTATTGTTGGTTTCAAGGGCCTTCGCATACCAGGCATTGGCAATGTTATCGAGGATGATCACTTCATTATCATGGAAGCGGTGCTTGCGGGCAATCGCAAGGCCTTTGTTCAGCACCAGGATGGAAGAATCGAGCTCGCTCAGGGTATTGTAGTAGTCGGAGAGGTTGACGATGCAACTCAGGTAAGACTTGTAGTTCTCTTCTTTCAGAGAAGTGCTTTCCTGCAGCTTAAAATATTTATAGGCTTCGGCTTTCCGGTTCAGCCGCAAATAGATATAGCCGATCTGCCCCAGGAGCGGCGAAATACCTGTCCTGCCATTGCTCTCGATCACATCGCGCGCCATCAGGTAACAGGCTAAGGCATCATCGAATTTGAACAGGCGCGTGTATGCCACGCCCAGGTTGGTGTAAGCCCTGATCTGGTGATGAACGGATTTGTGCTTCTTCGCCAGGATCAGCTGGATGCTGGCATATTTGAGTAAGGAATCGGCGCTGATGTATTCATACTTATTGCACAATAAATTATAGCGGTTGAGCAATACCGTATCTTCCTGCGCCACCAAAGGCTTACCGAACATCATGAAAATGACGACGAAAAAAAGGGGATATGCAAATTTTTTTTGTTTCAAATGATCCTGTTCTTGTTTCTCAAAGCCTGATGCCGATAACGCACACATCATCCACCTGCTCCAGGGAACCTTTCCAATCGGCAAAAGCCCGGCGGAGCGTGCTCTCCTGCTCAGACGGAGAATGCGCACTCACGTTCAGCAATAACTGGTTCAGGGTTTTGTATTTGAATTTCTTTCCTTTTTCCCCGCCGAACTGGTCGGCATAGCCATCGGTGTAGAGGTAGAGCATATCGCCCTTGACGGCTTTAAACCGGCGCGTGGCAAAGCTTCCGGGCTTCTCTCCTTTTCCTACCGGCATTTTATCCGCGATGAGCTCTTCCAGCTCCTGCCCGCGCACCCTGATGAGCTTATTATTCGCAGCTGCATACTGCAGTTCCGTTTCTACGGAATCGTCTTTCTTTTCAGGTATTTTCAGGAGGATCGCATCCATCCCATCGTTGCCACCATCGAGGTTGTTGATGAGCTTTTCACGTACATAATCGAGCACCTTCCCCGGATCGGAAAGATGTTTCTCGTTGATGGCCTCATTCAGAAAATTACTGCTCAGCAAGCTCATAAAGGCCCCGGGAACGCCATGCCCCGTGCAATCGCACACGGCCAGGTAAATGAACCCCTCTTTATGCGTGAGCCAGTAAAAATCACCGCTCACAATATCCTTAGGCTCAAATAAAATAAAATGCTGCGGCAACAAGGTGTTGAGCATGTCCTGGTTGGCCAGCAAGGTATACTGAATCCTTCGGGCATAGTTGATGCTATCCACGATCTCCTTCTGCTTTTCCTCAATGATTACCTTCTGGCGCTCAAGCAGGGCATTGGTCTTGTTCTTGCGAATATTGGATTTGATCACAAACACAAACAGGATCAACAGCAACGCCACTACCGAGATCCCGGAATAGATGAGCACCTTTTTACGGTTCAGCTCCGATTTGGACAAATCGTTTTCCTTGTTCAGGATTTCTATCGCGGCATCTTTCTTTTCCGTTTCGTATTTTTCCTGCACATCGAGCAATTGCCTGCTACTGCTTTCATTAAATACCGAGTCCTTGTACTGCACGTGCGACCTCAGGTAATCGATCGACTCTTTGTATTGCCCTGCCTTGTAAGCCACATCCGACAGCGCTTTGTAGCTCTCGGAGATATTATGATTCGCCTTATCGGCCAGCATCAGGTCAAGCGCTTTGGTGTAATAACTCAATGCTTCCGGATAGTTTTTTTTCAGATCGGCCTGCTGCCCTTTTTCCTGGTAACACACAAACGAGGCATAGTTCAGGTTCGCCTGGCCCAGGTATTGCTCCGACAGGTTCACAAACTCTTCCGCCTTTAGCATGTTGCCCAGCTCGCGGTACTGCGCTGCAATGTTGGTGTTAATGATGGCATAACCGATGTAGTTATGTGTTTCTTTGAAAAGCCCGGCTGCGATGAGGTTCCACTTAATAGCTTCATTGTAATTCCTCAATGACGCAAAGTAATTTCCAAGGCCGCCGGCACCATAGGCCATTTGCGCTGTCAGCTTATGCTCCACTGCCAGGTCGTAGCATTTGCTGAAGTATTCCTTTTGTCCCTTGTTATTCCCCAATCCCATGTACGTATTGCCGATCAGGTTATAGGTCCCTGCCAGGCGCTTATAGGATTTCAGCTTTTGAAATGCTTTCTCGGCCTCAAACAGATAGCGGAGCGATTGGGTATAATCTCCCTTCGCGTTGAAATAATTTCCAAACCAGGATCCGGCAGAGCCTACTCCGGAATCATAACCTGCCTCAACGCTCTGATCATGCACGAGCTTCCAGTAACCGGCCAGCGTATCTTTCGGAAGGTTGTGGCCAGGCGTATTGAGGTATGCGATGAAATGAGAGATGGTCGCCGTATCTTTCGGGGCGTTCAGCAGGGCCTGTTTCAGGAAAGCGGATTTGGTATAATCCTGTGCAACACAGGACATACCATACCACAAGAGTAACAGGAGACAGCTTCTTTTTATCATCAGGGGGGACATGGATGCTTACTAATCCTGGTTCCGCAGTTTCACCATCGTCAGGATCGTCGCAATCGCCACCGTTTCACCGGTTTCGTCATAAACGTCGACCAGCCATTTCACGATGCCTTTTGCAATATCTTCCGGCGTTTTCTTCTCCTGGCGGATTTTTTCCTTGCAGGTAAAACGCACGCCGATGGTGCTTCCCATGTAAACCGGTTTGGTAAAGCGGCATTCGTCGATGCCGTAGTTCAACAGTACCGGTCCTTTCTTCGCATTCACGAACAGGCCGGCTGCCTTACTTAACACATAATAACCGTGGGCTACACGGCCCGTGAACATAGTGCCGTCGAGGGAAGTGACATCCGTATGGGCATAGAAGTGATCGCCGCTCACGTTGGCGAAGTTCACCACATCGGCATCGGTGATGGTATGCTTGGCGGTGATCAGTGTTTCACCGATCTCGAGGTCTTCAAAATACTGGCGGAACGGATGAATGTCTTTTTCGATTTGCGCACCGCCTTGCTGGTACTGGTTCAGAATAGCGCTGATGGTAGTCGGCGATCCCTGGATGGCTGTGCGCTGTAAGTAATGGAAGACCCCACGCTTACCGCCCATTTCTTCGCCACCACCGGCTCTGCCCGGTCCGCCATGCACCAGCATCGGCATCGGAGAACCGTGCCCTGTGCTTTCTTTGGCACATTCGGCATTCAATACTAAGATCCTGCCATGCATACAGGCCGCACCGATCGTGTATTGACGGGCGATGCTGTTATCTGCCGTAATGATAGAGCTCACCAGGGAACCCTTGCCCATTTTGGAAAGCTCGATGGCTTCGTCAATGGTTTTATAAGGCATGATGGTACTCACAGGGCCAAAGGCTTCTACGTTGTGGCAATCGGTATTGGTAAAAGGCTTATCGTTGAAGAAAATGATCGGCGGCATAAAGGCCCCTTTATTCTTGTCGGCGCCTTTCACTTCAAAGTTCTCGAAGCTGCCGATGATGATCTTCTGTGTTTTGGAAAGCAGCTCCACTTTCTCCTTCACTTCGATGAGCTGCGATTTGCCGGCCAGGGAGCCCATGCGCACGCCTTCCACGTTCGGGTCGCCGATCACATTTTGCGCTAAGCGTTTTCCCAAAGCGATCTGCACGTCTTCCACCATGTTCTCCGGAACAATGATGCGGCGGACAGCCGTACATTTCTGTCCTGCCTTCGTCGTGATCTCGCGCGACACTTCCTTGATAAAAATATCGAACTCCGGCATCGCCGGCGTCACATCCGTTCCAAGCACACAGCAGTTCAGGGAATCCGCCTCCATATTGAAGTGTACCGCTTCCTGCAATAAGCGCGGGTGCGCTTTCAGCATTTTTCCCGTAGAGGCAGAGCCTGTAAAGGTCACAATATCCTGGCTCTCCACGTGATCGAGGATGCCATTGGCGCTACCGCAAACGAGCTGTAAAGCACCTTCCGGTAAAATTTTGGAAGCAATAATTTCCTTCACCACGGCTTCCGTCAGGAAAGACGTTAAGGCTGCGGGCTTCACAATAGCGGGTACTCCCGCCAGCCAATTGACGGCCACTTTTTCAAGCATGCCCCATACCGGGAAGTTAAAGGCATTGATGTGAATGGCCACGCCTTCCTTAGGCACACAAATGTGATGGCCAATAAAGGTATTGTTCTTGGAGAGCCTGGCTACATCCCCGTCGTAGCAAAAGGTTTCGTCGGGAAACTGGCGGCGAAGCGATGCATAGGTAAATAAATTTCCGATGCCACCTTCGATATCCACCCAGCTGTCTGCCCGCGTGGCGCCGGTTGCCCAGCTCACTTTATAAAAATCTTCTTTTTTGCTTTGTAAATGCAGGGCCAGCGCTTTCAGCATGAGGCCACGTTCCTGGAACGTCATTTTGCGCAGTTTAGGTCCGCCCACCGTACGGGCGTAGTCGCACATTTTCGCAAAATCCAATCCTTTACTGCTGGCGGTAGCTACCACCTCACCGGTAATCGCGTTATATAAATCCTGTCCGTTATCTGCTCCGGCCACCCATTGGCCCACAGCGTAGTTCTGTAATTTGTTCATAGAAAAAAGAGAGTGGTTAATTAAGCATTAAATATAAAAAAAATGGGGGAATAACCGGCATTTTTTCAGCGCTTCTCGCCGTTTTTCCGCAAATACCAAAAAGTAATGCTTCCGGGGTTAAAAGCAAACATAACGCTAGTGTTTAGGGGTGAAACACAGAAGGGCGCTGTACAAGGCATTGGCTTCAATTTGCAAACATCCGATAAGCCCTTATCTTTGTTAAGCATATCCGGAAAAGATTTATCCGAATCCTGTAACTTTCTTTCGATTATTCCGTCAGAGAGTCTGAAATGCAACTATAAACATGAACCTCACCATCAGCGGCTATTCAACCGCTTTATTTTCGACCTGGTACTTTATCGAGGAGCTGGGCTTGTTGTTCGACTGTGGAGACGGCCTGACTTCTACACTGCTCCATAAAAGCAGGAAAATCGATTATGTCTTTATTTCCCATGCCGACAGGGACCATCTCACCGGACTGCTGCAATTCAACCAGCTCAATGCCAGGGAAAACGCGCCCCTGATCCATTATCCGAAAGACTGCGGCTCATTCCCTGCTCTCCAGGAATTCTCAGGAAAGTTCGATCCTCATGTAAAAGGAACGGTCTGGAAGCCCATACAGGATAAGGACCGGATCTGGATCAGGAAAGACATCTACGTGGAAGCCATCCGGAATAACCACGTGGTGTGCGACGCAAGCCTCTGCAAAAGCCTGGGATACAAAGTGGTCCAGGTAAAATCGAAGCTGAAAGAAGAATACGTTTCGCTTAGCGGCAATGAGATCAGGGAAACGATCGAAAAGCTCGGGAAAGCGGCGACACACAGCGAGATTGAGACGGTCTTAGTTTCGTATAGCGGCGATACGCCCTGCGAAAATTTCGAACACTGGAACAACTCGAAAATCCTGATCCATGAAGCAACCTTTACCGGTGGTGAGGAAGACAAGCAGATCCAGGCTCACGGCAACAGGCACAGCAACCTGGAAGACGTAATCAGATCAGTGGCAGAAACAAACATTGAGTGCCTGATCTTAGGGCACTTTTCGTCGAGGTATTCCGATGAGCATATTGATCGCAGGATTGTAGAGTTTTGCGAAACGTATCACATCAGGATCCCGGTATACAGGGTTTTGCCGGGGATGATCAGCAGAAACATCCTGGGTGGAGAAAAAATGTATTAAACCATCACATTTAAAAATCAATTATGAATCAAAAAGAAAATATACAACAAGCCATCACCAATTTTGTAAAAGGCGGCGACACCAGTGATGTGAGCCTGTTGGAAAAAGTACTGCATCCTGATTTCAGGGTAACGAACAACGGCTTTATGGGAAAGCCGGGAATTACGATTATTGACAGGCACACTTATTTATCGAACATCAGGGCAGGGATTTTTGGTGGCTTGCCAAGAACCATGATTATTGAAAACATTGATGAAAGCGGGAATATCGCCATGGTGAAGCTCAGGCTCGAAAGCGCTGAGAATTACTTCGTATCTTATAATTCCATGGTGTTGGATACCGATAACACCTGGAAGCTCATCAATAACATGGCGGTTGTGGATGCTAAGAAATGAGGGCTTTCTGCGTTTGAAAAAAAGAAAAAATTAAATACATTTGAAACAAAGCGACAGACCTTTCTCCTCGCGCAGGAAGTCCCTCCGGCCTTATCTGTATTAATGTTACAAAATTTAAAACCATGAAGAAAACCACCCATACATGCCTTGCCCTACTGGGTCTTTTCCTGATCGCACAAGGCGGGTATTCTCAAAAAAACTGGCCGGTGATCAAAGCGACTTCTAAAAAAGTTGACATTAAAGATGATGAGCTTTTAAAAAAAGAAGCCTGGTCAATCGTTCCTGAAGCCAAGCCGGATGTGTATCTTACCTCAGCTAAGAAAGTAACCTTTTATACCGACCTGGAAAACATTTCGTTTAAAATAGACCCTAAAATAGGAAGCTACAATTTCATTGTCCTGCTGAATGGAAAGGATTCTGCCTGGACGCAGATCCAATACCAACAGCCTTTCCTGGAGAAGCTGAAAGCTGCAAAAAAATACAACCCGGCCGATGCGCGTTATGTTCCGAAATTCATGTATCAATCTGCTGATAATATATATCTGGCAAAGATCAGGCGGGACCTGAAACTGGATTCCATCGCCGGAACAGGAAACGAGGTTTCTAAGATCCTGAATCTGTTACATTGGGTCCATAATACGATCAGGCATGATGGCTCGAGTGACAACCCGGCTGTAAAAAATGCATTGAATATTGTCCAGGTTTGCAAGACCGAAAACCGCGGTGTGAATTGCCGCATGCTGGCAACCGTTCTGAACGAGTGCTACCTGGCGATGGGAATCAAATCGCGGCACATCACCTGCATGCCCAGGGAAACGAAGTTCGACGATTGCCACGTGATTAACATGGTATACAGCGCCGACCTCCAACGATGGATCTGGATCGACCCGACCTTTGATGCTTACGTGATGGATGAAAAAGGCGCACTGTTAGGCGTCCGCGAAGTACGCGAGCGCCTGATCAATGATAAACCGCTCATTTTAAATCCGGATGCAAATTGGAATAAGAAAAACTCCCAAACCAAAGAAGATTACCTGGACAACTACATGGCCAAAAATTTATACCGCCTGCAAACTCCTATGATAAGTGAATACGACCTGGAAACCGGCAAGACCGGCAAAGAAATTGTTTACGTGGAGTTACTGCCCCTGAATGGCCTTGAGCAGGAACCACAAAAAACAGAGCAGATAGAGAAAGCCACCGGCGTGAAGTTTATCACCTATAAAACCAATAATCCGGAGTTGTTCTGGGCGAAGCCGGAGTAATAAGCCGGACGGGCAACAAAAAACATTTTTCGTTATATTTATAATATGAATAAACAAGCCCTCATCGTTCTACTTCTGGTCTTTAGCAATTTCTGTTTTGCACAATTGCCTCCTTATCATTTTCAAAGCTTATTTGGAGATCCTGTCAGGCAGGAAATTCTGTTAAGCATAAGTCCCTTTAACGGGGCCTATTTAACGACAACCATGAATAGCAGTTTTAACTCGGGTAATCTTGAAATAGATGTGAGATCTGTAGATGAAAGCGGTACAATCACCGGCTTTAAAAACATTCGCATACCAAATAAAAGCGTGGTTACTACAACTTATCCCCCGGCTATTAACCCGCAGGATACAACGGCATATATTGCCGGCAGGATCTACTACGGATCAAAATCAAGCGGCATGTTATGGAAAATAAATAAGAATTTAGATACACTATGGCATAAAGAATATATTAATCCTGTCCCCGACTCTGCTTTACAATTTGTATCATCACTTATAGTGAATGATGGCATTATCATTTGCGGTTTATCTTGCCAATACAACGCTTATGGCGACTGCTTTATCATGAAAACAGACTTTAATGGTAATGAGTTATGGCGCCGTACAATTCAGACTCCCGGCCAGGCAAGCGGTATCTTTAAAATCATTCGCACCTCCGAAAAGTCATTCGTTGCTTATAAAAAAACCGTGTACCTGAACACAGATACAGATTACGGAATAATTAAATATGACAGCCTGTTTAACCAGATATGGTCGCAAACGTATGTGACACCACGCCACGACTACGATGGCGACCTGATAGAAACCCGTGACAGTAACTATGTAATTTGCAATGGTTATACAGATGTGATGCAGGGCGGTATCATGGGTGTACCGAAATCAAGAAATACCCTGCGAAAAATCAATAAAAACAATGGATGGATTATGTGGGAAAAGATGTATGGCGCCTCTTCCAGTTTAAACGAATTAAACCGGGTACAGGAGATGAGTAATGGCGGCTTGCTGGCAACAGGCTTACACTTTACGCCTTATGTTGGAACGAAACCTGAAGGAGCTTATGTTTCTCATGTCATGACCTTTGATTCTAACGGAGATAGCCTAAGCTACCAAACCGTTTTTGCAGATTCAAGCTCAACTGTCAGCCGCCTGTACAATTTCTGTAAAACCGGCACAGGCTACCTTTTCGCCGGGGATGCCTCGGATGTAGCTTTATCAAGTAATCAGCAAAATTGGCTGATTAGCTCAGATAGTAATCTGTGCTTCCTGGAGAACTGCACCTTTACAGGCTTATCAGAACATTCTGCAGACCCGGAATTCAGCCTTTTTCCTAACCCGGCCCGCAACAGTTTCACCATCCTGCTACCCGATCATTCATTTGAAAACATGAAACTCACAGATATATTGGGGCACATTGTTTTACAACAATCCCTGAAACAGGAAACAAGCACCATTGATGTATCCTCTCTGCCCAATGGTATTTATATAGTGCAACTTGAAAATGGCATAACTGTTTTAAATAAACGTTTAGTGATCAGTCACTAAAAAGCATTAATTTTTATAGAAGCAGTATATCAAACAAGTCTATTGACAGAATAAGCCCGACGATTCTAATTACGATCATGAAACCCGATTTACTCAAACTCCTTCCCGGCCTTGATACCCTTCCGGAAGCAGAAGCCAGGGAAATTGCGGAACTGATTCCCGTGGAGTCTTACCCGAAAGGCTCGCTGCTTTTGAAAGCCGGCGAGGTTTCATCTATCTGTTACTTTGTGTTGAAAGGCTGCATCCGTCAATACAGTATCATCGACGGCGAAGAAAAAACAACGGCATTTTATACCGAGCAGCAGGCCGCCATCCCCTTTGCAAGCTACACGCAACAAGCGCCTTCGGGACATTACCTCGTATGCGCCGAAGATTGCCTGCTCGTGGTAGGCGACATGAGCCAGGAGCAGGACATGTATGCGCGATACCCGAAACTGCTGGCTATTACACGCACAATGATGGAGCAGGACTTTGGCAAAACCCAGGAAGCCTTCAGCCGCTTCATTACGTCTTCTCCCGAAGAGCGTTACCTCAACTTAATGGATACACGTCCCGGATTGTTTCTGCGGGTCCCACAGCACCAGATTGCCAGCTATCTCGGTATGACACCCGAATCGCTCAGCAGGATCCGGAAACGGACTATAAAAAAATAAGTAACTAACATGAACCGGTTTATCATCCTTACAACGCTGATCCTTTTAGGGAACTTAAGCCATGCCCTGAACTTTGAAACAGGCAAATGGTACGACTTTGAAGGCACACTCGGAAAAACGGACATCCGCTTGTCTCTGTTTCTCACAGACAAGGGGCAGCTGAAAGGCAACTACTGTTATACCAAATATGAACGCAAAATTCAACTAAGCGGAACGGTTGACGGGAACACGGTCGTTTTGACGGAACTCGCCGATGAAAAGGTGAAGGCATACATGAAAGGCACGCTGACCTCTGACGACACAGATCATTTTGACGGTACCTGGACCGATAACACCGGCCTGAAATCCCTGCCCATCAGGCTCAACCTGCAGGCTATCTGCGGCGGTACGTCAGAAAACCGCTATTCTGATTTTTTCTTCACGAACGCAGACGATATCGAAGGCTTTATGAAAACGGTAAAAGGAGCGATCCTGAGAGGCGATAAAAACTGGGTTGCCAATAACACCCTGTATCCTCTCAAAACCACCCTGGATGGCAAAACGCCCATTACCATTAAAACCGCAAAGCAGCTGGTAGCTAACTTCGACCGCATCTTCCATGCGGAGTTTAAAAACAGTATCAAATCACTCTGCTCCTGCAACCTGTTTACGAATTACCAGGGCGCTATGCTTGGCAACGGCCAGATCTGGATCAACGTGACCGGCTCGCCGGTCGGGAAGTTTGCGCACCGGATCACAGCCATCAACAACTAATATCAGCACCCCGAAAATACGATGACTTACCTTGACGATACACTCTTACAAAAGCTCGAAGAGTTTTACGCCGGCACACGAAAACTCACGGTGCTCACCGGCGCCGGGCTTTCGTCCGACAGCGGCATTCCTACTTTTCGCGATATAGACGGTTTCTGGACCGTGGGCTCGAAGAATTACATGCCCGAAGAAATGGGAACATTGCGCATGTTTCGGCAGAAGCCACTGGAAGTGTGGAAATGGTTTTTGTACCGGAACACGATCTGCTCCAAAGCCCTTCCCAACAAAGGACATTTCGCGATTACGGAATTGGAGAAATTGTTTGGCGACCGCTTCAGGTTGATTACGCAAAACGTGGATGGCCTGCACCACAAAGCCGGAACTTCCGAAAAAAGAACGTTCCTCATCCACGGAACATTAGAAAAAGTGCGCTGCGGAGAAGAATGCAGCAAGGCTTTTTACCCTTTCCCGGACTTTGCCTTTGAGAAAAACCAGGAATTAACAGAAGCGCAAATCCAACAGCTCAAATGCCCTCAATGTGGCGACTACCTGAGACCACATGTGCTGTGGTTCGACGAGCGCTATAATGAAAAACATTACAAGCTTGATTCTTCCATGCGCACAGCCAAGGAAACCGGCCTGCTCTTAACCATCGGCAGCTCAGGCGCTACCAACCTGCCCATGCTGGTCACAGAAAGCGTGCTAAGCCGGCAGGGAATGCTCATTGACATTAATCCGAATGCCAACGCCTTTTCGGAGCTGGCCTATCAAAAGAAAAACGGCTTTGTGATCCGCGCGAAAAGCAGCGATGCCTTGCCGGAATTTGTAGAAGTGTTCAGCACATTAAAAAACAGGTCATGATTACTCCCGCTAAGGCTATTCTCCGGAATTATTTTGAACGTATCGGCATTTTCACAGAAGAAGAAATCCGGGAAGCACTTCCTTTGTTTAAAGAGAAGACCTTAAAAAAATCGGAAGACTTTATATCAGAAGGAGAACGCTGTATGGAAGTAGGATTTGTCCTGTCCGGGACCTGCCGCTCATTTTATCTTTCCGGTACAGGCGAAGAAATAACCTATTGTTTCCGTTTCCCCGGAGAGTTTGTGGCGGCTTATTCCTCCTTCATTACCGGGCAGGGAAGCCTGGAGTACATGCAGGCTCTTACGAAAACGGAGCTTCTCGTGATCAGCAAAACAGATGTGGATCGACTTGCTGACAAGTATACCGGCTGGTTGAAATTCCTGAAGATCACGGCAGAGCAGCAATACATCGAATTGGAAAAACGAATCTTTCAGTTGCAACGGGTGAATGCAAAGCTACGTTACGAGGACCTTCTGAAAAACCATCCCGAATATGTACAACAGATCCCCTTACAGCACATTGCCTCTTATCTTGGCATTACGCAGCGCCACTTAAGCCGCATCCGGAAGGAGCTTGTTTTTTAGACAAATGTCCTGATGGCATGACAGCGTCCTGCTCTACTTTTGTCTGCACAAAAAAGAAGAACCATGCCTCAACGTATTGTCATCATCAACGGGCACCCCGACCGGGAAGCCTTTAATTTCGGAATAGCGGAAGCGTATCAACAAGGTGCCTTGGCCTCAGGCGCCGAGCTCAAAGAAATTGTGATCGCGGATCTGCAATTCAATCCCAACCTGAATTACGGTTATCGTAAACGGACCGGGCTCGAACCTGATCTGTTGGAAGCCTGGGAGAAAATACAATGGGCCGATCACCTCGTGTGGGTACACCCCGTATGGTGGGGAGGCTTACCGGCAATGACGAAAGGATTCGTCGACAGGCTTTTCCTTCCCGGCATGGCCTTCCGCTACAGGGAGAATTCTGTTTTCTGGGATAAGCTTCTCACCGGGAAAACGGCGCACATCATCACCACCCTCGACCAACCCGGCTGGTACTACCGCTTATTTTTCGGGCGGCCAAGCGTCAACCAGCTCCGGCGATCCATTCTGCAGTTTTGCGGCGTCAGCCCTGTGAAACTGACTTACCTGGGAATCATTAAAACATCGGATCCGGCAAAACGGGAAGCCTGGTTGAAAAAGGTAAACAGAATGGGACAAAAACTCCGCTAAGCACATTAAACTTATGTACCTTTAAGTAGTCTTAAGTTCGCTAATCACACTACTTATGAAACAAAGCTACCTCCTCTTTTTTTCGTTCCTCCTTTTCACTGCCGGTCTCAGATCGCAATCTTTATATTTTCCGCCCCTCACGGGTACTACATGGGATTCCATCCGCCCGGCAGACATCGGCTACTGCCAGCCGCGCATCGACTCCCTGTACAATTACCTGCTGGCCAAGGACACCAAATCTTTTATGATCCTGAAAGACGGCAAGCGGGTTCTTGAAAAATACTTTGGCACTTACACCCGCGATTCGGTTTGGTACTGGGCCTCCGCCAGCAAAAGCCTCGCTGCCTTTATTACAGGCATGGCACAACAACAGGGCTTCATCGCTATCAACAACAAGGCTTCTCAATACCTGGGCATGGGCTGGACCAGCGCTCCACCCGCTAAGGAAGACCTCATCACAGTCAAAAACCTGTTATGCATGACCAGCGGGCTCGATGATGTTCCTCCGGGAGGATGCACCAATGAAGATACAAGTAAAGTATGCCTGGTATATAAAGCCGATGCTTCTACACGCTGGGCCTATCATACAGGCGCTTACCGGAAAGTGCAGGATGTGGTAAGCAATGCCGTGGGACAAAATTATAATACGATCACCAACAACTGGATTAAAACGCGCACCGGTATGAGTGGCCTGTGGGTTCAGCAGGTGTATTACAGCAAAGCCCGCGACATGGCTCGCTTTGGCTTATTGGCGCTGAACAAGGGAATCTGGAGCCAGGACACTCTAATGAAAGATTCGCTGTATTTCAAAGCCATGGTAAACAGCTCGCAAAGCCTTAACCAGGCCTATGGTTACTTATGGTGGCTCAACGGCAAGAGCAGCTTCATGACGCCGCAGGTTCAATTTGTATTCAATGGGAGCCTGATCCCGAATGCACCGGCCAATATGTTCTGCGCCCTGGGAAAAAACGACCAGAAAATTTATGTCGTTCCCGGTCAGAACCTGGTAATCGTCAGGCAGGGAAATACTGCCGGAGGCTTTAACCTGGCAGTTTCGGGATTCGACAATATGCTCTGGGATTACATCAACAAGCTGAGCTGCCCGGTATCGGTAAGCGAACTGGAAAGCCCCGCTGATGTGATCGTTTATCCCAATCCGGCTAATACTCTCATGACAGTAGAAAGCTCATCAGCCCTGAACAGGGTAAGCATCTACAACGTCTATGGTAGCCTGATTTCCGTTCCGGAAACCATGACGGCAAAAGGCATTTCTCTCGATCTGTCGGCGCTTCCGGCCGGTGTGTATACAATGGAGCTGGAAAGCAGCAGTCACCGGATCATGCATAAAAAATTCGTCAAAGAGTAACCTCCGAAAGAATACGTTTATCTCAAGCGTAAACGCTTATGCCTCCAGGGATACTGCGTCAGGGATTGCAGTGGAAATCCTTATTGCGGGCACTGAGCTGTCACCCTGAGCGAAGCCGAAGGGGCAGGCGAAGTGCGGCAATAAGATTGGAACGGAAAGCCCGCCCGGACGCCAAAAAAAATAACACTAGAGAAAATGATTCCTTTATGAAATAACAGTGCTAAGCCATCCGCATCCCTCGTAGGTCTTCGCCATTTTTTTAATCATTAAAAATTCGATGGAAACACGCCCGAAGAATACCCGGTTTTAAAATGTATGATAAGCTACAATAATTTTATATTTGCTTAAAATAATCCAAAAGTGATCAGCTTGCCCAGTATGGCATACTTTTGGTTTTAGAACAAAAAAGCAATATTATGAAAGCACTTTACTTAGCTCTTATCTTAGGAATCACAGGCTTTATCAAAGCCCAGGACATCGGAAAAATCGTGATCCGCAATGCCAACGTTAACAACCCGAAGTTCATCGTATCCCTCAACGGCATCCGTCAGAATAATTTCTATACGAGCGACATCAGCTTCGATTTCCTCGATGAATACAATTACCGCGTGAAGATCCTGCAAATGGGTGTAAACGGAACCCTCAACTTCACTATTAACAACACACCGAATTACGTTTCCGTATACGCCCTCAATAAAGATGCTTACGGCAACTACGCCCTCATCCTGGAAAGCAAAACCCTGCTGGCCAATGAGCCGCCACCGCTAAATCCAAACCCGGGTACTTTGCCGTCTCACCCTATCAATCCCATGCCGCTCGATCCGCCGGTAGTGGTCAACAATAACCGCATCACTCCTCAGGAATTTACCGGCATGTGCGACGCCATTAAAAAGGAAAGCTTCGAATCTACCAAAATGGATCTGGCAAAAACCTTTTTCGGCAACCGCGAGCTGGCTTCGGCACAGGTACTCCAGGTAGCAAAATTGTTTACGATGGAAAGCAACCGCCTTGAGTTTTCGAAGTATGCGTACTCACGTACTTACGATAAAAAGAATTACTATAAGGTGTACGATGCCTTTACCTTCAGTAGCTCCAAAAAGGACCTGGCGGATTACACCAAACGAAATCCGTAAGAAAATTGTTTACATTAGATCATTAAGAGAGAAAAATTTTGGGCGTCCGGGCGCGCTTTTCGCTTCAATCTTTTGCCGGCTGCTGAGCGCAGCCGAAGCACCGCAAAAGGATTTTCGCTACAATCGCTGACGCAATCAGCCTTCGAGACTGATGAACTGGGGCGCCACAATGAACTTCTCAATCAATCGCTCCACTTTAGTACTATAATCCGTTGTAAATACCAAATGCTGGCATTTCGGCAAGCTCAGCGCCAGGCGGTCGATCTGGCCCTGGTTGGCATTTTTGATCATGAGCTCCGCATCGTCGAGCGCAAATAATTTTATTTTATTGATGTTGAGATTCTTTTTGAAATAGAGCTCGAGGATCCGCGCCGGTGTTCCGATCACCACATCCGAACCAAAGTAGATCGACTCCGCCAGCTTATCGATCTTTTCTCCCTCATGTGCCGCATGCACCCGCAGGTTGGTATAACTTCCTAAAAGCGCAAATTGCTCCTTCATCGCTATAGCCGCTTCCTTGTCGGCCACAATGATGAGTGCCCGCGGCGCATCTTCAAAAGAAGCCTGCAGCTTATGCAGGGTGCTGATCACAATGGTGCTGCTTCTGCCCGATCCCATGGGCGCCTCCACGATGACGTCCGAGCCGCTGTTGATCTTCCGGATAGCAGTGGTCTGGAGCTCCAGGGGCTCTTCGAAATGATTCTCCAGCAAAGACTTCGCGAGATTCTTGTTCAGTTTTTCAGTAAAGATATTCATGCTAGCGTTTGATCCCTCTTTCATTTAAGGCATTCTGGTATTCTTTGGCATTCTTCTGGTGCTCGGCGTAATCGCTGGTAAACCTGGAGTAGCCGCTGAAATCACATTTGGCACAGAAGAAAATGTAATCGTGTTTGGTATAATTCAGAACGGCGTCAACCGCAGCCGTTGTCACCAGGCAGATCGGGCCCGGAGGAAGGCCTTTGTACATGTAGGTATTGTATGGTGAATCGATGTCCTTATCCGAAGACAGCACCCGCTGCACCTCAAAGGATTGGTTGGCAAACACAATGGTAGGATCGGCCTGCAACTTCATATCCTTTTTGAGACGGTTGATATAAACGCCTGCAATTTTTTGCTGCTCGCTTTTGATGGCACTTTCGCTTTGCACAATAGAGGCCAGCGTGATCACTTCCGGAACCGAGTAGCCAATGGCTTTCGCTTTGTTTCTCCGCTCTTTCGTCCATACCTCGTCATAGCTCTTTTTCAGGATCTCAAAAAAATCGTCGATGTGTGTGGTCCAGTTCACCTCATAGCTTTCCGGTACGATCAGGCACATAAAATTGTCAGAGTTAAGCCCGTACTTCTCTCCCAGCACTTCTTCATTGGAGCAATATTCCTCCAGGTCTCCGAGCTCTATTTCCAGCTTTTCTGTCACATAAGCCATGAACTGCTCTTTGGTGCGGATCTGCGAATTGAAGAACAGCTTTACTTTTTCCTGCTTGCCGTTCACGATCATCTTGACAATGGAACGGTTGCTCATATCCGCGCCAATCCTGTATTTGCCGGGATTTACGTTTTCCGGAAGATCCATTTCCTTCGCCATCCACTCAAAGCTCTCATGATCGTCGATGATATTTTGTGAGTAAAGCTCATCGAGCACATCCTCGAATTTGGCGCCCGTAGGAATATAGATATAGGTAAACTTCTTACCGTTCAGGTGTACATTACTTTTGAATACATTCTTGTAAGCCCAGTAGCCACCTGCACCCAGCCCTATCAGGAACACGAACAAAATGATCTTACCGTATTTTCCTTTACCCTTTGCCATTATAATACCAACTCTTTTACTAATACAAATATGCCAACTACCAGCGTAAACCAACCGAAGGCCGGACGCAGCTTCTGGGACGACACTTTACTGGAAAGCAGGCTCCCGATGAGAATGCCTGCCGCGCAGATCGCAGAGATCGTAAACAGGAAAGGCCAGTCGATATGCTGGCTGCCGATATTTCCCGTGAAGCCAATCAATGAATTGAGTGCGATAATACACAACGACGTCCCCACTGCTTTCTTAAAGCTCAGGCGTAAAAAAAAGATCAATACCGGAACGATGATAAAGCCACCGCCGGCACCCACAAAGCCCGTGATAAAGCCAACCGCTACTCCTAAGAAAATCACGAAAGGCACGCCCATCGGGCTCCTGGCAAACTCATCCCATTTCACTTCATTCACGCGGTTATACTTTCTTTTTTTGATCATGCTATAAGAGGAGCACAAAATGAGGATAGCAAACAATACCATGATGAGAACATGTTTGGAAATACCGATGCCCGCAATGGTCATTTCCTGGGGAATGGCAGGCATTACAAATTTACGGACACAGAACACGGTGGTTAAGGAAGCGATGGCAAACTGGATGATGGCTTCTGCACTGATCTCTCCCTTGCGAAGATAGGCCAGCGCACCGATCAGGGAGGTGAGGCCTACAATGAACAGGGAATAACCGGTAGCGATATCTGCACTATAGCACATGATATACACCAATACCGGAACACCGAGAATAGAGCCGCCGCCGCCGATGAGGCCGAGGATCAGGCCGATGCACAAAAATGCTATGAAGCCGACAATTTCCATTAGTTGTTAGCGCCGGCCGTCGATAAAATAGAAAGCTCCTTCAATTGCTCATCGCTGATCTCGCTCGGGCTGTCGATCATCACATCACGACCCGAGTTGTTCTTCGGGAAGGCGATAAAATCGCGGATGCTGTCGCTGCCACCAAATAAGGAACACAGCCTGTCGAAGCCGAAAGCCAGACCGCCATGCGGAGGCGCTCCAAATTCGAAAGCATTCATTAAAAAGCCGAATTGCTTCTGTGCCTCTTCCTTACTGAATCCTAACAGGTCAAACATCTGCGCCTGCAATTCGCGGTCGTGGATCCGGATACTGCCACCGCCAATCTCCACCCCATTGATCACGAGGTCATAGGCATTAGCACGTACAGCTCCCGGGTCACTTGTCAGCAAATGGAAGTCTGCCGGGTTCGGCGATGTAAAAGGATGGTGCTTGGCATGCCACCTGCCGGCAAGAGAAGCCAGTAAGTTAGGATCACCATCGTTCCACTCCAGCAAAGGAAAATCAACGACCCATAAAGCCGAAAATGTATTCTTATCTCTTAAACCGAGGCGCGCGCCCATTTCGAGTCGCAGCTCGCTCATCGCCTTGCGCGTTTTCTCTTCCGCTCCTGCCAACACTAAGATCAGGTCGCCGGGAGCAGACCCACAGGCTTCCGCCCATGTTTTTAATTCTTCTTCGTTATAGAATTTATCTACGCTCGATTTGATGGTACCGTCGGCGTTATGACGTGCATAAACCAGGCCGGTCGCAGCGATCTGCGGACGTTTTACCCACTCCGTCAATTCATCCAGCTGCTTGCGGGTATATTCTGCGGCGCCTTTGGCACAAATAGCGACTACCAGCTCCGCTTCATCAAATACTTTGAAATTCTTTCCTTTCACGATACCATTCAATTCTACAAACTTCATCTCAAAACGCGTATCGGGCTTATCGTTGCCGTAAAATTTCATGGCGTCCGCATAAGTCATGTGCGGCACATAAGGCATCTCAATGTTCTTAACTGCTTTGAATAAATGACGCACCAATCCTTCGAAAGTATCGAGGATATCCTGTTGCTCCACAAAGCTCATCTCGCAGTCGATCTGCGTGAACTCCGGCTGCCTGTCGGCCCTGAGATCCTCGTCCCTAAAGCATTTTACGATCTGGTAGTATCGGTCGAAGCCCGCCACCATCAGCAATTGCTTAAAGGTTTGCGGCGATTGCGGCAGGGCGTAAAACTGCCCTTTATTCATACGGCTTGGCACCACGAAATCGCGCGCGCCTTCCGGTGTCGATTTGATGAGCACCGGCGTTTCCACTTCCAGGAAATTTAATTTATCGAGGTAGTTGCGCGTTTCGATAGCCATGCGGTGACGCAGCTCTAAATTCTTACGCACCTCGTTGCGGCGCAGATCGAGGTAGCGGTATTTCATGCGCAGCTCATCGCCGCCATCGGTATTATCTTCAATTGTGAAAGGCGGTGTTTGCGAGGCATTCAGCACTTTCAGCGCTTTCACCTTAATTTCAATTTCGCCGGTAGGATTGTTTTTGTTTTTGCTTTCGCGTTCGATCACGGTTCCGCTTGCCTGGATCACAAATTCGCGTCCCAGCGTTTTCACGGTGTTAAGAATCTCTTCGGCAGAATCGGAATTAAAGGCCAACTGTGTGATGCCATAACGGTCTCTCAGGTCGATAAAGGTAAGACCGCCAAGGTCTTTTACTTTTTGCACCCAGCCGCTCAGGCTCACTTCTTTGTTAAGGTCTGATAATCGTAATTCTCCGCAGGTATGTGTCCGTAACATAGTAAAAATTTAAAGGTCAAATTTACCTAAATTTCCGAATATATCCGGTCCGTTTTTCCAAAATATGGAGGGATTTCAGAGCTTTTTACAATTGCTTAACTCCTTTCGGGTCCATTCCCGGGTCTGTTCCCAATAAAGTGGCGTTACCCGGCTCAAGAAACGCTGCCTGCACCGCGTTGAAATAGCCCCGGGAGGTCTGTTTTTCAGCCCACCTTCAAAAATCAGTAGCTCATAACAAAATTTCAGATACGCCAAATCTCACTTTTTTTCGTAGATTTGGCGTATCTGAAAAATATAAAATAATGCCTGAATCACAGAAAATAACCGGAAGAAAAGAAGAGCTTGCTACTTTAAAAAGCGCGCTCACTTCTCCACAATCAGAGTTGATTGCCGTATATGGAAGAAGGCGTGTAGGGAAAACATTCCTGATCCGGAATGCCTACCACAAGCAATTGGTGTTCGAATTTTCAGGAACGCTCAATACCTCCATGACACAACAGCTTGGCAATTTTCACATCGCCATCACGGAAAAAAGCAGGAAAACCCCGGAGCGGCCAGGCAACTGGTTTGAAGCCTTCGAACAGCTAAAATCCCTCTTGCTTAGCAAAAAAGGCAAAGAGAAAAAAGTGGTGTTCTTCGATGAGCTACCCTGGCTCGACACCATGCATTCCGGCTTTCTGCAGGCGCTCGATTATTTCTGGAATACCTGGGCAAGCCGGCAAAACAATATCATCGTCGTGGTTTGCGGATCGGCAGCCGCCTGGATGATCAATAAAATCATTTTTAATAAAGGCGGGCTGCACAACCGTGTCACGCAGCAGATCAGGCTTTTGCCATTCAACCTGCATGAAACGGAGCAATACCTGATCAGCAAGAAAATAAAACTAAACCACTACCAGCTCACGCAGGTATATATGTGCTTTGGAGGCGTCCCTCATTACCTCAATGAAATGAAGCCCGGCCTCAGCGCCGCTCAGAATATTGAAAACACCTGCTTTAAGCCAACGGGATTACTCTACTCGGAATTTGAGAAACTCTATACATCCTTGTTCGATCACTCTTCCGTTCACAAAAAAATCATCCAGGCCCTGGCTTCCCGGTATTCGGGCTTCAACAGAAATGAGATCATCCGGAAAACAGGCTTAAAATCGGGTGGCTATATCACAGACGTTTTGGAAGAACTGATCCAGAGCGGATTTGTAGACTACCTCGTGCCTCCTCAAAAAACCGTAAAAGATACGGTTTACAGGCTTTCGGATGAGTATTCTCTCTTCTATCTGAAATTCATAAAGAACAATAAGCTCCCGACAAAATCTACCTGGACGCATATTACCTCTTCTCATGCTTACAAGGTATGGTCGGGCTTTGCCTTCGAAACCATTTGCCTGAAGCACATCCAACAGATCAAGGCAGCTCTCGGCATTTCGGACGTCTCAACCTATCAAAGCCAATGGCTCTTTAAAAGCAGGCTGAAAGGCGCACAGGTCGACCTGTTCATCGACAGAGCCGATCACTCCGTCAATGTGTGTGAGCTAAAGTTCTGCAATGATGAATTTGAGATTACCAAAAGCTATGCGGCGATATTGGAAAATAAGCTGCTTGCTTTTGCAAAAGAAATGAAAACCAGGAAGGCCTTATTCCTGACATTTATCAGTACTTACGGGGTAAAGCCCAACAGCCATGCAACCAACCTTGGCGTGAAAAATATCGTACTAAGTGATTTGTTTAAATTTTAGATCCGCCAAATCTGCCATTTTTTATGAGATTTGGCGTAAGTGAACTAAGCGCTTATGTTACTTATTTCTTAGAGAAAAGCTCTGCAGCCTTATCCCAGTTGGCCACATTCCACCAGGCAGCAATGTAATCGGCGCGCTTGTTCTGGTATTTCAGGTAGTAGGCGTGTTCCCACACATCCAGCGCCATCACAATTTCTCCTTGCTGTTCCGCTACTTTCATCAAAGGATTATCCTGGTTGGGTGTTGTTGTAATCAGGAGCTTGTCGCCCTGCTTAATAAGCCAGCACCAACCGCTCCCGAACTGTTTGGTAGCCTTTTCGGTAAACTCCTTTTTAAAATCATCAAAGGATTTGAAATCCCTGGTAATCGCCTCTGCCAGCTTGCCTTTGGGCATGTTTCCGGATTTGGCGTCAACAGTAGGCTTCAGCAATGTCCAGAACAGGGAATGGTTGACGTGCCCGCCCAGGTTGTTCCTGATCACAGAAGAAGTATACTGGTCGATGGAGCGGCATTTGGTCATATCATCCACGCTGTAATCCAGGTTGGTGGAAGGCGTTTCGTTGAGCTTATTCACGTATGCCTGGTGATGCTTGGTGTAATGGATCTCCATGGTCTTCGCATCAATAAAAGGCTCCAACGCATTGTAGGCATAAGGCAATGGCGGCAGTGTAAAGGCATTTGCATTCACGATGCTGTTTCCGAAATTCTCGAGGGCATCGATTTTTTCGTTGCTTACCAGCTTAGAGGTAATGCCTGCCAGGCCCAGCAGGCCTGCTTTTCTGAGGAAATCTCTTCTATCACTCATGATTTTTAGAACTGAATTAATAACTGATTTTTTTCAACAGCCACACCTTTGTTGATCGCTATTTTTTTAATCACACCATCCGTCGGCGATTTCAGGATGTTCTCCATTTTCATCGCTTCCAGCACGATCAGGGCGTCTCCTTTTTTTACTTCCTGGCCTTCGCTTACCAATATATTCAATACCATACCGGGCATCGGTGCTTTGATATCGTTTACCTTTTTGGCGGCCAGGCTATCCAGACCGAGGCTGTGAAGCAGATCGTCGTATTTATCTTTGATGTCCAGCGTATAGCTGGTATTGTTCACTTTCACTACCAGCTTTTTCTCTTCCGGGATATGCTTTACCAGCTCAACTTCGTAAGACCTGCCGTCTTTGATGATGCTGTATACATCTTCCCTCACTTTCAGGATATCCGCTTCAAAAGGGCCATCGTTGAGGCTGCCGGTTACTTTGGTTCCATCTGTTTTGGTGATGGCTGTTTTATAAGAGTTTTGGTTGGTCGTAAGTGTGTACATATCACAAATTTAATCTTAATAATAGCAAATCTGAAATAAAAGATGAGCCTCCCTGGCGATTTCACCTTTTTTAAAGAATGGGATTTATGCTGGCTTCGGCGGGGGAGCCTCAGCCAGCATGACCGCTAAACTACCATCATAACCAACCGGTGATAGAGGCTCACGAAATCACCGGGGGCATAAAACAAAAAGTCCTCACGATGATCGTGAGGACTTTTCAAATGTGTTTCAGCTAAGCTTACTTCTTAATAAACTCACCCATTTTATTGTCGTAGTTCAGGAAGTAACCGCCTTTAGCGAGGTTAGAAGCATCTACGGTAGAACCGAATCCTCTTTTCACCACGTTGCCATACTGGTCATAGATTTCGTAAAGGGTTTCAACAGGCTTATCGCTTGCTACAAAAGAAATGTCTTTGGAAACTTTTGCAGGTGCAAACGTTACATCCGGTGCATCAGACATAAAGTCTACAGGCTTTGATAAGCGCGGCTGCCCGCTGTAATCTGTCTGGCGAACACGGATCTGATTTTTTCCGGAGTGCGGTGTAATCTTGAATGTGTAGTTGTTGGTTCCCGGCGTTCCGTTCCCTTCTACTTCACCAACTTTTACCCATTTGTTCCAGCGGAATTGCTCTACAGCGAATGCTAATTTTCCGGTCTCTGATTTTGTGCTCCATTTTACAGTACCGTCTTTTTCTATCGTCATAGAAATAACTTCGAAGGTACTTTTTGGTTTTAAAACTTCGGGGTTAAGAACTTTAGGTTTGCAGTCTTCTTTGTGTTTGATTTTAATTTCTACTTTTTCGCCGATGTTCAGTTTATGAGGTTTAAAATCTACCTCAAAAGCGCTTGAGTTAATCTCGTCTGTTGTGATGTTTCCATTCACTAAAACTTCCGTTACACAGAAACCAACACCACCGGCACCAAACGGATTTTGTACATACAAATTTTTCCCCTGGTAATTTCCCTCTAATATAATTACACCCCCTTGCGAAAACCCTTTATTTATAAGGATAATAGAAAGTATAAGTGATAAATAAATGTGTTTCATAGTATAATTTTGTTTTAGCACGTCTGCAAAAAGTCATGCAATATTAAAACGATATTTGAGAAAAACAAAATAAAATCGTTTTTTTTATTTAAAAAATGCAAATAAGCTGGCGATATAGCTAAATAGTCGATTATTTAGTATATTTAAACAGTTTTAACTTCTAAAAATAGCTTATGAATTTTAACATTTCTGCTTTCGTGATCGCGGGTTGTTTTTTTGCTCTTACCAGCTGTAAGCATGAGAGTTCCGGAGCCGATAAAAAACTTTCAGACAAAAATGGTGGTACATTTTCTATGGCTGAAAACTCCGAAGTAGGAACCTTATTTCCCCATACTATTACTGCCCAGGTGGAAGGCCTCATTACCTCCCAGATCCAGGAGCCGCTTGTGAGGTTAAATCCTAAAACCCTGGAGGTGATCCCGGGCCTGGCTCAAAGCTGGGAGATTTCGGCTGACGGAAAGACCATCACCTTCCACCTCGTAAAAGGTGCTCATTTCCAGGATGATAAATGCTATAGCGGCGGCGCAGGCCCCGAAATTACCAGCAAAGACGTTAAATACACCCTTGAGCTTTTGTCTACCGAATCGGACATGAATTACCAGTTTGAAACCATCCTGAAAGACAGGCTGGCCGGTGCCAATGAATTTTACAACAAAAAAGCCAGTTCCATATCCGGCCTCAAAGTAATCGACGATTATACTTTTTCGCTCCAACTGGTGAGCCCAAGCCTGAGCTTTTTGAAGCTCCTGGCCAATCCTTCCGCTGCTATTCTGAATGAAACAGCTGTCAAAGCCTATGGCAAAGACCTCAAAACAGGAGCAGGCCCTTTCAGATATGACGCCTCCTCTACCAAAGAGAAATTTGTACTGACCCGCAACCCCAATTATTATGCGACCGACAGCGCCGGCTGCAGCCTGCCTTACCTCGATACGGTTGTGGTGAATATCCTGCCGATCGAAGATGGTCTTGCCTTGTTCGAAAGCCAGAAGCTCGACCTGATCAATACGCTCCCTTCCATGAGGGTAAAGGAAATCGTGGAGAAGAACATCAAGGAGTTTGCCGGCAATCCGCCGCGCTATATCCTGCAACGCGAGCCGGAAATGATCAGCCAGTTTTATGTGTTCAATACCAAAATGCCTCCTTTCGACAATGTCAAGGTGCGCCAGGCCCTCAACTACGCCATCGACCGCGACAAGCTGGTAGACAATGTACTGAAGGGACAGGCTATCGGCTCCGCGGTGTATGGCATTACGCCTAATACCTTTGTGGGTTATAACATCAAAAATATCCACGGCTATTCGCTCGACCTGGAAAAGGCACACCAGCTCCTGGCTGAGGCCGGATACCCTAACGGTGCAGGTTTCCCTGAGATCAACGTTTTGGTCAATTCGGGCAATTCACGCAACAGCTCTGTTGCGGTGGAACTGCAGAAACAGCTGAAACAAAACCTGAACATCAATATTAATTTCGAATCGCTGCCTAATACGCAGAAGTACGACCTGCAGATGCATGGCAAAAGCCCTCTTTTCAGGGATGCCTGGGTGGCAGACTATTCAAGCCCTGAATCCTTCCTGAGCCTGTTTGTGGGAGAGGCGGTACCGGCCGATAATAACGCCAGAAGCTTTCCCAACACATCGCGCTACCAGAACCCTGTGTACGATGATTATTTCAAAAAGGGACGCGGCTTCAACATCAAAGACAGCAGTTATGCTTACTTCATGCGTGCAGAACAGATCCTGATGAATGATGCGGTCATCATGCCTCTTTGGTATGAGGGTTCTTACCGCCTGCTCACCAATAAGATCAAAAATCTGAACCTGAACGGTATGCGTTATTACGATCTTAGCAAAGCATACAAAGTAAATTAACAGAAGCGCGCCTCTGGTTCTGAAAAGGCCATAGGCTCTCCCTCCCATGGCCGACTACTACTCCATACTTGGTGTATCTAAAACCGCTAACGACATCGAGATCAAAGCTGCATTCCGCAGGCTGGCGATGATCTACCATCCCGATAAAAATCCGAATAACCCGGATGCCAAGCTGGTATTTGAAAATGTTCTGAAAGCCTACAATACACTGATCCATCCCTCTTCGCGAAGGCGTTACGACCAGCGCACAAGCGACGCCACGCACATTTCCAAAACGCAGCACAACAAGCGCAAGACGCAGAAGGAATGGACCTTTACGGAAGAGGAAATGCAAAGGCGGCAGTATTATGAGAAATACTATAAGGCCAAGCAGCAGGAAAAGGCCCGGCAGCAAACGCCTCCGCCCAAAGCCCACAGCGACTACAAGTATGTGCTCTTTGCCACACCCATTGCGGTAGGCCTGCTCATGCTCATCATTTCCATGTTTACGAAGGCCCCTAAAACGGTGCCCCTGCCTCCTAAGAAAGATGAGCCGAAAACAGAAGAGAAAATGCCGGAGCTTGTGGAACTACCGGAAGGACAACTGGCTACCGGTAAAACGCCCTATTCGGGCTACTTTGGCGGTGTGCGCACCTTCAGCACACACAATACCCTCAGCGTCAACAACGGCACACATTATGATGCCGTGGTGGTGCTCTTCGATAAAGAAACGAATCAGTACCTGCAGCATGCTTACCTGCAGGCCTCCTACTCCATCGAATTTAAAAAACTACCTGTTACCGGCGTGTATTGGAAATGCATGATGGGCAGGCACTGGAATGAAAATAAGCTCATGGCGGAGAATGAAGCTATTGGTGCCTTCGACAGCATCGTGCAGTTTCAAAACCGCAAGCGGGCGCCGGTTGTTTTTAAAGACGACTCTGCTGTAGTAGCTGAGATGGAACTGGTGAGAGCCGGATCTAAAAAATACATGGGTAGTGAAGCTGATTTTTTTGCAAGGTAGATGATGATCCGGAAATCCACAGAATTTAAAAAGGGCACTGTTACTTATACCGATAGCGGTAAAGGCCGCGTCGTTGTGCTGTTGCATGGTTTCCTGGGCTCTTCGGAGATCTGGGAAAAGACCATTGAGGCATTATCAAAATCGTATCGTGTGATTGCCATTAACCTGCCGGGGCACGGTGGCACCGACTGCTTCGGCTACGTGCATACCATGGAGCTGAATGCCCGCTGCGTGAAAGCAGTGATGGATCATCTGCGCTTAAAAAAATATGTGATCGTAGGGCACAGCATGGGCGGATACACGGCTTTGGCTTTCGCAGATATGTTCCCCGATAATCTGAAGGGCCTGTGCCTCTACCACTCTACGGCTTATGCCGATACGGAGGAAAAGAAAAGGGACCGCACACGCTCGGTGAAGGTGGTAAAGGCCAATCACCGGATCTATACGTCGGAAGTGATCAAAAACCTCTTTGCCGATAAAAACAAAAAATACCTGAAACAGGAGATTGCCTTTGCGCAAAAGATCGCGTCAACCGTTTCCAAGCAATCGGTGATCGCTTCGCTGGAAGGCATGAAAGACCGCCCGAACCGCGACCTGGTGCTCGGCATGGTGCATTACCCGGTGATGATGGTTATAGGAGAACACGACCGGTCGCTGCCTGCGGCGCAACTGCTGGAGCAATCGGAATTATTAAAAAATAAACACCTGCTTTACCTCGAGCACGATGCGCACATGGGATTCCTGGAAAGCCCGATTGCCAGCAACGTGGCCCTGAAGAAATTTTTACGGGCCTGCTATAAGGTGGAGAAAAAGGAAACGTGAGATTTGGGTAATGAGATCTGAGGTATCAGAGTGAGAAAAGAATTCCCTCTTTTGAAGAGGGTGCCGGAGGCCGGGAGATGTTCTTTCCTGTTTTATTTTAAACAAGATCAATTGGAATAGTAAAGTAATGAACATAGAATTTATACAGGCGCAACAAAGCGATCTCGAAAAGATTGTTGCCACTTACAACTCTACGGTAGCTTCGCGGCTGGTAACGGCCGACCTGGAGCCTGTATCCGTAGAAAGCAGGCAGGCCTGGTTTGATGCGCATGATACCACCAAACGACCTCTGTGGCTGGTAATCGCCGATAATACCTATGCCGGCTGGATGAGCTTTAATTCCTTTTACGGAAGGCCTGCCTATGACGGTACCGTAGAAGTGAGCATTTACCTGGAGGAATCCGCCAGGGGGAAGGGATTGGGGAAACACTGCCTTGAGAAAGCGTTTGCCCTTGGCCCGGAACTGAACATTAAAACTTTACTGGGTTTTATTTTCGATCATAATGAGCCCAGCCTGAAATTATTCTACACCATGGGCTTTGAAAAATGGGCACATCTTCCGAAGATTGCCGACATGGGTGATGCAGAGCGGGGCCTTATTATCCTGGGAAAACGGATCGCTTAGAAAAAAACAATTCTGAAATTCACGACGGTAAAATTAAGGTTTCTTATTCATCACATCCGTTTGCACGCGGATGGACTCTTCATGAAGGAGTAAACAGATCTTTTCCACAAAGGCTCCCGGAAGACCAATCTTTTCGGCCCATTGCGAGCGGGTACGCAAAATTTCCTGCCAGCGCTCCAATTGGAAGATGGTGATGTCATGCTCTTTTTTATAATCGCCCATTTGCTCCATAATCTTCATGCGCTTTTTCAGCACGTTCATGAGCTCATCGTCGATTTCGTCCACAATGTTCCTGAACTGCTCAAGCTGATCGTGGCACTCGGGATTATTGGGGAAGGCCTGCCTGTACACCAGGCTATCGAGCAGGTCTTTCAGGGCCGCCGGTGTCAGTTGCTGGGCTGCATCGCTGAGCGCAACATCCGGATTGATATGGGATTCGATCATAAGGCCGCTCATGCCCAGGTCCAGCGCCTTTTGCGCCACATGAGGAATAAGCTCGCGGTTGCCGCAGATATGGCTCGGATCGCAAATGACAGGCAGGTTCGGCAAAATGGTTTTTAATTCAATGGCCATTTCCCAAAGGGGTTTGTTGCGGTATTTGCTTTTTCCGGGATAGTGAAATCCCCGGTGAATGGCTGCCAGCCTGGTGATGCCGGCATTAGAGATGCGCTCGATCGCGCCGAGCCATAATTGCAGATCGGCATGTACCGGGTTTTTAACCAACACGGGAACATCCACACCTTTGAGCACATCGGCGATCTCCTGCACGCTAAAGGGATTAACGGTGGTCCTTGCCCCGATCCATAGCACATCCACACCATGTTTGAGAGCCAGCTCGGTATGGTGGGCATTTGCCACTTCCACCGTTGTTTTTAAACCAAACTGATGCTGAACCTGTTTCAGCCACTCGAGGCCGGGCTCGCCCACGCCTTCAAAAGAGTTGGGTCTTGTACGGGGTTTCCAGATGCCTGCCCTGAAAAGCTTCACCCGCGGGATCTGCGAGATCTCCCGGGCTGTTTGCAGGACCTGTTCTTCCGATTCCGCTCCACAGGGGCCTGCTATGATCAGGGGCTCGTTTTGCCGGGTAATCCATTCGTTCAAAGGGCTAATAGTCACGTGGAAATGTGTTAAAAATTATGGTGTAAATATAACAGTCTTTTCTCTGTAAAGGTTCACTACCGCATTTGAGGTATTGTTACGAAAGCCTAAATTCCTGATTTTTACACCATGTGCGATGACTTCAAATTCGAAAAGCCCGGCAAACTAAGCTTTGATTGCCCTTTGCTGCCCTTTATTGAATGCAGCAAGAAGCATAAAGACTGCTGCAAGAGCTTTAAGAAAGGCGACCGCTGCAAAAAATGCCCGGGCAAAAAGAAATAATCATCCTGTGGATTATTTTCCCCTTTTAACTGCTATTTAACACTCCTTCTGCTGGCAATGCTTTCGATCATGTTTAGTAAACATCTAAATCATGAAAACGATCATTTCAACAACCATTATCGCCTCTATATTTGCTCTGTCCTGCAACAGCTCAGCCAAACAAGAAGCTGAGATCCAGGCAGCCAGGCAGCAAACGCTTGATTCCATTAACCAGGTTCAGACAGCAGCCCGCCTTGAGCAGCTCAGGCAGGATTCCATCAAACATGTGGAACAACAAAGAGCAGTAGCTTCCTCTAACAACAATGGCGGTAGCTCTTCCGGGCCGCAAACAGCCGAACAAAAGAAAAAAGGCATGAGTAACACCACGAAAGGCGCGTTAATAGGCACTGGTGCAGGTGTTGTCACAGGCGCTATCATTGGCGCAGCCACCAGCGACGATAAAGCCAAAGGAGCTGTCATCGGCGGGGTTATTGGCGGTGCGGTTGGCTCAGGTGCCGGTTATGGTACGGGCGCCGCGGTAGATAAAAAGAAGAAAAAAGAATAACATCCATACTACTGCCTGCCGGTAATGAAAATGTTTAACACCTGATTGCTGCAAGATTTATGGATCTTCAGGCGATCAGGTGTTATCGATCCCGTTTATCTGATTGACTTTATTGAGGTAGCGTACCCCTAAAACAATTCCGATAAGGCTTAAAAAGATCCCGGACGATAGTAAAAACATAAAGCATAGTGCACCTATATTTTCCAGTGGAGTTGGCCCTGCAATCCTATTCCAGATCAGATGTATTGTTAATAGTATCAAGGGTACGACTACCAGAAGAGACAAACAAAGTACCTGCAGGAAGATAAAATAAGTTTCTTTACTCCCGATTGTTCCTGCCGATACAGACATATACCTTAATACATTCTTAGTCCACCAGAATAAAATAAAAAAATAGAGAACTATTATCGGCAAAAAAATAAATTGAAGTCCTTGACCGATCCCACTTCTGATTGATATTCCGATAATTACTACAGCGGGTAAAACAGCATAAAGAGCAAAAAGCCAATTTAATATTTTTAATAAAATCCTCATCAGTACTGCTATTTAGTATTGCGCTTTCTATGTTACCTGCAATACTTTTGTAAAGCAGGTACCGCTGCCTCAAAGCCCATGTCGGCGGCCTTTTTCAGGTCGGTGCATGGGTTTTCTTTTAGATTGGCTTTTGCCACGCCTTTCCAGTAATACGCCTCTGCGAAACCCGGATCCAGGCTCGTCGCCGTATCCAGGTCGTTGAGGCAGGCCTGCAGGTTTTGCAGCTTGCCGTATAAGATGGCACGGCGCAGATAAAATAAGGGATTGTCGTTGGCGAAGTAAAGTACCTTGTTGTAATAATCGAGCGCCTTGTTCAGGTCATTCAAGTCATCATAGCAGGTAGCAATGACGTACAATGCTTTGATATTCTGAGGCTCTGTCTTTAACACGGCCTGGGCGTCGGCAAGGGCTTTGGGATAATCGTGAAGTGTGTAATAGACATTAGCCCTCGCGACATAGGCTTTTGGGTATTGCTTCAGATCAATGGCTTTCGTAAAATCCGCCAGGGCTTCCTGCATGCGGTTGGTTTGCGCATAGAGCAGCCCCCGGTTGTAATAACCTTTGTAGTAAGCTGTATTTTCGTTGATGGCGGCATTCAGGTAGCTTAGCGACTGATCGTAATTTTTAGTGAGCATGTGCTCTGCCCCGAGGCTGTTTAAGGCCACGAAGGAGTGCGGGTATTTTTTAATGATATCGCTGTAAAGGCTGATGCTGTTCTTCCAGGCGCTGGTCCTGAAAAACGTAAGGGTTCCCAATACCAGCACCAGGGCCAGGGCGAAGTACTGCAGTTGTTTTTCTTTCAGGGGAAGCAGGGACACAAGCGCCCAAGCGAGCCCCAGAACCGGCAGGTACATGTAACGGTCGGCGGTAAGCACCTCGCCGAAAGGCAGCAGCTGCAATACCAGCAGGAGATTGCTGATAAAAAAGAGCAGGCCAAACCAGGCAGCTTTTCGCCCGGAGCGGTAGAGCTTAAAGCACAGAAAAGCCAGCACAGCGATCATGACATAACCCAGGATCAGCGCCAGGAGCTTATTCTGCGGATAAGGGTAGATAACCGATAAATTGGCAGGCACCAGGAATTTACTGATGTATTGCAGGAGCGCGTAGCCCGCATAGCCGATGCGCTCGTGAATGGCGTAAGCATGATTCCCGTTAATAAATTTATCTTCGGTACGGGTGTAGATCGTCACAAGGCCTATCACCAGCGCCAGGAGCACAAAAGGAATTTTATTAAGAACAAGCTCCTTGACGGAAGGCTTTTCTTTGAGCAGGTAATCGAGCAGGATCATGCACAGCGGAAAACAGATTGCCGAAGGTTTGCTGAGAACAGCCGCTATAAAGAACAGGAGCGCCCAAATGTAGTATTTACGGGCATTTTCGAGGCAATACCTGCTGTAGCAAATAAGACCCCATAAGAAAAACTGGGCATAAAGGATGTTGTTCTTGGCCGACACCCAGGCTACGGTTTCCACCTGCAGGGGATGAAAACAAAAGATGACAGTGCAAAGCATGGCCCTGGCTTTATCCTTTAAAATAAGCTCCGAAAGCCGGTACACCAGAACAGCATTTAATACATGCAACAGGAGATTGATGCCATGATGCGCCGCTGCATTGCCATGAAACAGAAGCCAGTCGATGGCAAAGCCCAGCATGGTAAAGGGCGCATAGTTCCCCACATAATAGCTGGTAAAAAAGGCTTTGACATTGAAATGATGAACGTCTTTGTTGTTTAGCAGCACATCGCCATCATCCCAGCTGATAAAGCCCGAGGAGAACAGCCTGGAATACACGAGCCCGGCCAGCAGGCAGAGTAAGACAACATACAGCACGGGAGGCTTGCGATTTATGAGTGGCGGCGTGGTATTCAAGACGAACAAATTTAATATTTTAGTTCTTTGTTTTGATAACTAAATCTTAAATTTACGCTGTGCCACAAATCTCAGTCGTTATTATCACTTATAATGAGGAAAGGAACATCGCCCGTTGCCTGGAGTCGGTAGCCTCGGTGGCCGATGAAATCGTCGTCCTGGATTCCTTCAGTAAAGACCGCACAAAAGAAATCTGCGCTTCTTACGGCGTGAAATTCTACGAGCATGCTTTCGACGGGCATATCCAGCAAAAGAACCGGGCCATTACCTATGCCACGCATCCTTATATTTTATCGCTGGATGCGGATGAGGCCCTGGATGATACACTGAAAAAATCCATCCTCGATGCAAAAGCCAACTGGACACACGATGGCTATTACATGAACCGGCTTACCAATTACTGCGGGCACTGGGTAAGACACTGCAACTGGTATCCCGACACCAAGCTGCGCCTCTGGGATAGCCGCAAAGGCTCCTGGACAGGCATCAACCCACATGATAAATACGAGCTGAAAGAGGGCGACAGGAATACGAAGCACATCAAAGGCGATATTTTGCATTACAGCTATTACAGTGTCGAAGATCATTACAAACAGGTGGAGTATTTTACAAATATTGCTTCCAAGGCTTTTGTGGAAGCGGGGAAGAAAGCGCCTCTTTATAAGCTGCTGCTGAATCCGTTTGCCAAATTCATGGATCATTATGTATTACACCTGGGCTTCCTGGATGGCAAAGCGGGCTACCTGATCTCCAAGATCTCGGCCTATGCGACTTACCTCAAGTATAAAAAGATAAGGGACATTTATAAAACACAGGCGCTTGCACAGTGATCCGGTTATACTCATCAGCCGCACCGACAGCATCGGCGACGTGGTATTGACGCTGCCTATGGCTGGCATCATCAAGCGCTTCATGCCTGAAAGCAGGATCGTTTTCCTGGGAAGGAACTACACGAAGGATGTCATCGGCTTGTCGGAGCATGTAGATGAGTTTATCAGCTATGATGAGATTTTAAAGCTCCCGGCAGCAGAGCAAGTCCGTGCTTTCAAGAACATACATGCCTCGCACATCATTCATGTGTTCCCGGTAAAAGAAATTGCGCAGCTCGCAAAACGGGCACAGATCCCAAAACGCATCGGCACCACAAACCGGCTCTGGCATTGGTTTACCTGCAACATCAGGGTGAAGCTTTCCCGTAAAAATTCCGACCTGCACGAGGCGCAGCTGAATACAAAATTACTGGAGCCACTGGGAATTAAGCAGGACTTCAGCCTAGAGGAACTGGCCGGGGCTTATGGCTTTACAAAGGTTCCGGTTCTGGAAAGCCAATTCGAAGCCTTACTCAGTCCCGGAAAAACAAAGGTGATCCTGCACCCCAAATCGAAAGGCAGCGCCCGCGAATGGGGACTGGAGAATTTCTCGAAGCTGATCACAGAGCTGGACAAGACACGGTACAGCGTGTACATCAGTGGTACAGCGCAGGAAGGAGAGCTCCTGAAATCGCTGATTGAAAAACACCCGGAGGTAAGGGACTTAACGGGAAAATTATCGCTGCAGCAATTCATCGCCTTCATCCATCGCTGCGATGCCCTGGTAGCAGCCAGCACCGGCCCTTTGCATATTGCAGCGGCCCTGGAAAAAAAAGCCATCGGGCTCTTTTCGCCTATGCGGCCGATCCATCCGGGAAGGTGGAAACCCATCGGGAAGCAGGCCTCGTATTTGGTACTTGATAAAGATTGCGTAGATTGTAAACAAAATAAAGACTGTCATTGCATCCGTGAGATCGCGACGCAGGACGTCATTAAACAGTTAGAAAGATGAAGGACCTGAAACAGCAAGTGATCTGGATCACCGGCGCCTCTTCGGGTATCGGGGAAGCGCTCGTGTACGAAGGGGCGAAACATGGTGCCCGGATCGTACTCTCTGCCCGACGGCTGGAAGAGCTGAACCGCGTGGCGAGGCAATCGAAACTTTCCGAAGATGATTTTATGATCCTGCCGTTCGACTTATCGGATACTTCACGCGCAGAAGCGTATGTGGAAACGATTATGCGCAAATTCGGAAGGATCGATGTGCTCATCAATAACGGCGGGCAAAGCCAGCGTGCAGAAGCCATCCATACAACTTCCGACACCGAGCGGAAATTATTCGAGATCAATTATTTTTCGGCAGTGAATTTATCGAAAGCGGCGTTGCCGGTGATGCTGAAAAACGGTGAGGGAAAGATTGTGGTGATCAGCAGCATTGCCGGAAAATTCGGCTTTTACCTGCGCTCAACCTACTCTGCCGCTAAACATGCCCTGTACGGTTATTTTGAAAGCCTGAGGCTGGAAATCGAGAAGAAAGGAGTATCGGTATTGATCGTCTCTCCCGGGAAAGTAAAAACCAATGTATCACTGAATGCGGAAGCGGGAGCCGGGAGCAGCCACAATAAAATGGACGAAAGCCATGAGAAGGCCATGAGTGCGGAGGAATGCGCCCGCCAGATTTTTGAAGCGATGCTGGATGACAAAGAAGAAGTGCTCATCGGTGGAAAAGAACTGCTGGCTGTAAAGATCAAACGCTTCTTCCCGAAACTGTTCGGAAGAATCATCCGCCGCCAGAGCCCTTACTAAAGCGGCCCCTCTTGGTCAGGTAATTTAAGTATATTTGCAGAATGAGGCTAAGACTCTTCATACTGTGCTTCGGATTAAGCGTTCTTGCAATCGGGCAGGACATTCACTTTTCCATGTACAACTTATCTCCCCTAAGCGTAAACCCGGCAAATACCGGCAATTACAAAGGGGATTGGCGCCTCATGGGAAATTACCGCAGCCAATGGAAAGAAATTGCAAAAGCCTACAACACGTATTCTATAGGAGGAGATATGAACTTTTATCCCCTCAACCAAAACATTTCGGGCGGGCTTTACCTCATCAGCGATAAATCGGGAGGGAACCTGAATGTGACCAAGATCTTCGCTTCGGCGGCGATCCATAAAAAACTGGCAGGCTTTAACTTAAGCTTTGGCATCCAGCCCGGGTTGGTGATGAAGTCTCTTGATTTCAACTCCCATTCTTTTCCGAACCAGTTAAACTGGAATACGGGCTCTTTCGATAATACCCTGGCCAATAACGAATCGTACACCAGGGAGCGCCTGACTTATTTCGACTTCAATATGGGCTTTCATGTCAGCCGTCGCTTCAAAAAATTTGAACCTGAGATCGGGGGATCCTATTTTCACCTGAACACGCCGAACGAATCATTTTACACACGCAACAACAAACTCCCGGTCAGGCAGATTTATGTCGGCTCGATCCGTTATTTCGTTAACACCAAACTGGCGGTTGTACCTAATACGGTTGCCAATGTCACAAGCAAGGCCAACGACTGGATCTTTGGGATGAACCTCGAGTATTCACTCGGCAATACCACCTTTTATGAGAATAAAGTATTTGGCGGGTTCATGTGGCGAAAAGGCGTGAAGCGGATCTCGGATGCCGCTATCGTTAACCTCGGTGTGAAATACAAGCAATATACCATTGGCTTTAGCTACGACATTAATGTGTCCCCTTTAAAAACAGCAACCGATTACAAAGGAGCGTACGAGATTGCCCTGATATATACCGGTAAAAATACACGCATACAAAAAAAACAAATTCCTTGTGACAGGTATTAGATTATTTATCCTCCTGATGGTTATATGGAGCCGGGCGTTTACACAAACCGATAGTGTAACCCTGAGTCGCCTGTCTGCCAAAGACCTCAAAAAACTGGGGAATAATGCCGTGGTGCAAAACGACTATGGCAGTGCGGTCGACTATTACAAAGCGTATCTTAAATTTAATAAGTCCGACAGCAAGGTGCAATACAAAATGGCGGATGCCTATCGCATGGTGCGCGACTATGAATCGGCCGAAAAAATGTACCTGAAGGCCTACCAGTCGGATCCTGAAAAAAATGTGCTGGCGCTCTACTACTATGCAGATATGTGCAAGTCCTCGGGCAAGTACGACAAGGCAAAAGAGCATTTTGCGAAATTTGTAAAAGAATACAAAGGCTCCGAAAAAACATTAAAGAAGCAGGCAAAAAAAGAAGTGGCGTTTTGCGACTCGGTCAGGAATGTGATCAACCAGTCTCAAAAATTTGTGATCCAGCACCTGGACACCAGCATCAATAAAGTGCATGTGGAGCTCTCGCCTATTGCACTCGATGAAAACACGCTCTTATACGCCTCTTTAAGAACCAACAAAAAAGAATATTATACAGAGGGTGAAGACAGTGCCAATATTCCCGTAAGAAAATTTTACACGGCTAAAAAAGTAAACAACGAGTGGCGCTTCGAGGAGGAGTACATGACAGGCACCTACAATAAACCCGGCGAAAATGTCGGGAATGCCACCTTTACGCCCGATGGCAATAAGATGTACTATACCGTGTGCAAGCCCAACTGGAAAGGCATAACGGTGTGTGCTATTTTTATGACCGAAAAGGTTAAGGGAGAATGGACAGAGCCGGTGAAGCTCGGTAAAAGCATTAATAATAAAAACTATACCAGCACACAGCCCGCTGTATGCATAGATCCTGCCAAGGGAAATGAAATTGTGTATTTTATCAGCGACCGCCCGAAAGGCAAAGGCGGGTTAGACATTTGGTATTTTGTATACGATAAAAAGAGAAAGATGTACAAAGCGCCGAAAAATGCCGGGGTAAAAATCAACACGCCCAAAGACGAGCTGACGCCTTTCTTCGATGCCGAAACGCGCACGCTGTACTTCAGCTCGGAAGGCTGGGGCGGCATGGGAGGCCTGGACATCTACAAGGTTACCGGCGATAACAAAAAGTGGACTCCTGTAGAAAACCTCGGCGAGCCGATAAATTCAGGGGCCGACGATATTTATTTCAGCATCGGTAAAAACCGCGAAGAGGGATTTTTTGTATCCAACCGCAAAGGGGGCGCCTCGATAAAAAATGCGACCTGCTGCGACGACATTTACTCCTATAAGCACACCTCGTACATCCACCTGTTTGTAGCGGGCAATGTCAAAGAGCTTTTAAAGGAATCCACAAAACAGAACCTCGACAGCGCCTGGGTAGACGTTTACCTGATCGATAAAAAAAACGGGGAGCCGGTTTTGGTAAAAAGCATTGCCACCAATAAGGAGGGCAATTACAAAACAACTCTTGAGGCAGGGAAGGAATACCAGCTCGTTGCCAGGAAACCAAACTACATCAACACCACAAGCGCTAACCTGATCAATACCCAAAACGAATCGCAGGACAGAACGATCGAGAGCAATTTCACACTCTCTAAAGTGCCGTTAAAAGCCATTGCGATCGACAACATCAATTATGAGTTTGACCGGTCCGATCTTACCAAAAACTCGACGCTTACACTCGATACCACTATTCTAAAAATCATGCTACTGAATCCCGACATCATTGTTGAGATCTCGTCGCACACAGATGATAAGGGAAGCGAGGATTACAACCAAAAGCTCTCGCAAAAAAGGGCAGAAAGCGTTGTGGCCTATCTGATCGCCAAAGGCATCAGCCGCGATCGTTTGAAAGCCCAGGGTTATGGAGAAACAGCCCCGGTCGCTCCTAACCGCAACAAGGACGGTAGTGATAACCCGGCCGGGCGTGCTAAAAACCGGCGCACCGAATTCAAGATCATTGGTACGATTACCAATTTCGGGGACGACAACTAAGCAGAAGCTATCTCAAAGACAGGTTTTAATGCAGCTGAGTGCCTGACAGGATAAATGTCAGAGCCATGAAATTATACTGCTCTTGTGTAAATCTGCAGCGGCAGGGCGAAAAATAGGTCATGTAGTTATCGAGAGGAGGTGTATAATAATCATTGGCGGCATCAGTCGGCCCGGGCTGAAAATTACAATGAGCACCCGGCGTGTTGCCCGCCGGAAAAGGATCGGCTTCCGTATCGCAGAACCCATCGCCGTTGGTATAACAGTTTACTCTTCGCACAAACTCTCCCGACCCGTCAAAGGTGTGTGGCAATCCAAATACATGACCCATCTCATGAATGGCCGTTACTGCTGTGATAGACGCTTTTCTTATCACAATGTGGCTCATCGTGGCGGCATAGCCGCTGGCTCCGGCCGGCGACAGGATATTATCCACCAGCACGATATCGAGTGTATTGTCAACAAAGTAGTTGCCGAAAAAAGGTCCTTCGTGGATGACATCATTCCACTGATTGTAATTGTAATCGGGAACGTAATTAAGACTACACCTGGAAAATTTAATGCAGATGGGTTTCCAGACCTGGTTAAGCATGGCAATGCTTGCATCCAGGGTGGCCACGCTTACTCCCGGCTGACCGGTGCTGTCGAGCACGATATGAAACACAACAGACAGCTCCCTGTTAAGGCAGGTATCGTGAGGCAACATAGCACGCATGGATTGAACGGAAGCGTAATGCTTTTGCATATCGGCAGGAGAATACTTCTTCGTGCCACAGTCATTACTCTGCCCACTCATAATAAGTGGCATTATAAACAAAATAACGAGCAGACGACTAAGCACTTGCGATGTAATCATTATATTTGCAAATATAGTGGAAAAAATCAATGCCAAAAACCATACGCCATCTGATATACACTTTTGTATTATTGGTTGCATGCTTCACGCAGATATCATCACAAACCGTTACAGCCGTTCCTAACGAAGGTTGTGTTCCTCTTGTGGGCGTTCAGTTCACGGGCCTGGCCGGCGCAAGTAATATACAATGGGCTTTTGGCGACGGTACATTTTCTAACCTTAACAATCCCACACATACCTATTCAAGCGCCGGAAACATTACGGCTACCTACAGCGCCACCGTTGGAGGCAACCCGGTTACTCAAAGCGTAAACATTAAGGTATACGGAAAACCAACGCCTAACTTTACCGTAAATACCAATGGCGGCTGCGTACCATTAAGCGTTTCGTTTACAGACCAATCAGTAAACAGCGGGGGAACCCTGGCGCCTCAGTGGCAATGGTCCTTTGGCGATGGCGGCGTGAGCACGGCGCAAAATCCGAATTATGTGTACACCATTCCGGGAACATTCAACGTGACACTGATCTACAAAGACGGGCATGGCTGCGACAGCTCCATTACCAAAACAGCCTTAATCAAAGTATCCGTCAAGCCAACCGTGATCATCACCGCCGCCCCCGGCCTGAATGCCTGTACAGCTCCTTTTACAGCAACCTTCAGCGGCTCTTCATCCAGCAGCAACAGCACCACGGGCAGCACGGCACTCACCTATAGCTGGAACCTCAACGGTAGCCCGTCCTCCTCTGTAAATCCTCCTGCCGTAACGTTTACCGCAACCGGCTCCTACCCTGTCACCTTAACCTGCACGGATAACAATGGCTGCAGCGATACAAAAACAGTGAATGTCAACGTGCTTACACCATCGGTTAAGGCGAGTATGAAAACCATTGCCTGCTTCAATACGGCTTTCTTTGTCAGGGATACATCCGCCTCTAACCTTACCCAATGGAATTTCGGTGATGGGACACCGGTACAAATGGCATTCCCGCCAACGACCCTTTCTCACGTGTATAGCAATGCCGGCACCTATACCATTACGGCCACCACCTTTCTTGGATCCTGCATGACCTCCAAAACATTTACCGTGACGGTGGAAAAGCCTGTGGCCAACTATACTGCCGTTCCTCCGTTTTCATGCAACTCGCCCTTGGTTGTTACGTACAGCAATACGAGCACCGGCGCCAGCACCTACAGCTGGACGTTTGCAGGAGGAAATTCCAACGGCTCTTCCGTGCTGACGAATCCCAGCTTCACCTATACGCAGGGAAGCCTTAACCCCTATACGATCTACCAACCCGCCGCCTTAACCGCAAGCCTCCTGGTCATAAGCCCGGGCGGATGCCGGGACTCCATTATTAAGTCGCTGGATACGCTGCACAGGCCTACCGCCTTCTTTCACACGGATATCATCCAGGGCTGTAATCCTTTAACCGTTACCTTTCGCGACACCAGCCAATCATCGCATCCTATCACCAACTATACCTGGAACTTTGGCGACGGAAGTCCTCTGAATGCGGGCAGTACGAATACACTGGTGACTCATACCTATACCACGCCGGGAACCTACTACGCCACGCTGGTCGTGCAAAACTCGCAGGGCTGCAGGGATACGTCCTTCAAATGGCCTATATACGTGGCAAGCCCGCCGCATCCCAGCTTTACATTCTCCCCGGCCGTTGTATGCCCTTACGAGCCTGTGACCATTACCAACCTGACGCCGCTTGCCGATTCGGTGAATCACTGGCACCTGACATCGGATGCGAGCTACTATTCCCATTGTATTACCGATCCTAATCCAAGCTGGTCCTATTCACACACCGGCAATCACCCACTCACTCTCACAGCCTACAGCCATGGCTGCATGAGCGATACCACGCTGCCCACAGGCGTTCTGGTGAAAGGGCCTATTGTTTCGGGACGTTTTTACACCAGATGTGATTCGGTATTTAAAGTCAGTTTTAATCTGCTTTTACAGGATGCCTCCTTTGCGGAAATACGCTATGGTGATGGCGACCGTGACACCGTATACACCAGTGGGATGCATACCCTGAAACACACCTATGCTGCTACCGGAAATTATACGGTAGTCCTGAAAGGTGAAAATCCATCGACAGGCTGCCTTCCGCATTACGACACACTGATCGTAAAGGTACGAGATATCAAATCCGTGATTACCAGCCAAACTGTGACCTGCCTGGCCGCAAACGCCAATTTTAGCGCGTCCTTAAGCCAGGACGTGGATGCCGTGTGTGGCGTGGGCTACATCTGGTTTTTTGGCAGCAACCCACCCGTCATTACAGACAATGCGGCCCTCACTTATTCGATGCTGCCTGCAGGCAACCAGACGGTGAAGCTTGTGGTGAAAGACCTGAACGGATGCAGGGACACCAGCAGCGCCGGCATTTTTGTGAGCTCGATCACAGCCAACGCCGTCTTATCGAACACCATTGGCTGCGTTCCGTCCTTTAGCTTGAGCGCCACACAAAGCGTGACATCCAATACAACGGTAACGGCGTATACCTGGAGCTTTGGCGATGGAAGCCCTGTGGTATCAGGGCCTGTGGCTACACATACTTACACCGCTGCCGTTTCGCCCTCAAGTACCTATAACATACAGCTTAGCGTGACAAACGCTCATGGTTGCAGTGATGTTAAACTATTTCCGGTGGTGATGAATGCGCCATTTCCTCCCGGTGTATCCGGCAACACTAACCAGATCTGTACCGGAAGAAGCGTTAACTTATCTACCACGGCCGGAAGCGTGAATACCTATACATGGAATTACGGTGACGGATCACCGCTGACTACAGGCTCTGTCGTGAATACCTCGCACACCTATACCGCTGCGGGAAGCTATACGGTAACTCTCCAGATGGCCGACCCTAATGGCTGCAAAGCAAATCCTTCATCCTACTTTGTGCAGGTGCAAAGCTACCCTACCGCCATTTTATCCTACACCAACCAAAACAACCCGGGCAAGCAAAACGCCTGCGCAGGATCAACCGTTCTCTTCTCGGATAATTCCATAAACCCTTACACGCCTCAAACGCGCCATTGGGACTTTGGAAACGGCGGCGGTCCTGTAGTCGGCAATCCGGTTGTAGGAACGACCTATACCTCTGCCGGAAATTACACGGTGTCTCTCATCAACTGCACACCCTTTGGCTGTTGCGACACGACCCGCACAAACATCAGGGTTTACAGCGCCGATGCCGATTTCAGCCTGAGCAAAACAACGGTATGCAAAAACGAGTCGGTGACCTTTACCATTAAAGATACGGCTAATGTGTATGTCTGGGGCTGGGATTTTGGTGACGGCACCGATTATAACATCTCCCCTCAATCTCCAATTTCGCATGTTTATAATTACCATCCACCCGGAGGCACCACCAATGTTTCCTTAACTTACTATTCGGCCGACTCGGCCTGCCGGTATTCTGTTGTCAAGCCTCTTACCATTTATAAGCTCGTGGCCGATTTCGACCGCAACAATGAATTGCTGGTGACCGATACGGCGCATTGCCTGGGGACTACCGACGTTTTTAATAACCACTCCTTAAATGCCGATAACTACCTGTGGAATTTCGGAGACGGCACCAACAACACTACCTCACAAAGCCCGAGCCATACCTACGCTGCCGCCGGAACCTATACGGTAGTGCTCTTCATCTCAAACAATCAGTACGGCTGCAAGGATACCCTGAGGAAGCCCATGACGATCTATCCGATACCAATGCTGGTGTTAAGTGGGCGCGATACCTGCCAGAACAGGCCGACCCAGCTTCATGTGAGCGGCGGCACCACTTATACATGGACGCCTTCCACGGGACTCAGCAATCCCAACTCTTCCGATCCTGTTGCTACGTTAAGCTCCACGACTATTTTTTCGGTGACTGCAAACAATGTTTATGGCTGTGTAGGAAGCAATACGTTACAGATCAACATCCAGGAACCGCCTGCCAGCATTTCGTGGGACACAACCATCGTGATCGGCCAAACGGCGATCCTGCCCGGCTATGCAGGGCCCGGATTTAGCTACACCTGGACTCCTTCCGATTACCTCAGCTGCACAGCCTGTGTTTCTCCTGTTTTTTCGTCAACAGTGGCTTACACCTATACGGTTAAGGTCACCGATAGCAAAGGCTGCTTTGAGCGGCTGAACACCTATACCGTTAACATCCTGGAGAAAAGCACCGTTGATGTGCCCACAGCTTTTACGCCGAATGGCGATGGCGTGAACGACCTCATCATTGTGGACGGCTGGGGAATTAAGAAGCTCAACTATTTTAAAGTATACAACCGCTGGGGTGAGCTCATTTATGAAACAAACGATTTAAATGCCGGCTGGGACGGATACTATAAAGGGGTTCCGCAAAATATGGAAACCTATGTTTACCATACCGAAGTTGAAACCTATACCGACAACAAGCCCATACAAAAAACAGGCTACTTTAAATTATTACGGTAACGGTTAAGCTTAGCCCGTCTTCTCGGGGCATCGCGGGCATCACGGTTTTTGATTAATCCTGCCAGCCTTCGTTCTGAGGATCCAGCACAGCGAAGTTTCCCTGCAATGAGGGGAAATAGCGAAACTCACCTGCTGTCATGCTTATCTCCATGATGTCTTCTCCCCTGGCCATAAAAAATAATCCTGTAGGAACAAACAGGACTTCTACTGACTGGTACTCTTTATGCACGTATACTTTTCTATCCTTCGATTCATGCGACAGATAGTAGCCTCTCCTGTCGAGGTGCTTCTCAATCAGCTGCACCTGCTCTGGCGTAAAAGCCACCAGGTTTTCCGGAGCCTCTATAAAATCCATGGCGCCGCTGAAATCGAGTTTCTTTAATTCTGTACGTTCTCTTAACCCCAGCGGGTAAACATGTATGCTATAGCCCATTTCTATAATTTAATCCGGTTTTTTTAAAAATTTTCCGCCTGCTCCTGGTTTCAGATCTTCGTTTTCAGAAACTGCAGATATTTCGGATCATCGTCTTCAAAGATTTCTTCCCCTTCTATCGCGTAAGCCCGCATAAGCTCATCGGCGGCACGTGCCGTATTTCCCAGCTCAAGCTGGCATTGGCCAAGCCTCAGGTGAATGAAGGGATTGCCGATGGCACCGGGACAATGCATCGCCGAGGACAGGTTATCTACTCCGGCCTGGAAATCCCTGCCGAGAAAATTGGCATCACCGATAGCAACCAGGATCCAGGTAGTAGCTTCCCAGGATGTTTTAGGCTCCGGCACCAGGTCAAAGGCTTTCCAGTATTCGTTCAGAGCCGCAGGGTAATTCCCGTCTTCAGCATGTTCGTTGCCCAGGCCACAAAAGGCCTGAATTTTTGAGTAAAGCGCGTCGTTTAATTCACTCATCGTTTCAGTATTGAGAGTTCTATAACAAAGATAAAATTTTATGTGAGATCCCAAAGAGGTGATGCTGTCATACAGGTGTCATTGTAAAATAACTTAGAAAGAGTCTTTTTATTGTTGTTGTCTTTAACCTTAGCGGCCGGTGTCGACAGGTAAGCTATCCGATAGGAAATAGCGCGTGACGATCACGACTTGTCGCGACGGCCCGCAGGGACACGCCCAAATGAATGTACAGGGACACAAAGCAAAAAACCCTTCCCATTACGGGATAATAAAGCATTCTTCATATTATAAAAATAATTTAATTTTATAGGTGATGTTCTTCTCATTTCCGGCACATCCTATTAAACCATGCTAACGATAGAACCGATCATACCACAAACGCAGCAGGAGCTTTTCATCCGGCTCTACCAGTCCGCCTTTCCGGGCGCTGCTTCCTTCATCCGCAAAATGGGTGGGAACTTTGATGAAGCGAAAGACATTTTCCAGGATGCCCTGCTCATCTATTATGAAAAAACACGGGAACAGGAATTTAATCCCGATCAAAGTGAAAACGCTTACCTGGTAGGCATTTGCAAGCACCTGTGGTATAAGAAGCACCGGGAACAAAAAGCCGGCATTCCGCTCAATGAGAACCTAAGCATCAGCGAAGAGGAAGAGCCGGAAGTTTCGGGCCGGCTGATGCGCCTGGTGGAACGTTCGGGAAAGAAATGCCTGGAATTACTGAAAGCTTTTTATTATGATAAGCTCAACATGAAAGAGCTCTCGCACAGCTTCGGCTTCTCGGGGGAACGCTCGGCCACCGTGCAAAAACACAAGTGCCTGGAAAAAGTAAGAAATGAAATCCAACAACGCGCCTTAACCAAAGCCGATTTTTATGAATGAGGTACACCATATCGAACAGTATCTGAACCGGAGCTTAGCGCCGGAAGAGCATGTGCTGATGGAAGCCCGGCTCCTCATCGATCCGGCGCTCCGCGACAAGGTGCTGTGGCAGCAGCGCAGCCATGAGCTGATCAGGGCTTACAGCCGCAAACAGATCCGGCTCGAGATTGAAAAAGCGCATGACCGCCTCTTCAGCGAAAGCAGGTTCAGCGCTTTCAGACAAACCATTAAAAACATATTCCGTTAAAGCCTATGAGCACCTTACATTTAAAAGACCTGATCGATGAAAAAATCCTGAACGACCGCAAAGTGTTTCTGTGGGGACAGGTAGACGATGCTTCGGCACGGCATGTGGTGGAACGCCTGCTCTACCTCGAATTGCAGCAACCGGGCAAGGAAATCCAGCTGATCATTAACAGCCCCGGTGGCTATGTCACCTCAGGCTTCTCCATTTACGATACGATGAAAAGCATCAGTAGCCCCGTATCTACCGTTTGCAGCGGCTTTGCGGCGAGCATGGCTTCTATTCTTCTATCGGCAGGTGCCAAAGGCAGGCGCTTTGTTCTGAAGCATGGCCGCGTGATGATCCACCAGCCCAGCGGCGGAAGCGGCGGCAATGCCTCCGACATCGAGATCCAGGCGGCTGAGCTGATGAAGACCAAAGAGCTGGGAGCACGGCTGCTGGCGGAGAACTGCAGCCAGCCGGTAGAAAAGATCCTGAAAGATTTTAACCGCGATTATTTTATGAATGCCGAAGAGTCTGTGGAATACGGCATTGCCGATGGAGTGCTCGAACAGTTTGTGAGCGTGGCTAAAAAACCGGGGTTTTAAGCTAACTCATCTTCTGAACCTGTAACCTACTTTTACGCCGAGATCGATGTTCGGGTAGACTTTGTTACCCGCTTCGTTTGTAAATACATTCGGGCCATAATCGGTCGAATGCTCGATATGCTCGTTCTCATCTGCCGTGAGTGTGTTCTTAGCCTGCTTTACCCTGATACCAATTCCTGCAAACAGATCCACCACGATGCCGCAAGGGTAGACTTTCATATAACCGTACTTGAGCGTAAAACACTCCACATGCTTGGAAACCGAATACGTTTTCTCATACTTGGGAGCAATCTGAATAGAATCGGATGCATCGAAATACTGGTATTTATAGTATAACTCCCCGCTGAGATAACCCCCTGAATTAACATCAGGCTCGTCCTGATCCTCGAAGTAATGTTTTAGCTCGAGCTTTGTAAGCGCTCCGTGTTTGTAGGCAAAGAAGTAGCCGAATTCATGGTAAAGCGACCAGTTATCCATCACCTTAAACTCTGCACCCAGCCTGATGGATGGGCCTGCATAAATTCCTAAAAGGGATAAGGGCGCAAACTTGACACAAAGCTTCGGATCCCATTTGCGGTCTACCACAAAAAAAGCATCCGGGGCTTTATAAGCGACAGCCTTCTGCCCGTAAGATACAGACAGGCATAGAATCGTTAGCGCCAGGAGAAGTGTTTTCATCTTACACGAAGGTATTATAAAAACCGGTGATAGGCCTCGATCTTCTCTTCCAGCCGCTTCGCGAGGTAAGCATTACCTTCTTTCAATTCGCTGAGGATCAATCTTGCCTCTTCGATGTAGGCCAGTTTTTTAGTCTTGTTCCAGTAATAGGGCGGCGCGTAGAGGTTGCAGATCCTGTCGGCGAGCTTCACCGCCCATACCTCTCCGGGCTGTGCCTTGATGCGTTTCAGGCTGTCCGTCATTTTCTCATGCTTTCCTTCAAGTGCATCATTTTTGGTGAGTGCCATAACGCCATCGGCAACCTCAGCACCAAACAGCTCTTTTACCTGCTCGTAGCGAAAAGGCGTATCCTCGATGCTATCATGCAATAAGGCGCAGGAAATAGCGAGCCCGGCATTCATCGCAGGTGTTTGCTCAATGGCTTTCAGGACTTCGAAGGTCACGCTCCCGATGTGGTTGATGTATTCTATTTTTTCTCCTTCCTTCGGGCCACCGTATTTTTGTCCATCATGTAGTTTGGAAACCAGTTGCCAGGTATTTTGTAATTCGTCTATCGACCAGCTCATGTTGTTAATGTTTAGTTATTCATTATTATTCTAATCGCTTCCATTGGCGAGCAGGAAATAGAGTTTCCGCTCGTTGTGAAATACGAGGAAAGCATCGCCTCCCATATTAAAAAAATACGTGGAGAGGTAATTGCCCGTATTCGGATCTCCTTCCGTTTTATAAAATCCGGGCTCAAGGGTTTCCGGATCATCGATCTCATGAAGCATAGAACCATCCGTGCTCCTGGGCATACAACAGAATCGCCAGGACGCATCGATCTCTTCTATTCTTTGAAGGTGGGATCTCTCGTGGCCGGCATTAACCGTTGATTCTATAAAATCATCCACTAAAAAACGGACCTGGCTTTGCCCGAGGCTCACCCGGTAGGGACTACGCCTCACCGACAACATCTCTTCCAGCATGCCTTTAAATTTCCCGAATGAAACAGGCAAAAGCCTGAACTCTATATTCAAGAGTACCGGCTCCGTTTTCCTGCCTGTCTCGCCCAGAGCTTCCTGCATCCAATCATAAAATTTTCCGGACTGAAAAGCTTCATCGACATAAGCCATACTATCGATTGGCCCGTTCAAGTCCTGCTCTATAAATACCGTCGCGCTATTCAGCACCTGGTCAACCGATTCGATGAATGCATTTATTTCTTTATGTTGCTTATAAAATGGAATCATACTGTGTCGTTCATCAGTTGGTAGGTTGTTCTTTGCAGCTCCAGATCCTTGCGCTCATGATCCGGATAATCTTTCAGCAGTTTCAAAATCCCCTGTTCCACCCACTCATCCAAATCATCCTGCTTCAAATCTCCGGCAGAAATGGGAATGTTCTTTCCTTTTACCTCGATGAACCAGGGATGCCAGAGGATTCCCCAGTACTCCACAACAAAATCGAATTCAGGCGTGTGGAGATGGTCGCAATGCCATCTCAGCTCTTTCAGAAATATAGCGGCGCTTTCTCTCACGATCTTAAAACCGCCACCATCAATCTGCCAGGTGATAAGCTTCCTTCACAGCGGCGTAGGTTTTCACATCCACGCCGGTTTTGATCACGGCAGGCGGAATCACCACGAGCTTGATGGATTTGTCAACCGTAGGCCTTGCCAATGTAGTAGTGCCGTTATAATATTTGAACGTGATCCTGGGCGTGGCGATAAAAAACAAGGTGGAGAAAGTAGTGATGCTTCCGTCGATCTGGTTTTGATAAGGCATGACTTCAGAGCCGTTCCCGGAGATCACGTAAGCCATCACGGCATCGTTATAACCGGCGGTGATGGGATAATCAAAGGCCCATTGCTTGTAAGTGGCGTCCCACACCCAATCGGAGGGCTTGATCAACACGGCATAGTTCTTAATGTTAGCAGCGCCATTGACACCTGCAGCGCCTGTATCGCCTTTCGGTCCTGCGGGGCCGGGATCTTTTTTACAGGACGTGCATGTGATGGCCGTCATAGCCAGGGCAACAGAAAAAGTGAGGAATGTTGTTTTTAGTTTCATAGTTTTTAAAGGACATTTCATTTTAAAAATAGCTATTTTCAGGAAAAAGCCACGGACAAACTATGAACATGATTTTAATGTTTGATCTTCAATACAGAAATGCCTCTTCTTAATTTCCATTCTTTCTTTGTGCAGGCAAGAGCGATTGTTGTGTCCTGCTTTACCAGCTTCAAACCACAGAAACCCGGTGATTCCCGGTAAATCCTCCGTGTCGCACCAAGCGGGCCTGTCACCCGCGGCATGGTGCTCCCGATGAAAGCCCCGCTGTGCGGCCCGATTTCCAGTGTGGTATCTACGCTTCTGCCGAAAGCACCATCTGCCTGATAATGTGGCACAAAGACCTTGAGGGGCCCGGATGTTTTGTTCTCAATATAATACGGCAACCTCACAAAAGCATCGCAGCTACTTAATAGCAAAACGGAAAATAAAAATAGAATAAACTTCATAACCATTTCGTTTTACTAAGATAAACCAAAATATTCAATGATGTTTGCAGAAAAGCTAAACAGAAATACTTACCGGCGCTTTATCAAAAAACGGGATGCCGAACGTGGTTGATTCATCCTTTTATGAATTTCAGGAAGACATTTGGGCAAAGTCGTATCCTCTCTCTTTGATCGCAGGAATTAATTGTTCCAGCAGCTCGGGCATGTAGTCAAGCCGGTCGTGCAGGAGAATGATCGCGCCCGGCTTTAAGCGGGAAAGCACACGTTGCTTTATTTTTTCAAGGTCCTTAATACTTGTATCATAGCTGCGAATGTTCCAGCCGATGGATTGCAGACCGTTTTGCTGAATAGCCTTCGCCATATTGGGATTGGTGACACCATAGGGCGGGCGAAAGATTTTGTTTCCGGGCTGGTAGTGCCCGATCAATTTCTGACAGGCAGCCAGGTCGGCAGTGATCTTCTTCGCCGGCCAGAGGTCGATCTTGGCATCATGCGAAAAACTATGGTTCCCTATCGTATGCCCTTCGGCAATGAGTTGCTGCAGGATACTTTCAGCGCCTTCCATGTTTTTCCCGATCACAAAAAATACCGCTTTGACCCCATGTTTTTTAAGAACCTCCAGAACCCTTGTGGTATTGGGATGATGCGGGCCATCATCAAAGGTCAGCAGCACTTTTTTTTCGGCGGTGTCCAGGGCATTCAGGGAATCGACATGAAAGTTCATCCCGATAAAATAAGCCCCGAGGAACTGCACCAGGATGAACAGGTGAACCCACGCTACCAGGTACCAATAGCTTAAGCCTTCGGTGTACCGGAACCAGAAAAAGGCGATCAGTCCAAGGAGGAAGAGGATAGTAACCGAACGGAATTTTATGAATTTGATCGAAGGCATTGTGTAATAGCGCTCTGTTTTTTTAACCACATAGTTACATAGAAACATAGAGAACAGAAAGAAACCATAGATATTTTTCTCGCAAACCTGCCAACTGCGTCATTCAGGCAGGGGCGCAAAGCTATTCTTACGATAGCTATCTCCTTCCAATGGAAAGGTGTCACGCGCCCCGGCGTGGTTGTTCTAATCCCTGTTCTGATCTTATAATCTGTGTTACCTGCCGTCCGGTCAGGCGGGCGTTCTATTCTTTTTCAACAAAAGTTAGCATTTGCTGACTAACGTGAAGGAATAATTAATCCCTAGATATTGATTGATGATCAGCACATGCTTGATCTGCGATGGCTTTTTATCAGAAATGGCAAGCACTTCCGGCAGCTCTTGTTTTTCGATCAGCTTGGTGGCTGTCCATAAGGCAAAGGCCGAAGCGGTATGGTATTCTCCCGACAGGTGCTTGAAATGAGCGGCCACCGTTTCTTGTTCAATCGCCGGTAAAAGCTCTTTCAGATACAGATCGAAATTCACATCGGAGCTAAAGCCCATGAGGCACACATCGATCTGTGAGAGGCTGAGCCCGTGGCGGTTCAAAAAAGCATGCAGTTTTTCCAGGATCACGTCGCTGCCCTTTGGCTTATAGAGGGTTTGAACGCCTTCTATCGTCGCCACACTGCGGTCTGTTTTACTTTTGCTCAGCACAAAGAAGGCAGCGCCTTCACTCATCTGGATACCCGGTGTGCCTGCTTTCCAGAAGGGTACTGCCAGATCGTAGGTTTTAAATTTATGTGCCCTGCGGTTGAGCTCCACAAAATTAGGTGTATGCTCTTCGATGCCACCAACCAGCACGCTTTCCTTGCCTTCCGAAAAAAGCATGAGTGCATCCTGCAGCGTGCTCTCAAACGAAAAGCCGCGGTGTACATAGGTAAAATTATAATCGTGGCATTTCATGATCAGCGCAATCTGCGAGCCAACCGTGTTATGCGTGGATTGAATGAAAGACGTAGGAGTCAGGAATTGCTCGTTGTTATTGAGCATCGCCAGCAAGAAGCGCTCGCTGTCCTCGAAACAGCCCAGGCCTGTGCCGGTAATAATGGCATCCACCTGTTTCACGCCGGCCTGCTGTAAGGCAAGGTTGGCGCCGGCTACACCCATTTTGATGGCGCGGCCCATGCGGCGTAATAAGTTAGGGGCAATAAATTCCTTGTAGGAAGGTTCCTGCGCATTGTAATAATCGCCCGATGGCGCCGTCACCGGATCAAAGAACCACTGGTTGTTGATGCTGTCCTGCGGGGAAATACAGCCTGTACCGTTTATGAATGCTTTGGCCACTATGCGCTTACTTTCTTAAAAATGAGGGATGAGCAATTGCCTCCGAATCCGAAGGAGTTGGAAAGTACTGTATTCACAGGCGTTTTCACCAGCGTGGTTTCCGGAACCAAATCGAGACCGGCAATGGGCGTGGTAAAATTCAGGTTCGGGAAAATCATATCGTTTTGGATAGACAGTACAGAGATTACGGCTTCAATAGCTGCTGCTGCTGCCAGTGTATGGCCTGTAAAGGCTTTGGTAGAGCTGAACCTCGGAACCTTATCGCCGAATACCGCGCGTGTAGCTGTGCCTTCCGAAAGGTCATTATTAGGCGTTCCGGTGCCGTGCATGTTGATGTAGTCAATATCTCCGGGTTTCAGGCCGCTCATCTGCAAAGCCTGTTCTATCGCCATCTGTGCGCCATAGCCTTCCGGCGATGAAGCCGTCTGGTGATAGGCATCGTTGGTATTGGCATAGCCGACAATTTCCGCCAGTGCTTTTCCGTTTCGTTTTTTCAAAGCCTCTTCTCCTTCGATCACCAGGAAAGCCGCGGCTTCCCCCAGGTTCAGGCCTTTGCGGTTCTCATCGAAAGGCTTGCTCCATTCCTTGTCGAGGATCATGAGCGTATTGAAACCATTGAAGGTAAACTTAGAAAGGGCATCCACACCGCCAACAACTGCCCTGTCGAGCAGCCCGTTTTTGATCATCCTGCAACCCAGCATTACCGCATTGGCAGCCGAAGAGCAGGCCGTAGAGATCGTGGTCACATAATCCACATTGCCCAGGAAATCGGCAATACGCTCGGTGCTGTCGCCGCAATCATGCGTATCGAGCACACTGAGGTGATCGTCTTTTTCAAACAGCTCCTTGTAATACAATTCTGTTTTACCCATACCGGCTACCGTAGTAGACGAGATAACTCCCGTACGCAGTCCGTCAGTGGTATCGATCCCCGAATTCTGCACGGCTTCCTTTGCCGCCAGCATGGCGATGTAGGAATTGCGGTTCAGGTCCGGGTTATGGTCGTTCACCAGGTCGGCAAGCTGCTCATTCGAGAGCTTGATCTCCCCGGCAAGAAACTCATCTTTGTAGCGCGTAGTCAGGTGGTTGATCTTGCCGATCCCGGTTCTGGATTGGGTCAGGGACGCAAGAGTCTCAGGCACATTGTTGCCAATGGCTGAAATCACTCCTAAACCCGTAATATAAATGCGTTGAGACAAATCGGTTATGATTTACCTTGAGATTTGATGTACTCGGCCATAGTCCTTACCGACTGGAAAATGGTTTTCCCGTCTTTAGGATCTTCAATTTTAATCCCGTAATGTTTCTCCAATAAAACAATCAGTTCCAGGGCATCAATGGAATCAAGCCCTAAGCCTTCACCGAACAAGGGCGAATCAGGATTGATCTCTTCAGGCTTTACTTCCGCCAGGTTCAACTGTTCTATAATCTGTCCTTTTAATTTTTCTATTAATGCGTCCATACGGTTTTATTGGTTGTATAATTCTGTAATTGCTTGTTGATTCAGAGGTTTAAAATTACTGTTTTTATTTGTATTTTCTGATTTTTCAACCAAAAAAATAAAGGCTTCCGCGGCATCGCCATCCGCCTCTACCCAGCCGCACACCGCTGCCTGTGTTTCCTCATGGAACAAGGCTTCCAGGTAATTTAACAACAAGCCTGCATCAAAGCGCTCCGACACAAAAAAAGCATTCTCCCCGGTGATCTTATATTTAATGGCCATTTCCCCGATGATGATGTTGGGAAGCGTATACACAAACACGGCGGGCGAAGGAAAATAATTCGCCTTGTCGCTGATCGACTGCTGGTGCACCCTGTCGGTATCGAGGCTGGAAGCCGCATTCGACAGGACAATGGCAATCTTATCCAGGGGATATGTCGTAAGCACATCCGATTCCTTGACGGCCGCTTCCATACAAAGTAGGCCCAGCTTACAGAGGGCATCCATTTTATGGTACTTCGGATAGCTCATGCCCAGGGCCTTATAGGCATCCGTGAGAAATTCGGGTAGGCGTGATGCCGAAGCATCGAAGAGCAGCGCACCATTCAGCGAAAGGCGCTGGTGCCTGATCCGGGCGTATGAGGTGATGTGTGTCATTTGTTAATTTTTTTGAAGCCACATAGGAAACATAGCCAGAGCAGTTTTTGAACCATATAAGGCATAGAAGGTCATATAAGTTTTTCTTCTAAGCGTGTATTTGATTATCTATTCTTATATGTTCTTACATGTCTTATATGGTTTAATGATCTCAGCTCTCTATGTCCTCTATGTGGTTAAGTTTGTTCTTGTTCTGGAACCATATAAGGCTTAACCGATCGCATTCTTCTTATATGTTCTTAAATGTCTTATATGGTTTATGATTTCAGTTCTCTATGTGACTATGTGGTTATAGATTTTCTCCTGAACAGCGCCGCCGCATTGCAGCCTCCGAAGCCCGATGCTGTTTTGATGAAGGCTGTATACGTCTTCGGCTGGTGCGATTCGATGACGGTGACATTTCCACTCACCCCTTTTGTCGCGTAGCCTTCCGAGCGGATCAGCTCCTGGTGTTTCATGGCCTCCAGGGAGAGCACGGTCTCCAGAACGCCCGCAGCGCCCAGCGTGTGGCCGTAGTAGCCTTTCAGGCTGTTGAGCGGAATCGCGCTCAGCCCGGCCCGCTCAAAAGCAATGGACTCCATTTCGTCGTTGAAGGGCGTGGCGGTGCCATGCGCCGATATAAAGCCGATGTCAGCGAGGTTCTGGTTCTTCAGAGTAGTTTGCAATGCCTGGAACAAGCCTTCGCCCGTGCGCGATGGGCCCGAAATATGATTAGCATCGTTGGCGGAAGCACCGCTGACGATCTCCGTATCGTAAGGGGTAGCAAGCTCTTTTTTATTGGTAAGGAGGAGCGTAGCTACTGCCTCTCCCAGGTTAATGCCTGTGCGGTTGGCATCGAAAGGCCTGCTCGGCTCAGAGCTCATGGCATTGAAGGATTTAAAGCCGCTGATGGTGAACTCCGATAAGATATCTCCGCCGCAAACAATCACATCATCGTAAGTGCCTTGTCCGATCAGGCGCTTGGCAATGACAATGGCCAGCAAGCCCGAAATGCAGGCGTTGGACACCACCATCGGTGTATTTGAAAATTGAAAATACGATTGCAGGTGCTTCGCTAATGCCGGTAAATAGGCCCTTTCAGAGCCGATGGCCGGATAACGTCCTTCGAGGATGTCGATACTCCCCTTGGTGGTGGAATAGATGAGCAGTGTTCGCGGATTTGTTGGATCGATGCCGCTCTGATTCAGTACATCCTGAATTGATAATATGCTCAACGCTTCGAAGCGTGTGTGTGTAGATGCTTCGCGGATCTGAGAAAGGTGCTTTTCAAATGCCGCATCGTCGATTTTCGCCACACAAAAAGGCTCTTTGGAAAAAGGCAGGACGATTTTTTGTACGCCTGTCCGCGATTGACGGATGGCATCGTAATTTTCGGCAGTGCTAAAGCCAAGCGGACTGATGATATTGCTATAGGATGTAAAAACCATAGGCGACGTGTAAATATACACTATTTAGGAGGGAATTGATTCTTTGTAAAAACAGGGAGGTAAAGCGTTCTATCACGCCATAGCAATTAGCCTGGTTCGTTGCGGCTTAAACTAAAAAACCTCCTCAATTGCCTTGAGAAGGTTCTTTTGAAAAACGTGTTTCAAAAAAATTAAGCTTTTACCGCTTTTTCCATTACTACTTTTCCTTTGTAGTAAAGTTTTCCTTCGAACCAGTGTGCACGGTGAAATAAGTGTGCTTCGCCGGTTGTGGTATCTTTTGCGATCGTCATGGTCGGTGCTTTGTATGTAGAACGACGAGAGTCTCTGCGGGATCTGGATAGTTTTCGTTTTGGATTAGGCATGGTATGTTAACTTTAATTATTATTGAACTTTATATTTTTTAATTTGTCCCATTCGGGGTTTGCGGTTGGTTCCTCGTCTATTTTATGTTCTTCGAACTTAGCCAGTGTTTCCTCGTCGCATGGCAATTCGTCATACTCCAGGTTCTCATCTTCGCAGGGCACTTTCCGGTAAGGGATCGCCAGCTCGATGTATTCGTACAGGTATTGCGAAATATCCGCTTCCTCCAGGCCTTCCCTCAACACCAGCATCTCATCGGTGCTTTCTGCCGGGTCGCCGTGTTTGATCACCAATTTCTCCTGTCCGCTTACCGGGCAATCGTAATCGATCAGGCACCTGTCGCAACTCAGGCCAATCGTCCCTTCAAAGTCAAACAAAATATGCATTAAGCTGTTTTGCTTCACCAGTTTCGCATCCACATGGATGTTGGCCCTTGTTATTTCACTGTCATCATACTGCTCAAAGAACTTCTCCGTCACATCAAACTCAAACTCGTGCTCTCCTATCGATAATCCGCCAAACTGTATGTTGTACTGACTTTTACCCATAGCTTCTTCCTCAAAATGGAGGGCAAAGATACACTTTTTTTTAATTTATCAACAAATTTATTAAAAATAGGCAATCCATTTATTCGATTTTTTGTATTTAGTTGGGCGCCCGGGCGGGCTGCTTCCGGGCTCCACTTCGTTCCGGTTCTTTAATGCGCAAGAACGGGCGGGCGCATTAAAGGAACCAAGCCCTCCGCATCCCTGGCGCAAACCGGCATTAACCAGGTATTCACCTGTAAATCAAAGAATTAAAAACACACCTCTCACATCCCTTTTGCCTTCGGTTACACTCAGTCAACGGCAGAGCCTTCGGTATATCGCTGGCTGAGCGATCCCGGTAGAGTGATCGGGACAAAGCTACTCATTTGTTTTGATGAGGCATTTGGGAACATACCAGCTTTCGCGGTACAGGGTCGGGTCCAGGGCTTTGCCGGCGCAATCCACATATTCCGAGCGGGCATTCCGCTTCAGATACCAGGCCTTTCCATCCCTGATGGCCTGCAGCACCAGTTCCTTGAGGAGCGTATCGCCGGCCCTGCGGTTGGCAGAGCCTATGGCAAAGCCCAGCTCATTGTTGCGGAGATCCATGTCGCAGGCCAGGCTATCGGGGCGCTCGCCTTCCTCCTGCTGTCCCTCACGAAACTGCCTCTCATTGCCTTTTTCATGCGCGATGCCCAGCTTCCGGAGTTTGCGGGGCCTGATATTCCGGGCCAGGAAAGCCATGGTGTACACATGCCGGAAGGCATCGAGCTTTCCGCCGCTGTTGTAGGCATCGGGCATCCCACTCTTCTTCATGTCGCTGTATATCGCCAGGGCCTTTGGCAATTGTTTTTTTATTTTCAGAGCAGTCAGCGGATGAAAACAGGCCCAGCGAAATTCGTAGCGGCTTATAGGCTGTTGGGCGAAATACGTATTCTTACTTAGTATCGCTACAAGTAGGGCTATTAGCTGGTATCGGGGTTTTAACAACATTCTGTTAGAAAAGCCTTTCCTGGCACGCTAATTTAATTATTCGTTTTTATTATCTTTGAAAGGAATGGACTTTAAAAACGATATCGCCAGGAAATTTTTCACCAAACAGGACATTGGGGGCAGCGAAAGCATTAACGATCTGCGTGACAAGGAGTTCAGTGGAAAATCCCTTTCCGCCGAAGAAAAATTTGCCCTGGCTAATTTTGACACCTACAGGCTCAAAATCCTCAATGCCCAGGCAGATGAGGAGACTTTTCACCAGCACTACCGCCAGTTACAGGTCATCTCCAACCTGGGCGACTGGCGCGAATTCCTGAAAGACGATTATTCCCGATAAGCCTTTGGCTTAAAAACAGCTGCTATTTACCCAACCACGTAGGAATACGGTATTAATTACCAACATTTTCTCAAAAAGTGCTTCCAGATCGAAGCGCTTTTTTACTTTTGTAAAGTGTTTGACTACTACTAATTTATTCTTCATTTCATAACTAAAACCTCACATGAACGTAACAACATTAGGCCAATTTATCATCGAGAAACAAAACGACTTTCCCTTCGCTAAGGGCGAATTATCAAGGCTTTTAAGAGATATTGGCATTGCCGCCAAGATTGTGAACCGCGAGGTATCGAAGGCCGGCCTGGTAGAGATCCTCGGTGAAACCGGCGATACCAATGTGCAGGGCGAGCGTGTGAAAAAGCTGGATGTGTTTGCCAATGACCAGTTCATTGCAGCCCTCAAAGCAGGTGGCGAGTGCTGTGCCATTGCCAGCGAGGAAAATGAGGACATTATCCCGATCGATTCGGAAATCTCCAGGAATGCCCGATACGTGGTAGCGATGGATCCACTCGACGGCTCTTCCAATATTGACGTGAACGTGTCTATCGGCACTATTTTCTCTATTTACCGCCGTGTGAGCCTCAACGGCCCGGGCACGCACGAAGATTTTATGCAGCGCGGCACCGAGCAGGTGGCTGCGGGCTATATCATCTACGGCTCATCTGCCATGCTGGTATATACCACCGGCAAAGGCGTGAATGGCTTTACCCTCGACCCAAGCATCGGCGAGTTCTGCCTTTCGCATCCGAACATGCAAATGCCGCAAGACGGCAAAACCTACTCCATCAACGAAGGCAATTACCTGCACTTTCCTGATGGCGTGAAAAAATACATCAAATACTGCCAGGAAGAAGACAAAGCCACCAACAGGCCGTATTCCAGCCGCTACATCGGCTCAGGCGTTGCCGATATTCACCGTAACCTCATCACCGGCGGTGTTTACATTTACCCAACCACTACCAAATCGCCGAAAGGCAAGCTTCGTCTATTATACGAATGCAATCCCCTGGCTTTTATCATTGAGCAGGCCGGCGGCAGGGCTACAGACGGCTATAAGCGCATCATGGAGCTCGACATCACCGAGCTGCACCAGCGTACGCCTTTATTCCTGGGCTCTACCGGCATGGTAAACAAAGCCATGGAGTTTATGACCAAATTCAAGGAAGTGGGCGCCTAAGCGCTTTAAAATCTCAGATATAAGTAAAAAGGGAGCTTTCGCTCCCTTTTTTGCTTAGCGCCTGCTAATGTATTGTTTTTACTTATTCCGGATCATACAGTGCTCACCGTCGCCCCATCATGTAGATAGGATAATTATTTTGGAAAGATCCGTGGCCGCCTTCCTAAAAAGATACGCTCCAGCGGCCCACAAAAAAAGCCGCCACAATGATCGTGACGGCTTTTCACCTTAAAAAATGTTTGCGGATTACATCGCATTGTAAGACGTGGTTTTCAGCACGTTTCCGGCTTCATCCCACTGGTACCAGGTTCCTGTTTTTTCTCCGTCCTTGTATTCCATTTGAAAAAGCTTATTCCCTTTTTCACTGTATACCATCCAGGTACCGTCTTTCTTATCGTTTTTGTAAGAAGCTTCGGCGGCAACCGCTCCGTTTTTATGGAAGCGTGTCCACAGGCCGAACTTTAAGTTGCTATCGTATTGGCCGGACTCCATTTTTTGTCCGTTCTCGTAATATTTTACAGCTTCCCCGTTCAGTTTTCCTTCTTTGAAGGTGAGTACTTCTTTTACGGCACCGTTATCGTAATAACTGGTATGCTGCCCTGAATAGGCCAGATTGGTTTGAGAAGGTGTTTCGTCTTTTATGGTGATGTCCTGTGCAAAGGCGATGGAGCCGAGTAACAGGGCGGTGATGAGGGCTAAGGTTTTCATAATTCCGGGTTTTTAAATGATGATATCAAAAATCTATGCCAGATTTCTGATACAATTATACCCAAAAAGAGGAAATGTTGTTACAACCGTAACCAAAACATAACCTTAACTTTACATTAGCAGTTTCTATTCCTGCTCCAGGCTGATCTCCAGGTTTCCTGCATTAGCGCCAATCTCCTGCAATTTCAGGGTTTTGGTATTATAGCCTACCTGTGTAAATGCAATGGCTGCATTTTGTGAAGCCTCGACCTGCAGGTAAATAAAGAAGCGTCCGTCGAGGTCGGAATAAACCACTTTTCCGCAAGCTTCACATTCTATTTTTACACCGGCCAGCAGCTCGTTGTTTTTAGGATCGGATACCTTGCCGCTGATCATGATTGTTTTGGTCGCAGCCTCAGGGCGCTCGCCGGCCAGCAGGTGGCCCGAACATAATACAACCAGTAAAAGAATGCTTAACATGCGTTTCATGACGCAAAGTAAATCAAGCGGCTTTAACTTAACCTCAGCGGAATGTTATCCGAATGTTAAGTTTCGGTTGATTATTTATGACCTAAACTGAGCTTCATTTTTTTAGGCTCTCCCGAATAATTGAGCTTCAGGCCTTTGGTGTCTTCCGCTGCCAGGCCCGATGATTTGGGAATGTAGTTTTTTCCGCGTTTTTTCAGGTTGCTCCAGGGAATCACCAGGTTGATACTGGACTGCGACTTAAAGTTATAGGTTCCGCTCACAAAGAGGTTCAGGATATTGGAAGCGATCTCCAGCTCCTCGATCCGCATCTCATAGCCTTTGATGTGGAAGCGCTCATTGATCTCCGAAAAGGTAATGTCATTGAAATCGCGGTTATGAAAAATAAAGTTCGACACATTCTGCAAAGGCTCGTATTCCAGCAAATGCCCTTCCTTCAGTTTCAGATCCACATTGCCCAGCATGGTGTAAGGCACAATCTCCATTTTCTCATCGAGCTCGGCATTGAAAACAGCATCCAGCGATATTTTTCCTTTCAGGTGCTTCGACTGAATGGCCTGCTGTCCGAAATTTTCAAACTGCTCGAATAAGGTGGTCACATTGATATTATCCGCGCTGATCCCCGCCTTGATCTCCTGCAGGTTACGGATGGTACCGCTTACCTTAAGCTTACCGCCACATGTTCTCATGCTCACGGATTTTAAGTTCAGCAGGTCATTTTTATACGCCAGGTTCATCACCACATCTTCTGCCACCACCTTCCGGATGAGCATTTTCTTTGCCCTGAGCGACACGTTGAAATCGAACACGCTCTCGTTATTGAGCTGCTTCACCGCCTGCGACTGCGCCTTGGTGGTCTCTTTTGCCTTCTCCTTTGCCGCCTCCTTCGCTACCCCTTTTTTCGGGCTGCTTTTCATAAAGGGATTCAGATCGAAGTGGTTGGTGTAAGCTTCCAGGTTGATGTTGAGGTCATTCCCTAAGCCAAGCACATAGGGCGTAAACTGCTCAACCTTTCCCTTGAGGGAAACCTCACCGCCGTTGGTCTTAAGAACAAGGTTCCCGAACGACAGATTCGTATTGGTGACAAGCGCTTTCCCGTTGACGGTAAAGACAGAGGACTTGTGCTTTTGCTTGTAGCTGAAATTCTTAAAGCTGAGGTTGGCCCTTAGCTTCATCGCATTGCTTAGAAATTCCTGCTTGTTGATCTTCGAGGCCGGCCCCGAGTAACTCACACGCGCAACGCAATAGCCATTGAGATCAAATTCTTCCGATGCCTTCAGCTTTACCTTTTGTGCATTGATGCTGAGGGCGGCATTGACGGCGATCTGCGGCTCGGTAAAGTTTTTCACATGGACTGAAGCCGTAAACGGAACATCATAGATATTTCCCCTGATCTGCGAAAATTTAACGATGGCCTGCTCTTCATTGCCCTTGTCCATGGCCGAATCCAGGCTCAGAATCAATCCTTTAAAAGACACATCCTCATAGGTTACTTTGCTGTGCCCGATAGTCACGGTAGTATGCTCGCTTTCCACCTTCAGCACAATCACCGGATCTTGTCTTTTGCCCAAGGATGTGTAGAGTAAGAGGTCGACATCCAGGGGCCTGGAAAAGGAATAATTGGAAAGGAGCTTACCGATCTTCGTATTGACGAGCTTGATGCCTTTGTGATAAGAAATCCCTTTGGCAGCGATCTTCAGGGCCAGGCTTTTTTCCTCGCCCAGTTTTATGAATACATTTGCCGGATAGCGGATGTCTTCTATCTCTACAAAAGACGGTTCACGGATAAAACAGGTTTTATTCACCGTAAACAAAGAGCCCTCCAGGTCGAGCTTTGCAGAGGTGTTGCTTAAAAAGGCGCCCTTCTCAGGCTTAAACAGCAAGCCTCCGATCTCCACATCTCCTTTCAGCTTAAAATCGAAGCCCTCGGAATGCCTGTCCATTTTAATCACCTCCTCCCGAAGGTTCAGGGCGATGTGCTGCCCCCTGGCTTTATTGCGGAAGTCGAACTGCGTATGGTCGATGCTGATCTTCTGAATATTGAAACCGAGTCCTGCCCCTGCTTTGGCTGTCGCCGTGGTATCCTTTTTCTTAAACTCGAAATTTTTAGTACCGTCCTCATTTGTCACCAGGTTGATGCTGGCCGTTTGAATGGCCACCGTATTGATCTCAAATTCTTTTTTCAGCAGCTTGCGCAGGCTAAAGGACACTTTCACCTTCTCCGCTTTCAATAAGGGCTCTGAGGCTGCATGCAGCTTGTTATCCAGCACAACGTCGTCGAGCGATACGGATGCCTGGGGAAAGTTGGCAAAAATGGAAACATCGACTTCCTTGACGGTGAGCCTGAGGTCGAAGTTCTCGTCCAGGTTTTTGATCAGCGCATCCGCAATCTCTTTTTTATAAAAGTGCGTGATGATAAAAAGTGCGCCCGGGATCAGAATGATGAGAACAAGAACAACGAGCAGGCACCTTTTGAGAAGCTTCATCTATAGGAATAAGGACATTAGTGGATGCCGCTGCTGAGACTTTCGCGCTTCATCGGGTTGATGGATAAAACGGGAATATTACTGAGGTCGACAAGCTTCTGGGAAACATTGCCTACAAATAACTCCCCGATACTGAGGTCTTTCTTGTTCATCTGCACAATGAGGTCGCAATCGTTTTTATTGGCGTAGTCCACAATGGCCTCCACCATATTATTGCTCGGGATGGATTTATTGGTACAGTTGACCCCTTTTTCCTTAATGAATTTTTTGATCTGCTGCAGGTAAGGCAGGATCTCATCCTCATATTTATGGTCGTTGGGGCTGAACACGCATACGATCCGGATGTCGGCGTTGTAATATTTGGCAAGCTGAACCACGATCGGCACTTTTTCGCGGCTTTCAGGCGTATTGTCGAAAGGCAGAACGATATTTTTGCAGGTCGGCTTGTTTTCCATCGAGCGGATGGTAATCACAGGGCAAGGAGCATTGCGGATGAATTTACTGGCTGTATTGGAGCCTAAAAAGCTCCTGAATTTTACCTGTGTATCGAGGCCTATGATGATGAGAGATGAATGCAATTCCTCCGCTTTTTTATCCGTAAGCTCATATACATCTCCTTTCAGGTTCATGGTTTCCACCTGCATCCCGCTTTCACGGCGTGTTTGCTCCGCAAGCTTCTCCAGGTCCTCCTTGTGCTCAGTATCGCTTTTCGTAGAAACATGCATCAGGATGATCTTCGAATTAGTAAACTTGGCCAGGTTGTAAGATTGCTTTACCGCTACCAGCGACTGTTTAGAAAAGTCCACGGGAATGAGAATGGAGTGATTTTCTTTAATGAGCATAGCGAAATGGGTTTTTACCAAAAATAACGAAAAATCGATAAAGCCCGATTATTAAACGACTAAAAAAATGATAAAAATTCGTAAAAACAGGCTTCCTAAAATCTAAAACACGTGTTATTGCCTAATCAGCAGCGAATCGCTGTATACTTTGTAATAACGGTCGTTCTTCCAATACACGGTTTTCAGCAGCGGATCGGCAAAGGGTTTTTCAATGGTGTTGAAGGTTTGTGCCTGGTATTCTTTCAGAACAAAATTCTCGTAATAGAACACATTGCCATTGATAATCGTAAATTCTTTCAGGTTTTTGATGGGGATCGTTTTATAAAAAGTTCCGTAAATGTCGAACACAAGAATGCCTTCCTTCGGGCAGTTGAGGTACAAATAATTACCGGACTCGCGCATGTAATTGGGCTGGATATCGAGGTCGAGGATGCGCTTGAGGTTGCCCGTTTTTACCAGTGTTTTGAGCTCCGCATCGAAGCGCAACAGCTCGTTGTTCTGCTTGTCGTACAGCCAGAAGCTGTTGTTGAGGGAGGAACAAACCAGCGAAGCCTGCTCATAGCCGGCTTTTTCGAGGGAAATGACCTCTGTTGCCAGGCTCAGCTGGTTGTCGAGGAACAGCACCTGCTGGAAATCCCTGTAATACACCAGGATCTTTAAGGGATTGGAGATATCGACGTCCTCTATACTGCCATAGCGCTTGTTGCTGAAGGTTTTCAGAAATAGTCCCAAAGGATTGTATTTTTTGATCTCATCGCCTCGGATCACATAAATATTTCCCAGGGCATCCACCACCGCTTTGCTGTCCTTGTCGGCAAATTTGATGGTGACGGGCTCTGCCACCTGTCCCGAAAGCGTGGTGCACAGGACCAGGAAAAAGACTATCGCTAATTTGAATGGCATAAGCTTACCTGATAAAGATACATAAAAAAAGTCCCGTCACAGGGATGTAACGGGACTTTTAAAAAATTGTTGCTCGCCTGGATTATACCAGGGAAATATCGAATTGCACCAGGTCGATGAATTCCTGGATGCGCTCCTGCACGTCTTTATCAGACAGGTTGATGAGGCGCTCGGTACCAAATTTCTCAACGGTGAAGCTGGCCATAGCTGATCCGAAGATGATGGCGCGCTTCATATTCTCGAAGCTGATATCCTGTGTTTTGGCCAGGTAACCGATGAAGCCACCGGCAAAGCTGTCGCCTGCACCGGTAGGATCGAATACATCTTCCAGCGGAAGCGCCGGAGCGAAGAACACTTCTTCCTTGTTGAACAATAAAGCGCCGTGCTCGCCTTTTTTGATCACGAGTACTTTAGGGCCCATAGTCAGGATCTTCTGTGCTGCTTTCACCAGGGAGTATTCGCCTGAAAGCTGGCGTGCTTCCGAATCGTTGATGGTTAATACGTCGATCTGCGACAGGGTATTCATCAGCTCATCCATGGCAATATCCATCCAGAAATTCATGGTATCCAGTACAATGAGCTTCGGGCGTTTGGTAAGCTGGTTCAATACTTTTTGCTGCACCAAAGGCATGAGGTTGCCCAGCATCAGGAAGTCTACTTCCTTGCAGTTTTCAGGAACAACCGGATCAAATGTTTCCAGCACGTTCAATTGCGTATCCAGCGTGTCGCGGGAATTCATATCGTTATGGTAGCGGCCGCTCCAGAAAAAGGATTTCTCACCTTCTTTTACCTGCAGCCCTGTAAGGTCTACTCCTTTGGAAGTCAGGGTATCTAAAAAGTCTTTAGGAAAATCGTCACCTACCACAGAAACCAGGCTGATATTTCTATGAAAGTAAGACGCTGCCAGGGCAATATAGCTTGCGGCGCCGCCTACGATTTTATCTGTTTTTCCGAAAGGTGTTTCTATAGCATCGAAAGCGACAGTACCTACTACTAAAAGACTCATATTTTATGGGGATTAAAAAAATTTTGACAAATATATTGTTTATTTATAAAATAGGTATTAAATTTGCACTCCTTAATAAGGAAAAAATAACCAGTGCATTCCTTCTTAGCTCAGCTGGTTAGAGCACATGACTGTTAATCATGGGGTCCCTGGTTCGAGCCCAGGAGAGGGAGCAAAAGCCATCTGTATCAGGTGGCTTTTTTAGTTTATGTATCTGTATATTTTATATTCTCCGAAACTAAACCGCTATTACAAAGGTGTTTCCGATCACCCGGAGCAGAGGCTTATGGAACATAATACTGCTATAAAAGCAAGTGCTTATACAGCCGTTGCCAATGATTGGGAGCTTATTTTTCAATTAAAATGTGAGAGTAAAACCCAGGCGCTGAAAATAGAACGGTATCTGAAAAAATCAGCCAATATTATATACCTCAAACGATTTATGACTGAAATTGAACTTCAAAATACGATTCTTCTAAAATTTAAAGATTAATCATGGACCTGGTTCGTCACGACGCGTCGTGACAGGAGAGGGAGCAAAAGCCATCTGTATCAGGTGGCTTTTTTAGTTTATGGATTTTTCTGAACCGCGGAGACGCTAATTTGAACCGCAGAGATGCAAAGAAGACGCCGAGACCGCAGAGGGATTACAGGTGATTGAGCGTAGTCGAAGACCCCCATAGGCACTAAAGAAACACAATTTTTTTGAACCGAAGAGACGTAAAGAAGACGCGGAGACCTCAGAGTGATCATTGACTGAGCGTAGTCGAAGTCAATGATGAGGACAGAGAAAACATAAGCTGAATTTTTGAACCGCAGAGACGCTAATTGAACCACAGAGACGTAAAGAAAACGCGGAGATCGCAGAGGGATTAGAGGTGACTGGGCATAGTCGAAGGCACCTATGAGAACAGAGAAAACACAGACTGAATTTTGCGGTTAAATGAAGAGCCCTGGCGGTTGATCTACTGGATCACGATCCTTCCCGGTAAATACCTGACGCCCTGATTGATTTTAACGGAATACATGCCTTTTGCACAAGCAGAAAGATCCATCACCACATTTAACTCTCCGCCGTAGTTCTCTGAATATACTTCTTGACCAAGCAGGTCGTAAATTTCTATACTATATATTTTTTCGGGACCTGTAATCTTTAGCATGTTGCTTGCGGGATTCGGATAAAGAGTGGCAACGATGCTGTTCGTACCGTTTGGAATGCCAAGCGTGCTGCAATCGACAAAGGCAAGGGAGAACTGTTTGGCGAAGTTTATAAGTGCCGGGCAATTTGAATGAAAGATGGACACACCATAGATTCCGGGAGAAGTTACCACAAGGGTATCGTTCGTTTCATTGGGAATCGGACTGCCGCTCTTCGTCCACCGTATGCTTTCCGATCCGTCGAGGCCTGTCGCCATAAACAGAATCATATTACCTATGCAGGCGGTATTCGTGTCCACAAAGTTACCCGCGACGTTTGCATCACACCAGATTATTCCCGGCGAACGGTCCACAAAAAAAGACGGGGACATTTCTGTGCATCCGCTTTGAGTGGTGAGCACACTCAGCTCGGAGTAGAGATTAGGGTCTGCAATAACCTGGTTTGTTTCACCGGGAATAGGATCATTACGGGTATACCATTGGTAGGCGCTATAGGCTTGTGTCGAAAACGTATCAGGAAAACAATGCCATGCGAAGGTCTTAAAAACAGTAGGGCTGTGTCCGCAAAAGCCGATCGTATGCTGGGTAACGGATTGCTGGCTTCCCGAAGGATCGCAGTTTGAAACGGTAAGTGTTACGGTATACGTACCGTTGGCAGAATAAGAGTGGGTTATGGTAGACATATATGCGGGATTAAGTTGTGTAGCAGTTGTGCCGTCACCGAAATCCCAGGCAAAATGATTGGAATAGGGCCCGACTCCTACATAAGGCGGCTTAAAATTAAAGATGGCTTCATTGACGCCAGAGCCTATGGAATAATTAAAATCGGAGGTGGGATTTACTTTAAAGTTCCAGGCTTGGAGATTGTCGAAATGCACTGCTTTTATGGCATTCTTGATGATAGCGGCATCTGAGGAGCTTAACGAAAAATTATAAGTAATGAGCAAAGGACTTTTTTTGAAAATAGCGGTATAAAAGCAACAGGCGGCTACATAAGATCCTGCCGGGGTTGGGTGGCTTCCGTCGGGCTCATAGAGATCAAGTGTAGGATGGTTTTGGCGAAGGTATTTCCAGACAGCCCCAACCGGTGAAACTTCTGCGTTCATCTGTGCAGCCATGTATGTGTAGTTCATGCTGAGCAAACTATCCATGCCATTGTAAGTACACATCGGCGTAAAGGTAGGGCAATTCAAAGGGTCTCCGTTTTCCTTGCCCCAGGTCATATAAAACAAAGGCTGAGCGCAAGGGTTATGTTGCTTGATCAATTGACACAGATTTCTTGAGCCCGTATAAAAATCCCCGTTCTCTAAAGCCGGGGTCTGGCTTTGGTCCTGCAACACCACATAATCCCAACCGCCTGCCATCACCTTACTCCTGGAGTTTGGGTCGGCAGCATGCTCTATCAACTTATAGCCTCCGGGCGTATGACTATCGTAGGATAAGTTATCGCCGGCAGAAGAAGCAGCAAGCGCAACGAGCTGAGGTAAATTATTGTAGGCGGTATAGCTGTTGCCTAAAAACAACACATTCCTGCTCACACTTTGGGCATCGGTGCTCAGTACTGAAAAAAGATTAAGCAAACAGGTCAGATAAAAAAACTTTTTGTGTATCATGTTCATGGTGGTTATCGGGTGCAAGGTAGTTGTTAATGTAAAGAGGGCTTTGTAAAAACGCTGTAAACCATGTCGTCACTTATTAAATTTGACTTAAGGATGAGTAAGTCTTTTCCGCTGATCACGGGAAATCCGCGCCAGTACCTGTATTCATGTAATAATCCTTACCTGCTTTCATGCCCTTACAACCTGTCTCAGGAGTACCCGCCTGTCGGCAGACAACTCCATAATTTCAGGTATTTATTTGTTTGCATGACTTCCGCATTGGTCAGAAAAACGTTATCTTTATGTTTCATCCCCACTCATCTTTTTTATCCTGTTTTGTTTTATGAATTTTAAATTCATCATTGGTCTCTGCATCGGGTACCTACTCCTACAAGCCTGCACCGAAAGCAAAGCCGGTGAAAAAGAATCCCCGGTGACAGACCTCAGCGACAGCGAGCCGGTAAACCACATCGACCTTCTTTTCGACTCCCTGTTGTGCAACGGCTTCTCCTACCCTTTCGGAAACGGCAGTGGCGGCGGCTCCTACACCGGCATCGCCGATCATGAAAATTATGAAGGCTGGTACATTGCCACGCACACCGGGGAAAACTACAGCCTGGGCATCCACACCGGCGAAGACTGGAACGGCAAAGGAGGAGGCAATACCGACCTGGGGCAGCCCGTATATGCTACCGCCAAAGGGAAAGTGCTGGCAGCGCAGGATTATGGCGCCCCCTGGGGCAAGGTGGTATACCTTGAGCATTGCTTCATTGAAAACGCAACGTTTGTCAGGGTCTATTCTCTCTATGCGCACCTCGATCAGCTGATGGTAGAAAAAGGGCAGATCCTTGGCAAACGTGCGCAGCTGGGCACCATCGGCACCGGCCACGAAAGCTTTCCGGCTCACCTGCATTTCGAGATCCGGAAAGAAAGCCTGAAAGACTATGAGGTCACGTATTGGCCGAGCTCCAACAATAAGGATCAAGCCTGGGTACTGGAGCATTACTACAAACCTTCTGAATTTATTGAGGCGCACCGGAAACTGAAACTGCCGAAAAGCTACGATACCTTGCTGGTAGCGCACAAAAGCGCGTACACCATGTACCTGTTTTCCAAAGGCAAAACCATCAGGCAGTTCGATATTGCCCTGAGCCAAAGCCCTGTAGGGCACAAGGAAGTGGAAGGCGATAACCGCCTGCCGGAGGGAGAATATTACATCACCGAAAAAAACAAAGGCCCTTTCTATGGCACTTACAAGGACTTTTTCGGGCCGGCCTGGATGCGGATCAGCTACCCGAACAGCTATGATGCTGAAGCGGGCTACAAAAAGGGCATCATTAGCAAAGAAAAACGCAATACCATCATTGACTGTAACAAAAAAGGCATTCAGCCGCCTAAAAATACAGGCCTGGGCGGTGGAATCGGCATCCACGGCTGGGCGGGCGACTGGCCGCAGAACAACCGCCACCTCACCTGGGGCTGCATCAGCTTCCGCAACAAAGACCTGGAAAAGTTCTATGACCTGGTGCCCGTCAACACAAAACTCTTTATTTTACCCTAGAACCTGCTTGAATTTATCTTTTAAAATCTTACATTTACAAACTAATTGGCACCATAGTTCAATGGATAGAATAGAAGTTTCCTAAACTTTAGATCTAGGTTCGATTCCTAGTGGAGCCACAACCCTTAAAAGCCTTGTTTATCAAGGCTTTTTTTGTTCACTCTACAGGCAAGTCGAAGCACATATCTTTTTTCATTATATTTATATTGGCTTTTGTTAGGCAATAACCCAGGTCTTTGCTTAACAAATTAAAATTAAAAAATCATGGGGCACTTTGATAAAAAAGCACATTGGGAGAATATCTATTCGACAAAGGAGTTGAAAGATGTAAGCTGGTATCAGCCAACCCCTACTACATCATTAGAGTTCTTAAAGCAGTTTAACGTTAATAAAACAGCGAAAATTATAGACATTGGCGGTGGAGATAGCTATTTAGTTGACAATTTACTTGAAATGGGTTATCAGAACATCACAGTTCTCGACATTTCAGCGGCTGCGCTGGAAAGAGCAAAACAAAGACTTGGTAAGCATGCAACTAAGGTAAAATGGATAGTTGCCGATGCCGCAACCTTTAAACCAACTGAACAATATGACTTTTGGCATGATAGAGCGGCGTTTCATTTCCTAACACAAGAAGCAGATGTAAATAATTACATCGAAACAATACGGCAAAATCTTAAACCATCAGGCGTTTTAATTATAGGCACATTCTCGGAACAAGGTCCTACTAAATGCAGTGGTATTGAAATTAAACAATATTCTGAAATTTCTATGACGGAAAGGCTTCAGAAATTCTTTGAAAAGGTAAAATGTATTACGGTTGATCACAAAACGCCTTTTAACACAATCCAAAATTTCATCTTTTGCAGTTTCAAAAAAATTGGGACAGCATCAATAATTTAAAATAAGTAGATTGTAAAACACTAGCTTATTTATACATCAAGCTGAAATCAAGCTACTTAATGCATATAAAACTGTCAAATCTTCTTAAAAGTAGTTCGGCATTTTATTCATAGAGCCCACAAAAGAAAAGCCCTGCGCATACAGGGCTTTTTTTATAAAATTGCCACTACCCCGGCTTTATAATCTACTTAACTACTGGCAGGAATACCGATAGCGGCGAAAGAAGCGTTTTCAATTATATTTACAGTATGATAGACCATCTGAAACTCCTGCTAAAGTACCTCGTCGACTTCGATGACATTGAATTAGCCGGGTTGGAGCAATTCTTTTATCCGAAAATCGTGAAGAAGGGTCAGCTCCTTTTACGATCAGGAGAGGTGTGCCGGGATTTTTATTTCATCAATAAAGGTTGCATCAGAACCTATTTCATTGATAAAGCGGGGCATGAAAAAACAAGACTGGTCTTACCTGATTTTACGATAGGTACCTCCTTCGCCAGCTTTATCCATCAGACACCTTCTTTTGAATTTGTTGATGTTTTGGAAGATTCCGAGTTGCTTCAGATCAACAGAGCTCATTTTTACACACTCGTTAATTCAAGCGATCACTGGAAAAGCTTTTATATGCGCATCCTGGAAATGGCTTATGCCTTTCAAAATAAAAAAATAGAGGAGCTAACCACCTTATCTGCAAAACAGAGGTACGAAAAACTGCGTTTGGAAAACCCCGCCCTGATACAAAAATTGTCCAATAAGGTACTGGCCTCTTATCTTGATATCCGTGAGGAAACACTAAGCCGGCTAAAGTCCGGATAGTTCGATTTTGACCTAGGTCAATGTTTTATGATCCATGCGGATCTACTTTTGTAGCATCCTAATACATCATGCCATGAAAGAATATGTTTTAATTTTCCGCTTAAACATCAAAGACAAAACGAAGCAGCCTGGGCCGGAGGAAATGAAGGCCTACATGAGGGATTGGACGAAATGGATCAATGAGATCTCGGATCATGATCAATTAGCCGATGGAGGAAATCACTTTTCGTATACGGTTGCCAGGGTCATCCGGGGCGGCAAGGTATCCGATGGCCCCTATCTCCACCAGGATGAAGGCATAGCCGGTTATATTGTGATCCTGGCCAAAGACATCGATTCAGCCACTGCGATCGCACTGAAGTGCCCTATCCTGAACGGTGAGGGTGTGGTGGAGGTGAGAGAAACGGCTTCACCGGTATAAGCAGGAACATGGAACTAAACAGGCACCTCTGCCGGATAAGAATAGCCGGAACCTTAACCTTCTTCTCTTAATCATAAACACCTGTCACATGTTGTTCGACCCAAATAATCCTATCGTTAAACTTTGCACCCGGGGCATGGAGCTGGAGGGACAGGGGATGCCCGATGAAGCAGGCAAATTATTCATACAAGCCTGGAATGAAGCGACCAACGACTTCGAGAAATTTACAAGTGCACATTATATAGCGCGGCATCAGGAAACGGTATCAGATAAATTGCATTGGGACGAACAGGCCCTGAAATATGCCTTACGGGTAAATGCTCGCATGATTAGCGGCTCTTTACCCTCGCTGTATTTAAACATCGCAAAATGCCATGAAGATTTAAAGGATCTTACAAAGGCCCGTGAAAACTACAAACTCGCGCTTTCCTATACTCAGTTCCTGCCCGGTGATGGATATGGGAACATGATAAAAAGGGGCATATTAAACGGCCTTGAGCGCGTTAAGTGAATCATTGTGCAGATAAGGACGGCCGACATCAGAAAAGAAAGCGTTACACATCCCGCGCTTGCATAAGCTCCTAACTCATATAACCCCGGTTGAATTTGGATTTATAGTCAACCGGTGATACGCCGGTAATCCTGCTGAACACTTCCCGGAATGCCTTGGTATCGTTATATCCAACATCGTACATCACTTCATTTACCGTTTTGCGGGTGCTTTCAAACGACTTTTTTGCCACCTCAATTTTTACCCGTTGCAGATAATCCAATGGTGTAACACCGGTTGCCCTGATAAACCTTCTGTCAAAATTCCTTCGGCCGATATTGAACTTACCGGACAAAAATTCAATGGAAATTTTGTCCTGGTAGTGTTTTTCGATATAGCTTTGCGCTTCAAGGATGGCTTCGTCGTTATGCTTCTTTTGGCCGGAAAATATAGCGAAGGAAGACTGTGTATGCCTGTCGATATCTACCTGGAACATTTTGGAGCAATATACCGCCGTTTCTTTATCGTAATATTTTTCGATGAGGTAAATCACAAGGTTTAAAAACGAATAGGCTCCGCCATTGGTATAAATTCCGGCTTCATCTGTCAGCAGCTTTTCTTCTTTCATCTGAATGCCGGGGAAAGCGTTGCGGAACGTATCTGCATGCGCCCAGTGGGTGGAGCATATTTTGCCCTCGAGCACTCCTGAAGCCGCAAGCATAAAGATGCCTGAGCACATACTGGCGACCTCTGCGCCGAGCTTGTATTGTTTTTCGATCCAGCTGACAATCGCCTTATTCCCTTTTTCTATGTTTATGCTATTGCGAATGCCCGACGGCGGAACAATGACAAGGTCTGTTTTCTCAATCGCAGAAATGCTGACCTCCGGTTGCAGGGAGATCATGCCTTTACTAAAATCGACTTTCGCGGATACGCCCGCCGTCTGGATCGTGTATTTCAACTCTTTCCCGTTTTTTTGCCAATAGGAATTTGCCTCCGTAAACATCTCAAAGACGCCAACGATGGTTGCGATGGTTCCCATGTTTACCTGCCCGTCGGGTATAATAATGGTGATGTGCTTCATGAGCCGGATTTTTATCAAAGGTAAAAAAATCAAATGTCCAAATCAACCCTTTATATTGTCTGATTTACACATCCGGAAAAGGCATTCAGGACAGTAATTTTGACATATCAAACAGGGAGTTCATGAAACGTAAACTGATTATAGAAGAATGGCTGTCGCTGGATGGCTATGTAGCCACCAAGGACGGCAGTCTTGATTTTTTCACACAGCACGTCCGCCACTCTTATTCCAGGCGGGCTGAGGAGCTTGCTCCTCACCGGCTTTCTCTTTTGGAAACCACATCCTACGCCGATGGCGTTGTTTTACTTCGTTACAGTAATTTAGCAGACAAAACATGAAAACACAGGTAGTAATAATCTCCGCAGGCATAGTCCTGCTTTGCAGCTTTCTTCCTCCGGGCAGGACATTTCATCAAAAAACAAACCATCAAAACATAAACACCATGGAAAATACAAATTTCACAACAAGCATTACAGTAGATCAGTCACCGGCAGATGTGTTTAAGGCCATCAATCATGTGAGGGACTGGTGGAGCGAAAACATTCGGGGCAATACCGAACAGCTGAATGATGAATTCATTTATAACTACAAGGATGTGCACATCTGTAAGCTGAAAATCATTGAATCTGTTCCGGGAAAAAAAGTAGTGTGGCAGGTGTTGGAAAACCAGTTCAACTTTACGCAGGACAAAAATGAATGGAAGGGAAATCACATGGTCTTTGAGATCTCGGAAAAAGATGGAAAAACCCAACTGAAATTTACCCAGCTAGGCCTGGTTCCTGCATATGAATGCTACAGCGTCTGCCAGGATGCCTGGAGCAGCTACATCCAGGGAAGCTTAAAAAACCTGATCATAAGCGGCAAAGGCAAACCAAACACCAAAGAAAACGACCTTAACCGGGAGCTGATCGAAAAGTGGGGACTGCCGGATAAATAGCAACCATCCCGGGTACAGCACAAGATGTGATCTACCAGGTTTAGCCTGTCGATTTCATGCTTCGCCCGGTTGATCATTCTTATGCCCTATTATTTTTTAATCTTAAAAAAAACACCATGAAACAAGAAAACTTCAGTTATACATTTAAAACATCCAAAAGCCCGGAGGAGGTTTTTGACCTTCTGCTGGACATCAAACAATGGTGGTCTGGCGTATACGAGGAAACCATCAAAGGCGAGAGCCGGAACCTAAACGACGAGTTTACATTTAAAGCCGGAGGAGGCGTTCATTATTCAAAACAAAAGCTGGTAGAAGTCATTCCCGGCAAAAAAGTAGTATGGGAGGTAACAGCCAGTAAGCTCACTTTTTTGAGTGATCCTGAAGAATGGAACGGCACTCACATCCGTTTTGATCTGTCGGCCGACAAGGATAAAACCATCCTTACTTTTACACACGAAGGCCTGGTGCCCCAGATAGAATGTTATAGCAATTGCTCGGCCGGCTGGACGGCTTACCTCGATAAGCTTAAAAAAGCGCTGAATTAATTGCGGCTGTGTAACTTCATCCGTTTAAGCAGGAGAGTTGCATAGACAATGGCATGATGAGGCAGGTAAACCCTTCACTCCCTTTCAGGGCTTTCAGAAACCGTCCCGAACCTTCAGCTTATCCGGGTTCCGCACATAGAGCAGGCAGGTGATGGTTGCATCGTCTTCCGACTCCACGTACTGCATCGAGTCCAGCTCCCCGGTTGAGCGGCGGAAGATGAGCGCGCAGGGAGATCCGTTTACATAAGCGGCCCTGTATTCGAAATCTTCCTGGCTTTCGGGAAGCGACATCACGCCATCCAGGAATTTCAGCACCTTCTGCAAGCCGAATAAAGGCTTGAGCGCAGCCGCCCGCTTGCCTCCACCATCGTTGAACAAGGCGATGTCGTTGCGGAGCAACTGGCCGAGCGTGTTCAGATCCCTGCTGTGCAGGGCATAGAGAAAGGCTTCGGTCAGCTCAAGCCGTTTTGTAGGATCAACCAGGTGTGAGCTATTCCGTTCCAGCTTTTCATGCGCGCGGTGCAGGAGCTGCCGGCAATGTTCTGCAGAAAATCCGGTGAGCTCTGCAATCGCATGGTACTCTTCCGAAAAACTTTCCCGAAGGATAAACACGGCGCGCTCCGACGGATTCAAGCGCTCCAACAGAACCAGCAATCCGTATTCCACCGTTGGTGTTGCGTCGGGCTCGAAAGTGAGGTAAGGCTCCGGCAGCCAGTGCCCTTTGTAATTTTCCCGTTGCTGCTTCAGCTCGTTCAGCCGGTCGATGCTGCGGTTAAGCACCATACGCCCCAGATAAGCTTTCGGCTCCCTCACTTCTTTTACGGATAAGTATCTTTCATACACATCCTGGACGATGTCCTCCGCCTCCTCCACGATGGCAAGCATGTTATAAGCCATCCCGAAGAGGTAAGGCCGAAGAGAGAGGATGTCCGTGTTGAGCTCCATAAGTAACAGGCGCAAATTTCTGAAAATACTTTCAAAAAACGGCGCCTGTTATAAAAAATCAGTCTATCCCTTATTGCCCCGCATCTTCGCGATATCACACAGCATATCGGAGTGGATGTTCAGCCCGATGTTCCCGATATTATAATAAAACTCGGTAGCGGTAATCCAGATGATCTCACAGATTGCGCGCTCATCATAATGTATTCCCAGCTTGTTGAACATGGCCTGATCCATCTTCCGGTCGCGGGCAAGCATGGTGACGAAGTCCAGCAGCACTTTCTCTTTTTCGGAGAAATGTTTGCTGTTTTGGTACTCGTGCAGCTCATCGAATTTCGCCTGGTTCATGGAGGAGACAATCGTGCGTGAGCGGCCAATGTCGATGCAGAAAAGGCATACATTGATCTCCGCTACTTTCTGGCGGACGAGCATCACGGTTTCTGCAGGCAGCGCCAGCTTTTCGTCCAGCTGGCCGATCTTCCCCGAAAAGGTGCCGAAAGCCAGCGGCATCCGGGCAGCCATCACTTTTAAGGGTGTCATCACTTTCCCGAATTTCTTGCGGGAGTAGGCATAAACTAATTTCCACATTAAGCCTTTAGGCTTTTCAATAGGCGCTAAAAAAGGTGTATCCATGATCTTTGATTTTAATTTATATAAAGACCGGATAGGGGCCATTTTGTGACAAGATGATGAAAAAAAATGATTCGTTTTGGCGAAATAAACTCTAAGTAATTCGTTTTGAAAACGTTAAAAATAAGATCATCAGATCAAGCTTAAGAAGATTTCTGATTACGGTTTGATTTTTGGACATACGCCGGCATCAACCACTCCATTGAACGTCACTTATCGCCTGCGTCAAACCCGCGTGAAGGATAGAACGAAAATCCTTTTACGGACACTGAGCGGAGTCGAAGTGGGAGTAGAAGATTGGAGTGATAGCCTGACCGCTTTTCGCGGGCACGCCCAAAAATTTCAGAATAATTTCCGGAAATCCAAAGGACGCGTCAACTTAGGTTTAATGCCAGAATTTACTTTTGGTATTATGCCTTCTGAATTTTTTGACAGCATTCAGGTTGCTTGTGAGGAGCTTGCTTTGTGAGTTCGACGGTTGTGAGGCCTTGAAATTAGGGACAGACTTAAAAGCCATCACCATGTCGTAATCCATGGCTGCCTGGCCTTTATCGAAGGCCACATGCCCGGGATCGTTTCTGAACCAGAGGTCCCAGTTCTTGCTGCCGGGTGTATACACAAAAAACGTATCCCCCGGAAAGGGTGCAGGCAGAAGAAAGGAATTAAAATTATCCTGCGCCGGGCTGTGGCAGCTCATACAGGATGATAAGGCGAGGTTTGTGTATTTCTGGCGGGTGTTGATGTCGAAAGCTTCCTGTACCACGGCGCCGTCATTCGGGCCGCTGAGGCGACCGCCCCAGCCTAAGGTTTCCGTGCTGTAAAAGGGGGCCTTCGGGTTGATGACCGTTTCATACAAAGGAGGGAAAGGAGGAGTAATAGGGCTATTGACACCGGGATCATTGCCCCACATGGCACCCAGAGGCACCATTTTTTCCCAGGTAGATCCTACGCCCGCCGAATCATAAACGAAGGTCGAATAGACCCAGCCCGTTTCAGGAGCCGTTTTGCTGTCTTTGACAATCACGTCCATTTGAAAAAAGCTGACATTACGAAGCTGGTATCCCTTTGCCGGATTTTCCTTGGTCGGAACGGTATCATAGACTGTAAACACCTGTGCGCCTTTCATCACGGGCCAGTTCGGGTAATTGATGTTTGAAAACGCGAGCTTCACAATCACACTGCCTTCCTTGAATTGCGCGGCATCATTCACGAGGTTGACACTCTGCCCCGTCTTGCCCCAGATCTGACCCACCGTATACGCGGCCGTAGAATCATAGAGGGTAAGCACGTAGCCGGATTCGTCTTCCGTCAGTGACTTAAACATGTTGGCAGGATTTCCATTTCCCTGGTAAGTTCCCAGGATGGCTTCCCTTTCGGCTCCCATCCAGGGCTCATGGAACCAGCCGTTGCTGGCGGCATTCCAGGTGGCGTTGCTGGTAAAAAAAGGCAATAAATGGGGGGCGATATAGCTTTTCAGGCAATCCATGTAAGCAAATACATTGGCGGAAGAGATCTTCTGTCCTTTCAACACCTGTTGCCAGGAAGGGTTCTCCACGGTTCTGAGCGTGGCCGGGTAATCGTGGCTCAGCACAAAAAGCGGATAAGCATATTGAGCGCTTGAAGGTACCGAGTCGCGATGATCTTGAAAAGCCCCATTTGGCGATGAGGCCTCCGCTTTTGCATCGTCCTCTTTTGCTTTTCCGTTGCCGCTACAACCGTAACCAGCAAGCGCTATGACAACCAGGGTTGTCATAGCGCTTGAAAGAAGGGGAGTTCTCATAACGGGCTGGTTTTCGTTTATATAATGTGAACTAATTCCGATGCTGATACGAATGTATTGCAATAAAAAGCAATAGTCCAGCAAAGGCCTCAAAATCGGATATTTCTACCTGTATGATCAGGTATTTCTATGGGGTATAAAAAGAGAGAGCCACGTAAGATTAACAGGGAAGCGACCATTAAAACCTCTAAAATTTGTTAAGCGATATGGTTCTGGGGACCATGGCGGCAACTTGTGACCTACATCACAGGTTGGATCGGGAGAGTTCACAGACCTTTGTCCCGTCAATCAAATTCATATTCTTATGCTTTTCGAATCATACACCTTAGGAAATCTTCCCCTGAAAAACAGGATCGTTATGCCGCCGATGACGCGTTCGCGTGCCGGCAATAACGAGGTAGCCACAGCCTTAATGGCTGATTATTACAGTCAGCGCGCCGGTGCGGGCCTCATTATCTCCGAAGGCACACAAATAAGCCGGCAGGGCCAGGGATATGCCTGGACGCCGGGGATTTTTACGAAAGAACAGATCGCAGGCTGGAAACAGGTCACCGATGCCGTGCACCAACGGGGCGGTCTTATGTTTGCACAGCTATGGCATGTAGGCCGTGTGTCGCACGTATCCCTGCAGGAAAAGGGACAGGCGCCTGTAGCTCCGTCTGCCATCGTCGCACAAGGGGTGAAGGTATTCATCGATCCGGAAGGAAAAGGCCCGGGAAATGGTGCCGGAGAAATGGTGCAGCATTCCATGCCCCGCGAATTAAGCATTCCCGAAATACAGGATATCATCCTGGATTATGTGCAGGCTGCCAGAAATGCCATGGAAGCCGGCTTTGATGGCGTGGAGCTGCATGGCGCCAACGGATACCTCATAGAACAGTTTATTGATTCGCAAACCAACCTTCGCACAGATGACTATGGCGGAAGCATTGAGAAGCGCTTACGCTTTTTGAAGGAAGTAACCACAGCTGTAGCTGATGCCATTGGCAAGGAACGCGTGGGCGTACGCCAGGCACCGCTCACCACGCTGATGGGCGCACAGGACGATACCCCTGAAGAGACGTACCTTGCTGCCGCCAAACTCTTAAATGAGATTGGTATTGCCTATATCCATATTGCAGAGGCCGACTGGGACAATGCGCCTGTGATGCCCGTGGCGTTTAAAGAGGCTTACCGTGCTGCCTTCAGGGGAACCCTGATCTATGCCGGGAAGTATACGAAAGCCCGCGCCGAAGAAGCCCTTGAAAAAGGATGGGCCGACCTGGTGGCCTTTGGCAGGCCTTTTATTGCCAACCCCGATCTGCCTTACCGCCTGAAGAACGACCTGGCGCTGAATCCGGGCAAGCCTGCAAATTACTTTGGCGGCGGTGCAGAAGGTTATACCGATTATCCCATAGCGACAGTATTGCAGCATACAACGACTACGTTATAGATCCATTATTTAAACACGATACATCATGATCACAAAACACAACATCGGAACCAGCCAGGTTTCTGTTTCTCCCCTAACCCTTGGAACCTTTGCCATCGGCGGGTTCATGTGGGGCGGAAACGAAAAAAAAGATTCCATCGAAGCCATCGAGGCAGCAATTGACAACGGCATCACATCCATTGATACAGCGCCTGTCTACGGCTTTGGCCTCAGCGAGCAGATCGTGGGAGAAGCCATTAAAACATCCGACCGCTCAAAGCTGCAGCTGCTCACCAAATTCGGACTAGTGTGGGGCGAACAAGCCAGCGGCGATTTCTTTTTTGAAGGCGAAGAAAACGGCCACACATTTCCGGTATTACGCAATGGTAAAAAAGAAAGTGTGATCCGGGAAGTGGAGGCAAGCCTGAAGCGCCTGCAAACCGATTACATCGATCTCATCCAGCTGCACTGGCCCGATCCTCAGACGCCTATTTCCGAAACCATGGAAGCCATGGCCCGCCTCCTGGAACAGGGAAAGGTAAAAGCCATAGGCGTGTCGAATTACCAGCCTGCCCAGATCGAAGAAGGATTGAAAACCACCACCATTCACTCCAACCAGGTACCCTATAGCATGCTCAACCGCTCTATTGAACATGAGCTGATCCCTTTTGCGCTCGAACACCAGATCGGCATCATTGCCTATAGTCCGCTGGAGCGAGGCCTGCTCACCGGGAAATACACCGGGCAGGCTTCAGGCCTCAGCCAAACGGATCACCGCAACAGCTATTTTCAAAAATTTGAAGAGGCTAAATTAAAGGCTCTTCTTCACACGCTGGAAGACATCGCTGCTTCGTACCGCTGCAGCATCACCCAGCTGGTACTGGCCTGGACCATGGCGCAGAAAGGCATCACCACGGTTTTAGGTGGCGCCAGGAACCGCGCGCAGGCAGAGCACAACGCCAAAGCCCTGCAGATTTCCCTCAACGAACATGATCAACAAACTATCCGTCTTTTTCTGGAACAACTTTAATACAATGATACATTTATTTGAACCCTTTAATTTTAATGCGCTTCGCTTAAAGAACCGCTTTGTGATGGCCCCCATGACCAGGGCCCGGAACGCAGACGGTATTCCCAATGCGCACAATGCCCTGTACTATAAGCAACGGGCCGGAGCGGGACTAATCATTACAGAAGGAACCGCCATTTCGGAAACATCGATGGGCGTGCTGTATGTCCCTGGCTTATATACGGATGCGCAAACAGAAGGCTGGAAAATGGTTACCGAAGCGGTACACGGCGCAGGCAGTAAAATCTACACACAGCTGTGGCATGTGGGCCGCGTCTCGCATGTATCCAACCAGCCTAACCAGCAGGCGCCTGTAGGAGCTTCCGACATACAGGCGGGACATTCGCATGCCTGGGGCTTTGATGAAAACGGCAAAGAAGGCTTTGTGACCTGTTCGAAACCGAGAGCATTAACAACGGCAGAAATCGCGCAGGTAGTGCAGGATTTTGCAAAGGCGGCGAAGAATGCGGTGAAGGCCGGTTTTGATGGCGTAGAGCTTCATGGTGCCAACGGATACCTCATCGAGCAGTTTTTAAATCCGCATACCAACCAACGCACAGATGCCTATGGTGGTTCCGTAGAAAAGCGGTCGGGGTTTTTACTGGAAGCCATCGATGCCTGTATTGCAGCCATTGGAGCCGGGCGCGTGGCCATCCGCTTAACGCCTTACGGAGGTTTGCATGAAATGCCACATTACGAGGAGATAGAGGCAACCTACCACTACCTCGCCGAGGAATTATCCAAGCGGAATATTTCCTACATCCACCTCATGGATCAGCAATCGAGGGGCAGCTTTGCTTTACCGGAGGGCTTTTTAAAGCGCTTCCGTTCCTGGTACGACGGCGTGATCATCCTGGCAGGCGGCATGACCAAAGAAAAAGCGCAAACCCTGATTGATGCCGGCATCATTGACCTGGCGGCCTTCGGAGAATCTTTTATCGCGAATCCTGATCTCGTCGAACGCCTGAAACACAACTGGCCCCTGACGCCTCCCAAACGCCAGTTCCATTATGGATTAACCATGGAAGGCTATACCGACTGGAAAACCTATCAATAACCAATCATAACACCCACACATGAAAAAAATCACCTTAACCCTGTTGAGCGCTACGCTCCTGCTGTTTGCAGGCCATGCCTCCGCTCAATCAAAAAACAAAACAGCTATGAAACAAAAAATCCTCTTTGTGGTGACAAGCCACGACAAAAAAGGCAGCACCGGAGAAGCCACCGGCTATTACCTCGCCGAGGTATCACATCCCTGGAAAGTATTAACCGACGCGGGCTACGAGATCGATTTCGTCAGCCCCAAAGGCGGAAACCCGCCGGTTGACGGATTCGACCTCTCTGATCCGGATAATAAAGCATTCTGGGAAGACAGCCTTTACCACAACAAAATTTCGCACAGCCTTAAGCCATCGGAAGTGCATCCCGGCGATTATGCCGCGATCTATTACGCGGGCGGGCATGGCGCGATGTGGGACCTTGCGGATAACAAAGCGATTGCCGGCATTGCATCGGCCATCTATGAGAAGAAAGGAATCGTAGCGGCCGTATGCCATGGCCCTGCGGGATTATTAGCCATCAAATTAGCAAACGGCCGCTACCTGGTAGATGGAAAAAAAGTAAACGGCTTTAGCAATGAGGAAGAAGCCATTGTTAAGCTAAGCGATGTCGTTCCCTTTTTGCTGGAAGACCAGTTGAAAAAACGGGGCGGGATCTATGAAAAATCCGGTCCATGGCAGGAGCACGTGGTGGTAGACCAGCGATTGATTACCGGTCAGAACCCACAATCGGCAAAGGCCGTGGGGGAAGCCCTGAAGAAAGAGCTCACGAAATAAGACCAGCGATGCCGGCGGAAAAAAGGGATTTCTTTTTTGTAAGTTTACAAAATGGAATACGCCCAATTTTTACGCCGGCATATCAGCCAGGTGGTTAGCCTCACCGAAAGCGAATTTGACCTGGTATACAAGGCATTCAGGCCTTTGCACGTTTCAAAAAAAACATTGCTCCTCAACTGCGACGAGGTGGTGACGAAAGAATACCTGGTGGTGAAGGGCTGCATGAAATCCTTCACCTATGATGAAACGGGGAAAGAGCATATCGTACAGTTTGCGATGGAAAACTGGTGGATCTCCGATTACCCGGCTTATGCGAAACAGGCACCGGCCACCATCTGTATCCAGGCGCTGGAAGACTGCCTGGTCCTGGAACTGGACATCAGCGTGAAACAGGCCCTTTGTAAAACCGTACCGGGCATGAATGTGTTCTTTGGAGCCAAGGCTTTTTCAGGCTATGTAGCCTTACAAAAACGGGTCTTATCCCTGCTCAAAAATTCGGCCAGCGAAAAATACGAATTGCTGCTCAGCCAGTATCCGGAGCTGTTTCAGCGTGTTTCCAAAACCATGCTCTCCCATTACCTGGGCGTTTCAAGAGAAACCCTGAGCCGCCTGCATAAAAAAAAGTAACCCGTTGTTTTATATAAGGGCCATTAACAATTCATTACCAATTTTTAGCTTTTTTTAGAATCCTTCCTGCGGCTTTTTCTATAGATTTGAAATTATAAACCAAGACCTATGAAACTATTATTTGCCCTCGTGTTTATCTGCTCCGGCTTATACAACAGCGTCTTCCAGGCCCCGACCTGGAAAAAAGAACAATTGATGGCCACCAAAGAACTGGCCGACAAGATTACCACCAATGCCAAGGACAAGCCCCTGGTATTTAATGTTGGCCCGATGGACAATATCAAAGGTGCTGTCGCTATGGGCGCGGCTACCAATATTACCTTTGCCGACCGGATGAAATCGACCCTGGCCATGGAAAATAAAACCAAAGCCGTGGTAGTGTATTGCGGATGCTGCTCCTACTCGAGCTGCCCGAACATTAAGCCTGCTTATGACATCCTCATCGCACAGGGTTTTAAAAACACCAAAGTGCTCGAGTTGCCCGAAGGCATTAAGCCCGACTGGGTAGCCAAAGGTTATCCGATGGAATAATCTTTTGATTTAAATTCATGAAACCGTCACGAGGCATCGTGACGGTTTTTTTATGCATCCTGATTTACAGTACAAAAAATAAATTTATCTTAGTCATTAAAAAATAATCTTATGAAAAGAGTGCTTTCTTATGTTGTTGTGTTGATGTCATTGATCGGTATGTTTTCCTGTGGGGCGAAACGCCCCTCAGCAGAGCAGGTAGATACCTTCATGGAAAATCTTTCCCTCCGGATGAACATGACCAGGGACAATTACATGCGCTTTGTGAACACGCTTCCGGAAAAGAACGACATCATGTCGGGAACGGTCGTCAAAACGACTCATGAGATTATCCTGAAAGGCATGAAGGAGGAGCGCGGGCTTATCAATGCCTGCAAAGCTTTTGAGGCGGACGAATCTGCCAAAGCAAAAAGCGAAGCCCTGAAACAGGCGGCCATCGATGTGATCGACACCTATATTGACGGGGCCGAACACGAGCTGGCAGACGTCAAGACCATCATCTCGCAGGGAAAAACAAGCCGCTCGCCTGAGGTAAGCGATCTGCTTAAAAGATTCGAAACGCGGCTCAATGCCAAATACGAAGCTTATAGCAAGATCCAGGCAGACCTGGCCAAAGATTTCGGCATCACCGTGTACTAATCTGCGGGAAAACGTTTTGGTTAAATAATTCCACAAACAAACCGGGGGCTTCTAAAACCATTGCAGCAGGCGGATCTCAGAAGGTGCGGACAGAATACATAACATGGCATTAAAATTTTATGCTTCCGGTATAAACTTAATGTTATGAAACCCTTATTTATTCTGATGTTCGCTCTCTTCATAGGAGGCATCGCACAGGCACAGGAGCGATCCGTAAAAACGGCCACGGCCACCGTGGTAATCCCCGAAGCGGTGAAAACTACTTTTGAGAAGGAATTTCCGGGGCTGCAGGCCAAATGGGAAGCCGAGGATAAGAATTTCAAAGCGATTTATGCCGATCCGAAAACCAACAGCAAGGGCATTATTATTTACGACAATTCGGGCCAGGTGATTCGTCGCGATACAGAAGTAGCAGTTCCCAAAAATCCTGAGTAAATTCGTTGTATGCAAAACGACATCCGACCTTCCATTTACTCTGCTGCCCAGAGTAAGAACATTGTGTTATTTCTGATAGGCCTGATCGGCCTGTTATTATTTATTTCCATCCTTCCTATCTTTTCGGCGCTTTTATCGGCGGTGATCTTGTACACGCTCTTCCGGCCTTTGTTCCTGTATTTTGTCAATAAAAGAAAGCTCGGCAGATCCCTCAGCGCCATGCTCATTATCACGATTTCCTTTCTGATCATTGTCCTGCCCCTGCTCGGCTTAAGTATCATGATCATCAATAAGCTCATCCATTTCCAGCAGCACCCCGAGCCGCTCACCAACATCATTAACCAGCTCCATGATTTCAGCGGATCGACCATCGACCTGAAAGACATGATCAAAAACGGCATTAACGATATTTCGAAATGGGCCATCAACGCCTTCTCCATCTTTGTGAACAGCGCCCTCAGTATTTTTGTAACGCTGATCATCCTCTATTTCACCTTATTCTTCATGCTGAAATCGAATGATAAATTTGAAGCGGGCCTGCTGAAATATTTACCTTTTGATACAACGCAAAGCCAGCAGTTCGGACTTGAATTAAAAAACATCACGCTTTCCAACATCATCGGCCAGGGCCTCATTGGGCTGAGCCAGGGCATTATCGTGGCGGTGGGCTTCCTCATCTTCGGCATTCCCGATCCGCTTTTCTGGGGCATTGTTTCCATTTTCGTCTGCTTTCTTCCGGTGGTGGGAGCGCCGATCATTTTTGTACCGGCCGCCATCATCGAGCTCTCTTCCGGGAATCATGTTGCCGGCTACGGTATGCTGATCTGGGGCGGCGTATTGGTAACCCTCGTGGATAATTTCCTGAGGCAGTTCATCTCCAAAAAAATAGCGGATACACATCCGCTGATCACCATCATCGGTGTAATTATCGGCATTCCGCTCTTCGGGCTCATCGGGCTGGTCATCGGGCCTTTCCTGATCTCGTTCTTTTTCCTGCTCATCAAAATGTATGAAGGAAGCTATATGAGGACGGCCACGCATGCCCTGACAGTGGAAGAAGAAAAAGGAAATCCATTGTAATGCATTCAAAAAAACGGATCACAGTTATCAACTCAACACATTATTCATCATCTTTGTCTTATGGAACATTCTGATACAAAACATACCGATGTGGTGCTGATAGGCGCAGGAATTATGAGCGCGACTTTAGGCATCTTCCTGAAAGAATTAAAACCGGACATCCGCATCGAGATCTTTGAGCGCCTCGACGCTGTATCCGAAGAAAGCTCCGATGCCTGGAACAATGCAGGGACAGGCCATTCGGCTTTTTGCGAATTGAATTATACGCCTCAAAAAGAAGATGGCTCCATCGATGTTTCCAAAGCGGAAAAGATTGCCGAGTCCTTTGAAATATCGCGGCAGTTTTGGTCTTACCTCGTTGATAAAAAAGCTATTCCAGATCCGAAAGCTTTTATCCGCGATATTCCGCACATGAGCTTTGTGTGGGGCGGCGACAATGTTTTTTATTTACGGAAACGCTACCAGGCCCTCAAAGATCATCCGTTGTTTGCCGGCATGCAGTATTCCGAAAAATGGCCGCAGCTCGAAAAATGGATGCCCCTGGTGATGGAAGGCCGCGACCCGGGCATTGAGGTAGCTGCCACCCGCATGGAAAACGGCACCGATGTAAATTTCGGTGCGCTCACGCGTGCCTTGCTCAACTACCTCCAACAACTGGGTGGCGTGAAGATTCACCTCAACCACGAAGTGCGCGACCTCGATAAAGAAAAAGACGGCCACTGGAACGTGATAGTGAAAGACCTCGGCAACCAGGAAAAACGACATATCCTCGCCAACTTCGTCTTTATTGGCGCCGGTGGCGGCTCCCTGCCCCTGCTGGAAAAATCGGACATCAAGGAGGCCGAAGGCTATGGCGGCTTCCCGGTGAGCGGACAATGGCTGAAATGCCATAATGAAAAAGTAATCGCCCGGCACGAAGCCAAAGTATATGGAAAAGCATCGGTGGGCTCTCCGCCGATGTCGGTGCCGCACCTCGATACCCGTATCATCGACGGTAAAAAAGCCCTGCTCTTCGGACCTTATGCCGGCTTCTCCACCAAGTTCCTGAAGAACGGCTCCTACTGGGACCTGGCGGGCTCACTGGAGCTCGACAATTTATTACCGATGTTATCGGCAGGCATTCATAATTTACCTCTTACCAAGTACCTCATCAAGCAAGCCAGTCAATCGGATGAAGAACGCTTTGAAGCTCTGAAGGAATATTTTCCGGAGGCACACATGGCCGACTGGGAGCTGGTGGTAGCGGGGCAGCGCGTGCAGGTCATCAAAAAAGATGAGGAACATGGCGGTGTGTTGGAATTCGGGACGGAGATCGTCAATGCTGCCGATGGCTCGATTGCCGCCTTGCTGGGCGCTTCACCGGGTGCCTCAACGGCTGTCGCCATTATGTTGGATGTGTTGAAGCGCTGCTTTAAATCAGAGATCGACAGCCCGGAGTGGCAGGAAAAGCTGAAGCGCATGATTCCTTCCTACGGGCAATCGCTGGCAAAAAACACTGCCTTTTGCGGGAAGATCCGCGAGTGGACCAGCAGCTCACTCCAGCTCAAACCGTTTGATCCTGTACATGCCAGCTAAGCCATTCGCTATGGAAATACAGAATTATCACAACCATATCCGCTACTACACAGCGCATCACTTTGTATTTTACCCGGTGGTAATTGTGCTGTTCATCGCCTGCATCATCGGGCTTTGCCGTACCACGGAACAGCACCTGCTGTGGATCGTCCTCGCCGCGCTTACGGGCGCCCTCGGCTGGTTCTCCTTTATGACGCGGCAGCATTATTCCCTGGGCAACCAGAACCGGATTGCGCGCCTCGAATTACGGTTCAGGTACTATGTCGTGACACACAAACGATTTGAAGAGATCGAGCGCCAGCTGTCCTTATCGCAGATCCTGGCTCTGCGCTTTGCTTCCGACGAAGAGCTGGAAGAGCTCACACAAAAGACTATCCGCGAAAAATTATCGCCGGATGCTATCAAACGTTCGGTAAAAAACTGGACGCCGGATTATATGCGACTTTGAGGTTTTTTTAAAAAACAAAACTGTACCTTTGGCGCATGCAGTCAAGCTCCACCACGTCACAGGCATCTGTAGCTTCCCAAACCGTTTACCCGATCCTGTTCTCCATTTGCTTCGCCCATTTACTCAATGACTTGTTGCAATCCGTGATTCCTTCCCTCTACCCGGTGATGAGGGAAAAATACCACCTCAGCTTTTCGCAGGTAGGATGGATCACCTTCACCTTTCAGCTCACTGCATCACTGCTCCAGCCTTTTGTAGGAAACTATACCGATAAGCGGCCCAAGCCCTACTCTTTTGCGCTGGGCATGGGCTTTACCTTTTTCGGCATCATCCTGCTCACTTTCTCTTCCGGCTTCTATTCTATTTTATTATCTGTTGGCTTTGTGGGGATCGGCTCCTCGGTATTTCACCCTGAGGCTTCCAAAGTGTCTTACTACGCATCGGGCGGAAGGCGCGGGCTCGCCCAATCTATTTTTCAGCTGGGAGGAAATACCGGCACTGCCATCGGCCCTATGCTAGTAGCGGCCATCGTGGTGAAACACGGACAACTGCACCTTTCCTGGTTCCTGCTGTTCGCCATTCTCGGCATGCTCATCCTCATCCGCGTGGGCAACTGGTACAAAGGTCACCTCGTGCTTAGGGCTGCCGGCAAGATCGGCACACTGGAACAAAGGCATGATATTCCAAGGAAACGGGTGATCACTTCTATTGTCATTCTGTTGATCCTGATCTTCTCCAAATACTTTTACCTCACCAGCATCACCAGCTACTATACCTTTTACCTGATGCATAAATTTAACTTAACGATCTCCGAATCCCAGTTTCATTTATCGCTGTTCCTCATCTCGGTAGCCGCCGGAACCTTCCTGGGCGGACCTTTGGGAGATAAGTTCGGACGAAAGATCATCATCTGGGTTTCTATTCTTGGCATTGCGCCATTCACAATTTTATTACCACATGTCAATTTATTCTGGACGAGTGTGCTCACCGTCATCATCGGTGTGATCATGGCTTCGGCTTTCTCTGCTATCCTCGTTTATGCTCAGGAACTGCTGCCGGGAAAAATAGGCATGATCTCAGGATTATTCTTCGGCTTTGCTTTTGGTATTGCCGGCATCGGCTCGGCGCTCTTAGGAAATCTCGCTGACAGAACCAGCATTGAATACGTGTTCAACATCTGCGCGTTCCTGCCGCTCTTAGGCATTATCACGGGCTTCCTGCCGAATATCAAAAGTCCTAAGCGAACTTAGAAAAACTATAACTTGCCCCGAATTTATTTCGGGATAGGCACATAGAAGCAGAAATCATTAAACCATATAAGACATGTAAGAACATATAAGAGTCGTGGGTTCAGGTAAATCCTGCTGATAAAACTTATATGACCTTATATGCCTTATATGGTTTCAAAAAACATACCTAGCCGAAGAGATAGAGCTGAAAAAAGAGGTCATAATGCCTCCACTCCAAAAAACTATGTTTCTATGTGCCTATGTGGTTAAAAAAATCACACGCCCAGCATTTCCTTGAGCCTGGTGTAGCCTGTCCTGCTGAGTGGGATCTTCTTGCCGTTCTTCAACATGGCGATGTAGGTATTTTTTTCCAAAGGCTCTATTTTGGTAAGCTCCTGCAGGTTGATGATGTATGAGCGATGTGTCCTGAAAAACTTTGAGCCGTCGAGTACCTGCTCGTAGTAGTTCATGGTTTTCTTTTTGAGGTAGTACGTATCCCTGGTGAAGATCTTCACATAATCGTCGTAAGCCTCTATATATTGAATATCCTGCACCGGCACGATCCGGATATCACTGCCGTTCTTCACCACAATCCGGTTCTGATCGTCAGGCTGCTTGGATGCCGTTTCCAGGAGCGACTGGATATTTTTTTCTGCCGTGGGGGCATTGCCTGCTTTGGATTTGTATTTTTCAATGGCGAGGTCGAAACGCTCCTTACTGAAGGGCTTCAGCAGGTAGTCAATAGCATTGGACTCGAAGGCCTTGATGGCATACTCGTCAAAGGCCGTAGTGAAGATCACTGCCGGCATTGTATCCAGCAATTCCAGCATTTCAAAACCGTTGATCTTGGGCATCTGGATATCCAGGAAAATAAGATCGGGCTTGTGTTGCATAATCGCTTTCACGCCCTGGAAGCCATCGTTGCACTCCGCTACGACTTCAATCCCTGCCTGTTGCTGAAGGTATTCCAACACAACCATTCTTGCCAAAGGCTCATCGTCTATCACTACTACTTTCATGGGTAAGTATCTGTTATTGTTTTAGTGGTCATAACCGGCTTCCGTAAACACAGTTATTTAATTTGCGGAATTCTTAAAATGGTAATAAAACGGTTCTCTTTTTTTTCGGTGACCATGAGGTCGTTGCGCGAGTATAATAAAAACAAACGCCGTTGCACCGAGCTCAGCCCGAAGCCTGTGCCCTGGCTGGCAGCCTGCGTTTCGGCATCGAAGGGATTTTCCACTTTCACATGCAGCAGGCCGTCTTTCACATAAGAGGAAATGCCGATCACGATCTCATCAATCGTATCATACAAGCCGAACTTGATGGCATTCTCTACAATAGGTTGCAGCAGCAAAGGCGGAATATGCATGGACATCGTTTCTTCTTTAAAATCAATATCCACGGAGAGCCTGTGCCCGAAGCGCACTTTTTCTATTTCGAGGTACAGCTTCAGGTGCTCCAGCTCTTCTTTCAGCTCTACGCATTGCTCTTCGTCTTTCTTTAAGGTGCCGCGCAAAAAATCGGAAAGCTGCTGGATCATTTTCCGGGCTTCGTTGGGCCTGCTGCCTGCCAGCGCGCTGATCGAGTTGAGGCTGTTGAACAGGAAATGCGGTTGAAGCTGTTGCTTCAGGCGTGCCAGCTCGGCATCCTTTACCAGCTGCTCGGCATGGTTGCGCCGCTGCTCCTGCTCTTTCTGATCCTTCAACAGGTTCCACATCCAGTTAAGCATCGTCACAAAGGCCAGCTCCAGTAAGGAAATAATAAACCTGACCGGCATCGACTTATGCAAAAACTCATGGTAGTCTGTATCGTTCTCCACCACATAATTCAGGGAGAAGCGCAACAGAACCGTATACAGGACCGCAAGCCCAAGCGTAAAGATGAAGCGGTAGGAGCGGTTGCTTACTCCCGGCTGGTAATAGTAAAAGATGGCAATGGATACGAAGCAGAACAGCCCGAGCAGGGCATTGGAGATAACCGCATCAATGGCCGAAACATGCCAGCTAAGCCCCATCCGGTGAAGCACACAGGTCTGGGTAAATGACCAGAACGCCCACCAGGCAAAGTACAGGGTGAGGATGCGGCCTTTCGAATATGGAAACTCTCCTTTCAAGTGCTTAGGCAAAGGTTAGATTTTTTGCCTGAAAAACCATAGCCTTTTGCCTGATATAACTGATAAAAGATTGCGTGTCGGTTTTTTCGTGGGTATTGGAATACACCTGCTCCCCGTCCTTGAGAGAATCCAGCTCATACAGGTCGATCACATCAATGAAGTTCCAATGCACGAGCTCCTTATTGCTATTAACGAAGGTTTCCTCTTCTTTTTTTCCCATGACGCGCGCCTTCTGAAAGGCACTTTCAATGGAGCCGGATTCTACGATCCTGATTTGTTCATCAAACTGTGATGTGTGGTTGCCATTATCAATATTGATATTGAACATGAGTTTTGCAAGAAATTTTTTCATATCGCTGGGTTTTTGTTGAGTGGATTGATGTGAATTGGTATTTTGCTAATCGTTTAATTAATAGTTTCTGATGTCGATGCCTCCGAAGAACACGGAGCCTTTTAAAATCAGGGTCTTCACGGGGCCTTCTGTTTTAGGCTGCACGGGTCTTTTATCTTCCACGCTGCCAAAAGCCGATACGAGTTCCGAGTTTACTTCCCAGTTGACGGGAACAATGAGCTTCACTCCGGCAAACACACAGGTAAGATCGAGTGTGGCGCTCGTTTCAAAATCGGCCTGCAGGAGGTTGATCTCTGTTCCTCCGAAAACCGCCACAACTTCTCCACCCTTGAAGTTCTTCGTTAAGATGTTCTTTTTGATCCCACCCATAAATGTGGTGTAATCCAATACTTCCTCGCTCGTATTTGTGGCTTCCATGCACCAATCCTCTCCGCCTTTATAGTGTTTGCGGTACCTGTGATGGCGGTCATGATGCTTTTGCCATTTTTTCCAGTAGCGCTCCCTGTTTTTCCGGCGGGGCTTAAAGATGATGAACAGCCCGAAGAGGATCACCAGCACAGGCCATAAAATAGGTTTCAGGGCAATACCGGGATAAAGGTCAGACACTAAAAAAGCGCCGCCTACCAGTACCAGGATGAGCCATCCCGGATGCATGAATTTATGTTTCACTCCAATGATCAACCCGAGCGCGATCAGAAACATTTTCCAGGTAAAGATCCAGTTCGGGATCTCTGCCCCCAACTCTTTTGCCAGGAATAAAGAACCTGCCACTACAATTAGTAAGCCTCCGAAAATTTTCCCCCTGCGATGCTCTTTTTCCATCTTGCTCCAGAGTTCATTGTCTGTCGCTATATCTTTTTCTTCCATCTCTGTAATTTTTTGTCAAACTTACGCCATAGATCAGCGCCGCACAACGGCTATTAGGCTAAACAAAGAGCCCAGTCGGTCAACGGTACCAGGCAGGCGGTAAAGAGAAATTTGAAAAGCACAAAAAAACTACAAAATATACTGAAAAAAATAATCTACTTTCGGCTCGCACCTTAGCCAAACCCCTATGGAAACTGAGGTATAGACAACAATGTACTGAAAAAAGATCGCTCTTCATGAATCAAAAATTAGGGTATTTGCTGATTGTTTTATGCACATGGCGCCCGGCCGCGAAGGCCCAGCTGACCTATAAGGATGTGGCACCTATTTTCATTCAGCGCTGCGCGGGCTGCCATCACCAGGGAAAGGTTTTTCCTTACCTGTCGAATTACAGCTCCACATCACTTTACAGGGGATTAATTGCCCACGATCTGCAAACGGGAAGAATGCCACCCTGGCCGGCAGATACGGCCTACTCGCGCTTTACCCATGAGCGCATTATTCCACAAGCGGAAAAAGCGAAGCTCTTAAGCTGGCTGGCTGCCGGAGCTCCCCGCGGCGATACGACACTGGCAGCGGTAGCTCCATCTTATTCTGCCAACCAGCTAAGCGGAAGAGCCGACCTTGTACTTGCAATTCCAAACTATGTGAGTACCGCTGATTATACCGATAAAAACATCTGCTTTTCTTTACCGACAGGGCTTACGCAGGACAGGGTATTGAAAGCTTATGAGATTGTTCCCGGACGCGCGCACCTGGCTCATCACATTATGATCAACGTCGACACCCTGGGGACTTCAACGACGGATCTTTCGGGATCATGCTCTATCTCTTCTTTCGGCTTTATTTTAGGAGGCTGGGCTCCCGGCTCACCACCGATGGTATTTCCTGGAAGGGATTCCGTTAAATTCGGAATCACCATAAAAAGCGGCTCAAAGCTTGTGCTACAGGTGCACTATCCTGCCGGCACCGACGGCTTAACGGACAGCACCAGGATCAGGCTGTACTTCTACCCTACAGCGACCCGGGGAATCAGGAACATGATTACAACTCCCATTAAAAACTCAAGCTTCAGCATCCCTCCGGATTCGGTTGTGACAGTAACAGGTCTCTATCCCAAAACCGGAGTGACTCCCAAACCTATTTCTGTCTTTTCTATTTTCCCACACTCCCATAAGATCTGCACAAGCATCGAGGATTACGCATCCAACGGAACCGTTAACATTCCCCTGTGCCGCATCAACCATTGGAATTTTGAATGGCAGGGCTTCTACACGTTCCGGAATCTATTAAAGATCCCGGCAGGCTTCAGGCTTTATGGCAAGCATGTATTTGATAATACAGCCGCAAACCCTGACCACTCGCCCCTGACAGTAGATGCGGGGCCTGGCACCGGGGATGAAATGCTCTTTGATGTCTTCCTCTGGACTCCTTATAAAAAGGGCGATGAATCCCTCGATATCAGGTCCATCGTAGAATCCGACAGCCTGTTTATATTCCCGGAAACGCCACCTGTAACAGCTCCGGTTCGTACACCGATCGGCGTGTATCCTAATCCCTTCAACGATAAGCTGACCATTAGCTGCGAGCTTCTCTCCAGCGAACAGCTCAGCTTATCCATCTACAACATCATCGGCCAGAAGATCAGGGACCTGGTTTCCCGTACAGAACCTGCAGGCGTACAACGTTACGAATGGGACGGAAAATCGGATAGCGGAGGCGCCGTGTCTCCGGGATTGTATGTTTACAAACTCTGCATTGGTTCCGTGGAGCATTGCGGCAAAGTGATGCTGAGCCCTAAAGAGTGATGAGCTCCGGATAGAAGAAGGTTCTGTTTTGAATCATCGCTTCTCCAAAAAAAACAATCAGGCTTTTGAGAAAGTTTAATTAAGGGATGGATCGAAAGAGAAATCGGCGAAAGCCCTGTAACCCGGGTTGATCTTCATGAGCTCAACGCCCCAGAGCTCGGTAGGCATGGTATTGATCAGGTCGGCATAAGCGCTGTGATTCGTAAACCAGGATCCGTTTTCCAGCTCCTGTGGCAGCTGGCCTTCGCCCCAGCCGCTGTAGCCGATATAGAACCTGACCTCCGCAGAAGACACCTGGCCCTGTTCGATCATCTGCGACAGGTCGAAAAAATTCCCGCCCCAGAAAACACCTTCCCTGATTTCGAGACTATCGCTCAGCTGCTTGCCCAGCGTATGTGTGTAGAACAGCTGGTTGGGCGATACAGGTCCACCATCGAACAAAGGAAAATTACCGTTTTTTAAATGTGGAAAAATGTCGCGCAGCAACAATCCATGTGGCTTATTCAGAATAAATCCGAGGCTTCCTTCTTCATTATGCTCTCCCATATAGATTACCGAACGCTTAAACCTTCCGTCCTGCAAAAAGGGCTTTGCAATTAATATATCTCCCGCCTTCACCAATGAATAACAATCTTTATATTTGCGTAAATTTACGAAAATGAGCGGAGTAAATGAGCATATTTCTCAACTGCGGGAGGATTTTATGAAGGGACAACTTTCTGAAACAGCGATTGCCTCATTGCCGCATCTGCAATTTGAAAACTGGATGAAAGAGGCTGTGGAGGCTAAAGTGAATGAAGCCCAGGCCTTCAACCTTGCTACCGTAGGTGCCGATCACAAACCTTCTGCCCGCGTGGTTTACCTCAGGGAATTTTCGGAAGACACCTTTTATTTTTATACCAATTATCATTCGCACAAAGCCCTTGATATGGAAGGCAACCCTTATGTGTGTGCCACCTTTTTCTGGCCGGAGCTCGAGCGGCAGGTCCGCATAGAGGGCGTGGCGCGCTTTGCCGACAAGGCAAAAAGCGATGCGTATTTTCAGGCGCGCCCAACCGAATCAAAGCTGGGCGCCTGGAGCTCGCCGCAAAGCAAGGTGATTGCCAACCGGGAGGCGCTGGAAAACCTGGTGAAAAAAACCGCCCAGACATTTGAAGGAAAAGATGTGCCGCGTCCTGAGTTCTGGGGCGGTTATGTGATCGACGCAAACTACTATGAATTCTGGCAGGGCCGTAAAAGCAGGCTGCACGACAGGATAGCGTTTACGAGGGAAGAGGGAGATTGGAGGATAGAGCGGCTGGCGCCATAGAACATTGTCTGTTGTAAGTGGTCTATTGTATTAAGACTAAATGCAAAAAGAACAACACACATCAGACAATAGACATTGGGCAACAAACACAGATCTTAAGCATAAAACATAACACCAATTTGTATATTCAGACCTATTCGTATTCATTATGACAAAACAAGATAAAATAAAAAACTTCGATCCCAACAGTGTGGGTGATGTAAACGCCGGCATGTTCGGTCTTCCCTTCTCTCTTTCCGAATCTGAAACGGTATTAATTCCCGTGCCCTGGGAAGTAACGGTAAGCTACGGCGGTGGCACAGCCGATGGCCCGGAGCAGATCTTCGATGCCTCCTTCCAGGTCGACCTGTATGATCCTATCGTGAAAGATGCCTGGAAACTGGGCATTGCGATGGACGACATCAACGAGAACATCCGCGAAAAAAGCCTGACCTACAGGCCTGTCGCCGAGATCATCATCGACCGCCAGTCGAACGGTGAACCGGTAGCGGAGATCGACGAGATCAAAGACGTGAACAAGGTGTGCATGGAAATGAATGACTGGGTGAAAAAACGCGCGCTTCATTTTCTGAAACAGGATAAAACGGTTGGGCTCATTGGTGGCGACCACTCTACACCTTTAGGCATGATGCAGGCCCTGAGCGAGCACGTGGGTGAATTCGCCATCCTGCAGATTGATGCGCATGCCGATCTGCGTGTGGCCTACGAAGGCTTTGAGTTTTCGCATGCCTCGATCATGTACAATGCCTTAAAGATCAATAACGTGAAAAAGCTGGTGCAGGTGGGCATCCGCGACTACTGCCAGGCCGAAGTGGATATCATCAACAACTCCAACGGACGCGTGAAAACATTTTTCGACAGGGACATCAAGCAACAGGCTTACCAGGGAAAAAGCTGGGACACCATTTGCAAAGAGATCATTGCCGAGCTCCCGCAAAATATTTACCTGAGCTTCGACATCGACGGGCTCGATCCTAAATTATGCCCTGGCACAGGAACGCCTGTAGCCGGCGGTTTCGAAACAGACCAGGTATTGTACTTACTCGAACAGGTGGTAGCAGCCGGAAAAAGATTTGTTGCCTTCGACCTGAATGAGGTAGGCGGCGAAGACGAATGGAATGCCAATGTGGCTTCCCGCTTATTGTACCGCATTGCCAATCTAGCGGCTTACAGCCAGGGCAAAGGGAAGTAAGGTTCATATCTGAAGGCTTCCGGAGATTTCGGCCACGAAGCCGGGAACAATTAAAAAGCAAAAGCGATTGACTATGAATCAATCGCTTTTGTTTTATAGAACCTGTTGTTTATTTCTTATTTGATTCGTAGTACCGCAAACCTCATTTCGCCTCAAGCCTGGCAAAGGCTTTCAGGATATTGGCGAAATCAACATACTCATGCTGGCCTTTGTAGAAAGCCGCGTAGGCTTTAGGATCACAGTATTTGTACTCGCGGCTGCTGGTGCTTACCTTAAACTGCAGGTAATAACAAGGCGAATCGCTCATGTCTACGTTCAGGGACAAGATCTCATTATCCGAAAGATCAAGCATATTGCGCCCGGAATTTATCGCTGATTGCGTTGGTAGTGAAAACACGTTATATCCTATCATGGACTTTGCGATCGCCTCAATGCCGCTGGCCGGTTTAAGAACAGATTTCACAACGGCGTCTTTGGCATCCAGCTTATACTTCGTCGCTTTCCAGCTTTTGTCATACTGCAATACCACACACTGCGTCCCCGGAAACCCGATATTGGAATACAAGCGTATTTCAATGACACTTGAAGAGGCATTGATAGAACCCAGTCCCAGCTTCGCCCCCAAATCCTGATTGATACTTGTTGAATCAGAAATGATATTGCCGAGGTCCATCGTTTTGCCCTTGGTCTGGGAATTGGAAGAAAAGGCTATAAAAGATAAACAGAAGAATAAATATAAATGCTTCATAAATTGAATTAAGCTTTAACGTTTGGGTGTTCATTCAAAAATACATAATAGGATCAATGCCTGCAAGTTTATACCGCGAATGCCGTTTTGTGCTGTATTAAGGATTTTTGGGACGCTGGCATGGCTTTTTGTTATACATTCATAGTAAATAAAACGGTTATGGCACTCTTCTCAAATCTCAAAAATGCCTGGCATCTGTTCAAAACCATCGACATGGATGCCCTGGCTAAGCTCTCGCAAAAGGTAGACCTGGCAGAGGTCATGAAAAATGTGAGCAAGCTGGATGATAAGCAACTGGCGGGACTGACTAAACTACTCAGCGGCAGTCATCGAAAAAAAGAGCTTCCTCCCATCGACGGTGATTTTTACGATATCGGCCATACCCTGCAACCCGATGAGCGTGAGCTGCAACTGAAGGTTCGTGCCTTTATGGAAAAAGAGATTAAGCCGATCGTGAATGACTATTGGCGGAGGGCTGAGTTCCCGTTTCATATCATTCCCAAAGTGGCGGAGCTCGACATCTGCGGCATTACTTACGAAGGCTATAACAATCCGGTGCGCTCCTGCATGATGGAAGGCATCCTGGCTATGGAAATGGCAAGAGTGGATGTTTCCTTCGCCACCTTCTTCGGCGTGCAAAGCGGCCTGGTGATGGGATCGATTTACCTGCTGGGATCGGAAGAGCAGAAGCGCGAATGGCTGCCACCGTTAAAAAGCCTGCAGAAGATCGGTGCCTTCGGCCTGACGGAGCCGGAAGTAGGCTCGGCTGTAGCCGGAGGACTTACCATGAAGGCGAAGCGGGAGGGCGATACCTGGATCCTGAACGGTCAAAAGAAATGGATCGGCAATGCCACCTTTGCCGATGTGATCATCATCTGGGCAGAGGACGAAGCCGACAAGCAGGTAAAAGGATTTTTGGTGAGAAAGCATAATCCGGGGATGGCCGTAGAAAAGATCGAAGATAAAATGGCCTTACGGATCGTGCAGAATGGCATTGTGACTTTAACGAACTGCGAAGTGATCGAAAGCGACCGTTTGCAGAAAGCCAATACCTTTAAAGATACAGCCAATGTGCTGCGCATGACACGTGCCGGCGTGGCCTGGCTGGCGGTAGGATGCGCGCGCGGTGCCTACGAAGCTGCCCTTAAATACACACGGGAGCGGAAACAGTTTGGGAAACCCATCGCTTCTTTTCAGCTCATTCAGAATCATTTGGTGGAAATGCTGAGTAACCTCACGGCGATGCAAACGATGGTGGCACGCTTGTCTGAGTTACAGGACCAGAAAATCCTCACCGATGAGCATGCCTCTCTTGCCAAGGTATTCTGCAGCCTGCGTACCCGCGATATTGTGAGCAGGGCCCGCGAGGTGATGGGTGGAAACGGAATTTTATTGGAGTATGATGTGGCGCGCTTTGTGGCCGATGCCGAAGCGATCTATTCTTATGAAGGTACTAAGGAAATTAATACGCTCATTGTAGGCAGGGCTATTACAGGTTTTAGCGCGTTTGTGTAAATAAGAAAGCTGTTTTTAAAGGATAAGACTTCTTATTGGTGGCTTCATCCCGATGGTTACCGGGAGAGCCCCCAAGCTGTTGGTTGAGGCTCTCGAAACCAAGGGCTCAGAACTTCGCCATGTTCGCACAATCCCAGGGAATAAAAAAACAGCCATGAAAAGATTCATGGCTGCTTCTGAATTTATAATATCCCGGATTATTTTTCCGGAACAAAGATCATATTCATTTTTTCACCTTTCATTTCCAGGTTCAGTTTGTCGGCAGTAAGCTCTGCTACAATGAATTCGTCTTTTTTCCCGTCGATGTCGAGGGTCAGTGATTTTTTATCTTCGCTCAGGGTCCATTTTCCTTCGCTGGTTTTCCAGTTTCCTGACATATCGGAAGCATTGGCCATTACTTTGCCGCCTTCCTGCATATCAAGCGACATTTTCCCTTTTTGGGTAGATACCATCGCATCCATAGCCGCTTTCATTTTGTCCTGGTTTTCTTTTGGCATCCCGGCCATAGCAGCCGAAGCATCGATGTTGTCAAGCACCCAGTTCTTCACGATGGAAGCTTCGCCGGTAGCCGGTGTTTCTGCAGCCGCAGCAGGAGCAGCCTCTGTTGTTTCTGATTTAGTTTCTTCGGTTTTTGAGCCACCACAAGAAGTAGCCATCGCAACGATTACTGCCGCCGCAAAAAATGTTTTTAATTTCATGTTTTTGTTTTTTAAAGGTTAAAAGTTGCCGACTAATGTAACCATTTAAACGATGATTCAAAAAAATATAGTTGAGAATCCCACAGGACAAGCCAAAACGGGTAAACCTTACAGGCCCTGTTTTACAGTCTTTTTATTCTGCCGGTGGTGGCGGAAAGTGTTCTCAGACCCATCACCTGAAATCGAACCCCTGATCCTACCCGAAGATCTCGATGATGTATTTAGGAACGATGCCTAAAGCCAGCGTGAGCAGCGTGGTAATAGCCAGAAGGATTACGTGAGACGTTTCCAGCACCATTTTCTGACCCTCTTTTACCGGCTTGAAGTACATGGCGATGATCACTTTGAAATAGTAATACACACCTACTGCAGAGGTCAGGATCGCCAGGATGATCAGCCATTTAAACGAGGTTCCGATCATAAGCGTAAAGATGAAATACTTAGCGAAGAAGCCAGCCGTAACAGGGATACCTGCCAGCGAGAGCATGGCAATGACCATACAGCCTGCCACAAAGGGGTTACGCTTGCCTAAGCCGTTGAAGGCTTCGATGTTCGAGTTTCCGTCTTCTTTGGAGACGTTATACACCACTGTGAATGCGGAGATGGAACCAATCGAATAAGCCAGGGAATAATAGAGGATGGCGTTGACGCTGGCGAAGCCACGGTTGTTGGCCAGAATTGCCATCAGCATAAAGGCGGCGTGGCTGATACTGGAATAGGCCAGCATCCGTTTCACACTGGTTTGCGAGGCGGCGGTGATGTTGGAGACTACTAAAGACAGAGCCACGATCACGGCCAGTACCATCGTCCAGCTGTCGCCGGCTTTTCCGAATACCACCAGGAACAAATGCATGAAGGCAGCGAAAGCAGCTGTTTTCACGATGGTGCTCATCAAAGCGGTAATCACGGTCGGAGAACCTTCGTATACATCGGGTGCCCAGAAATGGAAAGGCGCAGCGCTCACTTTAAAGCACATCGCCACCAGCATCATCAGGATACCGGCGTAGAAAAATACCGGGATAGAACCGTTTGCTTGTGAAATGTAAGAGCGGATCGCCATCAGGTCGAAGGTACCTGTCGCACCGTAGATCAAGGCGATACCGAACAATAAGAAACCGGAGGCAAACGATCCCATGATCAGGTATTTAAAGCCTGCTTCGTTGGAAGCCAGGTCGCGCTTGCGTGAGGCGGCCAGTACATACATTGGGATAGACAGGATCTCAATGCCTAAGAACAGGGTCGTCATGTTACTGAAAGACGTGAGCATGAGCGCACCTACCAGGGCAAACAATACCAGCGCGAAGTGATCCGTGATATGATCGTGCTCGAAATAATCGTTGGCCAGGATGAACCAGAAAAAAGCGGTAGCCAGGATCACACCGCTAAAAGCAAGAGCCACATTATCGAAGTGAATCATTTTACCGAACATTGGAACAGACATGTTATTATTCCATTCCATGAAATTGCAGCCGTAAGCCACAATGATGCCAAGCAGTACTAAAGGGTATAGTATTTTTTTGAATTTGAAAATCTCTGCCAGCATGGCTAAAATTCCTAATCCGCTTATGATAAAAAGACCTTTCATATTTCTATTTACGATTTTGTGATTTACGATTTACAATTATTTCTACGTTCAAATTGTAGATTGTCAATCCATAAATTGTCAATTATTATTTATTTAATGTAAGTTAAGATTGCTTTTGTTCCTTCTTCCGCCAGATCGTTCAGTGGTTTCGGGTATACACCGAAAGCGATAATGGCCAGGCAGATAATGTAAAGCACCAGCTTATCCGTAGATACCAAAGAGCCGAAGGCTATGGCCGAATCCCTGCGCTCACCGAGCATGATGGCCTGGTAGCTGCGCAGCATATACACAGCGCCTAAAATAACCGTAAGGCCTGCGCAAGCCGCTACCCAGGCGCCGTACTGGTATACGCCGTTGATGAGCAGGAACTCTCCGACGAAACCATTGGTGAGCGGAAGCGCTACAGAACCGAGGAGCACCACTAAAAACAAGACGGCGAAATTTCCGTTCATGCTGCGGATGCCGCCCAGCTTATCAAGATCGCGTGTGCCGGTATGGCGCATCAATATATCGGCAATAAGGAATAAACCAACCACGTTCACACCGTGCGCCATCATTTGCATCATCGCACCCTGGATGCCCTGCTGGTTGGCAGATAAGATCCCGGCGGCAATAAGTCCTACGTGGGCAATGGAAGAATAAGCGATGAGGCGCTTATAATCTTTCTGAACAATGGCAATGCAGGAAGCATAAATAATTCCGAATACGGAAAGCCCGATCACGAAACCACCCCATTGCTCCAGTGCCAGAGGTGTTACCGGCATCAGCCATTTGATGAGGCCGAAGGTTCCCATTTTGAGCATGATGCCCGAAAGCAGCATGGTGCCCTGCGTTGGTGCCGTTACATACGTATCAGGCTGCCAGGTATGGAAAGGGAAAACCGGCATTTTGATCCCGAAGGCAATAAAGATCGCCCAGAATACAAAGGACTGCTGGCTGGCGCTCATCGCTTTGCCGGCTGCATACAGATCGGTGATCGCCCATGATTTGATGCCGGTTTCATAGCCTGTGTGGTTGTACAGGTAAATTAAACCGACGAGCATAAAGAGAGAGCCTAATAAGGTATAGACAAAAAACTTGAAGGTGATGCGGGCCCTGTCTTCGCCGCCCCACACGAGGCAGATGAAGTAAATAGGAATCAGGGCAAGCTCCCAGAATACGTAGAACAGAAAGCCATCGTTGGCAGTGAACACGCCGATGAGAGCCATCTGCATCAGCAGGATCAGGCCATAGAAGGAATGAGGCTTTTCGTAATTGGTATTAAACGAAGACAGGATGATCAAAGGCACGAGGAAGGTCGTCAGCAGGATCATCAGGATCGACAAGGCATCGGCGCTCACGGCAAAATGAATGCCGAGCGACTCTACCCAGGAGCAGTTCAGCACCAGATCTTTGCTCATCGGGTTATGCTTATACTGAAAAAATACCACCAGCGACAAGGCGAATTCCACGATCGAGAGCCCCAGGGCTAAATTGCGGCTTGCTTTACCTTTTGTAAAGAACACCAGTAAGCTTGCAATAAGAGGTACAACGATTAATAATCCTACTAACATAATTTTTATTTACAATTTATTTATTTACGATTTACAATTTTTGACTTCCAATACTTTTTGTAAATCATTTATGTGTGTTTTTTTGCGTTTAAGTTTCTCTTTGCAGTGATGGCTGAAGCAGCAAAAATTTTCTCCAGTTCTTTTGATTCCGTTAACACTTTTTCAAATTCAGAATCTTCTATTTTATTATATGCCTTTATTAGTTCCAGCCAATAAACAGACTCATCCGATTCTTCCTCAACAATTTTCAATTTATTAATAAAATCCAGAGAGGACTTTGCCTTACATGCTGCTCTGTAATTAGCGCCTACAGAAGAACATGAGCGGATTAATTGTCTCCCCATAACTTCATTCGCCATTGATTTTTGCAATTTATCAACCGTATGAAATGTAGTCAGCGCAAAATCAAAAGTCCTTTTCTTTAATATGTCTGCGTTAAATGCCATTTGAATTTATTTTAAAATTGTCAGTTGTCAATTTCCAAATTGTAATTCCTACTTAATGAACGAATAAAATAACATTAAAATGATGCCCAGCACCATGCTGAAAATGTAAAGCCCGATGTGGCCGGTCTGTGCCTTGCGTACCACCGAGCTGATTCCGTTCACCGCGCTTCCCACACCATTTACAATACCATCCACGAGCTGGATGTCCATGAACTTATGGAACACCTCTCCCAACAGGTCCACCGGTTTGCGGATCAGGGCATCGTATACCTCATCCACATAGTATTTATTGTAGATGAGCTTCTTAATGCCTTTGATGTTTTCATCTTTCGCTTCAGGCAATACTTTATTTTTGATATATACCATGTAAGCAAAGTAGATCGTCGCTCCTGCCGCTAATACAGCAATTCCCATCAGTGTCCATTCCTGGGTATGGTTCATCGTGCTCGGATTTTTGTGCAGGATGATTGGGTCGAGGTGATGGTGCATCCAGTTCGGCAGGTGCCAGAACTCCGGCAAGCCCAATACACCGCCAAGCACAGAAAGAATAGCCAGTACGATCAATGGAATGGTCATGCTTTTCGGAGACTCATGCAGGTGATGTTCCTGCTCGTGCGTTCCGCGGAAGCTCCTGTAAAAGGTCAGGTATAATAAACGGAACATGTAGAACGCCGTGAGCATCGACGCTACCTGCCCGAAGAACCACAAGGTCGGGCTGTGCTCATAGGTATGCGCTAAAATTTCATCTTTGGAGAAGAACCCCGAGAATGGCGGGATTCCACTGATAGCAATCGTTCCGATCAGCATCGTGGCAAACGTAATTGGTAAAGCTTTTTTCAGTCCGCCCATTTTACGCATGTCCTGCTCACCGCCCATGGCATGGATCACAGAGCCTGCTCCAAGGAACAATAAGGCCTTGAAGAAAGCGTGCGTGGTCACGTGGAATACCGAAGAGCTGTAAGCATGCACACCAAGACCGAGGAACATAAGTCCTAGCTGAGACACTGTAGAATAAGCCAGTACTTTTTTAATGTCGTTCTGGAAAAGACCAATGGTAGCAGCAAATAAAGCGGTAGCTACACCAACAACAGCTACTACATTGGAAGCTTCCACCGATACGGAATAGAAGACATTGGAACGGACGATCATGTAGATACCTGCTGTTACCATCGTAGCAGCGTGGATGAGGGCTGACACGGGAGTCGGGCCGGCCATCGCATCAGGCAACCAGGTATACAAAGGCAGCTGGGCCGATTTACCCATCGCACCAATAAATAATAACAAAGCAATAGCCGTAATGGTGCCTGTTCCGCCGGAGCCGGAAACGCCGGAGAACACCTCACCGTAAGAAATGCTTCCGTAAGTCGCGAAGATGAGGATGATGCCCAGTAAGAAACCGAGGTCACCGATGCGGTTCATGATAAAGGCTTTCTTCGCGGCATTGTTGTAAGCCGTATTCTTAAACCAGAAGCCGATGAGCAGGTAAGAGCAAAGACCAACGCCTTCCCAGCCTACAAACATAATTAAGTAGTTGTTACCAAGCACCAACAGCAACATGAAGAACACAAAGAGGTTCAGGTAAGTGAAGAAGCGCGCGAATCCCTCATCATCGTGCATATAGCCGATGGAATAAATGTGAATGAGGAAACCGATGCCCGTGATGATGAGCAGGAACCAGGATGACAAAGGATCCACCAAAAACTCGAAAGGAATTTTCAACGTATCGGAATTGATCCAGGCAAAGAGGTTTACCGTTTGTGTTTTCAGTTCGGAATGCTCCAGCTCAAAAAAGATGAGCAGGGCTACCACGAAAGAAGCCAGTACCGCGATGCTGGCAATAGCGCCGGATAAGCCCTTACTTATTTTTTTACCGAAAAAGCCATTAATGATAAATCCTAATAAAGGAAATAATGGAATGAGTGCAACTAATTTGATCATACTATCTATTTACAATTTTGTTATTTACGAATTACAATTTCCGTATTGATGCTTTTTTTAATTTCTATTTGTCAATTGTAGATCTACAAATTGTCAATTCTTTAACCTGCTTAATAAATCGATGTCAATGCTTTTGAAGTTACGGTACACCATCGCCAGGATCGCAAGGCCTACAGCTACTTCAGCTGCCGCTACGGCCATGACGAAGAATACGAATACCTGCCCGCTGGCATCCTGGTGAAGCGTTGAGAAAGCCACCAGCAAGAGGTTCACGGCATTCAGCATCAGCTCGATGCACATGAAGATAATGATCGCATTGCGGCGTGCCATCACTCCCACCACACCGATGATGAATAACACGGCGCTGAGCATGATGTAATAATTGATTGGAATTCCGTTAAGCATGGTATAAGTGATTAGTGATTGGTAAAAGAGTGATTAGTGAATAAAATATAGTGATTAGTTGTTAATGACTTTTTTATCGTTGGTATTTGTGTCGCGTTTTCCAATCATAATCGCACCAACGAGGGCAGATAACAACAGGATGGAGGCTACTTCAAACGGGAACAGGAAATCGTGGAACAGCACCTGGCCGAGGTTTTTCACGAGGCCGATCTGTGAAGCACCTGCCCTCACAATCGTGAGCTGCTCGGCACCTTTGAGGGCACCAACCATCACTACCAGCAACATGCCACCGATCACACCGGCGATGAGCCTGGTAACGATGTGTTTCCTCGGCTCTGTATCGGCATTGAGGTTCATGAGCATGATGATGAAGAGGAACAGTACCATAATAGCACCGGCATATACCACAATGTGTACAACCGCCAGGAACTGCGCATTCAGCAGGAGGTAATGCCCCGCGATGCAAAAGAAGGTTAATACCAGGTATAATACCGAGTTAACAGGATTACGTGTAAATACCACCATCAGTGCAAACATGATTGCCAAAAATGAGAGTATTCCGAAAAGCCATTGTGTAATTGTTAGTCCTAACATACTGTTTTATGATTTAAGATAAAAGATGAAAGAAGCTGATCCTTTCTTTGATCTTTCATCTGATTTCTTGTGTCTTTATTAATGCTTATTTCCTGTATTCAGTTTTTTCGGGTCGTATAATTCGTTGTGCTTTAAGCCCGGGATCTTTTTGAAATCCAGGACAGCCTGTGTCTGGCGCTTGGTCACATCAATGCGTTTGTCGATCTTCTCCACGAGCTTGTCTTTTCCGTAAATGAAATCGTTGCGTTCAAACTCCACATCCACCAGGCGGTCGGTCAGGAAGATCGCTTCTTTCGGGCAGGCTTCCTCGCAAAGGCCGCAGAAGATGCAACGCAGCATGTTGATCTCGTAGGTAGCTGCATATTTTTCCTCACGGTACAGGTGCTCCTCGCCTTTTTTACGCTCGCCGCTGGTCATGGTAATGGCTTCTGCCGGGCAGGCCACCGCACACATACCGCAGGAGGTGCAACGTTCCGCACCGTTCTCGTCACGCTTCAGCACATGCAATCCGCGGTATACAGGAGCGATCGGTCTTTTTTCTTCCGGGTAATTAATGGTCGGCGACTTCTTGAACAAGTGGCTGGCCGTGATCATCATACCTTTGGCAATAGCCGGGAGATACATTCTCTCCGCAAAGCTTTGCTCTTTTTTAGATACGACTACTTTTCTGTTGGTTAGTTGCATGTTCAATTTCTTTTAAAAATGAAATGGAATGGTTTTTCTGATAAAAATTTCAATCACTACTGTCAACGCTAAATTGAATAAGGACAATGGCAATAAGGTTTTCCAACCCAGGTTCATGAGCTGATCGTAGCGGAAGCGCGGCAAGGTCCAGCGCACCCACATGAATAAGCAGATGAATAAGAAGATCTTGGTGAAGTAAGCACCAAAGCCGATGAGAGAGATCAGCCATGAACCTTCTTCAAGGCCCATCGCCGAATACAATTCATTTGCAAACGGGAAATTGTAACCTCCGAAATAGAAGCCGGCCATAATGGCGGAAGAGATGAACATATTGATGTACTCCGCGAACAGGAACAAGCCTAGTTTCATGGAAGAGTATTCGGTGTGATAACCACCAACTAATTCTGTCTCACACTCCGGTAAGTCGAAAGGTGCACGGTTGGTTTCCGCCAGCGCACAGATAAAGAAAATCAGGAAGCCTAAAGGCTGATACACAAAATTACACCAGCCGGCATCTTGTCCTTCTACAATATCTTTCAACGATAAAGAACCACCGGCGGAAATGATCAGGGCGATCAGGGAAATACCCATCGCAATTTCGTAACTGATCATTTGCGAAGAGGCACGCACCGCCCCTAACAAAGCGAACTTGTTATTGGACGCCCAGCCACCGATCATGATGCCGTACACACCAATAGAAACAACGCCTAACAAATAAATCACACCGATGTTGATGTCTGTAATTTGTAGATCGTATAAATGCCCGCCAACCATCACCGGCTTGCCCCAGGGAATCACCACGCTGGTCATCACCGCTGTCACCATAAACAAGGACGGCCCGAGGATGAATAAGGAACGGTTCGACACATTCGGGATGATCTCTTCCTTCATAAACATTTTGCCACCATCGGCCAAAGGCTGCAACAAGCCCCATTTACCCGCACGGCTCGGTCCTTTCCTGTCCTGCAGGAAGGCTGCAAATTTACGTTCCCAAAGCGTAGCATAAGCCGCTACTCCCAGCGAAAGCAGGAATACTGCCAAACACATGAGTCCTTTATAAATTAATAATTCAGTCATAAGTTAAAGTTCAGTTCTTTTTTACTCTTTGCTGCGCTGTTGTTATGGTCGCTTGTTAATGTCCATGAAGCCGAGTGCCTTCTGTTGTTTCATCACCTGCACTTTCAGCTCATTCAAATGGTTGTAATGGTTTTGTGAAATCACGCTGCTGCGGTGGATCGGCGAAGGACCTTCCACTTTCCAGTCGGCAGTGTTCTTGCGCTCGAAACGGCACTCGTTGCAGATAAACTCTTCCACTTCTCCCCACTGGTCTTTACGGGCCGTCACGCGCAGCACATCATTTCCTTTCAGCCACAGGCGCACTTTGCCGGAGCATTTTTTGCAATCGCAGCTGGCATCTACCGGTTTGGTAAACCATACACGGCTTTTGAAGCGGAAGGTCTTATCCGTGAGCGCGCCTACAGGACATACATCGATCACGTTTCCGGAGAAATCGTTCTCGATCACGTTCTCGATATAGGTCGAGATCTCTGCCGCATCGCCACGGTGCATCACACCATGCACGCGGTTGTCCGTGAGCTGCTCCGCTACTTTCACGCAACGGAAGCACATGATGCAACGTGTCATGTGCAGCTGTACATATTTACCGATATCAATTTTTTCGAACTCGCGGCGCGGGAACTCGTAGCGCGTATTTGCTGCGCCGTGCTCGTAGCCAAGATCCTGTAAATGGCATTCGCCGGCCTGGTCACACACCGGGCAATCCAGAGGATGGTTCATCAATAAAAATTCCACCACACCTTTACGGGCTTCCAGGACATCTTTGTTGATGGTATTCTCCACCACCATCCCATCCATCACCTCTGTGCGGCAGCTCGCTACCGGCTTCGGCATAGGGTTCGGGTTGGCGGTGCTGCCCTGTGTTACTTTCACAATACAGGTACGGCAGTAGCCGCCGCTTGTTTTCAGTTTGGAATAATAACACATGGTGGGCGGAGCTACCTCCGGGCCGATCATCCGTGCCGCTTCCAGGATAGTTGTGCCTTTAGGCACATCAATCTCTATTCCGTCGATTGTTACTTTCATTCTTTCGTTACTTCTTTAATCTCCATTATTCTATAACCCTTTTTTTTCTTTTGCATCGAAAAGTTCAGCGGGATGTTATAATATACAGATACATTTCTATTATTTAGCATTCCAGGTTTCCACTTCGGCATCAGGCTGATCACCCTTACAGCCTCATCATCCAAAATCATATAACCTGAAGATTTAGTTACAATGACATTTGCAATATTGCCAGAGTCACTGACAATAAATTTTACAACTGTTTTTCCTTCCCACTTTTTCTTTCTGGCTTCTTTAGGGTACTTGGTTTCCTTCTTAATATACTTAACCATTTCCAATGTTCCTCCGGGAAATTCCGGTATGGAATCCACTACCGTAAATACCTCATCATTTGGCGCAGTTTCTTCAGATGTTTGAGCAAATGATATGCTCAAACAAAAAGAAAATAATATAGAAATTAAAAACTTCACTTATGCTCTTACTAATTTGTTTAATCTGTCGTAATGGGATATATCCACAAACTTTTTGCTTTTGGCAATATCAATGAACTCCTGCTTGAAGTGGCGGATGGCAGCCGCTACAGGCCAGGCAGCCGCTTCTCCCAAGGGGCAAATGGTTTTGCCTTCGATCTTGCTCTGGATGTCCCACAGCAGATCCACATCGCTTTCGTTGGCGGTTCCGTTCAGGAATTTCTGCAGGATCTTTTCCATCCAGCCCGTTCCTTCGCGGCATGGCGAACATTGTCCGCAGGACTCGTGGTGATAGAAGCGTGAGAAGGTAAATAGATTCTTCACGATGCTTGTGTCTTCATCCATGGCGATGAAACCGCCCGAGCCCAGCATGGTACCGGTAATGAAACCGCCGTCGGCTAAGCTTTCGTAAGTCATCAAACGCGGTTCACCTTTGGCTGTTCTTAAGATCAGCTCCGTTGGCAGGATCGGCACCGATGAGCCACCGGCAACCACAGCTTTTAATTTTTTTCCGTTACGGATACCTCCGCAATATTCATCACTGTAAATAAAATCTTCTACGGTAATGCCTAATTCAATTTCGTAAACGCCCGGTTTATTGATGTGGCCCGAAGCAGAAATTAATTTGGTACCTGTGGATTTACCCACACCGATCTTCGCGTACTCCTCTCCACCCATGTTCACAATCGGCACCACGGCAGCAATCGTTTCCACGTTGTTTACTACCGTCGGGCAACCCCATAAGCCGGCTACTGCCGGAAACGGAGGCTTGATGCGCGGATTGCCACGCTTGCCTTCCAGAGATTCGAGTAACGCCGTTTCCTCACCGCAGATGTAGGCGCCGCCTCCCACCTGCACATGACAGTCGTGAGAGAAATCGGTTCCTAAAATATTTTTTCCCAGCCAGCCTGCAGCGTATGCTTCGGCAATGGCTTGCTCTACAATGCGCGCCACATAAAAGTATTCGCCGCGAATGTAGATGTAAGAGGTTTTAGCACCTAAGGCAAAAGACGAGGTAATCATCCCTTCGATGAGGGCATGAGGGATCTTCTCCATCAGGTAACGGTCCTTGAATGTTCCCGGCTCCGACTCATCGGCGTTGCACACGAGGTAGCGTGGAACACCTTCCGGCTTAGCCAGGAAGCTCCATTTCATCCCCGTTGGGAAGCCTGCGCCACCACGGCCGCGCAGACCCGATTTTTTTACTTCTTCCGTTACCTGGTCCGGCTGCATGGTTTTCAATGCTTTCTCTACCGATGCATAGCCGCCATGAGCGCGGTATACCTCATAGGTGTTGATTCCCGGAACCTTGTCGTTGTGTATTAATAATTTTCTTCCCATGTTGCGTTTTTGTTGCCTTCGAGAGCCTCAGTCAACAAATGGTGGTTGAGGCTCTCGAAACCACCTTTGAAAAAATTATTTAAAGTGTGTTCTTGTAATCTAAATCTGTATAATTCCTTTGTTTGCCCGCGCTCCTGTAATCTTCCAGGATCGTATCTACTTTTTCGTAGGTTAAATTTTCGTGGAAGCTGGCCCCGCATTGCAGCATTGGCGCTGTACCGCAGGAACCTAAGCACTCTGCCACTTTCAGCGTGAACATGCCATCTTTGGTGGTTTCACCCACGTGGATGTTCAGCTTTTTCTCAATGTATTTCACGATGTCTTCCGCGCCGTTGAGCCAGCAGGAGCTGGTCTGGCATACTTCCAGCACGCATTTTCCAACGGGCTTTAAGTTATACATGGTGTAGAAAGAAGCTACCTCAAATACTTCCACCGGGCGAACTTTTAAGACAGAAGCCACATAATCCATGGTCTCAGGGCTTAGCCAGCCGCCGAACTCCGCCTGGGCCACGTGCAATACGGGCAGCATGGCCGATTTAATTCTTTCGGGCGGATAATGCGAAATAATGGTTTGCACTGTTTTCATCGCTTCTTCGCTGAAAGCGATCTCCGCGCGTTTGGCCTTATCAAATGGCTGTGCTCCGTGAACTTGACTACTCATTACTATTTTTCTGATTTTTCAAATACATGTTTATATACTAATCCGGCTGCAATGGCACCTGCAATCGGAGCTACCCAAAACAGCCACAATTGTTGCAAAGCCCATCCTCCGGCAAATATTGCCTGACTTGTACTACGCGCAGGATTTACAGAGGTATTGGTTATAGGAATACTGATCAGGTGAATCAGTACCAAACCTAAACCTATAGCCAACCCTGCAAAGCCCATAGGCGCCAGTTTATCGGTAGAGCCGATAATAATAATCAGGAATATGAACGTTAATACAAACTCTATTAAAAACGCCGAAGTCATATTGTAACCGTTAGGAGAATGCTCGCCATAACCGTTAGATGCAAATCCGTTGTCTAAAGAGAATGCAGAATTTCCTGATGCGATGATATACAACATGGCTCCGGCAAATAATCCGCCGCATACCTGAGAAACGATATATGGAAAAATATCAGAAGACTTTATTCTACCTCCTGCCCATAATCCTAATGTAACCGCAGGATTTAGGTGTGCCCCGGAAATATGACCAATTGAATATGCCATGGTAACGACCGTTAAACCAAAAGCAATAGACACACCGGTGAACCCTATTCCCAATTCGGGATAAGCTGCTGAAAAAATGGCGCTACCGCATCCACCAAATACTAACCAAAACGTACCGATAAATTCCGCAATTCCTTTTTTTAACATGATTTCTAGGGTTTAAGGGGTTATATTTTTACGCATCTAATTCTCCGGCAATCACGTTCATGCTACTCATGGTGAGGATCGCATCCGACAGCATAATGCCTTTTACCATCTCCGGATAAGCCTGGTAGTAAATGAAGCATGGCCTGCGGAAGTGCAGACGGAACGGTGTCCTGCCCCCGTCGCTGATCAGGTAGAATCCCAGTTCGCCATTGCCACCTTCCACGCAGTGGTATACTTCGCCTTTCGGAATATCGGTTTCTCCCATCACAATTTTGAAATGGTAGATCAGGGCCTCCATGTTGTTGTACACCTGCTCTTTCGGCGGCAGGAAGAAATCCGGCAGATCGGCATGCATCGGTCCTTCCGGCATTTTTTTAATCGCCTGCTCAATGATGCTCAGGGATTGCCACATTTCATGCTGGCGCACCATGAAGCGATCATAGGTATCGCCTTGTGTTCCCACCGGAATGGTAAAGGTAAAATCTTCGTAAGACGAGTACGGGTTCATCACACGCACATCGTAATCGATACCCGCCGCACGCAGGTTAGGCCCTGTAAAGCTATATTCCAGTGCCTTCTCAGCGCTGATAGGCCCGCAGTTGATGGTACGGTCCATAAAAATTTTATTCCGCTCCAGTAAGTTTGCAAACTCCTGTAAGCCTTTCGGGAAGTCTTTTAAGAAGGCGTCGATCTTATCCCAGGTCGATTTTTTCCACTCGCTGTCAAATCCGCCGATGCGGCCGATGTTAGTCGTTAAGCGCGCTCCGCAGATCTCTTCGAATATCTCATAAATCTTCTCTCTCCATTGGAAGATGTAAAGGAAGCCTGTCATCGCACCGGTATCTACCCCGATCACGGAGTTACAGATGATGTGATCCGCAATACGAGATAATTCCATAATGATGACACGGTGGTATTGCGCACGCTTAGGGATTTCAGCACCAAGCAATTTCTCTACGGTCATGTACCAGCCCATGTTGTTGATGGGTGAGGAACAATAGTTCAGGCGGTCGGTGATCGGTGTGATCTGTGCATAAGGCCTGCGCTCCGCCAGCTTCTCAAACGCCCGGTGAATGTAGCCGATCGTCGGAGTAGCTTCATGAATGATCTCGCCGTCCATTTTCAGAACGTTCTGGAAAATGCCATGCGTGGCAGGGTGTGTAGGCCCGAGGTTGAGCGTGGAGTATTCCTTCTCCTCGAAAACCTCTTTATTTACCGTATCATTAGTTTCTTTACTCATCTTCTTTATTTGAGTCCCGATAGCTATCGGGATGAGATTTGAGACATGAGAATTGAGAAAAGTCCTCTCGCATTTCATGTCTGATTTCTAATTCATTATCTTCCAAACATACTGTTGTCTTTGTCTGTACGCTCCTGGTCTTCCAAAGGATACTCTTTCCGCATCGGGAAAATATCCATCTCATCCACATTCAGAATACGTTTCAGGTTCGGATGGCCTTTGAATCTCACGCCGAAGAAATCGTAGGTTTCGCGCTCCATCCAGTTAGCCGCAGGCCACAGGTCGGTAGCCGTAGGCAATTCCGGCTTGTTGATGTCCATGAATGTCTTCAGGCGGATGCGCAGGTTCTTTGGCATGTTGTGCAAATGGTAAACAACACCCAGCTGTTTTTCATCGGCTGTTTGCACGCCTGTGAGGTCGGTGAGGAAATGAAAATTAAGCTCTGCATCTTCCTTCAGGAATTTCAGCACATCGTGCATTGCTTCCGTTTTGATGGTGAACACCGGGAAGTCGTACAGCATTTCTGCCGATACCACCTGCCCCGCAAAATTTGCGTTCAGCTTTTCATTGACTTGATTTAATAATTCCATGATAGATGTGAGATTTGAGATAAGAGACGTGAGATTTTGTCTAACATCTCCTATCTATTTTCCAGCGTCTTATTTTATTCTATGCCGTAGCTGTTCAGTAATTTTTTGTATTCCGGCGAGTTCCTTCTTCTGAACGATTCATTAGCCGCCAGCTCCTGGATCTTCATTACCCCTTCCAGGATCTGCTCCGGGCGTGGCGGGCAGCCAGGCACGTACACATCCACCGGAATGATCTTGTCGATGCCCTGCAATACGGAGTAAGTATCGAAAATACCGCCGCTGCTGGCGCAGGCGCCTACCGATAATACCCAGCGTGGCTCGGCCATCTGCTCGTATACTTGTCGTAGCGTAGGTCCCATTTTTTTGGCAATGGTTCCCATCACCATCAGCATATCGGCCTGGCGCGGGGAGAAGCTCAAACGCTCGGAGCCAAAGCGGCCTAAGTCGTAGTGAGAAGCCATCGTTGCCATAAATTCGATCCCGCAGCAAGAGGTTGCAAAGGGCAAAGGCCATAAGGAATTCTTGCGCGCAAGCCCGATGATATCTTCCGCTTTTCCTGCAAAAAACCCTGGTCCTTCAATCCCTTCCGGGCTTTTGGCCATTTCGAGCTTTGTGCGTTTTGTGATTTCGTTTGACATGATTTTAAAATTTTAAATGTTGAATTTTAGATGTTGAATGAGGTATTTAAAATTTAACATTCTTCATTTACTATTTTCTTATTCTTCCCACTTCAGGGCTTTTTTCGATAGCATGTAGTAAAACCCTACCAGGAGCAGGATAATGAATGTGAACACCTCTACTACTCCAAACATTCCAAGGTCCTTAAAGTTCACCGCCCAGGGGTACATGAAGATCACCTCGATATCGAATAATACGAAGATAATGGCTACCAGGAAATACTTGATGGCAAAGGGCATCCGGGCGTTTCCTTCCGACTCGATGCCGCACTCAAAGGATTCCAGCTTGATCTTGGTCTTACGCTTCGGCCCCAGCCAGTGAGAGAGTATCATTGTTGTGACAACAAAGCCAAGGGCCACAATAAACATTAAAACAATGGGTAGATAATCGAGTGGAGATGAAGCTGTGTTCATAGAGTTATCACTTTATTTTAGTGATTGTAAGATTAGCCATTTTTAGGTAAATGGTCAAATAATCAGTCTATTTTTCAGTATTTAGAATCGTTACAAATAACACCCGGAAGGGCTTATTTAATTACCTTTTATTAGGAAATCTAAAAAATATTTTGACCATTTTTTGCACAAAAAAAAGCGGCCTCTGAAGCCGCTCTTTTTATGTGTTTTTTAGTGAGTGATCGTGATCTTTTTAAGACCTCTTATTTCTTTTTAGGAGGCAATTGTTGCTGACGTTGTTTGGTCATTTCCTCGAGCCTTGCCTGGAAGGCCGATTTTTTCTCGGGTTTCTTCATATTCGCCAGGAGCTTTTCGCGGATTTTGCCATCATCAATGAGTTTACGCATCAACCAGGTTTGCAGGAAGGTGATCACGTTGGCCAGGAAGTAGTACCAGCTCAAACCTGCGCTGTAGCTGTTCATCACCGCCAGGAAGATCACCGGCATGAGGTACATCATATACTTCATACCCGGCATCTGGTTGTTTTGCTGAGGCTGTAATAAAGCGCTGTTCATCCAGGTATAGATCATCGTGGACACGAACATCAGCAAGGCGAATAAGCTCACGTGATCGCCGTAGCCCCACACTTCGAAGCCAAAATTGTATACCGAATCGTAAGTGGAAAGGTCATCTGTCCATAAGAATCCTTTTTGCCTCAGCTCAATGGCAGCCGGAATAAAGGCAAAGAGCGCGATGAGGATCGGCAACTGCAATAACATCGGCAGGCAGCCCGAAAGCGGATTGGCGCCGGCCCTGCGGTATAATGACATCGTTTCCTGCTGCTTTTTCATCGGGTCCGGATCTTTTTCGTACTTGGCATTGATCTCGTCGATCTCCGGTTTCAGCACACGCATTTTGGCGCCGCTCATATAGGTTTTATAAGCAATCGGCAACAATAAGGTTTTCAGGATGAGGGTCAGGATGAGGATGATCAAACCGCTGTTGAGTGACGACAATCCATTGAACAACGGAATCACCATCCATTTGTTGATATAGCTGAAAACGCTCCAGCCGGTAGGAATAATTTTTTGCAGGTCGAAATCGTAGTTCTTCAGTGTTTTGTACTGGTTCGGTCCAAAATAAAACTGCATGCCGAATGTTTCGGAGCCGTTATGCTTGTAAGGAATGCTCAGCTGGCTGGTAATGGTCTTCACAATATCTGCAGAAGCCGTGTTCTCAGAGGTTTTCACGAAGCTTCCTTCCTTCAGGAAGTTATCTTTTTTAGCGATGAGTGTGGAGTTGAAATATTGCTGCTTGAAGGACATCCATTTGATGTTCGATTCCGAAAATGTTTTCTCTTCGCTCTTGCGGGCATTGATGTAATCCACACCGCCTTTCTCTTCATTGAAATAAGCCGTGGCTACTTCGCGCTCTTTCGAAATGTGCTTTTCCTGCTTCGGCAAAGTCTGCGCCCAGTGCAGGGTGACGTGATTCGTCCTGGCCGGGATAATGCTTTGCATGCCTACAAAATTCACGTCGTAGTCGAGCATATAATCGTTCGGTTTCAGGCTGTAGGTATACTCGATATAGCTGCCCGGCTGTGCCGTCATCAGCTTTAAGCTGATTGTTTTAACGCCGCCTTTGTCGGATATGGCGGGCGAATTGGCTGCAAAGTAAAAGCTGTCGGTCGATAGTTTCAGATTGGCATAGGCATCAAACTCCAGGGATTGTACCGTAGAGTCCTTATCGAACAGCACCAGCGGCTTGCCCTGCCCGTAGCGCGCGTATTCCTTGAGCTCTACCTTGTTGATCTTCGCACCTTTGTTGGAAATGTATACTTTGATGAGCTCGTTTTCGAGGGTAAATACCTCTTCTTTTCCGGTAGCAGATACGCTGAAGTCTTTGTATTGGGAATTGGCCATCAGCCTGGAGATAGAGTCAGGGTTAATCACCACACCACCAGTAGTATCGGGCATCACAGCCATTTTTGCTTTAGCGGCAGCGGCTAGTTTTGCCTCTTCCTTGGCTTTCAGCTCCAACTCTTTGGTAGCAAGCTCAACGGAATCTTTGATCTGCTTGTTCCTGGCAACCTGTTCTTTACTCGGACCGTTGAGGGCCAGCCAGCTAATTAAAATAACAGCAATAAGGCCTAAGCCAATAAGGGATTTCTTATCCATGATGGGATGTAAATTTTAGGCTGCAAATATAAGAGATTTTGTGGACGGGAATCCGTCAAAAAATGATAATAAGGCTACAGAATCGGCGAACGTTAGGAAAGCGCCGTGCGAATGGTGGCTGCAAGGGCTTCAAACTCTTCTTTGCTCAACACCAGCTTCTCGTTCCTGAAATTCATATCGTTCTCGGAATTGATGGGAATCAGGTGAATGTGGGCATGCGGCACCTCCAGGCCTATCACGCAAAGGCCAATGCGCTTGCAGGGCACGGCTTTCTTGATGCCTGCCGCCACTTCCCGGGCAAAATCCATCAGGCCCGAATAGGTTTCGGGATCGAGGTCGAAGAGCTCGTCCACTTCTTTTTTAGGGATCACCAGCGTATGCCCTTTTTTAAGGGGCGAAATGTCGAGAAAAGCCAGGTAGCGGTCGTTCTCCGCAATCTTATAGCAGGGAATGTCGCCTGCCACTATTTTTGAGAAAATGCTTGCCATGGCTGTGTTTTAAAGGCTGATTTCCATAACCTCAAAGGGGATCACCCCTGCAGGCACGGTTACTTCCACCTTATCCCCTACTTTTTTGCCAACCAGGCCCTTGCCGATCGGTGAGTCGATGGAGATCTTCCCTGATTTCAGGTCAGCCTCGTTCTCTGCCACCAGGGTATATTTCATTTCGGCGTTGTTCTTCAGGTTCTTGATCTTTACGGTGGTCAGAATACTTACTTTGCTCACATCCAGCTGTGCGCTGTCCACAATACGGGCATTGGCTACAATTTCCTCCAGCTTGGCGATCTTGATCTCCAGAAGGCCCTGGGCATCTTTTGCCGCATCGTACTCTGCATTTTCCGAAAGGTCGCCTTTATCGCGGGCTTCCGCGATTTGCCTGATCACACTTTTACGTTCTACGGTTTTAAGCTCGTGCAGTTCATCTTTTAGTTTTTTAAGCCCTTCCTCTGTGTAATACGCAATTGTTGCCATGTCCTGTGTTTTTATTAAAATAAAAGAATCCCGTCCCGATGATGATCGGGACGGGACTCATATAATGATTATTCAAATATACGAATTATAAATTAATCCGCGCTCCAAAAGAGTGAACTCCTCCGAACGGATTTGTAAACCGGTAGGAGTAATCAATACCAAAAGTTGATTTTTTCTCGCCGAAAGGGATCTCAACAGTAGCACCGCATGTAGGGCCTGTGAAAGCCGTTGTGCGGTTTCCTTCGCCCTGGAAAATACCTTTTTCCATGGTCATACCGCCACGTACCATCACGATGTCTTTCCAGCCGTATTCTACGCCTACCAGGAAGTTATCTTTTGTGAAGGAGTTGGAGGTGAAGTTACCCGCTACCGTGATCCGGTGAGTTTTTAACCTTCCGGTTGTATCTTTCAGTAAATAGAAATCATAGGCAGCACCGATGTTCAATAAAGCCGGCAGATCGAAAGCAGCAGACTTATTGTTTTGGGTGAGCAGGTAGCTGTTACCGTAAGCATTGTTTACAGTGCTCTGTACGGATAAACCGTCGCCTTTGTACTGCATTTTAGGGCCTACGTTTTTAAGACCTACACCTAAGTGGATCTGGTCGTATTTCCCGGTGTGGTATTGGATACCTGCATCCAGGGAAACACCCTGAGCCTTTACGTTGTCAATGCCTTCGGAGATCACACGTACGGTAATACCGCCATAGATGTTATCAGAAAAGCCTTTGGCATAAGATAAGGCAATGTTTGTGAAGCGTGGCGTGAAAGTACCCAGGCCGCCTTCCGGCTGCTCCTCGGTTGTTCTTTCGATCCTGCCTGCATTGATAGAGGTAATCCCCATCGCTAAGGCACCTGTTTCACCTATCCTCTGAGAAAAGCCGAAAGCGTTGATGTTGATCCCCGATCCTACCAACCAGGAAGAACGCATGAACATCAGTTCGGTTTTTTTGGTGAAGGCCAGACCAGCCACGTTATTGTACTGCGACTCAAGGCCACGGCAGCGTGCTGTATTCGAATTGGCCCAACCTGCGGAACGGGCGTATGGATTTATCAGCAACTGGGTTGCGCCTGCCTGACCGGCCCTTTCCGGGTTACCGGCTGTAGCCATTGTCCCGATAGCCAGAAAACTTCCGGTGAGTGCAACACTTAATGATCTATTTAAAAATGACTTCATGCTCTATAAGTTTAATGCGATTATTAAGATTAGTAATTCTGTAAATCCAGCGGCCTTACAACACCGAACCATTTCAGTATTTTCTCGCCTACTCCCGGTACATCCACGTGGATAATGTACAATCCACTGGCTATCACGATACCATTCTGGTTTTTCAGATCCCAATCCTGGTAAGAGATGCGTTTCGAGTGAACGAAATCGGAACCTACATCCTGTATCTGAAGATCTTCCTGACCGCTCACATCCCTGTCAAAGGTACGTACCAATGTTCCGTTCAGTGTAAAGATTTTGATCTTGCACTTGTTAGGAAGGTTTGTGATCTTGATCTTGTATTCTGTCCTGTTTTTCTCGTAGGTTGAATACGCATAGTAAGGATTCGGAACCACATTGATCAGGTCGAGCGCATTTTTCGCCCTGTCTGCATTATTGATCTCAGAGAAGATATCGGCAGTACTGAATGTGTAGTAACCGAAGTTGTTGTTCTGAGGAGTCGCTACCATATCAGTAGTCAATTGTGTGTAGCTTTTAGAGTTAACCGTAATAGGATAAATCGGTGTTTTTGCAATTGAGGACTGGAACTGGCTTTCAGATGTAAAGAATGAACCGCTCAGACCTGGTCTGTATGCTTTTTTCACACGTAATCTTACTTTCACGTCGCAAGGCATATCTGCAGGGTTCGAGAAACCATAACGCTTGTCTGATAAGGTAGGGATTGTTACCCATAAGGCATCAGACCAAAGGTTATTCATGACTCTTTCTCGTTTTGAAGGATCTGAGGCTGCATATTTGTAGGTATGCACAAGATTCGTATAGTTGCTGTATGGTCCGGCTCCAATCGTCTTGCCGTCAAGACCCGCCGCTGCACCATTGTATACCGTGCTGCTGCGTGAATTACCAAAAATGTAAACATAGTGTCTTCCGCCGAATGAATACGGGTAACCATTTGCGTTTGAAATTTCAGCAGTAGGGTTCCACATCATGTCGCGGCCGTTGTTATAATCTTGTTTGGAGTCCTCGCCGAAAGCGATGTTCAGACGCTCACCAGTTTCCACGTTGATGGCATATCCAGGGAACCAGCCGCAACCATACTGAAAGGTATCGAGTACCGCTTCACCTTCATTACAGCCCGGGCTTCCGGTAGGGATCCCTTGCTTATCAACAGACCTGTTTCTTCTCAATTCGAGTTTTTTACCGCCGGTTGGGTTAGCGCTTGCTTCGTCGCACTCTTCAAGTACCATCGCCCTTGTCCATTTGCTCTTATCTTTGGTGAATACCACATTCACACTGCCCAGGGCACGGATGTCGTAGTAGGCATAGTCCAAAGTTGCTGAAGTTACCTGTTGACCGACTGCGGTTCTAACCATTTCAGAGTAGCCAGGTGCAGCAGATGTATTACCTACACCCGTAGCTGTTGTTTTGGTAGCAGCGCAGAGAATGTAAGGTGCCCATGTTCCGTTAAGGATTCCTTCAAATTCCTGGTTAGGGTCTAAGAAGTTAGCAATGGTAGTTTGCGTAGGAACGATCTCGTAATCATTATGGTTTGCATCGTTACCTGCAGGGCTGGCGGTAAATTGCCCGGACCTGATCCAGTTATAAGCATTGGTACCATCCACGTCAGGTACGCCTGCCAACCAGCGGTCGGATGGATTAGAGAATTCGATAGTTCCTTCGATGAAATCGCCTTTTTGTACAATTTTATCGGTAGGAAGTACAGGGTTGCTCCAGTTAGCCACATCTCCCGACTGACCAACATATAAAGAGAGACCGATTTCGCTGAAATAGAATTCCTCAGCAATTTTGATCGATTTACAAGGCACGTATTCTTTTTGAGTTGTCAGATCTTTCAGTACCCAGGTTGCACTGTCTGCTGAGATAGCGCCGTAAGTAGTACTGGTAATAGGCAACTTATCATTGATGTCATACTTACAAGCATTTGTCAATGCGTCTTCCGGATTTTTATAGTATTTCTTTTTCACAAACATGAACGCGAAGCTCGTGTTAGGGATATTCAACGGATCCACTACTTTTACGTTGATCGGGCCTCTGCCGTTTTCGTAAGTCAGGCTCGCTTCCCTGCCACCATTAGCCATGATGCGGTCAATCGTTTCCTGTGTCAGGTCCAGTTTGTTTCCACCGTTACCTTGTCCTTCGATCCTGGTAATTTTTGGTCCGTAACCATATGCAGAGTTTGCAATGGTTCCGCCTTTTTCAGGATCAGGAATGTGCGGTGTACCATAAGCTCTTTTTGATTTACGGCCTTCCAGGTAAGGTCTTTTCTGTCCTTCAGATGACGCAGCGCCGAATGTAGACCAAGGCGTATCTTCCTTGTACTGGCCATACTGGTTGTAACCGTAAGCTACAGCCATGAAATAGTATTCTTTATTGTTCACTACTTTTTTGTCGCTGGTAAGAGAAAATTCATCTTTCGCGAAACGGAAAGTAGATTGCAGACCGTTATCGGTACCTTCCACTTTTACTCTTGGAACGTCGCCGCCGGTAGTTGCATCAAATTCGTAGTTGATCAAACGTTTGATCCCGTTGTTTACGTCGCAGGCAAATACCAGCTTCGCTTTAGAAGGGTCCACTAACTCTTCCTGGGTAATTGACTGGTTTTTCAGCTGGTATACTTTAAAGCCTTCAAAACGGTACATATCGTCTTTTTTGTAGTGAGTCGTATCCACGATAATCGCTACGTCTTTCTCTGCATACTGGTTCAGGTAGTTATTGGATTGCGGCTTGTTGGAGAAATAAATGAGGAGCTCATTATTCATTTCCTGGATAGTCATATCCGGAGCTTCAGGACCGCTTAATACTTTAAAGCAGTTGTCGAATAAAGCCTGTGCTTTATCATCGGCAATTTTCAATAAAGGAATAGAAGCCGAGGCATCGGTTGATGTTGTTCTTGCCCAAGGTAAACCGAAGGTAATGTAGTTGGTTGCACCCGGTTTCAGGGTGAACGGACCGGCTGATTGCATGAAACGCCTGTCGTTAGGAGTATTACCTGCTGTTAATTCCGACCATGGTGCTGAACCGCAAGGCCCGGCAGTATAGGTGTCGGCAGGGTAAACATATTTTGTAGGAATAGAACCGCCGTAAGCATTTCCACCGCAGGTGAATGGTGTTCCATCTCTCCAGAAACCAGTCATGTATTGGTAGAACTGGGTGGCATTCGATGGATCCTGTTGCTGAATAGGAGTACCTGCAACAACGTTGTTATTGTGGTAGTTGAAGATGGTCATTCCCATTTGCTCGCCCGGTTCGTCAACAATACCATTTCCATTGTTATCGATACCATCATCCGTATTGATAGGTCCCTGGAAGAAGTCGCAACCCAAAGCCGGGATGTACTGTCCGTAACCATTCACACCACCTACGGTTTCGTCATTGTTATCGGCATTGTAGATATAACCTAAGCCTCTTTTTACGTCGCAACCAATGTAGTCATCGCCATAGTATCCTAAATCGGCATCCGTCCATACAGTCATGTAAGTCTGCGTCAATGAGAATTTAGAGCGGTTGATGATCTGGTAGTTGTAGAAAGTCATGTTGTTGATCTCATCCGTGGTTTTGAAGGCAAAAGCCTGAGCCCTTACTTCCATACCGATGGCTTTACCACCGGTAGCCTGGTGAACACCACCATTATCGTTGTATACCCACCATAAGGTCTGGTCACCGAATACACGGGCTTTACAAACGTTTGTATTATCTTTCCCTTCGTTATTGTAAACATCATACCAAGGATAGTCACCGGCTTCCGGCGTGTAGATACCGTCACCGTTGATATCTTTGAAAGGCGCCAGCAAAGGATCCTGGTTCAGGGAGATATCCCCGTTACCCGGCCAGTCTTTGATGTCGGAAGTGATAGGACCTCCGCTCAACACCATATTATCCACATCCACACGGTTCATCCTGAAAATTTTATCGTATTTGTTACAAACATCCAGGTTTGTAGACGCATCCGTTGTTGACAAAGGACCAGTCCAGAAATCGATACCGAACTGACGGTAGGTTTGAGCAGCAATCTTTAACTGTCCACCTACGTCCAATCCACCAAACCATACGTTACCCGCAAAGTTGGAGGAAATACCGATACTCCTGTCCTCTACCTTAGGGACATAATACCAGGCATTGGTTCCACCGAACAAATCCCACCACATATCGCCGCCGGAAAAGATGATCGTCCTAACGTTATTTACAGTTAACTCCGCAGATGACTGAGGTGCCGAACACCCCGCCATAACGCGTTCGGTGTTTGTTGCAGCCCTGAATACAGAGCCGTACTTTTCTCTTGCAGTTCCCGTAAATGCAGTAAGTACTACCGCTGAACAGAGAAGATATTTATTTACTTTATTCATGATTTCCATAACTAATTTCGTTTAAATTAAAAGTCTAATAACACACCTATTCTTATTGTACGGGGACGTGCATAATTGTTCGGGTTGTTGATGTAAATGCTGTACTGATCTGTAAATGCTACAGGATTGGAGTTACTGTTGATAGCAGTTTGTCCTTGTGCAGACGCCAGGTAGCCATCATCATCAGGGTTTCCGGTGTAGTTATACACACCTAAAACGTTTCTTGTATTCAGGAGGTTCAGCACCTGCAGGTAGATGTTCAGGTTAGCTGTTTTTTTGCTGTCTCCATCTTTCTTACCCCATGTCAGCTCGATGTTTTTGTCGACCCTTAAGTCGGTTCTGAACTGCCAAGGTTTGTTTGAACCGTTCAATGAACCGGAGATAGAAGAACGGCCGTTAACAGGCACTGCAGACACGTAACGTGTATATGGAGTACCTGAACCGATACGGAAGATCATGTTAGCACCCATGTTCTGGAAGATCTGAACCGTTTGGCTCTCTCCTTTTTTCTTGCGGTTGAACTGAGGTCCTTTGTAGTCTTTCCCTTCACCGAAACGGTAATCGAGGTTCACGGTGATGTTGTGACGCTGATCGTAATCAAGCGGTAATGTTACACGTAAGTTAGGCTGGCCTGAGCTCGCCAGGTTAGCACCTGAAGCGGCATTGGAACCTGAACCATCGGCAAACTGCAGGGTGTAGTTAGCAGTTAAGGAAACACCACCCGTTCTGCGTAAATCGAACTCAGCGCTTAAGCCTTTTACTGTACCGAAATCGCGGTTTACAAAGGTATAGTAGGTTTTAGGATATGCCTGGTTGATCGTTTGTGTTGTCAGCTGATCCCTTAACTCCCTGTAGAAAGCCGTTACTTTGATCGCTGCATTCTTTTTCTCGTTCAGGATCTGGTTGTAACCCAATTCGTAGTCGATTGTTTTGGTCGGCTTTAAGTTAGAGTTGGTGATGAACGGATTCGCAGATGTATAGTTGAAGAAATAGAAATCGGTAGGGTCGAAGCGGAAATTGATCTCAGAAGGACGTTGAGTTAACACGTCATAGTGAGCAAAGAAGTTAGCCACATCCGAAATAGGGAATGAGAACGCTAAACGCGGCATCACATTGATTTGTGGTTTGTAGTCGGTGAAAGCGCCTGTGCTGAAACCGTTTTTAGAAGCGAAAGAAGGGTCTTTCAATAATGGGCTGATCCTTCCGTCTACCGTTAAGGTATTAGGGTCACTCACCTCTTTACCTTCTGAGTTGTACCACTGATCGCCATTTCTGTAACCGATGATATCATCGCTGCCTACAGTACGTACATATACCACGTAGTTGTCTTTGATATTATCAGGTTTTGCCTGGCTGATTTCGCCGGCAGTATACGCTTCGTGGAATAAGTATTTATCTTTTAATACTTTCTGGTTGGCGTCGAAACGGTCAACACGCACACCCACGTTGAATTTGATATCCCTGAAATCGAATTTATCCTGGATGTAACCGGCAACGTAAATCGGCTTGAAAGCACCAACGTGAAAAGTATTGTTTCCATTAGCATCTTTATCGTTTAAGAATTTATCGATTGATGTTGAATTTTTGTCTTTGTTACCGAGGTAGTCATAACCATAGTAAGATACCAAAGCACCACCGCTGGCAGGAGAGATCAGGTCGGTTGCACTGAACATGCTTAATTTCAGGTCTTCCGGATTCAGGGCATCGGTGTTGATGATACGCTGATCTGTAATAGTAGTTCCAAGGAGCTCCCTTAAGGATTTGTCAATCTGGCTCTGGTCTTCCGGGTTGTATTTCCAACGGGTTGTATAGGTTGGAGGGGCATTCGGATCTGAATTAGGGATCTGGTAGTAATCTTCCGTACCTCTTTCCAGGTGGTTATTTACCAATAACCTCATACGCTGCCATAAGCCAACCGGGTTGATGGTATAACCGCTTTGGTTCCTTTGGTCATACTCCACACCCACCATCAGTGCGTGGTTTTTGAAATCCGCCGAAAAGCTGGAAGCAAAACGCAACTGGGTGCTGTTTGTATAGCCATATCCATCGGCCTGACGGCCTGTAGGGAAGAATAAAGAGTAAACGCTGTTCGGACGATCACCGTTCACAAGGCCATTGGCATTTTGCACGGAGTTCATCGTTGGCATCGTTCCGAAATAGTCAAATACCTGGGAAGCGTAGTTCGCGCCAGTGGCATTAATTTCACTTCTTTCGAAGGTGATCGGTTTTCTGATGTTTACGGAGCGCTGCAGGTAAAGACTGTCTGTATTACCCTGGAGTACGAAGTTGTTGGTATCTACCTCATAGTTGAACTTACCGATATAGCCGTAGTTGAATAAGCGGTCTTTGTGCGTATCATCCTGTGTTTTGCTTTTTGCCTGCTCGTAGCTGGCCAGGAAGGTAAAGAAGGAGTTGGTAACCAAAGACTGTGTTTTTTCTTTTTCAGCACCGCTTTGAGGAGCGCCGAATTTCTGGTTGATACGGGCGTATGTTCTCCAGGTTGTATTGATGCTTTGAGAGTTATTTTGAGGATTGAAAAGGGAATATTCGTAAGTGAAGTTATGTCCGTTTCCGTAATCAAAGGCACCACCGATGGTTAAGTTTGTGTTTGGAGCCACTTTGAAATCCAACTTACCGTTTAACTGGATCGACCTGTTGGCAACGTTCTGGCGTGCCTTGATCTGCTCCATGTCGTCTTTAGTAACATATAACAAAGACGGTAAGAAGCCTGTTCCGGTAGGAGACAGTGTCAATGGCTTTTCTTCCATCTCACGTAATTTATCGTCTTTCAGTTTGTATAATTTGATGTAGGAAGGATCAGGATCTTTCTCGTAAGTACCCTGGCCGGAGATGAAGAAACCGATCACCGGTTTTTTAGCACCTGTAGAATCCCTTTTCTGTAATACCGGACCACCTAAGGAGAAACCTAAAGAGTTGTAGCCGTAAGCATCTGTCAGCTGAGAAGAGATCAACTCCACACCGCCGAAGAATTTGCTCTGAGGGCCCCTGGTTGTTACCGAGATCACACCGGCTGTTGCATCACCGTACTGTGCAGGTAAACCACCTGTAATCACAGACAGCTGCTCTACACCTTGCTGAGGAACACCCAGGCCACCGATTACCTTTACACCATCCACAAAATACGTTGTGCTGCTTGAGCGTCCACCACGTACATTTAAGGCGCCACCTTCATCAGCCTGGAAAACGCCGGCTGTAGTAGCCGCTACCGAGTTGATGTTTTTCGTAGCCATGTTCTGGTACTCTTCGCGGGTTACTGTTCCACCCGATTTCATATCACCGTCGATCAGCGGCTCGGCGTACTCGGTAACTACTACCTCGTCCAGCCTTACGCCTTCTCCGTTATTTAACTCAATGGTAATGTAAGCTGTTTTGGCTTCCCCCACGATCACACCCTTAATTTCCTGAGCCTGGTAACCTACGTAAACACCCTTCACATCGTACTTGCCGGGTGTCAATGGCTTAATCATGGCATAACCATCCATATCTGTAGTTGCAACCCCTACCTGAACGCCGCCCTGATAGGCAACCACGTTGGCAAACGGGATAGACTCTCCGTTTGACTTGTCTTTTAATAAAACTTTAATGGCTCCACCTGTATTTTGGGCTAGTGCAGCGGACCCGGCTATTAAAAGTGTAACGATAGAAAAGTAAATTTTTCTTAACATATTGATAGTTTTTTGATTATGTTCTTTTTATACGAGCGGATAAATATATAAATGATAGGCAAATAGTGCAAGTTTTTGTGTTAATTATTTGTAATATTCTGATTTCGTGACGTTTATTTTAACCAGCATTACAGGACCCTTAACAACAATTAACAACAATATTACGAATAATAAAATCCGTGTTTTTTCCTATCTCTTAAATGGGTGCCACAGGTTTATAAGTGGCAGGTTTTGACAAATAAGTGGTAAAAATACGTGGTTTGGATTTTTGCGGTAGTTAACACACGGGCGTGGAAAACTAATCCTACTTAACCTTCGAGGTCTTTTCTTTGGATGACTTCGCGCGTTTGCCCTTAGGATTTTTCTTAAAGATGCGCTGGAAAAAAGGCTCGCGTTTGTGGTCGCGGTTCCGGGCAGCTGTTTGCTTGCTGCGCTTCATGCGCTTGCGTACTTCTTTGGTTTGAATACGCTTATGGTGATCCCGGATCTTTTTTTCTTCCAGGCGTTTATTTTTACGGTCTTCCTTCCACTTTTTCTTATCCTCCTTACGCAGCTTTCGCTTGCTTTTCAGGGACTGCTCTTTTTTTGGCGCATCGCCTCCTTCCTGCGCCTGGCAGGCATTCTGGAGGATGAACAAGCATAAAAAACAAAAAATGATTCTCAGGAACATATCAAAATTTTTAATGGTATAACGGTCTGCTAACTGCCTTTCATGGGCTGCGGGTAACGGATCACTTCCACCCCGAATTTTTGTAAGAATTCAACCCCTTCATCGGTCGGAATTTTCTTGTATTCGGCATAGCTGTTTTTATAAAATACCTTGCGGATGCCGGTGCTGAAAATAACCCGCGCACAGGCTATGCAGGGCGATAGCGTCACGTACAGGGTTGTTCCCTCGATCGACATGTTATTCTTCACCGCATAGAGGATGGCGTTCTGCTCGGCATGCAGTGCCAGCGAGCAGCTGCCCTTGCTGTCACGTGCACAGCCTTCCTGGGGCCATTCCTCGTCGCAGTTGTGGGTACCTGCAGGCGGGCCGTTGTAGCCCAGCGACACGATGCGCGTGTCCTTGGTAAGCACCGCGCCTACCTGCGCCCTCACGCAGTGGGAGCGCAGCGCCAGCTTTTCGGCCAGGTCCATATAGATGTCATCAAAAGATGGTTTCATTCAGATGTAAAGTTAAGTGTAAATATCACTAAAAATTTAAGGATTACACAGCCCTCACTCCCCCTTTTTAGGAAGGAACGGAGCAGGGCCTATCCTGTATAATACGAAAAGGCAAAGAAAAACACAAGATTTTTCTTTGCCTTTATAGATTTCGTCAATGTCCTTTGACTAAGGTCAAAGTAAGACTAATTATTTAGAAACTAAGGTTTTACCCATACGTTTCCGCTCGTTCTCGTCGAGGTAAATTTTACGGAGACGGATAAAATTAGGGGTGATCTCTACATACTCATCGCCCTGGATGTATTCCATCGCCTCTTCAAGGCTGAATTTGATCTTAGGAACGATACGCATTTTATCATCGGTACCCGATGCACGCATGTTTGTTAATTGCTTCTCCGTACACACGTTTACCACTAAGTCATCGGGGCGGATGTGCTCACCGATTACCATACCCGGGTAGATTTCCTCACCGGCTTCGATGAAAAACTTACCGCGATCCTGTAATTTATCAATAGAATAGGCTACGGCTGTTCCTTTGTCCTTGCTGATCAATACACCGGCAATACGGCTTGGGATAGGGCCTTTCCATGGCTCGTAATCCTTGAAGCGGTGTGCCATGATGGCCTCACCGGCTGTGGCCGTTAATACGTTGTTACGCAAGCCGATGATACCGCGCGAAGGGATCTCGAACTCGATGTGCGTTAAATCGCCTTTGGCTTCCATGATCAATAAGTTTCCTTTACGCTGCGTTACCAGGTCGATTACCTTAGAAGCTGACTCCTGAGGAACGTCTACCGTTAACACCTCGATAGGCTCGCATTTTTCGCCGTCGATCTCTTTTACGATTACCTGTGGCTGGCCCAGCTGAAGCTCGTAGCCTTCGCGGCGCATCGTCTCGATCAATACCGACAAGTGAAGGATACCACGGCCAAACACCAGGTAGGAATCAGGTGAAGAGGTTTCTTCCACGCGCATGGCGAGGTTTTTTTCCAGCTCCTTATACAAGCGGTCGCGTAAGTGACGGGAAGTAACGAATTTGCCGTCTTTACCGAAGAAAGGAGAGTTGTTGATGGTAAATAACATACTCATCGTCGGCTCATCGATCTTCATGGTAGGCATAGCTTCCGGGTTTTCAAAATCAGCTACTGTATCGCCGATCTCGAAACCTTCGATACCTGTAAAGGCACAAATATCACCGGTTTGCACTTCGGTAACTTTTACTTTACCAAGGCCTTCAAAAATAAATAATTCTTTAATACGTGATTTCTGGATCCTGCCATCGCGTTTTACAACGCTTACCGGCATATTTTCTTTAATGATCCCGCGGTACACACGTCCAACGGCGATACGGCCGATGAAAGAAGAGTAATCCAGGGAAGTGATCTGGATCTGTAACGTTCCCACACGCTCAGGAGCAGTCGGGATATTTTCCAGGATGGTATCCAGTAAATAGGTAATATCGGTTGTAGGCGTTTTGTAATCGGGGCCCATCCAACCTTGCTTGCTCGATCCGTAAACGGTCGGGAAATCCAACTGCTCTTCGGAAGCATCCAGGTTAAAGAACAGGTCGAACACCTGGTCATGCACCTCTTCCGGACGGCAGTTCGGCTTATCTACTTTATTGATCACCACGATGGCTTTCTTTCCGGCGGCAATCGCTTTTTGAGTTACGAAACGCGTTTGAGGCATTGGCCCCTCAAAGGCATCCACCAATAAGATCACACCATCCGCCATGTTGAGCGTACGTTCTACCTCGCCTCCAAAGTCGGCGTGGCCCGGTGTGTCAATAATGTTGATTTTGGTTCCTTTATACGTTACCGAAACGTTTTTAGCCAAAATAGTGATCCCACGTTCACGCTCCAGGTCATTATTATCAAGAATCAACTCTCCTGATGCTTGGTTTTCCCTGAATAAGTTACACTGGTGTAAAATTTTATCTACTAGCGTTGTTTTGCCGTGATCGACGTGGGCAATAATGGCAATGTTTCTGATTTCTGACATGTTTGTTTTTTTGAGGCCGCAAAAGTACGAATTATTAGGCAGTTAAGCAATTTTATCTGTTTCAAAATCAATTTGTTTATCTTCCAAAACCAATTTGTTTACGTTCGGGTGGATTTTCCTGTTGTTCAATCAGTTGATCGAAGTATTGAAAGAGCAGTTCGATGCTTTTGGTATTATCCTCCGTTTTCTTCTTGATTTCCTCCATAACGAGGCGTAAATCGATATTATCGAGCAATAATTTCCTGATTTTAACAAAAATCCGCACAATTTTGATATTGACTTCAATGGCTTTTTCACTGTTCAGAATGCTCGAGAGCATCAGGATGCCGTATTCGGTAAATACCATCGGGGCAATTCTCAAACCCATTTTATCCGATTTGGAGGTCGCAAATTGCGTCCTCCAATTATGAAATTCGGTCTCATTGAGCTCAAACATAAAATCATCCGGAAAACGGCTGATATGTCTTCTTACGGCTTCCTTCAAACGCTTGGTCTCTATCCCGTACAATATAGCCAGGTCCCTGTCGAGCATCACTTTCTGCCCGCGGATCGTGTAAATCTTATTTAGAACGATCTCTTCTGTAAATATGGTGTCTTTCATCTTCCTTAGATCTTAGGAGCATAACGCAAAACGTAGCAATTTATTGCTACAAATCATAGCTTTTAACTAGCAGTAAATCAATAGAAAAGAGTTAGCTTTTTTTGAAAAAAGCCAGTGTTGATCAGGTATTTCTTTTTGGGCGCGTCACGACGTGTCGTGACCGGGCTTTTGCTTCAATCTTCGCATACGCTGACGCTATGCGAAGGATTTACGCGACAATCCCTCGCGCAGGGCTAATCTCATACACAGGAAATTAAGCCTTCGTTTTTATGGCCTACCCGCGTGAAGGATTGAAGTGGAAATCCTTTTTGCCGGTCACTGAGCGCAGCCGATTGCGGCAAAAAGATTGCAACGGAAAGCCTGACGGCGCCCGTACTTTGCGCCGGCACGCCCAGGTACGAGTAAAGTACTTTGTTTGGCGCAGCATCACCGTCTTTATACCTTAGCACCGGAAAAGAAAAAATTGTTGTTTATCTTTAGGGAAAATTCAAGCCATCCGCTACTTCGCTTACATAGCCGTATTCTTTACCATCGTCATCTGTGCGGGCTTGTATAGCTGTGATCCCGAAACACCGGTAGTAAGCAATACCACTCCAAAAACAGACAGCCTGCTTTACCTCAACCATGCCGATTCCGCCAGGTACGTGGGCATCAACACCTGCAAGCAATGTCACATTGATATTTACAAGAGCTTCATCGAAACCGGCATGGGCAAGTCCTTCGACCTGGCCACGCGCCAGAAGTCGTCCGGAGATTACCACACCTCGGTGGTGCACGACAAGATCGGCGATTTCTATTACAAGGCCTTCTGGGAAAACGACAGCCTGCGCTTCCTGGAGTACAGGCTCAAAGGAAGAGACACCATTTACAAACGGCTGGAAACCGTGAACTACATCATTGGCTCCGGGCAGCATACCAACTCACACATCCAGTCCATCAATGGCTACCTCAACCAGATGCCGATGACTTTTTACACCCAAAAGAAAACCTGGGACCTGCCTCCCGGCTTCGAAGATGGGCACAACAGCCGCTTTATGCGGAAAATCGGCCTGGAGTGCATGAGCTGCCATAACTCCTACCCCGACTTTGTGCTTGGCTCCGAAAATAAATACAAAGCGGTGGAGAAAGGCATTGGCTGCGAGCGTTGCCACGGACCTGGAAGCATTCACGTAAACGAGCGCCAGACCACATCGCCGGTAGATACCTCGAAGTACATCGACTACACGATTGTGAATCCTGCCAAGCTGAGCATCGACCGGCAGTTCGACATCTGCCAGCGCTGCCACCTGCAGGGCAATGCGGTCCTGAAAGAGGGCAAGTCCTTTTACGACTTCAAGCCAGGTATGGTGCTGAGCGACTACATGACGGTGTTCCTGCCCAAATATAAAAATGCGGATGATGAATTTATCATGGCCTCGCACGCCGACCGCCTGAAGCAAAGCCAGTGCTTTATTAAATCGATGGAGGCAGCGAATGCCGGCGTTTCGAGAGCCTCAACGACCAGCAAATTAAAGCCTTACAAGGATGCGATGACCTGCATCACCTGCCACAACCCGCATGTGAGCGTGAAGGAAACGAATAAGAACGTGTTTAATGATGCCTGCCTGAAATGCCATGGAGGAGGGACTAAAAAGACAGAAGGGATTGCGGCCAGTCATTTATTTTGCAGTAAGAAAGGTATTACGAAAACGTCGAATTGTGTGAGCTGCCACATGCCCAACTCCGGTTCCATTGATATTCCGCACGTGACGGTGCATGACCACTACATCCGGAAACCGCTGAGTAAAGCCGAAAAGCAGGGCATTAAAACCTTCATCGGCCTGTATGCCATCAACGAAAAAAATCCGGCGCCCCTCATCAAAGCCAAAGCCTATTTGAACCAATATGAAAAGTTCGAGCATGAGGAGAATTACCTCGACAGCGCGGCTTTTTATTTAAAAGACAAAACGGATACCGATTTGCGAAGCAACCTGGAACCTTTGGTGCAGTTGTATTTCACAAAAAATAATTTCGGGCAGATCATCACTTACATCAACCGCCTGGGCGATGCCTATGTTCTAAACTCAAAGCTCATCACCACCTCCTACTCCAACGACCATGCCTGGACCTGCTACCGCATTGGCGAGGCGCTCTACAAAAGCGGCAATGTTCCGCGTGCGGCGGCCTATTTCAAAAAATCGGTGGAGCTCGCGCCTTTTGTGCTCGATTTCAGAAATAAGTATGCCTCTGCCCTGGCCTCCAACAAGCAGCTGCCGGAAGCGGTGCAGCAATACAACGAGATCCTGAAAGAGCATCCGAAACATGTATCGGCCTTAACGAATCTAGGCTACGTGAAGCTGTCGCAGGGAAACCTTGCTGAAGCCGAAAACCTCTATAACCGGGCATTGAAGCTGGATCCGGATTACGAGCCTCTGCTCATGAACCTTGCAGGCTTCTATGCTTATAAAAAAGACTTTACCGAATCGAAAAAATACCTCAACCGCATCATTGCCCTGAATCCTAATAACCAGCAAGCTAAGCAGATCCTCACACAGATCCAGGGCATGCATTAATTTTTTTATTATGTCAGTTATCAAATCCACCTCCTATTCTGTTTATGTTGGCGAAAAAAGCCTGGATGCTCTCAATGCCTTTCTTAAAAAATCATCCTACACCCATTATTTTTTAATCTGCGACGAACATACTTTTGAGCATTGCCTGCCAACGCTGCTCTTCAACTGCCCGATCCTGAACGAGGCGGAGATCATAGAGCTGGAAAGCGGCGAGCAGCACAAGAACATGGAAACCTGCATGCAGGTGTGGGGCGCGCTGACCGATGCGGGAGCCGATAAAAAAAGCCTCATCCTCAACCTCGGCGGGGGTGTCATCACCGACCTGGGAGGCTTTGTGGCTTCTACCTTCAAGCGCGGCATCGACTTCGTGAATATTCCAACGACGCTGCTCAGCATGGTGGACGCCAGTGTCGGCGGAAAAACAGGGGTTGATTTTGAAGACATCAAAAACCATATCGGCACGACTTACGAACCCAAAGGTGTTTTTGTAAACCCGGTGTTCCTGGAAAGCCTGCCGGAAAGGCATGTGCGCAATGGCTATGCCGAGGTCATCAAAATCGCGCTCATTGCCGATGTTGATTTCTGGAACGACATCAAGCAATCGGATACCATCGCCCATTTCTATTCGGAAGAGCTGATCACGCATGCCATCGAATTGAAGAATGCCATCGTCAAAAAAGACCTGCACGAGAACGACCTCCGCAAATCGCTGAACTTCGGGCACAGCGTGGGCCATGCCCTGGAAAGCGCGCTATTGAAGCAAAAGAAGGATATCCTGCACGGCGAAGCAATTGCCCTGGGCATGATCATCGAAAGCATGATTGCCCAGCAGCTGAAACTGATCACTAAAAAAGAATTGAATGAGATCTGCGGCTACATCGATGCCATCTACACTAAGATCAAGCTAACGGCCGAAACTAAAAAGCTCTTGTTTGAATACATTTTCCATGATAAGAAAAACGAAGACGGCCAGTTGAATTTTGCACTGCCTGATTCTATCGGTGCTTACACCTTAAAAAGCGGCATCACGGAAGAGCAGATCAGCGAGGCCCTGGCGATGTATTGATGGTTTTACGTCATGGCAAACCGACGTCAGGAGGTGAAGCCATCTCATAGATGGTGGGATTGCTAAACTCGCAATGACGTGCGATGGGGACTTAATTCGCAATCAGCTTAAACACCGTTCTCCGGTTCTGCTTATGCTCCGCATCCGAACACTCCACGCCGTTGGCGCATTGGTTGGTAAGGGCCGTTTCACCCATACCTTTGGCAATGAGGCGCTTTTTATCGATGCCTTTCGACTGGATGTAATCCACCACGCTCACCGCTCTTTTTTGCGACAGGTCGAGGTTGAACTCATCACCGGCCATCGCATCGGTGTGCGACTCTACCTGTAGTGTCAGCTTAGGATTGGCCTTGAGGGCATCCACCGCTTTATTAATGATGGCTTCCGAAGACTTAGGCACTGCAAAGGATCCCGACTCGTAATAAATGTTCTCGATGATCGACAGCTCTTTCTTCGCTTTGATGGCAAAGGTGATGTTGGCCCAGGGATCGGGCTCCGCAATGGTGCTGAGCTGCGTTTTTTCGATGTCCAGCAATTTGTATTCGAAGAATCCGGCATCGTTCTTCGAGATCACCTTCAGCACCTGGCCTTTGTAATCAAGGATGAGCACTTTAGTGGTATTGATGGTTTTCGCCTCTTCGGCGTCGATCCGGAAAGAGTAATTCTCGCCCGGCTTCAGGCTGGTAAACATAAAATAGCCGTTCTCGTCCGTCTTGCGCGTGACAACTTCGTTGTTTCCTTTCACCAACTGAAGCGAGACGCCGGGCAAAGGCACCTGCGTGGTGGTCATTCCCATCAAGCGCCCCGAAATGTTGACCATCAGCGGTACATCATCAATCGACATCAGGCTCATCGTCGCTGCATCTACCTGCAATAATTCAAAGGAAAAGCTGTTCTTACTGTTTGCCGAGGGGGCGGATTTCATCACGGCTTTCCCGCTTTTGTCGGCCAGTATAAAGCCCGTCTGCCTCATCTGTGCATCGCTCTCTTCCACCTGGATCAGGTAGTCCTTATCCACCGGCAGGTTCTCAAAGATGAAGTAGCCCTTGCTATCGGTCCTGCCTTCGTAGAACTCCTCCCCTTTCTGGTTGGTGAGGAAGATCTGCTTATTGATCAGTGGCTTTCCGGAGCCGTCGTTGCTGAGGATGATCCCCTGGAGACTCACAATAGCGCGGGTTTCGCTCACAATGTGGCCGATCTTAATGGTCTTCGTGCTGACGTTGTTGTAAATATCCGTCACCGTCATTTCCACTTTTTTCAGGTTCTCCGTTTTCAGCACAAATCTGAACTCGGGATTTGTGGCTTCCTTATCAAATTCCTTTTCCTGCTCGTTGATCACGATGGATTTAAGCATGCTCTTATCCATGATCTGCCCTTCGATCACGAGTGTGATCTGGTTCACGTACACGTTGGTGAAATTGTTATGATCAATGGCAGGATAGGAAATTTTAATCTGTGGCGGGTCGCTCTCCTTATTGGCGAGGTAGTACTTCGAGTCGGCTTGCTTCAGCAAATTCTTCGCTTCGTTGTTGGCAGGCTCGAGCTTCAGGCAGGTCTTCAGGTCTTTGATGGCGTTTTTAAAATTCCCAAGCTCCATCTCGCACTGCCCTTTGTAGAGGCACGCCAAGGCATTATTCTCATCGAGCAGCGAGGTCTTGGTAAAATCGCTGATGGCGCTCTGGTACTGGCTGGTGGCCTTATACACGAGGCCGCGCTGAAAGAAAAGCTTCGCACTTTTTCCGTTCAGAACGATGGCTTTGTTGAGATTCCCGATAGAGTTATTGTAATCCGACTTGGCGAAATAGGCCAAGCTGTTGTAATAATACACTTCCGAATTGGGAGGCTGAATCGTATCCGGAATATCGAGCAGAATCGCCTCGTTGAAATTCTGGATCGCCTCGTCGTAGGAGCGCGTCGTGTTCTGCACTTTTCCGAGATTCACATAGTAGGGCTTGTATTTCGGCAAAGCTTTCAGGCGGTTGATCTCGCGGGTCTTTACAATAACAATAGCTCTCTTGTACGACGTTAACGCTGCCGGGTAATCGTGCAAGCTGTCTTTGGCAATGGCCCGGTAGTAATGCGCCACATCGGTCAGCTCGCCATCGTCTTTCGAATCTTCTTTGATGGCAAGGTCGGCTCTTTCCACCGCCTTGTTAAAGTCCTTCAACATGATGAGGCAGTAAGCCGAGCGTTGCAAAGCCGGCACATGGTCCTTATCAAACACCAGGAGCCTTTCAAGCATGTCATTGGCTTCCTTATACTTCGCCAGCTTCATATACAGATCAGCTACTTTCAAATGAACAACCTTATCCTTTTTTTCGATGTCAAGGAATACCAGGTAATCTGCAATAGCCGCTTCCACCTGGTTGGTTTTCTCATAGCTGACAGCCCGGTTATAAAATACATCGGCATCCTTAGGAACGGCAGAGGTGAGTTTGGAATAAGCGGCAATAGCGGCCTCGTATTTCTTTGCCTTAAAATCGGCGTCGGCCTGCTTTTTGATTGCCTTCGGCTCCTGCGCAAACAAGCCGAAACAAAATAATAGGAAGCTAAAGAGAAAACAACTTTTCATCCTGTAAAATTTTAATGGAATTAAAGATACAAAAAAACAACAGAATCGGCTGTTTGTCCCAAAGGCCCGTTTGTTAAATACTGATATAGTTGCGGTACTCCCCCACTTTCCAGCCGCTTGTTTTTTCGATAAAGAGCAGCAGCTTATCCTTGAGGCTCAGCTTGATCTGCGATTGATCGAAGCTGAATTTCCAGTTGAGGGCATTCACCCGTGGCTGCATCACCGCAGGATGCGTCCCCTTAAAGGCTTCGAGGCTGTCGATCTGTGAGTAATCAAACTCTTCGGTGGCGGCAATGTGTTTCTTCATCCATTCATCATCGTGCCACATCTTGTGAAAGTGCTCCTGCTTGGCTTGCTGCGCCTTCGGTGGCTTTACCCAACCGTAGTGGTAGATCTCAGCGCTGATGGGCTTCACCCTCAGCTTGGAATTATCCGTTTTGCGAAAACCCTGGGCATCCTTATACGAGCGGATCGTTTTATCATTTTTAATAACGCGGATCTCCTTCCGGTACCAGCGGCGCGAATTGCCTACATAGCCGTAGCTTCCGTAGAAATGCACATAGTTGAACAAAAGCCCGTCCACCTGTCGGTCGTCCTTATATTTCAGCATCGCTTCTTTGATGGAAGGCAGGTGTTTTTCATGCACGCACTCATCGCTCTGAATATAAAAGCACCAGTCGGTATCGGCGCTGATGGCATCAAAGGCCTTATTGGTTTCAATCGCCAGCACCTGCCCGCCCTGGCGCAGGGAATCGTCCCACACCGTTTCAATGATCCTGATCTTGGGGGAGTTGATATTCCGGATCAGCTGCAGGGTATCGTCTTCGCTGTTGCCTACTGCCACCACAAACTCGTCGCATAAGGGCAGGATGGACGTAATGGCTTCCACCACGGGGTAATCGAACTTCAATGCATTGCGTATGATCGTGAAACCGCTGACCTTCATCTTTTTTTCAGGTAATTCTTTACAGGCTAAAGATAAAGTTTTTATGGCTCATGAATCCGGGATTTTGATGTATTGGCTTTACAGCGGTATCATGTTATCATTCTATTCATGTTTTGGGCGCCTGGAGGGCCATCACGACTCGCTCTTCGTTTGCCCTTCGGGACAAACAAAGGAGCTCAGACAAATCGCTCTGTCCCTGGCGCTGGGTTCACCCTTGCCCTTGTTGGTAAAAAACACCAACAAGGGCTTAAACAAAAATCCCCGTCACGGTTTTCATGACGGGGATTTTTCACATATTCTTTTGAATTACTGAACGATCAGTTTTCCTTTCAGGAGAGGTGATCCGTCAGAACTAATGTGGTAATAGTAAATCCCGTCGGCAAGACCTTCGCGGCTCAGTACCGTTTCAGCTTCCGTAATGCTCACCTGTTTCACCATGCGGCCGGTGCTGTCGTACAGGTCGAGGCTCAGTGTGCCGGAAGATACCTGGTCGAAATGACTGATGTTTACCACAGCGGTGCTGTTTACCGGGTTAGGGTACACCGCTACGGTTACAGCGGCATTGTAGCTTTCAATACCTGTACAAGGGTTTACGCTTACCGTTACCATGGCTGTATTCGTACAACCATTGGTATTGGTTCCGGTTACCGTATACGTTGCTGTTACCGTCGGATTAAAGGCCGTGCCATTCGTCACGCCATTGGTCCAGGTATAGGTTGTGGCGCCGGTACCGCTGAGCGTTACAGCGCTTCCCGAACAAACCAGGGTTGCCGTCACATTGGCGGCTACCATCGGCTTAGGATTCACGTTGATGCTGATCGTTGAAGTCGAGATGCAACCACCGTTAGCACCTGTTACAGTATAGGTTTGCGTGGCAGCAGGCGTAAATCCTACACCATTCGTCACACCACTGGTCCAGGTATAGGTTGTAGCACCCGTAGCCGTTAAGGTCGCGCTTGTTCCGGCACATACCGTCGTGCTGCTTGCAGTCAGGGTCAGGGTCGGAGGCGGACTCATGGTCAGCACGGTTGTTACGGTGCTATCGCAACCGCCCGTTGATACCAGTACATTGGTATAAGTGCCGGCTGCCGTATAAGTGCTGGTTCCAACAGTTACAGACTCGCCCTGGCAGATCGACAGGTTTTGTGTGTACATAATAGCAGCAGGCTCTATGATGGTGACAGTAGAGCTGAGCTGGCAATTAGAGGCATCTTTTACGTTGACGGTATAGGTTCCAGCACCCAGGGCACTGATGGTTGCAGCATTGCTGCTGCCAGGCATCCAGGTATACGTCAGGGCACCTGTGCCACCGCTGGCAGCTACACTTGCCGCGCCGTTGGTTAATCCAAAGCAGCTGATGTTTGTATGGCTCACAGCAGCAACGATGGCTGCCGGCTGTGTGATCGCCAGTGTTTGCGTAAGCATACAGTTGTTGGCGTCGCTGACCATCACGCTATAGCTACCGGCCATCAATCCGCTTGCCGAAGAAGCGCTTCCGCCCGTTGGCATCCAGGTATAGCTGTAAGCGCCTGTACCCCCCGATACCGTTACACTTGCCGAAGCATTGGCACCACCGTTGCAGACCACATTAGTCTGGCTGCTGGTAGCCGTTAAGGCCGCAGGCTGTGTGATAGATACCGTTCCGGTAGTCTGGCAAAGATTCGCATCTTTTACAGTTACCGTATACATTCCCGGAGCCATGCCACTAACAAGCGATGTGGTGGCAACGCCCGGTGTCCAGCTATAGCTGTAAGCACCTGTACCACCGCTTACAGAAGCCGTTGCCATACCATTGGAGGCACCGTTGCAGGCAATGTCGGTATGGCTCATGGCGACTACGAGTACCGCAGGCTGCGTAATGGTATAAGTACGGGCAATGCTGCAGTTGTTGGCATCCTTCACCGTTACCGTATAGATATTGGCAGCAAGGCCTGTCGCTGTGGCGGCCGTACCACCCGAAGGAGTCCATGAATAAGTATAAGAAGCGACTCCACCCGATACCGTAATGCTGGCCGCTCCATTGTTAGAGCCGTTACAGCTCAGGTTGGTTTGAGAAGTCACCGCTGTCATAGCAGCCGGTTCGGTCAGGGCAATGGTACGTGTAAGCGTACACAGGTTCGCGTCTTTCACCGTTACCGTATAGTTGTTTGCCGCCAGGCCGCTTGCCGTTGCAGCTGTTCCGCCTGTAGGCGTCCAGCTATAGGTATAAGCACCTGTGCCACCGCTCACGGATACATTCGCCACACCATTGGTGCCGCCGCCGCAGGAGATATTTGTTCCGGAAATCGTTGCGCTCAGAGCCGCCGGTTGTGTAATAGAAACCGTACGGGAAAGCGTACAGTTGTTGGCATCTTTCACCGTTACGGTGTAAGTACCCGGTACAAGACCTGATGCTGTCGCTGCATTGCCACCTGTAGGCGCCCATGTATAAGAGTAAGCGCCTGTGCCACCGCTAACAGAAGCTGTCGCAATACCGTTAGCTGCGCCATTGCAGGCAATATTGGTATTGCTTACGGTCGCTACCAGTAAAGCCGGTTCCGTGATCGTATAGGTACGGACAATGCTGCAGTTATTAGCATCCTTCACGGTTACCGTATAATTGTTAGGTGCCATGCCGCTTGCTGTGGAAGCCGTACCTCCTGCAGGAACCCATGAATAAGTATAAGCACCTGCTCCTCCGGATACAACAATGCTTGTAGCACCGTTGTTAGCTCCGTTACAGGTCACATTCGTCTGAGAAGAGACTGCTGTCAGGGCAGTCGGCTCCGTCAGGGCAATCGTGCGTGTGATCGTACACAGGTTCGCGTCTTTCACCGTTACCGTATAATTGTTTGCCCCCAGGCCCGAAGCTGTCGCCGCGGTTCCGCCTGTAGGTGTCCAGCTGTAGGTATAGGCACCCGTGCCGCCGCTCACGGTTACATTCGCCACACCATTGGTGCCGGCATTACAGGATATATTTGTTCCTGAAATGGCTGCGCTCAGTGCGAGCGGTTGTGTAATAGAAACCGTAGAGGAGAGTGTACAGTTATTGGCATCTTTGATATTGACCGTGTAAGTACCCGGTACAAGACCTGAGGCTGTCGCTGCATTACCACCTGTAGGTGCCCATGTGTAGGTATAAGCGCCGGTACCACCGCTTACGGAAGCCGTCGCCATACCATTGGCAGCACCATTGCAGCTTATATTTGTAAACGTTGTGCTCACGGTTAAGGCTGCCGGTTGAGCAACGTTTGCCGTAAAGGTCACCGTACAAGCCGTTGCATCTTTTACCTGAACGGTATAGATCGCAGAAGTGAGGCCCGATGCTGTGGCGGCATTGCCACCGGAAGGCATCCAGGTATAGGTATAAGCACCGCTTCCGCCGCTGGCTGCCACAGAGGCCACACCATTGTTGCCACCATTACAGCTCACGGCTGTTGTGGTGATCACACCGGAAATATTTCCTGTTGACGAAATAACAAATGTCTGTGCTTTGGTACATGAATTGGCATCTGTGATCGTAACGGTATAGCCACCCGCGCCCAGGCCGGTTGCTGTTGCTGCTGTGCCACCGCTTGGCGTCCAGCTGTAGGTATAAGCACCCGTACCGCCTGTAGCGGATACACTGGCAGCACCATTACTGGAACCACAGTTTGCATTGGTTTGTGTTGGTGTCGCCACAATCGCAGTCGGCTGGCTTACATTAACCATCGCTGTTTTAGTACAGCTGTTGGCATCCGTTACCGTTACCGTATAATTTCCTTGTGCAAGACCGGTTGCCGTTGCTGCTGTCCCACCGCTTGGTGTCCAGCTGTAGGTATAGCCTCCGGTACCACCTGAAGCAGAAACCGTGGCAATGCCGTTGGATCCGCCGTTACAGCTTACATTCGTTACTGAGGTCGTCGTTGAAATCGCGGTTGGCTGAGTCACGTTTACCATGGCTGTTTTAGTACAGCTGTTGGCATCCGTTACCGTTACGGTGTAATTACCAACAGCGAGGCCGGTTGCGGTTGCCGCTGTTCCGCCGCTTGGTGTCCAGCTGTAAGTATAGCCGCCGGTGCCACCTGAAGCAGAAACCATGGCAATGCCGTTGGATCCGCCATTACAGCTCACATTCGTTGCAGAAGTTGTTGTTGCGATAGCTGTAGGCTGTGTCACATTTACTATCGCTGCTTTGGTACAGCTGTTGGCATCGGTAACCGTTACTGTATAATTTCCTGCTGCAAGGCCTGTTGCCATTGCTGCTGTACCTCCGCCCGGTGCCCAGCTATAAGTATAGCCACCGGCACCGGCGCTTGCTGTCACGGTAGCAACACCGTTGGTGCCACCGTTACAGCTTACATTGGTTACAGAGGTTGCTGTTGTCATTGCTGTTGGCTGCGTCACGTTTGCCATCGCTGTTTTGGTACAGCTGTTCGCATCCGTTACTGTTACTGTATAGTTTCCTGCGGAAAGACCGGTAGCCGTAGCAGCCGTGCCTCCGCTTGGTGTCCAGCTGTAGGTATAGCCACCGGCACCACCGCTTGCTGTGACCGCAGCAACACCATTAGACCCGCCATTACAGCTGACATTCGTCACCGACGTTGCTGTGCTGAGTGCTGTTGGTTGTGTCACATTGGCGAAAGCCGTTTTTGTACAGCTGTTCGCATCTGTAATGGTTACTGTATAATTCCCTATCGCAAGGCCCGTAGCCGTAGCTGATGTTCCACCGCTTGGTGTCCAGCTATAAGTATAACCACCGGTACCACCACTTGCTGTTACCGAAGCTTGGCCGTTGGAGCCGCCGTTGCAGCTTACATTCGTTACTGAGGTCGTTGTTGAGATGGCTGTGGGCTGCGTTACATTCGCCATCGCTGTTTTGGTACAGCTGTTGGCATCTGTAATGGTTACTGTATAATTTCCTGCCGCAAGGCCTGTTGCCGTTGACGCCGTACCGCCGCCTGGTGTCCAGCTATAAGTATAACCACCGGTACCACCACTTGCTGTTACCGAAGCCTGGCCGTTGGAGCCGCCGTTGCAGGATACACCAGTGATTGTTGTAGATGTTGTTATAGCGGTAGGCTGGCCAATGTTGGCAAAAGCTGCTTTTGTACAGTTATTGGCATCTGTAATGGTTACTGTATAATTTCCTGCCGCAAGACCGGTAGCCGTAGCGGTTGTAGCACCACCCGGCATCCATGAATAAGTGTAAGCACCTGCTCCACCTGAAGCCGTTACGATAGCACTACCATTGGAGCCGCCATTGCAGCTTGCGCTCGTTACGGCTGTCGTGGTTATTATAGCAGAAGGCTGAGTAACCGTCGCTGCTTTAATGCTTGTACAAGAGTTAGCATCCGTGACAGTCGCTGTATAAACACCGGCCATTAAACCGGTGATCGCAGAGGTTGATCCGCCGTTGCTCCATAAATAAGAATATCCACCGGCACCGCCTGAAGCAGTGATCGAAGCCACGCCATTGGAGCCGCCGTTGCAAGCCACATTGGTTACTGCCGTAGAGGTCACAAGTGCACTGGGCTGGGTAACGGTCGCTGCCTTAATGCTTGTACAGGAGTTAGCATCCGTTACAGTCGCTGTATAAACACCGGCCATTAAACCGGTGATCGCAGAGG
>CAZIYT010000001.1:360808-1237974 GCA_964543545.1 uncultured Flavobacterium sp. | reverse complement strand
CGGCACCGCCTGAAGCGGTGATCGAAGCCACGCCATTAGAACCGCCGTTGCAGGCTACGTTAGTTACCGCCGTAGAAGTTGCAATAGCCGTAGGCTGCGTCACATTGGCGAATGCTGTTTTTGTACAGTTGTTGGCATCTGTAATGGTTACTGTATAATTTCCTGCAGAAAGACCGGTAGCCGTAGCTGCTGTGCCACCACTCGGTGTCCAACTGTAGGTATAGCCCGGTGTTCCGCCGCTGGCTGTTACAGAGGCCACACCATTGGTTCCGCCATTACAGGCCACATTGGTTACAGCTGTTGAGGTTGAGATTGCTGTTGGCTCTCCCACTGCTACGGTTCGGGTAAGCTGGCAGCCGTTGACATCTTCAATGGTGCAGGTATAAGAACCTGCAGAGAGACCCGTAGCAATATTGCTGTTCCCGCCGCTTGGCGACCAGGTGTAGCTATACCCCGGCGTACCGCCGCTTACAGTTACTGAAGCCCCGCCGCTGGTACCGCCATTACAGCTTGTATTGGTAAACGATGTACTGGCAGCCAGTGCCGGAGGCTGGGTAACATTGGCGATCCTGCTAAAAGTACAGCCATTATTATCACGACCGTTTACGGTATAAGAACCTGCAGAGAGACCCGTAGCAATATTGCTGTTCCCGCCGCTTGGCGACCAGGTGAAGGTATAAGGAGAGATGCCTCCCGAAACGGATACGGCAGTAATACCGTTGGAGTATCCGTTACAGGCTATGTTTACCACGGATGTAGCAGTAACGATAGCACTCGGTTGAACAACGGCGACTGTCGTCGTGCGCGTACAACTGTTATTATCTGTCACTGTGCAGGTGTAATTGCCTGCCGCAAGGCCGGTGGCACCCGCTCCCGTACCGCCGCTCGGCGCCCAGGAATAGAAATAGCCTGGAGTGCCGCCGCTTACCGAAACCGACGCGGTACCATTGGCACCACCATTACAAGTCAAACTGGTAGAAGATGCCGTAGAAACAATAGCAGAAGGCTGGTTTACCAGTACCGTTTGGGTTTTTGTACAGCTATTATTGTCCGTAATTGTACAAGTGTAATTACCGGCTGAAAGGCCTGTTGCCAAAGAGGCTGTCCCGCCACTTGGCGCCCAGGAATAAAAATAGGATGGTGTACCGCCGCTCACTGAAACCGAAGCGCGACCATTGCTACCGCCATTACAGCTTGTATTGGTAAGGCTCGGCGTAGAAGCAAGAGCCGGAGGTTGGCTCACGGATACAGTTGCTGTAATACTCGCAGAACCCGCATCGGTAACTGTTACCGTGTAAATGCCTGTCGAAAGGCCTGTTGCCAGGGAGCCTGTGCCGCCGCTCGGTGCCCAGGAATAGGTATAGCCACCGGCGCCTCCGCCGGCGGTTACAGATGCACGCCCGTTAGAGCCACCGTTGCAGCTGACATTGGTTCCGGAGGTAACAGCTGTTAAGGCAGCCACAGGGGCATCCCACCTGAAGTTATCTAAAGCCAGGTAGTTCACGGCTGCCCCGCCCTGGATTTCCAGCTGATCGATATTGATGCTGCCATATCCGGCTGCTGCAAAGTCTACAAATGAAAAGCCATTCGTGTTGGCCGTCAGTGTAGGATTGAGGGTAAATGTCCCTACACCTGCTTTTTTACCTCTAAAGGTCACACCTGCCGAGGTGGAAGATGTGGTACCCTGGTTTGTTGAAATGTACACATAGATAGACTTCATGGTGAAAAGGGCACTGTTGGTGGTTTTAATCGAATAGGTCTGATTAACACCTGTCGCCGCACCATTGTCGATAAATTTGTCGGATGAACCGCCACATGCCGCCACTGTAGCGCAGCCTGTTGCCACTCCGTATCCTGTGCCCGTACTGGTATGAGGCCCGCCGCCACAATCCAGGTAACCCTGCCCCGGTATAAAAATGCCGAACAGACCACCGGCAATATTCGCACAGTTATTGGCCGTGATTGTAAATGATTGTGAGTTGCTGGTAAATGAGGTGGGCTTACCGGTGGTATAGCTCTCAAAAGTCTCCGTGGTTTGTGCCCACGAAAACGATGCTAATAAAATAAGTAAAATTACGTAAAGTTTGTTTTTTTTCATTCGAAGGGGTTTTTATTGTAGACCAAAGATAAATTATTTATATATATTTAAGTTTATTTTTTCCTTTGCTTTTTTTACAGTAGTCGTATGAAAGAACCATTAGCTGATATTACAACCAGGATTCTTCATTCATCAGGGATTGACCAGGAGATCGAAGCTGTACGCCACTTATCAGCGTTTTACTCCCGCTTTGTTCCCGGTGATCAAAGCCATTCGCAACAGGAGAAGGGAAATGAAGTGTTACTTCAGGGAGGCATTGCCCTTTCTTCTTATGATGCTGCCATTTGCCTGGATGAGTTTATCCGTACAGCCAGGTTTTTGAAAGGAACCCACCTGGCTCTCCGCGAACTGCAGAAGCGTTTTCCGGGCCAAAAACTCAATATCCTGTATGCCGGCTGTGGTCCTTATGCCACCCTGATCCTGCCTTTACTGCCTTTGTTTTCAGCCAATGAACTCGATGTGTTGCTCCTGGACATTAATACAGATTCGCTGCGCTCGGTTGCCGGGATTTTATCTGCTGCAGGACTGGGAGATTACCAGGTCAATATGCAACAGGCGGATGCGATCCGCTACCAATCTCCGGAGTCCAGGCCGCTTCATATGGTCGTATCCGAAACCATGTTCTATGCCCTGATCCGCGAGCCCCAGGTATCTATTACACAGAACCTGGCGCCACAGCTTCAAAAAGGCGGCATTCTTATCCCGGAAGAGATCAATCTCGACCTGGTATATACCTTTCATGGAGAAGAGCCTTACCTGAACAGTACCGATCAGTATCCCAAGCGTTTGCCATACGAACACCGCATACATGCGGGTGCTTTGTTTTCAATAAATAAAGAACTCGATTTTTACCGGACCACCAACTCTCCCGGCGTGTTTGAGAGCGGCCTGTATGAATTGCCAACTGAATTTTCGGCAATTCCCGACCTTTGTATTCATACTCACCTTCGCATCTTCGGCGAGGTTATCCTGCATTCCGCAGAGTCTTCCATTACCAATCCTTACTGTGTGGTGTCTTTATACAATCTGCAGGAACAAACGCATGTGGCGCTCTGCTATGATTTTAAAGATGTACCACAATGGACCTACAAAGCAAAAGGGCAAAAGATCTAATGCTCTTTTGCCCTTTCGTGTCCGGATTATGGTCTGGATGGGTAAATGCCTTCCAGGCAGATAATGTAGTTCATCGCGATAAAAGGCTGCATGTTGTTTACAGGCAAGCCCTGACCGATCGGCGCTGTAGTAACCGAAGCCTGGTTTAAGGCGGTATTAGGCGTTGCTGTATTGTAGCCTAAAGTCGCTGTAAACGTTCTGCCGCTAAGTGTACCAGGTGTAGCAATGCTTGCCCCTACTGTAGGAACACCTTGCCCGGCATCTGTATTGTTCACCGATAAGCTTGCAGGGTGGTTGTGCGGCGGGAGGTTAGAGATCAATAGCGTATTACTTTCTGTTCCGGCTACTTCACCCTGGGTACGGTAGCTAAGGCCCGGGCCCTGGCCCATACCAATGGGCGCACGGCTTTGCAGATTTGGCAAAGCGAAGGTTGATACCCCGTCGCCACCGTAAGTGGTTCCTAAAATGGAAAATACAGCGCTGTATTGTGAGATCGGCAATAATTGCCCGTTACACATAGACCAACCGCGTGGCGCAAAGTTTCCTGCGAAAATTTTGATGATTCCAATATACTCGTCCATACTATTTTTGATTTAAAGATTAGTAAATGATTTAATTGTTTCCATATTATCTAAACCGGATTTTCGGTAAACGGGTAAAACACCCGATTTTCCGAACCCGGTTTTAGCAGACCGGTCCCTAAGCCCTTATGGCCTGGATGGATAGAGGCCTTGTGTACAGATAATGTAATTCATGGCAATGTACGGTTGCATGTTGTTCACAGGCAAACCTTGTCCTACCGGCGCCGTCACAACCGAGGCCTGGTTTAAGGCCGTATTAGGCGTTGCGGTATTGTAGCCTAAAGTTGCTGTAAACGTTCTGCCGCTAAGCGTGCCCGGTGTGGCGATACTCGCCCCTGCTGTTGGTACACCTTGTCCTGCATCTGTATTGTTCACCAATAAGCTCGCCGGGTGATTGTGCGGAGGAATGTTAGGGATTAAAAGGGTGTTGTTTTCCGTTCCCGAAATTTCGCCCTGGCTGCGGTAGCTTAAACCCGGACCTTGTCCCATGCCAATTGGCACGCGGCTTTGGAAATTTGGTAAAGCAAACGTAGTTACACCGTCGCCACCGTAGGTTGTTCCTAAAAGTGAAAATAAAGCGCTGTTTTGCGCAATTGATAATAATTGTCCGTTACACATCAGCCAACCTGTCGGTGCGAAGTTTCCGGCAAAAATTTTGATCATTCCCATGTACTCATCCATGATTTTTTTGGTTTTGGGGGTTAATAAAAAAGGTTTAGTTGTTTCAATATTAGCCCAAATAGCATTCACATAAAACAGGTAGAAATACCCGATTTTTAAAAACCATTTACTAAGCTAATACACTAATAATCAAATGCATAATCCGAAAATCAGCACCATTCAGTCCGAACTGGTGAAGCCATCAAACGTCAGGAACCGGATCCGGTAAGGGCTGTTCTGCGATTATGGCCTGGATGGATAAATACCTGACCAGCAGATAATGTAGTTCATCGCGATGAAGGGCTGCATGTTGTTTACAGGCATGCCTTGTCCTACCGGCGTAGTCGTTACTGAGGCCTGGTTTAAGACGGTGTTAGGCGTTGCTGTATTGTAGCCTAAAGTTGCTGTAAATGTTCTGCCGCTAAGCGTACCCGGTGTGGCAAGGCTCACCCCTACTGTAGGTACACCTTGTCCGGCATCAGTGTTGTTCACCAATAAGCTTGCCGGGTGATTGTGCGGCGGAATGTTAGGGATGATGAGGGTGTTGGTTTCGCTTCCTCCAATTTGTCCCTGAGCCCGGTAGCTAAGGCCCGGCCCTTGTCCCATCCCAATCGGGGCACGGCTCTGCAGGTTTGGTAAAGCGAAAGTTGTTACGCCGTCACCACCATAAGTGGTTCCTAAAAGAGAGAATAAGGCGCTGTATTGTGCAATAGATAATAACTGTCCGTTGCATGTAAACCAGCCTCTTGGTGCGAAGTTTCCTCCAAAGATTTTGACAATTCCAATGTACTCGTCCATAATGTTTTTAAATTAATAGGGGGTTAATACTAGTTTTTTGCCCAATATTAGTCTAAATAACACTCCTGAAAAACAGGTAGAAATATCCGATTTTTGCCAAAAAGCAATTCACTGACCCGGTTTGACGCCAATCCGGTGCATAAAGTCGATTCTCATAGCCCTAAAGCGGGGTAAACAGCTGAAGCTAAAAATCAGAAGGCGGGATTTCTTCCCGTAAAATTCTGCGGCGTGATTTGCAGCAATTCTTTTTTCACCTCTTCGCTGACATTTAATCCATTGATGAATACATGCATGGATTCTTTGGTAATTACACTGTTGGTGCGGGTCAGGTCTTTCAGGGCTTCATAAGGCTTCGGGTAGCCCTCGCGGCGCAGAATGGTCTGCACGGCCTCTGCCACCACGGCCCAGTTATTTTCCAGGTCGCGGTTGAAAATCTCTTCGTTGAGGATCAGCTTATCCAATCCTTTTAAAATGCTTTTATAAGCAATCAGAATATGCGCAACAGGCACGCCGATGTTCCTCAGCACGGTGCTGTCTGTAAGATCGCGCTGCAAGCGGGAAACCGGCAGCTTGGCCGACAGGTGCTCCAGGATCGCATTGGCAATGCCCAAATTTCCTTCGGCATTTTCAAAGTCGATCGGGTTTACTTTATGCGGCATGGCAGAAGAGCCGATCTCTCCGGCTTTCAGCTTTTGCTTGAAATAATCCATGCTCACGTAGGTCCATACATCGCGGCACAGGTCCAGCAGGATGGTGTTGATGCGCTTCAGGGCATCGCAGTAAGCAGCAATATTATCGTAGTGCTCAATCTGCGTGGTAAACTGGCTGCGGCTTAAGCCTAAGGTATGATTCACAAATTCATTTCCGAAAGCAATCCAGTCATGCTTCGGGTAAGCCACATAATGGGCGTTGAAATTACCGGTGGCTCCACCGAACTTGGCAGAGAAGGGAATGGCATTTAACTGATGGATCTGGATCTGCAAGCGCTCTACAAACACATAGAACTCTTTACCCAGGCGCGTTGGCGAGGCCGGTTGACCGTGGGTGCGCGCAAGCAGGGAGACGTCTCTCCACTCCCGTGACAAGGCGATCAGCTTCTCCGTCACTGTATTTAAATTGGGCAATACCACCTCAGCATTCGCTTGCTTCAATGACAAAGGAATAGAGGTATTATTAATGTCCTGCGAGGTTAAGCCGAAGTGTACAAACTCCAGGTAGCTTTCTAGGCCTTGTGCTTTTAATTTTTCCTTGATGAAATATTCCACGGCTTTTACGTCGTGGTTGGTGGTCTTCTCCGTTTCCTTAATGGTTTCAGCATCGGCAAAGGAAAAGTTTTTATACACCGCTTTCAGTCCTTCGATCTGCGAAGCGCTTAGCTGCGGCAATTGCGGCAGGCCTTGCTGCGAGAGCAGGATAAAGTAATCGATCTCTACCTGTACACGGTACCTGATCAATCCGAATTCCGAAAAATAAGCCGCCAGCTCGTTCGTTGCTTTCCGATAACGTCCGTCAACCGGCGAAATAGCCGTTAGTGCATTTAATTCCATGTGTCAAAAAAATAAAGGGTAAATATAGGGAAATTTTGGAAGGATCATGACCGGAATATTTCAGTCTCGCCTGATGTCATGTATCCTGAAAAATGATTTTGGGGTGTACCTCCGCAAAGTACTTCGACATCACGACGCATCGTGACAGTAAGCAAGGTAGCGGAGTCCTGCTCCATGCTCATGCTGGCCCATCAAGCCACTGGCTTGCTGTCCTACTCCAATCTTTTGCCCTGCTTCGAGGGCCTCAGCAAGCGGCAAAAAGGATTTTCGCTGCAATCACTCACGCGGGCTAAGCGTTACAGAAAACTAAAACCGGGACTGGGTGCTAAGTCCGTATGAAGTCTGACTGAATGACGTAGTCGGGCAGGGATAAAACAAAATGCTCTCATGCGCGAATTAAGGTACAACTCGGTCGTTTCGGTTGGTATGGAAACGATTGAAACAGGAAGCCCAAAACTATTTAATCAGCACTATTTTTTTGAAGACCGATTTTTCCGGTCCGCTGAGCCTGATGAAATAAATCCCTTCCGAAAAGCCTGTCAGATCAAGCGTTTGGCGGGCATGCTCCAGTTTGTTTTCGGAAACCAGGACGCCATTGACACTGTACAGCTCGTACTTCGTGAACAGCGATTTCTCCTGCAAAATTATAATACTGTTTTTGGTTGGATTAGGAAAGATCCTGACAAAAGCATCCTTGAGCTCATCGATGGATTCGGGCTGAACCGGTGGCAATTTCAGTTTATTGTAAACCGTATCGGCCTGCATAGCCGCATGGATCAAGGGTGTGAGGCTATCAGCTCCCAGAATGGCAAAAGCCACTTTCACCGATTTTCCCGGCGCTATTTTCAGCGGACCGGTGCTCATCACATTGATCACATCATTGCCGCTGCCGTTTACCCCTGCCGCCAGGCGCTGCGTGCTCATGGATTTATATTTATCCTTCGTGTCCACTCCATTGGCAAAATCAAGGCCACCGTTGCCGCCGCCTACATGATCCACGGCATAGAAGTTAGGAGCCGCCGTATCGGTCAGCAACTTAATGCCGCCGTACTTCCCGTTGGCAGCGGTGTAAAAGCTATACCCCATTTTGGTGGCTGCATGGTAATTACTGCGGTTTTGCGTATAGCTTGATCCGTCGATATCCCAATCGGCAAAAATGCCGGCATAAGCGTTTCTCAGGGTATCCGTGGCATGCGTATTCTTAATGTTGTATTCCCAGATCACAAAATTGCGGTAAGGCGCAGAGCTCCAGGCATAGCTGTTCTGCTCCACCTCTACCGGAATAGGCGTGAAAGCCGCATTGTCGTTGAATTTCGCTTTGGTATCGAAATCGGAGGTGACGGCCGGCAATACTTTCACGATGCGGCTCAGGTTCATGAAATCAACATCCGACACGCTGGTGTTCGTTCCACGCACACAATCGGAAACCGTATTGGTATCTTTCCCGATCATCAGGCCGGCCTCATACAAGAGGTCGATGCCTTTGTATTTAAAACCCTGTCCCTGCACCTGCGCATCCTGGTTATAGCCTGCCTTTCCTTTGCTGGTAGCCGTGGTGTACACGTCGTTGATCTTAATATCGATGTAATCCACATTGATGAATACACTGAAAAATTGTTTCGCCGAATAGCTGCCGTCCTGCATCAGCACCTCAAAATCAATGGCCTGGTTAACAGGAATGGTACCGCCAAGCTTAAAGGCAAAGGCATCATTCGTATTGGTTTTGCTGGCCAGCGTCGTAATCACGCCTAATGATGTCGTGTTATCAACTATGGTGGCATAAGCCGAAAGCGGCGTTACCGTCACATTCAAGGCTGTTGTCGGATCGAGGTAATTGGTGAATTTGCCGGTGATGAACAGGGTATCGCCCACAATAAAGGCGTCGTCGTTATGATCGGTAAATTGCTTGTCGCTGAAGACCACGCTCGGCGTTGCCGGATCGGTAATGGCCCTCAATAAATTAATCCTGCCGGCCCCCAGCTTATTGAGGTACGTGGCATTGGAAGGATAAATATTATCAGACGTTACTTTCAATCGCTCGCCGATCTGCAAGCCATTGTAGGCCGGAAATTGTTTTTTGACGATGCCCGCTGCACCCGCCACTACCGGCGAAGACATCGAGGTGCCCGTTTGCGTAATATAAAAGCTTCCCGGCCAGGTAGAATTGATATTTTCTCCCGGCGCGCACACGTCCACAAAATAGCCGTAATTGGAGCTGAAGTTTTTGGTATCGCTGGAATTGGTATTGGCTACTGCGAGCACATAATTGTAGGAGCCCGGGAAGAAGTCCCCGTCCACACCATTATTCCCCGCAGCCGCTACCACGAGGCAGCCTTTGTTAATCGTGGCATAATCCACAATGTCCTGTCCGAACTGGCTGGCACCGCCTCCGCCCCAGGAGCAGTTGATGATGGCAGAGCCATGGTCGGCAGCATATTTAATTCCTTCGTAAGCGGCGATCAAAGCGCCGCTGGCATCACTGATCTTTACCGGCAGGATCTTGCAGTTGAAACCAACACCGGCGCCTCCCAGGTTGTTATCGGCGCTGGCGCCCGCAATTCCGCAGACATGCACACCGTGGCTGTTGAACTCCCAGGTGGGGTCATTATCGTTCATGCCCATGTCCCAACCCTTGTAGTTATCGATGTAGCCATCGCCATCGTTATCCACGCCATCCGGCACATCGGCATAATTACGCTTGATATTATTGGCAAGGTCGCTGTGCGTAGGATCAGTCCCCGTATCGGTAATGGCAATCACAATCGCAGAATCGCCGCGGTTGCTGTTCCAGGCGCCAAAAGCATTGATCTTCTGGAGGTGGTACTGATCCGTGGGGTTGGCCAAAGGATCATTAGGCGTATAATTTGCTTTAGGGATAAAATGCGGTTCGGCATAAACGAGGATCCCCGATGCCAGTAATTTACTGATGGCCTTCTCGATAGAAGCATCAGCAGAGTAGTTCAGTTCGTAGATCAAAGACAGGTCGGCAAAGCGCTGCCCGGCTTCATTGAACTCTTTCTCCGGAGATTTGTCCTTCGGAAATTTCTTATGCAGGTTGCCTGCTCCCAGTGTGGTAGCCATGGCATTAAAGCCGGCATGATCGATCTTTCCTTCCGAGCAAACAGCCGCAAAGGCAGGTTTTACCTTAATGATGATCGTTTTGGCCATGTAATCGGATTCCGTAATACCACCGGCAAGCCTGTAGAGTTTCTGCGCCTGCAGACCTGCCACAAAGAGGGAAAAGCAGGTAAAATAGAATAAACGTTTTTTCATGATACTATCATTTAATGCAGTAAATATCCCTGGTGTTTGTTGTATTTTTCCAAGGTGCGGATGCCGGAAGAGCTGATGTGCTCGAATTCCTTGTCACAAAAGACATTCACAATCTTAATATCGGGCTTTAATTCCTGGATATAACGGTACTGGTTTTGCTCGTACTGGAAATCCGTGGAGTTTCTCAAGCCACGGACAATAGTCACCTCGTAGCCCAGCGAGTCCACGAAGTCAGTGACCAGACCGTTATACTCCGCCTGCTGCCTGTAGGCAAGGGTTTTGGGGATCTCCCAGGAGCGGTCGCCCTTCTCGGGATTTTTTCCAAAAGCGATGATCACTTTATCAAACAGCTTTTCTGCTTTTTGCAAAACATTATAATGCCCTTTATGAAAGGGATTAAAGCTGCCCGCAAAAACGCCGATATTCGGCTCCACGGAATTGACATAGCTGATGAGGTGGTCCAGCCTTCCGTTGGTATTGAAGTGCTGCAGGATCTCACTGCGCTTTTCCCTGTAGACCTTATAATCTACAAACTGAAACTCTTTAAAAATTTGTTTTTCGTACTGGATCAGCTTATCGAAAGGTGCATCGAAAATTGCCAGGTCGGCTTTGATAAACTCCTCCGAGAACGGAACCGTAGGTTGGTGCGTCTTCGTGTCAAGGATCAGCTGCCTGATATGCTCTTTCTGCGCGTTCGTCAGGCCCGATGTTTTGGCCGAAGCTAAAAAGTACTCGGCTGAATCCTCTTCATTGGTGGCCGACTGCGGGTTGTAGATGATATCATGGAAGACGGCCGCCAGGAATAATTCGTCATGCTTCAGCAGGTCGGCATCGTGCAGGTGCTTCATCACCTCTTCGATGTGCGTGAGTGTGTGATAAAAGCGGTGAGGCTCTTCATACAAATTGATGACATCAGAATTGAACTGAAGATGATTGAGTCGGTGTGATATTTCGGCTATGGTCATTATGATGATGTCCCGCAGATCTCGCAGATGCCGCGGATTTGATTTATAAATTATTTACTTTCCGATAAATGGATTTTGAAATATCCTGACTATTAAAATTAATCAATAAACCAAGTTTTAATCCTGTCAATCTTAAATACGTTAACACTTGTTTGTGATGAACCTCTGCAATTGTTTCAATCGACTTTAGCTCGACAATTACTTTATCTTCTACCAGAAGGTCTAGTCTGAATCCCAGATCCAGCTGGGTATTCTTATAATTCACAGGTAGTCCAACCTGAGTTTTAAGATGTAAGCCTTTTTCCTTAAGCTCGTATGCTAAGGCGGCTTCGTAAACAGATTCCAATAGTCCCGGGCCAAGCTCATTATAAACATCAAATACACAACCTCTTATGATATAAGAGATGTCATTTTCAGTTATGGGCTCCGTTTTATTTTCCATCATCATCTACTTTAATCTGCGCCATCAGCGGAATCTGCGGGAGATTAGCTTTTCTTCAAATAATACAACGTACTGCAATTTGTTTTTTTCAGAATCTTATTTGCCTGCTCCCGGATCTGCTCAGCGGTTACCTTATTGTAATTTTCGATCTCTTTGTTGATCAGGTCCGCATCGCCCAGGAGCTCTGAAATAGCCAGGTTCGTGGCTTTGTTAAGCACATCGGTCTCGCTGTAGGTTACCGTGGATTCGATCTTGTTCTTGCATTTCTGCAATTCATCGGCCGGCACCAGCTCGTTTTGCAGCCTTTCGATTTCCGCATCAATGCCGGCCTCCGCCTGCTCCATGCTTACGCCGTCGTTCAGTTTTCCTGAGATCACAAACAATCCTTTATCAAAATCACCCATGACATAAGCATTCAGGTCGGAGAACAATTGCTTGTCCTTGATGAGTGTTTTATACAAGCGCGAGGAATTGCCGCGCGATAAAATATCGGAGATCAGGTCCACCGTGTGGTACTCCGGATCATTCCGGGAGCACATGCGGTAAGCCCTGTAAACGGAGCTAATCGGCACATCGCGCTCCACGGTCATGCTGCGGTATTCTGTTTGCTCGGGCTCTACCGGCAGGTTCCGCTGTGGCTTGATGCCTGGGTCGATCGGTTCGAACCATTTTTCGGCCAGCTTTTTCACATGCTCCAGCTCTACGTCACCTGCTACCACCAATACCGCATTGCTCGGGTTATAATGTGTCTTGAAAAACGATTTCACGTCATCCATTGTAGCGTCTTCGATATGCTTGATCTCTTTCCCAATGGTATTCCACTTATAAGGATGGACTTTATACACCAAAGGCCTCAAGAGCAGCCACACATCGCCGTAAGGCTGGTTCAGGTAGCGTTGTTTGAACTCTTCGATTACCACGTTGCGTTGCACTTCCAGGCTTTTTTTATCGAAGGCCAGGCTCAGCATGCGGTCGCTTTCCAGCCAGAAGGCCGTTTCCAGGTTTTCGGCCGGAACAGTGCAGTGATAATTGGTAATATCGTTGGTGGTAAAGGCGTTGTTCTCGCCACCTACCATTTGCAGGGGCTCATCGTAATTAGGAATATTAATGCTGCCTCCAAACATGAGGTGCTCAAATAAGTGTGCAAAACCGGTCTTGCTCTCGTCTTCGTCGCGTGCGCCCACGTCGTAAGTGATATTGATGCAGGCCATCGGCGTGCTTTTATCCTGGTGAACAATAACAGTGAGATTATTTTTAAGCTTGAATTTTTCGAATTGGATCATAACGTGTTTTCAGGAACTGGATTATCCTTTAAAGATACTAAAATTGCCTGAATTAATGCAAAAAGCTTATTTTTAAATCCGGTTATGACGGCTCCTGAAAACATAAGAAAACATGAAAATCTGCACATCGTTTTCTGGCTCATCAAAGATAGCTGCTGGATGCTGCAGCTGCGCTGGCTGGGCATCCTGATGATCATTCCCACGATCACCATCGCGCTGCTGATCGTATTCGTGACCCGCAAAACGGTGGACCTGTATATCAACCTGGGTATTTTATTCTGGATATGCGCCAACAGCATGTGGATGTATGTCGAGTTTTTTACAGACGGCGACTATAAGCTGGCAGCGGCGGTTCCTTTCGCACTCGGCTTCCTGTTTACAGGAATTTTCTATTACAAGGTAATTAGCGCCAAAAGAGCGTCTTCCTAAAGGATTTTACCCAATACCATTTAGTAAGGACATTACCCCCGGGCCAAATGTTTAGTTGATATTAACGCATAAACCCTGAAGGGGTTAAACATTAATAAAAGCAACAAATCCTAAGAGCCACGACCCTGAAGGGGTCGAATATTCAACCCCTTCAGGGTTGTCTGTGGCCTCCCGTACTCCCTATTATTTATATTAAATCCCTTCAGGATTCTTTAAAATACCACAGACCCTCAACCTACATCACATGGGCATTTAGCCTCCTAAAATCGACTAATTTTTGCCTCCGGTAGCGGAAAAACTACTATATTAGTCAACTCTATTTTAACCCATTCATAAGCAGATCAATAGAAGCTTAAGTGTATTTTCAATGCAATTAAAAAAAGAACTTATACAGCAAATCCATACGATCATTTCTTCTTCGCAAGAAAGAGCAATCCGCTCTGTAGATTCTGTGAGAGTGCTCATGTACTGGGAAATCGGTAAACTCATTTTAGAAGAAGAGCAGGAAGGAAAAGACAGGGCCGGATACGGGGATTTTTTAATAAAATCGCTGTCAGATAGCCTTCAACCCCAGTTTGGCAGTGGTTTTTCGATTCGTCAACTGGAAATGTGCAGGCAATTTTACAGAACATTTCCAATTACGAACGCACTGCGTTCGCAATTCAGTTGGACCCATTACCGCACTCTTATTCGAATTGACAATACTGATAAAAGAGATTTCTATATTGCCGAAGCAGAAAAAAACAACTGGACTGCCAGGCAACTGGAAAGACAGATAAACAGCCAGTTATTTGAAAGATTATTGTTAAGCAATGATGTTAAAGCAGTATTAGAGGTTGCCAAAAACGAAAAACTTCCTACAGACGCTAAAGAGATCATAAAAGACCCGATGGTATTAGAGTTTTTAGGCCTTAAAAAGGAAGCGACTTATTACGAGAAAGATATTGAAGGTGCAATTATTACTCATTTACAGGATTTTTTGCTCGAACTCGGAAATGGCTTTTCCTTTGTAGCAAGACAAAAACGGATCCATTTAGACGGTGATGACTTTTTTGTTGACCTGGTTTTCTATAACCGCTTGCTGCAATGTTTCGTTATCATCGAGATCAAAACAGAAAAATTAACACATCAGCACATCGGTCAGTTACAGATGTATGTAAACTACTATGACCGCTTTGAAAAACAGGATTTCGAAAATAAAACCATCGGTGTTTTGCTTTGTGCGGATAAAAATGACGCGGTCGTAAAAATAACTCTGCCCGAAGACACCAAAAACATTATCGCAAGCAAATATGAATTGTACCTACCATCAGAACAAACATTGCTCCATGAGCTAAAAACTGAAATAGAAAAATTAAAATTAAGTGAAGATGATGTAAGCAAAACATCGGATCAACAGATATCATAAATTAAAAATAAACTTTCCAATGGAAACAAGCCCATACCAATCCAAACATAAAATTCGTATTGTCACTGCCGCAGCCCTCTTCGACGGACACGATGCCGCGATTAACATCATGCGTCGTATCATCCAGTCGAGTGGTGCCGAAGTGATTCACTTAGGCCACGACCGCAGCGCGCAGGAAGTGGTAAACTGTGCCATCCAGGAGGACGCCAATGCCATTGCGGTAACGAGCTACCAGGGCGGGCACGTGGAATATTTCAAATACATGTACGACCTCCTGAAAGAAAAAGGCTGTGAGCACATTAAGCTGTTTGGTGGCGGCGGCGGCGTGATCCTCCCTACGGAGATCGACGAGCTGCATGCGTATGGCATCACCAAGATCTATTCTCCTGACGATGGCCGTGCGCTCGGCCTGCAGGGCATGATCAACGACCTCCTTCGCCAGTGTGATTATGCCACAGGCACTAACCTCAACGGGGAGATTACCAAATTTGCACAAAAGGATTTTAAGTCCATTGCCAAAATTATTTCGGCAGCGGAAAATTTCAACGAGGAGAATACCAATGTTCTGAAAGACATCGAAGGCAAAGCAAAAGTATCGACCACGCCTGTGCTGGGGATCACCGGAACCGGTGGCTCCGGAAAATCGAGCCTGGTGGATGAGCTGGTGCGCCGCTTTTTAATTGACTTTAAAGACAAGCAAATTGCGATCATCTCGGTTGACCCTTCCAAACGCAAGACCGGCGGGGCTTTGCTGGGCGACAGGATCCGCATGAATGCCATCAAGAACGACCGCGTATACATGCGCTCACTGGCCACACGCCAGAGCAATTTAGCGTTGAGCAAATACGTGCAGGATGCGGTGAACATTTGCAAGGCCGCTCATTTCGACCTGATCATTTTAGAGACTTCCGGGATCGGGCAAAGCGATACGGAAATTATCGAACACTCCAACATGAGCCTGTATGTGATGACGCCTGAATACGGCGCCGCCACGCAGCTCGAGAAGATCGACATGCTGGACTTCGCCGACATTATCGCTCTCAATAAATTTGATAAGCGTGGGGCTTTGGATGCCATCCGCGATGTCAAAAAACAATACAAGCGCAACCACAACTTATGGGAAATTGCGGACGAGGACATCCCGGTATTCGGTACGATCGCCTCGCAGTTCAACGACCCGGGCATGAACCGCCTCTATAAAGCGGTGATGAACAAAATGGTGGAGAAAACAGGGAACACGAACCTGGCTTCTCAATTCCATATTACGGAAGAGATGAGCGAGAAGATCTACATCATTCCTCCTTCCAAAACCCGCTACCTGAGCGAGATCTCGGAGAACAACCGCAGCTATGATAAAAAAGCGGAGCAGCAGGCGGAAGTGGCGCAGAAATTATACGGCATTCAAAAAACCATCGATACGATCTCGGCTTCTACCATGGACGACAAAGACCGTTTGATCAAAGGCTTACAGGAGGCTTATGAAAAAACCAAGCTGGACCTCGACCCGCGCAACATGCTGGTGATCGAGAACTGGGAGGCGAAGAAGAAATTATTCAGCAACGAGTTCTATGAGTTTAAAGTGCGCGACAAGGTTCTGAAAATTGCCACACATTACGAATCCCTTTCTCACACACAGATTCCGAAGATCGCCTCACCGAAATACAGCGCCTGGGGTGATATCCTGAAATGGAACCTGCAGGAAAATTTCCCGGGAGATTTCCCATATACGGCGGGTATTTATCCATTCAAGCGTGAGGGCGAAGACCCAACGCGGATGTTTGCCGGCGAAGGCGGACCGGAACGCACCAACAAGCGCTTCCACTACGTGAGCAAAGGATTGCCTGCAGCCCGCTTAAGTACAGCCTTTGATAGCGTTACCTTATACGGCAATGATCCGGATTACCGTCCGGATATTTACGGAAAGGTTGGTAACTCGGGTGTGAGTATCTGCTGCCTCGATGATGCTAAAAAATTATACAGCGGCTTTAATTTAGCTGATCCGAAAACGTCTGTATCTATGACCATCAACGGTCCCGCACCAACCATCGCGGCCTTTTTCATGAATGCGGCCATCGATCAGCAATGCGAATTATACATCAAGGAGCATGGCCTGGAAAAAGAAGTTGAAGACAAGATCAAGGCCATTTACAAAGCCAAAGGAACCATACGCCCGACTTACCAGGGGGAATTGCCGGAAGGCAACAACGGCCTGGGCCTAATGCTGCTGGGCGTTACCGGCGACCAGGTATTGCCGAAAGAGGTGTACGACAAAATCAAAACAACAACCTTATCGCAGGTGCGCGGTACCGTACAAGCGGATATTTTAAAAGAAGACCAGGCGCAAAACACCTGTATTTTCAGTACAGAGTTCAGCCTCCGGGTGATGGGCGACGTACAGCAATATTTCATTGATCAGAAAGTGAGGAACTTTTACTCAGTGTCTATCAGCGGCTACCACATTGCGGAAGCCGGTGCCAATCCTATCTCTCAGCTGGCCTTTACTCTGGCCAACGGCTTCACCTTTGTGGAATATTACCTGAGCCGCGGCATGCACATCGATGATTTTGCACCGAACTTATCCTTCTTCTTCAGCAATGGCATCGACCCTGAGTACAGCGTGATCGGCCGCGTGAGCCGCCGCATCTGGTCGAAGGCAATGAAGTACCGCTATAACGGCAATGAGCGCAGCCAGATGTTGAAATACCACATTCAAACATCCGGCCGTTCGCTTCACGCGCAGGAAATCGATTTCAATGATATCCGCACGACGTTACAGGCCCTGTATGCCATCTACGATAACTGCAACTCCCTGCACACAAATGCTTACGACGAGGCGATTACCACACCTACCGAGGAATCGGTAAGAAGGGCCATGGCGATCCAATTGATCATTAACCGCGAGCTGGGCTTAGCGAAGAACGAAAATCCATTACAAGGCTCTTTCATCATCGAAGAGCTGACAGACCTCGTGGAGGAAGCGGTATTAACAGAGTTCGACCGCATCTCGGAGCGTGGCGGCGTGCTGGGTGCTATGGAAACCATGTACCAGCGGGGCCAAATCCAGGAAGAGAGCCTGTATTATGAAACGCTGAAGCATACGGGTGAGTACCCGATCATCGGTGTGAACACCTTCTTGTCCAGCAAAGGAAGCCCGACCATCATCCCGAAAGAGGTGATCCGCTCGACAAGCGAAGAGAAAGAATACCAGATTACGATGCTCGCCGAGCTTCACAAATCCCATACGGATAAATATGACGCGATGGTGCACAAGCTCCAGACCGCTGCCATCCAGAACAAAAATATTTTTACCGAACTGATGGAAGCCGTCAAATACATGTCGCTGGGGCAGATCACCAAATGCCTGTTTGAGGTGGGCGGCCAGTACAGGCGTAACATGTAAGACCTGCCTTAGTCTTACCGACAGCTCATGAGGTATACTAAAACCACATACAAACCGGGCATTTCCGGGCTCATCCTTCTTTTCCTGTCTGCCTGGGGGCATGTATTTTCCCAGTCGGATACGGTATTGGTTCAATCCAGGATCGATGAAGCGCGCGCTTTGTTTTCGGTAGACCCCAAGCAGTCGCTTGCGGTTGCCTTTGAGTCGAATCGCCTCGCCGCGCATACAGACAATAAGCGCTTACTGGCGTTCTCATTCAACACCATTGGCTCCGCCTATAACTACATAGGCAACAACGACTCTGCTATTGCCTATCACCAGCAGGCTCTGAACATACAGGAGCCGATCGGCGATGAGCTCGGCATGGGCCGCTCGCTCACCAACATAGGCATTGCCTATACAAGTCAGGGCCTGAACGATAAGGCGATCAGGTGTTTTATGCAGGCGGAGCAAAAGTTCACCAAGGTCAAATTCGATACGGGACTCTCCAAATTGTACAACAGCCTCGGGTCCCTGTTTTATAATATTCAAGACTATACGAACAGCATCAGCTATTACAAAAAGGGAATTGCCATCTCCGAAAAGCTGGATGATGTGGTTCTGAATTATTCCCTGAAGATCAATCTCGCCAATGTGTACGGCTCCTGCAACCGGCCGCAGGAAGCACTGGCATTGTATATGGAGAGCTACAAAGCGGCGAAGGCCGACAGCAATTTTTCAGACCTGATCATGATCTGCAATAATATGTGTCATGAGTACCTCGAACTGAAAAATTTTTCCGGAGCCGAGCGCTATAGCAATGAAGCCCTGAATATCATTGCAAACAACACGGTTGAAGATTACGTGAAGACCACGACGTTCAGCAACCATGCCGAGATTCTCGCCAAAAAGGGGAACTATAAGGATGCTGTTGTCTTTGTAGACTCGGCATTGCGCATGCTGAAAAGCTCACCTGAAATCAACAAGGAAATCGGGCTGAAACATCAGCTGGGAAAATTCCTGTATAAAAGCAAAAATTACGACCGCTCCTATGAAGTGCTCATGAGCGCGCTAAGCCTGAAGGATACGGTGTATGCCAAAAATTTACAGGAAAAATTATCCGAGATCAATACCGTTCACGAAGTGGAAAAAAAAGAGGGGCAGATCCTGTTGCTGAGCGAAGCTCAAAAAAAGCAAAAGACCATTAATTACCTGCTGGTTGGCGTTGTGGTGGTATCCTTTGCCTTCCTGATAGCGGCCATCGTCAATTACCGGCGGAAACAAAAAGATAATGAGATCATCCGGCAGCAAAAAAACGATGTTTCCGCCAAAAACCTGATTATTGAAACCAAGCAGAAAGAGATCCTCGACAGCATCACTTATGCAAGGCGCATCCAGTATGCCCTCCTCACCAGCGAACAGCAGCTCTCCGAAAACCTGAAAGACTATTTCCTGGTATTTAAGCCCAGGGATGTGGTCAGCGGTGATTTTTACTGGAGCTCGTCCTTAAGCAACGGCCGCTTTTTACTGGCAATTGCCGATAGCACAGGGCACGGGGTTCCGGGATCGATCATGAGCATGCTCAACATCAGCTGCCTCAATGAAGCGGTGAATGCCGACAAACTGCTGCAACCGGCAGATATTTTAAACGCCACCCGGAAAAAGATCATCCGTTATTTATCAAACGACGGAAGCCGGGAAGGCGGTAAGGATGGCATGGACTGCAGCCTCTTAAGCCTTGACTTTGTTAACAGGGATCTGAGCTATTCGGCGGCTAACAATCCCATCTGGATCATCAGGAAACAAGAGCTCCTGGTCCTGGCAGCCGATAAAATGCCGGTTGGCAAGTACGACCGTGATACCGTTCCTTTCTCGCAACATAGCATGACCCTGGAAACGGGCGACATGATCTATACATTTACGGATGGTTTTGCCGACCAGTTTGGCGGGCCTAAAGGCAAAAAATTCAAGTACCGTGCACTCCAGGAGCTTCTTCTTTCGATTTCAGAAATGCCTGTGCAGTTGCAGAAGCAATCGTTGACAGAAGCCTTTGAAAACTGGAAAGGAGAGCTCGAGCAGGTAGACGACGTGTGTATCATAGGAATCCGCGTCTAGCGGATAACATCCTGCCTCCGGGCAGATTTCTGTTTGGCAGCATGACTGCTTTTAGTATATTTATAATGATGTTAAGGCTCCTCCCTGTACTTTTATTGCTTCCTGTGTTTGGCATGGCACAGCTCAACAGCGACAGCTTACGGCGTGTTGCCGCAAACTCCGGCCTTCGCCCCAACGATAGGGTAAAGGCCCTGATTGCGCTTACCGATGTGGTGGAGATCGACGCTATCGAACTATACGCCAAAACAGGACTTCGCCTATTGAGCGAAAGCGACTCTGTCAACTACCCCTACTTCGATTTTGTGAAGGACAAAATTTACCTTCACACCAACCTGGCCTATTTCTACAAGCAAAAAAATGCGTTTAAAAAAGCGCAGGCCATGAGCTTTTATACCCTCATGCTTGCGGAAAAAATCCACGACGAAACGCTGATTGCGCAATGCCGCTACAACCTGGGAATGGACTACTACTCACAGGAAGAACACGAAAAAGCACTCGGCTACCTGCTCAAGGCACTTCCGGTTTTCCAGAAGAACAAAGATCCGGAATACCTCGTCCCAAGCCTCATTAGCATTGGTGTGCTTTACCAGGACCTCAGGCAATATACGAGCTCCATTTCCTTTTACAGGAAAGCCATCACGCAATGTATGGAGACCAAGCAGGATCAATACCTGGGGATGGCTTATACCAACCTCGCGGTAAACTATACGCACCTGAAACGATACGACTCGGCCATGGTCAATTCTGCGCGTGGGATGAGACAAATCGCTGCACAAAACGACAGCCTTAACCTGGCCTGGGCTTACAACGTGAAAGCCAATATCCACTTCGGACAGGGGCAAAGCGACTCGGGCGCATATTACAGCAGGTTATCGATGCAGATCTCTCAAAACCTGCACCAGCTGCACGAGCAAAAGATCAGCGCCGAAAAATTATTTTACTACTACAGGGACAAGCGTGATTTTGAAAAGGCACTGGGCTATTACCTTCAATACCACCGCCTCTCCGACTCCATCATCAATGATGAGAACAGGCTCCTCCTCGCCAGAAACGAAATAGAATATGAGTACAGCAAAAAGGAAGAAAAATTCCTGATCGAATCGCAGAAGAATGCCATACAACTGAACGAAGAGCGTAAGCGAAACTACATCATCTTTTTCTCGGTGGTCGCCATTCTGGGAGTATCGCTGTTCTTTGGCTACATGGTCTACAAAAGCCTGAAGCTGGAAAAGCTGGCTAAAAAAACAGTGCTCGAGCAAAAGGGAATTATTGAGGAAAAGCAGAAAGAGATCATCGACAGCATCACTTATGCCAAAAGCCTGCAGGAAGCCATCCTGCCACCGATGGCGCTCTGGAAAAGCCAATTGCCGGATAGCTTCATTTTGTACAAGCCTAAGGATATTGTTGCCGGCGATTTTTACTGGATGGAAAAATCACAGGGGCTTTTGTTTTTTGCCGTAGCCGATTGCACCGGTCATGGTGTGCCGGGCGCCATGGTATCTGTGGTGTGCAGCAATGCCCTGAACCGGAGCATCCTCGAGTTCAGGCTCAGCGATCCGGGTGAGATCCTGGACAAAACCCGCGAGCTGGTGATCTCCACCTTTGAGAAAAGCGAAAAACAGGTGCGTGATGGCATGGACATTTCCCTCTGTGCCCTCAATACACAAACGCGCCTGCTGCAATGGGCGGGCGCCAACAACCCGCTTTGGCACATCCGTGAACATAAGCTCACGCGCATCGCTCCGGATAAGCAGCCGGTAGGCGAATACGTCGACGAGGTGCCTTTTACCACGCAGAGCCTACAACTTCAGCCGGGCGATTTGTTATACCTCTTCAGCGACGGCTATGCCGACCAGTTTGGCGGGCAGAAAGGAAAAAAATTCAAATACAAACAACTGGAAGAGCTGATCAGCCGCATTTCCGGGCAGGCCATGGAAGAACAGGAGAAAGCCCTCAACCATTCCTTTGAGAACTGGAAAGGTAGCCTGGGGCAGGTAGACGACGTTTGTGTCATAGGAATCCGCATTTAGCGGATGTATTCATGCCCGCTTCCTGCTTTAGTTCCATGGCATCATTCAACACCTGCCTGTCTCTATCCGTGGCCGCCTGGCAGGAAAGCATCAGAGAGCCTGCAGCCAAAGGCCACAGGTAAGCAACACCCCTAAATTTCAGGACACATAAACGACAGCTGGTATTTTTCCGGTAAGAGCATTTCTCAGGGATTTAATTTATTCGTTTTTCTTGTCGCCAGGTAATTCAGGTGAATCTGCAATGCATCCTCCAGGTCCTTTACTTTGGCTGTATACAACTGATCCGAAATTTTCAGGTACCGGCGTTCATTCTTATGAATGTCTATGTAAGCAAAGCTGGAAGGCACATCGCGCAGGTCGCCGAGAGAGCATTTAAAGGTAAGCACAGGGCTCTGATGCTGATCCAAAAACGTAAGAAACAGCTCCTTAATGTAAGTCTGCCCGTTTTTGCGCCGGATCCATTGTTTAGAAAGCGTGAACGGATAGCGGATCACAACAGGATCAACCAACTCCGGATCATTTACTTCAATGCTCAGGCCCTGCTCATCGCCATAGAGATTGATCTTAAAGCGCCGCCTAAAATAAACGATGAGCCACCAGACCGTCAGCAGCACAAAAGCAATCAGAAAATAAAGGTTAGAGCCTTTCAGCGCTTTCGGCACCTGATTGCCGAGGTATACATTGACCGCAAAACACGCAAGCGGAAACAGTGAAAAAGCAATAAGAACAGCCAGGTGCCTGGAATACGCAGGCCTTAGCCCGTGACAGCTAAATTGAGTGGTATACATGATAATCCATTGTTACTTCAAAAAGAAATGTACAGTATTATTTCTACGACAGTCCTGAAATTTCAGATCATTTCAGGCTATCTCTTCTGATTTTAAATTTATTCCAAAATGGTTTATCCCGGCTCAGGTACATCACTGTCCAAAAAACAAGAGACAAACCTAATACAATATACACTGCTGTACAGCCATTTTCCACCAGCACATTAAACCACATGTGAATCGTGACGACCGTTATCAGCGATTTGGTCCTGTCTGTAATTTTGCTCATGATATAGGTCAGCAGGATTAAAAAGCACATCATGAACAGAATAGACAAAACAGCTTGCGCAGGAGTTTTGTGGGCTATACGGTTTGTGAAATGCCAAAGTTCCCAAAGCGCGCCGATGATGATACTTCGCTTCAGGGTCGGAATCTTTATCAGCATATTCTTAAGGAAATAAGCCCAGCCGGAGTCTTCTCCGACAATGGAGATGAATCCTAAAATACCCATAAACACGATGGGAAACAGATGAGGATTCATGCCCATCCGGTTCGGTAAACCGGGAATGGCAAGCATGATAAACGGTACAAACCAGCACAGCAGGCTTTGCAACACCGAATTGCCGAAGATCGTAATGTGATCCATCTTTAGCTGATTCCTGTAAAGTAACACCACCACCACGAAGGTGGCGATTCCCGGGCCCCACATAAAGGTCCAGGTTCTCACAATCGGGTGCAGGTCCCATGCCAGAAAGCTCTCGGGATGCAGGTCCCTCCACCAGAAGAAAGGCCATGAAATAGCGCAAGCCAGTAAATAATAAATGACTACCGCTGTCCAGTTGATTTTTCCCTCCTGATTCATATTTATTCCTATCGTTTTTTAGTGCAAAAAAAGGCCAGAACCCGGAGTCCCGGCCTCTTTATATGGAGACCTCGGCGCCGGGTGACCCTGCGCTTACTCTTTGATGAACTTCAATGCCGTCGTTGAATTGCCGGCATAGATGAGAATCATATAAATGCCGCTATCGTAGCTCCGGAGGTTCAGCTGTGCCTTGTCGGTATTCAGGCCGGATGCTTCGAACACGCTTCTGCCGCTTACATCCAGGATGCTGTAAGCCTGAATGGCCAGGTTGCTTTGAATAAACACCTCATCCCTCGCGGGGTTTGGATACAGGGAAATGCCTGTGGCCTCGCGGCTCCATGATTCGATTCCTGTACACGGCGAAACGGAAAGTGTGAGGCTTGCTGCTTTGGAACAACCGTTCAGGTCGGTGCCATTTACTGTATAAGTAGTGGTTAATACCGGGGAAACAGAAACTGTGGCACTGTTGGATGATGTATTCCAGGTGTAGCTGTTCGCACCGCTGGCCGTTAAGGTGGCTGTATTGCCTTTGCAGATCAGCGTCGGGCCGCTCACTGCCACCACCGGCAATGGATTTACCGTAATGCTCCTCACGGCGGTATTGCTGCAGGTATTAGCTGATGTACCGCTCAGGGTATAAGTGGTAGTGACGGTTGGCGATACAGAAATACTGTTGGCATTGCTGCCGGTATTCCAGGTGTAGGTGGCTGCCCCAACAGTGCCCAGGCTAATGCTGCTACCTATACAAACGGAGGAAGGACCGCTGACAGACACTGCCGGAAGAGCGCTCACGGTAATACTTTTGGTAGCGCCACCCATACAACCATTGGCGTCTGTGCCATACACGTAATAGGTAATATCTGCAAAAGGTGTGATCACCTGGTAGGACGCATGCGCACCGGTGCTCCAGGTATAGGACAGAGCGCCGCTTACCTGTATGGTAGCGCTGGCTCCTGCACATACGGTAGAAGGTCCCATCACAGACAGTGTAGGATTAGCAACCACCGTGATGTTCTTGTAAGCTGTGCCTGTACAGCCGGCTGCATCCGTGCCGGTGACTGTATAGATCGTAAAGGCTGTGGGGGACACAGACACACTGCTGCTGGTGGCTCCTGTGCTCCAGGTATAGGTCATAGCACCTGTTGCATCCAGCGTGGCACTGCTGCCGGCGCATACCATCGACGGGCCGTTAACGATGACGGGAAGCGAAGCCGTAACTCCAACGTTAGCGAAAGCAACTCCCTGGCAACCGTTGGCATCTATCCCCAAAACGGAATAGGTTATAGAGGAGGGCGGTGATACGGAAACACTGCTGGTAGTAGCACCTGTACTCCAGGTATACGATATAGCGCCTGTAACGGTTAAGGTTGCATTGGTTCCGGCACATATAGCCGTATTACCCCCAATAATAACAGCAGGCGATGCATGCACTGTTACACTTTTCGCGGCAACATTCACACAGCCGTTAGCATCTGTTCCCGTAAGGGTATAGCTTGTAGTTACTGTTGGAGAAATAACAACACTGGTGTTATTGGAAGTTGTGCTCCAGGTATACGTATCAGCCCCCGACGCTGTGAGCGTGGCAGAGCTTCCGTAACATAATGTAGCAGGGCCGCTGATCGCTACGGCCGGCAGGGCATTGACCGTGATGCTTTTTGTTGTGCTGTTCGTACAGCCATTGGCGTCTGTACCCGTAAGCGTATACACGGTTGTGGAAGAAGGTGACACCATAATGGTACTGCTGTTGGATAAGGTACTCCAGGTGTAGCTTATTGCACCACCGGCATTGAGTGTGGCCGTACCGCCTGAGCATACTGATGAAAGGCCACTGATACTGACAACAGGGAGTGCATTAACTGTAACAGCCAGGCTTTGCGAAGGGCTGGTGCCACAGGCATTACCGGCAAGCAACATGATGGTGCCTCCACTTGTGCCGGGGTTTACCTGGATGGTATTGCTTGTGCTGCTGCCCGACCAGCTTCCCGGTAAGGACCAGGAATAACTTGTGGCGCCGCTGACTGCCGGAACACTATAGGTTTGCAGCCCTGATCCGGCGCATAAAGCAGCCACTCCTGAAATAGCAGAAGGTTGAACCGGAACAGGATTGACCTGTACGCTGAGCGTCTGCGACGAAGTAGAGCCGCAGCTGTTTAAGGCGTATACCGAAATGGTGCCCGAAGCGGAAGGTGTTACGCTGATGGTATTGCTAGTACTGCTTCCCGTCCAGCCTCCCGGAAGCGACCAGTTATAGCTGCTGGCGCCGCTGGCGGGGCTCACGCTATATACCGTTGTACTTCCCTGGCATTGTACCGGATTTCCGCTTATAGCAGACAGACTTGCCGGTACGCCGGCGCAGGAACCGTATTTTCCCATAAAAATTTCCCTGTTGGCAGTGTTACCCACACCTGTATTTAAGGTGAAAACACCTGTTCCGGGATCAGCATCGAATGAGCATGGCGTTGATGAACCTACCGATGAACCTCCGATCGTTCCTGTTACGAGTACATTACCATCTACCGGAGAATATACAATACCATAACCGTGATTATCGCTGGAGCCATTATAGCAGGACCCTGTCATGTTATTACGCCAGACAATAGAAGCATTATTCTTGTCTATTTTTGCCATTAAAAGAGAGGTCACGGCTGATCCCTGTTCAATTCCAACCAGCAACAGATCGTTGTTGTTATCAAAGCTCATTTCCAGATTGGCACTACCAAGCATAGTCGGAGGTATCTGCCGGCCCCAGCTAAAGTTTAAGGCTGGATCGTATTTCACAACGAAGCCTTGCTTGTAAGAGGCGTTGGTTGGCAAGGTAAAGGTGGCGGTTGAACTCCAGTTAAAATCATTTGGATTCATGTAATTACCTGAGTAATATACATTACCGCTATTATCAAACAAAGCTCCCGTAACAGCGCCACCTGCATTGCTGGTGCTGTTTGTAAATGAGAAGCCTTTTAGTACTGTGCCTGTTGAAGAAGCTATTTCAGTATAGGGCGTGTAAGCAAATGCTCCACCCATAACAACATTTCCTGTGATATCATCTACATCTATGGAAGCGCCGTATTCGGTATACATTCTGTTAGTATAGGCCGCAGCAACACTCGAGCCCTTGACGTTTACCCATTGAAACGCACCGGCTGATGAATATTTTGCATAAAAGATATTCCAGCAGGAATAGGGAGTGCTCAGGACACTGGTTTTATTATATGTTCCCGGACCCGGATCAAAATCGACAGTGCCGAGATAATCTCCGGTGATGTGAATATTTTCAGAGTTATCAACTGCTATGGCATGTGCATGACTGGCCGGGATTGAAAATCCGGATTGAAAAACCCCGCTTGTATCAAATGAAGCAACAAACGAAGAAGCCTCGCCATACTGTTCTCCCTGTAGTGTATATGTTGCCGGTCCCGGATCTATATCCATGTATGTTGCGGTACTAAAATAACCACACACATATAATTTTTGAGAAGGCGAAATTACCAGGTCAAATGCAGCATCATCAGCTGTTGTTCCCATCGATTTGGCCCATACAAATGTTCCATTGTTCCGGTATTTCGCAATAAAAATATCGCTGTTTCCACCATACGTTGTCAGCGTAGACGTTCCGGGACCCGGGTCCATATCCAGCTTACCCGAGTAATAGCCCGCAATATAATAGTTCCCAACATTATCCATAACGATTTCACGGGAAACCCCCTCCTGGGACACAATGCTTGCTTTGATGTTCTTAGCCCACACCAGGTTCGTGTTTTGTGCATAGCTCCATAGCCCCACAAAACAGGAAGCCATTAATAACAGTATTTTTTTCATGTTGTTTTTTAAATATTTATTTAGTCCGTTTTACCCAAAATTCTTTGTTCATACCTTCGAATACTTTTGCCGGATCGCTTGTTTTGCTTTTGTCCTGCTCATCGATCAGCACCATCTTTCCGTCTTTGATGCTAAAGGGATATTCCCTGAGCTCCTCATTCAGCTTTACTTTCACCAGGTATTTCCCGTCTTTCAAATCGTCTTTCGTAATGAATTCGTTACCGGTGATCCGCGGAAATGTGTGGTCGTGCAGTTCCCAGCTCCCATGGGTTTGTGAAAAATTTTCTTTGATAGCCTGGGAGATTGGCTTATCATTATAAAACAACTGGGTTTCCATGCTGAACTCTTTCTTGTCCCTGAGGCTTTGCAATGGCTTTTTGTCCGTATTATTCGTAAACAGGCCCCAGATCATCGCACCTTCTTTGTTGAATTTATAATAGGCATATTTCGACCAGTAGCCGTCGATCATCCTGTATTCTTTGATGCTGGCATAAGGATCATCGTTCTTCACCACGATCAGCTCAAAAGGCATAGAGAATACGGTTCTCTGATCGATCTTCATATCGCAGGTATAGCTCCCGGCTTCCAAAGGACTTTGTGCTTCCTCCGCTTCCACAAAATCACTTTTTGCCAAAGCCGTTACCGGCATCCCATCGTTTATTTTTGTGTAATAGGTTTTTGAAAATACTTTATCACCCTGTTTTATATCGAACTCCAGCTCTTTGGAATTTGAATAATCCACAGGCTCGCCGCCGCTTGTTCTCGTTGGCAGAAAAACGATTTCCGGCAGATAGACATAAGGCGCCTTGTAATCGGGCTCCATCTTAAGCCCGTTCTCCAAAAAGGAGCTCAGCAATACGGTCGGCGGAAAAGGATGCTGTTTAAAATCCAGCTGTGCCAGGGCCGAAAAGCCCAGGGGGCCGGCCAGGAGAAGGGTGGTTACTAATTTAAGCTTCATAGCGGTAGATACTTGTAGTTGGTGTTTAATCCTTTTTTGCAGAATCGTAGGTTTGGAACATGTCGGGAAAACCAGTCGGGATAATTTCGCGCGTAGAGCGGACCTCCTCAGGGAAGAGGCCCGCACGCGATAGGTTGTAGCCGGAGAGATTCATTCCACACACAAATGGCTTTCCTTACAACTTAAGTCCGAGGTCCTTAACCTCCGAAATTTTTCCGCCTTCCCAGTAAATCTCATACTGGCGGGTAGTCACTCCTGATTTTACTTCCATCAGGTATTTCTCCTGTTTGTCTTTCAGTTCGGCGCTCACCACTTTAGGTTCCACCAGGTTATACATATCCATATCATGACGGACTAAACCTGCCTTCTCATATTTAGCAAGCGCTTCGCCCACTGTTTTGGAGCTCCCGTTGAACATGGCCATAAAGCCTTTCATGTTTCCGGATACGGCAGCTTTTGCCGTTTGAGCCGTTGTAGCAGCAGGTTTGGTTGTAGCGTTTGTTTGTGCCTGCGCCACATAAGCGCCGACGAGAAGAAGGAATAAAGTGATCAGTTGTTTTTTCATGGTTGTGACGTATTTAAAAATTCAGGCATTCCACATTAAAAATGGATGATGATGCCATAGAGGATAGTCATGCTGCAGGTGTTTTTAAGGTGAAGGTTCTTACATGGTTTCATGGGGCGAAATAGCGACTTTAAATCCGCTTTTTCCGGAAAGAATGTACAGGCGATAGCCTTTAGCTATCTGCCGTATTCTTTGATGAATAAGTGTTTTTGGGCTTAAATACGGCCGAGGGCAGTGATCAGCTCATCCTTTCTCCGTACGGATACCAGGGCTTCCGATCCGTCTTTCATCACCAGGCGACCTCCGTCTTTTTTCTCAAAGCGGTCGACAAAGGAAAGATTCACGAGGTGGGAATGGTGAGAGCGGAAAAAACCGGAGGAATGCAGCATCTCCTCATAATCGATGAGGGAACCGGAAACCAGCACGGGTTTCTGTTTAAGGATGAAGAAGCGTGTATAGTTACGATCGGCTTCGAGCCTGACGATATCGTTGACATGAACCACATGCATCGTTTCCATCGTGTTGAGTACAATTTTACGGGACTGGCCCGACACCTGCTGTAAATTATGCATCAGGGTGCTGAGCTTCAGATCGGTCTGCTCATGGCCAATCAGCACTCTTGCCTTCCGGATAGCTTCCGCCAGGAGATCAGGATCGGCAGGCTTGAGAATATAATCCACCGCCGAAAAACGGAAAGCCTGCAAGGCATATTCCTGGTAGGTGGTAATAAAGATCACTTTAAATGTAAGAGGCTGAAAATGACGGACCACATCAAAACCGGTTCCGTCCTTCAGGTCGATATCCAGCAGTACCACATCCGGCTGGTATTTCCGGATGGCTTCGATGCCTGCTTTGGCACCCGGGGCTTCGGCTACCACTTCCACATCATCACAAAATGTGCTTACCATCCCCGAGAGCGCTTCCCGGACATGCGCTTCATCATCTACAATCAGTACTTTCAACAATGTATTCATAAGCAGTTGCAAAAATACAATATTAAAGTTCAGCGCCAATCCGGCACTGATCAATTAACATTAAATTGATATGCCGGACAGGGGAATGATGAAGCGCACCTTTACTCCTACACGCTCCGTGCCTGGATAAGCATCGGAAACGGTAAAGGTGATCTTCGCATCGCTTTTCCGGTTCATGAGCTCAATGCGCTCCCTGGTAATGGTCATTGCCAACGAGGTATGATCCTTTTCCTGTTTCTTCGATGCATCCATTCCATAACCGTTGTCCATGATCTCCAATACCAGTGCCTGTCCCTGCATGCTGAAATGCACCCGGATCAGCCCGCCGGCTTCAATGCCGTTCATGCCATGCTCGAGGGCATTTTCGATAAAGGGTTGTGAGAGCATGGGTGGGATGTACACCTCATCCTGGCTGATGACCTCATCTACCAGCACCTCATATTCAAATTTTTCGCCGAACCTCAGCTTCTGCAATTGCAGGTAATTTCCCAGCAGGCCCACTTCCTTTCGCAGGGGAATCATTTCCATCCGCGAATTTTCGAGCACCGAGCGCGTGATCGATGCGAAAGAGCCGAGGTAGCGGACCGCATCTTTCTCATTGCGTTTCAAAATAAAATTCTGGATGGCCTGCAGCGAATTAAAAATAAAGTGAGGATTCATCTGCGAACGCAGCAGCTTTTGTTCGAGCTGCATCTCGCGCTCCCTGTTCTTAAAGCGGAACTGGCGTATCACAAGGAAAGCGATCACCGACAGGAGTAGCAGGGAGCCGCTTACCACCCAGATGATCACCTGCTGCTTTCTGCGGGTCGCTTCTGCTTCCGTGTCTTTTTTCAACTGCTCCTGCTGCGCCAGTATTTGCTTCTTTTCAAACTCGTAGTTCATTTCCGATTTCACGAGTTTGGCGGCGTTCTCCTCATTGAACATGCTGTCGCGGGCAGTTATGTATTTGCGGTAATGCTCATAGGCTTTTTGAAAATCATGCGAATCACGGTGGACCTCGCTGAGGATCTTTTCGGTTTCCGCAACAAAATGCAGGCTATGAACCGCATAGGCCATCTTGTTCGCTTCCTCTACATAAACCAAGCTCTTTCCTGCATTCCCTTTCTTGGAATAGATGTATCCCACGTTCACAATACAGGGAATCAATCCCTCCACATCGCCCTGCTTTTCCCACAAGCCAATGGCTTTTTGCAAATGCCACAAGGCAGAGTCGGGCAAGGCGGCAGTGAGAAAATAGGCCCCCAGGTTCGTATGAGCCGACGCCACAGCGCTCATATTTCCCATCGCCTGTCCGCATTGCAGCGACAGGTAAAGGGTTTTGCGTGCTTTTTCTCCCTGGCGCAGATCCTGATAGATCGCTCCCAGGTCATTGTACTGGAAACAAAGATTCATGCTATCGCCTGTCTCCACAAATACGGAAATGGCTTTTTCGTAATAGGGAATCGCTTTTTCCGGCTTATTCTGATCTGAGAGGATCAGGCCGATATTGGAGTAAGCAGACGCTATCTGCTTCTTTTTCCCAAGCTCTCTCGCATAGCGCAACGATTGCAGCGTAGCTTCCATCGCTTCCGGAAATTTGCCCAGATTCCGCTGCACCAGACCGATTGCAGCGTAGGACTTATACATTCCCTGCTTGTGTTTATTGGCCCGCGCCTCGCTCAGCAACAGGTTGTAGATCTGAAGCGCTTTCACATTATTGCCCTGGTATGAATAAATATGCGCCCTGCCATGGTAATAGGCCAGCATGCCGCGCCTGAAGCTAAGGCGCTTCGACAGGTCGAGCCCGCGGCTGAGGTAATGCAGAGCCGAATCATACTGGCCGGAATAAATAAAATCCCATCCGATATCAATCACCGCCATCGCTTCCACCGTGTCGGTGTTTGCAGGCGTACCTGCACCAGGCTTTTTTATAAGCGGTACATCCTGGGAGCGAAGCAGGCAGGCAGAGAAGGTAAGAAAGCAGAGAAGCAGGGATCGTTTCATCCTGCAAAAATACCAATTATTAAAATTTGATGTTCAATACAATTTCCAGGAATAGCACAAAGAGGTAAGATGGATGATCTTAACCTCTTTCTAAATCTATCTGTACTCCATAGCCACGCAGCCAAGCGTAACTGTTCCATAGGCCATCCGGCTAGGTTTTTTTACTTGTTGGATCAGGGGGCAAGTCCCGCAAAGCTACTTATATTTTGAAACGGTGTGTTGTAGATATATAAACTTATCGTTACGCAAGGAAAAAATCATGAAAAGAATACAAATCCGGAGTGATGCATGCACTTACTCGGAAAAGGAAGACAGATACTCATTCATGCTTTTTCCCTGGCAGTAAGGATTGTAATTTCCTACCTGCAACTTAATCCAAAGACACTAAAAACACACAAAACGATGAAAACAACACTACTGACATGTACGCTTCTATTTGCAGGCTTCATGAAACTCGTCGCCCAAAGCACCACGATCGACTATTCGGCATGGAATACAAGCAATTGCAATGCTTTTTCGGATTCGCCCACCATCAATGGACTTGTTCATAAAACAGTCCTCGGACAGCCTTTCAAGAATGGTTTATTTGGCGTTGCACTGAACACTCAAAAGGTGTCAACAGCTACGAAGGGCACAGCGTTTTCTTTTGATTATACACTTCAGGCTCAACATTACTATCAAATAAAGATTACGGCCGTAGGTTCTGCATCGAATACCCCCTACCTCTATGTTTATCCCACAACAGGCAATACCAGCATCAATACTACCTGCCTGGGAATGGATCCTGTCTCTCCATGGGGAAACAATGTTCATGGTATCGTTCAGCAGCCCTATGAATATGTCTATAACGTTAACATGTCGGGTTCCTCCGCTGACAAAGTTGTCATTGCCGCTCATCCGAATCCCATCTCCATTCCACCGGGAGCATATCAACCGGTAGCCATCCAGAAAATCGTCATCACAGATGTGACATCCACCATCCCGATCTTTTCATTAACATCCAATACCTCTGCCAGAAATTGCGGCTCTGATATGGCAGTAACTTACACCATTCACAATACCAACAATACGCCCGGTGTAGACCATTACGAATTCGTATGCGAACCTGGAAAATGGTTATACAACAACGCTCCGGCAACCAACATCACAACCAACTCGAATGCTATTTCCCTCTCGCCTGTAGCCTGTGCCGGACCTGGAACGGTAAAAGGCGTTGCGCACTTTGTCAACACCAGCGTGGAAACCAACGAATTAACTTTAAGCAAACTTGTACCAACTTACATCATCACCGGACCAGCTTCCCTAAATAATGTTTCGGGCCTTTATAATTTAACTACAAATCCCATCTCATACCCACCACCGTCAACCATCTTTGTTTGCAATGCCCTGCCAACCTGGAATGTATCGCCGGGCAACCGCGCTGTGCTATCGATCAACAGCAATACGCAGGTGGGACTTACTCCTGATAACTCGGGCATAATTCAAGCTAACGGTTATGTTTTGCTGACAGCTACGATGTACATGTGCGAACAAACCGTGACTGCATCAAAATCGGTAAAAATAGGACTTGATGACGTTGTCGGACCTGGTTCCCGCTTAGCTTTTACAGAGGGGGACAAGCCTGAAGAGAAAGAAGCCCATTTTAAAATTCAGGGCATCTATCCAAATCCAAGCCGGGACATATTTACCATAGAGTTGGATGCATTTAATGAGGCTGAAGAAGTATCTATCAACATTGTGTCTGCCAATGGCCAGATCGTTTTGAAAAAAACGATGACCGGCAAGACCTCTGAACTTGACTTATCCGGTTTCGCCAAAGGGAATTATTTTGTCCGGATCAGCAATGGTAAAAACACCATCATTGAAAAAGTAATCCTGGAATAAGATGAACTAAAACCGGAACATTGAATTTAAGGAGCGGATAGAGCTTGAATATTGCCGGAATTATATTTCCCCTTGCAAAGCAAAAAAGGAATTGGGATCTATAATCCCAATTCCTTTTTAAACAGTTTCGACTTGATAACGATTCAGACTTTATTTAAGTCCAAGGTCTTTCACCTCGGAAATTTTTCCGTCTTCCCAGTGGATCTCAAATTTGCGGGTTGTAACACCGGATTTAACTTCGATCAGGTATTTTTCCTGCTTGTCTTTTATTTCGGTGCTCATCACTTTAGGCTGGATCAGGTTATACATATCCATGTCATGACGGTCGAGCCCTTCTTTCTCATATTTAGTAAGCGCTTCCTGCACCATTTTGTAGTCGCCATTGAACATGGCCAGAAAGGCTTTCATATTTTCGGATACGGCAGGTTTGGCAGCCTGGGATTTTGTGGCAGCAGGTTTAGCAGTTCCGGTAGTTTGTGCCTGCACAGCGCAAGCGCCCATCAGGAGGACAGATAAGGTAATCAGTTGTTTTTTCATTGAGGTTTATGTTTTTTTTGGTTAATGAATCAGACTAAAATTTGTCGATGCGAAGTAGCAAATTAAACCTGATTGTTTGGAAGGGAATGTACAAGCGCCGGCCTTTAGTTATCATCCGCGTATGTTTTTGAAAATCTGCTTTGGACTTCAATACGGCCGGGTGAAGCTACTGCTGCTCATCCGGTGCCTTTCGTTTTTTCCGGATAGAATCTCCGCCATTGCCTCCAACCCGATTAACCATATCATTCCGCGGGATATTAGCCTTACAGGTTTCCGGAAATAAAAAACTGTGAAGCCCGGGCTATCGATTTGGTTTTTATCTACCTTTACTCCATAACCTTTAAACCTGATAACATGAAAAAAATCCTCTACGTTATTCTCGGCCTCATCGCCGTGTACATCATCCTGTGCTTTGCAGGCCCCTCTGCTGCCAAAGTGGAACGCTCTGCCGAGATCAATGCGCCTGCGGATAAGGTCCGGGCAAAAACCACCGACCTGAAATTTTTCCACGATGTATGGAGCCCATGGACAGAGCTGGATCCTACCATGAAAGTAAGCTATACCGGAGAAGCAGGAAAAGAAGGAGCATCCATGTCATGGGAAAGCGACAAGGACGACGTTGGCAAAGGCACTATGACCTATCAGCACACCAGGCAGGATTCCGTGATTTACCTGATGAACTTCAGTGGATTCGAATCGAACATCTATTTTATTGTAACAGCCCTGGATGCTTCTAAAAGTAAGATATCCTGGGTACTTTACGGAAAAACTCCTTTCCTTTTCAGAGGAATGGCCTTATTCATGAACATGGACAAAAAATTAGGCGATCTTTTCGAAAAAGGACTTTCCAAATTTAAGACGGCCATGGAAAGCATGCCTGCGGAAACAGCCACAGCACACTATGATGTGCAGGAGCTGAGCTGGGAAGCTAAAACGTATTATGGCAAACGCACCAAGCTCGAATTCACCAAGATGGCCGATTACATTGGCAAAACCTACGGCGAGATCGGGGAAGCGATGAAAAAAGCAAAAGCGGAAGCCATCGGCGCTCCAAAGGCTATCTATTTCTCATTTGACGAAACAAGCATGGTGGCAGATTTCGCCCCGGTAATGGAAGTTGCCAACAGCACCAAACTCAATGGACTGGAAAAATTTGAAACGCCGGCAGGCAAGGTGTTGCTGATCGACTATTACGGACCTTACGACAAATCGGCCCAGGCGCACTATGCAATGGATGCCTATATGAAAGAAAAAGGGCTGAGCCAGTCTGTGGTGGTTGAAGAATACATTACCGATCCTATGACGGAGAAAGATCCTGCCAAATGGCTGACGAAGATCTACTATGTCATAAAATAACCTTAAAGCTCCTAAAACCTTAAAATCCTCCCGATGCACCTCGGGAGGATTTTTGTTTCTCCCCTTTTTTTGATCTCAGTAGCGTATTTTCCACAAAAATTTGATATTTTATTTACCCGAAACCCTTGCTCATCCAATAAAATGGCCTATTTTTGCTGAAATCTTAAAGACGTATTTCATGAAACACCTTTCTATTTTATTTTTTATCCTCTTCTCCCTCGTATTCAGCTTAGAGGGTATCGGGCAGGGTAAAAAATCCAAAGGCCAGTTTTGGGAAAATGTACAGCGCTCTACCATCAGGTCTCCCTGGATTGTGGGCGCGGGCTGGAATGTGATTGACGATGACGGGAAACCTTTCAATAAATTATTCGATGCCAGCAAGTCCTGGAATGTGGTGCCTTACCCTTCTAAAGCGAGCTGCGAAAAAGTATTGATGCAGGGCTGGAGCGTAGAGTTTGCGGCCAACTATAACCAACTGAAAAACGGTAAGACACTCAATAACGATGTGCTGAAGAGTACACAATCTTTTTTCTCTGCTGACATCAACGGAAAATTCAGCTTTGCCGAATTTGCAAAAAACCTGGCTTTTTTCGATCCATATGCCTTACACGGTTATGGCTATACTTACAGGGGTGCTGGCAAAACTACCAGCGTCGCTACTGCCAACATCGGCCTGGGCTTCAACTGCTGGATATATGACGATAAGATCGGCATCAACGTACAGTCGCAGGCTAAATTTGCCCTGAAGTCGCCTTTTATCAAAACATCCGGCAACTACCTGCAGCATTCGCTCGGCGTGGTGTATAAGTTCCAGACCATGGAATCACGCTATGGTCAGAAACCCGGAAGAGCCGGTAACAAATACAAATTCTTTAAAACCCGCAGCCGGAAGAAATAAGGCGCGTTCTTCTCTTTTCCGCGATTCTAAAGCCTTTCCCGATATTTTTTAACGATCCTCATTTTGAAGGTGTTCAAAAAAACAGTATACTTGTTAAAAAATAATTCCTATCATTTTGCAGAAAAGATTGAAAAGCCCCTTTGGCTTCAGATATTTCAGCCTCCTGCTGGCAGCCTTTTGCCTGTGTTATGCCACAGGTGCTGCTTTCGCGCAAAAAAAGAACATCCATCCCTACCTGGTACCCTCCTATGGCCCCCGGCAGGGTTTTAAGCATTTCATCACCAAAACTCCCTGGATCCTCCAGGTGGGCGGCAACGTGGTGGACGACGACGGGAAACCGTTCAATAAGGTATTTGACGCTAAACATTCCTGGAACCTCTTCCCATCGGCAAAGCTGGCCATCGAAAAAGAATGCAGGTACAACTGGAGCATCGAGCTTGCTTTTACCTATAACAGCCTCAAGGCCGGGAAAAGCATCAATAATATGGTTTTCACCAATACGGGAACATTTTTTGCCGTAGACCTCAATGGTAAAAAAACCCTCACCAGACTGTTCAGGATAGAGCCTTACCTCTTCTCCGGCTTCGGCTATACCATGCGTACCGTATCCGAATACAAAAACATCGCGACCTTAAATGCAGGCTTCGGCTTTAATATCTGGGCCATTGACAATGTGCTGGGCTTTAACATCCAGGGATCGGGAAAATTCGGACTTACCTCTCCGATCCTGAAAACCGGCTCCAATTATTTACAGCACTCGGCGGGCCTGATCTGGAAATTCAGCGGCAACCGCAAGCGCCTGAAAGCTGCCCGACTTCATATTAAAAAAACATACGACAAGTAACCATCTTATTTTATTGCCATGAGGATTTTTTTATTTACACTATTACTTGCTGTTACCTGGCTGAAGGGCTTTGGCCAGACCGTATACAGCGATGAGCAGGTCATTAAGATTTCGGACTACATGACCGAGCTGGAAAAACGCGACTCGCTGGTGAAGCTGGCCTTATCGGGCATTGACGATGCACCGCCTGCCACAGCAAGCCCTGCTACTTCCGTGAAAGCCATCAATATCTGTGGTAAGCTCACAGGCCTTAACAAGGTGCGCTTCCCTATTACCGATATTACGCTGATGCTTGTCAATGAGAATGGAACTGTGATCAGCCAGAAAACTGCTAACAACGGAAATTTCAACTTTCTGAATGTGGATCCAGCCGCACACTACAGTTTCAAAATAAGCACCGAAGACACAAAAGTAATGGAAGCCGGCAAGCTCATTATCTTTGACTGCAAAGGGCAGACGGTAAACACCATTTCCAAAGCCGGCGATGCTTACGACTATAAGCTGACGGCTACCGAACAAACACAGCTGAGCATGGAAGGCACGGGCATGGTAAGCAGCGGTGGCTCTACCGGCAGCACAACTAATGCGGTGACCGATCCTGTTGCTAAGATCAACAGCATTAAAACCAATTACGAAAAACTGAAAGCCGATGCCAAAGCCTGCGAGAGCAAGGTAGCCGACTTACAGAAAAAATTCAACGAGCTCGAAAAGATCTTTGATGCGCTCAAATCCAAGCCACAGGATATGGATACGGACCTGCAGCTCTATGATGGGAACCTCTTATCGAAATACCTGAAATACATTACGTTCAAAACCAACGACGCCACGCTGGATGAAGAGGCTTACCGCGGGCTGGATGCCCTGATCCTGCAGATGAAAAAATTCCCGAAAGTAAAATTTGTAATCAACGGGCATGCGGATAACTCCGGCACCGATGCGGTGAATATGAAGCTATCGCAGGAAAGAGCCGATGTGGTAAAGAACTACCTGGTGTCGAAGAAAGTAGATGTCAAGCGCATTTCCACCCAGGCCTTCGGCTCAGCCTATCCTATTGCCAATAACGAAGTGGAAGAAGGCAGAGCCAGAAACAGGCGCGTGGAAATCAAGGTAGGCTCTGCGCCTGCTGTCGCTCCTGCCAAAGCGAAAGCCAAGCCGAAGGCGAAAGCAAAATAAGATTTTAAGATTGTTCTCCGATCATGCTGAACGTGTTTCAGCATCTCAAAAACCCTGCATCATAACACCGGCAGAGTCAGACAGGTTCATTATTACCCGATAATTTATTACTTCCTCTGCCACCACCGGCGTGGCTTGTCCGCTCCGTAGCCATAGCCACCGTAACCGTAGCCGTAGCCATAGCCTTTGGAATGATCGGAGCCATTGATGAGCACCGCCATATTTGAGAGGCGCTTTTCTTTGAACACCGTTTCAGCAATGCTCAGGAGCCGCTTATCGAGGTAATTGGCGCGCACCACATACACAAAGGCGTCGGCATACGCATTCAGCAACAGCGTATCGGTAACCATCCCCACAGGGGCTGTATCCACCACGATGTAATCGTACTGTTGCTTCAACAGGTCGAACATTTTTTTGATCTCCGGGTTCATCAGTAATTCTGCGGGGTTCGGAGGAATAGATCCGGAGGGCAGGATATCAAGGCCTTCCAGCTCCTGTAAGCTGAAAATATAATCTGCCACGTTCATATCCCCGCTCATGACGAGGTTCGTAAGTCCTTTCTTATCTTCCAGGTTCAGGTACTTCAGGATCTTCGGCGCTCTCAGGTCCATGCCCACAAGCAGGGTTTTCTTTCCTGAAATGGCGAGGCTGGCTGCCAGGTTTAATCCCACAAAGGATTTTCCTTCCTGGCCGATAGTAGAGGTCACAAATACCGTTTTGCCGGAAGTCCTGTCGGAGCCCAGCATAAAATCAACATTCGTCCGCAACAGGCGGAAGGCTTCCGCAATGCCCGAATTATCGTTCCGTGACACCACGATCTTATTTTTGGAATCGCTTAAAGGAATATCTCCGAGGAATGGCAGCTTCAGCTTATCGATGTCTTTTTTACCGTGCACCCTGGTGTCGAGCAGATCGGTCACATAAAAGAAGATGACCGGCAGCAGGACACCCACTAACAGCGACAAGAGGTAAATGACCTGCCTCTTCGGCGCTACCATGCGGCCATTGCTATGCGCCGCATCTATGATCTTGGCATTTGAAACGGTCACCGCCAGGGCAATATTGGTTTCTTCTCTTTTTTGCAACAGGTAGAGGTATAGCGCTTCCTTGATTTGCTGCTGCCGTTGGATGATCCTGAACTCCCGCTCATACCTTGGTACAGAAGCGATCTTGGAGTTGATGCCTCCTTCCTGCTTATTCAGCTCTCTCATCTTAATGACCAGTGCTGTTTTTAAATTGGCAAGACTTTCTTTCAGGCTGGCCCTTATGCCCAGCAACTGAGAGTCGATGTTTTCGATCACCGGATTTTTCTCACCGGCATTTTTCAGAATGCGGTTGCGGTCCAGCACGATCTTATTATAATCATTGATCGTAGACGCAATAGCAGGATCCTGCAAACCTAAATTAGCAGGAATAAGGTCGGCCGGATTTGTTCTTTTCTGCAAATCGTCATACATATAGTTCACAAGCATAAGTTGTGTACCCGCCTCTACCAGGCTCATTTCGCTCTCGCTTCCGGTTTTCAGGAACAGCTCCGCTTCCGACGTAATATCCGTTAATTTATTTTTTGTTTTAAAATCTTCCGCTTCGGTCTCCACGTCCGAGAGCTCCGTGGTAATGTACTTGATCCGCTCGTTGATGAAGTTTGCCGTATTCCTGCTCACCTCATTCTTATCTTCAATCGCATCCAGGTTATGCTGCCTGATCAGGTTATTGACAATCGACTTCGCCTTGTCAGGCAAGGGGTTTCGCAGGCTGATTACAATGGCATTTGAATTTTTGCTGACCGGCTCCACTTTCAGCGCATTGAGGTAAGCATCTACCACGTTATCGAGTGGGGATATTACCACCCTGAAATTCTTATTGAGGTATGAGCTGCTGAAAGAGGAGGTTGTTGTGAACGCAATTTTTCCTTGTTCTGTGCTGATGCTATCGCCGAAGTGATACTTGCCGATCACTTCTTCGGTTTCTCCTTTCCTGAGCGTAAAACTGCGCTCCGACTCGGGATTCAGCAGCCAGTTTCCTTCGAAGGATTGCAAGGTATCTCTCACGCTGTATCCCGCCAGAATAGGTGTATTGGAAAAGCGCTCATGCTCGATGGGGCGCCCGTAGGAAAAGTAGCTGATATTCAGTTTCAGCTCATTGACCACCCTCCGCATCAGGGAGCGTGATTTGAGGATCTCGATCTCATTGTCAATGTTATTATTGCTGTTGAAAATCCCCAGATCCTCGAAGGCCGATAGCTCCGACGATACAGCGCCTTTCTTGTCGTCCTTGATCAGGATGGTCGCATTGACCTCATACACCGGAGCCTGGTAACGCAGGTACACAAAGCCCAGGACCAGGCAAACCACCACGCTCAGAGCAAACCATTTCCAGTTGCGCAGGTAACGCAGCAGAAGATCTTTTATATTCCCTTCCTGGTTGTCCTCTATTGAAAAATTATAATGCTCCTGCTCCATATTACCTGGAAATTAAGACGGCAATGGTCGTTAATAATGAGATCACCGAGATAATGATCCCCACATTGGCAGTATTTACCGCCGAGGAATTGATGCGTGCCCGGTTGGGCTCTACATACACAATGTCGTTTTGGTTAAGATAAAATACCGGTGATGAAAATAATTCCTTCGAGGTCAGGTCGACCCTGGTCTCTGTCTTTTGCCCGTCCACATCGCGGATCACCAACACATTTTTGCGGCGGGCTGTGATGTTGAGGTCGCCGGCCAGGCCCAGCGCTTCGGGCAGGGAGATGCGCTCATTGGGGATGGTGAATGTTCCGGGGTTTCTCACCTCGCCCAGCACCGTTACTTTAAAATTGAGAATGCGGATATTGACAATCGGGTTGCTGAGGTAGGACTTCAACTTCTCACGGATCAGCTCTGCCGCTTCCATGCGGTTGAGCCCCGCCAGTTTCACTTTCCCGATCACCAGCATGTCGATGTTTCCTTCCGAATCGACGAGGTAGCCCGTGAGGCTCGGCAGACCGGACGTGTAGCCGGCCAGGTTATTATTCATACTGTTAATGGGCAGATTAAAGGGCTTCACGGCATCCGGGTCGATCCCGGAAACCGTCACTGCCAGCAAATCATCCTTTCGTAAAACCGGTGTATAGGTTTTATTGGTCTCCGCATTCTTAATGGCTTCCGCGGAATTGAAATATACCATCTTCTTTTTAGACACACAGGCGCTCAGGCATAGAGCCAGCAACAGGGGCAATACATAAGATGATAAAGAGGGTTGTTTCCTCAACAGGCGCATAATGTCTATTTAAGAGGCAAAAATATAAAAAAAATACCGGTTAAAGCCATGAAAAACGCGATCGGCAGAAATCAGGGGATAATACCTGAGCGGTGAAGGAACCCTGCGCCAGGGATGTTTCGATCTGTCTGAGCTCCTTTGATTGTCCCGGAGGGCAATCAAAGAGCGAGTCGAAACAGCCCGCCCGGGCGCCCACATGATTCTTTGCCTGGTTTCTTCTTAAAAACAGAGGCCGTCATGCGACGGGATTAGTTCGACCGGCGGATTTTGATGCGGCTAAAGCCTTTCAAAATCAGGGTCTCATTGGCTAAAACGCATTCTTATCTTTAAAGATCACCAGGGTCAGTGTTCTGAAAATGATCTTCATATCGAGCAGGAAAGACCAATTCTCGATGTACCAGATATCGAACTCCACGCGCTTTTCCATCTCCTCCACATTTTTCGTCTCTCCCCTGAAACCATTGACCTGGGCCCAGCCGGTAATGCCTGTCTTGGCGAAATGCCTCACCAGGTAGTTATTGATGAGCTCCGAATATTCTTCGGTATGCTTCAGCATGTGGGGCCGCGGTCCTACAATCGACATATCACCTTTGAGCACATTGATGAACTGCGGCAGCTCATCGAGGCTTGTTTTGCGAAGGATCTTCCCGATGGCGGTGATGCGCACATCATCCTTGGTCGCCTGCAACTCATCAGAAAGGCTATTCACCGTCATGGTCCTGAACTTATAGCACCAGAAGGTGCGGTTATTTTTTCCGGAGCGCTGCTGCTTGAAAAACACGGGGCCGGGAGAGCTGAGCTTTACCAGCACGATCAACACAGGAAAGAGCCACCAGAAGATGGTGACAAAGAGGATGGCCGTGAAGATCACGTCAAAGCCATATTTCAGAATGCGGTTCAGCGGATACTCCAGGGGCTCCTTGCGCAGCGACATTACCGGGATGCTGCCGTAGAAACTCACTTCCACCTTCCGGCTTTTGGTAAAGTTCCTGAAATCGGGCACAAAGCGAATACGGATGAAATTGCGCTCGCAGTAGCTGGTAAGCTCCCGCACTTCGGGCGAATCGTAATTCTGCATGGCCATATAAATCTCGTGCACCGGGTTTGTAGAAATATACGCAACAGCCTCTTCGATCTTTCCCAGTACTTCGGGGCCCTGCAGCTCATTATCAAAAAAGCCGAGCACCCGGTAACCGTAGCTCAGGTCGCCCGACAGCGTTTCGCGGATGTCGGAAGCTGTTTTGCCGGCACCGATGATCACCACGTTGCGGAAGTTGTAGCCCTTGCGCCTGAGGTTTTTCAGGATCGTGACAAAACCGATGCGGCCGAGCGTAGTTGTGACAAATACCAGGCTGCTGAAAGCCAGGAGCCGCGTACGCGACACATCATTATACTTAAGGCCCACAATAATGACAAACACCAGTGCCATCAGGTAGAACACCAGGCGGAAGTTGCGCACAAGGATCCGCTCGATGGGCTCCAGCCTCAGAAAACGGTAAGCATGGAAGTAACTTGCCAGGAAACACCAGATGATGTTTGAGAACACCAGGACTGTCCGGGCATCCTGCGAGCCCAGCTCCGAGAAGCGCTCGTTACTGATAAAGTAAGAGCTGATATAGGACACATTCAGCAATACCAGGTCCAGTAGAAGCCCAAACAGCTTTATGTAACGGGAGTAACCATAAATGTAATCACTTCTCCTTTTTTTGGACATGATAGAAATTAAGCGCTTCTTTTACGCTTAAAAATAATATTAAAAATCGCTTTAAAAAAATAACGTGTATCGGTGGTGTACGGGCGCCTGAGTTTTTCATTCAGGTAAATGCGCTCTGCCTCGAGCACATCGCTCACACTGCCCTTCATATTCAATGCTACATAAGGAGGAATGCAGCCGGGTTTCTGCGACAGGCGCAGCTCCATCAGGTCTTTCGGAATGTCTTCGGCATAGCGGGCCCCGATAGGCCTCACTCCCACCAGCTTCAGGTCACCTTTCAGCAGGTTAAGGAGCTGTGGCAGCTCGTCGAGCCAATAGCGCCTCAGATACTTGCCCCAGGGCGTCAGCCTGAAATCGTTGGCAGGCTTGCCGCTCTCCGCATAGCCATGTACCTTCAGAATATAATCCTGCAGGTATTCGGCATAAGGGTGCATGGTCCGGAATTTATACACACCGATGATTTTTCCATGCTTACCCAACCTCGGCATTTTATACAACAGCCCGTAACTCGGGTTCATATCGAAGAGGGGCTCTTTTACTTTTTTAGAGATCACGTACATCAGTCCGTTGACGCTCTGGTAATCGACAATATCGAAACCACAGCTGGCAAGCCTTCCGAAGGTTTCCGCTTTCGAGATCAGCCTGTTCCGGCCGCGGGTAATCGCAAAATAAATCTTTTTGAGACCCCATACTTTGGGAAAGACCCGCAAAAAGATAAACTCGAACGCGAAATAAATACTTTTGATCACGGGAATCGTTCCGATCCGGTGCCTTTCCTTCCGGGCCTGGATGGTTTCGAAACAGCAGATAAAGGTATCTCCATTCTTAAGCCTGCTATTGACCTGCTCAAAAAATTTATTGACGTAACGGATATTGTTGACTTTACTGAGGTTGATGAAGCTATGGAACTCCCTGGAATAGTTCGCAACGTTGAACTCGTTAGTTGTTGACAGGACAAGGGTTTCCGGCGATTCTATATGCACATAGCGGCTAAAGAAAGCGTAAGCTTCTGCTCCGGATTTTTCTGTAATAAGTTGTTTCACGTGATGATGGTTCTCTATAGCGATGCTACAGACGATGATACGACAAAAGCATAGCCTCCTCTTCGGAGCTATGCTTTGTGTCTTTAGGAAAATTCAGATGATTCTATTGTCTGATGACTTTAATGGATTTGCTTTGTGTGCCCTGGCTCACAATAATATTGTACAGGCCTTCGGCATAGCTTGTACCTATCGATACTTCTTTTACCGACTCAGCAGACAGATCATGTTGCTCTACCAGCTTGCCCGTAGCATCATACACCCGGATATGAACCGGCTCATTGACAGTGTAGCTTAGCAGATTCAGAGAAAACTGACTGTTGAATGGGTTCGGGTAAGCAAGGACGTTGAAGCTGTTTTCGGCAAGAGTATGATCGGCATTTTCAACACCTTCTCTGGATGCCATACCTGTATTACCAGTCAGCATGATTGCAGAAGCAGGCGTTGTGATGCTGCAGATGCTGCCGTAGTTACCCCAAACACCGTTGAAGAACACGCGTACCTGTACATCATAAGCCGTACTGTTGGCAAGGCCGGTAAACTGACTTAAGTTGAAGTTATTGTTTGTTTTCACAAAGCTTTGGCTGTAGCCAAGGCCTGTGTTCTCAAGCTTGTACTCGTACTGTGTGGCACCGGATACGGCTACCGCATACAGAATCTGGGTGCAGCTGCCGGCGGTGATCCCGCAGGATGCCGGTTGTAAAGAAGTCGTTGGCGATGAGGCCGGGGTGGTGACTGTACACACCGGTCCGTAATTGCCCCAGGCGCTATTAAAGAACACGCGTACCTGAACATCATAGATGGTGTTGTTGGCTAATCCTGTGATCTGTGCCAGGTTAAAGTTATTGTTGCTTTTTACGAAAGACTGTGTGTAGCTGGCTGCTGCATTTACGAGCTTGTACTCATACTGTGTGGCCCCTGTCACAGCTACGGCATACAGGAGTTGGGTATAGCTGCTGGCGGTGATCCCACAAGAGGCCGGTTGTAAAGACGTAGTCGCTACGCTTGATGGCGTCGTTACCTGGCAGTTGTTGGCAAAATTGCCCCATATACCGCCAACGTTCGCTCTTACAGCTACTGAGTACGTGGTATTATTCGTAAGGCCTGTAAATTGACCCAGGTTGAAGTTGTTGTTTGTTTTTACAAAGGTCTGCGTATAGCTTAAGGCTGTATTCATCACCCGGTATTCGTACTGTGTAGCATTAGCGACAGGCACGGCATACAGAATTTGTGGGTAAGAACTCACCGTAACACCACAGCTTGACGCTTGCAAGGAAGTAGTCGTTACGCTTGACGGAGTAGTCACATTACAGCTCGTTCCATAAATATCCCAGGCGCCGAAGATAAAGACCCTCACCGATACGGAATAGGTCGTGCCCGGTTGTATTCCTGTAAACTGCGACAGGTTGAAATTGTTATTCGTTTTTACAAAGGTCTGTGTATAGCTTTGAGCGGCGTTTACCAATTTATACTCATACTGGGTAGCACCGCTCACCCGGTTGGCATAAATAATCTGTGAATAGCTTGATGCCGTAAAGCCGCAATAAGCCGTTTGTAATTCGGTGACTTCGTTCATCGGCGAAGTGATCGTACAAGGGCTGCCGTAATTGCTCCAGGTCACATTGTCGGCAGACCAGGCAACCGTTACCGTGTAAGTTGTATTATAGCTGATGCCCGGAATGGTGTAGAGCGTCAGGTAGGGATAGCCTGATGAGTTGGTAAATGTTTGTGTGTAAGATGTTGCTGAGTTCACCAATTGAAAGCGATAATGATGCGCTGCTAATACAGAATCGGCGCCGATGAATTCTCCAAAGCTTTGGGCAGTGTAGCCGCAATACGATGTGCGGAGCTGTGTCGTCACAGGAGCGGCATCAATCGTCTGAACTCCTCCAGCACTAACAGATGCGATTACCGAACCGTTTGCAAAGGTAAAATTCCCTGCACTTAATGCCAAAGTATTGATCGTGTTTCCTACAATGGCCGAATTAGCGATATCGGCCGTCACCCAGAAATAATGCGCGCTGTTTTTGGCAATGGCATAATTCAGGCTACTGAAGTTTACGGTTTCTCCGGAACCCGCCGCCATAGATGCTTGAGATGATACTACGGTAGCTGATGCAAAATTGTTAGTCGTAGAAGCGTATAATTTTAAGCCTGTTCCATTGACATCGCTTGCCGAATAGGTTCCGGCCAAAGGAATCGCCACGTTGTTTAAGGTTCCTGCTGCTACATTGCCTTCGGCAATCGTAAAGCTCTGGAGCAGGTTGCCGTTACTGTTTTGAAGCACCAGAGCCGCGGCAGGCTGAGCCCCGTTATTGCTGATGCTCAGAGACGGCACCGGCGCAGCAATTGTTTGAATGCCGCCGGCATTAACAGAGGCCGTCACTGTACCTGCTGCAAAAGTAAAATTCCCTGCATTGAGTGCCGTAGCCCTAATCGTATTCCCTACGGTTCCTGAAGCGGAGACATCGCTTGTCACCCAGAAATAACGGGCTGTATTTTTAGCAATGGCATAATTCAGTGAACTGAACGTCACCGTTTCTCCTGAGCCGGAAGACACAGAGGTTTTGGAAGATAATAAGGTGGCAGATGCAAAGCTGTTGGTCGTGCCACCGTATAATTTTAAGCCAAGGGCAGCGATATCACTGGCGGCATAAGTTCCGGCCAAAGGAATGGCAACGCTGTTTAATGTTCCGGCAGCTACATTTCCTTCTGTAATCGTAAATCGCTGAAGAATGTTATCGTTGGAGCTTTGAAGAATGGAGGCAGCGTTTGGCTGAAGACCGTTATTGGTAATATTAAAAGATGAGGCTGCCGGCGCTAATACGCCCTGCACCTGGAAGTTGTCGATCCTCAAGGTACCTGCGCCCGATGCCCCGCTGGCAAAAAGCCGGATGTCGAGCGATGTTGGATTATCTACTGCAGAAGGCAATACAAGGGTTATAGCATTGAAGGCTGTTTGCGGACTCATCGTGTTCGTCGTAAATGCCGTATAAGCACCTCCGTTCAAACTATACTGAACAGTAACAAGGGTTGCACCGGTATTGGAACGTTGGGCCTGGAAATACAACTTCAGGGTTTTATAATTGGCCAGGGCGGATCCGCCTAAGCTGAATGTAAAATACCTGGTATTGGTTCCGCTTGAATTGTTCATCGCAATGGCATTGCCCGATGTGGAGTTAGCCGTGAAAGCCCCTGCCGTGGTCGCGACTCCACCGAAGGTGGTAAAAGCTTCAGTACAGTTGGCGGAAGACGTTACATTGGCAACAGTGGCTGTAGGCAGCGCCGGATAAGAGCTTGTTGAGTTAAAATCATAATTAACCAGTGTGGTTTGAGAAAGCAGGTTTGTAAAACCTAATACCAGGAATATAGCTATTAAGAAGAAGCATGTGATTTTTTTTGCCATGGGGGGATAGTATTTTTACGTGTTATACTACAGGCAAAATTACGCAAGTTTATTCCCGGCTATGCTGACTCTCCATTAAGTTAAGTTTATGCTTGTGTTAACCACTGTTTTCATTAAAAAAACATGGCACCATCTGCTGTTTGTTAATTTGCAATGTTTAAAACCCGGAACAGTCGCTCATTTCAGCCGGAGACCATTTCCAGGATCTATAGCTGGCACCCTGGCGTTCCATACGACAAAAGCATAGCTCCGAAAAGGAGTCTATGCTTTGTGTCTTTAGGAAAATTCAGATGATTCTATTGTCTGATGACTTTAATGGATTTGCTTTGTGTGCCCTGGCTCACAATAATATTGTAGATACCTTCAGCATAGCTTGTACCTATCGATACTTCTTTTACCGACTCAGCAGACAGATCGTGTTGTTCTACCAGCTTGCCCGTAGCATCATACACCCGGATATGAACCGGCTCATTGACGGTGTAGCTTAGCAGATTCAGAGAAAACTCATTGTTGAATGGGTTCGGATAAGCAAGGACGTTGAAGCTGTTTTCGGCAAGAGTATGATCAGCATTTTCAATACCTTCTCTCGAAGCCATGCCTGTATTGCCGTTCAGCATGATCGCAGAAGCAGGCGTTGTGATGCTGCAGATACTACCGTAGCTGCCCCAGCCGCCATTGAAGAACACACGTACCTGTACATCATAAGCGGTGCTGTTAGCTAAACCTGTGAACTGGCCGAAGTTGAAGTTGTTGTTGCTCTTCACAAACGATTGGCTGTAACCAAGGCCTGTGTTCTCAAGCTTGTATTCGTACTGCGTGGCACCGGTTACCGCTACTGCATACAGGATCTGTGTGTAGCTTGATAAGGTAATGCCACAGCTCGCTGGCTGTAACGACGTTGTTGGAGAGGAGGCCGGTGTGGCTACAGTACATACCGGACCGAAATTGCCCCAGGAGCCTCCGATATTAGCCCTCACGCTTACCGAATAGGTTGTACCATTCGTCAGCCCGGTAAACTGGGTCAGGTTAAAGTTGTTGCTCGTTTTCACAAAGGTCTGTGTGTAGCTGGCCGCTGCATTTTCGAGCCTGTACTCGTACTGCGTGGCACCGGTTAAGGCTACGGCATACAATACCTGGGCATAAGAAGAAGCGGTAATACCACAGCTTGACGGTTGTAACGACGTAGTCGCTACGCTTGATGGCGTCGTTACCTGGCAGTTCGATGCAAAGCTGCCCCATATACCGCCGACGTTCGCTCTTACAGCTACTGAGTACGTGGTATTATTCGTAAGGCCTGTAAATTGACCCAGGTTGAAGTTGTTGTTTGTTTTTACAAAGGTCTGCGTATAGCTTAAGGCTGTATTCATTACCCTGTATTCATACTGCGTGGCATTAGCCACAGGCACGGCGTACAGAATCTGGGCATAGTTACTTATGGTCACTCCACAGCTCGATGGTTGTAAGGAGGTGCTTGTGACACCCAATGGCGTTGTCACATTACAGCTCGTTCCATAAATGTCCCAGGCACCGAAAATAAATACCCTCACCGATACGGAATAAGTCGTGCCCGGTTGTAAGCCCGTAAACTGGGCCAGGTTAAAATTGTTATTCGTTTTTACAACCGTTTGCGTATAACTCTGAGCGGCATTCACCAATTGGTATTCGTATTGTGTGGCGCCGCTCACCCTATCGGCATAGATGATCTGGGAATAGTTCGATGCCGTAAAGCCGCAATAAGCAGGCTCCAGCTCCGTCACCTCATTCATCGGTGAAGTGATCGAACAAGGGCTGCCGTAACTGCTCCAGGTAACACCGTCCGGCGACCAGGCAACCGTTACCGTGTAGGTCGTATTATAGCTGATGCCCGGAATCGAGTACAAGGTTAGGTCAGGATAGCCTGAAGCAAAGGTTTGAGTGTAGGAATTAGCCGCATTGACCAGCTTAAAGAGGTAATGGGTAGCGGAAGGAACCGGATCGGCCGCGATAAACTCACCAAAGCTCTGGGCTGTATAGCCGCAATAAGCAGGAAGAAGTTCTGTCGTTACCAAAGGAGCGTCGATGGTTTGAACACCACCGGCATTAACCGATACGGTAGGCGAAGCAGATGTGAAGCTAAAATTTCCTGCGCTCAGAGCCGAAGCATTGATCGTATTACCTACAGTGGCTGAATTGGCAATATCGGCCGTTACCCAGAAATAATGCGTGCTGTTTTTGGCAATGGCATAGTTCACACCATTGAACAGTACCGTTTCTCCCGACCCCGATGAGGCAGATACGCTGCTTGACAAAACAGTAGCAGAGGCAAAATTGTTGGTTGTGGAAGCACGCAACTTCAGGCCCGCTCCATTAATATCGCTTGCCGAATAAGTTCCAACCAAAGGAATGGCAACCACGTTTAGTGTGGCCGCAGCAACGTTCCCTTCTGTCACTACGAAGCTTTGAAGAAGGTTGTCATTGGTATTTTGAAGCACAATAGCCGCAGCCGGCTGTGTCCCGTTATCGGTCACATTGAGCGATGGGCTCGAGGAAGCGATTGTCTGAATACCGCCCTGATTGACAGAAGCCGTCACCGTGCCTGCTGCAAAAGTAAAATTGCCTGCATTGAGTGCCGTCGCTCTGATGGTATTTCCTACCGTAGCCGCCGCATCAATATCACTCGTGATCCAGAAATACTGCGTACTGTTTTGCGCCACGGCATAGTTCAGGGAGCTGAAGCTTACCGATTCTCCTGAGCCTGAAGCCAGCGATGCCTGTGCGGATAATACCGTAGCAGACGCATAGTTATTGGTAGGCGCTGTATATAATTTTAAGCCCGCGGCATTGATATCGCTTGCCATGTAAGTCCCGGTTAAAGGAATGGTAATCGTATTTAAGGTTCCTGCAGCTACATTCGTTTCTCTCAGAATAAAGCGTTGAAGCATGTTCTTATTGCTGCCTTGAAGAACAGAAGCCGCCGGTGGCTGAAGACCGTTATTGGTAATATTGAAGGAAGGATTAACCACAAACGCTGCGCTGATGGCGACATCATCCAGGCCAAGCTCATCCCTTGAACCTGAACCTGCCACATCATTAGAGCTCCAACGAATATAGAAAAAACCGCCCGGTGCAATGTTTAAGGAGTTAATGACGGTTGAACGGGATGGCGAAGTTCCAACCTTCACCCAGCCTAAAGCATCTAAAGTCGCAGTAGTGGTATAATCCAAAGCGGATACTGCGGTGTATGACGAATTATCCAGTGAATAGGAAAAATTAAAGCTACTGGATCTTGGCTGATCGTTTCTCACATATAAGTCGTAAGAAACAGTGAAGCTGTTGATCGCTGTTGTGCCATTATTGACAACTCTCAGGGTTAATGTACCCGGCGCAAAATCGCCTCCTCCCGGCTGGATCATTAAAGCCGGGTTTGCGGCGCTTCCAGGAGCCCCGGTATAAGCATACATACCGCCCGTGGTTACGGCTACGGCACTCGCTCCTCTTATATAGTCGCCTGTTACATTGCTTCCTCCGAAAGTGACTGAGCCATCAGTCCATCCTGTTAAGGCCCATGCATTGGAGTTCAATCTGCCGGCGGTAGTCGGGTTAGCTGAAAAGCCTGCAGCGGCATAGGCCGTTGCCGGTGTCGTACCAACGCTCGTTGGTGTTGTATTAGAAAAATCGATCAATGCGCTGGCCGATGCATTGGTTAAACTTACCTGCCCGGTGAGCTTATTCAAGCTTAGCAGAGATAACAAGACTGTTACCAGGGAAATAGTCGTAATTTTTTTAATCATGATCTGTGTGTTTTAGTTACTAAGGTATTGGGCTAATTTACAAAGTTTAAGCCCAACTATTTTTTCATTCATCGAAAACAGGGCTGTGTTTGTGTAGCACTTCTATCAAATTTAAGACATTAATTTGTTAATTGCGACAGGGAAGATTGAAAAATACTGCCTGCTGTTTCTATCAACAGTGAATAGCTCTTTGGAGCTACTAATCCGCCTGCTTTCTGACAATAAGTAATTTTACCTGATTTTTAAGGCTTTGCAACAGCCATTCTTTTATCCATAGAAATGTACGATCATTCCAGCGCTGGGGATGGAAGGTGAACATGATCTGTTCCGGCAATTGTCCCGAATCGGCGAAACGGATGATTTCCGCGGTGGAATGAAAAGACAGATCATAACCCGAAGCCTGCACCTTATCCCTCACACTCACTTTATCTCCATCCCAGCGACGGCCGGTGTCCGTGAGGTAAAATACCTTGCTGAAATCCACATCAAAATAGGGCTCTCCCGTAATGCCATACTTCCGGTAATCGGCATGCTTCCAGAGGTCTTTGGAATCATAGCGGCTCATCGGGCTTCCGTGCATGCATATCGTAGAAACCGGCGCCAGCTTTCGCAGGGCCGATAAATTCTGTTCGAAGTCGGCCATGGCTTTGGACATATCTCCTTTGCAGGTCGTGAGGCATTCGTAATGATAGCCTATTTCATGACCCAGCTCAGCAATCTCCTTAATCACCGATACATCCCAGCTCTCCGGCACGGCCCTGAAATAATAAACCCCTTTGATCCCCTGCTCTGCCTGGATCCTGGCAAAGGCCAATGAATTGTAAGGAAGCAGATCCACATCATGCCTCAGCACAATGGATTTCGGAAGCGGGTTCGCCAGGAAGTCTCGAAAAGTTTGAAACTGGTAATTTTGCCTGATAAGGCTTTGCAGCAGGAGCTTATATTGACTGACCGTGAAATCCATTATTTAAACTGGTATTGATAATCCATACCGGATTGCATGCGTTGCTTACTCTCCGGGTAGTTCTGAATGAACCACATAAAAAATTCGAACACATTGATTTTCTCATCCAGGAGTTTTTTCCGTTTGAGTTGAAACTGGTGTTTCAGCTCCTGATCCGACACCAGGCTTTCCGTGAGACTGTATAATTTTTCCGGCTCTGTGGTTTTCACGCTGTGTGTAAGCCCGTATACCTGCTCCAGCTCATTGAGCACGCCAATCTCCCCGGCAAAATCGTTGAAACGGATGCCCGGAGTTCCAAGCAGGGCAGCTTCTACAGCCATCGACTGGCTATCGCCAATGTATAATTTCGCGAAACTCAGCGCATGGTGGATCTTCAGCGGATCGATGGCCAGGCGATAGGGCTCAAACTCCGGCTCCAGCTCCCGCTCCGAGGTAATGTAGATCTTCCCGTGAGGTTTCAGAATGTCGATCAGCCTGGTGGCAATGGCTTTGGTAATGCCGCTGCGGTTAGTATCATGATAAGCATGGAGCTGCGCAAAACGTAAAACAAAAAAATCACCCTCCCCCAGCTCTTTGATCTCATTCCTGTCGGGAACAAATACCTTCGGATGCAGGTAGGTGAGTTTATGAAAGCCATTATAGCCGATCTTCTTATATTCCCATTTCCCGGCGTTGCAGCTGGCCGGAGAGAGAATCACATCCGTGAGCGGATAGGTGATCTTTGCAAATTTCTGAATGATGGCTGCATCGTCTTCACTGAATACAATGCTCGGGATCTTATAAAACTTCCCGAGGTGTACCAGCGATGGCTCCGAGCCCAGCAGCAGGGTCGGCTTAAACTCCCGGATGATCTTCGAGATGCGGCGGTATTTGCGTGCATAGCTAAGAGCCAGCGATGAAAGGCCTTTGCCGCGCTGTTCCGGAAGCACATTGGTATAGGTCAGCCCCGATTTCTGACAAAGCTCTTCCAGGATATCCTTGTTGCGGATGAGCACTTTTACCTCATGCCCGTTCTTCTGCAGAGCAGGAATCATAAAGCGGAACAGGTGGAAGTGGGCCGGATGACCCATAAAAATAAGGTAACGCATCAGTCCTGTTTTTCTACCGGAACAATCTTTTTAATTTCTTTGGCCGGTGTGCCTCCGACGATGGTCATCGGCGGCACATCTTTCATCACCACCGAACCGGTAGCTACAATGGCATTTTCGCCGATGGTTACGCCCGGCAGGATCACGACGTTCACGGCGATCCAGGCACCGCGCTTAATCACTACCGGCGCTACTTTTTTGGAAGCAGGCCCCAGGATCTCGCGCAAAGGCGTTGTCGGATTTGAATGCGTGAGAATGTACACGCCTCCTGCCAGCGACACATAATCCTCGATCGTGATCAGATCAGGACGCGCCCGGTCGAGCACGTTACCGCCACCCAGAAATACGTGCTTACCAATCTTAACGCCACGCAGGCGCTCGAGGCTGCAGCGAAAGCGGGAGCCCACCGGTAGCCTGGTCATCGCTACTACCTGGACAAGCTTCCCGAAAAAAGATTTCAAAAGCCCGCCGGCCGATTCTGCTTCCAGGTGCGCCGAGCCCATCTGATCCTGCGCTAGTTTCATAAATTTGTTAGTCGGTTCTGCCATGTATATTTATTTCTTTATCATCTCATTGCCTTAATGGCTTTGATGCTATCGTTGAAGACGTTTTTATTCTTTAAATTAAAAATTCCTGTAATTCCACACATTTTTATTTTCTTTTTTGCAGCTCTGTTTCGTAAATCTCTTTCATTGTATAAAACTTTGCATTTTTCGCTTTACACATTTCTATTATTTTTTTATAAGCTGTTTTGTAGCCCGGAAATTCTTTTTCGTTGTACACGTGGTTATGAAAATTTACTACCAGGTAAGCATCATTCTGAATACAAAGGTCAATTAGTTTTTCGAGCTCCTGCCAGCGATCCTGGATACCCATAAAATTTGCATCCATAAGAACCAAGGGAATAACCGAGAACTCGTCGTTAAAAGGAAAGAATGGTATTAGATGTTCGTCAATAAAACCAATTTTTGTTTTGCTACCGTTGTAACCTAAGCTTGAATCATATTTAAATCCAATTTCTTTTTGGATCTTCCATGTATTATCATTTAAATTAAGATAATGTTGACGTGTACCTATTATTTCATGCCCGACAATTTTTTCGAGTGTAAGCTTCTCTCTATTCAAAAGCGCTTTATCTTTAAAAGAATTATATGAGCCGTGTACGCCTATTTCCCAACCGCCTTTATCTAAGCGTTTAATAAGTTCAACAATTTTGGGATCAGAAATTTTATAACGCCCCAAAGCAAGCTTATAAGTTCCTAATTTTAAAAAATTAACTTTAATCGTTTCGTTAAGAAAAAAGTAAGTTGACTTTACATTGTTCTCTTCTTCTATTTTAATTATTTCTTCAAAAGTCCAGTAATTTTTATTGCTTCCAAAAGAAATTAACTGGTTTTTTAGTGCTTTAAAGTTCAGTTTCGCCAATGCACGTAAAGGCTTGGTAAAGTACTGGTACGTTTTTTTTGTTCTGTCGATATCGTGCGATAAAGCTACTTTTAACATATTAATTATAATTTACTATTAAGCGAATACCCCAATCTCTAAAAACGCTCATAATCATCTTAGCTTCTTTAAGTGGCATATTTTTGCATTCGCGTTTAGAAAGATCGAACCAATTGAATTTATTGTTCTTAAAGTATTCAGGATTGTCAATTTCTTTAAAGATAACGATCGAATGTTTTGCATCAATTGATGCCCTATTATAATCGTTTTCTTTAAAAAACAAATAGACTTTATATGTATTTAAATTATAGATCAAATAATGCTCTCCTTCTTCAACAAAACTAAATTCAGGATATTTTCTGAAGATATCTCTCATGATAGCAATAAATCCTATATCGCTTCTCATTTCATTTGTATTTTTCAAATATTTTGCCGGATTACCAGCAATTAATGAATTGTCTTCAAAAGATTTAGTTACTACCGAGCCTGCGCCAATGATGGTATTTTTACCAATAACAACACCGGGCAAAATAATAATATTGGTTGATACCCAGGCACCATCCTTTATCGTAACAGGTTTATATGTTACAGGATAGCCCTCATCTGCCGGCGGAAAATACCCATGTGTCCAGATCACAGAGTTTTCGCCTATACCAACGTCCTTCCCTACCAAAACGTTTTCGCTTACATTAATACGTACTTTTTTCCCAATAAATGTTGTGTCGCCAATTTCAAAATCGGCACTACCTGTTATATAACAATGTTCTGAAATAATACAGCTGTTTCCTATCCGTACTTTTTTTGCTTTTATTTTTGCCTGGCTTTTAATAACAACATCATTTCCAATAACTAAATTTCTTGAAACGATTCTTGATGAAAAACTTACAAATGTATTTTTACCAATTTTTGCGCCATTAAGTCTTAATAAAGCTTTCATCAGTTCAGATCCAACCGTATTAAAAAAACCTGAAACTTTGATTATTTGTTTGATGATTGACATATTATTTTTTGACAATATCTGAATATATATAAATTAATTTTTCGGCTATTTTCTCACTGTTTAAATGGTCAATATCTTTCCTTCCGGTTGTTTTGCCATGATCGATTGCTTTTAAAAGTTTTGATGCAATATCTTTTGCATCATAAGAAGTCACGTAGCACCCTGCCGTATTGCCTATAACGGATCTTACATCACCGACATCTGTTGAAACAACCGGGCAATTGCAGGCCATGGCTTCTTTTACAACGTTAGGAGAGCCTTCGCTTAAGGAAGTTAATATAAGAGCGTCTGCCGCATTTAAATAATCAGGAATTTCTTTATTATCAATTCCGTTCTCACCAAATACAACAAATAATTCAACATTCTTTTCTGTTTTTAAAATATCAACACTTTCTTTTGCCAGCTTAACGTTCTTTTCTTCCCTTGTAGGATCAGCAATAAAAACAACATATTTTTTATCCGGAAGAAAATTTACTTTCTTCTTCGATTCCATTTTATCCAGAGGCCTGAATAGTTTAAAATCAACGCCATTTGGCAGAATTAAAGCATTGCTCATTGCAAGATTATCTTTAATGTTTTGAGATTTCACAATAGTTACTTTCCAAAAAAAAGAATAAAAGATCTTTATGATCCAGCGAAAGAAAAACTTTGCCTGCGAATCGCTGCCCATTAAAGAAACAACCATTGGCTTGTTTGTATTTGCAATTGCAGCAACGATGGCCGATAAAGAATAATGCGCGTGAATAATATCGGCATTACTTTCTTTAATGAAACGTCTCAAGCTTTTAATATTCTTTAAATAGTTGAACTTGCCTTTACCTTCTATACCGTAATATATAACGTCCACTCCTGCTTTCTTTAAAGAGTCACCCTGGTTGGTAACAATTGGACTAATCCCAAATTTTTTAATATTACCACTTGAAACAAAAAGAACTTTCATAAACTATCTGAAATTCCAGTACACCATCAGGCCACAAAGGACAATAGCTGCCACATGAAACGATTTTTCATAGAGCATGTGGTTTTTGAGGGTGAGGAGCTGATTGTGATCGAACTTATATATAAAAATAAAGGCAATAATATATACCAGCGCAAAATGGGGCAGAGATTTTCTTAATTCCAAAGCCTCCAGGATATAGGTTAAGGACGCCATTTCCGCTATTACAAAAAACAGCATGGGATATATCCTGCTCATTCTTATGTGAATGCAATGAATGACCCCGAACCAAAAGGCTACTGAAATAAACACCTTGAAAATGAGCCCGGGAGCATAAAACATGAGGTGTATCTTGGAAGACAGAGGGCTGGGAAAGGGGCCGAACATGGACGATAGCGTATTCACGAAATAGGTAAAGGAAACGCTTCCCTTCACCATACCTGATATTTCCTTGATCTCGAGCATGGACTCGGTTCCGCCCACCAAAAACTTATCCGTTGAGCTCATGATCTTTTCCATAAAATACATTCCTGCCAGGGCTCCGGCAATCAGGAGCAACACCTGTGGCACGCTCAGCTTACGTTTCAACAAGAGGCCCATGCCAATGGAAAAAAGGCAGAACATCGCCAACACCGGCCGGAACAACAACAGCATACAAGGCACAAGCGCCAGCCACCAGGCGGAAGTTGTTTTTTTATCAATGTCGACGCGGTAATAGCTGCTGTAAAACAGGGTAACGAGCAGCACCAGTACGCTTTCCTTTAAGCCGGAAGAATGGTACCAGATCATGTAAGAAGACGTACAATATACCAGGGCGCATAAAAAAGCATACTTGGCCGACATGAAGCGCGCAGAAATGCTATAAATGCAATTGGCGGTAACTACGGCAACGAAGACATAAAAGATGCTTAGCAAGATCTTGGAAGCCACAACTTTGTATAGCGTGCTCAGGATGATGACGATGCCCAGGTCTTCGGATTCATGCCGCGACAGGTAATAGTCGATGCTTTTTACAAAAGGCATGTCGGCCATGACGGAGGCTTCGCGGTGGTAAAGCATGGCATCGTCCTCGCTGAACACATATAGGTTGCCCGTATAAAAATAGGAGATCAGATTGTAGCAGAAGATCATGAGCAATGAATAGAAGAAAACGATGATCCCTAGCTTCTTCCTGTTAAAATATTCTTCCGGCCTTTTCTCCAGCTGGCCCACGAACACAGCCAGTATGATCAACGATAAATAGTTAACGAGGTACAAAGCCTTGAGCTCTACCGGAAATAAAAAAGCCACGAAAGCATAGAAGAATGTTCCGAAGAGCAGATATTTACGGTTGATTGCTTTCAGCATCAGTCGAGGAATTTATTCAGCTGAATCAGTGTCCAGATAAAATTGCCGTTATCTTTTTTGCCTTCGTTATTTTCCCTGATGATTTTCTTTACCGTAGCTTCATTCAGGAGCTTATTCACGTTTTCAAGATTCTCTCCCAACACGCTGCCGAACTCTTTTTCCTTGAACCATTCGCGCAAAGGGATCCCGAAGCCACGCTTGGAAGCTTTTAAGATCGCTGGTGGAAGATGGCGGCCCACGCTTGCTCTCAACACGCTTTTCAGTTCCCATCCATCCATTTTCACATCCTTGTGGACGCCTGCCATAAATTCCACCAACCTGTAATCCAGAAACGGAACCCGTGCCTCAATGGAATTGGCCATTGTCATGCGGTCTACCTTCACCAAGTAATCGTTTGGCAGATTATGCCTGTAATGCACATACATCAGCTTATAAAAATCATCCTTAAACCGACATTCCTCCAGCAGTTTTTTGAAGTACTCTTCCACCGGGATCACCCCTTCGATGTGCGCCGTAAGTTGCTTAATATCTTTCAGGCTGGTGAAAGCTGTTTTTTCCGCGAGTCTTATATGAAAAGGCAGCTCTGATGTTTTGAGCACGTTGGCTACTTTATTAAGTTTATAACGAAGGGGGCCTTTCGCCACACGCGACAGCAAATGCACGGAACCGATAAGACCTTTCTTTAAGCCTCCGGGCAACCAGGCATTGATGGCAGAAGAGACCTTGACACCTTTATAGGAGTTATAGCCGCTCAGGGCTTCGTCGCCTCCATCTCCTGTCAGCACCATTTTTACTTTTTGCGAGGCATAGCGCGACACAAAGTCTGTGGGAATGGCCGAGGAATCGCCAAAGGGCTCATCATAATGATGCGCCACACGGTTGATGGCACCTTTAAAGCTATCGGGCACAACCGTTCCGCGGTGATGCCCTGTACCGAATTTGTCAGACACTTCTTTGGCCAGCTCACTCTCATCAAAATCCTTGTTATCAAACCCAATGGTAAAGGTATTGACAGGAAAGGAAGAGATGCCGGCCATGATGGAAACGATTGCCGAAGAATCGAGCCCGCCGCTCAGAAAGGCGCCAAAAGGCACGTCGCTTCTCATCCGGATGCGTACGGCATCTGTGAGCAGGGCTTCAAAGGTTTCGTAGACCAACTTTTTATCAGTGATCATGGCCTTTTCTGCACACTGTGGAAACTGCCAGTAGCTTTTCTCCGAGACTGTACCGTCTTTCACCACAAGGTAATGCCCCGGCATTAATTTATAAATGTCTTTGTAAAAGGTATCGGGCGCCGGAATATTGGTGAGCGCCAGGTAAATTTCGATCAGCTCTTTTCTGATCACTTTCGGAACGCCGAAGCTCAGGATGGACTTGATCTCCGACGCAAACACAAAGCTTTCTTCAAACACGGCATAATGCAGCGGCTTTTCTCCGATCCGGTCGCGCGACAGGAACAACTCCTGCTTTGTTTCATCCCACAGAGCAAAAGCCCACATCCCGTTGAATTTATTCTGGCAGTCGTAGCCCCATTCCTCGTAAGCCTTGATCAGCACTTCCGTATCCGAAGTGGTTTCAAAGCGGTGGCCTAACGCGCTAAGCTCTTCTTTCAATTCTATGTAATTATAAATCTCACCGTTGAAAACAAGAACCTTATGCCGGTCGCTGCTGTACATGGGCTGATCACCTGTACTGAGATCGATAATGCTCAAGCGCCTATGACCCAGTGCCAGGTTATCCTGCACATAAAAGCCATCGCCGTCAGGCCCGCGATAAGACATACAATCCGTCATGCCTTTTAAAACCGGCTGTTCTGCTTTTTTAGTCTTATTGAAATGTAAATATCCGGCTATTCCGCACATGTGTTAACGTATAGTGTCTGTATAAAGTGAAAGATAGCGGGCCGCACAAACGCCAATGCTATATTTTTCCAAAAATGCTTTCCTGTTTTCCGCAGCGATGTTTTCCTTTTTAGCTTGCTCAAGGTTCATATAGGAATGAAGGGCCTTTACGAAAGCTGGCTTGCTAAAATCGTCTGCCACAAAACCATTCACCTCATCCCTTACCAGGCTTCTTAAGCCGCCTGCTGGTGTGGCTATCACAGGCAATCCGCAAGACATCGCTTCCAGCACAGAGATGGGCATGCCTTCATTGAAAGAAGTCAGCACAAAAGCATCGCAGCAAGCCATATAATCGGCAATGTTATCTTTGGCTCCTAACATAAAGACATGAGGGCTCCTGAGCGAATCCAGCTGATACTTATAGGCTTTGTCATGAGACGAATCTTTACCGATGATCAGGCAAATTATGTCGGAGGCTTTCAATTCATTCATGGCTTCCATCAGCAAAGCATGGTTCTTATTGGCATCCAGCCGTCCTACAGATAACAGCACCTGTGCCTGGGGGGTGGGTTTTAGCTGCCCGATTTCCCGGCACACCTCCTCTGCCTTTGTGGTGGTGCTAAGCGGAGCGATCCCATTCTCTGCGAGCTCAAACCGAAAGGAAGGAAACTCTTTTTGAAACTCATCCCGGATATTGGCTGCAATGCAAACCAATTTTACTTTACGGACTAATGCTTTTATGTAGCTAAGCTGGCGAAAGATCTTCCGTTTCTCGGTATTGACATCGCTATGCAATGTGTGAATGAACCTAATCTTCGAAAAGAGAAATACAAAAGGCAGGATGTATTTCAGGGTTGCATCCAGGTGAAAATGAATCACGTCGGGCTTTTCTGCTTTGATCAGGCGGTATAATTTTCGGTACATCCCCGCATCCAGCCCTTTCTTTTTTTCAAGGGAGATCAAAGGAACGCAGGCCTGCAGGTATTTAGGAAACTGCATCTCAGCACTTACCGGCTTAAAGCTGCAAAGGGTGACGCTATGATTTATAGAAAGCTCATTGGATAATTCCACCACAAACTTTTCGGCGCCACCGGTCCCGAGGCCGCTTATCACCTGGAGAATCTTCATTTCAGCAGGCGATACAGTGCTCTAAAGAGTTTATACCGGGTAGCCAGCAACAACATCCGTTCTTTCCTGCTAATGGGATAGCCCTGTGTTTTTAAAAATATGGCGGCTTTCTGTGCCAGCGCAGCATCCTTCAGGTTGAAGGCAATGCGGATCAAGCCCCTGTAGTGAGCCTCATCGAGGGCTTTCCGGTTTGCGCCCTCTACTTTGTACTTTTCAAAATACAGCTGTTTGATGGCATACAGTTTCTGATGGTAGGCCAGTTTTTTCTGTGGAGACTGTGTCCTGCTGGCCGATTCGGTGAGCAAGCGGTAAGTCGCAAACACCTCATCGAAGTAATGCGCTTTCGTTTGCTGTGTAATATCCATCCACAAGGGCATATCGATCAATGGCCAGTTCTCACGCGCCGCTAGATCCAGGTCGAAGTCGGAAGCCAGCTCTTTCCGGAAACAAACCGTGGCTGTTTTAATAAACAAGGGCTGTGGCTTCACCAGCTCCGGGAACAGATCGCCATCCGGAACATACAGTCCGTTCGTCTTATTCACACAAGGCTCTGTTTTGCCACTGTCTTCGTAATAGTGGTTGACATCGGCATGCACAAAGCCATAATCCGGATTTGCCTCCATAAAGCTCACCTGCTTTTGCAGCTTCAGCGGATCTGTCCAGAAATCGTCACCATCGAGGATAGCCATGTATTTTCCGGAGCAGGCCCTAAAAGTTCTGCAAAAATTGGTCGCAACACCGATGTTGCTTTCTGCCCGTACCACTTTGATAATATGAGGAAAAGCATCTGCCAGCGCATCGACTTTTTTCCCGGTCGCATCAGGACTGTGATCTTCCCCGATCACCAGTTCGAAAGGATAGTCTGTTTGCTGTGACAATACACTGTTCACGGCGGCTTCTATAAACCGCTCATGATTATAGGTAATCATCAACACGCTAATCATCGGCTGTATCATGAAGGCTATGCGCTGAAATCTTTTTTAATGATGGCTGGAATGCCCGCTACCATCGTCTGGTCGGGAACATCCTTCGTCACCACTGCACCTGCAGCAATCACCACCTGCCTTCCTATCCTGATCTTTGGCAGGATGGTGGCATTGGTGCCGATAAAGGTATGGGCACCGATGTAGCAGTTGCCGGAAATATTGGTGCCGGGCGACAGCTCTACAAATTCTTCGATTACTGTTTCGTGACCGATCGTGCAATTCAGATTGATGAGAACACCTCTTTCAACATAGATCCCCGTCGTAAGCACCGCTCCTGTCATCACATTACATCCTTCGGAAATGGTATTTCCATAATGTCCTATTCTTGCAAAGGGGCTCAGGGTAGATGTTGCTTCACCACCGATAGCTACGAACTTATCGTAGAGTTTTTTGCGGAGGGCAGGAATCCCAATGCCCAGCACGAAACGCGGATCTTTGCCGAATCGTGCTTTGGCTTCCTCCAGGCTCCTGAGCACCGGGAATTGCCCGTGGATCATCTCCGGCAGGTCGGTGGAAACATCATCATAGAAGGCAAGGCCGTCTGTTCGGTTATCCTGGTGTAGTACTTCCAGTACTTCTCTGGCAAAGCCTTTGGCTCCAATTATCAGCATACCTTTTATTTTATAATTTTAAATGAAGTGATTAAAGTACAGTTCAGCCTGCAACTACTTGTCATCATAATTACATTCTATTTTCACTAACTTTTGATCACCCTGATCAGATCTTCTTTCTTGTTTACTCCGTAATACTGTGTTTCTTCATCTGTAAATATATCTGTATGATTTACGATCTTTAACGTAAAACCTGTTTCCTCAAGATCATGAAGGAATTGTTTTTTGCTAAAAAATCTCACATGATCTTCCTGGCCATAGAAAAACAATCTAAGTTCGTCCGTATCTATATTCCTGTCTTCAAAATTCTGATCTAAAAGTTCTGAATAAGGTGTTTGTAATATTGCAAAGCCACCTGCACGCAATACCCTGTGTATTTCCCGGAACGCCTTTTTGTAATCCGGAACATGTTCCAAGACATGATTACAAATTAAAACATCGATGCTATCATCCTGAAATGGAATTTGAGTAATATCCATTTTTTGATATTCTTCCTTGTTCGGATAAAGATCACCCATTGCATAAGATTCGGGCTTAAGGCTTTTGATTTTTTCAACAATGGTTATCTCAGGTGCAAAATGCAAAACGCTTGCATTAACAAACTTTTCCCAGAGCTTCAGTTTGTCAAAGAACATAAACAAGTGCCTTGTTCTGTCGTTAGAGCCGCAAAAATGACACATGAAATTATCGACATCACTCCCCACAACCTGTAAGTTCACGACAAAAGCATTCAGCCCTTTTGATCCCTTTCTGAATTTTCCGAAATGATTAAATTTTTTCTTACACACATAACATTGCTTTTTATTGCCGATATTGAATTTTGTATTCTTTATCTGCTTTGCTGCGAGAACTGTTCCCTTAAAATATCTTTTATAAACTTTCTTTAATGTGCTTTTCATTTACGTGTTGTTTATTAATATAATACAGTCTTTAAAAAATCATGTGACCCATTTCAGGCGCCAGCTCTCAGAGAGAAAAAGTTTTCTTTTTATACAATAAATTAAATGCAATATTTTTGATACTAAATAATTCTTTAACCTTGAAGAGATACGCCAGAAATACATAAAACAGTACTCCCAAAAATGGCGAAACAAATAATTGCAAATACTTGTCTTTAATGAAATAATTAATTGCTACTAAAAAAGCGAGGGTTAAAAAAGAAATAACGACAAATATGTAGAGATCCCTTAACTGATTTGATAAACTATATCCCATAAATCTTTTCGAGAAAAAAGCATTGATATAATAAGAGATGATGTTTACGAAAACCTCACCCCAAACCAGGCCCATAACACCCCATCTGCAGCAGACAATAATCACAGCCACATAAATGGTTTGTTTTATGATCTGCAGTTTAAATAAAATATCAGTCCGGCCTTTAATCTTTAATATATCGAGATTTATGGCATGCAAAGGATAAAATGCACCTACGATACAAAGTATTTGAAGAATAGGAACTGTCGGTAACCACTTATCCGTAAGAATGACGCGGATCATAGGCTCAGAAACAGCACCCAATATTGCCATCACAGGGAACAGTATAAATGCAATTAATTTAATCATCGAGCGGTAGCCTTCTTTTAATTTTACCTGGTCGTTTTGCAATTCAGCCAAAACAGGATAACAAACAGCACCGGTAGCACCATAAATACTACTCACAGGCAATTTCTGAAACTGATTTGCCCTTGTATAAAAGCCGAGGCTTTTCGCACTGTATATTTTCCCGATGACAATGGAAATTAGCTGTTCTGAGATCGTATTTAAAAGTAATGCAAACATCAGATGAGACCCAAAGCCAAATAGCTCTTTAAAAGACTTCGTGGAAAAAACTTTTTTCGGACGCCATCTGCCTGTGAACCATAATGACACGTTCATAAAAAGATTACGACTTATGTTTTGAATGACCAGGGCCCATACACCATAACCCACATAAGCACAATAAACCCCTATTAACCCGCTGAGCAAGATAGAAGTTAAATTGATCTTGGCCTGAGTCTTAAAATTGAGCTCTTTAATTAAAATCGTTTTTTGAATAATTCCCAGCGAATTGATCATGATGTTTAAACCAACCACTCTTACTAAAAGTATCAGTTCCGGCTCTTCAAAAAAACCCGCAATTAAAGGGGCTGCAAAAAACAGCAGAATATAACAACCAAACGAAACTAAAAGATTAAACCAGAAAATTGTGGAATAATCCAATTGGCTGGCGTCTCTCTTTCGGATGAGCGCTGCCGAAAAACCACCATCCACAAATACCTGGGCGATGGAAATAAAAACAAGCAGCATGCCCAGCAAGCCGTAATCTTCAGGTATGAGCAGGCGCGCCAGCATCAGGCCTATCAGGAACTGGATGCCCTGGTTGCCGAAGCGTTCCGTCACGCTCCAGATCATTCCTTTGACTGCTTTATCTTTTAAGGTGCTCACGTTTTCTTTTTCTGACAGATCAGGCTTTCAGGTTTTCCCAATACCAGCGAACAGCTTCTTTCAATCCCGCTTCGAGGTCATGGCTTGGCACATAGCCCAGCATCGTATGCGCTTTTTCAATCGAAGCAAGCGAATGCGGGATGTCTCCCAACCTCGCAGGGCCGTGCGTCACAGGAACGGAGGCAATGGCCGGATCATATTCCGCCAGATAGTTTTTCAATAAGCTCACCAGCATGTTCAGGTCGGTACGCTCACCTACTGCCGTATTGAACACTTCCCCGATTGCTTCCGGATTAGTTGTGATGGCTGCGAGGTGATTCATCCGGATCACATTGTCGATATAGGTAAAGTCGCGCGAGTTGGTACCGTCGCCATTGATGAGCGGCGACTCGTGACGCATAAAGGCCTGTGTGAATTTCGGAATAGCGGCCGCATAAGCCCCGTTAGGATCCTGGCGGCGGCCATACACATTGAAGTAGCGCAGGCCGATGGTATCGAGCCCGTAGTTGAGGCGGAACACATGGGCATACAGTTCGTTCACATATTTGGTAACAGCATAAGGCGACAAAGGCTTCCCGATGACCTCTTCCGTTTTCGGCAGTACTTCGGAATCGCCATATGTAGAAGAGCTGGCCGCATACACAAAGCGCTTCACCTTTGCATCGCGTGCCGCCACCAACACATTGAGGAAGCCGCTTACATTCACATCATTGCTCGTGATGGGATCGTTGATAGAGCGCGGCACAGAGCCGAGCGCGGCCTGTTGCAATACGACATCTACTCCCTGCATGGCTTTGGCGCAAACAGCCGCATCGCGGATATCGCCTTCGATGAGCTTGAAGTTTTTTTGTGCTAAGAATGCATGGATATTTTCGCGCTTACCGGTAGAAAAATTATCGAGGCACACCACCTCATTGTGATGCTGCAATAAATTTTCGCATAAGTTGGAACCGATGAAGCCTGCACCTCCTGTCACCAGGACTCGTGAGTTGCTGAGAGAGTGATTAATTTCAGACATAGTAAACTGTTAAAAAAAGCCTGTAAACAAGTTACAGCTTCGCCTGCTCAGTCCCATTTTCAGAGGCCGCGTCAGACGCGGCAAAGCTACTCATAATTTGTTAAAAAGATGTTCGTTTTACTACAAAAGCCTGAGGAATTAACGTTTTAAAACAAAGTATAAATTATCCGCCCAACTTGATTTTTATCAAGCCGGATCAGGTTTTAAATCTCCTTAACCTGCCGTTCAAAACAAGTGCTGCTGGCATCTAAATTGCATGAATCAAACCAAAACATCCCCGATTCTATTAATCTTAACGATATCGTAACGGATAGATCATAAACCAGCCCTGACAACTTCGGTTTATACACCATGTTATGCGATAAATACGTTCCTCCTGAAATGAAGTTCCGGCACTAACGTAAAATTACGGTGTATGAAAATTACGTGTCACTCCAAAAAATTCAGCGCGGTAAGAGGGCATGAAGAAAGCCCTGATCAAACACGCATTGCTGGTTTTGATCCCTTAAAACTGGAAATAGATAAAGGGCTGCATTTCGCCGCTGATGAGCTGGTAGATACAGAACACCGCAACAATCACGGTTGTAGCCATCGCCGGCAATGGAAGGCCGGCAAAGCGTTCGCGGTAAGCCTGCTTGTCACGCTCCGGAATCCAATGGATCAGGTAGCCGATTGCAATGACCGTAAACACCACCCAGTAGCCCCTGATGACATCGAAGATCAGCTCAAACCCGAGATGGTTGGTGATGCGGTCGAAAATCAGGTTGACGGTATCGAGGCTGTCGCTCCGGAAAAAGATCCTGGTGAAGCTGATAAAGCTTAAGGTAATCAGCACACAAAGTGCCTTGACGGTAAATGACCCGCTGTTTTTGAATGGCGAAATTTTCAGCCAGAGCTTATGGATGATAAGCCCTATGCCATTGAGGCCTCCCCAGATAATGAAGAGCCAGGAGCTGCCGTGCCAGAGGCCTCCAAGCAACATCGTCACGAGCAAATTGATATTGGTATTCACACTCTGCTTCACCTTCGGGAAGAAATAAGCGAGCAGCACAAACAGCATGGCAATAAGCAGAAGAACCAATAGCAACCACATCTTGCCGGTGAGCATGATGAGCACCGCCGAAAGAAGCGCAATACAAATATAAGAGCCGATGGTGCCATGCTTGTTGCCACCTAAGGGAATGTAGAGGTAATCCTTGAGCCAGGACGACAACGAGATGTGCCAGCGTTTCCAGAACTCGCTCACGTCCTGTGCTTTGTAAGGCGATTTGAAATTGGTCCTGAGCCTGTAGCCCAGCAACAGCGCCACACCGATGGCAATATCGGTATAGCCGCTGAAATCGGCATAAATCTGCAACGAGTAACCGAAGATCCCGAAAATGGTTTCCACACCGGAATAATAGGTCGGGCTATCGAAAATACGGTCGATGTAATTGACGGCGATGTAATCGGCCAGGATTTTTTTACCTAGCCCGTTGATGATCCAGAACACCGCCATACCAAACTCCTTTTTGCTCAGGTTATAGGGCTGGTAGATCTGGTAGAGAAACTCATTGGCCTTCACAATAGGGCCGGCCACCAGGTGCGGGAAAAAGCAGACAAAGAACCCGTAATCGAAAATGGAAGTAACAGGCTTGATCTTTTCCCTGTAAATATCGACGGTGTAGGAGATCGACTGGAAGGTGAAAAAGGAAATACCAACCGGGAGGATAAGCTTGTCGATAGGGTCTGTGGTTCCTAAAAAGGTATTGCTAAAGCTGGTGAAATGGTTGAAGAACTCCAGGTGTGTATTTCCCAGCTGGTTGACGCTTTCTACAAAAAAATAGGCATACTTGAAATAGCAGAGCAGGCTCAGGTTGAGCACAAGGCTACAGGTGAGGTAGAGCTTTTTCTTCGCCACCGAAGTACTGGCCGCAATGAGCCTTCCCCAGTTATAATCGCTGATAATCGTAAAGATCAGCAGGATGAGAAAAACACCGCTGGTTTTGTAATAAAAGAAAAAGCTGACGAGCAGGAGGTAGATCGTACGCGACTTATTTTGCTTATAGATCAGGGAATAGATGCCCAACACCACTGCAAAGAATCCCCAGAAATAGAGCTGCGTAAAAATAACGGGCTGGCCTTTGACGTAAAGGAGGTAGGGCTTTAAATATGTGAGGAGGTCGTCGAACATGATTATAGATGTGAGTAGTGAGATAAGAGATGTAAGATCAAACGAATCTCACTACTCATATCTTACATCTCAATTCCTGGTGTCTTTGTCTTTTATCTTACTGTTATTCTGGTAACTCTTATCAATGGCCTGGTACATCATATTAGCCAGGAGCCTGTAGCCACGCGCATTGAAATGCACTTTATCCTTAGCGGCCAGGCCGGCCTTGTACCATTTGTAGATAGACTTGTAACCGCCCATCACCGCATACAGGTCATACACGGCGCCTTTATGCTTTTCGGCGAGCTCATAGGCCGCTTCCGCTGCCTTGATAGGACGCTTGTTTGCCGTTTTCCGGTTCATGTAATTATCGGTGGTGGTCACAAAAAGGAACGCACAATCGGGCGATACCTTTTTAATGTTGGCCACAAGGCTGTCGTATTTATTGATAAAAGCCTGCTTGCTGAAATTAACATCATGCGTATCATTCACGCCCAGCGAAAAGATCACGAGATCGGGCGGAATGCTTTTCAGCTCGTTTACAAATTCAGGGCACCTCAGGAAAGAGCCTGATGCCGCGCCATTCACGCCCATCGATGCATAGTAGAAACCAGGCTCTGAATTTTCCGCACTCATGCCACGCAGCATAAAATCCTTGCGCAGCGTGTCGCGACGGATCACCACAAAGTTCAGCGAATCGATCATCGACTCAAAAGTAAATTCGGTGTAGCCTTTTTTCTCATAATCCTTGCGGATAAAATGCAGGTTCGACTCGTGGTTGAGCGCCAGCTCGAAGCTGGAATTGAAGTTGTGGTATACCTTCACCGAATTGACTGTTTTCGGGCGAACGGCGTCCAGTAATTTGAACCCGAAGGTGCTGAGGCTATCGTTGGTAACAGCCGCCATTCCTGCCACTCCCAGGTTATCGCACATCTCCTTCGTCACGGCACAGCGGCAACGCTTCCATTTGCCATAGCTGAAGGTCCTGAAGAAATTGGGGTTATTGGTCTTCACCGCTTTGAAGGGAAAAATAAACAGGCCTCCGCCTTCGTAGTTCCCTGTACTCTGAAATCCGTTGATCAATACTTCCGGCCAGAAACCCGCCTGGATATGCGAGCCCCCAAAGTGCGCAATGGTAATGCGCTTTACCCTGCCCTTGCGCATGTCATCCATCCGGCGGAACAGGTCCATGAATTTTGAGCTGTCTTTGGCATAAACCAGCTTGCTTAATTCAGGCTTGATAAAAGGGTATGAACCCGGCAAAGGCGGTTGCGCTGCCGTTTGTGAGAAAGAAACCGGGTACAGCAAAAACACGGACAGGAACAGGGCAATGGATCTGAACGCGCGGAAAGACCTGCCAGACAAGGAAGCAAAGACCTTGCTGATGGATGTGTATATCGTGCTGTTCTTTATCATGGGCCTCCTTTTTTTAAAGTACAATGTCTGTTGTTTGTAGTGTAATGTCCAATGTCCATTGTATTTTGTCTATTGTTTTGCTCTGTCTTTGTTATCTCTTCCGTCCCTTCTATCCCTCTTGTCTTCTGTCCTTTGTCCCTTCTGTCTCTTCCGTCCCTTCAATCCCTTCTGTCTCTGCTGTCTCTTTTACCTGTTCTTCAGATAACTGTTATAATCGTTCATCAGCGAGCTGTAGAGCAATACCGCTATCTTGCGGGCACCGCCCGAGCTGAAGTGAATGTAGTCTTTCGCTGCAATCCCCTGCTCCACCCAGGTCACCATGCTGTTCTTTCCGCCCATGCAATTGTACATATCAAAAAAGGCGCAATCCGTTTCGAAGGCGCTGCGCCTGATGGCATCGCGTAAGTTTTCCAGCTGCGGATGCGTGACATACTCTGTTCCTTCCTTCACGCTCATATCGGCAGGGCCGATCACCAGGATAGAGGCCTGGGGCGCGATCTTTTTAATGGTATTGATCTGTGCCTTGATATAGCCCCCGAAATTATCGGCCTGCTCCTTCGTGGTGATGTATGGCAGCGAATTGCCGCCAAACTGCAGGATAATGAGCCTGGCATTCAGGTAATCGAAAAAGTTCTTAAGCTGCCCGTAATTGATCTGGTTGAAAAACGTTCCGGAGCTCCCGCGAAGGCCGAAATTATCCACCATCACGCCTTTTCCGCCCTCCAGCGATACACCGTAGAAGTCGGGGCTGTCTTTCCCTTTGAATTTGAACTCATGCAGCAGGGCACCCTGGTTCAGGCTGAATTCCTTGACGTTGAAATTACCGCCCGAGGCAAGCGAGTCGGAATTGTTCAGGGAGCCGTTCTCATACAGCTCCACGTGTGTGCGGGTTTGCGCACCGCCATAGAAAAGCTTTATTTTTTTGAAGCCGGCCGCTTTAGGCCCACCGTTCTTGCTGGTCACAATCTTGATCCAGGCCGCGCGGTAAGAGGAGCTGTCGCTGATGCTGAGGTATGGCGCAAAGCGCGTGATGTGCGCCATCGCCCCAAAATTATTGTGCTTCACCCGTTTGTCTTTCCCGGCAAACACCTGGTAGCGGTCCCAGCCACTGCTCCACGATAATTTATTGATCACGCTGGGCGCCACCGGCATAAAGGAAATGAGGCCGGGACCTTCCCCACCAAATTGCCCCTGGAGCTTCAGGCGCAGGTAATCGCTGATGCGGTCGCCCTCAATCTGGGAATCGCCGTAATGCAGGATGCGGACGCTCTTGGATTCGGAGCCAAGATTTGCCAGGGCCTCAAAAAAGTTGGCCAGGGCGGTTTTAGACGCATTTTTATACTGGATGCTGGTATTGAGCCTGATGGTAGAATCCCTGATCTCAACGGTTTCTACAGCTTTGGCCGTAGTGTCCACCGTTCCTGCCAGGGTATCGGCATCTTCGGCATCCGCCAGGGCAATAATACCGGAAATATCAGCCTTCTCCGCCTTTTTTTCAAAGAAGAGGGAAGCAAAGCTGGGAAAGCGGATCGAGAGTTTGTCGTTGATGTAAATTCCTTTTTCGGGAAAGCATAAAGACAACAGTGTCAACGACAAAAATACGCCTATCAGGAAAAGGAGGGTATGTAATGGTTTGTGCAATGCCTGGTTTTTATAATCAGGCAAGATGCAAAATTCTTTGCAGCAAAGCGGCCACAAAAAAATTTAGTTTTTCACAATGCTCCTGTAGATAAACGGCCCGGAACAGCCCCGATTTCTCAGAGCGTGTGCGATCTGTAAAATTCCAGCAGGGCAATGGCATTCGGACTGCCGGTTTTCTGGAGCATTTTACGGCGATGCGTATCCACCGTATGTTTGCTTATAAACAGGGCTTTGGCAATGGCATTGCTCGTGTAGCCTTTATCGATCAGTTCAAGCACTTCGCGCTCGCGGGCTGAAAAGAACTGGGCATTGGATTGGGGAACGTACATTTTAATGGTATCGGAGTTAAAATCAGGGGCGTCGAATGTCCATTCCACCGCAGGCCCCGATTTCATAAAGGAAATATCGGTGAGTATGTTATTGTGGTATATAACCTGCGGGTCGTATTTATGACGCCCGATAGAGGTTTGCCTGAGCACTTTGATATAATTGCCATTCTTTTTGCGCACCCGGTAAGTCATGCTGAGGGCAAGCTCGTGGATGGTGTGGTTGGCCGTGACATAATCCACCACAGCGTACATTACCGATGTCAGGGCATCAACGTCTTCGGGATGAACGTAGTTGACCAGGCTGTTGAAGTTAAATTCGTGGTCCTTATAGCCCAGCATGTCTTCCACGCCCACGCGGCTGATGACTTCACGGGTTTTGAAGTTAAGGACATACATGCACTGCGACTTGCTGCAGGGCATAATGGCCGGCACAGAAGCCTCTACTTTCTTATCCCTGAGCATGAGCTGCAGGTCGTTGAAAAAGGCATGGGTTTCGTTGATCACGGGTTGGTTTTGCTTATCGCCCGAAGGCTGGTTGTCACTGGTATTGTCTTTTGTAATGAGTTCCATGTGTGCATTTGTTAAGTGAACGGCGGTATGCGGGGATTCACACCGTCGTTTCGTGGGGGATAAATAAATTGACTTGTTCCTGATTATACAGACGGGGTAATTCTTGTTTTCCACAAAGATACCGGATCCCCTTAGCACTGCGTAAAAACACATGTGCTAAAAACCTCTTTTACGGTTGGTATATCCAAAAGATTTGTACATTATTTCATCATAGATCGTCGTTTTTAGTTAATAATAGTGGTCTCAGGCTGCCCGGCCTGTTCTTTGCCTGTGGTTCCGGTGCCCAGCGCATAACGGTAGAACTCCTCTACCAGGGCGTTGAAGGGCTGCGGAATTTCCAGTTGCGGAACATGGCCTGCATCCAGCTCTATAATGCCGTTTTTCCATAAGGATACAGGGTTTAGCCCATCCAGGTAGCCCGGGTTGATAATGCGGTCGTTTGTCCCCTGCAAAATAGCCAGCGGCTTTGTAAACTTCCGGAGCATCGTGAGCTCATCCCCAAATTTGTCGAGGCCCAGAGACGCGGCAAAGCTCATGCGCGCGGCCGTATCGGTTTCCAGGATCCAGGAAGCCAGCAGATCGCTGAGCGCCTCGTTGCCCTGCAGCATCTCTTCCGCAAGCAGAAGGGCCTCCATGGGCTGCATCCGGCCACTCAGCAGGTAGCCCAGGAAAGGATTGGGCCGGCACATGCTAGCCAGCTGCGGAGGTATGGAAAAGGGATTCATATTGAATAAAAACAGGCCCCTGAGGCCGGGAAGCTGCTCTGCGGCTTCAATCGCCATATTGGCACCTATGGCATGGCCTGCCAGCACTATATCTTCGAGCTCCAGCTCATGGATAATCCGCACCAGCAGGCGGGCATAAGCCGGGATGTTGTATACCGCTCCCGGGTCTACAGCCCTCGCCGAGCGCCCATGCCCGGGCAGGTCGATGGCCAGCATCGGGAAGGCATCGATCTGCCTGAACTGCTCCCGGAAGGCCAGGGCATTGAGGGAATTGCCATGCAGGAACACAACAGCTCCCTGCCTGATATTTCCTTTGTAGTAGATATTGACGCCTTCAATGGTCAGGTTTTCTCTCATCGCCGGTACTGATCTGGATTGCCGGCTAAAGTATCCAGGTTTTGGCTGTTTGGCGTAAGTGCTGGTGGGTATTTTAGGCTTTGCAAAGTTATGTATGCGCTTCAGGCCTTATGGATCTTAAACAATGGGCCGGGTCTTTTCCGGATCCGGCGATGCCGCTACTACCCGCTTTTGTTAAGCTTTTCAGCATGCGCTTTTTTGATTTGGGGCCAAAACTAACTAATCTCCGAAGGAAAAAGGCAGCCACGTAACCAACGGCCGGGTTTTGTAACCAACGTACGTTTATGACAAGCGGGAGGTGCCCTGCGGCCCGAATAAAAACCCAGCGGTTTTACATTTTTTAAATACGTACTGCTGGGTATTTAATTATTTTAATAAGATATTTGATGGGGTTTTGGGCAAAAAACCCTATTTTTGCACCCCTTATATTTAAGAATAACGAAGATGAACATCACTAAAAAAGACATAGACGCTTTAAATGCTGAGCTTAGCATTACATTAGCCCCTCAGGATTATGAGGAAAGAGTAAACGACGCTATTAAAAAAGTGCAAAAACAAGCCGCTATGCCGGGTTTCAGGGCTGGAAAAGTTCCTGTAGGCCTCATCAAAAAGCAATATGGCAAAAGCATCCTCGTGGATGAGATCAATAAAATCCTGAACGATTCTTTATACAATTACATCAACGATAATAAGATCGAGATCCTGGGCAACCCTATGCCAAAGGCCGACAGCGCCGTTGATTTCGACAATAAAACCGAGTGGACATTTGATTACGAGCTGGGCCTGAGCCCTCAGTTCGACCTGAAACTGGACAACTCCCAAAGCTTTACCTACAACACGGTAAAAGTGGATGATGCCCTGGTAGAAAAATACCTGAAAGATGTGAAACGCAACTACGGCAAGCCTTCCAACCCGGAAGTTGCTGAGGAGAAAGACGTTCTGTACATCGACATCGTGGAACTGGATGCCGACGGCAGCATTAAGCCGGGTGGCGTTTTCAAATCCACCAGCATCGGCATCGACCGCCTCAAAAACGAAGCGGCCAAAGCCAAACTGACCGGCGCTAAAAAAGAAGATAAGATCGTGATCAATGCGAACGAGTTGTATGACTCAGCTGTTGATAAATCTATTTCTTTAGGCATCGATAAAGAGCTGGCCGAAACATTCGACGCCAACCTGCAGGTGACTGTTAAAAACATTGCCCGTATGGAAGATGCGGAGCTGAACCAGGAATTGTTCGACAAGCTTTACGGCGCGGGCAATGTAAACTCCGAAGAAGAGTTCAGAGACAAGATCAAAGGAGAGCTGGGAATGATGTTTGCACAGGATACCGACCGCAAATTTGTGGAAACGGTAGAGAAAACATTAGTGGATAAATTAGGCATCCGTCTTCCGGACGAGTTCCTGAAACGCTGGCTGATGGCTGTGAACGAGAAACCTCTGACCAAAGAGCAACTGGAAGCGGAATATCCTGCTTACGCCCGCTCTATGCAATGGAAACTGATCGAGAACAAGATCATTAAAGATAATAGCATCACCGTAACAAACGAAGAGGCTAAGGAAGAAGCCGGCAGGTTTATCCGCTCGCAGTATGCCCGTTACGGACAAACTCCTGACGAAGCCGAGGTTGCCAAGATCGCGGATTCTATTTTGAGCAAGCAGGACGAGGCCCAGAAAATATACGAAGGGCTTTACAGCCAGAAAGTGCTGAACCTCTTAAAAACCAACTGTAAGCTGGACACAAAAGAGGTAAGCTACAATGAGTTTTTTGGAATTTCCGAATAAACTATTTTAGTGCTATTCTGTTTCTTTTTATAGTTAATTATTTTTAGCGCAGGCTAACAGATGCAAGGAGTTTATATAACCAGAGCGGCAAAGTTCTTACCCAATGATCCTGTTTCCAACGATGAGATGGAAGAGTATCTGGGGATGATTGACGGTGTTCCTTCCAAAGGGAAACGCCTGACCTTGCGCAACAATGGTATTAAAACGAGGTACTATGCCCTTACCAAAGAGGGAAAGTCGACTCACTCCAATGCCGAAATGGCCGCGATTGCCATTAAGAAGCTCACAGATGCTGATTTTAAGCTGGAAGACATTGAGCTGATTGCCTGCGGCACGGCATCTCCGGACAACCACATGCCATCGCATGCTGTTATGGTGCACGGCGAACTGAAAGAGGCCGGCCCTGTAGAGCTGATCTCTCCATCGGGATCCTGCTGCGCAAGCATGCAATCCTTAAAATTTGGTTACACATCGATTCTGGCGGGTAACACTTCCAACGCGGTATGCACGGGCTCCGAAAAATTATCGGCGTTTATGCGCGCCGAGTACTTTGAAAATGAAACGGAGCGACTGGCAGAGATGGAGCAAAATCCGATCATCGCTTTCGAAAAAGATTTCCTGCGCTGGATGCTTTCCGACGGTGCTGCGGCGCTGTTGCTGGAAAATAAGCCAAGAGGAACTACTTCTTTAAAGATCGAATGGCTCGAGATCCGCTCCTATGCCAACCAGCTCGAAACCTGCATGTACGTAGGCTCTGAAAAGACCGAAGATGGAAAGACATTGGGTTGGAAAGAGTTCAGCCCCGAGCAATGGCTCGATAAATCTATTTTTTCGTTTAAACAGGATACCAAACTACTGGGCCGCGAGATCGTTCCGACAGGGACTAAATACCTGAAAGAGATCATCGACAAAAAAGGCTTCGACATCAGCAGTATCGACTATTTTCTTCCGCATTTATCATCGGAATTTTTCAGGAGCAAGATTGCTGAAGAAATTCAGAAGAACAACATCGACATTCCGCAGGAGAAATGGTTTACCAACCTTACCTCTGTGGGGAACATCGGGTCGGCATCCATCTTTATGATGGTGGAAGAGCTGATGAATTCCGGCAAGCTCCAAAAGGGCCAGAAGATCCTCCTGATGGTTCCTGAAAGCGCCCGCTTTACCTATGCGTATTGCTTACTGACGGTTTGTTAAAAAACTTCCAAAAAGCCAATTTGTTTTTGAGCACCCCGTATTTTTCAGGTTTGGAATGATTCATCTTTTTAGGGGCGTGCCCGCAAAAAGCGGTCAGGCTATCACTCCAATCTTTTACTCCCACTTCGACTCCGCTCAGTGCCCGTAAAAGGATTTTCGTTCTATCCTTCACGCGGGTTTATCTCTGAATAGGAACTCAAATTCAATCAGGCGGTATATCAGCGTCAGCGTTCCGATAGATATCGGAAGTAGCGGAAATCCCCGCGCTGTTCTTTGCGCGGGATTGCAGCGTAAAGCGTCACGACCTGTCGTGACGGACGCCAAAAAAAGAAGGATCTGCAACTAAATAGCCGGATTATTTTCTTTTTAGTATTCTCATCCTATCTTTGTTCTGCTGGAATCAAAATTGATGAGAGCGCATAAGACCTTAACCCCTCTTTTCTACACACATGAAAAAAGAAGATGTACCTCAGGACCCTTCCGCCTTACTGGGTGTAACGCGTGATGTATGCTATGTAAAAGATAAGGACGGAAAATACACCACCGACCTGAGTATAGGCTGGGACGTAAAAAAACAGGCGCTGGACAATGCCTGGGACGACATTAAGGAACGCGTAGCCGAAGCGGCGCTGAAGGTAAAGAACGGGGAAATAAGCCCTGTGTATTATTTCATGGAGCTGAAGCTGATGGACGTGGGGCTTTTGAGCAGCTATACCGGTTTCTGGAAATTAACCGTGAAGCGGCACTTTAAGCCCGCGGTATTTAAGGCGCTCAGCGACGACAAGCTGGCGATTTATGCCAGGGTATTTGAGATCACAACAGAGGAGCTAAAAAATTTTAAAGGATAAAACTTGGAACCTAACTACAAACACTTACAGGCGGCACATTGCGAGAACGGCGTAGCCACTGGCTTACTAAGACATCACGGCATGGAATTCATGACAGAGCCCCTGATGTTTGGCATGGGATCCGGGATTTTCTATATTCATATTCCTTTTATGATGGTCAATGGCGGGCCGGCCATTTCTTACCGCAGCATGCCGGGGCTGATCTTCAGCCGCACCTGCAAGGCGCTTGGTGTGAAGGTGAACCGTAAAAAGTTCAGCACCGAAAAAGAAGCGGTGGATTATCTCAATAAGCAAATTCAGCTTGGCAACCCGGTGGGCTGCCAGGTGGGAGTCTATAACCTGCCCTATTTCCCGGCCGAGTACCGCTTTCATTTCAATGCGCACAACATTGTGGTGTATGGCAAAGAGAACGGCAACTACCTGGTGAGCGACCCGGTGATGGAAACGGTGACCACACTCACGGAAGAGGATATGCGCAAGGTGCGCTTTGCCAAAGGGCCGCTGGAGCCGAAAGGCCATGTGTACTACCCGGAGAATGTGAAGCAGGTAAGCAAGGAGCAGATCCGGAAGGCGATTGCCAAAGGCATTCAGAAAACGGCATTCGAAATGCTCTACATTCCCGGGCCTATTGCGGGGGTGAGCGGCATCAACTATACGGCGCGCCAGGTGCGCAAGTGGCGCGACAAGCTCGGACCGCGCAAAGCAGCCTTATACGTGGGGCAGATCGTGCGCATGCAGGAAGAGATCGGCACCGGCGGCGGCGGCTTCCGCTTTTTGTATGCGGCATTTTTGGAGCAGGCCAACGGCTATATCCCGAATGATGAGCTTCTCCGCATTTCGGATGAGTTTACCAAAGCCGGTGATATGTGGCGTGCCAGCGCCATCAACATGGGCCGCATCTTCAAAGGAAGGCTCAACGAGCAAAAGGATTTTGAGGAGAGTGCCAACATGCTCGACGAGATTGCTGCAGTGGAAAAGCAGGCCTATAAGGATTTGCGGAAGCTGAAGTTGCTTTAGTGCTTAACCGCAAAGGTCGCAGAGAAGACGCTGAGATCGCAAAGAATATATGCCTGGTTTCTACATTACCACGCATTCCTTATTACAATCACCTGTTCTGTTTCCATGAGGTAATTTTTGGGCGTCCGTCACGATGCGTCATGACAGGAGTTTTCCGCGACGATCCCTGACGCCGGGTTTTACAGGAGCTTATTTCCTGGTCCAGAGCGCGCCATTCTTTGTGATCCATTTGCTAAGCTCCTGCTCTTGTGCGAGCCTTTCCAGGGTCTCAACGCTTTCTGCGAAGGAGAGGCCGCTCAATTCGGAGAACTCCCTGGCAGTAAGCGTATGGTATTCATTGAACAGGCTTTTCCAGTCTTTGTTGTAGGCTGTTTTCCTAATCTCCGGGTAAACGGCAATCAGGCTGCTTTCAAACACACTGTAGGGCTTGAATCCATACACTTTCTCCTGGCTACCGGCAGCGTTGGAGATAAATAAGGTGGGAAATCCACGCACTGCCATTTGCTGTGCAAGTTCAAGATCCTTCTGAAAGTCAAGCTTTGCCTGCCCTTCATAATCGGCTTTCAGTCGGCTGGTATCGAGGCCTGTATAAAAGGCGGCTGCCGACAGGTGCTCCCAACGGGCAATGTTCTTTTTCTCAAGGAATACCATCTCGCGGATGAGCCTCAGGAACTTAATGGCTTTGCCCTGATCCTGGATCTGCGCGGCCTTAAAGGCAATAGAGGGCGGGTAAGAAGAGGGCAAAGGGTCTTCCAGCCACACGTCTCCGTCGATGGGCATATTATAATATTTGCTCACCTCGTCCCAGTGCTGAGCCACGTCTGATGGTTTGCTGATGCCGCCGCTGTTATAGCTCCAGTCGGGCAGCAGGCCGCCCATGTGGTAGTCGATCTCTACATCTTTTCCGTACTCAAGCTTCAGCCTGCGCAGCTGAGGCTCGATGCCCCAGCAGGAAGAGCAGATGGGATCGGTAAAGTAAATGATCTTCACCGGTTTTGGTCCCGCCGGAACGCTTGTCAGGCTGGCATTGGTAATAGCAGTAGGAATCTCACAGATGCCTTGTTCGGGATCGCATAACAGCGGGTTGTTTTTGTTTTCGGACATGGGTTTGTTGGGTTGTGCCTGGCAGGCGGAAAAGCCTCCGGACAGGGTTAATACTAAAAGCGGATAAAGGATGCGTTTCATATGCTGATTTCCGTGGGGATCATTGCTTAGACTATTGGCCTCACAATCTCCTTTATTTTAAATGCGTATCTTTATGCAAAGTTGCAGGCTATTTTAATTTCCTGCAATAAGTCAGAAAAACATGACTACTCAGAATCCAAAAGAAGATAAAGAAACCTGCCCGGCACAGAGCCTGCTGAAATTACTATCGGGAAAATGGAAGCCGGAGATCTTTCGCCTGGCCACGGAGGCACCGCTGCGCTTCAGCGCTTTGCTGCGCGACATCAAAGGCTCCAATAAGCAATCGCTGAATATGGCCCTCAAAGAAATGGAAGAGGCGGAATTGTTGACACGCGTAGTGATCAAGCCCAAGCCTTTGCATGTGGAGTATTACCTGACGGAAAAAGGCAGGTTGCTGGTACCTGTGTTTGAGCACCTGGAAGGGCTTTCGTAGGCATTCTTTCTCGCTATAGTATTTGTAGGAAGGGCAGGCAAGTACCTTCAGTAATTGCCGGAGCTCATTGCTTATAGCCTATCTGCTTCCTCTCCTTTTGACTAATGTCCTGCTTGTCTTTTTGCAATAAATAATCAATGGCTTCGTAAACATCCTTGAACTGTTGATTGTAGCTGTCTTCCAGCTCTTTCAACTTGTTATTCAATTCTGTGTTTGTTAAGGCAAACTGCTTTAAGGCGATGAAAGCACGCATGATGGCAATATTGACATCTATGGCTTTATCACTGTTTAATATGCCGCTCAACATGGCTACTCCCTGCTCCGTAAAAGCATAGGGCAGATACCGTGTCCCTCCTTTCTTCTTTGAGGTTTCAAATTGCAACCTCAAATTATCCCATTCGGTTTTGGTTAGCTGAAACATAAAGTCCTGGGGGAATCTTCGCGAATTCCGTTTAACCGCAAGGTTTAGATTTTTGGTTAATACCTCATACAGCCCTGCCAGGTCGTAATCCAGCATCACTTTTTGCCCTCTCAGCTCGTAAATTTTGGTTTGAATCGTCTGTAAATGCATGCTCTCTGTAAATTAATAATCTCTCTTATACAAAGATAAGCCATTTTAGAGCCGGTCTCTGCTACGGATTGTAGCATCCGGGACTGGGACTTCGGCTCCCATTTCGACAGGCTCAGTGCAGCGGCCCAGTCACCAATTCTACTATGCCTACAGCAACGGGTTTTAGTAATTATCACTTATGCTCTGAGATGCTGAATCAAGTTCAGCATGAACAAAAAGCCCCTCTCATTGCTGAAAGGGGCTGGATATTGGTATTTTTTAATGTTTCACTATCAGCTTTTGCCTGCTTATTTTGTGATCGACGTCACATACCGTTATAAAGTAAATGCCATTGTCTACCTGTGAAAGATCCAACTGATGCTGGCTTTCTGAGACGCGCTCACTTAATACAACCTGCCCTGTAATGCTTATTAATTCTATTTTTTCAAGCCATGAGCTGCTTTTGACCGTAACATGACTACCAGCTGGATTCGGCATACACTGAATGAGATTACCATTTTTTATCTCTTCTATCCAGGTGCACATGTTTATATTTTGTGTCACTACAGCTACGCCGGTACATCCGTTTACATCTGTACCATGCACCGTGTAGGTGGTATTGGTGGCGGGAGATACGGAAATACTCAAACTGTTGGAATTGGTGCTCCAGGTGTAGGTCGCAGCCCCGCCCGCAGTCAGGGTGGCTGTTTGCCCGCTGCACAAAACCGAATTGCTGGTCGATGCAGAAACCACAGGCAATGCATTTACTAAAACAGTAAGGGTTTTCGTATTACTACAGTTATTCAGATCAAGTCCTGTTACAGAATAGGTGGTTGCTACAGTTGGCGACACGGTAATGCCTGAGCTGAGAGCACCCGTATTCCAGGTATATGTGTTCGCTCCGTTAACGGTTAAAGTTGCCGATGAGCCCAGGCAGAGCGGACCGGCGCCGGAAACGGTTAAAACAGGATTTACCGTGCTGGAGTTGACTACAACAGGAATACGCGCCGACGTCGAATTACAGTTTTGTGCAGATACGTAATACGTATAACTACCTGCACTTAATGCCGGCGTTTTAAATGTATTGGCTTCCGATAGCATAACCGTACTCGTCGGCGTAGCGTACCAATCAACAAAGTCAGAGGAGGAAACAGTCAGGGTCGTCGTTTTGAGGGGACAGATATTCAATAACTGAGCTGGCGTCACATTTACCAGCGACGCGGGCTGATTGATACACGGACCGGTTTTGGTCACAAATATATCCGTAGTTGTATTTCCTACGATCAATAAGTTTGTATTTATAGAAGGATTAAAATCGCAGGTGTCCCTGAACTCCCCGGTTGAATAGACGTTGTTGTTTTTATCGAGATCAAAAGAGTAAATGACTGTCCCGGTCATATATTCAAAAGAATAGATCCATTTAAAATTACTTAATGTATCTATATTCAATATACAGGCCTGGTATTTATTAGAAGCAATTGCATAAACTCCTGCGCTGAAATCAACGTCCTGGTAACCGAAACTTTCAAATGACATGTATACATTACCTTTTTTAACGGACACCATTCTTGGATATGTACTTGTCATTTGTTTTGCCCAGCCAAATGTTCCATCGTTATTTATCCGGCATATATACTGCCCGGAAGTGTTCCCGTTCATAGGATACACACCTGTTCCGGGATCAAAATCAATTGTACCGGTGAAAAAACCGGTAAGGTACAGATTCCCCCGTTCATCAATGTCCATACTTTCACAGCTTACACTTGTGCTTGAGCTTGGTACACTAATCGTATTAGCCCAGATCAGACCCGCACCGGGATTTAACTTCATTAGAAAAGGCTGGGCTCCTGAGGTCGCAGCTAAAGTTACTACGCCTGCTCCCGGATCAAAATCTGCAGTAACACTAAATAATCCCGCCATATAGATATTCCCGTTAAGGTCTACCTTTATATTTTTGACATTTTGGTTTCCGGAGCCGAATTTCAACACGGAGATGAAATTACCTGCCGGAGTTAGCTTTAACAGAAATAAATCCGCATAATTTGTCGGCGTTAATGTATAGGTTCCCGGGCCGGGGTCAAAATCCGTGGTTTGACTAAATCTTCCTGCCAGGTAAATGTTATTGCCGTTGTCAATTGTCATGGTGCCGACAGCATCAGGAGCATTTTGCGCGGAGATGAAGTTGCCTGATCTGTCCAGCTTCCAGATGAACGTAAAACCATTGTAAAACGCTAAATTAAACACAGAAGGTCCGGGATCGAAATCGACAGTTCCGCTGAGTGTTCCTCTGATGAGCAAGTTGTAGTTTTTATCCAGTAAAATTTGAAGTCCGGTACATCCCGGAAGCGTTCTTACCCAAACCAGATTCCCCGACGAATCCAATTTTTGTACAAAGGCAGACAGAACAGTGGCAGTGATCACACTGCTTCCTGCTCCGGGGTCAAAATCCATAGCTCCCTGAAAATTCCCTGTGATATAACTGTTTTTAAGGGAGTCAACAACAATGGAAGCTCCCCGATCGGAATTACTCGGCCCTTTCATGTGATCGGCCCAATAAAAATGAGGATTTTGAGCCTGTGCCAGATACATGGAAAGCAGATACCCAATTAATAACATTATTTTATTCATAGTATCTTAATTTAAGTTTATAGAAACTACCCGAGTTCTATCATATCCTAAATGTATTGGATTTATTTTTCCAGAACCATACCGCTGGATGAGTTTTTAGCACATTTGCAGATCGGAACCGATAAATCTGGAAGATCCGGCCGGTAACAAAAAACCCCTCTCATTGCTGAAAGGGGTTTTTATTATTATCGCGCCTTTGTTCTCGACTTCGCTCGAATTGACAGGCGGTTTAAGACTATGCTTCTTCCTCGATCTCTTCTTTCGAAGCCATCAGGCGCTCGTACTCTTCCTTGCTTCCTACGACTAATTTCTCGTATTGGCGCAGACCTGTACCGGCAGGAATTAAGTGACCTACAATTACGTTCTCTTTCAAGCCTTGCAGTGTATCCACTTTTCCGTTTACCGCTGCCTCGTTCAGTACTTTGGTTGTTTCCTGGAACGATGCTGCAGAGATCCAGCTGCTGGTTTGTAACGACGCTCTGGTGATACCTTGCAGGATCGGCGTTGCCGTTGCAGGAACCGCATCACGCGCTTCAATCAGGGCTTTGTCTTTACGGCGCAGAACAGAGTTCTCGTCGCGCAGTTTACGCGCTGTTACGATCTGTCCGCGTTTCAGGTTTTCCGATTCGCCCGGTTCTACCACTACTTTTTTACCGTAGAGGTTGTCATTCTCAGTCATGAAGTCGATCTTGTTGATCAACTGCAATTCGAGGAATGTCGTATCGCCCGGATCTTCAATCTGAACTTTACGCATCATCTGACGAACGATCGTTTCGAAGTGCTTGTCATTCAGTTTCTGACCCTGTAAGCGGTATACCTCCTGGATCTCGTTCACTAAGTATTCCTGAACGGCTGTAGGGCCTTTGATCGCTAAGATATCGCCAGGAGAGATCGCTCCGTCAGATAATTGCTCGCCTGCTTTTACGAAATCGTTTTCCTGTACGAGGATGTGTTTCGATAAAGACACTAAGTAACGGTGTTGCTCACCTGTCTTCGCCTCTACGATCACCTCACGGTTACCACGCTTGATCTTACCAAACGTTACGATACCGTCGATCTCAGAAACTACCGCAGGGTTCGATGGGTTACGTGCTTCAAATAACTCGGTTACACGAGGGAGACCACCGGTGATGTCACCTGTCTTACCCGTCACACGAGGGATTTTCACTAACACCTGGCCCGGCTCGATCTTCGCTTTTTCATTCACGATGATGTGAGCGCTTACCGGTAAGTTGTATGTTTTCAAAGGCTCGCCTTTTTTGTCCACGATACGGATCAATGGAGATAAGGTTTTGTCTTTGGATTCGATAATTACTTTTTCGCGGAAACCTGTTTGCTCATCGGATTCTTCACGGTAAGTCACGTTCTCTTTAATACCTTCGTATTCAACGTTACCACCGAATTCCGATACGATCACCGCATTATACGGATCCCAATCACAGATTAATTCGCCTTTTTTCACTTTTGCACCCGGTTTGATGTACAGTTGTGAACCGTAAGGAATGTTACCGGTGGTTAAGGTAATGCCTGTGTTGGCATCCACGATACGCACCTCTGTCGAACGGCCGATCACCACATTGGCTTTGGTTCCGTCCTGGTTCACACGCTCTACCGTACGCAGCTCGTCGATCTCGGCAATACCATCGTATTTAGCGATCAGGGCTGATGCAGCAGCTGTATTCGATGCCGTACCACCTACGTGGAAGGTACGAAGTGTCAGCTGTGTACCCGGCTCACCGATAGACTGTGCAGCGATAACACCAACAGCCTCACCTAACTGTACCTGGCGGCCATTGGCTAAGTTACGTCCGTAGCATTTGGAGCATACACCCAGTTTCGACTCGCAGGTTAATACCGAACGGATCTCTATGGATTCGATTGGAGAGGCTTCGATGATATCCGCCACATCTTCAGTGATCATGTCACCGGAAGCAACGATCAGGTCGCCTGTAGTCGGGTGATATACGTCTGCTAAAGCGATACGTCCTAAAGCGCGGTCCCTTAATGTTTCAACGATATCGTCGTTGTTTTTCAGGGCAGTTGCCGTTAAGCCACGTAATGTTCCGCAGTCTTCTTCATTAATAATAACGTCTTGGGCCACATCCACCAGACGACGTGTCAGGTAACCGGCATCGGCCGTTTTCAAAGCCGTATCCGCCAAACCTTTACGTGCACCGTGGGTAGAGATAAAGTACTCCAAAATGGACAGACCTTCACGGAAGTTAGATAATACCGGGTTCTCGATAATGGAAGCCGTTGTATCACCTGCTTTCTGAGGTTTTGCCATCAGACCACGCATCCCGCTCAGCTGTTTAATCTGCTCTTTGGAACCACGGGCTCCGGAGTCAAGCATCATATACACCGAGTTGAAGCCCTGGCGCTCTGTACTGATCTTATCCAATACTTTCTTCGTCACCTTTGAGTTGGCGTGTGTCCAGATATCGATGATCTGGTTGTAACGCTCGTTGTTGGTAATGAAACCCATGGAGTAGTTAGACATAACTTCGTCTACCTGTGTCTGAGCTTCTGCAATGATTTTCACTTTATCTTCCGGTGTTTCGATGTCACCTAAGTTGAAGGACAGACCACCTTTGAAAGCCGTTTGGAATCCGATGGTTTTGATATCATCCAGGAACTTGGCTGTTTTAGCCATACCTGTTTTCTTCACAACCATCCCGATGATGTCACGCAATGATTTCTTGGTCAACAATTCGTTGATGAAACCTACTTCGTGAGGAACCACCTGGTTGAAAATAACACGACCAACCGTTGTATCAATCACTTTGTTCACGAGCTTGTCGCCTTCCAAAGCATTGGTAATTTTGATTTTGATCTGTGCGTGCATATCCACTTGTTTCTCGTTTAACGCGATCACAACTTCTTCTGCACTGTAGAATGTTTTTCCTTCTCCTCTTACAGCATCGTTCTCCAGGTTCTTTTTGGATTTGGTGAGGTAGTATAAGCCCAACACCATGTCCTGGGAAGGTACAGCCACCGGCGCACCGTTCGAAGGGTTAAGGATGTTGTGAGAAGCCAGCATTAAGATCTGGGTTTCCAATACGGCAGCATGTCCTAACGGAACGTGCACCGCCATCTGGTCACCGTCGAAATCGGCGTTGAACGCAGTACACACCAATGGGTGCAGCTGGATCGCCTTTCCTTCGATCAGTTTTGGCTGGAAGGCCTGGATACCAAGCCTGTGGAGTGTCGGGGCACGGTTTAACATCACCGGGTGCCCTTTCAGTACATTCTCTAAGATATCCCAAACAATAGGTTCTTTTTTATCAACGATCTTCTTCGCGGATTTTACCGTTTTCACGATACCACGCTCGATCATTTTACGAATAATAAACGGTTTGAATAACTCCGCCGCCATTTCTTTTGGCAAACCGCATTCGTGTAATTTCAATTCAGGTCCTACAACAATTACCGAACGAGCCGAGTAGTCAACACGCTTACCGAGTAAGTTCTGACGGAAACGTCCTTGCTTACCTTTTAATGAATCGGATAATGATTTTAAGGCACGGTTCGATTCTGTTTTAACCGCATTAGATTTACGGGAGTTGTCGAACAGGGAATCAACAGATTCCTGTAACATACGCTTCTCGTTACGCAGGATCACGTCCGGAGCTTTGATCTCGATCAGACGCTTCAAACGGTTGTTACGGATAATCACACGACGGTATAAGTCATTTAAATCCGACGTTGCGAAACGGCCGCCATCCAATGGAACGAGTGGACGCAATTCAGGTGGAATAACAGGAACGGTTTTGATGATCATCCACTCCGGTTTGTTCTCAATATGGCCTTGTGCCGCACGGAACGCTTCAATAACCTGTAAGCGTTTCAGCGCTTCGTTTTTACGTTGCTGAGACGTTTCGGTATTGGCTTTGTGACGTAATTCGTAAGAAAGGTCATCCAGCTCCAGGCGGGATAATAAATCCTGTAACGCTTCAGCACCCATTTTGGCGATGAATTTATTAGGATCCGTATCGTCGAGTAAGTGGTTGTCTTTCGGTAAAGTTTCTACCAGGTTCAGGTATTCCTCTTCCGTTAAGAAGTCGAGGTATTGTGTACCATTGGCACCGGCAACACCGGCGTTGATTACCACATAACGCTCGTAGTAAATAATCATATCGAGTTTTTTAGTAGGCAGGCCTAATAAATAACCGATTTTGTTTGGCAATGAACGGAAATACCAGATGTGTGCTACAGGAACTACCAGGTTGATATGCCCCATACGCTCACGACGTACTTTTTTCTCAGTCACCTCCACACCACAACGGTCGCAGATGATGCCTTTGTAACGGATGCGCTTGTATTTACCGCAGTGGCATTCGTAATCTTTTACCGGGCCGAAAATACGCTCACAGAACAAGCCGTCTCTTTCAGGTTTGTAAGTACGGTAGTTGATGGTTTCCGGTTTCAATACTTCACCAGAGCTACGCTGAAGAATAGTTTCCGGAGAAGCTAAACTAATAGTGATCTTGGAGAAGTTTGATTTTACTTTGTTATCTTTTCTTAAAGCCATTATATATTGCTTTTAATTTAATTGATAATTGAAATTCCTTATTCCCGGTGGCTTCGGAAGCCGCAGCCACCGGGAGTTTAAAAGCCTATGTTAGTCAAGGGTCACATCCAATGCCAATCCACGAAGCTCGTGCATCAATACATTGAAGGACTCAGGAATGCCCGGAGCAGGGATGTTCTCGCCTTTTACGATCGCCTCGTATGCTTTGGCACGGCCCATCACGTCGTCAGACTTAATGGTGAGTAACTCCTGCAATACATTGGCTGCACCGTAAGCTTCGAGTGCCCAAACCTCCATCTCACCAAAACGCTGACCACCGAACTGCGCTTTACCACCTAAAGGTTGCTGCGTAATCAATGAGTAAGGTCCGATTGAACGGGCGTGCATCTTATCATCCACCATGTGGCCTAATTTCAGCATGTAGATAATACCTACAGTAGCCGGCTGGTCGAAGCGCTCACCTGTACCACCGTCAATGAGGTAAGTACGGCCATATTGAGGCACACCTGCTTTTTTGGTGTACTCGTCAATCTCGGTCATAGAAGCCCCGTCGAAGATAGGCGTTGAGAATTTCAATCCTAATTTTTGTCCGGCCCAGGCCAGTACCGTTTCGTAAATCTGACCAAGGTTCATACGCGAAGGTACGCCCAGTGGGTTCAGTACGATATCTACCGGTGTTCCGTCTTCCAGGAACGGCATATCTTCATCCTTCACAATACGGGCCACGATACCCTTGTTACCGTGACGACCCGCCATCTTATCACCTACTCTCAACTTACGTTTCTGAGCGATGTATACCTTGGCCAATTGCACGATACCGTTTGGTAACTCGTCACCAACAGTGATCTGGAATTTCTCACGCTTGTACTGTCCTAAATGATCGTTGTACTTGATCATGAAGTTGTGCAGCAAGCGCTCAATTTGTTCGTTTTTATCTTTATCGGTTGTCCAGTTGCCCGGGTTCACTTCCGAGAAGTCAACTTTCTCCAATAATTTCTGAGTAAACTTCGTGCCTTTAGAGATCACTTCCTCACCCAGGATATTGCTCACACCTTGTGATGTGCGGCCGTTCACCAGTTCGAATAATTTTTCGATCAGTTGGTATTTCAGGGCAGCAATCGCTTTGTGGTGATCCGTATCCAGTTTCTCGATCAGAGGCTTCTCATCGGCTTTTTGTTTTTTATCCTTAATGGCGCGGGAGAACAATTTCTTGTCAACGATCACCCCTTTGATAGATGGAGATACGCGTAAAGAAGCGTCTTTCACGTCACCGGCTTTATCACCGAAGATGGCACGTAATAATTTTTCTTCCGGAGAAGGATCGGTTTCACCTTTAGGAGTAATTTTTCCAATGAGGATGTCACCTTCTTTTACTTCGGCACCGATACGGATAATACCTTTCTCATCGAGGTCTTTGGTAGCGTCTTCCGATACGTTAGGGATGTCCGGAGTCAATTCCTCCATACCACGTTTCGTGTCGCGCACTTCCAGTGAATACTCGTCGATGTGAATCGATGTAAAGATATCGTCGCGGATAACGCGCTCAGAGATAACGATCGCATCCTCGAAGTTGTAACCTTTCCATGGCATGAACGCTACTTTTAAGTTACGCCCTAATGCCAGCTCACCTTTTTCAGTAGCATAACCGTCGCACAGCACCTGTCCTTTTACCACCTTGTCGCCTTTCTTCACAATTGGCTTCAGGTTCATACAGGTACTCTGGTTGGTTTTCTGGAATTTGGTGAGTTTGTATGTTTTCACATCACCTTCAAAGCTTACCAGTTTCTCGTCGGTGCTGCGGTTGTAGCGGATCACGATTTCGCGTGCATCTACATACTCCACAACCCCTTCGCCTTCCGCATTGATCAATACACGGCTGTCCTCGGCCACGCGGGCTTCGATACCTGTACCAACGATCGGTGCTTCAGGGCGCATCAACGGAACCGCCTGGCGCTGCATGTTCGATCCCATCAAAGCACGGTTGGCATCATCATGCTCCAGGAACGGAATCAATGATGCCGCAATAGAAGCAATCTGGTTAGGAGCAACGTCCATTAACTGGATCTGGTTAGGCTCCAATACCGGGAAGTCGCCTTCGTAACGTGCGGTTACTTTTTTGCCAACGAAGTTTCCTTTATCATCGAGCTCTGCACTGGTTTGTGCAATGTTCTTCTGATCTTCTTCCTCAGCCGTTAAGTAAGTGATGCCTTTGTTGACGTCCACTTTACCATTCGTTACCGAGCGGAAAGGCGTTTCAATAAAGCCTAATTTATTTACTTTGGCGAATACACATAAAGAAGAAATCAAACCAATGTTTGGACCTTCCGGTGTTTCGATTGTACAAAGACGGCCGTAGTGCGTGTAGTGAACGTCACGTACCTCGAAACCTGCACGCTCACGGGATAAACCTCCTGGCCCGAGTGCCGAAAGACGACGCTTATGCGTGATCTCCGATAAAGGGTTGGTTTGATCCATGAACTGAGATAACTGGTTCGTTCCAAAGAAAGAGTTAATAACAGAGGATAATGTTTTGGCATTGATCAGATCCGTTGGTGTAAACACCTCGTTGTCACGTACGTTCATACGCTCGCGGATGGTACGCGCCATACGCGCTAAACCAACACCGAACTGGGAGAACAGCTGCTCACCCACTGTACGTACACGACGGTTTGACAAGTGATCGATATCATCCACATCCGTTTTAGAATTAATTAATTCGATCAGGTATTTCATGATCAGAATAATATCTTCTTTCGTTAACACACGGATATTCATCGGAATATCGATGCCTAACTTTTTGTTGATACGGAAACGGCCTACTTCTCCTAAGTCATAACGCTTGTCGGAGAAGAATAATTTGTCGATTACACCACGCGCTGTTTCTTCATCAGGCGGCTCGGCGTTACGCAGCAAACGGTAGATATACTCGATCGCTTCTTTTTCCGAGTTGGTGGAATCTTTTTGTAAGGTGTTATAGATAATCGCGAAATCAGCGGTGTTCACGTCTTCCTTGTGCAGGATAATGGATTTCACGCCATTGTCTGCAATTAAGTCGATGTGGGCATCTTCCAGGATCGTTTCGCGGTCTAAGATAACCTCGTTACGCTCGATGGAAACAACCTCTCCGGTATCCTCATCCACGAAATCCTCGATCCATGTTTTGAGAACACGTGCCGCTAAGCGGCGGCCAACCTCACGCTTCAGACCTGCTTTCGAAACTTTCACTTCATCGGCAAGACCAAAGATCTCTAAAATTTGTTTATCACTTTCAAAGCCGATCGCACGTAATAAGGTAGTTACAGGTAACTTTTTCTTACGGTCGATGTAGGCATACATCACGTTATTGATGTCGGTAGCGAACTCGATCCATGATCCTTTGAACGGGATCACGCGGGCGCTGTATAATTTTGTTCCATTGGCATGGCGGCTTTGTCCGAAGAACACGCCCGGTGAACGGTGTAGCTGCGATACGATCACACGCTCGGCACCGTTGATCACGAATGATCCTTTTGGAGTCATGTATGGGATAGTTCCCAGGTAAACGTCCTGCACAATGGTTTCGAAATCTTCATGCTCAGGGTCTGTACAGTAAAGCTTCAATTTAGCTTTCAACGGCACAGAATAAGTTAAGCCACGGCTGATACACTCATCGAGGGCATAGCGCGGCGGGTCTACGAAATAATCCAAAAATTCCAATACGAAGTTATTTCTCGCATCGGAAATCGGAAAGTTTTCGGCAAATACGCGGAATAATCCTTCGTTTTTTCGGTTATCCGGAGTAGTCTCCAATTGAAAAAAATCCTGGAAGGATTTTACCTGTATATCTAAGAAATCAGGGTACTCAATCGGAAATTTGTTGGAAGAGAAGTTTATTCTCTGTGATTTTTTTACTGTTGTAGCCAAGATAATTTTGTTTATTTAGTTAGTATTCTAAAAGATCGACTGGATGACTAAAAGCAGAAAAAGGGTTAAGGTCTTTTGCCGAAGCAGTGAAGACCTTAACACCTAGTTTTGTAAGTAAAATTATTTTACTTCTACTTTTGCACCAGCTTCTTCTAAAGCCTTTTTAATAGACTCAGCTTCTTCTTTTGCAATACCTTCTTTAACTGGTTTTGGAGCGCCGTCCACTAAATCTTTAGCTTCTTTCAAGCCTAAGCCTGTTAAGTCTTTTACAACTTTAACTACACCTAATTTAGCTGCACCTGCTTCAACTAAGATCACATCGAAAGATGTTTTAGCTGCTGCTGCGTCTCCACCGCCACCGTTAGAAACAACTACTGCTGCTGCTGCCGGCTCGATACCATACTCGTCTTTTAATACTGTTGCTAATTCCTGAACTTCTTTAACTGTCAGGTTTACTAATGATTCAGCGATTGCTTTTACGTCTGCCATTTTTATTAGTTTTTATTTTATTAATACTTTTAATTAAATTGTTTTTGTTTTGCCTGCTTTCGCGGGCGATTGTTCTTTACAGTGATTAAGCTGCTGCTTCTTCCGAATCTTTGAATTTGTTCTCTAAGCCACCGATGACACGTTGGATTGGAGCTTGTAATAAGCCGATGATATCGCCTATCAATTCGTTTTTCGATTTCAGACCTGCCAAAGCTTCCAATTTATCGTCACCGATAAAAATCATCTCTTCAACATATGCTGCTTTCAATTTTGGCTTGTCGCCGCCTTTGCGAAAATCTTTAATGATCTTTGCAGGAGCATTGGATACTTCTGCGAAAATTAAAGCTGTTTCACCTTTTAGTGCCGGGATCAATTCAGCTAACTTGCTGTCGCTTGCACGCTCCAGGGCTTTCGCCAATAGCGTGTTTTTTACAACCTGCATGCTTACTTTTTTCTCGAAACAAGAGCGGCGTAACTGACCAACTTTTTCTACTGTTAAAGAAGAACAATCAGCTAAATAGATCTTGGTATTAGCGTTTAAAAGCCCTAATAGCCTTTCGATCTCCTGTGTTTTTTCTTGCTTGTTCATAAAACAGATTTGGTTTTTTAGTTAAAGGATTTTGGATCGATTTGGATACCTGCGCTCATGGTGCTGCTCATGTATACTGACTTTACGTAAGTACCTTTTGCAGACGATGGTTTTAATTTTACGATAGCATTTAAAACCTCCATAGCGTTCTCAGTTAATTTCTGAGCATCGAAAGATACCCTTCCAATTCCTGTGTGAACGATACCGGCTTTGTCTACCTTAAAGTCAATTTTACCACCTTTTGAGTCAGATACTGCTTTGCCCACATCCATGGTTACTGTACCAGTCTTAGGGTTAGGCATTAATCCGCGGGGACCTAATACACGACCTAATGCACCTACTTTGCCCATTACTGAAGGCATCGTGATGATCACGTCTACGTCTGTCCAACCACCTTTGATTTTTTCAATGTATTCGTCTAATCCAACGTAGTCAGCACCTGCTGCCTTAGCTTCCGCTTCCTTATCAGGAGTTACGATTGCCAGTACACGCAGGGTTTTACCTGTACCGTGAGGTAAGGTAACGGTGCCACGTACCATTTGATTAGCTTTACGAGGATCAACTCCTAAACGGATCGCGAGATCCACGGATGCATCAAATTTAGTTGTGGTAATTTCTTTCACAACTTTTGAAGCTTCAGCTACTGAGTGCGCTTTACTTGCGTCAAGTTTAGCGTCAGCAGCTTTTCTTTTTTTAGTTAACGTTGCCATTTTTTATAAAAGCTTGTTTGTTATTAATTGATTTAGTTTTTTGCGGGTGCATCACCTGTTACGGTAACTCCCATGCTTCGAGCTGTACCGGCTACCATGCGCATAGCAGATTCGATTGTGAAACAGTTCATGTCCACGATTTTGTCTGTTGCAATAGTGCGGATCTGATCCCATGAAATGGAACCAACTTTCTTACGGTTGCTCTCGCCTGAACCTGCTTTAACTTTAGCCAACTCCATGATCTGAACTGCTGCAGGCGGACGTTTGATAACGAAATCAAAAGTCTTGTCAGCGTAAACATTGATCATAACCGGTAATACTTTACCTGCTTGCTCCTGGGTTCTCGCGTTGAATTGCTTACAGAACTCCATGATGTTTACACCTTTGGCACCTAATGCAGGACCAATCGGAGGCGACGGGTTAGCAGCTCCACCTTTGATTTGAAGCTTTACGATTGCTGATAACTCTTTTGCCATTTTTATATGTTTTTATTTGTTTGGTGAAAAGCGTCCGGATGGCTCATCATCTGTTTGCTTTTCGGTATTGAGGCGTTCTGTCAGGAGATAACTTTGAGTTGGAAGCAGCAAAGCGCTCATGTTCCTGATATACTAACCTTCAATGGGTTTATTTCAATATGTCAAATTTTCCCTGGTGGCTTCGAGAGCCTCAGCCACCACTTGGTGTCAGGCTGAGCGTAGCCGAAGCCCGCACCCTACTACTCTCTCTCCACTTCACCAAAGCCCAGCTCCACAGGCGTTTTACGGCCGAAGATCTTAACAGTAACTTTGATTTTCTTCTTCTCGTCGTTGATCTCTTCGATCACGCCGTTAAATCCGTTGAATGGCCCGTTGATCACTTTCACGGATTCTCCAACCACATAATTGCTGGTTACAACGCTTTCAGCCTCTGTGAGCTCATCTACTTTTCCTAAGATGCGGTTCACTTCCGATAAGCGCATTGGCACAGCTTCTCCGCGCTTTGTTTCGCCCAAAAAGCCGATCACGCCGGTAATATTCTTAATGATGTGTGTAATCTCACCAACCAAAGCCGCTTCGATCAGCACATAACCCGGATAGAACGAACGCTCTTTCTGGATCTTTTTACCATTGCGGATCTGGATGAACTTCTCTGTAGGGATCAACACCTGGGAAACATAATCGTTCAACTTCAAACGGTTAATTTCCACCTCAATATATTGTTTCACTTTCTTCTCCTGACCGCTAATGGCACGTACCACGTACCATTTTTTCGCGATAGAAGAATCTTTGTTTGCAGTTTCCGCCATTTCTTTCCGTAAGTCTAAAAATTATAATCCGTTTACCATTTTGTAGGCGTTGCTCATCAGCACCTCAAAACCTAAATCCATACCCCAAACCAGGAGACCGATAATAGTAGATGCCACAGCAACCAGGATGGCGCTGCTTTGCAACTCGGACCATGTTGGCCAGGTTACTTTGTTAAATAACTCGTCTTTTGTTTCTGCGATGTATGCTCCAAACTTACTCATATCTTTTTTAGTTTAAGGTTTCATGTTTAAAGCCTCAGCGTCCTTGTATCCGGAGCTTTAAACCTTTAACTGTTTCGCACGGGCGGAGAGATTCGAACTCCCATCTGCGGTTTTGGAGACCGTAATTCTACCCTTGAACTACGCCCGTAAATGCCTTTTCTTTTAAACAGCAAAATGGCTAAGCCTTAATGAGGGCAAGCCATTTTGCTAGTTTGGAATTCTTATTACTCGAGGATCTCAGTTACCTGACCAGCACCTACGGTACGGCCACCTTCACGCATCGCGAAACGCAGACCTTTATCCATAGCTACAGGAGCGTGTAACTCAACTGTAATAGTAACGTTATCACCAGGCATAACCATCTCGCGTCCTGCATCCAGAGTGATCTCTCCGGTTACGTCAGTTGTACGCAGGTAGAACTGAGGACGGTATTTGTTATGGAATGGTGTGTGACGTCCACCTTCTTCTTTTTTCAGAACGTAAACCTCAGCTTTGAATTTTTTGTGAGCTTTGATTGAACCTGGTTTCACGATAACCATACCACGACGGATATCTTTTTTGTCGATACCACGTAACAGTAAACCTACGTTGTCACCAGCCTCACCGTAATCAAGGATCTTACGGAACATCTCTACACCGGTTACAGTAGAAGTTAATTTTTCTTCACCCATACCGATGATTTCAACAGCATCATTGGAGTTGATCACACCTGTTTCGATACGGCCTGTAGCTACAGTACCACGACCAGTAATAGTGAACACGTCCTCAACCGGCATCAAGAATGGCTTGTCTTTTTCACGTGGAGGTAATGGAATGTAAGAATCTACAGCATCCATTAATTCCATGATTTTTTCAACCCATTTCGGGTCTTTATTTAATCCACCTAAAGCAGAACCTTTGATGATTGGTGTATTGTCACCGTCGAATTTATAGAAAGACAATAATTCGCGGATTTCCATTTCAACTAACTCCAATAACTCAGCATCCTCAACCATATCCACTTTGTTCATGAATACAACGATTGCAGGAACACCTACCTGACGAGCTAACAGGATATGCTCGCGTGTTTGAGGCATAGGACCATCAGTAGAAGCAACCACTAAGATCGCACCGTCCATCTGAGCAGCACCTGTAATCATGTTTTTCACATAATCCGCGTGGCCTGGGCAGTCAACGTGAGCGTAGTGACGAGAAGCTGTTTGGTATTCTACGTGAGAAGTGTTGATCGTGATACCACGCTCTTTCTCTTCAGGGGCGTTATCGATAGACGAGAAATCCCTTACTTCTGATAAACCTTTTTCTGCCAATACAGTAGTGATTGCAGCGGTTAATGTAGTTTTACCGTGATCGACGTGACCAATTGTTCCAATGTTTACGTGTGGTTTGGAACGGTCGAATTTTTCTTTAGCCATTGTTATTTTTTTAGTTGATTGTTATTATTTATTTTCTGTTTTTACTTTAAATCTTTACCTGAGCTGTTGAGCGGGATTGAACCGCCGACCTCTTCCTTACCAAGGAAGTGCTCTACCACTGAGCTACAACAGCTTATAATCTGTTCGTCCTGCTGCTGTTCTTTACCGGCTACCTGCAATCGCCTCTTTCTGATTGGCTTACAGCTATTTATACCGGCTTGCTTTATTTTAAAGAACTTTGTGCTTGTATATACGAAAAGTCCCTCATTCTGGGGGACTGTCAAAAGGGCTAAGGCCGCCAGGCAGGCCTCTACAAACTTTTGTCCGCATTACACGGTTATTCATCAACTTCACTTTCTCCTCAATACTCTGGAGCGAAAGACGGGTCTCGAACCCGCAACCTCCAGCTTGGAAGGCTGGAGCTCTACCAATTGAGCTACTTTCGCTTGGTTTCTTAACAATGTCAACCATCGTTACTTCTGTGGGGACAGGAGGATTCGAACCTCCGAAGTCGAAACAACAGATTTACAGTCTGTCCCATTTGGCCACTCTGGTATATCCCCAAAAAAAAAAGAGCCGAAGAAGGGACTCGAACCCCCGACCTACTGATTACAAATCAGTGGCTCTACCAGCTGAGCTACTTCGGCTTTATTTTTTCTAATTTTAAAGAACGTCCCGTTTAATTGGGGTTGCAAATTTAGTAACAATTTTCTTTGTTGCAAAAAAAAATAAAACTTTTTTCGTTTTTTTTCTGCATTTCTGTTTTAATACCTATACGCTCCTCTTTCCGGCATGCCAACAGTCCTTTTTTTCAGGCCGCTGTCCGCTTTAACAAAATTTGCCGGATCGCCTTCTGACAAAGGCTTCAAATATAATACGATTTCTCAAATAATAGCTATATTAGCACACTTATATTTCTATGAAAGATTTCCTGGCATTTCTTAAATCCAAGCAGTTTTTAAAGCATTTTCTGATCGCCCTGGTGAGCCTGGTGGTAGTGGTATGGATTCTCTTTAAGCTCCTCAACGTATACACCCACCACGGGGAAACGGCTGAAGTCCCTGATTTTAAAGGAAAAAAGATCGCAGAGCTCGATAATTTCATTCAGAACAAGAATGTCCGCTACCTCATCATCGACAGCATTTACGACCCTAAGGAGACGTCGGGTATCGTCATCAAGCAGGATCCGGAGCCAAAATCGCAGGTAAAACACAATAGAATGATCTATCTGTACGTTACAAGCACACAGCCGCCGCAGATTGCCATGCCCAAGCTGGTTGACAGAAGCACCAGGCAGGCCCTGTTCATGATCGAAAGCTACGGGTTCAAAAAAGGAACCCTCACCGAAGTAGCCGCCGACTGCAAGGGATGCGTGGTGAAGCAACTGTTCAAAGGCAAGGAGATCAAGCCCGGCGACCCAATAAAAAAAGGAAGTAAGATAGACCTGGTGATTGGCCGCAAAGAAGAAGGATATGCACTGCCGGATGACAGTAATACGCCTGACGACGGTAATGATCCTGATGACGACATTGACTAATGATTAAAAAACGACTCCAAATACCTGTATTCACTGCCCTGGCCCTGTTGCTGGGCTTTTGCCTGAAAGCACAGGAGCAGCTGATGCCCTTAAATGCCAATGCGCAGCTGCTATCGGCGCCTGCCAAAAAAAACACGCTGGCCGCCAGGACCACCACCCTTGCCCCACTCGATACCATCCCTTTTTTCGAGGATTTCTACTATTCCACAACCTCGCCCTACCCTACGGTGAATCACTGGATCGACTCCAACGTGTTCATTAACCATACCTTTCCGATTGCACCGCCCAGCATTGGTGTGGCAACCTTCGACGGCCTCAACAAAAAGGGCTATCCCTATAACCTCAGCGCGCTGGTGTCCAACTCGGCCCAGGCCGATAAGCTGACCTCAAGGCCCATTAATCTGCAGAAAAAGGGATCTTTGGTGTATGCCCCCAAGGATAGTGTTTACCTGAGCTTTTACTACCAGGCCGAAGGTAACGGCGATGCACCGGAAGCCAACGACTCACTGAGCGTGGATTTCTACAAGCCCAATCAAAAAAAATGGCAGAAAGTATGGGGTCGCAAAGGCTATAACCCTACCGGAGCCGACAGCCTGTTTCACCTGGTGATGATCCCTATCCTGGATACGGCTTATTTCGATAGCCTTTTCCAGTTCCGCTTCCGGAACCGCGCTACCCTGAGCGGAAGCCTCGACCACTGGCATGTGGATTATATTTTCCTTGATAAGAACAGATCTGCAGCGGATTCGATCATGGAAGATAATGCCTTCCAGTACATGAGCACATCTTTCCTGAAAAACTATTCTACCATGCCTTTCAGGCAATACATCCCTTCTGAAATGGCACCAACAACCGGGAACTACATCCGTAATAACTTCACGTCGGGCAAAAACATATTTTATAATTACTACGTGCATGATATCCTGGGTGCCATGACCTACTCATACAACGGTGGCAGTGCCAACATTCCACCTTATGCAACAAGCGGCATCCATAGTGCTCCTCAGCACAGGAATCCGCCGGTGTCATTCGCTTTTCCGGCTATGACCGATATGGGCATTTACACGATCAAGCATGTTATTTCCTCTAACCCTGATCTTCAAAGGCAGAACGATACCATTTTCCAGACCCAGCGTTTCAGCGATTACTATGCCTACGACGACGGAAGCGCGGAAGTGGGCTACTACAACAATACCTACGGAGCCAAAAATGCCGTGCGCTACACACTCAATGCTCCGGATACCCTGAGAGCACTTCGCATTTATTTCGATCCCGTAACCGACGGCCAGAATATTATCAATTCCACCTTTAACATCATGGTGTGGAACGATGGTACGAATGGCCCCGGAAGCCTCATTTACAGCGATAGCACCAATAATGAAAGCAAGCCGCAATATATTCAGGGAGGTTACAACCTGATGCCGACCTATCCCCTGTCTCAGTGCCTGCTCTTAAGCCCGGGAACCTATTATTTTGGGATCAAGCAGAAAACCAACCGCCCTCTGAATGTGGGCTTCGATAAAAACACAGACCATTCGGGCGCATTTTATTATGACATTGGTGGCGGCTGGGTACAATCGGCCATTAAAGGGTCTATCATGATCAACCCGCTCATGGGATGCCTTCTTCCTCCTCTTCCTACAAACATCGCAAAACCGACGGAATTGGAGAACAGCCTGCTTGTTTTTCCTAACCCGGCGCAGAATAGTATAAACATAGAGGTAAAAGGAGCTGTTGCGGAACATGCAAGTGTTGTCATCCTCTCTTCCATCGGCCAAACGGTATATTCTGCTCCCTATGCGGCTCAGGAGCCTGTAGATGTGAGTGCTTTATCAAACGGCGTGTATGTTGTCCAACTGATGAACGGCCCGTCGCCTGTTATCACCAAAAAACTCATCATTGCCCGATAGCAAAAGCCGGTAACACCGGGCACCCGGAACCCGGTATCGATTGCATGGCAGGCCGGCAGTTCCATATTTAAAGAAGAGACTCCCGTCATAATGATTAAAAAAAATACACTGACCCTTATTACCCTTTTGTTCCTGTTTTCAGGCATTTCCCTGGAAGCACAGGAGGAGCTAAGGCCCCTGCATGCCAACAACAGCCTTATTGCCTTGCCGGTTCAAACTGCGTCCTATAGCCGCAGCGCTACTGTTTCTGCCCTGGATACCCTTCCGTTTTTTGAGGATTTTTGGTATTCCCCAATTTCGCCTTATCCCTCTGTGAATCACTGGATCGACTCCAACGTATTCATCAATCACAGCTTCCCGCTTGCTCCGCCAAGCATTGGTGTGGCTACCTTCGACGGCTTAAATAAGCTGGGATATCCGTACAATATCAATGCCTCGTCCACAAGCTCAGGACCGGCTGATAAGCTGACGTCCAGGCCGATCAACCTTCAGAAAAAAGGACCTCTTGTATACACGCCTTCAGATAGCATCTATTTCAGCTTTTATTATCAGGCGGGAGGCCGTAGTTATGCCCCAAGCCCAGTAGATTCTTTAATGCTCGATTTTTACAAGCCCAATCAGAAGAAATGGCAAAGGGTCTGGGCCCGTAAAGGACACACTCCTTTGGGCAGTGACAGCTTGTTTCACCTGGTGATGCTGCCCATTAAGGATACGGCTTATTTTGACAGCTTATTCCAATTCAGATTCAGGAACAAGGCCACGCTGAGCGGAAGCCTCGACCACTGGCACATCGACCACATTTACATAGACCGGAACAGGTCCTCTTCCGACAGTATCATGGAGGATATTACTTTCCAGTACATGAGCACCAGCTTCCTGAAAAATTATGCCGCCATGCCCTACAGGCAATATAATCCTTCTGAAATGGCCCCTGCTATCGGGAATTATATGCGCAATAATTTTACGTTCACCAAAAATACCAGTTATAACTATACCGTGTTCGACATAAACAACATGCCTGCCGGCAGCTATAACGGGGGACATGCCAACATGATGCCCTACAGCACCAATGGCTTACACAATGCGTATGCCCATGCCCGCCCGCCTGTTTCTGCTTTTCCTGCTCCCATGACGGGCATGAGCATCTATACAGTGAAGCATGTCATTTCTACGGTTCCTGATTCCCAAAGACAAAACGATACGATGTGGCAAACCCAGCGCTTCAGCGATTACTATGCTTATGACGACGGCACCGCCGAATGGGCCTATTACCTCAACGTTTATGGCGCCAAATGTGCCCTGCGTTACACCCTTAACGTTCCGGACACGTTAAGGGCCCTGCGCATTTATTTTGATCCGACGGAAGACGGCCAGAATATTCTCAATTCAACCTTTAACATCATGGTTTGGAAGAGCGGCCCGAATGGCCCCGGAAGCCTTGTATACAGCGATAGCACAAACTTTGAGCACCATCCGGTATATTTGCAGGGAAACTATAATTTAATGCCTGTATTTTACCTTTCTAACTGCATCCTGCTGAACCCGGGAACCTATTATTTTGGGATCAAACAAAAGACCAATCGCCCCCTGAATATCGGCTTTGACAAAAACAATGATCATTCCAATGCCTTATTTTTTGATGTTGGAAACGGCTGGGAACAGTCCACTGTAAAAGGTTCCCTGATGATCAATCCCATCCTGGGCTGCCTCGAGGAGCTCATGCCGGTTGGTGTAAAAGCCGATGAGGAGAAAACTACCAATGTCACTGTTTTCCCCAACCCTGCACAAAACAGCATTAGCATCGAACTCCAGGGCGCACGGATAGAAAATGCCAGGGTGACGATTTTATCCTCTCTGGGGCAAACTGTATATTCCGCTACTTATAGCTCACAGGAAACCATTGATATCAGTACCTTAGCAAACGGTATTTATTTTGTACTCATTAACGGTAGCCAACTAAGTGCTACCCCTAAAAAACTGGTCATATCGCGATAATTATGAATAACGACATAGAAGAGGTTGAATCCGGCGAAGATGAAAAGGAGCTTTACGAACACCACCATATTAAGGTGGAGAAGGGCCAGGTGATGCTGCGCATCGATAAATTCCTGATGACACGCCTTCCCAATGCCACGCGCACCAAGATCCAGCAGGGTTGCGAAGCCGATTGCGTGCTGGTGAACGGGAAGCCCGTAAAATCCAATTACCGCATCAAGCCTTTTGATGAGATCTCCGTACTGATGAGCTCTCCGCCCCGCGATATTGAACTGGTGGCAGAAGACATTCCCATTAACGTGGTGTATGAGGACGATTACCTCTGCGTGGTAAATAAAGAACCGGGCATGGTGGTTCACCCTGCCTATGGGCATTACACCGGAACCCTTGTGAATGCCCTGGCCTGGCGCTTTCAGAACCTGCCTTCTTCCAAACAGAAGCTGGCCGACGGCCTCACCATCGACCGCCCGGGCCTGGTACACCGCATCGATAAGAATACCTCCGGCATCATCATCATTGCCAAAACCGAGCTGGCCATGAGCCGGCTTGCCAAAGATTTTTTCGACCGCAATCTCGACCGGAAATACATTGCCATTGTGTGGGGCGATGTCAAGGAAGACAGCGGCACCGTAAATTGCCATGTAGGGCGCGACCTCAAGAACCGCAAGGTGATGGCCTGTTTTCCGGATGGCGAGCACGGCAAGCATGCCATTACGCATTACAAGGTATTGGAACGCTTCGGCTACATTACCGTGGTGGAATGCAAGCTGGAAACCGGCCGCACCCACCAGATCCGCGTGCACATGAAGCACATCGGCCATCCCCTGTTCAACGATAATGAATATGGCGGCGACCGCATTCTGAAAGGCTTGCCGGGCAATAAGTACAAGCAGTTCATCGAGAATTGCTTTGAGATCTTACCACGCCAGGCACTTCATGCCAAAACCCTGGGTATCACCCACCCGATCACCAAAGAACCCATCTTCTTCGACAGCGAGCTGCCCGACGATATGCAAAAGCTCATTGAAAAATGGCGGGTGTTTACCACGGCCAGGCCCTTTGAGGAATAGGATAACTCCCATCTGATCGTCATTGCGAGCGCAGTGACGGAAAACAAAAAAGCTATCTCAAATTTTGTGAGATGCTGAAACAAGTTCAGCATGACCAGAAAATTTGAGATAGCTTTTTTAATTTAAAAGAAGTCTTACTTCTTATTCTTGAGTTCTGTATTGGCCTGGTCGAATTCCATGTCGATCTTCTCTGCGTTCAGGCTTTTCAGCTCCGACTCAGAGTAAGCATCGTGCCAGATAATGGTCATTGGCACCTTCTGCATATCCATGTTTTTTCCGCCTTCCATGCGTTCCCATTTCAGGGTAAAGCTGTCGTCCTGGCCTTTGGTAAGCAGGATGATGTCAGCTTTCGATTTGGCATTGGCATATTCTTTTCCGTCAGGCATTTTCACCGCTACTTTTGCAGGCTGGATAAAGCCGATCTTTTGCCCATTGTAAGCCGATTTGAACTTCACTTCGGTCCTGTCCGATTCCTTGTAAATATTAGACATCGTGGTTTTAAAGCTTCCTGCTTCAAAATCGTTTTTAGAAGCCGGCAGATCAAAGTTCGGTGCTTCTACAGCCGTTCCTTTGGTAGAGGCGATATATAAGCCACCTACAACAAAAGAGTAGCTTTTTACTTCGTTGTAGCCGGCGCCTTTCAGGTTGATTACCCTGAAATCAGACTCGTTCGGTTTGATGATGAGCCATTTTTCTTTTGGCATCGTCTCTTTTCCGTTCACTATAAATTTACTTTCTTCAGGCTTGAACACGATATAATCGCCCGTCAGGTTGGTAATTTTCAGTTTGAATTTGGTTTCCCCCGCAGTAGAAACGGCATTGTCTACCGTGATCTTCACTTCGTTGGTTTCTTTGGTCACATCTTTGTAAAATAATTTCTCATACTTTACTTCTTTCTGTGCAGTAGCAGTACTCAGGGTAAGCAGCGCAAGCGCAATTTGTAAAACTGTTTTTTTCATAATACTAAGTTTTTTGATTTAGGTTGTTTTTTACAAAGCAGACTCCAAAATTAACATTTGTCGAATCAAAAAGTATAAAAACCGTTAAATTTTAATGATTGAGCCACATAAAAACCTGCCCGTTGTCTTTATAATGCTCGAAATTCTTACGGTCGAAGACGATAGCGCAAAAATCGATAAAGGGCAGAATACCGAAAACACCGCCCAGGCTTGCCACATAAGCCACCGGCACATAGGGTTTCGTGCCGAGGTAAATACGGTGAAGGCCTACAATGCCAAAGGGAAAGGGAAATGCCAGCACTGCTGCGGTAATGCGCTTGTTGAGCCGCTGCTTTTTCCGGAAGAGCTTCATCACCGGGTTAGGTCCCTTGTCCGAAGAAAGCTCTTCGCTATTCAGAATAACTTCCTGGGAGGAAAGCGTGTCGCCCTGCTCGTCCAGGTAATAGATCCTCGCCCTTTGCTCTTCTGCAGCCAAAGGCCCTGAGGCCAACAGGCATAAGACAAACAGAAAGATCCATTTTATCATGATGCGGTTTCCTGCTTTAAACGTTTGATGTCGGCAATCAGCTTCTGAACCGCTACCGGGTCCGTTCCGTCGTAGGTGCCGCGAATACGGCCATAGGTATCTACGAGGATAAACAGCTCGCTATGCAGAAAGCCTTCCGGCGTGCCATCGTCCTCCAGGGCATTCACCAGGTAGCTGTCTTTGGCCAGGGCATAAATCTCTTTCTTGCTTCCGGTCAGGAAATGCCATTTTCCTTTCAGGGCGCCATAGGTCTGTGCGTAGCCGTGCAGCACTTCCACCGTATCGTGCATCGGGTTCACCGTATGCGACAGGATGAGCACGCTGCTGTCGTTTTTGAAAGCGTCCTGCACATGCACTAGCTCCGAGCTCATCTGCGGGCAGATGCTCTGGCAGGTTGCAAAGAAGAAATCCGCTACATAGATCTTGTTCTTGGTGGTGCCCTCCGTAACAGGCTCGTTATACTGATTCGTGAAAAAGAAAGGCCTGATGGTATGGTATACCGTATCCGTTCCCGAAGCTTTTTTCTCACCGAAAACAGGCAGCAGCAGGCCATTGCTCTTAGGTTTCTGGTCGCAGGCAAACAGGAGGGTACTGGCAATGAAAAGGACGATAAACTGGCGCATGGTTATTTACTTTCTATCTGGTTAATTTTAATGACTTTTTCTTTCTCTTCCTTGAGGCGCATGTGCTGGTATTCCTCTGTGAGGCGCTTGATCTCGGACACATAGCGGGCATCGTAATAGCCGCGGATATGGCGGTTTTTGTCTACAAGCACAAAATAGCTGTAGTCGATGTACATGGGCTTATCCTTAAAGAACACCCGGTTGAGGCTGTCGAAGGAAGCAGCAGGCCAGCACAGCGGCAAAATGTCCTTATTACCTTCCTGCAGCTTGCTAAGCTCGCCAAAACCGCTGGAATCTGCCGGGCCTTCGTAGGGCGTCACGATGATAAAGGGAATGTGCCTGATCTTTTCTTTCTTATACTGGGCATATTCGCTGAGACCGGCCAGGCGGTAGTTATCTTTTTTGTAGGACTGCTTGATGAAGCATACCGCAAACAGCGGATAAGCGGCTGTATCGAGCCGGATCTCCCTAAGACTGGTATCTCTGCCGGCTTGTTTAAAGCGGTCGGTAGCGCTGTAATAAACCGTATCTGTACCGGCCAGGGCTTTCGGCCCGAAGTAAGGCAGCTTCCGGGAGTTGATGGTGGTAAATTCCAGGATGATCTTAAACAGGGCGGGGAACAGGAGGATAACAAAAAAAAGGAGCTTTTTATTTTTCATGGAGAGTGGCGTTATCCTGTTGGTTTTTTTGGTGTTGTTCTTTAAAAGTCCCTGTTGACGACGCTTTTGGCTATTTTTTCCGAGAGGGCCTTCCGGAATTTCTCTTTATAGGAAGCGCGCATGCCGAACAGGGGAAGCTTTTCAGTTTCCTCGTCGTTGTATACCACCAGGAGGCTTCCGGGCTTTTTGCTTTCTATGCGCCTGGCGTCGAGGTAATAGAACTCCTTGTTATAAATAAAATTCTGCTTGATCTCGAAGCGGTCGTCATACACAACGGCATAAGGGTTCGTAACCAGCCAAAGGCCTTGCAGGGTAAGCATCAGGCCCGGAACTGCCGAGGCTGTTCCCCAGGGATTTACCTGTAGCAGGAGGTGGATACTCAGCCAGTCTAAAAAAAGCCCGGCGGCAAGAAAGGTAACTACCAGCAGAATATTGCGTTCAAAATACTCTTTTGGCTCATTTTCGTCGTTTTTCACGCTGCAAAGTTAAAAATTAAAGGACTTTAACTTTTGATTTTGGAATAATTTTTTTATCCTTGTAATATAATCCTACAATCTATGTAACGTTTTGTAAATTACATCGTTATACAAATTAAACGAACCTGATGGTAAAGAACATAAAAAGAATTGTCCGAAACGCGTTCTATGTATCCGTTTTGGCAACAGGGAGTTTGTTTGCACAAACAAATCTTACGATGACCGATAACCCGGTGGCAGCGATGCTTGACAGCCTTGCCAACCAGAAAGTGCTTGAGAAGGCCCTTTCGAAACCGGCTTTTCCAAAAAGCAATAAGTACAAATACACCGAAGACAGTATTCCGCGCTTCGAAGATTTCGTGTACGAGAACCGCCTGGCCAAGCTGGACGCGAACTCTCCTTTCGATTTGGTATACAACCCGCACGTGAAAGGCTTTATCGACCTTTACACCATTCGCAGGCGCCAGCTGGTGAGCCGTATGATGGCTTTATCGCAGCTGTACTACCCGATGTTCGAAGAAGTGTTCGATAAGCACAACATTCCATTAGAGCTGAAACACCTCGCGGTGATCGAATCAGCTCTCAATCCTAATGCCCGCTCCAAATGCGGAGCAACAGGCTTATGGCAGTTTATGTACCCGACCGGGAAAATGTACGGACTCAATGTCAATTCCTATACCGACGATCGCTCGGATGTGTACAAAGCCACGGAAGCGGCTGCCGAATACCTGAAAAGCCTGTACAGCATGTTTGGCGACTGGCAAATGGTGCTGGCGGCCTACAACGCAGGCCCCGGAACCATCAGCAAGGCGATCCGCCGCAGCGGCGGCAAGAAAACCTACTGGGAGATCCGCCCTTTCCTGCCGGCAGAAACACAGGCCTATGTACCGGCCTTTATCGCCGCCAATTATGTGATGAATTACCCGGTGGAGCATAACATTTATGCCGCCACACCACGCAAAACCTATTTTGAGGTAGATACGGCCATCGTGAAAGAACCGATGTCATTCACCCAGATCTCTGCAGCACTCGATGTGCCGGTTGATGAGATTACCTATTTTAACCCGCAGTACCGCAAGGGCGTGATTCCTGCCGGCGGTAATATGCTCACCCTTCCAAAAGCAAAGATCGGAACCTTTATTGCCAATGAAACGGCCATTTATGCCAGCATCAAATCGCAACAGCTGGTGGCATCGGAAAGTACGCTTGCCGTGAAAGAGGTTCAGAAAACACACACGGTGCGCAGCGGCGAAAAAATCAGTACCATTGCCAAAAAATACGGTGTCACGGTAGCCGATCTTAAATCCTGGAACTACATTGGTAAAAAAGGACTGAGGCCGGGCAAAAAGCTGATAGTGTATGTAAGGCAGGATGCGCCGGCAACAACAACGGCACCGCTTGTGAAATCGGATGCGCCGAAAGCTCCTCAAACCAACGTGGCTGCCAAGGCTTCGACAGGCTCAGCGACCAAGACCGACTCGGCTTCTACCGTGAAGCTGGCTGAAAATGCAAACAAAGCGGCCACACACAGCGTGAAAAAAGGCGAAACGCTTTACAGCATTTCCAAGAAACACCATATTTCGATGGAGAAGCTGATCGAGTACAATAACCTCAAAAAGAATCCTCAACTCAAAGTAGGGCAAAAAATAAAACTGGTTTCTTAACCGAAAAAACAAAACCCCCTGATAATCAGGGGGTTTTGTTTTTGTAACGGCTGTAACTAACAGGCTTTCTCATGCGTTCTATGCATAATTAAACTACGTGACCGTAACCGAATTCAATACCTGCGTCGATCAGTATTCTGATAATTTATATCGCTTTATCTTAAAGCATATAAAAGATGCCGACGTGGCTAAAGACATTGTGCAGGATACTTACGAAAAAGTATGGCGCAAAGTGAACGACATTGAAAGCACCAATGCCAAATCGTACCTGTTTACGGCAGCGCACCACACCCTGATCGATTACACACGGAAAGCAAAGAAACAAGGCGACTATACGGAAGCCGTGGAACAGAAGTTAAAACACAATAACCAATATAGCGATATTAAAGAAGTGCTGAACAACGCCCTCGATAAGCTGCCGGAGATCCAGAAAAGCGTGGTGCTTCTCCGGGATTATGAAGGCTACGACTATGCGGAGATCGGAAAGATCACCGGGCTCAACGAAAGCCAGGTGAAGGTCTACATTTTCAGGGCCAGGGCCACTTTAAAGAATTATATCGGTAATTTAGAAGCAATTATTTAATGAGCGGGATCAATCAACATAATTACGAGGCCTATCTTCTGGATTCGATGGAAGGCAGGCTCAGCGTGGAACAGCAACTGGAGCTGGATACGTTTATGGCCCTGCACCCCGAACTGGCGATAGACCTTGAAGACCTCGCGGAGATGACCTTCGATCCGCAGCAGGCTGTATTTCCCAATAAAGAGGGTTTAAAAAAAACGGGGGCCGACCTGGTTTCCGGCGAACAGTTTATTGGATACATTGAGCAGCAACTGAGCCCGGAAGAGACGCTTCGCGTGGAAGAGCACTGCTCTGCCAATCCTGCTTTAGCCAAGGAGCTTGATCTTTATAAAAAGACCATTGCCGTAGCCGATACCAGCATTGTATTTGACGGTAAGGAAAACCTGAAACGCCGCACGAAAGTGATCTTCTTCAATTTCAGGGCTGCTTCTTTTGCAGCCGCTGCTTCGGTGCTTGTCCTGCTCCTGCTCTATGTGCTGTGGCCGGCAAAAACGGCAGATGTCGTTTCCAACAGCTATGCGATGCGCGACATCCGGAAAGCTTCGGGTAAGGTTCATAGCACAGACTCTCAACCTTCTGTCGGCAATGACACATCCTTACCTGAGCGTCACCAGGAGAACTCAACGGTGAAACATTCTCCTGTACCTGAAAAGCTGATCGCTCACAACCAACAGCCGAATACGGTTTCTCCAACGTATACCACAGGTCTTACGAGGCCGGATACAATTCCGAACCTGGTAAACACCAACGACAAGATAAAAGAACAGGCGCCGCCTAATCCTAAGGAGCCGGTGCTGATTGCTTCGGCAAGCCGCAAAACAACCGTGGATGTGATTACCGAAAACGACGGGGAAGAAAACCCGGAGAGCCAGAAAAAAGCAGGCTTCTGGGCCATGGCCGGGAAAACCCTGAAAGGCCTGAACAAGGCCGGTGTGAAAACGGTAAACGGCGAAGAGGAAAACACCAAGGACAACGCGACTTATGCCTTAACGCTTGGCAAATTGAATATCACACACAAGGCGCATTAAGAAAAGGAATTTAAAAAAATACCGTAACCCTGCGCCAAGGATACGAAGGGGCCGTTCTTTTTGGCGATGCTCTTTTATCGCCAAAAAAACCGGAGCGCAGCGGAGCCCGAAGTAGCCTGCCCGGACGCCCAAAAAGAAAACAACATCATCCTATTATTTCAGGATAAAATTCCGAAACAAGTTCGGAATGACTGTTACAACGTCGGATAGAAGGCCCCGGTAATGTGTTCTACATGGATCTCCTGAAGATTCCGGATAATGGAAATCACATCGAAACGTGTTTCGGTGTGGATGTTTTTTTCTTTAACGTAAACATCCGCCGCCTTAATTAACTTTTTCTGCTTCGATTTAGTAACAAACTCTTCGGGTGCTCCAAAGGCATTGCTGGCCCGTAGTTTTACTTCCACAATCACTAAGAGATTTTCTATTTCCGCAACGATGTCGAGCTCCAGATGCTGATGCCGCCAGTTCCTGGCAAGGATGCGATAACCTTGTTTTAACAGATGCTCAATGGCGATCTCTTCACCGGTAGTTCCTTTTTGGGTATTATTCGACATAATTTTTATTTATAACCAAAAATAATTAGTTTAGTGTAATAATTTTTAAAAACCATCCCTGAAATGAATAAGATAAAACTACTCGCAGCAAGTTTGACGTTAGCTGTGGCGTCTGTTGCACAAAATTTTGAAGGAACCATCGAGTTTAAAATGGAAACCAACAAAGACACCACTACGAATATCTACTACGTGAAAGGGAATGATGTGAAACTTGACCAGATAGGACGTAAATCGGGTAAAGTAGAAGGCAGCTTCGTCTTCGACCTCTCTACCAACCAGATCAAATACGTGAACCCGGTACGTAAAGTATGGGGCGAGCACAAAAGTGAAACGACTCCTGCCATCCAGGGAAGTTGCGTATCGTCTAAGAGCGGTGCCATCAAAACCATCCAGGGACAAAAATGCACGGAATACGTGGTAAAGAATACCGAAGAAAATACGGAGATCGCTTATTGGGTCGCTCCGGGAAAATATGATTTCTTTGCGCCTATGGTAAAAGCCTGGAACCGCAAAGACAAGCAAAGCATTTACTTCAACCAGATCAAAGATCTGCCGAAAGGCTCGATGCCTTTCCTGTCGGAAGAAAGAACCCTGAGCGACGGCAAGCTGGTAAGCAAGCTGGAGGTTTCCAAAATTACCAAAGGCACCATCGACGCTTCCAAGCTGGCGATCCCTGCGGATTACAAGAAGTTTGAGCAGAAATAGATTTATTTGTACCGGTGGTTTCGAGAGCCTCAACCACCGTAAAAACCCGTTGCGAAATCGTAACGGGTTTTTTATTTCTTTCATACTACCGAATATAATCTTAACAAAATTTCAGGGTTACTAATTCCGGGCTGGTGGTATGAATTAAAAAATCCACCTCCTTATGAAACACAGCTTCACCCTTTCCTCAAAACTATCGGGTATAGTTTTAGGATGTATTATCCTGGCATCATGCGGCGCATCGCGTGAGGAATATGAAAAATCAATGGCCCTCGCCGATTCGGTTTCCGTTGCGGGAGCAGCCGCAGACGAGGCTTCGGCGAAGAAAAAAGAAATTGCTTTCAGGCCCGACAGCGGGCGGGTATTTGTACGCACCGCCGATCTCAATTTTAAAGTGAAGGATGTGAAGCTGGCAACCTTCGACATCGAGCGCATCGTGCGCGAAAACCGCGGCTATGTGACCAACACCGCGCTGGAAAGTACCGTAAAATATAAAAATGCCGTCAGGGTGAGCAGGGACAGCATCAAAGAAACCGTACACTATGATGTGCAAACCAACATGGTGATCCGCGTGCCAAATTCGGAGCTGGATAAAACGCTGAGCGAGATCGCCGTCTTGTTTGATTACCTGGATCACCGCCGTGTGCATTCTGAAGACATTACGAGAGAGCTCCAGCTGTCCGCTTTGTCGCAGGCCAATTTCAAACATCATAAGCAGCGCGTGGAAAAGGTGATCGATGAAAAGGGAAAGAAATTAAACTCCACCCTGGAGGCCGAAAATTCCTTATTTGAAAAACAGGCGATGGCCAACCAGACAAGCGTCGACACCAAAGAGCTGAACTACGACGTGGCTTACAGTACGCTGAGCATCTCCATTTATCAGAACGAGAGTACCAAGAGCGACATGCTCGCTTATTCGGAACCTATAAAACCTTATGAGCCGCCTTTTTCAGGAAAACTGATGGATGCCGCTTCCACAGGCGGAACGATCCTGGTGGAAATTCTCCTGTTCATCGTGCGCATCTGGCCGCTATGGCTGGTAGGCATTGGTGCCTGGTTCCTTGCCAAGCGCATCGCGAAGCTGAAGTGGTTTAGTTAAATCCTGATCCGGTGGCTTCGAGCGCCTCAGCCACTGATCTACATTTCCGGTGACTTAACCGGGGCTATAGGGATGAGATAAGAAACCTAAAACATTTGATTCTGCTGCGCTCAGTCAACGTTTGGAATTGCCTGAACCAGATATATGCTTATTTTTGTGGGCTGCAAGCAGCAGGTATCCGCTTTGCCGGATGCGTTAAAGCCACACACTATGATTAAGGTAGACAAGCCCATTATCGACAAGGAACACATCCTGAACTATATTCCACAACGCCCGCCCATTGTGCTGGTGAGCAGGATTTACAAAGCCGATGAGGTTTCCGTGATCAGCGGTTTCGACATCAGCGACGATCATATCCTCACTCAGAACAAGCGCCTGACCGAATCGGGCATTGTGGAAAACATGGCGCAAACAGCGGCTTCCAGGGCTGGCTACGAAGCCGTGAAGAACAACAGCAAACCGGCTGTAGGCTTTATCGGGAATATCAAAGACCTGGTGATCCATTTTTTACCGGAATCGGGAAATGAAGTGCTGACGGAGGTTTCCACGAAAACGCAGGTGATGAATGTTTCTATTGTCGAAGCAAAGTCCTACTGCAATGACCGGCTGGTGGCCAGCTGCGAAATGAAAATCTTTTTACAGGAGAATGCATAGATGAGCGTGTTAGTAGACATCCAGCATGTGACCAAGCAATACAAGGAAGCGACACGCCCTGCGGTGAGCGACCTTTCTATGAAAATAGAAAAAGGGGATGTGTTTGGCTTGCTGGGCCCTAACGGTGCGGGCAAAACCACCCTGATCTCCATGCTCTGCGGCTTATTTCCTCCGGGCAGCGGAAAGATCTACATCAACGGCCATACACACGAAACACACAGCCGTGAGTCGAAACAGGCCATTGGCGTGGTGCCACAGGAGATAGCCCTCTATCCCAAGCTCACCGCCTGGGAAAACCTGAACTTCCTCGGGCACATGTACGGCCTGAAAGGCAGCAGCCTGAAAGAAAGCATCAAGCTCCATTTATCGGTTTTAGGACTCGAAGCCAACATGCACCAGAAGATCATGTCGTACTCGGGAGGCATGAAACGCCGGGTGAACCTGATCGCCGGCCTGCTGCACAACCCGCAATTGCTGATCCTCGACGAGCCTACGGTGGGTGTCGACATTCAATCGAAGCAGGCCATCATCGACCATTTGAAAAAAATGAACCGTGAAAACGGCATGACGATCTTATATACCTCGCATCACCTGGAAGAGGCGGAAGATTTTTGTAATGTGATTGCCATCATCGATCACGGTGAGCTGATCACACAGGGTAAAACGAAAGAGCTGATCGAGCAGAACCATTGCAGCAGCATTGAAGAAGTGTATTTGAAAATTACGGGAAATAAGTTTAGAGATAAGTAGTCTTTGATCGTTGACTTCGAGAGCCTCAGTCAACGAACGATGGTTGAGGCTCTCGAAACTATCGGGGTAAATCATCGGTGGCAAATAAGAAAATGAAACTTGTATACAGTTTATATAAAGAGTACAAAGTGCTGATCCGCGACCGGGCAGGCCTGGCGATTACCTTCATCATGCCTACAGTGCTGATCCTGATCATGACCCTGATCCAGGACTCGACCTTCAAATCGGTGAACGAGTCTTCGGTGCCGCTCTTGTATGTAGACAGGGATCACGACTCCTTATCTCAAACGCTGGAGAAATACATCAACAACTCCAAATTTTTTGTGATCACCAAAAAGCAGCTGAGCAACGAGGAGGTGAAAAAAGAAATTGCGCAGGGCCACTATTTCATCGGTATCATCGTACCGGAGAACACCAGTAAAAAACTGCGCGAGCGCTCCACGGCCCGCATTGCCAAGCTGCTCAACAGCTTTAGCGGCGACTCCACCTCTGCGGAAGAAACAGTAACTGCGGATACGTCTAAAATCAAGCTGAACTTATTCTTTGATCCGATCACTAAAAAATCATTTAAGACCACCATCAGCAATTCCATTGAGCGCATCATTTCCCAGATCGAGATGCAGGGCATGGTAAGCGCCTTGAATGAAAAGATGTCGGAGACCTTCCCGGATGCGAAACCTGCGGCTATGGAAAATACACCGCTGGTATCCGTTACCGAGGAATACGCGTCCTACAATAATTCCACCATCATCCCGAATGCCGTGCAGCACAATGTGCCGGCCTGGACACTCTTTGCCATGTTTTTCATCTGCATTCCTTTAGGCGGTAATATTATCAAGGAGCGCGAAGACGGCAGTGCCTTCCGCTTGCTGACGATGCCCGGCTCTTATTTTATTGTGATGCTGGGCAAGCTCCTCACCTACACCATCGTGAGCCTGATCCAGTTTGCACTGATGCTGCTGGTAGGCTTGTTTGTGCTGCCTTTATTGGGATTGCCGCAACTCAACACCGGCGATAGTTTGCCTTTATTGTTTTTAATCGCTTTGTCGGCAGGGCTTGCTGCCACCGGCTTTGGCCTGCTGGTAGGAACGGTAGCCAGCACACACGACCAGGCGGCTTTGTTCGGAGCGGTATTTATCATTATCCTGGCAGCCATCGGCGGCGTATGGGTACCAACCTTTGTGATGCCGGACATTATGAAAACCATCAGCGTGATCTCGCCGCTCAACTGGGGACTGGAATCCTTCTATGCGGTGTTTATCCGGAACTCCACGCTTAAGGAGATCTGGCCGGAGATTCTGAAGCTATGGCTCTTCTTCGGTTTTACGCTGGGCGGCTCTTACCTGTTTCATAAGTATAAGCGGTTGAAGTAACAACTCGGCAAACCCGTCAGGTTTCATCGCAAATACCCATATAAGCCTCACGGGTTTGCCAGTTTATATTCACTTCATCTCGCGGATTACGCCGTTATACACCAGGTAATACTGGTCATCCTTATTCCGATCTAAAATAAAAAGGCCGGTGAGCTTTCCGAAAGCCGGTAATATGGCCTGGTTCGGGGAAACATGAAAACAAGGCAGGGAGAGGTGTTGCTTTCCTTTTCCGCTCAGCGTGATGCCGGGATGCACATGGCCGCTCAGCACGAATTTGTGAGGATGCTCCATAGGTTCATGCGAATACAGAAAGCGCTCGTCCTCCCAGGTATCCGTCACCGAAAAGTTAGGCAGCTCGTAACGGTGCTGCTTTAAAATATCGTGGTTGCCTTTGACCAGGATAAACTGCACCTCCGGAAAGGATTCCAGAAAGGCCTCGAATAAATGCCACTCGCGGTTATAGCTGCTGTGAAACAGATCGCCCAGCAGAATGACTTCCTTTGGCTGATGCGTTTTCATTAAATAATCCAGGCGCCGCATATCTTCCAATACGCTGTCGGCGGGGATGCTGATGCCTGCTTTGCGAAAATGACTGGCCTTGCCCAGGTGAATGTCAGCAATGATGAGCTGCCCCGTATCGGGCCGCCACAAGGCCTTTTCGGCCAACAAGCTAAACTCGGTTTCCCGGATCCTGATCTGCATTTACTTTTTTTCGATCTGCTTTAATAATTTTTCCACGCGTACTTCAATCGGCTCGTTGCTGTATACCTCACGAAAGCGCGCTACCATAATGGCAAAACAAAAAGGCGTGGGCTTTGTTGGATGAGTCACAATGATTTTTTGAGTCGCGATGCGCCGGAAAGCGGCTTGCTGCCTTGAGATTTCCAGCTCAAAATTAATGACTTCATCATAAGCCTGCAAGAGTAATAAATTCTGTTCCTCATTGTCTTCAAACACTTTAAAGAACAATTGTGAAGAGGCCTGCAAATGCCTGGTTTTTTTCTCCTGGCCGGGATAGCCTATAAATACAAGGCCTGCAATGGAGGCAATGTCACGGAAGCGGCGCTGTGCCATCTGGCTCGAATTGATGCTACGGATAGCATCTTCATACACAAACTCATCCGAGAACAGGTTATTATCGATCAGCTCTTCCACGTTGATGTCCTGGTCGCTCAGCAATTCGAAGCCATAATCATTCATGGAGATGGAAAAAGTCACCGGTGTGAGCAGGCCGATGCGGTAAGAGAGAATGGTCGCCATCCCTTCGTGCACCAGTCTTCCATCGAAAGGATAAATAAATAGATGATAGCCTTCGCGCGTTTTTATTTTCTCGATCAATAGCTCGTCGTTACCCGGCAGGTGCGATACTTCCTGTTGCAATTCAAACAGGGGCTTAAGTTTTTTTAATTCCTCATCGGGCTTGCCACCCTCCTTGTAATGCGTCAAGGCCTTGCGGATACTGGAAGAGAGCTGTGAGGACAAGGGCATCTTCCCACCGAGCCAGGAAGGAATGATCCCGTTCTTTTCTTTGGAGGCACGTACGATCGCCGTCATGTCCTTCACGCTGTGCAGGGCCAGGTTCCGGCCTGCAAACCAAAACACATGGCCGGGCCTGAGCCTGGAGATAAAGGCTTCCTCAATGGTGCCAAGGGTTTTCCCTCCGAGCACCTTCACGTTCATCATGCTGGTGCCCACAATGGTTCCGATATTCATACGATGGCGCGCTGCAATGCCTTTACTGGTGACCTTATACAGGCCGTCTTCCAGAACTACTTTATGAAACTCGTCATAGGCGCCCAATGATTGTCCTCCGCGTGTGATAAAGTCCAGGCACCACTGCCATTCTTCCGGTGTGACGGATTGAAAGGCATGCGTGGTTTTAATTTCGTGGTACAGGCTTTCGGACTGAAAGCCTTCCGACACGCCCAGCGTCACCATAAACTGGATCAGCACATCGAAGGAACGGACATAAGGAATGCGGCTTTCAATGAGCTGGTGCTTGACGGCGTCTTTGAGCGCACTGCCCTCCACGATCTCCAGTGAATTGGTCGGCACAAAATAAATCTTGCTTTTTTCTCCCGGGCTGTGACCGCTCCGCCCCGCACGCTGGATAAAGCGCGCTACGCCTTTGGCGGAACCTACCTGGATGATCGTATCCACCGGGCGAAAATCGACGCCGAGATCAAGGCTCGAGGTACATACCACGATTTTGAGATCGCCGCTGTGCAGCTGTTCCTCCACCCATTTCCGTGTCTGGAAATCGATGGAGCTGTGATGCAGTGCAATTCTCCCTGCCAGGTCGGGCACCTGCTCCAGCAACTGCTGGTACCAATTCTCCGCTTGTGAGCGCATGTTGGTAAATAGAAGGGTCGACTTGCTTGCTTCGATGATGGGAACAAGCTTTGGCAACAGCTTAAGCCCCAAATGCCCTCCCCAGGGGAATTTTTCGATCTCATCGGGCAGAACAGTATGTATCGTGATTTTCTTTTCCAGGTTGGCTTTGATGATCTCCGTGCGATTTGAAATCGAGCCTAACAAAATATCTTTGGCCTGCTCCATGTTGCCGATGGTTGCTGAGATTCCCCATACTTTTAAATTTGGGTTCAGAGCCTTTAGATGCGCCAGTGCCAGCTCGATCTGCACGCCGCGCTTACTGCCCAACAGCTCATGCCACTCATCGATGATCACAAACTCCAGGTTGCTGAATTGCTCTTTATATCCTTTGGCTGCCAGCATCAGGTGCATACTCTCGGGTGTGGTGATGAGCGCCTGGTGCTTATCCTTTTTCTGCCGTGTGCGGTCTTTCATGGAGGAGTCGCCGGTGCGTAGCTCGATGCTGTAGGACAAGCCAAGATCGTGGCTCACACGGTTAGTCGCTAAAAATATTTCTTTGGACAAGGCCCTTAAAGGAGAAATATAAAGACAGTGCAGCTTATTATGTTTGGGTTTCGGATGATCGTAAAAATGTTGAATGATGCCGAACCAGACAGCAAAGGTTTTCCCGAAACCGGTGGGCGCATTCAGCAGGCCGCTCTTACCGGCTTTCATGGCAGCCCAGGTTTCTTTTTGAAACGCATGTGGCTTCCAGCCTTTTTGTGTGAACCAGGTTTTCGCTAAGTTCATTGGTTGGCATGTAAAAGGTTCAACAGATCCTGTTTCGTATTGGCTTCCGACAAAGGCTTATCTTTTCGCCAGCGTGCAATGCGCGGAAACCTCAGCGCAATGCCGCTCTTATGCCTCGGCGATTCATTGATCCCTTCAAAGGCAATCTCGAAGACCCAATGTGGTGTCACGCTCCGGACGGGTCCGAATTTTTCGAGGGTATTCTTTTTGATCCAGGCATCCACCTCAATGATCTCCTTATCGGTGAGGCCACTGTAGGCTTTGGTAAATGGCACCAACACATCGCCGTCCCACACCGCAAAGGTGTAATCGGTAAATAAGTTGGCGCGCCTGCCATGCCCAGCCTGGGCGTAAATCAGCACGGCATCGATGCTGTAGGGATCCACTTTCCATTTCCACCATTTGCCACGCTTGCGCCCGGTTTCGTAATGGCTGTCTTTGCGCTTGAGCATCAGCCCTTCACATCCTACCGCTTTAGCTTCATTTCGCAGCCGATCCAGGTTTTCCCAGGCATCGCAGGAGAGCAAAGGAGCAAGCACTAAGGAAGAATTGTAAGCTTTTGAATTCGTCACTACCTCTTCCAGCAAGCGCCGTCGTTCCTGTAAGGGCAAGCCGCGCAGGTCTTTTCCGTCTTTTTCCAGCAGGTCGTAGCAAACCATTTTCAAAGGAATTTCCTGCAGTATTTTTTTGGTCAGGGCTTTTCGGGTTGTTCGCTTCTGCATCTGGTTAAAGGATTTGATCTCTCCATTGACAATAGGCAGGATCTCACCGTCGATTACCGTACCATCCGGTAAATAGTCTTTCAATTCCTCAAACTCCGGAAATTTATCTGTCAGCAATTCCTCTCCCCTGCTCCACACAAACAACTCCTGATTCCGTACAATGATCTGCCCGCGGATCCCATCGTACTTCCGTTCGATCTGCCAGTCACCAATATTTCCCAGGGTACTCAGCTCCACATCGAGCGCATAAGCCAGGCAAAAGGGATAAGGCCTCGACCTTGCTTCCAGGAATTCATCTTCTTTCAGCAGATCCACTAACGATGTGTCCGTAGGTTTCCAGTTGCCGATGAAGCGGTGAGCGATGACCTTCTCTTCAATTTGATAAGCTTTGGATAAGGCTTTAAATACAAGTAATTTGGAAACGCCTACGCGAAAGGCACCTGTGATGAGCTTATTGAAAATATACAATTCCTGCGGTGCCAGGCGGTTCCAGTAGGCGAGCACACGCTCTTTCTTCCCGGGATCGCTTAACCGGGCAATCTCTTCAAACTCACGCATCAGCTCATTCAATGAAATCTCCGAAACCATTTCCGATTTGCTATTGATGAGAAGTGTAATTGTTTCTGCCAGATCGCCCACCACGCTGTACGAATCATCAAAGAGCCAGTCCGGAATGCCTGCCAGCTCTGTCGCCCAGGCTTTCAGGTCGGATGTTTTCACCGGTCGCTTCGGGCGGTTGCCTACCAATAAGGCAATCGCCCAGATGGAATCTTCGGGTCTGGTTCTCAGAAAATAATGGGTGAGCGCTTCTACTTTCGGAAGGGTCTTCGTGGTAGCATCCAGCTCGTAATATAACTCTGTAAATGCGTTCATGCCGCTTCGTCCTCCTCTTTCGTGGTTTCCGTGTCGGGCTGTTCCAGAGCCTCGCCTTCATACAAGGTATCCACAGTAACAGCATCCAACCCGAATTGCTGATTGAGCCATTTGGCATAAATGGATTTATAACCATGCGTGACATAAATATGATCTGCACCGGTAGCCAGCACCGCTTCATTCAATCCTTTCCAATCGGCATGGTCGCTCATCACAAAACCTCTATCGGCATTCCTTCTCCTGCGCGCGCCACGCAACTGCATCCAGCCGCTGCAGATGCCCAGCTCATAAGGCTCGAACTGCCGAAGCCAGGATGAGCCAATGACGGATGGTGGTGCTACAACAATCAGCGGTTCGTGAACTATTTTTTTAATCCCGGCCGAATAACGGATATAGCGCTCATTGCTCACACCCAGCGCGGCATTGGTATTGTAAATCGCTCCATGCAAAATCACAGGCGCAGATACGTCGCGGAGCCCATTCAGAATGCGTTGGGCTTTGCCCAGGGAATAGCCGATGAGCACGCAGGACTTCCCTGCATTCAGATTTTTGAGACACCAATGCTTTAAATCTGCAGCAAGCGCTTCCGCTTCCGGGAAATTATAGATCGGTAATCCGAAAGTTGATTCGGTCACGAAGTGGTGACAAGGCACCGGCTCAAAGGCTGTGGTAATCCCATCGGGCATCACTTTATAATCGCCGGAAACCACCCAGACCTCGCCCTTGTATTCGAGGCGCACCTGTGCCGAGCCGGTGATGTGCCCTGCCGGATGCAGGCTGATGCGAACACCGTTCATTGTAACCGGTTCGTTGTAAGCCAGGGTTTCCAGTTGAATGTCCTGCCCCAGGCGGTATTCTAAAATACCACGCGAATCGTGGTGGGCCAGGTAAGACTTACTTCCCCAGCGGGCATGATCGGAATGGGCATGCGTGATGATGGCCTTATCCACGGGCTTCCAGGGATCGATGTAGATGCCTGCCTGCGCGCAGTAAATCCCGTCTTTATCAAATTGAAGGAGCATAATGGCCGAATGATTGCTGTCTGAAAGAATACAATTTAATGCCAAACCCGAAAGGTTTAAAAAACCTTTCGGGTTTGGCGAAGACGGACTTAAGATAAATTTCGTATCGCCATCCAGGCCATGAGTCCCGTGGAAAGCTCCAGGGCTTTTTCGTCGATGTCGAAGGTTGGTGTATGCACGCCGGAGGTGATTCCTTTTTTTGTATTGCCGGTACCTAAGCGGTAAAAACAGCTTGGCACCTGCTGGCTCACGTAAGCGAAATCTTCTGCCGTCATGCGCAGCGGAAGATCTTCCACGTTTTCGGCTCCTAAATAGTCGACCGCCGATTGGCGGCAAAGCTCCGTCACCTGCTCATCATTCACCAGGAAGGGGTAGCCATCGATGATGTTGATCTCTGCTGTTCCCTTGTAGGCTTCACAAACGCCCTGGATAATTTCTCTGATGCGTTCCTTCACGCGCAGGCGCCACTGCTCATCCATCGTCCGCAAGGTCCCTGCCATGTATACCTGTTCGGGAATCACATTGGTAGCACCTTTTCCTTCGATCTTCCCAAAAGCTACCACGGTAGGGATCTGGTTATCTGTATTTCGCGACACGCCTTCTGCATCGATCTCAAACGGAAATTGCTTCTCGAGCCCGGTGATGATATGGGCGGCAATCACCAATGGATTATTGTAATCGCCGGCCATGGCTGCGTGACCGCCTTTCCCGCTGATGGTAATATGAAGCTCATCGGTGCTGGCCATGTACATGCCTTTGCGGAAACCAACTTTCCCAACTTCCATGCTGGGAAATACATGCTGCGCCAAAGCCAGGCTTACCGCAGGATTCTGCAAAACGCCTTCCTGTATCATCAGCGAAGATCCTCCCGGCAACACTTCCTCGCCAGGCTGAAACATAAGCTTCACGGTGCCTTCAAACTGATCTTTGAGGCGATGGAGAATGATAGCCGTCCCCAATACAGAAGCCGTATGCACATCGTGCCCGCAGGCATGCATCACGCCCGGGTTCTGAGATTTATAACTCACCTCGTTCTTTTCTTCGATAGGCAAAGCATCCAGATCGGCACGTAGTAAAATCGTTTTCGCTGCCGGGTTCTTTCCTTCGATAAGGGCGACAATGCCTGTTTTGACAAGGCCTTTGGTATAGGGAATGTGGTATTGATCTAATATGGAGCACACAAACGCGGAGGTATGGTATTCCTCAAACGACAATTCGGGATGCTGGTGAAGGTGTCTTCTGATCGAGACAATCTCTGCAGAGATCTCCGCAGCCATCGATTTGATATGATGTAAGAGCTCCTGCATTACCTGATTCTGTATGGAATTTTAGGAGAGAAGCCTGCTTTTTTCGTAGCGTTCTCAATAGAATCCATTTTGGTTTCTGTAAAATAAAAGCGCAAATCCTGCCCGATGTATTTATCCGCTGTCGGAGCCATACTGCCAAGGCTGCCCACAGCCTGGATGCGGCTCAGGTTTTCCAACAGCTTGTTATACACTTCTTTTAATTTTTTCGGATGCTGGGAGTACCACACAATGGTGGTATCAAATTGTTGCCTACTGATGTGGCGATCTTTAAAGGGATTGAAGAGGTAAGCCGAATCGAATTTGACACCGGTGACGTTTTTGACGTTGATGCCGGCCGCTCCTTCGCCCAGGTAGCAATCCGTGAGCATATCAATGAATACGTCCTCTTGCAGAATATAGTCAGGGGCAGGTACATTTTCCTCATCCCTGGGGGCACAGGAAGCACATACGGCAAGACATAAAACAATGATGAATCCTTTGATATACATACCCTACAAAAGTATGAAACTACAGCAAATTTTTAAACTCTTCGTGGGATTCGAACAAAATAACATTTTTTGGCAGCGTAATTTCCTCCGAGCTTTCATAGAACAAACGCCCGGAAACCATGATCCGCGCCTTATCGAAGGCGGCTCCGAGTTTAGAGATGTATTGCTCCAATGAAAAGTCTTCCATCGGCGTGGTAAAGATCGTGACCAATGCATCGGGATTGGTATGCTCCGCCAGTTGCTTCAGGTCGCAGAGCGGTACCGACTGGCCCAGGTACAGGCATTTATGACCGCGGGCCCTGAGCAGGTACTTACAATACAGGAGGCCCATATCGTGCAGCTCTTTATTAGGAAGGTATAAGAGGTAGGTATGTCCGTTTTCAGCTACTTCTTTGGGAAGCTGATCAATGGCGACAATAATTTTTTGCTTGATGAGCTGCGCCATGAAATGTTCCTGCGCACAGTTCACAATGCCCAGTTGCCACATGCTTCCTACGTGGCGGATGAAGGGAAAGATGACACGCTCCATCGTATTCTCGAAACCGAAATTAGCGATGCAGCTACATACCGTGCTGTCAAATTTCGGCTCATCCATTTCCATCATACACAACACGAGGTTATCGATCTGATCCGATTCTTTGGAGAATTTATTCAGGATGGCCTGGGCATGCCTCACCAGCTCCTCATCCATAAAGGTGGCGATCTTGGAGATCTTGTAGCCGTTGTTGTTGAGCAGGGAAATATTGAGGATGCGCTTGAGGTCGTCGGGTGTATAACAGCGGATATTGGTACAGGAGCGCTCAGGTTTCAATATCCCGTAACGCAGTTCCCACATGCGTAAGGTGTGGGCTTTGATCCCGGACAAGCGTTCGAGGTCTTTTATGGCGTACTGCGTGGGCATGTGGTAAATTTACAAAGTAAACACCGGATTTTTAAAAATGTTTTAGGGAATCGGGCCGCATTGTCAGGTAATTTTAACTTTGGATTCAATACCTTTGGGCATCTATGCCCGAAAAATCCCTCAGCTATATACTTGTTTGTATGATCCTGGGCGCTTTACTCATCAGCGGTTGCTCTTCCGGCAAACTTTACAGAAAGGCCGAAGCTGCCAAACCCTATGATGTGATTATTGTGCCGGGTGTGCCTTTCAATGGCAAAGACTGGGACTTTAAAATGAAAGGCCGCGTCATCTGGGCCGACTACCTCATCAAAAAAGGCATTGCCAGGCACGTGATCTTTTCGGGCGGCGCCGTGTATACGCCTTATGTGGAAGCCAAAGTGATGGCGCTATACGCCCGGGCATTGGGAACACCCGATAGTTGCATCTACACGGAAGAAAAGGCCGAACATAGTACGGAAAACGTTTACTACTCCTTCCTGATGGCAAAGAAGCTGGGCTTTAGCAAAATCGCGCTGGCTACCGATCCTTACCAATCCAACATGCTCAAAGGTTTTATCAAAGCGCATCAACTGCCTGTGGCACGCATTCCTTTTCGCCTTAAGGTGTTGCTGAAGATAGACAAGGTGCATCCGCTGATTGATGTTGCTCCGGCCAAAGTAGCACCCTTTAAATCGATCCGGGAAACGCAGAGCCGGAAATACCGCCGGAATGGTACACGGGGAAAGAACATTGTGTTTGAAACGCAATAAATGATTTTACGATCCGTTGTAATCCCTATCTTTAAAAACTAAAAAACTCCCGCATGAAACTTCTTTCTACGATTCTCCTCAGCGCGTCTATCGCTTTTATTTCCTGCAAAAAAGACCGGGTATGCTCCTGCACACTCACCAAAACGGGGACAACCACTACCACGGCCGCCCTCACATTTTCGGTGCCTATTGTCGGGAACGTTCCTATCATCGATACTTCGTTTGTGACGCCGGTAAGCGAAGTGCAAACCTACGACAAAACGATCATGGATGTAAACAAGCGCACGGCCAAACAGAATTGTGTGAGCTACAAGGAGCCTTATAGCGAAACCATTACCAACTCGGCTCCGCCACTACTGCTCACTACAAAAAGCGTAGGAGATAACGTGTATAAATGTGAGTTGAAGTAGATCAACCCGCCCAGCCATCTCTGTCAAGGCTCCGGTATTGGATGGCTTCGGAAACATGGTTGGTTTCGATCCGCTCCGAATCCTCCAGGTCGGCAATGGTTCTTGCTACTTTCAGGATCCGGTCGTAAGCCCGCGCCGAAAGTCCTAAGCGCTCCATGGCTGTTTTCAGTAAGCTGTTTCCCGCTTCATCCAATGTGCAGTAATCTCTCAGGTCCTTACTACGCATTTGCGCATTGCAATACACGCCTTCGGTATCGCTGTAGCGTTGCGTTTGCAGCTCTCTTGCCCGGATCACCCGCTCCCTGATCTGGCGGCTGCTCTCAGCATGTTGTTGTTTATTGAGCTCACTGAAAGGCACAGGCGTCACTTCCACATGCAGGTCGATGCGGTCGAGCAAAGGCCCTGAAATTTTACTCAAATATTTCTGTACGATGCCGGGCCCGCAAACACAGTCTTTTTCCGGGTGGTTGTAGTAGCCGCATGGACAAGGGTTCATGCTGGCCATCAGCATAAAGCTGGCAGGATACTCAACGCTGAAACGTGCCCGTGAAATACTCACGATCCTGTCTTCCAGCGGCTGGCGCATCACTTCGAGCACCGTGCGCTTAAACTCCGGAAGCTCATCCAGAAATAACACGCCGTTATGCGCCAGCGAAATTTCTCCGGGTTGTACATTCATCCCTCCGCCAACGAGGGCCACATCGGAAATCGTGTGGTGCGGATTGCGGAAGGGACGCCGTGTAACGAGGCCCTGCGCTTTGACGGTCTTTCCGGCAACGCTGTGGATCTTGGTGGTTTCGAGGGCTTCGTCGAGGGTGAGCGGCGGCAGAATGGAAGGCATGCGCTTGCTCAACATCGTTTTTCCGGCGCCCGGCGGGCCGATCAGGATGACGTTATGACCACCGGCAGCGGCTATCTCCAGGGCACGCTTGATATTTTCCTGGCCCTTGACATCCGAAAAATCAAACTCGATATCGTCTAGCCTCGACAGAAATTCCTGGCTGAGGTCGATGTGGGTCCGTTCGAGTGCAGCAACTCCGTTAAAAAAGTCGATCACCTGTTTGATGTTACTCACGCCATATACTTCCAGGCCCTCTACCACCGCCGCTTCGCGGGCATTCTCCTGAGGCAGGATAAAGCCCTTAAAGCCTTCCTGCTTTGCTTTAATCGCAATCGGCAATGTTCCTTTTACGGGGCGCAGCTCACCGTCCAGCGACAACTCGCCCATGATAATGTAATGCCCGATCTCCTCCGACAGGATCTGCTCCGAAGCCGCTAAGATGCCAACGGCAATGGTCAGGTCATAAGCCGAGCCTTCCTTGCGGATATCGGCCGGCGCCATGTTGATGGTGATCTGCTTTCCGGGGATCTTGAAATCGTTATTCTTCAACGCCGCATCGATGCGTTGATGGCTTTCCTTTACGGCGCTGTCGGGTAGCCCTACCATGTGAAACATAATTCCCTGGCCAATGTTTACCTCAACAGTTACTGTCGTGGCCGTGATGCCATGCACGGCGCTTCCAAACGTTTTTACCAACATATTCTTTTCAGTTTTTTCTCGCCGCAAAGTTATAGACAAAAAATTGCGGCACTTTGCTATAATTTGTAGCATGGCTGTTTTTCGCTGGTCTGGCAAGGGTTTCAGAGCGGGTCTTTTTCTTTTGCGGATAATTTTGTAATATTGAACACATGCTCCGGCCTAAATCATACCTTAAACTATCCTATAGTTTAATTGCTCTTTCAGGTTTGAGTTTATTGGTGTATGTGGTGTTAAAAGCGAAGCAGACGTCCTTTACACACGACGAAAGCTTTACCTACCTGGATTATGTACACCAACCCTTCATGGATATCATTTCCTACAAAACGCCTTATACCAATAACCATATCCTCAACACGCTGCTGATGAAATACGCCGAGGAGCTTTGGGGCAGCTCGGAGCTGGTGTTGCGCTTACCCAATATCCTGGCCTGCCTCATCTACCTCATTTACGGATTCAGGCTTCTGCGCCGCATGCCTGTTGCCATTATCGTTCCGGCCTTTCTCTGCTTGTTTTGTCACACACAGCTTTGCGATTTCTTTTCCCTGGCCCGCGGCTACGGCTTGTCCTTTGCCTTTATGCTCATGAGCCTGTATCACCTGATCCGTTATTTCGAAAAACCGGAAAGCAAGCAGCTGATCCTGTTCCATGCAGGCTCCTTACTGGCGATCCTCGGCAACTTTTCGCTCATCAATGTTTACCTCTCCGCCCTGGTTGCCTATAATATGATCTGTTGGTACAGGTCCGGGCTTCACTCATCCGCCCCGCCTTTCCGTTTCTTGCGCGAAAACCGCATTCACCTCTGGGCCGTGTTGGTATTTGTTGCCGTACTGTACGAGCCTATCCGCCGGATCTCCAAACAGGGCATGCTCAACTTTGGCGGTAAGGAAGGCTTTCTCGAAAACACCTTCGGCTCGCTCATCAGCGGGGCCTTTTACGAAACGCCGCTCGCCCAGCCCTTATATACCGGGCTTAAAGTATTCATGCTCCTGGTCATTATCTTCAGCGGCCTGCTCATCGGCTGGCAGATGTTCCGGAAAAACCGCCGCTTCTTCGAAGAGCACATCGCCTTATGCACCGTCTGGCTGATCCTGATGGGCATTGTTGTCTTATCTTATCTGCAGCATTACCTGATTCGCAACGATTTTTACGGTGGGCGCTTTGCCTTGTTTATCTATCCCCTGTTCATGCTCAACCTGCTCTTTCTGGGGGATTATGTTTACAGGATGCGCTTCCGGTTCTTTCCATCCCTGCTCACCTACGGCCTGGCACTGGCGCTGGTCCTCAATTTTTCGCTGAACATGAACCTGCGTTTTTACAAAGACTGGAAGTACGATTCGGGAACAAGGAGCGCTATGACGATCCTGGCGGAAGATCACGCCAGGCAGCAGCCCGGCGGCAAGATCATAAGCCTGGGCATTAACTGGATCTTTGAGCCTTCCACCAATTTCTACCGCTACACGCGCGACCTGACCTGGCTTAAAAAAACCCATCGCAGGGGCGCAACCGCCGGCGACGATTACTATTACCTGTTTCAGTCGGATACCAATGCCTACCTCGCCAAAGGAAAGCCACGGCTGTTTTTCCTGGACGGCGTGAACGTGTTTCTGGCGAAAAATCAGATCGAATAATATTAACAAAATCGAATTATTTTTTTACAGGGATAAATTTTCTGAGATAAATTGTATATTTATCACTCTAATAAAAAACAAGAAGGATTATGATTAAAAAATTACTTGTTGCTCTTTCTATCACGTGTTCGGCAGCACAATTCCAGGCCCAGACAACTGCACCCGCCGAGGATCTCAACTGTTATAATAAATGGTCGGTAAAATTTGACTCCCGGGGAGCGGAAGATGTGTCGGATGGCGTATATACGGATGTGATCGTGACCTCACGCGTGGGCGGAAAGGCCAATTGCTGGAGTGGAAAAGCGGAAGTGCTTCACAATAAATTACTGAGATGCTACATTACCCTCGAAGACGGAACCTTTGAGGAGGTAAAGCGCACCTGGAAAAATGGCTCTAATAAGGAAGTAGCGATTGTGAATGGCATCAGCACCTCTATGGTTACGGTTCACAATGAGCTTATCAATGTTTTATGGCCTAATAAAATCAAAGCCAAAAAACCGGCAGCTAAAAAAGCCCCGGAGCCTACCGACGACTAATTTTATTTCTCTAATTATCTGATTTTCATACCCTCTTTTATGGCGTTTTACCGAAAATAACCGGTAAAACGCTATTTTTTTGTAGAAAAAAGGGAGTTAAATTTTTGATTTACAATAAAAAGCCTATATTTGCAGCCCGATTTTTAATTTTAAATCGCTGATTCTAAATATTTTGTAAATGACAAAAGCAGATATAGTAAACGAAATTTCAGAGAAAACTGGTATCGAAAAGATCGTGGTTCAAACAACCGTGGAGGCTTTTATGAAATCGATCCGTACTTCTATGACTGAAGGTAAGAATGTGTATCTACGTGGATTCGGAACATTCGTTGTGAAAAAGCGCGCCGAAAAAGTAGGCCGTAATATTTCCAAAAACACAACGGTGATCATCCCGGCACATTTCATTCCTGCCTTCAAACCCGCTAAAACTTTCTCGGAAAGGGTAAAGCGAAATGTAAAAGTGGCTGAACCTCTGGATAACAAACAAGTTGAGTAATGACCGCCGCCCGTAAAACACAGATTGGTTTACTGATAACAGCTGTTGTTTTATTCGTTCTTTTATTTCTTGCCCCGAAAAAGCATTTATCCAAACCGGAAGCTCCGGTGGATGAACATGCAGGCCACGCCCACGAAACCGAAGCAACGATCGAAAGCTTTTTGACGACGGCTTCCAAAGCGCTAAGCCTGAAAGAAAAAACGAATTTCGACGACCTGGTAGCTGCTGCCGAAAAATCGACGGTAGACACAGCCTATATTCCGGTCATTCAGTTCTGGGACAGGCTCCGTCGACCCGACTTTGCCGCCTACTATGCTGAAAAGATCGCTGAGCGCAAACACACATCACCGGCCTGGGCCAAAGCAGGCGACCGCTATTTTTATTCGGTACGCTTTGTAAAGGATGCTACCGAGATCCCGGCTTTGTACCAGAGTGCCATGAGGTGTTATGAAAAAGCCCTGGAAAAAGATCCGGCAAATACCGACGCCAAAATTCAGCTGGCAGCCTGCTACGTGGAAGGAAGCCCCGACCCGATGAAAGGGATTGGCCTGCTGAGAGAAGTGGAAAAAACGGACAGCAATAATGTGAAGCTGCAATTAAGCTTTGCGTTTTTCTCTGTGAAATCCGGACAGTGGGACCGCGCCATCAAGCGTTTTGAGAAAGTGCTGGAAATTGATCCGCTCTATATCGAGGCTTACCTGCACCTGGCAGATGCCTACGAGCAGCAGGGACAAAATGCCAAAACGATTGAAATGCTCGAAAAATATGCGGCGCTCACCACAGATGCCACAGCCAAGCAGGAAGTACTAAAATACATTGAACAACTGAGACAGAAAACGTCTTAAAAACATAAACAAATAACAATTAATATAAATTTTTAAAACCTAAGCATTATGCCAAGCGGAAAAAAAAGAAAAAGACATAAAATGGCTACCCACAAACGTAAAAAACGTCTGAGGAAGAACCGTCATAAGAAAAAATAATCAGTTTTAGCTGGTTATCTATTTAAAAAATACCAAGCACAAGGGCTAAGAGCATATTCTTATCCCCTTGTGTTGTTTCATATACCCCATCATCCTGTGATGCGGCATTTTAAGGATATTATCTAACAAGGATTTTTAGAAACTAACATGCTTTGAATGGCATGAAATACGCTATAACGTAGTTTTTAAGCATCCATAAAAATTTTAAAGGTGAATGTAGAACTAGTAATAAATTCTACACCTGGCGAAGTTGTAATCGGCCTGTTGAACGATAAGCGTTTGATAGAGCTGCACAAGGAAAAGAGTAACATACAATTTTCGGTAGGTGATATCTACCTGGGCAAAGTGAAAAAGGTCATGACCGGCCTCAACGCTGCCTTTGTAGATGTAGGATATGAGAAAGATGCATTTTTGCATTATCTGGACTTAGGTCCGCAAGCCAATTCGCTGATGAAGTACGTAGAGCAGGTTCGTTCCGGAAAACAGAACGTAAGCAACCTGATGTACTTCAAAAACGAACATGATATTAATAAGGACGGTAAGATCAACGATGCCGTAAAACCCGGCCAGCACATCCTGGTGCAGGTTGCCAAAGAGCCCATTTCCTCAAAGGGGCCGCGTATCACCACCGAGGTGTCTATTGCCGGCCGCTACATGGTGCTGATTCCTTTTTCCGATAAGGTATCCGTATCTTCCAAGATCCGCAGCAGCGAAGAAAAAACCCGCTTAAAACAACTGGTACAAAGCATCAAGCCGAAAAATTTCGGCATCATTGTGCGTACCGTGGCCGAAGGCAAATCGGTTTCGGATATCGAAGGCGATCTGGCCGACCTGGTGAATAAATGGGAACAGTGTTTTCTGGCGCTGAAAACCGCTGAGCCGCCATCCCGCCTGCTGGGCGAGGTAGACAGAACCAACGCCATCCTGCGCGATTTCCTCAATGCTTCTTTCAACGCCATTCATGTAAACAATGAACGCGTGTTTGATGAGCTTAAAGGCTATATCAAAACCATTTCCCCGGATAAGGTTGATATTTTAAAACATTACGCGGGCAAAGTGCCGATCTTCGATCACTTCGGAATCGACCGCCAGATCAAAGCCCTGTTTGGAAAAACAGTGTTCATGAAAAGCGGCGCTTACCTGGTTGTCGAGCATACCGAAGCCCTTCACGTATTTGATGTCAACAGTGGAAACCGCGCCAAGAGCGACCGTTCGCAGGAAGAGAATGCCCTCGAGGTAAACCTCGAAGCGGCGGTGGAAGTAGCAAGGCAATTGCGCCTGCGCGATATGGGCGGCATCATCGTCATCGACTTCATCGATCTGCATAACCCGGAAAACCGCAAGCTGCTTTACGATAAGCTGAAAGAGGAAATGAAATCCGACAGGGCAAGGCACAACATCCTGCCTCCGAGTAAATTCGGCCTGATCCAGATTACACGCCAGCGCCTGCGCCCGGAAGTGAATGTAGAGGTGCTGGAAACCTGCCCGAGCTGCAACGGCACCGGAAAGGTACAGCCAAGCATTTTATTTATAGAACAGATTGAAAACGCCCTGCGCTTTATTGTCAAAGAACAGGCTGCCAAAGATATTACACTGGCCGTGCATCCATACATCAAAGGCTATTTGAAAGAAAAGGGCTTTTTAAGAAGCAAGCAGTGGAAATGGTATTTTGAGTACAAGCAATGGATCAAGCTCACCAGCTCCGATAGCTACTCCTTTATGGAGTACCACTTCCTGAACAAGGACCTCGACCAGATTGTCATTTAATTGAAAAGGAGTCACGATACATTGTGACTCCTTTTTTAATAAGGCCCGTCGATTATTTCATAGCCCGTCGGCACACGCCCTTCGGCGGAACATTTACCTGTTTCATAGTCACATACCCCTGTTTAATCAAACATAAGGTGTTTTTTCTTATCTTTACTTAACGAAGAACTCCCTAACCATTTAAACAAACAACTATGAAACAACTCTACCTAAACCATGTCGGCTATACACTTTTCTGCCTGACAGCTTTTTCATTGACTACAGAAGCCCAGACGACTTCTATCACGTATTCCTACACCGGGGCCATGACAAGCTTTACTGTTCCTGCCTGTGTGACATCCCTCACCCTCGATGTGATGGGATCGAAAGGCGGCGACTGCATCTACAACCAGCCCGGCACCAAGCCCGATGACCTCGGCGGCCTGGGCGGCAGGGTTGTGGCTGTATACCCGGTAACTCCCGGGCAGGTCCTCAACATTTTTGTAGGCGGTATTCCTTACAATGGCGGCGGAACCGGCGGCGGGTCCATTGCACAGGCCCACGGCGGCGGTGCATCAGACATCCGCATCGGAGGCATTAGCCTCGCAGACCGTGTGGTGGTGGCTGGCGGCGGCGGCGGTGGCGGAAACAACTGTAGTACGAATGCCGAGCCAGGAGGCAACGGCGGAGGACTCACGGGCGCTACAGGCTGGCAATGCGGCAACCAGACCGGAACAGCTGTGGGGCAAGGCGGTACACAAAGTGCCGGCGGAGCAGCGGGTACCAGCCCGGCAACGGCGGGGTCGCTTGGCCAGGGTGGGAACGCCGGTGGCGCAGGCACTGCATCGGGCGGCGGAGGCGGCGGTTATTATGGTGGCGGAGGCGCAGCCTATGGCGGTGGTGGTGGCGGAAGCAGCTACGCGGCAGCTTCAGCGACTTCGGTAGTTCATACCCAGGGCTACCAAAACGGAACCGGCCTGGTGATCATTTCTTACGGGCCCTCCCCTGTTGCGGTAAACTCAACAAGCCTCAACGTTTGCAGCGGATCGACTGCTACCCTGAGCACCGCAAGCCTGCAAACCTATACCTGGAGCAATGGCGCTACAACTGCTACAACGCAGGTAAGCCCAACCGTAACGACAACCTATTCTGTACAGGGGACCAATCTATCGGGCTGCCCTGTAGCGGGAATGATCAGCATCGGCGTTATTTCTTCACCAACCTTAGCCGTATCGGCCTCATCGTCCTCCGTATGTGCCGGCAACAGCGCAACTTTAACGGCAGCCGGAAGCGCCAGCACCTACTCGTGGAACACCGGCGCAACAACGGCCAGCATTTCCGTATCTCCAACCGTTACAACAAATTATACCGTCACGGGCACCAATAGCTGTGGCACGGCATCCACTGTTGCAAGCGTTTCTGTTACTGCTGCGCCTGTGGTTACTTTACCTACCTCCACAATGGTGTGCGGAAGCGGCTCTGTGACCCTGACTGCCGGCGGAAGCGCCAGCACCTATTCTTGGAGCACCGGAGCTACTACTTCCAGCATTACTGTATCGCCTACGGTTACTACAAATTATACCGTCACAGGAACGGGCGCCTGCGGAACAGCCAGCGCCATAACCACTGTTTCCCTGGGTACAGCACCTACCGTTACGGCCGCTTCATCGGCAACAACCATCTGTAGCGGAAGCCCGGTTACACTCACGGCAAGCGGCACCGGGGGCAACACCTATTCATGGAATACCGGCGCAACAACGGCGAGTATTTCCGTATCACCGACAGTTAACACGGTTTATACGGTAACTGCTACCAACAGCTGCGGCACGGCGACAGCAAGCATCTCGCAGAGTGTGGTAGTCTGTACCGGGCTCAACGAATGGCTAAGCACAGAGCTGCGCCTTTATCCTAATCCTGCCAGCGACCTGATCCGGATCTCTTTACCTTCTTATTTGCTATCCGGTCACACAAGCCTTGAAATGACAGATGCTACAGGCAAGCTGGTATTGAAAGAGCTTCTGGATAAGGAGGTATCTGCTATAAAAATCGATGGGCTCCAGCATGGCATTTACTTCTTTAAGATCCTGTTCAATGATGAGCTTATCAAAACAGGAAAAGTTGTGAAGCAATAAGCGTATACATCATCCCAAACTAAAAAAGGAACTCAGGTGAGTTCCTTTTTTATTAGATGAAATGCTATTACCTCGGTCTTCCGCCACCGCCTGAGCGCTGGCCGTGACCGCCTCCTCCCGGAGAATGCATTTGCTGCTTGGGCATCGACGGTTGTTGCATATGCTGTCGCGGTTGTTGCTGCATCTGCGGCTTAGGTTGTACCTGTTGCTTTGGCTGCATTTGTTGCTTAGGCATTTCCTGTTTCGGTTGTATGTTCTGGCGTGGCTGCTGCTGCATGGGTTGTTGTTTCACCGGCTGCTGTTGCTGCATCTGGCCCTTATCGGGTTTTTGCTGTACACCATGCTGCTTCTCCGGTTGGTTCTGCATCTTCACGGGGTTCTGGTTTCGGACGCCATTTGTTTTTTGAGGTTGCTGCTGAAGATTTTGTTTCTGAAAATCCTGCTTATCGCGTGCGGGGCGGTTGTTATACTTCTGCCCTCTCGGCGTATTATTCTTATAAATCATTTGCTTCTGACCGTAAAAACCGGATTCGCGGTGGTTCCGCACCGTCTGTGAGCTGGTTCTGCGGCCATAATACCAGTTATGAACCCGCGGCGAGCGGTAATAGTTTACCCTATGGTAGTAGGGATAATGGTAGTGCCATGCCCTGCGGTAATGATACCTCCAGTAAACGGGAGCCCAGGGATCCCACCATACCGGATAGGTACGCCAATACCAGGGCGATATCCAAACAGCATAGCTCGGTCCGTAGATATATTGCACCGAAGGCCAGCCCCATACATTGACTACTACCGGCGGATTCGGATTGCCGTTGTAATAGTTATTCGTGGTGTTGTTGGTAGTTGTGTTTGGCTGCCTGTTGCTGTTATCGCTGGTAGAATAGACATCGTCGTTGCTACCGTTATTGCCCTGGGCGGTGTTGGTTTTGGCATTGGGATTCTTATCAGCAGTTTCGTCTTTAGGCTCTATGATGTAATCTTTACCATAAAGCTCCTCGTCACCCACAATCTGAACGTGTGCTTTGTCATCCCCGGTTTTTTCCACTTCTATGACGGCCACGTCTTGTTTCTCGCTTTCGGAAACATCCACCTGGAGAACCAGGGTGTGGGCATCCCCGTCTTTTTTATCGATCACTTTCACGTAATCTACTTTTCCATCGCCGTCAAGGTCGAGGTTATTGATGTCGTTATCGTTGCTGTTAATGGCTTTTTCGAAAGCTTCGGGAGTGTCGGCTTTCTTGAACAATTCGAGAGCTCCATAGAGGTCAAAATTGTCTCCCGGGAGTCCGAGAGAATCGGGTTTTGTTTGCGAGAAGGCGTTGGAACCTAACATCAGGCAAACAAGGGCGGAGGTTAATCTTAAAGCTTTCATGATGTGTGTTTGACTAAACAGGTATAAGCAAGTTTAATACCACGAAACCAATGAACAGCCGGAAGAGTGCCAAGATATGTTAAAGCAAAAATCCTTGCGCTAAGAGGTTTACAGTACTGCGCTTTTATTAAAATATGCCCTGACGTTGTTATTCGGTTTTAAGAACAGGAATTGCTTCCTCTATTAGTGACTTTAGCATATTATGCAATATATCTTTGACGACAGGCCCCATAATATCTACCATAAAATATCCAACACCATATCCAATCTTTGTGACCACCGGCTCAATGACCTGCAGATCTATTGCTGTAGAACCGCTCTTATCGCTGGTTGAATACACATCGTCATCACTTTCCGCGCTGCCGGTATCGGTTACTGTTTTTTCAGCAGTCAAGATTTCCGTTTCATCTTCCGACTCTATCCTGTAATTTTTTCCGTAAAGCGCTTCATCACCAACAATCTGCACATGCGTTCTATCATTGCCGGTTTTTTCCACTTCTATTACCGCTACGTTCTGTATTTCAGAAGCTGATACGGCTACCTGCAATACGAGGGTATGAATATCACTGTCTTTTTTATCTACTACTCTTACATAGTCTGCTTTGCCATCGCCGTCAAGGTCGAGCTTATTCACTTCGTTACCGTTGGAGTTAATGGCTTTTTCAAAATTTTCAGGAGTATCGGCTTTCTTAAACAACTCAAGGGCGCCATACAAGTCAAAATTGTCCCCCGGAAGACCCAGGGAATCGGTTTTTGTTTGTGCAAAGGCATTGGAACCTAACACCAAACAAACAATGGCTGAAGCTAATTTTAGATTTTTAATAAACTATGTATTTTGACTAAGCCTATAGTAACAAGTATTATACCACGATAAGTGGAAATGCTATAAGCTTGCTAAGATGACGTTAAAGCAGAAACGATGTCTTCTTCATTATTTCCAGAAGTCGTAGTAGTTGAACCACTGGTGTGGGTGCAGGCGTACCATCCTTTCCAGCTCGGCCACGTATTGCTGCAAAAGATCCTGGCACACCGCCTCTACTTCTTTGTCGCTCCGGACACGCTTTACTTCAATGGGTTTCAGGGTGGAGAACTCATAGGTGAATTTCCCGTCTTTTATGGCAAACACAATGCACAAAGGTACACCGAATTTTGCCGCCAGGATAAAGGGGCCGGCGGGGAATTTTGCCGGGCGGCCGAAAAAGTTTGCTGTCAGGGTTTTAGCACCTTCGCGGTAACGGTCGCCGTGCATCACCACCAGCTCGTTATTGCTAAAGGCCTTGTGCAGCTCGATGATATGACTTTTGCTTTCCTCATCAATGGAAATGATGTTGATCTTTTTTTTCGTCATCACACCATCCATGTATTCTTTCACTTCTTCTTTCTCGTTGGTGTACATGAGGATGTTGAATGCCGTGCCAAGCCGGTTGAGCCCCTGGCCTGCCACTTCCCAGTTCCCGATGTGAGCGCTTACCAGGATGCCGCCTTTGCCTATGGCAGCCAGCTCATCGAGGTAGTGGCCCTGCAGGCTTTTGGTTTTAATGATGTTCTTGATGCCGGCCATCACGGTGACTTTATCGATGATGGTTTGACCGAGCAGGAAGTTGTTTTTATAAACCGCCAGGCGTGCCTTCAGAGGCGAATAGCCATGCGCTTTGATAAAGTATTCGCGGATGTACCTGTTGGGCTTCGAGAACAGGAAGTAATAGAAGGACACAAAGCGGAGAATAAAATAGGCGGGGCGTAAGCCAAAGGTATTGAGGATAAAACCAAAGATCTTAAAGCCGAGTACTTTCCCCTTCGATTGACCGTCCCATGTTTGTGTATCTGCCATACTCTTAAATGAAAAAAACAAAACACAGTGGGTGTTTTGTTTTTAAATGAATTGCTGCTTCTGAAAATGTGTTTAAGCGATTTCTTTTTCCTGCACTTTTTTGTGGCAATAGTTATAAAAATCCTGGAAGGTATGAATCGTTGTAAAATCCTCACCTTTCACTTTGAATCCGAAATTGCTTTCGATCACGACTACTAAATCGACGTAGTCAAGGCTATCCAGTTCTAATGTTTCTCTTAAATTGGCATCGGGGGTAATTTTACTCTCATCCACCTCAAACTCTTCTACTAAAAAGCTATTCACCGTTTTGATAATCTCTGCTTCAGTCATAATAAATTTTGTAAAACGTATGTTAAATTTACTTATACAAAATTAGGCAAATTTTTTGATTATCAAAGTAGAATTTGTACCGCCAAAGCCGAAAGAATTAGACAGAACCGTTCCCAGAGAGGCTTCACGCGTTTGTGCCATGATGTTAAGCTTCGCCGAGTCCTCATCGGGATTCTCAAAATTGATATTCGGTGCAATAAAGTCGTTCTGCATCATCAGCGTGGAATACACAATCTCGCTGGCACCCGCCATCCAGCACTCATGGCCTGTCATCGATTTGGTAGAGCTCACAGGTGTCTTGTGCTCGCCAAAGAGGCTATAAATGGCCTGGGCTTCCACCTTATCGCCCCCCGGTGTAGAGGTAGCATGTGCATTGATATAATCCACGTCTTTGGCCTGGATTCCCGATTCCCTCAGTGCCATGGCCAGTGAGCGTGTTTGCCCGTCGACACTGGAGTTGCTGATGTGCTCGCCATTGCTGGAGAAACCATAGCCGATCACTTCTGCCAGGATCTTCGCGCCGCGTTTTTGTGCCGATTCGAGGCTTTCCAAAATTACGGTAGCGGCTCCACCGCTCGGGATCAGGCCGTCGCGGTCCCTGTCGAAGGGACGGGAAGCCTTGGCGGGTTCGCTCTCGCGGATAGAAAAAGCGCTGAGGCCATCAAAGGCTCCAAAGGTATAGTTATTGGTTTCCTGGGTGCCGCCGCAGATGATCTGCTGCTGCAAACCCCATTTGATCATGAGGTAACCCATGCCAATGGAGTGAGAACCGCTGGCACAAGCTGCTCCGAGCGTATAGTTAATTCCTTTTAATTTGAAGATGGTGCTCAGGTTCATGGTCGGCGTGCAGTTCATCGTTTGGAAAATAGCACCAGACCCTAATAAGGTCGTATCTTTTTTGGCCCGCACAATGTCATTGGCTTCAATGGTAGCACCGGCCACGCTGTCGTTTCCGTAAATGATCCCTACTTCGTTGGCATCGATAAAATCCTGCTCCATGCCGGCTACTTTCAGGGCTTCGATGGTAGCCATGTAGGCATACTCGGCAGGCTCTGCCATGCCTACGCGCTGTCTTCTGTCGAGCAAACCTTTGAGCTGCGGCCTTTCTACAAAACCCGTCAGCCCGCTCCGGTAGCCCATTTCTTTACGTGCCGGATCAAGCACAATGCCCGACTTTCCTTCAAATAAAGAGCTTTTCACTTCATCCAGGTTTTTTCCCAGGCAGCTCCAGGCTCCTATTCCTGTTATAACGACTCTGTTCATTTTATTAAATTGGTCTCTCGCAAAGGCGCAAAGCCACGAAAGATATGATTAAAGTTATAAATTATTTACAATGCGGGTGATTCCGTTTTTAATCAACGTTTCATTGAAGTTTATCAGCAGTCCTAATTTTAAGTTCGTTAATTTTAAATACGTCAACAGTTGTTTTTGATGAACCGGTAAAACGGCTTCCACTGATTTTAATTCAACCACAACCAAGTTTTCAACTATAAGATCTGCCCTGAATCCTATATCCATTTTCACATCATTCCAAACGACAGGGATACCTTTTTGAAACTCAATTGATAATCCCTGATCAACGAGTTCGTAACACATTATTTTTTCGTAAACAGATTCTAAAAGTCCAGGGCCAAGCTTTGTATGAATTTGATACGCTGTATTAACTATTATTTTAGAAAGATCGTTTTCCGTCATTTTCAATATTCGCTTAGCGTACCTAAATCACTTACAAAATCTTTCTATCACTCACTTCCTTTGCGTCTTAGCGCCTTTGCGAGAGCTTTCCCTCACTAACTGTATAATCCTCCGTTTACCGAAATGACCTGCCCCGTCACATAAGACGAATCTTTTCCTGCGAGGAAGGCTACTACTCCGGCAACTTCTTCCGGCTCTCCGAAACGGTTCATCGGCACCATGGCTTTATAATCCGCCTCGTTGATATCCTGTGTCATATCCGTTTTGATAAAGCCAGGCGCTACGGCATTGACTGTAATGCCACGCTTTCCTACTTCCTGCGCCAGGGCCTTGGTTGCGGCGATCACCGCACCTTTGGAGGCCGAGTAATTCGTTTGACCCGGCATGCCTTTCAATCCTGATAAAGACACGATGTTGATGATCCTGCCTTTGCGTTTTCCCAGCATGTGCTTCACCACGTGGCGGGTCACATTGTAGAAACCATCCACGGTAATATCCAATACCCTGTGCCAGTCTTCCGGGCTGATAAATACCATCAGGTTGTCGCGGCGGATGCCGGCGTTATTCACGAGCACGGCAATGCTTTTATCTTTGTTGGTATCGATCCATTTTTCGATATGTGCATCTGCCTCGGCAGTTACGCTTACATCGAATTTCATCAGGATCGCGTCCACGCCTTTGGCTTTGATGAGCTCCTGTGTTTTTAAGGCTTCCTCATCGTTGGAGGTGTAATTGATGATGATGTTGTAACCCATGTCTGCCAGTCGCAAACAGATTGCTTTTCCTATTCCGCGGCTGGCGCCGGTTACCAATGCGTATTCCATTTTAATGAGAGAGTTAATGATTTATAGAGTTGGAGAATTGTAAAACCAATTCTCCACTTTAAAGTATTTCGATGTGATTATAAAATATAAAATCCCTGACAGCTTTCACTTCCTTGTAACGGATGTTGTCTTCCACAAAACATGGAAACACTTTGCGGAGCTTGTCGTAAGCATCTTTTGCTTTGGAAGATAATTTATCATTCATCTTCAGGTAATCGATTGCCTGAAGAATGGTCATCCACTCGATGGCCAGGACTTCGTAGCTGTTCAGAATTACTTTCCTGCAGATCAAAGCGGCATTGCTGCCCATGCTCACCACATCCTGGTTATCGTTATTGCTCGGGATACTGTGCACATACATCGGGTTGGAAAGCATCTGGTTTTCGGCCGTGGTGGATGTGGCCGTAAACTGAACGCCCTGCATCCCGAGGTTAAGGCCCAGTGTACCATGGTTAACAAAAGGAGGCAGGATATTGTTGAGCTTATTATTCAATAAGAAATTGAGCTGTCTTTCGGCCAGCATGGATAATTTGGTGATGGCAATTTTCAATTTGTCCATTTCCAGGGCTACGTAATCGCCGTGGAAGTTCCCGCCGTGGTAGACGTTCTTCCGCTCCCAATCCACGATCGGGTTATCGTTGGCGGAGTTGATCTCATTGATGAGGATCTCCCTGGCATAGTTTACCGTATCCACAATCGGGCCGGCAATTTGCGGCACGCAGCGAATGGAATAGTATTCCTGCATTTTTTCCACGAGTACATCCACTTCCACTTTCTGGTTGTAGTGATGCTCTTCGCGGCTTTTCACCAGCTTGCTGTCTTTGAGGGTTTCCTGCAAAGCCCTGGCTACGGCGTTTTGCCCGTAGTGGTGTTTTACTTCATTTAAAGGTGTGGAGTAATGATCGTCGAAGCTCTGAACGAGCTCCATGATCGTAGCCGAAGCCAGTAAGCTCCAGTTCATGAGGTTTTCCGCATAGATCACGTTGAGCATGCCAATGCCGCTCATGGCGGAAGTACCGTTCATTAACGCCAGGCCTTCGCGGATGTGGATCTCCATCGGCTTCACATTTTCCTTTTGAAAGGCTTCTGCCGTGCTGGTGATTGTTCCGTTATAGTACACTTCGCCCTCGCCGATAAGCGTCAGCGCCAGGTGTGCCAGCTGTACGAGGTCGCCACTGGCGCCCAGGCCACCGTGTTCGTAGATAACCGGCGAAATATTTTTGTTGATGAGGTCTTTGATGAGGATCAGCGCATCGGGATGAATGCCGGCATAGCCCTGCATCAGCGTATTTAAGCGCGCCAGCATTACCGCCTTACAATCAATTTCCGGGATGGGGTTTCCCGCACCTGAGCAGTGGCTGCGAATGAGGTTGTATTGTAATTTAACCTGGTCGTCGTGGTTGATGCGGTACTGAGCCATAGGCCCAAAGCCGGTGTTGATGCCGTATATCAGCTTTTCACGTGTAAATTCCTTTAAGAAATAATGGCTGCGGTATACTTTTCGCAATGCCTCTTCATCTAATTCAAGATGCAAATTATTAATTAAAACCTTGTAGAAATCGTCCGCCGAAATTTTCTTATCTCCTATTTTTACCATAATAATTTGTGCAATTTACAAAAATACAATATTTCCCTGATCCCCACTGTTGGGTATTCTTATTTTATAAATAAACGTTAAAAAAATCAATTTTTACCCTTTTTTCATTCAAATCTTTGCTACTTTGGGGCTTTTAAAATCGCGATAGATATAAGAGGATGAATTTTTTCACTAAAGACAACAAAACCGCTTTTGAAGCCATTTCCTCCGCCCAGTTTATTGCTTTTGCTCCTATTTTATTCCAGGCATCCAAAGCGCTCCGTGATTTTGGAATCCTCGAAGCAGTGAGCAAAAGCGGGGAAGAAGGAGTAACACTGCAGGAAATATACCCACAGGTAAAGCTGTCGGAATACGGTGCCAGGGTGCTCCTGGAAGCCGGACTGGGCATAGGGCTCCTGCTAAGGAACAACGATAAATATACGATCACCAAGACAGGGCATTTCATCCTGAACGACCGTATGACACGGGTGAACATGGACTTTTCGAACGATGTGTGCTACGAAGGCATGTTTTCGCTTTCGGATAGCATCAAAGAAGGAAAGCCTACGGGATTAAAGGCTTTGGGCGACTGGCCCACGATTTACGAAGGCTTGTCTATCCTGCCGCAGCCGGCCAAGGACAGCTGGTTCCACTTCGATCATTATTACTCCGATGGTTCTTTCGACCTGGCCCTGAAGCATGTCTTCAAATACCATCCGAAACAGATCCTTGATATCGGCGCCAACACCGGGAAGTTTACACTGAAGAGCATGGCTAAAGATCCTGAGGTAAAGGTGACCCTGCTCGACCTCCCGATCCAGCTCAATGTAGCCAGGCAAAATATTGAAAACGCAGGCTACAGCGACCGCGTGAGCTATCACCCGATCGATATCCTGATCGATGCCAACCGTTTTCCGAAAGGGGCGGATGCCATCTGGATGAGCCAGTTCCTCGATTGTTTCAGTGAAGACGAGATCGTCAGCATCCTGAAACGCTGCCACGAGGCTATTTCCGACGATGGCCATATTTTTATCATGGAAACGTTCTGGGACAAGCAAAAGTTTGAGGTAGGCGCTTTCAGCCTCCAGATGACTTCCCTGTATTTTACGAACCTTGCCAACGGCAACAGCCAGATGTACGACAGTGCGGTATTCAACAAGCTGATCGACAAGGCGGGGCTGAAGATCGTGGAGCAAATCGATCAGGTGGGTGTGAGCCATACACTACAGGTATGTAAACGCAAATAAATGCTCCGGGACATCACACATTCGGCCGATGTAGAGCTTCTGGTAAGAACCTTCTACAGCCGCCTGCTGCAATTGGATGAGATCAAGCCCGTATTTGAAGGGGTAGATGTGGAGCAGCATATGCCCCATATGATCGCTTTCTGGGAGTTTGTGCTGCTGGATAAGGCCGGCTATTCCACCAATGTATTTGATAAACATGTGAACCTGCCGCTCAAAGCGGAGCACTTTCGCCTGTGGCTGGAAACCTTTGAATATACGGTGCGCAGCCTGTTTGCCGGCGAAAAAGCAGAGATGGCCATTCAAAGGGCGCAGAGCATCGGCTATTCCTTCCAACAGAAGCTGAAACACATGGGAAAGCTCGGATAAGGGAGAGACTCACCACAGAGGCACGGAGAAGAAGGCGCAGAGCCCGCAGAGTTTGCATTCACAAATTACACTTACAATTCTATCTTTTGTTGTTAGCCCAAATTTTTGTACATTCGCTACCCTTAATTTATTAAGCAACAACCCTTTGCGCCCTCTGCATAAAACATTGCGCTCTTTGCGGTTAAATTCAAGAAAAAAATGAAAAAGTACCCTACATACAACCAGCTTAACTTATCACAAATAAGTAAAGACATTTTAAAGTACTGGACGGAAAAAGACACGTTCAGCAAATCCGTTTCTACACGCGAAGGTAAAACGCCCTGGGTGTTTTACGAAGGTCCGCCAAGTGCCAATGGCCTGCCGGGCATTCACCACGTGATGGCGCGTACCATCAAAGATATTTTCTGCCGCTACAAAACCCTGCAGGGCTTCCAGGTGAAGCGCAAGGCGGGCTGGGACACACACGGCTTGCCGATTGAGCTGGGCGTGGAGAAAACCTTAGGCATCACCAAAGAAGACATCGGTAATCCCAACAGCAAAAAATTTATTTCGGTAGAGGATTATAACAAGGCCTGTCGCAAGGAGGTGATGAAGTATACTGATAAGTGGGAAGATGTGACCGCCAGGATGGGCTACTGGGTAGACATGAGCGATCCCTACATTACCTACGATAACAAATACATTGAGAGTGTATGGTGGCTCTTACAGAATTTAGCGAAGAAAGACCTGTTGTATAAAGGCTTTACGATCCAGCCCTATTCGCCTGCGGCGGGAACAGGCTTATCGTCGGCGGAGCTGAACCAACCCGGCTGCTACCGCGATGTGAAAGACAGAACAGCCACTGTTCAGTTTAAAGTAATTGATAATGGAAAATTGAACAATGAACATCTCAAAGGCGATGTTTACTTTCTGGCATGGACGACTACACCCTGGACACTTCCTTCCAACACAGCACTTGCTGTAGGAAAAGATATTGAATACGTTTTCGTGGAGAGCTTTAATCCGTTCACAGGCAGTCCGCAGACCGTTATACTCGCGCAGGACCTTTTAAATAAGTACTTCTCAGAGAAACATACCGATGCCAAATTTGAAGATTACAAGCCGGGTGATAAAATCATTCCTTTCAAGATCGTTGGTCATGCCAAAGGCTCTGAACTGGCCGGCATCCGCTATGAGCAATTGATGCCTTTCGTGAAACCGGAAGGTGATGCGTTTAAAGTGATTGTCGGTGATTTTGTGACTACCACGGATGGTACTGGTATCGTACACATTGCGCCAAGCTTTGGTGCGGACGATTTCAGGGTTGCCAAACAAAACGGCATCGACTCGCTCACCTTGGTGGACAAGCGCGGGCGCTTTGTTCCTGAAGTGAAGGACGGCACCTTCCTTTACGGGGAAGAGTACGTGAAAGAAGCGTATCATACGGATGCCGAGAAGCAGGCGGAATTTGAAAAGCAAAAACACATCTTAGAAGCTGCCGGAAAAATAAAAGAGCTGAAAGCCTACCTGAGCGTGGATGAGCGTATTGTGCTTAAGCTCCAGGAAGAGGGCAAGCTCTTCAAAAAAGAAACGTACGAGCACAGCTACCCGCACTGCTGGCGAACCGACAAGCCGGTATTGTACTACCCTATGGACAGCTGGTTTGTGAAAGTGGCCGACAATCGCCAGAAGCTGGTGGAGCTCAATAAGCAGATCAACTGGAAGCCGGAAGCTACCGGCACAGGCCGTTTCGGCAACTGGCTGGAAAATGCGCTCGACTGGAACCTGTCGCGCTCCCGTTTCTGGGGCATTCCTATCCCGATCTGGACGAGCGAGGACCGCAGTGAGCAGACCGTTATAGGCAGCGCAGAAGAGCTGAAAAAAGAAATAGACAATGCCGTAGCGAAAGGCATGATGACGGAGAACCCGCTGGGCAAATTCGTACCGGGCAATTTCAGCAAGGAGAACTACGAGACCTTCGACCTGCACAAGCCTTATGCGGATTCTATTTACCTGGAAAAGAACGGAAAAAAATTATTCCGCGAGCCGGACCTCATCGATGTATGGTTCGATTCGGGCTCTATGCCTTATGCGCAGGTACACTACCCGTTTGAGAACAAAGAGCTGATCGATCAGAAAAAATATTACCCGGCCGATTTTATTGCCGAAGGCGTGGATCAGACACGCGGCTGGTTCTACACGCTGCACGTAATCGGCGCGCTGTGCTTCGATTCCATCGCATACAAAAATGTGGTTTCCAACGGCCTTGTGCTGGATAAGAACGGCAATAAGATGAGCAAGCGCCTGGGCAATGCGGTAGATCCATTTGAAACGATCGACACCTATGGCGCTGATGCGACACGCTGGTACATGATTGCGAACTCGGCTCCCTGGGATGATTTGAAATTTGATTCGGAGGGTATTTCTGAAGTGCAACGCAAATTATTCGGAACGTTGTATAACACCTATGGCTTCTATGCGATGTATGCTAATGTTGACGGATTTTTAGTTGACGAAATGAATATTGTTCCTGTGGAAGAGCGCCCGGAGCTGGACCGTTGGATCTTATCGAAGTTGAACAGCCTCGTGAAAAACGTGAGCGAGCAATACGAAAATTTTGAGCCGCATAAAGCAGCCCGCGAAATAGAGGAGTTTGTGGATGAGCACCTGAGTAATTGGTATGTGCGCTTAAACCGCCGCCGTTTCTGGAAAGGCGAGATGAGCACCGACAAAAAAGCGGCTTACGAAACGCTTCACGAATGCCTGATGGTTGTCGTTCAGCTGATGAGCCCAATCGCTCCGTTTTTCAGCGAGTGGATGTATCAGAACCTGACTTCTCCTATCCGTGAAGCTGCCGTGAAGAACAACACGCCGCTGCGCTTCGAATCCATCCACTTGACCGAATTGATCAAAGTAAGAGAACATATGATTGACCCAAGCCTGGAGCAGCGTATGGAGCTTGCACAGAAGATCTCTTCGATGATTCTTTCGGTACGTAAAAAAGAAAGGCTCAATGTACGCCAGCCTTTGCAGAAGATCCGTATCCCGATCCTGGACAGCGATTTAAGACAGCATGTCGAGGCGGTGAAAGATGTGATCCTGGCGGAGGTGAATGTGAAGGAACTGGAGTTTGTGACGGAAGAGGAAGCGCACATCGTTAAGAACCTGAAGCTGAACTTCAAGACCCTGGGGAAAAAATGTGGCAAACACATGAAAACGGTTCAGGCCTATGCCAACGATCATGGCCCGCTGATCATCAGTGAAATGGAGAAAAACGGGCAGTTTAAGATAAACGTGGAGGGCGACGAGATCCTTCTCGAAACGGAGGATGTGGAGATCATCCCGGTGGATATTCCGGGCTGGAAGGTGGCCAACAGCGGGCAGATTACCGTAGCGCTGGATGTGACCATCTCCAACAGCCTGAAAGACGAGGGATTGGCGAGGGAGCTGGTGAACAGGATCCAGAACCTGCGCAAAGACAGCGGCCTGAACGTGACGGACAAAATTTTGGTGAAAATTCAACAAAATGACGCCCTTGATACCGCCATTAAGAATAATTTGAGCTATATTTGCGCCGAAACTTTAACAGATGACCTGCAAGTGGTACAAAATTTGACACTCACCACGGCAAGTTCAGTTGAAGTTGATGATCTTGTGTCGACGCTCATTTCGATTGAAAAATTAAATTAAATCTAAGTTTAAGCACCATGGCAAAGAAAATTGTAAAGCCTGCGAAAAAAGCAAGCAAACCCGCCCCTAAAAAAACAGCTGCCAAGCCTGCCCCGAAAAAAGCGGCAAAACCGGCAGCTAAGAAAGTGGTAAAACCTGCTCCGAAAAAGGTGGCGAAACCTGCTCCGAAAGCTTCGACAGGATCAGCTACCAAGGCTAAAAAAGCAATGAAACCTGCGCCAAAGCCTGCAGCTAAAAAAGTTGTGGCTAAAAAACCAGCACCCAAACCTGTGACTAAAAAACCTGTAAATAAAGCTGCCCCTAAAAAAGCAGCTCCTGCACCTAAAAAAGTGGAGAAGAAAGCCGTGAAGGCCGCCAAGCCTGTTGTAGCAAAGAAAGTGGCTGTGAAAGCTCCAAAAGCTGAACCGAAAAAAGCCGCCAAAGAGCTGATCAAAGACAAAAAGGCGGGAAAACCGATCGACGCCATCGCTAAAAAATCTGCCACTGCTTCCAAGAAAGCGGGCAAGCCTTCTAAAAAAGGCAAAAAAGGCGATGATGATGAAGATGATGAGGACCTCGATACAGAAGAGGAGGAAGAAGAAGATGACTCGGACGTAGATGTAAAAGACGATTACGAAAAACCGGAAGATGACGACGACGCGGTGATTGACGGTGACCTGGACGGTCCTCCTGTTATGGACCTCGAAGGCGGCGGCATTCCTCTCGATGATGATGATGATGACGAAATTCCTGAAAAACGCGGACGCGGACGCAGAAAGAAAAATGAAGGGCGTGTAACAGGATCCGAATCTTATATCCGCAACAGGCCTTTGCACATTGATATTACCAAGCCTTTGATCAAAAAGCCGCAGGCCGCACAGCCAAAGCCTTTTGTGAATACGAAAGATGACAGAAGCCGTTATTCGGATAAGGAATTATTAGAGTTCAAAGAGCTGATTCTGGAGAAGCTGAAAGAAGCGCAGATGGATTTTGACCTGCTGAAACAAACGCTTTCCAATGCCGACAACCACGGAACTGACGATACATCGCCTTCATTCAAATTACTGGAAGACGGATCGGATGTGTTATCAAAAGAGGAAACGGCTCAACTGGCGATCCGCCAGGAAAAATACATTGTGAACCTGAAAAATGCGCTGATGCGTATTGAGAATAAGACTTACGGTATTTGCCGCGTAACGGGCAAGCTGATCCCAAAAGAGCGCCTGCGCTCTGTGCCTCACGCTACCCTGGGTATTGACGCCAAGCTAAACCAGTAATCATATCACTCACTATCTTAATCTTATCAAAAGGCTCCATCCGGAGCCTTTTTTTGTACCCGGAAATAAATTTGAACGTGTAATGTTTTTTCTTTTAAGCAACTCCCAAATAACCGGATAGGCATTCTGCCTTTCCGAATCTGTTGCCTGTAGCAAAAAAAGTGGTTTTCTATTCTGGCAGGCGATCAATTACTTTGACGCCATGAGCCTCCGTAAAACAAAGTCAAAGATTCTAAAAACAAGCCAGGATCTCATTCTCCTGTTCAAGCTTCATTATCTGATAAAACCGTTTTCAGGTGCTTTACAAAAGCTGTATTACCTGTCGAAGTTTGCAGACTGGAAAAAAGATTCCACCCGGCAGGCGGCTTTAAGAGGCTATACCGAGCGGTTCGATCTCTATTCGCATATCATCGCCGATGAAAACATTGACCGGATCTGTTATTATGAATTCGGCGTATCAAAAGGCGAGTCCATGCGCTGGTGGCTTGACCGCATTACACACAAGGATTCCCTGTTTTTCGGCTTCGACACCTTTGACGGCATTCCTGAAGCCTGGGGTACGCTCCCAAAAGGAAGCTACACGGCCAACGGAAATTTACCGCCCGTTCATGATCCGCGCTGTACGTTTGTCAAAGGCATGTTCCAGGAGACCTTAGGGACCTTCCTTAAAAAACAGGCTTGCACTCACAGACTGGTTATTCATCTCGATGCGGACCTCTACAGTTCAACCCTCTTTTGCTTATTTTCTTTAGCGGAGGTCTTAAAGCCCGGAGACATTTTAATTTTTGATGAGTTCAATATCACCACTCACGAATTCAGGGCCTTCCTGGATTTCCGGAATACCTTTCCTTTCAGCTTCGCTTTCATCGGCGAGTCCAACAATTATAACAAAGTAGTTCTCAAAATCATATGAAAATAGAATATATCTGCCATTCGGCTTTACTGATTGAAACAAAGGACGTCAAAATCTTAACGGACCCGTGGCTCTCAGGGGCCACGTATTGTAATCAATGGCACCTTTTTCCAAAGCCTCTCAATACGGATGTTGCCAAGCAGGCCGATGTGATTCTTATATCACATGGCCACGAAGATCATTTGCATCATGATTCTTTGGTGACGCTCAATAAAAAAGCAAACGTATTTTACCCTTTTCAATGGCAGCAAGGCATCAAAGAATACCTCCACAGCATCGACTATACGGATGTGACGGAGGCCATTACCAATAAAACCTACAGGCTTTCGGCCACTACTTCCGTAACCTTCATCGCCAATGCCCTGGACAGTATATTGGTGATAGAAGCAGACGGAGAGGTTCTGGTAAATATCAATGATGCCTTGCCGGCGAACCATAAAAACATCATCAAACGCTTTACAAAAGATATAAAAGCGAGATGGCCTAAAATAGATTATCTGTTTTGCGGATATGGCTCTGCCGCTTACTTTCCCAACACTGTTCACTGCGAAGAAAAAAACGACCTTGAGGTTGCGGAAGCCCGCGAACAATTATTCGGAGACAACTTCTGTTTTATTGTCGATGACTTAAAACCGCTTAATACCGTTCCCTTTGCTGCCGACTATGTTCTCCTGAATGAGGAGAAGCGCTGGATCAACCGGATCAAATATTCCAAAGAGAAAATAAAAGAGTATTACAACAGCATCTATAAAGGCTATCCTACACATTTTATAACCGCTCATTCCGGAGATGTCATCGAAAAAAATGCGTTAACCAAAACCTCTGTTTACCACACGTTGGATCTGGACAGATCCCTGGACCATCTCATCGACACCATGCTGGCGGATGAGATCAGGCAGGTCAATACGCTTGTTCCTATAAGCGAACAGGAAATTTCGGCTTTGGAGGAGGCTATCTATAAGAACATCAAACAACGTTCCTCCTTATTTTCAGAAGAAAAACTGAATAAAATCAAATACACCATCATTGTGGAGGACATTCCGGAGAACAACTGCTTTGAGGTAGATTGCTCCAATAACACGGTACGCCTGACACGCAGCAATCATGTGCCCGCCGGTTCTGTTTTAACCTTAACCACGGACTCCAAAATACTGAACTACTGCTTTGCCAGCGAATGGGGCGGCGATGCCATCATCATTGGGTATGGCGCAGAGATTACCATCCTGGACATGAGCATCATTGAGGAGAGCCTGGATATTATCTGCGTGCGGCTTTTAACCAGGCAGCCTGTTGCCTCACAACAAATGAAAGCCGCGCCACTACGGGCTTTAAAATATTTAATCAACAATCCGATTACCACTTCCTGGGCGATCAAGCAGGTGGTGAAAAGCAAAAACCAGGTCAACAAAAATCCGGTCAACGAACGCAGCGTCTGGTTAAGAAAAACAAAATGTGAGATCTGCCAGGTGTGTAATATTCCTATGCTGTCCGGTACATTCGGAGAAAGCCTGGGCTGAGTGTAAGCCTGTGCTCACGCCCTGATGAGCATTTCCCGCATCCTGTAATCCATCCCCATAAAGGCTCCGCAATGGAGCCTTTTTTGATGCCTGCCTGTTTTCGGATAACGCTCAAAAAATGAAAAGAAGAGAGCTGTGATAAGAAATTCAACGGATAATAAATTAGCATATAATTCATCGTAAATAAAAGGCCCCGTGATCACATTTTAAAAATGAGCATGTAAGAAATGGGGATTTCCATTTTTTACCGGCGGAAAGACAGTCTACATTTGTATCATCCTTCAAACCCTGTTAACCATGAAATACGCAGCAAGCTACATCGTTCTCACAGCACCGCTTACTATTGCTTCGCAGCAGCTAAGCATGGCGGCTGATATGCTCATAACGCTTCCGGCACCGGTGCAAACCACCAAAGCCCAAATAGAGATTAACGGGAGCCACCTGCCTTAGTCTCCCCCGCATTACTGTTGCCAGGATAATGTGGAAAAAATCTTTCCTGCATTCGAGCGGAGTCGAAGACCATGAAAGAGAAACAGGGTATGCTTCCTGACACAAGATAAGGTTTAGCTCAAGCCGCTATCATGTTTCCTCTGCATTATCCCGCAACAGAATAAAAAAGGCTCTCCGGAGCCTTTTTTATGTTTATGATCAGGCTTCAGGATCCGCCACAAGGCCAATACTGATCCCTGTCAAAAAAGGCGAAGACGCTTCATGCAAGGCAGGCTGTTTTTGCAGAACAGGTGGCACAAAAGCCCCAAAAGCCAAATTGAGATAAATTTGGGCGGCCTTCCCTAATAGTTCATTCGTAAATGGCCAAAAAGATTATCTTTGTCGGGATAATCTTTTGCATTGTAAGCGTTTATGCTTAAAAAATATAAAATTCCATTAATCACTGTCTTTTCGGTTTTAGTTATTGACCAGTGTATTAAGTTATACATCAAAGCCAACTATCCTATCGGGGAAGTGTGCAGGGTGTTTGGCGACTGGTTTCGCATTACCTTCACCGAGAACCCGGGAATGGCCTTCGGACTGGAGTTTGGCGGCAGCTACGGCAAAATGATCCTGAGCCTGTTCAGGGTGGCTGCAGTGATTGCCGGTGCCTTTTACATTAAAAAGATTGTGAACGATAAGGAGCACAAAGGCTTTATCATCTGCGTATCGCTGATCCTGGCAGGCGCTTTGGGCAATATCCTCGACAGTGCTTTCTACGGCCTTATCTTCGACCGTGGCTCGGTACTCGACCCTACAACGGGCATCTGGGAAGGCTATGCCGGTATTGCCGAATTCTCCACACATGGCTATACAGGCTTCCTGCAGGGCCACGTGGTGGATATGTTCTATTTTCCTATTTACCAGGGCACTTTCCCGGAATGGGTACCTTTCTGGGGTGGCGAATACTTCGAATTCTTCAGCGCGATCTTTAATATTGCCGATATGGCCATTTCTTTCGGGGTTGGCATTATCCTGGTGTCGCAGAAACGCTTCTTCAAAAAAAACAAGGCGAAGGATGATGAGGCTGTAGAAGAGGAAAGCAAGCCCACGGAAACACCGGTCATGTAAATACTAAAAGACATTAAACTGCGTTTGTTAGCTAATGAGGAAGGCTTTATATATTTTTATCGTGTGCCTGTTCGTTCATTCGGCTTATAGCCAGCACAGGGAAGAAAGCGGTGTCAACCTGCCCAAATTTTATAAGAACAAAGTACACTTCGGCTTCTCGCTGGCTTACAACAAAACCGATTTCAGGATCAATACCGTCAAAAATTCAGAATTTCCCGATACGCTCATCGATGGCGTCAAATACGGGATGAAGAGCATCTACACCAAATCCGATCCGGGCTTTGCCCTCGGCATTATCTCCGATTTCAGGCTGCACGATTACCTGCGCATCCGCTTTACGCCCAATATCAGCTTTGCTTCCCGCAACCTCGATTATACGCTTCAGAACGACAAGCGCGACAGCACCAAGCTGTTCAGCAAAACCGTTGAATCCACCTTTCTCCTTTTCCCGATCGAGCTGAAATTACAATCGAAGCGCCTGGATAACTTCGGCGCCTATGTCATCGGCGGCGGCGGCTTTGCCTTTGACCTCGTTTCCAAAAAGAAAGGAGCTAAAGTGGGAGGCACCAACCAGCTCAACGAAGCCGTGCAGCTGCAGCGCAACGATTACTTCTACAGCGCCGGGGCGGGCGTCGACTTTTACCTCATGTATTTTAAGCTCGGGCTGGAGCTCAAGATCCTGAAAGGAACGCAGAACCTCATCAATCCGCTCAATAATATTTTTTCGAAGAGCGTGCAGAAAGTGAATTCGCAGATGCTCATTTTCTCGATCACTTTTGAAGGGTAAGAACCCGGAAAAACTCCCGGCTACCAATCATTACTATAAATCTCAAATTTCATTCTTCTTTGGGCGCCCGGGCGGGCTCTTTGCTGCAAGTCCTGCGCAAAGGAACAGCGCAGGAGCTTTCCGCGTCGATCCCTGGCGCAGAGTTCCTGGCGGTTGACATTCCTGTTTTTTTATAATAACTTTGCGGCCTGAAGAATAAAAATCTTCCAGCCTATGAAAACAGAGCTCAACCTGGCCTTAGCGCCAACCATTGCTTACGACGAGCAATTACTGAAACAGGAAGTAGCGCGCGAGCTCTCCCTGAAATCTTCCGACAGCATTTCGCTAAAGATCCTGAGGCGCAGCGTAGATGCCCGTTCCAGGAATATCAAGATCAACCTGAAGCTGGCGGTTTCCATCAACGAGGCCCTGCCCGAAGAGGAGATCGTGATGGACTACAAACACGTAGCGGAAGCGAAACGTTCCATTACCATCATCGGTGCCGGTCCTGCGGGCTTGTACGCTGCCCTGCGCTGCCTTGAACTAGGGATTAAGCCGATCGTATTTGAGCGCGGAAAAGATGTGCAGGCACGCCGCAGAGACCTTGCCGCCATCAATAAGGAGCACATCGTGAATCCGGAAAGCAATTACTGCTTCGGGGAAGGCGGTGCCGGAACCTACAGCGACGGCAAGCTCTACACGCGATCGAGCAAGCGCGGCGACATCGAGCAGATCCTCAAAACCTTTGTGTACCACGGTGCCGACGGGGTTATCCTCGTGGATGCGCATCCGCACATCGGCACCAACAAGCTCCCGAAGATTATTTCCAACATGCGCGACACGATTCGCAATCATGGCGGAGAGATCCATTTCGAATCAAAGCTCGTGGATCTTCATTACACCAACGACCTCATTCATTCCGTCCTCATCAAAAACCTCATCAGCGGCAGTATCTATGAACACCGCACGGAGCAAGTGATCCTGGCCACCGGCCATTCTGCCCGCGACATTTACGAGTTGCTGGATGCGAAACAGATCCTCATCGAAGCCAAACCCTTTGCCCTCGGCGTACGCGTGGAGCACCCCCAGGAATACATCGACTCGATCCAGTACAGCTGCCGCAGCCACGAGGAAGTGACCGACAAAAGAACCTGGCTGCCGGCGGCCTCCTATAGCCTGGTGCAACAGGTGCAAGGCTATGGCGTCTATTCCTTTTGCATGTGCCCGGGCGGCATCATTGCGCCCTGCGCCACCGCGCAAAATGAAGTCGTTACCAACGGCTGGAGCCCTTCGAAACGGAATAATCCCTATGCCAACAGCGGCATCGTGGTGGGCCTGGAGCTCGCGGATTTTGAGGCTTACAAAAAACACGGCGCCCTTGCCGGGCTCCAGCTCCAAAAAGACCTGGAGCACAAGGCCTGGAGCATGGGCGGCAAAACACAAACCGCTCCGGCGCAGAACCTCCAGGACTTCGTTAATAATAAAGTAAGCGCTAAGCTCATCGACTGCTCTTATGTTCCGGGCACGACCTCCGTGAACATGCTCGATGTACTGGGGAAACATATCGGTGGCAAACTGCAGCAGGGCTTCAAAGCCTTCGGCAATAAAATGCGTGGCTATGTGAGCAACGAGGCCATCATCGTGGGCGTGGAATCGCGCACCTCAACTCCTGTGCGCATCCCGAGAGACAAGACTACCTTGCAGCATGTGCAGCTGAAAAACCTGTATCCCTGTGCGGAAGGCGCAGGCTACGCGGGCGGCATTGTGAGCGCCGCCATGGATGGCGTCAATTGCGTGAATGCGATTGCTGCTGCTTTTTAGAAGCAATGGAACGCAGATGACGCAGATGGGTATGATTAATAAGATCTGGAACATAGATTTTATTATTGGCTTTGCGTTTTGGCGACTTTGCGAGATTACTTTCTATGTTCTAAATCATAACTTATCTGCTTAATCGGCCTCATCTGCCTTCCATAATCTTCTATTCTTTTTTCCTCGTCAGGATCAAACGCAGCGATGAATCTTTCGCCAGGTAATTCCATGCCCAGTTGAAAAAGATCTGCAATTTATTTCTAACACTTAAGATCAGCATGAGGTGTAAAAACATCCAGAAGAACCAGGCAATATAGCCATGAAATTTCCAGAAGGGCAGATCGACCACCGCCTTGTGTTTTCCCACGGTAGCCATCGAGCCCAGGTCTTTGTACTCGTATTCCACCTGCTCTTTTCCCTTGAGCATTTTTATTAAATTATGCGCAAGGTTCTTGCCCTGGTTGATCGCCACATTCGCCAATTGCGGATGCCCGTTGGGATACTTCGGCGTTTCCATATACGCGATATCGCCGATGGCATAAATATTTTTGGTGTTCAGCACTTTGTTGTAACGGTCTACCTTATAGCGGTTCCTGATAATATGCTCCGGGTTCAATCCCGGGATCACATTGCCGGTAACACCGGCAGCCCAGATCACGCTTTGCGAAGGGATGGTCTCCCCGGTATTCAGCACCGCGGTTTTGCCATCGTAGTTGGTGACGAAGGTTTCTGTTTTCACAATCACGCCCAGCTCTTCCAGGTATTTCCGGGAAGCCACTTTGGCCTGATCGCTCATGGCGTTCAGTGTGTTCTTGCTGCCCTCCAGTAAAAAGACTTTGAGCCCCGAAAAATCCATGCGGGGATAATCGCGGGGAAGGATGTTGCGTTTCATCTCCGAAAAGGCGCCTGCGAGCTCAACGCCCGTGGGGCCGGCTCCTACCAGCACAATGTTGAGCAATGATTCCCGCTCCTCAGGTTTTGCGGTAATGAGCTTTTCGAAATTCAACAGGATCTTATTGCGAATCTCGATAGACTCTTCGGTGGTTTTCATCGAGAGGGCATGTTTCTCGATCTCGGCATTACCGAAGAAATTGGTTTTGCAGCCGCTGGCAATGATCAGGTAATCGTAGTCATAGGTCCCGACGCTGGTTTCTACCTGGTTGCTTTCGGGCCTAATGCCCGTTACCTCGGCCAGCCTGATCTCGACGTTTTTCGATTTCTGAAAGATTTTGCGGAAGGGGAAGGAAATGTTGGAAGGCTCGAGCCGCGCGCTGGCTACCTGGTAGTAGAGCGGCTGAAACTGGTGATGGTTCTGCTTGTCGATGAGCAGTACATCGTACTCTGATTTGTTAAGGGCTTTGGCAACGTGCAGGCCGGCAAATCCGCCGCCTATCAATACTACTTTTTTTCGTTCAGGTTTCATAAACACATTTTATATAATCAAACAAACAAGCTGATTAGATACAAATGTGTTTTTCCTGTTACTGCACGCCTGTATTCTGATCGGCTTCTTTGTTCTCCGTTTGTTTCGTTTCGTTGATTGCTTTGCGCTGTTTTTTGTAGATATATACACCCGCCATCAGCAGGCCCGCAAATGCAAACAGGCCAAGCATGCCCCAAACCAGGCCGCTCGACGATTTGACGATGACTAAAAATACAATGGCTACAAGCAAAACTGTTGCCAGCTCATTGAACAAGCGGAGCTTGAAAGAGCCTGTCTTATAAAGACCAGCGCTCTGCTGCTTATAGAAGACGTGGCATTGCAGGTGGTAGAGAATGAGGATGGTAACGAAGATGAGCTTAAGCCACATCCAGGGTTGGTAGAGCAAAGCGGTATTTTTGATGAGCATCCAGCCACCGAAGATGACCGTACCAATGGCTGAAGGCCAGGTAATGATGTACCAGAGCTTTTTCTGCATCAGTAGCAGTTGTTGCGTCAGGATACTTTTGGCAGGCTCTTCTTTTCCGTTGGCTTCTGCGGTGTAGATGAACAGCCTTACCATGTAGAACAGGCCGGCAAACCAACAAACAACGAAAATAACGTGAAGGGCCTTTATGTAATTGTACTCCAAAATATTATTTTATTTGCTGCCGTAAAGGTAGTACTTTTGAGCCACAAAAGTAAATTATGACTGCATTAAAAGCCAAACCTGCCATACATTCCTTAACTACCAATACGGAAGTTGTACTGCCCAATGATACCAATCATATCGGGAACCTGTTTGGAGGAAAGCTGCTGCAATGGATGGACATTACCTCGGCCATTGCCGCGGGCAGGCATTGCAACCGCGTGGTGGTAACTGCCAACATCAACCACGTGTCGTTTGACATGCCGATTAAGCAGAACAGCGTGGTGACGCTCGAAGCCAAGGTATCGCGGGCGTTTACCAGCAGCATGGAAGTATACATCGATGTGTTTGTGGAAGACCGCATTACAGGCAAAAAAACCAAATGCAACGAGGCTATCTTTACCTTTGTGGCCATCGATCAGCATGGCTCTCCCCTCCCCGTACCGCCAGTGATCCCGGAAACAGAGATCGAGAAAAAACGTTATGAAGGCGCTTTGCGCAGAAGGCAGCTTTCTTTAATTCTTGCTGGACGGATGAAGCCCGATGATGCGACAGAGCTGAAGGCGCTGTTTATGAAGGATTAGTTTTCGCGAAAAACTGTAGCAAACCCTCTCAGGGTTTGCTCACCTGGCTCATATCAATATCATTCATGCATTTAAAATGTCCTTTGGGGCATTTGCGGTAACCGAGCTTGGAGCAGGGCCTGCAGGACAGTCCTTTTACTTCCATAATCTTTGAACCTTCGCCGGGCAGGTAAGGCCCCATCCCGAACTCGGGAATAGTGTTGCCCCACACCGAAACAATTTCTTTTTTATACGCTGCGGCCATATGCATCAGGCCCGTGTCGGAGCTGATCACTTTCTGCGCCTGCCGGATCATGGATGCCGATTGGTTCAGGTTCAGGGAGCCGCAGAGGTTGATGACCTTTTCCTCATAGGCAATAGCGACCTGGTTGGCAATTTCGGTATCTTCCTTGCCGCCCAGCAGAACCAGCGGCCTGGGATTGTGCTTACAGATCTCCAGCAGCTGGTGCAGGGGAATACGCTTGGTGAAGTACGATCCGCCTACTACCAGCACATCATAGCCATCATGAAACGATGCGGGCAGCGTGCTTCCGGTGTTCACTTCATCTTTTTCAGCAATAAAATAATCCAATCCTTTGCCGTCGTTCTTCACGCCCAGCGGCAGCACCGTTTCCATATAACGGTCTACAATGTGCTTTGCCGGCAAGCGGTTGATCTTAAAATACACGATGAGAAATTTCTCCCAGTTGAGCTTGTTAAAGCTGTAACTCGTTTTCCCGAGGGCTTTTTTCAGGCGCAGGGTTCTCGCGTTGTGATGGAGATCGATGATGTAATCATAGTTTTCCGCTTTCAGCTGCGGGATCACCTCGCTCAGCTCCTCATCCATCGTATAGAGTTTATCGATGTAAGGGTTGTGCCTGATCACCGAAGCAAATTTTTCTTTGGTGAGGTAATGCACCTCCACACCGCTGAGCTGCTGCCTGACACAACGCACCACCGGCGTGGTAAGGACAATATCTCCGATGGAGCTGAATCTGACGATCAGAACTTTCAAATGCGGGAAATTAATTACTTAGGCGAAAAATGATATTCTTTGGAGACTCCATTCCCATAAAATGAGCGAAGCCATAATTCTTTTTCATAGAGCTTCATGATCTGAAGCACCGAAGACGAAGGAACAGAACCATAGCTGACCGTCTTTGGTGTAATCTGCAGGTCTTCCTTATCAGATGAAAAAGCCCAGTCGCCGGTTTCAGTGGCAGAAAAGCCTCTGAAATTATAGGAAATGGTATAGCTGCCCGATTTTGTTAAGGACAGGGTATAGTCATTGAAAAAACTGTTGAAATAAGCCGTGGAATCCACCCCGCCACTGATCAGGGCATCGAGCTTCCAGGTATTGGCCACCCGTTCCTTCTTGCTTCTCAGGCTGAGGGCGGGCCCTTCGGGATATTTTTTACATCCATCGAGCAGGATAAGACTCCCACACAGTCCCAAAATAATTACAGCGAATTGTTTCATTGTTAGTAAATTTGTCAGCGCAAATCAATATACATCAAAAATAGAAAAATATTCCATGCGTAAGGCTTCGGCATTTATTCTTTTTATGATTCAGCTGTTGTGTCACAGCCAGGACAACAACTATTGGAACATGCAGTTCGGTGCCAAATCGGCCCTGCTGGGTGGTGCAGTAACAGGTGCCTACGCCGACAATGGAACGATGTACTATAACCCTGCGGGTTTGAACTTTAAGGACAGTACGAATATCAACGTATCGGCTAACTTATACAAGGTAGAACGCATGCGGGTGAAGAATGCCTTAGGCAGCGGCATCAACCTTACTTCCTACAACTTCGATGTGACGCCGCAGCTTATCAGCGGATCACGCAAACTCTCCGAACATGTAGGAATAGGCGCCGTAGTGCTCACACACAATGATGTGGACCTTACCTTCCAGCAATCTTACTCTGCCTCTAAGGCCATTTATCCCGGCGATACGGTATTCAAACGAAACTATATCGGCGATTTCGATTACCGCAACCGGATCAACGAGCAATGGTTCGGCCTCTGCATGTCCTTCAAGCTCAACCCCAGGCTCACCATTGGCTTTACTCATTTTTTTAATTACCGCTTCCAGCGTTTCTCACAGCACATTTCTGCCACGGCCATCAGCGAGGACACTGCTACTTTCAAAGGTTTTACATCGCAATACGATTACAGCAGGGATGTGCGCTACGATGTGGTGAGCACGATGGCGAAGTTCGGAGTGATGTACAGACCTAATCGCCGGATTAGCATGGGCCTCAGCATGAGCATGCCTTCTCTCACCCTGTTCGGGATTGGAAAAACGTACACGAAACTATACTCTGCCAACCTCGCCTACAACAACTACGAAAGCTACACGGTATTCGACCGGCAAAAAGGGCTGAATGCTACGTATGACACGCCCTTCTCCATTGCTGCAGGCATCAGGGCCCGTTTCGGGAAGCTGAAGACCTACCTGTCGGCGGAATATTTTGCCCCGATGGAAAAGTACGATATCATTAATCCTACCGACTCCCTGAACATCAACAAATCGGGCGTGGAATATAATTCCTCCAATCTCCTCTCGGTAGAATACTCGGCACAGGGTGTGCTGAACGGTGCTATCGGCCTCGAATATGCGATGTTTCAAAAGGTAAGCATACTGGGCAGCTTCAGAACAGATTTCAATACGCAAACTAATAAACTTACCTCGCAGGACAACAACAGCCTGGTGACTTCCTACATCGACCTGTATCATGCCACGCTTGGATGCGTGGTGCGGAAAAACAAGAAAAACTATATTGTTGGCCTCTCCTACAGTTTCGGGCAGTTGCTCTCTCAAAAGCAATTTGCCGATTTCAATAACCCGACAGACGCCTCCAATCTGCTGGGCGTAACTTTTAAAAAAGCAAGTTATGATTACAGGAGCCTGGGCCTTATCTTTGGCATTGCCTTATGACATTTACCGACACACATACCCACCTCTATTCGGAACAGTTTAACTCCGACAGGACCGCCATGATCGAAGCGGCGATTGCCCGGGGCGTTCATACCTTTTACCTGCCCAACATCGACCATGAAAGTATTGAAGGGATGCTGCAGCTCGAAGAGCAATTTCCGGGGCAATGCCTGCCCATGATGGGCCTGCATCCCTGCTCGGTAAATGCAGACTACCAGCAGGAGCTTGATCTCGTCAAGCAATGGCTCGATAAGCGGCGCTTTGCTGCCATCGGCGAGATCGGTATTGACCTGTACTGGGACAAAACCTTTATCAAAGAGCAGGAGATCGCTTTCCGCCAGCAGATCGACTGGGCGCTGGAATCCGGCTATACCATTTCCATACACTGCCGCAGCGCCTTCGATGAGATCTACGCGATTCTAAAATCCTATCCGAAATTACCCAAAAGTATTTTTCACTGTTTCAGTGGAAATACCGAGCAGGCGAACCTCATCATCGCACTTGGTAATTTCAAATTAGGCATCGGCGGTGTGGTGACTTTTAAAAATTCGGGCCTGGATAAAGTGGTGGAAGACATCGGCCTGGAACACCTGGTGCTGGAAACGGATGCGCCTTACCTGGCGCCGGTGCCTCATCGCGGCAAGCGCAACGAAAGCGCTTACATCCCACTCATTGCCGAAAAAATTGCCAGCATCAAGGGAATCTCTCTACAGGAAGTAGCCTCCGTGACCTCACAAAACGCGCTGGACATCTTTGGCAACTAATCCGCTGATACACTCGCCCATTGCTAAGATACTGGTCTACGCCAATGTATTTATCTCCATCTGTGCCGCCGCGCAGGTGCTGGTAACTTATATGCTTTGCGGGATCCCGAGGAACCCGGACAACAATGCCTATATCCTTTTTGTGTTCCTGTCCACCTACCTGCAGTATAATGTGCAGCGCGGCTATTTCATCCAGCAGATCAACCTCTATACCGAAAGCACGGAATGGATCACGCGCCACCGCCGTGTGCTCATCTACACCGCCATGGCTGCGCTGATCGCCTTGCTGTTTCTCTGCAATACGCTTAGCTATACCTCTATTGCCGTGCTGGTTGGCGCCGAGATCGTATCCACGGCCTACTACATGCCTCCGTTGAACCTGAGAAGGATCGGCTTCCTCAAGCCCTTTATCATCTCGGGGATCTGGATGCTGAGCTGCACGGCCGTTCCCCTGATCGAGAACCAGCTGTTTCATACACCTGTGCTGTGGCTGCTGCTCTCGCAGTTCTGCTTTATTTCGGCGCTCAGTATTTTGTTTGATGTGAAAGATACCACCGATGATTTTCTGAATGGCATTGCTACCTATTCCAATACGATAGGCACCAAAGGCACGAAGGTTTTATGCTCTGTGCTGGCACTGGCTTCGCTGGCCAGCTTTTACCAATTCAGGCATGCGCCCGGCGCCTTTGTGGCAGAGGCTTTGCTGATGGCAGCTACCATCTTCACTGTGTTTATCACCGATGAAAAAAAGCACCGTTTCTATTTTTACCTTTGGGTAGACGGCCTCCTGTTGCTACAGGCCGTATTGCTCTTCGCTTTCCTGTTATAGATAGCTGTTTGGAACGAGGTAATTCGTGACATAATCCTGCACGCCTTCTTCCAGGCTGGTAAAGGGTTTGGCATAACCCTGTTCGATGAGCTTGCTCATGTTGGCTTCGGTGAAGTATTGGTATTTATCACGGATGTCGGCAGGTGTATCAATAAAGGATATCTCAGGCGTTTTGCCTATGGCCCTGAAGGTGGCGTTGGCCAGGTCGAGGAAGGTTCTGGCCTTCCCGCTTCCCAGGTTATAGATCCCGCTTTTTACAGGATTTTCATGCGCAAAATACAACACGTCTACCACGTCTTTCACATACACAAAATCGCGGAGCTGGCCGCCGTCGGCATAATCCGGGTTGTGGGAGCGGAATAGGCGGACGCTTCCTTTTTCCTTAATCTGGTTGAAGGCATGAAAGATCACGCTCGCCATACGGCCTTTGTGAAATTCGTTGGGCCCATACACATTAAAGAATTTGAAGCCCACCCATTTCGGTGGCGTCAGGCCCTGCGACAACGCCCATTTATCAAACTCATTCTTGCTGTCGCCGTAGGGATTCAATGGCTTTAACGAACTGATCTTCGATTCATCGTCATCATAGCCGAACTCTCCAAGCCCGTAAGTAGCGGCCGAAGAGGCGTATACCATCGGGATGAAATGCTGCGTGCAGATGTTCCAGATGGCTTTGGTATAGTTTACATTCAGCTCGTCGAAGATTTCCGTATTAAATTCCGTGGTATCGGTGCGCGCGCCGATGTGGTAAATAAAGTTTACCGATGGCGCATTCTGCTCAAACCATTCGAGGAACCCGCTGCGCTCTATCAGCTGCAGGTATTGTTTTCCAAGGTAATTCGCTTTTTTCTCCTCACGCGAAAAATCATCCACCAACACCAGGTTGGTGTGTCCTTCTTTGTTCAGCTTCGCTACCAGGCAACTTGCAATAAAGCCGGCGGCACCTGTAATCACAATCATCTTCTATCTTATTTAATAACGGTTAATTTTTTTGAAACCCTGTGGTCTTTGAAAGTCAATACAACATGGTAATTGCCTTCTGCGAGCATGGAGCAATCCATCTGCTGAACAACCTCTCCCTGGCCGACAGGCTCCGAACCGGCAAATACCAGCTCTCCCAGCGTGTTATAGATCTCTGTTTTTACTTCCTGTGGCTGCGAAGAGCTATAGCTCACATAACAACGGTCGGAAGCAGGATTAGGAAACAGGGTAGTTTCTCCTCCGCCTTTTGCGAGCTGCTTAACGCCTACAGGATTTTCCGGTACGCTTAGCAGTTTTACTTCGGTAGAATTTAAAATAGCCGAGGTGCTGTTCTCAGACACGACCGCTACCAGGTACACATTCTCCGGGTTGTAACGGTATTCGCCACCGGAGGCCACCGGCAAAGTATAGGTATAGGCTTTGCTGTATGACTGCCCGGCCGTATTGCCATTCACCGGAATGATGCCGGGAGCGCCGTAAGGACCATCCAGGAATTCGCTCACCACATACTGGTGGCTGTATTGATTCGGTCCCAGGATATTGGTGTTGGCATTCAAGGGATAGCCCACCTGGTAATAAGGAGAAGCCTGGATGTTGAAGAGGTTGCTGTACTGGTTCCAGCCGTTATCGGAAATATCCATGATCGGGCCATAGACATTATTTTCTTTGATGTAGAGGTTGATGCGGTAGTCACCTTTGACATCCCCTACAAAGTTGGCAGATACATTGGCGGAGATTTGGCGCGTCGCCTGGTTGTAGCTCAGGCCGCTAATGCTCACGTCTGCCGGAACAACCATGGTCTGGCGCTGGGTAACAAATGTTTCCCACTGGCTCCTGGTGCTGGTTATTTTCCCGACACCGGGGTAGTAATAACGGTCGATCATGGCCGAGGAGCCTGCTTCGGCAAGATCATTGGTGAGCGTGGTTCCCGTGGCATTCGCCAGGTTATCGGCATTGTGAATAGACGTGGCGATCACAGCAGGCCTGGCAAGCGACAGGTCTCTTAAGCTGATATAGCTTTGAGGACAACCGGCACATTTCACGCTGGTGAATTCTTCCACCAATACTTTTTTCACCGGAACAGCAGTCGATAGCGTCAGTCCCGTGCTGGCCGTATCATTGGCCTGCTGCTGGTCTGCCTGCCCGTTGATGGCGCTTACCCATACCTTCACGGTATTATAGGCAGCTGCAGGCGAACTGTAGAGGAATGAAAACGTGTGAGCGCTGGTCTCGAGGTAATTGAGCGGAACAGCAAAATTTTTGGTCTCCGATACCACCGGGTTGGTTCCTACCTGGTAGTTGAGCGCTATGCTTGTGACAGGCGTAGATCCCAGGTTACGGAAGCTGCCGGAAATAGCTGTGTTGGTATTGATCACGGAGTACTTGTAGGTATCGTTGGACAACATGGCTACATCGTAGGCGTTGGGCACATTCTTCACCACGATGTCATCGAGCCAGAGCTGGTATTTGTTTGACGAGTTGTTACGAAAGGCGACGCGGATGTTCTGCCCGGCAAAGGCCGAGAGGGAAATGCCATGCGCTGTCCAGCTGCCGTTTTCGGCAGTAATCACAAATACCCTGCTGGTAGCAGGAAAATCAGAGGTCGTTGGGATGGTGGAAATGATATTGGTAACAAACACCTCGTAGCCGTCGGCATTGCTGATATCAGGCGCCATGGCCTCCCAGGTGAGCACGCTGTTGGCGGAAACATTTGAGATCACCGGCGTTACGAGCCAGGCATCAGACGCACCCGCAGGCTTAAGCCAGGAAGTAGAGACGGCGAAGGTATCGGCCGTATTCTGGTGCTTGTAGCTCAGCCAGGCTTTTTGCTGCTGGCCAAGCTTCCGGAAGGGGTAATTGCCCGAAAGCGTATCCGCTACCAGGTTTCCGTTGTTAATCATGGTCATGCCGGAAGGCACGTCCTGGTAAAGATAGGTTTGCGTAGCACTGCCCGAGGTGTATGTGGCCGTATTCATACTCAGGGTGTTGAAGCGTTCGCTGTATAGTACCTGTGAAAAAGAAGGGATACTGAGCTGCAGGGCAACCAGTAAAATTATATGTCTCATGATCATTATTTACAAAGAGCCCTTAAAAGGCATCTTAGCACAAAAATAAGATTTTAAATCAAATTCAGGATTCAGGCACAGGCAAAACAGGGCTTATTATGCTATTTTACGTTAAAAGGGCGGCAAATAAAAAGGCCGCCACGGAATCCCGCAGCGGCCTTTTATTAAACAAAAAATTATTTTACAACTGATAATTTTTTAACCACAGATCCGTTTTCTGAAGCTACCACAACGTTGTAGATACCGGCAGCGTATGCTTTCGTATCGATGTTCACGGTGTTAGAGCCAGCCTGCAGAGCAGATACTGTCTGGAAAATGATTTGTCCTACATTGTTTACAACGGTTAATGTTACGTCTGATGCATTGTTCAGGTTTACACTCACAGATGTTTCTGTAGTAGCAGGGTTAGGGAATAACTCCACTGATTTGAAGTTTTCGTCGATGTTTTTAACGCCTGTGAAACCGGCAGTTAAGTTCACCTGGTCAATGTAGATGTTGTTTCCGTATCCGCTGATACCTGTGAATTTCACTAACACGTTTGGTTTGTTAGCGTAAGCTGTCAGGTCAACAGACTCAGATCTCCATTGAGTAGCATTAGGCACGAAGCTTCCTGTTGTGAAAGGAGCTGTATTTAAAGCAGCACCTGTTTTATCGTAAACGTTTGTCCAGGTTGCACCGCAATCTGTAGACACATTCACTTGCAGCTCATCGTTTTCAGGAGTTACTGAAGAGTATGGAGCAGAAGCCACGTCGAAGTTTAATTTCACCGCTGTGAAGCCGGTTAAGCTTGTAGGAGGCAGGATCAGGTCATCAGCATCACCTTCCGCTGCAGCGTAAGCAGGGTATCTTGCAGACTGAGTTGTAGACTGGCTACCGGAAGAAGTTACACGGCCCCATGTTGCTGCATTTCCGTCAGAGTTAACCAGGATCCAGTTAGTTGGAGGGAAAGTAGATACAGAGAAGCTTTCTACCGTTGTGTTAGCTGTGTAAGCACCGATTACAGCGAATGTAGTAGTCGTTGCGTTGTTTCCTAAGTTGTAGTCGGTAGCACCGTTTACAGAAGAAGCAATGTTTACAGAGAAGGTTTTAGAACCAGCTGTTAAGCCGGTGATAGCGTTCATGGCTACAGTAGTTGTAGCACCTGCAGCTAAGTTACCAGTCCAGTTGATAGCAGCACCGTTGGCAGTACCGTTTACATATGGGTTGATAGTCATGCTGGTGATGGCGTTAGCACCGTTGTTTTTGATAACCACCTGAGGAACTAATGATGTAGAGCAGGTAATAGCAGGCAGAGCAGCAGATTTTGCAGCAGCATCGTTAGATAACGGAGCAGCAGCAGCTAAAACAGACTGTAATACTTTTTTGTTAGCGTCATCCTGGATGAAACCAACCATTTCTACTTCACTTTTATCCCAGATGTATGAAGGTAAGTTACATACGATAGAGAAGGTTTGCGTTTGAGCAGCAGCCCATGTGTTAGCCATAGCTGTACCGTTGGTAATATCCGGGAAGGATTTACGGGCAACGTGGTGGAATTGTGTTTCACCGTTTGAGCCTGGAGCAGAAGCATAGTTTACTTCTTTCTCAGCCATTACTAACCTGAATTTCAGGTTGGTTCCGGTTGTGGTATAGGTGTTGCTCGCAGTGATGGTACCTGTTACGGTAATTGCATCAAAGGTTGCGTTCCATGCCCTGTTCATCACGATGGTGAACGGAGAGGTAACAGCAGCAGAAGCATTTAAGCGTGCTGCTGTAATGTATCCCGGGTGATCGGAAGTCGCACCGAAAACGGTTTGGCTTTGGCCATCCTGTCTTCCGTTAGGAGCCGAAGAAATGGAATAGTAATTATCCCTTGTATCGATCTCAACTTTATTTTGTTGGTAAAGAGATGTTGCCAATGACGGAGCGCTAGGAATAGCAACCTGCCATTTTAAAACGATTGTGTTGTTTGAATTAGCCGCTAAAATCGGGTCAAGCTGAGGATTCGTTGCTGCGCAAGGTCCACAGTTTTCGCCGGTGAACTCTTCGTAAAGAGACATACGCGGGCTCTGAGCCATTGCTACAGTACCTACTGCCAACAGGGAGAGGAGGGTAGTTGTTTTTTTCATAGGATTGGTTTTGGGTTAGTTAATTATTTGTGGATCGTACTATTTATTGATCGTGAACTTTCTGGTAATAATTGTATTACCGGAAGTCAATGTTGCAAAGTAAACACCGGATACGAGGTTCTCTACATCCAGGGATACCGTATTTTTACCTGTAGAAAGAGCTGCTGTTTTAGAATAAACAATGGCACCGAGTGTATTGGACACGGTGATTGTAACAGTGCCGCCTTCAAAGGCAGAGTTCATGTTGATGAATGCTTTGGCAGCGGAAGGATTCGGATATACACCAGATACAGAAGCAAAAGCAGAAGCATTTTCTTTTACAGAAACGCCCATGTCGTTATACTTCAGTGTGAAGTTAAATACATCGCTGGCATCGTTGACATTGTAAATCTGGTAGCGGATAGCTGAGTAGCCCGGAGTGGGCGCCTCTTCCAGGTCCAGCAACAGGGAAATGCTTTGTGAGGAAAGCGTTTGGTTTGGTGTTAACGTCATGGTGATAGGAGACGTGGTTGTTTGCGGAGGGTAGCAGTTGGCGCTACCTACACAGAAATAAGCACTCGCTCCGGCATTCAACACATCGTCCATACGTTTCAGTTTGTAATACCTTGTTGTAGACGATGTATTCTTTGCATCGATCTCTGTTGTGATATGCTCGTTGGTGGTGGTGGTGTAATAAATTGTGCTGTTATTGGTCACATTGGCCTGACCATTATTGACATCCGTTACCTGCAATACAGACTGCGCTTTAAAGGCTTGCCCCGCAATAACAAGAAGTCCTAAGATGTAAAATTTTTTCATATTATATAAACGTTACGAATTTGTTATACAATATTAACGAACGGGCCCACCAAATCCTAGTGATATTTAAAAAGACTATAGTAATCCTAAAACAATTTAACAATTAGAGTTAAATCTGTTTATTTTCTGTAGAAGCTCATTTCATCAAGGTATTCCCAGGCTTTCAGAGGCATGAAAAAACACACGTCTTTACCCGAACGCAAAGAATCGCGGATGAACGTTGAGGAAACGTCCATGAATGGCGCCTCCGTCAATTTTACCCGTGGATGGTGGTGCAGCTCCGTTTGCGGACAACCGGGCCGTGGATAGACATAGAGGTCGTGATGTTCCAGGATGTATTCATAATTTTTCCACTTCGGAAATGTTTCCAGATTGTCTTCACCGATGATGAGCGAGAATTGATGCTCCGGATATTTTTCGGCCAGGTGCGCCAGGGTATGAACGGTATAGGAAGGCTGCGGAAGCGCAAACTCGATGTTGCTGCTTTTCATGTTCGGATGATCTCCGATCGCGAGGTTTACCAGGTGCAGACGCTGGTTCTGATCGAGCAGCGAGGCTTTTTTCTTTAAGGGATTATGCGGCGATACCACAAACCACACCTGCTGCAGATCGGTAAAGGAAGCCATGTAATTGGCCAGGGCCATGTGCCCGATATGTACAGGATTGAAAGAACCGAAAAACAAGCCGATGCGCATACAACAAATGTAAGTTTTTCGAATGGTTTATCGTGGTACATCCCCGCAAAATAATCCGGCGCCTGTCGAAAATTAAACCGGGCTCAACCAAAAAAAATGGTACTTTTAAGGCAGTGTTTTTTAAAGATATCATAGGGCAGGCAGAGGTAAAGGAAAGGCTTTTACACATGTTCAAAGACAACCGGGTGCCGCATGCCCTGTTGTTCTCAGGGCCTGAGGGCAGCGGGAACCTCCCGGCCGCTTTTGCCTTCATCCAATACCTGTTTTGCACCAATAAGCAGGAGCAGGATTCCTGCGGGCAATGTCCTTCCTGCCTCAAAACAGCGAAGCTCGTGCATCCCGATATGCACCTCGTGTTTCCGATCTCCAAAAGCAAGCATGTACGCACCAGCAACGACCTTGTGAAAGAGTTCAGGGAAACCTTCCTGGAAATGCCTTACATGACGCTCAACGACTGGTTCAACAGCCTCAACTCCGAAAATAAGCAACCGCTGATCCCGGCAGATGAAGCCAACGACATTCTCAAAAAATTATCGTACACGAGCTACGAAGGTGGCTATAAGGTGATGATGATCTGGCAACCGGAAAAAATGAATACCGAATCGGCCAACAAGCTCCTGAAGATCCTGGAAGAACCGCCTGAACAAACGCTGTTCGTGATGGTATGCAACCATCCCGAGCAATTGCTGGCTACCATTATTTCGAGGGTACAACAGATTTTATTTTACCAGCTTACGGTAGATGAGATCAGCAAAGGACTTGTGCATCAATACCAGTGCGACCCTGCTGCGGCCCGGCAAGCAGCCCTGCTCAGCGATGGCAGCTACCGCGAGGCACAACTGCTGCTACAACATACCGACGGCGGCACTGCCTATCTGCAAAACTTCAGGGCCTTTATGCTCATCGCTTTAAAATTCGATGCACCGAAAGCCGTGGCCTGGATCGATGAGAATGCGCGCACCGGCCGCGAAAAACAAAAACAATTCCTGCAATACGGCCTCGAAATTTTCCGCGACTGCCTGATGATGAACTTCGGAAGCCCTGACCTGGTAAGGCATTCGGGAGAAGAAAAAGACTTTGTCGGAAAATTTTCACGCTTCGTGCACCGTCGCAACTACGAGCGGCTTCTCGAAGAATTCAACTCGGCCTTCTACCACATTGAGCGGAATGCCAATCCCAAAATTTTGTTCATGGACCTCATTATGAAAACGAATGAGCTGATTAACATGCCTGCGTAGGATATTCCCGCAAATCTCACAGATAACGCGGATCAGGCAGATAAATTACAGATTAGAGCCAGTTAGAAAGCATCGCGAATTATAAAGTCGCATGGGCAGCATCAAGAAAACACCCGCTGTTGACCGAGCGGACAGATGCCGCGATCATGGATAAGAGCAAGATAGAAAGCATCGCGAATCAGGAAGTCACATGCGCAGCATCCATGGAACATCTGCCGTTGACTGAGCGGAGTCGAAGTCAACATACTGATGGAACACAGATGACACGGATTAGAACATACCATAAGTATAGCGCAAAGAAAATAGGAAGCCATCAGAGGCATCGAAACAAAGAAGCCTGAAGGGCTTCAACATCTATAGAAAATTTTCGTTCCGTTTTTTCCAACCCTGAAAGGGTTGAATATTTTTGGCATCAACGGCTCACCGTAAAACGCCTGGTGATTTGCTCCCCTCCCGATGAAAAGGTGACAAGATAAATTCCGGTCGCCAATTGTTCCCGTTCAAAAGACACGACATTTTTTCCTTTGGCAATCTCAACATTTTTTGCGGAAATCAACTCGCCTAACAAATTCGTAATGCTGAGCTTCGCCTCTTTATCGTCGCGATCCGAATAAATATCCAGGTAAGCTGTAGCAGCCGAAGGATGAGGATAAACGCCTGAAGAGCCCGACAAGCCAACAGAAGACTGTGCTCTCAGCACCATGGTTACGACGAGCAGAAGGCTCAACAACACTAATTTTTTCATTGCATTCATGATTATGAACAAAGGTAAAAAAACAGGAGGTGATTTAATTCTGAGAAATAAATGACTGTCGGAATCCTAAATAAGGCGCATGCAAATCTTATTCCAGGGGCTGATCTGCCGGAAGCTCCGGCTCGACGTATTCCTTCTCGGCTTTTGAGATCACCATGGTGGCTACGCCGTTGCCGATGATGTTGGTGATGGCCCGCGCCTCGCTCATGAACTTATCCACGCCCAGCAAAAAGGCCAGGCCTTCCACCGGAATTTTGTGCAGGGCCGTTAAGGTGGAGGCCAATACAATAAAGCCGCTGCCCGTCACGCCGGCGGCTCCTTTCGAGGTGATCATCAGGATGCCAATGATGCTCAGCATTTCTCCGAACGATAAATGCACATTGTAAAGCTGTGCGATGAAGATCACCGACATCGAGAGGTAAATCGAGGTGCCATCGAGGTTGAAGGAATAGCCGGTAGGTACCACAAGGCCTACCACTGATTTGCTGCAGCCCATGTTCTCCAGCTTTTTCATGAGCGAGGGCATGGCAGGCTCCGAAGAGGATGTGCCAAGCACAATGAGCAGTTCTTCCTTGATGGATTTTAAAAATTTCCAGATGCTGAGCTTGTAATAGCGCATGATGGTTCCGAGGATCACAAACACGAAGAGGGCCATCGTCATGTAGACACAGAGCATCAGCTTCCCCAAAGGCAGGAGGGTTTGCAATCCGAATTTCCCAACAGCGAAGGCCATACCACCGAAAGCGCCGAGTGGTGCGAGGTACATTACATACTTCAAGGCTAAGAACACATAGTGCGATACGCTTTCCAATGGCTTGATGATGGCTGCTTTGTTTCTCAGATTACTGATGATAATCCCGGCGATGATGCCGGCCAGGAGTACCTGGAGGGTGAAATTGGAAAGAAAAAAACCGAGCCAGCTGAATTGATCGGCGGCATGTTGTGTGTATTGCGAAGCATCTTTGACGGTGAGCCCTGACATATTAATGCTACCGGGCTGAACGATATATGCTACCAACACACCGATGGAAAGCGCAATGGTGGATACGATCTCAAAATAAATGAGGGCCCTCACGCCTACCCTCCCTACTTTCTTGAGGCTGTCGATCCCGGTGATACCAAGCACAATGGTGAGAAAGATGATAGGCCCGATGAAGAGCTTGATGATGTTGATGAAGCTTTTTCCGATGATCTCCATCTTCACGCCAAGGGCCGGGTAAAAATGCCCGAGCAGCACACCGGCAACGATAGCGACTAGGACCTGGAAGGCGAGGTTGGAAACTATTTTTTTTAACTTCAAAGCGTTGCGGGTTAAACAATATTAAGCTATTTTTAGTTTGTTTCAAAGCAGCTATTCATTACCTCTCAAAAATTATACGTTTATGAATTTTCCTTATCAGATCACTTCCTTCGAAGCCTACCAAAAAGCCTATCAACAAAGCGTTGAGCAGCCCGAGCAATTCTGGGCAGATATCGCACAGCATTTCAGCTGGCACAAGCCCTGGGACAAGGTACTGGAATGGGATTTCAAAACTGCCGACAGCAAATGGTTCATCGGCGGCAAGCTGAACATTACGGAGAACTGCCTCGACAGGCACCTGGAGAAGAACGGCAACAACCCTGCCCTCATCTGGGAAGCCAACGACCCGCAGGAAAAAAATGTGAGCTTAACGTACCAGGAATTATACGAGCGCGTATGCCGCCTCGCCAATGTGTTGAAGAACAATGGCGTGAAAAAAGGCGACCGTGTGTGCATCTATATGGGCATGACGCCCGAGCTTGCCATCAGCACGCTGGCCTGCGCCCGTATCGGCGCGATTCATTCGGTCATCTTCGGAGGTTTTTCAGCGCAGGCTATTGTCGACCGCTTGCAGGATGCCAAAGCGGAATACATCATCACCGCCGATGGCAGCTACCGTGCCGCCAAGGATATTCCTCTGAAAGCCGTGGTAGATGAAGCGCTCACCCAATGTCCTTTCGTCAAAAAAGTGATCGTGGCCAAACGCACGAACGTGAGCATCACGATGAAGGAAGGCCGTGATGTATGGATGGAAGATGAGCTGAAAAACGTAGAAGCTTCAGGCAATGTCAATTGCAAAGCGGAAGTGATGGATGCGGAAGATCCACTGTTCATTCTTTACACATCGGGCTCGACCGGGAAACCGAAAGGCGTGGTGCATACGATTGGCGGCTACATGGTGTGGGCCAATTACACCTTTGTGAATGTGTTTCAATACAAGCCGGGACAATTGCATTTTTGTACGGCAGACATCGGCTGGATCACCGGCCACAGCTATATCGTCTATGGCCCGCTCAGCGCCGGGGCAACGTCTCTTTTATTTGAAGGGGTTCCTACCTGGCCCGATGCAGGCCGCTTCTGGGAGATTGTGGACAAGCACCAGGTCGACATCCTGTATACCGCGCCAACGGCGATTCGCAGCCTTATGGGCTTTGGCCTGGAGCCGCTGAAACATAAAAAACTGGATTCATTGAAAGTGCTAGGCTCGGTGGGAGAGCCCATCAACGAAGAAGCCTGGCACTGGTACAATACCCATATCGGGAAAGGGAAATGCCCGGTGGTGGACACCTGGTGGCAAACGGAAACAGGCGGCATCATGATCTCCAACCTCGCAGGCATCACGCCGCAGAAACCGTCGTATGCAACCCTGCCCCTACCGGGTGTGCAGCCCTGCCTGGTAGATGAGAGCGGCAAGGTGATCGAAGGCAACGAGGTGAGCGGAAACCTCTGCATCCGGTTTCCATGGCCGGGAATTATCCGCACCACCTATGGCGACCATGAGCGTTGCCAGCAAACGTATTTCTCTACTTACGCAAATATGTACTTCACCGGCGACGGCTGCCTGAGGGACAAAGACGGCAACTATAAGATCACGGGCCGCGTGGACGATGTGCTCAATGTGAGCGGGCACCGCATTGGCACCGCTGAAGTGGAAAATGCCATCAACATGCATGATGCCATTATCGAAAGCGCTGTGGTGGGCTATCCGCACGACATCAAAGGACAAGGCATCTATGCCTATGTGATCTGCGATGCAGGAAAAACAGGTGATGATAACATCCGTAAGGAAATCAACGCAATGATCACCAAAGTGATAGGACCAATTGCGAAACCGGATAAGATCCAGTTTGTACCTGGCCTGCCGAAAACCCGCTCAGGAAAGATCATGCGCCGCATCCTCCGGAAAATTGCAGAAGGCGATACCTCCAACTTAGGCGATACGAGTACCCTGCTCGACCCTTCGCTGGTGGATGTGATTATTAAGGAGAAAGTGTGATTTACGGAGTTCAGCGGGCGCACAACCGATCACAATTGATTCTCATCATCTTTCCTGCGCTGGTGATGATCGTTGTATTCGTTCTGAGTATTGTGATGATGATACAGGGTGAAAACATGGGGACTATACTGCTAACATGTTGTTTGACACTTGTTGTTTGCTCTGCTATTATAACATTGGTTCATTATACGTATAAACAGGTGTTCTACGATCACGATCATATTTACATTAGGTCTATCATTGGAAAACCGGAACACACGATCAGCTATCATGATGTAATCAAGCTAACAGATTATTCGCAACGCATCTATAGTAACCGTGGACGCGGAGCTATTACCCTAAGCTACCGGACAGCAAAAGGAAACGCAACTATCAGATTTGCCAGGTCTTTTCCCGATAGAGCCACCGAACTTCTGAAACGACAAATAAGTCCGGAAAAAGTGATTGAGTAAAGAATATGCAGTCCTGTGTCTGTTTGATCAAACGGGCTTCCATCGATGGGTTAAACTATTTATTTAATCTCATCCAGGCTTTTCATCACTTTTTCTTTCAGCTCTTCCTTAAAGGCAAGCAGCTTATCGAAAATAGCCTTATCCTGGCAGCCCAGGATCTGCGCGGCAAGGATGCCCGCATTCTGAGCGGCATTTACCGCTACGGTAGCCACCGGCACGCCGTTAGGCATTTGCACGATGGATAACAGGGAATCCCAACCGTCGATGGAATTGCTGGACTTCACCGGAACACCGATCACGGGCAAAGCCGTTAAAGAGGCTACCATGCCCGGCAAATGCGCTGCCCCGCCGGCACCGGCAATAATCACTTTCAGTCCGCGGGAAGCGGCGTTCTTCGCATAATCGAACATGCGCTCCGGCGTGCGATGAGCCGACACAATGGTGACTTCATGCTCAATGTTCATTTTTTTCAGAAATTCTGCTGCGTCGTTCATGATCTTCAGATCACTGCTGCTGCCCATAATGATGCCTACCATATCCGTTGTTGAGTTAGAGAGTTGTTGAATTTATACTGATTGACTTTATCCAGGTACAGATGCTGAATCATCACGATGCGTCGCGACAGCATGACCGCCAGGAAATAGTTAACTTACAATTTTTACAATGTCTTTCACGGCCACCGCCTTTTTCTTGGCCTGCAGCAAATCGTCGTCCACCACCGTCACATGGCCCATCTTGCGAAAAGGCTTGGTGTTGGTTTTGCCGTACAAATGCACATACACGCCTTTATATTTGATAGCATCGTGCAAGCCTTCATACTTTGCCGGACCTTCGTGGTTCTTTTCTCCCAGCAGGTTGATCATCACTGCCGGCTTCACAATCGACGTATCGCCCAGGGGCAGGTTCAAAATGGCACGCAGGTGTTGCTCAAACTGTGAGGTGATGTTTCCTTCAATGGTATGATGCCCGCTGTTATGCGGACGCGGCGCCACTTCGTTCACCAGCACTTTTCCATCTTTGGTTACAAACATCTCTACGGCCAGGATGCCCACGATACCAAGCTTTTCGGCCACTTTCACCGCGATCTCGGTAGCCTGCTTGTCAACGGCTTTTTTAATATTGGCCGGTGAAAACAAAAACTCCACGAGGTTGGCCTCGGGGTTAAACTCGCATTCCACCGCCGGAAAACATTTGATCTCCCCGCTTTCGTTGCGTGCCACGATCACCGAAATTTCCTTATCGAAGTCCACCAGGCGCTCCAATACGCTCGGCGCCTCAAAGGCATGCTCGATCTTATTGGGGTGGCCCAGCTTCACCACGCCTTTGCCATCATAGCCACCGGTACGCAGCTTCTGGAAGAAGGGAAAAAAATCGCGGTATTTTTCGATCTGTGCCTTGTTCTCTACGAGAAAGAAATCAGGGCTCGGGATGTCGTTCCTCTGGTAGAACATCTTCTGCAGGCCTTTGTCCTTAATAATCTCGATGATCTCCGGCTGGGGATATATTTTTTTGCCGTCCTTCTGCAAAGCCTTCAGGGCCTCCACATTCACGTTTTCTATTTCAATGGTAATGATGTCTTTGTCCTTCCCGAATTTATAAACGGTATCGTAATCGGTGAGGCTGCCTTTGGTAAATTCGTTGGCAATGGCCTTGCAGGGGGCGTTGGCATCGGGGTCGAGGCAGCACACATACAGGTTGTAGTTGATAGCACTCTGGATCATCATGCGCCCCAGCTGCCCGCCGCCAAGTACACCAATTTTTAGTTTGTCAGGTTGAAAATAAGTCACGGGCAAAGGTAACTATTTATTCAAATGTAGCAGCAATCTAATTTACGCTAAACGCAGCCGGTTCCATGCAAGTGCAGTGATAGTGATATGGTTTTATCAATGGCTGTTTTCTTTTGGGCGCCCGGCGGGCTCTCGCTACTCGCTCTTTGTTTGCCCTGCGGGACAAACAAAGGAGCTCAAACAGCCCGCTCGATCCCTGGCGCCGGAACACTCTCCTCATTGAGTTAAACTCATACGCCTGGTAAACCAGCCTGAATGACGCGTAGCCGGGCAGGAATAGAAGTGGAAATCCTTTTTGCCGGCATTTCGACTTCGCTCAATGACCGGCAAAATCATACCACGCGTGAAGAATCGAAAGCCCGGCCGCCAAAACCCTATAAACTAAAAAAACCGCCTAGGGGCGGTCTTCTTAATTATTTTGCAGCTTTTTTAGCGGCTTTTTTAGGTGCGGCTTTTGCTGCTACAGCAGCTGCCGTGTTTTTTTTGCGAGGGCGCAATCTTCCGAATGTTCCGACATGAATTTTGCCTCGTCTTGATCTTTGATCTCCTTTTCCCATAATACTGATAATTTAGTTTGCCAAAAGTAATGGATTTTATGAAATCTCCAAACAAAAATGCGCTTTAGAACCGCTTATTCGCATTGAAAGGCTTGACAGGCTTCTCAATGGTAGTAAGGATGGACGTCATTTTCTTAGGGTCGGCCAGCAGTTTTTTGGCCTCGTTCACATCATGGTCATATTTCAGGGCCATCACAATCCTGCCTTTCTGGAACTCGAAACGGGAAGCGATTTCCTCCTCGATGAATTGCTTGATCTCCGGTTTGAAACGGCTCAGGTCGTCTTTTTTATTGGAGTTCATTTTTGTGAGCAGCGCATTGTACTCGGCCTCGATGCTTTCAAAGCATTTATCCTTTTTAGCATCCTCCTTCAGCTCCTCCATGGCGAAATCGCTTTGCGTAATGTATTTGTAATCCTTATCCTTCATGTATGCCACAAACTCATTGTAATCGGCATCCGGCAGCTGGAAATCCGCTGACCTGAGCTGCAGTTGAGGATGTTGGAGCATATAGGCATTCACATAGTTAAAGATGTGGTGCTTGTTGATGAGGGTAATGAGCACATTGCTGTATTTCACATCCTCAGTTTTATAATCGGGCAAAACGCCGGCGCCATCATACACAATCCGTCCGTTTTTCGTTTTGAATGCGGTGATCAGGGAATCCGGTACTTTTTCCACGCGCCCTTCGTCGTCCTTATGCGTATAGTCGAGCGCCTGTATACAACGCCCGCTCGGGATGTAATATTTAGCCACCGTGACTTTCAGCTTGGTGTTATAGGTCAGGTCGCGTGTTTGCTGCACCAGGCCTTTGCCATAAGAGCGCTGCCCCAGCACCACAGCCCTGTCGAGGTCCTGCAGCGCACCCGAAACGATCTCGGAAGCGGAGGCGGAGTTATTATCGACCAGCACAACCAATGGAATTTGCGTATCGATGGCGTTGTAAAGGGCCACGTAATTTTTGTCCCAGTCTTTAACCTTTCCTTTGGTGAATACCACATCGCTGCCTTTATTCACAAAGAGGTTCACAATGTTTACCGCTTCGTGCAGGAGTCCTCCGGGGTTGCCCCTCAGGTCAAGGATCAGCGACTTGCAGCTCTTTTCCTTTAATTTCAGAAAGGCTTCCTTCACCTCGCCCGAGCAGTTGTCGGTGAAGCTGTTGAGCTTGATGTAACCCACTTCGCTATTCAGCATATCGGCGTAAGGCACTGCTTTTATCTTAATCTCTTCCCGCATCAGGCTAAGGTCGAGAGCGGTCGTTTGCCCGAGGTGCCTGATCTTTAATTTGATCGGCGTTCCCGCTTGTCCCTTCAGCATGTTGGTAATGTCGTCCGTTCTCTTTCCCGTTACATCCACCCCGTTTACCTCCAGGATCTCATCACCCGCACGCAGGCCTCCTTTAAAGGCTGAAAAACCTTCGTAAGGCTCCGTGACCGTGATCTTATTGTTCACATCCTGGATGAGCGCACCGATGCCGCCGTATTCGCCGGTAGTCATGTAGCGGTAATCCTCAATGTCGTTCTCGGTATAATAATTCGTGTAAGGATCGAGTGATGCCAGCATCGCCTCAATGCCTGTTTTCATGAGCTGCCCGGGCTTTGTTTCATCCACATAGGCAATATTCAGTTCGCGGTACAGGGTATTGAAAATATCGAGGTTCTTCGATACTTCAAAATAATCCTGGGAAAAGCTAAAGGTAAAAGCGGAGGCAATGCAGATGCAGCCAATAACAATATATTTTTTCATGCGACGTTATATAAATTGTAAAAATGAACCGGATTACAGGTACAGTCAATTTAAAACCAGATTAAATGTACATCAAAAAATGGGGGCATTAATTACCGTTTATACTTTTTTAGGAAATACGATCGCTGTTTTGTTGAGTGGACCTGTTTACTAAGCGAGTAAGTGTATTCAATCAATTGGCACAAAATTTTAAGCACGATATTTGTAACTTTGAGTAAGAATCTCCGGGTTAAAGAAAGAAACCATTAAACTTAAAAAAATGGCAACACAACAACAACTCACCATACCCATGTTTCCCCTCAATATGGTATTATTGCCCGGAGAAACAAAGACCCTGCACATCTACGAGGAACGCTACAAACAACTGGTAGCGGATTGCATCGCCAATGAAGCGCATTTCGGGATTCCCTTTGTACACCAGAAAGCCGTAGGAAAATACGGCATCGAAGTAAAAATCAATCACATTATAAAAACCTACGACAACGGCGAGATGGACATCTTAATTGAAGGCGTCCGGGTATTCAGAATGGTAGAATTTTCTTCGGTGCTGAGCCCTAAATTATATGGCGCCGGCATCATCAGCCAGGAACAGGAGATCAATAGTAAAGCGTCTGTTGCGCTCCAGGACCTCACCAGAGAATACCTCTGGCTCGCCCAGCGCAGCACGGTAGAGGAAGATGCCTTCGACAATGCCAATGTATACAGCATTGCGCGCCTGCTGGATTTTTCTTCCCCCGAAAAATATGAGCTTATCAAAGCCACTACTCCCGAAGAAAAAGAAGTGCTCCTGAAATCAAAGATCAGGCTCTTCATGCACCTGATCAAAACCGAGCAGGAGCTGCAGGACAAGTTTATTTTGAATTAGCCTACCGTGTAGGCTTCGACTCCGCTCAGCCTGCGTTTTACCTCTAACTTTTTTTCTACCGGGTAATTGCTCAGCCCGGTAAAACAAAAAACCTCTTTCAATAGTTGAAAGAGGTTTTTTTGTAAGAGGTAATTTACCTGAAATTATTTTTTAGCTGGGCCTGCGTTGTTTTCAGCTGCTACCGCACGGGTTGTCTGAACAGACACCACCGATACGTTTTTAGCGTTCAGCAGGGTTACACCTTTGATGTCGATATCACCAACAGAGATACCGTCGCCGATGTCTAATTTATCAATTGCGATGTCGATGCTGTCAGGTAATTCGTTAGCTAAACCACGTGCTTTTAACTTACGCAGTTTCAATACTAATTTTCCACCTTTTTTCACACCTTCCGACTGACCTGTTAATACAACAGGGATATTAGCCGTTACCGGTTTGCCTTCAACGATCTCCAGGAAATCCGCGTGGATCAGTTTATCGTTGATTTTGTGGTACTGTGCATCCTGTAATACTGTTCTATATACTTTACCGTCTAAGTTAATTTCTACGATATGCGCATTCGGCGTGAAGATAACCGGTTTGAATGCACGGATGTCTGCCTCGAAGTGGATTTGTTCTTTTCCACCATAGATCACACATGGTACATTTCCTTTTTCCCTGATCGCTTTTGCGTCAACTTTCCCTACGTTCGCACGTAACGAACCGCTCAATGTTACTGATTTCATTATTTATATTTTTAGTTTGGTGAGCTTAAAAATGCCCGTTCATTTTGCCCTTCACCGGTTTGTTTTATTTTGACGGGTTTGTTTTACATAATAAAATTGCTGCTGATGGACTCATAGTTTTGAACGCTATGGATCACTTTGGCAAATAATTCCGAAACGCTGATCACTTTGATCTTGCTGCTTTCCTGTTTCAATGGAATGGTATCTGTCACGATCAGCTCCGTTAATTTGGAGTTCTCGATATTCTCATAGGCCTTCCCGGACAGTACGGCATGCGTACATACGGCTCTTACGCTCAGGGCGCCGCGCTCCATCATCATATCGGCCGCCTTGCAAAGGGTACCACCGGTATCCACGAGGTCGTCCACCAGGATGACATTTCTTCCCTCAATATCACCAATGGCCGTCATGTGGTCTACCACATTGGCTTTGGTGCGCTGCTTGTAGCAGATCACGATCTCGGCCTTCAGGTGCTTGGCATAGGCGTTGGCACGCTTACTGCCTCCCATATCGGGCGCGGCAATGGTGAGCTGCGGCAGGTTCAGGCTTTGGATGTATGGTAAGAAAATAGAAGAAGCGTATAAATGATCCACCGGAACGTCGAAGAAGCCCTGGATCTGGTCGGCATGGAGGTCCATCGTCATCACGCGGGTGGCACCGGCTACCGCCAGCATATCGGCTACCAGCTTGGCGCCGATGGCTACGCGCGGCTGGTCTTTACGATCCTGGCGGGCATAGCCAAAGTAAGGCAATACGGCAATGATGTGCTTGGCAGAAGCCCGTTTGGCAGCGTCGATCATCAGGAGCACTTCCATGAGGTTGTCGGTTGGCGGCATGGTACTCTGGATCACAAACACGCTTTGTCCGCGGATGCTTTCCTCGTAAGATACCTGGATCTCGCCATCGCTGAAACGGTAATGAGAAATTTTCCCAAGATCTTTTCCGTAAGACCTGGCGATTTGCTCGGAAAGTGACTTGGTGGCACTGCCTGAAAATAACTGAACTTCTGTTTCCATTTTTTTGTAAGGGAGGCAAATTTACTAATTTTCAGCGGGTTTACACAATAATTCGGGGCATTTTTTTGATTCGCAGAGAAAAACCGTTACATTTGCTGCCCGATTTAAGCCCGGCTTGTAAAGTTAGGCTTAATTCTGGAGCCTGCAAGCCACACCTGACGTGGAAAAGCAGAAATCCCGAACCCATTTCGGGACAAAAAACAAAATTGCAGAGTAGCAATTCAAAAAACTAAATGCCCAGCTGGCGGAATGGTAGACGCGCTGGTCTCAAACACCTGTGGGAAACCGTGCCGGTTCGAGTCCGGCGCTGGGTACGAATGAATGAAAGGCCAAACGAAAGTTTGGCTTTTTTATTTGGAGAAGACCGGTCAAGCTTGCTTGTAAGGGATTCTGCAAATAAAAAATAAAATCCGCAGGATTTTGGCTTTCATTTTCAAAGCGACACAGAACGGTCCGCCACATCGTGGCAATCCGGCGCTGTGTACTAAGCCGGACTTTTCTTGATTATTCAGAGAAGTCCGGTTTTTTGTTTGTGCTAAATCCTTTGATAGGTGCGCGATGTAGCTGAACACACAGTAGTGCTTACCCTGAATTGACTCATTTATTACAAAAACTTACAAAAAAACCGCAGCTTTTTTACCCGGATCATTGAGGAGGGAAAAGATAAGGGAGTGTTCCGGGAAGAAGTGAATCCACTACTCGTTATATTATTCTGTTATAGGAACCATTCGGCAATTTCCACTTCAGCGTGCAATATTTCTAAAACCAGTTTCCCTTCCCAAAGGACAACTAATTGAGTATCTAAAAACAATGTGCGAACAAATGACGTTAATCCGATAGATAAATAAATTGTAAGTTTTATAAAATGCACCAATGATCAGAAGTATAGAAGAAAAGGATCTCGAAGTCTGCGTTGAAATTTACACCTTAAATTTCAAAGTAGAAGGTTACGAAACAACGTATTTTAAATTGAGCGCTGATCTTTTCGAGCTGATTTTTACTTATTTTTACTTATGAAAATTTCTGATACTATATCTTCCATTGACCCTGCAAATATTACTTCCTTATCAGAAACTATCCGGAATGATACAGATACTTTTCATATACTGGACCTGAGCATAACCGGTAACCCGATTTTTTCATTGGAATATAGCAGGAAGAAATTTTACACCGCCACTTTATTACAAGGGGACTATCGGCTTGAATTTGAAGATAAGAACATTGATATTTCGGGCAACTCCTTACTATTCACCACCACAAAAATTCCTTTTGGGATACATGCGGCCGGTTTAGGGTACTCCGGCATCAGTTGCGTCTTTAGAGAGGAGTTTATTACTAAAGCGAACAGCGGTTATCGTCTGCTTGAATTCCCGATCTATAAACCAGGCAGGCAGAACATTTATTCCCTTACGGAGGAGCAGACCAAACACTTTATTGAGGTATACCATAAAATGTTTGATGAAGCAAAAGACGACAGCCCTTTTAAAGATAATCTGCAACGCACTTATTTACTTGAAATCATTTTTAATGCGCAAAAGCTCGCTCCGTTTAGCTCCTTCGTAAAAACAAATAATACCACCGAGGTTATCGCCTGTTCCTTTATAAGATTGTTAGAATCGCAGTTTCCCATAGAATCCCCTCAGGATACGATCAAATTTAAAACTGCGAAGGATTTCGCAGACAGCCTGTCACTACATCCCAATTATTTGAACCGCCAGGTAAAATTGTCTAAAGGAAGAACCGTAAGTGAGATCATCGCAGCAAGGCTTCTTCAAGAGGCCAAGATCCTATTAAAATTAACCAACTGGAACATTGCGGAGATTGCTTCTGCACTCGCTTTCGAGGAGCCGTCTCATTTCAATCTGTTCTTTAAAAAGCATGCCAGCAGTTCTCCTACAGATTACAGAAAATTACATAAGGAATAGTTGCTCCTCGAAGTTGGGCAAGAAAGTTTGATTTTAGTAAGGATCGGTTTTGATTACGCTAACACTGTCCATGCCATCCTCTCTACATTTGCATTGAAATTAAACAACTTGTAATATGAAAAAGTTAGCATTAGTCACCGGAGCGAATAAAGGCATAGGTTTTGAAACAGCGAAACAATTAGCAGCTCATAATATTAAGGTTTTATTAGGGGCAAGAAATGAAATCGAAGGTAAAAAAGCGGAAGCGGCCCTAAGGGAAGCATCATTAGATGTCACCTTTGTTAAACTTGATATCAGTAATCCGACTGATATTGATAACGTTAGAAAATATATTGAAAGCGAATACGGTGTGTTGGACATTCTAATCAACAATGCAGCCGTATTTTTAGACGGCGCATGGTTCGGAAATAACACGGAAACTGTACCCATACAAACCCTGCGGGATACTTTTGATATTAATTATTTCGGTACCGTAGAGCTGACTCAGGCATTATTGCCCGCAATCAAAAAAAGCAAAGCGGGGCGTATTGTAAACATCAGCAGCTTGTCCGGTTCCTTTGGTGTTCATTTGGATAAAGAACATTGGTTATACGCTTTAAAACCTTATGCTTATAGTGCGTCAAAAACGGCCTTGAACCAGTTCACAGTTTTTCTGGCTAATGCCCTTGACGCTTCCAAGATTAAAGTAAATGCAGTTAGTCCAGGTTGGGTGCAAACATCCATCGGTTCAGATCAGGCACCCTTAACTCCGGAAGAAGGTGCTAAGTCAGGTGTTGCCATGGCATTAATTGATGAGAATGGTCCAACAGGAACTTTTTCACAATCAGGCGAAGTTTTCCCCTGGTAAATACCAACCTATAATTTCAAACGCGGAATGTGCGATTCAATGTGGCATGACTTGCGTGAACAGTCCCGGGCTTTGCATTCGGTCGGGCAAACGAAGCACAAAGACTTAAGTTTGTACCTAAGCGAAGTGGCGGGTTTCGGAGCACACACATTTTCATCTTTAACTTCACCTGTAAAAAAATCACTAACCAAATACGCCGTTGATCTGCGATAACACCCAGGTGAAACCTCCGCCTGCCAGATTCACATAACAGGTTTGGCCACTGAATGCAATAATAGTTTTACCCGCCGGAGCAGTCACCTGAAAATTTTGTGTATCAACTACCTTGGGATTAATGGTGGCGGGATAACTTGTACCGTTGATGGTGATTTGAACTACCACATTTTGTCCGTACCAGTTGCCTGTTACGTAACTGAAAGCGGTGAGGCCATTTGTGAGATTGATCGGATTGTTCCCGTTGCCGCCATCACCACCGTGTTGCAATAGTTGTACCACATACGAGCCGTTGCTGCTGGCATTGGTACATTGGATGGCATCCACGACATCTCCGCTACGGATAACGATACTTTGGATAAGCGTAGGAGTGGTTTGCGCATTCAAGATGGCTCCATCGTCGAACGCAAGCACCTCCGGTTGGCCGGTCAGGTATGGCCGCATCAATAGTTGCTGACTTTGCTCGAAAGGCCAGTTGGAAGAATCAAGCCGCCAACTCATCATCGTTTGGTAGGGATATTGCTGACCCTGGTACTGAATCCCGGCAGCATATTGCTGAGAAGCATAAAGCGCAGTGACCCCACTTTCGAAATAGGCACCGAATCCCAACAGACCGGCATTGATGCCGTGTGCAATAAATACGCCCGGATCGCTAACCCAGTAACTTTGCAAATTGAACACATCCACATTGGCATTCACAGCATCTGCATCCAGGTTTTCGACATTACCGGGCTGGTTCGAGCTCGCCGAAATGGCCAGATAATAGGTATCCCCGAAAGCCGCACCCAATGCGTTGAGCCAGGCGGCACATTGCTTCTGAGTGAGTTGGCTTGTGGGCTGTTCCCAGTCAATGTCGAAACCATTGAGGTTGTTTTTACCCAGAAAGTTGGCCACGTTGGTCGCAAAAGTGGTCAGCAGAGTGGGGTTGTTGATGATTGTTTGCAGATCGTTGGTGATTTCCTGGGTATAGGCCAGCAAAGCAAATAGGATGATGTCCGGGTTTTGTGCACGGGCATCTGCCACCTGTTGGGCAAGATAGGTGTTACTGGTTTTCAGGGTAGGGCTGTTAGGGTTGCTCATATCCACACCAAACCAGCCGATGCTCAGGTAATCAAGGGTGCCGTATATCCCGTTGAGCTTAATGGAACTGAAATTGCTGTTGGGTGAGCTGTAGGTGGCGTTTGCCGGATGTAACTCATTAGTCAGCCACGCACCGATGGCGCCGGTAAAGTTTTTTTTGCTTTTCATGTGATTGGAATTTAGAGTTTTCAATCAGACCAGGATATAGACAGGGTCTGCGTTTTTTTTCGCCGCAGCTAAGTGGGTTCTGCTACACTTTTAGTTTTTTGTCACATGGGGTGGTCAGCCCTTTTTAGACCATTGATGTTGTTTTTCAAACTTGCCCATAACTATCTTATTGGTGTAACTACGGCACTTCATCATTTGTAAACACATACAGTCATTTGTTTTTTTACAAAAAATGGGTAGACCAACTTGGTTTCCAAATGTAGAAAGGCAAAATGACATAAAAAGGCCGGTAAACCGCCCTTTTTAGATAACCTGTATACTTCAATAGGTTAGAGTTTCGAGTTCTCTTCGTTTCAACTATTATCATTGCTCTTACTTATTTTCAATGTATACCTCATGTGTGTGGTGAGGTTTGATGGTCGCAATCTACACTAAAAAGCCCGCAGGTAACTACAAACTGGCGCCACCGCGGACAAGAGACAGCTTCTCAGTATGCAAAAGCCATTTTAATCTGGCCTGCTTCGCAAAGGATATAGTTTGCGTTTGCGTATTTTAGTTTAACTTCACGGTGGACAGACGAACGTTTAGCAACCGGCGGTATTTGACGATGGTGGCGGCGCCAGTTCGCTATCCATTGGTGGCAGGGTAACAAACGACAGTAACAACAAAACAATGCAAAACATACTATTTGACTTTTTATCAAAATACGTTTCTCTGACGGAAGAAGAGAAGAACGTGATCGTTTCCTTGAACTTATTTCGCTCGGTAAAGAAAGGGACGATTTTACTCAAAGAAGGACAAACATCGAAAGATAGCTACTTTGTTCTAAAAGGCTGTATCCGGATCTATTATGTTTTAGATAGTGAAGAAAAAACGACTGCTTTCTACACAGAAATGGATGTTTTGACGCCCCATTGTGTCATAAGCAAAACTCCGTCTGAATATTATATTAGTTGTTTAGAAGACACGATACTTACCGTTTCAAATTCTGATATGGAAGTAGAAATAAACAGCAAATTTCCAAAGTTTGAAACCCTGTGCCGAATGTTATCTGAAGATCTTTTAGCTAAGCAACAACTGGACTTTGACAAATTTAAAACTTCTTCTCCTGAACAACGCTATTTGAATTTATTGCAATCACGTCCAGACCTTATTCAACGTGTGCCACAGCACCAGCTAGCAAGTTACCTGGGCATTAAACCTCAGTCATTAAGCAGACTAAGGGCAAGAATTCTTGAAAAAAAGAGCTAAACCGCATTTCTTAACTTAAGTGAACGAGTTAATGGATCCCGCCTACTTACTTTTGCAGAATCATTTAATAATGAAAAAAAGATATGCAAAAGAAGATGTTATGCTTCGCCTTGATTTTAATGATGGCAGGCGGTTTACAGGTGAGTGCACAATATGCCAAACAAGACAGCACCTATAAAAGGTGGTTTATTGGGAGTACATTCCTGATGCTAGGAAATTTTTCCAAAACAAATAACCCTGAGTTTATACAATTAAATGTGGGATATAGGATAACACCTAAGGATGTTGTTTCCTTTGAATTTAAAAGATCCATTTATTCCTGGCCAATCGGGATCCCCTGGGGACCATCATTTGATGCACCTGGACTAAACTATCCCGGACACGCCCGCATACTTGCACCGACATTAGCATACCAGCGTTTTTGGTGGAAAGGAGTCTATACATCCGTGCATGCATTGAATGCTTTTGAAAAATATATGGATGAGGATAATAAAAAGATTGGAAATGGATACACCTTATATATGACTTTCCGTTTGGGTTACCAGCTCAAATTTTTCAAAAACCGTTTCTTTTTTGAACCATCTCTTGGATTAACTTATTGGCCTGTAAGAATTAATACACCAGAATCTTTCAAATCAGTAGAAAATAAATGGCCTAACTACTTTCCTTTTGAACCCGGGTTTCATTTTGGGTTTAATTTCTAGCCATTTTACCGGCAATTTAAGCATCTCTACAGTATCCGTTAGCAGGCTATTCAGGTATAAAATCAAAATCACGGAGTAGATTAAGATCAAAATTTTTGAAAAAACGCAAAGAGTGACTTCATTTCTTAACTATCAGTATTTATATGCAAAAGAAAATTTTAGTGTTCGCTTTGAGCTTAATGATGGCAAGCGTTCTATCACTGAAAGCGCAGTATCCCAGACAAGACAGCACTCACAAACGGTGGTTCGTTGGCAGCACTCTCTTTTTATTAGGTAATTTGGCTCCCGTAAACGCTCCAGACTTCGCTCAACTCAATCTGGGCTATCGGATCACAGGAAAAGATGTTATTTCTCTTGAGCTAATAACCTGGAAATATGCCTGGCCACTTGGCATTAACCCCTTTTTTAACCAATCATACGGGAAGCCGGAAGAGAAATTTCCTGGTTATATCAGAGATTATGGTATTGCTCTTGCTTATCAACGGTTTTTTTGGAAAGGTCTTTACGCAGCAGTGCACGTCATGCCTATGCGGCAAACATTTGTGAATGACAAGGGTAATAAGGTGGATAATGGTTTCCATATATTCACGTCTTATCGGGTTGGCTATCACATTAAACTCTTCAAGGATAGGTTTTTTATACAACCATCACTTGGTATTGCCGGCCGTCCTTATCACACTAAAATGCCTGATGGTTTTAAACAAAAAGATGACAAGTGGTCAAAATACACGCCTGAACCAGGGCTGCATTTCGGATATAATTTTTAGTTGATAATTATGACTACACAAAAATCACCGGATCATGCACTGGAAGACATCAAAGTCAGTTTGAAACTGAAGCTTGCCAGCCTGTGGGCGAGCCTGATGTTTCTCATTATCTATATTGACTATTTCCACTTATATATGCCGGGTACACTAAAAGATCTGTTAGCAGGCAAGGTATTTGTATTTGAAATTACCCAGGCATTTCTTTTGATAGTACTCGCCACTGTGACGATTCCGGCATTAATGATTTTCCTTTCTGTTGCCCTGCCTGCTAACGTAAATCGCCGGACAAACATCATCGTGGCTACGGTGTATATTCCTTATACCTTGTCTAATCTGGCAGGAGAGGCCTGGATGCACATGGTGTTTGGCGCTGTTGTAGAAGTCGTTCTTCTTTGCCTGATTATCCGGTATGCATGGAAATGGCCCCGTATTGAAGCATGAAAAATGCATAACCGAAATTTCCATGAAAAGTATGCAAGAACCCTTGGAGACAAAAATTATGTCTCGATGCAGGCTTTCCCTGGCGTTACGTTTCCTGTCTTTTTCCAAATATCTTTTCCTTAAACATCAAATTTTTCTTTAAGTTAGCTTTGACTTTTTTTATTACCTTTGTATCTCATGCAAAAACAACTATTCACATATCATAGTTTAGCGGTTGAAATGATTGCCTGATTCCGGGTGTCTTGTTTCTGAAGTTGCCGACTTGGTGGTTCCCATACTACCGAGGGTGATTTATTAGAGGCAAACCATTCGGATGATTAAGAATTAAGCAATTTTATTTCATCATTTTAAATTATTATACAGTGAATAACTTATCATTTTATGGTTGGAACGACCGTCTGTTTCAACTTAAGCAAACCTCACACTACAAACATCTTCTTCATGGTCGTGTTTCTGCTGTAAACAGAACCAATTATGAAGTAATCGCCGAGACCGGTCTGCTGGTATGCGAACTAAGCGGCAATGTACTCTATGGCAAGTCATTATTTGAACTTCCGTGTACGGGCGATTGGGTGATCTTTCAAGCTTTTGACGATAACAAAGGAATAATCGTTGATATTTTACCGCGTACACATACGCTGTACCGGAGAAAGAGCGGTACCATTTCAGACAAACAAGCTATTGCATCCCATATTGATAAGGCATTTATCGTACAAAGCCTTGATGCAAATTTTAACGTTCGCAGAACGGAACGTTTTATGGTTCAGGTATTAGAAGAGAATATTCAGCCGGTGTTGATACTCACTAAATCTGATTTGGAGTTTAATCGTCAGCAGGTAGATGAATCGCTGAAACATATTGTCCGCCAAATGCCGGTTTTTTTCACAAGTATACTTTCTCCTGAAACACTACTTCCTGTACGGGAATTCATCAGGCAGGGAGAGTCGGTTGTATTCGTGGGATCATCGGGTGTTGGAAAAAGTTCTTTGGTTAATGCTTTGTGTGAACGTACTGTGTTTTCTACATCTGAAATTAGCAGATCCTCAGGCAAAGGGCGGCATACTTCAACCCGGAGAGCAATGGTACTAATGGATGATCGTGGCGTTTTAATAGATACGCCGGGCATAAGAGAGTTTGGTTTAGCTTCTGAAAATCCTGAAGTATTAGCCGGTATATTCGATGTTTCTGATTTTGCCGGGTCCTGCCGTTTTGATAATTGTACCCATGTCCAGGAACCTGGCTGTGCGGTTGTCGAAGCGGTAAATAATGGTCTTTTAGAGCTGGAAGTATACAGGAGTTATCTCAAACTGCGAAAAGAATCCTGGTATTTTTCCACCTCTGAACATGAAAAACGTAAAAGAGATAAGTCTTTTGCCAGAATTTCAGATGAGGCTAAGAGGATAAAAAAACGATAATCGTTCTTCCATTCTGAACAGGTGTTTCACTTTTAGTTGGAACACCTGTTTTTTGCACTAATTCCTTCTGTAAGCCCCCGGAAAATCAGGCGGAATAAAAGTAGGCACATCTTTAAAAATATCGATGAATTAAAGATCCCGCCGAAGAGTGGATCAATGATTATCATGAGAATGATCCTCATCCATCCTTAGCAGGAATTAGTCCTGAACAGTATTTAAAAATTAAAAAATTCCTACTTTAGCGCTGTCTGAAAATTAGGGGCTTACAGACATTAGCTTTCCTTATAAAAACGATCAGCACATAATCAGATTGAAAAATTTATCCCATACTGCAAATCAAATTCACTGTGTCACGAATTTTCAGGACCTGGTCTCCGTCCCTTTTCAAGGAGACATGAATGCCATTTGCTGGACCCGTCAACTGGCCGGTGACTTTTCTGAGATTGCCAATAAGATAGAACTGAGCGAAAATATAGTGACACTTGATGAGGATGAGCTTCTTGAACTCCGGTTGAGTGAACAGGGGCAGCTTGCCCGCGACATTCTTTTACATGACCTGAAGCTGTTGAAGGCTCATGGCGCGTCTCCAGTCCTTAACCTGATCAGGTGCTATGAGAGAGATGATGCCTACCCGTTTTTCCCGACCGATGTCTATTCGTTTCATGTAGACCGCTCTCCGGTACCAACCGATACCTTTTTATGCACATACTATGGCGAGTCGAGTGAACTATTGCCAAACTCGCAAGCCATACAAAAAGTGCTTGTTCCCGAAATACGTGATGAGCTCAAAAAACTGTATCATGGATCAGACGAAGGGTTTGAATCCTTTTTAAGTGAGCATTTTTTTGATCTGCATTATCTGCCTAAACCCGGGGCCCAGCCCATCAGCTTAGGCCTTGGCCATTTATGGAGGCTGGCGGTTGATCATCCTGAAAGCCAGGCCCTTCCTTGCCTTCACCGCGCACCAAAGGAAAAAAGCGGACAGAACCGGTTGTTGTTGATCTGTTGAGACAGGCCAGTTAAGAATAATTGGTTTCATGCATTTCTGATCCTATTAAAAATCCTCGAAAGGTGTCATGATTAATATAAACTCAAAATTCACTTATCCTGTCAAATAATAAATGCTTTAACAACATGATGACTAAAAGAAATTTAATCCTGATTGGCTTACTGTTCGTAGCAACCGGCTCATTTTCCCAAAACTGTGATTGCAGGGCTAACTACGAATGGGTCAAGAAAACGTTTGAAGAGAATGACGCAGGATTTCAATATGCCGTAAAAATCAAAGGCAAGCAAGCATACGCAGACCACAATCAACGGATTTTGGACAAAGCGCAACATGCTCAAACGCTTACAGAATGTACACCTGTTTTGTACGACTGGCTAAAATTCTTTCGCCAGGGGCACATTTCCATAAGACTTAACGAACAAGCACAGCCAAGCAATGCTACAACATCAGGCAAACAGTTTCCTGATTGGGAAACCTACACGGTCAAAACAGAAGATTTCAAACACTATTTAGACAAAAAGAACGTTTCCGATTATGAGGGAATTTGGGAAACTCCGCCCTACAAAATCGGGATCAAAAAAGAAGGTGATAAATACATTGGATTTATTATAGAATCGGGAGCCGAAATCTGGACAAAAGGGCAGGTGAAACTAAAATTGAGCATAACGGAAGAAGACAAAATAAATTCTGTGTTTTATATGCGCGATCGTTCCGCTGTGGAATCAAACAATGTCGCCATGATCGGGAAAAATCATTTACAAATAGGCAATTTAAGTCTTTCAAGAATTTACCCCAGGATAGACGACGACCCAAAATACATGCAATACTTCAAAGCCTTAAATGCGGAACAACCATACCTTGAGCCATTAAACGAAACAACACTCTATTTAAGAATTCCCTCCTTTAACGAAAGCTACAAAAGAAAGATCGACAGTGTGCTCAATGTGAATAAAAAGAAACTGTTGGCAACAAAAAACCTCATTATTGATATTAGAAATAACGGTGGCGGAAGCGATGCTTCTTATAGTGAATTAATTCCCTACCTGTACACAAACCCGGTCAGGGCAGTTGGTGTTGAATTTCTGTCTACCAAACTCAATAATCAACGCATGTTAGATTTCATCAACAAACCTGAATACGAATTTGATGATGAAGGTAAAAAATGGGCAAAAGAATCGTACGATAAATTAGAAAGTAAATTAGGCCAATTTGTAAACCTGAATGCAGAGATTGTTTCCATAGGCAAACTGGATACCATATATCCTTATCCTCAACAGGTAGGTATTATCATTAACGAAGCCAATGGTAGTACAGCCGAGCAATTTTTGTTAGAAGCAAAGCAAAGTAAAAAAGTAAAGCTTTTTGGTGTAACGACATTCGGCGTATTGGACATATCGAATATGTATTTTGTGGAGTCGCCCTGTAAAGAATTTCAATTAGGGTATTCGCTTTCAAGAAGTATGCGGATCCCCGATTTTACGATCGACGAAAAAGGCATACAGCCGGATTACTACTTAGATAAAGGGATTCCACCATACGAATGGACAGACTATGTAAACAAAACACTAAACGGACAGTGAAAATGCCAGCAGGCAAGATCAGTTTAGCAAAAGCCTGGCTGACGGGAGACAAAAAAATCACTTAAGGTGCCTTAGCTGCCTGTTTTATTTTTCCGGCACATAGCAACCCCGTTCAAATTTTAGCAAAAAAATCTTCAAAAAAAATTGCGCAATCAGGTAATTGCACATATATTTGCAATCAAGTAATTGCATAAATTTAAGTTCATGGAAACAAGACGAGATGTTTTTCAGGCAATAGCCGACCCGACCCGTAGGGCCATATTGGTTTTGCTTGCTTCACAGGCCATGACACCAAATGCCGTCGCTGAGCACTTTAACTCGAGCCGGCAAGCAGTATCCAACCACATCAAAATACTCACCGAATGTGAATTGGTGAAGCAGGAACAGAAAGGGAGAGAAATTTATTATCACATCAATGCCACCAAAATAAAAGAGGTTGATCAGTGGGTCGAACAATTCAGAAAACTCCTGGAAACTCAGTTCAACCAACTTGACACCATATTACTAACTCTAAAAAAACAGAAAAAATGAACAACAATTTGCTATTTGATTTTACCGTTGACAAAGCAGCGAAAACGGTATTCATCACAAGAGAATTTGATGCGGACCTATCGCTGGTATGGGATGCATTCACCAAAGCGGAGATCCTTGACCAATGGGTGGCCCCTAAGCCCTGGACATCAAGAACAAAATATGCGGATTTCAAAGTTGGCGGGCAAAGATTTTATGCCATGGTAAGCCCCGAAGGACAAGAGCGCTGGGCCATTCAGAAATACACGTCTATCAGCCCCAAAACCAATTTCAAGCTATTTAACACTTTTGCAGACAAAGATGAAAACCCTGAATTGTCGGGTTCTGAATGGGATTACACGTTTAGCGAACAAAACGGAACCACCAAAGTGAGTATTGCTATTTATAATGAATCGCTTGAGCGGATGGAGCGGATGATTGAAATGGGCTTCACAGAAGGATTTAAAATGTCGATGAGCAATCTGGAAAACCTATTGGCATCCCGCTAGCTACCGGGATTATCGCAAAGATGATTTTCGTTTTCAAAACATCTGTCAAAACTAAACGGCAGGTAAAGCAACTCAAACCGCATATCGACACACTACTGCTAAAAGCAACATGGAATTTTGATCTGGAAGACTGTGACAGGATTTTGCGGATTGACAGTGAAGAAAATATCGTTTTGAAAATAACAGATCTGCTAAATATCCATAACTTTAACTGCAAAGAATTGGAATAAAATGAACGTACAGGAAGAAATCAAGGCCTATATTGCCAGTCAGCCTGAAGCAAAACGCAGCGACATGCAAGCCCTGCACCAACTCATTCTGAAAGTGATGCCGGGATGTCAATTATGGTTCCTGGATGGGAAGGACGACAAGGGTAAAACGGTTTCTAATCCCAATATAGGATACGGGTTTCAGACCATGAGCTATGCTGATGGAAAAACCAGGGAGTTTTATCAGATTGGCTTGAGCGCCAACACAAGCGGGATCTCCGTCTATATCCTCGGGATCGCGGATAAGGCCTACTTAGCCCAAACCTATGGAAAAACACTGGGCAAGGCGAGCGTAACCGGCTATTGCATTAAGTTCAAAGCACTGAAAGATATACATACAGATGTACTTGCCGCGGCGATACAATATGGGGCCAGGGCTACAAATTAGAAGCTGAAGGCTGTCTAAAGATTGGGGTGGCTTTAATTTTCCCGTTCGCTTCATTGTCTTGTATTCCTTTCCCAACCCGTCATTCTTTACTACTCTGGAACTATGCCAGGCATTTAATTAACGAAAGTGTGGACAAAGGCATTCTTTCCAAATAATAATCATTGAGCGGATAGACTAAAAATCCAATTGAACCGAAACATGAGCAATGCCCTCGAATACCATCTTATCAAGCCCGATGCATCGCTCCGGGAGTTTGTGTATTGTTTTTCGTCGCTGCAGAACCTCTCCACGTTTAGCGGAGGCGTCATTGTTCCTAACGGACGGATTGATCTGCTCTTATGCAGAACAACGACGAACCGGTTTCAGATTATGCTCATGGGCCTGGAAACAAAGCCCAAGCCTATGCCTGAGCGAAGCATCGACGCTTTTTTCGCCATCAGCTTTAACCCGCTGGCCATAGAGTACATCTTTCAGCAACCCATTGCCGAACTTGTAGACAGCGGAAAAGAACTACCGGGTAATTTCTGGGATTTCAACAGGGACGACTTAAGTGATTTTGATGCCTTTTGCAAAAAGGCCTCGCAAAAGATCCGCTCGCTTTTGCCTCAGGAAACAGATGCCCGGAAGCACAGACTATTTGAGCTGATTTTTGCCAGCAATGGCGACATGAATATCCGGGAGCTGTCGGAAACGATTGGCTGGAGCGAGCGGCAGATCAACCGTTACTTCAATCAACAGCTGGGCATTTCATTGAAAACCTATTGCAAGATCCTGCGCTTCCAGGCTTCGCTTCATCACATCAAAGACGGCAAGCTCTCCCCGCAGCTCAACTTCACCGATCAATCGCATTTCATTAAGGAAATCAAAAAGCTCTCGGGCGTTTCTCCTAAGGAGTTGTTCAAAAATCAAAACGACCGATTTTTACAATTCCTGGTCTATCACACTACCTAATTTTGTGGCATAATATTTAAAATTATGCTATTAGAACATAAACAAATTGCGATTGTCGGCGGCGGTCCGGGTGGACTGACGCTGACCAGGCTCCTTCAATTGAAAGGAGCAAACGTCCACGTCTATGAACGGGACATCAACAAGGATGCCCGTGTCCAGGGCTCACCGCTCGACCTGCATGAGGAATCCGGACTGGCGGCTATTAACGCAGCCGGACTGATGGAGGCCTTCAAACAGAATTACATGCCCGGTGCAGACCGGATGCAGATCATGAATGAGCAGGCCGACGTGTTGTTCAGCGACCATGACTCGAAGCCTGAAGAGGATTTCGGCAAGGAGCATTTCCGCCCGGAAATAAGCAGGGGCGCCTTACGAAAAATCATGCTGGAATCTCTCCGGCCGGAAACGGTTGTGTGGGATAGCCACTTTCTATCGATGGAGGCACAGCACGAAGGCTGGTTGCTGCATTTCAAAAACGGGAACCGGGTGTACGCCGACCTGGTGATTGCCGCTGATGGCGCCAATTCCAGACTCCGCCCTTACCTCACAGACATCAAAGCCTTTTATTCCGGTGTCACGATGCTCGAAGGAGCCATTTATGATGCTAAAAAAACAGCGCCCGGCATGAATGCCTTGCTTCGCGGAGGAAAAATCATGGCCTTCGGCAAACAAAAAGATGTATTACTGGGTCAGAAAGGAAATGACGAGATCGGGTTTTATGCAAGCTTCAAAGCAGATGAAACATGGGCTTCCACTAATGGCCTCAACTACGATGATAAGCCGCAAATGCTGGCCTGGTTCAAAAAAGCATACCCGGAGTGGAGCACTGCCTGGCATGAGCTGTTTGAAAGCGCAACAACACCCTTTATTCCGCGTCCTATTTATTGCATGCCTTTAGACCAAAGCTGGAAACCCCTGCCCAACCTGACCCTGCTGGGCGATGCGGCACACGTGATGCCGCCCTTTGCAGGAGAAGGTGTGAACATGGCGATGCGCGATGCTTTGGAGTTGAGCGAGTGCCTGACATCCGGCAAGTACTTTTCTTTACAGGAAGCAATTGCTTCCTACGAAATGAATATGCGCCAGCGGGCTTCGGGCATGGCGCGTGAATCGCTGGAAAACGGTGAGCGCATGCATTCGGAACAGGCTTTGGCAACGATGCTGAATTTTTTTGAAGGCCATTAAACAACCCCGGGCCAGGCACGCTACCACTCCGAAAGCGGATCATGTAAGAGTGATCCGCTTTTTTGTTTCTAAGCTCCGGCACATCGCCTCTTTGGAATAAAGAAAGTCCTCGGGGCAAACCATTCCAACCATCCATTATTCCCGGAGAAATAGTAATTTAGTGCCTGATGGCGCTCCGCACAACCTATAAAGAAATCCTCGTCTATGGTATTTCCATGGCCCTGCTGCTCCTCTTCCTGAAATGGCTCGAAGCCCATTTCCTCATTTTCAATTACCGCCTCGATTTCTTCATTGGCGCCATTGCCATTGTATTTACCGTTTTGGGAATCTGGCTGGCGCTCAAACTGGTGAAACCAAAAGTGGAAACCCGGATTGTGGAAAAAGAAGTGTATGTCGAAAAGGAAGTGTATATCGATAGCTCGGCCAACAAGGAGATCAACCGGAAGGAGATCGAAAACCTGGGCATCAGCAAGCGGGAATTGGATGTGTTACAGCTCATGGCTACCGGTTTGAGCAATGAAGAGATTGCGGGGAAATTATTTGTGAGCCTGAACACGGTAAAAACACATTCCTCGAATATTTTTTTGAAACTGGATGTCAAACGGCGCACCCAGGCGGTAGAAAAAGCTAAACGACTGAATATCATAACCTAAGAGTGCTCATACTTTGGTATGAAAACGCCGGGCAGTACTAAAATCACCCGAAAGTATGACCAAAAACAAGACCGCCAGTGGTAATTTTGCAGCCTATTCATTTTAAAATTTAAACACTTATGAAAAAAACGATTTTAGTATTCGGAGCCATTTCAGGCGTCATCATCAGCACCTTTATGGCCATTTCTATGGCTATCATGTCGTGCAACAGCAGCCACGAAAGCGGAAATACCAGTATGATTATTGGCTTCAGCGCCATGGCGGTAGCCTTCTCCTTTGTATTTGTGGGCATTAAAAATTACCGCGACAAGCAAAACGGCGGCATCATCACTTTTGGCAAGGCCTTTTTACTCGGCTTTATGATCAGCCTGATCGCCTCTACGCTGTATGTGATTACCTGGGGCGTGGAGTTCCATTTCTTTATGCCCGATTTTATGGACAAATACGCCGCCATGCAGGTGAAGCAATTGCAGGAAAGCGGCCTGACGGCTGCGCAGCTTGCAGAGTCCCTTAAAGACATCGAAACAGCAAGCTACAATTATAAGCATAGCACCTTTTTCTTTGCCATGTATACCTATATGGAAATACTTCCCGTTGGTATTTTAATTACCTTAATCAGCTCTTTGATTCTTAAAAGAAAAAAACCTGCAAACAGCGCGCAATAATTATCTGACAAATTTAAAACACTATCATGGAAGACAACACAACACCAAAGGTAACCGGGATCGGTGGCATTTTCTTTTATTCAGACAACCTGGCCGGAACAAAGGAATGGTACACCAAAAATTTAGGGATCGACATCAATAACTGGGGCTCAAGCAGCTTTGAATCGAGGAACATCAATAATCCTGAAGAAATCAATTCGCTTCAGTGGTGCCCTTTCAAAAAAGAAAGTGATCATTTCAGCCCGTCGAAAAAGGAATTTATGATCAACTACCGGGTACAAAACATCGAAGGGCTCGTTAGCAAGCTCAAAGAAAACGGCGTAACCATCCTGGATGACATGGCGACCTATGATTATGGAAAGTTTATCCATATCATGGATGCAGAAGGCAATAAGATTGAGCTGTGGGAGCCTAAGGAATAGATAAAGCCGGGGCTAAGAGCAGTCTTTACAGAGGCCGATGAGCACACAATTCAACCTTTCGACCTGGTAGCCTTTGGGAATTGAAAAACTGACCTGTGCGGGAAGGCATTCAATGGTTTGACAGTTGGTGCAACGGAAATGAAAATGATTGTCGGGCAATTTCTTTTTGTCCTCGCACCTCACACACAGCGCAAAATACTGCTTCCCGTCGTCGGCCACGATCTTATGCACAATGCCATCCTCGCAAAAGCGGTTTAAAACCCGGTAAATCGTAACCTTGTCGATGTCGATTTTTATCTTTTGCTCAATGGCATCCTGGCTCATGGCCTTGGTGCTTGCGGACAGGATGGACATAACCGCCTCTTTGGTTGGTGTGCTTCTTCGCTTCATTCTTTATTGCAAACGTATTGCAATACTAGACATAATCCCTGAGCCCGCCAAATCCAACTGCCCGGCCTGTTGTTTTTCTTTTCCTGATATGATTACATTTACTTATACAAAAGCACCGGCATTCATTTTAAACATTCACCGCTATGATTATCTTACTCATCATTCTCCTCACGCTCGCAGGCATCATTGCCCTGCTTCTGCTCATCGCCCTTTTCACGAGGAAGGAATATAACATCCGCCGTGACATGATCATCCGGGCACCACAGCAAACCGTGTTCGATTACCTGAAGCAGCTCAAAAACCAGGATCACTTCAACAAGTGGGTGATGGTGGACCCGGGCATGAAAAGAGAATTCACAGGAACAGACGGAACCGTTGGATTTATTTATGCCTGGAACGGAAACAAACAGGCGGGCGAAGGCGAGCAGGAAATCAAGCACATCATCGAGGGAAAAAGCATTGAGACGGAGATCCGTTTCAAACGTCCGTTTGTTTCCGTTGCTTACGCCAACCTTGCGATGGAATCAGTATCCGATACGCAAACCAAAGTAAGCTGGAGCAACAAAAGCGCCATGCCATATCCCATGAACATCATGGTACCCATGATAGAAAAAATGCTGGCGAAAGACATGGACACAAGCTTGTCGAATCTGAAAACCATTCTCGAAACATAAGCGCTTTCTCCAAAGCAACTTCCTATCTAAGAAATAAATAAAGCGTTCGCACCCTATTGTGAGCGCTTTTTTAGTTTAGGGAAAGCACCCGTACAGGGGCTTCCGGAAGGTTCAGGGTGCTTCCGAAAAAACCAGTTATTTCTACCTGTTTTTATATTCATCTATAGATTTCAGGTAATTATACCTGCATCGGGGCGCTTTATACTTCCTACATTTACTTTATAGCACCCCTCGTTGATGATTTAAGTTTTGTAGTAATTGCTATAACCAGACATCTTAATCACTAAAATAATTTACGGCATTTTCTGCAGATGAATTAAAAATCAGAAGAAGAAGAGAGAACCTACAGGATCATTTTTTTCTTTTTCTGCTTTGATGAATGAATGATGTGATGCTTTGAAAAGTGTGTAGATGCTGAGCCTGATCCATACACAATGTACAGACCATTGCATGACCAAACTAACACGCATATTAACAGACGGCTTGAATGCAGTAGTGCGGGCAATCCGATATATCATTCATTTTTTTAACGGCTTATTTCACAAGCAGAAATCTTCAGACATGAAACAAGAAGAAAGCACCAACCAAAGTGAGGGCTACACGCCACTATCCCAGGCTACAACACCAAATGCATCCTGGACCGCCGCCTTTACAAGTACCGGGCAACAAGCTGACCTATACAACGGTCCGCTTTCTCCCAGCAATTTCTACTATGCCTTTCTCTCGAAGGTAGACCTGGATGAGAGAACCAATACGAGCGATGTTTTTTTTGAAATGATCTCGAAAGAATGGATGGATGTTGCTATTTTATCCGGCAGTGTAAACACCGTGGCACCGCCGCCTACCAGCCCTGCCCTGGCCTTTCACATTCCATACTGCGGGGTTGACAACAAGGGAGGTTACGGCCAGGATCTGATCCTGAATTGCTTGGGTCTTAAGACGGCTGATAATCTTGCCGAAGGCTCATGGTATTTGCTACAGCTTAATAGCAATCCGGGCACAGGCGCCGTGATTGGCAGCCTCTACGATCCGGATATCGATATTGGTAAGGGGCTGGACCGCGGCTCTTGGGAGCTGGTGTCTTCGCCTCCCGCGCAGCTCTTATACCTTCCTCAACTCTGGACAGGACCAGGACCAAGCCCTACAGGATCGGATGTGATTCTTGTACCGTCAGGTGGTGGGCCCGGCGATGCCTCTCTGAAAAACACGCCCGGTACCGGCGGGCTTAAACGCAAGCGCTCGATCGATTACACCTTTCTGCCGGTAGCAAAACGTGCGAAAGTAGTGGCGGCACCTGCTCCTCCTGTACCACCGGTACCTGTCGTGCCCCCGCCGCCACCGCCACCGCCGCCGCTGACATCCGGTGTCGGCATTATGGATATAGGCATCGGCAACTGCAACATGTTGGTGAACCAGGCCGGTGATGTGATCGCGTATTATGATCTGGGTTATCCTCTCTGGTTTTTTCTTTCCACGCTTCCTGCCAACATGAGGTTTGGAAATCCTGCCTATGCCGGCCCGGTGCTTCAGAATGCCAACGGCACGCTGGAGGTAGTGCTATCGCATTGGGATTGGGATCACTGGCGCTTAGGCCACGTGGCCGGACTCAACGTGCTGCCCTGGACGGTGCGGATGATCCCTGCAGGACCTTCGGCTCTTAATTTCTTCAACACCATTCCACTCGCCAACCGGAATGTGCTTGGTGGTGGCGCAGGAGCAGCGCCGGTGGCGGGCCCCGGCGGCAGTACCATTTATTTTACGAATCCTGTCGGCGCGGTGATCCCGGCAGTGATCATGAACAATACCGGCCTGGCGCTCAGCGTTCCGACCAACCTTCCGCTGGCAGACCTGATCCAGCACCAGATCGTGATGACAGGCGATGCGAATTTCAACTTTGTGCCGCTGCCTCCTGTGGTAAGCGGCAACATTACGGGCATCGTTGCCGTGCATCACGGCTCGAACGCGCACGGCGCCTCCGGCCCGCCGCTTCCAAACCCGGTTATTCCTTATGCCTTAACAGGCCGCATCGGTTATTCTTATGGTATCACCGGAGGTGGCGGCTACGCCTACGGCTTCCCGGTAGCGGCTTCTGTGGCTAACTACCAGGCAGCAGGATGGAATAACGAAATGTCCACTGCCGAAGGAGCCGCTATTAATGTGGGCGGAGTTGCCGGACGCGGCAACATTCGCATGGGCGCCCAGGTGGCTTTGCTCCCCGCCTATAACGGAACTGCCTTCTCTGCTATTACAAACCCGCTCCCTTAAGATCACAGAACATGACGACATCAAATACACTCAGCGGCACTCCGCCTCCTATGAGCACTCTGCAAGACGTGCAAACATGGCTCGGTACACTATCTACCGGCACAACGGTAAGCATCGGATCAAGCCTGTTCAACTCCCCGATGATCACCAGCCTCTATGCGCTCATTCCCTCCAGCGATAACCCGGCTTCCCTGGACATTACCGCTATCGACGTGAGCGGAGCCACCCTTACGGGCAATGCCACCTTCCTGGGAGAAGCGGGAACAACGGTGGTACTGGTATTTACCCAACCCGCCTCCACCCTGCTGCTTCAATTAAATGTAACGCCGCCCTCCACCTTAGTGTGGAGCTTATTGAGCGGTTATAACATTGGCTTTGGCACCCTGGCCGCACAGTTCATTCCTGACGGCGATGCGAATGTGGTGAACCTTGTGTTTTCTTCCAACGTGATCGCAGGAACGAGCCTCTCTCTCCCGATTACACTGAACGTCGCCACCTCTTCGGGCGACTGGCTGCTGGAGGGAAATTTCACTTCCGTTGGGAACCTTGCCCAGGATGCACTGACCGCTTTAGCAGGCAACAACGATGTGTTGTCGATGTTACAAAATTACTTTGACCTCGCTAACCTCAGCATCACCGAATTTGAAGTGGCCTTCAATCCTACCCAGAAGACCTGCTCCATGATCCGGATAGGATTGTCCTACGATACCAACTGGAAATTTTTTGATGACAAGTTTATTGTGCAGAGTATCAATTTCGATGTGGAAGTATTTAATCCTTTCGAAAGCGATATCTCCTTCCAGGGAGTTCTTTATGCGGAAATGGAGATTCCGACAAGCGCCGGAAACTTCACCTTCGATGTTGGCGGCCAGTTTCCCGACAATGCCGTGTTTGCGCAGATTGCAGCCGGCAGCAGCCTGAAGATCAGCGAGGTCTTCGCCTTTTTCCAGGCGACGCCGCCAAGCGATTTTCCGGATATCGAGATCTCAACGCTCAGCTTTTTCTTCTGGCCGGGGAATGGCAATTTCACCTTTCAGCTGGCCATCACACAAGCCTTTCCGATTATCGGCGATGTCAACCTCAACAACTTCAGCTTTAATATCGGGGTCACAAACAGCGGCAGCACCTTTACGGTGAGCGGCGCGCTGTCCACCTCTTTTTCCGTTGGCCCTACAACGCTTGCCCTCAGCGGCAGCTATACCACCGGGCAAGGCCTCAGCCTGAAAGGCTCGATGACCGATCTCGAAATAGGATCTATCATTACCGGGATCGGAGACCAGTTCGGCATCCAGATTCCGGCGCCTATCAGCAACCTGGTGCTCGACTCGATGGATGTGGGCCTCAACACCGGTGGCACAAGCGATTCATTCTCGTTCAACCTGAAAGGACATACTCTGATGTGTGGCATCAAGGTTGTGTTCACTGCCAGCATCGACGCCACCTGGGGCAGCACGGCCTTCGCCGGAACCTTCGGAGGTACCATCGTCCTGACAACACCTTCCGGCGACGTCATTAGCTTCGCCGTTACCTTCAGCACATCAGCCACCGACACCTGGATCAAAGCTTCCTATTCGGATTCTTCAAACGGCTTAACCTTTGAAGACATCGCTGCCGTATTCGGATTCACATTGCCACCGATACCGTCGGACCTCGATCTCGATCTTACCGACGCTTCCTTTTATTACGACTTTACGAGTGGCGAAATCTCCTTCGGGCTGGTGTCTAAAACATACGGCAACGCCGTGTTCGTGAGTCCAATCGTAAGCACTGCGAGAAAATATTTCTTTGTGCTCGATGCCAATGCAAGCTTTAGTCTTTCCGACCTGCCGCTGGTAGGTGAGGATCTGGCCAAGATCGAAAACATCGAGATCAATACGATGCAGGTAGTCATTGGTTCTGAACCGGCCAATGCAGCGGATGTGACGGCCTACAAAAGACTGGTAGCATTGCTGACACCGCCTAAGGTAGGCTCTTACCCACAGCTGCCGGCTACTGGCACCACCGGTGATTTTGTATTGTCAGCGAATATTGATTTTGGAAACCAGCCTTTACCGCTTATGCTGAGCATGGGTGGCACAACATCCACAACGTCTGACACAACAGGTACAGGCAACACCACAAGCCTGCCCGCAGCTACCGGTACAGGTACGGGCTCATCAGGTAATAATGTTGTCTCTTCCGGCGCGTCCGACGGTACCACCTGGTTCACGATCCAAAAAACCTTCGGTCCTATCACCATCCAGCGCATCGGCGCCAGGTACCAGTCGGACCAGCAAGCCCTTTGGTTTGAAATTGATGCCAGCCTCACGGTGGGGCCAATGACCATTTCGATGACAGGCCTCGGCATCGGCTCATCTATTTCCAATTTCTCTCCGCAGTTCAGCCTGCAGGGAATGGGCATCATGTACAGCCAACCGCCGCTTACCATTGGCGGTTCGTTTGCCAACCTAACGCAACCGGGCGGCGATCTTGAATTTGACGGCAGCGTGATCGTCGGCTTCGGATCGTTCCAGGTGGAAGCCTTTGGCTTTTATGCCGAAAGTAAAACCTACGACTCCATGTTCATCTTCGGCGATGTCACGGCTCCTTTGGGCGGCGTGCCTGCCTTCTTCCTGACGGGAATTGCCCTGGGCTTCGGTTACAATTCTTCGCTCCGGATTCCGACCATCAACCAGGTGGAGCAATTCCCTTTCATTGAAGTATTGCCTAACTCATTTCCTCCAAGTGGCGCAACGCCTGCAAAAACACCGCAGGATGCTTTAAACCAGCTCCTGACAACGGCACCGCCCTGGGTGACACAAACGCCGGGCCCTATATGGATCGCCGCCGGCATTACCTTTACCAGCTTCGATATCGTCAATTCGCAGGCGATGGTTATTGTGCAAACAGGTTCCGACCTTACCATTGCCCTGCTCGGTACATCGAGCGCACAATTCCCGCAGGGCCTAAGCCCAACCAGCCCGGAAGTATATGCTTACCTCGGTATGGACCTGGAGCTCCTGATCAAACCCGATGCCGGCATCTTCAGCCTCGAGGCGGTGATCTCCAACAAGTCCTTCCTGCTCGACCGCTCCTGCGTTCTCACCGGCGGCTTCGCCTTCTATGTCTGGTTTGGAAACAGCCCTTATGCCGGCGATTTTGTACTGACACTCGGTGGCTACAATCCGGGATATGTTCCCCCATCCTACTATCCAACCGTACCGAAGCTGGGCTTCCATTGGTCGCTCGACTCTTCTATCTCCATCAGCGGCGATGCCTACTTTGCCTTCACACCTTCGGCACTGATGGTGGGCGGCGAATTAAACGCCGTATACCAGGTAGGCAACCTGAAAGCCTGGTTCGATGCGCATGCCGATATCATTGTACAGTGGAAGCCCTTCTGGTTCTATGCCAACATCGGCATTTCCGTAGGTGCTTCCTACAAGATGGACCTTTTACTTACCACCTGCACCGTCACGGTGGAACTGGGCTGCGACCTGCAGTTCTGGGGACCACCTACCGGCGGCAGCGTGTATGTTGACTGGTACATTATTTCATTCACCATACCGTTTGGCGCAGACAATACGCACAACGGCTCACAGCTTACCTGGACGGATGTGCAGGCGATGCTGCCAAATGCAGGATCGACGGGCTCTCCAAACGTCCTGAGCTTAAACCCGGTATCTGGCCTCACACCAACTTCCACACAACCAGCTACCACAAGCGGTGTGGAAGACAGCGACACGCCTCCGGCCTGGATCGTGCGCGGCAGTCATTTCGCCTTCAGCACCTCTTCCACGATACCGGCCACCACGGCTACGGTTGGAAGCACCTACACGTTTAACAGCGGCGGTACCTTTAACGTGGCACCACTGAGCTGGTCAAACATCTCGGCAACACATACGGTGACAATTAAAACCGAAGCGGGTGATGATTGCTCTTCATCCTTCACAGCAGTACAGACACAGCAAAGCCTGCCTTCATCTTTATGGGGAGTGCAGAGCACCACCACACCGAATGCGAGCACCCAGCTAGTTCCAAACCAGATGACAGGTGTGACGGTGCAGGTTAATCCGCCGCAGATCGGCAGCTCCGCGGGCCCTGTGAATGTCGAGCTTTACCTCGAAGGCGTGAGCATGGAGCTGACAGGAGCGGTATTATGGATCAGCGGCTCGGCACAACCAGCCGGTGATGTGCCGGTAAACAGCCTGAACACGATCTCAACGATAGCTAACACAGCAGTTAACGGAATTGCCTCGACCAGTATTATTACGGCAAGGAACAACATCTTCGATGCCCTGAAAACGGCCGGCTATCAGCCCATCACAACTAACGACCCGATGACAAATTTTGCTAACGACATTGCTTGCGCCTTTAATGCAGAGCCAATGATGGTTAACTAATCACTATGAAAAACATGGCTATGGACACTACAACACAAACCCCTAATTTCGCTTTGGCAAGTCTTCCGACTCCACCACCTCCCGGCAGCATCCAGTTTTTCGATGGTTATTTTCCGACATTACCTGCCGGTAATTACAGCATAGGCCTGCAACACCAGATGTCGGGAACGAGTGCAGTACCCGGCGCTTTCAGCCTGCCCGACCAGGCCTTCAGCGTGGTGGCTCCGGAATTTTTCATCGACCCATCGATCATACAAACGATTTACCCGCCACAGGGCGGCTCCGATCAATACAGCTCTTACCTGCCCTTTCTTGTTATGACGGATCCCTCTTTACCCTGGGAGCGGAATTTAGTTCCGGGCAGCCCTCCTTCGCATTCGGGAGATCCGACACCCTGGATGGCACTAGTGATTTTTGCAGAAAGCGAGATCATTTTCCCGGAGTCTTCCACCTCCGGAAACCCGGTGACCTCGGGCACCGTGACCGATCTCCTGGCCAGCAGCACTACGGTTTTAAAACCAAACATTCCTACGGACCTGATCCAATCGAGTATGCTATCGGCCACCTGCCAGAGCATTACCATACCGGGCGCCGTGTTTAATGCGGTGATGCCCGACACACTCGAGCTCTCGTACATGGCGCACTGCCGTGGTGTGAATACGACCGATGAAGGTGAGCAGTTGCTGAGCGTGATGCTCTGCAACCGCATGCCGGTGGTAAGCACGACTAATCCCGCGCCGGTGCGTTACTATGCAAACCTGATCTCGCTGGAAGGCTTTGCGGCTTACCTGGGACCGAACGCCACTCCTATTCCCAACAAGCCAACGGGCGGCTTATGCGATGTGCAGATCGTGTCGCTGTATAGCTGGAGCTTTGTTTCACAACCCGACAGCGGGCAAAGTTTTGAAGCACTGGTTAACGGGTTGATCCAAAGTGAAACAGCCACAGGCGGCGCGCTGAGCCTGCCTTTTTCGGGCTCATCCAACCTGCCGCCGGTTGTGACCGGCCGCCTGAGCGATGGCTTTGTGCCCCTGACCTTCATCGCCGGATCGGGAGATGAGAGCTTCGCCTGGTACAGGGGACCTTTCTCAGCAGTGCCTCCTCAGCCGCTTCCACCGGTTGGGAATCCCCCCGTGCCTGTTTTGCAGGCCGGCGGTGCCGATGCCTTAATGATCTATCTTGCCGAACAGGGCCTCTTTGATCTGAGCTATGCCTCGGCCTGGAATATCGGCCGCAACCTGGCGCTGGCCGACCCGGGCTTTGTACAGAATATCACCACCTACAGGCAGGCATCAACCGAGCTGTTGAATAACCTGACACAGCGGATGTCGATGTCGCACTTCTCCGAAGAAACGGATCCCAAAAGCCTGCTCGCCAATAATGCCTCGCGCAAACAATTTTCGAGGATGGTGGGCGGCGGCTTAGGCAAGCATTGGACAAATGCCCTGGCAGCCGTGCATCAGAATCCTGCCCCGTCCTCATTGAACGTGCAGCGCATGAAAAAAAGCCGCAACCGGCTTTCGCTTCATCCCAGCGAGGTGCTTGCCATGCCGGGTGTTCCGGATGCCATCGCCGGAAACCTGGGCGATAATGTGACCGCCATTACGCAATGGCTGAAAAACCTGAGCCTGCTTCAGCCTGTTCCTTTTTCATACATGGTTCCTAATCCGGCAATGCTGCCGGTGGAGTCTATCCGCTTTTTTTACCTGGACCCAAACTGGACAGAAGCCCTGATCGCCGGAGCGATGAGCATCGCGATTCAGAACTCAAAAGATGCCGCTCTTTATAAAGCCATGCTGCCAACGTTCATCTCCAGCAATGGTACAGAAATGAGCGGTATGCTCATCCGCTCACAGCTGGTATCGGGCTGGCCGAAGCTGGTGATCTCACCGACGCTTGGCGGTGCTCCTATGAACATCGTTCGCAACGATTGCCCGGCCACGAATGTGCGCCTCGTCCTGTTTGATGGGATCCCCGATACCGTTACCCTGGGCGAGCCTTACCAGGGCTTGTTATTCGGCGTTGAGGATTTCGGCGTTGCTCCACGCTGCGTTACCTCTTCTGCCCTGACCGGTGCTATTATTTCCAATGCCCAGCATGTTCAGCCTTTGTACCGGACACCTGCCTCAGGCAACCTGGGCGGTGTGCTGGATATTGATTCTACAGCGCCTCTGCTGCAACAGGCTGCCGGCGTGCTTCCTTTTAGCTCGGGGGCCGTGGTGAACTGGAACGGCACAGCACTGACGACGACTTATGTAGGCGCCAACCAACTGACGGCAGTTGTTCCCGCAACACTGGTTGCCAGCGTCGGAACGGCCAGCGTCACCGTAAACAACGGAACGGCCACTTCTCTTCCTGCTATCTTTCATATCAGCGCTCCTTTCGAAATTGATTCTATCAATCCAACCATGATGCTCGCCGGCTCCGACCAGTTTCCATTGACAGTGTCGGGGATCGGCTTTGCCTCCGATGCGCAGATCCAATGGAATGGTACTCCGCTGGTAACAACGGTGATCAGCACATCGGAAGCTACGGCTGTGGTTCCGGCGACTTCGGTTGCCACCATCGGATCAGCCACGATCAATGTGCTGTCGGGCGGTACCACGTCCAACAACATGACGCTGAATATTGTGGGTGGCGACCCGGTCATCAATACCTTGCTGCCGGCCGTGGTGATGGAAGGTGGCACAGGTTTTACCCTCACGCTCATGGGCTCGGGCTTTACTCAGAATGCCGTTGTGCAATGGAATAGCACGGCGCTCTCTACCCGCTTTGTTTCAAGCGAACAACTCACAGCAGCTGTACCGGCCTCTCTCATTACAAGCCCCGGCAGCATTTCGGTAACCGTGGTCATCAACGGCACAGCATCGCCTGCTGCGGCATTTACCATAGCAAACCAAACCGCTACCATCGGTTCTTTACAACCGCCTCTGGCATTGGTTGGCGGCTCCGATGTTCAGTTAACGATAGATGGTGTGGGCTTTGCACAAGGCGATTCTATTCAATGGAACGGCACCAAGCTGACAACGACGTTCGATAGTACAGAGCAGCTGATTGCAACCGTACCATCCTCTCTCCTGACCCAGGCCGGGACTGTCGCCGTGACTGTTCTTTCCGGCACGACCACATCCAACAGTGTCAACTTTACGGTGATTGTCCCACAGCCTGCAATAGGCCTGCTGGAACCGGCCGTGGTGGTTGCAGGAGCAGCCCAGTTTACCTTAACGGTTACCGGAGGCTTCGGCCCCGGCGATTTTGCCTTGCAAATGGTAGCCGCACCGGAACTTCAACCTTTCAATAATTAAACTAAAGAAACTATGAGTACCCAGAATCCATTAATCGTTCCGATGACCGTAGAAGCCCTGGTGGTTAACGATATCTTTCGTACCAACGGCAACAGCTTTGTAAGAAACCAGATGTTGTACGGCGCGATGAGCACCTGCAACAGCGGTCAACCGGGGATCAGCAATAACGACACCCAGTTCACCCTCCATTCTACCAGCCCTGTGTTGCCCAGCAAAACACCGGCCGGCGATTATTACAACGGTGTTTACCTGAAATGGCGCTTACCGGAAAGCTTCACCAACGGTGTACAGGATAATGTGACCGGCTTAACGGAATATCCCCTGGTGCCCAACCGCTGGCTGGTTGTAAGGTATAGCGGGCCCCTGACACTCCGTGTGGCTACAGCCTGGATCGTGGAAAGCGATCACGTGTACCCAAACAACCAGGTGCCTCAGCCAACAAACGCGTCGATGGCGGCAACTGCCTACGTGAAGGCCAACTCAAACGGGACACCGACACAACAATACATCGGGCAAAATATTCTGCTGGGAAGCTGGACCGAGTCGGGCAACGATCTTCAGCTAACGGCCATGGCACCGGGCAACCCGGCCTTCGGCGTTTTTCAACCGCAAAATAATAATGTGTTCTCGTTTATCGATTGCCTCAACAGCAGCCCTACCGAAACGCTGAGCTACATGGTGACGGGCTGGTTTTCGAATCCGGAGAGCGATCCTTTGTATGAAAAGCTGGCGGTGTGGACGAACAATACCGGCAACGGTGTGGCCTCTACTTTAAGCTTTTCAGCAGCATCGGCTTCACAGGTGAACTGGACCGCCGGCACCATTACCATTGCGGATACGGTTTATAACATCACTGCGGGCAACACCGGGACGATGTCGCTGACAACTTATTTATACCTCGATCCGGAGGTATCCACCACGGCTTTACAAATCACGACGGTTCTTGCCACGGCACAGGCCGGCATTCCCATTGTGACAGCAACGCCTTTCTTTGCGGCTCAACTGTCGACACTGGGCTGGACGCTTCCTGAAAATACCGACCCGACGCTGACGGCCACCTGGTCGATGCTCTACGGTTCGGTGAATGGGGTTCAATGGCAAAATACAGCCTTGCCTCCAGGCGGCGTTCCTTCTGCGAGTGGCGGCGCACCGCCGGTTTCGGTTGCCGTGGGCAATTCTTCGGTGGAAGCGCTGACGGCCATGATTACGGCACAGGCGGCGCAACAAAACATTCCTATTGACGCCGAGCTCCTGGAGGCTTTTCAGCTCGACCTCACCGAAGTGTTTGATATGCCGGATGGCGCAGCTGTGCTGGCGGAAAAACTCCATACCAGCTTTTTTCAAAAATTTTCGGGTGGCTATAACTGGAATATTGTGGATGCTCCCGACAGCACGACACAGATTTCCCAGGAGGAGTTACAAACAGAGCTGGCCTGGCTGGCCACGCTGAATCAAAACCAGGAAAATCTGAACGAGGCGCTGAATGAGCTGGCATCGCTGCAAGCGCAGCTATATACGATGTGGTGGAAATACGCCGACTGGCCGAATGCCATTCAACAGGATTGTGGCGTGCCCGGCCTGGAGACGCAAGCGGGACTGCAACAACAACTGGACCCAACGGTTTCGGGCAGCCTCGCGCAGCTTACCGCTTCACAAATGGCGACGGTAAATGCCCTCATGGCGTTTGTGCCAACAGGCGACACACAGACCGACCTGGCACAGGCCATCCTGAATTATTCGACGCAACAAAATCTTCCTGCGAGCCGCCTCCTGAAAAGAACGATCGCGCCTTTGTTTTACAAACCAAATAATCCGGTGGTGATGATTGCCGGTGCCGGTGTTTCAGGCATTGTGCAAAATGACAACAGCAGCCTTCTTTGCCGTTTTCCTTCGCAAGTGGTAACAGGCTTCAACTACAGCAGCAGCGTGCAGGTGACGTCTGCTACCTCCGGACTTTCCATTCCTCAACCAAATCTCTCCCAGGTAACAGGTGCGCCCTGGTCGGCAGCCTTCTTGAATAGCCTGGTAGGAGAGTTCTTTTTCCTGGACACGAATAATGCGACGGTTATCGCTGCCGCTATTTCGGAAAGCCTGTCGGATGTGCAGAATGCAATGTCTAACACCGCGAACGACATTGGCGTGTACCCAACCGGTGCCCTGGAAGCATGGACAGAGAATCCGTGGCATCCTTTGCTGATGTACTGGCAATTGAATTATTACCCGATCGAGTTCGGCGCGCCGTCATCTCCCAACTGGAGTTTTGATGACGGCCAGTTTTTCTGGAACGGCTCACAGTCCAGTGTGGTGAAGACGAACACCTATACTTACAGCAGTATGATACAGCTCACGCCGATGGCTAATTTCAATATGCAATCGCGGATCAAGGCGTTCCTCGCCAATAACCCTGACATGGACCCGCTTGAAAAAGAGGAGTTCTTAGCCTTGCTGGACTTTGTCCAGACTTCCGATCACTGGGACCTGCTTTCCCAGGCGATGGACGGCTTTAATGAGCAGATGCAGCTGGGACTGCCCGGTGTGTTTATGACTCCTGCTTCTTACCAATCGGGCACAACACCAAGCTTATCAAACTTAATCGGCAATGAAACAGGTTATCCTCCTTCCCTCGGGAATATTCCCATGTCGACACCTTATCCGCCCAGCGGGTTCTTGCCGTTGCGTGCAGGGCAGTTTGAATTTATTCAACTGGTGTTGATTGACGAATGGGGACAAGCACTTTGGCCGATCGATTCCTATAATTATAAAACCGTATCGGTATACATGCCACCTGACATGACACCGGTTCAGAGCTCTGAGCCCGTTAATTTCACGGTGAGCAGCACGGTGAGCATTTCGTCTATCAGCCCTGAGCTTGCGGCAACAGGCGGCAACGGCATTACCTTAACGGTGAATGGTGTCAATTTTACAAACGGCGCCACAGTCGAATGGAATGGGACAGCGATCACGACAAGCTTTATAAGCTCCACGCAATTAACGGCATCGCTCAGCAGCGCCCAGCTTCAAAGCCAGGGGTCGTTTAACGTCACAGTGAACTTAGGCGGCGGTGTCAACAGTAATGTTCTGCCCTTTACCGTTGCCAGCGGGCCAACCATTGGCTCTTTAAGTCCAAACCTCTTACAGGCAGGCATGGTATCTTCTTCCACCTTTTCACTTTTTGTAACAGGCGTAGGATTTGCGGCGGGAAGCCTTGTTCAATGGAACGGCGTATCGCTGAGTACAGAGTTTGTCAGCTCTTTTAGCCTGATTGCCACTGTACCGGCCAATTATGCCTTCGCACCGGGAATAGCCAACATTACCGTTTCTTCAGGCGGAACGACTTCCAACACAGCGGTGTTTACGCTGTCACCGGGCGCAGCGATTGTTTCCCTGGAGCCGGCTATTGCCGCTGCAGGCGTTGCCGGCTTTACCTTAACGGTAAACGGTGTAGGCTTTGAACCAAGCACACTCGTGGCATGGAATAAAGGGGCGCTTGCCACAACCTATGTCAGCGCCACGCAGCTAACGGCTCTCGTTCCGGCTTCCCTGCTCAGCCAGGCAGGTACCATGAGTATTACGGCAAGTATTGGTTCCTGCGTGTTCCCGAATGTTCCGGATTCTTTCATCCAGTTGCCGCCAGCCTTGTTACAGCCGGCCCAATTGAGCTTCAACTTAATCTCTGCGGTGGATGATGCGATTGTGTTTGGCCCTGTCAACCCGACGGCCGACCCGATATGCGGCTGGGTGCTCCCGAATCACCTTGATCATTCCATCATGGCCTATGATCCTTCGGGCGTTTCTCTCGGGGAGATGTCGCTTGATATCACAGGTAGTGATGCCCTGGCGATCTGTTGGATGCCTTCGCCGGGAAGCCCTTATGCCACGCTTACCGAGATTGCCTCATCGATTCCGCATTTCGGTAATTTCCTGCTCACGCTGAGCCAGCAGACTACCGACACGTTTACGGCTTTCATGGCAGCAATTGATGATACCTTATGGACAACGGCTCCTATGGGCACAAGCTTCGACCAAAGCCTGGCGGTGCTGATGGGCAGGCCGCTCGCAATGGTGCGCGCCAACCTGCAGTTCCTGCTCGACGGGCCCGTGGTAACGGATCCGAGCTGGCAATTTACCTTTGATCCTGCGGCGGCTCAAATAGAAACTTACAAATTTCCGATCGAGCTGGGTAATATCGCCCAGCTGAAAGACGGCCTGATCGGCTATTTCGTAGAGGATGCCTACGGAACCTTTAATGTGGTGACCGAATCGGGCGCAACGGAAAGCAGCTACCTGAACCCGATCGGTGTCGACAACAATTACATTTACCTGCCTTTCGACGGAACAACATCCACCTTTGTGTCGATGCTGGTTGATCCTTATGCTGCGGTGCACGCAACGACGGGAATACTGCCGGTAACTTCCGTGAGCCTTCCTCCTGAATTTACGGTGAATGCCATCGCCGCGATGAATGTTACCTTCCGCATGGATGGCATACTCACCGACCAGCAGATCAACTCAGACGGCAGCACCACCATCCTGTTGCCGGTTCCTAATGAAAAGACCGGCACATGGCAGTGGGTTGAAAACGACGAGGGCAGCTGGACAAGCTATACCACCGGCCCTAACGATACCAGCGCAAGGCTTTCGGATGTGCCTCCTGTTTTAAGACGCGGCTTCCTGCAATTGAACTCCGGTCTTTCCGGACAGCAGCAATCTAAAAATTCGTCAAGCGTACAGATCCCCAAACTTACCCATTAACTTAGTTTATTGACCTAAAACATAAAAGCTACACGGACCTATGACCCACCAAAGCAAGCCAAATTCCTGGGTTTTCCAGGATACTGATTCGACAACACAACTGAGCTATGCCCTGCAAATCAATCCTGCTCCATTTACCGTATCTGTCCCTGACATGACTCCTGTTACGGGTTCCCTGGAGTTCGTGATCACCAATCCAACAAACGATGTTGTTAACGTGACTTCAGTTACCTTTACCCTTACGGTTGGCTCCGACAGTGATTGCATTACACAAAGCACCAGCGGTGTTTTAACTTCGGTAAACGATACTACCAACTGGACCTTCGTAGGTCCGCCATCACCGATCACCAATGGCAGTGCGACGTATACGCTCACACCGGTATCCGGAACTCCTTATGCGCTACCGGCAGGTGCTTCGGTGGTGGTGCAGATTTTTGGTTTTCAAACGCTCCCTATTCCCGGCAACAGTACCCTTGATATCAAGGAACTGATTGTATCGCTTCCTCCGGCCTATTGCAGTTTTGTTGTCAGCACTTTTCCAACGGGATTTTATTTTAATGGCCTGGCGGCAACCGTAACTAAGGGCAGCAGCCTGGTACCTGTAGCCCAGGTGAATACAGGTTCTACCATCACGCTGAGCTGGAATTCTTCGGTAGTGGATGCGGGTGCTTTCACCATTTATTATTCGACTGCTGCCAATGGCCAGCAAACGGAACATCCTGCCGATATCGGCGAATGGACCTCACCGCCACTGAGCAGCGACACAGTATTTACAGTGGCCGTAACGATCAGTGCAGAAGGTGGCCAGCCACTTACTGCCTCTATGACCACCGTTGTTTCGATTCAAAATCCGAGCCTGGTAGCGGCAAGCATCACCACAGGCACCGCTACGGTAACAGGTGCTGCGTCTATTGCCGGAACGCTCACCGCCAATGCCATCACGGCTACCGGAGCTACCGTTAACGGCACCGTGGCAGCGGATGCTCTTTCGGCAAACAGTGCCACTATCAGCGGATCGCTGAATACATCGGGGTTGAGCGCCTCTACGGCTACCATCAGCGGAAACACCAGCGCTCAGAATGTATCAGCGGGCGGCACACTCACGGTGGCGGGTGTCAGCACCTTCAACGGTGAAGCGGTAGCCGGATCTACGGTATCCATGATGCAATCCTGGATCCCAATCAATACCGGGCAAACTTACAACGCCGACACGGATGGATTTTTAGTTGGTGCCATTGGTTATTCTCCCCAGGCTTTTACGCTGTGTATAACCGAGATCCGCGGCCTGCTGAACGGCATCTGTATGATGATAGCCTCAGGCGGCAATATGGTATATAGCAACGGCCCACATGACATCGCCTCCTGGGATTCTCCAAACTGCATGCTGATGCCGGTTCCCAAAGGCAGCACGTTCATGCTGCAGGTCATCAACGGCGGCAATATAAAAGCGCCTACTTCTGGCTTTTGGGTACCACTTGGCAAATCGGGTATTCAGGCAGCATCTGATATTGCAGATGCGCTGAATATGTTCCATTCCAACCAATCCAAGGCGCAACCTATGAACCTGTCACGAACTTAATTTCGAGTAAAAACTGATTGTAGAATTCTTCTTTTAAATAATCCTAAAACTACCCCCAACCATGACACATCAAACCAAACCAAACTCCTGGGTATACCAGGATGCTGCATCCACCACACAGCTGAGCTATGCTCTGCAAATCGACCCTGCTCCATTCACTGTCTCCATTCCCGGAGAGAATCCGGTGATCGGGTCGCTGGAGTTTGTGGTGACAAACCCCACAAACAGTGCCATCAAGGTGACGTCTGTTGCCTTTAACCTGACGATTGGGAGTACCAGCAATTGCATTACCCAAACCACGGCCGGGATCTTAACCACCTCGAATGATACGGTAAACTGGAACATCATCGGGCCTCCATCGCCGGTGACCAGCGGTACAGCGACTTACACGCTCCAACCTTCATCGGGAAGCCCTTTTTCTCTTCCGGCAGGTGCCTCCGTGGTGGTGCAGATCTTCGGATTTCAAACGCTCACGGTGCCGGGCAATAGCACGATCAACATTAAGGAAATGACATCCGCTCCTTCCTTCACCAGCTTTATCGTTACCACCTTCCCAACCGGATTTTATTTCAACAGCCTGGCGGCCACGGTGGAAAGCGGTAGCAGCCTGATCCCCGTTGCACAGATCAAAACAGGCTCGACGGTGACGCTTACCTGGAACTCGTCGGTGGTGGATACTTCCGCCTTTACGATCTATTATTCCAATGCCAGCAGCGGCCAGCAAACGGCGAAGCCCAGCGACATCGGTGAATGGACTTCACCCGCACTGAGCTGTGATACCGTGTTTACCGTGGCGGTGACAATCAGCGCGGAAGGTGGGCAACCGCTGACGGCTGCGATGACCACAAGCGTCTCGGTTCAGAATCCGAGCCTGGTAGCGGCGGGCATTACGACAGGCACAGCCACGGTAACGGGCGCTGCCTCTATTGGCGGCGTGCTTAGTGCCAATGCGATTACATCCACAGGTGTTTCGGTTAACGGGGCGCTTTCATCCAGCAGTGCTGCTGTTTCGGGAGCTATAACAGCAGGCAGCGTTGGGGTATCCAATGGGCTGACTGCCGCCAGCGCCAACGTATCGGGCGCGCTCAGCACAGGAAGCGCTACCGTGAGTGGTGCCTTAACGGCGAATACCATTTCCTCTCCTGCTATTACCACCAATGCGATGACGGTAAACAATATTATCAATTCCAGCGGCGGGGTCAACATGAATGGCACCATTAATTTAGCAGGCAGCAATGGCAGTGTAGGAATGGGAGGAACTGTTTACAGCACCTGCACACTTACCGTGACAAACACTCAAACCACCGGATTTGGGGTCTATCTGAATGCGCCGTATATGAACACCGGTGCCGGTTGGTGGGCGCTCTCTGTTCACGGATCATGTATCAATGCAACCGGCTCATGGGCACAATTATCAGACATAAAGCTGAAAGAAAAAGTCAAGCCTTACAAAGATGGTCTCGCCAAAGTACTCCAGATTAATCCAATCAAATTCCGCTATAAAAAGGAAAGCGGCTTGGGTTCTAAAAAAGAACATGTCGGGGTGTCGGCCCAGGACCTGCAGGAAGTAGCTCCCTACATGGTAGATAAAGCCCGGCTTAGCCCCGACGACAAAGATCAATACCTGAGCATGGACAACGGCGCCATGACCTATATGCTGATCAACGCTGTGAAGGAGCTGAATGCGAAGGTGACTAAACTCGAAGAAGAACTGAAAAAACTGAAGAAGAAATAGTAAGCGTTAATCAGTCATTCATACAACAAAAGCCTGCACGTTCACGTGGAGGCTTTTGTTGATTTTTTACCGGTCATGGAAAACAGCAATACAGTCCCTGTCATTTCATGAAACGCAGGAACGTTCTTTTTCAAATGATCCTTTAATCATTCACCTATTTCAATAACTATCCATCATAAAACTACCCACATGAAACATCAAACCAAACCAAACTCCTGGATCTACCAGGATGCTGCTTCAACGACACAACTGAGCTATGCTCTGCAAATCGATCCTGCACCCTTCACTGTCTCTATTCCCGGTGAGAACCCGGTGATCGGGTCCTTGGAGTTTGTAGTCACAAATCCTACCAGCCAGGCCATCAACGTGACCTCTGTTGCCTTTAGCCTCCTGATTGGAAGCACCAGCAATTGCATTACCCAAAGCACGGCCGGAATTTTAACCACCTCGAATGATACGGTAAACTGGAACATCATCGGGCCTCCATCGCCGGTGACCAGCGGTACAGCGACTTACACGCTCCAACCTTCATCGGGAAGCCCTTTTTCTCTTCCGGCAGGTGCCTCCGTGGTGGTGCAGATCTTCGGATTTCAAACGCTCACGGTGCCGGGCAATAGCACGATCAACATTAAGGAAATGACATCCGCTCCTTCCTTCACCAGCTTTATCGTTACCACCTTCCCAACCGGATTTTATTTCAACAGCCTGGCGGCCACGGTGGAAAGCGGTAGCAGCCTGATCCCCGTTGCACAGATCAAAACAGGCTCGACGGTGACGCTTACCTGGAACTCGTCGGTGGTGGATACTTCCGCCTTTACGATCTATTATTCCAATGCCAGCAGCGGCCAGCAAACGGCGAAGCCCAGCGACATCGGTGAATGGACTTCACCCGCACTGAGCTGTGATACCGTGTTTACCGTGGCGGTGACAATCAGCGCGGAAGGTGGGCAACCGCTGACGGCTGCGATGACCACAAGCGTCTCGGTTCAGAATCCGAGCCTGGTAGCGGCGGGCATTACGACAGGCACAGCCACGGTAACAGGCGCTGCCTCTATCAGCGGGGTGCTAAGCGCCAACGCGATTACATCCACAGGTATTTCGGTTAACGGGGCGCTTTCATCCAGCAGTGCTGCTGTTTCGGGAACGGTTACAGCAAATAGCGTCGGAGTTGCCAATGGGCTGACTGCCGCCAGCGCCAATGTATCTGGTGCGCTCACCACAGGAAGCGCTACCGTGAACAATGCCTTAACGGCGAATACCATAACGACTCCTTCTGTAAGCACCAATGCCCTGACAGTAAATAACATTATTAATGCTAACGGTGGAAGCAATATAGCCGGCACTGTAAGCTTATGCGCTGCTTCCGACTATTCAAAAGGAACTGTTGGCATTGGAGGAACCAATTACGGTAACGTTATGCTTATGGTAACCAATACTCAAACGACAGGCTATGGCGTTAAAATTAATGCTCCTTACCTGAGCGGAAGCTGGTGGGCACTTGACGTCCATGGGCCATGTATTAATACCTCAGGGTCATGGTCAAAATTATCAGACATCAACCTGAAAGAAAAAATCAAACCGTATAAGGACGGGCTCGCGAAGGTTCTCAAAATCAATCCGATTAAATTCCATTATAAAAAAGAAGCGGGGCTGGGCTCCAAACAGGAATACGTCGGGGTATCAGCCCAGGAACTACAGGAAATAGCTCCCTACATGGTGAGCAAGGGAAGGATCAGTCCTGATAAGGAAGAGGAATACCTGAATATGGATGATGGTGCGATGACCTACATGCTGATCAATGCCGTGAAGGAGCTGAAAGCGGAACTGGACGCGCTCAAAGCGGAGGTAGCGAAGAACGTGAAGAAAAAATAAACCAGGTTTAAGATTGTATGCATGAAGCCTCCACCCTGGCGTGGAGGCTTTTCACGAAGGCTGATGGTGTTTTAGCGGGCGGCGCCTGAAACGGCCACCGGCTGCGGTTTCCGGACCATGAATCAAAAAAGGGATGATGTCATTCAGAATACTTAGATCCATTTTCATTACAAGCAAATAGCAAAACCAGTTCAATAACATAACCATAAAATCTACCACAGCATGAAACATCAAACCAAACCAAATTCCTGGGTGTACCAGGATACTGATTCAACCACACAGCTGAGCTATGCTCTGCAAATCGATCCTGCTCCCTTCACCGTCTCTATTCCCGATGAAAACCCGGTGTACGGGTCGCTGGAATTTGTGGTGACAAATCCTAAAAGCTACACCGTTACTGTCACCTCAGTGGCCTTTACGCTTACAGTAGGTTCCAGCAGCGATTGTATTACAGGGAATACAGACGACATCTCCACTTCGGTGAATGATAGCGTGAACTGGAATGTGGTCGGGCCTGCCTCACCGGTAAGCAGCGGCCCCGCCACCTACACGCTCGAACCGGCATCAGGAAATCCTTATGATCTTCCGGCAGGTGCCTCGGTGGTGGTGCAGATCTTTGGATTCCAGACCATCACAACTCCGGGCAACAGTAACATTTCCATTAAGGAACTGATCGTCACCTCGGCGGGCCCTCCTCCCGTAAATACTCCGGGTTTTGCCAGCTTTACCGTCACCACTTTTCCGACCGGTTTTTATTTCAACGGCCTGGGGGCTACAGTACAAAGCGGCAACAGCCTGGTACCCGTTGCCCAGGTTAATACGGGATCGGGCGTAACGCTTACCTGGAACTCTTCGGTGGTGGATACTTCTGCCTTTACCATCTACTATTCCGATGCCAGCATCGGCCAGCAAACGGCACAGCCAAGTGATGTGGGTGAGTGGACTTCGCCGCTGCTCACTTCTGATACGGTGTTTACCGTGTCGGTAACGATCAGTGCGGAAGGTGGACAACCGCTGACGGCTGCGATGACCACAAGCGTCTCGGTTCAGAATCCGAGCCTGGTAGCCGCAGGCATTACCACTGGCACAGCCACGGTAACAGGCGCTGCTTCTATTGGCGGAGTGCTTAGCGCCAATGCGATTACGTCTACCGGTGTTACGGTTAACGGGACGCTTACGGCCGACAGCACCGCGGTTTCAGGAGCTGTTTCAGCAGCCAGCGCTACGGTTTCCGGGAATGTTTCGGCAGGCAGCGTTGGGGTCACCAACGCGCTGACAGCCGCCAGCTCTACAATTTCAGGCTTACTGACCACAGGCAGCGCCTCAGTAACCGGTACCATCAGCGCTGCTACTGTCAGCACCAATGCCCTGACGGTAAACAATATCATCAACTCGGGCGGCGGCGCCAACATGACCGGTATTCTCAGCTTATGCGCCTCTCCTGATTATTCAAAAGGAACCGTGGGGATCGGGGGGAATGTATCTACCAGTGCGATGCTTACGGTCACCAATACTCAAAGCTACGGCGCCGCTCTTTATATCAATGCTCCTTATCTGCAGAATGGCAATGGCTGGGGTCTTAACGTTGTTTCATCCTGCATTAACCAGAACGGTATGTGGTCTAAGTTTTCAGACGTTGCCCTGAAGAAAAACATTAAGCCTTATAAAGACGGGCTTGAGCAAATCCTGAAACTCAACCCGACAACCTTTCAATACAAAGAAGACACGGGTCTGGTTTTAGACGAGGAGCATGTAGGGATACACGGGCATGAGCTCCGGGAGGTGGCGCCCTATATGGTTGGCAAAGGAAAAATCAACCCGGATCATAACGAGGAATACCTTTACACGAACAACGGCGCTATGATCTATATGTTGATCAATGCCGTGAAGGAGCTGAAAGCGGAGCTGGATGCGCTCAAACAAGAAAAGAAAAAATAATAGCCTCCGGGCATGGTGCCGCTGCCGTTGATACCACCAAAGCCTCCGCGCCCTGCGGAGGCTTTTATTTTCATCAGCCATAAAATTCCGGCGACAGGTATAGCGGAATAAGCGGGCAATTTATTACATTCACATAGGCTAATTAAACCCGGATTATTAAACTTAAAAAAACAAACCTTATGTCACTTGCTTATGATACATCCATCAATGCTTCCAACGGAACGCATCTGGCTATCCAGGATTTTATCCCCAACGATCTTATGTGGGTAGCTGAAACACCTGAGCTGACATCGTGGGTACAAAAACCCGTTCTGTTCAGCTCAGGTACAGGCTCCAACGGGAATAACAAGTTTATAAAAGTGAGTTTCGGTAACCGGGAAACTGACCCAAAATACATATTAGTAAGCTCAGCCCAACCTTTTTTAATGCCCGATAAAAGCCTTAAGCAAGCCCAAAAACTTGTTCCCGGCAAAGATTTACTGGTTATGGGAGACGGCACAACATGCTCCATTATGTCATTAGAAGTCGCGATCTTCCATAAAGGTGCTCATCACGTTGCCACATCCTTGCGGCCTGCCGAAAACCTGAACGGCCACCTGATGCTTGCCAACGGTATTGTGATAGGCGACTATGCGGTGATGCTGAATATGAGAAGCGGGGGCCTTCAAAACGACGTTTAAGCGCCTGACACACCTGTGTGATGCATCGATCGCCTAAGCTCATACGATCGGGCTTTATGAAGACAACTTATTATGGAAGATTGGAAACGACTTTTTTACAAGCTGGGCAATTCCTCTGAAAATTATTTCGACAGCCTGAAACTAAAGCTGCGCCAGCGTTTGGGGCTCGATATGGATCTGCACATCCTCACCTATATGACCTATGCCAATGCAGAGGAGCTTTACCTGCGCGGAAGGGTGCTGCTGAATAAGAACATTGGGGTGAGCGACCGCGATTCGGTTTGGAAAAATCTTCAGAACACCTATAAGCGACTGAGCAGCGTGGAAGTGGCCGGGGCGAAGATGAGGGTAAGCTTCAGTGATACGGAGCATGAATTTATGTCGGACGAGGATGGTTATTTTGAATTGCCGCTTCGGCTTAAAACACCTCTTCCTGTGGAAGAGCTCTGGCACCACCCGCTGATCGAGCTTCTCGATGCTCCCATCGCTTTTCAAAAACCCATCCAGGCCAGAGCGCAGGTAATGACGCCACCCTCGACGGCAAAATTCGGTGTGATCAGCGACATTGATGATACGGTACTCACCACGCATGCGCAAAGCCTGCTGAAGTCGGCCTACATGACCTTCATGAATAATGCCTACTCGCGCCTGCCTTTTGAAGGAGTTGCTGCATTTTACCAGGCTCTGCAAAAAGGCGTTTCGGGAGCCGAGGAGAATCCGGTCTTTTATGTATCCAGCAGCCCCTGGAATCTCTACGACCTGCTGGTGGATTTTTTAGAAATCAATAAGATTCCCAAAGGCCCTTTGTTTCTCAAGGATTATGGGTTCACCCATAACAAGTTGTTTTCGGAGTCGCATGGCATCCACAAGCCCAAACAGATCCGAAATATTTTAAAGGCTTATCCTCATCTCCCGTTTATCCTCATTGGCGACAGCGGGCAACACGACCCGGAGATCTATGCAGAGGTGATAAAAGAATTTCCGGGAAGGATCCTCGCGGCTTATATCAGGGACGTGTCGCTGGAGGAGCGCGACCTGGAAGTGAAGCAGATTTCGGAAGGCATGCTTTCTCATGATGTGGAGATGATCCTGGCGGAGAATAGCCTCTCTGCTGCAGAGCATGCTGCCGCCAAAGGCTTCATTCATCCCGGCATGCTGCCCCTGATCAAAGCCGAGAAGCAGGCGGATGAGGCATCGCCGGATTCGGCGGAAAAGATCGTGGAGGAAGAAATCAGGAAAGGACAGTAACAGACATGGAGCAAAGCATTGAAAAGCATATTTTGATTCAGGCATCACCGGATAAGGTGTGGGATTATTTAAGCAAACCGGAACTGATGCAAGCATGGATGGGAGAGGAAGGCATGGCGCTTGCCGTCGTCACGGATTGGGTGGTTGGACATCCCGTGATCATCAAGGGCTTCCATCACGGGCCTTTTGAAAATAAAGGTATGGTACTGCAATGCGAGCCCGGAAAAATCCTTCAATATAATCATTTAAGCTCGGTGTCGCGCCTGCCGGATGTGATCGAAAATTATACGGTGATGACCTTTCGCTTAAGACCGGAGAAACAAGACACTTTTTTATCCGTCAGCGCCGAAAACTTCCCGACCGAATCCATCTATCGGCATTTAAATTTTTACTGGGCGGGCACGCTCTTTATTCTGAAACAACTCATCGAACAAACCAAACCATAGGCATGATACTCTTTAGAAAACTCATCTTCATCTGCTGTATCTGCTGCCTTTATTGCTGTTCAGACGAGAAGCCTGAGCACCTGACCAAAAAATACAGCGGTATTTATATAGAGAACAGCCAGAGGTACGGCCGTATTTATATAGACCCGAATGGCTTGAAATATATCTACAGGTATATAAAGGTGAAGATTATCAATGACAGCCTTATTCCTCTCCAGGTAAACATTGCCTTTTCAAAAACTGATTATTCCCCTACTCCTGACAATGGAAAGACGTTCAGGGTATTTTTACTTCCGGATACGATGAGCCCTGAGAACCAACAAAGCGACGACTTCTACAGGCAGGAGGTGATTCCTTTTCTGAATGCCGGATCGAAAATTCCTCTGACATTTCAAAAAGTGATTCAGCCCAAAGAGAACTGCCTGTTCAATCTCGGTTTTTTATCTGAGGATGGCTCACACCTGGAGCCAATGCCAATTGCCCTATTCTCAAAAGGTCATAGCTATCGCTTTAATGCTATCCCTGAAAGCGCCATTGCACAAGCCGTAGCGGAACATACGTCACTTAACCTATTTCTCGGATTAGATTTTTCTATCTCCTCAGGCGATACATCCAAACCTTACGCGCTTATTCCCTGCGGCAGCCTGTCCTTTTCTCATCCATAGATCATCCGGTGTGGATTCTTTTACCCTTTGAGTTTTATGAATCCGGCATAACCGGGCATCATTTTTTGTTGACTGACCCCAGGAAGGCATTCTAAAGCCAGGCGATCTTGAAAAAACTAAAAAATAATTTAAAAAATACTTGCGCAACCGAATAATTGCACATATATTTGCAACCAGATAGTTGCTCAATTAAAACAGAGATTATGAGACGAGATGTTTTCCAGGCCATTGCCGACCCGACCCGACGGGCCATTTTATTGCTGATTGCGGTGCAGGCCATGACTCCCAACGCCATTGCCGAGCACTTCGACACCAGCCGCCAGGCGGTATCCAAACACCTGCGCATCCTCACCGAATGCCAGCTGCTGAAACAGGAGCAATCGGGCAGGGAAATTTATTACGAAGTAAACGCTACCAAAATGAAAGAGATAGACAAATGGCTGGAACAATTCAAAAAGATCTGGGAAAGCCGCTTTAACCAACTAGACCATGTATTACTTACCTTAAAAAACAAGAAATCATGAATGCCAACTTAACCTTTGACTTCATCGTCAACAAAGAAAACAACACGATCAACGTGAAAAGAGAATTTGCAGCGGATGTGGCCCTCGTATGGGATGCTTACACCAAGAGCGAGATCCTCGACCAGTGGTGGGCACCGAAACCCTGGAAAGCAAAAACAAAACGCATGGACTTCCGGAATGGCGGCCACTGGCTCTATGCCATGGTAGGACCAAACGGAGAGGAGCACTGGGCGATTGCAAACTACAAGGATATTCAGCCACAGAAAAGATTCACGGGCCTGGATGCCTTTTCAGACGCCGAAGGTAATGTGAATAAGGACATGCCTCAATCGACCTGGAATGCGACCTTTACCGGAACGGGAGATCATACCCTCGTGGAGCTGGTAATTTCTTATGCTGATTTTGCACAGCTGGAAGCTACCATCAAAATGGGCTTCAAAGAAGGCCTGGGCATGGCGATGGAAAATCTGGACGCTTTGCTGCCTCAATTAAAAAAATAAATCATACCTTTAATTCTATGAAAAAGAAAATCTTGCTTGTCATCTGTATCCTGTTTGGTTTGATGTTCATCAACTCGGGATTGAATAAGTTTCTCAACTACATGCCTCCACCCAAAGATCTACCCGAAAGCATGCTGAAAGTGATGGGCGCCTTTATGGAGATCGGCTGGCTGATGCCACTCATTGCGGTTGTCGAGATCATTGGCGGCATCCTGTTCATGATCCCTAAATACAGGGCATTGGGCGCCATCATGATCTTCCCGATTATGACAGGTGTCTTGCTCACGCACGTAGTGAACTTTCAGTCGGGCATACCGGTCGCGCTGATACTCATGGGCATCAACCTCTGGGTGATCATCGAGAACCGCGAAAAATACCTGCCGATGGTGAGGTGATGATTGCTTCGAAAGAAGAATGAACCATTCCTGTTAAGAAAAAAGGGCCGCTGATGAAGCGGCCCTTTTTTAATATGGCGTGTCACGACATACCCAGGCAGTGGTACTCCTATAATGATTGCCAGAACTCCAGGCGGCATGCAAATGTAAAGCGTCTCATTTATTTCAGCTGTACCAGGCCAAAGTTTGAAGTTCCTGTAGCGATCTGCGCCGGCGGAAAAATATCCGGATAGATGTTTCAGAACCTGCATTCCACTTCGTTAAGCGCTCATACTAATGAGTGACCTGCTTTGTTTAGCGGTTTAAATCCATTATATTTATTTTATTGGCCGAAAGAACATGCCTGCCAGGTATAAGCAGCCCCGTTTCAAAATATGCTTAGACCATCGCAACACTTTCTACATGGTCTATTGTTCCGGGTACAGAATGCGTATTGCAATCCACTTTAATTATAGTTCATCTAACATCTAAAACCCAACACCATGAAAAAAACCATTACCCTTGCTCTATCCCTTTGGTTTGGCAGCCTCTTTTCCCAGGTACAGACCTACACAGTGCCTGGCACCTATTCCTTCACGGTTCCGGCCAGTGTGACTACATTAACGCTTGAAGTTGTCGGTGCCGGCGGATCGGGCGGCGGTAACGGCGGCGGCGGTGGTGGAGGCGGCGGTTATGCCAAAGGCATTTATACCGTCACACCGGGTGCGGTGCTATCCGTAAATGTAGGAACCGGCGGCGGTGGCGCAGGTAGCGGCACTTCCAATGTCGGGAGTTTAATTTCAGCCACGGGAGGTGCTAACGGTGTTTCCGTTGCCAATCCTACTATAGGCGGCGGCGGTGCCGGGGGCATTGGCTCGGGTGGTACCATCGCTAATTATACAGGCGGCACAGGTGGTGGTGGCTACTGGACATACTTCGGTGGTGGCGGCGCAGGCGCTGCAGGTTCCGTAACCAACGGCACCAACGGCGGTAATACGATTGCATGGACCGGCGTATGCCAGACTCCCGGCGGATCTGCCGGAACGGGTGGCGGTACTCCTGGCGGCAACGGCGGCAAAGGTGCCGGCTTTACCGATTCCGGTTGTAATGTATCCGATCCTTCTGCCGGCGGTGCAAACTTCGGCGGCGGCGGCGGTGGCGGCAACGGCAACGGCGGTGCTGCGGGTACCGGTGCAGGCGGCTATTGCCAGATCAACTGGTTGGGATGCACGCCTCCTGTAGCACCAGGCAATTCCACACCAACTTCCAATCAAACCATCTGTGCTGCCAAATCAACCACCTTAATGGCTACCGGAACGGGCACCCTCAATTGGTACGCTTCTCCAACATCTACGATGAGCCTTGCTACCGGAACTGCTTATGCTACTTCTACCTTATCGGCCGGTTCCTATACGTATTATGCAGCATCTACCAATACCTGCAGCCAGGGGCCACGCACGGCAATTACCGTATCAGTAAATCCTTCACCTGTGATCACTGCTAATACGGGCTCGGTGTGCAGCGGACAATCGTTCACATTTGTACCGACAGGCGCCAGCACCTATACCTATGTTGCCGGTGGCGGCAATGTACAAACGCCTACGATTCCATCGAGCATTCCAAGCGCTACTGTAACCTATGTGGTTAACGGCACAAGCGCAGCGGGATGCCTGGGAACAGGCAGTGTATCTGTAATCGTTTACTCCCTGCCTTCGTTAACAGTGGTGAGCACTCCGAGCTTATTATGCATAGGGCAAGCGGCCAAGCTAACGGTTTCCGGCGCCAGTACCTATACCTGGAGCTCAGGCCCTACGACCAATACGATTTCCGTAAGCCCTACCGTCACCACAACTTATTCTGTTACCGGCATAAACAGTGGCACCGGTTGCACGAACGTGGCCAGCTTTACACAATCGGTAACCACATGCACCGGTATGGAAAGCCTCGGGGCTAATGAGCCGGTGCTGAGCATTTACCCGAATCCGAGCAAAGGTGATTTTACGATAGCCTCAGACCGGGAGATCAATCTTTCGTTGGTTAATAATTTAGGACAGGTGGTGAAAACGCTTTCCATCAATGCCTCTACTAATTATAAGGCCGATGTCAGCAACCTCGCGAATGGCATTTACAGCATCATTGGCGACGATAAGCAACAACTCATCAAACAGAAGATCGTTGTTGCTAAATAAATCTTTTTTTTAATAGATGAAAAGGGAAGCCGGTGGCTTCCCTTTTTTATGCATCTGCTTAGGATTCTTTCAGACAAAAGACCGGCTCTTGAACATTGAAAAAAATTTATTACATTTATATGTTGCTTCGATGCTTTGGCATAACCTCTATGGTTAACCAAACGCCAAAAACATGAACAACAAAAAACAAAACAACAAGAAGATCAGTGTCAGTAACCTGATACAACATTTCCAGACCTCTCCTGAAGAAGCTTATCAAGGTTTGATCAGCTCAAGAGTCTATATTAACAAGTCTGAAGAATTTTGGACTGAGTATTACAAACTGGACATCCCATCACTCTTAATTGCCTTTCCGGATTCTTCGGATACATTTGATAGAATGGCAACTCTTGAACTATTTTCAGGCTTAATCACATTGTATAATAAATACATCACCCAATGTGAAGCAGATCTTTTGACGCTTAATCCTAAACCCGATTCTGTGATCAAGGCGCTATTCCTGACTATCGAATTAGGCCAGACGCACTCACCCGGCGGCAGATTTTCAAGGTATTCTTCCGGCTCATTAAGCTCTGTAAAAAAGATTCTTAGAAAGATTACACCAAAACTCAGCGCTGAAAACAGCACGGAATATTCATTAGAACTCTTTAACGCCCTGCATTTCCTGCTTCAACTGGAAACAGACTTGTATCTCCTTGAGGAGTTTATGGATCTATATGGGTGGGCAGGCTTCGACCTGGTTCATCATGAAGATGGCAATGGCTATACACTGACAATTCCGGGTGAAACTAAAAGTCAAAACCTGTATCTTCTTGACTGTTTAAAAACAAAATTCAAGAGAGATGATGAGCGTAAAGCATCTGATGCACAGGTTTCAAAAGAAGAACATTTCAAGGAAATTGACAAGACCTATAAAACAAATGAAGGCCCGCTTATGAGTCTTCATAGCGGAGTAACAATTCTAACTCAAACTCCGGGAACAACATCGATGGAAGTTGATCTTTCCATTTTTGAGAACATCACTTCTCCCGATCCCGAAAAATACAACGAAGCTATGACGCGCCTGATGTCCCTGGTGCTCACACAACATTTCCACCTCAATCTCCGGTACGCATTAACCAATATCTATCAACCCAATGATGAAACCGATATTCATCACTTACGCGTCAGGATCGGGCAAAGCACCTCGGTTTCCTTGTATGAACTATTTTGCGCGGTTTCATGCCTGGTTGCGCTGTCTGATAGTTTTCGTTACCTCGGAGAATATCCCGAAAGTGGTGAAATACGCTCTGTTAAAGAAACAATTATTCGAAATTTAAAAAAGGATTTTCCGGAAGAATCCCAAGAACAGTTAATTGAATGGAGTGATATTATCATTGTTAATCAATTCCCTGAAATTGAAAAAAACAAAAACCCTTTTCCTGTCCTGACAAAAAAAGCGATTATCCGTCATCTTTATGAAATAAAGGAATTACAACAGAAATCTGAGGTTGAATTAGGAATATTAATAGATTTTATAGCCGACCTGGATAACGGATTGCCCTTTAATCCTGTGTATAAAATCGGGGATGACTACCTTTTCTCTTACAAAGCTTGTCATGTAGCCGACTTAAACAGAATGATGTACGACTATGTCATTACCAAAAAACTCTATAGCACGAAGGATCTAAAAAAAAGAGAAGCAAAACAAAATGAAACATATCATGCCTTAAGAGAGAAAAATGTGAATTGTTCTATCAAAGAAAGTCTTTCCCTTATGACGAATTATGTCGAATATGGAGTAGAGTTTCCTAAAAAAGGTGAAGCATTTCACATAGCTGGCCTTTACGGAGAAACGGATGTTATCGCTTACTTTCTGGAGGAAAATATCCTCATGCCGATCCAGCTTAAGCTGAGCAATACCAGTAAACCTACAGAGAAAAGCAAGGCTGATTGGGTTAATTACAACATAGAGAAAGCTATTGATCAGGTTCGTAAAGATTCTATCTTGTTAAGTTCGCCTGAGGGACTAAATTACATTGCAAAAGTATTGAAGATTGACGACACTTCCCGTTTGTCAAAAGCGACAATTTACCCGCTTATCATTACCGATAATTTTTACGTCGACCATGAGCGCTATGTTTATGGGGATGAAGGAAAACCGGTCATATGCATTAGTCATTTCGAATTAAAATGCCTGATCGCAAATTCCATCATCGACCCCAGGCAGAAGAAATGGGAATCCCTCCAGGAAAGTAAATCTGCCAAATCGCTTATTTCACTTATTGAAGAGAATGTGTTCTGGGATTTCCTGAAAGATGGAAGTATAAAAAAATCGGACTCTTTAAGTGTTGTGGATAAAGACCTCCGAATAACACTCAGTCTTTAAGCAAAAAAATAACCCTTTAAATATCATTAAAAATCCCGCCACGATTCTCGTGACGGGATTTTTCATAAAGAGCCAGAAGCCCCTATTACTGCGCCCTCCGGTAATGGGAAAAGGCCATGGAGAAATTACCTCTTCCTGCGGTGATGGTACGGAGGTCGGTCATGTAACCGAACATCTTCGCGATGGGAACATTCACCTGGATATATTTCACACCGTCCTTGTCGTTAAGGTCCGAAATAATGCCATGACGCTTGTTCAGATCGCTCACCACCGCACCGGTATAGGCATCAGGCGTCAGCACCTGCGCCGACATCACCGGCTCCAGCAGATAGGGCTCACAATTGCCGAGTGCATGTCGGAAACCTTCCTGCGCGCACAGCTCAAAGGAATAGGCATCCGAATCCTTCGCATGGAAAGCACCGTCGAACAATCTTACTTTCATCGACTGAATCGGGTAGCCATGGGCACCTTCGTTCAGGCAAGCTCTGAATCCTTTCTCCACCGCGGGGATAAATTCCTTAGGAATCACGCCACCGCTGATGGCGTTGATGAACTGCAGGCCTTCCTGGCCTTCGTCACCCGGGCCGATCTCAAAATGGATCACGGCATATTTGCCGCTGCCTCCGTTCTGCTTGATGAACTGCTCGCGGTGTTTCACCGTACGGCCTAAACATTCCTTGTAGGCTACTTTGGGAACACCTTTGCTCACCTCGACACCATGATCGGTTTTCAGCAGGTCGATCTTAATGTCAAGGTGCAATTCGCCCATACCGCTGATGATGGTTTGCCCGAGCTCCGCATCACTCCTCACGAGGAAGGTCGGATCCTCTTCTGCCAGTCGCGACAGCGCAAAAGCGATCTTGTCATAGTCCGCCTGTGTCTTAGGCTCAATGGTCACCGAGATCACCGGGTCGGGAAAGTTCATCGATTCCAGTACCACCGGGTGATGCACATCACACAAGGTATGGCCTGTCTTCGATCCCTTCGTTCCTACCACGGCCACAATGTCGCCGGCATAAGCCACGTCCACACTGGTTTTCGCATTGGCATGCATCTGGTAGATCCTCGAGATCCGCTCGTTCTCCCCGGTAACGGCGTTCAACACAAAGTCACCTGTTTTCAGCTGTCCTTTGTAAAGCCTCAGGTAAGCCAGCTTCCCATGCTTATCGGCCACCACCTTGAAGATCAATCCTACAAAGGGGCTCTCCACCTCGTTGCCTTTATCCACCGGGCTTGGCAATAAAGCCACCACCTGGTCGAGCAGGATCTGAACGCCTTTGTTCTTAAACGCCGAACCACACAGTACAGGCACCACGGTATTTTCAAGACAGCCTTTGCGTAAAGCCGCGATGATAGTTTCGGCAGTAATCTCCTCATCGTTTACATAGTTTTCCATCAGGCGTGGATCAATGTCGCACAGCGCTTCGATCAGGCGTGTCCGCATCGACTCCGACAAGGCGATCAGCTCCGGAGGAATTTCTCCCACGTCGATATGAACGCCCATCTCTCCGCTCTGGCGGATGGCTCTCATGTGCACGAGATCGATCACCCCTTCAAAGCGCTCTTCCGCACCTATCGGCAACTGGATCGCAACCGCATTTCCATTCAGCTTCTCACGGATGTCATCCACCACTTTCAGGAAATCTGCTCCCGTTCTGTCCATCTTATTAACGAAGGCGAGACGGCTTACGTTGTAATCATTGGCCAGGCGCCAGTTCGTTTCCGATTGAGGCTCGACACCATCCACCGCCGAGAACAGGAATACCAATCCGTCCAGCACACGCAGCGACCTGTTTACCTCTACGGTAAAGTCGACGTGACCGGGCGTGTCGATGATGCTGATCTCCGCGCCTTTCCACTCGCAGCGGGTAGCCGCCGACGTAATGGTGATGCCACGCTCACGTTCCTGTTTGGTATGGTCCATCGTGGTATTGCCATCGTGAACTTCCCCGATCTTATGATTAACACCGGTGTAATATAATACGCGCTCCGTTAAGGTTGTTTTCCCCGAATCTATATGCGCGACGATTCCTATATTTCTAATGATAGAAAGATTTTTCATAGGTAGATAGTATTATTTTTAATTGCTATAGGGGATAGCCATGTTATCTCACTCGTATTTATATATACGACACATGGCTATTTCATCATTTAAAATGCAATGATTGTGAACTGATCAGATCAGGAAAGCCCTTCTTTGCAGGATTGCTCAGTAAAATGTTTCAGACAATGGGATTCTCGCCAATCACCGGGGTTTGGGTGATTGGATTAGGAAACAGCGCGTATGCGGATTTGTGTTCTCACAAGTGTTTTCTTACAAATCAAGACGATTTGATGTGGCAAATGTACAAAGATTTTTTATTCGCCTGCATTCTTTTTGAAAAAATAATTCAAACGGATTTGAAAGTTGAAACTATAAATCCCCTAAAACCATTGATGGGTAAGGAACTCCGGCACATCCACTATAGTGTGATTCGTGTTTTTAGGTGAAAGCAATTAACTTCATTTGGGCGTACCCTTCGGGCCGGGCTGTCGCGACTCGCTCCTGATGACGCTGCGCTTCATCAGGGAGCTCAAACAAATCGCTCCATCCCTTACGCTATAAGCGCAGCGAATGACCTTTACTCCATCAAAAAAATATCCTCCGGATTTTTATTAGTAAAAAAAGTTTCATACCTTTTTACAGGCATCATCACTCTGAATAAAACCACCTTATGAAAAAAATACTCCTTCTGTTGTTATTGGTCTTTTCTGTTTTCGTGAATGCCCAGGTTCAAAACGATTTATCCCTTCCTTATGTGGTGCGCGAGCCCTCTGTGAAAACAGACAAGCCACCGGTCCTGGTTTTATTACATGGCTACGGAAGCAATGAAGCCGATCTCTTCGGATTGCAATCGCAGTTCCCGGTGAATTTCCTGGTGGTTTCCGTCCGCGCACCGATCGTGATGTCGGCAAACAGCTATCAGTGGTTCCGTATGGAAACCGTAAATGGCGTGATGCAGGGCAACGCGGAAGACCTGAAGAGTAGCCGCGAAAAGATCAAAGCCCTGATCCCGGAAGTGACGGCTAAATACAAAGCAGACCCTAAGCAGGTATACCTCTGTGGCTTCAGCCAGGGCGCGATGATGAGCTATGAAGTAGGATTAACGGCACCTGAGCTCCTGAAAGGCATTGCGCCTTTAAGCGGAAAGATTTTCGAATCGCTGAAAACCTTAGTAAAATCCTCAGCAGCCCTCAAAGCCCTGAAGATCTTCATCGGGCATGGAGATGCCGATGCCCGCGTGGCTTATACCTATGCCACCGAAGCCGACAGTTATTTAAAAAAGCTGGGATTAAGCCCTGTGCTCCATACCTATAAAGGCATGCAGCATTCCATCAACCAGGAAGAGCTCAAAGAGCTTCGCCTCTGGCTCGAAGGAAAATGAGCAAAAAACAGTAAAAAAGCGAAGCGTGTACGCTGCTAATACACCTTGTTTTGTTATGCAAACTTACAGTGATACTATTGTTAAAAAACAGATTTTCCCCCGGTGGACTGCACTAAATCAGATATCTTGATCTATATTCACATTATTCTATAACCTAAACGATTTCACTATGAAAGAGCTGATTGATAAGGTAAAAGACAACAAAATTTGTTTATCCTATTTAGGTTTGTTCAACGACGATATCACGACCAGGCTCATTGCCATCAGCGAATATTACCTGGAAAACAAAACGGATCTCGGAAAGCTCAAGAACAAAGTGTCCTTACTCATTGCCGAATGCTTCCAAAACATTATCCGGCACAGTGGCACGAAAGATCAGCACAGCATCCTTACGGAGAATCCCGATTTTTTTCAATTAAGCATTCTCGAAGACCGCGTGGTGCTCTCGTCCTGCAACCTCATCCATAATGAGCACATCGATGCGCTCAATGAAAAAATGATGCTGGTGAACTCGCTGAGCAGCGAAGAGCTCAAGCAGCTCTACCAGGAAGTACTGGCCAACGGCTCCTTCTCTGAGAAAGGCGGGGCAAGCCTCGGACTCATCGAGATGGCGCGGAAATCGGGCCTCCCGATAAAATATGCTTTCCAGGAATCATCCGGCACGCAATCCCGCTTCTTTCTGTCACTGGAAGTTTCTACCAGCAAAGAACGGATCAGTGCGGGCGTTGATATCCTTTACCACGTCAACTTTTACCTGGACCTCCGCGACCATAAGGTGATCATGCTTTACAAAGGCGACCTGTCTAAGGACATCATCGTATCGCTCATCACCATGCTGCAGAATAATTTCATCGACGACAGAAAGCCTTCCTCCAAGGAAAAACGCTTTATGGTTTCGCTGATCGAAGTCCTGCAGAATATTTCCAAGCACGGAAAAGCCATCAAGGGCTCTAAAGAAGGCATGTTCTGCATCAGCATGGTAAACGGCGATTACATCATTGACAGCAGCAACTATATAGAGGAAACAAACAGGGAAGCCCTGGAGAGCACGCTCACAGGCATCCGGAGCATGTCGACGGAAGATATTGCACGGCTCTATAAGGAACGCTTACTGGACAACGTCATCACCGAAGACGGAAATTGCGGCCTTGGCTTACTGGAAATCGCCAAAAATTCGGGGAATAATTTCAGATACGCCATTAGCCAGACACCTGAAAAAGAGTGGTTCTATTCGATAAAAATTAAAATATAAGCTTATGCAAACGCTTGTTATCCCACAAAGCAATGAGACTCCCGAAATTGTGCTGGACGGTTCCAAAGGAACATTTTCATTTGCCGGGAAATCTTTTCCCGAAAACGTCAATGACTTTTACAACGAAACGATCAACTACCTGGAGACCTATGTGCTGCAGCCAAAAGACAAAACAACGCTTGAGTTCAGCTGGCTTTATTTTAATACGGCCACTTCCAAGATGATCGTAAAAATCATTATGCTGCTGAAGACTGTGAACAAATCCGGGAAATCGCTCGACATCAAATGGTATTGCAGCCCCGATGACGATCTGATCATTGAAAAAGGAAATGAGTTCGCGGAATTACTGGGCGCTGATTTTTCTATTCACTATCTTTAAGATAAGGCCCAATCCGTTGACATGTTTGGCTTGCGCATCACTAAGCATGTGTGAGCCGGTTTAAGAGTTTAGTTCTACACTTACGATGAGGTTATGATACTTGTTTACCGAAGGCACATATTATTTTTTCTTGTATTACTAACGTTTGGTATGGGAGCCTTCTCCCAAAACCGGAAAACGGATTCCCTAAAGCTGGTTGTCAAAAACGCGCTCAGCGATACGGTAAAAATGAGCGCTCTGGTGTATTGGGCGGATTTGCTATCCGATACGGAGCCGGAAGAGGCGCTTCGCTTATACGACCAGGCCCAGAAGCTCGCGGAAAAAAATGTATCGCGCAAATCGGTAAGGATCGATGACAATGGTTTTTCCTCGGGCACCATCAGGGAGAAGGAGAACAGCGACGAGCCACTATCGACCCTGAAAAAGAAGTGCCTCCGCATTCTTGGAAACGCCTTAACAGGCAAAGGAGATGCTTACGGCACCTTACGGCAGGACGATAAAGCCCTGGAGGCATACAACCAGGCGATCAACGTATTTACAACGCTCAAAAACGGCGGGGCTGTTGCAAGCTGCTACTACCGCTGCGGGCAGCTGATGTTCAGCGGCTCCAAAAAGAAAGAGGCCCTCGGCTATTACACCAAGAGCATGGCCATTTATGAGCAGGCCAAGGATAAGGCCGGCGTGGCAAAGGTCATGGGAGGCATGGCGCTCATCTACGATCACCTGGGGCAGGTGCAGGAAGCCCTGCGCTATTACGCGCTGAGCATGAAAGGCTATGAGGAAGTAAAAGATGCCGATGGTGTCAGTATAGCGCTCACCAACATTGCCAATGTATACATGGCCCAGGGAGAGATGGAAAAAGCGCTGCTCAATTACCACCGGAGCCTGAAAATTTCGGAAGGCCTCAAGGATAAGAGAGGCGTTGGCCTGACACTTAACAATATTGGCAACGTGTATTACTACCATGGGCAATACGACGAAGCGCTCGGCTACTACCAGCAATGCCTGGACCTGGCGAAGGAAATCCATGATAAGCCCGGACTGGCCCGCAGCTACATCAACGTGGCGAGTATCTACCAGCTTCAGAAAAAACTGGAGCCTGCCCTCGATTATTTCAAAAAAGGCCTTAAGCTGAATGAAGAGCTTGGCGACAAAACAGGCGTGAGCATTGCCCTGAATAATATGTCGGAGGTATATACGCTCATGGGCAACCTCGACACTTCCCTGGTGTATGCTACCAAAAGCCTGGCCATGATCAAGGAAGCAGACAATGTGGAGATCATGACCAGCCTCTACATCAACGTCTGCAATGTATACCTGCTGAAGGGAAATTATGACAAAAGCCTTGAATATGGCCTGATCGCGCTGAAGTACAGCAAGGAGCTGGGATATCCTTACCTGCAAAAAAACATCAGCGAAAAGCTTAAGATCATTTACCAGAAAAAAAACAATCCGGCGAAAAGCCTTGAGATGTATGAGCTGTATATAACCATGCGCGACAGCTTAAGCAACGAGGAAAACCGGAAAGCCATTTATAAGACCTATATCAAACACGGTTATGAAAAAAAGGCCGTGGCCGACAGTATCAAAGCCTTTGATGAGAAAAAAATTGCCGATGCCAAATTATCGGAAAGCCAGGCAACCATCCGGCAGGAGCGGACTCAGAAACTGGCGCTGTATGCGGGCTTCGTGCTCATCCTCATTTTTACCGGGTTCATTTACAACCGCTTTAAGATCTCACAAAAACAGAAGAAGATCATTGAGGTACAAAAATCGTTTGTCGATGAAAGCCAGCGTAAGATCATTGCCAGCATCAATTATGCCCGGCGCATTCAGTCTTCCATGCTGCCGGCTCCCGGGGAACTCAACCATTTCTTTCAGCAGAACTTTGTCTTTTTTAAGCCTAAGGATATTGTCAGCGGCGATTTCTATTGGTTTCACCATGAAGAGCACTATTCTTACCTGGCGGTGGTTGATTGTACCGGCCATGGTGTTCCGGGTGCCTTTATGACCATGATCGCCCATTCCCTCCTCAATGAAGTTGTCATCGAACAAAAGATCACCTCGCCCGATAAGATCCTGGACCAGTTGCATAGCCTGGTGTTTAAAGCCTTAAAGCAACACAAGGGCGACGAATACTCGCAGGATGGCATGGACATGTCGCTGGCAAAAATTGATCACAAAAATAAGCTGTTGCATTTTGCGGCGGCCCGTAACCACGGCTTCCTCGTTCACGACTCAACCATCGATGTGCTGAAAGCCACGTCGAAATCTATCGGGGGCCTGTCCTTACTGGGCGAAGTAGAGCCCGAACGGAAATTCAATATGGAAACGGTTGAGCTGAAACCAAATTCCCTGCTCATTCTTTCCAGCGATGGGTTCTTTGACCAGCTCAACGAAGAAGATAAAAAATTCGGGACCAACCGTTTTAAAGAACTGATCGTAAATCTCTCCACCCAAAACCCTGCTGATAACCTCCCATTGCTGGAAACGACCTTTAACAACTGGAAAAAAGAAACCCCGCAGCTCGACGATGTACTGGTACTGGGCGTCAGGATCTGATGTTATGTTTTCATGCCTTGTCCTGTACATTGTTTTCAGCGGTTATCATGAGCCTTAACAAGCACCAAACTAAAAGACTTGCTCCCATGACCGGGAGAGAAACAAGATGTTAAAATTTTGCCGGTGGCACGCTTCCTAACTCATTCTCTCCCGAGATATCGTTGCGGAAAACCTTTTTCTATTGGGCGTTCAGCCCGGGCTTCCTTAAAAATACCTTTGCTTTTTTAGTATAAAAAAGGTTTGGATTTTTTCCCCTAATCAGTTTACATCTTATGCAGGGACAAGACCATACTCTTGAAATCCTTTTGCATCAAGGGATACAAGCTTTCTCATGTCTGCGAAAAAGCAGGAAAATCATTCACGAAACGAGGTGCCAGCACTCTTCACATCCCCTTTGAGAGTTACATATTTTTGATGTCTAAATCTGTTCAGGCTCCCCCGGCCTTTTTATTATTTAATACGATCGTAATCATGATGAAACATTATTTACTTATAGTCCTGCTTGTCATCCTGGTAAAAAGCCGGGCACAGGTCAATCTCGATTTCGAGTCCGGAAATTTTACCGGATGGACGGGTACGGTGGGTAATACCAATACTGCCGGGCAGGTAACGCCCGTTTATACCAATACGATCTGGACACAAGGCGTGAATGCCGGCATTTATACGCAATCGTTCCATACCATTATGTCTACGGGAACCGATATGTTCGGCGGCTTTCCCGTAGTGGCTCCCGGGGGAAATTATTCGGCGCGCCTCGGCAACGTCGGCACCAGCGTGAATGCAACCGGCGGCCCGACGTCCTGCACCGGTGTTCCCGTAACATACTACCCGCCTAAGCACACAGGCTATGTCGGCCCCACGCAGCCTCCCTTCGGCGGTGCCGAATCCATCGAGCAAACCTTCCTGGTGACTTCTGCCAATGCCATTATCAAGTTACAATATGCAGCGGTATTCAATAACGGAACGCATAGCGGAAGCTCTGTGGTAAATCCTTTTTTTACAGCCGAGGTACTTGACAATCTGGGAAATTCAGTGCCCTGCCTCACCTACACCTTTGTCCTGAATAAAACGGCACTTCCGGCCGGGGCAGGCAGCACCGGCACGATACGCCCCTGCTGGATGGGGGCCAGCAGCTCTTCTTCCGTGACGGTATACATGCCCTGGCAACAAAAAATTTTCGATCTCACATCGCGGATCGGAACAAATGTGACCGTGCGCTTTTCATCGGGTGGATGCGAGGAAGGCGGGCATTTCGGCTATGCCTATGTGGATGCCTCCGCAGGACCGAAAGAGCTGATTCAGACCGGCGGCTCCAACTGTACCGGCCCGGTGATCCTGACCGGCCCTAACCAATACGGAAGCAGCTATACCTGGACAGGCCCCGCCGGGGGCATTACCGCACAATCGGCGAATTCAGCCACGGTGAATACAACCGGTGTGTATTCTCTCACGGTAAACGGCGGCTCATGCCCGATCACTTTTACCACCTATGTCTCGCTCACGAGCCCATCGATTACGGTTGTTCCTTCGAGCCAGACGGTGTGCGCCGGCGCTCCCTTTGCAGCAGTTAACTTCACCTCATCACCTGCAGGAGCCAGCATCACCTGGACCAATACCAATACGTCCATCGGGCTTGCGGCTAACGGCATCGGCAACATTGCAGGCTATACCTCTCCTAATGTGACCTCGCAGCAAATTGGCGTGGTAAGCGCCACACCAAGCTACAGCGGATGTGCCGGCGCTACCAGGACTTTTACTTATGTGATCAATCCTTACCCGACACTCAGTACCTCTTCCAATCAAACCCTGACCTGCTTCAACAACACGCTGACGCTCACAGGCTCTTCCACCACATCGGGCACCACCTACTCCTGGAATCCCGGCGGCAGCTCACCTACCGCATCTGCTACAGCCGTCAGCAACCCCGGAAATTATACCGTCACCGCTTCCGTAGGAAGCTGCAGGACCAGCTCCGTGATCGCTGTTTCTTCCGCCATTATCACGCCTACCGTTACGATCAGCGCCAGCAACAACGGCACCCTGTGTTCGGGCAATGGCACCGTTACCTTAACGGCATCAGGCGCCGACAGCTATACCTGGAGCCCGGGCGGTAGTACAAGTAACAGCATCAGCGTCAGTCCTTCCGCCACGACAAGCTATAGCGTCACGGGCATGCTCTCAGCAACAGGCTGTACCAACCAGGCGGTAAGCGCTGTGGTCGTTTCCCCGACTCCTACGATCAGCGTTAACACCCTTGCTTCGGCAAGTCCCAGCATTTGTATCGGTTCCTCGGTGGGGCTAAATGCTTCCGGTGCTTCCAGCTACACCTGGTCGCCGGCAACAGGGCTCAGCAGCAGCAGTGGGCAGACCGTTAGTGCCGGCCCTTCCTCCACTCAAACCTATGTGGTGGTTGGAACTTCTACGGCGGGTTGTGTGAGCTCTGCAAGCTCTTCCGGAACTTTCGTGGTTACGGTCAATCCCCTGCCAACGGTCGGGATCAGCAGCAGTAACAGCGGTACGGCTTGCGCCGGCTCTTCCATCACCTTAACGGGTACGGGCGCCAATACCTATACCTGGAATCCCGGCGGCGCCGGAACAACCATTACGGTCACTCCTAATGCCACGACCTCTTACACGGTAAGCGGCACATCGGCGGCAGGCTGTACCGGCCAGGCTGTCGGGATGGTCACCGTATCCCCTACACCAACGATCTCGGTCAATACCATTGCGGCAGCCAGTTCAACGATATGTGTCGGCGCTTCCGTAGGACTGAGTGCTTCCGGCGCTTCCAGCTATACCTGGTCTCCGGCCACAGGGCTCAGCAGCAGCAGTGGGCAAACCGTTAGTGCCAATCCATCAACAACGCAAACCTATGTGGTGGTTGGTACTTCCACCGCAGGTTGTGTGAGCACAGCGGCCTCATCTGCCACCTTTGTCGTGCGCGTCAATCCATTACCTGTTCCTGTGATTGCGGGCAGCAGCACATTGACCTGCGCTTCTCCTTCTATTACTTACAGCGTGAGCCCGGCAGCCGGGCATACCTATACCTGGACAGGCTCGGGCGTGAGCGGCAATCCCAATGCCTCTACCGTAAGCATCAACCAGGCCGGAACCCTGAGCGTAAGCATTACCAATACAGCCACCGGCTGTAGCGGGAACACCAGCATCAGCATCACACAAAATACCATCGCTCCTACCGTGACGGTCAACCCGGGATCCTTTACAACAACCTGTGCTTCTTCTACGGTACAACTGACCGCTACCGCTTCCACGGCTGGTGTGACATACAGCTGGACACCACCGGCCAGTGGCTTTGTCAGCAACACAAGCGTGCAAAATCCTGTAGCCAGCGGATCAGGCGTATTTACAGTGCAGGTCACCAATCCGCAGAACGGCTGTACCTCAGCCATCACCGCCTTGTCGACAGCAACCGTGGTGGCAGATGTCAATACGCCGGTCGTCAACCTGTCGCCGAGCAATTTCACATTAACCTGTCTTTCAACGGCCCAAACGGTTACGGTCACTTCCTCTACAAGCGGCCTGACCTATACCTGGTCGCCGGCACCGGCCAGCGGGATCAACTCGGCCTCGCCAACCTTCACCGCCGCAGGAAGTTATACCGCCTTCGTCCTCAACCCGCTTACCGGATGCTCCACCAATGCTATCGTGAACATTGCTTCCAATACAGTAAGTCCTCAAATGGCGAGTGCCGCCAGCGGCTCCCTCTCATGCAGCATCACCAGTGTATTGGCAACAGCCTCCACAACGGCCAGCCCGGTAAGCTACACCTGGAGCGGCCCGGGGATCAGCGCAGGAGCCGGCACGCCAAGCATCACCGTGATAGCAGGAGGTACCTATCAGTACACGGTTACCAATACACAAAGCGGCTGTGTCTCCACCGGCTCTGTGACAGTATTACAGAATACAGTTGCTCCAACACTTACGGTGAGCCCGGGATCTTATACCACAACCTGCGCCACACCAACGGTGCAGCTCACGGCAAGCGGCTCTGCAGGAACCCTGAGCTATTCCTGGACCTCGCCGCCTACAGGCAGCCTGAGCAATTATACCGTCGCAGCCACCATCGCCAATGGCTCCGGTGTATATACAGTCACGGCCACCGATCCGCAAAACAATTGTACGTCCGCACTTACCACGGTAACGGTCGTTCCGGATGCCAATACACCTGCCGTCAGTATTTCTGCCAACAGCCTGACACTTACCTGCGCCTCTACATCGCAGACCGTTAGTGTGACCGGCGGCTCATCCAACCTCACCTACAGTTGGACACCTGCTCCTTCTTCCGGGAATGGCACGGCTTCGCCGGTGTTCACTACACCGGGGCAATATGTGGGAACCATTACCAATCCGGTGAACGGTTGCTCTATCACAACCACCATCAGTGTCAGCTCGAATACCACATCACCGCTCATCTCCGGCATCAGCACATCGGCATCCTCCGGATCCACGATTACCTGTACCAATGCGAGCCTCTCCTACACCGCTACAGCCACTGCTGGAAGCAATGTTTCCTGGAGCGGACCTAGCGGCAACCTGAGCGGAAATCCGGTTGATATTTCTTCCCCGGGAAATTATACGGTAACCGTTACTGATCCTGTGAACGGATGTAGTACGGCTTCGATCATCGCTGTTTCGTCCAACACCCTGGCACCGGACCTCACGAATGCCACAAGCAGTGCCGACTCCATCAACTGTGCCAATCCAACGGCTGCCTTATCCGCCACATCAGGCAATACCAATGCGGGATACAGCTGGACCGGTCCGGGAGGCTTTAGCTCCGGTCAACAAAACCCGCCGGCTGTAAGCACTCCGGGAAATTATACGATCACCGTCACCGATCCGGTTAATGGCTGCTCCACCAGCTCGGTAGTGAGCATTGCACAGGGAACAAATCCTGTCGCCAGCTTTACCGCAAGCCCGCTTTCGGGAAATGCGCCTTTACCGGTATCCCTCGGGAATACCAGTAGCAGCGGCTTCTCAGGCTATAGCTGGACTTTCGGAAACGGGCAAAGCTCCGGCCTGACGCATCCGAATACCACTTACACAAATGGTGGAACCTATACCGTGGTTCTGGTAGGAATCGCTTCCGATGCGGCATGCAACGATACCGCCACAGTTGTGATCACTGTTGAGGAAGAAGATCTTCTCATCATCCCGAATGTGTTTACGCCCAACGGCGACGGCACAAATGATATGTTCCACGTCACGCTGAAAGGCTATCATAACCTGCGCGTTGAGATCTACAACCGCTGGGGACAGGTGATGTCCATCATGGAAGGCGTAAAGGCAGCATGGGATGGAAAAGCACCCAACGGCGAAAAGGTTCCGGACGGCACTTATTACTACATGCTGAAAGCGGAAAAATCCGATGGCGGCACCATAGAAAAACAGGGCTTTCTGACACTGATCCGCTAAAGCAAATCTTAGACTCCCCGCTTATGACAGTAAGTCCCTGCGATGTATCGCGGGGACTTATTAATTAAACCCCTTTACAGTAATTTATGCCAGGTCGCCGCATCCACAACGCCGCTTGCTGCCAGACCAAGAGAGGATTGAACTATTTTAACAGCTTTTTCCGTCGTGGCTCCAAACCGGCCATCGGCTGTGCCCGACAAAACATTCCTGGAAATCAGGGCACGCTGAAGGTCCTTTACAATGGTGCATTTCGGAAATGTTTTATCAATGACATAACCCGGACTTGTCATATTGAGCAATTGCAATAAGCTGCCATTGTAATGATCGTGATCGAGCCTCGCATACATATTTGCCGGATCGGCTGTCTGATCACCGAAATAATTCTGAACAAACAAGGCGCTTGTCCAGGGTGGCGGAACCTTCCCGGAATTGCTGAGATCGACAATCCACAAAGGGTACTGCGCAAAAAAAGCACTGTCGGCAGAAGACGGTTGAGCCATGACCATGCTTTTCCAGAATGAATAAGCTGTGTAGATCACCGGCTTGACATTCAATCCGACTTCTATCGCTGTCAGAAATGTTTTTATAAGAGAGATCCGCTGCGGCAGGGCAATCACAGCCCATTGGTCTTTTTTATTGACATCGAGCGCCCACTCAATATCCACTACCGGCAGAATAGCGCCCTTTGTATTGACTTTTTCATATTGCTGCAGGAAGTTCAGCGCCTGTTGGGCGGGATCGCTCAAAGGACGCAGGAAGTGGTAAGCACCGCAAAGCAGGCCTGCCTGCTGGCACATAGACCAGTTCGTTTCAAATTTTGCATCCTGAACGGTAATGCCTTCACTGGCTTTTATAAACGCGAAATACAAGCCGTTCGCCCATTGCAGGCTGGCTATCAGAGTTGGATTGAGATTGTTATGCACGGATAGATCGATTCCTTTGATCATAGAATAGAGGTGTTAATGATGAATGTCATGATGAGCGGGGCATGATAAAAGTAGACAATCCCTGCATTCCCCGTACAGGTACTATTACCTGATTTTATGCGGTTTTCTGAGCCTTTTAAAAGAGGTACCGGCTGTGATGTTGTTATTTATGTAACGCAAAAACGACTAAACGATTGTATTTATCCTCAGGGGGAAAACACCTCCCGGCTTTGGATAAAATCACCTTTTTCCGCTTTTACAAAAGAGCCAGTTTTGTAGAGCAGGAGGAAGCCGAAAATCCAAAAAAAGAGTAGGCGTCATTATAATCTTCTATCTCATGAAAAAGTTAATCATCATCCTCAGCTTCCTGGGACTGGCCCAGGTGGGTATCTCTCAAACCCAACAAGGAAACAACGTTCAGCTAAAAGACCTGGGCGTGCAGCCTTCCAATCCCAACGCTCCTTCAAAACCGGACCCTAAACCGGCTGACCCGCCAAAATCCAATGTTCTTGACAAAGCAACGCAAACCTACGAGAGCATCGGAAGCCCGAAACCAATCATCGAAGATAAAAAAGTGGTCGGAGGTTCTGTGACCATTCCTTACTAAGAGAGTAGATGGGATTTTAAGGGCTTCCTTAAAATCCCATTACCGGCATTCTCTGTTGGTGTAGCAAAAAATTAAAAAGAGTACTGTATCAGAATCGTGTTGGATTAGGTGTCCGTTCGCCCCGATAGTTATTGAGAGGACGGACATTGAATTAAAATTTACCTTAGCAGGGCTTCTTTATAATTCGTATTTTTGGTGCACCAAAAAGCCAGCATGGAAATCAAGACGATCGAGAATTACCTGAAAGCGCTGTTTCACTTGTCCAACGCCAACAAGACTGCCGTTACCAATAAAGAGCTAAGCTCCTACTTACATTTTATTCCGGCTACGGTAACGGAGACGATCAAGAAGCTCAGCGACCTGGACTATGTGATCTACGAGAAATCATACGGCACGCGCTTAAGTCCCCAGGGCCTGAAAATGGCCATCGATATGGTGCGCCGGCACCGCCTTTGGGAAACCTTCCTGGTGCAGGAGCTGGGCTTTGAATGGGACGAGGTACACGACATTGCCGAAGAGCTGGAACACATCCAGAATAAAAAACTCATTGCCCGCCTGGCAGAAAAATTAGGGCACCCGCATTACGATCCGCACGGTGACCCGATCCCCGATGAAAAAGGCAAATTCCTGAAAACGAATTTTATCCTGCTGGCCAACGTGCGCGATAAAAAACAATATACCATCCGCCAGACGCTGGATCACAGCAAGGAATTTCTGAACTACCTCAAGGAAAAGAATCTCCTGATCGGGCGGAAGATCAGCATCCTGAAACGGGAGATGCTCGACAATTCCATCTCTTACAAAACAGGCAAGGAGCAGGGCATCATCACGGAAACACTGAGCAAAAAGATCGTGGTGGAAGAAGTCGGCTAAGCGCCGGGTACGCGTTGCTAAAAATTTTGCAGTTGTGTGTTAGTATACAAAAGCCTGTCGCGATGCTCGTGACAGGCTTTTTATTTTAGCAGCGTTGCATCTTTGTTGTGCCCTTGCTGGTGTTATCACCGGCAAGGCAACTATCACAATGCTCCTCCCTGTTGGTGATAACACCAACAGGGGCGATAGGTATTTGGCTGCTGTCTTTTCATGGTCGCTTTGCCAATTATGGCTTTGTGTGCGCAAGAGCGGAACGGTTTACAAAACGACAGATCACCTTTTTTTATTTCCGGCCGGGCTGTTGGTGATAACACCAACAGCAGCCAAGGCTCCGGCACAAAAAAAGCCTGTCACAACATGTGTAACAGGCTTTTTATGAAATGTAATTATTTAATATTGACTTCGAGTCACGACGCGTCGTGATCAGTCAACAATCAGAGATCTACTGCGTGATTCCTAATTTCTTAGCGATGTTTGCAGGAAGGGCTTTTTTGTGCAGCATGATGCTGGTGGTTTTATAAAGCACATACGCTTCGGACGCATAGAAATAACCGCTGCATTCGTTGCGCTCTGTTCCCCATGAATTTTTCACAATGTAGTAAGGCGTATTGTTCTGGTCTTTTGCCGTTCCTACAATGTGCATGCCGTGATCGTCCTGTGTTTCGTAGTTATCAAAAGCCGTCTGGCGGTTTTCTGCCGTTACTTTAAATTGCGGTTGTGGCTTTTTAGAAAGCTCCGCTTTTTCGTCGTCGCTCATTTCAGAAAAGGCTTTTTCAGGAACAATGGCAAGGCCGTCTTTGAAACGGAAGCCTTTCTCACTCACGTCGGCAGCCCAGGCAAAGGTGTAGCCGGTATTGATGGCATTCTGCATGGTTTCCTGGAATTCGTTGAGAGGCAAATTGTACATCTGGTCCCAGTTCCAGTTATCAGGCACTTCGAGGGTAAACTTGCTGTAATACGGATGGTGTGTGAAAGAAGTCAGGTACACATAATCATCCGGGTTGATGCCTGTTGCTTCGGCATAGCTTTTCGGCGTATACTCTTTTCCTTTGTAGCTGAATTTCTCAGGAGCTTTGCCCAGGAAGGCGTCGCAGGTTGCTTCCACAGCGGTGTGCACCGCTTCAAAATCTATTTTCGTATTGTTGTCGTTGACGGCAGCAGCCGTAATGCCTTTCAGCGTTGCCTCGAGCACCGCGTGATTGTGCAGGTCTTTCGGATTTTTTTTGCCGGTGTATACTTCTTCCGGCACCATGCCGTACTCGCGGATCACATGTACCACGTCGGAGAAGCCACCGCCTTCGGCCATGTTGTTCTTTCCGTGCATGCGCACAAAATTATCTGCCTTCAAAGGGTAAGCCCTGCGGGCCACGTACATTTCGGAGAAGTTATACTCCTTTCCTTTTCCCATACGCATCAGTTCGCTTTCGAAAAAAGACATGGATGAAAAAGACCAGCAGGTACCGGTTTGGTTTTGGTTTTGTACGGCGGAAGCGTCCAGGGATTTTACTACCGTAAATTTATAATCGCTTCCTTTCATATTGGTCAGCGAGTGGCCAACGGTCATCGATTGTTTGTAATCGGCATTGTTGGCCGGTGTTTGCGCAAGCATGACCGAAGCCGAACAGAGCGCCAATGCAGGTAAAAAAAATGTTCTCATGTAGGTGATGGATTTGTATTTAGTCGTTTAAAGATACAGTTAAAAACATCTGTTCCAAAACGGGAAGCACACGGGAGGCGCATTTCCGGTTTAATTGGTTTGTTTGATGTATTTTAACAGGAAGGAAATTTCGAAAACGGTAAAAACCAGGTACTGCAACATAAAGTGGCAGGCAAAGGCAAGGCTGTCGGCTTTGCTCACGCGCGAATAGATGAGCACGAGCACCAGGCATACCAGCAGGCGCGCCATGCTCATGGCCAGTGTTTTAAACACAAACTCCTTGGAGTTCTTGTCGCCCCGGGTGAGCACGGCATTGATGCCCCATGTGGTAAGTGCAAAAAATACCGTCGGGATCCAGAAGCGTGTTGTGGCGAGGTAAACGCTCGGCACCTGGCTCAGGCCGTAGGAGAGCAGCAGGCAGCCGATGCACACAACGGCAAAGCACAGGATGTATTTTTTTGAATCGGACATGAAAAGGGTTTAGTTTTTGGGTTTGATCACTTCTCTCAATACAATGTAGAGGGCAATAGCGATAGAGAGCAGGCTGAGAATAATGGTAAAGACCGGCGTGTGGTTCTGGTAATGCTGGTCGAGCTTATGGCCGCCATAGGAGCCACCGGTAATGATCAGCGCCATCTGCAACCCCAGGCTGCTGTATTTGGCGTAGGAATTAAGCGGTTTTTGCGGTTTCCTGTTTGGGTTCTGCTCCATTGGAAATATTTTTTACAACTGCGCCCATATTACAGGTTCCTGTAAATGTGGCATTCGGTTCAATAGAAATTTTTCCGGTAACAATGTCTCCCTCCATCTTTGCGGTGGCTTTCAGCGAGAGGAGCTCGGTCACATGCAGTTTCCCTTTCACCTCGCCCGAAATATCGGCGTTCTGACATTGTATATTGCCTTCCAGGGTTCCCGAAGGACCGATTACCAGCTTGCCGGTAATGCTGATATTCCCTTTTAAATTTCCATCGATGCGTACATCCCCGTTGGAAGTGATATCGCCTGTAATGGAAGTACCGTTTCCGATAAGGTTGATGGAAGTGCCTTCTGTCACTGTAGATTTAGTTGCTTTTTGAAACATGATCCCAATTTTTAGAGCGACGAATATAGTGAAAAAAATCATGGTTTTCCGACCAGGGCCCCAATTATTCGTCCAATTCACCGGGCTTTTAGAGGAATTTAACGACTGGATTTTTTGTGGGGAAAAGTTCTACAGATTGGATGGATATAGGATCCTGCAAAAGAAGCGCGGGATCACCCGGTGTGACTGGTAAGTATAAACACAGCTACTCAAAAAAGCAGCAGGAAAATTTACCTGTAATGATCTTCGAAAAAAGGCTTGTAGTAATCCACCTTCTTTTTGCGGGCAAAGCGCTGCAGGTTATCCTCCGTGATGGCCATCAGCGTAAAGAGTTCGGGCTTGGCTTTTCCGGAGAACACGTCCTTGTCTTTTTTCAGGTTGCCAATGTACTTCATGGCTGTTTCCGCATTATCAAAGGTTTTCACATACACGATCTGGTCTGAGCTTCCGAAGAGGCTGCTCTCGATGCTAAGGTTGCTGATGCCGTAATATTTGCTGTTGAAGTCGCTGAGGGCCGCTTTAAAGTTGTTGGCCATATCCGCATCGTCGGGGAACACAACAATCACCAGGTGCTTGGCATTCAGGTTGAGCGAGAAGGTATCCGTCATCGCCGTGCCATTGCTGGTGGCTTCGCTCGGATGTTTCATGTTGTACAATATTTCGAGCAGCACCTGGGCTTCCTTGCTCACCTGATCTTTCGGGTACAGGGCCTGCATGGTGCGCAGGGCCATCTCCAGCGAATCAGCGCCTTTCATCTTACCGATACTCATCGCTTTGATAAAAGCAAATTTCGGTGAGTAATCGTTCTTCCCGTATTTGGTTTCAGATTCCTTGCTCAGGGCATAAGCCTCCTGGTAATTGCCACCGCTGTATTTCTCGTAGGTGTTTGTATAGAATACCTCCACTTCGTTGGCCTGCGTTTTTTTCTCGGCTTCGTAGTTCGGGTTTTTGATGAGCTGTGCATATTCGCTGTTCGGGAATTCGTTCAGCAATTTATTCTTGTACTCATCCGCTTTCGCATTGTTCTTCACCGACTGGAAGATGCGGTATAACTGGTAATAGGTGGAAGGCCTGAACTTATGCTGATCATAGCGCTTGTTCAGATCCTCGAAGGTAGCGATGGCTTTCTTGTTGTTCTTCAGATCTTCCTTGTAGGTGCTTCCCAGGTTGTAGTAGGCGTCGATGATCTTTGTATTCGAAAGCTTCATCAGGCTGTCGTTCATCGGCAGGTCTTTCAGGTAGTACTCCACACTTTTCTTATCCTTGGCTTTCGCCTTCTTTTTGGCGGCAATGCTATCCGTGCCTGCCACCGACGATGTGTCTTTTTTCTCTTCTACCAGCGGATCATCGAAGGTGAGCGATTTCTGGCTTCTCCGCCAGTTATCTTCCAGCTTCCGGTTACCCCATTTTTTCACGAAGTCGTTCACACCAAAAGCCACCAGCGTGGGATTGTAAAAATACCAATCGCCTTTGGCGCCAATCCCCAGGTCCGTCATCCCGTTGTTAGGAACGGCGGCGTTATAGTCGGGGTTTGCATTCTGTGCCTGCAGGGCTTCCAGCTCCTCACGTTTCCGCTCTTCCTCCTCCTCTATCTTCTGAATCATTTTTGTGATGAACTTCTCACGTTGGGTTTCGCTCATCTTCGCCACACGCTGCAAGCTGTCTTCGCGCTGTATGGTGCGGATATAGCCTACCAGGGTTTCCAACGTTTTTTTACGGTTCTCGATCTCCGTATAATCCTTATAGTCTTTCGGAAGCATCGTCATCGTACTGTCGTAGTAGGCACCTGATGCTTCGTAATTGGCCTGCTCAAAATTGATCTCGCCCAGCTTCAGGTAAGACAATGCCTTTTGCTTAGGATTCTGCGTGCTGTTCTGAATGGATAACTTGTAATTGTTGATCGCCATCGGCTCGTTCTTTTCACGTTCCGAAATCTCGCCGAGGGTATAGTAAATGATGTCGAGGTATTCCTTGTTCTTCTCATCACGCGTCATCTTCAGCAGGTCGCGCTTCAGCTTTGTCGTATTGCCGTATTTCAGGTCAACCAGCCTGGCCTGCCTCATAATGGCATGGAACACGAGGTCGTAATCCGGCTTGGCGGAAATGGTTTTCTGATAATAGTCCCTCGCTTTTTTGTTCTCGTTCTTTTCTTCGTAGATCTGGCCGAGGATGAAGGCGTAGCGAGCCCTGGTTTTTTTAGGCGGCTTGGCTTTGATGGCTTCCAGCAGGGCTTTTTCCGCTTCTTTATACATGCCCCTTTTCAGGTAGTAATCGGCTTGCAGCGCCGGCAGCTCCTGCTTGGCGTATTTGGAAATTTTCTTGTCGTCTTTCAGCAGCCCGATGATTGGCTCGGCCTGTGTTACGGAGCCGATCTCCAAATAGGAGCGGGCCAGCCATACCATGGCTTTGTAGCGGTCGGGCGATTTGTAGGTGCGGATGACGTATTCAAAATCTTCGATCGCCGAGAAAAACTCGCGCTTGTAGAAATGGGAAATACCGATGACATTCCAGTTGTTATCAATCCAGTGGCCCGCAGTCGGGATCTCGTTGCCCTTTTTATCCTTAATGGTATGGCGCTGAACACAGTTGGAAGATTTCTTGATGGCCTTGTCGAACTCAGGGAAGGTGGCTTTTGCGGTTTCGTTGGTAGGCACCAGGAACACGGGGAGCAGCCTGTCGTAATCGAATTTATAATCGCTGCGGATCTTATCCTCGCCATCCTTGATGCTTTCTGTCGCATAGTAATAGCCGTTGAAACGCGCGGTAAGGTTATGGTACCCCCGGTGAACAAAAGTATTTTTGTTTGTCCGGCAGGCGGCAAGCACGAGTATCAATACCAGTGCAGGAATGCTATATTTGGAAAATGATCTCAAAAACAAGTTGCAAAAATAAGCTAATAACGTCAAAATCGTAAATTTAGTATAATTTTGTGCAGAACGTATGCCTGAATCCAAAAATAGCCGTTGGAAGATCTTTACCGAGCAGTTGCGCAATAAATACCGCCTGGTCATCCTGAACGACGATTCCTTTGCCGAGAAGTTCGCCCTGCGTCTTTCCCCGCTCGGACTCATCATTTTGCTGGGTTCCATTACCATCGTGATGACCACCTTCGTGATCAGCATTGTGGCCTTTACGCCCCTGCGGGAGTATATCCCGGGCTATGGCAACGTGAACGACCGCAAAGAGCTGCTGAGCCTGAGCGCCAGGGCTGATTCCCTCGAAAAAACGCTGGCCGCCCGCGACTGGTACATGGATAACATCCTCAAGGTATTTGAAGGCCACACGGAAGGCAAGCCGGACAAGCCTCTCAAAGATTCGACGGGTAAATACCGGAACCTCGACATTAAGCCAAGCCAGGAAGACATGAAGCTCCGCAGCGACATTGAAACGAACCAGCTGGCTTCCACCAGCGACAAGGTAAGCGCCAATAAAATCGGGGCTATCAGCCATTTTTTCTTTTTCACACCGGTCAAAGGCGTCATTACCTCGTCTTACAGCGTCCGCGACCAGCATTTTGGGGTAGATATTGTGGCTAAGGAAGATGAGCTGGTCAAAGCCACGCTCGACGGCACCGTGCTGTTTTCGGGCTTTACCTCCGACGACGGCTATGTGATCCAGATCCAGCATGCCAATAACCTTACGAGCGTGTATAAGCACAATGCCAGCGTGACCAAGCACACCGGCGATTACGTGAAGGCGGGAGAGGCCATTTCCGTGATCGGGAATACGGGAGAGAACAGCAGCGGCCCGCACCTGCATTTTGAGATCTGGTACAATGGTTTTGCCCTGAACCCACAGGATTACGTGGTATTTTAGGGTTTAGGGTTCCGTTAGTTTCGAGTCACGCTGTAGCGTGATCAAGCACCGGTTGTCTGAACTAAGTTATTCATGGCGAAACGCTGCCTGAGGCTCTCGAAGGCAGCATAATTAAGAGCGCCAAACTCCCTCCCCAAAATGTTAAAAATCCCCGCCTCTATCCTCTTAAAAAGTAGGGAATTAGACCTCTCCGAAAGAGCCTAATTTTTTTAGGTTCTTTTCGTCTAAATCCGGAAAAAAACTTTTCGCTATTCCCAATTTATACATACATTTGCACCCGAATTTAAAAGCGTACACTTTATTTTTTCGTAATGACTAATAAAATCAATATATTCAGGAAGTTTTCGGGTGTTTTTCTGGCAGTATTTGCCCTGTTTCTCATGGTTTCTACCAAACTGTCGGCATCAGAACCGCAGGAAGATGGCGTCATTGCTCAGGAAGGAAACGGAGCCCATGTGGTTGATCCGCATGCCAAAGGCGGCAAGGAAAAAGTTAATATTTCCGAAGTGGCTTTCGAACACATCCTGGATGCGCACTCCTGGCATTTATGGGGAGAGCATGAGCACGCGGTATCTATTCCTCTCCCGGTGATCTTAAAAACAAACAACGGAATTGTGTTCTTCATGTCTTCTGAATTTCATCATGATGTACACGGCAAAGTAGTAGTTGAGAAAAACGGCGAGCGCTTTGTGAATTTTGAGGAAAAAATCTATTACGCTTCTGCCGATACTAATGAGCACGGACAGTACCTGCAAACATCAACCGGCGCAAAAGGGGAAATCGAGGTTTCAAATGCTGCTGTTCTGGATTTTTCAATCACCAAGAACGTGACCCAAATGTTGTTGTCAGCTATTCTGTTATTTTTAATCTTTACATCCATTGCCAAAGCTTACAAAAAACAAGGAGTTACAAGCGCACCAAAAGGCAAGCAATCTTTCTTCGAGCCTCTGATCGTGTTTGTACGCGACGATATCGCGAAAGGGAACATTGGCCCCGGCTCCGACAAGTATGTCCCTTATTTGTTAACGGTATTCTTCCTGATCCTCATCAACAACGTATTCGGCTTAATTCCTATTGGCGCCAACTTAACGGGTAACATCGCCTTTACATTGGTATTAGCTACTTTCACCCTGATCATTGTAAATATTAACGGAAACAAGAATTACTGGTCGCACATTTTCCTGCCTCACGCGCCGAAAGCCATCTGGCCGATCCTGATCCCGATTGAGATCGTTGGGATCCTCACCAAGCCTTTCGCCTTAATGATCCGTTTATTTGCAAACATTGCAGCCGGCCACATCATCGTTATTTCATTGATCGGTCTGATCTTTATCTTCGAATCGTATGCCATCGCTCCGGTTTCCGTAGCATTTGCCTTATTCATTGACGTGTTGGAGTGCCTGGTAGCATTCTTACAGGCTTATATCTTCACCATGCTGACGGCTTTATTCATCGGGTCTGCTGTGGCTGATCATAATGAGGACGGCATGCACACCACGGATGATGATCATCTTGTTGAAGCAAAACACTAATTAAAGAACATAATTAATAACCAATAAAAACCAAAAACAAATGACAGGAAGTATCGCAGCAATCGGTGCAGGCTTAGCCGTAATCGGCGCAGGTATCGGTATCGGACAAATCGGTGGACACGCAATGGACGCTATTGCACGTCAACCGGAAGCAACTTCGAAAATCCAAACAGCTATGATCATCGCTGCAGCCCTCGTAGAAGGTGTTGCATTATTCGGTGTGGTAGTTGCTTTGATTTCGTAATCAGCTTCAACAACAAAACCAAAGCCGCTACGGTTGGTAACGGCTTTGGTTTCTAAAAAAAGTCATTTGCAAACAAACGCTTGAAAGTATCAGCACGACAGTGCAACCAGTATAAAAATTAAAATAGAGAAAAATGACAAGTACATTCATTTTAGCAAGTTTAATAGAGCCTTCGGTTGGTTTAATTTTTTGGACCAGCATTACCTTTGTTTTATTATTGATCTTATTAGGCAAATTTGCCTGGAAACCGATCTTAACAGCGATCAAAACCCGTGAAAAAGGAATTGAAGATGCTTTGGCCAGTGCTGAAAGCGCTTTGAAAGACATGCGTGAGTTGAAATCCAACAACGAGAAAATTTTAGCGGAAGCACGCAATGAGCGGGATGCTTTATTAAAAGAAGCACGCGACACGAAAGAGGCGATCATTGCCGAAGCCAAAGCAAAATCACAGTCAGAAGCTGACCGGATCATGGCTTCTGCCCGCGAGCAGATCATCAACGAAAAAAATGCGGCTGTAGCCGAACTGAAAAACCAGGTAGCCACTTTGTCTATCGAGATTGCTGAGAAAATTCTTCGCAGCGAGCTGTCGAGCGACGAAAAACAAAAAGCACTGGTTAACAATTTAATGAAGGACGTAAACCTTAACTAATCATGATAGTTGCATCCAGATACGCCAAATCCTTATTAGACCTTGCGGTTGAAAAAGGTCAGCTAGACGCCGTATATGCGGATATGCTCCAGGTAAGTGAAGTGGCAGGCGGTTCGAGGGAATTCGTCACCTTCTTAAACAGCCCGGTTATTAAAACGGACAAAAAGATTGCGGTATTGAAGTCGATCTTTGAAGGAAAGCTCAATGCCTTGACAATGGGCTTCTTAACGCTTGTAACAAGCAAAAGAAGAGAGTCCATTATCCCTTCTATCGCTTCGAGCTTTATCGACCAGTACAAGGTTCATAAAAATATCCTGACGGCAGTGGTTACTTCCGCACAGGGGCTTGACGCCGCTACACGCCAGAAAGCGCTTGACCTGGTAAAAACCCAATTGAACGGCGAGATTGAACTGGTAGAAAAAACAGATTCTAACCTGATCGGTGGTTTCATCCTGAAGATCGGCGATAAGCAGATCGACCGGTCGGTATCCCGCCAGCTGAGCAACCTGAAAAAAGAATTAACGAATAAGGCATTAAACTAGTTTCATGAAAAAACTGTTGATCATTCCTTTCTTTCTCATGATGATGCTGGCTTGCGGGCCTGGCAAAGATGATGCGATTGCCGTGAATGACCAGATGGTAAATGCCGTGGACAAATGCACGAAGGCGGAAAATAAATTCTTTGAAACCTGCGCGACCTATAACCCAGCCAAGATCAACCCTGCACTGAAAGAGCTGACAACGGTTTGCCAACAGGTGAAAACGGAGCTGGAAGGAGAGAAGGTGCATGAAAAATTCACGAAGTTTAAAGAAACAACACAGCACCTGGTGAACACCTATGTGAGCCTGGAAAAAGAGTACGTGGAATATGCGCGCTTGTACAGCATCCCGACTGAAAGCTTTACGGCGGAAGACGAAACACAGACTTCTGCAACTGCGGGAAAAATTACGGATGCCCTCAACAAGGAATACGATGCGTTTAAAACGACTCAGAAAGAATTCAGTAAAGAGTACGGCTATACGCTCACAAAATATTAATTGATAAGGACCGAAAGAAACCATAAACCTAAAACTATGAAAGCAATTTTCCCCCTCATCCTGGTTGCCCTGCTTGCGTTTACGGCCTGTAAAAAGAAAACGTCCGATCCTGAGCCGGACCCTGCTCCAACCACTACCACTACAGGTTCTACCACCAGCACAATTCCTACGGTAGATGTGAATTCCACTCCCCAGGTATCTTACTCCCTGGATGGAACGGCTGTATCTTATGTAACAGACGGCACGAACTTTTTTGGCGGATCAGGCTCAAGCGGTAATACCAACTGGACTTACGATTCGGGCATTGATGACGGAACAAACAGCTATTTTAATATCACCAAAGGTACGATTACGACTACCGGCGGTTCTCCGGATGATGCTACTTTCAAAACGCTTTTTCCCGTAGCGTCTGCTCCGTACTCTGTTAACGCAGCAAACGGTGTTGAGGTTGCTATCTGGGACAGCAATCACGTTATGTGGAGCACTTCGCAGGGAACAGGAAACCAAACGGGTTCTACCTTCAACATTGTTCAGACAAAAGACGAGCAACAAAATTACTTATATGTGAAAACATATATCACCTTCTCCTGCAAGGTGTATAATGCTGCAGGAGCCATGAAAACCATCACGAACGGAAAGTATGTGGGGCATTTCGGGAATTTTTAATTTAAACAGGTAATTTAAAACAACAAAAACCATATCACATGGCAGAAGTAAAACCGGCAGAAGTATCTGCAATCTTAAGACAACAGTTATCGGGCTTTAAGTCTGAGGCTGAACTGGAAGAAGTTGGATCCGTATTACAGGTAGGCGACGGTATCGCCCGCATCTACGGATTATCTAAAGTTCAATCGGGCGAGCTCATTGAATTTGAAACAGGATTACAGGGCATCGTATTGAACCTTGAAGAGGATAACGTAGGGGCTGTATTGTTAGGTCCAAGCACAGGGATCAGCGAAGGTTCTTCTGTAAAACGTACCGGCCGCATTGCCTCCGTTAAAGTAGGTGAAGGCATGTTGGGACGTGTTATCGATACTTTAGGTAATCCAATCGATGGTAAAGGTCCTATTACCGGAACAACTTACGAATTGCCTATCGAGCGTAAAGCTCCGGGTGTAATTTACCGTCAGCCGGTAAACGAGCCTCTGCAAACAGGTATCAAAGCGGTGGATTCCATGATTCCTATCGGACGTGGCCAGCGTGAGCTCATCATCGGTGACCGCCAGATCGGTAAAACGACGGTAGCCCTGGATACCATCATCAACCAAAAAGAATTTTATGATGCAGGAAAACCTGTATTCTGTATTTATGTAGCTATTGGACAAAAAGGTTCTACGGTAGCCAACGTGGTTCGTACGTTAGAAGAGAACGGAGCCATGGCTTACACGGTAGTGGTAGCGGCTAACGCTTCCGATCCTGCTCCAATGCAGTTCTACGCACCATTCACCGGTGCTGCAGTAGGTGAGTTCTTCAGGGATACAGGCCGTCCGGCTTTGATCGTGTATGATGACTTGTCGAAACAGGCAATGGCTTACCGTGAAGTGTCCTTGTTATTACGTCGTCCTCCCGGACGTGAGGCGTATCCTGGTGACGTGTTCTATCTGCACAGCCGTTTATTAGAGCGTGCTGCCAAGATCAATGCTTCCGACGAGATCGCTAAAAACATGAACGACCTTCCTGAAACATTGAAACCGATCGTGAAAGGTGGTGGTTCATTAACCGCTTTACCAATCATCGAAACTCAGGCCGGTGACGTATCAGCTTATATCCCTACAAACGTAATTTCCATTACGGATGGCCAGATCTTCTTAGAGTCTAACTTATTCAACTCCGGTATCCGTCCTGCGATCAACGTAGGTATCTCGGTATCGCGTGTAGGTGGTAACGCTCAGATTAAATCCATGAAAAAAGTAGCGGGTACCCTGAAATTAGATCAGGCTCAATACCGCGAGCTGGAAGCGTTTGCAAAATTCGGTTCCGACCTCGATGCTGCTACCAAATCTGTACTGGATAAAGGTGCCCGCAACGTGGAGATCCTGAAACAAGCCAATGCAACACCGTTCCGCGTAGAGCAGCAAATCGCTATCATTTACTTAGGTACTAAAAACTTATTGCGTGCGGTTCCTGTAAACAAAGTGAAAGAGTTCGAAAAAGAATTCCTGGATGCGATGGAGCGCAAGCATAAAGCGACCCTGGATGCCCTGAAAGCAGGAAAATTCGATGACGAGATCACCGGTGTACTGGAAGCGACAGCAAAAGAATTAACTGCAAAATATAACTAATTGGAGAATTGTTGATTTGGAGAGTTTGAGAGTAAATCTATTCTCAAACTCTTTACATCACTAACTCAAAAATTAATAAGATGCCAAATTTAAAAGAAGTAAGAAACAGGATCACCTCCGTAGGCTCAACGATGCAGATCACGAGTGCCATGAAAATGGTAAGTGCTGCGAAATTGAAACGTGCGCAGGATGCGATTACACAGATGCGTCCTTATGCCGAAAAGCTTCAGGAGATCCTGCAGAATGTAAGCTCGAGTTTAGATACTTCTGAGAATGCTTATGCCAGAACCGGTACTGCCAAAAATATCCTGGTAGTGGTTATTTCTTCCAACCGTGGTTTAGCGGGTGGCTTCAATGCCAACGTGATCAAGAAAACATGGAACCTGATCCGGGAAGATTACAAAGGGCAAAACGTGTCGGTGGTAACCATCGGTAAAAAAGCCAATGATGCCTTCAAACGTACGGATAACGCCATTCACGGCACCGACCTGCCTCATAACCTGAACGAGGTGTTCGATAACCTGACCTACGATACCGTTGCTCCTATTGCCGAAAAGATCATGGAGTCATTTGTTGGGAAGCAATTCGATAAAGTGGTATTGGTGTATAACCAGTTCAAGAATGCAGCCGTACAGATTGTACAGGCCGAGCAATTCCTGCCGGTTGTCGCAACTGCCGGCCAGGGCTCAGGCCCTGCTACGGATTATATCTTCGAGCCAAGCAAGGAATTTATCGTGAGCGATCTGATCCCACGTTCTTTAAAAACACAATTTTATAAGGCCTTACTGGATTCTTATGCTTCGGAGCACGGCGCGCGTATGACCGCCATGCACAAAGCCACGGATAATGCGAAAGACATGCTCCGCGACCTGAAAATCAGCTACAACAAAGCCCGTCAGACAGCCATTACGACCGAGATCCTCGAGATCGTGGCCGGCGCGGAAGCTCTGAACGGATAAGGTGTTATTCCAGCCATTCATAAAACCCTCCCGATGGATCGGGAGGGTTTTTTATTAAGCACGCGTCGTATTCGCAATAACCCCTGGCTTATTCGGAATTAACATACTATAACCTTTTTGTTACACTCAAAGGGCTTTGCAAAAACCAAAGTCACAACTTTATCCGTATGTTGATTGTTTAACATTGAGCTAACCAATTAAAAATCGTTTCCCCGCTTCAGAATGCCGATATTGCAGCTGAAAGCATAACGCTCCAAAAATGATCATATTCCTCTTTTTCATATCACACTGGTACCTCTCCCTTTTCGGGCAAACATTTTTCCTGCACCGCTACGGCGCGCACAAGATGTTTACCATGACTAAATTCTGGGAAAAATTCTTTTACATTTTTTCATGGGTCACACAAGGCTCGTCCTACCTCAATCCCAGGGCCTATGCTATTTTGCACCGCATGCACCACGCTTACAGCGATACCGAAAAAGACCCACACACGCCGCATTTTTTCAGGGAAGTATTTACCATGATGATGCACACCAAACGCGTGTATAACGATGTGCTGAACAAGCGCGTAACGGTGGATGAAAAGTTCGACCGCAACTTCCCGGAATACCCGGTGATTGACCGCATTGCCGACAACTGGTTTACACGCATTGGCTTTGGAGTGGCCTATACCGCTTTTTACGCAGCTTTCGCCACTCATTGGTGGATGTTCCTGCTCCTGCCTATCCATTACCTGATGGGGCCTGTACATGGCGCTATCGTCAACTGGGCAGGCCACAAATACGGCTACCGCAACTTCAATGAAAAGGACCACTCGAAAAATACCTTCGTCCTCGATCTTTTAATGATGGGCGAGCTGTTCCAGAACAACCACCACCACCGTGGCTCCAGGCCCAACTTCGCTGCCAAATGGTACGAGTTCGACCCTACCTACCCCATCATTATTTTATTTGATAAGCTGGGCATCATCAAGCTCGCACGCGTCAGGAAATAGAATCCGGATGTCCTGCGCAACTATAACAAGAAAAGGCTGACCGCTGTGGTCAGCCTTTTTCTGAATATACCGCAGGCTTTAAGCCTGCTGAAAGTTTAATGGGTAATAAAGAGCTTACTCGTTTGAACGGTTTTTCCATCCGCATCTGTCACTTTCACAAAATACAGTCCTTCGGCATGACCGGACAGGCTTATTTCGTCTGTGGTTTCATCCAGTGGATTCAGGCTGTAAGACACCTGCTTACCATTGAGATCGTAGATGCTCAGCGCTTTGTCTTTGGCATGGCGAATGTATACTTTGCCTGAGCTTGGATTTGGAAAAAGCTCTATGCTATTGCTCACCGTCTCAACGGAATTCAATCCAACCGTTTTGGTCTCGATATGACAGTTTTCGATATATTCCAGGTAGGTATTGTAATTATAGCAAGGGTGCCAAACCTTATCGCAGGCCGGATCAAAGTTATACAGAACGTAGATTTCCTTAGCGGTAATTTCCCGGTTATAGAAACGGACATTATCGATGCTGCCGTTGAGCGGGTAGTTGTACGACTGGTTGCTACCTCCCAGGATCACATTGGATGCGTCGTAGTTAAGCTGAACAGAAGAAGCAACCGTATTGTCGAGCACGCCATCCACGTACAGCTTTATAAAGGAATTGTCGATGTAAAAAGCTACATGGTGCCAGGTAAAAGGATTATAAAGGCCTGTTGAAGTCAGAATGCCCTGTGTGCCACATCCTGCAGTCGAGCTGCTACCTTTTACAACCTGATAGCGGATCTGGCTGCCCACCTTAAGAGTTGTAAGCGTATATCCTTCGAAAAACTGAAAGCAGGTATTCTTGGCAAAGACAATGTATTGGGCAGCCGCCGTATTGGCATCCAGCTTCACCCAGGCTGAAAAAGAAATACCGTTGGTCGGTTTGATGCGGGAATCATTGGGAAGCTTGATGTAGCTTGTTGCGGAGCCTGAGAATTTCATCGCCGTGTTGAGGCCGTTAAAGTGTCCCGTATCGCAGGCTACATTGTAGCGCGTTGCATTGAGCGAAGGCGGTGTTGTAGCTGTAGGAGCATAATTGATGGTGTCGCAGTCGAGCGGATAACAGGCCTGTAAACCGTCTGTGAGTGAATAGCTGCAGGCAGGCACCGTCGTATACAATTGGTAAAACTCCGTATTGCTGAGCTTGCGGTTATAAAAACGCACCTCGTCCATCAAACCATTCAGGGGAAGGTAATACGGGGATATGTTCGTCCCACCGAGAAAGACATTGCCCGACCCATAGCTGAACGATACCAGAGACGGAACCGGCGTGGCATCCGGAGCACCGTTTAAAAATATCTTTAAGGAATCGTTGCCGGCATAAAAGCCAACATGGTACCAGGTATTGGCGCTCAGGTTCGTGGCAGCGGTTACGATCTGCTGTGTAGACGCTGAACAGGCGCTTCCCGATTTCACGAGCTGAAGCTGAAAGTTGGATCCGCTTTTGACTCCAAAGAACGAATAGCCTTCAAAATAATTGACGCAGGTATTCTGCGTAAAGGCAATGAACTGCGAGGAGCTTACACTGCTGAATTTCACCCAGCCTGAAAACGAAACAGCGGTTGATTTAAGCCGTGAGTCGTTCGGCAGACTAACGTAACAAGGCGCAGAGCCCGAAAACGCATAGGCGCCGTTTGCGTTGCCGAACCTGTCCGTTCCGCCGGACACATTGACGGGAGTGCCATTCAGTGAGCTTCCCGTAGAAGCCATGTTGGCCGCGCTGTTATCCAGCGGGTAGCAGCCTTGCAGCCCTACCAATAAGTTTTGTGCCTGTGTGCAATTTGATTTGGCTATCAAAAGCAATGCGGCAATGATGCTGATACTTTTCATAAGTGTAAGATTTAAAGTTTTGTGTAAATTTTCAAAGCTGCCGAAAGAATCGGCCAGGTCTGTGATCATTAAGTTTTAGAATGCCTACTCGTTTAAAGCTTTTCGGCGACCGCTTTTTAAGTATGAATGCCCGGTGCATCATTTCATAACAAAATTAGATCGTCGGCTTCCGAAAAATTCCGGACATAAGCAATTCGCCGGATCGGCTATACAAGTGGTTCATTTTTTTGAGTAAGTGTAAAATCCGTGAAAACGCCCACGTAGTTTTACGTGCTGGAAGCCCTGAAAACAGGGCGATTTAGCGGTGTATCGTTTTGAATATATAAGTGGCCGGATTTTCTGAGTAACTGATGAGGCTATTCTGCACAACAAGCATTATTATTAACTATCATTGTAAAACAGCTTTTCACGCCTCCCAAAACAGAAAGCGTTGCGGTCCTTCAAAACATATTTGGTTCTTAGCGGTCTGCTCATTGCAACTTATGGCAAGGCGCAGGATAAAAGCGGACCCGTTGCCAGTTATTGCTTCAACGATAAAAAAGATTACGACGAGGTCAGTAAACGAAAAGCAAAATTGGTGGGTACGGACTTCACGGAAGACCGCTTCGGCAATGCAAACCACGCCATCCGAACCTATGGCGATGCCTACAGCTACATCAGCCTGGGGAAGTCAAAAGCGATAAAACAAAAGGTGGGCACCATCTCGCTTTGGGTAAAGATCGAGAGAAGGGTTTGGGCCGGAAGCGGTTACCATTGCAATCCGATCCTCCTCACCAAAAACACCAATGAAAGCGATTTTTACGAGTCCTACAGCATCTTTTATAACCTCGATAACCGTAAAGTAGGTTCGAGCTGCACCCTCGATTCCTTAAAGCAGTCATGCAATGAAAGTACAAAATCCATTGCCTTATACGAGTGGCAGCATATTGTGATGAGCTATGATAAAAATTCTCATTCCCTTTATTTAAACGGTGTGCCTCAACGTAAAGCCACCAAGGATTTTGAAACCCATTTTATAGAAACGGATTCTGTACTGATAGGCGTAACCGGCAACAAAAAAAATAACCGCTTTATGGATGGCGAGGTCGATGATATCCAATTCTACGACCGTGTATTAAGTGATTCGGAAGTATTGGAGCTCTATCGTGCTCCCGATCCCCATAAAAACAGGAAGCTCATCCTGCCTTGCCTTGTTATCCTTGCTTTTGCAGGCCTGATTTATTTACTGATAAAATTTACGATCAGGATTGCCGTAAGAAAAGAACGGAAAAAGCTTGAGCTGATCAATAAACTGCTGGAAACAGAACTTCGCGTCAACCGGGCGCTCATGAATCCGCATTTCGTTTTCAATTCGCTTAATACGTTACAAACCTTTATTCTGAAGAATGAGAACGACCGGGCCAATAACTACCTGGTGAAATTTTCAAAGCTAATGCGGAAGATCCTCGAGAACAATATGACGGAAAGTATCAGCCTGGAAATGGAGATTGATATTCTGAGAAAATACCTCGATATCGAAAACCTTCGTTTCGAAGAGATGGTTATATATACCATTCGCGTTGACATCGGCCTCAGAGCCTCCGCCGTCAACATCCCTATCATGATGCTGCAGCCTTTTATTGAAAATGCCATCTGGCATGGTTTGCTCCCAAAAAGCGGTAAAAAAACCCTGGAAATTTCTTTCTCGCCCTACCAGGCCGGTTACATTCAATGCATCATCGAGGATAACGGATTAGGAAAACAGGAAAGCGAACGCCCGGATCCTGATAAAAAATCGCTCGGTATCGGCTTTGTCGAACAGCGCCTGCAGCTCTTCAATAAAATTCATGACCTCCATTGCCATTTATCCATCTACTACAAGCCGGAGCAAAGCGGCACTATTGTTACCATTCTTCTGCCCATTTTGTCCAGATAATCTTCCCCAAAACCAGAACCATTTATCTCCCACTACTATGTTCCTCACTGCTATCATTATCGACGACGAGCAAAACGGCATCGACGGCCTTGCCATCCTTATCCGGAAATACATCCCGGATCTCAGAATCATTGCCGAATGCACAATGGCCAAAGAAGCCATTACCATGATCGAAAACTACAGGCCCGATATCATTTTTTTGGACATCAATATGCCCGGTATGAATGGCTTTGAGCTTTTAGAAAAACTCAGTCAGAAGAACTTCGATCTCATTTTCACAACAGCTCACGACGAGTATGCCCTGCGGGCTTTGAAAGCCGATGCTATTGATTACCTGCTAAAACCTTTGGATCACACAGAACTTGAAGCGGCTGTTGCCAAAGTAAAGACCAGGAAGGAAAGCCGGGAAAAAACAAAAAATTCAATCGACTACAAAACTTTATTAAAAAACATTTCTCCCGAGCCAAAAGACAAGCTGCTTGTCTATTCAAAAACCGGTATCGAATCCATCGATCTCCATGAGATCATCAGCCTGGAGTCAAAATCCAATTACACCAAAATATACCTCGACAAATCGCCCTCCATTATTGCCGCCAAAACACTCAAGGAATTCGACACTTTGCTGTGCCTAAGCAATAAGAATTTTATGAGGATCCATCATTCTTTTATCATCAACCTCCATAAGGTTTCCCGGTTTCTGAGAAGCTCCGATAGCGTGGTCATGAGTGATAACCAAAGCATTCCTTTATCGAAAAGAAGAAAGGACGAGTTTTTTAAATGGCTGAACATCAGCATGCCTGTCGCAAAGCCAAACAGCCCGTGATTGTGAAGCTTTGCCGGTAAGGTATGCACTCGCATGCCGTTTGGATCCCGCTTATTTTACAATTTTGTTCTGTAAAGTTAAGGATGCTCGTTATAACATAGTCATCCGATCTATAGCCCCCTGGGCGCTGTCCACCAAAGGAAGTAAACGCGAATCTTCCAAAGCAGCCGTTCTGTGCCCGATTCCTTTCATGTAATCTTCATTGGATTCAAAAGCAAGAAAACGTTCGACGCTATGTTGTTTGATCAGGAGTACCGCATCCCAACGTTCGTCAGCCGGCCCGATCAGGAAGCTGCCACCTTTTCCCATAAATAAAATTTCTCCACCCGATTTTTCCAGATAGGGCAAGGTGTGTTCGACGTAAAGCTGATACGCTTTCTCTCCGCTGATCGGCTCAGCAGGAGCAAGCTCAGGTGTTTCGGAATAGTCGGCATAGCTGCGGAAACGGAGCAAATTCAGCATCACTACGCTTCCTGAAATGTTGCGCATGATAAAGTCACGTCCTGCTTCCCGTGTCGGTGTTAAATAATTCTTTTCCATGTCAGTTATCTTTTACAACACCCGGCAGACGCTTTTAGCCAGTGCCTTGGTGAGGGGTCATCGTATAATTTATAACAAAGGTAAACTGTTTCCACAGGTTTGACTGCGTAAATAACTATTTTTACGCAACCAAAGTATAGACATGATTTGCTGTACTTTTTATCATGATCGAAAAAGCATACATACAGACTTATGGCAACGGAAAAATGGAGCCGGAACATCACGGCCTTCAGCTTACGCTGGAATCCAGGAAGATTCCTGTAACATTGTTTACACAAAAAAAATTAGACAGGCGTCAACTTGATCTGTCGTCAACGTACCTCGTCGCAGGCGAAACCTCTGTTATTTCAAAAGCCTTAAAGCAGCTTCAGGTAGAACCACCACCTCCAAACACCTACCCCGAAGCCCTGAGATACATGCTGAAGCGCAAGGTCTGGGAAAGCACCTTAAAAGCCGTGCTGCATGACCTGGATTTAAATCCCTTTCATGCCGGGATTTTTGTAAAACCTAAAGACAGCGCCAAAAAATTTACCGGTTGTGTTCTGAATTCCCTTTCCGATACCTATCTCTTAAAAGGCGCTTCTCTTCAAACGCCGGTGTTTTGTGCAGAAACGGTTCATTGGCTTAGTGAGTACAGGGTATTTGTGATCAACTCCCGCATAGCGGGCATCAAACATTATTGGGGTGATGAGCATGTTCACCTCGATTTAAGTAAAGTAGAAGAGGCCATCAGGCGCTTTGAAACATCTCCCGAACGGACTAATGGCTATGGAATTGATTTTGGCGTTTTGCAGAATGGGGAAACTGCCCTGATCGAATGGAATGACGGTTATGCCCTGGGATCTTATGGGCTCGATGATGAGCTCTACACGGATCTCATTATAGCTCGTTGGGAAGAAATGATGTTGAAAGCAAATTTCTCCAAGACCGTAGTCACTGTTTAGGGTATTTTTATAAAACATCACACAGCCGGATAGCTAAATCTGCTTGTTTTACCTTTAAATTATCGCTTAACTATTGTTTAATTATCCTCGATAAGCTTTTTGATTCTGTACAGAATTGCTTTAACCCTGCTTATTGCTCTTTCGGATAGGCCTGGTTTACAATCCTTTCGGAATTTTTTCAATATCGGCTTTGGTAAAACTCACCGGCCAATGCTTTTTCTCATAGTCCAGGTCACAAAATGCGAGCAGCGCTTTTCTTATAGGAGCAATCAGCTCTTTATAAGTGCCCTCCAATACGAGCATCTGATCTTTTTCTCTATCGAGGTGCTCCGCCTCCGATACCGTCAGCCTGAAATCCTTAGGCCCTGTTCTCTCAAAATAAAAGAAATAAGTATACGGCTCCAGCCACCAGGTCACCGGCCCGGTTTTATGGTCAAGCAATCGTATTATAGCGGCATAAAGTTCTTCCAGCGGCTCATTCAGTACAGCGGATGCCTCAAACTGCAGACTTAGGGAAGCGGCTTTAAACTCCACGGGAAGCCAACCGTGATGCGGCACTCCAAATGTTATCGTGAGCGGTTCTTTCATCTATACTAAGCAAACAACATGGCTATTAGCAGAAGCAGAGCAGCTAACACCAATACCCCGATATAGATATAAAGGGTGTAGTTGGTCCAGTGTTTAAAATCCGTTGACATCTGCTCGTAGCCATTCGTTTTCAGTTGATGATGCAGCAAATAGTAACAGAGGAACAGAAAAGGAAATCCCAAAAACTGCAATGAAGCAGGTGAATCCGCAAGAGAGGTAAGCCAATGAAAAAGAACACCTATAAAAAACGGAAGCACGAGCATTCCTGCTTTATGATACCATTTAAAAGCAAGCGTACGCTTCACCATAAGCTCTTGCGTATCCGACAGATCTTGCGGCTGAATGGCATGAGGATCAATATGCCGCTTTTTCAACTCTTCTTCGGCTGCCACTATAGCCAGGGACTGATATTCTTCGTGCTTGCTTCCTATAACCTGTAACAGTTGTTGATTGCTTTTGCCTTGCATCGATTCAGAAAAGGGATTATTGAGGGGCTGCATTATCTGTGAAAATAAAAAACTCCCGGTATATCTTACCGGGAGTTTTTATGATTAAAAATTTTTAGTGGGCGCCTCCATCGTGCTCACCTTCCGCTAAAGGAACGGTTTGCGGGATAAAGTCGCTTTCTGAACCAGGCTTGCTGTAGTCGTAAGCCCAACGGTGAACGGTAGGTAAAGCACCCGGCCAGTTACCGTGGATGTGAGCCATTGGCGTAGTCCACTCTAATGTATTGGAGTTCCATGGATTCTGAGGCGCTTTCTCGCCGCGGAACATGCTGTAGAAGAAGTTGAATAAGAACACGCCTTGTGCCAGGGCACCGATGATCGCAAACACCGTTACGATTTCGTTGATGTCCACTAAGTTGTCGAACATCGGGAACTCGCTGTTGGTATAGTAACGACGCGGAACACCTGCCAGGCCTAAGAAGTGCATCGGGAAGAATACACCGTAAGCACATACGAAAGTCAACCAGAAATGCAGGTAACCGAGTTTCTTGCTCATCATGCGCAGGAACAATTTCGGGAACCAGTGGTAAACACCGGCAAACATACCGAAGATAGCAGACAGACCCATTACAATGTGGAAGTGAGCTACCACGAAGTAAGTATCGTGTACATTGATATCCAATGTGGAATCCGCTAAGATGATACCGGTTACACCACCTGTTACGAAAGAAGAAACCAGACCGATAGAGAATAACATGGCCGGTGTGTACTGGATGTTACCTTTCCATAAGGTTGTGATGTAGTTGAAGGCTTTTACCGCAGAAGGAATCGCGATCAATAAGGTGGTGAATACGAATACCGATCCTAAGAAAGGATTCATACCCGTTAAGAACATGTGGTGACCCCAAACGATAAAGGATAAGAAACCGATCGCTAACATCGAGCCGATCATCGCCCTGTAACCGAAGATCGGTTTGCGGGAGTTGGTAGAAATAACTTCGGAAGAAATACCTAAAGCCGGCAATAAAACGATGTATACTTCCGGGTGACCTAAGAACCAGAATAAGTGCTCAAATAAAACCGGGCTACCACCAACGTTATCCAAAGGACGGCCGGCAATGTAGATGTCTGATAAGTAGAAGCTTGTTCCTAAGCTCCTGTCGCAGATCAGCAATAATACGCAGGATACGAGCACAGGGAAAGATAATACACCCAGGATCGCTGTGATCAATAAAGCCCAAACCGTTAAAGGCATGCGCGTCATGGTCATCCCTTTAGTACGTAAGTTGATGATGGTAACGATGTAGTTGATACCACCTAATAAGGAAGACACGATGAACAGGGTCATAGAGATCAACCATAAAGTCATACCGAGTTTGGAACCGTCCATCGCTTCAGGTAAAGCCGATAAAGGAGGATAGATCGTCCAACCGCCGGAAGCAGGACCGTGCTCAATAAATAAGGAAGATAACATCACGCAGCTGGAAGCGAAGAAGAACCAGTACGATAACATGTTCAGGAAGCCTGAAGCCATATCACGTGCCCCTACCTGGTACGGAATTAATAAGTTCGCAAAGGTTCCGCTCAATCCACCCGTTAATACAAAGAATACCATGATGGTACCGTGGATGGTCACCAAAGCCAGGTACATGTTAGGATTCAGAATGCCGTCTTTCCCCCATTTGTCACCTAACATCGCGTTGATGAAACCGAATTTCTCACCCGGCCAGGCAAGCTGCATACGGAAGATGATAGACATGGTCATGGCAATAACCGCCATCACTACCGCCGTGATCAGGAACTGGCGGGAGATCATCTTGTGATCCATGCTAAATACGTACTTGCTTACAAAGCTCTCGTGGTGCTCATCATCATGCGCATGAGAGTGATCATGGTGTCCTGCGTGTTCTAATGTTGCTGTGTGATCGTGTGCCATATTTTCTTTATATCTATTATATTACAACAATGTTTTGATTGATTCTTAATGTGCTACTTCAGCTGTTTCGGTTTTAGCAGCTACGGTTTTCACTGCTTTTTGTTTTGCCAGCCACTCGTTGTAGTCTTTCTCCGTATCTACAATGATTTTCATTTGCATGTTGTAGTGAGATGTACCACAGATCTTGTTACATAACAGGATGTAGTCGAACTCAACCGGCTCCTCGCCTTTCAGGGCGCGTGCTTTATTAATACCTGCCATCATGTTGATCACGTATTTATCTTTACGCATATCGGCAGTTGTTTTGTTAGGAATAAATTTGAACTCGGTGATCATACCCGGTACACAGTTCATCTGTGCACGGAAGTGAGGCATGTAAGCCGAGTGGATCACGTCGCGTGAGCGCATTTTAAACTCGATCTCTTTGTTCACCGGAATGTGGAATTCGTTTTTCACGATGATGTCGTCATTACCCGTAGCATCTGTCGTATCCATGCCTACAGAGTTCGATCCGCTGATCTGGCGGTAGTCGGTAGAGCCTAAGGCTTTGTCTTTACCGGCGTAGCGGGCTGTCCAGTCGAATTGTTTGGCGTAAAGCTCGATGGTTACTTTATTAGGATCAGTCGAGCGGTCGGTGATCTCGTTCCAGTATTTCAGACCGAAAATGATGATGAAAGCCAGTACTACCGCCGGTACGATCGTCCAGATCATTTCCAAACGGTTGTCGTGAGCAAAGAACGCTGCTTTCGTGTCTTTTTTTCCGGAGTATTTGTAAGAGAAATAAAATAATACTGCGTTGGTAATGAGGAATACGAACACGATCAGGTACATGTTGTAATCCCACAGAACATCAATTTTTTGTCCATGCACAGACGCTGCACCCGGTAAGCTGCGGTCGTTCCAGCGATCTACCTGCCAGAAGAAGAAAGCAAAAAACACGAACATGAATGTCAGCATCAGCTTTCCGTTAAAACTGTTATCACTTTCGGTGACAGCCCACTCTTTGGTCTTTTTAAACTCACGCGATAGCTCAATAACCCTCATTAACTGATGCACAGCGATGATTAAAAGTACAAGTCCGATTAAAATTAATAATTTCATATGGTCGATATTTTTTGTTTTTTATGGTCTTAGCCAGGCTGCTTTGAGTGCATGATCGCCGCAGGCTTGCTTATGACGTTAAAATTGATTTTCGTTGATATGCTTGCTAGTGATTAAATAGAGTGATGTAAACTTTCTGACAGGAAAGGGTGGTTTTTTACCGCTAACGGACGTTTAGAAAGATTGTTTAATACCACATAAATGAATAATCCTAAGAAGAACAGGAACGTTCCGAGCTCCATCCAGCTTACACCGGTCCAGTGGTGACCAACTGTTCCCGGCATTACCACCATGATGATATCGAGGTAGTGACCGATGAAGATAATCGTTCCCACAAACATCAGGAAGAAGAAGTTGCGTTTGCTGTCGCGGCTCATCAGCATGATCATCGGGAAAGCGAAGTTTACGAATAATACCGTCCACATCAGGGCTTTGTAAGATTCCCAACGAGTCTGGAAGTAAGTAACCTCTTCCGGAATATCAGCGTACCAGATCAACATGAACTGAGAGAAGTATAAGTACGTCCAAAGGAAAGAGATGGCAAACATCCATTTACCCATATCATGCACGGTACTTTCAGTCACAAATTCCAGGTAACCTAATTTTTTCAGCCATACAATCAGCATCGTGATTGTGATCATAGCGCTTACCCACATTCCGGAGAAAATATACCAGCCCATCATGGTAGAGAACCAGTGTGTATCGATGCTCATGATCCAGTCCCAGGCAGAAGTAGAAGACGTTACGGCAAATACCACCATAAACCAGGCGCTTAATTTTACATTCTTCCAGTGAAATCCTTTTGACTCTTCCATGCTTACTTTATCAGCATCCAAAGAATTTTTACGGAGCTTCCAGGTAAACATCACCCAGGCAACCATGTATAAAAGAGTACGTACCCACCATGATACACCGAAGTAACCGATCTTGCCGGCAATTACGGCATCGTAGTTTGGAGAAGCCTTGTCAGCTACACCTTCTGCCATCCACGGATAAATGGTGTGTGCGTGAAACTGGCCCAGGATAAATAATAATAACAGGAACGATAAACCTACAGGCAGGTACCAGGTCACTGCTTCGATGATCCGTTTGATGCTCGTAGCCCAACCCGCTTCTGCCGCGTACTGCAGGCCCAGGAAAAAGGAAGCGCCTAAAGCAATCGCCATGAAGTAGAAAGACCCTGTAAACACATTGGCCCAGGCACGGGTGTGGTGGTAATGGTGATCATCGGGTTGCTTATCAAACATAAACATACAAATGATAGACACTAAGCCAATGCCCATCAGGATGAATGAGGTCATTTTTGCTTTAGACGGTACTACGAAGTTTAGTTTATCAGTGTTCATATTAAAAAAATTCTGTCGTATTTATAAAATTCGTTTTTAAAATTATTTAACCGCTACAGTCGCTGTTGGTGCTGCTTTAGTAGTGTCGGTAGCCGTTTCTTTAGGTCCTTGCAATTTTTGTACATAGTGTACAAGCTTCCAGCGCTCTTCCTGTGTGAGGATGCTCGCGTGGTTACCCATTAAGCCTTTGCCATAAGTAATGGAGTGGAAAATTTTCCCTTCCGGCAGGTCTTTCAGAGCACCGTTGTATGCAGGAGGTGCACCAGGCAGCTTCTGTCCTACTTTACCGTCACCTGCTCCGCTGGCACCGTGGCAGTGTACGCAGAATTTGCCGTACAGCGCTTCACCGTCTTTTTCCACCTGGGGCGTTAAAGCAATCGGGTTTTTCAGGTAGAGGCCTGCCTGCTCATAACCCTGCGCTGTATTAGGATACGCGTAAGGAATATAGCCGCGGGCAATCGTCCCTTTTACAGGTAAAAATTCCGTAGAGTACATGGTATCACCGTCGATCTCGCGTGTACCATACACTTCCATCGAAGGAGACACATACATATCCGGCATAAATTCTACACCGGGGCTGTTAGCGTCTTTCTTGCCGCATGAAGCAAACCCTGTGATTAAAGTCGCAGCCGTGAGACCGAATAAGGTTGATTTTATCGTTTTATAATTTCTTTTCATCTTCATAAACAAAGCAAGTTTTGTCAAATTAATAAGCCGGTTCGATGTGGATAGTACCTTTGTAGTTTACCTCTTCAGCACCGGTGGAACGTAAGATCTCATCTGCTTTTTTAGATTGCTCATCGTTCAGCTCAAGGTAGATCATGAATTTATCGTCGGTCGTACGAGGGTCCGGATTTTTAGGACGGGCACCCGGTACCAGCATGCAGCGCAGCAGGTAAGTCAGGGCCATACCGTGAGCCGCACAGAATACCGTTGCTTCGAAGGTGATAGGAATAAACGCCGGGATATTGAAGTAATAAGCCCAGTTTGGTTTACCACCGATATCATTAGGCCAGTCGCTGATCATCATGTACCACATCATCAATGTAGCCAGTGATAAGCCGGTGATTCCGTAAATGAAAGCACAGATTGCCAGGCGCGTGCGCGGAACACCAATGATAGGATCGATGCCGTGAACCGGGAACGGGCTGTACACTTCTTTTACACGGATACCTGATGCGCGTAATGATTTACATCCTTCCAACAAAGGCACTTCGTCGGAATAAATGCCATGTATAATTTGTTTAGTTGCCATAGTCTGTTAGTATACTCTATCTGAATTCTTAATGTCTTTGTTTACTATTAGTGGTGATCGTCGTGAGCGTGCTGTGCCGCCAGTTCTTTATGCTCCTGGCCGGATGCTTTCAGGATGGTTTTCAACTCAGCCTGTGCAATTACCGGGAAGGTGCGTGAATACAGTAAGAACAGGGTGAAGAACATACCGATCGTTCCTACGAAGATACCCACGTCGATGAATGACGGCGTGTAGGTGTTCCAGGTAGATGGTAAGTAAGTACGGCATAAGGTAGGCACGATGATGACGAAACGCTCGAACCACATACCGATGTTGATCACGATAGAGATCACAAAGGTAAAGGCGATGCTGGTACGTAATTTTTTGAACCAGAAGAACTGAGGAGAGAATACGTTGCAGCTCATCATGATCCAGTACGACCACGCCAAAGGACCGGTCGCCCTGTTGAGGAAGGCGTATTGTTCCCATTCTACACCGGAGTACCATGCTACGAATAACTCGGTTAAGTATGCCACACCTACGATAGAACCGGTTACGATGATGACGATGTTCATGTACTCGATGTGTTTTACCGTCAGGTAAGCTTCGAGCTTGTATACTTTACGAACAATGATCATCAGCGTTAATACCATCGCGAAGCCGGAGAATACCGCACCCGATACGAAGTAGGGAGGGAAGATGGTTGTGTGCCAGCCCGGTACGACCGATGTGGCAAAGTCAAAGGATACAATGGAGTGTACGGAGAATACGAGTGGTGTGGATAAACCAGCCAATACTAAGGATACTTCCTCGAAACGGCTCCAGTGACGGGCGCTACCACCCCAGCCAAAGCTTGCCAAAGAGTAAGCCATTTTCATTTTAGGCTTGATCACGCGGTCACGGATCATGGCGAAGTCAGGAATCAGACCGATGTACCAGAACACGATGGATACCGTAGCATACGTCGATACCGCGAACACGTCCCATAATAAGGGCGAGTTGAAGTTAGGCCATAAAGAACCGAACTGGTTTGGCAAAGGGAATAACATGTAATCCAGCCAAGGGCGGCCTGTGTGTAAGGTTACGAAGATGGCCGCACACAATACCGCGAAGATGGTCATCGCTTCCGCAGAGCGGTTGATGGCCATACGCCATTTTTGACGGAATAATAACAATACGGCAGAGATCAATGTACCTGCGTGACCGATACCGATCCACCATACGAAGTTGGTGATATCCCAGGCCCAGTCAACACCGTTATTGGAACCCCAGGCACCCACACCCACACCGATGGTGTAAGACAGGCAACCGATGCCCCACATAAAAGCGAGTACCGAAATGGTGAATAAAATATACCAGAATTTGCTGGCTTTACCTTCTATGGGCGCAATGATGTCGTTTGAAATGTCGCGGTAAGATTTCTTACCGATGATCAAAGGTTCCCTAATCTGTGATTCTGCGTGCATATTATTTTATATTCAGAATTAATATTATGTTCTTCTTGTTGACTATGAATGGTGCTCTCCGGCGTGTGCTTTTTCTGTATCATGACCGGCAGCAGCGTGCTCCTCATGGTTGTGGATCTCTTCATCCTGGTTCCTTACTTTCAGTAAGTAAGATACCGTAGGCTTGATACCGATCTCCTCCAGTAAGAAGAAGTTCCTGTCGTCGTTACGTGTTTTCACGATCTCTGCTTCCGTATCATTCAAGTCACCGAAAGTGATACCACCTGTAGGGCAGGCAGAAGCACAGGCTGATTTAATATCTCCGTCTTTCAGCGCGCGGCCTTCTTTCTTAGCCTGTAATTTACCGGCCTGGATCGTTTGAACGCACATAGAACATTTTTCCATGACACCACGGCTACGAACCACGACATCCGGATTCAATACCATGCGGCCCAGATCCTGCTGTGCAGGGTTGATGTCAGCGAAGTCAGGATTTCCGTTATAGTTGAACCAGTTGAAGCGACGAACTTTGAAAGGACAGTTGTTAGCGCAGTAACGGGTACCGATGCAACGGTTGTAAGTCATCATGTTGAGGCCTTCCGTGCTGTGAGACGTTGCCAATACCGGGCAAACCGTTTCGCAAGGTGCGTGGTTACAGTGCTGGCACATCATCGGCTGGAAAGTCACTTTCGGGTTAGCCGAAGGATTTTCCATGTCGATATACATTTTCCGAGTTTCCAATAAGCCATCGGCCTGTGCGCTTTCCTTAGTGACATCCGAGCTGTAGTAGCGGTCGATACGTAACCACTCCATGCTGCGGGTTTTGGCTACCTCTTCCTTACCTACTACGGCAATGTTATTTTCTACCTGGCAGGCAATTACGCAGGCAGCGCAACCGATGCAGGTGGTCATATCAATCGTTACGCCCCATTTGTGGTTCATCCTCGGATGATCAGCCCACAGGTCGATCTCTCCTACCGGTTTTTTACCACCACCATGTACAGGCAAGGCGGCAATCGGGTTCCAAACCTCTTTCGGTTTGTTTTTATATTCTTTTAAAGAAACCTCGCGCAGGATCTGCTCCTCACGACCCATGATGGTGTGCTGGATCTGCGTAGCCGCAAAGCGGTGGCTTCCTTTGGTATCTTTGAAAGACACCGAGTAAACTTCATTCTGGAATGTATCGTTCAGAACAGAAACAAACGGGAAAGCATTCACACCAACATTGGCGCCTACTTTCAGCGAATCGCCTGTACGGCCGTAACCTAAGGCTAATCCGATGGTTCCCGGAGCCTGGCCAGGCTGAGGGTATACCGGAACGCTGATCGTTGTACCGTTTACCGTCAGCTCTATAATAGAACCGTCGATATCCTGGCGAAGCATTTCGTTCAGTTTTTCTTTCTTCACGTCGATAGGCGACATGGTAATGTAGTTATCCCAGGTTACTTTAGAAACAGGATCCGGTAATTCCTGTAACCATGGGTTATTGCTTTGGTTACCATTACCCATACCTACTTTTTCGTAGATCACCAGTTCGTAGTTGCTGCCTTTGTTAGCAGTAGCCATCGAAGCAGCTTTGCTGTAATCAGCCGTTGGGTAAGCCGTTTCCACAGCCGCCATGGTTTTCGCGTTAGCAACCGGTTTAGGGCCTACTGTAGGAGCTGCAACAGAGTCGCTGGCAATGCCTTCAACACCTACAGCTGCCACACCGGTCATAATCACCTGGCCGGTAGAGTCGTTGAACTGCATCGGAGCATCAACGATGTCTTTATACACCGTCACTTTCAGAACACCATCATGTAAGGTATTTGCCCAGAAAGAAGCAAAATCCCTGTATTTCCCTTGTTGAGGGAAAATATGGTTATTCCAGAAGCCCTGTAAATAAGATAAGTAATCGGTTTTGATCCCTGTCCATTTCAATAAAGAATCCTGCGCCTGGCGTGTTCCTTCGTGACGTGGAGCCGCAAACACAGGATTAATGGTAGGTTGTTGTAAAGAGTAATGACCGCGTTTCGGCTCGGCATCACCCCATGATTCTAAATAGTTATGATCCGGACAAACCACATCAGCCAGCGCTGCTGTTTCATCCAAGGATTGTGCAAACGCTACTTTGGTTGTTACAGCTTTATATGCAGCAGCAAAGTTCAGTTTCGCAGGAGCCGTATATACCGGGTTACAGTTATACGTGATCAAAGTACCTACTTTACCGGCAGCCATATCAGCTACCAGGTCTATAAATTCTTTATCGTCGGCTTGTTTTAATTTGAAGTAGTTGTCGTTATCTACAGTAGCACCGTAGTTGTCGAGCATTTTATTGATCCCGGCTACTAAAGTCTGGCAGTGCTCGTCGTTAGATCCGCATACCACCAATGATTTTCCTTTGTTTGCCAGTAATTCTTTTGCTGCCTTTTTAAGACCTGCAGAAGCTTCAGGGAATGATAATTTGCTGTCGGCCGATACAGAAGAATTTCCGGTGCCGGAAGCCACTTCATTGAATAAAGCCGTTAATACTTTTCCGTACTCAGAAGGCTTCACCATGTAACGGTAATCCGCGTTAGCGCCCGTTAAGGTCATGTTGGCCTCAAACTGGAAGTGACGGCTCATATCCATATTCTCGCGGGATACTTTGCGTCCTTTGGTATATTGCCCGGAGAACTCGATCGGGTTCAGCCATGTTCCTAAGAAATCACAAGCTACACCAACAATGGTTTTCGCTTTGCTGAAATCGTAAGAAGAAATAATGGATTTACCGAATACGTTTTTGTTGGCTTTCAATAAGGCTGCATAAGAAATCGCATCGTAAGTCACGTGCCTTGAGCCAGGATATTTTGCTAAGAAAGCTTTGATGATCGCTTTGGTAGAAGGGCTGATGATCGTAGAGCTCAGGATTACCGCGTTTCCTTTGGCCAGACCGTCGGCTACCGCTTTGTCGGCATTAGCCCAGGTCGTAGGATTTTTCTTAATCAAAGGACCGTTCAAACGGGAACCATCGTATAAGCTCAGCACAGATGCCTGTGTACGGGCTGTAGAAGCGCCGTTGGTTACTTTGGAAAGCTCATTACCCTGAACCATGATCGGACGGCCTTCGCGTGTTTTTACCAACACAGAAGCGTAGTCGTGTCCGTCGTAGAACGTAGAAGCATACCAGTTGGCAATACCAGGAGTAATCTCTTCAGGCTTCACCACGTAAGGAATCGCTTTGTTTACAGGAGTTTCGCAGGCTGCCAGGGCAACTGCGGCTGTAGAAAAGCCCATTACCTTTAAGAAGTCGCGACGGCTGGTGCCTTTATCGTTTTCCTCTTCGGCTTTACCAGCCAGAAATTCTCCGATTGGTAATGGTTCAGCAAACTCGTTTTTTTTGCTTTGTGTGAATTCAGGACTTTCTGTTAATTCAGGCAATCCTTTCCAGTATTTTTTTGACATAGACATCAGTTATATTTCGTAATTACCGGTTGTTAAAAATTAATAGTGACATTTTGCGCACTCAAGCCCACCGATCTTATCTACGGTAAACTTAACATCGTACTGTCCTTTGTATTTTTCTTTTAAAGCTTTGTGTAAGCGGTCGTAGTATGGGTTACCTTCCATCGCCACTTCCGTTTTGCGGTGGCACTCAATACACCATTTCATGGTGAGCGGAGCCTGCTGCTCAGCAACTGTCATTTTCTTCACATCACCGTGGCAGGTAGCACACTCCTGCTTACCAACCACAACGTGTTGTGAGTGGCTGAAGAAAACGTGATCAGGCAGGTTGTGAACTTTGATCCATTTCAGAGGATTCTGAGGAGCATCGTATTGAGCGGTTTTTACGTTGAAGCCTGCAGCCGTATAGATTTTGGCGATTTGTGCTTCAGAGCCTTCGTTAGCCGTTTTGCTGATCCCTTTGTGGCAGTTCATACAAACGTTTACAGAAGGAATGCCGGCGTGGCGTGATTTTTCAACCGTGTTGTGGCAGTATTGGCAAGCAATCTCGTTGTCGCCGGCGTGAATCTTGTGAGAGAATTTGATCGGCTGCTCAGGCTTATACCCTTTTTTCGTTTCCCAATCGTAGTATACACCGATATCGAAGCAGGCATTCCAGCAGCCTTTCATGCCGATGAAACCGATGATGATCACAAACACACCTACTAAACGGCGGTGTCCGCTGATCCATTGTTTCACCTCTTGTCCGAAAGTCATATCACCCGTTTCAGGCTTGCCTTCTTTGCGGTTGTAAGTATTTTGTAACGACTGGCGTACGCTGCGTAAAGCGCCGATGATGATTGCGATGAGCACGATAGCACCCAGTAAAAGGTATAAAGGATCGATGCCGCCTTTTGCTTCCGCTGGAGCTCCATCTGCTGAAGTTGATGCAACTTTATCATCACCTTTAGGTGCCGGTGGCGCTTTGATGAAAGCGATGATCGCATCCACATCCTTGTCGCTTAAGGTGCCTTCGAACACGGTCATGGCCGCATTTCCGTTTTCACCTTTGATTTTTTTAGCGTAAGCATCACCGCTGGCGGTAACCTTGTCGCTATTCAGGATCCATTTGTGCATCCAGTCGCCTTTCGGCACACGGTCGAAAACGCCGGCCAGGCCGGGTCCTGTGAGTTTCTGGTCTGTAAGTGTATGGCACACCGCACAATTAGCTTTGAACAATTTGGCTCCATCCTGAGCTTTCAGGCCAAAAGAAAAGGCAAAAAAGAGGAAAACCGCGCCAAATAAGGATTTTAAAGAGAAATGAGACATATGGTTATGCATAAAATTATATCTGATTTTTGATGTTTTATGGCAGTTTAATGACACTATAATGACAAAAATTTCCGCACAAAAATAGCAGAATGTTGAATAAGTACCGTGCAATTTTTAGTTTTTCTTAACATCTGCTCTAATTTAGAGAGATTCTAAATAATGGCGCTTTTCTTAGAAAAACCGGGAGTAGCATTAAAGGGTCACGTAAATTAGACGAACCATGCCCTTCTGTAAACTAAAAGCACGAATAATTCGATTAATCCCCGGAATTAATCCTCCCAATAATCGATGATCAGCCCATCATTCGGGCTGATGCCGATCGAGCGTTTTTCGGTTCCGAAATTCAGGATGAGCGCATCGTTCAAAAACTGCTCGTCTTCCTTGCTCAATTCCACTGATTCGATGCTTTGTCCGATGACATCCGTCCACATTTTGGTAGTAGACGCATCGATGGGAATAATTTTGATCTTATCGCCGAATTCTTCTTTCAGCGCGGCTTTCTCCTCATCGAAGTTAAAATCTTCGAGCACGTTGATGCCGGTGCTCTCATCATTGCAGGTGATTACCATCGTTGTATCATCGCTGAACACCAGCTCCACGTTGTCGATCAGGTCGATCTGGGCGTTGGGATTGAGCCGGTTGACCCAAAAGTAAATCATGACTTTTTTAAGCGTTTTGCCTTCGGCAGCCGTAAGCAATCGGAGTTGATGATCGGAAAAGTGAGACATTGGTAAAGGGATTAAAGGTACTGTTTAGAGACTAAAGGGACTAAGAGATGGAAGGGACAGAAGGGATGAAAGACAAAAACATTGGACAGGGGACAGACAATGGACATTGGACAATAGACAGCAGACAATGTACTTTCTCACTACTCTCTGCTCAATACTATTCCAAAGACAACCAACTTTTTGCCGCAGTTCCCATAATAACGGCTTTATCACTGTCGGAAAGCGGCGCTTCGCGTACTAACGTTCCGGGTACTGCCTCTCCCAGGGGAAAGGGATAATCGGAGCCCTGCACCACTTTATCCACACCCACCAGGTCGATGATGTATTGCAGCATTTTATGGTCGCACACATGCGAGTCGACCCAGAATTTTCCCAGGTATTTTTTAGGGTTGAACTCATTGTCGATGGCTACCAGGTCGGGCCTGCATTCCCAGCCATGCTCAATGCGGCTGATGGTAGGCAGGAAAGAGCCGCCGCCATGTGCAAAACACACTTTAAGCTTTGGAAATTTTTCGAAGATCCCGCCGAAGATCATGCTACAGATAGCGCGGCTGATCTCGGCCGGCATCCCTACCAGCCAGGGAAGCCAGTATTTGGTCATGTGCTCCTGCCCCATCATTTGCCAGGGATGTACCAGGATAGCGGCATCCAGGCGCTCGCAGGCCGCCCAGAACTCATGGAACCGGGGCTCGCCCAGGTTGATGTTGTTCACGTTGCTGCCGATCTGCACACCTTTGAAACCGAGGGCCATACAGCGCTCGAGCTCCTGCACGGCCAGCGCCGTATCCTGCATGGGAACGGTAGCCAGGCCAATGAACTTACCGGGATAGTGGTTGACGGTGTTCGCAATGTCATCGTTCAGGAATTGAGAAATTTCCAGGCAATCCACCGGTTTGGCATCATAGCTGAACATCACCGGAATGGTGCAGATGACCTGCATATCGGCTTTGTGCTCCGCCATTTCCCTGATCCTCACTTCCGGGTCCCAGCAGTTCTCCACGATCTCGCGGAAGCGCTTGTCGCCCTGCATCATCCAGGCCCTGCCGGGCTCATGGTGATCGAGTCGGATAAAATTGCCGTAACCGAATTTCCTGGTGAAATCAGGCAGGTGTTTGGGAATGATATGGGTGTGGGTGTCGATGGTGAACATACCGATAGGAATTTGGTGCGAATATACGATGATTCCGAATTAGGTACGAATATACTAATCCGGATAACGTCGTCATGGAGACATTTTGCAAACATCCTGTTGATATTATACGTTCTATAGTTATAAACTCAGGTCCGGAACTTCAAAATTGTGTTTAACTTTCCTTCCCGTTTTTTTGTAACGAACAACTAAATACCATGCAGGAGATCATTGACACAACCATCGCTTATGTACAACAGGAACTGGCGCATGCCGAAGCCGGGCACGACTGGTTTCACATTGAGCGGGTGTATAAAAGCACCCTGGCCATCAACCAAACCGAAAAGGCCGATCCCCTGGTAGTGGCACTGGCAGCCCTGCTCCACGACATTGCCGATCCTAAATTTCATAACGGCGACGAGGAGATCGGTCCGCAAAAAGCAGAAGCCTTCTTACGTTCTGTCAATGTTGATGAAACGGTGATTGCACACGTGAAGCTGATCATCAAAAACATGTCGTTCAAGAACAGCTTCGACAAGGAAGGCTTTACCTCGCTGGAACTACAGGTGGTACAGGATGCCGACCGCCTCGATGCCATCGGCGCCATTGGCATTGCCCGCGCCTTTACCTATGGTGGGTTTAAGAACAGGGTGCTCTACGACCCGGCCATCAAACCGGTAACAGAGCATACCAAGGAAAGCTATAAAAACACGACGGCTCCTACCATCAACCATTTTTATGAGAAGCTACTCCTGCTGAAAGATAAGATGAATACAGAGACCGGGAAGACCATCGCTGCTAAGCGGCATGAGTTTATGTTAAATTTTCTGGATCAGTTCTTTGGAGAGTGGGAAGGGAAGCTATAGTGCTGCTTGGAACGTAAAAGAGAACAAACACCCCGTCCTCCCTGTGGTCGGCCACCCCTCTTCCGGAGGGGAATCAGAACAAGTGAAACACAAGGGCGTCTACTTCAACATCAGCTCCCGGATATACTTCACCGGTGCGCTGCCGTAGCTCAGGAATGTTTCGTGAAATTGCTTGAGGTTGAATTTGTCTCCCTGTTTTTTCTTCAGCTCTTCACGGAAATCGTAGATCTCGGTATAGCCTGTAAAATAAGAGCAAAGCTGCACCTGGGTCACGCTCACACGCTTCCATTTTCCTTCCGCTTCCGCCTGCTGCTGAAAAGCCTCATTAACGAGTAATTTGATCGCGTCTTCCTTGCTCAGGTTATTCACATGCACACCGTAATCCAGGATGGTATTGCAGGTGCTGCGCAGGTTCCATTTGTAATACATGAGCCACATCTCAGGAGAAGCTTCCTTTTCCCCTTTCTCGGCACCGTAGCCGTTTTCCAGCATCATGCGCTCGGTATATACCGCCCATCCTTCGATCATGGTACCATTCCCAAAAACAGATTTGATGATGCTCGGCGACTGGTTGGAATATACCAGCTGCGTATAATGCCCCGGAATCGCTTCATGAATATTGAGGATCTGCAGGATGTAATGGTTGTATTCTCTCAGGTAGCTTTCGATGCGCTCTTTGCTCCAGCCGGCAAAGCTGCCCACATTGTAGTAAGTATTCCCGTTCTTATCGTAAGGGCCGGGCGAAGAAATAGAGGCGCCCGCCACACCGGCCATGTATGCCGGCTCCTTGCGCACTACCAGCGGCTTCGACGGATCGATGTAAATGAGGTTTTTATCCTTGATGAACTTCACCAGCACCGGGATCTGATGTTCGATCTCCGTTTGGAAAGAATCGGCCGGCACATGTTTGACGGAGATCTTATCGATGACCAGCCTGATTAACGCCAGCGAGTCTTTAGGTTTCGGTGTATGACCTCTTTTCCCCCTGCTGCCTTTCTCCGGCTCTGTCACGTATTTATCCCAAAGCTGATTGGCCAGGATAAACATCTGTGCATGCAGCTCTTTTTTATGGTCCTGGGCTTTTTGGTAGATCTGCTCAGCCGTGTAACCCGATTGAATGTCGTGCTCAAATTTTTTGGTGTAGAGCTCTTTGCCAATGCGGAAGCTCCTGGCTTCTGTATTTTTGAGTGTTTTCAGCCAGTCCACATAGCCCGTAATAGCCTTCACGGCCTCAGCAGCCCTGGCCTTGAAAAGGTCTTTATCCGTTGGCAGATGTGCTTTCGCAAGAGCCGCGTCCAGGTCTTCCTGAAAGGTTGACAAGCCCCCGAGGTTCTGATCAATCGCCAGTTGCACGTGTTCCGGTGTTGGGTTCTTAAGCTGTTTTCTGGCCGCTTCGTAATAGGCCGGGATGTTTTTCATCCTCAGGTAAAAGTGCTGCAGCCGCACATCCAGGGAATCGTAATTGTTGGCCAGCATTTCTGCAAAGCCGCCGCACACGTTGTAATCCGCGGGATTCCACTCATAGGAGCGGAAACCGGTGTTATACCACTCCGTAGACCTGAGCTGACTTTCGATCAGGCGGTAATCCGTTTGATTATTATCGGATAAGCGCTGAAGGTCGAAGGCTTTCAGTGAATCGAGGTTGGCCTTGCAAAAAGCCATTTCCCTATTGCGTTGTGCCTCATCAGGTACTACCAGCACACTATCGTAGTTGTGATAACCCTGGCTGCTGGCCCAGCCCGGATACAGCTCCCAGAGGCGTTCAATGAAGTGCTCCTTGTAACGGTCGAAATGATCGTCCTGCCCTGCAACAGCGGTCTGCTGCGGTGTTTCGGAATGGCAGGCCATCAGCAAAGCGAGGCCTGTTCCTATAACTAGTTTTTTCATGAACGTGTGCTTAATGAAACGAATGTAAGAAATAGTCTGAACAAACAGCAGCGCTAAAGGGACTTATAGTGCCGGCCCGTATCTTCACCTGTATTTCCTGATGATAAAAATAACCGAATAGCCTCCGGTATACAAAGCGTTAAATAAAATTAATTAAAAGTGCTTCGTGAAAAACTTTCAGAAAGGGCTTTTCTTTTTATAGTACTTTTGAAGGACTATTAATATTGGTATGGAAGAGAACAGCTCAAATGAAAAACGCCGGAAATCAGGCTTATTATGGATCTTAATTGCCTTGCTGGTAATAACCAACGGGGTAACCTTCTGGATGTACATGCAGGAGAAGAATAAGCTTGGCACGGAAGTGATCGTGAAAGAACAGGTGATTGTGGAGCGCGACAACGTGAAGGGCGAGCTCTTACAGCTCCAGGAAGATTTCAATAGCCTGCAAACCAACGACAAGGCCCTGCAGGCGGAGATCGAGGCGAAGAAGGCGGAGATCGCACAATTGCTGGAGGATGCCGAAAAACATAAGGGCGATGCTTATATCATTTCCAAGCTGAAAAAAGAAACCGAAACGCTGCGCCAGATCATGCGCGGTTATGTGCGCACCATCGACTCACTGGGTACGCTGAATAAAACCCTCATCGTGGAAAAAGACAATGTGCTGAAGGAGCTGGACAGCGAAAAAGGTAAAACCACGTCTCTCAACAAAGAGAAAGAAGCCCTCAACGCCACCATTCAGAAGGGTTCTATCCTCACCTGCTTCAACGTGACGGCAAAAGGCGTCAAGTTTAAGAGCGGCGGCAAAAAAGAAATTGAAACCGGCAAAGCTTCACGCGCCGAAAAGATCAAAGTATCTTTCACCCTGGGAGAAAACAAAATTGCCAAAGCGGGAGAGAAAACGGTTTACGTGCGTATCGTGACGCCTGACGGCAAAGAGATGGCGAAGAACTACGATGATAACTACCGCTTCACCTTCGATAAGTCTTCGGGCTACTTTGCCGGGAAAGAAACGCTCAACTACGCCAATATCGAGATCAGCGGCGTTACCTATTGCGAAGGCCAGGGTGAGCTGGTATCCGGCAAATACATTGTAGAGGTTTGCTGCGACGGTGTCGTGATTGGCTCTACAACGCTGAGCCTGGATTAAGGATTACTTCAGGTAGAGCTTCAGCCCCATTCCGAAAAAAATAATGTCATAAACGCTGAGCGCTTTTCGATTGGGAAAATAGCTGGCGATGTAAAGATCGTTGGTATTGGCTTCGAAATAGTATGCGATGCGGTCGATGTGCTTTGAGCCTGCCACATAAGCGAGCTGCGCAGAAACGGTAGGATGAAAGCGCGTAGCCCGCGGCCACCAGTAATAGCCCTTTGGGTAATTTTCCCCCCAGGTGGGTTCAACGCCTTTATTGAAATTCTGGCAAACAAATACGCCCAGCTGGATAGGTTCTATACTCAAACGCTTCAATACCGGAAATTGAAAAGGATTATAGCTAAATTTTAAAGACAGGGAATGGTTGACACCGCCATAGGCTTCCGGTAGAAAACCGTACAGCAGGCCCAGCTCGAGTTTATCATGGGCCGTTACCTTCGAAAAGCCCGCACTCACAAGGCCCGTGCTTCCGGCAAATTGTGTAACCGCCATTGATTTGGAAAACAAGGGATCGTGCTGTGCACATGCATAAATGCTCAATAAGACGAAGCCGAATATGCCGGTACATTTCCGCATGCAATCAATAGGGGATCATTTGTTTAATAATAGTTCCGTGAATTAATTTGATGAGTACAAACTCTTCTTTCTGTACCGAGTTGCTTGTCAAATAAAGGACGTTATTCTCATAAAAATAATTTTCCGAAAAACCATGCAGATGCCCGTGAAGCGAGAGGATAAAGCCCGGCGTGGAATTGAATAAATTCTTATAGGGTTGTTCCAGCGCTTCATCAAAATCGCCGTCATAGGGCGGTACATGCGAGAGCCCTACAAACCAGCTGGCAGCAGTATCTTTAGTCTCCTGTGTCAGCCAGCCCATATCCGGCACTGTGCCGTTAAAGCCGTACTCCCGGCCATTGGTATCATGCACCAGGAACTTATATTTTTTGTAAACAAAGGAATAATTCTTATCACCGAAGACCTTTCTGTAAACATCTCCTTTATTGGCCGTGAGGTCATGGTTGCCAATAGCACATAGATAGGGCATGTATAAGGTGCTAAGCCGCTCCGTCACCCAGCGGTATTCCTGTAGCAGGCCAAAATCGGCGATATCACCCGACAGTACGAGAAAATCCACACCCGGGAGCTCATTGGCTTTCTTCACCAGATCCTCCAGCCGATCGTAAAAACGCTGTGAATCGCCTGTATAGATGATGGTAACCGTATCATCGGCCAAAGGTTCCGCTGTCTTTATCCGCGCAAGGTTCCGGGCATTCAGGTTATAAGGAACATCATTCTGAAAAGGCTCTTCCTGGTAGGGGCTAAGCTCAAATTTTTTACAGGCCGGCATACACGCCAGCAGGCAAAGAAGAAGGGCAGACAGGCATAGAGGCTTCATGAGTATGCATTTACAGGTGAGCATACAATTCACATACCTGCCCTAACGCTAAAGATGATGAAATTCTTCTACCGGCTGTATTGCTGCTTCTTCATCAGCACGCAAATGGTTTCCAGCTCAAACACAATCTTTTCGAGTTCCGTGCGGATAAAGCCCATGGCTTCGGAAGACCCGAATACCGCGGTATTCAGGCTTTCCCTCGCGGCTTTAAAATCCGGAAGCTTGTCGGGCACTACCACCCCTTTGTTCTGCTCCCTGATCCAGGCAAAAATACCATCCAGCTGCGCCAGGTAAGCCGAAAATTCGGGTAAGGGTTGCGGACGCTCAATCTCGTTGATGATCAGGGCAAAGGAGGTGATTTCCCGCGCTACGCGGATACAGGCGCCTACCTTGGCAAAGCTCAGGTCCACCTGCCGCTGCAGGTTCTGCGGTTCCTCGTACATACGCTGCACGCAGGCAAACACATCGTTATTGGCCGCTTCTGCCAGGCGCCTGCTTTTATACCAGGATTCGCCTGTGTGCAGCTGCTTATTGAAATAGGCGATCACCTGTTTCAGGTACTGCCGGTTCTGCTCAATGGCATTGGAAAACAAAGCCGGGAAGCGCTGCTCTTCCCACACCGGCCAAAACACGTAGCTGGCTACAATCGCCAGCGCCGCGCCGATGAGCGTGGAAAGAAGGCGCCAGCCGATCAGCTCCCAGGATCCCTGCTTCGAGATCTGCATCATCACCACCATCATCACCGTCACGAAAAAGACACCGACCTTATAATTGTTCCGGAGAAAATATGCCACCAAAAAAGAAATCACGACCAGGAGCCCCACAAAGGCCTGGTGCGGCAGGGGCAGGAGCATCACCACACCTCCGAGGACAATACCGGCCACCGTTCCTACGGTACGCTCAATGCCCTTTTTGCGGGTAGCCCCATAGTAAGGCTGTATCACAATGATCATCGTCAGCGCAATCCAGTGCCCGTGATCGATGTTGAAGAACTTAAAGATGAAGACGGCGATTGTCAGGCCGATGGCTACGCGCAGCGCATAGCGGAACTGCTGGGAGTCGATGTTGAACATCTCGCGCACAAACTCCACCAGCACGCGCGGCTTAAGGCCCGCCAGGAAATGGTTGAAGGACAATTTGTAATTTTCGAGGTAATCGCTCTTCTTGAAATTCAGCTTCTCTTCGATCTGCGAGATCGTTTGCTGTAAGTAATGATGTGATTTATGCAGGGACTCGATCAGGTGTTTCAGCGCCCGTTTTTCTTTTTCCGTCAGTGTCAGCTCTGCACAAGCTTCCTTAAATAAATCGATGGCGATCTCGCAGCGCTTCACGCGGATGCTGGCCATTGTAAGGTCTTCAGCCCTGAAGGTGAAGATCACAATGGAAATGCGGGCAGTGGCCTGGGCCACGGCAGACAAGGTTTTGTAAAGGGCGGAATTCTTCACCGGCCGGAGGTCTTCGCTGTTGAGCACTTCCAGCTCCTCGTGCAGGGTATTGAGCGCCGCACCGAAGAGGGAAGCTGTTTTCCGGAGCTCCATCATCATGTCATAGTGCTGGGCTTTCAGGCGTGTATTTGTTTGCCTGCGGGCAAAGAGGTCAATGGACTGGTCGATGGCCTTGCGGATATCCATTTCTTTTTCAGTAATGGCCAGGGCATCCACAGTCTTATCTTCGGTAATGTAGCGGAGAATGAGGGCATCGAGGTATTCCGTGTTCTCCTTCCACACCTTCGCCACCGAGCGCCGCAGCGGGTTGGAAGCCGTAAAGGGAAAAGACAGCACCGTAATGAGAATGGCCCAGAGGGCACCACCGAACACATAAGAGCCAAAGCTGAGAGAGGTTTCGAAATCAACGGGATTGGCAAGGCCGAAAAGGTAAAAGAAGCCGACGGCGACACCAATGCTCGAGCCATAGTCGCTCCAGTTGCGGATGAGCGCAGCAAACATGCCGATGATGAACATCCCGCCCACCGACAGCAGCAGCGAGCTGCCGGCATACATGCCCACGATGGCGGCAATAAAAATAAGGACCGCTTCGATGAACTGGATGGTGATCTTGCGGTAATGCGAGCCCCGGTAATCGATGAGCGACAGCATGTACGCGCCGAAGGCCGCCCAGATGATCTCGTAGGAAAAGCCTTTCCAGAGCGGAAGCACGATCAAAGGCACATTGAGCGCCAGCACCACCCGCATGGCCCAGCTGATGGTAGGCTCCAGGTATTCCTGCTGCAGGATGGTATTGAATTGTTTGATCGGCTGAAAGCGCATAAAGCCCGTTTGAAAGCGCAAAGATAGGAAGCGCCTTCGTAATAACAGGCCGGCAAACTATTAAAATACCTAAAAATAGGAAAGCCTATTTTTTGGGAGCTGCTTGCTCCTTAGGCGGCGGGGCAATCACCTCTCCCATTTTCATGTGCTCTAACGGTTGTTGCTTTACCGGCGTTTGTTTCGCAGGCCTTTGTTTCACCGGTGTTGATTTTCCGGGATCTTTAACAGGTGTTTGTTTCACCGGAGCTACTTTCCCCATTTTAATGGATTGCGGCTCCTGGATAGCCTTTGGCCCTCCCATAATCATGACTTTGGGCTCGTTTGGCTTGGTGCAGTTGATCTTTTCTTTTTCAGTGGGCTCTGCTTTCACATTCCCAAGCTCTACCCGCTCTTCCAGCATCACATCGCCCTTTACATGCTCATTGTTTTGGGCCGAAGCGGAGGAGGCACCAAACAACCATACCCCGAAGGTAAAAAAGAGGATGACCGCGAGGCGCTTGGTAAATTCGAAGCGCCTGAATTTCTCGAAGAACGCATCGAAAGATAAAGCCGTCAGTTGTTTTTCTTCAAAGCGCCCGCAAACCTTTTCCTTTCCCCCTCTGCTAAAGAACTCTTTAATTTCTTCCAATGATTTGGTGCTGAAATCCACCACGGTTTTTACACATTTACCGCAGAAAGCGCCTTGCTCGTTAGGCGTCATATCGCTCCAGTTTTCATGACATGGTTTTTTGATTAAAATTTCCATAAGGCCGGTTTTTAGCATTGGGATGCAGATTGCTTTCGGATTCCACAAAAAGATCTCTTTCTTTAATCACTCCGTCTGTCAACCGGTTTGCGTTTCAGCGGTGCCGGCCTTATCCCGGTTTTCTTTACAGTCTCTACAGCCCATCCAGGCTGTGCCGCCGTGACCTTCGCCCAATCAATTGGCTGGACAACTGAGATCGATACGGCCCCCATAGTCGTTATGATTGGCCCTGTCAAAGGTGGAATCGCAATATTGGTATCTGTTCCCAATGTTACCGGCCCGGTCGGCTCCGGCTGTTTTACCATGGTATCGCCTTTTACCAGGCTATCGCTTTGGGCAGCAGCCGGCGAAGCGCCAAACAGGCATAAGCCAAAGGTGAAAAACAGGATGACAGCCAAGCGTTTCGTGAATTCAAAATCTCTGAACCGTTCAAAGAAGGCGTCGAAGGATAAGGCGCTCAGCTGTTTATCCTCAAAGCGCCCACAGGTGGCTTGCTCTCGGCGCCCTGCGAAAAAGGATTTGATCTCATCAAGAGACTTGCCCGTAAAATCGATCACGGTTTTCACACACTTCCCGCAGAAAGCACCTTGCTCGTTGGGAGTCATGTTGCTCCAGTTTTCATGACAGGGTTCTTTGATCGAGATTTCCATGAGGCTGACATTTTTAGTTAGGGATAACGAAAGATCGGGATTTCTTTTGTCAGGCGGAAAATGCAAACTAAGTCAACAGGATGTTTCATGGAGTCAAACCGGCATTATACGGAGTCCCCATTCCGGTCGTTATTTTTTATCCTCCTAATGAGTGTGCAGGTAGAATCTATTTGACAGCTTCCACTACAATGGTGATATTCACCTCATCCGACATGACCCAGCTGCTCTCTCCTACTTTATAGTCGAGGCGGTTGAGCTTAAAGCTTCCCGAAAAGGTGGCCTTGCCGTTGCTTTCCGCAAAGGTAAAGATGACCGGAACGGTTTTGGTGGTGCCCTTGATACTCACACTGAAAAAGCCTTTGAACTTACCGTCGTCTCCCTTACTGAAACTGGAAGACTTCATCGTGATCCTTGGAAATTTTTCGGCATCAAAATATTCTTCTTTCTTCAAATGGTTGTCGCGCGCATTGATGGAGGTATTGATGGTCTTCACATCCACGGAGGCTTCTATCTTATTGCCAAAGCCTTTCACCGGGTCGAACTGGATATCGGCCTCCAGGCCTTTGAAGCTTCCGTCAACGGTAAGCCCTGCATTTTTGATCTTAAACGTGACTTTGGAATTCGTGACTTTCCAAACCTGGTTCTGGGCAAGCGCTGCTATGCAGATCACAGTAGCGATGAAGGTCAGCATGATTTTTTTCATATCCTGGTGGTATTGTTGTTAAAATGGTTTGCCGTGTGTGAGCGAAATGATTTTTTTTGTCAGGGCCGGGAACATACTCAATGTTTTTAAAGCGAGCTGCGTGCTTGTTTTCTTTCCAAAAAGGTTTTGCAGGTAATACCCTGTTCTGATGCGTGTCTGAAATGCCGAGTTCCATGCGGCCGTATAGCCTTGCACCAATTCTTCCTTTGTCAATTCTTTATGAAGGTACGCATTTATTCCGTCAGCTAATAGCACAGAGGCCCGCATGCCCATGCTCATGCCATTGCCGCATAAGGGCGAGATAGAGCCTGCCGCATCGCCCAGGAGAAAGACATGACTGCTGTAGGGTTGTTTTTTGCTGAACTGTACATTGCTGATCACCAAAGGCTGGCGGCTCACAAATTCCGAAGTGCTGAAGTAACGCTTCAGAAAGCGGTTTTTGTACAGGACCTGTTCTTCCATCTGTGCAATGCTGTTTCCGTTTTTCCGGAGGTTCTCCGCAGAAGACAAATAACACAAACAGTACCAATCTTTATCTACTTTGGAAATCCCGCAATAGCCATCGCTGAAATTATGCAGCTCGATGCGGTTCTGTGGCAGATCGGTCCGGATGTGGTATTTCACACCGATGTAATTTTTGCTGTTCTTCTCCGCCGTATAATCGCTCTGCTCCTGCACAAATGCCGGCGTGTATTTGCCATAGCTTCCGCAAACGAGCCTTGATTTAAATGCTCCTTTCGTTGTTTCAATCAGCGAACTACCTTCTGCTTCCAGGTAGCTTGTTTTCTGAACCTTGCATTGCTGAAGAACAGTGACGCCTTTTTTGACCGCCAGCAAATACAATTCATGATCGAGCGTAAAGCGGCTGATGCCAAAGCCTCCCAGGCCAAGCGGTGTATCGAGCATAAAGCCCTGCTCGGAGCTGATGCCAAGCTGTGTGATGTAGGGAAGATTCCAGTCCCTCAAAGGCAAGCCAAGCCTGGTGAGGAAATCGTGGCTCTCCATGGAAATGTATTCGCCGCAGACCTTATGCAGGGGAAACTCATTTTTTTCAAAGACGATCACGCGCCAGCCCTCATCTGCAAGCTGTATGGCCAGGCACAGGCCCGAAAGACCGCCGCCTATGACTGCACAATCGTATATGGAGTTCTCAGTTTGCATACACAATGACCTGGTGCCTGAAAGCCCATTTATTTTTTACGGAATAGCGTGTCGCACCTGCTTTCCGGAGGATGTCCAGCCATTCGGATTTTTTAAATCCCCGCAGTACCGAAAGCGGCGCATCGTTTTTGACCAGGTACGATTTTGAAAAGAACGCCGTGAGCCATTTGATGGCGTAGTAAGCGATGGGATTTCGTTCCAGGTCGTTAATGACTAAAGTCGTTTGCCTGTCGAGCGTGAAGCGGATGAACCCTACCAGTTCCTCTTCATTCAAATGATGGCAGAACAGGCAGGCATGTAGGATGTCAATATGAGGCAGGTGCCGGAAGCTGTTGCGGTAATCGTCGCAGATAAAGCCGATGCCGTTGCCGGCGTTGTTTTGTTTTGCATAGCGGATACATATGTCTTTGATGTCGACACCAAACAATGTGATATCATAGCCTTTTTTGAGCCGCCAATGGTTGATGCGCTTCAGGGTATCGCCGCCTCCGCAGCCGATGTCTACCAGCGTGCAGGGCTTTCCCGGCTTCAGCAGGTCTTTCAGGGCCGAAAAGGTAATGTTGTATCCTCCCAGCAAATGGTTGATGGTATCCAGCTCTTTGAGGTTCAGAAAAAGATCGGCTTCCGGAATATGGTCTCCGTCGAGCAGTTCTTTGTTATGACTCCGGTGCTTAAACATATTGCAGCTGCATGGTTTCGATGCTGAGCCCCGGGCCGAAAGCCGCCGTAAACACTTTATGGCCTTTCACAACGCCCGCCTGCTCCCCGAGCACCTGTTTCAACACAAAGAGTACGGTGGGCGAGGACATATTGCCAAAGTCGCGCAGCACTTTGTAGGAGTGCTCCAGCTCGTTATTTTGCAAATGCAGCGCAGCAGCTACATCGTCGAGGATCTTCTTTCCTCCCGGGTGGATGGCCCATTGGTGGATCTCGCCGGGCTTCAAACCGATGGTGTCGAAGAGGGGCTGCATATTCTCTTTAATGATGAAAGAGACGTAAGAGCTTAAGTTCATGATAAAGCCGGTTTCCGAAAGCTGCCAGGCCATGTCGTTGTAGCCATTGTATGCTATGGTAGAATCGAAGCGTGAAATCTGCACGGCATGCTCCTGATGCACCGATGGCTTTCCGCTCACCAGCACAGCCGCCGCGCCATCACCGAAGATCAGGTTCGACAGGATGTAATCGTCGTTATAGCGTTTCTGAAAATGGATGCTGCAAAGCTCTGTGCATACGATGAGCACCTGGGCCGAAGGATCGGCTTTGCAAATGGTATCGGCCTGCCTGAGCGCAATGATCGCGGCATTGCAGCCCATGAAATTGATACCGCTGCGGCTCACGGTGGCCCTGAGCTGCAGCTCGTTGATGAGATCGATGTCGTTGCCCGGGGCAAACATGCCGGTACAGGTAACGGTAATGAGGTGTGTAATTTGCTCCCTGATCTGATCGAAGCCTTTGATCTTACGGATGGCTTTCGCCGAAAGCGCCACGGCATGTTTGCGGTAAAGCTGCATGCGGCTGCTGAGATCCCGTTCCGGCAAAAGGCTCCGGTTCCGGGCAAAGAATTCGAAGTCTTCGGGTTGCGCCCCAAAATCCGGAATCACGGAATAGCGCTCGCGGATGCCCGACCTGCGGGAAACAATCTGGATCTTACGCCGGTCGGTTTCATCGTCGGTAGACTGAAGGTAAAAATCCGTAAAGGTTTCCTGGGAAAAACAGTTATCGGGCAAAGCGGTTTCTATGGCATTTATATAGCTCACGGGCAATGGTTGCTGATCAATAAAACACTAAAACAGGCATTCATACATAAGGCTGCTGCAAGGTTCATGCCCATCGCATATTTAAAGCTGGCATGCTTCGGATCTTTCCAAACCTTGTAGAACCAATACATAAAATAGGCCACCAGGGGAAAAAAGAATAGCTGAACCGTATAAAACTGCTGCACCCGGTGGATGTGATTAAAATACAAAAAATAAAACACATTGCAGGCCACGAACATGATGATGGTAAAGAAAAAGGTGCCGCGGTAGCCGAGGCGGTAGCTCAGCGTGATCACACCATCCGCTTTATCCTGCTCGTGCTGGTAGATCTGTGTGAGCGGGTAAGCACCGGCAATCTGGAAAGAGCAGGCCAGCAAAATAAAGACCGCAGCCTGATCCAGCGGCATCAACCGGCCTGTAATACCGGCCACAGACATGTAGTAGGTAAAGGCTCCCTGGAAAATAACCACGGTGAGAAAACCGGTCAGGGCATATTTCTTAAGCCGGATCCAGGAAGAGCTATAGGCTTTTGAAGCGAGGATGTAAATAAGAAGGCACAGCGCAAAGCCATGATTGATGAGGCAGGCGCCGAGGCAGAGGGCCAGCAGGTCCATGACGACCGTAACATAGAACAGGGTTTTGGTTGGCTGGGGCGGGCGCTCGATGCCACCGATGCTGCCGGTATCTTTATCAATATAGCTGTTGTAACCGTTACTGGCGGGGTATACCAGCAGGTGTATGATGAGAAAGGAGATGAGGGCGTGGTGTAAGTTGATCTCTGCCACCTGGCTGAGCGCCAAAAGGAATACCGGCATCAAAAAGAGGGAGAAAGGAATTCTCAGTAGCTTGATCGTGTTTTTCAGCTCCGGCATAAAAGACAAATGTAAGGCTTATCCGCTTATATTTACGTATAGACAAACGTTTTAGATGCCGGGATGTTCGGATGAAAGCCCTTTATTGTAATCTAAACTGTACAGGCAGGAGTAAGCGTGCCGGCTTTAAGTGTTTGGGAGGATATGATTCGCCATAATCCGGAAACACATCTCTCAGGTTGAGGCGGGGCATCCGGGCCAGTGCATTGGCCACTTCCAGCACCAGGTCGACATGCTTTCCTTTCATCACCTGTAAATAATTCACGTCTCCTTTTTCACTAAATTCAAAGCACATGTATACTGTTTCCTCCATGAGGAAATCTACAGCCTGCTCCGGATAGGCAATGTTATAGGTAAAGTAACGCTGAACCATCTGGTAGATCCCGGAAGCTCCTTTTCCTTTATAGTTGCTGTTCAGGGTATCCCAGGCCAGGATGTTCCGGCGGCTTGTGCTGTCTTTGCTCAGCCACAGGCCTTTTTGTAAGGCCTCGTAGGCCAGGCAGTATTCGGGGGAATAAACGGGAAAAACTTCCGGTGCTTCTTCAGGTTGCCTGCGGCGCCTAAATCCTGTTTTCTTCTCTTCCTCTATTATCGGAATTTTATAAGCGGTGATCCTGATAGCATCGAGCGTGATGAATTGTGGTTTCACGGCAAAGGTGAGGATGCCGTTGGCAGACAAGGTATCTGCTTTGAAGGTCCGGCGTTCGAAGCCCGGGTACTGAAGGCTCATCAGGGCTTGAGGGTTGCGGCTAAGCTGGCTTTTAGTGATCCGGATATGACCGTCCATATCAGCTTCCCAGGAGGCGATAACGACCCCCGAGCTCCTGGCATTAAGAATAGCGAAACAAAGCGGAGTGCTGTCTGCAGCAGAAACAAAACGGACATGATACAAGGTATCTTTCGGCGTTGCCTGCGCACAGCACACGCTCCATAAAAACAGGTGGAGTAATAAACGTTTCATCTTCAGAATGGAAATCACATTCTAAAGTCCGTATAATTTTTGAATCCCGGGAAAGACTTTTGTATCCGGTGAGTTTCGGGCCTTAAGTGGTTGTTTGCGTATCCACAGAAGAGCAGCGGCCGGGAGTCTTTTCACCGGGATGTCCAGCGGGAACCTAAAAAGGAAATTCTAGCGAAACACTATTATTGCTACGTCTTTTGATATGGTTCTATAAGTTTCGTTTATCATTTCAGTTCTGGTTATCGGTTAAAGCTTCATGCATGGCAGGTAGTGAGGCCGGAGGCAAACCTACTACATTCCAAAACAATCCGCACCTGCGAATTTCCGTAGTTTTTACATCACTATAAATGAGTATTTATTACTGTTTTTGGATCTTCATGGTTTTATTTTTTTTCTTCTAAAATCCCATTTATCTAGGCGTTCAGAGCAAAAACCTATGGTTAACCTTAGGTATGGGTCAAAAGTTTTAACAATTGGATTAAAAGAGTATTTATAACTTTCGTGCGGATCACCCGAAACGATTATTTTTTTGAATCACGCGCTTGCAAACCGAAAAATGTATATCCATCATGCTGGCCGACGACCACAACCTGGCGCGTCAGGGCTTCCGGGCATACCTGGAAACCAATGAGGCTGAGTTTCATGTAACGGGTGAGGCCTCCAACGGTGTTGAGCTCCTGACGCTGATGGCGAAGGAATCGCCCGATGTAGTACTGCTCGACCTGGAAATGCCGCACATGAATGGCATTGAAACGCTGAGTGTACTGTCGCGCGATTACCCGGAAGTGAAAGTGATTATCCTAAGCTCGCACTATAATGAGTTCCTGATGGCCGAGCTCATGATTGCCGGAGCCAGCGGCTACCTTCCCAAAAACTGTTTTGGCGATGAGCTCTTCGAAACGATCCGTAAGGTTCATGAGGAGGGCTATTTCTTCAACGGCTCTGTGTCCAAACAGGTGGTGAGCACACTGATCTCCGAACGCAAGATCCAGTACCTGATCTCCGAAAATATTCTGTCGAAGCGGGAAGTAGAGGTGCTTCAACAGGTTTGCAATGAAAAACAGGCCAAAGAAATTGCGTCTATTCTCAACATCAGCGAAAGCACCGTAGAGTATCACAAGCGCAACCTCTACCATAAAACGCAAAGTGAGTCGATCGTGGGATTGGTAAAGTATGCAATCCGGACAGGCATCGCGAGCACCTGAGCTTATAGAAGTAATCAGAAATTGGTTTGATGAAAACCGGAAGCGTATTTTTTACAGGGGTCAGGAAATCAGAAATCAAGTAAAAATACGTTTCTTCTCTAGGTATTAAGAACAGGGCAAAACCACGTAATTTTACTTGGTTTTTGCTATTTTTTCATCATTTTTTCCTTAAAATTCCGATTTTTGTGCCATTATTTGACTTTTTTGATGGAGTATAGTGCTATATTGGCGCTGTATGAGAAAATTTCTTGGCATTGCCCCGCTCCTCTGTTTTTCATTATATGCCCTTTCGCAACAAGAATATGACTCACTGAAGCAATTGCTTCGCTCTCCTGTTCATGACACGGTCAGGCTCAACCTTCTTTCACAATTGGCGGAAACAGGTCCCGAAAATGAGTGGCAGGTTTACAACCAACAGATGAAGGCCCTGGCGGCCAGAAAAATCTTACAGTGCCGCAACGATATGGCGCTGCGGAAACGCCTGATGTACCGCCTGTCGGAAGCCTACTTCAACGAAGTGTCTGATGCCGTAGGGAAAATGGACCTGGTAAAGGCACAGCTGTATTTAAAGCAAAGCCTTGCGATTGATGTGCTGATCGGGAACGTGGAAGGCATTGCCTATGCACAGGTGGAGCTGGCCAAAATCCTGACCCTGCAGGGAAATTACGAGTATGCCATCAAAGCGCTGTACGAAGCCCTCCGGGCTTATGAAACGCTCGGGGATGAGAAAGGCCTTGCCAATACCTACATCAACATCGGGCGGATCTATATGCGGCAGGATAAGCCGGGAAAAGCCTTTGAATTTTTTAATAAAGGCTACAAAGCCTATGAACTCAGCGGCTATGCCAAAGGCATGATCGATGCGCTGGATAAAATGGGCAGTGTTTATCTCGAACAGGGCAAAATCCCGGAAGCCCTCGGCTATATGCGCCGGATCACTGGCATCGTTACCGGCATCGACCCAAAGGAGCGCGGCCCGCACCTCGATATGTTCTACAGGATCTCGGGCAAAATCTACCAGCTGGAAGGGGACAAGGATTCTGCCCTGTGGTGCTATCAGAAAGGCCTGGAGCTGATAAAGGCAGAGGGGTTCATCATTGAGCTCAGCTCAAGGCACCGCTTTATAGGCTCTGTTTATAAAGATAAAAAAGAGTATGCCAAAGCCATTCAGCACCTGAACGAAGCACTCGCCATCAGCCGGGCCACACACAGCCTCGATGAGGAATACAAATCAGCCTTTGCGCTCTACAAGCTCTATAACCTTACCAATAACCACGAGAAGGCGCTGCGGATGCATGAGTTCTACACGATGATGGCGGACAGTATCCGGCAAAGGGAAGACGAGAACCATGTGATGCAACAGCAGTTTAAGTACGAATTTGAGAAAAAGGAACTGCTTGCAAAAGTGAGCGGTGAACACCAGATCTCGATGATGAAGCTGGAAGCGGAAAAGAAAAATTCGAGAAAGAATATCTGGCTGGTGATCATGGCCGCCTGCCTGAGCCTGTCGGGGGTCGCTTCTTTCTTTATATACAAATACCTGCGCCAAAAGCATGTGATCGCTTCCCAGAAAGCAAACCTGCTGAAGCAGAAGCTCCTGGTGTCGCAGATGAATCCGCATTTCATCTTCAACTCCCTGAATGCCATCCAGAGCTACATCTTCGGGCAGAATGGCATGCAGGCTTCCATTTACCTGTCGCAGTTTGCGCAGCTCATGCGGATGATCCTTGACTTTTCGAGAAAAGATTACATCAGCCTGGAATCGGAGCTGGAGTTCCTGAAGTTGTACATGGAGCTGCAGCAATTGCGCATCGAGCATAAATTTACCTATACGCTGGTGACCGGCGATAACGAAGAGCCTGAATCGGTAATGGTACCGCCGATGCTGGCACAGCCCTTCATCGAGAACGCCATCGAGCATGGCTTCTTCCAGAGAAAAGGCAAGGGCCATATCATCGTCAGCATCAAGCGGGAAGGTAATTTTTTGCGCTACACGATAGAAGACGACGGCATAGGCCTGGAGGCCTCCAAAAAACTGAAAGAACAGAATGCCGCACATGGGTCGCTGGCGATAAAGATCACCAACGAAAGGCTGGAAACGCTCTACAGCACCAATAAAGGTGGACCGGCCATCGATATAACGGATAAAGCGGTGTTGGATACTACAACCAGCGGCGTCAGGGTCACATTTAAAATTCCTTACCAAGAACTCTCCTCTACTTATGATCAAAGCGGTAATCATTGACGACGAACAAAGCAGCGTGGACCTCACGTCCAACATGCTCCGGTTTTACAAAGACACTATCAGCCTGGCAGGCAGCGGCCGTTCTGTAGAAGAAGGCTACCAACTCATCCGCCTGCATAAGCCCGACCTGGTGTTCCTGGATGTGCACATGGAGGACGGCTCGGGTTTCGACCTGTTGAATAAGCTTGGCAGCATCGATTTTAAAGTGATATTCATTACGGCTCATAATGAATTTGCCCTGAGGGCGCTCCGCTACAGCGCGATGGATTACCTCCTGAAGCCCCTGTCGCCACTCGATTTTTCGGAAGCGGTGCGCAAGGCCCTGCAGGCCATCAACCACGATGAAGTAAACCTGCAGATGAAAACGCTCCTGCATAACATGGGCCAGCAACAGCAACACCAGCGTAAAGTGGTTTTCAAAACGCAGGAGAAAATCTACTCCATCGATACCTCCGATATTGTACGCTTCGAGTCGGAAGGAAGCTATACCACCGTGTACCTGACAGAAGGAAAAAAGATCATCGTTTCGAAGATCATCAAAGAATTTGAAGAAATGCTGTCCCCGGAAGGCTTTATCCGCGTGCACCAGTCGCACCTGATCAACCGGAACCATATTTTTTGTTTCGAAAAACAGGACAATGTCATTACGATGAAAGACAGCTCCACGGTGCCTGTATCCACGCGCAAAAAGGAAATGGTCCTGCACCTGATCCAATCCGCATAATTCCGGAGGACTTTACAATAAACCTTAGCTGTGAATTTTTATACTCAGTCCTGTGGCACCAGGATGTATAGTGCTTTATAAAAAAGGAGTATGATACAGATTTACCTTCTTATCAATGCGGCTTCCTACCTCGGCTTCAGCCTGTGGTGCCTCTTCAGACCCGATGTTACCGCCAAAGCCTTAGGCTATCATTTTCTAAATAACAGCGGCAAGGTGGAATACCTGACTGTATACACCGGCATGGAACTGGGCTTCGCTGTGTTCTTTGCCGTGTCGGCATGTTATCCTGCTTTCAGGCTGGGCGGGTTGTTATTTGCGAGCTGCCTTTACCTGGGCTTAATGATCCTTCGTCCTATCACTGCGGTGCATTACGGCAATGTATCGAAGGTCACCTATATGGTTGGTGCGCTGGAATGGGTATTGGGCATCTGGGGCATCATCCTGCTTGTGATGGAGCTGAAAAAATTGAACTGACGGATAGGATACAGCAAAGTAGAATAATCCATACTCCGGTAGCGGTTAATAAACCACAAAGCTTACATCGATGCCGTTATACACGGAAGGCTTAAGTCCTTTGAAGTTTAATTGACGGAACTGTTTTTCCAGGTCGGCTTTGGCTTCTTTGTTTTTTGTATTGGCTGTCACATCCGTCACGTTTCCTGACTCATCAACGCTAAACCAGATGCTGATGGTTTGTGCTTTGCCTTGTTCCTTGAGCGATTCAGGCATCACCAGTGTGGCTTGGACTTTTTCGCTCATGAGCTGAACCGCGGTTTTATCCGGAGAATTAGCGAAAGAAGCAGTCGTGAGGAAGAGGGCGATCAAAAAAGAAAGGGTTTTCATAACAGAAGTTTTTGGTTGTTTAAACATAGGACGCCTGCTAAAAAGAAAAAGTTACAGGAACCTGAAAAAAGTTTTTTCATACATTCGTTCTATGCTAATGCGCTTCCTGTTTCTTCTATTCCTTGTGCCTTGTTGCCTGGCAGCACAGTACCCCTCTGCGCCCCAAAACTATGTGACCGATGAGGCAGGGGTTTTAAGCCTGGAGCAGCAACAAAGGCTCAACCAAAGGCTCAAGGACTTTGAGAATGGCAGCAGCAACCAGATCTTTGTTTATATCGCACCTTCCCTGAACGGCCGGAACCTGGAATCTTTTTCACAGGAAATTTTTCATCATTGGAAAATCGGTCATCAAAAAAATGATAACGGCGTGCTTATTGCCGTGTTCGTTAAGGATCATAAATTTCGCATCCAGACGGGCTATGGCCTGGAAGGCAGCCTGCCCGACCTGCTCACCAAAAAGATCCAGGACGAAACGATGCGGCCTTATTTTAAACAGAATGATTTCTATACGGGCATCGACAAAGGCATCAGCGAGCTGATCTATTACACGGCGCATGCCTACGAGCCGGAAGAGGAAAGCGCATCCGGCATGACATACCTCGGAAGCTGGCTGCTTGGCTATAGCGTCAATGTTTTACTGATGGTCCTCTTCTCGGTATTCCTGTTTAAGAAAAAGCCCGCTAAAAAAAGAAAGCCCGTCGTGAAAGGCATCCTGTTTGGCATAGCACTTTTGCTGGCACTCATCCCCTGCATAGGTGCGATCCTTTTATTCTTCATGCTTTTTCTCGTCATCGATTTCAAAAAAGGCGGAGGCAGCTCGTCTTATTCAGGCTCCTCTTATTACAGCGGAGGAGGTTCCGATTATTCTTCTTCCGATTCGGGCTCCGACTTCAGTGGGGGTGGTGGCGGAGACTCCGGCGGGGGTGGCAGCAGCAGCGATTGGTAGTTTTTCCGGTACCTTCAGCTACGCTCAATTGTTGCCACCATTACCACAGCTCGTAATCCAGCTGGGAGTTCTCCACGCGGTACGTCGGTGTCTGCTTCCCTTCCGATAAGCGGTTCACTTCCTCCGATACGAATTTCTGCAATTCGCTTAGCGTAATGATCCGGTCGCCATTCTGATCGGCGGTATATTTTATCATGCCGTCCATCAGGCAATGGGTAAACAATCCGTTATTCCATTTCTCGCCTTCCAATGCCTCCTGCGTGCCTCCTGCTGAGGAAATCACCGTAACGCCTGAGTTCTGGCGCAGGTCGGAGAAAATGGCTTTCGATAGTTCCATCGCTGTGTTTTGCGCAAAGCTTGCTCCTGCAATGCTCCGTGTTTCTTTTTTTCCGCCGTTGCTTTCCTTGCCGGGTTGTGCTTCTTCATCTACCTCCCCGCTGAAACAGGCATCAATGAACATCAGCTTACGGATCGGCTTCATTTCTTTGAACAGGGTTTCGAAAGTGTTATAATTCACCGAATTAATTTTAGGGTCCGTGAAATCCGTGTAATAGGTCGGGAAATAATAGCTTAGGTCTGTATCGAGGTAACCGTGGCCCGCGAAGAAGACCATCACCACATCGTTGACTCCCGCCGTCGCAAAAAATTGCTTCAGCTGCTTTACCGAATCGGTGCTAAAGGATTGGTTGTACAGTTTTTTAATTTTTATTTTATTGAAAGACCTGGAGCCTGACATCGTCTGCGCAAGGTCGCCGGCATCTTTCACCGCATAAGCCAGGTTAAAATCGGCATCCTTGAATTTTTCACTCGCCACAACCACCAGGTACAGATCGGGCTTTACATTCCCGGTATTGTTGAAGAGCCTCACGATCCGGGGACTTTCAAGCCCCTGCTCATCCTTCACGCTAAACTCAAAGCGGTTGATGCCGGAAGACGTTTCAAAGGAAAAGTTCTTCTCATAGCGTGCGGCCTGCGCTGCCGGCACCGGCTCCGAAAAGATCTGCGTTCCGTTATTATAGACATAGGCTGTCATCAGCTTCCCCTGGCCCTTGTTAGCGCTGATCGAGAAATTGACCTGGCCGTTCTTTCCGGGATTCATCTGCACATCCTGCACAGAAGGCAGTGTAGAGAAATTGACTTTCGCGTCGGGCTTTAGCCCGAGTACCCGCATCCGTTTCAGGTAAGCGGTTTCGTAGGCTTTGATCAGGGCACTGTCGGAGCAGCCGAAAGCCCGCAGCACTTTGTGCGGCTGGTTCAGGTAAGCATCGAATTGCTCGAAGCTGAACATCTCCGACTGGTACTTAAAGCGCATGTTCTTCACAAACTCCTTAGAGCCCAGGTAGTGCATCTGCGAGGTCACCAGGAAGAAATTATCGCCGCTGGCATTGGCGAGCTGGCCGATGATGCGCTTATTCTTCAGATCCACAAAGGTAGCCAGGGAGCTCGATACGCTTGTAATGATGAGCTTGTCGAGGCTTTCTATGAAAAAGCATTTCGGCGCCGAAAGATGCATGTCGCTCAGGTCCAGGATCTCATTCCCCTTATCATCATATACTTTGAACCAGTTGCCGTAAGGCAGATACATCGCAAAGTACTTCCCGCTTTCACTGCTTTGCCCGAAAGAAATAATCTCCGGCGTTTTAGCGATCGTTTTGCTGTACAACTCTTTCCCGCTCTCCACATCATACTCGCTATACACGGTTTCTTTATCCGGGCCACCACTGTAGTCCTGCTTCAGGTACCAGATACCGATCTGCATTCCGTTTTGTTTGATCTTGAAATCATAAGGATAATAGGTGACGGCATAATCCGAAACAATGGCCTTCTTTGCCATATCGATTTTTACAATAGCGCCTACCGGTATTTCTACGTCGTTGCCGTTTATGTTTTGTTTCTTCGTAACCTGTCCCGCCGTATACACATACTTGTTGTCCGGACTGATCAGGACACGCGAGGTCACTGTCCAGGCCTCACTTTCATATTCCACCTTTTTCGTTTTGCGGTTCAGGATCCTGTATTTGCCGGCATCCGGAATAAACACCAGCTCTTTGGTAAAATTAATCCCCTTTTCGGGACTCCCCGCTGCCAGGGAGAACATGCCCTCGTATTTCTCTTCCGTTAAGGTTTTCAGGTTGAAGATGTGCAGGGCCTTGTAATCCGAATAATAGTACTCCCCGTTGAGGAAGCCGGACATAAAGGCATACACGTTTTTCTTCAGGAATTTGGTATACTTCTTTTTGTTGATATTATAAATCGAAAGATTTAGCTTGTTGAATGATTTCCCGGAATTGACCACCGCCTCGGAATCGTTCAGAAAGATCAGGCCATAAATAAAAGAGGTATCGGAGCCCGAGATATCTTTCAGCTCCGCATATTTGGAAAAGTTCCGGAGGTCCCAGAAAAAGCCGGAGCTTCCGCCGTTGGTAAACATCCAGCGTTTGCCGGGGCTGATCTCCGCCGAATTAATGGAGTTACCAAGTGTCACCCGTTCCGAGATCAGCTGCATATTCGCCGGGTCATGCACCCTCAGGGCCTTATAGGGATAATAGCCATTGGAAATAACCCGCCGGCTCCCGGGTGATACGCGGATATTGGTGGCAATCGTTTTGTGTGATTTCACCAGCTTTCTGTTGCTGAGATCGATGAACTTCAGGCCTTTGGTAGTGGCATAAACAGCCAGCTTAGTCCCGGTGATAAAGTCGATGTCATACACGTATTCGTTGCCTGCGAAGTTGATGGTATCCGGAACGGAGAGCGCCGGCCGCTTATTGATCTCCTTATACGTTTTCTTATCATAGAAATCATAATCGTATTTGATCATGCGCACCTCATGCACGATTTTTCCTTTTTCAAGATCCATGATGAAATAATTGGTCGCTGTAAAACACACCAGCAGCGAATCTCGCACGCGTGTTTTCGTCACAGCACCGGTACCGCTGATCACTTCGGTTACCTCCGACAAGTTGCTCAGGGATTGCTTATAGATGGCGTTTACCGTTCCCGAAGTTTTAGCCAGGAGCACTTCCTGGTGTTTTTTGTATAAAGAGGTGCTGATGATATAATCCGTTACCGGGAACACGTGCGAGCTCAGGGCAGCACCACGGTCAGGGTCATATACCATCGTAAACGAACCGATAGCCACATACAGCTCATTGCCCTTACCGGTGAAAAATACAGTGGAGATAGGCAGGGAACCGTAATACTCGCTGTTCGGCAATCCTTTGATCAGGTCAGCCGTCAGGATCTTTTTCTCCAGCGACAATTTCTGATCCTTAAAGTCGAAGATGAGTAGCTCATTGTTCACCGTCACTGTCAGCTTATCGCCCGCTTCATTTATCGACAGGTTTTTAGCAAGGTAGCCGAGATCATACTCATCCACCACTTCGGCGGTTTCCGTGTTATAGATCGTCAGGGAATTGGCGCAGAGGGCAAAGTACTGCTCTCCTGGAAAGAACTGCACAAAATCGAAATAGCTGTAGCCGATTTCTTTCGGGATAATGATCTTAACGTCTTTGAGCTGGGCCATGCAAAGGCTTTTGCAGAGCAGAAGAAGGAGAAAAGGAAGGAGTTTTTTCATAAGGATATGCACGGTGGTTTCGAGAGCCTCAACCACCCTCCGGCGACTGAGGCTCTCAAAGTCGCCGGTAGAATATTTCGTTGCCACCCCAGACCTTCCGGGTCTTAAAGACCTGGAGGGTCTGGGGATATGGTAAACTTTATTCCAATCCCTTCAAGATGTTTTCATCCACCAGGTTCGGAAGCGTCACTTTCAAATTCGGTGTACGCTCCATCTCACGCCTGATGGCAAAATCCGCTTCCTTGTTGCGGGCCCAGGAACGACGGGCAATGCCGTTATTCACGTCCCAGAACAGCATGGACTTCAACCTCCGGTCGGCATCCGCACTTCCATCCAGCACCAGGCCAAAGCCGCCGTTGATCACTTCTCCCCAGCCCACGCCGCCGCCATTGTGCAGGCTGATCCAGGTTGCGCCACGGAAGCCATCGCCCACAAAATTCTGTACCGCCATATCCGCCGTGTATTTCGAGCCATCGTAAATGTTCGAGGTTTCACGGTAGGGAGAGTCCGTGCCACTCACATCGTGGTGATCGCGCCCAAGCACCACCGGTGCCGAAATTTCTTTTGCGGCAATGGCCTTGTTGATCGCTTCCGCCACCTTCACACGTCCTTCGCTATCGGCGTAAAGAATGCGGGCCTGCGAACCAACTACTAAATTATTTTTCATCGCATCGCGGATCCAGATGATGTTATCGCTCAATTGCTGCCTGATCTCTTCCGGTGCTGTTTTATAAATCTCTTCCAAAACGGATAAGGCAATCTCATCGGTCTTACGCAGGTCATTCTCATTGGCACTTGTACACACCCAACGGAAAGGGCCAAAGCCATAGTCGAAGCACATCGGCCCTAAAATGTCCTGCACATACGAATTGTATTTGAAAGTCGCGCCAGTATGACCGCCTTTCTGAGGCTTCTCCGATTTGTAAATGTCGGCTCCTGCCCTGCCCGCTTCCAGCAGAAAGGCATTGCCGTAATCGAAAAAGTACATGCCTTTGGCATGCAGCGCATTCACGGCATTGGCATGGCGCACCAGCGTTTTCTGAACTTCCTCTTTGAATTTATCCGGATTGGACGCCATCATTGCATTACTTTCCTCCAGCGATAATCCGGCAGGATAATAACCTCCGGCCCATGGATTGTGCAGGGAGGTTTGATCCGAGCCGATGTCCACCGGCATATTTTCTTTGACGAGGCGTTCCCACAGGTCCACCACATTTCCCTGGTAAGCCAGCGATACCGCTTCCTTGTTGGCCTGCGCGGTTTTAATTCTTGGGATCAGGGCGTCGAGGTCCTCAAATACTTCATCTACCCAACCCTGCGAGTGGCGGGTCTTCACTGCTTTCGGATTGATCTCCGCCGTGACAGAAACCAGCTCTGCAATTTTAGCTGCCTTGGGCTGTGCGCCGCTCATACCGCCCAATCCGCAGGTCACAAATAATTTTCCCCGGCGCTCTTCTTCTGTTTTGCAGATCTTGCGCGCCGCATTCATCACCGTGATCGTGGTACCATGCACAATGCCCTGCGGACCGATGTACATGAAAGAACCGGCCGTCATTTGCCCGTACTGCGTCACACCCAGGGCATTGAATCTTTCCCAGTCATCGGGCTTACTGTAGTTCGGAATCATCATCCCGTTCGTCACCACCACGCGCGGCGCATCCTTATGCGAAGGAAACAAGCCCATCGGGTGGCCGCTGTATAATACCAACGTTTGCTCATCCGTCATGGTTGCCAGGTACTGCATAGTGAGCAGGTACTGTGCCCAGTTCTGAAATACCGCGCCATTCCCACCATAGGTGATGAGCTCGTGCGGATGCTGAGCTACGGCATAATCGAGGTTATTGCTGAGCATGTGCATGATGGCCGCAGCCTGCAGGCTTTTGTGCGGGTAATCCAGGATCGGCCTGGCATAGATCTTATAGTCGGGGCGGAAACGGTACATATAGATCCGTCCGTAAGTTTTTAATTCTTCAAAAAATTCTTTGGCCAGCACAGCATGGTGCTGCGGCTCAAAATAACGGAGGGCATTCTGTACAGCCAGCTTTTTTTCTTCGGCGTTCAGAATATCCTTACGCCTGGGCGCATGGTTGATCGCCGTTTCGTAGGTTTTTGGTGCGGGCAGCTGCGAAGGGATGCCTTTGAGTATGTGTTGTTGAAATTGGTTTAATTCCATAATGAAGGGATAATCGGCGTATTGATAATAGGTTTTGAAATTTTGACTGTGTGAATTTAATACTAAAAAATCAAACTATAATAATGTATACTTGTTTAAAATTCGATGAAAAAAGCAGCTATTTTCTGGTTCCGCAGAGACCTTCGCTTACATGATAACGCCGGTCTTTACCACGCCCTGAAAAGCGGCGGTCCGGTGCTCCCGATCTTCATTTTTGATAAGCACATCCTTGATAAATTAAGCCATCAAGCGGATGCGCGCGTCGCGTTTATTCACCATACCATCACAGAGCTCAGTGAGGCTTTAAACACTTACGGTTCATCCCTGAAGGTATTTCATGCGACTCCGCTTGAAGCATTTCAGGAGCTGGCAAAAGACTACGATATGACAGGTGTATACACCAATCACGATTACGAGCCTTATGCCAGCGAGCGCGATGCTTCCGTCAAAACATTTCTCGAGAGCAAGGGCATCGGCTTTCATACCTACAAGGACCAGTGCATCTTCGAAAAAAACGAAGTGACCAAAGACGACGGAAAACCCTATACCGTATTTACGCCTTATAGTCGCAAGTGGAAAGCGGCCATGAACGAGTTCTACATCAGGCCTTACCCGAACAAAAACTATTTCAAAAACTTCCTTCCTGCGCCCCAAATGGCGATTCCTTCTTTGGAAGCGCTGGGCTTCGAAAAAACAGGTACAAGCTTTCCGGCGAATATCATGGATGACGATCTCATCCGGCATTACCACCAAACCCGCGACATTCCCGGCATCAGGGGCACCACACGCCTCAGCCTTCACCTGCGCTTCGGCACGGTGAGCATCCGGGCTTTGGTAAAGCGCGCCATGGAGCTCAACGAAACCTGGCTGAATGAGCTCATCTGGCGCGACTTTTACATGATGATCCTCTTTCATTTTCCGCATTCGGCGAAGGACTCTTTTAAACCCGCATACGACCGCATCCAGTGGCGCAACAACGAAACAGAATTTGCCGCCTGGTGCGAAGGCAAAACCGGTTTCCCGATTGTGGATGCCGGCATGCGCGAGCTGAATGCTACCGGCTTTATGCATAACCGGGTGCGCATGATCGTTTCCAGCTTTTTAGTAAAGGATTTGCTAATCGATTGGCGCTGGGGCGAAGCCTATTTTGCGGAGAAATTACTGGACTATGATTTAAGCGCCAACGTGGGCGGCTGGCAATGGGCGGCAGGAAGCGGCTGCGACGCGGCACCTTATTTCCGGGTGTTTAATCCCACGGAGCAGCAGAAAAAATTCGACCCTGAGTTTAAATACATCACACAGTGGATCCCTGAATATGACACGAAGGACTATCCGCAACCCATCGTGGATCACGCGGCTGCGAGGCTTCGTGCTTTGAGAGTATATAAGGAAGCGCTGAGTGATTCGAAGCAAACGAGTTTGTTTTAGGGCAATGGAACGCAGATGACGCGGATTATTAAGATTAGAACAAGGATTAGAACAGTATTTGATTTGTGAAAGGTGACTGAGCGAAAAAGTTTACACTGAGCCAGTCGAAGTGAAGTCATCGCTCTTTTGTTCTAATTCCCCTCTTTCAGAGAGGTGTCACGCGCCCCGGCGTGACGGAAGCCAGTGTTTCTTCCTGTTCTTCTATGGTAAAAAACAGATCTAATTCACCGGGTACGACAGCATCACACAGGCGCCTACCTTATTGGTAAAGGAAAGCTCGGCATCGATCTGGTTGGCCAGCGACTCGATAAGGCTGATGCCTAATGAAGATTCTTTTCTCACTTTCAGATCACCGAACCCGATGCCGTTATCGCATAAGGTAATCCGGATCATATTGTTCTCCCGTTCCATTTTCAGGCCAATGGCCGGCTTTTGCGCCTGGTTTGTGAAGGCATGCTTCAGGGAATTGGTAATCACCTCGTTGATGATCAGGCCTGTGGGAACGGCTTTGGTGATAGGGATATCCACATCAATCGTTTCTTTCTCCACATCGATCTTGTTATCCTGGTTATGGCTGCCGATGATCTCATCCGTCAGCTCCTGGAGGTACTGTCCGAGGTTGATCCTGGAAAGGTCTTGTTTTTTATACAGCCGTTCGTGGGCCATGGCAATGCTCATGACGCGGTTTTTTGCATCCAGCAGGAGCAGTCGTGCTTCCTCGCCCTGCGCATTGTTCAGCTGCAAATTCAGCAATCCGGAGATCACCGCCAGGTTGTTCTTCACGCGGTGCTGGATCTCGGCCAGCAATACTTCTTTTTCCTTCAGTGAATTGCTGATCAGCAGCTGCGATTCCTTTTCTTTGTTCAGGCTCTGAAGAAGCTCATTGTTCTGCTGGTTGATGAGCCTCACCACCAACACAACCAGGATGATCGTCAACGAAATAGTCAGCACGGCATTGTACACCAGCAGCACGCGGTTGTCGTTCTCCGTGACGCCTTTCAGCTTCAGGCCCGGAATATCGAGCATCAGCGACAGGAGAAAGCAAAGCAGGATGATGGAGAAGAAAATGAACGTCCGGATGTTCTTTTTAAAAGGATTATGAACCAGCGCCACACAAAACACAACGGGGAAAAAATACAGGTAATTGGCTACGGAAATAATGTACTGCTGGCTGATGATAAAAATGGTAACATTGATGGAAATCACAAAGATGTAAGTAGCAGTATTGTGCATCGCGCGCGCATTGAGAAACAGGCTTAGCGAAGATGCAACTGCCGAAAACACTACAACAGGAGTGGGATAGGTACCTTCAATAAAAAACAGGGTGGTGATGCCGATAAAGAGTCCTGCTAAGGTGATCAGGGCAAAAAGGTTAACAATCCTGATCTCCCGCTTATCGTAAAAGGGCAGGTTTTCATTCACGCCCAGATTTATTAATTTCCTGAAAAGCATTATAAGGGAGTCGGCTATCTTTGAGGTGAAGATACAGTTTATTCCCGAAAAACAATTTCAGACAATATACAGGATTAGGGCTTGCTACTCTGCGGTTTAGCATTCATGGTATTCATAGTGCTTTTGCACTCAGGCTTGAATTTTTGGCACTGCTCTTTTTCGTTTTATCCCATTCCCTTAACAATTACTTGATTTTCTTTAAACCCTTTTATATCTTTAATTTACCTGAAGAGTCAGGCTAAGCTCAGTACTCCACATGTACCATTTTAATCTCCACGAATGAACCGACGCAATTTTCTATTGACTTCTGCAGCCACGCTCAGCGCGCTTGACTTGTTTTCAGCACTTGATAAAAAGTTCACCATGAGCCTGGAAAAGCAGTTATCAAAACTGGAGAACCAAAGCTTTGATGCCTCTATTGAAAACGAAGATTTTTGGGGATGGGTCCGCCAGAATTATACCATTTCGGCCAATCTTATCAATTTGAATAATGGCGGGGTTAGCCCGCAGCCAAAGGTTGTGCAGGATGCCCACATCCGTAATTATCAATTCTCCAACGAAGCGCCTTCTTATTACATGTGGCGTATTTTAAACGAGCAAAGGGAAGGGCTTCGCCATAAATTAGCGAGTCTTTGCGGCGTGATGCCGGAAGAAATTGCCATCAACAGGAATACCACGGAAGGACTAAACAGTATTATTTTCGGCTTGGATTTAAAGGAAGGTGATGAAGTGGTACTCAGTACCTTTGATTATCCTAACATGATGAACGCATGGAAACAAAGGGAAAAACGCGATAAGATCAAGCTCGTGTGGATCCATATTCCACAACCCACAGAAGACGATGCGACTATTGTTAAGCTGTATGAGAGCGCCATTACTTCAAAAACCAAAATTGTTCACATCACCCATCTCATCAATTGGACGGGCAATATAGTTCCATGCAAAGCCATTGCAGATATGGCCCATAAAAAGGGCTGCGAGGTCATTGTAGATGGGGCTCATTCCTTCGCTCATATTGACTATAAAATCGAAGATACCGGCGCCGACTATTTCGCAACGTCTTTGCACAAGTGGCTGGGCGCTCCTTTTGGAAGCGGGCTGATGTACATTAAACAGGATAAAATAAAAAACGTGTGGGCACTGCTTTCAAGTACGGAGCCTGACGGAGGCGACATCAAAAAATTCGAAAACCTGGGAACACGTTCTTTTGCTTCGGAAATGGCGATTGGCACGGCCATAGATTTTCATAACATCATAGGAGCCAAACGCAAGGAAGCGCGCCTCCGCTTTCTAAAAGATTACTGGATGGAAAAAGCAGTTAATTTACCTAAGGCGAAAATATCAACTTCTTTAAAACCTGAATATTCCTGCGCGATTGGCCATATCGGCTTTGATGGCTGGCAGGCACAACAAGTGGAATTCAAATTGTTTGAGAAATACAAAATCCATACCGGTTCTACGATCCTCGAAAAGGTAAACGGGGTCCGCGTCTCGCCAAATGTGTATACCAACATCCAGGACCTTGATTTTTTAGTGAAAGGCTTAAATGAGATCTCACAATTAGCAGGCCCACCGGTAAAATAATCATCTTAACACAGTGAAGCAGATAAACGAAAAAACCACCATGAAAGGTGGTTTTTTGCTATACCTATTTTCAACCCGATCTTAAAAAGAAGGAGAGGCCATTGTTCTGTATTTCTTCTTTTTAGCTTTTTAGTAAGCCTTTTAAGCATTAAGTTCTGAATTACTGAACATACGATTATACTTATTGAGTAATTTGATAAAGAGTGGCTATATCGTTAGTTTTAATTAATCCATTTCTTACTATTCATGAAGCTACTCCTCTGTTTTGCTTCCTGTCTTTTTTTTATCGGAGCTTCTTTTGCGCAGGGAGTTCTGATAAAACGTTATAGCGTAGAAAATGGCTTACCCAGCAATCACATTTACACATCATTTCAGGATAGTAAAGGATATATATGGCTGGTTACGACCAACGGCGTGAGTCGCTTTGATGGAATACATTTTACCAATTACACCTCCAATAATGGATTACCCGACAATGATGTGTTTGAGGTAGCGGAGGATCCGATCGGAAGAATATGGATAAGTTGTTATAATGGCGAGCCTTGTTATATAAAAGATAATAAAGTATATACTTCCATTCAGGATCCTAATCTTAACCTTATTGAAAAGGGACTCTACTTTAAGTTTTTTAATTTTCAGAAAAAATTATTTATAAGCCAATCCAACTCAAAATGTTATGAAGTAGACAACCGTGGAACTATTAAAAGAAGCCGGTTTAAAGGCTATACAGTTCTCCCCTTTGAAAAAAACATATTAAGCATCTGGCCAAAATACCTGGCAAAAAGCTGCCGGTACTATTTAGTGGACAGTGCTTATAAAAAAACAGATTCCCTGTGTTTTAATGTAGACTATGCCAAGGATGCAAGCCCACCTATAAGCTGTTTCTACAGTCTCGGCAAGAATGCATTTATTATCGGTTTAAAGAAAGGCCGTTGCAAGCGATATAAAATAGAGAATAGTAAGCTTATGTTAGTGGATTCCTTAGTTTATCCCGACATTATAAATTCCGTTTACTCACACGGGAATAAGCTTTGGATAAACCGGTTCGGGAAAGGACTCATTCCTTTAAAATCAAAAAATCTGGAACAGGATTCTACCGAAAAAATTCTTTTTGAGAATGTGCCGGTGCAAACGTTTATGGTAGACAGAGAAGGGAATTACTGGGCCTGTACCGCAGGGGAAGGCCTTCTGATGATCCCTAACAATAACTTTTCGTATTACACGGCCAATAACGGATTGCCTAAAAATGATGTCCAGCGCCTGGCAATTTTTGATAACGACGTTTATATAGGTCTCGATAACCTGATAAGCAAATATACCCTTAAAGGATTTCAAAACTGGCCGTTAAATAACCCTACATCTGAAAAAAACAGGATCATTGACCTCTACTCCGACCAAAAGAACATTATAGCTGCTACGCATCATGGGCTTATCGTCATTGACAAACATAATAACCGCATTAAACGATTTAATAAACTAAATACGAAATGCATGACAGTGGATACCGGCAGGTGCATTTGGCTTGGAACACATTGCCGGAGGTATTTATACTCTTTACAGACAGGCAACTTAATAGATAGTATAATAGGCTCAAGAGCAATAGACAGTATGAAGAGTGACAGAAACGTGGCAATGCATATGATGAGAAACGGAGACTTGCTGACGGCCAATTTGTGGAGTTTGTTCAGGCATACAAAAAATCGAAGCGGACAATGGCAAAAAGAAAAAACAGGGCCGGAGGAAATACTCAAAAATGTCCGGATATCCTGCATTGAAAGCCTGGATAGCCTCATGGTCATCGGCACTGTACAAAAAGGACTCATCCTAATTTGCCAGGGGGATCATGAATGTGTAAAACCCGGAAACGGAATAACAGGCATTAATTGCCGAAGCTTGTTCATCGAAAAAAATAAAACGATTTGGGTAGCTTCTTTTTCAGGAGTTTTCAAAATACAATTGGGCAAATCCATTCATTCCTACACCGTGCAAAACATTAATAAATTCAATGGGTTGCTATCAAACGAAGTAAATGATGTGGCAGTGCTAAACAATACTGTATTTGCAGCCGGGCCAAATGGCCTTAGCATTTTTAATAAAAACGAATTTACAAAACCGGGTGGCTCTGCGCCCGGGGTATATATTAATAACATCCGTGTGAATGGAACAGCCTATGGCGACAATCCCGGTTTTCTTTCTTTACCAACGGATTCCAATAACATTGAACTGCATTTTTCGGCTATTGATTTTAGAAGTCTTGGTCATATTCTCTTCCGCTACAGGATCAAAGGCATTACAGATGGCTGGCACTATTCCTCAAATAACTTTGTACGTTTTGAATCTTTAGCTCCGGGAGATTATCGTTTCGAAGTAGCTGCTATGAATTCACATGGAGCCTGGTCGGAACGGCCGGATTTTATACGCCTGCACATACAAACCCCATGGTGGCTGAACAGCTGGTTTATTGCCTTCGAAATACTATTGGGAATCGTTCTTGTTTATGTTTCAGTAAAACATTCTCTTTTGCAAAGGCATCGGAAACAAATGCACGATAATTTTCTAAAAAGACATGTTACGGAGTTGGAATTGCAGGCCATCAAAGCGCAAATCAATCCTCACTTTATTTTTAATACGCTCAATGCCATTCAATATTTTATCGTTAACAACAAAAACGAGCAAGCCGGTGATTACCTGGAGCGCATGGCCAGCCTGCTAAGAAACACGCTCGACTATTCAAATAAAACCAGCATAAGCATAGAAGAAGAAATTACCTATCTTCAAAATTACCTCGAACTGGAAAAGCTCAGATTTGATGAACAGGTAGACTTTAGTATTCGCAATAATTTACCTGCAAATGCTATCATAGAACTTCCCCCCATGATCCTGCAACCGCATATCGAAAATGCCCTACGGCATGGACTAAAGAATCGACGCAATCAGTTAAAAAAACTGGAAATTAGCTTTAGCCTTATTGATCATGAGCTGATATGCGAAGTGTCCGACAATGGCGTTGGTAGAAATGCCTCGGCCGAAAACAAAACCCTTAAAACAACAAAACGGGTCTCCATGGGCATGCAGCTATCCCACGACAAATTACGGATACATGAACAACTCACCGGGAAAAAAATAAAAATGGAGGTAATTGACAGGTACATGAAGGGAACGTCAATTGCAACCGGAACAACCATTAAAATAAACATTAGCCAATAAAACGATGATCAAAACGATATTAATAGACGATGAACCAATCGCCGTAAAACACCTGGCAGCGATGATTGGAAAATATAACACGGAGCTAAGCGTTGTATCCACGGCCGATTCTTTAGATGAAGCCCTTGAACAAATACACATCTATAAGCCCGAGGTTGTTTTCATGGACATTGAGCTGGGAGGGCATAGCGCATTCGACGTATTGACAAAGTCGTGCTACAAAGATTTTGAATTGATCTTTGTTTCGGCCCATAACCAGTTTGGCATTTCCGCTGTAAAACACGGTGCTGTTGATTACCTGCTGAAACCACTTAACAAAGTGGAGCTAATTCATGCGATGGATAAAGTCGTTAAAAAATCACTCGCCAAAAGAGCGTTACAAATGGCTTCTATTAGCGCTGAAATACTAAAGCCTGCACCTGATCGCATAACTATTCCTACCATGGAGGGCCTTATATTCATTGATATGGATAAGATCATGTATTGTAGTGCAGATGGAAGATATACACGGTTTTTTACTTCTCCCGAAAATAAAAGCCTTCTCGTCAGTAAAAATCTGGGCGAATATGAAACAATTCTGCCGGCCGGTACTTTTATCAGAATACACCATCACTTTATCGTGAATATAAAATATATTGAAAAATATGTGAAAGGCAGAGGAGGCTATGTGGTTCTTAAAGACGGTAAAAGCCTCCCTGTGTCTTCCAGGAAGAAAGACTGGTTCTTTAGCAAGTTCGGCTAAATAAGCCCTTTCCCCTAAAATGGTTGGCCTAACCATAAAATCCATTGATATCATTACACACTTGTTACATCAAGCTACACACTTGTTACATATAGGTAGTAAGTGCATTTTTCTTTTTTTTCCTTTACTCAAAGGCGAATTCTGAAAAGCCTCTAATAAACAGAGTAGGAAATAAAACCATCATGCCTATGAGAAAAATGTAATAGCCATACAGATTCAATGAGTAGCAATCTCTTAAAAAATGCAGCTCCTGATTCCAGTTTAAAACGAATGCATAATAAGAAAATCATGGACACTATAAAAATCAAATACCAGATGCAGGCAATTTTACTTTGCCTTTTTTTGCTGCCTTTATATATAAACGCTCAGCAAAAATTCAATAAATTTTATGCCCCGCAGGCCATTTTTCCGACGATTGGCAACTACCAAACCAATGGCACCATGAATGATATCGTTGTTGATCCTCAAACCAATGATATCTATATGGTAGGTGAAATAAGATCGCTTGTTTATAATCCTGGGTACGTATCGGATTTTGGTTATCTCGGAAAACTAAATTCGTCCGGAAATCCACAATGGCTCAAAAACAATAGTATGTCATCTAGCGGACAAGGAGAAAACAGATATACGCGGCTCATTATAACAAGTGATAATAATCTATTAGCCTTAACCGGTTATTTTGCTAAAGGAGGCCATAGCAGTGGCCCAAATTCCGGTTATACAGGACAGCTTACGCTTCATAAAACAGATAAGAATGGTAATATACTCTTTCAGAAAAATTATGGCGGATCTGTTACCACATACACCAGTGCCAGCGACGGCCGTAGCCTTATTGAGGCAAAAGACGCATCGAATGCGATTAGCTATGTGGCGGCAGGCATGTATTTAACCACTTACTCAACAAGTCCAACCAGCTCAGAGTCCATTTTTGTAGTGAAGACGCAAACCAATCTGATACCTTTGTGGCGAAAATTCTATAGCTTTTATAATTCCGGCTACCATTTGGAAAGCGCGAATTGTATTTACCAGGCCGGCGACAAAAATTACATCCTTACCGGTGTAAGCGACGGTCTTACCTTTGTTATGAAAATTAATGAAGCAACAGGCGCTGTTATGTGGTCACATAAGTATTCCATAAGCAATGCTGTTATTACAAATTCCGTAAGCAGTGGCGAAAGCATTACCGAAGATTGCAATGGCAACATTGTTGTTTCGGGCGCTTGCGGCGGCGGTGTCTTTTTACTTTCTCTAAGCTCTGCCGGCGTTTATAATTGGTGCGATGTGCTTAATTGTGGTACTTCCGGCAACACGCTCATGAAAGACCCGGCCACAAACGTGCTTAGCTTAGGTGGAGCAAGCATAAGCGGATTTGATAGATCTACATTTCTCCTGAAATTTACACCGGGAAGCTGTAATAACCTTGTCACAAATACATATGGAAATTGTGTTAGCTATAAAATGGATAGTTACAACTTTTCAAATATGCTTTATAAAAAAATGCTGAGAACCGCATCCGGTGGTTATATGTTTCTGAATGAGTCCGTGCCTTACACAGCAGCCTACGATGATTATAAGTTCAATATTGTTTCTACAGACAGCTCGTTTAAGTCTTCGGCAGGCGCATTCGACATGAGCGACTATTGTACTCCCCATTCGCAAACGGTAACCGCCGTGGGATTAGCCCCTATAATATCCGGTACGGCAAGCTCAAGCGGTACCGTATTATCGGAAGACGTATATTATACATTGGTTCAAGCCCGGCTTCAACAGTATACCTATTGCAAGGATTGCCCTGAGCCCAGCGTTAGTAGACAGACCCTACACGTTAAATGTCATGATAGGGTTGTCTTGTCCGGCAACTGTGACGGTGAAACTGTAGCATGGTTTGATGAAAATGGCACACTTATGCAAGGAGTTAGTACACATTCACTTTCTTTTATAGCAACCCATTCTACCAGCCGGATTCTTCGGGAATATACAAGAGACAGTTGTGTACGTTGCGAAAAAACGTTTAACATTATTGTAGCCCCGCCTGATGTTTGTTTCAGCCTACCTCCCACCATTTGCATTAACCAGGCCGTTACACCTACCCTTACCTGCGATATGAGCAAAGTAAGCTGGCACCAGTGGGTGGTTACCGAATTGAACGGCGCCTGGAATAATCGCGTCGTAAAGGGATCCTTTCCGTTTGGAGGACCGCCGCAAGCAGGCATTGATATCAAATCGCTGTGGAATGGATTTATCCCGGGCAAATGTTATGGCATTTCGCTGGATATTCAGGACTCCTGCGGCAATAATAATACGCTCTACCAGTTCTTCTGCGTACCTGCTTTAATCCAGAATACGATTACAGTAACCGTCTGTCCCTTAAATGGTAATACGACGCGATGGTTCGAGCCATCACAACATTGTTCAGGCGCCTATTATACATTCCTGGGAAATGACTCAAGGGATTATGCTTACGGATATCCCTTAAGCCCCGGCAACTATATATTGGATTGTTTTGACGCCAGCGGATGCCAGACAGGACGCACAACCGTCCGGGTCGTGCCAATTCCCGAATTGCCTGTCACCACGTGCACCCAAACCGTCTATTACTGTGATGTGAATCCAAACTTAGAGGGTATTCGGCCGGAAAACTGTCCCGATTGCTACCGTGACGATCCAAGGGTTGAATTGCTTCCGCTCGAAACAGAAACTGTAAACGGGGTAGTTCGCTACAAACGAAAAATTATAGACTGGGATAATTGCCGGCAATGTGACTTTTCTTTTGAAGTAATGGATAAAGCCTGTGATTTTAACGTAGCGTTTAATGAGGTCATTTCCACCAATTATCCATTCACACTGACATTTTTCAACACTTCTTCTTCAGGCTCCGGAACAGCCCCTTGCGGAATGTCACAATGGATCATTGATGATTTGACAGCAGGCGTTTCATTTCTTTACTCCGGATCCGCCGTTAACTTTACAGGGCAGATTCACCACGAGTACCAGGTATGCTTGTCTGTAAGCAATTGCGCCTGCGGCAGAGCATGTGAAAAATCGTTTTGCAAAACATTTAGAATAGACGACGATGGGGCCCATGTTTCCCGCCTTGCTCAACACTCAGAAGAAGCAACTGCAGAGCTGTTTCCGGTAAGCAAAGGCATCATGGTAAAGCCCAATCCCAGCAGCGGAAAATTTGTACTTGAAAATTCTTATGGCCTGAGGGTGTACGATCAGGTGCTTATCACCGATATGAGTGGAAAAACTGTTTTAAAAATGGAAAACATGGCTGCCGGCTTTGAATACAACCTTTCCGATCTTGCCAAAGGTGTTTACGTCGTAAAGATCACGACATCTGACGGAACAAAAACTACCAAACTGGTGTTACAGTAAATGAAGTATGAAACATCCAATCAAAAGCCCCCACGATAAATCGTGGGGGCTTTTAACGGTACAATTAAGAAATATACCAAACTAAATTCAGCTCAATCGGTTATGACCAGGTCACCTCTAAAAAGAAGGAGAGGCCATTGTTCTGTATTTCTTTTTCTTAGGTTTCTGGTATTTCGGATATTTGGTGGTGTAGCCCAGCTTAATGACTTTGCTTTCCCCGGGCGCGAGGGTATATTTCCAGCTCACCTTGCCGGAAGGCTTGTCCAGCATACCACCGGAAACATCATTCACAGAAACTTCCTGGTCGGAATTGGAAGCTACCGGCACCTGGTCTTCGATGATGATGGACACCGGAATGTCACGCGTATTTTTAATCGTCGTTTCATACTTCAATACTTCCTTTTCATAATTGCCAACGATTGTTCTTTGATAATCTTGTTTGGATTCTTTACGTACCATCTGGATCTTTTTATCACGGCCTAAGGATACCGTCATCGAATCTTCGAGGTCGATGGTTTTGATAAAGGTCTTACCGATATAAGAACCCCCGAAGTAGACGCTGGCATCGCCGCTCACCAGCTCCGGCAGGTCTTTCAGCGCCAGCCTGGTTTGCAGGAACACATCTTTTTCGAGGGCGGGAACCGCTTTGTATTCATACGTGGCATTCACGGTTTTCTCCAATACATCTACCGTATAAGGCTTGGAATCGGAGTAAATGGTATAAGGCTGATCGATGGTATATTCCGTGCTCAGCATGTCCACTTCTATTTTCCGGAACATCACCTGGTTCTGTTTCTTCATGCTCGCATTTCCGGCTGAGACCCGGTCGTAGATTTCACTCTGCATTTTAAGCTTCCCCTCATATAGATTCGAATCTTCGGCTCCATCCCTGGTATCAAACTGGCCCTGGGTTGCAACAACACCCGGCGTTACCTGCAGGTATTGGGCCAGCTGCTCGGCTTCGGCAGCCTGTTCATTTCCGAGGTACCATTTCCCTAATTGCGGAATGTTGATGCCGATCTCGGGGCTTGCCGTAGACAGGGTGATCTTAATGTCTTTCCAGTCGAGGCCCGAATTGTTGAACAGGATAGCCCTGTATACCAACTTCACCTGGCTTCCCGTGCCTTCCGTGCGGATGTCGTACTTCGGTGTCCAGCCTGCGGTAGGAATAATGTACTTAAAATTCATCGGCGCTTCCAGGTCCTTATTAGACACTAAGGTTACCGTAATATCGCTCGTCGGTGGATTGACTTCGGCATCCAGCTCCGTGAGCTGCCTGCTGTAGCGGCTACGTTCCTTTTCCAGCTTGTTTTTCAGTTTCTCATTTTTAAACACCAGCAGGTTGATCTCGTTGGTGCGCTTCCTGTAGAAGTCCGCTGATTTCTCTACATCGGCAATACTCACGCCCGGCTGCCCTCCAATGGATTGGTTCTTAAACAAAAGGTTCTTTTCGCCGGTCAGGGCCTCCTGTTCGAGCTTCAGAAGGGAAATCTTATCCCGGTAAAACTCAAGGCTGTCTTTCAGCATCCGGATCTTATCATTGTCCTTGCGCTCATCCAGGTGATTGGTGTGCGAGTTGATGTATAAGACATTGACATCGCCGGTACCGGGATCGAGGTTGATGCTGCGCTCATCGAGGCGTGGCGAAAGGCCCGTAAAGGTGACGATGTTCTTTCCCTTTTTCAGTTTGACCTTCGCTTCGTGGTTGAGCTCGGCACCGGTCAAAAACACAGTGACCTTTTTAACTTCCGAGGTAGTGTTGATCTTGTTTTCCTGCGCCATCACGCAGAAAGAGCTTGTTGCTAAAAAAACCAGGCTTACATATTTCATATCCATTTCATGTTAGGGTTATACCAAGGTCGTAAATTATTTTGATAGTATGGATTTTGGGGAGCTAATCGGCTATGTAACGCCGGGGACGCTTCTTTAGTGTGAAGCCTGAATTAATTTTCCAGATCGTTTACGGAAATCAGTAGATTTTTTGGGAAGCTATCATAAGCATTTTTTGGGCGCCTCCTTCCGCAAAGAGCGGGCGGAAGGATCGGGCTGCGCCGGGCTCCGCTTGCGCTGCGGTTCTTTACCGCGCAGGAACAGGCCCGTCCGTATCGGCACGGGCGGACGCGGTAAAGGAACTAAACCCTTTGCATCCCATGGCGCAGTATTCTATATACTGAAGCTTTTCGCTAATTGTATATCTGATATTTATTATCTTTTACAAATCCTGTCCGGATCCGTTCTCATCCGCATCATCTGTGATTATCCGTATTCCATTACCAAGCTATACTACCATATTCACAATACGCTTGTGAACCACGATCACTTTTTTAGGCTCTTTCCCATCCAGGAATTTCAGGGTATTCTCGTTCTTCCGCACTTCCGCTTCCACTTCTTCCACCGTTAAGGTAGCAGGCAGCTCGAGGTTGAATTTCACTTTACCATTGAAGGAAACCGGATAGTTGACATGGTCATCCACCAGGTAGGCCTCGTTGAAATCCGGGAAAGGCGCCAGGGCAATGCTTTCGCTATGGCCCAATTGCTTCCAGAGCTCTTCAGTGATGTGCGGCGCATAAGGGGACAGGCAGATCAACAACGGCTCAAGCACCGCGCGCTTGTTGCATTTCGCATCGGTGAGCTCGTTCACACAGATCATAAAATTACTGATCGAGGTATTGAAGGAAAAACGCTCAATGTCTTCGGTAATTTTTTTGATGGTTTTATGCAGGGTCTTTAATTCGCCTTTGGTTGGTTCATCGTTACTAACACTAAGCTGGTCGCTGAGCGAAGCAGAAGCGCCGGTTTGATAAAACAATCGCCACAGTTTTTTCAGGAAGCCATGCACACCCGTAATGCCATTGGTATTCCAGGGCTTGCTTTGCTCCAAGGGTCCTAAGAACATTTCGTATAAGCGGAGTGTATCGGCACCGTATTTTTCACAGATGTCGTCGGGAGTTTGAACATTCCACTTTGACTTGGACATCTTTTCTACAATAGACTTAGTTTTAAATTTATCTGAGCCTTCCCCAGTTCTAATAAAAATGCCATTTTTCCAGAATCCTCCTTCACATCTAAATTTATAATTAACATACTCAGGCCTCCACTTTATGTATCCTTTTATGTCTAATTCTGAGTTCTGTGTTAAATTTATATCGACATTTCGTTCTATTGGCAGTGGAAGATCTTCAAGCTGATTTAATATATCAGCGCTAATAAAATCATTATAATCCTCAGGATGTCTTAGAGCCTCATCCCATTCTTCTTCAGTTCCATCAAAACGTGGATGTGTCATATATGTATTATATATCATTTCAGAAGTACCCTGTATCATCCCCTGGTTAATCAATTTCTTCGCCGGTTCGTCCACCCCAATATAACCAAGGTCTTTCAGGATCTTGGTCCAGAAACGCACGTAGAGCAAATGCCCTGTGGCGTGCTCGCTTCCGCCAATGTAGAGGTCCACCTGCTTCCAGTAGTTCATTAAATCTTCACTCGCAAATTTTCCTTTGTTATGCGCATCCATGTAGCGCAGGAAATACCAGGAGCTTCCCGCCCAGCCCGGCATCGTACTATATTCGTAAGGATATTTTTCCGTTACATCCCCCGCCCTTCGGGCACCCCCTTCCAAGGGGGAATAGAACCAGTCCTTCGCCCTGGCCAAAGGTGGCTCACCGTCTTCGGTCGGTAAGTATTTATCCACTTCCGGCAATACTAAAGGCAGCTCGCTTTCTTCCAGCACGTAAGGAATATCGTTTTTGTAATACACCGGGATCGGCTCTCCCCAATAGCGCTGGCGTCCAAACACGGCGTCGCGCAGGCGGTAGTTTACCTTGCCTTTTCCCAATCCTTCTTTTTCTATCTCTTCAATCGCACGCTTGATCGCCTCTTTCACTTCCAGTCCGTTTAATGACATCGAGTGCTTCATTTTCCCTTCTTTTTCCGTCCAGGGCTCTGCGCGGAAATTATGCTCACGTGTCGGTTCGATCACCTGCGTGAAGCTAATCTCAAAATGATTCGCAAATTTAAAATCACGCTCATCATGCGCCGGTACGGCCATCACCGCACCTGTTCCGTATCCTGCCAATACATAATCAGCGATCCATATCGGCAGGATCTCTCCCGTCAATGGATGAATGAAATCCGTACCGGTATACACGCCGGTGATCTTGTTCACATCCGCCTGGCGCTCACGCTCGCTGCGGTTCTTCGCCTTTGCCACATACTCATCTACTTCTTCCTTACGGTCTTCTTTCGTCAACAGGGAAACCAGTTCATGCTCCGGCGCAATGGCCACATAAGCCACACCATACACCGTATCCGGCCTCGTCGTAAATACTTCAATGAAAGTTCCGCGATGCCCATCCACCTCAAACTTCATGGAGCTTCCCTCGCTTCTGCCAATCCAGTTGCGTTGCGCTTCCTTTAAGCTGTCCGTCCAGTCGAGCTCCTCAAGCCCGTCGAGCAAACGCTGGGCATAGGCCGTAATGCGCATGCTCCATTGTTTCATCATCTTGCGCTCTACGGGATGACCGCCGCGCTCGCTCACACCATCCTTGATCTCATCATTCGCCAACACCGTTCCCAAAGCGGGACACCAGTTTACAAAAGACTCCCCGAGGTAAGCCAGGCGGAAATTCATCAGCACATCGCTGCGCTTTTTCTCGTCAAAATTTTTCCACTCCTCCGCCGTAAAGGCATTCAGGTCTTTTTCAATATCGCCGGTCAGAATATCATGGGTCGTTCCTTTGAAGCCTTCCGTTGCAAAGATGTGGATGAGCGTATCAATGTGCTCCGCCTTGTTGTTGCGTGGGTTATACCAGGAATTAAAAATCTGAATGAAGATCCACTGGGTCCATTTATAATATTCCGGGTCGGAGGTTCTTACTTCGCGGTCCCAGTCGAAGGAGAAACCGATCTTATCAAGCTGCTCGCGGTAGCGCGCAATGTTCTGCTCAGTGGTGATCTTAGGATGCTGCCCCGTTTGAATCGCATATTGCTCTGCCGGCAAACCGAAGCTGTCGTAACCCATCGGGTGCAGCACGTTAAACCCTTTATGGCGCTTGTAGCGCGCGATAATGTCAGAGGCGATATAGCCGAGCGGATGCCCTACGTGCAGCCCCGCTCCTGACGGATAGGGGAACATGTCCAATACATAGTATTTGGGCTTATCGCCACCGTCTTTGGCGGCAAAGGTTTTGTGTGTTGCCCAGTATTCCTGCCACGTCGTTTCTATCTCTCTGAAATTGTATTCCATAATGCGTTGATTTTGCGAGGTGTAAAGATAGGATTTACGGGCGAAGAGGCAAAGATTTTCAGGGCTTATTGGAACACTTAAACGCAAAGATCGCAGAGTGTGGAACTGAGGGGAACGCAAAGAAAAAGAGCAATGGATTAGATTTTGGGCGTGCCGTCCCGACACGTCGGGACCGTCAGGCTTTCCATTTCAATCTTTTTTCCACACTTTGGCTGCGCTCAGTGTCCGGCAAAAAGGATTTTCATTGCAATCCTTCACGCAGTATAAACCGGAACCGCAAAGAGCGCAGAGTATTGATAAAAAAACGCAAAGAACTCTGTGGCCTTTGTGTCTTTTCTTTGCGTTCTCTGCGGTTAGTTCTTAATATTTAATCCCTGAGATCCCGATGTTCTCGATCGGATGCCAGGTGGTTTTCACTTCCTGCAGGTCGGTGATGTAATACGGCCCCTGCTCTTTCTCATCGCTCCAGTTCCTGACCCAGGTAAAGGTACGCTTCACATTCAGCGAAGCATTTTCGCCCATCACTTTATTAAAGTCTTTTTCATCGTTGCAGTTGATCACCGCATTCACATCCATGTGCGAAGAAAAATGTGCATGTAATTCTTTTCGGTTGCCCGTCACAATATTCACCACGCCGCCCGGAACGTCGCTGGTAGCAATCACTTCCGCAAAGGTAATGGCGCAGGTCGGCTTTGTTTCGGAAGCCAGCACGATGCAGGTGTTTCCTCCTGCAATGCAGGGAGCGAGGACAGACACCAGTCCCAGTAAGGCGGTAGACTCATCAGCCATAATGGCGACCACGCCCATCGGCTCCGGCACCGAAAAATTGAAATGCGAGCTCGCCACGGGATTCACCGAGCTGAACAGCTGCTGGTATTTGTCGCACCAGCCGGCGTAATACACCAGGCGGTCGATGCTTTGCTCGACTTCTTTCTTGGCAGCGGCTGCCGTGTAGCCCAGTTGCTTCAGCTCTTCCAGGAACTGCTCTTTACGGCCTTCCAGCATTTCGGCAATGCGGTACAGGATCTGCCCGCGGTTAAAGGCTGCGCGGCTGCTCCAGCCACTGAAGGCACCACGTGCCGAGACAACGGCATTCCTGAAATCTTTCCGGGATGATAAGCTCACATTCACCGTCATGTTGTTTTTCAATTTTAAAGGATAATACCGGCCACTCTCCGTCCTCGGAAAAGCCCCACCGATAAAGATCTTGTATGTTTTTAAAACTTCTATTCTGTCCATCTTTCAAATGCTTAACCGCAGAGATCGCAAAGAGTTTTCGCAGAGCCCGCAGAGGTTTTATAGATTATTTACTACTCTTTGTATTCCATTTTTCACTTTCGACACGTTGAAATTGATCAACAATCCCAGTTTCACATTACTTAATTTCAAATAGGTCAACACCTGCGCTAAATGAACATCGTTTAATCCTTCACATGCCTTAATTTCTACGATCACCCTATCCTCAACAATCAAATCTAAACGATAACCCACTTCCAACTTTATGTCTTCATAAATTAAAGGCAGAGCCTTTTGCTTTTCTACCTTTAATCCTGCTTTTACTAATTCATAATACAGACACTCTTCATAAGCCGATTCTAAAAAGCCCGGCCCCAAAGCAGTATGGACCTTAATCGCACATCCGATGATGATCTGCGATATGTCATTCTCAATCATAAAAACCTTAACCGCAAACACCGCTGAGTTTTTTCGCAAAGACCGCGGAGAACATTTGCATTGCTTTATAAATTATTTACTACTCTTCGTATTCCGTTTTTTACTTTGCGTACTCCGCGCCTTCTTTGCCTCTCTGCGGTTAATTAAAACTTAAGATACGGCATCAACCCATGCAATCCGCCTTCCCTGCCAAAACCGCTTTCCTTGTAGCCGCCGAAAGGAGAGGTCGGATCGAACTTGTTATAAGTGTTCGCCCAAACAACGCCCGCGCGTAATTTCGTCGTCATGTTGAAAATGCGGGAACCCTTATCAGTCCACACACCCGCGCTCAGTCCATAAGGAATGTTATTCGCTTTCTCGATCACCTCCTCCACCGTGCGGAAGGTTTGGATAGCCAGCACCGGGCCAAAGATCTCTTCCTGCGAAATGCGGTGCGATTGCGAGGTATTTAAGAACAAGGTCGGGCGCACAAAAAATCCCTTCTTCGGAATGGAGCAGGAGCTCTGGTACATTTCCGCGCCTTCATTCACGCCAATCTTGAGGTATTCGTTGATCTTGTTCAGTTGCATTTTGGAATTAATCGCACCGATGTCGGTGTTCTTATCCAATGGATCACCTACGATCAGGGTTTCCAGACGGTCTTTCAATTTGCGGATCACCTCCTCTGCTACGCTTTCCTGCACAAACAGGCGGGAACCTGCGCAGCACACATGGCCCTGGTTGAAGAAGATCCCGTTCACGATCCCTTCCACCGCCTGGTTGATCGGCGCATCTTCGAAAATGATATTTGCCGCTTTTCCGCCCAGCTCGAGCGTGAGTTTTTTATCGGTGCCTGCCACAGCTTTCTGAATCCATTTTCCCACGTTGGTACTTCCTGTAAAGGCAATCTTATCCACATCTTTATGATTCACAAGAGAAGCGCCTACCGGTCCGTGGCCGGTGATGATATTCACCACGCCATCCGGCAATCCGCTCTCCTGGATGATCTCCGCCAGTTTCAAAGCCGTCAACGACGTTGTTTCTGCGGGCTTCAATACGACAGTGTTTCCTGTGGCAAGGGCCGGCGCTATTTTCCAGGCAGCCATCAATAAAGGGAAATTCCAGGGAATGACCTGCCCGGCCACCCCTAAGGATTTCGGGTTGCGGTTCGGGAAAGCATATTCCAGCTTATCGGCCCAACCCGCGTAATAAAAGAAATGATTGGCAGCCAAAGGCACATCAATGTCGCGGCTTTCGCGGATGGATTTGCCACCGTCCATGGTTTCAAGCACCGAGAGCTCACGCGCCCTTTCCTGGATCAACCGCGCAATGCGGTAGATGTATTTCGCACGTTCTTTGGCGGGCATCTTGCTCCAGGTCTTGTCATAAGCGCTGCGGGCGGCTTTCACCGCGGTGTCCACGTCTTTCTCATTCGCTTCCGCGATCGACGCAATTTTTTCTTCCGTAGCCGGATTGATGGTATCGAAATATTTCCCCGAGCCCGGCTTCACAAATTTGCCATTGATAAAGAGCTCATACTGCTTTTGCAAACGGATATGATCTGTGGATTCCGGAGCCGGGGCGTATTTCCAGTCGGTGAAATATTCCGGTTTCTTAATGTCTTTTTTTGCCATGAGTGTGTGTGTATTTAGCCGAAGAGGTCGCTAATCTTAATTAGTAAATGTCAGCGCATAACGATGGCAGACATTTTTTTGCATGAAGAAATTCTTATTATTAATCACTGTATCTCTTTGCGAAATCAGGGTAATCTCGAGGTCAGTCTGAGAACCTACCGCGGTGTTCAACAATTCCGATTCATAAAACCTAAATTTAGGATTTTGAATGGAAATATTACGATAAGCCTGGTTCACTCCTATCCTTGCCTCAATGGCATCGCTATAAGCCACGTTGTTCAATGTAAATGAATACCCGTTGGATTTACTAAAATTCAATGGAACCAGATTTTTATTTGAAAACGTTGCCAAAGACCTGTTATCTGTCATGGTAAAACTGCCTGCACCCGCCAATATCCCCGAATAATTAAGTGAACGGAATTCAAATAAAAATGGGTTGGCAACGTCTGTAGAGGATAAGCTCAGGCTGTATGCGGAATTTCCGGATGAAAATGCATATCCGTTCAGGCTTACAGTGCTTGTCGGATCGGCTATGACGGCGTCGAATAAACTGATATACGAAAACAGCGATGTGTCCATGACATTTCCTGACCGGTGCTCAATAAATAGCTTTGTTTCGATATATCCTGAATACATCGGGGTACTTTTCTTTGTAATAACTTTTCCGGAAATAGGATCCGGTTGTACGACTTCTTTTTTACAAGCCGTGGCCAATAGTAAAAAAACGATACTACTTAAAAATAATCTCATTGGTTTTTAACTTGTTTTCTTAGTTCTATAAATATAATTGGTGACCTTACCGAAATCAATTTCGTAATTATTTCCTTTTAGTTTATTGAATTTCCATAAACTAACCGTGATCCTGATATCTGTATTGAGTGGCAGATAAAGAACATTTGCCGTAAAAGCAAGCGAGAGATTCTGTCTTCCTTCTACCATAAAGGTCTGAGAAGAACCCAAAATATTCATCCCGTCGTCGAAGGCCGTCACGAGGATCTGGTCAGCATTAGAAATGTTTTGAAGATCGAGGTTAAGCTCACCACCGGAAAAGGTTGGTGGCACCAGGCCTGTTACATTTCCGATCAATGGTGTTGGCGAATTATCGGTATGTGTAAAATTTCCGATGTAACTGGATTGAAGATTCCAATTGGAGTGGTTCGCAAAGTCGAGAAATCTGACTCCCTGATCGATTGTATTTGCTACATACCCGTTATAAATAACTTTTTTGAAGCCTACAACAGGAGCATTAGCGCCATTTTCCCATAATGCCGAGTTGAACCGAAATGTACTGTCGACCGGGCCATTACTACCAACTCCTATATTTAAATGGCTTTCCATTCTCCCGATATAGGAGGGATCAACGTAGGTATCCGGCAATACTTCCGGCTTCAGTTTTTCCGTTTTTTTGCATGCCACAAACGATACTATAAAAACTGCTATTATAAAATACTTCATAAATTTTAGTCTATCGAAATATAATCCTTACTGAAATACACGCCCCTTGCTTCTTTCTCCAATTGTAAGATCAGATCATTTGCCAGGGAGCTCGCGCCGAAGCGGAACCATTTGTTGTCGAGCCAGGCATTGCCTAAGGTTTCATGCAGCATCACCAGGTATTGAATGGCGCTTTTCGCAGTGCTGATGCCGCCTGCAGGCTTCATGCCTATCATGATCCCGGTTTTGAAATAGTAATCCTTAATGGCATCCAGCATCACCAGCGTGACGGGCATTGTTGCCGCCACGCCGATCTTTCCTGTCGAAGTCTTGATAAAATCCGCACCGGCATAAATGGCGATGTCGCTCGCGCGGCGCACATTATCGAGCGTGGAAATCTCGCCGGTTTCGAAAATCACTTTCAGGCGCGCCTCATATTTCTTACAAAGCTCTTTAATCGCCGCTATCTCATCAAATACAAAGCTGTCGTTTCCTTTCAGGAACTCGCCACGGCTGATGACCATGTCGATCTCGTCGGCACCATTCTCCAGAGCGAACTTCGTATCCAGGAGCTTGATCTCCCTGGTGGAATTACCGCTCGGGAACGCCGTGGATACAGAGGCTACTTTCACCTTGCTGCCCTTTAGAGCTTCCCTGGCCGTTTTCACCATCGTAGGATAGACGCACACCGCCGCCGTAGCCGGCAGATCGGGCAGCGCATCGTGGGGATGCATGGCCTTGTAGCACATCTGCTTTACTTTGCCTTCCGTGTCCTTGCCTTCCAGGGTCGTGAGGTCGATCATGCTCAGCGCCAGTTTCAGCGCCTGCACCTTACTTCCTTTTTTAATGCTTCGTGTATTGAAACGGGCTACCCGCTCTTCAATGCCGACCTGGTCAACCGTGGGGCTGCTTCTAAAATCGTATGCCATGTTAATATTAATTAATTCCCGATTATTCAACCAAAAATACTATAATTAATTGTATTTTTAACTCTTAAATTTCTGTTTCTTTGGGCGACTCCCGCAATATATTTTCAGGTCAGAACCAACAGGTAAGCTCTGACGATAAAGAGCGTATGCTTTCACAGAAAGGACTAGTCATCTGGATGACAGGCTATTCGGGTTCGGGCAAAACAACCCTTGCTTACGGCATGGAAAAAAAGCTCTTCGACTCCGGTATTCTTACTGCCGTTCTGGATGGCGATATGCTGCGCCAGGGCATTACCAAAGACCTCGGCTTCAGCAATGAGGCCCGCACGGAAAATGTACGCCGCACGGCCGAACTGGCAAAGCAGCTGGCCAATTGCGGTGTGGTGGTGATCTGTAGCCTCATCACCCCGACCAATGCGCTGAGAGACCTGGCAGCCGGCATTCTAAGCGAACAGCGTTTTATCCTGTACCACATTGCCACACCACTCGACGTGTGCGAAAAGCGCGACGTGAAAGGCCATTATGCCAAAGCGAGGGCCGGGCAGATCAAAGAATTTACCGGCGTGTCCAATCCTTTCGAAGAGCCACTGGACGCTCAGTATACCATCAACACGGAAGGACAGCGCGTGGAAGAAAGTCTTCAGATCATGTTCGACCATGTTTTTCCTTTAATCAAAATCTGATGTTTGCTATCTGCGATAAGATCATTCAGAAAAACAAACTCAAGCCGCACAGAAAACTGTTCGGCAATTATACCTTCTCCTGCTTCGAGGATATGGACCTCATCCCGAAGGATGACTGGGACGCGGCCATCAAAGATCATAACACCTTTCTTTCTTTTTCCTACCTCAACATCATTCACCAGCAACGAACCGAAAATTTCCGGTTTCGTTATGTGATTGTCTATAATCATCAGAAGCCGATGGGCGTGGTCTATTTCCAGATCAACGATTTTTCGGCTTCTTTATTCGGAGAGCTCATTGCCCACCAGATCAGTGAGCTGCAAAGCAAGCGCGCTTCCGTGTTTAAGAAATACATCCAGCACAGCGAAGACGAAACCATCATGCGCCTGGTGACCTGCGGCAATAACTTCATCAGCGGCGAGCATGGATTTTACCTGGACATCAACAGCCGGAAAATCAAATTCAAATTACTGGAAGGCGTGATCGACACGGTGGCCCGCGAGGAAAAGCTGCGGGGCAAGATCTCCGCCATTTTGGTAAAGGACTTTTACGAAGAGGGCTTCGGCGATAAGGATTGCTGGTATTGTACCAAGTTCATCCACTTCAACGTGGAGCCGAATATGATCATCGATCTGCCTGAAGGCATCGGCAGCCTCACAGACTATATCAACTGCTTTTCCAAAAAATACCGCAACCGCGCCAAAGGCATTTTAAAAGCAGGCGCCACACTCCACAAAAAAAGATTAACGCCCGAAGAGGTCATGACTTACAATGATACCTTGTATGATCTGTACATGCATGTCTTCAGGCAAGCCAAATTTAAGCTGGCTCATTTATCGAAAAATTATTTTTCGGATGTGGTGAAAGCGGAAGCGAAGCTGTTTTACGTAGATGCCTGGTACCTGGGAGACACCATGGTTTCCTTTGCCAGCGGCTTCTACCTGCCAACAGAGATCGAGGCGCATTACATCGGCTTCGATTATGCCATCAATAAGGAATACGAGCTGTACCAGAATATCCTGTACAGCTATATCGAAGAGGCCATTGCCACCAAAAAAGCAAGCATCAATTTAGGACGGACTGCTTCCGAGATCAAAACGACCGTTGGCGCCAAAGCCCACGAGCTCATCTGCTACATCAAGCCACAGAACACGGTTTCCAAGCTTATCCTGAAACCTTTTATGCAATTCCTGCAGCCTACGGAATGGATCCCGAGGAATCCGTTTAAGGAGGAATAAACTTAGAGTGGTTGAATGAATACTCAGATACAAGAAGATATCATTGAATTAACGAGAAAAAATGTCCGGAAATCCGGTTCTTTCTCGATCAAAGAAGCAGCCATTAGTTTGGGCTACCAGAACATTTCCTTGTCAGAGCAAAAGAAACTGGCAAAACTCATCGTAAAGTTCAATCCTTTTGTAACCGAATTAAAAGATGGGGTCATTATCGTCAAGCAAAACAAAGCCTATAATCCAATAGAGGCGGGCGACACGGCAACAAGACACAGGACTCTTGAGTATATTATATGGGGAATCGTGGCGCTTTTGGCGTATCTGGTATTTGATGTTTTCCTGCCCGGACTGAAAAATTAAATCCGGAAGCCCATACCTGGAAGGTCTTAAAGACCTTCCAGGTATGGGCACAAAAAAAGAGCGCCCTTTCAGACGCTCTTTTCCAGAAATAATATACAATCTAACAGATTAGTTTTTTGTTAAGTATTCAGCAACACCTTTGTGGTCTGCTTTCATACCTTCTTTGCCTTTGCTCCAGTTGGCAGGACAAACTTCGCCTTTTGTTTCGAAATATTGTAAAGCATCGACCATGCGCAGTGCCTCTTCCACGTTACGTCCCAAAGGAAGATCGTTGATCAGCTGGTGACGAACCACACCTTCTTTGTCGATCAGGAACAAGCCACGGAAAGCGATCATTTCACCGGTAGCGATCAGGTTGCCTTTATCATCCACATCATAATCTCCGGATAAAGTGTCGAAATTGATAGAGATGATTTTAGTCGTGTCGGCTACAATCGGGTAGGTAATCCCTTTGATGCCGCCATTGTTTTTATCCAGCTGCAACCAGCCCCAGTGGCTCTGCTCTGTATCGGTGCTGCAGCCTACTACGGCGCAACCGCGTTTTTCAAACTCTCCCAGTTTCTCCTGGAAAGCGTGTAATTCTGTCGGGCACACGAAAGTGAAATCTTTCGGGTAAAAGAAAAATACCACGTGTTTTTTTCCTAAATACTGATCTAAAGAGAAGTCTTCAACGATCTCTTCGCCGTTAATTACGGCTGCTGCCTTGAATGAAGGCGCTTTTTTTCCTACTAATGCCATTATGATTGGTGTTTATGAGTTTATAAATTGCGAGTGCAAAATTATGATTTAATTGGGTTATATCAACCTGCTAACGCCTGGAAATTAAAAAAGTTCATAATGTGTTAGAATTTTGCGGGTTTTTGAAATGTTTATCCTTTAATTTTGTGTTTTCTAACCAAAACACAGACTTTATGGCCATAGCAGTAGGACAACCCGCTCCGGATTTCAAATTATTCAACACCGAAAAAAAAGAAATTTCCTTATCCGATTTTAAAGGTAAAAACCTCGTGATCCTGTTCTTTCCGCTCGCCTTTACCGGCGTATGTACGGCTGAATTGTGCAGCGTGAGAGACAACTACAACGTGTACACTTCCTTAAATGCTGAAGTAGTAGGCATTTCTATCGATTCCCTGTTCAGCCTCGGAAAATTCAAACAGGAGCAAAATTATAATTTCGACCTGCTGTCAGACTTCAATAAAACCACGGCCAAGGCCTACGATTCCTTGTATGAAACCTTCGGCTTCGGGATGGTGGGTGTTACCAAGCGCTCGGCTTTCGTGATCGACAAAAACGGCATTATTCAATATGCGGAGATCCTTGAAGATGCCGGCAAGCAGCCTGATTTCGACAAGATCAAAGCAACTTTGGAAAAGATTTAATTAACCGTAACCGTCATTGCGAGGAGGAACAATGAAGCCATCTGTTCAGAATTTAAGATTGCTTCGCTACACGTCGTTTCGCTTGCCATGACGAAATACAACGATGCTAAAGTCCTATTTCGATAAAACCCTGATAGAAGCCGGCTGCGATGAAGCCGGGCGCGGCTGCCTGGCCGGCCCTGTGTATGCGGCTTCGGTGATCCTGCCCAAAAAGTACAGGAACAAATGGCTCGACGATAGCAAAAAATTAACGGATAAAGACCGCTACGAGCTCCGGCCCGAGATCGAAGCGAAAGCAGTCGCCTGGGCGGTAGGTGTGGTGAGCAATGTAGAGATCGACGAGATCAATATTTTAAAGGCTTCCTTCCTCGCCATGCACCGCGCCATCGATCAGCTCTCGCAGGAGCCTGAGCTTTTGCTCATCGACGGTAACCGCTTTACGCCTTACAAGCAAAAACCGCATCACTGTATTATCCAGGGCGATGGCAAATACCTCAGCATTGCGGCAGCCAGCATTTTAGCCAAGACCTACCGCGACGATTTTATGAAGGAGGCTGCCAAAGCCCATCCGCATTACGGCTGGGAAAACAACATGGGTTATCCTACCAGGCAGCACCGGGAGGCAATCAGGGTCCATGCCACAACGCCCCTGCACCGTATGACTTTTCAGCTGCTGCCAAGCCAGCTGGAAATGGAGCTCACCATTGAAGAGTAAGCTATTTATTTTTTCTAATTACAAAAACACATGGAATTCATTAGCCCTGAACTCAGCCTCTATTGCGAAACACACAGCAGCGAAGAATCGGAGGTCCTTAAAAAACTGAACCGCGACACACATCTGAAAGTAGTATCGCCCCGCATGCTCAGCGGGCATTTGCAGGGACGCTTTTTAAGCTTCATCAGCAAATTGCAACGACCTGAGCTCATTGTGGAGATCGGCACTTATACCGGCTATTCGGCGCTCTGCCTGGCGGAGGGCTTAGCTAAGCACGGGAAACTCATCAGCATCGATGTGAACGAGGAAACCTCCGCCTTTGCGAAATCCTTCATTCAACAAACGGAATATGCCTCTCAGATAGAGCTGGTGCTGGCTGATGCCAAAGATTACATTCCGGGCATCAGCAGCGCCATAGACCTGGTGTTTATTGACGCCGATAAAAAAAATTACCTGAATTACTTTCGCCTCGTGATCGACAAGCTCAAGCCGGGCGGACTCATCATTGCCGATAACGTGCTCTGGAGCGGGAAGATTACCATGCCGGAAAGTGCGATGGACCGTGAAACGCTTGCGCTTCATGAGTTCAACAAATTTGTGCAGAATGATGCGCGGGTGGAGAACATCCTTTTGCCAATTAGGGATGGCTTGATGGTGGTGAGGAAAAAATAATTTGTTTCCCGCTGATCGCGCAGATAAGGCAGAAAAATAGCGTTACGATCCATCTAAATTTTATACCTTTAATAAGATATCCGAACCTCCGCCATCAGCGATAGCTATCGGTACAGCGGGACAATTTAAAATAGTCATGAAAAAATTACATGTTATTGTTACAGGCGCTACCGGCATGGTAGGCGAAGGCGTTCTTTTCGAATGCATGGAAAACCCGCTGGTAGAAAGCATTCTCATTGTGACCCGCAAGCCTTCCGGCGTTTCACATCCTAAGGTGAAAGAGGTCATCCACCAGGATTTTTCGAATGCGGAGCCCATCAAAGAACAGCTCAAAGGCTATAACGCCTGCTTTTTCTGCCTCGGCGTATCATCCGTAGGCATGAAGGAAGATGAGTATTATGCGCTTACCTATACGCTTACGCTTGGCTTTGCCAAAACGCTCAGCGAGGCCAGCCCGGAAGTGACCTTCTGTTATGTATCCGGTGCCAATACCGACAGTACGGAGAAAGGCCGCAGCATGTGGGCACGCGTGAAAGGTAAAACGGAGAACGACCTGGCGAAGCTGCCTTTCCGGGCAACTTACAATTTCCGGCCGGGGATGATGAAACCCACACAGGGACAGAAGCGCGTACTGTCTGCCTACAAATACGTAGGCTGGCTTTATCCTGTCATCAAAGCCTTGTTCCCAAAAGCAGCCTGCACCATCAAAGAAGTCGCTTTGGCGATGATCCATGTGGCAATGCACGGCTATTCCAAAAAGAACATGGAAGTGAGCGATATTATGGCGATGGCGAAAACCACTGCCTGATTAAACCATTAATCCCTTGTCTTCGGGAGCCTCCGTCGCCGGGTTAATGCTGTGCTTCGTTTAAGCATCATACGTCAGTTCCCGGATCAGCTCCTGGTATTGCGGGTACTCTTCCGAAAGTGTTTGCCTGTCCGCCAGAACAAAATCCTCAAAATCAAATCCCGGCGCTACCGTGCAGCCCACCAGGGAAAAGCCACCGGGCACCTCGCAGCGCGAACCGAACCAACTACCCGCTTTCACTACACACTGAAACGCTTCTCCCTTTTCCAGGTCCTTTCCCAGGATATGGGTGACGAGCATTCCATCCCCCGTAATCTCATAAATGTGCAGGGTATCACCCTCATAAAAATGCCAGAGCTCATCGGAAGCAATCCGGTGCAGGGCGCTGAACTGCTCCTCTTTCAATAAAAAATAAATAGCCGTCGATGCGCTCCTGTTTCCCTTAAATTCTGCCGGAAGATGCTCCTGTGCAATGCTCATGTCCGAGCGGTATGTTTCCCGGAAGGCACCACCCTCAATGTGGGTGCTGAGCCTTAGCTTTTCAATATAATACGCTGCATTTTTCATGGCTTTAAATTTAAAGCTTTAAAAGAGGGTTTTATGAAAACTCATTAACAAAAAAGAATGGTTTTTAGGGTAATTCCCTATCTTTGAGCCTTCAATTTCCGGCTTTACTGAAAAACAACCTTTATACTATGAAATACTCCGAACAACTCGCTTCCGTTGATGATGCAAAAAATTTAGGTTTACTTCCTGAAGAATACGACAAGATCAAAGAAATTCTGGGCCGTACGCCCAATTTTACGGAGGTAGCAGTGTTTTCGGTGATGTGGAGCGAGCACTGCTCCTATAAAAATTCGATTACCTGGCTGAAAACCTTACCGAAAGACGGTCCGCACATGCTGGCCAAAGCCGGTGAGGAAAACGCCGGTTTGGTAGATATAGGCGAGGGCCTCGGCTGTGCCTTCAAGATTGAATCGCATAACCACCCGAGCGCCCTGGAACCTTACCAGGGAGCGGCAACCGGCGTGGGCGGCATCAACCGCGATATCTTTACCATGGGCGCACGCCCTATTGCCCAGTTAAACTCTTTACGCTTCGGCGACCTTAACTCCGCCAAAACCCAATGGCTGATGAAAGGTGTGGTAAAAGGCATCGGCGATTACGGCAATGCGTTCGGCATCCCAACCGTTGGCGGCGAAGTATTTTTTGATGAGTGCTATAACGTCAACCCATTGGTAAACGCCATGAGCGTGGGCCTGGTGAAACAGGGAGAAACGGTAAGCGCCACCTCTTACGGCGTAGGAAATCCTGTGTTTATCGTGGGCTCTTCTACCGGTAAAGACGGAATTGCAGGTGCTTCCTTTGCGAGCAAGGACATTACCGAAGAATCGGCAAAGGATCTTCCATCCGTTCAGGTAGGCGATCCCTTCCAGGAAAAATTATTACTGGAGGCGACGTTAGAAGTTATCAAAACCGGCGCTGTTATTGGCATGCAGGACATGGGTGCTGCGGGCATTACCTGCTCTACTTCCGAAATGAGCGCCAAAGGCGAGCATGGTATGAACATCTGGCTGCACAAAGTGCCGACACGCCAGGCGGGCATGCATCCTTTCGAGATCCTCTTATCCGAGTCGCAGGAGCGTATGCTGGTCGTGGTACAAAAAGGCAAGGAAGAAGCCGTGAAAAAAGTATTCGACAAATGGGACCTCAACTGCGAACAGATCGGCGAAGTAACCGAAGGCGGAACCCTGAAATATTACATGCATGAAGAACTGGTTGCTGAAATTCCTGCCGATGTATTGGTATTGGGCGGCGGCGCACCGGTGTACAAAAGAGATTATAAAGAGCCTGCTTACTACGCGGAATTCAAAAAATTCGACATCGCTTCTGTAGCAGAGCCGAAAGACCTGAAGCCGGTAATGCAGTTCCTGGCAAAGCATCCTAACCTGGCCAGCAAGCGCTGGGTATACAACCAATACGATAGCATGGTGGGTACCATCAACATGAGCACCAACAAGCCCAGCGATGCCGCCATCGTCAATATCAAAGGCAGCAAAAAAGCATTGGCGATGACGGTTGACTGCAACTCACGCTATGTGAATGCTGATCCTGAAATTGGCTGCGCCATTGCCGTGAGCGAAGCGGCCCGCAACATTGTATGCAGCGGCGGCGCTCCGAGCGCAGTAACCAACTGCCTGAACTTTGGTAACCCTTACAACCCGGAAGTATACTGGCAATTTGTTGGCTCCATCAAAGGCATGGGCAAGGCCTGCGAAAAATTCAAAACACCGGTTACCGGCGGTAACGTGAGCTTCTACAACCAGTCGAGCTACGAAGGCCCTGTGTTCCCGACACCAACGATCGGTATGATCGGTTTGCTGGAAGATAAAGCCCTGCAAACCACGCTCGACTTTAAAGCCGAAGGCGATGTGATCTACCTGGTGGGCGAAAGCAAAAATGACATTTCTTCCTCTGAGTATTTATATAGCTACTGTAAGGTGAAGGCCTCGCCTGCGCCGTTCTTCGACCTCGACACCGAGTTCAATGTACAGAACGCGATCAGCAGCCTCATCAAAAACAAGCTGGTACAATCGGCACACGATGTGAGTGATGGCGGCCTGTTCATGAACTTACTGGAAAGTGCGATGGTAAGCGGCCTCGGCTTCGAAATTGCTACCGATGCTACCTTCCGCAAAGATGCCTTCCTGTTTGGCGAAGCACAAAGCCGCGCGGTTATCAGCACGACTGCCGCTAAAGGTAGCGCACTTGAAGCGGAGCTCAGCAAACAGAATGTTGTATTTACAAAGCTTGGTACTGTAAAAGGCAATGCCCTTATTATCGACGGTATAAATTACGGGCCTGTAAGCGAGTATAAATACGCATTCGATACCAGCATCGAAGGTTATCTGAATTAAATTTTTAGTTTTTGTATTAATTAATCCGCCAAAATCATATCTTGGCGCCTGTAATAATTACGTACATTGTTCTTTCTGTATTCTCCCCCACATTTGAGTTTAAAATTTATTATCAACGCGTATGAAGCTGGAAGAGGAACTAAGAACAGAAAAATTTAAAACAGAGCAGCAAAGAGCTGTATTGAGTATTTTATTTACCGCCAACTGGATAGAAGAGCACACCAACGAGTGCTTTAAACAGTTCGGCATCTCACAGGAGCAATACAATGTGCTTAGGATCCTGAAAGGGCAGAAAGGCAAACCCGCCAACTTATCGACTGTACAGGAGCGCATGATCCACCGCATGAGCAATGCCACGCGCCTGGTCGAAAAATTAAAGCAAAAGGGCTACGTGAACCGTGTGACCTGCGAGGATAACCGCCGGAAAGTAGAGATTACCATCACGGAGCAAGGCATGGCCTTACTGGAGCAGATCGATCCGAAGCTGGCAAAAACAGAGGTGGATGTCTTTGACAGGCTCAATGAGCAGGAGATCAGGGAAATCGGAATTTTATTGGACAAGGTCCGGGGCTGAATGCTCCCTGGTACCGGATTTGAAAAGGCAGAGCGTTAAATAGCGTTAATAACATTTGTATATACAATAATTGTTATTACATTTACATATTATTTAAAATTTACGACTATGGCAAAACATGTTTTTCATTCCGCAGATACCAGGGGCCACGCTAACCACGGCTGGCTCGACGCACACCACTCTTTCAGCTTTGCTGGCTACCAGAACCGCGACCGCATGCACTTCGGTGTGTTGCGTGTTCTGAACGACGATAAAATTGCCGGGGGCATGGGCTTTGGCGCGCACCCGCACGATAATATGGAGATCATCACCATTCCGCTCGAAGGGCAGCTCCTGCACAAAGACAATATGGGCAATGAGGGAGAAGTATTAGTAGCGGGCGATGTACAGGTGATGAGCGCCGGAACCGGCGTGGTACACAGTGAGTACAACAATGGCAAGGCGGACCTGAAATTATTACAGATCTGGCTTTTCCCCAACAAACAAAATGTGTCTCCGCGTTATGGACAGATCTCCTTGAGTCCTGCCGACAGGGAAAATAAATTTCAACAGATCCTTTCTCCGAACGAACACGATGAAGGCGTATGGATCCACCAGGATGCCTGGTTCTTCTTAGGAAAATTCGGGAAAGACCGTACGGAACACTATACCCTCAAACGCAAAGGAAACGGCGTGTATGCCTTTGTGATCAGCGGAAGCGCCAGCATCAACGGACAGGAGCTGAAAACACGGGATGCTTACGGCATCTGGGAAACGGATGGATTTGATATAACCATCCATGATGATAACACGGAAATCCTGTTGATGGATGTGCCGATGGAATTACCTTTTTAAAAACTAATCACAGCAAAGAAAACGCGGCCTTCGACTGCGCTCAGGCAACGCGTTTTCTTTGTTCTTTTTTTATGTTAAAGGGTTGAACAGGATCACACATCGATCCTGGTGTCTTCCATTTTGAGGAGCTTCACCAGCCAGGGCAGTGTGAGCCCCTGCCCGATCAGGGTGAGCAACACTACCACCACCGAAATAAAAATAATGGCGCTTCGTTGCGGAAAAGCCGTACCATCGGCCAGTGTAGCCGGCAAGCCTATGGCCACTGCCAGCGACACGATGCCCCGCATGCCCGACCAGCTGATGATCACGCTGTTCTTAAAATCCAGCAGAGCGTCTTCACTAATGCGTCGCTTCCCTTTTTGAAAAGCCTGGAGAAGATTCCGCTGTTGCAGAAAGACACGCACGATGCGGATGAGCAGGGTGACAAACCAGATCAGCATCGCATAGCCGATGTAAGGCAGGATCTGATCATGGGCGATGCTTTTCACCACAAAAGGAAATTGAATCCCGATCAGGATAAAGACGAGGCCGTTCAGCAAAAAGATAATAATGTCCCAGATGGATTTTGATTCGCGCTTGATGTGCTCGGGGAAGGATCTTTTGGCATGCTGTGAAATGACCAGGCCCAGCGTCACAACAGCGATCACACCCGACACCTCAATTTCTTCCGCTACCAGGTAAGTCACAAAAGGCATGAGCAGTAGCAGGCTCACCAGTACCATGGTGTTATGCCTGAGCTTCAAAAGAATGAACGACAACAGCCTGCCGATGATAACACCAATGACCACGCCACCAACCAGGAGCACAGCAAAATCGAAGGTGGCTTTCCAGAGCACAAAGGCAGAACCCGTGACGGCCGCCACGGCAAAGCGGTAAGCCACCAGGGCCGAGGCATCATTGATGAGGCTTTCTCCTTCGAGAATGGTGACAGTTTTATGTGAGAGGTTAAGTCCTTTGGTGACACTCATCGCCGCCACCGCATCCGTAGCCGAAAGAATCGCGCCGAGCACAAAGGAGAGCGACCAGGTCATTCCCGGAATACAGTAATGAGCGATGACAGCTATGCCGACCACCGTTGTAAAGACCAGTGAAATGGAAAGCGTGGTAATGGTATTGAGGTTGGTTCTGAAATCCCTGAAAGAAATATTGAAGGCCGAATCATAGAGCATGGGCGGGAGAAAGATCAGGAACACCACTTCGGGCATGAGCTCGATATTGGGAAATACAGGAATAAAGCCAATCGCCATGCCGGCAATCACCAGCAGCACCGGGTAAGGAATTTTGATGCGGTCGGCAATCGCCGACAAACCAATCAGCAGTGCCAGGATGAATATAACGATGCTGTAATGCTCCATGTGGTGCTAATCAATAAGGTGGAATTGCGACAGGAATGAACCCTGATTTGATCCTGCAAAATAAAAAACCTGCCGCATAAACCGGCTATTTTTATTTCAATATTTACAGTAAATTCGGCAAATTCTTTTCCTATGAAAGCCCTTTTACTGCTTGCCGCCTTCTCCCTGAGCATGACCGTGATGCAGGCACAGACCAATACCGACCGTTCTCTTTCGCTGATCGGAAAGCTCCAGCGGGCGCAATACGACAGCTGCCAGACGATGTTTGATACCGTCGTCAGCAATAAGATCAATGCCGATATGATGAGGCAGATCTGGGAAACCATGCCGCGTTACATAGGCGAGTACCAGTCCTATGGCGAGATCCGGACAGAAAAAACGGACTCTACGGAAAGCGTCTGGGTGCGTTGCCATTTTGCCAAAACCAAAATGGACCTGCAGCTTACTTACAACCGCCAGCAGAAGATCATCGGCATTTTTTTCCTGCCACCGAAGAATACCTCTGCGTACAACTATCCCGACTATTACAAAGCGCACAAGTTCTACGAATCGAAAATCATGCTCAAATCGGGCAAGTATGAGCTCCCGGGAGTGCTCTGCATTCCCAACAACGTTAAAAATCCTCCGGTGGCTATTTTGCTTGCAGGCTCCGGGCCTAATGACAAGGACGAATCCATCGGGCCGAACAAACCCCTGAAAGACATTGCTGTGGGCCTGGCCTCGAACGGCATTGCGAGCATCCGCTATGACAAGCGTACACTGACTTACGGAAAAGACATGGCAGCGAAAACGGATTTTGGCATTACGGAAGAGGTTATTGAGGATGCTGTGAGCGCCGCAGAGATAATCCGCAAAAACCCTGTCACCAAAGATTCTAAGCTATATATCATCGGGCACAGCCTTGGCGCGATGTGCGCGCCGTTGGTGGCTTCGAAAGCAAAAGCCGATGGAATTGTGCTGATGGCCGGAAACGCCCACCCGCTCGAAGACCTGATCGTGGAGCAATACCGCTACCTGTATGGTGCCAACCGGGAAAAAGGAGAGGACGATCCGGAAGTGAAAAAGATGGCGGCGAAAGCGGCTGTGGTAAAGGATGCCAAAGCCCTGAAAGTAGCTAAGCCGGAAGAGTTGCCATTAAACCTTCCTGCTCCTTACTGGCAATCGCTGACGAAGTACCAACAGGTGGAGGTCGCTAAAAAACTGAAGCAACCAATCCTGGTGCTGCAGGGCGAACGCGATTACCAGGTGACGATGACGGATTTTGATCTCTGGAAAAAAGCATTGGGAGACAAGTCAAAAAACAGCTTTATTTCTTATCCCGCCCTGAACCACCTCTTCATGAAAGGTGATGGAAAATCCATGCCTTCGGAATATGAAACGCAGGGAAATGTGGAAGAGAAAGTCGTGACAGACATCAGCGACTGGATCAAGACGCACTAACATGAGAAGCGCCCTTCTAAAATTAGGTGTCCTCTGTATTGGAATAAGCCTTGGCTCCTGCTCCACGTTTTATACCAGGCATTATACCAAAGGCCTGTTTTACGATGGCCTGGCACACAAAGACCGACCGGCTATTCAGCCGGAAAACCAGGAGGCAGCAACACTGAAGGCAAAGGACAGCCCGGCGATTAGCACTCTTAAAACGCTTCCCGAAGAAAAAATCGCTCTGCAGGAAAAAACAAGGCATAGGGCGATACCTCAAACCATAGCATCTGCTGCCAGGCCCAAATATATAAAGCCCCACAGCACGCTCTCTTCTCCTTTCTTGAAAAAGGCTCTGAAGCCCATGAACAGGAAGATCCGCGCTACTCAACACGGAGATTCCGCTATCGGCAAAGCGGCGTTCTATATCTTAGCACTGGTATTGGCCGTTGGCATCCTTGCCCTGGCGATATATTTCCTGCCGGCGATCATGATCCCCGCCGCTGCGTCTTCTGCGTTTTCAACCATCCTCCTGCTTGGCGCTATTGTAGTGGTTTGTGTCTTCGCCTTTCTGATCTATACCCTGATCAACCTGCTCATCGACCTCTTTAAGCACAAAAAAACGCCTGAGATAGAGGAATTTTAAGAGATACAATCCTCTCAAAATCAATAGCTTAAAAATTTCTTCTGATTTCCTGTAACTTTTCTGCGAAGGGAGGCGTCCTATGTTCAAAATCTGCAGAAAACGAATAGTCAATCACCTTATTAAAACATATATCATGAAACACTTTATTTTATCTTCTCTTGTTCTGATCGGCCTCAGCAGCACAGCACAAACAAGCCAGCAAAAAAGAGAGCTTGCACCTTTCACCAAGCTGGAAGTATCAGGCGCCACTTCCGTTTACTTTACTCCCGGCGACTCCACCAGCCTGACCGTGATGGCCGGTGAATCAGAAATGAAAAATGTGCAAACCACTGTCGAGAACGGTGTGCTTGGCATCCAGAGCAAAGGAACATTCAGGTCGACGGTCAAAGTTTATGTGATCGCTCCTTCCTTAAAAGAGATTACGGCCACCGGTGCTTCCAAAGTCAGCATTGCCGATACGCTGAAAGCAGAAACACTGGAGATCAACGTCACGGGAGCCAGCAGTGTGAAAGGTGTTATAAAAACAGGTACGGTGAGTGTTTCGGCAAGCGGCGCTTCTGCGGTAGAGCTGACAGGCATCACGAAAGCCTCTCAAAGTACGATTAGCGGCGCTTCTGTCTTCAAAGCCTACGACCTGTTCTCCGAGAATACACGCATCACCACCTCCGGCGCCTCAAGCGCCAAGGTTTACGCATCGCAAAAGATCACCGCCGATGCCACCGGTTCCAGCTCCGTAAAATTTAAAGGCAACCCGGAAGACGTGAGTGCCGAAGCCTCTACTTCTTCTTCCATTGCAAGGGTTGTGGATGACTCCGTTTCAAAAAACAATAACGACTCCAAAGATTCTACCACCATTAACCTCCGCAAAAAGAAATTCATCATCATCGATAAAGACCTCGACATTGATACACACCGCAGCGGCGACGATGATGACTTCCACAACTGGGCCGGCTTCGGGATCGGAGTCAACGGGTGGACGACTCCCGGCGGAAATTTCAGCTTGCCTAAAACTCAGAAATATATGGAGCTGGATTACGGCAAATCACTCAACTTCCAGTTGAATCCTTTCGAAAAAGACATCCACATCTATAAAAATTACATTAACCTGGTGGTCGGCCTGGGCCTTGAATGGAGCCAGTACCAGTTCAGCAACAAAACCACTCTGAACCCTGACAGCAGCTATACCTTCGGTACCATCGACTCCAGCAACCTCTATAATTACAAAAAGAACCGTTTTAAAACGACGTTTGTGAACGTGCCGCTCCTGTTGGAATTCAACACCAACAAAAATCCGGATAAGGCCTTTCACGTTGCCTTCGGTGTGATCGGCGGCTACAGGCTCGGATCACGCACACGCCAGGTGCTGGAAGACGACGGCCTTGATCTTAAGCTGGTACGCAAAGACAGCTATAACATGAACCCATTCCGCTTAAATGCACATGCCAGCGTGGGCTACAGAAACTTCACCCTGTATGCCGACTATGCCATGACCCCTTTGTTTGTAAATGGTAAAGGACCTGAACTCTATCCCTTCACCTTTGGTGTAAAATTGATTTCCTTTTAACCGATAGTTTTGTTTTTTTATACGAGCAACGAAAAAAACAATTTACCATTCAAACAAGTAAAGCCCTTCTGCTATCAATCAGAAGGGCTTTTTTAGTAAGACCCGGGTTTGAGAGGCGACAGCCAGAAGCAAAGATCCCTTGGTCGAACTAATCCCGCCGCAGGACAGAATCTCTTAACAATACATGATTTTTTTAGATAGATTAAGTGCAAAAAGGTTTTATCCGATTGAAGCAAAGCGCTTAGTGAGTAAAACCACGATCTTAAAGATTAAACGGCTCAGGCATCCGGAAAATCGGGCGCAGGGAGGGCAAATCAGAAGACAATTAGCTAAATCGAATCATGTGAGCAATTTTGACCACTTATCAAGTGAAAGCCGCCACTTATGAGTTGGCTATTTTAAATCGCGGATAGTGGTTGTAATTTTACACTACGTTCTTTATCATAGGTTTTGTTTAGTTTAAACCAAAAAGAAAGCTGCTGTACTTTAACGGGGATGGGTACGGCAGCTTTTTTTCATTTAGGCCTGTTGAGACACCATTTTGCTAAAAAATAAACCCTATACGATTGTTATATTTCTGATGAAGAGCGCCGGCAATGGCGCTTTTTTGTTTAGAAAAACCGGCCTTTCACCTACACCTGGAAGCTCTTAAAGACCTTCCAGGTGTAGGTGGTTTGAGCTTAAACCAGTTTATGCTCCACCAGGTACTCGGCGATCTGCACGGCATTAGTCGCAGCGCCTTTCCGGAGATTATCCGATACGATCCACATGTTCAGCGTCTTTGGCTGCGTTTCATCGCGGCGGATCCTTCCCACAAACACATCGTCTTTATCGTGTGCCGTCATCGGCATAGGGTATACCTGCCTCGCCACATCATCCTGCAAAACAATTCCTTTGGTATGACGCATGATGTTAAAGATATCTTCCACATCGAATTCGTTTTCAAATTCGATGTTCACACTTTCGCTATGGCCGCCGATGACCGGGATCCGGACCGTGGTAGCTGTTACGCGGATGGAATCATCGCCCATGATCTTCCTCGTCTCGTTCACCATTTTCATTTCTTCCTTGGTATAGCCGTTTTCCGTAAACACGTCGATCTGCGGAATGGCATTCATGTCTATCTTATACTTATAGGCCATTTCGCCTGTAATGCCCGAGCGCTCGTTCATCAGCTGGTCAACCGCCTTCACGCCGGTACCTGTGACAGACTGGTAGGTGGAAACGACCACACGCCTGATCTTGTATTTCTGGTGCAGAGGATTTAAGGCAACCACCATCTGGATGGTAGAGCAGTTGGGATTGGCAATGATCTTATCGGAAGCCGTCAGGACAGCCGCATTCACTTCAGGTACCACCAGCTTTTTGTCGGGATGCATACGCCAGGCCGAAGAATTGTCGATGACGGTAATCCCTGCTTCTGCAAATTTTGGCGCCCACTCCAGGGATGTGCTGCCACCCGCCGAGAATAAGGCGATCTGTGGCTTGGCGTCGATGGCGGCCTGCATGGAATGAACCGTATAAGGCTTGCCTTTATACACCACGGTCTTGCCAACCGATTTCTCGGAGGCTACCGGAATCAGCTCCGTCAATGGAAAATTACGCTCTGCCAGAACTTCCAGCATTTTTGTCCCTACCAGGCCTGTTGCGCCTACTACTGCTACCTTCATGATGTGATGTGTAAATGTGATTGTGTGAATAGACATCAAAAGTGTTAAATTATTCGCAATCAAAAAAATTTACTAACTTGGTTTTTAAATAAATTTATGAAGATCAACCGTATTCTTAAGCTCCTCGCCACCTCTTGTGTGTTCAGCACTTTACAGGCCCAGGTTACTGATAATTTTACGGATGGCGATTTTACGGCGAATCCTACCTGGACCGTCAACGCTCCTACCGACTTCACGGTGGCTTCCTCCCAGCTTAAGTCGGCCAACACCACCACCAATTCCAGCTTCTACATCAGCACGCCCAGCACGCTGTCTAATAACTGCCAGTGGGAGTTTTATGTGAACCTTCAGTTTAATACCTCGGGTACCAATTATGTTGATGCCTACCTTACCAGCGATGTACCGAACCTGCAGGCCGCTGCCATCAACGGCTATTTTGTGAGGATCGGCAATACGCTTGACGAGATCTGCCTCTACAAGCGCTCGGGAACCCTGGGTTCGGCTGTTAAGATCATCGATGGCACCGACGGCATTACCAACGTATCCAATAACATCCTAAAAATTAAAGTGGTAAGAACGGCTGCCAATCTTTTTTCTCTGGAAAGGGACATCACCGGAACAGGGAACAGCTACGTGAGTGAAGGAACGGTGACCGATGCCACCTTCGCCAGCTCCAATTCATTTGGCTTCTACATCACACAGTCTACCGCCACCTTCATACAGAAACATATCTTCGACGATATCGTGGTTGGGCCGATCATCCTCGACGTGACGGCTCCCACACTGGTAAGCGCCACCCCAACTTCTTCCACGGCCGTAGATATCCTGTTTAATGAAAACGTGGACCCCACGACTTCGCAAACCGCCACCAATTATACCATCAACCCGGGCATAGGTACGGCGCTGAGCGCCACACGCGACGGCTCCAATTTTAAGCTGGTACACCTGGGCCTGGCAACTCCTCTCACATCGGGAACAACGTACACCGTAAGTGTGAATGCCGTGCAGGACATCGCCGGCAATGCCATCTCTACCTCCACGGTGAGCTTCAGTTACATCGTATTCGGCACGCCTGTGTTCAAAGACCTGGTGATCAACGAAATTTATGCCGATCCTTCTCCCATCGTCAACCTCACTGCAACGGAGTTTGTGGAGATCTATAACCGGAGCACCAATACCTTTAACCTGAACGGCCTTAAGCTTACCGACAACAGCTCCATTGCGACACTGCCCAATTACACCCTGCCTCCGAATGGTTATGTCATTGTTTGCCCGGCTGCGGATACGGCACAGTTTACAGCCCTGGGCTATATGAACAAGCTTGGCGTGAGCTCTTTTCCCTCACTCAATAATTCTTCCGACAACCTCTACCTGAAGACGGCTTCCAATGCCTTTATAGACAGCGTAAACTATAAGGATAGCTGGTATGGCTCGTCCATCAAGAAAGACGGCGGCTATACCCTGGAGCAGATCAATCCCAACCAAAGCGCCTTATGTTCCCAGGCCAATAACTGGATTGGCTCCAATGATCCGGATGGCGGAACGCCGGGCTTTATCAACTCGGTGTATTCCATCGCACCGGATGTCACCGGTCCGAAAGTAAATGCGGTAAGCGTGATCGACTCTCTTCATATTTCTGTTTGCTTCGACGATGTGATCGATCCCTCCCAGCTCAATGCAGCTTCTGCCTATACGGTGAGCGGCGGCATTGCCACGCCTACCCTGGCAACGGCGATGGCCGGCAATTCCTGCGTCATCTTAGCGCTGCCAAATAAATTGCAGAACGCCACCAATTATACCGTCAGCATCAACGGCATCACCGATTGCAATAACAATGCGCTCAGCCCCAATACAGGGACGTTTTCCTTTTACAAACACAAGCCTTACGATGTGGTGATCAACGAGCTGATGCCGGATCCGGATCCTGCGATCAACCTGCCGGTAGAGGAATACGTAGAACTGAAGAACCGCACGCCCTTCAACATCAACCTGAAAAACTGGACGGTGTCGACACCCAGCACCACCAAAAAATTACCTGCTATCACCCTTAAGCCCGATAGTTTTGTGGTGCTGACAGGCACAGGGAATTTCAATACCTTCTACAATGGCTTCGGGATTTTTGTGTACGAGGTCACCAGCTTCCCTTCACTGCTCAACGATGGAACCACGTTTACCTTAAGGGACAGCAATAATACAGTCATTCATTCCATCAACTATACCTCCGCCTGGTACAATAATTCCAACAAGGCCGACGGGGGCTGGAGCATGGAACAGGTGGATGGGAACAACCCCTGCGGGGCACAAGGCAACTGGCGCGCCAGCAACGATGTGAGCGGCGGAACTCCGGGCAGAAAAAATTCCGTGGCAGCCGCCAACCCCGATAACTCGGCTCCCCTGCTGGAACGCATTGCGGTCACGGATGCGGACTCTCTCATCCTGATATTCAATGAAACCCTCGACAGCACCAGCTCTTCAAATCCGGCCATCTACACCTTCGACCATGGCTTATCCCAGCCGCTTTGGGTCATGCCTGTATCACCCGACTATAAAAAAGTAAAGCTGAAAGTATCATCGCCCTTACAACGGGGCATCATTTACCATTGCACGGTATCGAGTGGCCTGAAAGATTGTGCAGGGAACTTTTTGCCGGGCGGCAATGCCGCGGCCTTTGCCCTGCCGGAGCCTGCCTCCCCAAATGATATTGTGATCAATGAAATCCTGAGCGATCCGGGAACAGGCGGTATCGACTACCTGGAGCTTTATAACCGGAGCAACAAAACCATTAATTTAAAAGAGCTGCAGCTGGGCTCGATGGATACGCTCACCGGAACGCTGACAGACCTGGAAGAGATTTCGGAAGAAGGCTATTTATTATTTCCTGAAACGTACCTGCTGTTGAGCGAGAACGGCGCGACGGTAAAATCCCAGTACCAGACCACCAACCCGGGTGGCTTCCTCGATGTGGTAGACCTTCCGAGCATGAACATCGACGCCGATGTGATAACCCTCGCCAGCAAAAGCGGAGCCGTGATCGACAATTTCATTTACAGCAGCAAAATGCATTTCCCCTTGCTGGTAAGCACCAAGGGCGTTTCCCTGGAACGGATTGATTTTAACCGCCCGACAAACGACCGCACCAACTGGAACAGCGCGGCAGAAGCGTTTGGCTTCGGTACACCGGCCTATCGCAATTCGCAATACCTGAAAGCAGACGGCGGCAGCGGCGTTACGATTCCGGAACCCTTATTCTCTCCCGACAATGATGGTTACAACGATGTGCTCAACATCAGCTATAAGCTCGATGAGCCCGGAAAGGCCGCCAATGTATACATATACGACAGTAAAGGCCGGCAGGTGAGGTACCTGATCCGCAATGAGCAATTGGCGCAGGATGGCAGCTTCAGCTGGAACGGTGTAAACGATGATAATGAAAAAGCAACGATCGGTATTTACATTGTTTATGTAGAGCTCTTTAACCTTTCGGGCAAAGTCAATAAATACAAACTGACCTGTACACTCGCCGGTAAATTGTAATTCGTATGCTCAGGGATCTGATATCGCTGATCTATCCACGGGACTGTGCCGGCTGCGGAGAGCCCCTGCTGAAGCACGAGGAGGAGGTTTGTAATTTCTGTTACATCAATCTGCCAAAAACCAATTTCCACAAGCAGGCTCTCAACCCGGTAAAAAACATCTTCTATGGGCGGGTAGAGCTGGAAACCGCCAGCAGCTTCTATTACTTTCAGAAAAAGGGAAGCGTTCAGAAACTACTGCATGCCATTAAGTATAAAGGGAACCACGAGCTCGCCACGATTCTGGGCAACTGGTATGCGCAGGATGTTTCGGTGGATGCAGCCGTGACACAGTCGGCCTGTATTCTCCCGGTTCCGCTGCACCGCCGCAAGCTGAAACAGCGCGGCTACAACCAGAGTGAGGCCTTTGGCAAAGGGCTGGCAGAAGGCTTGAACATTCCATTAAACACAACGCTTCTGAAACGCAACGAGCATACCGCCTCACAAACCCGCAAAAGCCGCTATGAGCGCTGGGAGAATGTGGAAGACACTTTTGAGGTGATGCCCGACGATTCCTTAAAGCACAGGCATGTGACCTTAGTGGATGATGTCATTACTACAGGAGCTACCATCGAAGCCTGCTGCCAATCGCTGCAACAGATAGAAGGGATTAAGATCAACGTCTTGAGTATTGCCTTTGCGACGGGTTAATAAAAAAATCCCGGCTGTAAATAGCCGGGATTTATAATTGCATGTCACAGGACTGTTAATCCATATACAGGGAACAATCGTTCACGTAAGCAGGAAAAGCCGTAACCGCCGAAGGCGTGCTACCAAGCGTACCAGTGGTTCCTGTGAGTTGATAGGTTGTAGATGTGTTGGTGGAACTATTTCCTATTACAATATGGTACCAGTCGGAAGCGCTTGCATTTGTTCTTATAGAGAACGCGCTCAGGTTCTGAGTATTATTATAGCTCAGTGTAATAGTAGACTCCAATGACGAAAGCGTTGGTGTCCCTGCAAGGCCAGACAATGTATAAACCTTGATGTTGTTTACGGAGGAGCCTTTTGCAGAAGCGGTTTCTGCAATAAATACTTTCAGCTCTCCGGCTGCATCTCCATGACTAATTGCTTTTCTAAAGAAAGACCAATTGACAGGGCTTGTAGGAAACGTGTATACTAATACAGCATAAGCGACAGAAGCCGTTGTAAGACCATCGATCCGGTAAATAGAATTTCCCTGAATTGCGTATAAAGAACTGGCCGTAGCATTAATAAACTCAATTTCATCAGGTAAAAAATCAGGACCCGTAGCAGACCCTAACTTAAGGTCATAGTAAGGACTGAGTGTGGAGCCCGGCTGCATGAATAATAATTTGGTCGTTGTCGGTGCAGAATTTGACCGGTATACAACTGCCTTGTAGTCGTCGTAGGCAGCAGCTCCGTAATAGTTATCGGTCGTGGAATTCAGCAATGGAGGCTCTCCTGAATAAGTACCACCATTCAGAGAAAACACATTCTTATCTCCGAGATAGTCAAACTCGGAAGAACCGATAATGTGCCCTACAAGGTTAGGAACCGTAAATGTTGTGGTACTCGTCGTTCCGCCGGTACTTCGTGCTTGCGTGTCATATCCTGTATTTGCTGTTCCGGGATTCAGTTTTTCCGGATTCTTTTTCTGGCAGGCAACTACGCAAGCCATGAGAATAGCTACCAGCAATGAAGCCGGCTTCATCATTTTTTTCATAATAAATAGTTTTTATAAAATGCCTGCATTTAAAGGGGGTGCAGGCTTGCCCTTTTTAAGATTGGTTCCTTAACGAATTCGTGTAGATAAACCGGGGGAGGCAGATCTGAATACAAAACGCAAACACCAGTTACTTATTGTTTTTACAGAGCTTGATGATTGCAAAAAAACCTTAAAATTTCCTTCTAAATGTCTTCTAAATTGAATCATTATCTTAGCCTTATGAAAATTCTGCTGATAGAAGATGAAGCGGAGCTGGCTGCCAGTATCGGCGATTATCTGAAAAGCAACCAGGTGATCTGCGAAGGCGCTTCCACGCTGGCTTCCGCTCTCGATAAGATCCATCTCTACGATTACGATTGTATCCTGCTCGACCTCAATCTTCCGGATGGCGATGGCTTCAAATTGCTCAGCGAATTAAAAAGACTGGATAAAAGCGATGGCGTCATTATTACTTCCGCCAAAGACACGCTGCCGGTGAGGCTGGAAGGCCTGCAGCTGGGCGCCGATGACTTTTTAACCAAGCCTTTTCATTTATCGGAATTGCTCGCCAGGATCCAGGCACTGGTCAGGCGCAAGCAGTTCAACGGAAAAAATACGGTACGCTTCCGGGAGATAGAGATCGACCTCCTTTCCAAAACCGTGAAAGTAAATGATACGTCTGTAGAGCTCACCAAAAAGGAAACCGAGCTGCTGCTGTTCCTGGTGGGAAACCAGAACAAAGTGCTCTCGAAAGGAGCGCTGGCGGAACATTTATCGGGCGATATGGCCGACATGCTCGACAACCACGGTTTTGTATATGCTCACATCAAAAACCTGAAAAAGAAACTGAGCGATGCCGGCAGCGGCGATTATATTAAAACCGTGTATGGCCTCGGTTACAAATGGCAGCCATAAGCATGAAACAAAAGTTGTTATATAGGACACAAAAGGCATACATGCTTTTCTCCTTGCTGATCCTGCTAATCAGCGCGCCCCTGTTCTATTTCCTGATAGAGGGCATGTACCTGGAGGAAACGGATGAAACACTGGAACTTCACCAAAAAGAGTTCATGACCTACAATGCTCCCGGCCTCAGCGAAAGCGACATCCCGATGTGGAACCGGATGAGCCGCGATGTGAGGATCGAAGCCGCTGCATTTCCCTTAAAACGGGATTCTGTGTTTCAGCAGTTTTATTTTGATACGCTCGACCAGGAGAATGAGCCTTACCGGGTGCTGCTCTCGCCGATGCTGATCAACGAAAAACCCTATCACCTGCGCCTGAGGATGAGCATGGTGGAATCCGAGGACCTGATCACCAGCATTGTCCTTTTGTTTTCCGTGATTATGATCCTGCTGCTGCTTGGCTTATACGGTATCACCCGGTACTTTTCTAAAAAGCTCTGGCAGCCTTTTTACGATACGCTCAATCAGATCGAGCACTTTGAGATCGATAAGAATTCCGCTTTACAGCTATCTGAAACCTCCGTTGAAGAATTTCATCGCCTGAATACTGCGCTGAACCATCTCGCCATCCGTAACAGCCTGATTTATAAAAGTCAGCAGGAGTTTATCGAGAATGCTGCGCATGAGCTGCAAACGCCCCTGGCCATCTTCCAGGCAAAGCTGGAAACCCTGATGCAGCAGCCCCTGACAGCGGAACAGGCTGATGTGGTTCTTTCTCTTTCGGGCTCTGCAAGCCGCCTCAACCGCCTCAATAAAAACCTGCTGCTGCTTTCGAAGATAGATAACCAGAACTATGCGGGTAAGGAAAACATCCGGCTGAAAGATACCATCGAAAAAATGCTCGGATTCTTCACAGAACAGGCCACAGAAAAACACATTTCCATGACGCTTGATGCAGAGGCCCCGGGTGAAACCAGCTCTAATCCTGTATTGGCGGAGATCGTGATCAGCAATTTGCTCCTCAATGCCATTCGCCATAATACAGAATATGGAGAGATCATTATTTTCTTAGAGAAAAATTCCCTGAGTGTTTCCAACACAGGGCCTTCTGCCGGGCTCAATGCCGGTAAGCTCTTCCAGCGCTTTTCCAGGTCGGGCACGGTTTCCCACGGCAGTGGCCTTGGCCTGGCGATCATTAAAAAAATAGCAGAGCTCAACGGCTGGAACATTTTTTATACATACCGTGAAAATTTACATGTTTTCACCTTGGTATTCTAAATGTCTTCTAAATCGCTTAGCACCTTTGTCCTATAAATTTAAAACACAACCTATGAAACACGTTATGATCATGATGGCAGCAAGCCTGATTACAGGCTGCGGCTTCGCACAAAACAAACAGGATAAGGATATTCCTGCCCTTGTAAAATCGGCTTTCCAAAAAGCGCATCCCGATGCCAAAGATGTAAAATGGGAAAAAGAAGGCGATAACTTCGAAGCTGAATTCGAACAGGGAAAAACCGAGCAGTCGGTGTTACTGAATGCCCAGGGGACCATCCTCGAAATGGAAATAGAGATCGCTGTTTCCGAATTGCCGAAAAAAGCAAGCGATTATGTGAGAGAACATTACAAAGGCCAATCCATCAAAGAAGCGGCAAAGATCACGGATGCCAAAGGCACCGTTACTTACGAAGCCGGGATCAAAGGCAAGGACCTGATCTTTGACGCAACCGGTACATTTCTGAAAGAAAGCAAAGAATAAGAACTGAGCCATGCGTCCTCTGTTTCTGATTATAGGCATCATCCTGGGAAAATGTTTAGCGTTTTCCCAGGTTGCATCCGTTACGGTATCCGGTATAATCAAAGATAAAACGGCCAAAACAGCGCTTCCTTTCGTGAGTGTGGTTGTCAAAGCAGAACGTGATTCTGCCTTCATTACCGGCACGATCAGCAATGAAGAAGGCCGCTTTACCATCAACGGCATCAGGCCCGGCAATTATGTCCTCGAGGCTTCCTTTATCGGCTACAAACCTCATAAACAGCCTTTGTATATCGGCACGCTCTCCGAATTCCTGGATGTTTCAGCCCTGGAGCTGGAAGAAAACACCAATGCCCTGGCAGAAATAGAAGTAAGCGCCAAACAGGATGATGTGAGCGGCAGGATGGATAAGAAAACTTTTTCGGTGGAAGACAACATCAGCCAGAGTGGAGGATCGGTATTGCAGACCATGCAGAACCTGCCGGGAGTCACGGTACAGGAAGGCAAGGTCCAGCTACGCGGCAGCGAAAAAGTAACCATCCTGGTAGACGGGAAACAAACCGCCTTAACGGGATTCGGCAGCCAGTACGGGCTTGATAATATCCCGGCTTCTGCGATCGAAAAAATAGAGATCATCAATAATCCTTCTTCCAAATACGATGCGAATGGAAATGCAGGAATCATTAATATCATCATGAAAAAAAATAACCGCAACGGCTTCAACGGGAAAGTGGGACTGGCCGGCGGATTGGGGGCCCTGTGGGTGAAGAAGGAAAACCTTCCCGGCATCAGGCCGCAATACCAATACACCCCCAAGTTCAATCCTTCCGTTTCCCTGAATTACCGGAAGAATAAGATCAACGCTTTTATACAGGCCGACTACCTGTACACAGAAACGCTCAACAAAAACGAATTTGTAGACCGCTATTATGACGACGGCACCGTGATCCGCCAACAGACCAAGCGGAACCGCAACACGCATTTCACCAATGTCAAAGCCGGGCTCGACTGGACGATCAATGAACACAACACCCTGACGGTTTCGGGATTATTCGGGAGCGAGAAAATCATCGACCACGGCGATGAGCCTTTCTTTAATGCCGATCTGTCGGAGCGCCTGCGCCTGTGGCAGTTCCTGGAAGACGAGCTGAAAACCACGGTGATGGCTACGGCCGCCTACCAGCATAAGTTCAGGCAGGCCGGGCACCTGCTCAACATCGGCTTCAATTATACTTTCCACCGGGAAGACGAAAAGTACTTCTTCGATAACATTCTTCCGGCCTATACCGGGCGCGATGCCTTCAAGCTGCTCTCCGACGAGCAGATTGCCGACCTGACGATGGATTATATCAAGCCTTTAAAATACGGGCGCCTGGAAACAGGCTTGAAAGCCCGGAAGCGCGACATTCCTACCAACATGCAGTTCTATCCGGGGATCAATTCACCGCTTGATTCGACTGCCGGCGGTTGGGCCACTTACAGGGAAATTATTCCGGCGCTGTATGGAAACTACATTTATGAAACCAAACATGTAGAAGCGGAGCTGGGCCTGCGCGTGGAATACGTGGATCTGAAATACGATGTGAACCCCGGGCACCGCACCTACAAAAGCGATGGCTACAGCTATACGCAGCCTTTCCCGACGCTTCGCTTTGCCTACAAGTTCAATGACCGCAATAAAGTATCGCTGTTCTACAACCGCCGCGTCGACCGCCCCAATGAAGTTGACATCCGGATCTTCCCGAAATACGATGATGCGGAAATTATCAAGGTCGGTAATCCTGCGCTCAAGCCCCAGTTCACCAACTCTTTTGATCTGGCCTACAAAGGCAACTGGAAAAAAGGCTACTTCTACTCGGCGCTCTACCACCGGATCGCAGACGGTACCATCACCCGCATCTCCACCACGGTTCCGGGCAGCAACCTGATCTACGCCATTTTCCAGAATGTGAACCGGAGCTATAATACAGGTGTGGAGCTCATCCTCACACAGGAAGCCGCGCCCTGGTATTCCTTCAACCTGAATGTGAATGCCTACCGCAACCGCATTGAGGCTTTCACGGTAACGAACCTCTATCCTGTGGTGCATACCTTCTCTGCCGGTGCACAGGAAATTTATTCCGGAAACCTCAAATTCAACAATACTTTTCATCTTTCTAAAACAAGCGATGCACAGCTTACTGCGGTATACCTGGCACCGGACCTGGTCCCTCAGGGAAAAATCGGCGAGCGCTTTTCATTGGATGCGGGAATTAAAACACGGATCCAGAAAGGAAAAGGAGAAGTGTTCCTGAATGCCACCGACCTGCTGAATACCATGGTGATCCGGAAACAGATCCAGGGCGATGGCTTCTATTACAACAGCGCCGATTACTACGAAACGCAGGTCATCCGGGTAGGTTACAGTTATAAGTTTTAATTGGAACCGGTCGACCACATAGGCACATAGAAACATAGAGAAAGGGATAAGCATCCAGGAAAGCAGAGGCAAGGGAGGCCCCGGAACAACATGTGATAGTTTCATTAAGCTGAAGCCTGAAGGGCTTCACTATCCATAAAAAAAGAACCGATCCTAAATTCTCAACCCTGAAGGGGTTGAACATGGTGTTGCGAATGATGATGTGGGATAGAACAATAGGGCGTACCTGAGGGGCAAAGTCATTATTTAAGATAAATGTTTGGCTCCTACGGAGCCAGAAGTGTTTTTGGTTCGGGGTGTATTAATAACGTTTTGCTCCTAACGGAGCAAGGGAATAATCTTTAAACATTTGGTGTTAAATAAATTGCTCCGTTAGGAGCAACACATCATTAAAAAAACAGAGCGATGGTCATTCTGGCTCCGTAGGAGCCAAACATTCTGCCTCTCTGATTCTTCATTCAGTTGTCACTAACTTAATGACATTGCCTTGACGGGACTATAAAACTACCAGAGTCTTTAATACGCCAACTCTATGATCTCTTTCCGTTCTCTCTGCTCTCTATGTGCCTATGTGGTTAGAGGATTACATCGCTTCGCTCACCACCTCTTTCACCGCATCGGGCAAAAGGCGTTTCAGCAAGGCTTCGATGCCCGCTTTCAAGGTCATGGTGCTGCTTGGGCAGCCGCTGCAGGCACCGCGCATCTGTACGGTTACCACGCCGTCTTTCAGGTCTTTGAAGGTAATGAGGCCACCGTCGTTTTCTACGGCCGGGCGGATGTATTGATCGAGCACTTCGATGATCTTAATTTCTACCTCATCTTTCGGAGCAGCATGTTGTGTGCTGATGGTCTTGGTTTCGGTAAAGCTATTGTCGACCGCTACTTCCTGCTGCGGCAGGGCGGTGATGATCAGGTTACCCGCATTGAGGTAATCGGTCAGGAAGACGCGGATTTCCAGGGTAATTTCATCCCAATCCACCGCATCGGTTTTGGTGATGGTCACGTAATTGGCGGAAATGAAAACGGTTTTCACAAAAGGGAACTGGAACAGCTTAGCCGCAATGGGCGCTGTCTGCGTTTCGCTGATGTTCTTATACTCCGCGCTGGCACCCTTTTCGGTGATCAGCAGTTTGTTAGCGACAAATTTCATGGAAGCCGGATTTGGTGTGGCTTCGATGTACATGGTATAAGGAATGGCAGTCTCCATTTTGTAAATTAATTGATCGGGTAAAGATACGGTGAATTCATGATATTTATGGAAACAAATGAGTTTGTATATAGTTCAAATTAAGTCTAAATTAGCCCGTTCAAAGCCTAAAAACTGTTTGCACCATGCAGCAAAAAACAGATGTTCTGATCATTGGAAGCGGCATTGCCGGCCTGAGTTATGCCCTGAAGGTGGCAGACCAGAGCAGGGTATTCATTGTCACCAAAAGCAACGAGGACGAATCGAACACCAAATATGCCCAGGGCGGTATTGCCGCTGTATGGCACGAGGGCGACAGCATCGAAAAGCACATTGAAGACACGCTGGTGGCCGGCGCCCATCTCAACGACCCGGAAACGGTGAGGATCGTGGTCACCGAAGGCACAGAGCGTGTGCAGGAGCTCATTACGCTCGGCGCCAATTTCGACAAGACGCGCGAAGGGCAATACGACCTCGCCAAGGAAGGCGGGCACTCGGAGCACCGCATCCTCCATTATAAAGACATTACCGGCTACGAGATCGAGCGGGCACTGATCTCACAGGTGCGTAAGCATAAGAACATCACGGTGCTCGACCATCATTACGCCATCGACATTCTCACGCAGCATCACCTGGGGCAGGTGGTAACGTCTCACACGGAAGATGTGAAATGCTTCGGCGCTTACATTTTAAATACCAAAACGCAAAAGATCGACACGGTGCTGGCCCGCATAACGGTGATGGCTACCGGTGGCGCCGGGCATGTGTATGCCAATACCACCAATCCTACCATTGCCACCGGCGACGGTATTGCCATGGTGTACAGGGCCAAGGGCCGTGTGAAGGATATGGAGTTTGTGCAGTTTCACCCCACCTCCCTGTATAACCCGGGCGAGCATCCCAGCTTCCTGATCACGGAGGCCATCCGCGGCTTCGGCGCTGTGCTGAAAACGATGGATGGGAAAGAGTTCATGCATAAGTACGACGAGCGCCTGTCGCTGGCCCCGCGCGACATTGTGGCCCGCGCCATTGACAACGAGCTGAAGATGCGCGGGGAGGATTTTGTGTTCCTCGATTGCAGGCACCTCGACCGCAAGGCCTTCATCGAGCATTTTCCTAATATTTATAACAAGTGCATGAGCCTGGGCATCGATCCTTTCGTGAAGATGATCCCGGTAGTTCCTGCCATGCATTACCTCTGCGGCGGAATTTTAGTCGATAAGCAAGGGCGCTCGAGCATCGGCAACCTCTTTGCCATAGGCGAATGCGCCTGCACCGGCCTGCACGGCGCCAACCGCCTGGCCAGCAATTCCCTGCTGGAAGCCGTGGTATTTGCGCACCGCGCGGCAGAAACGACTAATGCGATTATCAGCGACATTTCCTTTGAAGAAAACCTGCCCAACTGGAACGCCGAGGGAACAGAGCATGCCGAAGAGATGGTGCTCATCACCCAATCGCAGCGGGAAGTGCAGCAGATCATGAGCAACTATGTGGGCATCGTTCGCTCCGAGCTTCGCCTGAAACGGGCCTTCGATCGCCTGGAAATTTTGTATAAGGAAAACGAAGCGCTCTACGAGCAAACGACTGTGACCCAAAAGCTGGGTGAGCTGCGGAACCTGATCTGCATCGGCTACCTCATCATCAAGCATGCTATCCGCCGCAAGGAGTCTATCGGATTGCATTATATGGTGAATTACAAAAAATAGTATTCCGTTTACTCATTCATTCCTGCCGTTCAGGTATTACTTCCTTAATACCCCGAGGTCATTCATGCTTCGGGCTATTAAATTTTATACCTTTTCGGAATAGCACTGAAAAAACCACTACACCATGATTCTGAAATCTCTTTTTCTGATTCCCGCCCTTCTGTATGCCTGTCTGCTCAATGCACAGCATGCCTGCGGAGATGAAGCCTTTAAACAATTACAAAAAAATACGATCCGCAATTATGAGGATCTTCAAAACAACAACAACCTCGCCATCAAGCATTACATCGACTCGCACTATGGATCGTCCGCTTCATCCAGGCCTTCCGCCGCTACAAATTATGTGATCCCGGTGGTGTTTCATGTGGTGCATCTGAACAGTGATGCCTATGGAAGCGGTACAAATATTTCCTACAGCCAGATTGTATCGCAAATGGATGCGCTCAACGCGGCCTTCGGCAAATCCTATCCGGCATACAACGGACAAACACACCCGGCCTATGCCCAGAATACGACGATCCGCTTTTGTTTGGCCAAAACGACGAAGCCTTCTTCCGCTGCCTTTTACAATGGTCCCGGCGGTGTCGAATACGGTGTGATGCGCTATGCCGATAATGCATCGGCGCAGCATAACATGACGAATGCCAGTGCTACTGCCCTCACGGCGCTCACCCATCCTACGCCGGCACATTTTCCCTTCAGTGATTACCTGAACATCTGGGTAGTGGCTTCCATTAATGGATCTTCCGGCGCCAGCGTCACGATGGGCTATGCGCCGAATCCGCTGATGGGATCTTTTCCTTTGGACGGCGTGGTCATGAGATCGGATATTATCGGTGATAATTCGGCAGGCCATAACTTCAACCTCGGCTATGGCTTGACCCAGGGTAAGATCCTGGCGCATGAGGTGGGACACTATCTCAACCTGATGCACATTTTTGAAGGCGGCTGTGCCGGAAGCAATGCAGCAGGCTCCGCCACCGATGCCTGCGACCTCAATGGTGATGGCATTTGCGACACCGAGCCCTGCACCACCCAGAATATCAGCTGCTCCCTACCAGTGCCTAATACCTGCACCGCCTCTTATGCGACGGGAACGACCACATCCGATATGATCGAAAGCTACATGAGCTATGCCGACGACGATTGCATGAATACCTTTACCATGAACCAAACGCAACGGATGTGGGCTCACTTAAACACTGCCCGTTTCAATTTATGGCAGACGGCTAACTTAGCCTCTACAGGAGTCATCGGCGCAGGAGGCTGTGTCAGTCCCTTCTTAATGACCAATATCAATCCCGGCACCAACAACATCTGTGCGGGTAATGCCTTTACGCTCTCAAACCCGACCACAGGAAATACCGCTACCAGCACCAGTTGGCTCATGGCAGGGGCAACACCTTCCACAGCAGTAACGAAGAGCGTATCGGTTACCTATTCCGCACCGGGCCTCTACTGGGCTTACCTGACGGTGAGTGATGGCACGATCACTGCCAAAGACAGCTTCCTGGTGAAGGTGGCCAACTGCGCGATCGATTCGACACGCTTAAACCGCTCTCACTGGTATTTCGGAGAATACGGAGAGATCGATTTCAGCACACCGGTTGCTACCACCGGAACAGCAGCCATGACGCACTCCACCATCACACTGGGGCGTGACGCTACGGTGAGCATGAGCGATAAAAAAGGAAATTTATTGTTCTATACAAATTGCTCGGACCTATGGGACAACAATCACGTGAAAATCAATACCAGCCAGATCTTCCCGGTTGATCTTAATACGGGGTCAACCTCTCCGGGTGTTATTGCCATTCCCTACCCTAACGATTCGGCGAGGTACATCATCATCACCTCTACGCATTATACCATGTTTGAAGATTCGATCTACTATGTCGTTTATAATACCAACACGAAGGCCCTGACGCAACGCAGGGGTTTCCGGAACCCGGCCTTACCGGCGAAATATGCGGAATCGCTGACAGCGGTACCTCATTGCAATGGCATTGACTACTGGGTCATTTGCAGGCCCAAGACGAATCTGGTGAATGCCAACAGAGCTTACGCGATGCTGGTTACGCAGGCCGGCCCGGAAAAAATAACGAAGGTCACTGTCAGCAATAATATCCACATCAACTACAGCGGGCAGTTCCGCTCGAACCGGAAAGGGGATAAGCTGATCCAGGCAGGATGGGATTACGGAGCGCTTGCTTACTTATACAACTTCAACCAAAGCACCGGGAACTTAACGAATGAACTGGCCATCGGGACAACCACGGTACCCGGCTATTCTTACGGCGCTATCCTAAGCCTGAATGACAGCCTCGCCTATGTTTTAAAAAGCCGCGTCGGTGGCATGGATATCCACCAGATCAATATCCCTGCCAATACCTTCCAAACTATGTCTGCCCCGGCAGGCCTGAACTCTCTTGATTTTGAGTATGGCCCCGATAATAATATTTACGTCAGCCAGAGCGAATATATTGACAACACGATGGGCAGAATCATCAATGCCAATAGTTTGTCGAGCGCTGCTTATGTTCCGGGAGCATTAGTGTTTCCTACAGATACAAGGCCATTCGGCGGATTATCCAATTTTATGGAGGCCGATGAGAAACAGCCGATTGCCAATGATTACATGCCTTTTCAAACAACCTGCAACTCCTTCAAATTTACAGTAGACAGCTGCTGGCAGGTGTATACTGCCAGCTGGAACTTCGGGGATGGCACAACCGGCAGCGGCTTTACGGTCAATCATACATTCCCGTCAACGGGTAATTACAGCGTAAAAATGATCTTAAGCATTGGAACCTATTCCCTGGCTCCTGTGATTAAAAACATCACCGTATTATCAGGAGTCACTGCTATTACAGGCCCGCCGGTCATTTGCAAAGGCAGCACCTTTTTAAATAGCTATGGCGCCGGCCTTGTTCCGGGAGCTAGCTACAACTGGAGTGCGTCCAACGCTTCCATCTCAGGGCCCAACAACCTTTCGAATGTGATGCTTGGCTCTGCGGCTTCGGGCGTAGCAACCCTATCCGTACAGGTCATCAGCGGAGGATGTATTTCCAACGGTACCAAAACCATCAGCATCGATGCCGTTCCTACCGTATCTTTGCAAAGCGCCCAGGCTGCCTGCATGGGAAATACCATCACGCTCAACGGCAGCCCGGCAGGCGGGGTTTATAGCGGCACAGGCGTCAGCGGTAGCAGCTTCAACGCATCCCTTGCCGGCACCGGCCCTCATGTTGTCAATTATGTCTATTCGAATGCCAATGGCTGCAGCGGTTCGGCCGCGACAACAATTACCGTAAGCGCCTGCACCGGGATAGAAGAAACGGGGGATCCGGACTTTTCGCTGCAGCTGTATCCAAATCCAAACACCGGGCGCTTTACGATCATCGCGGGCCGTGAGCTCCATCAGGGCAGGTTCGACATTTACAATTCCCTGGGGCAGTTCATCCTCAGCGGCAGCATCGAGCAACGCAGGGATGTAGACTTATCCCAGCAAAGCCAGGGAATCTATTTCATAAGTGTTTCGGAAAACGATAAACCGGTGTACAGGACTAAGCTACTGAAAGAGTAAGGTGATCTGTTTTTAGGATTCAGCCACAAGCCCTTTTGATGGAAGTATCTCCGCTTTTCAGAAATTTGCTGCAAACTCTATAATTTTATTGAAATTTTGTTTGAAAAAACAAAAAATCCTGTAAATTTGTAGCCCTAAACGGTAGATGTAGCTCAGTTGGTTAGAGCATCGGTTTGTGGTACCGAGGGTCGAGGGTTCGAGCCCCTTCATTTACCCCATAAAAGGCTGTCTTTTCGAAGACGGCCTTTTTTGTTATTAAGATCCGGAATCCGTTCATTTCATACCGCTTATCAATTTCCGGGGGTGCTTCTTAACAGGCGTATGATTTTATTCTATCTTTGATCCGTTTTCATGCAACATAAGACATTACATAAAAGCCTTACCCTCTTCATTGCGGCGGTTTGGTTCATCAATGGCTTTTTTTGCAAGCTCCTCAACATGGTACCACGCCATGAGCTCATCGTGTCGCGTACCCTGGGCCCGCAATATGCCATGCCGCTTACCAGGATCATCGGGGCGCTGGAAGTATTGATGTCGGTATGGATCGTGAGCCGCATCATGCCCCGCATGAATGCCCTGACACAGATCATGGTCATCGCCACGATGAACGGCCTCGAATTTTTTCTCGTTCCCGACCTGCTCCTTTGGGGAAAAGGAAATGCCGTCTTTGCATTCCTCCTGATTCTCCTCATCGTGTATAACGAGTTTTACCTGAATAAATCCGCTACTTCGGAGCTAGAGTCATGACCAGCTTTCTGAAAGACCATCCCTTTGCTGTTGAAGCGTTTTTCAAGAGCTCCGTTGTGCTTACCTATGCCCTGCCAAAGGAAAAGCTGCAAGGCCTTATTCCCGAATGCCTGCAGCTGGATACTTTCCAGGATCAATGGGCCTTTGTTGCCGTGGCGATGGTACAAACCACGGACCTTCGGCCCAAAGGATTTCCAAAATTCATGGGCAATGATTTTTTCCTGATCGGCTACCGGGTGTTTGTCCGTTACACAACAAACGAGGGAAAGCGCCTGAGAGGCTTATATATCCTGCGATCGCAAACCGACAAGAAAAAAATGCAGGTGTTTGGCAACATCTTCACGCATTACAATTATACCACCACCGATATTCAACAAGCAACACAGGGTCCTGTTTTTGAAATCGCCTCCGGGCTTTCGGATCTGCGGGTGAGCTTTGAGAAAGGCGGTGAACAGACGCCTTTGCCTGTGGGATCGCCCTTTGCCGACTGGAAGGAGGCGCGGCGCTTTGCCGGTCCGCTACCCTTTACCTTTACATACAACCAAGCGAAAAGAGAGGTCCTGATTATTGAAGGCGTACGCGAAAACTGGACACCGAAACCGCTATCGGTGAAACACCAACACGTCGGCTTCCTAAAAGAGCTCGGCCTGCAGGAGGATGCCCTATTGGCCAATGCCTTCATCATCACGGATATCCCTTACCTTTGGAAAAAAGGAAGAAAAGAAACATGGAAACCATGAGAAAGCCTTTTGAAGGAATTTATAACATTGTCCGCTTCAACTGGCATTTTTATGCCCTGGCGCTGGCAGGCATTGTTCTCCTGCTACTTGCCGGCTTGCTGCTCTGGCCTTCTTTCGCGTTTGCGGCTATCATCGCTTCTGCCCTGATTGCTTTACCCCTGATCTCTTCCCTCCTCATTTCCTATTACATCTACGATTGCTCCGCTTTGTATTCCCTGAGCTGGCTCGATCCGATAAGCCTCAGCAAAGGGAGCTCCATCGTCAATATCCATGCGGGTTTTGACGAGAGCAGCCACTTGCTGAAACATAAATTTCCGGATACGGAGCTCAGCGTTCTCGACTTTTACGATCCGGCGAAGCATACCGAAGTCTCTATCAAACGCGCGCGGAAAGCGTATCCGGCTTTTCCGGGAACGCAAACCATCAGCACATCACACTTACCCTTAACGGAAAGCTCAAGCGATTGTATCTTTTTGATCCTGGCGGCACACGAGATCAGGAACGAAGAAGAGCGCCTGGCTTTTTTTACCGGCCTGAAACAAGCGCTGAAGCCGGATGGAAAGATCATCGTCACCGAGCACCTGCGCGACCTTCCCAACTTCATGGCCTATACCATCGGCTTCTTTCATTTCCTGCCCGAAAGCCACTGGAAAAAAGCCTTCCGGGATTCCGGGCTGCACATCAAAGAACGCTTCCGGATTACTCCTTTTATCAATACCTTTATTCTCACAAAACATGGTCCTACATCTTAACATCTGCGGCTGGCTCATGATGGTGCTGGCCATTATCCATGTGGTATTCCCAAAACGCTTCGACTGGAAAAAGGAATGCGGCTCGCTCAGCCTCATCAACCGCCAGATGATGTACATCCATACTTTTTTCATTGCGCTGGTGGTGTTCCTCATGGGCGCGCTCTGCGTCAGCGCTGCCGATGACCTCAGCACTACCAGCCTGGGGCGCAAAGTGTCATTGGGATTATTTGTGTTTTGGGGCGCACGCCTGGTGATCCAGTTCTTCGGCTACTCTCCGGAGCTATGGAGGGGCAAGCGTTTTGAGACCATCGTCCACATTCTCTTTTCGCTTCTGTGGACGTATTTCAGTCTTGTGTTTTTTTTCGCGTACTACGGTTACTGAAAGCGCTTCAGCTCACCGGCTGTGAAGGGCCATTCGGGTGTGAGGATGTCTTTGGCATTTACATCGAGCTCGTACCAGGGCGAAATGGAGGGCTTGTCCTGGTTCACCAGGATGTGAATGTCCTGTGCCGGCATATAGCTCTGCGCGATCATGAAGAGTTTTTTCCCGGTCTCCGCATCGGTAGCCATGTCCAGCACAATCACCGCATGCCCCGGAGAGCCACCGCGGATCAGCACATCGCCGATCTGCATCTGCGATAAGGAAACGGATGTGAGCTCTTTGCTGAGCGAAGCCGTGCCCGCATAATTGAAGACCATATCCAGGTACTCGCGAAACGATTGGTAGGAAACGCTTTCCTTATCGGTCTTGTACCAGGAGACCTCGTTGCCTTGCACACGGATCCTATAGCCTGAGCGCCATTTGCTGTAACCGGCCTTAAAGCCATTCGTGAAATTAAAATGAAGCGCGCTGTATTGCTTTGTTTTCAACAGGTATTCTGCCCGCAGACGCATCACAGCATCGGCGCATTGCTGCAGGTCTTTCGTCCCCACATCCATATTCAAAACGGCGGCAGCAACCTTGTTCGGTTTTTTCACGCCATTGTAATAATGTACCAACGTCCCATTCTCTTTCAGGGGCAGGCTTTGAAGGTATTCGGCAAAAGAACCGGCTTCGGCTTGTTGCCTGCTATAGCCGGCCGGTGTGGAAAAGCGCGTGGAAACCGTGACACCTTTCGGGTTGACGAGTTTGTTGCTTTGCTTTTTAAACGCAAACACGCAGGCCATAACGACAGCACCTGAAATTATGAGAAGCTTAACAGGTGCGGCCTTCACTGTCATGATGTTTAAAGATAAAGATCGTCTGTTTTTAAGCGCAGGTAGCGGGTAACAGAGAGGGCGGCACTTAAGCCGGAAATCAAAATGCCCATCAGCACGATGCTCGCAAATAAAACAGCCAGCAAATTAGGGTCCTGCAGTTGCAGAAGGTCCGGGATGTAGCGCGTGCTCAACACCAGGAAGCCGGCCAGTAAAAAGCCCGCCACAAGGCCTGCAATGATGCCCTGCCGTACGCCCTTAAAAATAAAGGGCTTGCGGATAAAGCCCTGCGTGGCGCCCACGAGGTACATGGTGCGGATAAGGAAACGCTTGGAATAAATAGACAAACGGATGGTATTATTAATTAAGGCAATAGCTACAACCAGTAACAAGCCACTGAAAATAAGAATGTACATCCCGATGACCCTCGCATTCTGGTTCACCTGCTTGATCATATCCTTATGATAAATTACTTCCTTCACAAAATGCTTTTGCATGAGCTGCTTCTCGAAGCCGGAAAGGCTGTCGATATTGGCATAATCGGAGTTCAGCTTTACATCGAGGGAGGAGAGCAAAGGGTTATATCCCAAAAAGGTGATGAAATCCTCGCCCAGGTCTTTCTGAAGCTTTTGCGCTGCCTGGTCTTTGCTGATATAGTCCACCTGCTTGCAATAGATGGAAGAGCTGAGCTCCTGTTTCAGAACATCGAGCTCGGCCTGCGTGGTCGTGTCTTTCAGGATCACCTGGAAACCGATGTTTTCCTTGATGTGATTGGAAAGCTTATTGGCATTCACGATCACCAGGCCCAGCAGGCCCAGCATGAACAGCACCAGGGCAAGGCTGATCACCACCGTTACGGAAGAGGTCCTGAGTTTTTGTGTGGTAGTTCTGTTCGACACGCTATACGAATTTATTCGCACTAAAAGTAAGCCGAATATCGAAATACCTACCCGCCGGGGTAGGTGAATAATTAACAGCTGGGTGTTTGTAGGGATGAAATGTTTGGCTCCTATGGAGCCATAGGGGAGTATTTGTACCTTTTTAATTATGTTTTGCCCCTACGGGGCAACCGATACCCACCTCTCTGAAATTACTACGCGCTAAATTATAGTTCTACTTAAAAAACTTCTTCACCAGGCCGCTGGCGCCACTCATGAGGCTATCCGCATTGAGCATCTCTTGCGATTGGTTAAAGGCTTTGTTCATGCGGCCGGGGATCGCCATCATCTCCTTTGTCTTCGGGTTGCTTTTGAGCGCTTTGGCCATATCCGATTTCTGGGAAACCTGGTAGAGGTAATTGAAAGCGATGCGTGTCAGTGAAAAGGTATCGAAATACTTGTTGAATTCCTTCCCATTCTTATCCTTGATAAAGGCCCTGAGCTCTTTTACGGTTTCCTCGTCGTGCCCGTTATAATCTTTCATCTTTTCCATCTTCGCGAGGAACTTCTCCGCTTTCTCCGGCCTGCTGTTCTTAATGCACAGGTAGGCTGACAAAAAGCACAATTCCTTATTTTCCACGGCCGATTTATCAAAGTCGTCTACAAAATGATCGAAGTCCTCATTGCCTTCCTTCTCGCGGTCGCTGTTATAGCGGGCATACCCGCGCAGGGCATAGCCCACGCTCCTCAGCTCATAAAAACGTTTTTCGGGATCGGCACCCGGCACGCTATCGAGGTAGGTGGTAGCCTCCAGGATCTCATCCTTATGCGCGGTGATGTAGTCGATGTATTCCGTCGAGCTTTTCTCGGAGGTATAATGCCACTCCTTTTGCTCACACACCAGGGCTTTCAGCAAGGAGGCAAACATATGCTGGTCGGGCTTCGAAATCTCGTTCTCATTAACCTGTGCTGCTTCATAGACGTAGATATCCGGTGGCGCTCCCGGCAATACGAACCAGATACAACCCAGCAAAAAATGCTCGGTGCTGTTATTATACGTTCCGAAAACGTCTTTCTCGATCGCGCCCATCACGTTCGATGAGGCCATTCCTTTTTCGATCGTGCTTATTTTTTTGTAGATGGTCGGCAGCTCATCTTCATTGATGCCATTGATCTCTTTTTTCAATTCATACAAATTCTTAAGCTGCTGGTACACTTCCAACATGCCTGAAATTCCTTGCGGCACGGAATCGCGCGTCACCAGGTCGGAAACGGTAGACAGGGTTTTCAGCGCCGTTTCGCTGATCTTTACGTTATTGGCCGACTGGTCGGAATAATCCACGCGCAGCGCAATCTTCACGCCTTTATAGGGAACCAGCAATTTAGAGTCATCGAAGAATTCCTTCATTTCCCGTTTCTCACGTTCGATGGGATCCTCGTGCTTAGAGCAGGAGAAGCTGAGCGCAGCGGTTACAATAATTAAAAAGAAGTGTTTCATAGTTTTATAGTTAGTGTGGCTTCAAATACTTCTCCGTTGACTTCGAGTCACGGTATATAGTCATCAGTCACGCATGGTGGCTGAGGCCCTCGAAGCCGCCATATTTACAACAACAGGTCGGGCCGGCGGATCTTCGTTCTCTCCAGGGCCTGCTGGTGCCGCCAGTCATCAATGTTCTTGCTATGACCGCTGAGCAGGATCTCGGGGATCTTCCAGCCATTGTAGTCTGCCGGCCTGGTATATACCGGTGGCGACAACAAATTATCCTGGAAGGAATCAGACAAGGCCGAGGTCTCATCGTTCAGCACACCGGGCAGCAAACGGATGATCGCATCACACAACACCGCCGCCGGCAATTCGCCTCCGCTCAACACATAGTCGCCGATGGAAATCTCTTTGGTAATGAAATGCTCGCGGATGCGCTCATCAATCCCTTTGTAATGCCCGCATAATACCATGATGTTTTTTAAGGTCGAATAATAATTGCAGGCCTGTTGCTTCAGGGTTTCGCCATCGGGTGTCATGTAAATGATCTCGTCGTAGCTCCTTTTTTCTTTGAGCTCATGGATGCAATTGGCAATCGGTTCGATCATCATCACCATACCCGCACCACCGCCAAAAGCATAATCATCCACTTTTTTATGCGGCTCAATGCCATAGTCCCTCAGGTTGATCACGTTCACCGAAACCAGGTTCTTTTGCACGGCCCGCTTCAGGATGCTGTGACCGAAAGGGCTTTCCAGTAAAGGGGGATGAACAGTAATAATATCGATATGCATAGAAAGTAAAATTAGAAATAATTTATCAATAACGGAGCCTCTTTTGGCTTCTATGCTTATATTTGTTTAGTAGAGTATTGCAGATGCCCGACCCCTGCCGGAGCTTCCCGGAAGAAAAAACAGTCCAATTTTTAAAAACATGTTTCTATGAAATCCATACTTCTTGCCACCCTCCTCTTCACAGGCCTTTCCCTCTTTTCACAGGAGAAAAAGGACGAAAAAAAAGTGATGTACAAAGAAGCCACGGCCGAAACGGATGATTACAAAATCTATATTGTCGATGCGGTCGCGTATCCTGCGCAATCGAAATTTAAGATGAAGGTTTTCAATAAAAGCAACGATTACCTGCTCATCAAGCCCAGCGAAATTAAGTTCATGAGCGGCGACAAACTGCTTTCCAGCACCGACCGCACCTTTGTGGTAGCGCCCAACGACGAGGCTTCCCTGGTGATCGACTATAAAGACAAAAATATGCAGGTGGATAAATACAGCCTCGATGTGAAGGGCATTTACAAAGCCTCTGCCGGCGGGAAGATCAATGAAACGCCGAACTTTGAGCTGCCTCCTTCCAAAAATGAATTTACCACCGGCAATTTTAGTTGCAGCCTGAAAAAGAACGATTCCAAAACCGACAAAACGGTATCCCGCTTCGAATGCGCCTACAACGGTGATGGCGTAGGCGTGATCAACCCTTCGAAAACAGTGGCCGTGATGCCCAACGGGGCCGACAATCCCAATTCTAAAAAGAACAAGGCGATGGTGATTGAAAAAGGCGTAGTAGAAGATTTTACCCTTGTGTTCCTGGAAGTGAAAGGCGCCGGTGACATGCAGAAGAAAGCCATCCAGGTAAAGTGGGGCGAAACCTTCCGCGAGTCGAAGCTGATGCCCTTACAAGGTGTGAGGATCGAGCTTGAAAAAGAAACGGGAAAATAATAGCAAACAACTAAACCCGCATGTTAAAAATCCCTATGCAAAAGAAAGCGCTCTTAGCCGTGTTGATCCTGTTTTATGTAAACAGTTTGTTTTCGCAGAATACCTATGATAAGATCGAAGCATTTGACATGTACATCGCCAACTGGGCCAAAGTGAAGCTGAAAGGCAAGTACGGCTTTATCAATAAGGAAGGCAAAGAGGTTGTAAAACCCGCGTATGATGCGATAGAAAGTTTCGACGTCATCCGCGCCGGATGGGCCAGGGTGAAGCTCGATAAAAAATACGGATTCATTGACAAGGAAGGGAAGGAAGTGGTAAAGCCCCTGTATAGCTCTATTGCAGCGTTTGATATTGCACGCGATGGCTGGGCCAAAGTGAAACTGAACAACAAGTACGGGTTCATCGACAAATCCGGTAATGAAATTGTAAAGCCGGTGTATGACGACATAGAGGGCTTTGACGTGCTGAGAGAAGGCTGGGCAAGGGTAAAAACCGGTAAGAAGTACGGCTTTATCGATAAGAAAGGCGCCGATGTCACGATCACGTCGAATTAAAGATGTATTAATACTTTAGACAACTTTTTGTTCCCGCAAATCACGCTGATGTCGCAGATTTTCTTTTTAAGAACGTCATTCTAATCTCAAGGTCAGTTCGAGTGATTTTGCGATCTCCTTTGCAAAATCGTATCAGGAACGACAGCATGAGAACCCGCTCCTAATCACATCTCGATACATTGTCCGCAAAGAACAGGCGGCCAGCACTCGATGTGACAGCCTATTATTTCATCAGTCTGCCCCAAACACCCAACGGAAGCTTCACCCCGCTTTTGGCATTTAAGTACAGCTCCCCGATACTCAGACCGGATTTATGTTTATTGGCGAAAGGGCTCAGCAAATTTTCGGGCACCAGGGCCGAAAAGCCCAGTGAATAGGCGTTCAGGATCAGCAAATGCTGTTTCGGATCTACGATCTGCAGCACGCTGTCTATCATTTCCAGGATATTATCTTCCAGCTTCCATTTCTCACCGTTGGGTCCGTGACCAAAAGCCGGCGGATCGAGGATAATGCCCTGGTACAGGTTTCCACGTCTTTGCTCTTTTTTAGTAAACTTCAGCGCATCGTCGATCATCCAGCGGATATTATCCAGGCCCGACTTCTGCATGTTTTCATTGGCCCAGTTCACCACCTGCTTGATGCTGTCCACATGGGTGACATCAGCGCCTGCGGCTCTCGCGGCAAGGCTCGCCCCACCGGTATAGGCAAAGAGGTTCAGGAATTTGGGCTTTTCCAGTGGCTGCAGGAAATTATAAATCACGTCCCAGTTGCAGGCCTGCTCCGGAAAGATGCCCACATGCTTGAAAGAGGTAAGCCCAAGACGGAAGACAATCTCACTTGTTTTTCCGCTGTTCTCATTTTCCAGGCCGTAAGAGATCGGCCATTGCTCCGGCATTTTTTTCAACATCTTCCAGTCGCCGCTCGAGCTGCTCTTAGGCACGAATTTCACATGTGCCTGTTTTTCCCACTCGCTGTTTGAATATACTTTTTTCCACACGGCCTGAGGCTCCGGGCGTATCGTAATGAATTTACCGAAGCGCTCCAGCTTTTCAAAATCGCCGCAGTCCAGTAATTCGTAGTCCTTCCAGTGAGTTGGGGTCAATAATTCCATGAGGTGAAAGTATCAAATTAAGCGCTATTATCGGAAAACTTTCATGAAAGAAGTAAAACAAGACTTGTTAATAAAAGGATTTAGTACCCTATGATGTCGGGATAAAAATCTCTACTTTAGATTAATATGCAGAAACTACAATCATCTTTTGTCGCGCTCATCAGCGTGTTCTTTTTCTGGGGCTTTGTGGCGGCCAGCAACGGCATTTTAATTCCTCTCTTCAAAGAGAAATTCACGCTCACGCAATTCCAGTCGCAGCTGGTAGACCTGGCCTTCTATGCCGCTTATTTCATAGGCTCCATCATTTATTTCATCGCCTCACGCGCGATGGGCGATCCCATCGATAAGATCGGTTACAAAAAGGCGCTGATCCTCGGCTTGCTGATCTCAGCGGTTGGCTCCCTGTTCTTCATTCCGGCGGCAAGCTCCAACTCCTATCCCCTGCTGCTTTGCGCGCTCTTTGTGATCGGCCTCGGCTTTGCCCTGCAGCAAATTGTTGCCAATCCTTTTGTTATTAATTTCGGTGCGAAGGAAACCGGCGCACACCGCCTCAGCCTTGCCGGCGGCATCAACTCCTTCGGAACCACCATCGGCCCGGTGATCCTGAGCTATGCCCTTTTCGGCAACATCAATGCTCCGGCCGCCGCCGACAGCAGCCTGGAAGCCGTGAAGATTCCTGCGCTCGTTTTATTCGCCTTATTTCTCTTATGCGCCACAATCCTGTGGTTCTCCAAACTGCCTGTATTGACCAGCACAGAGAAGCTCGATAAAGACCTCGGCGCTTTGAAATACCCACAGCTCACGCTGGGCATGATCGCTATTTTTGTGTATGTGGGCGTGGAAGTGACCATCCAAAGTAACATGGGCGCCTTGCTGGCTATGCCCGAGATCAAAGGCATCGACCACACCAAGATCTCTCATTTCATTTCCCTGTATTGGGGAAGCCTCATGATCGGCCGCTGGACGGGCGCTCTCACGGTTTTCAATTTCAGTAAGACCATGAAAGTGGTGATGCAGATTATCACGCCGCTGGTAGCCTTTCTGGTCATCTACGGTGTCAATTACCTGCGCGGCAGCAAGGTCGACGACTACCTCTATTACATTCCTTACATCCTCATCGCTACAGCCATCTTCATTCTCTCGGGCGATCACCCGGCGCGCACCTTAATGGTGCTGAGCCTCACGGCCTGTGTGATGATGGCCATCGGCCTGCTGAGCACGGGCAACCTGGCCCTGTATTCCTTTATCAGCGGCGGCCTGTTCTGCTCGGTGATGTGGCCCTGCATTTTTGCACTAGCCATCAACGGATTGGGAAAATATACCAACCAGGGCTCTTCCCTCCTCGTGATGATGATCCTCGGGGGCGCGGTGATCCCGCCCTTCCAGGGATTCCTGGCAGATACGATCAACCCTCACCGCTCTTACATCGTTACCCTCTTTTGCTTCGCTTACCTCGCGTGGTACGCCTTCAAAGTAAATTCTATTTTCAAAAAACAAGGTGTCGAGCTGAAAACCGCTAACGGCACGGCCCACTAAAATTAAGAACCGATCATGAAAGTAACCATCAATGTAAAGCTCGTCAATTCGAAATTCAACCAGGCCTACGCCGATAAGGATAACGAGGGCGACGAAACCGAAGACAACATCAAATACCTCTGGGAAGATGAATTCGAAGTGCAGGGCAATGTCAGCAATTTTAAGGTGATCAATAATACCACCTATTTATTGAAAGGACTCTATCCGGATGATGAGGAATTTTGTTTTGAAATCCCGGATATGACGGTACTGGAATGCACGATGGACAATGGCTCTGTGACACTCCTGCCTTTTTCGAAAAAAGCCATCAGCAAAACGGAGAAGATCGACGGCAAAAACGAACTATTCTTCAACGTGCAGCTCAAGAGCGTCCGCGAAGTGGTAAACCCCATGACGGGCGTTTATATCCTGAAAGAAGATTATCCTGAAGAATTATTGTCACTGCTTAATGATGAGGAAGAGGAATAGCCTGCTTTTATCCGGCCTGCTGGCCATATGCACTACCGCTTTTCCGCAGGCGGGATCGCCGGGCGCAGCTGCCATTATTCCCAAACCCAAAGAGATCATTACAGCACCGGGAAGCTTTACACTCTCTGCAGAAACAAAGATCGTTGCCGGAAGCTCTCCTTCCTTACAGGAGGATATCAACTGGTTCAACCAATACCTGGAAACGCATTATCACACAAGCCTGAAAGTTGTTGCGACAGCGCCCGAAAGCAATTACATCCTCTTTGAAGAGCCTACGCAAGCAAAGGCAGAGGACGAGGGCTATGAGCTCCATGTAGAACGCAAGAAAATACGGATCACCGCGAAGACTACCGGTGCCGGAAATTTTTATGCCTTGCAAAGCCTTGCGCAGCTGCTCCCTGTGAAACCGAACAAGCCCTTGCTTGTTTCCTGCGTGCAGATCAAAGATGCGCCACGCTTTCAGTGGCGCGGCATGCACCTCGATGTATGCCGTCACTTTTTTCCGCTGAGCTTTATCAAACGCTACATCGATCTGATTGCCTTATACAAGATGAACACCTTTCACTGGCATCTTACCGACGACCAGGGCTGGAGAATAGAGATCAGGCGCTACCCGGAGCTCACGCGCACCGGTGCCCGGAGAAAAGGAACGATGGTGGGCCGCTACAGCAACCAGGAGTATGACAGTATCCCTTATGGCGGATTCTACACGCAGGAAGAGATCAAAGAAGTAGTAGCCTATGCGGCTAAAAGACACATCACTGTGGTTCCGGAAATCGAAATGCCGGGCCATGCCGTGGCGGCGATTGCGTCTTATCCCTGGCTATCCTGCACCGGTAAACAGCTTGAGGTAGAAAAAGGCTGGGGCGTATTTGAAGATGTGTTTTGCACCAAAGATTCTGTGTTCTCCTTTTTAGAGCATGTGCTGGACGAAGTGATTCTCCTGTTTCCGGGAAAATACATTCACATCGGCGGCGATGAATCGCCCAAGACCAGGTGGAAAGTTTGCCCTGGCTGCCAGGGAGTGATCAAACGGGAAAAACTCAAAGACGAGCATGAGCTGCAAAGCTATTTTATTAAGCGCATGGAGAAATATGTGAGCTCGAAAGGCCGGAAAATTATCGGTTGGGATGAGATCCTGGAAGGAGGCCTCGCTCCCAATGCCGCGGTGATGAGCTGGCAAGGCCTGGAAGGAGGCATTGCTGCTGCGCGCCAGAAACACCCGGTGGTAATGTCGCCCGGCTCGCATTGCTATTTCGATTATTACCAGGCTTCGCCGGCAGGCGAGCCCCTGGCCATCGGAGGTTACGTCCCTCTCGAAAAAGTATATGCCTTCGAGCCTGTACCCGAAACCTTGAAAGCGGAAGAACAACCCTACATCATGGGCGCGCAGGCCAATGTGTGGACGGAATATATGCTGAATGAGAAACATGTGGAATATATGGTGCTCCCGCGTATGGCAGCCCTGGCCGAGGTAGTATGGACTCCTAAAGAGCTCCGGAATGAAACGGATTTCCTCGTTCGCATTCAAAAACATTTTCTGTTATTGGACCTGTTGGGATATAACTATGCCAAATCACTTTACAGGATAGCGGCTAAAATTGTTCCTTCCGGTAAAGCCGGAAGCGTGAGCTTAGAGCTGAAGGCCAACGCCATGCTGGGAGAGATCCGTTACACAACAGATGGTACGACGCCTGGGCCTGATGCCAGTCTGTATCAGCAGCCCATTCCCATCAGCAAAGACCTCATAGTAAAGAGTGCCTTATTTAAAAACGGGGAAATGAAAGGAAGCGTCATGAGCGGTAGCTATCACATCAACAAAGCCACCAATGCTTCTGTCTTCTTTAAAGAGGCACCGCATAAATCTTACAGTACAGGAGGCGCTTTTACACTCGTTAATGCAGAGACAGGGTCTTCACCACGAATCAATGAGCAGTGGCTGGGCTGGAATGGAAATGATATGGAAGCGGTTATTCGGTTCGAAAAGTCTGAAGACATTCATGAGATCGAAGTTGGTTTTCTCGACGAAGAGCTTAGCTGGATCTATTTCCCCGAGCGTGTAGAAGTATTTGCCTCCACCAATGGCATCAGTTATTACAGCCTTGGCAAAGCGGAAATCAATCTCACCAGGGGGCGTTTTGTAAAGGTCTCCGTGAACCGTGTAAATGCAGCTTATATTAAAATCATCGCTAAGAATCGTGGGAAAATCCCGGGCGGCAAGCCAGGCGCAGGAGAAAATGCCTGGCTCTTTTGCGACGAGATCATCATCAGATAATCATCATGGAATCAAACAGACGACAATTCATTAAGCTCGGCACACTGCTCACCTCTCTGCTGGCTTTCAATAAAAGTAAAGCCGGCGAGCTGCTGACAGAGCATACAACGGCCACCATCAAACCCATTGTGCTTTCTACCTGGAGATTTGGTGTACAAGCTAATGCCGAAGCCTGGAAAGTGCTCTCCAACAAGGGCCGCGCCCTGGATGCCGTGGAAGCCGGCGTGAAGCTCACGGAGGCTGATCCCAACGAGCGCAGCGTGGGCTATGGCGGCAGGCCCGACCGCGATGGCAAGGTAACACTCGATGCCTGCATCATGGACGAGTCTTTCAATATCGGTTCGGTGGTATGCCTCGAGCACATCATGCACCCCATTTCTGTAGCCAGGGCCGTGATGGAGAAAACCCCGCACACCATGCTCTGTGGAGAAGGGGCCCTCGACTTTGCCTTGACACAGGGCTTTACCAAACAAAACCTGCTGGTAAAAGCATCCGAAGAGGAGTGGAAGGAATGGCTGAAAACCAGTGAGTACAAGCCCAAGGCGAATATCGAAAACCATGATACCATCGGCATGATCGCCATGGACATGAACGGAAATTTATCAGGCGCCTGCTCTACCAGTGGCATGGCTTTCAAAATGCACGGCCGCGTAGGTGATTCACCCATCATCGGCTCCGGATTATTTATAGACAATGAAGTAGGCGCTGCCACGGCCACCGGCCAGGGTGAAGACATCTGCCGGGTGGTAGGGGCACATACGGTTGTGGAGCTGATGCGCCAGGGCCATTCGCCGGAAGCCGCCTGTAAGAAGGCCGTGGAGAGGATTGCCGCCATCACGAAGCTCAGGAACAAAGAGCTTGCGGAGCTACAGGTAGGATTTATCGCCATCAACAAAAAAGGAGAGCATGGCGCTTTCTGCCTGCAAAAAGGCTTCAACTACGCCGTCTATTCTTCCAACATCTCTAACGAATTGGTTGATGCTAAAAGCTACCTCCCATAATATACTGGAAGTTGCCTGCTTCGATGTGGGATCCTGTTTCATTGCCGAGCAGGCCGGTGCAGACCGGATCGAGTTTTGCAGCGATTACAGCAGCGGAGGCGTCACGCCTTTGAGGGACGATATCCTAAGAGTAAAAGAACGCTTAAGCATTCCTCTGCATGTGATCATCCGGCCACGGGCCGGAAATTTCGTGTACACCGCGGAAGAACTAGAGCTTATGAAACAAGACCTTCTTTTTTGCAGGGAGCAGGGAATTGATGGAATCGTGACCGGCGCTTTACATCCTGATCATACCATCAACGCCATGGCCTGCGCCTCGTTTGTGGAGCTGGCAGGACGGATGTCCTGCAACTTCCACCGCGCCATCGATGCCTGCACCGATCTACATCAAGGTGTGGAACAGCTCATAGCGCTGGGCTTCGCAAGAGTGCTCAGCTCCGGAGGCAAAGCCTCTGCACCTGAAGGCATGGCACAATTGAAGGCATTACAAAAACATTACGGCAAACAGATCACCATCATGCCGGGTGGAGGCATTCGCAGCAACAATATCGCGATGCTCGTGGCTTCTACAGGATGCAGGGAGTTTCATACGGCAGCCATCACAAAAGCCGGCGGGCAGCTGGATCCCGAAGAATTGAAATCCATCATCAGGCAGTTGAAACAGGAAGCATGAAACACTGGTGGATCATCCTCGTATTTGTTTCAGGGCTTATGCCCGGGCAAAACGTACGGCTTCCGTTGAAGGCCGACTGGCAGTTCCGGCAAAAAGGCACGCAGGCCTTTCATCCCGCCAGGGTTCCCGGAACCGTGCATACCGACCTTCTGCGCAACGGCCTGATCAAAGATCCTTTCTACGGTACCAATGAAGCCGGCGTACAATGGATCGAACAGGAAGACTGGGAATACAGCACCAGCTTTGAAGCGGATCAGGAGATCCTGAAACACGCGCATGTCGAACTCACATTCGAAGGGCTGGATACCTATGCCCGGGTCTTTTTAAATGATCGCCTGATTCTCACGGGCAACAATATGTTCCGTTACTGGACGGTGGATATCCGGCAGCAGCTGAAGCCCGGCAAAAACAACCTGCGCGTGCTGTTTGAATCGGCGGTAAAAAAAGGAAAAGCCGAAGCAGCCGCCTTGCCTTATACCTTACCGGGAGACGAAAAAGTGTTTACCCGGAAAGCCCAGTACCAGTATGGCTGGGACTGGGGGCCACGGCTCGTAACCTGCGGCATCTACAAGCCTGTGTATTTAAATGGCTGGGATGATGTGCGCATCAAAGATCTCCATTATTTTATACAGGAGCTGCATGACAGCGCAGCCCGCATCGGCTTTGTGACAGAGACTGAAAGTACAAAGGACATGAGCCTGGAAGTCGGGCTCCAACTCGGCCTGAATGATGATCCCGCAAACAACCAGCCGCGTAAGGCTTATACCTTACACATCAGGAAAGGCACTCAGTGCGATACCGTTTACTATACCATCCCAAAGCCGGAGCTCTGGTATACGAACGGACTTGGAAAGGCCAACCTCTACCACGCAACGCTCAGCATCAAGCGGTCCGGAAAACTACTGGATCAAAGATCCCTGGCAATCGGCTTAAAGCGGCTGGAGCTGGTGAGAGAGAAAGATGCCTTTGGAGAATCCTTCTTTTTCAGATTAAACGGGAAACCCGTTTTTATGAAGGGCGCCAATTACATTCCCCAGCACAGCTTCGTGACGGAGCTTCGTGACAGTAACTACAAAGGCCTTGTGAAACTGGCGAAGGATGCCAACATGAACATGCTGCGTGTGTGGGGCGGCGGGCTTTATGAGGACGAGGCCTTCTATGAGCAATGCGACCGGAACGGAATCCTGGTGTGGCAGGACCTGATGTTTGCCTGCGCCATGTACCCGGGCGATACGGCTTTTGTGGAAAATGTGAAACAGGAAGTGGCGCAGCAGGCCCGGCGCTTAAGGAATCATACCTGCCTCGCTCTCTGGTGCGGGAACAATGAGATCGATGAAGGCTGGCATAACTGGGGCTGGCAAAAGCAATACAAATATTCTGCGAAAGACTCCACGCTCATCTGGAACAATTATACACATCTGTTTCACGAGGCGATTCCCGGAATCCTGAAGCAATACGATCCTCATACGGCTTACTGGCCATCCTCTCCCTCCATCGGCTGGGGGCGCAAGGAAAGCCTGGTGCAGGGCGATGCACACTATTGGGGCGTATGGTGGGGCATGGAGCCCTTTGATGTCTATGAGAAAAAAACAGGGCGCTTCATGAGCGAATACGGCTTCCAGGGAATGCCATCGGTCGCGCTTTTTAAAACGTTCTGCGATACAAATGATCTGCATCTTAACTCCGCAGCCCTTAAAGCCCATCAAAAACATCCCACCGGCTACCAGACCATTCAAACCTATATGGAACGCGATTATCCTGTTCCTTCGGAATTTGAAAAACTGATCTATGTATCCCAGCTCCTGCAGCGCGATGCCATGAAAACAGCCATAGAGGCTCATCGCAGAGCCAAACCTTATTGCATGGGAACGCTTTACTGGCAGCTGAACGATTGCTGGCCGGTAACGTCCTGGAGCGCGCTGGACAATAGCTCCCGGCCGAAAGCCCTGTATTATGAAACTAAAAAATTATTCGGCGATGTCTCTGTTTCCGTTTACAAAAACGGAACGGACTATGAGGTCTTTGTGATTTCCGACAAAGCCACAACGGACCAGGGCGTATTCAGAATGACCTTAAAAAATACCAAAGGCGATACCCTGCTCCATAAACAGAATACACTTTTTATCGGCGCCAACAGCAGCGTGATCCATACACGCCTGAAAGAAAGCGAGCTGAAGGGGCTTTCAAAACAGGAGCTCTACCTCTCCTGTAGCATCCGGGATGCCAGTGGAAACACCATCACTCAAAACCAGTTCTTTTTTGTAAAGCCCAAAGAGCTGTTGCTGTATGATCCGGGGATCAGCATCGCGTTTTCCAAAGAAAAAGATACGCTATGTATCAGCGCCAGACACTTTGTAAAAGACCTCTACCTGTTTTCGGATCAGCAGGAGCTGGACCTCTCCGACAACTTCATCAATATAGAACCGGGACAGACGGTGAAACTAAGCATGGGCCAAAAGCTAAAACCGGGCACAGAGCTCAAATATTTTTCGCTCTACCATTGTAGCGTCTCTAAATAATTCGGTATTTTTAATCTTATCAAATCATTGCCCCAATCTTAATAAAGACCATCTGATGATAAAACGCCTCCTCCCCTTTTTGTTGCTCTCCGCTTCCTCCCTGGTAGCTCAAACCAATTATACCTCCTACGTGAATCCCTTTATCGGTACGGGTGGCACAGGCCATACCTTTCCGGGAGCTGTGCTGCCTTTCGGCATGGTGCAGCTAAGCCCCGACACGCGCATCGACGGAAGCTGGGAAGGCTGCGGCGGATACTATTACACCGATTCGCTGATCTATGGCTTTTCCCATACGCACCTCAACGGCACCGGCGTGAGCGACTATGGTGATATCCTGGTCATGCCGACACTGGCGGAAAGCGACCTGGCGAAGAAAAGCTACGCCACGAAATTTTCACACAGCAAAGAAAGTGCTTCTGCGGGCTACTACTCCGTTCAGCTTCACAACAACATCAAGGCCGAGCTGACGGCCACCACCCGCGTAGGCATTCACCGCTATACTTTTCCGAAAGGCACAAATGGCCATATCATGCTCGACCTGCTGCACCGCGACAAGACGCTAAGCTCAAACCTCAAGGTGGTGGACAGTGTTACTGTAATTGGCTACCGCGTGAGTGAGGCCTGGGCCAGGGAACAACATGTGTACTTCATGATGAAGTTCAGCAAGCCTTTAAAGGATAAGAGCGTGAAGGTCTTTAAGAAACAAAACAAAAAAGCCGGTGAAGAGGAACAGGCCGAAGGCGCCCAGTTCAGCTTCGACCTGAGCGATGGCAAGCCGCTGATCGTGAAAGTAGGCATCTCGCAAACCGATGCGGCCGGCGCCGCCAGGAACCTGAACAGCGAGGCCACACACTGGGATTTTGATTTGTACAAATCCGATGCTGAAAAAGCCTGGGAGAAACAGCTCTCGAAAATAGAAATCACCACCAGCGATAAAAACAAGCTTTCTTTATTTTATACGGCGCTCTACCATACCATGATCCACCCTTCCGTAGCCAGCGACGTGGACGGGCGCTACCGTGGCCGCGATCAGAAGATCCACCAGGCCAGCGGCTTTACGCCTTACACCGTGTTCTCCTTATGGGATACCTTTCGCGGGCTGCACCCGCTCATGAGCATCATCGAGAAAAAACGGACCGTTGATTTCATCAATACCTTTTTGCACCAGTACGACGAGAGCAAGCGCCTGCCGATGTGGGAGCTCTCTGCCAACGAAACGGATTGCATGATCGGCTTCCACAGCGTATCGGTGATGGCCGATGTGTTTGCCAAGAATATCGGCGGCTTCGATACCGTATTGGCATACGAGTCTATGAAGGCGGCCTCCAACTATAATGGCTACAGCATCCCGGTATTCAATGCCAACTATTACCTGGAAGTCGGTGATGAGTCGGAGAGTGTTTCCAAAACGCTTGAATATGCTTACGACAACTGGTGTGTGGGCGAAGTGGCCAGGCGCCTGAATAAAAAATCCGATTACCTCCTGTATTCCAAACGGGCGCAGGCCTATAAAAACATCTTTGATAAAAAAGTAGGCTTTGTACGGCCCCGCAAGAATGGCGACTGGCTTTCACCTTTCGAGGCAAGGGAAGTAAACAACCACTTTACCGAAGCCAACTCCTGGCAATATACCTTCTTTGTGCCCCAGGACATGGATGGGCTGATGCGCCTGATGGGCGGCAATAAAGGAATGGATAAAAAACTGGATGAGCTTTTCTCAGCCAGCTCCAAAACGCTGGGCCGCGAACAATCCGATATTACCGGTCTCATCGGGCAATATGCGCACGGCAATGAGCCCAGCCATCACATGGCCTACCTTTACAATTTTGTAGGAAAGCCTTACAAAACACAGGAAAAGACGTACAAGATCCTGACGGAATTTTATAAGAACGATCCCGACGGACTGATCGGTAATGAAGACTGCGGGCAGATGAGCGCCTGGTATGTCCTCAGCTCGATGGGCTTTTACCAGGTGTGCCCGGGCATCCCGGAATACAGCATCGGCTCCCCGCTCTTCGATAAAGTCGTAATCCATACGGATAGCGCCCACGCCTTTACCATCAGTAAGCAAAATCCATCAGACCACTTCCAGTACATCCGCTCGCTCAGCCTGAATGGTAAAGAGCAGAAGCGCCTGGTCATCTCCCATGAGGACATCATCACAAACGGGAAGCTGGAATTTGTGATGCAGGACAAAGCCGATAGCAGCAACACCCTGGGAAAGGCGCTGTTCTTCCGCCCTCACACCCGCATCAACGCTGCCAGCTTAGTTGTGTCGCCAGTGATCCAAACGCCGTCAGCCATGTTTACAAACAGTGTCATGGTCAGTATGGGGGATGTATCACCTCAAACTAAAATATACTATACGCTTAACGGGGAAATACCGAACAAGCGGTCGAAGCTGTATAGCGCTGCTTTCCGTTGCGATACTTCTCTTACGGTGAAAGCCATTGCCTACGAAGGAAACGACAGCAGCTCGGTAACCGTTAGTCACCTCTACGAAAAGCCGAACAACTGGAAAGTAACCCTGATCAGCAAATACGATAAGGCCTATGCGGCCGGTGGCGACGGCGGCATCATTGACGGGCAGCGCGGCAGCACCAACTGGCGAAGCGGAGAGTGGCATGGCTACCAGGGCCAGGATTTTGAATGCATCATTGATTTTGGAGCATCCAAAGCGATCGAATCCATTACTTCCGGCTATCTCCAGGATACGCGTGCCTGGATCATCTTCCCGAAAAAAGTAGAGTACTTCATTTCGGAAGACGGCAAAAATTTCAAGCCTTTCGGAAGCCTTGAGAATGGGATCGCTGCAGACGACTACTCGGTGCAGGTACGTGCTTTCACCGCCAACAACCCGGTGAAAGTGAACGCCCGTTATATAAAAGTGAAAGCGGTGAATTTCGGCAAGCTGCCTGAGTGGCACCTCGGCAAAGGCGGGAATGCTTATATTTTTGTGGACGAAGTGGAGGTACACTAAGCCGAAAACAAATCGTACCTCCGGCTGTTTATCTTTAAACCTGTAACTTATGCCAAAGATTTTTTTAATGCTGTTTGTCATGGCCGGCTTGTCGATAGCCGCACAGCCGAAAGCCGGAGCATGGCGCGGTGTGCTCCTGCTAAACAAAGACAAGCAACTGGAGCTGCCATTTACCTTTGATGTCGTTCGCCTGAACGGCGCCACCCAACTGATCATTCACAATGCTGCAGAGCGCATTACGGTTACTGAAACAGCATTCGCCAAAGATTCCTTTAGTTTCAAAATGCCTGTATTCGATACCGAGTTCCGGACAAAACTATTGGGTGATACATTATTAACGGGAGTCTGGATCAATCATACTAAAAAAGACAATAACACTATCCCCTTTTCGGCAAGCTATGGCCGGAAGAACCGTTTTCCCTTTCCTCCCGAAAAGCCACATGCCTTTTACGATGGCAAATGGGAAGTGACCTTTAGCCCCGGAACAGCCGATAGCAGCAAAGCGATCGGGCTTTTCAAACACCGGCCGGGGACTACGGTTGTAGAAGGCACCTTCCGTACAGAAACCGGCGACTACCGCTACCTGGAAGGCACGGAATATAACAACACCTTGTATCTTTCCTGCTTCGACGGCTCTCATGCTTTTCTATTCATTGCGGAAAACAACGGCACAGACATTCATAAAGCGGTGTTCTACTCCGGGAGCAGCTGGAGCGAGCCATGGACGGGCAAACGCAACGAGGTTTTCGAATTACGAGACGCGGAAAAGCTGACCTACCTCAAAGACCCGAACCAGGTGATCAATTTTTCTTTCAAGAACAGCAGTGACCAGACCGTTAGCCTGAGCGATGCCAAATATAAGAATAAAGTGGTGATCGTGCAGATCATGGGGAGCTGGTGCCCTAATTGCATGGACGAAACGGCTTACCTGGCGCAGCTCTACAAAAAATACACACAGAAAGGGATTGCCCGCTTCGACTCCACGACCGAAAGGCACGAGCGGCATGTGATAGAGATCATCGGCCTCGCCTACGAGCGCACCAGCGATCCGGAGAAAGCAAAGAATAACATCAAACGGCTCAAAGAGCGTTTCGGTGTCAACTATGAGATCCTGATTACCGGCCTCAGCGGTAAGGACAAAGCCTCGCAAAGCCTGCCTTTCCTCAACGGCATCATGGCGTTTCCCACAACCCTGATCCTGAACAAGGAGCACAAAGTGGTTTCGGTGTATACGGGATTCAACGGCCCTGCCACGGGAAAGGCCTATGAGGATTATGTGATTAAAACAGAAAAGTTGATCAGCTCCTTATTGAAGTAGTTTTCATGATTCCGGTGGAACTGTTCAACCCCTTCAGGGTTGAAATGCAGAATTTTTTTATTTATGCATATTCAAGCCCTTCGGGCTTGAACAATCCTACAGTAGCTGAATTGTTGAGCTCCGCAAAGCATCAAAGCCACTTCTAGTAAAACAAATTATTATACGGAAAGCGCTTCACGTGGATCTTCTTCACCACCTCGTACACCGTTTTTTTAAACTCTTCGATGTTCTTTTTCTTTTGCGCGCTGATGAACACCGCCTGCTGATGCAGGTCTTTCATCCAGGTCTTTTTCAACTCTTCCAATGAGAGGTTCTCCCGCGTCATCGGTGTGAGGTCATCCTCCTCTTTTTTCACGTATTTGAAAGCATCGATCTTATTAAACACCAGGATCGTTTCCTTGTCGCCGGCTCCAATGTCAATGAGCGTTTGGCGTACCACCGCGATATGATCCTCAAAATTAGGATGCGAAATATCCACCACGTGCAGCAGCACATCGGCCTCACGAAGCTCATCCAACGTGGATTTGAAGCTCTCCACCAGTTGTGTCGGGAGCTTCCGGATAAAGCCAACGGTATCGCTCAGGAGAAAAAATAAATTCTCAATGGTTACTTTTCTCACCGTCGTATCGAGTGTCGCAAATAGCTTATTCTCTGCAAACACTTCGCTTTTGCTGATCATGTTCATGATCGTGGATTTCCCTACGTTGGTATAGCCTACCAGGGCTACCCTCACAAACTCGCCGCGGTTCTTGCGCTGCGTAGCCATCTGCTTATCGATGATCTTCAGGTCTTCCTTCAGTTGGGCGATGCGGTCGCGGGCAATCCTTCTATCCGTTTCAATTTCCTTTTCACCGGCACCACCGCGGGTTCCGGTTCCGCCACGCTGCCTCTCCAGGTGGGTCCACATCCCCGTAAGGCGCGGCAGGAGGTACTGGTACTGCGCTAGCTGCACCTGTGTCTTGGCATGAGCCGTCTGCGCCCGCTGCGAGAAGATCTCGAGGATGAGGGTGGTACGGTCGAGGATCTTTTTCTTTAATTCCTTTTCCAGGTTCCGCTGTTGCGAAGGAGAGAGCTCATCATCGAAGATCACCACCCCGATGTTGTTTTCCTGTATAAAGGTTTTTACATCATTCAGTTTTCCCTTACCGATAAAGGTTGCTTTATCAGGCCGCTCAAGCTTTTGTGTAAATACTTTTTTGGTTTCCACCCCATAGGTCTGGGCGAGGAATGCCAGCTCATCCAGGTATTCCCAGGCAAGTGATTCGTTTTGCTGCTTGTTGATAATTCCAATCAAGACAGCTTGTGGGATCTGTTGTTCCGTAGATTTCGCGACAGGCTTCATTCAATCATGATAAAGCGCAAAATTAGCATTTTTATAACGGAATGCCTGTGCTGTTTTGCTAAAAAAGTCAAAGGTCTTAACGGGCCATATGCAGAAGGGTCACGTGGCCTACCATGGTTTGGGTGCGGCGCTTGATCTCCCCGTTGATCGCTTTGAATTCGATCTTGTAGACATACACACCTTCCTTGCAAAGCGTACCGCGGTATTTGCCGTCCCAGCCCTCATTCAGCACAGCCGATTCGAAGATTTTCTCACCCCAGCGATCGAAGATCATCATCTTGTAATCATAGAGCTGGATACCGGATGGAGCAAAGATGTCGTTCAGTGAATTGCCATCCGGTGTAAAGGCATTCGGCACATACAGGGTGGAAATTTCGTTTACCTTCAAAGGAATCAGGATACTATCGAAACAGTTATAGATCGTGGAAACCACCAGTTTCACGTTGTAAACACCGGTATCGGCATACACGTGTGTCGGGTCGGTTTCAGCAATCACCGCGGAACCGTCGTTAAAATTCCAGAAGGAATTATCCTGGCCGCTGGATGTATTCACAAAGCTGACTTCGGGGTTCAGGATATCGATGCCCGACGCCGGTGTGTAATGGAAATTCGCTTTCGGTTTGGGGTGCACCAGGATATAGTTGGGTTTCGTGATGCTGGCCACGCACCCACTGTCGGATGTGGCTTTCAGGCTTACCTGGAACGTTCCGGGCAAGGTGTAGGTATAGTTAGGAGAAGCGTCGGTAGAAACAATGCCCGTACCGAATGTCCAGTACCAGGAAGCCACAGAAGGCGTCGATGCCGAAAGGTTCGTGAAACTCACTGGCAAAGGCTGGCAGCCTTCCACAGGATTGGCGGCAAAATCAACCACCGGCAGCTGGTTCACATTGATGTTGATGGTATTTGACAGGGCCGCGCAGTTGTTGTTATCCCTGATATCGAACCAATAGCTGCTGCTCACCAAAGGAGTTTCCGTCTGTGTGATGGTATTGCTCGTGACACCACTATTATTCGTACCCGTGTTCCAGGTTACGCTGTAAGGCTTGATACCACCGGAAAATACAGAGCTAAGCGTGATGATGTCGTTCCTGCAAATAGAAAAATCGTTGGAGGAAATAGCGCCGACAAGCCTTAAAGGCTCATCTACCCGGATGCTGTTAATGGTGTCTTTACAGCCCATCACATCGCTGCCCGTTACCGTGTACATGCCTGCTGCCAGGGTATTCACCACAGTATTGGTGGTTGCCGTGCCGTTAACAGAATAGGTTGGCGAGCCATAGCCCACCGTGGAGGAGAAGGTGATTATCCCGTTGCTTTCTCCGAAGCAGATCACGCTATCCACGTCCATCAGCTGCAGATCGAGCTTCTTGTAGTCCCCTATCGTGAAGACGCCGTAATTGGAATTGCCGTTAATGGTCTGGTTGTTGGTGCCGCTGTTATTGGTGCTTGCCAGGTGTGTCCAGCCGGCATTATAGTACCAGGACTGCAGATCGCTTTCCGTGATGGTATTGGTGCTGCCGCCTGTAGGGTCCCACTCGTTCTCGATGTAGGTAAACTGTTTGTTGGCTACAGGATTGGTGTTGTAGTTACTGGTATTGATTACCCAGAAACGGTCCAGCATGCGCGGAGCGTGCTCTGTACCGCAGTTATTATTCAAATCGTTGACGCCCGTTGGCAAAGGCCTGTTGTTGATGGCTAGGCCGGTATTGGTAGGATAGGTAGAAGCGCTGATCGCTCCTGTGGTGGATTGCGCACCTGCGGCCGTGATAGCGAGTGTGAGCGGAATATAATTTGCGGCCAGGGAACCAAACGGAAATACATAGCTTCCGGCCCCGGTGTTGCCGATGTTCCACTGGATGATGCCATAACCCGGAACAGGAGCCGTTTCGCTGATGATGTAGCCGCTGACGCGGGTGATAGCGCCTGTGACAGGATTCGTGACGATGAGTGTATTGCTGTTCAGGTCTAACGGTCTGCTCCCTAAGGCCAGGACGCCGTTGGTGCCGCCTACAAAGGTATTCACATTCAGCGTTTTCATGCCGCTACCCAGGAGGTTCAGGTTGTTGAAGCGCGTCGGCTGGCTGCCCATAATGTTCTGGTTTGCACCGGTCATCTCCACCGTACCGGTTGTGGCTACCAAAGCTCCCGAGGTGGAATTGTTGGTCCAGTTTCCGGAAAAGGTGATCAGTCCGGAATTGCCGATGAGGCCAACATTGGCGCCGGCATTGGTGTTCACCACCTCGCCCTGCACGGTGATCAACCCGCCGCTCTGAACGGTAACGCCGCTGCCGTTATTATAGAACTCGTTTTGTGCATACATCCTGCCAAGTCCTGCCAGCAGGAAGAGAACAGTGAAGTAGTGCGCCGTATTGTTTTTGAATGTTTTCATGGTAAGCTCTTTTCAATTCATTCTGTTTCTTATTTCACCCGGATGATCCATACCACGCTCATATTCGTCGGGCGGGTTTCAACACCGCCATTGGCATTCGTTGTAAAGGTATGAGTGTGGTTGCCATCGGCCGTAATCACATGCGTGTGATCCAGCTGATCGATGGTGGTAAGGAAATTCCCTACGGTTGCAAGACCATCCCAGGGAATGCCACCGCCGCCCGCAGGCGTATTGATGAGTTGTCCCGTATTAGCCGCATCCATTTTGTCCGTTCCGAAGTTATCGTCCCATGGAACAACCCTGCCGTTATTAGAGTTCACGCTGCCGGTGCTGCCACCGTGGTTGTGGGTCCCGTTCGCTGCTGTTGTTCCTGTATGAGTATGCCCTCCCACATCTTCCGTTTGCATCGTGCCGCTTACCGTTGAGCCACGCAGGAATTTCCCGGTGGCGTTCAGAGAAGGAATGGTTTGTCCGTTATAAGGAGACTCCGGATCCGCGAGCACCTGGCCGTTGCATTCCACCCAGCCCCAGGGCAGGACAGGCGTTCCCGCCATGCTCTTGTGAAAGGCCTCAATGCTGCCGATCGGATCGCCGCCGACTTCCTGCCAGCGCGTGCCGTTATAGCTCATCAGGATATTGGCCGTGGCATCATATACCATTAAGCCTGTAGCAGGTGCTGCAATGGCCTGGCGCTGAGCTGTGCTCATAGTCGGGAACATGACGCCCTGCGTGGTCGATACGATCTGCATCACCGCCGAAGCATTCGGAGCGGCTGTTCCTATTCCCACCTGCCCGGTTGTGGTGATCCTCATTTTTTCAGTATTGTTGGTTTTAAATACCATGTCCTGCGCATCCGTCGTTCCGAGGAAATTGGTGCCTGCGGTTGTTCCGGCATTTCCCAATAACTCCCAGGCATTGCCCCCCGAGGCCGGTACCAGGATTACATCGCCGGTAGCATTCACCGATAAGGCTTTCCCATTCGAAGCTACCGTCGGCGAAGCAGCAGTAAGGTTCGTAAAGCGCAGGCCGGAAGCATTGGTTGTAGGAGCCGTCAGCTCAAGCCTTGCATTAGGCGATGTATTGCCAATCCCGACACGTCCCACAGAATCAATGTACATATGCACGCCGGGCGAGCCGTCGCCGTTGAACATCAGGCCTTTGTCAAGACCAGGATTGGAATAGATCCTTGCTTTGTTGGTGCCGTTACCATTCTTGAATAAGATGTCGCCCGGGTCTCTTGTTCCCGCGGCAGCTCTCAGGGAGAATTGCCCGTTATTGGCGATCTCCAGGACCTCGCTTGGCGTATTGGTCAGGATGCCTGTAAAACCATTGCCTAATACCGTCAACAGATCAGTGCCTGTACCAATGGCTCCTGAATTGACCGTCAGCACTTTTGAATTTGCCGTAGCGTCCGTGATCTTGATCAAGGCACCGCTGGCGCCTGCCACTGCTCCCGAGTTATAAAAGCTGGCCACATAGCCCAGGGCATTGGCATTCCAGTCCATGCCACGCGCCACCTGCGTTCCCAGCCCGGATTGATCTCCCGCATGCAGGGTGCTGTTGCTAAAGAGCACGGGAGGAGCCGCTGTGCCGATGCCCACATTTCCGTTGACCAGGATCCTGGCCCGCTCGATGCTGTTGGTTTTAAAGATCACGTCGTTGGCATTGGTCGTACCCATGAACTGGGCCGCTGTGATATTATTGTTTCCGTTGATCTCCCAGCTAAGCGCCGAAGGAACGATGAGGCTATCATAGATTCGCCCGTTGGGCGTAGCAAATAAGGTGCGGACTCCCGGCCCCACATAAATTAAGGTATCGCTGCGGATGGTCCCTGCGACATGCAACTTCGACAAAGGATTATTCGTTCCTATACCAACATTCTGGGAAAAACCGCTGTACTGGCAAATGACAATCAACACTACTAGTATTCTTTTCATATTCTACTTTTTTAATTCTTCAATCATTTTTTTTAATTCATTGATCTGAGCCTGGTAGCTATCGTTCGCGGCTTTCAGGTCCGCTGTTTTTTCTTCCAGCTTTTGATTTAACTCCTGGATCGATTTGGTGAGAACCGGAATGAGCGCTTCGTAATTTACCCCGTAATGCTCTTTTTCATCCTTAGGCACATACACCACATTTGGAATGACCTTTTCAAGATCCTGCGCCAGAAAGCCCAGGTTCTTCCCCTGGCAATGGCCCTTCAGCGCTTCATCCTTCCAGTTGTATTCAACAGGTTGCAGTTTCAAAAGGTCCTTCAAGCCATAAGACAAGCCCGTGATATCTTTTTTCAATCTTGCATCAGAGGTATTGATTGCTCCGTTAGTAGCAAATACGGTGTTCCAGCGTTTTGTTGAAGCTCCGAGGCTCCAGTTTCCATCGCCGTCAGGAACGACTTCCCCACCAAACATATAGGTTTCGGCGCCGCCCAACTCCCAGTAAAGGATTCCGGCCGGATTTGTATATCCTCCAAACGTTGTATTAATAAAGGCATTAAAGACCAGTCCGCCCGATTCATAAATCGCCATCGGGGTGCCGCTGATTGTTGGCTGCGTCACGTGCAACAGGGCTGCCGGGTTGTACTGGCCGATTCCTGCCCTTCCCAGGGAGGTGACCGTAAATATGTTATTGAGGCCAGGCCCTCCTCCCGAAAGATAGGCACCAACATTAAAGCGGTCGATACCGACCCCTTGCCCGAAATTATCACCAATGGAAACATTCAGGGTCGACTCATCTGCCAGGGTGTTTGTTCTGAACAGGGAAAGAATATCGGTATTGTTAGCGGCATTACTGAATGTCAGGTAATTGCCTGTGCCCGTTGCCGGCAACACATCTCCGATCTGGGCATTTCCAATCACATGAAATTTTTCGGAAGGCATGAGCGTATTGATCCCGACATTTCCGTTCTGAAGAATGATCATTCTCGTATCGGCGCTTGTTAAGGGTGTTGTTGTAATAATACCATCATCATTGGTTCTGAATTCAAGGCGGCCATCGTTGCCGGCATCATCAATTCCTGATATGGCCGAATTATAGCCCGCACCGTCGTTTCTGAATTGTATGGAACAACCGTTGTTGGGATTGATCCCATTTTGCTCCAGGATTAAAATCGGGTTTTCTGTTCCGTTAACCCCAAAATCATTATGAATATGGAGCCGCGCATCAGGAGTTGTCATTGCAATTCCCACATTCCCGTTGCTGGCCAGTGTTTTGATGCGCTCTATATTATTGGTTTTAAAAATCAGGTCCTGCGCATCGGTCGTTCCTAAAAAGTTGGTACCTGCTGTAGTACCTGCATTTCCCAGCAATTTCCAGGCATCGGAAGCCGAAGGCATCAGCACGACATCGCCGTTGGCATCCACGCTCAGGGCCTTTCCGTTGGCTGCTACAGTAGGCGATGCAGAGGTCAGGTTGGTAAACCTCAGGCCCGAGGCATTAGCCGTAGCGGATGTGATTTCCAGGCGATTGCCGGGCGTTGTTGTTCCCACCCCCACATTACCGGTACTGTTAATCATCATAAAATAATTGGGAGCGGTTGCCGTAGGAACCGCTCTTCTGCCGATATAAAAGGCGTCGTTGGGATAGGCATAGGTTCCGGTGCCGTATTTTAGCTCCCAGTCCGGGATAGCGGCATTGGTCGAGTTGGAGCGCATCACCACTTCACCGGCACTCCGGATAGCGAAAGATGCCAGGTTCGGAATCGCGGCAAAGGTCCCGTTCAATTCGATTAAGGGATTTGAGGACGACACCCTTGCCCTGCTGTTGACCTCCAGGATTACGGCAGGGTTGGGAATTCCAATGCCCATGTTCCCGTTTGCGAGGATCCGCGCGCGCTCGGTGCTGTTGGTTTTAAAGATCACATCGTTGGCATTGGTAGTGCCCATAAACTGAGCGGCAGTGATGTTCCCGTTGCCGTTGATCTCCCAGCTGAGAGCGGAAGGCAGGGCAAGACTGTCATAGATCCTTCCGTTAGGCGTTGCAAACAGGGTTCGCACACCCGGTCCTACATATACTAAAGTGTCGCTCCGGATCGTTCCGGCAACATGCAGTTTCGATAAAGGATTATTTGTTCCTATGCCCACATTCTGTGAAAACAAGTCTCCCGAAGAAATGATACAGAAAATAATCAACCAGTTTTTCATACCTACTAATTTTTAAAAAATAATCGGGGGGAGTTCCTTTATTTTTTTTCTAACAACGCCTCTAATGCTTTTTCAAGCTTTTGGATGCGTTGTTCCTGCGACTCAATCACCTGCTGTTGCTCCTGCATGGCTTTTGTGAGTATTACTGAAAGCCGGGCGTAATCTACCGCCCACAATTCTTTGCTTTCGTTTTTAGGCTTGCTTACCAGCTCCGGAAATACCTCGTAGACGTCCTGGGCAATAAATCCAAAATCGCTCACAGCCTCATCTGCTGTATGAATCACCAGGTTTCCGCCGGCATCAAAACCCGAGCTGTGTTTCTCATAAGTGCTCGGCTGAAGCTTCATCACCTTCGCCAATACGTTAGTTTCAAACGCTTTGACGCCTGTTTTCAATCGCCTGTCGGACGTAAAATAATTGGTTCCTGAAATGGTGAGGTTACCCAAACCGTTGAGCACCATCAGGGAATTTTCGACACTGTTTCCCGCCACGAGGTTGAAGTTGCGCCAGTTAAATCCGCGATCGGTCGCTGTCAGCGCCGCCGCTCCGTTGCCGGGGTCGGTCGCATTCCAGAAATCCACATTGCTTGTGCCTGGTATCCTGTTCATGCCCGTTACCAGGGTGCCTACACCATTGATCCAGCAAGGAACCGGAGCAGGGTTTGCTGCTGGATCCGAATTAAAACCTCCGAAGGCAGAATAGCCGGCTGTTACAGCAAACTTCACATTGGCTGCGTCGGGAGAAACGGCCGCACCGGCATTTTGCGTATTGTAGAACTGATTTCCAATCCTCATATTTCCGGTGCCATTCACCACCACTTTCGGAACACCGTTAGATACAATATTGATAAGGTTCGTGGCATAGCTGCCGAGGCTCACATTATCCTTCTGCACAAAGTATACACCCGTATTGGCATAAGAGGCATCTATCCCTCCGATAAATCCTGCATCGCTGTTAGCAATGCCATTAAAATTGCGTGTGGCGTAGATAGCCGCATTGCTGGCAGAAGCGATTTCAAATCTTTTTGTGGGGTTGCTTACATTGATGCCGACATTGCCATTTGGGAGCATGCTGGCCACCGTCAGTGGCGTAAAGCTTGTTCCGTTATATTGCAAAAATTTAAAATTCAATGGCTCATTCCCGTCATCGCCCCAATAGATCAGGCCGCCGGCATCGTTCGTGGTGGCGAGGTTCCCGTCTATATCTTCGGTAGACATGCCTATAAAATCCGTATTATCTTCTGCAGAAATACCGGTAAGCTTCGTGAAAGGATTCAGGACGCTGTAGTTTCCGTCGAAGCGTTCCAACACTGTTAGCTTCGATAAAGGAGCCGTATGCCCTACACCGACATTGCCATTGGAAGCCAGTGTTCTCACACGCTCCAGGTTATTGGTTTTAAACACCAGGTCCTGGGCATCGGTTGTTCCCAAAAAATTGGTTCCCGCTACAGTCCCTGCATTTCCGAGGAGCTTCCAGGCATCGGAAGCCGAAGGCATCAGCACCACATCGCCGTTGACATCCACGCTCAGGGCTTTGCCATTGGCGGCTACCGTGGGCGAAGCCGAGGTGAGGTTGGTAAAGCGGAGGCCGGAAGCATTAGCCACCGTAGAATTGATCTCAAGCTTATTGCCTGGAATCGTGATTCCGATTCCCACGTTTCCTCCTTTATCCTGAAGGGCAAGGGCGGAATAGGCGGTGTTTTCAAGCGCGGCTTTAGGAGCACCGGCCGTACCGTATGATTGAATGGAAGAATGTCCTACCGCTTCGACGTGCAAATGCGAGAGGCTGTTCCCGTCATAAATTTTGATACCATTGTCTGTCCATGGCTGAAAAATATCGGAGATCACCGTTGCCGACGAATAGCCGACATTAAAGCTCGACTGCGGATACACACCATCATTGGCCAGGATGTTTCCGTTCACATGAAGCCTTTCAACAGGCGACGGCGTACCAATGCCCAGGTTACCCGTTGCCAGGAATCTTCCGCGCTCTATACTATTCGTCTTAAAGATCACGTCGTTGGCATTCGTAGTTCCGAGAAAGTTGGTAGCGGTAATATTCGTATTGCCGTTGATCTCCCAGCTCAGGGCGGAAGGCAGGGCAAGGCTGTCATAGATTCTTCCGTTAGGCGCGGCGAACAGGGTGCGTACGCCCGGCCCTACATATACTAAGGTGTCGCTGCGGATTGTGCCCGCTACATGCAGCTTCGACTGAGGAGTGGTTGTTCCGATACCCACGTTCTGTGCAGAAAGCGCATTTGTTAAAATCACAGAAACGATCAGAAGTAGCGCTTTTCTCATAGGAATACGATTTATGGCAAAAATACAACAAAAATACTTCAAGTTGCCTGTGGCAATGAGCAAAAATCTATTATAAATGAGTATAAATCGTTACCTGAAGCTTATTTTCCCTTTAAATCGGACTCGATGTAGGAGGTAACGGCTTCGATCTGCTCTGTTGTCAATACATCTTTGTAGGAAGCCATGCTGTTTTTTCCTTTGGTAATGATGTCTGAAATTGCTTTATGATCGAGCCTTGTGAGCGAAAGATCTTTGGCGCCGTTAAGGCCCAGTTTTCCATTATCGCCATGACACAGAGTACACTTATCTTCGAAGATCTCTTTTCCGCTCACCACGGCAATCTGCCCGCCTGCCTTTGCCTGCTTGGCTTTCTGCGCCAGGCCAAAGGAGACGATGATGAGGAAGAATGAAAAGGAAGCAAGCACTTTGTTCTTCTTTTTAAATCCTACAACCGCCAGAGGAATAGACAGCACAACGAGCGCGATTTTCACAATCAGCATCGTAGGAATTACCGGGAGCTGCGTCATCAGGTAAATGCCTGTGGCCAGGAAGCCAAAGCTGACAATCATTTCAGGCACTTTGATTTTTTTCCGGAAGCCTTCGAGCAGCTCATGCCTGTCGCTTAACAGCAAAATGGTTTTTACAAGGTAGATGAGAGTAAACAAGATCACACAGAGGTAATGTGTGTGTAACATGCCTGTTGCCATAGGGTCAGGATTAAGATTCAAAAATCAAAATTAACAATTAAAGCCATAATTAAAAGGAGAAAGCCGATTTTTATAAACAGGCTATAATGTTATATTTGTTTATCATAAACATCCGTATGCCTAAGCTTTCTCTTCTCTTGGCCAGTGCACTTTTTTGCCAGGCAATAGCCACAGCCCAAACGACCTTCCCGGTAAACGGGGCGCCTGATCCCAAACACACCCTCTATGCCTTCAGTAACTGCAGCCTGCATGTGGATGCAGAAACCGTGATTGCGAACGGCATCCTGCTGGTAAAGGATGGAAAAGTGATCCAGGCCGCTGCGAAGGTGGATGTGCCGAAAGAGGCTGTTGTCGTGGATCTGAAAGGAAAGCATGTGTACCCGGCATTTATTGAGCTCTACAGCGATTATGGCATGCCTGAGCAAAAATGGGGAGGACAGCCCGACAGTCCGAAAAAAGGCGCCTATGGCTGGAACCAGGCCATCAAGAGCGACGTGGATGCTTATAAATTATTTCTTCACAACCAGCAGAAAGCCGATGAATTGCGCAAGCTGGGCTTTGCCACGGTGCTGACGCACCAGAAAGATGGCATCGTGAGGGGCAGCGGCACCCTGGTGAACCTTTGCTCTAAAAAAGAAAATGAAAGCATTGTGACGGATCGCGCGGCGGCTTTCTACTCCTTCAACAAAGGCACATCGCCCCAGGATTATCCTTCTTCCCTGATGGGCGCCATCGCCTTATTGCGCCAAACTTATTACGATGCAGACTGGTATAAAAGCAATACCGGCAAAACAGAATACAACATCAACCTCGATGCCTTCAATAAATTACAGGAGTTGCCTGCGGTGTTTGAGGGCAATGACAAATACAACGACCTTCGTGCCAAAACGATTGCCGACGAATTCAAAACAAAATACATCATCAAGGGCGGAGGCAACGAATACCAACGCCTTTACGAAATCCAGAACAGCGCTTCCAGGTACATTATCCCGGTTAATTTCCCGGAGGCATTTGATGTAGAAGATCCTTTTGATGCGGAGCAAGTGTCGCTGACAGACCTTAAGCACTGGGAGATGGCGCCTGCCAACCTCGCCATGCTGGAAAAGAACAACATCGAATTTTGCATCACCACCGCCGATCTCAAATTCAGGAACGAGTTTTTGAAAAACCTTCGCAAAGCCGTGAAGTATGGCCTGTCGGAGAAAGCAGCCTTAAAGGCCCTGACCTCCAATCCGGCAGCCTTTATCAATGCGCAGGATAAAGTGGGAAGCCTGAAGCCCGGCATGTACGCTAATTTTTTCATTGCTTCCAAACCGGTCTTCGATGAGGAATGCGTGATCTATGAAACCTGGAGCAACGGCATGCGCTATGCTTACGATGATCTTAATGCTCCGAAAGTAGAAGGCAATTACCAGCTGACGATTGGCACGGCCATCTATAAAATGACACTGACGAAAGACAAGCCCAACAATGTAACGATCACCCTCGCCGATAGCATCAAGGCCAAAGGCAGCTACAATATTTCGAATAACCTCATCACCCTCACCTACCCTTACGATTCGGCATCTACGGTGCGCTTATCCGGAAATTACAATGAGGCGCAGGGCTACTTTGCAGGCAGGGCGCAATACCCGGATGGTAACTGGACGGATTTCAAACTAAGCTTCATTAATACGACAGATACGGCTTCGAAAAAGAATGATCCTCCAAAGCTGCCGGACTACGGGAAAGTGTATTATCCCTTTATGGCCTATGGAGAGCCTCTGCCGGAAAGCGAAGGTTTTATCAAAGACAGCTGGAAGAAATTCAAAAGCCGCTACAATGCTATCCTCATCAAAGACGCAACGGTATGGACCAACGAAAGCGATTCGGTACTTGCAGAACATGATGTTTACATCACGGATGGGAAGATCGTTCGGATTGCTCCCAACATCGATGTGCCGGCTACGGCGTTTGCGAAGGTCATCAACGGCAAGGGCATGCACTTAACACCGGGCATCGTCGACGAGCACTCGCACATTGCGCTGTTCAGTGTGAATGAAGGAGCGCCGGCCAGCAGCGCCGAAGTGCGCATGGGCGATGTGGTGAACGTGGAGGACATTAATATTTACAGGCAACTTGCAGGCGGTGTCACCACCGCGCAATTGCTGCATGGGTCTGCGAACCCGATCGGCGGACAAAGCTGCCTCATCAAGCTACGCTGGGGAAAAGGCCCTGAGGAATTCAAATACGAGAATGCAGACAAGTTCATCAAATTTGCTTTGGGAGAAAACGTCAAGCACTCCAACGGTACGAATCCCGATCAGCAGCGCTTCCCGCAAACCCGCATGGGCGTAGAGCAATGCTACTACGATTATTTTATGCGCGCTGCGGCTTATAAAAAAGCAATGGCCGATGTGGCAGGCTCCACGCTGAAAGTAAAGCCTGCCTCCCCGCGCCGCGACCTCGGCCTCGATGCCCTGGCGGAGATCCTCGACAACAAGCGCTTCATTACCTGCCACAGCTATGTGCAAAGCGAACTGAACATGCTCATGCACGTAGCCGATAGCATGAAGTTTAAGATCAATACCTTCACACACATTTTAGAAGGCTACAAGGTGGCCGACAAAATGAAAGCACACAACATCAATGCCTCTACCTTCGCCGATTGGTGGGCTTACAAGCTGGAAGTGATGGATGCCATTCCCTACAATGCTGCTTTAATGACGAAGGTGGGAATCAACACCGCCATCAATTCCGACGATGCGGAAATGGGCCGACGCCTGAACCAGGAAGCTGCCAAAACCATGAAGTACGGCGGCTTAACGGAAACGGAAGCTCTGAAACTTGTCACGTTGAATCCTGCTAAAATGCTGCACATCGACGATAAAGTGGGAAGCATCAAACCGGGCAAGGTGGCGGATCTCGTGCTCTGGACGGATCATCCCTTAAGCATATATGCCAAGCCGGATAAGACCATCATCGACGGGCAAATTTATTTCGACCTGGAAGAGGATGCTAAACTGCGCGAGGACATTAAGAAAGAGCGCGCCCGCATCATCGGTAAGCTCATTTTAGAGAAGAACAAAGGCGCCCGCGTCATCAAGCCCCAGGCAAAAAAACCAAAGCATTTTCATTGCGATACGGAAGACAGCGGATTGGAATATATGGGACATTAACTTAGCCTATCCGCAGATCTGGAAGGTTTTAAAACCTTCCAGATCTTGCCGAAAAAGGAGATCTTCCGGGTGTGGCTAATAAAACGCAAAACTCACCGCCAGGTCCCGCTGCCCGCTTTGGCTGTGGCAGGAGATGCAGGTAGCCGTAGGCTCTTTGGTAGTGCTGAAAGCCACGCTGCCATCGGCATTAATTTCCGCCCACAGCCAGCTGCTTTTCTTTTTATACATGAGGGCATATTGCCCGTTGCTTTGAATCTCTTTCACGATGAGCGAGCCCTCCGGAAATTTTTTAGATGCAGGCAATTTTCCATTATCTGTTAAGGCGGCATAAGCCGTTTTGTTGAAGCGCAGCTTGAACGCGCCGTGCGGCCCATGCACACCGGAGTACACCGCCGCAGGATCATTTTTATAATAGTGAAAGGCAGAGATATTACGGCAGCTGTCGTACAAGGCGCGATCGCTGAATGCCAGGTCGGGATTGATCCCCCGGTCTTTGGTGCAGGAATAAAAAATGGCTAAGGACGCAATACCTGAAAAGACAGTGATGGCGATTCCCTTTTTCATCTATGCTTTGCTTGAAACGAGGTAACGCGACAGGTAGGTGTCCTTCAACGGCTTTTTCCAGCCCGTGGCGAGCTCAGTAGACTGGCTGATTGTATTATCGAATATAAGCGTGTGTTCGTTGATGCTTCCCGCATTCAGTAAGCCGGCGATCTCCGATGTTTTTACAACTGCAACCTCATCCTGCTTTTCGTAGGCTACCAATAAGCGGTTCAGAAGCTCTACAGAGAATTGTTGTTCCAGCTCTTTGACGAGGCGTACCTGCTTATCGATGCTACAGCCGCTGGCATTGTAGTTGGCTTCGTTCACTTTAAAGATGAGCAGGCGGTTTTTATAGAGTTCGAAAGAAGCGTCGAGGCTTACCTCGTGGGCGGTCCAGGTACTTACAAAATCCTGGCAGCGTTGTTTCAATGCCTTGAGCTGCTCTTCCGGTAATAATTGGCTGATGGTATAAATCCAGATGCGTTCCATGTATTCAGTTAGTGAGTTGGTGAATGAGTGAAATAGAGAATGAGATCATCGTAAAGTTACAAAGAAAAATCTTTAATTGTTCAACTCAACAAATCCCCAAATCAACAACTCTCCAACTCAATAATTGTTTAGATAAATTTGCACTTCCTGCTGGCAAAGGCACACATGCGGAGCAGGATCAGGCCATGCTTGAAGCGGGAAATGTTGGTGCTTCCGTAAGTACGTTCGCGGTAACGGATCGGCACTTCCACAATTTTCAGGTTCAGCTTATGCGCCCCGAATAAAAGGTCGAAATCGCCAAAGGGATCAAATTCCCCGAAGTATTTCCTGTTTTTGGTAAGCTTGATGTAGTCTTTCCGGAACATCACCTTGGTGCCGCAGAGCGTGTCTTTGAAGCGCTGCTCCAGCAACCAGGTAAAGGCCCAGCTGAAAAAGTGATTGCCGAGGTAATTCAAAAAGCGCATCGCCTCCTTGTCCATCGGGTACACCAATCGCGTGCCATTGATGAAATCGCCCTTGCTGCCGGCAATGGCATCGTAGAACTTCGGAATATCTTCCGGCGGTACGGTTAAGTCCGCATCGAGGATCATCAGGATATCGCCGGTAGCGATCTTATAGCCTTCGCGCACCGCGTCGGCCTTGCCTTTTCCTTTCTGCTGTCCTATCTTAATATCGTGTGTGGCAGCATATTTTTGCTGGATCTCCTGGATCTTCTGCCAGGTATCGTCGGTGCTGTTTCCTTCAATAAAAATGATCTCCACATGTTTCCCGAATTTCGGTAAGCGGGTAATGGCGTTCTCGATGTTTCCGCTTTCGTTACGGGCCGGGATTACCACCGTGGTGGAATATTTTGTTTTATAGTCTTCCTCTTCGCTCGCCGGCAAAGGCTTTGCGAAGGAATAGGTATTTAAGCTAAAAAAGCGGAAGAAGGGAAATTTCGCTAAAAATAAATTGAAGAACTCGGCCAGCAGCGGAATGTAGAAGGGAAAAATAAAGCGCTTGCTGTTGCGGTACACATCAAAGCCCGACACAAACAAAAGGTTATTCACGTCTTTGGAGTTGAGCCAGTTCTGGGTGGGCGTCTTCGTTTTAAGGCCTGTCAGCTCGGCAAATTTCAGCATCGGCTCCCACAGCGAATTGTAGTACTGCACAATGATCTTGGTATTGGCATGCGATACCTTTTTGGCCTGCTCAAACACTTGCTGGATATCATCCACAAAACCGATGAGGTTACTGATGATGATAAAGTCGTACTTGCGGTCCAGGTTAAGGTTATTTGCATCCATCACCAGGAACTCGATGTTCTGGTCTTTGTGCTTCTCTTTCGCCCAGGCAATCTGCTCCTCGCTGAAATCGATGCCTGTTTTCGTGCTGCCGGCGATACCCGCCAGCAAATCGCCGCTTCCGCAACCAATCTCAAGAACAGAGCTGTCTTCGTGCGAGAAATAATTACAGTAATTGGTAATTTCTTTCCAATAGTAATTCGTGATCCCGCGCTTTTTCCGTTTAGACGCCAGCTTATTGAAATATTCCTTAATGTTTTGCAAAAGGTCGCTTTTTAGAGGTTGTAAAGATATTAATTTAAACGAATTACCTCATACCCCTGAAAGGAGGATCGAATCTATTATTAAGTTTATAGTTTGGGCGCCCGGGCGGGCCGCTTTCGGGCTCCGCTGCGCTGCGGTTTTTTGTTCGCTGAAAAAGCGAACAAAAGAACTAAACCCTTCGCGTCCCTGGCGCATAACCTCACTTCAAAACCCACTTTAACTCATTCATAATCATGGCGGTGGCGCCCCACAGGATCTTTTCGCTGATATCGAAATAAGGTGTTTTCAGTCTTAGTCCCGGCGTTGGCTCCACAATGGTTTCTTTGACGGTTTCAGGCAGTACCAGTGCCGCCAGCGGCCATTCGATGAGTTGCTGCACCTCCCGTTCGCTGATGCTGAAATGCGGGCGCTCAGGCAGGTAGGCGATAAAGGGATGAACCACAAATTTGCTTACGGGAATATATACCGGCGTAAGCTTCCCGATGATCTCCGGTGTGGCGTCGCTTCCCGTTTCTTCAAAGAATTCGCGCAGGGCCGTAGCTTCCAGGCTCGGGTCTTCGGGGTCGGCCTTGCCGCCGGGCAGGGCAATTTGTCCGCTGTGGTAGCCATTATAGGTGACCCGCTCAATCAGCAGCAAGATGGGCTCGTTCCGCTCGTTAGGATAGGTAACGATCAATACCGCGCTGGGCCTGTATACAGAAGCCTCCGGCATGTTTTCCAGGATCTTCTCCCGCTTCACATGCGCCATTTCAAACTGGGCATCCATGCCCGGCAGGGGCTGTTGCAGTTTTATTTTTAAATTCGCAATAAATTCGTCAAACATTATTCCCCGATAATTGTCGTAAAGATAAGCGATATGCAATTCTACTCTATCAAAAGCAGGCAACATTTACCAATTTCTTTAAATGAGGCCTGGGCCTTTTTCTCCTCGCCCAATAATTTGCAGAAGATCACTCCCGATGCAATGAATTTCACGGTGACCTCTGATAAAAAAGACGGCGAAAGCATGTATCCCGGGCAGATCATCACCTACACCCTCACGCCCCTCCTTGGTATCCGCATGAAATGGATGACCGAAATTACTCATATTGTCCCCGGCCACTACTTCGTCGACGAGCAGCGCTTCGGCCCCTACAAGCTCTGGCATCACAAGCACACCTTCATCGCCACTCCCACCGGCACCGACATGTACGACGAGGTCAATTACATGCTGCCTTTCGGTTTCCTCGGAACCATCGCTCACAGCCTCTTCCTCAGGAAACGTATCGAAGGGATCTTCAGCTACCGAACAAAAGTGATAGAAGAATTGTTTGGGGAGTGATTCGCTGTTCTTTTATTAGCCTGGTGGTTTCGAGAGCCTCAACCACCAGTGCGGCGACTGAGGCTCTCGAAGTCGCATCTGGTAAGTTATTACTTTACCGGAAACACAACATTCATTTTCAATGATAATACCATTAAATCCTTAAATTTGCGCCCACATGGAAACAATACAAGTCAATACGATCGAAGAAGCGATTGCCGATATTAAAGCCGGCAAGGTGATTATTGTGGTGGATGATGAAGATCGCGAAAACGAAGGCGACTTCTTGACAGCCGCCCGCAACATTACTCCGGAAGTGATTAATTTTATGGCAACGCACGGCCGCGGCCTTATCTGCGCCGCAGTTACCGAAGAGCGTGCCCGGGAGCTGAAGCTGGAGCTGATGGTGACTTCCAACACGGCCTTACATGAAACGGCCTTCACGGTGTCCATCGACCTCCTGGGCTATGGCTGCACCACCGGCATTTCGGCCTACGACCGCGCCAAAACGGTTCAGGCCCTGATTGACCCGGAAATGAAAGCGGCGGATTTCGGCCGTCCCGGACATATTTTCCCGCTCATTGCCAAAAGCGGCGGCGTTCTGCGTCGCACAGGCCACACCGAGGCTACCATCGATTTTGCACGCCTCGCCGGCTTTGAGCCCTGCGGCGCTTTGGTGGAAGTATTGAACGAAGACGGAACCATGGCGCGACTGCCCGACCTCGTGAAAGTGGCCAGGCAGTTCGACCTGAAAATCGTGACCATCAAAGACCTGATCTCTTACCGCCTGGCAAAGGAAAGCATTGTGAGCCGCCAGGTAGAAGTAAATATGCCTACGCAGTGGGGCAACTTTAAGCTCATCAACTATAAGGTAGATACCAATGGCGAAGAGCACCTCGCCCTCGTAAAAGGCGAATGGGAAAAAGATGAGGCAGTGTATGTACGCGTGCATTCTTCCTGCGTGACCGGCGATATCTTCGGCTCCTGCCGCTGCGATTGCGGACCACAGCTGCACCAGGCGATGGAAATGATCGAGAAGGAAGGCAAAGGTGTGATCGTATACATGAACCAGGAAGGCCGCGGCATTGGCCTGCTCAATAAATTAAAAGCCTACAAGCTCCAGGAGCAGGGCCTCGATACGGTAGAAGCCAATTTAGAGCTTGGCTTTAAAATGGACGAGCGCGACTATGGCGTGGGCGCACAGATCCTGCGCGACCTGGGCGTGAGCAAAATGAAGCTGATGACCAATAACCCGGTGAAGCGTGTAGGCCTGATCGGCTATGGCCTCGAAGTAACAGAGAACATCCCGATTGTGATTCCTTCCAATCCGCATAACGAAAAATACATCCAGACCAAGAAAGATAAAATGGGTCACAGCTTTTAAGCTTCGTGATTATTGGTAGGTGTGACGTATCTCTTTGCGGAAGTTCTCCGGCGATGCGCCCGTGTTCGTTTTGAAGAAACGGCTGAAATATGAAGGATCGTTAAAGCCAAGCTGGTAGGCAATTTCCTTCGTTGCCGACGATGAGTGCAGGAGCAGGCGTTTCGCCTCCAGGATGATCCGCTGATGGATCAGCTCTCCCGCCGTTTTCCCGCTGATCTTTTTCAGGCTGTCGCTTAAATGATTGGGGGTAAGCCCCAGCTGATCGGCATATTCATTGACCTTATGGAATTTGGTGAACTGTTTCTCCAACAATTGGTTGAAGCGCTGGATGAGCTGTTGCGCGCTTTCGTCGTTCCGGCGGTAATCCACGGTATCGATCACGAGCGCTTTGCATTTGATCAGCAGGGCCTGGATGTATGCTGCCAGGAGCCCTTCCTTGTAATGCGCGATCTGCTTCACTTCCTGCTCCATGAATTTAACCAGCCCAAAGATCCCGGCGAAATCAACCGCTGACAAATGCAGCACGGCGGCAGCCGTTTTATTAAAGGCCGGGAAATCATTCAGGATGGTGAGATTTCCCCCGTTGAGTGCCATGAAGTCTTTGGTAAACGTGACGAGGTAGCCGTCGGTATCCTTATTCCGGTTGAGAGCATGCACCTGCCCTGGAGAAATAAAATGAATGCTTTGCGCCTGCACGGGATACTCTTCAAAGTCGATCATATTCGTGCCGCCGGCCTGATCGAATAACAGGATCTCGTAATAACTATGGCGATGGCGCTCTTCCATATCAATGCCGTCGTAACGGCTCAGGCGCCTTACCATGAAAGAACTTCCGTCGTTTTCTGTAAGTGTATGAATAGGGATCGATGTGGTCATGCTGTTTTCTCCGGGCGTTTTATAAATATAATGCTCATTTGGGAAACCGGCTTCACTTTTCACGAAGCCAATCGTATTCTTAAAAAAGTAGTTTGTCTCAATTTGAGTATTTGGGCGCCTCCTTCCGCAAGTGCTTCGACAGGCTCAGCAACCAGCGGAAGGCCGGGCTGCTTCCGGGCTTTGCTTCGCTCCGGTTCTTTACCGCGAAGGAACAGACCTGTCCATACCGGCCCCGGTGGACGCGGTAAAGGAACTAAACCCTCCGCATCCCGGGCGCAGGTTTCGTCATATTCACTAATCAAAAATTCAAATTAAGACGTTGCCAAAAAATGATCCCAAAGAACAATCGCCAAAAAACCATTATCTTTGCTGGCTATGACAACCGATTACCGCAGCGGGGAGCTTCTCCTCATCAATAAGCCTTACACCTGGTCTTCCTTCCAGGCGGTAAATAAGCTGAAGCATGCGCTGAAGCACCATCCTTCGCTGCTGCTCGATGGCAAACACGTGCATTTGAAGATCGGTCATGCCGGCACGCTCGATCCATTAGCCACCGGCTTACTCATTATCTGCACCGGCAAAAAAACCAAGGAGATTTCTTCCTTCCAGGACTTGCCGAAAGAATATACCGGCACCTTTTTTATCGGTGCCACGACTCCCTGCTACGATAAGGAGAAACCCGTAGACCAGACCTTCCCAACGGAGCACATTACTAAAGAGCTGATCCTCGAAACGGCCAAATCCTTTATTGGCAAGCAGGAGCAGGTGCCTCCCATGTTCAGCGCGGTGCGCGTGGATGGCAAACGCATGTATAAGCTGGCACGCGCCGGTGAAGAGATCGAACTGAAAGCACGCCCCATTGAGATCCTGGACTTTGAGATAACGTCCTGCGAACTGCCTTTGGTAGGTTTCCGCATTGCCTGCACCAAGGGAACCTACATCCGCAGCATTGCCCGCGACTTCGGCCTGGCGCTCAACAGCGGCGCTTACCTCGACTCGCTCTGCCGTACTAAGATCGGACACTTCTCGCTGGAGAACGCACAAACCCCTGAAGAATTTATTAACGCCATCATATCATAAACTCATCACGCTGTGTGCGTGGCTGAAAACTTAAAACTAACGACTTTAAGCAATTGGATCTGCAAAAACATAAGCAAAAAGCAGCGACTCTTAAGAAAGAGAACAAGGCTTTTTATGACAGGCTTAAACGCACAAAGCCGAAGAACCTCGACGATAAATTCCATCAATTGCATGAAGCCGTATTTGAAGAGGTGGACTGTCTGGCCTGTGCCAACTGTTGTAAAACCACCTCCCCGATCTTCTACAACCGTGATGTAGAGCGCCTGGCGAAGCACCTGCGCATGAAGCCGGGAGAGTTCATCGATACATACCTGCGCATTGACGAGGATAAAGATTATGTACTCACACAAGCGCCCTGCCCATTTCTCGGTGCAGATAATTATTGCTCGGTATATGAGGCCAGGCCCAATGCCTGCCGCGAGTACCCGCATACCGACCGTAAGCGCATGGAACAAATCTTAGACCTCACGTACCGCAACACGATCGTGTGCCCGGCCGTATTGGAAATTACGGAACGATTAAAGAAGATGGTACAGTAAAACTATATTAGGTATTACATCGGGTAAAATCCTGTGTCTTTGGAGTTTTATTTCGTCCCCGTGTGCCCGAAGCCTCCGGCGCCACGCTGGGTTTCTTCCAGCGAGTCTGTGAGCTCCCAGTGGATCTGCTCATGCCTGGCTATCACCATTTGGGCTACGCGCTCTCCATCGTTGATCATAAAAGGCGTGTTGGATAAATTCACCAGGAGCACTTTGATCTCTCCGCGGTAATCGGCATCGATCGTGCCCGGCGAGTTCAATACCGTGATCCCGTTCTTAAAGGCGAGGCCGCTGCGCGGGCGGATCTGCGCTTCATAGCCTTTCGGCAATTCGATGAACAAGCCCGTTGGCACGAGGGTTCTCTCCAGGGGTTTCAATTCCACTGCAGCATCGAGATTCGCACGCAGGTCAAGGCCTGCAGAAAGTTCCGTCGCGTAATGTGGCAACTCGTGTTTCGACTGATTGACAACTCGTATCTTCATGGTTAAGCTTCCAGGTGTTTTAGTTTTTTTAAATTATCGAATTCCAGTTTGTAAAAGATCCAGGCAAACAGCGCCAGCAATATATTATTAAGGATCAGTTTGACGATCGTATTTTCCATGCCGTTATAGAAGGTGGAGATGGCATAAAAGCCAAGCGCCAGGAAGGTAAAGACAAAGACGCTGCGCAAATTGTATTTGATAGGATAATATTTTTGTCCCAGCACATACGAGATCACCATCATCACACTGTAAGAGGCCAGCGTGGCCCAGGCACAAGCCATGTAGCCGAATTTGGGAATCCCCATGAAATTAATGACGAGTGTAATAACAGCGCCGATGACCGTAATGATGGCACCGAAGCGGGTTTGCCCCGTGAGCTTGAACCAGATCGACAGGTTCCAGTAAACACCGATGCATAAATTGGCCAGCAGCAAAATGGGCACCACACCGAGGCCGGTCCTGAATTTTTCGCTCACCAGCAGTTTCAGCCAGGGAAGGTTCATCATAATGCCCAGGAACAGGAACAAGCAAAGCAGTACATAATACTTCATCACGAGGGCATTCAGCTTTTGCGAATTTTTATTGGCGGCATTGTTAAAGAAGAAAGGCTCCGCGGCGTATTTAAAGGCCGTGGTGAAAATGGTCATGAGCATGGCGATGCGGTAACAGGCGCCATACACGCCGAGCTCGTTACGCGCCACATCTTCCGGCAGCAGGTACTTCAGGATAAAACGGTCGAAAGTTTCGTTGACCATTCCGGCAAAGCCCAGGATGAGCAAGGGCCAGGCGTAGCGCAACATGCTTTTCCAAAGCTCCTTGTCGAACCTAAACTCTATTCCCAAATACTCTTTCGCCATAAAGGCCAGCGAGATGATGTTGGCAAACAGGCCCGCCAGGAACATGTAGCCGACACCCACTTCCGGGTTGTAGAATTTAGCGAAGACCGATTCGGGATCATGGTAAAAAGCCGGCTTGCAGATGTTGAAATAAAAGATGTTGAAAAGGATGAACACAGTCACATTCAGGAGCCTCAATGCCGCAAATTTCCTGGCTTTGTTCAGGAGGCGCAGTCGGGCGAATGGAATGGCCATCAGGGCATCCGTGGCCACGATGAGCACGCACCAGATCACGTAGTTGGCATGATCGGGCTCTTTCACCAGTTTGGCCAACGAGCCTGAGAACAGCAGAAACAGCAACGTTAACACTGCGGTGCTTCCTAAGATCGAGATCAGGGCCGTAGAGTACACGCGGTTCTTATCCTCCATTTTGCTGGAGAAGTGAAAGAATGCCGTTTCCATGCCATAGGTGAATAAGACCGTGATGAAGCTGATATAGGCATAGAACTCCGTGTTGGCCGACAGTTCACGGGGCTCCTTAAAAATATAGGTAAGGATAAACGAATAGAGAAAGGTAATGACCCGCGGCAACACACTGCCTAAACCGTATACCACGGTTTGAGAAGCTAATTTTTTAAGCGGGTTTGACAAGGCTTTTGTATTAAACTTCAAAAATAAAGTTTATTTAGCGTAAGCTAAATGGGATCCATCACAAGATATTAACGTACAAAGGTGCTTAATTAGTACGCTTTGCCACAAATAGAGCCTTTTCCACAAGCTTTTCATGAAAAAAGCCCGTCCGCCTGAATGAGGTGGAGCGGGCTTTTGATATCCTGAGGCTGCTGGTATTAGCGGAATAAGCTCACATAGCCTTGCTGTTTGATCTCTTCACCAACCGTTCCGGCGGCTTTGATCACATAGAAGTAAGTGCCTTCCTCAGCAGGGTTGCCGTTGATCTTCCCATCCCACCTGTTTTTTATATCCGTTGAATTAAACACCTGCTTGCCCCACCGGTTAAACACAGAGCATTCATAACGGTTAAGGTTAATGCCCTTGATCTCGAACAGCTCATTGACCCCGTCGCCGTTCGGAGTAAACACATTGGGAATCACAATCTGCGGTGCAAGATCAATCACCTGGATAAGCAATGTATCATAATCCGAACAGCCTTCCGCATTGGTCACCGTGTAGGTCACAACATAGTTTCCGCTGTTCACATACTGTGTAGAGGCCTGCTGCGTATTGGAGAATGTGCCGTTACCGAGGTTCCAGTTAAAGACCCCACCACCCGTTCCGTTGTCCGTAAAATGAACGCTGAGCGGTGCATTGCCGCCTAACGAATCGGCTGTAATATTAGCTACCGGAGAGCTGTTGGTCACTACCGTGAAGGTGAGCGTGAGCGTTGGATTGCAACCATCCGATACGTTCAGGTTATAGAGCGTGATCCCCGGAGTACCTGCAGCATGTACCGTTATGTTTGAAGCCGTAGAGCCATTACCCCATAAATAGGTATAAGGCCCGCCGGTGCCCGGACTCGTGATCACAGGACTGAGTATAACAGAATCGCCCGCACAGAGATGTTGCACCGTCACGGAAGCCGTGAAAGGCAAGGTGACCTGCACATTTGCCGTACGGCTTTGCGTACAGCCATTGGCATCGGTTACGGTGCAGGTGTATTGCATGGTGGATGCCGGGTTGACACTAACCGAGCTTCCGCCGGTCGCTCCCGGATTCCATACATACGTATAAGGACTTGTTCCCCCGCTGGCAGCTGCCGAAAGGCTGGCTGGGTTTCCTGCACAAATCGTCGCATTGCCTGAAGCACTCAGCGACAGCAAGGTGGGCTGCGTCACACTCACTGTTCCTGACGTGGAACAGCCGTTATTATCCAATACAAATACCGAATAGGTTCCTGCCCCGATACCGGTAACAGTTTGGCTATGCTGCGAAATTCCGGGAGTCCAGGTATAGCTGAAAGGCAGGTTACCACCGCTCAGATTCGCGGCTATCTGCCCGTTGGCCTGCCCGTTGCAGCCTGGAGGCGTCACACTGAAAGAGCTGATAACCGGGCCCAGGTTATTGGTGACCTGCAGGGTTTTCGTAATGGTGCAGCCACCGTTGGATAGGGTTACGGAATACGTTGTATTAAACAAAAGGCCTGAGGCGCTTGGCCCGTTTCCTCCGGTAGGAGCCCAGCTGTAGGTAACACCGGCGCTGGCGGATGTGACGGCCACTGTTGCCGATCCGGTATTAGATAAAGACCCGCAGCCTCCGGCAGAAGTGCTGATGGCTGTTGTAATACCCGGCGTCACCGTAATGTTGGTGGAATACGTATCCATACAGGGCCCGTTGATGGACTGATGTGTAATAACGTAGTTGCCGGGAAGATCGAAGGTGGGATTGAAGAATGGCGCGTTGGAGCTGTTTGGAGTGACGCTGGTTGTGGGGCTCACCGTCCAGAGATCGACCGGTACCGCGGAGATGGAAAATAGATTAAGGGTTGTTCCTGCACAAATGGTAGGAGGTGACCCAAACATGGCATTGGCGCTGGCAACATACACGGTGATGGTAGGAATAAAAGGAACGCCGCAGCCCACTTTCCGCGCAGGATTGCAGGTGTCCCAGGAAACGGTGTAGGTACTGGTGGTGGTTGGGTTTACTAAAACGGTGAGGGTATTGACAGCGATGACAACGCCTCCGGGGCCGCGCCATACAATGGTATCACACACCGGGCAACCGGGAGGAATGGTTTTTTTGGGGCCGCAGCCCGCCGGGGGAGTGAGCGTGAGTAAGACGGAACCACCACAGGAAGGATTGGATGGAGAGGTGGGCGGGTTTGCGGTAATAAATCCCGGTACGTCAACAACCGGCGTTCCGGGAACGGTAAAGGATACAACCGCACTGAAAGGACCCACGGAATTGGAAGAGGTCACCAATTCGCGCACGGCAAAGTAATACACTTTACCAGGACATAGATCCGTATAAGGAATAAAGATCGGGTTATAAGGCTCTAAGGCACACTGATCGATCCAGCCACCGGCCGCTGTATAATTCGGCACATTCAGGAGAGAGCTGTACCAGGGAAAGGCATTATACGTAACGCCCGGCCCTGCCCAGTTTTGCAAATGTGTTTCCGCGCAGGCATCGGGCAGGCTGTTGGCAAAGCTCGTGGGGTTGCAGGATACTTTGGCCTGCATCCAGTAAGGGCCGGGAGGGCCGCAGGTTGCCGGGTCGGAAAAGCCAGCAACGGTCACACCCGTTGCACCGATGGTATAGGTAAGATTGACGATGGGCAAGCCATGTGTGGCATGCAATACCTGGGCCGAAATAAGAAAGAAAACAGCTAAAAGGCAGGAGCGGAAAATTGTTTTCATGATCGTAAGTTTTGTATGATCTAAATTAGTTCATACAAAATCCCCGATATAACTTTTCACTAATTGGAATCAGATACTAACTCATTTCCCTGAATGAGTGAGCTTCTCAATGAGCTTAGTGGTTGAAAAGCCCTGTACCAAAGGAATGGTAATCACCTGCCCGCCTTTGGCAGACACAATATCATAGCCTACAATCTCTTCTGCCTTGTAATCATTGCCTTTCACAAGCACATCAGGCTGCACAAAACGGATCAGTTCATAGGGCGTGTCCTCATCAAATAAGATAATGGCATCTATGCATTCCAGTCCCGCCAGGATCGTGGCCCTGGTTTGCTCATCGTTCACAGGCCTTTCCGGGGATTTCCCGAGGCGCTTCACCGATGAATCGGTGTTGAGGCCGAGCACCAGCTTATCGCCCAGGTCGCGTGCGTGGCAAAGGTATTCCACATGGCCGCGGTGAAGAATGTCGAAGCAGCCGTTCGTGAATACCACTTTATAGCCGGCTTCACTCCAGCTTTTCAAAAGAGGCTGCAGCGATTCCTTGCCGTGGAATTTTTCCGATAATTTTTTATGAAACGACATCCGCTGTTCTGTTTTTATTAATGATAGGAAGAACGATGAGGCTTAAGATTCCGAGTAAAACAACCAGGATGAACTGTGAGGTCCACGACATCCAGGGCATAGCCACGGCTGAGATTTTCTCCACATGGTAAGTAGAAATGAGCAGGCCTGTAAGGATCGCCTGGTAAGCCCCTAAGCCTCCCGGAGAAAATACCACCCCAAAGGTTCCGAATAAAAGTAATACGAGGCCTGCCGAATGCCCCAGGTGCGAGGTGCCGTCGAAAGCCTTCAGACAAAAATACATGCTGTAAAAATAAGAGGCCCAGATAGCCACACTTAAAACAATGAACCGGAATTTATGGTCGATGTCCTTCACCGAGCTCAGGCCTTTGCCAAAACCCTTGATGATGTTTCCGAATTTACCGGTCAGCATCCTGGAGATGCGCTTGCGCACCAGGAGAAATCCAACAACGATAAGAACAACAACAGCCACCAGGATCACCAGCTGCAGTGGCTTTTGGGCCATGCTGCTTAATTTTCCCGACAAGGGGGTGAAAATGTATTTCGCCGCCAGCTCGCTCAATTCCGAGAACTGCGCAAACAGGGTGATCACAAAGATCGCCAGCAACAGCAAGGTATCGATGATGCGTTCCGTAATTACGGTTCCGAGCGCCACCTCAAAAGGTACTTTGTCGTAGCGCGTTGCCAGCGTACAGCGCGTGATCTCACCCATGCGCGGTAAGCCATAGTTGGCAAAATAGCCCACCAGCACAGCCCCAACGGCATTCACCGTTCGCACAGAATAGCCGGCAGGTTTCAGCAGGTAATTCCAGCGGTAAGCCCTCAGAAAATGGCTGAACAAAGAGATGAGCACCGAGATAAAGACCCAGAAATAATCCGCACTTTGAAAAGAGTTGACGATCTTGTCCCTTTCGCCCCATACGGATCTTAAGGAAAGCCAGGTCAGTAAGATACCTACACCAAGCAGCACAACAAACTGTATAACGGACTTCGTGCGCTTGTTCACAGCTCTTATTTTAAAGTATTGGTTTTTGTATCAGGAAATACGACCCAGGGCTTAAAGCTTTTGGCTTTTTCAAATTCCATATCGGCATACGAGATGATGATCACCACATCGCCCAGGCTTACCTTTTTGGCAGCCGGCCCGTTGAGGCAGATCACGCCACTGCCGCGCTCGCCCTTGATCACGTATGTAATAAAGCGTTCGCCGTTATTCTTATTTAAAATGTGTACCTGCTCGTTCTCTATCAGATTGGCGGCGTCCATCAGGTCTTCATCGATTGTCACGCTGCCTATATAATCCAGCTCCGCCTGTGTAACGGTCACACAGTGCAGTTTGGACTTCATCACTTGAATTATCATGGGCACAAATGTACTAAATAAATGATATTTATCCCTAAAGCAGTTCTAATATCGGTTTGCCTCAACAGGAACATTTGGGCGTCTCCTTCCGCAAGAGGCAAGGCGGAAGGCCGGGCTGCTTTGGGCTCCGCTTCGCTCCGGTTCTTTAGCGTCCCCGACGCATCGGGGACGCTAAAGGAACTAAACCCGTCGCATCCCTGACGCAGGCTTCTTCAGAAAAGATTGAAATGATAGCCCGACTATTTTAGAACAACCGCCAACATCTCAAAACGCTTATTTACTGTTTCGGGCGGCTTCGCGGCGTTCGTCCCTCAGCTTTTTCAGGAAAATCCGCTTTTCCTTACGTGTCAGCCTCAGGGCGTAGTTCACCACCTTGGTATTATGCAGGATGATCTTTTTATACTTACCCTTGCGGCGGCCAAGCTCCCTGTTCACAAAGCGTTCCCGGCGCGACTCCACATGATTTTCCATCCGGATCACGGACAAAGCATCGGCCTGGCGATCGGTAAACTGCCCGAACATCCGGAAAAGGCCGTCGAACCGGGGAGCATTTTTTTCGAACCAGCACAGGTCTGCCCTGTTCTTATCGATCATGATCTCTTTATAAGCACTCAGGTCAGATGGCAGGATCTGCGATCGCCTGACCAGCTCCGAGCGTATTTTAAACGCCATTTCCTCATAATCATTTCTCTGAAATAAGGTGTTGAATAGCAACTCTCCCAGCTCGGCGCATTCCGCAGAAGGCCCATAAACCTTGGTTTCCAGGTCATTCATGTACTTGTTCTTCGACTCATTGATAATCTTCCGGATTTCCACCACCTCTTTTTTATAATTGTCGCGCATATAGTAGCGCAGGCGTGTTGAGGCTCTAAAATAGGAGAACACCGAATCGTGTTCCAGTATTTTTTCCTTAAGTCCTGCCGAGAGTACTTTGACTCTTGCTACAAACAGTTCTTTGAGCGAATCGATCCGGCGGTCGCATAAGCCCACGAGGGAATCAAAATACCGTTGATTATCATTCAGCTCCCGGAGTTTGAACGGCGTATTTTTCACCTTATCGTTAGGCTTCTCCTTATCACTCAGGCCTTTCACGCGCCCGAGCCTTCTGATCAGTCTTTTCACCGTCATGTTTGTTTTCCGCTGCAGGTCTTTCACCGATTTGGTCTGCACCTTGATGTTGAATTTTTCACCCATCACAAACCGGAGGTAAGCATTGTTCTCCTCGTAGAGCAGGTCCGCCTTTTTCCCATTCTTGTTCCGCTGCAGGTAATAGTCCTGCTCGACATTGAGGAAGGATTGGTAGAGGCTGCCTTTAGCCCGCTCGTGCCAGGCCAGCGCGGTATCAATGACGGTGACTTTTGTGAGTGAATCGTCAAAATTCCGGCTTTCCACCAATTTCAGTTTTCCGATGTTATATTCGCAATGCATGGTGAGAAAGCGGTTCCGGCGATTGAACTTCAGGCTCTCTTTTCTCAGCGTGGTATTTTTATTCAGCTCGTCGTATCCCAGGAAGGCATCGCAGCCACCACAGGGCCTTCCGAAGCGTTGCTGCGTTTTATAGAGGCTGTCGTGGAAATGGTACCAGGCACTGTCGCCCTCAAAGTCTCTTACCGTCTGCTCCGAAACCAGGCTCCAAATGGGGTCATCCGGAAAGTGTGTCACCGCAAAGGTTTCGGGGTTGCAGAGGTAAAAAGCCGTATCCAGCTTTTGGGTGCTGTATCTTTTGACCTTCGGCCTGAATTTTCTCAATTGTTTAATGAGCAGCCTGTTCCAGAATTTTTGCTTGTAATAGGTAATCGTGTCGGGAGCCCGGAGCTGGTTGAGATCGTCGCAATAGCTGATGAACAGCTTTTTTCGGACAATGATTTTCTTCACCTTATACTTAGGCGGATATCTGAGGTACAATTTATACATGAAATTGCTGAATTTCGTGAAGCGGTATTCCGGCTGGCCCGAGGCCCAGGTCACATCATACACGTACCACAGGCCATCGAGCTTCACGGCATTCCAGGCATGGTTATCGAGGTACAGCGAATCGTTCACATCGAAGATCTCGTCTTTGGCATAACCATACACCGATACATTGGTAATCCCCGAAAGGCTGCACAGCGTATCCATCAGGTGTGCATAGTCGATGCAAATGCCACTGCGGTATTTCAGGATCTGTTTCACACGCGGCATCCCGCTTCCTCCCGAAGAAAAATAAGCCGCAAAATTATAACGGATATTGCTGGCGACCCAGGCAAAGATGGCATCGAATTTTTCTTTCTCCGACGACTTGCCTTCGGTGAGGCGCCTGGCCAGTGTTCCGGGATTTTTAGCAATGGCCCTGCCCGGGTGAATATCGGCTTTGCTGTAATCCGGCAGCATTGCTCCGTTCTGGCCTTTCGCGGTGAAAGAGCAGAGGCAGAGAATAAGAAAGCAGTATTTGAAAAACGGGGGAATAAAATTTTAAAATTATCAAAAAAGAATGTAGTTGTTCACGCCTCAGTCACTATTCGTTGATTATCCCGCTGGTTTTATCGGAACGAAATCAACGGTAAAATGATACATCATTTTTTATAACGGCCCTGATGTTGAATAGTAACGCCGGAAGGTTCTTTTTATTTTTAATGAGATGATGATTTGATAGTTAAAAAAGTGAAAATAATACGCCGAAAACGCTGTTTCGTAGAAGGGATTCCGGAAGGGCTTTTTTGAGGAACCAATCGCTCCGGAAAACCGGAAACAGCAGGGTTTTAAAATATCTCCCGATCTGCAAAATTTCCTTGCATACATACCTTAAATGTGGTACTTTTGTCTATCTTTTAGATTTAATCTAAATAAGGATAACACATAAGTAATTAACTTTTAAATACTTAAACAAAATGATCACAGTAAGTAACGCGGCAAAAGAACATGCCATCCAATTGATAAAAGAAGAAAATAAACCGGAAAATACCTTCATCCGCGTAGGCGTTGATGGTGGTGGTTGCTCCGGCCTGATGTATAACCTGGAGTTTGACCATGTGATGAAGGAAGGAGACAAGGAATTTGAAGACAACGGCATTAAGATCGTGGTCGACAAAAAAAGCTTCCTCTACCTGGTAGGAACAGAGCTGGATTATACCGGCGGACTCAACGGCAAAGGCTTCACGTTTAAAAATCCGAATGCTTCCCGTACCTGCGGCTGCGGAGAAAGTTTTAGCGTTTAATTAGTTCTTGTTTCTGGTTCCGGGTTAGCTAAACCCTGAAACCAACAACCTGAACCCAGCAATATGTAACAAGAAACAGAAACATGGCTAACGAACTTTTAGAAGAACATATACAGAACGAATACAAGTGGGGCTTTACCACGGATATCGACGCCGACGAAGCTCCCAAAGGGCTGAACGAGGATATCATCCGCTTTATTTCCGCTAAAAAGAAAGAACCGGAATGGCTGCTTGAGTTCCGCCTCAAGGCTTTTCGTAACTGGCAGAACATGATTGAGCCTGAGTGGGCGCATGTCTCTTACCAGAAACCGAATTTCCAGGACATTATTTATTACTCGGCGCCTAAGCCTAAAAAAGAGCTGGCCAGCCTGGATGAGGTGGATCCTGAATTACTGAAGACCTTCGAAAAGCTTGGTATTTCGCTCGAAGAACAAAAACGCCTAAGCGGCGTGCAAAGCAATATCGCCGTGGATGTGGTCTTCGACAGCGTGTCTGTAAAAACCACCTTCAAGGAAACACTGGCTGAGAAAGGAATTATTTTCTGCTCTTTCAGCGAAGCGGTGCAGGACCATCCCGAGCTGGTAAAAAAATACATGGGCATGGTGGTTCCGCCAACCGATAATTTTTATGCGGCCTTAAACTCTGCGGTATTCACCGACGGCTCTTTCTGCTACATTCCCAAAGGCGTTCGCTCGCCGATGGAGCTCTCTACCTATTTCCGGATCAACGCCAGCGGTACCGGGCAGTTCGAACGGACGCTCATCATCGCCGACGAGGATGCGTATGTATCTTACCTGGAAGGCTGCACGGCGCCACAGCGCGACGAGAATCAACTGCACGCGGCGGTAGTGGAGATCATCACTCACAAAAATGCCGAAGTAAAATACAGCACCGTACAGAACTGGTATCCCGGTGATAAAGACGGTAAAGGCGGCATCTTCAACTTCGTAACGAAACGCGGCTTATGCCTCGAGGACAATTCCAAGATCAGCTGGACACAAGTGGAGACGGGCTCTGCCGTTACCTGGAAATATCCTTCGGTGATCCTGAAAGGAAATAATTCTGTGGGCGAGTTTTACTCGGTAGCTGTTACCAACAACTACCAGCAAGCCGATACGGGAACGAAGATGATCCACATCGGAAAAAACACACGCTCGACCATCATCTCCAAAGGCATCTCTGCGGGCTTCAGCAACAACAGCTATCGCGGCCTGGTGCAGATCAAAAAAGGAGCGAGTAATGCCCGTAACTTTTCGCAATGCGACAGCTTGCTGATGGGCGATAAATGCGGCGCGCATACCTTCCCTTATATCGAGATCAAGGATAAGTCGGCGATTGTAGAACATGAGGCCACTACCAGCAAGATCGGGGAAGACCAGCTGTTCTATTGCAAGCAGCGCGGCATCGATACGGAAAAAGCCATCGGCCTGATCGTAAACGGCTATTGCAAAGAAGTATTGAACAAGCTTCCGATGGAGTTTGCCGTGGAAGCACAGAAATTATTAGCTATCAGTTTGGAAGGAAGCGTCGGATAAAAAGGTGGATTCCCGGAAGACATATTCTTATTCGGCCTGGGCCATCTGGTTATGCCTGCTTTGTTCCCTCCCGCTCGCCTGGCTCTACAGCTGGCATGATGCGGATGCGGTGAACATGCTCGACGGCGACGCCCGCTACTATTACTATTATTTACAATCAAGCTTTATCGATCCGGCTCTCGCCAACTACGACTGGTTGAAGCAGGCAACACCTGTGACGCATCACCCGGTAGGACTTGATATCCTGTGGCTGCCATTCTTCTTAGTAGCTCATGTGTCGGCTCAATTGTTTCATTACCCGCTCAGTGGCCTGAGCTTGCCTTACCAGGCTTCTATTGCCCTGGCGGGATTAACGTATGGCATCCTGGGCCTGGTATACCTGCGCAAGCTGTTGAAACTAAATGCCGTTTCCGATAACGTGACCGCGCTCATCATCCCCTTGATTTTCCTGGGAACCAATTTATTGCATTACACCTTGCATGAAGCGGGGATGTCGCACGTGTATTCCTTTTTTCTCATCACGGCATTTATGTATTACAGCTGCCGCTTCGTGAAAGAAAGCAGGAAAAGCGATCTGCTCCTGGCGGCGGTGTTTTTCGGACTTGTCCTGTTGGTGCGCCTGAATAATGTCTTTGTGATTTTCACCCTGTTCTTTTGGTTCAGCAACCGCAAAGAATGTTTCAATTTCTTCAACCGCCTGATCCGCAACCGCGCCTTTTACAGCAGCATCGCTGTTTTGCTGGCGTTGCTTTGCATTCAGCCACTCATCTGGCTTTGGAAAGAAGATGTGCTGTTTGTCAACCGCTATGCCTCTTACGGCTTCTACTGGACAAACCCGGCTTTCTTTAAGATGCTGTTTGGCTTCAATGCCGGCTTCTTTATTTATGCACCGCTGTGCCTGTTGTTCCTGGCGGGTTTGACAGCACTCTACAAAACAAACCGTTTTTCTTTTTACAGCGCCACGCTTTTTGTGTTGTTGTTGTTCTACTTCTTTTCCGCCTATAGCGCCTATACCTATTACGATGGCATCGGCATCCGCGTGCTCATTGATTATTATGCGGTGTTTGCCGTATTCGGCGCCAAGCTCTTCAGTGCCTTCGAAAGCAACAAAGCCATGCTGATCTCTTTAAGCACTCTCTCTTTTGCATTGCTGGCCATCAACCTGGTATATGCCTATCAAAGCAGCCACCGCATCATACTCCGTTCGGGCATGACGTATAGCCAGTGGAAATACACCTTTATGAGAACCGGCAGCCGGTACGAAAATTGCCTGGGCGGCTCTAACGACCTTCTTCCTTTCTCCAAAAACCCGGTTCCTGCAAGCCTTTCGGGAGAAGCAGTAACTTCCGCTCCATTCGATTTTTCGAACAAAGAGTTCGGTCCTTCGCTGATGTTCGACCGCATTGGTTTTATATCTCGACGCATTTGCATGAAGCTGAAAATTAAACGTACCGAAGCGTTTGCCAATTCGAGCCGCGACGCCTGGGTATGTGCTGTTGTGGAAGACCAGGCCGGCAACCGCAAAGGCTACCAGCAATTCAGGCTCAACGAAACACCTTCGCAGAGCTGTTGTGAAGAAGCCGAATACAATTACACCTCCACCATGGAAGGCGATTTCAAAGCATCCGACCGCTTGTCTGTGGCTCTCTGGAACCTGAAAAAACAACCTTTTTTAATCAATACATTCTCAGCAACTATCTATAACTATAATTATCAATAAGTCACCCATACACCATGATCACAATCAAGAATCTGCACGCGTCCGTTGATGGAAAAGAAATTTTAAGGGGCATTAATTTAGAAGTAAAAGCCGGCGAAGTTCACGCCATCATGGGCCCGAACGGCTCAGGAAAATCAACCTTGTCAAGCGTTCTCGCCGGGCGCGAAGATTACGAAGTTACTGAAGGCGAAGTTACCTTCAACGGCAAAAACCTGCTTGAGCTATCAACCGAAGACCGCGCCCGGGAAGGCCTGTTTCTGGCATTCCAATACCCGATCGAGATTCCGGGCGTGAGCAACATTAACTTCTTGCGCACCGCTCTCAATGAGATCCGCCACTATCATGGGCAGGAAGAAATTCCCGCCAAGGATTTCCTGGCACTGGTAAAAGAAAAACAAAAGCTCGTGGAGCTCGACGTGAAGCTTACCAACCGCAGCGTGAACGAAGGCTTCAGCGGCGGTGAGAAAAAACGCAACGAGATCTTCCAGATGGCCATGCTCAATCCGAAGCTCGCCATCCTCGATGAGACCGACAGCGGGCTCGACATCGATGCCCTGCGGATTGTAGCTCATGGTGTGAATACCCTGAAATCGAAAGAGAATGCCACGGTCCTCATTACTCACTACCAACGCTTACTGGACTATATCGTTCCTGATTACGTGCACATCCTGTACAAAGGGCGCATCGTGAAGAGCGGTGGCAAAGAGCTGGCGCTCGAGCTGGAAGCAAAAGGATATGATGAAATTAAAAAAGAATTTGAAATAGCAGAGTAATATGTCATTAGCAGAAACGAAAAGTGCCGTCACCCAGCAGCTGATGGAAAGCCTGCAAAAGCAGGCTCCAAAGATTGCGTTCATTCCCGATGAGGAGATCGTATCGGCCATCAGGCAGCTCGAGGAAAAAGGCATTCCCAATAACAAGCACGAAGATTACAAATACTGTAATATCGAAGCTTACATCCGCCGCGAATTCAAATCGGTGGAGCAAAGCTTTCAGAACCTGGACCTGCAGGACATCACCGCCTACAAGATCGATGAAGCCATCAACTTAGTGGTGTTGAACGGCCGCTACAGTCCTGAGCTCAGCGAGAAAGTGATTGCCAAAGGCATCAGCATCAAATCGCTGAACGATATTTCCGGCAAGGAGAAAGACCTGATTGCGAGCCAGGCCAAATCCTTCTCCGATTCGCTCATCGCCCTGAATACCGTATTTTGTAACAACGGCTTGTTCTTTAAGGTAGAGAAGAACAACGCGATCCCGATGCCCGTGCATATCATTTACATCAGCAACAACGATAAGCCTTCCTTATCCAACAGCCGTAATTTCATTCACATCGAATCAGGCTCCGAGCTCACGCTGATCGAAAGCTTTGTGAATACCGGCAGCGCTAAAGTGTTCTCAAACTACGTGAGCGAAAAGCTGCTGGATGAAAATGCGAAGCTGACCTGCTACACCTTTCAGAATGAAGGGTCCACATCTTATTCGGTTCATACCAACAGCGTAAAAGTCAACCGCTATGCCAATTACAGCAACACCACGCTGACCCTGAGCGGCGAGCTGGTACGCAACAACCATAACGTAGAGCTGGCAGCTTCCAATTGCGAGGCTCACCTGAACGGGCTTTTCCTTACCAAAGGTACCCAGCTGGTAGATAACCACACCCTCATCGATCACCAGATGCCGAACTGCGAAAGCAATGAATTGTATAAAGGCATTGCCTCCGACAAATCAAACGGTACCTTCAATGGGAAGATCTTTGTGAGAAAAGATGCGCAAAAAACGAATGCCTACCAAAGCAGCAAAAACATTTTACTGAGCGACGACGCAACGATCAATACCAAGCCCCAGCTGGAGATCTACGCCGATGATGTGAAATGCTCGCATGGCACTTCTACCGGAAAAATCGATACGGATGCTTTATTTTATTTAAAAGCGCGCGGCATCGGTGAAGACAATGCCCGTAAACTGCTCTTACAGGCCTTTGCAGAGGAAGTGATCGACAAAATAGAAGTAGAGTCCTTGAAGGAAAGAATTTTACAACTGTTTGAAAAGACTTTGTAGAGTATAAACACGGCATGTTGTCAGGCGGAAAATAAGCATGAAATTCTGATCGATGGTTTCGAGAGCCTCAACCATCGGTTAGTTGACTGAGGCTCTCGAAGTCAATTAACCGATGGCACTTCCGGATACTCAGGAAGTATCCATTTTAAAACTGAACCATGTTAGACATAAACAACATCCGCAAAGACTTTCCCATTCTTAACCGCAGCGTGAACGGAAAGCCGCTGGTGTATTTCGACAACGGCGCTACGGCGCAAAAGCCACAAGCGGTGATCGATGCGCTGACAAATTACTATACGAACCAGAACAGCAACATACACCGCGGTGTACACACGCTGAGCCGTGAGATCACCATTGCTTACGAAGAGGCGCGCCAGACCGTTGCCACACACATCCATGCGGCGCAGCCATCAGAAATCATCTTCACCCGCGGCACCACGGAATCCATCAACCTGGTGGCTTATTGCTTCGGCAAGCTGGCCATCAGCGAAGGCGATGAGATCCTGATCACCGAGATGGAGCATCACAGTAACATCATTCCCTGGCAGATGCTCTGCGAAGAGAAAAAAGCGGTGCTGAAATACATTCCCATCAATCCGGCCGGTGAGCTGATCCTGGAAGGGCTTGAAACACTGGTCACCGGAAAAACAAAGCTGGTTGCCTTTACCCACATTTCCAATACACTCGGCACCATCAATCCCGTGAAAGCCATGATCGCGAGGATCCGCGCGGCTTCGGGAGCGGCTGTACTGATCGACGGCGCACAGGCCGTTCCGCATCTGAGGCCGGATGTGCAGGACCTCGATTGTGACTTTTATGTCTTCAGCGCACATAAATTATTTGGCCCTACCGGCGTCGGCATCCTGTATGCGCGCCAACACTGGCTCGACAAATTCCCGCCCTATCAAACGGGTGGCGGAACGATTAAAACCGTCAGCCTCGCTAAAACGGAATTTGCCGAAGCGCCCCTGAAATTTGAAGCCGGCACACCGCACATCGAGGGCGGTATCGGGCTGGCTGCCGCCATCAACTATGTGAACCGCATCGGCTTTGAGGCCATCCAACAACACGAAGATGCTTTATTGAAATATGCTACTGAAAAACTCCTGGAGATAGAGCGCGTTAAGATATACGGCACATCCGCGCACAAAACCTCTGTGATCTCGTTCAACGTGGAAGGCCTCCATCCTTTTGATGTGGGCTCGATCCTCGACAAATACGGCGTGGCCATTCGCAGCGGCCATCACTGCACACAGCCTATCTGCCAGTTCTATAACATTCCCGGCACCATCCGGGCATCCTTTGCTTTCTACAATACCTTTGAAGAGATCGACGTCTTAGTGGAATCTCTCAAAAAAGCGATTAAGTTGTTGAGCTAAACGGCTTCTAATTCACTCTTTCAGTGATATGAAATTAGTCAGTCAATAATTTCTATATACCCGAATGACAAAATGTATTATAAGCAGGCTGCCTTTAGTTGGATATGGAGCAACATATTGCTCCTAACGGAGCAAAAGATACCGCAAACTATAGTTCTATAAACATAATACCCCTACGGGGTATAAGAACATAAATATAGTCTGCAAACAATTCTCGTTAAACCTGTTCTTTGCTCCGGAGGAGCAATATGTTTATAGAAAACAGGTCTAAAGGCCCCACACGCTCCGGAGGAGCGTTATGTTGTTCTGATTTGTAAAAATTATTCGGATGAGAATATCGCCAGCGGTTCTCGCAATCCTTCCTTACCAGATAGCGGCAGATTCCTGCCAGATATAAAGTCCGGCCGGCCGGTTTAAAAAAATTCCCTAATTTTGATAAGCCACAAACCACACCTATGAAACCATTCTTCACGTTCAGTCTTTTGTCTGTTCTTCTTGCTTCCTGCGGGATGAAAGACGACATCACCAAAAAAGATTCACCTACCACCGGCAAACTCACCATCTTCTACGATGAGGGCCTCAAGCTTCATATCGAAAATCAGGTCTTTACCTTCAAGGCTACCTATAAAAATGCCGTCATCACCACGGTTTCCTCCAACGAAAAAGCCTGTGTAGAGGCCCTCTATAACGATAGCTGCAAAGTCATTGCTATGACACGCATGCTTAGCGAAAAGGAGCTGAAGCAATTCAAGGCAAAGAACATTTACCCGGAAAGCTCTGTGGTAGCAAGGGATGCCATCGCTTTTATCGTTCCGCTTTCCTTCCCGGATTCTACGATTTCTGTAGCGATGCTCACCGAGATCCTGAAAGGCAATGATTCTGTGTATGTAAAAGGAAAGCACATCAGCATAATCTTCGACAACCAGAACTCAGGAAGCACGCGCCAGCTCAAAGATTCGCTGGTGCCGGCCGGTAACTTCGGAACAAACTGCTCGGCAGTGAATAACACACCGGAGCTTATCAACGCAGTTGCTGCTTCTGCCAACAGCATCGGCGTGTGCGATTATGCCTGGCTCAGCGATAAGGACGATCATACCACTAAGGAATTTCTGCAAAAAGTAAAGATCCTGGCGATTTCCCGCGGTAATGCAAAACTGGCTTACATGCCCGATCAATCGAACATCGCGACAGGCGATTATCCGTTCTGCCGCAGCATTTGTATCATCCGCCGCTCACCGGAATTCAGCCTCGGAAAAGGCATCGAAACATTTATTGCCGGCGAAAAAGGCCAGCTGATGTTCCTGAAACAAGGCCTCGCCCCCAACAGGCAGGAAGAGCGCCTGATTGAAGTAGACATGACGCCGGTTGGGACCAAATAACGCTTTCGTGTAAAAATCAAAAATCTGTTGTTCTCAAGGTAAAAATTATGTTAAATTTAGACTCAAATTAGCCTGCAAATGGAGTGTTGGCAGGTAAATTGATTTTTAAAAACTGTAATTTAACGCTTTTGTAAAACTCACAATTTGAAAAAAGTATCAGGTATATTCACCGCTGTTTTTTTTCTGACCACCGCGTTAAATGCGCAAACCCCCGGCGATATGTTTTCCGAATCGCGGATGGTTATCAGGTCGGAGGATAAGTTTCAGAAGGTATTCGAAGCCACAACCGATTATTCATACATCATCCTGAATACCACCAACGGTGATTTTCAGATCAAAACCGATGCCTTCAAATTGTCGACCAATGACCCAAAGCTCGACAGCGCCTTGCAAAGCAAAGGAACACAGTACATCCTGTTCAAGGCAAACCTAAGCGATAAGCTATCTTTATTCAATCAGCAGATCGACGACGAAAAACTGTACAGCATGCCGGGGCAGCTCACCATCAATAACCTGAGCGTAAACTGTGTGGCGCAGTTCGACCCCATTAATTACTCCGATAACCCGGAAACAAAAAATTACAGGATAGATTTCCTGCTGGCCCTGGAGCCCGGAAAGCTAAACATCGCCGGCCTGGAAGGAAAAATCAACAAGCAGCTCTTTATCGAGATCAAAGGCGGAAAACTTAATATCAGACAATAATTTCAAACTAATACCAGACAGACACGATGAAAAAGATCACATTAATTGCATCATCTCTCATTCTTGCCAACATGGCTTTTGCACAATCCCTGCAGGACGCTATTACCAAAACAGAAAGCGAACGTTACGAAGCAGCAGCCGCTGATTTCAGGGCTCTGATCGCTAAAGACGCCGCTAAGGGAGAAAATTATTTTTACTACGGCGAAAATTATTTCCAAAACGGCGACCTGGATTCTGCCAATATTTTTTATAAAAAAGGCTCGGAGGTGAATGCGACTTACCCGCTCAACTATGTGGGCTTAGGAAAAATCCTTTGGTACAAAGGAAACGCAGCCGATGCCAAAACACAATTCTTTAAAGCAGCTACCCTGGGTGCCAACAAAAACGCAGAGGTGATGCGCAAAACAGCGGAAGTATACATCAACGCTGAAAATAAAAGCCTGGATGAAGCCATCAGCCTGCTGAATGCAGCGATCAAGCTGGAGCCGAAAAATGCGGAGAACCACATTCTGATGGGTGATGCGTTACTGGAAAAAAATCCAACCGACGGTGGCCCTGCCATCAAGGAATACAACAAGGCAACAGAACTGAACCCAAAATCACCGAAAGGGGTATTGCGTTCCGGTAAGCTTTACAAAAGAGCCCGTAACTTCCAGTTAGCCTTAGACCTCTATAAGCAAGCGGAAGCCATCGATCCTAACTATGCACCGGCCTATATTGAGAAAGCAGAGATTTACAGTCTTGCAGGACAAAAAGCAAACGCCGTACAGGCCGGCAAAAAATACGTGGAGCTGAATAACAGTGATGATGCCCGCAAACGCTACGCAGAGTTCTTATTCATCAACAAGCAATATGCAGAAGCTGTTACAGAGATCGAGGCTCTTCAGAAATCCGGAAGCACCAGCAAGTTTTTAGACAGGTATTTAGGCCACTCTTACGCGGAGCTGGGCAACAAAACCGACACGGCTGCTTATACCAAAGGCTTGAAGGCGATTAACACCTTCTTTGAAAAAGCAGGTCCTGATTTCAAATATTCTCCGTTGGATTACAAATACAAAGGCATCCTGCTTTCCAAAACCGGGAAAGACAGCCTTGGCATCATCGAATTGGAAAAAGCGGCGGCCATGGATCCGAAAATGGCGGGTGATATCGTGACCAGCATTGCCCAGTCGTATATGAAATCAAAGAAATACGCGAAGGCCATTGAGGCTTATAACAAAAAATTAGCCGGCGATAAAAATAATTTACAATTGCAGGACTGGTACGACTTTGGCCGCGCCAATTATTTCGAAGGCGGAGCAAAACAGCGTGAGAAAAAAGACGCGGAAGCCCTGCAATTATTTATACAAGCCGATACCTGCTTCTCTATCCTGGCGCAGAAAAGCCCTGAGTATGCCATTGCTTACTTCTGGAGAGGCAAAGCCAATGTACAGCAGGATCTGAAAAACGAAAAATGGCTGGCAAAACCATACTATGAGAAAGGCGTGGAGCTGGTGAAAGCTCAGAATGCCCTACCGGCCAACAAAACCAACGTGATCGAGGCTTGTGAATACTTAGGCTTCTATGCCGTAAGCACAAAAGATTATGCCAAGGCCAAAGAATATTTCGGGATCATCCGCGACCTTGATCCTAATAATAAGAAAGCCGTTGAGTTCTTCAAAAGCCCTCAGAGTAAATAAGCATGAACTACAAAGTCATTAACGACGAGCAGCTTCTTAAGGACTTTATTGCATGGCTGCCCGAGTGCAGCGAACAGGAACAGTATTACATCAGCCTGCTTGCACGCAGCAAATACCTCAGCGGCGATTCGGTCATCAAGTCCGATAAGCAGCAGCTGAAACGCTTTACCAGCAGAAAAGATATGATGTTTGATAAGATCCGGCAGCTCGAATGTGCTGTCGGATCTTACCGACAAAACGGAAATGCCATTCCACAGGAAGCTCTTGCCCTCTACATTACCGTCAACCCGCGCGATCTCTGGAAAGCAACCTATTCCTCACTGGTGAACTTCGCCAAAAAAATCCAGGCCGGTCACAATACGATTAATCCTCAACAGGAAGCCATGAACGAGATCCAGGTTTCCTGCAGCAATAAGTATTACATCGATGTGGATGTGGACATCAAAGATCCGCAGATCCTGGAGCAGATCAAAGGCTTTATCAATCCTTCATGCCTCACCGTATTGGAAACCCGGGGCGGCTACCATGTGCTGGTGAAGGTTTCGGAAATAGATCCTTCCTACAAAAAAAGCTGGTATAATAATATCATGAACCTGGCAGGTATCGACCAGAGTGGCGATAACCTGATTCCGGTTCCGGGTTGCACCCAGGGCGGTTTTACACCCCATTTTATATAAGATTCCTATACGGATCTGTTATCCTCCCAGGATAACATCTGACTTCAGATACCTCCATCAGAGATTACGAAGACAGGGCATGTGATCCGCCACTACTCTTCTTCGCTTTCGCTATCCGATCTTCTGCCTCTGATCGTGAGGTTCATGCGGTACGACCTGTAGACAGCATAGATCAGGAAGACGCAACCGAGGATGTAGCGGTTGTTCCCGAACACCCTGTCGCTGAACAGGTGTGTAAACAGGAAAATAATAGCTCCGCTTATGGTAAGCACTACCATCAGGCCACTGAATACAAGATTGATCAATTCGGTTGGACTACGTTTCATGAGAACAGTTTTATATAATTAATTTAGATATGCAGGTGGCTGATCACGACACCTCGTGACTCTAAGCCACCGAATCAAATGGCCGTTTAAAAAAAATCCTTCCGCCGGAATTGGGGAAGGATCTTTATATGTATGAGCAATGGCTTATTTCAACTGGAAGTTGATCGGTAAGTTAAAGAATACCGGAACTGAACGACCGTTTTGTTTACCCGGTTTCCAGTTCGGCATGGACTTAACCACACGGATCGCTTCTTTATCGCACTCCTGGCAACCAGGAACGCCTTTCAATACTTGCACGTCGCTGATGTTACCGTTACCGTTCACAACGAATTTCAGGAAGCATTTACCACTTAAGCCGGCTTCTTTCGCCATTTGAGGGTATTGAATGTTTTTCTGAATGTACTTCATCATTTCCATTGGTCCACCCGGAAACTCAGGCATCTCTTCTACTACGGTAAAGATCTCAGGTGCCTTTTCCTCAACCACACCGTTGCCGGTAGGGCCTTCGTTCGGAACAACTACGGCATCACCGTCACCTTCCTGGGTCACTGTACTTACGTTGCTTTCCGTCAGCTTTTCCTGTGGCGGTGGCGGATCGGTTTCTACCGCGTCGTCCTTAATTACCGGAGGAACGAATTTTACCGTTTCCATGACTGGCGGCGGTGGCGGTGGCGGTGGCGGTGGTGGCTCATTTTTATCAGCCGGCGGCGGTGTTAAGTCGATGGTGGTCATATCGAGCACCGGTTGCTTATCCACTTCCTCACCTCTTAATCCTAAAATGGTTTTAATCCCCATTCCCAGGGCCAGAGCACCAATCATGCTGGCCAGGATGATGGTGACTGTCCAGTTGTACCTGCGGCGCAGATCATACGCGCCGTACTTCTGGTTGCGACCTTCAAAAACGATATCGTTCCTGGAGTCGTCTACTACGCTATTCCAATTTCCTGCCATGATTATTTGATTTTTTCTTGTAATAATGCATATTCCGGAGCTGACATATCTACTCCTAACACCCGCTTACCAACATTGCAGATCTTTAATTCATCCAGCATGTCGATGGCGTTTTTGTAAGTTGCCTGATCGTCCGTTTTAATTAAAACTGTAATAGCACGCCTATCCGCAGTTGCATCCACAGCTTTGCGCTTGAATGTACTATCAGCTAGCGCTTTGGCTTTATTCTCTTTTGACAATTTTTCAATTTCGTCAATCGCCCACTTATTTTGCTCACTTAATAATTTATGCAATCCATCAGAACTAAATGTAGTTTCCGACAATTGTGTAGGAGGCATTCCTTTTTCATTGCCTGGTAAATAAAACTCCCCTACATAATAAAAAATACGATCGTTTTTCGTTAATAAAAACGTAACACCATTCTTAACTGGTGGCTGATCAATAGGATTTTCCGGAGGAGCCGGTAAGCTCAGCTCCATGCTTTTTGGCTTGCTAAAGGTCGAGGTCAATACGAAGAACGTTAATAATAAGAAGGCCAAATCCACCATCGGTGTCATATCGACACGCGTACTCTGTTTCTTGGCCCGCCTCTTACCACCTTTCTTATGACCGCCGCCGCCGCCTTCTGCTATCTCTGCCATATCAAATTAGTTTTTTAGTTAATATTAATGTGCAGCTGGTGCTGCAGCTTTAGTTTCTCCACCTTCGAGTGATGTGATCAGGTTGAAGGTATAAATTTTCATATCGGTAAAGGTTTTAAATACATCTTTTACATAAATGTATTTGGCCTTGCCGTCTGCTTTGATCGCGTAACGTGGCTTTTCTCCTTTAAACTCAATGTTCTTTTCTTTGGCGTCTTCCCTGTTGCGTGTGTAAATGACATTCAACTCGGTAGCTCCGTAAGTAATCCAGTCTTTCAGCTGGTTATTTAACGAATCGAGAGGAACGCCTTTCTGAGGCTGGAACTTCAAACGCTCTGCTTCCGAAGCATCCAGGTAGCGGGGCAGGTCTTTCACCTCAACACCGAAACTGGATAAGCCACCGAATTTCTTTATCTGGTCAGGCGTAAACTTCACTCCGTATTTCTCGCTGATCTTGGCTAAAGCGTTTATTTTCGCTTCACCGTTCCCGATCCCGAAAAAGGCCCTGCCGTTATTATCAACGGTTACCAGGATCGTATTCTCAGGTAGGGTTTTATCCGAATGAGAAGCCGGAGGATCGACCACCACAGGCTCAGCCATCCTGAAAGATGCCGTGAGCATGAAGAAGGTTACCAGAAGGAAAGCCAGATCCACCATCGGCGTCATGTCTATAGACGGAGCGTGTTTTGCGACTTTAATCTTTCCCATGTCTTATTAATTAGTTCTGTTAGTATTTAGATTCAATCCTTCTTTCATTTCCATAAAGGAAGATGAATTATTTTGCACGTGTCTGGAACTCCTGTACAATAGAGAAACCAGCCTCGTCCATAGCAAACGTAATCTGATCGACACGGTTTGAGAAGAAGTTGTAGAAAATGATCGCTAAAGCAGAAGACAAGATACCAACCAATGTGTTTACAAGAGCTTCGGAGATACCGGTTGCGAGAGCCGCTGTATCAGGAGTACCAGCTGCAGCTAAGGCACCGAAGGCACGGATCATACCTACAACCGTTCCGATCAGACCAACGAGGGTACCGATAGAAGCACAGGTAGAGATCACGCTTAAGTTTTTGGATAACATTGGTAATTCAAGAGCAGTAGCTTCTTCCAGCGCTTTGGTGATAGCCGCTACTTTTGCTTCTTTATCCATCGTTGGATCGTTCTCAACGAATTTGTATTTTAATAAGCCTTCGCGAACAACGTTTCCTAAAGAACCTTGTTGTTTGTCGCACTCAGCGATAGCAGCATCCAGGTCACCTGAACCTACCAGGGATTTGATTTTAGCAACAAATTTATCGGCAGCACCGCGGCCGTTTGCTTTTTGAATGGTGATTAAACGCTCGAAGAAGAAAGTTAATACGGTAAATAAAGTACCCAAGAGAATTGGCACGATAAATCCACCTTTATACATGATACCGAAGAAGTTCAAAGGGTGGCCTTTTTCCGGACCGTCTGCATCAAAATTACCGGATGCTCCCAACACAAATTTGTACACGATGATACCTATTACTAGGCAAATTACAATCGCTAATGCCGACACGATTAGTGGAAAACCTCCTGATGTTTTGTTTTGTTTCATAATTATTGATTTTTAGTTAGTTTCTGATTTTTAGAATGACGCCAAACATAGTAAAAAGGTTTTTAAATAACAATAAGTCAATACTATCTTTTTGTTAATGTTTCAGGCGCCTTTTCCTTGTGTATTCACGTCATTCCGCTACAAATATTGCCTTTTCAGGTTGAAATTAAATCACGATTTTGTAAGTGGTTATTTTTGCCGGATAACTGGTAAGCTTTTTGTATTTTTTCTGTGAAAACGGGGCTTTTCAGCGGCGAACAGGAACCGAACCTGCTACAAATACGTGCTCCGGGCTATTTCAGGTAGCTGATGGCAATAATCTGGATCTTTCTTTCGGCCGCGGCGTAAGGGCTGTAGACCGAGTTCCTCACATCCTTGACATCGTCGCTGACGGTACTTACGGGAAGCTCCCCGATGTCTTCATTAAAGAATTCGATGCGTCCCTCTTTTTCATTGGGATTATCGACGTATTTAACAAATCTGCCGTTCTCGTATTCCATGAAATAGTTCCTCAGGCTGCTGATGCGGCGCTTGGCCAGGTTCACGTTATAATCGGTGCTGGCCAGCGGGCTGCAATAGCCTTTCATGGTGATTTTTACCTTTTCGCCGCGCTCGAGTACCTGCCCCAGCAGAATGGCAAAGCGGTCGAGGTCCTGCATGCCGGCATCCACGCTGTCTTCAAAGAAATTTTCCACGCGGTTAAGCGCATAATCCTTGGCATCTCCCTCCAGTCCTTTCGGGTATTCGGTGAGGTAGCGCGGCTTTAAAGCGATGTAATCCTCATAGGTTTTTTTATAGTTCTTTTTGGTGGTGATCACTTTCGTTTTCGGCTCCGGCTCATCGTTGTGAAAATACAAGGTCAGGGGCACCAGCACTTTCATCTGGTTAATGATCAGTTCCGTTGTATCTACCGGTTTTACAGGCTCTGTGAGCGGCGTGATAGTAAAGGTATAGATATCGTTACAGCAGTTGGGCTTGTCCTCGAAATAAGAACCGATGCGGTTGGAAGAAATATAGGCCCGGTCCTTTTTAGAGCTGATGCTGTAGTAAATATCGTTGTTGCTGCTGTTGATAGGATAGCCCGCGTTCTGCGGCTCTGCAAAGGCATTGTCCTTATAGGACGACTGGAAAATATCGAAGTTGCCCAGGCCTTTGTGCCAGGTGCTGCTGAAATAAAGCGTGCTGTTCTCCTTCACAAACCAGGGCGTAATGTCGTCTTCCACGGTATTGATCCTGTTGCCTGCATTCACCGGTGTTTCAAAGCTTCCGTCGGCATTCAGATAGGCATACCAAACGTCCATGCCGCCCTCTCCGGGGCTGCGGTTGCTCGAAAAGAACAACACCGGCTTTCCGTTCATCTCGCTCAGGCAGGGCTGTGTGGTATTGCTGCCGGGCACATTGATGGGCGAAGGCAGTTTTTTCAGCTCGGTCCAGTGCCCATCCACAAAGTCGGAGCCGTAGATCTCGCAGGTATACTGGCTTGCATTGAGCGCTCCGCAGCGCGACACAAGCATCTTTGTAAAATCGCTGTTGAAGGCCGTATTGGCATTGTGAATGCCATGCTTGTTGAAGAGGCTGTCGAGCTCTTTGGCCTTTTGCCAACGGTTAGGCTTCAGCGCTGATTTATGGGCCGTATAGAGCTTGTTGTAACCAATCGCATTCTTATCTTTTTCCGACTGATCGCGCAGCGAGGAAAAATACAGCGTGCTGTCGTATTCAAAGGGCGCATACTCGCTCACCCTGCTGTTCACCATGCTATCGAGGTGATACACTTTCACAGCCACCGGATTTTTGATGAGGATCTGCGCGATGTCGCAGGATTCGTATTCCTGTTTGGCTTTGGCGGCCAGCTTCTTCTTCGCCGCATCTTTGCTGTTGCGCTGTTTTTTATAATACTTATCGAAGAGCTTTTTGGCTTCCTTATAGCGCCCTGCCGTCTTCAGGTGAGTAGCCATATAAAAGGGAACTTCCTTGTATACCTTGCCATTGTCTTTTTTATAGATCTTCTGGTACCAGTGAAGCGCAGTTCCCTCGTCATAATTGAGGCGTGAGGCATCCGCAAATAAGACCTGGTACTCGATGCGGGAGGAATCCAGCAGGATGACCTGGTTATAAATCTGTGCCGCCGATGAATAATCTTTAAGTTTCATGGCGTCCTCGCCCTGTTTCAACAGCTTTTTGATGCTTTGTGCACCGACGGTGCCGGCACACAGGCAACACAGCAAAACGATTATAGAGAGCTTCTGTTTAAGCATAGTACAAGTTACATATATATTGGACAAACCCTCGTTTTAGGAACAAAAGGAATGATTTTCCGGATGATATAGGTCAGGTAAATTTCGAAGGCGCCCTGCTTGTTGGTAGCGGCCATAAATTTGCTGGTATTCACATCGTAAGCAATACCGGCATTGAGGGTCCTGAACTGATAGAACAGCCGCGCCACCACGGCATCTTTGGCCCTGTAATTAAAGCCAAGGCCAACCTGTTGCTGTGTTTTATCATCGAGGTGCAGCTTTAGCATCGCAAAGGGTATGATTTCGTTGTATTTTCCCTGCTTCTGGTGCAGCAGCTCTACCAGCACATCTACAGCAGGCGCTACGGGATACTGAAACGACAGGTAGTTATAGATCTTGGGATCGAGCCTGATGGAAGCATTATTCTGGTAGGTGATCCTGGGAGTATTGATGTGGCTGTAGGTAAATCCATACTGAATGTAGGCTCTTTGCCTGATGTCGTATTTTAGCAATGTGCCGGCGCTTACATCCATGTAGCTGGTAGATGTCGCTGCAAAGTTTTCTCCCGTTGCCAGCGAGGAGCTGTAGCGGGTTCCGTCGTATTGGTTATCGAAGGTCATTTTGTTGTAATTGAAGGCCAGGTTGGAATAGCCCGCCGTAATGCCCGTGCTCCACAACAGGGTAGAATCGGTATTCAGCTTATGCATGTAAGATCCGGAAAGATAGATCTGGTTGATGGCGTAATTGGCATAACCGGCCTTATCGTTGTTGAACAGGATGCCGATCCCGATGCAATCGCTTTTCCGTTTTTTTAGTTTAATCCGTGTATCGCCGAAAGCCGAAAAGGTAGAATACGATACGGGCACCGACTGCCACTGGCTACGGTATATGCCGCCGAAGCGGTAATCGCCGTCGAAAAAACCTGTGAAAGCGGGATTGGCATTGAGCAGCGAGCCATTGTATTGCGAAAAGTGAATGTCCTGCGCCAAAGCCATTCTCACGCAAAATAAAACAAACACCAGGCCGTGTAAGGTATGTCTCCGCTTTTCCCTCATCAACGTATCAGTGTCACATTTCCTTTTTTGAAGATCTCTTCGCTTCCTTCGCTGCACCTGGCTTTGATGTAATAGCCGAAGACACCGGGATCGGAAGCTTTACCCTTGTACATCCCGTCCCAGCCCTGTGAGGCGTCGGTGGTTTCAAACAGCAGCTGTCCCCAGCGGTTGTATACGGCAAAGTAGAACACCGAAAAATCGGGGCCGCGCACTTTGAAGAGGTCATTGTAGCCATCATTGTTGGGCGTAAAGGTATTGGGGACATAGATCTCCGGGTTGGTCACCACATTAATGGTTTGCGCGGAAAGGGTATCGGAGCAATTGATGGAATTAGGAATAGAGGCCACCAGGGTGATCGGAAAATTTCCTGAGGCGGTGTAGTAATGGTTCGGGTTTTGTTCCGTGGATGTGACACCATCCCCAAAGTTCCACTTCCAAACGGTAGAGGTACCCGGTGGGTTTTCTGCGATGGCTGTAAAAGCCACTAAATTCTCCGAACAGGGAATAGCGGTGAAGGTAAATGAGGCTTTAAACGATTCGCTGATGGATACTACGGTGTTGACGGTATCATTACAGGCCGGCTTGGAGCTTACATAAGCCACCATCGTTACCGAATAGCTGCCTGTTCCGGGATAACCGTAGCTTGGGCTTGTGGCGTGAGAGGTGTCGGCCAATGTTGTCGGATCGCCGAAATACCAGTTGAAGCTCAGGCCCGAGCTCCCGGTGCTGTTGTTGGTAAAGGAGACGGTCGTCGTTTCACAAATGGCCTGCGGCACCTGGGCTGCTGCCACTACCACCTGCGGGCAGGCTTTCACAATCAGCTGGAAATCGCGCTTGGTCTCGCTCAGAAAAACACCGTTGCGGTATTCCTTGACTTTGATGCCGATCACAAAATAGCCTTGTAAATTTGGCGTGGCGGTTACCTGGCCCGTAGAGGAGTTGATCTGCATGGGAACTCCTCCCAGCATATTACTTGTGGTGTAGGGGGTTTTCCAGACGATCGAAGGGAAAGGCGGACTTACCGGCGCCGGCGGGCAGGAGGCAATGGAATTGGGGCATGTAGAGCCGGCAGGCGAAGGTATGGGATTCGTTACCACCGGGCAGCTCGCCGTGAGGCCATCGTAAGGCATAAACAGCTCATAGACCAGGGAATCCCCGTCTGCATCGATGGCAGACTGATCGAAGACCCAGGGCTTGTTGACACAGATAAAGGGCGGAGGCCACAATTTAAAAACCGGGTTGCTGTTCACCGCTACCACTTCCGGGCCCGGAATGGTGGCATAATAAGTAGCGCCCACACATTCGGGATTAACGATATTTAAAATGTTCTGATTGCGGCAACAGCGCTGGTAAGAGATCTGGTAGCCTCCGGCGCGCGGTGGCAGATTGACGGTATCGATGTAGGTGGTGACTTCATAGCAAAAATCCAAAGGCGGGATCATGCAGGGATCGTTGATGGCCGGGGGAAGCGTATCGAGGCCGCGGAAAGGCATTTGGAGCGTTCGCAGCAAATTGTTGTTGGAATCGAAAATGCCCACAAAGGCCGGGTTGTCGAAGGGCGGCACACCTACATAACAATCGCGGTAAACGGTGAGCCTGATCTCGTAATTGTTCGCGCCGAGGTGTTTGTAATTCAATTCCCCGCCGACAATGTGTGTTCCATAGGCCTGCTGATAAACCAGGCAGGAAAGGAAGAACACGACTATGCTGTAGAAATGCTTTTGCATGAACTTTAAAATATGTCGTTACAAATAGAATACGTCTTCAAATTTGTCAATTCTCTTTCTTTTTTCCTTGATGAAAAAAGAAACAAAAAAATCAAGAACGAAAACCAACCTCCATTTTTTCGCGCACATGCCTGCCCAGGAAACGGAGTGAAAAAATGGCGGTTCGCACTTTTATTCATTTATTTTAGTTTTTTATTTGGTATAAATGAGTGCTTCGCAATTCGTTCACGTCAGCCGCACTATATACCAATGTATGTATAGCCTGTATTTAAACGTAATTGGGTACATTATTTATAAATATAATAGAAAATTTACATATAAATAGGGCAAACCCTGGTTTTTGGAACAAATACTTTCGGTTTGGCATAAATGTAAATAAAGGAGATCTCAAAGCCGCCCTTGCCATTGGTTGCCCGTTTGAAAGCGGAGTAGTTGTAATCATAAGAACCTTGCAGACGCATATTATTATGCTGCAATCCAAGCGTCGTTACCATCGCATCGCCGAAGCGATTGAAGAAGCCGATGTTGACAATGGTTCCCGTTTTGGGCTCTATGGTATGATAATAGGTAAGGCCTGCGAGGTTCTCACGGAATTTCTGCTGCTGGTTGGCGTAATATTCCAGCATCACAGAGGAGATGTTGGAGAAGCTGTATTTCAGCTGCAGGGATTCGTTATGCCGCGGTTTTAGCGTCACCCCTTTGGTATTGTAGAAAGAAATATTGGGCTGGTTGATATGACTGATGCCGTAGCCTACGCTTGCCAGCCATTTCTGGTTGATCTGTTTTTGGATCACCGTACCAAGCGCCACATCGGCATACACTTTGCTCAGCAGCTGAAAATTCTCTCCGTTCTGCAAGCCGCCGTTATAGGCATCGCCATCCCATTGCCGGTCGTAGGATAAGCGGTTGGGATCGATCTTCACATTGCTCACACCGGCCAGCACTCCAAAGGCAATGGTGAGCCCGGAATCTTTCCGGAAGGAAAATTTATGATTGAAGGGCACTTTAAAATCCGTCACGGTATATTTTCCATCACCGGCAGCATCGTGGTTAAAGATGAGGCCTACGGCTTCCTGCGTTCCTTTGATGAGCGGCTTATTGAGATTAAAATCGCCACCGAAACTGAAGGTATTGTAAGGCACCTGCACACTGCGCCATTGGGTGCGGTAATTAAAGATCAAGCGCCCGTCGCCTTCAAACAGGCCGGTTTGCGCCGGGTTCAGGTTCAGGGGCGACATTTGCCAGTTCGAGAAATGAATGTCCTGCGCAATGGAGCATGCCGCATGAAGCATGCCGCATGCGAGAAGCAAGCTTCTGAAAAAACATATATATCTTCTGTTGTTCTTCATGCTATCGCATCAGCGTAATGTTTCCTTTCTTAAACGATTCCTGCCCATTATTGCATTTAAAGGTCATGTAATACCCATACACGCCCTGGTCGAGTTTTTTTCCCTTATAGATGCCGTCCCAGCCTTTTTTGACATCGTCCGTTTCAAAGAGCTTCTCGCCCCAGCGGTCATAAATGGTGAGGTACACTTCCGTAATAAAATTGCTGCGGATGTAAAGAATATCATTGGCGCCGTCACCGTTCGGTGTAAAACCCGTTGGAAGGTAGACTGTACCTTCATTGCAGGCATCGGTAATCATCTGTACAAAAATGGTTTTGAGGCGCTGCGTGCAGCCATTCTGAGTGAGGAAGGTGATTTCGTACTCCCCTGTCCTTAGTGGTGTGAGCACATAGGTTTGGTTGTTGATCATCCTCACGGGCACATCCGGCGTAATGCTCAGCGTGCCTGTGTAAGGAAAACCGTTGAGCGTGACGGTTGTTGTTTCTCCTATATTCACGGAGGTGGAAGACACGGTGATGGATCCCGTATTGTAAACGAAAGGGTAGACGCTGACGGTTGTTGTGAGTAGCGTTTTGCAGGTATCGGAGCCCACAATGTTACCGATCGTCACGGTATAAACCGTCGTTACCGATGGAAAGGCTTTCGGGTTTTTGATGGATACAGAGGATAAGCCATCCGCCGGCGACCAGTGGTAGTAATTTCCCCCGGAGGCATTCAGCTGCACGGTATCCGGCTTGCATTTGGAAATGAAGCTATCAACGGCTATCGGATCGAAACCGGCCAGGTTGATCGGTTGCACGATGGTGTCTTTGCAGCCATTGCTATTTGTCACAATCAAAGACACCTGGTATAGCTGCGGGTTGGAATATTGGTAAGATGGATTCTGGCTGCTTGAGGCCGAGCCGTTACCGAAGTCCCAGGCCCAGCTTACCGGGCTGATCGCAGAGGCATCGGTAAATCTCACATCGTTGCGGCAGGCCCCGATGGTATAGGTAAAGGCCGCATTAATGACCGGATATACCGTAACCGAAGTCGTCAGTGTTTTGATACAGGTTTTATTCAGCAAGCTGTTCTGCGTGATCGTGACCGTGTAAATGGTAGTGGTTTGGGCATTGCAGAGCGGGTTGGCAATGGAAGGATTGGAGAGCCCGGCCGTTGGCTGCCAGCTATAGGTATCGCCACCTTCGGCCAGCAGGGGAACCACGGCTTTGGCGCATTTGGTTTGCGGTGCGTTGATGTTGATCGAGTCTACAGGTACGGTAATCACCTGTGTCATTGTATCGGCGCAGCCGTAACTTGTTTTTGTGATCAGCGTGGCGGTATAGCTTCCTGCGGTCACAAAGGATTGGGCATAGTTTTGCGTGGTGGCTACGGGCGTGGAATTGATATACCAATACGCCGGTGTCACCAATGGATTGGTTTGATTGATAAAGCTCACCTTATTGGAGCAGGTATCGATCACCGCCGTGAAGCTGGCTGTAGGAACGGGCTGCACGGTAATGATGACGCGGGCGGTATCGTACAGGTTGTTGCAGATGGATTTTTTGACGTAGAGGTTGGCCGTATACGTGCCGGCCGCTGTAAAGGTTCGCACCGGGTTCAGGATCAGTGAAGTCGTATCGTGGTTTCCGAAATCCCAGGTAAAGGCATGCCCGGAAGTGCTCTGATTATTGAACTGCACCGTAAGTGGGGCGCAGCCTCCGAGGGTGGAGGTTGCAATGCTTGCTACCGCCGAGTTCAACTGAAAATCGAGCTTGAAGACACCGTTGTTACAATTGGTGCTGTGGTTGGGGTTTCCCGGCGTATTGGGCCAGGCGCCCGGCGTTACCGGAAAATCATCCTTGCCTCCGCAACCCGCACATACCGACTGGTACATGATCCCCGCTTTGTCGAAGCGGCTCGTGCCACCATCGGAGTGCTCCTGGCTAAGGGCTCCTCCGAAATAGCTCCCGAATAAAATATTGACCATGTTCGGGGAAAGCACCATCAGGTAAAAATTAAATCCGTCGGTGGAAGCCTGGATCGCGTTGCCCGTTATCGCCATCCCGTTGGTGGCATTCCCTGTGAGGATATTCCCGCCCCAGCCCGAAATGTAAATATTGCCGGCGCAGTCTACCGAAAACGCCGAAGGCGCAATGCTGATGTTGCTGGTGCCATTCCCGAAAACAGTAGCTACCAAGAGGCTGCTTAGCTGCGGATCGAACTTCTGAATAAATTGCTTACTGCCGCCATTGGAATACACGCCCGGTGTCACCGGCATATTCCCCAGCGATTGGCCGAAGAGGTACACGGCCTGCTGCTCATCTAGCTGTACAAAATAACTCTGGTCGTAATCCGGTGTGCCCACATAGCTCGAGTGCATCAGGTAGACGCCATTTTTTTTGATCTTGCAGACAAAGCCATCGGCTTTGCCGCCTCCGTAAATTTGCTGGTAGCTTCCTGTTGTCACCGGGAAATCGGGGCCGCAGGTGCCGCCGGTAATGTAGATGTTCAGCGTATCGTCGAGTGCCAGCGAGTTTCCGCAATCGTTGTTGCTTCCGCCTATGTAGGTGCTGAAATATAAATTGCTGAGACTTGAGTTGAATTTAAACAGAACCGCATCCTGCTTGCCGCCGAGGGTATTATCGATGGCATTCACCGTTGGAAAATCGGTGGAGCGGCTGCTGCTGAGCACATAGATATTCCCGGAGGTATCGGTCTGGATCTCGCCCCTGTACTGATCGCCGTAGTTGTATTGCAGGGAGTCGATGTAATACTCGCTGGCGCCCCAGGCCGGAATAAAGGTCAGGTGGTTCACGTGGTTGACACCGTCGTTCTCGCTGCCACCGATGTAGGTCGAAGAAAGCAAAGAGGTGCCGGCCGAGTTGAATTTCGCCACGTAGATGTCGGTGCCATTGTTGAAGGTGGTTCCGTTAGCCACAAAACTCAAATAGCTTCCGCCGTTGAAAGAGGCATCGTAGCAGCCGGTTGTTGTCGGGAAATTTGAGGAGCCGGTTGTGCCGTATAAGCACAGGTTATCATTCTTATCCACGATGAGGCTGGAAACGGTTTCGGCATTATTGCCCCCGAGGTAGGTGGAATATTTTAAAAAGGTGCCGGCCGAATCGTATTTGGTGATCACCACATCCGTTCTTCCGGGCGACACCACATTGTTGAAGGAAATGTCATAAGCACCCGTCGTGGTCGGATAGCCTACATTAAACACGGTTCCACCGGAGTAAAGGCTTCCGCGGTCGTCGTAGGTAGCCGTCATCCCGAAGTTGTCGGCCGTGCTCCCGCTTTGTGCCGCAAATACCAGCAGCGGGTCAATGACCAAAGGGAGCGTATGATCATAGTCTTTCATGAGCTTAAAACTCACCGCGTGGTCTTTCAAAACAAACTTAGAGGGGATTTCGATTGTATCGCCCTGCACGACCTGGTAAACAAAGGGCCTTTCTTCGATCATGTCTTTCACCGAAGTATTGATGTACAACTTCCCTTCTTTGATCCGGATGTCATCCACACCCGTGTAGCGCATCCTGATCTCTGCGGGATCGCCTCCCGGCCTCACAATGAAATTATATTTGATGGATTGCTTCTTCCCGATGTAAACCGCGTCGATGGAAGGATACAGGTTTTTCAGGCTCACCTTCTTAAAGTGCCTTACCCGGGAAGCCCAGTGTTTCTGGTCGTTTCCGATGTAATAATTATCATAATCCGCAAAAGCCTCTTCCGACAGGATCTGTGGATTGGCTAAGGATCCGGGGAACTCCACCGAATAGGCATGGAATCTTAAGTTGGGAGACACGGCCTTCCCCAGGTGCCTGGCGCGGTAGCTATCCTTATCGTAAAAATGGAAGGTCAGCTTTCCGCTCTGCTCCAGGAATAAGGCACCGCCATCGAGCTGCGCCCTGTAAGCGATATTGGCATCCCACTGATTTTTGTTTTGTGTAAAGCGGACCTGCGAATCGGAATGGAGATCGGGTGTTTTCACTCTTTGGCTATAGCAGCCTAAATTCAGGAGCAGGAGTAACAGTATGAATTTAAGCGAATCCACCATTAGTAAATTTAATGAAAATAACGGGTAAATGCTTGTAGGATACCTCTTTTTGAGTCAAGCAGGGCTACCGCTGAGCCATCATATGCAACAGGTGATTCAATTCCTCAATTGGGGGATTGAATCGAGGATCTGCTCCGCGATGATGGCATTGGCGAAGGGGTTCGTATGCGCGTTGAGCGGATTGATAATTAATTCTGAAGCCTTGTACTTCCGGAAAGGCTTATCCAGGGTGATGTAGGGCACGCCACGCGCTTTCAGAAAAGGAATAATATGCCGATCGAAGAGGTTTTGCGTGAAGTCGATGTCTCTCGCATCGGGAATAAACAGCACATATAATTGGATATGATTCTTTTCCGAATAGCGGATGATGTTATCCACATCCCGGAGGTGTTCCTGCACACAGCTTGTATCGCTGTAGGCTTTTGTCAGGCATTCCTTGTAATCGCTTCCTGCTTTTTTAAAGAAAAAACCGGCGCTGTTGAAAGCCGTGTAATTGAGGAAGAAAGAGCATTCCAGCGGGATAAGGCCTAAGAACATCCCCACCTTCTTAACAAGCGAAGGTTTTTTGCTTTTGTAACCGGTTTGGCTGGCATTGAAGTAACCGTATTTTGCTCCTACCTTTTCGATGTCGTTGTGGTAATATTGCAGCACGAGGTAGTTGGGCTTTAGCCCGAAATCAAGAAGCCTTACGTATTCATCGCGGGTATCGGTATTGCCCCGGCCCAGGTTAAAGGCTTCAAATTTAGAGGAATCCATTTGGGCGTAGACCAAATCAGGGAAGCGCTCGCGGTTGTGGCAGATGCCGATACCATGGGTGTATGAATCGCCCAGGAAAATAATGGTTTCTTTTTGAGTGTTCAGCCTTCCGGCCAGGGGCTTATCACGAAAGCGCAGCTCGTTCTCCGGCTCGCGGTAGTAGAGGTTCCATACTTTGTTGGCGAGGCCGAGCCTGTAGACATCCTGGGTTTGCGGCACGAACATAAACACCAGCTCGAGCAGCAGGAAGAGCAGCAACAGCGAGGTGCCAAGCAAGGCGCGGTTGGCCTTTTTTACAGTTGGGTTTTCAGTGCCTTGCTGCTTCGGGGCAATGTATTTTCTGTGGAACCATTTCACGACCAGTTTCATGAAACGCAGCAATACCAAGGCGCGGATGAAAAACAAGACGAAGAACAAGATGCTGTATGTCTTATCGCTGTGGGTGATCTGGCGAAGGCCCGGACTAAGCAGCAAGAGCGGTACCAGGACAACAAACAGGATCTCAAGCCAGAGGCGTATGCGCGACCATTTCATTACCAGCTTTTTTCAAAATCTTCTTTCGCCACCAGGTGTTTCCTGTCTTTGAAGAGGGACCTGCCCTGCAGCGGCTTGCGAAGGATATAATTGCCTGCTACTTTTTTCCGAAACAAGACGGCATAGGGCGTGATAATCAGAAAATAAATCAGGAAGAGAATGATCGTGGAATTAACGGTGCCAAGCCCATGAGAGAACTTGAGCCAGAGCCACAATATCGCTTTCCGGGCAGCAGTGCTCAAAAGCCCCGCCAACAGGATGGCTCCGGGAATGACGTACCAGAGAGAATCAACCCTGGTAAGAAACAGGATGAGTGAAATGAATACCGCGCAGGCAAAGAGGTTGATGTATTGCTGGCGTTTGGTCATTTTAAAAAAATATAATGTTACAAAATAAAGTTAGACCTTAAGTTTTAATATTTACCTATTTCTTTTTTCCTTGATGAAAAAAGAAACAAAAAAATCAAGAACGAACGCCAACTTCAATTCTTTTCTCGCTCGAAAAGCCTGCGCAATGCCACCGAAAAAATTGCAGTTCGCACCGTTCGTTCACGCCAGCCGCACTACGCCATATTGAGCTTGTCGAAGTATTACTAACATATGCAGTAACTATATTTAATATGATCGGTGCCTTATCTTAAAAAATAGAATAGATAAAAGGTGCCAGGGCGCTGCTGCTGCCCAGCACAAGCATCACGGTGATCAATAACAGAATAATGACCACAGGCATCAGCCACCATTTTTTGCGTTCTTTCATAAACCGCCAGATGTCGCTTAGTTCGCTCATGGTATTTAGTCGGGGGTTTGGTTTGGGTTAGCTACGATCTCTACAGGATTGTTCTTTTTAATGATGTAATTTCCTAACACAAGGTAATCAATATTTGTATTCATCAAACAATTGAGTGCGTCGGAAGGAGTGCATACGATCGGTTCCCCCCGCAGGTTGAAGCTCGTGTTTACCAGCATGGGGCATTGGCTTTGCGCATAAAATGCAGAGAGAAGCCCATGAAAACGCGGGTTTGTGGCTTTGTGAACGGTTTGGATCCTCGCAGAAAAATCAACATGGGTGATGGCAGGAAAATGACTTTTGGCGGTGTGCAGCTTATCCCCGAGATCGCTGCCCGCATAGTTGGATGGAAGCGGCAAACGATGCGCTTCTGAAAGTGGCTGTGTTTGCAGCATATAGGGTGATGTGCCGGACAGGTCGAAATAATTTTTTGCATATTCCTCCAGCACGGCCGGAGCAAAAGGCCGGAAGCTCTCGCGGAATTTGATGCTCAGGTTGAGGCGCTTCTGGATTCCCGGATCTCGGGCGTCGGCTAGGATGCTGCGGTTGCCTAAGGCGCGCGGCCCAAACTCCATCCTGCCCTGGAACCAGCCGATGATCTTTCCTTCCTTCAGATAACTGGCTGTTTGGTCCGCGACTTCTTCAAATGTTTCCAGGTACTGCGCGCTGACATCAAACCGGGGCAGCGCTTCCGCGATCTCTGCCTTAGTGTATTCCGTGCCCAGGTAAGCGCCCTGCATGCTATCGGGTTGTGTGATGACGCGCTCTTTTCCAAAATAGATGTAATGGGCGGCCCAGGCTGCTCCCAGCGCACCGCCGCAATCGCCGGATGCCGGCTGAAGATAGATGTCTTTCGCAATCCCTTCACGCAGCAGCTTTCCGTTGGCCACACAATTGAGCGCCACGCCTCCGGCCAGACATAAGTACGGGCTGCCGGTGACGTTAATCGCTTCCTTCGCCAACAACAAAACCACCTCTTCCGTAATGAGCTGCGCCGCCAGGGCCAGGTTAATGTAGTCCTGTGTGAGCGGACTTTCCGCTTCCCGTTTTTTAAAGCTCAGAAACGCTTCCCACAGCTTATCCTGGGCCATGGTCAATCCGGTAGCGTAGTTGAAGTAACGCTGATCGAGGAAGAGAGAACCGTCTTCATAAACGGTAATGAGGTGATCCTTTAAGAGCTTCACCAGGCGGGCCACTTCTTCCGAATCCCTGTTCCCGTAAGGCGCCAGGCCCATGAGCTTGTACTCCCCCGAATTGACTTTAAAGCCGCAGTAATAGGTAATGGCCGAATAGAACAAGCCGAGCGAATGCGGGAAATGGGTTTCTTTGAGGACGGTGAGCGTATTGCCTTCCCCTTTACTGATGGTGGTCGTAGCCCATTCACCAACACCGTCGATGGTGAGCACAGCGGCTTCCCGGAAGGGCGAGGCAAAAAAGGTGCTCGCCGCATGCGACACATGGTGCTCCGTGAAGAGGATCTTTAACTTTTTCTGATCATAGTCCCCGATCTCGTCCAGGGCCTTGTACAGCTCACGCTTAAAAAAGAGCTTCTGTTTCAGCCAGAGTGGAATGGCTTTCAAAAAAGAGCGGAAACCCTTCGGCGCATTCACCATATAGGTTTCCAGCAGGCGCTCAAATTTTAGAAGGGGCTTGTCGTAAAAGACAATGGTTTCGAGATCCGACAAAGTAATACCGGCCTGTTGGAGGCAAAAGGCCACGGCATGCTTCGGAAAGGACTCATCGTGTTTTTTCCGGGTAAAGCGCTCTTCCTGTGCAGCCGCTACAATCACTCCCTCTTTGAGGAGCGCCGCTGCCGAATCGTGGTAATAGGAGGATATACCGAGGACGTACACGTGATTTTTGAATAAATATAGTCATTTTGATAGATCAATTATAATAGAACGCAGATAACGCTGATTGTTATGATTCCATAAGATTTAGAACAAAAGTTATGTTAGTCATAATGAACGGTGGCTGCGACTATGCTCAGTCATGATCTCTCCCTGTTCTCTATGATTTCTATATCACAACGCGTCGTGATGTGGTTTAAATTCTTTCCTTATATGGTTCCATAAAAAAACAAAACATAAAAAAGGCCACCTGCAATGCAGATAGCCTTTCTCATCTTTCTTAAAAAAAGAATCTTATCTTAGAGTACCGTTCTTGTCGGCATCTTTGGTTTGTTTAACGATTTGCAGGGTTTGGTATACCAACAGAACAAAAATGATCGTCCATAAAATGATGTTCGGACCATGTCCTAATTTTTTCATTCCGGCAAATACCCATTGAGAAAAATCGCCGATTGCATAAAAAACATCTGTCCAGGTTACCATTAAAGAAGTCATGTTGATCTTATTTTGTAAGTTTACAAGCGCAAAAATATACATTTTCTCAAATAAATTACGTTTTTACCAAAAAAATGATCGCAGGGCCCCTAAAAAATAATATTCAGCTATCTGTGATCATTCTGCTGGTCATCTGTATCGGCCTCTGGGTCAATACCATTGTGTTTTCCAGCTCCTACGTGCCCGATGTGTCCTACGACGAGCATGTGCTCTATTATTTCATTTTCACGCATAAGCTTTCTTTTGTGGCCACGCAGATCATTGCCTGCATTGTGGTGCTGCTGGGCGCTTTCTTTGTCAATTTCATGGCCGTTCAACAGGAAATTACTTCCAAAACCAATTTCCTGCCTTCCTTCTTTTACATCCTCTTTGCCTTTTCAGCTACTGCCAAAAACTCCCTGGAGCCTATCCTCGTAGCCAACCTCTTTGTGATGGCCGCCCTGTATTTTGTGATCAACAGCTACCGGCGCGAAGAAGCGCTTGCCGATTTTTTCAATGCCGGTCTGTGTATGGGACTGGCCTCCTTCTTTTACATCGATTACATTGTTATTTTCCCTATCCTGTATATCGCTACGCTCATCCTCAGGGCTTTCAACTGGCGCGAATGGGTGGTGTCCTTCCTCGGCCTGGTCGCCCCCCTGTTCGTATACATGTGCCTGTGCTATCTCACGCACGGCAATACCTTCCTTTTCTATGAGCTCATGAAAGACGCCATCAACCAGCTGCAATGGCCGGTAATCTCCGAATACTACATCGGCTTTATGGTGGTGAGCATCCTGCTCTTCGTCTTTGCGCTCTTCCATTATTTCAACAAAGGCTTTGGCAGCAAGGTAAAGACACAAAAAACAAAATACATCATGGTCTGGCTCCTGGGCCTTTGTGTGCTGATGGCCTTTTTCGAGCAGCTGCCCGATATGCTGCTGCTTTCTTCCATGATTCCGCTGAGCATTTTGCTGGGCGATTATATTTCCGAGATCAGGCAGCTTAAGATTGCCAATACCCTGCTGGTGCTGTTTATGGGAACTTTTGTGGTGGTGTATTTCTATGCCCTGGGGATTATTTAGCCGCTCCGTCTAAAAAAAGTTTTGGGCGCAATCGGCTGCGCTCAGTGGCCCGCAAAAAAGGATTTCCGTTCTATCCTTCACGCAGGTTTTCCAAAAGTTGAGTTAAACTGAATTAGCAGTGTATGCCTGCGCCAGGGATCGCAGCGGAAATCCTTTTGCCGGTATTTCGACTGCGCTCAGCAGCCGGCAAAAGATTGCAGCACAGAGCCCGCCCGGGCGCCCAAATTATTCAAAACAGAGAACGATCTGGCGTGGACACTTATTTTACAGATTTATGGGGTCCCGAAAACCGGGCTTTATTAAATTAAATTCTTTTTTAAACTCTTCGTCTTTTCCTATCTTCACAGTCTTAAAAAAAATCAAGATTTATGGCAAGAGTAAAAATTAAAGACGTTTTAAAAGGCGATCTCATCGATCAGACAATCAATGTGAAAGGTTGGGTACGAACATTCCGTAATACATCATTCATCGCGATGAATGATGGCTCTTGCATTCATAATCTCCAGGCGGTTGTCAATTACGAAACCACCGATCCCGAAATCCTGAAGCGCATTACACCGGGCGCCTGCATCGGCGTAACCGGCAAGCTTGTCGCCTCTACAGGCAAAGGACAAAGCGTAGAGATCGTGGTGTCGGAGATCGAAGTATACGGCGATGCAGAATCTGATGTGAGCAAGCCGAATGTATTTCCGCTTCAGCCTAAAAAGCACTCGCTGGAATACCTGCGTGAGATCGCTCACCTGCGCTTCCGCACCAACGTATTCGGTGCCGTGTTCAGGGTGCGCCACACACTGGCCTATGCCATTCATAAATTCTTCAACGATAAGGGATTCTTATATCTGCACACACCGATCATCACGAGCAGCGATGCCGAAGGCGCCGGCGAAATGTTCCGCGTGACAACCCTGGATGCCAAAAACCCACCGCTGACGGAAAACGGCGAGGTGGATTTCAAACAGGACTTTTTCGGCAAAGCCACCAACCTCACGGTATCCGGGCAACTGGAAGGCGAGCTGGGCGCTATGGCCTTCAGCGATGTGTATACCTTCGGACCGACCTTCCGCGCCGAAAATTCCAACACGGCCAGGCACCTGGCGGAGTTCTGGATGATCGAGCCGGAGATGGCTTTCTTCGACCTGAAAGACAACATGGCTTTAGCGGAAGAGATGCTGAAGTACGTGATCAAATATGCCCTGGAGCACAATGCCGACGACATCGAATTCTTATCGCAACGCCTGAAAGAGGAAGAGCAAAGCAAGCCGCAGAACGAGCGCAGCGAGCTGGGCCTGCTGGAAAAACTGAACTTCTGCCTGGAAAATGAATTTGCGAAGATCACCTATACCGAAGCGATCGACATCCTTCGTGAGTCGAACCACAATAAGAAAAAGAAATTCCAGTACATCGTGGAAGGCTGGGGAACCGACCTACAGAGCGAACACGAGCGATACCTGGTAGAGAAGCATTTCAAAAAACCGGTGATCCTGACGGATTATCCGAAAGACATCAAATCCTTTTACATGCGCATGAACGACGATGGCAAAACGGTAGCGGCGATGGATATTTTATTCCCGGGCATCGGCGAGATCATCGGTGGCTCACAGCGTGAAGAGCGTTTGGAGAAGCTGGAAGACCGCATGAAAGAGATGCACATTCCAACGGAAGAGATGAGCTGGTACCTGGATACGCGCCGCTTCGGCTCCTGCCCGCACTCAGGCTTCGGATTGGGCTTCGAGCGCCTGGTGCTCTTCGTAACGGGTATGACCAATATCCGCGACGTGATCGCTTTCCCGAGAACACCGAATAACTGCGAGTTTTAAATTTTAACTGCCCCCCAGACCTTCCAGGTTTTAGAAACCTGGAAGGTCTGGGGGGTTTATTTTAAAAACAACATCTCATGAAAAAAAGCCTTGCTGTTCTTTTTACCTCCTTAACAACCTTCGCCGTGAGCCAGACCAAACCCCACTATCCTGCAACGGCAGCGATCCCGGTAACAGATACTCTTCACCATGTGTTGCTTACCGACAACTACCGCTGGCTCGAAGATGCCAAAGATCCCAAGGTGGAAGCCTGGACGAAACAACAGCACGAGTTCACCCTGGACTATTTAAAGAAAACCCAGAAGTCGCATCCCGATCTGCAAAAGAGCGTGGAGGAATACCTCGACATGGATTACGAAGGGCCTTTGGACAAGCACGCCAAACGGGTGTTCCAGACGGTGAAGCGCAAGGGGGATAAGCAATCCAAATTGTACACGATCTTTGGAACAGAGAAAAAGCTGATCTGGGATCCTGTGGCCATCGATCCTTCCGGCAACACATCCACCTCGGGTGTGCAGTATACCTATAATGGCGAAACGGCTGCCATCACCGCGCAAACGGGCGGCGGAGAGATCTCAACCTTATACATCATCGATACCAAAAGTGGAAAGACATTGTACAAGCCTTTGGAAAATGTGTTTGGCTTTTCCTTTACCAAAGATCAGCAGCACGGCTATGTGACCATCCGCACGAAAGAGGACATCGATAAACAAAGGCCCCTGAAAACCTATTACTGGAAGCTTGGAGAGCCTTTCACCAAAGCTAAGGTGATCGGCACGACGAAGGATGCCAAGAACAGTTTCTTTATTTATGATAACCGCTACAGCGATGTGACCTTTTTGGGTGAAAGCGATTTTTACGCGAACTCCTTATCCATCAAAAAAACCGCTACTACCGGGGAAGGTAAGCAGATCTACAAAAGCGATAAGCACAGCGCCTATCCTTTCGCCAAAGGAAATACCTTTTATGTGCTGACGAACGACCATGCGCCGAATTACAGGCTGATGGTGGGAAGCGTAGACAATCCTGATTTTACAAACTGGAAAGACCTCATCCCGGAAAACGAAAACGTGAAGCAGGATTATACGGTGACCAATACACACATTATCATCCAGGAGAAAAAAGACATCGTAAGTTCATTATTGCTCTACGACCTTAAGGGAACGTTTGAGAAAAAGCTGGAGCTTCCTGAATCGGGCGATGTGGCAGGTATGAGCTATGATGCCGAAGAGGATTCTCTGTATGTGACGCTCAGCACTTTTACATCGACCACAAAAACCTATGTGGCATCCGCCAAGGATTTTAAATGGCGTTTGTACTACCAGCGTATCCTGCCGATTAACATGGATAACATTGTTGGTGAAATCAAATTCTACAAATCCAAGGACAACACCAAAGTTCCGGTATTTGTGATCCACAAAAAAGGGATAAAGATGGATGGCAACAATCCTACGTTATTGACAGCTTATGGCGGCTTTAATGTGGGAATCTCGGTACATTATTATGGCTTCTATTCCAATTTCCTGAACAACGGCGGCATCGTGGTGCAGGCCGGCATCCGCGGCGGAGATGAATACGGCGAGCAATGGCACCGGGATGGCATGCTGAATAAAAAGCAAAACTGCTTCGACGATTTCAATGCCTGCGCGGAGTGGCTGATTGCCAGCAAATATACCAACTCACAGAAATTAGTAGCGATGGGCGGCAGCAACGGCGGCCTGCTGATGGGTGCTATTGCCACGCAGCGACCCGATCTGTACAAGGCCATCGTTTGCCAGGTGCCTCTGCTGGACATGATCCGCTACCACAAATTTTTAATTGCCCGCTACTGGATCCCGGAATACGGTTCTTCCGAAAACGAAGCGGACTTCCGCTGGCTGCTGCGCTACTCGCCTTATCAGAACATCCGCAAAGGCGTTAACCTTCCGAACATGCTGGTAACTACCGGTGCCAACGAAAGCCGCGTGGACCCGATGAACGCTAAGAAATTTGTAGCAGCCCTGCAAAACAACGACGGGCAGGAAAGCCCTGTACTCCTGTATGTAGACTATAACAGCGGACACGGCAGCGGACAAAATACCAGGCAGGCTATCGAAAACTGGACTTTCACCTTCGAGTACATCATGAACCAATTGGGGATGTAGGTTTTATATACCTGATTTCAGGGTTTTTGAAAGCTTCCGGGCCAGGGAGATACTAAACAGGAGAGAGGTGCGTTAAGTTTTTATTTTCTTTTAAATGATATGATGAAACTCCTGGCTTTCTATTTAGTTTTTGCTTTACAGGCTTCTTTCCTGCATGCCCAGCCGAAGGCAGGCGATGCGAAAAAGGAGATCACGAAGGTCATGCATGATTTTATGCGGGCCATTATTGATAAGGACAGCGCAACGTTCTACAGCTTATTCCATACAGAGCCCATTGCCTGGGTAGGAAGCTACAAAGACAAAACACAGGCCAACCGCCTGCAGAAGAACAGCAAGGCCAAAAGCTACTTTACGGACGATTACAAAAGTTTTATCCGCGGGATCATCGGTGATAAAGAATCCAGTGAAGAGAAGTTTTACAATGTCAACATCGTGTGTGATGAAAGCATCGCCGGCCTGAGCTTTGATTACAGCTTTTGGTTTGATGGGAAGAAAAGCAATTGGGGAAAGGAAAGCTGGGGACTCATTAAGGTAGACGGGAAGTGGAAAATTACCAGCGTACTCTTCTCGATGGAATTTGAAAACGTGAATCCTGAGCCCAAACTTCCCGGTTTCTAAACCTGACGCGTGTTTAGGTACTTCGCCAACGCGAAACCCATGCTGAAACAGGCCTGCAGCAGGTATCCACCGGTAGGTGCATCCCAGTCGATCATTTCGCCGATCGCATAATGCCCCGGCAGTTTTTTTAATTCGAGATCTGTACTCAGCTCATCCAGGGCAATGCCACCAACCGTGGAGATGGCCTCGTCGATGGGAGCAAGTCCGCAAACCCTTAGTTCCAGGTTTTTAATAACAGCGGCAAGGTGCTTGGGATTATTGTATTCTTCCTTCGTGGTGTAAAGCTTCAAAAGCTCCGTTTGTACCAGCGTGAGGTTCAGCTTTTTTTCCAATACGTTTTTTACGGAGAGCTTGCCCTTATTCTCCAACCGGTCTGTTATCTCCAGGAGGTCCAGGTCCGGTTTCAGATCGATGCTTATGGTCGCGCTACCTTGTTCTGAAAGGGCTTTGCGGATAGCCCCGCTCAATGGATACACACCGCTTCCCTCAATCCCGAACTCCGTGAGGATGGCTTCACCTTTTCGTGCGAGTGCTCCGCAACGGAACTCTACATTCTTCAGGGCACTGCCGGCATATCTTTGTATAAAGTCTTTGTCCCAGTTGAGCTGATAAGCACAATTAGAAGGAGAGAAGGAATTGATCCGGATTTCTTTTTGCGCAAGATCCCCTGCCCAGCTACCATCGCTGCCGGTTACTTTCCAGCTGGCGCCACCGGTAGCAAATACGGTAACGTCTGGCTTTTGTGTAACAGGCTTTCCCTGGCGTTCAAACAAGAGCTCTTCTCCCTGCCAGCCCTTCCACTCATGCTGGTAATGCAGGCTGACATTGTTGTTCAGCAGCTGCGCTTCTATGGCTTTCAGCACTTCAATGGGCTTGATGCCTTTCACCGGGAACACCCGCTTACTGGTACCCACATAGGTTTCAATGCCGACGGACTTCAACCACCCGCGGAAATCTGTATTGGAAAAGGCCTGCAGGAATCGACGGATAAAGGCTTTGGGAGTATAACGGTCTGTAAACTGCCCCAGCTCTTCCGAATGCGTGAGGTTGAAGCCTCCTTTCCCGGCCACCAGGAACTTGCGCCCTAAGGCCGCATTTTTTTCATAGATGGAAATCTCATACCTGCCGGAATCCAGGCTACAAGCCAGCATCAGGGCCGCAGGGCCGCCTCCGATAATGGCTATGCTTGGTTTATGCAACATAAAAATAACAGCAAATCATCTGCTAACAAGTCATGCCGGGTTTATTTCGGCATCTGCCAAACTGCCGGTATAACTTTTATATGTGAGATGCTGAAACAAGTTCAGCATGACATCGGAAAATATGAGTTACGCAGTAAAATATTTATAGAACAAAGGAATCGTTTCAATGCCCTTGTAGTAATTAAACAATCCGTAGTGTTCGTTTGGTGAGTGCAGTGCATCGCTATCCAGTCCGAAACCGAATAAAATACTGTCGAGGCCAAGCTCTTTCTTGAAAAGCGCTACGATAGGAATACTGCCGCCGCCGCGTGTCGGGATCGGCTTCTTGCCATAGGTTTCTTCCATAGCTTTGCTGGCGGCCAGAAAGCCTTTTGAGGTAATAGGAACCACCACCGGCTCTCCGCCGTGATGGGCAGTTACTTTTACCTTCACTGATTTGGGAGCGATGCTCTCAAAATGTTTTTTAAATAAGTTGCTGATCTCATCCGAGCTTTGGTGAGGCACCAGTCGCATGGAGATCTTCGCAAAGGCTTTGGACGGCAATACCGTTTTGGCACCTTCACCAATATAACCACCCCAGATGCCGTTCACATCCAGCGTCGGACGGATGCCTGTTCTTTCGTTGGTGGTATAACCTGCTTCTCCTCTTTCTTCTTCTATGTTCAGGTCTTTTTTGAAATCGTTTAAGTTGAATGGGGCCTTGTCAAGCTCAGCGCGCTCTTCTTTGCTTACTTCCTGTACCTTGTCGTAAAAACCAGGAATGGTAATATGATTGTTTTCGTCGTGGCAGGAAGCGATCATCTTACACAGAATATTGATCGGGTTGGCAACGGCACCACCATACACACCGCTGTGCAGATCGCGGTTCGGGCCTTCTACTTCCACTTCCATGTATGCCAGGCCACGCAGGCCCGCATCGATACTCGGCGTATCGTTGGCAATAATGGATGTATCGGAAATTAAAATGATATCGCCTTTCAGCTTTTCTTTGTTCTCAATAATCCAGGGCCCCAGGCTCGGCGAACCGACTTCCTCTTCTCCTTCGATCATGAATTTGACGTTGCATGGCAGCGTATTGGTTTTCATCATCGCTTCAAAAGCCTTCACGTGCATGTACATCTGGCCTTTGTCGTCGCAGGCGCCACGGGCAAAAATAGCGCCTTCGGGATGAATGGCTGTTTTTTTAATCACGGGCTCAAAGGGCGGAGAATCCCAAAGGTTTAGCGGATCTGCAGGCTGTACATCATAGTGCCCGTATACCACCACCGTCGGCTTAGCCGGATCGATAATCTTTTCGCCGTACACTACCGGAAAGCCTTTGGTAGGGCAGATCTCCACTTTATCTGCACCTGCTTCTATCAGGCGTTGTTTCACGGCTTCTGCCGTTTTCTGCACATCTCCCTTGTATTTGGGATCAGCGCTGATGGAAGGGATTTTCAGGAGGTCGAGCAATTCGTTCAGAAAGCGGTCTTTATTGGTGGATATGTAATCCAGGATCTGTGTTTTTTCCATAATTTGGGAATTTTCGGGACTAAAGTACTTTATTTTTATATAAAATGCATGTTTCAATGATTGGAAAACTGATAATGCTGGCTTTTTTTGCTTAATTTTATTAACCATTAAAAGAATAAATGTTCTAAATTAGATAGAACTAAAATTGTTCCATGAAATATTTCTATTTACTCACCATTCTCATTTTTCAGGTCCTGGGATTAAAAGCCCAACTGGTGACATCCAATACCATGACGCCCACCCAGCTGGTGACCCAGGTGCTTCTGGGACCGGGAGTAACAGCCAATAACATTACCTTTACAGGAGATATTAAGCAACGCACACAGTTCAACGCCACAACCAGCACAAATTTAGGAATCGTTTCCGGCATTTTTCTGAGTACGGGGAACGGCCTGACGAGTTCCGGCAATGGGCCCCAGGGGCCCAATAACTCAGGTTCCACCTCTACGGCCTACTACACACCGGGAGATGCTTCGCTGGATATTGCTTCCGGCGTTCAAACCTTCGATGCTGCGGTGCTTGAATTCGATTTCATACCCATGGGCGATTCCGTGAAATTCAGGTATTCTTTTGGATCTGAAGAATACATCGAATTTGTAGGCGGAACGGTAAACGATGCTTTTGGATTTTTCCTGAACGGACCGGACCCTGCAGGCGGAAACTATGTCGATCATAATATTGCCCTTGTGCCCAGCACTACAATCCCGGTTTCCATCAATACCCTCAATAACACGGCAAATACATCTTATTTTCGACATAACAACACCAATACCATCAACGTTGAATTCGACGGTATGACTACGGTGATGTACGCTCTTGAAAAAGTAGTTTGCGGGCAAACCTATCATATCAAAATCGCTATCGCCGACGGTGGTGACGAGATTTATGACTCCGGTGTGTTTCTGGAAGGAGGTTCATTTACGAGCGCAGCACCTATTTCCGTATCGTCTTCCAATGCCAACCTTAACTTCAGCGATTCCCTGCTCCTGGTAGAGGATTGTAACACTAACTGCGTGTACTTTATCCGCCAGGGCAATGTGGCACAAGCCGATTCCTTTGCCTTACAGGTTGGCGGGAACGCCGTATTGGGAACGGATTATATCCAGCAAAGCAACCCGTCTTTTACATGGCCTTCCAAAATATACTTCGCTGCAGGACAGGACAGCGTACAGATCTGTAGCATTTATGCCCTCAACGATAATGTCGCGGAGCCCATCGACACCATCCGCTTCAGCATTTCGACCTTTACCACCGGACTATCGGTCTGCGCCCTGCCTGCCACGGTGAGCTTCAACCTCTACATCAAAGATTATACGCCTATCGTCATCGGACAGGGCGACAGTTCCTTCTGTAACCAGGTTCCGATATTGGTAGCTCATGCCAGCGGCGGTGTTCCTTCCTATGCTTACAGCTGGCAGCCCGGCAACGGTGGCTCTGCTACGTATACCGTAGGGCCACTCACAGAAACCACGGTATTTACGCTCACCGTCAACGATGCCTGTAACATGACCAACATCAAAACGTTTTCGGTCAACGTCACTCCTACGGTCAGCGTGGCCAGCGTTTCGGTTTGCGCCGGTGAAGCCGTCGTCTTAAATGCCACGGGCGCCGCGAGCTATACCTGGAGCACGGGAGCTACCACTAACCCGATCACGGTTTCTCCTCCTGTTACAACGAGCTATACCGTTACGGGAGCCATAGGGCCTTGTACGCACAGCACGGTGACTACTGTCAACATCATAACGTCTCCTAACATTACCGTGAGCGGCAACAACAACATTTGCGAAGGGCAGAGCACCTCGCTTTCCGTGACCGGGGCAGCCTCGTATACCTGGAGTACGGGCCAGAATACCTCTTCCATTACGGTAAGTCCTTCTTCCTCAACGGTATACCAGGTAAGCGCGGGTTCAGGTACCTGTATGGCAAGCGTCAATTACCCGGTAAATGTTACTCCTATTCCTGTGATCGGGATTTCCGGTTCGGTGATTTGTGCCGGGCAGCAGGCAAGCCTTACCGCAACAGGAGCAGCCAGCTACCTGTGGAGCTCCGGCGAAACGGGCAGCACCATCCATCCTTCTCCGACTAGCAATACAAGCTATTCGGTAACAGGAGCCAACGGCAGCTGCAGCAATACGGCGGTGTATACCGTTACCGTCACAACCGATACGCCTCAGCTATTGGCAACCGGTCCTTACAAATTCTGTGTGGATACTGTAAGACAGGTTCCGGTAATCGTTGTGAGCAATAACCCGAACTATGCCATCACCTGGACGATTCCCGCCGGTGGTGTGGCTCCTAAGGACACGGTAGGAAATATCTATTATGTGGCTTCATCGCAGGCCGGCACCAGTATTTACACCATCACTGTCACTGATCTGTGTAACCATCAAAGTTCTATTACCGTCGAGATTACCGTTACGGCCTGCGATATCCAGGTGCCGAATGTGGTTACTGCCAATAATGATAATGTCAATGATTATTTCAGAGTCCGTGGGCTGGAAAGCTTTACGGGATCTGCGCTCTCGGTGTATAACCGCTGGGGCAAACAGGTATATAAAAATGATGATTACCGCAACGACTGGAAACCGGATATGAGCGCAGGAACGTACTTTTATGTATTGAACCTGCAGGATGGTAGAAAGTACAACGGTTTTTTTGAGCTGTTCAATTAATTTAAAAGCAAGGCATCAACCGGATTAAAACATATTGGCTCCTCCTCTTTCTGCTTGCCTTCAGGCTCGCAGAGGCAACGCACATTGTGGGTGGAGAGATTTATTATGATTACCTGGGCGGGAACAACTACCGCATCACCATGAAGGTATACAGGGATTGCATCAACGGTGTACCTCCTTTCGATAATCCGGCGTTTATGACGATCTTCAGAGCTGATGGCTCGGTGTTCAATACCATGAATGTGCCGATCACGAGCACCATGACGGTTCCTCCTTCCAACAACAGCCCCTGTGCACCAACTACTGCCGGCTCAGCTTGTGTGGAAGAAGCGATTTACATTACAACGGTTACTCTTCCACCACTGAACGGAGGTTATTATGTGGCTTACCAAAGGTGTTGTCGCAACGGCACGATCTTAAATCTGGTGAATCCGGGAGCTGTAGGCGCTACGTATTGGGAGCATATTCCGGGACCAAACCAGGTAGCCGTGAACAGCAGCCCGCGCTTTACCTTACGCCCGCCGATCTATATCTGTAAAGGTGTTCCTATTAAGTTCAATCACGCAGCAACCGATCCTGACGGCGATTCGTTGGTATACAGCTTATGTACGCCGTTCAACGGGCTCGACCAGTGCTGCCCTATTGTAGGGCAAGCGGGCTGCTCGACTTCGTGCCCTACCGTCAATACACCACCGCCCTACGTCTCGGTGCCCTTCTCTTCGCCTTACACATCCAGCTATCCAATGGCTTCAAATCCTGCCATTAACATCAATCCTCAAACCGGTTTTCTGAACGGAAGTCCTACGACGCTCGGCCAATGGGTGGTAGGTGTCTGTGTGAGCGAATACAGGAACGGCGTGCTCATCGGAACGCATCACCGCGATTTCCAGTTCAACGTAATTCCCTGCCCGAACATGGGTGTAGCGGGCATCACGGCTCAAACAACCACCAACAATGGTGCAGGCACAGGCTATTGCAACGGTTTTACCATTTCGTATCAGAATTCCAGCCAGGGAAATAATACCTCTTACTATTGGGACTTTGGTGATCCTGCTTCTACAACGGATACATCCTATGCCTATAATCCGACTTATACATTCGGAGCCATTGGCGTCTACACCGTTACCTTAGTTACTAATCCGGGAAATCCATGTGCCGATACCACGCACGAAGTTTTCCATGTATACCCGCTTCTTACTCCAAGCATCATTACACCTACGGCCCAATGCCTCACCAATAACAGCTTCCAGTTCAGCGCCAGTGGCGGCTTTATGGGAACAGGTACCTATACCTGGACCTTCGGCCCGCAGGCCACACCATCCGTAGCGGCTACACCGTCGGTTTCCAACGTACACTTCGGCGCGGCCGGCGTTTACAGCGTCTCTTTTGTGGTGAGCGAAAACGGTTGTACAGCTACAGACGGTGACACCATCCGCGTGTTTCCACCGGCGAAGGCGGAGATCGGTAATTTTGAAGGTGTGGGCTGTGACCCTTATACACTTACCTTTCCGAACCTGAGCTCGGGAGCCAGCATGAATTATTTCTGGCAGTTCAGCGACGGTTCCACATCTACCGAAGCCACACCGACTCATATCTTTACGCCGCCAGGTGTCTACAGCCTCTCGTTAACAGCTGTCAGCATGCAATACTGTATGGATACCAGCAAGGTGGTAGCCGTCAACAGCATTACGGTCAATCCTTCTCCTACAGCGGGCTTTGTGGCGACACCAACCCTCACCACGATCTTCGATCCGGATATCCGCTTTTATAACACGACCATTGTTTCGGAAAATATTGTAAGCTGGTATTACAATTTCGATGATGGCTCTGGCTCCTCAGACATCAACCCTTTTCACACTTACCAGACCTGGGGCGATTTCTACGTCACGCAAACAGTCACCAATGTATTCGGCTGCCCGAATACGACGAAGCTGCTCGTGCGGATCCTTCCGGAGTTCCGGTTCTGGGTGCCCAATGCCTTTACGCCCGGCAAAGACGGCCTGAATGACATCTTCAAGCCTGTGGTGATTGGTGTGGAAGAATACAACTTTATGATCTTCGATCGCTGGGGCGAGCAGATCTATAAAACACAAGACCAGACAGAGGGCTGGGATGGCCGCCATAAAAACGATCCCTGTACGGATGACGTCTATATCTGGAAGTGTGATTTTAAAAATGTGGTGAGCAAAGAGCACGAGTACCACATCGGCCACGTGATGCTGGTAAGGTAGTTGATAATAGACTCCTGTTCATAATCTGTGCTCTTAATTCCTTATTTTCATGTAAAAAATAGCTTCTTTTGTTAAGCACTAAACATGAACACCGTATTCACCAGGATAAGAGATAAGCATGCCTTATGGTATAAAGGAATCGTGTTCGTAGCCTGTGTATTGGTATGCAGCTACCTCCTGCCGAAACATACCATTTTAGCCAACTACAAATCCAAGATCGGGGAAACCTGGCTGTACGATGATGTGGTGGCCTCCACGGATTTCCTGCTGAAGAAAACACCGGAAGAGCTCCGCGCCGAAAAAGAGGAAAAGCTCGACAAAGCCTCCTATTTTAAAAAGACAGAGATCAACACCATTGAGCTCCTTTCGAAAGCCAGCCTGACGCCCGAGGAGAAAGTAAATGCCAAGATCTACCTTGATAACCTCTACCGCACAGGCGTATACCTGTCGGTGAGCATGCCTTCGTCTGCAGACTCCATGATCAATGTGGTAACAGACAATGAGGTGTACCAAGTATCGAAGAACAGCCTCTATAACCGCGACAGGGCCTCTTTGTTTCTCAACAAATACCTCAAGCAGGAGCATGTGGTGAATGAGATCCTCGACCTCATGGTACCCAACATTGTCTATGATCCTATCCTGTCGAACCAGGTGAATAATGAATCGGATGCCACCGCCTATATTTATAAATCGAAGATTGAAAAGGGAACGGTACTGATCCGGAAGAACGAGCTGGTGACCGACGAGAAGAACAACCTGCTGCTAAGCTATACCAGCGAGCTTGCTGCGCAGGAGAATTCAAAGCCTATGTTCTCGATCCTGCTGGGACAGCTCCTCTGCTGTTTCCTGGTGCTCGGCATTATCATGCTCTTCCTGGCATTCTTCCGCAAGGCTATCTTTAGCCAGAACACCTATGTTACTTTCATTTTCCTGATCATTGTGTTGTTCATCCTCATCAGCAGCATCACGTATAAGTACGATCCCAAATACATTTATGCCGTTCCGTTTTGCCTGGTGCCTATCCTCATCCGCGTGTTCTTCGACAGCCGGACTTCCCTGTTCACATTCCTCAACATCGTTCTGATCTGTGCTTTTTTTACCTCGGATAAATTTGAGTTCGTATTTGTGCAGCTGATTGCGGGCATTGGTAATATTTTCAGCGTCGCCGATATGGGCAAGCGCTCGAAGCTTTTTGTGTCCTCGGGCCTTACCTTCTTCTTTTATGTATCGGCCTTTGTGGCTTTTCACCTGGTGAACAATACGTCCAGTGCCTTATCTAATCCGCAAAACTTTGTTCCTTTCCTCATCAGCAGCGCCTGCGTGCTCTTTGCCTTTCCCCTGATCTACCTCTTTGAAAAACTGTTCGGCTTTGTTTCCGATTTTACCCTGCTGGAGCTCTGTGATCTCAACTCTCCACTGCTGCGACAGCTTTCTCAGAAAGTTCCCGGCACCTTCCAGCACTCGCTGCAGGTGGCCAACCTGGCGGAAGAGGCTTGCTACAAGATCGGCGGAAATGCGCTCCTGGTAAGGACCGGCGCCATGTACCACGATATCGGCAAAATGGAGAACCCGCGTTTTTTCACCGAGAACCAGGTAGGAGAAGTGAGTCCTCATGAAGACCTCAGCCCGGAAGAAAGTGCCAGGATCATCATTTCACACGTCATCAAAGGTGTTGAGCTGGCCAAGGAGCATAAGCTTCCGGAAACCATCATTGATTTTATCCGCACGCACCACGGCACTACCACCACACGCTATTTTCTTCACAACTATAAAAAGGAACATGCCGGGGAGATCATTAACGAAGACCTGTTCCGTTATCCCGGCCCTATCCCCTTCAGTAAGGAAACGGCCATCCTGATGATGGCAGACGGTGTGGAGGCTTCTTCCCGCAGCCTGAAAAAATACGATGCTGTTACCATCGATGAGTTAGTAGATAAGATCATCAATTACCAGATCGGCGAGAACCAGTTCATCAATGCCGATATCACCTTCAGGGATATCAACCAGATCAAAAAGATCTTCAAGAAACGCCTGATGAATATCTATCACGTGCGGATTGAGTATCCGAGGTAATTGAACCAAAGGTCAGAGATTATTGCCGGTTCAGAACAAGGCGGCACCCAGGGAGAGGACATTTCCATCGAAAATCAATAACAGCCTTTCAGCAGAGCAACAATTTCCTTTAGCACAGCCACGTCTATGTCTTCTCCGGGAGCAATGCGGTAAATCCTCTGTTGTTTTCTTCCTTCGCTCAGCAAGGCGGGATGCGTGATGAGATTGCCACGCACAAAGGAGATGTAGATCTCATGATCTTTCTTCGCATTATAGGAGATGAAGGCAAACCATTTTCCTTTAAAATAATAAAAGGGCGTATTGAATTTCCAGGCTTCGGTAAGTCCGCAATCTTCAAGGAAGAAACGGCGAAGAAATAAAAATTCAGAGCGTTGGGGCTCCGGAATTTTTAAGAAAAAGTCATGCAGTGGTTCTTCCATGTTGCGTAATTCAGCTTGTAAAGCTAATCAATAACAGAAAGCCCTTCAAAAATTCCGGGACAGTTTTTTTCTAGCTGCTACCCAAATCTTAATCTGCTAGATGCGGATTCCGATGACACACACATCGTCGATCTGCTCCAGGTCGCCCTTCCAGTCCACAAAGATCCTTTCCAGGATGTCTTTCTGCTCCCAGGGCTCTAAAGAGGCTATTTTCAGAAAGGTATCGTTCAACTGCTTATTGGTAAATTTTTTGCCCTTATTTCCACCGAAAAGGTCGGCATAGCCATCGGAATAAAAATAGAGCATGTCTCCTTTTTTCGTTTCGATAGTCTGCAGTGTATAAGGATCCATTTTGTAGCTGATGCCAACCGGCATTTTATCCTTTGGCAGCTTATGCAGCCTGTTATCCTGCACCAGGGTTTGAAAGCTGTTCCCCGAGGCATAGCTGATCTTCCCGCCTTTATGAAAACGAATGACCACACCGTCCATGCCATCCTGCGAGCCATTCTTCGACGTGTTTTCGATGATCCGGAAACGGATGAATTCCAGGATCTTGTCGGGAGAAATAATCTTTTTTTCAGAAAGCGCTTCGTTGAGAAAGCTGGTGATGAGCAAGCTCATAAAGGCGCCGGGAACACCGTGGCCCGTGCAATCGCAAACCGCCAGGTAAAAATCGTCGTTGTATTCGCGCGCCCAGTAGAAGTCGCCGCTGACGATAGCCTTGGGCTTAAAGAAAATAAAATTCTGCGGAAGGTGCCTGTCTATCAGTTCCTGCGGCGCCAGCAGCGACTGCTGAATTTTCTGTGCATAATAAATGCTGTCGGTAATCTCTTTGTTTTTTGCTGCCAGCTTATTCAGGGCATTCTCTTTCGCTTTTTCAAATACCATGGTTACGATATAGACAATGAGCGCCAGACCAAAGACACAGGTGGTCGTGAAAAAGTGCTGCCAGCTGGTATCATATTCAACCGGGTATTTCCAGCCGGCCATGGCCACTGCGCCAAAGCCAACGACCAGCGTAACGGTGATGATCAGCCAGACCAGGGCATTGAGGCAAATGCCTAAGAGCAACAAGGAGATGGTAGGAATGAGGATGAACCATGGTAAGACCGGAGAAAATAATCCGCCCGAAAAAAAGCTGCATAAAAAAATAGCCACGAAGGTGCAATTGGCAATATAGAAATTGGCCGAAACGGTATATGACCATCGCTTCCTGGTAAAGAGCTGCAGGTTGAAAACAAAGAGGGCGAAATTAACCGACATGACAATGACTCCGGGAATAAAGCCAATGAGCACGCTGACGAGAATATAGAAAACAGAGAACAGCGAGGTAATACTGATAAAATTATTCAACAGCCGGACACTGTTGACCCGGTTAGGGTGTTTCTTGAATAATTTTCTCAGGCTGCTCATAGCATTAGGTATTTTAAGCGGGGCGGTCTTTTAACTACAGAAGGCTCAGCTCCCGGGGCGCGTCTCGGGTTTTCATAACTCATGAAGCACAGATCTCTACTTCAAACTCTTCTTTATATGAGCTCATGAGCGGCACTCATACCTGCAATTTTTCCACCAGGAATAATTACTCCGCCATAAAATACATTACTGAACTCTATAAATATAGAGCATTTATAGCATACACGTCAAGGTTCTGAGTCGAACATTTAGAAAAATGAGGTGAGATTGAAAATCCCTGAAAAACCGATGGATACAGGGCTCCAGGCTCACGTAAAATTACGGGGGCTTCATACGTAACTTAACTCATCTGCCATGTTGCGAATGACTATAAGTAGCTCTGAATGCAGATTGATTTCCGGATGACGTCACAGATGAAAACACGTATTCCCTGACCGGGAAAATTTTTCAGGAATGTTTCATAATCAGTTGCTAAGTAATAAACAGGTCCGCCAATATTTTTTTGTAGATTATTAAAAATCCCTGTAGAACTGATGAATACTGGTTTTCACGCCAAGGTAAATATAGGGGGATTGCAGCTCGTAACCGAGATCGTCTGTGATGCTGCGTTGAATATAACCAAGCTCCAGGCGCAGATTCATCTTCGGTATAACATAGTACGTGAAGCGGATATCGCTTTGCATGAGCCTGCGCTTATTGCCCTGCGTGGTTTTATGCCCGTAATCATAAGGCCGCGTGGTATAACTCAGAAAAATATTCTGTCCCAGATTAGCATTGAGTGTGTCCATGCCGATTACCGCCGAAAGCCCTTGAACGCTCAGCATCCAGCGATTGGCGCGATAGCTCACAAAGCCCAGATACTCTTTGAAATTGGCGCCGAAAGGATGCGCCAGCGCCGCGCCATAGTTGCTGTAATTCTGCTGCACACTACCGTGTGTATAGGTATAGGGTCTTACCTCATTGTATTCTGCCTGCAGCGTCAATCCTTTTACTTTAAAAGCGTTGATGTATTTGGCACCAAACTGCCAGCCTTGCTTATTGGCCCACCAGCCTTTGCGTGCACGGATCTCTTTCAGAAAAAATTCGTCGGCTACTCCCTGTGCATATAATTTGAGGCAGCCAAACAATTTCCCGGTGATCGTCAATCCCATCATCGAATTATCGGAAGAGCCTACCGAATATTCCTGCGGCCTGTAGAACACCACAGGGTTCAGGTAATTCACATCAAAGCTTCTCACGCGGTTGCTGTCGGTACCCTGCCACACCACATTTTCAAAAAAGGAAATGTTCAGCTCTTTCAGGGCATTGAAGCTCAGGTAATGAAAAGTTCCGAATTTATTCTGCAGGCTTTTTTGTGAGCCGTCGTAGCGGGAGAAATCCTGCATCCACGAATACCACACATTGTACTGGATGCGCCAGATATTGGCATTGATGCCGAAGTAAGGATTGTTATTCGAAAAGTCGGACAAAAGCAAAGAGCGGTAACCTTCGCCAATGAAATGCTTGTCTTTTCCAAGCTGAAAATTAAAGGTTTTGTTGGGGCTGTAAGACAGGTAGCCTGTGAGGTTTGAAAAATGATAACTGCCGTCGCTGTTTTTATAAGCCCTGCCAAGACCCGGGATCAAACCTGTTGTTTGAACAGTGGTATCTATAAAACCGGGGTAGCTCACCCTCCCACCGATAGCGGTTAACGCAAAGGTAAAATCATTGTTGATGTTGAGCTTCGCATGCGCTCCACCGAAAGTTTCGGAAACAAAGCGTGAGCCGAGCAGATCGTAACCGGCTTGCAGGTCAATAAGCGGCAACGCCTGGAAGTTATACTGGTTGTGCTTATCGGGTCCTTCGTTGAACGTTTTTCCCAGGAAAAAATTTTTGACAGGGTAATGCAGGTATTCCACCGCCGTATCCGAAAAATTTTCGAGCGTGGCGCTCAGGTAGGGCTTAAAGCCCGAATGGAAGCGGAGATCCGGATGTTTGATGTTCCACTGATCGATGCTCTGCTGCATGTCCTGGTTGATGAACACGTTCTGGGCCTGCGGATCGTTTTGTGAAAAGAGGCTTGTGCCACAGCAAAGCAACACCATCAAGCCCGGGAAACAACTATGTGGGAGGCGCATCAAGAAGCAGGTACTTGTTTTTTCTGTGCAGCTTTATAAGAGAAATGAACAAATAAGATAAACAGGGTGCAGCATCCTACCACGGCAAACAGCGACAGGCTGGGGTTCAGGAAGTAGCTGAGCAGCGACACGCCTACTGTAATAAAGCTGAAGATGTAAATGATGATTACCGTTTTAACATGTGTATAACCACAGTCGAGGAGGCGATGGTGCAGGTGATTCTTGTCGGCAGCGAAGGGCGACTGCCCTTTGGATGCTCGGATAATGAAGATGCGCAACGTATCGGTGAGCGGATAACATAGTGCGGCAATCACCACAATGGGTTTGGAGATGTGTACCCAGAACTTATCCAGGCTGGAAAGCGGGTATTCGATGAGCTTGATGCTGAGCACACAAATGAACATGCCGATGATGAGCGAGCCGCTGTCGCCCATAAAGATCCTGGCCGGCGAGAAATTAAAGATGAGAAAGCCCAGCAGCGCCCCGGAAAGTGAGAAAGACAGGGAAGCCAGCGTATACTCATTGGCAAACACAAACCAGGTGCCGAATACGGAAGAAGCGATAAAACCCACGCCTGCCGCCAATCCGTCGATGCCATCAATGAGGTTCATCGCATTTACCACCACAATGTAAGTGAAGAGCGACAGGAACACGCTGCCCCAGTGCGGGATGCCTTCCACGCCGAATACGCCGTGCAGTCCGGTGATGCGGATATCGCCCATCAGGACAAGGATCATGCCCACGAGGATATTGGCAAACAGTTTTTTAACGGGCGAGGTGCCGATGATGTCATCTTTGACGCCCACAAAGAACAGCACGAGGCTGGTAGCTACCAGGATCTTAAATTCCTTTACCGACTCGTAGATCTGGGTGAAGTCGTGCAGGTCGTCGATGTTGTACCAGAGCGAAAAAGAAAACAGGGTGGCCGCATAGATGATGATGCCCCCAATGGTAGGCACAGCGCGCTTGTGGATCTTTCGGTCCTCGGTAGGCATATCGATGAGCCGCTTGAGCACCGCTACTTTGATGAGCGCCGGTGTAGAATATAAAACAACTGCAAAGGCAGTGATAAAGACGAGTATAAGTACAACCATATATTAGAAATCGTAATAGGTGTTATATAAATTGGTTTTTAAGCTGATGGAATAAAACGATGTCGTATTGTTTGATGCACTGAACGATAAAAAATCCTGGTACCTGTAATTGTATCCTAAAGATACGTTAAAATTGTACGCCTGGTTTATGGTATAGCCTATTTGTAAGCGACCAAGCGTATTGTGGTAGAGGGCATATTTATTCAGCGTCAGGTATTGCAGATTCACCTTCGCATTGGCAAAGATACGTTTGATCTTATAATCGGCCAGCATCACGATCTCCCTTCCGTAGCCGGGCGTAAAGGCCAGGCTCTGGTTGTAATGTGAAAAGCTCTGATTGGCGCGCGTGCCGAAAGGGCTGTTGTAGGAGCCTTCCGCTACGTCATTATACTCCGCCTGCAGCATCAGGTTCCGGATCTTAAAGGCATCGAAATAGCGGACACCGGCCTGGTAGCCAAAGGCATTGCCCAGCACCGTTTTGTTGCTGAAATCGTCGGCCATGAACTGCCCGTATATACTCAGGCTGTTCGTCAGCTTGATGTTCAGGTCGGCGCCGATCACGATGTTATTCTGATTGCTGAGGCCGTAGAACCCGAGGTTGGTAAAAATCACCGGGTTAAAATATTGCCAGTCGAGGTGCTGGCGGTTCATGCTGTCGGCGGCGTTCCAGATCATGCCCTGGAATAAGCCAAGCGTGATGCGCTTAGTAGCATTGAAGCTCAGGTACTGGAAGGAGGCCGCTTTTTTCTGGAACAAGGGCTCCGTGTACAGTGGGGTTTTCGCGCCGCCCGTTTCGAGGTTCATCAATACCGCGTAGATGTTGGTGTATTGCAGCCGCCCTTTAAGCCACTGCGATGTCACACGCAGGTAAGGATAATTAAAGGCATTGTCGCTCAGGAGCAGGGAACGGTAGCCGTTGCCGATCTTCTGCTTTCCGTGCCCAAGCTGGATATTGAGCTGCCGGATGGGCTGATACGAAATAAATCCCGAAGAAAAGGCGTAATCGAAGCCTGTTGTTTTATATACCTTATAACGCCCCTGGCCGGGGATCACACCCGTTTGCTTAGCGAAATGAGACACATAATTGGGAAACTGGCTCTGGTTCTCGGAGAACAGGCTTTCAAAATAAAAATTCTTCCCGATGCTGCCACTGGCAACAAATCCGCGGGTGTTGGTAAAGGTGTTTTTGTAAGTGGTGGTATCTGTATAATCTCTGCCCAGTTCCACGTTCAGCAATGGATCTACCTTAAACTCATAAGCATTGGTTTTGGAGCGGATATGGATCAGGTGATCGAAAAATACCTTTTCCAAAAGCGGATCGTTCTTCACATATTTGAAAATGCGAAAGGTGTCGGCCACATAGCTGTAGCGCTTACTGAAAAAAGGAATGTAAGGCTGCACCGCCGGGTGCACCTGCTCCGAATCGATCCTCGCCAGCTCACGCTGCGTAAACGTATTGAAAAAATAATCGTTGGGAAGGTTGTAAAACTGCGATTTGAGAGGCAGAGATAGGAGAAGTGAGACGATGAGATATGAGAAAAGAACCCTGAACCTCGCTGGTTTATGTTTGCAGTCTATGATAAATAATCCAGGCAAAATAGGGGATTTGATTTAGATGTGTATTTTAGGTTAACGTTTACTATCTCAATACTCAAATCTTAATACTCACTACTTTTTCTACCATACTTTCACGCCTTCTTTATTTTTAAAATCTTCATACACCTGCCTGATGCCTTCCGGCAGCTCGATGCTGTGTTTCCAGCCCAGCGAATGGATATACGACACGTCCATCAGTTTCCGCGGCGTACCGTCGGGCTTGCTAAGGTCGTGTTTGATCTCTCCTTTGTAGCCAACAATATCTTTGATGAGCAGGGCCAGGTCTTTGATGGTAAGGTCGGTACCCGAGCCGATATTTACAAACTGCTCGCCATCATAGGTATTCATCAGGAACACGCAGGCATCGCCTAAGTCGTCGGCATGCAGAAACTCACGCATCGGAGTTCCCGTGCCCCACATCTCCACAAAAGGAGCATTGCTTTCCTTCGCATCGTGGAACTTACGGATCAGGGCCGGCAACACGTGTGAATTGCTCAGGTTGTAGTTATCGTTGGGGCCATACATATTGGTAGGCATCACCGAAATAAAGTTGCAGCCGTACTGGCGCTTGTAGCTTTCACACATCTTGATGCCCGCGATCTTCGCAATGGCATAAGGCTCATTGGTATCTTCCAGTAAGCCGGTGAGGAGGTATTCTTCTTTCAGCGGCTGCGGCGCCATCTTCGGGTAGATGCAGGACGAACCAAGGAACATCAGCTTTTTGGCCTTGCTCACATACGCGTGATGGATCACGTTATTCTGGATCATCAGGTTCTCGTAAATGAAATCGGCGCGGTACACATTGTTAGCCTGGATGCCCCCTACTTTGGCAGCCGCCAGGAAAATGTACTCCGGCTTTTCATTTTCAAAAAAATCAGCAACGGCCTGCTGGTTGCGCAGATCAAGCTCCGCCGATGTACGCGTCACGATATTGGTGTAGCCTTTTTTTTGTAAATTTCGCATAATAGCCGAGCCAACCATTCCGCGGTGGCCTGCTATGTATATTTTGGCATTTAGTTCCATGATTGTTGGTTTTCCCGCAGATCCCGCAGACAAAAAATCCGTAGTGATCCGCTTAATCTTTCGGGTAATCTTAAACTACTCTTTATAACCGTCTGTAATATATATCTTCGAATATAACACCATGTTATGGGTTGATTTTGTACAGATAAAAATCCGCGCCGATCTGCGTGATCCGCGGGACACAATTACTCTTTATAATTCAGGATCTTGTGCCCGCCTTCCAGCAGGTACTTGTCGCGTTTGAAAAGCTCCAGATCGGCAGCCATCATTTCCTTGCACAGTTCCTGCACTGTGTACGTTGGCTTCCAGCCCATTTTGGTGCGGGCTTTCGTAGAGTCGCCTACCAGCAAATCCACTTCTGCCGGGCGGTAATATTTCGGGTCGATCTGTACCAGCACTTTGCCGCTGGCCACATCGATTCCTTTTTCGTTTTCTGCCTTGCCTTCCCATTTCAGCGTAATGCCTACTTCGGCGAAAGCCATATTGATGAACTCGCGCACGGTAATTTTGATGCCTGTTGCCAGGACGAAATCCTCAGGCTCCTCCTGCTGCAGCATGCGCCACATACCTTCTACATAATCCTTGGCATGTCCCCAGTCCCTTTCCGAATCAATGTTTCCCATAAACAGTGTATCCTGCAGGCCCAGGCTGATCTTGGCCACTCCGCGGGTGATCTTGCGGGTTACGAAGGTTTCGCCACGCAACGGACTCTCATGGTTGAAGAGGATACCATTGCAGGCATACATGCCGTAGGATTCGCGGTAGTTTTTGGTGATCCAGAAGCCGTAAAGCTTGGCAACACCATAAGGGCTGCGCGGATAAAACGGCGTGGTTTCCTTCTGAGGAACTTCCTGCACGAGGCCGTAAAGTTCAGACGTAGACGCCTGGTAGAAACGTGTTTTCTTTTCCAGTCCCAGAATACGAATCGCTTCTAAAATCCGTAAGGTACCGATGCCATCGGCATTGGCAGTATATTCGGGTGTGTCAAAACTTACTTTCACATGCGACATCGCCGCCAGGTTATAGATTTCGTCAGGCTTTACTTCCTGTACGATGCGGATCAGGTTGGTACTGTCTGTCAGGTCGCCGTAATGCAGCTTAAAATTAACGTGTTTTTCGTGCTGATCCTGGTACAGATGATCGATCCGATCTGTGTTGAACAAAGAGCTCCTGCGTTTGATCCCGTGAACAATGTATCCCTTGCTTAATAATAATTCCGACAAATAGGCCCCGTCTTGTCCCGTTACCCCTGTAATTAATGCTACTTTACTCATGTGCGCTTTTATAGAACAACAATATTACGAAAAATTAACTAAAAGATTAGCTGAAATTTTTAGGCCCCGACCTGCTCAAAGCCGTTTTTTTTGATAGCTTTGCTTTTCTTAAAATCCGGTTTAACAAAACTATATCTACGTATGAAAACAACATTCGGAAAACAAAATTACCAGATCTTCATCGCCGGTATTGCGCTCATCATTTTAGGTTACCTTTTGATGATTGGCGGTGGCAGCGACGACCCGAATGTCTTTAACCCGGCTATTTTCGATACCCAACGCATTACGATTGCCCCTATGGTTTGCCTGCTCGGCTTTGTGGTGGTGATTGCCGGCATTATGTGGCGCCCTAAAACTGCGGCCGCCGAACAATCTGCCAAAACAGATTCCGTTAAGAACTAAGCTTACCCCATTCTTAATTCTATTTCTTTTCCCGTATGTCGTATTTACAAGCTTTTATCATTGCTGTTATCGAAGGATTAACGGAGTTTTTGCCTATCTCCTCTACCGGCCACATGATGATCGGTACAGCCCTGCTTGGCATGAAAGCTACGCCTTTCGTGAAGCTCTTCACCGTGGCTATCCAGCTGGGAGCTATCCTGTCGGTGGTGGTCCTGTATTTCAAGCGTTTTTTCAAATCCGTTGATTTTTATATTAAGCTCGTAGTAGCCTTCATTCCTGCTGCCATCTTCGGCCTTTTGCTGGGCGACTATATCGACGCAGCCCTCGAAAACCTGATGGGCGTGGCTATTGCGCTGTTTGCCGGAGGCATCATCTTACTTTTCGTGGATCGCTGGTTTAGGAACAACCGCCTCGACGACGAGAAAGACATCAGCTACCCGAGAGCCCTCAAAATAGGCTTGTTTCAGTGCCTGGCCCTCTGGCCGGGGATGAGCCGCAGCGCTTCTACCATCATCGGTGGGATGACGCAGGGCCTGACCCGAAAAGCTGCTGCCGAATTTTCCTTTTTCCTGGCTGTTCCTACCATGTTTGCCGCTACCGCCAAAAAACTGCTCGATTTTTATAAAGATGGCCTGGTGCTGAACGCCGAAGAGATCAACCTGCTCATTTTCGGAAATGCGGTGGCCTTTATGGTGGCTTTATTGGCCATCAAATCCTTTATCGGCTTCCTCAGCAAGCATGGTTTCAAAACCTTTGGCTGGTACCGCATTGCGGTAGGAGCCATCCTTATTGCCCTCTTCCTGCTCAAAATTCCGATTGCCATTGTGTAATCAGGCGCGGGCTTAAACGTGACAAGCCTGCCTCTCAATTTATTTTCTTGATGTAATCGGTTTGATAGGACCTTCCGTCGGCATCGAATTTTTCAATGCTGTATTTTACTTCCGTTGGCATTTTTGGGTACTTTTTCCTGGTGACCTTGCCGTTTTCATAGATTTCATGAAGACCGTAGGGAATGTAGTTCCAGGAATCACCGGATGCATCGATGGCAGAATAGATGTAATGGCCGCGGCTACTAACTTTTTCCTGTTCATCATAATGGACGATATACCAAAAATCTACGGTTTGCCAGCAATCCTCGAGTGTTGTTGTCTTCTCAAGTAGTTCGCGGTGCAATTCCCTTTTTATCTTTCCGTCCGAGCGGGATATCACCTGCACGTAAATCAAATCACCCTCATTGTTATAATGACACTTCTGCAAGTAATCTCCCAGGACTAACCACTCACCTACAGACTTTCCTCCTTTATATTTTCCTCCTTCCAATAAGGTATCTCTTTGGTAATAACCCACACTCATCAGCTCTCCCTTATCAAAAACATACCGTAATACGTCGGTAGTATCGTATCTGTATCTGCTAAGCCAGACACCATGCCGGATGACATCCCTGTAACAGGTGATACTGTCGCCTTTTCCTCTTTCTTTAATGGCTGAAAGCATGAACTCCCCGCTTAAAACCAGGCTCTTTTTGTAATACATCGTCAAGATACCCCGACCCGATGGCAGATCATAATTGGCGTTTACAAGAAGGGTGTCGGATCGGTCATTGAGAGTCTTTGAACCCGAAATCAGATCCACTTCATCGGTAAAAATCTGTAAATCCCTGAAACTATAACTATCGAAGTTGAGTGATTGCGGGTAGTTAAGGATGATTTTGGGGCAGTGGTTATCATCTGGCTTTGTTTGCGAAAACAGACCTTGAGCTTTTGGAATTAACAGACATGCAAGCAGTGCCGCGATGTTTAATTTTCTGAGTGTTATTAGCTGTTTCAATGGAAAGCAGGATATCTGCGTTATAACAGTAGTTAGTGAAAAAGATACACTCATCATCAGAGTATCCGGTTAAAATATTGGTATTTTTTCAGCCATTTGTCAGACCTGTTATGCTGAAATGGCACAGTTCCCGCCTTGGTACAGGGTTTGATTCCCTTAGAATAGCTACGTTTTAACACTGTTTTTGTCGCGAAAAGCCATGATGGCAGCTTAATTTGCGTATCTTTACAATCCCAATTTTCAATCATGGCAAAATCAGGCCCCATTGTATGTTCGTTCTGCGGACGCGATAAAAAAGACGTAAAAGTATTGATCGCCGGTATTACCGGCCATATCTGTGATGTGTGTATCTCACAGGCTTTCAAAATAGTAAATGAGGAGGCAGGCGCACAAAACAACCAGCAGGTGCAGCATGCCCTGAATGTGCTGAAGCCCCAGGCTATCAAAAAACACCTCGATGAGTACATTATCGGGCAGGACGATGCCAAAAAAATCCTCAGCGTGGCGGTTTATAACCACTTCAAGCGGATTGCCCATGTGGCCAGCGCTAAAGAGGATATCGAGATCGACAAATCCAATGTGATCCTGGTAGGGGAAACCGGTACCGGTAAAACCCTCCTGGCCCGCACCATTGCCAAATTGCTGCATGTTCCCTTCTGTATTGCCGATGCCACCGTGCTCACGGAGGCCGGTTATGTGGGCGAGGACGTGGAGAATGTGCTTACCCGCTTGTTGCAGGCGGCCGACTATGATGTGGCTGCGGCCGAAAGAGGCATTGTCTTCATCGACGAGATTGATAAAATTGCCCGCAAAAGTGATAATCCTTCCATTACCCGCGATGTGAGCGGGGAAGGCGTTCAGCAGGCGATGTTGAAGCTCCTCGAAGGCTCGGTTGTCAATGTTCCGCCACAAGGAGGAAGAAAGCACCCGGATGCCAAAATGCTCCAGGTTAATACCAAAAACATCCTTTTCATCTGTGGCGGCGCTTTCGATGGCATCGATAAAAAAATTGCACAACGGATGAATACCCAGGCCATGGGCTATTCCGCTTCTGTATCCAACGAAAAAATAGACAAGGGAAATTTATTGCAGTACATATCACCACAGGACCTTAAAGCCTTTGGCCTGATTCCCGAGCTCATCGGGCGTCTGCCGGTGCTCACTTACCTGAAACCGCTTGATAAGGCGGCGCTTCGCTCTATTCTTACCGAACCTAAAAATGCGCTTATCAAACAATACGTTCACTTATTTAAGATGGAAGGGGTTGACCTCCACATTTCCGATGATGTGCTCGATATGATCGTTGATAAGGCGCTGGAGTTCAAGCTTGGAGCCCGCGGCCTGCGTGGTATCTGCGAGGCCATTATGGTGGACTTTATGTACGATATGCCGGGCGACGAAAATGGTCCGAAGGAGCTGGTGGTTACCCTGGATTATGCCATGGAAAAACTCAACACTTCGCGCCTCACGCAGCTGAAGGTGGCTTAGGCTTTTACAGGTGGCTTCGGGATCCTCAGCCACCTATTGTATGCTATATCGCTGCATCATCCTTCGTTGCCTGAGGCTCCCGAAGGCAACTCATGCTACATTCCATTCCTCAACCGCCTGATCTCTTCCTGCAGATCATGCAGGCGTTTCAGCAAATGCGAAATGGCATCGATGCCGGCCATGTTAATGTCCAGCTCGTAATGCAGGCGGATCATCCGCTCCAGGTCCCCGAGCTGATCTTCCGGCAAAAAGCGGTTATTCTCCACCGGAACAATCTCGATCAGGCCAAAATCATTCAGGGATTCCAGAAAGGTAAATTCAATGTTGTAAATCGTGCAGCATTCTTCAACGGCTATCAGCTTGGGTTCCATATTAACGAAGTTTAGATAGTTCGGTAAACAGTTCTTTTTCCCGGTCGCTCAGGTTGGTAGGCACTTTCACCGTATAGGTGATATAAAGGTCGCCGAACTCCCCGTCTTTCTTATAAACCGGGAAGCCCTTGCCTTTCAGCTTTACTTTGGTGTTATTCTGTGTTTCGGGTGCTACTTTCAGCTTTACTTTTCCTCCGAGCGTATCAACGGTGATCTCCCCTCCCAGAACAGCCGTATAAAGATCAATCTCAAGGCCCTTCGACAGATCGTTCCCGTTGCGCTTGAATGCTGTATTATTAGCAATGGCAAAGGTAATGTACAGGTCGCCCTTCGGTCCTCCGTTAGAGCCTTCCCCGCCATGCCCTTTGATCTTGATGGTTTGCCCCTGCTCCACACCGGCCGGAATCGTGAGCCGGATATTTTTCCCGTTAACCGTTAACGTTTGCTGGTGGCTGGTATACACATCCGTGAGGTTCAGGTGCAGCTCGTAATTATAATCCTGCCCCCTGAACTTCGTTTGCCGGTTCCTTCCGGCAGCGCCACCAAACATCGACTCAAAATATTCCGAAAAATCCTCATCTGAAAATTGCTGTGACCAGGATTGCTGACCCTGTTGCTGGCTTTGCTGCTGCTGTCGCGCCGCATTCTCGTAAGCTTCGCTGTTCTTCCAGTTTTCGCCGTACTGGTCATATTTTTTGCGCTTTTCGGGATCGCTTAATACTTCATTTGCCTCATTGATCTGCTGAAATTTTTTCTTGGCTGCCTCATCATTCGGATTCAGGTCGGGATGGTGCTTTCTGGCCAGCTTGCGATACGCTTTTTTGATGTCTTCTGTACTTGCATTTTTATCAAGCTCCAGTATTTTGTAGTAATCCACAAACTCCATAGGCGTTTTAATATTATTGAACAACGATTCTCAGGTCGTTTATTTCATATCCCTTCTTCATGTAGCGCTTCATAATGTCACTGAAAAGCGTTTCATCCATTTGGCCTGTGCGGTTCATAATATAAAAATACATTTTCTGAGGATGACCAACAACTACATAAGAATAATCGGGGCCGAGCTCTTCTACCAAATAACCTGATGTGAAAGGCCACATAAACTGTACTTCCCATTCGGTGTTTTTGTTTTCTATGTACGGAAAGCCTTTTGCTTTCTTATCCCTGATTTCCGTTTCCCCCTCTTTTACATACGTGATATAAATATCTACATTACCATTGTCTGCTAACGTAAAGGTCTCCGTAATGCCCTTCCAGTTCTTATCAAAACAGGTAGGGATACTGGCGATAACATACCATTTGCCTGAAAACTTGTTAAGATCCAGGGTATCAGGCGAAACCTGTGCGGTTAATGCTAAAGATCCGAAAAGAAATAGGCTATGTAAGATGTGTTTCATACCGATACACATGCAAACCCAATTCCCGTATTCTACAAAATAAGCATTTGCTCCTGTGGCTTTTATTCCCCAGTTAGAACCAGCCGCCTTTTTTCTTGCCGCCAAGTCCCAGCACGCCCAGCAAACCACGCGTGACTTCCTTCATCACAGAGCGGCCTACCTGCCTCACCATCGTATTCTCACTGATTTTCTCAATGGTGCTTTTCTCCGGTTTCGCCGCTTTCTTTTCGGCCTTAGTTTCTTTTTCGGGAGCTTCTTCCGCAGCCGTCTGCAGTTTTTTCTGCAGCATCTCAAAAGCGCTTTCCCTGTCAATCACTTCGTTGTATTTGGATGCCAGGAAGCTTTTGGCAATCAGCTGTTCGCTCTCTTCGCTACTCAGCACGCCTAAGCGGCTCATGGGCGCCCGCAGGTGAACGGCTGCCAGGGGCGTTGGAATTCCCTTTTCATTGAGTGCCGTAACGAGCGCCTGCCCGATGCCCAGGCTGGTAAGCAGCTCCGATGTTTTATAAAAATCAGAGACCGGGTAATTCTCCGCCGTTTTCTTGATGGCCTTGCGGTCCTTTTCCGTAAAGGCCCTCAGGGCATGCTGTACTTTTAAGCCCAGCTGGGCCAGCACCGCTTCCGGAATATCATAGGGATTCTGTGTGCAGAAAAATACACCCACGCCTTTACTGCGGATGAGCTTAATGATGGATTCTATCTGGTCGAGCAGGGCATCAGACGCTTCGTTGAAGATCAGGTGCGCCTCGTCAATAAAAATGCAAAGCTTCGGCTTCTCCAGGTCGCCGGCTTCCGGAAAGGTCGCATAAATCTCGGCCAGGAGCGATAGCATGAAGGTGGAGAATAATTTGGGCTTATCCTGTATATCCACGAGGCGTATAATCGAGGCGATGCCTTTGCCATTGCTGTCAAGCCGTGTGAGGTCATTCACATCAAAGGAGCGCTCCCCGAAGAACTGTTCCGCCCCCTGCGATTCCAGCTCGATCACTGCACGCAGGATGGTTCCTGCCGAGGCCGTAGAGATATTCCCATAGTTCTTTTTGATCTCGTCCTTGCCTTCGTTGGTAGAAAACTGCAACAGGCTCTTAAAGTCCTTTAAATCCAGCAAAGGCAGCTTCTGATCGTCGGCATATTTAAAAAGAATCGCCACAATGCCGCTCTGCGTCGCATTCAGGTTCAGGATCTTCGAAAACAACACCGGCCCGAACTCAATGACCGTTGCCCGCAGCTTCACGCCATTGGCTTTCGAGAGCGTCAGCAATTCCACGCCGGTAGCTGCCGCTGCATAAGGGATTCCGATAGCAGCGTGGCGCTCTTCGATCTTCGGGTTGGAGGCTCCGGGCTGCGCCAGGCCGCTCAGGTCGCCTTTCAGGTCCATCAGCAGCACCGGGATTCCTTTGGCGCACATATTTTCGGCGATGATCTGCAAGGTCACCGTCTTTCCTGTTCCGGTAGCTCCGGCAATCAGGCCATGCCGGTTAAGGGTTTTAAGAGGAAGCTTAACTAAGGCTGCCGGGTCGGGCGTGCCATCCAGCATGGCGGCACCCAATACAATATGATCTCCTGTTGTTTTATAACCTTCGCTGATACTTTGAATAAATGCCGCTTTATCTGCCATTTGTTTTTTTCTTAAAAATAAAAAAAGCCCCCCGATAATACCGGGAGGCTTTTAAACAATTTACAGGTTTTTATTTACCGCTTAGAAGAATGACATATCCCACTTTTTCATAGAATTTCTTCTTGTCATCCTTAAAGGTGATTTTGTATACATAAGTATCCTGTTTCACGATCTCACCGGAGTTGTTTTTAGCACCGTTCCAGAATTTAGTAACATCATCCGTTTTGTAGATCATCTCACCCCAACGATCGTATACATACAATTGGAAGGTAGAATAATCAACGCCTGTAGGAGGCAGGAAGATCTGGAAGGCGTCGTTCAGTCCGTCACCGTTTGGTGTGAAGGCGTTTGGCACGTATAACACCACGTCAGGATTAACCGTTACTTTTTTCACTGCCGTATCCTGGCATCCGTGTGGGCTGGTAGCAATCAGGGTTACAAAGTACTCACCTGAGTTTGTAAACAGGTAAACCGGGCTTTCATCAGAGCTTCCACCCAGGCCTGCAAAGTTCCACACGTAAGTATTGGTGCTCAGGTCAGATGTCAAGTTATTGAAGGTTACCTCGCCGTCTACTACCGTTGTTACATCCGGTGATGGATTGAAGTCGGCCACCGGCACAGCGTAAACCGTAATAGAGGTGTTAAGCGTTGAAGTCGTTGTACAACCTACGTTATCCGTATAAGTCGTTGTTACAGTATAGCTTCCCGGAGTAGAGTACGTGTGAGAAGGTGCAAATCCGCTTTCGTTAGTGCTGTTATCACCGAAGTTCCAAACCAGCGTTCCTGTATTTACAGTTGTTGGGTAGAACGATGTTACGAATGGATAGTTACAGCCATCAGGATCTGCTGTATTCAACACCACTACCGGTTTTGGATTTACAACGATAGAGATGCTGCTGGTTGCAGAACATAAGTTCGGGATAAAAGGAACCGGGTTTGTGCTGTAGGTCAGAACATGCGTTCCGGCACCTGCGGTGGCAGGATCAAAAGAAGTTCCACTTACGCCTGCTCCTGTCCATGTACCGCCGGTATTGGTTGCCAGTGGATTAAGGTCAACAACCGGTTCGTAGATACAGAAAGGCCCCGTGCCTGTCGTAGCAGGATCCACATAATGTGTTACCTCTACCGTTTCTGTTGCAATAGCCGTACAAGGTCCGTTTACCAGAGTATACGTAATGACATTCTGCCCTACAATGCTGGATGAAGGAGAGAAATCGCCGCTGGCAGTGATGGAAGTTCCTGTTGTGGAAGTTCCCCATGTACCACCCGCCTGGCTCACCGTCATGGTTTGTGTGGCAAAGTTATCGCAATATGGTCCTGCAGGAGTAATTGTTGGCTGAATAATAGAGCTTACAGTTACTGTAATAGAGCTGCTGGAAGGACATAAAGATGCTGTTGGGCTCGATTGTGTGCTATAGGTTAAGGTATGTGTGCCTACCCCTGCTGCATTCGGATCGAAGTTACCACCAACAATACCCGTTCCTGTCCATGTACCGGTAGGACTTGCCGTCATAGGCAATGGAAGTACAGGATTGGTATTACACTGAGGGTTCAGCGAAGAAGTGATGGATGAAGGAATGTACTGCTCGATAGAAACACTTGCCGTTCCCATAGCCGAACAGGTTCCTGCCCCAACCATATAAGTGTAAGTGTTGCTTCCGATAGCCGCTGCTGCAGGCGTTAAGATCCCCGCTGCGCTGATCCCTGTACCTGTCCATACACCACCTGCAGGGCTTACCGTCATGGTAACCGGAGCTGCATTTGTACAGTATGGTCCAACAGGAGTAATTGTAGGAGTTAACGGATTAATTACGGTTACCGTAGCCGCTTGTGTCTGAGCACAGTTGGTCTGGCCGATCGGGTTAACAGTTACTGAATAAACAGTAGTTGTTAACGGGTTCACATAAGTCGTATAGGTATTCGTAGGATTTAAGTTGGTGGTAGGCGTCCAGCTGTAAGTAAACAATGATGGGTTCTGACCACCGCAGTTTGAGAAGCGGATGTTCGGCCTGTACGTATTGTTAGGTGAGTAAGAGTTACCTGTAGCAATCGGACAAGCAACTGTACCATCCGAATTGTACCATCTTACAGAAACGAAAGGCGTCACAGAATAAGGAGAAGCAGAGTTCTGAGTATAGCTAGGCGTCTGAGAGTTACATACGTCAATCAGGATGTTTGATACACCGTCCCACTCATAAGGAGTCGGGAAGTTGTAGGTATTCCAGCCTGTGGTCACGTTAATAGATGCTGCCGAATATACCTGGGTTAAACCAACCTGGTCGAAAGCCTGAGAGCTCAGGTCACTTACCGAAGTACATTTCATTTTGATGGAGAAGTTAGGGTACGTTGTTGTACCGTTGATCTGGGTCACGTTCCACGAAATGCTCGAGATTTTTCCGGGCTGGATGCCTGCTGCCAATAATTCGGCGGCGCGGTAAAGGATCTGGTGACGTGTATTTCTATACCAGTTACCGTAAATGGCCGGGTAGCTGGTCGTTGTGTTGACCTGCGTTCCTGTTCCCATCGTGATCTGGTTCGGAGATGTACAGCCACCTGTTGTGGAAAGACCACAGGTTTGAGGCGTAATGTTTCCGAAGTTAACCGTTAAGGTTGTGCCTGTGTTCACACATATCGTCGGAGACGTTGGTGTGAGTGTATAACTGAAGGTGAATGGACTGACCGTAAAGGTGGTGTTATACAAACACTGCCCGTCGAACACATCAGCTGTATAAGTACCGATCGATAAACCAGTCACGCTGTCTTTTATCATCGTGGTATTAGGAAGTAAAGAAGAATAGCCGCCCGGACCGGTCACTGTATAGCTATAGGCCGGAGGAGCAGATGTTTGCAGGTTTACAACCGCATAAGAGTTGTTGTTACCCGGGCAGATGCTCTTGATGTTGCTCACATAGATGCTTCCTCCAGGAATCTGGTTTAAGGTATATTTGATAGAATCTTTACAACCGCTTGCTGTTGTGTAGCAAAGGATGTATTGTGCCCCGTTCACCGGGCTGTTGATCGTTAAGGTTGGGGTTGTGGCACCGGCAATGAGACCTACCGGGTTGGCCGTATACCACTTGTAGTTGGAGCCACCGGGCTTATTAATCCAGGCCGTTGTACCACAAAAATTACTATTCAGGGTATAAAATAATGGTGGGGAAATACCGACGGCTACTGTGGCTGTTGACGAGCCGCACATAGGCGATGATACAATAACACTATAGGTGCCGGGCGAGAGACCCGTGGCTGTAGCTGAGTTTGTCCCGACGGTACCACCGCTGCTGTTCAGCCATTGATAGGTATAACCGAGACTACTTCCTGTGGAGCTGACATAAGCCGTGCCGCTGTTACCGTTCTGACAGGAGGGCGTGGAGCCTACACCCGTAATGGAGATGGTTGTCACAGAAATCGTTGTTGTAAATGCACTGGAGCAACCGTTAGGAGCCGTTACATTACAGGTAAAGATCTGCCCGGCCGAAACAGGACTAATCGTTACCGTACCGGTATTGCCGCCATTGGCAACGGATACAGGGCCTGAAGGGCCTGTCCACTGGTAAGTAGAATATCCGGCAGGAGCCGTTAATACAGAGGTATTGGAACCCGCACAGAAGCTGGCTACCGCACCACCCTGGCTACACTGGGCATCTACATATGCATAACCCCAGTGGCCACCTTGCGAACAACCACCAACATAGAACTCAACGTTTACGGAAGTAATGGCCGGGTAGTTGGAAAAGTCGAAGGCAAATGTTTGCCAAGGACGGTATAAGGCATCATAGGTAATAGAAGATTGTTTCCATAACGGATCGTAAATAGGGCTTGTAGGAACCGTTACCTGAGGACTGCAGGTGATCGTGTATTGAGAACAGCCCGGTACGAGGTTACCGTTTTGATCGGTTACACGAACCGAAAAATACGGTTGCTCATAAGGCTGGTGTCCACCGTTCTCCAAAATTAAAGCATAAGACACAGAGAAGTTCTTATTATTCGGGTTCAGGGCCATCAGGTAATTTAATTTGGCTGCCCTGTAGTTACCATAGTTGGCCGGGCTGTTTAACCTTACAGAAGCAGGACCACCGGTGGGGTTCACAAAAGGAATCTCGGAAACCGTTTGAGTACCAATTACCCTGCAGGCAATGGAATCGTAACCTACACAGTTAGGGTAAAGGCTGTTTGTAGCCGGCGTGGTCATTACTGTATGGTAATTTGTAAGATTCATTAATCCCACATTCGTTCCGGCACCATTCATAATGGTAGGAGCGGTTGGGTTGTAGTTAGGATAAGCCGCCGAAGTAGCACCTGTTGAAACTGTACCGTAGCTACCGGTCCAGTTGGCAAAAGTATATTGCTCGAAGCCGGCGTTAGGACAATATTGGTTCTGAGGAGTATTTGGTCCGGGAATAGGAGCAGGAGCTCCGGGACGTCCGGCCTGTGCGCTTCCATTTAAATAAATGGTTCCCTGGTTTTGAATTCCAAGCGTCGTACCGTTTGAAATGTGGCTGTGACTTTGCCCATGGTTGTGTAAGTATTCGATATGTGCTGATTCAACGAAACGCTCTACATCAGAGGCAGGAACGCCTTTCTGTGCCGCATCGTTGTATGCTGCTTTTATATCAAACCCGTCCGGCAACTGAGCCATTGCCACGCCTGTCGAAAAAACCGAAAACGTTAAAAGTAAGTACTTGCGGAGATTCATAGTTTTCATGCTAAATAATTTGTAACCCAAAGTTAAGGCATAATCAGATAATGATTACGCCTATTTACTCGTTAAAAAGGCAGTTCTACTAATTATATAGCCAAAAAACGTTAGGAACCCAATAATGGCGGCTCCATGACGTGTCCACAGGCTGTGCATGTACGGAGTTTTTCGGAGGAATAAAACGTTTTAAATGTTTGCTGAAATTGCGTGGTAATATCTTTAAGATCGAAGTACTCTTCGTAAAGTTTATGGTTGCATTTTTCGCAGAACCATAACAATCCGTCTTTTTCCCCGGGACGTCGCTTTCGCTCCATTACCAGGCCAATCGTGTCTTTAAAACGTCTTGGATTATGCGGGACTCTTGGCGGGAGCAGAAAAATATCCCCTTCCCTGATGTCCACCTCTACGGCTTTTCCGTCTTCCTGAATCTGTACCTTGATATCGCCCTGAAGCTGGTAAAAGAACTCTTCGCTTTCGTTGAAATGGTAGTCTTTGCGGGCATTAGGGCCACCTACAACCATCACGATGAACTCGGCATCCTTGTATACCACCTTATTGTTGATAGGTGGCTTCAGGGACTCGCGGTTCTCGTCGATCCATTTTTTGAAATTGAAAGGCCTTGTTACGCTCATGGTTGATCCTTATGGTTGCAATTTTAGACTTAGAACGCTGCCGGTTCTTAAAAAGTTACAATTTAGCCCGGAAATTTTTCCGAAAACAATGAACCGGGCTTTAGTTCCCCGGAAACTCTGCTTTTCTTTTTTCCAGGAAAGCGGCTACTCCTTCTTTAAAGTCGCCTGTGGAGAAGCTTTTTCCGAATTCCTCGATTTCCACCTCGTAGCCGTTGAGCTTGTTGTTATAGCCGGCGTTGATCACTTTAATCGCTGTTTTTACAGCTACCGGCGATTTGGAAACGATTTTAGAGGCAATGTCGAAGCATTTGGCCAGGAGTTCTTCCTGGGTAGTCACGTAGTTGGCAAGGCCCCATTTGTAGGCATCTTCTGCGCCAAGCATATCGGCTGTCACGATCATTTCAAAGGCTTTTCCTTTGCCTACCAGCTGCGCCAGGCGCTGCGTGCCGCCGTAACCTGGAATTACACCCAGGCTTACTTCCGGTAAGCCCATTTTGGCGTTTGAGCTTGCCACGCGGATGTGACAGGCCATTGCCAGCTCGAGGCCTCCGCCAAGCGCAAAGCCGTTAACAGCGGCAATCACCGGTTTGGAATAGTTCTCAATAAAGTTAAAGATCTTGAAATGACCCAAGGAGCTCAGTTGTTTTCCTTCTTCTACCGAATAATTGGAGAATTCGGCGATGTCGGCACCGGCCACAAAGGCTTTCTGGCCTGAGCCGGTGATGATGAGCGCGCGGATGCTTTTATCGTTTTCTGCATCCACCAGCAGCTCATGAAGCTCCTCGATGGTCTGTTTGTTCAGGGCGTTTAATTTGTCGGGGCGATTGATCGTAATAACCAATACATTATTTTTAATCTCGGTGAGGATATTTTCAAGTGCCATTTCAGTGATCATGAGTTTGTGTTTTGACTGTGATTATATAATATACTATAAACTTGCTTTCGGCAGATTTATTGCAAGCAAATATAACGGGATATCAATTACTAAGCCAAAAAGTTATTAACCTGTTTTTTGATTTCAGCCTGTTTAGACGAACCAATCATTCTTATCTTTGTATGAATGATTATCTATGCTATACCGGGTTTTGGCACAACCGCGCAATTATTCTCCAACCTGAATATCAGGGGCGCGGAGCTGGTTGTATTAGACTGGCCGCTTGCCGAAGCAAATGATACCATGCAGTCTTATGCGCGAAAATTTCTGCCTCAAATCGACACGACAAAAACCTTTTGCCTCCTGGGTGTTTCCTTTGGCGGCATGCTGTGTGGTGAGCTCAGCAGACTTGTCAAACCACGGAAGACTTTTTTAATTTCCAGCAGCAAATTCAGAAAAGAGCTGCCCTGGTTCATCCGGATGTTCAGGCATCTGCCTGTATACAAGTATGTGAACGAAAGCAGGCATCGCCGGCTCGCTTATCACGGGCGCTGGATGATCGGCTTCGGGAAAGCCTATATGCCTGAGTTTATGGCCATGGTACATAGCATGAACGATAATTATTTCAGGCATTGCATTCATATCATCGTTAACTGGGACAGGAACGATCCTCCTGAAAATGCGTTACACATTCATGGTTCGGGCGACCGCCTTATTCTTTACAGCGGTGTGACACCTCATCATACCATCAAAGGCGGAACCCATGCGATGGTGGTGTTCAGAGCCGATGAAGTGAGTAAGATCATTGAAGAAGAACTTGAAAGATTAACCACATAGTCACATAAGAAACATAGTTTTATTCAGCATCTTCAAACCTTTATAGCAACTATTACGAAGGATGCATTAAACATTTTTAAAGTAACAGAAAACATAGTATGTAAAGTTATACCTGAATATAACTACTCCTAGTTTGTGTTTTTGTAATCAGATCAGGAAATGGCTAGAGCGAAATTTCTATGATTCTTTCTGTTCTCTATGATTTCTATGTACCTATGTTGTTTCAATCAAAACTATCGTTTAGCAATAAACCATTTATTCAACAGGTCAACACGGTTGTAGCGCATTGGTTCGTTGGTTTCAAAGTCGATGAGGCTGGCGCCGGCTTCCTGCAATAAGGCCTGCCCTGCGGCGGTGTCCCATTCCATTGTAGGCCCGAAGCGCGGATATTCGTCGGCCACACCTTCGGCTACCAGGCACATTTTGATGCTGCTGCCGCTGGTGACGATGTCTACCTGCCCGTATTGAGATTTCAGGGCTTCGATGTGCTGATAGGTTTCTGTACTCATGTGCGAGCGGCTGGCTACGACCACGTAATTTTTCCGTTGAGAAGCGAGCGGCATTTTTTTAGCGACTACATACAATTCATCGAGGGAAGTCTGCGCGATGTTGTCCACCATCGTTATAAAATCATGGCGGTCGATCTTAAAGGCCCCGATGCCTTTAGCGGCAAAGTACAGGTCTTTGAAAACCGGGGAATAGATGACCCCGATCGTGGGCAGATGATCCTCTACAAGAGCAATGTTTACGGTAAACTCGCCGTTACGCTTCACAAATTCCTTCGTGCCGTCAAGCGGGTCCACGATCCATAATTTTTTCCAGGCCTTACGTGTTTCATAAGGGATTTCTTCTCCTTCTTCACTCAACACAGGAATCTCAAAGCGCTGCAATTCATGAATGATCTTTGCACTTGCCTTTTTGTCGGCCAGGGTGAGGGGTGAATTATCTTCCTTGTACTCAACGTTAAAATTGGTGTCATAGACTTCCAGGATCTCGTTGCCGGCCAACACAGCCGCTACGATGGCCTGTTGCAATAGTTCGGGATAATTCATGGTCAAAAATCAGCTTAAGGCGTTATACACGATCAGGGACGAAAGGTACGCCAAACCACTCATAAAAACTAATTGGATGGCCGGCCATTTCCAGTGGCGGGTTTCGCGGTAAGTGGTGGCCAGCGTGCTCATGCACTGCATCGCAAAGGCATAGAACACCAGCAGCGACCAGCATACTGCTACCGTATAAACAGGTTGATTGGTCCCATACTTTTTTTCGGCCATCAGCTTTTCGCGCAGGGTTTCGGTGTTCTCCGAATCGCCGGTGCTGTAGATCGTTGCCATCGTTCCTACAAATACTTCGCGGGCGGCAAAGGAGGTGATGAGCGCAATGCCGATCTTCCAGTCGAAGCCCAGTGGTTTGATCACCGGCTCTATTTTTTTTCCCAGGATGCCTGCATAGGATGCTTCCAGTTTTTGCGCGTTGACAACCTCTTCCCCCAGGTTTTGTGCCAGCGCATTTTTCTCAATGTTCTCGAAGGCCTTGCCAGGCGCATGGCTGGTAAGGAACCATAACACAATGGAAATGGCGAGGATGATCTTTCCGGCATCGAATAAAAATACTTTTACTTTATTGAATACCAGCATCAGCACCGTGCGCATCTGCGGCCTGCGGTATACCGGCAATTCCATGATGAAATAACTTTTCTCAGTGGTTTTCAAAACGTATTTGAGGATGATGGCGGCCATGAGTGCTGCCGCAAATCCCAGGAGGTACATGCCCATCAGCACCAGGCCTTCGTAGCTGAAAATGCCCGCGTTTTTTTTATTAGCAAACATCATCCCGATGAGTAGCGTGTAGACCGGGAGCCGTGCCGAGCAGCTGATGAGCGGCGCCACCATGATGGTGATCATCCGGTCTTTCCAGTTCATGATGGTGCGTGTGCTCATGATGGAAGGCACGGCGCAGGCCACGCTGCTGATCATCGGGATCACCGATTTTCCGTTGAGGCCAAAGCGGCGCATGAGCTTATCGAGGATAAAGCTGGCCCGGGCCATATAGCCTGTATCTTCGAGAATGGCGATGAAGAAAAACAATAAAGCGATCTGCGGAATGAAAACCGCAATGCCGCTGATTCCCGCGAGCACACCATTTACCAGGAGATCGTTCAGCTTCCCTTGTGGAAGGGCTTCCGCGGTGAGGTTCATCAAATAGAGGAAGCCGTTTTCGATCCAGGACATGGGGTATTCGGCCAGGAAAAAAATGAATTGAAAAATGACGAACAGGATCAGCAGGAAAAATAAAAAGCCGAAAATCTTATGTGTGAAAAAATGATCGAGCTTCTGTGTGAGGCTCTTATTCAGCTGCTCGGGCTGCTTCACGCTTTTGGCGACCATATAATTGATGGAGGAAAAGCGGTGGATATTATCTGCGATCTCAAATTCTCCAACCACCTCACCAGCACTGTTGCTGAGGCTGGATGAAATGATGTCCCGGTAAGCGTTGAATTCCGGCAGCAGTTCTTTTTGTTTCGTGAAATTATAGAACACCGTGCCGGATGGGGCTGCGGTAAGAATGGCTTGCTTTAGTTCGTCTATGCCTTTTTTGTTGCGGGAATTGACCGGAATGACCTTCACGCCCAGGAGCTTTTCCAGCTCCGCGATGTAAATCGTGATGTCGTTTTTCTCTGCCTCGTCGATCATGTTGAGGGCAACCACGCTGGGCATCTTGAGGTCGAGGATCTGTGTGGCCAGCAATAAATGGCGCTTGAGGTTGGAGGCATCCAGAACGATGACAACCACCTCCTGTTTTTCCGTTTCGCTGAGCAGGGCTTTGCAGGCCACTTCCTCATCAATGGACTTCGGGAAGAGGCTGTAGGTTCCCGGTAAATCAGTAACTGTAACGGCGGTGTTGTTATAGGTATAGCTGCCGTAATGCTTGTCGACCGTAACGCCGGCATAATTCCCGGTTTTCTGGCTCAGGCCGGTCAGGGCATTGAATAAGGTCGATTTTCCGCTGTTGGGGTTACCGGCCAGGGCAATGGAAATATGAGGTAATGAATGAGACAAAAAGACAAAATTAGTTTTCGGAGATGACACTTACCAGCACTGTAGAGGCTTCCTGCTTACGAAGGCTCAGCGTATAGCCTGAGACTTCAATAGCAATGGGATCGCCCAGTGGCGCCACATAGGAAAGCTTCACGGTTTCGCCGGGAAGGCAGCCCATTTCAATGAGTTTCAATGACAAAAACTTATCACTGAAGCTTTGAATGGTAGCCGACTGGCCTTCTGTAAGTGTATCAAGCGTTGACATAATCCGAGTTATTAAAGTTACGGCATTCGCGCGGCGTGGACTATACCTAAAAAAGGGTAGGAGCCTGCTGTATCTTAATTCCTTCCGGAACATTATAGAGACAAAACATCCTTATATGAAATTTATCCTATTCAGCCTCTTCGTCGCTCTGCAGAGCCTCTCTCTATGGGCTCAAAGCCTTGTTCCTACCGATAAGCTGGCCCTGCTCAAAGGGACGGTTACCAATTTCAAAGGCAGGCTCCTGCCCAATGAAACGATCATTTTCAGCAATGATAAGACCAAGGCGGAGGTCAAAGTGCATACGGATGCCAAAGGAAAATTTGAGGCGCTGATCCCGGTAAACGGTGTTTACAGCCTGAAGTATAAGAACTTCACCACCGATGTGGATTATACGAAAATGACGGTTCCGGGCGATGCGGAGGCCACGTACGAGATCCAGGTGAAGATAGAACCGCCGGTGAATGTGGTGCTCGACAACGTATATTTCGATACGGGAAAATCGACCCTGAAAGCCTCTTCCTCCAAAGCGCTGAATGACCTTGCCGAGGGCTTAAAGCTGAAAAGCACAATGGTTATTGAGATCCAGGGCCATACGGATAATGTGGGAAAAGAAGAGGATAATGTGAAGCTCTCACAGCAGCGCGCCGACGGGGTGAAAAAATACCTGGTATCGAAAGGCATTGATGAAAAGCGGATCAGCACCAAGGGCTATGGCCCGGCCATGCCGATTGCCGACAACTCCAGCGAGGAAGGCAAAGCAAAAAACAGGCGCACAAGCCTGAGGGTGATTAAGGAATAGCTTCGACTACGCTCAGCTATCGATTCCGCTAATGGGACTTCGAGGGCCTCAGTCACCAACAGATCTCAGTCAGATGGGTCCGGTGGCTGAGCGGAGCCGAAGCCCCGAATTACAAAACAAGCTTCCTGCTTTCGGTATAAGTGCCGGTTGTGAATTTAAGCCAGTAGGTGCCTGGCTTCATGGCTTTGGTGTCGATCTCCGTATTGTAGATGCCGGGAGCCGATTGTTTTTTATCTGCGACCACATTCAGGGCTTTACCGCCGGCATCGCAGAGCTTTAATGTAACTGCTGTGTTTTCCGAAACGCTGTAGCTGATGCGGATGGTTTTAGCGGCAGGAACCGTTTCGGCTTTCAGGTAGTTTACATGGCCACCGATATCGATTTGCTCATCGCCTGCGCAGTAAGGCACGTAGGCGAAGTAACAAAGGAACATCTCGTCTTTCGCGCTCTCGCCCCACATTACATTTTTGATAGGATCGTTTGGCTGCCGGTAATTTTTTTCGGTATTATCAAAGGTCGCGCTCGTGTAGATGACCGTTCCTTTTTCGAGCTTAATGAATGTTTTGAAGCTGAAAAAATTCTGCCAGTTAAAATCCCAGTCTTTTATTTTAATCAGGTGTGTTGTATCGCCATTGGGATGCACGGCAAACACTTCCCAGTTTTTTCCCAGCCAGTGGGCATGCGGCGTGATGCTGATGAGGCTGTAGTCGTTGGCGATCCTGTATTTGGCATGAAAGGTTTTGGTTTTGTTGGCGGGAATGAAAAAAGGTCCGTCGATGATGTCGTTGGGACTAATGAGCTGTGTGCGGATAAAGCGCGGGTTCTGATCCTTGCTGTAATAAATGTGTACGCTCGTGGAGTCTTTGGCATCTACCGGCGAAGGGCCATAATGCATCTGCAATAAGACTTTTGAGTTTGGCAGCACCACATTGCTGATGCCCTGAGGAAAGAAACGCGTTTTATTTCCGGGCACCCAGCCCGACCAGTTATCATAGGTCGGATAAAACCCGAAGCCCGAGTATTGCTCGTAGCCGTAAGCTTCGCCTTTTGCATCCAGTTTTTCTGCCATGCGCGTGGTATCCAGGCCTAAAATAATATGGTGCGCAATCTTCGGATTACCCGGCTCGATCTCGATGGCAGACACGGTGTGACCTTCTTTTAAGAGTGTAGGCAAGACGAACACGCGGTAGTGGTCCTCATTATTTCCCTTATGCACAAAGGCTTCTTTCATGCTAACAGTCAGGTCCGGCTTACCAAGTGCAGAACCTTTCGGAAAGGCGGGAAGCTCCGGTTCGGCAGCAGTAGGACCCTGCGGCATGCCTTCGTTGAGCCAGGTTTTTAACGTTTGTATTTCTGCCGCTGTCAGGCAACGCTCATCCAGGAAATGACTGTAAGCCGTATCAGGCATCCAGGGCGGCATGAACTTCGCATCGATTGCCGCCATCTGAATCATACCGGCCTGCTTCTTTACCTCAGCATAGCTGGTGAACGCCAAGGGGGCGATGCCGCCCGCATGATGGCAGGAGCTGCATTTATTATAGATGATGGGCGCCACGTGCTCGCTAAAGGTGATCTGTGCCCGTGAGTAGGGCAACAGGACCAGCAGACATATACACACGGAGAGCCACCTCATGTTATTTGGATGAGCCTTTCAGCACCTGTAAATAGAGGATCTCGAATTGTTCCTTCGTAATGAAATTATGGCGCTCGTGGTAGTGAATGAGTTTCTTTCCATCGGGTCCATAAAAATCCTTGTTCACCATCAGTCCCCAGAGCGACACAAAATCCTTCCCGATCATGCGGCCTGCGGGATTCTTGTACAGGATGTTGTAATTCCACCAGCTCCATTTCCAGGCTTTGCCATGGTATTTGCCGATGCCGCTGTAATTGCTGTCGAGGTCGCGGATCACATAGTTGGGGTCGTTGACGTTGATGGTATAATTGTAATCCTTCGTTTCTCCTTTCTGATCGATGCTGATGGACTGCATGGTGATCAGGTTCTCCTTTTTATTAACGGTTTGTTTGGTGAGCGCCACATAAGTGCCGAGTGGAATGCTATCGGGCGTGGTAGCTTTGATCTCGCCCAGGTAATAGAAAACGGAGGGGTCCTGGTCTTCTTTCCCGTCTTTGGAAAAAGAAAAGAGGATGGTAAGCAACACAAGGGCGGCTGAAACGCGCCACACAATTTTTAAAGGGTTCATTCCGGGTGATTTAGAATACAAAACTACTTATTTATTCGAAGCGGCAATCAGGCAACCCACGGCCTGTGTTTTAGGCACCGCGACCTCATGACCGGACGTGTATTCTGAAAGGGCGTCTTCCAGTTCGTGCGTGGTTACCAGCTTCCGGCGTTTCCCGACCGCATAAAAAGAATTGTCGATCCTGCCGCTGTAGATGACTTCCTGTTGGGCGTTCCGCACAAACACTTCGGGAGTAACGGTGGCCCGGAACTGCTTCGTAAGGACATTTCCGGAGTCGGTCATCAGCGGAAAAGGAATGGCATAGGTTTTCTTAAATGCTTCCAGGTCGGCGGCGCTAACTCCCTCGTTGGGAAAGATGCCCAGGAACTCAACCTGCTGATGGTATTTCTGATACAGGGTTTTGAGCGGAAGCGTATAGCTCTGGCAGATCGGGCAGCTTTCGGATAAAAACACAAAAACAGTTACCGGGGCAACTGTTTTGTTTTGAGAAATGATGTGTAAATGACCCGTGAAGATAAAAAACGCTATCAGGATCTTTGCTTTCAAGCGATAGATCAGGCGTTCACCAATGCTGCTTTCAGAATGCTTTCAAACAGGAAGGTGCCATCGGTATTGCCGAGCAGCTCATCCGCCGCCCTTTCCGGGTGCGGCATCATGCCGAACACGTTTCTCCCGGCATTGCATACGCCGGCAATATTGTCCGTAGCACCGTTCGGATTCGCTTCTTCAGTGATGTTGCCCTGCTCGTCGCAGTATTTGAAGAGGATCTGGTTATTTTTTTTCAGGGAAGCGATTGTTTCCGCATCCGCGAAATATTTTCCTTCGCCATGAGCGATCGGAATTTTAAGGGCTTTGGCAGGAACCGAATTCGTTAATACCGTATCCGTTGCTTCTACTTTAATATGAACGTTCTTGCAGATAAATTTACGGCTGTTGTTATGCAACAAAGCGCCCGGTAAAAGACCGCTCTCGCACAGGATCTGGAAGCCGTTGCAGACACCGAACACGAAGCCGCCTTTTTGAGCGTGTGTCATAATGCTGTCCATGATCGGGGAGAAACGCGCAATAGCACCGCTTCTCAGGTAGTCGCCATAAGAAAAGCCGCCCGGAAGCACAATATGCGTACAGCCTTCAAGGTCGGTATTTTTATGCCACAGTTTTACGGTTTCCTGTTTCATGACGTCGCGTAACACGTACACCATATCTTCGTCACAATTAGAACCGGGGAAAACAACTACTCCAAATTTCATGATAATATTTATTAGTTTAAATCTGCGCTACAAAAGTAGACAAATCCGGCGAAAAGACATGAATATTTTTAAACAGATTGTTGCTGCCCCGGTTCTGAAGCCTCTTTTTCCTACCGGCTCTCTTGCTTCTGATTCACAAAAACATAAAGATTAGGCAAAGACATGCTCCGGAAACTAGCCTCTTCCGGAACCAGAGGCGCCTGTATTATCCGACGGGGCTGTTTCTTTTGTATCGGCTTCTTTTTCTTTCTTTGGCTTAGCGTCTTTCCCTTTGTCTGTTCCTTTTGCTTTTGATTTTGATTTGCCTTTCCCCTTGCTCTTTTCGTCTTTCGTCTTATTCCCCTTATCCATTTTATCCTTATCCGGGCGGCCGTGCTCTTTTATTTTACCTTTTAATGCATGGAATTCTGCTGAGCCAGGCTTGATTCCTGCTTCTTTGGCAATAACGCCCCAGCCCTTGTCTTTATTCTGCTGATAGGTCTTGGTGATCTCCTCTACAGGCTTTTTGGTTGTTTCTGCTGTTTGAGCGATCATATAGACATCGGCTGGCGGGATGCTTTGCACCATTTGATCGACTTTTGCCTGGTCTATTCCAAACTCTGCGGATAACTCTTTAGAAAAGGTCCCGGGGTGGTCTTTTGCTTTTTGATTGATCTCTTTCAGCGCGTTATCTGTTTCTATATCGCCTGTTTTAGGCTCAAAGCTTTTTGTTTGTGCCTGCAGGCTAAAGGCTGAGGCAAGCATCAGGGTGGCAATTGTTTTTTTCATGTGGCAAAAAATTAAATTATTACTATTGGTTTATGCAGTCCTACTTTTCAATAACCTTGCCACATATTTACCTACAATGTCGAATTCGAGGTTGACGGTGTCGCCGGTTTTCAATGTTTTGAAGACGGTGTTCTCGTAAGTGTAGGGAATGATGCACACCGAAAAGAAATCGTCGTGTGAGTCCACCACGGTAAGGCTGGTGCCGTTGATGGTGATGCTGCCTTTCTCTACTGTTACATTTCCTTTCGTGGGGTCGTAGTTTATGGTGTAGGTCCAGCTACCGTTATTATCTGTAATGTTCGTTACCGTTCCTGTCTGGTCTACATGGCCCTGCACGATGTGCCCGTCGAAGCGGCCGTTGGCAGGCATGCAGCGCTCCAGGTTCATGATGTCTCCGGTTTTCAGCTTGCCGAGGTTGGTTTTTTGCAGCGTTTCATCAATCGCCGTTACGGTGTAGTGCTGTCCGTCGATCTTTACTACCGTGAGGCAAACGCCATTGTGTGCCACGCTCTGGTCGATCTTCAGCTCGTGGGTAATGCTGCTGCTGAAGGTAAAATGCACATTGCTTCCCTCTGCCTGGATATGTGTGACTGTGGCCAGTGTTTCGATAATTCCTGTAAACATATGAGTTGTATTTCTTCGTGTGAGTACGCTTGCCTTGCTTCAACAGCGTTGACATGTTTTTGTTCAATGCTTCCTTATCGGAACGACAAATCTAAGCTTTATTCACTTGCGCTCAAAGGTCCGTCACGAATCAAAAGATCCGCGACAACGTCTAAAAGAATGCCCTTACCTGCGCACCGCCGATGTTCACCACCTTCGTGCCCGGCGATTTGCGGCCGTCGTAATTGATGCTCACCTGGATATTGCTGGTGAGGTTGCGCTGGTAGGTAAGCCCCCAGGTATAGTTATAGCCGGTTTTAAGCGCGTTGAGCATTTCATAAGCGATGGGCGTATTCTCGAGGTCGTTGTAGGTAATGGAAATAAAATTGAGCTTGCCGGTAAAGCTGCCTTTCTCCACCTGGTTGTATTTGAACTCGAGGCCGAAATCGTTGAGCTCCGCTTTCTGAAAGCCTTCGTAAATAATGTTCTGCTTCACGCCGTACTTGTAGATGAGGCTCACGCGGAAGGCGGTGTTGGGCTGGTAGCTAAGCTTTTGCTCCAGGTCGAAATATTCGATGGCATAATTTCGCGTGGAGAAGAACAGCGACACGCTCGATTTGTTGCCATAGATATTGGTACTGTTAATACTCCAGGAACGGGTCACATTCCAGCGCCAGCGCCACTCGTGCGTTTCGTTACCGCGGGTTTCGAAGCCGTTGGTGAGCAGCTGCTTGCTGATGTTGTTCTGGTAGGTATAGTCGGTACCGAATACGGCAGCGCTCTGGTTAAAGAACAAGCTCTGGCGCAGGGAATAGTTGAGGGCTGTAATCGATGTATCATTCAATCGTACATCGAAGGGATCAAAGGATAGGAGCCTGCCATTGTCGTTCGATTTTTTATCGATGCGGTATACCGATTGTGTGGCAAAGCGGCTGAGGAAGCGCATGGCTTTATCCACCGTGTCCCTCAGGAATACGGCAGGCCGCAGGTTCAATGAAAAGCTGAACTGGTCATGAAGGACTTTCACATACTGGTTGGTAGGCGTATACACGCGGATGTACAAGGCCTGGTCGGGGAACTGCGCAATCTCAAACTCGTTGAGCTCCGCTACGCCGTTGTCGTTATAATCTTTCCAGGCGTAGGTTCCCTGCCCGGCTGCCACGAGCAGGTAATAGTATTCTTTGCGGTTCTCGAGGCCATAACCTGTTTCGTAAAACATGCTCGAGGTCACAAAGCCTTTCATGAGACGGGGCGAATATTCAACCCGGCCCAGGACCGTATTATCCGGTTTCAGGAATAAGGGATTGGCATTTTTTAAGTGCAGCTCGCGGTAAGTCACGATCACCGAAAAGGGATGGTTGCGAATGGTATTGATGCTGGCCGAAAAGCCGGCATTCTGCGCCACCGTAGAGTCTTTGAGGATAGCACTGTAAGCCTGCTTATCCCTGCGCTCCCGGTAAAACAGCTTGAAGAGGTTCCCGGTCGTATCCTTATTGGTGATGTTCCCTTCCCATTCCCAGAACTGGTAGCTGCGCGGCAGGAGGCTGTCGGAAGTGGTAGTGCGGAATTCATTGCGCTCGAACTCATCCAGGAAATTAAGCTTGATCTTCCACACATTCTGCGAGATCAGGGATTTGTGCCTGTAGAACCCGCTGCGTTGCGTGAGGTAATTGCTGGTGAGGTAAGAGCCCGTATAATTGATGGAGGTCGTCTTTGTATTGTAAAAGCTGGTGATGCCATGCTTAAGGCCCTGGTAAAAAGAACCCTCGTCAAAAAAATTAATGCCGTAAAGGAGCTTTAGCTTATTGCCTTTCTGGATCCCGGCCTGCAGAAAGCCCACGTTCTGATCGGTATTCACCGGCGCGCTGATGGGGCGGTTCCAGTCGCGCTCAAACTCCACTGCCCTGTAGCGCTCTATGGGATTAAAGTATTTCTGGATGTATTCATACCCGACGTTATACACCGCATTCAGTGATTCTTTTTTTACCGTGTCTGCTTTGATAACGCTTTGGTTATTGCTGTTCAGGCGGAAGCCGTAACCATCGTCGTCGCCCGAATTGAATTTACTGAAGGTGTTGATGTCGTTCTTGGTATATACGCCTTCCAGGTCGATGGTGTGCAGCTTATTGAATTCATAGAAGCCTCCGGCCGTGACCATCTGCTTTTTTTTGGGTGTCACCAGGGGAATGACGGGCTCGTAGTTTCCCTGCAGAACGCCACCAACCGGCGCTACCCATTTGTAGACCCTGCCATTGGCCGTGGTGATCTGCTGGATGTAATTTCCGCTGTTCTCCCCTACATAGCTGAACTTCACGCGGTAGCGCGCACTGTCGGGATTCAGGGAATACAGGTAAATGCCGGGATAGAGAAAGGCCCCGACAACGGTATCGTGCTTCCAGTAAAAGACATCGGTGTTATTAAACTCTGATAAGGTGGCGCCGCTCGACACGGCTTTGCTGAGTGTATCGCCGACATTAAACAGGACGAGCTTTTGTTGCTCGGTGAGGCTTTGCTGCAGCGTTTTGTTTTTGTTGTCCTGCTCGCCGTACACGTTCAGTCTCAGCTTCAGCTTTTTCATCTCCGCTTCTTCGCCGAAGAAATACAGGGAACGGGCATAGTTCCGCTCCGCATACTGGAACTCGGCAATGATCCGCTTATCTTTGGTAATGATCTGTTTGGCGGTGAAGGTGATCTCGGCTGTATTGTAGTCGATGATATAATCATTCTCCTGCCCGCGCTGCAAAAGCCTGCCGTCGATGTAGATGCGCTCCGTTCCGGAAAGCACGATGATGAACTGCTCATTGTCGGCACCGCGCAGGCGGTAAGGCCCCTGGTTATTCTCCGTTCCCTGGATCACGTTGCGGGCAAACTTGCCCTTGCTCACCGCGCCGCTGGCCTGTGTCTTAAAGAGGACCGGCGTTTTTTCGATGGTGTCTCTATAGAGGTTGGAAAAATAGGCGCCCTGCGAGCGCTTATAGAAATTCATGAAATAGCTGTTGGGCCGCTGCAATTGAAAATCGCCTACGATGAGCTTGTTGCTCTCGTTCGAAAGCTGGATAAACACCTTATCGAATTCCTGGAGCTGTGCCGTGGTTCCATCGGCCTGGAAGGGAATATTGTCGTCGGTAGCGGCGAGCAGGAGATCGACGTCCTGCGTAAGCTTTCCGCTGACCTGCAGGTTGAGGCTGGAATTAACGACCACGTCCTGGTTATTGCCAAAGCTGATGCCGCGGCTGATGCTGCCGTTCTTGTTGAGCCCGTCGGTAATAAAAGACTCGTTGGCCTTGTCGGGGCTAAAGGAAATGGTAAAGGGATTGGATGGCAGCGCGAGGTCTTTGGTAAGCACCGAGCGGCTTTTGTGGTAGTAGTTTTTTTCGAAATTGTAGGGAAAGGTTTTGTAGGAAACAGCCAGGGCATCTGCCGGGCGCTTCTTAAAAATAATGGCTTTCTGGTTGTAGTTGATCCTGTAGGTGGTGCTATCGACCGGCTCCCCCCGCGAGAAGAGCTTCACCGTTCCGGGAATGAGGCTTAAGCTATCGAGGTAGAGTGTATCCGATCTTAATAAATAATATTTTTGCTTAGAGTTGATTTGAGCCTTAAGCTGAAACACACTTCCCACCAAAAAAAACAGTATGCAGGCAATCCTCAAAACCACGGTTGTATATAACGATTTATAAAGATAGAAATTGTATTTTTAACCCATAAACTATCTTTCACATGCGCATTATCACTTATAATATCAATGGTATCAGGGCTGCCATGAACAAAGGCCTGGCAGATTGGGTAAAGGCCGCCGACCCGGACGTGCTGTGTTTACAGGAAATCAAGGCGACTCCCGACCAGGTGAACACGGCGGTATTTGAAGAGATGGGCTATCACCTGTACTGGTACCCGGCGCAGAAAAAGGGTTACAGCGGAGTGGCTATTTTCAGTAAGGAAAAAGCGCAGCATGTGGAATACGGCTGTGGCATTGAGCAATACGATTTCGAGGGCCGTGTGCTGAGAATCGATTTGTCGCATTGCTCGGTGATGAGCGTGTATCACCCCAGCGGCAGCAGCGGCGACGAGCGCCAGAGTTTTAAAATGAAATGGCTGTCTGATTTTCAGAATTATATCAACGATTTAAAAGCCAGGATCCCAAACCTGGTGCTCTGCGGCGATTATAATATCTGCCATAAAGCCATCGACATTCACAACCCGAAATCGAATGCCAATACCTCCGGGTTTTTGCCGGAAGAGCGTGAGTGGATGGAGCAGTTTATTACCTCGGGCTTCACAGATTCATTCCGATTTTTCAACCAGGAGCCGCACCAATACAGCTGGTGGAGCTACCGCGCCGGAAGCCGCGGCAAGAACCTCGGATGGCGCATCGACTACAACCTTGTGGCCAATCACATGGAGCCACACCTCCGCCATTCAGCCATCCTGAACGATGCCATGCACAGCGATCATTGTCCTGTATTATTGGAGATGGAGTTTTAACAAAATTGGCTGAATATTTTAGGTTTTGTAGTTTTAAAGTTTATATTTGTGCTTACTATAACTTTTACGTACCACTATGAGAAAATTATTTATTCCTCTATTTGTAAGTGCCCTCGCACTAGGATTAGCGTCCTGTACTTCTTGTTCCGAAGAAAAAAAAGATAATCACGGAGGATCAGAAGGAAAAGGTGGTGTTTATATGGGCGGCGTTATGCGACTGAATGAAGTAGAAGCATTTAAAAGCCTTAACCCGATAGCTGTTAACGAAATCACAGGTTTCCACATCGGTACCCAATTATTCGAAGGCCTTGTCAAATTCGATCAGAACGACCTTTCCATCGAACCGGCTATTGCTTCCAGGTGGGAAAGCAATGAAAACCAGACAGAGTGGACTTTCCACATCCGCCCGAATGTGAAGTTCCATGGCGATGCCTGCTTTCCGGAAGGAAAAGGCAGAGCGCTCACGGCTAACGATGTGAAATTCTGCTTCGATAAATTATGCACAGCTGATCCTAACAATTCCCAGTTCGACGTAACCCTGAAAGACCGTGTGGTTGGTGCCAACGAAGCATTCGAATCTTCTAAAGCCGGTAAAAATACAGGGGTTTCGGGTATTAAAGTCCTCAATGATTCTACGATTGTGATCTCTCTTAAAACACCTTTTGCCGGCTTCTTAAATATTATGGCTATGCCCGGCTGCTGGATCTATCCAAAAGAGGCGCTTGATAAATACGCGGCCGACCTGCGCATTCACCCTGTAGGCACGGGGCCTTTCCTGATGGAAACCCTGAAAGAGGGCGAAGTGCTGATCATGAAGAAAAATCCTGAGTATTATGGCGTTGACAAAGACGGCAACAAGCTGCCTTACCTCGATGGCCTGAAATATTCATTCATCCGCGAGAAAAAAGCGGAGATCCTTGAATTTAAAAGCGGCAACTTAGATATGGTATACCGTTTACCGGTTGAGATCTTCCACGAGATCATGGGCGACCTGGAACATGCCAAAGAGCGCAAAACCGATTTCCAGATCCTCAACTCTCCGGCCTTTAATACACACTACCTGGGCTTTAACTGCACGAGCAATGCCTTTGCTAAAAAAGAAGTTCGACTGGCATTCAACTACGCGATCGACCGCCACAAAATTGCTGATTTCACCATCCAGGGCGAAGGTACTGCTGCCGATTACGGCATGGTGCCGTATGTAGAAGCGTTTGAGAAAGACGGCTATAATTTCAAAGGATTAAAAGGCTATACCTTCGATCCGGCAAAAGCCAAGGAATTACTGAAACAAGGCGGATATCCTGACGGGAAAGGCTTCCCGAAAGTGACGCTGCAAATCAACAGCGGCGGTGGCGACAGGAATATCCTGGTGGCCGAGGTGATCCAGAAAATGCTGAAAGAGAATCTGAATGTCGATATCGAGATCAATACCGTTCCGTTAGCTGAGCACATCGAGCAGGTACAATCCGGAAAATCCGACCTCTTCCGCTTTGCCTGGTATGCCGATTACCCGGATCCTGAAACCTTCCTGACCTTATTCTATGGAAAACACATTCCGGCAAACCCAACGGAAAAATCATTCATCAACTTCTTCCGTTTCAAAAATGCCCGCTTCGATTCTTTATTTGCAGCTTCTTTTACAGAGCCTGATAAAGCAAAACGCTACGGCCTCTTATCGCAGGCGGAGCAGGTTGTGCTCGACGAGGCACCATTCATGCCTATTTTCTATGATGAGAACTACAGCCTTGAGCAATTGAACGTTCGTAATTTCCCACAAAATCCACTGAACTATTTCGACATGTCTGTTGTGTACCTGATTCCTAAAGACAAAATGCCGAAGAAATAATTTCTATACGCTTTAGAAGAAACCTCCCGTCACGATCAATCGTGACGGGAGGTTTTTTGTTTTCAGGGAGTCAGTCTGGTATTGGTATGTCCGTTGGCTTCGAGAACCTCAGCCACCGGCAGCACGACGTCATTCTTCGCCCTGCCCGCAATGATGACAATTCACTAAACCAGCTTCACCTTATACTTCTCCGCCATCTTAGCGATCTGCTCATCGGGGATGTGGTGCACATTGTGGCGGCCGTGATAATTTTCGACAGTACAGACGAACACCGTGTATTCAAATTGCGCCGCCAGCTTAAAATAGGTTTCCAGTTCCCAGGCAATGGTAAAGGTATTGTGCAGGATGATCTTTGGGGCTCCTTGCTGCATGGCAGCTTTGGTATGCTCTTCGCATTGCTTATAGGCCAGGTGGTTATTCTTAAAGTCAAAGTGGTAAGCGCCGGTAACAGGATCGGTGAAATAATCATCCACCGAAAAAACAGGATAAGTTCCCTGCTCGCTCAACAGGGCGGCCAGCGTGCTTTTCCCGCTACCGGGAAGGCCTCTCAACAGGATCAGGTGATGCTCGGACATGGTTTATAAAAATACAATAATCGCGTCAATATCAGACTGCTATGTATTTTTAATTTTATGCTTTTGCGTTTTTTATGTATCTTAGGTACTTTAACCAAGCTCTGTTTGTTTATCAAACCATTGCCCCTACAATCCGATAAACCATGAATGCATACAAAGATTTTACGCGCAACCTTACCCGGTGGCAACGTTTTCAATATGGCATCTATCAAATAGCCGATCATTTTTTCGGCCGCAAAAAATTATTTAAGAACCGGAGTAAATTTTATGCCGGCGTCATTGCCAACCTCAAAAAACACGGGGAAGGTAAGATCATGCCGGTGGAACGAAGGAAGGACCTCAGCCTGGAAGAGTTCAAAAATCATTATGTAAAAAAAGGAATTCCCGTGATTATGGAAGGCGCTGCCAAAGACTGGGCCTGCACTGAAAAATGGTCGCTGGAATATTTCAAAGAGCTGCACGGTAAGGACGAGATCTACCTGGTGGATCAGAACAACCCGGAGTTCCCTTACGAGCTTACCACCCTGGCGGCGGTGATTGATAATATCCGTGGCGGCGGCAGCAAGTACTACCGCTTTTATCCTTTGTTATCAAGGCACCCGGAACACATTAAGGATTTCGATTACGAATGGCTGAAAGCGCGCAGAACGAACCCGGTGTGGTTCGATGCCTTCCAGGTATTTATCGGCGGGAAGGATTCCTACACGCCTATTCACAATGCCAACCAGTCGAACCTGTTTGTGCAGGCGCATGGCGAAAAGATCTGGACCTTATACTCTCACTATTACACGACGATCATCGATCCGTTCCCGGTACAGAACGTCTACAGGGCCGGGCCTCCAAGAACAGAGAAGGGTCCTTTCAATCCTTTCGAGCCTGATTTCAATCCGCCTTATGAATTGTTCAAATACATCGACGGCTATTCCGTGCATCTGAAACCGGGCGATGTGTTCTGGAATCCTCCGTTCTACTGGCATGCCGTGAAAAATCTTTCCGACTCTATCGGCGTTGGTTACCGCTGGTCTTCGCCGCTGTACTCCTTCAAAATTTCCCCGCTCTACATGCTGCTGGATTGTTTTGCAAATAATCCTCCGATCTGGAAAGCCTATAACCTTTATCGCAAAGACATCAACCAGCTGCACCTGGCAGAAGCCCGGAAACTGGAAGAGGCACGCGAGAAGATGAAGGAGCAGGAAGAGCGCAAAAAAGCCAAAGAGGCTAAAACAGAAACGCGGGAACCTTCGGCGGTTTAAGATCCTTGCCTATAGTGAAACATGACGACACAAATCCTGTAACATCCAGATGAGAACCGTCACCGGCTTGTTTCAGCGCCTTTCAGGGACTACCAGGGCCGGGCAGCTTGTGACCGTGCTGATCTTCTTCCTCATTTGCCGCTTGCTTTCGCTGGAGGTGTTCTTCGAGGGTTTTCTGAAAGTATTTCCTAAAGCCGATGCTTTTTTGTCTGCTGCGCCGACATGGCTCTCATGGGTGCCTTATCACCAGTCCTCTATCCTGTTTGGGGCATTACTGCATCCTGTGTTCCTGCTGACATTGCTCCTGTTCTACCTTCCTTTTTTTCTGAAGCGAAAGGCGCTGCGCGAACCTTCCTTCAAATTCAGTGTCCCGGAACGCCTGGTTATTTTTGCCTGCGCGTTTCTCCTGGCCTGGGAGCTCACGGGCTACGATTATAACTATTACCTCGATAAGGCTTTTTACCTGGACCGCGTGGTGTTGATTCTTCTCGCCCTGCTCCTGCCCCGCTTTCCTACGCTGGTGCCCTTATTCGTGGCCTTTGCCTATGTGTACCGTTCCCAGTTCAATTACCCGGTCGATGGTTTTCCGCTCTACGACAAGCGCCTGCTCTTCGACCTGCTCATCCTGTTTACGGCACATGTGTATGCGCGGCTGTATATCCGGAATTTGAAGATCACTTACCTTTTCCTGGCACTGTGCGTATTGGCTTCGGGATATGTTGCCGGAGGCGTTATCAAGCTCTTCATCTCCCCGCATGGCTACGAATGGCTGTGGAACAACGAGCCGGCTGATCTGTTTTACAATAGCTGCCAACGCGGATGGCTGGCCTCCTGCTCCGACAGTACCGTGCAGGCCCTCGGAAATTTTTTCAGCCGCTATGGCAAACTTTTTCAGACACTGGCTTTCCTCATCGAGCTCTCCGCCTTGTTCCTTCTGCATTCCAGGAGAACGGGCATCCTGATTTTATATTCGCTGCTGGCGATGCATGTGGGCATCTTCGTCCTGGCCGGCATCTTTTTCTGGAAATGGATGATCGTGGACCTGCTGCTGCTTTTTTGCTACTTCTATAAAAACGGCCTGTGGGTAAACGACCTGTTCCGCCCTCACAGCTACCGCAGCTCGCTCGTGGTGATCTGTCTCTCCTTTGCCTGGCTTCAGCCCATTCCCTTCGGCTGGCACGACACCCCGGCAAACCAGTATTTTAGCTACGAGGTGGAAGACGATGCCGGCACCCTATACCCGCTCGGAAAAAATGAGATGAACCCTTACCATCAATGGTTCCAGATCGACCGCTTTTTATTCCTGGTGAATAAGCCCTGCCTGCCGCTCACGGGCTTCGGCTATACGTACAAATACAGCATAGCGAAAGCCATTAAGAAAGCAGGGCCGGAACACTATGCAGAAGTGGAACGGGAAAAAGGAAAAAATTATTTCCAGCCTTTGCAGAAACAAGCGTACGAAGCCTTTATTCAAACTTATTTCAGGAACCGTAACAAGCGCCTGAATACAACGTTTATTCCTTCGGCCTGGATGGCGCCCCTGCACCTGTACAACAGCGAAAAGGGCACTGTGTGGAAGGGGCAAAGGCCTGTGACGCTTTTCCGGGTGATCTTTAACCAGGTGTATCGAAAAGAAGGGAAGGTCATGATCCTTGACAGGCGGGTGATCGATGAGATAGCCGTCAATCCATAAGAGCATGATCAGGCTGCATTTTTTGCGCCGGCCCTTTTTCCGGCAGACCAAAAAAGGTGTTACTTTCTCGTTTTTTGCGATTATTATGAATGCCCGGATGCGGCGCATGCCTTATTCTCCTAATTTTGCTTCATGCCTGTAATAATGGTTTATTCACCTGTTTCATACAGATCCCTGAAAAGATTTTTTCTCAGCTTCTGTGTGCTTGCTTTTTTTATCCCCGGCATTTTTGCGCAGCAGCCTGTGAAGGATTCTTTACTGGCCGTGATCAACACGTCAGCGCAGGATACTAATAAGGTCAATGCCCTGAATGCCCTGGCACGACAAACCATTAATGAAGACTTCGACAAAGCCAAAGGCTATGCAAAAGAGGCTTTGGCCCTTGCCAAAAAACTCCCTGCGGAGCGTCCGGCCCTGAAGGGAATTGCAAACGCCTATCATGTACTGGGCATCATTGCCTTTTTTGAGGATGACTTTCCGGGAGCTTTACAGAACTATTCCGAATCCCTGGCTATCCGCAAAAAAATCGGCGACCGGAAAGGGATTGCAGCCTCACAAAATAACATGGCGCTTATTTACAGTGATATGGGCAATTATCCGGAAGCGCTCAAAAGCCATTATGCCTCTTTAAAAATAGAAGAAGAGGAAGGCGATAAACAGGCCGCCGGCTTGTCTTATAACAATATCGGAAACATCAACGAAGCACTCGAAGAATACCCGGAGGCGATCAGGAATTTCGAAAAAGCGATTGCCCTGGGCAAGGAAGTAAATGACAAAGAAGGCATGGGCAATGCTTATAACAATATCGGCATCGTTTATAAAAAACAAGGGAAGTATCAGGAGGCCCTGAAAAATTATACCCTCGCCCTGGAGCTACGGAAAGAACTGGGCTATCCGAAAGGCATCTTTGAGTCCTATAACAATATTGGGATCATTTATTACACCCTCGGAAATTATGAGGAAGCTTTAAAGAACCATGAGCTGTCCCTGGCTATTTCCACCAAAGCTAATTATGAGCTGGGCATGGCTAACTCACAGTTGAATACTGCCATTGTATACCTCAAGCAAAAACAATTCGCGAAAGCAGAGCCGCTTCTCAAACATGCCCTGGCCTATTACCAGCGCATTCACTATAAGCAAAACATTGTGGAAGCTTATGAAGCGCTCACGGCCCTGTACAACGACCAAAAGGATTATAAGCGGGCAATGGACTATTTCCGCTTGTACGTTGCGCAGAAAGACAGCCTGGTAAACGACAACAGTAAAAAAGAGCTGCTGCAATCGGCCATGAAGTATGAGTACGAAAAGAAAGAAGCGGTAGCCAAAGTAGAGCAGGAAAAGAAAGCGGCCATTCAGAATGAAGAGCTTGAGAAAAGAGCCACGCAGATCAAGCTCTACATTGCGCTGTGCATCCTGATCGTGATTGTATTTGCCACCGTCTTCCTGCAAATGCGCAATAAACGGAACACCGAAAAGCTCCGCCTGGAAAACAGCCTCATCGACCTCGAGCAAAAAGCCCTGCGCCTGCAGATGAACCCGCATTTTATTTTTAACGCTCTTAATTCGATCCAGGGCTTCATTACGGAAAACAACCAATCCTCGGCGCGCAAATACCTTAGCAAATTTGCCCGGCTCATGCGCCTCATCATGGAGAACTCGGCCAGGAAAACGGTGTCGCTGCAAAACGAGATCGATGTGCTGAATGATTACCTGGAGCTGACCCGGCTCCGCTTCCCTGAAAAGTTCGGCTTTCAGATTGATGTGGATGAGCAGATCGATGCAGAGGCTTGCGAGATCCCGCCGATGCTGCTCCAGCCTTTTGTAGAGAATGCCGTGTTGCATGGCCTGGCAGCCAAAGCGTCGGACGGACAGATCGGGATCAGCTTCCACAAAAAACAGGATATGATCGAATGTGTGATTGAGGACAATGGCGTGGGCCGGAAGCTGGCGATGGAGAAGAAACTGCATTCGCATAAATCCACCGGCATGCTGGTGACAGAAGAGCGCTTAAAGGCTTTTGGCGAACAAAATGCCGTGAAGACGAGCTTACAGATCATCGATTTATTTGATAACTTTGGGAATGCCTGCGGAACACGGGTCATCCTCGACATTCCCATGCAGCTTAACTGGACATAACCTACATGCGGGCCATACTCATAGACGACGAACAGAGCGCACGAAACAGCCTCAAAGCCGATATCCGGGACTATTGCCCGGAGATTGTGATCGTAGCTGAAGCCGATGGCGTGCAGAAAGGCATCGCGGCCATCCGGGAGCTGAAACCGGAGCTCGTCTTCCTGGATGTGGAAATGGGCGACGGCACGGGCTTCGATCTGCTGGAGCAACTGGCGCCGGTATCTTTCCAGGTGATCTTCACCACGGCTCATGATACGCATGCCGTCAAAGCCTTTAAGTACAGCGCGGTGGATTACCTGCTGAAACCGGTGGATGCCGACGAGCTGGTGGCCGCCGTAAAAAAACTGGATAAGCTGGCAGACCAACAGCTGCTGCAGGCCAGCCTCAAAGCCTTACTGGAGAATACAAGGCACAGCTCCAAAGAGCTCCGCAAGATCGTCATCAACAGCAGCGAAGGCCATTATGTGCTCAATATCGGGGAGATCATCCGCTTTGAAGCGGAACGCAACTATACCAAAGTGATCCTGGAAAGCGAAAAGCCCCTGCTGGTAGCCAAAACCCTCAAGCATTTCGAAGATCTGCTGCAAGATCAGAAATTTGAGCGCATTCACCAGTCGCACCTCATCAACGTACAGCATATCCGCAAATACATCCCGCGAGACGGGGGTTATGTGGTGCTTTCCAACGGCGATAATGTGCCCGTGGCCCAACGCAAAAAAACGGAATTGCTGGCCCTGCTGGAATCTTTATAGCTTCCGGGGATCAGATGATCCTATCGGCTGATAAGCCGACCCTATCGCTTATCCTTTTTCTCAGAAACGGTGGCTTTGGTCTTATACCTTTGTCGGGTAAATCTATTTGTAATCATTTTTAATCAACACATCATGAAACTCATCAATGCATTTGTACTGGCCGGGATTATTTTATTCAGCGCCTGCAAAAAGAAAGACGACAGCCCCGAGCCGGAAGAAGAGCAGCCGACCACAACGACCAAATCGGCCAGCTTCAAGATCAACGGAACTGCTTACAGCGTAACCAACCCTTACCTCGGCATCTTCGACAATAGCGGTACTATCAAAAACACCCTGACGCTCACCGCTACCGATGGCTCCAAAATCGAATTCAACTTCACGGGAAGCTCACCGGCTACCTATCAGTTAGCGAGCTTCAGTAACGGTTATTACAAAAACGCAGCGGGCAAGCAGTACAACTCCATGCGCGGACAATTGATTATTACCAATTATACCTCTTCGTCCTCTACTGTAGAGAAAAAAGCAACGGGTACATTCAGCTTCTGGGCAAAGGCCATCGTTTCGCCTTACGATTCCTTGCAGATCACAGACGGCGTTATTACAAACGCCTCAAATTAATAGCCGGTTTCAATTCATAGTCTTATCTGACATTAGCAACCAACCAGCTATTAAGCCCACTATTGCCTTCCGGGGCGATAGTGGGTTAGGTGTTTCTAAAGGATTCTTTATGCCATGATTCAGATTTTTTGATGATACTTTAAATACTAAGAGCGGTTGTTTTGTGAAACAGCCGCTCTTAGTATGCAGGACGATGCGCCTTGCTAGTTTGTAATTTCAAAACTTCGCGGATTTTTCGCTTTCCAGTTTACCAAAGCATTTGGTCCGCCGCAGTTGATAATGCCTTGCCCCCCGGTCTGGCGCTCTGTAAAGCTAAAGCAGGGTGCGCCGTTGTTTCCGCATACGGTAATGGTGAATGTTCCGGGGCACAAGCCACAGCGGCTTCCGCGCGCAAACAGATCAATACAGCCGCTCTGGCCTGCTTCAAGACTGATACATTCACTAACCTCGACAAGGTTCCCTTCACAGTCTTCGGCATTGTTCGAATAAATACAGATGTAGTTGTAACAATTGGTGTTATTCGTGAAACAAAATCGGCTGCATATAACATAAGGGCCCGGATCGGTATCAGGCGTAGGATCAGGGGTACCAATTTGTGCATAAGACGTCAGGCTTGATACAAGCATGGACGCAAAGAGTAATAGTGTTTTCATGGCTTCTTGGTTTTTGGGGTTTATAAATGGGATTAAATAGCCTGGCTAAAGCAGGTATGTTAATTTGTTAGAATACTATGAATTTAATCTACCCGAAGCAGGGATCACTCTGTAATGATATACGTTCCCGTAGCCGGATCCCAGTGCCAGTTAACCAATTGGTAAGGCCCGTCGCAGTTAATCATCCCTTGCCCTCCGGTCTCGGTGTCCGTAATGGAGAAGCAAGGGGAGCCATTACTTCCGCATATATTGAACGTATACATACTCGGGCATAGTACACATCCGTTTTCACACACCACTCTCTCAATACAACCTGATTGACCAGCTGCAAGATAGATGGGTTCATAAGAAGAAGTAACATAGTCACACAGGCAGGTTTCATTAAAAGCATGGACATCAATGGTAATGGATACATAACAACCGGTTGTATTCGTAAAACAATAACGAGCACCGCATATGAAATTCGGGTTCGGATTTGGATCGGTACCTGGAGGAGGGCCGACAACAACCTGTGAATAAGACGTCAGGTTTGATACAAGAATCGACGCAAAGAGCAATAGTTTTTTCATCGTTTTGGTTTTTAAATTTTTACTAAATAGAATAAATCCTTCTACCCGAAGATCAGGAGATTTCAGTCCTTTGTAAAGCCCAAATGTGAATTCGGTGAAACAGCCTGTGAATTCGGCGGTGTTTGATGTGAATTAATAAAACGGGTTTGCCGGATCATAGATCCAATGATAGAAATGATATTATCATTTAATCCCGGCTCAGTAGTTTAAGGAGCTTTTCCCTTCTGCTGGCCGATACCGTAAGCTCTGTTCCATCTTCCAACACCACACTTCCGGTTTTTCCCTTGATAAAACGTTCTATTCTTTTCAGATTGACGATATAGGAATTATTGATCCTGAAAAAATGAGTTTCTTCCAGCAGATCTTCATAATAGCCTATGCTCTTTGAAGACACAAGCCTCTGCTGATTATCGGTATAAATGGACGTATAATTATTATCACTTTCCAGGTACCTGATCTTATCCAGGTAAATAAATTTGATTTCGCTGAGCGAGGCAATGGCCAGTTTTTCAAAAGGCATTTTCTGCCGAACCATGCTTGTAAATTGCCGGATGTGGCTTTGCGTATTCATTTCCTGCAAGGCGCGGGATTTTTCGAGCGCCTGCTTCAGCTCTTTCAGATCAATGGGTTTAAGCAGGTAATCCAGCGCGGAGAATTTAATCGCCTTAATGGCAAACTGGTCATAGGCCGTGGTAAAAATAATCTTGAAGGGGATGTCCGGGAGCTGCTGCAACAGGCTGAAACCATCGCCTCCCGGCATTTGGATATCGAGGAACAGGAGATGGAGCTCTTCCTTATGCTTCTCAATAACAGACAAGCCTTGTTTTGCGGAATCGGCCGTGCCTAACACGTGGATGCCGGGATCAAGCTCCCTCAGCATGAGGGACAGGATCTCCACACATTTGGGCTCATCGTCGATAATGATACAATTTAGTTTATTCATAGCAGGCTGGGATTATCAGTTCTATTCGTGTGCCGGTTGCTTTTCCCGAAGGATCATACAAATCGGTTATTTTCAACGGCTTAAGCTTTGTGTCTTTCATCAGCAGTTTCAAGCGTTCCTCGGTATAGTTTATACCGGTGGATTCCGTTTTTTTATACGACTGTAGTTGTTCTTTTTTAACCTGCTCTCTTCCCACGCCATTATCTTCAATCGTTACAAGAATAAAGTCTTCCGTTCGCGTCAGCGTCAGCAGCAGCCTGCCTTTTTCGGTACGACCCGACAAGCCGTATTTTATGGCATTCTCCACAAAGGGCTGCATGATCAGTGGCGGGATCCTGGTTTCTTCGGGCCTCAGGGCCTCATCCACCCTCAGAATAAACTCAAATGTTTTTTCAAAGCGCAGCTGCTCAAGCTCAATGTATGTTGCCAGGAACTCAAGGTCTTCCTGCAGGCTTATTTCCTGCTTATCCGAATAACTCATGATCCACCGGATGAGCTGCGAGAATTTTGAAATGTAATTGTTGGCTTCGGCAAATTTGTTCCGGAAGATAAAGAGTTGCAGGGAGTTCAGGGTATTAAAGATGAAATGCGGATTCATGTGCAGGCGTATGATCCTTAGCTCGCTCTCGGCCATTTTTCGTTTTACCTCGTAGTCCCGCTTATTTGCTTTTACGATGCGGTAAGCAAACAGGAAAGCCGCTGCCAGCAGAAGCAGGATGCAGAGCAGGATGAACCAGGCAGATTGGTACCACCTGGGCAATATGGTAAACCTGAAGCTGAGCGGCGGGCTCCAGTCGCTGTTATATTTTTTGGCACAGAGAAGCACGGTGTATGTTCCGGGATTGAGGTTATAAAATTCCTGCTGGCCGGATTTGGTTTCGTGCCACTGCCCGTCGCCCTGCTCCATTTTGTAGCGGTACAGCAGCGACTGATTGGATTGGAACGTTACGGCGGTATATAACAACCTGATGACACCGCTGGAGTACACACATTCGGGAGTACTTTTACTGTTATAGGTTTTGCCTCCGGCAACAAACTGCCTGATGTAGAGCTTTGGCGCGGGAGCTCTTGTGATCAGCTTGTCCATGTCAATGATCGAGATGCCCGTGGCAGTGGCAACGTATGCTTTTCTGCGGTACAGGTCCAGATCTGTGATACCGTTATTTATGAGAACATCATGTGATGTGCAGGACATCAGGTACTTCATGGTCTTAGCATCAAAAATGCTGATCCCCCTGTTGGTTGCAACCCAAAGCGATTGCCTGCCATCGTATTCTATTTTTTGACAGGCGTCGCTTGTGATCCTGCTATTGCCCGAATGGATCCGCTTCACCAGCCTGCCATCCTTAAAAATAAACAGGCCGTTTCCATCCGTTGCCACCCACAGATAGCCGTTCACATGCCTCAGGTCTTTCAGATTTGAATGGAATAGTTCCTGGCCGCAGAGCCTGCTTACGTTTTTAGTATACAGATCAAGGTGGTAAAGATCATGGACTGTCGTAAACCAGCAGCCTTTCTCTCCGTCTTCCGCAATGGAGGTCAGCCTGTCTTTCTGTCCGAAAAGAAGTGTATAATCCCTCGTCTGTGGGTTAAGCAAAAAAATTTCTTCGCGGCCCGCCATCCAGATCCCTGCGCTTCCTTCATCCATGTCCCTGAATCCGACATCGCCATTATACTCCCTCACCAGGTACGTCTTTTTGTTTTTTTCGAGATCCAATACATAGGGCGCATGATCTGTCCCGATTAAGACCTCATGGTCTGAGAGCCATTTTAATCCCTTGACGCGGTAAGGTATAGAAATCTCCCATTCGGTTTTACTCCTCTGAGCTTCGTCATACCGGATGCTCAGATTCCCGTAATAGGTGCCAATGGCGAGCATAGTGCCGGCAGGGTTCTGTTTCATGCAGGTAAAGGATTCGCCCGGAATGTTCATCGTGTATCTGCCGGCAACAGGAATGTAATACACTCCATCTGAAAATGTGGTGATCCATATTCCGCCTTCGTTATCAGCTATCACAGAAGAAATGGTAAGCCGGTCCAGGAACTTATGGATTTTTCCGGCGAAGCCTTTGGTTTTAAAATCGGGGATCATAAACAACCCTTCAAAGCCTCCTATCCAAAGATCGTTTTGAACCAGCTTAAAGCATACCATCGGTTGCTTAAGGCCTATATCGCGATAGCTGATATCCATATAACAGCTGTCGTGGCGGTAATGGCGCAGGCCCTCCGTTGTGATAAAATAAAACAGATCGCCGACATGTTGAGAACAGGCATTTCCGATGTCTTCATAGGTTTTCATCACTATGCTCACAGGCCGGACCTTGTCTTCATCCAGGTTTTCCCTGTACAGGCCTTTGGAATGGAACTTGAAATAATTAACCGATCCCTGGTCGTTGAACAAGAGCGTATTCGAAGCGTTTGCATTTTTTAAACGCTCACTGAGCCGATAAACCTGCCTGCCATCGTATTTGTACCTGGCTTTATCCATAGATCTTGAAAACCAGATATTCCCTGACCGGTCTTCGATCAGGTCCACAAGATGCCGCCGGTCTTCCTGCGGGTAATCCAGGCTTTTGTCTGTTTTTTCGTTTATAAAGGTATCCCCGTTAAAATAGGAAAGCTCTCCGTTGTAGCTTGCAAACCAGATCCGCCCTTTGCTGTCTTCTATACATCTGAAGTTTTCATTATTCGCCAGGCCATCCTTTACCGTAAAAACTTCAAAGCTGCGCCCGTCAAAGCGGTTTACACCCGATTCGGTACAAAACCAGATAAATCCTTTTGAGTCCTGCATGGCGTAATAGACCATGCTGTTTGCCAGGCCGTCATTAACGCTGTAATGCCTGAAGGGCAGCGTCTGCGCGGAACACACAGCGGAGGCTAAAAAAAGCAGAAGGACCAGGATCTTTCTCATAGGCTTTGCTGTTTTTATTGCTCGGGGATGATTGAAACATGCCGCGGGCAAACATGCCTGGTTCTGACTATCAACAGGGAGAGAAAGCACATCCTTATAGCAATTGATCTAAACAAATATATTATGTTTATGGCGCGGGACAGGATGAAATGAGTGAGCAGGTTATCTGCCCTTTTCGGGAGATAGAAAAAGTGCGCAACTCATGGTAAGCAGCTATTCTTCTTCGTGTACTGGCATGAAATAGCAGATGCTGAACGATATTATTACAAATGAATTGCGGTTCTGTTTATCGTCTTATCTGACATTAGCAACCAACCAGCTATTAAGCCCACTATTGCCTTCCGGGGCGATAGTGGGTTAGGTGCTTTTGGGAACGAAGGCTTATTTAAATTGAATGAGGAAGGCAAATCCCGCCAAAAGTATGGTCTCTGAGAGAAAAGGTGGTGAGGTCATCCAGAATGATCTGATCATCGCCTTCTACACCCAAAATCCCTTTACCAATTTTTGAATGATCGTAACGCTCCAGTAATTTCCCTGTCACCACATCAAAGATCCACAGCGAGCCGGCATCGAATGCTGCTTCGTTGTCTTTTGGAGTTCCTCCGTGAATGCAGGCAAGACCTGAATCCGTGATAAAAACTTCGAAACACCAGACCCGCCCGTCATCGCCATAGCCTGAAAAATCAAGAGTCCATAACGGCGCAGAAAATTCGCCATACCTAAAACAGTGCAGGCAGTTTTTCTTGTCGGTGACCAACAGCCGCTCCTGGCCTTGATCAAACTTTACAGCAGTAGGAGTTGATGTTCCTGTAATGCGGAGTTCTTCAAGTGAATGGTTATTAAAGTTGTATACTTTAAGTGACTTTTTTCCGGATGGAATATAAACGGAATCGGAGCCATAATGGATATCCGAGTCACCAAGATGATAGTCTGTTTTATCTTTCCTGAAAAGAAGATCTCCTGTACAAATATCCAGTTCGGCTATACCATTCCAGTATTCAAGAAGGCATTTGCTGTTATCACTATTAATAATTGCTCTGTAAGCCAAAAATTTTTCTGTTTCGAAGAGGGTTTCCATCGTTGACAGGTCGATGGCCATCAGTCGTGTTTTATTAGCATTTCCCCTGGTCAGCCATTCATTGGAATTTAATAAAAGAATCTTCCCGTTGACGGACAGATCCAAAGCCTCATATTCCCGGAAGGCAATCTCTACCGGCTGATCGTGATCTAAAACGGACAAACCACCTCCATAGCAGGAAACGACCGATTTGCCGGTATCTTTTCTCTGAATAAATCTTCTGATACGCTTCATGTGATAAACATAATAAAATTATCGCACCGGAGCTTTTTAGGCCGCTGAGTTTTTTGTGGGGCTAAGCGTAACGAACCCGGAAACCGCATGTGTATCACAGGAATTAATAATGTGTTCTGAATTTTATAGTTTTGCATAAACAGGTTTACATCCTGCACGCGAACATGACTTTTTACGAAAGCGAAATCCGGAAGATCAGGAGCATGGTTTATTCAAACCAGGGACAGCTTGATGCGGTGATCGCAACACGGAGCTACATCGATCAGCATTATGATTCGAATGTGAACCTGGATGTGCTCTCTGACGTGCGCTATGTGTCTAAATTCCACTTGCTGCGCCTGTTCAAAAAATATTATGGGCAAACGCCCAAACAATACCTTACGGATAAACGGATTGAAAAATCGAAAATCTATCTGAAACAAGGCCTGAGCGCCAGCGAAACCTGTTATGCGGTCGGCTTCGAATGCCCCTGCTCGTTCAGCACCTTATTCAAAAGCAGGACAGGACGAACTCCGGGAAAATTCCAAAAAGAGCAACTTTCACAAAGCCCGGTTTAGTCGGGCTCTTTATCTTTGGAGTGTGCAATCTAAAAAGCATTCCTTATGAAAGTAAAAATTATCAGTATCCCTGTTCTGGACCAGCAGCTGGCTCTGGAATTCTACACCGGAAAACTCGGCTTCCTGAAAAAGACCGACCTTCCCCTTGGCGACAACCGCTGGCTGACCGTGGTGAGCAAAGAAGAGCAGGACGGGCCGGAAATCCTGCTGGAGCCGGCGCCTAACCATTTCGAACCGTCCAGAGTCTATCAGAAAGCTTTGCTGGATGCGGGCATTCCGTACACGCAATTCAATGTGGACAATGTTGAAAAAGAATACGAACGGCTTGAAAAACTGGGCGTTTTATTCAGTGTAAAACCAACAGAGATGGGCACTGTGAAAATTGCGGTTTTCAACGATACCTGCGGAAATAATATTCAGCTGGTACAGATGCTTTGAGAAAAACGCTTTACAGGTACATTGTTCTGATGTAGGCGGTAAATATTTTTTTGAAAAAAATGCAATTATTTTTTGTGGTTTTCAAAAAAGCGTTTATATTTGCACTCCCAAATCGGGAGTTTAGCTCAGCTGGTTCAGAGCATCTGCCTTACAAGCAGAGGGTCGGGGGTTCGAACCCCTCAACTCCCACGAAAGCCTTCACTATGTGAAGGCTTTTTTATTTCAGGGCAATTAGCTCAGTTGGTTTAGAGCGCTGCCTCGACAAGGCAGAGGTCACTGGTTCGAACCCGGTATTGCCCACTATACATCGCTGTAAGCTCTGTTTTTAAAAACTAAATCCCAGGTTAATTCCATAGAAGAAATTCTGCTCCTGGGGGCCGTCGTTATCATTAAAACCGCGCTCATAAATGAAATAGGCATCGAGGCTCAGCTTCTCCGTCAGCAGGTATTCGTAGCCCAGGTACACGCGGTTGCGGCCAAAATAACGCTCTTTCTTGCCTACCACCTGCCAGAGCAACTCTTCCTTAATGTAAGGCTCCGAGCGGCGGTTGAGCTTATAGGAAAAGGTATAGCGGTTGCGGATCACGCCGGCCAGCTTTTCATCGAGCATGGAGGATCCCAGGAGGTAATTGGTGGTGGTCTGGTAGGCTACCCGGTCGGAAAAGCTCAGGCGGCGGGTAATCTTAGCCTTGTAAACAAGCGCCAGCGAGTAGCGGAAGTTATCCCGCATTTCCTGGTAGCCCTTGCGCGTAGGCATATAATACAGCCGGAGCTCGGTCATAAAGTTCTTGCTCAGCTTTACTTTGAGGCCGCCGCGCAGGTACACGCGGTTGAGCAGGGTAAAATTCTCGACCTGCCGCGCCAGCACTTTGGCGGTAACGGTAAAGCGGCTGCTCAGCTTTTTTTCGGCCGATACGCTTAGCCGCAGGCCCGCATCGCTGACCAGGTCCTGGGCTTTCAGGCCAGGGGCCAGGGCCAGGCAAAAGAGAAGGGTATACAGGCGTTTTTTCAGCATTAATTTTCGTAGTAGTACACTTTGATCTGGGCGGCGTCTTTCAGGAAATCGATCTTATGCACCGAATAGCGATGGATGTTGAAACCTGTTCTCAGCCTCAGATCAGCCAGCAGCTCCTCCTGCTTCCCCGAGCGGATGAGCTCAATGTTCTCATATAAGATTGTCTTCACCATTTCCTTTTTCATCAGCACATTGCTTTCCAGCAACCAGGTGATGAGGAGCACCACCACATTGATGGCCGCCAGGAAGAGGTATTCGATGTTATCGCTGGCTCCTTTGATCTTGGTAACGGCGCAGATGAGCCCGATGGCAATGACCAGGAAAAGATAGGTCATATCCTTAATGGCGATCTCCTCGGTTTTGTAGCGCAGCATGCTGAATACCGCGAAGAGGCCGAAGGCGGCGCCCATAGACAGGTCGACTTTGTTGAGCAGGAAAGAGATCAGGAAAATAACAATGTTGAAAATAAAGTAGGTGAAAAACAGCTCCCGGTGCTTATAGATGGGATAGTAGATCACCCGCACCAACAGGAACACCGATACCAGGTCGATCAACAGCCTGAAAAAGATCTTGCCCGAAATTTTCTGTAGCTCTTCGTAACCGGTTGCCGCCGTGGCGAGGTCGCCCGTTAGTTGTAAAATGGTCATGGTGTTTGAATTAGTTTATGAACCTGCGATAGTTTTTGCTTGAAATTATTGGACTTCACTCCATTGAACGAGCTGGCCACGGCAAAACAATATTTGCTGATGGAGCCTTCCCGGATGTGCTTTTTCTTCAGGATGGCAACAAAGGGAGAAGGTGCCTTGCTGTCCTGCTTTACCTCGGCAATCACCAGCTGGCCCATGTTCCTGGTGGCATCGTCCGTTTTGAATTCCAGGTTCAGGTCGATGGTGAGCCGTTCGGCCGATGTTTTATTGACCAGGGTAATGCGGCTGTAATTGATCCAGATCTTTGGCCTGAGCGTGGTCGGGCAAAAAGGCAATTGCGCTTTCAGAAAGTCGAAGGCTTTGCCCGGTTGTATGCCGCCGGAGTCTTTTTCTCTGACCCGTGTTTTGATGGTGCGGCCCTTGTTATTTTTGAACTTCACCTCCAGGAAACCCAGCTCGCTTTCCACATAAGTCCTGTGGCGGATCTTGTAGCGGTTGAGCTTCCCGCTGTGATGCCTGTTGTAAAGGTCGAACGCCTCCGTATCATAGTACAGCGTTTTGTAGCGGCTGATGCGGTTGTTCTCCACGCTCAGCACCTTATAGTAAGGCATGGCCTCCTGCAGCAGGGCGTCGAGGGCCGACACGTGAAAAGTATACTTTGTATCCGTTCTGTCCATGAGTTTCACGTTGTCCATTTCGGACAAGCTGATGGGCTCAAAGGCTGTAAGGATATGCTGAATAAGATCCACGGCGGTTATTGAAACGTGTAGGCGTATTTTTTAGTGCTCACAAGCTTCCCGGCCGGGTCCAGGGTTTTGCGCTCGGTCTTCAGGCCTTTGTTGTCATAAATATACACGTGCTTTTTGATGAGCTTTTTATTGGCGTCGTAGATCAGCTCTTCTTTCTTGTCCCCAAGGGCGTTATACTTGATCAGCGTTTTTTGTTTCAGGTTGTTCTTGTCGTCGTACTCTTCCTCCTCTACCACATCGCCCAGGTTATTGAGCTTGTTCTTTGTTGTTTTTTTCAGGACACCTTCTTTGGTATATTCTACTTTCTCGATCTCTTCGCCTTTGGCGTCGTAGCTGGTTTTTTCATCCGTGAGGGTTTTGCCGCCGCTGGTTTCCGTAATGGTTACAGACGTAATGCCGTGCTTTTTAATTTCCTTTTTGCTTTGCGCATCCATCGCTCCGCAGAGGCAGAGGAAGCAAGCCAGTATGATTGTTCTTTGCATATATCCAGTTCTCATGCTTACCGTTTAATAACTAACTGACCGACATCCACCGACTGTTTTTTGGCGGTGATGCTGGCGTCTACCATCACGGCTACTTCTTTGGTATCGTTGGTATTCCCGATGCGCTCATCGCTTACCACATATATTTTGTAATTGCCTTTACGCAGGTATTTAAATTCAAACTCGCCGTCGCCGTTGGTCTTGATCTTTTCGCCATAGGTGGTATCATCCCCGTAAATAATATACACGTCTACATCTACCCCCGTATATTGGTATTGCATAATGGTGAGCGATTTGTTATAGTCCTGTACCCATACGTTTCCCCTGATGCTGGAATTGCCGCCTTCACCGGCCGGCTTCTTGCAGGAACCCGTCAGCAAAGCAAGGCCAAGAATAATTAAAATACATAATCTGTTCATGAAAGATTTCGCTATTATAATGTTAAATAATCTTTAAATTTAAATAAAAACGATTTAAATTAATTATTTTGCGCCGATTTATGAGGTAAAAACACGCTTTTAATAACGTAACTTTGCAGCCTCATTGTTCCGCTTGTGACTCTAAAGATCAGACATACCGTTATTTTTTTCTTCATTGCCTGCATGGTTTGCCTCACGCTGCAATCCACCTTTTTAGGGCTTAATAAGGCCGGTAAGATCTATAAAACACAAAGCTCTTTGAACAGTCCTGTTTCTGAAGAAGAGGAAAACCATAAGGAAAAGGAATCTGATAATAATGTGATTTTGTACCACGAGGCGCAGATGGCTTTTCTGCAGCTCATCCCTCACCAGGTTACTACCTGGCCACGTACCAGCACACGCTGTTTTACACACGTGACCGACATCACCGTTCCCCCTCCGGAGCTCAGCTGATCGTAAATTTCACCGAACATCCTGAATGCAGGCTGTTCCATTATTTATCATCAGTTAAATCATTTCTATGAATCAAAAGAATTTATTTGCCGATATTAAGGCAGGTATTGTAGTATTTTTAGTGGCTTTGCCTTTATGCCTTGGCATTGCCATGGCCTGTAAAGTTCCTTTATTTTCGGGCCTCATCGCCGGCATTGTCGGTGGTATTTTAGTAACCATTTTCAGTGGATCAAAATACAGCGTGTCCGGTCCCGCCGCGGGCCTTACCGCTATTGTATTAAGCTCCGTCACGCAGCTCGGCAGCTTCCAGGCTTTCCTGGCAGCTGTGATGTTTGCCGGTGTGATCCAGATTGCACTGGGCCTGTTAAAAGCAGGATCTATCGGCAATTACATTCCCAATGCGGTAATCAAAGGTATGTTGGCCGGCATCGGCATTATCCTCATCATCAAACAAATTCCTCACCTGTTCGGCTACGACAAGGACCCGGAAGGCGATATGGAATTTATCCAGATGGATGGCGAGAACAGCTTCACCGAGCTCGTGCACATGATCAACTTCATCACACCCGGTGCCCTGGTTATCGGCATCGTGTCTTTTATTGTGCTCATCATTGCCAATCAGCCTTTCTATAAAAAAGACAAGATCCTGTCGAACATTCCCGGCCCCTTGCTCGTGGTGATCTTCGGCATCCTGCTCACCATTGCCTTCAAAGGCTACGCGCTGATGAGCATCGACCCGCAGCACCTTGTCAATCTTCCTTCCATTAAAACATTCGGCGACCTGCGTGCCAACCTCACCATGCCCGATTTCAGCTTTATCGATAAGCCTGCCTTCTGGATCATTGCGCTGACACTGGCCGTGGTAGCGAGCCTCGAAACATTGCTCGGTATTGAAGCCATCGATAAGCTCGATCCGGAAAAGAACGAATCGAATACCAATAAGGAATTGCTGGCACAGGGCATCGGTAACATTACCTGCGGGCTCCTGGGCGGCTTGCCTGTGACTTCCGTTATTGTGCGAAGCTCCGCCAACATCAATGCCGGGGGCAAATCGAAGCTCTCCGTCATCCTGCATTCCGTGCTGCTGCTCGTCGCTGTTTTCCTTCTGCCCGACCTGCTGAGCCTGATCCCGAACGCAGCCCTCGCCGCCATCTTAATTATGACAGGCTTTAAGCTGACAAGTGTTGCTATTTTCAAGGAGCAAAAGAAATCAGGCTATGAGCAGTTTGTACCTTTCCTGGTCACCATCATTGTTATGCTTTTGACCGACCTGTTGAAAGGCGTGTGCGCAGGCATCGTAGTCTCCGTTATTTTTATCCTGCGCGACAACATCAAGTCCTCTTTTGATTCGAGCACCGAAGTGCTGGGCGGGCAATTGTACCACCTGATCAAGTTACCACAGCATGTTACCTTTTTCAATAAAGGCTACCTCATCCGCTTTTTCAAGGACATTAAGGCAGGCAGCAGGGTAATCATTGACGGCAGCATCAACAAGAAGATCAATCACGACTCCAAGGATGTGATCAAAGACTTCGTCAATACAGCCTCTAAAAAAAATATCAACGTTGAACTTATAAAATTTAAACTCTAATCATGGACAAGTCATATCAAAAATTAATAGACGGAAACAGGCGTTATTCCCTTGAACGCAAATTTGAAGATCCTGAATATTTCAAAAAATTATCCCTGGGCCAGAAGCCCGATTACCTCTGGATCGGTTGCAGCGACAGTCGTGTACCGGCCAACGAGGTTACCAATACCGATGCGGGTGAGATCTTTGTGCACCGCAATATTGCCAACCTGGTGGTACATACCGATTTTAACCTGCTGAGTGTGCTCGAATATGCTGTAAAATACCTGGGCGTGAAGCACATCATTGTATGCGGGCATTATGGCTGCGGTGGGGTAAATGCCGCTATGACCAATACACGCCACGGCTATGTGGATAACTGGCTGCGCAACATCAAGGATGTCTATAACAAGTATTCTGATGAATTAACCAGCATTAAAGATCAGGATAAGCGTGCCGACAGGCTCACGGAGCTTAACGTGATCGAGCAGGTAAGAAACCTTGCGAAAACAACCGTGGTACAGGATGCCTGGAAAACCCGTGAGCTGCACCTGCATGGCTGGGTATACGGCATCAACAGCGGATTGGTTACCGACCTTAAAATCATTCATGATACTAAGGAAGACATCGAGGACATCTACCGCCTGGATTAATGCATTTTTTTGGGTGCCTGATCTGCCGGGCTGCAAATGAGGGTTTGTAGTCCGGCGGAGAAGGCCTTTTTTAAATAGAGAATACTAACAGGAAGGATTAGAGCAGGTCGAAATTTCCAAAAAGAGCCCGCAGATCAGAAGAAAAGCCTCTCTGATTTTATCTCACTACATCTAAAAAGATTCTACTTTTTCAAGCCCGCTTCGATGGCATTGGTCAGGGCCACAAAGTCTGCTACCGAGAGCTGCTCGGCGCGCTTGTCGAGCAACACAGATTCTACCGGGGAATTCCCGCTTAATACTTTCACGGAATTTCGCACCGTCTTACGGCGTTGGTTGAAAGAAGCCTTCACTACTTTGAAGAATAATTCCTCATCACAGTCCAGCGAGGCGGTTGTATTGCGCGTGAGGCGGATCACTGCCGATTTTACTTTTGGCGGCGGGTTGAACACATGCTCACTGACGGTAAACAGGTATTCTATCTTATAAAAGGCCTGCAGCAAAACGCTCAGGATGCCATAGGTTTTCGAGCCCGGTTTTTCGGCAATGCGCTGCGCCACTTCTTTCTGGAACATGCCCACCAACGCGGTAATATCGCTGCGGTGCTCCAGCACCTTGAACATGATCTGCGTGGAGATATTATATGGAAAATTGCCAACCACATTAAACGATCCTTTGGCGGCAAAGGGCCTGAGATCTGCCTCCAGGAAATCCTGGTATTGGATTTTGTCGGCATACTGCGGGTATTTTTGTTTCAGGAAGTCGATGGATTCCGTATCGATATCGAAGGCCGTAAAGTTCTCCCGGTCTATCAGGTATTGCGTGAGCACGCCTGTGCCCGGCCCAATTTCCACCACCGGCAAGCCATCGGGCGGCAGTGCGTTCACGATTTTCTGCGCAATGTTGAGATCTGTGAGGAAATGCTGCCCTAAATGTTTCTTTGCTTTAACTGGTGATGCCAAAGGATGATGGATTTGAATCAGGCTGCAAATTACGGTAATCCCCGTCAATAATCCGAAAAACAGAATTCTTTTTTATGCAAACGGGTTCTCCTCTCACTTAAAACTCAGGTCCAGAATTTTTAACCTGGTATGCCTCCCGGGGCGAAGCCGTCTCTTATTGGCGATGTGAATCACCTCTCCTGCCACAAACAGCGCTGCTCCAACGACCAGCACCCTTTCCTTAAATACAGGCACATCGCCGTTGCGGTAGCTGTTAAACGCATCGATGCCGATATAGCCGATGCCTGCGGTGCGAAAGCCGCTGGCCAGCATCCGTGTGAGAAAATTGGAGCGGTCGATGATGATGCTTTTGATGCGGTCGAGCCGGATGGATTCTCCGGTTTCAATATAGAGCACACTGTCTTCCATGTCGACAATGGTGTGCCGGTATTTGTGAGAGCTGCCTTTAAGCTTAAAGGTCATTTCCTCATGCTGGTAAATATGAAAGCGCTTGAAATGCCCCAGGGTAAACACATCGATGGCCAGGCTTTTCTGAGCAGGACAGCAACAACTGAAACAGAAAAGCAGGAGCAGCAGTTTCATGGCTTCATCACTTAAACGATTTCCAGCAGCGTGCGGAACGCTATGTACTTCCCGTCGTAGAGGCTCTTCATATCGGCCTGCAGGCGCGGCGCTTCGTGCTTCTGGTAGTTTTCGATGTCCTCCATCTTTTTAAAGGTATATTGCGTGGAATAGGTTTCCCCTTCATCTTCCACATTCAGCACCTTACACATTTTGTATTCGGTAAAGTAGCCTGTTTCCATCACTTCCGGAATGTGCTTGTTTTTCATCCATCCGTGCCATTCTTTGGCCACGTCTTTGTCTATGCTAACGGTTACGCTGTATATGTACATAATTGTTTTTATTTGTAGTAGTTTCGAGAGCCTTACCACCACCCGGAGACTGAGGCTCTCGAAGTCACCAATTATTTTATTTTTAAGATCGGTGGCTTCGGCTCCGCTCAGCCACCATCCGGCGGCGGGGTGGTTGAGGCTCTCGAAACCACCCTGAGCTCTAATTCACCACATCTCCCCTCAGGTCCCTGAAGCGTTTCCTTGCTTCCACCACATAAATGCTTCCCGGGTATTTGGTAAGCACATCCTGGTACAGCTGCTTCGCTTTCTCCTTATCATTCAGGTAGCGCTCATACAGCTCCGCCTCCTTAAACAGGGCATCATCGCCATACAGTTCCGTAGAGTAATACTCCACAATGTTGTGATACATTTTGGCCGCTTCTTCATAACGGTTGGTGCGCTTGTAGATCTCCGCTTTCTTGTAATAAATATCGTCGCCCAGCGTATGCTCGCTGAACATGGTATTGATGCTGTCGAGCCTTAGCACAGCCCTGTCGTACTGATGCTGCAGAATGAGCAGCTCGGCGGAGGCAAACATGCTCAGCGGAACCGCATTCGTATCAATACCGATGGCATCGGTAATCACCAGCGACAGATCAAGGGCGTCATTCGCAATCACCTTGCTCGTAGCCCCTTTCAGCACATCGCACTGCGTTTTTGCCCATTTAAAATCGGAAGCATAAAAGCTCAGCTTCGCATTTCTGAATTTGGCATCCTGGCCCACCGGCTCGTATTTAAAATCTTTTTCCACCTGCGAGTATAAGAGCGAAGCATCCCAGATATTGCCCACCAACAGGTTCATATCGCCCAGGTCAAGCTTGATGTCTGCCATCGTGGTTTTATTGAAGGTGTATTGCGTGATCACATTTTCCAGGCTCTCAATCGCTTCTGCAGGCTTGTCGAGGTAATAGGCCTTGAGCAGCGCCGACTTTTTGATGAGCGGCAAAGATAAATTGCTGATGCCGTAATCTTTGATCGCCGCCTCAATGTTGCTTTCCAGCAGGAGCACCTCCGTGGTCGGCGGGTTGTTCCTCGCGGTGATGCGCGCATAGCTGCTGTTCAGTTTTTCGATGACCGCCATATCGTAATAGGCATTCTCTTTCCCTTTGCTGATGATGTACTGGTAACACTTTTCGGCCACCTCATAATTCTCATTGCTGATGCACAGCTTCGCCAGCTCCATCATGCGCGTACCGTCTTCTTTCAAACGCTTATCGAGCGCCTTGCTTTGCGCAAAAGCCCCTTCGAAATCTTTCTGCTGGTTTTGGAGGAAGATCAGGAACTCGGCAAACACGGTCTTGTCCGGATTTTTCTGAATGCGCTTTTGCAATTCCTGTTTCAGTAAAGGGTTATTAAGCCCTCCGTTCTTATCATCATAGCCCAGCGATTGCTGCAAATTAGCCTGCGCCGTATAAAGCTCGCTTTCGCGAAACTCAATGGCATCCAGGTATTCGTTGATCATCGCCTTCAGGTCGCCTTTCTTTTTGTATAGGTCCGCAATCTCGTAATAGAAGGGATAGGTTGTCGGGAATTCTTTCCGGCCTTTTTTATAGGCTTCGATGCCATAGTCGTAAAGACCCGCATCCTCAAAGGCATGCGCCAGCGCAAAGATCGCCCCCTGCTCGGCCGGCAGCTCTTTCAGCGCTTTGGTATACTGCTCTTTCTCCTTGTCGGCATTGCCCTGCAGCTTGTAAATGCTTCCCAGGCGCACATACAGGAACACATCCCCGTCATTACGCTTAAGCTGCTTCTTCGTGATCTTCTCCGCTTTGCCGAAATCCTTTAACTCTACCAGGCACTTATAGTAGTTGTTGTAATACATATCAGGAGCCTTGTCGTAGAGCTTGTCAAAATACACCACCGCCTTATCGTATTCCTTACGCTCGTAGTAATACATGGCCAGTTGCTCGTCATTGCCTTTCTGCGCAAGCCCCCTGCTGAAAAACGCCAGCATAAATAAGATGATCAGTCCCGCGTGTTTCATGGCTGTTTTTCCTCCTGTGTAATCGCCGGTAAGATTCCGGCGTTATATGATTTCAATACCTGCTCCACCACGGGAAGATGCCTGTTATAAAGCTCCAGGTGCTTCCGGATGAGAACGGTATTTGTTTTCAATTCTTCGATGATCTTTTCCGAGCGTTTTTTTTCCGTGCTGATAAACTCCACCGCTTCTGTGGTTTCAATGCTTCCGTTCTTGAGGTCGTTCGATAAAAGCCCCACCTGTTTAATCACCGACCGCGCTTCGGAGAGCCATACAGGCCTCAGGGCCAGGTAATCCTTCAGAGCTTTTTCTGTCGCGAAAAATCCGGTAAGCGCTTCTGCCGTTTCCTTAGGAACCGTATCGTTCACATGCGACTCGATGAAAAGCCTGTAGCTGCGCTCTTTGGAATAGGCCTCGTAGCAGGCAAGGCTGTCGACCGTTGTGAAATTATCCACGGCCTGCTCGGTCACCACTTTGAGGCTGTCGAGCTCCTTGACATAACGTGCATAATCATGACCCTGCCGGCAACCGGAAAAGCCCAGCATGAAAAGGATCGGGAGAATAGATAAAACTGCTGTTTTCAAAAATCCGGTTTAAATACCAAATTTACATTTTATCCTTTAATAATAAAACACGCGCCCGGCGGGCAAAACCTTAAAATATCCTAATCCAGCTCAGGGATCGAATCCTTTGCCAGCTCCTGCTCTTTGTCATAAAGCCCGTCTTTCACATCGGCGATCGTGCGTGCGCTGTATTCCGTGTTTCCTAAGTACAGCGACAGCAAAAAGTAATCAGCACGCATGGCGGCATACTTGATCGTGCTGCCACCCACACCTTTGATCTCGATGGTTTCAGGAATATGGTCGTTCAGGTTAAAGTCCCATGACTTGTGAATGTAGAATTGGTCCTTCCCCACTTTTGTGAACTTGTGCGTTTTCGTCGCATCCACATCACTCACAATGTTTTTTTCGATCTTCGGCATCATCGCCAGGAGCTTCTTGTCCGACGTCGGCACTTTTTTGCCGAACATTTCTTTGTTCTTAAAGACGATGAATGAATCGATGATGATCGGTGTTTCATTCCTCATGGCTCCTATGCTCAGCTTAGAGCTGGAATATTCGATCGGGTAGATCACATACTCGGTATTGTCCAGGTTGATGATCCCACCACCCTCTTTCACCTTGAAGGTTTGTATCAGGTTTTTGGATTTCAGAACGTGCTCCCCTTCCAGTAAATTCAGATCGAAGCAGGTGTCGGACACCAGGTGGATCTTCATCGTATCGTCGATGGTAATATCCATCGGCAGGTTGTCGGCAGATGATTTGTCAAGCACAACAACTGCTTTTTGCTTGCTGCCGCATGCAGCCAGGGCCACAAGAGCCAGTAACATCAGTTTTTTCATATTCTCAAATATAACGTATTTCTTGAATTCCTCCCGGTCCGGCAAATTATTTATGATGCATGGCCCTTGGAATCGCCTTGATGGCAATAAAGAGGCAGATCACCGTCAACAGAGCCCCCAGCATGAAGGGCGACCCCGGGAAATAAAATGGAGCAGTATCTTTCGTGAAAAAGTAAAACAGGTTGGTCATGATCAAAGGCCCGATGATGGCCGTAATGCTGACGAGGCTGGTGAGCATCCCCTGCATTTCGCCCTGCTCGTTGGCAGGCACATTATTCGACACGATACCCTGGACGGCAGGCATGGAAAGCCCCCCGAGCGCATAGGGAATCAGGAAGGCAAACATCATCCAGCCTTTGGTAGCCAGGGCAAAAGCCACGAAACCCAGGAAATAAAAAATAAATCCGATATAAAACGCTTTGACCTCGCCTGTTTTTGGGATCACCACGCGGATCAGGCCGCCCTGCACAATGGCAATGGTAAGGCCTACAAAAGCCAGGGAGTATCCTACCATGTCCGAATCCCAACCAAACTTGCGGATGGTAATATAGGTCCAGGTCGACTGCGCCGCGTGCCCGCCGATGTTCACCAAAAAGAGAATGATGAATAAGCCATACAAATGCTTGTAGCGGCTGATGTTCAGGAACATTCCTATCGGGTTGGCCCTCTTCCAGTCGAAAGGCCTACGGTGTTCTTTGGCCAAAGACTCGGGCAATACAAAATAACCGTATAAGGCATTTGCCAGCGATAAGCCGGCCGCAATGAGGAAAGGCGCGCGGGTACCGAAGTGGCTGAACACACCGCCGATCAATGGGCCCAGGATAAAGCCCAGGCCGAAGGCCGCACCGATCATCCCGAAATTCTGCGCACGCTTCTCAGGAGCGCTGATATCGGCGATGTAAGCGGAAGCCGTGGTAAAGCTCGCGCCAGACACACCGGCAATCATACGGCCGATGAAGAGCCAGAAAATGCTCGGGGCAACAGCCAGGAATAAATAATCAATGCCCAGGCCAAGCAAGGACAGCAATAACACCGGGCGTCGTCCGTAGCGATCGCTCAACCCGCCCAATACGCTCGAAAATAAAAACTGCATGGCCGCATAAGCCACCGACAGCCAGCCGCCGTATTTAGCCGCATCGCTGATGTCGCCTCCTGTGAGCTCTTCGATGAGCTTGGGCGTCACCGGCAGGATGATCCCGATGCCGGTGCAGTCGATGAGGAGTGTAATAAAAATAAACAGCAGGGCATTCTTCTGATTCTTCATGGTTGATATTTCGCCCTGCAAAAATAAGATTAAATGAAATGTATTATCATTAATTCTTGGGTCCGTAAATTTACCCGGAAGGATAAAGGAAGAATAACAAAAAAATAACCCCTGGCTGACCGCACAAAAACCGGCATCATTATTTTTCATTTGGATTCGGTATCTTTACCAGCATTCATAGAGAATGAAATTACTGATCCATATCCTGTTTTGTTTTTGTTTTACGGCGCAGGCCTTAGCACAAAGGCCTGACAGCACTCTGCTCCAGGACCAGAACCCGAACCACCAGCGCAGCAAGGATAAATACACAAAGCCCTCTGTAAACCCGGTTAAGGATAAGCCAGCACTGGTGCCCTCCGATACGGCAAAGCCTCTGACAACACCCACGGTTGCTGTCACCAAGCCCTCCGACAAACAAGAGGCCTACCTGAAAGATCTGAAAAAAGCGGAAGAGCGTTTTGTGGCGAAAGGGAATTACAAAGATGCTTACGAAATCTCCCAGCTTCTGAAACAGGCCAACGACAGCCTGGCCAAAAATGAAACGAGGCAGCGGGTCCTGCAGGAAAAGCTTCGCTACGATAGCCTGCAGCAATCGGAACGAAACAAAACCTACCAGAAAGACATTTTTCAAAAGCAAACGGAAGTGGAAAGCTCCCGTAAGATCGTGTACCTCGTCATTGCCGCTTTGGCGCTGACCTTGCTGCTGGCGCTGGCTTTTTACAGGAATTACCGGAATACCAAAAAGGCCAACCGCATCATCGCGCAGCAGCAGCAGGAAACAGAAGAGAAAAAACGCATCATCGAGATCTCTCTCACCGAAAAAGAAACGCTGCTCAAGGAAATCCACCACCGCGTGAAAAACAATTTACAGATCATCTCCAGCCTGCTGAACCTGCAGGCCAACCGCACGGACGATGAAAATCTGAAACGCATCATGAATGAGGCGAAGAACCGCATCAGCTCGATGGCGTTGATTCATCAGAAGATCTACCAATCCGGGAACCTCAGCTCGGTGGACTTCCAGGCTTACATCGAGCAGATGGCTCAATCCATTGATGCCAATTTCAATAACGAGAAAAAGAACATCACACAGCACATCGACACGCAGGGCATTTCGCTCGACATCGACACCTCCATTCCCCTGGGCCTGATCATTAATGAGCTGCTCACCAACAGCTATAAATATGCTTTCAGCGGCCGAAGCTCCGGAACGATTAGCATCAGCCTGAAAGAAAAGAATGCAGAGGAGCTGGAGCTGCATGTTTCGGATGACGGCAAAGGGCTTCCCGGAAATTTCGATCCCGCAACCTTAAACTCACTTGGCCTGAAGCTCGTGAAGGGCCTCGCCAGCCAGGTAAAAGGCACTGTTCGCTTTGAAAGCAGGCAGGGAACCCATTGTTTCATCGATTTTAAAAAACCGTTAGTATAAGTATATGGCAACACGGATCCTGGTCGTAGAAGACGAGTTCATCATTGCGGAAGACATCAGCGAAACACTGCGCAGCCTGGGCTACGAGGTGGTTGGCAATGCCACCAACTATTATGAAGCGGTGAAGTTCCTCGATGAAAAAACAAGCGATGCGGTGCTTGTGGACATTAACCTGGGCGACAAAAAAGACGGGATCGATGTAGGGACGGCCATCAAGGAAACATATAAGCTGCCCCTTATTTTTATTACCTCCCACGCCGATAAAACCACCGTGGACCGCGCCAAGCACCTGAAGCCGAACGGCTACCTGGTAAAGCCCTTTGATAAGAACGATCTTTATACGAGCATCGAAATTGCCCTTTCCAATTTTACCGCCAACACGGCTGTGGCCCCGCCACCCGCCGAACCGGTGGACGATCCGGAGCATGTGGTATTCATTAAGGATGGCACAACGTTTATCAAGCTCAAACACGACGACATCTGGTATGTGAAATCCGATGGGAATTACATCAGCATTCACACGCCGCAAAAAAAATACCTGATCCGCAAAACGCTGAAAGACTTTGGATCGACGCTCCCTGCCGATACCTTTTTCCAGGTGTATAAATCCTACATCATCAACCTGCATCACGTAGAGTCGGTACATTCCGACCATGTGATTGTGAAACAGCTGGAGATTCCCATTGGCCGCGAGTTTAAAGAGGCCTTTTTAAAGAAAGTTAACATTGTATAAAGCCCGTTTTCAGCGGCTTTGAGGCCTGTTTTTGCAGTTGATGTACAAGTTTTTGCAGTTTATCCCATTTATTTTGGGATGAAGGATCGACCCAATACCTTTACACTCAGAAACACGATTAACAACAAGAAATCATGAAACATATTATCACCATCGCTTTATCAACACTGTTCTGTATCAGTGTGAATGCTCAACACGACAGCGTGAACCTGTTACCTGATCAAAACCCTAATTTCCAAAGGAGCAGGGCCAAATACATGGAACAGTCTGTCGAGCTTACCAAAAACCAGGGACAAACCATCCAGGATACCTATAAGGCTATCGACGATGTTCAGGCTAAGAAAGAACGCAGAGAGCTGGCAGCTACCCGCAGGCACGAAAGAAGAATGGCCCGCATCATGTCGCGTGGTTATGGCTACGGCGGTTACTATAACAATGGCTATAGCTACGGGTATAACAACTACGGCTACAATAATTATGGCTACAACAACTACGGTTATAATAACGGCTACTATGGCAATCCTTACCCGAACTATGGTTACGGCTATGGCAACGGTTGGGGCGGCTACTACAGGCCTCGTTACTGGGGCGGCCCGACCTTCGGCACCATTAACTCTGCCATAGGCACTGCCTTATTAGGCTTAACGCTCTGGCACGTTTTAAAACATTAATCCTATATTTGTCCTAAACCAGAAACACACATCATTAATACACATTGTTTATGAAAAAGATAATCATCGCTTGCTTCACCATCACCGCTCTGTTGAGCGCTGTATCCTGCAACAGAAAAGTAACCCGTATTTCGGAAAAAGACCAGGTTGATCTGAGCGGACGCTGGAACAATACCGACTCCCGACTGACTGCCGAAGAGGTCATCAAAGAATGTCAAACCGGTTCCTGGCTTGCCACCCACGTGGAAAAAACAGGTAAAAAACCAGTGGTGATCGTTGGCTTCGTAAAAAACAAAAGCCATGAGCACATCGAGGCGGAAACCTTTATCAAGGACCTGGAAAAATCCTTCATTAATGCAGGACAGGTGAAGCTGGTACAAGGCGGCGACAAGCGTAACGAGATCCGCGGAGAGCGCGGCGACCAACAGGATAACGCCAGCCAAAGCACGATGAAACAGTTTGGCCTCGAAATGGGCGCTGACTATATGCTGCAGGGCGACATCAACTCGATCGTGGATTCCTATAAAAGCAAAAAAGTGATTTACTACCAGATCAACCTTCAGTTAACCAACATCCAGACAAACGAAGTGGTTTGGATCGGTGACAAAAAGATCACCAAATACGTTAAGAACTAATTCTATCGAACACATCCACAAAACATTCCATACATCAACCGTATGGAATGTTTTGTAATGTAACTTTTTGAGCTTTGCCTTCGTCCCAGGTCTTTAATCCTATTGCCCGCTTTCCCTTGAAAAAACATTTCTATATAGTTATTTCCCTGCTTTCGCTGATGTCGTGCCGTACCTACTACGATAAGGTGCTTGGCTATCACAAGGACCTGAACGATGCCAATTACAAAGCTGCCGAGAAGGATATTTTAAATACCAAATTCCTGAAACGCAACCGGAACGAGGTGTTAAGAAACCTGGAGTTGGGCAAGGTGTTTCATCTGCAACAACAATACGATTCCAGCAATTTTTATTTCAACCGCGCCGACCTGCTGATGGAGGAAAAAACCGCGGTAGCCGATGTTTCTACGGCCGTGTTGGTGAACAGCGCCATGACCAAATACCACGGCGAAGATTTTGAGCGGGTACTGGTCAACTATTACAAAGCTCTGAATTACCTCTACCTCAACATGAACGAGGATGCCCTGGTGGAAGCTAAGCGCATCAATATCCGCTTGAATGAACTGGCCGACAAGCAGCTGATGCAGGGAAAAAAATACCGCTCCGATGCCTTCGCGCATACCTTGCAGGGACTGGTATACGAGCGCATGAACGATTATAATAATGCCTTTATCTCTTACCGCAATGCCTACGAGCTTTACATCAAGGATAACGGCAATGAGTACCTCGGCTCCACGCTGCCTGAGCAGCTCAAGATCGACCTTATCAATTCCGCTCACAAATCCGGTTTTTATGCCGATCGTGATGAGTATTGCAAAACCTTCAACATGCCTTTCAACACCGTGAAGGATACCGCTAAGCAGCAGCTGATCTTTATCTGGGAGAACGGCCTCGCCCCGGTGAAAGAGCAGGAGGACATCATGCTCTTCCTGGTAAAGGGTGTTGGCGGCGACCTTGTGTTTTCCGATAAATCGGGAACGATCAATATTCCGTTTCCCTTACCCGATAAAAAAGACGATCCCAGCCTGGGCGACCTGAACGTGATCCGGGTGGCTTTCCCTAAATATGTGGATGTTCCTTTGTTCTTTACCGGCCTCACCATCACCCTCAACGGGCAGAGCTACACACCCGGCATGGCGGAAAATGTGGCCGTTATTGCCCGCACCAATCTGAAAGAGCGTTTCCTGAAAGAGATGACGCTGATGATATCCCGCATTGTCCTGAAGAAACTGGCGGAAGCACAGCTCAAAAAGGAAAATGAAGCGGCAGGCGCTTTACTCGGAATTGCCGGGGCCCTGGCCGAAAAAGCCGATACGCGCAACTGGCAGAGCCTTCCTTCCTTTATGGCCTACACGCGCATTCCGCTCAGCAAAGGCGAGAACACCCTGAACCTGCAGCTCAGCGGGCCCAACGGGCAAATCAGCAACCGGACCATCACCGTTAACCAAAAATCGACCCTGGGCTTCATCAACTATTCAACCCTGCAGCATTTTCCGCCGGTGATGGATCGGTAATCCTATTTCTAAACCACATAGAAATCATAGAATCATAGGGAACCGGAAGAGATCATAGGATTTTTCACAATCAAATCCTGTTCTAATCCTTGTTCTGATCCGCTCAATCAGCGTCATCTGCGTTCCATATTCGTAAAACGTCATTCTTATCGCAAACCGGAAATATCCGCGTATATTTGTTCTATGATCCTGGCCTTGCTTAAAGAAAGTGTTTTGTTTGCCTGGGGCGCACTCGTGGCAAACAAGCTCAGAACATTCCTGAGCCTGCTGGGCATTACGATCGGGATCTTCGCCATCATTACCGTATTTACCATTGTGGATAGCCTCGAGCGCAACATCCGCGGCAGCGTGCAAAGCCTGGGCGATAACGTGGTGTACGTCATGAAATGGCCCTGGACCTTCGGCCCCGATTATCCCTGGTGGAAATACATGAACCGCCCGGTGCCGGCCTATAAAGAGCTGGGCGAATTGCAACGCAAGCTGAAAGGCGCAGATGCCATGGGCTTCCGGATCGGTGCCCGCAAAACCTTAAAACACCTCAACAACACCGTGGAGAACGGGATTGTATCGGGCTGGTCTTTCGGCTACGGGCAGGTAAAAACATTCGACATTGCAGAAGGGCGTTATTTCAGGGAAGATGAAGCCGAAGGCGGTTATAATGTAGCAATTCTCGGAAACACCATTGCCGAAGGCTTATTTCCAAACAAGGAATACCCGATCGGGAAAACCATTAAGGTGGCCGGAAGAAGCTGCAAGGTTATTGGCGTTTTCAAAAAAGAAGGGGAGAGCATGTTGGGCAACAGCATGGACAACCAGGCCGTGGTTCCTTACAATTTTGCACGCCTCTTCATGGATGTGAAATCGGAGAACAGCGATCCTTTTATCGCCATAAAGGCCCGCGAAGGCGTGAGCAATGCGCAGCTCAAAGACGAGCTTACCGGCGTGATGCGCAGCATGCGTGGCCTGAAGCCTTTGTCCGATGATAATTTCGCACTTAATGAAACGAATCTGCTCAGCAAAAACTTCGATAGCCTGTTTGACATTGTCGGCATTGCCGGTGCCATCATCGGCGGCTTCTCCATCCTGGTGGGTGGCTTCGGGATTGCCAACATCATGTTTGTTTCGGTACGGGAGCGTACCAACCTCATCGGTATCCAGAAATCGTTGGGCGCCAAAAATTATTTCATCCTCACCCAGTTTTTATTCGAAGCGGTGTTCTTATCGTTGATGGGAGGCATCATCGGGCTTCTGCTCATCTACATGCTCACCTTCCTGGCGCGTGGCGCTATCGATATGGAAATTACCCTCACCCGCTCCAACATTATCTTAGGCCTCACCATTTCGGTGCTCATCGGCATCATCAGCGGCTTTATTCCCGCCTATGGCGCTTCCCAGCTCGACCCGGTAGAAGCCATACGCACCAATTAAAACTATGGCACAGGTAGCAAGACCCAAAACCATCAGCGTGATCAGCGTCATCGCCATTATCCTGATCCTGCTGGCATTCCCGATGTTGTTCATGCCTTCGGTAAAGCACATGGGCGATTTCGTGCCGATGGTGCTCGGGATCATCATTACCATGCAGTTCGTATCCGTCATCGGCGTGTGGCACATGAAGCGCTGGGGAGTTATCCTCTTCATCATCATGTTCACGGTGCGCGTTGTCACCTTTATGTACCTGGATATGCTGAACTTCCGTTTTTACTTCAATATCTTTTACTCGCTTATTTTTATCGTCATCTTCCTGCGCTATATGAAGCGTATGGATACGAATTTGTAGCTGATTAGCCGTTGGGGCTTTCAAAGACCTGTCAGGGTTTATTCAGGGTTTGCTATAAACCCTGACAGGTCTAAGCCCAACCAACGGCTAATCAAACTCCTTCAGCATCGTTTTAAAATCATCCAGCTTCACGTGCTGCATGGCCAGCCGTACCACACCGGCATCTCCCACGGTAATGTCTTCGCGCCCTACGACGGCTTCCTTTGTCTTCGCATCCACGCGGTAGGCCAGGATGGTGACATCCGCACCTTTCGGGATGCCGCTGAACTCGGTGCTGAAGTTGGCAAACTGGTAACCGGGCAATACGGATTTAATATCCCTGAAGATCAGCGCCACGAAGGTATTTTCCACCGAATCGGCCTTAACGAGGAAATGCGTTGGGTTTTTGGTCTCATAAAAACGGTCGCAGTTGATCCAGCCCAGCTTGGTCATGCTCATGATATAGGTTTCCTGGTACTCGCCTTCGTTGGCAGAGACTCTTTCCGGGTTGTACCTGCCTTCGCCTTCAGAGGCACCATCACTCATTCCACCATCCGGAGCGCCGTCATTAAAATTATCGACCTTTAATTTCCCGTCTACTTTCCAGTCGACGATGCCGTCTTTCAGTTTTCCTGAAAAGGCCTTCATGGTTTCATCGCCCGGGAAAGCGGGCATTCGCAGGGTAAGCTTTTTTCCGGGCTTTAGCTTCAGCTTTTCGCCGTGGCAGCGCGCCTCGATATGCACCATCCCCGCTGAGGCCAGCGTACGCTTGTTATCGGTTGTGGTAAGGCCGGAGGCGATGATATCCGACAGGGTGTAAAACTCCGTGACATACACTGCAACCTGTGTGCATTTGATCGCGCCTCCGCCGTCTTCATACACAAAGGCGTTTTCCGGAAATTCGATGACCGTTCCTTCGGTACAATAGATCTCATCGGGATCTTCGGCGTTGATTATGGTTTCCTGCGACGGCTTGGTGGAAAGCGCATTGTAGGCGTTCAGAGAATAACCCATGATATCGGGGCGGATGTTTCGGGGACTTGTTTTGGCAAAGGCTTTCCATTCGATGTGGTAGCCGGCCATGTATACGCGTTTTTGAATGGTACAGGAAGCGACTGAAATAACAATGGCAATTCCGGTAAGACCTCGTAGACTTATCCTCATTTCTGTAAAATTTTTGGAGTTTGTTTTCTATAACGCGGGAACGAATTAAAAGTCACAGTTTTAGAAAATGACCGTTTTTTTCGGTTTTCGCAGGTGCCATTCATCGCTGTTAAGCGTTAATTAATCTGAAAATCCGATTTAACCGTCAAATAGTTTTGTTTTATTCAAAATTTTAATTATATCTTTATAATGCTTTTCGCGCAAATCACTCACTCAATAAAACACATATTTTAATCATTGTAAACATGATTGCAGAAGTTGAAACGTATAATTTACTCAAACCCCTAAAAGCCTTTTTTGGCTTCGGTGGGTTCAAAGGAAACCAGGAAGCCATTATCAATAATATCCTTAATAAACAGGATACATTTGTGATAATGCCTACAGGCGGAGGGAAGTCTCTCTGCTATCAACTTCCGGCCATTATGAGCGAGGGAACCGCCATTGTGGTATCCCCTCTGATCGCCCTGATGAAGAACCAGGTGGATGCTATCCGTGGTTTCAGCAATGAGACCGGGATCGCCCACTTCCTGAATTCGTCCCTCAACAAGTCGGAGATTGCGACGGTGAAAAAGGATGTGCTTTCCGGGAAGACCAAATTACTGTACGTGGCTCCGGAAACCCTGAATAAGGAAGACAACATCGAGTTCTTTTCGGAGTTCAAGATTTCTTTCTTTGCCATCGACGAGGCGCACTGTATCTCGGAATGGGGGCATGATTTCCGCCCCGAGTACCGCCGCCTGAGGCCCATCATTGATAAGCTGGGCTCGGTGCCTGTGATGGCATTAACGGCTACGGCCACGCCTAAGGTGCAGCAGGATATCCAGAAGAACCTGGGCATGCTGGAGGCCAAATTATTCAAATCGTCTTTTAACCGCGAAAATTTATATTACGAGGTACGTGCCAAGCAGAACGTGATCAAGGAGATCATTAAATATGTGAAGCAAAACTCGGGGAAATCAGGGATTATTTACTGCCTGAGCCGCAAAAAAGTGGAAGAAATTGCCGAGGCCCTGAAAGTGAACGGGATCAAGGCTTCTCCTTACCATGCGGGCCTCGATGCCAAAGAGCGCGCCAAAACGCAGGACGGCTTCCTGATGGAAGACATCCACGTGATTGTGGCAACCATTGCCTTTGGGATGGGGATCGATAAACCGGATGTGCGTTATGTGATCCACCACGATATTCCTAAATCGTTGGAGGGCTATTACCAGGAAACGGGACGTGCCGGGCGCGACGGTGGTGAAGGGAATTGTCTCACCTTCTATAGCTACGACGATATTATTAAGCTGGAGAAGTTCATGAAGGACAAACCGGTGAACGAGCAGGAGATCGGGAAGCAAATGCTGTCGGAAACGGCCTCCTTTGCCGAAACATCCTCTTGCCGCCGCAAGTTCATCCTGCATTATTTCGGGGAAGAGTTCAATGACAACCGTTGTAATGAAATGTGTGACAACTGCCGCCACCCGAAACAAAAATTCGAGGCGCAGGAAGACCTGGAGCTGGCGATTGAATGCATTACAGAGAGTAAAGAGAAACATAAAGTAAAAGACATCATCAATATTCTGACGGGTACCCTGACGGCTACGGGAAAATCCTACAAGCACGATGCGCTGGAATCCTGGGGCAGGGGTGTGGACCACGACAAGGACGACAAGTTCTGGAACGCGGTGCTCCGCCAGGCCATTGTGAATGGCTATTTAGCGAAAGACATCGAGAATTACGGCCTGGTAAAAATTACCGACAAGGGCAAGGAGTTCCTCAAACATCCGCACAGCATCAAGTTTACGCGCGACAACGATTTCAGCAATGCCGAGAGCGATCACGACGATGATGTTTCTTCGGGCAAGGGCGGCGGCACCGACGAGGTGCTGTATGCGATGCTGAAGGACCTCACGAAAAAGCTCGCCAAGCAAAATAACTTACCGCCTTATGTGATCTTCCAGGAAACATCCCTGGAGGAGATGTCGATCAACTACCCGATCACCATGGAAGAGATGACCAAAATCACGGGGGTGGGTGCCGGCAAAGCGGCCAAATACGGCAAGCCTTACCTGGAGCTGATCAAAAAGCATGTGGAGGAGAACGATATTGAGCGCCCGAGCGACATGGTCATCAAATCGGTGGTCAATAAATCGGGGCTGAAAGTGTTCATCATCCAGAACATCGACCGTAAGGTGAGCCTGGAGGACATGGCGAAGAACAAGAACCTGAAAATGGAAGACCTGCTCACGGAGATCGAAACGATCGTGACCTCAGGTACCAAAGTCAATATCAATTACTACATCGACCAGGCTATCGACGAGGATAAGAAAGACGAGATCTACGAATGCCTGCGCGAATCGCAGACGGACGATATCAACGCGATCCTGAAAGACCTGGGTGAGGATGAATACAGCGAGGAGGAAGTAAGGCTGATGCGCATCAAGTTCATCAGCGAATTCGGAAACTAAACGTTTGAGTTTTTTGTTCCAAAAACCCATCTACCTGCCTTCGAGAACCTCGGGCCCGGTAGATGGGTTTTTTTGGTTGTTCAAAGCATCTGGTTAATAAAACATAAAGGGCATTGCACCAAACAATTGATTTTTAGTATATTCGCACGTATGACAACTATCAGCAAAAAGGCAAAGCCGGATGCAAAAAGCAGTTTGGCGATCATCTTAACTTCGTTTAAAAACAAGCCTGAATATGCGCTCAGCAAGGAACAGGAGCAATACATCAGCAGCGAGATCAAGCAACACGATAAAAAATTCATCTCCGTCAATGCGCTGAACCGCCTGGTATTTGTCATCATTGCCGATACATCCAAAAATCATTATACGAGCCTTGAGGCCCTGCGCAAGCACGGCGCCAGCATCACCGACGCCCTGAATGCCGGAAAATACAAAGAGATCCAATGTGTGAACGAAACAGCGGAAGTGGATTTTTCGCTGGCACTGGCAGAAGGCATGGCCCTGGCCAATTACCAGTTCATCAGGCATAAGCCGAGCGCCAAAAAGCAGGCAAATACGCTATCCACCATTTTCATAACGGATACCAAAATCGGAACGCAACACCTTGCCAATTTATCGATCGCTGTAGATGCGACCCTGAAAGCGCGCGACCTGGTGAACGAACCGGTGAACTTTTTAAATGCGGTTGACCTCGCGGAAGCGTTTAAAATGATGGGCAAGCAGGCTGGCTTTAAGGTAGAGGTATTCAACAAGGCGAAGATCAAACAACTGGGCATGGGTGGCTTGCTGTCTGTGAACCAGGGCAGTGTAGACCCGCCGACTTTTTCGGTGATGGAATACAAGCCAAAGCATGCGAAAAATAAAAAGCCTTACGTGCTGGTGGGCAAAGGTGTGGTATATGATACCGGTGGCCTGAGCCTGAAACCTACGGCCAACAGCATGGATATGATGAAGTGCGATATGGCCGGCGCAGCGGCCGTGGGATGCACGATGTATGCCATTGCCAAAGCAAAACTGAATGTACACGTGATCGGCCTGGTTCCTTCCACGGATAACCGCCCGGGCTTCAACGCTTTTGCACCTGGCGACATCATTACCATGATGGACGGCAGCACGGTGGAAATGCTGAACTCCGATGCGGAGGGACGCATGATCCTGGGGGATGCGTTGCATTATGCCAAGCGCTATAAGCCCGAGCTGACAATAGACCTGGCTACGCTCACGGGCGCCGCAGCCGCTGCTATCGGGCAGTACGGCATTGTATGCATGGGAACGGCTACCGATGAGCAAAAAACAAAACTAACGGTGAGCGGCCTGCGCATGCACGAGCGCCTGGTGGAATTTCCTTTCTGGGACGAATACGATGAGCTGCTGAAATCGGATATTGCCGATCAGAAAAACCTGGGCGGGCCATACGGCGGCGCCATTACTGCCGGCAAGTTCCTTCAAAAGTTTACGGATTATCCTTACATGCACTTTGATATTGCAGGCCCGGCTTTTGTAACGGGCAAGGACAGCTACCGCGGGAAAGGTGGCACAGGATACGGCGTGCGTTTATTGTTTGATTTCTTTTCCAACTTATAAATTTTAATTTGAAACTTTTTGTACACATACTCTTCCTTGTTCTTTCCCTGGCGGGCTATTCGCAGTCGGCTACGGAATCGCTGATTGTGGTGCATTACGATCCGGCCAAAAAAGCGGAGCTCGGGCAGCTGATCTACCGCTACAATTATGTGAACAATGTGTACGCCGGCCGCGAAAAGATCATGAGCGTATCGGGCCGCAAGAATGAAAAGGATTATATCCGCGCCGATAAGGGCGACAACGTTCTGTACAAAGACCGTTACATGATCACAGGCATTGGCAACGTGCTCGACCTGAAAGAAAAAAAGGTATTGCACGATGGCTCTGCCAGGCTGGTGCGTTGCAGCAACGACAGCATTATCTTTTTTACCAACGATATTTTCAAGGGCAAGTACTATTCCTACTTCGATCTGAAGACCAATACCTATGCGGAGATCAAGAGCCTGACCTTTAAGCCTATACTGGGGCAGGATGTGGAGTTTGACCGCGCCAAATCGCCTTATAAGCTTTACTATTATCCGCAGAACAAAAGCAAGGTCTTACTGATGGAGGATGCGGGCCACGGCGGTGTCAGCGCGTCCAATAACAAGATGTACGACATTCCCATTTACTGGATCGATAACGATAATTTCCTTTTCCCGAATATCAAGATCACCGACCTGGAAGGAAGCGTGGTAAAGTATACGATCTCTACCAAAACGGCAAAAGCCCTTGGCACCTTCAATTCTACGGCCAAGATCCCCCCTACTTACAAGATCATGCGCGGGTCTACGGGCTCCTTCATCGAATTTTATTTTAAGGATAAGCTTTTCCTCATCAACCCGGCCAAAGAAACGATGCTGCAAAGCTTTTACAAGGAGCTTGATTCGGGCTTCTCCGTGGAGATGGAAGAGAAATCGACCGGCCGGGGAATCTGGCTCAAGGGCAAGGAGATCGGCAAAGATCATTTTGATTTGAAAAACTTTAAGGCTTCGGCCAATTATGCGGCCATTGTGAAAGAGATTGTGATGGGCGATGAGTCTTATCAGCAGGGCATGTCCGTGTACAATGTCTACAAAGGTAAGTGGGAGGCGATAGACGGTGAAGAGGTGGCCTGCCTGGTTGGATGGATAAAATAATAAACGTATGATCGATAATAAAATAGTAGTGGGCATATCTCAGGGAGACCTGAACGGCATAGGGCTTGAAGTGATCCTGAAAACCCTGTCGGAGCCTGGCTTTTCCGAAATTTGCATTCCTGTTCTGTTCAGCTCCCAGAAAACCGTTTCCTATTTCAGGAAATCGCTGGGGATGGAGGATTTTAATTTTAATCCGCTGCGCGACTTCAGCCAGCTTCATACCAAGAAACCGAATGTGTTTATTTGCTACGAGGAAGAGGTGAACATTGAAATGGGCAAACCCAGCGCTATCAGTGGAAAATATGCGAAGATCTCCCTGGAGGCTGCTACGGCGGCTTTGCTCGAGCAGAAGATCGATGTGCTGGTGACGGCACCTATCAACAAGCACACCATGCAGGAAGCGGGCTTCAACTACCCGGGCCATACGGAATACCTCGGTGAAAAGCTGGGTGGTACGCCGCTGATGCTCTTATGCTCCGACGACCTGCGCGTGGCCGTGGTGACAGGGCATGTGCCTTTGAAGAATGTGTCGGAACAAATCACAACCGATAAAGTACTCGCCAAAATCAAACAGCTGCACCATTCCCTGAAGCACGACTTCGGGATCCGCAAGCCAAAGATTGCCGTGCTGGGCCTGAACCCACACGCGGGTGAGAACGGCGCTATCGGCGACGAGGAAAAAACCGCGATCACGCCGGCCATTGATAAAGCCAAAGAAACGATGATGGTGTACGGCCCTTACTCTGCCGACGGCTTCTTCGGCAAGAACACGCAGAGCCAGTTCGACGGTGTGCTGGCCATGTACCACGACCAGGGCCTCATTCCTTTTAAAACGCTGGCTTTCGGCAATGGTGTAAATTTCACCGCCGGACTGAATTATGTACGGACCTCGCCGGACCATGGCACTGCTTACGAAATTGCCGGCAAGCAGATTGCCGACGAATCTTCGTTCAGGCAGGCGCTTTATATGGCTATTGATGTATACAGGTGTCGCAACCTGCAGGATGAGATCTCTGCCAATCCACTGGCTTTTACGCCTATTAAAAAGGAGAGAGGATAACTGTTTTTTGACTCTCTTTAACCGGAGAGGGTTAAACTCCGCTTTATCAGGCGTAGCTAAACCAAGTGCTTAGGCCAATTTCATTGGAAACAGAGGCCTACGAATTGTTTTGTAGCATTATATATAGTTAGTCTTATATATTTCACTTTTGAAACCAGCCGGCGATGCAGCTTGTCTAAGAAACAGGTGCATGCCTGATTGGGGCGCGACCTTGAGAAACACTATACATTTAATACGATGAAACTATTTCTAAACTACTGGCTTCTGCTGATCCTGTTTTCCCAGGTGGGCTATGCGCAATGCGAACACATTGAAAGAGACCGGTTCTATGAACAGGAGTGGGAAAACCAAAAGCTGGCATTTCAGTCTCGGACACAAACCCAATTGCGCCCGGATACGACGATCGACATCAAATTTTATCATTTAGATGTCAGCATCGCCATCGATTCTCATTACATAGCCGGTAGTGTATTTATCAAATTACAACCGACCGTCAATAATTTAAATGCGTTAAAATTAAACCTCCACTCATCCATGATCGTGGATAGCGTGACGATGGATGCTGTGTCCTTTAGCTCACTGAACGATATTGTGTCCATTAACCTGGCCCACGGTTTTAACATAGGTAGTCCCGTTGCCATAAAACTATATTATCACGGTGTTCCTTTGTTGGCAAATGCCACCAAGGGCTTAAGGTATTCCACTCATGGTACTAACGAGCCGGTCATTGCCACCTTAAGCACTCCCTTTCTTTCGCAGTACTGGTGGCCATGCAAGGATGGGCCATCAGACAAAGCCGATTCGGTGTATGTAGACATCACGATAAAGGATTCCGTTATTAATGGATTTGCACTCAGCGCGGTATCCAATGGATTATTGGCCGGTGTGGATAGCTCATCCGGCCATTCGAAAACCTTTAAATGGAAACACCGCTACCCGATCGTGCCCTATTACGTCATGGCAGCTATTTCAAATTACAGAACCATTAATCAAACGTACTCAGGCGTTAATTCAACATTTCCCTTGACCTATCATGTTTTCGACGCGAGTTACAATCTGTCTCTCGCGGGTGTTGCTCAAATGCCTGCTGCATTCGACAGGTATACCCAGTTATTCGGCGATTATCCTTTCAAAAAGGAACAGTATGGCATGACGGAATTGGGATATTACGGTGCTATAGAAAACCAAACCAATACCATTACCAATAACATGGGCACATCCTGGTATTATACTTCGGTGCATGAACTGGCCCATCAATGGTTTGGTGGCATGATTACCTGTACAGACTGGCATCACGGCTGGCTGAATGAGGGCTTCGCGTCTTATTCAGAAGCGCTGATCTCAGAACACCTGAATGGCTTTGGTTCTTATAAAAGTTACATGACAACGTTTGAATGGTATAGCGGAGGCTCTGTTTATTTACCACAGGATACGGATGCGTTTAATATTTTTCAGGGGATTATTTATAAAAAAGGGGCTTACGTTTTGCACATGCTAAGAGGCGTTTTAGGTGACAGCGTTTTCTTTAACTGCATGAAAACATACGCTACATCTGCTTCGTTTAAATACAGGCATGCTACCACCGAGGATTTCAGGCAGGTGTGTGAAACCGTATCAGGTCAGAATCTCCAGTATTTTTTTGATCAATGGATCTACGATAAGTACTATCCAAAATATAAATATAATTTTTACAGCCGTTCTTCCGGATCATCCACGGCATTAGCGATTTGCCAGCAACAAGGCCCCGTCAATAATTGGCGTCCTGTGTTTAAAATGCCCTTGCAGATCCGATTTCAGTTTGCTACAGGTGCTGATACCCTTATCACCGTGATGAATGACAAACAATGTCAGAATTACTTTTTTAACTTCACAGACTCGGTGGTTTCCGTCGGTATTGATCCTGATAAATGGGTTTTGAGAGGTGTCGTTCGTGATTTGACACTCGATGTTTCGGTAAACGAATTGAGCGATCAGGCAGGTAGTGTTATTTATCCGAATCCGGCGACTGATCTCATCACGGTTGTCGCGAATGCCAATGTAGCGGGTTCGGCATACACGATTACGGACTTATTAGGAAAAACGGTTTTAACCGGAAAACTTGCGTCGGGAAGCTCAAAGATTGCTCTAAATTCTCTGCCGGTTGGTATGTATATCCTTAAAATAGGAGAACAAAACACACAAACCTTCAAAGTATTGAAGCAATAGCAGCCGATTCTGAAAAAGTTGCCGGTGCTTACGGGAAGAGGCTTTTTATAAAATCTTTATCCTGTTCCTGATTTCCGTCGGCTTACTTACACTACATTTGTGATGTCAACACAGAGCCCTTGTCGAATTTCCTGCTTCATAAATACAATAAGAAAAGTCAATACATTGTCAGCATCAGTTTAATTCTGAGTGTTGCGGCATTGTGCTATGCCTTATCGGATTTTGTCGAGTACAAGGTGGTTGCTTTTCTGCTGCTGGTGCTGGTTTCGCTCATTGCCATGTTCTTCGACATTGCACCGGTGGTGGTAGCGGCCTGCCTGAGCGCCGTGGTATGGAATTATTTTTTTATTCCTCCGCGCTTTACCTTTGCCATTCAGAGTATGGAGAACGTTCTCTTGTTTTCCATGTATTTCATCATTGCTATGGTAAACGCCGTGCTCACCTACAAGATCAGGGAAATAGAAAAAGAGGCCAACCGGAAAACCGTGCGGGAAAACACACTCAAGTTATACGATACGCTGCTTAATTCCCTGTCGCACGAGCTCCGCACACCGATTGCCACCATCATCGGCGCTACCGATACCTTGCAGGAGGAAAAGCAGAAGCTCTCGGAGGCACATAGCGCCGAGCTGCTTTCCGAAATTTCCAAAGCATCGATCCGCCTCAACAGGCAGGTGGGAAACCTGTTGAATATGTCGCGCCTGGAGTCGGGGTTCCTGCAACCGAAAAAAGACTGGTGCGATATCAACGAGCTGATCTATGATGTGCTCAACCAGCTGAAAGATAGCTTTAACCATAAACCGGTAGAGGTGCACATCAAGGAAAACCTGCCTTTGTTTAAGCTGGATTACGGCTTGCTGGAGCAGGTGCTGCATAACCTTGTGTACAATGCGGCCGTGTATATTCCCAAGTATGCAGTCATCAGCATTCATGCTTCGGTGAGCAAAGACAATCACCTGATCTTAATCGTGGAGGATACCGGAAATGGCTTTCCTGAAAATGAGATCGATCATGTGTTTGAAAAATTCTACCGGCTTAAGAATACGCATGCCGGTGGCACGGGCCTCGGCCTCTCTATTGTGAAGGGCTTTGTAGAGGCGATGGGTGGAACCATCCGGCTCGAGAACGGGGAGGATTACGGCGCGCGCTTTACCATTGATATTCCGGCGGAAATTGCTCATGTAAACGACATCAAGCATGAATCCTAACGCTACTGAAATACTGGTCATCGACGATGAGCCTCAGATCCGGAAGCTGCTGGAAATTACCTTGCAGAGCAACGGCTATAAGGTGAAAGAAGCTCCCACGGCGCGCGAAGGCCTTGCCCTGGCGGCCAGCCATCCGCCCGATATGATCCTGCTGGACCTGGGCTTATCCGACGAGAGCGGCCATGTGGTACTGCAAAGCCTGAGGCAGTGGTACACGCGGCCTGTCATTATTTTATCGGTGCAGAGCAGCGAAGAGGCTATTGTGACTGCCCTGGATCTCGGCGCCAACGACTACCTCGTGAAACCCTTCCGGAGCGGGGAGCTGCTGGCACGCATCCGCTCGGTATTGCGCAGCACGGCTACCGAGCTGGAAGATCCGGTGATTGCGAGCGGCGACCTGCAGATAGACCTTGCCCTCCGCACCGTGAAAAAAAACAATGAGCCGGTGAAGCTAACGGCGACAGAATATAGCTTGCTGGCCCTGCTGGCGAGGAACGAAGGCAAAGTGCTGACGCACCAGTTCCTGCTCCGCAGCATCTGGGGGCCCAGCTTCGTCGACCAGTCGCAGTACCTGCGCGTGTATGTGGCCCAGCTTCGCAAAAAGATCGAAAACGATCATAATGCGCCGCAGCACCTGATCACAGAAAGCGGCATCGGGTACAGGTTTGTATAAATACGGCACGGTGGCTTCGAGAGCCTCAGCCACCTTTTACCAAAGCGCTTTAATGAACAGGCTCATTAACAGATAATGGAATTATCTTTATGATTGACTTCAATGTTGGTGGCTGAGGCTCTCGAAGCCGCCCTTGGATAAAAAATCTTTATAAAATCTTTATGTCTTGTTTTATCATCTTTACAGGGCATTTATGACCTTTGTCCCGCCTTATACAGGCATATTGGAAAGAATCGATCATGGAAAAGAATCACAACATCAACAAGGCCACCCTTGCAGGATTATTAGTAACGCTTGGAATCATCTACGGGGATATCGGAACATCCCCGCTCTACGTGATGAGTGCTATTGTTGGCTCCGCACCGATTAAAGCGGATCTTGTCAAAGGTGCGATCTCTGCCATCTTCTGGACCCTGACGCTCCAAACCACACTCAAGTATGTGATCCTTACCCTGAAGGCCGACAACAAAGGGGAAGGCGGCATCTTTTCATTATTTACGCTCGTGAAACGCGGCAGGTATAAATGGCTCATTGTGCCGGCCATCATTGGCGGCAGCGCGCTCCTGGCCGATGGCATCATCACCCCACCCATCTCCGTATCGGCTGCGGTAGAAGGCCTGCGTGCCTTCAAGCCCGAGCTGAACACGGTGCCTATCGTGATCGGCATCCTCTGCGGGTTATTTTTTATCCAGCAGTTCGGCACGGGTTTCATCGGGAAATTCTTCGGGCCGCTGATGACCGTGTGGTTCCTGATGCTGGGCGTTCTGGGCGTATACAGGCTTATCGGCGACTGGTCGGTGCTCTCGGCAGTGAACCCCTACTATACCTATTTGTTATTGAAAACACATCCCTCGGGCTTTCTGATCCTGGGAGCCGTATTTTTATGTACCACCGGCGCAGAGGCCTTATACTCCGACCTCGGGCATTGCGGGAAGCAGAACATCCGGATCTCCTGGATCTTTGTGAAATCCATGCTGGTCCTGAATTACTTCGGGCAGGGGGCCTGGCTCATTGCCAACGAAGGCAAGACGATGGACGTCTTTAAATCTTCCAACCCGTTTTATGCCATGATGCCGGAAAGCTTTATTCCCTACGGCATCGGTATTGCGACCATTGCTGCCGTTATTGCTTCCCAGGCGCTCATCAGCGGCTCCTTTACGCTTATCAACGAGGCCATGCGCCTGAACCTCTGGCCTAAGGTGGAGGTAAAATACCCAACCGTATTAAAAGGACAGATCTACATTCCTTCGCTGAACTGGCTGCTGCTGGCGGGCTGCATCGGGGTGGTCCTGTATTTCAGGGAATCGTCGAACATGGAGGCGGCCTATGGATTAGCCATTGTGCTATGTATGCTGATGACAACCACGCTGCTCAACTTTTACATGCACATGAAGCGCTACAATAAGTGGTTCATTTACGGCATCATTGCTATGTACCTCGTGATAGAAATGTCCTTCCTCGCCGCAAACCTCAGCAAGTTCTCGCATGGCGGCTGGATCACGCTGCTCATTGCTTTTATCCTGATGGGCGTGATGACGGTATGGTTCCTCTCCAAAAAGATCAGGCAGCGCTATGTGGATATGGTGCTGCTCGACGATCACAAGGGTAAGCTGATCGACCTCAGCAACGACGAATCGATGAGCAAATATGCCACGCACCTGGTTTATATGACGAGTGCCAACAACCCGAAGGAGATTGAAGCGAAGGTTATTTATTCGATCCTGCAGAAACGCCCGAAAAAAGCGGATGTGTATTGGTTTGTGCATGTAGATGTGATGAACGAGCCGTACCGCATGGATTACAAAGTGACGCACGTGGCGGGCAACGACATTATCCGCATCGATTTCCGGATCGGCTTCCGCGTGGCGCCTAAGATCAACCTCATGTTCCGTAAGGTGGTGGAAGACCTGGTGCGTGCCGGCGAGGTGGACATTACCAGCCGCTACGAATCCCTGAACAAAAATAATGTGATCGGTGATTTTAAATTTGTGGTCATCGAAAAATTCCTGTCCTATGAAAACGACCTGCCGCTCTTCGAGAAGATCGTGCTGAATATCTATTTCTTTTTAAAACGCTTCAGCCTGAGCGAAGCCAAGGCTTTTGGCCTGGATAGCAGCTCCGTAAAAATCGAGAAGTTCCCGATGGTCATCAGCCAGCCGAAGGTGTTTAATCTGAGGCGGATCGAGTGATGCTGCCATTTTAACCGCAGAGGCGCAAAGGAGACGCAGAGCTCACCAAGATTTTAAGTGTAATAAACTCCTCTGCGTTCTCAGCGCATAATCCTTAGCGCCCTTTGCGGTTATCTTCATTCTAATGTTCTATTTTATACCGCAAATTTTAAGGATATTTCTGTTTGTTTGCTTAATTTCATGTTGCTTATTCCTTTCTAAAAAATTAAGCGACAATTTATGGAACCTAAAGCCAACAGCCGCATCGAACATGATTTCCTGGGCGAACGTGAAATATCCAACGACTTCTATTACGGCGTGCAAACGCTGAGGGCGCTCGAAAATTTTAACATCACCGGTATTCCTATCTCCCGCGAGCCGCTGTTCATCCAGGCCTTCGGCTATGTAAAGAAAGCCGCAGCGCTTGCCAACCGTGATTGCGGTATCCTGGATCCTAAGATCACGGAAGCCATTGTATTTGCCTGCGACGAGCTGATTGCCGGAAAATACAAGGACCAGTTTGTGACCGACCTCATCCAGGGCGGCGCAGGCACTTCCATCAATATGAATGCGAATGAAGTAATCGCCAATATCGGCCTGGAATATTTAGGCCATCAGAAAGGCGAGTACGGATTCCTGCATCCCAATAATCATGTGAACTGCTCACAGTCGACCAACGACGCTTATCCTACGGCCTTGAAGCTGGCGCTATATAAGAAAACGGATCAGTACCTGGCGGAGATCGACTTGCTGCGGCAGGCCTTTACCCGCAAGGGCCATGAGTTCAGCCACATTATGAAAATGGGTAGAACGCAGCTGCAGGATGCGGTACCGATGCTGCTGGGCGATGAGTTTCACAGCTTTGCAAGCTCTATCGGCGAAGATGTGAAACGCGTGGTGGATGCGCGTGAATTATTTGCAGATTGCAATATGGGCGGCACCGCTATTGGCACCAAGATCAACACTCCGAAGGGCTACCCGGAATTGGTCACGAAATACCTCGCGGATATTTCAGGCATCCCGGTAAGGCTTGCTGCCGACCTGATCGATGCCAGCTCCGACACCGGCGATTATGTACAATTTTCGGGAGTGCTGAAACGCAGCGTGATCAAGCTTTCCAAGATCTGCAACGATCTGCGCCTGCTCTCCTCGGGGCCACGTGCCGGCCTCAATGAAATCAACTTACCAAAAATGCAGCCGGGCTCTTCCATCATGCCGGGCAAGGTGAATCCCGTCATCCCGGAAGCGGTGAACCAAACGGCTTTTTACGTGATCGGCGCGGATACTACCATTACCCTGGCTGCCGAAGCCGGGCAGTTGCAGCTGAATGTGATGGAGCCAGTGATCAGCTTCAGCTTATTTACATCGCTGGAGTATATGAAAAACGCGGTGCATGCGCTCATCGTCAAATGCGTGGATGGCATCACGGCCAACGAAGCGGTATGCACGCACAATGTGATGAACAGCATTGGTATTGTCACCGCATTGAATCCGATCTTAGGCTATGAAGCTTCTGCCGCTATTGCCAGGGAGGCCGAACAAAGCGGCAAATCGGTGCATACGATCGCCGTAGTGGAACGGAAGCTCATCACCCAGGAAAAATGGGACGAGATCTACACTTTCGAAAATATGGTGAGGCCTGTGTTTATTAACGGGTAGTATCGTGTTGTGGCTTCGACTTCGCTCAGCCATCCTTTCTTTATTTTAGCACTTCTGTTTTTGGTGTCGTATTCAGCGACTCTTATTGTCGTATTTGCAATATGGCCGTTCTCTGTGCATTCACGAAATTTGTATCGTCATCAAATCACTTTATAAACAATTAAAAAATTAACAGCATGAGAAAAATAACAGTTTTAACCATGATCACATTAGATGGGGTTATGCAGGGTCCGGGCGGGCCTAAGGAAGATACATCGGGCGGTTTCAAATACGGTGGCTGGACAGCGTCGTATTCAGACGAGGTGTTTGGCAAGGTGATGCAAAAAGAGCTGCAGCCTTCAGATTATCTTTTGGGAAGAAAAACATTTGAGATCTTTGCAGGATACTGGCCTGAGCACGGAGACTTCTGGCCGGGGATCAACGAAGGTACCAAATACGTGTTTTCCAAAAACCTGAAAAAATCGGACCCGAAAGTGACAGGCTGGAAAAACTCCGTAGTGATTAAAACGGCCGCGGATATCAAAAAGCTGAAACAATCGAAAGGCGCTGACATCCAGGTGTGGGGCAGCAGTAAGCTTATCCAGCTGCTTCTTAAGAATGACCTCGTTGACGAGCTCAGGCTCAAAATTTACCCCCTGACTTTAGGGAAGGGTAAAAAATTGTTTGAACAGGGAGCCATTCCGGCGGCTTTTACCTTAACGGAAAGTATTGTTACGCCAAGCGGTGTTATTATTGCCAGCTACAAACGGGCCGGAAAGGTGAAGACAGGCAGTATTGAGGTCTGATCGCTGCGTCATGGCGAGCCGCGCAGGAGGCAAGGCAATCTCCCAAAACAGGAGGTTGCTTCGCAATAACGCATTCGGGAAGACTATTCAGATTGGTCTCTTGTTGACTTCGAGAGCCTCAGTCAACAAACTGGTTGTCGTTTTAATTCCTCTTTAGCGGCAGATAGGTTTTTTCGTTCTCGATAACGATGTGCTGCTGTTTGGCAAGCAGGGCGATGATCTCGAGCAGCAGCGTTTTGATGAGTGGCCTGTCCTCATCTATGAAATGCGCCTGCACTGCTCTAACGGTATCTTCGATGCGCTCAATTTTCATCGCGCTGATCCGGCCGAGGTAAAAGATCGTAATCTCCGAACGCAATAATAAATGGTCGTCTTTTTTTTCGGGAGCCCCTGCCGCCTGTACCGTTTCTTTGGCCGGCTTCATTTTCTGAACGGGAATTGTCTTCCCATCATCGATGCGCTTCACGACCCAGCTTTTTTCGGTAGTAAGGGCCGAACATACAAACTTCATGTGATGTTTTTTCTCAATATACTTTACCAGGGTACTGGGGCCGGCTTTCCGGTTCCAGTCCTTCTGCTCAATCAGGACGGCTTCGCCCTTTTTAAGATTAATGAGAGAATTGAAGAGCTCGGAACTTCTGCCCTTCCCTTTTAGACTGAGGCCTTTATATTCCTCTTCTGATAGCAGTTTCATAAACCGCAAAGTAAAAAATAGCAGGTTCTCCCGGCGTTAAATCCCTATTAAATTTTAACAATTCAATGTTTAACACGGCTAAACCTATTTTTTTTAGCCATTTATATGCCCATTAATCCGTCTTTACAGACGCACTAAAAAGCCTTCATGACGACCATAAATACCTGACTGTAATCGGTTTAAGTTGAATTAGGCCTTTTCTTCCCAGATTGCCGCCAGCTGAACAATGGTTTGCGTGGCTTTCTCCATATCCTGAACACTTACCCACTCCAGTTTACTGTGGAAAGCATGTTCCCCGGCATAGATATTCGGGCAGGGCAGGCCCATAAAGGACAAACGCGAGCCATCCGTGCCACCGCGGATACTTGACAGCACAGGAGTGACTCCCGTGCGTTTAATCGCCTCTAAAGCGTTTTCTACCACAAAATAGCAGGTGTCCAATACATCCTTCATGTTGCGGTACTGCTCGCTTACCTTAAATTCGTAGCTGGATTTTTTGTAGTTGGCTAAAACAGATTTGGTGATCTCCTCCAGCTCCTGCTCCAAAGCTTTCAGGGTTGGTGTATCGAAGGCGCGGATGATGAACTTGAGCTCCACCTGTTCCAGTCCGCCGTTGATAGCTACCGGGTGTATGAAGGGCTGTTTCTTCTCCGTGGTTTCCGGTGTTTTATCTTTCGGAATGCGGTTGATGATCTCGGCGGCGATCTTAATGGAATGCTCCATTTTATCTTTTGCAAAACCCGGATGTGTGGGAATGCCTTTCACCAGGATCGTGACGCCATCGGCGCTGAAGGTCTCATTTTCCAGGTGTCCCAGGCTTTCTCCGTCCATCGTGTAGCCGTATTTCGCGCCGAGCTTTTTCATATCCACTTTATCCGTCCCTCGCCCGATCTCTTCGTCGGGAGTAAATAAAATGCGGATAGCGCCGTGCTTCACTTCAGGATGCTGCATCAGGTAAGCGGCGGCATCCATGATCTCGGCAAGCCCCGATTTATTGTCGGCGCCCAACAGTGTTGTACCGTCGGTCGTAATGATATCGTTGCCTACTTGCGCTGCAAGATCCGGGTGTTCCGCAAATTTGATGATCTGTGTCTGATCGTTCGGCAGCACAATGTCCTTCCCATCATACTTTGTATGGATCACCGGCTTCACATTCTCGCCGCTGCAATCGGGCGAGGTATCCATGTGCGAGCAAAAGCAGATCACCGGCACATCCTTCGTGGTGTTGGATGGAATGGTTGCGTAGACGTAGCCATGCTCATCGAGCTCCGCGTCTTTGATTCCGATGGCCAGTAACTCTTCTACCAGCACTTTGCCGAGGTTCTTTTGTTTCATAGTGCTCGGGCAGGTCGGTGAGTTCGGGTCCGATTGGGTATCTATTTTCGCGTAGCGGATGAAGCGCTCGGTGACTGTGTGTTTATAGGTTGTAAAGTCCATATGAGTTTAGTTTTTGAACCATATAAGTCATTGAAGGACATATAAGATTTTTGTTGTTATTTATTTTAACCGCAGAGACGCGCCGTTTATAGCGCAGAGTTCGCAGGGTGCGGGTCAAGCTGTCTCTTTAATCCCTTTAGTCAACTTGTCTTTTGAGTCTTATTTATAAATTCTCAATAAAATAATCCGTGATCTTTTCCATCAAGTGCGAACGGTCTTTGCCCAACACATTATTTAATCAATTTTCTTTTTTATTCCCTAACTATTTTAGCTCCGGGTTACCATCTGCTTCTTTTTACATCAAGGATTTTTCGTTTATCATACATACTTTTCAAATCTTTTTTTGATAACGGATGCTCTTCGGGATTAAATCTTTCACTCTCTAAATTAACAAGCCCCGATGACAAATTAGTTTGGTATTCGCTTACTAAAACATAAACACTATCAGCCGACACATCCTTTACAAAATATAAGGTATAATTACCATCCTCTGTTACAACCTCGTATAAATCTCTTTTATGAGGATCATTAATATAGTCTTTGGTATAACCTTCACTTACCTTAAATCCTACAATTATGAGAGCTATCATAACTACAAATATCATGGGCCCTAAAAAACTCCACCAGGGGGCTCTTGCTTTTCTTTGAACTTTTAAATAAAGTTCTTTAAAATGAGGGATCAATCTTTCTTGTGGAACAACGACTTTACAATTAGTGCAGTAGATAGCCCCGGTTTTTTCTAGAGGAAAACAGGGTGCCCAAAATACATGAAAAAATACCTGATGCACACTGGCACGCAAACTTTTTTGTGCCTCGCATTTTGTACAATTTTCCTCTATTTCATCATTGAGTACTTCTGAAGACCTGATTCCAAAAAAAATTAGCATATGAGCTCTGTAGTTACTTTACTTATATTATAAATTCTCAATAAAATAATCCGTGATCTTTTCCATTAAGTGGCTTCTGTCTTTCCCAAGCACATTGTGCTCATGGCCCGGGTACACGTAGTAGTCGAGCTGCACGGCTTTGTCTACCGCTTTTTTCTGGTACAGGATGCTATGCTGCCAAACCACCACCGGATCCTGCGCACCGTGGATCATCAGCAATTTTCCTTTCAGCTTGTCAACATAGTTCAGCAAATTATTTTTATCGTAACCTTCCTTGTTATCCTGCGGAGAATCCATGTAACGCTCGGTGTACATGATCTCATAATAGGTCCAGTCGATCACCGGCCCACCGGCAGCCGCCACCTTGAAAACGTCCGGGTGGCGTGTCATCAGCGAGGTGGTCATAAAGCCGCCGAAGCTCCAGCCATGCACGCCTATCCTATTAGCATCCACATAGGGCAGGGATTTCAGATAGTCCACGCCTTTCAGCTGGTCTTCCATTTCTTTGGTTCCCAGCTGCCTGTGTGTGGCCTGTTCGAAGGCTTTCCCACGGTACGACGTTCCACGGCCATCCACGGTAAATACCATAAAGCCTTTCTCTGCCATGTACTGGTACCAAAGCTCTCCGCCGGCCATCCAGGTGTTGGTCACCATTTGTGAATGCGGGCCATTGTAGAGATACACCAACACCGGGTATTTTTTCGTAGAGTCAAAATTCACGGGTCTGAACAGGCGGCAGTACAGGTCGGTTCCTTCTGCGTTCTTAATCGTAAACAAATTCCAGCTTCCGAGCTTGTAATCCTTTACCGGATTTTCCGCTTTAAAGATGTTGATTGCTTTTTTTGTATTGGCGTTGATGATATTGTATTCTCTCGGGATATGGGCGCTCGTAAAGTTATCGATGATGTAATTTCCTTTCGCATCTACGATACAGGTGTGAAACCCATTGCCATAGGTGAGGCGTTTCATTTCCCCGCTTTTTAGATTCACACTGTAGAAGTCCTGGTTTACCGGGCTTTGCTCGTTGGCATGGAAGAACAGGCGCTCGCCTTTGTCATCGAAGCCGTTCTCCGCTTTTACTTCCCAGTTTCCTTTGGTGAGCTGTTTGATAAGCGTGCCGTTGATGTTGTACAGGTAAAAATGGTTATAGCCATCCTTACGGCTTTGCCAGATAAACTGTGCGGGATTGTTCTTTACAAACAACATCGGGTGCAGGGGCTCGGTGTATTTGTCGTCGTGCTCTTCAAAGAGGGTGCGCGTGTAATTTCCACTTGCCACATCGTACTCGTTCAGCTTCATGTGGTTTTGGTCGCGGCTCAGCACGGCAATGTACACATGCTTCTCATCCGGGCTCCAGGCAATGTTGGTAAGGTATTGCTCCTTCGGTCCTTCCGTTTTGATGTAATGTGTTTTGTTGGTTTGCATATTATGAATGCCCAGGGTCACGTGGTGACTCTTGCTTCCGGCCATCGGGTATTTAATGTTCACGTTCTTCGCCGGGTGCGTCGTCCAGTCGATGATCGGGTAATCCGTCACCTCGCTTTGATCCATGCGGTAAAAGGCGAGGTAATTGCCTTTCGGGCTCCAGAACGTGCCTTTGCTGATCCCGAATTCATTCTGGTGCACATTCTTCCCGGTATACACGATCTCGTAAGAGCCGTCGGTAGTGACCTGTGTTTCCTTCCCGTCTTTGGAAACGTAAAGGTTATAGTTCTTACAATAGGTAATGGCGCCGGTTAGCGGCTCCTTCTCGTACGACTCAAGACCTGTTTCCTCTTCCTTGCGGTCGGTTTCCGTTACATTCTTTTTGTCGAGGGAGTAAATCCATTCCCCTTTTTTATTGGAGAAATAAAACTGGTTGGCATTTTTCCAGGTCACGGCCGCAATCGTCGTCAGCGTATCACGTTGCGAGGATTTTAAGTTCGCGTTCAGGTCTTTGAGCGACAAGGCGTCGATCGTTTTACCCGTTGTATTGTCTCCTACCTTTACGGTATTATCATCGATGTAGGAAAACTTATCGCTTCCGGCCACGAAGGAGATTCCTTGCAGGCGTTTCGGCGCAAGCGTGGTACGCCCTTTGGATACGGCTTCCTGGATGGTGAGCAGCTTGTTCTGGGCCTGTATACCTATGCTACCGCATAAGGCCATTGATAAGATGAGTGTTTGTTTTTTCATAATTATATTTTGAAACCATATAAGGCATAGAAGGTCATATAAGTTTATCAGCAGGCTTTACCTGACGTCACGATTCTTATATGTTCTTAAATGTCTTATATGGTTTAATGATTTCGATTCTTATATTCTATGTGGTTACCTTACTTTCGGATAGCCGTATACAATTCCTGGATTTGTTTTTTGGTGTCTGATACTGTTTTTAATTCTGCGTTAAGCGCTGTGGCATCCTGTTTGTCCGCTTCTGCTTTGGCAATTTTCGCTTTCAGCTTGTCTTCCTTATCCTGCCATACGTTCAGCAGGTTGTCCTTCATTACTTTTTGTGCTGCATACTTCACGTACTTGTTATCCGATTTGCCGAGCTTTGCAATTTCGTTGGCGCCATCCAGCGCAACCGCCGGGCTGTTGCTGCGTTTCAGGAATTTGCCGTACATATTTCCGTAAGCCATCAGCTCAAAGCCGCTGAATTGTTTCTTTACTTTTTTAAAGAACTCATGATTTTCGTCGGTGCCGTTTTTGGCGTAAAGGTCCATGATGGAATAGATGATTTCTTTGGAAGGCTCATTTTCCAGGGCCTTCGCTTTTTTCATCGCCAGCTCCGGGTTGATCTTCGCAATCGCATCAAAGCCTTCCGAAGCCACAGCGTACGATTGTTCTCCAAGCGCTTTTTCATACAGGGCATCCAGGTCGCTTCCTTTGTAGTTGGCGGCTAAGGCCCTGATAGCGGCCGCTCTCACTTTGGTGTTGGCATCGCTGTTGGCAATATCGAGGAACAGGGGTTTCAGATCGGCCTCCTTGTCTTTGGCAACCTCGCTCAGCATGGCAATGGCATCGCTTCTGAACTTTCGCCAGGCATCGTTCTTTGCAATGCTTTTCACAAGGGCATACACATCCGCATCGGCGATATGCTCTTTGAAATACGTCATGGCCTCGCTGCGGTCGCCCCACAGCGGCGCATGCTTATATTGGAAGATGTACTCCTCTTTGCTTTTGATATAGGTGGTTTTGGAGAGCAATTGCCTTTCCGCATCCACATTCACCAGGTCGGGGTTTGAGGCGGCGTCGAGCAGGATGGTGTTTTTTACATCGTCGATCCAGATGCGCTTGCGTTCTTTTTTCCCGCCCACGTAGAGGTCAATGTCGATCGGCAATTTATACAGGGGCGTTTCTTTAAAATCCTGCTTCTGCGTGATCTCCAGCTTTACCTTTTTGGCTGTGGCATCGTAGGACTTCACGATTTCCAGCTCAGGGTGTCCTTTCGCAAAATACCATTCGTTGAAAAACCAGTTCAGGTCCTCGCCGGTGACTTCCTCAAAGGCCAGGCGCAGGTCGTGGGCTTCCGCTGTTTTGAATTTGTTTTTTTCAAGGTAGAGTTTCAGCGCCGCAAAGAAGGCATCGTCGCCCACATACTTGCGCAACATGTGAATGATCTGCCCGCCTTTGTTGTAGCTGAAAGCATCGAACATGTCTTCGCGCTCGTCATAATCAAAGCGTACGAGGTCTACCTGTTTCTGCGACGATTGCGCGAAATAACCGAAACGCGATTGGGCGCTGTGGTCGTCTGCCGCGTCCCTGCCGTTGGCAAACTCTTCCCATAAATATTCTCCGTAAGTCGCAAAGGATTCGTTGAGCGTGAGGTTGCTCCAGCTCTCGCAGCTGGCATAATCTCCAAACCACTGGTGAAACAATTCGTGGGCAATGGTGCTTTCTCCTTTCGCACCGTCAATCATCTCGCGTGTCGTCTGGTAGCAGATAAAATCGCCGTGCAAGGTGGCCGTGGTGTTTTCCATCGCACCGCTCACATAATCGCGCACCACGATCTGCGCGTACTTCGCCCAGGGATAAGGCGTTCCTAATTTGTCCGAATAAAAGTCGATCATCTTTTTGGTCTTGCCGAAAATGGCTTTGACATGCGGCTCATATTCTTTTTCTACATAGTAGCTGATCTCGCGGCCATTCCAGGGTTCGTCCGTTACTTTCTTAAATTCTCCCACCGCCATCATCACCAGGTAAGGTGCATGAGGCAGGTCCATTTTCCAATGGTCGGTGCGCGTGCCGTCGGCATTTTTTTTCGACTCTGTGAGCAAGCCGTTGGATAAGGTCGTGTATTTATCGTCCACGGTCATGAAGATCTCGTTGGTCATTTTTTCCGTCGGGTTATCGATGGTCGGGAACCAGGCCGAGTTCGATTGTGTTTCGCCCTGTGTCCAGATCTGCGGCATCTTATCCGGGTCGACACCGGTAGGATTAATGAAGTATAGGCCTTTATCGTCGCTGATGGCGGCGCTTCCACCCTCTTTCTTCAGCTCATTAGGCTTGGAAATGTATTCGATCTCAATGATGTACCTCTGCTCGCTGCTCATCACCTTCCCAAGATCAATGCGGATAGAATCGTTGCTGTAAACGTATTTCAGGTTTAGCGGCAGCCTGGTATAAGAATCCTCTTCGCTTACTTTCTGTCCTTTTTTGACGATGATGGGCTTATACACCAGCGCGGTTCCCTTCACGCTTTTGATCTCCATACCACGGGCATTGAGGTACAGCATATTGGTCGGATAAAAATAGGGTTTGGCGAGGATCTCGGCTTTCCCGGTCAGCTGCGACTTCTGCCAGTCGAAGCTTACCCAGAGCTTCGTATGAATAATGTCGCTGAGTTTGGTTTCCGTGGCGCGGTATACGGCTTTTTTAGGTGTTTCTTCAGCCAGTACTTTGATGGTATCAAGCAGGATGGCCGGCTCGTTCATGCTCACCGGCTGTTCGGTTTTTTTGTTTTTCCTGGTAGTGGAGCAGGCTACTGCCAAAGCCAATACAGCAGTAGTAAAAAGGGTGTATTTCAGGTTCATTTCACGGGTTTAAATAGTAAAAATGCGATTTATTTGCTGATTCGCCAAAGAAAAAGCCGCTTTGTACATAAGCGGCTTTTCATAAGGATTTGTGGGATGATGGGGCGGGAATCAACCACATATAGAGAACCGCTGATTAAAGCCTTCAGCTTTTACTGTTGGTGAAAACACCAACAGTGGCAAGGAGGAATACAGAAGGAATCATAGGCTCGTTTTTCGTTGCCTATTTCTCTGTTCTAAGTCTTATTAAATCATAAGAATCTGCGTCATCAGCGTTCCATAAATCCAATAACGTTCTAATCCTTCACGCGGCTAAACCTCAGGGCTTTCAGAATAAAATTCGGAAGTGCTTTTTTCGGATCGCGCTTTCTGAGATCGAGGTACCAGCCTATTTTTTTAACCACCGGGAGCTTTTTCGTTTCCACAAATTCGATCAGTGTTCCGTCGGCATCTTCAATGTAGGTAAAGTGGCCCGCCGCTTCTCCCATTTCGAAGCCCGCACCACCGTCTACCGTGAAGGGCTGTCCTGCCTTGATACAGGCTTCCTCGAGGGCTTTCATGTTCTTGATGTCGAAGCACAGGTGAATGAAGCCGCAATCGCCCCACAGGCGGTTTTCGAATATTTTCCGCGGCGTATAGTCCAGGGCCTGGATGAGCTCAATTTCGTTGTCGCCAAGCAAAGGGCCGAAGCTGCCTTCGCGCGGTTTGGAGTTCCTGAGCACCACGCGCCTGAATTTCTTCTGCGCACCTTCCACGCCTTTCCAGTCTTCAAACACAGCCGTAGTATCGCTGATCACCTGGTCAAAGCCCAATACGTTTTTGTACAGGCCAATGGAGCGGTCGATGTCTTTCACACCGATCACCGCACCGAGGATCCCGCCTGTTGTAAAGTCTTTCTGCTGATACCAGGATGTTTTTTCCTCGATTACTTCAAATACATTGTTCCAGAGATCGTGGATATAGAAATGTTTGCGGCCATCGGGCGCTACGGTAATAGCGCTAAGCATGGTGGCCCCGAACTGTTTCAGGTGGTCGTAAGAACCTTGTATGTTATAGGATTTGATCTTCCCGGCAAAGATCCCCAGGTCGCCCAGCTGAATGGTAAAGGCTGCGTTCTCTGCCTTACGGCTGGTATACTGCCAGATCTCGAAGCCGCCGCCACCGTTCATACTGATGGCGAGGATCGCATGGCGCGCATGAGGCAGGTTGGCCGTATAGGGCAACATCAGCTCCGCCATCGCTGCCTCTTCAAAGATCTTGATGTCTGTACCGAAGGCTTTGCGGTACCATTTGAAGGTTTGCTTAACGTCTGTGTTCCCTACGCCTAGTTGTTGGATTCCTGAAATGATATAGCTCATAATGTAAAAATAAGGCTCAAAATTAAAAATTAAAACCGTTTCGCTATGCCCTGTTCGTATTTCATCACCACATATTCTTCGGGCACGCTGAGCGCTTCCCGGCAGTAGTCCAGCTTTTGCCCAAGCTCCGGAGGGTATTCCGTGGCGTTCCTAAATCCGAGCGCCTCAAAAAAACCGGGGATGATGCAAACAAGGTATAAGGGCTGTTGTGCTTTTTGAATGAGTTTCTCCACGAGCAGGCTCCCGATGCCCTTGTGGCGCTGCGGCTCCACCACGCCCAGCGAACAGAGCTCGCTACAGCCGGCATAGTTGCGGATGCGCCCGAAGCCAAGAAGGGTATCCTCCGATACTGCCGCTAAAAATTGAGTGGGTTGCAATTCCCGGTCATCGAGCTCAAATTGCCCGATGAGGCGGATAATCCCGTTAAATTGCTGAGCCGATGCTTCTTCGATGCGCATATGATCCGGCCTTCAAGGCCCTCTTAATTCAGGGCAATGATACGAAAATTCGCCGGAAAATGGCCCCTGCGGGCTGTGATTCTAATCGCTCCTTACAAAGCGCGAGCTGAAGATCCTGCCTTCCTCGTCGGATACCGAGATGATATAGGTTCCCGGCGGCAGGGCACTGATGTCTGTGCTTTCCTGGAAAAGCTTACGTACAAGGGCCTTAAGCTGCATGTCGTAAATGATGAGCTCTTTGTAGCGCTTGCCCGGTTCTGTCTGGATGAACAGCATCTGGCTGGTAGGATTCGGGTAGATAAACAATTTGTTTCTATCGAGCTCCTCGATGCCTGTAGGATCGTTTGCGTAGACAGGCCCGGCAGTCAGGCTGTCTTTGGTTGTTGCCGAAGTAGAGATCGGCCATACCACGATGGTATTACCGTTGCCGTTGACTTTATAGGCGGCAGTGGTGATGCTGTCTATCCCCACAACGGAGAGCGAATCTCCCGGCGGAATAACAGGCGTTGTTGTAGCAGAATAAATCGTTCTGACGGTACTCGTTGTGCTTCCTGTTTTTACAACCCTGAGTAAAGACAAGCCACCTGCACTGAATGTGGTGGTTCCCCTGTTGATGACCCTGCAGCTAATGCTGATCGTATTGGTATAAGCGATGCCCGGTGTGGCGGAAAGAGCAGAGGAAGGCGCGATCGTATAATTGACAGCCATGCCCAGCTGCGGCTGTGCCAGACCACATACAGAAACTAATAACGCAAGAATATAAATCAGTGTTTTCATTGAATTCAGGTTTTCAACTCCAAGTTAGTTCTTTTTTTAGAGATAAAATTAGTAAATTTAAATTTCATTACATATTCAAAAATATGGATATTTTACAAAATATTATCGCTTCGCTCGAAAAAGAAGAAATCAAAAGCTATAAGCTTTATTCCAAGCGAACCCATAACTTTGATAACCGCATTGATATTGAGCTTTTCGACAGCATCAAGCAAAATCCGGAATGGGATGATGCACGACATTTCAAGCTGATCTACAAAACCGGGAAATCGGACAGCAGATATTACAGGCTCAAAAATAAGATCAGCGACGATATCGGCGTGGTTCTTTCCAACCTCAACCGTAATGAAAAGGATATTGAAGCCCTTCACCTGCTCATCATTGCCAAGATCTTTTACAAAAAAGACAAGCCGCAGCTGGCCCAGCACTACCTGAAACTGAGCGAAAAAAAGGCCATCGCCCAGGAAGATTTCACCACCCTGGAAAGTATTTACGAGCTGTTCATCCAGCTAAGCCTGCAGCACATCAAGGAATCTCCCGAAGCCTACATCGGCAAACGGGAGGAGAACTCCAACCGCCTTGCACTGCTCCGCGAGCTGGAAAATAATTTTTCGCTGCTTTCCTACAAGCTTAAAACCACGCAGAACCTTGCCATTACCAAGTCGTTCAAGGCATGGCTGCATTCCACGCTCGAAAAAACACAGCGCATGGAATACGTGAAGAACAGCGCTACCCTGCGATTCAAGGTGTTTCAAAACATCTGCCGGCTCTTGTTGCTCTCACAGGATTACAAGGCGCTGGAAAGTTACCTCGTGCAATCGGATGCCGATTTTGAAAAGGACAAGGTGTTTCATGAAGGCACGCATGAGATCAAAATACAGCTGTATGTGTATATGTGCAACGCCTCCTATGTACTCAAAAAATACCAGCAGGCCCTGCAATACGCCGGCCGCCTGCAACAGGCCCTACAGGAATACAACAGGCTTTGGTACGAGAAATATGTGTTCTACTATTACAATATCCTGGTAAATAACTACAGCAAGACCAACCCGGAAAAAGCGATCGAAACGCTCGAGGAGGCCCGGAAACAGCCTGTAATCAGGGATACGCCGAACTATATCGGCTTTGTGCTCTTAAACCTGGCCATTACGCATTTCGATATTCAGAAAAACAAAACGGCCGGGAAATACCTGGTACAGCTCTATGTGAGCGATGCCTTCAAAAATTACGATGAGGCTTTCCAGCTAAAAATTTCAGTATTCGAGTTGTGTAATAAAATGGAGAGCCATGAAATTGAGCTCGCCGAAAAGCTGGCCGCCTCTATCTCCAGAAAATTACCGGAGCTTAAGAATAAGGAAACGCTGGTGATCGAGATTGCGGTGCTTCAGCTGATCCAGCATTATATCCGGAGCGATTTTTCGTCCTGGCGCCCGATGAAGGAAAAGATCAATGCCTTTCTCCGGAAATTCTCCGAAAAGGAGCAGCCGCAAACCATTATCGATTACAGCGGGTGGCTAAGTTCCAAGATCTAGATCGCGTGGCCGGATCTTTTTCATGACCGCCACAAACAGCTGCACATAAAGCTTCTTGGGCAGAATGGCGCTGGCAAGCGTAAGGCCGGTTATGTATAAGTGTTTTCGCATGTGGATTAAATTATAAAAGTCTGTCCCACTAACCCAGGGACAGACTTTTATGTGAACGTTTGAACTTTGGAATTATTTCATCAACTTGGTTGTTTTGAGAACCTGGTCGTTTGAAGTAACGGACAAGAAATAAATTCCTCTATCCAACGCTGCGGTATTAATGGTTGTTTTGGAAGAAGTAAGCTCGTTCTTAGCTACTACTTTTCCTAAGGCATCGGTAATCACGTAGTAAATTTTTTCCTCCCTGGCCAGTTGTACCTCAACTGTCAGTTCATTTTCAACTGGGTTAGGATATACGTTCATGTTTTTCAGGAGCGTGTTTTCCTTAACTGCCGTCGGGTTCTGAACTACCTGGATCCTGTTCATTAAATAGCCTGAGGCGATCCGCTGTACGCTGGATGAATCGCAGCTGATGTCGGAGCAGCTTACCGAGCCGGAGGTTGCTGTTACTGTCAGGCAAATGATGTAGTGACCCGGAGTAGCATACTGGTGGAAAGGATACGCTTGTGTAGACGTGTTGCCATCACCGAAATCCCACAGGTACGTCAGGGCCGATGAACCGGTCGATTGGTTATACGCAAAGTAGTTTCCGGCATTTACTGAATCGGCAAACACGGTGAACTGTGAATTGGCCTGGCATGGAACGTTGCAGCTTACAAGTGCTGTTGTAGAGTCGCAGAAATTTCCATTGGAGAATACATAGAGGCTGATCCAGTTGTTGCCAGAAGGCAGGGTGGTTGTAAAGCTGTTTTGAGTGCTCAGAATACCCGGATATCCGCTGTTTCTCCATTGGTAAGTTAAATTCGTACCGGTAGAGGTGCTGTAGAAATAAGCGCCGCAATTAGGCAATACAGAGTGGGTAAAGGAGGCGTTGCAGCTTCCGCCGGAAGGATTACAGTTCACATTCAATACCGATAAGGTTGAATCGCAAAACTGCCCGTTGCTGTACGTGTATAAAGCAATGGTGTGGTTTCCGGTGCCGAGTGATAATACCGGGCTTGACAATGTGCTGAGCAGGTTCATTCCCGGCAGCTCATACCATTTGTAGGTAAGAGTACCGCTACCTGTAGAGTTGTTGTAAAAATGCGTAAAGCAGGATGACGGATCAGTATAGGTGCTGAATACAGCATTGCAGTTCCCGCCGGAAGGATTACAGTTCACGTTCACGGTATGTACCGTCGAATCGCAGAATTGCCCGTTGGAATAGGTGTACAGTGCAATGGTGTGGCTTCCGTTTCCGAGCGTAAAGGCCGGGTTGGCCGATGTGCTCATCAGGGACATGCCAGGCAGCTGATACCACTTGTAGGTCAGGTTTGTGCCCGTAGAAGCGTTGGTGAAATAGGTCCAGCAATTGGTGGAATCCGTGTAAGAAGAGTAAGCCGCGTTACATGACGTGTTAACGGTGGACGTTACATTGATCGTCGTGCAGGTAGAGGCCGAACACATGGTCGTAGAATCCGTGTAGTACGCACAAACGGTGTAGATACCGGTAGATGTAAAGGACAGCGCCTGCATTGAATTATTCGATCCTGAAATAGGAACCGCGAATGCCGAAGGACTTACCGTCCAGTAAAAAGAGCCGGTACCCACGCTGGTGGATGGCGTCATCATGGCCGCAACCGTGGCGGTACCCGTTCCGGGTTGCACATAAATTCCAGTCATGGTCGGGCACTGTGCAAAGCTCCCGATGGCAAGCACACTGAGTGTCAGTGTCGCCAGTTTTTTAATAAGGTTTGTTTTCATTTTGTTATAAAATTTAAGTGTTTATTTTTGAATCTCCTTCACAAAGATGGAAAAGCTTCCGCCCGGGAACAAGGTGATTTTGTAATTTATTACATGGTCAGTTATAAATAAACCATGCTTTTCTCCATTTTAAAGGAAAATACGCAGAATTAATATTACACATTGATCTCTTTTGTCAGCTTGTTCTTTAGTAATAATTCCTGGCTTTTACCGTTGTTTTTACGCGGACAAATCGCTTACTTAACCGCGTTTAAACACAGGCAATCCTTTATTGAATTATTGTGCTTCCTACTATCTGGCATCGTTATATTTTCCTGACCGCATTGGTTGGCCTGGCTGCGGGGATGATGTTCGGAACGGTGCCTACCAGCATCCCTCAAATTATGATGGCTGCCAACTGGTTGCTGGGGGGCGATTTCAAAAACAAATGGGAGCGCATCCGCTCCAATAAGATTTTCTGGCTGCTTATTTCATTTTATGGCCTGCATCTCCTGGGCATGGCCTATACCTCCCAGCTGCAAAGCGGGCTCGACGATCTGCGAAACAAATTGCCCCTGCTCATTCTTCCCTTATTGTTTTTTTCTACAGAACCCTTGTCCTCAAAGGAATTCCGGGCCCTGTTCTTTTTCTTTTTCGGCGCCGTGCTGGTCAGCTCTTTCTGCTGCTTTGCGGTATATGCGGGCTACACCAAAAAAGTTGTGCTCGATGTCAGGCAGGCTTCCATATTCATGTCGCACATCCGCTTCTCCCTGTTCATTGCTTTCGCCATCACCGGCATGCTGTACTTTCTTTACCGCGAAACATCGCTTGCCCTTCGCCTGTTCTTTGCCCTGGGCTGTGCCTGGCTCTTCTTCTTCATGTACAAGCTCGAAATGGCCACCGGCTTTGTCTGCCTCCTGATCGTCGTCTCTTTGCTCCTTTTGGTATACAGCCTGCTTCGCTTTCGCAAAGCCGTATCGCTGGCCGTGTTTGGTGTGTTAGCCGGTATTTTTTCAGTAGCAGCCTATTACGCGGCTAACAGTCTGCACATGTACGAACCTGAAGCCAACAGGCCTGCCAACCAGCTGGAGCTTACCACCGCCAACGGCCGGCTCTATCTGCAGGATACATTGTTTGGCCTGGCCGAGAACGGCAACCTCATCACCGTCAACATCAACGATGAAGAGCTGAAAAAAGAATGGGAGCAAAAAAGCCCCTTGCCCTACCTCGGAAAAGACAGGAAAGGCAACCAGCTGCGCTTCACCGTCATCCGCTACCTGGCCAGCAAAGGGCTCAACAAGGATTCCGTGGCACTCAACAGCCTGAGCGAAACCGATATTCATAACATTGAAAGAGGCGTTTCCAACGTCCACTATGCTCATCAAACCGGCCTCGTGACCCGTTGGCACGAGCTCATCTGGGAGTACAACAAATACAGGCGCGGCGAAAATCCTTCGGGGCATACGCTCATGATGAGGCTGGAGTTCTGGAAAACGGCCTGTTATATCATCCGCCTGCATCCCTGGTTTGGCGTGGGCACCGGCGATATCCAGGCTTCTTTTAACAGCGCTTATGTGGCCTTGAACTCTCAGCTGGATCCGGAGTGGCGCCTGCGTTGCCATAACCAATACCTGGCGGTGGGCGTGGCCTTCGGTATCTGCGGGCTTATCGTTTTCCTCGTCTATTTATTCCTGCCGGCCATCCGCCTGCGGCGGAGCATACACACCCTCTACTGGCCCTTCTTCCTCATCGCCCTGCTTTCCTTTCTTACCGAGGATACGCTCGAAACCCAATCGGGTGTTACCTTCTTCATCTTCTTTCATGCCTTGTTCCTTTGGTTAGCTACGGCAAAGAAAATGAAAGACCCCGGGGGTTTATAAGCCTTCGGGGTCCTGGAAATAATATCAGAATATTTTGAAAGCTTCAGGAAGCTTAATCGTTGAGCTTCAGAACCGCCATGAAGGCGCTCTGCGGGATCTCCACGTTACCAACGGCTTTCATCCGCTTCTTACCCTCCTTTTGCTTTTCGAGTAATTTACGCTTACGGCTGATGTCACCGCCATAACACTTGGCAGTTACGTCTTTACGTATGGCACTGATGGTTTCACGGGCAATGATCTTGGCGCCGATAGCCGCCTGGATCGGAATTTCAAACTGTTGTTTCGGGATCAGCTCTTTCAGTTTTTCGCAGATCTTTTTTCCGAAATTATAGGAGTTGCTTCTGTGGATCAGGCAGGACAAGGCATCCACCGGTTCGCCTTTCAGGAGAATGTCCAGTTTCACGAGGTCCGATTGCTTCATGCCTATCGGGTGGTAATCGAAAGAGGCATAGCCTTTGGAAATGGATTTCAGACGATCGAAGAAGTCAAACACCACTTCTCCCAAAGGCATCTCAAACACCAGCTCTACCCTGTCGGCTGTCAGATAATTCTGAGTCACGATCACACCGCGCTTTTCAATACAAAGGCTCATCACCGGGCCGATGAATTCGGATTTGGTAATGATATTTGCTTTGATGTATGGCTCTTCAATATTATCGATCCTCGCCGGATCGGGCAGGTCGCTTGGGTTATTCACCGTCACGATTTCACCGTTGGTTTGATAAGCAATGTAAGATACGTTGGGCACCGTGGTAATCACGGTCATGTTGAACTCTCGCTCGAGGCGCTCCTGAACGATCTCCATGTGCAGCATTCCTAAGAAGCCGCAGCGGAAGCCAAAGCCGAGTGCCAGAGACGATTCCGGCTCCCAGGTTAAGGAAGCATCGTTGAGTTGCAGTTTTTCCATGCTGTAGCGCAGCTCTTCAAAATCTTCGGTATCTACCGGGTAGATGCCCGCAAATACCATGGGCTTCACCTCTTCGAAGCCCTGGATTGCCGCTTCACAGGGGTTTGCCACAGAGGTGAGGGTATCTCCTACCTTTACTTCTTTCGCTTCTTTAATGCCGGAAATAATATAGCCTACATCACCGGTCCTCACCACATCGCGCGGTTCCTGCTTCAACCTCAACACGCCAATCTCATCGGCATTGTATTCCATACCCGTATTGACGAATTTTACTTTTTCTCCTTTTTTGATGCTGCCGTTGTAGATGCGGAAATAAGCAATGATCCCACGGAATGAGTTGAATACCGAGTCAAAGATCAAAGCCTGTAAAGGTGCGCTCTCCTCGCCTTTCGGCGCCGGAATGCGGTTCACGATTTCTTCGAGGATCTCGTGCACACCCATCCCCGTTTTCCCGGAGGCCGCCATGATCTCTTCGCGCTCGCAGCCCAGAAGGTCCACGATCTGGTCTTTTACCACTTCAGGATCCGCACTCGGTAAATCGATTTTATTTAAAATAGGAATAATGGTCAGGTCGTGTTCCAGGGCCAGGTACAGGTTGGAAATGGTTTGTGCCTGGATCCCCTGGGCAGCGTCAACGATCAGCAAGGCGCCTTCACAGGCCGCAATGGAGCGTGATACCTCGTAGCTAAAATCAACGTGGCCGGGTGTGTCAATCAGGTTCAGAATATATTTTTCGCCCTTATAGCTGTAATCCATCTGGATCGCGTGACTTTTGATGGTAATTCCCCTCTCTTTTTCCAGGTCCATATCATCCAGTACCTGGGCCTGCATTTCCCGTTTCGAAATGGTATTTGTGTACTCCAACAACCTGTCAGCCAACGTGGACTTTCCGTGATCAATATGCGCAATAATGCAAAAATTACGTATGTTCTTCATCTATAAATCAATAAGTCTGCAAAGATACGTTATTGCTCTTACATATTTGCGCTTTTTGAAGATTGTCGCATAAAAAAGGGCCTCCCGCCTGGGAAGCCCTTTTTTCATAAATTTGAAAATGAATTGGAATTAGTCTGAATTTCCGATCAGCACCGTCACGTGGCCTACAAACGGATGCTTGTTGCCTTGCAGATCGTATACCATGAGTTTATACACGTACACGCCCTGCTCTGCTATTTTTCCGCTGCCTTTTACCGAACCGTCCCAGCCTTTGCGGAAGTTGTTGCTCGTAAAGATCACCTCGCCCCAACGGTCGTACACATCCATACGGTAATTGTCCTCATTGATGCCCACACCCAGAGGCTGGAAGAAATCGTTCACGTTATTTCCATCCGGCGTAAAGGTATTCGGAATGTAGAGGGCAAAGTCCGGAGTGATCTCCACCGTTACCAGCGCCACATCCGTACAGCCGTGGCTCGATGTGACCACGAGGTTGACGTTGTATGGGCTCACATAGCCATACGAGTGGGTGGCGTTAAACGTTGTGGCGTTATTCAGGCCGCCGGTTGCAGCAGGATCACCAAAATCCCACAGGTAGCTCGCCCCGCCGATACTCGTATTGCTGAAGTTGATCGTAGGATCCAGAATGCTGGTGCTTTGCGGATTTGCAATAAAGGAAGCTTTCGGTTTCGGATATACGGTGATGATGTCGGTTTGCGTCATCATGTTTTTACAGCCGGTGCCCGGGTTAGTCACCACCACCGATACGGAATATTTACCCGAATCTTTCAGCGTCACAAACGTAGGATTACCGCTTCCTGCAACCGCATCGCTCCACAGGAAGGTATTGGAAGGGCTGTCGGAAGTTCCTGTAAGCGTTACCACCAATGGCGCACAGCCCGAAGCAGGACTTGCCGTGAAGGAAACCGTTGGCAAAGGATTTACCACCACCGTAAATACCGCCGCAGAGGTCGGAGAGCAGTTATCGCTTGCGATCACATTATAGGTATAGGTTTTCGGTGCACCGGGTGTCGTATTTACCGCCGTAACCGTTTCAGTAGCCGAGCCGCCTCCCGTGCTCCAGTTATAGGTATAAGGCCCGCCGTTTCCGTTAAGCGTCATGGTTGGCGTTAAGGCCACCAGCTGGTTATGACACACCGTTGTAGTCGTTGCTATAATATTTAAAGCCGGGGTCACATTCACGGTGATCACTTTCGGAGCCGTGGTACAACCGCTCGCATCCGTCATGTTCACATTGTATTGTGTGGTGGTGCTCAGGCTCGGTGTCGTATGCGGGCCGCCGGTGTTATTAAATGCCGGTGACCAGGTATAAGTGTAAGCCGGTGTTCCGCCGGATCCTGTCGCAAAGATCTGGGCTGTTTGTCCGTAGCAGATCGTTTGGTTTGGAGACACGTTAAGCAACAGGATATTCGGAGAGGCCACCGTTGCAAAGCTGCCGGCGCTGCAACCATAGCTATCCGTTACCGTTACACTGTAGGTTCCGGAGCCCACACCCGTTGCTGTTTGTGTTAAGCCTGTGGTTACCTGCGTTGCCGGGTTGATCGGGTTCGACCATGAAACCGTATAGCCGGGAGTTCCGAGGCTGTAAGTTACAACGATAGATCCGTTTTGTGAACCGAAGCAGGTAGGCGCTGTCGTGCTGACGTTGGTAATCACAGGGCTTGGTGCATCTGCCACACTTACCGTTTGCGTTCGTGTACACCCTTTGGAGTCGGTAATGACACAGGTCCAGTTAGAGCCAGGGCCCATGCCTGTAGCCGTAGGGCCTTGCTGTGCGCCGATGTTCCAGTTCAGTGTATAGCCCGGTGTACCGCCACCAGCCGTCACAGTAGCCGTACCGTTGGCCAGGCCGCATTTGGCCGGTGAAGATGTATAGTTCGAGGTCAGCGCCGATGGCTCCAGGATGGTGAAGTTCGCGCTGATCGAGCAGGTCCTGCTGTCTGTTACTGTAAGGCTGTAGCTGCCTGCCAACAAGCCTCCCAACACACCACTGTTAGGCTGTGCTGGTGTCCAGTTATAAGTATAGCCAGGTGTGCCACCTTGCACGCTTGTTGAGATCTGTCCGTTGTTGCCTCCGAAGCAGGAAATGTTGCTGAAGCTGGAAGCCGCCATGACCAAAGCCTGTGGCTCTGTAATGCTTACCACCTGCGAGGTCGCACAGTTGTTGCCGTCTTTCACGTTGCATGTGTACGTATTGGCTCCCACGTTTACCATCACGGAAGACGTTTGTGCCGATGGTGTCCAGCTATAGGTATAGCCCGGTGTGCCGCCATTCACACTCATCGTGGCCTGACCATTCGTCAATCCGAAGCAGGTCACGTTCGAGAAGCTGCTGATGGCGCTTACCAGCTGCGTTGGTTGTGATAAGGTCAGGCTGGCTGTGCCTACACATCCGGCATTATCCGTTACTGTAATCGCATGCTGACCGGCGGTGAAGTTTGTTACTGTTGTAGTCGTAGCCGGGTTGTTGTTCCAGCTGATGGTGTATGGCATAACGCCACCGGAGATGCTGGCTACTCCTCCACCGTCGTTGCCACCGAAGCATTTCACGGCAGTAGTGCTTGTAATCACAACGGTAGGGCCGGCAATATCATTCACCAGGGCTATCGCGGAAGCCTTACAGTTGTTGGCATCCGTCACGGTAAAGCTGTGAGAGCCTGCCAGGATATTCGGGTTAGGCAAGGTAATAGCACCATTGCTCCATAAGTATGTATAACCGCCTGTGCCGCCGCTTACCACAGCGATGGCATTACCGTTGCTTTGCCCGCAATTGGAATTGGTAGCAGACACCACAGCCGTCAATACTGTTGGCTGGGTTAAGGTAAAAGTCAGGCTGCTTGTACAGGTTCCGTTATAGGTCATCGTTACCGATTGTGATCCTGCAGAAAGGTTGTTGACAATATTTCCGTTTTGCAGACCCGGCTGCCAGAGGAAGTTCACGAGTCCTGCCCCACCGGAGAAAGACACCGTTGCCGTACCGTTTGCCAGGCCGTTGCAGGTTGGGTTAGTGGTTGTTAAGGTTGTAGCCAGAGGAGCCGGCTGTATAATCGTTACCTGTGTGCTTGCTGTACATCCGTTGGCATCGCCTACCGTTACAGAATAAGTTCCGGCCGGAAGGCTGTTGGCATTGGCGTTACTGCCCGCCGCTGCGCCCGTCCAGGTATAGGTATAGGCCCCCGTGCCGCCGCCCGGCGTTACCTGTGCCGAGCCATTGCTGCCACCATTGCAGGTCACGCTGCTGCTTGTGGCAATGTTGGCGGTTACCTGCGTTGGCTGGGTAATGGTGATCTGCGCACTTGCTGTACAGGTATTCTGATCCGTAGCCGTTACCGTATACACACCGGCACAGAGGCCGCTCACGCTTTGCGCGGTCACAGGGCTAGGGCCACCGATCCAGTAGTAAGTCACAATCCCGATATTATTGGTGGCCGTGGCTGTCGCTGCTCCGTTGCAGGTGGCAAAACAAGTCACATTAGTAGATGTGATCGCCGCAGACATTGCCGGAGGATTTACCAGGGCCATCGTCGCTGTTGCTGTACAGCCTTTGGCGTCGGTAACGTTCACCGCGTAGCTGCCCGCTCCTAAGGGTGAGCTGGTAGCATTGGAGCCGCCGCCCCCGGTCCAGTTATACGTATAGGTTGGCGTTCCTCCAAATGCTGTCGCAAAGCCAAGCCCGTTGATAGCGCCAAAACATTTCGGATTGGTTGGTGTAATGCTTACAGTAAGAACCGGAGGTTGTGTAATGGTTACATTGGTAGAAGCCATGCAGCCGTTTTGATCGGTTACCGTTACTGTAATTACCGCCGCACTAAGATTAGTCGCTGTCGGTGTGTTTTGTCCGCCGTTCCAGTTGTAGATCAGGGTACCTGTGCCACCGGTAGCCTGTGCGGTGGCTGCACCGTTGTTTCCGCCAAAGCAGCTTACGTTCGTAAAGCTCGTGATGCTAATGCTGGGACCCGAAAGATTCGGTACTGTTGATGTCAACGTATACGTACAGTTATTCGCATCTTTCACAAAAACCGTATAGGTACCGGCAGGCACATTGCCTACCGAGTTGTTATTGGAAGCCACCGGGCTCCAGGTATAGGTATAGCCCGGCGTTCCACCGCTTGGTGTTACCGTAGTCGAACCGTTCGATTGGTTACAGTTGGCAGGCGTTACAGAAGAGGTTAAGGACACAGAGCTCGGCTGTGTTACCGAGATCGTCGGGTTGATCACACAGTTATTGGCATCGGTGATCTGGCAGGTGTAAGTACCGATCGCCACGTTGTTTACCGTGGTGAGCGTGCTCGCCAGTGTCGGCCATAAATAGCTGTATGGTAAGGTTCCGCCGGTTCCCGATGCGGAAACAGTTCCCGAGGACGTTCCAAAACATTTTACGTTGTTGGAGTTCATGATCGCCGTCAGAGGAGCCGGCTGCGTTAAGGTCCCTACTGCCGGTGCAATGCAACCGTAGAAGTCCCTGATGTAGCAGGTATAGGTTCCCGGTGCAAGGTTGGTTGCCGTCGCGTTCGTTTGTCCGCCCGGTGTCCAGGAGTAGGTAAAAGGCGCTGTTCCTGCGGTTATCATATTAGCAGTCAATACACCGTTGTTGGCACCGTTACAGGTAATATTCGTTGAGCCGGTGATTGCTGCCGTTCCCCCCGGCGTATTGCCGATGACAGCAACAGCGGTAAGCGTACAGGTTTTGCTATCGGTGACGGTGACACTATAGGTTCCGGTGATGAGGCCGCCGGTCGATGGATTGGTTCCGCCACCGCCTGTCCAGGCATAATTATAAGGAGGCGTTCCGCCCGTCACGGTAGATGAGGCAATCCCGTTGGCAGCAGTACAGTTCGCATTTTGTGTGCTCACTGTAATGGCCAGGGCTGTAGGTTGTGTCACGGTAACGGTTTGTGTAGCCGTGCATCCGTTGGCATCTCTCACCTGTACAATATGTGTATTGGCCGGCATCGTCGGGAATGTCCCTGAAGCCTGGTAACCGGTACCATTCACCTGGTATTGATAAGTGCCTGTTCCTCCCGAAGCGGTAGCGGTAATCGTTCCTGTGGATGTTCCGAAACACTTCACCGGCACGGATGTTAAGCTCAGGGTCAGGGCGGTTGGCTGGGTAATGCTCACCGTCATGCTGGTGAGGCAACCCACCGCATCTTTGGAATTGACGGTATACACACCGGCCGGAAGATTCGTGAATTGCCCGTTTCCATTGGTTTGGTAAGGGTTTGTTAAGGTATAGGTGAACGGTGAGCCGCTGCCTCCGGTTGTTGCTACGGTGAAGCTTCCGGTGCTGGCACCGTTACACAGCACATTGGTGCTGGCCGTTAAGCTGATGCTTGGGCTTCCGTTGTTGGCGACGTTAAACGGCACCGACAAGGTACAGGTACCCGCGTCACGGATAATGACATTGTGCGCACCGGCCGTTAAGCCACTGGCGCTTCCACTTCCAAAGGCACCACCGTCAAATGAAAAACTATAGGTAGGTGCGCCGCCCGTCACACTCGTTACCGATGCCGAGCCATTGGCCATGCCACAGCTGGCGTTGGTTGTGGTGATTACCGCCGAGGTCGGGCCCGTGCCTCCACTAATGGTAACAGGATTTGTAAAGGTACATCCGTTGGCATCTCTCACGGTAATGCTGTAGTTGCCCGCAGCAAGACCGCTGGATAAGCTCGGCGTGGAAACACCGTTAATGCTGAATGTATAAGCGGGCGTACCGCCGGTAACACCGGTAATATTATAGGAACCATTGCTCAGGCCGCAACCTGCCGCCGTTGGCGTTCCGGCAATGGCAGTAGGACCTGGTGTAACCGTAATGGCTACCGTTTTTGTGAACACACAGCCGTTGGCATCTCTCACACCAACAGAATAGGTGCCGGACGCAAGACCCGTTACCGGAGGTGTTGTTGAAAAGGCGCCACCATTTACATTATAGGAATAGGTTGGTGTGCCACCGGTGACTGCACCGATGGTAATGCTTCCGGTGCCGGTGCCGCAAACAATATTATTAGGCGTCAAAGCAACGTTGGTAACACCCGGTGTATTGGCCAGTGTCGCCGAGACGGTATACGTACATCCGAAATTATTGGTGAGGGTAATGACATGCGTTCCCGCGCCGAGGCCGGTCACCGTCTGCCCGCTTACGATGCCGGAGCTGCTGGCAAAAGAGGTAATCGTTTGTCCGCCACTCGAGGTGTTGCTGATCTGGATAATGCCGTTGTTATTGCCGCAGGTTGGATTAGTAAAGGTGAGTGTGGCCGAAGGATTCGGATTTACAACGACACCCATGGTGGAGGTGCTCGTACAACCGCCGGAGTTTACATTATGTGTCACGACATAGCTACCCGGTGCCGTAAAGCTTCCCGAATAGTTGACGGTGCTTCCTGCTGTCGGCGCGCCGGTAATAGGAGAGAAAGAATAGGAATGGGTGCCGGTGGCCGTACCCGTATTGTTGAAGTTGAAGCTGTTACCAACCAGGCACTGCGTAGCGGAAGGAATGGCAAAGGTGGAAGTAACATTATTGACCGTTATGTTGGTGCTGACCACGTTGGTACAGGCTCCCGCCGAAACGGTATGCGTGACGACGTAAGAGCCGGCGGTGGCAAAGGCGATCGAAGGATTGACGGAATTCGCCGAGGTGATCGTGACCCCTGTGGCCGGCGATACCGCCCAGTTATGGGTGACCCCGGCCGTTCCCGTATGGGTAAAGACCTGCGAGGTGCCCTGGCATATCGTGGTATTGAGCGGCGTGAAAGCGGCCGACAAGGCCGAGACGACCGTGACCGTGACCGCCTTTGTTAAGGTATTACACGGCGTCTGGACCGTACAGGAATAGGTGGTGGTGCTTCCGGGCGAGACGGTTATATTGGGGGTTGTGGCTCCCCCGGGACTCCAGAGGTAGGAGACTGTTCCGCATCCCCCCGTGACGCCTGTGGCACTAAGTACGGAACTTCCCGGCGAGCAATAGGTAGCGGGTGATGCTGTGACGTTGAAGTTTAAAGGTGTAAAGGCGCCGGGTACCACAAAAGAATAGGTAGCGGTAAAAGGTCCGGGACTATTGGAGGCCGACACCCACTCGCGGGCGGCAAAGTAATAGGTTTGGCCGGGACATAAATTAGCGAAAGGAATAAAGACATTATTATAGGTTTCCGCCACACAGGCATCACTACATAAATTGGGAATGTTGAGCGTGGAGTTGTACCATGGAAACTGGTTATAAGTAGTACCACCACCGGTACATGGCCAGTTTTGCAAAGTCGACTGCATGGCTGCCGGCGGTATTCCGGATAATGCTCCGGGCGTACAACCGATCTCTACCTGCATCCAATACGGACCGGATCCACAGGTTGCGGGATCGGATCCGCCCGAAACCGTTACGCCGGTTGCTCCTATACTGTAAGAAAAGTTTACAATGGGTAAACCGTGTGTGGCATACGTTCTATAGGAGCATAGAACGGTCGCTATAATAAGCGTGGCGAGGGATAAAAATTTTTTCATAAAACTTGGGGTGTAAGATGTGGTCCTGATAAATTTAAAATAATAATTTAATTATCCTATTAAATTTCACTAATTTTAATTTGAACTTCACTCAACGTCATAAAAAATGAAGGCCCTGTTCACCGGCACATTTCCCTTATTAGTCTCAGTTTGTTTGGTGGGTAAAGCTCAGACGAACTGCCCTTCTTTCTCCACGTATTTTGGGGGCACACAAAGCGACGAGGTCAAGAGTGTGGCGATTGATCACGATAAGAACACTTACGTTCTTGTAAACACCTACAGCACCGATCTTCCGGTGACGCCCGGGCTTATAAATGATGCGCATTCGGGCAGCTACGACGGCTTCATCGCCAAGTTCGACAGCTGCGGAAGTTTGCTGTGGAGCACCTATATGGGTGGGGCTAATTTCGACAGCGCCGAAAGGCTGGCAATGACGACAGACGGAAACGTTGTGCTGTGCGGATATACAAGCAGCCTGAATACTTTTACGACAACGGGTTGCTTCCAGGCTATACATGATGGCAGCTACGATGCGTTTATCACTAAGATCGACCCGACAGGCCACATCCTCTGGAGCACCTTATTCGGTAAAGCCGGCGGGGATTTTGCCTTTGATATTACGGTCGATAAATTCAATAACATCATTGTGGGCGGCACGACCACCAGCTCCGGGCTGTACACGGTGGCAGGAACATCCTTCCAGGTAAACCTCAAAGGGAACACCGATGCTTTCATTGCACGCTTTTCTCCTACGGGCGCCCTGAGGTGGTGTACTTATTACGGCGGCAATAATTCGGAAGACATTCACGTGGTTACCACCGACCTCCACGGCAACGTGATTGGCACCGGCGAGTCTTTCAGCACCAACCTCAACACCAGTGCCAGCGCTTATCAGAGCCTGAACGAGGGCAGCTCCGACGGGTACATCATTAAGCTGGATTCGGCCTGCACCCGGATTTTCTCTACCTACATCGGTGGCAACGACGTGGATGATATCCGCGGAGTAGCCTGCGATGCGGCTGCTTCTATCTATATAGCAGGGCATACCAACAGCACGGATTTTGATACGACGACGGGCGCTTACCAAACCATTAACAAAGGCTTATCGGACCTCTTCCTTACCAAGTGGTCGCCCACCGGGGCCTTGCTTGAGAGCACCCTCTTTGGCGGAAGCCAGACCGAGCGCCTGGGCCGCATGATCCTTTCAGGTGCTTATGAAGTCACACTCATCGGAAAAACAGAAAGCAGCGATGTGAGCATGCTGGGAAGCAGCAGCCAGGCCACACTGGCGGGCGGATACGATGTGCTGCTTGCCAAGTTTGATGCAGGAACCCTGGAGCCTTTGTGGAGCAGCTACTATGGCGGCGCACAAGATGAAGAGGCGATAGACCTCGCAGGCTACGACGGCCGCTTTATGGTGTTTTCCGGAAGCACCAACAGCGCGGATTTCCCGGTATCGGCCTCTCCTTACCAGCAAACGCTGAACGCCAGCGTGGATGGCTTCCTGGTGAAGCTGGATGTGGGCAACCTGGTTACTACCGGCATTCCGCACTACCGCGAAACATCTGCATTCACGGCTTTTCCAAATCCTTTCTCCGATGTAATCTATATCAAGGGCACAGGCATCAGGGCCATTGCCTTGTATGATACGCTTGGTAAAAACCTTTATGAGCTTGTGAAAACCGATGATCCTTCTCTCCTCTCTACGTCCGGCCTGGCTCCCGGGATCTACTTCTTGGCAGTGACAGATGCAAAGGGCAGCCACACTTTCAAAATGAGCCGCTGATTATTTTTTGGGCGGAAGGTTCTGGCTTGTTTTATGCTTGCCGGCAGCTACCTGTCTGAAAGGATAGACGAGCTGCTTCGTGAAGGTGGCGGGCATATCTTTCTGATCGGGAACGCCGATCTGCGGCTCTTCATTTTTGGGTAAGTAAAAGGTGCCGAACATCAGGTCCCACACCGACAGGATGCTGGCGTAGTTAACGCCGTAATGCCTCGGGATGTTTTTAGCATGGTGCCAGGAGTGTGTTTCCGGAGTATTTACAATATAATTAATAACCCCCCATTTCAGTTTGATGTTCATGTGGGTGAAGAATCCCCACACATTCTGCACGGTGATTTGGAACAGGAAATAATCGGCTACGGAATAGCCGATCATCGCAAAGGGAATATAGATAATAGGTTTAAAGATAAACATCTCGACAAAGTGAAAATGCCTGGCGGAACCTGCTCCCAGTGTTTCCTGCGCGTGATGAATCTTATGAAAGGTCCATAAGAAATCGGAACGGTGCAGAATGTAATGCGCCAGGAACTCGCAAAAATCCTGGATCACAAACATAATGGCGACCTGTAAAACCGGGTTCCAGTTGGTAATGTCTACGACCTGGAGCGAGTGGACACCAAAAAGTCCCAGTATTTTCAGAAATATCAGTTCGGTGACAGCGCAGATGGCAAAGAGGCCGATGATGTACACTATCACATCATTAAAGAAGACATAAAAGGTGTCGAGCCAGAAGCCTTTACGGCTTAAAACGCCGTGCTGACGCTTTTTGGGAAGGATGATCTCGAATACAAAACAGGCCACATAGGCGATCAGAACACAGTAATAAATATTGTTGAGCGCCGGGTGTTTGAGCTGGTAAACGGTATATTGATAGACCATCTTTGTGCTCTCAACAACGGTATTTACTATTTCAGGAACTAAGGCCACGTGAGCTGCGGGGTAGATTTCTAGAAAAATTTATTATCTTGGGTTTAGCTCCCACTATAATTTTTATGAAAATTAAGAATTATTTCAATAAGCAACGGCTATTATTACTAATTGTTGTTGCTCTTTTATATGGTAACGTTCTTAAAAACGGTTACTCTCTCGATGACAGTATCGTTACCGAGTCTTCCAATATTACCGCCAAGGGGATCAAAGCCATTCCCAAGCTCCTCCGCTCCTATTACATCGAGCGCGCCAAAAATGTGAAGTTCGAATACCGCCCGCTGGCCAAAATATCCTTTGCCCTGGAGCATGAGCTCTTCGGGGTAAATGTGGTCGTTTCTCATTTCATTAACCTGTTGTTGTATGCCATCGCCTTGTTTCTTTTGTACGGCGCTCTCAAAGTATTGTTCTCGGCCTACGACGATGCCATTGCCTTCTATTGTACCCTGCTGTTTGCCATCATGCCCATTCATACGGAAGTGGTGGCCAGCTTGAAGAACCGTGAAGAGCTGCTCTGCTTTATCTTTTGTATGATCGCCCTGAAACAGTTCCTGTTGTTCTTCGACTCGGGCTTCAAAAAATGGCTTTCGTTCTTTTTTGCGCTATTGGCCTTTTACCTGGCCTTCCTCACTAAGCTCGATGCCCTTCCCTTCCTCGCGGTGATTCCTATCCTGGCTTATGTCAAAACGCGTCTTCACCTGAAGCAGACGATTGTTTTCGGGGCGCTGTTGTTCGGCACCTATTTCCTTTATATCCTTACCAAGCGCGGCGCCCTCGAAAAAACAGCCGCCAAACGAATGTCCGCCTGGTTCGAGAATCCTCTATTTTTCGAATACGTTCTGAAATACCGGATCACCGCTATGTTCAACTCCCTTGGCTTTTACATTAACCAGGAGCTGTTTCCCTTTAAGCAATCCTGCTATTACGGCTACGATACCATTCCGGTGTTCAGGCTCAGCTGGCACGGCTGGCTGGGCATCCTGGCCTCGCCGCTCATTGCCTGGGGACTCATCCGCTCTTACCTCAAAAAAGATTTTCTCCTGTTCGCGGGCCTGTTTATTTTTTGTGGATCGGTTTCCATGTACCTCAACCTGGTAAGGCCGGCCGTGGGCATCGTAGCCGATCGCTTTGCCTTCCTCTCCTCGCTGGGCGCTGCCATTACCATTGTGGCGCTGCTTCACCGCTACTTCAGCCTGGCGCCTGCTGCACCGAAGCAGCTAAAGCTAATTGCCGGTATTGTGGCTGTGGTATTCGCCACGAGTATCATCTCGCGCAACCGCGATTGGAAGAGCCTCGACACGCTCATTCATGCCGACTATACGAAATATCCCAACAGTGCCTTCTTAAATTACCGGGAAGGCCTCTGCCTCGTACAGGCCGTCGAACAGAAACGAACCAAAGTGGAAACGGTGGCACAACAACGGGAAATTTTTCTGAGGGCGAGAACGCTCGTGGAGAAATCGGTGAGGACCGATCCGGGCTACCTGGTGAGCCGCTCTTACCTTTGCTATATCAACATTTACCTGCTGAACGATTTTAAAGCTGCGCTCCCGCATGTGGACACGGCCTTGTCTATTGAAAAAAATACGGAGCTTTATTTCTATAAGGCCATCTGCATGCGCGAAACCAAGCAGCCCGACAGCGCCGAGTTCTACCTCAAAAAATGCCTGGAGCTGGATGCGGGCTATACCAATGCCTATAATTTATTGTCCTATGACTATGCGGCTTCCAAACAGTTCGACAAAACAGTGGCGCTATACAGTAATGCTATCAAGGCCGGCGTGAATACGCTCGAAATAAATAACGGGCTCGGAAAAACGTACTGGCAAATGGGCGATACGGCACAGGCGATTGTCTATTATCAGCGTGCGCTTGCTATAGAACCCGCTAACGAAGAAGCGGCAGCCATGCTAAAGCGTTTGAAGAAAAAGTAGTTTTGCAGTTCTTGACTGCGCCCGAACTGACATACTATCGTTGACTTCGAGAGCCTCAGTCAACAAATGGTGGCTGAGGCTCTCGAAGCCACCATGAAAACTTCGACATTTTACCTCTCCGCTTGACAGAAGTCAACATTATAAAAAGATCAAATTTCCTTGCGCATACGGGCTACCGGAATATCGAGCTGCTCGCGGTATTTGGCTACGGTGCGTCTGGCTATGTTGTAGCCTTTTTCTTTGAGGATAATGCAGAGGGCATCGTCGGTAAGCGGCTTGCGCTTTTCCTCATTGGCAATGCAGTCCTGCAGGATTTTTTTCACCTCCCTGGTGCTTACCTCTTCGCCGCTTTCGGTGCTGAGCGATTCGGAGAAAAAGGTTTTCAGTAAAAAGGTGCCGTAAGGCGTTTGCACATATTTGCTGTTGGCCACGCGCGATACTGTGGAGATATCGAGGCCTACTTTTTCGGCAATGTCTTTCAGGATCATCGGCCTGAGCTTCGACTCGTCGCCGCTGGCAAAATATTCCGACTGGTACTGCATGATGGTGTGCATGCAGATGAGCATGGTTTGATGGCGTTGTTGCAGGGCTTCAATGAACCACTGCGCCGATTCTATTTTTCCTTTGACGAAGGTGGTGGCTTCTTTCCCCGACTTGTCTTTTTTGCGCGAGTATTCCTTCAGCATCTCGGCATAGTCGTCGCTGATCTTCAGCTCCGGCAGGTTGCGCTGGTTGATGCTGAGCTCGGGAACTCCGTCGTTCACCGTAATATTAAAATCGGGAACCACTTCCGAGATCTGGCTTTTGTTATCGCCTTCCGAATTTCCCGGGCGCGGATTCAGGCTCGTGATCTCCGAAATAATATCTTTCAGGTCTTCATCGCCGATGTTGAGGCGACGCAGAATTTTGTCGTAATGTTTTTTAGAGAACTCATCCATCATGGTCCTCACCACCTCAATGGCCAGCTGCGTTTCGCGGGCCTTGATGGGTTTCTTCTCCAGCTGGATGAGCAGGCATTCCTGCAGGCTCCTGGCGCCTACGCCCGAAGGGTCGAATTCCTGGATCACCTTTAAAACGGCTTCCAGCTCTTCGGGAGTGGTGTGAATGTTTTGCGAAAAGGCCAGGTCATCGGCAATGAGCTCCAGGTCGCGGCGAATGTAGCCATCCTCATCAATGCAGCCTATCAAGTAAAGACCGATGTTGTACTGGTGGTCGCTGAGATCGCGCAGCCCCAGCTGTTCTTCGAGCTGCGAGTGGAAATCGGGTCCTTCCACCACCACTGCCTGGAAGGTTTCGTCATCGGCGCTGCGGTTGGAAACTTCGTATTTGTAGGAGTCGAGCTCACCGGCATCCATGTAGTCCTCAAATTCATAATCATCCTCAATCTTCTCCACTTCCTTTTCTTCGTAATCGTTTACCTCGTCGGAAGCGGAGGCATCTACCTCATCGTATTCGTTGTCGGGCTCGTTCTCAAACTCCATGTCGCTTTCCTCCAGGGCCGGATTTATTTCCAGCTCTTCCTTAATGCGTTGTTCAAGGGCTACGGTAGGCAACTGCAACAGCTTCATCAGCTGGATCTGCTGAGGAGACAGTTTTTGCAAAAGCCTGAGTTGTTGTGTTTGTTTGAGTGCCATCGATTGGTGGCAAATATACAAAAACCGCCAGTAATTTAACAATTGGCTTAGTTTTTGTTGGAAATCACTTTTACCCCGGAATTTTTAGTACCCAATTTATAATTCCTGAATTTTTTTACAAAGACCTCGTTTGGTAGTAAGGTAAGGATTGGAATAATAATGTATTACACTATTCCACTTTTTATTCTGATCGTTAACCTGATCAATCAGTAATTGTAATAAGGCGAGATGAGGGCATACACCACCACGCCTGTAAGCGTTACATACAGCCAGATAGGATAGCTGAAGCGTGTGAGCTTTTTGTGCTTGATGCGGTCGTCTTTTAAGCCATAGTAGAATGAAAGCAATACGAGGGGCAATACGATCACAGCAAAGAAAATATGCGTCAACAGGATAACGAGGTATACCGGCCTGATGCCCGATACAGCCGCGCGCTCCGTATCATCGAGGTGGTGGGAGTGGTCGGTATCACCAAAAATAGTATCGGGAATAAAATAGTGAGCGGTTACATAGCAGATGATGAACAGGGCCGAGAGCATAAAGGCCGTGAGGTTGAGGCGCTTGTGCAGCTGGATGTTCCGTTTTTTAATGGCCCAGAGCGAGAAGATCAGCAGCACGCTGCAGGTGCCGTTAAGGATAGCGTTTACCAGGGGCAATTTGTAAATAAAGTCAGGGAAGTGCTGCGGCACCGGGATCACTTTCTGGTTGAGGAGAATAACGACTACGCAGATCAGGATGCTGACAAATAACACGATCTTAAAAACGGTTTTGTCGTTCTGCTTATTGAGGAGTGATGAGGTTCCCATGTGCTGGATTTAGTGAAGTGTGAATGTTCCTTTAAACTTTGTAAAAGTAGTGTTTTCCCAAAAAATACGGGCCTCGGTCATGTATTTATTTTCGTCTTCCCGGTAGCTGATTTCGATGCTGATTTCCGGGTGTTGGCCGGGCACAATCATGCCCATGAACTTAATATTATCGCCGCTGGAAAGCACCAGGTTCTTTTGAAGCTGCTCCTGGAGCAATTCCTTGATGAGCTGTGTCTGGAAGACCCCCGGCACTACGGGCATTTGTTCGAAATGGCCTTTGAATACCGGATGCGCCGCATTGAGCAGCACGCTTGCCTGGAATTTGTTTTCAGCCGTGTCTTCCCGGTGCTTTACCGTATAAAAATCGTTGCGTAAAAAAGTATCAGTCATTGGTGGGTGGAATAGCGTTAAGTTCGAAATAAAATTTGACGAGGCCGTATTGCTTTGTATTGATCCCGCTGTAGAGGCCAGTAACTTTATCATAAATATATTCTGTCCGGGATTCGCGTTTACGCTTATGAAATGTTTCCTGTAATAAAACGGCATGAGTGCCCGGATCTACCGTATAATAGCATTTATCCTTAGCATCTTTGATCTGAAAGACCTGCCTGTTTCCTTTGCTGCACTTTCCGGTCTCCTGCCTGTAGGCATTCAACAGCAACAGGTTGTTGAAATTGCGTTTCAGAGCCTCGATCAATAGCGGTTTATTCAAGGGGTCGAACACATACACCGCATTTATATGGTTGTCCTTTGCTTCAAAATCAAACATTTTCATGCCCAGTTCTGTCACGAAAACAATCCGCGTGGTCAGTGAATCGGTTTTTTTGACAATTAAAAGTCCGGTGAGGTGATTTTTAAGAACATCGATGCTCGTCTTGTATTTTACAAGCCCTGAAGATGGCATTACCGGCGCCAAATCGCCTTCATTCATCACGATCTTATCGCAGGATAAGTGCTTGTATTTAGAGATGGCACAGCCCGAAAGCAGCAGGATGCTACTTAATACTAAACAGGTTATCAGCGATGGGCGCATTGAGTTTTTTGTTGGAGAAGTCGAGCAGCGTCACATCCTCGCTGGCTTCCACCATTTCCATTTTGGCCACCGAAGTTACGCTTTTATCAAAATACAAATTAATTTTTTTGAAGGTGTCCTTCATGTTCTTGTCTTGCGGGATCAGCTCCAGCTTATAGAACTTGTCGTTCTCAAAGTAATTGGTTTTGAATTTGTGGGATTTGAAAATCGTGCCCTGCACGCTCGATACCATGATGTCATTGATCTCCTTGAACACCTTGTTGCTATTCATATCGTACTTGCTGGTCTTCTTTTCGTCCCTGATCATCACCTTATCTTTGTTGATCACGATCAGGTATTTCGAGGGTGTGCTGTATTCCCAGCGCAGAAGATTCTCTTTTTTAAACGCGAAGTGCCCTTTGCTGATGATCTTTTCCGATAACATCGACAGGTTTTTTTCCTGGGTGAAGTCTGATTCGATAGAGCTGGTGGCCTTGCTCATGCTTTCGATCTTTTGCTTGAGGGCGCTTGTATCCTTTACGGTTTTGAAGGCCTGGGAAAAGCCGGCGAGCGGTAACAGAAGAACTAAAATAAATTTATACATGCATCAAAAGTAAGTATTTAATACACTCAGCATTGCGGCCGGGTGTTAAGAAAGATTAAGCGCCGGCGATGTTCCAGGTTTTTTTCCATTGCTCCATAAAGGGCGGCATGGTGATGTACAGCTCTTTGCTTTTGGGTTCCATAAATACCTGTGTGCTTCGCCCGGTGCAAACGACGTGGCCATGACGGGCACTGGTAATCGTATAATCGAAGATGAGCTTGGCAGCAGGAGAATTGACGAAGGTAGTTTCGATGATGGCATCATCGCCGTATTCGAGCACTTTTTTAAATTTAACACTCAGGTCGATCAGTGGAACAGCGAGGTTGTGTTGATATATATCAAGATAGCCAAGACCATATTTTTTTCCGAAGGCTTCGCGCCCGTCTTCGAAATACCGCACGTAATGGCCGTGCCAGACCACGCGCAGCGAATCCACCTCGCTGAATTTAATTGCTTGTTGTATCGTGTGTTTTAACATTCGCTCAAAAATAAGAACTATTCACTCAGGGTGCTTTTAGGATTCCGGGAATTAACTATTTTTTTTATTCCTCTATTGTTTTTGTATTATGAAAATATTAACTTTGTTATTATTCATTTAATTTTATCTAACACACTTAAACATGAAAAAGATTTACTTATCAATTGCAGCTTTAGCAGTAGCGGTTGGTGCGGTTGCTCAAACCACCCAGGCGCCTGCACAAAGCCTTCACAAAGCAACCCAGGCCCCGGGAGAAACTCCTTATGCTTTAAAAAGAGCTGCGGCTACTCATGCTCCTCTTCAAAAAACTGCTGCCAGTGGCCCGTTCCGTTACCAAATTGAGCCAATCGGCGACATCATGACTCAAAAAGGTCTTGATTTAACGTCTGCTAATCCAAACCAGGACTTATTCATCACAGGTCTGAACCAGGATTCAACCGCATTTTTCTCTTCTTCGACATCTACCCGCGCTATGAGCGACATGTTCCTGGGAAGCATCCTCGATCCAAAATCTACTTACCTGCGCGACGATTTCCAGCCGATCGTATCTGCTGCCGATCCATATTCTATCGATAGCGTTTACATCTATAGCTCTTATATCAAAAAAACAGCTACCGTAGATACCTTATACATCTGGTTTACATGGGGTGACACGACTGCAACATCTCCTGCTTTCTCAAAAATCACCACAGGTACTGCATGGGTTGCTCCTATCTCCGGATGGAGAAAAAACATTATGTGCCCTAAAGTACAAGGTGCTACAGGTGCTGCCGGAAACAAAGTTTCTGCTGCTGCTCCTGCAACCAACAGATACTTAATGAAATATACATTAAAGCCTGCTGACTCTGTAACGACTGCTGGCCGTATCCGTTTAATTCCTATTAAACTGGATGCTGCTGTAAACGTTCCTGCTAACAACATCGTTTCCTGCTTCTATACGTTCGTACCGGGTGCTATCAACGCTAACGGCGCTGTAGGTTACAACCTGGGTGGCCCTCAGCCTCAAACCATCAATGGTTTCTGCGGTGTTATCTGGGGTCAGAACAATCCTGCCCTGACTCAGCTGAGCGATTACGCTGATCACCAGGTAGATGCTACTTCATGGAACATGGGTGCAAGCTACGACAAGAGAGCAAGACATGCTATGGGTTCTGCAGCTTACAACAACCGTATCAACGGTGACTTAACTCAGGCTCCTATTATCATTTACTCTGTATACGGAACTTCTACTGTAGGTATGAAAGAACTGGAAAACAAAGGATTCTCTTTAGGTCAAAACGTTCCTAATCCATTCAACGGTCAGTCTACAGTGACTTACAACATCGACAAAGAAGCTTCTTCTGCCGTGTTTACAGTAACTGACGTAATGGGTCGTGTGATCTCTACTGAGAAAGCTGATGCTTCTAAAGGAACTCACACAATCACATTAGGCAATTATTCAGCCGGTGTTTACTACTACTCTTTAAATGTAGACGGTAACGTAACCACTAAAAAAATGATCGCTCAATAAGCCATCGTTTCTGAATACCATACAAAAAGCCCTCACGGATTCGTGAGGGCTTTTTTATTTCATTCATTTACTTAGGGTTCTATGGTTCTTATCCGCTGCGCGCGAGCTTCTCATCGAAGTCGGCCTGGCTAAGAATGTCTTCTTCATATTCAAAATGCTGAGGTGCCGCTGGAGGCATCAAAGGCGGCGAAAAATTGGAATCCGCCTGGTTATGGTTGTTATATGAATTTAAGCGGGAACCTGCACCAGCGCTGTGATCTTATCCAGCAGCTGAATCGCCTCCTCCACGCTTTTCACCTGCTCAATGGTGAGCCACAGCTTACTGTTCTGCTCTTTAAGCGCTGTTTGCTTCGGCGTTTTCTGCGCGTATTGCAGCACGGCTTTAAACATCGGAGAGTTGTAGTAATCGCTGTCCTGCTTGCTTAAAAAATACGCCAGCATTTTGTTGTTCTTGAGCGTGATCTTCTCGAAGCCCAGCTTCATGGCCTTCCAGCGCATCCGCACCACGTTGATGAGCTCTATGGCTTCTACCGGCAAAGGCCCGAAGCGGTCCCGCATTTTCGCCTCAAACAAAATAAGGTCTTCCGGTTTGGAAATATTGTCGAGCTCGCGGTATAGCAGCAAGCGCTCCGTAAGGTTGCTCACGTAGCTTTCCGGGATGAGGAGCTGCAGATCCGTATCCACCGTCGTTTCCCGCACAAACTGGCGCGAGAACACCGATTTGTCGGTTTCCGAGGAGCCGTCCTCCACCGTTTCCCTGTACCAGCTTTCCTGCTTCAACTCTTCAATGGCTTCATTCAGGATCTTCATATAAGTATCGAATCCCATATCGTTGATAAAGCCGCTCTGCTCGCCTCCCAGGAGGTTTCCGGCGCCACGGATATCAAGGTCGCGCATGGCGATCTGGAAACCGCTGCCCAGGTCGCTGAATTCCACGATGGCCCTGAGGCGTTTCCTGGCTTCGGTAGTGAGGTTGATAAAGGGCGGTGTGAGCAGGTAACAAAAAGCTTTTTTATTGCTGCGGCCTACCCTCCCCCGCATCTGGTGCAGATCGCTCAGCCCGAAGTTTTGAGAATCGTTGATGATGATGGTATTGGCATTGCTGATGTCGAGGCCCGACTCGATGATGGTGGTTGCCACCAGGATATCGTATTCCCCTTCAATAAAGCCCAGCATGATGTCTTCGAGCTTATCGCCTTCCATCTGCCCGTGGCCCACCGCAATGCGTGCCTCGGGCACCAGGCGCTGCAAGATACCGGCTACTTCCTGGATGCTCTGAACTTTATTGTGTACAAAATACACCTGCCCTCCGCGGCTGAGCTCATAGGCAATCGCATCGCGGATGGCTTCCTCGCTAAAGGAAATCAGCTCCGTTTGCACCGGGTAGCGGTTTGGCGGCGGCGTGCTGATCACCGAGAGGTCGCGCGCGCCCATGAGGCTGAACTGCAGCGTTCTCGGGATGGGCGTGGCTGTCAGCGTAAGGGTATCTACCGTGGTTTTAAAGGTCTTGAGCTTATCCTTCACTCCTACCCCGAATTTCTGCTCTTCATCAATGATGAGCAGACCGAGGTTCTTAAACTTCATGTCCTTGCCCACCAACTTGTGCGTACCGATGAGGATGTCGATCTTTCCTTCTTCGATTCCTTTGATGACTTCTTTGGTTTCCTTCGCTGACTTAAAGCGGTTGACAAAGCTTACCGTGCAGGGCAGGTCTTTCAGCCGCTCCTTGAAGGTTTTATAATGCTGATAGGCCAGGATGGTAGTCGGCACGAGCACGGCTACCTGCTTGCTGTCGCACACGGCTTTGAAGGCCGCCCGAATGGCGATCTCCGTTTTGCCGAAGCCCACATCGCCGCACACCAGGCGGTCCATCGGGTAAGGCTTTTCCATGTCGCGTTTCACATCGGCCGTCACCTTGATCTGGTCGGGCGTATCTTCGTAAATAAAAGAAGCTTCCAGCTCGTGCTGCAGGTAATTATCCACCGGGTAGCGGTGGCCCGGCTGCGACTTGCGCCTGGCATAGAGCTTAATGAGGTCGTAGGCTACTTCCTTGACATTGCGCTTCGTCTTTTGTTTCAGCGTGTTCCAGGTTGTGGAGCCGATCTTATCAATGCGTGGCACATTGCCTTCCTTGCCGGTGTATTTGCTGATGCGGTGTAAGCTGTGAATGCTTACATACAGGAAATCATTGTCCTTATACACCAGCTTCACCGCCTCCTGTTCCTTGCCGTTCACATTAAGCTTTACCAACCCTCCGAAGCGGCCGATGCCATGATCTATGTGGGTGACATAATCTCCCGGGTTCAGCGACAGGATCTCTTTCAGCGTTAAGGATTCCGCTGTTTTGTAGCGCGTTTCTTTCAGGTGAAAGCGGTGGTAGCGCTCAAAGATCTGGTGATCGGTATAGCAGGCTATTTTGAGGTCGTGATCAATGAATCCCTCATGGATATTGATATTGACATGTTCTATTAAGCTCTCGGCGTTGCGGTGCTCCTTCGATAAAATGTCGTTGAAGATCGTATGCAGCCTTTCGGCCTGCTTGGCATTATCGGTGGTCAGGTAGTTCTTATAACCCTTGGCTTTATTGGCCTTGAGGTCGTTGATGAGCATCTCGAAGTTCTTGTTGAACTGCGGCTGCACACTCTGGTTGAATGCTGCGGTTTGCGAGGCCACGTGAGTATTGAGGCCGTACTCCAGCAAGCGGAAGGATTTAATGATCGACAGAAAATCATCGCCCTGCAGGTACAGCTCTGCCGGTGGGATGTGCTTCACTTCGCCGCTCAGGGCCTCGTAGGACTTCTCCGTTTTTTCAAAGATCTTAGCAATGATCTCGCGTGTATAGAGCACATCATCGAAACACAAGACGGTATCGGGGCTCAGGTAGTCGAATACCGGCTGGCGCACCTCTATTACCTGGCCGGAGCGGATATCAGGAATAATGGTAATAAACTCGTAGGTGTGGTTGGATAGCTGCGACGCCGGATCGAAGGTTTTAATGGCCTCCACATCGTTGCCGAACAGCTCAATGCGGTAAGGCAATTCGTGCGCAAAGGAATACACGTCGATGATGCCCCCGCGAATGGCGTACTGGCCGGGCTCTACCACAAAATCGCAAAGCTCGAAATCATAGCTCTCCAAAAATTCGCGGATGAAATCGATGCTCAGCTTCTCTCCTTTTTTGATGATGAGCGTGTTCTTGTTCAGGCTGGTTTTGGAAGCCACTTTCTCCGCCAGGGCGGCGGCATAGGTAACGATGATGCCCGAATAATTCTCGCGGCCCAGGTTGCTCAGGCTCTCGGCACGCTCCTGCACCGAAGCATTGCTGGTTTTTTCCTCCTTGTAAGGCAGCTTATAGCTTTCGGGGAAGTAGAGTACGTGTTTTTCGGGAAGCAGCGCCTGCAGGTCGTTGAGCAGGTAAGCGGCCCGCTCCTTATCGTTGCATACGATGAAAAAATTGGAAGAGGTATTCTGGAAAAGGTCATTGATCAAAAAGGCAAAAGAAGACCCGCGCAAACCCGATAAAAACACATTGGTGTTAAGGTTTACCTCTTTTTTTTGCAGCTCGCTCCAAAATTTACCGTTCCACCACATGAGAGGCTGCAAAGATACAGGATTAATTAAAACGAACGCTCACAATTTCTCTAAAACAAAAAAGCCTCCTACTGATGCAGTAGGAGGCTTTTTTGCCGTTCTTTATCCGGAGGATTAATCGTTAACGAATGTCATGTAACCGAAGTTCTGAGCATTTTTAATGATGGTAGAGTAAACACCGGTAGAGTTCATGGTTCCACCTGGGTATACGCCTGGTTTACCAGTATTAACACCGCCTGTGAATTTAACCGTATCGTTGGTTGTAGCCCAATCCGTTGTATAGATTTTCGCTGCATTAGCGAAACCTGCAATACCCATGTTAGGAGTATTTACCACGAAAGAGTAACGGCCGTTAGCGTCAGTTGTTGTAGAGTAGATTTTTTTAGTTAACGTCATCGGATCTTTGTCGTACTCCAGGTATACCATACGGTTAGCCGCAGGATACGTTAAGCTGTAAGTAGGAGCTCCTGTAGCCGCAGCGTGTACCCAGGTTGGTTTGTAAAGCATACCGCTTACAGTTGATGTACCAACACCCTGATTAGATGGCGTTACCAAAGGCGTTCCAACATACGCGTGGTTTTGAGTCATGCTTACACCTTTGTATAAAGTCGGAGTATACACGGTTGTCGGGTAATCATAAAGGATAGCAGACATCGCTGTATCATTTTTTGCAGAGAACCCTTTGAATGTAATCTCAGAGTTAACACCTGTACCATTTGTTTTCACGCTGATCGCGTATCTTCCCATAGCATCTGTTGTTCCGCTGTATACTTCAGAACCAACCGCAGAAGATCCCGGGTATAATCCACCGGCACCGCTGTTTTTGATTTTTACAGTAACTACCGCACCGGAAATAGGTGTTACGTTACCACCGATTTGCTTTGTAGCAGTACCTTCCACAACGGTTGAACCAGTCATGTCGGTTGCTTCAAAGGTGTTGTCTTCTTTTTTCTTGCAGGAAAATAATACTGCAGTTAATCCGATTAATAAAAATGTATTTTTCATGTGTTGTTATTTTAATGTTATACGTTTAGGTTTTGTTTAGAAATGGAATAATAAAGAGATTGAAGCCGTACTTCCACCGATACCGGCTTTGTTGAAAGTTGAGTTGATGCCGTTGTCTACACCGAAACCACGGGATGTGTTCGGAGAGCGTGTGTCTACTTCTTCTTTAACTACGGTAGCACCATTCTGGCCCACAAGGAAAGTCTCCTGTGTTCTTGTAAGGTTTTTCGACCTGGCGAATGAATAACCGAAACCATACTCTGCAGCGATAGAGATCTTCGCAAATACAAAGTACTCAATGCCTACGAAAGCGCGGGCACCGATACCCCATTGTGCATCAATTTTTTCTTCGAGTGTACGGGTAGCTGTACCTGTAGGAGCTTGTGTTGTTGTAGCGCCTGTTCCGAAGTTATTGGTAAATACAGTTGAATGTTGGTCGGAAAACGCGTTTCCATACGTTCTTTTGTCTTTCTGAGCAGATCTTGAAACACCGATCTCAGCGCCATAAACGCCAACCAGTCTTCCGTAACCTCTTCTTTTCTCAATACCTACAGCCAATACGAGGTTGTTTTGTACAAAACTTCTTTTGTCTTCCACATTGAGGATGCTTGCTGCACGGATATCTTCCGGTGTTCCGCTTAAAGAAGCCTCATATACCGCTTTTGAATCCTGCACCAGGTTGGTTTGTGTTGTTCCCAGCGAGTTGAAGCCAAAACGGGCTCTTACCGCTGTTTTTGCATCCAGGAAGTACTTTCCTACAATTTGCTGCCCGGCATTTTCTGTAAACTGGGAAGTTGTACCGGCAGTAGTACCTAAGTTACCCTGCGCACCTACTTTTACAGACTGCACCAGGAAATCGATTACCGGAACGGCATTGAATCCTAAAGCAATGTCACCGGCTTTTGGTAATACCTCCTGCCCTTTCCTGTTCTTGACTAAAGTAGGATCCGTGGATGTGTCCTGTGCATTTGCCAATGCCGCGGAGAACATAACGGCTGCAAATAATACTTTTTTGTTCATGGTTTGTTTTGTTTTTTAAGGGTTAATGTTGCTTTATCAAATCCATTAAGGGTTTAAAAAGCTGGGCAAAGTTAACGTTTCTGTCGATAAAACAAACATAGTGCCAAATTATGATCCTCGAAAAATAACTCTTATCAGCCGGCTAAACGGATACAGTCCTTTTGTTGTGATTACAATTACATTTGATAGTCAGGCTGATAAAAATTGAATAGAATCAGTATAAACAACGAAGCCCGCCGAAAAAATTTTCGACAGGCTTCGTCAGGTATATCAGAACTGCTTTTATTTCAGGCTCCCGATCATATCTTCCGGGCGAACCCACTGATCGAATTGCTCGTTGGTAACATAGCCCAGCTCAATGGCTGCTTCGCGCAGGGTCTTGTTTCCTTTATGTGCTGTTTTAGCGATCTTGGCGGCTTTCTCATAGCCAATATGCGTGTTGAGCGCGGTTACCAGCATCAGGGAATTCTCCAGGTGTTTTTTAAGCTCCGGTAAATTCGGCTCGATACCGTCGCTGCATTTCTCTGTAAAGGATACGCAGGCATCCCCGATCAGGCGGGCAGATTGCAGAACGTTAGAAGCGATGAGCGGTTTGAATACATTCAGCTCAAAATGGCCGTTCAGGCCGCCAACAGTAGCCGCCACATCGTTGCCAATCACCTGCGCGCATACCATCGTCAGGGCTTCCGGCTGCGTTGGGTTTACTTTGCCCGGCATAATGGAAGAGCCCGGCTCGTTGTCCGGAATGATGATCTCACCGATGCCGCAGCGCGGACCGGAAGACAACATGCGGATGTCGTTCGCTATTTTGAATAAAGCCACAGCACTGCGTTTCAGCGCACCGCTCAATTCCACCATGGCATCGTGTGCCGCCAGTGCTTCAAATTTATTCGGAGCCGTAACAAAAGGCAGGCCCGTGAGCTCGGCAATTTTTTTAGCCACCAAAACATCGTAGCCTTTTGGCGTGTTGAGTCCCGTTCCTACGGCCGTTCCGCCCAGGGCCAGTTCTTTCACTGCTTCCAGGGCGTTTTTCAGCGCGCGGATGCTCATATTGATCTGCTGTACATAACCGCTGAATTCCTGGCCCAAAGATAAAGGCGTGGCATCCATAAAGTGTGTACGGCCGGTTTTGATAATCTTATCAAAGGCTTTTGCTTTTTTGTCCAGGGAGTCGCGCAGCTTTTCCATTCCCGGAATGGTAATTTCCACCACCTGCTTGTAGGCGGCAATGTGCATGGCAGTAGGGTAGGTATCGTTCGATGATTGTGATTTGTTGACATCGTCGTTCGGGTGCAATACTTTTGGCTCATCGGTCAGTTTCCCGCCGTTCATCACATGCGCGCGGTAAGCGATCACTTCGTTGGCGTTCATGTTGCTTTGAGTGCCGGAACCTGTTTGCCAGATCACGAGTGGAAACTGGTCATCCAGTTTTTTGGCCAGGATCTCGTCGCAGGCTTTTGCGATGAGGTCGCATTTTTCTTTGGATAACACACCCAGTTCACAATTCGCCAGGGCAGCCGCTTTCTTCAGGTATCCGAATGCATAAATGATCTCTTTCGGCATGCTGGCCTCAGGTCCGATCTTGAAGTTATTTCTTGAGCGTTCGGTTTGTGCGCCCCAATAAACATGAGCCGGTACTTTTACCTCGCCCATAGTGTCTGTTTCTATTCTGAATTCCATGTGTGTTGTTTTTTGCTGTGCCGAATTTACTAAAAATGTCGGTTGAACAAGGCTGCGGTTCATTTTTTCTTGCTTTTCGAAGTCTTCTGTACAGGGCTCCGGGAACACCCAGGCCAAACATGAGTATCTATAAAAATACGCCAGGATAAAGCCTTCCGCATAAAAAACAACTTTTCCAAAACCGGCATAAGCTACAGCACACAACTGCAAAAACCATGAACTACACACAAACAGATACAGGCTATGATGTTTTCTTCGACTTCGCCGGAGAAACGTACCGGGTAGGATCCATCCATCTTACGGAAACTGTCAAACTCTCCTACAGCTATACCGACAGGCTTTTTCATTCGTCTGTAGCTATTCTGCACAGCCACTCTTTAAGCCATTTGAAAGACACAATCAGCGCTTATTACAGTAGCCGTGATAGCATAGGAGCCATTGAAGACAGATGGCTTTAACACTTTTTAAAACAACAAGCCCTTGTCCGTTTGAAAATAAGCTTTACTTTTGTGGAGTGATTAGTCAATCGTTATTGTGGATAAACAACAGGAAATATTAAAAGCGGCGCTCCGGTTATTTGTTGAGTCCGGCTTTCACGGCACGCCTACCAGCCGGATTGCGAAAGAGGCGGGGGTGGCCAACGGTACTTTATTTCATTACTACAAAACCAAGGACGAGCTCATTGTGGCCTTGTACAGCAGCATCAAAAGCAGGCTCAACGAGCGCATGCATGCCGGCACCAAACCCGGGGCAAGCTTTAAGGAAAACCTGAAGCTTATTTATACCAATACGCTGGAGTGGGCCATAGAGCATAAGGAAGAGTTCTATTTCATGCAGCAGTTCAACACTTCTCCTTTTTTATTGCTCATTGCCCCGGAGGAGATCAGCAGGCAGGCGAAGCCACACCTGGAACTCCTGGAATCAGCGCTGGAACAGAAGATCTTCAAGAAGCTGCCGGTTGAGCTTATTTTCGTTCTCATCAACCATCACATTTACGGCATGAGCCAATACATTCATGGCTTACACAGCGGGGAAGCCCAAAAGAAAAAACTCATCAGCGATTCTTTCGATTTGCTGTGGCGTATGCTCACTTAAAATTTTATCCATTATAGAGTGATTAGTCACTCCAATATTCACATTTTAACCTAAAAATTATCCTTATGAAACAAGTTGTTTTAATTACCGGCGCCTCTTCCGGAATAGGAAAAGAAAGTGCCCGCCTGCTTATTAACAAAGGTTATACTGTTTATGCAGCTGCCAGGAGAATAGAAAAGATGTCTGATCTCCAGGCTTTGGGCGTTAAGCTCATCGAACTGGACATTACCAAGGAGGCTTCCATACAACAGGTGGTCTCCCGAATTATTTCAGCTGAAAAAACCATTGATGTATTGGTAAATAATGCTGGCTATGGATCTTATGGTTCCCTCGAAGATGTTCCGCTGGAAGAGGCGAGGTACCAGTTTGAAGTTAACATCTTCGGCCTGGCCCGTTTGACACAATTGGTTTTGCCTTACATGAGAAAACAAGGTTTCGGAAAAATCATCAACATCTCTTCGATGGGAGGGAAATTCGGTGAGCCTCATGGCGCCTGGTATCATGCCACCAAATTTGCACTCGAAGGATTGAGCGATAGCCTGAGAATGGAGCTCAGGCAATTTGGAATCGATGTGGTGGTGATTCAGCCGGGAGCGATCAAAACAGAATGGAATAAAATTGCCCGGGAGAACCTGATGAGTGTTTCGGGGAACACCGCTTATAAGGCACTTGCTGAAAAGCACGCCAGATTCCTGGAGAAAGGAGATGGCAGCATGGGATCAGAACCGCTCGTGATTGCCAAAACGATTGCAAGGGCGATCACATCCCGGAAACCCAAAACCCGATACGTGGCCGGGGCAGGTGCCAGGCCGATGCTCTTCCTTAAGAACATTCTGCCGGACCGGATGTTTGACAAATTACTCTTAGGTTTAATGCGCTAAAAATTGAAATGATGATCCCAACACTTGCCATCCTCTTATTTATCTTGCTGTTCTTCCTCACGGTTTATCTGTACATGAAGCTGCCCATGTTCGGCAGGGAACCTTCGGGCCGGCGCCTGGAAAGAATTCAACAGTCGCCGCATTACCGCGACGGCTCTTTCCAAAACCTGAACCATACACCGGCGCTCACAGAAGGCGTTACGTATTCTGCTGTGATGAAAGAGTTTTTCCTGAAGGATAAATCGAAGTCGAAACCCAGCGAACGGATCCCTTCTCAAAAAACAGATCTTAAGAACCTGGGACCGGAAGAGAATGTCCTGGTATGGTTTGGCCACTCCTCCTATTTTATGCAGGTAGATGGAAAACGGATCCTGGTAGATCCGGTGCTGAGCGGTGCGGCTTCGCCGGTAGCATTTACCACGCGGGCCTTTGATGGTTCGGATGTGTATAGCCCGGAAGAGTTCCCGGAGATCGATTACCTTTTCATCAGTCATGATCACTGGGATCACCTTGATTACAAAACCATCATGAAACTCAAACCTAAAATCGGGAAGATCATTTGCGGACTTGGTACAGGTGAGCACTTCGAGCGCTGGGGCTTTCATCCGGATACGATCATCGAGGCGGATTGGAAAGAGCACCTGGTGCTGGGAGATGGCTTCGATGTTTATACGGTTCCTTCCAGGCATTTTTCGGGAAGGGGCTTTAAACGGAACAAAGCCTTATGGCTCTCGTTTGTGTTACAGACACCAAGCCTCAGATTGTTCCTGGGCGGTGACAGCGGCTACGATACACACTTCCTGGAAACCGGAAAGAAGCATGGTCCCTTTGATCTTGCCATCCTGGAAAACGGGCAGTACGATAAAAGCTGGAAGTATATCCACATGAAACCGGAAGAAGTATTAATGGCCGCAAAAGACCTTGGAGCCAGGCGCTTATTTCCGGTTCACTCCGGGAAGTTTTCCCTGGCAAACCACAATTGGGATGAACCGCTGAAACGGATTTCGGCGCTGGCTCCGGAAGCAGGAATGGCAATTGTTACTCCCCTGATCGGGGAAAAGCTTCTGCTGAAAGATCCTCAACAATCCTTTACAAGTTGGTGGACCAGGATCTCCTGATCATCTTTTGGCTTATACGAAAAGCTCCCATAGATATCTATGGGGGCTTTTTTGTTTCACGTGGAACGTATAAGGATTAGATGGAGTAAATACTTTAATCCAAATTGAGCTTCGTGCTTTTGAAAATATTTAGTTGTAATCTTCATTCTTTGCACAGAGAGAAGCGGAGATAAATAGCCGGAGTAGAGAAGTAATATCAAGCCTGATATCGCCTCATTCTTCCTTGAGCCGGAAGCGAAAACTTCAATTACTATTTCAGGAAGCGATTCTTCAGAAACAGAAGACGACCCGGACAAACTCCTCCCCCTAATTTTTCCTAATCTCTTTTCGATTCATATACATGCTCAACAAATCTTAGCAGGCAATTTGTTTCACGTGGAACGTAAGCACAAGAAATTGGTTCGACTAAAATCACAAGGAGATTCAAACGAGTTCAGGGGTTAGGTGGGATCAATTTATTCCTTCGCAGAGAGAGGAAGGCGCAGCAAGATGCGAATCGTGGATTAGATAAAAGGAAGAAACAGAATTTGGAAATGCGAATGAATCTTACCATACATTAGTGCCAGATGATGCTCCAGTCAGATATGTCAATTGGCAAACAGCATATACAAGATCTAAGAACCCGGGATTTCCCTCTTCATTCCTGAAAGTTATGGTCAATTACTATTTTCTTATTGATCAGTTGTGGAAGGGGCAATAGAGAAGTAGGGACGGCTTAAGTAAGATTAAGCATTCGATGTGTTGTCACTGTTTGAGTCTGTTTGTTGTAACGATTCCCCAAGAAGAAACAACAGATCTCTGCCCAGGAGAGATTTTAGCAAGTGCTAATCAAGGTCATCATCTAATCCTTTTCCGGAGAAGATTTGCATATAGAGGGAATCCTCCAGTAGGACGCAACGATAAACAAATAATGTCCGGAGAGATGTGTTGGATGAGAAATGCTTCATACAATGTGTTTTCTATTTCGTATGATTCGTCACCCTGGTATCTTCCTTCAATACGGAGAAGGGATTAGCGCAGGCTTGAAAACAAAAAGATCAAGCGACCAGTTCATTCGACCTCAATCGGAGAAGAAGGAGATAGATTGATGTTCCACGTGGAACGCGGTCACTTATTACTTGAAGGGAGAATATAAATTCAATGCGATAAGGATGTGGCATCGAAACCAAGAGTGAAGACTAGTAGAAACAATACAAGGAAGAACTTCGGGGGTAAAACAAAATGAGTTGGAATAGACCAAGCTTCGCAACAACATTTACAACTGATTTTACAAGCAAGGTTTTTCCTCTGCAGGAGAAGACAGACAAATAAACAACAAGAGCGCTAGGGCAGGTGGATCTTATGTGATGCATCTTGTTTCTTAGCAATTAAGAAGCGTGTCCGGCAATAAGCCTCCTGAATAAGTCCGGACTAAATGTAAAGAGAAGAACGCACAAGATCTTTCTATAATAGACGTCGAAACAACTGAAGTAAATCCCATTTCTGGATGGAGCAGGGCACACCAAAGAATTATAGCCTATCCTAAAAGGGATAACTAAAGCACACAGATTTCTTCTCTAATCAGATTAGTGCCGGAAAGCACAGCAAGAAAGGCAAACAAAAAAGCCGGTACAAGAACTGGCTTTGAGAAATAAACGCTAAGGTTTTATGGATTGTTCCACGTGGAACAGCATGCTCTTAGGCGTGAGAGAATATGTAAATACTACTGGAGTACTTCTCGTGGTTCGCAGAGATGTTGGACCGGAGGCCAACAAAGAATGCTTTCAAAAGATTGGTTTTCTCCGTCTTGTATTTCTCACTCAAGAGCGACACATAATAACTATCGAACTTCATGGGCAGGGTCTCCCGCAGGCGGAAGCCTTTGTTCTCCACCAACTGTTTGATGGTTTTCTTCTCGAAATGGTGAAGGTGGCGGGGAACATCATAAGCAGCCCAGTACTCACCATAATGTGTTGCATCAAAAGAAACATGGTTGGGAACTGCAATAATGAGAACACCATTCTTATCTAGCCTGTGCTTGAAAAAGGACAAGGTCTCTTCCATATCTGTGACATGCTCGAGCACATGCCATAGCGTAATTACATTAAACTTCTTGTCGGTGATGTAGGTGTTGATTCTGGACTTATCAGAGAAGAGATTCAGGTTTGCTTCCGAGGCAATCTTCCTTGCTTCATCATCCGGCTCCATGCCATACGATTCCCAGCCGGCATTCTTGCAAACATTTAGGAACATCCCCGTTCCACACCCGTAATCCAGGATTGTTCCACGTGAAACATAGGAGCGCACAAGGTTCAGCTTCTTCTTCAGGGTGCGGGTGCGCACAAGATGGTAGAGCTTGTTTACCAATCCTTTTTTGGTATTGGTGTGCGAGATGTATTCTTCTGCCTTATAGTAATTTCCCAAAACGGAATCATCCGGACGGGGGTTCGTGAATTTGAAACCACAATCATTGCAACTCACAATCGTAAAATTCTCCTTGCTTACTGTGTAATCCTTACAGGTGAGAAACGGACTATAGTGGCTTGATCCGCAGACGATGCATTGAGAAATTGTTTTCATATCTGGTGTCGTTTGATGTTCCACGTGGAACTATAAAACAAATTTACCGGCTTTAAGGTTTGACTGAAAGGTTTATTAGTGTTAAGGCTATCCGTTAATAGAATGAAGCATATCGAATAAAACAGGTTTCTTTATCTTCCCAGGTGTACCAAAAGAACAGAAATATCTGCCGGGTTGATTCCTGAAATACGGCTTGCCTGGCCAATGGTTTCCGGTCTCAATTTGGTGAGCTTATCCCGGGCTTCGAGTGAAAGGCTGTTTACCGATTTGTAATCGAAGTCGGTCCTGATCCTGTAGTTATCAAGCTTGGCTACTTTTTCGGCATTTTCCTTTTCCCGCTCAATGTAACCTTCATACTTCATCAGGATCTCTGCCTGCATAATGGTGTCCTCGTCCATAGAAGAAACAAACTCCCGGACATCAGGCGCGTGTTCCGACAGGTCTTTGATGTTGACATCAGGTCTTGAAAGGACATTGAAATAGCGCCATTTCTGAGTGAGGGGGGCAGAGTTAATTCCTTCCAGGTAAGCATTGACCTCAACCGGATCGGCACTCGTATTTTTGAAATATTTGATGATGCTTTCGTAATTACTGATCTTCGAAGCGACCTTAGCCATACGATCATCGCCGGCCAAACCAATAGCATGGGAGAGAGGAGTCAGCCGCACATCGGCGTTGTCCTGCCTCAGCAATAACCTGTATTCGGAGCGGGAAGTAAACATGCGGTAAGGCTCGTCGGTACCTTTGGTTACCAGGTCGTCGATGAGAACACCGATGTAAGCTTCGTGGCGTTTCAGTACGAAAGGATCTTTTTCATTGATCTTCAGGTGCGCGTTGATACCGGCCATTTGTCCCTGGCAGGCAGCTTCTTCGTAACCGGTAGTTCCATTGATCTGCCCGGCAAAATAAAGGTTCTCTACCACTTTGGTTTCAAGCGTAAGGCTTAGCTGGGTTGGTGGAAAATAATCGTATTCGATGGCATAACCCGGGCGGAACATTTTAGCTTTCTCAAAACCGGGAATCAGCCTCAGGGCTTTTTGCTGAACGTCTTCGGGCAGGGAAGTAGAAAAACCATTGACATAAATCTCTACGGTATTCCAGCCTTCCGGCTCTACAAAGAGCTGGTGCCTGTCGCGCTCGGAGAAACGCGTGATCTTATCTTCGATACTCGGGCAATAGCGTGGCCCAAGTCCCTGGATGCGGCCCGAGTACATCGGCGACTTTTCGAAGCCTGTCCGTAGGATCTCGTGCACATCCTGGTTGGTATAGGTAATGTGACAAGGGATTTGCTTTTTGATCGCCGATCCGTTCACGGAAACAAATGGAGAGGTTCCGTCCAGGTAAGAAAACTTATCAGTAGCCACATCGCCTTCCTGCTCTTCCATTTTGGAATAATCGAGGGAGCGACCATCAATGCGTGGCGGTGTTCCTGTTTTCATTCGGCCGCTTTCGAAGCCCAGGGAAACGAGTTGTTCGGTAATACCATAGGAAGCGGATTCGCCATTGCGGCCTCCGCCAATTTGTTTTTCGCCAATATGGATCAGGCCGTTCAGGAAAGTTCCGTTGGTGAGGATCACCGCCTTTGCCTTAAATTCCAGGCCCATGCCGGTTACAACTCCTTCCACGCGTTTTCCGTCTTTGGAGATGATCAGGTTCTTGCACATGTCCTGCCAGAAATCCACATTGGGTGTTTGCTCCAGCATTTCACGCCAGGTGGAAGCAAAGAGCATGCGGTCGTTTTGTGTGCGCGGGCTCCACATCGCGGGACCTTTGCTGCGGTTGAGCATGCGGAACTGGATGGCTGATTTGTCGGAAACAATACCACTGTATCCTCCGAGGGCGTCGATCTCACGAACGATCTGCCCTTTGGCAATACCGCCCATGGCCGGGTTACAGCTCATCTGGGCAATGGTTTGCATGTTCATGGTCAAAAGCAAAACTTTCGAACCCATGTTTGCTGCTGCTGCAGCGGCCTCACAACCGGCGTGGCCGGCGCCAACTACTATAATATCATATTGAGAATTCAAGGGAAAAGGATAAGAGAGGTAAGATAAAGGATAAAAGACCAGTCTTTAATCTTATGTCTTGTACCTTTTATCACTAAATTAAATCATGTTTAGTTTGGCCAGGAGCTCATCGCGGTAAGAACCGCCGATAGGAATGACCTTTTTATTTTCTTCCAATACAACTGTTTGGTTTTCAATTGTTTGGATTTTATCAATGCGGGCAATGAAAGAGCGGTGCACGCGGATGAAATCGCCGTTGTCGAGCTTCTTTTCAATATCTTTCATGGTGGAGTGAATGGTGTAGCGCGTGTACTGTGTGTTGAGCACCACATAATCCTTCAATGCCTCCACGTAGAAAATATCTTTCAGGTTTACTTTCACCAGGCGGCTGTTGGATTTCACAAAGAGGATGTCTTTAGCAGCATCGTCTTTATTCTCTACCAAAGAGTAGAGGAAATCTCTTTCCTTTTGTACCTCGGTATCTTTCTTATGCTTGTAGATCGCCATTTCGATGGTGGAATGGAGATCGATCTCTTTAAAGGGCTTCAGGATGTAGCCGTAAGGCTCTGTAATTTTTGCCTTGGCCAGCGTGCTCTCGTCGGCATAAGCCGTTAAGAAGATCACCGGGATGTTGTATTCTTTTTTAATGATCTCGGCCACTTCAATGCCGGTCATATTTCCTTTGATCATAATATCCATCAGAACGATGTTCGGTTCCAGATCCACAATGTTTTTAATGGCGTCTGCTCCGTTATTGCTGATGCCAAGCACGTTGTAGCCCAGTTTTTTCAGGCTGTTCTGAATGTCTTTCGCTACGATGCTCTCGTCTTCTACAATGTACACGTTGATGTTGTTTTCCATAATCTGAATTAATTCTTAAACTCTATAATAAATTTTGTGCCTTTGTGGCGTTCCAGTACCAAAGTTCCGTTAATCTGTTCTACGAGCGTATCCACCAGCTGTAGGCCTAGTGTTTCCGTGTATTTGATGTCGATTCCCTGAGGAATTCCCACCCCGTTGTCACCAGCTTCAATCCTCACCTGATGATTGTCAACTTTCAAAGTTACGAAGATTATTCCATCCCTATTATCAGGAAATGCATATTTTAATGAATTTGATATAATTTCGTTGATAATTAAGCCGCAGGGGATTGATGAATCGAGGTTTAAAAACAGTTTGTCAAGTGTTAAAACCAGCTTGATGTTTTTGGTATTGATCGAGTAGGTATGCACCAGGTTTTTAGACAAGGTGGTGATGTATTCCGAAAAGTTGACCGACTCGAAATTCTTGGTCTGGTAAAGGCTTTCATGGATAAAGGCCATGGATTTGATCCTGTTCTGGCACTCCTTCAGCAGGTTGAGCGCATAGGCATCTTTCACGTACGACGACTGTAAATTGAGGATGCTGGAGATTACCTGCATGTTGTTTTTCACGCGGTGGTGCACTTCCTTCAGCAGCACTTCTTTTTCCTTGAGCGATTGGGTAATCCGCTCTTCGTTTTTCTTATTTTCCGTAATGTCAAAACCGATTCCGGAAATCTCGATCACGTTGTTATCATTGTCTTTGATCGGGTAGAGGATCATCTGGCGAATGATCTTCACGCCATGAAGGTTTACCCTTTCCGAAATAAATTCTACCTGCTTGCCCTGGAAGGCCTTTTCGTAACGCTCGTTCCAGATATCGTGGTAATCGGCGCTCCTGCTGGTGCGCATGCTTTTTCCGAGCTCGGGATAATAGCCATACAGATCATAGATGGCCTTCGCATAATTCTGGTTAAAGGAGGTCAGGCGCTTGTCTATGCCAATCGTCCACATAAGCTGGTCGCCACTTTCGAAGATGGCTTTGAGCTTGGCCGATTGTTCTACAATTTGCTTTTCGAACTGTTTGTTTTCGGTAATATCGTGTGCCAGGCAGGCTATTTCAATGATCTCGCCATGAGAGTTGCGGATCGGATTGAGGTAAATCTCTTTGTAATTGATGCCTCCGTGCTTTTCTTTTTGCTTTCTTTCAAACTTGAGCGAGTTTCCGGCCAGCACCTTGCGGTACAGCGGATACCAATAGTTTTCGTAATCTTTCCTGTATTGCGGCAGCACCACCAGGTGAAGCTTTTTATGCAATACCGGCTCTACCTGGTAGTTGAATTTAAAGGTCTCTACAAAGTTATTGTTGCAGGAGGTCAGGTTAAATTCCGCGTCTACCGTCCATACCAGGTGGGCTGAGCTTTCGAAAATAGATTCTAGCTTGGCAGCCTGATCGAGGATCTTTTGTTCCACGTGTTTTCTTTCCGTGACATCATGCGCAATAATGGCAATCTCATTCACAATGCCTCTCGCATCGCGGATCGGGTGCAGGTAAATTTCGCGGTAGTGGATCTTCCCGCGGGCATCGGCATTCTGGATTTCGAAGAACTCAACGCTGTTGTCTTTCTTGCTTTCAAATACCTTTTTGTATTTTTCTTCCCAGATTCCCAGGTTAATATTCTGGCTCTCCTTACTTCGTATTTCCGAAATGTGAATACCCACCTTGATCTCGTTATCGAATATCTTTTTGATGTAATCGTAATAATTCCGGTTGAAGGAGGTGATCTGCAGGTCCCTGTTGACCGACCAGATGAGGTGTGAGGTATTATTAAAAATAGCCTCGTACTTGGTGGTTTGCGTCACCAGCTCATGCTGGATCTTTTTGCGGTAATTGATTTCCTTGATAAGTTCCTTATTCAGATCTTCCGCAATTTCCGCCCTGATGCGCTCCTTCTCCAGCTTCTTAACATCCGAAATGTTGGAGATGATCGTCTGCACACATTTTTGCCCGTTGTAGATGAAGGGAACCGTTTTCAGGTCCACATCAATGATGTTGTTCTTTGAGGTGCGGATGCGATAGGAGTGCTCGCCGAGCTCTTCGCCTCCAATGGCCCTGTTCATACGCATAAACGCCAGATCTTTTTGAACCTCGTCGTAAAAATAATGCATCAGGGGCAAACCGAAGAGCTTTTTGGGATCATTGACCTCCAGTATATTGGAGGCTGTTTTATTACAATACAGGCAGATCCCGTTCTCATGGATGATAATGCCTACCGGCGAATTCTCCAATACATTCTCATAGTTGTTCCATTTCTGCTCGAGCTCAAGCCTGTAATTTTTTTCGGCGGTAATGTCGCGGCTGATGCCGAGAATAAATTCAATGTTGCCGTACTCATCGAAAATCGGTGAATAATTATCCTCGAGCCATACCAGCTTGCCGGCCTTTGTCTTGTATTGGAATACAGAGGTTGTAAAGGTGAGTGTATTATTTTTTTGCTTCCTGGCCAGCTCTTCTTCAAAGTCGTTATAGGTTTTCTGGTCAATAGCCAGGGAGCGGGCCTTACCGGGATTCTTATAAAATTCGGAGGCCGGCGAACCCAGCAGCTTTTTCACGGAAGGGCTGATGTAAATGTATTTTGGCTCCGGATGGTAGGTAAAAAAATAAATAACATCGTTGGCATTGTCGGCAATGAGCTTAAACTTCTGCTCGGTTTGCTTCCGCAGCTGCTCTTCCTGCTTTTCTTTGGTAACGTCGCGGCTGATGCCGATGAGCGTGATGATATTCCCTTCCTTATCCTTTAAGTGCGAATAGCGTGTTTCGAGCCAGGCAATGCTTCCGTCTTTCTTAACGTACCTGAAAACCGATTTATCGAGCGTTTTACGCACGTTCTTCTGCCCGGCAATAATGGCATTGGAATTACGGATGATGTTCTTATCATCGTTGATAATGATCTTATTTCCAAACAGGGGATCCTTGTAAAAATCCTCGGGAGAATATCCCAGGATCTTTTTTACCGAATTGCTCACATAGGTATAGGTTCCTACAGGCTTAAAATCGTAGAGGTAGATAATGTCCGACGCATTTTGCGACAGGTGCTTGAAGATGGTTTCGTTCTGCTTGAGGTGGCGCTCTTTTTCCATCTCTGCAGAAATATCGCGGGTAATTCCCAGGTTCCCGATGTGGTTACGCTGCTCGTCAAACTGAGGAATGATGCGCTCCTGCAGCCACTGGTATTTTTTGGTTTTAAAGTTTTTGAAGCGGTACACAAAGGTCTGGGGCTTCTTTTCCTTTCTGAGCTTTTCGCCGCTCTTCACCACCATCTCTATATCGTCGGGGTGAATGTGCTTTAATATATCGGCTTTTCCGCTAACGTAATTTTTGTTGTATACCTCCGGTTTCACACCAAAGGTATCTTCCACTTTATCGGAAATGAACTTTAATTTTTTTTCTTCTCTGATGTCGAGGTAATACACCACCTCATCAATCCCTCTCAGGATCACTTTCAGGTTATTTTCCGCTTCCTTAAGCTTATTGCGTGATTTCACGCGTTCGGAGATTTCCGAGATCACACTTTGAATGACCTTTTTCCCTTCGAAAATAACAGCGTTACATTTTACCTCAACATTGATAATTTCGCCTTTCGCATTCTTGATCTTTACCTCGTAGGCCTGCTGCTCTTCGCCGGCTAAAATCTTTTTATGACGCTGTTTACAGGCTTTGTGGTATTCCGGTAAGATCAGGTCAAAAACAGAATAGCTATACAGCTCCCGCTCAAAGCTTTTGCCGGCTTTCAGGATCTTAAGCGCCTGTTTGTTTCCAAACAGAATAGAAGATGTGGAAAAAATAACAATGCCTACCGGCAGATTCTGAAGAACGGAAATCAGGGCCTGATCGTTCACAGACCCTTTGACAGGCACAGGCATGGAAGCCTTATTACTCGGCGCCTTCCTCATCTTTCTTAACTTCTTTTTCCTTGTCCAGGATAGTTTTATCCGGCTTTTTGGAAGTGACAGATGAATAATCCCGGATGCTTTCCTCATAGGTAGGCACCACTTTTGTTCCCTGGAATTTTACTTCGATATCGTTTTCATAAAAGATGGTGAGGTAGTTATAGCCACCTTCGTCATAAAACTTCCAGTCGTTTTGTTTCATGCCTCCGGAATAAGCGCCCTGCATCATTTTCCGGCCATTCTCGTAATACCAGGTATGCACACCGTCTTCATCCCCATTCAAAAATCGTCCTTCAAATTTCAGGCGTTCCTTCGGCATGTAATAGCTTTTCCATAAGCTGTCCGGCTTATCATCCACATACTTGCCAATGGCTTTGTACTCCGGTGTTTCATAGACCCAAAGGCCTTGCTGCATATCGTCTGCAAACTCGCCCTTGGTCAGTACTTTTCCATCTTCGGTATATTCCGTCATGGTTCCGTCGCGCAGGTTGTTGATATAGGTTTCTTCGCGCATCAGCGCTCCGTTCTCGTAATACCAGCGCCAATCGCCCTGGGCCTGGCCTTTCTTATCGTATTTTCCTTTTTGCTCAACCTGCCCGTTCGGGTAATAGAAGGTCCAGTCGCCCACACGCTTGTCATTCAGGTATAAACCCTTTCCTTTGAACTCACCTGTATTATGGTATTCCGTCCAGATGCCCACCCGGTTCCTGAGGCTGTCTACAGCGCCGTAATCGGTTTTAATGCCTTCGAGGTATACGATCGCTGAATCCGGCACCGGCCTGTTGCGGCACACCTGTACTTTGATCATCACATCACTGGTATCATCGCGCGCTACGGGCAATGAGTCGCAAACATATTTAAGCTTGTAATGGTAGTGTGTGCCCACCGGCATACCGTTGATGTATCCACCCTCGTATTTCAGGGTGCCATCCTCATAGTAATCCTTGTACACATCCAGGCGGGCCAGCTCAGGCGCATTTTTCACCTGCTTGCCGTTATTGAATTTTTCGGTATTCGTCAGGTTTCCTTTATTATCATAGGTTTTGGCATAGCCATCCACCTGGTCGTCCCTGAATTTTTTTTCTTCTTTTAATTTTCCGTCCTCATAAAAGCTTTTCCAGACCCCCTGTTTCTTTCCGTTCTCATCCTTGCGGTTTATGCGTTCCACATTGGCCAGGATTCCGCCCTGGTATTTGATGATGGAAATAATAGTGGAATCTTCGGCATACTCGTAAGCTATACCATCGGGCCTTCCTTTCACGTAAGGCGTCATTTGCCTGGTTCTTCCGGAAGGATAATAGGAAAAGACCATGCCCTGCTTGATATCGTTTACATAAGGCTCTTTGCTGCTGACACGCTGGTTGGTATCGTAGTTCAGCGTATAGCCGTTCTTTTTACCTTCGGCATAGGCTACCGCTTTGGTGATCTTCCCTCTTTCGGTATAGAACTTCCATACGCTGTCGAGCAGGAACTCCTTACGGTTTCCTTCTATTTTAAGCTTTCCGTTCTTATAGTAATTTTTCCAGTAGCCATCGGGCTTCCCGTCGCGCATCGTCCCTTCCGATGATTTAGCGCCATTATCGTAATAGAAGATATTGTAGCCATTGGGATTGGCTGTTTGTGCTTTCGAAGAATAGGGAACCGCTGCAACCAAACACAGTAAGCTAATTCTTAAAATATAAGGCAATCTCTGGTGTAGCACAGGAACAAACAATCTATAAAACATCTAATTTACCATTTATAATCGATACCATAAAATTTATAAGCCGAATTGTGCAGACAGCTCCAGCATGCGTGTGATGGGCTTTTTAGCCTTCTCAATCATCTCTGCATCCATCAATAATTCGGGTTGTTCGTATTTCAGGGTATTGTATATTTTTTCGAGGGTGTTCAGTTTCATATAAGGGCAATCGTTGCAGGCGCAGCTGTTGTTGGGCGGAGCAGGAATGAATGTTTTTCCGGGGCTGGCCTTCTGCATCTGGTGAATAATGCCGGTTTCCGTGAGTACAATAAATTCTTTCGCTTCCGATTTTTTACTGTAGTTGAGTAAAGCCGTGGTACTGCCAATGTAATCGGCATGATCGAGGATGGCTGCCTCACACTCGGGATGTGCTAAAATAACGGCCTGCGGATGCTGCGCTTTCAGCTTAATGAGCTTTTCGAGGCTGAAGATCTCGTGCACCATGCAGGAGCCGTTCCACAGCACCATGTTACGGCCGGTTACTTTGTTGATATAAGCACCCAGGTTCTTATCCGGGGCAAAAATGATCTTCTGGTCTTTCGGGAAGGATTCCACGATCTGAACGGCATTGGTAGACGTTACAATGACATCTGAGAGCGCTTTGATGTCGGCCGTACAATTCACATAGGTAAGCACCACATGATCGGGGTGAGCGGCTTTAAATGCGGCAAATTCATCAGGCGGGCAGGAGTCGGCCAGGGAGCAGCCTGCTTTGAGATCGGGGATGAGCACTTTGGTTTTCGGATTGAGGATCTTGGCTGTTTCTGCCATAAAATGCACGCCGGCAAATAAAATGATGTCGGCCGTCGATTTTTCGGCCTGTTGAGCGAGGCCTAAACTGTCACCGATATAATCTGCAATGTCCTGAATATCAGCATCCTGATAGTAGTGGGCCAGGATGATGGCGTTCTTCTCTTTCTTAAGATGCGCAATCTCTTTGAACAAATCAAGCGCCGGGTCAATCTTTTTTTCGAGGTATCCTTTTTCCAAATTCATAATATATAATAATAAAATATTTTAAAAATTAAATTAAAGGCTATTATTATAAGCTGTTAGTACTGTGTAAAAATAAGCTTTTGTTCCCTTGTTTTTATGATTAATCAGGCTCTATTAACATTTATTAAACGGGTAATGAACCTATAATATTTTGATCTGTAGATTCATACACAGTAATCAACAAATTGTTTAGAAAAGCTGTTGTCAGTAAATAGAGAGGTGGATCACCTGTTTTTTATGTGTGTAAAACTGTAAAAGAGACCCACTAGTTTTTGAAAGTAAATTTTGAATTAACGAATCTTGTGCTAAGTAAATTTGATATGAACAAACGTGGAATTAATTACACAAACTTATTAACGGACAATTAATTTTTACACAGTAAATTTGTTAATTCACAGGTAGGACAACTGCTTCAAAATCAGTTAACTTTTTTGTTAAGGTTAATTAACGTTGATTACTATTAGTTAACAAAGTTTTGAAATACCATTTCGATTCATAAAAGTATGTACCAAAACTCTATCGTCCGGCAATTAAAGGTAATACGCCTTGTTCAGGAAAGCAAGGATGCTAAAACATTTGTGCTGGAGCCCCTGAACGGATGGGAGCCTGAGTATAAGCCGGGACAATTTCTGACGCTCGTATTCCATAGCGAATATGGCGAAAAGCGGAGGTCTTATTCCATGTCATCCTCACCCGAAACAGATAAGGAGCTGGCGATCACCATCAAAAAACTGGATAACGGAGAATTTTCGAGGGCTTTATTAACGACGGTAAAAGTAGGCGATATCCTGGAATCGACCGGTATCGCCGGACAGTTTACCCTGCCGGAGAATGACCCGCTGATCAGGCAGTTTTTCTTTATTGCGGCCGGCAGCGGCATTACACCTTGTTTTTCATTGATCAGGACATTGTTAAAGACAACCGATCACCAGGTAACACTCATTTATAGTAATAAGAGCAGGGAAGACACTATTTTTTACGGGCAGCTGAAAGAGCTGCAGGAGCAGCACCGGGAGCGCTTCACCGTTAAGTTCCTGTTCAGTAATGAGAGTGGGATTTACAATACGCGCCTGAGCAGCTGGCTGCTGGGCCAGCTCATCGATCAATACCTGCGGGTAGGAAGGAATGAGGTGATGTTCTACATCTGCGGGCCTTTCGATTATATGCTGACGGTGCAGATTACCTTATTGAGCCGCTTTCCGGCGAGCCATGTGATGAAGGAGAACTACAGCAGCCTGCCGCGTAAGATCAAAGAACAGCCGCCGGACATGGAGGCTCACCAGGCGATGATAAGCATTGGCGGGCAAACCTTTTCTGTTGCGGTACAGTATCCCGAATCGATCCTGGAAGCGGCGATCAGCCAGGGAATCCAGCTGCCTTATAGCTGCAAGGCCGGGCGCTGTGCCAGCTGTGTGGCGAGCTGCAGCAAGGGAAAGGTATGGATGGCTTATAATGAAGTGCTCACAGATGATGAAGTGGCGAAAGGCCGAATCCTGGTTTGCCAGAGCTTTCCCATTGGCGGCGATGTGGAAATAACCTATTAAAGTAAACACCGGTGCTTGAGGCTTTCGAAACCACCGGTTCGTTGACTGAATGTAGTTGATTCAACGATAGAATTTACTCCCTGAAAATAATTTTAAAACTGCTACCTTTGTACCTTAATCAACACACTATGAAATTAGCCATTGGCAGCGATCACGCAGGATTTGAATTAAAAGAAGAACTCATCACCTATTTAAAAAGCAAACAACACGATGTGAGCGATAAAGGGACCTACAGCACCGAGCGTGCCGATTACCCTGATTTCGGGCATGCCGTGGCTACGGCTGTTACCGGCGAAGAAGTGGAGTTTGGGATCCTGATGTGCGGAAGTGGAAACGGTATTAACATGGCTGCCAACAAGCACCAGGGTATCAGGGCGGCTTTATGTTGGAATTCTGAAATCGCGGCGCTGGCGCGCCAGCATAACGATGCCAACATCTTAGTATTACCCGCACGCTACATTTCGGTAGCAGAAGCTAAAAAATGCATCGACGTGTTTTTAAGCGAAAGCTTCGAAGGCGGCCGCCACGCGGATCGCATCAAGAAGATCGATTGTTAGAAAGCCGGCCTTGTCACGTCGAGCGTCACTTGTGAAGAATAGGCAGGTGATGTATTTAAGTGGCTATGAATAAAGTGCCTTAGAACAATCCCGGTACATCGCCCGAAAGGAAAGAGGGGCAAACCGGATTGACAACTTCAAATATCATCAAAAGCCTTGTCGTGTTTGCGGCAAGGCTTTCTTATGTTCCTTAACTATTTGGTAACATTCGATTTACTCAAATCTAACATCGTGCGGATTATTTTGCCATTCCGTAATAATAGATTTACATGAGAATAACAATTACTTTTCTTTTAATAAGCCTGATTGCTTTGAACCCTTTGGCAGCGCAGGAAACCAAAGCTTATACCCAGGACAGCATTATCCGGGAGCTTCTGCTCCTGAAGAAGGAAATGACGAACCTGAAAAGCCAGCAGAAGAAATTCCCGCATTTCAATTTTAAGAACGGCCTCGGATTTTCGACACCCGACAGCTCTTATTCGGTGAATATCCGCTTCCGGATCCAGAACCGGATTTTGATGAATACGGCAAGTGACGAGGACCTGCAACCCGCCAGCTGGGAAGCCCGTGTGCGCCGCTGCCGCCTTGGCCTGGCAGGGCATGTGATCAATGCCAAATGGACCTATTACATGCAGCTGTCTTTCTCCCGCGGCGATATGGACTGGAGCGATGTTGACGGCTCCGTACAGAACAGTAGCCCCAATGTCTTAAGGGATGCCATGATCTTTTACAGGCCTGTAAAAAACCTCCAGTTTGGCTTCGGCCAGGGGAAACTGCCCGGAAACAGGCAGCGGATGAGCTCCTCGAGCACCCTGCAGTTCTACGACAGGTCGATTGTAAATGCAAATTTTACCGTGGACCGTGATTTCGGCCTCTTTGCTTACCATACGGCAAGCCTGGGCGGGAATGTCATCTTATTAACCAAAGCAGCCATTACCAGCGGGGAAGGCCGCAACTCCGTGATGAGCAACCCGGGCCTGGCTTATACCGGGAGGGTAGAGCTCCTGCCTTTCGGGGCTTTTACCGATGGCGGCGACTATTTTGAGGGCGACCTGCTGCATGAGCCTAAACCCAAGTTCTCGATCGCCGGCGCTTACCAGTTCAACGACCTGGCGGTGCGCAATGGCGGGCAGCTGGGGAAAGACCTGCTGGCCTCCAGGAGCTTCAACGTATATATGGCCGATATGGTGTTCAAATACCAGGGCATGGCGCTGAGCAGCGAGTACATCAGGCGCGATACCGAAGGCGCTCCTGTTGTGATGGGCAGCGACGGGAAGGCCAGGACCATTATTACCGGCGACGGCATCAACACCCAGCTGAGCTACTGTTTTAAAAACCGCTTTGAGATCGCGCTGCGCCACTCCCTGGTAAGCCCGCACCACGATTTGCTGGCAAAAGTGCGTCAGAACGAGCAATACGGGTTGGGAGTGTCCAAATACCTCAACAAGCATAAGGTAAAGGCCCAGGCCAACATCTTCTATAACCGTGAGCGCGACCTCGCCCTTCAGCAGGACCATAACCGCTATTTTTTCGCGGTTTTTCAGATCGAATTAGGAATTTAGAAAGCAGATGTTAACATTAGCTTAACATTGAAAAGGGTAATACATCCTACTTTTGCGTCAATTTAAATAGAAGAAATTTATATGACGACAATTATAGTACTACTGGTTATCTGCCTGCTCCTTGCCTGTTTTTTTGAATTTATCAACGGTTTTCACGATACGGCCAATGCGGTAGCTACTGTGATTTATACCAACAGCATGAAACCTACCGTAGCGGTAGTGTATTCCGGGATCCTGAACTTTTGCGGTGTGTTACTGGGCGGTATTACAGTCGCCATGGGCATTGTGAACCTCCTGCCGATGGAGGTGCTGGTAGATACCAATGTGTACCACGGTGTAGCCATGATCCTGGCGCTCCTGCTGAGCGCCATCATCTGGAACTTCGGAACCTGGTACCTGGGCATTCCTTCATCCAGCTCGCATACCATCATCGGTTCCATCTTAGGGATCGGGATCGCCTTTTACTTTTTGCCCGGAGACATGGGGCTTTCTGCCGTAAACTGGGATAAGGCCAAAGATACCGGCATGGCCTTGCTGGTATCGCCCCTCGCAGGCTTTACACTGGCCATCATTGTCATGTTCATCTTCAAGCGCCTGATCAAAAACGATATTATCTACAAAGAACCGATCCCGGGGAAAGTTCCTCCGCTCTGGGTACGGATGATGTTATGGACGACCTGCGGCCTGGTAAGCTTTTTCCACGGGCAGAACGACGGACAGAAAGGGGTGGGCATCATCATGATGATCCTCATCGCGATCCTGCCGGCGCAGTTCTCACTCGATGAAAGCGTGAACCTGCAAAGCATCAACGGAAATGTGGAGCACATCCAAAAGCTGATTCTGAAAGCCGATACCAGCAAATTCGGAGAAAAAGAATTATTTGCCTACCATGATATCCTCGCCTACAGCGACCATTTCCATACGAATACCACGGGCAAATACAGCTCCAACGATGTGGCGGTAACCGAGCGCTTCAGCCTCCGCAAAGATGTAGTGAAGATCACCAAGAGCGCAGAAAAACTAATCAAAGGAGAGAACTTATCCTTAACCCTCAATGATCAGAAAACCTTGAAAGATGAGATCAAGGCCTCTAAAAAACTGATTGAATACGCTCCAAGCTGGGTTATCATTATGATCTCTATTTCCCTGGGCCTGGGAACGATGATCGGCTGGAAGCGCGTGGTGAAAACGATTGGTGAGAAGATCGGAAAACAGCACATGAGCTATGCACAGGGCGCCAGCGCCGAGATCGTAGCCTCCATTGGTATTGGCGTGGCAACGGCCTACGGTGCGCCGGTAAGTACCACACACATGCTTTCCTCGGGTATTGCCGGAAGTATGGTGGCCAAAAAAGGCCTGAAGAACTTACAACGTAAAACCATCATCAACATCATGCTGGCCTGGGTGCTTACCCTGCCTGTAACGATTGCCCTCTCCTGCGGACTGTTCCTGCTGTTCCGCTGGTTGCTGGGATAAGAAAAATTTTAAAAAACAAAAACCCTGCTTCATACAAGCAGGGTTTTTTATTGGAGATGATATAGAGCAACATCCCCCGTCCTTCGGATACCCCCTTCAACAAGGGGGAATAGAGGCAGCTAAAACTCGCTGATATAGGACAAGAGGTTCTTGTTCTCGCTGATCCAGATCACCAGGCTGTTGTTGCGTGGCGGCAGGTCGAGCTTCTGGCAGATGCGTGAGCGGTAGTTCTCAATGGTTTTTTCGGAAAGGAAGAGCAGCTCCGAAATTTCCTTCGAGGTTTTGTTCTGGCTCACCAGCTTGAGTGTTTTCAGTTCTGCGTGGCTCAGGGCTTTCAGGCCATCGAGCAATTGCTTTTTCTTTTTATCTTCCACGGTGAGCTCCTTATGGTGAGGCTGCATGGCAATGCCCATGTACTTATCGCCGGCCAGCACCGTTTGTACGCAATCGGTGATCTCATCCACGGCATTGTCTTTCAGGATATAGCCCAGGGCCCCGGAAAGCATGGCATTCTTGATCATTTCCTTTTCGCTGTACATGGTAAGGATGATGATGCGGGCCTCCGGTTTTTGCTTGAGGACATGCTTACACACGTCCAGCCCGTTGATCTCCGGCATGTTGATATCCAGGATAGAGATTTCGGGATCGTACTTTAAAATGCTGTCAAATGCTTCCGTGCCGTTGTGGCATTCGTAAATCTTTGCCTTGGGAAACACACGGTGCAGAATATCTTTAAGGCCCATCCTGAAGATAGGGTGGTCGTCGGCGATGAGTAGTGAGTTTACGGTTTTCATGGGGAGATTAGGATTTGAATTTGAGTACCAGCTTAAAGCTCTTATTGCCTTTGTCGTCGAAGGAGACGGTTCCGTTGATGATCTTGGCGCGTTCTTTCATGGAGAGGATACCCAGGCCCTTTTGCTGCTTGCTTCCAAAGCCGCTGCCATTGTCCTGGTAGATCATCGTGAACTCGCCGTTCTTTTCGGTAATGGAAACCTTGAGCGCCGTGGCTCCCGAATGCTTGATGGTATTATTGGTGCACTCCTGCAGGATGCGGTACAGGTGCGTTTTTACATTCAGCGGGAGGCTTTCCACCTTATCGGTAATATCGAAGCTACATTCGATGCCGGTAGAGGACTGTACGTTTTCCGAAAGGCTTGCTACCGAACGCACCAGGCCGATCTTCTCGAGGTAGGAGGGATACAGGCTCCTCGAAATTTCACGGGTTTGCTCGATTACCCGCGAAAGCCCGGATTCCAGTAGTTTTTCATCCGGCCCACTCTCCGCTTTCATCGAGGTAATCTTCGATTTCAGCATCGACAGCGACTGGCCGATATCATCATGCAGGTCCATCGAGATCCGCGACCGGTCTTCCTCGATTTTTTCGATAAGCTGCTGGCTGAAGAGCTCCTGTTTTTCGCGGACCTTGCGCGAGTATAGGACCCACACCAGGCCCAGGATAAGGATCAGGGCAATGGCCGAAACAAAAATGGTAAGGTAGCGGATAAAGCGCTCGTCCTGGTTCTTTTTTTCAAGCACCAGCGTTTTCGACCGTTCCTTTTCCAGCTCTATTTCCTTTTTCTGTACGTTGTATTTCAGCTGAAGGCCCTGAACCACTTTACTATTGAGGATCTCACTGGCGCTGTCTTTCAGCGATTTGAATTTTTCATAGCTCTCGAGCGCCGCCTTGTAATTTTTTTCCTGCTTCTCGATCTGGTACAGCATCATAAAGCGCGAGGACTTATCCTCCAGGTTATTGGTAATGTCGGTGAGCTGCGAAACCCGCTCCAGCGATTTGCGCGCATCAGCCGGCCTTTTCAGCCTGGTGAGCACATCTGTTTTTCCTAAATAAGCCTTGGTAAGCTCCACATACATCTTATGATCTTCCAACACCATAATCGCAGAGTCCATATAGGATAGTGCCATTTCCGGGCGGCCTGTTGCAACGAAGGAGGACCCGACATTCACAAAGATGCTGGCCAGCTCCCGCGGGTGGTTATTTTTGCGGGAATGGCTGATCACATCATTGAACATGTGGAGCGCTGTTTTGGTGCTGTCCTTGATGAGGTACACCAGGGCCATATTGATCTGGATATGGCTCATCAGGTTTTTCTCCTTTTCCTTTTTGGCAATTACCAATCCCTTTTCAAAATCCACCAGGGCTTCATCGAACTGGTTGGCGTATATTTTCATGAGGCCCAGGTTATTCCGGAAGGTCCCGGAATAGTGGCCCAGCTTATAGGTTTCAGCCAGGTAGAGGCCCTCGATGTAGAGCTTAATGGCATCCTGCAGGCGGTTTTCCCGCTCCGTTAATATGCCGAGGAAATTGATGATCTCCAGGGTGTTCTCATAGTCCTTTTTTTCTTTGGCTTCCACCAGCATCTCGTTCAGCTGGTTTTCCGCATCATCGTTCAGGCCCTCTTCATTATCAATAAATACCAGCCTCACGTTTGAAAGGTCCTGGATATGCTGGTTTTTGGTAAGAATGGCCTGCTTGTTGGCTTTGGTGAAATAAGCCCTTGCCCGGTCGATATTGCGGGTATAATAAAAGTAGTTTCCAAAATAAAGGTACACATCGGAAATAGCCGCTTCCTGGGAGGTTCCCCTCACGGACTTAATCACCTCTTCTCCTTCCCGGAACAGGCCCAGCGAATCGGAATAAGCCAGCTCCCGCAGGTTTTTAAGGCGCTGCGTAATTTTACTTGTGTACTGGGCACTGACCGAAACAGTACAAAACAAAGCAAGGATAAGGGCTAGTCTGTGCATTTTTTAATATACAAGGTAGAAAAAGAAACGTTAAAACCAAAATTGGGGGGCTGGCACCCTTACCATTTGGACGGGATTATCTGAAATTTACAATAAACTAACCATTCACCATGAATACAGGTATAAACAAAGGCATTATTATTCATATATAATAACCTTGAAAAAGAGCTGCAAAGCCTGCTACGACCCGTCGTAGCAGGCTTTTTTGTTAAGGCCCTGCGGTTAAAAATAAGGATCAGCGGTAGAAAAGCAGCCTTGCATTTCTTAACCGAAGTCAACGAATCCCGGTAATTCAGCCTTGTAACTTGCGGGTGTTTAAATTCAAAAAAGATGAACACCAATCCAATACCGCTTCGTATGGCCGGGGCTCTTTTCCTGGTGCCATTCCTGGCTTATGGTATCGGCAGCAGCCTGATCTCCTCGCTTACTACGGCACCCGGCCACTTGCTCTCTATCGCCGCCTCCCGCCCGCAGCTCATGACTGCTGCCCTGCTCCTGCTGCTCAATTCCCTGAGCGTTGCAGCCATTGCCATTGTGCTATACCCTGTGCTGAAACCTTACCATCCACGAACGGGACTATGGTACCTGGCAGCCAGGATCATGGAGGCCCTGATCCTGCTCGTGGGCCTGATCAGTCTGTTGCTGCTGTTTACACTAAGCACCGGATATGCCAAAACAAACCTGGTCGACCCCACCTGTACCGACCTGTTCTTTCAAATGGCTACACAGGGTAATTTCTGGGCCTACCAGCTGGCGATGATTATCCTTGGGCTGGGGAGTATTCCCTTTTGCCACCTGCTCTTTCAGAAACGGCTGATTCCCGCGTTCCTGTCTATTCTGGGCCTGATGGGCTATCTCCTGCTGGCGCTGGGCGCCTGCCTGGAATTGTTCGGATACCGTGTGGGCATTCTGCTCTCGCTGCCCGGTGGCCTGTTCGAGGTCATCTTCGGGATCTGGCTGATGCTAAAAGGCTTCCGGCCTGCCAAATAACAGGAGCTTAAGATGCCTGCAAGGCCTCCAGGTAAGATTCGAGCTGGCTCATGGTACCGCCAAAGCCCTGGCGCATGCTGTCCGTCATACCCCTGAAGGTTGAGGCCTCGCTTGCCGAAGCATTGATCGGTTCGCTGAACAGGTCGAGGGTGGTGATTCCGTCTTTTTCCGACAGGCTGATCCTTACCAGCATTTCTTTGGGAACATCCATGCCCTCGAAGGGTGGCCTGATGATCTCTCCTTTCTCATTCGCGAAGGAGTTGACCCAGGTGATGCTGTCGGGCCGCCTGATCTCCCTGTAATGAAAGATGCCGTAGTTTACCTGCTGTCCCTTCATTTTATAATGGAAGGTGCCACCGGGCCTGAAATCGAGGGAAATGACATCGATGGGAGCTTCTACAGGTCCCCACCATTTGGCCAGTGCGGCTTCGTTGGCAAAGGCCTCAAACACCAGTTCCTTTGGTGCCCTGAATGTTCTGCTGAGGCTGAAAGATGGATGGCTTGTACTCATGTTATTATTATTTTAAGGATTATAAAATGTTCCGTGTAGCCCGCCGGATTTGTTATGTAACCAATCGGTTACAAATATATATGTAACATTTCGGTTACGCAAATTTTTTTACAGCGTTTAATCTTCTATTTCCGTGTTGTTTTTCCTCTGCTGTGAAATTACCCTCCGATTTTTAAGGATGCGCCGGACACTAAAAAACATAAGATCAGAATGGCAATGAGCAATAGTGAATTCTGGGCAAGGTCGGGTAAAATAAATTGGGTCGTTTTGAGTTTGGTATTCTTATAAATGATGGAAGCGCTTGTCCATATCCAGAAGGCCAACAAAGTCACGCAGCCGCAAAGGAGGTACAAAAAGCCGTCCAGGTAATCTCTTTGAATGGCAAATGAAATCAGGAACACCAGAATAGCCCCGCCGATAAAAGCCATCACAACAGGGAACACGGGTTTTCGTGTTTCTGCTTTTTGCCTGTGGTTAAACCAGATGACAGCCAGACCCAGTAAAACGATATTTAGTAGAATATTCATGAAGCGATTTTTGAATTGTGATGGTGTTACTCAGAGACCCTGATCCTGCAAGAGCTTCCTAAGAAGCGTGATCTGCCCGAGGTGGTAATAGGTATGCTCAATAACGCCGTGCAGGTTGCGGTAATAAGCGCCGTATTTTTCTTTGACAAAATCTTCCCACAGGCGCTCTTCGGGCATTTGTTCCAAAAGAGCGGCCAGGGCTTCGGCATCGCCCAGGCATTTGGCCACAAGCTCCTGCCAGTCGTTTTCATTACTGATGGGAGCAAGGTCGAAGCTAAGGCTGTCGTGGGCGTCGAGCGGGCCTCCCTGTACAACCTTCAGCACGGCGCTGACGTAATAGTTAACATGGAATACGAGCACAGCAATGGTGTTGAAAGAACCGGTCTTTGCTGTGGCCTGCTGCCAGTTAAGCCCCGATAGGGCGTCACGCAGATTGGCGCCGGTGGTGTTGCCACCGAAATGCAGCTCACGCAGGTGCCTGGCGATATGTGCAGGAGTTGTCATCATGTATCATGAGTAAGAAGTTCCGGATGTACGAAGATACAAAAGCGGGCAGACATCTGTGCGTTTCCTGATCTGTTATTCTGCTATACCTGTGGAATCTGCTCACTCCATTCATCAATAGCCTGGTCGATTACCGGATCATTCATTGCCCGTAAGCCCGGCTCTTCTTCCCTACCATATAAGCTCAGGAGGCTGGAAGCCGCATATTCCCTGGTATCCTCGTCGGGCATGGCCAAAAGCGTTTTCAAACAACTGCGTGTCTGTTTATGCCTGAAAACGCCAAGGGTCCGTGCGAGCAGGCGGTTGATATCGTCCGAGCCTTTATCGAGAAGAAACATCAGGCTTTGAGGATCTGAGCGCCGGCGGTTGGCCTTGATGGACCAGAGAAGCGTTTCTATTTCATCAGGATCTTCTTCCACAAGGATCTTTGCAAGCAATGCCGGATAAGCAGGGCGCTTCACCGGAGGATCGATCTTATCGCGAAGCCTTTTAGCTTTGATCTCGCTACGCGGAAGGCACATCGGGCAGGAGCAGAAAATGCCTTTTTCATGGCTTGCCGGAAAGTAGCGCCAGCCCACGTTCTGCGGCAGCATGCGGATGCTTTCAATTTCTTTGGCCTCAATTTTCCGGTCGATGAGCAGCTCGTAGCCCAGGGGATCTTGCATGCTCCTGATTTCCTTAATGGCTTCACCGAGGGCAATGTGCTTGTGCTTTTCATTGTATTTGCCGGCATACACCATGGTTTTGCTATCGAGCTTAAAGTAAACGCCTACATAGCTCCTGACACCGCGGCGCTTCAGCTCGCGCAGCCACTGATGCGAAATGTAAAAGCTCTGTGTGACCGGCATGCAGTAAATTCCCTGCCGGCCTTTCCCCGGCTTGATCCCGTTCTTTTCTATAGCAGCCGAATCGCGTTCGTCGGCCAGGTGCACTAATACCGGCATTTAGTTTGTTTCTTTTGAGTGGCTATAATCATATTCATTCAGGACCCGGTGAGAGCGCAGCAAAAGAAAAATGTTTTAGCAGTTGCCCCCATTATGTTTAGTGTTTATGAGCTTTCGCTGCTGAGGGTGGATGCATGGGTGGAACCTCTTGGTGATCAAAGCCTGTTTCGAACTTGGCGCTTTCCGGGTCATAGGCGCTGCGTTCTACTTTGGCCTTTGTAGCGAAGGCCTCCTCTTCCGTCCAACGGCGCACCCCAAAGACCTTAATGCCTTTTGTTTTAAAATAAGCCTGAATGACCCCAAAGGCCGGGTTCCGGATTGTATCGGTGGGAGAAGCAATGTTCGTATAGACCCTGAATTCGTTTTCCCGGAACCGGGATTTCATTGCTTTCAGAAAAGCAGGCAGTTCGCTGAGTGTTATCTCCGTCAGGTTGTCGGGTGCGAGGAAAAGCCTGGGTGGTTTTGAAAAATCAATGCCCATGCCGCAGGAATAAAACACATACTTGTTGTGGTAAAAAATGCGGGAAGAGTCATAGAGGATAAAATTATGATAGCCATAGAAGGCGAAGGGCGGTGGTGGCGGCCCATCGTCCACAGAGCGCTGTTGCAGGCTATCCGGATGGGTAATGATATAATACACGCTATCCTCAGCCTCTTTTTTGGGCGAACACCCCAGGAGGAGCATCAGTACCAGGAATACTAAAATCTTTGTCATATCAATCATCTAAGGGCGATCGGTCAATTCACGGTTTATGCTTTTGATTAGTTCTTCCGCCGCTTTAAGGTAATGCTTATTCGCAATGCGCTTTCTGAAATTGTTTTTCAGAAGGCTTATCACATCGGTCTTTAACTTGCCGGCAATGTTTTTGCCAATCACAAAATCGCCGAAACGCTTATTGGCATTGAAGAAGATAGAAACATAGTCGTTTTCATCGATCCGCAGAGCTGTTGCGTGATAATCATTGAGAGAATCAGGATCTGTGCGGTCAATACCGTTTACAACGACAAAAGTATAAGGCTTGTTTGGGTTATGGTGAAGAATAGAGAAAAGAACTAATGAGCGTTGGTCATTTAGGCCTTTAGTGGGAATCCCGAAGAAGGATTTGATCTTATAGATCCTGTAAAGCCGGCGCTGCTTTTTATGAAGCGAAGCAAGCTTTTTGTCAATTTCCTGTCCGGTAGGCATCGTCATTTTCTCAGCGCTTAATCTACTTACATCCCGCCAGGTGCCTGGTATATTCGCTCATAAAGAGGTTGCGCTGGGCTTTGTACTCCTCTAAGTTTGTAAAGGTTCTGAATTCGGGAGTCATATTATTGAAATAGAAATAAACGATGATGTCCTTTCCCGGAAACATCACGAAGGTGCCCAGCGTGCTTCCCTTGTCAATAGAGCCGCGGCTCAGGCCATAAATCTTATAGCCATGGTTATCAAGGGTGATGAGCTCCTTGCTTTCCATGCCCTGTGAGTTTGAGTTTAGGTAGTTTAAGTGTTCGAGCACGTGTTTTTGATCCTGCTCATAAGAGGCAGGTTCCGAAAGCTCAACCTTCAGGTTCACGAAAGGCGCATTCTTTTTATTGTAATACAGGATGCGGTAGCCGTCTGCCTGACTAATCTGTACCTCTCCCGCGCCGGTTTTCACGGTTCTGAATTTCTCTGCATCATCAGGCAGCCTGTCGGGTTTTGCTGCTATGAGATCGGTAGCCGGTTTGAAGGAAAGGTAGCAGGAGCCGATGTCGTTTTTGAGCGTAAAGCTTAAAAGCAAGCTGGCCCCTAAGAACAGAAAAAGCGGGAGGAGTTTTGATTTCATTATATTATACTAAGGTAGTAGAGTTTGTATTAACTTCTTATTACCAAAATTTCCACCAGGGCTTGGCGTTTTCTGGTTCATTATTTTCAGATACTAATGTCCAATAACTTTCGTTGAACGGGTGTCCAGTGAATTCTTTTGTTGCCGCATGAGCATAAGGATAAATAGCATCTTCACGACCATTCTGAAATCTCTTCATTGTTTTTTGAATTGGCCAGATTTCCCCACCACCAGGTAATTTAATTGATGCGTTCATCTCGCCTTCCGGATCATTATCATTAGTGATCCATTTCGCCCCTTTGACGTTTTTGATAATTGTTTCTCCGACGTATGAACCTATTGAAAACAATATAGGTCCGAATCCTTTTTTTCTAAGGCGCCCGCCCTTTTTCATATTCCGGATGAAGAATTGATCAACCTCAATCAAACTGTCTATTGAGTAATCAAGTTTAAACCCATCTACAGCAAAAGCTTTCACGATCCAATCAGATTGAGTTTTTATATCTTGTTTTAATGTTCTCATAATTTCGGATACCTTTATTAGTCAATAAGCGCTAAAATCATACTCACATTATCCAGTAACAAATTACTTCCGCTTCTTATAGCGTTTCGGATTTCTCACTTCTTCCTTCTTCGGCGCTACCTGATCGATGAATTCAAAGTCCAGCTGCTTCTTCACCAGGTCGGCACGTTTTACCTTGATCATCACCGGATCGCCCAGGGAGTAGATCCTGCCTGTGCGGCGGCCTACCAGTCGGTAGTTTTCCTCATCAAAGCTGTACTGGTCATCCTTCATTTCGCGGGTGCGGATCATCCCTTCGCATCTGTTCTCGGTGATCTCTACGAACACGCCGTATTCCGTCACGCCGCTGATCACACCTTTGAAGATCTGCCCGATCTTATCACCCAAAAACTCCACCTGCTTATATTTTACTGAAGCACGTTCGGCATCGGCTGCCAGCTTCTCCATTTCCGAAGAATGCTTGGCCAGCTGCTCCAATTCATCGGCCTTCAGGTAATGCGTGTGGTTCAGTTTGGCTTCCAGTAAGCGGTGCACCAATACATCCGGGTAACGGCGGATCGGTGAGGTAAAGTGCGTGTAGTAATCAAAACCCAAACCGTAGTGGCCTGTGTTTTTGGTAGTATACACTGCCTTCGGCATGCTGCGCACTGTGAGGAGCTCGATCATGCTTTGCTCTTTCTTGTCCTTCACATCGTGCAACAATTTATTGATGGACTGGGCTGTTTTCTGCTTGTTGCCCACCGCTACGGAATAGCCGAAGCGCGCCACAAAATTATTCAGGTCCATGAGCTTATCGTCCTTAGGAACATCATGGACCCTGTATACCACGGCATCTTCTGCTTTTTCGTTTTGTTTCTTGCGTGATTGGTTTTGTTCTCCCGCTTCGCGTTTCGGTTTCCCTAAAAACTCCGCCACTTTTTTATTGGCGAGCAACATAAAGTCCTCGATGAGCTTATGCGCATCTTTTTGTGTTTTGAAGAACACACCTAATGGCGCGCCGTTCTCATCCAGGTTGAATTTTACCTCCGCCTTATCAAAGAAGATAGAGCCTTTGGCCGTGCGTTCCGCGCGCAGGATCTTCGCCAGGCGGTCGAGCGTCAGTATCTCTTCTTTATAAGGACCTTCTTCCGTTTCAATAATCGTTTGCACTTCCTCATAGCTAAAGCGGTGATCGCTGTAGATCACTGTTTTCCCGAACCACTGATTCTGGATCTGGGCATGGTCGTCCATTTCAAAGACGGCGCTGAAACAGTATTTCTCTTCATGCGGACGCAACGAGCAGGCGAAGTTACTCAGCACTTCCGGAAGCATCGGGATCGTTCGGTCTACCAGGTAGACAGAAGTAGCGCGGTTTACGGCCTCATTGTCTAAAATAGAATGCGGCTTTAAATAATGCGTCACATCGGCAATATGCACACCGACTTCCCAGTTGCCGTTTTCCAGCTTCCGTAAAGACAGGGCATCGTCAAAATCCTTAGCATCCACAGGGTCGATGGTAAAGGTGGTGATGCCCCTGAAATCGCGGCGTTTCGCAATTTCTTCCGGTTTAATTTGTGTATCGAGCTTTTTGGCGGCGGCTTCCACCTCGGGAGCAAACTCCATCGGCAAGCCGAATTCAGCCATGATGGCGTGAATCTCCGTTTCGTGCTCTCCCGGATTTCCGAAGACTTCCACCACTTTTGCGTTCGGGTTATCGGAGCCTTTTTTCCATTCGGTGAGCTCGATTAATACCTTTTGGCCGTTCTGGGCACCGTTGATATCGCTCAGCGGCACAAAGAAATCGACGTGCAGCTTGGCGAAGTCAGGAACCACGAAAGCGAATTTCGGGTTGATCTGGATCGTACCGACGAACTTTGTTTTTTTGCGTTGAATGACCTCCACCACTTCTCCTTCGGGCTTTCCTTTACCGCGCTGCGGGAAGACATTCACCTTCACCAGGTCGCCATGCATGGCATCGCGGGTCTTGCGGAAGGGAATAAAAATATCGGGCTGATCGGGCGAAATGATCACAAAGGCTGTTCCGGTTGAGGTGAAGTCGATAGTACCGGATACGTAGCTTTTGGTTTCTTTCGATTGGTATTTTCCTACTTCTTTTTCAACCACAAAGCCCTGGTGCTTCAGCTCCTCGAGGGTTTCGAGCAAGGCAAAGCGGTCGCCCTCGTTATCGATCTCCATAGCGGCGCCCAGCTGTTTGTAGTTAAATGTTTTATCGGAATTATGTTTTAAGAATGCCAGTACTTCTTCAAATAAATAGCGTTTGGGTTGTTTCTTTTTAGATTTTGCCATAATTGGTAATTAAGCACTTATTGTGCCTATTGTAAATGTAATTAATAAATAAAAATGTGTGGAATGGTAATAACATACTAAACCCACATTGGGTTGTTAACAGCGGCTGGGAGTTTGTTTATAGTAACCAGGGTTAAACAGGAAGGAATTTTAACCGTTTTGAGTTACACTTAAGACTAACTGGGCACAAATATACGACTAATTATTTACAAAACAAGCGTAGGGAGAAGGGGAGGGTCATAACGGATATCGTGAGGGGTAATAAGCAGGCTTCCTCAGGCCGGGAGGCTTCCCCGGATCATAAGGCAGCCGGCAAATAATTACGACGTGTGCAGGATAGTCCGTAGCACCTGATTTTCTCAGGGCTTTGCCCCCTTGAAGCAAAACTAATTTTTTTATAATTTAGCCATAGAACTTAAATCCCTATACGATGATTCAAAAACATTTACTCTTCCTTTTTATCATGTTATGCTGTTCGGGGGCTCGGGCCCAATTTTCAGGTAACGCACTCGATTTCGACGGCAGCAATGATATGGTGGACATCGCCACCATGCCTGCGGTTTTCACCAGTCCGGCTACCAACGATTTTACCATAGAGGCCTGGGTAAACCCACGCGGCTCTGTGTTTGCACGTATTTTGTTTGCACAGGCCAGTACCAGCAATTTTGTGTCTTTGGGAACCAATACAGGCAACACGATTTATTTTTATGTCATTAAGAATGGTACAACGGTCTCCATAGCCACTTCCTCGAGCATCCCTCAAAACCAATGGACGCATGTGGCGGCCCGCTGGACTTCTACAAGCAGTACGGCGGAGGTCTTTTTCAACGGCGTGCTTCAGTCCGGCGGGGCCGGCGGCTCTTCTTCTACCGGAACCAGCGCCCTGATGACCATTGGGGCCCGTACGGGAGGAAGCCAGCATTTTAACGGACAGATCGATGAGCTCCGTGTCTGGAACAGTGCGATCAGCCTGTGTCAGATCCAGGCTAATATGAACAATACCCTTCCTGCGACACAAAGCGGCCTGTTGATGAATTATAACTTCAACCAGGGTGTAGCGGGTGCAACGAACACAACCGTTACAGCGCTGCCGGATCTTTCGGGAAACGCTTACAATGGTACACTGACCAATGTTGCCTTAACAGGCAGTACCTCCAACTGGGTGAGCTCCAGTGCCAGTGTGACGGCCTCCGGCTTTTCGAATACAGCCGTTTCCGCTGTTGCCAGCCAGACCAACATTCTCTGCAATGGCGCCAATAACGGGCTTGCTTCAGTAAGCGCAAGCGGTGTCGGCCCATTTACCTATACCTGGATTCCGGCAGGGGGAAATGCATCTGCTGCCAGCGGTTTAAGCGCGGGCTCTTACACAGTAATGGTTGCCAATACCTGCACAACCATTGCCAAAACGCTTACCATTGCCCAACCTCCGGCCATTGTTTTAAATGCCACTGCCACAAGCACAGCCATCTGCGAAGGCGGGGCAAGCACACTTACTGCCACAGGTAGCGGAGGCACCGGAACCTTGACGTATACCTGGTCAACCGGAAGCTCATCCAATACGATCAGTGTGAACCCGGCAAGCACAAGCGTGTATACCGTCAATACAACGGATGCCAACAGCTGCGCCAAATCGGCGACGGTTAGCGTGACGGTGAATGCCTTGCCATCTGTGTCTTTAACCGCTGCTGCAGGAAATGTTTGTGTGAATAGCGGGAACATAGCCTTGACCGGCTCTCCCGCTGGCGGAAGCTATAATGGCACTAACGTTTCGGGCACTGCCTTTACGCCGGCTACCAGCGGCACTTTTACGCCAGCCTATTCTTTCACAAATAGCACAACCGGCTGCTCCAATACCGCCACAACAGCTATAGTCGTAAGTGCGTGTACAGGAATTGAGGCTGTAGATGGCGCAGAACCAGCGATCAGCCTGTATCCAAACCCGGTCAATGGTGTTGTGACCATCGGATTATCAGCCCCGGCGCATATTACCATTACCACTATGACCGGAAGCAATATCCTGGTGACAGAGAAATTAGAGGCCGGCCAGCACAGTCTTGACCTGAGTAGGGAAGACAAGGGGATCTACTTTGTAAGTGTCGTGCAGAACGGCAAAACATCCGTTGTTAAGCTGGTGAAGCAATAGATTTATCCCTATGCTTTTGTCCTCGACCCCGCCCGAACTGACAAAACCCGGGGCGATGCCATTAAATTAATTACAATCATTGACTTCGTCTGATAGTTGCTTGTCAGTCTGATCTATTATTAAGCATAAGGTCCCGCCGGATTTATTCAGCGGGACGTTTTTATGAGTCAGCTTCGGAAAAAAGAAGGCATAAATACGTCGTTCACAACATTGTTTTTTTTTGTGGAGATAAGGATTTAATTTGGCCGCGAAATAAGCTAAAAATCAGTTCATGAAAAAACGTTTACGATTAGGAATAATGATGCTTTCCCTGGCTTCAGCCGGCGTATTGCAGGCACAGGTTATGACGCAGACCCTGAGTTATACGGGCAGTGCTCAGACCTTTACCTTGCCCAACCTGTGTACGAACCAGGTAACGATCACCTGTTTCGGCGCCAGTGGTGCCGCGGGGTCTACCAACAGCGGATCGGGTTCTCCGGGAGGTAGCGGTGGTAATGGCGCCCGGGTTTCGGGTATTTATAATATGACAAGCGGTACCGTATTAAATATCTTTGTTGGTGGTGTCGGTACAGGTTCGCTTGGCGGGTTTAATGGTGGGGGCAATGGTGCCTCTAACAACTCGGGAGCGGGTGGCGGTGCCAGCGACGTTAGAGTTTCCGGTACAGGCCTTGGTAACAGGGTTATTGTTGCCGGCGGTGGCGGTGGCGGTGGTAACGGCGGCTGTTATTCAGCTACGCTGCCAGGAGGTAATGGTGGTAACAGCGGCATCAACGGCAGTAATGGCGCTAACTCACCGGCCGGCGGCGGCGGCTTCGGTGGCTCAGGATCTAATGGCGGTGCTGCGGGAGTCGGATGCACGTTTGCGAGTGGAACAATCGGTGGGAACGGAGCGTCGGGAACAGGAGGCAGCGGTGGCAATGGCGTTGCCGTATGCTCTTCGGGCTTTAACACCAGCGGTGGAGGCGGTGGCGGTGGTTATGTTGGCGGCGGCGGTGGCGGCGGTGGTACAGCGGGAACAAGCAGCTGTACATTGAACGACACGGGCGGCGGCGGTGGCGGAGCAGGCGGAACCAGCTATACTTCTCCGGCAGCTACCAATACGGTTATATCAAACGGGATTAACAGTGGCAATGGCTATATTGTTGTTTCCTATTTTGCAGGAAATGTCGTCTCGGTTGTAGCAAGCAGCACAACAATTTGCTCCGGTAATTCCGTAACGCTTACAGCAAGTGGAGTTACAACCTATACATGGGTCTCTCCGGCAAGCAATAGCTCTTCCGTAGTCGTTTCCCCGGGAACAACGACCGGTTATACCGTAAGTGGCACCAATGGAGCCTGTATAAGCTCTGCAGCAACAACGGTATCGGTAAATGTAAGCCCGGTCATTTCCCTGAACAGCAACAGTATTACCTGTGCCGGTTCTTCCGTAGTTGTTAAACCTTCCGGGGCCAATACATATACTATTAGCGGTGGTAGCTTTACCGTAAATCCTGTTGCTTCTACAAATTATACGGTAAGCGGCACGGCTTCCAACGGCTGTATATCTACCAACACCCCTGTTTTTTCGGCTTCGGTTAACGCTTTGCCTACGGTAGCTCTTACCGGCGGAGCGATCTGCAGCGGTAACACATTTACCATGCTTCCTTCCGGTGCCAATACGTATACCGTTACCGGCGGCAGTTTTACGGTGAGCCCATCCTCTACAACCAGTTATTCGCTCACCGGTACCAGTGCTCAGGGCTGTGCAGGCTCCAATACGGCAGTAGCAACCATAACCGTTAATACCTTGCCGGCAGTTGCATCAACTGTCACAAACTCTGTTATCTGCTCAGGAAACACAACCACACTAAACGGAACCGGTGCGCTTACCTACACCTGGACCAATGGCGTTATTAATGGAGCGGCATTTTCACCAACCATCACAACGACCTATACTGTAACCGGCGCGGATGCCAATAGTTGCACCAATACATCGGTTCGGACCATTACGGTAAATCCTTTACCGCTTATCGCTGTGGGCGGTAACTCCGTCATTTGTGCAGGAAGCCAGGCAACATTAACCGCTTCCGGCGCGACGAGCTATACCTGGAGCACATCTGCCATAAGCAATTCAATAGCAGTGAGCCCAACACTGACAAGTTCCTATTCTGTGTCAGGAACCAATACACAGGGCTGCACAGGAACTGCTCTAACAACCGTTACTGTAAGCGCGTTACCTGTTATTGCCATTACAGGCCCATCAGCTATTTGTTCAGGTCAGACAGCGACCTTAACAGCGGGTGGAGCAACGACATATAGCTGGGCAACAGGAGCAACAAGCGCTTCTGTTTCTGTGAGTCCGGCGTTAACAGCCACGTATTCCGTTGTTGGTACAAATACGGCGGGTTGCACAGGCAGTTTGACAAGAACACTTGTTGTAAATGCGCTTCCCAATGTAACAGCCACAAGCAATGCATCCATGATTTGCTCCGGCCAAAGCGCGACTTTAACAGCGAGCGGCGGAACGACTTATAGCTGGAATACAGGAGCGACCAATAGTTCTGTTGTTGTAAGCCCGACCGTAGGAACGACGTATACGGTTCAGGGAACCGATGCCAACGGGTGTTCAAAATCGGCAACAGTAACCCAGAGTGTAAGCGCCTGTACGGGAATCGAAGCACTTTTAGGATCCAACGGAACGTTTATGAATGTGTATCCTAATCCCACAAGCGGCCAATTCACGATCGAATTAAGCAGCCCTGCCGACCTTAGCGTGATAAATGTTGTCGGGCAGGAGATTATAAAAGAAAAGCTGCAGGCGGGTAAACACAACCTTGATCTTGGTAACGAAGCCAGGAGTATTTACTTTGTTAGTGTGGTGCAGAATGGCAAAACATCGATTGTTAAGCTGCTGAAACAGTAGTGGTTTTCTATCATGCGGGTGCGTTGCCCCGAATGGTTTCAAGATCGCTCCGGATCTTATTCTGATAACAAAAACGTCCCGCCGGATTTATTCAGCGGGACGTTTTTTTATTAGCTAGTAAATCGAAAACTAAACTCCGAATTGTGTAAAATGATGATCGAGGTGTTTGTAGAACTGAACGCTCCATTGCCTTGCCGTCAGCTTGCCGAAAGCACCGCTGTCCTTTCCTTCAAAATAAGAAGCGCCTTTGGCCTCTGTTTCTTTGATATTGGCAATTAAGCGGGCCTTTTCTGTCTGGAAGTCACGCTCGTCGGCCACGATAAAATCCGGAGCGGTGCGTGAATTTTTCGGATAAGGTTTGCTTTCGCCAACAACCAGGTCTTTCACAAAGAGGTTCAGCATCAGCTTCGAGAAAAAAGAAGGCTTATGCTCTTTTTTACCGTAAGCATAGTCATAAGGGATACTGAGGTGGGCCATCATTTGCGCGGCATTCATTTTTCCCCACACAGGTTTTGTGGTGTGTGACAGCTTCTCTAAACGTTCCAGGGTTTTGGTGGTTGTGGTCGGATCAAAAGTGTTGAGCAGGTTCATGATTATGGTATTAAATGGTTTGCTGGCTTAATTTCCGCGACCTTGCGATCATCAGGATGCCCAGGGCAATAAAAGGAAGACTGAGGATCTGTCCCATATTGATCGGCAAAGCATCTTCAAAAGCGGATTGGTTCTCTTTCATAAACTCCATCAGGAAACGGAAGCTGAACATGAGCACACAGAATAGGCCAAACATAAAGCCGGGGCCTACCGCCGTGCGTTTGTGTTTCCATAGCCAGTAAAATAAAGCGAACAGCAGAGAATAAAATAAGGCTTCATACAATTGAGTGGGATGCCTTACCGGGATCTCTGTTCCGAATTGCGCAAGGTTTGCCATGTCTTCATCATTCCTCAGGAATTTAAAGCCCCAGGCGACGTTAGTCACTTTCCCCACAATCTCCGAGTTCATGAGGTTCCCGAAACGGATGCACATGCTCGCGAGAGGTACAACCACTACCAGCCTGTCGAAGAGCCAGAGCCAGCTTTCCTTGGTTTTGCGGCAGTACAGCCACATCCCGATGACGATGCCGATAGCGCCGCCATGGCTTGCCAGGCCGCCTTCCCACACCTTCAGGATCTCCAGCGGATGTTTGGAATAATAGCCAAAATCATAAAACAGGCAATGCCCGAGCCTTGCGCCTAATACCGTGGCAATCACAATGTAAAGCGTGAGCAGATCGAGCTGATTATCGCTGCGGCCCTCCTTTTTGAAAATGCGGTTCATAAAAAAATGTGAACCGATAAAGGCCAGTGCCCAGCTCAGGCCATACCAGCGTACAGGCCAGTCGATTCCCGGAATGGTAAATACTTCGGGGCTGGCATTCCATGTAATAAAAAGTGAAAGCATGTATCTGTCTGTTTTGGGAGGTGCAAAATTAGGTACGAATATAAACAACTGCCTTTCAAAAAAGGCTTAAAAAACGATAATTTATGAGGGATAAGACAGGGCCTCAGAGCGTATCCAGCTTAAAGCAGCAGTATTTAATATCCTCTCCCTTTTCAGTAAAGAGCTTTTCGTAATAGGTTTTGATACGGGTGAGCTCTTCCCGGTCGGCCGGGCAGTTTTTATAAAGATCATTGGTGGCAAACAACAAGGGAAGGTTTCGCTCTTTGATGACTTCCATCGTGTATTCGTAGAAGCCTGTGTTATCCGTTTTCAGATGCACCAGGCCGCCCGGCTTCAGGATGTTTTTATAACGCTTCAGAAAGAAATCCGGATTGGTCAAACGCTTCCGCTCGCGGGTCTTTTGCGGTTGCGGGTCGGGGAAGGTGATCCAGATTTCGGAGACTTCGCCGGGCGCAAAGCAGTATTCGATAAAGTCGATGCGCGTGCGCAGAAAGGCCACATGATCGAGCTTATTGTCCAGGGCATGCTTGGCTCCCGTCCAGATGCGGTTTCCCTTAATATCCACGCCGATAAAATTCTTTTCAGGATGCTGTTCCGCCAGGCCAATGGTGTATTCGCCGCGCCCGCAGCCCAGCTCTACCACAATCGGATGATCATTTTTAAATACCTCGCTGTGCCATTTCCCTTTGATCGGGAGGCCTGTGGGGAGCTGCTCAAAAAACAGGTCAAAGCTATTGGAAAAGGTGTTGAGATCGGCGAATTTTTCGAGTTTACTTGGCATGCGTTTTAAAAGTATAAGGCGCAAAAATACTAAAATTGGTAATGAATTAATAATGCCGGTTTTTCCCTTGAATTTGCTACATTCGTGCTAACCAAAATTGACTTATGGACTTTAATTACAACAAAACAAAGATTGTTGCCACAATGGGCCCTTCTACCGAGAACATTGCCGTTTTAGAGCAGATGTTCCTGGCCGGCCTCGATATTTGCCGCATTAATTTTTCGCACGGAGACTACGAACCGATCAAGCATGTGATCGATAACATCAGGACCTTAAATAAAAAACTGAACCGCCACGTTGGTATCCTGGGCGACCTGCAGGGCCCGAAGCTGCGCATTGGCAAAGTAAAAGACAATGCCGTGGAGCTGATCAACGGCAACGAAATTACCATTACCACCAAGGAGCAGGAAGGTACGGCCGAGAGGATTTACATTACCTATCCCCAATTTCCGCAGGATGTGAAAGTGGGTGAGTTCGTCCTCATCGACGATGGCAAGATCACACTGAAAGTGGTTTCCACCAATAAGAAAGACGAAGTCGTGGCGACGATCATCGCGGGCGGAACGCTCTCTTCCAAAAAAGGCGTGAACCTTCCCAATACCAAGATCTCCCTGCCTTGCCTGACATTAAAGGATCTGCGCGACCTGGATTTCGCCCTTGAAAATAATTTCGAGTGGATCGGCTTATCCTTTGTGCGAAGCGTGACCGACATCGTTGAGCTGAAAGACATTATCCGCTCCAAAAAGAAAAAAGCACGCGTAGTGGCCAAAATAGAAAAGCCTGAAGCCATTAAGGAAATCGATAAAATCATTGAAGTGACGGATGCCGTGATGGTGGCGCGTGGCGACCTCGGTGTGGAAATGCCAATGGAGGAGGTGCCATTGCTGCAAAAGATGATTGTGAACAAATGCATCATCGCTTCCAAGCCTGTTATCATTGCCACACAGATGATGGAAAGTATGATCACCGCTTACACGCCAACACGTGCCGAAGTAAACGACGTGGCCAATGCCGTGCTCGACGGTGCTGATGCCGTGATGCTGAGCGCGGAAACCTCTGTAGGACGCTATCCGGTAAAAGTAATTGAATACATGCGCCGTATCATTACGCAGATAGAAAACGATGGGCGCATCTATTTCAAAGAACACGAGCCTGAGCTGAAAACCGTGACTTACATTACCGACAGTATTTGCTACAATGCCAGCGTGATGAGCAAGCAGGCCAATGTGAAAGCCATTATTTCCATTACCAACTCCGGCTACACAGCCTTTAAGCTCAGCAGCCACAGGCCTAAAGCCAATATTTTTATTTTTACGGACAACGAATCGCTGCTCAACGCGCTGAGCCTCGTGTGGGGCGTGCGCGGCTTTTATTATGATAAATACGAAAGTACCGATCAGACGATTGCCGACCTCAAAGACCTCATCAAAGAACAGGGCTTTGTAAAAGCCGATGACCTGGTGATCAACCTGGCGAGTATGCCAATGAAGGAGAAAGGCCGGACAAACATGCTCAAGCTGAGCTATATTCAGTAACGATAAAATTACAGATACATATAACGGGCGGTATTTTTATCGCCCGTTTTTTTATGGATGATATCATGATAGTATCATTTATAGTTTATTTTTCCAAAAGCAGGATCAGTGCTTCCCGGATTCAAACAGCAGGCAGTTCTGCGTTTCCTTTTTTAATTGAAAGTTCTTCAACACCAGGGTTTTCAGGCTATCCGGAAAGGCATACTTATTCAGGACGAATACATAATCCAGGCGGTTTATGATTTCAGGAGGTGTTTTTTGAAGGATCTCGTCAAACTTCAGATAGGCCAGGTCTTTTATCCGCTCATCGCAATTCCATTTCAGCGGAAAATAAGGGGTATTGGTTTCATGATTTTCGGGGATCACAACACGTTTGCGGATGCCAAGGTAGTTGGAGCTATGGTGCTCCAGCCAGTTTTCGGAATAGTTTAAAGGCAGAATAACACTATTCTCTTTCAGGTCTTGTTCGATTGTCAGGATCTCTGCAATAAGCGTATTCGATTTTTCAAAAGAGGCAGCGTGCAGGCTTAAGAGATGGTACTGCGCATAGAACAGCACGGCAAAGGAGCTTAGTGTGATCCACTTTGGAAATGGAAAGGCGGAGATCCACAGGATCAGAAATAAAAAGATCATGAGGTTTAGCCTCACGGAAACGAAACCGGCGGAAGAATCCGAATCAGGTAGCCTGAAATACAGGAACACCATCAGCACGAGCATTAGCAGGAAGACATCCTGGAGGGATAGTCTCAGAAAGAAAGCCGGGAGCCAGCCTTTGGTTCCGCCGAGGTCCTTCTGCATGGACCTGCCATAGCGGTACAGGGCAATGGAGAATAAGAACAATGAAATTAATGTGATCAGCGTTGTGTAGAGAGGCTCTTCATCCGGAAGATACCAGACCATGCTCCGGCCACTAATGATCCATTGCAGCAGATCATCCTTAAAGAGGTATACCTTTTCACCAGGGCTCCCGTTTTTTGAATAATAGATCAGGGTAAGAAGACAGGGGATGGCAAAGGCAAACAGAATGGGCACAACGAGTCTTACACATTCCATGATAGTTTTTTTACGGATGACCACCTGCAGGAGATCCAGTGAATACAGGCAAAAAACGATCATACCCAGGCACAGGAATATAAACAGGTGGCTCAGGTAGCAGCACAGCACCATAAAGAACAGGAGCATAAAGGATGACCAGCGGAAAGGAGTGCTCCGGTAGCGGACCAGAACGCCCAGCGTTGTAAACAACACGATAAGGCCAAAAATGAAATTATAAAAGCCCATGCAGAGCATAAAGGAATAGCAAAGCGGAAAGATCAGGTAAGGAGCAAAACGGGCATCCTGGCGGAGTTTCCGGATAAGGTAGCGGAAGCTCAGAGGCAGCAGGAACAGGCAAAGGCCGACAAAGATCCGCGAGGCCATTGCCGGAGAGAATACAGAAAGAAGAGAGGCTAACAGGAAGTGACCACCCCAGTTCGGAACGATCCAACCGGTAAAGGCATAATAGTTCCCTAAAAAATCCGAATGACCCGACACCAGCTGTAGAATAAGGTTGGCGTTGTACAGGTGCGTAGGGCCGTCAACCGTAGGAAGGAAGGGCTGCCTGACGGCAGGAATGAGGTTAAGAACAGCGATCAGGCAAAAAAAGAGCCATTCGTAACGAAGAAAGCCTTGATACCATTTGGACATGTGCATATTCCAAATATAGTCGAAAAAGATGATTGGATGTAGCCTGTCTTATAAAATAAGCCTAATCTTCATCCTTCCTGAAATCATTCATATCGCGGCGGTCTTTTTTGGTAGGGCGGCCTGTTCCTCTTTCGCGCTGGATATTTACCTTGAAGAACATGGACTCGAGCTTCTCTGTTTTTTCAACGGGAGGGGAATGATCGATGTAATTCAGTTTCGCTATTTCAAAGCTCTGGCGCTTATCAATCAGGCCGCTGACTTCAATGATCTTTTTCACGCCCTGTGGCATCGACAAAGTATAGCGCTCACCGATCTTCACAATATGCGCGGGCTTCACCAGCACATCGTTTAATTTCACCTTATTGCCTTTAATGGCATCGCTGGCCAGCGAGCGCGATTTGTACATGCGGATGGCCCACAGGTAGCTGTCTAAGCGGATCTCTTGTTTCTCTGTCATTTTTTGCTGAACAAAAATACAAAATTAATGGAACACGAATTTAAGATGATTTTAGAGCAATGGAACGCAGATGACGCGGATTCTTATGATTCAATAATAAGATGTTAGAAGAGTTCGTCTATATAGAAAAACGGAATGCATTCCTTATATGACCTTCTATGGTTTCATGTTCTTTCCGCTCTCTATGCCTTCTATGTGGTTAAAAAGAACTACTTCTGCTTTGAAATAACTTCCTGCGCGCGTTCGCTGTAGAAGCCCTTCGCGTTGACGATGGATTGCAGCTGAGCCAGGGCCTTATCGGTTTGCTTGGTTTGGAGCAGGCACATCGCCTGGTAAAAATCCGATTCCTGGTGAAAGATATTATTGTCGTTATCGAGGTTCTTCTGGAAAAAGACCTGTGCGCTGCTGTATTTTCCGGTCAGGTAATAACACATGCCCAGGTAGAACTGCGCGTTGGCATCGCCCTTGTTGAATTCATACAGCATGGTAAGCTCCTCGATGCAGTTGGTGTAATGTTTGGCGTTGAACAGTTTCATGGCCCGCTGAATGATCTTATGGGCCAGGAAGCTTTCCGAGCGGTTGATATACACATTCTCCACATGGGCCTTACTTTCATATTGCGCCGCAAGGCCTGTATTGACGGACAAATCGATGGACTCGTTCTGCTTAAAATAATACAGGCGGTAATTGGTGACCTTTAAGTTGCTGATAAAAACCACCGGCGCGTTGGGAGAAAAGGTGAGGATAATGTCCTCTTCCTTATCCGGCGCTGTTTCCGGAAGAACAACCGTTTTGCTGCTCATCGGCTCCGGACTTTCCATAATAGTTGCGGGTTCCTGGGCCTGGTTGAGCGTAGAGTTGTAATGCTCTTCTTTTTTTGGTACGGCCTGTGCCACTTCCGGGAAAACGGTATCGGTTGTGCTGACGGTGTTCGGCAGCTCTTTCGGCTTATCGGGTTCTATGGCCTGGAAAACGGAAGGATGTGTTTTGCTTTTATGAAAGAGCACAAAGAAAATGGAGATGCCGATAAACAGCCCGCAGAAAAGGCTGATGAGAATGGCCTGGAAATAAGAGCCTTTTCCTCCCGCGCGCATATCGATCTGCCGGTTTAGGTTCTCGATCTCTTCTTTACCGACAGCAAACTGCTCGAATGCAAGACCCGACAGGTAGCTCAGCTCATCCTGCTGCATGGCCTTTTGGGCACGCAGGCGTTGTTCTCCCGTTAAACCGGCCTGTTGGCGAATATCGTCAGGTGTGATCATGCTCTGGGAATTGTACGGGTTTGTTCTTCTATCATTAATTTCAGGTTTCGTTTGCCATTCTGAATATGGCTTTTTATCTCATTCAGGCTGTAGCCCGTTTCATCGGCAATGTCCTGGTAGCTTTTGTTTTGCAGGTAAAAACGCTCCACGCAGATCCGTTGCTTGTCTTTCAGCCGTGGCAGGCAGTTTTTCATTTCCTGCAACAGCACATCGTCGCTCACGCTCTGGATCTTTTCTTCCGCCTCGTAGCTCGTTTCCTCCATCTCAAACTCATAGTACGACTTCTTGTTTTTGGAAGCCGTCTTACTCTTCCGGATCAGGCTGATGCAATGGTTGCGGACCACAAAGCTCAGCCAGGCTTTAAAGTTGTTGATCTCCCGTGTGCTGATATCCAGCATCAGCTTCTCAAATAAAACCATCGTGGCGTCTTGGGCTTCATCCTTATCCTGCAGGTAAAAGAGGCAGGTGCCATATACGGTGGTGACATGTTTTTTAAAAAGATCGGCAAAGAGGTCTTTATCGCCGCTTTGCTTATACTGCAGCAAGAGGTCCTCATCATTGACGTATTCTTTCTTCTTCTTAAAAAGCCACATACACCCGTATGACGCAGCACAGCTTTGGTTTCCATAAAAAAACTTCCTGATTTATTTTTTGATCGTTTTTATGGAAGGCTTTGTGAGCGACGTCTTAAAGTTAAAGAATGCATTTTATATAATTCAGTTTAATCATTAAAAATCCAACATTATGAAACAGTTTAAATTAATATGCCTTGGCCTCTTACTGGCAGGGAATGTGGCTTTAGAAGCACAAAATGGCGCGATTAAAGGGCAGATCAAGAATGACGATCACTTACCGGTATTCGGAGCAACCATCAAGCTTCTGCAGGGAGGCTCGCTTATAGGAGGAGCTGTTACCGATGAAGAAGGAAAATACACCATCAAGCCGCTGAATGCGGGGAACTATGAGATCTTTGTTTCCAGCACCGAAACACAAACCAAGCATGTGACCGGTGTACGGGTAAGCGGAGAGAAAACGACCTATGTCGATGTTTCGGTGTCCACCAATACATTGGAGATTGTTGACGTGATCGCTTACAAAGCCGCAACCATCGAAAAAACCTACATGAATATTAAAGAGATCAGCGCCGAGGATTTCACGCACATGGCTATTCCCCGCGGAGATGTCGGGCAGGCCGTTCTGGCGGTAACGTCTGAGGCGATGGAAGACTCAAACGGAGAGATCCACTTTCGTGGAAGCCGCGGAGAAGCCAGCGCCTACTATGTGGACGGCGTTCGCTCACCGGGCATCAGCGGTGTAGCTGCGCTTTCGGTAGAAAACGTATCGGTGATCACCGGCGGTATTCCGGCTCAGTATGGCGATGTTACCAGCGGTGTGGTGATTGTGACTACCAAGGATTATTTTGGCGGCATCCAGAGCGCACGCATGCGCAACAGCTATATTACCGAGCACAAGGAGCGCGTCCAGCGTGAGAAAAACGCGGTAGCGGAAGAGAAAAAGCGGAAGAAAGAGATCGAAGAGGAGCTGAAACAGGAGGAAGAAGCGAAGAAGAAAGAGAAGTAAAAGGGTAATATGTTCTGTCACTTCGAGCGCAGTCGAGAAGCGTTCTAATATGTTCTACTGGTTCTCGACTGCGCTCGAAGTGACAATAAACTCCTCTACAACAAAAAGCCCTCTCGATTTATCGGGAGGGCTTTTTCAATGGATTATATTTTCCGAAAAAATTACTTCTTATACACCATCACGTTAAACACGAAGGGCTGCATTTTTTTGATCTGCTCGCTGCGCTTCATGCCTTTCAGGCTTGATTTTTTGGTAGACAGGGCGAGGTCTTTTTTCAGAGAATCGTCCTGCAGCTTTTCAATGGTTTGTTTGATAAAGCTTGATTTGATAGCAAAACCGGTGGCTTCGGCAGAGGTTTGTTTCCCGCGGATGAGGCCAATCACATTGCCCTGCTCGTCCAGAATAGGACCGCCGCTGTTGCCCGGATTCACCGGGATAGAGATCTGGTACATGGTGGTATCGTTGCTGAAGCCGCTTAAAGAGCTTAAGGAGCCTTCGCCATACACCACGTCGCGGCGCGGATAGCCAAGGGTAAAGATCTTATCGCCGATCTCGGAAGCATTGTCCTTAAACGAAAACGGGAAGGGAATGTTTTTAATGGCTTCGATGTTATCGATCTTGTAGATGGCAATATCCATGCTCTCGTCGCTGGTTACCAGCTTGGCAGGAGCCCTGTCGAGGATATGGTTCGTCACGAAAACCGAATCCGCATTTTTCACCATGTGGTAGCTGGTAATAAAGTAGCCCTTGTTGTTGAGGGCAAAGCCCGTTCCTTCAATATTTGCAGGGGCATAGGTTTTGGCCGGTTTGCGGGCCGCTACTTTAATCCCTTCGATGATCGCGTCCTGTGAGTATTTCAGCTTGGTGACTTCATTTCCCAGGTCGGTAATGGCATTCCCTTGTTGTTTCAGCAAATAGCCGCCGGCGCTCAACACCGTTACGGTTCCGAGTACGGCGAATACAGCTACGGAAGCTGCTACCGCAAAGGTTTTACCGTGTTTTTTAATAAAAGTTTCTTTGATTGGAAGGATCCTGGCCTCGCTGCCGAACTCCTGTTTATGGATGGTCGACAGGATCTGTTTCAGGTTGTTGCGTTGCTCGTATTGGTTCAGGCTTTCCAGCAGGGTTTTATGCCTGTCGAATGCTGCGGCAAATTCCGCGTCTGTTTTTAAACGGGTTTCAAATTCTGTTTTTTCAGCCGCACTTAAGCCCCCAAAAATGTAATTGTCAAATAATTCTGTTGCTCTCATTTCCTGGTCTCCTTAATTAATCTTCAAAAAAGTTTCGTTTCAAACGTTGTAAACATTTATACTTCTGTGTTTTCGCATTGTCGGCATTGGTGTATCCGAATTTTTCGGAGATCTCTTCCATGCTCAGCTTGTACACATAAAAATCCTTTAACAGGGTTTTGCAGGGCTCGCCGAGCTCTTCCATACAGGCATTCATCTTTTCGATGTCCGACTCCTTCTTCAGGTGATCGCTCATTTCTTCGCTCACATCCACCACTTCCTCTTCTTCATCCTCTTTGAGGCGAAGGGTATGCCCATTGTTCCGCAGCTGTTTCAGCCACAGGCGCTTGGCAATAGAAAAAATAAAGGTCTGGAGCTGGCAGTTGAGCTCAAACCCGGGCTTTTGCACATTTTCGTATAACACGATAATGGTTTCCTGGTAGATATCGGCTGCCGCTTCACTGTTGCCACTGTTGTTTACAACATATTTAAGAACGAGGTTGTAATACTTCTTGTACAAAGCCCGTAACACCACATCCTGGTTATTCCTGAGTCCCTCAATAAATTCGAGGTCTGTGTACGCTGCTTTCGACATAAAGTCCTTACTTAGATTAATACCTTAAAGGGTTAAAAGTAACCCAAAAAGATGGTTTATCAACACTAAATGGTTGATTTTGAGGAATTAAACAAAACAAAGTCATCCTGAACTCATTTCAGAATGACTTTGGAACACAGGATCATTAAGCGTTCATCAGAGCCTCGATTTCGTCGGCTTCCAGCGGGATGTTCTTCATCAGGTCATCGTTGCCCGTTTCCGTGATCAGGATATTGTTCTCCAAACGAATGCCCAGCCCTTCTTCCGGAATGTAAATGCCCGGCTCGCAGGTAAAGACATTGCCGGCTTTCATAGGCTCGTGGAAGAAGCCCACATCATGTACATCCAGTCCCAGGAAGTGAGAGGTGCCATGCATGAAATATTTTTTATAGGCAGGCCATGCCGGGTTTTGGTTTTTCACCTCATCGGATTTTAAAAGACCCAGTTTCAGAAGCTCTTCCGTCATCAGCTCGCCCACAGCTTTATTGTATTTCTCGAAGGTGTTGCCCACTTTCAGCATGGCAGTAGCGGCTTTCATGACGCGCAATACAGCCTCGTATACCTCGCGCTGGCGTTTGGTGTATTTTCCGTTCACCGGGATGGCGCGGGTCATGTCGCTGGCGTAGTTGGCATATTCTGCCGCCACGTCCAGCAGGATTACATCACCGTCCTTACAGGCTTTGTTGTTTTCGATGTAATGCAGCACACAGGCGTTGGGCCCGCTGGCCACAATAGGCCCGTAGGCAAAGCCACGGCTGCGGTTGCGCACAAACTCATGGATGAGCTCGGCTTCAATCTCATATTCCATCACGCCGGGTTTCATGAAGGATAAGAGGCGGCGGAAGCCTTTTTCGGTAATGTTGCAGGCCTGCTGAATCAATTCGATTTCAACCGGGTGCTTCACAGCGCGGATGCTATGCATGATAGGCGCTGCGCGCTCAATGCGGTGCAGCGGGAATTGCTCCATGATTTTTTTGTTGAAGCGCATCTGGGCCGTTTCCATATCGATGTAGCGGCGGGTATGCTCATTGCTGTTCAGGTAAAAGGCTTCTGCCTGGAAGGCAAAGCCCTTGAATACCTTCTCAAATTCATGATGCCAGTAGATGTTCTCAATGCCGCTGACTTCCCTGGCTTGCTCCTTGGTGAGCTTGGCGCCTTCCCAGATGGCAATGAGCTCGCTGGTTTCCTGGATGAACAGCACCTCTTTGTGTTTTCCGTCCTTGACGTCCGGAAAGATCATCAAAATGGTATTCTCCTGGTCGACGCCGCTCAGGTAAAATAAATCGCTGTTTTGGACAAAGCCAAAAGAGCCGTCGGCGTTGGTGGGGAGGATATCGTTACTGACAAATAAAGCCAGCGAATTTGGTTTTAAATGCTTTACAAAGTTTTTCCGGTTGTCGACGAACAAGTCTTTTTTTATGCTTGAATATTTCATTTTGTCGATTAGATTGTTATATTTGTTTTTACTAATATATGTATTTTTTGCATGTCTGATCCCCCGATCATAAAAAAATCTGAAACGGATTTCGCCGTGGTGAGCCTGGGCGAAGACCAGATTGTGAGGGTCATGTTTAAGAAAAAGTCGGAGATCACCCAGGAATCCTTTCGCACCTTGTTTGAGGTATTCAGGGACATGATCAGCGGCGTTCCCTATGCTTATATTTACTATGCCGAAGATGGCTCATCGACCGTCACGGACGATGGCAGGCGCTTTGCCAAGGACGAGGAATTCTCTTTCCCCAAGATCTGCAATGCCGTGATTGTGACCAACCTGGCGCATAAGCTGATTGCCAATTTTTACCTGAAATTCAACAAGCCCAATTATCCCTTCAAGGTCTTCAGTAAAATGGAGGACGCGCTGAAGTGGTGTAAGCAGCAACAGAAGAAAGCCTCTACTGTGTAAGCTCGACGTAAATGGCGAGGTGATCGCTGTAGCCGTTGAAGTACTTATTTTCCGAGCCATAAGTACGGTTCGGGCGCTCTTCGCCGGTTTTCGCATTTTTAAACAGTACAAAATCTTTCCTGAGAATGTGTGCGTTCTTCGGATCGAAGGAATAGCCTTTTTTGGCATTCCATAAGCCCTGAGATACGATGATCTGGTCGAGCACGCGCCACTCCTTGTTGTAATAATGGGTCCCCTGTTTTTCCTTATCGAGGGTATAGAAGGCATTATACAGATCGCCTTTTTCCTTCGGCGTGTCGTTGGCTTTCAGGGTATTGAGGATGCTGCTGTTGTCGGGGTGGTCGTTGAAATCGCCCATCACGATCACTTTGGCCTTAGGATCTTTTTTCTGCAGCTCGTTGATCTTGTTTCTCACCTGTTCGGCGGCATAGATCCGGCGTGGCTCGCTTTCCTTTTCTCCTTCGCGGCGGCTTGGCCAGTGGTTGACAAATACATAAAACACATCGCCATTGGTCGCTTTGAGGGTGGCGAAGAGGATATTGCGGGTCTTGTAATCGCCCAGCGCACTGTTGGTAGCGTTGAGCTCTTTAAAGTCTACCAGGGTAAAAACAGATTTATCATAAAGTAAGCCGCAGTCGATGCTGCGCTCGTCGGGGCTGTCGGTAGCCAGGCTGCCGTAGCTTTTGGTGCTGAATTGTGATTTGGCCAGGAGGTCCTGCAATACTTCGTTATTTTCAATTTCCACCAGGCCTACCAGGTTTGGCAATGCCGGGCCGGCAACGGTAGAATCGAGCACCTGTGCCACCTTCTGCAGCTTGTTGTTATAGCGAGTTTCGTCCCATTTGCTGGCTGCTTCCGGCAGGTATTCGTCATCCTTTTTCTTGGGATCGTCTTTGGTGTCGAAGAAGTTTTCGCAGTTATAGAAAGCAACTGTGATCGGGGCTTTGGTTTGTGCCACATTCACGAAAGAGCACAACACCAGGGAAGAAAAGAAAAGAGTTTTACGCATGACCAAATGTAATTAAAAAAGCTCAGGCTCATTATTAGGGAATTGTTATTTATTCTTATTTAGGAAATGGGAATACGGAACGTGGATGACACGGATTGAGCAGATGAGCACGGATAGACCAAAGAGCCAAGGCCCGCAGATTTCGCAGATGTGAATTAGGATTAATGGAATACGGATTGGAGCGGATAGATCAGAGAGCAACGGCCCGCGGATTTTATATATTCAAAAAAATCCATTTTGAATCCGTATAATCTGTGAAGATCCATGTTCTATTATAGATGTTCCGTACACCCAAAAATAACCGTAATTTAGGCCAATGAAAAAGAAATTCACCAAACGGAATATTCTCATAGGCTTCATCGCCCTGTTATTGCTGATCCAGCTATTCAGGATCGACAAAAGCACCAGCCCGGTTGATCCGCAAAAAGACTTTGTTTCCATCAACCCACCAAACGACGACGAAGTAAAGTCCTTGTTAAAGATAGCCTGCTACGATTGTCACTCCAACCAGCCTTCCTATCCCTGGTATACCAACATCGCGCCGCTTTCCTGGTGGATCAAACACCACATCGACGAAGGGCAGCATGAGCTGAACTTTTCGGAATGGGGAAGCTACAGCGAAAAAAGGAAGAATCACAAGCTCGAGGAGTGCATTGAAATGATCGAGGAAGGGGAAATGCCAATGGCCTCTTATACCTGGATGCATAAAGAGGCCAAACTGACGGATGCTCAGAAATTAAAGCTTGTGGAATTTTTCAGAGCGGTGAAGAACGCTCAGTGATGTCTTGCACGGCAGAGTTCAGAGATTCTGAAACAAGTTAAGAATGACTATTACTCTTTCTTTTTGAAGATGTGGAAGTGACCGGTCACACCAAATTCAAAACACACACCGCCCATTTTCCAGGTAGCGCCATCGGCTTCGGTGTACAGGCGCGTGCCGTCGAATACTTCTACCTGCTTAAACAAGTGTTTGTTGTAGGAGAAGCCCATGAACATGCCTACGTATTTTCCAAAATAGAGATGAGGTGTGACATGAACATTTAAGATCCCGCCTTTGGCATTCAGGTATTCGGTGGTGCTTTGAGGTCCTTTGAAATTGCTGAAGCCATAGCCCGCACCGATCACCAGGTCGAAGGCATCTTTTTTATTGGCGAGGTGAAAATTCACTCGTCCCATAAAATCGGTTCCGCGGATCTTTCCGCCGCCGCCTTTTCCGTAAGTACCTTTTCTTAAAGAAACACCTACGCCCAGGAAACGGGCCAGGCCGAACTCGGCATTCACTCTCGGGAGAGTTCCTACGGCGCCAAAGCCGGAAACCGTTGATTTATTGATAGGCGAATAACCGCTGATGCCGTAGAAGCCGCCGCCAAGGCCAACACCGGCAGCTACCGTGCCGAAGCGGAATGATTGGGCATTCAGATTGGTTTGTAAGAAAGTGATTGCAAAGAGGAAGCATACTATTTTTTTCATAAGTTGGGGTTTCATAGGTTTTACGCTACAAAATTCCCGCTTTGAAACGGCTTGCCGATACCCTGCGTTGGGTATTTTAATGATCGAGCACCATAATTTCCACACGCCGGTTTTGTACCTGCTGGCTCTCCGTTCTCATCGGCGTATAGGGATACAGCATTTCAGAATCTCCTTTTCCCTCGGTTTCCAGCCGGGCTGCTTCTATGCCGAGGGTCACCAGGTAATTTTTAAGAGCCGCCGCCCTTTCTCTTGAAAGAGCATCTGTCATCGCATGCTTCGGCCCGTTCACGCCATTGCAATGACCAATGATCCGGATCCTGAGCTGCGGATTTTTCCGCATCAGCTTGTATAAATTTCTCATGGCTGTTCTTGCAATGGGCAGCGTCTTTGCTTCGTTCGGATAAAAATTGATTGTTCCTACCGAGTACTTGTTTCCTTTCTTCAGCGAGGGCAAAACGGTTTTCAGGCTTTGTATTTCCGCGGTATCCTTTATAGTGAAGGGCCTGGTATAAGTAAAGCTACTGTCGTTATAGAAGTTAAGAGAATAAGCCTGGCTGGTGATGATGGGGTAGTCGAATGCATAGCTGCCATCCCTGCGGGTTTCTGTTTTCAAAACGACATCGCCGCTTTGATTGGAGAGAGAGACTTCTGCCCGGACGGGTTTATCCTCTTCGTTTTTTAAATTACCCTTAAATGAAACAAGCTCTGAGATCTCAAAGCGGATCAAATGCCCTTCGCCATGATCGTATACATTGTCAAGCACCAAAAAATAAACCTCGCCGGCCTTTACTTCCAGGGCTTTGGCATAGGCTGAGCCAAGCCCTTGTTTCACCAGTGTTTCTTTGGATTGATGGCTGAGCCCGGTTTTTCCTTTCAGCTCTTCTTTATCTCTTGAAATGCAGGCCCTCACCGGCTGTATGCTGTAGCTTAAGAGGCTGTCGCAAAAGTTCTTTGTGCCTGCTTTGAAGATCATGAAATCGTAATCATCGTCGGCCTTTATGGGCTCAATATCCAGGCACAATTTGCCGGATGTTCCGATGATTAGCTTATACCATGCGCTGTGGTGCTCTTTCTCAAAAGCAAACCTGGTCTTTTGCTTTGCAGGGCTGATCTCCGCGCTCATCCCGGGCCCTGCAGGGGCTATGGTATTTGGCGTCGTGAACTTACCATTGATCGTGAGTATGCGGGCCTGGTGGCAATCGCAAAACACCGTGTCCGCTTTCTTAGTTTGCGACGGCAGGTGAAAAGGTAAGATCACTATGAGTAAAAGTCTCATGCCTATAAAGTTAATATTCCAGGACCATAATTTCCACGCGCCGGTTTTGTTCCATCTGCTCTTCACTTTTTGGTTCGTGATAAAGCATTTCATGATCTCCGCGGCCCTCAATTTCCATGCGGTAATCGTATACACCATGCGTCATCAGGTAAGACTTAACGGTTTGCGCCCTGCCTTTGGTAAAAGCTATAATGCTGGCTTCGTCGCCATATAGAAAGCGGCCGTTGCTATGGCCTATGACCTTAATCTTAAGGTCTTTGTTTTTCTTCATCAGCCGCACCAGGTTATTCAGCGCCGGTACCGCCGCCGGCATATACTGGACCTGGTCCCCGTAAAAATTAATAGCGCCCACCGAATATTTTTTTCCTCTTCTTAATTTGGGTAATACGGTGTGGAGCATTTTTAGCTTTCCGGAGTCCTTGAGGGAAATGTTTTTAGAGAAAACAAAGTTGCTGTCGCTATAGAAGTTGAGCGAGTAGCTGCGTGTGTGGGCTATTGGAACGATGAAATCGTAGGTTCCGTCTTTTTTTGTCCGGCCGGAGAGCACCGTATCACCCTTGGAATCCGTGACGGAAAGCTCCGCCTGCACCGGCTGGTTCTGATCGTTCTTAACCATGCCGCTCAGCTTGACATCGCTCGTGATGCTGAATTCTATGCTGTGGCCTGAACCACGGTCATACACATTATCCAGCACCAGGTAAAATACATCACCGGCGCTTACCTCGATGTATTTGCAGTAGGAAGGCCCGACGCCGGCTTTGATAAGCTCTTTTCCGGAAGTATTATTCAATCCCGTTCTGCCGTTGATCTCTTCCTGGCTCCTGGAAATACAGGCCCTGACAGGCTTGAGGCTGCCCGTTTTCAACTGCCGGCAAAAGTCGGGCAAGCCACTGGCCTTAAACAGCATGAAATCATAATCGTCGCAGCGATTGGTAGGAATGATGTCGAAGAACAGCTTTCCGGAAGAATTAACGATTAGCTTATACCAGGCGCTGTGGTGCTCACCGTCGAAAGAGTAAGGCGCCTTGCCTGTAAACTCGTTGCTTTCGCCAAAGCCTTCCGGTGGCATGGTTTTCCAGATGCGCTTGTCGTTCACGATGACAATCTCCCTGGCCTGGCTGCAATCACCAAATACCGAATCGGGCTTCTGGGCCCTGGGCTGTGCCTTTGTGGCCGGTTGGGCGCAAAGCCGGATCGTACAACAGATCAATAGTAGCGTTCGAATCATAGCTTTATAATACCTAAGGTAAAGAAAGGGAACAGGAAATTGTTACCTGATCACAAGTAAAGCGCATAAACAGCATGTTCTATGGGCTTACATAAAAAAATCCCCCCGAAATTTTCGGGAGGATTGACTGCAATGATCCGGTATGGGAGCTCTAAAAATTGACGCCAAGGTTGATGTTGAAGGAATTGAAATTCCGGCCGCTTGTGGTGAAATCCTGGGTATCGTTATAATAGGTGGATTGGTAGTAGCTGTAATTGGAAATGGTCACCGATTCATGATAGATGGCGCGGTCTATTAATCCAAGGCGAAGGTCAAACCCCACAAAGAGGCTGCCGTACCTGACATTCACACCAAAGCAGGGCCCGAATTTAAATGCCATTTTTTCGCGTGAAGCCGTGACCATAATATTTGTTTCATCCTTGCTGTATGTATCCACTTCATACTTTCCTCCCCAGATCATGTTCAGGTTCATCCTGGCAAAGGCATCAATAAATAAGCGTTTCGTCTCCATCGGGTGGTAGGTAAAGGATGGCCCTATGCCCCAGGAGGTAATTCCGAAAGGCTTGTAGCTGGCGTCATTGAACAGGTATTCCTGGTCGGCATTGCCAAAGGCCAGGTCTTTCCAGTTGTAAAAATAAAAGGCCTGGTTAAAATCCATTGAAATGCCAACACCCATTTTTGAAGGAAGGACGGCGTTTAATTTGTGAAGCGCTGCGATGCCCGTGAAGCCAAGCATTAGGCCACGCTTCAAGCCAAACTCACCATATTTGAGCGGACTGGCGATGGGATCGGTAATCCCTGTTTTCCATTGCTGGGAAGACATCACATCTTTGGAAGTGGCATTTAAGGGCACGGCGTAACCTATCCTGAAAGCACCAAAGCCCACATTGCGCAACCGCTTAATTTTTACCTGCTCCTGTTCTTTGAGCAACCTGTCTTTTTCATCCTGGATGCGCTTAGCCTCGGCCACTCTTGCGGCCTCTTCCTGTTTTTTCCGCTCTGCTTTTTCCTGCTCCTGCTTTTTCAGTTCAGCATCGAAGACCTCTTTATTCTCAGGATATTTTTTCAGGGACTCCGAAATTTTATAGATATCCCTGTAGCGGTCCTCATTATTCGGGATCTTTTCATAATCCTTCAGGTATCTGGCCGAACTCTTCCGTGCGCTTTCGATCATCGCATAATTCGCATAGGGATTTTTCTCTATGATCTTGGATTGTGCCAGGAGCTGCAGGTACAAAATTTTTGGATTGGTTGATTTCAGCATGGTCTCAATGTCTTTGAGCTTGCTTACGGTGAGCTCGTAGTTGCCTTGCGTGTAGGCCTCCTCAGCCTCTTCGTATTTTAGCTTGGCAATGGTTTCCTGGGCAAGCGCCTGTTGAAAGAAGGCCGTCAAAAGGATAGAGAATAGAATTATTTTTTTCATGGTTTTAGAATTATAGATGGTTTAGTCTTTGACAGGATTTCCCCAGAAGTCGACTTTGGCTTCGGGCTTATCGGGACTTGTTTTCTGATCGGATTTTGTTTTCGTGTCTGTGTTGGAATTACCCCAAAAATCTGTCTCCCCGGAGCTTGAGGCCACCGTGGTTTTTTTAGGGGTATAGGAAATGGATTTTAAGATAAAGCCATAATCACCGGCCCTGGATGAGAGGTATTGCTGTTGCCCGAGAGCGGAAGCCTTGTCGGTATAAAACCCGGAGAGCGTGAGGCTCAGGCCCGTTACGGATTTTTGAATATGCTCCATGAGGCTTGATTTAAAAGGCCATGTTCCGTCTTCATGCCTTGGCATGGAAAACACATTCGACACACGAAGTACAGGGTTCTGAGTTTCGATGGATGCCGGCTCATAGCTATATACAAAGAAGAAGACCTCTTTGATAGTTTTCGGTTGAGAGGAAAGGGGAGTTTTGCCTTCCGGGAAAGCCGCAATCAGCTTTTTACGGTTCGAGATCAACTCCATCCATTTTGCTTTCGCTTCTGCTGCTGCCCGCTCTCTTTTGAGCTGCTCCAGCCTTTGGCGCTCTTCTGCTTCCCGCTTAGCCTGCATGTTTGCGGAGATCTGGTTGATGAAGGGTGTTGCCGCATCTATAAACTCTGTTGTTTTATTCAGTACCTCGTTATCACTATAGGTGGTGATGGGCGCTCTGTAATTAGAGAGCGGATTCCCGGAGCCGCCGCCCTGGCTTGTTCCTTCCGGATCCAGCATCTGGTTGAGCAGGGGCATGGCCGCCTTCACCAGCTCTGTTGCTTTGTCGAGGCTTTCATCGCCGGTACCGGTGCCTGACGAGGCACCGTAATCCGAAGAAGGATTGATGGGTTCCGAAGAGCCGCTACCCTGGCCCGTTATGGCTGGGGAAGTGTTTCCTACCATGCTTCCCCATTGCGGTTCCTTAGTCACTAATTCGGGGCAGCAATATGGCTGTCCCATGTTCTGGATGTTTCTCTTGCAGGCGCTTATCATTGCCCCTACTTTTCGCTTATCTTCAGGCGTTGCGCAGTATTTGGCGGAGCAAAAGTATAAGGAGAGCATGGCGCATTGGGAACATCCCTGCGGATCCTGTGTTTCCGTGAGTCTTTTATATTTGGCCATATCAGCATCCTTGGCTTCTGTGCATTGAGCATAGCTTTTAGCGGCGCTGCATAACAGGCTTACAAAGAACAGGACCTTAAAAAAATACGTGTATTTCATGTGAGCCGGCATTATCATTTATCGGGAATGTTATCTATTCCCATTTGTTTTAAAGCCTGGCGGACATCCAGGCCATCGTACTTCAACGCTTCGTTCAGGCTGTAGATTCTATACTTGCCACGCTCGCATATAAAATTGATATCGCCATCGCCGTAAAAGAGCGAGCCGATGGCTTGTTTTTCCGATGCATAAGGATCGCTGGTCATGTAAGGGCCCATGGCGATCCAGTTTCCGTTAGCGTCGGGGTACGTAGCCAGCAGGGCTTTTTTACCGACATTGGCTGGATTATTCACCGCCGGTGCTTTCGTATCGATTTTCGGGTATAGCTTAATGTAGTATACCGTGGATGTCGGCGCAAAAATACCTCCCGTGCCTTTATCGGGGAGCAGGGATTGAAACTCGCAGGTATTATAATTCACCGTCAGGATATAAGGCGATTCTTCTGTAATCCGGCCCATTTCCTTTTGCAGGGCGGCTTCGATCACAGGATTCATTTTTTCCAGGCATTTGATGCTGGTGTATAAGTTGGCATAATGCCCGATTTCATCCATTAGCCTTTTGATGTTGGGCGCTTTCCCGCCGGCTGAAATCTTTTGATAGTGTTCCGTTGGAATGCTGATCGTGTGCTCTTTCTGGGAGTACAAGTCGGAGAACAGAAGCAGGCCGATGATGACTAAAGAAGTTTTCATAGTTTTGATTGCGAAACTATTTACAGAATGGGCGCCAGGCAATACCCCCATGGGGTGATTTTCGGCGATACGTGAAAAATACCCTTCGTGATCTCCGGGGATTCTCCCCTTTTATTTCTATGTTATGATGTGCATTTTTGAGTGTCTCCCCCGGGCCTTCCTGTTACAGGTTCTGCGAAGATCTTTAAAGAAAATATATGATCCTTGATACGAATTGTCATATCACAAACAAGATTGCGGAGATCCATGCGGTAGCGGATGATTTTCCGGGAATCATCATCATTCACAACATCCAGGCAGACTTCAATAAAGTAGAGTATATGTCGCCGCGGGGGCTTCGCATCCTTGGGATCAGCATGGAGGAGCTCAAGGCGATTGGCGAAGAGTATTTCCCGCGCTTTTTTAATATGGAAGATGCTAACGAGTACCTTCCCAAATTTCTTGAGCTCATGAACCAGCAGGACATGAGCAAGGTCTATTCTTTTTTTCAGCAGGTGCGACGATCGCCTTCCGAGCCCTGGGAGTGGTATTCGAGCAGTGTGAAGATCCTGGCGAAGGATGAGGAGGGGCAGCCTTTATTGAGTATTACCTTTGCCGTACCTGTCAACCCGCTTCATCACCTCAGTCACAAAACCTCACGTCTGCTGGAGGAGAATACGTTTCTTCGCAGGCATTTTAAGGAGTTCTCGTCGCTCACGCTCCGCGAAAAAGAAGTTGCCGGGGAGCTGGCGTTGGGCCTGTCGGCTGCGGAGGTTTCCGGGAAGCTGCACATCACGCTTGATACAGTCAAAACACACCGCAAAAATATTTACCGAAAACTGAACATCGGCACCTCACACCAGCTCCAGGACTATGCCAGGGCTTTTGATTTGATCTAACTAAAAAATCCTCCTGAATTTTTCAGGAGGATTTTTAAATAATCGAGGATATAGATTCTTACAATCCCAGCAAGATCTCTTCGGCGTTCTTACCGCCAAACAGCATGCGTGTCGGGTTCTCCAGCATTTCTTTTACTTTCACGAGGAAGCCTACGCTTTCCCTGCCGTCGATGATGCGGTGATCGTAGCTCAGGGCAATGTACATCATCGGGCGGATCACCACCTGGCCGTTTACAGCCATCGGGCGCTCTACCACGTTGTGCATGCCTAAAATAGCGCTTTGCGGAGGATTGATGATCGGTGTGCTCATCATGGAGCCAAACACGCCACCATTGGTGATGGTAAAGGTTCCGCCGGTCATGTCTTCGATCGTTAATTTTCCGTCGCGGGCTTTTACCGCCAGGTCTTTGATGCCGGCCTCAATCTGTGCCAGGCTCATGAGCTCTGCATTGCGCAGCACCGGAACCATCAGGCCTTTCGGCGCGCTTACCGCAATCCCGATATCACAATATTTGTTATACACAATCTCTTCCCCGTCGATCATACCGTTCACGGCCGGGAAGTGGTATAACGCTTCGGTCACTGCCTTTGTGAAAAAGCTCATGAAGCCGATGTTGGTGCCGTATACCTCTTTGAATTTGTCCTTGTATTTTGCACGGATGGCATAGATCGCGCTCATGTCAACCTCGTTGAAGGTGGTTAACATCGCGGTTTCATTTTTCACGGAAACCAGGCGCTTCGCCACGGTTTTGCGCAGGGAGGTCATTTTGGTGCGCTCTTTGTCGCGGCCGCCTTTCCAGGAGTTGGAAAGCACTTCCTGTGCATTCGGTAAGCCGTTGGATAAAGCTGCCAGCACATCCTGCTTGGTGATGCGCCCGTCTTTACCGCTTCCTTTTACCTGTGAGGATTTGATATTATTTTCTTCCATCATCTTACCGGCGGCTACGCTTGGCGTTCCGGTGGCGTAAGTGGATTTCTCGTCTTTCTTCTCAGTTGTACCCGAAGTGGCAGCAGTTTCCTTCTTAGGCTCCGCCTTTGCTTCTTTCTTAGGTTCCTCTTTCTTTTCTTCTTTAGGCGCCTCCGCTTTTGCTTCCGGCTTCACAGAGGTGTCAATTTTTACAACGACCTGTCCCACCTTTACCGTATCGCCTTCGGCTGCCAGTACTTCAATTTTTCCGGCTTCCTCGGCATTCAGGGTCAGGGTTGCCTTGTCGGAGTCGATCTCCGCCAGTACTTCGTCTTTTTCCACCACGTCACCGGTGTTCTTTACCCAACGGGCAATAACAACTTCTGTAATGGATTCTCCGGGGCTTGGTACTTTTAGTTCTACAATTGCCATACGATTTAAATATTGAATGTTAGATTATAATGTTGATGTTTTCTGTGATAAGGAACAATGTCTGTTGTCTATTGTACCCTGTCCCTTGTCTCTCTCTGTCTTTTAAGTCCCTTTAATCCCATGAGTCTTACTTTACAAGCACTTTCGAAAAAATGCCGGTCATGATCTCTTCGTTCTCCATCGCATGGCGTTTGGCGAAGCCTGTTGCCGGGCTGGCCGCTGCATCTCTTCCGATATATTTTAAATTCAGGGAACGGAGGTTTCCGTCCACAAAGCGCCAAGGCCCCATGTTTTCAGGCTCTTCCTGAACAAAAAGGTACTCTTTGGCTTTGCTGTATTTTTTCACAATCGCCTCTACCTGTTTCTGAGGGAAAGGATACAATTGCTCTAAGCGGATGAAGGCAATGTCATCGGTTCCTTCTTTCTCTCTGCGCTCAATGAGGTCGTAATAGACCTTACCGGAGCAGAATGCCAGGCGCGTTACTTTTTTAGCGTCGATGTTTGTTGAATTATCGTCGAGTACCTCCTGGAAATTCGCTTTCGTGAAATCGCTGATCTTGCTCACGCAGCTTGGGTAACGCAATAATTTTTTAGGTGTAAAGCATACCAACGGTTTACGGAAATCGCGTTTCAGCTGGCGGCGCAATACGTGGAACTGCTGTGCCGGAGTTGTGGTGTTCACGATCTGCATGTTATTTTCGGCACAGGCCTGCAGGAAGCGTTCCATACGTGCGCTGGAGTGCTCCGGGCCCTGGCCTTCGTAGCCATGAGGCAGCAACATCACCAGGCCGTTCATCCGGCGCCATTTATATTCCGCTGAGGTTAAGTATTGATCCACGATGATCTGCGCGCCGTTGAAGAAATCGCCGAACTGTGCTTCCCAGATCGTTAAGGTATTCGGAGCCGCAAAAGCATAGCCGTATTCAAAGCCCAACACACCGTACTCGCTCAACAGGGAATTGTAGATCTCCAGTTGCACTTTCGCATCAATGTTATTCAGAGGTGTGTATTCCTCTTCGCTGTCTTCGATCTTCACAATGGCGTGGCGGTGCGAGAACGTCCCGCGCTCCACATCCTGTCCGCTGAAGCGCACCGGGTGGCCTTCTTTCATGAGAGAAGCATAAGCCAGCAATTCGCCCATCGCCCAATCGTAATTATCGTTGGTGATCATAGCCTTGCGGTCATCGAACAGCTTCTGGATCTTATTGAAGAACTTTTTATCTTTCGGTAATTCGGTGCTTTTCTGAGCGATCTCTAAAAACAGCTTCTCATCGATAGCCGTTTTCGGTGACTCTTCAAAGTCCTTATCCGTCGCCATTTTGATGCCTTTCCAGGTTCCTTCGAGGAAAGAGGTGATCTTGGCCTTCTCTACTTTTTTGGCTTCATCGAGGTTGGTGTCCAGCTCCGCTTTGAAAGCCGTTTCGATTTCTTTGGCTTCTGTGGCCAGCTCCGAGCCTTCGAGGCCCAGGCGTTTCACATAAATTTCTTTCACGTTCGGGTGCGTGGCTATGGCCTTGTACAATACCGGCTGGGTGAAACGCGGCTCATCGCCCTCGTTATGTCCGTATTTACGGTAGCAGAGCACATCCACAAACACATCGCGGTGGAAGGTCTGGCGGAACTCCATCGCCAGCTTCGATACAAAGCATAAAGCCTCTACATCGTCGCCGTTCACGTGGAATACCGGGCTCAGCACCACTTTGGCCACGTCGGTGCAATAGGTCGAGGACCTTGCATCCATATAATTGGTCGTAAAGCCTACCTGGTTGTTGATCACAAAATGGACGGTTCCGCCGGTTTTGTAACCGTCGAGCTGGCTCATCTGAACCAATTCATACACGAGGCCCTGGCCGGCAATAGCCGCATCACCGTGCAGGATTACGGCGCAGGCTTTGGCATTATCGCCACCATGCAAGGAATCTATTTTGGAACGCACGATACCCTGTACCACAGAGGCAGAAGTCTCGAGGTGGGAAGGATTTGGCGTTAAGCTGATGTGCACATTTTTGCCGCTGTCGCTTTTCTGATCGGAAGAATAACCCATGTGGTACTTCACATCTCCATCGAACAGGGAATCTTCGCTTGGGCGGCCTTCGAACTCTGTGAACACGTCTTTATACGTTTTGTTCATGATGTTGGTGAGCACGTTGAGGCGTCCGCGGTGAGCCATTCCGATTACATAATCCTCGATACCCATGTGCGCGCCGTGCTCCATCAGCGTGTTGATTGCCGGGATCACCGCTTCGCCGCCTTCCAGCGAAAAGCGCTTCTGGCCTACGAATTTGGTATGCAGGAAGCTTTCGAACACCACCGCCTGGGTCAGTTTTTTCAGGATGGTTCTTTTTTCATCGGTCGAGAAAGAAGGCGTGTTCTTGGTTTTCTCCATGCGTTCCTGCATCCATTTCAGGACCTTAGGCTCACGCATGTACAAGTATTCCACGCCAATGCTCTGGCAATAGGTATGCTCTAAATGAGCGATGATGTCTTTTAGTTTGGCAGCGCCGATGCCGATCTCGTTCCCCGCCTGGAATACGGTATCCAGGTCCTTAGCGGAGAGGCCGAAGTTCTCGAGGTCGAGCGTTGGCTCGTAATTGCGGCGCTGGCGCACCGGGTTGGTTTTGGTAAAAAGGTGCCCGCGCTGGCGGTAGCCCGTGATAAGGCCAAGCACTTTGAACTCTTTGGTGACATTTTCGGGGATAGCGTCGCCGGAAGCGGAATCGTAATTGGTTTGTGCAAAATCAAAGCCTTTGAAAAAATCGCGCCACGAAGGGTCAACCGAGTTGGCATCTTTTGAATATTGAATATACAATTCTTCAATAGCGTTTACATCGCTTGTGCCAACATAAGAAAATTTGTCCATTTTAATTTTGTTAAATCAAGGCACTAATTTAGTGATTTTAATCCGGCCGGGCCTAATAAAATTTGGTTTTTTAGGAGCATAAAAAGGCCTTCCGGTATAGTAAAATATTTATATTCAGCGAAACCGGAAGTATGAAAAGTCGTGTATTTTATCTATTTTTGCAAGGTGAAATCTATTCTGCTCATTTCCATTTTTGTATTACAGGCTGCGCATTTGTTCGGGCAGGAAAATCAAACGCAAACCCTCCTGAAAGTGAAAGCGCTCCAGGAGAAAAAAGCGGAATACCATCGCCGCACCAATGGCGAAGTGGACGGTTACCGGGTGAAGATTCATTTCAGCGCCGACAAATCGAAAATGAAGGAAGCCCAGCTTAAATTTTCCGGCAAATACAGCGATGTGGCAACCTACGAAGATTATCAGCAACCCAACTGGGTAGTGATGGTGGGAGATTTCAAAACCAAGCTCGAAGCACAGGAGCTTCTGAAAACGATCAAAGGCGATTTTCCCTATGCCTTTATTGTGAAGAGCCGGGTAAGGCCTAAGAAACTCAATTAAAAACATAAAAACATGGAAACCAGGGATTTTTTTAAATTCAGCGTCGGTCTTCTATTTGTTGTTTTATTCGTGGCAAGCGCTTGCAAAAAGAAAGAAGCAAGCACGAAGTCCTGCGATAGCTGCCCTGCAGGCGGCGGGCTTGCTGAGCCGCCAGACGGATTTACCTATACAAAAAACATGGGAGACGCCGTTAAAGCGGATTCTGCCTTTATCTTCGGGAACAACGTTATCGTTTGTTATTACCACGGAGGAGCCCACCGGGTTAGCATTAAATTAACGTCCATACTGCCCGGGGTCTACCAGATCACCGATCCTCCCAATGGAAATAGCGTCAGCTATTACGAAACACCCGGGGCCACTTATAATGCCCAGGGCGGAAGCGTTACCATTACCGATTACAAGCTCAAGGGCAATTACAGGGTGGTTTCGGGCAGCTTTATAACGGACGGTGTCGGCGGCGGCTTTGTGAAAATCAATGGCCAGTTTCAGAACGTTATGCAGCATAAATAAATTGAGAAAGGCCTTTCGGATGGATTAATCCGTTTTCAGGATTTTTTCTATCCTGCTTATTCCGCCCGTTTCCAGTTTCAGAAAATACAGGCCGGGCGGAAGCGCCTGTGCCGGAATAACAAGCCTGTCCTTAAAGGAGCCGGAATATAGCAGGCGGCCCGCAACATCCGTTAAGGCGTAGCTTGTATGGCTTCCCGCGATGAGACACAGATCATCCTTACTGCTTAAAGGATTGGGGTAAAAGTTGAGGTCTTTGTTTTCCGGTTCCACCAGGCCGGTTGCTGTACCGCCTTCCCAGTCGGGGTTTGTACAGCGTATGGTAATCCAGCTTCTCACCAGGCCATTCGGTGGCTTATTACTAAAGCCTCCACCCGCAGAGCCACAGCCGCTTATCATCATATAGGTGCCGTATTCAACGGTGTTGTAGTTTAAGCCCGATATGGTTTCTATAATATTGACATGGATCCCGCCATAGTTGATGAAGGTAGTTCCACACAAATTTTTGAACACATATAAGCCGCAGATGGTCCCTGTGGTGTTGACCAGCAGTACCGTTGGCGCACTGATGGTAAGGTTCTGATTCAGGATCATGAAATGATCGACGATGATCGTATCGGGATTTGCGGGGACCTGCGCATGACTCCAGCAGGCAGGATTTTCCCAATTGCCGTGTGCCAGGGTTTTGACGGTTAAGGCTTCTGATGAAACCCACACCAGGCTAAAAGTCAGTAATAGCAGCCGTAGAAACATAATTAAAGATAATGATTTATTATTTTGCTAATAACCTTATTTTTGCACACCATAACCCATTAGTATGAAAACCATCGACAACCTTTCTTTTGAGAATAAGCGCGCCCTGATCCGCGTTGATTTTAATGTTCCTTTGAACGATGCCTTCGAGGTAACAGATGATACCCGTATCCGGGCGGCGGCCCCAACCATTAAAGCCATCCTGGAAAAAGGAGGAAGCGTTATCCTGATGTCGCACCTGGGTCGTCCGAAAGAAGGGCCGAGCAACAAATATTCCCTGAAACACATTGTGGCTGCCGTGAGCAAGCTGACGGGTGCAGAGGTGATGTTTGCCGAGGATTGCATCGGGGCGGATGCCTTCGCCAAATCGGCAGCGCTGAAACCCGGGCAGGTATTGCTGTTGGAGAACCTGCGTTTTTATAAAGAAGAGGAAAAAGGTGATGTGGGCTTTGCGGAAAAATTGAGTAAGCACGGCGACATTTATGTGAACGATGCCTTCGGAACCGCGCACCGCGCACATGCTTCTACGGCCGTGATCGCCCAGTTCTTTGCCCCGGATGCCAAATGCTTCGGCTACGTGATGGCAGGGGAAGTAGCAAGTATCGATAAAGTAATTCACGGTGCGGAACAGCCCTTTACAGCCATTGTAGGAGGCGCCAAAGTCAGCGATAAGATCCTGATCATCGAGCAATTGATGGGCAAAGCGAATAACATTTTAATAGGTGGCGGCATGGCCTTTACCTTTGTGAAAGCCATGGGCGGCACGATCGGGAAATCGCTATGCGAGGACGATAAACTGGACCTGGCGAAAGAGCTATTGCAAAAGGCAAAAGCCAAAGGGGTGAATTTATACATTCCGACGGATGCCATTATTGCTGATAATTTTGCCAACGATGCCGCTACGAAACACAGCGATATCAATGCCATTCCGGAAGGCTGGATGGGCCTGGACATCAGCACGGAAACGATCAAAACCTACAGCGAGGTTATCAGGAACTCGAAGACCATTTTGTGGAACGGCCCGATGGGCGTGTTTGAAATGAGCAGCTTTGAAAATGGCACCAAACAGGTGGCGCTGGCCATCGCGGAAGCTACCAAAAACGGAGCGTTCAGCCTGATCGGCGGCGGCGACAGCGTGGCGGCCATCAACAAATACAAGCTGGCATCGGAAGTGAGCTATGTGAGCACGGGTGGCGGCGCTTTGCTGGAATACATCGAGCAGGGCAGTTTGCCGGGAGTCCGGGCTATCGAAGCTTAGACTACGAATCCATACGAATATACCAATCCGTGCTTGTAAAGCGGGATGAGAGAGGATTGCTATATTCGTACCTGATTCGTAATCATAAAAAATAATAGTATATTTGAAACTTATAATAAATTAAAGAAAACACATGGAATTATACCTGGATTCAGCCAACCTTAAAGAGATCGAAGAAGGATTTAAATTAGGGTTCTTAAACGGATTAACGACTACGCCTACTTTTATGCAAAAGGAAGGCATTACCGATATCGACGGGACAATTGTCAAACTGAGCAAAATAGTTCCTGTATTACAGATCGAAGCCCTGGGAAACACAGCAGAGGAAGTATTAGCCGAGGCAGAGCGCCAGCTGGCTTTAGGCCTGGATCCGAAAAAGACGGTATTTAAAATCCCGGTTTCCCTGGAAGGTGTGCGTGCCTGCAAATTGCTGCGCGACAAAGGGTATTTAGTGAACGTACATCTGGTATATACCTTACAACAAGCCTATATGGCCATGCAGGCCGGAGCTACTTACGTATGCCCGCTGGTAGGCCGCTTGCAGGATCAGGGACATGATGCCCTTGCCCTGGTTGAGCAATGCATCAACGCTGTGGAAGTTTACGGTTACGATACAAAAATCATGTTCTCATCCGTGCGTCATGCCGAGCACGTGCGTAATGCCATCAATTTAGGCGTGCATACGATCACCGTTCCGCTGAAAGTAATGAAACAGCTTACAGAGAATAACTTCACAACTTTAGGTACCGACCAGTTCATCATGGATACGCGCCTCATGATGGTGAAAGTAAAAGAAGCTATCAAAGGCATTAATCCATTGGTTCCTGAGAATACCTCTATTACCGATGCAATCATTAAAATGACTGAATTCGGTTTTGGTGCGATCACTGTCACCAAAGCAGACGGAAGCATCAAAGGCGTATTCACGGATGGCAGCTTACGAAAACTGATCGGCGAAAAAGGCCGCGACATTTTAGGTAAAAATTTATCTGACCTGGAATACAGGGAGCCAATCACCATCGATGGTAATGTGTTGCTGAACGAGGCAAGCGCCCTGTTCAAAAAAACCAACGTGGATACCATCGTGGTAACGGATGGCGGCAAGCCGGTAGGCATGCTCGATATCCAGGACATGAAAGGCTAATCAGGTTAGCAACTATTTAAAAAGCCTTATCCACCATGGATAAGGCTTTTTTGTTTTATAAAGAACCTGTTATGGATTAAAACACCACTATTTTTTTCGAATACACCTCTTTATTATTGACGATGTGCAGGAAATAGATACCTGTTTTTGCGTGATTAAGGTTTATGCTGAACGCATGATCAGTGGTACTGTTCATCGTAAAATCCTTTATTTCGCGGCCTTCCACATCAAACACTTTCACCGAAAAATCAGAATGCTCTATTGGTTTTTCGAACTCGATCAGAAACGCTCCGTTGCTTGGATTAGGGAAAACAGAGAGGCCGTCTTTTTTAAGATCTGTTGCTTTCGTTTCTTCCTGTGAACTGGCCAGGCGAAGCGTAGAGCAGGGTGTAAGTGCCTGAGCATTTGGCCTGAAACTATAGAGGGCGGCATTTGGATTTCGTAAGCATAACAATTGCTCCTGCGTGGAGTTTTCGTCTGTTTTCAGGAAAACATAATGTGTATAAGCGGTAAGCAGATTCATGCTCCAGTCGGAAATCATGTTTACATTGGTTCCATCCAGGTACGGCGCATAACTCGCATCAAAATTTACATGAGCGCAATTTCCTGTACCGTTATAGACAAACATCTCATCGCTGTAGTCAGCATCATAATTTCCAACCACCATGTTTGTATAAGAAGTTAAGATAGCCGGAGACCCCGTCCATTTGACCGCCCATTTATAATTGGAATTGGTCGGGTTCCATTCAGGCCTCAGATAAGCAAAAGGACCGCTCGCGGCACCGCCTAAAATATCGGTTATGCCATCACCATTAAAATCACCGGTTTTCAGGTTTCCGATATAAGGTGTTAAATAGCTCATCTCATAACCAACTGCCGGATCGTTGGTGTGCCCGAAATTGGACTGGTACCATGTCCAGGTACCTCCTACCAATTGAAAAGAGGTCATCCAGCCGCCGCTTGGCATAGATAAAATAACGGCATCGGTGTTGGGCGAATAAAAATTGCCGGCAACAGGTCTGTAGCTGTAGGGTGTCATATAACTCATAGGATGTGTAGGGTCATTTACCGTACCATAATTTGAATCCTGCCATTGCCAGCTCGCGGCTGCCGGGTTTGCATTTGGAACAAAGGTAAACCAGGTAGTCCACAAGGTAGAGCCTATGCCAAGCACATCATCCTGCCCGTTTCCGTCAAAGTCGCCGACTACTATATTATTCCTGTAAGGATAAATACCGCTGTTCTCATTCACATTACTATTGTTGTCCCATAACACAGTCCAGCCCGATGTAATGTTACTGACAGGCGTGCCATTAACCCATGATACGGTATTTAAGGTATTGGTATAAGTCAGTATGGTCATGCGGTCGTTAGTCGCAGAGCTACCGGAATATTTTACACAAAGCAGATCGCCTTTTCCATCGCCGTTAAAATCACCTTTGTAAAATTTATCATAAATTGATAAACTCCAGTTTCCGGTTGAGCCATAGTTAAGTGTTCCCGACACATCGCTGTTTGTCCACTCTTTTACCCAGGAGTTATAGTTTACTTTAGTGAGAGCATAAGTAGCATTTGCTGTCCAGGGCCATGCCGGGCTTGCATTTGAATAACCCGGATACGAAATTTTAAAACTTCCCAACGGCGCGCCATCTGTTTTAATGGTAAACATTCCGGTTGCATCAGAAAACGTTGCAAAGTTTTTAGTCCAGGTATTGTCAAAAGCAGAAATCACAGCGTTGGGAACAATGTTCCCAAAATTATCTCTGACGTAACCCGTTAAGATACTGTTACCCGATGTCGCAGAGCTTGTCCCATTCAGGATGCTATAGTAATCATTTGGCATCGGGCAATTCGCTTTCACCTGGGTCATGCCGGCATACGCCGGAAAGGAAGAGGCTACTGGTTTTGCTGTCCCCTCGCCCGAACTGGAATAGATATTATAAATTCCCATATAGTCCTCGTATGGTATTCCCCAGCTTGTATTCTGATATTTCCACCAGGAATAACCCTTACAATTACAATCAACCGATAGCCTGAGCGTATAATCTGCAAAGTCTTTTTGATCGGTTTCTGTACCCAGGCTTGTATTCGGAGGATTCCACGGAGAGACATTATCTTCCGCACTGTAACTCGTTTCTCCGATGATCCATGGCATGGTCATGACTTTGCCGGTCCAGTAATACCAGGTATTCATGATTTTTTTTACATCGGCTATAGAGTAAGGGCTCGACCCCCAGTATAAATGAAAAGACACAAAGTCAATGGGCAAGAGCGTAGGATCATTTTCACTCATTCCTGAGATGCCATAGAATCCAATGGTGATTAAATGGTTCGGATCAACAGCCTTGATAGAATTCGCCCACTCGCTATACAATTTGGTAAAGTTATATTTATCATTTTCTAGATGCGTATGTAAGCGGTTAGCAGGCTCATTGTGCAGGTCATAAGCCATAATGGCCTGGCCGGGGATACTGGTAGCATAATGAGCCGCTATTGTTTTCATAGAGGCTTTATAAGCCGTGTTATTCGTGAAGTCAAATTCGCCCGACATACCTCCTAAGGCATAAATCACTTTTAATCCCGCAGCATCTACTTGCGTTAAAAAATTATCCATCAGGTTGAAATAAGTGCTTGTGCTGCCGGTGGGAAAGCCATTGCCATTGGCTGGATTGGTATCTCCGTTAACCCCAATCCGGTAAGCGGCTCCGGCCAACCGGATCTCAGTGAAGCCCAGGCTTTTGATACGGGCAAGATCACTCAGAATCTTATTTTTGGATAAAGTCACATTGGTCGGACCGTTTACATGATTAGCCGAGTTAGGATCAAACATGTGAGTACCATCAGGGGTGCTAGAGTTTATAGAATATCCCTGTTCCGGCGAAATATACCAGGCGCCTGTATTGTCCTGGAGAAACTGGATGCCATAATTACAGACCAGGGGTTTGTAGAGTTGATTGCTGGCATTTTTGAAGCCACAGGCATTGGTAACCGTGACGTACTGAGCGATAACAACAGAATTAATAAAAAATAAAAAGACCGAGAAGCAAAGGATTTTTTTCATAAGCGATAGTTTTTAACAAACGTATGAATTTGGACTAAAAATGAATTACCGTAAAAGAGCTTTTTGGCACATATCAGATTAATTCGGATTTAGTATATTAAGGCTATGTATTAGTGTAGTGTTTTTATAACCATAATCTGTTGATAGTCAACACTGAAACAAAAACGAACTCTTTTAATAAACAGGGAACAAGATCTAAAAAATCTGTTCCCTGTTTGTAGCTCAATGGATAGAGCCCTTTCCTAACGAAAAAGATGATGTCAGTTCGAGTCTGACCTAACAGACTAACTTTCTATTAATTCTACTGCAATCTATTTCATTTGTCTCATTTGATCCCTTCAAAAAACTCTTCAGGACTAATTTTGTGTATGTCCAAAACCCTCAAAAGGCTCGCTATCGTTATGTTCGATCCCTTCTCCATACGACCATACTGAACCCTGTTCAGCTCGTTGTCAAAAGCAAAGTTCTCATACGACTTATACCCAGCAGCCTTTCTCAGATGCCTCAGCTTCTCTCCAATCTTAATTAACCTTTTCTCGTTTTTTGACGATAATTCCATAAAGCTAATGTCATGCATCAGCTTATTATAATGCACCGCATATAATAGGTTTATTTAATGCGGTTATAATGGAAATTTTATATATTAGCTATAATTATTAACCCTTAAACCAATTAAAAATTATGGCTAAATTGAAATGTAAAAATTGCGGAAAAGAAAAAGGACTGTTTGCAGGATTAGGCGAACCCTGGTACACCTGCTCATCTTGCGGACCAATATGTAACAAATGCGACACAGGAAGCACGTTGGGATCAATGCTGGGTGTTTCCAAAAAACGATGTCCTAAATGTGGTGGTGAGTTGAAACCTATAACTTAAAAACGTATCTTTAGGTTGCTCATGCATTATACGAAATGCTATAAATGAGCACGGGCTGTGCGCAAACACAGCCCGTAAAAATAAAACCTAAAAAGACATGATTTTATCTATGTTTTTGCTCTTTCTGAGCAAGGTCAAAAAGATTAAAATTGGAAAGCTCTTAATTGAGTTCAAAGATTAAACTTTTTTTACCATCTACTCACAGTAGATGGTTTTTTTATTAACGTAGACCACATTTGTTACATAACATGTATCTTTGTTATGTCTGTAATACAATGCGTTAAGCAGGAAGATTACAGATGCGAGAAGTCAGGAAGTAACTTCTCGCTAAAATAAAAACCCGTAATAATGGAAATTTTAACCATTGTTCTTCTCGTCATGAGAAGGGTTAAGAAGATTAAAATCGGAAAACTCTTAATAGAGTTCAAGGATTAAACTTCATGTGCCACCTACTGCAAGTAGGTGGCTTTTTTATTGACGCAGATGCTCATTTGTTTCATTTTAAAGTATGAATACATTTTTGTATCTTTATGGATAGATATAGTATGGAAGCAACAGAACAAAATAAGCATATAGAGTTAAAAGGTGAATATGAAGTGGAAGCTATTGCAAATTTTTTTATTGAAGAATGTAACAAACGTTCACTTTCAATAAATCCAATGAAATTACAAAAGCTACTATACTTTGCTTATGGGTGGTATGCAGCTTTTTTGAATAAAAAATTATTTGACGAACCTATTCAAGCATGGCGATATGGTCCCGTTATTGAAAAAATATATCATGATGTAAAAATATTTGGTAATACTTCAATAAATAAATTAATTGAAAAATATGATCCACCTACAACAGGCTTTGGGTTGAGCTTTAAAACACCAATTGTGAAATTTAAGAACGAGGATGATGAACAATTATTAACAGCCATGATTGTGACATATGGTAAAGTACCTGCAGTAGCTCTTTCAGAAAAAACTCATGAACTAGGTTCTCCATGGAGCATTATAGCTGAAAAATATAATAACTCAATTCCAAATGGCATTGAAATCCCATTTGAGATGATTTATACATACTTTTCAAACCTCAAACAAAAAAACGATGCCAAATAAATTTGTTGGATTTTTTAATTCCATATTAGGCAAAGAAATTAGCCAGCCAACGAAAGACGAAATCATTGATTATGATAAAGAAGATCGAAAGTTTAAACTGCGCTTTAACCAGACTTATTTAAGCAGTAGAAAAACATATGGTCTTCTTACATTTTTAATTGTGTCGTTGTGGTTAGGCGTTATGATTTATTTTGTAGCATCACAAGGATTAGGACATCTACCATGGAAAAAAGATTCTAAATTTTCTCTTTCAGAGCCAGTTATTATTGCTGTAATAACTACAACTACAATTAATGTTTTGGCATTACTTATAATTGTTTTGAGAAGCCTCTTTCCTGGCAATAATGCATTGCCTTCTGATAATAGTTAAAGTAATACTTTTTATTTGTGTTATGTAATTCTTAAGAAGTTTTGGTATTCTGCTTCTACGTTGTTTCTCCTCTCGTATGATTTGTCATCGACCATTGAGTACCTTAACAGCTCATCCAACGATGACTTATCCTTCAATATTTGTTCCATCATAAAACAGTTCAAATAGTTTTGGAGGTACTTTGTTGATACGTTAATGAAGTTTCGGTTGAGCCACCTCTTAAACTCTGAAGTTAAGCTGTTCACCTTATTTATGTGGTAAACTCCCTTCGCATAATGTTTAGCAGAAGCTTTTAATTGTACGTGCTGCATGTTTAACCTTTTGAAATATGCTTCAATAGTGCGGTGCATGTCCGAGCAGATGATGTTGTCGGGATTGAGCCTGCTTTTATCGAGTGTGTTGTTTAAGTTGTTGACGTTGATTCTACCCAGCTTAATTTTTTTCATATCTAAGGTTTTGTATCGATCAGCTGTTACCATGATGGCAACTTTTTGATTGCTTATGCCTCTCTTTTTAACTTCAATTTTTATTTTTCCTTTCCTTCTTCCCTTTTGGTTGAATGGAAGAAACACATCATCTGTTTCTACGATGCCTTTAAACTCTTTTGTGAATGTTTTTTCTAAGGAGCTGAGAAGACGATGCCTCCAATGGAATACTGTAGTGGTAGAGAGATCCAACTGCTCTGCGATTGCTCGTATGGATTTGTTTTGGAGAGTAAGGTTTATGAAGCTGATCCACAGATGTTTTTTCTTCACATTATATACAGCGGTTCCTGTAAAGTTGCTGAATGTCTTTTTGCAGGAGGTGCAATGGTACCTGGGTTTGTTTTTGTTGGCGTACGTTCCAAATTTGATTACGTTAGGGCTGTTGCAGTAGAAGCAGTTGGATTTTGGGTTGCTGTTGGAGAGTATTTTTGTTTCTTCACCTATTTGGGATTCGAGCAGTTTGGTGATTTTGAGCTGTTCGGATGATGAGAACTTTTTGAACTCTTTTAGTATAACATTCACAGTGTTAGATGTTTAAGTGGTTAGGCTAATGTACCAACAAACGAAATTCGTTGGTGGTTTTTCACTTAATTGTAGTCTGGAATGGAAAAAAGTTGCATATTGGAAGTCAATATGTTAGCCTTCCAAAATGTTAGAATTTGTTAGATTTGTAATGCAGTGGAAAAATCCGTGCAATAAGGCTAAAACACTACACTAATACATGGCCTATATTAATTAATAGGATGACCTGCTAAAATAGCAAGGATACTTTATTATCTTTATGTACTGATAAGAAACAACCATGTCCCACATCACTGAATTATTTTTAAAAGGCGGAGGCATCTTCAATACCTCCGAAGCGGAGATCATTGAGAAATTGAGAAAGATCAAAGCTTTTGTATTTGACTGGGACGGCGTGTTTACCAATGCCGGAAAGGACCATAACCTCGACAGCAAATTCAGTGAGGCCGATAGCATGGGTACAAACCTGCTGCGCTTCTCCTATTATCTGAACAACGGGCAGATTCCTCTGACGGCCATTATTTCCGGGGAAAAGAACACGGCGGCCTTTACCTTTGTAGACCGGGAGCGCTTTCATTATTCGTATTCCAAGTTTGCCAATAAGATGCAGGCCGTTCACCATTTGTGCGAGCTGAACCAGATCCAGCCCAGCCAGATCTGCTTTGTGTTTGATGATGTGCTGGATCTTGGCCTGGCAGAGATCTGCGGCCTGCGGATCTTTATCCCGCGTAAATCAAATCCCTTGTTTAATGAATACGTTACCAGGCACCAGCTCGCCGATTATATCACCGGGGCCAGTAGCGGAGAGCATGCGGTGCGCGAAGCGAGCGAGCTCCTGATCGGCCTGAACGGCAATTACAACGAGGTGATCACCGGGCGCAAAAACTTCTCGGAGCTATATACCTCGTACCTGGCTTTAAGAAAAGCAACGAATACGTTTTATTACACGACGCTGGACGGCGAGATCGTGGAATCGAAGCAGCAGTAGAACAAATACCCCGGTCTGCGGTAATTTAGAGGCATCGAACTTATTAACGGATACATATGAGTAAAAAGAATCTTTGGCTGTTGATCATGTCTATCGTGTATGCCGGTGCGGGAATCAACCATTTTGTCAATCCGTCATTCTACCTGAAGATCATGCCCTGGTATTTGCCGTATCATTTGGAGTTGATCTACATCAGTGGTGTGTGCGAGATTCTGCTCGGCCTGGGAGTATTGCCGCTTAAAACCCGGAAGATCTCCTCTTTGCTCATCATCGCCATGTTGTTGCTGTTCCTGGTACTTCATGTGCAAATGCTCATCGATACCTATCCTGCCGGAGGATTGCTCTTCTGGATTGCGGTGGTCCGCCTGCCGCTGCAGTTTGTGTTGATCCGCTGGTCGTGGCTGGTGTATAAAAAATACAACAAGCCCTTTCATTTCAAGAAGCCGGTTTATCAGTAGTATTGGAACGCAGATGGTTATGAAAAGAAAAGATTCGCACAAAAATGCTGCTCGATTTAAAATCAGTAGACATAGATTTACTGCGCATGATCCTATGACATAGATGTAAACAATAAATCTTACAAATCTTAACGATCTGTGCCATCCGTGTTCTATTTAAAAACCCTCCCACAACTGCTTCGGATCGATCTTTCCTTTTTTCTTTAAGAGTAGAATGCCCTCATCGGCCTTTGTCGCGTTTTCGGCCACCACGATGATCACCGGCCTGCCTTTTTCATCGAGGAAACTGATCAGCATATTTTCTTTCGCCGGTAATTTTTTGAGCTCCGGAAAAATCGTTTTCAGCAGCTTCAGATTCTTTGCCTGGTTTTTATGAATGATGAAGACCTGTGTATGCTCCGAGCTTTTGATGTTTTCTATGGATGCCGCATCATCTATCGGAATGGAAGTGTTACTCATATAGATCCTGAACGAGGAGTGCAGCCTGTTGATCATCGGGTCGATGACCGTTTCATGGTCGTCTTCAAAATAGGCATCCGACTGCATCATCAGAGCATCCAGATCGTACAGGGCATCCGGAAAGGTTTGTTTGAAAACCGCAATGGCTTTTCCAACGAAGTCCCTGTCCATCTGTTTGTGTGTATCCAGGTATTCCGTTATGAGAGGATAGAGTGCTTTCGCATACTGGTTGATGTAGCGATCGGCATACCAGGCACCTGTATCCGGTTTCATGGCAAGGGATTGATAGGCGTAGCCATTTCCCAAAGCGGTTGCCAGGGCCTCGTCGATGTAGCGGTAGGCAAAAGCCGCGTAAGGATCTTTCCGGGAGCTAAAGCTGCTGTCAAGGTCCCGCTGCAAAGCGAGGGGCTGCTCTTCAAAGAGCACATGGCACATTTCGTGCATGCCCACCGCCAGCATATCGTATGTATCTTTGCTTTCGAGCAGGAAGCCCATTTCGAGGCTGTTGGCATGCGGCGTGGCCGAGGTTTCCCCGCGCTTTCCAAAAATGGGATAGATCGTGAGGTTGAAGGGCACGGATTTATCCCAGCTGCTACCGTAAAATACTTTGAACTGATCGAAGAGGGTATTCAAAGCCGGACTATAAGCCCGGAGCTCTGCTGCCTTGGATTGAACAGCGCTTTCCTGCGCCGTAAACAGGAAGGCATCATAAAAGGGTTCTGTTTCGGTAATGACCCGTTTTAATTTCAGGTAATCATCATTGGGAATAATCCCGATCATGCGGCTGAAAAACTCCTGATTGGTTTTGGAGGAGATTGCCGCCACACAGATGAGGTCCCAGGTAGAGGTGGTGTGTTTTCTCTTTTCAGGATATTCCTGCCTGGAGTAGGTATAATCCATGTGCAGGCTGTTGTAGCTTTGTTTGAGAGCCTTAAAAGCGGCCTGTTGCAGCACCTTAGAGCTGTCCATCTGCTCTCTGAATGTATGCGATGTTCCATGATGCCCGGTTGTGGTTTCCAGGAATTTGAGCAAGGCAAAGGGCTTGCTATAGACAATCTTAATCACGTCCTTATCATAAGCGGAAGCCGTTTGCCCAGGGGAAGGAACTTTCTCAAAAAAATCAGGACGGATGATTTCCTGCGCCAAAGAAAAACAGGAGAGAAACACGCTTAAAACAAAAAGACGGAAAGGTTTCATAGAGAGGTTATAAACACTATAAAAATAAGAAATTTCCAGAATGGTGTGTTACAAGGTTTTCAGGAGCGTTAAAAACAGGAATGCTATAATTTATAGCACAATACTGCTTCAAAAACAGGTAATTTAGAGAGCTATTTTTTGCCCTATGAAAACTTCCGAATCCCGCATTCACGAAAAGCTTGGCATCCTGGCCGACGCCGCCAAATACGATGTGTCCTGCGCTTCGAGCGGCAGTAAGCGCAAGAATGATAATAAAGGCCTGGGCGATGCTACCGGCATGGGGATTTGCCATAGCTATACCGAAGACGGGCGCTGTGTGTCCTTATTAAAGATCCTGCTCACCAATCATTGTATTTTTGATTGCGCCTACTGCGTGTCGCGAAAGAGCAATGATGTCAAGCGCGCCGCCTTTACCATCGAAGAAGTGGTGGAGCTCACCATTAATTTTTACCGCCGCAATTACATCGAAGGCCTTTTCCTGAGCTCGGGTATTTTTAAGAATGCCGATTTTACGATGGAGCGCCTTGTGACGATTGCCAAAAAGCTCCGGACGGAACAGCACTTCAACGGTTACATCCACCTGAAAACCATTCCCGGCGCCAGCGAAGGGCTGATGAAGGAGGCAGGCCTGTATGCCGACCGCCTGAGCGTGAACATTGAGCTTCCGACAGAAGCCTCTTTGAAAACCCTGGCACCGGATAAGAATTACGAAGAGATCTTCACGCCCATGAGCTACCTCAGCGAGGCCATGATAGAGTATAAGGCTGAAAAAGCGCTGATCAAATCTACGCCCCTGTTTGCCCCCGCCGGGCAAAGCACGCAGATGGTGATTGGTGCCACGCCCGAAAGCGACAAGGACATTATGTTCCAGGCCAACACGCTTTATAAGCGGTTCAACATGAAGCGCGTGTATTATTCGGGCTATATTCCCATTGGCGGCGATGAGCGCCTGCCGGGCATCGGCACACCGCCGCCGCTCATCCGCGAGCACCGCCTTTACCAGACCGACTGGCTCATGCGCTTCTACGGCTTTAGCGTGAATGAGATTGTCAGCGATGAAAATCCTAACCTCGATGTGGACGTAGACCCGAAGCTGAGCTGGGCTTTGCGGAACCTGCAGGAATTCCCGGTTGATATCAACACCGCCGACTATGCGAAGATCCTGCGTGTGCCGGGCATCGGCGTTGGCTCGGCGCAGAAGATCGTGGCGGCGCGCCGCTTCGGAAAGCTCGACTGGTACCAGCTGAAAAAGATCGGCGTGGCGATGAACCGCGTGAAGCATTTTGTGATATGTTCCAAACAGGACGTCTTGTTCGGAGAGCTCACGCCGGGTGCGATCAGGCACCACATTCTCGCGCTGGGAAAAAGCAAATATACGGCCACGTACTCACCACAGCTAAGTTTGTTTTAAGTTTTATCTATATCGCACAAGCTTCCAGGTTTTTAAAACCTGGAAGGTCGTGCACGACGAAGATCATGACCCAATTCATCTACGACGGAACATACGCTGGCTTATTCAGCGCCATTTTTGAGGTGTATGAGCGCCGTTGCGAAGACGCGCTGATCGTTAAGCAGCAAAACCTTCAGGCCCTTGTGTTTTCTGAAAACATCGAGGTGTACACCGATTCCGCAAAAGCGGAGCGTGTGCTGAAAGGCCTGCGCAAAAAGGTATCGCCCGAATGCTTTGCCAATATCTATAGCTGTTATCTTTCGGAGCTCAAAGGCATGGAGAATACCATCCTGCAATTTGCGCAGTATGTATTTGCGAACCGGAAAAATGTGGAAGATAACTACGGAAATGCTACTGTGCTCGACATTTCGCAGATTGCCCGGAAAGTAGGGCGGGAGAAACACCGCTTCGAGGCCTTTGTGCGTTTTGAAACTATCGGCGACCGCCTGTTTTATGCGCCCATCGACCCTGATTACAATGTGCTGCCCTTAATCGTTCCGCATTTCAGGCGCCGCTATGCCGACCAGGATTGGATCATCTATGATACCAAACGGAAATACGGCGTGCACTACGACCAGGCCACGGAGCAGGTGAATGAGGCGGTGATTGATTTTACACCAGACGGCACAGACCTTGCGCCTACAGGCATTTCCTTCGATCCGGATGAAACGCTTTACCAGGAGCTTTGGAAAAATTATTTTAAGAGCACCAATATTCCCATGCGACGAAACATGAAGCTGCATTTAAAGCATGTGCCGAAACGCTATTGGAAATACCTGGTGGAGAAGAAGTGATCAGAGGATATGCTCATGAATAAAAGCCTCGCAGTAGTCCTTAATCAGGTTTCGTGTTCTCTCAAATGCCTCATGGATTTCCTCATGCGTCCCTTTTAATGATGAGGGATCCACGAAGTTCTGATGAAACCGGAGAGCCTTGCCCGGAAAGAAAGGGCAGTGCTCCTGTGCGTGATCGCACACCGTAATCACATAGTCGAACAGGATAGCGGCATATTCATCAACATGGTTTGAGCTGTGACCGGAAATATCGATGCCATCTTCCTTCATAATGGCTACCGCCCCGGGGTTAAGGCCATGCGTTTTGATGCCCGCACTGAAAATTTCAGCCCTGCCTTTTGCAAAGAAGCGCAGGTAGCCTTCTGCCATTTGGCTGCGGCAGCTATTGCCGGTACAGAGCACAAGAATTTTTTTCATACAAGCAGCCAGATAAGATTAATGATGACAAATTTTGGGTCGAAGCCGAAAAGCAAGCTTAAGATCACAACGGACGAAGTAATGATGATCGGTTTCCGGTAACGCAGGAGGTATTCTTTCATGATCAGCAGCATTTACCAGGCTCACAGCAGCTTTGAGTTTTCTGACCCAGCTCCGATAGGTTTATGTTTTGTTTGTTTTCAGGAATCCCGCAGTTGTCTTTTGCCAGGCAGTCGGTTTGTTTGGCAAGCAGTAAGAAATCTGTTCCGTTAAAGCCCAGGTCATATTTTCCGATGGTGTGAGACTGGTATTCCACTTCGATCTCAAGGTCTTCCATGCCCAGCATCTTTTCGGACAGGGCAATGATGTGGATCAGCTTTTGAGGCTTTAAGCGATGTTCCGTATCATCGGCATTCCACAGCTGGAAGTTGGCGACTTTTTCTCTTCGCTCGGTGCCGCCGCAGTCAATAAAGTGCTTATCGATCAGGCCGACTTCCGTCACGTGAAAGTGCTCCGGAACGAAGGAGCCATCGGGTAGTTGGAAATTCACCGCTTCTGCGGTTTCTAAATGGGTTTTAATTTCTGATAATTTCATGGTGGGTTGTTTTTGTAATTTATTATATCGTTATATAACGATTGATTTGAGCAAATTTTTTCCTCTTAATGAAGGTGAGTTTTTAGCAGCATTTCGTGGTATTGGTATAAGTTGTGAACAGGGAATCCAGGTAGGTTTTGGCCGTTTCCCATTCTTTCTCATCGATGCAGTAACAGATCTTCACGCCGTCGATATCGCCTTTGATGAGGCCGGCCTCTTTCAATTCCTTCAGGTGCTGCGATACCGTGCTTTGCGACAAGGGAAGCTCATCGACAATGTCGCCGCAAATGCAGGCTTGTTTTTTGATCAGCAATTCCAGGATGGCAATCCGCGCCGGATGACCAAGCGCCTTGGCATATTTGGCGATCTTATTCTGCTTAACCGTAAATTCTTCTGTTTTCGAGAGGCCCATGATCCGTTTTTAAAAAGGCATATTGCTATACCGACACAAATGTATCGTAATAAAACGATTAAACCAAATTATTATTATTTAGAATTCTATAAATAACCGGAATTCAATCAATCTCCACCGCAAACAGCGTTGCATCATCAATCTGCTCATGATCGCCTTTATAGGCTATGAAAAATTTCCCTAAGGATTCCATTTGCGCATGTAATTCGAGACCCAGGCCAGCCTCTATTTCCCGCACCATATTTCCCTTGAACATTTTTTTGCCCTCCCGGCCTTTCTGATCATAATAGCCATCCGAATAGAGGAAGAAGCGATCGCCGCGCTCTACAGGAATCACCGTATCCGTCATGTTTTCGGAAGCCTGCGCCAGGAAAGAGCAGCTTGTTTTTATTTCCCGGAGGCCACTACGTGTGGCTACATGCACCGACTGGCTGATGCTGCCGAGGTATACGGTTCGCTCAGCGGCATGATAGATCATTAAGGAAATGGCAAAGCTTTCCCTCACATCTTTTCCCTTCATATAGGTTTCCGTAAATTTTTCCAGCAGCTCTTTCACAATATCGGAAGGCCCACGGAATGATTTGATGTTCTCAATGATGCTGTGCAGGATGGAATTAATGGAGAATGAAAGGAGCGCGCCCGGAACGCCATGCCCGGCGCAGTCTACCACCGCAAAGTAGTTCAGCGGGCCGTTCTTGTAAGTATAGAAAAAGTCGCCGCTTACGATGTCTTTCGGAGCATAGAAGAAAGCGGTTTGTATGAAGCCAAACTGCTTGTTGAGGTAGGGCTGTGAAGGGAGAATGCTGTCCTGGATCTTTTTGGCGTACTCGATGCTTTCAAGGATCAGGCGGTTCTTCTTGCTCAGCTCTTCATTGCTCAGCGAGAGCTGGCTGGTTTTATTCTGCAGCTGTATGGTGCGCTGTTCCACCTTTGCTTCGAGGAGGAGGTTTTGTTTCTTTACAGACCTCAGCCGCATGCGGAACAAGCCATAGATGAGCAGCAGGCCGGTGCCGGCCAGAAGACAGATGAACCAGCCGGCTTTATAGAACGGCGTTGCAATGTGTATAGTAAGAGCTGTCCTGCTGGCAGGGTTTCCCACCAACATCACCTCAAAGGTGTAGGTGCCCGGGTTCAGGTTGGTATAAAAGGCTTTGGTATCGCCCGAAGGAACAGACCAGTTGCTGTTCAGGCCGACCAGGCGGTGTATAAAAAACTCTTCCTTTAAGCGCCGGTGATTCACAGAAACATAAGAAATGGTGAAGTCGTTTTCCTTGAAGCGAAGCTCAACGGTTTTCGAAACATCGACGAACTCCTGCAGGTAATTCTTATGGTTGCGGAATACCAGGGAGCTGGAGTCTTTGACAATGTCGGTGATGAGGATAGGCAACTGTTTTCCGAAGCGGGCATAGTTAGCGGGCTTGTACCTGAACACGGCATTGGTACCGCCGATCCAGATATGCGTGGAATCCGAGAACAAAGGCTTGTTGGTGAGATCGCTCTGGGCAAGCCCAAACTTTTCGTTGATGAGGATAAAGGCATTATTGGCATTCTTTTCCCGTTTGATGTTGAGCTGGATGAGGCCTTTACTACAGCTGGTAAACAGCAGCGTGTCGATGATCTGCAGGCCGAAAAGCTCATTGCTCACAAAACCATTCTTCCGGTAATTCGTGTATACATGATCTCCTTCCACGCAGATGAGCCCTTTATCAGTAGCTGCCCAGATGGCATTGTACTTGTCCGGAAATACAAAATTGGTCACCAGGGGCGGAAAATCCTTGTGTGTATTACTGTTCACGAGCAGCACCTTCCGGCCGTCGTAACGGATCAGCCCACTTCCGCTACCGATCCAGATGTTTCCGTTTTTGTCGGGCACGATGTCCTGGAAATAAGTTCCCGGAACACGTTGCTGCAGCGTATCCATACGGTCGGCTACCGGGTCGTATACCGTGACGATCCGTTTGAAAGCGAGGTATACTTTATCGCCAAGTACCAAAGAATATAAAGGAATGTTATCCGTCTCCTTCATTTTTTTCACCAGGAGCGTTTCCTTTCCCTTAGGATCCAGCTTTACGAAGCCTTTGTTGTATACCGCTACATAAAAGTTACCGAAGCGATCTACGCTGAAGTGCCTGGCAACGCCCTCGGGAAGGCCGGAAAGCCGGTGCACCGGCACAAAGCGGTTCGAGTCTTTGTTGAGCCGGTAAATGATGGCCTTATTGGTGAGTGCAAATATCGTTTTCCGGCGATCCATCGTGACCGAGCTTACCGTACCCGGCAGATCGTACTTGATGATGTCGCTGCTCAGGAGCTTGAACAGGCCGTTGGAGGTTGTGCCAACCCAGAGGATATTGTCCTTGTCTACAGCCAGACACTTAATCTCTGTTTCATCGATCCCGTTCTTCTCATCATATTTTGTAAAGGATTTCAGATCTTTGGTGCTCACCAGGCCATTGCTGGTTCCCAGCCACAGCACCTCTTTTTTGTCGATGATCATGCACCTCACATTCTCTTCGGGCAGGCCTTCTTTTTTTGAGAAATGCCGCACATGGTTAAGCTTGTCTATCAGGTAAAGGCCTTTCGGGGTGGAGGCGAGGATCTGGCCCTGGAATACCTTCAGGTCGGTTACAGGAGCTATATCCGTAAGGAAGTCCTTATTAAAATCAATGATGCCGCCGTCGGGTTTGATGATGAACAGGCCGGCCCGGGTGGCCACATACTCCCTGCCGTCGGGCGCCTGGTAGTAGGCGGTAATCATCTGGAATTGCTTGATGGTACGCACCACGCTGTCGTTCACCAGTGTAATAAGCCCGAAATTGGAAGAGGTTTGTACGGTATTCTGGTTGACGGCAAGAAACAACACGTTGGGAGTCAGGGAATCATGAAACAGGCGGTTCTTGTTATAAATGCTGTCGGGAGTAATGATGCTGATGGCTCCCTGCGCACCCACATACATCTTATTCTTTTGAGAGTTGAGAGCGAGGCAGCGCACCAGGTCGGAGGTCAGACCATTATCCTCATTCAGCACCTTAAAGGTCCTGCCATCGTAGCGGCAGATCCCGCTGCCGAAGCTGGCGATCCAGATAATGCCGTTATCGTCGGGCTCAATATCATAAATGATGGAAGAGGGCAAACCATCCCTCACCCCGATTTTTTTAAAAGTCTGGGCTCTTAAAAAAAGGGGGAACAGGAAACAGATCAGCAGAAAAAAACATCCCGGTGTTTTCAGAATTAGTCTTTTGTTATGTAATTAAATTTTATGCCGCAGAGCTCTTCCATTTCCCTGCCGGCATCCAGCATGTCTGTATCTTCGGCATGGTAGTACCAGTCGACCTCAAAGTTGATCTTATACTTTTTTGCCCCGGTATTTACCAATAAGGTGAATAAATCGAACAACACTTTGGCAGAGGTAGAATTAAAATAATCGAGATCGATCTTTAATTGTTTAGTGACCATGGTATCAGAATCCATCAGGTCATTCAGCACATAGAAATAATTGAAATACTCATTAAACCAGTTGAACACACCCTCATAATATTTGAGCGGATTCTCCGGCCTGCTTTCGCCGCTTATGGAAAAAACATTGTCGAAGTGGTTTAGTACAACATCCGGACTTATATCGTCGCCTTTGATATTAAGTGTTTCCATAATGTGTTGAGTTTATTTTGAAATTGATATTGAACAGGAAGTCCGAGTCGTAATTTTTGAAATGATAATGGTAGCCGTCCGATTTAAGGATCATATCCAGCAGGCCAAGCCCGGCCGTGGATACTTCCGAATATTGCTTGTTGGAAATAATATCCAGCTTCATGCTCCGGAGATCTTCCTTGTTCTTCGACGTGAGATGGTCCAGCTTTTTATGGATGGATTCCTTTTGCCTCACATTCACAATGTTGATCGTATCTACCAGGTAGTGGTTCTCTTCTTTGGAAACGAGTAGCAGCGACCTGTAATCCACAATACCTTCATCCGGGAAAAAGTTATGCTTGATGATGTTCTCAACGCACTCGTTGATGGTATTATACAGGCGCCTGGAAACAACCAGGGATTCCTTGTTTTTTTTCAGGCAAAGGTTGATGATCTTTAAGGCCTGGTTCAGGATGTCCTTATCGATGTGCCCGTAATAACTGAACAGCACATTGTGGCTGTAAAAAAATTCCGGGAATGAAGCCTGCACAATCATATATCACTAAGATATAGGATTTCTGCGAAAAAGCAAATTTCAGGGTGTGCGTAAATTTACTTATTATGCAAAGCCCACTCCTTGGCGAAATAGCTCAGGATCACCGACGCTCCCGCACGCTTCATGCTCAATAAGACCTCGTCGCGCACACGCACACCATCAATCCAGCCTTTGGCGGCAGCCGCTTTCACCATCGAATATTCCCCGCTCACGTTATAAGCTGCAATCGGAAGATCGAAGTTGTTGCTGAGGTCTTTAATAATGTCAAGGTAGCTTAAGGCCGGCTTAACCATTAAAAAGTCAGCGCCTTCCTCTGTATCCAGCTGGGCTTCGATCAGCGCTTCGCGGCTGTTGGCCGGGTTCATCTGGTAGGTTTTTTTATCGCCGAATTTCGGGGCGCTGTCCAGCGCATCACGGAAAGGATTATAAAAGCCGCTGGCATATTTGGCGGTATAGCTCATGATGGATACGTCTTCGTGGCCGGCATCATCCAGTGCTTCGCGGATAAAGCCCACGCGCCCGTCCATCATATCGCTCGGGCCGATGATGTCGATGCCGCAGTCGGCCTGTGCCACCGCCATTTTGGCGAGGATGTCCAGCGTCTTGTCATTGACTATTTTTCCATTCTCCACCAGGCCATCGTGGCCGTCGCTGCTATAGGGATCCATCGCCACATCGGTCATGATGCAGGCTTCCGGAAATTTCTTTTTGATGAGCGCCAGCGTTTTCAGGTACACGCCTTTGGGATTGAGGCTTTCCGTAGCCGTTTTATCCTTTAGCTTGTCGGCAATGCTCGGGAACACGTCGAAAGCCATAATGCCAAGCTTCAGGCAGCTTTCAATTTCTTTGAGGATCAGGTCGGGGCTCCAGCGGAAAATACCCGGCATGGATTTTACCTCGCTTTTTTTATTCTTCCCGTCTATTAAAAACAGGGGATAAATAAAGTCGTTTGCCGAAAGGTGATTTTCCTGCACCATGTTTCGGATGGCGGCCGATTTGCGGTTTCTGCGTGGGCGGTGTGTGATCATATTTTTATTATGTAAGGTGTAAGATGGAAAATGTGACACAAAGTTACCGGATTTATCTACATCTTCCCTTTTACCTTTTCCGTAATTATTCCTTATTATATTTTACTCCTCTGTACATCACATACATGGCAACACACATGATGATATGGCTGAGGTCTAAGTGATTAAACCAAACAGAAATCGCCAGCTTGAAGATATGCACCAGTACAGCCAGCACCGCAATGCCAACACCAATAAGCATATTCCGGCTCAGCACCGATCCTGTTTTTTTGTAATGAATAATCTCCAGTACCGTTACCATGCCCAACAGGCCATAGGCCGTATGGACTTCTACTACAGCAAAGGAAAAGATCACAGCAGTGAGAACAAGCGCTGCGGCCACTTCCAGGTAATTAAGGATGAGCAGGCGCTTAAAGGCGCTTTCGCTGATGCTGCTCCTCGTGTGGTAGATAGCTGCAAACTGCGCCACAGAAGCACCGAGGGCGTTGGTTTCCCAGCCAATGATCTTGGCGCCGAAACCAAAGCGGTACAAAAAGGCATGACCCATGAGCGCTGAAATAATGGCGGAAATGCCCGTCCCTAAAAAAAACCAGCGGTACAGGTTCGGGCCTTTCAAATGGCTGTGTTCCTTGGTGTTGAAATAAGCAAAAAGACAAACGGCGGCGAACAAAAAATCAGTCAGCGTCGTGATCGGCTCATCAATACGAAGGCCTCCGATGTAAACGCTTGGATTTTGAAAAGGAACCATGTAATCGTTAACAGCAGTTTTTGGATTTTGTTTTACTTATAAAGTATGCAGGATCGCCCTGAACAGGCCCATATCATCGAAGGCATAAGGCTTGTGGATCTGTTCCGCCTTCACGCCTGCTTTCAACAACGATTTCTCGGTAGCCTCGCCCATGGCAATAATCTTCTGGTGCGGATGTACCTTGTTCTTTTCCAGGAAAGATTCGGCATTGCTCGGGCTGGTAAATACCAGGATGTCCGTTTTCGGCGACACCTCATACGGCACTTTCAGGGTCGCATAGATCGGAAGATCAATGAGGTTTTGCGGTTTGGCAAACTGCCACTGGATGGTGCGCATGCTGTCGCGTGCAATGGGGAACACCACTTTGCCGGGCCCCACGCGGGCAGCAAACTGCTTGCCCACTAATTTGGTATCGGTACTGGTGCCGATAAAATCGGCGCGTTGTCCGAACTCCCGTAAAGCCTGGGAGGTGCCTTTCCCCATGCAGCCGATCTTGGTAGTGCCGATGTCGGGCTTTTGCATAAAGAAAAATTCCACGGCATGCTTGCTGCTGAAAAACAACCAGTCGCTCTTCGGCAGTTCCTTGATCGTAAGCTTTTTCAGGTCGATCAGGCTTTTGTTCTCTACCGTAAAGCCCAGCTTTCCGAGCCAGGCATTGAGGTGGTTGTTCTCAAAGGCTTCACGCGAAATGAAGACCGATTTGCCGCTGATGCGGTGAATATGCTCAACGATTTTTTCCGGAAGATCTTCCGTGTTCGTCGTTTCGTAGTACAGTTGTTTTGGTTGTGTATTCCAGGCATCGGCCACGGCTACCGACACTTTAAATAATTTACGGTCGTGCTCGTTCAGCTCCACATCGCAGTATGCGCCAAGCGGGAGCTGGCAGCCGCCGTCGAGCAGATTCAGAATGCGGCGCTCGATGTTGATGTTCACCAGCACGTCGTAATCGCAGATCGCATCAAAAATATCCGTCAGCTTATAATCATCTTCGCGGATCTGCCAGGCCAGTACGCCCTGTGCCGGCGCCGGAATAAATTCCGTTGGCTCCAGCTGCTCCACGTGAAAATCGGAGAGGTCGAGCTCCAGGCGCTCGAGGCCTGCCGCCGCCAGTAAAATGGCATCGTATTGCCCTTCGCGTAATTTGTTGATGCGCGTTGGCACATTGCCCCTAAGGTCGGTGATTTCCACATCCGGCCTGAAAGCCAATAGCTGCGACTTCCGGCGGGCCGAAGAGGTACCTACCTTAGCATTTTCCTTTAAAGAGAATTTTTTTGTTTCATCCATGCACTCCTCGCGCATCACCAGCCAGTCGGCAGGATTCTCGCGCGATGAAACGCCCGCAATGATCAGCCCATCCGGATTCTCGGTAGGCAGGTCTTTGTGCGAATGTACCGCCACGTCAATGGTTCCGGCCAGCAATTCTTCCTCGAGCTCTTTCGTAAAAAAGCCTTTGCCTTCCAGCTTGTCGAAGCTGGTATTCCATTGCTGGGAAGTATCGCCCTTGGTGGCGATAACCTTTATCTGAACCTCGTGGCCTTGTTTTTCCAAAAGCGTTTTTGTGTAATTAGCCTGCCAGAGAGCCAGTTCGCTGCCGCGTGTACCAATCGTTATCATACGAATTCAGAATAAAAATTAGAGGCTCCAAGATAAGCTATTTTTAGTTCTTAACCGCAGGGAGCGCAAAGTTTTGTTCGCAGGGAGCGCAAAGTTATAAACCTCTCCGATCTCCGCGTTTTTTCTCCGCGGCGCTTTGCGGTTAAACGTACTTTAGATAAACACCATAAAACCAATGCCCGCGAGAATCAATGCCAACCCGCCGCGCCAGGCTCTTGTTGGTTTTTCCCAGATGATCATGTAGGAGATTTGGCCTAAATTGAAAAGCCATAAGAGGGAAACCCAGATGCTTTTTAGAATAACTAAAACAATCCGGAACAGAACCTCGCCGAAAGCTTCGCCGAGTATCTCTCCAAAAAATTCCATTGTTATAAGATCTTGGGTTGGCTTAAGGATTTTCTTCCAGGAAAACTTTTTTCGCGGTTTTGATGGTAAGCGCGTTGTATTTTTTCTCCATGTAGCTCAGCACTTTTTCCAACACCTCTTTGCTCTCGGTGTCAAGCTGGTTCAGGTCTTTGGCAAACACCTCGTTGATGGCCGTTTCCTTGATGGACCTGATTTGCTTTGGAATCTCACCGAAAGCCAGCTCGATCCTGCGCTCCTGGAACAGGTGCTTGAACTCTTCCACCTTGGCATTGATGATGGCTTTGCAGGCATCGATTTCCCCTTCGCGTTTCAGCAGGTTTTCTACCGCCTGTTTTTTAAGCGATTCGATGTCGATATAGAACAGGTCGTGCTTGTGAAGGATGGCAGCCTCTACATCGGCCGGCAGGGCCAGGTCGATCACTACTTTTTTGGAAGTGCTGTTAGTTAAGAGAGAAGTATAAATCGCTTCTGTGATCACGGGCTCCTGGGAAGCTGTGCAGGTGATCAGCACATCGAAGCCTTCTTTAAAATCAGAGATGGCAGACAGCTCAAAAGCTTTTCCGTTGAGGTCTTTTGCCAGCTTCTCCGCATTGGCCAGTGTGCGGTTAAACACCGTGAAATTGGCATACTCATGCTTCTTCAGGTATTTGGCCATGTTCACATTGGTTTCGCCGGCGCCCACAAACACAATGCGGGCGTTATTTTTAATACCGAGGTTGCGCAACTGCCTGTAGGCAAGCGACACAATCGATACCGGATTTTTGGCAATGTCGGTTTCCGTATATACTTTCTTGGCGGTTTCAATGGTATGTTTCACAGCCAGGCGGATCGTGTCGCCCGTAATGCCCAGCCCGTTGCAAAACTCGTAAGCTTTACGCACCTGCGTAATGATCTCACGCTCTCCCACCACCAGCGAGTCGAGGGAGGCCGATACGTTGAACAAATGCCTCATGGCATGCTCTCCGTGGTGAACGTTGATCTTATCTAAAAGGGAATCTAATTCAATGGTTGAAAGCTTTGGGTTGACAGACAGTAAAAGCTCTGATAAAAATTCGCGGTCTGTTTCGGCGGAAGTATTCACTACCAGTTCTACGCGGTTGCAGGTGCTTAAAAAAAGCAATTCCTTCAGGGCCATTTTTTGTTTGATGGCGTCGAGAGATGCTGCCTGGTGAACCTCATCCAAATGTAACTTACCGATCAATTCAAGGGGGGCTGATTTATGGGTAAGGGATATAATTTTAAAGGACTCCATAATACTTTTACAAAGTACGCTATAAGCTATTTTTTGTATGTCATAGTAGTGTCATAGTTTGATATTTATATAGATTCTAAATAAGAGCGCTCACATTTTATTATTTTTACACAATGAAGCTTCCCTGCATCGCTGGTTTTTGGCTTACGACTTCCCTGCTCGTGATGACGACATTGCTATGCGCGCAGGAAAGAACCGGCGACAGTTTATACCAGAACTATTTTAAATCCGTTAAAGCGCCGGATAAGATAGACAAAGCCTCATCCCTGGTTCTTTTTTTAGGAAACCACCGGGAAGAGCAGAAAGCGCAAGCGGTGATCAATGATCTTGCAAAGCTTAAGGTGGAGGCAAAGGACGAAACCTTTAAAAAAGGAATGGTCCTGTTTTGCAAAGCCCTTTTGTACCGCACCGGCGATAGTATTACCGAAAGTATGCAGTGTGCGAAGCAATCGCTTCCTCTTTTAAAAAGCAATGCCCATTACCTGGCAGAAGCGCATGGCCTGATTGTGATGAATTATTATTTGCTCAACGAATTCGATTCCTGTATCGTTGTTGGAAACCGCGTATTGGCCTCTGTCAGGCAAAGCAGGAATGTTAATGCCGAGCTGGAGATACTGATGACGATGGGCCGGAGCTATGATTTTATCGGCAACCGCCGCAAGGGGATCGAAATTTCCCTGAAGGGGATTGAGGTAGCCAGACAGGAACAGAAGCTCGTTAAGCTTTCCGAACTCTACATCAGCATGTCCATCATCTACAAGGGCGAAGACCTTAAGACGGCGAAGAAGTATGCCCTGCTGGCCCTGAAGGTTTTGGGCAACAAGCCTGATCCGGAAGATTACATCGTCTTGAATGCAGCTTACCTGATGCTGGGCAATGTGTACCTCGATTCCAAAGACCTCGACAGCGCCATGTACTATTACGACCTGTGCAAAAACTCGGCGCTGAAAAACAACGACGAGCGCACCTACATGTCGGCCATTGGTAATATCGGCAATGTGGCCTATAACCTGAAACACTATGATAAAGCGATTGAATACAATCTGCTCACCCTGGAGGGATACCGTAAGAATCGCATAAAGAGCGAAATTGCCGTGGCTTACGGCTCCCTGGCCGACATCTATAAGGATATGAAAAACTATCCGAAGGCCATTTTATATTACGACAGCGCACTAACGATAACAAAAGAGATCCAATCGGCCGATGATTTTATTTATAACTATAAGGGCCTGAGCGAAACCTACGAGATGATGGGCAACGATAAGGAGGCTTTTAAATATTTCAAGCTGTACAAGCAATGGAACGACTCCATCAACAATAATCAAAACTCCAAAAAGATCACACAGCTGGAGTTGGATTATAAATACCGCTCGGAGCAAAAGGAAAAGGACCTGCTCCAGCAAAACAAAGACCTCATCACCCAGGAAAAGCTCAGCCGCCAGAAATACATTATCTGGACCGGGATCCTGGGAACCGTTCTTTTACTGGGCTTTCTGGGCCTCACCATCAAAACCAACATCAACCGGAAAAAGATCAATGCGCAGCTGCAATCCTTTAATGAGGAAGTGACACGGCAAAAAGATATTATCGAAGAAAAGAACAGCGAGATCACCGATAGCATTACCTATGCGAGCAGGATCCAGCAGGGGGTAATTCCCGACGACCAGGAAATGACGAAACTCTTCCCGGGGCATTTTGTGTTTTTCAAACCGAGGGATATTGTAAGCGGCGATTTTTATTGGGCAAACAGGGTGGGGAATACCGCGAAGTCGGTTATTGCCGTTGCTGATTGCACAGGGCACGGTGTTCCGGGCGCTTTCATGAGCCTGGTGGGAAATACGCTTCTCAACCAAACCCTCAACCAGCCTTCTGTCACGACTCCGGCGCAGGCCCTGGATTATATCAACCAGCAATTGCCCAAGACCATCAAAAGCAAAAGCAGCACAGGAACGATTAAAGACGGCATGGAAATAACCATGTGCGAATTTGATCCGGAAACCCTGACGATGAACTTTGCCGGTGCCAACAGCAATATTTACCTGGTGCGAGATGGGGCGATCCGGATTTATAAGGGCGACAAGCAGCCGATAGGAGAAAGCCTCTCGGGGACCATCCAGGGATATACGAACCATACCATTGCCTTGCAGAAAAATGACTGCATCTATATGATCACCGATGGCTTTGCGGATCAATTTGGAGGAGAAAAGGGTAAAAAATTCAAATATAAGCCCCTGGAAGACCTTTTTTGTGCCGTTTCGGACAAAAACCCACAGGAACAAAAAGACCTGATTTCCAGCACTTTTAACAATTGGAAATTAAACCATGAGCAGGTTGATGACGTCTTAGTGATCGGAATTAAGGTATAGGTCTATAAAAAAATAAGTTTAGGCACAATACTTGTTTCTTGTAAAGAAACCGTCATTTTAACAAATCCGGTATGTTTGCTTTTTAAATTTTATTATATTTAGTTTACTAAAATCTAAAACAACTAAAACAACAGAATGAAAACAAAAGGTTTATTATTTGGGATCTCCGGTCTTTTACTGGCTTCAGTCCTGATGTTTACAGCTTGTAAAAAGAAGCAGGAATTCAAAAAAGAAGACGGGCAGGCATCGGCCGATAACCGTACCGTACAAAGCGAGAACGACGCCGCCGTCAATGATGTGAATACAGAGATCGGTAATAACACCTTCCTTCACGGAAGAACTTCCGGCACTGCCAGTATCAAAAACGCCCTGGGTATTACCGCTACAGGCTATACCATCGATACGACAGGGGCCTACCAGGGAACGATTAAGATAAACTATGATGGAACCACCATCAATAACCGCACAAGAACCGGATCTATCCGTTTAACCATCCAGAATTACGCCGCCGGAAAACGCTGGAAGCAAGCAGGTTGCGTATTACAGGTTGATTACCTGTCGTATAAGATTGTCCGTGCCTCCGACAGCAAAAGCGTTCAGTTCAATGGTACCCAGCTCCTCACAAATGAAACCGGCGGAAGCTGGTGGGAGCTGCTGATCCTGAAAACACAATCGAGCCTGGCAACTTCCGTAACCGGAACCAACCTCAACGTGTTGTTTGAAGACGGTAAAACAGCCGTATACAATATCAACCGCAAGTTTACCTATACCTTTCCTAACAATATCCTGACCTGCACCGGCGAAGGCATTGGTTCTTCCAATAACCTCAGCAGCCTGGAAAACTATGGCACTACCCGCGATGGAGATGCTTTCACCAGCCAGGTATCCACCCCGATCGTTTGGAATTTTACCTGCGGATGGTGGGCACCGATCCAGGGAGAAGCCGTTATAAAAGTAGATAGTAAAGATTTTTCCCTGGATTGCACCTTTGGTGTAGATGCCAGCGGCAACCCGGTAAGCGTAGGAGCCAACCAATGCCCTTACGGCTGGAAAGTGGAGTGGAGCTATAAAAACAAAACAAGCAAAAAGATTTTCGGGTACAGTTAAAATTACTACTCAGAACCCCCTCACGAAAAGTCCTCACGAATTATCGTGGGGATTTTTTGTTTCTGTGAATTTCCGGCCACCGAAACAGACAGAGTCAGCCGGCTACCGGAAGGCAGACCGCCCCGATACTTCCTGATGCCGGGTTTTGCAGAACAACATGCCGCTCCTCCGGAGTAAGAAACCGATTTAATCGAAATTGTTTACAGATCATATTCATGTTCTTATACCCCGTAGGGGTATTATGTTTATAGAAATGTATTCCCCAATAGTTTTTTGCTCCGTTAGGAGCAATATGTCGAGCTAATAGCAGTAGGATTTACAATGCCTGTTTTTAATAAGATAGAGTGCAACATGCCGCTCCTCCGGAGCAGGTAGCATCACAAAAAAGCCCGTCACACAATTTGTATGACGGGCTTTTAAATTAAATATGCTCTTAGTTAAACGCGTTGAATCCGGTGACATCCATACCGGTAATCAGTAAGTGGATGTCGTGAGTGCCTTCATAGGTAATCACCGATTCCAGGTTCATCATGTGGCGCATGATCGGGTATTCGCCCGTAATACCCATGCCACCGTGGATCTGGCGTGCCTCGCGGGCAATCTGTAAAGCCATGTTCACGTTGTTACGCTTGGCCATACTGATTTGTGCAGGCGTCGCGCGGTTTTCGTTTTTCAGAACACCAAGCCTCCAGGTCAGTAACTGCGCTTTGGTAATTTCAGTGATCATTTCCGCCAGCTTCTTTTGCGTGAGCTGGAAAGCACCGATCGGCTTGCCGAACTGAACGCGCTCTTTGCTGTAACGCAGCGCGCTGTCGTAGCAATCCATCGCTGCTCCGATCACACCCCAGGAGATGCCGAAACGGGCGCTGTTAAGGCAGCCCAAAGGACCTTTTAAGCCTTTGATGGTCGGGAAAATATTTTCTTTAGGAACTTTCACATTGTCGAACACCAGCTCACCGGTAGCGCTGGCGCGTAAGCTCCATTTGCCATGTGTTTCAGGTGTGGTGAAGCCTTCCATGCCTCTTTCCACCACTAAGCCCCTGATGTCGCCGGCTTCGTCTTTGGCCCATACTACGGCAATATCCGCGAAAGGAGAGTTGCTGATCCACATTTTGGCACCATTCAGGATCACGTGCTTGCCGTCGCCCGCATCTTTATAGTTGGTGAGCATGCCGGCAGGGTTACTGCCATGATCCGGCTCTGTGAGGCCGAAGCAACCCATAAGGTCGCCGGAAGCCAGTTTCGGTAAATATTTCTTTTTTTGTTCTTCGCTTCCGTAAGAATAAATCGGGTACATCACCAGGGAGCTTTGTACAGATGCCGTGGAACGGAGGCCGCTGTCGCCGCGCTCCAATTCCTGCATAATGAGGCCGTAAGAGATCTGGTCGAGGCCGGGACCGCCGTACTCCGCAGGAATATAAGGGCCGAAGGCGCCGATCTCGGCTAATCCTTTGATCCATTGTTTAGGAAAGGTTGTTGTCTGGCAAGCCTCCTCCACAATAGGAGTTACTTCCTTTTTTACCCAGGCGCGGGCGGTTTCGCGGATCAATTTCTGTTCGTCGGTCAGCAATTCATCCATTAAATAATAATCGTGAGCCTGAAAGTTATCTGTAGCCATAGTTGTTGTGTTTTAAAGGCTGTAATATTACAAAAAATCCCTTGCTTTCCGAAACTAAATATTTGGGCTTCGACTTCGCTCAGCCACCAGGGTTCGACTCCGACAGGTGGCAGCTCAGGCACCCTTCGATCAGCAAATCAGTTGCATAACTGGTGACTGCGCGAATGATAACCCGGTGACTTCGACTCCGCTCAGTCACCGGAACAAAGCACAAAAAAAGCCCTCACGTGTGTGAAGGCTTTGTTATATCATCCCTTATATCGGCTTAGTGGTGTGCTTCTGCAGCGTGTGCCTCAGCTTTTACAGTAGTATCGGTTTTTGCAGCGGTAGAGTCTGCTACTACGGGAGCTGCTGCGTGAGCCGCTTCATCGTGTTTTTCCATATGCTCTTCATGGCCTCCTGTTTCGTGGCCACCATGCTCACCGTGTCCGCCGGCTTCCTGCTCGCATTTAGTTCCATCTTCACAACAGTGGTCTTTCTTATCGCAGGCATTTACCGCCAACACAATAATCAGGATAGTCACTAAGCCCATAATCAAAGGCGTACGGAAAGCAACAGTTTTTGGTTCTTTGGAATGGTTGTCGTGGTGGTCGTGACCTGAGCTCATGAGATAGTTTTAAAAAATTAATGGGGTAAAAATAAATGATTTATTGATTATAAAAAATTATTGTATCGAAATTTTTAAGGACTGCCTGCCGGTTTTGCCGGATACATTTAAAATGTAGAGCCCTTTAGCCAGGCCCGATACGTTTATTTTATGCTGTTCCACAGGCCCTCGGCCCTCATTGCTTGGCAGCTGCCTGACAAGCTTGCCCTGCAGGTCGGTGATCTCTATCGAAAGTGATTCCTGCTGAACGGTGACAATGGTTAGCTCATCCACCGCCGGATTGGGGAATACGGAAATTACCGGGCTGAAGCTTTCCTCGGGCATGGCCGTGATCACGCGGGCCCTGTCGCGGTACCTCACCTGCGTAGGTGTAAAGTTTCCTGCCACCACATTGCCCAGCACTTCCAGGTAAGGGATTTTTTCGCTCGTGGTGAGCCATTGGTAGCTCCTCATGTAATTGGGAAAGCCGAATTTGTTGAATCCTGCCGGTAGGGCGGAGATCGTAATGGTATCCATGGAATACTGCGTGGTCACTACTCTCAGGCAGGAAGCCGTGCCGTAAGGCGTGGTGATGGTTCCCCAGCCGTCGGCCTCGGTAATGCGGTATCCCTGTTTTTTGTAGGTGAAAGGGATCATCGTATTGGTTGGCGTAGACAGCTTAAAGGTCGTGGAGTCGCGGTTGCCGTAGGCTAATGGGAATTTATAGAGCTCGTCCTCATCGCTGTAGGTAGCGCCAATGGGAATGCCCGACATGGTAAGCCCCAGGCCCTCGGAATTAAAGGAAGAAGGAGTGGTTACCTTTTTGTAAAAGCTGTAAATATTGCGGATGCTGATGGGATTTCCCAGAATGTTGGGAATAGGCAGGGAATCCAGGATCTTTTCGCCGTATTTCGGGAATAGGAAGTAAAAGAAATAAGGCGTTTGTGCCGAGGCCTGGAATTTGCGGATATCCTGCCCGGTTGGGGTCATGGAAAAGCTCCAGCTGAAATTGGTGCCGGTGGCGCTGTAGTTGCCTACCGCAGATACGTTGGCCGTACTATAGCGGCAGGTATCGCCCGACACGGGCATGTTTGAGGATGTAATGCTGACCTGGGCACTGACAACCAGAGGGAGAAAACTGACGAGGGAGAGTAATCGTTTTTTCATGCATGTATATTTTGAGTATTAAATATACAACAAATTCTTTTCAATATAGAAAACAATGGAACGCGGATAACGCTGATCGGATCGGGACAAACTTCAAGGGGGAAATCAGAACCGCTTCGCGTCTTTATGAGAGATAATAATAAGTGCTTTTACCAGCTGCCGCCGGAGCCGCCTCCGCCTCCGCGTCCTCCGCCAAAACCACCGAAACCGCCGCCTCCTGAGAATCCACCACCGCCTCCGCCACCGAAGCCTCTGCCAAAGCCGCCACCGAAATAGGTGATGCCGCCCCGGCCACCGCCACCACCTGTGCGGAATATCAGGAATACGGCAAAGATCACTAGGATCAGGAAGATAATGGGATGCTCCTGCACCCAGTTGCCTTCCGGCTGCCTGTGGCGTTTCTTTCCGGTATTATACTCGCCTTTGGCCGCCTGCATGAGCGCCTGCACGCCGGACAGGAGGCCCTCGTAGTATTGGCCTTTTTGAAAATAAGGAACGATATCGTTCTCGCGGATGTGTTTGGTCTGAAGATCGGTGATAGCCCCTTCGAGGCCATAGCCCACAGAGATGAAGAGCTTGCGCTGCCCCTGGTTGCCGGTGGGCTTTACGAGGATCACCACACCATTATTATTTTTGCGGCTGCCGATTCCCCAGTCGTTGAGGATCTTCGTGGAAAAAGAAGCTTCGTCCATTCCGTTGAGGTCGTCCACGATCACGATGCAGATCTGGTTGGAAGTTTCCTCACTGAAATCGCGGAGCGTCCGCTCAAGGCTTTGCTCCTGCTGCTGCGATAAAAAGCCGGGCTGTTGTTTGGAAAGGTTATTGACGAGCCTCGGCGGCGAAGGCCGGGCCGGAATTTGCGCCAATGACTCCGTGAAGACGAAGCCTGTAATCAGCGCAATAATCCAAAGCCTCCAGCTCATGCTAGTACGAGATTTGGTTCGGGAGCTCATCGGTATCGTCATGCTGTAAAGGAAAATGATGTTTCAGTTGCTCGCCGCAGAGCTCAATGGATTTTTCGAGGCCGGCGATATAATCGCCCTGCTTGAAATGCTCGATGGCGCGGTTGGTAATGCTCTTCCAGAACTCATCTTTTACGATCTCGTGGATGCCCTCATCGCCCCATACCGCAAAGGATTTGGACTTATAGGCCAGGTAGAACAGGATGGCATTCCGCTGTTTGGTGTTTTGCATGTTGAGCTCATGGAACTTGGCGACACAGGCGCTTACGGCTTCCTCCTTGCTGTCCTTTTCGATGTGCACGCGGATCTCGCCCGAGGTTTGCTTCTCGGCAAGCTCTATGGCTTTGATGAGCCTGGCTTCTTCCTCTTTCGAGAGTAATTTCTTATCGAAAAGCATGCTATTTGATATTGATATCAAACTTAGGAGCCTTTTCGGTACCGGCTTCGGCCTCAAAGTAGACAGCCTCTTTATAACCCCAGGCAAAGAAGCTTCCCGGAACTTTTTTGATACTAACATTGAAGGCTTTCACAGTTTCGTTGTATTTCATGCGCTCTACGGCAATGCGGTTTTCACAGCCTTCCAGCTCTACACGCAGCTCACTGAAAGCCTGGCTCGACTTGAGGTTGGGATAATTTTCGGAAACTACGAGCAGCTTGGAAATCGCGGAAGACAGCTCGCCCTGCACCTGTTTGAAGCGTTGCATATTTTCTTCCGTCATATTCGTCGGGTCGATGGTTACCTGCGTGGCTTTGGCCCTGGCTTCCACCACGGCAATCAGTGTCGATTTTTCGAAATTGGCTTCCGCTTCCACTGTTTTCACAATAGACGGGATGAGGTCGGCACGGCGCTGGTACTGGCTTTCTACCTGGTGCAGCTGCGAGGCTACTTCCTCGTTCAGCACCACAAATGAATTTCGCTTGCTGCAGCCGTAGCCCAGTAAGATGACAACGAGGAGGGAAATTCCGGCGATGATGATAATGCGTTTCATAGGATTTGTGTTTTAACCTGCATTGCTGCAGGCCATTTTTGTATTTTTGTAATGGTTCATTAAAGCTGTGTCCCGCAATATATCGGTGAAAATCGCGTTTTGCAGGAACCGCAAAATTATTTAGTGAAAGTAAAAAATAATTACCTTAGAAGAAGGCTTATTGGCAAAAAAATTAACATATTTTCTTCTTTTCCTTTGCTGCTGCAAATCCGCTCTGGTGGCTCAACCGGGCTACCGGCTTCACATCGTTAATACCGATAGCCAGAAAATTTTCAAAAAGATCACGTACAAAACGCTGTTTGCCAACAAGGAATTCCTGCAAAAGGAAGTGAACCAGGTGTATGTGGCCCTCGTTAACGAAGGCTTTATTACCGCAGGTATCGACAGCCTCGTGTGCGATTCGGTGGGCTGCAACGCATACATCATTGCCGGGCAAAAATACAAATGGGTCAAGTTGGGCTACGACAAAAAAGACCAGGCCATTGTGAGCAGGCTGGGATACAACGAGCACTTTTTCAGCAACCGGCCTTTTAAGTACCATGAGCTTTCGGGCTTTATGGAAAAGCTGATCGTGTATTACGAAAACCACGGCTATCCTTTTGCCACCGCCAGGCTCGATAGCGTGCAGGCCGGCGAGGGCATGCTGCAGGCCAGGCTGGTGATCGATAAAAAAGAATTTCTGAAGCTCGACAGCCTCCTCACGGAAGGAGAGGGAAAGGTGAACCGGAAATTCCTGATGCGCTACCTCGGAATAAAGAACGGCATGCCTTATAATGAAGCGGCCTTCCGCTCGGTGTCGGATAAGATCAGGCAGCTGCCTTTTGTGACGCAGAGCAGGCCGCCGGTGATGCGCCTCACGGATAAACAGAATAAGCTGTACCTTTTTCTAGACAAGAAAAATGCCTCACAGTTCGACGGGATTGTGGGCATCCTGCCGGGCGACAACGGTAAGACCATTTTTACGGGCGATGTGAAGATCAGGCTGGTGAACACGATCTTCAAAAGCGGGGAAACCTTCGACATCAATTGGCGCCGCCTGCAGTCACAAACGCAGGACCTCAGGGCGCAGGTGGTTTATCCATACATTGCCGGCCTGCCATTGGGTGTGGATTATAACATCAAGCTCTATAAAAAAGACAGCACCTTCATTGACGTTACCAATGGTTTCGGGCTCAACTATTATTTCAGCGGGCTCAATTTTTTCAAGGTGTTTTACAAGCAGCGTAATGCCAACCTCATCGCCACCTCGTACCTGGCCAATGCCACGGTGTTGCCCGAATATGCCGACGTAGTCACGAAGTCGTATGGTGTCGGCGCTTTCATTGAAAAGTTCGATTACAAGTTCAATCCTAAAAAAGGCTTTCATATCAACCTGCAGGGCTCTGTCGGAAACCGGGAGATCAAAAAAAATCCACGGATCAACGATGCGGTGTATACCACCGTACAGCTGAAGAGCACGCAATACCAGGTAGACGGCGATGTGGCGGGTTATATCCATTTGGTAAAGAACCATGTGCTGAAGCTTTCGGCGCAGGCCGGCAGCGTATTCGGCAATGTAATCTACAGGAACGAGCTGTTCCGGATCGGTGGTCTGCGCACCCTGCGTGGCTTTGATGAGGAAAGTATTTATGCTTCCAGCTACGTGATCCCAACGGTGGAATACCGTTTCCTCTTCGAGAAGAATTCCAACATCTTTTTATTTGCGGAAGGCGCCTGGTACGAAAGCAGTAGTGTTACCGGTTACCTGACGGATACGCCGCTAAGTATGGGTGCGGGGATCAACTTCGAAACCAAAGCCGGTATTTTTAACTTAAGCTATGGGCTCGGCCAGCAAATGGGGAACTCTTTCGACCTCCGGACCGGGAAAATACATGCCGGCCTTACCGCTTTATTTTAGACGAAAGACGGCTGGTTTATCTAAAATTTTAGCTAAACTTGTATGTACTAATTTGGCCAGTGAAGTTAAAACTCTACATCTCTTTATTATGGATCATGACGTTTGGAGGTTACGCTCAAAAAGTGAACCTGCAAAAATTTTCTGTGAAAGACGGACTGGTACAGTCTACCGTAAAGTATATTGAGCAGGATGCTTATGGAAACCTGTGGCTGGCTACCAACAATGGCCTCTCGGGCTTCAACGGGAAGTCTTTTACAACACTCACCACCTCAAACGGCCTGCCGGTCAACGAGATCAATACGCTTCTCTTTGCCAACGATCAGTTATTTATCGGGACTAAAAAAGGCTTCTGCAGCTATAATGGCCGCCAGGTAGACCGCAACCCGCTGTACAAGAATATCAGGGGCAGCGTGAAAAAGATCCTCCGCAAAAAGAACGTCATACACGTGGTTACCAGCCATGGCTACTATTTACTGGATATTTCCAACAAAGCCTACCAGCTCGATTCAGTGGCGATCCCTAACATCACCTCGCAGAACCCGACGGATGCAGAGTTTGACGAGGACGGCAATTTATGGATCTCTACGTCGCGCAGGGGCTTGTTCTTTTTTGAAACCACAATTTCCACCAAGATCCCGCGCTTTGTGCTGGTGCAGAACTCCGCCTCTTCCACAACGATCAATAACAAGCTGGTAAGGATCGCTAATTTCAACTCGAAGAACCTCCTGAAAGGAGATGCCGTGTTCAGCATTGAGTTCGACCGGCAAAACAACCTCCTGGTGAGCGACTGGGGCAACGGTGTGGCCAGGCTTAAGTTCGATTTCATCAATAACAGCGGCTTTTCGGCGAACTACCTCAACTTCGATTCCCTCTCCGTGGATAACAGGGGCTTTGTGAGGGTGGTGAATATGTATAAGGACGACGAGGGAACCATTTACCTGGCATCGGACGGCTCGGGCTTTATGAAGATCCCGGTAGATAAGAACCTCAACGAGAACGATTACACAATCAAAGACCTGTCGGTGATCAGCGCCGCGCAGGGATTTTTCGGAAGCAACCCTTTATGCTTTAAAGAAGATAAATACCATAACCTCTGGATCGGCACCCTGTACGACGGCCTCGTGGTGATGAACAACAAGAGCTCGATGAGCTACAACAAGCAATCGGGCCTGGCGGAAGAGAAGCTGATCAGTGTGTTCCGTTCGAAAAGCGACAGCTCGATCTGGATGGGATCTTACGGCGGCGGCGCCTTCCGTTATAAAGACCGGAAGTTCACCCGCTGTTTCTGGGAGCAGAAGCTCAGCGAGTCCATCATTAAATGCATTACCGAAGATAAGAGCGGCAATATTATTTTAGGGACAATAGGCGGTGGTATCAACATCATCAGCAAGGAAAATACGCAGAAGGAGCTGGATGTTTCGAAGTCGATCTCCACTGCCCAGGGCCTTCTGTCCGAATATGTGAGCTACCTCTACACGGCAAAGAACGGCGCCATCTGGATCGGTTACCAGGCGGAGAACCGCGTCGACCGGCTGATACTGAACAAGGACTTTTCCTTTACGCTCACGCCTTTCACCATCACGGAGCTTTCTTTCTTCAATGTGTCCTGTATGCTCGAAGACCAGGAAGGAAACATCTGGGTGACTTCCAACGAAGGTGCCTGGAGGCTCAATCCGAAAACGGGCTATGTCAATAATGAATATGCCGTTTTCAAAAACATTCAAACGATTGCCGAAGACTGGAATGGTAATATGTGGCTGGGCACCTCGGATATGGGCGCGATCATTCTCAAGAACAAGCTGAAGGTGCGTTATTTTGAAGAAGGCTCGCCGAACAATGTGAGGAAGATCACCACAGAGGACGGGATCAGCAGCAACTGTGTGAACACGATTCTTTTTGCAAAAGATGCGGTTTGGTTCGTTTCCAACAATGGCCTCAACGAATTGAAGTTCGACACTTATCTTAACCGCATCAAAGAAACGAAAACCTTTAATGCCGGGCAGGGCTTTGCCTCCTACGATAACAAACCCAACACCGCCGTCTTCGATCATAAGAATTCCATCTGGATAGGCTCCATCGAGGGGCTTACCGAGTATAAGAACAATACGGAAGAGATGCAGGATGTGAACCAGCAGAAGAAGCTCCCGGTATTCATCAACAACGTGTTGATCCAGAATAAAACGGTTGACTGGTCGCGGGATACGCTGTTCTCCTCCGGCGAGTATTCTTCCCTGAAGTTTGACGGCTTCTTCAACTGGTACAAGATCCCGAAAGACCTTGAGCTCGACAATACGCACAACAGCATCAGCTTTTTATTGAATACCGATGATGTGGCCGAGCAAAAGCAGGTGAACTACCGCTATAAGCTGATCGGTTATGAAAAAGACTGGGCGATGGTATACAATGCGAATGAGATCACTTACCGCAACCTGCCTTCCGGCGATTACAACCTGGTGGTGATGGCATCGCTCAGCAACGATTTTACGAATGCCGAAGAATATACCTACCATTTTACGATCACGCCGCCGTTCTGGAAAACCAAGCTGTTCTACTTTGTGGTTGCCCTCGGCCTCCTGGCCTTCCTATACTTTTTCATTGCGAGCCGCGAGCGTCGCCTCAAGCGCGAAAAGCTTAAGCTCGAGCTGATCGTGAAAGCACGCACAGCCGAGATTGAGAAAAAGCGTATCGAGATCGAACTGCAGAAGAACCTCATCCAGGGCATTAACAACGACCTTACCGACAGCATCAAATATGCGGAGCGCATCCAGCAAACCATTCTGCCGGACACGACAATCCTGTTGCATTATTTCATGGATTACTTTGTGTACTATAAGCCGCGCAACATTGTGAGCGGCGATTATTACTGGATCAAGGAAATGAACGGGCTGATGTATGTGGCTGTGGTGGATTGCACGGGTCATGGGGTTCCGGGTGCCTTTATGTCGCTGATCTCAAGTAATATCCTGAATGAAGCAGCGAATATGGAAGAACACAGCGCCTCAAAAATGCTGGAGTTTCTCCGAAAAGAAATTAACCTGCGCCTCAGCCAGAATGCTACAGGGCAGATCAACGACGGGCTCGACATCGCGCTCATCTGTTACGATAAAGAAAAGCAAACGATAGAATACGTGAATGCCAACAGGCCTTTGTACATTATCTCCAACGACGAGCTCATTACCCTCGCATCCGAAAATGTAAACATCGGCGGCTATGCCGATTTTGAAAGCGTGATCCCAACCAAGACTCTGTCGGTGAAACCCGGCGATCAGCTCTTTATGTTTACCGATGGCATTACCGATCAGTTTGGCGGCGAAAGAAACAAGAAGTATAACCCGGCCCGGCTCAGGCAGTTTTTATTAATGAACAACCACTTAATGCTTGCCGAGCTGAAAATCAAGCTGAGCGATGAAATTGCCGACTGGCAAAAACATTACGAGCAAACGGATGATATCCTGTTTCTGGGCCTGAAAATTTAAGCCAGCGCCTTAATGCTAAATTGTGTATCTTAGAATACAATTGGCATGAAAAGCATTCCTTTTTTAAGAATTCTGCTTCCTTATGTGTTGGGCACAGTCTGCCTGTTGCAGGGCTTTTTCATCCCTCAGCTTCATCTTCTTTTCGGCCTGAGCTTTTCCGGCTTATGCCTTGCCTTTTGGCTGCGCGCCAGGCACAAGCAGACGACAACCGTCCGCAACAGCTTCTTTTTTGTCAGCCTTTACAGTTTCCTGTTTTTACTGGCTTTTGAAGCGGCGACTCTCTACAATGCCAAAACGCAGCAGGATCATTACACGCATTACATCAACCAGGAGGAGCAGTCCCTGATGGTGACGATTGCGGACATGCCTGTGGCTACGGAAAAATTTCTGAAGCTGAATGTCCTGGTGGATGCTATCGAAGAGAAGGAGCAATGGCATTATGCAACCGGGGCGATCCTGGTGTATGTGAAGCAGCCGGTGCTGAAGCCATTGAACACCGGGGATGCCCTATTGCTGAAAGCTAAGCTCTCTGCCATTGCCACACCGCAAAACCCCGGAGAGTTCGATTACAAAGGATTCCTGGAGCGCAGGAACCTGTTTCATACGGCTTATGTAACACCCGAAGCCCTATGGCCTGCGGAGAGGCATCGCACTGCCTGGTCGCTGAGCCGCTCCGGTATTGCAATCAGGGAATATGTGGTGAAGACCTTGAGGGAGGCCGGCTTATCGCAGGAAGCCTTCTCCATTTGCACAGCGCTGCTGGTAGGTTATGATGATGAGATCAGCGGTGATGTCATGCAAAACTTCTCGCATTCCGGAACGTTGCACATCCTCTCGGTATCGGGCATGCATACGGGAATTCTGTATATGGTGCTGATGCTGCTTTGCAGACTCATCGACCCGCACAACCGCTATCCGAAGCTTCGCTGTGCCGGCGTGATGGCCGTGATGCTGCTCTTCGCAGCCATTACCGGTTTTTCGCCCTCCGTTCTGCGGGCAGCGCTCATGCTCGTATTGGTGCTATTGGGGAAAACATTCAGAAGGAACGGAAATCCCTATAATACGTTGTTGTTCAGTGCTTTTTTATTGCTGCTCTACAATCCCTTCCTGTTGGCGGATGTCGGCTTTTTGCTGAGCTACCTGGCGGTGGGAGGCATTATGTACCTCTATCCGCTCATCAATGACCGCTGGAGCCCGGCGAACAGGATCCTGAAATTCGCTTGGGACATCAGCCTCATGTCGGTAGCGGCTACACTATTTACATTGCCGGTCACACTGTATTATTTTCACCAGTTCCCGCTGTGGTTCCTGCTTTCCAACCTGGTCATTATCCCTTTGAGTACGGTCTTGATGGGCGCTGCCTTCCTCCTGCTGTTATGCCACAAGATCCTTTTCCTGAAACAATGCCTGGTCGTGCTCATCAATGGCATTACCACCGCAATGCTGCGTACCGCGCAGCTCACCGACGATCCTGTTTACGGATATATGGACGATATTTCCTTTGGCGCGCCTGATGTGTTATTCTTCAGCCTCTTCATCGGGCTTATCTTATGGTTTTCATTTTCCAGGAGCTACCGGGTGCTTGCCGCTGCTTTAGTCTGCGCCATTGCCTGGGCAGGTACATCGGCCCTTATGGTCTACCAGCAATCTTCCGAAACGGAGCTTGTCGTATTCAGTGTGAAGCGAAAAGCGGCGTGCCTGCTCCGGACAGGCCGTGATGTGTACTTCCGGGGCGATTCGCTTACGGAGGGAGAATTCCGGAGAAGCGTAAAACCGTATCTTCTGCGCTATTCCGGGATCCGCCTGCAGCAAAGCCATGCTGATGCCTGGCAGGTTGCTCAAAAGCGGATTGTGAGCGCCGGCAAGGCGTTCCGCCACCTCAGGCAAGCCTGCGATTACCTGATCGTGAGCCACAACAGCGTTCCAAACCTGGATTCCCTTCCACAAATTAAACCTTTGGTGATTGCGGATTGTTCCAACAGTTATACCTTTGTAAAAAAATTAAAGAAACAATGTGCCGGCCTCGGCATTTCTTTTTATTCGGTGAAGGAGAAAGGAGCGCTGGTCATTCCATTTTGAAAGAACATAAAACAGCCGCGTTTACCAGATCGTAAACCTAATAAAGATAAACCGGCTATACAATCCCGAAACAGGTTCGGGACAAGTTGTGGCCATTAAAAAACAATAACTACTGCACATGAAACTGCGTATAGGAGATAAAGTAAGATTTTTGAATGAAGTAGGCGAAGGCACGATCGTGAGCTTTAAAGATAAGGAAACGGTGTTTGTGGAAATGCCCGATGGCTTTGAGATTCCCTACCTCATCAAACACCTTGTGCCTGTTCACACCGAGCTGATCCTGAATCCGGAAGTAGAGAACATGGACATGGCCGTGGAGACGGTGCTGTCGGACTCGGTTTATTTTATCATCGAGCCCGATCATGAAATGCCTTTGCTGGTAAGCGATTACAAATTCTATCTGTTCAACTCCTCCTCCTACAATATTACGTTTACCTATTCGGTAAAAGACGACGCCTATTTCCAGACGCTGAAGCACGGCGAGCTGGGGGCTTACCAAAAGGTATTCCTGAAACAGGTGAAACGGAATTTCTTCCAGGAGTACGCCTACCACAAGATCGAATGCCTCTTCTTTAAGAATATGCACTACAAGTCGCAGATTCCTTTGGCGGAGATCCTGTTCATCAACGACCGGATCATCGCACAATCCACGCTGGTGAAGCATATGGAGTTCAAGCATTCGGTGTATGCTTTTATTCTGAAAGAGGATTTTCTCGATACGCAGGTGGTGGAGCAAACGCTGAGTCCCGAAGACCTCACGCGGCTCAAGGCCATCAAGGAATTCAAGCAACCGGTGAAAGCATCGGTAGCGAAGCAAAAGATCAAGGACCTGACGCGCGAGATCGACCTGCACATCGAAGAATTAGTAGACTCCTACAAGAACCTGACGAATGCACAAATCCTGAATATCCAGACCGAGCGCTTCGAGCGGGAGATGGAATATTGCCTGAGTAACGGGATTAAAAAGCTGATCGTGATTCATGGCGTTGGCAACGGCAAGCTCAAGCAGGAAATCTTATCTATTCTCAAATCCATTGATGGCGTGAGCTATTACGATGCTTCTTATAAGAATTATGGCTTCGGCGCCACGGAGGTTACTATTCATTGACTGGAGCGTCAGTGCGAGGAGCTACGACGAGGCAATCTCATTTCTTTTTTATCTGTGGCTTTGCACTATTCTTCTTTGGTAAGAGAAACCAGAGGCGTTTGTGCTTAGGATTTCGATTCGGTTGTTACACAGATAAAATTCATTAAATTTATGATATGAGACAATCAGCGAAATATTTTCTGGTATTATTAATGCCTGTCTGGGTAATAGTTTCCTGTAAAAAAACGGAAGTGGTTCCTCCGGTTGAATCTCCCATGTCGTATATTAATGATGAGTTAAAGGCCTGGGGGCTGTTTATGCCTGGAAGCTATTGGATATATCGCGATACAATTACAGGACACTACGATAGCGTGTATGTCAGTTCCGTTGATCACTACATGGTGCCGTACGGAGCTGATCGGAAGTATGAAATGATACGGGTTAACTTTCATTCGAACTATGGATTTACAGGTTATACGCTCGATCCGGATGGATACATAAACGGAAACAATCGCATAAAAACATTTTATGTGGAACCAAAACTAATTCCTTATTCGGGAATAGGGCTAAACACGGTTCTTCCCACCTATACTGTTTCCGGAAATACATTTACAAATGTGAGGCACATGCATTATTCTGTCTGGGAAACCGTGCGCTCCGGAGGATTTTCTGTCTGGGAAGAAAATTACTGGAAAAGAAATGTCGGCGTGATTAAAAGAAAAGCAATCCTACAGCCTTATGGAGGATACAATCAGCATTTAGAGCTTATAAGATACCATGTAATCCAATGATCTGGAATTTACTCCACAAAAAAGCAGGCCGAAACCTGCTTTTATAGAATAGAGACGATTAAGATTATTTAATCACGCCCAGCTCTTTCCCTACTTTTTCAAAAGCCTTCAAGGCCTTATCCAAATGCTCCTGTGTATGCGCCGCGGAGAGCTGCACGCGGATGCGGGCCTGTCCTTTGGCTACCACCGGGTAGAAGAAGCCGATCACGTAAATGCCTTCCTGTAATAATTTATCGGCAAACACCTGCGAGAGTTTCGCGTCATAGAGCATCACCGGAACGATGGCCGAGTCGCCTTCCTTGAATTCGAGGCCGATCTGCTTCAATCCTTTTTTGAAATAGTTGATGTTGTATTCCAGCTTATCGCGCAGCTCTGTGGTTTCACTCAGCATATCGAATACGGCGATGGATGCGCCTACAATGCTTGGTGCCAGGGAGTTTGAAAAGAGGTAAGGACGGGAACGCTGTCTTAAAATTTCGATCACTTCTTTTTTGCCCGTGGTAAAGCCGCCCATCGCTCCGCCCAGGGCCTTGCCCAGAGTGCCGGTGATAATGTCTACGCGGTCCATCACGTTTTTCAGTTCTACCGTACCGCGGCCTGTCTTGCCGATAAATCCGCTGGCGTGGCTTTCGTCCACCATCACCAGGGCCTTGTATTTGTCGGCGAGGTCGCAGATCTTATCCAGGGGAGCAACGAAGCCGTCCATGCTGAAGACGCCGTCCGTCACGATAATGCGGTAACGCTGTGCCTGTGCTTTTTTCAATTGCTCTTCGAGGTCGGCCATGTCGCAGTTCTTGTAGCGGTAGCGCTGTGCTTTGCAAAGGCGCACGCCGTCGATGATAGAGGCGTGGTTAAGCTCGTCGCTGATAATAGCATCCTCTTCGCCAAACAGGGGCTCGAATACACCACCGTTGGCATCGAAGGCTGCTGCATATAAAATAGTATCTTCCTGTCCAAGGAAGGTGGCGATCTTTTTTTCAAGGGTTTTGTGGATGTCCTGTGTGCCGCAGATAAAGCGCACCGATGACATGCCGTAGCCGTGGGAGTCGAGGGCTTTCTTGGCACCTTCCACTACTTTGGGATGAGAGGATAAGCCCAGGTAATTGTTGGCGCAGAAAATGATCACCTCCTTGCCGTCCTGTACCTTTACGGAGGCGCCCTGTCGGGTCACAATCACGCGTTCTTTCTTGAATAAGCCGTTCTCTTCGATCTCGTTGAGCTGCGCCTGTAAATGCTGTTGGAATGTTCCGTACATAGTGTCTGTAGAATAAGGCACCAAATTATAAAATAATCAGGAATTATGCGTTTTTTGAGGCTAAAAATGCCTTTGAAACCAAAAAATCCCTATATTTGTTGCCCTAATTACCAGAAAAGCTGCGGATGTGGCGTAATTGGTAGCCGCACCAGACTTAGGATCTGGCGCTTCACGGCGTGGGGGTTCGAGTCCCTTCATCCGCACAAAAAAGCCTCTCACATGAGAGGCTTTTTGCTTGTTATTCCGGCCGTTTTTTGCTATCTTAATAGAATAAATACATTCTATGGAGCATACCACCTACCAGCAAAATCAATGGGTCCAGCACATCCGGATGCGTCCGGCCATGTATATCGGGAGTCTTCGAACGGGCGGCTTTAAACAAATCCTGGAATACCTCTTTGAGAAGCTTTTGGAATACAAATCGGAAGCTCCTGTTTTTGAAATAGGTTTTTATCCGGCTAACCGGGTGACGGTACGCATCCTACAAACAGACACGAAACAATTATCTTTAGTGATTCCTGAATTGGATAAGACCGATATTCCAAATTACCAGTTAGCTTTATGGACATTGATCAGCCTGAGTTCCGACTTATTCTTAACAATTCATAATGTGTCTGCCACGATTGTTTTGTCGGCAAAGCAAGGCAATTACCAATGGACAAGCTCTCCTGCGCAAACAGAAGAGAATAGTATCGATATCGATTTTACGATAGATAAAGAAATCTTCAAAGAATTAAGAATAGTGTATGATCAGGTGAATCCGTTTTTGCAACAATTCGCTTACCTGAATTCTAATCTTAAAATTGTTAGTGAAGATTATTCGTGCACAGAGTATCAACGAAATGTATTTTATTATCCGAAAGGGATTTTTCAGCAACTTGATTTTTCTCTCTCGCAGATTGATTATTGGTATCGTTCAAATTTCAGGCTCGATATCGAAGTCTCCTTGAATGAGTATCATTACCGTATAGGGTTGTATACACCTAATCCCTGGTTTAAAGACACACCAAATAAAACCTTTGCAGGAAATATAGAAACGTTTTGGGGAGGAGCTTTGGAAGAGGGCATCCTGAAAGGCGTATTACTCGCTCTTAAGACATTGGGCAAACAAAAACAGGTTCGCATTCATACCGATAAAAAAACGATTAAGACTCACTTCGCGTTTATGGCGGCTGTATCGGGAAAGGAATTTGAATATGAAGGAAGCTCTAAGCGGAAACTGGGAGGTGCGCACATTAAAAAAGATGTGAGCGAAATTGTACATGAGCACCTGGTGGGCTACTACCAATTAAATCCTAAAGCAGCAACGGATATGTTGCAACATTTTTATATTCACGAAGACGATGAATCCCAATAAAATCAGCCAGTTTATCCACAAAGCGTTATAGGTTGCTCTATTAAGCTCTGCTGTATAAATCACACAAAACGCACAAAAATCTTTCTCTCTGTATGTGAAGCACTTATCCAATTGCTATAAAAAGTAGCATTGATTTGCTACAAAAACACACTATATTTGTAGTGTAGAAATGAACAGGAAGCATCTGAAAGATCATAGTGGATCGAAAGACTTCTCCACCTTCAACCATTCGTACACCTAATCATCAACGGGCATCTCCTGCCTGCGCATATCAGGGGCCATCCGGTCCTTATGACGGAAAGCCCGGCAGGCAATCCGCTTCATAAAATTCCATTGCCCTCAGGAATGAACGCGGCAATGCATACAGTCACCAAAACCACTGTGCCACTCCCCCGGCACGTGGCTTTGGCTCACTGTAGTTCCTTTTTTGATATTCTTTTTTCCCTGCAAAATTTTTTTGCCTGGGAAAGCACGGCCCTGAACAGAACTTTTTCACATGATACAACGACTAAAATTATTCATACACAGCACCCACTGCAGCAGGCAAAGCCTTTTGCAGCAAGGCTTTTGGCGAACGATCCTCGGCTTTCCTTAATCCGGTTGTTTCTGAGATTTTAATTGTCATGTTTTTACAAAACCAAAATAGAATATATCCCCATGAAAAAAATAATCATATTTTTAGCATGCCTGCTTACGGGCAGCATGTTGCGGGCACAAGCAGTGCCTATGGCCCTGGAAGACTGGAAAAGCACCCAGGGAACGCAGAATTTCTTTTATAAAAACATCACTAAAACGGATGTTTCCGGAAATGTGTATGTGGCGGGAGCCACGATGAACAATGGCTTTCCGGACATGCTGGTAGCCAAATACAATGCCGCCGGAAGCCTGCAATGGATCCAGCAGTTTGCAGGTAACGCGCCAAACGGCGTAGACGCCATCGCAGGAATGTATGTCACCGGTACCGACGTTTATATTACCGGTGCCGTATCCAACAACTCCCTAACACCGGAAACGGATTGCATCACCATGAAGCTTTCGGGCAGTACCGGCTCTGTGCTCTGGAGCACAAGCTACACCAGGGCGGCGGGAGCGCACGACGCCGGAAAAGACATCACACTGGACGTGTCCGGGAATGTATATGTGTCAGGCGCATCCTACAATGGCAGCGGGAATACGGACTACCTGGTGCTTAAATACAACAGCTCCGGCACCCAGCAGTGGGCCTCCACCTGGGACTATACAGGAGCTGATGATGGCGGATACAAAATCGCGCTGAGCGGTACCAATGTCAACGTTACCGGTGCAGTCACCACAACTACACCGGGAACCTATAAGATGTCTACGATCAAGCTGGCGCAGGCCTCCGGCTCTATTACAGCAACCAATACATCGACGGCGGTGACCACCAGCAGCGTGGAAGCCGTCACAGACATGGCCCTCGACGGTTCGGGAAATGTAATCATTGTGGGAAGCCAGTATAGTGGCGGGCAGCACGATTTCTATGTGCAGAAGCTCAATGCCTCCACTTTATCGTCTATGTTTATCTATACCTGGGATGGCGGCTCCTCGCTGGATGACTATGCCAAAGCGGTAACGACCGATGCTTCGGGAAATGTGTTTGTGGCAGGCTTTAGCAGCACTTCTTCTCTTGGCAGAGAGCTTACGCTCATCAAGCTCAACAGCAGCGGCACGCATCAATGGACACAAACCAGCGGCTTCAGCGGCGACGATGAAGCTGCGGATCTGGTAACAGATGCCAATGGTGATGTATATGTGGCGGGGTTTAAAACCAATAGCACGAAGGATTATTATACGGCAAAGTATAGTACCGGAGGCACCAAGGTCTGGGAGATCGAGGCTGACGGAAACAGCGGGCTGGATGACAACGCCACCAATATGGCATTGGATAGCTTAGATCATGTGATCATAACGGGCCAGAGCAAAACAGGTTCGGGAGATTATGAGTTTCTGACGGTGAAATATGCTCAGAAAGAGGTAACCACGCCAACCGATTTTGATGGGGAAACGCCAGTATCGAATTTTATGTACTACCGTAACAGGGGGCAGATCATCGCGGCTGATACCATTATTACATTGGTGCCGGAAGTGAAGTTCTATACCAATAATACCTATCCTTCTTTTTATTTCGGGAACGGTAAGCAGAGCTTTGTATTTGCCAGGATGGATACGGCCACAGTCAGCGCTTCGGACACCTTACACCGCATCGATCTTGATTTTCCATCATCCAATGAAAGCGCCGAAACCTATCCCCTGGATGAGCAGGAAAATGGTTACCTGAATTATTTCCTCGCGCATACAGGCAGCAATGGCATTGCTAATGTAAAAGGCAATCAACGTTTGATTACCACAAACCTCTACAACAATATCGACCTGATGTGCAGCAGCAATCAGAATGGGATCAAATATTATTTTATTGTGAAACCGGGAGGAGACATGCGCGATATCCAAATGGAATTCACTGGCGCTTCTTCATTTAACCTGAACGGAACAACAAATGAGCTGACAATCAACAGCAGCATAGGAAGCATGACCTTCGATAAGCCTATCGTTTATCAATTGACTTCGGGGAATGTGATTGTGCCGGTAACGACCTGGACGCCGGACTGGCAAACCAACGGTGGAAGTAATAAATATAGATTCAATGATGGAGCTTATAATACAGCTCAAACCTTGGTTATTGAAGTGGATCAGGGGAATTCGGCTGTTACAAGCGTCACGACAGCGCCTAATATCGAATGGTCAACTTATTATGGTTCTCAAAGTACCGACGGAATAAGTATGCTTGATTATGACGTTTCTAATAATCTATATGCAGTTGGGGGTGCGCAATCGAGTGGTTTACCAAATGTAACAGGAGCGAATGTTTACCAAACGGCGAATAGAGGCTCATACGATGGCTATGTAACTAAATTCAATTTTCAGGGAATTTTGATGTGGCGCACCTATGTCGGAGGAGCAGGAGATGACGGTATAAACAGTTTCGATATCGCTGCCAATGGAACCGGAGATTTGTATTGTATAGGAAATACGCAATCCGCCAATCTGATACATAAAGCAAAGGCAGGTACTACTCTCAATAATAGTACCCATAATCCTGGGACCGATACTGATGGATTTATTTTTCAATTAACATCTAGTGGTGCTAATTGTAACTGGCTTACGTATTATGGTGGCGATGGACAAGATCGTTTTACAGCATGTAAATTCGATGGTCTCGGCAACCTCTTTATTGTTGGTCATTCGGCATCAACTAATTTAAGTGTCGTTGGTTCAGGATCTCAGTATACCAGCAATTATATAGATCTTAATTCTGATTATGATGGATACATCATGAAGTTGAATAAAAACACGTTTAATATAGATTGGGCAACCTATGTTGGTTCTACTTCCACAGGACCAGGTTTTTGCTCGCCCGATTACTATAATGACCTTGATTTTAACACACAAAATGATGTTTTTGTAGGAGGTTATAGCAAAGGAGATAATTATCCGATTGTTTATTCTGCGAGCTCAAGCACGATAGCTTCTACAGGAACCTGTCTTGGCGACGCCATAATTACCCGGTTTAATAACACAGGTCAGATGTTGTGGTCAACATATTTTGGAGGCCAGAATTCTGATGCCATCAATGCAATAAAAGTAGACGGTCTCAACCTTTATGTTGCAGGTGGAACATCCGGAACGACAACATTCCCTACAGTTTTTTCAGGAGTGCTATACGCAAATACAACTAAAAGTGTAACACCTACTAATGCTTTTCAGACCTCCGGATTTTTTGTTCATTTTGATGATTATAACTTCATGCAACATTCAACCTTAATTGGTGGAGACGATGGAGACGACAGGATATTTGATATAGAAACAGATGCTTCAGGTAACATTTATTTAATCGGCTCAACGACGAGTAGCTCACTTCCTCTGCCATCTGGCGGAAACCCTCTAAATACCTGGACGGAAAACAATAAAGGATTGAACGATTTGTTCATTTTTGCTCTGCAGCCTAATAACACAGACGCTTTATGGTCCACCCAAATTGGAGGAAACCAACAGGATTTAGGGGGCTGTGCGACTATTGATGGAAACAATAAGCTGTTTGTATCAGGCTCTTGTTATAGCTCAGTTAGTTTTCCCTGGAACGATGGAGGAGGGTACCCGGTTCATTTTCAGGGAAATATTACGGGATCATCCAACGATGTAGATGGTAGTATTACCAGACTTAAGCTATCCAATATTAACTATTTGGGTTTGAATGAACGAAAAAATAAGGAATCAGGACTATTAGTATATCCTAATCCTTCCAAAGACCAGATTACGATTTCATGTCTTGATTTTGATAAACAAAAAACATTTGTTATCTTTAATATGGTTGGGCAACAGGTAATGACTGGAAATTTGAATGGACGGTCTACAGTTTTATCCACCATTGGTTTGGCTGAAGGGATGTATGTGATAGAAGTGAAAGACAAAACAAACAAATATGTGAGCAAATTTGTGAAACAATAATGCGATTAGTATTTTTAATAGCAATATTAGTTAATGCTATAAATGCAGGCGCCCAGACATGGGCGCCTGTTTCTTTGGATAAATTTAATGATGTAGTGGAAAGGGTATTTTATGATCCTGTTCATGATCAACTCATTGCAAATAGTAAGTTTGTCAATCACATCGGAAATTTAAGCGTGAGAGGGGTTGCCTCCTGGAATGGAATAAAATGGGATTCCTTAGCCGGAGGCATTAATACCCATGATAAGGTATTAAACCCCACAAACCCCAGCGGCTTACTGTTAGCTGGAATTTCATACAATGGCGCTCTTCTGGCAGGCGGAAGCTTTATATCTATTGGTGACGTGAATACAACAGGCATTGCCTTATGGAATGGTACCCGGTGGGACAGTTTACCGAAACGTGCTTTTCGATATGGGAAATACGTTACCGTATATGGTTTTTTAGAGAAAAACAATGAGGTATATATTCATGGAGATTTTGACACCATTGCCGGACAATCTTCTAACGGGCTCGCCAGATGGGATGGCATAAATTTCACCTCAATTCCCTTGCCTATTACTCCTGGCTTTCAAGGAGTTTGGAAAATGATCGATTATCAAAATGAATTATTTATAACCGGGGGAATATTTAATCTTGGATCAATTCAGGCAAGAGACATCTTAAAATTTAATGGTACAACGTGGATTTCCACGACAGGTGGAGGGCTTAAAGGTGCATATTCAAGTGTTGGCGACTTTATTATTTACAATAATGAGTTATATGCTTCTGGCCATTTTACAAAGGCGGAAGGAAATCAGGCCAATAATATTATGAAATGGAATGGGACACAGTGGAAAGACATTGGGTTTGGAAATACTCCAGCTTTTATTGCTATCAACAAAATGTTGATCCACCAGAATAAACTATGGGTTTTTGGAACATTTGATAAGGTGGCAGGTGGCTTTGCAAGCAAAATAGCAGTATACGACGGCATCAATTGGTGTGCTTCAACAGATACAATTAATAATAATCTTGAATCTGCAGTCGTATACCGGGACACCATCTACTTAGGTGGGTATTTTAATAAGATCAATTCCGACTCTATAAAATATATGGCTAAATTGAAATATCCTTCTAATTATAATAATTGTATAAATGTTGGAATCAACGAACCATCATTTTTTCCAAATCTTAAGCTCTACCCAAACCCCACCAACTCTTCTCTCCACATCTCCGACGAACAAAACGATCTTTCAAACTCCACCATTGAGATCACGAATAGCATCGGTCAAATAATCCTTCAAATGCCCTTTAGCAGCTCAATAGATGTATCCATTCTTCCCGAGGGTTGTTACTTCATCACCATCGCTACACGAGAGAATCAACGGTTTCGTAGTAAATTTGTAAAATACTGACACACATTGACAGGATCCCTTCAAATCGACCTGAAGTGATGACGAGTATAAATAAGATTAAGTATTTCTTCACTTTTTTATTTCTTGTGAGCTGCTTTTATGGCAGCTCGCAGGATTTAAAATCCGGCTATATGCAAGTAAATTGGCTTTCAGGATATACTTATTCTGGAAGTGTTTCATTAGTCGTAGATGAATCTATAAACGGCTATCGTCCTTTTATTAAAGTAAATTGGGGCGTTAAAATCGACACTCTATTTTTAACAAGCGAAATACCAGTAAGTACAGGTATATTGAAAACATATACTGGTACTTGTACTTATCCTGGCCCAGGCACTTATCAGATAAATTATACGGATGTATTTCGAGTGGCAGGTATTCATAACATTGCTCAGTCGGATAATGAAGGATTTAAATTGAGCTCAGTGCTTAAAATTACAGCTTTTATGGGGCCGAATCTTGCACCAAAAATGCATAATAATGAATTTAAACTTTCTGTTCAGGGTAATAAAGCGGTGTTCGACCCTCAATTTCAGGATTCCGAAAATGATAGCCTATCTTTTCAGTTGGTTTCATGCTTTGCTACTAACTATCGCTTATCAGTGGGGGTTTCTATAAGCGATCATGGGGCCATAACCTTTAGCAAAGATTCTCTGGGTATGTATGCCTTTTCATTTATAGTTACAGAATGGCGCAAAGACGGAAGTTTAAATTACCAGAATATAGGCTCTTCACAGTCCGACTTTGTTATGAATATTACAACCGATGTTGTTGTTAAAGAGGAGAAGTTGCCAATAATCAAACTCTACCCCAACCCCACCAAATCTTCTCTCCACATCTCCGACGAACAAAATGATCTTCAAAACTCCGCCATTGAGATCACCAATAACATCGGGCAAATACTCCTTCAACTACCCTTTAGCAGCTCAATAGACGTATCTACGCTCCCCGAGGGTTGTTACTTCATCACCATCACCACGAATCAGAGCCAGCGATTTCACAGTAAATTTGTGAAGGATTAAAAAGCACATTTCCTATTGCGCTTCCCATCTTAAAAAATTCTTATCGCAATGTTTGACTTCATTTTTTTAGCCTCTTGCAAGGCCCGCCTGATCTTGCTTTCAGGGGCTCCGAATGATGCGTCTTTCCCTGGATATAAGTGGCTTGAAAACCTTTACTGACGGGAGATGCAGAGGTCTGCCATTGTTGTGTTTTTCTTCAAAAAATAGTTTAAAATATAGACTCTGTAAACGAAGCACTTAGCTTATTGCTATAAAAAGTAGCATTAAATTGCTACAAAAATACACTATATTTGTAGTGTAGAAATGAACAAAAGAAGCCTCTGAAAACCATGAAAACGATCGTCTTTTAAACGCTTCTCCGGCCCCCCGCCAACAACCATCCATCACACCGGGCCTAAGGCCTGTAACATAACAAGGGACCAGCGCGTCCTATGACGGAGAGCCAATGGCCATCCGCCCATCAAACACTCCATTGCCCTCAGGAATGACCGCGGCAATGCAGGCAGTCACCAAAACCACCGTGTCACTCCCCCGGCACGTGTGGCTTTGGGAGCACTGCCGGCTCCTGGAGCCAACCCTTTGCAATGTTTGGGGAGAAATGAAAAAGGCCGGTATTTCCGGTAGCCAACACCATTAACTAAAAAAACCGATAAACGATGATTAAAAACCAAACCTGGTTCCCTGTGATGCTCTGCCTGCTCTCCGGAATCATACTCTTTACAAAAGGCAATGCTCAGATTCACTTAAGTCCTGCAGGCTCTAGCACCTTGTATGCTGCACACCTGGCAAGTACCGGGATCCCTTTCACCAGCGGCAATAGCTACCGGGGCAGCTACGCCGATAGCCAATCGACAGCGGCAGCTAACGAAAAATCCATGCGGGAAGATTTTACGGTCTTCCCGGGTTCCGCTAAGGGACATGTGACTCTGAAATACTTCACGCAGCGGCATGCTGCTTTCCAGATCTACGACGCCAGTGGCCGGCTGATGTTCTTCAGGATTCTCGACCAGGGAGAGAATCTGCTGCACATGAAGACCAGCCTTCCCGAGGGCGTCTATATCTATACCATCAACGACAAAAGCGGTTATGTGCTGAAAACCGCGAAGCTGGTTGTCGTAAAGTGATGGATAGATCGAAACGGCCCGTACGCTGGCGGGCCGTTTTTATTCAATGAACCCGGTTACATCCCGGTTTTCCGGGTTCATTTCTTTAAACAGGTTATATGCTGTGCCGGTTCCGCAGCAGAGGGAACTTACAGGAATCGTATAAGACGCGCACCTTGCCAGGGGCGCGTTTTTTATAGTTATTGAATTCATAACAAAAGCCCGCTGCGCCACATCGCTCCCATGTACCGTCCGCTTATGGGATGCGTTTTAAAATAATTCCAATTGATTATCAGTGATTTATGTCAATTAAGTGTATTATTTACACTTAGATGCGTTGAGCTATACAAAATAAAATTACCTTTGTGTAGAAATTACACTAAGAAATGAAGAAAGACAGGAAATATGAATACGAGTATGAGCGTCCGGCCCTGGCAACCGATTGTGTGATCTTCGGCTTTGATGGGGGAGAGTTGAAGTTGCTGCTGATCGAACGGGAGAAGGAACCCTTCAAAAATAAATGGGCCTTGCCGGGTGGCTTTGTATTCATGCAGGAAACCACGGAAGAATGTGCCAAGCGCATCCTTCTCGAAAAGACCGGAATCAGGCACATGTTCATTGAGCAGCTTTATACCTTCAGTGAGACCGACCGTGATCCACGCGAGCGGATTGTATCGGTTGCCTATTTTGCTTTGGTAAACAAGCACCAGTATGAGCTGGTGGCAGGGCGCGACACCGTACAGGCAGAGTGGTTCGAGCTTTCCAAATTGCCGAAGCTGGCCTTCGACCACAGTAAGATCCTGAAAATGGCGATCCAGCGCCTGAAAGGAAAGGTATCGTATCAGCCAATCGGTTTTGAACTGCTGGATGAGAAATTCACCTTGACACAGTTGCAAACGCTTTATGAGTCGATTTTGGAAAGCAGCATTGATAAGCGTAATTTCAGGAAGAAGATCTTAGGCATGAAGCTGTTGAAGCCATTGGATGAGAAGGAGCAGAACGTGGCCCGGAAAGCCGCGCAGTTCTTCAGCTTCGACAAAAAAGCGTATAAGGAATTAACACAAAAAGGATTTCACTTTGAATTGTAAGATAGATAGCATAGACAAAGGCAGGCATCAGTTCGAGTGAACAAGCCGGATAACAAAATTCATAAAACAAATTACATACCATGAAAACCATCAACCTCTTTGAAAGTACTAACAGCGTAGAACTGAAAAAATTTGCCGGCGGCGAATGCCATGTGAAATTCCTGGAATCCTTTTCAGAAGAGGACAAGGTCAGGATCAATACACGCCTCAACTCTTCGGATGATGTGATGAACCTTTGCCTGGCGGTGGATGCACTTCGTAACATGTCAGTATCTTATATCGAAGTTTTCATTCCTTACATTCCCTACGCACGGCAGGACAGGGTGATGGTTCCGGGAGAGCCATTATCCATCAAAGTGTTTGCGCAGCTCATCAACAGCCTCGATCTGGATAAGGTGATTGTATTTGATGCGCACAGCGATGTGTCGGTAGCGTTACTGAATAACTGCAGGAACACGCCAAACCACGAGATGGTAAAAAGCTTATTGAAATCCTTTGATCTGAAAGACTTTGTATTGGTATCTCCGGATTTGGGTGCCTACAAAAAGATCGACAAGCTGGCGCAGAAGCTGGAATACAAAGGAGAGATTGTGACGGGAATCAAGGTACGAGACCTCTCTACAGGACAGATCATTAAGAGCGATGTGAATACGGAAGACCTGAAAGGCAAAGCCTGCCTGATTGTGGATGACATCTGCGACGGTGGAAGAACTTTCATGGAGCTGGCCATTGCGCTGAAAGCCAAACATGCGGGAGAGCTTTATTTCATTGCTTCGCACGGCATCTTTAGTCACAATGCTATAGAGCGCCTGAAGGAAGCGGGTTTCAAACATGTGGGAAGCTCCAACTCGATCAGCAATATTGCAGAAACGGAATTTTACAAATCATACAACCTGTTTTAACATGAACTACTCAAAAGACTGGCTGAAAAAGCAATTCGCAGAAAGCAGACCGCTGGACTTCCTGTTCTTCTGGGGCCATCAGCCTTCCAAAGACGGGAGCATCATCAAAACCTGTATGAGCCAATGGTGGCCGGTGAATTTTGAGGAGGACGGCATTGTGTATAAAACGGCGGAGCATTATATGATGGTGAGTAAAGCAAAAGTGTTTAAAGACGATGAGATGATTGAAAAGATCGTTGCCTGCGAAACACCGAAAGAAGCCAAGGCATTCGGAAGGCAGGTCTTGAACTTCGATGCAGCGGTTTGGGATCAGCACAAATATCAGATTGTAGTGAAAGCAAATGTGTTGAAATTCTCTCAGAACTCCGAACTGAAGCAATTTCTTGTGGGTACAGGAAACACGGTGATCGTAGAAGCAAGCCCGCGGGATCTGATTTGGGGAATTGGCCTGGGAGAGCACAATCCAAAAAGCCAGCATCCCAACACCTGGAGGGGAAGAAACCTATTGGGTTTTGCACTGATGGAAGCCAGGGACGAATTAAGAAAATAGTAAAAATAAATTAAACGCACTTGACAATGACTTACACGATAGAATCCATACAACAATCAGGAAACATAGACTTTCTGTTCTTCTGGGGACACCAGCCTTCCAAAGACGGAAGCATCATCAAAACCTGTATGAGCCAATGGTGGCCTGCACAGTTTGAGGAAGACGGCATTATTTATAAAACGGCAGAGCATTACATGATGGCTGGAAAAGCAAGGCTGTTCGGAGATAAGGAGATTTTAGAAAAGATCGTTTCAAAAATTTCTCCTAAGGATGTGAAAGATCTTGGCAGGCAGATTAAAAATTTTGATGCGAAGGCCTGGGATGAAGAAAAGTATAATATTGTAAAGCAAGGAAATTATTTAAAATTTTCTCAGGATGAGAATTTAAAACACTTCTTACTTCAGACAGGAAGTAAAGTACTGGTAGAGGCAAGTCCCGTCGATCCCGTGTGGGGCATCGGGCTGGCAGAAGAAAATGCCGCCGCGAAAGATCCCGCCCAATGGAAAGGCGAGAACCTGCTGGGCTTTGCTTTGATGGAAGTAAGAGATCAATTGAAAAAACAACAATGAACGATTTAAAACATATTAGTAAATTTTTAAGTCTCGTACTGAGGCACAAGCCCGAAGAGATCGGGATCAGCATGGACAGCGAAGGCTGGGTAGATGTGAAAGAGCTGCTGGAAAAATGCAGTGCCAAAAAACGCTACATCAATCTGCAGCTTCTGCAACAGATTGTGAATACAAATGATAAGCAGCGCTTTGCCTTTAACCATGATCATACAAAGATCAGGGCCAACCAGGGCCATACCATAGAAGTTGACCTGAAGCTGGAACCTGTAGAACCCCTGGAATACCTGTATCATGGCACAGTAGCTAAGTTTATAGATGATATTAAAAAAACCGGTCTGCAAAAAATGGAGCGGATGCATGTACATCTGAGCAAGGACCTGGAAACAGCCATTAAGGTGGGGAGTCGCAGGGGCAAGCCCGTTATTTTGAAAATAAAAGCTTCCGAGATGTACAAAGACGGACACGCCTTTTATGTATCAAATAATGGCGTATGGCTTTGTGAAGGAGTGCCGGCAAAGTATATCGAATTTTGAAATAATGTTAAATATTTTGTCACTTCGAGCACGGCAAAAGTTCACTGAACTTTTGTGCGAGCTGAGAATGGAAGAAGTGTTTAGTAATTCTTCTATTTGTTCTCGACTGCGCTCGAACTGACAGAAGACACATAAGTCCTAATTAAAAAGCATAATGAAAGCAAGAACATTAGTCATAGGAGATATTCACGGTGCAGACCTTGCCCTTCAGCAAGCGATGCAACGCGCGGAGTTGACACATAGCGATACGGTGATCTGCCTCGGCGATTACGTGGATGGCTGGAGCGGTTCATCGGCCGTCATCAGTCGCCTGATCCGCCTGAACGAAACCAATGATTGCATGTTTATCAAAGGCAACCACGATACCTGGTGTGAAGAATGGCTGGATAATGGCGCCTCAAGCATCACCTGGCTGTATAACGGTGGGGAAGCCACGCTCAGCAGTTATGACCATTTCAGCAGGGAAGACAAACAGCTGCACCTGCGGTTTTTTCAGCGCATGCGGGGCTATTACATCGACGGAAAGAACCGCCTGTTTTTGCATGCCGGGTTTTCCTCCATGCACGGGCCGGCGCACGAAACCTATACCTCCAATTTCAGCTGGGACCGTACACTCTGGGAAGCTGCGCTGGCACTGGATCCAACTTTGGAAAAGACATCACCGTACTATCCAAAGCGTTTGAAGCTGTTTGAGGAGATTTACATCGGGCATACGCCAACGATCAATTACGGCACCGACCAGCCGATGAACAGGGCCAACCTCTGGAACATAGATACCGGCGCGGCTTTCGACGGAAGAGTCACGGTATTGGATGTCGAGAGCAAAGAGTACTGGCAGAGCGATCCGGTAAGAACCTTGTATCCTAAGGAAAAAGGACGAAATAAAGATTAAAAACAACAGTTGTCAGCCTGAACGGAAAAGTTTACACTGAGCCGGTCGACGCGAAGGGCGACATAAAAAACAGAAAATGAATTTAGAAAAATACACGGATCAATTGAAACGCCTTCCAAATTCAGGCAGACAGATCATAGGACAGCGGAGCGGAGACAACATCATTGTTTATCAGGCTTTCAATCCAAATATAGCCAACTATGCAGTTAAAAACCAGCGATTCGGAGGAGAGTATTATAGCTTTACGCGCATGTCATGGATTAAGCCCGGTTTTTTATGGATGATGTATCGCGCGGGCTGGGCCTCAAAAGAGCATCAACAGAAAATTCTGGCTATTACGATATCATTGGAGAATTTTAAAACGATTTTAAGCGAAGCGACTATTTCCTCTTATGATGCCGGGATGTACAATAGCCACGAAGTCTGGAAGAATGAGCTGGAAAAAACGGAAGTAAGACTGCAATGGGATCCCGATCATGATCCATATGGCAACAAGCAAGAGCGAAAAGCAATTCAATTAGGGATGAAAGGAACCATCCTTAAAAAATTCTGTACCGAATGGATTATAAAAATTGATGACATTACTCCTTTTGTTAATGAAGAATACGAAAAAGTAAAAAATCAAAAATTGGAAAACCTGCTACTTCCTTATGAGGAAGTGATTGAGATCGGAGATATCACGATTAATAAACGTTTAGGAATATGATCATCAAATCACCTTATCCTATATCAGGAATCGAACATAAATTTTCTGTATTCCTTGCAGGCTCCATTGAAATGGGAGCCGCTGAGAACTGGCAGGAAAGAATAGAGCGTGAGCTTCATGGCATGGAAAATATCTGTATCTTAAATCCGCGCCGCGACGACTGGGATTCCAGCTGGAAGCAGGAGATCGAAGACCCGCAATTCAATGAACAGGTAAACTGGGAGTTGAACGCGATGGAGAGAGCGGATCTTATCGTGTTCTATTTTTCCCCGGAAACCAAATCGCCGGTGAGCATGCTGGAGCTCGGACTCTTTGCCCGCAGTGGTAAAATACTGGTCTGCTGCCCGGAAGGCTTTTGGCGCAAAGGAAATGTAGACATCGTTTGTGAAAGATATGGTGTCCGGCAAATAAAGAGTATAGAAACAATCATTGACTATATAAAAAACAAAAAACAATTATGAGAATTAACCCCTTAATGTTGATCGACTTTTATAAAGCAGATCACCGCAGACAGTATCCTGATGGAACCGAATTAGTGTATTCCAATTTCACGCCGCGGAAGTCGCGCCTGGAAGGCAACGAAAACCTGGTATTTTTCGGGTTACAGTATTTTATCAAAGAATACCTCGTGAAGCAATGGAACGAAGGCTTTTTCAATGTGCCGAAGGAAAAGATCGTAGCCGACTACAAACGCCGCATGGATAATGCTTTAGGAAAGGACAGTATCCCGGTAGAGCATATCGCTGAGCTTCACGATCTTGGCTATCTGCCTTTAATAGTGAAAGGCTTGCCTGAAGGCACGATTGTCAGCCCGAAAATTCCGGTGGTCACCGTTTACAATACAAATCCGAAATTCTTCTGGCTCACCAATTACCTGGAATCCCTGATGTCGGCTATTTTATGGAAGCCTTCTACCAGCGCCACTACGGCTTTTCAATACCGTAAAACATTTGATGCCTATGCACGGAATACGGTAGGTGATACGAACATTGATTTTGTGTATTGGCAGGGCCATGACTTCAGCTTCCGCGGTATGAGTGGGATTGAAGACGCCTGCATTAGCGCCGCCGGGCATTTATTATCATTCTACGGGACAGATACTGTTCCGGCCATCGATTTCCACGAGCTGTATTATAATGCCAACTCCGGGCAGGAGCTGGTAGGTGGCAGCGTTCCGGCCACAGAGCACTCCGTGATGTGCATGGGTACGAAAGACAATGAAATTGGCACTTTTGAGCGACTGATCGTGGAGCTCTATCCGAAAGGCATCGTGTCGATTGTATCCGATACCTGGGATTTCTGGAAAGTGATCACGGAATTTTTGCCGGAGCTGAAATCAAAAATTTTAGCACGTGATGGTAAAGTGGTAATCCGTCCTGACAGTGGCGATCCGGTGAAGATTATCGTGGGAGACAAGGACGCTACCCCGGGAAGCCCTGAATACAAAGGCGCCATCGAGTGTATGTGGGAGATCTTCGGAGGAACGGTGACCGACAAAGGCTATAAATTGCTGGATTCACACATCGGTCTGATCTATGGAGATAGCATCACCTTACAGCGGCAGAAAGCCATCCTGGAAGGATTGAAGGAAAAAGGCTTTGCCTCCTTCAATGTGGTATTGGGCATCGGCTCTTATACTTACGAATATGTGACCCGCGATACCTATGGTTTTGCAATGAAAGCCACTTACGGCGAAGTAAATGGTGAGGGCAGGAACATTTTCAAAGATCCGAAAACCGACGACGGCACCAAAAAATCGGCGAAAGGCTTACTGGCGGTACATTTGGTGGATGGCAAGTTGAAGCTGAAAGACGAGTGCAGCTGGGAAGAAGAGAAACAAGGCTTGTTACAAACCGTTTTCGAAAATGGGAAAGTGGTCAACGAGCAATCCCTTGGACAGATCAGGGAGCGTATTGTAAAGGAACTGGAAAAAGAAGCTTTAGTGGTGAACGAATAAGAAAAGTACCAGGTGGCTGAGGTTCTCGAAGCTACCTGGTATTTTATATGGTCACTTCGCATAGGTCTTTTGCATAGATAGAAAATGAACAGCATAGAAATCATAAAGGCAGATATCACCCAGCTGAGAGTGGATGCAATCGTCAACGCTGCCAACAATTCCCTGACGGGTGGCGGTGGTGTGGATGGCGCCATTCATCGTGCTGCAGGAAAAGAGCTTTTGGAAGCATGCAGAGTCCTGAAAGGCTGTGCAACCGGGCAGTCAAAAATTACCAAAGGCTATCAACTGCCGGCGAAATTTGTGATTCACACAGTTGGCCCCGTATGGAACAATGGTACAGCCAATGAAGAAGCTTTGCTGGAATCATGTTATCGAACCGCTTTGCAGCTAGCGATGGAGCATAGCATTAAAACAATCGCTTTTCCATCGATCAGTACCGGAGCCTATCGTTTCCCTTTTGACAAAGCAGCAAGGATAGCATATCATACGATCACAGATTTCCTGAAAGAACATAGCACATTTGAAAAGGTATACCTGGTCTGCTTTAGTGACAGAGATTTGGAGCAACTAAAACGAGCCATCAAAACAATAGAATCAAAACAATGAACCCCAAATTTGAAAATATATTCCTGGGGATCGCCATAGGTGATGCCTATGGCGCCGGCCTCGAATTCCAGGACAGGAACTGGATTCGCGCGAATGTGGATTTTACACGATTCATCAATAAGCGCACCGACATTAACGTACCGGAGAAATCCGTTTTTACGATTGATTACAAAGAATGGGATTATACCGACGATACGGAGATGAGCATTGCTGTAGCCAAAGCCCTAATGAGCGGGCAGCCTGTTACGGATGATTTATTCGTGAAGTATTTTACGGATGAGTACCTGTTGGGATTTCAAATGAAAGGCTATAAGCGCAATGGCCATGGCTCGATCCGCCTGGTTTACAATGGAGAGAAAGACATCGAAGAGATTAAGGATTTTCAGAGAAATAAAGTTTATCCGGGAAACGCACCACCCATGAGGGCTATTCCCATTGGCTTTGTGAAAGAGGAACTGATCAATGAATATGCAACCCTGAATTCCACCTCTACACATCCGCATCCCAAAGCCATTGACGCCAGTATTTTGGTAGCAAGGGCAGCACGCGGACTGTTAGTCGATGGAATAGGGCATAACGAGCTGATTTCCTATTGTCTTCCATTCATCAGTGATCAGGAAACGATCGAAAAACTGGAAGCGGCTGACCGGCTTCATGGGCCGGAGCTCCTGCAGGGAAAAGACTTTGAAGCACTTTGTGGTCCACAGCCTTTGCAGAAAAAGGAGTTCATTGAAGGCTTATACGGCTTGTCTTCCAATGCGATGTATACCGCTATTGCCGCCTTGTATTTCATCAAGCATTCCCGTTCGGCCTTTGAGGGATTAAAGCACAGTATCAACTTGGGCGGCGATGTGGATTCCCTGGCCTCCATTGTCACCGGGATCCTGGCCGGAAAATATGGTATCAGCGATCTGCCGGCTTATATGCTGCAGCATGTGGAAGGAGTGCCTTATCTGAAAGAGATCGCTAAAGAATTTGAATTGTATATAGAAAAGAATCATGAATACAGAACTCGATAAATGCAAAGGCGCCTTATTAGGCCTCGCCGTAGGAGACGCCCTGGGAACGACATTGGAATTTAAAAGACCCGGAACCTTTGATCCCATCACAGACCTGGTCGGTGGTGGCGTCTTTAATCTACAAGCCGGTAAGTGGACCGACGATACCTCTATGGCACTTTGCCTGGCAGATAGCCTCATAGAAAAGGAAGGCTTTGATGCGTTTGATCAGCTCGATAAATATGTGAAGTGGATGAACCACGGTTACAACAGCAGTACAGGACGCTGCTTTGATATCGGCAACGCCACCAGGCAGGCCTTGTACCTGTACGAAAAAACAGGACAGCCTTATTGCGGCGATCATAGCAGGGACTCAGCAGGCAACGGCTCTATTATGCGGCTGGCTCCTATTCCCATTGTCTATTTCAAAGACGCTGAAAAGTTGGCTAAATATGCCTCACTGAGTTCGCAAACCACGCATGCAGCACCACAAAGCGTGGATGCCTGTATGTATATGGCCACACTGATAGCCGGTGCGATTACAGGCTCTTCTAAAGAAGAGCTCCTGGGAAAATCATTTGCCCTGGTAGAGCATTTCTGGGAACAACATCCCCTGGACAGCACGATCAGGGAAGTTGCCGAAGGATCTTTTAAGACCAAACGCCCACCGGAGATATATGCTTCCGGTTATGTTGTACAAACCCTGGAAGCGGCGCTGTGGGCCTTTTACCATACAGATGATTTTGAAAGCGGCGCATTAAAAGCGGTAAACCTGGGAAACGATGCCGACACCGTTGGCGCGGTCTATGGGCAGATTGCCGGGGCCTACTATGGCATGAGCGGCATCCCGAAAGACTGGCTGAAGCGCCTGTATAGGAACCTGGAAATAGAGGTAGCCGTGGAGTGTTTGTATGAATTGGAAGTTAAATGAGTACCGTCATGGCGGGCGTTTGCAAAGCAATCTCCTGAACGATGAGATTGCTTTGCTACACGTCTTTTCGCTCGCTATGACGCTTCAAAATGATAGTAAATGAAACATATAGTTTATACCTTCATCATCCTGCTTTTCAGCAGCAACATCGTCTTCGGCCAAACCGATACCATCGTCATACACAGGAACCTTCAGCTGGAGGCTGTATCCATCCAGGTAATCCGCGCCGAGCGGATCTGGCCGGTGACGGAAACATTCCTGGATATCAGGCAGATTGAATACAATTATGCCGGGCAGGAAATGCCGGTGATGCTGGCGCGCACGCCCTCCGTCAACTGGTACTCCGATGGCGGAAATTATACAGGCTACATGTACCTGCGCCTGCGGGGCATCGACCAAACCCGCGTGAACTTCACCCTGAATGGCGTTCCTCTGAATGAGCCCGAAGACCAGGGCGCTTACTTTTCCAACTACCCCGATTTTCTGAACAGCGTCCGTTCCATCCAGGTGCAGCGCGGCGTTGGGATCAGCACCAATGGCACGGCTTCCTTTGCCGGTTCGGTCAATATGGAATCGCCCTCCATTTACGATTCGGCCTATGTGGAGTTGAACAGCAGCTATGGCTCCTACAATACCTACCGTTTGAGCCCGGAGTTCCATACAGGCTTTATGAAGAACGACTGGTCGTTTTACGGGCGCTACTCCAACACCGGCTCCGATGGCTTTCGCGAACATTCCGGTACCAAAGGCCAATCCTTCTTTTTCAGTGGAGGCTATACCGGGAAAACATCGTTCAAGTTTACCACCTTCACCGGCATGTCCAAAAACCAGATGGCTTACCTGGCGATTCCGGATTCTGTATTGAAGCGCGACTACAGGGCCAACAGCTTAACGAAAGATGAAAACGATGAGTTCCGTCAGAGCCTGGTGATGGCCCAGGTAACGCATGGTTTAAGCAATTATGCCAGCCTGAACGCCACGGCTTATTATACCTATCTCCAGGGAGGCTACAGCATTTTATTTGCACCCGATCTCTATCAGTATTCCGTGAAGTCCGATTTTTACGGGCTTAACCTCAATTACCAGCTCCGGAAAAAAGCCTGGAACATCAGCGCTGGGCTTAACGCCAATAACTATGTGCGTTACCACAGCTCCGCGCTTCTCCCTTATGAAGATGCTTTACTCTATAAGAATGCCGGTTATAAAAGCGAAGCCTCGGCTTTTTTGAAAGTGGCTTATACCCTCCGGCGGTTTGTCTTCTTTGGAGATGCACACTACCGTGTGGCGCAATTCCGCTACCAGCCTGATCAACAAACAGGCATTGGCAACAGCTCTGTGAACTGGGCATTCTTCAATCCGAAGGGCGGAATCTCCTACAGGCTCAGTGGCAGGCACATGGTGTATGTATCGGTCGGACAAACGGGAAGAGAACCCACCCGTAACGACCTGTTTGCCGGCTACGATAACATGGATTCCACAAACCTCGCAGAGATCGGAAATTTTAACCGCGTAAAACCGGAGTCGGTCACCGATTTTGAAGCAGGCATCAAGCTGTGGTTCACGAACTATAAGATCAACCTGAATGTGTATGATATGGAATTTAAGAATGAGATCGCAGCCATCGGCCAGCTGAGCTACATCGGCTTGCCTTTACGAAAGAATGTCGCTTCCAGTTATCGCCGTGGCATCGAACTGAACATGACTCTGGAACCCTTACCGGGTTTGGTGCTTGCCACACAAGCCAACCTGAGCACCAACCGGATTAAGTCCTATACCACCGATTACGATTCGGTGACCTATACCAACGTGCAGCCCTTGCTCACCCCACAGGTCATCGCCAATCAATCTGTGGCTTACCGCTTTACGCGCTGGATCCATGCTGAGCTCAATGCTCGGTATTTAAGCAGCTCCTTTTTGGATAACACCGGGAATAGCAATTACAAAGTACCGGAATCCCTGATCTGCAATGCCTCCATCAACATTACCTTTTTAAAACAACACAGCATCAGTATCATGGCAAATAATATCTTTGATCAGCCCTATTACACCTCTGGTTATGTGCAGGGAAGTCAGCCCTGTTATTTCGCCATGGCTACCCGGAATTATGCCGCTACACTCAAGCTCCGTTTTTAATGTCCCCGATCGAGATCATAGCCGTTGTATTTAGCCTGGCCTGCATCTGGCTGGCAGTAAAGAAGCATCCGCTTAACTGGCCTGTGGGCCTTGCAGGCGTTGCGGCCTACATGATTCTGTTCTGGCAGGTAAAGCTCTATGCCGATATGCTTCTGCAGCTGGTATTCATTGCGCAGGGAATTTACGGCTGGTACAACTGGCTGAAACGGAAAGACAGTGAAGCCGAAATCCGGGTAAGCTATCTGAGCAACAGGCAGCGTATATTCTATGCTGTTTTAATCCCATTGATCGCTTTTGCCTGGTCTTATGTTTTGGTACAGTATACAGATGCTTCCACACCTTATGTCGATGCCTTTGTAGCAACCTTAAGCCTGGTGGCCAACTGGCTGATGGCAAAGAAGAAAACCGACAACTGGGCACTTTGGATCCTGGCAGATGCCATCTACGTGGGATTGTTCTGGTATAAAGAATTGTACCTTTCCAGTGGTATTTATGTGATCTTTTTAATTCTGGCAAGCAAAGGACTCATCGAGTGGAACAAAAAAAGCGATACAACAAAGGCTTCGTCTTAGGAAAATTCCTGCCACCGCATGCCGGGCACCTGCACCTTGTCCGCTCTGCTATGGCGCAAACGGAGGAACTAACGGTCCTCGTCTGTACGATCCTGAAAGAGACCATCCCCGGACGGTTACGCTATCAATGGATGTGCGAGCTGTTTCCCGGTGCACAGGTTGTGCATGTGACGGACGAAGTACCCTCCTATCCGCATGAGCATCCTGATTTTGAAGCGATCTGGACGGCATTACTGAAGCGCAAGGTTCCCGGAACGGAAGTCTTTTTTTCGTCGGAGGATTACGGTGAGGATGTCGCCCGCTGGCTCAGCATCGATCATGTGCTTGTGGATAAAGAGCGCATCACCTTCCCGGTATCAGGCACAGGCATCCGGAATGAAGCGCTGAAGCATTGGGAATTTATCCCGGAAAACGTCAGGCCTTATTTTGTAAAACGGATTGTGCTCACGGGGCCTGAATCGACCGGAAAGACAACGATGGCCCAACAGCTGGCGGAATACTTTCATACCCATTGGGTAGAAGAATATGGCAGGGACTATTTTGTGAAGCATGGAGGGATCAGTGAACTGAGTGATCTCAGTAGGATCGCCGAAGGGCAGGTCAGGCTGGAAGAAGAAGCCCTGCTCAAGGCAAATAAGCTACTGTTCTGTGATACCGATCTCATCGTCACACAGGTATGGAGCGAGATTTATTTTAAGCAATGCCCGCAGGATGTGATTGATCTCAGCTACACACGCCGCTATGATCTGCACCTGCTCATGGACATTGACATCCCCTGGGAAGACGATGGGACGCGCGAATTTCCGAAGCTTCGCGAATGGCATTTCAACCGGCTGAAAGAAGAGCTTGAACAAAAGAAGCTTCCGTATGTAATTATTTCAGGCAGTTTTGAGGAACGCCTTCAGGCTTGTATCCGTGCCGTAAGACAATTTTGTTTTAGGCTTTAAGCTGCGCCAGGAATGCAAAGGGCTTAGGTTGATGTTAGTTAAGAAAACGGTTTGTTTACCCAATTTGCTCCGGAGGAGCGACATGTTGCTTTCTATCTTATTAAACTATAAATGGCAACATGCATTGTACATCCTATTGCTATTAACTGGCCATAGAACAACATATTGCTCCTAACGGAGCAAAAACACGGGGCGGGATCTTAGGCTATAAACATAATACCCCTACGGGGTATGAGAATACAAATATTCCGCGACTAATTATCATACTGTAAAAACATCACCTTGTCTGTATACTGCAATTATAACTGGTCCTTTTGCTCCGGAGGAGCAATATGTTTATAGAACCAAATCCCCCGGCCCATACGCTCCGGAGGAGCGTTATGTTGTTCTATAGATCAGGACTAAGAACAAAAATGACGTCAGGATCATGCTGCCTCTTGTGGAAGAGGCACCCAAATTCAAAAGGAAGAACGACCCTTGTTTCAGTATCTTACTTTATGGAAAGCGAAAGAGTTTAATTTTTTTTGATACTCTTGCCTTATCTGACGTTTTTTCGTGGAACAATCCCTGTTCCACAATCTGTGAAACCATAGGTTCCACGGACATTCCGCTTCGCCATCCACCATTAAACGATAAACCCAATTTGCTTAAAATGTTTATGTTCCTTATATGACAAGGCTTCTGCCAGGTCGTATCAAAAATATTTACTAACGCTTTGCATGTTTCCTCAATCAAATGTATAATAACAATTTTAGTTTTTAACAGACCTCACCGCCCGTTTATATCCTCGCTAAATTTGTATCAGAAACAAGTAATACAGAAAAAAAAGAATGACGATACCACTACAAAACCACATACTCATAAAAATAACAACGATGAGTTTATTTGACAATCCCCTGGGCCGTATGTACGGCCCGTTTTTTTTGCTACTCTACGCTCTGATCTGCCTGGCAGCCATCTTATACGTCAGGTACCTTCTTCCGAAACACATGCTTCGCAGATCGGATGAAGAGAGTCCAAAAATTCCCGACCGGCCCGATCCCTACGAGATGGCTTACCTGTGGCAAACAGAGAATGAGCTGCTCTCACTGGTGATCTTTAACCTGGTGCGAAGGCGTTATCTGGCACTCATACAAACAAAATCAGGAACACGGGTAAAGAAAAATGCCGCTGATGTTACACTTTTGAGCATGATGGAAGAAGAAGTGTATAGGAGATTGGATAAAGAAAAACGGCTGGAGACCTTCGCGAAAGACGTTTACCGGGACTCCTATTTCAGAACACATACGGAATCGCTGGATAAAGCCCTGAAAGAACAGGGCTTGCTGTGGTCGGGGTATGAAGACGAAAAATTCAGGAACCATAAACTCAAGATCGTCGCCGCCCTGGCTGGACTGGGACTTTATAAGATCATCGCAGCTATTCAGCATGGGCACTCAAACGTGTTGTTCATCATCCTGATTGCCCTTGTTGCCTCGATCAACCTGATGAAGGTGAAAGTCATTAAAATGCCATCCATAAAAGGCTATAAATTGCATGAGAAGCTGAAACAAATCTTCAGGCCTGTATATGGAAAGCAGCTTCTGAACCAGGCTCCCTACACGGAACAATTACTCCTGGGTATTTATGGATTCAGCCTGTTGGCCGGTTCGGATTATGTGGACTTTTATACCTGCGCAGTATCCGGCCTGGTGGCCCATCCTTCCATAGAGTTTGATAGCAGCACATCAGGTGGCGGTAGTTGCTCGGGAGGAAGCGGATGTTCGGGTGGGGGAGGTTGCGGTGGCGGATGCGGAGGCTGCGGGGGATGCAGCTGATCCGGTATATAAAACGAAAGCGACATTTAACATAAAATCAAAAATATGACTAACTTAAAATCAAGAAACAAAACCATGATACCAGAAAACTTAGACACAGCATTAAAAACACAACTCCTCGCATTCACAGAAGAGATTAAAGAAAGGACAGGCAAAAACCTGTTATCCGTTATCCTCTATGGTGGAGCGGCCAAACGCGATTACACCGGCGGAAAATCCAACACGAACATCCTCTTTGTATTCGACCATGTGGACCTGAACGTGCTGGATGCGTTGAGTGTGCCTTTCCAGAAAGCCATGCTGGATTTCCGGATGGCACCCTTTATCCTTACCTCTTCCGAGATAGAGCCTTCCTCTAATGTCTTTGCCGGAAAGCTGTTCGACATTCAGAAACACCATGCGCTCCTTTACGGGGAGGATGTGCTAAGCCACCTGAAATTCGATGAGAAGCACCTGCAGTTCATTGCCGAGCAGGAGCTCCGGAACCAGCTTTCGCGGATGAAGTACTTCTACATCCAGAACTTCAACCTCCCGGAGCAGTTATTTTCCAGGGTGCAGAAAGGATTTACCACCTTAGTCATCAATGCCAACACCTTCCTGTATCTGAAACATAAGGCGTATTATGCCACGCGGCAGGAGATTACAGAGCATATCCTTAAGGAGCCCGAAATGGATGCGGACGCGTTGATGAATCTATTAAAGATCAAAAACGGCGACGTGAAGCTTTCATTCGAAGAGATCAAAGCCGCTTACAACCTGCTCATGATCCAGTACAAGCAATTGATTAAAGCCATTAGACATATCTGATATGGAGTTCATTTTTGAAAACCCCCTGGCGAGAATGTATGGGCCATTGTTTTTGCTTTTATACGTTCTCTTATTTGTAGGCGCATTTCTATATATCTGGTTCGTATTGCCTGTGAAGCTTAGCCAATCGAAAGAAGAGCAAAACCCTAAGATCCCCGATAATCCTGATCCTTATGAGATCATCGGTATTTCTCAAACCGAGAATGACCTGATGGCGCTGGTGATCTTTAACTTAGTATGAAGAGGATTTTTTTCATTCGAATTGAGAAACGGAACCTACTACATTAAATCAAAAAACGAAGGCAACATCCATTTGCTGAATGAGATGGAGAGGGACATCTATAAGCAGTTGGACAAGGACGGCCCTCTGAACAGTTTCGTCAGAGAGCTCAACCGGAGCACAGCGTTTAAGACGCATGCCGAAACGATCCGGAAAAAACTGGAGCTCGATGGCCTGATCTGGGGCAGTAAGGAAAGACGCGATTTTGAGCTGTACCGGATCCTGATCATTTCGGGAATCCTGGCGCTCGGGCTTTATAAGATCCTGGCGGCGCTTATCCACGGTCACAGTAACGTTATGGGAATCGTATTTTTCTCGATCATCGGTTGTGTCGTCACGATGAGACTAACTGTGCAGAACATGCCGACCGAAAAAGGTAAGAAGTTCCTGGAGAACATGAAGCTTGCATTCAAGCCCGTCTATGGAAACGGCTTGCTTAAGCAACCGGGCTATATTGAACAAACCCTCCTGTCGGTCTATGGTTTCGCTTTGTTGAACCATTCGACATATAGTAACTTTTACAACCATGTGACAGGAGAACTGAAACCGCAAAGCTCTATTTATTTTGATCAGGGATCTTCCGGCAGTGGCTGCAGTAGTAGTGGTTGCAGTGGCGGCGGCGGTTGCGGTGGAGGATGCGGCGGTTGTGGAGGATGCAGTTAATGATAAGACGATGAAAACAGAGTTACATACAATCCCCTTTTTAGGGAACGGCATCGGTTTCAGGCCGGAGCTTAAATCCTTTATTTTTCTGAATAAAGATAAGATCGACTTTGTGGAGATCATTGCCGATCATTACATCGACGTGCCGGAGGCCAAGCTCCGCGAGCTGGAGCTACTGATGGAAAACTTCACCGTGATCCCGCATGCTATCAATTTATCTTTGGGAACGGTGGAAGGACCCGATAGGAACTATGTCCGGAAGCTGGGGACCCTCATCCAAAAAATAAAGCCACCCTACTGGAGCGAGCACATTGCCTATACGCAGGCACACGGTTATGACATTGGCCACCTGGCGCCCATTGTGTACAATGAGGAATTTTTAGAAATCCTGCAAAAGAATATTGCCCTTGTTCAGTCGGAGATTCCTTGCCCGCTTATCCTTGAGAATATTACCTACCACATCGAGTTGCCGGGCAAAAACATCGATGATGCTGATTTCCTGAACAGGATCTGCGAACTAACGGGCTGCGGCCTGCTCCTGGACATCACGAACCTGTTTATCAATAGCCGCAACCTGGAATTCGATCCTTATGATTTTATGGACCGCTTAAACCCTGAGTACATCGTGCAGCTACACTACGTCGGTTTTGATGGTGACGACAGCCAGCTGATCGACACGCATGCCCGGGCCACCCAACAGGAGATCTATGACCTGATGGCGCATGTCTTTAAGCGCCGGGTCCCCAAAGGCGTGTTGCTGGAACGCGACGACCGCTATGAGCTCCTGGAAGAGATCTCCTCAGATCTGATGCAGAGCAGGCATTTATTAAAAACCCACAACGCATGAAGCCCTCGGAAACGCAACATATTCTCAGCAGGCTATATACCGACCAGGCTTACCGCAAAGCCTTCCTGGCCGGGAAGGAGGCATTCTATCAGGCGCATCAGATCAGTGATCCTGAAACCATCACCTTTTTAAATGCCCTGAAAGCGGAGCAGCTGGAGTTTTTCGCCAAAGGATTGTATGCAAAGAAATACCATGAAGTCATGCATCAGCTCCCTGGCACGGCTTACCTCCTGAAAAGCAGGATAGGAGAGCTGTTCAGGGACTTTAGTCAAACGCCGCGCAGCTATGGCGTTCACAGGCATCACGAAGAAGCGTTGGCCTTCATGAGCGTTATCCGGCAGGATTCAACGATTTCTGCGGAAGCCAAAACTATCCTGGAATTCGAAGCCGTCTTGATCCGGAACTTTCTTCATCCCAAAACCTGGCGGATGTGCCTGTTGAGCTACGATGCCCCTGCTTTTTTAAGAAGCCTGCAGGCCGGCGAGCAGCCCATTTTACAAAAGAAACGCCTCCTGGTTATTTTTAAAAAAGGCAGAGTGTTTAAGATGCTGTGAAGACCCTGTAGGAGTCGACTATTTTCACCATTCATGCTACTGTCATCTTCCGCCCTTCATCCCGGCCCTACCGGTTCATGTAAGACATCTTTCCCTCCTTCCACACCTGGAAATAGAATTTGTAAGGATACACGTTCTCATAAGACTCATTGGAAAGGAATTTATTCGTGAAGAGATCGTAAATCTTATATTCTATTTTGTCCTGCACCAGGAATACATCCGATGCGTTTTGAATGTGGAAGAAGGAATATGGAAGGATTAGCTTCTCTTCTTTTTTCAAACCGTATTTTCCCCTGTAGCTCACGATGGAATAAAGCTCTTCCACACTTGCCACGACTTCGGTAGAATCGTCCTCCTCATCGGAACCATCGTACTCCAGGCCCTCTTTGGTCATATTGACGCCCAGGCGCTCAATGCGTTTCTTCTCACCGCTGAGCACATCATAGAGCATGAATTTTTTTCCCGACTGGTATGAAAAATAACGGTCATTGATCACCTTTACTTTGGCGGCCTTCGTCAGCAGTGGCTTTCCCGAATAGTCGGATACGTTTTTTGTTTTCGCTGTTTTTGATACCACGTAGAGTTTCGTCGCCCTGCTGTATCGCCCCTTGATGCGGACCTGTTCCGTTCCGTTCTTCTTCAACAGCACCACCGATTCTTTTTCTTTCACGATGAGGTCCAGGTAAGCCGTCACCAGGTAGGGCTCTTTCCCGAAGCTGCACACCGCTTTGTCCGAAAGGTCGAACACCGTCCTTCCCTGCCCGCTGTCGAGCAGGTAATTATTTCCGAGCGGCACATATTTAATAGCCCGCTTGCTTTGGTAGATGGTATCGCCTTTTGACGACAGGATGTAATTGCCGGCGCTGTTGGAAATGAGGTAATGCCCCTCGTTGATCTTTTCAGTGACATCGCAATGATGGGAAAATAAAATCCTCCTGTTTTTATAAACGGTTGTTATGCCTTCTTTTTTCAGCACATAGCCACTGTCCTCCAAAAGGCTGATGCTTCCTGTACTTATCAGGAGTGTGTCCAGCCGGTGATCGATCACGGCCATGCGCATGCTATCGGCCCTGATGAGCAAATAAGGACCTTTGAAGCTGAGCAGCTGTGCAATCTCTTTGGAGTAGCTGTTGCTCTCCGGGTAATAGATGCGGTAGCTGTTGCTTCTCACCCCGGCGAGGTAGCTGCTGTTGCCGGAGCCGATAGGCGCCAGGCTTTCGTATTCCGGCTTCAACAGAAAAACCCCTGTGTCCGAGAGCAACCCGTATTTTCCGGAAATGCGGCAGATCACAGGATTCAGGTGCTCTGTGTCTACCCACTCAAAAGGGGTATGCATACTGATGTGCTTGCTGCGAAAGGAGGAATGCAGGATATGCTCCGTTGCCCCTGTGATGGACACAAATAAGCGCGGATCAATGAGGCTTTCATAATCTTTCAGGCTGGCCGGATGCACATTGCCAGATGCACTCAGCTGCGTGATGAAAGCAGACAGCCCGATCTGCCCATAATGACCCACTTTCACGCGTCCCCCTTCCGCAAGCACCGCTTTGCCGGGATAAGCAGGAAAGCCGGTGTTGATGACCACCGGCATAAAATTATTCAGGCATTTCCCCGCCCCGGGCTCTGTATAGCACAGGGGTGACACCACCATGCCGGTATGCTCCACATTATCGGCGCTGTAAGAATAGTTGTGGGTATCGATCCAGCTGAATTTCGATTTGCGCTCCCAGGCCACGGAAATAGGCGATACCTTTTTTCGGACACGAAAATGCAGGCCCTGCCAGCTCAGGCTGGAGTCCACCGGAAAATCCAGGAGCCTGCAGGCATTCGGATTGTTGCCCCCATGGGCCAGCGGCGCATGTTCCCAGCTCCCGGTCGTGTAGTCGAAAACGCCCCATTTTCCCGAAGCATAATCATACATGTCTTCTACATCATACAGCCAGGTACTTTCCAGGAAGTGCCTGTATTCTTTTTCTGCTTTTACCTTATAGCTCGGAATCTCATACTCATAGCTTTCCCAGGTACCATTCCGGACAGAGCCTACGAACACCTTTCCGTTTTTATAACCCTTGGCCGTTCTGTTATTCACCTCCGCATCATACACGTCTATCATCACCGGCAGGTCCTTGAAGTACACATCGCTGGTGGCTACCTGTTTCGCCACAATATAATTTCCGTTTATCTCGAATTCCCTGTATTTGTAGGGGCTGATCTCCTTGCGGTTCCTGAAATTGTAGAGCCCGAAGTACACCCCATCCTTACTCAGGTAGAGGTAGTTTGTATCGCAGAAGCTGATGTTCCGGTATTCGAAAGGCAGCAGCAGCGTATCGCCTGTGGTAACAAGCCCGAGCCGGGAGCCACGCCGCACGATGTAATAATTTCCCACCTGGCTCAGCACGTCCGTATACTGCGATGACAATTGTGCCTCACCGTTCTCGAGAATCACGCCCACACCGCTGTCCTGCAGCACACGGAAAAAGGGAGGCACAATCGACGATTCCGGCAGAATGGTGCGGTAACGGAAATCCGTGAGCACCTTTCCGTTCCGGTAAAGGGCGCAGTGCGAGCCGCGGCCGATCACACAGTAGCCCGATTCACGGTAAGAATCATAAAAGGAATAAGGATGTAGCTCTTCTCCCTCGATCTCCGCCACAAGGCTGTTGTTGCTGATCCTGAAAATGCTTTGTTGCCTGCCCCGGACCCGCTTGTAATAGCGGTCGTAAAAGACGATGCTGTCTGTAGGTTCCGCTGCGAGAGGCTTTCCGGTGTGGTAGGCATAATACACGGTCCCCTGCGCATTCTGTGCGGCCATCATGTCGGGCCGCTCCTGGTAAATATGATCGTAGGCTACAGGAATAGAGAAGGCGCCCTGCCAGCCCAGCTTACCCTGATCGATGAGCAAAGCACCGTCGTAGTAGGGACCGGCTTTGTCGTACAGTGCCGGAACCACGATCTCACGCAGCCCGCCGGTGATAATCAGGCCCTGCTTGCCACCTTTGTAGAGCAGGACAGAGGAGCCGGCAATGCGGATGCTGTCATAATAAATAGTTTTGGAATCCTCATGTTCCAAAAAGACCGACCAGCCTTTCGGGCTTTTTAAAAACACAAAACGGTCGAATTCCTTAAGCTCCGAAAGCTGTTGCTGCTGTACCTGGAACTGCTCATCAATTAAGCGATACAGGCCATTTGGTTCCCTTACGGCAAAATACCGTTCCTTCACATGGAAGATCGTATCACTCTTTGGCGTATTGCTGAGCCAATAATTGGTTGAGTCGCCGATACCGTAGATGCCGTCTTTGACACGGATAAACAGGTGAGGGTCCCGGATCGCATTACCCCGGGCATCCGTCAGGATCTGCCCCATGGCAGGAACTGCCGCGCAGCAGACCAGCAGGCATATCACAAGGAAGCGGTGCATCAAATCGTACTTAAGATCCGGTCGATGGATTTGGAATCTGTTGCCTTCACACCGGTGCGCTTGAGCACAAAGGTATAGTCGCCCGGTTTGTCTTCCGGAAATACAGGAGCTTCTTTGGCAAAGCGGGTAGAGGAAAAGGTACAGATCTCCATGTCCGGCAGAATAGCGATCATTTTATTAATATCCTTTTTCGAGTAGCGGAATTTGTCCCAGTCATGCACCGGGTATTTGATCACAGCCAGGCCATTGCCCGTCACGAGGTACACATTGATCGGGTATTTTTTCAGGCTGTCGGCGCCGAAATTAAAGTTGGCATACACCGGGATCATATCCGACTGGTGGTACTGGCGATCGTAATTATACAGGCCTAAATTTTTAACGGACAGGGTTCTCAGGAAAGACGCTTCGGCAATAGCCTGTTTTTTCTCCTGGTACACCGCTTCCATGCGCTTGTTGAACTCGCCAAGCTCTTTGGCAAACTCCTGGTTCTGCTCGTCGAGCACCGCACCCCTGAACACAGGGCGGGCCGTGGTTTTCACCGTCGTGTCTTTATTCTGCAACACGATCTCATAATCGCCGCGCTTATCGCCGTTTGGCAGGATGTTCACAAAATCCCAGTTGCGGTTATAGGCCGCCTTGTTTTGAGCAGGATCATTTTTCTTATTATTCCCCGAATATTCCCAAACAACACCCAACAGGCTTTTCAGATCGGAGGTATAGGCGCGGCTCAGGTTCAGGTCAAAGTATTTTCCGTTGGCGGAATACTCAACAGGCTTCACCGGCTTCACGGCATTTTTAAGTTGCTCCTGCGTGGCCTGCAGGCTCACAGCCTTAGCCTCGTTTTTGGTTGCCGAAGACCTTCCGAGGTAGCCCCAGTCGTCGCCATTGCGGGTCGAGTAATAGGAGTTGAAACCCTTGTCAGGATCCGGTGTTGCCAGGGACACCTCGATGGATTTATCTTTCGCAATAAAAAGCGCCTCATCGTTCTGAAAAGCATTGATCCGGAACATACCTGCCGATTCGAAATTGGAAACATGCCCCGCCGAATCGTAGGTCATGTTGATCTGTGAGCTGATGATGCTGCCCGGGGAAAGGAATTCTTCAAACACGAGGTTCACCTCGCCTTTCACGGCTTTGCCCTCCTTATCTACAAAACAGTTCACCGGTACGGCAATCTGTGTGCCGCTGGGAAGCTTAATGTCCTGGGCCTCCCTGTTGGGGAAAGCGAAGCGCTTCTCCTCTTTGGCGAAGCTATAGGTAAAATCATTTTTCAGGTCCGCCACTTCCTGTTTTTGATCCTGGCCGGAAGCTGCGCTGTCTGCGGCTGTTGTTTGTTTGGGCGCATCGGAGCAGGCACAGAAAAAAAGTGCGATAAGTCCGATACTGCATGCTTTCGTGTAAAGTGTTGTCATGATGCTATGTTTAAATGTTAGTGGGAGGCAGGGCGCAATGCTGATACAAATAACGGCTAAAAAGCAATTGGTTACAGTCGAATTAACGTTTTTTCAGTCACAGGTCCGGGATCAACGAAGCGGAATCACTATTTATGAGTATGGACCTAAGCAGACTCCCTCCGCTATAAGATAAACCTATCATTTTGAGTTAATCCCGCGTGAAGGATAGAACGGAAATCCTTTTTTGCCGCCTCTTTGCAAAAAAGATTGGAGTGATAGCCTGCTCCGTCCCGCTGCCTTTTTTCGGGACGGACACGCCCTGCTTATGATCTCGGAAAAAATAGCTCATAGATGGTTTTAACCTTAACCACGTAAAATTTTTCAACCGGCATTTTGATTTGAAATTTAATTTAGTACTTTCATCACAATCAAACTTATTTTTTGAAGCTCATTAAATCCATACAGCTGTTTTTCCAGGAAGGAAATTCCGATAAAGTTTACGAGATCGAATTGTTGGAAAGCGGCCCGGATGCCTATGTGGTAAACTTCCGCTATGGCCGCAGGGGCGGCACGCTCAAGGACGGCACCAAAACGGTGTTCCCGGTTCCTTTGGCGGAAGCCGAAAAATTATTCGCAGAGCTCGAAAACGAAAAACGAAAAAAAGGCTATGCCGCCGAAGGCGAAAACGCCAACTTCATCCCGGAGTTCAAGCCGCTGAAACCGGAGAAATCCGGCAGTGCCCGTCATAAAACCATTGTCAAATTACTGAAGGCAGCGCTCAACGACGATGAGCATGAAAGCTGGCCGGTATCGCGGATCATCTGGAGAGCAGGCGAGCTGGCCATTCCGGAAGCAGTACCTCAGATCCTGAAGCTGGCCGATAAAAAAGATCACTTGCAGCTGTATTCCTGCATCTGGGCCCTGAGTCGCATCGGCGACGCAGCGGCCGTTCTTTTTCTGAACGAGGTGCTCCAGGAAAAACATCCGGCCTATATCCTTAACCTGGCAAAAGCCGCTTTACTGAATATCAGCGATGAGCTGACCCGTGCTGCCGAATTGAAAAAATTAGGGCAGGCTTTCCCGGAAAGCTTCAGGGCAACTCACGAATCCAACCTGAGCAGCGTTACGGCGATGGGCCGGAACCTCTCCATCGATGGAGAGAATGATGCCAATGCTTTCTTTATCAAACTGTCAAAGCTTTCCTCCTCCGGGAACGCGCTCATTTCCGAAGAGCTCCGGCAGGCCATCGGAAAAGCCGAAGCCTTTTTAAAGGCGTATGCCCTCGAGCTATGCAGCAAAGGAGGAGCGGGAGAGCTGCTCATTCCTTTTTACCTGCTTTCCACCAAAGACGAGCTGATGCGAACCGCTCTGCTCCCGGCGCTCAGGCAGGTACCGGTGAAGCCCGGCCATTTCAAATACGTGCGCCAGATCTTCAAGATCAGCGAAATGCTCCATGATACGGTCGTGTATGGCATTCTTTCCAAAGTCATTGAGAAAGCACCTTCCAATTTTACGTCCTCGCATTTATACATTGACCGCAAATGGGTGAGCGCCTCGGAAGAGCTTAAAAAAGAAAACAGTACGCTTGCCTTTTCCAAAAAGACCAAGGAATACTTTTCGCGCCGCATTCTGCGCACCCTGCGCAAGCTGGGAAGCGATCAGTCCGAACGTTATACAAGCTATGCTACCGAGATCCTGCTTGGCTTCGACGATGAGCTCGACAGCCCGAAAGTAGAAAAAACCTCTAATACCTTTTACGACTACGACAGCGCGACACGGAATTATAACGTCACTACCAAAATAACCTGGTATGATACCTATTCCGGCTATGGCGCCTTGTACTATATCCTGTATGCCAATAGCCCGCGTTATACGGTAAAGAAGAAGCAAGGGCGTTGGGAATGCGTTCCGCCCTATGAGCCGGGCAAGCCTTTCGAGCCTTTGCGCGAAGAAGCCTTCGCCGCTTTGTGGAATAAAGCGCCTGGAGACATCATTCGCCTGCTCACGCAGAGCCGTTGTGAACGCGTAACGGATTTTGCCCTCTTCGTGTTTCAGAACAACGCCGCTTTTAAAGAGCAGATTACCGAAGAGCATTTATTTGCCTTTATCAGGAGCCGCTCCATCAGGGTACAGCAATTGGGCTTCGGGCTTGTGAAAGAGATCTATAGCGGCAAAGCGCCGGGTGCGATGATCATCAGCGCCTTATTGCTGAGCCTGCTCGATGAAGCCAGGACCTATGCGCAACAATTTATTGAGAAAGAGCCGGCACGCTATGCCAATGATGCCGACCTGATCACAGGCATCCTGCTCTCCGCTAATTTTGCCTCCCAGCAATGGCTGCAGGCTTTCCTCTTACAGCACAAGCCACAGGCGGAAACGCAGCAAACGGTTTTCAAAAACCTGCTCGAAGCCATCAACGCGCATGTGCTGTCCGGCAAGCCCGAACAGGTCACCCTGATCGGGAACATCATCGAGGCCTGTTTCAAGGAATTGACGGCATCGCTCAACCCGAAGATCATCTTCGACCTGTTGATGCACGTAGATCCTGCGATCCAGGGCATGGCCGGAAAATTACTCGTGCTTCGTAAGCTCGATCCGGAGCAGGTTCCGGATACTATTATCTTTACCTTATTACAATCGGAGAATACGATGGCGCGGAATGCGGCCATCGACCTGCTTGGTCAGCTCGATGCGACCGCGATCCTCGAAAAGCAGAGCCTTGTGCTCAGCCTGTGCCTGTCACCTGTGGCCGACCTGAGGCAATCGGCGCAACGGCTCATGGATAAATTGCTGGCGGCAGATCCGTCTTCGGGTTACGGCCTGGTGAACTTATTCATCCCGGTACTCACCGTGAAAGAGAAACACGATGGCCTGCACGAGGATATCCTGCAGCTCATCAGCACCAAATTGCATAACTACCTCGACCGGATAGAGCCTAAGCTCACCCTGTCGCTGTGTACCTCGCGCTACCTGGCTTCGCAGGAGCTGGGCTACCTCTTGCTCGAAAAGAATACCAAACAGGAAGAGATCTCCATTAAGGATCTGAATAAGCTGGCCAATGCCAATTTGCTGAAAACACGGAACTATGTGATGCAGTATTACAGCGGGCACATTGACCGCATGAAGCAGGAAAAGAAAGACAGCATCATGCTGGCAGACAGCCTGTGGGAAGATGTGCGGAAATTTGCCTTCGACTTTTTCAGGACCAATTTTAACGAGCAGGACTGGCAGCCGGAGTTATTCGTTGCGCTTTGCGACAGTAATAAAAGCGATGTACAGGCTTATGGCCGGGAGATGATCACGCGCTGGTTCGAGAAAGACAATGGCTTCGATTACTTATTGAAATTAAGCCAGCATCCCGACAGCCGCATGCAGCTCTTCGCTTCGGGCTTCCTCGATCAGTACGCCAAAAACAATTACGACATGCTGCAAAAGCTGGGAGGCTTCCTCATCACGCTTCTGTCGCAGGTAAACAGGGGGCGCACCGCCAAGCTGCGCGCCATCCAGCTTTTACATACAGAGGCTTTGGCCGGCGAACAAAATGCGGTGCTGATCTCTGCCATCTTCAACCGAATGTCGGCCACAGCCAGCATCCAGGACAGGGCGCTTTACATCAAAGCCATGCTGGAGATCTCGAAAGCCTTCCCGTCTGTGAACCTTGTATTAGGCGTCAAAGAAACGGAAGTCTATAAATCCAAACGAAACGATCATGCTGTTCAATTATAAATTCAAAGGAGATACGAGCGTGAGCAATAATGCCACTTCCACGACGATGAACTTCTCGCCGGATGTGACACGTGACCCGACTTTTTTCAGCGGCAGCCTCAATAAGCACATTCCCTTTCGTGAGGCCATTTCTGCCTTGCACGATATTGTGGTGTCCGATTACCGCTTTAAGCCCAAAGACAAAACCGATTACAAGGCCTGGGCCGCCGAGCAGGAATCCATCTGGCTGGCAGAGTTCCTGAAATCCGTGCAGGGCGTGGAAGAGCGCATCGACGTGATCCGTAAGGAACTCTCGGATGTACGCCAGGAAAAAGAAAAGATCTTAGGACCTTTCAATAAGGCCAAGCGAAAATATTTCGATCATATTTACCAGACCGACCGCGACATGTGGATCGTGCTGGACCCTATTATTACCGTGCATCCCGATGAACTCTTCTTTGAGTGTTTCAGCAAGGACGAATCCTCCTATGGCCGCCTGAGCTGTAGCTATGAGGTGTTCACGAAGATCAATGAGTTTAAATGCGGGACGACGAACATCGATTACTCATCGGCTTTGTATGAAGAGTTCCAGAAGATCCGTGATTACAAGGAAACGAAGTTCGAGATCGATCCCTCGGGTTTTGAAGTGTCTACCGAACAGCAGGAGAGCTTCAAGGAAACCAAGATCGATGTGCCGGAAAGCTGGGTGCGTGGCCTGCTGCAGGTAAACTCGGCAATGATGCTGGGCGGCGTGGAGATCGAGCTTCACCCGATGGATGTGTATAACATCTGCTTTCACCTGAAACGCAAAAAAGAAAAGGAAGGACCGCGCTCGCTGCGCTGGATCTTTAAACCGGGGCAACCGATGAAAATTGTGTTTGAGCCCTGGAATTTTGTTCTGGAATGCCCGCGCTCTGTTTACAACGGCACCAACGACTTTGAAGTACGCATGTGGGGAAGAAGGCGGTTGCTCCTATTGGAGCGCCTGATCCCGGTGACGAAAAAATTCACCGCTATTTTTATGGGAACCGGTCTTCCGTCTTTTTTCCTGGCAGACATGGGCGACATGAGCTTTACGCTGGGTCTTTCGGGATGGACCAATAACGACTGGTCTGGGCAGGGCAATTTCGACCTGCTGGCCCCGAGAAAAGAAGTAGATCCGATGACCATGCAGACTGTGTATTCCACGCTGCGAAACACCTGGTACAATTCCATCGACGGCCTGTCGAACGAATTGAAGATGGACAACAAAACGGTGATGAGTGCCTTCATGATCTTTGCCCAATCGGGCAGGGCCATGTACGACATCAACAAAAAAGTATACCGCATCCGCGAGCTGAGCCGCGACCCGATTGACGGCAGCAAGCTGAGGTTCATGAACGAACGGGAAGAGAATGCCCGCCTCTTCTCGGATACCGGCGCGGTGAAGATCACGGAAAGAAAGGACGAAGAGAACGGCAACCGCATCGTGAAAGGAACGGTGAAGGACAAAGGAAAAGATCAGAATGCAGAGATCATATTCAACCGCGACGAAACGGTGATCGGCGCGCAATGCAGCTGCTACTATTACCAGCAGAACAAGATGTATAAAGGACCTTGTGAGCACATCATCGCCCTGAACCTGCAAAGCAAAGCAGAAAAGGAATCAACGATTAAAAAGCTTTTGACTATTTTTTAAAGACAACGAAAAGAAAATAACGATACAGTAAAAACATTATCATATTTTTAGTATCATTACATAACACATTGGAGGAAACAGTTAAATATCTTGCAACCCGGATAGTGTATCGCTATCCATGCCAACAGCCCGGTAACGCATCACCGGCCTGTTCTTTACTTTGCAATACTGCGTATGCTATTGCATTTCCGGGATGACTTCGCGGAAGTGAAATACAATAGCATACGCGTATTGCTTGAGTTGACCAATCCGGTCCTCAAGTAGTACGAAGACAACTGTTTCCTCCTTTTTTAATTAAGGTGAACCGACAAGAAATATACGACCGGGTAAAGAACTCTACCAAGGATGCTGTGATCCTGGAAGAGATGAAAAAGTTTGGCTTCTGGAATGAGGAAGGCGGCCAGGCAACCTTGCCTGAGCAATTGATTACCCAGGAAGCCAGGCTGAGTAAGGAGTTGTATGAGCTGTTGGAAAAGCAACGCCGTTACCAGAACCGCGAAAAAGCGCTGAAGGAAATGCGCACAGCCCGCATGCAGAAGTCGCGGGAAAAGATTGCGGAGAATAAAAAATTACGGAAAGAAAAAGCCGAAGCCAAAACCAAAGCCTGGCAGGAGCAGAAAAAAACCGATATTACGTTTTTAGGAGAAGAGGTCTCCAAAGGGCTGAACCAAATAGCTGACGGGAAACCTGAGAAGCTAAAAGAAAAGAACCTGCCCTTGATTGAATCGGCAGAAGACCTAGCGAAGCTGATGAGCTCTGACATTCAGACCATCCGCTTTTTATCCTTCAACCGCACGGTGAGCAGGGTCAGCCATTACAAGCAATTCCAGATCCCGAAAAAAGCCGGTGGCTTCCGGAAAATCTCCGCGCCAATGCCGAAGCTGAAACAGGCACAGCACTGGATCCTGGAGAACATCCTCAACAAATTGCCGGTTCATCAGAATGCGCATGGTTTTGCCATGGGGCGCTCCATTGCCAGCAATGCCACACCACACATCAAAAAACAGGTCTTAATTAATATCGACTTAAAGGATTTTTTCCCTTCCGTGCATTACCCCCGGGTGAAGGGCATGTTCAGGGCTTTGGGTTATAACGAAAAGATCGCGACTATTTTTGCGCTCATCTGCACCGAATCGGAAATGGATGAAGTGCAGCTGGATGGAAAAACCTGGTATGTGAAAAGCGGGAACAGGTGTTTGCCACAAGGCGCACCTACCAGCCCTGCCATCACTAACTGGCTGTGCCGGCGCCTGGATGCACGCTTTACAGGGCTTGCCAAAAAATATGGCTTCGATTATACGCGCTATGCGGATGACCTGACCTTTTCCTGTGCGGAATATAAAGCCGATGAGTTTAAAAAATTCCTGGGCTTTGTGAAGAAAACCATCAAAGGGGAAAACTTCACCATTCATCCCGATAAATTCAAAGTATTGCGCAAAGGCAGCAAGCAGGAAGTAACGGGCATTGTGGTGAACGAAAAATTATCCGTTGAGAAGAAGAAGCTCAAAAACTTCCGGGCCATGCTCTACCAGGTAGAGAAGAATGGCATCGAAGGGAAGACCTGGAACCACTCACCGAACTTTTTAGCATCCATCAAGGGCTACGCCAACTTCATCAACCAGATAGATCCTGCCAAAGGAAAGCTCTATACCGAACGCGTGAATAAGATCTTAACGGCAAATAACTTCAAGCACCAGATTGTGTTCAAGCCCAAAGCCAAAACACAGGCTGCTCCGAAAACACAGGCCCTCGATCCTAATATCCCTGGCCGTCCCGGCGACCATAATCCTTCCGACGATTCCGGAAAGAAACAGTGGTGGAAGTTTTGGTAGGAATGTCTACCCGTCATTGCGAGCGTAGCGAAGCAATCTCATCTTTCCTTGAGGGATTGTTTATCTTCTGACTGCTATACCTTCATCCCCTTTAATTCCTTCAACCTTTCCTCAAAGGTAGAAACACCGCTCACAGGATTGACGATCTGTTTGAAAAGATCCGTCAGGTCGCTTGCATGTACCTCACTTTTATTCGTGCTGAAATTAAAATGCGCTAATTTCGACCAGAGGATGGCTTTTACGCTGGTTTTATTCTCATTCCACATCAGGGCCTCAAACACCAGGCTTTTATCTTCATAAGAGAGCAACCGGGTTTGGATGCTCACGGTCTCCATCAATACAGCGGGCGCCAGGTAGGCGATCTGGTTTTGAGCCACCACCCAACTCACCCCTTTCTCCCGGGCGAGTTTGTAGATGTCGAAGTGATAGTGTGCCATCAGCTGGTCTTCCCGCGCATTGATCATATAATCAATGTACTTTGAGTTATTGAGATGGTTAAAGGGATCGCAATCCGGGAAGCGTATTTTCAAGGTACTTTCCGGTAGTTTTTCTAAGGTATGCATGATCTATAGGTTTATGGTTTTTATAAAAGACCAATCGGTCTTTATTTGGATAAAAAATTTTATTTCAGGAAGCGCTGTTTGATCTGGAGCTTCAGGTTTTCGAGCAGTTTGTTCAGGATCACCGGGCTATCGTTGAGCTTGCTCATCATGATGCCTCCCTCTATGGTCGCAAAGATCAGCTCCGCTTCATTCAGGGCATTGAGCTTCTTAGAAAATTCTCCAGCCTCAATGCCTTTTTCAATAATGTATTTTAAAGAAGCAAGCATGTCTTTAAGCCCCTGCCTGGCCCGCTCCTTTAAGAAAGGAATGGAGTCATCGGCGTCTGTTGCCGTATTAAGCAACACACAACCGCCTTCTATCACAGGCGATTCGGAATAGTTATGGTAAAAGTCCAGGATGGCATTTAGTTTCCCGAAGGCAGTACTTTCCTGTTTGATCTTAAAACGCAGGGCTTCCCTGAGCTTATGGAAGGAATAGTCGAAAACCTCCAGGGCAATTTCATCCTTGTTTTTGAAGTTCCCGTAAATCCCGCCTTTGGCGAGGCCCGTGACGCGCAAAATGTCGCTCATGGAAGTGGCCGCATAGCCCTTGGTATTAAAAAGAGGTGCTGACCGTTCGATGATGAATAATTTTGTTCTATCGGATTTACTAAGCATAGTACAAATATAAACCGATCGGTCTTATTTTGCAAATTTACTTCCCCACGGCTTCAAATTTCATCTGTACCGTAATGCCATTCTCATCTACCAGCATCAGCTGATGCTTGCCGATGCCAGGATTGAGTGCCAGCTGGTGGATCTCTTTGGTTTCACCGATGTACTGGTCATCGAGGTGCCAGTAGATGGTGGTGTTGATGCTGCGGTGCGTGGCTTCGAAAATCGTGCGGCCCATATTCCCGTCTATTTCTACAGGCACGTAAATTTTACTATTAGGCTTGGGATAGAGCAGCACCATGGCTTTGTCGGCTATGCGGGCAAGGCACTCCGGCTTGTAGTTCGGCAGCACTTTATAATCCGGGTGATTGAACTTGTAGTATTTCTCGATGAGTGGCGGCAGCACGAACCAGGTGACATGCTTCATGTGGTACACATCCTCGCACTCACTGTCTACACGCTGCCTGCCATCCAGGCTGAGGTGTACGGTTTGGTGATAGGGGCAGGCCGTCGTGTTCATACAGGAGCTGGGAACAAGCACCGTTTCGGTATTCACACACAGCTCCGAGGCCCGGTGCCCGCTCTCCCGGCAGAGGGTCGCCTTGCTCATCTCCTCTTTCGGCACCCGGAACCACTGTGCGGAATGCGGTAATTGCGCAAACACATCAAACAGGACTGGAGCGGCCGCTTTGATACCGGTCAGGCCCGGTCTGCCCTCGCCATCCGCATTCCCGATCCATACGGCTACTACGTAATCGGGTGTGACACCAATGGCCCAGGCATCGCGGAAACCGAAGCTGGTTCCCGTTTTCCAGGCGATCTTTTGCGAGGAAGCAAAGACACGCCAGTTGCCGTCTTCGTCGGGGCGATTCACCTCCACCATCGCTTCCAGCGTACTGTACACGCAGGCTCTGTCGAGCTTAGGAGCGTTTTTGTTTTGTGTCACCCTGTTTTTCTGTTTACGCAACTTACGCGGATCAATCACCATAGAAACCGGCTTGATGCTATCATAACGGAGTTGTTGCGCCATCTGTGTATAAGCTTTGCTGAGGTCCCAGAGCTTCGCTTCGGCGCCGCCCAGGATCAGTGATAAGCCATAATGCCGCGCCGGTTTGTTCAGGGTTGTCAGACCCAATTGCTTTAAGGAACGGTGAAATTTCTCTAAGCCGTATTCATTGAGCAGGCGCACCATCGGGATGTTGAGGCTGCGGGCCAGCGCTTTATTGGCGGGCACGGCGCCATCGTATTGCAAGGTAAAGTTCTTTGGTGAGAAGCCGCCGTATTGTGTCGGGACATCCGGGATCAGTGTCTTAGGCGTGATGAGGCCATCCTCAAGGCTCTTCTCAAAGAGGAAAGGTTTGAGGATACTGCCTGTGCTGCGTGGCGCCGAAATGCAATCCACGTCGCTGCTTTGCTCCGAATCCGGCGAAGACGTATTACCCACATAAGCCAGTACCTGCCCGGTTTTCACGGAGGTGATCATTATGGCGCCGTTGAAGATGCGGTTTTCCTGTAGCAGCTGGCTGTGGTGTTGCAGGAGCTCTTTGGTTTTTTTCTGCAGGTTGAGGTCGATGCTGCTGCTGATGGTTTGCCCGCTGTAGCCTTCCTTCATAAAGCGGGCCAGCAGGTGCGGCGCATGCTGCGGCAGGGGCAAAGGCTTATCAGGCAAAGGCTCTTTTAAGGACAATTGAAAGGTCGTTTGATCGATCTTTCCCTGCTCGTAGAGGCGCTTCAACAAGCGGTTGCGCTTGTCGAGCAGGCGCTGGTGGTTTTTCCCGGGATAGATGAGGCCCGGCGCATTAGGCAATACGGCCAGCGTAGCACTCTCCGCCCAGCTGAGTTTCTCCGGCTCCCTTCCGAAAAAGCGCCAGGACGCGGCCTCCAGCCCCACCACATTATTCCCGAAAGGAGCATGTGAACTGTAATAGCGGAGGATCTCCGTTTTGGTGTAGCGGATCTCCAAACGCGTGGCGAGGATCATTTCCAGTACTTTTTCGGGAAGGCTGCGTGAGGGATTTTTGCGCATGATGCGCGCCAGCTGCATGGTAATGGTGCTGCCGCCGCTGACCACTTTTTTATTCCGGATGTTCTGTGTAAGGGCGCGGCCAATGCCTTTGGCGCTGATCCCATAATGTCCATAGAAATTCCGGTCTTCAAATTCCAGGATGCAGGTTTTAAATTTCTCCGGAACATTTCCCTGCGACTCGAAGCGCCACTGCCCGTCATCGGCGATCTTAGCCCCCAGCAGGTTTCCTTTTTTATCGAGTAATACCGTAGAGGTGGGATCGTTGAAGAGCTGATCCGGCAGGCAGTTGATGTACCATAGTGCGAACGCCAGGATTCCCGGGTAGAAAAGCCGTTTGCGCCAGAGCCTGATTGTCCTGCGGTGTGTTTGATACGCGGTGAGCCATTGTTTTACCATGCCGGATCAAAGGTAAAGTGGCTTTGGAGGGAATTTTGGCCCTTTTATTATTCGTTGCTGTTTTAATGGGAAGTGTTTTTTACCTTTGATTAACCGAAAACCTGCTTGCGATCCATTTTCATATACCTGTTTGTTCTGCTTGCCCTGTGGCTGAAGCTCCCGGCCCAGCAATACAATTTTCATAACTATTCCGTAAAGGAAGGTGTGGCCCAATCCCAGGTGTTCAGCCTGTTGCAGGACCACCGCGGTTATTTGTGGATGGGTACGCGTGGCGGAGGGCTCACGCGCTTCGATGGCACGGAGTTCAAGACTTTCAGCGTAAAAGACGGCTTGCCCAACAATTATGTGTCCTGCATTAAGGAGGACGCGAAACACACTATCTGGATCGGCACCAATAACGGCTTGTCGGAGTACAACGGCATTCGCTTCAGCAACCACTATCCGCAAAACCAGGCAGGACAGTTTTCGGTTCAGGACCTGGCCTTCGACGCCAAAGGCCGGATCTGGCTGGCAACGAGCACAGGCATTTTCCGCTTCGACGGGGCTTTTACCAATGTCACGGAATTGCTGAAAGATAAAAGCAGCGTGGTCAATACGATCCACGTCGACCGTCAACAGAACGTCTGGTATGGCAATGCCGACGGGCTTTTCAGGATCAGTGAAACAGAAGCCGGCTTTACTAAACTAAAGTACGATAAATCCCGGGGCTTCATGAACAATTCCATTACCTGTATCAATGAAGACAGCAAGGGGAATCTATGGGTCGGGACCTATGGCGATGGCGCTTATGTGTACGACGGCAAGCGTTTTTTCAGGATCGACCTGAACCTGGAATTGTATAAGCAAACGGTGCTGGATATTTATTTTGACAACCGTGATAATGTATGGCTGGCAACCTTGTATCATGGGGTAGGGCAGTATCATACGGTGTCTAAAAGCTTTTCCTGGCTGACGGAGCAGGAAGGGCTAAGCAATAACCACGTGCGGAGCATTATCCAGGACAAGAGCGGCAACTATTGGTTCGGTACTTCGGGCGGCGGCGTGTGTAATTATTTCGGAAAACAGTTTACAGTATACGATAAATCATCGGGGCTTGGCGGGAATTTTATTTACAGCATTTTCCGCGACAGCCGGAAACGCCTGTGGATAGGCACTTCCGACAGGGGCCTTTCGGTACTGGACAGCGCCCGCTTTTACAATTTCAATGCGGACAATGGTTTTGGAAATGTGAAGGTCAAAGCGATTGCCGAAGATAGGAACGGGCTGTTGTATTTTGGCACCGACGGGCAGGGCGTATACACCTATGATGGTGTGGAGTTTAAAGCCATCGAGGATCTGAAAAAAACCTACATCCGTGCCATGTTGCGGGATAGGGAAGGAAGTCTTTGGATCGCCACAGCCGGAGCGGGTTTGTTTAAATTGAAGCCCGGTAGCCCTGCACCCTCCGTCACGAAATTCACAACCAGGGAAGGCTTATTGCATAACCGCCTGACCTCTTTGCTCTATGATAAAACCGGCCGGCTGTGGTACGGCACAGAAAACAATGGCATCGGCTGCCTGGTCAATGGCCAGATCCGGAAATTCAACATGAGCGTTACTAACGGTCTGCCCTCTAATGCCATCCGCTGCATGGCGGAAGACCTGAGCGGCTACCTATGGCTGGGAACCGCCGGCGACGGACTCGCGTCTTTTCCGCTCTACCAGGGCGATATGCCGGTGAAGCGTTACAATCATACAAACGGGCTGAGCTCTTCCAACATTTACCTGGTATGTACTGATAATAACAATAACGTATTCAGTGGCACCGAAACAGGGCTCGACTACCTCTTTCTTGATAAGGACCGGAAACCTTCGGAGATCAAGCACTACAGCAAAGGCGAAGGTTTCACCGGGATCGAAACCTGCCAGAATGCGGTATATAAAGATGTGGATGGGACGATCTGGTTCGGAACGATCAACGGCCTCACTAAGTATAATCCCGCCAACCTGGTAAAGAACGAGCATGAGCCAATTACGACGATTACCAATGTGAAGCTGCACTATGAGCCTGTGTCCAATACAGCCTACAGAAACGCGGTGGGCGACTGGAACACGGTGTCTTCCCTGGATCTGCCGCATGACCAGAACCACCTGAGCTTTGACTTTTTGGGAATTAATTTCAGTAACCCGGAAGCGGTGAAATACCAGTGGATGCTTAAGGGCTTTGATAAGAACTGGTCGCCGGTGTCCAACATGCATTCCTTTACCTATTCCAACTTAAGCCCCGGCGATTATACCTTTATGGTAAAGGCCTGTAATGAAGATGGCGTCTGGAATAAAGAGCCGGCGCAATTAAGTTTCCATATTTCACCACCCTTCTGGATGCGCTGGTGGTTCCTGGCATTGACGGCACTAACGGTTGGCGGCCTGCTGTTCTGGATCTTCAAATGGCGTGTGAATCGCATCAAAGCCAAAGCTGCGGAAGAGCAACAAAAAACGCAAATGGAAAAAGAGATCCTGGAGCTGGAGCAGAAAGCCCTGCGCCTGCAGATGAATCCTCATTTTATATTCAATGCCCTCAATTCGATCCAGTCGCAGATAGGCACCGATAACGAGCAGGCTGCGCGTTATTACCTGGCGAAGTTTTCCAGGCTCATGCGGCAGATCCTCGATAATTCCCGGCAGGCAACGATCAGCCTGGAAGAAGAAGTGAATACCCTGGAAAATTATTTACTGATCGAGAAATTCTGTAACGGCGACCGCTTCGATTATAGCATCAGGCTTGATGAAAACCTGGAAACCGATTACATCAAATTACCGCCCATGCTCCTGCAGCCCTTTATTGAGAATGCCATCAAGCACGGCCTTAAATACAGCGACAGCAAGCGCGGGATGATCACCGTCTCATTTATGGAAATCAATAACCTGCTGGAATGCTCCGTAATGGATAATGGCATTGGGCGTGTCAAGGCAGAAGAGCTGAACCGGAACAGCAAGGAAACCTATCATAAATCAACGGCTCTTCTGGTCACGCAGGAGCGCCTGGATTTATTGCAGGAAGATAAGAATGTGCGTTCCCTGGAAATCATCGATCTGTATGATGAGCAGGGGAATGCTTCAGGGACGAAGGTGGTGCTGAGAATTCCCTTGCAGTAGATGGCTATTCATACATCTCATACTCGATGACCTTTAAGAAGTGGTTCAATTCGTTTTTTTCAAAGTTTCCGGATATTTCAAAGTTTCCTCCCGGGATTTCATCGTAAACCTGCGGTGCCATCACCAGCTCGCCGGCAATGATGAATGCCAGCTTTTTTCCTTTATAGCTTTTGCTGGCAGCCGCAAAGGTTTTTTTCCCGCGTTCATTAAGTTTCACGCTGAGGGAATAGCGACCATCCTCATCGTTCACTTTGGCTTCTTCAAAATCGCCCACTGTGACAATGGCTTTGGGGTCTATGAAATAAGTTTCAAGGTTTCCGTTCCATGTGAGACTTTTTTTAATGGTCGTGCTGTCGTCCACAATATAATAACAACCGGTTACAAGCTCGTTAGGTGACGATGGCACAGGCGGCTTTTTCCGGACCCTGTTGTCGGCACAGGCCGTTATGAGAAGGCTGATCAATAGAAAAGGAAGAAGGTGTTTCATAGGTCTTTATTTCCTTCTAAAGTAATAAATTCCGGACAAAAATTCTTAATTTAAGTGCATGATAAAAGCCATCATCATAGACGATATCGAGCAGGCCCGTACGACGCTCAAAAAAGATTTGCAGGTCTACGCGCCCGACGTGGAAGTTATCGGCGAAGCCAATGGTGTGGTGGAAGGCGCCAAGCTTCTGAAGAACCTGAAGCCGGATATCCTGTTCCTCGACATCCAGATGCAGGATGGCAGCGGATTTGACCTGCTGGATATTTTGAAGGAGATCAATTTCAAGATCATTTTTATCACGGCTTCCGATGCGCATGCCATTAAAGCCTTTCGCTATGCCGCCATTGATTACCTGATGAAACCGGTGGACCCGGATGAGCTGCTGAGTGCCCTCAAAAAATACCGGGAGCAAAAACCCAACGAGAACGAGAATTACAAGCTGCTGAACGAAACCTTAAAAAATACCCAGAAGCCGCATGAACGCCTGGCCCTGCACACACAGGACAAGATCCATATCGTGAATATCCGGGACATCGTTCGCTGCGAAAGCAATGTGAATTATACGGAGTTCTTTTTCAGCAATGGCAAAAAATTTCTCGTCACCAAAACCCTGAAAGAATTTGAAGACCTGCTGAGCGAACAGGGCTTTTACCGCGTGCATCAATCACATTTAGTGAATACCAAATACATCAAGGAATTCGTGAAAACGGACGGCGGCTACCTGATCATGACGGATGGCTGCAATGTTCCCGTTTCTACCCGCAAGCGCCCCGAGGTGGTGAAGATGCTGGAGGAGTTGTAGTTTTTGTAATCTACCGTTGACTTCGGGAACCTCAGTCAACGAATGGTGGCCGATCATAATACATCGTGACTCGAAGCTACCACTGAAAACCAAAAGTCCCCGAACGTTTCCCACACTAAACCAAAACCCATTCTTAGGAAAACGCCGGGAACGATATTTGGTGTCACGTCGGGTATCCTGCATGAAGCGCACAGCGGAAAGCAGGATGTCTCAAGACGTTTTTAGCAGAACAGTTCCCGATACGATTTTTGAAAGAGGCACAAAAATCATTCGGACTGACCATAAAATTTATTTCTTCGCCACCACACCGGCCTCTTTCACCACTTCCACCCAGCGGCCCGGCACACGGGCATTGATCAGGTGATCGTACATGGCCTCGCTGTACACCGTTGGCAGGTAGAACTTCCCGAGGTAAGTCGCGTTCAGCTGGATCACAAACGTTTTGCTGGTTTTCTCCTGCAATTCGTAATAGCTGTACACCCTGTCGTCGCGGATATCCTGGTAGCGGGCGGCACTGACGGTTCCCGTTTCGTCCATGCGGCTGTTATGGATTTCCCAACCGCTCGGGAAGATCTGGCTCAGGGCCATTTCCTGCAGATGCCCTTTGGTGCCCGGGTTGGCGATCGTCACCACGGCCATGAAATCGGTACCCTGTACTAATTTATCGGGCTGGATAATTTCCCCTTTCATGTTCTTATACGTCACCTCCATGTTCAGATCTTTGGCGCTGGCTGTTTTATCGCCTGTCAGCGGAACGCCTTCTATCAGCACTTTTGCAAACAGCGTTCCTTCACCGGTATTTCTCAGGCTCACAATGCCTTTTCTGGAAATGTCACTGTCTTTGTATTTCACCTGGTAAATAGATTTCTTCGAGCTTTTGGAAGTCTCTGCACTACCGTTCAGGGCATAGGTAAATTTCATGTCGTGGCTGCCGCCTTTCACGCCGGCATATTCACACATGGCCAGCAAGGAATAGGCCGTTTCTTGTGTGCTCATCCAGGTGTTGGAGTTCAGCTGCTTCGCCACCTCTTTGGCCAGGGAATTGGCTTTGCTCTTATCTTTCAGAAGGCTCAGGGTCTCCAGGATCATGGCTTCATCACGTGTATCCGAACCATAGCTGTAGGACAATTCCTTATAAGGCTTCACTGTTGTCGACAGATCTTTCACCAAAGCTGCCGCCACTTCCTGTTGCCCTACTAGTTGGTACGCAGCTGCCAACCTCCATTTTGCTGTCGCGGAAATATGTTTCTCTTCACGAAGCCGGTTCATGGCGCCGAGCTCCGCATGATTGCTGAGAGCCAGCACAAATAAACGGTAAGCCTGGATGGCCTGGTTGCTTTCGTTGCCATGCGGATGGTTATAGGTAGTGGCGCTGTAAGACCAGTTCCTGGCCATTTCCTGCTGGTACTTCAGCCATTTATTTTTCAGGTTCAGCGGCAAAGCATAGCCCTGGCTTTCCGCTTCGATCATAAAATGCCCGGCATAGTTGCTTCCCCATTCGCTGTCGTAGGATTCGCCCGGCCAGTAAGCAAATCCGCCGTTCGAGGTCTGGAACAACTGCAGGCGTTTCAGCCCGGCTTTAATGTTCTTGCTGATGGTTTGCTTTTGGGTTTCGTTCAGGTCCATGAGGTTCATCACGTAGAGCTGAGGAAAAACGGAAGAAGTCGTTTGCTCGATACAGCCATGCGGATACTGGATGAGGTAATCCAGGCGCTTTTCCAATCCCATGCTTGGGATACTGGAAAACTCAATGGTGGCTTTATTCGTTCCGCTCACGCCTTTGAAGGCAATCTCCGCATCCCAGGATTTACCGGGCTCCAGCACCATGTCAAAACCTTCCGTCACCTTTGGGTTCGGGGTTCTGACATCCAGTTCGATCTCCTGCACGGCTTTTTCCCTGCCGCTGGTAGCGGTGATCTTCACCTTGGCGATGCCTGTTTTTTCGATCACGTTCAGCTTGAAGTTGATCACTTCATCACCGGTCCGGTCGAAGTGCATGCTCTGTTGTTTTGCGCCATCAGCGCTTAGCAGCTCGTTCACCTCAATGTCGATTTTCACATCCTTCACATGATCTTCCATCGCAAACACATCCACCGGCAGGCTCACGCTCTCTCCCGGGCCGAGCACCCGCGGCAGCGTGGCCAGGATCATCAGGGGCTTTCTCACAGCCACAGCTTTTTCCGCATTGCCATAGGCACCTTCGTTTTCCGCCACCACCATCACGCGCACAGAGCCCACATAATTCGGGATGTCGATGTGATGCGTTTTTTCTGCACCGGCCTCCAGTTGGAAAGGACCGGCAAATTTCACCATCGGCTTAAAGCGGTTAGCTTTCACACCTTTACCCCCTGCGCCGTCGCCGTCGCCACCTACGCTTAAGAGTTTGTCAAGCTTGCCGGCGTAGGCGCCGATCACGGCATCGTACATGTCCCAGGTTTTCACGCCCAGGGCTTCACGTGCATAAAAGGTATTCCAGGGCTGAGGCGTTTTGAAGCGCGTGAGGTCCAGTAAGCCTTCATCTACAATCGCTAAGGTATAGGTCATTTTGCGTCCGTTCTTTTCTTTCACACGGATGCTTGTTGTCGATTCCGGCTTGATCACATCTCCCATCTGGATCTGTGGGAGCAGGTGTGTGGCCGGATCATCGACCATCACCGGCACCACGCCATACATGCGGATCGGGAGATCGTTCTTTGTACTCGCATGCGGCTGAATCAAGCTCACATGGATAAAAGCGTTGGGCGACATATCACCCGTCGCCGGGAATTGATGCACGGTTTCTCCTTTCTTCGTGGCAATCCAGAATTTTTTGATGACCCGTGTTCCCGATTCCACGCTCACCAGGGCCATGCCGTCGGAAGGTGAAGGGAAAGACAGTTTGATGTTTTCGCCGCAGGTGTATGTTTCCTTATCGCAGGCAAAGTTCAGCATGTTGGCATTCTCGTTCGAGCTGCGGTTGGCGCGGCTCCAGTAAGGCCAGTCCATATACACGATCTGCCCGGTCTCATGCCCGCCTTCCAGGTCGCTTACGGTAATGAGGTAACGGCCGTATTCGGGATAGTTGATTTTAAAGTTGAAAGAGCCTTTTCCTTCTGTGGTATTGATGAGCGTATCCTTCATCACGATGCTGCCCGAGCGGGAAATATAAGTGGCGAGCTCTTCTTCCTCGCGCTCATACCACCAGCGCCACTGAATTTTATAGATCTTTACCTGCAGTTTTTTTGCACTCACAGGCTTGCCATCCGTATTCACGGTAGCGACCTCAAAATGGTAAGCCTTGCCGGTTTCGTAGCTGTTGTCATAGCCTTTCTGCTCAGGCACACGAAGTCCCACATAGGTTTTGAAAGGCGAGTAGGGCTTGCTGTAACGGTCGATGCTAAAGTCGCCACCCTCTTCAAACACTTTGGTAATGTAGGTAGCCCGTAACATGCCCGGCGCCGTTTGGCCCACATTCAGCGATGTTTTGATCTTCGCTTCTCCTTTCTCATCAAGGTTTCCGTCAAACACCAGGTCGGCATCCGAATAGAAATTCCTTACCGGGGAATCGAATATATAAGACCTGTATTTTTCAAACACCGTCGGCATCTGGTTGACCGATACATTGACGAGGGCATGAAGATTCTTGGCGATGGCGCCATGCAGCCATTTGACGCTGAGTTTGGCGGTGCTGTCGTTGATCTTTCCTCCTTGGAAATCCATATAGATCTTGAGGCGGTTCGGTTTTACCGTTTCTATTTTGAGGCTTTGTGTAAAGCTCCTGTTTCCCACACGGGCAATGGCCGTATAATTCCCGGTGATGGCCTCATCCCCGGTAGCCGTCCGGAAATCATACAAGCCATTGGTATTTTTTGATTTAGTCACCTGGTAGATCACCTGTCCGTTCGGATCCTGCAATTCAAATTTCACAGGGTGGTTGGGTGGTAAACGATTTTCCTTATCTTCCATCATGAAGGACAGGTACAAAGAATCTCCCGGTCTCCAAACACCGCGCTCCCCATAGATAAAGCCTTTCACGCCTTTCTGCACCACTTCGCCCGACACATCGAATTTGCTCAGCGAGTTGGCTTCGCCATCCAGCAGCTTTAAATAGCCGCGTTGTTTTCCCTGCTTTGCCAGCATCAGGAAAGGCTTGCGCTTGAGCTGTACATCCAGCATGCCGTTGGCATCCGTTGTCCCGCCGGCAATCAGCTGTTTGGCATAATCGTAATATTCGATCTGTGCGCCCGGCAGAGGCTTCGCCGTAATCATATTGGTTACGAAAGCATGCGACAGCTTGTTATCGTCCAGCTTATAGATCAGGCCAATGTCGGAGGCCAGGATATTGCGGCTCACGGCCTTGCCGTAGTAGTAATTATTGTCGCAGGGACTGTATTCGTCATTATAGCCATACCAGTAATCATAGCCGCCGTCGAAACCGTAGCTGTGCCAGTCATTCTCTTCCCACTCCTTATCTTCGTCCTCTCTTTTGTAAGATGATGATTCTTCACCTGAGGAGCTCGGTTCCGCTTCACAATCGCACAGGGCATATTCTTTTCTGAATTTGATGCTTACACGGTAGATGGCTCCGGGATCAGGGCTGATGAGCTTTCCGAGATCGATCACATGCTGGTTCCATTGTTTCTGGTTCGCTTTTTTATCATAGTCGAGCATGATCTTTTTGTCTACGATCACTTTCCCTACACGCGTCAATCCATCCTGCCCGGCGAGGTCGTTTACCTGGAGGAATTGGTGGACATTGTTCTCAAAAATTTTAATGATGCGGACATCCACAGCTTTGAGGCTGATGGATTCAAAAGGAAAGATCAAGCCGTTGGAATTCGGAAGAATGGTTCCATTCCCTTTGATGCGCACCCGGGGCTTTGGCTCGTTGAAACTCAGGGTGGAGTTGTAGGCCGAGTTCATTTTGTAGCCTTTGAAGTTCTTAATGCCGGTGGTGACGTCGATGTTTTTCTCACCCACTAACCTCCCGGGAAGGAAGACCTTGACAATATTCCCTTCTATCGCATAGGTAAGGTTGTCGACGCCCTGCAGCGCCACGATCCCTTTCAGGTTCTGATCGTAATGAATAGGATCGCTGAAGGTGAGCTCTACGTATTGGTCTTCATCCTCCACCACTTTGGCATCCGTTACGGTAAAATCGCCCAGGCCCGGAACCACGATCTCTTCGGAGCCTTTTTGTGTGGCCTTTATGCCTTCCCCGTTCCAGGAAACAAAAAGCTTCCCGGCTTTTTCTTTCCGCTCGATATTGTCTACAAAGAAATAATATTCGTTACTGTTATAGCTGTAGCTAAGCTGTACCGGCAATGATTTTCCATTCTGTACCACTTTGATCGATTTGCGGATCGCCGCGGTATCCTCGTAATCGGAAGTGCTGAGCTTGCCGGTGAGCTTTTGAAATTCAATATTGTAATCATCGTAGGCCCTGAGGCCGTCTACCGTTACAAACAGGTTTTGCGGATAGGTGGAAAACTGCATCCGGAATTCCCTGAACTCTTTGGGAACATCCAGCACATTGGCCAGCCTGAACCTCACGTTATACAGCTGGTTCACGGGGAGGGCTTCCTCCGGCATAAATTCGATGATGCGGTCGCTGATCCATACCGCTTTCCCTTTTACTTCCGGATCGAAGGAAAAGATGTTTTTGAGCAGGGAAGAATCCGGCAGGGCGGCGAGCTTAGTAGCGTAATAAATGGCGGCCGCTACCGAATCCTGGAAGGCAGGAACATGTTTAAGCGGATGGCTGGTATAGTAGCTCTCGGCCAGCTCGATGCGAACCGTCGTTTTGCGGCTTACCATGCCGGAAGTATAGGCGGAGATGTACTGCCCGAAAGCGGGATTGACCTCGTTGATACCAGGCCTGGAAAAGAAGCAGGAGCTCAGGATCAGGGTGATGGTGGAGATGAGGATGGTGATGATCGAAAACAGGAGGTGGCGTTTCATGGATGGTATTTTTCTCCAAAGGTGCAGCGATAACAAGGGAAGAAAGCCCTGATTTTATAGGACGGGCTTAGCGCTTTATTATGTGTGGGCATTTAGCAATTATTTGAATTTGAAATTTTTCAGGCCGGAGTATTCCTGGAAATTATACTTTGCTGAGACCCTGAACCCATTTTGTTCGGTTTACCGAACAAAATCCGGGGCCCTGAAAACACTTGCTAAAAGAATGCAGGCGCGGGTACATTGTTGCCGGAGGAATTGCAGGTCGCAGGTTAATTTTGTTTTTGTAACCATAAAACAAATATATCATGAACTCAAAACTCTCAAAAATGACGTCTCTTCTGTTATCGGTCAGAAGCGTTAAAACGAAAATCCTGGCCCTGTTTTCCATATGGCTGTTAAGTGCTAATACTTCCATGGCCTGCGAAAACAAAGGAATAAACACAGCCTGTTATTATACCCAGGGCAATCATGTTTACCTGAACATCAGCATCATGCCCGATTACTGGGGCTGCATACACGAACTGGCAGCTGCAGGGAATCAGGGGATTAATTACTCGGTTGTGGTATACAACAACCTGGGAAATGTCATTGGCACATTTCCGGCGCAAGCCAATTCAAACCCGTTCATTGTTGATATCGGCACGGGGCTGAATCCGCCCTATGTCATCGATATTGTGGAAACAGTGATTGATTTGTCCACCAATACGGTTATCAATTCCTATCCCTGGGGCTTGCAGTATCCGGTAAATACCAAATGCGACAAGCCCAATCCCGATGAGATCAGCGCCTGCTTTAAGAACGACCATCAGTCCATTTATTCCAATTTCATTTTCCAGGTCCCTGCCGGCTTATATGCGTATTGCCTTTCTGCAAATGTTACACCCGTTCTGTATGTCGCTTCCGGAACCGTTATTGTTGCTGGTCCCGTATCGCCTTCCACCTTCAATTACACCAGCCTCACGTATAATGTCTTTCCCTTTCTTGATCCGAATACCTGCTACGAAGGAGGGCTGGTCTTCCGGGATAATGTAACCGGAGTGGAAGATGCCAACGCGTATTGGCTAAGCTCTAACAATTCCACAAACCCTTACGGACTTATCTGCAACTGTGTAAGCTGCGAAGCAGGATTTAGTGCCGATCAGCATTTGCATGATGTGAGCAGCACCGATGTCACCTTTCTCTCTTATAATCCGGCGGCCGTTGCCACGGAAACCTATAACATTAGCGGAAGTAACGGCTCCTCTTACACAAACGACGGAACAAGCTCCATCCTCTTGCCAAACGGCACCTACACGGTTTGTCACACGGTAGTTACCAAAACCAAGGAAAGATGTACCACCTGCAGGATTATAACGATTACCGGTGATAACGGCAATCCTTCCGATCCCACAGGTCCTCTCGGCAAATCTATTTCCGGAGCATCCCTTTCACCGAACCCTTCCTCAGAAGCATCTGTCTTAGCCTTCACCCTGTCGGAGAGCGGCAACACGGAAGTACAGATCATTAATGCCTACGGCAGGACCGTTAAAACCCTGCTGGAGAAAAAATTCCTTTCGAAAGGCAATCAGAAGGTTGACATTTCTACTTCCGCTATGGAAGAAGGATTGTACACGATCCGGATCACGACGGATAGCGAAGTCAAAACCATTAACCTTATGGTAAGGCATTAAGCTTATCCCGTCCTTGATTTAAAAGAGCCGCCGTTTATGGCGGCTCTTTTTAGTTTATGAAATGGTGCCGGGCAGGGTCGCTTGTCATTTTCGGCCAGAGCATCGGGATGTGATTGATAAAACGGGATGTGCTCAATCAAAAACTCATTTTAACTTTTATAAACCATCCGAAATTTAAACTCATTTTAAACAAGCCCTGTATGCCCTTATTTTACTGATATTTCGGAGGAATCATTTAATTTAGAAATCAAATTATAAAAAATAGTTTTTATTTTTTTGTTGACGAATGAAAAAATTGATTTACATTTGTCGCACAATTATTCAAATCAATTAGCCCAACGCAAGAAAGAAAAAGATATGTTAGTAGTAAAATTACATACGAAACCTTAAGCCGGACGCGCTAATATCAATACTTTCAGCCCGGTTTAATGCCGGGTTTTTTATTGCCTGATTCTTAGTACAAGAAAACCAAAGCAATAAAATTCTGGGGAGACAGAAAAAGTCCGGAAATCCAAAATTAAATTTTTAGTGTAAAATCTTCGGGTAAGATTTAAAAATGAAATGCTTTTGCATTCACCATTGCCGGAAATCCCGGCCCTGGAAAGCTTTGCCCGGAACAAATACTCCATCATGGGAAAAAACCGATTGAAGGGAAAGCATCTGCGTAAGACTGATTTCCCTTCGGATATAGCGAAAAGTGTCGCTATCAATATCATGACGAAACATTATAAACATGTTTCCAATGATGAAAAATTAGAAATTATTAATGACGTTCTTTCAGATCCTGAAAATTATGTAGAGCATCCGCACCTGTATCCGCTCGCCGTAGCCCTTACCGGGAAGCCTAAGCTCAAAAGCGATTACGAAGTGTACGAGCTTAAAAACAGCGGCGACTTTAACATCTACGGCGAAGAGCACATCGACGACAATGCCATCCGCCAGATGGAGGCTGCCATGCGATTGCCCATCTCCGCGAAAGGAGCCTTAATGCCGGATGCCCATCATGGCTACGGCTTGCCGATCGGCGGTGTATTGGCAGCGCGCAATGCGGTGATCCCCTTCGGCGTCGGCCTCGACATCGGCTGCCGGATGGCCCTGAGCATTTACGATCTTCCTGCGGATTACATTCAGAAGAAGGAATACGATCTGCACAAGGCGCTGAAACGCTACACGCACTTCGGAAACGACGGCACGCTGGACTTTAAGGTAGACCACGAGGTACTGGAGCGTCCTGAGTTCAAGGCGACGGCTCTCCTGCAAAAGCTGCATGGCAAAGCCTGGTACCAGTTGGGCTCTTCCGGAACCGGGAACCATTTTGTGGAATTCGGTACCGTAGCCATTCACGAAGGTAACGGTCTGGGAATTGCCCCCGGGAAATACACCGGGATCCTGTCGCACAGCGGCTCGCGGGGTATGGGAGCTGCCATAGCAGCACAGTATACCCGGATCGCTACAGAGAAATGCAAGCTGCCGCGTGAGCTGCAGTCGATGGCCTGGCTCAATATGGATGAGGAAGCGGGACAGGAATACTGGCTCTCAATGAACCTCGCCGGCGATTATGCCAAAGCCTGCCACGATGTGATCCACCGAAACCTCGAAAAGGCGCTGGACCTGGAAGCCATCTGCAAGGTGGAGAACCATCACAATTTTGCCTGGAAGGAAATTCACCAGGAAGAAGAGCTGATCGTTCACCGCAAAGGCGCCACACCGGCAGCGAAAGGCGAGCTGGGAATCATTCCCGGAAGCATGAGCAGCAATGGCTACATCGTCAGCGGGCTGGGCGATCCCGGTTCTCTGAACTCTGCCTCTCATGGCGCGGGACGTAAGATGTCGCGCAAGGAAGCAAAAGACAAGATCACCAAATCGTCAATGAATATGCAGCTGGCACAGCAGCGCATTAAGCTCATCGGCGGTGGTGTCGAAGAAGCATCCGCTGCCTATAAGGACATTGAAGCGGTAATGAACAGCCAGCAGCAACTCGTGAAAGTAGAAGGTGCCTTTACACCGAAAATTGTCAGGATGAACAAGAGTTAAACAGCAGAACCGTCATGGCGAGAACGAAGGACGAAGCAATCTTTTCAATCAGGAGGTTGCTTCGCTCCGCTCGCCATGACGAAACAAACAACAACATGGAAACAAAAATTATACAGATCACTTCCGGGAAAGGGCCGGCCGAATGCTGCCTCGCGGTAGCGCTGGCTCTCAAGGAAATGCTGAGGGAAGCGAAAGCTTCGGGCCTGCAGCATGAGGTCATCGATCGTTTTCCCGGACAGGAAAACGGCACTCTGGCTTCTGCTACCCTGAAGCTCGACGGAAAAGGAGCAGCAGCATTTACGGAGAGCTGGAATGGCGTTTTGCTATGGATCGCTCAAAGCCCTTACCGGAAATTCCATAAGCGGAAAAACTGGTTCATCGGCATTTCGGTCTATGATCAGGCGATGCTGCCGGAATGGAAGGAAAAAGACATTGTCTTCCAGACGATGCGCTCCTCTGGGCCTGGCGGGCAGAATGTGAACAAGGTGGAATCGGCCGTCAGGGCTTTGCATGTGCCATCAGGCGTGCAGGTGGCGGTAAGCGATTCGCGCTCACAGCTACAGAATAAAAAGCTGGCGGTGGAGCGCCTGAAAGCAGCCTTTACGCTCTGGCAGATCACCGTCCTTCAAAAAACACAGCAGGAGCAGTGGCAAAACCACAACGGGCTCGAACGCGGAAACCCGGCGCGCGTCTACGCCGGAAAAGATTTTATAAAACAAAAAACAAATGGAACAGCATAACAGGCATCAGGAAATCATCCTGAAAAAAGAAAAGCTCCAGGCGATCAGCCTGGAGCTCAAAGCACAGTTCATCGGCCTGGATGAGATCATCGACGAGGTAATGAACCTCGTGTCGGCCTGGTACGTTTTCCCGCAGGCGCAGTTGCGCCCGATGGTCATCAACCTCTGGGGAATGACGGGCTCCGGAAAAACCGCCCTCGTTAAAAAACTGGTGGAGCTCCTGGAATATAAAAAACTCTACGCCCAGATGGATATGGGAGAATTTGAATCCGATTCGGCCTCCTGGTTTAAAAGTACCCTCACCGACGATTTGGAATTTTTTCACGAAAAGCCCTGCGTCATCTGCCTGGATGAATTCCAGTTTGCGCGCACCATCGATGCCAATGGCGAAGAGCTGGGGAAAGACAAGCTGCGTGTGATCTGGGACCTGGTGGACAGCGGCAGGATCAACTACATTACTTACAACAATACTTACTACCTGAAGCGCGCCGACGCCTGCCTACTGTCCCTGTTAAAGGCGAAAGACCAAGGAATTGATGTGGAAAAGGGCGTTGTTACCAAAAACGAAGAAGCCTTCCTGGAGATCTTCAAAAATTTCTATTTCGAAAATCAAAACCGTACGGAAGCAGTAGACAAAAATTATTTCCTGTCGAAAGATTTTTCCGAGGGATTGTTTTACCTGCTCAACGATGACGACCTCACGTTGGATGCCCTGCAACAGGAGCTCAAACAAGCGGATCTCAAAGCGATTGCCGACCTGGTTCACAAAGGCATGAGGAACCGCAGCGCACTGAAGGAGCTCGATCTTTCCAAGGCCCTGATTTTTATCCTCGGCAACCTCGACGAGGCTTATGGCATGAGCCGCTCCATGAACCCGGACATCAGCGCCGATGAGCTGCATGCCGCCACACTCCGGATCAATATTACCAATATTAAGTCTGCCCTGAAGCAGCGCTTCCGCGCCGAGCAGATCGCCCGCCTGGGCAATAACCACGTTATTTACAGGGCGTTTAAGAACGAGCATTTCAGGGAGCTGATCCGCAGGGAGCTGGTACGGGTGAATGCCTTCGTGCAACAGCAATTCGGATTTGAGATGTTGTACCATAGCTCTGTCCATGAGCTGGTATACAGGGAAGGCGTCTTTCCTGCCCAGGGCACACGCCCTGTTCTGACTACCATCAAAAACTACATCGAATCCTGGGCGAGCAAGATCACCGTGGAAGCGATCGTGAAGAAGCTGGAAGTCTCTATCGTGGAATGGTCGTATGTAGAGGATAAATACGTGTTCATCTTCAAGGATCATCAGAATACGGTTCTGAATATTTACGAGGAGAAAGTGATGCTGAAAATCGATTCGCTGCGTTCAGTAACCGACAAGGACCTCCAGGCACATACGGCGGTGCATGAAGCCGGACATGCGGTATTGGCGGCACTAACACTTCGCATCCTGCCTTCGTTGATCGTCTCGAAATCGGCAGCCGACAGCTGCGACGGCTTTTGTATGGTGAATATGCCCGAAGGTTTGATGACACGCGGAACTCTGAAAAAAGAGATCGTGATCTCTCTGGGCGGCTATGTCGCCGAGAAAATGATTTTCGGAGAAGAGAATACCTCTTCCGGTGTCTATTCCGATATTGAGGAAGCCACAAACCTCGCCAACAAAGCGATCAAGCATTATGCGATGGGCTCCGACCCTATAGCCATTGCGGTTGCAGGGCCGGGGAGCAACGAGTATTTTTTCATGAGCGAGAAGCACAGGGAGGAAGCCATGCAGCTCATCTACGCGTGCAGGGAAGAAGCGGAACAGCTCCTTGAGCAAAACAAGCTCCTGCTGCTAAAGATCTCGGAATACCTGACAGAACATCACAGGATGGATGAGCCGATGATTGGCGATTTTGTGAGGAAATATGCAGTAGACAGCTGGGTGAAAGAAGAAGGATTCAAAAAGAAAGACAATTACTTTTCCTTCGTCTCTGTTTTACAAAAACAGCTTCACGAATTGAAAAATACGGTTCAAGCGCTTGAAACAAATTAGGATTATTTTGTAGCACACGGTTACAGAAAACTCAGAGAGAGGAAGTAATGCTGCGCCAGGGACAGAGCGCCTGTTTGAGCTCCTTTGTTTGCCCCGGCGCAATCGCCGGGACAAACAAAGAGCGAGTAGCGATGGCCTCACGACACGTCGTGACGGGCGCCCAAAATGATGCGCATGCGATGAGACTCAACACCTGTTATTCTGACGCACGGCATTTATTAGCCGGAGCATGAGCGCTTCATTCAGGTAGTTTTACCCGGGCCAAATCGGTTATTTCTACTCGTGTGTGATCCGGAGCTTTGCGCTAAGTTTGGTTTAAGAAATTTCATAAACCATGTCTATAGCAATTCAACACGTCATTAGCCGGGCAGGGATCCTTGTTCTGGCATTAGCACTGGCTTCCTGCCAGGGTGGATCAAAGGAAACGGAGTCTTCCGCGAAAGACAATTTATCCGTTCCTCAGCCTTCTGTCGCCTGCGGACCAGATACGCCGATGTTTTCCTCTTATGTGCCGCATGAAGTGGACATCTTTCTCAACAATGGCTACCAGGGCCTTACACCGAAGACGCAACCCTGCTTCGATGTATTTTCCTGGCAATCTTTCGTAGCGCTCAACTGGCCGGCTAATTCAGACGGTTCTCCGGTGAAGGGCTCATTTACCGATGATCCGCAGGCCATGCGTGTGTGGGAATACTACACCGACCCGGCAGTGATTTTCGAAACCAACGAACAGCTCCTGCCTTTCACCGGGCCAATCAAGCAGAGCTCCGGTTTGAAAGGGCTGCGCATGTTTGCCAAGCTCAGCCACGAGCTGTTGAACGTGCCGGCTTCTATCAGGGAGGCAACAGGGCAACCGCTCATCGATAAGAACCTTAACTTTGCGCTCTATGAAATCCGGCTCAACCCGGATGAAGTCGATTACATCCTCGGGGATTCGCTCTACACCTTGGAGGGACAACAAAAGCATACCATCAATTTTCCCGCGGGCTCTGCGATAGGACAGGTGGGTGCCATGGAAATCAAAGCGACCTGGAAGATCCTCGCAGGCTCCGATGACAGTACAAAATTTTATTGCAGGCGTGCGGTCATCTATGTGCCGGCAAACCAGAGTGCCAGCGGCAAGCCCTTATACCTCACGGAAACCGTCGGCCTGGTAGCGATGCACATCATTCATAAGACGACTAAATTCCCGTTCTGGGTATGGACCACATTCGAGCACATCGACAACGCGCCTGAACAGGCACAGGTTGGACAAGCAGGCAACCAATACTCATTCTATAACCCGGCCTGCACCTCCTGTGCGGAGAACACCCCGGTGACAGAACCGAAGGCCGGTTATATCTGGCAAACAACCAAGCCATACGCCAAAGCCTACGCGGTGGATGGAAAATACGGAACACAGGCGGTGAGAAGTAATGCCGTGTATGGACCGACCGAAATGGTAAACCAGACCTGGCAGAAAGCCCTGCGCGCAGCGGGCTCTGTATTTGCCAACTACCGCCTGATCGGATCGCAGTGGTCTGTTGTGAGCGAGACCTTCCCGGCCGATACGATTCCGGCACCCGACACACTGGCTAATACCACGCTGGAGACTTACATCCAGAATAGTTCCTGCACCATGACCTGTCATCGGTTTGCGAAAGATGCAGCAGGTAACAGTGCCGACTTTAGCTTTATCCTGGGACATGCACGCAGCGTGGCGTATTTGAAAAAAATAAAGGACAGCGCAAATAAAAAATAGGAATGGCCTGAATCCCTTGATACAAGGCAGTTTCAGCATGTGACGAATTCAGATTTGGCTTACTGATTTTTATCCGGAAGAATTTTTAAAACAGTTCACGAACTGAAGAATAACATTCACTCAGTAAAAGTAAATGAAAATTAATTTATATTAATTTTAAGTATGCTCTGTAAGTATTGATTTTACTGGATGTTCAGAGCCAGTCAGTTTGTAAATGAATTACCGGAATAAAACTTTTTTTAAAAATTTATTTGGCGGATGAAAAATTTGATTTACATTTGCCGAAGAAATTATTAGAAATCAAATGAAAAATTGCTTAACATATCACGCAGAACTAAGTCAGATAGGGCGCTCACCGCTCGTGGACTTATGGGGTATCTAAGCTGTTTTTATAAATCATAAAAATATTTTAAAGCCCCGGTTCGAAAGATCGGGGCTTTTTTTGAAGCAAAAAAATGAAACGAAATTTGCAACCCATATCTTATAAGCTCGCAGGTAGTACCTGAAGGGAGATCGTATGCGCCGGCATGTCCGGCAGAAACCCGGTCTCTGTTGAAAGACCGGGTTTTTTTATGCGCAGATGTGAAGCAGAACAACAACATTAACCCTTCGACTACGCTCAGGGTGACAAAAACAAAGATTAAAAACAGAAATCATGAAAGATCAGATCGGTGACAGGATGAAAGCGTTCTACGAAGACCGGACCAGGTATGCCCTCATGAGGAGGACCTACACCATTATCCGGATCGATGGTAAAGCATTTCACACCTATACCAGGGGTTTGCAAAAACCGTTCGACGACCAGCTGATGGACGACATGGATGCTACGGCGGCCTACATTTGCCAGAACATCCAGGGCGCGAAATTTGCCTTCGTCCAATCTGATGAGATCTCTGTTTTGATCACGGATTTCGATGACATCAACACCGGGGCATGGTTTGAAGGGAACCTTCAGAAAATGTGCAGTGTGTCTGCGAGCATGGCTACGGCGAAGTTCAACCAGCTCAGGCCCGATAAGATCGCCTTGTTCGACAGCCGTGTCTTTCAGATGCCGAATAAAGCGGAAGTAGAAAACTACTTTATCTGGAGGCAGCAGGATACAACCAGGAACAGCATCTCTTCTGTAGCGCAGTCCCTGTACAGTCACAAAGAACTGAACGGAAAAAGCAGCGATGAGAAACAGGAGCTGATCTTTCAGAAAGGCATCAACTGGAACGACTACGCCCCGAAATACAAGCGTGGCCGCTTAATCGAGAAGCTTGCTTTTGAAAAGGAAGGCGCCATCAGAAATAAATGGACAGCTGTGGAGGTACCTGTTTTTACAAAGGAAAGAGAATTTTTAAATAACAGAATCATTAGTAACGCATAGCGTAAGTATCATCGGAGAAGGCGGGCTGCGCCGGTAAATCAAGAGGCGGCGCAGCCCTTAACAGAACAAGAAATTATGAGAAAATTAGCATCTATACAAAAAATCAAAGAGATCGAATCCATTGAAGGAGCCGATGCGATTGAGAAAGCTTATGTCTTAGGCTGGCAGCTGGTAATCCGTAAAGGAGAATTCAGCGTAGGCGACCTGTGCGTGTATTGCGAGATCGACAGCATCATGCCCGATAAACCGGAGTTTGAATTTGTGCGAGCCAAAAGCAACCGCATTAAAACCATCAGGCTTCGTGGCCAGATCTCCCAGGGCATTTGTTTCCCCCTGAGTGTGTTGCCCGAAGGCACGGAAATTGCCGAAGACATGGACGTGACAGAGCTACTTGGTGTTACCAAGTTCGAACCTCCGATCCCTGCTAACCTGGCCGGCACCGTGAAAGGTATGTTCCCGTCTTTCATTCCTAAGACGGATGAAACCAGGGTACAGGTATTGGAAAAGGTATTAACGACGTATGCCGGTATGGTATGTTACGTGACAGAAAAACTGGATGGCAGCTCGGTAACCTTTTACATGAAAGAGGGAGAATTCGGCGTATGCTCACGGAACCTTGACCTGGAATTCAATGAAGACAACTCGATGTGGAAGTTCGCCATTGCCAACAGGCTGGAAGAAAAACTGAAAGCGCTGAACAGGAACATTGCCTTGCAGGGTGAGATCATTGGCGAAGGTATCCAGAAGAATAAATATAAGTCGAGAGGACAAAGCATTTACTTCTTCAACATCTTCGACATCGACACCTACAGCTACTTCTCTTTACAGGAAGCGAAGGCTTTACTGGCAGATCTGGAGCTGAGCATGGTGCCTGTACTGGAAGAAAACTATCTCCTGGAAAGCAGTGTGGATGCCTTGATTGCGAAGTCTAAAATGAAATCTGTTTTGAATAAGGACACCATTGCAGAAGGTATCGTGATCAGGCCGGTGGAAGAGAAGATCGACAAGTATGTCATGCAGGGCCGTGTGTCGTTTAAAGCGATCAACCCGGACTTTTTGATCAAATACGATGAATAAAATAAGTGACTGGAAGATAACAAAGGATCAGGGCAACCCACAGGCCTGTGGGCATCAAGGAGTGTGAACTCTGAAGCGCATGCATGTTCTTTGCTGCGCTGCCCGGATCAATTGGATGCTTCTAAAACGGAATAAGAAATAATGTCAAAACGACCCGTACATAGTTCCATATATCAGCTTCTGTCATTTGATGATCGTTGAATAGGATCGGTATGCGCAAGCATAGGCCCGGTTCGTAAAGACCGGGCCTTTTTTGTGAGATTTAATTTTTGAAAAGGCTTAGCCGGATCAAAAATTACCGGTCGAACTAATCCCGCCGAGGAACGGGATCTGTTGAGTACCTCAGTTAACAAATAATTGCCGGATCGTCTAAAGGCAGGACATCAGACTTTGATTCTGAGAATAGTGGTTCGACTCCATTTCCGGCAACATGCCTTCTTAGCCCATCCCGATAACTATCGGGAGGTAGAGGCACTTGTCTTAGAAACAAGTCAGTCACGACGTGTCGTGAGAAGGTACAAAAACATAAGGAGAAATAACCGGGCGGGGCCCGGACTAGCCTGCTAAGCTTAGTGTCGTGCATTGCGCGATGGGTGTCGGGAACTCATTTCTCCGCAAAATTGGAAGGTAGCGTACAATGGTGTGCAACAAGACTTGAAATCTTGGGCGGTCCGCAAGGACAGGGTTCGATTCCTATACCTTCCGCAAAATAATGGGATGTAGCTCAACGGTGAGAGCAGGTAACCTGCGCACAGGTTCGCTCAAAAGTCCACTGGACTTTTGCCGTGCACGAGGTTGTTAGTTCGAGTCTAACCACCCCAACAAAAAAATACGGGAAGTATTTCAATTGGTAGATGGCGGGCTTTGGGAGCTCGTGGCTGCAGGTTCGAGTCCTGCCTTCCCGACAATGAGATATAGCTCAAAGGTAAGAGCAGGTGCCTTATACGCACAAGGTTACAGGTTCAAGCCCTGTTGTCTCAACAACACAACGATTTGTGGTGTAATGGATAACACGCCCGGCTACGAACCGGGAGACTTAAGGTTCGAGTCCTTACAGATCGACACATAGTATCGGGAAGTATTCCAATGGTGGGATACGTGTTTTGGATACACGAGGTTGTAGGTTCGAGTCCTATCTTCCCGACACATGGAAATATAGCAAAGATGGTCAATGCGATAGATTGAAGATCTATAGATATAGGTTCGAGTCCTATTGTTTCCACAGAAAATATACATGGTGAGATTAGTGTAAAGGCTAACACGACGGGCTGTGGATCCGTTAATACTGAGTTCGAGTCTCGTATTTCACCCAAAGGGAATGCGCTAACGCTGGAGAGTTAGGCTGGTCTGTAAAACCAGTGCCATTCGGCTGAGAAGGTTCGAGTCCTTCCATTCCCACAACAACAATATATGGGATAATTATCCGGGGATTAACCGGCACGCACCCCGCCTAAGGTTGGAGAGTTAAATGCCAAAAGGCTCAGACGGCTCTCCTGCTTTGGCAGGATCCCATTGTCACAAAAACGTTCTTTGACATCATGTTTTTTTAAGATTAAGTTTAAAATAATTTGTTTAATTTGGTGTAAACCACTTAAACCAATTTTTATGACCGTAAGTTCAAACCTGGACATTTTCTTAAACAAGAAAGTCGTGGATTATTCAAAAGACGAAGGGATTCAAAACCCCGGAGAACTTGTTTACCGCATCCGCATCTCTTATGATGATTTTGAAGATGGCGTTTCTATTGAAAGCCTGACAGACGCTTTCGCCAAAGATCCTAAGGCCGGGCAGGTACAGGAAATCATCTTCGGTGCCTTTGACTTTGAATCGAGTAACTCTACAGAGGGCATTGTCAACAAGCTGGTAGAATATAAAGGTGTATTTAAAAACCTGAAGGCTGTTTTTATCGGCGATATTACCTTTGAAGAAAATGAGATCTCCTGGATCAATCAAAGTAATGTCGGTCCTGTGCTGGAGGCGTATCCCGATCTGGAGCATTTCCAGGTACGTGGAGGAAACGACCTCTCCTTAGGAAAACTCGAGCATACCAATCTAAAAACCCTCATCATCGAAACCGGTGGCTTGCCTCCCAATGTGGTAAAGGAAGTATCGAATGCCCATCTGCCGAATCTTCAAAAACTGGAGATGTGGCTGGGCTCCGATAACTATGGCTTCAATTCTACCGTTGGTGATTTTGCCACCATTATTTCCGGGAAGAATTTTCCAAGCCTCAACCATTTGGGTTTGATGAATAGCGAGATCCAGAATGAGATCGCGATCGAAGTATCAAAATCTCCCGTGTTGGATCAGCTGGAAGTGCTGGATTTGTCGATGGGAATCCTTGATGATACAGGCGGAGAAGCCATACTCAACAGCGAAGGGATGAAAAAAGTGAAACACATTAACCTGCGTCACCATTATTTAAGTGATGCGATGATGTCCAGGCTGAGTGCGCGTTTCCCGGGAATTAACCTGGATGAGCAGGAAGAAGCCGACGATGATGGCGATGAAAGCTATCGCTACATTGAAGTATCAGAATAGGAATGCGGGTTTTTGTTTTAGGAAATCCTGAAAACCGGAGGGTAAGCTTATTTTCTGAGAGTGTTGAGGCATCCGGCTTTGGGCAGACACATGTCTTGTCTTACCTGGATATTCTCAAAACCCATGTTTTGAAGGAAACTGATTTTTCAGAAAGTGTAGTGAGGATTGAGTCACCCGGAGAGAACTTAGACGTGAGGAAGCGATTGATCGCGAGAGGCGCCGTAGAAGCTCAGAAGGAAGGATTTCCCTTTATTCCGGAAGAGCAGGCAATGAGCCTGAAAGATCCTGCCGAGCTCATTCATACCCAGCAATGGTATGTTGGATTCAAAGCCTTGCTGAACGACATTGACCGTGAGCTGAAAAAATATTCCGGCGTTTCGCTGATGAACCATCCATCGGATATTGCCCTGATGTTTGATAAAAGAGCGTGTCAGGAGCATTTGAAAGCGCGGGGAATTTCTGTTCCGCCTTTTTGTACGGATGTCCTGACCTATGATCACCTACTGGAAACGATGCGGGAAAGAAAATGGAATAAGGTATTCATTAAGCCCGCTCATGCTTCTTCTGCTTCGGGTGTGATTGCCTTCCGGATCTCCGGCGAAAAGCAACAGGCCGTGACGAGCGTTGAGCTTAAACGGGAAGATAACAGCGTTCGTTTATTCAATTCACTAAAGCTAAAAACCTATACGGATAAAGCAGATATTGCAACAATCATTGACCTGGTGCTAAAAGAAAATGCGATTGTCGAGCAATGGCTGAATAAGGCCACGATCGGTGACCGGTATTTTGACCTCCGGGTCCTGGTAATCGCCGGAAGTGCAAAGCACATGGTGGTCCGTAAAAGCAAGCGGGTCATCACCAATCTGCACCTGGGAAATGAAAGGGGAAGCCTCGAAGAGCTCTCGTCGACACTCGGAGAAGAGAAACTGGCGGAAGTCAGGGTCCTTGCAGAACAGGCAGCTGCTTGTTTTCCGAGGTCTTTGTATTGTGGTATTGATGTGTTAGTCGCTGCGGATAAAAAAAGCATCCGGGTGTTGGAAGTAAATGCCTTTGGTGATCTTTTGCCAAATGTCAGGTATGAGGATAAAAACTGTTACGAAGCAGAAATAGAAGCCCTGATGAAAGAAGTGAACTTATGAAGCTGCCTTTAAGCATAGATACGATTTTGTTCGATCTCGATAATACGCTGATCGACCGCGACTGTGCCATGAAAGAAGCGCTCAGGCATTGGCTGAAAGATCAGGGCACCGTAAACGAAACAGCCATGAACAAGGAGCTGGAACGTATCCTGGAAAAAGACAGTTCCGGCTATAGCGACAGGCAGTTTTTTTGTGAGTGGCTGTCGGACAATTATGGAAATGAGGATACAAAAACAGCTAAAAGCTCCACAGAGGTGTTAAGAGAAGTACAGGAGCTGACGATTTCTTATCTTCAGCCAGATCCCGCAATCCTGGACACTGTGCAGCAACTGGAACAACAGTACCTGTTGGGGATTGCAACAAATGGAAGCCAATACATTCAACGGAAAAAAATTGCGAGGACAAAGCTGGACAGCACATTTTTGACCAACCAGATTTATATTTCCGAAATACTCGGGCGCCAAAAGCCTGATCCCGGATTTTATCATAAGATCCTGCAAGCGATCGGGAAAAGCCCGGAGCAGTGCATCATGGTAGGGGATAATTATGTGAACGATATTGAAGGTGCCAGGCATTGCGGCCTGCATACCTGCTGGATCGATCACAGGAGATCGTCCGAAAAAAGACCTGCCGGTATAACAGTTAACCATATAAGAGAAGTATTACAATGGCTCCGGGCATAAATATGAATGAGGTGATAAAAAGTATGGATGTACTTTTTATCACCCTGGACAGCCTCCGCTACGATGTTGCTGCAGAGGCATTTGACAAAGACATGCTTCCCAACTTTAAAGCCCTATTTCCGGAAGGCTGGCAGAAATGCCATTCGCCCGGCAGCTTTACCTTCGCTGCACACCAGGCTTTTTTTGCAGGCTTTCTGCCAACACCGGCAGATCACCCAAAACAGGAACGCTTATTCGCCGCACAATTTATGGGAAGCGAAACAACGGCAGAAAATACCCTTGTGTTTGAAACAGCAGATATTGTGACGGGCTTCGAAGAGAAGGGTTACAAAACCCTGTGCATTGGTGGTGTAGGTTTTTTCAATAAGCAAACGGCTTTGGGAAATGTTCTGCCATCCTATTTCGGGGAAAGTTTCTGGGAAACGCGTTTTGGCGTAACAGAAAAGCAATCGACGGCATGGCAATTCTCGAAAGCGGCTGCACTGATTGAAGAGCATGCCGCTCAGCCCTTATTCCTGTTTATCAATGTGTCTGCGGTTCACCAGCCGAACTGGTTTTACCTGCATGAGGAGAAAAGGGACGACAGCAAGGAATCACACGCCGCGGCCTTGCAGTATGTGGATTCACAATTGCCTATCCTTATCAATGCTTTAACGAAAAAACGGGATACCTTTTGTATGGTATGTTCGGATCATGGCACCGCTTACGGCGAGAATCAGTATTCCGGGCATCGCCTCGGGCATCCCACCGTTTGGGAGGTTCCAATGGCAACTTGTATTATAAAAAAAGAAATTGCAAATGAACTCTAAACCCTTATTTAATCAGATGTTTGAAGGATACGCCTATTCGTATCCTCACAAGCACAGCTACCGCCGGATGAAACCGGTATCGTTAGAGCAACTGTGGGCGCCTGAAAAAAAAGATGCCCTCTTCCTCTACATTCACCTGCCTTTCTGTGAAATGCGTTGCGGCTTTTGTAATTTGTTTACCATCGCCAATCCTCAGGAAACAGTTGTGGACGCTTATCTGAATACCCTGGAAATTCAGGCAAACACCATCCGCAAGGTCGTGAAGCCCGAATCCTTTGCGCAGATCGCCATCGGAGGAGGTACACCTACCTTTCTGGAATTGCCACAGCTCGAAAAATTATTTTCCATCATGCGCTCTTTAGGCGCCGAGCCGAAGCATGTTCCTGTGTCCTTCGAAATGTCGCCGAAAACGATTACGCCGCAGAAACTGAAGTTCCTGGAAGAAAATGGTGTGGACCGCGTGAGCATTGGTATCCAGAGTTTCCTCGATGGAGAGACCAAAGCCCTCGGAAGGCCCCAAAAGAATAAGGAAGTAGAGGAGGCGCTGAATCTCATCCGCCGCTATCAATTCAATACCCTGAACCTGGATTTGATTTATGGCACCTACGGGCAAACTCCGGAAGCCTGGCGCTATTCCCTGGAGCAGGCCATCAGCTTTCAACCGGAAGAAATTTTCATTTATCCCTTGTATGTACGGGCCTTAACGGGAATTAACAAGCTCGACCAGAATACTCATGATCTTCGTGAAGACCTGTATCTGCTGGCGAAAAAATTCTTAACGGAGGCCGGTTACGAACAAATCTCGATGCGCCTCTTCCGTTTGAAAACGACGCGTTCTTCCAAAGCCGCAACCAATTATAGCTGCCAGGAAGACGGGATGATCGGCCTGGGCGCAGGCGCACGCTCTTATACACGGCATCTGCATTACTCCTCCGAATATGCCGTTGCCAGGGGAAATATTAAGCACATCATCAACGAATACATCGCTAAAAGCAGCACTGATTTTGAATTCGTGGATTATGGCATAGAGCTCCCGGCCGAAGAGCAGAAGCGCCGTTTTGTGATCAAGTCCATTCTTCATGCCAGCGCCCTCGATACGCAGCGTTATGAGTCCTTGTATGGAAATAAGCTGCTGTCGGATTTTCCGCAGCTGGACCTGTTGCTTCAGAACCAACTGGCTTCCATCGATGAGCATCAAAAAATGCACCTCACCTCGCAGGGAACAGATTACTCGGATGCCATAGGACCCTGGCTGTACTCGGGCTATATTAAGGAACTCATTCAAACGTTCGAACTGAAATGAATTTATCTGTTTTATACCGCGGGCCTTTATCCGGCTGCAACTACAGTTGCAACTATTGCCCCTTTGCCAAGACAAAGAATACGCGCGAAGAGTTGCGGGACGATGCTTCTAAGCTGAACCGTTTTGTGGACTGGATAGAAAAAAATCCGGACATACAGTTCAGCATTCTGTTTACACCCTGGGGCGAGGCGCTGATCCGTCAATCCTATCAACAGGCCATGAAGCGCCTGAGCCATTTGGCAAATGTCAGCAAAGTGGCTATTCAAACCAATTTATCCTGCCGCCTCGACTGGCTTTCACAGGTCAATAAAGAGAAAACAGCCCTGTGGGCCACCTATCATCCAGGAGAAACAAGCCGCCGGAAATTTTTGGATCAATGCACACAGCTGGATAAGCTAGGGATCAGCTACAGTGTGGGCGTGGTGGGATTCAAGGAAGTACTTCCCGAGATCGAAGCCTTGCGCAGGGACTTGCCGGCTCAAACCTATCTCTGGATCAACGCCCTCAAGAAGCAGGAACAGTATTATACCAATGAAGAGAAGACCAGGCTCATTGACATTGATCCTTTAGTAGCACACAACATGATCAACCATGCCTCACAGGGAAGAGCCTGTAAGACGGGCCATACGGTAATCAGTGTCGACGGCGATGGAAGCATGCAACGCTGTCATTTCGTCAAAGAAAGCATCGGAAACATTTATGATCCGGAGTTCAGATCGGCCCTGTTTCCAAGAGCCTGCACAAATGCGACCTGCGGATGCCACATCGGATACGTACACCTCGATCACCTGAATTTATATGAGGTTTACAAGGATAAAGTCCTGGAGCGGATCGCTCAATGATCGGGCCTGTACTTTTCAAGATTGGCCGTAAGCCTCGATTTGATACGACTGGCCAGCCTTCTCGGGGCCAACACCTTCACCTGTTCGCCGAAGCCCAGGATCTCGCGCTCCAGCTCGAAGTTCCAGATCACATCAATGGAGAAAATACAGCCATCGTCTTCCTGCTTCAATAATTTTTGAGAAGGATGCAGCGGCTTGGTAATGATGTAAGGAGCATGCTCCCTCACGATTTTTACAACAACCGTTTGTGCTTTTTGATTTGGCATTTTCGAAACACCAATCACATCGTGGAAGTAGGTGCTCACATCGAAATCAGGCTTGAGGTATTTTTCTCCCGGTAGTTCACAGAAGCTTTCGATCCGGTCAAGCGCCAGGATCACCACGGTTTTTCCCTTGCGGTTTACGCCTAATAAAAACCAGCGGTTGCGGTATTCTTTCAGCAAGTAAGGATAAAATACGATCTGCTGCGGCATCCGGGCTTTAAAGGACTGGTAGGTGATCTCGATGGTTTTTTTGTTGATGATCGCTTTATGCAAAGGGTCGATATGATTCAGTCCCTTCAGTAATTCATTCTTCTCAAAGTCAATGTAGGATTTCCCTTTGTGCTGTTGCTTGTACAGCTTGTCTTCCAGGCGGGTCACCATGCCGTTCAGCTCCTGGAAATAACCGAAGCCGGTAAACTGTTTCAATACATCCAGAACCTCGTTGAGAGTGCCGAGATCCTGCTGCGTCAAAGGAGAATTGGTGATACTGTAGCCTTTGTCCTCGTAGCAATAATACTTTTTATCGATCACGATGATCGGGGCATTGTAGCCGAGCTTTTCACTGCGCATGTTTTGCAGATCCAGCTGTATGGCGCGCCTGCTGATGCCTTTGGTGATACCTTCGTATTCGTAAAGCGCATCGGAGCAGGCTTCCATCAGGTCTTCCAGCGTCCATTTGCGGAAGCGGTTCTGCAGGCACTGGTCGATGGTTTTGTAACGTACCAGGGCTAATTTATTGATTGGCATAGTGTGGTTGTTTGTTTGTATGTCACTCTGAACATGTTTCAGAGTCTCACAGATCTGAATCAAGTTCAGCATAAATATAGAAAATTTTAAATATCTGCGCATTCTATTTGCGCAGATGACATCTTAAAAAAACATGAAACGAAATAGTGCAATTGAAAAACAATGACTTAACTATTTTGACGAAATAAATTTTTACTGCGCAATTACACTGCGCACTTAAGTATAACCTTTGTCCCGTTCGAATGAAACAAGGAAGAATAGTTCGGGCGAACCAACAAAAACAAATAAAAACAGAAAACATGAAATTCAACATCTTTACAAAAAAAGAAAACGGTGTGATTAACCACCAGGGCGCTAAAGCCTATACCCTGACTCCAGAACTGGAGCTTTACTCAGCGGTAGTAACGGCGGGATTGAGCGATACCTTTTACGAAAAAGCCGATACACGCTTAGCGCGTATCCAGGATCTGATGTTGAAGAATGATCCTGAGTTCGTAGCCAAACTCGCCATCTATGCCCGTACGGAAATGTACATGCGGAGCATCCCGATGGTACTGGCGGTAGAACTGGCGAAGCTGAATTCCGGTAACGGACTGGTAGCTAAAACCGTAAATGGTGTGGTGCAGCGTGCGGATGAGATCACGGAGATCCTGGCTTATTACCAGATGGCAAACGGCCGGAGCGGCGTGAAAAAACTGAACAAGCTTTCGAAACAGGTACAAAAAGGCTTGTCGGAATCCTTCAACCGCTTTGACGAATACCAGTTTGCAAAGTACAACCGCGAAGCAGATATCAAACTGCGGGATGCCCTGTTCATCGTTCACCCGAAAGCAAAGGACAACGCGCAGCAAGCGGTCTTCAACCGGATCGCGGCAGATGAGCTCGCGGTGCCTTATACCTGGGAAACAGAGTTGTCGGCCCTCGGCCAGTTGAAATATGAAAGCGAAAAAGCCAAAGCGGCAGCTTTCAAAGCCAAATGGGAAGAGCTGATCGATAGCAACAAGCTGGGTTATATGGCCCTGATGCGAAACCTGCGGAATATCCTGGAAGCTAAGGTATCTGTTGCTCACGTAGGTAAAGTATGCGCTTACCTGTCGGATGAAACAGCCGTGGCTAAGTCCAAGCAGTTGCCTTTCCGCTTCCTGGCAGCGTATCGCGAGGTAAAGATCCTGTCGTCGGAATATGTGACGATGGTATTGAATGCCCTGGAAGATGCGGTAGTGGCCAGCGTGAAGAACCTGAAAGGCTTCGATGAGGAAACCCGCGTCTTGATCGCCTGCGACGTATCAGGCTCTATGCAAAAACCGGTTTCGGCGAAAAGCAAAGTGCTGCTCTTCGATATCGGCCTGATGCTGGGTATGCTGATGCAATCGAAATGTAAGCGTGTGGTTACCGGTATGTTCGGTGATCGCTGGAAAGTGATCAACATGCCGAACCGCGGTGTCCTGAACAATGTACAGGAATACTACAAGCGTGAAGGCGAGGTGGGTTATGCCACCAACGGTCACCTGGTGATTGACGACCTGCTGGCGCGGAATGTGGTGATGGATAAAGTGATGTTGTTCACCGACTGCCAGATGTGGAACACCAAAGCAGATGGCTCAACGTTTGAAAAATCGTGGAAAGCCTATAAGGCTATCGCGCCAAACGCCAGGCTTTACCTGTTCGACCTCGCAGGTTACGGTAGCACGCCGGTAAGTGTGCAAAAAGATGACGTCTGCTTAATCGCAGGCTGGTCCGATAAAGTGTTTGATGTTCTGCAGGCCATCGAAAACGGTGAAAATGCAGTAGAAAAAATCAAGCAAGTGAAGTTGTAATTAGAAGCATCCCTCTGTTAATCCGGACAGAGGGATTTGTAAAAAATGAAACGCATGAAGTGCTGTGTCAGGTTAAGTAAGTAGAAGTTAAGCATAAGGCAGAATGATAAAAGCGTACCCTGAGCGTAGTCGAAGGGTCGCACTAAGAAACAGTTCTTTGACATCCTATAAGTAAAAACATTCAAATTATCAGAATGCCGTAGATGCGGAATACATCGCAACCAATCGAAGGGGAAGGGCCTTATTAGAAAGAATAAGGAAAGGTGCAAATCCTTCAGCAAAACCCCCGTTCCGGATCGCCCTTTGCTTCTGATAGCAACATATCGAAAGATGCCGTGAATAAGAAATGCTTCGTCTGGCCGATGCCGAAAGGCTGGAGGGTTCGAATCCCTCACATTTTTATCAGCTATCGCTCTTTTGATAACAAACAAAACAGTGTCGTATGTAAGGCATACTTCGTCGGTTTTATAGGTCACAGGTTCGAGTCCTGTTCGGTTTATCCGGTAGCTCAGTTTGGTTAGAGCAATAAAAAAAGAAAAAGCCTTATAGTTTTTTACCTGTTTTTTTAAAAATAAAAACATTGACAGTGCCGTATATAAGGAATACTTCGACCATTAGAAAAACAAGACCTTATAGCTTGTTGTCTGTCATACAAACAAAACAGTGTCGTCTGCAAGAGATACTTCACTCCAAACTATGTACGCCGGTTCGAATCCGGTTCACGTCCTGCGTGGTGGCTGAGCGGTTAAGCAGTAGACAGCAAGCGCTCTTGTGAAATGTTACCTGTTTTTTAAATCATTGATGAGTGGCGTAGCGTAGTCATCCTTCGGTAGAGCAGCCCCTTATGCCTGGCATGACGGGAAGGTTGCAGGTTCAAACCCTGTCTCTTTGCCCCCGCAAAGAGTAGCTCAATACAAAAAGACTATGCGCTTGTTTCCTCATCAAAACCATTGAATGGTGTCGTAGAAAAGAGGTACTTCGACTTCTAATCGGGAGATTGCGGGTTCGAATCCCGCCAGGGCAGCAAATAACAAAACCCATTGCCCTGTAGCTGAAAATGGAAAAGCGCCAAAACGTTCTCTTTTCGCCTGTTGCCCATTCATATCCGGTCTATAGCTTAGTTGGCAGAGCACCGTCCTTTTAAGACGGGAGTCCATGGTTCGAATCCATGTAGATCGACAAAAAACGGTTCTTTAATTAATACCGGTCTATAGCTCAGTTGGTAGAGCTTCGTCCTTTTAAGACGAAAGTCCATGGTTCGAATCCATGTAGGCCGACAAAACACTTATAGGATGTCAGACAACGTATCCGTTCTTTGAATATACGGCCTGAATTCAGGTAAGCCTTCTTCCATGACAGGAAGTGGTACGTAAGTCTGCAGGCGCAGCTCTTCGGAGCCAAAACATAAACAGGCTCACCGTTTTGGTACGGAAACGGTGGGTTATTTAAGACATAAAGTACATGAATAAATACCAACGATTACAGCTGGAGCTCGAAACCTCCGGCACAGGAAAAATGAAATGTTTCGGAAATTCAATGCTGCCCATATTAAAAAGCGGCTCATTAGTAACTTTTAAAAAAGAAGACCATTATAAGATCAGAGACATTGTGTTTTGCAAGGTAAAAGGACGCTTTATCGACGCTCACAAGATCGCAAAGACAGACCCGAATAAGGGATTTTTGATAGCCAATAACCATGGCTATGAAAACGGCTGGACACGGATCATCTTTGGGAAAGCGGTAGAGGCGGAATATATGGGAAGAGTGGAAGAGCTGTAAAATAGTGTCAGGCTGTCACGACGCGTCGTGAGAGTCGAAACCATAAGGAAAAAATCAGAAGACCCTTCGACTCCGTTCAGGGTGACAAACAACATTAAATGAATAAAATTTTATGAAATACATTATCGTGGATCTGGAAGCGACCTGTTGGGCACAGAAAGACCACAACAACAAAAACGAAATTATAGAGATCGGTGCAGTCTGCATCAACGAAGAGCGACAGACGGAAAGCCGCTTCAGCGAGTTTGTGAAACCAGTCCTTAATCCCAGGCTGTCGGAGTTTTGCACCGGGCTGACAACCATCACGCAAAAGGATGTTGATGCAGCCGATACCTTCGGGCAGGTGGTCGCGCGCTTCAAATCCTGGATCGACCTGGAAGAAGACTATGTACTTTGCAGCTGGGGCTTTTACGACCGCTCGCAGTTTGCCAGCGATTGTCAGTTACATCGCCTCGATACGAAATGGCTCGAGCACCATATCAGCCTCAAGCACCAGTATGCCGGGATCAGGAAGCTGGGGCGACCGGTGGGCATGGGGCAGGCCCTCAGGCTGGAAAACCTGAAGCTCACAGGTACGCATCACCGCGGAATTGACGATGCGGTGAACATCGCTAAGATCTTTGTGAAACATTTCGATCACTGGGATTTCGGTTGACGGAATTGTGTCATTGCTGGCGGAACGAAGTGCAGCGAAGCAATCTCACATAAATGAAATGGCTTCATTCGCAGTGACGATAAAAAATTAAAGAGTGCCGTGTAGCACAGTTACTTCATATTGGAATGACATCTGTCTGTGCTCAATGATTGCCTCTTTATAAAAAGGTGCCGTTGAAAAGAGTTACTTCACTTTTAATGAACATAAAAACTTTTTTCGCTTATTGCCCTTTTACTCTTTCAGGATAAACACTCATAAGGGATGAGTATGTTTTCCATACAAGGTTCGAATCCTTGTTTATCCGCGACGGCGAGCCGGTTTGGTGAGCCTGGCAGGTGCCTTTGTGTTGCTGTGTTTTTGTTGATGTGCAGGCATAAAGGAGCGGTTAGAGGCCGCAGCCCGATAACAATAGGGGCGAAGTTCTGAAAAAGCCTTCTTGCATGACGCAGGCATCTGCCAAATTTTACATTGGTTAATCCCGGTGATGTTTTTTATCATCGGGATCTTTGTATATAGGAGTTTGTTAAACTCTCCTAAAACGGATTTTCATCAACTGAAATTGATACATTTGTATTCTATGCACCATACGACCAATACCATTCTGAAAAAAGGAAGATCATCTGTTGGTACTTCCAATTGTGTTCGTAATACCATTTTCTCCATTACCGCTTACCCTACCCATTAATTTAGTTGGCACCCCGTGCCGGATTTGTCGCTGCTCCCGGCGGCCCGGAATTCTATTTTCTAATCCTTAAAACTAAATTAATTATGAAAACCTTATACAGGCGGTTTCTTACCGCTGTCCTGATCATGGCCCTCTGCAAAGGCCAGACGCTCCTTGCGCAATCCGATTCCCTAAGCATAAAAGTTCATTTCCTGCACGGTTCCAAACCGAAGTTTAAATTCAGGCATGAGGAAGACCGCTGGTTTGGCGGCATCCTCGGCGGACATGCCGGCGTTGAATACGAGCCGGATCAAATCATCAGCTTTCTGCCGAAAGCCCGTTTCCATGTGTTTGCGCACCCCCGGCTCATCAATAGCAAATTCAGTTTACATGATACCGTGTCATTCCACGAAATTCTCGGCGGGAACTATGGGTCCGTTAAAAAAACCATCATCACCATTAGGATCTCAGCACAACAAAAAGCGAGTCTGGATTCCATCGCGGCGCTGTATAAGGCCCGGAGCCCTTACGATTATGCCTTCTTCGGCATGCGCTGTGGAGCGGCCACTTATGACCTGCTGGCCCGGGCAGGCATACAGGAACCTTATTCCTTTACAAAAACATGGTCCAGGTTTTTTTACCCGAGGAAAACCCGCCGCCGGCTCGAAAGGCTTGCTGCGGCTAAAGGATACGCTGTGCAGAAAACGCCGGGAAGTACGAAACGCATCTGGGAAAAAGATTAAGCGGATGCCTTATGGAAACCTATATGATCCTCCTGTTCATTCTGCTGATGACAGCAGAAACCCTTCTGCTTATCAAACAGCAGGAAGAGCCGCTTTACCTGAAAAAGACATTGGAAAACATTGGCACGGGCCTCATCGCCCTGTTGTTTGATCATGGCTTTTCCCTCCTGACGTATCCTTTGCTGGGCTATATCTATCAACATAGCCTCTTTGTGATGGAAAAAGGTATTTTATACATGCTGGCCCTGTTTCTCTTGCTGGACTTTACCGAATACTGGTTTCACCGCCTGAGCCACCGGATCCCTTTGATGTGGACGGCCCACAAGGTGCATCACCAGAGCACCGTGTTCAACCTGAGTGTTGGTCTGCGCACATCCGTATTGATTCCCTTTTTCAACATCGGCTTTTATGCTACCATTCCTTTGTTGGGTTTCGATCCGGCCGATCTCCTGTTTTTTATTTATTTGCAGGGAATTTACCAACTCTTCATTCATACGGAAGTCATCAAAAAGCTCGGTGTGCTTGACCTGCTCCTGGTAACCCCTTCGGTTCACCGCGTCCATCATGGGATCAACGAAGAATACCTCGATAAGAACTTCGGGAAGGTCTTCGTGATCTGGGACCAGCTGTTTGGCACCTACGAAAAAGAAAGGTCGCCGGTTGTATATGGAGCGAGTGATCCTGAGGGAGAGTATGGATTGCTGAGATGCCAGCTGCTGCCTGTTAAAAAATGGTGGCGCAAACAATTCAGCTAGCCTGCCGGAAATTCAACGCGTATTTGTAAATTAGCTGACCCCAAGCTCTGTGAAACGGAAACGCGTCATTTATTTAGTGTTGCTGGCCCTGTTTTCTGCCGGTGGCTATTTCCTGTACCATCGCCTGATGGACAGCAAGGAGAAGGTCCTGGATAACACATGTTATAAGGCGGAGCTGGATAGCATACAGGATCTCCGGCGCTCGCTGAAAAAACAGAATGCCGGCAAACGTGCGCTGAAGACCGCTTTTGTAAAGCAGATCACTCAGAAAGTATTTCCTTACTGGTATGGCACCAAATGGGATTTTAACGGAACCACCGAAATGCCGCAGGAAGGCAGCATTGCCTGCGGCTATTTTGTGACGACTACGCTTCGTGATATGGGCGTTCCGATCAACCGCGTGAAGATGGCCCAGTGTGCTTCCGAAGAAATGATTCGCTCGCTGACCTCCAAAGAGCAGGTGCATTATATTTCGAATACTTCTTTAAAGGACTTTGAGAAAAAACTGGTCGCTTACGGAAATGGCTTATACATCATCGGCCTCGACAACCATACCGGCTTTATTTTTATGAATGGCGATGAGCACTATTTCATTCATTCCACCGGCTGGTTTCCTTTCAAGGTCGTGAAGGATGTTGTCAGCGAATCTTCTGTTTTAGAGAAGTCGAACTACCGTGTTGTTGGGAAGATCAGTGATGACGAGGCTTTCCTGGATAAGTGGGTTGGAAAGGATTAGAAGAGCTTTTGTGCCAGGTACCGGCGGCAGAGGCTGTCCAGCTTTTCGGGATTATTGGTGGTGATGTTAATGATGCGGTAAGGCTCGCCTTTTGAAAAGCGCCATTGCCATTGGCTAACGGTCTTCTCACTGCCGTTGTCGTACCACCAGGCGGTGTACTGGATGGCGGCATCGCGTTTCAAAACCGCTTTCAGGATAGTGGCATCGCCATAGCGCTGTTCGGAGATCTCATCCAGGCGGAAGCCCGAGGCCTGCCAGCACATAGCCGGCGGGTGATCGCTCTCATAGGCTTTGTTTGCCGGCTTGATATAGATCAGGACATCCTCCTTCAAAAACTCATACACGCCGTCCTCTTTCAGGCTTTTGCTATAGCCCGGGAGTGTCAGTGTTTCCAGCTTCCCGTCTTTTACCTGTATTTGGTCCCGGTGTTTTACAAAGCCTGACACGGTGATAAGGCCTAAGCAGAGTACAAGCGTGATGCAGAGGCTTTTCACAAAAGAAGGCCTGCTTTCTTCCCGGCTTTCCTGCGGTGCCTTTCCGAAACGGCGGACCAGCCAGCGTATAAGGAAGAACACAGGTACCAGTGTATACAATACCAGCGCTCCCATCCCGATGAGGTCGTGGCCTATGGTTCCGGGCTCCGAACGAAACAGCACTATGGCCACAATCCTGAGGAGGTTCGTCAGAACCAGCAAAAATGCTGTCATGCCAAAAGCAACGCCAAGGGGCAAAAGACCCAGCTCTTTTTTGTAACGCTGTTGCGAAAAGCTCACCAGCAGGATCATCAGGCACAAGCCGGTATTGAAAAGGTTAAGGCCGATGCAGGCCGTGTCGACGCTGAAGCTGAAACCATCGGGCATGATAAAATAAGCGCCTTTATTTTCAACGGCCATCCCGATCCGGTTGAGCATAAGGGCGGCATATTTGCTTAACTCCAGGCGAATAGAAAAGGTAAAGACGCTCACCGCATATTTAAGCGCCGGCGAAATGCTGATCAGAAAAAGGAAAGGTAAAATTCCCAACCGGCCTGTGCGGCAGGAAATGCTGAACAGCAGCAGGCATCCGGCACTCAGGAACAGCAGGACGGAAACCGTTAGGTAAAAGTGTAAGACCAGGAAGACTACTGCGGCGATGGCATAGCTGTATGAATAACTGCCCGGCGCTTTTACCCGGAACACAAAAGGGGCCATGAGCATGGCCAGCGCAATCTGTATGCCCGGTACGAAATAGTCTTTCAGGACATACACGGCAACCCCCAATGCCAGGGCAGGCAGGAGCCAGTCTTTGTACCTGCCGGGCATTCGCTGCCCGGTATTATTTTCTAAAATAGCTTCCACTCAGCTTTTTGTTACGGTAGAGGTGATGCAGGATCAGGGAGAGCACCAGCCCGATGAGCAGCCACTCATGGGGTTCCGGAACAGCGCCGCCACTGATAATACCGGCGTTTCCTACAGTGTTGTTGTTTTCATCAATGCCCATCCGCTTATAATCCGCCTCGCTTTCCAGGACGATCATGCTCGTAACAGGCGTTACCACATAGCCTTCTTCGGCTTCGCGGAAGAGGATGTTTTCATAGCGCTCTTTTTTGAAATAATTTTTCCCCACGCGTCTCAGGATATCGTTATAGGCAAACATCCTCAACAGGTGATCGGGTGCAGTTCCGCCCCGGCTGCTGTCGGCAACAGGTGTTTTCACAATGCTTAAATGGCTTTCATTCAGGGAAACCCTCATGCTGTCTTCCCGCACACGGTTCAGCTTCCCGCTTTGAATCGCATTAATGGCGTGCCTCAGTGCAACGGCCTCATAATTCACAAGCTTCAGCTCTACCAGCGATCGCCACAAGGGAGAGAGCTCCGTGCCAATGTTGAGCAGATGCACCGGATGTTGTTGTGCCTGCAGGTAGTCTGTTGTTTTGACGCCGTAGTCGCTGTCCTTCAGATCGGCCAGGATAGGAGAGGAGGCGCCGCATTTGGTGATGACCAGGCTTTTTTCGGGCGAGGTGATATCGTAGAGAAAAGGCATGGAGAATTGATTCCTGCTGGCGGCTTCCCATACCAGCTCTTTGTTTTCGCCGGTGACCTCCGTTTTTTCCGGCAGCCAGGCTATGACTTTTTTCCCGGCCGATGCCGCCAGGATCTGCTCGTAATCTTCTTTGGTCCAGGCATTGGTAATGTCCAGGTAAATGGATGAGAGTTCTGTACGAAAGGCTTCATGTTCCAGTTCCTGCAGGTGATAGTTATTGCCGTTGAAGCGGAAGGGTTGTGAGGATAGGGCTACCATTTGCATCGGTAGTTCCCACGAAGGCCTGTAATCTCCCGAGTATTCATAATTTCCCTGGGCGTTTTTCTTAAGATCATCCGGAATATCCGTCAATACAGCCTTTCCGCCTTCCAGGAGAATGCGCGTTGTTTCACGTGCCGAGTTAAAGTCAGGTCCCTCAAACCAGATATTTTCCAGCCAGAGTTTTCCTTCCCTTACCGATAAGGGAGTGCTGAAGCCTATTTTAAAGGTCCGGTCTTCTTCTGTGGTGCAGGGAAATACGTTCACGGTAACCCGGTTTCCTTCCTGCCAATGCACCACGGCCGGGTCCCTGCGCTGCACACCCACAATCTGCGTATAGGCGCTATCGGCTTTTTGCACCGTGCTCAGGCGTGATTTCTGTTCCTTTCCATTAATCCATAGCGAAAGCGAAGTCACAATGCTTCCTTCGGGAACATGAAAGGTATAAAGCGCTTCCTGCGTTTCATTGCTAAACCAGAAGTCCCTGTTCTTGTCGGGGCTGTTATGGATCACAAATGTCTTTTCATGGTAAGCCATCCTGTATTCCGGGAACACCTGGATGTTGGAGGCAACGGAGCTTGTGGAAAGGCTGTTGCCCAGCCAGAGCTTGCGTGTTGTTTTGTGGCGGTAGTCGCGGCGGATATTTAAGAACGTTTCTACCGTTGCCTCATCGATATCGATCTCGCCCAGCAGGGCAATGGCTACCAAAGACAAAGGATCGTGAAATTTCTGCTCGCCTGCGCCGTTGAAGTTAAAATCATCGCCCCAGAAACGTTGCGATTTAAAGGGTGAGATCATGATGGTTTCGCTCATGGGATCCGAGGGCAGTTTCTGCGCCAGCTGTACGGCATTAGGCAGCTGGTTGCTGAGTTGTACATTCTTTGCCGAAACAATATCCTTGATTTGTGTTTGAATGGAATTCCATTTAACCAGGTAAACCGCCAGGAAGCACAAGGGAATCAAAACGCCGATCCAGGTGACATGGCGAAGCTTGCCGTCTTCGTTTTTTCTGAAGAGGAACAGGAGGAGCATCAGCAGCCATAGGGCCGGCACAAAGCTGTGCAGCGAGATCCCGAAGAACCAGAACACCAGGACGGATATGGGCAGCAGCGGGCAAAGGAAGATGGTCATGTACAGCGAAAGTACGAGGGCGCTTCCTGTGAAGGTATATAGCAAGATCTTAAACGGCTTTGTAAAATTCCTGACATAGGGATAGGCAAAAAATACGGCCACCATCAGCAAGGTGTAAATGTTGAGCCATAGCGGGAAGCGGGCAAACACCTGCATTTCCTGGTTCAATGAAAAAGCGCTGATGGTAAAAAGCAAAACCAGGTTTACCCAGCAGCCTTGTGTGATGTTCGGTCTTGGTGTGCTGTAGCTAAGCTTAAATACCAACAGGATCACCGCGTAGAAAAATGTGAAGATGAAATTGAGGATGAACATACCCGAAAGAAAAGACCTGAGGTTAAGGTCTTGCTTGCCCAGTACGCCGAACAGGTAAATGGCAAAGGAAATAATCGTAAAGGCAAGGCCGATCCAGTAGGCCTTTCTGTAAACGGGTTGATCGGAGGAGTTGGTCATGGCGTTATAAACGTTTGAATGTTGATTTTAGTATCAAAGTACTTTGAAATACAAAGTAAAGGTAAATGTTTTATTCAAACTTCCAAAAAATGCTAAAATTTTGGAATGGACTCCGTTGAGATTTTATACTGAAAGATGAGGTAAACCGCGCCAAGGATGCGGAGGGTTTAGTTCCTTTACTGTCCCGACGCTTCGGGACAGTAAAGAACCGGAGCGAAGCGGAGCCCGGAGACAGCCTGACCTTCCGCTGGTTGCTGAGCCTGTCGAAGCACTTGCGGAAGGAGGCGCCCAATATTCAAATTGAGAAAGCCTGCTTTTTAATTGTGCATTAAAGAAAAGACAGAAATTCCGATATAATAGAGTAAGGGATTAAGTCAGTTACTCCTTCATCACTCTTTGAACATAAATACCTTTCTCCGTGAAAAGGCGAACAACGTAAATCCCTTTGGCGGACTGGCTGAGATCAAGCGTGGCCGCGTCAGAGTGAACCTGGTCCCTTTCGAGTACGATCTGCCCGATGGCATTGAACACCTCAATCTTTGAGATCTCCGTATTTCCACTCACGAACATCATCCCGTTGGTTGGATTAGGATAGAGCTTAAATACAATCGCCCCGTTGAGCTCCTCCAGGCCGGTGCAGGCATTCACCATCACCGAGAGGGAAGCTGTATTCGCACAGCCGTTGCTATTCGTATAGGTATAATACACTTTATGAATGCCTGTTGCGGTTGGTGTGAGCGCAGCCGAAGCTACATTGGTTCCGGTATAGGCCCCGCCCGTCGGTGTTCCGTTCAGGGTCACGGTGCTTCCTACGCAGCTGAGGGTGGAAGCGGTAAGCGCGACCTGCGGAATCGTATCGATGGTAATGGTTTTGGTGCCGGAAGAAAGGCAGCCTCCGTTCATGACCTGCAAGGATAGGGTGGCCACGCCCGTGCTCCCCGATACAAGGTTGATGGACGAAATGGTGCTTGGCCCGGAGATCGTGGCATTGGATGCCGACCAGGTATAGCTTGCACCGGCAATGTTCGTTGCGCTGTAATTGTTCACATAGGTATTTCCTTTGCAAATGGCGGAAGGGCCATTAATGGCGATGGTAGAGCTGCTGACGGTGACGGTTTTCGTATACACCGGAATGCTTTGCCCGTTGTAGCTGAGCGTGAGGCTTACCGTATACACACCGGGAGTGCTGTAAGTATGGAGTACAGTATTACCATTGGCTGTTGCGCTTCCATCGCCGAAGTTCCAGGAAGCATTGTAAATACTCCAGCAAGGGTTCACAGAGAAAGAGTAGCTGCTGCAATTACTGTTTTGCACCATCAGGGGCGCCACTTCCGCATGCTTATCCGCTTCCACATAATTGATGAGGGACAGGTTGGTATTGCACATGGTGTAGGTAGGAATAAAGGCCACAGGCGCACCGATGGCAGATGCTGTGGGTGAGTTAGGGTTGGCGATCCGGCCCAGGTAAAAGGGATTGGTGGTATTATAGTAAATGTTATTGTCGGGGCCTATCTCCATATAGCCAAAGCCCCATGGCTGAGCATTCGGGTTTGTCGTGGTCAGGGTTCTTACCACAGAGAGCGAGTTGACATCTACCTGTTGAATATAGCCTCCCGTGGCCGGGCCGGTTTCATATTTAAGATAGGCATATTGCCCGTTCGGACTGAAAACACAGGTCAGGCAAAGGTTATTATTGGAAAGGGTCACCGGTAACTGGATCTCATTACTCAGGACTCCAGTGGCGGGATTGAAGTTATACATGAGGAATTTGCCAATGCCCGATCCGCAGATGATCTTATCACCGGCAGGATTTGGCTTGATGCCCCCGACACCGGTGGGACTAACGAATGGCCCAGAGACCACCGGTGGCGCCGTTGGATTCAACCCGTTCTGATTGAAGAGGAACGCATAGATATTTCCATTCATGAAATTACTTGTCCATCCGCGGACCAGCACCCAGTAGTCCACACCATTGCAGTGAGGCACTACGCAAAGGTCTTCCGAAAAAGTGTTTGTGCCGGGTGTATAGATGGAAGGATGGGTCAGGCTTTGAAAAGGAGTTATTGTATGATTATTGGAATCATAGATAATAGAGGAGATCATGCAATAGATATTTTGCCCGCCGGAGTTGGTCTCCTGTGGCGGAATGCAGATCAGGGCATATTTTCCGGGTTGCTTCGGAACCTCGAATGCCGTGAAGCCATACACCGAAGAGCCTTTGTAGTCGGAGGTGCTGGTAGCGATATTCCAGCCGAAGATCGGGGAATTATTGACCTGGTTATGGGCATTGTCCCAGAGGTTCACACCGTCTGAATAGAACAACAGATTCCCCAGCGAATCGCTCATGGATACGGCCATTTCAAAGGCCCTCTGTGTTTTTTTGCGCAGCACCAGATCATTGATGGTAGCGTTGCCGCTCGCAAAGGAGATGGAGCAGGAGTCGCCGAAGAGCCAGTTGCTGCGGTTCAGCTTTTTGGGATCAAGCGTACAGCTGGTGATCGCAATCGGGATACTATCCGTTTGGAAGATGATGCCATCGCTTATTTTTAATTTGGCATAATATAAGCCGGGGGCGGTGTAAGTCACGCTCACGCTGCTGGTGGTGGCGCTTGAAGGAGTACCGCCTGTTAAGGTCCATTGCCAGGAGCTCGAGGTATTGCCCACGGTAGGATTCGATAAGGCAAGCGCCGCATTCGTACAATAGTTTGTGGAAGGTCTTACAATATCAATATAAAGCGTCGCGTTCGAGCAGCCGCCGGCGCCTATCACGCCTGTAGCCGCCAGGTTGGCCGTTTGCCAAAGCCCCGAGCGTAAGGCATTGAGAGTTGCCTGCATCCTCAGCTTCTGTCCCTGCGTAAATGTATTCATGCAATCATCATCAGCATAGCTCATGTAATCCTCGATCATGTCGTTGGCTGTTGTGCCGGTGGGGTAGGTGGCAGAGCAGGTATTAGGAATAGGAGAATTACAGTTGATGTTTTGTGTGGTGCTTGGCTCGATATCGCAAATCATATCACCGTTCAGATCACAGGGATCAGTAGCAGAGCCCGCAGCATTGGCGCCTGCGCAGCCGCCTTCAAAAATATGCATGAGGTTGAGGTAATGGCCCACTTCGTGCACCAGCACTTTTCCCTGCGTGAGGGCATAGCCCAGCGCGAAGCTATTTCCCGTTGAGTTATCGCCAATCACATCGGAGCGCATGATCACGCCGTCGAGCGGGTAAGAGCCCATCAAAGGAAGGGGAGCGTAGCCCATCACGATGCCCGAGCTGCTCCCGCCGATAGAGGAAACCACCCAGATATTAAGGTACTTATCATAAGGAAAATGATTACCGGTAGGATGAGTGAGGCCGGCTAAGGCCGCGGCGTCGGTATTGCTCATCTGGTGGTTGCTGAGGGAGTTATCGGCATAACGCATCACGCCTTTCTCCACGCCACCCGGCCCGTTATAAAACGACACAGAAGAAGGCATCGCAATGGATGCCAGGCAGAACTGAATGTCCGTGTTCTGTGCATAAGAAGGATGTGCCTGGTTATTATAGGCCGGGTAGTTCTTGGCGAAGGCTGCATTCAGCGCGTTGAGCTGCGATAAGATCTGCTGGTAAGAAATATTGTTGCCTGTGCCATAGGCCTGCCCTGTAGGATGGACAATATGGAAAACAACCGGGATCGTGTAGCTCGTTGTGGTGGCAGGCCTTCCGGCATTATTTCCCGAATGCTGGTCAACATAGTATTTGATGCTTTCATTCATGAGCTTGATCCTCTGCTCATAATCCCTGCGGTTTTTTTTCTGGATGCTCCGGATGAGATCATCGCCGCAGGCCGGCGTTTGTGCTGTAGAGAGGAATCCTGTTAAGCTGAATACAAGGGCGAAGAGTTTTGTTTTCATGGGGCGTAAGGTTTTGATGAAAGCAATCAGGGTTATTACCCGGCACGCTAAGCTAAGGTTATTCGCCCGATCGTTGGCTTGCCATTGAGTGAGCCCAAGTTTTTACTTAGTGAAAATAGATTAATTTTTACCCTGTAAATCAGGTAGTTATGTTTGTTTTAAGAAAATCATTCATCTGCGCAACTCCACTGCGCACTTAGTTGGTTCATTTGTACCATGAAATTCAAGGATATATTCGGAGCATTTATCATCATAGCGTTGGTTGTACTTTTTTATAAAATTACACTTGTCATTTTAGGCTTGATCTTGCTGTTGGTTTTAGCCCTGAGCATGAACGGCTATCTTAGTGAAAGAAGAATAAAACGCTTTAGAAAAGAGAATGAGGGAAAATATTTTCTATGGTATAGCTCCAGGAAAGAGTTTAAAACGGTAATTGAAACAGATCTTAAACCTTTATTTAATCTTGAATACTATCTTGTTTATAATAACAGGAATACAATAGAAAGCGATTTAACAGAAGAACAGATCAGGTATTTGAGAAATGAGTCCGAAAGATTAAAACTGCCGTTAATGATGCGTATTGGAAAGGATAAGGTTCACGCGGAATCATTTTACCAGGAGATAAATCACTATAAGTACAATAAAATTGATAAAGTAGAATTTAAACGAATTATTACTAATAAATTAAATAAGCTAAATAATATATCATGAACAAACTGAACATTACAGGAGAAGACCTGAAAGCAATCGGTTACCCCGAAGGAAAAGCCATTGGAAAGGCATTACGCGTGATAGAGAAACTATTTGACGGAGCGAGCCTGGAATTGGTAATGACAAAATTGAAACAAGTGCTGGAAAATCCGAAAGGCTTTACAGAACATACAACCCTGCAGTCGGTTGCCAACGCTTTAATAGAGCATGAGAATAGCTTAAGTGATGAGCTGATCGCTTTAAATGAAACCGGGAAGCCTTATAAAATTTTCGGCGCCGATCATATCGAAGAAGGAGCCATCAACCAGATGGAAGTAGCGATGAAATTACCGGTGACTGTAGCGGGAGCCTTAATGCCGGATGCACACCAGGGATACGGCCTGCCGATTGGCGGTGTGCTGGCAACGAACAATGCCGTGATCCCATACGGTGTTGGCGTGGATATCGGTTGCCGGATGGCTTTATCGGTGTACGATATTTCGGAATCTCATTTCATGGAGAACGAATCCAAATATAAGCGTGAGCTGATTGCCTGGACAAAATTCGGTGCCGGTGCCGGGTGGCATGGAAAGTACCGAGCGGAGCATGGTGTGTTGGATAACGCTACCTTCAACATGAATCCTTTTGTGAAGAACCTGCATAACAAGGCTTATGAGCAATTAGGTTCGTCCGGTGGCGGAAATCACTTTGTGGAATTCGGCATCATTGAGTTTGAAAAAGATGATGCGAAGCTGAATATCAAAAAAGGAAAGTACCTGGCTTTGTTAACGCATTCCGGTTCCCGTGGATTCGGTGCGACCATTGCCGGACACTATACCAAAATTGCGAAAGAGCTGTGTAAGCTTCCGAAAGAGGCAGCCAACCTGGCCTACCTGGATATGAACAGCGCCGAAGGACAGGAATACTGGCTGGCGATGAACCTTGCCGGCGATTACGCCTCGGCCTGCCATGAAGTGATTCATGACCGGATCACCAAAGCCATCGGTGGAAATGTGTTGGCCAAAGTGGAGAACCACCATAACTTTGCCTGGAAAGAAACCTGGAACGGCGAAGAAGTGATCGTTCACCGGAAAGGAGCTACACCGGCCTCGAAAGATGTGATGGGAATTATTCCCGGCTCGATGACGGCACCCGGATTCCTGGTGCGCGGTAAAGGAGAAGCGGATGCCATCAACTCGGCATCGCATGGCGCCGGAAGGCAGATGAGCCGGACACAGGCCATTAAGAGCATTATGAAGAACGATATGCAGAAGATGCTGAAAGACCATGGTGTGACCCTGATTGGTGCCGGGCTGGACGAAGCGCCGATGGCCTATAAAAACATCGAGACCGTGATGGCTTCGCAGAAAGACCTGGTAGATGTGGTGGCGAAGTTCACACCGAAACTGGTGCGGATGGCTGATGACGGAAGCCGTGAGGATTAGTGTTTTTTTACAGCAGGAAAAATCCAGCTTCCGATCGGTATTGGGAGCTGGATTTTATGAGATGCTGAAACAAGTTCAGCATGACCTTACTTAATGTTAAGGTCTGTAAGAAACCCGGGATCGAAGTGACAAATACGTATATTTATCTTGATTATGAGTTATGAAAACACAAATACAACATAAACTAAAGGATATAGAAGCACAATACGGCGTGAAAATCCTGTATGCCTGCGAAACAGGCTCACGTGCCTGGGGATTTCCCTCGCCTGACAGCGATTACGATGTGCGGATGATCTATACGCATGACCTCGACTGGTATTTGTCGCTATCGGATAAAAAAGACACGATCGAATTTATGTCGGAGGATGGCGAGCTGGATGTAACTGGCTGGGATATCAAAAAATGCCTGAAGCTGATGTGGAAATCCAACGGCGCTTTATTGGAGCGGGTACAATCGCCGATCCTGTACCGCGAAGAACCGGGAATCCAGGAGCTCTTGCAATCCTACTCTCAGCGCTGCTTTGCGCCGATTGCCGCCATGCATCATTATTTGGGAATGGCCAGGAACAGCTTCTCCGATGTGGAAGGCAAGGATGAGGTCAAGCTCAAAAAACTGTTCTATGCGTTGCGTGCTACCCTTTGCTGCAAATGGATTCTCGAAAAAGATGCCGTGCCGCCAATCGTATTTGCGACGATGGTAGACGAGCTTGCCTTTGATGAGTCCTTGAAGCAACGAATCTGTGAGCTGGTAGAGCTGAAATCCGGGCAATCGGAAAGCTACTACCACCCGGCGGAAACATACATCAACGCTTTTATCACGGCGGAGCTCGACAAAGCTGCAAAGGCTTTTAATAGCCTCAAAGGAAGAAAAGACAATCAGACCGACCTGGATGTGTTATTCAGGCAAATCGTAAAAATGAATGCCCATGAACCTGCAGGAAGTTAAACAATCTCATCTCTTGTTGCTGGAATGCATCAGCGGCAGCCGGGCCTATGGCCTGCACACCCCTCAGTCGGACACCGACCTGAAGGGTGTGTTTGTTTTGCCAAAGCAGAAGTTTTATGGACTGGAGTATACGGAACAGGCCAATAACGAAACAAACGACGAAGTGTATTACGAGCTGAAACGCTTTGTAGACCTGTTGGTAAAGAACAACCCAAATATCCTGGAATTGCTGAACACGCCGGTGGATTGCATCCGGCACCGGCATCCGGTGATGGATCTGCTCAAGCCGGAACTATTCCTGTCGAAGCTTTGCCGGCAAACTTTTGCAGGCTATGCACAGTCGCAGATTAAAAAAGCGAAAGGCCTTAACAAGAAGATCATAAACCCTGTTGACAAGGAACGCAAGTCGATCGTGGATTTTTGTTACGTCATTCACCAGCAGGGCTCAATCGCTCTTCCGGCGTGGCTTGAGAAGAAAGGCTTTGTGCAGGAAGATTGCGGCCTGGTAAATATTGCGCACATGCGCGATATCTACGCGGTGTTCCATAACAGCCAGCTCTCAGAAGGCTATCTGAAAGGGGTCAGCTCAGGCATGGACGCCAATGATGTGTCGCTAAGCTCTGTGGAGCAAGGAGTTGAACCGTTGGCGATTATGAGCTTTAATAAAGACGGCTATTCCAAGTATTGCAGGGATTACAGGGAGTACTGGGATTGGGTGGAGAAACGGAACGACCTCCGTTATGAGAACACCATCGATCATGGGAAGAACTACGACGCCAAAAACATGATGCATACCTTCCGCCTGCTGAATATGGCGGAGGAGATCGCCCGGGAAGGTGTGGTGAACGTGCGCCGCCACGACCGTGACTTTTTACTGAAGATCCGTTCCGGTGCTTTTTCTTACGAAGAGCTTGTGGATGTGGCCAATGAAAAGATCACACACATAGAAAGCCTTTACGAACGATCGTCTTTACCGGAAGAGCCGGACACGGCGAAGGCGGAGGAGATCCTGGTGGAGATGCGGGAGAGGATGTATAAAAATTAAATTAGAAAATATGGAAAGCAATACAGATAATAATAAAAATGAAGCAATCGCTTTCATGAGTGATTTGATAGATTTAGGAATTGGATTTTTTAGTTCCTGGCAGAAAGATATTGATAAAAACAAGGCTCTTCTCAAGACAAATTACGATCATATCGGAAAAATCGTCACTTGTCATCTGGTTATTGAGAGCCTGATAAATAAAGAAATTATGAATCATTTAGGGCATGATGAAAACACACTTAATGGCGTCAGACTTAGCTTTATGCAAAAGTTGAAACTTCTTCCGGCAAAAAATAAAGCTTTTGAATATGTTATTCCAGCAATAAAAGAAGTAAATTCTCTTAGGAATTCTATCGCTCATTGTTTGACTTTTGATATGGGAGAGGCGAAGACGACTAAACTAGATACTCTTGTTAATACGATGACACAAAAAGATAATAGTTCAATACCTCTTTCGGAAAGAATTGAAACATTTACATTAGGCTGCATTTCATTGTTTAGTATGCATAGCAAAGAAGTCAATGAGCACATGACTAGATTTCAGGAGAAGCGTCCAGAAGCTTATAAAAGCGTCATAGAAATATTTAATCCACAAGTGGTATCAACATTTTTGAACAATGGAACACCAGATCACACTAAAGAATGATTTAAAAGACAACAGGATCAATCAAACATCAGCAAAAAGACCGTTCCTTCGTTCTCCACGGATTTTACGGAGATGTGTCCTTTGTGAAGCATCATCACCTGCTTGCATAAGCTGAGGCCGATGCCGTTACCGGTTTTCTTGGTGCTGAAAAAAGGAATGAAGATCTTATCCAGCAATTCGGGTGCAATGCCCGAACCATTATCGGCTATGCGGAGCACGGTTCTCTGGTCCTGCTTTTCAGCGCTCAGGCTGATCCGCGGGTTGGGTCTGTCTTTCACAGCATCCATGGCATTCAGCGTGAGGTTGATCAGCACCTGCTCGATGAGCGCAGAATCAGCATTCACGCTGAGCAGGGGATCTTTTAAAATAATTTCAAAATCAATGCGACGGCTATCGATGCCGGGCTGCATGAGCTGCTGCACATGCTCGAATAATTCGGAAGCATAGACAGGAGCGGGATGTACTTTGTTGATCTTGCTCAGGCTGCGGTAAGTTTCCGTAAACTTCAACAAGCCTTCGCTGCGCTTTTTAATGGTAGTGATGCCGGTTTCGATGTCGGACAGTGTTTCCTTATAATTGCCTGGTTGTAAATTCTCTTCCGAGAGGCGGCTTTTCATGGTTTCGGCCAACGAGGCAATGGGTGCTACAGAATTCATGATCTCATGCGTCATCACGCTCAGCAACTTTTGCCAGGCCTGCGATTCACCTTCATCAAGGGCGTCGTTGATGTTCTGAAAAGCAATCAGCTTATAGGTCTTTCCTTCATTCTCAAACATGGTAGCCGAGAGCAATACTTTGACCTGGCTATTGTCTTTCTGAACCGCCGTCACTGTTTTTTGTCCGCGCTCCAGGGTCATGACTTCCCTGTAAAGCGCCTCGTTGCGCTTTTCAAGGGAATGAATGGTTTTCAGGTAAGGAATTTGCAGGAGATGCTTCAGGGCTTCGTTCATCCATAGCACTTCTCCCTCTTTCACTTCGTAAGAGAGGATGCCGGTGTCCACAATATCGAGGATATTTTTCAGGTAGAGGAACTGCGTTTCTTTTTCCTTGCTGATCAGCTTAAAGGTAGAGATGATCTCATTGAAGCCGCGGCGCAAAGGCTGCAGCTCCGAAGGCACATGCTCCGAATTAAAGTGCCTCGAAAAATCGCGGTGCCGGATAGACTCCACAAACTGTTCGATTTCGCTGGTGGCGCGCTGGTGGTATTTATAGGAATCATACAGCAGCCAGCTAATCAGCGGCAGCAGGACAATCTCCGCAGCATACCATTGGTTCACCAGGGCAAAAGCCGCAGTGAGCAGGGCCAGGAAGAGGACCAGCGTTTTGAAAAGACTATGTCGGAACAGGCGCTTATAGTTCATATTTTCCTAATCGGCGGTAAAGCGCAGTGCGCGTAATTCCCAGCTCTTTGGCGGCTTTGGTGATGTTGCCGTTATTCTTTTCGATCACCCGCATGATCGTTTGCTTTTCAATGGCGCTTAACTTCGTTTCGTTATCAGGCTCATCGGGCCTGGTGGATTCCATGGGAGAGAAAATCAGATCGCCCGCCTGCAACACTTCGCCGTCGGCCATGATCACGGCCCGCTCAATGGCATATTGCAGTTCGCGGATATTCCCCGGATAGTGGTAGTCCTTCAGTTTGTCGAAGGCTTTGGGACTTAATTCCAAAGAGGATTTAAAATATTTGTCGCGGTAAAATTTCAGGTAATGCGTTGCAAGTAAAGGAATATCATCTTTACGTGCTCTTAGCGGAGGCAGCATGATCTCTACGGTATTGATCCGGTAAATCAAATCTTTGCGGAAACGGTTCTCATTGGCAAGCTCGCTCAAAGGCTGGTTGGTGGCGCATACCAGGCGGATGTCCACCGGGGAGGAAACGTTGCTTCCCAGGCGCGTCACCTGCCTGTTTTGTAGCACCGTTAAAAGCTTGGCCTGTTGCTGCAGGCTGATGTTGCCGATCTCATCGAGAAAAAGCGTACCCTTGTTTGCCGACTCAAAGCGCCCTTCACGGTCGTCGCGCGCATCAGTAAAGGCGCCTTTTTTATGACCGAACAGTTCACTTTCAAACAAGGTTTCTGTCAGCGCGCCTACATCCACTTTGATGAAGGGGTTCGCAGCGCGTAAGGACCGTTGGTGAATGGCCTTAGCGATGAGGTCCTTCCCCGTTCCGTTCTCGCCGAGGATCAGGATATTGGCATCGGTAGGCGCTACCTTCCCGATTTTGTTGAAGATGTCACTCATGGCTTCGCTCTGGCCGATAATGCCGGAGCCTTCGTAATCCACCGTGGCGGAAGGTTTTTCCCCGCCGCTTTTTTTGCGGAGCGTTTCTTTCAGCGAATCCACCAGGAGCTGGTTATTCCAGGGTTTGACGATGAAGTCGGAAGCGCCTTCTTTCAGGGAACGGATGGCGAGGTCGATGTCGGCATAAGCCGTGATCATAATCACATTCAGCGAAGGATGAATTTCCCGGATACGCTTCAGCCAGTAAATACCTTCATTGCCCGTGTTGATAGAGGCATTGAAATTCATATCGAGCAGCACGAGGTCGAAGGCCTTCTTTTTCAGCAAAGCCGGCAGGTTGCCCGGATCTTTTTCCGTGACGATCTGCGCCACTTCTTTTTTCAACAGGAGCTCCATCGCCGTCAGCACGTCCCGGTCATCATCCATTACTAAAATAGTCGCGTTCTTTAAATCCATGTTCTTTCTTTGCCAGCTTAAAGATCAATAAATATTCCCAAACGCTATATACCTGTCTTCAAACAAATTATAAAAACAGCCGCTGAACAGAGTGTATCAAAACCGGACACCTGCGTCCTGCATGCGGACACTTTCAAATAGGGCTGCATGTCTTAATCTGTTGATAATCAGTGTGTACAGAATGTGGCACGCTGTTTATGATTCCTAAGGTGTTTATTCGTGTTTGGAGATGTATGCACAGATAGTTTTTTGATACGAGCAACGAAAAATAACATAGCATACATCTCCACGAATAAATTTGTAGAAGAAAAACAGATCAGGCAGCATGGACAGGGCAATAGCTAAAAAGAAATGGACAACTAAAAAAGTAATAACGATCGCACTGGTGACGCTGGTGGTTTGTTTGATCGGCGGCAGCGTATATTATGCCAGCGGAGGATCGAAGCTGAATGTGGATGCCGGGCGCATCACGATCAGCGAAGTCAAAAAGGGAGCGTTCCAGGAGTTTATCCCGGTGAATGGTGTGGTCTTACCAATGACGACAATTTACCTGGATGCTGTGGAAGGTGGCAGGGTAGAGGAAGTCTTTGCAGAAGACGGCGCCATGATGAAAAAGGGCGATCCGATCCTGAAGCTCTCCAATACGGATTTGGAATTGAGCCTGGCAAACCAGGAAACATCAGTGTTTAACCTGCTCACGCAAATGCGCATCTCCGGAAATGCCGCCACGCAGAATACCATCATGAAGCTGAACCAGGGAACGGATGTGGATAACCTGTACAGGGAAGCCAAACGCGTGTACGATCTCAACAAGCAATTGTACGACTCGCAGGCCATTTCCCTGCAGGAGTTTAAGCAGTCGGAAAATAATTACAACTATGCTTCGCAAAAGAAAAAACTGACAGAGCAGATCTTAAAGCAGGATTCGGTTTCAGGGAAGGAAGAGCTGGCGCAGGCCAAGGAATCATTTAAGCGGACCCAGGAAGCGCTGAAGATCATGCGCCGTAAAGTGGAAGACCTGATCGTACGCGCACCGGTCGACGGGCAGCTTACCTCGCTGGCTGCCGAGCCGGGGCAAAGCAAGAACAAAGGGGAAAGGCTCGGACAGATCGATGTGGTCACGGGTTTCAAAGTACGGGTGGAGATCGACGAGCATTACATCACGCGCATTTATCCGGGACTGACGGGAGAGTTTACCCTGGCCGGAAAAAATTATAAGCTCAGCATTCATAAAGTGTATTCGCAGGTGAAGAACGGGAAGTTCCAGGTGGATATGAATTTTGAAGGCGGCGTGCCGAAAGATATCCGTCGCGGGCAGAGCTTACAGATCCGCCTGGCCCTGAGCGATGAAACACAGGCCTTGTTACTGGCGCGTGGCGGCTTCTATCAGCAAACGGGCGGCAACTGGGTCTTTAAGCTCAACGACGATGGCACGGTAGCCTACCGGATCGACGTGCAGCTGGGAAGACAGAACCCGGATTATTACGAAGTATTACAAGGCCTGAAGCCGGGCGACAAGGTCATTACTTCAGGATACGATACCTATATGACAACACAGGAATTAATATTAAAAGATAAAAAATAAAAACACATCATCTTATGAAAACAACTCCACTTACCATTGCTGTTCTATTCTGTAACTTCTTAGGAACGGCACAAATTACACAGGACTCCATTAATAAATTGCAGCATGAGATTAATAAATCGCAGGAAGTCATTAATAAAAGACAACGGGAGGTTAATGCCCTGCAAATGGCTGTAAGCAAAGAGGACAGGGATAATAAACGGTCGGAAGACCTGATCCAGGATATTCTGAATGACCTGTTAGCCATGAAGATCATTACCAATAAGGAGGTTGTCGCCTTTTCCATATCGATCGATCAGATGGAAGTAAACAATAAGAAACAATCCGAGGCTGTATTGGAAACGTTCAGATCCAAATACCATATTGTAAAAGGCTATAGCATTGTCTATGCCAAAGCAAGGAATACAGTATCTACATCCATTACAAGATAAAATCAGATAGAAACGTATACTATGATACAAGTCAGTAACCTCGAAAAAATTTACCGCACCGAAGAGATCGAAACGGTAGCCCTGAACTCTATTTCCTTTGAGATTAAGGAGGGAGAATTTGTGGCGATGATGGGCCCCTCCGGTTGCGGAAAGTCCACGCTACTCAATATCATCGGCTTGCTGGATGATGTCGATAAAGGCAGTTATTTATTCAACGGCATTGAAGTGGCGGGCTTCAATGAGCGCAAGCGTGCCGAGCTCCGCAAGCACAACATCGGTTTTGTGTTCCAGAGCTTTAATCTCATTGACGAGCTGACGGTATTCGAAAATGTGGAGCTGCCATTGATCTATACAGGTGTGGGAAGCAGCGAGCGCAAGAAAATTGTGGACGAGGTATTGGATAAGATTCAGATTGCGCACCGCCGCAATCACTTTCCGCAACAGCTCTCCGGCGGGCAGCAGCAGCGCGTGGCTGTGGCACGTGCCGTGGTAAATAATCCGAAGCTGATCCTGGCCGATGAGCCGACGGGTAATCTCGATTCGCGCAATGGCAACGAGGTGATGCAGCTCCTGACAGACCTGAATGAAAAGGGAACCACCATCATTATGGTAACACACTCTGAGCATGATGCGCGCTTTACACACCGCGTCATCAATATGCTCGACGGGCAGATTGTCACCCAACATTTAAAATCCTAAACCATGATCGGGAACTATTTCAAAATAGCACTCAGGCAGCTGCTCAAGAACAAAATGTTCTCGTTCATTAATATCATAGGCCTTTCCCTGGGCCTCTCTGTCTGTATTGTTGTCGCCCTGTTTGTACAGCGCGAACGCAGCGTCGATGCCATCCATACAAAAAACATTTACCGTCTCGACGAAGTTCAGAAATTTGAAGGACTCGTGGTTCCGCAGAAGGTGGCGTTGTCTATGTTCCCGATGGGCCCGGCGCTTCAACAGGATTTTCCGGAAGTGCTCAATTATACACGCGTTATACATAGGGAAAAAACCCCTCTTCTTTACCGAACTAAAAAAATAGTCGTTCCCTCTTTTATGTGGGTAGATTCTACGTTTTTCCGGATGTTTGATTTCCCTTTGTTGAAAGGAAATCCGAACACCGTTCTGAATGGCTCAGGAGATGTTGTCATCTCGGAAAGCCTTGCCGGAAAAGTATTTGGCAAAGAAGATCCTATAGGGAAAATGATGTCGACTTATGGAGATGACACCACGCAGCTCATTGTCAGGGGAGTTATGAAAGACGTACCCGAAACCTCGCACCTGCAAATGGACATGGTGGCAACGATCACGACGGCAGTAAAAACGGATTATGCCGACGGTTGGGGAAGAAACTGGCTGGTGACTTACCTCGAGCTTTCCGGCAAGGCGAATACCGCCAAAATGGAAGCGCAGTTTCCGGGCTTTCTTAAGAAAAATCTTGGTGAAGGAGAAAAGCAATATGAGCTGTTTCTGCAGCCGCTTGATGAGGTGCATTCCAATTCCACCGACATCACGCATGATTATGCAAACTATCAGAAGTTTGACAGGAGCAATACCTATATTTTTATCATCATTGCCCTGATCGTTCTGGGCATTGCCTGCATGAATTTCGTCAACCTTTCCACGGCAAGGTCGCTGAGCAGGGCAAAAGAAGTCGGCATCAGGAAAACCATCGGTGCGGCAAGGTTTCAGCTGGCGCAGCAATTTATCCAGGAATCTTTGCTGTTTACGTTCATCGCGATGCTCTTGTCGCTCTTGCTTGCAGGGCTTTTTATTCCATACATCAATAACCTGAGTGGTTACCATATGTCTTACCTGGCTTTATTAAAGCCATTCCCGCTGAGCTTGCTCATCGCAGGAACGATGTTAGTAGGCTTGTTTTCCGGCGCTTATCCTGCATTTTATTTATCTTCTTTCCGGCCTTCGAAAGTGTTGAAAGGCTCTTTGCAAACCGGCAAAAACAAAGGCTTCGGCAGGAACGTGCTGGTGGTATGCCAGTTTGCCGGTGCTAATGTGTTGGTGATTGCAACCGTGTTTGTGATCAGGCAATTGAATTTTATGCAAACCAGTAATCCCGGCTTCAACAAAGACCAGGTGATCGCAGTTAAGTGCAGGGAGAATACGGGAAAAAAGTACAAGGAGCTCAAGCACCAGTTCCTGGAAAGCCCTGATGTAGCCTATGTAACCGGCTCTTTCCAGCGCCTGGGAAATAACCTGCACCAAACCAGCATCCGCTTCAAAGGTCTGGGCGAGGAGCGGATCATGGCGACATCGCGTATTCCCGTGGACACTGATTTTTTAAAGCTCTATGACATCAAACTAATTGCAGGGAGGAATTTCCGGGAATCGGATCATCGCAGGGGATTCCTGATCAACGAGACGATGGCGAAGCAAATTCTAAAGGATACGCCCGAAGCGTCGGTGGAGAAGCTTCTGGGAACAGCCTACGGTTTGAACAGGAATGATGAACTAGGAACGATCATCGGCATTACCCAGGATTTTAATTTCAATTCTTTTCACCATAAAATAGAAACCTTAACGATGTCTTATGCCGACAGTTTGCCCTATACAGAAATATCTGTGAAAGTTGCGGGGAATAAAGTGCCGGAGGCATTGGCTTTCCTGCAATCGTCCTGGAAAACAATTGTTCCCGATGTGGCCTTTGAATATACCTTCCTGGATGAGGATTTTGCAAGCCTCTACAAAGCCGATACACAGCTGAGCAGGATCGTCGGGATTCTTTCAGGGATTGCGATCATCATTGCGGCCCTGGGCCTTTTTGGCCTGGCAACCTATGCCACCGAAAAACGGGTGAAGGAGATTGGCGTGCGAAAAGTATTCGGCGCATCCGTACAAAGCATCGCCCTCTTGCTGAACCGCGATTTTCTGAAACCGGTGCTGCTTGCAAACCTGATCGCCTGGCCTGTTGCCTGGCTGGTATTGAGAAGCTGGCTCAACAATTTTGCCTTCCGGATCGAGCTGAATATCTGGGTGTTCCTGGCAACGGCCATCATCGCAAGCCTGATCGCCTTTATTACCGTTAGTTTCCGGACATTGCGCGCCGCATGGACTAACCCGGTAAATAGTTTAAGAACAGAATAAGCATGTTTAAAACGTATTTTAAAATAGCCTGGAGAAACCTGTTGCGGCATAAAATGCCTGGCTCATCTTTGCTTCCATTAGCCGTTTCAAATCCAGTTAAAAGTTTAAGGACCGAATAAGGAATCGCCATGCTAAAAAATTATTTCATAACCGCCTACCGCAACTTAAGGAAGCACAAGACCTATGCCTTCATTAATGTGTTCGGACTTTCGCTGGCCTTTATCTGCAGTCTTTTCCTGTTTATGAATGTGGCGCACGACCTGTCCTACGACCGGTTTCATGCAGACAAGGAAAAGATCTTTAAGATTTACCATTACCGCAAGGCTGCGGATGGGGAGCAAATGGGAACCTCGATGGGCTACCCGGTGGCCCCGACATTCAAAGCGGAGATTCCGGAGGTGAAAGCAGCTACGCGGTATTTGTGGTCCGGCGGAGGATTGGAATATAAGGGAAAGCAATTCGACCTGCAGACCAACCTGGTGGATAACGACTTCTTTAAGATCTTCAGCTTCCCGGTGATCAAAGGGAATGGGGTGCTACCTCTTCCTGATGCAGGCAGCGTAGTGCTTAGTAAATCTGCGGCAACTAACATTTTCAACCAGGAAGATCCTATCGGTAAAATAATCCGGGTAAAGATTTCGGGAGCGTGGAGAGAGCTGGCCGTGTCTGCGGTGCTGGAAGATGCACCCATCAATTCTTCGGTGACCTTTGCCGTATTGGCACGCCCGGAGCTGAGCGGCGATTACGAAGAGAGTAAGAACAGCTGGTCTAACCAGCATCACGAGGTGTATATCAAAATAGCGCCCTCAGCCACGGAGGAACAGGTAGAGGAGAAGATGCGCTACATTACCAAAACCTACAATTCCGGTGATACGGTTTACATGAAGAAGAACGGCTATCTGCGCGATGCCAAAGGAGACTTTTTTTCGATGAGGTTGCTGCCGCTTACTGAGGTTCACCTGAACGAGGAGATCGGCTCTGGCGATAACAAGGTAAGCTATGGCTATGTGTATACCCTGTTGCTGATCGGAGTGTTTATCCTGGCCATTGCCTGTTTTAACTTTATCAACCTTACCATTGCGCAGTCGTTCACCCGTGTGAAAGAAGTGGGCGTGAGAAAATATTTAGGAGCGGACAAAAAGCAGATTTTTATGCAGGTATGGGGAGAGAGCCTGCTGCTTTGTACCCTGGCGGTGCTCATTGGCCTGCTATGCTCGGTGATTTTGTTTACCTGGTTCAACCAGGTCTTCGGCTCAAAGCTCAACCTCGGCCATTTTGTAAACCCACTCACCATCGTGGCCATCCTTTTCGGTACACTCCTGGTTTCCTTTATTGCGGGCGGCTACCCGGCCTTTGTGATTTCCAAGCTGAATACGATCAACATTCTGAAAGGCAGCATTACCTTAAAAAAGCCGGGCATCTTTCGCAATTCCCTGATCGTCCTGCAGTTTACCATGGCCTGCCTGCTCATGGGTTGTACCGTTATCGCCTATAAACAATTTGAGTATATGCGCAGCATGCCTTTGGGTTTCAATAAAGAAGCGGTCATCACCGTTCCGCTCTATGACTACAGTAGAGGGCGCGCCATTGCCGAACAGTTTCGCTTAAGGCTGGCTTCCCAACCGGCCATCGTTTCGATCAGTGGCAGCAATATTAATATTGGCCTTGGCAAGGATGGAAATATTTCCAAGCGAAGCAGCAGTTTCTCACATAAGGACATTAACATCAACACCAACATGCTGACGGTGGATTATGATTTTCTGAAAACACTCGACATGAGGCTGCTCCAGGGCCGTGATTTCAGCAAATCGTTTGCGGCAGATACCACCACATCGGTGATCGTGACGGAGAGCATGGCCAGCCAGTTTGGTGTGAAAGACCCGGTAGGCCTCACCTTTATTGCCGACAGTGCCATGCCTCCATCCACCATCATCGGCGTGATCCCCGATTTTCACATGTATTCCCTGCACGAAAAAACAGAGCCACTGACCATTGATATGTCTTCGGGAACCCGCATAGGCTATGTATTTATCAAGCTGAGGAGCAACAACCCGGTACAGGTTATGGACATGGTAAAGAACATTTACAAAGACCTGGAACCCGGCCGGGAATTCAGGGGAACATTTATGGATGAGAACACCGATCGCTGGTACAACAAGGAGAAAAGCCTTTCCGGGCTTCTCGGAGTCTCGTCGCTTATTGCGGTTGTTCTTTCATGCCTCGGCTTGTTTGCGCTGGCCCTGTTGATGATCGGGCAACGCGTGAAAGAGATCGGCGTGAGGAAAGTGCTGGGAGCTTCGGCGATGAACATCAATCTCCTGCTCACCAAAGAATTTTTAAGGCTGGTGCTGGTGTCCATTGTCATTGCCACACCCTTGGCCTGGTGGCTGATGAGCCAATGGCTGCAGAATTTTCCTTACAGGATGACGATCAGCTGGACCTTGTTTTTGATCGTAGGCCTCACGGCCGTTTTAGTTGCCGTGCTCACGGTGGGCTTCCATACGCTGAAAGCCGCTATGGCAAATCCAGTCAAAAGTTTAAGAACCGAATAAGAAAGAACACATGATCACGAATCAGCTTAAAATCACATTACGGAGCTTAAAACGTCATAAGGCCTATAGCTTCATTAATATTTCCGGCCTCGCCATTGGCATTGCGGCCTGCCTCATCATTTTCCTGGTGGTGCGTTATGAGCTGAGCTATGATAGGTTCCGGCCGGCTTACCGGGATATTTACCACGTGGTTACCGAAGATAAAGGTCCTGACGGAACCGAGTACACACCCGGAATCCCTTACCCGGCGCTGGAAGCACTGCGCACTGATTTCCCGCAGATTAAGCTGACGGGTCTTTATTATACCTATGGTACCCAGGTTACGGTTGGTGATATACAGAACACGGCGGGCAAAAAATTCATCGAAGAATCAGGCGTGTTTTTTTGTGAGCCGGAGTATTTCGATATTTTCAGCACCACCTGGCTGGCCGGGAATGCTTCTGTCTTAAGGGATCCGGGGCAGGTCGTCCTTACCAAAACCATGGCGGTAAAATATTTTGGAGACTGGAAACGTGCTGTCGGAAAGGTGATCCGGATCGATAATGCGATGGATATGAAAGTGGGCGGGATCATAGAAGATGTTCCGGGCAACAGCGACTTCCCGACAACCGTCATCGGTTCTTTTATTACTATCAAAAACAATGGCTATTACGGCTATACCCCCGACTGGGGCAGCACAACGAGTGCTTTCCAGGTATTTATGAAATTGCCGGAAAGCCTGCCGGCGGAAAGGGTAGAGGCACAGCTAAAAGGCTTAGCCGATAAGTATTATACCAACACAGGTGCCCATAAGATCAGCAATAGCCTGCAGCCCTTAAGTGAAATTCATTTTGATACGCGGATCCCGGGCCTGGGCGATCATGTAACCAGCCGCAGCACACTGATGACCTTATCAATGATTGGCTTCCTGATCATCGTGATGGCTTGCATCAATTTTATTAACCTGTCTACAGCCCAGGCAGTGACCCGCTCGAAAGAGATCGGCGTAAGAAAAGTATTGGGCAGCAACCGCAAACAATTATTTTTACAGGCACTGGGCGAAACCAATCTCATCGTTTTGCTTTCCGCTTGCCTGGCGCTCGTGATTGCCTGGCTGGCCCTGCCATTCATCAAGCACATCATTTCCATCCAGGAGGAGCTGTCGTTGTTTAGCCTGCAAAATGCCCTGTTTGTTCTATTCATTGTAGTAACGGTCACTGCGCTTTCCGGGTTCTATCCGGCCCTGATCCTTTCGGGCTTCAAGCCGGTGGTGGCCTTAAAGAGCAAGATCAGCTCGGCCACCATAGGCGGGATTTCTTTGAGGCGCGGCCTGGTGGTGGTACAGTTTGCCATTTCACAAATTCTGATCGTGGGAACGATCGTTGCCGTGAGCCAGATGGAATATGTGAGGACAGCCGACCTTGGATTTAATAAGGAAGCTTTGTTGATCGTTGCCAGCTCAACCGATAGCGTGGCCCAGGCCAGGCATGCCGCTTTCAAGCAGGCCTTGTTGCAGGTGCCGGAGGTAAGCATGGTTTCCCTGAGCAGCGATATTCCCTCCTCCGATCACAATGCCGGAACCAACTTTGCCTTTGATCACAAGGACGATGAAAATTTTACCTTATATACCAAACTGGGGGATGCCGATTATTTTAAAACCTTCGATCTGAAGTTCGCCGCCGGAGGGCCCTATGCAGCTACCGATACCTCGGGCAGTGTCGTGGTCAATGAGACACTGATCCGGAAACTGAATATTAAAGATCCGCAGGTGGCGATTGGAAAACAAATCCGCACCGGTGGAGGAAGGTGGAGAACAATTGTTGGCGTGGTGAAGGATTTTAAAACCAATTCGCTGCGCGAGGAAATCAAGCCCTTGCTGATTGCTGCCCGGAAGAGCAGGTTCTGTATGGTTTCTATGAAATTGAAAAGCACCAACCTGGCAAAATCACAGCAGGCAATTGAAAAGGTCTGGGATAAATTTTATCCGGAATATGCCTATAGCAGCGTGTTTATGGATGAAAACATTGAGGAGTTTTATAAGCAGGAGCAACAGATGGCCTTGTTGTATAAGATTTTTTCGGGCCTTGCTATTTTTATCTCCTGCCTCGGTCTCTACGGGCTGGTATCGTTTATGACCGTCCAAAAGACAAAGGAAGTGGGGATCCGGAAGGTACTGGGTGCGGGAGTAGGAAATATCCTGTTATTATTCTCCAAAGAATTTACGCTGCTGATCGGTGTCGCCTTTATCATTGCAGTGCCGGTGTCCTGGTATGTCATGAGCAACTGGCTCAACAACTTTGTCTATAAGATTAACATCAGCTGGACGGTATTTGCCATTGCCATGGTGATTTCCCTGGTCATCGCCTGGATCTCGGTAGGATATAAGGCCTTTCGTGCGGCACTTGTCAACCCGGTAAAAAGCTTACGAACGGAATAACAATTAAACCACATAGAGAACTAAAATCATTAAACCATACTTCGGCAGGCTCAGCAACCATATAAGAAGATATAAGAATAGTGCAAGCAACTAAAATTTATTAAGAAAACTTATATGCCCTTCTATGCCTTATATGGTTTTCAAAAAAGAACATTAGCACATATACATCATAGAAAGATCTTTTTTGCCCCCTCTATTTTCTATGTGCCTATGCGGTTAAAAATTAAAAAACATGCTCAGGAATTATTTAAAACTTTCACTCAGAAACTTATCCAAGAATAAGCTGTTCTCGCTCATCAATATCGGAGGGCTGGCCAGCGGCATTGCCATGGCGCTGCTTCTTTTCTTGTACCTGGATTACGAGCAGAGTTTCGATTCGTTTCAGTCCAACAAGAACAGGATCTGCCGCATCATCAGCCATTCCACCCTCGACGCCGTTCCTGAAAAATGGGGCTGTGCACCCAATATCGCAGGCCCGACCTTTAAAGCAGAGATCCCCGCAGTGAAAGAACAGGTGCGTCTCATCCGTCATAATTTCGGCGACCCCGCCAATGTTAAGCTCGATCATAAGGCCTTTATTGAAAATAATCTTTACTGGGTGGACCCGGCTGTGACCACTGTATTCGATTTCACTTTTTTGAAAGGGAATAAGACGGCTTTGCAAAAGCCCAATGTGATTGCACTGAATGAAAGCACGGCCAGAAGTTATTTCGGCGACGAAGATCCTATCGGGAAACGTATCACGATCGATAATTCCATCGTGTGCGAAGTAAGCGCGGTTTTTAAAGACCTGCCACCTAATTCTTCTATCCGGCCTGCCATGATGGGTTCCTTTGCCAGCGTCAAGTGGATGCAGGATATGACCTGGAGCAATGCCAGTTACGAGACTTACCTGTTGCTGAAGGAAGGCGCAGATTATAAAGAAGTAGGGAAACAGATGATGGCGGTTTCCAAAAGACTGAAACCGGCTTCACAGGATTGGATCAGCTTCTCCTTACAACCCTTTTCGGAGATTCACCTCTCCTCGGCAGGAATCCAGAACTCCTATGTGCAAAATACGGGCGATAAAGAAAGCGTGAAGATTGTGAGTCTGCTGGTGATCGTGATCCTGCTGATTGCAGCTATTAATTACATGAATTTGGCAACGGCGCGCTCGCAAAAGCGCTTCCGCGAGGTAGGGATCTGCAAAACACTGGGTGCCGACCGTAAAGAGCTGATCAGACGCTTTTACATCGAAACGGCTTTACTGGTGCTGGTTGCAGTCATTTTCGCTTTTCTGCTATTGATCCTCTTGCTTCCTTACTTTAACGCGATCACCAACAGCCAGCTCCAGGTAGGGCAGTTGTTGAACAGGAGCATCCTGATCCTGGTGGGCGTTTCTGTTCTGGCGATTATCTTTGTTTCGGGATTTTATCCGGCGATGTATCTGTCTTCCTTCAATCCGAAAGACCTGTTCCACACCCATTTCAGGAGCGATAAATTTACCGGGATGCTGCGCCAGGGCCTGGTGGTAATTCAGTTTTCGGTTTCCATTATCCTCATCTTTTCCACAATCGTTTTTTACAGGCAATTGCAATTCATTCAAACGAAGAATCTTGGCTTTAAACCGGAGCAGGTGATGTGCCTGAATACCTCCGGCGCAGAAACCATGAACCAAATGAATGGCCTGATCAACGACCTGAAAAGCCTGAATGATGTGAACGCTGTTTGCCGCCTCCAAACTTTTCCGGGGAAAGATGGCAGCTCCCGTACGCTGTTCAGGCCACAACAGCCGGAGCATTACAAACAGATCATCAGCTGCCGCTCAGGCTCGGAATTCATTCCTGCGCTCGGGCTGCACCTGCTGGCGGGAAAAACCATCTCCGACCAGGTGGGTGAAAAAGACAGTACCTTCCAGATAGTACTCAACAGGACGGCCATTGAATTTCTGGGTTATACGCCCGAAGAAGCTATTGGGAAAAAGGTGAACGTGGTGAGCGAAGCCGATGAGATCGTAGGTGTTGTCGAGGATTTTCATTTTCAAACCCTGCACGAGCCTATCGGTGCCTATGCCTTTCATAATGCACCCACCGAAAACAGGCCTTATATACTGGTTCGCCTGAATGTGGGCGAAGACAAAACCAGGATTGAAGAAATTAAAAAAATCTTTTCTAAAAATCTGCCGAACGCCGCTTTTGATTTTGTGTTTTTAGATCATCATTTGAAATCACTTTACGTCAAAGAATCGCAAACGGTTGATATTACCCTACTGTTTTCAGGACTGGCTATTTTATTGGCCTGCCTGGGCTTGTTTGGCTTATCGGCCTTTATGATCGAATTGAGAATAAAAGAGATCGGTGTTAGGAAAGTGCTGGGGGCTTCGGTGCTGAGCATCGTTCAGCTGATCTCCCGGAAGTTCGTTCTCCAGGTGCTTCTCTCCGGGGCTATTGCTCTGCCGCTTTCCTGGCTGTTGATGAGCCGCTGGCTGAATCATTTCGCTTTTCACATTAGCATCGGGTGGAGCGTGGGACTGTTGACCTTGCTGATTGCTTTGCTCACCGCCCTCTTTACCATTTCTTTCCAGGCCATAAAAGCAGCCGCTGCCAACCCGGTAAAAAGTTTAAGAACCGAATAAAACCAACGCGCATGTTTAGAAACTATATGATAACAGCTGTCAGGAATTTAATACAGCACAAAACATACACCGGCATCAACGTGTTTGGCCTGGCGATTGCCTTTCTTTGCAGTATCCTCTTGTTTTTGAACGCCAGGTTCGAATTGTCTTTTGATGATTTTTATCCCGACTCCGACAGGATCTTCAAAGTCTATAAACGGGCGAACCATGTATCGAATGGTGAAAAACTGGCAAGCGGTATGCCTTATCCGGTGACTCCTGCGCTTAAGGCAGAGATCCCGGAGATCGAAGCGGTTTCCCGTTACGCCTCAGGCGGTGGCGGCGTGGAATATAAAGACAAAAGAGTGAATATACAGATCAACCTCGTAGACAATGATTTTTTCAGGATCTTTTCCGTGCCCTTTGCAAAGGGAAATGCGCATAATCCTTTAGTGGATTTAGGGAATGCCGTGATCAGTGAATCTGCGGCCGGAATTATTTTCAACACCGAAGATCCCATCGGCAAACGGATCAGCGTAAAAGTGGATGACCAGTGGAAAGAAGTAACGGTAAGCGCCGTCGTGAAAGATTGTCCGAAAAATGCTTCTATTGCTTATGATGTGTTGGTTAACAGCGAGCTGTCATCACAATATGCGGAAAATAAAACTAACTGGTTTGCTTCAAGCCATGATGTTTACATTAAGCTAAAGCCAAACGGCTCTCAAAAATCCGTGGAAGATAAATGCCGGTGGATGCTGGCGAAGTATCATGCCATCGATTCGGTATATATGAAAGGTGCCGGTTTCATCAGGGATGAGAAAGGTGACTATCAAGCCTACCGCTTATTGCCGCTCAACGAATTTCATTACCATAGAGCCGTTGGAAGCGGTAATGTGATCAGTAAAACCTATGTGTACACGATTTTACTGGTAAGCTTTTTTATCCTGGCCATCGCCTGTTTTAATTTTATTAACCTGAACATCGCCAGGTCCTTTACCCGCAGTAAGGAAGTGGGTGTAAGGAAGAGCCTGGGTGCCGGAAAGAAGCAGATCTTTATCCAGATCTGGAGTGAGAGCCTGTTGGTTTGCAGTATTTCATTAATGATAGGCCTTGTTGCGGCAATATGGTTATTCCCTTTTTTCAACAAATTATTCGATGCGCACTTAAGGCTGAGTTTCTTTTACCAGCCTGCCACGATCGTCCTCTTCATCCTGGGCTTGTTGCTTGTATCCTTAGTGGCAGGTGGCTATCCGGCTTATATCATTTCCAGACTGAATCCGGCCAGCGTTTTAAAAGGGGCCGTATCGCTCAAAAAGCCGGGTGTCTTCCGGAACTCACTCATCATCTTTCAATTTGCCATTGCCTGTTTTTTAATGTCCTGTACGCTCATCGCCTATAAGCAATTTGAGTTTATGCGCAGCATGCCTTTAGGTTTTAATAAGGAATCGGTGATCAGTGTCCCCCTGGCAGATATAAAACAAGGCCGGGCGATCTTAAACGGATTCAGGAACAGGCTGGCATCGGATCCTTCTATTATTAGCATTAGCGGTGCGAATATCAATATTGGCCTGGGGAAAGACGGGAACCGTTCGAAATCAACCACCAGCTTTGTGTACAAAGACAAAGGCCTCTCTACGAACTGGATGACTGTTGACTATGATTTTTTAAAAACCCTCGACATTAAATTACTGGATGGCCGCGATTTTAGCAAAGCCTATGGAACAGATAGCCTTACCGGCGTGTTGGTAACCGAAAGCCTCGCAAAGCAATTTGGGGAGAAAGAAGTAACCGGGATTTCTTTTTCCATCGATTCCACGATCCCCGATTATTCCATTGTAGGCGTCATTTCCGATTTTCATATCTATTCGCTTCGGAGGAAGTCGGAGCCATTGGTACTGGATCTCTCCGGTATAGAGCCGATAGAGCCCATCCGCTATGTGTTTGTGAAAACCAATGCAGTAAACCCGTTGCATGCCATGCAGGCGATAGAAAAGGCCTACAAGGAGCTCGAACCCGGCAAAGAGTTTAGGGCATCTTTCCTGGATGAGAATACCAACAACTGGTACACAAAAGAAAAACAACTGTCCATCCTCCTCGCCATTTCTGCCATCATTGCAGTGGTTCTGTCATGCCTGGGTTTATTTGCGCTGGTCCTGCTCATGATCCGGCAGCGCGTTAAGGAGATCGGCGTGCGCAAGGTGTTAGGCGCCTCTGTGTTTACCATCAACGGTTTACTGGTAAAAGACTTTTTAAAACTGGTGCTCATTTCGATTCTCATTGCTTCCCCGTTTGCCTGGTGGGTGATGAGCATCTGGCTCCGCGACTTTCCTTATCACACGAGCATCAGCATCTGGCTATTTTTAAGCATCGGGACGATCGTACTGTTGATTTCATTGATCACAATATGTTTCCACACCATAAAGGCCGCCACTTCAAACCCGGTTAAAAGCCTGAGAACCGAATAAGAACAAAATAACCACATAGACACATAGTAACATAGAAAGACAGTTGAGTTGCAGTAACACTAATAGATCACGTAAAAAAACGAAATCATTAAACCATACTTCGGCAGGCTCAGCAACCATATAAGACATTTAAGAACATATAAGCGTCGCGAGATCATTAAATTTTACTGATAAAACTTATATGACCTTCTATGCCTTATATGGTTCAAAAAAACATAGCTACATATACAGCATAGAAAGATCTCTTTTGGTTCCCTCTATTTTCTATGTTCCTATGTGGTTAAAATAAAATTAAAAAAACAAAACATGCTAAAGAATTACATCATCACCGCGATCAGAAACTTATGGAGAAATAAATTTTTCTCTTTCATTAATATTTTTGGCCTGAGTATCGGGATCAGCTGCTGTATGCTGATCTTTTTATATGCGAAGGATGAGGTAAGCTTCGATCGCTTTCATGAAAAGAAGGATAAGATTTACAGGGTAGTAACGGAGATCCGTTCACCCGATGGGAAAGTGAATAAGGAGTCGAGCACAGGCATGGCGCAGGGCCCGCGCTTCGATGCAAACCTTCCGGAGATTGAGGATGCTGTGCGGATGGAGCTCACCGATTTCCATGTGAAGCAGGGAGCGGAAGTCGTTGAGCAGAGTGCCTTGTTTGTGGATGAGCGCTTCTTTTCCATGTTTTCTTTTCCCTTGCTTTACGGCGATCCGAAAACGGCCTTAAAGGATCCGAACTCCGTGGTTCTTTCCGAAGACCTTGCCATCCGCTATTTTGGAAAGGCAGATGTTTTGGGACGGACCCTGCAACTCAAGGCTGGTAAGACCTTCGAGCCTTTTGTGGTTTCCGCCATTGTCAAAAATTCCCCGGCTAACTCATCCATTAAAACAGACATGCTGGTTTCGATGAAGTTCCAGGAGGCCAGGCAGGAAGGAGAGCCATTCTGGATGAACTTTTTCCTGAATACCTTTGTGACCTTAAAAGAAGGCACAGACCTTCAAAAAACAGAGGCCGCCATGAACAGGGTTTATAATCAGGAAGCAGCTGCGCAGATTACGTCCATGGCAGATCATTATGGTTTCAAAGATAAAGTCACTTACCACCTGCAGCCGTTTTTGAAGATGCACCTTGATACGGAATACCCTGCTGAAAACGGAATTGTTTCGGGCAGCAATCCGCTCTACTCCTACATTCTCATTGCCATCACCGGGATCATTCTACTGATTGCCTGCATCAATTTCATCAACCTCACGGTGGCGCGCTCCCTCAAAAGGGCCAAAGAGATCGGCATCCGGAAAGTGATCGGCGGCCAGCGGAAATTCCTGATCCTGCAATTTCTCGGAGAATCCATGATCCTGAGCCTCTTCGCTTTTGTATTAGCCATTGCGCTGACCATTGTTCTGCTACCGCTCTTTAATTCTCTGTCGGATAAAGCCCTGTCCTTCTCCTATTTACTGGATGGAAAGCTTGTGCTGGCTTATATTGTCTTATTCCTGCTCACTTCTTTCCTGGCCGGCTTTTATCCGGCTCTTGTACTCTCGGCCTTTAAGCCGGTAGAGACCCTGTATGGAAAATTCCGTTTCAGTGGTAAAAATTATTTATCGAAGGGCCTGATCGTTTTTCAGTTTTCACTCACCACCTTTTTAATCGTAGCTACGGTAATTATTTATTCCCAGTTCAATTACCTCCTGAGCTTTAACCTTGGCTATGACCACGAGCGTGTGATGCGGGTAAAAACAGCGGCCATGACTTCTTCGCAGTTCGAGGTCCTGAAAAGCGAACTATTGAAAAGCCCTTCCGTTCAGACATTGACGGCCCAGAATGGCGGACAATGGCGAACTATTGCCCACGTTAACGGGGATGTGGAGCAGCAATTTGATATCCGGGGTGTGAGCGGGAATTATTTTTCTTTTTTCAGTATTCCGGTAATCATGGGAAGAAATTTCTCGACGGCTTTTCCATCCGATAGCATCAGCTCGGTGGTCGTGAATGAAAGTTTTGTAAAAGCGGCGGGCTGGAAAAATCCGATTGGAGAAACCGTGGATTTTTTCTACGAGAACAGGAAATGCATAGTGATTGGCGTCATCCGGGATTACCATTATTCTTCCCTGCTGGAGAAAGTGAGTCCGCAGCTGTTCAGCATGAACCCACAACTCAAATACAAGCAGGTCTACCTGAAATTCCGGGAAGGTAGCAGGCCGGAGGCGATGAAGCATGCCCAGGCCGTATTCCGGAAATTATACCCGGCACAGCCCTATCAGTATGATTTCCTGGACGACCTGATTGAAGACAATTACAGCAGTGAGGCCAAATGGAAACAGATCATCAGCTTTGCAGCCGTCCTTACCATTTTCATTTCCTGCATCGGCCTTTTCGGGCTGGCTTCTTTATCGGCGGAAAAACGCGCCAAGGAAATCGGCATCCGGAAGGTGCTCGGCGCTTCCGTGGCTGTGATTATGCGAAACATCTCATTGGACTTTTTGGTATTGGTGCTCGTGGCGGCCTGCATCGCCTTACCGCTGGCCTGGATGGCAGGGAATGCCTGGCTCGAGAACTACCCTTACCGCATCAGCCTTCATCCCTTTATCTTCGCGGGTGCCGCATTGGCGGTTGTATTCTTTGCGCTGATCACCGTGAGTTATCAGGCTGTTAAAGCAGCGCGCACAAACCCCGTCAAAAATTTAAGAACAGAATAGAAACCGAACCACACAGTCACATAGCTAATATAGAAATCTCTCATAATCTCTTTTGTTCCCTATGTCTTCTCTGTGACTATATGGTTCAAAAATAAAACTAAAAAATATGATCACACTCAACCACATTTACAAATACGTGAACCAGGGCGGAACACGCGTCTTTCTTCTCAGGGACATTAACCTCCGGATCGCGCAGGGAGAATTCGTTTCCATCATGGGGCCGTCCGGCTCCGGAAAATCAACCTTGCTCAATGTGATGGGCATGCTGGATGAAGCCGATGAGGGCGAATACCTCTTCCTCGACCAGCCGGTGAAAACGATAAAGGAAAAGCAACGTTCCGAATTGTATAAGCAGCACATTGGCTTTGTATTCCAGGCCTATCATTTAATTGACGAGCTCACGGTATACGAGAATATCGAAACGCCGCTCCTGTATAAAAACTATAAGTCTTCCGAACGCAGCGCAATGGTATGCGAGATGCTTGATAAATTCAACATGGTAGCGAAGAAGGATCTCTTCCCTCACCAGCTTTCGGGAGGACAGCAGCAGCTGGTAGGCATTGCAAGGGCCATCGTTTCAAAGCCCACCTTGCTGCTGGCTGATGAGCCTACCGGTAACCTCAATTCCCAGCAAGGCCAGGAGATCATGGAGCTTTTTAAAAAGCTGAACAACGAAGGCCTGACGGTTATCCAGGTAACACATTCCGAAAAAAATGCCGCCTACGGCTCAAGAATTATTCATTTATCAGATGGAAGGATTGAAAACTAAACACAGGATCTGGCATTGGATGCTGCTTGGCCTTCAGCTAAGCCTGCAGGCACAGGAAACGCAGAGCTATACCCTGCAGCAATGCCTCGATCTGGCTATGAAGCAAAACCAGACGGTGTTGAATGCCTCGTACCAGGTGCAGGGAAATGATGCTTTTTTGCAACAGGCAAGGGCCACGGCATTGCCCTCTGTGTCGGGCTATGCGAACCAGGGCATCAGCACCGGCAAAAGTATCAATCCCTACACGAATGCATTTATCAACCAGGAAGTAGGAACCGGCCAGTATGGGATCAATGCCAACCTGACGCTGTTCAGCGGGCTTAGCACCATCAACACCATCCGACAAAATGCCCTCGGCTACAAAGCCGGAAAGATGGACTACGAGCAGGCCAGGATCGACATCAGCATCCAGGTGGTATTGGCATACCTCCAGATCCTGAACAACGAGGAGCTGGTGAACCAGGCGCTTTCACAAATGGCAACCACACAGATCCAGCTCGACCGCCTGACCACCCTTCAGAAGAATGATGCCGTGAGCCCTTCGGTATTATATGATACGCGGGGGCAGTTGGCAAACGATAAGCTCAGCCTCATCGGGGCTAAGGGAGCGCTTGTCACCGCAAAGCTTACCATGGCTCAGCTGCTCAATACGACCATTCCGGCAGGCGCTACATTCGAAAAAATAGATAGCGCTGTTGAGCTGCGTGCCCCGGAGTCAGAAGCATCTTATGATGAAATCGCCCAGGGAATGCCGGCAGTCAAGGCTTCCGGGTTGCGGACAACAAGCACCTTAAAACGGGTGCATGCCGCCAGGGGAAATTTATTTCCGGTGCTGTCGCTTAATGGAAGCCTGGCCTCTAATTATTCCAGCGCAGCCCTTTCCCAGCGCCTGATGAGTAGTGGTGACGAGGCTACAGGCGCTTACGTTAATTCAGGCGGAACATTATTGCCGGTGTATGAATCCCGCAACAATTACCTGAGCGAGAAGATCGGCTTCAACGACCAGGTCAGAAACAACTTCAACAGTTATGTCGGCCTTAGCCTCCAGGTCCCGTTGTTTAACGGGCTGAAAAGTAGAACACAGGTGGAGCAGGCGAAGGTAGCGCACCTGCAGGCGGGTGTGCAGGAAAAAAGCACAGCGGTTCGCTACAAATCCCTGATCGCGCAGCTGATCAATGACCTGAATAATGCCTATGAGCGTTATACGGTCATCCTTCAGCAGGCGAGTGATTATAACGCCTCTTTTAAAATTGCTACGGTCAAATTCGAGAAAGGTGCCCTCACAACCTTCGAGTATACCACGGCAAAAAATAATTTTGACAAAGCCAGTGCTAACCTGATCTCTGCGCGTTACGATTACCTTTTCAGGGGAAGAGTACTTGAGTTGTATCAGAAAGCCGGTAAGTAGCGGGGAATTATTTTCACGCAAGCAGCAACCGGAAAACCTGCATGAGTGCGCGTTCACCAGCTGTAATTAAAAGCAATACACAACGTATTGCTTTTTAAATTATTCTGACAGAGGACTTCACGTTTTAGCCGCTCTTTTTTTGGCCGGTGATTTCTTCGCGGCTTTCTTTGCAGTGGTAACTGAGCCTGCCGAAGTTTTCTTCGCTGCTGATTTCTTTGTCGCTGCCTTTTTGGTTGCCCTCTTTTTAGTAGCGGATTTTTTGGAAGGGACTCTCGCGCCTGCTTCCCTCGCTTCGGATAAGCCGATAGCGATGGCCTGTTTTCTGCTCGTTACTTTTTGTCCGGAGCTGCTTCTGAGCGTTCCTTCCTTGCGTTCATGCATGGTTTTTTCAACCTTGTCCTGCGCTTTTTTAGAATATTTTGCCATGATTTGTGTTTTTAAATAGTTGTCCATAACCAATTTTAATGCCCGGAAAAGCTCTTCCGGCTGGCATGGGGTTGGAAGCATGTTAGCTGGAACTTTAAAAATGTGTCATCATGAAAACGAATAAATTAGTCATAGCAGTTTGCATAGTATCGTCCGTAGCCTTGTTATCGCTGGGCCGTAGGGTTTCAGCAAAGGGATCAGCAGGATATGATAAGCAAACGACAACTTCCACAACCAACGATCCTACCACCAGCTCAACGCGTACGACAGCGATGACGGAAACGACCTATTCAAACGGTACAACCAACAATACAGGCACAACAGCTACTACCAACGGCAATGTTCCCGGAAGCACCACTGGTACATACAATACCACAAATGGGAACCTGCCACCGTCCACACCGAATAATACAACCGGTACAACGGCCACCACCAATACCACCTGGTCGACCAATACTACCAATGGCAGCCTGTCTCCGTCTACTCCCAATAACACAACAGGCACCACCAGCACAACAAACCTCACAGGCACCACCAATAGCACGAACATGACCTCGACCACGAATAGCACAGGGACCTCTAACTCTACAAGCAGTACGGGTATAACAGGTAGTACCACGATGTAGCCAATAGCATGAAATACCTTTCCTGCGACCTGAGAGCATTGGCCCTGATGAGGATTGCTATCGCAGCGATTCTTATGACAGATCTCACGATACGCATGGGAGACCTGGAAGCCTTTTATTCCAATACCGGGGCCGTTCCGCTCACGATGGTCTTCGAACATTTATGGAACGATTATTTTGTATCGCTTCATGCCATCAGTGGCCTGTGGCAGGTACAGCTCCTTCTTTTTTTGTTTGCATACTTTTGTGCGGCCATGCTGTTCATCGGCTACCGCAGCCGCTTATTTACGGTACTAAGCTGGCTCATGCTCTTATCCCTGCATAACCGCAATACCCTGATCCTGCAGGGCGGTGATGATTTGCTGCGCATGGTTCTGTTCTGGGCCATGTTCATTCCATGGGGAGCGCATTATTCCTGCGATAGTCTGCTGAGCCGGGAAAAGCCTCCGCTACTGCCGCCTTCGGCTATTCTTACGGTAGCAACGATTGCTTACCTGTTGCAGGTCTGCTATATTTATTCGGGATCGGCCCTGCTCAAAGGACCTGAATGGCATACGAATTATACCGCACTCTATTATGCCTATAGCCTCGATCAGATCGCGTATCCCATCACCAAATGGGTTTATTACTATCCTGAGCTTTTGAAAAAAATGACGGCCTTCGCTTATTATTTCGAGTTGCTGGTACCAGTCCTGTTTTTTATTCCTGTAAAGCATGGCGTTTTTAGAACGGCAGCTGTCCTTTCCATCATTGGCTTTCATGTATTCAACAGCCTGAATTTATTCATCGGTTTGTTTCCGCTCATCGGCTGTGCTACTGTGCTTGGTCTTCTGCCTTCCCACGCAATGGATAAAATCGACTTTTGCCTGAGGCTCCTGAAACCCCTGATCATACAGTCTTTTACAGGTATTGCTCTGGGGATACAAAAAGTCATCCGCTGGAAAACACCAGTATATTACCATGCCGCGTGGCGCGAAAATCTGAAAACTGCTTTCCTGATCTTTCTCACCCTGTTTGTATTCGACTGGAACTTCAGTAATATATCTATTGTTAGCAGTAAGCTATCGGATCGGCTTCGCTTTATCGGCTATGGCCTTCGTCTCGATCAGAATTGGGGAATGTTTGCCCCGGGAGTCTTTAAGGACGATGGCTGGTATGTCCTGGAGGGCATCACGGAAAAGGGAAGCTCGGTTAACCTGCTGGATCCGGAAAAGCCTGTCAGCTATCAAAAGCCGGTAAGTGTTGTTTCTATGTTTAAGAACGATCGCTGGCGCAAGTATTCCGAAAACTTCATCATGAGCTATAACGACTATGTGAGAGGCTATTTCTGTAGCTATTACAAACGCATCTGGAACGAAACGCATCCCGGGCAACCAATCGTAGAGCTTCGCATTTATTACATGAGCGAGCTCACCAAACCCGATTACCAGTATTCCAAACCCGAAAAAGTGATGCTTTGGCAATGCGGCCCCTGAGGGTGGCACAGGCTTTGAAAAATCAATGATATGAAAACACTCTTATTTGTCATACAGGTTTCTTTGCTGGGATTATTCAGTACATCGTGTAACCGCTTCGAAGCGAAACACGAGCAGGTGCCGGCAGGCGATCAACCGGATCTGAAGGATAAAACCAATGTAGCCCAGGACACGGCGCACGCCATGCCTCCCGATACACTGCCTCGTTAATGGAAGATTAATTGTAGTTGAATAAGCTGACGAAGTAGCTGCGTACTTTTTCAGGATCGATGCCCACGGTTTGCACGGCTTTCATCAGTTGTTCGCGTGTACAGTTGAACTTTTTGCACCAATAGATAATTTCCCAGGACTCATTCATATTGATCATATATGCATCTTCAGGATTTTTTTTGAAAGGATTTTTTGCCATGATCTGTCAATTTTTAAGTTCCAATCTGTAGAATTCAACTACATGCCCGCTGTTTTTGTGTGGATTTCCTGTTAAAATGTGTAAAAATTTCCATGCATAGCCTGTTTTTCAGTCGTAAGGGTAGGGTCTGAGCTGGTTAATCACAACATCGTTTTCCTGCTGCTCGGGATCGAAATTGTAATTATGGTTACGCTGGCATTCCATAAAAATGCCTCTTACCGTTTGCTCCACAGGAACTTTCCGGATGCTGCCATAAGTCTTCACCGCCTGGTCGATCAAAGGCTCAAAGGTTTTGGAGATGGCTACACATAGGGTTTCCCTGCGGTTGGTGATAAGCCGGTAAACATTGTAGTAGGGATTAACGGGACGGTGTTTCATGACTCTGTCTTAAAGTGTGACACAATTTTCTTAAGGTTAATACCCTTTCCCAGTACGGGCTTAAAAATATCGCCCTCACTTTTGATCCGGTCCAGGGCATTGTGGATGTTGAAGTCGCTCATCTTCAATCCTTTTTTTACTTCCTCCCAGTGCAGCGGCATCGACACCGTTGCTCCCGGTTTGGGTCTTAAGGAATAAGGGGCGGAAACCGTGGCCTGTGGCCGGTTCTGCAAAAAGTCGATGTACAGTTTTCCTTTACGGTCTTTCACTGTGCGCTCTACGCTGGTAAGATCAGGGATCTGCTCATGAACCAGCCGGGCAATCACGCGTGCAAATTCCTTCGACTGATCGTAGCTGTATTTTGCCCCGAACGGAATGTAAATGTGCATGCCTGTGGAGCCACTCGTCTTGACGTAACAGTCTGCCCCGAGTCCTTCCAGGATATCTTTACAAACCAAAGCGGTTTCAATCACCTGGTTGAAATTGCTTTTGCTTCCGGGGTCCAGGTCCATGATACACCAGTCCGGGAAATCTTCTTTTTGCACACGACTATGCCAGGGATTCATTTCGATGCAGCCGAGAGAAGCCATGTATAAGAGGCTTGCATCGTCTTTGGCTACCAGGTATTCCTTGTCTTCTCCATCACCTGCGCTGTGGTAGTCAAACGTTTCCACCCAGTCCGGGGCCTTGCCTTTGATGTTCTTATAGAAAAAACTGAACTTGGTAATGCCGTCGGGATGGCGAAGCATCGACTGCGGGCGGTCTTTCAGGTAAGGCAGGATATAAGGCGCTACCTGGTAGTAATAATTGATCATATCGCGCTTGCTGATCTTTTCCTTAGGCCAGTAGAGTTTACTGAGGTTTGTAAATTTCAGCTCGTGCCCGTTTATGCTTCTGACCTGTGTTTCATCTGTAGGATTCAACAAAGTTTTGCGGTCGCGCTTTTTTACTGGTGCCACAAGGGCCTTCGGAGTTTTCGCTTCGGCTTCTTTCACGGTCTTTCCGGTAGGTTTGGCTACTTCTTTCATCACATCGTTTGCTTTTTTATCCAGGCGCATGCCCTCAAAAGAAGGATGGCGCATTACGCCGTCGCTGGTCATTTCGGTATAGCTCACCTCACACACTAGCTGGGGCTTTAGCCAGGTAGCGGTGGCATTCGGTGGGTTGGGGCGGAAGCGCGAAGGCTTATTGATATCGGGTAGTTCCGAAAAAGGTGGTTTTTTGATGATGAGTGCTTTGAACTGTTTCATCATATCGCGTTGGTCCTGCGTGTTGAAACCGGTCCCTATTTTTCCGGCATACACCAGTTCTCCCTTTTCAAAAAAGCCAACCAACAAGGCGCTGAAGAGTTTGCTGGAATCGTCGTTCTTTGTAAAGCCGCCGATCACAACTTCCTGGCGTTGGTTGGCTTTGATCTTTAGCCATTCGCTGCTACGGTCGCCCCTATGGTACAGGCTGTCCGCCTTTTTGGCGATGATCCCTTCGAGCCCTGTTTTTTTAGCCGCTTCAAAAAACTTAGTACCTGATTCCGAAAAGCTCTCACTGAATTTAATAATGCCTTCATCCGGAACGATGGATTTGAGAATGGCCTTGCGGTCGCTGAGCGGCAGGCTGCTAAGGTCTTTGCCCGCATACCAGGGCAGATCGAAGACATAGTAATAGAGGTCACCGTCGGCTTCGCTTCTCCAGTTTTGCAAAGCCCCGAAACTGCTGATGCCATCTTCCTTCACCACCACGATCTCGCCATCCACCACGGCATCTATGCCCCAGGCTTCTACCGCTTCTTTTACCGGGTAAAACTTTTCATTGAAAGATTTATCGTTGCGTGATTTGAGCTCTATATGTCCTTTGTGGGAAAATGCCAGAGCACGGTATCCATCCCATTTCACCTCGTAGACCCATCCCTCTTCGTCGAAGGGCTTGTCTACCAGGGTTGCCAGCATGGGCTTGAGCTTTGAAGGAAATGTTCCTTTAGGCGCGGCGCTTAAGATGGCCTCTGCCTCAAGGACTTTTTTTTTAGACGTGGCGGTGCCTGTTGTTTTACGTGTTGCTTTTTTAGCCGTACTTTTTTTTGTTTCTGTTTTCCCGTTGGCCGTCACGACACGTCGTGGCGAAGCTACCGTCTGCTTTGTAGCAACTTTTTCTTTAGCATTCTTTGCGGAAGCGGCTTTCACATCGCTCCTTTTGTTGAGGGCTTTTTCTTTTTTGCTGGTCACAGTGCTTTCTTTCACACGTTTGGCCCCATAAAAATTTTTGCTGGTCTTTTCTACCTGTGCCAGTGTTTTTTTCGAGATCACCGATTTATCCTTTAACGTGATATCATCCGTGGACACATAATCGTCTTTCACCTTAAACAACAGCCAGCTGTTCTCAGCACGCCCAAAGGCTTTGATGAGACCAAATTCACCCTTTACCTTTTTGCCTTTCAGGATGATGTGCAGTTTGCCCTTGCGCAGGCCCGCCATCAGTTCTTTGGTCAGCGCTTTCTTATCTTTGCCTTTGGCGTCGGCCGGTTCGTAAAAACCTTCATCCCACACAATTACCGTTCCGGCGCCATAGCCGCTTGGGATAATGCCTTCAAAATTGCGGTAATCATAAGGATGATCCTCTACCATCATGGCAAGGCGCTTCACACTTGGATCGGTAGACGGCCCTTTAGGGATGGCCCAGCTTTTCAGTACGCCTTCCATCTCCAGCCTGAAATCATAATGCAGGTGAGAGGCATCGTGCTTCTGAATCACGAAACGCAGCTTTTCGCTGTCTGCTTTTCCGCCGGTCGGCTCAGGAGATTCTTTGAAGTTGCGTTTTTTCCGGTAGGTCGTCAGGGCCATAAAACAGTGCTTTCTTCAGCAGCCTCAAAGTAAATGCCAGTGCGAAACAGGTAATAATGAAACGCTACGCTTGCGCCGAAGCTTTAAAAGATGAATGTAGATTCCCATTAGGCTTATTTGCAGGGACTCCGAAGGAGTCCAATATCAATAGCTCATGTCAACGTTTGATGTTCCCGACCCTGAAGGGGTCGAATATCTTTGAAGCGAACAAATCGCGTATCAGAATCACCACCAAACAACAAACCCCGCTGCACATGGCAACAGGGTTTGCTTTTCAAATTCCCAGAAAAAATTATTTCTCCAGTTGGGCTTTCAGGTTCTTCATCGTAATATCCAGGTCTTTTCCGAGGATCTTCTCCAGGCCAAAGAGCAGGTGCGCCATCTTCATCCCGAAGTTCTTGGCACCCTGGAAGGTGTAGGTCACCCTGGTTTGTCCGGCCGCCGCAGGCTCTGTGGCCAGGATCGCCTCCGACACACCTTTGAAGGGTTTTTCAAAGCGGATCTCCAGCTGTATCTTTTGGTTGGGAACGATCTGTTTGATTTCCTGTTCGCCCTTGCCGGCGTTTTTGTTCTCGCTGTCCCAGGCATACACGAAACCAACCTGTCCGTCTGTACCGCTGAAGGTGGTTTTTTGATTCGGGTCCGTCATCACCCATTTGTTATAATGTTCCATATTCCGGATATGGCGGGTGTAGTCGAAGACCTGTTCAACAGGCCTGTTGATGGTAATATCGCGCGAAATGGCAAACCAGTTGCTTTGCAGCGCAGCCAGGATCAGCAAAAGTGCAATGACCGCAGCAATAGAGATAAGAGTGATGATCATGGTATTTGAGTTTAGGGTAAATGATTATTTCTGAACAAAATTAGGATCCATCCAGATAACTTCCCAGATGTGTCCATCAAGGTCTTCGAAGCTGCGGTTGATCATAAAGCCAAGATCCTGAGGCGCATTGGCTTCTTTGCCGCCGGCAGCAATAGCCTTATCCGCCAGCTCATACACTTTTTCCTTGCTTTCCGCCGACAGGGCAATGAGAACCTCCGTGGTTTTGGTAGCATCGGCAATTGCTTTTTTTGTAAAATCCTTAAAGCGTTTGTGTGTGATGAGCATCGCATAGATGGTATCGCTGATGATCATGCAGGTAGCGTTCTCATCCGTGAATTGAGGATTAAAGGTATAGCCGAGCTTGGTAAAGAAAGCGATGGACGCGGTGAGGTCCTTTACGGGTAAATTGATAAAAACGTGTGTTGCCATAATTTCTGTTTTTTAACGGGTTAGGTTGATGAGACAAAATTAGGGCATTCACAGGCGCCGGGTACTGTGTGAAACTGTCTAATTGAAGGTGCGATTCCGACAAGTGCCGGCTTGATCGGAAATACATCAAAAACCGGCCGATGTGCCTGTATCTTTTTGATTGAAAGGCATTATACTAACACAAATCTGTTTAAAAACAACGCTTATGGCTTAATTTACCCGTTTCTTTCTAAAGTAACTTCGTGTAATTTAAAATCAGCCACATGCTATCATTCATTCTTCAGATCACCAATACTGTTGCAGGCGTTGCTTCAGATACACTCGCTGCTGCGCAACCGGCAGCCACAGGGATCCAGCAGGCCCCGCTACCTCCAAACGAGATCTCCCTCTTCGATATCATCGTGAAAGGTGGTGTGATTATGGTCCCATTGGCTGTTTTGCTGGTGCTTTCCCTGTATGTGATGATCGAGCGCCTGATGTTGATCTCCAAAGCCTCCAAAAAGAATGTGACCTTATTGCCGAACCTCAAGGACATGATCAATAAGGGCAGCCTCGACAGCGCCCGCAACCTCTGCAAAACGGTGAACACACCGGAATCCATCATGCTGGAGCAGGGGATCTCCCGCATCGGGCAGCCGATGGCAGAGATCCGCGAAGCCATGGATAAATCGGGATCGGCACAACTGGCAGCGCTCGAAAAGAACATGAGCATCCTGAACATCACCGGCCGCATCGCGCCGATGTTCGGCTTCATCGGTACCATCATCGGGGTTATTAAAATTTTCTATGATATTTCCGTTGCCAAAACCGTAGAGATCGAAGTCATCTCCTCCGGCTTATACCAGAAGATGATTACCTCCTGCGGTGGCCTGGTGGTTGGGGTGATCGCCTTCGTAGGCTACCACTGGCTCAATGCCCGCATCGATAAGCTGGCGCACCGTATGGAAGAATCGCAGATCGCTTTTCTCGACATCCTGAACGAGCCGAGCAGCAAATAGATTACAGGGCCGGGAGCGATGCATGTCATCCTTTCAGGCAAGCAAATACAAACATTCATCATTGATAACCAATTGACATGGGATTACGTAAAAAAGCACATAGGGAAGCGGAAGTAAGTACAGAGTCGCTCAACGACATCATGTTTTTCTTACTCTTGTTCTTTTTGATCCTCTCCACGATGGTAAGTCCCAATGCGATCAAAGTGAACCTGCCGAGCTCGAAACCGACAAGGCCGGTAGAGAATAACAAAAAGCCAATTCACCTGGATGTATCAAGCGACCGGAACTATTTTGTGGAAGCTGAGCCTGTGGATTTCGGATCGCTGGAATCGGTTTTGATGAGTAAGATCGGGGCCAATGCAGAGCCAACCGTGGTATTGCAGATGGATAAGGACCTGAGCATACAGGACGCGGTAGACGTGATGGTGATCCTTGATAAGCTGAAATGTAAAATGATCTGGGCAACCAAGCCTTCAAACGGTAAATAAAATTATAGAGTTATGGTAGTATCACAGTCAGAAGAAACCAGGCATAAGATTATTTCCTGGGGGATTTCGGTGGCCATCTTTGCATTGCTGCTGTTATTCTTTATCTTTTTTGTCATCGTCACACCAAATCCCCCATTCCCGATTACGGAAAACGGCGGTGGCGGAGGACTGGAGTTCAACATCGGTAACATGATCGAAGGCACCGGCAATGTAGATCCCAGCAACGGGATCGGTGAGGCGGTGAAAGTAGTGGAAAGCACCCAGGCCGCACAGCCTACGCCACAAAATAACTCGGAAGAATTCGTTACCTCCGATAATGGCGAAGAATCTGATATTAAAAAGAATGACACCAAAAGCACCCAAACGGTTGTGATCCCGGTGAAACCAAGAGAAAAAACGATGGCGGAAAAAATTGCAGAAGCCGCTAAGAAAAACCAGGGCAAAAGCTCCGGTGGTGATGGCAACAGCGGCCAGGCAGGCGACGAAGGCCGGCCCGATGGAAAACCGGGCGTACATGGCGAAGGTGGCACCGGCGGTGGTGAAGGCAGTGACAAAGGCCCTGGAAAAGGTCCCGGGAATGGCCCCGGAACAGGCGGTGGCCCCGGTGGCTATGGATACAACCTCTCCGGCCGTGCCATCGTAACACCTCCTCCGATCAGTAAAGATACCCAGGAAGAAGGAACCGTAGTGGTAGAGATTACCGTGGACAAAAACGGGAAAGTGATTAAAGCGGAACCCACAGGCCGTGGTACCAACACCAACAGCCCCATCCTGAAAGCGAAGGCGCGCCAGGCCGCCCAGGCTACCAAGTTCAACGTGAGCGGGGAATTTGAAGAGCAGAAGGGAACGATTACCATCGTCTTCAAGTTTTAAAATGATCTCATTAAAACCACAGGTCTTATTTTTGTTTTAATAAACGATGACCTACAAGCAAACCCTAGACTACCTTTTCGCCAGGCTGCCAATGTACCAGCGTGTGGGCGCAGCCGCCTACAAAGCCAATCTCGATAACACCATTGCCATTTGCGCAGCGCTTGGCAATCCCGAAAAAAAGCTGAAGTGCATTCATATTGCCGGTACCAACGGCAAGGGCTCTTCATCGCACATGCTGGCGGCTATCCTCCAGCAGGCAGGCTATAAAACAGGCTTGTACACGTCTCCCCATCTTACGGATTTCAGGGAGCGCATCAAAGTGAACGGCAAGCTGATCCCGCAGGCGGAAGTGGTGAAGTTTGTGGAAGCCTACAAGGAGCCTTTTGAAAAGATCGAGCCTTCTTTTTTTGAGTGGACGGTGGGCCTGGCCTTCGATCATTTTGTAAAGGAAGAAGTAGACATTGCCGTGATTGAAGTGGGACTGGGCGGAAGGCTGGATTCCACGAACGTGATCAACCCGGTAGCCTGCCTTATTACCAACATCGGCATGGACCACATGAACCTCCTGGGAGATACGCTGCCGAAGATCGCCGCCGAAAAAGCCGGCATCATCAAAGCGCGTGTGCCGGTGGTTATCAGCCAGACACAGCTCGAGGTGATCTCCGTGTTTAATAACACTGCCAAAGACCTGAAAGCACCTATTGAGTTTGCCGATAAGAATTTTAAAATCCAATCCTACGAATACAAAGCCGATGCATTAAGTGTGACGGTGCTCAACAAAAAAATAAACCAATCCGCTACTTATGCGCTCGATCTGCGTGGCAGCTACCAATTGAAAAACCTGCCCGGCGTGCTCAACATGGTGGATGTGCTCCGGAGCAAAGGCTTCATGATCGAGGAGAAGGAAGTGAGCAGTGCTCTGAAACAGGTGCAAAAAATGACCGGTCTGCGCGGCCGCTGGCAGATCCTTTCCGAAAAGCCTTTGGTAATTGCCGATACAGGGCATAATGAAGACGGCATTAAAGAAGTGATGGAAAATATTAAGCGCTATCCCTTCAACAAACTGCACATCGTATTGGGTATGGTCAACGATAAGGAGTTAGGGAAAATCCTGAAATTATTTCCGAAAGACGCGGTTTACTATTTTTGCAAAGCCTCTATTCCAAGAGCACTCGACGAAAAGGAGCTCAGCGCTTTGGCGAAAAAAGCAGGGCTCAACGGGACAACGTTTAAGACCGTTCCCGAGGCTCTGGCAAAAGCCAAAAAACAGGCAAAGGCCAAAGACCTCGTCTTTGTGGGTGGCAGCACCTTTACGGTAGCAGATGCCTTAGCCGAATAATTTTACATCATAAAAAATCCCGTTACAAGATCTGTGTAACGGGATTTTTTCGTTTTGTTCTAAACCAGATTGCTTAATGCCCTACGATATCGCTGCGCATCGGCAGGAGGATCGTTGCCAGTTCGTTTTGTTCGGTAGCCGGCACGTTATAAAATGTCATGGCTTTTACCAACTGTCCCACTAAAGTATCGAACTCGGCATTGGTAATGTTCATGCCCTGGTGAGCCTGCAGCATCGTTACGCCTTTATATTGGCAAGGCCCGCCGCTACCTGCACAGATCTGGTCGATGAGGTTGAAGCGGAATACGCGCAGTCGGTTGGGATCGGAAGCCGTAGAGGCAAAGCGCGGCCCGATGAAGCTGTTGGTAGCACAGTTGTTGATGAACTTATCCGTGACCAGCGTAATGGCCGCCACGCCACCCAAACGGGTGTATAAGCTTGGAGGTCCCGGAGGCGGTGTATTATCAACATAAACTGTTTCTGTTACCGTTTCCGTTTTCTTTTTACAGCCGGTGATACTGAGGAGTGAAGCAACTACTGTAGCGGCTAGCACGAGGGTGATTTTTTTCATAGGATTGATTTTATTGGTTAAGGATTAAGAGCGAAAACACAGGGCTTCTTTGAGGCCGAGCATAAAATACCTGATGCCGCCCACAGGGCATCCGCCTGTTTTTACCGGCACGGCTTTTTCAGCTACCGGATGTTGGAGTACAGTCGTTAGTGCATCACGCAATTGATCGGAAGAAAGAATATCGGTATAGAAGATAATGCCGGCAATCTTTTTACTTCCATTGATGGAGCAGCTGGATACGCCTTTAATGAGACTGATCTTCTTTTCAAGGAAAGAAACATCATCCAACGAAGCTCCGGAAATATCGTAGCTCATAAAACGGGTGTCGCCTACGATCTTCTCAGTATAAGTACGTGGGTTCCAGTTGGCCCATACCAGTACGCCGATGAGTACCAGGGATAGGGTTACAAGAAGAACCTTTCCGGTTTTTGCTAATGACTTTTTCATGATAGATGATTTCCTACAGATACGTTCCTGAAACAGGAGCGGATTTCATGAAACTGTTAAATTTTGGATTCACCGGAATTAAAACAGGCTTTTAACATTTCCCATTTCCGTCAGTGGCCTTAATGAAAGCATCGCTTTTTTTTATGGGAATAATCACCTATATTTCGTGAAAATAACGGCCATAAAAAAAGTCACTTATACTCAGGAAGAGCTGATTGTGCTGATCAGGGAAAAGAACCAGAAGGCTTTTTCCTATCTGTACGACAATTACTCGAAAGCGCTCTTCAGTATTATCTATAACATTGTCAACGACCAGGAAGAAGCAGAAGACGTTTTACAGAATGTATTTGTTAAAATCTGGAATAACTTTGCTTCCTACGACGAGGCAAAAGGACGCCTTTATACCTGGATGCTGAACATTGCGCGCAACATGGCGATAGACAGCACACGCTCCAGGCACGAAAAAATTAAAAATAAAATCCAGGAGGCAACCGACAACGTATATCATCGAAATAGTATGTTTGCCGAAAACAATTCCCACGAAAACATAGGCTTGCAAACCATTATCGCCGGCCTGAAGGAAGATCAGCAGCAGATCATTGATCTGGCTTATTTCCAGGGTTACACGCAGGAAGAGATTTCCCAGAAGCTCAACATCCCCCTGGGGACTGTGAAAACGAAAGTGCGGCAGGCGATTATAACATTAAGAGAATTAACGAAAAAAGAAATTTTGCAGTGAACGTAGAGCAGATCATATCCTCAGGCTTATTAGAGAGCTATGTGTTAGGGATGACTACAGAGGAGGAAGCTTCTATGGTCAGGGATATGTGTGCCAAACACCCCGAGCTGCTGAAAGAGATAGAGCTCATCGAGGAATCGCTGATCGGCTTGGCGCCACAGCATACACCGCCTATACGCAAAGACCTGAAACAAACGATCGCCTCGCAGCTTAGCTTCAGCGAGGAAAAGCCTGAGCCTGCTGTTGTTCCTTTGAATGCCCCGGTGTCGGGCGGGAATCTTAATTTTTACAGGATCGGCATTGCTGCCAGCGTAGCCTTACTGATCGGTTGCGGGATGTATATCTATTCCCTGCAAAACAGGATCGCCGATGTCGAAAATCGCCTGGCGGATGCCAGCGCTTCTAAAACCATGCTCACCGTGGAAATGGAAGCTCAGAAAGAATCCATGAATAAGCTGGCGGCTAATTTCAGCATCGTATCCGATCCGGGCATGAAAGCCATTCCCCTGAGTGGCATGAATTCACTGGCCTCCAAATCGGCGATGGTACATTGGAACCCTTCTACACAGGAGCTGTACTTCAATGCTAGCGCCCTGCCACCAAGCCCTGATTCGAAACAATACCAGCTCTGGGCCATTGTAGACGGAAAGCCGGTGGATGCCGGTGTGATCAGCCTGGAGAATGGCGTTGCCTTTCAGAAAATGAAGCTGATTGCCGGTGCCAAAGCCTTTGCCGTGACCATCGAAAACAGGGGCGGAAGTCCAAGTCCTAGCCTCGATACCATGTGCCTTTTAGGTAATGTTTAGGTGAAAATTCTTTCATGCGTGTTTCTTAGTTAAATTATTTTATATATTTATATAAACGTAATTACAAAAACCTAAAATCAAAAACCTCATGAAAAAAGTAATCCTTAGTGTAGCTGTAGTAGCTCTGGCAGTATCAACCGCATTCAGCGCAGTAACTATCCGCTACCAAAACAAAGATTCTAAAGCCAGCACCTTCAAAGTGAAAATTGACGGCAGCACAAAAGAAGTAACATTCGACGGCAGCAAAACTTCAAGCGTAACTATCCAGGGTGGTGCTACAGAAGCAGTGATTATCACGAGCTGCGGCGAGGTAAAAGTTAAAACCGGTGCTAACATCGAAATTAAAGACGGTTGCATTAAAATCAACTAAGAGTAAAGCAATTTATTTCCGGAAGCCATTCACTGCACAGTGAATGGCTTTTTTAATGAGACCCGTCTTTCGGGAGGCGCCAGCCGAATCGAAAGACGCTGGTCGAATTAATCCCGGCGTATGCCGGGATCTGTTTTGAATTTGAAACGGGACCCGTCTTTCAAAAGGCCTTAGTCCCATTGAGCAGTGTTCTATTTTTTAAACCATATAAGGCATAGAAGATCATATAAGAAGTAACAAAGCAGTATGGAGCTTCTCACATCCATCTGCGTCATCAGCGTTCTTATCTGTCTCTGATGCGTGTTCTATGATGATACCTGCGATTGAACAGCCTTCCCCACATGCTCCATCAGGGAGCGCATCACTGTTTCGATCTGCTGGTATTCCGAAACCTCGGTGCTGAGGTACACGAACATGATGTCCAGCTTCTGGTTTCCGAGCGATGCATAGAGCGTATGCTTGTTGAGGCGGTATACCTCGCGCATGCGTCGGCGTATGGTATTGCGCTTGTTGGCGCGCCGGTGTTTTTTCTTGGGAACGATAAATACAACCCGTGCCGGGAAAGGACTTTCATACACACTGGATTTGTAAATGACTTTAACCGGGAAAGCGCTTTTGGACTTTCCTCCCGAGAACAGCTCGTCCAGCGCTTTTTTGCTGCACAGCCGTTCGGTCTTATCAAAAGTAAAATCCATGGGAGAAGTATCATTGAGTTTAGCCTGGCTTATCTCAAAGTACCTCTACTCTAAGGCAGGCAGCCCGTATTACCGTTTATTGGCTTCTTTAATGTAGGAATCCAGCGCTCCCGACATGCTTGGGTTTTTCGGGTTTGGCGCGTAAATATCGAGGCGGTAGCCGTGTTTGAGCAGGGTGTTGGCGGTAGCCACGCCGAAGCAGGCAATGCGCGTATTCCCTTGTACAAAGTTCGGGAAGTTGTGCTTGAGGGAACGGATCCCCGCCGGTGTAAAAAACACCAGCACATCGTATTCGTTCAGGTTTTTAATATCCGTAAGATCGGCGCTCACCGTACGGTACATGATCGCTTTCGTGTATTTGATATTGAGCGCGTCGAGAAAATCCACGATCTGCTCTTTCTGCACGTCGGCGGCAGGAAGCAGGAACTTTTCGTCCCTGTTCTTCCGGATCACATCTACCAGGTCCTGGATAGTCTGGTGACCGAAAAAGATCTTGCGTTTGCGGTACTGGATATATTTCTGAAGGTAGTAGGCTGTGGCTTCGTTGATGCAGAAATACTTCATCGATTCAGGTACGGTCACGCGCATCTCGTTGCACATCCTGAAGAAATGATCGACCGCCATGCGGCTGGTGAGGATCACCGCTTTGTGCTCTAAAATATCAATGCGCTGTGCCCTGAAATCCTTTACCGGAAGCCCTTCGATCTTGATGAACTGACGGAAGGTTTCGATAAGGCTGTATTTATTGGCAAGATCGTAGTATGGGTTTTTCTCGGTTTCCGGTTTCGGTTGCGAGATCAGGAGTGTTTTTACTTTGGTTTTAGGATGGTTGGAAACCTCGATCACCGGCTGAGGAGCTACGGCCACCAGCTGTTTTTTGGTTTTCACACCTACTTTCACCATTTTTTCAGTGCTGGCAACCGGCTTCGCGGTTTCAGCAGCAGGCTTTACTTCGGGCTGTACCGTTTTTTTGATCTTAGGCTCGGCAACTGCTTTTTTGGTGGTTGCGCTTACCGGAGCCTTGGCAGGAAGGGCTGTTTTTTTCGCAACAGGCTTAGCCGCTTTGGTGGCTGAGCTGGTCGAAGCTTTAGTGGCAGCCTTTTTAGCCGGAGCCACTTTCGCCTTGGGAGCTGTCACGACCCGGCGTGATGTCGAAGTCGTTTTTTTAGCTGGAGCCGCTGCTTTCTTCACCACCTTTTTCGGTGCTGCTTTCGGCGTGGCTTTTTTAATAGCGGATTTGGCAGGAGATGTTTTAGACGCCGCCGGGCGGGTCGCCTTTTTTGCTGCGCTCTTCGGGCTCTTTTTAGTCACCGTTACATTTTTTCCTTTAGTAGCTTTAGCTTTTGAAACTACTTTAACAGCCTTTTTTTTCGTGATAGCCATATTAAAAATTAACCAGTAAAAATTTTATCAGTACCAGGAGAGGTAAGATTTCAAGTGCGCAAAGGTACAAAAAAATATACAAAATCCCAACGTTTTGTTCAATGACTGAGATAATAAAGCCCCTTATGAACCGTACGATATAGAATGCCCCGCAGAGGATGATCGCAGGATACAGGAACCATTCTGTAGGATATCTGGAGAATTGGATGCAGATCACCAGGGGAAGCAGCACAACGCCCAGTGTCTGGCAGGAAATAAATACGTTGTAGATGTATTCATTGTTGAGCTCCTGGCTCATGGTACTGAAGCTGATGAAATAATTGGACGACAGTTTGACGATGTACATCAGCAGAATCAGGGCGGTAAAGAAAAGAAACTGCTTCAAAGGCTGAAGGCCCTGCAGGATAAACCCGAAGTAATTGTTAGTAACAAAGAGCAGGAAGGCCATCACCATTACAAAAGCCAGGGATAAGAGCACCGAAGTACTTTTCGTTAAGCGGTAATCTTCGCGGTAAAGCTGCTTGGATGCCTGGTTGCTGTATACCGACAGGAAAACCTGCAGGAGCTTTTTAGGGTTTGTAAAGTTAAGGTAAACATAGATGCTGAACACGAGGAACAACAGCACAATAGGCCAGTAGTAGGGCGTGCCGCTCCTGAAAACGGGAGTGGCATCGATCGGCTGTAGCGCATGATCACTGAAAACGGAAACAGCTGCGCGCCTGATGGTATCTGTTGTTTGTAACAGGGGCATGCTTATAGCTTACAAGGCAAACCACCTCGAAATATTGAAGCCGAGCTTGATCTGTCCTTTGGTCCAGGTATCCTGGGTTGTCGTCAGCATACTGCTTTCGAGGATTGCCGGCGAATTGGAAAAATTAATATGAAAGACGTGTCCGCCGGTTTCGATCTCAACACCTACGGATAAGGGATTGTAAAATCCTGCCGGGTTATCCCTCTGGAACTCCGAGAAATTATAGAAGTAATCGGCTACCAGTGCAAAACGCTTGCTCAGCTTCACGCGCCCGCCAATACCCAGGGAGAAGAGGCCGTTCTGGTCTTCCACACCGTTTTTCGTATTTACCTGCTGCTTGATGAAATTGCGGTGCACATAAGTCGGGATCAGCTCCAGGGACAGGCTGTTGTTGAATTTGCGGGCAATGAGCAATTGGCTGCAATATTGAAAACGGTGCGCTTCGTTGGTCTTGGCAGGGCGGATCGTGCCTGCATACAGGTTGGCCGGTGTCATGGAGGTGTAGCCTACATTGCCATAAAAGCAAACCGATACCGGAATTTTATTGTCTTCGCGCTGCGTCAGGAATCTCCATTTCACCACCGCATCGTTCATTTCCCTGAACTTGCTGCGGCCAATCCCTACGGTGAGCTCATCGGTAATCCCATAATCGAACGACATGCGGATATCCGTGGAGTTATCCATCCCGAAGGCCGTATGAGCCGCATCATTGAGCGGGTTTGGTGTGGAGCTGTTGTAGATATTGCCAAAACGGTGCGTGATCCTGTAATCCAGGTTACGCTTTTTTACAGTTTCCGTACTTTGGGCGCTGACGATCTTGGTGGTTTTGAACGTCGCATATACTTTTTTGGGAGGCTCGTTTTTGGCCTCATCCTTCACTAAATCTAAAAGATCTTCCTGGGCAAAAGAAGACAATGCTGCAAAACAGGACAAACAAAAAATAAATGGTTTTACCATATAGCTTGAATTTTGATTTTCAAAGATATACAAAAAAAACGGAAACCACCGGCCCCGTTTTTCTGTTAACAATCTATTTCTTCCGCTGTGGCTGAGCCCGGTAGCTGCCGGGGCGTGCTTATTTTTTCACGAAAGGCTCTAGTGTACCGTTTACCGTTACCTCTACTTCTTCGGCAATATTCTGCACATACATAGAAGGAACCTTGATCTTATAATCCGCTACTTTGATCTTGAATTTTGAGTTCATCAGGATGTTACCGCCCTTGATGGTGAGCGTTCCCGGGATCTCCACTTCTTTGGCAACACCGTGTAGGTCCATCGTACCTTTTACGGTTACCTTATATTCGCCGTCCCTGGCATAATCGATCGTTTCATTGATCTTGCCCTTGAAGGTACAGATCGGGTATTTGTCCGACTCCACATAATTTTCATTAAAGTGCTCTTCCATCAGGGGTTTGGGGAATTTGAAATTGAGCATGGTCACACCGAACTGTACGTCGTTGGTGGTGGTTTTCAATACCATGGTTACTTTTTTGTTAACGCCCTCAATATCCTCTAAAGGTGCTTTTGAGAAAAATGAAATGATACCGGCACCCTCCTTGTTTTTATACAGCTGGGCATTCATCATGCCGATAGCGCCTATAAATGCGAAGACCGTGAACAATGTTCTTACTTTTCTGGCTGATGTGAGTGTATTCATGATGGATGTTTTTTTAAAATGTGAAAGGGGCCGTTTATCAAAATAAAATAATATAAATGATACTGTCAAGTACCCGAGAGATATTTAATGATTAATTGAGGTAGGCCATAATGCATGAGATCGTCGCGTTTGATGAGAAGCAGGTCTTTGTGTTTTAAAGCGTTCTTCAGGCTTAATTCATAAAACGTGCCAAACAGATGCTGATGCGAAAGAATGTGTTTCTTTAACGGAGTGATCTTCTTCACATCGAAGCTTCCTGCCAGCTGTAGCAGGTCCGGATCATGGAGAATGGCGTCTTCTGTCGCCGGCCTTTCGGTTTCGATGAGGTAAAACTCATACAGGTTTTGCCAGATGTCTTTTTTTGTGCGCTTTTGAATGTATACCGAATCCTTGTAGTTGAAGATGATATAATGAAAGTAACGGCTTCGGATTTTCACCGCCTTATCCTTCACCGGCAGCTGCGCCACCGTCCCGTTTTGAAAAGCCAGGCAGTGTTCCTGTACCGGGCAGCTTTCGCATTTCGGATTTTGAGGCTTGCACCATAAGGCTCCGAATTCCATCATGGCGCTGTTATGCAGGGCCGCTTTCTTTTCGTCGAGCAGCTCGTCGGCCAGCGCCTGGAATTCTTTTTTTCCTTTCGTGGAATTGATGGGCGTATGAAGATCGAAGAGGCGCGACAGCACGCGGTACACATTTCCGTCGAGCACGGCATGCGGCAGGTTATAGGCAAAGGAGGCAATAGCTGCAGCGGTATAGTCGCCCACGCCTTTCAGCTCTTTGATCTCATCGTAAGTTGCCGGGAATTTTCCCTTGTGCTTTTCCTTTACGAGCTTAGCGGCTGCATGTAAGTTGCGTGCCCGCGAGTAGTAGCCGAGCCCCTGCCAGAGCCGCATCACTTTATCTTCCGGCGCGTCGGCCAGGTCGCTCACGGTCGGAAAATGCTCTGTGAATTTCAGGTAATAGCTGAGGCCTTGTACCACCTGCGTTTGTTGCAGGATAATCTCCGACAGCCAGATCCTGTAGGGATCGTTGATGTCGCGCCAGGGCAGGTCACGCTTATGGGTTTTGTACCAGGCAATTAATTTTTTGGAAACAGGGTGCGCGTTTTTCATCAATCTTCCGTAGCATAGATGCCCGCAATCACGCTGGCATACTTTTCTTTAATCACTTTGCGCTTTAAGCTCATCTTCGGCGTAAGCTCACCACCTTCCACGCTCCATTCCTTTTTCAGCAGGGCCACCTTTTTCAGTTGCTCGTAAGGAGCAAGCACCTTATTGATGACTTTGATATGATCGTTGATGAGTTTTTTGAGGGCTTCATGCTGGCTCATCTCCTCGTTGGTAGTCCATGGAATGCTGTTGTCCTTGCAGTATTCTTTGAAATTGGCGAAGGAAGGAACGATGATGGCCGAAGCAAATTTCTGATTTTCGCCTACCACCATGCTTTGCTCCACATAGCGGCTTTCCTTGATCTTGTTCTCGATCATCAGCGGTGCAATGTATTTTCCGGCGCTGGTTTTAAAGATCTCTTTTTTCCGGTCGGTAATTTTCAGGAAGCGGCCTTCTACAAATTCGCCTACATCTCCGGTATGGAGCCAGCCATCAGCATCGATCGCTTCTTTCGTGGCCTCCGGATTTTTATAATAGCCCAGCATAATGTTCGGGCCTTTTACCAGGATCTCGTGATCCTCCGGTGCTATTTTCACTTCCGTCCCTTCTATTACCGGGCCCACGGTGCCGATGCGGATATTGTCGCCACCGTAATAGTTCACGCTGATCACCACGGCCGTTTCGGTGAGGCCGTAGCCCTGGAGGCAGGTAATGCCTGCACACAGAAATACGCGCTCCAGTTTGGGGTTGAGTGCCGCGCCACCCGATACGATACATACCAGCTCTCCGCCGAGTGCCTCACGCCACTTGCTGTATACGAGCATATCTGCCAGCTTGCGCTGGATGTTGTACCACAAGCCATTGGTGTTCGGCAACGTATATTGGTGTGCAATTCGTAAGCTCCAGTCGAAGATCTTCCGCTTGAAGCCGGTCAGCTTTTCGCCGGTGGCCGTGATCTTTTCATATACGCGCTCAATGAGCCTCGGCACAGACACAAACATCTGCGGTTTTATCTCCTTAAGGTTATCGCCAATGGTTTCAATGCCTTCCGCATAATAGATCGATACATTTTTGTAGAGGTACAGCATGCTGATCATGCGCTCGTACACATGGTTGAGCGGCAGGAAGCTCAGGGCGCGCCAGTTGAGCTGAAAAGGCGCCAGGTACTGGCAGGCCTTGACATTGGAAACCAGGTTGCGGTGCGAGATCATCACACCCTTTGGTGTACCCGTGGTTCCTGAGGTGTAAAGAATCGTCATCATATCATCCGGCGTGATCCGGGCTTTGATGCTTTCTATCTTATCGGCTGCGGGATGTGTTTTTCCCAGCTCCAGGAAATCGTGGAAAGGCATGATGCCTTCCAGGGGATTGAAGCTAATCACATATTTCACTTCCGGAATTTCTTTCTCGATGGCCGCCAGCTTCGTATAGATGAGCTTATCGGAGATAAACACCGCTTTCACGCCGGCATGGTTCAGGATAAACTGAAGATCGTGGTTGCTGATGGTCGGGAAGATGGGCACCGAGATCATGTTGGCCTGCTGGCAACCGAAGTCGCAGAAATTCCATTCGGGGCGGTTGTTGGAGATGATCGCCACTTTATCACCCTCGTTCAGGCCCAGGGCAAAAAGCCCGTAACTTACCCAATTTGAGCGGTTGATGAAGTCGTTGCTGCTGTATTTTTTCCAGTGCTTATCTTCTTTGGCGCACAGCAGATCGTCTTTTGTATAAGTCGTTTTATACAGGTCAAGAATATCAAACAGGCGTGTTACTTCCATATCAGCGAATTGTTTCTTAAAGATAACCAATTACCGCAAAATGGCGGCAAGAAGAAAATCCCGGTAATTGTTAAAATGAGAGGAGGGAAAGGATTTGTTTCAGGTACAGCTCATCGGTATGATCGAAAGACGCCGGCTCGCTGCTATCCACGTCGAACACGCCTTTCACTGAGCCCCGGGCATCGTGCAGGGGCAATACAATTTCGGAACGCGACAGGGAGCTGCAGGCAATATGCCCCGGAAATTTCTCCACATCTTCCACGATGATCACTTCGTTGCGTTCCCAGGACGTTCCGCACACACCTTTGCCTTTTTGGATGCGCGTGCAGGCCACAGGTCCCTGGAAAGGACCAAGCACCAGCTGTTCATCCTTTACCAGGTAAAAGCCCACCCAGAAAAAATCCATGCCGAATTTAAGAGCGGCGCATACATTGCCCATGTTGGCAACCAGGTCGCTCTCTCCTTCCAGCAGGCCTTTGATCTGCGGGAGCAGCGATTGGTATTTTTCTTCCTTGGTCGTACCCGTTATAAGGAGGTCTTCCGCCATACTGTTGTAATTAAATTAAAATGTATAATTTTAGCTATACAAAGATAAGAGTTTACAAGAAAGTTAAAGCATCTCAGTTTGTATGTTGTGTAGTTTTACAAGTCGTATGATATATATCCTTTTGGTTTCTGACACGCTTTATTATTCGGAGTTGTTTATCTCTTTAATTGGGATCATCTTTATGCTGATTCTTTACAGGAAGCAAAAATCAGGTTATGAGAACTCGCTGGCTGACCTCGAAAAAAGAGTGGCGGAACAAACGGCCGCTCTCCGCCACAAAGAACAGGAAATTACCGATAGCATCCGCTATGCCCTTAGGATTCAGCTTTCCATCATTCCCACGCCCGAGCGCGTAAAAGCCCTCCTGCCCCAAAGTATGGTGTTTTACAAACCGAAAGACATTGTAAGCGGCGATTTTTACTGGGTGGAAGAGATCAACAACGAAATTTTATTTGCAGCGGTGGATTGTACCGGCCATGGTGTTCCCGGTGCGATGATGAGCGTGATCGGGCTTAAATCGTTGAACCAGGCGGTGCAGGACAAAAAATTGTCGAAGCCCAGCGATATTCTGCAGCACCTCGATATTGCGGTCAATGATACGCTGCGGCAATCGTCGGATGCCAATGCGGTGAAAGACGGCATGGACCTGGCACTCTGCAACATCAATTACAAGACACTGACCCTGCAGTATGCCGGCGCCTTCAACGGCGTGTGTATCATCCGGAAGAATATCGCCGGCAGCTACCAGCCTGTGAGCACACGCGAAGTTTTTTACGGAAGTGATCTTCTCGAGCTCAGGCCCGATAAATTGCCGATTGGAAGTAACACCGACGGCATTGCCGATACCTTTGTGAACCATGAGTTTCAACTCCGGCCGCAGGACCTCGTTTATATTTATACCGATGGTTATGCCGACCAGTTTGGCGGACCGAAAGGCAAAAAGTTTAAATACAACCAGCTGAAAGATGTGTTGGTTTCTTTAGCGGACACACCTGTGGAAACACATTTCGGTGTTTTGGAAAAGCACCTGAAAGACTGGCAGGGAAGCCAGGAGCAGGTAGACGATGTGTTGGTGATTGGCGTGAGGGTTTAAACAGATTCTGATGCTGCAAAAATATTTCATAGCCATTGTTCCACCCGAGCCCCTCTTGTCATCTATTCAACAGATCAAGCAAAGCATCTTCAATGACTATGGCACGAAGGGTGCGCTGAGGTCCCCGGGGCACATCACGCTTCACATGCCCTTTAGCTGGGAGGAAGAGAAAGAAGAAAAACTCATCACGGAGCTTTCTGCGTTTACATTTCATACGTCCTTTCAGATTCAGCTTAAAGATTATGAATGCTTTGAGCCGCGCGTGGTATTTATCCATGTGCCGGGAAACGCGTCGCTTATGGCTATGCAGCAGTCGCTGGTGAAGTATGTGAAACAAAAACTACAGCTATTCAATCAAAGCGATGATATGCGCGGCTTTCATCCGCATGTCACGGTGGCTTTCCGCGATCTCAAAAAACCGGTGTTCTATAAGCTTTGGGAAAAATACAGGAACGAACATTTCGATGCCGGATTTGAATGCACTTCGTTTTACCTTCTGAAACATAACAACCAACAATGGGAGGTTTACAGGGAGTTTATGCTTTAGTTGCCCGTTCAGTTAAGAATTGATCTGATCGAAATTTGGAGCGAAAGATAACTATTTGGCTCCTACGGAGCCATTATAGCGAGGCCATCGGGACTTAATAATATTTTACCCCTCTGGGGCAATGACTTAGTAATACTCATTCCTTTGGATTCCGGAAAAATCAATCCAGATGCGAAGATTCAAAAGCTTGCTCCGTTAGGAGCAAAATAGTATTAACTATGAAGAATAATGTGTTCCATGGCTCCGTAGGAGCCAAACATTCTGCCTCTTAATTCAACCGAATCCGCTTGACTAAATAAACTTGGAGTTTAACTGTAATCGCCCGTTCAGGAACTTTGCCTGTATTCAAGCTTCATTAAACCGTTCGGCTTTAAATAAACATGGTCGTTTTTAAAATCCAGGATCAGGTTAAAGCGCTTCAATAAATCGTTGCCAAGGTAATTCACCTCAAAGCCAACCGGATTCCTGCCGCTAAGTATATACGCCGGAATGTTTCTAAGCTCAAAGCCATTTAGTTTTAGGCAAGGCATCCGTACGATCTTCGTTTCATAGCTTACGCCACGGGGATCTTTAAGAGAGGAGGACTTGATCAGCCTTAGGCTGTCTTCGGGGAAGTGCTGCCTGGCCGTCCAATCCTTATCCAGGATCATGGCCTGATCGGAGCCTGTATCCATCAGAAAGCGGCCCGGGTAGGCATTGGCCCCGATTTTTATCACACCGTTGATGCAAACAAAGGACTCCATAAATTCCAATTCCGATCTCACATATCCTTTCATCTGTTTCGGTAATTCCGAATGGATGATCAGGCAGTGTTTGTCGTAATTGATCTCCACTTTTTTGCCTTCAAACAAGTTCCAGCCAAAGCGGCCATCCATGTCATGCGCTGTTAGCCCCGTAGGAACAATCCCGGGATTTTGCCAGGTCATGCTTCCCATCTGTAGGCTGAGCACAGGATTCAGATGTTGATAGTCCCCTTTGCTTTTTCCGGCCAGCGCATCGGCCCGGTCAGGCAACAACCGGGTCTTATGAAGAATAGCATCTTTTGTGAAACGAAAGTCGAAAGAACCCACATCAAAGTGAAGGTTAAGCGTATCCATACCATTGACGATTGCTTTGACGTGAATGGCATTGTAAGTGCTTAATGTAAATGGGATGGTGTCGGCACCTTTCCTGTGTCCTGTTTTTTCTTCAGGAGCAATGGCGCTTGCAATTTGTGTGTAGCAGGAATCCTTCCCATTCAGCAGAATCACAAAGTTATAGCGTGTTCCGGGCTTCACCTTTACCCGGATAGAATCCAGGTCTGTATAAAACGTCACCCATTTTGTTTTCCGGGTTCTGTCGGCGGTAAAAATATCCGGTTTGATTTGCGGAGAAAGTGTCCAGGCATCTTTGGTAATACGGCCACCATCATTGATCGTAACATGTTTTGAGCTGGCTTTTATAACGCGTCCTGTTGTGGATTGTGAAAAAGCAGGGTGAATCAATAAAGAAAGCAGGATGAGAAGAAGATAATAGGGCATGAGTGCTGGTAGCGTTATCGGTTACGCTTTAAAATTACGAACTATTTTTATAGCTGCTTTTACCGTTGATCAAGAAAGGTCCGGAAACAAAAATCCTCCCGCAATACATCGCGGGAGGATTTTTAATTTAAGAAGAAAGCCTGATTTATTTTTTAATCAACACTTCATCGATCATACCGTAATCTTTGGCTTCCTGGGCTGTCATCCAGTAGTCGCGGTCGCTGTCTGCCCATACTTTTTCGTAGGTCTGTCCGCTATGCTCGGAGATAATGGTATATAATTCTTTTTTCAGCTTCTGGATCTCACGCGCGGTGATCTCGATATCGGAAGCCTGTCCTTCGGCGCCGCCTAATGGCTGGTGGATCATAATCCGCGCATGTTTCAGGGCAGTACGTTTTCCCTTAGTACCTGCACATTGTAATACAGCACCCATGCTCGCCGCCATGCCTGTACAGATGGTTGCCACATCCGGCTTGATGATCTGCATTGTGTCATAAATCCCTAAGCCTGCATAAACCGATCCGCCCGGAGAGTTCAGGTAAATCTGGATGTCTTTTTTAGAATCTACGGATTCCAAAAACAACAATTGAGCCTGTACGATGTTCGCCACCTGGTCGTTAATGCCCGTTCCTAAGAAAATGATCCGGTCCATCATCAAACGCGAGAACACGTCTAATACGGAAACGTTCAACTGACGTTCCTCAATGATGTTTGGCGTTAAATTTCTGATTCCGGGAGTTACAGCCGACACATAGCTGTCGAGGGTTAAGCTATTGATACCAACGTGTTTTGTGGCATATTTTTTAAATTCATTCTGATCAAACATAAGCTGTGTTTTTAGTAGTTAAACAAATGTAATTGTTGCTTAATGGAATACAAATTAAAAGCCAAAAAGTTTTTAACGCCAAAACGTCAGTAAAAACCAGTCCTAAAAAGGTGATATGCCCCGGGCTTTCGGCCACTGTCCTGGTACCGGCCCTTTCTCATCTGCCGGAATTTTTCATCTGTGCCATGCGAAGCTATTTCCTGTCACTTTGCCTATAATCGCGGCATGGCGGGATTGAAAACCAGGAGCCCGGATATGTAAAAAGCCACAACGGGATGTGTTGTGGCTTTTCTGACAAATAATCTCTGAAAGGCAGGCTAGGTCCTGGATTCGAAGCGGTAGGCAAACTTATCTTTAGGTTGGTAGAGCTTGATCTGCTTCATCGGATCTGTGCTGTAGCTCTTGGTCCTGATGTCCGGGGCAAACCAACGGGCTTTGTTCGGAGGAAAATTCACCCAGCATTCCTCGGCGGCAACAGAATCGCCAGGGCTTAATTTTCCTGAATCAGTCCAGGTTTCGTGGCTGAGATCGAACTGGTTGGCCAGTACGGGAAGCTGGCCTTCCCTGACGCGGGTGCCGTTGCAAAAGGTTTCATACCGGTAGGGCCCCGATCCTGCTTCCGAAAGCCTGATCGCAAACTCATACCATTGGCCTGGCTTTGCTTCACCAAAAAACTTGTACTGTTCTTTCTGGTAAGGGTCGTAGGTAAAAAGCCGGTAAACGGGATCGCTGGCCGATCTGAAAAATCCAATCTCTGTCCAGTAGGCTTTTCCTGCAATCGTTTTTCCCAGGTGCGTGGTGAATATATTGAAGGTAGAGAAATTTTTATCGACGTTAAGGCTGTCTATTCGCATCATGCAACGCAGGCCGCTCCATTTTTCTTCTTCCTCATAGGTTCTGCCATCTACCTGCAGGGTAGCCTGTATGCTCATCTCTTCTCCGCGAAAGGCGCTCCGCTCGGGTAGCTTGTAACCGAGTTCCGCCTCCGTGAGAGGGCCATTGTAATCTGATAGTACCTCTACCTGCTCCGGTGTGGATCTTACCGTCAGTATTCCGGGTTCTGTTCCTTGTTTTGAATGTTCCATAAATTAAAATGTTTAAGGGTTAGTATGAAAAAGCGATAAACTAAATTTAGGGAATCGCCTCCGGAAAAAATGGGCGGTTTACCGAACCTCTTTCCATCCTTTATTATTCCGGTAGTTTACCACCTGCGCTTAACACAATACGGAATCTTATTTAACAAGACGCTTAACTTTTTTCACAGCTGATCATGTAGTAGCCGAAAGCCCGGAGGTGCATGCCGGAGAGCAGGGCGTACACAGAACCTTTTAAGTTGTTCAGGCTTTGCGGACGAATCGCTTCCCCCTTCAGTTTTTTACGAAGCATAAATCCCAGGCTCGCAAATGGCACGTGCATCACGGATGGCGCTACCCTGAAAGAAATATCCTCAATAAGAATGTTCTTAAAGCCGGCCTCTTCCAGGTTTTTCCTGGTGCTGAGGATGTCGCCAAGGCCGTCCAGCTTCCAGCCTTCGCACAATTTGCGGTAGGCAAAGCCGGCAGTTGCCGAAAGCTGCTCCACCGGTTTTTTCAGGAAAGCATCGGCAATCACCATCCGTCCTTTAGGGGCAAGAAGACGGAAGGCTTCGGTCAGGGTTCTCAGGCTGTGGCCGGAGTGGCAAAAGCTTTCTATGGCAATCAGGCCATCGAAATAGCCATCGGCGAAAGGCGCGGCATTGTAGTTTTCTTTGAGGATGGCGCCGTTGTATCCTTCTAATAATTTATTGCCTTCTTCAAATTGAAATTGGGATAAGGTGAGCCCTGTGATGCTGATATGCGGGAAAAAATTCAGGCCGTGCTTCATTGTGGCTCCCATCCCGCAGCCCAGGTCTGCCAGGCGGGCAGGGCCTTTGCCAATGCGGAGGCGCCTGTATACCTGTTCGTTCATTTCATTGAGCATGCTGTCCCTTCGGAAAGGATTATTACGGAACAGGCGGTAATAACCAAAATGCATGTTATAGCTCTTACTCCAGAAGAGGTAATCTTCTGTGGCTTCGTCGTAAAAGTCGATGAGCTCTTTATGGATCGTGTCAGGCATAACACAGGGTTTATGTTGGGAATGGTTTATTTATGCTCTTCGCTGATGTTGAGGGGCGTGTATTGTTTTTTCGGCTTTTGGATCATCAGCATAATAAAGAAGTTAAGGAACAGGAGCAGGCCGAGGATGAGCGTGAAAGAACCGATCTTCAGGGAAAGCTCTTCAATGGTTTCCTGCGCGGAAGACAAGGGATCGTTGATGTAGCGACCCAGTCCCTGGTGGTAATGCCCGTTGTTGACGCGCATTTTCATAAAGGAGAAGCCGAGGGCGATGAGGTAAAATCCGGTCTGGATGAGGTTGTTGGTGCTGGTAGCTAAAGACTCGTTGTGATGGAAGCGCTCAATGAGAAAGGCTTTGGTGTTGCGATGCAGGCTTTTGGCGATCCAGATGCATAAGGCGATGGTTGTTGGCAGATAGATGCAGTAAGCGATGATGTTGTAGTTCATGGTTTCTTGTTTTTAGTTTATTAATAATGGAATAGAAATACGTTTTCATTTTTGGATTCTGCGCCGATCTGCGTGATCTGCGGGAATAAATTAATCTGGCTGTTGCAGCTTTTTAGCTAAAAAGAACGAGATGATCCGGGGTGCGAAGATCACGTTTAAAATATGCAGGACCCCCAGCGATAAAAAAATGATCCCTTCCGAAGTAGCAATGAATTCAAGCACCTGGGCAAACGAGTTGATCGTACCGGAGGCATTCAGAAAGTAGAAGGCGAAGCCCGTATTCACGAGGCAATAGCCAATGTAGAGCAGGTTGTTGGTGCTGTTGCTCAGGGCTTCATCGGGGCATTCGCCGAATAAAAATTCCTTGCCGTTGCGGTGCAGATTTCTGCCGACTACCAACACCGTCAGGAGGCTAAGGCCGAGGTAAATGCTATAGGCGAGGATTTGATACATGAGTCTACACTTTTTTTTATTTCAAAACTTTCAATTATTATTGAAACATATAGGTAAATTTTTTTACTTGAACAGTTTGAATAACACACCTACCAGGGCATTCTCATCCAGCCTGATGGCACGGGTCAGCGCAAAATCGGCCTTATCCACCACACTTTCCAGGTTGCCCACCGTATCGATAAAGGCTTTGTGTTTTTTATCGCTTTTATTTCCTTCCACTTTTTTCAGCTCTTCGAGCAGGGCCAGGATCGGCTCTATCTCGCGCTTGCGGCGCTCGTTAATGATCTGCTTGGCAACTTTCCAGATGTCTTTTTCGGCATAGAAGAATTCCTTGCGTTCGCCCGGAACCAGCTCTTTAAATACCAGGCCCCAGTCGATGAGGTCGCGCAGGTTCATGTTGGCGCTGCCGCGGGAAATTTTCAGATCTTCCATCACCTCTTCCGCAGAAAGCGAATCGGGACTGATGAGCAATAAGGCATGTACCTGGGCCATGGAGCGGCTGACCCCCCAGCTGCCGGCCAGTGTTCCCCAGGCCTGTATAAACTTATCTTTTGCTTCGTTGTACTTCATGATCTCTATTCCGGATCAAAGGTAAGTACTGTTTCACAACTTTCAAAATATATTGAAAGTTATTTTTTTGGAATTTTTTTGCCAACTATTTGCGAGAGTGAATTACAAAGCCCAATATTACCTCACGTTCGTTTTACTGATTTTATTCGGGCGCCCGGGCGGGCTGTCGCCACTCGCTCTTTATTCCGCCGGACGCTTCATAAAGGAGCTCAGACAAAATGGCTCCATCCCTGGCGCATCATTCTCCGGAACGAAAGTAATCCGCGAAACAACGGATACCCTGCGCCAGGGATTGAAGCGAAAATCCTTTTGCCGCACTTCGACTTCGCTCAGTGTCCGACAAAAGATTGTAGCAGGACAGCAAGCCAACGGCTTGATGGGCCAGCATGAGTATGGAGCCCTCCCGGGCGCCCAAAAATAAAACGACCAGGAAAACGATGCTACAAGCGGGAGCTGAAAATTGCAGCAGCTGTATCATAATGTAGTCGTGTCTGTTTAGAAAACATCCGCAAAAAAAGCTTTTAGATTTATTATGAGCATCAAAAAATGCAATCTTGCAAAAAATCACTTTCTTTGTAAGAAAAATTGCCAAAGTTACTCCTATATATATGTATGCTTCTGCTGTGCATTCGCTGTGCACAGATCACCCCCCTCACCGGAGGAAAAAAAGATACCGAAGCACCGAAGCTGTTGAAAGCGGTTCCCGCCAATGCCAGCCTCAATGTGCAGCCGAAAACCATTGAGCTTACCTTTGATGAGTATATCACCTTAAAGGATGTGATGAATCAGTTCGTGATCACACCTCAGACCAAACAGTTTCCCGAGATCGAAGCGAGCGGCAAAAAGGTAAAAGTGAAATTCAATGAAGCGCTCCTGCCGAACACGACGTATAAATTATCCTTCGGAAATGCCATCGTCGATCTGCGGGAGTCGAATAACCTGCCCAACTTCGAGTACGTATTTAGTACAGGTCCTACCATCGACAGCCTGAAGCTGAGAGGCGCCATTGAAAACGCCATGGATAAAAAAGCAGCGACCCAGGTGCTTGTGGGATTATATCCCGCCGCTTCCGCCGATAGCATCATCTATAAGGAGAAGCCCCTGTACCTGATCCGCACGGATGAGCAGGGACGCTTCGCCTTTAATTACCTTCCGGATAAAGCATTTAAAATTGTGGCGATCAAGGATCAGAATAAGAACCTGCTTTACGATGGTTCGGAAGAGCAGATCGCTTTTGTTCCTGAAAGCGCCGACCCGAAAGACACGGCAGAGATCCGGATGCGTCTGTTTAAAGAAATTCCCTACAAGAGTTTTATCAAGCGCCATTTCTCGGTAGAGCCGGGCAGAGCCAACATTGCTTTCAACAAGCCGCAAAGCGGCACCACGGTGAAAGCGGAAGGACTGGTGCTCACACGCTGGAACAGCCTGGGTGATACCCTGAGCTTATATTATGCTAACCGCTTCGATACACTCACCACATTTATTTCTTATCCTTCCGGGAAAACGGATACCTTATATATACGTATCCCGGCCGAAAATGCAAAAACCTCCGAAAGAGGTTCTGCGAGAAAAGCAACCTCCTATATTATAAAGAGTAATCTGGAGAATGCAAGCATTCCTTATTTCCTGGTTCCGGAGTTTCAGCTCAACTACCCGGTATATTCCAAACAGATTAAAAAAGAAAGCATCGTTCTGATGGAAAAAAGAGACACGACACGCGCCGCTGTGAAATCCTATACGCTGATCGCAGATTCGGAGCCGGCATTGTCTTTTACCCTGCAAACGGAATTCAGGCCCGAAAGCAGTTATACCTTATCGATACTGGACTCTGCCTTTACCAATGAGTATAAGCGCTTCAATGATTCAACGAGTTATAAGTTCCGGACCACGATCCCCGATGATTATGCCGGGCTCAGCATGAAGCTGATGTTTCCGAAAAAAGAAAACTACATTGTGCTGCTCAAAAATGATAAAGGCCAGGTGATCGACCGGCGCGTGATTGAGTTATCGCTCACCTCTACTGCCGAAAAGCTGATCGTGTATAAAAACCTGTTGCCCGGAAATTATTACATCGAGGCTATTGAAGACAGCAATAAGAATGGTCTTTTCGACACGGGAAATTATTTTTCGCGCACGCAACCGGAGATCATATTCATCAATTCTGCCGCCATAAAGTTGCTCGCAGGATGGGAAATTGAAAATGAATGGCTTGTTCAGTAGCGTCATTCGAAATATTTTTTTGCTGTTTTGAACATTCGTTTTCCTCTCAACAAAGTTCTTTCACTTCCCGGAATCAGATAAATTATTTTGAAATGTTTTTTGATGATGCTCTGAATATATAGTAAATTCAATGCTTTCAGAGCATCGCACTTGTATGATTGTTCGCATAATCCATACCCTGAAATCTGTATGCGCACCGCAAAACAGTATTAACAATTTCAACAATTTTGTGTTAATAAAATAACTGATTGAAAATTAGTTAGCGTTAATAATTTTATTTACTTCGTAGTAACAAAAATCTCAAAAACAAAAAACCATGGCAACAACAAAAAAAGCAGCTCCTAAAAAAGCAGCAGCAAAAAAAGCAGTGAAAAAAGCAGCTCCTAAAAAAGCAGCAAAAAAAGCAGCTCCTAAAAAAGCAGCTAAGAAAGCAGTTAAAAAAGCAGCTCCTAAAAAAGCAGCTAAAAAAGCGGCTCCAAAAAAAGCAGCTAAAAAAGCAGCAGCTAAGAAGTAATAAAAAGCCCCGCAACAGCGGGGCTTTTTTGTTTACAGACCTTTCTGTTAGACAGAAGATAAATGCCACTACTCAAATAGTGGCATTTATTTTTTTTAAAACAGCACTTTGCCTTATATTTGTTTATCACTAAAACAGAAAACATGAAAAAACTCATTACGCTTTTATCGGCTCTCACCTTATCGGTTGTATTCGCTTCATGCGGAAATAAAGAAACTAAAGAAGACATACAGGCACCTGCAGGAATGGTTGCTTTAGATCTGAGCAAATATGGCAAGCAGTTTTCGATCTTCGTACCTGATACCACAGCTGCCAAGCTGGAAGTAACAGAGCAGAGCTGGGGTGCCCTGGAAGTGAAAGTCGGAAAAAACTTCAGGCTTTCGATCACAGAGGATCCGGGTGATATTGAATTAAGGAAAAGCGACATCAAATCCAATGATGTCAATATTTTCAAATCCTACCTTGTAGAGGAACCGCTGACGATCATGTGGGAGAGCGAGATCACCAAACCGGAATACCATTTCTATATGATCCAGAAAGCAGCCGGTAATACCTATGTGTTTGAAGACATCGTTCCGGCCGACGGAGAACCCCTGAGCAAGGAAGCGGTTCAGAAAATGCTCGATTCTGCAAAACAGATCGTAGAAAAGAAAAAACCCGAAGCATAAGCTTCATGATCATAAAAAAACGCTCCGGTAAATTTTGCCGGAGCGTTTTTGTTTGAGAGAGTTCCCGTGCTTAATGGAGTTTAAAGGAAACAGGAATATTGAACCTTACTTTTACTGCATGTCCGGCATTCTTTCCGGGTTTTTTCCATTGCGGCATTTTATTGATCACACGTAACACTTCTTCATCACAGCCGAGGCCAATGCCTTTCAGCACTTTTGCTCCTTCTACTTTACCGGTTTCACTCACTACGAAAGATACATACACGATGCCCTGTACGCCGGCCTCTTTGGCTAATTGAGGATAGACAACATTACGGGATACATACTGCATGAGCCCGGTGTTGCCACCTTCAAACTCCGGCATCTCTTCCGCAAATACCACCGCCTCGGTAGAAGTAGTAGCCGTAGTGCCGGCAACAGTAGCTGTAGTCGTTACCGTAGAGGTTTCTGGACCTACCGGTGCAACACCGGTTGCGGTGGCAGAACCGACACCACTCACCGGGTTGTTCATATTTACGGTTGTGGTGTTGGTGAGTACCTCATTGTCTACAATGCGCAGCGGCATTCCGCCTGCAGGTGCGGTGGCAGCCACTGCCGGTTTTTCCACAGGCAGGTCAAGAGGCTTCATTTCCACTGTCGTTTCATACACGAGAGGCTTGATGTTGGAATCGTCGAATACGATTCCTTTCTCATCGGTCGGAAGGGCGTTGATTTTGTTGTAGGCAAAAACGGATCCGAAAAGTAAAATGACGAGCCCGCTCAGGCATAAGATAGATTTTGTAAGGGAATCGCTGTAAGCTTCCCTGATCGCGTAGGCTCCATAAGCCTTGTTCCTGTTCTCAAAGATGACTTCATTGAGTTTGCTGGAGTTGTTTCCTAAAATATTCATGATTTGATTTTTAAATGGTTTATAATTCAAACCGCTCTCTTACGCGCTCAAGATCTGTTTGCTGATGTAAAGGTAAATCCACCAAAAAGAAAAAACCACATCTGCTTGAGATGTGGTTAGGTTGAGTTTATAAATGGTAAGGATTTACCGGGAAATGGAAATTATTGTTTCGTGCAAACTGCCGTACAGGTGTCTTTATTACCTGCTATATTGGTGGTGTATGACATGGAAAGGCTTGTTCCTGCAGAGGACAGGTTACCTGAACCGCTTGCAAAACCAATGGTTCCGAGCTGCTGGTAGGGAATGGAGATGCTGTTTCCGGATACGCCGGCACGTGCCTGGGCCTGGAGATCGTAGAAATGATCGATCATGATCTCGGAAGAGGAGGACGTGGATTTTGAAATGTTAATCGTATAAGAGGTGTTACCGGAAACTTTGCTGGTTTCGTTGCAAAGCCAGTGCCCCACATATTTATCCCTTGCATCGGTGCTCGGGCCTGGAGAAGTCGGGTCTTCTTCCTTATCGGGTTTACAGGAAACAATGAATAATCCTCCGAGAAGGAATAATCCGTAGATCAGCTTTTGGAATTTAACAGCTTGCATGGCCTTGAATGTTATCAGTATTAAAATTAAAAGAACTCTTTATTTCAAAGATTATCTCAACGTGTTTTGTGAATAGTATGCAATTTCCTTACCAAACTTCTTTCGGGCCAGGAGAGGGGCCAGGCGGGACAGGATGGTGATGACTGGCGACAGGATGAGAATGGCAGTGGGGAGTACGATCCCGAAAATGCGGACCCGGGTGCGGCGCTGAGCGCTTCCGGCACTTCCCTTTTTGGAAATGTAGTTGGCATATAAGGGGAATAAGGCCTTGCCGCGACCTTCCATCAGTAATAAATTTCCCCGGATATCGAGTGCGCCGGCGGCATTCAGCTCCGGCTGGATCTGTTCCAGGCTAGCGCTTTCCAGGTTTTTTTTAATGATCGCACCAAATTCAGGGCCTTTCAGGATATCCTGCTCCGACACCCCGTATTTCGGAAAAATGCCGAGGTATCTATCTTTGGTGCCTTTCAGTACGTGGGCGAGCACAGTCACCAGGCTGATCAAATTGGCCGAGCGGTCTACAAAGGTAATGTTACCCACTAATTTTGCCCTGGCATCCAACAGGCGCCGCTTCATTTTTTCCTGCGCACCGAGCCACATGTTGCGGCAATTGATGATGGTGACAACCGGTATTCCGGCCAAGACGCGTTTGGCTTGTTCTGTTTGCAGGAAGCTGCTGATGGGCACACAGATGCTGAGAAACCAGGGCTGGTAGGCGATCACTGCCAAATCATAGGAGATGGACTCGTCGATAGCGAGAGGCTCCAGCTCACAGGCCACACCATGCACGGTTTCCGGAAAGGCATCAAAAAACTGCGTATAGCTCCAGGGATAAGGAAAGGCTTTTTTCGGCTTCACCGGTTGGTAATGTAAGGTGTAATCAGGGTTTCCGGTAAAGGGCTTGAGACTCGCGTCCAATACCTGTTTGGCCTGCCCTGTCTGGGAATAATAAATAACCAGGATGTTTTTCATAGTGCAAAAATGATGTGTGGTCTATCGCCAACCAAAGATAATCGTTTCGTGGAAGCTTTGCACCAATAAAAAACGAATTTATCGTACCTTTGCCGGATGATAGCGTTAGGCCATACCCTGATCTCGGAGGATGTATTTGATAAAAAATTTGTTTGCGACCTGAATGCCTGCAAAGGCGAATGTTGTGTGGCAGGCGATAGCGGCGCTCCTTTGAGCAAAAAGGAACTGAAGATCCTGGATAAGATCTACCCGGAAGTAAAACCGTATATGAACGAGAAAGGCATTGCCGCCGTTGAGAGGCAGGGCAGCTATGTGCTCGACAGCGACGGCGATTACACCACCACGCTTGTTTCGGATGGTGCGGAATGTGCCTTCGTGTATTTCGACGATCACAACATTGCCAAATGCGCCATTGAAAAAGCCTATATGGAAGGAAAGATCGATTGGAAGAAACCGATCTCCTGTCATCTCTACCCGATCCGCATCAACGAGCACCGCGATTACGATGCGGTGAACTACCACTCCTGGCACATCTGCAAGCCTGCCTGCGAGTGCGGGAAGCAACTCGATGTCCCGGTATTTAAATTTCTGAAAGAGCCGCTGATCCGCAAATACGGGGAAGACTGGTACCAGGAGCTGGACCAGGTATACATGGCTTATTCCGCCAAATAAGTATTGAGCTACGTTTGAGCAAAAAACCTGAACCGGTAGAAATACCGCGCCAGGGATGTTGCGATATGCCTGAGCTCCTTTTGTTTGTCCCGCAGGGCAAGCAAAAGAGCGAGTCGCAACAGCCCCACGACACGTCGTGACGGGCGCCCAAATCCAATAACTGAAATTTTAATACTAAGGGATAATCAAGGCGGTTCACCTTAGGAGCATACAGTGTAGAACAGCTTAACACTTACCACGGATTTAACATTCCTTTATAATTTACGCAGCGTGGAGAAAGATTGTTATTAAACTTATCCTTATCTTTTTAGTCATATCCATCACTATGGCTACACCTGTTGAGTACATCCAGCATTTATACAAGCGCTTCGGCTTTGGGATTTCCCTGGAAGAGGCGAAGCAGCTCAAATCCAAAAAGCTCGGCGAGATCGTCAACGAATTGTTCAATGCTTCCATTGTGGCCATGCCGCTCAAAGCCGTTGCCATCGATAGCATTCTCAAGACAAAGGAAGCCCTGGCGGAAGGGATGAACAAGAAAGAGCTCAATAAGCTCATTCATACCTATAGTGAAAACCTGAATACCGATTGGGTGAAGCAGCTTGGAACGACCAAAGCCGTGGTCCGCGAAAAACAAACGCTTTTCTGGCACAACCATTTTGCCTGCCGCCTCCGCAACCCTTACCTGGTTCAGGAATTGAACAATATCCACCGCAAATTTGCCTTTGCCAATTTCAGGGAGCTGCTGTTTAACGTGAGCAAAAGCGCGGCGATGCTGCAATTCCTCAACAACCAGCAAAATAAAAAACAACACCCGAATGAGAACTTCGCCCGTGAGCTGATGGAGCTGTTTACGCTGGGTCGCGGACACTATACCGAACTGGATATTAAAGAGAGTGCCCGTGCCTTTACGGGTTGGGGCTTTAACCGCGATACCTTTGAATTTGAGTTCAGGGAAAAGCAACACGATTCCGGCCCGAAAATTTTTATGAAGCGGGAAGGGAATTTCGGAGGGGAGGACATCATCAACATCATTATGGACCAGAGGCAGACGGCCTACTACCTTTGTAAAAAGCTATACGCCTATTATGTGAATGATGTGGTGGATGAGAAGCGGGTGAAGGAGCTTGCGGATTACTATTATGCCAATGCGTATAATACGGACATGCTGCTGAAAAAGATCGCCCTCTCGGACTGGTTCTATGCGCCGCAAAACATCGGGAATAAAATAAAACCGCCGGTTGATTTTTTAGTGACGCTCAACCGGCAGTTCAATATTCAGTACGAAAGTGACAGCACGCTGATTCTTATCCAGAGAAGCCTCGGGCAGCTGTTGTTCTACCCGCCGAATGTAGCAGGCTGGCCGGGCGGAAAAAGCTGGATCAATTCTTCCACGCTGATGCTGAGGCTCCGGCTGCCGTCGATGCTGCTCAACAGCGGAACCATCGACATGGAGGCGGAGGACGACGATCCGGACGATGGCATTATGGCGATGAGCAAATCGGTTTACAAGAATTATAAGACAGAGGTGAACTGGGAGAGCATCATTGCCACCTACAAACATGTAAGCCTCGAAGACATGTCTGTTGTGTTCCTGGGGAACGAACCGGAGCCGGCGCTGAAAACCATTATTAAAACGGATACGGGCTCTACGAAAGAGCTCGTGCTGAAATTAGTGTCCCTTCCTCATTACCAATTATATTAATTGATTACTCATGGACAGAAGAGAATTTTTAAAACTATCCGGCCTGGCCTCTGGCTACGTGATGATCCCTGCTTTTTTGAAACCCCTGGAAAGCTACGGTGTCGGGCCTTCCGGCTTAGCAGCTTCCGGAAAGAAGAAGCTCGTGATCATCCAGTTTTCCGGCGGCAACGACGGGCTGAATACAGTGATCCCTTATACCAATGATATTTACTATAAGCTCCGGAAAACTATCGGCATCAAAAAGGAACAGGTGATCGCACTCGATAAGGAGCTGGGCCTGAACCCGGCGATGAGCGCATTCAAAGAACTGTATGACCAGGGCTATGTGTCTGTGATTAACAATGTAGGTTATCCCAATCCGGACCGCTCACATTTCAGGAGCATGGACATCTGGCAGAGTGGAAGCTCCTCAACGGATTACCTGAGTACCGGCTGGCTGGGGCGCTACCTCGACAGCCAGTGCCAGTGGCCTTACGAAGCGATTGAGATCGACAACAACTTATCGCTGGCGCTGAAAGGAAAAAAGCTGAGCGGCATCGCTACTAAAAATGCGCGGCAGCTGTTTGAAGAAACCAAAGCGCCCTATTTTGAGACGGTGGCCGCTTATGTGAAGCCCGAGATGCTCCATGAAGATAACCTGGGCTATTTGTACAAAACGATGCTGAATACCACCTCTTCGGCCAGGTATATTTTCGAAACGCAAAAAACCTATCAGAATACGGCGGAGTATCCCGATTCTCAGTTTGCCAAAGAGCTGAAAACCGTGGCAACCTTTATTAACAGCGGCTTGAATACTTCTGTGTATTATGTGAACCTCACAGGCTTTGATACGCACGTGGGGCAGCTGAATAAGCAGGAAAGCCTGTTGAAGCAGTACAGCGAAGGTGTGGCGGCATTCGTAAAGGACCTCAAATCCGCTCATACTTTTGAGGATACACTCATCGTGACCTTCAGTGAATTTGGCAGAAGGGTGGAAGAGAATGCCAGCGGCGGCACGGATCATGGCACGGCGAGCAATCTGTTTGTGATCGGGGAGAACTTAAAGAAGAAAGGTGTCTTCAATGAAGCACCCGACCTGGTAAATTTAGCGGAGGGCGATTTGAAGCATCACATCGACTTCCGGCAGGTATACGCTACGGTGCTCGACAATTGGCTGAAAGCGGACAGCGTGAGTATCTTAGGGGAAAAATTTGTGAACCTGGGATTTGTTTAGAGATTTTCCCGGGTGGTTTCGAGTCACGATATGTCGTGATCAACCACCCCATCGTTGGCTGATCACGACATATCGTGACTCGAAGCTAATGTAGGAATCAACTTCCGAACTGGTAGTGGCTGTAATCCAGCAACACCGTATTTAAAAAGTCTTCGTCTTTCCAGGAAACACTGACGCCCATTTTGGTTTTGACCTTATCAGCCAACATCTTCAGGTTTTCCGGTTTTTGGTTGCGCATGCTGTGTTCCAGGATCTCTTTGATAATAGCAACGTCCTTATCCGATAGTAAAGACACCTGCTGGAAGACGATGCTATAGCTGGGAATCTGGCGGTATAAAATCGTATCTCTTAAGCTGGTATTGCTGTCTTTCCGGATCACCGTGGTACCGGCGGCCATATCGCCGAGGCGCTGGCTTTTTTCGGAAATGGCGATGCTGATGATGGCTACCACGCCGGTCATGATTTGAACATCGATGATGCGGAACACCGAGCGGAGCACATAAGAGCCGATGCCCGGTTGCGAGCCGTCGAGCTTCACGACTTTAATGCCCATGATTTTTTTTCCCAGGCTCTGCCCATTCATAAAGGTTTCGCTCAGGAAGTGATAAAGCAGGATGGGAAGTCCGGCAATCGTTAATAAGGTCATGAGTAAATAATTATCGCCATCGAATAGGTGGCGGTTTATGCTACCTGAAATGCCGAGGATCAGCATCACGAGACCAAAATACACCATCATAAAAATAATGTCGAGCAGCGCTGCCAGAAGTCTGTATCCCAGGCCGGCAGCTTCATATTCAAGATCCACATTCTGGGTCGTCGTTATTTTTATAGCATCCATGCCTGGTATCCGCTTTTAAATAAGCGTCCGTTAAATTTAAAAAATATAAAAAGAATCGAAACAAATTTGATACATTTAATATATATAAATACAGTAAAGGACGATGAATATTCTGAAAGAACTGGATGAACTCACGAAAGCGCAGGTCATCAGCCCCGAATCTGCCGAGAATATCAGGAATTATTACCGGTCGAAACAGGAGCATTCGGGCAACCGCCTGTTCATTGTATTCGGGATCCTGGGTGCCATCCTGGTGGGTCTTGGCCTGATCCTGATCATCGCCCATAACTGGGACGACCTTTCGAAGAACACGAAAGTGTGTGTGGCTTACCTGCCATTGGTAATCGCGCAGTTGCTGTGTATTTTCGCCTTAGTAAAGAAAAGTGACAGCAGCGCCTGGCGTGAGGCTTCTTCTGCCTTCCTGTTTTGCGCGGTGGGGGCCTGTATCTCGCTCATCAGCCAGGTATACAATATCCAGGGCGACCTGCCTTCTTTCCTCTTTACCTGGCTCATCCTGTGCCTTCCCATCATTTACCTGATGCGCTCGTCAGTTGCTTCATTGCTCTACATCGTGGGCATTTCCTATTATTGCTGCGAGCTCAATTATTTCAGTCATTTTTTCAGCAGTTATAAGCCGGTGCATTACCATTACTGGTGGATGCTCTTGTTGGCATTGCCTCATTATTACCTGCTGGTAAAAAACAAGCCCGATAGCAACTATACGGTTTTTCATAACTGGCTGGTGCCTTTGTCGCTGGTGGTTTGCCTGGGCTCTGTTGGCCGCCATCACGACGAGCTGATGTACATGGCCTATATGAGCATGTTCGGCCTGTTTTACCTGATCGGCACATCAGGTGCCTTTGCGCAGATGAAACGCAACCTGAGCGGTTACCTGGTATTAGGCTCCCTGGGCACAACGCAGATCTTACTGACATTGAGCTTCCGTGATTTCTGGACACGCTTAGGGAATGATCCGGCCCGTTTCTTTGAGTGGTACTCCAGCCCTGAAGCCATGGCTGTATATATATTGACGGCTTCTGCTATCGGCTTGCTGATCTTTCAGAACAGGAAAGGGATCCGGGAATTCCACCCGATGAAAGTAATCTTCCTGCTCTTCCTCTTTATTTTTATGCTGGGCGTGGTTTCGCCCTACAGCGCGGTTGCGGTAATTAACCTGCTGGTGCTGGCTACCGGCATCATGGTGATCCGTCATGGCGTGATGAAAGATCACCTGGGCATTTTGAATTACGGCCTGCTCACCATCACGGCACTTGTGATCTGCCGCTTCTTCGACAGCGACATCAGCTTCGTGATCCGTGGCTTGTTGTTTGTACTGGTGGGAACCGGATTTTTTGTAGCCAATTACCTGATGCTTAAAAAACGTAAACAAACCGAAAACAGACAATGAAAACAACGGGAATTATTTTATTTGTGCTGCTTTGCCTGATACAGCTGGCTGTGCCATCGAAGATGGTGTTTGCCCAGGAAGATGTGTTGAACTCCGGTCATGAATACCGGTTCAGAACGGCGCCGGTGGATCCTTACGATCCGTTTCGGGGAAAATATGTGACGCTGAGTTTCGACGCCGAACAATACGCTACAGATACAAAAAACTGGAAACGTGGGGAAACCGCTTATGTGGTGCTGGGAACAGACAGCGCCGGTTTTGCCATCGTTATGTCGGTTCATAAGCAAGAGCCGCAGGCGATAGAAGATTATGTAACCGCCAAAATTGCCTATGCCTCTGATGACAGGATCACCCTGGAGTATACCTTCAACCGCTTTTATATGGATGAGCACAAAGCGCCTGCAGCCGAAAAACACTACCTGGATGCCAACCGCCGCTCTTCTGCCCGCGAGACTTACGCCGTGGTGTATGTCAAAAAAGGAGAAGCTGCTTTAAAGGATGTCATGATCGATGGCGTTTCGCTGAGAGTTTTAGCCGCACAGCCTGTAGAATAATAGGAAACAAATTAATACATTTAAGGTGGATTAGAACACGGTGAAAGAAATTACTTTTTTAAAGCAGAACGTTGAGCGCTGGGAAAACTATGAAGCCTCTCTCACCGGCAAGGAGCAGATGCCGCCGGCAGAAGTCACGGACATGTTTGTGGAGCTGACGGACGACCTGTCTTATGCGCGCAGTAATTTTCCGGGGAGCAAAACCACCTCTTACCTTAACCGGCTGGCTTCCCTGATCCATCAAAAAGTATATAAAAACAAAAAGGAAGGACACGGCCGCATTTTCCGCTTCTGGGCTTTTGAGCTGCCTTCCCTTTTCGGGCAGTACCACCGCCTGTTGCTGATCTCCTTTATCATCGGGCTGATCGGCGCCTTCCTCGGTTTTGTATCGGAGCTGTATGACGAAAATTTTGTGCGGACGATCCTGGGAAATGATTACGTAGATGCAACCATCGACCGGATGAAGAAAGGGAATCCTTTAGGGATCTACGGCGAAATGCCGTCTTACTTCATGTACTTTTACATCACGCTCAACAACATCCGCGTATCGTTCATGGTCTTTGCCTTCGGGATGATTTTTTCCTATGGCACCGGATTTTTTCTTCTGTATAACTGTATCATGCTGGGGGCATTTTTCGGGATGTTTTATAAATACAATGTATTGGACAAAGCGCTTAAGGTGGTCTGGATCCATGGTACGCTTGAAATCTCCGCGATCATCATTGCCGCCTGTGCCGGCTTTGTGCTGGGCAACAGCTTTATGTTTCCCGGAACCTACAGCCGGCTCGAATCCTTTAAGCGCGGTGCCAAAGACGGCATCAAGATCATTGTAGGATTAATTCCCGTATTTATGTGCGCCGGGTTTCTCGAAAGCTATATTACGCGCTACACCGAAATGCCTCTTTGGCTCAGCCTGCTTATCATCATCGGCTCACTGATTTTTTTAATCGGGTATTTTATCATTTTACCCATCACCCTCAAGAACAAAACATATGCAGGTACAAAAAATTGAATTCAGAAAAGAACGTGAATTTACAGGCGTTTTAGGCGACTCTATTAAGTTTTTGAAGCAAAACTTCAAGCCTTTGTTTTTATCCATCATGCTTATTATAGGGCCGATTGTATTATTGTCGGGGCTTGCCTATTCGTTTCTGCAAACCTCGATGCTCGCCAATACCTTCACAAACCCGGGTAGCATGTTCGGCCAGGCTTATTTTATTACGATTGGTGTTGTATACCTGCTGATGCTGGTGAACAGTGTGCTGCTCAACAGCGTGGTGTTTAATTACATGTGCCTTTACCAGGAAAAGGAGGCAGGAGAAAAAATTACCGTTTCGGAAGTCGCCACAAGGGTGTGGAGCAATATTGGCCGGGTGCTGGGCTCTATGGGCCTGCTGATCATGCTGCTGGTGGCAGTCGCCATTGTGGTAGGGCTCATAGGCGTTGGCTTTGCTTCGATGGGAGGGGTAGGCATTGTTTTGCTGATCCTTGCGGTTATCTTCGGCGGTCTGATCTATGGGCCGGTGCTGAGCTATTATTTATCGGCCGGATTTTTTGTGGTTGTGCGTGATAAAATGATGATCATGAGTGCTTTTGGAAAAGTGAGAAGCTATCTGCACGGAAATTTCTGGTGGACCTGGCTGATCCTCGTGGTGGCCATGATCTCGCTCAGCATCCTGCAGGTCGTTTTCAACCTGCCTGCTACGATCCTTACCATGACGGAGACCTTTACCCGTATGCGCCACATTACCGATGGCAGCGGTCTGGGAGAGGACCATTCCGTATTGCTGATCATATTTTATACGCTTGGCAGATTTCTCACCACCTGCTCTTTCGCTATCCTGCACCTGATCTGTGCATTTAATTTTCTGAGTCATGAAGAAAAGCATGAAGGACAAGGTATCTTAGGAAGAATAGAGGAGATAAAATAGCAAGCTTGTACCTGAAAATCACATACTGCCTTCTTGGTATTTTACTGTTTGCCGTGGCTCATGTTTCTGCGAAGCCCGCGCCGGTGCTCCGTTATGATTCTTCGGTGGTGAAACAGCTTCGCCCTTCGGAACTGCAGGAGCAGCAGGTATTTGATGAGGTAGACCTGGGCTTTGCCAAAGTAAACGAAAACACGGAAGAAAATCCTATCGCCCGGTTCTTTTCCTGGATCATGGAAAAGATTTTCGGGAATACCAGCAGCGAGGGCAGGCGCCAGGCGAAATGGGCTTTTCTATGGGTCCTGGTAGTTGCAGGGCTTGTCATGGCCATCTGGCTTTTCCGAAAAAGTGAGTTTGGCTCCTTCCTGAGGGGAGATACCAAACAGGCCGGATTTAATTTTTCGGACATGGAGGAAGATATCAGCCAGATCGATTTTAATGAGAAGGTCCGGAAAGCCAGGGAAGACAAGGATTTCCGGCTGGCCGTGCGCTGGCTCTACCTCAAGCAGTTATTTTTACTGAACGAACATGGCAGGATTGCCTGGCAGCCTTATAAGACCAATATGGATTATGCCAATGAGTTATCGGCATCCCCGTTTAAGCAATCTTTCAGGCAGCTCAGCAAGCTGTATGAATATGTCTGGTATGGGGATTATCCTTTAGATGAAGGTGGTTTTGTAAAAGCAGAATCGGAATTTGCACAGTTCGAAAAACAGATCCATGTTTAAAGGAAACCGGAAATATTATATGGTTCTGGCTGCGATCTTCGTGGGGGTGATTTTCCTGTATTACAGCCAGCCAAAGCCCATTAACTGGAACCGCACATTTGGTAAGGATGATAAGATTCCTTTCGGCTCTTATGCCATCTACAACCTGCTCGAAGAGACCTATGCCTCATCGCTGCAAACCAACGCCGAAGGAATTTATAACCTGAACGAGCGGAATGTTTCCGCAGATCAGAGCCTGCTCATCATCGATGATCAAATCAGTATGACAAAGCTGGAGATCAAAAGCCTGCTTGCCTTTGTGCAAAAGGGAAATACTGTATTGTTGTGCGCTAATAAATTCGGCAAAACCTTAGCAGAAACCTTTCACCTGGATGTGAGGATGAATACCAATTTTCATGCGTCTTCCCTCGATTCGCTCTTAAAAAAGCCGTCCTTCGAAGTCTCTTATGTGCAGCCCAAAAACAATGTCGCGAAAAGTTATGTCTATCCGAAAGTAGCTACCGAAAGTTATTTTGCACAGATCGATACCAGCCGCTTCAGCATTGTGGCTGTGAACAAAAAACAGATGCCTGTGCTCCTGGAAGCGCCCATGGGCAAAGGAAAAATCCTGCTAAGCACCTTGCCCGATGTTTTTGGAAACCTGTTTATCGTCGACCATCCCAACCGCTTTTATGTGTATACGCTTTTAAGCCGGCTGAGGAACCGTACCATCCTTTGGGATGAATATTATAAAACGTACGGACATCCCAAAGACAGCCTGTTCGCTTTTATCTTTTCCAGCGATGCGCTTTACATGGCCTATGGCATCACCTTGCTGGCGTTGTTGGTATTTATGATCTTTGAGATCAAGCGCAAGCAGCGCCCGATACCGGTGATCACGCCCTTGAAGAACACCACGCTCGAATTTGTAGATGTGGTGAGCCATGTCTATTTCAATTCCCATAACCATAAGCACATTGCCCTGGAAACGATCAAGTATTTTTATTTCGATATTTCCAGGAAATTCAACCTGAGCACGGCGAACCCGGATGAGGAGTTTTATACCAGGCTGCACCACCTGAGCGGTGTGGATACCGAGAAGATCAGGGTCCTGTTCAGGTATTGTGAAAATCTGAAGCAGGCGCCAAGCCTGAGGGAAGACGACCTGCTTGAACTGAATGACAGAATTACTAAATTTAAAAAACAAAGTATCAGATAATGGAAGAATTCAAATCGCGTATCAACCTCACGGAGCTTACCCAAAAGGTGGAAGAGATTAAAACAAACCTGTCGCACTACCTCGTTGGGCAGCACCAGCTGGTGGAATACCTGATCATTGCCCTGCTGGCGGATGGCCATGTCTTAATAGAAGGCGTGCCGGGTGTGGCTAAAACGCTGACGGCAAAGCTGCTGGCCAAAAGTATCCATGCCGATTTCAGGCGCATCCAGTTCACACCCGACCTGATGCCGGGAGATATTACCGGAACGCCGGTGTACAACTCACGTAATAATGAGTTTGAATTCAGGCAGGGTCCTTTGTTTGCCAACATTGTGCTGGCCGATGAGATCAACCGCGCGCCGGCCAAGACGCAGGCGGCTTTGTTCGAGGCCATGGAAGAAAGGCAAATTACCGTGGATGGAAAAACCTATCCGCTCGATCTGCCGTTTATGGTGCTGGCCACACAAAATCCGATAGAGCAGGAAGGAACCTACCGCCTGCCGGAAGCACAGCTCGATCGTTTTATTTTTAAGCTCCTGGTCAATTATCCTAACCTCGAGGAAGAAACCATGATCCTGCAAAAGGCCAATCAGCAAAGCAGCCAGATCGATCTGAGCACGATCGGTGCCGTGCTTAACAAAGAAGACATCCGGACCTTGCGTGCTACGATGCAGCATATCCACGTGGAAGAGCATTTGTTCAAATACATTGCGCAGATCGTTTCCGGCACCAGGCAAAATCCGTCTTTATACCTCGGTGCGTCTCCGCGTGCTTCCATTGCCATCCTCAGGGCGGCGAAAGCCTGCGCCTGCATCAACGGAAGGGACTTCGTCAGCCCGAACGACATCAAGCAGGTATGCGCGCCGGTTCTGAGGCACCGCGTGGTGCTGACACCCGAAAAAGAAATGGAAGGCATCAGCGTGGATGCAGTCATTCATCAGCTTGTCGATAAAATTGAAATTCCAAGATAAATCTAAAAAACAGTCCTATGTCAATTACTTCACCGGCAGAGCTCGAAGGCATGCAACAGATCAGTAAAATTGTGGCTCATACATTGAAGTGTATGCGCGATTACGCCCGCCCCGGCATTACTACCAAAGAACTGGATGACTACGGTGCTTCCATCTTAAATTCCCTGGGAGCGAAATCCGCACCCAAGCTCACCTATGGATTTCCGGGCTGGACCTGTATCAGCCTAAACGAGGAAATTGCACACGGGATTCCTTCCGCTAAAAAAGTACTGAAGATGGGCGACCTGCTCAACGTCGATGTATCGGCCGAGCTCGACGGCTTCTGGGCGGACAACGGCGGCTCTTTTGTGGTGGGTAATGTGGAGAATGAGCATACGCGCCTGGTGGAGGCTTCCAAAGCGATTTTGCGCAAAGCGATTTACAGCATTCACGATGGCGTGAAGATTTCCGAGATCGGCCGGATTATTGAAACGGAAGCCAAAGAGGCGGGCTATAAGGTGATTAAGAACCTCGCGGGACATGGCGTGGGCCGTAGCCTGCATGAAGATCCACAAGAGATCCTGAATTGTTACGAGCGATTCAACCGCCAGCGCTTCAAAAAAAATTCGGTGGTGGCAATCGAGACTTTTATTGCCACGCATTCCTATTATGCGGAGCAGCAGTCTGACGGGTGGACGCTGTTGGGAAACCGCGGCGGCTTTGTGGCGCAGCATGAGCATACGATCGTGGTGACGGAAAACGAGCCGATGATCTTAACGGCGGATAACTGCATCTGGAACTAGGAAGCTGTGAAGAAGAGGCTCAAATACATCCTTTCGTCTGTGTTTTTTACAAAACGCCTGTACAGCGCTACAGGGGCGATTGTGGTTGTATTTGTGTTTGCCTTTGTGTATCCCTGGCTGTATTTTATCGGCCTGCTGGGCTTGTGGAGTCTGATCCTGGCTACAGTGCTCGACCTCCTGATGTTGTTTACAAACACAAGCGGAATCATTGCCAGGCGTAGCAGTAAATTCAATAAGCTTTCAAACGGCGATGACAATGAGCTGTTTATTGAAGTGGCCGGAAATTATTCGTTTCGCACAGACCTGGAGATCATCGATGAGATCCCGGAGCAATTCCAGTTCAGGGAATTCAGGATCCGGCGCAGGCTGGAAGCCAGTGGCAGGCATAAGATCCGTTATACCTTGCGGCCGGTGTCGCGCGGCGAATTTCATTTCGGAAATCTGCTGGTCTTTGCAACGTCGCCGATCGGCTTTGTGAGGCGCCGCTTTACCTTCGACCAGCACATGATGCTGCCAAGCTATCCTTCTTTCCTGAAGCTGCGCCAGTTTGAGCTGATGGCCATCAGCGACAGGCTGATCAATGTCGGCATTAAAAAGATCAGGCGTGTGGGACAGAGCACCGAGTTCGATCATATCAGGGAATATGTCCCGGGCAATGATATCCGGGCAATCAACTGGAAAGCGAGTGCCCGGATGAGGCACCTGATGGTGAATCATTTTATGGATGAGCGTGCGCAGCAGGTGTACTCGGTGATCAACACAGGACGCATTATGCAAATGCCTTTTGAAAAGCTGAGCCTCCTCGATTATGCCATCAATGCCTCGCTGGTACTGAGTCATATTGCCTACATCAAGCATGATAAGCCGGGCCTGGTGACTTTTTCCAATACCATACAGAGCGCAGTAGCTGCCGACAGGAAAGGCAACCAGCTATATCGCCTGCAGGAAACGCTTTATAATGTGAAGACGGATTTCCAGGAAACGAATTATGAAGTGCTGTTGAATTTCACGCGTACCAAGCTCACACAGCGCAGCCTCATCCTCCTGTACACAAACTTTGAAACATTGAACAGCCTTACCCGGCAGATTAAATACCTCAAGCAGATTGCCAGGAACCACCTGGTAGTAGCGATCATTTTTGAAAATACCGAGCTTCATGAGCTGCTCACTCAAACGGCTGTAAGCACCGGTGAGCTTTACCGGCAAACGATCGCTAAAAAGTTCGATTACGAGAAACAGCAGATCACGCTGGAATTACAGCGTTCTAAAATTCAATGTGTGTATACAAAACCCGAGAACCTGACGGTGAACACGCTCAACAAATACCTGGAGCTGAAAGCCCGCGGTATGATCTGATCCATCCTTGACGAAAATACCCTGTAGTGGGTACGCTGCTCCCATAAGCCTGCTTTAACTTTGTGCTGTCACTAAAACAGCAACTATGAACAACAGAAGTTTAACATTAGGCGGTATTCTCATTTTAGGAACTTTACTGATAATTTCCTGTAAGAAAAAAAGCGCGGACCCGGAGCCCGATCCCGCATCTATTACCACCACCACAACAACAGGTGGAACAACGGCGGGAAATCCTGTGACAGCGCCGGGCTTTACCTGGACAGCAGCAGGAGCGCAAACGGTAGCCGATTCGGCTTATTACATCGAGCAAAGCTGGGGATCGGGGATTCGTGCCTATAAAGGCGGCAATCTGAAATTCGAAATTAATTTTACACCAATGACTTTATCCGTAGCGACCTATACCCTGGGTTCAGGTCATGGTCTTACTTATATTGATAACGGGAATTATTTCGATGACCAGGTAAGTCCGTTTCATGTTACGGCAGTATCAGCTAACAAAGCCAGCGGGAATTACAGCGGCGCCGGTATCAACTCAATCACATCAGCCAGTGTGGCTTTAAGTGTTCAGTTTAAGGACATTCCGAAGCGCTAATTGAATAGAGGGAGTATTCTTATCAGGAAAAAGACATTTCCGGAAAAGCCGATTCATTCGTGAGTATTTGCGTGAGCGATTGAGCCATTGTTTGAGCTCTTTCTTCTAAGCTTTTTTTGCTTAGAAGAAAAGCGAGTGGCGAAAGCGCGACTCCGCGGCCTCTTTGCGGAGGCACGCCCAAAACAGACTCTTTTGTGATTATTGGCTCCTGATAGTATACAAAAGTAAGAAGCTTCTTTAACATTAGATTAAATGCGATTTAATCTTAACGCAACGAGGGGGCGGTAATTTTGTGGCAAAAAATAAAGGGGATTTGTCTTAACCCGTTTTTTGCACCAATGACCATGAAACCTTTCTTCCATTTTATACCACGCGGCATTATCATTCCCATCCGGCTGATGCTGATTGTTCTGAGCGCCGGATGTTTTTATTCTGCCCATGCGCAGGTTACAGTTGCCTTTCAGGGCGGGGAGCCCGGCGATACCTGGACCTACAGCACAACCGGCCTCGGTGCGGCAGTTGCCTCCGAAGCGGCCTCGTCTCCTAATATCAAGACGGGCACACGATCTATCGGTGTAGGAGGAACGGCAGGCGGCGGGAATTGCTGGCTGGGCGGTTCCGGGAATGGAGCTAATACGGTTCATAGCATCACCTTCAACAGCACGAGTATCTCTACATCCTCGGCCTATACACGTACTCTCACCTTTAGTTGGGGAAACCGTTTTCCGGCCTGCAACGGCACAGGCTGGGATTCGGGCGAAAACATGACCTTTCGCGCTTATCACGATGGTATCGCCCAGCCGCAGGTAGGCGTAATGAACGGCTTTAGCAATGCGGCTTACAGTATTCAGAGCAACAGTTATACCTGGACCATTCCTCCCTGTGTGCAGGATTTTTATTTTGTGGTGAGTGTTAACACCAACCGGAGCGATGAACTGTTATTCATAGATGATGTCAGGATCCAGGCGCCTGCCTTGAATCCAACCATTAACCAGCCTTCGGCGATTATGGGCAACACCATCGTTTGCCAGGGCATGGCGGCTACATACAGCGTTACGAATGTGCCGGGAACTTCCTATAGCTGGAGCAATCTGCCGGCAGGCGCCTCCTTTACATCAGCGAACAACAGTGTCAATTCCCACTCCATCAGTGTCAACTGGGGAAGCACTGCTCCCGGAACCTATTCGGTATTGGTAACACCTTCCGATGCCTGCGGACTCGCTCCGGCAACAGCACAAACCGTGGCGATTACGGTGCAGCCACCTCCAACACCTTTAGCGATCAGCGGTCCTGCCAGCATCTGCCCGGGAAATACGATTACCTTAACTTCCAATTATACCTCCGGTAATACCTGGTCGACGGGTGTTACAACGGCTACTATGGCGGCGACTACCGCCGGCGTGTATACACTCAGCACCCTGTCTGCCTGCGGGCCTCTCAGCACAAGCTACACCATAAGCGCCGATCCGGCAGCCAACGCGGCAATTACCGCAAACGGCCCTACTACCTTTTGCCAGGGCAACTCCGTTGTGCTGACTTCTGCAACGGCCAGTGGGAATAGCTGGTCGACCGGTGGAACAACGCCCTCAGTGACCATCACCACCTCCGGAACCTATTCGCTCAATGTAACAACCGTTTGTGGCACGGCTTCTTCCAGCATGGCCGTAACGGTGATCCCATCCACGATCACAGCTTCTATTGCTGCGGGAGGCCCAACGAGCTTTTGCCCGGGCGGCTCCGTGATCCTGTCCTCTAATTCAGCAACAGGAAACAGCTGGTCGACAGGGGCTACAACACCGACGATCCTGGTGAATGCCGCCGGTGTGTATACCTTAACCGTATCGAACGCTTGTACCTCGGCATCCGCGACACAAAGCATTTCCATTATTCCCGTGACCACGGCTTCTATTACTCCCTTGGGTCCGCTTACCTTTTGCCAGGGAGGCTCTGTGATCCTGGCCTCCAACGCCATTAGCGGCAATACCTGGTCGACAGGCGCTGTAAGTCCTACCATCAGCGTGACTACGGCAGGCATCTATACCCTGAGTGTAGCAGCGGCCTGCGGTACAACAACGGCCACACAACAGATCACCGTTAACCCGCTTCCAACAGCCGCGATTACGGCTGCCGGCTCAACGGCGCTTTGTCCCGGGCAGTCCGTACAATTAAATGCCAGCGGCGGCACCACCTATACCTGGTCGACAAGCCAGAATGGAAACAGCATTTCGGTGAACAGTCCCGGTACCTACACCGTAGCAGCTTCCAATTCATGCGGAACAGCGGTATCGTCGCCGGTTACGGTGAGCGCCTTAGCCTTACCCATCGTACAGCTTAGCGGCGGCGGACAGCTTTGCCCCGGCGATTCGTTATTGTTGACAGCCACCGGAGGACCCGGCTTTACCTGGTCGACCGGTTCGGTGAATTCTTCCATCTATGTTCATAACAGTGGGAATTATACGGTAGCCAGCAGCAATGCCTGCGGTACAGCATCGGCTTCAGCCCTGGTGAACGTCACCGCTCTTTCCGCAGGATTTAATGCAAACACGGTATCCGGCAATGCGCCTTTGCCCGTTCAGTTTATCAATACAAGCTCTGCAAATGCCTCAACCACCCAATGGAATTTCGGTGACGGGAGCAGCAGCACAAGCGGCTCACCGGCGCATACCTTCCAGGATGCAGGTGTATATACCGTAACGCTGACGGTGCAAAGTGCTAACGGTTGCACGGATACTTATACCATGATGATTACCGTAATATCGGAGGGTTCGGCGATCCGCGTGCCGAATGTGTTTACACCCAATAACGACCGGGTAAATGACCGCTTCCACATTTTTACAGAAAACATTTCCGAATTCCACATCAGTATTTTCGATCGCTGGGGAACCTTAGTGATGGAGTCGACAGACCCGGGCCAGGATTGGGATGGGACAACGAAATCAGGAAGTGGTGCCGCCGATGGAACTTACTTTTATATTCTGATCGCCAAAGGCGGCGATAGCAAGGAGTACAAGGAACAAGGAACGGTGAGTTTGTTTCGCTAAGCGGTTATTAGTATTTATCCCAACAAAAAAGCCTGCCACGGTACTCGTAACAGGCTTTCCTAAACTAAAAACAGAACTTATTCTACCGTAACACTCTTCGCCAGGTTTCTTGGCTGATCGACGTTACAGCCGCGCATCACGGCAATGTGGTAGGAGAGCAGCTGCCATGGAATCACAGATACCAGCGGCACCAGCGATTCATCCGTTTCAGGAATTTCGATGGCGTAGTCGGCCATGCCTTTCACGTCTTTGTCGCCTGCTGTTACTACGGCAATGATCCGGCCTTTGCGGGCTTTCACTTCCTGGATGTTGCTCACTACTTTTTCGTAGTTAGCACCTTTGGTGGCGATCACAAATACCGGCATCGCCTCATCGATCAGGGCAATAGGGCCGTGTTTCATCTCGGCTGCCGGATAGCCTTCGGCGTGGATGTAAGAAATTTCTTTCAGCTTCAGCGCGCCTTCCAAAGCAACCGGGAAAGAGTAGCCTCTTCCTAAGTACAGCGCATTGCTGGAATCTTTGTATTTGGCGGCAATTTTTTTGATGGCATCATTCAGCTTCAATACCTCTTCCACTTTTTGAGGAATAGATTCCATTTCATATAAGAGCTGGCGGTAGCGGCTTTCGGCAATCGTGCCTTTTACTTTCGCCACATGCAGCGCCATCAGCGTGAGCACCGTTACCTGTGCCGTAAAAGCTTTGGTACTCGCTACACCGATCTCAGGGCCGGCATGCGTGTAGGAGCCGGCATGCGTGGCGCGCGCAATAGAGGAGCCTACAACATTACACACGCCGAAGATCGTAGCGCCTTTGGCTTTGGCCAGCTCAATGGCAGCCAGTGTATCTGCTGTTTCCCCGCTCTGGGAAATGGCAATGACGATATCATCTGAATAAATAATCGGATTGCGGTAGCGGAACTCGGAAGCATATTCCACCTCTACCGGGATGCGCGTATACTCTTCGAATAAGTATTCGGCTACCATGCCCGCGTGCCAGGAAGTTCCGCAGGCGATGATGAGGATGCGCTTGGCATTTTTAAATTTCGTTTCGTGCTCTTCGATGCCGCCCATTTTCAGGTGGCCTGTCGAGGAGTTTAAGCGTCCGCGCATACTGTCGAAAATAGAACGCGGTTGCTCATAAATCTCTTTCAGCATGAAATGGTCGTAGCCGCCTTTTTCGATGGCTTCCAGCTCCATTTCCAGCTCCTGCACATAAGGAGTGATCTCTTTATCGCGGATGGTGCGGATCTTAAGGTCTTCGCCGCGGCGGATAATGGCCACATGCTCGTCCTCGATATACACCACGTTTTTCGTGTATTCCACGATAGGTGAGGCATCGGAGGCAATAAAAAATTCATTGTTGCCCACGCCGATTACCATCGGGCTGCCTTTCTTGGCGGCAAACAACGTATCAGGGTCGTTCTTATCCAATACCACAATCGCATAGGCGCCGATCACCTGCTTGAGGGCAGCCATGATGGCATAGCCCAGCTTGATGTTTTCGTGCTGGCGGATATCTTCGATCAGGTGGATCAACACTTCCGTATCGGTTTGAGAGAGGAAGGTATGTCCCCTTTTTTCGAGTCCTTCTTTCAGGGAAGCATAGTTTTCGATGATCCCGTTATGGATCATCACCAGGTCTTTGGTCTGGGAATAGTGCGGGTGGGAATTGACGTCGTTTGGCTCGCCATGCGTTGCCCAGCGTGTATGGCCGATGCCGATATTGCCGCTTTTGTCTTTATCCCTGCTGAAATCCAGCAGGTCGGAAACCTTTCCTTTCTTCTTATACACATTCAGGTTCCCCGAATCGGAGATCATGGCTACCCCGGCGCTGTCGTAGCCGCGGTATTCCAATCGTTGTAAACCTTTTACGAGAATGGGAAACGCCTCGCGGTTCCCGATATATCCTACAATTCCACACATAGATGTTGATTAAAAAAACAAGGCTAATATAACGCTAATTTTAGAGAAATAGTATGTGCCTGGTCGCAATTTTTGCCCCTCCTGCGGTTAGAAAGGCTTGTGGGAGGTCAGACAAGACAACAATCTGTTACTTCATTTTTGGTGGGGCGCCTCCTTCCGCCCTGCTTTGGATCAGGGCTTGTCGTAATCGGCAAGCGGCGGAAGGCCGGGCCACTCCGGGCTCCGCTTCGCTGCGGTTTTTTGTTCGCTGAAAAAAGCGAACAAAAGAACTAAACCCTTCGTGTCCCTGGCGCAGAATAACGACGCTGAATGGTTGAAGCGCTCCATATACCCCTTGCCTTTCCGGGCCGGATTCGGGAAAGAAGACAATTGCCCTGTAATATATGGCGAAGGATTGTTTTGTGTTTTGTTACTTCACAATTGCCCCCAGGGCAGGCTTCAGCTCCGGGAATTTAAAGCGAAAGCCGCTGTTAAGAAGTCTTTGGTTGCTTGCCCTTACGCCCCGCAGGAACACATTGGCCATTTCGCCGTAGAGCAGTTTCATCGCAAAAGCAGGAATAGCGGGCATAAAGTAAGGTTTCGATACCGCTTTGGCGATGCTTTCGGAAAAGCAGGCATTGGTAATATGCTCGGTGGCCACCGCGTTGTAAATGCCCTCAAAAGCAGGATGGAAGAGGCTTTCCACGATCAGGGCCACCATATCGTCGAGGTGGATCCAGGGCATGTACTGTTTCCCGTTCCCGATCGGGGAGCCGAGCCCGGCTTTGAAAATCGGGAGCAGGCGCTTAAGGGCACCGCCTTTTTCCGAGAGCACGACACCGATGCGCAGAATACATGTCTTATCAGACAAGGCTTTGATGCTATCGTAGGAGCGTTCCCAGAGCTCGCAGGTCTTCCAGAGGAAATCCTGAGGCCCGCGGTCGTCTTCGGAAAAGATCTGCCCGGAGCTTCCCATGCCGTAGATGCCAATGGCGCTGGCGCCTACCACTGATTTCAGGTGAAGGGCCTTCTTTTTTACCGTATCTGTGATGAGCTTCATGCTGTCTACGCGGGAGTTGATGATCTCCTGTTTGCGTTTCTCTGTCCAGCGTTTGTCGGCCACACCAATCCCGGCCAGGTGTACGATATGTTCCACGCCCTCAAGCGCTTTGTCGTCAATCTCCTGCTTCTCTACATTCCAGTAAAATTCGGGAATCTTCGTTCCGGCCCGCGGTGTACGGCTCAGGATGTGCACGCGATGGCCCTGTTCCGCCAGGGATTGGCTAAGCGCTTTCCCGATAAGGCCCGTTCCGCCGGTGATGAGTATCGTTGCCATGGTCTTGTTTCTTATTTACAAATTTACCCTAACTTTGCTTAAATATAGCAGATAAATGGACCCGATTTTTGACATTCACATACTCGTATGCACCAACCAGCGAAGCGGGACGGAGAAGCTAAGCTGCGGCGAAGCACATGGCCTGGAGCTGGTAGCCGAATTTAAGAAACAGCTCAAAGACCTGAATTCCGGACTAAAAGTGCGCGCCAATAAAAGCGGCTGCCTGGGAATCTGCGACCTGGGGCCAACGGTAGCCGTATATCCGCAGGGGATCTTTTATGTGGGAGTGCAAAAAGAAGATGTGAAAGAGATTGTGGAAGCACATGTGATCCATCATACCGTTGTACAACGCCTCGTATTAGACACATGGCCGAAGACCTGATTCTCCTGGAAAAGCCCGAGTGGCTTGAGAAATTCAAAGCGCAGGTGTATAAGGACTTTGAGCTGGCCGGCGTAATTCAGTACCTTCCTTTCATGGAAACCAAAACGCTGGAAGAGCTACAGCAATCCTTTTACCAGTCGGTGTTGAAGCTGGAGACAGGACATTCCCTGAAAAACCTCCTGTACCGCATCGACCTCACGGAAAAGCAGATCGCCACCGCGGCCCGGGAGCAGCCCGGAAAGCCTTTGCAGCTGGTGCTTGCGGAGCTTATGATCAAACGCATCTTACAAAAAGTAGTCTTAAAAGAATTATATAAATAATGGAAATCACCATCCGGAAAGGCACAGAAGCCGATATTGCACAGGCTTTGAATTTGGTAAAGGAGCTGGCCGCTTACGAAAAAGCGCCGCTGGAAGTGGAAGTCACTCCCGAAGAGATGAAGGCCTGGGGCTTCGGGCCCGATAAGCAATTCGATTTTTTTGTGGCAGACGTAAACGGTACGATCGTTGGACTTGCCCTCTACTACTATAAATACAGTACCTGGAAAGGAAAATGCCTTTTCCTGGAAGACATCATCGTCACGGAAAGCCAGCGTGGCCATGGCATCGGCAAGTTGCTGTTCGACCAGGTGGTGCAGGTGAGCAAAGATGCCAGGGTGCGCCGCATGGAATGGCAGGTGCTCGATTGGAACACACCTGCCATTGAGTTTTATAAAAAGTACAGCGCCGGGCTCGATGGCGAATGGATCAACTGTAAGCTGACGAACCATCAGCTGGAAAAGATGTGAGCCTAGATCCCGATCGCTTGTTTAATATCTTCCATCGAATTTATTTTTGCCTTCACTTTGAAATCAAAGCGATGCGTTACCGTTGCTTTCGGTGCGGCTTTCAGCGCTGTTAATTGTTCGGAAGGAACTTCGGCCAGGAGGTTGCCGGGGAGTACCGTCATGAGGAAAGCCGTGGAGTCGTTGGAAAGCGGAAGCTTCATGTCTGCTCCGTAAGAATAGGTGATCATGCTTTTTTCTTTCCGGCTGATGTAAAAAATATGTTCCGGCGTTATCGTATTGGCTTTACCGGGAAATGTAAAGCTGGCCTCTACAAAAAAAGCTTCGGGCTCCTTGCTGAACTTGTCGGCATTATACACGCCAAAGCGATTGACCTCCAGTGTGCGTGTCACTTCCTTCATGGTGGCCATCCGGGCTTCGTCCTCGCGGATCTGCTTCATGGCGTCATCATAGTTGCTGGTCCAGTATTCGGGCCCGAAGGAGAATAAATGCTTGATGGTCATCACCGCTTTTACCTGTGCTTTAAAGACCTGTTTTTTAGCGTTGGTTACTTCCAGCTCATAGAGGTTTCCTTTAACCGGCTTCAACCTGGCGTAATTGTTTTTGGTCCATTCGGGGAAAGCAATGCCGCTTATATTTTCCCAAACCATATAATCCGCCGCATATTGGTTCTTATTAAAGGTAACGCCGCTATGGCAATACAGATCGCTTGATTTGATGCCGTATTTGAGCAAACGCGCCGGAAGCTTTTTATGCTTGTTCTCATAGTAGGGAACAATTTTGGCGTAATCGGCATTCAGGTAGATATCCAGCATTGCCATACTGTTCAATACAAAATAATTTTTTCCGGAAAAGGCAAGCGTTCCTTTGAGCTTTTCGATCTGTTTGTTAAGGTCTACCTTACGCTGGTTTTTTGCCAGCTGCTCTTCGCCGCTGTAGATCCAGTCGCCCGTTTCAGGATCGAGGTAAAAGCTGGAAAAGCCTGTTTTTGTTGTGTTGGAGGCAAGCTCTACCGACAGAGGCCTCGCGTTTGAGATCCTGATCTTTTTATGTGTCACGGTTTCGCCTTTGATCTCGAACATACCTGCCGAAACAAATTGCTTGTCGAGGTTGGCCGGATCGTTCTTAAAGGTCATGGGGATTCCGGAAGCCATCACAGAAGCGGGATCCATGAATTCGCGGTAATGGACCTCGCAGGCCTCTGTTATAGGAAATCCCAGGCTGTCGATAAGCGCTCCTTTCGGGATCATGATCCTGCTACCCGAGGCTGTCACGATGGTGTCGTCCCTGGTAGGGTTGATGGTATAGGTGGTGTAAGCCACGTCCACCGCCTTAAACGGAGGCTTGATCACCAGTTTCGCTGGCGCGGAAACGACGATCTGTTCCTGTTGATGGCAGGCTGCGATGAATAACACAGCCATGAGGGTTCCTGTCCCTGCAATCAGGGAAATGCGTTTGGTTGTAGTCATAAGTCCGGGGTTTATAGTGGAGTTTTGGGTGATTTCTTTTTTAAAAAAACATGTGAGTGAAAATAAACGGACACATCGCTGTAGGCATATTGTGAGCCTTCGAAACCGGTGCCGTATGGAAACAGGCATTGCCCGGCCGCCGCTTTGATCTGGTGTGCCTGCCTGTCAAATCCGCCATTGTAGGCGTTTGCATAAAACCTCAGGCTGTCTTCCGTACTGGTAAACCGCAGACCTTTAAATTTTTTGGCAACCACATCCACGAAAGCGTTTAAGTAGATCATTTGCCACGATGCCGTTTTCAGGCGCTGCAGGCGACGTGCCCGGCGCCTGAATCCTGTGTCATCCTGATACGCGATCATGGTTTTGTATTTGGTTTTGAGAGAGTCGGACTGCTCTATTTCTGTTTCGAGCTGCTCTATAAAAGAAGGCTTCATCTGGAAACGTCCTATCGAAAAATCCGCAGCACCGCTACCGCCGCTGAGGTATATGTATTCAAGAGCTGAGGTTTCGAGAAGATCCGAGACCATGGAATAGCGGACGAGCTCCGGAAACACAATGCTGGTGAGCAGCTCAGGGCTGTGCCCGTATGTGGAAGCAGATGTCCTGAAGGCCTGGCTGTTCTGCCGGATGTAGCTTAAGGCATTTTTGTAATCCTCCGCAAAAATCACCTCATAAGCTGCCTTTTCCGTAGTTGAAAAAGAAAGCAGGAGCTGTAACAGTATGAGTAAAGGTTTTTGCATTTGCATGTTATAATGTCCCCGCGCCTCAAAAGATACAGGACCTGTTTTTATGAGATCCTAAAATCAGGTACAAATCCCTGTTTTATCGGGGCAGGCTTTTCCTAATTTCACTATTAAAAAACAAAAAACGATGTCACACCTGAACTACCCTTCCACAGATTCCTATGTTCTTTCCTAAGGAGAATATTCTTGTGATCAGTTGTATGGACCTGCGCCTTACAGACAACATTCTCAGCTTTCTGAATTTCGACAATTTGCATAACCGCTACGACCATGTAATCCTGGCCGGTGCTTCGCTCCTGTGCAGTACAAAGCATAAAGACCTTTTCGTAAAAGGCATCACGGAAAATATGTCCACTGGAAAAAATGATAGATGATCAGATCCAGATTGCACAAGGCCTGCACGGAATAAAAGAGGTCTATATCATTGAGCACCAGAATTGCGGCGCTTATAGCAAATTCCTGGATAGCAGGAATAAGAAAGCCGACTTCTCTACGGTAACACCGGAGGAGAAATGCCATAAGCTCTTTTCCGGCGAGCTAGCCCAAAGGATCGTGAAAGACTACAAGCTCAACGCACATTGTTTTTTCATTGACCTGAGAGGCAATGTGAAGTTGCTGAACACGTTTATGGCTTAGAAAACAAATTCTTAGGAGCGATCCTTGAATTGCCGGTTCGGGTGCCCGAAGTGGCTATCAATGATGATCAATTCTTCCTGACGGCATAAGGCCTTGCCTGTTTGATGATAATCTTTCGCTGCTTGTTCTCCAGGATGAGCTTGAACTCGATGTCCATGGCGAAGTCCTTGTATTCAACCGGCCACACCCGAAGCAGATCGTAAAAATGGCGCTTGATGGCCTCCATTTTCTGTGTCAGGTCTTTGAGTTCGGCGATAGAGAGGAGTGATGCATTGGGGCTGAGGCTCGAATAGGAGATCCAGTCGGCAGCCTGCGGTTCGTTGTAAAATTCCGCCGTCGAATTCATATAGGAAACCACCTGTTCGCATACCAGCTTATTATCCGGCGAAACCACCTCGTTTTCGCCCTGCTGCATATTGATCACAAAGCCGAAGTCATAATCGCGGTAGAGGTTTTGCGTGATGCAGACACCGTTCACCAGCTCGTTGTCATAGGTCTCGTGTACCAGAATGCCCATTGCCGAGCCTTTCTGATCGATGCCGAAATAGTTCCGCTCGAAAAAAGCGCGCTCGTTCCAAAGGCTGGCCCATACTTTTTTAATGGCCCGCTCAATGCTTTTACTACTGTCGCCGATAATGCCCGAGGTAGACGAGTAGAGGCCCGCACCGTTGAAATTACTTTCGTCCTCGGCATTGGAGGAAGAGCGGAAGCGGATCTTTTTACTTTTGAAGCTGCCCTGGCAATAGCGTGTTACCGTATTCAGCAAGGCTGTATCGAGTGCGGCTTTGGTAATCCGCTTGCGGATGCGCTGCAGCTGTTTGGAGACCATACTGTCGCTGAGGTTTTTGCTATTGGTAAGGATATCTATGTCGTGAAGGATGTGATGCTTCTGCAAATGCCGGTAGTAATAACAGAAAGGAATGGCGAAGGCTTTCGGCGGAGTAAAAGAGCTTTTTTCCTTTCGCTCGATCTTTTTGATCTCCGCCAGGTTGCAGACTTTGGAGCCATAAGCGGCCCTGTCCTTATAAGAGAGCTTGTCGAGGCTGATGATGGCCAGGCGCGTGGTGTCGAGCTTCGGAACGATCTTTTTGGCCGGGACAACTAAGGCAGGAACGTAGTTTGTGAGAGGCCGTATCTGCAAAGCCTTTTGGGCCACGGTAATCTCTACCGCTTTGTTGGCATAGCGCCTGAAAGAGTCCGCTGTAAAAATATGTTTTTGTGCGGCACAGGGCGTACGCCGGTTGGCGGTGAGCAGGCAGATGTGGCTCAACGGTGTTTGAAACTCATCGGTAATGACGGCTTTGCAGATGGGAAGGTCATTGGAGCTTCCTTTCAGTACCAGGATGTTGTTGGAATAGTCTTTCCCTTTTTTGATAGAGTCGGCGGCGATGAAGAGGAGGATGCCGCTGGCCTTGCCTTCCACAATGGGCTGATAGGTCTGCGAAAGGAAGAGCTCGTCGCTGCTGATCACCGGGTGGCTTTTGGCAATACTGGCTTTGCGGCGCAGGAGAATTGTAGTGTTCAGCAGGATCTTATAATTCTTTTTGCAAAAGGTGGTTTCGTTGATCTTGCTACAGAGCAGATTGATGTGCTCATCGCTGAGGTCGTCGGAAGGCGCAAACTGCAGGAAGTAGTTTTTGGTATTCGTATTGTAATTAAACGTTGCCAGGATGTATCTCCGGTTGGGCGACTGGCTGTAGTTAAGCGCGTTGAATTGCTCCAGGTCATCCACATCGCTCAGGATCTCCGTGACGAAGCGGTAGTGCCATTTGTATCTTTTCGACTCGAGGTAATAGATGGTTTTGCTTCTGATCTCAAAGACTATTTTCACACACTCAATGCCGTTGAAATTATTGCTGAGCGGCTCGCCTTTCAGCAGATCAAAATCCGCCCTGGTAGCCAGAACCTTTAAGGAATGCGGCCTGGAAGGCTTTTGAGCAAAGAGTATGGAAGAGCAGACCGCAAGCAGGAAAACGAAACTATATTTTTTTAATGTATGGTACATGGCGCCGCTTTAGTCAAAAGAACCTCCGTTATCTTATCAAAATTAATTAAATCCCCGGATAATCAACAAAGCTTATGCGCCCTTGCTTCAGCCTGTACGTATCGTATTTGTGGGAATAAGCTGATACTCTGGGAATATATGCTTACTTTAGCTATGACATTAGTCTTCCTGATTCCCTTTCTTCAATAATCCGGATGGATACAAACGAACTCATCATTGCCAATAAGGAGCTGGCTTTTCAGAATGAAGAGAGGAAAAAACGTGCAGAAGAATTAATCATCGCCAACAAGGAGCTTATTTTACAGAATCAGGAGAAAGAAGCGCTTGCGGCCGAATTGATCATTGCAAACCGGGAACTGGCCTTTCAGAACGAAGAAAGGGAAAAGCGGGCGGCAGAGCTGATCATTGCCAACAAGGAGCTCATGTTCCAGAACAGCGAAAAAGAGAACC
>CAZIYT010000001.1:0-360708 GCA_964543545.1 uncultured Flavobacterium sp. | reverse complement strand
GCGCCGCAGAGCTTGTCATCGCCAATAAGGAGCTGGCTTTTCAAAACGAAGAAAAGGAGAAGCGGGCCTCAGAGCTGATCGTTGCCAATAAGGAGCTCATGTTCCAGAACAGCGAAAAAGAGAACCGCGCCGCAGAGCTTGTCATCGCCAATAAGGAGCTGGCTTTTCAAAACGAAGAAAAAGAGAAGCGGGCCTCAGAGCTGGCCATCGCGAACAAAGAACTGGCTTTTCAGAATGAAGAAAAAGAGAAGCGGGCTGTGGAGCTCATGGCCGCTCATAAAGAGCTCGAGTCTTTTAATATGATCTCCAACCACGATCTGCAGGAACCTTTACGGAAGATCCAAACCTTTATCAGTATTATTTCAGAGAATGAGCTTCAAAATTTATCGCATAAAGGAAAAGAAGGATTTAACCGCATTAAGGAGTCTGCCGGCCGGATGCGATCGCTCATTGATGATATTATCCTTTACTCGGATATTAAAACGTCGGCAAGGAATTTTGAGCATAGTCCTCTGAAACAGATCGCGAAAAAAGTGATGAGTAGCTTATCGGAAACAATCGCCAGAAAGCAGGCTGTTATTGAGATAGAAGAGTTGGGCGAAGCCTATGTTATTCCTTCCCAGTTTCAACAACTCCTGTATAATCTTCTTCAGAATTCACTTAAATTCTCAGGCACTGAAAATGCGCCTCATATTGTATTGAAAAGCAGGATCATTGACTATTCAAACACACATCATCAAAGGCTCTTGCCGGGAACAGCCTGCTACCATATCAGCATCACGGATAACGGCATCGGCTTTGAGCCCCGGTTCAGGAATAAGATCTTTGATGTTTTTCAGCAATTGAATCACCGGTCGGAATATGCCGGTACAGGCATAGGACTTGCTATTGCAAAACGAATCGTTGAAAACCATCATGGCTTAATAACAGCCGAAGGCAGGCTTCATGGAGGAGCAACCTTTGATATCTATATCCCGGGTGTTGAAAAAGAAAATGATCTTTAATCTTAATTCTCAGATCTTCCTTCTCAATACGTGTTTCTTACATCCCTTTAATGCAATCCACAAAATATTTCACCTTGTTCTTGTCGGTATCCGGATATAAGCCATGCCCCAGGTTAGCGATGTAGCGTTGCTTTCCGAAGGCGCTGATCATTTTCCTGGCTTCCGCCTCAATCGTTTTCTCATCGGCGTAGAGCATGCAGGGATCGGCATTTCCCTGTAAGGTTTTGCCATTGCCGATGATGATGCGCGCATCCTGAGGATTGATGGTCCAGTCGAGGCCAATCGTATTGCAGTTTAGCTTCGACATGTCCGCTAAGGCAAAATGCGCATCTTTCGCAAATACCGTCACCGGGGCCAAAGGCTCAATAGCGTCGCAGATGCGGGAGATGTACCTTAATGAAAACTCGCGGTACTGGTCGGGGCCCAGAACGCCGGCCCAGCTATCGAAGATCTGGATCATGTCGGCGCCGGCTGCCACCTGTGCTTTTAAATAGTTGATGGTGCTTTGTGTGATCTTGTCCAGCAGCTGGTGTGCCAGTTGCGGATGCTGGTATAAAAATTTCTTGGCCTGGCTGAAGGTCTTGCTGCCGCCGCCTTCCACCATATAAGCCATCAGCGTCCAGGGAGCGCCGGCAAAGCCGATCAGGGGCACACGGTTGCTCAGTGCCAGCTTCGTCAGCTTGATGGCCTGGATCACATAGTCCAGGTCGCCTGCATCGGCAATGTGCAACCTATCGATGTCGGCCTGGTCCTTAATGGTTTTTTCAAAGTTCGGGCCCTTGGCCTCTATCATCTGGTAAGGCAATCCCATGGCTTCGGGGATCACGAGGATATCGGAAAAAATAATCGCCGCATCCACGCCCAAAATATCCACGGGCTGCACTGTTACTTCACAGGCCAGCTCAGGCGTTTTCACGAACTCGATAAAATTTTTCGCACGGCTGCGTGTCGCCCTGTATTCGGGAAGGATCCGGCCGGCCTGGCGCATCAGCCACACAGGTACGCGTTCTACAGGTTCGCCTTTGGCAGCTCTCAGGATCAGGTCGTTTTGGTACATATTAGTTTAAAATTTCGGTAAGGTTGGTTTTAATGCGTTTGCAGATATCATCCAGGGGCAGGTCGTTGTCATCGAAGCCGAAAGGATCTTCGATCTCTTCGGCAATAAGCTCGATACTCGCAAATACATAGAGTACGATCATGGTGATCGGTACCGTCGTGTATTTGAATTCCGCCCCGAAAAATAAGGGAAGCGTGATGATGTACAAAAAGATCATCTTCTTCAGAAAGATATTATAGGAATAAGGGATCGGCGTATTCTTGATGCGCTCGCAGGCGCCGCAGTTATCGGTAAAGGAGCGGATCTCTTCATTCAGGATGATGAGGTGGTCGCCCGATAAGTGTTTCTGGTCGTGCAGGGAATAGATCTTCGCGTACAGATTTTTGGCAATGATGTTTGGCCGGTGCGAGGCTTCCGCAAAGGTGGCGAGGCTGATGCTCTCCGTGGCGGTAAACTCTTCCTGGTTATACACATCGCGCAGGTGATTTTTGGCGCTGAACACATAGTTGCTGATCAGGTGCCTGATGTCTTCGCGGTCTTTGGAATCTTTGATCAGCACCGAAAGCTTCAGGGCCAGGTTCCTGGAGTTGTTCACCATCGCGCCCCAGATCCGGCGGCCTTCCCACCAGCGGTCGTAGGCCGTATTGGTTCTGAACACGAGCAACATGGAGAGCACGAAACCCAGGATGGAGTGCATGGCGGTTGGGTTCTTGCTTTCCACATGAAAGAAATGCACTTCCAGGGCCACGATCAGGGCCGCGTACACGCCCACGCTGATAATCACAGGGAGAAGCACCCTGAACGTATCGCTTTTATGAAACTTAATGATGAGACTAAACCAGTCTTTAGGGTTATAGGTGATCATAGCGTGCAAAGGTAAGAGCTTTCAGCAAAGAATTGTCTTGCTTTCGTCATGGAGGAAATTTTTTTTAACATTTCAGCACCAGCCCGAAGCGGGCAACGAAGCGCTTATTTTTGAGAGCCTTAAAATGATGCTTTTTGATGGAGTTTTCAAAATCGCTGCAAATAAGCTTGTCGGTAGTGCTCAGTCCACAGCGGCTTGCACGGACTGCAGTGGCGCTTAGCACATTTCCTTTTTCATCAATCTCGATATACACTTCGGCATAAAAACTTTCGCAATTCCGGCAGTTCAGGTTTTTGATGTGGTGCTTTTCTTTTAAGGCGCTATAGTCGAAATAATTCCAGTCGTTCTGAAAGGCCGTCCATTCCGCTTTTTCAGGATCGTTGAATGAGGGATACACCTGGTAAATCATGAGGGTGTCCTGTGCTTTGACCTGCACTGCCCATAGCAGGAAAAGAGCCGGTAAAATCCAGAAATTTTTCATAATTGATACCGTTTTAAAGGTAAAAGTAGCATAATTTTTTGCTGCCGGTCATTTTATATCCCCACGGAATTGTGTTTAACATTTATATCCGCTATTTTTCCGTTCTGAATAATTTTAAGAAACAACCCTCCCATGAAATATATTATCTCTGTAATGGCCTTATTATACGCCTTCGGCCAGCTCCGGGCACAACAGCACTACTGTTCCGATTTTAAATCGGCACGCGGAATAAAGGCTGTCGCCAAACAAGGGGCTCAGGCCAGGATCTCTTCCTACACGCCTCCTGAAAATAAGTACGACCTTAAGTTCTATCACCTGAATATCAACGTGGAGCGTAACACGCGCTACATCAGCGGAAATGTGAAGAGCAAAGCCAAAGTAGTAACGGCGGTGCTCGATTCCTTTGCTTTCGTTTTGCATACCAATCACACCGTCGACTCGGTGTATGTCAATGGTGCTAAGCGCGCGTTCGTTCGCCGCGACAGCCTGGTGATGGCTACGGCCGGCACGCCAATCCCACAGAACAGCGTGTTCGATGCAACCGTATACTATAAAGGAACAGCACCTACGGGCGGCGGCGCGGCCATTGGCGATGGTTACAGCACCGGTACCTCCGGCGCCTGGGGCAACCAGGTATCCTGGAGCTTAAGCGAAAGCCTGTGTGCTTACCAGTGGTTTCCCTGCAAGCAGGACCTCACCGACAAGATCGACTCTTCCTGGGTGTTTGCCACTACGGATTCCACAAATCTGGTAGGCTCCAACGGCCTGTTGAAAAACGTGGTAGTGGTCGGGAACAAAAAGCGCTACGAATGGAAGTCGAGGTACCCGATCGATTATTACCTGATCTCGGTAGCCACGGCCAAATACAAGCAATATAATTTCTATGCCAAGCCGCAATACCTTGCTCCGGATTCGATCTTCATCCAGAACTTTGTATACGACAACGCCATCAATAACTCCGGTTGGAACACTCAAAAAACAGCCCTCAATAAAATGAAGCAAACGATGGAGCTGGAATGCAAGCTCTATGGCATGTATCCTTTCTATAAGGAAAAATACGGGCATAGCATGGCGCCCTTCAGCGGGGGTATGGAGCACCAGACCATGACGAGCTTAGGCTTTTTTGATTTCGAGATCGATGCGCATGAGCTGGGTCACCAGTGGTGGGGGGATAATGTGACCTGCCGCGCCTGGAAGGATATTTTTATCAATGAGGGCTGGGCCAGCTACACCGAATACTTATGCCACCAGTACCTGAGCTCTATCTCAGGAAATACGGCCGCCAACAAAATGAACAGCGTGCATAGCAATGTGATGTCGCAGCCGGGCGGAAGCTCTTACTTTACGAATGCCGATACGATGGATGCCGGTGTGATCTTCGATTCGCGCTTAACTTATGACAAAGGAAGCGCGATCATCCATAGCCTGCGCTATGAAATCAATAATGACTCGACCTTCTTCCGGGCGATCCGCTCTTTCCAAACGACCTATGGCGGTAGCGTAGCCAGTGTGATTGAGTTTAAAAACTTCATGCAAACCTATACAGGCCTTAATTTCGGGCAGTTCTTCAACCAATGGTATTATGGTGAGGGCTATCCTACCTTCGATGTGAAATGGAACCAGGGAGGAAGCACCTTTGTGCTGAAATCCACGCAAACCCAATCCATGCCTTCTTCCGTGCCCCTGTTCAAAACACCGCTGGATTACAGGATCAGCCGCGTCGGTAAGGCTGATACGACCCTGAGGCTGCAACATAATATTGCCATTGAGAATTATACCGTAACCCTGACAGGAACCGTAACGGCTGTAGCGGTGGATGCTGATAACTGGATTATGAACAAAGTGATAGGCCCTGTGAAAGACCAGACCCTGCCGACAGGAACCGGAACCATCACGCCCAATGGTATCGAAGAAGGAAATGCGCCTGTGGTATTTGTAGGCCCTAACCCGACATCGGCCGAGTTGAATATTTATTTATACAACAGCTCCAAAGCCAGCGTGGAGGTGTTCGACCTTTCCGGAAAACTGGTATTAACGAAAGCCATCGAAGGACAGGCGGAGTTTGATATTTCGAAATTTGCCAACGGCGTCTATATCGTGACGGTAAAAAATGCAGAAGGCATGCCGGTGAAGACCACGCGGATCGTGAAGAATTAGGATGTATTTTCAGCAAAGCTGCACACGACCCGACAGGTTTCGAAACCTGTCGGGTCGTGTGCTTTCTACATCATCCTCCCCACCCAATGCGGGAAAGAGGCTAAGCTGCCGATCTCCGGCATGCTCTCAAACAGGCCGAATACCGCGCTGCCGCTCCCGCTCATGCTGGCGTATATGGCGCCGGCATCGTACAGGTCCTGTTTTGTTTTTGCAACCAGGGGATATTTAGCGAAGATGGATGTTTCAAAATCATTGACCAGCCTGCCTTTCCAAGTGTGTACCGGTTGCCGGACCGTTTCCAATAAAGAGCTGAGGGGCTTTGCCGGCTTCACCAGGCTGTAGGCTTCTTTGGTGTTGCTGTGCACGTTGGGGAAAATAACCGCAATAAAGTAGGGGCTGAGGTCTAAGCTAAGCTCTTTAAATACATCTCCTTTCTCATAAGCATATACGGGCTTGTTTTTAATAAAAAAGGCGCAGTCGCTGCCCAGGGGCCGCGCCAGGTCCAGGCGCTCTTCTTCCGAAAAGCCTAAGTCGAACTGTGTATTCAGCTGGTTGATGAAAAAGGCACAGTCGGCGCTGCCGCCACCAAGTCCGGCGCCCATAGGTAGGGATTTATGAAGGTACACGTTGAGCTTTGGAAGCGCCCGCTTCTCCTGTATCAATCTGTAGGCTTTATAAAGAAGGTTGTCTTCCACTGTTCCCGGAACAGGAAGCCCGCTCAGGTAGAGCTTAAAATCGGTGGGAGCTTCCGGGCTTTCGATGACTTCGAGGGCGTCGTTCCAGGCAATGGGGTAGAATACCGATTCGATCGTGTGGAAGCCATCAGGCCTCTTTTCAGTGATGTAAAGACCTAAATTAATTTTAGCATTCGGGAAACAGATCATGTCACAAAACTATTCATTTTTAAGGGAATATTCCCGGTCAAAATCATGATTCGCATGATTATCAATAGGTTAGAAGGTGTTGGATTTTCAATTTTTTAGTATCTTTGCCCCCTAACTAATTTCGACACGAATGATATATCTTGATTTTGAAAAGCCAATTCAGGAACTTAATGAAGAATTGGAAAAACTTAAATCAGTTGCTGAAAAGAGCAAAGTAGATATGAGTAAGGCCATTGCAGGGCTGGAGGCAAAGATCCATGAGAAACGCGTAGAGATCTTCTCCAACCTTTCGGCCTGGCAGCGTGTACAGCTGAGCCGTCACCCGGAAAGGCCTTATACACTGGCCTATATTGATGCCGTATCCAACAGTACATTTATAGAGTTGCATGGCGACCGCACCGTAGGCGATGATAAAGCGATGGTAGGCGGTTTCGGTGAAGTAGACGGGCAAACGGTGATGTTTATTGGTCAGCAGAAAGGGATCAATACCAAGATGCGCCAGATCCGCCGTTTCGGGATGGCCAACCCGGAAGGCTACCGCAAAGCCTTGCGCCTGATGAAAATGGCTGAGAAATTCAACAAGCCGGTTGTTACCTTTATTGATACACCCGGTGCATACCCGGGGCTGGAAGCCGAGGAGCGCGGACAGGGAGAGGCCATTGCCAGGAACTTACTGGAAATGATGCAGCTGAAAGTACCTGTGATCTGCATCATCATTGGTGAAGGTGCCAGCGGTGGGGCTTTAGGAATCGGGATCGGCGATAAAGTGCTGATGTTGGAAAATACCTGGTATTCGGTGATCTCTCCGGAGTCCTGCTCTTCCATCCTGTGGAGAAGCTGGAACTTTAAAGAGACAGCGGCAGAAGCCCTGAAGCTTACTTCCGTGGATATGAGCAAAAACGGCCTGATCGACGGTGTCATCAAAGAACCTTTGGGAGGCGCTCATAATAACCAGGCCGAAATATTTGCGACCGTGAAAGCAGAGATCTTAAAGCAGCTGGACATGTTGAAAAAACAGAGTCCGGACCAGCGCATCAACGCCCGCATCGAGAAATTCAGTGCAATGGGCGTTGTGCATGATATGGGAGAATAATCAAAAAACGTATATAAATAAATAACAAAAATTATTATGGCAGATACAGGCGATATCAACGTAGGATCAGTGATCAGAATGAATGGTGAATTAATGCAGATCATGGAATGGCAGCACCGTACCCCGGGCAACCTTCGTGCTTTTTACCAGGCAAGAATGCGTAACCTGATCAACGGCAAACAAATCGAGAACCGTTTCAGAAGCGGCGAAACCGTAGAGATTGTCCGTGTGGAATACAAGCAAATGCAGTTCATTTACCTGGAAGGCGATTTTGCCGTTGTGATGGATAACGAAAACTACGAGCAGATCCACGTGCCGATGATCCTGTTTGGAGACAGCGCCCAGTTCCTGAAAGAAGGGATGGAAGTGAAAATTTCCTTCGAAGGCGACAACGTGATCCTGGCAGAAGCACCGACTTTTGTAATCTGCGAAATTACTTACACCGAGCCGGGTGTAAAAGGTGATACCGCTACCAACACCTTAAAGCCTGCCACACTTGATACAGGAGCTAAAGTGAATGTGCCTTTATTCTGCAACGAAGGCGACTTAGTGAAAGTAGATACAAGAACCGCTTCTTATGTGGAGCGTGTGAAGAAATAATTTTTTTAGATTTTTGAAAAGCCTCTTGCTGTTATGGTGAGAGGCTTTTTAGTTTCCGTCATGGCGAGCATCGCGAAGCAATCTCATTTTTTAGAGTAGCATATTTTGTGTGGTTTTCACTGATGGCTTCGAGAGCCTCAGCCATCGCGATAAGGTGGCTGAGGCTCTCGAAGCCACTTTATCCACAGATAACTATACAGAAACAGTATTGGATTTATTTCTAACTTTAAGCGATGTCATTGATCGCTCACCTCTTCTCCGTTATTTTCATTTCCAAAGAGCTGGAGCAGGAAATTACTGCCATTTCAAAAACTATCCGGGTTTCCAAAGGCGATCAGCTCATCGGCATCGGTGAGCGCTGCAGCCGGCTTTACTTTATTCATCGGGGATTGCTGCGGGGCTATTATTTCCTGGATGGGAAAGAAGTCACCAACTGGTTTGCGCAGGAGGAAGAATTTGCCACCTGCTTTTATGCCTTCATTGCCGGCAAGCCTTCCTTCGAACACGTGCAGGCCCTGGAAGACGGCGAGCTCACAGCACTGGATTATTCCGCCCTCCAAAAGCTCTACACCTCCTTCCCTGAAACCGAGCGCATCGGCAGGCTCATCACCGAAAATTATTACATCAGGCTCGAAGAGCGGGTGCTGAACCTGCAGTTTAAAACCGCCAAAGAGCGTTACCAGAAATTGCTCTCTTCAAAGCCGTCCTTGTTACAGCGCGCTACCTTAGGGCAGATCGCGTCCTACCTGGGCATCACGCAGGAAACGCTGAGCCGCATCCGGGCGGAGGTCTGAGAGAAAAGAACATTTTTTAGCTCTATGATCTTCCATATCCAGAAGGGTACATGTTTGAAATGTCGCTCCATATCTTTGTTTCCTTCCGGGGCAAGATCAGGATGATGTCACCGCTACTGCGCCAGGGATGCAAAGGGTTTAGTTCCTTTACCGCGTCTGCCTCTTGCGCGGTAAAGAACCGAAGCGAAGGCGAAGCCCGTCGCAGCCCGTGGGGTGCCCTGAAAAATTAAAACAATCAATGGCATTAGAACTGGCCATTTCTTTTTTTGACAATTGTCAAAACTCCCGGTTTTTCTTCGCTCTACTTTTGATCCATCATTTTAAATCAACAGATCATGAATCAAAAACCATCCAATGCCTTTATCGGCGCCTCCTGGATTGCTTTGCTGGCAGGAGTTGCTTCTTACATTATCGGCTTATGGAACGCCTCGATGCTCCTCAATGAAAAAGGCTATTATTTTACGGTGCTCATGTACGGCCTCTTCTCTGCGGTGTCGCTTCAGAAAGCCGTGCGCGACGACCTCGAAGGTATTCCCGTGACGGCCATCTACTATGGAATCAGCTGGTTCTCCACCATCCTGTCTATCCTCCTGCTGGTGATAGGTCTCTGGAATGCCGATCTGCTGCGCAGCGAAAAAGGATTTTACGGCATGTCCTTTACCCTCGCCGTGTTTGCTGCTGTAGCCGTTCAGAAAAATATCCGCGACAGCCACAAAGCCAAAACACACACAGATCAGCTTCCCGAAGAAACACATCACTCTTAATCAAAACGTCATGACCTTGAAAGCTTCATTCAAATATATCGTGCTGGCCGGGATCAGCCTGGCGGGGATCACACTCGCGCTTTTAAAAGATCCGATTCCCCAAAGCCTGGAATACCACCGCTTTGCCGACGACCGGCCCCTGTGCGGCATTCCTAATTTCTGGAACGTGGTGAGCAACCTGCCTTTCCTGGTCATTGGGATGTCGGGGATCCTATTCCTTTTGAGGAAACGCAAAGACACGGGGCCCGATGCGGCAAGCCTGGTATTTTTCCTGGGCATTCTGCTTACGGGCTTCGGCTCGGCCTGGTATCACCTGCATCCCGATAACCACACCTTAATCTGGGACAGGCTGCCGATGACGATTGCCTTCATGGCTTTCTTCTCCGTCATCATCCGCAACTATGTGCATGCGGAAGCCGGAAAAAAACTCCTGTGGCCTTTGCTCTTTCTCGGGATGTTGTCGGTGTATTACTGGCAGATGACGGAGAGCCGCGGGCAGGGCGACCTGCGTTTCTATTTCCTGGTGCAGTTTCTGCCCATGCTGTTGATTCCCCTGATCCTGCTGCTCTTTAAAAATCATGGGCTACCGAAAATGTATTTCTGGCTGGTGCTGTTAGCTTATGTCATTGCCAAGGTCTTTGAGATAAAAGATGCGGCGCTCTTTCATGTGGCGGGCATAAGCGGGCATAGCATCAAACACCTCATGGCAGCTGCAGCCCCGCTTATTTTCTTAATAGGTTTGAGAAAGAATGCCCATACTAGAACTATTTCTTAAGTTCTAAGAGTAATAAACCCTTAATAGAGATCTGATTTCAAAAACTTAATCGTCAGGCCCATCTGCCCCAGGTGATAGGCATTGTGATGGATCAATCCGTTCAGAATATCCTGGTGCGTGAATGCCGATCCCGGGTATGGTTTTTCAAAAAAAGAATCGTCACTGGTTTCAATCAGCCGGATCAGCTCATCATGGAGGTCGTAGAACTCTTCTTTTAAAACCTCCCAGCCATCGGTCCTGAGCAGGGCATTATGTTTCCAGTCGTCCGGGCTGTTGTCCTTCAGGCTATTCTCTATGCCCGTCATCCGGTCCATGCAGGCGCGCAGCCATACGTTGAGGTGCGAGAGCAGCTCTGCCACGCTGTGCAGGCCCGGAAGCGGATTGATGAACGCTTCCTCCGCAGAAACACTGCTCAGCTTTTTGTCAAAGTGTTCGTCGAGCCATAAGGGGCCGTGCAGCAGATCCTGTAACTGTTTGATGATGTCTTGTTTCATGGCGAATCATTATAAGTTGCTGATAAGAGCGGCGTGAAAAATATTGCAAAGGTAAACCCAGGCAATCAGGAACAGCTGGAAAGGGATCCTGAACCATAGATACGACAGCCCGGGGCCTTCGTAAGTGCTTTTCTGATAATCCACATTTTTGGAAGCCGCATAAATATTGACAGGAAGGATCAGGATAAAAAACAGGATGAGCAGGTAAGAGGTGAGAAGCTGCAGGGAAGGAATGAGGAGCCCCGCAGCGGCCATCACTTCAATGATGCCGGTGATGTATACCATCGCTGCCTTAAAAGGAATGAAAGGAGGCATCATCATTTCCATGCCCTTTACAAAGGCAAAATGCCCGATGGCGGTAAACAGCAGCATCACGCTCATGGCGATGTTGCCTGCCAGGAAAGGATCCGCCGTGCCGGTAATGAAGCGGACCGCAAGAAAAGAAACAGCAAAGCTGATGATCAGTACAAAAAAAGGTTTCATGGCAAGGCGTTTGGTTTCATAAAGGTACAAACTCTTACAGCAAATACCAGGCTACTTAAAAATCATTGAGCCCGATAACCTCGTAAGAGCTCAGCGTAAAAAAGTGCTGTTGCTTGAAGGGCCTGGCAATCAGCAGCACATTGGCCTCGCTGTAGATGTGGACAAACTCCATCGGCAGTATGCCGGAGCCCGCATCGATCAGCTTCCGGAGCTCTTCGGGCTTATAGAGCAGATCCTTATACCTGACCACCTCGCCGCTTTGATCCGATCTCAGGCTGAGGTTGATCTGTTTGGCTTTCGGCTCCAGCTTGAGGGAGAAACTATGTTGCGGGTATTTCCTGACCAGCTCCTCATAAGGCTTGAGCGCCTGGAATTCATAGGCGTATTTAATCCCGATGCGGGAAGGCTTGTCTTTAGAGAGCTTAATGAGCAGGTGTGAGCTATGCAGATACATGGCACAAAGGTAAGCGGGCCGGGCTTCTGCTGTTGCTACAGATCGTAGCATACCGGATGGGCTGGCATTTTAATTGAATTCTGCCTGATAGAACCGATAACATCAACGATCATGGCAGATAACTTAGAAAACCGGGGGCCTCGTGACGCGAGCCTGATAAGCCTTACAGAAGACTGGGAAGTAAAGTACTGGTCGAAAGCCCTTGCCTGCAGCGTCATGGAGCTTACCGAAGCAGTAAAAGCCGTTGGGCATTCAGCGAAGGCTGTACGGGAATACCTCAAAAAGAACTGAGTAAAAAATTCCCTACAACAACGTATAATGGCTTCGAGAGCCTCAGCCACCATACGTTGACTGAGGCTCCCGAAGTCAATGACAGTTTATTAAAACTCCAGCCTGTAGCTCAGTACAGGGATAAGCGGTGCCTGGTACCAGTATTTGATTTTTCCGGTGTTGACGTCAAAGTATTGCCCGCCGACATTTTTCCGGTTGATCGTATTCTGAATATCCAACGCCAGCGTGCCCGTTACTTTTTTGTAATTGCGCTTCAGGCTGATGCGGATGTCGAGGCGGTAATAATCCGGATTTTTCTCTTCAAAGGTTTTGGAATCATCGAATACCGTTTCCCCTTTGGCGATGGAAGCGTTGAGGTTAATCGGCGTGTAACGCATTCCGCCAACATATACCGATTTCACATTGAAGCCGATCACGCGGCTCTTCCGTTTTTCGGATAGGGTCCATTCCTTGCCGGCTGTAACGGTTAATGCATAATTGGTATTGAAGCGCGTATTGAACCACTGACCTTTGGCAGTTTGGTATTTCGAATCGTAGAGGGAAGCCGATACGAGGTAATACAGGTTGCGGTGCATGAAGCGCTCGTAGGTGAGCTCGAGCCCGTAATTTCTTCCCAGGCCTTTATTGGTGAGCGGATCGGTGGCAAAGCCATCGGTCGCGTTCAGGATAGAGTAGGTGCTCGCCGTATCCTTGCTGATAGGAACATTGAACAGGTGCTGGTAATACACTTCCGTTTTGATATGCGAATAGCTGTTGATGCTCCAGTCGTAGCCTAATACCAGGTGATGCGCTTTGCTCAGGGCAAGGTCTTTATTCGGCCGGTTATACGTTCCGTCGGAAGCCTGGCTTTGTGCGAAGTAAACGCCGATAGGCTGCAGCTGGCTGTGGAGGCCGTATCCGAAGGTAATGTTGTTGCGTGGGTTGAACTCATACCTCAAGGAAGCCCTTGGCTCCAGGGAGTTGGAGTTGTTGAGGAACAGCTGGAAGTAGTGAAGGCCTACATTCGTTGTCAGCTTTTCACTCAGCTTGTAGTTCCACTGGAAAAAGACCTGCGCCGTTTGTGTGCTGCCTTTTACCTGGATGCGGGGGATGAGCACTGTCGTGTCCTCGTTGTCTTTCTGAACGAGGTTGTATCCCAGCTCGTTCAGGATAAAGCCGCTGCGGATATTGCTCCTCGCGCTGATCTTCTTTGTATAGGTTGTGGAGAGTGTTACTTTGGTCTGGGAAAATACCTGCTCGTATTCCTTGGTGAAGCCGTCAAAATCGACGTGCATCTTTTCCTGCGAATAGCCGTTCTGTATGCCGGAGAACACCAGGGCTGTTTTCAGGTAAGAGTGGTTTTGGAAAAGCCTGGTATTCGTAATCCCTATAGCGCCGGTATTGCTATAGAAGTTGGTGTTGAGCCTCGTGAAGTCGTCTTCGCGCCACTTAGCCGTGTCTTTCTGCGCGCTGGTACTCTGGTTGCTGATGCCTCCGAAACCGAACACCGTAAAGGTTCCCAGCTTTTTGGTGGGCAGGGACACATTGAGCGACAGGTCCTGGAAGATGGTATTGGCATCACCGATAGGAACACCTATTTTTCCCAGCAGGTTGAGGGTCGAATAGCGGTAATTGACCAGGTAAGAGCCGTCATAGCCTTTTTTGAATGGTCCTTCGGTAGCAACATCCGCACCCAATACACCAAGCTGTAAGGTATATTCCCTTTTCTGGTTGTTGCCTTTTCTCAATCTCAGGTCAAATACGCCGGAGAGGGCATTGCCATATTCTGCTGCAAAAGCGCCGGTAGAAAAATCGGAGTTGCCGAGCAGCTGCGCGCTGATGATAGCGATGCCGCCACCCGAGGTACCTACATTGGAAAAGTGATTGGGATTAGGAATTTCCACGCCTTCCATGCGCCACAACAAGCCGTTCGGTGAGTTGCCGCGGATGGAGATCATATTCGCCCCGTCGTTGCCGCCCACTACGCCCGCAAAGGAAGTGGCCATCCGTGCCGGATCATTGACGGCGGCTGCAAATTTTTGCGTTTCCTCCACCGAGAAAGCCCTTGTGCTCACGGTTGACATGTCATTCAGGGGCTTGTTTTTTTCTACTTTGGCACTGACCACCACTTCATCCATGGCCTTGATGTCTTCCTCGAGCGATACATTCAGTACAAGCTCCTTTCCCGCATTTACCGACAGGTTTTGCATCACGGATTCCTTATAGCCGATGAAGGAAATCTTTAAGGTTTGCTTTCCGACAGGAACCTTGCTGAAGCTGAATTTTCCTTCTTCGTTGGTGCTCACACCCATCAATGGCTCGGAGTTCACGATCACCACAATTGCTCCGGGCAGGGGCGCCTGGGAGATCTTGTCTACCACCGTTCCCCTCACGGTTTGTGTAGGAGCCTGTGCCCGGAGGAGTACCGAAAAACCAAGCAGGAAGGAAAGCAGGATGAATCTATTGTTATAACACAGCATATTTATTTCAGAAAAAAGATTAGACAAAAAATGAATAGTTAGTTGACGTTGCTGAGTTTTCCGGAGCCGCTGATCTCGGAGTTCACAGCCGGTGTCCCCGTATATTTGACGCTGCCGCTTCCCGAAATGCGCACATCGAGTCGTTTGCTGGCATTTAGCCTGGCGCTCCCCGAACCGCTTAAGCGCACCGTGCTGTTTTCAGAGCTCATCGACATCACATCGATATCGCCCGAGCCGCTTGCCTGCAAGGACTGGTCAATGGTGGAGCCACCATGGATGCTAAGCTTTCCGGAGCCGCTGAGCTCTGCGTTCAGGCTTTGACTGTTGAGGGAGGCCAGGGATGCGGAGCCGCTGCCGCTGATGTGAATGTCCATTGTATTGGTGAGAATCGGCGTTTGTGCCTCGAAGTCTCCGCTTCCACTCACTTCCACACCATAGAGGTTCGGGGAGTGTACTTTAATGCGGACGGTCTTGTGCTTCCATAAAGGATTTTTAGCATCAATGCGCAGCGTAGAGCCGTCTACCCTGATCCGGAGTGCTTTATGAATATTGGATTGTGCATACACCTCTACATAGTAGGCATTGTCCTGTATGTAATCCACGTCGGCGTCGATAGACAGGTCGATGTGGTCGAAGCCGCTATGGTCGTATGTTTTGCTGACAACGTCGCCGCGGCCTACAACCGGTATAGGAGATTGTTTACGGCAGGAAGCAAGTGCGATCACACAAAAAGAAATAAGGGCTAAAGTTGATGTTTTCATGGGTTTAGTATTTAAGGTTTTTTGTTTTTATATACCTATGACAACATACATGCATCTTACCCCTATGCGTGAATGAATTTTTTTTAATAAATTTTTATGGACTTATTTATTCCGGCATGTACTGTTTAAATGACGCGGGCGCCCGGGCGGGCTTTCCGTTCCAATCTCTGTCACAAAGGAACGTGACAGAGGATTTCCACTGCAATCCCTGGCGCAAATTTTCACGGCACATGAAGTCAGATCCATAAATTCTGAACCAGGCTTGCTTGAGGGATGCAAGCGGAAATCCTTTTTTGCCGGACATTGAGCGTAGTCGAAGTGTGGCAAAAAGATTGAAGCGGGCAGCCCGGCCCGCCTACCGACGGGGCACGCCTGAAAACTTAAAACAATCTGAAGTATCTTTCAGATTGTTTCTTGTTCCAATGACGGTGTTGTGGCTGCGCTCACCATAACGAATTAAAAGAATTTAAGCGAGATCTTCCCGCCGATCCATAGACGCAGGTTATCCGGTGTTGTGGATTCTGCGACACGGTAAGAAGGAATATCATTGAGCAGGTCGGAGTTGTAATTATCCGTGGTGTTGGGCGTATAGAGGTTGAAGGTAGGGCCGAGGCCGATCCGGAACTTCGGGTGGAATTTATATTCCAGGCCTACATAGGCCCTGCCAAGCAGGTTGGCGCGGAAAAGCCCGTCTTCGCTATGTTGCATCTGCTGTGCAACCACCGTGGCGCTGAAGCCTAAGTTTTTTTTGATCGTAAAGCCGGAGCCGAGGCCATAGCCGTAGGTTACAATGGAAGGATTGGCATAATTGATCCCCGCTGTGAAAATCGTGTACAGTTTTTCCGTGCCGGTGCCAAAAGACATATTAGCGAATAAAAGTTCGTCGGTATTGATCTCCAGCTTGTGGTATCCGTTTTTTACATAATTGAAAAGCCCGATAGAAAGCCCCGATGATGAATCGGCAATATTAATGAGGCCGAACTGAACGCCATCCACATAAGCTGCACGATTGAGCACACCGGCCAGCTGCATGCCGTGCATTTGTCCCGAAGCATTGGTAACACCTGCCAGCTGAAAGCCATCCAGCGTATCGGTCACGTTCACGATCCCTACGATTTGTATGCCTTTTAAGAAAGGGCTGGCATTGCAGATTCCCGCTACCTGTGCGCCGTTGGCCTTTTTGCCGCTGGCATTAAAAACACCGGCCAGCTGCAGGCCTTTGGTATTCCCCGAGGAGGCGTTCCCGATTCCTCCGATCTGCACACCCTTCACGTCTCCCTTATCCACATTGATGATGCCGGCTACCTGCGCGCCCTGTGTTGCCTGGTCGTTGAGGTTCAGGATCCCGGCAATCTGCGCACCTTCCGAATTACCGGATACGATGTTAGCCAGGCCCGCAATCTGCCCGTAGCGCACATCGCCGTTGTCGACGTTCAGCAGGCCGCCCAGCTCAAAGCCACGGACACCTTTGGAATAACCGGCAAGGATGTTGAACGACACCTTGTTGACCGTATTAATGGAGAGCAGGCGGTTGGTGCTGATGTAAGGCACAAAAGACACGGCCACATCGCTGAACAGGGTATCGCTGATGTTCTTTAGATTCGTATTAAAGGTTTTGAGCGGCTTCCAGAAATCGCTGAAAAAGCGCTTCTGCGGAACCACGACTGTATCTTTTTTAGTGACAACAATGACACTGTCTTTTTTTTCAGGCATTACCAGCGTTTCCACAACACTGTCTTTCTGGTGGTAGCGCGGATAGAGGTACAACACCACTTCCTGCTTTTGCTTATTATAAATCACGAGCGTGGAATCGTAATAATTTTCGCGGGCAAAAGAGACGGAAATGCTGGGCAGCTTATTGGAATAGGACAAGGAGAAAAAACCGTAATCGTTGCTCTGTGCCGAGTGTCGTGTTTGCTTCACATAGATACTCGCATTGGCTACGATGGAGCTGTCTTCGGCATTGTAGATGTAGCCGGTAATCACAGAGGGCGGAGGCAAAGGCTTCGCGTCGCATTTCAGGATGATGAACTTATCCTTGGCCTTATAAGTGCAGCCTGTTTCCTTCAGCAGATCATTCAACACCAGACGCAGTGGCCTTTTCGTGCAGTTGAGGCTGACTTTTTGCTTATCGTTGAATGACTGGCTATAGGAAAACACCACGGCCGTTTGCTCGCTGATGAGCTTAAACACATCGGCCAGGCTCCGGTTAGTGGCATGGATGCTAACGGTTCTTTCCAGGTAAGGCACCTTTTGCGCCTTAAGTGCAGAACCCAGTAACAGTAAGCCGATCAGTAAACCGCTATGTTGCTTCAGGAATGACATGTATTACCCTTGATGATATATCCCTTCGCTGTTTTTTCGTAGCTCAGTCCCAGGGTCTCGGTGATGATGCTGATAATGGTTTCCAGGTCCTCGTGCTCGAAGCGCGTGGTGATCGTACAGTTTTTCAGGGAAGCATTCTGAAGGATGATGGTGGTATTATAGGTTGTGTTCAGCGTGGCAATCACGTCACCCAAGGGCTTGTTGCTAAAGCTGAGCTGCGCGTTCGGCCGCACAACGGTGGTTTCGTTCTTCACGATCTGCCTTTTGGAACGGATGTACAGGGCATGCTCCGTGGCTTTTATTTCAAGAGCCGATCCCAAGCTGTCGAAGAGCAGGACGATGCCTTCATCCACATGCACGTATACCGTATCGGTATCAAGCGAAGAGCGCACAGTGAAACGGGTGCCGATGTCCTTAATGAAGACATTGCCCGCGTCAATCACAAAAGGCATGCTTTCATCATGCACCACCGAAAAGGTAGCATTGCCCTGCAGGCGCATGAGCCGGTTTGTTTTTCCGAAGCCTTCGTCGGCAGTAAGCCTGGAGTGCGCAAATACAGTCACCTCCGTGCCATCTTTCAGTTTAATATCCTTGGGAGTATTATCAGCCACATAAGAGGAGTGCTGCGCATCCGTATTAAAGAATAAGACAAGACCAACGCCGATGCCCAGCAGGATAATCAAGGCGGCAGCAATGCGGGTGAAGGTGGTTTTAGGATACAGCGGCTTCACTTTTTCCCGGTCAAGCAATGGTTTTACTTTTTCCCAGGCTTTGGCAGTATCTACTTCAGCAGGCTTCCCGCCGTTTTGCAGCAGTGCGAATACATGCTCGCTTTGCTCATAATGCACCTGGTTCTCCGGAGCTTCCAGCTTCCAGTCTTCCAGCATCATGGCCTCTTCCGGAGAAGCTTCTCCGGAAAGGAACCTGCCGATCAGCTCATCTATGTTCTCTCGGTTAATCACGGTAGTATTGGCTTAGGATCATTACTAAAAGCGGTAAATAGTCTTTCAAGTGTTCTCTCATGACCTTCAGGGCCTTGCCCATCTGGTTCTCCACGGTTTTTACGGAAAGGCCAAGCTGGTCGGCGATCTCCTGGTATTTGAGCTGTTCGAAACGGCTCATCTTAAAAATTCTGGCGCATTGTTCAGGCAGCTGCTCCATGGCCAGCTCTATTTTTTGTTGCAGCTCTTTTTGCTGCATGCGGTCCTCGGTAGCGCCGCCATCCCGGTGAAGCTGAATCACCTCTTTGGCATAGCCGCTTCTTACCTGTTGTTGCTTGATCCGGTTGAGGCAGGCATTATGTACAGCACGGTACAATAAAGATCTCAGCGAGGTGTGTACCTCCATTGCCGAGCGTTTTTCCCATACCGTTATAAATACCTGTTGTACCATATCTTCCGCGTCATCGCTGTCCTTCAGGATCGTCCGGGCATAAGCTGCCAGGGCTTTGTAGTAAGCATGGAATACCTGCTCAAAAGCGGCTTCGCTGCCCGACCTGAATTGTTCTATGACTTCTTTTTCGAGTTCCAAGGATGCGGTTGATTTGCCGCAAAGTTAGAAACTTTTATCTATGACAACCGAAAATGAATCTACCCCTATGCGAAATCGCAATTATTTTTTACAGGCTATCAATCAGGGAGATATGCCTTGAGGAAAATGGAGCGCTGTAGTGAAATAAGCTTCGGGAGATTATGCTGATCGCCTGTGCTTATGCTCAGTGAAGATCTGCAAAGTGCCGGTCTGTTTTTAAGGTGGCAATAATCTGTTTGGGAATTTCGTAGAAGCCGTCGAGGTTGAAAGGCTTGATGAGGAAGGCTTTTGTTCCCAGCTCCTTACACTTCACCTCATAAATAGGATTGATGGTGGAAGAATACACAAACACCGGAATGTAGCGGAGCTGCTGGTTCCGGCAGATTTCCTGCAGCGCCTCGATCCCGTTGAGGATGGGCATGTTGATGTCCGTGAGGATCACGTCTGGTTTGAAATCGCCGCAGCTATCCAAAAACTCAAGGAGCTCGCGACCGTTCTTTACCCAATCTACTCTCGAAAAAGCCTGGTGTTTGGTAAAGCTTTCCATGACGATCTCCCCGTCATCCGGATCGTCTTCGGCAATTACAATATGTAAGTTTTCAAGTTTGCCCATGCATCCATTTAAACCGGAAAATAAAGATGAAAGGTGCTGCCATTTCCGGGGCTGCTCTCCACATCTATTTTTCCGAGGTGATTTTCCATAATCTTTCTGCATATAGCCAGTCCTATGCCGTTGCCGGAATATTCATGGCGCATATGCAACCTCTGAAAGATAGTAAAAATTTTGCTCAGATGGGATTGCTCCATGCCAATCCCATTATCCCGGAGGCTGATCTGCCTGAATTTTTTTTCGGGCAAAAAGCCATGCACATTGTCTGTGATCCTGGTGCTGATGGTGATCACAGGCGGTTCTTCTTTCCGCCTGTATTTAATGGCATTGGCAATCAGGTTGGAGAAGAGTTGCCTCATCTGTACCCTGGAGCCTTCAATTACAGGCAGATCGGAAAAATGAATGCTTGCCGAACGTTCCGCGATGCTCAGCTCGAGGTCCTGCTTCACCTCTTCCATCACCTGGTTAAGATCAACAAGGTCATTCTCGGTCAGGTTGGCACTGAAAGCGTATTTCACAAGATCGTCCACCAGCGAATTGAGCCGCGTGGCGGAATTATGAACGATGTCCAGGTTCCTGATCTCATGAACTTTCAGCAGGTCGGCCCGGGTGGAGCTCAGGTGAGAAGTATAAGATACTATTTTTCGTAAAGGCTCTTTGAGATCGTGGGATACCACATGGATGAATTGTTCCAGGTTGGCATTGGTCTGGTTTAGCTCATTTACCTTGATCTCCAATTGCCTTTGATAGCGTGCGAGCGCTTCGTCGTGTTTCTTTTTCTGGCTAAGGTCCGTTACCACCATGCCAATGGCAGGTACTGCCGGATTGAGGTTGGTCAAAGAAACATAGAGTGGTAATATCCGGTCTTCAGATCTCAAAAGGAGCTCTCCCTTGCTGATACCGTTCTGAAGCAGGTTTTCTTTCAACAGTGCGAAGTCGCCGGCGCTTTGTACATAGGCATTGAAAAAAGTACCGATCAGCTGGTTAGCCGGAATCCCCAGGAGCTTAGAGAAATAATCGTTGCAATAAACGATCAGGCCTTCTTCGGAAATGCTGAGAGCACCCTCTCCCATTTTTTCAATGAGGAGCCGGTAGGTGTAATCCGCCGTTTCCAGCGAATAGACGTTGGGTGTTCCGTCCTTGTTCAGCACCAGCGCATCCACAGCACCTTCCCGGATGGCGTCGATCATGCTGTTGGCCTCATACAGCTGGGCTTTCAGCTCCGCTATCTGGTTTAGCAGATCATCGGTATGGTTTAGTCCTTCCAAAACAGATTACTCTATCTCTAAAATGGTTAATACTTTTTTCCGGTCTGAGAGATCACCGACAATGGTACGGAGAGGCTCGGGGCTTAGCTTGATCAGTGTGGGAATGGCAATGATCTGGTGTTGTATGGCAAGCGTCTTATCGCTCACAATGTCGATCAGCTCGATATGATAGCGCCCCGGAAGGTGCGCTTCGCAAATCTCATTCAGGTTCTCTATGGCACGCAGCGACTTGACAGACATGCCTGTTACAAAGAGCCTGAACAGGTACCTGTCTTTTTCGTCTATCGCTGCCGTTTCTCCCAAAGCCCTTATTTTACAGGTTTAATGTTTAATCCCACAAGAACTTTTTCTTCGTTGGAAAGATCACCGATAATTTTCCGGATAGGCTCTGGAAATTTTCTTACCAGCGTCGGTACGGCCAGGATTTGGTCGCCTTCCGCCAGCTGCGGGTTTACGAGTAAATCGATGATCTCTATGGAATAAATTCCTTTAAGATGCTCCTCCGCATACTTTTTAATATTGCTCAAGGCCTTGATGGATTTGGGCGTTTGCCCGGCAATGTACAAGAGCAATTGCCATTCGGCTTCCTGTTTTTTCATTTTTTTCCGGCTTTAGTCCTGTTCTTGTTTGCCTGCAACCTGTTTTGGAGTTCTTCCGTAACCTTTAGCGCGTTCAGCTCTTCTTCTACCGAGGCAAACTCGTTTTTAAGCGCTTCAATATTGGCTTCGAGTACTTTGCGCTTACGGGCGATCTCCCTGTCTTTCCGCTCGAGCTCATTTTGTAATTTGAGCTCCGATACTTTTTTATGAAGCTCATTCGAGCGCCTGGCATTCCCGGTTAAGATCCCGTTTGGCCCAAGCTCTATATCCAATAGCTCGATGCCATTGCCCGTGATGATGAATTCGCGCACCTGGTTGGAATGGCCCATGCCACGCGATTTGATAATAAAAATGCCCCTGTTACGCTCGCCCATGCCTTCCATGTCTCTTACCGTAATCCAGGTATCCACCAAAGACGATACCGACTCTTCGGCCAGGTCGGGCCTCGAATCCAGTGGCTGCCTGTTCAGTGAGGTAAACATGGCCGTAATGTTATTGATCTTCAGCATATCAATGAGCCTTACCAGCATAGAGCGAACCTCCTGCTGGCTGCCCACGTTAATGAGGTTGCTGATCGGATCAATAATCACCGCATCCGGCTTGAATTCTTTAATGAGTTTTCTCAGCGTGAGGAGGTGCAGCTCAAGGCCGTTGAGTGTTGGCCTCGATGAGTGGATCTGCAATAATCCTTTTTTAACGAAAGGCTCCAGGTCGAGGCCGATAGAGCGCATGTTCCGGATCAGCTGCTGCGGCGATTCTTCAAAGGCGAAATAAATCGTCTTTTCTTTTTTGCGGCATTGCTCGTAAGCAAAGTAAGCCGCAATCGTTGTTTTAGCCGTACCTGCCGTTCCCGATATTAAAATGTTGCTGCCACGGTAAAAGCCGCTTTGGTTGAACATGCTGTCAAGCCCGGGAACACCGGTCGATACGATATCGGACGACACTTCATTGTTCAGCTTCAGCGAAGTGATGGGCAACACCGAAATTCCTGTCTCATCGATGAGGAAGGGATATTCATTGGTGCCGTGTGTGGAGCCCCTGTATTTGACAATACGCAGTCGGCGGGTAGATACCTGATCGATGACGCGGTGGTCCAGTAAGATCACACAGTCCGATACATATTCTTCCAGTCCCTGCCGGGTCAGTGTGGCTTCGCCGCGCTCCCCGGTAATGATGGCCGTTACGCCTTTTTCTTTCAGCCAATGGAAAAGCCTCCGGAGCTCTGCCCGCAGGATGGCCTGGTTATCAAGCCCTGAGAATAAGGATTCCAGGGTATCGAGCACCACGCGCCTGGCCTTAACCGTATCAATGGCATGGCCCAGGCGGATGAATAAACCCTCAAGGTCATATTCACCGGCCTCGTCGATCTCCGCTCTTTCCACTCGCACATAGTCGATCGCCAGTTTTTTTTCGGCCTTGAGTGTTTCAAGATCAAAGCCAAGGGACTTCATATTAAGAGCCAGGTCCTTGGCCGGCTCTTCAAAAGACATGAACACGCCGGGCTCCTGATGGTCTAAAATACCCCGGATGAGGAACTGCATGGAGAGCAATGTTTTTCCGCAACCGGCGCCGCCGCAGATGAGCGTTGGCCTGCCGGTAGGAAATCCTCCTTCGGTGATCTCATCCAGGCCTTCAATGCCTGTCGGCGTTTTCGGGAACCTAAATGAGGTCGTGGCCCTGTATTTTTTCTGTTTTGTTAGCATAAAATATAAATTGAAATCTACGGGAGTTTCAAACTACAGCAACCCGAAGAATTCAAATGTCGGACCCGGTAAAAAATCTGCCTTACTGACTTTTTCCGATGTAGAGCTTGGAAAAAAATCCCCTTTTTGAGATATTTTTTCAGGCATATACTTTGCGCCCCGGATGCCTTTTTCTGAGGGCTGTTATAGGCTGTGTAAAAATAGGCGCATGGCAATCCGCTTCAATCCGGCGCAGGCCTGCGTCAGGGATCACAGCGAAAATCCTTTGGCCGGGCATTCACTATTATTTTGAATAAAATCCTTACCCTGCAAAAGATTGAAGCGATGAGCCCGCCCGGATGCCCAAAAATTATCCGGAGAGCACGATAGTTTCTTAAACCAGAATCACTTCAAAGCAAATCAGTCTCTTCGCCGGCTTATTAAACGATTTGGTTCTTTTTAGGGCTGAATGGTCATATAAGTTTTTTAAACGGAAACAATCCTGGAGAAATGAGCTTACATTTGGAAAAAACCATCTTTATGCAATTAGCCATCTCTCACGTTTCCAAAACCTACAGCAACGGTCTGAAAGCCCTGAACGACATTAACCTGACCATCTCTCCCGGCATGTTCGGGTTATTAGGCCCGAACGGCGCCGGCAAGTCTACCTTAATGCGTACCATTGCCACCTTGCAGGATCCGGATGAAGGAAGCATTATGCTGGGCGATATCAATATCGTGAAGCAAAAAGAAGAGCTGAGAAAAATGCTGGGCTACCTGCCCCAGGATTTTGGCTTTTATCCCAAGGTGAATGCCGAAGACATGCTGCATCACTTTGCGGTGTTGAAAGGCATTAATAACAAAGCGGAACGTAAAGAGCTCTGCGATGCCCTCCTGCAGCAAACCAATTTGTTTGAGGCCCGCAAGCGCAACCTGAGCGAGTATTCCGGCGGGATGCGCCAGCGCTTCGGCATTGCACAGGCCTTGCTCGGAAATCCGAAGCTCATCATCGTGGATGAACCGACCGCAGGCCTCGACCCGGCAGAGCGCAACCGTTTTCATAATATCCTGAGCGATCTCGGTGAGAACATCATCGTGATCCTCTCCACGCATATTGTGGAAGACATCAAGAACCTCTGCCCGCGGATGGTGATCATGAACCGCGGCCAGGTGCTGCTGGACGGAAAACCGTCCGATACCATCAGGGATATGAAGAACAGGGTATGGAGCCTGATCATTGACAAATCGGAGCTGAACGCTTACAAGGAAAAATATAAGATCATCTCGGCAAAAATTGTGGAAGGCCGCCTGCTCATTCATGTGAAGAGCGATGAGGTACCTGAAGCTTCATTTGTGGCTGTAGAGCCGGATCTGGAGGACGTGTATTTCTCAAACATCCTTTAATTATTTTTTAACCCCATTAATTGCTGCTTATGTTTTTAGAAATTCTCCGGTTCGAATTGAAGTATGCACTCAGGAAGCCTTCTACCTATGTGTTCTTTAGCATTTACTTTGCCTTTTACCTTTTCCTTTCGCTGGCGGGTTCGGGCGTTCTGCCTTTGGGCTCGAGCGATAGCAATACTTACCTGAACAGCGCACTCGCCAATGCGAGCCTGTACCTGGCTTTCAACCAGAACATCCTGGCGCTGATCCACAACATGATCATCATTGCCGTGATGGCGACGGCGATTCAGCGCGATTTCGAATTCAATTCCCATTCGCTCTTTTTTACAAAGCCCATCACTAAGCCGGCTTATTTTTTCGGAAGGTTTTTCGGTGTGCTGCTGATTGCCCTGTTCGTGTTCAGCGGTCAGCTTTTCGGCCTGCTCCTGGGAAGCGCGATCGGTCATAACCAGCCTACCATCGGCCCCATCGGGCTGTACAATTACATTCAGCCTTTTCTCTTTTTTGTGGTGCCCAACACGCTCTTGTTCGGGATTATTTATTTCTCGCTCACCACCTTTTTACGGAACACCACCATCGCTTACCTCTTCACCATCATCTTCTTTTTATTCGACCTCGCGGCCAGCTCCATCCTCTCGGATATTGAATACCAGTCGCTGGCAGCTATGCTCGACCCATACGGGAATAAAGCCCTCAGCAAGATCACGCAATACTGGACACCCTTCGAGCAGAATGAGCGCATGCTGCCTTTAACGGATGTGCTGCTCTACAACCGTATCGTTTGGCTCGGCCTGGCCCTGCTCATCATGTGGTTCAGCTATGCGAGGTTCAGCTTCTCACAATTCCTGAATCCTATCAGGCGCTTTTCGTTCCGCAAAAAAGAAGAGAGCTACTCTCCGCAAACTCCCGCCATCCAGCATATTTCCGATCTGCCGAAGGTAACGATCAGCACCAGCGGGAAAGCCTTCTGGAACCAGCTCCTGTTCATTGCCCGCTTTGAATACAAACGCATCATCAAAAGCTATTTCTTCATCATCATGATCGTGCTGGGGGCTGTGCTGGCCTACATCATCAGCAGCTTCAACTCCCTGATCTTCGGAACGGAAGTGTACCCGGTGACCTACAACATCTCCGAGCAGACAGGCTCTATGTTTCAGTTCATGCTGGCCATCCTCATCATTTTTTATTCGGGGAACCTGGTGTTCAACGAAAAACAATTTAAAGTCGATGAGCTGGTAGGTGCCTCTCCCGTGAAATCGCCCACCCTGGTGATCGGGAAATACCTGGGCCTGATGGGAGCGGTGGCTTTAGGCCTGCTCGGTGCTATTCTCACAGGCATGGTTATCCAGTCCCTGAAAGGCTATTACAAATTCGAGCTGGATCAGTACATTGCCACCATCTACGGCCGCAACTTTGTGGGCCTGGCCATTACGGCAGCCCTCTGCTTTATCATTCAATGCATGGTGAGCAATAAGTATGTAGGCTTTGTCATCGCCTTCATCATTGCCTTCCTGTCACGCATTATTTTCAGCCGCCTCCAGATCGATAATCCACTGTTTAATTTCAACTCGAGCGGCCCGATGATGGGTTACAGCGATATGAATGGTTTCGGGCATACGGTGCCGATCTATTATTTCTTTAAGCTGTATTGGGTGGCCGTGATCGCCCTGCTGTTTGTCATCGCGATCCGCTTTTACCTGCGTGGAAAAGAAAAAGGCTGGAAAGCCCGTTTCCGCTTTTCGAAGTACGATTCACACAGGCAGCTGAGGATCACGGCGGTGATCGCCTTTATCGTTTTTGTTGCTACCGGAAGCGTGATCTATTACAATGTCAAGGTTGCCCACGAGCTGCTCAGCAGAAAGGATTATGAAAAGCTCCAGGCGAAGTTTGAGAAAAGCTATAAGCATTTTCAATATACGCTCCAGCCGCGCGTGGTATCAAGCTATGTAGAGGTCGACCTGTATCCGAAGGAGCTGGGAGCCACGTTCAAAGGCTATTACTACCTGAAGAATAAGCACAACAAAGCGGTAGATACGCTGATCATCAATTACAATTCCAACACGGAGCTGAGATCGTTGAAATTCTCAACGCCGGAAAAAATAATCTTCAACGATACGGATCTCTACATTAAAGGCTTTAAGCTGCTTTCCCCGCTCCAGCCGGGTGATTCCATCCGTATGGATTACAGCATCGACTATATGCGCAAAAGCTGGTTCAGCAACGATGCCAAAACCGATGTGGTGTATAACGGCACCTTTATCAATAACAGCCTGCTGCCATCTATCGGCTACAACGACGGCATGGAGCTGGGCGAAAATGAAGCGCGCAAGAAATTCAGCCTGAGGCCGAAACAGCGTGTTGCCAGCATCGACGATACAACGGCCTATGCGAATACGTACATCAGCAAGGATGCCGACTGGATCCGTTTTGAATGCATCGTAAGCACGGAGGCCGATCAGATCGCCATTGCCCCGGGTTACCTCATGAAGGAATACAGCAAAGACGGCAGGCGCTACTTCCATTACAAAATGGATAGCCCGATCCTGAACTTCTATTCCTTCCTGTCAGCGCGCTATGCGATGAAGAAAGATAAATATAAGAATATCAACATCGAGATCTATTACCACCCGGGCCACGAGTATAACCTCGACCGCATGATCAACTCCATCAAGAAATCACTGGCCTATTACGAAAAAGCCTTCAGCCCTTACCAGCACCGCCAGGTGCGCATCCTGGAGTTTCCACGCTATGCCACCTTTGCACAATCTTTCCCGAATACCATTCCTTTTTCGGAGAGCATCGGCTTTATTGCCAACGTGGATAAGGAAGATCCATTGAGCATTGATTATCCATTTTATGTGACGGCACACGAGGTAGGTCACCAATGGTGGGCGCACCAGGTGATTGGCGCCGATGTGCAGGGCGCTACCCTCATGAGCGAATCGATGGCCGAATACAGCGCCATGATGGTGATGGAAAAAGAATACGGCAAAGAAGCCATGCATAAATTCCTGAAAGACGCTCTCAACAAATACCTGATGGGTCGCGCTTCCGAAAGCAAAAAGGAATTACCGATCATGCTGGCGGAAAACCAGCAATATATCCATTACAATAAGGGCTGCCTGATCATGTATGCGCTGAAAGACTATATCGGCGAGGATTCCGTGAATGCGGCTCTGAAACGCTATATTAAAAAAACGGCCTTTCAGAGCGCGCCTTATACCACGGCAAAGGAATTCGTTGCCAACATGAAGCTCTCCGTTCCGGACAGCATGCAGTATGTGGTGAAAGACCTGTTTGAAGACATTACCATTTACGAAAACTATGTGAAAGAGCTGAAATCGGTGAAGCAGGCCGACGGAACATATAAAGTGACCTTAACGGTAGGTTCAGGCAAGTTCAAAGCGGATAGCCTTGGTAAGAGCAAGGCCGTTCCGGTGAACGACTGGATGGACATCGGGATTTTCGTACAGCAGGATGTGAAGGGGAAAAAGGTAGCGAAGGAACTGCTGCTTAAAAAAATAAAAATGGATAAGCCTGTCAAGACTTTTGAGTTCATCGTAGATAAAGAACCGTTTTCTGCGGGCCTCGATCCATACAATAAGCTCATCGACCGGATTCCGGACAACAACCGCTGCAAATTCGGTGAAGCGCCGCGACCTCCGGACCTGGATGCCAACAGTGCCAATGTGAGCATTACGATTAATTAATTGTAATAGGTGCCTGAGGCTCTCGAAGCCACCGATACATTTTTACTTCCGATGGCGGAGCGTAGTCGAAGCCCCATGTGATCAGAAGAAATTTATGGCCAGCGAAATCGTATGAAGGACTTTCCGGTTATCGTTGATCTTATTCTGCGCGGTCGAAGTGAGGCTGTAGATGATCTCCGGTGCCACATTGGTTCCGTGAAATTCGTAATTGATGCCGTAGCCGAGTAAGAATCCAAAAGCGAGCTCGTTCTGAAAGCCTTTGTTGATAAAGCCCGTATCGAATTTTTTCAGGTTGATCTTTGGCCCCAGCAGCAGGTAAGGTTGCTTACTGCTTAAATAGCAGCTCATGTTCCGCGCCATATAAATAATACCATGATCGTTTGCGGGCTTCAACGCCATGGCAAAGCTATTGGACACGCCTATGTCAAACGACGTGGCAAAGAGCCTGGCTTTTTCTCTCAGGCAGGTGGTCGTGAAATTCCCTTCCAGTTTTGGTTTATATACCAGCCTTTCGTTCATGGGCATCCACAGAAACATCCCGATCCCAAAGCCGTATTGTGATTCTGCCATAGTAGATCGCCGGGGTTTTCTCTCCGGCCTGGCTGCCTGTTGATCCGGGAGGGATTTTAAGCAAATGGAGGAATAAACCGCATGTGTGAATCCGAAATTGAGCTGCGGGCACAAGGGCGCATGTTCCTGTGCCAGGAGATTGCTTCCGATACACACGGGGAGGATATAGTGCCGGAGATTCATTTGCCATGATAACGCAAATCAAAAAGAAAGTAACAGTAATTTTCTGAAGGCCATAAAAATGTCCGTTGGACTCATCAGCTTATTCACAGGTTTTCGCAGCATACTCTCACCATAAGTACATCGCCTAATTAAAAAACAGAAAACAGCCGGAACCCGCTGCCAGAGCAGAGCAGGAAAGGAGTCAAAAAAGGAAAATCAGCTTGAGGACACGAGCTCTTCCCAGAACTCGGCGCCGCGGCGGGTGTGAGGGATCACGATGGTGCCGCCGACGATATTGGCTACAGCAAAGATCTCGTAGATCTCTTCGGTGCTGCAGCCCTGCTCATGGCATTTCAGTAAATGGTATTTGATACAGTCGTCGCAACGCAGCACCATACTCGCTACCAGGCCCAGCATTTCTTTGGTCTTCACATTCAGCGCGCCTTCAGAATAGGTTTGCGTATCTAAGTTAAAGAGACGTTTGATCACGAGGTTATCTTTTCCTAAAATAACCTCATTCATTTTCGAACGGTATGCATTGAATTCTTCAACCTGCTGTGACATAAGGATCGGTGTTTGTGCCTCCTAAATTACACACAATTGCACGAATACCAAATCCTTATGAAGCAGCAAGCTTAAAGCTTTTGTTTGATGATTTTGATCTCCGGGCCTTTTGTGCCGCTGTTTCCGGGGAAGCCGGCAGCACCATGCTGACCCCAGCTGGAAGGGTAGTCGCCTTTAGCACCGCCGACACCCGCCTGGCCCCTGTTGCCGGCAGCACCACCTTCATTGGAGTAGGTCAGTGTTCCTGCGGGGAGCTTATCAGCGCTGGGGTCTAAATAAACCGTGATGGAGCCACCTTTGGCACCGTTTCCGCCATTACCGGCAAAGCCCGCGTTTCCACCATTTCCCGAGGTTTTGCTATAGCTGTTGCTGCCTCCCGGTCCACCGTAACCACCGGCGCCACCAGAACCACCGGCGCCACCGTCCGCACTCACGTTTAATTTTCCACCGTCCGGATCGACGAGGTAAATCTGCTCGACACCTGTGGTTTTACTTTTCACGCGTACTTCCAGCAGGTCTTTTTTCAGAATAGGATCAGGCTTCATTTTGGCAAACACCTCGATGTCCTGTCCTTGTCCGCCATCACCCCCGTTTCCGCCCTGTCCCCCGTTTCCGCCATCCCTGGGTGACGTTGAGCTGCTTCCATTGTCGCCACGCTGCCCGCTCTGCCCGTTTCGTCCTGCTTTCCCGGGTGTTCCCGAAAAATCCGCGAGCATCCCGCCTTTATAATCCAGGTGTAAGATGAGCTCGCTTTTGAGCTCCGGATTTTTTAGCAGGTAGGCCTTTACTTTTACCTGATGCTCTTTGATGTCGGCGAAGTTGCTGCTGATGATCACCTTGCCATCGGCAAAGGTTCCGCCCTCAACGTCCACCCCGAACTGGTCCCATTCCACTGTCCGGAACGATCCCTCTTCCGGGAAACCGGGTGTTCTGTACTCTTTGTTCTTATCGTTTTTTACAAGGATGCCAATCTCTATGGCCTGCCCGAGCCCAATGCCCGCGCTGATCTTGCTTTTGATCTCGAGGCTTATAAATTCTTTTCCTGTGATCAGCCTGCTGTTTTCTTCGGCAGGATACCTGTTTTTGAGGAGCGTTGTTTTGCCGGCAGACAGGGAGCCGGCGCTGAAAGCTGTCAGGATCAGGCCCAGGAAAAGACCGGTTGCCTGTTTAAGAGAAGTTGATGTCATCATGATTAAACGGATTGAGCCCGCTAAATTACAGGAACACATTTAAGAAAACGGGGGAAATGCTCCGGTGGCCCTATTCACTGAACCGGTGTCGGCTTTTGGATGATATCTGTTTTGAAGGAATTCTTCAGACCGCTTGGTCTACACCTTATTCTTCCTCACCACATAAGCACTCACAAAAATACTTCCTTCGTAGAGGAGATACATCGGAACGGCCACCACCATCTGGGAGGTAACATCGGGAGAAGGCGTGATCACGGCAGCGGCAATGAGGATCACCACCACGGCATATTTGCGGTACTTGCGCATAAACTCCGGTGTGAGCAAGCCCAGGCGGGAGAGGAAGTACACAATGATCGGCATCTCGAACACCACGCCCGATACCAGCGTCATGGTAGAGATCAGGGAAATGTAATCGTCCAGCGTATTATTCGTCTGCACGATATTGCTATCTGAAAGTGTATAGTTGATGAGGAAATTATAAGACATCGGGAACAATAAGAAATACCCGAAGAAGATCCCGATCAGGAATAGGAGAGAGGCCACGATCACAAACCATTGTGCCGGGCGCGATTCCGTATCCTTTAAAGCCGGCTTAATGAATTTCCAGATCTCATACAGCACATAGGGAAAAGCAATGATGATGCCGCCCACCAGGGCAATCCACATGTGGGTGAAAAATTGTTCGGAGGCAGAAAGTGTTTGCAGGTGCGGTATTTTCACGGTCATGCACATCACGTCGCCGGCGCCGATGTTATGCCCTAAAGAGCAAAGCGCACGGTAAGAAATGAACTCCTGTTTTAGTGGCCCGAAAATAACCGTATCGAACAAAAAATTATTGTTGAGGAAGAGGACAATGGCACAAAGGGCAATGGCAATAGCGCTGCGTACCAGGTGCCATCGCAACGCATCGAGGTGTTGCATGAACGACATTTGAGCTGTATCCTGAGGGCCTGCCATAAAGTGCGGTAAATTTACGCAATATTATTCAGCCCATTCCATAAAAAATTCAGGGAAGACCGGCCCGGCGGTCTGTTTACAAACAGGCTAAACCCTGATCCCCACAATTAAAATATCGTCAACCTGGTCGTGGTTCCCCTGCCAGTCTTTCAGGGTAGCTTCAAGTGTTTGTCGCTGTTCGCCCAGGGGCAGGCGGGCAATGGAAACCAGTAAATCCTGTAATTGCTTGTATTTGAATTTTTTTCCTTTGCTTCCGCCAAACTGGTCGGCATAGCCATCGGAGAAGAGGTAGATCATCTCTCCTTTTTCTACCGACACGCTTTTTCCTTCGAATGGCAGCACCTCTTCCCTGAATTTCCCGATCGGCCGCTTATCTGCCGACACCTGGGACAGCTGCCAGGGCTCCTCCCACAACGCGGTGGTGATTCCCGGCGGGCTTACCAGCCATACGGGATTATTGGCAGCAGCTATATAGAGCTTCATCTGCCGCTCATCGAAAATGCACAGGGCAGCATCCATGCCATCGCTCACCTCATAGTCGCTTTTCGAAAAGGTTTCCTGCATCAGCTCATTCACCTTATCAAAGATCTTTGCGGGATCAGACAAGGCAAATTCCTTGACGGCTCTGTTCAGGGCATTGCAGGCCACAATACTCACCATCGCTCCCGGTACGCCATGCCCGGTGCAATCGCCTACCGCAATGGCGGGCATGCCCCCGATGGTTTCCGTCCAGTAAAAATCACCGGCCACCACATCCTTGGGCTTGTACAGGATAAAATGCTCGTTGAACAAGCCTTCCAGGGCCTTTGCCGAGGGGAGCATGCTTCCCTGGATATGACGCGCGTAGTGGATCGAATCCATCACATCCTTATTCTTCGACTCGATGATCTCTTTTTGGGTTTCGACTTCTTTTTTCTGTAAGCGGATCAGGGAGAGGAGGCGTTTTATCTTTCGGCTGTAGTAAAAGAGAAACAGGCAAACCGATGCGGCCAGCACCAGCCCGGCAATGAGGAGGAAGGCATTGCTCTTCGCTTCTGCCAATGCTGCTTTTTCTTTTTCGAGAGAGAAGCCCTGTTCCGCAATAATCTTCTCCTTTTCGCTGAGGCGGAGCTTCTGCTCCATGTGATGGATGCTCTTCACCTTTTCGATGTTGAAGAGGGAATCATCCAGGAGCTTATAGCGTTTCAGGGCTTCAAAGGCCGGGAGGTAGTTCTTTTCTTTTTCATACAGATCCACCAGGCCTTCCAGGGCATCTTTTTCTTCCACCAGCAACTGGTACTTCTGCGCCAGCGCAATGGCAGCCCGGTAATTTTCGCGGGCTTTCTCCAGGTCGTTCAGTTGCAGGTAACAAGCGGCCAGTAGCGTCAGTCCTGTAATTTCGCTGTCGATCATCCTGTAGCTAATGGCAGTTTCCCTGGCTTTTTCATAATGGTATAAAGCCTCTTTGTACTCATGCTTCATGTAATATACATTGCCATAGTTGAGCTCGGTATAGAAATCGGTTTCGCCGGGAGGAAGCTTCATGCGCCTGATTTCTTCCAGCGTGGCAATGGCCTGATCGTAGGCGCCGATATCGCCGTAGGTATTGGCAAGGTTGAGCAGCACAGATACCTGCCCGTCCTTATCAGGTGTTGTTTCGTAAATGGCTTTGGCTTTCAGCAGGTAATCAAGCTCTTCTTTGGTTTTATGAAGCCGCCCCAGGGCAATGGATTTGAGGGAATAGGCTTTGGCGAGGCCTGTTTGCTCCCTGTGCTTTTCGAAGAGGGCAATCGCCGTATTCAGCTTTTCGACGGTGGCTTGCAGGTCGCCCTTCAGCAGCAGGTAACGGCACTCGCAGTGCAGGGAATAGGCCAGCTGAACATCGAGGTGGTATTTCCGGCTGATGCCTTCAGCTTCCTGGCAATAGCCGATAGAAGAATCGGGTGCTGAGCTGTAGATGCTTTTGGCGGCGGCTACCAGCAACATGGCTTTTTTTGCCGGTGTTTTTTCAGCGGGGATCAATCGCCTGATACTGTCGAAAGAGCGTTGCTGGGCCATCAATGAGACCGATAGCAGAAAACAACATGCCAGGAGCAAGGGATGCTTTTTGATGGGGAAGATCATAGACCCTAAAGTAACGAAAAATGCCCGTAAACCGCGCTTTTTGCGTGTAATTTTTCCGTTAATTCCGCTGTTTCAGCACCCGGACAATGTCCTTTAAAAGCAGGCCTTTTGCCTGTAAGAGAATCAGGTAATGGAACAGCAGATCGGCCGCTTCGTTTTTGAAAAGCTCTTCCTGCTCGTCCTTTGCTTCAATCACCAGTTCAATAGCCTCTTCGCCTACTTTCTGGGCTATTTTGTTGATGCCTTTCGCAAAAAGAGACGACACGTAGGACTTGCTGCTGGCATTGTTTTTTCTGTCGCGGATAATCGCTTCCAGCTCATTCAGAAAACCGGTGGAGCTGTTGCTTTCGGCAAAGCAGGTATCGGCCCCGGTATGGCATACAGGCCCTTTGGGACTGGCCTTGATCAATAAGGTATCGCGGTCGCAATCGCAGAGAATTTCTTTCACGGTCAAAAAATTTCCGCTTTCTTCTCCTTTGGTCCACAAGCGGTTTCTGGAACGCGAGAAAAAGGTCACGCGTTTTTCCGCCAGGGTTTTTTCATAGGCTTCGGCGTTCATGTAGCCGAGCATGAGTATGGCTTGTGTGCAGGCATCCTGGATGATGACTGGCAGGAGGCCGTTCGTTGGTTTTGAGAAATCAGGTGTTATCATATCGCTTAACTATTATGGATTTTACAATCTTACGTGCAGGCCTTCTTGCTTTAAATACTGTTTTAGTTCCGGAATGCAGAGCTCCTTATAATGAAAGAGGCTGGCCGCCAAAGCCGCATCGGCACTGCCATTCAGAAATACGTCCCGGAAATGCACGTCGCATCCTGCACCCCCGGAGGCAATCACCGGTACCCCGACTGATTCCGATACACGTTTGGTGATCTCCAGTGCGAAGCCCGATTTGGTGCCATCATGATCCATCGAGGTGAGCAGGATCTCACCGGCTCCAAGAGCTACTGCCTGCCTGGCCCAGTCCAGGGTTTGCCATTCCGTTTTGATGCGGCCTCCGGCGGTATACACATCATCGCCGCTTTCACCGGCTTTGGTATCAATAGCTACTACCACGCATTGTTTTCCGAACCGCGCTGCCAGTTCGCGGATCAGGCCGGGATGTTTTACCGCCGCCGAATTCACGGAGATCTTATCCGCGCCTGCATTCAGCAGAATGGAAACATCCTCCACAGAGCTGATGCCACCGCCTACGGTAAAGGGAATGTTGATATGCCGTGCAATCCGCGTGATGAGCTCCGCCAGTGTTTTTCGTTTTTCCTGTGTGGCCGTAATATCCAGGAATACCAGCTCGTCGGCACCTTGCCGGCAGTATTCCACGGCCAGCTCCACAGGATCACCGGCGTCGCGGAGCTGCCCGAAACGCGTGCCTTTCACGGTTCTTCCGTCTTTGATGTCGAGGCAGGGAATGATGCGTTTGCTAAGCATAGGTGATCAAAGATTTGAGTTCGTTCATGCTGATCCTGTTTTCATAAATGGCTTTGCCCACAATGGCGCCCCGGCAGCCGATGTCTTTCAGGCGACGAAGATCGTCGGCCGATGACACACCGCCGCTGGCAATTAATTCCAGCTCGGGAAACGAAGCAATTACCTGCTTGTAGAGTTCCAGGGAAGGCCCCTGCAAGAGCCCGTCTTTGGAGACATCCGTACAGAACAGGCGCCGGATGCCTTGTTGCATGGTTTCCTGTATAAAATCCGTCAGGGCGAGTCCCGTGCTTTCCTGCCAGCCGCCAATGGTGATGTAGCCCTTTTTGACATCGGCTGCGGGGAGGATCCTGTCCGGTCCGTAACGTTTGATCCAGGAATGGAACAAGGGCGCGTTCCTGACGGCAATGCTTCCCGCTACGGCCATCTGTGCGCCGGCGTCAAACACAGCCCGGAGATCTTCATCCGTTTTAATGCCGCCTCCGAAATCGATGATGAGCCTGGTTTTGGAAGCAATCTCCTCCAATACCTGTTGGTTCATGATCCTTCCGGCCTTTGCGCCATCGAGGTCTACCAGGTGAAGCCGCCGGATACCTGCCTGTTCGAAGGCCAGCGCCACTTCCAGGGGCTTGTTGTGGTATACGGTTTTGCGGGCGTAGTCGCCTTGTGCGAGCCTCACGCATTTTCCGTCAATCAGATCTATGGCCGGGATAATTTCCATTGCTCAGAGTTTTATAAAATTTTCAAGAATGACCTGCCCTGCATCTCCCGATTTTTCGGGGTGGAATTGCGTGGCGTAAAAATTATAGTGTTTCAGCGAAGCACTGTACTCAGGCCCGTAGCTTGCTTTGGCAATGGTGTGGGCGCATAGCTCCGCATAATAGCCATGTACAAAATACACCGGCTGTTGTTCGCGTACCGAGCGGTACAATTCCGTTTCCAGGTCGTAAATGCTGTTCCAGCCCATGTGCGGCACTTTCCGGAGTGCAGCGGATTTTTTCTCTGCCGCTGCAAAAGATTTCACAACTGTATCGAAAATGCCGAGGCAGCTGGTATTGCCTTCTTCGGAGTGCCGGCACAAAAGCTGCATGCCCAGGCAAATCCCCAACAGGGGTTGCTTCAGTGAAACGATCAGCTCGTCGAGGCGACGCTCGCGCAGGTACTGCATGGCAGATGCCGCTTCTCCCACACCGGGAAAAATAAGCTTATCGGATGAGGCTAACGTATCAGGATCGTCGCTCACTACAGCCTGGATGCCCATGCGCTCAAGAGCGAAAAGCACAGAGCGTGTATTACCGGCGTTATAGTTGATGATGGATACGTTCATGGTGTTTGTCTATATTATAATATTCCTTTCGTGCTTGGTAGGCTCATATTTCCGGCATCCCGTTTCACGGCCATTTTCAGGCATTTTGCCAAAGCCTTGAAGATCGCTTCGATCTTGTGGTGCTCATTTTGTCCTTCGGCTTTGATGTTGAGATTACATTTTGCGGCATCGCTGAACGACTTGAAAAAATGAAAGAACATTTCCGTAGGCATGTCACCTGTTTTTTCACGCTTAAATTCCGCATCCCATACAATCCAGCTTCGCCCCCCGAAATCCAGCGCGACCTGGGCCAGGCAATCGTCCATCGGCAAACAAAAACCGTAGCGTTCGATGCCGCGTTTATCGCCCAGCGCTTTTAAAAAAGCCTCTCCGAGGGCAATCCCAACATCCTCAATGGTGTGGTGCTCGTCGATGTGCAGGTCGCCTTTGGCAAAGATCTCCAGGTCGATGTTTCCATGCCGGGCAATTTGTTCGAGCATGTGATCGAAAAAAGCCAGCCCCGTTGAGATGGAGGCCTCGCCTTTTCCATCCAGGTTCAGCTGGATCCGGATTGCCGTTTCTTTGGTCTGGCGGTTGTGTACCACAAGGCGTGGCGGTACTTTCAGAAAATGATAGATCTCTTCCCAGTTGCTTGCTTGCAGGGCGATATCGGATTCGAAGCCCGTAGCGGCATCGTAGTTCCTGATAAAGATAGACTGGCAGCCCAGGTTTTTTGCCAGCTTCACATCTGTGATTCTGTCACCAATCACAAAAGAATTCGCCAGGTCGTAAGCGCCCTGCAGATAGGAAGTCAGCATACCTGTATTCGGTTTTCGATTGGGGCTGTTGTCTTTTTCAAAACTACGGTCGATGCATTGCTTTGAGAATACAATGCCTTCCCCGGCCAGAAGATCTGTCATGAGCCGGTGTACCGGCCAGAAGCTATCCTCGGGAAAGACCTCTGTGCCCAGTCCATCCTGGTTAGTCACCAGCACCAGTTCATAGTCGAGCTCGCGTGCGATCTTTCCCAGCCAGGTAATCACACCCGGAAGGAATTTGAATTTTTCGAAGCTGTCGATCTGAAAATCGCCGGGCGGCTCCCAGATCAGCGTTCCATCGCGGTCTATAAACAGTAATTTTTTCATTCAGGTATATCGGTTTAATAGTTCAATCAATTTTTGGTTTTCGGTTTCGGTTCCTACGCTGATGCGAAGATGGTTATGGCAGTTTTGCAGCGCCGAGCGGTTACTGGTCAATATGCCGCGCTCCCACAAATAACGGTGCAGGCTTTCCGCATCTTCCACTTCCAGGAGAAAGAAGTTGGCGTCGCTATCGACCATCCTTTTGATGAAGGAAAAATGCTTCAGCTCTTTTCTCAGCCATTGTTTTTGCAGCAGGACGGCATTTATCAGCTCCGGGAGCCTGTCAGCTTTCTTCAATGCCTGTAACAACACCTGCTGCGAGGTGCCGCTGATATGGAAAGGCGGCCTCACCTTGTTGAGGATGGCGATCACCTCCGGGCTTCCATAAGCTGCACCAACCCTCAGGCTCGCCAGGCCCCAGGCTTTGGAAAATGTTTGCAGCACCAGGAGATTCGGAAAATCGTTCAGTAAGCCTAGTGCCGATGGGTGTTCCGAAAAATCACTGTAAGCTTCGTCCACAACCACCAACCCGGAAAAATTCCCGGCAATGGTCCTGAGCTGGGCGCTGCTGATGGTGGTGCCCGTGGGATTGTTGGGAGAACAGAGGAATAGGAGAGTCGTCGTAGCTTCCACGCTTTTCAGGATGAGGGCTTCGTCTGCTAAAAAGGAAGAGGACAGGAGAGGGGCATTCAATACGGCAACATCGTTGAGCTGTGCATAGATCCTGTACATTCCGAAAGTGGGTTCGCAGACGAGGATCGAGTCGCGACGGGGCTCGCAAAAGCAGCGGATTAATAAATCGATGAGCTCGTCGCTGCCATTTCCCAGGGCGAGGCTTGTCACATCTACGTTTTTGTAGCCGGCGATCGCCGATCTCAGCGCTGCCTGCGAAGAAGAAGGATAGCGCTCATAGCCCTTGCCCAAAGGAGAACCGTAATTGTTTTCGCAATTGTCTAAGAAAACCGCTTCCGGGTTTTCAAGATAGCTATCGCGTCCTACCCGGTAGGGCTCTATGGATCTGATCGTTTTCCTGGTGATCTTTTCTAAGTCGAACATATTACAGGGATTTAAGTCTTAGGCTCACGGCCTGTTTGTGTGCTTCCAGTCCTTCGGCCTCTGCCATCAATTCTATCGCAGGTCCTATGTTGGCAATGCCTTCCTTCGTGAGTTTCTGGAATGTTATTTTTTTCACAAAGCTATCGAGTGATACGCCGCTATAGGCCCTTGCATAGCCATTCGTAGGCAGGGTGTGATTGGTTCCAGAGGCGTAATCGCCGGCGCTTTCGCAGGAAAAATTTCCCAGGAAAACAGAGCCTGCATTGATTACGCCTTCTGCCAGGGCTTCGTCATCGCGGCAAGCAATGATGAGGTGCTCGGGAGCATAGGCATTCACTACTTCCAGTGCTTCCGTTTTCGTGCTGACGAGAATGGCCTTGCTGTTGCCGAGCGCTTTTGCAGCGATCTCTTTTCTCGGGAGCAGGGCCAGCTGTTTTTGGAGTTCTGCTTTCACGGCATTGATGACCTCCTCAAATACTGATACGAGGATCACCTGCGAGTCTTCGCCATGCTCGGCCTGGGAAAGCAGGTCGGCAGCTACAAAAGCAGGGATGCAGCTGTCATCGGCCAGCACAGCCACTTCCGAGGGACCGGCAGGAAGATCGATGGCAATGCCTTCCTGGCTGATCAGTTGTTTGGCGCAGGTGACATAGCGGTTTCCGGGTCCGAAGATCTTATCCACCTTTGGGACAAGCTCTGTTCCGTATGCCATCGCTGCAATGGCCTGCACGCCCCCGGTTTTGAAGATAGTGTCGATGCCGATGAGCTGAGCCGTATAGAGAATGGCAGGGTGGATATTCCCCGAAGAGCCGGGTGGCGTGCAGAGGATGATCCTGCGGCATCCTGCGAGCCTGGCCGGAATTCCCAGCATCAGGATCGTAGAGAACAAGGGAGCGGTGCCTCCCGGAATGTACAGGCCTACGGTTTCTATGGCTACCGATTTTCTCCAGCAGCTTACGCCCGGCATGGTGTCGATGATTTTCGGCTGCTCTTTTTGCGCCGCATGAAACACTTCGATATTTTTTTTCGCCATCTGTATCGCTGCTTTAAGCTCGGGGCTTACCAGCTGCGCGGCAGCTTCAAATTCTGTTTCGGATACACGGGGATCTTGGATCTGTACCTTGTCGAAGCGCAGGCTATACTTTTCCACGGCTGCCTGCCCATGGCGTTTGATGTCCTGCAGCACTTCCCGCACGATTGGCTCAATGCTGCTTATATCTGCGGAGGGCCTTGCCAAAGGGCCTTCCAGTAGGGCCAGGCCTGAATAGAGTATGGTTTCCATCTTATGGTTTTTTATTTAATAGCTTGACTTTACAGGATCATTTTTTCGATCGGTACAACGAGGATGCCCTGCGCACCTTCGGCCTTCAGCTTCTCAATGATTTCCCAGAATTTATTTTCTTCCACCACCGAATGAACCGAGCTCCAGTTTTCCTCCGCCAAAGGCAGAATCGTCGGGCTTTTCATGCCGGGCAAAATCTCACAGATCGCTTTAAGCCTGTTGTTCGGTGCGTTCAATAAAATGTATTTATTGTTTTTTGCTTTCCTTACTGCCCGGATCCGGAAGAGCAGTTTCGACAGCAGGTTTCGTTGTTCCTCCGTGAGTGTTTTATTGGCAACCAGGACGGCTTCCGATCTCAGGACAAGCTCCACTTCTTTCAAGCCATTGGTAAATAAGGTGCTTCCGGAGCTTACCAAATCGCATACGGCATCTGCCAGGCCGATACCGGGAGCAATTTCCACCGAGCCGCTGATCTCATGAATCTCTGCTGATACGTTCTGAGCCTTCATGTAGCCCGATAACAGCGAAGGATAAGATGTGGCGATGCGTTTTCCAGCCAGGTCTTTCAGCGAGCGGTATGCCTGTTCCTTAGGAATAGCCAGCGACAGGCGGCATTTGCCAAAGCCCAGGCGGTCGACAATGTCGAGGCTCTTTTCTTTTTCAAGCAATACATTTTCACCTACAATTCCCAGGTCGGCAACCTTGTCCTCTACGTATTGCGGAATGTCGTCGTCGCGCAGGAAGAAGACCTCCAGCGGGAAATTGGAAGCTTCTGCCTTGAGTTTGTTCAGGCCGTTATCGATGTCGATCCCGCATTCCTTCAGAAGCTTTAAGGAGCTTTCGCTGAGTCTTCCGGATTTCTGAATAGCAATTTTCAAATTGTTTTGCATGATGTTTTTGTAAAAAAATGGAAATAAAAAAAGGCTTACCGTTGTGGTAAGCCTTATATATGCTGAGTTTGGGAACTACTCGTTTAACTGCATAACATCATTGCCTACCATGTGGTAAGTGATGATGATGCATATTTGAAGTGAATAACATTCGCGACAAATGTAAACGATATTTTATAAACGGCAAATAAAATTCAGTTTTCCGATACTATTTTTTTTGCTTCCGGGAAGATGAGCGCTTCCCAAAGCGCATATTCTTTGGCGGAAGGATGAAGGCCATCGGCGGCAACCAGGTCTTTATGATTGAACATGCCTTTGGACAAAGGAAAGATGTCCACGCAAACCAGTCCCCGTTTTTTGGCTTCCGCTTTGATGATGTCATTAAACTCCGTAATGCCTTTGGAAATGTCGCGGCCACCGCTATATAAAGCTCCCTGCGGAGTTACACCGAAATCGGGAATCGTGATCAGGATCAGCTTTGACTTATCGGGAAGGGCTTTCTGAATCTCATCGATGATGTAGCTCAGGTTTTTGTGATAGGTTTTGGCATCCACATCGCGCACCCAATCGTTCACGCCGATAAGCAGGCTTGCAAAATGGTAGTTCCCGTTTTTCAGTAAAGGCAGTTCGTTGTCTATTAAGTCCTGCGTGCTGAAACCGTTTCGGGAGGGGTTGCTCACAAGCTCTACGGGAATGCCTGCGTTGCGGAGATGGCCGGCCAGGATCTCGGGCCACTGCTCGGCCGTAGCGGATGTACCCGTGCAGATCGTATACGAATCGCCCAGGGCCATGTAGCGCAGGGCTTTTTTGTCGTGCTTCATAAATGACATCAGTAAGATGAGAGGAATATAGACCAATTGTTTCATAGCAGATATACGGAACCGGGATCCTGTTTGGTTTTATGAAGATACAAATTGGGAATACAATTTCTTACTATCTTTAGTCAGTCAAAAAAAACGAGTCTATGAAATATATTTACCTGCTTATTGCCCTTACCCTGGTTACGGTGCTCAGCTTTTGCACAGGGGGCAAGGAAACCCAAACAGACACTAACACCAACAACAGTGTGGGCAAGCGCCTGAGCGAAGAGGCCATCTTTAATATGGACTCTGTCACCCTAGCTCAGAAAGAAGCTTCCGCTCCTCAGAAGGACGAAGGGCGCAAGTATTTTCTGAGAGCGATGGACTTGCTGGTAAACAAACAGAAAGCCAGGGAAAGCATCATCCTGTTCCGGGATGCCATCCGCTACTTTCCGGATTCCAGGATGTATTATTTTTTAGCCAAAGCGTACATCGAGGTCAATGATGCCGACAATGCCCAACAATCCAACGACATGTTGCAGACAATAGGCTATGATCCGTATTATGAAATCTATTTTAATGATGCCCTGATCGCCGCTATCCGCCAGGATTCCGCCATGTGCGTCAATAGCCTGAGCCAGGCGGTGTTCGAAGGCTTTCTGAATAAGAACAGGATTCTGAATGAAAAGCGCTTTGACTTTGTAAGAGACGATCCGCGCTATGTGAGCCTTATCGTGAATACGTTTAATGACGACGCAAAGCTCAAAGCCCTCTTGTTTAAAAATTACCTGGCTACCTTCCCTGATCTTGTCCTGCCTTATGCCGAGCCGATCGACAGTGTCAAAAATCACAACTATTCTTATATCAATTACGACTATGCCGTGTTTATTCCCAATATGGAGGACGGACGTTTCTCGCGTGATGTGACTAACGAATACTTTGCTGTCGGGAAAATGAAAGTCGGAAATCATTATGCGATGGTCTATAAAACCTACCTGGCCATTGCGGATACGCTGAACCCTGTGAAAACCTTTGTGGTAACTTACGACTCGCTTGGAACGGTAGTGGATGAGGAAATGCTCGGATGCTTTTGCTCACCGACAACGGCGCAGGCCTTTAGCATTAGCAGCGATTACGTGATCGACATGATGGGCTATACCTACAAATGGAAAAACGATCCGGTAGAGAAAGGATATGCCGGCAACGAAATTATTTCTGCCGAAGCGGATAAACCGGTCCAGGTTCAGCTCATAGAAGGCGGAGAGATCAGGCGTGAAAAGGTGGCGGGCAATGAGGCCGTTTCCGGATCAGGCGACGGAGGATAATTTCTTGGCATAAATGATCCACTCGGCGATCAGCAGGTTCAGGATCCAGCTGAGCCAGGCAATGAGTGCATATTCCGTTCTCGCATCGAGGTGTACGATATGCGGCAGGATCAATGCCAGCAGGCGCAGGGTAATGGCAGATAGCGTCAGGGAAAAACTGCGGATCATCCAGGCCTGGTGCGCCCTGAAATCTTTTTTGATGGCTTTGACCAGGGCCAGCGCTGTAAAGCCGATCCATAACAGGGACAATAAGACAAAGCTGGTTTTGGAAACGACGGTCCCATTGGCATAAAAAGCCATGATGAGGCCGGAAGGCCCTGCGAGGCAGACCACATCAATCACATAGAGGTAGCCCATGGCCCTGTGCAGGCCTTTGTACCGCTGCAACAGGTAGTCGGAAAATTGGGTAAGCCCTGCGATCAGCGAAAAAATACTGAACAGGATATGACAATAGAAAGCATAGCGCCAGTGCCTGAGGTGGATGATCTTTTGCTTGGTCAGCAAAAAATCCACATCCGTTTCAAAGCTCAGGTAAGGAAGGGTGAGGCCGATCATCAACCAACAGAATAAAGCGATAAGCGCTATCCAAATGATTGAAGCGGCCGTTCGCATCCTTACAGCAATTTCAGTAAAATTTCCCCGAAGCGGTAGATGTCCTCAAATGAATTGTACATTGGCACAGGTGCACAGCGGATCACGTTCGGCTCACGCCAGTCGGGGATCACACCGTTTTCGATCAGCTTAGTGTAGAGCGCTTTTCCATGTCCGTGCGCCACGATGCTGATCTGGCAACCGCGGTTGGCTTTAGGTGTGATGACCTCGAGGCAGTTGTTTTTTTGCCGGTTGATTTCTGTCACGATAAACTCCAGGTAAGCCGTGAGCTTCCTGCTTTTCTCATTCAGCTTCTCCATGCCCACTTCATCAAAGATATCGAGCGACGCTTTGTAAGCTGCCATAGAGAGAATGGGAGCGTTGCTCAGCTGCCAGCGCTCCACGCTTTCTATCGGCCGGAACTCCTTATCCATTTTGAAGCGTGTTTCCTTGTCGTGTCCCCACCAGCCTGCAAACAAAGGCAGGTCTGTCTGCTTGTGATGCTTTTCATGAACGAAGGCGCCGGCTACGCTGCCAGGCCCGGCATTCAGGTATTTGTAGCTGCACCAGGCCGCAAAATCCACGTTCCAGTCATGCAGCTCCAGTTTCAGATTTCCGGCAGCATGGGCAAGGTCGAAGCCTACAACCGCACCGGCCTTATGGCCTGCTTCGGTAATGGCTTTCATATCAAATACCTGCCCGCTGAAATAATTGACACCGCCGATCATCACCAGCGCCAGCGAGTCCTTGTGTGCTTCGATGGCCTTGTAAATATCCTCATGCCTGATCTCGTATTCACCTTCGCGCGGCTCTACTTCAATCAGCGCTTCCGCCGGATCGAAGCCGTGAAATTTTACCTGCGATTGCAGGGCATACTGATCGCTTGGAAAGGCTTTGGCTTCGCACAAAATTTTATAGCGTTGTTTGGTCGGCCTGTAAAAAGAAACCATCAGGAGGTGAAGGTTTACCGTGAGCTGGTTCATCATCACCACCTCCGAAGGAAGCGCGCCTACGATCTTCGCCGTTTTATCCGTGAGGATCTCGTGATAGGAGAGCCAGGGGTTCTTCGCCAGGAAATGCCCTTCCACACCGAAAGTGGCCCAATCGTTGAGCTCCTGTTGCAAATAGTCTTTGGTGGTTTTGGGTTGTAAGCCCAGGGAGTTACCGGTAAAATAAACCATATCGGCGCCCTCATGCTGCGGGATAAAAAAGCGGCTCCTGTATGAGCGTAAAGGGTCCTGAATATCTAATTGTTTCGCAAATTCAAGCGAGTTGGTAAAATGTGTCATAGTTCAGTGCATAAACGCGATAAATTTAATGAAAACTTCTGGAAGTTAACCTCTTCCTGTTTAATTGCATAGGGTTTTTGATTCAGGGGACTGAACCAAAGACACCACTATTTTACCGGGTACCGGGGAAAGATAACAATACGGGTTTTATCCGTTGTCTCTATGACTAATTGGGTACTGTTATTATGATGATTTACATTCTTGTAATAAGGCATTTTGTATTTAATTTCTATAAAATTTTTGGCAAGGATTTTTTTAGGTTGAAAAGATAACGTACCCCCTTCTTTTTTTACAGTAAAATATTCAGCATTTGTAATTTCTGTATCATAAGCTGATAATGCCGAGTGACTATCATATACGTATAGAACAGATGTATTCTTAGGAATATTTTTAACGCGTAAGGTTACCCATAAATAGTCATGATCCGTATAGGATTTTGTTACATCTTTTTCGAATATCACATTTGAGTTTGTTTTGCTCGTATCATTTATGTAATGAAAATAATAGGTTGCATCAAATTGTCCATCTGTATATATGTCGTGTTTAATGATTTTGCCTTTCTCGTAATATTCTATTTTGGAAATTCGTTTCTGATCGTCGAAATACGTTTTCAGTCCAGTGCCATTTTTGATGCAGGTTCCGCTTTCAGGCGGCATATAATAAGCAATTGAATCACCATGAGGCGTGTTGTAAATTATCGATGCTATTTGATTGGTTTGATTGTAGATTAAAATTGTTTTGAAGTTTTTTCCATCTTTGTAATACTCTTCCGTTTTTATAAGCAAGCCGTTTTCAGGCGCTACAATAAGCCCGTTTCCTTGTTCGACCAGCTTTTTGTTTTTATAAATGTATGTCGTCAGATAGTTTTCATGATCCATAAAAACTTCTTCTTTGTAAATGCTATCCATTGTATTCGTATGTTTCCATAGTCCGCTTTGTTTCCCCCTATCGTAAGAACCTGTACTTGATAGTTGATATTTGCGATGTAACCGGTTAATGTGTTTATATGCTCCCTGTAGTGTGTCGTTTCTGTAATTTTGTATGAGTGTATCACCATAAGCAGTACGAACCCATTCTTTATTTTTCATGCCTTTTTCATAAAATCCTTTTTCAATAAAATCTCCGGTGTAATTATTCCAGTGTATAAATCTTCCGTTCTCTTTATTGTCTTTCATTTCCAAAAGCTTGTAATTTTCCTGATAACTTGTTAAATATTTGGCATCATATTCATCTCCGGAAGGAGTGTATAGTTTTTCACTTATAATTTTGTTGTTGTTTATAATTCGTTTGGCCGTAAGTTGTTGTTTAATATTATATTCCTCTGTCTTTCCGATTAATATTCCGTTACTGTAAATGGCTTTAAATGCCAGTAAATCCGGGTATCTGTAGTAAACCAGCCACTCACCATCAAGCTCATCGTTTTTAAATGAGCCCACCATGAGTGACAGAAGATTATAATAGGTTTCCGGTAAATTTTGCGGAGGGAAATACTCGGTGTCACCCTCCCTGTAATCATATCTTTCGTTTTGGATATCCTGTTTTTGTGCTACCTTTTTCATGTCGTATTTTTTAAGATTGAGCTTTAACTCACCTTCTTTTTTTCCATTGACATAATTGATATCATACTGATAAAAATTGTTTTCGTAATGCCAGATACCCTCCCTTCGGCTTTTTTCAAACTTTCCGGTAAATAAGTATGTAACAGGAATTTGAAAATAAAGTAAATCATTACTTTTAAGTTCCCATTCACCATCCAAATAGCCATTTTTGAAATGACCTTTCCATTTTTCCAGGGGTACTGTAAACATGTTAAAATTACTCTGACCTACGTAGTTCATTATATAATCTACAAATTCTACAGGCGCAATTTTCTTGCTTGCGTTAGAGATGAATGTGGTGTGTGAGCCTTTATGAGAAGGTATTAAAACCGTGTCATCTTTCTGATTGAAAACATCCATAAAGGGAACATAGACATCGACGTATTTTCCATTTTTGAAGATATTTTTTTTACTTTTTGTTTGTGCCTCTGTGATTTTATAATTTCCATTTTCTATAACTCCACTTATAATGCAAGGCTCCTTGTGATAATAATAGGTATTAAGGGACCAGGTATTTTTTCCGCTAGTGTCCGTATATACAACTGTTTTGAATGCGCCCGAATAATGGCGATTAATTAATTCATATCCGGAATAAGCTCCTGTCGTGTCATAATTTCTTTTGTAGAGAGGGGATCTTAGATCGGGATAATACGTGATGGATTTTATAGTATGCTGTTTATTATTGTAATAATTGTAAACAGACCCAATAGGTTCCTGTAACTGATAATTTGCTTTTCGTTGAATATTTCCATTATTAAAATAGCTGATAGTTTCCCCGTGTAATTTTCCATAATAGTAATGAGCTTCGTAATTACGATTGAAATAAGAATCGTAGGTTTCGCCGGCTCTGTAATAGAATCGTTCATAGCGTTTATCGCCTTTTATGAATTTTCGCTCTATTGCAAGTTTATTGTCGAAGTAGCACGTTTCTGATTCGGTAGAATCATTAATTTTAATACGATTGCTTTTCCATTTTTTATTATTTGGGTCCGGTTTAGGGTATGTATATTCCTGCTTCCTATGTGGATGAAGAGTATTATAGTCTTTAGCATCATGGGCTGCGTCCGCGCTTTGGAAAACCTCGATTAATCTTCCCATCTGGTATTTTTCTTTGCTGCGAATGGTGCCATCCAGGTAAAAGCTGAGACAGATCCCATGTTTTACGCCATTCAAATAGGAATTCTCCTCTTTTCTTGCACCATTAGAATGGGTTTGCTTTAAAACACCGGTGTAGCCACCAGCTTGCCCGCATTCATCCTGGGCTATATATAAATGGGAATAAAATATAAAAATTGAAAATAATATTTTTCGCATGCTATTATATATATGGGTATGTGAGTATAGCTATAATCTCTGAATCAAAAATTAGTTACATCGTATTTAGTGCTTTTTATAAAAGTAAAAATCCGTACCTTTAAAGGTGCCTTTTTCCAACAATATCCGCTTGCTTAAAAAACTCACGTTCAGGAAGCTGTACAACGCCTCGAAGGTGTGGGTAAGCTACCAGCTATCGAAAAATTTTCATTCGGTTTCAAGCATGGGCTTTCCTATCAGCATGTCGGTAGAGCCAACCACCAGCTGCAACCTACGCTGCCCCGAGTGCCCGAGCGGGCTAAGGCAGTTCACCAGGCCTACCGGGATGCTGGAGCCGGCTTTTTTCAGGTCGACGATCGATTCGGTATATAAGGATTTGATCTACCTCACGTTTTATTTCCAGGGCGAGCCTTACCTGAATCCTCATTTCCTGGAGATGGTCAGGTATGCTTCGGGCAAGGGCATTTATACATCCACTTCTACCAACGCGCATTACCTTACGAAAGAGCAGGCAAAGAAAACGGTAGAAAGCGGACTGGACCGCCTCATCATTTCCATAGACGGAACGACACAGGAAACCTATGAGCAGTATAGAGTAGGAGGCATCCTGCAAAAAGTGATCGACGGAACAAAGCAGATCATCGAAGCAAAAAAAATGCTGAAGAGCGAAACGCCGCATGTGGTATTTCAGTTCCTGGTGGTGAAGCCAAACGAGCACCAATTGCAGGACGTAGAGAACCTGGCAGCTGAGTTGGGAGTGGATGAGGTGGTGTTTAAAACAGCGCAGGTCTATGATTTTGAGCAGGGCAACCCGCTGATTCCTGTCAATGAAACGTACAGCCGTTACAAAAAGCAAGCAGATGGTACTTACCGCATCAAGAATAAATTACTGAACCAGTGCTGGCGTATGTGGAGCGGTTGCGTGGTTACCTGGGATGGCATCGTGGTGCCTTGCTGTTTCGATAAGGACGCCAAACATCAATTGGGGAACCTAAAAGAACAATCCTTCGCCGAATTATGGGCCTCTGAAAAATACCGGAATTTCCGGCAAGCCATTCTCAAATCCCGGGAGGAAATCGACATCTGCAAAAACTGCAGCGAAGGGACCAAAGTATGGGCCTGAGCCGCGCCCTGTATTCGCCTAAACATCTGATTATTCCCGGAAAACGGACATAAAACGGCTCGCTTGAAGGGGTACTCTACTCAAAATTAGCCTCTTTTGGCTAAGTAATCCCGGTTTTCACCTCTTTTTTCGGATTAGATTTGTTAAATTAGTGAACTATTAATACAAAAATAACAATACCATGAAGAACAGTTTATGTACCTTATTTTTAGCTGTCGGGACGTTGCTATCCTTTCACATGAATGCCCAGGTCCGTGTATACGGTGGGGATTCCCTGAAAGGATTTGATGAGCGTGCGGTGATTAATAAAGCTGTAATAAAGGGAGTATCGGGCCAGACGCTGAAAGAGGAGTTGATTGTTGCCAAAAAAGAATATATCTACGCGACGTATTATAAACCTGGCGTTGACCTGGAAGCCGCAGCAGCATTAGCTGCTGCTCCTACCTTGCCTCAACCTGCAATTGTGCAGCCTTCCTGTACCAACATGGATTTTGAAACAGGCACCTTCTTTGGGTGGGATGTTTCGAGCGGAACTATCAGCGATTCTCAAACCATGTTAGGTTGCTGCCCTACTGCCGGCGCTCCGCAATCTACGATTATCAATTCAACGGTACTGCTTACTGATCCTTATGTGCCGGCAATGAACCTGACCTCACCTTTGGGCGGAACTTTTATTGCCCGTGTGAATGATGATGTGACCGGGGCTAAAGTAAACAGGATCTCTCAGACTTTTAGCGTGACTACCCAGAACTCGGCCTTCCAGCTTGCCTTTGCGGCGGTGTTGCAGAGTGCCGGTAACCATGCCTGCAATACACAACCTAACATCAACATTACCTTATTGGATAGCGCGAATAACGTATTAGCCTGCCCACAGCTGGCTTTCTCAGCGCCAAGCGCCCTTTGCCCTAACTCCGATCCGTTATGGATTCCTTTCGGAAATGCCACTACAGGCGGGCACTACAGGAACTGGACCCTTAAAACAATCGACCTTCAGCGTTACATTGGTACAGCCATTACGGTACAGATTACTGTTTCCGATTGCACGGCCAGCGGCCACTACGGTTATGCTTACTTCGATATGAAATGCGTTCCTTTGGAAATTACAACCAACGGTACACCCTATAACGTAGCGACACAGGATTCGGCTTTCATTTCTCCATGCGGTGCAACGAGCGCTGTTATCGGTGTTCCCGATGGCCTTGGCCCATACTCCTGGCAAGGTCCTCCTACCAGCACGGTAACGGGAGTTACGACATCTACCATCAACACGAATGTTGCCGGAACCTATACAGTAACCATGTCTCCTCCGGGTGCTTGTCCTTTACCGGGCAACCCGACAGGTGCTATCGTGAAAAAAGCGATCCTGAGATTCACACCGAAACCTATAGCGACGGCATCAGCAGCACAACCAACCTGCTCCAATGCAACGGGTACCGGCCAGATCAATGTGACCAGTGGTACGGGGCCTTTCACCTTCAGCTGGACGCCTGTCGCTTCCAATAGCAGTATTGCCAACGGTTTAACTCCGGGCACAAGTTATACGATCATCGTCACGGATAGTATGGGCTGTAAGGATACCACCGATCTTACGATCAACGCCTTTCCCGATGCCCCTACCTTTACGATCACACCACTCAATGGCGTGCTTACCTGCGCCACACCTTCCATTACCCTATCGGCTATTACCGGAACCAATACGACGGCAGTTTGGTCAGGCACAACAACGCCTACGCTTGACGTTACAAGTCCCGGAACCTATTCGGTGGTGTTAACAAATACAGCCTCTGTAGGCCAATGCTCGACTACGGTCAACGTCACGGTCACGGGGAATACGGTACAACCTACGGCTAGCTTTACGGTGAGTTGTAATACGACCACCATTACCTTAAATGCCTCTTCGCAGCCGGGGGTGGCGCTTGGCTGGCTGGCACCGACACTGCCGAATCCGAGTCCCGTCCCTAACCCGGGCACCTCCACGGCGATAGGCGTCTTCACCTTAACGGCCACCAACCTTGCCACGGGCTGTAAGCAAACGTATACCGTATCTACCGATATTCCGGAGATCTCGGTAGTGACTAATCCTACGACCAATTCCATTACCTGTAATACGCCTACTGTACTGGCAACCACCACTTCCACCAACGGCGGCGTATCCATTACCTGGCTCGACGGTGTAGGAACGTCAACAGTAAACCCTTACGGTATCACAGCACCTGGCACGTATACGACCATTGTTGCCTCTCCGGGCGGTTGTACCTCACAAAGTGTGATCACCATTACCGAAAACAGAGCCGCAGATGTCAATGTCACTTCTTTAACAACGACGATCTCCTGTGCTACCGGAACGCTCGACCTGATGGCCAACAGCTCTTCGGCCGGAAGCTATACCTACAGCTGGACTCCTGCCACACCGGCGCCTTATATAGGAAATGTGTATAACGTATCGAATGCGGGAAGCTATACCGTAACCACGACGAATGCCGTGAACGGATGTACGGCACAAGCAGTATATGCCGTAAGCCACGAATCTGTAACAGCAGACTTTATACCAAGCCCAAGCACGGGATTGATGCCATTACCGGTGACTTTCTCTAATACGAGCAGCCCTAACTCCGTAGATTATCAGTGGACCTTAGGGAACTCTTCGACAACGTATACCACGGTAAATGCTGCGACTGTTTACCAGATGCAGGGTACTTATACCGTACAGCTGATTGTAAGAAACGGTGTTTGTTACGATACAGCCACAAGAACCATTGTTGTTGATATGGTGTCGTTCATTACCATACCAAATGTGTTTACGCCAAACGGTGACGGTATCAACGATATCTTCTCCCTGAACCCGATTAACATCGGTGATATCTCGATGACGATCTTCGATCGTTGGGGATTGAAAATGTATGATACGACAACAACCGGAAGCCTGACATGGGATGGTAAGACCAAAGGAGGTGCTCCGGTAGCCGATGGAACTTACTTCTACATCATCAATGCAAAAGGCCTTGATGGAAAAGATTTTAATTTCCAGGGAAGCGTCAATATCTTCCGCTAAAAACCAAGTAACTTAAAAATAAAAACCCTGATGATTTCTTCATCAGGGTTTTTTTATGCTCTTATGCGACCCTCTGATTCCCTTTATTGGAAGGGCCTTCACGTGATGTATCCAGTATAATCCCTTCGCTTTTTTTTCCAGTCTTGTTTGCTTAATCAGATATACGCGGACTCGAAGAAATCATATTGATATATTTATTCATTGAAAATTACCGGCGTTTTTTTGATTCAAAAAACGTTGAACTTAAAGATACTAAAATGAAGATGACATCTACCAAACTATTGACAGCGCTGCTTTTCATCAGCTTTTTTTCCTCGAGAGCACAGCAGGCAGCACATGATGACCACCAGCATCCACACATCGACGCATTTTATCTGCCCCTGGATTTTGACAAGGATTCGCTACGCGGATTTGATGAGCCTGCGGCGAAAATGGAAGCGGCAAGATACGCCAACGAAGCATGGGAGCAGGACCGCATTGTGGCAGTGCTCAAGCGAAATTATATTGATTATAAGTACGGGCTTACAGCGCCTGTGCCTAACCCGAGCGTACAACAGCCATGCACCAATCCTGATTTTGAGAATGGCACGATTGCGGGCTGGACAGCCGCGCAGAGTAATTTCAGCAACTCCTTAACCATGGCGGGCTTTAGCCCGGTTGCTACCACACAGATCATTACCGTAGGAACCGGAAACGATCCGAACCTGGGAGCGGTTTTACCGACAGTGCCTCCGGGCGGTGGAAATTTTGCAGCGAGGCTGGGACCAACCGGCGCAAGCCAGGGAGGAAAGGCTTACCGTTTATCGCAAACCTTTACGGTAACACCGGCGAACTCTGTGTTTATTTACAGGTACGCGGTTGTATTGAATAAGGCACCTCATCAATGTACGGAACAGCCGTTCTTTAACGTGTCCTTCAAGGATTGTAACAACAATGCTATTCCATGCGGATCGTATAACGTGACGTCGGCAGGTACTTCCTGTTCCACAGGCGGGGATCCGTCTTTCGTTACTACCAATGCCACATGGGCCTACAAACCCTGGACGACTGCGGCCTTTGACCTTACCGCTTATATCGGGCAGTGTGTGCAAATAGAATTTACAGTGGGCGGTTGTGTGAGCCAGCAAGGTGCGCACGGCGGCTATGCGTATGTTGATGCTTCCTGCGCGCCGATGACATTGAACCTGAATGGTACCGATATTCCCGTGGGACAAACAACCAGCGCTTCCTGCGGAGCTGTTTCAAATAATACCTTATGTGCGCCTCCCGGATTCGGATATACCTGGTCGGGCCCCGGGGTCACGGGGCAGACGGGGCAATGCGTCAATGCGGCCGTAGCGGGAAGCTATTCCGTATCCTTAAGTATCGCAGGTACGAGCTGTGCCTTTAATCCGATCCTGTACTCAAGCTTCACCTATTCACCTAACCCGACACTGACGTCTAATGTTATTCAGCCGACCTGCCCGAATCCTGCAGGTTCAGCGACTGTGACGGCAAGCGGCGGCAGCGGCTCCTATTCGTATAGCTGGACGCCTACGGCACCATCCACATCCGTCAACATCAACCTCCCGACCAACACCATGTATACGGTCACGGCCACAGATGCCAGCGGATGCCAGGGGTCCACGACCTTCTCGATTAATCCTTATCCACCCGCGCCGGCGTATACTCTTTCCACCGTTCCGGGATTGGTATTGTCCTGCCAGAACCCAACCATTACCATGACCTTTGCGCCTACCAATACAAATACCTCGACGCAATGGTCGGGCCCTTCGGGCCCTATCACGGGAACAACATCTGCTATTACCAATGCGGGAGTTTACACCTATACGGCTATTAATACGGTGAGCACCTGTTCGCTCGTGGGTAGCGTGAATATCACGGGCTCCATCATTTATCCGGTATTGACATCAACGCTGACGCAGCCTACCTGTACGCTGCCTGTCGGTTCGGGAACGGTCAATGCTACCGGAGTAGGTCCATATACCTATACCTGGACTTCCGCTATAGGGCAGCCAACCGTTGCAACACCTTACTTCACGGAAAATACCAACCTGCCTCCGGGTTCGACATACACGGTATATGCAACCGATCCGTCGGGTTGTGTAGGATCGACTACTGTTGCGGTGAATCCGTTCTCTGGAGCAGCTTCTTATACCTTAACCAATTCTCCGGGAGGTCCGCTTACCTGTCCTTCGCCAAGTACGGCCCTTAGCTTTGCACCAACCAACACAGCCACTTCCACGCAGTGGGAAGGACCTTTCGGGCCGATCACCGGAACCACTACGATTGCCACGCAATCAGGTGTGTACAGCTATACGGCAACGAACAGTGTCAGCGGTTGTGTGATCACGGGAACCATCGGAGTTGTGAGCAACATTGCACAACCTTCAGCCACACTGGCCATTCAGTGTAATACCCTCGGTATCCACCTCGATGCGGTTTCATCCGATCCCGATCATACGCTGAGCTGGGCAGGCCCTACAAGCACGGTATCCTTAGGAAACCCGGTGAACTCAACGGCTGTCGGCGTCTTTACCTTAACGGTTACCGATCCTGTCAATGGCTGTGTGAGTACCTATACGGCTGTATCCGGTTATCCTTCCGTGAATATTACCAATTCGCCGGGCAATACCATTACCTGTGCGACTCCTTCTATCAATGTGATGGCAGTGCCGACTCCAACCATTGCGAGCGTAATATGGAGCAACGGAACGAATACGGTGACTACCAATCCTTACCCGGTAACATCGGCCGGAACCTACACGGCCTATATCCAGGTTCCTAATGGATGCTCTACACAATCGGTGATTACCATTGGCTCCAATACGAGCGCCGATGTATCCATCAGCTCGACATCCTCAGTGATTCCTTGTTCGACAGGCTCGCTGGCTCTGAATGCGACGAGCTCAGGAAGCAGCCCGTATACCTATTCATGGACACCTGCTAATCCGGTGTTTGTGGGAACGCCTTACCAGGTAACGAACCCGGGCTCTTATACAGTAGTAGCCATAAACTCCGTCAACGGTTGTACGGCTACGGCGATGCAGTCGGTAAGCCAGGAATCGATCAACGCTTCCTTTGTCAATAATCCGGGACAGGGCCTGATGCCTTTAACGGTGACCTTTACCAATACCAGTATCAATCCTACTTCTACAAGCTATGTATGGGATCTCGGGAACTCCATGACCTATACAACAACCAATGCAGCGACTGTATACAATGCTGCGGGAAGCTATACCGTTGTGCTGACGGCAACCAACGGTGTTTGTATGGCTACGGCATCAACGGTGATCCTGGTAGACCTTGTTTCTATGTTCGAAGTACCGAATGTGTTTACGCCGAACGGTGACGGAAGGAATGATGTGTTCCGCCTGAATGCCGTGAATATGGGCGAGATCAACATGACCATCTTCGATCGCTGGGGCCTGAAAATGTTTGAATCGACAGACCACGGAAAAATGGAATGGGATGGAAAAACCAAAGGTGGCAATGTGGTGACCGATGGGACTTACTTCTACATCATCCATGCGAAAGGCCTCGACGACCAGGATTACAGCCTGCAGGGAAGCGTTACCGTATTCCAGTAAGATAAACATCACCTCTTTGAAAACCCTTCACGGTAATCGTGAGGGGTTTTTAGTTGTACACGGCCCCGGTATTTCACTAAGTGAGAGTTCCTTCTCACCAAGTATGGCTTTCCGGGCTGCCATGGCCGGAGTAGTTTTGTGTTCATAAACAATAAGCTCATGAAACAATTACTACCAAGCCAAACCCATAAGGGATTCAAAGCCCTGATCCTGCTATCCATGCTTCAGCTCACAGCTTACAGAGCCGGTGCCCAGGAGCAGATGCTAAACATTAACGTGAACGGTGTTTACAACAATGTCAGCGTAAGTGGCAACCAGCAGTCGAACAACAGAAATGTCAATACCTCTGTTCCTACAGGGCCTAATGGGACCGGGTCTGTGCCGGCGATAAACATGAATGCCATTGTGATCGATAATGGGACGGGACCGAATACCGGTGGTCCCAATATGAGGGGATATACCTCATCCCCCGTTTCAAACCAAACGCTAAGCAACCAGCTTAGCAATAAACCAAAAACGAACAGGCCGGTGGCTGTACAGGCGGTAAAACCAAAACGGGTTGTTGCAGCATCGCCTACGGTTCAAAGACCAAAGCCAAAGCCTAAAACAACGGTTGCTGCGCCTAGGAGAACTGTTGCCAGGCCGGCCGCGCCGGTAGTAGCGGCTCCGGCAATAGCCACTCCCGCAGTACCAGAACAATTGCAGGCACAGCTACCTGTGAGCAACCCGGTGATTGGTACCGGGAACCAATTTGCTGTTGTGGAGCAGGTGATGAACAATGATCATAACATAGCGCAATCGCATGTGATGTCTAATGTATCGTCACCGGTAATCAGTACCCTAAGCGCTCCCGCTGTCCGCAGCAGTGCTGCATCCGGAAGTTCCGCTTCTTCCGGGAAATCGCAGCGCTTTGGAAGAAAAAAACACGGAAGCTTTTATTATAATACCAATAAGAAACTCATGAAGCTCTTTGCCAAAACCAAAAACCGGAAATTCGACCCCGCGAAGTGTTTTGTGTGGAAGTAGTCAGGTGTTTTAGATGACAATGAAACCCACAAAACAAAAGGTCCTTACGATAACCGTAAGGACCTTTTTTATATAAGGGTGATTATAATCTTATTTGACACTGGCGCCGATCATTTCGCGGTTCAGGCGGGCAATGTTCTCGAGGCTGATCTCCTTAGGGCACTCTGCTTCGCAGGCGCCTGTGTTGGTGCAGTTACCGAATCCTTCTTCATCCATTTGCTGTACCATTTTCAGAACGCGCTCTTTGCGCTCTACCTGTCCCTGAGGCAATAAGGCCAGCTGGGAAACTTTGGCGGAAACGAATAACATCGCCGATCCGTTCTTGCAGGTTGCCACGCAGGCACCGCAACCGATACAGGCCGCTGCCGCAAAAGCATCGTCTGCTGCCGGTTTCGGGATCAGGATATTGTTGGCGTCTTTGGCATTACCGGTGTTTACCGATACATAGCCGCCGCTGGCAACGATACGGTCGAAAGCACTACGGTCAACAACCAGATCCTTGATCACAGGGAAGGCAACACTTCTCCAGGGCTCCACCACGATGGTATCGCCATTCTTGAAAGAACGCATGTGCAACTGGCAGGTGGTTACCGCACCTTTAGGCCCGTGTGGGCGACCGTTGATGTACATGCTGCACATCCCGCAGATTCCCTCGCGGCAATCGTGGTCGAAGGCGATGGCTTCTTTTCCCTCGTGGATAAGCTGCTCATTCAATACGTCGAACATCTCGAGGAAAGACATGTCCGTGGAAATACCTTTCAACTGGTGCGTTTCAAAGCTTCCTTTGGTTTTGCTGTTTTTTTGACGCCACACTTTCAGTGTGAGGTTCAATAATTCTCCGTTTCCTGATCCCATAATTTGGTGATTGGTTGTTTAGTACTTCAACGATCTATTTATAAGAGCGCTGTGCTATTTTAATGTTTTCGTAAATTAATTCTTCCTTATGTAATTCCCAGTTGCTGGTGTTTTTGAATTCCCAGGCTGCCACGTATTTGAAATTCACATCATCACGTTTCGCTTCACCGTCCGCTTCCTGGTGCTCTTCACGGAAGTGGCCGCCGCAGCTCTCTTCGCGGTGCAGGGCATCCTTACACATCAGCTCACCCAGCTCAATGAAATCGGCCACGCGGCCTGCTTTTTCAAGATCCGGGTTAAATTCATTTGCTTCACCCAACACACGTACATCTTTCCAGAACTCTTCGCGTAAAGCCTGGATCTCACCGATCGCTTCGGTTAAGCCTTGCCTGTTACGGGCCATACCGCATTTGTCCCACATGATGAGGCCTAAGCGTTTATGGAAGCTCTCTACAGACTTGGTGCCTTTGATCGACAGGAATTTATTGATCAGGGCTGTTTGCTCTTCCAGGGCTTTATCAAACTCCGGATGTTTTGTTTTTAATTTGTCGATGGAATCCGCTTTGTCTTTTTCGGCGCTCATACGGGAAACTTCTCCCGATAAGTAAACACCTAAAGTATAAGGGATCACGAAATACCCGTCGGCCAATCCCTGCATCAGGGCAGAAGCGCCGAGGCGGTTGGCACCGTGGTCGGAGAAGTTGGCTTCACCCAAGGCGTACAAGCCGGGTACGGTTGTCATTAAGTTATAATCTACCCACAGGCCACCCATGGTGTAGTGAACGGCCGGGTAAATGCGCATCGGCACTTCGTAAGGATTTTCCCCGGTGATCTGCGCGTACATGTCGAATAAGTTACCGTACTTCTCTTTCACCACTTCTTTTCCTAAGCGAACAATTTCTTCCTGGCTTGGGTTATGAAGGTTTTTCTTGGCGGCTTCTGTTTTTCCGTAACGGATGGTATTGAAGGCAAAATCGAGGTATACCGCTTTTTTGGAAGCACCTACACCATAGCCTGCATCGCAACGCTCTTTGGCGGCACGGGAGGCCACGTCGCGTGGTACCAGGTTACCGAAGGCCGGGTAACGGCGCTCCAGGTAGTAATCCCTTTCTTCTTCCGGAATATCGGTTGGTTTGCGGGTGTCGTCTTTCTTTTTAGGAACCCAGATCCTTCCGTCATTACGTAAGGATTCCGACATCAGGGTCAGCTTCGACTGGTGATCGCCGGAAACCGGGATACAGGTCGGGTGAATTTGTGTATAGCAAGGATTGCCGAAGAAGGCGCCTTTTTTGTGGGCTTTCCAGGCAGCAGTGACATTGCTTCCCATGGCATTGGTAGACAGGTAGAACACGTTGCCGTATCCGCCGGTGCATAATAATACGGCGTGCCCGAAGTGTTTTTCCATTTCGCCGGTGATGAGGTTGCGGGCAATGATGCCGCGTGCTTTTCCGTCGATGGTTACTACGTCGAGCATCTCATGGCGTGCGCATAATTCCACGGCGCCCATGCCTACCTGGCGTTGCAGGGCCGAATAAGCTCCCAGTAATAATTGCTGGCCTGTTTGTCCGGCTGCATAGAAGGTACGCTGTACCTGGGTTCCGCCGAATGAACGGTTGCTCAGTAAGCCGCCGTATTCTCGTGCCAGGGGAACACCCTGTGCCACGCACTGGTCAATGATGTTGGAAGACACCTCTGCAAGACGGTGTACGTTTCCTTCACGGGCACGGTAATCGCCCCCTTTAATAGTATCGTAGAATAAGCGGTAAGTAGAGTCACCGTCGTTCTGGTAATTTTTAGCGGCATTGATCCCGCCCTGTGCTGCAATAGAGTGCGCGCGGCGCGGTGAATCCTGGAAACAAAATACTTTTACCTTATATCCCATTTCTGCCAGGGTAGCTGCTGCCGAAGCGCCTGCGAGGCCCGAGCCAACCACCAGCACTTCCAGGCTACGTTTGTTGGCCGGGTTTACAAGGGCTACTGTAGAGCGGTATTTCGACCATTTTTGGTCTATTGGTCCTTCAGGGATCTTTGAATCTAATTTTGGTGAACTTGCCATATATTCTTTATTAAGAATGTTGTGTGATAAAATTATTTAATAACGCCGGCATACATCAGGATCGGCATTAGCGCAAAGATGAAAGGGATGATGATGGAAAAGCCGATCCCTATGTTTTTGATCAGTGGCGTATATTTCTTGTGGTTGAGGCCCAGGGTCTGGAAAGCAGACTGGAAGCCGTGCAGCAGGTGGTAGGCCAGGGAGATCATCGCCAGAACATAAACGATCACTACCCACAGCATGGAAAAAGTTACCTGCATAACGGCGTACAGATTTTCGTGGCCGTTGGCATCCTCGCCCGGAAGTCCGGTGAAGCGCGATTTTACCCAGAAGTGCATCAGGTGAATGATGAGGAACATCAGGAGCAGGGTTCCTAACAAGCCCATAGAACGGCTGTACCACGAGGAGTTAGCGCTGCCGCCGGCCACATTGTAGCCTACAGGGCGTGCTTTCCTGTTCTCCAGCGTCAGGATCAATGCCTGGATCATGTGCAGGATGAGGCCCGCAAATAATACCAGCTCTCCGAAGCGGATGATCCAGTTGTGCGCCATAAAATCCGCCCCTGTGTTGAACATTAAACCGCCGTCATTAAAAAATATAAAGCTGTTGAGAAAGCAGTGAACTACCAGGAAAGAAATAAGGAATAAGCCTGTGAGGCCCATAACTACTTTTTTTCCAATCGATGATTTTAAGAAACCTTTACTCATAAGAGATGTGATGTTATTTTTTACAGGGCAAATGTATCATCGGAAAGCTTTTAAAACAACATTTTTTTGCTTTATTATCCTGTTCGCAAGGCTTATTTAGCCCAATAAAGCCTATGCTTAGAGTAAATCAGGCTTATTTGGAATTGTTCTAAATTTAGAGCTGCTTTTTAACCGCAGAGAGCGCAAAGAAAATAACGCAAAGGGCGCAAAACTTTTTTTCTTTTTGAAGGCTCTTTCTATGCTCTTTGCGGTTCCCACTCTGCGATCTCTGCGGTTAAGTTCTTAATCCCCGATCAGCACAAAAGCGCCCCAATGGTAAGGATGCGGATAATGCTTTTTGACTTCCAGCTGTGCTTTGCGCAGGGCTTCGCGCTTGCCTTCTCCGGCTAAGGTATTGCCGAGGTAATTTTTATAGAACTCCGTCATCAGTTGTTGCGTGGCATCATCGTCTACCACCCAAAGGCTCATCACCACCGAGCGGGCGCCAGCCGTGAGGAAGGCGCGTTGCAGGCCGTATACGCCCTGCCCGTTGACGAGGTCGCCCAGGCCGGTTTCGCAGGCAGAGAGCGTTACCAGGTCGGTGTTTTGCAGATTGAGCAGAGAGGCTTCGTAAGCCGTCAGGATCCCATCGTCCTGTTTCAACAGGCTGTTTTGTTGAGCTGCAACGCCCGCCATGAGCAGGCCTGAACGCAGCAGCGGATTTTGCCTGGCCTGCTCCGTAGAGAAGCCGAGGGTTTTATCATCTCCCGAATCTTCATCCGGAAGAAAAAAGCCATGTGTGGCGATGTGCAGGATCGCCGGGCTGTTGAGGGCTTTCACCTGTTCCTCGCTGGCCTGCGCGCCAAGGTAGAGATTTGCTTTCCGCTTGTACGAAGTGAGTAAAGAGCTGATAGCCTCGGTTTCTTTTTTGGTGCCCGGCAGTTCGGGAATGTCGCTGAAAACCGCCCTGGAGGCAAGCTCTGTAGAAGAAGTGGGTTTCCCTGCTGCGTTTTTGAGCTCATAATCCGGGAAGCCGAACAGGGCGGCATCGCCTGTGGTGGCAGGTATTGCTTTCGCATCTGCCAGGTCTTTGAGGCTGTTGAGCTGGCTGATGGCCGTGGTTTCCAGCAGGTATTTTTTGGAAGCGGGATCGTAAAGTGTATACAGGTTGAGCTTCTGGTAAATGCCATCTGCCGAGAAATAGATGTTGGAAATGCCGCTGCTGTGGGGTTTCAGGGCTTTGAAAAAACGGTTGTAAGACAGGAAGTCTGTCAGCGTATCCTCAATAGAGCGCTTGTAATGGTTGATGAACAGTGTATCGAAAAACGCGCAGCTGTCGAGGGGAATTAATTTCGGCGCCGGGTAATCCTTGCCGATCAGCAAGGCGGCGTAATTCACGGTTGCTTTTCCATGGTCATCATACACTGCCGTACGGATGATCTCCACGGCGAGGTCGCTTTTCTTGAGCTTCGACCGCAGCTCTGTGAAGGTATTTTTGTTCGCAGTGGCTTTCCGGAACGTCGCAGACGAAGCGCTTAATTGTTTTTCGAGGGAATTTTTCAAGGCCTCTTCCGTATCCAGGTCAACGTTGTTTTGCGCCAGTTCTTCCAGCGAATATTTATAGAGCTCCTGTAAGTAGCGTTTTTGTTTCAGCCATTCGTTGAAGACGCGCGCCACCGCGGTATCGCCGCCATTCAGGATGGTTTGGTTCACGGCGCGGGCTTCGTTCAGCAACAGGGATTTATCTACCAAACGCACATTCAGCAGGGTTTTGAGCAGGCTGTCGTTCCGGAATCCCGCCTGGCGGGAAAGACCGATCACATAATTGTAGAAGGTTTCGAAACGGTTGGAAAGGACGTAATAGAAATTGGTTTTTTCTTCTTCGCTCATGGATACAAAGTTGTCTTCCATAATGCTTTTATACGCTCCCATGGCGCCGAGGTAATAGCGTGTGGCCTCCGCGGTATTTCCTGCCCGCTCATGCACATTGGCCAGGCTAAACTGCATGTCGATGTAATTGAAGTTCCGGTTTCCGAAATTGGTTTTGAAGATCTCCGCCGCTTTACCAAAGGTTTCGGCCGCTGCGCTGTAGTTCTTCATGTCGCACTCCATGGAGCCTTTGCCGCTGAGGTACAGGGCATATTTATCGGTGCGGCCGGCGGCGCTTTTTTCCATCAGCCGCAGGCAGCGTGTATTATAGTCGAGGGCTTTGGTGTAATCGCGTTTGCGGACATACAGCGTGGAAAGGTTGCTCAGGCAGTTGGCGTAGCGCTGGTTATCTTCTCCCAGCTTGTTTTTGTAGATGCTCTCGCATTGCAGCAATAATTGCTCAGCCTCATCCAGGTAATCAAATTCCAGTTTCAGCAAAGCCAGGTTACTGAGTGCATTGGCATAATACTCGTGGGTTTCGCCGCTGGTGTTTTTGCGGATCATCACCGCCTGCTCGATGCAGGACACGGCCGCTTTATAGTTGCCGGTAATGCGGTACAGATCACCGAGGTTGTTGAGCGGGTTGGCAAACTCTACACTTTGCTGGTAGTTAGCGGCCTTATATAAATCAATGCTTTTCAGAAAGCAGGTTTCCGCTTTTGAGTAATTGCTTTGGGCTTTGTAGAGCAGGGCCATGTTATTGAGCAGGGAGGCCAGGGCTTCTTTCGTTGTTTGAGAATAGGCCGTTTCCAGGCGGAAGGCTTCCAGGTACATCGGCTCGGCCGCGGCATAATCGCCCATCATCCGGTAACATTCGGCCACATTGTTGTGCAGGGTGGCCAGGTTCATGGTATCCCGGCTGTTGTATTGCTGGTTGGTATGCAGGGCCTGCAGGAAGAGGGCGGCGGCCTCCGTATAATTTCCCTGCCCCTGGGCAATGCGCGCTTTGTTGTTGAGGCACAAGAGGTAATAATGGTTATTCTCTCCCTTGAGTGTTTTAAAATAATAGAGCAGGGCATCGTTCATGGGAGTGGCGGCTGCATAGTCGCCCATTTCCACTTTCATTTCCACATAGGCTTTGTAGAGCATGGTATATTCCTCGGTAGAGGCGCCTAAGAATTTTGCAAGCATCGGAAGAGACACGGTATAATACTGTTCGGCCCTTTCGTAATAGCCCGCTATCCCCGATGCATAGGCCAGGTTGTAGAGGTAATAGGCATAATCAAAACTGGTATCCGCTTTCACGGAGTAGACCTGGTTCACCGCGCGCGAATAGCAATAGATGGAGCTATCGAACTGCGAATGGTTGAAATAATAATGACCGTTTCCATTCTCCAGCTCCGCAAACCACACCGGGTCTTTCTGCAGGTCGGCGCGGTATTTTTTCATCAATAGATTTGCCGTTTCAAATTGCTTTTCGCTGTTTCCCTGCTCCTGGAAGCTTTTATAAGAGGTGCAGAGCTGCTTGTAGGACTGGGAAGACCCGCTGAATGAGGCAATCAGGCACAGGACAAAAAGAATTTGCCGCGCATAGGTATGAATCGAATATAAGCTCATAGACGATTTAAAGATACAGAAATATTGGTGTTGTCTTATCTTGTTGGAGATCATCATTCTTGTTGGTGTTATCACCAACAAGGGCTGGAAAGGTACAGAAATAGTGGTGTTGTCTTATCTTGTTGGAGGTCATCATTCTTGTTGGTGATAACACCAACAAGGGCGGGACGACGTGATCAACCATCAATTTGCTGACTGAGGCTCCCGAAGTCACCAGGTAATACCAGATCAAAACACGGTATACGCATTATTTCACAATCACATGGTAAAGCATCCTACTCTTTCACCTTATGCTGGTGCACCCGCCACAGTAAATTGCGGTTGAGCACGCTCACGGCCGTCACTACGCCCGAGAACAGGGCCGAGCACACGCCTACGGTAGTCACGTCCTGCCCGGTAATGTAGAGGTTTTTGTAATTGGTTTTGGGGCGAAGCTGCTTTAAGCGGAAGCGCTGCGGCGTATGCTCCAAACCGTAGATCTCTCCTTTATTGTAATTCGAAAAATGCCGGGTGGAAAGCGGTGTGGAGATCTCGCATACTTCCACATGACCTTTGATCTGTGGAAGCACCGAATACAGTTTTTCCAGGAAAAGCGTTTTGAGGTCTTCTTTGATCTTTCCATATTCCTCGCCTCTTTTCTGCCAGCGCTCGTTCTCCCAGGCTTCTATCCATTCAAAAGGGTAGGAAGCGAGTACCTGTATGGTGGACGTATCGGGGTGCGTATTTTTCCAGCGGCTGTCTTTGGCAGAGGGGAAGGAGATGTAGAAAAAGGGAGAAGCGCTGTTCTTCTTGTTCAGGTGGCTCTCCAGCGAGGTATCGAGGGCATAGTTTTCGTAGATCCACAAATTATGTTTCGGGAGCTTCAATTCCGCATCGCTGGCGTTGAGCCCCACATACAGGCATACATGCGAGATCGAGGGCTTTAAGGTGTTGAGCTCCCTGGTATTCTCCTCTTTCTGAAATTCTTTGGGGATGAGCTTATTGAAGGTATTATGAGCTCCCGTATTACTGATAATGGTTTTGGCATGCAGAACATCACCGTTTTGCATCATCACGCCGGTAGCGGTGTTGTTTTTAATAATGATGTGCTTCACGTCGGCCTTAATGGCAATGATGCCTTTATGCTCTTCGATCACCGAGCTCATGCTCTTGAAAATAGTGGCAGGCCCGCCGGCGGGATAAGCCGCTCCATCGAGGTAATGCGCTACCACCAGGGCATGAATGCCGAAGCTGCTGTATTTTGGGGTGAGACCGTAGTTGCCGCATTGGGCGCATAACACGGCGATTAATTTTTTATTCGTGGTTAAGCCATTCAATACCTCTTCGGTGGTTTGTTTGGAGTAACGTAAAAAAGATCGCTTTAAAAGTCCGCCCAACGACCAGCTCAGCCAGGTGGGCATCGTTTTTTCGGAGAAAAAGAGGGAGGCGGCGGAGCTGACCTTGATCACCAGCTCATAATAGGCGCGGATGGCTTTTTCGTCGTCAGGAAAGTAAGCGATCATTTGGTTGACCTGGTTCGTCAGGCCCTTACGGAAATTGTAGACGCTTCCGGCGATGATGGCCTGGTCGTAGACCTCTCCGATGTCGTCCCACTTGAGTTTTCCATCCGTTGTATAGTCAAAAATTCTCCGGAGAAGCGCCTTGGGATCGTTCATCTGGCCCATGTAATGCGCCCCCACATCCCACTCGTATTTTTTGCGTTTGAAAGTGTGTGTAAACCCGCCGGCTGTATAATGCTTCTCGAGCACCAGCACCTTTTTTCCCGCTTTGGCCAGGAAGACCGCCGTTGTTAATCCTCCAACGCCAGAGCCGATGATGATCGCATCATAGCTGCTTTTGGTGAGGTCGGAGGAGTAGAGGTTTTTCATGAAATGGGTTTTGCAGAAAGTAATTCCGCGACTAGGACTAATAGAACGGGGAAGCGTTTAATACAAGGATGAAGGTACGTTTATTTTTACGATCATCCCTAAAAAATTGACCCGTTATTGCGATGACGCTCCTGTATGAGAAGCAATCCCGCCTATTGCATGAAGAACCGTTTCTGTCCATTGCAGGTCATTTTCATCAATAATCAATGCCAGATCGAAAGAGATCTTCATGAGTAGTAGTGTTGCTTTGTTACTGTTGACTGAGGCTCTCGAAGTCAACGCATGGGTGGTTGAGGTCCCGAAACCACCCGGTCAGCCTTTCTAGTTCTTATTAAAGCTATCCACAGAAACCCCGATCATACACACGTCGTCGATTTGCTCATAGCCTTTGCGCCAGTCTTCGAAGAAGGTGTTGATGGATTCCTTCTGGGCAGGCATTGGCTTCTCGTAATTGTCGAGCAGCAATTTGCGGAAGGCATTGTATTTTAATTTTTTGCCTTCAGGTCCGCCGAACTGATCCACAAAGCCATCGGAGAAGATATAGATCTTATCATTTGGCAACAGGTCGATGTGGTGGTTGGTGAACTCGTAATCGCTTACGCCCACAAAGTTTCCGATGGGGTGCTTATCACCGCGCGTTTTCAGGACCGCGCCATCGCGCACAATGAACAAGGGGCTGAAGGCGCCTGCAAATTCCAGGGTATTATTCTCCAGGTCGATAGAGCAGATCGCCACATCCATGCCGTCCCTGATCTTGGAGTCCTCCACTTTCTGCTTCAATGTGTCGCTGATGTTCTTATTCAGATGCGTCAGGATCTCGGAAGGCTTCGTGTAGTTGTATTCGTTCACGATCTGGTTAAGCCCGTTGAAGCCGATGATGCTCATGAAAGCGCCCGGCACGCCATGCCCGGTACAATCCACCACGGCAAACAGGATCTTGTTGCCTTTCTTCTCGATCCAGTAAAAATCACCGCTCACAATGTCCTTCGGCTTATACAGGATGAAGGCATCTTTCAACAGAGAGGTTACTGTTTCTTCCGAAGGTAGGAAGGCCTCCTGGATGCGCTTCGCATATTTGATACTGTCTGTAATGTGTTTGTTGGTTTCCTCGATGATCTCCTTTTGCTTCACCACTTCTTTGGTGCGCTCTTCCACCTTGTCTTCCAGGGTCTCCACGAGGCTTGCATTTTCAAGCGCAATGCCCGTATAGGAAGCCAGGGTTTTCAGGATGTTCATGTGCAGGGGCACATAGGCATTCTTTTCAAAGCTTTGCACGGTGATCACGCCTACCACTTTTTCTCCCACAATCATCGGGCAGAACAATAAGGAGCTCGGCATTTCGCCCGATGGCACCACGATCTTTTTGGTGTATTTATGGTACTCGTTCAGGTTATCGTTGATGAAGATCTCTTTCCGGTGCTTCACGCACCATACGGAGAAATTGTCCTCATTGCTCATCGAAACCGTCAGTGGCTCGAGGAGCTCTCCTTTTTCGATCTCGTATTTGTATTCGATCTCCTGCTTTTTGGCATCGTAAATGCGCACACCGAAACAATCGGCATTCATCAGCTTATTGATGTTCTCGTGCAGGTTTCCGAAAATAGAATCGAAATTGATATTGGAAATGATGTGTTGCCCGATCTCGCTCAGCAGGCGGGTATTGTCATGCGCTTTTTCAATCTCTTCCTTTTGCTTGATCACCTCTTTGGTGCGCTCCTGTACCCGCTCTTCCATACCCATATAGAGGCTGGCATTTTCGAGGGCGCTGCCCACATATACCGAAAGGCTTCTCAGGGTGTCGAGGTGAAGGTCTTTGTAAATATTTTTTTCGAAGCTCTGTACGGTGATCACCCCGATGGTTTTTCCTTTCGATACCAAAGGCAGGTAAATCATCGACTCGGGCATTTCGCCTGCTACCGCCGTATAGGAGTTCTGCACATACTGGCTGTACTCGTTTTCCCAATCGTTGATCACAAACTCGCGGCAGTGCCGGAAACACAGTGTCGCCGTTTTTTCATCATTCAGGCTGTAGGCAAAGTCGGGGAGCTTTTCTCCTTTTTCCATCGAGCCTGAAAAGAACAGGTCGTTTCTTTCAGGCCTGTGGATACCGATTCCGAAGATAGTCGCATCCATCAGGGTGTTCACCCGCTCATAGACCTTCGAGATGATCTCATTCACCGAAAGGGTAGAGGCAATTTCTTTTCCGATCTCGCTGAGTAATTTATTATTCCGGAAGCTCTTCTCGATCTGCTCCTTCTGGCTTACCACCATTTCGGTGCGCTTTTCCACCTGCTCTTCGAGATGTTCGATGAGGTTGGCATTTTCCAGGGCAATGGCAGTATAGGTTCCCAGTGTTTTGAGAATGTCCATGTGCGAAGGGAGGTAGGCATTCTTTTCGAAGCTCTGCACCGTAATGACGCCGGTAATGCGGTCGCCGATCGTCAAGGGGCAGAACAATAAGGAACTTGGCATTTCGCCCGATGGCACTACGATCTTTTTGGTGTAGCGATGGTACTCATTCAGGTTATCGTTGATGAAGATCTCCTGGTTATGGCTCACACACCACACCGAATAATTGTCGACATCATCCATCGACACACTCAGGGGAGTTTTGAGCTTTCCTTTTTCCATCGAGTATTTGTACTCGATCTCTCGTTTTTCAGGATGATAAATCCGCACGCTGAAGCAATCGGCATTCATCAGCTTGCCCACATTTTCGTGCAGCTGCTGAAAAATAGAATCAAACGCCGTATTGGCAATGATTTGTTGCCCGATGACGTTGAGCACACGTGTGGCCTCCTGTGCTTTTTCGAGCTGGAGCTTTTGCTCCGTGACCTCCCTGGTGCGCTCGCTTACCCGCTCTTCCAGCTTTTCGTAAAGGGTGGCATTTTCAATAGCAATGGAGCAGTACACCGCCAGGTTCTTCACGAGGTTCACCTGGTACTCGTCGTAGGCATTTTTATTAAAGCTCTGCACCGTGATCACACCCAGCTTTTTGCCGTTGATCTTCAGGGGCAGGTAAATGATGGATTGAACCGGCTGCCCCATCACCGGCTTTAATACTTTCTCAATGTATTTCCCCGATTCCAGTTCATGGTCGTTGATGAGGATATCGATTTCCTGGTTAAAGCATACGGTGGCCAGGCGGTTGGCATCTGTAAGCTCATAGCCCGACGATGGCAGCACCACGCCTTTCTCGATGTAACCCGGGAAAATGAGTTCGCGGCCGTTTGCCGAGAGCACCCCGATGCCGAAGCCTCCCGTGTCCATGATGTCATTGATGATGTCGTATACCTTTTTGTTGATGGCTTCCACCGACAGGAGGGAGGTGATGGTTTTCCCGAGGTTACTCAGGGCCATCAGGTCATTCGACAGTAATTCCAGTTGCTTGTTCTTCTGGCTCAGGAGCTCTTTCTCCTTTTCTATCTGCGAAATGCTCACCTGCATTTCCACGCCTTTCAGCTTCTGCTTATTCTTTTCGCTGAAATAGTCTTCCTTTAAGGAATAGTAGTTTCTGAAATGCTCGATGAACTTAGCCGTATTGGCTTGCTTTTCATACAAGCGCGAAAGCGACTCGTGTGTTTTATAGAGAACTTCCTTGGTATTGGTTTCCTGCGAAATGCTCAGCGCCTTGTTCAAATGCGCCACGGCATAGTCGAGGCGGTTCAGGCCCAGGAAAAGATTGCCCAGCTGAAAATTCGTTTCGGCAATTCCCGAGCGGAAGTTGAGCTCTTCGCGGATCGTGAGGCACTCGCGGAATTCTTTCTCCGCATTGATCATATCGCCGGCTGCCAGGTAGATCTTCGCCAGCCCGTCGAGCGCATAGGATTCTACATGCTTGGAGCCCACAAAGCGGGCCACTTCCAGGGCGCGCTTTTTCATGGCGATGGAGCGCGGGATATCCTTCAGGTTCAGGTAAGCAGAACCGAGGCCATCAAGGATGCGGGCCAGCAGGTTTTTGTCGTTCTCTTTCTCGGCCAGCTCAAGCCCTTTGCTGAGGGCATCAATGGCCTTTTGATTTTCGCCCGAGGTATAGTATACCGAGCCGATGCCATTGAGGGCGTTGGCCTGTGCCAGGACATTTCCGTTCTTTTCCGCCCGGCTGAGCATCTCGTGCGAATATTTCAGGGCATTGTCGTAATCGGCCAGGAAATAATAGGCACAAAAAATATGGTAGAGGGCATTGGCCTCATAGGTGGTATCTTCCTGGGCTTCTGCCAGGGCCAGTGAATCGAACAGGTCTTTTAAGGCATTGTCGTAATTTCCCAGCCATACATGGCAGGAGCCACGGGCGGCAATGGCCTGTCCCCGGATCTTATCATCCGGAGAGGCAGCCAGTACTTCTTCCGCCAGTCCGATCCCCGTTTGAGGGTGGCTGCGGCAAATCCCGAATGCTTTTTCGATTTGTGTTCCGGCCCGTTGTGGGTCAATGACGCGGTGGTCTGTATCAGACATGTTTTTTCGGGGGTTCTCTTTATTGAAATTCAATTTAGAAAATTATCTTTCTAAAAGCAAAAAAATCGTTGTATGTGGCTTTTTGTTCGTCTAAAGCCTAAAATGTTTCTTTAGAAAAAGCAGCAAAAAAACCGGATTAGTAGTAAAAACCAACTATTTACCCTGAATATAAAGGAGATAGAATTATCTTCCGGAAAATCCGGACATCTGTATTATCCGTATATTACAATTAATTATACATGTCAAGCTATTTATGAGTCCTTACCTCTCTCTTCCTTTAGTCTCCTGGGCGGCAGTGGCGTTTATCATGACGCTGGTATTTCTGTGGGCCCTGCGCATTAAAAATTACGGTGTTGTGGATGTTTTCTGGGCCTTTGATTTCCTGGTCATTGCAGCTGTTATCTGGTTGCTGGCCGACGGTTTCGCCCTTCGCAAACATATCGTGTGTGGCCTGGCGGCTTTATGGAGCCTGCGGCTTGGCTTATACCTCTCAAAAAGGGTGTTGGGGCATTTGGATGAGGAAGAAGGCCGCTACAAGCAATTACGCACGGAGTGGGGCACCGCCAAGTTTTTTGTTTTCTTCCAGATGCAGGCTTTCTCCAATGTCTTTCTAAGCATTCCGTTTTTTATCATCGCCCTCAATAAAGCCGAAGAGATCTCGATCGTCGAATACATCGGCGCTGCGCTCTGGCTCATCTGCATTTGCGGGGAGGGCCTGGCCGACTGGCAGTTGCAGCAATTCAAAAAAAATCCGGCCAACAAAGGCAAAGTGTGCCAGGCGGGTTTGTGGAACTATTCCAGGCATCCCAATTATTTTTTCCAGCTCTCCATCTGGATCTCCGTGCTCATCTTTGCCCTGCCAAGCCCTTACGGCTGGCTGGCGCTGGTATGCCCGCTGTCGATCGGCTTCCTGATCTTTAAGGTAACCGGCATTCCTATGACGGAAGAACAATCCCTGAGAAGCAAAGGCGAAGCCTATAAGGAATACCAGCGCACAACCAGCGCTTTTGTTCCCCTGCCGAAGAAAAAATAATATAAAGGGAAAAAGGAAGATGGAAAAGGGGTTTTCCATTTTCGATGCTTCCATTTTCCATATTCAAAAACTATGTGGTATAATTCCTTACTAGAGAAAAACAAAGTTCCGGATTTCCTCATCCGGATGGGTATCCGTAACTTATTAAAGCAGCGTTTGAAAGACGAGCATAAAGGGAATGTGGAAGCGCAGCAGGCGCACCTCATGGCCCTGATTGCCGAATTGAAAGCGACGCCGACTATTGCCATCAATACGCAGGAGGCCAACGAGCAGCACTACGAAGTGCCTACAGCCTTTTACACGTATTGCCTCGGGAAGCATTTGAAATACAGCAGCGGCTATTGGAAACCGGGCGTAACCGATATCGATACCTCGGAAAAAGACATGCTGGAGCTTACCTGCGAACGGGCGGAATTGAAAGAGGGACAGCAGGTGCTGGAGCTGGGATGCGGCTGGGGCTCGCTGTCCTTATTTATGGCCACTAAATTTCCGGGAAGCACCTTTACCGTTGTCTCCAATTCGCGGACGCAAAAGCAGCACATCGACGAACAGGCCAAACAGCGCGGGATTACGAACCTGACGGTGATCACGACCAACATCAACGAATTCAAGCTTGACCAGACCTTCGACCGCATTGTGTCGGTGGAAATGTTTGAGCACATGCGCAACTACCAAAAGCTGATGAAGCTTGTGGCGGATCTCCTGAAGCCCGATGGAAAATTATTCGTGCATATTTTCACGCATAAGGAATACGCGTACAAGTTTGAAGTGATGGATGAGAGCGATTGGATGAGCAAGTATTTTTTTACCGGGGGTATCATGCCGAGCGACGACCTGCTCCTGTATTTCAATGAGCACCTGTCGATTGAGAAACACTGGCACGTAAGCGGGATGCATTACAGTAAAACCTCGGAAGCCTGGCTGCAGAACATGGACAAACACAAAGCGCAGATCATGCCTTTGTTTGAAACCACCTATGGCAAAGACCAGGCCCTGAAATGGTGGGTCTACTGGCGCATTTTCTATATGGCCTGTGCCGAGCTCTGGGCGTATAAGGGCGGCGAGGAATGGATTGTAAGCCATTACTTATTTCAAAAGAAGGAACTGATTAAACCGTAAAAGCAAGCCTGAATGCAAACAGTAGCGATCATAGGAACAGGAATAGCCGGGATGGGATGCGCGCATTTACTGCAGCACCGCTATGCGCTCACCATCTTTGAAAAGAACAATTACATCGGTGGGCATACCAATACCGTTTCCGTGGAGGAGGATGGGAAGCCGGTGTACATGGATACGGGTTTTATGGTTTTCAACTTCGAAACCTACCCGAACCTTTGCCAGCTCTTTGAAGAGATCAAGGCACCGATCAAAAAAACAGACATGTCCTTTAGTGTGCAGTATGTGCCTACAGGCCTTGAGTACTGCGGCTCCGGGCTGAACGGCTTATTTGCCCAGCGCAAGAATATTTTTAGTCCCGGCTATATCAGGATGCTGATGGAGATCACACGCTTTAATAAGATCAGCGTGGAGATCCTGGATAAGCCGGAATATGCCAACCATTCGCTGGCCGATTACATCAAAGAATTTAAGTTCAGCGAAGAGATGCTGCTGAAATACCTGGTACCGATGAGCTCCGCGGTATGGAGCACGCCGATGGATAAGATGCTGGACTTTCCGGCGGTGACGCTGATCCGCTTTTTTAAAAACCACGGCTTCCTGGGATTGAACACCCAGCACCAGTGGTACACGCTGCAGAATGGCAGCCAGGCTTACCGCGAGATCCTTATCAAACCGTTTAAAGACAAGATACAGGTGAACAACGCTGCGCTGAGTGTGAAGCGCCTGCCCGGTGGAAAGGCCCTTGTGACTACGGCCAATGGCATGCAACAGGAATTTGATAAAGTGATCTTTGCGGCTCATGCCAACGAGACGCTGAGCATGTTATCGGAACCTACGGCAGATGAGCAACGCTTACTATCGGTATTTCACTACGAAAAAAATAAAGCCACGGTGCATACGGATGAATCCGTGATGCCGAAGAACAGGCGTACCTGGAGCAGCTGGAATTACCGCATCGAAGAGCGTAACGGAAAACAGGTGCCGACCACCATCTACTGGATGAACCGCTTACAGGGCGTATCGGACCGGAAAAATTATTTTGTATCGATCAATGCTATTCCGGGCAGTGTAGCACCTGAGAAGCTGATCCGGGAAATTGACTACGAGCATCCTTTATTTGATGTGGCGGCTATCAGGGCGCAGGACGAATTACACCAGCTCAATGCAAGCGGGCCTTTGTATTTTTGTGGAAGCTATTTTAAATACGGCTTTCATGAAGATGCGTATAAGAGCGCGGTGGATTTATGTGGGACGATTAAATAACCACATAGACACAGAGGCCATATAGAGAACAAATTTGCTTCTATATGTACAATGATTTAAAAGATGGAACGCTGATGACGCAGATCTTTATGATAAAAAATGATTCAGAACAAAAGAGTGTTCGACGGTTTAGCATAGTTGAATCACAAGGTCTTTTCTTCTTGATCTCTATGATTCTATGTGCCTATGTGGTTAAAAAATAAATAAAATGAACTCTTGTCTCTATAAAGCTACTGTTATGCACCACAGGCTTGCTCCCAAAAAGCATCGCTTTCACTATAACGTGTTTATGTTTTATATTGACCTCGATGAGCTGGAGCTCCTGGAGAAAAAATTATTCCTGTTCAGCCACAACCGCTTTAATGTGTTCAGCTTCCGTGATAAGGAACATTTGCAATTGCCCATCGATGGGCCGGATGCAGGCAAAAGCACCAAAGCGCATCTGCTGGATTACTTAAAACAGAATGGAATGCATCACCCGGTTGGGAAGATCATGTGCCTGACGAACCTCAATATCCTGGGCTATAACTTCAACCCGGTGTCTTTTTATTTTGTGTTCGGTACAGATCATCAGCCCCTGTGCAGCGTGGCTGAGGTGAGTAATACCTTCCGTGAAATGAAACCCTATTTTCTCGGAACCCAAAACCTTTATGGAGAAAAATTTCATCTGAATACCACTAAGTATTTCTACGTATCTCCTTTTTTCGATCATGATGCCAATTTTGATTTTAACCTTCATGTTCCGGCTGAAAAGCTCCATGTCCGTATCGATACCTTCAACCAAGAGGAACGCGTCTTCATCAGCACGCTCACGGGAGTCAAAAAAAATCTGAGCAATGGAAACCTGTTGTGGTATAGCATCCGCTTTCCTTTTCTTACGCTGAGGATCATGACCCTCATCCACTGGAATGCCTTGCTTCTGTGGCTCAGGAAAATTCCCTATCATAAAAAAAACGATTTGTTAAATCTGCAAAGGGACGTGCATCGTAAATACAACAGAAAATAAAAAAATAGATTATATTCGTATATGTCAACATCGCTTAGCATAACCAGGCCAAAAGAAGGTTTTTACCAGAAAGTGATTTTAGGATTGCTCTCTAAGATGCCCCTTGGAAAAGCTGTGATTACCCTGCCTGACGGATCGGACATGGCCATCGGCAACGGTGAGGGAACAAGTTGTAACATCCGCATTCAGAACCCGCTTTTTTTTAAGCGCTGTGTCTTATATGGCGACATCGGTTTTGGCGAAGCTTATGTAGATGGCGATTGGGATACGGACAATATCACCAACGTCATCAAATGGTTCCTGCTCAATGTGGATCATGCGCCGACGGTTTCCGGAAGCAGCGCAAAATCGGTGCTGCTGAATCTTTTAAAGGCAGTCAATAAATTATACCATTTAAAGCGGGGCAACAGCATCAGCGGCTCGCGTAAGAATATTTCCGAGCATTACGATCTCAACAATGAGTTCTTTGCCCTTTTCCTCGACCCGACGATGACCTACTCATCGGCCTATTACACAAGAGAGGATATGACGCTGGAAGAGGCGCAGCTCGAAAAGTACGACAGGCTCTGCCGGCAGCTGCACCTGAAGCCGAGCGACCATGTGCTGGAAATCGGCAGCGGCTGGGGCGGCAATGCCATTTACATGGCCAAGACCTATGGCTGCAAGGTAACGACCCTCACCATTTCGGAAGAACAGTACAAACTTGCCAAGGAGCGTATTGCCAAAGAGCAGCTGGAAGATAAAATTACCATCCTGATAAAAGATTACCGCCTCATGGAGGGAAGTTTCGACAAAATCGTTTCTATTGAAATGCTGGAAGCTGTGGGTGAGGAATATTACACCGAATATTTTAAAAAATGCAGCGACCTGCTCGGGAAGGACGGCATCTTTGCCCTGCAGGTGATTACCTGCCCCGATTCACGCTTCGACAGCCTGAAGAACGGTGTGGACTGGATTCAGAAACATATTTTTCCTGGCTCGTTGTTGCCTTCGGTTGGTGCCATCAACCAGGCAGTGAACAGCACCAGCAATCTTACGCTGGTCGATCTCAAGGACATCGGCCTGCATTATGCACACACCCTCCAGGTGTGGTATAAAACCTTCAACGAAAAGCTGGAGGAGGTCAAACAACTGGGCTTCGACGATTATTTTATCCGTAAATGGAACTATTACCTCTGCTACTGCGAAGCGGCTTTCGCCATGCGCAACATCAATGTGATGCAATTGGTATATACCAGGCCGAATAATGTAGGGCGCTAAGTTTCTCAATCCCGGAGACTTCGACTGCGCTCAGCCGCCGGGTTTAATCTTTCATCTCTTCTGTCCCTTTAGTCCCTTCTTTCTTCCTTAAATCTCAGAAAGATCAGCGCTGCCAGGAAGCAGAGCCCGAAGCCTAACAAACCGTTGAGGCGGATCCCGAAATCATGGCCAACGTCTTTCCCATAGTTGAGAGACATCACAAAAAGGGCTGTGCCCATCGTCTGGGCGATCTTCACAAAAAAATACCTGACCGCGAAATAGAGCGCCCCTTTGTTTTCGCCGGTATCATTGCTGTCTTTCTGAATGATCTCGGAAAGAATGGCATTGGGCAGGATATTGAGCGAGGCCAGTGGAATGGCCGCCAGGCCTATCAGGAAGAAGATCTGTTTCTCCGGTCCCAAAGGAAACTTCCCGAGGTAATAGATGCCGAGAAAGATGAAAGAAAGGAGGACGAGGGAAACAAATACGATCTGTTTCTTCCCCGTTTTTTTTACAAGCAGGTTAATGATCGGATAAAAGATGAAGGATACCAGCACCATCGTCATCATCAGCTTATTCCCAAGCGCTTCCGGGAGCTGCAGCAGCACCTTGAGAAAATAGAGGAGGCCCGAGGTAATAAGCGTTACGGCAATGAAATAGGAAAAGTCGGCCACGATGAAGAGCAAAAAATTGCGGTTCCTAAGCGCTTGCCTCAAAGCCTGCCTGAGCGGCACCGAGTGCGGCACCGCCGTCGAATACTGTCTTTCGTTGATGGCGAGCACCGGGATCAGTAAGGCAATACCGGCTAAAGCAGCGAAACACACCACAGAGATCTGTAAAGCTGCCAGGCGCGTTTCCACGCCGAAATGGCGTTGCACCAGGTCGGTGACATTGAACACGTTGGAGCCAATGCCGATCCCCACCACAAAGCCTACCGATTGCCAGGTGGAGAGCTTCACCTTTTCTGCCGAATCAGGCGCCACTTCAGGCAGCAGGGCGTAGTAAGGAATCACATAAGAAGTGGTGGAGATATAAAACAAAACGAGCATCACCGTCAGCCAGGCAATGTTAACTCCCGACTCATAATGATTCAAGGGAAAAAAAATGAGGCAGCAGAACAGTACGGAAGGCAAAATCGCTTTTTTCATCAGCGGGATGCGCCGGCCATGGGGATGTGTGCTGCGGTCGCTCAGCTGGGCAATAAAAGGATCGTACACGGCATCGATAAAGCGGCTGCTGGTGGTGACAATTGTCATGACATTAAAGATGCCGAAAATGACAATCTGTGTAATCAGGGGTGGTAAACCACTGGTTTCAGGTGGCACATAGAGGTAAACCAGGATCACGCTGATGATGTTGATCAGGATGCTGTAACCCATCATGCCAAACGCATAGGCTATCTGTTTGGAAAGGGGCAACACTGAATTCACGGGATAAAATTAACCATTCCTTTAACTTTTGCTGTAGATATTTTTCCCCTGTTTTACAACTTTTAACGTATCAGATTGTTTTAGTTCATGAAATCTAACATAATTTTGCTCTAACATATTTTCTTAAAGCAACTGGTATAGAATTGTATTTACACTTTCAAACCCAATTTTATGAAAACTTCTTCTATTGATACCATAAGCGATATTTCGCCTGAAGAATTCAAAAAAAAGTATCTGATCCCGCAAAAACCGGTAGTCATCAAAGGACTGGCTGATAAGTACCCGGCAGGGAACAAGTGGACCATCGATTATATCAAAAACGTTTGCGGCGACGTCATGGTGGATGTGTTTGACAACAGCAACAGCAATAAGGGCTCGGCCTTTACCATTCCCGACCTGAAGATGCCCTTCAGAGACTATGTGAATACCATCGTGGAGAATAAGCCAACCACGCTACGCATGTTCCTTTTCAACATGTTTAAATCAAAACCCGAACTCAGAAAGGATTTTCCATGCCCGGCTATCTTCAAAGGCATCCTGGGCCGGATCGGTTATATGTTCTTTGGCGCGAAAGACATCAAAGTGCGCATTCACCAGGACATTGATATGAGTAACGTGTTATTGACACAATTCTATGGCCGCAAAAAAGTGGTCCTGGTCGATCCTAAATATTCGGAGCTTCTCTATAAATTACCTTATAATACCTATTCCCTGGTAGACCTCGATCATCCGGACTACGAAAAATACCCGGGCTTGAAATACATCGAGGTGCAGGAGTGTGTGCTCGAGCATGGCGATTCGCTTTACATGCCGAGCGGTTACTGGCACTTCATCACCTATGTGGATGGCGGCTTCTCGGTTAGCTACCGGAAGATTGCCCATAGCTTCAAAGCTAAATGGGAAGGCCTTATGAATCTGGCAGTATACATGCCCTTTGATAAGATCATGAACAAATTGCAGGGAGAAAAATGGGTGCTCAAAAAAGAATGGATGGCGCAGAAAAGGGCCGACAGGGTTATTGCCAAGCTAAAGCCCGAAACGCCCGGCATCGAGCTACCCATCATCCCGCAGGAAAAAACAACACTGGCGGCCTAGCGACCTTTATTTTGGCTGTTACCCGTGACAAACCCTCTGTATCTGTGATACAGAGGGTTTTTTATGACGAACGGCGTTCATACAATACCTAAGCGTTTAATCCCTTTTTCAGGCCCTCCCGCTGGTTTTGTGCTGATCTTTGTGCTATTAATTCTATAACACAATGAGCACAACCGCACTAAGATTCAATAATAATTCGAATCGCAATTTTCAAACAGAACTCCGCAAACGGGTAGATTCTTATTTCAAGGACCGCCAGATCAACAAAAGCGGGAACCTCCACCTTTATTTAAAAACAGCGGTGATGTTTGCCGCTTACCTCGTACCTTTTCTCCTGATTTCCTTTCACGTTACCGACAGCAAAACAGCCTGGTTATTTTTGGCAGTGCTTATGGGATTCGGCATGGCAGGGATCGGGATGTGCGTAATGCACGATGCCAACCACGGCAGCTACAGTAAGAACGAAACCTTCAATAAGGTCCTCGGATTCTTTTCCATAGGCATGCTCGCCGGGAGCTCCCTGAACTGGAGAATTCAGCATAACGTCATCCATCATACCTACACCAATGTGCACGATCATGATGAGGATATTGCACCGCTGGGATTTTTACGTTTCGACCCGCATGCGGAGAAAAAATGGATCCATAAATTCCAGTTTTTATATGCCTGGTTCTTTTACGGCCTGATGACGCTGATGTGGAGCACCACCAAAGATTTCCAGCAGGCCATACGTTATAGTAAAGCAGGGCATTTGAAAGCCGCTAAAACCACCCTCACGAGAGAGATCCTGATCATTGTGGCATCCAAGATCTTATACTATGGCTACATGCTTATTCCGTTTTTTGTTGTGGCTGATATGACTTTTTTAAACTGGCTGACAGGTTACCTCGTCATGCACTACGTAGCGGGGATTACTCTTGCCATGGTGTTTCAGGCGGCTCACGTTACCGACGAAACCGAGTTTCACAAGGCAGGAGAGAACAACCAGCTGGAGAACAACTTCATGGAGCATCAGTTGCGCACAACCATGAATTTTGCTACCGGGAACCGTTTCATCTCCTATATTTTAGGTGGTTTGAATTACCAGGTAGAACACCATTTGTTTCCTTCTATTTCACACGTTCATTATCCTGAGATTTCGAAAATCGTAGAGGCTACCGCCCACGAATTCCACGTGCCCTACAAAAAAGAAAAGACCTTTGTGGGAGCGGTTTTCATGCATACCAAAATGTTATACAAGCTGGGGAACTAGGACCGGATACCATACACCATCATTCATTGCAGGCACATGTACCAACGTGTGCCTGTTTTGTTTTACTCCAGCAAGACCGAATATTTGCGCCCTACGGGTAATTCAACCTTATTCGACAGGAGGACCTCCGTTTTTTTGATCTCCACAATAGCCTCACGCTTGACGATATAGGATTTATGCACCCGTGTAAAATGCCGGGGCGGTAATATGGACATGATGTATTTCATGGTCTGCGTCACCAGCAGGGGCTTTTCGTTGTCGAGGTGAATTTTGATATAGTTGCCGACTGCTTCAATGAACAGGATGCGCCTGGTGTTGATCACTTTCAGGATCCCGTCGTATTTCAGCTCGATGTCCGGAAACTCAGGCCCTTCTTCTTCTTTCACGGAGTCTGTCAGCTTAATGGCCTTATTGATGGACTTTAAAAAGCGCGGGTAGGAGATGGGTTTCAGCAGGTAGTCCACCACATCATGCTGGTAAGCTTCAAAGCCGAAATTGCTGTAGGCGGTGGTTAAGATCACCGGCACATGGTAAGGCAGGCATTGCAGGAGCTCAAGGCCCGAAAGCTTTGGCATATCGATGTCCAGGAACAGGAGATCCACTTTGGTATTGAGCATGAAGTCAATCGCTTCCTTTCCGTCATACACGTCGCCGGCAATTTCAAGCAGGCCCGTTTTACTGATATGCGACTGCAGCACTTTATGCGCAGGCGCTTCATCATCCACTATCAGGCATTTATAAGTCATGTGTGCTGGGTATTACAATCCGTTTTATTGTTTTAAGGTCAGCTCAATGCTGTAGATCCCGTCGCCCTGGGAAATAATCAGCTCGTGCTTTTTCCGGTACATTAACTCGAGTCTTTTTTTGGTATTGGAAAGCCCTGTGTTGGTCCCTGAAAATTTCCTGCCACTCTCCGTAAAATTGTTTTTCATTTTGAACACGAGCTTTTTCTTATCGGCCTCGATAGACAGGGAGAGGAAAGGCTCGTCGGTATGGCTGCTGTATTTAATGGCATTTTCAATAAAGGGCATGAAGAGCATGGGCGAGAGGTAAAAGCGCTCAGACTGGATATCGGTTGAGAAGTCGATCGCCAGCTTGGGGTTCCTGCTTCGCTCGTAGCTCAGGTATTTCTTGATAAATCCCACCTCATCCTCCAGGGAAACGTGCTCTTTTTTAGAAGACTCGATCTGGTACCTCAGCAATTCGGAGAGCTCCAGGATCTTGTCGGGTGTTTCATCCGGATCCGTCAGGGCCGTGCCATAGAGGTTGTTCAGCGCGTTGAATAAAAAATGGGGATTGAGCTGGGCTTTCAGATGCCGGATCTCTTCGTCCCTTTCGATGAGCTCATTCTGAAAAAGCAGGTTCCGCTCCAGGATATTTTTGTGGATGTAATAAAAGCCGAGGCCGATCAGGTAAATCAGGAAGATGGAAATGCCGATGCTCACCGGGCTTTCGTTCCGCATGAAACCGTAGCGCGTAAAAAAACTGATGAGGAAGTAGCTGGTGAATAGGGTGAGGGTGCTTAGAATATATTTGAGATGGTGCTTGCCAAAATAATTTTTGTGCAATATGTTGTGGATGTGTACCTGGATGTTGGCAATGAGGATGATGATGGCTCCATCCACGATCACGCCCAGGGCCTGCCCCTTGAGGTGGATGGGATGATCCTTATCCAACAGCACCATCAAGAGCCCGAGCAGGCAAAAGAACAGGTACAGGACGCCATTTCTGACCCAGAAGTTGAAATAGGAAAAACTCATAGGATAAAAGTAGGGCTTATTCTTTACAAAAAGCCCGATGATGAGTGGCGTTTGTCTGTTCGGGTAATTTTACGTTGATTGTCAATTTACGTTAAAATCGGGCGGCCTTTCACTCATTCAGGGATGCTGGCTTAGCAAAAAATTCTACCTTTAAGCGTCATCCTAAACCCTAAACTTATGAAAAAGATCATTACCCTTTTTTTAGCGCTCATCTGCGGCCTCGGTACGGCGCAGGCGCAAAAACCGGTGGCCAGTCCGCGCGACAGCGTTAGCGGAAAAGTAGCCGGAGCCAACATCAGCATTAATTACGGAAGCCCTGCCGTGAAAGGGCGTAAGATCTGGGGCGACCTGGTACCTTACGGAAAGGTATGGAGAACAGGTGCCAACGAGGCAACCATCTTCAGCACCGACAAAGCCATTACGGTGGAAGGCAAGCAGCTGCCTGCCGGAACCTACAGTTTCTTTGCTATCCCGGGAGAGAAAGAATGGGTTATCATTTTTAATAAAACCGCTAAACAGTGGGGAGCCTACGATTACAAGGAAAGCGACGATGCCCTGCGCGTGACGGTGAAGCCGCGTGCTGTTTCACCAACAGCCGAAAGGCTGAAGTACAGCCTCGGTGCCAACGGTTTTTCCCTGATCTGGGAAAAAATGGAAGTGCCGGTTTCTGTGAAGTAAGCTCATTAAGGAAAAAATAAAAGGCTGTCACGGGATGTTGTGGCAGCCTTTTTTTATGAGCGCCTGGTGAGTCGGATGCCTTATTGTTTAGCCTCCTGTTTGGCCGGTGTGCTGATCAGCCCCGACTTGTCCACGCACTCGCCGGCTTTCATGGTTGCCTTTAGTCCGTTCGGGTAGATCACCCTTCCATCGCTTTTAAGCTCCACGCCGTTTTCAAAGACAATGTCATGTGTCAGCACTTCTCCGTCGCGCATGATCACCAGCTTGTCATTTTTCATTTCTGCACAATAGGTATTCTCGTTGCTTGGTCTGTCAGGACCGGATCCGGCATTCAGATCGACGTTCAGCATCAGCATAAACGCAGCGACCGCTATTACTAAATTCTTCATGGCTTCTTGGATTTACAGGTTAGTCAATGGTTATTTGTTTTTTCGGTGCCGGAGCAGCCGTTTCTTTTTTAGGAATCGTTAACCTGAGCATGCCATTTTCATATTTAGCGTTAATGTGGTCCTCATCGATGTTTTCAGGCAGCTGAAAGCTTCTGGAAAAGCCGGAATAGGAAAATTCGCGGCGGGTATAGCGCTTATCCTCCTGTTTCGATTCCTCTTCTTTTTCGCTGCTGATGGTTAACACACCGTTTTCGGAGTGGATCTTAAAGTCATCTTTTTTGAGTCCGGGTACACAGAGGTCAAGCCTGATCTCTTTGTCTGTTTCCGAAATGTTGGCAGGCAATATATTAGAACCCGTGTTCCAGAAATCATCCGGATCAAACCATCCCGGTGTAAAAAAGCGGTTGGTCATAAAATCATTTCTTGAAGAAGGAAACAAACTCCCGTTTCCATTTCTTCTTTTTTGAATTAAAGTCATGAGTAGTATGTTTATAGGTTCAACATTGGTTTCATAGTGCCGGCAGCCAACCTCATGCCCGGTAGAGAGGCCTTTTTGCATTGGGTTATGGGGCAGAATTTCTATCCCCTGTTCGCAGAATTCCACAGTGCCTGCGTGATTTGTAGAGAAAATCAGCTATTTTTAAACTATAATTTTTCCCCCGGATGCTGCCTTACCGCTCGCCCTATCATATCATGTATTATTTCGGGGCCTTTGATCCGGAGGAAGATCCCGGGCTGAAAAGGCTGCAAAAAAAATTCATAGCGGAGTTTAACCTGTTGGATAGTCCCTTTTTGCGCATCAATGATACGGAGTACTCTAAGCACAGTATTCTGCAAAGCCTCGACGAGCTGAGAGCACTCCGGCCCGATAATATGCATCGCGCTATTTTCAGCCATGCCGCGGCACTTTCTTTTTTCGGGCATCCCAAAGTGCTTCCGGATCATAGCGGCCTGAAAGCCTTCCTGGATAGCGTTTCAAAAGCACCTTATTTCAAAGAGGTCCAGGAATTACTGCTTTCAGCTTTGCAGGAAAGCAGCAAACACGTGTTGAGCCAGCACCAATACAGGTCCTACCTCGGGCAGGCCGGATGGGGATCATACCTCCAGGCCTATCAGCAGGAGGAGCTTCAGCAGGTTGTGAAAACACACATCGCCGGCCTGGTGAAATTCCTGGTGCACTGGCATGAGCATCAGATCCGCCTGCAGGAGGTGGAGGCGAAGCTTAACGAAGACCTTGCTTTCCTGATGACGGATGATTTCATCGACTTTATGAACAGCCTGTCCGAAGATTTTGAGCAGCATGAGCAAGCGCTGAATAAATCCTTCGTGTATTTTATCGATTACTGTTTTCAGAATTATAACCTCTCCCCGGGCTTTTATTATAAGCTCATCGATCACCTGCTCAACCTCGAAGGCCTGGAGAAGGGACTACGCCAGATTCTTAACCGTTTCCGCTTCGATGTGCACATAGCGGAAATGAAAGAGCGGGAGATTATACGCCAGATTGTCCGCGAGCCGGGGGAGGTGCAGCAACCACTGGTGCTTCCTGCTGCCGGCATCGAGATGAGTGAAGAGCGCAAGGCGTTGCTCCGGAAGAACATGGCGCGGGAGTTCCTCTTCACGAGGATCATGAAAGGCATTGGCATCAGCATCCTGGTCCTGATGGTGACAGGCGGGATCCTGCATCCTTTTTACCACCTGTCGATGAGCATTCTGCTGCTGGCATTGCTTTTACTGGTTGTTTTACTGGGTCTCTGGGCCCTCAAAGGATTCTTTACAAAAAAAAGATGAAACAAAGCGCCGGCATTTTACTGTACCGTTACCACCCAAAGACGCTGGAAGTGCTGCTCGTGCATCCCGGCGGGCCATTCTATGCGAGGAAAGACGAGGGCGCCTGGACCATTCCCAAAGGCGAGCCCGGTGAAGGAGAGGAGGACCTGCTCCTGGTGGCACAACGCGAATTTGCCGAAGAAACAGGGATGCGGCCCGAAGGAGCATTCATGAAGCTGACACCCGTCAAACAAAAAGGAGGCAAGCTGGTGCATGCCTGGGCGCTGGAAAGTGAGTTTGAGGTGAGCAGCCTGAAAAGCAATACCTTCGATATGCCCTGGCCGCCGAAGTCCGGTAGGATGCAAAGCTTCCCGGAAATTGATAAGGCTGCCTGGTTCAGCGTGGAGGAAGCATTCACCAAGATACTTCCGGCACAGGGAGCCTTTATTGAAGAGCTTCGTATGATGTTAAGCACAAGATGAAAGGGAAGCCTGAAGGGCTTCAACATCCATAAAGAAATAAGCCCATCGAAATCCAACCCTGAAGGGGTTGAATGTCATACGACAAAGGATTTGGAACTAAACATTGCGTACCTACGGCACGCTCAAATCTAACGACATGATTTATTCTATTAACATTAAGCCCCTACGGGGCTATAGAACAAATCATGGCATCGAGCATTGTTCTGATTTAACCATGCGACATAAGATTGGGGGAAGTCATTGCCATGATTTTTTTCAGTTCCCTCTCTTTTCTATGTTACTATGTGGTTTTAATTTGGGAGATCAGCGTCATCTGCGGATTCGTTAAACCACATAGGTGCATAGAAACATAGAAGAGCAGGAAGAGAACATAGGCGTTATTTAACTATGATTGCTTTCTATTCCCTATCTTGCCTATGTTACTATGTGGTTTATTTGTTCTAAAATCCCCGTCATCTGAGAGTTCGTTAAACCACATAGCTACATAGAAACATAGAAGAGCAGGAAGAGAACATAGACGTTATTTAACTATGATTGTTTTCTATTTCCTATCTTGTCTATATTACTATGTGGTTTATTTGTTCTAAAATCCGCATTATCTGCGGGATCAGCGGGAACCAATATAGGTCTTAAAATACCCGCATTCCTTAATGATCTCCTGGTAATACGTCGTGGCGCTGTAGTCTTTTTTCAGAGACGCAAAATAAATTCCCGCTTTGAAATCGCCTTTGAAATTAGCCGGTACATTCATGAAGAACGCATTCTGCTCGCACTTGGCCGCCATGAAGGTACATTTGGCTTTGAATTCCTTATCCGTGGAATTCTGTAAAGCCAGTAAATAATATTTCAAGGCCAGGTCGTTGTTCTCCTCAGGCGTAACCGCATGCTCATATGTATAGATTGTATTGTCCACGCGGTTGTCGTAGAAGAGGCGCGCATTCCCGAAATACGTCATGTTGTAAAACCCATTGGCCACCAGGAAATAATTCTGCGCCGCTTCGGCCGGTTTGCTCTGAGCAATGCCTTTCATTTCCATCATTTTCTCAATGAACGAAGCTTTGGTGTATTTGGTTTTCTGTGCCGCTTCATGGTCGCAGTCGTGGCAGTCTTTGATGTGGATGGTGAAAGGATTTCCATAAAGTGTTTCCTTGCTTCCCACCGCTTTTAAGGCTACGAGGGCCTCTTCCAGCTTATCCTGCTGCGCGTAACGGATGCCCAGGAGCTCCTGGTAGTCGTGCTTCTGCAGGGAGGCCTGTTCGAAGAACAATTTTTCAAAGGCGGAAGGATTCGGCTTTTCGTAGTAGGCGATCATTTTTTTGATAGGGTCTGTCGCATCGAAGTGCTTCGGGCTGATGCCCGGAAAGATGAGCTCCGCCTTTTCCACTTCACCCTTTTTCAGGTAAAGCTCCGCCAGCGTGCGGCGGGTCCAGGTTTTTGCTTTACTGCTCCTGAAATTATCGAGCTCCCCGGTTTCCTTGCTGAACAGGATCTTCAGATCGTTGAGCATGGCCGCTTCCAGCTTCTCGTTCATGGCCGTTGCTTTTTTCAAAGCGCCGTACACGGCAATCAGGTGGTATTGCGCCTTATGAATGGGATTGGCGGCCTTGAGCTTTTCCGCACGCTTCATTTGTGTTTCCGCCTGTGCATAATCGCCCTGCATGTCGTTGAGGTAAGCTGCCGCGAGGTGCCAGGCGGCGGCGTTCGGCGATTGGATGGTGGCAGAGGTTTCATTCAGAAAGGCCAGCAGGTTCTTATTTACGGAATAGACCTTGCCCGTTTTTTTATCCTCATAACTTGACGATTCCATGTTCCACTCTTCGATGTTCACAGCCCTTACCAGCAGCAGGTCGGCCAGCTCGGAAGAAGGATTGAGCTTCAGGATCTCGCGCATGGCCTCCACCTCGTTGCCATACAGGCCTTTGAGCTGCCACAGCACTTCTTTCTCACGCGTGCTTTTAGCCAGGGCCAGGCATTGATCCCATTCCGCTTTTGGAAGCGGGTGAAAGGAGAGGTAGGCCGATTTCCGCATCGGCTCATAGCGGTCGAAGATGGTGGCATACACCAGGTTCGACTCACTGTATTTTTTCTGCCTGTACAGGGCCGCCGCTTTATAGCCGAGGCTTCTCCATTTCATGCTGTTGCCTGAGGTGAAGGTCTTTTCATTGTCATTGAAAAAAGAGATCGTCTTGTCGTATTCCTTATTGAAAAAATACAGGCGCTCCACCTGGAACGCATAGCGCTCTTTGAGAAAAGGATCGCTGGCTTTGGCATAGAAATTCAGGCCACCAGTAATCTGTTGAGCCATGTTGGCAACGGGCACATCAGCCAGGCGGCTGCTCCATACATCCGGTGGGCCCGCAATGGTTTCGTTGCGGCGGGCAAAGCCTGTATAGTATAAGAAAGCAGTAGCCTTAGCGGCAGGAGCCGTGTTTTTCAGGCTGTGTTTTTTTGAGAGCTCGTCCAGGCTTGCCGTTTTGCCTTTGATGTCAAAGATCATCTGATCGATCTGTGTCAGGGAAGCATCGTAAAGCCAGTAGCTGATCGCTTCCTCCGGGACTTTGTTTTCAAAAAAGGAAGCCCACTCTGTTTTGTTCCTGGCTTTGAATGCTTCGGCGCCTGCATCATCATAGCCATCGTAAAAAGGCGTTTCCAGTGTCCGGAAAAAGGCCACCGATTGTTTCTGCTGAATGATGTGCGGGGTGAACATGGAGCCTTCGCTCCCGTCCCATTCGCCACCGGAGCAGGCCAGGGCTGTCAGGGCCGCGCAGGCCAGGAGGCTAACGGAAGGTAGAATAAACGTTTTGAAGTGTGCTGCTTTCATAGTAGGTTAAGTTAATATCGTCGAGGTCGTATAAGGCAATGCGCCTGTGTGTATCAGGCAGGTTTTTTTGCAACAATCCGGCAGCGTCCAGTAACAGGTCATCATCAATCGCTTCATACTTCAGCACATCACCGGTTTCGTAGGAGACGCCCCTGAGCACAGCGGCTTTTTTGACGGTATATATTGCTTCGCCGCCGCTGTAAAAATAAGAAGTATCTGCCACCTCCGGCAACTGTTTTTTAGTAACGAGCCCTTTGATGGCCCCGTTGCGGTAATGCACATACCAGCGGAATACCGGTAAGGCCACATCCAGGTGCAGGGCATAGCTTCTGATATAAGGAGTGTAAGCCGAGGCCGTGGCGGCATCGAAAATGGAATTGGGCGCTTCCGGGTCCTGTAATGTTCCCATGTTATAAAACATAAGCATGCCCCCATCTACCGGCGGGACGCCCGTGCGCACAGGATATTTGATCTGATGAAGGCGAATGGTCGCCGTCAGTTTGGTAGATGGCGGCAACCGGTGCTTCAGCGTTTTCAGGAACAGAAAATAGCGTGCTTTTGTTTTATCGGACCAATCGCAGTCGATCTGCAGCTCAGGGTAAGAGGCACGCAGGCCGCTGATCTTGTTCAGGATGTTCTTTGCAAGGGCCACCGCTTCCGTATCTGCTTTCAGCCGCAGGAAGGTGCGGTTGGTGATAAAGACGACCGGGATCACCGACAGCTGTTCCGGCAGGCGCTCCAGGCTGTCGACCACGCCGAGCGGTTCGGGCCGGCCGTTTTCTTCTTTGATGTCCACATCAAAAAAGCGCACATACAAGGTGTTTACTTTGTAAGTTTTCAGGGCTGCCCGTTCGCCGGGAGATAAGACGGTTTTCGTTCGCCAGAAATAAAAGGAAACCTCTGCCGAAGGCTTTTGGCACGACGGCAATAGAAGAGAGGCACTAACGAATGCAGCGGCAACAAGCCTTGCAATACCGGATTTATTCAATGCGTTTCAGATGAAGCTCTTTGGGTTTGCTGATGATCATCGGGAACTTCTCGATTTTCACCGAGCTGCTGTCGAGCCCGAATGCTTTGGCTTCGCTTAAGCTCAGGCGCTTGAGCAGGAAGTACACATTCAGGATCATTTTTTCGAAGAAAGGCAGATCGTTTTCGTAGGACAGGAATTTTTCCAGCACCACGAATTTGAAATCGCCGATCACATTGTTCTTGTTCAGAGATTCGTAACGGCTGGTGATATCCACTTCCCTGTTCTTCACCATATCGGCCACCACATGCCTGAACATGAGGTTGATCTTAGGCGCCACGCGGAAGCCCAGGCGGAAGTCGATACGGATGATGTCCTCGCTGGCAATATGCGTGACCTTATAATCCATGCGGTAGGGCTCATCCACCACATCCACATGCACAAACCAGTAGACATCGGCTTTCTTGGGCCGCTTCTGCAAAATGGAGTAGATCACTTTCGATTCGATGGTGAGCGGGTTATTGGCACTGGTCATGTAGATGAGGTGCGTGGCATATTTCTGGATCGAAGGATCGGAGCTGAGGTCTACCAGCATCTGCTTGTAGTTGGCCAGCGGAACAATGTCGGTATAGCGTTGCCTGATGAGCTTGGCAATGTACCAGCAGCCCATCACCGAAGCCAGGAACAGGGCAATCAGCAGGGTGATGTAACCGCCTTTCGGGAATTTTTCGAGGTTGGCAATCAGGAAGGAGCCTTCCACGATAATGTAGACGACCACAAACACATAAATAAAGAGGCGCGGGTATTTTTTGAGGCGCATAAAAAAGGCCAGCAGGCGCGAGGACATGATCATCCCCAAAATGATGGTGAGGCCGTAAGCGGCTTCCATTTCCTTCGACTCTTTAAAGAACCAGACGATGAAGATGCAACCGATGTACAGGAGCCAGTTGATGGAAGGAATGTACATCTGCCCTTTGAGGTCGGTCGGGTATTTGATCTCCACCTTCGGCCAGAAGTTGAGGCGCATGGCCTCGTTGATGAGGGTGAAGGAGCCGCTGATTAAAGCCTGGGAAGCAACGACGGTAGCAATGGTGGCAATGCCGATGCCCATCGGCAGGAACCATGGCGGCATGATCGCATAAAAGGGATTATCGCCGTTGAGCAGCTGGCCGTCCTTGGAGATGAGCCAGGCTGTTTGCCCCATATAGTTCAGCACGAGCATGCTTTTTACAAAGATCCAGCTGATGCGGATGTTCTGGCGACCACAGTGGCCCATATCCGAGTACAGGGCTTCGGCACCCGTGGTACAAAGGAAGACGGCGCCCAGGAGCCAGAAGGCGCCTTTGTGTGTAAATAATAAGTGCAGGCCATAGTAGGGGTTCAGGGCTTTCAGTACGGTGAAGTCATGCGAGAGGCTGATGACGCCCATGGTGCCGAGGGTAAGGAACCATACCAGCATCACCGGGCCGAAAAACTTACCGATGAATTTGGTACCGAACTGCTGAATGAAGAAGAGCAGGGTAATGATGGCAATAACGATAGGAATGGTATGGATGTGACTGAAGCGTGGGATGAGCTTTAAACCTTCCACCGCCGAGGCGACAGAGATAGGAGGTGTGATGATGCCTTCTCCCAGGATACAGCAGCCGCCGATGATGGCTGGAAAGATCAGCCATTTGCGCTTGGCTTTTTTAATGAGGGCGTAGAGGGAGAAAATACCGCCCTCCCCTTTATTGTCGGCTCTCAGCGTAAAGATCACATACTTAATGGTGGTTTGCAGGGTGAGGGTCCAGAACACGAGTGACATGCCTCCGAGGATCACCTCCGCGTTAATGGGGCCTTCGCCAACAATGGCTTTCATCACATAGAGCGGGGAGGTACCGATGTCGCCGTAAATAATTCCGAGTGTAACTAACAAACCGGCCGCCGTAACTTTACTCAATTGGCCATGATGATGAGAGCTCATGTGTAAGGATTGGATTAAAGATGTAAAATTACTACTAAATGCTTTGCCGGGTGGCATTTTCGTTAAATTATTATAAAATAAAGTCCCCGGAAAATTTGACATTACAGGCGATATTCCTTTTACTTGTAAAATCCGTAATTTAACGCTCCCGTTAGGTTTTTTTCGTATCTTTATTTACTCGGTTAGCACATCCTCAAAATATTTAATATAGATAACATGTTTAAGTGGCGTTACCTTCTTTTTGTTCTTTTTATCGTTGGTTTTTTCAATACGGCAGAAGCAACCCATAACCGTGCCGGCGAGATTACCTATACCTGGCTTTACGGCTATACCTACCGCATCAAAGTGACGACCTATACCAACATTGGGGGCCCTAACCTGGCCGACCGTTGCTATGATACCCTTTATTTCGGCGACGGCACGCGGGCCGTGGTACCACGCACGAACGGAACTACCAAGAACCTATGCCCCGGTGGGCCTTCCACACAGCCTCCCTTCGATGGCGAAACTCTAACCTCTACGATTAAGAAGAACGAATATGTGATCGATCACACCTATCCCGGCCCCAGCACCTATAAAATGAGCATGACGGATCCCAACCGGAATGCGGGCGTCATCAATCTTCCCAATTCCGTCAACCAGGTGTTCTACATTGAGTCTTACCTGGTGATCTCCACCTTTATGGGCCCCAACAGCTCCCCGGTGCTTACCATTCCGCCTATCGACAAGGGTTGTGTGAACAAATGTTTTCTTCATAATCCGGGCGCTTCCGATCCGGACGGAGACAGCTTATCGTATGAATTGACCTTTTGCCGCGGGCTCAACGGCCAGATGTGCCCGGGCTATAACTACCCGGCCACAGGCGGCGGCGGAACCTATAATGTGAATCCGATTACCGGGACGCTTACCTGGTGTTCGCCCCAGCAACAGGGGGAGTATAACCTCGCTATGTTCATCAAGGAATGGCGCAAGGATAATGACGGCATCTACAGGCTCGTGGGTTATGTGATCCGCGACTTACAGGTGGATGTGGGTGTTTGTAATAACAATCCTCCTGTCATCAGGCCTATCACCGATACCTGTGTTCTTGCCGGAAGCACCATCACCAAAGGCATCCTGGCTACCGATCCTGATAATGACGTGATCAAGCTGACAGCCAACGGAGGACCGTTTAACGTGGCTTCTTCACCGGCCACGTTTGCTTCCGCACCGGGTTTAAGCCCTGTGAGCGGACTCTTCAACTGGCAAACCAATTGCTCCCACATCCGTAAATCGCCTTACCAGGTAACGGTGAAAGCCGAAGACCAGGACCCGGACATCAACCTCGTGGATTTCAAAACCTTTAACATCACCGTGGTAGCGCCGCCACCACTCAATTTTACCGCCACGCCTTTGGGTACGAGCGTGAAGCTGAGCTGGAAAAAACCGGTCTGCCAGAACATCTCCGGGAATAAGATCAAATACTATTGCGTCTACCGCAAATCGGATTGTGCGCCCTGGGTACACGGCTTATGCGAAACGGGCGTGCCGACATCGTCGGGCTTTACCAAGATCGGCTGTACCACCAGCATCAACGATACCACCTTCCTGGATACGAATAACGGCAACGGCCTCTCGCAGGGTACCAACTACAGCTATGTGGTGGAAGCCGTGTACGACGATGGGGCCCTCAGCTATGCCTCCACACAGGTATGTGTGCAGCTCAAGCGCGATGTGCCTATCCTCATCAACGTCGATGTGCAGACAACCAGTTCAAGTACAGGCTCTGTGTTTGTAAGATGGATCAAGCCATTGCTGGGATTCAATGCCCTCGATACCATTGCTGTTCCCGGCCCCTATGAGTTCAGGCTGATGCACCACGATGGGTTCACAGGCACCTTTGCTCAGGTGTTCTCTGTGACCAAGCCTTATTTCAAGGCCCTCAACCAGCTGACGGATACCACCTTTATTCATACCGGTATTAATACGGACGGCCTCCCGCATACCTATAAAATTGAGTTCTATGCCAACGGGCAGTTTGTGGGCAACGGGCAAAAAGCCTCTTCGGTATTTCTGACGATAGCCTCCAGCGATAATACACTTTCCCTGAGCTGGCAACAACAGGTGCCCTGGGCCAACTTTAAATATTACATCTACAAAAAAGGGCCGTCTCAGGCCAGCTTTGTGCTGAAAGACAGTACCACCGCCCTGAGCTATATAGACGACAGCCTCGTGAATGGTGCCTTGTATTGCTACAAGGTCTTGTCGAAAGGGCAATATTCCGATCCGAACATCTACAGGCCATTGCTCAACTACAGCCAGGAGGTGTGCGCGAAACCAATTGATACCACGCCGCCCTGCTCTCCGACCCTGACCATCCAGTCCGATTGCCAGAAACCGGCCTTATCGCTCATCTGGAACAATCCGAACCATGTGTGCAGCGACGATGCGATTAAATACAAATTGTACTTTGCCGAAACCGAAGATGCGCCGCTGGTATTATGGGATTCTATTATGGCCATCAACGATACGGTCATCAATTTCGATAACCTCGAATCCATTGCAGGCTGCTATGCCATTACGGCCATCGACTCCTTCAATAACCAAAGCCTGCAGAGCGCGAAGATCTGCGTGGATAACTGCCCGGAATATGAGCTGCCGAATGTGATCACGCTCAACGGCGATGGCATCAACGATTTCTTCAAGCCTATCGTCAACAAGTTTGTGAAAGACATCGACCTCAAGATCTATAACCGCTGGGGCAATCTTGTGTATGAAACCACGGACCCTAAGATCATGTGGGACGGAAAATCCATACAGATGAAAGAGATCGTGACGGAAGGCACTTACTTCTATGTCTGCCAGGTCAATGAGATCAGGGTCGCGGGGATTAAGTCGCGCTACCTGAAAGGATTTGTCCAGGTCTTCCATAAGTAGAGGGGTGATATGTCGAAACGCACCACGCTGATATTTACAGGGCTTGTTGGCTATATCGTGCTGCAGTTCCTGTGGTGGGAAGTGTTGCTGGTGCGCCAGTCGAATGCAAACATTTACAACGAGCAGAAGATCGCCGCCCTTTCCACAACGGATCCCGGCATCATTACCCGCGACATTGCCCTCCTCGAGCAAAAGAAAATGAAGCGCGTCTACATGATCGTAGGCGAAGGCTCCGTGTTCCTGCTCATCCTCCTCTTTGGCATCAGCCTGGTGAGGCGCTCCATTAAGCGTGAAACCGAGCTGGCCAACCAGCAGAAGAATTTTATCCTCAGTGTATCGCATGAGCTGAAAACGCCCATTGCCGCCAGTAAGCTCCAGCTGCAGACCCTGCTGAAGCACGAGCTGGAGCGCGGGAAGCAAAAGCAACTGCTCACCAATGCCCTCAACGAAACCGAGCGCCTGCACAAGCTGGTAGACAATGTGCTGCTGGCAAACCAGATCGAGAACGATAACCTGGCCCTGCAAAAGGAAACGATCGACCTGAGCCTTTTGGTTCAGAGCACCCTCAGCCGTTATTTCCAGGCACAGCTCGATTCGGGTGCGCTGCGTCACGGGATCGAGCCGGGCATCCGTTATTCGGGCGATAAGGATTTGCTGCCTTCGGTGCTTATCAACCTGGTGGAAAATGCCTTTAAGTATTCCTTCGAAAGCCCGGAGGTAACTGTGGTGCTGAAGACGCACAACGGAAAGCCTTTGCTGGAAGTGAAAGACCGGGGTTGCGGCATTGCGGCGGGAGAAAAGCAAAAGATCTTCGAAAAGTTTTTCAGGAGCGGCGATGAAGAGACCCGCAAAACCAAAGGGACCGGCATCGGCCTTTACATCGTGAAGCGTATCTGCGACCTTCACCAGGCCAAGATCAGCGTGCTGGATCACCCGCCGGCCGGAAGTATTTTCCAGGTTCAGTTTTAGAGCCATGGTCCGCAGATGACGGAGATTTTAGAACACTAAAGACCACATCACGACGCGTCGCGACATAGAAATAGAGAGAACCAGAAGAGATTATAGCTGTGATGGTTTAGCTCTGATCCGTTCTCCCGGTTCTCTTCTATGTCTTATATGGTTTAATAAACCTATAATTTAGTATGTTTGTGTGCCGGGTATCCCGGTTTTTTTTAAGACCTACTTATGATCAGGACCATTACTTTCATAACGCTCATTGGCCTGGCGCTGGCTTCCTGCCAGGGCAACCAGCCCGAAACCAACACCGCTCAGAATACACCGGTAACACAGGACAGCCTGCACTATGCCAAACGTTTTGCCATCAAGCATGAGAAGGCATATACGATCCTGGAGATATACGGGAACAAGGAGAACCGGAACGTCACTTCCACCTTTATCCTATATCCGGATAAGAAGCCGGTTTATAGCATAGATGCTTACTACGTGAAGATCCCGGTGAAGCGGGTGGCGAGCATGAGCTCGGTGTACAGCCTCATGCTCATGGCCCTGGGCGAGGCCAATAGTATTGCGGCCATCGACAATGCGGAGTATTATACCAATCCCTTTATTCAAAAGCAGGTGAGCGAGGGAAAGATCATTGAGCTTTCCAGGGGCCCGCAGATTGAAGTGGAAAAGACCCTGGCCCTGAAGCCCGATCTGCTGCTCACTTTTGGCATGGGAGACCCGGAGGGCGACCTCGATAAAAAACTGTTGCAGGCACAGGTGCCGGTAGCCATCAGCCTCGATCACCTCGAGGAAACACCGCTGGCCCGCGCCGAGTGGATCAAATTCTACGCCTGCTTTTTCAATAAGCAGCGCATGGCTGATTCCATCTTCAGCGCCAGCGAAAAAAAATACCATGAGCTCAAAGCCCTGGTGAAGAACGAGGCTAAAAAGCCAACGGTGCTCACCGAGATCAAATACGGGGATACCTGGTATGTGCCTTCGGGCATCAGCTACATGGCCAGCCTCATTGCCGATGCCGGCGGCGATTATTTCTGGAAGGACGATCAGAAAACCGGGAGCACGCCTTTGTCTTTCGAAACGGTGTATGCCAAAGCCAAAGACTGCGATGTGTGGATCAACACCTATAACCTGAACTCGAGAAAAGAGCTGCTGGCCTATGATGCGCGCTATGGCCTCTTTAAAGCCTATAAGGAAGACAGGGTTTATAACAATAACAAAGTGCAGAACGCCAAAGGCTACAGCAACTACTGGGAAACCGCCATGCTTCAGCCGGAGGCCGTGCTGGCCGATCTCATTGCTGTTTTATACCCCGCGCGTTTGCCGGGCCATGTCTTTACCTATTATAAAAAACTGGAATGAGCTTTCGGTTCGTTGACTTCGGGTCACGACGTGTCGTGATCAGTCAACGAGGCTGTCCTTTTATTCCTTGTCGCCCTGAGCGGAGTTGAAGAGCGACAAAAAAAACAAAACTGAAATCCAGAACCGGAAATAAATTTAACCAATCACTGACCATTAATCACTAAGCACTCTTTCTCCTGACCCGCTCCAAATTCATACTCAGCACATGCAGCCTTCTGGTACTGGTACTGGTGCTGGCGCTCGCCGATCTCAGCTTCGGAAGTGTGAGCCTTTGGTCTTTGAAGAGCGATGATGCCATGTTCTCCACCATCCTCTACGACATCCGCCTGCCGAAGACCCTCACCTGCATCGTAGCGGGCTCAGGACTGGCCATGTGCGGTCTTTTGCTGCAGAGCCTCTTCCGGAATCCGCTCGCGGGGCCTTATGTGCTGGGCGTGAGCAGCGGCGCCAGCTTGTTTGTAGCCGTTGCCACCATGCTGCTGACATCCATTAATATCTCCGGCGTGTTCTTTGCCGGCAAAGCCATCATTGCGGTATATTCCATTGCCGGCGCTTTCTTTGTCACCATCATTATTTTAGCGATCTCGAGGAAAACAAAAAGCAACGTGACGATTTTGCTGGTGGGCCTGATGCTCGCACAGGTGCTGGGAGCTGCGGAGAGCCTCATCGAATACCTGAGCAATGCCGATAAGCTGAAAACCTTTGTGATGTGGAGCATGGGCAGCGTGGGCAGCACCACCCTTCCCGACCTGGCGGTCATCGGCCCGCTCACGGCCATCATTCTGTTAGCGGCCTTTTTCCTGGTGAAGCCCATGAATGCCATCCTGCTCAACGAGCAGTATGCGCGGAACCTGGGGATCAATGTCAACCGCCTGAGGCTCCGGGTCATCATCATCACCTCCCTGCTGGTGGGCATCATCACGGCCTTTTGCGGGCCTATTGCCTTTGTGGGGATCTCCGTGCCTATTGCCTCGCGCTTGTTTTTCAAAACCTCGCACCATTTGCACCAGATGACCTTTTGTATATTGTTGGGCGCTTCTGTATTGCTGGCGGCCGATCTCATCTGCCAGCTCATCAGCACGCAGTTTACCCTGCCGGTCAATACAGTGACCACACTCATCGGCTCGCCGGTGGTGATCTATTTATTGTTTAAATCAAAGCTCAACATCGGATGATTGCGCTCAGGAATTTGCAGATAGGCTACAGCCAGCGAAAGAAAACCGTTTCTGTATTTTCGGGGCTTAGCGCGGAGTTCAGAGCCGGCGAGCTCGTCGGGCTTATGGGTAATAACGGGGTAGGGAAGTCCACGCTTCTCAAAACCATTACCGGCACGCTGCCCGCCTTATCGGGGGAGGTCCTGCTGAACGGGAAGGGCATCGGCGCGTACACTGCTTCGGAATTAGCGCAGCAACTTTCCATTGTGGTGACAGAGCGCATCGGAGGCTTTAACCTCACCACGCGCGACGTGGTGGCGAGCGGACGTATTCCTTACATCAATGTGTTTGGCAAGCTTGGGCCCGAAGATGAGGCCATCATTGCCCAAAGCCTGGAGCAGATGGGCATTGCAGCGCTCACCGACAAATTGGTGGATGAGCTCAGCGACGGGCAGCGCCAGAAGGTGATGATCGCCAAATCGCTGGCGCAGCAAACGCCGGTCATTATCCTCGATGAGCCTACCGCCTTTTTAGATTATAATTCCAGGCACCAGCTCTTCCGCACCCTCCAGGAGCTCTGCGAGCAGAAGCAAAAGCTCATCATCGTGTCCTCGCACGACCTGGACCTGATGAAGCCCTACATCAACCGCTCGCTCACACTGGTGGAGGGGAATGTGGTGCGATTAACATAAGAGCTTTTAGTTTACTTTTTCTTTTTCCTCCGAAATAAGTTCGGACAGGCTTTGATAAAAAAAGAATCAGGGCCAACATGCCCTGCATGTTTGAGCCAGCAGGTGGGCAGTGTGTCTCTGATCTTTTGTTTTTCTTAGTTCTTTTTGCTTGATCAAAAAGAACCAAAAAATCAAGCCAAAAATATGCTCAGCGCGCCTCACGGAATTCTACGGATTTTACACTCCACTCTTTCGCACATGCTGGCTCAATTTTTTAAAGGCCCACTGGGTCTTTAAAAATATTGCCCTGCTAAATCCTTGAATTCTCGTTTCACCCCTCTCTCTGCCCGCATTTTTGGCAGGCCACGCGCTTCCAATGACTATGTTTTGATTTAAAATTAAGCGATTGCACCTTTGTTTTTTTAAGTTTATATCTACGTTGATGGCATTGCTCTCCTATTTCAGATTTGATTTTGTGAAGTCCCGCAGGCTTGTGGGACCGCAAAAGGAACGAAGGCCTGCCACAATCCCGATAACAATCGGGACGGAAGCTTTTTTATACTTATTATTTTCTCTATTTTCTTTTTTCCTTGATGAAAAAAGAACCAAAAAAATCAAGGCAAAACGATTCCTGCCCGCTCTTCCGGTTTTTATGATTTGTTAACCGGAAAACACTAAAGGTTTTCCGGACAAATCTAAAAAAACCGAAATTCACGCCGCACCGGCGCCGCGTTTTGCCAGGCCTGCGCGCCGCATCTCCTATCTTTTTATTAAAGCAGGATATTTCCTTTTTTACACTTATATCTGCGTTTATGGTATACGATCAGGAGCGCTGGATCAGGAAACCTTCCTGTTCCACAAAGGCTTTTCCTTCAGTACTTTTTTATACACCGGGCAGCCCTCGCTGTGGGCGCCGGGCAGCAGGCCGATGCTCATGAGAAATTCGTTCACAATTTCGCCGCCGGTAAATTTGAAGGTCTTTTTAAAAAGTTTTACCCATTCTTCTTTTGTTTTGGGATGATGCGCTTCGAGCCAGGCTTCGAAGGAGCCGTGCGATTTCTGCAATTGCAAAATGGTTTTCGCATTTTCGATGGCCGCGTTTATTTTGAGGCGGTTGCGGATAATGCCCGGATCGGCCATGAGGCGCTCGCGGTCGGCTTCGGTATAGGCCGCTACTTTTTTGAGGTTGAAGTGGCTGTAGGCTTTGCGGAAGCTGGCCTCCTTTTTCAGGATGGTTTCCCAGCTCAGGCCGGCCTGGTTGATCTCCAGCACGAGGCGGCAGAAGAGCTCGTGGTCGTCGTGAATGGGAAAGCCGTAGGCCTGGTCGTGGTAGGCTTTATGGATGGCCCGGCGCTCTTCGGGCATAGAGGGGATGGCGTTGCAGTAGGACATAAGGATCTTTTCGGTAAAGATGGCTGCTTCTTCGCGGAAAGAAAAGAAACGGAGTGGAATGCTATGAAATGTAGCATCGTTCCTAAATAACAGGGATTAAATCCCGAAAGCGTAAACTCTTATTCATAAATCCAGGACTAATGGATGAGATGGGGGCGTGCCATCCTGACGTGTCGGGACCGTCAGGCTTTCCGCTCCAATCTTTTTTGCCGGGCACTTCGGCTGCCCCCCTTCGGCTTCGCTCAGGGTGCAGCTCAGCGACGGCAAAAAGGATTTCCACTGCTTTCGATAGCTATCGGAACCTTCACGCAAGCTTAGCTCAAATCCAGGCGGTGTCATTCATTGGTGGACTGACTGCGCCAGGGATGCAAAGGGTTTAGTTCTTTTGTTCGCTTTTTTCAGCGAACAAAAAACCGGAACGAAGTGGAGCCCGGCGCAGCCCGCCCGGGCGCCCAAAAGCAAAAATACATTTACTACTCAGTGATGATTGGATTACAGGAAGGCAAATCTTCATCTGAAAAATGTTCTACCTTTGCAGCATGCATGATTCCTTAAAAGCGCATATCCGCCGCTGGGTAGACCTGGAAGAGGCCGAGTTTGAAGCCATGAGCCCTTACTTCGAGGAGATAAGCGTAAAGAAAAAGCAGAACCTGCTCACCGAAGGCAAGGTATGCGGGCACAGCTACTTCATCGTGAAAGGCCTGCTGCGCCTGTTTTTTGTGAATAACAAAGGCGTGGAGCAAACCACGCAGTTTGCCATGGAAAACTGGTGGATGGCCGACTACCACTCCTTTTCCACGCAGCAGCCTTCGGAGTTCTGCATCCAGGCCGTGGAGCCCTCCTCCCTGCTGGTATTGAGCTACGCCAACCAGGAGCGCCTGCTGGCGGAGTTCCCGAAGATGGAAAAATACTTCAGGCTCCTGCACCAGCGGGTGCATGCGGCTTCGCAGCTGCGCATGAAGCTCTACCACGATTTTTCGCGGGAGGAGCTCTACCACGATTTCAACCGGCGTCACCCCGAATTTGTGCAGCGCATCCCCCAGTACCTCATGGCCTCTTACCTGGGCTTTACGCCCGAATACCTGAGCGAGATCCGCAAGAAACACATTTCTTAAACCCGTTTAAGAAGTTTTGGAGAGGCATGGCTCTACCTTTGACGGACAAAAAAATCAAGAAACCATGACACAACGTTTTAACATCGAAAAAGAAGCACCCGAAGCCTACAAAGCCATGTACGGCCTGGTAGCAAGCCTTAACCACATTGGCATCACTCCCATCCAGAAGGAGCTCATCAAGATCAGGGCCTCGCAGATCAACTCCTGCAGCTTTTGCATCAACATGCACACACAGGAAGCCCTGAAGATCGGCGAGACCCCCCAGCGCATCTTCCTCCTCAGCGCCTGGCGCGAAACCGGGCTCTTTACCGAAGAGGAAAAGGCCATCCTCCTGCTCACCGAAGAGGTGACCCTCATCCACCGGGAAGGCCTGAGCGATGCTACCTATGCCCTCCTGGAGAAGCATTTCAGCAAGCAAAGCATTGCCGAAATGATCATGGCCATCGTCCTCATCAACTCCTGGAACCGCATTGCCCTGAGCAGCCGCATGCCGCTGGGGAAATAGAGGCTTTTTGTTTTTTATTAAAGCCCTGCGGCTTTGGTTGCGGGTTTTTTTATTGATGCTTTTACGGAGAATGATACGCCTTATGGTATGAAGCAGTTGAAGGGAAGATCATTGCTTTACCTCGAAACGAGACGCATTGGCCGCTGGCGGGGAACCTGGAATGGCACCGGGAGAGGGTGTTTAGGGGGTAAAGAGGCATATTATGACGAAAAAGGGCGGTTTACCGCCCTTTTTTTTAAAAATGAATTATATACTTTAGTCCTCTGTAAATAAATTAGGATTTTCAGGGGCTATCTTGTTGAATTATAATTATATATTACTTTTGATTATGCAACTGACAATTCTCGAAAATAAGATCCACCCTACGGTACGATTAAATGCCATTTGTCCGTATTTTACCATGTTCCCTTTAACATTCCCATATAAAATTCTTCGCAACGCAAAGCGTACGGACTTAGTTTATGATCCCTTTTGTGGTCGTGGGACAACCAATTATGCTGCTAGATTATTAGGGATTAGTTCTTTTGGAGTAGATAGTAACCCTGTTGCGTATGCTATAGCACAAGCAAAACTGATTAATGTAATGCCAAAAGAAATTGTTAAACGCTGTATTGAGATATTAGGCAGTATACAAATAGTTGAAGTTCCTCAAGGCGAATTTTGGATGTTAGCATACAGCACGAGTACGCTGCAAGATATTTGTAAACTACGAGATTTTTTCAATTCCAAAAAGCGTCTAGATAAAATAGATATTGCATTAAGAGCAGTAGTGTTAGGAATTTTACATGGACCCAAAATGATGTCGCAACCATCTTATCTGTCGAACCAAATGCCTCGAACCTTTGCTACGAAACCAGATTATTCTATTAGATATTGGAAACAACATTCTTTAAAACCGCAAAAAATAAATTTAGTTGAGTTAGTAACTCGAAAAAGTCAGTACATATTTAATGAACAAATGCCAATAAAAGTCCCAGGGAAAATCATTTTGGGAGATAGCCGAACCTTAAAAAATGTATTCAGTGAAAAATTCGATTGGGTAGTTACCTCACCGCCATATTATGGTATGTCAACTTATGAGCAGGACCAATGGTTAAGGAACTGGTTTTTGGGTGCAAGTAGTGAAGTAAACTATTCAAATAAAGGCCAATTAAAGCATTGGTCAGAAGCAGCTTTTGTAAAAGATTTGGCAAAGGTTTGGTCTAACGCTGCTGATAAATGCAAGCCAAATGCAAGGCTAGTAATACGATTTGGGGCACTTCCTAGCAAATCAGAAAAGACCCCTTCAGAATTAATAAAAGACTCACTTAACTTTGCAAATTGTGGTTGGAAACTAAGCACCATACGAACGGCTGGTGAACCACTAAACTCCAAGCGTCAAGCGAACCAGTTTAAAAACTCTACAGGCAAATATATTGAAGAGATTGATGCTTTTGCCATGCTAAAAATATAACTATGTTTGATCCTGAAGAAATACCTTTAGTTAAGCAAGCGATCAAAGATTGCGCCATCCTCGATAAGAAATTATTAGATGATTTAAGGGCTGAAGTGCTTGAGATGAAGCCTAATGTTCGTGTTATAAAACCAAGATCTATAACAACCTTTTCTCTTGTGGCAAGTGATGGAACGAATAATAAATTAGTTTATGATCCTTTTTATTTTCAACTGATAAGAGTCGTAGACTCAAACGGAAAAAATTGCTGCTTAGATACAATTACACCCTCTACCGATACTGATATTCTTAGCCAACGTCAATTTGATGAGCTAGGTAATGCTAAAACGTCTTTAGGTACTTTGATGAAGGACTTAAAGTGTAAAACGCTTAATGATTTAAGTCCGATGATACCGAAGGGAGAAGATATAAGAAATCATTCCGAAGAAATTTCAAAATCCTGGGTGCTCACATATCGTGACCTATGTGAATGGGCAGTATTGTATGAAAAAATTTGTTATGATGGCTTTACCAATAATACAATTATTGTAAGAGATGGATTATTACGGAGTAAAATATTTAAGTACTATAAAAACTCCAAGCGCGCTTTATTTGTCGAAATGATGAATAAAATAAATGAATCTATAGACAGTATTTACAAAAAAAAGAAAATCAGAATATACTTTGTTGGTTTAGCTAAACATAGCCAGGTCCTATCAAGATATTCACTTGTAATGCAAATAGAAAACATATTTCCTTTCGGGGAAGCTAGATACGCAAAAGTTCCTGAGATAATGGAATCTAAATCTCTGATCTGGAAAGAGTATATGAAAGGAGCTGATAGAGAAGAACAAGTTGATGAAGATGCTGAAATAAATAAGTATAACATGGGTAGCCTTCACCTCGTCCGATTTGGAAAAAAGAATAGCGATCCTACTTGGGCAATAGATTTACTTACTACACAAACAGTTTTTGATGCCGAAATATTTGGCTATTTGCTCATGGACACAATAGATGGATTTCCTATGCCACATTATCCAACATGTTTGCAAAAAGCTCTTGAACATGCTCAAATTGTGGATTTTGATCTAGATATACTACAAGATGAAGTAGTAAGAGCAATTAGAGACATTTTACCTATAGAAAAAAGAGAAGTTATGGATCACATAAATTTGAACAAAAACCCAACCTCAAATAGACAATGAAACTTTTTCCAGATGATAAAATAGTTGGAATCTTTAAGGGCTTTAGTGAGGGCGGTTTAGAGTTCCATGCAGATATTGTATTAAAGTATGATAATATTTTTCAAAATATTCCGATGCACGGACAATTCCTTGCTGTTGCTTTGGAAGGAGATAATGAAGCGGTTTTGGGTAGAATTACATCGGTTGCAGCGTTGGGTAAACTTGCGGGATCAGCCGGGGAAGATTATGCCATCAGAGCAGTTTCCGAAGGACGCCCAGTTTCAGAAGACTTAAGAGAAGGTTATTTGAAATATAAGGTAGATATTCGAGTGTTAGGAGTTATGCGAGTGAGCGGTAAAAAGCTGGACTTTGCACCTTCTCATAGACGATTACCTCATGTAGGTAGTAAAGTCGCATTTCTACCCGATGAAATCCTACAAGAGGTTTCTGGACATAATATTAAAAATGATGAAGGGCAACCTGCCTCTGCTTTTGGTTATTTAGCATATGGCGAGTTTGTTTATAGTGGTGGAAAAGAACAATCTAGTGCGACACTAGATTCTTGGATGGTTACTAAAACTCCAGAAGTGATTGCTAAATTTAGAATAGAGCAATTGGTGTCGCGTAGATCTTTTGTTTTCGCTCGTGCTGGTTTTGGCAAATCAAACTTAGTGAAATTACTTTTTAGCAATCTATATCAAACCCCCCCCTTTATTGCAAAAAAAGCTGATAAAAAAGCACCGGTGGGAACAATAATTTTTGATCCAGATGGTGAGTATTTTTGGCCAGACGATAGCGGTAGGCCTGGTCTTTGTGATGTTCCAGATTTGGAAGATAAAGTCGTTGTTTTTACAAACAGATCTTCATCAAGTCCATTCTATCAATCATTTGTTGCAGGTACAATAAGGCTAGATATAAGACGACTAAGACCTTCAGATGTTATATCGATAGCTCTTCCAATAGAAAAACAATCTCAACAGAATGTACAAAAATTGAAGGGATTAAATATGGCTAATTGGATAAAATTGGTCGACTTAATAAATAAGCACGGTAACACTACTCCACTTGAAGAGTTAAGAGGGATTATTTTAGGAGATAGCACAAGTGATAGGCAAGATGCGGAAATAATAGCAATTAGGTCAAATATAACCACAGTCATCAGACTTATTCATGATCCAGGAAGTCAAATGATGGATAAGCTTTTCGAGTCCTTGAGAAATGGGAAACTTTGTGTGGTTGATATATCACAAATGCGTGGAGCAAATGGTCTTATTTTGTCTGGTATAATTCTTCAGCAAATTTTCGAGCATAATCAAAATGAATTTACTAAAGCCGAACCCAATAGTATTCCCACTATTGCAGTGCTTGAAGAAGCTCAATCAGTTTTAGGAAATACTGGCGGTGCAGAAAGTCCCTACATTGCATGGGTAAAAGAAGGTAGAAAATTTGGATTAGGTGCGGTACTAATAACGCAACAACCTGGAAGCATTTCTGATGAAATACTTAGTCAAGGAGACAATTGGTTTATCTTTCATCTTCTCTCGGCTGTTGATCTAGGAGCTCTTAAAAAAGCTAACGCACACTTTAGTAATGATCTTTTAAGTTCACTGCTAAATGAACCCATTCCAGGTAACGGTATTTTTTGGAGTAGTACTGGTGGTAAACCATACCCTATTTCAGTTAGAGTACTAAGTTTCGAAAAACTATTTAAAGTTCGAGACCCAGAATATAACAATCCTTCAGGGAAAACTTTTGGGATTCAATTGCAGGAGAAATTTAATAAACAATTAATTAAAGCAAGAGAAGACGTTGGAACAGTGCAAATAGATATTGAAGACGAAGAAATTTATGATCCTTCTAAAACACAAGAGGATGTCCTAGAGATATATATTAAGAGCGCATTTAAAAAAGTACTATCAGATAATGAAGTGATAAGTAAACTAAATGATAATAACGCGCATTGGGTACTTTTAAAGATGAAGATACTAGAAGGATTACCCATTGATCTGCAAGATAGAGATCAATTAGCGCAGGAATGTGTTACTAGATTTATGAATGAAAAATTTGGAGAAGGAAAATGGAGTACTGAGAAAAGGCCAAGCAAAAGCAGGCCCGGTTCGAGCACGGCATATTTGATTATCAAAAAGTAATTTTGCTATGACTGACATTTCACAACTCCATAGGGAAGTATATGACATACTTGTCAAGGAATATAAAAAAAATCCTTCGTTGCGTTTCACTTTTAGAAAAAGTAATAGAGAGGCAAGGTTAGAGAAAGGTTATTGGTTTTATGGAAATGACGGATATTTGGCTGTTTCATTTTGGACGGGGATGGATTGGAAAAATCGAACTCCTAATATTATTTTTGTTATTCTTAAAGATGGCGAAACATACTTAGAAATAAACACTTCGGATTCTGATAAAAAAAGAAAATTTGTAGTTCAATATTTAGTTCAACCCCTTCGCCTTAACCCAAGTGGACAAAGGTATAGAAAGGATTATACGGAATTTAAACATAATTATAGAGAATCGCTACTCTCGTTCTTACAGTTTGATAAAATTGTAATTGATGAAATAATTAAAGCCGAGTCTGTTCTCTTCTTTAATTCTGAAGATCTTGGAATTCATCTAATCGATTTAGTGGAGTTCGAAGAACAAAAGGATAAAATTGATAGTTATAGAACAGATTTCCAACAGGAAATCGACGAGGTGACTAAAGATGATTTTATTAAAATTAAAGAATTTGAGATAGAAAACTATGGTCCAATTGGGAATATTAAAATTGCAGACATACCTTTTTCCTCACAATGGATGTTTTTTACGGGTGAAAATGGGACAGGTAAAACATCTATTTTAAGAGCTTTAGCCACCACTATCTGCCAACGTAAAGTTAATCGAGATGAACTTCCTCAAGAAGGAAATTTTAAAACTAATCTTACGTTTTATGACTCAAATCAAAAAACTAGTTCATTTGATCGATTTGAAAATAGAGATATAGAAAACAAAAACTTATTAATAAAGGGTTTCGCCGGTTATGGACAATCTAGGCTTAAAACGAATCATTCAGGTTTAGCATCAAATATTCTTAGTACTATTAAGTTTGACGATCTTTTTTTGTCATTATTTAATGACGATACCTATTTAATTGATCTCCAAAGTCAATTCGATAAATGGAGTTATAAAGCCCCAGACAATTACGATAAAAGAAAAGATTATATCAAAGAGATACTTATAGACATTTTGCCAAATCTATACGATATAAAATTTGACGATATGATTGGTGAAATTCCTGTTACATCTTACTTTGAAAAGGATAGTGAAGACGGTGTATTTAGAAAAGTTACTTTTAATAAGCTGGCATCGGGATTAAAAAGCATGATTGCGATGATTGGGGATGTTTTAGTACGGCTATATGAACAGCAGCCAGAAACTTCAGATCCTTCAGAGTTTAAAGGTATCATCTTAATCGATGAAATAGACATTCATCTTCATCCAAAACTACAAAAGCAACTTGTTCAACAATTAACAAAAACATTTCCAAAAATTCAATTTATTGTTACAACACATAGCCCTATCCCTTTTTTAGGAGCGCCTAGAAATAGCCAAATATTTAGAGTAACGCGAAGCTCTGTTTCAGGAGTTGAAGTCAGACGATTAGATCAACAATTAGAACTTGGAGATCTTTTACCTAACACTATTCTAACCTCTCCTATATTTGGATTAGACGATATAATTCCAGATAGTCATGAATCAGAGAACTTTGTACGAACAGAAACAAATTACAAAGAGCTTGTTTTTAACGACTTCATAAAGAAGAAAATTGAAGACTTTATTACTGATGCAAAAGAACAAAAACTAATCAATTTGCTCAAATCAAGGAGAGGATGAGGTTCGTAGTAAAAAATGATGCTGATCGTACGGATAAATTAGCATCTGATGAAACATATCAGTCATTACTTGAGATTATAAGGACTCTTGATAAAAAACTAATTTCTGATGCGATTTATCGTGATAGTTATGATACCGAAGATGGTAAAAGATCTAGAGTTGAAGACAAATTAGCGCTTGCGTATAAAAACAAATGTGCATATTGCGAACGCTTGTGTAAAGCCGATATTGAGCATTATAGGCCAAAAAAGGGAGTAGTAGAGGCTCCTGCGCATCCAGGTTATTATTGGTTATGCTATGAATGGTCTAATCTTATTCCTTCTTGCATCACTTGTAATAGAGAAGGCGCTAAACACAATCAATTTCCGATTATTGGAACTCGTGTTGTTGCACCTACATTATTACCAGATCAGAGTCTTGATTTATTGTCTTGCAAAGCGAGCAACACCCCACTTTTAAATGAAACCCCATTTTTGTTACATCCCGAGGTTGATAGACCTGAGGATTTCTTCACTTTTGAATTAGACCCAAATGGTGAAGGGATAAGATTAGTTGGGATTGATGCTGAAGGACGTGGGCATCAAACTATTCAAATTTGTTTGCTAAACAGGAAAGAAATAAAATTAGACAGAGTCGAACGAGTAATAGATGAATTTAAGGATTCTATACATTGTATTTTTATCGAGCATGAAAAAGGTGAAATAACAGAAAATCAATTAGTTGATATGGTAACTCAGAATATTAAAATTCTGAAACAGCGTAGTTTATTAGAAGAAAAAACTCATACCTATTTGAGAAAATATATTGTTTTCTCTGTAGATAATTTCCAAACTATAGTTCTTCCATTTCTGGAGTTAAAGGTCAGAAATATAGTATTTGAGGCTTTTAGTGCTACTTTCCCTTTATTTTAATACCCTCCCTCAATCCTAAATTTTCCCTACCTTCACCCTAATGAAAACCACCCTTACCCACCTTCCTTCCCATAAGCAGGCCGAGCTCCGGCAGATTGTGGGGGCGCTCATTCCCAGGTATGGGGAGATCGAGATGATCATCCTCTTTGGGAGCTATGCGCGGGGTACTTATGTGGAGGATAAGTACGAGGACAAGGGCATCCAATACGAATACAAGTCGGACTACGACCTGCTGATCATCACCACCAAGAACAGCCAGGCCGATAACGACAGCCTCATTTCCTCCATTGGCGGCAGGCTGGAGGAGCTGAACCTGCCCACACCGGTGAACCCGATCTTTCACGGCATTGACTTCGTGAATGCGGAGCTGAGGGACGGCAGCTACTTTTTTGACGAGATCAAGCGCGATGGCGTGCTGCTCTTCAGCACCAGCCGCTACCAGCTCGACGACAGGCAGCCCAAAAGCCCTGCGGAGCAAAAGGCCAAGGCACAAAAGTACTTTGAAAGCTGGCTTGAGAGTGCAAACACCTTCTACGAAGATTTTACAAATAATTTTAAAAACGCAGATGAAAAACGGTACAGAAATAATGCTGCCTTTCATTTGCACCAGGCCACCGAACGCTACTACGGTGCCATTCAATTAGTCTTTACGGGCTATAAGCCCAAAACGCACGACATCGAGGTATTGGGCCGTTTGGCCAAAGCGCTGGATATGGAGTTTGGAAAGGTATTTCCGCGGGCTACCATCGAGGAGCGCCGGCGTTTTATCCTCCTCAAAAAAGCCTACATCGAAGCCCGCTACAATATGGACTATAACATCGGCAAGGCCGACCTGGAGTACCTGAGCGAGCGCGTGCAGCTGCTGCGCCAGCTCACCGAGCAGATCTGCCTGCAAAAAATAAGCGCCCTGTAACACCCGTTTTCAGTGGTTGATCCCGGTTATGAAACCAACAAATCAACCTGATGGAAACACATCCTTTACCTGTACTGCCTGCCGGGCTTAGTCCTGAGGCAGGTGCTGCCCTGCAAGGCAGCCATTACCTTCCTCATGTGCTCAGCCCGCTGGAGCTGGCCGCCGCCGCTGCCGGCTTCGAGGCCTTTACCTATTCCTTCAACGGGCTCCACCTGCCCATCAGCGCGGCTGTTGCCGCTACCATCAAAGATATTTACGGGCTTCGCCTGCTGCTCTGCGAGCAATTTGCGGGGCAGGCCCAGGCCCTGTATGACGAAGCCGGTCCGGTTTATGCGCCCTTCCTGAGCGCACCCCTTGGCGATCTTTGCCTGAGCACCCGCCTGCGCCACCTGCTGCAACGTGCCGGCTGCGAAAGCCTGCTCGATGTGGCGCGGCGTGGCCCCAAAGGCTTCTCTTCCCTGCGCGGCTTTGGCCCCGGAGCGCTGGAGGAGCTAAGGCAGTTTTTTGTAAGGGAAGGGTATGAGGAGTTGTTTGCTTAAGCTAAAGACTTATTTAAGCTAATGAGTTGTATTTGTGAATTTTGTTTTATTTGCTAGTTCTTTTTCCTTGATGAAAAAGAACCAAAAAATCAAGGCAAAACGATCCCAGCGCGCTCTTCCGGTTTTTATGATTTGTTAGCCGAAAAACACTAAAGGTTTTTCAGACAAATCTAAAAAAACCGAAATTCACGCCGAATTGGCTTCGCGTTTTGCCTACCCCGCGCGCTGCATCTCATCGTGTTCATCCGATTATATCATGCCTATAACTTGCACTTAATGGTATTTGTACATTTACATCTGCGTTGAAGGGATTGATAGTGTATTCCAGATTTGACTTTGTGAAGTCCCGCAAACGTACAGAGCATTCTTTGAACGAGCGAGAGCTCTCGTGCGCCGGACAATCGCTCTTCCTTAATAAAGAATCGCTCTTTTGCAATGGATAATCGTTATTCCTTAATAAAGAATCGCCCTTCTTCAATGGATAATTGCTCTTCCTCAACAAAGAATTGCCATTCTGCCATGGAAAATCGTTATTCCTCAATGGATAATCGCTCTTCTTCAACGAATCAGAGCATTCCTGCTTCAGGTCAGTGCATTCGTTCAATGCAAGAGAGCCCTTGTGAGCCTCTTCTGTACTTCCGGGAGAACGGATTTTCCGGCCACTTACAAAGCGAAGGTCACCACTTATGATTGAAAGCCGGCCAGTGCAATATTACGGCACGGTCTTCGTTTATAATCTTAACAACGTTCCGTAGTACATGTTATATGTCCGCAGGCACAGAGGTAAGTAGTTCGTGTATGCCTTTCGCTCCGTTGAAACGCTTTCTATTACAAGAGCTCCTTAGCCCGGTTTGCGAAGCCGGCCAAAGCAGAAAAAAACGATGCTTCCTTTCCCCCGGGAGGAAAGAGGAGCTGTCTACAAAAGAAGAAAGGCGCTTCAGCATATTTTTCTAACATCAATTCAATTAGTATGAACTCCTTGAAAGTGGTACTCAATGCACATGCATTCAGCGTACCCGAATTAATCAACCAATCGCGCTTGTGGGTGCAACGGGTTACCGATAACGCCACCCTCTTGCCAAGCTGCGCGGCTACAGCAGCAAAAATAACCATTGCTGCCAACGAGCTGGAAATAGCCGACGAGGCTGCCACCGACGGTGGAAAAACAAAAACCCGCGAGAAAAGCGATAAGTATAACAAGCTCATGGCCTTGCTGCCTGTGCTGGCTCACCAGGTAGAGCTGGATGCCAATGGCGACGAGAGCATCGTGCACCTTGCCGGCATGGAAGTGCAGCGCAAGGGCAGCCGCTCCACCCCTGAGTTCAGCGCTTCGCAAAGCGAGGGCCAGGGCAGCGTGACGCTGAGAACCAAAGCGCGCAGCAAAACCATCTATAGATGGCAGTATGCCACCGATCCTATGCTGGCCAGCTGGATCGACGCCGGCATCAGCCGTGGCTGCAAAAAGGTGATCAGCCATTTATCATCAGGCGTGTACTGGTTCCGGGTCATCTTTATAGACGACACGGGCGAGCACAACGGCGAAGTCTTTAAATTTGCAGTAACCTAGTGCTTACATCCATGCCAAACGAAAAGGGAAACGTGATGCGTTTCCCTTTTTTTATAGTTGGTTGAACCAAAGAATGGTTATAGGCTTAGCCCACATCACCGATGATAAAGCTGCGCTCGCTGAAAGCAGGCAGGCCGGGTCCCCCTTCATAAAAATAGCGGATCTCATCTTTGGCATCCATCAGGCCCAGGCTGTAGAGCACCGGCACAAAGTGGTCGGGCGTAGGAGCCGCCATTTTGCCAAGCTTATGGCTCGTTTCGTAGTGAATAATGCTCTGCACGTTCCGGCTGTCGATCTCCTGCTTAATCCAGGCATCGTAGTCGGCCTCCCAGCCATAGGGCGTCATATCGCCGGTGCTCAGCTTTTGGCCGGCCAGCTGTAGGTTATGGATGAGCGATCCGCTGCCGATGATGAGCACGCCCTTTTCGCGGAGCGATTTCAGTTGCTTCCCAAGCTCGTAATGGTACTCCGGCTTAGCGTGGTAATCGAGGCTCATCTGAAACACCGGCATATTGCCTTTCGGGAAAAGGTGCATCAGCATAGGCCAGGCGCCGTGGTCGAGGCCCCAGTCGGTTGTTTCTTTTACATCCGGGATCAGCTTCGTAATTTCATGGGCTATTTCGGGCGCGCCGTTGGCCTGGTATTTTATGGTGTAGTACTCGTCCGGAAATCCGTAATAATCATAAATCTGCTTTTGCTGCGAAGAGACATTGACGAAGGTGCCGCGGGTGTTCCAATGCGCCGATACCACCAGCACGGCTTTCACATCATAGCTTTTCTCAAGCTTCCTTCCCAGCTCATAGAGCGTGTTCCAGAAGGGCCGCTGCCCGCGGGGCAGGGGAATGTCCATCGGGCTGCCATGCGAGGTAAAGAGCACCGGCATCTTTTTTCCCTGCACGGGCAGGGTGCCGGCGAGCTTTTCAAATTCGGGGAGCTTCATCGCGCTGAGCGACATCGGGGCCAGAGCCATCAGTTTTAAAAAATCCTTTCGTTCCATGTGTATAGCGTTTTGGTTCGGGTTGTTTTCGGTTGACAGCACAAAGTTCCAAAGAAGAAAGCGCTTAAAAATTGATCTATGGTAAGAACGGAACTATCAGGTGGCGTCGGGCCGGTGCTGCAACAAACGACTTCTTTAAACAGTCATACCTGAGACGCCTGAGGGTGTTTGGGTTTTCAGGGCGTGCCGTCCCGACGTGTCGGGACCGTCAGGCTTTCCGTTCCAATCTTTTTGCCGCTCCCTGAGCGGAGCCGAAGGGCGGCAAAAAGGATTTCCACTGCAATCCTTCACGCGGGTTTAGCGCACATTCGGGGCCGGTGACTGAGCGGAGTCGAAGTCACCTACAGTCGAAATCACCGGAAACATTTTTATTTCTTCGTAACCCGCTCTTTCCTCACTCTACTGAGGCTTTCGGGTGTCATGCCCAGGTAGGAGGCCAGCATTTTCAGCGGAATGCGTTGCGTGAGATTCGGGTAGGTTTTGGTGAAATTGTCGTAGCGCTCCTCGGCCGTGGCGCTCAGCAACAGGATGATGCGCCGGCGGAAGGCATTGATCTTCTTTTGCAGGCTCATCACCAGGTCGTTGGCCGACTCAAGGTCGCTGCTGGCCGTGGTGAGGTCGCGCGGAGAGTGAATGACCTTAATCACCGAATCCTCGATGGCATCAATGTACAGCAGGGCTGGCTTTTGCTCGAGGATGGCCTCCTCATCGCTCAGGAACCAGTCTTCGGGTGCAAACTGGTAAATGTGCTCCTTGCCTCTGGCATCAATGATGTAGGATCTCAGGCAGCCTTTCTCCACGTAATAAGCCTGGTTGGCCGCATCGCCGGCCCTGAGCAGGATCTCTCCTTTTTTCACGTGCTTTTCAGGAACAGATTTGAAATGGTCTTTCAGGGTCATAGATACTTGGTTTCTATTGAATCAGGTAATCAGGTATTGTGTAATGTCAATCCTTCGTTTTGTATTAGAACGGGGTTGTTCTATTTCGAATTTGTTACCGGTTTTATAAATGCTGACATGCCAGTAGTAGAATCCTCCGTCTTTATGAGTTATGTTCATGTTTGCTACAAGCTTAATAAACTTTTTAAATGGAAACAGAATGATTGTTTTCTCATCTCCGCAAATGAATGCTACATAAGCATGTTTATATTCTTCCAGAAGTTTTTTCTGCCCTGGATTAAATCCATACCAGAATGACTCCGACTGTTTCTTTAGGTATGTTTTCGATATTATGGATATAACTCCGGTGCTATGCTCTGCGTTATAAAAAGCGGAGTTAGACTTTTCAATCTTACTAAAACTTATATTCAGTTTTTTGGATATTTTTTCGATGCGGGTAGCCTGATTTAAGCGAGGGCTCTTATCCGGAATGACGATGGGTGTACGCTCATCTGATATAGCCTCCGGAATGGCTTCCTCTTCTATCTCTGTCTGGTAGGTACGCGAAGGGTCAAACATCAATTCGATCAACCCATCCAGCTTGGTGTATTCTACGGGCTTGAGTACCTCGTTGATCTGACGGTGTCTTCCGGCATTATTCACGCTTTCTTTCAGCTGCAACATCGTGGTTAAGGCCTTAATGCTGATCAGGCGGATATTCTCAAAATGCTTAGAGCCACGGATCTGGGATTCAAGCCCCCCGGTGTCTTCCCTGCCCACAACAATCAGGATCGAATTTTTACCTTTGGTAATCTTTCCTTCTTCAATAAGTTTGTCTGAATACCCGGCTACCGTTTGCAGGTTTATCATGTAGGTATCTGTGGTTTTAATTTCGATGACAAAGCTGTGCTCATCGTTCAGTTTCCAGATACCATCATAGCCGATAGCATTCTTTTTTCCTCTGTATAAGCCATGAGTAACAGAAAAGCCAAGCCGCTCGCCGTATTGATTAATAGCTTCCTGCAAAGCAAGCCCACTATTTTTAAAAGGGTCGGACAGGCATTCTTTTGTAAACTGAATCAGTTTTTCGCTGGGTATTTCCTTAAGAAACTCACGTAGCTCCGACGAGGTCTTATTTTTATCTTTCAGATTGCCGTCGCCGCTGAATGTTATGATTTGCGCATAGGTTTTCGAAGCAAAAATTTCCTTGTTGGCTTTCCAAAGTTCAAGCAGTGTGGTCATAGGGGATCAAATTAATACATGAATGTACAAAAGTTTTGAAACTTTAGTGAAGAAGATTAAAAAGGCGGTTTACCGTCCTTTTTTCCTCCGCATAATGTGTTATCTTGCCCTGTAAAATCCTCCCCATCATGAAACTGATTTATAGCATCCTACTGTGGGGCTTCTGCTGGTCGTCTGCCTCTGCACAGCTCATCATCGACAAAGGTATTTACAAAGTGAATTTCAGCAATACCATGCATGTGCCCCGTTATGTAAGCTACTACCTGTATAAGGGCGGAGGCACATGCGACCGGGACAAGATGAATTTTACATTTAAGAACGACATGCCGGAGGCGCTTTGTGCGAAGGATACCGATTACAACTTTAAAAAATGGGGTTATCAAAAGGGGCATTTGGCCAATGCCGAAGACTTTGCCATGAGCTGCAAAAAAGAAGAGCTGACATTCAGGTATTACAATTGCCTGCCGCAAACAGATGATGCCAACCACCACCACTGGCTCCATTGGGAAGGCGAAATCAGGGAATGGTCAAAAAAGGAAAAGCTTTACATCATTACGGGAGGCTATTTTAAAGGTAAAAAAACCGGGAAGAATAAAGACATCGCTGTTCCCGAATGGTGCTGGAAAGTGGTACAATCCGTTAAAACAAAAAAAGTGCTGTTCTGCGCCACGTTTACAAACACCAAAGTTTCCGAAATGACCGAGCTATCCGTTGCAGAGCTTGGCAAGAAATTACATAGCCGGATCATCTTATTGAAATAGATCATGGTTTTGTCTTTCGTTGGCATTTTTAATGGCAAGGCGAGCCTCTCTCTACTCCAGCAGTTTGGCCAGCACTTTTTTTCCTGCCTCATTGCCGGGATCGAGCGCTATTGATTTTTTATAATTGGCGATGGCCAGCTGCTCGTCGCCATTCTTCAGATAAGCTTCTCCCAGGCTTATCGTAACAATTGCCCGAATAGGGGAAGACCTCCGTATTGAGCCTGAAAATTTCAATGGCTTCGGCAATCTGCTCTGTGCGCAGGAAATTGTAACCCACCGCATTCATATCACCTTCATTGAGCTGATATGTACCCGAAGAGATCATTTCCTTACTGGCCGCCATGCCCCGGCCAGGCCTTTGCTCGGATGATCTCCTCCAGCTCAAAGGTCAGGTAGTTAAGGTGCTTATAAAAAGGACATTAAAAACAATTAAGAAAAAAGCAGAGCCAAGTTCAAGTATAAAACTAACTATGCAAAAAAAGAAAGTTGTAAAAAAAGTCTACTAAAGTAAAGAAGAAATAATGATTCCCGGCCTTAGACATTACAGGATTAAAACACGATATAGTAGGCTAAAAAGGTATGAACAGGAATAAATGTTTTACCTATGTTGTACCCCTAAGAAAAAACCCTCTGAAAGTCTTGCTATCAGAGGGTTTTCGTGTTTTAGTTGAGGTCCCGAGCGGATTCGAACCGCTGTAGCAGCTTTTGCAGAGCTGAGCCTAGCCACTCGGCCACAGGACCATCATGTTTAAGAGTTTTGGAAAGTTGACCAAAATTTCTCAGAACGGGTAGCAAAAATACACTTTTTTTCCTAAAACAAATAAAAATTATAGGGAAAAGGTGTTTTCTTTAAGAAGAAGCACCTTCCGTCAAATGCTTTGCTAACACGAATCTCCTTGTATAGCCCGGGTCGCAATTGCCCCTCTCAATTGCTGGTTTCGCCCCGTGCAGCTTCGAAACCAGCCGCCTACCTTTGTAAAACAAATCAATTGCTATGAGAAAATTAATCATGAAAATGTCCGTGTCACTCGATGGCTTCGTATGTGACGCCCATGGCGGGAAAGACTGGCTCTTTAAAACCGGCGACGAGGAGTCCCTGGCCTGGACTGTCGGCAAAATCAAAGAGGCCGGGCTCATCATCATGGGCAGGAAGTCCTTTGAGGAAATGGCCCCTTACTGGCCTACAGCTACCGGGCCCTTTGCGGAGCCGATGAACAGCATTCCCAAGGGCGTGTTTACCAAAAAAGGGTTTAAGGGCATCGATCCTGAGGAACAGCCGGCCTCGGCGGTTTCCTGGGTGCAGGCACAGGTCTTCGATGGCAATCTTGCCGAAGAGATCAGGGAGCTCAAAACGGAGCCAGGGAAACCAATCGTAGCCATTGGCGGCGCGGGCTTTATGCAGAGCCTCATCGCAACGGGCCTTATCGATGAGTACCACCTGCTCATCCATCCTGTAGCCTTAGGTGCGGGCCTGCCACTCTTCGGCGGGCCAACCATGCCGCTTTACCTGAAGCTGGCCGGAGCAAAGGCCTTTCCGAAAGGAATCGTGGTACATAGCTATTATAGCTGAGCTTACCTGTTGGTATGCAAGCCGCCGGACCGGGACTTAAAAAAAGCTGCAACCCGCGTCACAGCTTTTTCTTTTTTCAGCCGGAGGCCTCCGCTTTGGCCGTGTCAACACCTTATAAAAAGAAACGTGTGCCTGCAAGCGGATTTTTTTTACGAAGAAAATTTCCTGATCGCTTCCGCGCTTACCGGCGTAAAAAAGTTAATTAAATTACCATCCGGGTCACGAAACAGCAAGGAGCGGTTGCCCCAGGGCATCGTTGTCGGCTCCTGGACAATCTCGGGGCTTAACTCCTTAATGCGTTCATAGTCTTCATCCACATTGTTGACAAGGAATTCGATCATGACACTTTTGTTGCTGGCTGCTTGCGCCACCCCTTCTCCGAAAAAGGCTAAGGTCTTTGTGCTCCCGATGGCTAAGGTAAAAGAGCCGGCCATAATCTCTGCAAAGTCATCTGTAGCCCATCTGGCGGGCAAAGCGGTTACTTTTTCTAAAAACGGAACCAGGCGTTTGATGTCGGCGGTAATGATTCTTAAGGATGCTACTTTCATGTGTTTCAGGGTTTAATTGGTTTACAACACAAAAGTGCGGGGTAAGGGATGACAGCAGTATGTCAAGGGTGCTTAAAGTTTTTTTCTTTCTCCTCCAGGTAGTCTTTAAGGAGTAATTTGTGCGGCTTAAAGCTGGCTTCCAGGGGCTCGATGTGTATCATACGGTCTAAGCGAAACATCCGGTAATCCCTTCTCAACCGGCAGTACGCAATTAATGTCCAGTTCTCCTGCAAACTGAAGTAAAAGGCAAAAGGCTCAATGCTCCGCTCTGTTTTTTGGTTGTGGTGTTCCGACTGGTATACGATGCGTAACACCTTGAAAGAAGTTAATGCCTGTTGAATTAAGGTCAGGGAATCACTTTTGATGGTGTTTGGGATAGCGGGGCTAAGGGCAATCCGGTTCGACAATAGCTCCATTTTTTCTTTTGTAGAACGCCCTAACACAGCCTTAACTTTATGGATGGCCCCCAGGTATTCTTTGATAAGAGAACTGTCCCTGTTTTTAAGCACGAGTTGTTCGGTAGTAATAAGGGCGCTGGCCTCATGTTCGGTAAACATCACCGGCGGAATTTTATAGCCTTCCACCAGCGAAAATCCTTTTCCTTCCTCTGTAACTATCGGAACGCCGGCCTGCTCCAGGGCTTTCAGATCCCTGAAAATGGTCCGTTTGCTGACGCCGAAAGTTTCGGAAATGGCTGCCGATGTTATAATCCTTTTGGTCTGTAGCAGGGTTAAGATCGCTATTAACCGCGAGATCCGTTTTGTATCGCTATCCTTCATACTGTAGTTAGAGTGGCACCATGATCATATTAACAGCCTTTCCATGAAAAAACCCGGTCAGAATTTCCAGAATCCATGCATCAACAACAAACCGTACATTAGCTCACAACAAGCCCTCGAGCTTCTGCTTCAGCTCCGCCAGCTCCTGCTCCAACGCTGTCACACGGGCTTCCAGCTCCGCCGTGTTGGGCCGCGCTGCTTCTGCCATCGGCAGGTCTTCCTCGGGGGCTTCGCTCTCGCCAAACAAGTGGGCATAGCGCCCTTCCTTCTGCCCGGGTTGTTTGGGCAGGGCTTTCACAAAAGGCGGTTCTGCCTGGGCCAGGTTATTGAGGCTTTCCAGCACCGACTCGAGCGAGGCAAACTCATGCAGGCGCCCTGCATTGGTATTCAGCTCGCCCGGCGTTTGAGGCCCGCGCAGCAGCAGGAGGCAAAGGATGGCCTCCTCGGCATCAGAAAGCGTATAACGCACCGAGAAGTTATGCTTGTATTTCAGCACCCGGCTTCCGCCACCTACGGCGGTATTTACCAGGCCCTGGGCTTTGAGGCTGTTGATCGTTGCTACGATGGTCGACTCATCATAGTCGCTCACCGGGCGCCGCGAGGTTTTCTGGTTGCAGCCCGCTGCCAGGGCGTTCACCGTCATAGGGTAGTAATCGGGTGTGGTTTTGCTTTTTTCGAGGAGGGTGCCCAGCACACGCTGTTCGGCGGCACTGAGAAGAGGTAATTGGTTTTCCATAAGCTAGTCTGAGCCCTAAGGTACAAAAAAGCAAATGTGTTCTCCATCATAATTTTGAGATTAAATAACATAGAACCTGGTACTGTGATGGTTAAGGTTTGCTTAACTATTGGGGCGTGTCGCTGACGCGACCAGGCTATCACTCCTCCCGATAGCTATCGGGACTTTTTTGCCGCTCACTGAGCCGGTGCACTGAGCTTGTCGAAGTGGCAGTCGAAGTGCGGCAAAAAAGGATTTCCACTGCTTCCGATAGCTATCGGAACCTTCACGCGATTTCACTCAAAAGTTATGAGTTAAACCGAACCAGCAGCGTCTTGTTTTCTAATCGATTAAAAAGTATTAGCCTCAGCTTTAAATTCCCACGTATCTATTCCTTATATTTTGCTTTCTTGCCCGCTAAGTGTATTTTAGTGAAAATTATTCAGGATGCACATCAGCAGCAAACTACCCAAAGTAGGCACCACCATCTTCACCATTATGAGCGGCCTCGCCCGCGAGCACAAGGCCATCAACCTCTCCCAGGGCTTCCCCGATTTTGAGGCCGATCCCCTGCTCATGGAGCTGGCCCGCAAGCATACCGCTTCGGCCTTCAACCAGTATGCGCCCATGCCCGGCGCCCTGCCGCTCAGGGAACAGATTGCCAGCCTCCTGCAAAACTGCTATGATGCCCTTTACCATCCCGATACCGAGATCACCGTTACGGCCGGAGCCACCCAGGGCATCTACACGGCCATTGCCGCCTTTATCGGCCAAGGCGATGAGGTGATCGTATTTGAGCCGGCTTACGATTGCTACACACCTGCCATCGAAGTGCACGGCGGCATTCCCAGGCCCATCGCCCTGGAGTATCCGGGTTTCAGCATCAACTGGGAAACCGTAAAACAGACCATCAGCGAGCGCACCCGCATGATCATCATCAACTCGCCCCACAACCCCAGCGGCACCACGCTGTCGGCAAGCGACCTCCTGGAGCTGGAAAGGCTGGTGCGCGACCGGAACATCATCGTGCTGAGCGACGAGGTGTATGAGCACATGGTGTTCGACGGCGCCCGGCATGAGAGCGTGGCCCGCTACAAGAGCCTCGCTTCCCAGTCATTCATTGTTTCTTCCTTTGGCAAAACGGTGCATGCCACCGGCTGGAAGATCGGCTACGTGGCCGCTCCCAAAGAGCTCATGGCCGAGTTCCGCAAAGTGCACCAGTTCCTGGTCTTCTGCGTCAACCACCCCTTCCAGATGGCACTCTCTGAGTACCTGAAAGACGACTCGCATTACAAAGGCCTGCATGCCTTCTACCAGGCCAAACGCGATTACTTCCTCGGCCTCATCAGCAGCTCCCGCTTCGGCATCGAGCCCTGCACCGGCACCTATTTCCAGCTGCTCAATTACAGCGCCATTTCCGGGGAGCCCGATACTGAGCTCGCCATCCGCCTCACCAAAGAAAAAGGCCTCGCTGCCATTCCGCTCTCGGTCTTCTACAGCGACCAGCGCCAGCAGAACCTGCTCCGTTTCTGCTTTGCCAAAAAAGAAGAAACCCTTCAACAAGCAGCCGAAATTATCTGTACCTTGTAATCTATTCCCTGATGCTATGAAAGCCATCTCGCTCATCGTTTTCCTGTTTGGCCTGCTGGGCGCACAAGCGCAGGATACCATCGTGTATAAGAACGGGCTCAAGACCCCGGTCGTGCTCAAAGAAATTTCGCCTGCCGAGATCCGCTACCAGCGTGTGGGGATGACCGATGGCCCCGATTATGTGATCAGCAAGGCCGACGTGGACCATGTTGTCTACAAAAACGGCCTCGCCGAGCGCTTTCAGGCAGCCCCTCCGGCACAGGAGCCGCAACAGGCTCAGCCCCTTGCCACACAGCCCTCCATGGCCTTATCCTACCAGGGGAAAATAGATTACCGCAGCACCAAAAAGAATTACCGTAGCCTGAAGGAGCTGGCCCTCGATCATCCCGATCCCAGGCGCCAGCCGCAGCTTTCGGAGCTGGCCCTCGATATCAGACAGTATAAGAACGGCCAGGATGGAACCCGCACCGGTGCTATCGTTTGCGGCGGCCTTGCCATCGGCGGTACTTTCCTTTACGCCTTATCCTACGCGCTTTCCAATAACAGCGAACCCGCCTTCTATCTGCCGCCTGCCATCCTCGGTGGCCTGGCCGTAGGGCTCGGCTCTGTATCCATCGTGTACAACGTGAGGCTCAGGGACAAGCGCAAAGAATTTGTGGACCTCTACAATGAATAAGATTACAGGCATACTCTTTTTTTTCGGCATCCTGCTCTGCCATTCCTCCTTTTCCCAGGATAGCCTCTTCATCAAAGAATCCGAAACGCTGCTCGTGCGGGTCCTCGAGATCTCTGCTACCGAAGTGTCGTACAAGATGTACTTTAACCCCGATGGGGTGATTCATAAAGTAGCCAACTCGCGGGTCGAAAAGATCGTGTACGAGAACGGCAAAACAGAATCGCGTTTCCAGATCGCCAAAAAAACCACGGCGACGGTCAACGGCTACAGGCCGGGCCAGTTCCTCATCGACGATAACCACATCAGCTTCGATAACCGCGACATTACCCATCGCGAGGCCTTTAAGATCATGCTGAAGCGCGACCCACAGGTCAACTCCGATGAGCTCAACCTCCGGCTGCTTGATGCCGAAGGAAAGCGCAACGCGCAGATCGGCTTTACCATTGCGGGCCCTGTGCTCTTCCTGGGAAGCTCCTACCTGGGCATCAGGCGCTACTATGGCCCCAACGACAGGCCCATGCTGCGCAACTTTGTGCTCACCGGTGTGGGGCTCTTCGTGGCCTCCGAGATCACCGCCATGATCTACAAATCCGTGAAGAACCGCAAGATCCGCCAGGCCGCCAAACTTTACAATAAGGAAATTTCCTTTGATTAAGGCGAATAAACGTAGGGTTTACGTTTCGTGATGAATAGGATCGCCCGGGAAGAACCGCGTGAGCGATTGAAGCGGAAAGCTCCTGCGCTGCTCTTCGCGCAGGACTTGCAGCAGAAAGCGCGACCCGCAGGGGCACGCCCCAATAGCCAATTGTTGATGCACTTAGCTGCTATCCATGTTTCAGCCCTGTCTGACCTCGTCACTCAGGCGGGCTTCACGTGAGTTTAGAACCAGTGACGAAGATTACCTAATTTATTCCGCGTTTATACGTTTACCGTTATCTCATTTATTTTACTACTTTTAATACAATGAAACACAGCATTCTTTTCATCCTCTTCCTCATGGCTTCTTTGGTAGCCGGAGCACAGGATACCATCTATAAACGCAGCGGGGAAATCATCCCCGCAAAAATTACGGAGATCAGCACGGCAGAGGTCAAATACAAGCGCTTCACCATGCCCGACGGCCCGGTCTTTATCATCGGCCGCAACGAAGTGCAGAAGATCAGGTTCGCCAACGGGGTCATCGATTCCTTTGCGGTAAGCCAGCCGGTAACCACGCAGACCGTTATGCCCGCCGAAATGCCGGTCGTTGTGCAACAGCAGCAGACAACGCCTGTGCTCACCGGCCTCATCGAGAATCCGCGCGCAGGCCTGTACTATTACAACGGCGCTAAGATCAACGAAAAGAAAATGCTTTTCATCGCCGCCGATAAGAACAGGACCTGGAGAAACAAGGAGCTCGACCAGGCCATCCTGGCTACCGGCGACTTTAGAAAGAACCAGTATATTTCAGGCTTCGGTGGCCCGGCGGTGCTCATTGCCTGCCTTATCGCCGCCACGCAAACTTCCCAGAACAATCCCAACTCTAATGTTTCCGGTGCCCTGGTTTTCAACGGCCTCGGTATTTTTGTAGCCTCGCAGATCGTATCGCCCATGTTCAAGCGCAAGCGCTCACAAAGCGCGCGCAAGGTGGTGATGCTGTTCAACGGGCAGGTACAACAACAGCAACAACAATCAAAATAAAAGCGAATGGATTTAACGGTCAGCACACTGCAAACGTCCCTCTACTGGGAAGACCCTGCGAAGAACCTGGCGCACTTCACGGAGAAGATCGCCCGGCTTCCGCAAACAGATATTCTTATTCTTTCCGAAATGTTCACCACCGGCTTTACCATGAAGCCCGAAACGCAGGCCGAAGAAGCCGGGGGCAAAGGCTTACAGTGGATGCAGCAGCAGGCGCTTGCCAAAGGCTGTGTCATCGTGGGAAGCATCTCCGTAAAGGAAAAGGGAAACTACTACAACCGCCTGTATTGGGTAAAGCCCGATGGCTCCTTCCTGTCTTATGATAAGCGCCACCTCTTCAGCATGGGTAAAGAGCATGAGCATTACACGGCAGGCAGCAGCAAGCTCATCATCGATTACAAAGGCTGGAAGATCTGCCCGCTCATCTGTTACGACCTGCGCTTCCCGGTGTGGAGCAGGAATACGCCCGCGGATCCTTACGACCTGCTCATCTACGTGGCCAACTGGCCCGAGGTACGAAGCTTTCCCTGGAAGCATTTATTGATTGCCCGCGCCATCGAAAACCAGTGTTACCTGGCCGGTGTCAACCGCATTGGTACCGATGACAATGGTATCTCATACAGCGGGGATACGGTGCTGCTCAACCCGCGGGGCGAAGCCATCAGCCAGACCAAAGCCCACGAAGAGAGCCTCGAAACCCATACGCTTTCCTACCAGGCACTCTCCGATTTCAGAAAAGCATTTCCGGTATTGAATGATGCAGATCGGTTTGACATCGGTTAAACCACATAGGTACAGCTATGCCTGCTTCCTGTTTCCTATCCTTTCTATGTTTCTCTGTGGTTGAATAATGACGTGAGGATAGATATGAGCACAGATGGAATCAATTGAAAACAAAGAAGGCCTCCGGTAATTACCGGAGGCCTTCTTATATAACTTTGGCTGATCACAACTTGTCGTGACCCGAAGCCAACGAAATTTCTACTGTACACTCAGCCTGTACGTACTCGCATAGCCTTTGCTCTCCACCTTCACAAGGTAAATGCCTTTGGCTTCTGCGCTCAGATCGAGCCTTTGCAGGGCATCGGATGTTTTCAGCTGGCGGATGTGTTGACCGATAGCGTTGGTGATGGTAATGACTTTCTCTCCTTCAAAGCCAAATTCCATGGTGACCAGTCCGCCCGAAGGATTCGGATAGAGGCGGATCGCTTCACCGGAAGAAGCCAGGGCTTCAATACCTGTACAGGCACTCACCGATTGTGTAAAGACCGCTTGTTTCTGACAGCCTTGCGCCGAGGTTCCGGTAACAGAATAAGTCGTTGTCACCGTAGGGCTTACCGTGATGGAGGAAGTCGTGGCGGTTGTGTTCCACAGGTAGCTCACGCCACCGCCCGCCGTCAGCACCGCATTGGCACCGGCACAGATGGTATTTGCGGAAGTGATGATGCTCACCACCGGCAATGAATAGGTACCTATCGTGATCAGGGTGCTGCTGTTGCAGCTTAAGGTGTTGGTGCCTGTAACACTGTAGCTGGTGGTCATGGTTGGAGATACAGCAATGGATGTCGACGTAGCGCCTGTGCTCCAGGTATAAGTTGTAGCGCCGCTTACATTGAGCGTTACCGAAGAGCCCGGGCATACCGAGGTTTGGCTTGCCGTTAAGGCGAGGGTAGGCTGTGCCAGCACCGATAAGGTCACAGGGACCCGTGGGCTCGTGCAGGCAATGCGGTTATACTTCACCTGCCCGTTGAAAGCCCTCGGCGTTGTTGTGGCGTTAAAATAGGTATTACCAGTGGTTCCTTCCAGGAGCTTCAGGTCGCCGTTCTGCGCATACACATTGCCCACGGCAGTGCCGTTGGAGTAGCGCACATCGAGGCCGCTGGTGCAGACTACATAGAAGCCGTAGCTTTGTCCTGCAGCCATAGGAACAAGGATGGAAGAAGGAATATGTGTAAGCTGCCCCGTACCGTTAGAGGTGAGTGTGGCCGTGCTGGCGAGTGTCCAGCCCACATTGGAAGTGGAGAAGCCCACATGCGTGCCGGGCCTGTACCATACTTCCACTACGCCGGAGCCTGCCGAGAACTGTACATCGAAGCCGGTCACCTCAATATCATTCACGGCCACGATGTCGAACATCTCACCGATGAAAGCCGACGTGCCGCTGGTATTGGTAAACAAGCTGTCAGGAGTAAAGGATCGAGCCTCTGCGTATACCGTGGTGGTAGCAGGAGCGCTCAGGGTATAGGAGGCGCCGCTCGCCAGGGCTGTGGTAGCCGTAGGCGAAGCAAACCATTTGATGTTGTTGGTAAAACCTGTTGCGTTCAGGGTAGAAGTCACATTGGCGCACACGGTATTGCCGGTAGCCGCAATCGTAGGATTGGCCACCGATACCGACGTGCTCAGGATGCTGGTGCAGGTTCCGTTGGAAGCTGTCAGTGTATAAAAAGTAGCTGCCGACGGAGAGATCACAATCGAGGAGGTGTTGGCCCCCGTGCTCCAGGTATAGGAGGTAGCAGCACCCACAGCCGTCAGTGTGCCCGAGCCACCGGTGCAGAGGTCGCGCCTGCCTGCAATGGCAACAACCGGGTTGGCGGTGATTGTCGTCACTGATGTATTGTTGAAGTTATTCGGATCGCCGCTGATGTTGGCCGTTGCCGTAAAGGAATACACACCGCCAGTTGTCATATTCGTGGCGCCTACGGTATATACCGCCGTAGCTCCGGGAGCAATGGTACCGGTGTAGGTGCCGCTGAGCGTTGCCGTATAAGGTCCGGAAATGGTTACTGTCACAGGTACGTTGCTGAGCGGTGCCGAGCCGTGGTTCTTGATCGATACCGCCACAGGCTCTGTAGCGCTGTAGCAATTGTTCTGGATAGGATCGGCCAAAGCCGTGATGCCGGCATCCACAGGACTAATGTTGTAAAGGTTAATATTATCGAGGTGCAGATAATAGGTCTCCGGATCATCGACAGGCCCGTCCTGCGCCAGGAAAGCCACCACAATGTTTTGCCCGGCATAAGTACCGAGAGGAACAATAAAATTGGTAAACGTGGGCGTCAGGCTCGTGGTTCTGACAATGCTGAACACCGGGGACCAGGTATTCCCGCAATCGGCGGAAACCATCAGGCTCAGCTGATCGTCGCTTCCCATCGAATCGGGCGTAAACGGAAGGGCAGTATTTCCTGTAAGCGCCGCATCAAACGAAATTTCGGTGGTAGAGGTCGCGGTAAATTTAGGACCGACGATCCATTCCGTATTGGCCACTGCCGAAAGGTACATGCGCGCATTCACATTGCCCGCAGTTCCCAGGTTGGCCTGGCTGGTCCAGGAGGAAGTGGTGCCGATGGCATTCGTTCCGTCGCCCTCTCTCCAGGCCGGGAAAAAGGTGCTAAGGTTGGAGCCCGAAAATCCGGTGAAGCCTACGCTCTGTGGTAAGGTACCCAAAGGAAGCGTGGTGCGCTCTACCATCGAAGAATCGTTGACATGGTTCACATCGCCGCTGAGCGTGGTATAGCTGCGGATGTTGTGTTGACCCGCTGCGCTCAGGTTCACCGTTCCCACGGTAAAGCTGGCACTCGCGCCCACGGCCAGGGTGCCCGTATAAGTGGCCGTAATGCTTTGTGTCGTAGGGCCCGTTACTTTCACCACCACCGGTATGTTGCTAATCGGGGCTGTACCGAAATTGTTCAGGGTCACCTCGATGCTTTCCGCAGCGCCATAGCAGGCGGGCGTCGGTGTCAGGATCGCAGACACACCCGCATCGGTGGGTGAGGCATTGTATAAATTAATATTGTCAAGGTGGAAATAGTAAGACTCCACATCATCGATTGGTCCGTCTTTGGCCATGAAGGCCACCATAATATCCTGCCCGGCATAAGGAGCAAGCGATATCGAATAGGTTTCGAAGGCCGTAGTGAGGCTATCAAAAGACGTGATGGTTTGAACAGGGAAGAAGGAGGTGCCGCAGTCGGTGGAGAGCATCACCTGGAACACGTCGTCGCGGCCCATGCTGTCGGGCGTAAACGGAGAGGTCGTATTATTCGTGAGGGCAACATCATAGGTCAGCATCGTGGTGGCATTGGCCGAGATCCTTGGTCCTACAATCCATTCCTCCTGGCTGGTGCCATAGAGGTTGATCCGTGCATTCACATTACCGGCTCCGTTGAAATTCGTCTGGCTGGTCCAGGCAGAAGCAACCGTGAGCGGTAAGGTTGCCCCGGTTCCTTCTCTCCAGTTAGGAAAAAATGTGGTGAGGTTGGAGCCTGTGAAGCCGGTAAAGCCTACCACCTGTGGGGCGAAGGCCAGTGGCAATACCGTCCTGGTATAAGCCGGCATGTCATCGTTCTGAACATTGATATCTCCGCTTAAAGCCGTAGATCCTGTGAAAGAATAGGTACCGGGAGCCGTCATGTTGATGGTGCCAACGGTGAAGGTCGCCGTTGCACCCACAGCAATGCTTCCCGTAAAGGTGGCATTCAGGTTTTGCGTGGTGGCACCGGCTACCGATACATTCACCGGAATACCGCTGATAGGAGCAGTACCGTTATTCTTAATGGTAACGATCACATTCTCCGTCGCTGAGTAGCAGGTCAGGCCCGGGTTCACCAGGTTGAGCAGGCCTGCATCTGCAGGGATCATGTCATACAGGTTAATATTGTCGAGGTGGAAATAATAAGACTCCACATCATCGATAGGGCCGTCGGTAGCCAGGAAGCCAACGATAATATCCTGTCCGGCAAATGCCGCCAGGGAAACACTGAAGTTGGTGAGCGCGGTTCCCAGGTTATCGGTGACGCTGATGGTAAATACAGGCGTATATGAAAGTCCGCAATCCGTGGAAACCATCACGCGCACCTTATCGTCGCTGCCCATCGCATCGGGAGTGAAAGGCATGGTGGTGTTCCCGGTAAGGGCGGCATCAAATGTCAGAATTGTTTGAGCAGTAGCAGAAATTTTCGGCCCTACAAGCCATTCGGTATTGGCAGCAGTGGATAATAAGACACGGGCGGTGACGTTGCCGGTAACGCCCATGTTGGTCTGGCTGGTCCAGGAAGAAGCAACACCTACCGGGAGTGTTCCGTCGCCTTCTCTCCAGTCAGGGAAAAAAGTAGTCAGGTTGGAGCCCGTAAATCCTGTGAAATCAACAAACTGCGGTAAGGCAGAAGGAGGGATCACCGTTCTTACCGTTGTTGGCAAGGTATTGTTCGAGCTGTTTAAATCGCCCGCCAGGCTGGTGTTTCCATTGAAGGTATAATTTCCGGCCGCCAGCATATTCAGGGTGCCTACGGTAAAATTAACCGTCGCATTGGGAGCAATGGTTTGTGTATACGTGGCGCTGAAGGTTTGCGTGGCCGTTCCGGATACCGTAACCGTAACAGGAATATTGGACACAGGAGAAGAGCCGTAATTTTTCAGGGAAACGATCACGCTTTCCGAGCTGCTGTAGCAGCCGGTGGCAGCAGGGCTCACAACCGATACAGGGCCGGCATCGGTGCTGATGGCAGAAATGCCGTCGAACTCATAAGCGCCCATGTCGGGATTTGTGTTCGGGTTTGTTCCCGTTAAGGGACGCATGGCGGCATTATAATCGGTGTTGGTTCCCAAAGCCGGGATCAGCACCGCGCCCGATTCGGCCGCATACAAGGTGTTGGCCGGAATGGTGAGGTTGGTATTGGAAGTATAAGGCGCTGCGATGTTTACCACCGGAATGGAGTTCACATCGTTGCTTGCATTATTCACCTGTGAGAGCAGTCTCCAGTCAACCAAAGAAGATGCTTCGTTGACGTTGTTTGTCGTTCCTACTTTCCCGACAAAGTGGTCGGCATCGTTGCTCACATTGTAGGAGTTGTTGTTGAGGGTGGCATTCGCAAAATCGTAAGAGGCCGGAAACCAGATAGCCATGAAGCGTTTGGTGGTGACGGCCGTCAGCGTTGATGTTTGGGTATTGCACAGGATGTTGTTACGGATATCGAGAGATGTTACCCCAACCGCCGTAATGGCAAGGGCTGCAGAGGCTGCGCTGACAGACGAGGCAGTGCTCAGGTTCAGCATCCCGAACAGGTTGACACTGTTGTAATACACTTTATGACCGGTACCGGATGATAACCTGATCCCCATCGCATTGAGGGTGCTTGTAGAGAGGTAGTTCACCGTGATGATGTCGTAAATCACATTGTTGATGATCGTGTGGTTGGATCCTCCCGCAATGGAAATGCCGTAGGCGCCCCAGCCGCTGGTGCTGGTGCTTTTGATGCCATGGATGTGGTTGCGGCTCAGGAGCACGCCATTGCTGCCGGCACCTGTTACCTGGATGCCATAAGGGCTGATGGATGTGCTGGCCACCTGGTTGAGAATTTCATTCTGGCTTACGGTGGAGGTAGTCACACCGTTCAGGTTCAGGCCTCCGGCGGTGGTGGTTTGTCCTACTGTGGTGGAGCCGATGAGGTTATTGGTAATGCTGAGGTTGTCGGAGGTATTGGCGGTAGCCGAACCAATATAGATACCGAAGTAAGCGCGTTTGACTTCATTGTTCTGAAGCATAAGGTTATCGTAATCGGCGCCTGTGCCTGTAGCGGTAATCAGGCCTGTGCCTACGCCGGCATAGATCCCGAAGCTGGTGGCTACCGTCGATCCGCTGGAACCGTTGTTGCCTTCGGTGTTCCCCATGATCACGCAGTTTTTGATGGTATTGTTGGTAGCTCCCATACCGCCGCTGGTAGTCCCCAACAGGCGAATGGCAGCCGTCAGCGACGTTGTGGCCGTAGCGCTGTTCATAATGGTGAGGTTGCGCCCGACGCTTCCGCCGGCAATATCGCCGTCGATGGTCACGTTATCGGCGCCGTCCAGCTCCAGCACGCCTCTTCCCACAATGCTGGCACCGCTGATGGTAGCGGTAACAGTGGGCCTTAAGATGATGGACGTGTAGCTGGCGCTTCCCACACCGCTGGCAACAAGCGCCACAGGCGTGGCCGGCTCGGTGGTGTTGCCGGTAATGTCAATGGTAATGGCGCCGCTGTGGGTGCCCGCATTGATAGCCGTAAAGGCTGAATTAACTGTAGAATAAGTCGCTGTTGTTGCGCCGGTTACTGTAACCTGCGCAACCCCTTGCTTTCCTATGATGAGGAGAGCAAGGGTGAGTTTGTAGAGATGCTTCATCCCGTAAATTTACGTGAAAAAACAAAGTTTGGTCCGCTCCGATGATTAGAATACGATTAGAATTTAGGCGATGAGGCCAATTGTTAAAATTAAGGGACTAAATCCTGACCGGATGTGGGTAAACCCCTACTTATTGTCCTTAAATAAGTTTCCGATGGAAGTACCCAGGTCGTTCATGTCGTGGTTAAACTCTTCCTTGAAGCTTTGCCAGCCTTCTTTGGTTTCATCTTTATAATTGTCGAGCTTGGCTTTCAGCTCATCGTTCCTTCTTTCCAGGTCGGCAATCGCTTCGTCATATTCTTTTTTCGCTTCCTTTTTTTTGTTTTTGCTCTTCGCTTTCAGGTCGGCAATGTCCTGTTTGTTTTTTTCGATGCGCGCATTCACATCCGCCACAAAGGCATCGCGTTCTTTTTTAAGGTCCTCTTTGGTTTCATCCAGTTTTTGCTCTACTTCTTTGGTTGCCTGGTCGATGTTTTCAGAAACCTCTTCTTTTTTAGATTCGGAGCAGGAAGAGAAAGCGGTCAGGCTGAGCAGGGCCAAGGCAATGGGTACAAGGGTAATTTTCATCATGGGTTGGGTTTTTAGGTGTAGGTTATTTTTTGTGCTGATAACTATGGTGTTTGCGTTTCTTTCCCTTCAATACCAAAGCCAGCATTATAATCCCGGCATAGAGGAGAAGCGTATCCACAGAAAGAAAGTCCATGGCTTAGTTCAGGCGGATGATGTAATAATTCAGAACCATCGCAAAACAGCACCAGAGTAAATAAGGGATCTGCAGGTAGGCCGATGTGCGGTGCACTTTCTGAAGCTGCATCATCCAGAAACAAATGGCTCCGATCAGGCCGATGATGATCACCAGGGCCAGCGAAGGATTCTTCAAGCCGAAGAAAGCCAGGGTCCACAAGGCATTCAGCGTAAGCTGCACCCAGAAAAGAGCAATGCTGTGCTTATACGACTCCGTCTCTTCCGAGCCGTATTTCATCGTATTATAAAAGCCCAGCCCCATCAGCAGATACAGGAAGGTCCACACGGGGCCGAAGATCCAGTCGGGCGGATTAAAGCCCGGCTTGTTCAGGAAGATGTACCAGGTATTGATGGCGTTCAGCGTCAGGAAACCCGCGATCAGGCCAACGAGCTCGCACAGCACAATGGCGCCTGCCAGCTTTTTATAGTCGGATTTGGTACTCAGTGTCGTCATAGGCATCATCTGTATATGTGTAAAATGGAGGCCGGTAAAGGCCTCCATTTTGTTGTTTTACATAGTGTCATCAGTATGGTTTAATCTCAGGTTGTAAAAACTTTAAAAAAACTAATGAAATGAAAATCATGCTGCTTTTATGTAAAACTGTTGTTATATCTGTAAAACGTCAGGATCCCGTATTTACGGATCAGGTCCTGCGATTTTTTGATAGCCGTTTGTTGCTCCAGGATCTGCTGCCTGATCTTCGCCGGAATCTTAACATCCGAATGAAGCGCCTCATCATAGGCTTTGATCGCCGTAGCTTCTCCAAATTCGCAACTCTCCAGGATAGACGTTGTGTTATTGGGCTTAAACGTATTTTTAATTCCCATCCACATCCGGAAAATCTTCCCGGCAAAGGTCGTATCCGCAGTATGGTCGCCTTCCAGCGTGCTTACCTGTTCCAGGAGCTCGCTGATGAAATCCTCGCTCTGCTTGGACTTTTCATGAAAAATGGAAGAAAGATTGGGGTCATTGTCCGCCAGTTTCCTGGCTGTCCTGTATCCTTCTACCCGGTCGGTGTTAATTCTAGCCAGGTCTTTCAGGAGAATAACAAGGTTTTTTGTATTTTCTGAAGACGTCATTGGCATTTATCTTCGTTTTTTTCAAGGATGATGCCAATGAAACAGGGGCCCGGCGAAGCCTTTTGGCTGCCAGGATGTGGAACTATGTCCTCAATGCTTAATTTGGAAAGATCACGCGGAAAGCGGTACCCATACCCTGTTTGGAGTCGACCTCGATGTGAGCCTTATGCGATTTGATGATGTTGAGCGTAGATACAAGCCCCAGTCCCATCCCCGATTTTTTGGTGGTGAAATACGGCTCGAAGAGCATTTTCAGATCGTCTTCCCTGATCCCCGAGCCGTTGTCCCTGATCAGGATGGTGGTATGCTCCAGGTTCTGGCTCAGGCTTACCGTGAGCAGGCCCTTTTCACTTTCCATGGCTTCTACGGCATTCACCACCAGGTTCAGGATGGCGATCTTGAATTTTTCCTTGTCCAGGGTTCTTACCACCGGAAAATTAAGCAGAGAAATATCGGTCTGGATCTTCTTAAGGTCTATCCTGTCCTGGGCAATCGATACGACCTCTTTCAGCAAGGCGTTCAGGTCTACCAGCTCGGGCCTGATCTCGATGGCCTTGCTCGAGTGGAGCAGCTCGGTAATGATGCCGTTGATGCGGTCGGCCCCGCGCTTAATGATGTCCACATAAGGCCTCTGCTCGTCCTTAATCCCTTTTTCCAGGAAGCCTTCGAGCGACAAGCCGATGTTCGTCAGCGGGTTCCGGATCTCATGCGCCAGCGTGCGTACCAGGCGGTAGGTGGCCTCCAGCTTTTCCGACTGGAGCTTGGCCTGCTCCGCCTGCACCCGCATGGTTTCATCATAAATAATGCCCTGCCAGTAAGCAGCCTCGCTGTCCTCCTCAAAGTAGTTGAGCGAGAGGTTTCCGGTTTTGATCTCGCCATGCTTGGTCAGCAGGCGGATATTGAAATTGTAAATATTCTTCTTCTCCACGATCAGCTTGCGGAAGTTGTGCTTGTCGCTGTCATCGATGAGGTTCAGGAACGATTTCCCGATCAGCTCATCCGGCATATAGCCCAGCAGGTACTCCGACGCCGGGTTGGCAGCGCTGAAGTGCAGCAGGGGATCGCAGGTGAAAATAAAGCTCAGGGCATTTTCGAAGATCAGCCTGTACTTTTTCTCGTTATCGTTAATCACCTTAAAGCTTTTATAACGCTCATAGGCGTAGCGCAGGCAGCGCTCCAGCTTTTCGGTGGTGAGGTCGCTTTTGATGAGGTAATCGTAGGCGCCGTTCTCCACGGCCAGCTTATCGATTTCCACCGTTCCCTTTCCGGTAAGCAGGATCACCGGCTTGTAGCAGCCCCGCTCAATGGCTTCCTTCAGGAGCTCAAGGCCCGTTCTGGCCCCGAGCCGGTAGTCGAGAAAATAAATATCGTAGGCATTGGAAGCCAGCTTCTGCTGCGCATCGTTGATGTTATAGCTCCAGCTGCAGTTGACGTTGAAGGCGTCAATGTCTTCAAGGTATTGTGATGTAATAAAAAAATCATCTTCATCATCATCAATGATCAGTATTTTCAGGTCTGATATCATAAAGCTATGATTGGGTTTGGGGAAGTAAAATGGTGAAGTTAGAGCCCTGGTTAGGTTTGCTGTTAGCAAAGATAAAGCCGTGGTGGTTGTCCACGATCTTTTTACAGATGGCAAGCCCGATCCCCGAGCCCTTGTATTCGGCTTTGCCATGCAGCCTCTGGAAGATCTTAAAAATACGCTCCGAGAATTCCTCATCAAAGCCGATCCCGTTATCTTCCACGGTGATGCGCACATAATCCTTGTTGTCTGCCAGGGGAAACTGCGGATAATCGGTATGGTTCACCGAGTCGCAGGCAATCGTGATGACCGGTGCCTCATGCTCCTTTTTGAACTTGATGGAATTATTGATGAGGTTGGAGAACAGCTGGCGGATCTGTGAAGCGTGGGCTTCGATGTCCGGCGACTCCCCGCATTCGACGATCGTTTGCGACTCCTCGATCTTGAGCTCGAGATCGCTGATCACCCCGTTGATGCACTGTTGCAGGTTCACTTTTTCAAACTTCTTTTCATCGAAGGACAGCTTCGAAAAATCGAGGAGATCCTCCAGCAGCGTCTGCATATTTCCGGCAGAAGTCTGCACGCGTTTCAGGTAAGATTGTCCTTCCTCATCCAGCGATCCCCGGTATTTGGTATGGATGCGCTCCGCAAAGGTCGAGATCTTGCGCAAAGGCTCCTGCAGATCGTGCGAGGCCACATACACAAACTCCTGCAGGCTGCTGTTCGATTTGTCGAGCTGCTCGATCTTCTGCTCCAGCGCTTTCTTGAAGCGGTAGTTCTCCGTAATGTCCTTGATAATGCCGCAGTATTCCAGCACATCGCCCTGGTCGTTGAACTTAATGAAATTCTCGGCGTAGATGCGCTTGAAAATACCCTGCTCATTGGTAATGGAAAATTCCACGCGGTAAGGCTGCTTATGCCGAAACGACTCGCGCACCTCGCGCAATACCGGCAGCGCATCTTCCTTGTGAATGTATTTGAGAAAGAGAGACACTGCCGGAAGAGCCGCTGGGGATTTAATTCCCAGAATATGGTACATCCCCTGGCTCCAGCTGAACTCTTTTGTGTCAAAGGTGTAACAATAGGCTCCAAACTGTAGAATATTTTCCATATAAGGAAATATATGAGAAAACTTTTCTACAGATGGCGTGTTCTGATTCATGATCCTGGCAACATGAGGCGTCTAGAGCTCACCGTTGAATTCTTTGTATTGTTTCATTTTATTGTAAAGCGTTTTGCGGTCTATGTTTAATAACTGCGCCGCTTTGCTTTTATTGTAGTTACACTTTTTAAGCGCTTCTACAATGAGCTCAAACTCCGCATCAATCGAGGCATGCTTCATGCCCTGGTCGCTGAGCGGTAATACCTTTTTAGGCTGCTCCGGAACCATCTGCGGGTTCCTCATATCGTGCGCCGCCTGCTGCGATTCAGGCTCAAAGTTGAGCTGGTCGTAATGCGTGATCTCGAAGGGAAGGGAAGACACCTGTACCAGGTCGCCCGCCGTTAAGAGCGTGGCGCGTTTCACTACGTTATTAAGCTCGCGCAGGTTGCCCGGCCATGAATACTGGTTGAAGATGCGCGTCACCTCGTCGGAGAAGCCTTTCACGGATTTGTTGAGCTCCCCGTTCGTTTTTTCGAGGAACACATCGGCAAAGAGCATGATGTCTTCGCGGCGGTTTCTCAAAGGAGGCACCTCGATGCTGAACTCATTGAAACGGTGGTAAAGGTCTTCCCGGAACTTGCCTTTCTTGGCCGATTCGGATAAGCGCTCGTTACTCGCCACAATGATCCTCACATCCAGGTCGATGTCTTTCACGCCACCCACGCGGCGCATCTTTCTTTCCTGCACCACGCGCAGCAGCGCCATCTGGATATCGTAGGAAAGGTTGGCAATCTCATCGAGGAAAATCGTGCCGCCATTGGCTAACTCAAAGCTGCCGATCTTTTGATTGATGGCGCCGGTAAACGATCCCTTCTCATGCCCGAATAATTCGCTGCTGGCCAGCTCTTTCGATAAGGCTCCGCAGTCGATAGCAACGAAAGGCTTGTGGGCGCGAACGCTGTTGTTGTGGATCTCGTTGGCTACGGATTCCTTGCCGCTGCCGCTTTCCCCGTAAATGATGATGCTGAAATTGGTAGGAGCCACCAGCTGAATTTGCTCCAGGATGGTTTTAAAGATCGGGCTCCTGCCGAAGACGTATTTGCTTTTGTATTTTTTCGGTTTTTTGGTATCCGGCTCGTTCACGACATCTTTGGCCGGCTCGTCGCCTTCCGCTTTTTCCTTAGAGCTGTCTGCCAGCGCACGTTTGAGGGTATGCAGGATTTCTTCCGGGAGCAAAGGTTTGGTTACATAATCGAAAGCGCCGGATTTCATAATGTTGACGGCCGTTCTCACGTCGCTGTAGCCTGTCATAATAATTACCGGAATATTGGCATGAAGCTGTTTGATCTTTTCCAGGAGCTCTCCTCCGTTCATATCATCCAGTCTGAAATCGCATAAGACAATATCGGGCGCCTGGTTCACAATACTCTCCAGAGCGGCCTTCCCGGTATGTGCAGTGGTGACGTTGAATCCATTCTTGGAGAGATACCTGTTCAGCAACATACAAATATCCGTATCGTCATCAATTACTAAAATATTGCTCATATATGTGTTTTTAGTTTATCTTTATTGCTTCCGAAGCCCTATTCATGTAAAAATATGAAAAAAAAGCGCGTACTGATTTATTTTTGCATTTGTTTGGCTTTATTTGCGCTGCTGGGAATATCATTTTTCTCCCTAAGCAAATTAAATGCCTTGGGAGATTACAACGAGCGGGTAGACCGCTCCTACCAGGTCATTATCCAAACTAACAGCCTGGAACAAAATCTGTTGAATGCCGAAACAGGGCAGAGGGCTTTCCTGCTGACGGAAGACCCGGCTTTTCTCGAAAATTATTTGGGTCAACTCAAGAAAATCCCTGATATTTTCCTGGACCTCGACTACCTGACCTCCGATAATTATACCCAGCAGAAGAACCTCGACACCCTCAAAGAAATTATTAATCTTCAGCTCAAATTATTGAAAAGTAACCTGAGCGCCAACCTCGAAGATACCATGATGATGAACCGCTTTCGGGAAAGCAACATTTACATGAACAAGATCCGGGACATCATTTCCAATATCAAGGACAATGAATCGCACCTGCTGGTGAAGCGTACCGAAAGCAAGCAGATCAACAATAAGGAAAGTAAGGATACGAGCTTCCTGTCATTCGTTATTGCCTTTGCCGTGTGTTGTGTGGCGGCTATTGCCATCATTAGCTTTTTCAACAGCAGCGAGGTGCATCGCTCCAACCTGGAGCTGAAGATCCGGGAGCTCAATATCCTGAACAAGGAAGTGAGGGAGCTTACGCTGGCCAGCACGCATAACCTGCAGGAGCCTATGCGCAAGATCCAGGTGATGATAGACAGGCTGCAACACCTGAAGGATACCGACAGCCGCCAGCTGCAGGAGCAGATTGACCGCATCAAACAGATTTATAACCAGCAGCGCGAGATCAATAACAACATCGTGGATTACTACCAGATCCTATCGGAGAACGGGGCCAAAGAAAAGATAGACCTCAATGCCTGGCTGCCGGAGCTCATCCGCGAAAGCCACTGGGAGAATGCGTTTGAGCTGAGGCGAGAGCCGCTTCAACCGATCGAGGCCGACCCCTACCAGCTCAGGTTGTTGTTCACACACATCCTTCAGAACAGCATCCGCTTTGCCGAGGCGGAGCGCCCGCTGGTGATCCGGATCAGTGGCGGAGACCATATCGTGAAAGAAGGTAAATACCTGAACCGCGAAAAGAAAACCTATTACAGGATTACCATCAGCGACAATGGCATAGGAATTCCTGAAGAATATCACCGGAAGGTCTTCCAGATGTTTCAGAAAGTGGAAGGCGGAGGGCATTCGAATACAGGCATGGGCCTGAGCTTCTGCAAGCGGATCATGCTCAACCACCAGGGCTGGATTGCCGCCCAAAACCACGAGCCGCACGGCCTCACACTTTGCCTCTTTTTCCCGCTTGTGTAAGCTGGGGAATTTTTTACCCGGAATTCCCTTTTCCTCATGATGGCATTAAAAATTAATGCGCTGATTTTCAAATCCTTGTAGGGCTGAAAAATTCGGCACTATTGTTTCAATGCCATACTGTATAATTATTACTAACACTTAAAACTAAACACTATGTTACGCTGGACATTAATCTTTTTAGTAGTTGCGATCGTAGCGGGTCTTTTCGGCTTTACAGGAATTGCCGCAGGCGCTGCAGGAATCGCAAAAATACTATTCTTTATATTCATCGTCTTGTTCCTGATCACGCTTATTGCGGGAGGAACCTTACTCGGAAAGAAATAAAGAAAAAAAACCGCAGGGTATTATCAATTATGCCCTGCGGTTTTTTTAATGTTTAACAACACAGGTTTTAATAATCATACAAAATATCAAGGTTATGGCAATCATTCAATCTCAAACGCAGAAGCAAACTCAGAAATTAACTTCTCAGCAGATCCAGTTATTCAACATGTTGTCGTTACCAACGGTAGCGCTCGAACAATGCATTGCTGCCGAAATGGCGATCAATCCCGCACTGGAATATGATACCGAAGCAGAAACTCCTGCCGAGGAAGCAGACCAGAACGAAACCGAAACGGCTGATTCCGACGAGGATTCGGTATCGGAAGGCAAGCTGGGCGAAGACTACGACTACACGGACTACATGGACCGGGATTCGCTGGATGACTATAAATACGAGGCGAACAACCACGCCAATGAAGATGATAAGCGCGAGCAGGTTTTCCTGGAGCAGCATGATTTTACCGAGCCGCTGATCGAGCAGCTGAAATTATTACCGATCAGCGATAAGCAAAAGGAGATCGGGGCTTACCTGATCAACACCCTCGACAGCGACGGCTACCTGAGAAGGACCATCAGCGATATTTCCGATGAATTGTCATTCGTGCAAAACACCTTTGTGATGGAAGAGGAGCTGGAAGAGGTGCTTGCCAAAATCAAAACGCTGGAGCCTATGGGCATCGGCTGCCGGAACCTGCAGGAGTGCCTGCTGGTGCAGCTGCAACACAAAACAGAAAAAACAAGAGATACGTATAATGCCATCGCGATCCTCGAAAAGCATATGGATCAGCTTTCCACCAAGAGCTTTGAAGCGATCAAAAAATCATTGAAGCTCGACGATGAGGAGTTTGCAGATGCCCTCGTTGAAATCAAAAAACTGAATCCTGTTCCTGCCGGAAGCTCCAAAGAGAGTGGAAGCAAAGCCATCACCATCGAGCCCGATTTTTCGGTATCGGTGAATGGAGAGAACGTGGAGCTGTTCCTGAATTCGGCAAAGCATCCTCCGCTGAAAATCAGCGAAGACTACGTGGAGATGCTGAACAGCTATTCTAAATCCAAAGATAAAAGCATGCGGGAAGCGTCCAGCTTTATCAAGAGCAAAATCGAAAGTGCCAAGTGGTTCATCGATGCCCTGCAACAACGCGAGAAAACCATGGTTACGGTAGCGAGAGCGATTGTAAAGCACCAGAAGAAATTTTTCATCAGCGGCGAGCAATCCGACCTGAAGCCATTGATCCTGAAGAATATTGCAGAAGAGATCAACTCCGATATTTCCACCATTTCAAGGATCGTGAACAGCAAATACATTCAAACCATCTACGGTACCATCCTCATGAAGAGCTTATTCGCAGAAGGCCTGAGCACAACGACCGGCGAAGTGGTAAGCACCAACGAGGTGAAACGCATCCTGATGGAATGTGTATCGGCAGAGGATAAATCGAACCCGCTGAGCGATGAGGAAATTGCCAAACAGCTCATCCAGAAAAAATACTCGATCGCACGCCGTACGGTTGCCAAATACAGGGAAGAGCTGAATATCCCAAGCAAAAATTTCAGAAAAGCAGCCTAGCTTGTTTTTCAAATCAAAAAGCGTATCCCGGAAACAGGATGCGCTTTTTTGTTTACAGATGTTTTTACACGATCAAAGTTGGAATTAAACATCTGCCGGTTCGATAATTCCGACTGCGCCCGAACTGAGATGTTACCGTTGACTTAGAGTCACGACGTGTCGTGACTCTAAGCCACCATGAAAACTTCGACCTCTCCGCTTGACATGCTGCTGTTGATCGGCTGTGTTCAAACCAACCATTTACAAGCAGTTCCGTGGAATTTAATACCCAACAAGTGCTGTTGTGAAATCCGGATTTGATTTTTGAAATGCAAAAGCCGTGGAACAGAACTTGCAAATACCTTGTAAGAAAAAAAAACTATGAAACGGTCATTTCTGGATGCACTCCTTATTTCATGCCTGGTTGCTTTGCAGGGTTGCGCGGTAGTGGGAGGGATATTTAAAGCAGGCATGGTATGGGGAATTATCCTGGTTGTGGTCCTGATTGTCGGAATTATTGCCCTGGTTTCACGTTCCGGGAAGTAGCAGTAAGCTCTACAATCGTATGAATTAAAAACTTAAAAAATACCGATTATGAAAGCTCAAAGTTTAAACGTCTTCATTCTGAATGATGACGTTATGGTTGCCGGAAAATTAAGACGATATCTTAAAAAAAGATTTGGTGACAAACTTAATATATCGTTATTCTTCAACAGCAGAAGTTGCCTGCGCATGCTCAACGGGCAGGTTGACCTGGTCGTGGTGGACGACTACCTCCAGGAGTCTACACACAGCGGGATCCCGGGTTTGGATATGCTGCAAAAAGTAAAAGAAAGAGATCCGCATACGGAGGTGGTGATCCTCTCCTCCGACGAAGATGTGGCCACTGCAGTGGAAGCCATGAAATTGGGCGCCAGGAGCTATATCCGCAACGACCGTTCGGCCTGGCAGCAGATCCTGACCATCATCGATCAGAACATTCAACAACCTATCCGTTACCTGATCGCCGAATTCGGTGTGAATGTCTTCATGGCAGTGTTCTTTACCGTATTCGCTACGATGGGCATTATTACTTACCTCGCCTTGCGCTACTGGGTTCATTAATACAAAACTTAAACTAAAAAAGAAAAGCGGCCATTGGTCGCTTTTTTTGTGAAGTGATGATGCCTGTGTTATGTCTTAGTTACAGTGAATCTTTCGCTTGCTAAGCCTGAAGGGTTTGAATGCAGAAAGACTGATAAAGGGCAGAAACGATTTAATCCGTGATCAGGTCCACTGCCGTTTCCAACGGATCTCCCAGGCGCCTGTACTTTTTCTTGAGCATAAACATTCGCACGTCCTTGCTCACCTCGCGCACGTTCACCGCCACACCGAAAGAAATGAAGGGGCCATCGAAGCGGGATCCCGGAACCTGGTTGATGATGGTGCGCCGGTAGCCTCCTGTAAACCGTATACCTACCCAGCGAATGGGCTTGAATGTGCCCGACGCGCCGAGATCGATCAGGGAAACAAAGCCGCTTCTGCTATACCTCTGCGGATCGGTGGGAGAGGTTCTGAAATTAAGCGTGTTTTTGCCAAAGCAAAACTCAAAGGGAATCCCGAGCGTAAAGAAACGTGAATTGTGATAGACAAACTCGATGTTCATGCTGCCGTAGTGAAGCCTCAGCTTCCGGTCGAAGTAGGTGCCGCTCTCCGTTTTGGAATAGCCGCTCAGCTCATCGTTGAGCCGGTAGAAGCCCAATGTGAAACGGATCTTCTCCTTCATGATAATGCCTGCGTCGATCCCGTCGATGTTGTAAGAGTCGCCCCTGTAAAAAGAGATCTTGTTGTCGATCCTCAGCTGCGGCCTGAAGAACCTGGGTTTCATAATGGCTACGGAATCCTTCCGGAACTGAGCCTTGCTGTATTTTTTCTTAGGCTGTTCCTGTTTTTTTGATTTTTCCGTATCAGGTTTTTCCTGTGCAGAGAGAGAAGTAATGCAGACAATCGCGAACGTTATGTAAAGGAAAAATTTCAAGGTCATTTATGCGTTAGGCTTTCTTCCCTGGTTCATGGGGTTGAAAAATCCTATTTTATTCAGGAGTAGTTTAACAATGTTGGTTTCCATCTGGCTTTGCGTCTCCTGGGTGGTCGTCATGGTTTTATTCGCATAAGCCATATAAAATAATTTCATGAGGATAATAAAATAAGAAATGAGCAGCGGGCCAAATACCAGGCCTGATAAGCCGAAGAACTTAAGTCCCATCACCACACCCAACACGGTGATCACGGGGTGAACATCGCCTACGCGCTTGGAAACAACCATGCGCACGAGGTTGTCGATATTGCTCAGCACGACGATGCTGTAGACGCTTACAAAAACGCCCTGCCAGATCTGGCTATTAGCCAGCAGGAACAGCGATACCGGGAACCAGATGATGGCAGTACCCACCAATGGAATGATAGAGGCAAAGCCCGTGAGCACGGCCCATAAGCCTGAGTCGGTCACGCCGGCAATGCTGTAACAGATGTAGGCGAAGAGGCCCTGGGCAATGGACACGAGGGGAACCCCAATGGCATTGCTGTAGGTCTGATCGACCAGCTCTTTCCCGAAAAGCATGATCTTCGATTTTTTGAAAGGCAGGAAGTGGATAATACGCGCTTCCATTGTGTTCATGTTGATCAGCAAAAAGTACAGGAAGAAATACATCATCAGGATATTGCCTACCGCGCTGAGCGATGAGCTGAGGGCGCCCCCGGCATTTTCGGCAATGAAGGCTTTTGCTTTGAGGCCGATGCTGTCGGCAGACACATCGAAGGGAAGCTCTTTCAGCTTACTCGTGAACTTGTCCACATACTCGGCCATGATCTCCGGGTGAGCCGCCAGGGAGGTTCCTTTGCTGAAGAGCATGCCGATCAGGAAGGTCACGGGAAGCACGACAATGAGAAAGGAAATGATAATGATGATCACCGCCGAGAGGGACTTTTTAAGCTTCTTCCGGCGGGTGAGGTAATACATGAAATTCTTGAATAAGGCATAGAATACCACGGAACCCAGAAAGGCATTCAGGAATTCCTGCAGTCCACAGAAAATAAAGATCCCCAGTAATAAAATGAAAAACGCGTAAATGTATTTGTTAATGATCTCTTCTGTTTCCATATATGCTTATCCGTTTTGACTTATATATAAATAATCGTTCCCTTCCTGTGATCCCGTGCTTCCGCCTGTAAGCCCCTGTTTGAGGCCAGCTACCAAAGCAATCATTAAATATAATAAAAAACTGTGGAAACAAGTCCACACTTGCTTCCTGTTAAAATTTTTAAGATAAAATACGGGTGGCATTATGTTTTGAGGTATCTTCTTAAAATCAGATGCTATGAAAAAGGATACTGCAACTATTGAAAAAATCACGGGCAGGTTAAACGACCTTCTGGCCGCCTACCAGGTCGCTTACTTTAATACACGCTCTTCACACTGGATGATCAAAGGCGAAAATTTCTTTGAGCTTCACAAAGTGTTTGAAATGGCCTATAATGACGCTACCGAAAAGATTGACGAGATTGCCGAGCGTATTCTCACCCTGGGGGGCATTCCTAAAATGTTTGCGACCGACATGATCAAAAGCTCTGCGATTAAAGAAAAGAAAGTCACCGGCGATCAGACGGAATGTGTGAAAGGCATGATCGAAGACCAGGCAGCCCTGGAAGTGATTGAGAATGAGATCGTGAAAATGGCGGATGATGCCAACGATGTGGTAACGGCCGATATCCTTACCAAATACCTCGGTCAGCAACAGAAAACCAACTGGATGCTTTACCAGTTCCTGAAGAAAAAATCACACATCGAAGTTAAGAAGTAAGACATGAACAGCCTGTTGTATATCATCGCCGTTGTCCTGCTGATTGGCTGGGTGCTTGGGGCCTTTGTGTTCACGGTTGGTAAAATAATTCATATCCTCCTGGTGTTGGCGATTATCGCCGTGCTGATCCGGATTATCCGGGGAGACAGAGTTTAGGTTTTATGAACCGCCTGGCATATAAACTAAAAAAGAGGACCCGGAATTTTTTTATTTTAGTGAAGGAAAGCGCTGCCAACTTTATTGCAGATGATGCTCTGAAGTTCAGCGCTTCCTTGTCTTATTACACCATCTTTTCGATCGCTCCCATGCTCATCATAGCCATTGCCATCGGGAGCTTTCTATTTGGCCGCGCAGCCATCGAAGGGCATTTGTTCGGACAGATCAACAGCATTGTAGGCAACGAAACCGCCCTGCAGATCCAGGAGATGCTGCGCCACACAACCCTCCGGAAGAACAACCTGACGGCCACCATTATCGGTGTGGCGGTGTTTTTCATTGGCGCCACCGGTGTCTTCGGAGAGATCCAGTCTACCATCAATCGCATCTGGGGCCTGAAAGCGAAACCGAAAAAGGGAGTGATCAAGTACCTTGTAAACAGAGTCCTGTCCTTCGCTATGGTTGTCTCCATCGGCTTTCTGATGGTGGTGTCCCTGATTGCCAGCACGGTGATCGGCATCCTCAATACGAAGCTTAATACCTTTTTGCCTGAAGCCACCTTTGTCATTGTGATCGTTAACAACGCCGTTTCCCTGCTTATCATTTCCCTCCTTTTTGCCGTTGTCTTCAAATACCTGCCCGATTCCATCGTCAAATGGAAAGATGCCTGGATCGGCTCTTTATTCACTTCTGCCTTATTCCTTCTCGGAAAGTACCTGATCGGACTTTACCTGTCTACCTCTTCCGGCGCCAGCGCTTATGGAGCGGCCGGCTCCGTGGTGCTCCTCCTGCTGTGGGTCTATTATTCCTCCATCCTCCTGTACTTTGGAGCGGAGTTTACCAAGAGCTACGCATTGAAGCATGGCTCCGGCATCTATCCGAACCTGTTTTCGGTACGTGTGGAGTACGAGGAAAAGGAAGTGAAGCATGTGCGGCCCTGGTAATTTCTATGAAACGTAAACAGGTTTATAACATGCTGCGGGCTTGTTTCTGTTTTTCTTTCTGAATCAATGATTACCTTTGATGAACCTGTACATTCCGCGCAGGTAGTTTATCTATAAAAAACAAATCACTATGAAAGGATTATTCGATAAGTTCTCTGCCAAAGTCACTGCAGCAGCCGGTAGCCCGGCAGCATTCATTGCAGCCTTCCTCATCATCATTATCTGGGGCATCACCGGCCCGTTGTTCAAGTTTTCAGATACCTGGCAGCTGGTGATTAACACGGGCACCACCATCATTACCTTCCTCATGGTGTTCGTCATCCAGCAGTCGCAGAACAAAGATACCAAAGCCCTGCACCTGAAGCTCAACGAGCTCATTGCCTGTAATAAGCTGGCGAGTAACCGCCTCATCGATATCGAGGACCTTACCGCCGATGAGATCGAAGTGCTGAAGAAATATTATGTAGAGCTGGCTAAGCTCTCCGCCAAAGAGAAAAGCATTCACAGCACGCATTCCATCGATGAAGCCAAAGAAAATCACGTGGGAAAAGTAAAGCACCGGGACAGCAAGTAAGCCGGAGGCCAAAAAACAAAAAAGCTTCTATCCTAAGGATAGAAGCTTTTTTGTTAATCAGGGATGATGAAGGATTAACGGATTTCACAATCCCTGGAATAATTACCGAAAGCGTCGGAGCCGGTACTTTCCTGGTCGTTGCAACGTGATTCGGCACGGGCGCGTGTATCTTTGAAAGTATACTCTCCGTCGTCTGTAGAAACAGTAGTAGAGCTACCTGTTCTGGTTTTCTGACATTCGCATTTGTATTCTTTTTTACAAGATGCAAAACTTAAGGTTAATAAGGCTATAACAGCGATGATTGACTTTTTCATGGTTTTGTTTTTTTATTTGTTATACATTTCATTTACAAAAGCAGATGCCAATGCCGGCAAGTCGCCTAAACATCCGATTGGCATCTTAAAGACTTGATTTTCATTCTTTTTTGCCCATTCTGTGTGGCTTTCGGGCCATGCCTGTACAAGTTTTTCTACATTAAAGGCCTGAGCATGCAGGGTAAAGCCTTGATATAGCCGTATTTTTTTGTATCTTTATCCTGTTATGATAAAGGATTATATATTAATCGCGGAAGATGATGAGGACGATCAGTTTTTATTGAAATCAGCCTTCAGTGAGATAGAATATAATGTCGACCTGGTATTCGTCAACAACGGAATAGATCTTTTAAATCACTTCAACAATGTGGATAACGGAAGCATTTCCAGGTTGCCACTTCTGCTGGTTGTCGATCTTAACATGCCCAAAAAGAATGGCAAGGAAGCCATCCGTGAACTTTCGGCCAGAACCTATTTCAGAGATTTTACAACCATCGTTTTTTCGACAACGAGCAACGATGCCGAAAAAAATAAATGCCGTGAACTGGGAATCAATGATTTTTTTGTGAAGCCTTCTAATTATAAGGACCTGATAGAGGTTGTGAATACCTTTAAAACACTGGCGGTTTCGACCGACCGTTAGAAGAACTGCGAAAGCTTAAGCTTTAGATTTTCGATAATGCTTACCTTTTTATCTTCGTGAAACACTTTGGAGGTCAGCAATGTATTGGCAACTACCGGTACAATGTTTTTCACCAGGAAGCCTGAGTTTTTCAGAATGAATTTTTTCAGGATGAAATCCATGGCGCTGGTAAGCAGGATGCGCGGCACTTTCGGGCCTTTATGGGCATTTTCGTCGGGAATGAAATTGCCTTTGATCTCATCTATTTTTTGTTTCAGCTCATCCATGCTTGTTTTCAGGCGCTCTTCGGAAGCAGCCACCTGGGCATGTACAATCTCCTGCTCTTTGAGCATCTCATCGTAGTCATCCATCGTTTTGCTGACTTTCAGGAGGATGGTATTTTTCAATTTGTTTTTAGCGATCTTATTTCTCAGGAGCAGGTAAAAGCCGAGCACCACAAAATAAAATCCGCCCACGGTAAGAAAACCGTAGGTCCTCGATTCAAACACCTCGCTTAAATAATAAGCCAGGCCGAAATTGATGAACAGAAAAGAAAACAGTCCGAACAGGGCGATGAAGCCCGCGCTGATCCCACTCGAGATCACATTGGTAATGCGCTCATAAACCTCCAGCTTTACCGATTTCGATTGTAAGTTAACATACTCACGGGTATTCGTGTAAAGGTCGTGTACGATGTCGCCTGCTTTTTCCATAGTTTTTTTGTAATGGGTTGGATAAAAACAAATCCTGTATGATGTCATACAGGATTTGTTTTTTTGGTGAAATTAAGATAAAGCCTGTTTGGTCTGTTCGATACCGGCTTTCACTTCTTTTTTTGCACCGTTAGCATGAGTTCTGATTTCTTCAGTCGCATCAGCTAATTTTTCTTTTCCTTCGGAAATAAAATCGGTGAGCTTATCGCTCAGGTCACTGATTGTGTCTTTGATGGAAGCGCGTGTGTCGCTTCCTTTTTGTGGAGCTAATAGCATCCCCACTGCTACGCCTGCTGCACCTACAGCTAAAAGGCCTAAAATTGTTTTTGCACCGCTGGTCATGATCTTAAGTTTTAAGTTGGTTTTTAATTTAGTTACTGGATAAGTTATAATGTAATGCCACATAGTGGTCCTCAATTTTTAGATAAATTAGGTTAAAAATTGGGGATTGAATTTTTTAATGTAGATATTTATACACGTCATGAACACAGATTCTATTAAAATAATTATCATTGATGATGAGCCGGATCTGTGTTTTTTGCTGTCGGGAATGTTGAGTTCTTACGGCTACCAGGTGACTTATTTTCATACACTTCAGAGCGGCATCGACGGGGCAATTGCCAATCATCCGGATTGGGTGATCGTTGATAATAACCTTCCGGATGGCCTCGGCTGGGAAGGCGTCAATGAGATCCTGAAAACGCATGAGAACACGCACATCATCAAGATCAGCGCGAATCCCGATTCTCCGCGTACGGATAACCGTTACAACATTCATTACCTCATTAAGCCGATCCGGGTGCAATCCATCGTCGAGCTGATTGATCAGAACAGAGAGTAGCTTCGACTTCGCTCAGCTACCGGAATCCTGTTACGATCAGCTACCTGAATCCTGCTATGCTCAGATACTGGATCCTGTTACGTTCAGCTGCCGGAATTAGATGGCGCTTCAACCATGACGAAAGTAGATGAATGCCCTGCACCGCTGGCTGAGAAGTCGGAGCCGCGGTTTCAAAAAAGCGAACACGAAAAAAGCGTCACAATACCTCGTGACGCTTTTTTTAGGTTTCAGAAAATTAATTAAGGCTTCACCGGCGGTACATCACCACCCTCCGCCTGCAGGCGTTTCTTTTTATTCAGGAACAGTTTATTGATGTGCAGGCGCTGTGCAAAATACTTCAGGCGGCTTCCTATGGGTTCAGCAGAGGTAATTTTTTTGAGGATCACCGCCAGGATCAGGCCGAAGATGACATAGGCAATAAAGAGGATAAAGCCCGGTTGAAGCGATGTTTCGCTGGTGGCAATTGTTGCCAGCGAATTCGTCTTCATGTTCAGGTGCTCCATCTGGTTCTCGAAGATGCCTTTAAAACCGATATAAGCCATAAAGATCGCCACAACCATCACATCCGCCATCGACCATTTTCCCGATTTGAAAGCGAAGAAATAGATCACTTTATTTTTCTTCCATTTTTCGTTGCCGAATAAATAGATTTTGGTGCAAAGCAATTTGGTGACAGGAAAGATCACACTAAAGATCAGGATGAGAATGCCCACGAAGATGGAATCCGCTTTCCCCGCAGAGATCAGGATGTGTACCACGTCGAGGATGCTCTTGCTCTGATAGAAGATCACCTGGTCGTTGAATACCATGTGTTTCCCGATCAGCTCAAAATTCAGCTCCTTGATCCTCGCATCGATCTCAATCATAGGAGCGGCAAGCCCTATGGCGAGCACGATGAGGGCCAGCAGCACCGACATCACAAACAAGGGGGTGTATACGATGCGCTTGTTGCGAAACACAAACCACAGCAACAGGAACAAGGTCAGGCAGCCGATCAGGGTAAAGGTATACAGGTAGGTTTGCTCCTGCAGGAAATGGATGCGATCATCCATTTTCCGGTTGAACTCACGGATGGTGCGGGCATCGTACTTGTCGAGGATCTTCTGCAGCATGGCTGTATTATCAATGCTGTCGTGTGTGGCGGAGGCAAACTCCTTGAGCTTGGTCTCGGCCAGGAAACGCAGGCGCTCCTTGCTGCTGGGCTTTTTGAGCTCGTCGATGATGGTTTGGCTGAACTCCGGGAGCTTCTTCTTATAAGCATCCACATCCACAAAATTATTTACGGCAAACTTAGTGATCTTACCTTTGAAGGTCGTTTGTTTTTTGTTGACCATTTTTTCAGCCTTGGTCACCAGGGCGCCCAATACCTTGTTGAGCTCTTTTTTCAGGGTGTCTTCCTGCTGCGGGCTGAAATCGAATTGCTGGATCTGCATATCCACGATCTCGAAAATGTGTGTTTTCCACGAATCCACGGAAAGCAGGCCGTATTTGATATTGTTAAGCTCGCTGTAATCCTTGCGCATCACCGAGCGCTCATGAGAAAAGTTCCGGATGTTTAAGCCGCACCAGATCGCGAAACCCAGGACTGGCGCTAATAAGAGAATTAAGAGTAGCTGGTAAAACGTTTTCAGTTTTGGTTTTTGAGTAATCTCTTCCATAATAGGTTATGAGGTTAATTTCCTGAAGCTTAAAATATTTTTTCCGATTTCCGGCATGGTGTCGCCAAGCAGGAAACCTAAGGGTTTCAGCGGCTCTACGCGGTCACAGATCACTTTAATAATAGCGGTGAGGGGGATGGAGAGGAACATGCCGCCCACTCCCCAGATGGCGCCGCCTATCAGTACCACGATGATGGAAATAAGCGCATTGATCTTTACTTTGGAAGCCACGATCTTCGGAACTAAAAAATTGTTATCGACCAGCTGCACCACCAGGTACAGGACGAGCACGGCAATAGCAGCTCCTACGGATTGTGTGGTCAGCGCCATGATCATAGGCAGGGCAATGGCCACTATGCCACCGATGTAGGGAATCAGGTTCAGGATAGCACCGATGATACCCAACAGGATGGCATAATCCACACCGATGATGAGCAGCCCGACAGAGTTGAGCGTCGCCACGATCGCCATTTCCAGCAGAAGGCCGACGAGGTAGCTTTGGATCAGGCGCCTCGTTTCCTGCAACACTTCTTTTACCGTTTCATGCCTGGAAGAGGAAAAGCACATCGCAATAAAATCGAGGAGCAAAGGCTTGTAAAACAGGATCAGGAAAATGTATACCGGAACCAACAGCACAACAACCATCGCTCCCGTTACCGAAATCAGGGTTTGCCCGATTACCGCGCCTCCGTCTTCCAGTCCCTGGCTCTTTCGCTCGGCGATCCAGGCCTTGATCTTCGGCGTGCTGACATTGAATTTATGAGAAACCCAGCTGACGATGTCGGCAAAATAGCCGTTGAACTTTTGCTTCAGGAGAGGAAAGGATTCGCTGAACATGGCCATTTGCGATCCGATGAAATAGAAAAGCCCGGCAATGATCAACAGGGCGAAAATAATAGCCAGGAAAATAGCAATTACACGGTTGATTTTTCTTGACAGAAAGTTGACCAAAGGGTTCAGGAGAATGGCCAGGATGGTTGAGAAAATAAGCGGCACAATGATGTCGTGGCCGATATACATCACATAGAAGAAGGCAACGAGGCCTATCATGATCTGCGCACATTTCAGGTAAAAAGGTAGTTGTATGGAAGTTTTCATCGTGTAAGGGCGAGCTTTCCCCTTATTTATATAACCCTATGCCACGTCGTTATGAGCAATGGCGGGGCTTATGCTTACAGTCAAACCCTGATTGTGGAAATATATCTACAAACACCAGCTTGTAAAACACAAAAGGCTCCCGAAGAGCCTTTTGCCGTAATTCATAAAATTTTCTCTCTTACTTTTTGTCTTTGATGGCATTCTCAGTCATCAGCACCATATCCAGGTGTGAGCGCACTTCAGGAGCCGTGGTAGAAGCCCAGTTCCTCACCTGCGGATCGTCGCATTTTTCCGACGTTTTCTCATAGAATTTTACGGCATCTTCATGCTTGCTTTTCATTTTATCCGTGAACGCCTTATCGTAGTCGATGCCCGTTTTTTCGGCTAATTTCTCAAGCTCCTTGCGTTGTGCCTCCGTCAGCTCTGTGGGAAGCATAACACCTTTGGCCTCGGCCAGTGTTTTCACATCCGCATTCATTTTTGTATGCGCTTCAATCAGCATGGCGCTTAATTTTTTAACGTCCTCCGTAGAGGCATTCATCGCCGCATTTTCAGCCGCTTTGATCTCGAACATATTGGCGGAATACGCATGTACTAATTTGTTGGCTGCCTTTTCCTCGTCTTTATCCAGGTTTTCCTTGTTGACGTCTTCTGCTACTTCAGTAGAATCCTTTTCCCGGGAGCAGGAAGCAGAAAATAGTGTGAGTCCGAAACATAAAATAGCAGTGTGTAGTGTGGTTTTGAGTGTCATGGTTTTGTTTTTTTAATGTGATTGTTTAATACTACCAACTATCAAATATCCGTGCCATGCCGCTAGGAAGCCTTTCTATGCCGGCTTGTAGAAGTATTGAGGCTTTCACGCAGCTGCGACATGATATCCTTCGATTTACTGTGGACAACTTTCAACGCCGGCTCTTTCAGTTTGATGCCCTTTGCTTTGGCTTTGATCATTTTCAGCAGGTCGGCAGAGTAGGTGTCCTTGTATTTTTTAATATCGAATTTTTTTGTGAGCTGATCGATGAGCGTAACGGCCATTTTGAGCTCGGGAGCTTTCACCGCGCTTTTCGGTGGCAGCGAGAGATCAGCCGTATCGCGGATCTCTTCCTGAAAGCGGATCCTGTTCAGGACAATCACTTTTTCATTAGCCCTTAAAATGGCCAGAACTTCTTTATTCCGGAGTACAAAAGTCGCCACTCCTACTTTCCCGGTTTTCACCAGGGCTTCGCGCAGCAGCGCATAGGCCCGCACGCCCGACTTCTCAGGCTCCAGGTAATAGGGCGATTCATAATACATGCTCTCGATCTCCTCTTCCTTCACAAAGTTCGCGATATCAATGCTCCTGGTTTTTTTCGCACTTGCCTTTTCAAAATCCTTATCTGTCAATACCACATACTTATCGTTCGGGAGCTTGTAGCCCTTTACAATGTTTTCCCATTTCACTTCCTTCCCCGTTTTTTCATTCACCCGTTTGAAATGAATGTTGGCATTGTCCTTTTTGTCCAGCATATCAAGGTCAAGTGTGCTTGTTTCAGTAGCACTGTATAGCTTTACCGGAATGTTCACCAATCCGAAGCCGATCGCTCCTGTCCATATTGCTCTCATAATTTCTTAGTTTAGAGTTAAACCTTCTTTTTCCAGGATTCTCAGCAAGAGTTGTTCCTCCGCGGCAAGACCTGTCTTCTCATGTTTTTTTTCCAGGGCATCGAGCTCCGTCAGGTAATGGTGTAGTTTTTGATTTTCGTAGAGATCGATGATGACCGGATGCACATAATATTTGCGGCATACCGTCCGGGTATTTCCCAGGTGTGCTGCTACCGTATCCAATGCCGCAACGATATTTTTCCTGGTGCCCGTTTCCGTATCGCTGGGTTCTATGTCCCGGAAGGCCAGGAGCGCCTGCACCGATCCCGACCAGGTCCTGAAATCTTTCGCGGTGAAATCCTCCCCGCTGATGGATTTTAAATACTGGTTCACCATGCCCGAGTCGATGCTTTTGTGATTTCCCTGTTCATCGTAGTACTGGAATAATTCCTTTCCAGGAATATCGCGGCACTGCTTTACAATATTAGCCAGGCGCTTGCTGCTGAGGCTGACCTGGTGTAAAACGCCTTTTTTGCCTTTAAAGCTAAACCGCATCGCGGAGCCTTTAATGTCTACATGCTTATCTTTGAGGGTCGTTATCCCGAAGGAGCCGTACAGTTTTTCATAAGCATTGTTGCCGACGCGGATGCTGGTACGTTCCATCAGGCAAACAACAGCTGCCAGCACTTTTTCCTGGGGCAATCCCGGCAGCGAAAGGTCTTTTTCAATCCGTTCCCGGATTGCCGGCATAAAGCTCCCGAACCGGTGCAGCCTGTAAAACTTCGTGTGGTTTCTCAGCGAATTCCAAAGGCGATGGTAACGGTATTGTTTTCTTTTTCTAAGGTCGAGGCCCGTAGCCTGCAGGTGCCCGTTCTCACTCGCACAGATCCATACATTGGTCCAGGCCGGTGGAATCACCAGGCTCCTGATACGTCCAAGCAAAGCTTCATCCGATATTTTTTTATTGCCTAGTGTATAAATAAAAGTTTTGCCTTTTTTGACGCGTCTGATTCCCGGCTCGTGGTCGTGTACATAAACGAGGTTCACTGCCTCGGCGCTTTTCTCCGCGTCGTGCAGGATGGTTTTAATGACCTTGTCCGGAATGCGTATGTCTTCTCCTAAATTCAGCATGGGTTAACCATTCACAATTTCGCCGCCATTTGGATGCAATACCTGTCCGCTCATATAGGCGGAATCGTCGCAGGCAAGGAACAGGTAGCTGGGCGCTATTTCCACGGGTTGCCCGGCGCGCTTCATGGGCGAGTCGCTGCCATGCTGTGCTGTTTTTTTCGGTTTAAAGGAAGCGGGGATCAGGGGCGTCCATACCGGACCGGGCGCTACGGCATTCACACGGATTTTCTTTTCCATAAGACTTGCCGAGAGGCTGCGCGTAAAAGAAATGATAGCGCCTTTCGTACTGGCATAGTCTATCAGCCTGGCGCTTCCGCGGTAAGCCGTTACCGAGCTGGTGTTGATAATGGCACTGCCTTCCGGCATGTGCTCTACAAGCGCTTTGCTAAGATAGAACATCGAAAAAATATTAGTTCCGAAGGTTTTGATCAGCTTCGCCGCCGTAATATCCGTAATAGACTCGTGCTCATACTGTGTGGCGGCATTGTTCACCAGCACATCGACGTGTTTGTACTGTTTCAGTATTTTAGCAGCCGAACGTTTGCAAAAGGCTTCCCGTCCGATATCACCGGCAATCAACAGGCAGCGGCGCTGATAGGTTTCCTCTACAATGCGCTGCGTTTCTTTGGCGTCGCTATGTTCGCTAAGGTATAGGATTGCGAGATCGGCTCCTTCCTTCGCAAACAAAACGGCAATCGCCCTGCCGATGCCACTGTCGCCACCGGTGATCACCGCTACCTTGTTCTGTAATTTTCCGGAGCCTCTTACTTCCGGATCATCGAATACCGGCTGTGGCGACATCTTTGTCTCCAGTCCTGGTTTCTTCTGGCTTTGCGGCTTGCGCAGCTGCTTTTTGGGATTTCCTTTTTGCATGGCACCGAAAAAAATGGATTACCTGATTTTCAGGAGTCGTAACAATCCGAAGAAAGGAGCATAATACCAGATCTCCCGTTTTAAATAGGCTTTCAGCCGGACCGGGTTTACGCTTCCTGTATGCAGGATGGCATCGCTCAGCTGCCTGGTGCTGATGCCCCATTTTTTGGTCCAGTAGTGGATATTGCTGCTATCCTCCGGATGGATGAGGGTGTCTTTTGCTTTCATGGGATTCGGAGCTTATATATTGGTTAGAAAATCCTTATGTTGGGAGTAATGCCGGAGCGGTGCATTGGCCGGGCCATTCAGCACTTCACCTTTATGATTGAAGCGGCTTCCGTGGCAGGGGCAGTCCCAGCTCTTTTCGTCGTTGTTCCATTTCACGATACACCCGAGGTGCGTGCATTCCACTTCCACAAAATGCAGCTCGTCTGCTTCGTCGCGGTAGGCGCCTAATTTTTCCCCGTCAAATTCAATGATCTTTCCTTCTTTCGGTTTCAGGTCTTTCAGGCCGGTGCCGTCAAAGTGTTTTGGTTTTGTTTTCAGGTAGCTCACAAAGCCGCCCACAAATTCTTTAAAGAATGTTTTTCCCGCTTTAAATAATTTGAAGCGGGAAGGACTGTATAGGTCTTTCCAGGCGTTGTCTTTCCCGGTAATGAGATCAGTAATCAGCAGGCCCGCAATGGTGCCGTGTGTCATGCCGTTTCCGGAATCACCCGTGACGATGTACACGTTGTCCTTATCAAGTGGGTTGTGGCCGATATAGGCGAGCGAATCCATCGGCTCCATCACCTGCCCCGACCATTTGTAAATCACCTCTTCCATCTGTGGGAAGTGTTCCCTGCCCCAGTCTTCCAGGATCCGGTAACGCTTTTCTTCCGGGATGTGCTCTGCATCGGCCAGGCCGGTAGCATGGTCTTCACCGCCTATGATCAGGAGGTCATGTGTATCACTTAATGATTCGGTGCGTACATAATGGTAAGGGGGGATCTCTGCATTCACTTCAAAATTTCCTGTATCCCACCAAAGCGATTTGGCAATGGTGCCTTTGGCAACTTTCGCGCCGATCACATAGCTGCGGTAAGCGTACTGCCTCAGGTGCATCATGTATTTATTATTCACAGGGCTGTTGGTAGCCACTACCACATGCTTTGCGCTCACATTAAGTCCTTCGTTGGTGGTGATGCCCGTGTGATCAATGTCCTTGGCATGTGTGTCGGTATAGATCTCACCGCCCATCCTGACAATGGCTTTGCACAGGGCTTTGAGGTACCGCAGCGGATGGAATTGCGCCTGATCGTTGAATTGCAGGGCTTCCGTCTTTTTGCCGCCGAGTATAATCTGTGTTTTTGCTACGGAGATCCCGGCTTTGGCAGCTGCCTCCAGCTCTTTGTCGAGCGAGTCCGCCTGGTCGCTTGGATGAAGAAAGAGGTAACCCTTCACCCGTTCAAACTCACAATCGATGTTTTCTTCCGATACCATGCGCTCTATAAAATCAATCGCTGACTTATGACTTTCCGCGATGAGCCTGGTATGCTCTTCCCCGAATTTGGAAACCAGGTCGTAGTAGCGGTCGTCGAGCGCCGTCACGAGGTGAGCGGTGGTCCTTCCCGTTTCTCCGCTGCCAATGTATCCGTCCTCAATGAGCACCACTTTTTTTCCCGCTTTGCAAAGGCAGTAGGCAATGCTTACCCCGCTGATGCCCCCGCCAACAATTACTACATCCGTTGTTTTATTTTCAGTAAGTTTGTGATAGGCGATGGGCTCGCAGGAATCGACCCAGAAGGGCAGGTGGGTGCCTGCCGTGAATGTGGGATTGCTTATGGTGGAGTTTGGCTTCATAGTGCAGTTCAATACAGGGTGGAACATGGGCTATGCAAATTCAGTTCCCTGCCTCCGGTGGGCTTTTTAGGAAGTCCCGAAGAGGATTTTGAAGCTTTCGGTAAGGATTTGACCATAATAATCCCCAACGGACCTGGATGACGAGGATGGCAGTGGCATTAAAATAGATGATGAAATAGAAAATTCTGACTCATGAAGTCCTTACTTAAAAAGCTATTCAGAGGGAATGTATTCGACCTGATTTTTTTCTTTGTCGATGAGAAGCCTCTTTCATCCCAACCCACTAAAACCAATTAATGTATGGCACGTTGTCAGTTCTCTATCGAATTTTCAGGAGCAGCCGAAGAGCTTCTTCAAAAAGCCAAAGATGGCATTACCCGGGCCAGGGGAAATTTTGAAGGCGGTGCCGGCGAGGGCTCCTTCAAAGTGCCGACGCCTTTGGGAGACATCAAAGGCGCTTATACCATCGAAGGATCTGTGATCTCCATCACGGTGGCCGATAAGCCCATGTTGCTGGGTTGCGGGCGGATCGAATCGGAGCTGCGCAAATTTATGAGCTAGTTTCAAAAATACTTTTCAATCAGCAGGCCATAGGTAACGAGTAAGTTCTCCCGTTGCGTTTTACTTACCTCGTTATAGCTTAATGAGGTGGTAAGGCTCAGCCATTTTTTGAGCCGGATCCCCAGGCTGAGATCGCTCCGGATGATATAGTCGTCACCATAATTAAGCGAATGCTGGAAGTAGCCTACACCATTCACAAACACACGGCTCCGGATGTCCCAGCGAAAGCTCAGGCGGAAGGAATTTCGCCAGGTATCATAAATCTCATTGGTACTGTCATTCAGAATCACATCACTGTATTCATAAATAAGTCCGTCGCTCACATTGATGCTGGCATTGGCTTTATCAATCACATTATAGGCAATGCCCAGTCCTCCCTGTAGCTGGTGGTTCTGCTTCAGGGAATAGCTGGACGTGTAATTCGCCAGGCCCCAGTAATAGAAGTGCGGCAGGCTTTTGTACAAATTAAAATCCAGGGCCGAAGAAAAATCATTGTTGGTGAGCACATTGGTTTGTTTGCCGTATACCCATTTGGTATTGGAGTTAAGCGACACACTTTTTTTGCGCACGCTGAGCTTTGCGGCATTGTTGAAATTATAGAGCTCGCCGCCCGCGTTGGTCTTATTGTAGGTGCCTGTGGCGTTGAGTGCTGTATAGTAGGTAACGGAGTCGCTGAATTGCGCGGGTAATAATTTGGTGATGCAGGCGGTGATCAGGATTAAAATATGTTTTTTCATGAGGCTTCACGCTCTTCTTTGTCTACGGCGATCTGCTTTTCCGCTACCAGCTCTTTATCTTCCGGCAGGGCAATCAGTTCGGCGTCTTTGGTTGGTTCTATTTTCCTCCCGAAATGTACGGCAAATTGTTTGGTAAATTCGGCGCCGAAGAAGAGAATCATGCAGGAGTACGACACCCAAAGCATCAGGAGAACGACAGAGCCGGCCGCGCCATAGGTAGAGCCAGGGTTGGCTTTTCCGAAATAGATTCCCAGCGCGAATTTGCCCAGCACAAAGAGCAGGGAGGTAACGACGGAGCCGATGATCACGTCCTTCCAGCGGATGCGCGCATCGGGCAGGATCCTGAACATCAAGGCAAAAAGCACGGAAATAATTCCGAAGGACAACACAAAATTGAGGAAGCGGAATACAAAGAGCATGAAATCCGGCAGGTGTACTTTGATCCATTCGCTGAAGGCGGAAAGACCGGCACTCAATAACAAGGAGATGAGCATTAAAAAACCGATAGACAAAATAAGGCCGAAGGAAAACAGGCGGTCTTTGATACTTTTGAGCCACTTCTTTTTCGCAACCACTTTCACCTCCCAGATCTGGTTGAGAGATACCTGCAGTTGTGCAAACACACCGGTAGAGCCGAGGATCAGGGTCACAACACTGATGATGGTAGCCCAGATGGAATTTTTTTGCTCGCCGGCCTTCGCGATCATTTCTTCTACCTGCCTGGCGGTGCTTTCACCAATGGCCAGGCCGATCTGCTTGGAGATCTCGCCCTGCACCGCTTCCCGCCCAAAGGCAAATCCTGCGAGGGTAATGATGATGACCAACAGCGCCGGAATGGAAAAAATGGCATAGTAGGCAATCACAGCGCTTTGCCTGAAAGGATCGGCGGCATTCCAGGCGCTGAACGTTTTTTTAGTGATGCTCCATAAGTCACCCAGGTGAAGGACAATTTTTTTCATAGGATATGGTTTTAGGCTGAACAGGCATCCATCAAATCAGGTACTCATATCCTGATCGCAAAACGAAACTGTTTTTTTCTTCCTGTGGATTTTAATCCCCGCTTTAAGTATTCTTGCAGCGGAAAGAGGATTCTTCCCGGCTGATTTAACGGGCTAATGGCTACTGGTTTTGCAGCGGCATAAGAATTGACCAGAGCATGGTATCTTAAAAAATTGTGTGATGAAAACAATGGATCTCAATCGCAAAGAAGAAGAGCAGGTGCCTTCTCAACAGGATTTTGAAAAGTCTGAGTTGATGCAATTATTTGAATCCGAGCTGCGCAATCCTTACAGGGGCCAGATCGATCTGATCAATGCCATTTTAGAGGAAGAGTAAATCTTCCCAAACGATAAAAGTCAAAGGTGGAAAAATAACTAAACACAAAACGTTCTGGCTTATCCGGTACACCTTTGCACAAACTCCCTAATTTCTTTTTATGATAGCGCGAGTCCCCAAAGGCAAATTGATTCTCATCGGCGGCGCTGAAGATAAAGGCGAGATCCTGACGGTGAAGAACATCACGTCGAAGCAGATCAACCGCCTCGAAATTCTGAACCAGCTGATCCCGACCCGGAAACAAAAAGGCGGGATCGAGATTATTACCACGGCTTCTTCCGATCCCGGCGAAGTAAATGCCGTTTATAAAAAAGCCTTCAGCCGGATAGGCTTTAAAAAAGTCGGATTCATCAGTATCGGCAATCATCCCGAATCGCATAACCCCGTTTTTTTGAAACGCATCCGCGAAGCACATGCAGTGCTTTTCAGCGGTGGCGACCAGTTCAGGTTGTCTACCATTCTCGGCAATACCGATATCCTGGAAGCCGTCAAAGAGCGCTATTTCAACGATTCCGATTTTATTGTGGCAGGAACCAGCGCCGGTGCTATGGCCGCCACCAACCTCATGATGTACGAAGTAGAATCGCATGAGCGCCTGGTGAAGAATAGTATCAAGCTCAGCTCAGGATTGGGACTCCTGGATGGCTGTATCATCGATACACATTTCACCAGCCGCGGTCGCTTCGGTCGCCTCGCCCAGGCCATTGTGATGAATCCCACCTGCGTGGGCGTTGGCATCAGCGAAAATACCGCCCTCATCATTAAGAAGGGCCACGAAGCGTATTGCATCGGCTCAGGTATGGTAATCATTATCGATGGCCATTATGTAGAGCATACCAACATTGCGTATGCCGACGATGATGAGGGGATCTGTATCGAAAATCTGAAAGTTCATATCCTCTGCGAAGGGAACGGCTATCTGTTGAACGAACGAACATTCGTTGCCGACAAGAAAGACATTGCCCGTGAAGAAAGTGCGGAAATCATTTCCCTGAAAGCCAAAAAAGAAAAAGTGAAGGTGGCAAAGGCAGAAAAACTGACCAATGGTTTTTCCAATGCGAAGAACTAAAACCCTGACATATTTTCCAGTTTAATTATCATCCTGACTATAAGGGCTTTGAGCATAATCGCTTTGAGGTCCTGTATCCATTTGGCGATTTGAAGTTATAGTTTATACCCCGGTCCTCGAAAAAAATGTTAAAGACAGAGAATTGGTATTAAACTTGAATTAGCTATATACGAACCCCAAAAATCCATCGACAATGATCGCAGTTATGAATGAAAAAAACTCTGTAATCCGCTACAGTGGCGAAAAGTACAGGGATGTGGAGAAAAAGGTGGAGGCATCCTCCAGGCACGAAGCTTTTGTACTGTTTGAAAATGCGAAAAAACGCCTCAACGATATTAACAACTGGCAGCTCTTATGTGGAAAAACACCGGCCGAATTTCACCTGACCGATGACATGGGAAATTTGTTGAATGTGTCTGTTCCTCAAACGGGGAATCTCATAAGAGTTCGTTGCTATGATAAAGGAAAAGATAAATTCATCTGGTACCGCATCGAAGAATTTATGCACGAAAAAAATTTACTGAAAGATACGGAAGACTTCGGGTTTAAAGTGATCCTGGTTTCAGGTCCATCGGCAACAGAGCAAAGTGAAGAAGGCATTACCTGTACCTTTGTGGTAACACGCTCCGGTTGCAACGTGAGTGCGGTAGAGGCGGAGCGGAGCAGAATCATCACCAGGGACGGCATCCCGGTATTCGTCCAGCTGAGGGATAAGCTGCAGAATGTATTTTCCTGGATCAATTCCTCCAACCAGCAATGGAAGAGCCTGATCAATGGCGTCTTGCAATACTAGTATTTTTTTAATCAGATCTTATACAAGCCCGTCACAATTTATTGTGACGGGTTTTTGTTTATACATTACCCTATTATTCCGGGACTGGCTCTTTGCGCCGGCACGCCGCTATGCCAGCGTAAGCAGGAAACTCAAACTATACCAGACGACAGCTCCGGCTATTTGCTTTCTATCACAGCACTATCACAAAATCCGGTTTCAATGATGTTATAATTTATTTTTTTCAAAAAATTTCATCCAAATGAAATCCGGATCTTTTTTCCCACCGTATATCATTCAAATCTTAAAACCACACAATTATGAAAATGATTACAAAAATGGCCCTGTTAGCGTGCGTCACGTTTATGGCTCAAGGTGCTTTTGCACAGGAAAAAATGGACTCTAAAGAAAAAACAGTGATGGTAGGCGGTGCAGCAATGTATCCATCTAAAAATATCATTGAGAATGCAGTGAATTCAAAAGACCATACAACCCTCGTCGCCGCTGTGAAAGCAGCAGGCCTGGTTGAAACATTACAGGGTGCAGGGCCTTTCACGGTATTTGCTCCCACCAATGAAGCATTCGATAAATTACCAAAAGGCACGGTAGAAAGCCTGCTGAAAATGGAAAACAAAGCCATGCTCACGGGAATCTTAACCTACCATGTAGTTTCCGGAAAATGGAATTCTTCAGACATTGCCGCCATGATCAAAAAAGGTAACGGTAAAGCTGAATTGACAACAGTGGCGGGTGGAAAGCTCATCGCAACGATGAAAGGAAAAGACCTGATACTCACCGATGAAAAAGGTGGCATGTCGATGGTAACGATTAAAGACGTAAACCAAAGCAATGGTGTGATCCACGTGGTGAACACCGTCCTGATGCCGAAATAGTCCGGTAGCGCTTCATGAAGAGCCTCATTGCCTTTCCGGCAGTGAGGTTTTTTAGTTGTGTAAATATTCGGAGCTGGTGGTTCTGCGGAGGAATGGCCTTTCTACACAGGCACATAAATATGGAAGGTGGCGCCAAGGCCCGGTTCGCCCATCGCTGAAATGCTTCCCTGGTGGTTCTCCATGATTTTTTTGCAGATGGCGAGGCCTATCCCCGTTCCTTTGTATTCATGCTTTCCATGCAGCCTCTGGAATACTTCGAAGATGCGCGTATTGTATTCCGGCGAGAAGCCGATGCCATTGTCCTTTACAGTCAGGTGATAATAGGCCTTGTCTTTCACGAGCTCCGGATGCCCGCTACTACCTTCTTTGACTTCCTCCGCCCGGATGATGATGTGGGAAGGCACATCCTGCTTCGAAAACTTAAGCGCATTGGAAAGGATATTGGTGAAGAGCTGCCGGAACTGGAAAGGAATGATGCGCATCGCCGGCAGATCCTGGTAGTCGATGGTGGCCTGCTTCTCTTTGATGACCTGTTCCAGATCATGCTTCACCTCTTCGATCAGCTGCGTGAGCTGGCAGGTTTCAAATACTTTTTCGGTAGTGCTGGTGCGCGAATAGGCAAGCAGGTCTTCGATCAGCAGGTGCATCCGCTGCGCCGCATCCTGCATGCGCCTGAAATAATCTTTCCCCGAATCGGAAAGCACTTCCTTCTCGGCAATGCGGTTGGCAAAGGTCTGGATCTTACGCAGAGGCTCCTGCAAATCGTGGCTCGACACATAAGCGAAAGAAGCCAGCTCTTCGTTCATGCGTTCCAGCTCCTGGTTGGCCTGTTGCAGGTCTTTGGTGCGCTCCTGTACTTTTGTTTCCAGCTCTTTGGAAAATGTTTTCTGATCATGGATGTCGGTGCTGGTTCCCACCCACATCTGGATGTTGCCGCCCGCGTCTCTCTGTGGAATGGCGCGGCTCAGCTGCCAGCGGTATTCCCCGTCGTTTCGCCGGAAGCGGTGTTCAAACAAAAAATCCTTTCCGCTCTTCACCGATTCCATCCACGAGCGGATGTTCTCTTCGCGCTCGTCGGGATGGACGATCTCTATCCAGCCCTTCTCGGCAATATACTCCGGCGTGAGGCCCGAATAGCGATACACCGAGCGGTTAAAATAATTCAGGGTGCCATGCACATCCCCGGTCCAGATCAGCTGCGGCATCGAATCGGCCAGTAGCCTGAACTTTTGTTCACTGTCTTTCAGCTCTTCGAGAGCCATGCGTTTTTCAGTAATGTCGAGCACCGTTCCCGAAAAATGGTAAGGCTCCTTGTTCTCATCAAAGAATGCTTTTCCTTTGGCATGGATCCATCTCACTTCATCATGAGGAAGCCCGATGATCCTGTATTCCGATTCGTAATTGACTGCCATGCGTGGGTTCAGGGCTTCCAGCATCCTGGCCAGGGCCGCAGAGCGGTCGTCGGGGTGTATGCGTTCCCAGAACAGATCGACGGTTACCGGAATATCGGAGCTCACACCAAAGAGCTTGCGGGAAGCATCGTCCCAGCGCATCACTTCCGTTTTCGGATCGTAGTCCCAGGTACCGAGCTCACTGGACAAAGCGGCCGTGCGGAGGCGCAGCTCATTTTCCTCGATCTGTTGCTGCTTTCTTTTTTCATTCGTCAGGTCCCTGATGGTGCCAATGATCCTGAGCGGTTTGTTTTGATCATCGTGCAACACCTTTCCTTTAGCCTCGATCCAACGCAGGCTTCCATCAGGCCAGATCACGCGTGTGGTATAATTTAAAATACCGGTCTCATAAGCCTGTGCAAAGGCCTGCTCCCTGGTCTTCAGATCGTCGGGGTGCAGGCGGTTTTTCAGCTCTTCATGCGTGGGAGTATCCGTTTCTTCATAGCCCATGTAATGCAGGTAGCGTGGCGAATAAGAGACCTTGTTTTCCTGGAGATGGAGCTCCCAGGTGCCAAGCTCGCTGGCTTCTACGAGGATCTTTAATTTCTCCTCGTTATCGCTGATGAGATGCTCGATGGTTTTCTGCCTGGAAATGTCGCGCGCTATTTTTGAGATGCTCACGATGTTGCCCTGTTTATCCTTGATCGGAGAAATGCTTAATGAAATATCGATGGGAGAACCCGATTTATGTTTCCGGATGGTTTGAAGATGCTCAATGGGCTGGTCTTTGAGAATTTTATCAAAGATCTCGTCTTCCTGGTACCAAAGGTCTTCAGGGATCAGCGTTGTAATAGGCTTCCCGAGGATCTCCGCTTCCGTATACCCGAAAATTCTTTCTGCAGACGCATTCCAGTTGATGATGAGCCTGTTGAGATTTACGGCAATGATGGCATCGCTGGTGGATTGTACAATGGCGGCAAGCCTGGAATTATTTTCATCCTGTATGCGCTGCTCCGTCACCTCGTTGGCAATCACCATAATGCCGCTGGCGCTGCCATCCGCTTCTTTTATGGGCTCGTATACCAGGTTGAATAAAACGCGCTCTTTTTTTTCGGATTGTTCCAGGATTACTTCCAGTTCCGGAGAATGGTAAGCCATCCCGCTCTTCATAACCTCTTTCAGCAAAGGCTCCATCAGGGGCTTCACTTCCGGTATGCAGTCGAAGAGGTTGTTGCCTAAGATGTCTTCTTCGGTTTTTTCAATCAGCCTGAGATAGGCTTTGTTGGCCATTTCAACATTGAAATCCGGGCCTCTCAGAATGGCAATGCCTACAGGCGCCTGCGACATGACATTCCTGAATTTTTTTTCGGTCAGGTGTATGCGCGTTTCCGCCTCCGCAATAATTTTACGGGACATGACCTGCTCGGTTACGTCATAGCCAAGGCACAAGACACTGTGCCCGGCAGCGCCGTCGTTCTTCAGGGCCTTATAAACGAAGTTGAGATAAACGGGAGAGAGGACCCCGTTCTTCTCGAGGTAGGTCAGGCACTCTTTTCCTTCATAGGCCATGCCGGTGTCGTATACGTTTTGGATAATGTTCAGGTAGGGCTGGCCGATGATCTCGGGCATGGCATCGGTGAGTTTTTTTCCGATCACGCTTTTGTCTTTGCCCCACAGTTTCAGAGCCTCGTCGTTTGCAAACTCTATCACGAAATCTCTTCCTCTGAACATAGAGTAAGAGATAGGACCTTCATTAAGCAGGCTGATAAATTGTTGTTCGGTCGATTGGAATGAACTCTCAGTAAGGGGCATAGTATGAGAAAATCTGGTAATCCGAAATTATACTTTTTGTAATAAAACGGGCAAAGTTCAACATAGATTAAAGACAAAAAAGGCAATTATAGAAGCACGCAAATTATATGCCAGCAGCCGGATAGCCGTTTTCCACATTTAGGCAGAGAATGCTCCGGCCTTAAGGGCTCCATGCTTCTGAGATCAAAGGCAAAGCTGATCTGTAAGGAGATGAAAAAAGAAATCATAAAAAAACTCCCGGAACCGTGAGGCCGGGAGCTTTAAAGAGTGCCCGAAGCGAGACTCGAACTCGCAAGCTGTGAGGCATACGCTTCTGAGACGTACGTGTATACCAGTTCCACCATCCGGGCATTAAAAAAAGAGCGTTCTTAAATTTATAAATTAAGAGGGGCAAATATACGGATTTTTTTATAATTGCTCCAAAAATATCTTTTTTTCAGGCAAAACCGGCTTTTTTTGGCCGGTAGAAAAGCCATGCACCTTGCTTATACCAAGCCTCACAAAAAAGCCCCCACGACTGGCTGTGAGGGCTTTGGGCTTTAGGATGGGATGATTGCGTTGTACTAACGGATCGCTATTTTTTGGACGATAATGCCCCGCTCATGTTTCAGGGTAATGACATACAGGCCGCTGTTCAGATTCAGGTGTAAGCTGCACAAGCCATTTTCAAAGCCGGCCTTGCCTTTCAGCACTTCTTTGCCGCCCAGGTCGCTGATGCTGTACTCATAGTTGGCAGTGGCCTCATCATTCAGGCGAAGGGTGAGCTGATCAGAGGCAGGATTCGGGAAGATGGCAAATCCTTCTGTTGCTGCAGATGTTTTTATTCCCGTAGCCAGGGAGCGGTGCTTATTAAAAAATTTCCAGATCTCCACGGTATACGAAATATCATTGGCAGCCGTAAGCCAGACGTGGTCGGCACCGGTCACTTTAAAAAACTCCACCTCCGTATTGTTTTGCCCGCCGTTATAGATGTAGTGATCTACCGTATAGCCGTCGCTTTGCGTATCAGGAACGCTGATGTGCTGTGGAGTAGCCGTGCATTGGTTATTATTGACCCAGAATTTCACCAGGGAGTCGGCGCCGATGCCCGATGTATTTCCGGCATAAGGAACCGTGCCATCGGCTGTTCCATGAAAGTGAGCGATGGACACGTTTTTGTGCGGATTATAAGACGGCAGGCCGAATCCGAACGTTCCGGATACGGATGCAAAGGCTGTGATCCTGTTATTGAGGGCTACCGCCAGGCGCTCCGTCATGAAGCCGCCCATGGAGAAGCCGCAGGCATAGATCCTGTTTGGGTTGATGGCGTAGTTGGCTTTGATGGTATCGATCAGCGCGCCCATAAAAGCCACATCGTCGATGGTAGCGTTCGGGTAATAGCCGGAATATCCTGCGCCCGAGTTCCAGGCCGTTCCCGCAAGGGCATCGTTCATCGCCTGGGGCACTACCACAATGATGTTGGCCGTGTCGGCAACCAGGTTCATGCCGATGCCGCTGAAATTGGTCATGTTATCTCCCAGGCCATGCAAGGTGAGCACCAGCGATGCAGGAGCGGAAGCGTTGTAGGAAGGCGATTTATAAACTCTGTACTGGCGGGCATTTCCCTGGTGGGTAAATCCTTTGTTTTGCCATTGGGCAAAGCCGCTTAGTGTGGTAGCCATTAACAGGGCTGCGCAGGCAATGGTAGTCATCTTTCTCATGTCGTTTGTGTTTTTAGCAAATCTAAAACGGTCATTGCCTGATACACTTGACAAAAGTCAAAAAGGAATTTGACAAAAATCAAATTTGCTTTTGAGAGCGGATGCGGCTGAGGGTTTCCTGGGTAATACCGAGGAAGGTGGCAATAAAATTCAGGGGCAGGCGTGGGATAATTTCCGGAAAACGCGCGATCAGTTTTTGGTAGCGGATCTGCGCCGACTCGGATACCAGGTCTTCAATGCGCTGTTGCTGAATGGTAATGACATAGTTGTATAATAAGCGCCCGACACGCTCGGCCTCCGGGTAGCTTTTATAGAAATTTTCGAGATCGTCGTGGCGGATGACCCATAATACCGAAGGCTCAAGCAGCTTTACCGTTCTCATGGATTCGCGGCGCGTGAGGAAGCTGATGATGTCTCCGCCGATGCCGCCTTCTGCGAAGAAGCCTGCGCCGATCTCTTTGCCATCTACCAGCATCAGGTTGCACAGGAGTCCTTTTTCAATAATATACACTTCGTTGCAGGTTTTACCCGGAGCGCTCAGCACATAGCCTTTTGGAAATTCCTGGCGCCTGAGGATCGCCGCAAATCCCATTTTCGTTTCAGGCGAGAGCTTAGCGACTTCTCCTGCCGCTTCAGGGCCACTGGCAATGCTGATGAGCTTAGAGATCGATTCAAATATTTTTTCCATGTGCTGTATTGCGGAACTGTTCTGTAAATCTAATTAAAATTAGTTTCCACAAACAAAAAAGCCTTCACACATGATGTGAAGGCTTTACAAAAAAAGAGAATCGCTTTTAGCAGCCGCTCCTTTGGTAAGGAATGCTCAGCTCAAATTCCTGCTTCACTTTCATGCCTTCCGCATTTTCAGCCGGTTTCCAGGTCGGCATCCGGTGAATGGCCTCCAGGAACAGCTGGTCTATTTTCGGATCTTTGGAGCTTGTGGATATTTTAGCATCGGTGATAATTCCTTGCTCATTCACAGAGAATACGACCGTGGCCGGTGGAATGCTGGACCGTGGTGTGCTGCTGGTTTCATAAATTTTATTGATCACGGTTTCTTTGATATAGAACATCATGTGTTCGTCGCCACCCGGAAAGCTGGCTTTGGCTTCCTTCTCCACAGGAGGCTTGTCTGCCAAGGCTTCCGGCATAAGGACAGGCTGCCCGGTGTGTTGGGAAAAACCGGTGAACACACACAGTTGTAAGAACAGGGTCAGGATACAGGCTTTCATGAGAATTATTTTTTTAGTTAAATGAAGTTACAACTAATTGGTAACATCTGCAAGAAGCTTAAATTAGCCCGCTATGGAAAAAGACGTCATCATCAATGGTTCGGTTTTGAGAATAAAAGAGAAGGGCCATGATCCCCATAAGCCTACACTTATTTTTCTGCACGACTCTTTGGGAAGCATTGCCTTGTGGCGTGATTTCCCGGAGGCTCTTGGCCTTAGAGCTTCCTGTAACAGCTTAGTGTACGACCGGCAGGGCTATGGCCGCTCTGGTCCTTTTGGCCCTGCTGCGAGGAAAAACGATTACCTGGAACTGGAAGCGGATGTGTTGAACCTGCTCATGGAAGAGCTCGGGATCGAAAAGGCAATCCTCTTCGGGCATAGCGATGGAGGCTCTATTGCCCTGATCGCCGCTGCCAACTATCCTTCACGCATCAGGGCGGTGATCACAGAAGGGGCGCATATTTTCGTAGAGGACATTACCCTGGAAGGCATCCGCGAAGCGGTAGAAAGCTATCAACACACAGACTTAAAGGAAAAGCTCCAAAAGTACCATGGCGATAAAACAGAAGCGGTGTTTCATGCATGGACCGATACCTGGCTCGGCGCGGACTTTAGCTCCTGGAACATCGCACATTTTTTGCCGAAGATCACTTGTCCCGTTTTGGTGATCCAGGGGGCGAAGGATGAATTCGGCAGCCTCGCGCAGGTGGAAGGCATCGTGCGCGGAGTCTCCGGCGAAGCATCCGCTTATATGGTTCCGGAGGTAGGCCATACGCCGCACAAAGAAGCAGGGGAAGCAGTATTGGAAGCATCGGCCTCGTTTATCCATCTCCTGTGAAAAGGGATGCCTGATCTTCTGCCCTCAACATAGCCTGGATTCAGAGCTTAATGTATAATTAAGGTTAGGAACGTAAATGTAATATTATCAATTTGCGGTTTTTACGCATCTTCTGCCCAAGAGTAAAATGGATTTCTGATTGAAAGGTTACTTTTGAATCATGGCTACCAATGATAGTGATGATATAGATCCAAAACGTGAGATTATTCAAGTGGTTCTGGCATTCGTGTCTCTCGCAGGCTTAATCTGCTTTATGATATTTTGCAGGTAATGCAAGACGGTCCTATCACCCGTTTACGACTCTTGGAACGTTGCGCCACAAGCTCAATGACGCAGCAAGCCGGCCTTTCCGAAATTGATAATGCTTATTATGAAAAAATACAGGCTTGTTTTTTTAGCCCCTGAAAATGCTTTTTTCTTAAATTAAAATTTCTATTCATTAAGATGACACCATAAAAAAATGCCTCACTGCAACAGGAGGCATTTTTCATCTATGGTTCCAAGTCCCGGAATCCATCTCTGCGGGCAGAACTTAATCTTAACTTTCTTTATGCTGGATCAGGCCGGCACCATATTGTTTGACATCTTTTAAAACGGCAGAGCCGTAATAGAAAATCGTTCCGACGCCATGATGGCTGATGCTGATGGAGTCTTTGGCAAAGATCGTGACGTCCCCCACCGCTTTGTTTTTAATCACAACGTCGTCTGCGATGAGCTCTTTCGCATTCAGATTGCCTACCGAGCTGCTTTTAATATCAAGGGAATGGCATTTGCCTTCGAGGGTCACATCTCCTACACATTTGCTGGTGAGCTTAATTCCAGGAGCATTCAGCCTTAAGGAGGTGTTTCCTACACTCTGGATCGTGAGCTCAATGTCATTCGGAAGATCGAGCATTTGTTTACAGTCAAAATTAGCGCCTTCGGTGGTGATATTCAGCACATGTAGCTGCCTGTAATATACTTTTACTTTGCAGACGGTGAACATCGCTTTTTTGAATAACCCGCTGTCCGTGCTGACATACAGCGTTCTTCCGGAATTGGAAACATCCACATACTCCTGCAGGTTTTCATCCATTTCTATCACTACTTTCTCTTCGTTCGAATGGTAAATCTCGATCTCCTGCCTGATCGATAAATGCAGTTGCAAAAAGGAGCTGACCGGAAACTCTTTGCTGATGATCTTTCCGTTGCCCTGTATGCTTACCATCTGTTGTAATTTTTTAAATGCGTTCATGTTGTTGTTGTTTTAATCGGTTAATACTTTACATTCGAATCCATTATTGCTCAAACAGGAAATGACTCCTTCGGGCGCTACAGGCAGCCGGTTCAGACTTTCTATCCTCAAAATCCTGTCGCAATCCTCCAGGTCGAAGTTGATCTCCGTATCGGGAAGGAGCTTCAGCAATTCATCTCTGAGAAAAAAGGAATCTTCCTTTTTTGCTACATTTGTTACAAAAACTTCTATCATCATTTCTGTTTGTAGATTGTTTACAGCACAAAGGTAACCCGGAGATGCATGCCCGGCTTACAGATAAGGGAGGAAAAGTTACATTTAAGGGAGTAGATCCTGTTGCAGGTCCTTCATTCCAAAAATAAGAGGGTTATTTGTAAAACGATTCTTTAACGTGAAAGCATTTAAAATACATAAGCCCGAAACAGAAACTTTTAACTCGCAACACAGCATCATGGCCGATGTCCTGTTAACGGAATGGCTGTTTTCCGGTATTCACATGATATACCTGGATGGACCGGTCACTGAAGAAGCTCAACTGGACTGGGATTCCGGGGAGGGGGACATAACGATGTGTTTTAACCTGTCCGGTCGAAGCCGGTTCAGGGCTAAAGCTCAATCCGTTCAGTTTGATTTTTCTGCCAATCAGCATAATACCTTTTATGAGCCCGGAGGAAAGGGCACAGTCATCGTGGAAGGACCGGCCCTGAAACTGTTCATCATCAAACTATCCAAAACATCCTTCTTTGAGATGTGCGGTACTGAGAACGCTGTTTTAAAATCCTTCCACGAGCGGATTGTTTTGAAGGATCCGCTGAGCTTGTTTGCTCACAACCCGGAAATCGGTTTTTTATTGCAAACCTGCATCGCTTCTGTGCTTAGCTGCCACTATGAGAAGAGTCTGAAAAAAATATTCCTGTTTTCGAAAATAGCCGAGATGGTCGTGTTACAACTTGAATCCTTCAAAGAAGGAGGCGATGTAAAGAATACCTGGATTAAAACCGATTATGATAAAGAGCGGATCTGGTATGCAAAGGAATACCTCTTAAAGAATATCGCGAGTCCGCCTACCTTAAAGCAACTGGCCCGTGTGTCGGGCATCAACGAATTCAAATTGAAAAAAGGATTTAAGGAGCTGTTTCATCAAACGGTGTATGAGTACCTGTCGGATGTACGGCTCGAGATAGGAAAAAATGACTTGCTCGAAAAAAGAAAAAGCATCAGCCAGGTAGCCTTTGAATTAGGCTATTCCTCCCTGCAACATTTTAGCAATTCTTTTAAACGGAAGTTTGGTGTGTCACCAAGCCAGCTGAGGTAGCGGCTTGTGAAGCCCTACAAGAGGAAAGTCTTCATGAGTTATCATGAAGACTTTCCGGGGCTTAGCTTTTTTTTGAACCACTGACCTTTCCACAACCAGATGCCGGATAAGACAATGATGGGCAGGAACACCCACCTGGTGGCGAAAGCGGCCCGCGGGATGGAGGCAACGGGGCCATAAATGAACCCAATGACCGGGATGCTGAATAGGAGATGCAGCCACCGGATGACTTTTCGTTCTGTACTGGCTTTCATGTTAATGTGTTGAAGGGTTATTATTCTGAATAAGCCAAGGCTTACTCATGGCACTGTTTCAGGTACTCTTCGTTTTCGGTTTCTCCCCAATAGGGTTTTAAGGGATTGGATTTATCTTCTTTGGCAAACAGTTCTTTGGCTTTCTCGAAATACGGCTTGGCTTTTTCTTTTCCGCCGCCCCACATTTTAGGCTTATAAAAAGGAGCCTGCCCTTCCAGGAAAAAGATTCTCGGGTTTTCGGCGTTTATTTTTTTTGCTTTGGCGATGTAATCATCATACACATCACCGAATTTTTTCCATCGTTCTTTTCCGTCAATGGCAATCCGGGCTTTGGCGCTCCAGGCGGCCAGGATCAGTAGTTCCTGGTTGTTGGGCGATTGCTTATTCGCCTTATCGATCAGCAGATCCGCTGCATCCAGGTATTGATCGCGTTTTGCCTTATCCGTGAGCTTTAGGGAAATTTTAATTTTAGCGTAAGCGGCATAAAAGCCGGCGGCCCACTGGTCACTCCATTTATTACCGATCAGGTCGAACTGGGAGGAAGCACCGATCATTTCCTGCTCGGTTTTTGCTGCATCGAATTTCTCCAATGATTTCCTGAGGCTTTCTTCAAGCGTTTGCGATTTCAGGCTGCCTATTGTCAGGCATAGCACGCTAAATAGCGTAGCGATTTTTAATGTACTCATGGTTTTTTGTTTTTTGGGTTTATGGATTTGAAGGCTTAGGTGTTACTTATAGCTCATCTTTTTTAAAGGGACTCAAAGAAAAATTGACGCCTACAAAAAAAGTGCGGTATAAGGGTGGAAGAACAGGGGATCTGTACTGGCCGGTGTACGAATAGCGATAGCCCAGTATATTTTTACTATTGGTAAGGTTATCTACACCAAAATAAACGACCGTAAATACTTTTTTCAGGTTTGTGACATAGCTGATGGTAATGGCAAGGTTGTTATAGTCTTTGGCTTTATTACTGAAAAAGTCGCTAGCCAGTGGATTGTAGTAAGGCCGGCCGCTGGCGTAGCTATAGGTAGCCGACATATTGGTTTTAATTTTCTCGATAAAATACTTGGCAACCAGGTTGAGGTTATGATTGGAAACAAAGTCGGGAGTAGCGCTTGACAGGTAATTCTGGTACAGGCGTTTGGTATCTACATAGCTGTATGAAATCCAGTAGTCGAAATTTTTGATCAGCACTTTGTCCCGCCAAAAGACATCGATGCCCTGTGCATAGCCCTTCCCTGAATTGTCGATGCTCTGCGGAAGTCCACCGAAATAAAAGCGGTAAGGGTTTGGTGTGTAATAAGCGCCGGAAGTATAGGTTTCACGGATCAGCTGCGCGTAACTTTTATAATAACCTTCGATCCGGAAAGTACGGTCGCCCCTGGTCCATTGATAATTTGCCATATAATGAATGGCCTGCTGGAAACCGGGGCGGTAGCCAAACAAGAGGTAATTTGCCTGTGGTGTTTGGTAGAACAAACCCGAAGCGGCAGAGATCTGGCTGTTTTTTCCTGTTTTAAAAGCCAGTGAAAGGCGCGGGGAAGCAGTCCCTTGCTTTAAAATTTGACTATACTCTCCTCTGACTCCGGCTTTAACCGCGAACCAGCGGGCAGGCTTGTATTCTGCTTCTACATACGCCGCTGAGAGCAGTTCCTCAAAATTCAGGAACGTGGTGTCAAACTGCTGGGAGTAGCCATATTTTTGAGCTTCAAGCCCGCCCAGCAAACTGAACTTGTTAGAACCGTAATATTTTAATTCAGTGCGGCCCTGTATCCTGGTATCATTATTATGTTGCTTATAATCCAGCCAGCTGTTTTGGTCGGTATTATTACTGAATGAAAAAGCGGTGAATGATTTTAATTGGTCATTAAAGAAATGGGTATAGGATGTGTTGAAGAGTGTATTTTCATTTTGCACATGGAAGCGAACATTTGTCTCAGGATCATTGGGATCGGGGATTTCCATGCCTGATTGCATGAGGCCGTAGCTTAAACTCATTTTGAAATAGTCCTTATCGGAAAGCCTGGAAACAAAGCGGGTTGAGAATCCACCGCCCTGAGGCACCTGCACAAAATGGTAATTGGTTTTGGCTGCAGCGTAATAAGGACTGAAATTTAAATAGTAGCCTGTGTATTCAATGGCGCTGTTTCCCATGAGCTTAGTGCCCGAAGCATTTATGCCGGAGAAGTTGATGCCTGTACTGAAGGTTGTTTTCTCAGGCAGATCGTTGGTTTGTAAATCAATGACTGATGACAGAGCCTGCCCATAGCGGGCGCTATAGCCACCGGTGCTGAAAGAGGTGCCTTTAAACTGAAAGGGATTAAAACGGCTGCGCTGGCCAACACCCGGAGGCCCGCTCATAAAGGCATTCTGAACCACGAGCCCGTCGACGATGAAGGATGTTTCGGAAGCGTCCCCGCCGCGTACAAACAAGCCCGTCTGATCGCCACCGTTACGCTGAACACCCGGCAGGGTTTGAAGGGCGCCGGCCAAGCCCATGCTCATCGCGCCCGCGGTGGTGACAATGTCCATCGGGCGCAGTACGGCTACAGCCCGTTCGTTGGTAGCTTCCATCGCCCCTGCATTGATAACGATTTCATTTAAGGTATTTCCCTCTTCTTTTAATCTGGCGTTCAGATCGTATAAGCTGTCTGTCAGGATAAGAAGCCGGGAGAACTCTTTGTAGCCTACGGAAGAGATGACCAGCAGCTGGCTGTCCTTTACCGGTACACTGAAGCTGAACACGCCAAGTGTATCCGTGCTGGTTCCATACATGGAGTTCTTAATAAAGACATTGGCAAAAGCGATGGGATTGCCTTTCTTATCGCTTACTTTTCCTTTGATGGTGGTTTGGGCATCCAGGCTGCTTAAGCCGGCGCCGCTGATAAAGAGTATAAGAAAAAGTGTGTGGAGTGTATATCGTTTTTTCATGCTTGCTGTTCTGTTTGTTTTCCGAAACAAAATTACAAAGCAGGCAGACGGGCAGGAGAACGAGTATACTTAGGAGAGAGATGTAGAGACGAAAGGGATAAATGTAGAGAGATTAGGCGGCTAGTGTTTGATGATCCTGGCTACCTGTTCTTTATACTGTTCGCCTACCGGAATTTCTTTATCGCCAATGCAGAGGAAATCCCTTTTGATCCGGGTGATTTTATTCACCGCGATGATGTACGATTTGGAGCTACGGATAAACAGCGAAGCCGGTAATTTTTCTTCCATCGCCTTCAGGCTCATCCTGGTGACAACAGGCTTTGCGCCGGAGCTAAGGTAAATTTTGAGGTAATCTTTCAGGCCTTCCACATAGGCAATATCCGGGATCATGATCTTTACCTGGGTATACTCTACGTTTACAAAAAAGAAATCGGGAACTTCTTCTTTTATGAGGGCCGCCTTTTGTTGCAGGTTAAATAGTTCATGGGCCTTATGGCAGGCTTTCAGAAAGCGTTCAAAGGACACCGGTTTCAATAAATAATCTACCACATTTAAATTGTAGCCCTCCAAAGCATATTCGGGGTAAGCTGTGACGAGAATCACCATCGGCGGATTTTTCAGTGTTTGAAGAAACTGTAATCCGTTTAGCCTGGGCATTTGAATATCAAGAAAAATTAAATCAATGTGTTGGTTTTGCAACACCTCCATAGCCTCCAGCGCATTATGACAGGCCTTCTGCAAGTGCAGAAAAGGTACCTGCCGGATATTGTCCACCAGTAAGTCAAGAACCAGACTCTCGTCATCTATGGCCATGCAATTCATCATTCTACCTGTAACGTTAAGCGGACATGGAATACCTGGTTTTCTTTTGTTAACCGTAATGTATGTTTATCCGGGTAAAGGAGATTTAAGCGCGATTGAACATTTGCGAGGCCTATGCCGGAACTATGGTCTTTGCTTTTTTCATCGGAATTGTAGTTGTTCCTGACCTCAAAGCTTAAGACCTCCTGTCTTAAGTCGAGCGCGATGTTTATAAAGGCATGATCTACCCATCCGATGCCATGTTTAAAGGCATTTTCCACAAAGGGAATGAGCAGCATCGGCTCGATGGAGCTATTTTCATTATCGGTATGGATACTGGTTTTTATGTCGACCTGATCGCCAAAGCGCAGCTTCTGCAATTCGATATAGCTTTTCAGATAGTCTATCTCCTGGCTGATCGCCACTTTTTTCACATCCGATTCATAGAGCATATAGCGCATTAAATCGGAAAGCATCATCAGGGAAGATTCTATCCTGTCTGATTTTTTCCTGGCGAGGGATACAAGGCTGGTCAGGACATTAAATAAAAAATGCGGATTTATTTGTGAACGAAGAAATTTGAGTTGCGTGGCCATCTGCTCGGCTTGTTTGGCCTTATTCTCCCGTTCCTGCCTGATATTACTTACCACCATGCTATAGGCGATACTTGCCAACAACAGAAGCGCTCCCGAAAAGAAGGTAAAGCGATCGACAAAGGCATAATTGGCGAAGGCTTTATAGCATACCGCAACAACCTGGATTTTAAGCACTGAAAAAACAACGAAAGCAACAAGCACTAACAGAAAGTAAAGAAGCTTTTTCTGCTTGTCATAAAACCGGGGCGATAAGAAAAGCGCATTGAAATAAAACAAGGCAATATTAATGAGGTTCACGACTGTAAAAAGCGAGTAGGGAACAATGGTGGTGTCGGTCACGTGATTATCGGGCGCAAAAAGGTAAGGCACGAACAGGTATGCCGCCCACACAAGCACATGCAGGGCGATGTTAATGAGTCTTCGTTTTTGAGGAATGGCCATTGCTTACACAAATTTATAAAATAAGCGGTCTGCATGTGCTATGCGTATTCATAAATACCCGATGTGTATATCAAATGGCAAAATGTGGAGACGAAAGTTGCAGTCGGGGATCCAACCCAATGAAATTCATAAGGCAGGGAGAAGAAGCGGATATTTGCTGGCAGCTGAAAAAATACGCGCCGTAGATACACAGATACACCAGGGTAAACATAAGGTGAACCTGAATTTAATGGATGAATACCAGCTTTGCATTCATCCGGTTGTAGTGGGAAAAGGCCTGCCATTGTTTAAAAACATAAGCGACAGGACCATCTTTACACGTTTAAAGACAAGATCTTTGGCTCCGGCGCAATCCTGCTTTAATATCAGCGGGCTTGATTCCGAAGCGTCATGAGTTTATGAATTCTCCAATACTTCCTTATACTCTTTAGGTGTCATGTTGGTCTTCGATTTAAAAAACGAAGAAAAATACGACAGGTTGGCAAAGCCCAGGGCAAAGGCAATTTCCTTAATGGACCTGTCCGAGCTATGCAGCAGGCGTTTTGCTTCCAGTAGCACACGCTGGGCGATAAACTCAAGCGCCGACATCTGGTATTGCTTTTTACAAAGGATGCTCAGATAGTTAGGAGTAATGCACAAATGCTTTGCATAGAAAGCAACTGACTTTTGTGTTTTGTAGTGCTGCTCCACCAGAGCATGAAATTTATAGGTAATGGAACCGGACTCTGACGGTGTACGGTCGCCAAATTCATGCTCCGTCCATAAGCTTACCATTAAGGCGATAAGCCGGCAGCGTGCATTTACCAGCTCAATAAAGACGGTTTTGGACTCCAGCTCCTTTTTGATGGCCAGGAATTCTGCATTTACTTTTGAGTAGGTCGACGCATCAAGGTCTAAAACGGGGTGCTGGTTATAAGGCGATAAGGTAAACTGTAATTTGGAAGAGAAGGTTTCGGCCAGTGCTTTACGGATAATTAAACGTTGTCCTTTAACTCCCGGCTGCAGCTTCCAGCGTTGGGTCTGCTCCATAAACTGCATGTGCAGCTGCTTCGGTTTCACCTCGTATTTTTTCAGATTAATGGTATGCGTTCCTTTGGCTTTTTCGAAGAGCGTAATGGCAAAGGAGTCCTCGGCAAAGAGATCCAGGTTCTCCAGCGCCGTTAAGTCCTGATAAAAGACAAAGGATTTCTTTTCCACTTCGTTTGGCTTTTTAATGCCGGATACGGACGCGTATACTTTATTGGTTTTTCTCATACTATGGACGTTTAAAAGGGAACGTTTTACAAACCAAATATACTGAACAAGGCCCTGTTTCCAACATCGCTTTGCTTTGGTTATTGATGTGCCGCTTGTGATGGCTTTTTTAACCCGGATGCGTGCGCTCTCCGTAACAGCCCCCTTGTGGTATACGAGCGGGCGCTATAGATCAGCATCGTTATTATGCCTGGCACCGGCGCTATCAGCCGAAGCCACCTGTCATTGGTATGCGCTCTTGGTTTCCGGGGGATGAAGTATGTCATAGGCGTTATTTATTTTTTAGGAGGATTTTAGTTAAAATTTCAGTGATTTTCAGGATCTTCTTTTTTCTGAATCTCCTTCTCATACCTGACAAAAAAATTCAGCCAGATGATCCTTGCCCACCGGAAGGCAACCGGAAAAAACAAAAGCAGGGAAGCCACAACCAGCAGGAAAAGAACAATGGCCGATAGATGAAGCCAAAGCAGGTCGGCAATATACCAAACGATAAGAATGCCCGACATCAGGCCATAGGACACATACATGGCCCCGTAAAAGAAACCCGGTTCCCGTTCGTAGTTTAATCCACAGTAGGAGCACTCCTCGTTCATCTTAAACGTAGATTTAAGATGATAAGCATTGCCGGATAGAAAGATGTTGCCTTGATGGCAACGGGGACATTTATTGGCAAGTGTTGAATGTATCATATCGTATAGGATCATAGCTCCCCTGTTAGTTCCGGTTTATAGAATAGATATGATAACTTTCAGCTTTGTGTAGCATTCAATAATTGCCCGTACCGTTTCACGTTGATGCGCTCCTTTTCCAGGTCGATTCCACCACCGAAGCGCAGCTTATAATCAAGCAGTTCGTCAGCCAGCTCGATTCCCCAAAAGCTCAGCGCACCCGGAGTATGCACCTGGTCATAACATTCCAAAATGTAGGCGTGTTCGGTTTCACCCTGCTCCAGATACAGCTTTGCTATGGCACCAAACAGCCCGCCATTGTCAATGATTTTGCAAAGCAGGCTGTGAGCTGCCTGGAGATCCATGTCGTTGTTCATGCGCAATACCTGTTATTTCACGTCCTCAAAATTCACATCGGTTACGTTTTCATCACCGCCGGATTGTTGCTGGTTGCCGGTGTGTTCCGTATTGGCTTGTGCATTTTGCTGGTTCGCTTTGTACATATCTTCGCTGGCTGCTGACCAGGCGGTGTTCAGGTCAGCAAGCGATCGGTCGATCCCTGCAACGTCCTGTTGCTGGTGAGCATACGTTAAGGCAGACAAGGCAGCGTCAATCAACGATTTTTTATCCGCAGGAATTTTATCGCCGTATTCCTTCAGTTGTTTTTCAGTCTGGAAGATCATGCTGTCGGCCTGGTTCATTTTCTCTACTTTTTCCTTCGCCGCTTTATCGGATGCCTCATTCGCTTTGGCATCGGCTTTCATTTTCTCTACTTCCTCCTTGCTCAAGCCACTACCGGCCTCAATGCGGATATTCTGCTCTTTACCGGTTCCCTTGTCTTTTGCACTGACATTCAGGATTCCGTTGGCATCAATATCGAAGGTGACTTCAATTTGCGGGATGCCACGCGGTGCCGGTGGGATGCCATCGAGGTTGAAGATCCCGAGGCTTTTGTTGTCTTTGGCCATAGAGCGGTCGCCCTGCAAAACGTGGACCTGTACGCCCGGTTGGTTATCCGCTGCGGTAGAGAATGTTTCTGATTTCTTTGCCGGGATAGTCGTATTGGATGGAATAAGCGTCGTCATGACGCCACCCATGGTTTCAATGCCCAGTGAAAGCGGTGTTACATCCAGGAGCACAACGCCTTTGACATCACCGGTTAGAATAGCGCCCTGGATCGCAGCACCGATGGCAACCACTTCATCGGGATTCACGCTCTTATTTGGTTTTTTTCCAAAAAATTTCTCCACGATCTCCTGTACTTTCGGAATACGGGTACTGCCACCCACCAGGATCACCTCGTCAATGTCTTTCGCCGTAAGGCCTGCATCTTTTAGAGCTGCTTCGCAGGGCTTTAAGCAACGGGTGAAAAGCGGATCAACAATTTGCTCAAACTTAGCACGGCTTACCTTTTTCACCAGGTGCTTCGGCATCCCGTCGACAGCTGTAATGTAAGGCAGGTTGATCTCCGTTTCGCTTGCCGATGACAATTCCACTTTTGCTTTCTCTGCCGCCTCACGTAAGCGCTGTAAGGCCATAGCGTCTTTGCGCAGGTCGATGTTCTCTTCCTTTTTAAATTCATCGGCCAGCCAGTCCACCACCATCTTGTCAAAATCATCACCACCCAGGTGTGTATCACCGTTGGTTGATTTCACTTCAAAGACACCGTCACCCAATTCCAGTACCGAAATATCGAAGGTGCCACCACCTAAGTCAAACACCGCTATCTTATGGCTCTTATCGCTTTTCTCCAATCCGTAAGCTAATGCCGCAGCAGTAGGCTCGTTTACAATACGGCTCACTTTTAATCCCGCAATCTCACCAGCCTCTTTGGTCGCCTGGCGTTGAGCATCGTTAAAGTAAGCCGGTACAGTAATCACGGCTTCGGTGACGCTTTGTCCCAGGTAGTCCTCGGCAATTTTTTTCATCTTCTGTAATACAATCGCAGATATTTCCTGCGGAGTGTACAGCTTACCGTCAATATCAATACGGATGGTGTCGTTAGCACCACGCACGACCTTGTAACTGACATGTTCCAGCTCATTTTGCACCTCGTCGAATTTGCGGCCCATAAAACGCTTTACGGAGCTGATGGTGTTTTTGGGGTTGGTGATGGCCTGCCTCTTCGCCGGATCGCCCACCTTACGTTCTCCATTATTCAGAAATGCAATGACAGATGGCGTTGTGCGACGGCCTTCCTCATTGGCAATTACTACGGGTTGGTTACCTTCCATCACGGAAACGCAACTGTTTGTAGTTCCTAAGTCAATACCAATAATTTTTCCCATAACTGTTTTGTTTTTTGATGATTAGTTGTATGTATGTTTTCGAACCATGTATCATTTTCAAATGGACCTCTCTCTTTCACACGCCGGAACAACCAATAAAACCAGGCTTTCTGGCTGGTATCCGGATTGAAGAAGAGAAATGGAAGTTGTCCTACAATTCTACTGATTATATAAGCGCCGGGACAAACCATTAGTATCGTAAACCGTGAATAGAATATTGGATATTCTAATTGGTTTAGCGCACTAGCGCCCGTGACAGGTATTACATCCGCTCAGCAGGTATGATGGATATTGACCTGTTGGATTCCAATGATGGGATCAGGCCGGGAGGTGGAAGCAGACAAGGATAAAATGGAAAAAACTATTAGTGTTGTAAAGCATGAATAAACTGTTGAATATCCTATATTTATAGTAGCAAAAACAGGGCGGTATTCAACATTTGCTAAATTTACCCTTACGAAATAGCAAGTGTTACAAATTACTTTCCATGCTATTTTTTGACAGGGTATGATAAAAGACAGCTACGGGCGTGCGATAAATTACCTGCGTTTGGCGGTTACCGACCGCTGTAACCTGCGCTGTACCTATTGTATGCCAAAAGAGGGGCTTAACTGGCTTCCAAACAAAGAGCTGCTGACCAATGAGGAAATGCTGAAGCTCTGTTCCCTGTTCGTGGATATGGGTGTCGAAAAGATCCGCCTCACCGGCGGAGAGCCTTTTGTTCGTAAGGATTTTTTACCACTGCTCGAAGATTTGTCTCAATTAAAAGGCCTGCGTGAGCTTTCCTTAACCACGAATGGCTTGCTCACTGCGCCATTTGTTCCCGAACTAAAACGGCTTGGGATCCACTCTGTGAACTTAAGCCTCGACACACTGGATAAGGACCGTTTTTTCCTGATCACACGCCGTAACAGCTTCGACAAGGTGATCCATACGATGGAATCGCTCCTGGAGCATGGCATAGCGGTAAAAATAAATATGGTGGTGATGGAAACCATCAATACGGCCGATATCATCCCGATGGTGCGCTTAACCGAAAAATTGCCCCTGAGTGTTCGCTTTATCGAGGAAATGCCCTTCAACGGAAGCGAACAGGAAGTTTCCCTTAAATGGGACCATTTTCGCATCCTGGAGCTGATCCGGGAAGCCTTCCCTGCCATTCATAAAACCGTTGATCCGCCGCACTCCACAGCTTACAATTACAACATTCCCGGGCACCAGGGCGGGGTAGGAATTATCGCGGCTTATACACGCTCTTTCTGCGGATCCTGCAACCGGGTACGCGTTACGCCAACAGGGATGCTGCGCACTTGCTTATATGATACAGGAAGCTTCAACATCAAAGAGGCGCTGCGTGAAAAAAGAAGCGATGAAGAACTACAAATTCTGATCAAACAAGCCATTTTGAAAAAGCCGGAAACAGGCTGGGAAGCGGAAGAAAACACTTACCGGCAGGACGTGGCTCACGAGTCGATGGCCACTATCGGAGGATAAGCAAGAGCTAAAGATAATCCAACATACATTTAATAACTCCATAAAAACAAACCTTATGACTGCAAACATCGGAATTTCGAAAGAGAACACGCAAAAAGTCGCTGACCTGCTGAACAGGCTATTGGCTGATGAAAGTGTATTGTACATTAAAACCCGCAACTTCCACTGGAATGTCACCGGTAAAAATTTTTACGGGCTTCACATCCTTTTAGAGAAACATTACCAGCAACTGGATGAGATGGCAGATGATACGGCAGAACGCATTCGCCAAATAGGGCATTTTGCCGTAGCTACCATGACACAGTTTCTGGAGCTGACAAACTTAGTGGAGGTGAACCACGGTGATCTGACAGCTGCTACCATGATTGAAGCGCTGGTAAACGATCATGAAACCATCATCCGTACCTTACGCAGCGACGTGATAAAAGACGAAGCCTGCAAAGATACGGGCACAGCGGATTTTGCTACGGCCTTGCTGGAGAAGCATGAGAAAATGGCCTGGATGCTAAGAGCGCACTTAGAAAAATAGTGTCATGATAAGCGGTTCACTTAGCGGCAGGCTGCGGGTGTTCGTAGCAGCACCGGTATGGCCTGCCGCTTGGCATAAATCCATCAGGGAAATGAAGCAACTTATTGTCATCATCATAGTACTGACGGGTTCTCTTGCCTATAGCCAGCGCTCTGTGCCGCCAACGGATACACTATTCATTAGCGGTAAAATTAAAAAAGCGGTGATGTTCAGGCTGGCGGATCTTGATACCTTTCCGAAATCGCTTATCAAAGGCCAGGTGATCTATAACCACAAAGGCGAGATCAAAGACACGATCAGCGGGATGCGCGGCGTAGCCTTAAAAGCAGTACTTGCACCGCTTGATTATGTGTATGAAAAACCAAAGACACTGAACGAATTTTATTTTGTGTTGACGGCCTCGGATGGCTACAAGGTTGTATTCTCCTGGAATGAGATCTACAACACTCAGGCCGGCAACGAATTTTTTATTGTCACCGAAATGAAGGGAAAGAAAGGAAAAGAGGTGGAGCAGCGCATTGTATTTATATCTACAGCTGATATAAAAACCGGTCGCCGTTACATCAAAGGATTACGTACCATTGAAGTAAAGCAGGTAGAATAATATGGAGAACATTAGCGTAGAACAGGCAGAAGCGATCATTCAATCTCAAACCAGGGATTTTGGTACGGAGGAAATTCCTTACGATCTGGCCCTGGGAAGAGTACTGGCAGAAAACCTGCTGGCCGACCGTGATCTGCCGCCTTTCAACAGGCCAACTGTAGATGGCATCGCCATTGATTACAAAGGGTTTGAAAAGGGAAACCGCTCTTTTGAAGTGATTGCCACACAGGCAGCAGGCGATACGCCCGAATCGATCAGTGCCAATTACGAGTGCATTGAGATCATGACCGGGGCTGCCCTCGATAGTTCGGTCGATACGGTGATCCGCTATGAAGACCTGGAAATGAAAGCCGGGACGGCCACTATCAAAGCCATGGAGATCAGGCAGGGACAAAACATTCACCTGCGCGGAAAAGATAAAAAGGCCGGCGATATCGTGGCCTTGGCCGGAAGCCTGGTGACCCCGGCCCTGATGGGCCTGGCAGCATCCATTGGAAAAACAACATTAAACGTAAAAAAGCTGCCCCGTGTCGCCATCATCACTACCGGCGATGAAATGGTAAGTGCAGGAGCTGTTCCCACCGACTACCAGCTGCGGCGCTCCAACGATATTACCATAAAATCAACGCTGTTGCCTTATCATATCCAGGCCGACCTCTTGCATCTGAATGACGATTATACGGTCTTAAAAACAGCCTTAGCGGCTTATTTAAAAACCTATGATGTGCTGCTGATGAGCGGTGGCGTCTCGATGGGTAAATTTGACCATGTGCCCGCCGTATTGAACGAGCTGGCTGTTGATCAATTGTTTCACAAGGTAAAGCAAAGACCGGGAAAACCTTTTTGGTTTGGTACACATGAAAATAACACATTGGTATTTGCTTTTCCGGGAAATCCGGTATCGGTATGTATGTGCCTGCACCGTTATTTTATTCCCTGGCTGGAAGCCTGCCTGGGCCTTAAACGCAAGGCTCACTATGCCATTTTAAAAAGCGAAATAGAATTTGGTCCGCAGCTTCAGTATTTCGCACAGGTAACATTGAGTAGCGGGAACCAGGGGCAGTTGGAAGCAGAACCTGTGCTTGGCAATGGCTCCGGTGATTTTTCGGGCCTGATACATGCCGATGCCTTTATGGAACTGCCATTGGACAAGAGCGATTTTAAGGCAGGGGAAGCCTACAGAATATGGAAATTTACGACTCACTTTTAATTAGGATATGACACATTTATCTCACCTCAATAAAAAAGGCCAGCCCGCCATTGTGGACGTTACCAAAAAGAAAGTAACACGGCGCAAAGCCGTTGCCCGCTGCATTGTATCAATGCCGGAGAATATATTGCAGGAGCTTCTGGCGGACGAGTTCAAAACCAAAAAAGGGGCTGTATTCCAGGTAGCGATCATCGCAGGCATTATGGCCGCTAAAAAAACAGGGGAGCTTATTCCGCTTTGCCATCCCCTGGGTTTGGAAAACTGCGAGATCACCATTGAATTGAATAAACAGCAGGACATAGAAATTTATTGTACAACCAGCATCGAAGCAAAAACCGGCGTAGAGATGGAAGCCTTAACCGGCGCATCACTGGCCGCACTCACCATTTACGACATGTGCAAGGCATTGAGCCATGATATTGTGATAAAGGAAATACAACTGATGGAAAAAACAGGAGGGAAACGTGATTTCAAACGAAACTAATTTACCATTGATAAACGGCCTCGTGCTGGCAGGTGGCAAAAGCATCCGCATGGGCAGGGATAAGGATGTGATGAACTGGCATGGCAAAGAACAACGCTATTACGCTGCGGATCTGCTGAAGCCCTTTTGTGACAAGGTCTTTATTTCCTGTCGCCCGGACCAGGCCGCCACGATAGATGAAGCCTATAGCGCGCTACCCGATACCTTTTTGAACATGGGGCCAACCGGGGGCATTCTGTCAGCGCTCCGCTCACAACGCGATAAAGCCTGGCTGGTGGTAGCCTGTGATCTGCCATTGCTCAATGAAGATACCATCCGCTACCTGGTAACAAACAGGAACAAAACGAATATAGCCACGACCTATGAAAGCCCGCATGATGGCCTGCCGGAACCTCTGATCACCATTTGGGAGCCGGAGAGCTATCCGCTGTTGCTGAACTTTTTGGGAAAGGGAATGACCTGCCCGCGAAAGGTGCTGATGAACAGTGAAACAACCATTTTGAAGCCATTACAACCGCAGGCCCTGATGAATGTGAATACGCCTGAGGATGCGAAGAAAGCAACAGACGCCTTGCAATCAGGAACAGCGAAGTAACAGAAAGCTATGAATAAACAGTTTGAACGCTACACATGCCAGATGAACCTCCCGGGTTTCGGGGAAAGCGCCCAACTGCGTTTGCAGAAAGCCAGCGTATTGATTGCAGGAATGGGCGGCCTCGGATGCCCTGCCGCACAATACCTGGTGTCTTCGGGAGTTGGTCATCTCACGTTCGTGGATGACGATGTGATCACAGAAAGCAATTTGCACCGGCAGATCCTGTATTCGCAGAAAGACATTGGCTTATCCAAAGCAACAGTAGCAGCAGGCGTTTTAAAGCAGCAAAATCCGGCTGTCAGCATAACGCCACAGCAGCAGCGGATAACATCCGCCAATGTTATGGAGATCATCACCGGCTTCGACCTGGTGATTGATGCCACCGATAATTTTGAAACAAAATATTTATTGAATGATGCCTGCGTGTTGCTTGGCATCCCCCTGGTGTATGGAGCCATTTACCAGTTTGAAGGCCAGGTAAGCATCTGGAACGTCAGGCAGCAGGACAATACCTACACCTGCAATTACCGGGATGTGTTCCCGGATGCCGGTAAAGCAGCCATTCCTGATTGTGCGGAAAGCGGTGTTATTCCTACGCTGGCGGGCATGGTAGGCTGTATGCAGGCAAATGAGGCCATTAAGTACCTCACAGGCCATGCCGGTATTCTGACCAACAAGCTCTGGATCATGAATGTACTGGATGGACAAAGCCGCATCATTAGCCTGAAGAAACAAGCCAGGACAGCGATGAATGCCTTGCAGGAAACGGTACCGGTCGTTACGCTTGATGAGATGCAGGAGTTCGCCCCTTTTGAGCTGATCGATGTACGAACGGCGGAAGAACATAAGGCAGCCAGTATGGGAGGAATCAATATCCCCGTGGATGAATTGCCGGAACGCCTGCATGAATTGCCTTTATCAGATCCCCTATTACTTTATTGCGCTACCGGCAGGCGCAGTGCTGCTGCCGTGGTGTTGATCAAAGAGAAATATCCCGATGCCAGAGTGTATTCATTAAAAGGCGGCATCGACTCGAACGATAACTTTTTAAATTATATGACTTAAACAAACCTGATTTTCTTAATGATACAACCTAAACCCAATAGCCTATGATACACCTGAATACCAGCAAAATCCTGATCACAACGGATTTTTCAGACACCTCTCGCCTTGCTTTTAACCAGGGTGCATTCCTCGCACAGATGGCCAATGGCGAAGTCTTCCTGCTTCATGTTATCGTGCAGCAATGGGAAATAGCCCATATTTTTTCGCCCGGAGCCACATCAGGCGATGCAGAAAACGTGACACAGGCGGCTCAGAAAAAACTGGAGGAGTATGCCGCTGATCTTCGTACGCGCTACAACGTGAAAGTAACCACTGCTATAAAACACGGAAACCCGACCAAAGAAATTCTGAAATACGCGGAAGAGATCGGAGCCGGAATGATTGCGATGGGCACACATGGCTACAGCTCGTGGGAAGACCTGGTAATCGGCAGCAATGCCCTGAAAGTGCTGACCAAAAGCACCTGCCCGGTGTTAACCACATCAACGCCTGCAAAGGAAACCGGCTACAAAGCGATCATATTGCCAATTGATACCTCATTTCACTCACGCGCCAAAGTGGTGTTGACGATGGAGCTGGCAAAACAGCTTTCTGCAAAGGTATTTGCCGTAGGGATCCTGGCAGGAGATGAAAGCAACAAAAAAGGAGCCATGGAAGTGATGCTGAACCAGGTAGTGACCGAAGCCCTTAATCACCATGTGGTTTGCCATACGGAGCTGGTGATGAACGTCAAAAACAGGGCGGTAGCTACTGTAACGTACTGCCATTCAAAAAACGGGGACCTGATTTCCATCATGACGGACCAGGATGCCGAGCTGAGCGGTTTTTTCCTGGGCCCTTACGCCTTGCAGGTTATTCAGCATGCCAGGGTTCCGGTGATCAGCATTAAGCCCGAGGAGCATCCCCAGGATGCCGGCTGGGAAGATATTTTAGCAGGAACCTAAAGAGCATCAACAATTATCCACCTGAAGTATAACCTCATAAAAACAAACACCATCATGAAAACATTAGCAGCAGCCATCATCTTATCAGCTGTATTTTATGCAGCGCCGGGTTTAGCACAGGATACCCCTAAAAAAGAAGAGAAAGCCATCAAAAAGGAAAGAAAGGTGGAGAAAAAAGAAGAAAAGAAAGGCGCAAAAAGGGAAAAACAAGTAGAGCCCAAAAGAAAAGAGAAAGAAGAGCGTCACAAAGAAAAGCAGTAAGCCGGTACAGACGATTATACCGGATGAGTCCATTCCCTACAGATCAGTCGTTGGAATTGTCATGCACTTGTCCGGGTGCCGGATTTTATAGCAGCAGGCCTGACTATGCTGTTAAGCATCAACGCGTGTATAACGGTACTCATCCCTGCCATATACAGGTCATTCTTTAACGGCCGGGAGTTACCGCAAGCCCTGATTATTTTAAAACAACCTGTCGTGATTTACAACAGTAATTTCACGGTTTGCCATATTCTTATCCCAGGAAGCTGTGTCAATTATGGTTATCATTAGTGACGATTAAATGGTGCATTTGCATCCTGATCTCAACAAACCAATTGTAACGTTGATAGCATGGGGAATGCGTTAATTTCAGTAGCAGGCCCGGTTACACAGATCATCGTTTGGTTTGATAAAATTTGATTTAAAACACATCATATATGACCACTCAAAAACTCAAAAACCGGTGGCTGATTGCTGCTTCGGCAGTGGGGATTCATATTTCCATTGGTTCGGTATATGCCTATTCCGTGATGACCAGGCCCGTAGGCGATATGTTTGGAGTTGATGAGAGTGTTATCAAATGGTCGTTTAAGATCGCTATTCTCCTGCTGGGTTTTTCTGCAGCTATTTTAGGACGCTGGGTGGAAAAAGTGGGACCGAAAGTAAGCGGCACTACCGCCGGTTTGTTTTATGGTCTTGGTATTTTAGGATCAGGTCTTGCCGTTCACCTGGGCTCGCTTGCACTGTTTATCATGTGTTATGGCATTATAGGCGGTATCGGGCTGGGCCTGGGCTATATTACGCCGGTGAGTACATTGGTAAAATGGTTTCCCGACCGGCGTGGCCTGGCAACAGGTATGGCCATTATGGGATTTGGCTTTGCTGCATTGATTTTTGGGCCCTTAATGCAGAAATTATTTGAGAATGCCGGTGTTGCCAACACATTCTATATCCTTGGCGTTATTTACCTGGTATTAATTTTATCTTCGGCTCAATATATAGAAAGACCCCCTGAAGGGTATTTGCCGGAAGGCTTTAAAGCGGGCGAAGGGAAAACGATTAAACAGGATATGTGGTATATCGATGCCAAGGAAGCCCTGAAAACCACACGGTTCTACTATATCTGGCTGATGATGTTTATCAACATTACCTGTGGCATTGCTATTATCGCCGCTGCCAGCCCTCTTGTGCAGGAGAAGCTAAGCTATACGCCCATGCAGGCAGCAGCCATTGTGGGACTGATAGGTGTATTCAATGGCTTAGGCAGGATCATGTGGTCCAGCCTCTCTGATTACCTTGGGCGTGCCAACGTGTATATCCTCTTCTTTGGGTTCCAGGTAGTGGCATTTTATTTTCTGCCGCAGCTATCATCCGAAGCTTTTTTTCTTATTGTTCTTTTTACCGTCATCACGATGTATGGCGGAGGCTTTGCTACATTACCGGCTTTCCTGGGTGATTTATTCGGTACAAAACAGCTTGGGGCGATACACGGATTGGTGCTGACAGCCTGGGGGCTGGCGGGTATTGCAGGGCCTACGCTTTATGATGTGATCAAAAAAGCGACCGGATCTTTAACCGCTACGCTAGAAGTGTTTTCAGGCTTGTTTGTCGTTGCCCTGATCGTGTCTGTCTTAATGAAATTCATCTTTATAAAAGCAAACAGGAAACAACATCCGGCGTAAATTTTACGATACCTAACTTAAACTACTCAACCATGGCAGGCAATACAGCACCCTTCAAGGCACTCGAACAAACGCTACAGCAGTTTCATCCGGCCTTACTTCAAAAATTAAACAGCGGAATTTCTGAGGATGAAATAAAAAAGTTGGCTTCAGACTACCAGGTGTCACTTACCGATGACGTGTATGATCTGTTTACGTGGAAAAACGGTGTTACACGCCAAAGCGGGGATGTGACGGATTCATTGCTTATGTTTCCTGATGGTGTGCCTTTTAGCCTGGCTGATGCCGCTGCTGCTTACGAGCTGTTATCCGTAACAAAGCATCTTTTTGAAACCAATTACTTTCCGCTGTTTTCGGGGAATAATGGAAACCTTCTCTTGATGGACCTGGATGCTTATAGCCCCACGTTTAAAGCCATCAGTCTATATTCACCGACCTTGCTTGGCAGTGCAGCCCCTATGACCATCTACGACAGCTTATTAAGTATGATGGAAACAGCAGTTGCCTGTTATCAGCAGGGTGCTTTCCGGATAGATCAGGATGCTTTGCAGGTGAACAGCGATACATATTATAGCATTGCAAGCAGCATGAACCCTGACAGCCAATACTGGCAATTTATGTAGGGATGTGCTCTAACGCGAATCCCCATCTCTCAATCTATTACTGCTTTTTAGGTTAAGGTGTGAATACAATCACTTATTGTATTTTGCTTGGATTGGAAAACAAAAAGTGATACCTTTCTTTATTTATTATGAATAGCAACGCACAAAATGTCACCGACTTTCCCAATAACAATACCGCTTTCCTGGTGTGGAAGTTTAAGGAAGGCGAAGATATAAAACCTGTCTTTCAGAGCATCTGTGCGCTCATGAGCAACCTCAATCATTCTGCACAGGTACGAACCAAAACTCCAAAGGCCAATGTCGTTATAGGAATTAGTTATGAGGGATGGAAAAAACTGCAATTGCCCGAGCCGCTTCCTGAAGAATTAATAACCTTTCAGCCTGTCACCGGAAGTAAGCACACGGCTGTGTCTACTCCCGGCGATTTGCATTTTCATGTCCGCGCAGAAGAGAAAAGTTACTGCATGGATATGGTGGCAGATATTTCAGCTGTACTATCCTCTGTTGCCACGTGTATTGAAGAAGTATATGGGTTCAGGTACTGGGATGGAAGAAGTATTTTAGGCTTTGTAGATGGCACCGAAAACCCTTACGGGGATGAGCGCGCGTTCTTTGGGATCATTGGCGACAAGGACGAAAAGTACAAAGGCGGCAGCTACCTTTTTGTTCAAAAATACCTCCACGACCTGGTGGCCTGGAGAGCCCTGCCTGTTTCCGAGCAGGAAAAAGTATTTGGAAGAAGCAAAGCCGGAGATGTTGAAATGCCCGATGATCAGAAGCCCTCCAATTCACATTCTAAATTAGCCAATGTAGGGGATGATCATAAGGTCGTTCGTGATAATATGCCTTTTGGCAACATGGCAACGAATGACATGGGAACCTATTTTATTGCCTATACCAGCACGTTCAGCACCGTTAGCAAAATGCTTTCCCGGATGTATATCGGCGAGCCGGAAGGTAATTACGACAGGCTGTTGGATTTCAGCACTGCCAAAACCGGCACCTTATTCTTTTGTCCTTCCTTAAGCATGCTCAATGATTTTGCGGGCTGATTGGGCTTCTCCGCAAAAGCAAAATCAGAAAAGCATTAGAGCGTCTAATGAATAATGTTTTGACCGGGCCTGGCTTTCCTGTCGACAGGCGTTCCTGCCAGTTCCGACACCGTTTCCTCGATCATGTTGCACATGCTGTTAAGCGCAAGGTCATTGGCCTGCATGCCAAAAGGCTCCTCGATCTCGTCGGCGATGGTATCAAAGGCCACAAAGGTATAGGCAATGAACACCACGATGAAGGGCGTAATCCAGCCCAGGGTATCTACCAGCCCAAATGGTAACAGCAGGCAGTAGATGTAAACCGTGCGGTGTAACAGCACCCGGTAGCTGTAAGGAATGGGCGTAGAGGCTATTCGTTCGCATCCTCCGAGAATCTCCGCCAGCTTATCCAGGTTCTCATCGAACCGGGCTTGCTGTATAGAGTCTATGCGTAGATTATGCCTGGCTTTATGGACCCATTCCGAAAGCAGGTTGATGATAACGGCAGGTTTGAATTTAGCCTCCATCACTTTAACCAGATGCTTTTCCCCCAACCGGCTTTTCAGATCTTCCTGCGGATCTGTATCCCTGAGCTGGTGTTTGAGCGCATAGGAAAACGCGGAAAGCAGCTTTACAAACTCCCGGGTAGAAGGCTCATCAACAGCAGAGCTCCGAAGAGTTAAGGCTTGCCGGGTTAAAGAGCGGGAAACATTGAGCAGGGAGCCCCAAAGCTTGCGGGCCTCCCAATAGCGGTCGTAGCTGGCGCTGTTACGAAAGCCCAGGAACAAGGCCAATACAAAACCAAACATGGTTAAGGGAGTCGGATTAAGAGGGACTTTAAACGACAGGATAATGCCATGAAAATAGACCACCGCCAATGACAGGGCAAAGAGCGCGATCAATCGTGGTAACAGCTGTGGTAGCACGGAGCCGTTCCACACAAAAAGCATTCTTAGCCAGTGCTCTCTTTTCCTGGTAATCATGCCGTCAATTCATTTATCCGTTCGTAGATGTTCGGATCGTGCGGTTTGATTTTAATTTTCACGTATTTGGAAGCCGGCATATTACTTTCTTTCACCACATTCGTAATGGGAACCAAGACATTTGTTTCAGGGAAATACGTCATCGTATTCGTTTCGGGAATAGGATAAGAAACAATGATGAACAGCGGCGCAATGCGTTCTATCTCACCTCCGTAGTTGAAGAGATCCACCTTGTCACCGGCTTTAAACCCGCCTTTCGCGATGTCTTTCTCATTCATGAAAATAACACGGCGCTCCTTGTGAATGCCACGGTAGCGGTCTTCCATGCCGTAAATGGTGGTATTGAACTGATCGTGCGTTCGCGTCGTTCCCATCATGTATTCATCCGGCTCCAGGTGATTGTGAGGAAGCTCCGTAATGGTAAACGGCGCTTTGTAATCGTAGGCTTTGGCAAAACGCTGCTCGTCGCGCGCGTAGTTCGGCAAATAAAAGCCGCCTTTCTGGCGCACTTTTACATTGTAATTTTCAAAGCCCGGGATGCATTGCTCAATATCATCCCGCACGGCATCGTAGCTGTCGTGGTAACGCTGCCAGTTCACCACGGATCGGCTGCCGAGCGTTGCCATTGCCATGCGGCAAACAATCTGTGTTTCGTTAATGAGGTTGTTTGAGACCGGTTTCAGCGCGCCCCTGGATGACTGCACGACGCCCATTGAATTTTCGGTGCTGACGATCTGTAATTCCCCATTCACAATGTCGAAATCCGAACGGGAATAAGTAGGCAGAATAATGGACTCTTTGCCATGCACCAGGTGCCCCCGGTTCAGCTTGGTGGAAACAAACACCGTCAGGTTTAATCTCCTCATCGCATTGGCAGTGTAGGTGGTATCAGGCGCTGCCGATAACAGATTTCCGCCCATGCAGAAAATCAGTTTTATTTTTTCCTCGTGCATGGCCTTGATGGCCCGTACCACATCATACCCGTGCTTGCGCGGCATTTTGAACCCGTAGAATTTTTCCAGGCGGTCCAGTGCTTCATCGCTTGGTTTTTCGTCAATCAGCATGGTACGGTTTCCCTGTACATTGCTATGCCCACGTACCGGGCACACACCACCACCTTTAATGCCAATGCTGCCTTTCATTAATAAAATGTTGAGCATTTCGCGCACCATATCTACGCCATTAGGCTGTTGCGTAATGCCCATGCCCCAGCAAAAGATGATGCGTTTTTTAAATGCCAGCATGTGAGCAGTTTCACGCAACAGTTCAACCGATACGCCACTGGCAGCGGCCAGGTCTTCCAGCTTGTAATGATCAAACTGCCTGATGAACTCATCGTAGCCCACCGTTTTTCCTTTGATAAATTCCTGATCCAGCACTTGTCCTGGATGTTCTTTTTCAAACTCTAAAAGCAGCAGTTCAATCGCTTTCAGCAAAGCCATATCCCCGTTTATTTTTACAGGCAGGTACAGATCGGAAAGAGCGACGCCTCCCTTCAGAACATCCATCACGGATTGAGGATTTATAAAACCCGTAAACCCGGCTTCAGGCAGGGGATTAATCGCGATCACTTTTCCGCCATTTGCCTTGCACTTTGCCAGGGCGCTCATCATGCGCGGCGCATTGGTTCCCGGATTATGGCCAATGTCGATAATCACATCCGCATCATGCAGATCCTCCAGTGTCACGGTTCCTTTACCGATCCCAATGGTAGGACGCAGGCCCGATCCCGAGGTTTCATGGCACATATTGGAACAGTCGGGCATATTATTTGTGCCAAGCTCTTTGGCGAAGAGCTGGTAAACAAATGATGCCTCATTGCTTGTTCTTCCGGATGTGTAGAAAGCCGCTTCATCCGGCGATTGTAAGCCATTGAAGTGCTCCGCAATTTTTTTGAAAGCATCATCCCAGCTGATCGGCTGGTAATGCGTTCCGCCTGCCGGTAAATACACCGGGTCGGTGAGCCGTCCCATTTTCCCGATGTGGTAATCATCCAGTTTAGCCAGGTCGTATACCGAATTGGCTTTGAAAAATTCAGGCGTTACCCGTTTGGTGGTAGCATCTTCGGCCAAAGCCTTTGCGCCGTTTTCACAGTATTCCGCTATGGACGAACGCTCGTCGTCAGGATCAGGCCAGGCGCAGCTGGTGCAATCGAAGCCCTTGAACTGGTTCATCTTAAATAATGCCTTCGTTCCCCTGAAGAGTGCCTTTTCTTCAATGAGGTCGGCAAACGAATTCATCACTGCCGGTATGCCAGCCGCCCGTGTTTCCACAGGCGTGACCTTTAGCTCACCTGTAAGGGTGTAAGGAGGTTCAGCGGATGGCTGCTTTTTCTTTTTTCCGTTTTTATCTTTTTTCATGACGCAATGAGTTATAGTTTAAAACATGCTACTTAGTAAAGAATGGTCAATCAGCTGCTCCGGCTGATGATTTTTATTTTATCATTGAGGAGTAACGAACTGGGGATGATAATCTGGTTTCCTGCATCATCCTGGAGCAGGGTGGAATTGAGATTAATTTCAATCACTTTTCCCTTCGTGTCCTGGAACTCGATGACATCGTTTATTTTGAAGGGACGGTTGATCACGAGAAAAACGCCGCTGATGAGGTTGGTAAACAACTGCTGGGAAGCAAAGCCGAGGATGAGTGTCGTTGCACCGGCTCCGGCCAGCAGGGAGTGGGCAAAGGTATGGGTAATGGGGAGGGATAACAAGGCCCATCCAAACCCCAAAAAATAAATGGTTGCAACCACGATGTGTTTCAGGAAAACAAAGCTGGTAATCCCGATCCGGTGATCTATGGCCGTTTCAACTATTTTCCGCTGCATAAATTTTCCGGCCAGGATAGCGGCAACCACCGTCGCGATCACCATCACGGAGAAAAAGATGAGGGATTGGTACTCGTTGACTATGCTTTTTACTTCTTCCATTTTTTTAACCATGACTTAAATTAACATACAGCAGAAGGATTGGGGTAGTTATCGCTTTGGTCTTCGTCCGTATTATCGATGCATACAAAGTCTTTTTCAATCAATAAGCTCACAGGGCCGGTCTTATCATCAAAGCCAATGCGCCCTGTATGATAGAGCTCGTCAATCATCGGTTTCGACATCCTTAAGACGATTTTAGCATCAATGAAGTCTGCTGTCAGCTTATCTTCCTTTCCTGTTTCAATGGCATATACAAGGGTTTTGCCTGCAAACTGAGTTTGCTCCTCCACATAGCCGTTCTTCCACAAGCTATCTACATCTGCTTTGACAAGCCTGTAACGTAACGAATTTCCTTTTATTCTTATTTTCATAGGAGTCCCGGTATTGAATGTTGGTTGCTTAAATGATAAATATTGAACCTGTTTTCTTTCAGAAAACCGAAGAGTGAGATGTCTGCTTCCTGTGCAAGCTCTACCGCCAGGCTTGAGGGAGCGCCAATCGCCGCTACCATCGTGATGCCTGCCATCGCCGCTTTTTGAATAAGCTCAAAGCTGGCCCTGCCGCTCAGCAACAGCACCTGTTTATTCAATGGCAACAGATTTTCCATGAAGGCACTTCCAATCAGCTTATCCAGGGCATTATGCCTTCCCACATCTTCCCGAAGCATCATTAAATTTCCGTCAAAGTCAAACAAGCCTGAGGCGTGAATGCCACCCGTCGCCGAAAAATTATCCTGTGCCGCCCGCAGTGTTTTTGGCAGTTGGTAAAGCATATCAAGGGCAATTGATAAAGGTAGCCGGGCATCGTTTATAAACGGACTTACTGTTTTGATGGATTGAATGGATCCCTTGCCACAAACCCCGCAGCTGGACGTTGTATAAAAATTCCTGTCGGTTTGTGCTAAGTGCGGCGTAACATCCTCAGCAAGCTCTACCTGGATGCTGTTCTGCTTCTGCTCGTTACAGTTCATGCCGGCATGCCTGATCGCTTTGATCTGCCGGTAAGACGGAACGATCCCTTCCGTAAACAGAAAGCCGGCAGCCAGCTCGGGATCGTTGCCGGGAGTACGCATCGTCACCGAAATATTTTTCTGAACCCTGGCAGTTGCAGGGCCATAGGTAATGCTAATCTCAAGCGGTTCTTCGATAGACACGGCATCGGTAAACGGCGTAACAGCATGCCCGTCAATTTTCCTGATGTCTACGGGTTTTATGGATGCTGCTTTCAGATTTTTCGTTTCCATGACCTGCTATCTATTTAATACTTAAATTTACTAAAATCCGTTCTATCTCAGGGGTGTGCAGAAACCCATTCCTCCCCATCTTCAAATACTTCTTTCTTCCAGATAGGAACCCTTTGCTTCAAGGTGTCAATGGCATATTGGCAGGCCTTAAAAGCGGCTTCCCGGTGCATGGAATTAACGACAATAACAACAGCGGCTTCACCGACCTGTAGCGTACCGATGCGGTGATGAATCACAATGGCTTTAACAGGCCATAAAAGACTTGCGTCTTCAGCAATGTTGTTCAACTCTTTCAGAGCCATGGATTGGTAGCATTCAAACTCCAGGCGCAGCACTTTTCGCCCCTTCGTTTGATCTCTTACATGGCCGGCAAACACATTCATACCTCCGCATTCTGCGTCTGTTGCTTTCGCCATGCAGGCAGGAATATCCAGGGGCTCGTTTACTATTTTAACGTCGATCATAGTCTTTGTTTAGCCTCCGCTCACCGGTGGAATGATGGCGATTTCATCGTTTATAGTCAATACTACATCATCTTCGGCATATTCATCATTCACCGCGATCATGTACGACCGTAATTTCTTTAATGCCGGATAATCTGCCTCCAGCTTGCCTTTCAGCTCCAGGATGGTCATGCCATCCTTTAGCTCCAGATCCTTTGACGAAGCATTGAAGATCTCTCTGGCGATGCCGAATGCTAAAATTCTTGTTTTCATATTATACAAACTTAGGTAAATGTTTGACCAGTACTTCTATTCCTGCAACAAAAACCAGGAGGGCTGTTAGCCGTCGTACCACCACCGGATTAAATGTTACCGACATTCTTGAGCCCAGTTGTCCGCCCAAGAATACCGCAGCACATAGATATAAAATCATAACGTTATTCATCTGTTCGGGCGATACCGTCATCCATTGTCCGATAAGTCCTGCTACGGAATTTACCAGGATGAAGACACTGGCCGCTGCTGCTATTTTTTTAGGTAAATCCCAATGCATTAAATTTAGAACAGGTGCTAAGAAAATACCGCCGCCAATACCAACCATACCCGATAAAAAGCCGATAGCACCTCCAAGGGCTCCATTTTTAAGGAGGTCATTTTTTTGTGATTGCCCGGCTTCTGTAAGCCTTATGGGGTTTGTTTTTATCCAAAGTAACACAGCGGCTATCAGCAGGCTAAAGCCGAGAATGATAAAGAAGGTGTCCTCGCTAAGCTTGACAACAGCTCCTAAATAAGCCAAGGGTATGCTTAATCCAACGAGAGGCCATACTTTTTTCCAATCAATCTGGCGATGCCTGTAGTATATATAAACCCCTCCGCTCACGACAATAATGTTACATAACAACGCGATCAGCCGGATTTCTTTAAATGGGAGCGCATACAGGGCTAAGATAGCCAGGTAACTGGAACCTCCCCCAAAACCAACCGAAGAATAGACGAAGGCAATGATGGCAAAAAACAAGGTTAATTCCCAATGCTGCATAATAGTCAAATTTAGAAAATTTGCCGATACCAATTGGCTAATGATACTGTTTTTGGCGGCAACAGAACCTGGTATTTCTATAACAAACCCTGAAAAGAGTATTGAATATTATCTATGCCTGTAAACTACTTTTCGGTGGTGAAAGGGATTTAGTAAATTTCGGAATGAATGTTTTATGGATGAATAAGCATGTAAAACCCTGCCTGAGGATGGGTTTTTATTTAGTACATTTATGTCATTCAGATTAAAAATTTGCATCAAAACGTGTCGTAGATCATGGAATATATTGACTATTATAAAATATTAGGCTTGACTAAAAATGCCACATCCGAGGATATAAAGAAGGCCTATCGGAAGCTGGCAAGACAGCACCACCCTGATTTGAATCCTAACAATCCGCAGGCAGTAAAGCTGTTTCAGCAGATCAATGAGGCGAATGAAGTATTAAGTGATCCTGAAAAAAAGAAAAAATATGACCAGTATGGAAAAGACTGGAAAAATGCAGAACAATTTGAACAGGCCCGTAAACAGCAGCAGTCTTCAGGCCATTCCGGTGGCAACCCATTCGGTAACGGTGGCAACCCGTTTGGCGATGGTGGCGGATCCTACTATTCGCAAGGTGGCGATGAGGGCGATTTTTCTGACTTCTTTTCATCGATGTTCGGGAACCGGGGTGGTGGAGCTGGCAGGCAAACAAAATTCAAGGGGCAGGATTTTCGGGCTTCGGTACAGGTAAGCCTTTCTGAGGCCTACAAAACGCACCAGCAGACCTTTTCGGTAAATGGAAAAAACATCAGGATCACTGTTGCTGCGGGGATTGAGAATGGCCAGGAAATAAAGATTGGCGGGCACGGAGCGCCGGGTGTAAACGGCGGGCCGAACGGGGATTTATACATTACCTTCGAGGTAAAAAACGACACGGCATTTACCCGTAAAGGAAATGACCTGTATAAAACGGTGCCGCTGAACTTGTATAAAGCTGTATTGGGAGGCGAAGAAATCATCGATACCTTATCAGGAAAAGTGAAGCTGACGATTGCACCCGAAACACAGAATGGCACTAAAATAAGGCTGAAAGGAAAAGGCTTTCCTGTGTACAGGAAAGAAGGTGAGTTTGGAGATCTGTATGTTACTTATCACATACAGATACCAACCAGGCTATCGGAAAAGGAGAAAGAGTTATTTGAACAATTGTCTAAACTACGCTAAAACACCAGGCCATGGACGAAATTAAAAAAATATCCGTAGAGCAATGCTGTATGTATTACAGTGTTGAAATATCCTTTGTGCAACAGTTGGATGAGCATGGACTGATCGTGCTGGAGCATTCAGATAAAGAGGCATTTATTGAGTACGACCAGCTGCCGGATCTGGAGAAATACATGCGCATGCACTACGACCTCCATATTAATATGGAAGGGATGCATGCGATTAAGCATTTGCTGCAGCAAATACACACGCTGCAAACGGAAATGAAAAGGCTGCAGGAAGGTTTAAGCGAAGAGTAAGCATATATAGCAATCAATAAACCATGAATATAGAAGCAATTTTAGAAGAACATGCGCATCACTTTCTGCAAGGCGTCAAAGCAGAATACCACGGGGATAAAGAGGCAGTGGCGATCATCCGTAAATACCTCAGAGAGGGAAGCATCACCGAGGACGAGGATAAGGTATTGAAGACACAATTAATGGACTCTTTGAAGATCGTTGGTATTGGCGTTCCATTTGCACTCATACCAGGCGCATCGGTTGTAATGCCGATTCTCATTAAGGTAGCGGGTAAACATAACATTGACTTAATGCCCTCGGCATTTATTGACCCGGATCACCGGGAACAGTGAAATACCATAACCGCCAAACCCGTAGGCTTATCTCTTTTAAAGGGCACGATAAGAGGAAAAAAAGTAATATGATAGGGCCGTTAGCGGTAATTGTAAGACAGCCCCCTACAAACTAAATGCAGACAACATGCAGGAAACAGACGGAAAATCCAGGAGTCCACAGAACGACAGGTTGAAGATTAAGATCAACTCGAATGATAATCCTTATCCTTCTACTGGTACTCAGCAAAAACTGCTTCAACCTCGCCGGTTGACTTCCTATTTCATTGTATTAATTGACAGCGGCTCCATCACTTATAAACTGGACTTACAAGACATTACCGTTACTGATGGAGGCTTGCTTTTCGCGATGCCTAATCAGATTTTTATACCACCTGCTAAAACGGAAAATCTGAACTATTTTAAGATCTTGTTTGATGAAAATACATTGGCTTTGCTACCGCAACGCTTTTCGTTTTTGGTTAACCCCTTAAATTCACAAACTATAAGGTTAGACGATGCTGCAAGGGAAAGAGTCAGAAAAGTTTTTGAAATTTTGAATCAACTGCTTCATACAGAAAAACAACCGACAGACTCAGAAATAATATTAGCCTACCTGAATTTACTATTATCAGAATTGAACATTGCTTATTTTAAACATGAAACGGCTGATAGTGTAAACACTAATCTATCAAAGTTTGTTGAGTTCAAATTAATGGTGGAAACACACCTTACAGAGCAACCCTCTATAAATACAATTGCCGAAAAATTGGCTTTAACTACCAACAGCTTATATCGGCTTGTAAAAGAATATTCAGGCACATCGCCAAAGGATTTTTTCACTAACCGCCTGATGATGGAAGCCCAGCGGAAACTGCGCTATTCTGATCTTTCTGTAAAAGAATTAGCGTATGAATTAGGATTTAATGACCCGGACTATTTTTCAAGGCTTTTCAAAAAAAGTACGGGAAAAAGTGTCAGTGACTTTTTACGCAGTCAGGATTTGTAAGGCAAATAAAACGATTTGTCCATCTCATCTGTTTTTTGGTTCTCTACTTTTGCTTCATTAATTTAAACTATTAAAAAATGAATACGAAAGAAGTGCGTAAAACAGCATTAGTAACAGGAGCAAACAAGAGCATTGGCTTTGAAATCACAAAGCAGCTTGCCCAAAAAGGAATTTATGTTTATCTCGGCAGCCGCCATTTAAAAAACGGGATAGAAGCCGTGAACAAATTAAAAGCGGAAGGAATAAATCATGTAGAAGCCATTCAATTGGATGTAACAAATGATGAATCGGTAAAAGAAGCCCGTGTCATCATAGGCGGGAAAACAAAATCATTGGATATTCTCATCAACAATGCGGGAATTTACGGGGGCTATCCTCAATCTGCGTTTGACGCAACAGTAGAGCAGTTCAAAGCAGCATACGATGCCAATGTTTATGGAGTGGTAAGAGTGACACAAGCCTTTATTGATCTGTTGAAAAAATCTACTGATCCCCGTATCGTAAATGTAAGCTCAAGTCAGGGCTCAATGACCTTACACAGCGATCCGTCTTATAAGTACTACGACTATAAAGGTGCCGTTTATCTTTCTTCAAAAGCGGCCTTGAATATGTATACCGTTGTATTGGCTTACGAACTAAAGGATACCAACTTTAAAGTAAACGCCATTTGCCCGGGATATACAAAAACAGATTTTAACGGACATCGTGGGCCCGGAGCTGTTGAAGATGCCGGAAAACGAATCGTAAAATACGCATTGATTGATAAAGAGGGCCCGACGGGAAAATTTTTTAGTGAAGAAAACAATCCTGAAACAGGAGAGATTCCCTGGTAAGAAAGACATCAATTAAAAAGAAAACGGCTACTGCTAACAAGGCATTGGCAATTAAAGGAATAAATAATGCTCAATAAAAAGCCCTTGCGATTTCCCGTAAGGGCTTCCCTGCTACCCCATACAGGACACAATTTGAACGCAAACCTGGAAGACGTGCGGAGTTCTTGCCCGGATTTGGGACTTGTATGGTAGACATCTTACAGATTCAAGCTCGTAATACCTCGGTTTTTAGTTTTTTGCATCGCTAAAATGAATAAATTTGAGCTAATCTATAATTACCCAAAGCAAGCCTATCTGGCTTAATTGCCGGAGAGGAGAAAAAAGGTAATGTTATATAGTAGTTAGCAGGCATAACCGCAGACATCCCGAATAACATTCAGGCATTTGACAGGAACCGGCTATTACCAAGATTTGACCGTTTATTAGACTTCTGTTTTACTAAAATCAAGAATTTATATATTTACTCTTGGACAAATCCGGTTCGATTAAAAAAAATCCCATGACAAAAACAAATCGTTTGACAGCTTTAATTTTACTGGCAGCTTTATTTCTTTCAAATGCAAGCACCGGGCAAAATCCTGGACAAAAGCTGAACTCGAAACAAGTCAGATTACTTGTCGATAGCCTTTGCGGTGCTATGAACAGGGAATATATTTATCCGGACAAAGCGGCATTAATGAGCAACAACATAAAAAATGAATACAAGAAAGGTCGTTATAATAAGGCTAAAAATAATTTTGAATTAGGTCAACTGTTATCTAATGACATGCAACAAGTTTTCAAAGACGGACATTTAAGCATAAGATTTGATCCACAGCTCTCAGCTCAACTTGAAACACCTTGGCAGGCAATGACAGAGGCTGAAAGACAAAAGCAGTATGAAATGGATATTAAAGGAGCGCAGGAGGGTAATTTTGCATTTAAAAGAATTGAAAGATTATCTGGCAACATAGGTTATGTGAGATGGGACGGTTTTGTTCCTTTAGTAGACGAAGCGAAATCGACTTTAGACGCCGCATTTAAGTTTATAAGTAATTGCAGAGCATTAATAATTGATATGCGATACAATGGTGGTGGTTCTCCTGACATGGTTCTCCAAATACAAAATTATTTTTTCAATAAAAAAACGAGCATGAATGAAATTATTTCACGCTCTAACGACACTCTTAAAAGGTATACTGACCCCTCCAAGACAGATTTCAAGCTAAATATGCCTGTTTATATTTTGACTGGTCGGCGTACTTTCTCTGCAGCAGAAGATTTTACTTTTGGCATGCAGAATAATAAGCGTGCTATTGTCGTTGGCGACACCACAGGCGGAGGAGCGCATCCTACAGGTTCGTATCATATGGGACAGGGTTTTGTTGCGTTTATTCCTAATGCTCGCTCTCCAATAGATAAAGATTGGGAAGGTAAAGGCATATTACCAAATGTTGCCGTACCTTCTGAACAAGCCCTGACAAAAGCACAAATTTTAATATTTACAGACCTGCTCTCAAAAAGCGAGGATGAGAGAGTGAAAAATATGTGCCGGTGGAATATTAATAGCCAGCAATCCGAAATGGTAAAAATGCCAAAGACACTAATTTTAAGTTCCTATACAGGTGTTTATGAAGGCGGTTTGGATTTTTATATTAAAGACAATCAACTTTTTTGTAAGAATGCTGAAAACGGGAATTTAGTAACCGAACTTAAATACATTGACAGTAATTTATTTATGCTTGACGATAACATACAGGTTTTATTTGAGAAAAATGCTTCGGAGACTTTCACACAAATAAAAATGCTTTGGAAAAATGGAGCCATTAACGAAAGACATAGGCAATAACTGTATGGCGGTTACGACCTGCAAGTAGTCACAGAACGTTAACCACATACGTTAAGGATGAATTTAATTTCTTGATCTGTAAAATTTCGTTCAACATTATAGGAGACCCGAACCCTGACTACTTGTAAATGTGTCGATGAAATAATTCAGTTATTACAAAAATTTCGTTAGACAAAATACTCAGTGACAAAACAACAACTCATATTCTTATTTGCATGTTATTGCGGACAGGCATTTGCTCAAAAACCGGCTATTGACCTTTGTGTACATGCCCGTGTTGACACAACTAAACAAGAGACGAAGGAAATCGTTGCCCTTTGGACAACTTATTTATCCTCAAACCCTGACAGCATTTACGACAACCCATGCTGGAACGAAGCTGAGAAAAAGAAATACCGTGATTTTGATTTTACCCGGAAAATGATTTACCAATTCCCTTCCAGACAGCTTTTAAACTATTATAAACCGACAATTTTATCAGTTGAAAAAGAAGGCGAAAATTATGCAATAAGAACACTCTTTAATGCGGACTGTCTTGAAGGTGATTATAAAACATCAAACCCCTGGTGCATCACTAAACTTTATGCCATTAAAGAAAATAATAAGTGGAAATTAAAAAATTCAATATCCATACTTACTGAAACCTGGAAAAGAAAGACAATTGGGAAAATAACATTCATTTATCCATCCGAACATCAGTTCGATGAAGCATTGGCGAACAAAGCAAATACATTTTGTGACAGTATCGCCTTAAAATTCCAACTTCCCGACTGGAAAGCATTTGACTTTTACATTACAAAAAGCGGAGACGAATTAGGAAAACTACTTGGTTTTGATTTTTTCTTCACGGGGCACACCACAGGAATGGGGATGAATGACGAAAGGATTTTATTGAGTGGCTTCGACTCGGAATGGTACCCGCACGAATTTGTTCACTTGGTGGTCGACAATAAAAAACGACACGGGATAATTAATGAAGGATTTGCAACCTTGCTTGGTGGTGCAATGGAAAAGACATTTGAAGAAAGAGCAAAAATTCTTGCCCAACAACTTGCAAAAAACGACACTGTAACATTTGACGACATTTTAAATAAAAAATGGGGCTGGCAATTTGTTGCCTATTACACGACAGGCGCAATCATTTGCAAATTGGTTTATGACAAAGGCGGAATGACTGCCTGTAAAAAACTACTCGACACTCCGCCTGACAATGATCTCTTAAAACAAACAATTTGTAGCCTTTTAAAAATTAAGCAAACGGACTTAGACAAAATTTTGCGGACAGAAATATTAAAATATAACCCGGTGGGACGATAAACTGTAATTCTTGATCTGTAAATTTCGCTAAAGACCACAGAAGACCCGAACTCTGAACTGCCTGGCAATCTGCCCATTATTTAATTCAATGACTGCAAAAACAAAAAAACCGCTGATTTTCAGCGGGTAAATATTTGAAATTTTGATGATTTTAGCTTTTATCTGTAGATTTTCGAAACCGTACATTATCTCATCAGCTTAGAACCAGGCTCGATCATAGTAACCAGATCTTTGTAAAGATCATACATCTTAATTTTCTCCTGTATAGTTATAAACGTCAATTAGTCTGATTCAACATAGCTGAATTCTGATACGTAATCTGTTTTTCCTTTGCTTTCAATGGTTTCCGTTTTAACGCGATTGTCATGATAGTACATATAGGTATAGGTTCGGTGCGATTCGACTTTGCCGCCTCCCGGATTTGAACCATAAAATGACTCAAACACGTTTTTTAGTTGATTCTTCTCGTACCAAAATAAATTTATGATAGTACTACCATCAGCAATTTCTTTTATAATATACTTAAGCTGCTTTGACAGGCTGTCGGAATAAAAGTATTCTGTTGTGTTAATTTCTCCCGGCTTTTCCTGCTGAACTGTTTTTATAAGTCGATTTTTATTATCCCAAAAGTAATGAGTAGCAGAATCCATTTGAATACCATTAGCACGATCAAAATAGACAGTGTCCACACAATCAGAAGCCAAAGCAATATGTTTATTGCACCACACTAACGAGTGCTTTTCTTTGTTGAAATAACCAGTAGTCGTTCTGAATACTTTACCATTGCTTTTCTGTGAAACATGAATTTCTTTTGTCTTTGTTCGTACAAAAAAATTTAAACTGTCGCAAAATGTGTGTTGACCAAGTAGCTTAAAGGTCAGAAGATACAGTAAAATAACAAGGCTTGTTTTTTTCATGAATAGTATTTGTCTTTTGGTTTATATTTTAATGCTAACTTGTAATAGTATTGTGATTTTTTATAGCTGGTACATCTAAAACAACTGTCCGTCTTGCGAACATAAACAGAGAAGCTGTCTGTTTTTATTTGCCCGTGTGCGCTAGTCAAGGCGAAAAAGATTATCGAAACGAAAACTCCTGTCGGGATGTAAAACTTTATCATTTGCCTTGGTTCTAAAATATCATCTGACTTATGTATGCCTGCCGTTTATTGCGTTTGTCTGCTTATCGTTTACGGGATAAGCTAAATGTCAATATATAATACAAAGAATAAAAAAAGCGACACGGAAAATCTGTACCGATTCCCGAAAATCACCTAAATAAAAAAGCGATGTATTTCTACATCGCTTTTGTACCCAGGAGGAGACTCGAACTCCCACGGCTTGCGCCATACGCACCTCAAGCGTACTTGTATACCATTCCAACACCTGGGCATTGTGCCTCTTGCATACCTCCCGATAGCTATCGGGACCTACACCTGGGCATGTTATACTTTCCGAAAACAACCGGAACAAACACTCGAGCTTATCCTTAAATAAAGCGGGTAGCTTTTTTAAGGACTACAAAAATGCTAATAATTTTTATATTAGCAGTATAAAAAATATGACTATTCTTAAAAATTCTAAGGAATATACAGGAATTTTTTTCCTTCTGCTTTTAGGAATAGCCTTTCGCCTTATTCCCCTGGGCCAGTACCAGTTTAGCCACGACGAGCTCAGCGCCCTCAGCCGCACCGTTTATGGCAATTTTTCCGACGAAATCACTTTTGGCGTGCAGCTGGGAGACACCCATCCGGCCCTGGTGCAGCTTTTTTTGTTTTATTGGGTTAAGCTCTTCGGTTACAGCGAGATCGCCATCAAACTGCCCTTTCTGCTCTGTGGCATTGCAGCCATCGGGCTCATTTACCGTTTTGGCCACCGCTTTTTCAGCTACAAAACGGGTCTTACGGCGGCGGCCATTGTGTCCATGTCCTTTATCTTCCTGCTCTACAGCTCCTATGCGCGCATGTACATTACCGGTGTGCTCTTTTGCCTGTTGCTGCTCTACGCTACCTATAGCCTTGTCTTTGGCGCGCAAGCCCGGCGGAAGCACTACCTGCTCTTTGCGCTGGCCTGCTTGCTGGCAGCCTATAACCACCACATGAGCTGCCTCTTTGCGGCCTCGGTAGCCCTATTGGGTCTTTGCTATCTGCCTGAGGAAAGGCGCAAGCACTACCTGCTGGCCTGCCTGGTGGCGGTAGCGCTTTACCTGCCCCACCTGCCGGTGACCCTTTACCAGTTTTCTATTGGCGGCATCGGGGCCTCCAGTGGTGGCTGGCTCACGCCGCCGCGCAACACCGAGATCTGGTATTTCGTGAAAGCCCTCTTCGGTTGCGGCCTCAGCGGAAAGCTGATCCTGGCGGCGCTCCTGGTGCTGATGCTTGCGTCTGTGTTTAAGCTCGTTCCCATTTCCAGGAAGCAGGTGTTCCTGTTCTGGATCTTCCTGGGCAATTACCTGGTGATCCACCTCTATTCGGTCTTCAAAAACCCCATTTTACAGTATTCTGTGCTGCTGTTTGGCGGCCTCTGCCTCATCCTGCTGCTTTGCTCCTTCACGGAATTTCTGAAGCCCGGGCAGCTCTATGGCTTTACCGCCGGCATTGTGCTGTTGCTGGGCTTTCAAAACGTTTACAAAAAGCAGATCTTCTCGCGGGTGCATGTGCAGGAATTTGAATCGCAGGTGCAAACTACGCTCGATTTCCAGAAACGCTATGGCAAAGAGCAGGTAAGCTCCGTCTTTAAGACCGAAGACTTTTTCGTTTACCTCTACGAAAAGAAATACCAGACCAAACTGGATTACCTTTCGCTGAAAGACAGTGCCCTCCTGCGTCCGGACCTGTTTCGCGAACACCTCAAGCAGCTGCGTGCATCCTACATGGTGTTAAGCGGGGTAGGTGCCCAGGACATCGCCCTCGTGAAGGAATATTTTCCTTACCTGGTATTTCATCGCGAAGATTATTTCCGGAATATCCTGGTGTTCTCGAAGCAGGACGCCCACTATGCCGATGCCTCACTGGTGAGGGAGTTTCCGTTGATGAACAGCGATATTGATCTCTATATCAACAGCCACAAGGAGCTCTGCTTTAAAAACGACAGCATCCGGTTCGGTATCAAAGCCGAAGACGATGAGTTCCCCTTCAACCTGAGCCTGCCTCTGCATAAGGGCCATTTTAAGCTTGGGGACTTCGTTTTGGCGGAAATTTCCTATACGGCAAGCGACCACGCCGCCATTGAGAACGAAAGGCTTTGCATGGCGGTTTCCGAAAAGGGAAAGGAGGCTGTCTTCTTCAAAAATGCCAATTACAGGGATTACTACGATAGCAGCAAGGCCCTGCAGACCATTTACCTGGAATACTTCTCGGGCGTAGATAACAGCGTGTGGGAGCGAAAGGACATGGCCCTGAATACCTTTGTGTGGAAAGCCAGGGAAAGCGCCTACACCATCCGGCAGGTAAGGCTGAAGCAATACAGCTATAACCCTACGAAATGGATCCTGTGGGACTAAGAAAAGATTTCAGCCTAAGCTGAATGCGTCATCTTTTTGCATGATTGAGATGACTTGAGGCTGTTTAAATTTTGGGCCCGCCCGGGCGCCCTAAAAAAATAAATAGCTTTAGGAGATTAAGAATACATCGTCCGGCCGGCACGGGTCCATGTTCTTTGGATTCTTCAGGCTCACAAGGATAAATAATCCTTTAATAATAAGCGTGGTGGACTTAGAGGTTAATGTTGAAGCCGATCTGCACGATAGGGTTCGTGTAAGGCGACAGGGGCGTTTGGTTGGCATTATAGAAGATCATAGCCACAAAGCTTGCATTTTCCGTAAACAATTGTTTGTAGCCCCCGCCAATCAGCAGGTTATGCACCCAGGCCCTTTCATTCAGGATAGGAGAGGTATAATCCGGTACGCTGAGCCTGTCCCATTGTGCCTGTGCAAAAAAGTTTTCGGTGATCATATAGCGCCCGAAAAAATTGCTGCCGTATACGGTTGAAGTGTACTTATAGCCTCCGTAGTTTTCGCTGTAATAGTTATAGGTACCACCGGCGCCGAAAGACAGCTTTTTGGTAGCGCTGATGGCTACAAAAGGAGAAACATTGATGTAGGTGGTGCTTCCGATCCAGGCGCCTGCGCTTGCCCCGAAATAGATCCGGTCTTTGAACTCCGGGAAATCGGTGGGAGCAGAGTGGTTATTAAGCGGCTGCTGTTGTGGGTAAGGATTGGTATAAGGCACCTCCTGCGCTGCCGCCAGAAGAGGCGCCGCCAGGCAACATAGCATGAGAAAGCCTTTCAATGGTTTCATTACCTGATTTCTTCATAATCCACATATTCGCCATCACCCGGTTTGAAATGCGGCTTGTGGGCGCTCTGCGTGGAGTCCAGTTTTACTTCGCCCTCTTTACGCTGGCTCTGTTGGTTAGTATAATACGTATGGTTATTGCCCTGTTGCCTGGTTTGCTGGTTATTGACACGCTGTGTCTGCATTTTGGAAATTCCTTTAAATGCTTCGTAGATTTTCCATACTAACCAAACGAGGATGACGGTCCAAATAATATCGCGCACGGTTCTTTGTTTTTATTGATACAAAATTACGCTATTTCGTGTAATGCGCAGGAGTCTTAACATAAATTGATGAAAACAAAAAACCCTCACGTTGTTGTGAGGGTTTTTGATAGCATTCAAAAGATTATTTTGCGTCAGGAACCGTTTCAATGTCTTCCGAGTTCTCTTCGCCCGATACCTGTGGTTTGTAAACAGGCTTGTTGGTTTTAGGAGCATTCGGATCCTGGTAATCCCAGTTCACGATACGGAATACCGTACGACGGTTTTTCTGGTGTAAAGCGTTTTTGCCTTCTTTGGTTGGCTCTTTCGCAATCATCGCATCCGTTACAAGTAATTTTTTCTCACCCCAGCCTTTGTAAGTTAAACGCGCTGCAGGGATTTTTTTCTCGTTGATCAGGTAGTCCACGCAGGTTTTAGCACGGGCCTCAGATAATTTCTGGTTGGATACATCAGAACCACGGCTATCCGTGTGCGACTGTAACTCGATCACGATGGTCGGGTTATCAATTAAGGTCTGGTATAAGAAATCCAGGGAATCCTTAGAGTTCAAAGGCTTGTGTGTATCGTTTGATTTATCAGTTCCTGTAGGGTCAATCAACAGCTCGGCTTTACCCAAAGCGTATAATACGGCAGGGAAACGGATCTCATCCAATACCGGATCGAGGGCGAAATCTTTGATGAAGTCTTTGGATTCGTTTTCACCAACAGTTCCTAATTTTCCTAAGTCTTTATTCGCTAAGAAGCCTTTTTTGAAAGTTTGAGAAACAGTATTCTTGTCGGTAGCAACCGTTACCTCATAAGAGGTATTCTCTTTTAATTTGAAGTTATATTTACCGTCAGCACCGGTTTTGAACTCGAACATGTCACCGTTAGATCCTTTTAAGTGGATCAGGGCGTTTTGCACAGGCTCGTTGTTTTTAGTACTTACTACGGTACCGCTAAGGTTGAACACCAATGGAGGTAATACAAATGACCAGATATCGTCACCACCTTTACCACCTTCGCGGTTAGAAGATAAATAGCCTTTTACTTTTTTGCCTTCGAAAATGATCCCGAAATCATCAGCAGGTGAGTTCATCGGGTATTTCAGGTTCTCAGGAGCTTTGGTGAATTTACCGCTGGCATCTTTTTCAGCTTTGAAAATATCGAGGCCACCCATTCCTAAGTGTGTATTGGAAGAGAAGTATAAGTTTTTGTCGTCTTCGGAAATGAAAGGGAAACCTTCGTTACCGGCTGTGTTGATGCTTGGTCCGGCATTGATCGGCTGGCCCCATGTTTTACCTTTTTTGTCGTAAACACTATACCAGATATCAGTACCACCGTAACCACCAGGCAGCTTCGTATCGAAATACAGGGTATTGCCATCGGCAGAAAGAGCCGGGTGACGGAAAGGAACCGTATCGATGTTGAATGGCAACAATTCAGGCTCAGCCCATGACGGACCTTGTTTTTTGCAAACATACAGCTGGCATTTCAGCTGTTTTCCTTTAGCCTCAGGGCAACGGGTCATAATCATCACATCCCCTTTTTTAGAAACATAAGCAGCACCTTCGTTCATTTTGGAAGCAATGGTGGTTGCCAGGATCACAGGTGTGCTCCATTTACCGTTTTTGTCCAGTTTGGTCTCGTATAAGTCGGAGTGGTTTTGGCCGTTGGTGATGTCGATACCACCGGTAGAGCCCTGGCGGGTAGACGTGAAAATGAGGGTATTGAATTTTTTATCAGCGTAAGCAGGGCTGAAATCACCTTCCTTAGAATTGATCAGCGCCATGTTTTCCACTTTGATACGTGTTTCAGGCGTATTTTTAGCGTCTTTCCACTGTTTTGCCAGTTCGCAGGATTTGACACCTGTTTCCCCGCGCGGGTCGGAAGGCATCTCTTTTTTGTAGTTGTTATATTCTACGATTGCTTCCTCGTATTTACCCTGTGCTTTTAAGGCATCCGCCAGCTTCAGGTAAACCACCGGATCGGGGTATTTGGCTTTGATCGCTTTGGTATAATAGGTTTCAGCACCTTTCAGGTCGTTGATCTCCTGGTAAGAACTTCCTGTTTTGTACAGGATTTTGGTTTTAGTAGCAGCTTTTTTCTCTTTCACATAAGCCTGCTTATAGAGCTCGATCGCATTGAAATACTGGTGATTGTTATAAGCAAGGTCGGCGTCTTTTAAAAAGTTCTTCTGCGCGCTTACCGAAAATGCTAATGCAATAACGGCTGTAGTGGTTAGTGCTAATTTTTTTAAGTTCTTCATAGTGATTTAAACTTTGTAAGTCGCTAATTTATATATTTTTTTAAAAAATCAAAAATTTTAAACAACTTTTTAACCAAATTGGTCTAAAGCTTAATATCAGATCAAATCCTCTGAACATGGCTTCTGTCCTGGTTTTACCCCGGATAATGGCCCAAAAACACCCAAAAACAAAAATCCCCCACGGGGCGTCGTGAGGGATTTCAGAATCAAAAGCCTATCTCAGGTAGAGCATTTCCCTGTATTTTGGCAGAGGCCAGGTGGCATCGTCCACAATATTCTCGAGTTTATCCACGTTGTAGCGGATCGTTTCGAAGAAAGGCTTCACCTTCTCGCAATAGGCATGCGCCTGTTTTTTTGCCGTATCCAGGTTGTTGGCATTTTTACGGGCTTCCGTCATATCGTCGGCTGCTTTTTTGATGATGGAGACGCGTTCGCTGATCTCTTTGATGAGCTCGATCTGTGTATCCGCCGCTTTTTTGAACTCCGCTGCCGCGAGGATATTTTTCAGGCCGCTCACATTATCTACCAATACCTTCTGGTAAGACAGGGCTGCCGGGATGATCTGGTTATCCACCACATCGGCAATGATGCGCGACTCAATCTGGATTTTTTTGGTGTAGGTTTCCAGGCTGATCTCGTAGCGCGCTTCCTGCTCGCGGTGGCTCAGGATTCCCAGGCTCTCAAACAGGGAAAGCGTTGTTTTGGATACCATCGCATCCAGCGCACCCGGTGTGGTAGGAATATTATTGAGACCGCGTTTTTTAGCTTCTGCTTTCCAGGCATCGCCGTAGCCATTGCCCTCAAAACGGATCTTTTTACTCTCGGTGATGTATTTTTTCAGGATCTGGAAGATGGCCTCATCCTTATCCATTTTCTTGTCCATCAGCGCATCCACGTCTTTTTTGAAAACAATCAGCTGTTGTGCCATGATGGAGTTCAGCACCGTCATCGGCCAGCCGCAGTTGGCAGAAGAGCCTACCGCGCGGAACTCGAACTTATTACCCGTAAAGGCAAAAGGAGAGGTACGGTTACGGTCGGTATTGTCCAGTAAAATATCAGGAATTTTCCCGATGTTGAGCTTTAAGGCTGTTTTTTCCTCCGGGCTCATCTTGCCGCTATGTACGGCTTTCTCTACCTCGTCCAGTACTTTCGACAATTGCTCGCCGAGGAATACCGACATGATGGCCGGTGGGGCTTCATTGGCACCCAGGCGGTGATCGTTGTTGGCAGAGGCAATGGAAGCACGCATCAGGTCGGCATGCTCGTATACCGCTTTTACCGTGTTCACAAAAAAGCTCAGGAACTGTAAATTGGTCTTAGGCGTTTTGCCCGGCGATAATAAGTTCTTGCCGGTGTCAGTGGCTAAGCTCCAGTTGTTGTGCTTGCCGCTTCCATTCACGCCTGCATAAGGCTTCTCATGCAGCAGCACGCGGAAATTGTGGCGAATGGCTACTTTCTCCATCACATCCATCAGTAAGAGGTTATGATCTACCGCTAAATTCGTTTCCTCATATACCGGTGCGCATTCGAACTGCGCAGGCGCTACCTCGTTGTGGCGCGTACGAACCGGAATCCCTAATAAGTGCGATTCGTATTCGAAGTCGCGCATAAAAGCAGAGACCCTTTCCGGGATAGAGCCCCAGTAGTGGTCTTCCAGCTGCTGGCCTTTGGCAGGCGCATGCCCGAAGAGCGTGCGGCCCGTTTGCTGCAGGTCGTAGCGAATGTTATATAAAGCGGAGTCAATTAAAAAATATTCCTGCTCCCAGCCCAGTGTCGCAATCACCTTGTTCACGTTCTTGTCGAAATAGCTCTGGCACACATCAGTCGCCGCTTTGTCGAGGGCATGGAGGGATTTTAGTAAAGGCGTTTTAAAGTCCAGGGACTCGCCGGTATAAGAGATAAAGATCGTTGGGATGCAAAGCGTTTCGCCCCAGATAAAGGCCGGGGAGGTCGGGTCCCAGGCCGTATAGCCGCGGGCCTCGAAGGTATTGCGGATGCCACCGTTCGGGAACGAAGAAGCATCGGGTTCCTGCTGTACAAGGGCATTGCCGCTGAAACGCTCGATGGCGCGGCCACCTTCGATCGGTTCAAAAAAACCGTCATGCTTTTCGGCGGTAGCGCCGGATAAAGGCTGGAACCAGTGAGTGTAGTGCGTCACGCCGTGGCTTTGCGCCCAGGCTTTCATGCAGGCTGCCACCTGGTCGGCAATCTTACGGTCCACGGTAGTACCCTGGTTCATGGATTGCTGAATGCTCTGAAATGCTTCCTCCGACAGGAACTCGCGCATGGCATCCTGGCCAAACACTTTCGACCCATAGTACTGCGATACCTGGCGGTTCTTGCTCTTGGTAAATTCAACAGGCGTGCGTTTCGCAACTTCCTGTAAGGCTAAAAAACGTCTTGTGTTCATGTTTTACTTGATATTTTAGGGATGAATGATGAAAAAATCAATTATTTGGCAAAAGTAGATCAAAAAAAGGGGGGGTGCAAGAAAAAAAACTAACTTTTATGGAAATTGGTGTTGAAAAAATGGGGGTGTGGGTCAGTTTTTTTGGAAATTGGCTTGTCCGGAGGGGCAATATATTTGTAGCGGAGCAATTTCCCAACAGAAAAAGCGCTCCGGAGAGCGGGATATTGTTCTCTTTCGCTCATGTGTGATAGAATGACCCGGCGCCACGATCACGCTACAGGCATTTGGACCGGCTACCGGCGGCAGCCTCTTATACAAAATCATGCGAACAAGGCATTGATTGCCACACAAAAGAATAAGAGCCGCTTTATGAATATTTAGAGAAGGAAAGACAGGATTTTTCTTATTTTTACCCTGATGAATTTCCTGTTTCCTACATTTTTAATTGGTTTAGCAGCCATTGCCATTCCCATTATCATTCATCTCTTCAATTTCCGGCGCTACAAAAAGGTCTATTTTACCAATGTCCGCTTTTTAAAAGAGCTCAAGCAGGAAAGCGACAGCAAATCGCGCCTCAAGGAATACCTGATCCTGGCCATGCGCATCCTGGCGATTACCTTTCTCGTATTTGCCTTTGCGCAGCCCTTTATTCCCGGTAAGGCCAAAGTACAGCAGGGGCAGAAAGCTATCAGCGTGTATGTCGACAACTCCTTCAGCATGGAAAGTACCAATAAACAAGGTACGCTGTTGGAGAACGCTAAAACAGCGGCTACCGAGATTGTCAATTCCTTTAACGCCGGCGATAAGTTCCAGCTGTTGACCAATGATTTTGAGGGCAGGCACCAGCGCTTCCTCAGCAAGGAAGAATTTATTGAACAGCTCGATGAGGTGAAGATCTCGTCGGCCACGAAAGACATCAACGATGTGTTGAAGCGGCAGCAGGACTTTCTGCAAAACAGCGGCCCCAGGAATAAGCGCATTTTTCTGCTCAGCGATTTTCAGAAGAACCAGGCCCTCATCCGCAAAAGCGAAGTGGATACGGGCCTCGTGCTGAGCCTGATTCCACTGGTATCGTCGGAGGTGAACAATGTATACATTGATAGCATCTGGTTCGAAACACCGGTACAGCAATTCGGGACACAGCAGATCATTCATTCGCAGATCATTAATAAAAGCACCAAAGACATTGAGAATGGCAGCCTGAAGTTGCTCATCAACGACCGGCAGGTAGCGCTGAGCTCTTTCAACGTAGGAGCCGGAAGTAAAAAAGATGTGAGCATGATTTTTACGGTCAAGGAAAAAGGGATTAACAAAGGCCTGCTGAAAATAGAAGATTACCCGCTAACCTACGACGATGCCTTCTTCTTCAGCTTCAATGCGCAAACGGTGATCCGCTCTTTGGTCATTAACGGAAAAGAGAGCCGTACAGGCGGAAATTTCAGATCGCTGATGCAGAACGACAGTTTGTTTGTATATGCCGAGAATGCTGAAACAGCCATCGACTATGGCTTGTTCCCGAAGCTGAATGTGATCGTTCTGAACGAATTAAGTACGTTTACTTCCGGTCTTGGCTCCGAGCTGCAAAAGTTTGTGAACGGCGGTGGCAGTCTCGTGATCTTCCCGGCGCGCAAATCCGACCTGCTTTCCTATAACGAGGCTTTCCGCAATCTTCAATTGCCGCCCATGACGGGCCTGGACACCAGCAGCATGCGCACGCAGGCTATTAATTTCGACCAGGGCTTGTATGAAGGCGTTTTTGAAAAAGCCGATCAGCGCATGGACCTCCCGAAAGTGAAAGAGCATTACAACCTGACGCAAAATACCCGCAGCAATGCACGCCCCATCCTAAGCCTTCAAAACGGAAATCCGCTCTTGTCGCAATACAGCCTGGGCAGCGGGAAGATCTACCTCTTTGCCTCGCCTTCCGACGAGCTTTCCTCCAACCTGATCCGTCATGCCTTATTTGTTCCGACGCTGATCCGTATTTCCGTCTTAAGCCTGAGGCCCGAAGCGATCTATTACAAGACCTCCACGAACGAGGCGGTGGAACTGCCCAACCAGGGCGGCTTATCGGAGAGGCCTTTGCATATCATCAACACTGCCAAAACAATGGATGTGATCCCGGAGCACCGCCTGGTGAATAATACGCTGACCATGTTTACTCAAAACCAGATCACGGAAGCAGGACATTATAGCGTGATGGATCAGGAAGCTGTGTTGAAAGGCCTGGCCTTTAACTATGACCGGAAAGAATCGGATATGAATTTTTATAACCGGGAAGAGCTGCAGAAAATGATCGACGAAACAGGATTGAGAAATGTCACCATCATTGAGCCGGGCGGCAAGAACCTTACGGATGCCTTGCAGGAGGTGAACGATGGAAAAAAATTATGGAAATTATGTTTAATTTTGGCCCTGGTATGTTTAGCCGCTGAAATTTTAATTATCCGCTTAATAAAATAATAATTACGAATTTGTACGAATATACGAATGCCTCTCTTAAGATCCCTGATTTGTATATTCGTAATCCAAAAATTACCTATTGTAAGTATCGATGAACCTCTTAATAAAACAAGCCACTGTCGTTAACACCCGAAGCCCGTACCATGGGAAAACCGTAGATATTTTAATAGAGCGGGGCGTGATTACGCAGATCAAAAAAAACATTGTTCCGGAAAAAGGGATTAAGACCATTGAAGAAGAAGGATTGTGTGTATCGGCCGGCTGGCTCGACATGCAGGCCAATTTCTGCGACCCGGGGCATGAGCATAAGGAAACCCTGGAGAATGGTCTGAAAACGGCTGCCAAAGGTGGATTCACCGGTGTGTGTGTGATGAGCGGGACCAACCCTCCGCTGCACAACAAGGCGCAGATCGATTATGTGGTGAACCGTGGCAAAGGCAATCTGACGGATGTCTTCCCGGTGGGTACGATCAGCTATAACCAGGAAGGGAAAGACCTTTCGGAGATGTACGACATGCAGCTGGCAGGCGCCGTGGCCTTCAGCGATTATAAAAAGCCGCTGAAAGATGCCGGTCTTGTATTAAGAGCTTTACAGTATTCGCAGAACATCAACAGCTTCATCATTACGCATGCCGATGATAAAACCATTTCGCAGGGCGGTCAGATGAACGAAGGCGTGGTTTCCACGAAGCTCGGCCTGAAAGGCATTCCGGCCCTGGCCGAAGAGCTGATGATCCAGCGCAATATCCAGATCCTGGAATATACCGGTGGCAAAATTCATTTTCCGACCATCAGCACCAAAGGCAGCGTAGACCTTATCAAAAAAGCGAAGGCTAACGGTCTGCGGGTTACCTGTGGTGTCGCTGCGCACCAGCTCCTGCTGGATGAAACCGAGCTCGAAGGGTTTGATACCCACTACAAATTAAATCCGCCGCTGAGGGCCAAAGAAGATGTCAATGCCCTGAAGCGCGCCCTGGAAAACGGAACCATCGATGTGGTGGTGAGCGATCACTATCCGCAGGATATCGAAAGCAAAGACCTGGAGTTTGACCTGGCCGACAATGGCATCGTGGCTTTGCAAACGGCCTTCAATTGCCTGGTGACGGGGATGCCGAAGATTGCCGCGGAGAAAGTAGGGGAGTGCCTGGCGGAGAATCCGCGTGCGGTGCTCGGGCTGAAACCAATACTCATTAAAGAAGAAGAAGAAGCCAACCTGACCCTATTCACGCTCAGCGGAAAAACAACCCTGTCTGAAAAACAGATTGTCTCCAAATCGAAGAACACACCTTTCATTGGCGAGAGCCTGCAGGGAAAAGTCATCGGCGCCATCAATAACGATAAGCTCGTTTTAAACTAAACTTTGCTTATTGACCAAACCCGCGCTCATATTGCTTACTCCCGGGTTTCCGAAGGATGAACAGGATACCGCCTGTCTTCCTGCCTTTCAGCAATTTGCCTTATCTGTTCAAACAGAGTTTCCGCAATACCAACTGATTGTTCTGTCGTTTCAATATCCTTTCGAAGCGCGGCGCTATCGCTGGAAAGGCATTGAGGTGATTGCGCTGGGAGGAAAGAACCGCAACAAACTATTTCGCTTGTTTACCTGGATGGCTGCACGCAAGGCCCTGGAGGAAATTCACCGATTACATAACGTTATCGGCCTGATCAGCCTGTGGATGACGGAATGTGCATTGGTAGCCAACCGTTTTGCGAAGAAGCATCACCTGGAACATGTGATCTGGATCATTGGCCAGGATGCCAAAGCCGGGAACAGCTATGTCAGGCGTACAAGGCCGGAAGCCGCACAGCTCATCGCCATGAGCGATTTCCTGAAAGACGAGTTCAGCAAGAATTATGGCATCCTGCCGCAGCATGTGATGGAGAATGGGATTAATGCCAATACCTTCCCGGAACTGAATACCGGCGAACGCGCGATTGATGTGTTTGGCGCGGGCTCGCTCATCCCACTCAAAAATTACAAACTCTTCCTGGAGCTGATCGCTGAGCTGAAACAGGATTATCCACAGATCAGGGCACAGATTGCCGGTGGCGGCGAAGAGCGGGAAAGCTTACAGAACCTGGTCAGAGAGCTTGGTCTTGAAAGCAACGTCACGCTATTGGGCCCGAAATCGCACAGCGAAACCCTGATGCTGATGAACCAAAGCAAGGTATTTTTACATACCTCGCATTACGAAGGAAATTCTACGGTGCTGATGGAAGCCTTGTACAGCGGCTGCCGTGTGATTAGCACCTGCGCTTTGTCGCACAAAAAAACGGAGCATTTGTTTGTTTCTACCGATCGCCGGGAATTGAAACAACAACTCGCGTTGGCTTTGCAGGATCATCAGGATGCTGCCGGTCGCGTGGTCTTTAATACAATGGACGATACTGCGAGGCGCATGGTTGCTTTAGTAGCGAGACCCGGTTTTTGAATTCCCACTTATTTTCTTTTTGTTCCTTGCCCCGTAGGGTAATGTCATTATTTAAGGTGATACATCTTTTAAGAATCCTGAAGGGGTTGAATATGTTAAACCCAACGTGTTTTAAGGATAAAATTATTTCCGGCTATACGGGCGTTTAGCTGATTGTTAGGTACGACTCATAACATCAATTTGGAACACCATGCATTGTTTTGATATTCGACCCTTTCAGGGTCGGAAGCACTCAGGATTTATTTTTTATTCATATTAAACCCCTTTCGGGGTTTTGAAGACAATACTTTTAGTGCAATACGCCATAGTGTTCTAATCACTCTTAACTAATTATCTACTAATGACGCTGTAATAGCAAGAAAACGTTTCCCGATAGCTTCCAACGAAAGGTGTTTCTGAAAATGCTGAATGACAGAAGCGCTCATGCCCTTAGAATCTACACTTTGTAGAGAGGAGAGCTTTTCAAAAAGTGCCTGCTCATTTCCGGCTTCAAATAATAATCCATAACGGCCTTGCTCTGTCATGGTGGAGAAAGAAGCGATGTTACTCACGATGGGAATGCAACCGCAGGCCATGGCCTCGCAAAGCGCAATGCCGCTGCCTTCGTAATAAGAGGCCGCTATAAAATAATCAGCAGCAGAATACCAACTTTCCAAAGCTTCGTGTTCCGTTTGGCCGATCAGAATGACATTCTGTTCTAAATGATGTTCAGCGATATAATTCCTGACTTCTTCTTCCAGCTCATTGGTTCCGTAGATCATGTACAGCGTGAAGGGATTTCCGGCATCCTTAAAAAGGCGCATCGCTTTCAGAACCGTCAGGGGATCCTTATTGGGATCAAGCCTTCCCACCCATAAAAAAACAGGTTCATTGCCTATATTCAATCCGGCTCTTGCTTCTGTTTTGGAGATCGGTTTAAACAGCGTCGAGCCTTCCATCACTTCATGCAGCTTGCGCTCATCCTTTACGATGCCCGCTTCGAGGTAAGGCTTCGCTAAGACTAAGGACGCAAATAAAAAGGCATCGGCCTGCGCATAGGCGATCTTTTGAAACCAGCGTTTGACGGGATGTTTGAACGGCTTTTCGGCATGGTGCTGAATGATCACTTTCGTTTTTTTTGATTTCAACACACGTAAAAGCAAAAGCTGGACAGGAAAGGTGAAGCCGTGAACCATGACGACTTCCGGCGCTTCCCGGCGGATATAGCGGCAGAGTGTAACAGGAAGGTAAAAGAATTTATTTCGGCCGGGAAAGTACAACTCATCTTCTTTGGCCTGGGGCATAAAGCCTGGCTCCGTCAGCTTGAGGTGTGTCACGTCAAATGACGGTTTCATAGCCAGGTAAGGCTGTGCATCGATCGTATGCCTGTATTCAAGGAACTTGAATTCGGAGGGGCCGATGGCGAGGAATAAGATGTTAAATAACTTCATGAGTTGGCTTCTGGTAAAATTATTACTTTTAGCCTAGCTAAAAAATTTCTTTTATGCGGGTCAGCGCGCTTACCATTCTACATAACCGGGTCGATCTGTTTAAAGAAACGGTACAGTCTGTGCTAAGCCAGTCGTACCCGGTGCATGAGCTCATCGTGGTAGATGATGGCTCCACGGAAGATGTGAAAGGCATGCTGGACAGCTTTGATGATCCGCGCATTAAGTATTTTTATTATAAGCGCATCGGCGTCATCAGCAAGCTCAGGAATATTGCTATCCAAAAAAGCAGCGGTGATTACCTCGCGTTCATCGATTCGGACGATCTGTGGCATGAGGATAAAATAAAACGCCATGTCGAAGAAACCCTGAAAACAGGAGCAGACATTAGCTTCAGCGATTGCCGTTTATTCAATGATGCCGGTTACATCGGCCCGAGTGTGGCGCATCAGATGTATAAGAAAGAGGTGAATGTGTTTGAAGAGCTCATTGTTTACAATATCTCGCTGGCTTTCGGCTCTAATATTTTTTATAGGAAAACCATCGGGGGGGAAACGCCTCTGCTCGACGAGCGCCTGTTTGTAGGGGAGCACGATCTGATCATCAGGCTCTGCGCCGACTACAAGAGCATCTTTATTCCGCAGGTATTGAATTACATCCGAAGGCACGACCGTAACGTGAGCAGGGAACATACGGTGCTGGATATTATTTCACCTTTGGAATATAATCGCACCATCGACAAGCTTTGGAAAGCAAAGCGTATTTCCGGCATACAGCACCGGACGATCAAGGCAAAGAATTACAGCAAGGTGGCGGGATATTACCTGTACAAAAAACTCTATGGAAAAAGCAGGGCCTATCTTTCAGAGTCTCTGAGGCTCGATTTCAAATGGTATTACCTGAAAATCTTTCTGAAATCTGTTTGGTTGCAAATGAAGTCTTAGTATGCCTGTACCTGGTATCATGAGTTAAGAGAGCCGAATCAGGCAGAACCGGGACAAGAAGAACATAGAATGCAACTCTGCTAATAACTTATAACTCCAATGAAATGTTTAATGTTCCTGAAATAATATAATTGCTCCATGGGAGCCAAACATTAAGCAGCATAAATCTTTTTCTATATTTAAAAAATATCAATATCGCTGAACTGGAATTTCAGGCGGTTGGTCTCGTATTTCCCGCTGAGGTTTTTGATAATGATCGCAAATCCTTTTTCCGCTTTCCTGCTTTTCGATAAAGCGGCATCGAGTGCCGTTCCCGGTGAGATCATAAAGGTGATGGAAGAGGCTTTCGTCAGGTTTTCAAGGTTGCGCAATGTTTGAGAGAAAAGCTCTTTGTTCAGCGGCGCTATAGCGCCGATCCATCCGCCTTTCGGAAGGTTTACCCAGAAGCGCTGTTCGGCTGTGCCTATGACTGTATTGGTATTATAGCTTTTGTAAGTCCTGTAAGCCTGGTCATAGATCACCCCGTCATAGCCTTCCTGCAACAGGATATTAGCCACAGGCTCCGTGTTTCGTGTGCTTCCCGTCAGGCCCAGCTTTCGTAACAGCAGCTTAAACGGCGTGTTGGAAAAACGGATCGTATAGCGGTGCATGGTGTCGCTATGCGTAAAGCCCAGGTGTTTGATGAAGCCCGGGTAGGAATTCTGATTCGGGAAGCCGAAAACCAGGTGAATACCCTCCTGTTTGGCAAGCTCAACCGTTTGTTTGGCCAGCTTCACAAAAAGCCCTTTCTTCTGATGGGCAGGATGCGTCATCGTATCGCAGGATTGTGCCGCCAGTACCTTTTGTTGCCGGATGGAAATCAAAGTGGGAATCACGCCATAATAAGCAACCGGCACATGATCCAGGTAAGCCAGGTAGCCGATATAAGCAAGGCCTGTATAAGCCGTGTCATACTTCCGCTCGAAATAATTTTTCGGAGCGTGCTTAGTGTACACGGCGGCAAACAAGGTATACAGGTCTTTGAGGTTGGAAGCCCCGAGCCTGGCAAAGCGGTAATTACTCATAATTGTTTTTGGCAATGTAATACATTTGGTTGAGAGCGGAAACAAAAGGGTTCACGGTGAAGCGTTCAAACAACATCGCCTGTGTGCCCGGGGCCATGTCTTTCTCTGTGCGGAAGAGGTAGCGGAAGCCCTGTTTTTCGCAGGCGTCGATCACCGCCTGGTTATAATTTCCATAAGGGAAAGCGATGCTTTCTATGTCTTTACCCAGAACACGTTTTAAGTATTCCATAGACCGCTTCAATTCATCCTCCAGCTCTTTTTCGCTTAAGGCGGAAAGGTCTGTATGGTGAAAGCCGTGCGCGCCGATCTCATAATCCGGATGATCGCTGATTTCTTTTAACTCGGCCTCGTTCATCAATTCATAATAGAGCCTGTGTTTATGAAGTTCGGTTTCGGGAGTGATATCGAGCAGGGTTTGTGTGATATAAGCCCGGGCCATGGCCGATGCGTTTTGATAGTGATGCGCCAGCTGTACGCCTTTCGTATTCACAAAGCGTTCATTTAAAAAAACTTTTTCCGGGCGGAATAATTCTCCCTCTGCCAGGATCTCCACAGAAGTCAGGGCAGGCGCAATGTCTGCGATGTCGTTGAACAGAAAAGGCTGTGGAGAAGAAGCCATGCCGGTGACAAAAAACACCGCCGGGATTTTATAGCGCTTCAATAAAGGAAAGGCATGACTGAAATTATTTTTCAAACCGTCGTCAAACGTCAGCAGCACATTTAACTTATCAACAGACAAATTTCCGGTCAGCACATCCTGCAAGGAAACCGCGTGATACAGGCGGCTGATGAGCTTCAGATGTTCCTCAAACTGAACCTCGCTGAGGTAACGGGAGTTGAAGCGCCAGGGCTGATTATCGCAGATGCCGTGGTACACAAGAACCCGCAGCCCTTTTGCCCTGCCGATCGTTTTGGGCGTTTGCCTGAGTAAAGCATAATTCACATCAAAGCAGATCGTCCTGACTTTACGACAGATCGTCCTTAATTTTTTATAGATCTTTTTTGATATGCCAGATTTGTCTGTTGTCATTACGAAGCGATATTAAAAATAGCTAAAAAACAAGTCGCCGGAGAGCTTTTAAAAATGATTATATTCACATAAGAATTTCAATAGTGAGCAACGGCGTCATATTATTTAATCCAAGAGCGGCCAATCATAAACCGCGCGTTCCTAACAGTATCCTGCAAATAGCAGCCAGTATCGACGGTAAACGCGATTGGGTGATTGTGGATGGAAACCTGGAAGAAGATCCCTGGAAAAAAATCGAGGCCTATCTGAAGACAGGCCGGTTTTCTTATTTCGGATGTACCGTAATGCCCGGTCCGCAATTAAAACAGGCGATCCCGTATTCCAAAAAAGTAAAAGAATTGTATTCCTATGTCAAGGTTGTCTGGGGCGGTTATTTTGCTTCCAATCAATACAAGGTTATTCTTGATTCGGGCTATATCGATTATATCGTGAATGGCCCCGGCGACAATGCCTTTCCAAAGCTTTTACAGGCGATCGAGCAACAGCTTCCTTTGGAAGATATCAAAAACCTGATCATTAAAAAAGAAGGCCGTTATCTTAAAACAGCCAAGGAAGAATTGCTGGACCTTGACAAGCTGCCCGAGCTGCCTTATGATAAACTGAATACGTTTTATCCGCTGGAGCGTTACCTGGGCCGCACCTATCTCGGGAAGCGTACCCTCGCATACCACAGCAGCTTCGGTTGTCCCTTTACCTGTTCCTTCTGCGCGGTTGTTCCTATATACAATGCCCGCTGGAAAGGCAAGTCGGCAGCTGGAATCTATAAGGACATCAAAGCGCTCAAAGAGAAACACCAGGCCGATGCGATCGAGTTTCATGACAATAATTTTTTTGTTTCGGAAAAACGGGTGGTGGAATTTGCCAACCTGATCAAAGATGAGAAGATGGTATGGTGGGGCGAAGCCCGCATCGATACCATGGATAAGTATAAGGACGAGTCGCTGGCCCTGCTGCGGGAGGCAGGTTGTAAGATGATCTTCTTCGGTGCGGAAACGGGTAACGATGAGGTGCTGAAAAAAATGGATAAAGGCGGCACGCAAAGCGCGGCGCAAATCCTGAAGTTTGCCGAGCGCCTGAAAAAATTCGACATCATCCCTGAATATTCCTTTGTATTGGGCACGCCGGCTGATACCGAAGAGCAGGTGAACCAGCAGATCGATAGCGACATTGCCTTTATCAAAAAAGTAAAAGCCATCAATCCCCAAACGGAGATCATTATTTATACCTATAGCCCGGTTCCTACCGAAGGCTCCGACATGTACCAGAAAGTGCTCGACAGCGGCTTCTCATTTCCGGAAGTGCTGGAAGACTGGATCAGCCCGGCCTGGGAGAACTTCGACCTGAGGAAAAATCCGCTCACTCCCTGGATCAAGCCCTACATGATCGATAAGATCCGGAATTTTGAAACCGTATTGAATGCCTATTACCCAACGGTATCGGACATCAAGCTCAATAAGCTGAAAACCCTTTTATTGAAAATAACAGGTTACTGGCGCTACAATCTGCAGTTCTATGCCTTTCCCAAAGAGATCAGGCTCATACAGGTATTGTGGAAATACAGGCAGCCCGAAAAAGAAGGATTTTAATGGGAGGAATTTCAAAAACATATTACCGCTATGTGTATAAGCCTGCTGTCAGCCTCTACCTGAAAACAGATTCAGGTACGCGCATGGATGGCTTTAGGCTGAGAATATTCAAGGGTGTGTTTCACCCGAAATTCTTTTTCAGCTCCAGGTATTTCTATGAATTTTTAAGCAACAAAACCCTTGCGGGGAAAGCCTTCCTGGAGATCGGCTGTGGCTCGGGCATTCTGAGCTTGCTGGCCTTAAGGAAAGGTGCGCAGGTAACGGCGGTAGATGTTGATCCGAAAGCCGTGGAAAATACCAGCCTGAACTTCCAGAAAAATTTCAACGGCCGACAGACAGGCTTCAGGGTTTTACAGAGTGATGTCTTCAGCGCGCTGGGGCAGGAAGTGTTCGATATGATCGTCATCAATCCGCCCTATTATTTCAGAAAGGTGGATGTGGATGCGCAGCTGGCCTGGTATTGCGGTGAGAACGGGGAATATTTTGAAAAGCTGTTCTCAGGGCTCAGACACCATGTGCACGCCTCCACGCAGGTATACATGATCCTGGCGGAGAATGCGGAGATCCGGCGGATCAAAGAAATGGCGACCCTGCATGGTGTAGGATTCGTGACGGCTGATCAGCGTAAAATAAGATTTGAAACCAGTTATATTTTTCAATTAAAACCGCTGGGATAGGAAATGTCAGAAACCTGTGTCCATAATTACAGCACCGATCAGCTGGAGATCATCAAAGCCGTTCTCTACTTTGAGATCTTTGAATATCCCCTCACGGTAGCCGAGCTCTATGAGAACTCCGCCATCAACCTGTCGAGGCAGGCCTTCGATGCAGAGCTTCAACGGTTGCTGGAAGACACGATCCTGAGCCGGAGCGGCGATTTTGTGCTGAGCCGGAACGGGAAGGAGCACTTTATCACCAGGCGGAAACAGGGCAATGAAGCGGCAGGGGCCGTGATGCCTGTGGCCTACCGCTATAGTAAAAAAATAGCGTCCTTTCCTTTTGTGGAAGGCATTTGCTTGTCGGGTGGCTTATCCAAGCAGTATTATGACGAGCATGGCGACATTGATTTTTTTATCATCACCAAGCCGGGAAGGCTCTGGCTTTGCCGCACGTTTTTGATCATACGTTACAAGCTGCTGCCGAAGCATCTTAAAAAATACTGGTGTGTCAATTACTTCATTGCCTCTTCCAACCTGCCGATCCCGGAGAACAATGTCTTTACCGGAACGGAGATGGCCTACCTGATCCCGACCGTGAATTATGGCATTTATGAAAACCTGCTGCAGCAGAATGCCTGGTATAAAAAACGCTTTCCCAACAAGGCAGCACGGCCCAATGCCAATTGCATCGCCACGCCCGAGCCTTTGATGAAGCGGCTGGCGGAACGGCTCCTGGGCGGGCGTTTCGGGAATGTTGTGGATGATTGGCTGTTACGAACCACGCTGAAACACTGGCGCAAAAAATATCCTGAAATGCGGGAAGAAGATTTTGAGCTGCAGTTCAGGTCGCGTAAAGATGTGTGCAAGCGCCACACCAAAGGCTTTCAGAATGTGGTGCTCAGCAAGTGGGAACAAAAACAGCAGGAATACGAAAAAATACTCAACACCTTAGTGATCTGATCCGTGCATCAACAAAGCCTGTTACATACCATCAAACGTTACACGAGCCTTCGCAGTGGGAGAATCAGCGTGCTGCCCATTGCGATCCTCATGCCTCACAGCGCCTGCAATTGCCGCTGCGTGATGTGCGACATCTGGAAAGGAAATAAGAATGCAAAGCAGCTCACGGAGGAAGATATTCAGAGCCTGCTGAAATCGCTGAAACAGCTGGATACCAAGCGCGTGGTGATGTCGGGTGGAGAAGCCCTGCTGAATAAGAATTTTTTCAGGTTTTGTGAGATCCTGAAGCAAAAAGACATTAAGATCACTTTGCTTTCCACCGGGCTCACGCTCGACCGCCATGCCGGGAACATCCTCCGTTATGTGGATGACGTGATCGTATCGCTCGATGGTGACCGGGAGCTGCATGATGAGATCCGGAACATCAAAGGCGCATTTGACTCCCTCGCTACAGGTGTGAAGATATTGAAAGGACTGAAGCCCGGTTTCCCGGTAACGGCGCGTTGCGTGATCCATCGCTTTAATTTTAAGAAATGGGACCGCATTATTACAGCGGCCAAAGACATTGGGCTTGACAGCATCAGCTTTCTGCCGGCCGATGTGACCAGCCAGGCCTTCAACCGGGAAACAGCCTGGAACAGCGAGCGGCAGGACGATGTCCTGATCCATAAAGAAGAGCTTCCTTTGCTGGAAGCGATGATCGATACCTTAATCACCACTTTTAAAGCGGAATTCGATACGAAATTTATCGCCGAATCACCTCAGAAGATTCGAAAGATCGGGCAGTACTACAGCGCCCAGCATGGCCTATCGGCCTTCCCGGTAAAGGCCTGCAACGCTCCATGGGTATCGGTGGTGGTAGAAGCCGATGGTGCGGTAAGGCCTTGTTTTTTTCATGATACCCTGGGTTCTATCAAAGAAGCTTCTTTAACGGAGATTATCAATAGCCCCGAAAGCCGGGACTACAGAAAGAAGCTCGATACACAAACCAACGCTACCTGTGTGAAATGTGTCTGCTATCTGAACCTGAATGCCCGGAGCAGGCTCTACTAATACGTTTTTCATGCTGAGCCATCCGACACATACCCGTTTTGCTGTTCTGCTGTCATTCGTATTTTTGGCGCTGAGCTGTTGCCTGGTGTTGCGCCACGAGCTGTGGATGGATGAATCCTACCATTACCTCCTGGCAAGAGATTCCTCTTCCCTGGGGCAGCTTTTTGTGAACGGCTCCCACTCCGGCCATCCGCTCTTATGGAATGTACTTTTGTATGTTTATAAATTTCTTTTCCCGGGCATCGTGGCGATGCAAATCCTGCATTGTACAATTGCCGCTGCTTGTATCTTTCTCATCAATCGCTATGCGCCCTTCGGCAAGCTGGAAAAAGTGCTGATCACCTTTGGCTATTTCTTTTTATACGAGTATAATAGTATCGCCAAGAATTACATCCTGGGCTTCTGCCTCCTGTTTGCCGCGTTGGTTCTGTATAGCGCTAAAAAACCGTTCTGGATCGTGACGGTGCTGCTGGCATTGGCCTGTAGCACTCACCTGTTTACGCTGTTTGTGGCGGCTTCCCTGTTTCTGTATACCGTCATTCAGAAAGACGAGAAGAGCTATCAGAAAAACCTGTTGCTCTGTGTGCCTGTGATGCTCATGGGAATTCTTTTCGCCGCAGCGCAGATCCTGCCTTCCACCGGCCAGCTCCATCAATATGCCCAATCGGATGCCCCCTCTTTTTTTTCGTTAGACAGGCTGGGAAGAAGCCTGGGCGTGGTTTGCAGGGGGCTGTTCAATATCCCTGATCTCAGGAAAGCCGATTACTGGAACTCGAACCTGTTTTTTAACCTGAGCCGCATCAGCTGTTACCTGCTGAGCCTGCTGGCCATGCTGATTATCGCTTTTGGCTTTCAGCGGTATAGAAAAATTCTGTTATTATTTTTTATGCCGGTATTCGCCATCATGGCATTTGTATACATCATGCCGCTGGCCACAGGCGTGCGTTACTGGGGTTACACTTACATCATACTCATCATGTGTTTCTGGCTGTATGCCCAACAACAGGAGCCGCAAGGCTTCATGAGCTTATTTTTCAGAACGGTTCTCGGCATCCAGGTCCTCATGGCCATTCCCGCACTCTACATCGATTACAGCCAGCCATTTTCAAATGCGAAGTATGCCGCCGAAAGCATCAGGCAGAAAGGGTTGAGCGGGAAAATGCTGTTCGTACAGTCCCTGAGCCTGGGGCCATCTCTCAGTGCTTATACCGGCCAGCAGGTCTATTATCCGGCCACGAAAAACTTCGGTTCTTTTTCATACGGGATTGCCGGAAAAACATTGACTGCAAATGAATTCCTGGAGGAAAGCCGGCAAGACCTGGAGCGCATGAACCTGAAGGAGGCCGTGTTGGTAATGAAAGACCCCTTTAAACTACAAGACATCACCAAAACAAAAGCCAGGCGCTGTAGCATTCATGAAATCAGTGTTCACACGGGCGCCGTCATTACATCCGAAGATTATTACCTATATTTAATCAGTACACCTTAAGCCATTGAAAGTCTTATTCACCCATAGCTATTTTTTGAAGTTCGATGCCAAGCAGTATCAGACCGCCATGCCTTATCCGCCGCTGGGAACGCTGTATGCCATGGCTTACCTGCGGGAGCATGGCTACGAGGTGAAACTGTTCGATACGATGTTCTGTAGCTCATCCAAAGACATTTGCTCTACCGTCGACAGCTTTCAGCCGGATATTTTTATCAGCTATGACGACGGCTTCAACTACCTCACCAAAATGTGCCTCACCAACATGCGCGAGGCCTGCTTCGATATGCAGCGCTATGCAAAGTCGAAAGGATGCCGGGTGATTACTTCCAGCTCGGATGCTGCCGATCATTATGCAGATTACCTGGAGCATGGTGCCGATGCGATTGCCATTGGCGAGGCGGAGCAAACCGTTTTGGAATTATGCGAAGCCTTTAAGAGTGGCGGGCCAATTCAGCTGATCCAGGGAATTGCTTATACAGATCCTGCATCAAAAGTTTCCCTGACGCCGAAGCGCGCCGTGATCAAAGACCTGGATACCTTGCCCACACCGGCCTGGGACCTGCTCGACATTACTCCTTATAAAAACATGTGGCTGCAACATCACGGGTACTTTTCCCTGAACTTTGTCACCACGCGAGGCTGTCCTTATAAATGCAACTGGTGCGCCAAGCCCATTTACGGCAACCGCTATAATTCGCACAGCCCGCAGAACATCGTGCGGGAGATCAAAACATGGCAGGAGCGATTCGGCTTTACCCATGTGTGGTTTGCCGATGATATCTTCGGGCTAAAGCCACAGTGGCTCAAAGAATTTGAGCATCATGTGAAAGCGGAAAAATTAGAGATCGCTTATAAAATTCAAAGCCGCGCCGATCTCCTGTTGGAAGAAGACAATATCAGGCACCTGGCCAACAGCGGCTGCAAAACCGTGTGGATGGGCGCAGAGAGCGGCTCGCAGAAGATCCTCGATGCGATGGACAAAGGTACCAAAGTAGAGCAGATCTATGAAGCAACGCGTTTGCTAAAAAAGCATCACATCCATGTCGCCCTGTTTTTGCAGCTTGGCTACCTGCAGGAAACCATCGAGGATATCCGGCTTACCATCAGGATGGTGGAAGACCTGCTACCCGACGACCTGGGCATTTCCGTATCCTATCCTTTGCCGGGCACCGGATTTTATGAGAAAGTGAAAGACCAGCTGAAAACCAAAAGCAACTGGACCGATAGCGATGACCTCGACCTCATGTTTACCGGCACCTATAAGAAAGAATTTTACAAAGAACTGCAACGCTATATCCATTCGCGCTACAGGATCCGTAAGCTGACGGACAATCTGAAAGCCGGTACCGGCCCGGCTTTCCGGCAGCGGCTCCGCCTCATGAAATCGCGCCTGCAATGCCGTTTACAAAAAAACAAGCTCAGGAGCATTGAGCCGGGTTTGATCATACAGGAATAATGACGACCGTAAGCACTTCTATAATTACTGAAAACGACGTGTTGGTGTCTGAGCTCACACGCCAGCGTTTTTCTGCATTTGAGCAGCATTATATCGGCGTAAGGACTAAAGAAGGCCGGCTCCTGTCTATGGAAGAGATCCGGAGGCTTCCTTATCCGGATGTGTCCGATAAGAATTACCGCGAGTGGCAGCTGCGCCAGAAGAGCATCCGGCGCCTTGTAGCGTACATCAACACAAAACCAAAAGCGCTGCGCATCCTGGACATTGGCTGTGGCAACGGTTTTATGACCAACCTGCTCGCCGGGAAAAATCACCGGGCAGTGGGGGTGGATGTGAACCTCACGGAGCTGAAACAGGCGGCGCAGGCCTTCCCGAATGCGCGCATTACCTGGTATTACTTCGATCTGCTGAACGAAGTGCTGCCTGAAGATACATTCGACATCATTACCTTCGGTGCTTCCTTCCAGTATTTTAAAGATCCGGCACAGATCCTGTCTGTTTGCAAAAGCCTGCTGGCTCCCGGGGGAGAGATCCACATCGTCGATAGCCCCTTTTATGCGCAGGAGGAAAAGGCCCGGGCGCAGCAAAATTCCAGGAACTATTTTCAATCGCTGCAGGCGGAAGGCATGGCGGAGCATTACCACCATCATGGCTACGATGCTCTCAGTGCCTTTACCGTGGAATGGAAATACCGCCCGGGATCCTTTCTGCGCAGGCTTTTCCGGATTCCGGATTCACCTTTTCCGTGGATAAAAATTTCATAGTTTTGTAATTGTATGATGGATCCGGAGAAACAGGAAGAGCAGGTGAGCAGCGCCTTTAGCAGCCAGTCGGTGGTGTTCGATGAACTCACCAATTCCAATGCGATGGAAGTGGAGTACCGGGGAATCATCCGCGCACATGTGCAGCAATTCATCCTTCCCGGGGAATACATGCTGGAGCTCAATTGCGGTACCGGCCTCGACGCGGTGTTCTTTGCCGGAAAAGGACTGAAGGTACACGCCACCGATAATGCCTCCGGCATGCTGGAACAACTGAAACAAAAAGTAGCCTCGCAGAATTTGGGAAGCAGCATCACGTATGAGAAATGTTCCTTCAACCAGCTCAGCCTGAAAGAAAGCCCCGTCACACAATTCGATCATGTCTTCTCCGATTACGGTGGGCTCAACTGTGCAGAGGATATTAGCTCTGTGATTAAGCAGCTCGATCCTTACCTGAAACCCGGGGGCATGGCGCATCTTGTCTTCATTGCGCCAGTTTGCCTGTGGGAATGGGCCACAATCTTCAAAGGAAAATACCGCTTCGCTTTCCGGCGGCTCACGAAGAAAGGCCTGAAGTCGCACCTGGAAGGACATTACTTTACGACCTATTATTATTCGCCGGCCAGCATCCGAAAAGCCTTCGGAAAAAAGTATGAGCTGATGCAGCTTCGCTCGATGGGCTGCTTTATGCCGCCCACCTTCAATGATTATTTTCCGGCCAGGCATCCGCGGCTCTTTGGCTTACTGAAACAAACGGAGCTGGCGCTCAATACCAGCTGGCCTTTCAACCGCATAGGCGATCTGTTTATCATTTCTGTGAAAAAGAAATAACAGATCCTGTAAGGAGATGGTTTTGATCGGACTTGCCCCGGAGAGGCAATATGTTTGTACAAACACAAGCCTGACGAACAAAAACTTCGGAGGAGCGGTATGTTGTTCTCTATCTTATTAAACTAACAGATGTAATCTGCATTGTAAATCCTACTGCTATTTGGTTGTAGAATAACATATTGCTCCTAACGGAGCAAAACGCGGAGATGGGACCTTAAACTATAAACATACTACCCCTACGGGGGTATAATAACACAAGTATTATGCGATTAACATCACCTTGTTCATATACTGCAATTATAGCCGGTCCTTTGCCCGGGAGGGCAAAATATTATTAATCCGGATAGGGAGGATACACACTGGCTCCGTAGGAGCCAAACATTAGCTTCTTACATAAGAGAACAACATTACATACCTGACGGCACGCTAAAATATCGGGACGCGATTTTCTAATAATGTTAAGCCCCTCCGGGGCTATAGAACAGGTGCCGCTGGCGATCCAAAAGGATCAAGCAATGAATAAGGAACTAAAAGCTCATCCCGATACTCGCACCGCCCCAAAACAGGAAGTAATCCGGGTGAAAGCCCAGGGCATCGCGGCTCATGACTACCGGTGTGATGCCGGCCCGCAGGAAAAAACCGTCGTCCTGCTTCTGGTAACGGTAGCCGCAGCGCCACACGCTGAAAAAGATATTTTCCCAGAAATAACGGTCAACCGTGTTCGGCCGCTCATTATAACGCCGCTGAAGCGTAGCGCCCAGCCCCAGCTCCAGGTGATGCGGGTTTTTGAAGAAAACAAAATTATTTTCCAGGACATAGACCTGCTCGACATAGACCCCGTTAAAATTAGGGGCGAAGCCTGCCCGTGCTCCTATTTTGAGCTTTTCGCGGTAAAGGTATAAGCGCTCGTAGTTCAGGGAAAAAAGGCCGGCATTGCCCGCCAGCTCAATAAAAAAGGCATTTTTTGCAGGATCTGTCGCATAGTCGCGTGGCGGTTTCGGCATCGTATAGTCCTGCTCCTGCGAGAACAGGCTCATGGAACATAAGATGCTTAAAAGAAACAGGCCGATCCGCATGCATGTAAATATACAAAATCCGGGATCATGTACGGGTACCTCCTCAAACGGCCGGTTAAACTATAAAATACAGGTTGACCGCGCGTGAGCGATTGTAACGGAAATCCTTTTGCCGCATCCTGAGCGTTTCCTGGCAGCATTCGGAGCGAAGTGCGGCAAAAGATTGCAGTGGAAAGCGCGACTCCGCCGCCTTGGTTACTGAGCCTATCGAAGTACTTTTGCGGAGGCACGCCCACGAGGATCCTCATGGTATACCGGGGAATGTCTGTTGTTCAAAAATGCCTTATTTCAGGATTTTAATTAAATGTTTAAATCTTATGTCTGTTAATCCCAACAAACCCGTATCTTTACCAAGTTTGTTTTTTTGTGAACACTTCCGGCTTCAGGGCAGCTTTTCTGCACCGCCGGAATCCGGAATCACAGGCAAACCCCTCAACATAGCAAATGAAAGACACATCTATAAAATCCGTTTTAATTATTGGTTCCGGTCCCATCGTCATCGGGCAGGCATGCGAATTCGACTACTCAGGCTCTCAATCGGCCAAAAGCCTCCGGGAAGAAGGAATTGAGGTCACGCTAATCAACTCCAACCCGGCCACGATCATGACCGATAAGGTTACTGCCGACCACATTTACCTCCTGCCGCTCGAAGTAAAATCCATTGTGAAGATCCTGGAAGAGCGCCAGATCGATGCGGTACTGCCAACCATGGGCGGACAGACCGCCCTGAACCTCGCGATGAAATGCGATGACCTGGGCATCTGGAAAAAATACAATGTACGCATGATCGGTGTGGACATCGATGCCATTAAGGTAACCGAAGACCGCGACCTGTTCCGCGCCCGCATGGTGGAGATCGGCGTAGGCATGGCACCGAGCAAAATAGCGAAGTCTTTCCTCGAAGGGAAATCCATCGCCCAGGAGTTCGGCTTCCCGCTGGTGATCCGCCCTTCCTTTACCCTGGGCGGTAGCGGCGGCTCTGTTGTTTATAAAAAAGAAGATTACGATGCCTTGCTGAATCGCGGTTTGCAAACCTCGCCGATCCACGAGGTACTGATCGATAAAGCAGTACTCGGCTGGAAAGAATATGAGCTGGAGTTGCTGCGCGATAAGAATGACAACGTGGCGATTATCTGCTCCATTGAAAACTTTGACCCGATGGGTGTGCACACCGGCGACAGTATTACCGTAGCACCCGCACAAACCCTCAGCGACAGCACTTACCAGAAGATGCGCACCATGGCCATCAAGATGATGCGCAGCATCGGCAACTTCTCCGGAGGATGCAACGTGCAGTTTGCGGTGAGCGATGACGAGAAGGAAGAAATTATCGCCATTGAGATCAACCCGCGCGTGTCGCGCTCTTCGGCACTGGCGAGTAAGGCCACCGGCTACCCGATCGCGCGCATTGCAAGCAAGCTGGCCATCGGTTATACCCTGGACGAGCTGCAAAACCAGATCACCAAATTAACCTCGGCTTATTTTGAGCCGACACTTGATTATGTGATCGTAAAGATCCCGCGCTGGAACTTCGATAAATTCAAAGGCTGCAACCGCGAGCTGGGCTTTCAGATGAAGTCGGTAGGTGAGGTGATGGCCATTGGCCGCAGCTTCCAGGAAGCGCTTCAGAAAGCGTGTCAGTCTCTCGAGATCAAACGTAACGGTTTGGGAGCAGACGGAAAGGAAAATACCAACCAGGCCGAATTGCTGGCAGGGCTGGAACGTCCGAGCTGGAACCGCTTATTCATGATCTATGATGCTATGAAGCTGGGGATCTCGATCAAAACGATCCAGAAGCTTACGCGCATCGATATGTGGTTCCTGGAGCAAATCGAAGAATTGATCGCCCTGGAAAACGAGATTTCTAAATACAGGTTAGAGAATATCCCGAAAGACCTCTTGTATGAAGCCAAGCAGAAAGGCTATGCCGACAGGCAGCTGGCGCACCTGATGCGTTGCCTCGAGAGCGAAGTCTATAACAAGCGGAAGGATTTCAATATCAACCGTGTGTTCAAGCTTGTAGATACCTGCGCCGCAGAGTTCGAAGCCAAAACACCGTACTACTATTCCACTTTTGAAGACGAAAACGAAAGTGTCCGCAGCGATAAAAAGAAAGTCATTATCCTCGGAAGCGGCCCTAACCGTATCGGGCAGGGCATTGAGTTCGATTACAGCTGTGTACACGGCGTTCTGGCCGCGAAGGAAATGGGGTATGAAACCATCATGATCAACTGCAACCCGGAGACCGTTAGTACCGATTTCAGCACGGCCGATAAGCTCTACTTCGAGCCGGTGTTCTGGGAGCATATTTACGATATCATTTTACATGAAAAGCCCGAAGGCGTCATCGTGCAGCTCGGCGGGCAAACAGCCCTGAAGCTGGCGGAAAAGCTGGAGCGCTACGGCATTAAGATCATCGGGACCGATTTCAAATCGCTGGACCTTGCCGAAGACAGGGGAAGCTTCTCAACGCTCCTGAAAGAAAACAATATTCCTTATCCTAAATTCGGTGTGATCAACGATGCCGAAGAAGCTATCACCTTATCGAAAGAGCTTGGCTTCCCGCTGCTCGTTCGCCCGAGCTATGTACTCGGTGGGCAAAGCATGAAGATCGTGATCAACGAGGAGGAGCTGGAACAGCATGTGGTAAAATTACTGAACGACCTGCCGGACAATAAAGTCCTGCTGGATCACTTCCTGGCCGGTGCCATCGAAGCGGAAGCAGATGCCATCTGCGACGGCGAAGATGTATACATCATCGGGATGATGGAGCACATTGAGCCTGCAGGCATTCACAGCGGCGACAGCTATGCGGTGCTTCCAACCTTCGACCTCTCGGAAAATGTGCTGAAACAAATGGAGCAGCATACTAAAACGATTGCCGTAGCGCTTAAAACGGTTGGCTTGCTGAACATCCAGTTTGCCATCAAGGATGAGATCGTGTACATCATCGAGGCCAACCCACGCGCATCCCGCACGGTGCCTTTCATTGCCAAAGCCTACGACGAGCCTTACGTGAACTATGCCACGAAGGTGATGCTCGGCGCTAAGGTGAAGGATTTTAAATTCGCGCCTAAGAAAAAAGGCTATGCGATCAAGATCCCGGTGTTCAGCTATGAGAAGTTCCCTGAGATCCAGAAAGAGCTGGGACCTGAAATGAAATCTACCGGCGAGGCCATTTATTTCATCGATAGCCTGCAGGATGAATACTTTCAGAACATCTACAGTGAGCGGAACCTGTACCTGAGTAAATAGTCATTTTCCTTCCAATAAAACCGGCTCTTAGTCAAGAGGGCTGGCCTTCTTTTTCAGGTTTGAGCAGCTAAATCGGTTATAACGGTTTAGCTGTTTCCTCAATAGCCAGAAGCGTGGTTTCACGAACCCAAAATGTGGACTCTGGATATTTCGTCTATTTTAGTGTATAAAAGCTTTTGTGATGAACAACGCTATTTGCGTCTTCGGAATAATCATGTTAAGCACTAAAAAAACCAAGATGATGAGATACTACGCCATTCTTCCGCTCCTGATTTTTTTCGCACAGCATTCATTCGGACAATTCAAGAACACCTTTGCACCGAATGGAAATCCTACCACACAAATCATAGATGCCTCCGGCATGAAGCAAGGCAATTGGAATTATTACGATGCCGGCGATCAGGTATTCAGGATTGAAACATACACGGATCATGTACTGACAAAAAGCATCTACCTCCTGCATGGATCGGAGATTAACCTGATGGGCTATCAGAACCTTCAGCTTTCTGAGCTGAGCCCAAGCGCCATCGATTTTATCACGAAGAAATTACAACCTGTTGGTAGCGGGGAGCTTATCATTTCCCAGGACGGCTCCGTGCATCTGCATTTTTATTTCAACAAGCTGAAGGCGAAGATCCCACAGGAGATAAGCCTTGATCCGGTAAAACAGCTGGCACTCAAAAATTCAATCATTAAATTCTAAGAGCCATGAGAAAATTATACGCGATCATTTGTATTATATGGCTTTGCATGAGTGCAACGCATAGAGCTACTTCCCAAAACCTGGTCTTGAATCCAAGTTTTGAGACGGTAAACGTGGGCAGCCTGAAATGTTCCTGGTACCTGGACAATAGTGAATTCACGCCGGCAATTTCCAACTGGGATATGCCGACGGGAGGAAGTACGGATATTTTTCACAGCAGTCTTGCCACCAGCTGCTTTTGTAGTCCATACTCGACAGACCCTTCAGCTGTTGGATCACAAACGCCCCGTACCGGCAGCTCCATGACAGCCCTCTTCACCTATGGCTCAGGGGGTTGTACGCCTTATCGTGAATACGTGCAGGGGCAGCTCTCCAGCAGCCTGGTTGTAGGAACAACGTACCGGATAGAAATGTATGTATCGCTGGCCGATTACTCGAACAGGGCGGCCAATAATATTGGCGTTAAATTCCTGAACTCACGCTATAGCTCTACCAGCATGTGTGTATGGTCGGCTGTTCCGGATGTGAACTATACCGGCACGCCCATCACCGATAAGACTAACTGGACCAGGATCTCCTTTTGCTTCACACCATCTGTACCCAACCTGCAGTATTTTGCCATTGGTAATTTTTATAATGATGGATCTACAACCACTACTGCAGTGAGCGGGGCACAGTCAACCACGCGCTATTACCTGGATGACGTATCAATTGTAGCATCCAGCAGCGGAGCATCCACGGCTTCCGCCTCAGGCATGATCACCTGTCTCAATAACTCCGTCAACCTGTCTACCAATGTGTCGGCTGCGTCTTATACCTGGACGGCTCCGGGCGGAAGCTCCATTACATCCGGGGTCAACTCACAATCGGCTACCGGGCAGGGTGGCGGTACTTACACCGTAACGATCAATGATCCTAACAGTTGTGGCTCGCCATTGAGCACGGCTGTCGTAAATGTGAGTGCGAATACAACACCGCCCACCATATCAGCATCAGCCGGCGGGGCCCTGACCTGTGCAACAACCAACGTGACACTAAGCGGCAGTTCTTCCGGGGGTACCAGCTACAGCTGGTCGGGTCCGGGCATTGTATCCGGAGGAAGCACCGCGAATCCTGTTGTCAACCAACCGGGGACTTACAATGTCACCGTCACCAATCCATCAAACGGATGTACCGCTAATACCAACGTATCGGTATCTCAAAATACCACACCTCCTGGAGCCACCGCATCCGGTGGCGCATTGACATGTGCTACCACCAACGTCACATTAAGCAGCAGTCCGGCCGGAATGAATTACAGCTGGTCAGGCCCGGGCATTGTATCGGGTGGCAGCACATCCAGCCCTGTTGTGAATCAGCCCGGAACTTACAACCTGACAGTCAGCAATCCGGCGAATGGCTGCTCGTCCAATACCAGTGTGTCGGTATCGCAAAATACCACACCTCCGGGAGCCACAGCTTCAGCAAGTGGAGTGATCACCTGCACAACCGCAAACATTTCTCTCAGTGGAGGCACCACCAGCGGCACAAACTATAGCTGGTCAGGGCCTGGTATCGTTTCGGGAGGAAACACGGCCAGCCCGGTTGTGAACCAGGCGGGAACCTATAACCTCACTGTAACGGGCGCTAACGGCTGCACGTCGACGGCGGCAGTCAACGTCACTCAAAATACATCGCTGCCCAATGCAACGGCAAGTTCCGGCAGTACGGTGACCTGTACCTCAAGCGCGGTATCCTTATCGGCATCACCTGCAGGCCTTACCTACACCTGGTCGGCATCTGCCGGCAGCTCTATTACAGGTGGCGCTAACTCTCAGGCAGCAACAGCGAATGGCCCCGGCCCATACACCGTATTTGTTTATAACCCATCAAACGGTTGTTCTGCCACCGTTAATGTTTCTCCAACCATTAATAATGCACCTCCTGCTGCAACAGCCAGTGCAGGCAGCGGCGTGTTGACATGTACGACGGCAAATCTTACTTTAAGTGGCAGCCCTTCCGGTGCGATGAATTACAGCTGGTCGGGTCCGGGGATCGTATCGGGCGGCAGCACCGCCAACCCGGTTGTGAACCAGCCGGGGACTTACAACCTTACTGTAACAAATCCTTCCAATGGTTGCAGTGCAAATGCCAGCACAACGGTTTCTCAGAATACGGTAAACCCGACAGTAAGCATTGGTCCTTCCTCTTATACCACAACCTGTACGTCGCCTACGGTGCAGCTTACTGCTACCAGCTCTACAGCAACGGTAAGTTATAGCTGGCAGGTTCCGTCTACAGGTTCCCTGAGCAACAGCTCTGTTTCAAATCCCATAGCTTCCGGTACAGGGGTGTTTACAGTCGTGGTGACAAACACAGCCAATGGCTGCTCATCAACGGCTGCCGTTTCCCAGGTATTTGCCAATGCCTCCGCACCAACCGTAAGCTTATCCACCACGGCCCTGGTGTTGACCTGCGCCACTACAACCATAGGCGTAACAGCCACCGCTACCGGCAATAACCTGACATACAACTGGTCGCCTTCACCTCTCTCCGGTGGAAATACAGGGAATCCGGTATTTGGCGCTCCGGGGAGCTATGCAGTCGTTGTAACGAATACCGTGAATGGCTGTAACACATCGACCAATGTGAGTGTGACAAGCAATACAACAGCACCGGCCTCTGTAGGGGTGAGTCCAACACAAACGCTGACCTGCGCCACCACGACGGCTGCTTTAACAGCCACGAGCAGCGCTGTTTCGGCCAGCTATAGCTGGACCGGAGCAGGTATCACAGGACCTTCCAACGCAGCTACGGTGGTTGTGAACCAGACGGGCATCTATACCGTTGTGATTACCGACAATACAAACGGCTGCAGCAGCACAGCAAGCGGCTCAGTTACAAATAACATGGCAACACCTACGGCGACGCTGTCGGCTGTGAGCAGTAACAGTGCTATTTCCTGTGCCACGCCTGTGGTGCTGCTTTCAGTAGCATCGACTCCTGCCAGCAACGTTTCCTACTCATGGTCTACAGGTGGCGCTACCCCAACAGCAGGAATCGTGGCTCCAGGCGTAGTAACCGTTACGGTAACTAACCTGGTCAATGGTTGTACAACAACAGCACAGTATAACGTTAACGGGAATATCATTCTACCGGTCGTGGCGGCCGCTTCCGGCACAATGCCTTGTACTTCTGCAACCGTAGCCCTGCTGGTGAGCGCTAACAATCCCAATCTGTCCTATGCATGGTCAGGGCCTTTGGCCACGAGCATTGTTTGGGGAGCTTATAGCGCATCGCCGGTATGCTCTTCGGTGGGTGTGTATACGGTCGTAGTCACAGATCCTGCCACATCCTGCAGTACAACAACGACAGTATCGGTTGTACAGGGAAGCGTTACGGCCGCTTTTTCCGCAGATGCTACCTCCGGTGTGTCGCCGCTCAATGTAAACTTTACCAACCAAAGTACAGGAGCGTCAGCTTATAGCTGGAATTTCGGAAACGGAAATACATCCTCTACTGTAAATCCAGGACAGGTATTTACAGGCAGTCAGACCTATACGGTTATGCTGGTTGCTACAGCCGGACCATGCGCGGATACAGTCTATGCAACGATTGTGGTGGATGAGGATTTTGGGATTGAGATTCCAAATGTCTTTACACCTAATGGTGACGGGATCAACGATGTATTCTATATTAAATCAAGCGGAGTGAAAGAGATTCAGCTGGAGATCTTTAACCGTTGGGGTCAGAAGATGTATACATTCGCAGGAAGCAAAGCGTCCTGGGACGGCATGACAGGGCAGGGGCAGGTGGTTCCGGATGGCACTTATTTCTTCTTTGTAAGAGCCACGGGAATCAATGATAAGGTCATTGAAAAACAGGGACCTTTAACGCTTCTGAGGTAATTGGCATCCGTCCCCGGTAGAGTAATGATTTTATTAACAGCTTTCAGGATGAGTGCTTTACTGGGCATTTGGAATGTACAGAGCCTGTAGTTTGAAGTAGCATTCCAATATTTACTAAAAATAGGTGATATTTCACTCAGGGAGCCGGCTAACCTGCTAATCCACAGGGGAATTAGTGTCTAATAGTTCTAACTTTATGATACATGCTGGCGACAGCGATTTAATGTATTGTCAAGATGAAAGCTATTATCCTCTCCGTTTTTTTATGTTTCGTATGCAAGGTCTCCTTCGGGCAGTTTAAACATGAGCAGAATGCCAACGGCGATCCTCTCTCAGAGATCATAGATCCGAACGGCATGAAGCAAGGGAACTGGAATTACATGGATTCCAATAACCGGAATTTCAGAACCGAAAGCTTCAGGGATAATACCCTTGTTGCCAATCTCTATAAATTACCCGGCGCGTCTGTGGATGTATCTTCCTTTAAGCAAAGCAACATCAGCAGCTTTAGCCAGAAGCCCATCAGGGATCTGGCGGCATCTTTAGCTTCTATCGGCAATGGTGAGATCATTGTACTCGCCGACAATACAATCTCTGTTCATTTTTATATGGATAAGGTAAAAAATGCATCTGCTACTCATCAGGTGGATGCCAAGGTTCTGAAAAACTATTCCCTGCAAAAAACAATCATTTTCTTTTAAAAGCAGCAAGCCATGAAACGACTAATCCTCTTACGCATCCTGGTAGCTGTTTGTACGATGGCTTCTATCGGATTGAAAGCACAGAACCTGGTTAATAATCCCAGTTTTGAAAATGTGAACACCGGAGCTCTTCAATGTTCCTGGTATACGACACAGGCGCAGTTCAACAGCGCGATCAATAACTGGACCTGCCCGACAGGAGGCTCTTCGGATATTTTTGTATCGAGCCTGGCGCCTGCCTGCTTTTGCAGCCCTAACTCCACGAATGGCTCTGCTGTTGGCCCACAGGCCCCGAGAACAGGGACGGTGATGGTGGGAGGCTCCTTATGGGGCAACGGAGGCTGCTCGCCCTACCGCGAATATTTTCAGGGAAGCTTATCCACGCCGCTGGTGGCAGGAACACAGTACAAAATCGAATTTTATGTTTCCCTGGCAGACAATAGCAAAAACGGGTGCAATAACATCGGCCTCAAATTCAGCACCACGCCTGTAAACGTTGCGAGCATGTGTGTGTATGCCGCTACGCCTGATGTCAATTACACGGGTACACCCATTACCGATAAAGTAAACTGGACCAAGCTGGAGTTTTGTTATACGCCGACGGCATCTGGCCTGCAGTATTTTATGATCGGCAATTTTTTCAGTAATGTGGCAACCACAACCATCAGTGTTGCAGGAACCAATAGTGGCAATGCTTATTATTACCTGGATGATGTTTCCATTCAACCGTCTCTTACCACACCCGTCACACCTACTGCTACCGCCGCTTCCAACTGCAGCAGCACAACCATGACCCTGTCGGCACTGCCCGCCGGGGTAAATTATACCTGGACTGCGCCGGGAGGAGGATCCATTCTTTCAGGCGTCAATGCTCAGAATGCAACGGTACAGGGCAGCGGCATCTATACGCTCACGGTACAAAACCCGACGGCCTGCGTCACTACACCGGTAACAACTACGGTGTTGGCGAATCCCGCTGCTTCGGCTACAACGCCAACCATTACAGGCACAGGAACCATCACCTGCGTGACGACGACACTCTCGCTTTCTGCTAATCCCGTAGCAGGCGCTACCTATACATGGTCCGGGCCGGGCATTGTTTCGGGAGGCACGACGTCTTCCATTGTGCTGAATGCCGGGGGCAGCTATGTTGTCACGATGACGAGTGGGGGCTGTAGCAGCAGCGCCACCACCACTGTCCAGCAAAACGTGACGCCGCCAACGATTAACCTCACACCGGCGACTACCACGATCAGCTGCGCGTCTCCTACCGTTCAGCTCTCGGCCCTGCTCAATCCCGCCGCCGCAAGCTATACATGGGCAACGCCTTCAGGAGGAACACTCAGTAGTACAAGCATCACAAATCCTGTAGCTTCGGGCAACGGTGTTTTCACCCTGACGGCTACCAACCCGGCCAATGGCTGCATCAATACCGCCACGGCAAGCCTGCTTTCAAGTTCAACAACCGTAACCTTAAGCGTGGCAAGCGCCAGCATCTGCAGCGGAGGTTCTACCGCGCTCACGGTGAGTGGGAATGCGACTTCCTACACCTGGACACCATCCGCTACGCTTAATACATCAAGCGGTGCCTCTGTTATTGCCAATCCCGGAGCCACAACCATTTATACCGTTACCGGCTCTAACGGAGGCTGCACAGGAAGCACTGTTGTAACTGTAACTGTGGTGCCTGTTCCGGCACCCATCGTGACACCGGCCAGCCAGCTCATCTGCCAGGGTCAGTCTGTGACGATGAGTGTCTCCGGCGGCTCTACGTATACCTGGTCGCCGGCCGGAAGCTTAAGCTCTGCAAACACAGCCACAGTTTCTGCCTCTCCGACTGTGACGACTGTTTACTCGGTGCTAGCCTCTGCCTCGGGTTGCACCGCTACTACACAGGCCTCGGTGAATGTAGTCAGCAACCCTTCGGTGACGATTAGCGGTAATATGATTATTTGCGCTGGTAACAGTACGGCATTGACGGCACAGGGCCTCAACACTTATACCTGGAGCCCTGCTACGGGCCTGAGCGCTAACACGGGAAGCCTTGTGACTGCCAATCCTTCTTCCACAACAAGCTATACCATATCGGGAAACCTGGGAACCTGCACGGCGTCTACCGTTGTGACAGTAACGGTGAACCCGGTGCCGACGCTGACGGTAAGCCCGACACAAACCTTATGTGCAGGCTCATCTGCCCAGCTGCTTGTATCAGGCGCTACATCCTACACCTGGAGCCCTGCCACTTATTTAAATGCGAGCTCCGGGCAAAACGTAACTTCTACACCTGCTACCAGCATCACCTATACAGTAACAGGAGCCACTGCTACCTGCTCCAATACGCTCAGTGTATCGCTGGTGGTAAACCCAATCCCTGTGATTGTGGTAAGTCCTTCCTCTCCTTCGCTTTGTGCCGGCGGCTTAACCAATATGAACGCATCCGGGGCAAGCAGCTATACCTGGAGCCCTGCCACCTTTTTAAGTTCTACGGTAGGTGTCAACGTGACGGCTTCGCCTACAGCCAACATTACCTATACCGTTCAGGGGCAGCTGGCTTCCTGCCTGTCGCAAACTATTGTCAATGTTACGGCGGTTCAACCTCCTGTATTAAGCATCAGCCCGAATGCAACGATCTGCTCGGGTTCCGGCACAAACCTGGCGGTAAGCGGCGCCAGCTTTTATGTATGGTCTTCGATGAACGGATTAACAACCAATAACGGTGGAGCCAATGTTGTGGCATCGCCTTCGTCCTCTTCGTCCTATACCGTAACAGGAGCAAATGCCTCCGGCTGCACCGGTACGATCAGCATATCGGTTGATGTGATCCCTACGCCGGTCATAGCGGTATCTGCGTTTCCAACATCTGTCTGCGAAGGAAGTTCCTCGGCACTCACCGCTACAGGAGCCTTATCCTATACCTGGAGCCCGGCATCTACCTTAAGTAATAGTTCGGGAAGTACGGTATCCGCCACACCTTTATCTACCAGTGTGTATACGGTTACAGGAAGCAATGGCATCTTACCGAACATATGCCTGGCAACACAAACGGTTGAGGTTGTTGTGACGCCAACGGTGAACCTGGTGATCCCGGCTGTGAACCCGATTTGTTTTGGTGAAACAACACAGGTGCAGGCATCAGGCGCCAGCTCTTACTCCTGGAGCCCATCAACCGGTCTCTCTTCTCCAAACCAGGCGGTGAGCAATGCGAAGCCTTCTGCCACCACCATTTATACAGTTACAGCCGGAAATGGCAATATGTGTACAGCACAGGGAACGCTTGAGCTTGTGGTAAATCCATTGCCGCAGGTTTATGCAGGTGCCGATACCACGGTGAACGTGGATGAAACAGTAACGCTGCATGGTACCGGAAATGTGCCGGTAGAGTTCCTGCCGGTAGCAGGTTTGCCGTTGAACTGTAACTTCTGTAATGCTATTACGGTGAATCCTCAGGAAAAAACCTGCTATACGCTTAGAGGCATGAGCAGCGCCGGTTGCGTGGCATACGATGAGATATGTGTGCTGGTGACTAAAGACTGGAATGTTTACATTCCGAATGCCTTCACGCCAAACGGAGATACCGGCAATGATATTTTTATCCCGGTAGGATATGGCCTTTCGCAGATCAGGCTCTTCATCTTCGACCGTTGGGGAACACAGATCTTCGCCGGCGATGAGAACAACCCGGGTTGGGATGGCAAGCTGAAAGGCAAGCTCTGTGAGCAGGGCGTATATATTTACCAGGTAGAAATAAAAACGATGGGCGGTAATACCATTAAGAAAGTAGGTCACGTGACCTTGCTGGGAACAAGCACGAGGTAGGTTGTTTCTGGTGCTTAGATCTGATTAAAAAAGCCTGCTCAATGCGAGTAGGTTTTTTATTGATATCACAACGTCATAAATAAGTCAATCCCGTTAAGGGAAGTAATGAGGATAGATTGATTCAATTCTGCCGTTTGAATCTCTTCGTGAATAGTATTTTTCTATTTCAAGTTTAAGGCATTCTATATCTTTATCTTTTATAGTATCGCGATAAGGAAATAAAACATCTGTGAAAACATACTCGCTGATAGTATCACGGGTAATATGTCCTACATTAAATTCTTCCACAAATAAGAAGTATACTTTTACTATTTGTTTTTCATGTTTGTAAATCATAAGTTTCTTTATTTTAATTGAGTTTATAATGTGATTTATTCAATTCTACAAAGGGTTTTTCGCAATTGCAACTCTTTGGGAAAGAGTACACATCTACTATAAACTTTTTTGAATCGACTTAATATAAAATGATGCTTTCTATTAATTCTTAGATGATTTTCGTCTGCATAGATGCCGCTTCATTTCCAAATATAAATTAAACTCAATGCATGCCATGGCTTTTAGACTAACAAACTCTGTATGAGTTTTGATTCCTTTTAGTATAAACGAAAGAAGGCTATCCAAAACGGATAGCCTTCTTTATGAAGAGAATTATAGGTTTATTTACTGCTTCACCACTTTACCCACCTTCAGCGTTTGGCTGTTGGCGATCACTTTGAAGAAGTACACACCATCTTCCAGTGTGGTGATACGTAAGGTAGTCACATCGGTGCTGATGCTTTCTTTCATGACTACTTTACCTAAAGCGTCGGTGACTTCTACCATTGCATTGGCAGAGCTTAGGTTTGCAGGAACCGCAATGTTCAGATAGTCGTTGGCCGGGTTAGGATAGATGCTGATCTCTCCGGCACCGGCGATCTCTTCGATACCTGTACAAGGTGATACATTCTGTACAACTGTAGCAGTGGCTGTTCCGCAGGCATTGGCAGCGATTACAGTATAGGTAGTTGTTTGGCTTGGAGCAACAGAAATGCTCATCGTGCCTGGGCCTGTGTTCCAGGAATACGTTGCTCCCGCTGTTGCACTGGCGGTTAATATAGCTGTATTGTTGGCGCAGATAAGTGTCGAGGAGCTCGATGCCGTAACCGTTGGCGTGACTCCCGCCGTTACGGTAATAACAGCGGTGGTTGTGCCACAGCTATTGGTGCCCGCTACGGTATAGCTTATTGGTCCTGTCGGTCCTGTTGGAGTAATTACAATCGACGAGGTAGGCGAGCCGGTACTCCAGGCGTAAGCCGTAGAAGTTCCGGCAGCTGTCAGGGTAGCCGAAGCGCCGGAAGTACATAACATACTGCCCGGGCTGCTGGTCACCGTTACGGTCGGTACATGGTTCACGGTCACATTCAGGGTTTTGGTATTGGTACAGCCTGCTGTAGTACCAGTGACGCTGTAAGTCATCGATACCGTTGGAGTAGCCGTTGTTGTTCCGGACGTGTTGCTGATAGGGCTCCAGCTGTAGGTAGCCGCTCCACTGGCTGTTAAGCTCACGGTGGCTCCGGCACAGATCACACTTGGGGAAGCGGATGCTGCAACCGTTGGTGTAGCTGTTACGTTCAGGTTCACCGTTTGCGTATTGCTGCAACCTGATGATGTCCCTGTTACCGTATAAACCGTAGTGGCTGCAGGGCTTACAACTGCCACCGAAGATGTTCCACCTGCCGGCATCCAGCTATAGGTGGTAGCACCTGTTGCCGTTAAGCTGGCCGTAGTGCCTGAACAGATAGAACCTGTAGAAGCTGCTACCGTTACACTCGGAGCTGTATTAACCGTGAAACTGGTGGTCGTATTATTTGAACAGCCTGTGATGTTATTGGTCGCGGTAATGGTATAAATCTGGGTTCCGGTAGTTGAGGCTGTAATCGTGGCGGTATTGGTATTGATAGCGCCTGGATTCATCAGCCATGTAATGTTTGATCCGCTATTCATTACTTGTCCATTGAAGATGATATCAGGTCTTCTTACAAAATTATTTACGGTATTGCCCGCCTGTACACCACAACTCTGTGCGTTATCGTCGTAGCTGCCCCACACACAATTAAATCCGGGATTTGTAAAAGCTACTTCTGAGTTATCGCTGTAGCAATTCGTGCAGGTTGCGTTGATATCATTATCATGGCATACATCTACCAGGATATTGGAAACACCATCCCAGTTGAACGGAGAGGAAAAGTTATAAGTGTTGATTCCCATGGAAGGCAAGCCTTGTGTGGTTGGTCCATAAACAGTAGTAAGAGGGCCGGCCGGTGTACCGTAGGCCGAATTTAAAACCGTATTGGTGGTATGTGCCATTTTAATCGTGAAATTACTTTGGGCAAATGTTCCTGTACCTTGTAACGTTACACTGAATGATAAAGCGTTGATATTACCGGCCCCTAAATTGAGCGCCTGTAATTCTGATGCCCTGAACAGGTATTGCTGGCGTGAACCTTCATAATTACTTCCGTAAGGTGTAATACCCTGTGTGCCGGTTGAACCGCCACCAGTCCCTATTGCTACAGTACCACTTACAAGGGTATTCGCTAATAAGGCAACTGTTGCATTCTGGCAAGCCATGCTTGGTGTAGCGCTGGCCAGGATCACCGGAACGTCGGCCACCATGGTTAGCGTAGCGATGTTTACACAATTGCTGCTGTTGGATGCTGTCAGGGTATAAACGGTCGGTCCGTTTGTAGAGGACTTATAATACAGAGTATTGGCGCTTGTTCCCGTATAAGCAGTTGTTGCTCCTGGATTAGTGTATAGGTTGGTATTTGGTGACCATACATAATTGTTGAAATCCGAAAGGGTAGAAGTAACACTCATTGTAGAGATCACATTGGCACATACGGTTGTCCCTGAAGTCACCGTAAGGGCCGGTGGAGGAGTCACAGAAGCGGTAACCATGGTCCGGGGTCCTTCACAAATAGAAGTTGTTTGAAGATTATATAAATAATAATAACCCGAGCCAACCGGGCCTGAGCCATCATAACCAGAAGTCACAACGCCAACGCTGCCTATGGCATAAGGATACGTCACGCCGCTGTTTGCAACCAGGGGAGTCCCCAAGTCGGTATATACTTCAAAGAAATAGTCGGTCCCTACCGGGATAACGACATTTAAAGGAAGGGTAAACGGGGTGGTTCCGTTGCCCGCTGGCATGGTAGCATTATAAGAGCCGATCAGGTTATAATTGAAATCGTATAAATCGACATAGACATCATCCGAAGGTCCGTCAGGATAGATGTCGACGGAGTTCAGAGTAAATGTTTGCATTGCATTAAAAAAGATTCCTTCACCAAAAGGAACTGTGCTTGCGGTGCTTGTTGGAATAGGTGCGATAAGTCCGCCACCGGAGATATACGGCGCGCTGCTGGCCGATACATAATAGTTGGTGGTAGAGCTGATGCCCGGAGTAGTATAGACAGATCCTGTTGCAACGGCTGTGCCGCCGGAAGCAGCTGTAAACCAGTTGAGGTTGCCGCTACTGGTTGCTCCTAGTGTAGCTGTACCAATACCACAGCGTGTGGCCGGTGTTACACTCGTAATCGCAGGAGGCTGGCAAGGTGTGAAAAATGAGATGGGGCCCGTCCAGGTACTTTGGTCACTTGCACTGCAATGCGAGCGCACATAAAAGCTGTAGGCTGTACCCGGTAATAAACTGTTCAGCATGTAGGTATTAGCCGAAGCTGTCGCTGTTGGCGCGGTCGAAGCGCTTGGAGCAGTCAATGGCGAAGGGCCGTAATACAAGTCCCAGGCTGTCGCACTTCCGGCAGTTGTCCATGTAGTTACGGCCGTAGTAGCGGTTATTGCGCCCATGGCAGCAGCCGTTGGTTCAACACAGGCTGGAGTGAGGTCAACGGTAATGTCATCCACGTATAAATTGAATTTATCAGCTGCAGAATAAGCCTGGAAACCGATATAATACACACCCGTTGTAGCAGGTGTAAAATCAACGGTGTTGGTGATAGATGCGACATCATTGGTAATGTTTGGATGAAGCCCGAGCGTAGTAGTCATGGCGGTGTTGGCCGGAGACATGCCATAGTTCACTCTCAATCGTTCTGTATAGGTGGCATCGGCGCAGCCATAACGGTAAGTAAGCCTGTAGCTTACGCCGGCTGTGAGGTTCAGGCCGCGGGTATAGAACCAGGTGTTTGCCGCATAAGTAGCGGATGATTCCCACTCATACGTCAGTGTATGGCTTAAGAAACCATTGTCGGCAGGGCTTGAAGTGATCCAGATATTGCCGTTGCCCAGGTTTTGAGCAGAGGTGCAACTTGGTAAGGCAGGGTCAACAACCGATTCAAAATCCTGTACATAAGGTATATTAGTAGCAGTGCAGGGAGCAAGGAAAGAGGTCACCGGACTCCAGGAGCTGGTATTTCCCATACCACAATTGTTGCGTACATAAAAGGCATAATCAGTGCCCCCGGTTAAGCCGGTCATTGTGTAAGAATTGGCAGAAGCCGTAGCTGTTGGGACTGTAGTAGCCGTTGGTGCTGTCAGTGGGGTTGGTCCATAATACACATCGAAAGCAGTACCGGAAGATGTCCAGGTAAATGTGGCTGAACTGCTGGAAACGCCTGTTGATGCAATGTTGGATACCGGGAAGCAGGAAGGAGCAATCCAGGAAAAGGTCAAACCGGAGGCAGGAAGCACCGTCGATTTGTAATTAACCGCATCCGCATTGGTGGCGCCGGCGCCGGTGGCGTTCCAGGCTGTGGTATTAGCTCCAAGCCTGTTGTTAAAATCCGTATTGGTTGCGCCCCTCAGGCCTACCTGCACTTTGCTGGTGTTGGCAGTACTGGTGGCAGTACAGGCACCGTACATCACATCTACTTTATTGCTTGTTTCATTCAGGATAATCTGGAAGTTCACCACATCACCGCCAATGCGCTTGGCATTTTCCCATTGTACCACAAATTTCCGGTTCGGCATGGCGCCTGTCACGGTATAGGAGATGCCGGTAGTAGCTGTCGTCGCGCTCAGGTCTTTACCGAAAGCGGAAATGGCCCCGTCATACGCGCTGCTATTGGAAACAGGAACGTAATTGGCGGCAAGCGGAGCCGTAGCGCCGAAGGTCACAAAACCGTTGGAACTTACCGTAACCGAACTATAGGAAACGGCATTAAACTGAAACGTAAAGCCCAGTGGGAGGGCTGCTGAAATGTTGTCGTTCCAGGTAGCGCCGAAAAGGTCTGTTCCTGTAATGGGGGCGTAAGTCCCGGTGGTCTGGGTGAATGTGTAGGCACTCACCTGGGCCTGTAGTCCCTGCGAAAGAATAAGCGCAGTGAATACAGTTAGTAAATTTTTCTTCATGTAGATACGAGGTTTAGAAATTAGTTATTACTAAAATAGGATTTATTATCGATAAATTACCGGATTTGCGTGTTAAATGTTAATCCGGAGATTATATTTATTTAACACTAATAAGATAGGAGATGGATCCGCGAAATGATTTGGTATATTATTCCCGGGAACCAGGGAAAATTCAGAGCACAAAAAAAGGGTAAGCTACTTTCATCGCACCGCTCAACCATCTACCCTTGCTTTGTTCCCAACCTGGGGGATTTGACAGGAGCTGGTCGTGAAAGACTTACCCGCCGCAAAAGTAGATAATTTATTTCATTATTAGCATATTTTTCGTAAAATTTGTACGCCGCTAAACAGAACGGTTTTAGATTTTTGTATGAATATTTCAGTGGTCATTCCATTATTTAATGAAGAAGAGTCCCTCACCGAGCTTCATGATTGGATCAAACGCGTAATGGATGAGCACCGCTTTACCTACGAAATCTTATTTGTAGACGACGGCAGTAAAGACAAATCCTGGCAGGTCATCGAATCGCTGGCAGCCCGGAACCACTGTGTGAAAGCCATTAAGTTCAGGCGCAACTATGGCAAATCCCCGGGATTACATGTCGGTTTCGGCGAAGCCCAGGGCGATGTGATCATTACGATGGATGCCGATCTGCAGGATTCCCCGGATGAGATCCCTGAGCTTTACAGGATGATCACCGAGCAGAAGTTCGACCTGGTGAGCGGCTGGAAGCAAAAGCGTTTTGATAATGCTTTTACTAAAAATCTGCCTTCCAAACTCTATAACTGGACCAACCGCAAGATCTCCGGCATCCAGCTGCATGATATGAACTGCGGCCTCAAAGCCTACCGTAAGGAAGTGGTGAAGAGCATTGAAATATATGGCGAAATGCACCGCTTTATCCCGGTACTGGCCAGGAATGCAGGCTTCTATAACATCGGTGAAAAGGTCGTACAGCACCAGGCCAGGAAATACGGCGTCAGCAAATTCGGCTGGGAGCGCTTTATCAATGGCTTTCTCGACCTGATGACGATCACCTTCCTGTCGAAGTTCGGAAAACGACCGATGCACTTTTTCGGGCTGATCGGAACCCTCATGTTTATCATTGGTTTGGGTGTCACACTTTACCTGGGCATCGATAAAGCCTGGCACGCTTTCTACCTTCACAAAGCCGCGCGCTTACTCACGGAGCGCCCTTCCTTCTATATTGCCCTCACTTCGATGATCCTCGGCACGATGCTGTTCCTGGCAGGTTTTATCGGGGAGCTTATCCTGAGAAATTCGGGAGACAGGAACAATTACCTGCTTGAGAAAAAAATCAATATCTGATGACAGAGGAACAGCCGAGGAGAAAGCCACGCATTCCATTGTCTCCAACGGAGTTATATTATTTTAAAGAGCTCAAAAAACTAAGGCAGGCCCAAAAGCTGGAAAGCTTCAAAGCCAGCTATTTTTATAAGATCTTCAACCGCGCCAACATTGCCCTGGCGGCTTTTCTGAGCTACTGCATCCTCAGCGCACTGGTGCTTAACTACTGGCAGAAAACCTATGTAACAAGCGTGATCACCAGTTACGGCCAGACCGACGAGAATTACAGGCGTAGCATTGCCGAGCTCCAGATCAGGACCAACTCCGGGGAGTTTATGATCCTGCGTACCGACAAACTGTATGACATTCCGGCCAAAAACCAGGAGATTTATATGGGCAAGGATTTCCTTTTCGGTAAGATCTTAAAGGCAAAGCTTTCCTTTGATGAGCGCCCTTTCTGGTGCTTCGAAACCTATGCCAGGTTTACGGTATGCGTATTTGCCTTGGCCATGGGCTTCTTCATTTACCAGGTCAATAAGCACCTTTCCGTCAATGGCCTGCTCGTTGCCTTTGCCTTGTTTTTCCTGGCTAGTCTTTATTTTGTGCTGGTATAAGCGCTTTCATGCGCAGCAGGGTTTTGATCCTGAAAAACAGGGCCAGGGATACAAAGCCCAGGCCAATGCTTAATCCCAGCCAGATGCCATATACCTTGTAATGGAATACAAAAGCAAAGAGGTAGCATAAGGGCAGGGCAATGAGCCAGTAGCCGATGAAGGCAATCACCGTAGGGAATTTATAATCTTCCAGGCCTCTCAAGACACCGATAGCCGTCACCTGGGTTCCGTCGAAAAGCTGGAAGAAGGCAGCAAAGAGCAACAATACCGAGGCAATGTGAATGATCTCTGCGTCGCTGCTAAAGATCATCGGCAGGATGTTGTTGAGCAGAATAAAGAGCAGGGCCATAAAGCCCATCGTAACGATCACCAGCTTGTAAGAGGTTTTGATGGCCAGCTTCACATTGACCATGTCATTGACATTGTAATATTTTCCTACGCGGATGGTGGAGGCGCTGCCGATGCCGCTGGCAAACATATAGGTAAAGGCGGCCAGGCTCAGGGCAATTCCATGCCCGTCGAGCTGCTCTTTGCCGAAAACCCCCGACATCAGTCCCGAAATGGCAAAAGCCGCTACCTCGAAGGTGAACTGCAGGGCAGAGGCAATGCCGTCTTTCAGCAATTGCCAGAAATGCAGAGCGTTTAGCTTCGCCGCTTTATAATAGGCAGCAAAGGAATTGACGCTCTTGTGCCTGAACATAAACACCAGGAAGCCCAGGCCCATAAATACCCGGGCAATAAAGGTAGCCCAGCAGGAGCCCATATAGCCCAGCTCCGGAAGGCCGCCCTTGCCATAGATGAGCAGGTAGTTTAAGATAATGTTAAGCACATTGCCGGCCACGCTGATATACATAGCAGCCTTCGTATTCCCAAGCCCCTCGGTATACTGCTTGCACACAAAGAACAGCGAAACCGGGATGATAGAGAAGATGAGCACATTGAAAAACGGAATTGCCAGGGCCACAACGTCCTGCGGCTGCTGCATGTAGTTCAGAATGCCCGAAAGAAAGAACAGCACAATGAACAGGAGAATGCTCAGGGTAAAGTTGATGAAAAGCGCATTCTTGAACAAGGACGCTTTTTCCCGCTCGTTGCGGTTGACGTGGGCTTCGGTAATAGCAGGGGTCAGGACATAGCTCATGCCGATGCTGAATACCAATACGATCACAAAGAGGTTATTGGAAAGGATCCCGGCTGCCTGCTCGGTCTTACCAAGCCTTCCGAGGAAAATATTATCCACCATGCCGGTAATGATGTGCCCGATCTGCGTGAGAACAAGGGGTATCGAGAGGCTGATGGTTTCCCGGATATGCGAATATGAAGCTGTGTTTTTCAAGGGATGTAAAGGTAAAACAAATTTATGCTCGTGCAGTGCCTGCGGCCTTTTATTCCTGAAAAAACATCAGCGATTTTGAGAAGCTGTTTTAAATTTTATCTGATTAGGTTGTTATACGTATTTTTGCCTGCCCCGCAGGCTTGCGGGGCGCCGGATATGCCCGGTTTCGACAGTAATCCCCCTACAGCGGGAATCTGGTTCCGGTTAAAAATATACGATAACAATTCCGGAATATAAAAATTAAACAGACTCTAAATAGTTAGTATATTTGTTTCATTAAAAATTCATCCTTGCATGCAGCGTGTCACCCTTAAAGATAAAACCTTTGTCCCTTATATCACATCCGACAAGATCCAGGAAAGTGTCAGACAAATGTCCAAAAAAATAAATACCGACCTGGCTAAAGACACGCCCTTGTTCCTGGTAGTGCTCAACGGCTCTTTTATGTTTGCCGCCGACCTGCTCAAGGAAGTAACCATCCCTTGTGAGATCTCGTTTATCAAGCTGGCTTCCTACCATGGCACCAACAGCACGGGCATCGTTACCGAAATGATCGGGCTTACCGAGGAGATCAAGGGAAGAACGGTAGTGATCGTGGAAGACATTGTGGACACCGGTGTCACCATTGAAAAGCTGGTGGCGCTCCTGATCAAAAAAGAAGTGAAGCAGATCAAAATAGCTTCTTTTCTTCTGAAACCCGACGCTTATACCAAAGACATCAAAGTAGATTATGTGGGGATGGAAATTCCGAACGATTTCGTGGTGGGCTACGGGCTGGACTACGACGGGCTTGGAAGAAACATGAAAGATATTTTTGTACTCGATAAATAATTCTCTAACCTCATAAAAACCATCAATATGCTGAACATTGTTTTATTTGGCCCTCCGGGCGCAGGAAAAGGGACACAATCCCAGAAGTTAATCGATAAATACGGATTGGTGCATTTATCTACCGGCGATTTGCTGCGCAGCGAAATTGCCAATGGCACTGCACTCGGAATGGAGGCTAAAGCCATTATGGACCGTGGCGACCTGGTGAGCGATGAGATTGTGATTGGGATGATAGAGTCGAAGCTGGATTCAAACCCGAATGCCAAAGGCTTTATTTTTGATGGTTTTCCGCGTACACAGGCGCAGGCTATTGCCCTCGACGACCTGTTGCAGAAAAAAGGAACAGCGATCAGCGCGATGCTGGCCCTGGAAGTGGATAATGAGGAGCTGATCAAGCGCTTATTGCTGCGCGGCAGGGAAACCGGCAGGCCTGATGACCAGGATGAGAACATCATCAGCAACAGGGTGAATGAATACAACAACAAAACCTTACCTCTGAAAGAATACTATTCCGAGCAATCGAAATTCCATTCCATCAAAGGGACCGGCACCATCGATTCTATTTTCAAGGACCTGGTAGACCGCATTACCTTTGTGAATGCGGAGATCGAGCTCACGATGCTGGAAAACGACATCGAGCATCTGGACCTGACGGTGAATGATTTTGAGGAGGCTACCGAGATCTCTCCGGAGCTGCAGAAAGACATGGACGAGGTAAGAAAAGAGGAAGGACACCGTACGGATGAGGAAGAAGAGAAGAAAGGAATTCTGGCAACGATCAAAGAAAAAGTAAGCAACTTTTTCCAGAACGATAAAAAAGACGATGCAACCGGGGATGAGTTTACTGCCGACAAGGTAAAGGTACCTGCTAAGGCTTCGGTAAGCTCAGCCACCAAAGCACCTAAGAAACCGGCTGCCAAAAAACCTGCGGCTAAAGCACCGGCTAAGGCTGCCACTAAAGCACCTAAAAAAGCAGCGGCAAAACCAGCGAAAAAGGCCGCCGCTCCTGCGAAAAAAGCAACAAGCAAAGCCGCACCTAAAAAGGCTGCTGCCAAACCTGCGAAAAAAGCGGCCCCTAAAAAGGCGGTGAAAAAAGCAGCCGTAAAAGCACCTGCTAAAAAAGCGGTAAAGAAAGCCGTTAAAAAAGTAACTGCTAAGGCGCCTGCCAAAGCCGTTAAGAAAGCGGTGAAGAAGGTAGCGGCGAAAGCACCGGTGAAAAAAGTGGCAAAGGCAGTAAAAAAAGCAGCGAAAAAAATCGTGGTGAAAAAAGCGGTTAAGAAAATAGCCGCTAAAAAAGCTGCTCCTAAAAAAGCCGTGAAGAAGGCGGTGAAAAAAGCCATCGCGAAAAAGGCCGCTCCGAAAAAAGCAGTTAAAAAAGTAGTGAAGAAAGCTGCCGCTAAAGCACCGGTAAAAAAAGTGGTAAAAGCCGCTAAGAAGGCCGTGAAGAAAGTAGCAGCGAAGCCTGTTGCAAAAAAAGCAGCGAAAAAGAAAAAATAATCATTGAAATCTCTGATGAAAGATTTAAGAGAAAGGCCTGATCCTTATCTTAAATCTTTTGTCTTTTATACCAAATACAGTGGATACGAACTTTGTTGACTATGTAAAGATTTGCTGCAGGAGTGGAAAAGGCGGAGCCGGCTCCACACACCTGCACCGCGATATTCTGACCTCTAAAGGAGGCCCTGACGGCGGCGATGGCGGAAGAGGGGGGCATGTGATTTTACGTGGCAATAAGCAGTTCTGGACCTTGATCCACCTGAAATACCGCAAGCATATCATTGCCGAGCCGGGTGGCAGTGGCAGCTCCTCGCATAAATCGGGAAAAGAAGGGGAGGACCAGATCCTCGACGTGCCTTTGGGAACCATAGCCCGCGATGTGGAAACAGATGAGATCGAATGTGAGATCACCGAAGACGGGCAGGAAGTAATCCTCGTGCCCGGCGGACGAGGCGGCCTGGGGAATGCGCACTTCAAATCGTCGACCAACCAGACACCGCGCTATTCGCAGCCCGGGGAAGAAGGCCGCACGGAGTGGAAAGTTCTGGAGTTGAAAGTACTGGCGGATGTGGGCCTTGTTGGCTTGCCGAATGCCGGTAAATCGACCCTGCTGTCTGTTATTTCCGCAGCCAAACCCGAAATTGCGAATTATCCTTTTACCACGCTGACGCCTAATTTGGGCATCGTTCCTTACAGGGATTATAAAAGTTTTGTCGTAGCCGATATTCCGGGCATTATTGAAGGAGCCAGCGAAGGCAAAGGACTCGGAACCCGCTTCCTGAGGCATATTGAGAGGAACTCTACCTTATTGTTCATGGTAAGTTGCCAGAGTCCTAACATCTACGAGGAATATAAAATATTGCTGAACGAGCTAAAGGAGTACAATCCCGAATTGCTCGATAAGCAGCGCATGCTGGCCATTACCCAGTGTGATACCATCGATGAGGAGCTCATCGACGAGCTGGAGAAGGACCTGAAGAAACGCATGAAAGGAAAATTCAAAATTCCTTACCTGTTCATTTCCTCCCAATCGGGCTACAACATCCAGAAGCTGAAAGACATGCTCTGGGAGCAGTTGAATTAATAGCAAAACTTTCTATCACCTTCTTTTCCGGAAAAGCTTCGGCTACTACTGTTTTTGGGCTCAGTCAACAACAGAAATGTTGAGGAGCGGCGAATTCATCTAAAAAGCTAACTTAGCTGCACGAAGAAAAAACGGAGCATTCTGTCTGGAGTAGTATGCAGGGCTTTGTTTGACTAAAATGTATAGCCATGGCAAAAAGTAAATTATTACGAATGGACAACGTCCTCATCGTTGTCGACGATCTCGAGGCTGCGAAAGCCTTCTTTATCCAGCTGGGATTCGTCCTGGAGGGTGAAACAACCGTTCAGGGGGACTCTGTAGACCGCCTCATCGATCTTCAGAACGTGCGTGCTACCCTTGCGTTTATGCGGACTCCGGATGGCCACGGGCGGATTGAGCTGGACAAGTTCCATACGCCGGAAGCGCTGAGAACCGGGCCTGAGAAGGCTGCCGTGAACGAGCTCGGCATCCGCCGCATCATGTTAGCTGTGGATGAGCTCGATGAGCTGGTTGCGCGCCTGCTGGCCCACGGGGCCGAACTGATCGGCGAAGTGGTGCAATACGGCGACACGTACCGGCTCGCCTATGTACGCGGTCCTGAGGGCATCATCGTCGGATTGAGCGAGCAACTCAACGGATAATTGAAAAAACCTGATTTTCCTGCGATTGCAGCTTATATCCGCCGGCAACCTTTCGCCTAAACATTGATCTATATCAATAATTCCGGTATTTTTGCAGGATGTTTAAACTCTTATTCAGACTGGGCGGCTGGAAGATCACGCATTATCTTCCGAAGGAAATAAAGCGCTGCGTGATCGTAGCTGCGCCGCATACCAGCAACTGGGATTTTATGTATGGGATGGGTGCCCTGAAGATCATGAAGCTGAGGATGCGCTTTACCATCAAAAAAGAATGGATCCGTTTTCCGGTGAAGCGCTTAATGCAAAATCTCGGTGCACTTCCGATCGATCGCTCACCCAAATCCGATGGCACTAAAAAAAGCACCGTGGAAGCGATGGCCGAGCTGTTTGATAGCCACGAAGAGCTTTTGTTAATGATTACTCCCGAAGGCACACGCTCCAAAGTGGAGAAATGGCGTACCGGTTTCTACTATGTGGCCCTTGCCGCCAAGGTACCATTAGCCCTGGGCTTTATGGATTACAGCAAACGCGAATGCGGCATCGATAAGATCATTTATCCCAGCGGCGATTTTTACAAAGACATGAAAGAGATTATGGCCTTTTATTCCACCAAAACGGGAAAGAACCCACACAACTTTTCCATCGACCTCACGTTTGAGGTTTAGTATACTTCTTCCTGAGTAGGAGCAGCCTCTGATCCCTCTCCTGGAGTGGAGCCGGATTAAAAATCCGCGACGGCCTCACGACACGTCGTGACGGGCGCCAAAAAATAAATTAAAATAAGTTTACCGGGGTAGTTTGTTTTTTCAAAAAAGCTATTGCTATATATCGTATTTTTGTCCCGGTTACTGTCTTTATGATTTGAAAAAATCGCTTCAAATATTTTTCTCTACGCTCCTGTTACTTAGCATCAGCTGGCAATGCGGCGCCAAGACAGTTATCTACATTAACTTTAAACGCAACCAGAAAGAGCTCGCCGAAACCGTGTGTGAGAACAAGGATGTGGTGGGAAGCTGCTGTAAAGCCAAATGCTACCTCGATAAGGAAATAAAAAAAGAAGACAAGCGACAGGCTGATCTTCCTTCCTCCCTCAAAGAAAAAACCGGTAAAACCGAATTGTTCTCGGGGCCTGTATCGTTCAGTCCCTTACCGGCTGTGTGGATCCGCAAGCTTGCGGTTCGCTACACACCATCACTGCCGGAGCACAGGGCTGTTCCGGTGTTTCATCCGCCTGCGTTGGTTTGATTTTATAATGACACACACTCTCTCAGAGGAGATCTGTTATTAATTCATAAAATGATACCTTGCTTTAAGAATGCCTGCCGGTTCGGGTATCCTGCATGAAGCGCGCAGCAGCATGCAGCATGTATCGGGAACTCCGGCTCTTCAAAAGCTTGCTTATCCTGTAAAATCAATCACATGAAATCAGCGCTCTTCATTTTTGTGGTACTATGCGTATACCTGCTCAACGAATACCGTTTGATCAGGAAATACAGCAGGGCCATAGAACAAGCCGATAAACACTAATTATTTAAACCAGCGTTTCTGATGCGGATGCTTCCGGCTGTTGTTTACGGCCGGCTCTACAGCGCTATGAAACAAATTAAAACACATTCACACATGAGATCTATATCCCAATGGATGGCATTGATATGCCTGATCCTGACGTTTACCAACTGTAAAAAAGACACCAAAGACCCGGAGCCGGAACCAACACCGCCGCCGGTAACTACGCCCGCTACACCCGGCGGTACCCTGCAGATCGAGTTTGAGGGAGCTGTCGGCGATTCATCGCTGGTGCTCTCCACTCAAACCTACACCAACCAGGCCGGTAATACCTTTAACATTACCTTATGCAAATATTACATCAGCAACATCAAGCTTACCAAAGACGATAATACCGTTTGGGCGGAACCCAACAGCTATCACCTGGTGGATTATTCCGATGCGCTCAGCACGATTGTAGAAATACCAAATGTACCTTACTCGGATTACAAAGCCATTGAATTTATGATCGGGGTGGATAGTACGCGCAATGTATCCGGCGCACAGTCGGGAGCCCTCGACCCGGCCAAAGGCATGTTCTGGAGCTGGAACAGCGGCTACATCATGGCGAAGATGGAAGGCACTTCTCCTCAATCTACCGCCACGGCCAATAAGCTTACGATCCATGTCGGCGGCTTCAGCGGCGCGAACTCTGTTCTGAAAACCGTATCGCCCTCCTTCAACGGCAATGTGGCCAAAGTAACCAGCGCCATTACACCGAAGATTCATTTGAAGTGTGATATCCTGGAGTGGTTCCAGTCGCCGAACGTTATCAATTTTTCCACGCTCAATACGGTACACATGCCGGGCGCGGATGCAAAGAAGGTCGGTGATAATTATGCGGATATGTTCAGTGTAGAGCACATTCATAACGATTAATCTTAAAAAGAGCAGGAGCCTGCGGGAGAAGAATTTCCTTCTCCTGCGGTCCTTGTATGACCAACGTTATGAAATTCCTGACACCTATCCTCTGCACCTTTTTTTTAGTTTTCCCGGTTGTTGCCGAAGCCTGCGACATCTGCGGAAATTTTATGGGCCTCACGCCCTATAACAACCGCAACAGCATTAGCCTGCTGCACCGCTACCGCGTGTTCAACGGCTACCGGAGCTACCAGGATGAGAGCCGCTTTTTTCCCGCATCAGCCTACCGCACGGCTCACCTGCAGCACGACTCCGTGCCGGAAGCGCTGAAAAGCCATTCCAGCAAGGACTTTGAATCTTATAAGATCTTTGAGCTGAGGTTCAAATATTTTGTGCACAAGCGCATCGAGCTGAATGTGTTCGCTCCCTTGCTCGACAACAAATCCAAAACGAATGAGGTCTATGAGCATCACACCGGTTTCGGAGACATCTCCCTCAATGCCGGCTTCCACCTCGTCATGCCGGATGAAGAGGGCGAGGTTAAGCACAAGCTGGTACTCGGCGCAGGCATCAAGCTTCCCACAGGAAATTATTATGCACACAATGCGCAGAGCCAGCGCCTGCCCTTCGAAATGCAGCCGGGCACAGGCAGCACCGATGGCTTTGTGTACCTGAACTATATTCTCATGTACCGGAAAATAGGGTTTAACATCAACGGAAACTTTAAGCTCAACGGGCAGAACCGCTACAAAGAGCGGGTAGGGAACAGCACCACAGACTTTGTTTCGGTATTTTGTAAAGCAAAGCTGGGCAATGTGTTTCTGTATCCTTCCCTGCAGGCCAACTATGAGTACACCAAAGGAATTTATGTGAAAGACATTGTACAGCCCTCCACGATGATGCATGTGCTGATGCTTGGCCCCGGGCTGGACGTCTACTACAAGTCATTCTCCATGAATGCCGCCTGGCAGTTCACCACCTGGGAACGGGTATTGCCTGGCGACCTGGAAAGCGCCGGACGCCTGAGCCTGGGCCTGAATTACAATTTCGGTGGGAAAGAGAAATGATACTTCTGTTGACTTCGGGAGCCTCAGTCAACGGTGGTTGAGGCTCTCGAAAAAACCTGACGGTCACATCGCTTCAGGCTTTTCTTAATCAACCTTCTCAACGATCATCCCGAAATCGAGGATCATCGGTAAAGGATCGCTGCGCATGCCGTGCTCGAAGGTGAAGGTGTATTTGCCGTTTTGTGGGAAGCGTAAATTTTTCTTTAAGGGAATTTTATTATCCCACAGGTCGCCGGCACCGTCGCCCTGCCACTCGCCTTTTTTGTTGGCCAGGATACACTCCAGGGTGTCGGTCGAGATCTTGCCGTCGGGATAAGTCGTGGTCAGGAATAAGTACAGGTTGCTGTAGGGATAGGCATCGGCATGGCGCACGGTGAGGAACACATTATGGTACTTACTGTTGTCATCGATGGCGACATTATACGACAATTTATTGCTGATGCGCCAGCCTTCTTCCGGGAGCTTCTTATACTCGCTGAACACCACATTCTTATTGCAGGAAAAGAACAGGGCGCTTAACAACACGCCTACTAAAAGAGTCCATGTATTACGCCTGATTGTTACCGCCATCTTGTTTAGGTTTTGGTTTATGCTGTGGTCTTCTGTTTTGCTGATTCGGGTTTTGAGCCTTTGGCTGTCCCTGCTGGTTTGGGTTCTGCGGCTTTTGCTGCTGTCCCTGAGGCTGGTTATGCTTCGGAGGCTGCTTCAGGTTTTTATTCTGCTGAGGCTGCTGCGGCTTGCTTTGAGGCGCTGCGCCCTGCTTGTTCGGGTTAGGATGAGGCTTGTTGTGCTGCGGCTTTCTGGGCTGCTGCGTTTGTGCTGTCCCTGTTTGTTCCGCCGCCGGGCCTTTCGCCTTGTTGGCGGCACCCGATGACGCTTGTTTTTTATGCTGGCTGTTCTTGTTGCGGTTGTTTTGTTTCTTTTGCTTGTCGAAACGCGTTAAGGAATCCTGACCAACCACGTTCTCATAATCCGGCTTTTTCACTTCCAGCTCTTTATAAAGTTTTGCCTCCAGCAGGTCGGCAGGCTTCTGCCCTTCGGCATTCATCCGCATGATCTCTTTGGTGCGCTCAATAGAGAGGGCGTGGAATACGTCCGGCTCGCTGGTGTACGACCACCAGATGATGCGTTTGAAAATATCCGTTTTCTGGTGAAAGGCATAGCCCTTTTCGGTAGCCAGCTTTTTATTGTCGATCTCCGGAAACTCTTTCAGAGCATCGAGGTAGCTGTCGAGCTCGTAGTTGAGGCAGCATTTCAGCTTTCCGCATTGGCCGGCCAGTTTCAGCGGATTTAAAGAGAGTTGCTGGTAGCGCGCCGCAGAGGTCGTTACCGTTCTGAAATCGTTGAGCCAGGTGGAGCAGCATAATTCCCTGCCGCAGGAGCCGATAGCTCCCAGGCGGGCTGCTTCCTGCCTTGCACCGATCTGGCGCATCTCGATCCGCACTTTGAATTCTTCCGCCAGTACTTTGATCAGCTCCCTGAAATCCACCCTGCCATTGGCCGTGTAATAAAATACCGCTTTGCTCTTATCGCCCTGGTACTCCACATCGCTGATCTTCATTTGCAGGCCCAGCCTGAGCGCCAGCGTACGCGCTTTGTACATGGTTTCCACTTCCAGGCTTTGTGCTTCCCGCCATTTGTCGATGTCCTGCTGCTTGGCCTTGCGGTAAATCTTGCGGATCTCGTCGCTGTCGTAGTTCACGTTCTTTTTGCGCATTTGCAGCCTCACCAGTTCACCGGTGATGGATACCACGCCGATATCGTGGCCCGGAGAAGACTCCACCGCCACCACATCGCCTACATGGAGCGAAAGGTTATTGACATTCCTGAAAAACTCTTTACGTGAATTCTTAAAGCGGATCTCCATCACATCGCATACCGCCTGTCCTTCCGGCAGGCGCATATTGCCCAGCCAGTCAAACACACTCAGCTTATTACATCCGCTATCCGTTCCGCACGATCCGTTATTATTACATCCCTTCGGTATCCCATTATCCTGCCCCGTAGAGCAACTTGTACAAGACATATTCTTTCCTATATTTTAATGGCCCGCATGCCATTTTCAGATGACCGGGCCGGAGCTGTTAAACAATTATCATAAACCCTTCGAAAAGGGTTGCATAAATATACTTAATTTTACAGGAATAATCCGGACAAATTGTAACATTTATAAAAGACAGGCTGTGAAAGCCTTCTAATTAATACTCAGACCATTATGATCGCATTGATTACAGGAGCTACAGCAGGGATAGGGAAAGCCACAGCGCAGGAATTTGCCGCCAGGGGCTACGACCTCATTATTACAGGAAGAAGGGAAGAACGCCTGGATGCCCTGAAGCGGGAGCTTGAGAGCAGCCATAAGATCCGGGTGCTCGGCCTTTGCTTCGATGTGCGCGATGAGCAGCAGGTAAAACAGGCCATTGAAGGGTTACCGGAAGAGTTTAAAGCCATTGATGTGCTGGTGAATAATGCCGGGCTCGCAGCCGGGCTGGCGCCTATCCAGGACGGGCAAATCGGGCACTGGGAGCGGATGATCGATACCAATATCAAAGGCCTACTGTACATTACCAGGTATGTTTGCAACCTGATGGTCCCGCGCAAAAAGGGCCATATCATCAATGTGGGCTCCATTGCCGGAAAAGAAGTGTATGCCAACGGCAATGTCTACTGCGCCACCAAGCATGCCGTGGATGCCCTTAACAAAGGCATGCGCATCGACCTCTTGCCGCACCACATCCGGGTTTCGGCCGTCCACCCCGGGATGGTGGAAACGGAGTTCAGCATTGTGCGTTACGATGGGGATGTGGAGCGTGCTAAAAAAGTTTATGAGGGGGTCGTGCCTTTAAGTGCGGAAGATGTGGCAGAAACCATTTACTGGATGGCTTCGCGCCCGGCGCATGTCAACATCAGTGATGTGATCATCACACCGACGATACAGGCCAATGCCACGACGGTGTTAAGGTAGTTCCGGATTTTGGGTGACAAGAGTCGAATGTTCACAGTTTAACTATGGATGGTTTCTTCATTAGTTATTGTTTAACTATTCACTAATCACCTTTCGCTAATCCCTACTTCCCTTCGATCCAGTTCACGATCCGGTCGCAGTCGGGCTTTTTGTAGGAAGGCACATGGCCTACCAGGAAGCCGTTTTCATCGATCATGTATTTCTGGAAATTCCATTTCACGGAACTGCTTTCCACGCCGTTTTGCTCTTTGGAGGTAAGCCATTTGTAAACAGGAGCCACATGCTCTCCTTTTACATCCACCTTTTCCATCATCGGAAAGCTGACACCGTAGTTGCGGGTGCAAAAAGCCTTGATCTCTTCGGAAGAGCCGGGATCCTGGCTCGCAAACTGGTTGCAGGGAAATCCCACCACTACAAAATTCTTATCTTTGTACTTTTCGTAAAGGGCCTGCAGCTGTTCAAACTGTGGTGTAAAGCCGCACTTGCTGGCCGTATTTACCACCAGGATCTTTTTGCCTTTCAATGCCGAAAAATCAAATTCCTGGCCTTCGAGGGTGCTTACCTTAAAGGTATGGATGCTGGACGTTGGCGTTCCTTTCTTCTTGAAAAACGACGAGAGAATAAAGGAAAGGAAGAGCAGGGTGGTAAAGAGAGCGGATTTCATGGCAGACAGTTTATCTGATTCTTAGGGTAATAATAAGCAAAAATTCCGGGCGGGCCTAATTTAGAATCCAAAAACATCCATGCTTTCAGGCTCTGCTGGCACCAACTTTGAAGAAAACTGCTTTTTGGAAGACCGGTTTTTCCAAACCGTTCAATGGGCATAATAAAGAGGTGAAAAGAGCAGATCAGGCGAAGTATTATCTGATTTTTAACGTTTTAATAAGAGAAAATTCACTAAGTTTGGAATTCATTAATCGAAACCCGTTAACCCGTTCTACTATTATGAAGAAAATTTACCTTGTCATTCTAGGGATCATTTTTTCTATTTCAGGAATCAATGCCCAAACGATTTATACGACTGCTCAGAGCTATGACCAGTTAAAGAAAACCGGCAAGCTTGATCCCAAAATGCATTATGAGATCCTGCCTGCCAATGCCAATACGCATGCTCCGGCCCCGGCGGTGGCGCCTGCAAACAGAGCCTATGTGGGTACAAATCCCTCCACGGCTACCGGTAACTGCCAGTGTTTGATGCCCCTGGATGCGACCTTCTCGGTTGTACCGATTACCTCGGGAACGGCACCGGATTACCGGAATGATGACGGTTCGACAGCGGTAATTCCCCTGGGCTTTAACTTTTGTTTCTATGGAACGACCTATAATTCTGTTTTCATCAATAATAACGGTAATATCTCTTTCGGGAGCGCTTATGCTACCTTTAGCTCCAACTCCTTTCCTGATCCAAGCTTCGTGATGATTGCCCCTTTCTGGGGCGATGTGGATACCAGGCACGCCAGCAGCGGCTTACCGTATTTCAAATTAACAGGAACATCCCTGATCGTGAAGTGGGACCATGTAGGCTACTACAATACGATGGCCGATAAAGTGAATGACTTCCAATTGATCATCACCGACGGATCCGATCCGATCCTGCCTAACGGAAACAATGTGGCCTTCTGCTACGGCGATATGCAATGGACAACAGGCTCTGCTTCCGGCGGAACAGGCGGTTTCGGTGGTACACCGGCCACTGTTGGTGTAAATAAAGGCGACGGTGTGAACTTTGTACAGATCGGCCGTTTTGACAAGGTAGGGATCTCTTATGATGGGCCTTACGGCGCTAACGATGGGGTTTCTTTCCTGGATAACAAATCTTACTACTTCAATACCTGCGGTACTAATAACAACCTGCCTCCTATTGTACAGGATGCAACAGGCGGCGGTTCTGCCTGCGGTGATACCATCCGGATCTGTGCGTTGGGCGATACGCTTGTCTATACAACCAGCTTCCTCGCTCCTGAGAATAACCAAACGGTGACTGTGACGGCGAGTGCGCCAACCCTGGGCGGAAGCTTTCAGCCATTGGGTATCACCAATACTTCCGGTGGAATCACCACCTACGCCTGGCGCGTTGTTGCCACGCCAACGGTAACAGGTGTGCACACGGTCGTGATTACCGGTACGGATAACGGAAATCCTCCTTTATCGTCCTCCGCCATCTATTACATCAAGATTCAGAATATTGCGGTGCCACAACCTACCTTAAGCATTGCACCGGCAACGGGCACAGTGTGCGCCACTCCGGGCGCTACCTTAACGCTGACCAACTGTTCGGCTTATGACAACGTGTATTGGAGCAATGGCTCCGGCGGTTGTTCAACCATTGCCAACTCCACAGGTGTTTATTATGTAACGGTAAATAAAATGGGATGCTACAAATCATCCTCCGATACCATCAATGTATATCCTAACCCGGTACCGGTTGTAGCAGGGCCACTCAACTATTGCAGCCCTCTCACCAGCACCACCCTTTCTTTAAATCCACCGCTTCCGGGTAATGTGGCCTATAATACCTATACCTGGACTCCCGGCGCGATCAACACACCTACAGCATCTTTAACAGGAACGGGAACAGGAACCTCTTATACCGTAAGGGTAACGGATGCCAACGGCTGTACCGGTGCTGCCACCTTCACGGTTTCGTCTTCGGCTCCGTCGGTATCCATTACAGCTAACCCTTTATCGGTTTGCGGTGCAGGAACCACGACCCTCAATGCAACGGTTCTGTCAGGTGCTACCTATACCTGGTCTAACGGAAATACCGGACCGGTTGCGACAGTGACTACGGGCGGCGTTTATACTGTATCCGTAACAGCCAGCGGCAACTGTGTTACCACCAAAACCATTAACGTCAACGTATCGCCGACCCCTACGGTAGCGATTACGCCTTCCCTGAGCCTGTGCTCAGGTGGTACCGGCACCCTGGGTGTAGTATCCGTAACGCCTTCAGGACCTTATACCTATACCTGGAGCACCGGCGCCCATACACCAAGCATCACGGCAAACGCATCCGGTACCATCACGCTCGTGGTGACGAATACCGTATCGGGTTGTACAAGCGATGTGTCGAACACCAGCACGGTAAGCACGACTTCCAACCCGGTGCCTGATCTTATTATTTCTGGACCATTCAACTACTGTCCGCCTTCTACGAATACGATTCTGAATATCCTGCCTCCGGCAGCAGGTATGCCGGCCTATGCCAGCTATTCCTGGACTCCGGGATCTATTACCACCAACTCCGCAACGCTTACGGGACCAACCAACTATACGGTGGTTGTGACGGACGTGAACGGTTGTGTGTCGCAGCAGGCCTTCGCCATTTCCAATACCACACCTACGCTTGGTATTACGGCTAACCCGATCTCTATCTGCGGAACGTCTTCTTCCACGCTGATCCCCTCTATCCTGGGGGCTACCAGCTATACCTGGTCGAACGGTGCCACGACAGAAACAACTACGGTAAACTCCACCGGTGTGTATTCACTGACGGTGAATGCCAACAACTGTGTGGCTTCCGCAAGCATCAATGTCACCATCAGTCCTTCACCGACAGTAACGATCCCTGCGAACCTGGCCATCTGTGCCGGCGCAGCTGCTACCGTAACACCGATCACCATATTGCCTCCGGGCTCTTATACTTATACCTGGAGCACAGGAGCGCATACGCCTTCTATTACGGTTTCCAGTGCGATGACTGTCACCTTGCAGATCACCAATACGGCTTCGGGCTGCCCTGCGGTCTCCAATGCCTGTGTGATTGTGGCTACAGGCAACCCGGTAGTGGCCTTTAATAACCCGGTGGTATTTTGCGCCGGTCTTGGTGCCAGCCTCACGCCAACGGTCACAGGAGGTACACCGGCGTATTCTTATTCCTGGACGCCGTCTTTCCTGGGTAACGGAGCTTCGGCAACGACTGCCAGCTCGGGAACCTATGCGGTGATGGTAACCGACCAGAACATGTGCCGTGGCACTGGAACGGTAACGACTGAAAAATCAAGCCCTTCTCTGATCCTCGGGTCTCCTGACCTGGTAATCTGTCCGGGCGAGTGTTCCGTAATCACTTCGACTGCTGTGACGACCTATCCTCCGTTTACCTATTCATGGTCTCACAACAGCGCAGATGCCGATGATTCGACAAGGGTATGTGCTGCAGGAACTGTGACGCTTACCGCAACGGATTCCAAAGGCTGCGAGGCTAAAAATGTGATCACCGTGGCGAACGATGTGTCACCGGTGGCAAGCTTTGTGGCGACACCTTCTTCTCCGGTAGCTCCGGGTCAAACCATTACTTTTACCAGCACCTCCACACTGGCTACAGGCTCTATCACCACTACAAGCTGGTTGTTCGGCGACGGCACCGGTGGCAGCGGAACGCCGGTAGGGCATGCTTATGACGAGACAGGCATTTATACCATCACTCTGACTGTAACGGGTTCTGCAGGTTGTATGGATACTGTAACGATGGCATACAGCGTGGAAGGCGCCCTCAACATCCCGAACGTGATTACACCAAACGGCGATGGGGTGAACGACTACCTGAAATTCAAAGGGCTGGAAGCCCTGGGCAGCAATAACTTATCGGTATTCAACCGCTGGGGCAAAAAACTGTTTGAGCAGGAGAACTATAAAAATGACTGGAATGGCGGCGGTCATACAGACGGAACCTATTTCTTTATCTTAACCGTTCCGAATGCGACGCCAAGTACCTATAAAGGGCACTTCCAAATCATACATTAAAATTGGGATTTCAACTATTTGGGCGTAAATTTGCGCCCACATGTTGAAGCAGCAGCTACCGGCACTTATTAAGAAAGAATTTCTACTGGAATTCCGGCAAAGATCAACTCTTGCCGGAATTGCTGTTTATATCATTGCCACGGTATTTATTTCTGCTTTGTCCTTTAAGCAAAAGATCCACCCGATTGTGTGGAATGCCTTGTTCTGGGTGATCTTCACCTTCATTACAGTAAATGTATCCGGAAAGAGCTTTGTGCAGGAAACCAAGGGAAAAGCGCTCTACAACTACCTGTATTACGGTGCCCGGGAATTCATCCTCGGCAAGATCTTTTACAACATGATCCTCATGGCTGTGCTGAGCCTCTTTACCTTTTTCTTCTACGGCTGGTTTGTGGGGAATATTGTGCAGGACATGGGCCTGTTCGTACTGGTGCTCCTGTTCAGCTCTACGGCCTTTTCGGGCGTGCTGAGCCTGATGAGCGCCATAGCTTCCAGGTCGGGAAATAACATGAGCCTGATGGCGATCCTGAGCTTTCCGGTGCTGATGCCGCTGTTACTGGTTTCCATCAAGGTAAGCAAGAATGCCATCGACGGCCTGGCCTGGAGCGTCAGCTATAATTATCTGCTCATCCTGCTGATGCTAAATTTTGTTGTAATTACATTGGCTACACTATTATTTAACTACCTTTGGCGCGAATGATAAAGTGGTGGAAAATACTGTCGGTACTCATTATCCTTTACACACTGGTTTGGGGATTATTAAACCCCGTGCCTAAGCTCGATATCCTGCACGAAAGCATCCGCAACGTATATTTCCACGTGCCAATCTGGTTTGCGATGCTCTTCCAGATGGGCTATTCTGTTGTATTTGCCGTAAAACACTTATATAAAAACGACATGCGCTCAGACCTCGTGAGCGATCAGGCAGCGCAAACGGGCCTGTTTCTGAGCATTCCGGGCCTTCTGACAGGCTGTATGTGGGCGAAGTTTACCTGGGGAACCTGGTGGACCTTTGAAGACCCGAAGCTGAATGGCGTGGCGATTGCCATCCTCATTTACCTGGCCTACTTTATCCTGAGGGGCTCCATCACCGATGAGCTGAAGCGCGCGCGCATTTCGGCGGTATATAATATTTTTGCTTTTGTGATGATGTTCGTCTTCATCATGATCCTTCCACGCCTCACGGATTCGTTGCACCCGGGGAACGGTAACAATCCTGCTTTCGGAAAATACGACCTTGATAATAATATGCGCACGGTGTTTTACCCGGCCATCATCGGCTGGATCCTGCTGAGCCTCTGGATCCTGGATGTGAAGAAACGACTGGCTACTTTAAACTATAATTCGGAAAATGACTAAGATCGCCTATATCCTTTTTTTCCTGCTGAGCATGCTCACCCTGCAGGCGCAAGACTCACTCGCTAAACCGTCGGAAAGCTTTGAAAAGGTGCCCTACGAAGCGTATGTGGCTGAGCCCGAAATGGCGGACCTGTTCAGGAGCCAGGGCAAGATCTACGTGGTGATCGCCGTACTGGCTATAACTTTTTTGTGCCTGATTGGTTATTTAATATATATCGACATCCGTTTGAGAAAACTGGAAAATAAAAAATAAACTCCTATTCTATAGGCAACCAGATTATTATAAAATCTCCGCAATCTGCGAGATCTGCGGGAAAATAAAAGAAAGTAAACATGAAAAAGCTTCACATTGTAGGAATCATCGTCATAGCAGTAGCAATCGGCGTTATTTTTACCTCTCTTCAAAGCAATGCTTCCTATTCGGATTTTGCGGAAGCCTCCCAAAACCCGGACACGGAATACCATGTGGTTGGAAAGTTAAACAAATCCGTTCCCGTTCAGTACGATCCTAAGGTCAATGCCGACGAGTGCTCTTTCCTGATGACCGATAACAAAGGCCTGGAGAAGCGCGTGGTGCTTCACAAAAGTGTGCCGCAGGATATGGAAAAATCGGAGCAGATCGTATTGATCGGAAAAATGCAGGGACAGGAATTTCATGCCAATGAGATCCTGATGAAATGCCCGAGCAAGTACAATGACGGAAAACCACAGGTAAAAGCATAATCGGAATTTTGGAGAAGATCACATACATCGGAGAGCATTTATGGGCAGGCGCTGTGGGTAATGCCTTTGTGTATTTATCACTGATTTCGGCCCTCGTATCCACGCTTGCGTATTATTTTTATTCGAAAGAAACGTTGACCACCGAGTGGAAGCGCTTCGCCAGGATCAGCTTTTCTATTCATAGTTTCTCGGTGATCGGGATCGCAGCCACCCTGTTTTACATGCTGTTTAATCATATGTATGAGTACTCGTACGTGTGGCAACACAGCAATAACTCCATGCCTATGGAGTACATCATGTCCTGCTTCTGGGAAGGGCAGGAGGGAAGCTTCCTCCTCTGGACCTTCTGGAACGTGGTATTGGGCAATATTTTATTCAGGACCATCGACAGTAAATGGGAAGCGCCTACCATGGCGGTGTTCTCTCTGGTGCAGGTATTTTTAGCCAGCATGCTGTTGGGCATTACCATCAGCGATTTCAGCCTGGGTACCAATCCGTTTATCTTATTAAGAGAAAATCCTGATTTCGCGAACCTGCCTTTCGTGCAGAACCCGGGATACCTGGCGAACCTGGATGGCCGCGGCCTCAATCCTTTGCTGATGAATTACTGGATGACAATCCACCCGCCGACCTTGTTCTTAGGATTTGCCTCTACCTTGCCGCCATTTGCCTTTGCCCTGGCAGGCTTATGGAAACGGGATTTTACGAGCTGGCAAAAACCGGCGCTTACCTGGACCTTCTTCAGCATCATGATCCTGGGAACGGGAATCTTAATGGGCGGCGCCTGGGCTTATGAAGCCCTGAGCTTTGGCGGCTTCTGGGCCTGGGATCCTGTGGAGAACTCGTCGCTGGTGCCCTGGTTACTCATTGTAGCGGCCGGCCACGTGATGATCATCAACAAGAACAAAGGTGGCTCCCTGTTCATGACCCACCTGCTGTCGATCTCCTCTTTTTTACTCGTGCTGTATTCTACCTTCTTAACGCGCAGCGGCATCCTTGGAAACAGCTCCGTGCATGCCTTTACGGATCTCGGGATGCAGGGCCAGCTGGTGATCTATGTCATCACCTTTATTTTTATCTGTGTCGCCTTGCTCATTCATGATAAGCTCATCCGTGTATCGTATGTCATGATCTCCTTGCTGATGCTGGCATTTGCGGTGTTCTACGGCTATAAAAAAGCCATCGTGATGATCTGGCTCGGAGGAAGCTTTGGGCTCACGATCTTCTCCTACATGAAGTATTTCCCGAAGGAGGAAGAAGAGGAGAGCCTGTATTCGCGGGAGTTCTGGATGTTCATCGGCTCGCTGGTGCTGTTATTGTCGGCGCTGATCATTACTTATTTCACTTCCATTCCTGTTCTCAACAAATTATTCAACCTCGAGAAAGCGCCGGTGAAAGTTCCGGAATACAATCTCTGGCAAACGCCTTTCGCTATCGTGACACTCATCCTGGTAGCCATCACACAGTTCTTTAAGTATAAAAAAACAAACCCGAAAACATTCTTCAAACAGTTCCGTGTCTCTTTACTGTTGTCGGTCGTATTTGGTCTCACCTGCGTGATCCCGCTGTATTTCCTGAACGGCTACTCCACGGCGAAAACGCTTGATAAATGGAACCTGATCTCTTATGCCCTGTTGTTCATCTCCGGCTTGTTTGCGGTGTTTGCCAACGGGGAGTATGCGATGCGCATCTTAAAAGGAAAACTTCGCCATGCGGGCTCTTCCATCGCACACATCGGCTTTGCCTTTATCCTGATCGGCGCCCTGATCTCAACATCAAAAAAACAAACCATCTCGCAAAACACCTCTAAGAAAAGTGTGGAAGGGCTGGGAGAAGATTTTAACGCGAAGAAAAGCCTGCTGCTGACCAAAGGAGATACCTTGCCACTGGGCAAATACATGGTGACCTACAAAGGCAAAAAGCGCGAAGGCATCGATGTGTACTTCAACATGGATTATTTTGAGCGCGATGAAAAGGGAGATCTGAAGCGCAATGAAAAAGGAGAAGCCGTAAAAGCCTTTGAATTAAGCCCGATGGTACAGGACAATCCGAAAATGGGGAAAGCCTCTAACCCGGACACCAAGCACTTCCTGAACCACGATATCTATACGCACATTACCTATGCCGACCTGAGTGACGATAAGGATATGAAGAAAGATGCCTATAAGGAGCCGACAAATTTTATCGGGCACATGGGCGATACCATCTTTGCGGAGAATGCCATTATCCTCATCGACAGCATTACTACCAACCTCAATGAGGAAGAGTTTGCTAAAAGCGACAGCCTGCTCATTGTGACGGCAGTGCTGAAAGCCACGGACATCAATGGAACCGTACACAGGGCTACGCCGAAGTACATTCTGAAAAATAACATGATCATGCCCGATCAGTATGAATTAAAAGAGCTGGGATTGAAATTCATCTTCTGGAAAATTAATCCGAACGAAGGCAGCGTCGAGATCCAGATGAGCGAGAAGGTGACCAACTCCAAAGACTTTGTGGTGTTGGAGGCCTATATGTTCCCTTACATCAATGTGCTCTGGCTGGGTTGTATCATCATGATCATCGGTACCATCATTGCCATCAAAGAACGAAGAAGAGTGAATAAGCTCATCAGGCCTGCCGCTTAAATTTAGTATTCATCAACCGTTGAACCAAGGTGTCGAAGCCATTACATATCGTCCTGATCGGAGCCGGCAATGTGGCGCACCACATCGCGGGCTCTTTTGCCAAAAGCGCAGAAGTAAAGCTGGTGCAGGTGTTCAATCACCGTCTGACGAAACAAGCCAAGGACTTTGCAGGAAGCTTCAGGGTGCCTGTTGTGAGCACCTACAACAAGCTGGAAAAGAATGCGGACGTATACATCCTGTGTGTGAAGGACAGCGCACTGCCGGAGGTTGCCGGAGAGCTGGCTGCATTGAAGCTCCAGGGGATCGTACTGCATACTTCCGGAAGCGTGAGCATGGATGTGTTGAAAAAAGCTTCCCCTAAAACCGGCGTTTATTACCCTTTACAAACCTTTAGTAAAAACAGCCCGGTAGACTGGAAACGCACGCCCCTCCTGGTGGAAGCCAATTCGGCAGCAACGCTCAAACAGATCACGAAACTGGCAGGCTCTGTTTCGGATACGGTAAAAGCGGTGGATTCCGAAACACGCCTGAAGCTGCACCTCGCGGCCGTGTTTGCCTGCAATTTTACCAATGCCCTGTATGTTGCGGCCTTTGATTATGTGAGCGAAAACCTGAGCGCGAAAGATGCCGAATTGCTCTGGCCTATCATGTCGGGCTCTTTCAACAAGGTGATTTATAACAGCCAGCCCAAACAGGCGCAAACAGGGCCCGCCATGCGCAATGATCAGACGGTGATGAATAAGCACCTGGCCCTGCTCAAAAACGATAAACAGTTAGAAGCTATATATAAGCTTCTCTCAGGGCTGATTTTAAGCCAGCAAAACAAGGTGTAATTCCTTTTGGTCCCTGTCGTGTCCTTTAGCGACGTATATTTTGGGCACTTAGTAACAAATTTAGTATCTTTACGTTTAACAGGCTGTTAGCTTGCTATCCGAACCGTATTAATTTTAGGATCAGCACTTTTTCCTTTTCCCATCCCCGGGTGAAGACATCTTTTTGCCTTTGCATATAAAGTGCTGATTGTTGGCTGGCTACTCTTGCATTTCCCCGTTTTAGTTTAAAGTTCCCTTATTAATTGTAGTTAATGAGAAACAGTATTATTTTTCTGGTTGCTTTGATGGCTCTTGTTTTCAACGCAAAAGCGCAAACGGAGTTGTGTCATGGCGCAGTGCCTTTTTGCACGGGAACCACCTACAATTTTCCGGCCCCTGTCAATGGCTATACGGCGCAGCCGGGCGTTAATTATGGCTGTTTGATAACCACACAAAACCCGGTCTGGTATTATTTAAAAGTAGCAACCTCAGGGCCCATTATTTTAAACATCTCAGGCGCCAGTGCTTTCGACGATATAGATTTTGTCTGCTGGGGGCCTTTTACAAGTGCAACATCAGGATGTATTGCCCAGCTTACCAATGCCTGCACCGGCGTAGGGATTGGCTGTCCGAGCAATACGAATGCACCTCCCGGCCTGTATCCTTCCGGCAATATGGTAGATTGCAGCTATGATCCTCAGCCAACAGAAGTATGTACTATTCCAAATGCCCTGGCCGGCCAGTATTACCTGGTGCTGATCACCAACTACAGGGGCAATTACACGACCATTATTTTTAATCAGACAAATGCAGGCGCAACGGGCGCAGGTGCTACAGATTGCAGTATCATGAACCTGTTTCAGGCCGTGACGGCGGTTCCCTCGGCTTGTGATACGACAAACAATACCTACACCCTTACCGGCACGGTGAGCTTTACCAATGCTCCTTCTACCGGCTCCCTGGTCGTCACGAGCAGCTGCGGAGGCAGCCAGGCCTATACAGCTCCGTTTACAAGCCCTTTGGTGTACAGCATTTCCGGCCTTTCTTCCAACGGAAGTACCTGCAGCCTGAGCGCCTCATTCTCGGCCATCAGCGGTTATGCAAAAACCTGCGCGTATACGGCGCCTGCCACCTGTGTAAGTTGTACGGTTACAGCATCCAGCAACTCGCCGGTGTGCGAATTGCAAAGCCTGAAACTCTTAAGCAGCGCTCATAATGCCTCCGTCACATCGTGGCACGGGCCCGGCGGCTATACATCCTCCTTGATTTCCCCCACGCTTGTATCTGTACCCGCGAAGGCGGCAGGTGTTTATACGCTTACTGTTTTATCAGGAAATGCGGCCATATGCACCGCTACCACGCAGGTCGTCATACATCCGCTGCCTGTTCCCGATTTTGCGCTTGCCACGCCCAAAGAGAAGGGGAATTATAACATTTCGGGAACGAATCTAAGCATAGGCAGCTCTTATTTTTACTGGAATATCGACGATAGAAAACAACTCTTTACCACTAATTTTAGCTACAATTTTGGCGATGCGGGCAAGTATCCCGTTTGCCTGTACACGGAGAATAGCTTTGGCTGTTCGGCGACCAGGTGTACGGTCGTTGATTTTAAGGAATGGTCTTTTTATGTGCCTGACAGCTTTACTCCTAATCATGATCATGTGAATGACCGCTTTTATGTATACGGATATGGAATCAGTGAGGTGTACCTTGAGGTGTACAACCGGTGGGGCGCAAAAGTTTTTTCAGGAAACGGATTGGAGGATGGCTGGTCGGGAATAACAGAAGGCGAAGGCCAGCCGGCCAAGCAGGACACCTACACCTGGAAGGTCAGCTTTAAGGATGTCGATAATTTGCAGCATAATTATGTTGGACACGTTACACTTTTGAAGTAACTTTTGCGCCTGTTATAAAGGCTCATATCCTGTATGGAAAATTTCAAGCAAAAATTAACCCGCATCAAAACGATTTTACTCGATGTGGATGGCGTATTAACCAATGGCCAGGTACTGATCATGGAGAACGGGGAATTTATCCGTAACATGAATTCCAAAGACGGCTATGCCCTGCAGCTCGCTGTGAAAAAGGGATACAGGATTACGATCATTTCAGGAGGCCATAGTCTGGCCGTGAAAAAAGCCCTGGAGAACCTGGGGATCACCGATATTTTTCTGAGCCAGCACGACAAGCTGCAATGCTATAAAGATTACATCAATGAGCTTGGTCTCGCAGAAGACGAGATACTGTACATGGGCGATGATCTTCCGGATTATGAAGTGATGAGGCGCGTGGGAATTGCCGCCTGCCCCTTCGATGCCGCCAACGAGATCAAGGATATCTGCATGTACATTTCAAACCGCAAAGGCGGCGAAGGCTGCGTGCGGGATATCGTGGAGCAGGTGATGCGCTCGCAGGGCACCTGGGAAATTGCCGGGTGGTGATGCCGTAAGGCCTTCCAGGTTTTTAAAACCTGGAAGGCCTTACGGATTTGACAACATATACTTCACTTTCATGATCGCTGCCACGCTGATGGCGTCGGTGATCTCACCCTTGAGCGTCATCTGGAAAGCCTCATCGATATGTACTTTTCTGACTTTCAGATCTTCACTTTCCTCAGGCTCGGATTCCTCAAAGCTTAAGCCCGTAGCCAGGAACACGAAGGCATGTTCGTCGGTTGCCGAATTGCTGAGGTGAAGCTGCATGATCTCCTCAAAGGTTTCGGCTACAATGCCGGTCTCCTCTTTTAACTCACGCTTCGCGGTTTCCAGGGGATGCTCTCCCAACGGTCCGCCGCCCTCAGGGATTTCCCAGCTGTAGGCATTGAGCGGGTAACGCCACTGCCCGACGAGCCAGGTATAGCCGTCTTCGCTTAAGGGCAGAATGCCGATGGCCAGGTTTTTAAAATTCACGACGCTGTATACAGCAGGGTTGCCCGCCGGGTTAATCGTTTGGTGTTTATGCACGGCAATCCATGCGGATTCGTACACCAGTTCTGATGTGAGCGTTTTCCATGAGTTTAAGGATTCATTATCTGCCATAGGTCGAAGAAAAAAGTTTGTTAGTGGGTAATTTTTGGACAAAGTAACTAATAAAAATGCTGTATTTGTCCAAAATCAGGCAGGAAGCCTTATTTCATAACCCCGGGCTTATTTTTAATCGCTAAAAGGGAGGTTTCACACAGCAATATGGTGATTACTAGCTTATTTTTTGTAGTTTTAGAAACCCGAAGCAGCATATATTCGTTAAAGTTAAAAATTGTTATGTTGAAAAAACTATTACTGTTACTTGTCCTATTATTTTCGTACCTTCTTGAAGCACAAACCCTTTACTGGGTGGGTGGTTCAGGTAATATGAATGATCGTAGCCATTGGTCTCTGACAAGTGGCGGGGCTGTGGCCAATGTCGTTCCCGGTCCGTCCAATGATCTTATTTTTGATAACAACTCTTCCACCGGCAATTTTGTCGTTCACATGGTGGGAATGAACAGCGTTCGCTCCCTAGAATGCCATCATACCAACAACGATCTTCATTTTACGGGCGACGGTTTTACCACCCTGCGCTGCTCGGGTGATTTCATCTTCAACCGCAGGACATTTTATGATGCCACGTCTCCGCTGATCTTCGGCAACAGCACTGCCACAGTTCATACTGTTAATTTTTTCGGCAATGTGATCCAGGCCGATGTCTTATTCGAAAATGCCAACTGGAACCTGCAGTCGGTAAAAGTCGGGGACGCTTATACCCTTAAAATAAACAAAGGAACCTACAACCTGAACAATACTTCCCTGATTGCCGGTAACCTGGAAGCCAGTGCCGATGCGGTGCTCTTCAATTCCGATCATTCGACCCTCCAGATAAAGAACAAGCTTTTTCTTGGAAGCGGCGTTGCCTTCAACTCCTCCAACCTGATCCTGATTGCCAATACCAACACGCCTTCTCTTTACAAAGTCGATCCCAACGTTAGCTTCGGCACCACGCCGAAGATCGTAAGACCGGCGCCCCAGGCCTGTGTGCTGACCTACTCGTTTACCAACCTTACCTGCAACAATGTGTGCGACGGGACCATGACCTTCTCCTTTGCGGGATGCTTTACCGGGCCTTACGACCTGGTGTTCAATACCAACGCTACCTGTATTCCGACCGGAACCAATAACATTTCGCCACCGGTATTAACCTTAACCAATTTGTGCAGCTGCCAGGGTAACCTCCTGGATATTTTTGTGTTCGATGGTTCGGGTTTCGTGACATCTACCCTGTCGCAAAACATGCCGGCTAATCCGACACCCATCAACATGGTGTTCAGCCTCCCGCGCGAACCCAATTGCTTCGGGCAATGTAACGGCTCCGTAAATATTTCCCTGACCGGTGGCTTTGGGCCCTACACGGTGAGAGTCGATCCGGTCTTACCGGGACCAACCTTTACGGTGAATCCCTTTGTATCCACTCCTGTGAATAACCTTTGTGCCGGTGTGCATACGTTCTCGGTGAGCGATGCCGGGGGATGCTCCAGGACATTTACGACCACGACCACAGAGCCGGCGCCCCTGGTGCCCAATGGCACATCCAGCAGCATTACCTGCAACGGCGTGTGTAATGGCTCGGCAACAGTATCGCCCACCGGTGGCACCAGCCCTTATACATACGCATGGGTACCTGCCGCCGCAAGTCCTACAGCCAATACCATCTCAGGCCTTTGCCCGGGAGTGGTAACGATGACGGTAACCGATACAAGAACCTGTACGGCAACCTTCAGCGCTAATATTGTTCAGCCGCCTGCCGTTACAGTAACGGTCACTAAAACAAACCTGATCTGCGGCGCCTTATGCGACGGCACAGCTTCCGTGACAGCAACGGGTGGCAGCGGCGTGGGCTATACATATTCATGGACTCCCAATGTATCTACCACATCATCGGCTACGGGCTTATGTGTCGGAAATTATACTGTGGACGTGAGAGACAACCTGGGCTGTTTAAAAACGACAACCTTTGCAATTACAGCTCCTCCAACGCTCACGGCTACACCCACACAAACCAATGTGCTTTGTAACAATACCTGTACCGGGATCATCAACATCAATCCGGCCGGAGGTACAGGAAGCTATACCTTTTCCTGGACACCTGCGGCTTTAGGATCCAACTCCGTAGCGACCAACTTATGCGCCGGCGCTTACTCTTTCACGGTGACGGATGCTGTGGGTTGTGTGATCTCTAAAACAACAACCATTACTCAACCGCCGGCAGCTGTGATTAATATTGTGAAGACAGACCTGGCTTGTAACGGCGTGTGTAACGGCTCGGCTACCGCTAATATTACCGGCGGCACACCGGCATATACCTTTACCTGGTCTCCCGGAAACCCCACAGGACAAGGGACTGCAAGCATTACGGCTTTATGCCAGGGGAACTATACCCTGGCGGTGAGGGATGCAAATGGCTGCCAGTCGACTGCAACAACGGTCATTACACAGCCATTACCGATATCGGCAAACGTGACCCTGACTTCGCCAACCTGTAACGGCTTATGCAATGGTACCATCGGTGCCACGCCTTCGGGCGGTTCCGGAGTTTATACCTATACCCTGCAGCCGGCAGTCGGCGCGCCGATCATTTCCAACCCGCCATTCAACAACGTCTGTGCCGGTTCTTATTCCCTGATTGTACGCGATAACCTGGGCTGTACGATTACACATACGCTCATACTCACACAGCCGAATGCAATTTCCGTTACCTTAAATACAACGCCGGTCAATTGCTTTAATATCTGTAATGCCTCCTTATCTACGGTGGTGAATGGTGGTACGCCGGCTTATACCTTTACCTGGAGCACCGGTAGCAATGCATCGGCCATCTCCAATCAGTGTACGGGAAATTATTCAGTGAGCGTATCCGATGCCCTGGGCTGCCAGGTGACGGCTTCTGTCAACATTACATCGCCTCCGGATATGACGGTATCTATTACACCGACCAATCCTAATTGCGACGGGCAGTGCACGGGCGTGGCTACTGCCAGTGTTACCGGCGGCACACCGAACTATACTTACAACTGGAGCAATGGTGCCCTGGGCAGTATTACCAATAACCTCTGCGCCGGCGTTTATACGCTCACGGTGCATGATTTCTTCGGTTGTGTGAAAATACAAAACGTTTCGATTACCACGCCTCCGGCGCTGACGCTCACCCCGGTGAATGGAACGGTAACCTGTGCGGGTGCCTGCAATGGCACGCTATCGGTGATTCCTGCAGGCGGCACGGCCGGTTATTTTTATTCGTGGAACTCGCTGCCGGTACAAAATACACAAACGGCCACCGGCTTATGCGTAGGAAATTATATCGCTTCGGTAACCGACAGCAAAGGCTGTGTGTCGTTTACAACGGCCACCGTTGTTCAGCCGCCGGTGCTCAGTGCAACGATCACCAATGTGGTCTCCAGCTGTAATGTATGTATCGGCTCTGCTACTGCCAATGGTGTGGGCGGTACCATGCCTTATACCTTCTCCTGGTCGAACGGGCAAACCACACCGGTTGCTACGAACCTTTGTGTCGGTAATCATACCGTGACGGTGACGGATGCCAATGGCTGTGTGGCGACAACGACTGTGGATATCGTACAAACCGTTTTGGTACTGGTGACATCGAATGGAAATACACTCACCTGCAACGGTGGATGTACAGGCATTGCCACAGCGAATGCCACAGGCGGGGCCGGCTCATACAGCTACACCTGGACGCCGACTTTACAAAGCACCGCTACGGCTACGGCTTTATGCTCGGGAACACATACTGTAACGGTAGCTGATGCGAACGGATGTTCCAATACGGATCAGATTACCTTCACCAATCCTGCTGCTATGACGCTCAATGTGTCTAAAACAGATGTAACCTGTAACGGTGCCTGCAACGGGACAGGCAGTGCCAGCGCATCAGGCGGAACGGGGACCATCACGTATCTATGGCAACCTGGAAATGCCTCCACACCTAATATCGGAAGCCTTTGCCCTGGAAGCTATACGGTAACGGCTTCCGATGCCAATAACTGTTCACAAAGCCAGGTGATTACGATTACAGAATCGAACTCACTCACGGCAACTTTCTCATTTACCAATCCTTCGAGTTGCCCAAGCACCGATGGCGCTATTACGTTTACGGCATCGGGTGGTGTGAGCCCATATACCTTCACCTGGACTCCCGGGCCATCTACCAATCCATTGATCAACCTGGGCGACGGTACCTATGTGCTGACGCTAAGAGATGACAATGGTTGTGTGAGATCATTCACTACTACGCTGAGTGACCCTGCAGGACCAACGGTTACAGTAAACTCCAATTCCATTGCCTGCTTCGGCTTATGTACCGGCTCGGCCACCTTGTCGATTACCGGTGCGGGACCATTTACGATCAACTGGCCGGCGATTCCGGGCGGAGGTACTATCGTGAATAACCTGTGTGCCGGAAATTATGTGGCGCAGGTAACGGATGTCAACTCCTGTGTGACCAATCAAACGGTGAACATTGCGCAGCCTACGCAGCTCACATCATCGGGTATCGTGACCAATGCCACCTGTAATTCGGTTTGCAGTGCATCCATTAACCTCACTCCTTCGGGCGGCACTCCCGGTTACACTTATTCCTGGACGCCTTCGGGCGGAACGGGGCAGGATCCGGTAAACCTGTGTGCCAATAACTATTCGGTGATTATCACGGATGCCAATTCCTGTGCGGTGACCAATACTTTTGTGATTACACAACCGACACCGCTTACGCTAAGCTTTAATAAAAAGGATGTGCTCTGTAACGGCGGCTGTACCGGATCGGTCAGGGCCGTTGTGGGAGGCGCGACAACGCCTTATACGTATACCTGGACCCCGATGGGCTCTTTCCCTGGCTCTAATGTCGATACGATCATCAACCTGTGCACCGGAGTTTATACGGTGACGGCCAGCGATGCCAGCGGCTGTACCATTACCGGCACTGTCAGCATCGGCCAGCCTGCTCTTTTAACGAGCACACTCACTAGCAGCAATAACCTGTGCAGCGGACAATGTAATGGTAGCGCCACCCTGACAGTAAGCGGCGGAACAATCCCTTATAACTTCGCGTATAATACAGGGCCTGTGACTACGACATCCGTTGTGACGGGCTTATGCTCGGGGAGCTATAACGGTATGGTAACAGATGCCAACGGCTGCGTGAGCCAGCATACTTTTGCTATTACGGAACCACTGCCTATTGTGGTAACCACTACGGTGACAAATCCTTTGTGTAATGCGGCATGTAATGGCAGCATCACCACGACGGTAAACGGCGGGACTCCCGGCTATACCTACAGCTGGATCACTGCCGGCGGCACAGTGCAAAATCCTACCGGTTTATGTGCGGGCAGCTATACAGTAACGGTAAGGGATGCAAATCTCTGTACCGGTATTGGACTGGCGACATTGGTTAATCCTCCGATCCTGAATGCGAATCCTTCTTTTACAAACCCGGTATGTGGCGGTGGCTGCTCGGGTATTGTGACGGCTAATCCTTCCGGTGGAACGGCGCCGTTCACGTACTTATGGGCTTCACCTACCAATACCAATCAAACAGTGACCGGCCTGTGCGCAGGTGCTTATACAGTAACGGTAACAGATGCACATGCCTGCCAGGCCCTGCAAACGGTGAACCTCGTAGCCCCGGTAACGGTTTCCATTAACCCGGCGGTAACTCCTGCGGCTTGCGGTGCCAATAACGGTTCTATCAATGCTTCGCCTTCGTCCGGCAATCCGCCATTTACTTACCAATGGCTGCCTCCTGTACCAGCCGCGCAATCGACCTTTACGGTTGTAACAGGCCTTAGTGCCGGCGTATATACAGTGGTGGTTTCCGATGCCAGCGCCTGTACGATCACCGTTACCATTCCATTAAGTAATTCCAACGGGCCTTCCTCAGCTACCATGAGCTTTACGGATGTTGCCTGCAACAGCCAATGCAACGGCGCTGCTTCCGTGTCAAACATCGTAGGAGGAACAACACCTTATTCTGTGTCATGGGTCAATCCTGTGGCGACAGGTACTTTGGTGAGCAACCTCTGCCAGGGAAGCTATACGGCGCAGATCGTGGATGCCAATAACTGCGTCCTGTTTCAGCCGGTGACGATTAACCAGCCACAGCTGATCGATGATAACGAAGTGCTGAACAGCTCGGCATGTTTCGGTAATTGTAACGGGGCCATCGCCCTGAACCCGAGCGGCGGCAACGGCGGATATACGTATACCTGGAGCAATGCGGCAACCACATCGAGTGTGACGAATCTTTGCCCGGGAAATTATTCGGTCACGATCAGGGACAGTAAGAACTGTACCTTCACGGCCAATTACAATCTGCCTGCGCTCACAACCATTACCAGCTCTACCTTTGTAACCAACAATACCTGCCCTCAGAATTGTGTAGGAACGGCGCTGGCGACAAGCGTAGCCGGCGGCTTGCCTCCCTATACGTTTCATTGGTCTGATCCCTTAGGACAATCCAATATCCAGGCGGTTGGCTTATGTAACGGCTCTTATTCCGTGACGATCACCGATGCAAACGGGTGCTTCAGCGTGTTGCCTGCAACGATCAGCTCTCCGACACCGGTAACTTTTACACCAAGCATTACTCAGCCAGGCTGCGATTTGTGCAATGGCTCGGCAACGGTCACGCCAACCGGCGGAACGCCTACCTATTCCCTGGTATGGAGCAACAACCAAACCGGGAATAACGTTTCGAGCTTATGTGCGGGTGTATACATGGTGAAGATCACCGATGGTAACGGTTGTATCTCCAACACGAATGTTGTCATCAACAGCAGTTCGGGTATCACGAGCCACTCGGTGACGCAAAGCAATATCAGCTGTGCCGGCGTATGCGACGGAAGTGTGACAGTAACGGCTGTAGGCGGCGTCCTGCCGATTACCTATAACTGGGTGCATAATAATTCGTCATCGCAAACGCAAAGCGGCTTATGTGCCGGAACTTATTATTGTAATATGACGGATGCCAACGGTTGTTCGAGAACGGCCAGTGTGGTGATCACGCCGGTTTCTTCACTGTTCTTTATTTCACAGGTCACACAATCGTCCTGTACATCGAGCACCGGATCGGTGACGGTGAATGTCCTGGGCGGTACCGGTACTTATACCTATTCATGGTCTCACGGGCCAAACACCCCAAGCGTGACGGGCCTGGCTCCGGGCAATTATACGCTGACGGTAACGGATGGAGCAGGATGTTCCAAAATGCAGGTCTTCTCGATAGGCTCTGTTAACGGTCCTGCCATTACATTTACGAAAAGAGACATCAGCTGCGGCGCTACCTGCAACGGTAATATTGCCATTGCGATCAGCGGCGGTACGCCTGCTTATTCTATCCTGTGGTCGAACAGCGCCACAACGCCAACCATCAGCAACCTCTGTGCAGGGGCTTACTCGGTAGAGGTGACGGATATGGCAGGCTGTAAAGCGGTGCAGAACTTCTCCTTAAGCGCTGTGTCGCCGATCATCTTCAGCGCTCCTGATTCGGATAGTCCGAAATGCCATAATGATTGCAATGGATCACTCACGGCAATTCCTATCGGCGGTACTTTGCCGTATGTATTTACCTGGACTCCGGGTCCTGTGAACGGCGCGACAACGAACAGCTTATGCGCCGGAAATTATACGATCAATGTGACCGATCAGAATGGTTGCTCCGCCACCAAAAGCTATTCCCTGGCAAATCCGCCGGCCCTGGTGATGACGGGAACGGTGACGCAGGCGAGCTGTAATAACAGCGCCGACGGTGCAATTGATGTAACGGTTTCTGGTGGTACTCCGGTTTATACGTACAGCTGGACTACCGGTGGGCAAACCACGCAGGACCTGAATAATGTGCTTGCCGGTACGTATACGCTCACCGTGATTGATGGTGGTGGCACCGGCTGTATCATCGATACGGTATTTACCCTTAACCCTGCAGTGACTGTTATTGCGATTGCCGGCAATGACACAACGTTCTGCCAGAACGGAACCCTGCAGCTCAATGGCTCTAACTCCAGCAATGGCACCAGCTATCAATGGATTGAATTGCCTGCCGGCACAGTGATCTCAAATACATTGATCACAACGGTAACACCGGCTATAGGAACGAGCACGTATGTGCTGATAGCGGTGAACGGCGCTTGTACCGATAGCGATACGATTGTCGTCACGTCTAATCCATTGCCTTTTGTGGATGCGGGGCCTTATGTGGACATGCCGATTTTCTCGACAGCTACCATCGGCGGAAGCCCAACCGCAAACGCGGGAAGCACCTTTACCTGGACACCGGTCTCAGGACTTGACAATCCAACTATTTCCAACCCGGTAACGTCTACTACCATCACCACCATTTATACGGTAACCATTACCGACGTGAACGGCTGTACGAATTCGGATACGGTTATGGTGTATGTGTATCCCGAGATCAAAATCCCGAACGGCTTCTCGCCGAACGGCGATGGCAAGAACGATGTATGGCAGCTCGACATGATCTACCTGTTCCCGAACAATGAAGTGGAAGTGTATAACCGCTGGGGTGAATTGTTGTTCTACTCCAAAGGATATCCTGTTCCTTTCAACGGGCAGTATAAAGGGCAGAACCTGCCTGTAGGAACTTATTATTACGTGATCAAGCTGAACCATCCGTCATACCCTGACGCTTATACAGGACCGTTAACCATATTCAGATAGAAGAGATGAAAAGAATTAGATACTTATTAATGGCGTTGATCTGTGTGAGCGGTGCTTACGCCCAGCAATTGCCGCAGTACACACAGTACATGCTCAACGAGATGGCGATTAACCCGGCTGTTGCGGGGAAGGACACCTATACGGATGTGCGCTCCAACAACCGCTACCAGTGGATCGGGATTACCGATGCGCCGCGGACCTACATGCTCACTCTCAGTGCGCCCCTGAAAAAGCGTAACATGGGGATCGGGACGCATATCTACACGGATATTGTAGGGCCCACACGACGGATCGGGATCAGCATGGCCTATGCCTATCATATCAAGCTGACGCAGAAAACCCGCTTGTCATTGGGCTTGAGCGCGGGGATCCAGCAGTGGGGCATCGATGGGCATAAGCTCATCCTGCACGATGAAGGCGACAATAATTTACTGATCCAGTATCAAACGAAAACGGTTCCTGATTTTGGTGCCGGACTTTATGTGCACAATGAAACCTGGTACCTGGGCTTCAGCGCGCCGCAATTGTACCAGAGCCCGATCCGCCTGTACAAAAACGGTGATAACAAGGGAACGCTGGTCACTCACTTTTTGATCAACGGTGCCTATAAATTTAAGATGGGTGATGATTTCAAGCTCGAGCCTTCCATTATGGTGAAATATGCCAAGCCTGCCCCGGTGAAATTTGACGGAGGCCTGCGACTGATCTACCAAGACCAGATCTGGCTCGGCGCTGCTTACAGGCACAATGATGCGGTGACGGCGCTCGTTGGCTTCCTGTATAAGAATTACCTGATGATCGGCTATTCCTACGATTTTACGACTACCAACCTCAAACGTTATTCCACGGGCACACACGAGCTCATGCTGGGTCTGCGTTTTTCCAAAGCGCAAAGCAAGCACTGGCCGGATGATTCGCAATCGCAGTTATAAGCACACAAATGAAAAGGGTTAATTCTGCGCCAGGGACATGAAGGGGTAGTTCTTTTTGGCGATGCCTCTTTTATCGCCAAAAAAACCGCAGCGAAGCACGGCAAAAGCCTGGTAGGCTTTTGAGCGAGGTTGTGTGCAAGCCGGAATGGCCCGCCCGGGCGCCCATAAAATATTACCCGTGCAAAGGCAGGCATCATATCTATGTTACACATGAAGGGTTTGAGCGATCTTCGTGTCGAACTTTGATCGTAAATCCCAATTAAATCTTATTTTTGTTAAAAATTCAAGACATTCTATGAAATTCCATAAAGAAGGTATTCCCACGTTGCTGGTAGCTATTATATTCAGCGCTATTCTGATCATTACCTCCCGTTTATTATTATCGCCTTATCCTGTTGCCCACTATTTTTCCTATGTCTTATCGGCATTCCTGCTTATCGTGGTGATCCAGTTTTTCCGCCATCCGACGCGCGAGCATACGCTTGGCGAGAACCAGATCATTGCACCGGCCGACGGCAAAGTGGTGGTGATCGAAGAGACCGAAGAATCCGAATATTTTAAGGACAAGCGCATCCAGGTGTCTATTTTTATGTCGCCGATCAATGTGCATGTCAACCGCTACCCGATTAGCGGGGAAGTGGTTCATGCAAAGCATTTCGAAGGAAAGTTCATGGTAGCGTCGCTGCCGAAAGCCAGCACGGAAAATGAGCGTACGAGCATAGTGGTGAAACATGCGACTAACGGTAAATCCATTTTATTCAGGCAGGTGGCAGGTGCTTTGGCACGCCGCATCGTGATGTACAGCAAAGTGGGCGACAAGGCCACGCAATGCGGTGAGATGGGCTTTATCAAATTCGGATCACGCGTTGATTTGTATCTTCCTTTGGATGCAAAGCTCAAAGTGAAGATCGGCGATGTGGTGAAAGGCTCGCAATCGGTGATCGCCGAGTTTTAACCAGCTATTTTAAAATAGATCATACGGATTGCCCGGGATATTATATTCCGGGCAATTTTTGTAAGAGGAGGCTTACAATTGAGGCAAATACATCAACGTGTACAGAGCATGTATAAATGTGGTGAACACTGCGCCAGGGGCGGAGCGGCCTGTTTGAGCTCCTTTGTTTGTCCCGCAGGGCAAACAAAGAGCGAGTAGCGACGACCTCACGACACGTCGTGACGGGCGCCCAAAAATTAATCTACTTCTAAAAGAAAGTAAAGGCCATAATGGCTATTAATTCTAATACACGTATTGCTGAATGGTTGAGTTGGGGGTATAGCCCGCGTTCTTGCTGTAGAAGCTCTGCAGCTTGTCATTGAATTTTTTCACGTACTGCGAAAACAGCTTGACTTTGTAGCCTTTCTGGTAATAAGGAAAAGGCTCGTGAAGCTGAATGTAGTAGCGGTTTTTCACGATGATGGCAAAATCCTTGAAGCCTGTTCCGCGCTCCTGGGCTTTGACTGCTTCCGATTCCGTGAGCAGGCCAAGGGAAGAGCTGTAGAGTGTTCCCTGCTCGGCAATGAGGTAGAAGGAGGCCTGGCAGACAATCCCGGCATTTACAACCAGGTTGGTGTCGAGAAAAATACCCTCGAGCTGCTTATGCTTGACCGAATCGGATACATTGGAGTAAAAGAAATACACCGGGCAAAATTTGAAGTTCTGTACATAAGCCCTCATGATCATCTTATTGTCGAGGAAGGTTTCCCGCTCGATCTGTGTGGCGAGATCGGCCTTGCCGGCAGCTTTCAGCTTGCTGATGGTATTCGCATTTGTTTTTAAACGTACGAGCAAAGCACCGCCGTTCTTCAGCGCATTCACCTGCGCTTTGGCCACATCATCGCGGTAACGCGCAAAATTTTTGAAGGTGCTGTCGTTGTTGTAATCCTTATACTTCGGCGGCTTTACGCCTTCGGGCTCTTCCTGGGAGAAGGAGGAGAAAGGAAGAAGGATCAGCAGGCCAAGCAGAGCAAGCAGGCTGATCCTTAAATTTTCAGGTATAAAAAAAGAGGCAAGCCTTCGACTTCGCTCAGGCTGACACATCATCCTATTTAATTTCTGATCCATTATTGAAATCGGGTTTGGTGGAATTAACAAAGCTTAATTCTCCGGAAGCGTTGGAGGCCATCAGGATCATGCCCTGGCTTTCGATGCCTTTGATCTTGCGCGGCGCGAGGTTTACCAGCACGCTCACGCGCTGCCCGATGATGTCTTCCGGCTTGTACCATTCGGCAATGCCGCTCACTACTGTGCGCGTATCGATGCCCACATCAATTTTCAGCTTCAGGAGCTTGTCTGTTTTCGGAACGCGCTCCGCTTCTAAAATAGTACCCGTGCGGATATCCATCCTGCTGAAATCGTCGAAGCTGGTTTCGGGCTTGCTTTCCGGGATGGTGATCGTGATATTGTTTTTCTTGCTTTGCTCCAGCTTGTCGATCTGTGCCTGGATCTGGGCATCTTCGAACTTTGTAAACAGATATTCAATTTGCTCACTGATCTTATGACCGGCGTGAATGTTATTGGTGTTCTTCGCATAGGCCCATTTCAGCGGAGAAATGTTCAGCATTTTGAAGAGCTTCTCACTCGTGAATGGTAAGAATGGCTCACACACAATTGCCAGATTCGCTGCGATCTGTGTAGCGATGTTCATGATGGTACGAACGCGTTTCTCATCTGTTTTAATGAGTTTCCATGGTTCTGTATCCGCCAGGTATTTATTACCCAGGCGAGCCAGGTTCATCACTTCCGTCAGGGCTTCCCGGAAACGGAATTTCTCAATGGACTCAGCAATGACATCCGGAAACTTACGAAGCTCTTCCAGGATCAACAGATCACCTTTGGTATATTCGCTGGCCTCCGGAACAATCCCATCGTAATTTTTATTTGTGAGCACCAGTACGCGGTTCACAAAATTACCAAGTATAGAAACCAGCTCGCTATCGGTGCGTGTTTGAAAATCTTTCCAGGTAAAATCGTTGTCTCTGGTTTCCGGTGCATTCGCACAAAGCATATAACGGAGATCGTCTTGCCTGTCCTTAAAATCAATTAGGTATTCATGCAGCCATACCGCCCAGTTTTTGGAGGTGGAAATTTTATTGCCTTCCAGGTTCATGAATTCATTGGCGGGTACATTGTCCGGCACAATAAATCCGCCGTGCTCCATGAGCATGGCCGGGAAAATGATGCAATGGAACACAATATTATCCTTGCCGATAAAATGGATGAGGCGCGTTTCCTTGTCTTTCCAGTAAAGCTCCCAATCGTTTGGTCTCAGCTCTTTGGTAGCGGAAATATAACCAATCGGCGCATCGAACCATACGTAGAGTACTTTTCCTTCGGCGCCTTCCACAGGAACGGGTACGCCCCAGTCGAGGTCGCGCGTCATGGCACGTGGCTGCAGACCGTCGCCGCTGTCGAGCCAGCTTTTGCATTGGCCGGTTACATTCGCTTTCCAGTCTTTATGCTGGTCGAGGTAGGCCTGGATCTTCGGTTGTAATTTATCCAAAGGCAGGAACCAGTTTTTGGTAGGCTTCAACACCGGCTTGCTTCCGCTGAGTGTCGACTTGGGATTGATCAGGTCGGTAGCATTGAGCGTGCTGCCGCATTTTTCGCACTGGTCGCCATAGGCGTTGGGATTGGCGCAATTCGGGCAGGTTCCGGTAATGAAGCGATCGGAAAGAAACTGTTTTGCCTCTTCGTCGTAATACTGCTCGGTCACTTCTTCTGTAAACCCCCCTTTGTCATACATCACCTTAAAAAAATCGGAAGCGGTTTCGTGATGTATTGGTTTGGAAGTGCGGGAATACACATCGAAGGAAATGCCGAATTCCTTGAAGGCATCGCCCATGATCTTATGGTATTTATCCACGATCTCTTTCGGTGTGGTGCCTTCTATTTTGGCACGGATAGGAATCGCCGCACCATGTTCATCGCTTCCGCAAATGAATAATACGTCCTCCCCCTTGCTTCTTTTGTACCTCACGTAAATATCGGAAGGCAGGTAACAGCCTGCCAGGTGCCCAATGTGTAAAGGGCCGTTGGCGTAAGGCAGTGCAGAAGTAACAAGTGTTCGTTTATAAGTAGCTGACATATTGCTGGTTAAATGAAGAAAAAATGATGTAAAATTGTGTAAAGATAGCATTTAAGTTTTATTTCATTAAATGGAATTATGGCAAATCAGAGTAAAGAAATCTGGAAGCAGATCGCCTCGCTGAAAGGTAAAACTACCAGGAATTATGCGGTCTCCAACCAGGGCCGCCTGGCATCTTACGACAAGGATCTTAAAGACAAATTATTGTTAAAACCTCATTTGAATGGAGGCTTTCCGTTGATCTCGGTAAACAGTAAGGGGAAATCCAAAGCGCTCTTCGTGCACAACGCGGTGGCCGAAACCTTTTTGAAAAAGCGAAATGCCAAATGCGATCATGTGATCCACCTCGACCACAATAAAGCCAACAATGAAGCGGACAACCTCAAATGGGTGACGCAACAGGAGCAGATCGAACACAATAAGAAAAGCCCCCTGGTGCGTGAAGCCATTGCCCGTAAGGTACACAGCGGTGCTACTGCCAAAAAGCTGAATGAGAAAAAAGTCCTGCAACTCAAAAAGGAATTATGGGATCCTAAGCGTAAGCTGACCTTCAAAAAGCTGGCTGAAAAATACGGCATTGCCGAAATGAACCTGTACCGGATCAAGAGCGGGGAAATGTGGTTTCACGTGCATGTGGAGGGTGAGCCGGTGTTTAAGAAGTATAAGGAACAGCTGAAAAACATTGAGCTTCGCAATAAAAAAGAAGCCAAAGCAACGGCGGAAAAAGTGGCCTTGAATGCCTTATCCACCAAAGCAAAAGCGGCAAAAACGGCAAAGCCTGCAAAGGCAGGGAAGAAAAGCGCTGAGCCGGCGAAAAAAGCCAAGCCGGTGAAAAAGAAAGATGCCGCACCGAAGCCGGACAAGAAGCTGAAAGAGAAAGAAGGAAAGAAGAAAAAGAGCGCTTCGGCATCAGGACACGTCGTGACAGCGGACAAAAAGAAAAAAAAGAAACACAAAAAAGGAAAGAAGAAATAAGATGGTACAACCTGCGTATTTGAAACAGGGCGATAAGGTGGCAATCATTGCCACAGCCCGTAAAATAAGCCAGGAAGAACTGCAGGCGGCCGTGACTTTTTTAGAAAGTTACGGCCTTTCTGTTGTATTCGGGAAGCATTTGTTTGCGATTGAGAACCAGTATGCCGGCAGCGATGCGCAGCGTGCGGAAGACCTGCAATGGGCCCTGGATGATGCAGAGATCAAAGCAGTATTCATCGCGCGCGGCGGTTACGGCACGGTGCACCTGATGGAATCGCTCAGCTTTGAGAGGTTTTTGAAATCCCCAAAATGGATTGTCGGGTATAGCGATATAACAGTGCTACATAACGCTATTCACCGGCAGGGTATAGAAACCCTGCATGCGACGATGCCTATCAATTTCCACAAGCATGAAGAGGCAACCCGCAGTATGATGCAGGCACTGATGGGAGGATTGAAATACACGAGCGCTTCGCCGCATCCCCTGAATAGAAAGGGAAAAGCAAGCGGAGAGATGGTCGGAGGCAATTTGTCGCTGATCTACTCCTTGTCGGGAACGAAGTACGACCTTGACACCACCGGAAAAATTTTATTCATCGAAGACCTGGATGAATACCTGTACCACATCGACCGCATGATGATGCAGCTGAAATTATCAGGGAAGCTCGAACACCTTGCAGGCCTTGTGGTTGGCGGTATGACGGATATGAAAGATAATTTGGTTCCCTTCGGAAAAAAAGCGGAAGAGATTATCCTGGAGGCTGTGAAGGAGTACCATTTCCCGGTGTGCTTCCATTTTCCCGCAGGGCATATTGATCATAACATGGCACTGTACTTGGGCAGGAAAACGAAGATGGAAGTCCATGCGGATTCTGTATCTTTGTCCTACGATTAATTCAGATTATAGGCAATAGATTAGAAAAGAATTTCCCGCAGATCCCGCTGATGACGCAAATCAGAATAAGAGGACTATGATCTCTTCCGGTTCTTCTATGTTTCTTATGTGTCTATGTGGTTTAATAATGCAGGGAGTAATCACGATAATATTTGAAAAATTATGTTCTGTAAAACCAACGACGATCTCAATCTCTATTACGAAATTCATGGCAATGAGCAGGCTGCTGAAACCATCGTATTTTTGAACGGCCTGTCACAATCCACCATTTCCTGGATCCTGACGCTTCCCTATTTCAAAGGAGATTACCGCATTGTGCTGATGGACTTTATTTTCCAGGGCAAAAGCGATAAGAAAGGCGAGTGGCGCAGCTTCGACCAGCATGCACAGGACCTGCTGGCTTTGCTCGATCATTTGAACATTCAAAAACCCGTTATCGCCGGTTTATCTTACGGAAGCATGGTGGCGCAACACTTCGCGGTACAATTCCCGGGGCGTTTGTCGAAGCTTCTGCTCATGGCAACCTTTGCCAATAAAACGCCCTATTACGAAGCCATTGAGCTCTCCTGGTGGCGTGCGCTGGAGCTGGGTGGTTATAATTTGATGCTCGACATCATGCTGCCTACCGTGCTGAGCGAGGGCTATTTTTCGAAACCGCTGATGCCAATCGACCTTATGAAGCAGGCGAGGCAGGATGGGCAGGCCGATCCCCAATCCTTATTCAAGCTGATGAAGGCTACCAAAGAGCGGCCCGATTACAGGCCGGAGCTGAAAAAGATCAAAGCACCGACCCTGGTCATCCAGGGAGAAAAAGACATGCTGCTGCCGGTACACCTCGCCAATGAAGTAGCCAAAGCCATACCGGGAGCTAAATTAGAGATCATCCCGAACGCCGGCCATACGCTCAACCTGGAAGCCGTGCCGCAGATGTGTGCCCTGATCAAGGCTTTCCTGAAAAATTGACGGAATGGCCCGCAGATCTCGCGGATGCCGCTGATTAGAACAGAATGAATAATAAGAATATACATCCTAACTCTTCTTATATGATCTTCTATGTCTTATATGGTTTAATAGCAGAACGCTGTTTAGCCGAAAAGGGGCAGTACACAGAAAGTATGGTATGACAGGTTATCGGCAAAAGTCTATGATTTCTTCCTGTTCTCTATGATTCTATGTTCCTATGTGGTTCAAAATAGAAATACCAGCTGCCATCTGTGAAATCTGTGAAATCCGCGGGGCAAATCCATAATTAATTTCTATTTTTGATGTTCAGTTTTTTAATCATGAGCACACATTTTATAGAAGAGTTACGATGGAGAGGCATTCTGCATGACATCATGCCCGGAACGGAAGAAGTATTGGCAAAAGGAACAACCACCGGTTATATCGGCTTTGATCCTACAGCCGATAGCCTGCATGTGGGAAGCCTTGCGCAGATCATGACGCTGGTGCGTTTCCAGAAGGCAGGTCACAAACCGTTAGCCCTGGTAGGTGGCGCCACCGGTATGGTGGGCGATCCAAGCGGAAAATCGGCGGAGCGCAACCTGCTCGATGCTGCTACCCTCGACCGGAACGTGGAAGGGATTAAAAACCAGCTGAGCAAATTCCTGGAGTTCAACGATTCGCCTACCGGCGCGGAGCTGGTGAATAATTACGACTGGTTCAAACACTTTTCCTTTCTCGATTTTATCCGCGATGCGGGTAAGCACATTACCGTGAATTATATGATGGCCAAGGATTCGGTGAAGAACCGCATCACCGGCGACACTGGTATGTCCTTCACAGAATTCAGCTACCAGCTGATCCAGGGCTACGATTTCTATTACCTGTGGAATGAGAAGAACTGCCTCCTGCAAATGGGCGGCAGCGACCAGTGGGGAAATATTACGACGGGCACGGAGTTCATCAGGCGTAAGGCCGGTGGCGAGGCCTTTGCATTGACGACTCAGCTCATCAAAAAATCAGACGGCACCAAGTTCGGAAAATCGGAAGGCGGGAATATCTGGCTGGATCCGGCGAAGACCTCGCCATACAAGTTCCACCAGTTCTGGCTCAACGTGAGCGATGAGGATGCGAAGTCCTACATCCGCATTTTTACCATGCTCGACAAGGAAGAGATCGAAGCGCTGGAAGTAAAGCATGACGCAGCACCTCACGAGCGCCATTTGCAAAAAGCATTGGCCAATGAGATCACCGAAAGGGTTCATAGCGCCGATGCCCTGAAAGAAGCCATCGCCACGGCAGAATTCCTGTTCAAAGGAAAAGCGGAAGAGCTGGCAATGCTTGATGCCAATGCTTTCGAAAAGCTCCTGGGAGGCATTGACACCTTTGACGTCAGCAAAGCGGATCTTGAAAACGGGATTAACCTCGTGGATCTTTTAGTGGAAAAGGCCTTTGTATTTCCGAGCAAGACCGAAGCCCGCAAAATGGTCACGGGAAATGCGGTGAGCTTAAACAAAACAAAAGTCAATGACGTTGCCATGCAGTTGAACCCATCAAGCTTTACGCATGGTAAATACTTACTCGTGAGCAAAGGCAAAAAAGAAAACTATTTGGTGAAACTGGTATGATGATTACGAAATGATGATTACGAATTTTTATACGAATATACCAATCCAGGCTTAAGGAGCACTCCACACAGATTGGTATATTCGTAGCCATTCGTAATTAATTATCCCTCTGTATAGACCGAAACATAGAATTAGTAATGATAAAAGATATTGTATTTCCGGAAGTAGAAGACATTGCAGTGGCCATTGTGCAGGAGCATGAAGGCCTTGATGAATACGCCGTGTACCTGATTAACCTGAAGTTTGCCTCTATTCACAATGTGCTCGTGACCTCCACGGGTTATGGTCTCATTAACGAAGAACAACGGAAGACCAGCACGCTGCGCCATTTCTTCGATGAGATCAAACAGCATGATTTTATCCAGGTAGAGCCGATCACGAAGGAAGTGTTTGGCCTGAGCAATGAATACTGGGTAAGCTTTACGCTCAACGACCAGCTGCTCGATAAGAAATTCATCTTCTTACCTGAAACCATTGTGCCCGAGAACTTCGTGACCGTGCCGGTGATCAATAAAAAGGGAGTCCTGATCAAATAATCTTCACACAAGTAATCTGTGAGTTTGCTGCGTTCTGAATTTGGGCGTGTCCCTTCGGGCCGGGCTGCCCGCTTCAATCTTTACTGCACTGCGTTTCGTAAAGGATTTCCGCTCGCATCCCTCACGTGGGCTTAGCTTAAAATTTCGAATGTGGCACTCATTTGGGAGATTGCTGCGCCAGGGACATGCAGGGGCCGTTCTTTTTTGGCGATGCCTCTTTTATCGCCAAAAAAACCGTAGCGCAGCGATCACGACGAGTCGTGACGAAGTGGCCCGCCCGGGCGCCCAAATAACAAAGAAAATAAGCTTAGTGACAGCGTTTGACAAGTAATACCGGTTTTTCTTAAATTAGACGTATGCGTCCTTTTGAGGGACAATTCTTTTGGTTCCAATGAAGTAAATTCCCTATATTTAATACCTTAAGAATCATCGTTTTTACATGGCCACGACAACCTTTGAACCAACCTCTGTGAATACAAAAATATCAGTTGATACGCTCAAAAAAGCTTATACCCTCATGTGCACGGCCAAAAGTATGGCTGAGCTCTATGAAGCGAATAAAGAGATTACCGCCAAATACGTGCATGCCACGTCCCGAGGCCATGAAGCCATCCAGCTTGCCTTAGGCTTGCAATTGCTTCCCCAGGATTTTGTAAGTCCGTATTACCGCGACGACAGCATCTTACTGGCGATCGGCATGACACCTTTCGAGCTGATGCTGCAATTGCTGGCCAAGCGCAACGACCCTTTCTCCGGTGGCAGAACCTATTACTCGCACCCGAGCCTGCGCCGCGACGATATGCCTAAGATTCCTCACCAGAGCAGCGCGACAGGCATGCAGGCAATTCCAACAACAGGTATCGCGATGGGGATGCAATACCTTGAATTGAATAAATTACAAAAAGATTTCGGAGGGAAAAACCCGGTGTCCGTGTGTTCCCTGGGTGATGCCAGCTGCACGGAAGGCGAGGTGGCAGAGGCTTTCCAGATGGCGACCCTCAAGAAATTACCGATCTTATATTTGGTACAGGATAATGAGTGGGATATTTCGGCGCATGCCAGCGAGATCCGCTCACAGGATATTACCGATTACGCGCGGGGCTTCAAAGGCCTGGAAACACGCACCATCGACGGCACCGATTTTATCAGCTCTTACAATACCGTTCAGGAATGCCTGGAGATTATCCGGAAAGAGCGCCGCCCGATGCTGATCCATGCGAAAGTGCCTTTGCTGAACCACCACACATCCGGTGTGCGCAAGGAATGGTACAGGCACGACCTGGAAGATGCTGCCAAGCGCGACCCATTACCGCGCTTGAGGAACCAGCTCATCATTGCGGGTATTGAAGCGGCAGAGCTTAAGAAAATAGAAGAAGAGGCCGTATCATACGTTGAGGCTGAATACCAGAAAGCCTTGCTGGAAGAAGACCCGCGCCCGGAAGACCTCTTCCTGCACGAGTTTGCGGAAACTCCCATCACCGAAGAAAAAGGAAACCGTGAGCCGGAAGGCAAGGAGCGGACCGTTATGGTGGATAGCGCCCTGTTTGCAATCCGCGAGCTGATGGAAAAACACCCGGAAGCCTTGTTATACGGGCAGGATGTGGGCAAGCGCTTAGGCGGTGTATTCCGCGAAGCGGCTACCCTCGCGCAAAAATTTGGCGACGAGCGTGTCTTCAACACACCGATCCAGGAAGCCTTTATCATTGGAAGCACCGTGGGGATGAGCGCTGTAGGCCTGAAGCCTATCGTAGAAGTTCAATTTGCCGATTACATCTGGCCGGGCTTAAATCAATTGTTTACCGAAGTCAGCCGCTCCTGCTTTTTAAGTAACGGCAAATGGCCGGTGAGCTGCATCATCCGTGTGCCTATCGGCGCTTACGGAAGCGGCGGCCCTTACCACTCCAGCTCTGTAGAGAGTGTGCTGGCCAATATCAAAGGAATTAAAATTGCTTACCCAAGTACCGGTGCCGATCTCAAAGGCCTGATGAAATCTGCCTTCTACGATCCGAACCCGGTGGTAATGCTCGAACATAAAGGCCTTTACTGGAGCAAGATTAAAGGAACGGAAGATGCCAAAACCATTGAGCCGGACGAAGATTATGTAATCCCTTTCGGGAAGGCGCGCATGGTTCAGCAGGCTTCCGAAGAAAACGTTGCCAAAGGCAAGTCCCTGACCATTATTACCTATGGCATGGGTGTTTACTGGGCAAAGAGCGCAGCCAAAAAATTTGAAGGGCAGGTAGAGATCATCGATTTGCGGACCCTTGCACCTATTGATGAGCAGGCAATCTTTGAAAGCGCTGCTAAGCACGGCAAATGCATGGTGCTCACGGAAGAGCCTGTTTACAATGGTTTTGCGCAAAGCATCGCTTCCCGCATCTCACAGGCCTGCTTCAAAAAGCTGGATGCCCCGGTGAGAGTGATCGGCGCTGAGAATCTGCCGGCCATCCCATTAAATTCGACTTTGGAAAAAACCATGCTGCCCAACGCCGATAAGGTGGAAGTGGCGATTAAAGAATTGCTGGATTACTAAACAAGGGTCGTTAGGTACCAAAACTAAAAAGGCAGGTAAACTCTATGTTTGCCTGCCTTTTTTAATAAACACCCGGGAATTCTCTTCCCGACATTTTTAACTCTGATTTATTAATTGACGTCTGCCCCGCCGGGCGATACATTTATCGTTAGCATGGGCGCGCATCCGGCACCAGGACCAGTTACAGGCGGAGATGAAAGATTGGAAGACAGCGGCGGAATGCTGATGCCATCTACGTCGGTAACCGTTACAATAATATCACAAATCCTATAAGATGGTGCCACGGTGATGGGAAATAAGAAAGTACCGCCGGGAGGTATTGTAGCCGTTGCAGATGATTCGTGGTAACAGGGGCCTTCATGTCCCGGCTGAAAGCCTTGCTGGAAAACGTCGATTTTAATATTAATAGGACATCCCAAGTGATTGTTTACAGGAAAGGGTTGGGCAAGAATTTTTCCTGGCAGGAATAAGCCGGCAAGTAATGTAACTGCTACAATCAATGTTTTTGAAAAAATTGTTTTCATAGTTTGTACGTTTTAATGGTTATCTGATAAAAGTATGCTATTAAAGCACTCTTGTCAACGCGTAAAACTACTCATTTCACCTTCACCCAAAAGGCGGTTCTGCCAATCATGGAAACGCCGATAAAGCCGCGGACATTCAGGTTGCCTTTCTCATCGCGCGTAATCTTGCAGCTGTAGGTCTTGCCATTCTTAGGATCGTAGATGGTGCCGTCTTCCCAGGTGCCATCGTCAAAATTAAAATCTTTCAGGATCTCCTTGCCGGCGAGTTTTTCAGTGCGTTGGGCCTTGTCCGGATTGTTCTCATCGAGCTTGCCCGGCGTTTTGGTCCAGGTGAGCTTGCCGTAATATTTGCTGTCTTTTTTGGTGATCTCTACCATGCCTTCGTTCTTGTCGGTCATGTAGGTACCAATGATATCGTCTGCCTTGGCTTGTGAAAACACCAGGGAGGAGACGAAGAGTGCGGAAGTTAATAAGAGCTGTTTCATAGTTTTTTGATTTACTACCAAAGTTAAAATTATTCTGCAATAAGGCAAGAAAGAGCCCGGGATTTTAAGCTTTTTTCATACATTTAAACACACTATTTTTTATCCATGAAACGTCTTCTCTCAACTTTACTGATCGCTGTTGCTGTATACAGCCATGCCCAAACCATTAATGAGCAATGGGTAAAAGAGCATTACGCCAAAAAAGAATATACCATTGCCATGCGCGATGGGGCGAAATTATTTACTGCCGTATACGCACCGAAAGATGCTGCGACAGGAACGACAGCCGCGAAAGAGAAGCACCCTTTCCTGATGATCCGCACGCCTTATTCCTGCGCACCTTATGGAGAAGATAAGTTCCAGCCGCGTTTGTGGCAGTTCCACTGGCGCGAATACCTGAAAGAAGGCTATATCATCGTGATCCAGGATGTGCGCGGGCGCTGGATGAGCGAAGGCACCTTTATGGATGTGCGTCCTTTTAACCCGGACAAGAAAAAGAAAACGGATATTGACGAAGCCAGCGATACCTACGACGCGGTAGACTGGCTGGTGAAAAATATACCGAACAACAATGGCAATGTTGGTGTTTTCGGGACGTCCTACCCGGGCTTCTATTCCACGATGGCCGCCCTGAGCGGGCATCCGGCGATCAAAGCGGTGAGCCCGCAGGCCCCGGTGACGGAGTGGTTCATGGGGGATGACTTTCACCACAACGGCGCTTTTATGCTGGGCGATGCCTTTAATTTTTATTCGGGATTCGGGCAGCCGCGTCCAAAGCCAACCACCATCGGTCCTAAGGGATTTGACTACTACACCAAAGATCAATATAAATTTTATCTGGAAACCGGCGCTCTGAAAAACTTCAGCAAACTGATGGGCGACAGCATCCTGTTCTGGACAGACCTGATGAACCACCCGAACTACGATGCCTGGTGGAAAGCGCGCGATGCACGCACAGGTTGCAAAAATATCAAGCCGGCGATCCTTACCGTGGGCGGCCTGTTTGATGCAGAAGACTGCTACGGTGCCTGGCGCTTGTATGAAGCTATTGAAAAGCAATGCCCTGCCACCACTAACAGAATTGTGATGGGGCCATGGTTCCACGGCGGCTGGTCGAAAGGAGACGGAAGCTACCTGGGTAATGTGCGCTTTGGCAGCAAGACCTCGGAGTATTTTCAGAATAACATCGAAATTCCTTTTTTCAATTATTACCTGAAAGGCAAAGGCTCTCTGGAGAAGCTTGCAGAAGCTACGATCTTTTTTACGGGAGAAAATACATGGAGAAGCCTTGCCGCATGGCCACCGAAAGAAGTGGTGGCAACGCCCGTGTACTTCAACGAAAAAGCACGGATGACCTTCAGCAAGCCTAGCTCTAATAACGGCTTCACGCAATATACCAGCGATCCTGCAAAACCGGTTCCGTATACAGAAGATGTACTCGAGTACCGGACCAGGGAATACATGACCGACGATCAGCGCTTTGCAGAAAGAAGGACGGACGTCATCACCTTTAAAACCGAAGTGTTGGAAAATGATCTTACCCTGGCAGGCACCTTAACCGCCGATCTGAAAGTGGCGATCTCGACTACTGATGCCGATTTCGTGGTGAAGGTCATTGATGTATTTCCTGAGGGTTTTGAGTATGACAGCCTGAAAGACGGGAAAGGAGCCGGGAAGGAATACCTGATGGACTCATACGAAATGCTGGTGCGCGGAGAGATCATGCGCGGCAGGTACCGTAACAGCTTCGAAAAGCCCGAAGCTTTCGAACCAGGAAAAGTAACGACCGTAAAATTTGATTTACCAGATATCGCGCATACTTTTAAGAAAGGCCATCGCCTGATGATCCAGGTACAAAGCTCCTGGTTTCCTTTGGCAGATAGGAACCCGCAGCAGTTTGTGGATATTTACCACTGCGACGATAAGGATTTTGTTAAATCGGATATCAAGCTCTACCACGATGCGGTGAATGCCTCGAGCATCGTGTTGCCTGTATTGAAGTAAACGGATTACCAAATAGAAGGCATGAAATAAACTGCTACCGCCATTGCGAGCGTAGCGAAGCAATCTCTCAAATGAAGGGTAATGGAACGCAGATATGATAGATTAGAACAATGATTACGACAGGATCGATGAAAAATTCTATGATCTCTTTTTGTTCTCTATGATGTCTTTGTGCCTATGTGGTTTTTAAACTACAGCGCCTGAAAAGCCACCTCAAAAGCGGCAATCGTTTTTTGAATATCGTCTTCGGTATGCGACTCGCTCATAAATCCGACCTCATAGCCCGAAGGGCCAGAATAGATGCCGTTCTCCAGCAAGGAGTGGTAAAGCGTTTTGAAATGTTTCATGCTGTCGGCGTCGATCTCTTCCGCACTGCGGATGGCTTCTTTTTCGGTAAAAGCCAGCCAGTAGATGGAGCCGATGCTGAAGATCTTAAAGTGGTGTTTTGTATTTTTCGATAAGCCTGCGATCAACAGCTTTGTTTTACGTTCGAGCTCCTCATAGAATCCCGGCTTAAGGCATTCGGTCAACTGCGCAATGCCGGCACTCATGGCCACCGGGTTGCCGCTCAGCGTTCCGGCCTGGTACACATTGCCCTCCGGAGAGATAGATGACATGATCTCCTTGCTGGCGCCGTAAGCCCCAACGGGGAAGCCTCCGCCGATGATCTTGCCGTAAGTGATAATATCCGGTTTAATGTCGTAATAGCCCGCAGCACCACAGAAGCCTACGCGGAAACCGCTGATCACTTCATCAAACAGTAGCAGGGTTTTATGGGCGGTGCAGATCTCTCTCAGGAATTGCAGATACTCTTTGGTTTGGAGCAGCAGGCCGTTGTTTGCCGGGATCGGCTCGATGATCACACAGGCGATCTCGTCTTTAAACTGCGCAAAGGCTTTTTCCAGCGCTGCCTTGCTGTTCAGGGAGATCACAATCGTTTCATTCACAAAGCTCTCCGGAACGCCCGCCGAAGAGGTATTGCCGAAGGTTACTAAGCCTGAGCCCGCTTTTACCAGTAACGAATCGGAATGACCGTGGTAGCAGCCCTCGAATTTTAAAATTTTATTCCTTCCGGTATAGCCGCGTGCCAGGCGAATGGCGCTCATCACGGCTTCAGTGCCGCTGCTGACAAAACGGATCTTTTCGATATAGGAATTATTCGATAAAATTAATTCCGCCAGCTCGTTTTCCAGGCGGGTCGGTGCACCGAAAGAGGTTCCGTTGCGCATGGTCTTATCCACGGCATTCAGTACCTTGTCGTTGGCATGCCCTAAAATCAAAGGGCCCCAGCTGGCGCAATAGTCGATGTATTCATTGCCATCGGCATCCCATACATGGCTTCCTTTACCTTTTTCAATAAAGAGCGGGGTGCCACCCACGCTGCGGAAAGCGCGTACAGGCGAGTTGACGCCGCCCGGGAAATAGGATTTTGCTTTTTCGAATAACTGTGCCGATACCTGGTTTTTCATAAGAGTAAAATTATGTTTTTGTGAAAGTCATGCAGCCTTTATCGGACTGACAGGACCATTGTGTCTTGAAAAATTTTGCCTGCAAAGATAGGGCTTTGATGGGATAAGCAGGCCTTTATTTGCATAAAAAAAAGCTATCCGTCAGTCGACGGATAGCTCTTCTTTAAATTTTGAAAAAATGAAATGCTTAGTCCTTACGGCCGAATACACGCAATAACATCAGGAAGAGGTTAATGAAGTCGAGGTATAAAGATAAGGCTCCCATCACCCCCAGTTTTTTGAAGTCTGCTGATCCGTCGCTTTGGGCAGCCAGGTTTTTGATCTTTTGTGTGTCATAGGCTGTAAGGCCTGTAAAGATAATCACACCAACGATGCTGATGATAAAATCCAGGGTGCCGCTTTTGGCGAAAATATTAATAAGGGACGCGATCACGATGCCAATCAGGCCGATGATCAGGATAGATCCCATTTTGGTAAGATCGGCCTTTGTGGTATATCCTGCAATCGCCATCACACCGAATAAAGCGCAGGTGCTGGCAAATACCACGACAATGGAGCCGATGTTATATAGCAGGAAAATAGAGCTTAAGCTGATCCCTACCAGGGCCGAATAGACAAAGAAAATAGAGATCAATGCAGGGAAAGACAATTTATTGAAGGCAAAGTTCATAAGAAGAACCAGGCCTAAAGGTGCAAGCATGATGACCCACCCTAGAACGGATACACGGCCTCTTCCCATTTCATCGACGTTATACAAAAGCTGTAAAAGCGATTCGTTATAGGCGAACAGGGTAGAGCATAAGGTGGTAATGCCCAGGGCGACGAACATCCATAAAAACACAGAAGCGAATAAGGAACGGGTTTCAGTCACGCTTGCTCCCTGAACATTATTCAGGCTGGTATTCCGGTTGTTGAAGTTATAATTGTTGCTGTTAGGATTGATGTTGTAATTGCTCATAGTGTCTATAATTTTCGATTGTAAAGATACGACATTTCCAGAGGCCTGAGTAGATAAAAAATGCTAAAACCCCGGCTATACTTTCAGTGCCAGCTGCGCAATGAACATCCGCGGCGGCCTGATATCACCGGGTCTTGCCATGTACTCCACATTAAATACATTGTTCACGATAAAAGAGAGTTTCAGGATTTTGATCATCTGCCAGGAAGCCCTGAAATCGTGAATCCAGGTCCCGGTATGGTTCTTTTCGCGGTATTCTCTCAGGCCCGGCAGGATATAGGTAGAGGGGATATCGTCGAAGGCCGGGCCATACTCGTGAAGGATGCTTTGCGTAAAGCGCCGGTCTACATTTTCCATAAAGCTGAAGTAGCGTGTGCTGAAGCCGAGAGAGAATTTTTTGTAATCAAGCTGGATGTCATTTTTAAACAAATGCCTGTTCCGGTATTTCAGGATATTGGTATTCGGCAAGCCCAGTGTATCGATTAGAGGATTATAGTTGGGATCGATGGGATTGGTAAAGGTGTAGCCCATTAGAATGCTTATGTTGATCGGTCCGATTTTCCCCGCACCTGTCAGTGTCGCATCGACGCCGTTGATCTGCGCCCTGCCGATGTTCTGGGATTTGAAGCCGGCATATTGAACATCGTTGACGAAGAAGCCGGTTTTAGGGCCGTAAATATCAAAGACGAATTCCACCATTTCCTGGTACTCTGTCCAGAAGCCCGCCACATCCAGGAAGCCTTTGAACCCTGCAATGCCGAAGCCCTGTTTCACGCCCACTTCCGCGCTCCAGCCGCGCTCCGGCTGCAGGTTGTAGTTAGGATAGATCTTCAGGGCGCTCACGCTCGTGGCAATGTATTTTTCGGCAATGCTCGGAAAGCGGTATCCCTGGCCGAAAGAAGCACGCAGAAAAGTATATTCAAACAACTGGTAATTAAGACCTGCCCTCAGCACAGGCTGAAAGGGAAGATCGTTGATCTTCGGATTGATATAGCCACGCGTGAAAGCCGTATCCACTTTGTAGTATTCGCCGCGGATCCCGAGCGAGGTCGTCAGCTTGCCGAATTTCTTATCGAGTTGCACATAGCCTGCATAGTTAGTGCCCGTATGCCTGCCATAGAGCGAATCGCCCAATACCTGCTGCTGCATGAGCACAAGGCCGCCCGTAAGCATGAAGTTGTGTTTGAAGCGCTTCTGGTATTGCAACTCCGAATAGTACAACTCTGCCCTGGCGCCCTGCCCTTTGTCGTTGGTATTATTGGTGAGGAAATAACGGGTTCTTAAGCTGATCTTGCCTCCTTTTTTGAAGAAGTAATTGATGTAAGGATCAATATTGAAACGCTTGTTGTCGTATTTCTGAATGGTATAGCCCTGTGGGATGTAAGCGGAATCTGCATTCTGCCACAGGAAGAAAAGGCCTCCCTGCGTTTGCATCATATTGGTGTTGACGCCTACAGCAAGCCCGCGCAGCTTACCCTGAAAATTGTAACGCAGGTTCACATTAAGCCGGATGCGCTTTTCTGTTTCCAGGAAGCGAAAGCCATCATCGTTATAGGCATGCCCCCCGATCACCAGGTCGAGGTTTTTTAGTTTCTGCGCATGCGAAAAGTTGACACCTTCCTGGAACCGGGAAGTGCCTTTCCACCATTTCAAAGAGCTTCTGCGCGGAGCATCGTAGCTCCCGGCAAAAACGGTGACCTTTGTCACGGGCTTATCTTTGGCATAAGCTGTGCGCAGGTTGATGGCTCCGTTGAGCGCAGACGAGCCGAACAAAGCCGAGGCCGCGCCTTTGATCACTTCCACCTGCTCGAGGTTTTCCAGGGGCAGGTAATTCCATTTGATGTCGTTGGCATCGGCACTGATCATCGGCATTTCATCCACCAGCATCAGCACGCGGCTGCCCGCTCCATAACTAAAGCCGCTTCCTCCGCGGATGCTGGCCTGCCCGTCGGCCACGGTTACACCGGGCACCTGGTTCATGATCATGTCCAGCGAAGTCGTGTTTTTATTTTCAATAAGCTGGGACTTGATCACTTCCATGCTCACCGTAATATCGGATAGTTTCTGTTCGAATTTTCCGGCCGATACCACCACTTCGTCCAGCAGCTGGTTTCCCTTATCGGGACCCAGCTCAATCTCTAAAAAGGTGGTGTCGTTTGCACTTACCGTGACCGTTTGTGTATGCAAGGTGTAGCCTACCAGGTCGCAGCTGAGCTGATAGCTTCCCGACTCCGATTTTAAGATAAAAGCCCCATTGATGTCGGTACTGGCGCCATTGGTCTTGTTCAGGATCACCGTTGCGCCAGGCAAGGCCTCCCGGTTGCTTTTGTCCTTCACCAGGCCCTTTATAACACCCGTGGTTTGGGCATAAAGCTGGCAGGAATATAAAAAGATGGCTGTTAAAATATATTTCGGGGATTTTACCATTATTCTGTTTAATTTTATGATTACAATGTAATAAATTAACATTAATTCGCAAATGCAGACCAGTGAATTAACATATCAGATAGCCTTAACTCTATTGGATGGCATTGGAGATGTGCTGGCTAAAAACCTGCTTGCTTATTGTGGTAGCGCCGAACAGGTTTTTAAAACCAAAGGCGCGCACTTCGAAAAAATTCCCGGTATAGGGCCGGTGCTGGCAAAGTCTATCGTCAATAACCGTGAGCTCTTTACCAGGGTAGAGAAAGAAATACAGTTCATCCAGGATCATCATATCCGGCCGCTTTTTTTCACGGATGCCGCGTATCCCCAACGCCTGAAGCATTGCCATGATAGCCCGGCGATGCTTTATTACAAGGGAAGCGCCGATCTCAACACTGCCCGGATCGTATCGGTGGTAGGCACGCGCACGCCTTCAGACTATGGCAGAGAGCTTACGGAAAGGCTCATCGACGATCTTACACATTCAGGGATTATGGTGGTGAGCGGACTGGCTTATGGAATTGATATTACAGCACACAAGGCAGCTTTAAAGCATGGCCTGGAAACGGTAGGTGTCCTGGCACACGGGCTCGACAGGGTCTACCCATCGACGCATGCCGGCTGTGCCGGGAAAATGATGGCGCAAGGCGGATTGCTTACGGAATACATCAGCGGAACGAATCCCGATCGCGAAAACTTCCCGGCCCGGAACCGCATTGTGGCGGGCATGTGCGATGCCCTGGTGGTGGTAGAGTCCAAGCGGGGTGGCGGAAGCCTTATCACGGCTACCATTGCCAATGCCTACAATAAGGATGTGTTTGCCTTTCCCGGGAAAGTAAACGACGAGCTGAGCGAAGGCTGTAACGGGTTGATCAAAAGCAACAAGGCAAGCCTCATGGAAAGCGCTGCCGACCTGTTTTACATTATGAACTGGAATGAAGAAGCAAAGCCGGTCAGGGCTTCTGAGCCCGGGGCACCGGCGTATCAGTTGTCTTCCGATGAACAAAAAATAGTGGATGCCTTTTCCGGAAAGCCACGCCTCCACATCGATGAGATCTGCTATGCCACCAGCTTTCCGGCAGGTAAAGCATCTTCCTGCCTGTTGCAACTCGAATTTTCCAATATCGTGACTTCCTTTCCCGGGAAGATTTACGGCCTGAAATCCTGATACAGCCTGCTTTTACAGGGCCTTATATGGTATGATTATAAATAATGTGAAATAGTTGCGGACGTCAAAAAACGACGTAAATTTACTCACTTATTAAATTTACTCTTACTTAATTATTTAAATACGCTTATGCAAACCAAACATGTTGACGTGCTGGTGATTGGTGCCGGACCGGCAGGAACAGTGGCCGCAGGAATCATTCATAAATCAGGATTGAAGGTACAGATTGTGGAAAAAGAAAAATTTCCGCGCTTTGTCATCGGAGAGAGCCTGTTGCCACGCTGCATGGAGGCTTTGGAAGAGGCAGGATTGTTAGATGCCATCAAGGCGAAGGGATTCCAGGAAAAGGCGGGTGCTAAATTTGTGAGGGGAACAGAGGTTTGCGATTTTAATTTCACGGAGCAATTCTCTGAGGGCTATAAATGGACCTGGCAGGTACCCAGGGGGGAATTTGATAATACCCTGGCCCAGGAGGTTCAGCGGCAGGGTGTGCCGATCGATTTTGAAACGACGGTAACCGACATCAAATTTGAAGGGAGCGACTCTACCACAACCGTAATTGATAAAGACGGGAATGCCTCCCTGATCAAAGCGCGCTTTATTGTGGATAGCAGTGGCTATGGCCGCGTGATTCCGCGCCTGTTTAACCTCGATAAGCCGAGCAACCTACCGCCGCGTAAATCGATGTTTGCACATATCAAAGACCCGAACCGTTTGCGGTACGAAGAGCCGAACCGGATCATGGTGGTGGTTCATCAGCCGAAGACCTGGATCTGGGTGATTCCTTTTTCTACAGGTATTTCGTCGTTAGGCTTTGTGGGCGATCCTGAATTTTTTGCGGAGCACGCCGATAAAACACCGGAAGAGCAATTGCGCTTCCTGATCAATTCGGAGCCGCATTTGAAAGAGCGTTTCGGTGACCAGGATTTTGTGTTCACCCCAAAAACCCTCGAGGGCTGGAGCGTGACGACCGAGCAGTTCTTCGGCGAAGGTTTTGTATTGACAGGCAATGTCACCGAATTTTTGGATCCGATGTTTTCCAGTGGTGTCACCCTGGCGACCGCATCGAGCCAGAGGGCCGCAGGCCTGGTGATCAGGCAGCTGCAAAAGGGTGAGCAGATCGATTGGAAAAAAGAATTCGTAGATCCGACCATGCAGGGTGTGGATGTATTCAGGACCTATGTGATGGGCTGGTACGATGGAACGCTGCACGATATTTTCTTTGCGAAGGAAATCAACGAAGATTTCAAGCGCCAGATCTGTTCCGTATTGGCCGGTTACGTGTGGGACACCGATAATCCTTTTGTAAAAAAACACGACCGTGCCGTGAAGTCCCTGGCGGAGGTGATTCGTATCAACCGCGAGCAGGAAATAAAATAATTCTATATAATAGTTAGCCATACAAAAAGCTTCTGATTATTCAGGAGCTTTTTTAGTTACAGCCTTTCGCTACTACCGTTTTATCTGCAGGCTTCGGCACATTTCCGGCAGGCTTCGGCACAGCGTTTACAATGTTCCATGTGCTTATGCTTTTCGCATTCTTCAGCACATAACGTGCAGATCTCCGCGCATTCTTTGAGTAAATGTCCGGCATGTGCAGAGCCTCTTGCCACGAAGGCAGCCGTGGTTGCGCAGATCTGGGCACAGTCCATGTCCAGCCGGATGCAGGCAGTCAGCAGGTGTACATCTTTTTCTTCGAGGCAGGCAGTAGAGCAATGGTTGCAGGCGGCGGCGCATTCGGCCAGGAGATTCAGCAGTTGGGTGTTGTGAGTAGTCATGGTTTCCCGGTTTTAGAGTGAACCATGGCATACAAAAAATGATACAGTAAATCTGTTTCTAAAGCTATTTTTTACGAGCTGCGCGTTTGCAGGAAATCCTGCCATAAGGCTTCCAGCTCTTCCACCAGCTCGGGCCTGACCGAGATGCCGCTGGCCTGCGGCGTCCAGAGCTGCTTTTCAAGGTTTCCGATATTCAGGATGTCGAGTGTGAGGATGGATTCTTTTGCCGGGTTAAGGAGTACATCAAATTCTATCATCACGCGGTTGGCCATTTTGCCGCGGTGATTTTTTCCTAAGAACAAATCAGAAGCCACATAACCCGATGCGAAAATTCCACGCGGCTCCACACCAACTACCGATAAAAAAGCCCGGTCTCCCGGTTTTACTTTTTTGGTAGCGCAGCTCCAGTCTTCTTTCACGCTTTCACCTTTGCGAAGCGCTTCTATGCATTCACCAACCTCGCGCCATTCATATTTCACAGGGTTCCAGGCAAAGAGAAAGGTGTTAAGTGTATGAGAATCCATGTTCATCTGATTAAACGATTCTCAAGTTACGAAATGGTTTGCAATTTTAATGGGAAGTTGCGATACTTTCCTGTGCGGCTGTTTCTTCCAGCTCCCAGTTTTGGTTCAGGCGATACCAGTTGCCATTGAGGTCCTGCCATGCCCGGTCGCTTACTTCCACCCAGGTGGTGCCGTCGTTGTTGCTCATGAGCCTGCCATTGTAAATAAAAAGCCAGCGGCCCTGCTTGTCCTGCCAGGCAGCGTTGGAAGCGGTATTCCAGCGGCGCTTGTTGTGTGAGAATTTTACCCGGTTGTTTTTCTTGTCGAATTTATACCAGAGCTTGTAACCTCCCTGCCAGACCCCTTTTTCGGATTTTGTCCAGGTGCTTTCTGTAGGGTTCGGCTTGTCGGGTTCTGTATAAGGGATGGCCGTTGCCGATGCTGTTTGTACCAGCAGGCCTATGGCGATGAGAAGGATAAAACGTGTTTTCATGATTTCCGGTGTTTGATCTATCCGGATGGCGCGTAAAACCGTGCCGGACCTGAAAGCCATGCCAGGAGCGGAACCTGCATTTTAACAGAATGAGATATGGGGTTGTTTTTGCTTATGCTGGGTAGGGGATTCTACAGGTGATCTACTCAACCGGATTATGCAAGCGCCATGTTTTTTACAATCCTGTTTTTTCTTCCACCCAATAAGGCTGGGTAATAATCTGCTTACTGCTGATCCCTTTTTCTTTGAGGGTTTTTCTGAAATTCTGGATCGACCGGCCATTGCCCATGACATAAAACATACCGTCTTTCCAGAGTTGCCAGACCCTTTCATCCAGATTTTCTAAAAACAGAATAGCCTCCTCCGCTTTATGCCTGCCTGAACCGGGAACAATATCGAGCAGGCATTCCAGGTTGGTTTCTGAGCGGAGAGTGGCATCGTTAAATTCCAGAACGCCGATATAATTCTGGTTGTTTTCTTCAACCGCCTGTTTTAAGCTTTTGAAGAAGCCGACCGTTGTCTCATCCCCAAAGAAGAAATGATAACGATGGTCTTTTTTATAAAAATCAAATCCCCGTGGCAGCCCTATGTTTAGCTCATCATTCAGGGCCAGCCTTTCGATGTAGGTGCTCCCCGGACCGTTCCCGTGCAGGTGAAAAATCACCTCGCAGATCCCGTCGGCGCTGCTCCACAAAGAGGGCGTGTAATTCCGGACATTGGTATCGTCCACGCGGATAATAATAGCTTGTCCTGTTTTAAATCTGACGCTTTTAAGATCGCCTTTAAACGTGATCTTCTTTATGCAGGGATTTAAATACACGATCTCGGAAACGGTCATCTTGCGGAACATACCGCTAAAAAGACTCTCCATCGCATCGGCTGCCCACTTTGGTACTTTTGGCATAGGCTTGTTTTTTTGATGCAAATTACCGTCAAAAAAAGCCGGCAGCATCAGACCAAAAAAGGGAGCTATTGGACTATTCGCGGAATTTTTTCCGGAATGCCAGGGGTGTTTCCTTTGTCAGCTTCTTGAATAACCTCGAAAAGTAAGCGTGGTCCTCAAATCCAAGCGTGTAAGCAATCTTTTTGACATCGTCGTTTGTATAGTACAAATTCCTTTTGGCTTCGAGGAGCATCGCCTCCTGGAGAAAATGAGTGACGGATAAGCCGGTCATGCTTTTCACACAATCATTCAAATGGGAGGTCGTGATATTTAATTTCCCGGCAAAGAACGCCGGTGTATTCAGGAAAGAATGATCGGAAACCAGTTGTTTGAATTGTCGTGCGATCAGGTAAGCACGGTTTTTTACAGGACCCTCCTTTTTTTCAGAATCGGAAAATAAGCCTGCTACGCGCATGATCAGGACATTAAAAAGGTTGTTCGTAATCATGGGCTTGTAGGCATGCTCCCCGGTAAAGGCTTCGTAAAGCAGGTTGGCTGTGGCGAGAATAGGGCCTGTGCTCGTTGCCGGTAGTTTTAAAAATTGCTGCGGAACGGATAAATTCAGGAAGAGGTCATTACAAAGCGGAGGCATGACAAAAGGAGCAATGCTAATGAAATAGGCTTCGGCATCCTCACTGATCTCTCCCCCGGAGTGTACCTGATAGGGCTTGATCAGGATAATGCTTTTTGCTTTGATGTGAATTGTTTCCATATCGCAGCGCAGGATTCCGCTTCCTTTTATCACAATCATCAGGATATAGTAATCGTCGCGGTGTGCGCTGAAGCTGCTTGAATAGCTTAAGCTTTCTGCGCGCGTGAGATGCCATACGTCCAGGCCCCCGATAGATCTTGCATCCTGTTTGTGGAGTGGAATCTTATGAATTTGTTTTGGCATTTCAGGATAAAGGAACGAAAATAACAGGTATCATAAGTAAAGCGCATGGGATAATTTTTTACGGGGCTCTATGTTGTAGGTCATCAACACCCAAACTGCCGTAAGTGGTGATCCGAATGCTTGTAGGCCAGGATCCCGATTTGCTCGCGGGTCATTTTTCCGAAAAAATCATGAATGAATCCCGGGTTCGAATAGTGCTCATAAGAATTTACCAGCCTGATCCAGTTCTTCTTTTCATCTTCCAGATTACCGCCTTGCTCCCTTACCTGGAAAGGCTTCGAGGTCGGAAGATTACGCTTAAACGGGCCGTCATCTTTGATCATATTCCGTAAAGCCATTTTGCCGAAAATATAACCCAGGAATTCCTGCCTGTATTTTGGCCGGTGTACTCCCTGGATCCACTCTTCCCATACGATGTAGTGTTTCACCATCTGGATCACCGTCATCTTTCCCCATTGCGAAGGGCTGTTTTTTTGGACCGCATCGATCCGCCCAATCAGTTCCAGCCTGTTGGTTTCTTCAAATATCGATTTCATGCGCTTACTTTTTTTCGGTGAAATTACTTTTGGGTTGCAGCGAGAACCAGTTGCCCGAGTCATCCTTGAATTGCGCCTCTATGCCGTAAAACTCCTGGGTGGGCGCCTTGGTAAACTCCACACCTTTTGCTTTGAGCTCTTCGTAGGTGGCGTAAATATCGGTGCATTCAAAAACGCCCACGCCGAATTTCCCCGTCTTTACGAGCTCGATGAGTGTTTTGGCAGTGTCTGCCGGGTACATTTTCCCAACGATAATGGGAAACAGGGTAATTTCGAGGTCAGGTTGTTCAGGCGCTGAAACCGTCAGCCAGCGGGCATCCTTGCCCATGGGAAGGTCATCCACAACCTTAAAGCCAAGCTTGTTGGTGTAGAAGTCGTAAGCACTATCCTGGTTAAGCACAAAGATAGAGGTGTGTGAAAGTCTGGTGATCATCGTTTTTTGGTTTAGAAGATTGATACTGCAAAGCAACGAAATACATTAATCCGCCGTTTCTTCAAAATTGCTATTTTCTGCCCAGCCATGATTGGAGACAAAACAAGCAGGAACGAATCTCAGGGGAGCTTTTGCTTGTTCCATTTTCCGTTTCTGGTGCTGTGCCATGAAGTCTGAAGGAGTGAGTCCAACCAGCTTCTTAAACAATCCGCTAAAGGAGCTTAAGCTTTTAAATCCCAAAGAGAAGCATACGTCGGAAACGGGGGTATTGTCTTTCAGCAGCTCTTTTGCTTTTTCGATCCTGACGAAAGTTAAGTATTGATGCGGCGTGCGGCCATAGCTTTGCTTAAACAAGCGGATGAAATGAAACTTCGAAAAATAGGCCTCGTCGGAAATATTATGCACGTCGATGTTCTTCATATAGTTCTGATCGATGTACAGCTTTGCCTTAACAACCCTGCGGTATAGATAAACTTTGGGATAGGCTTCCTGGCTTTCTTTCACTGTCGCTGTTATTATCCAACCGACTAAAGTTAGCGAAAAGCAGGAGATCTTAAAAACAAAAAAGCCTCAACATTCTGCTAAGGCTTCTTTCTGTAGTTTTAACATGTTATTGCTTGGTTTTTGTGTATTATTATGACTAAAATTGAACCGATTTTTGCATCAAAAACCATCAGTGTATAAACCCCGAACTATGAAATATACCATAACACGTTTCAGGACATGCATCATTTTTCTTGCCTTAAGCAGGCTTCTTTTGTCACAGGAGAAGATAGAAGGCTTTTATGACGGTAAAGCGAAAAGATTTCATCCAAATGTGAATTTGACACATGATCCCGACCTGTTTTATGAATGCGATCCGTTTAAAGAAGGCCATGCGGTGGTACATAAAATTCAAAAAAAAAGCGGCAGGCATCTGTCCGGGGTTATTGACACATCGGGCAAAGTCATTGTTCCATTTATCTACGATGATCTGGAGTGGGAGCTTTTTGGCAGGAGCCATTATTTTCTTTTCTATGCCGGAGACAGCATCGGTGTTGTTACTGTCTCGGGAAAGGAACTTCTGAAATATAAACGCAATTGGAGTAAAAACCTTTCCGGATGCGGTAAACGATGTTTCGATCAGCAGGGAGAAACCGGGACATTTCTGACATATAAACGAAATGCTGACCAGGAATTTGTAACGGTGAAAATGAACAGCAAAATAGGCCTGTATTCGCTGGATCAGAAGCGTTTTGTGATTCCGGTAGAATACGATTGTGAAATGCGTGAGAGCTGGCCTTGTGAATTGTGCCGTGAAGGAGGTGGGGATATTGCAGTGACGGATCATTATGCCGTATGTAAGAAGAATGGGATGAAAAACGCGTATGATTTAACTACCGGGGAAAAGAGCGATGTATATGAAGACATCATCGTTTTGAAAAGTAATGAAGTATACCTCCGGACAAAAGAAGGTAAGGGAATGCTGGTTAATGATGTGATCCATCCCAGGAATCTCTTGCAGTATGAGGTCCTGGAGTCTTTTAACAACTACATACTGGTAAAGGCCGATAATAAGATGGGAATGATGAATAGTAATAAAGAGATGAAGATTCCATTGGAATATGATGACATTTATTTTTTGGACGGGCGCTATCTTTGGGTAAAAAAGAACGGATGGTGGGCGATTTCAGATGACGAGGGTAATTTGAAAACAGCGTTTGAGTTTATGAATATTCAATACCTGAACACCGGCTATTTTAATAGCTTGCTTTATTGTACCAAATTGGATACAACGGGCGGCACGATGTATACGAAAAACTATAGCCCAGGTATATTTGGCCTGGAGAATACGATCAAAGCCCTGGCCAGGAAGAGTCTGAAAAACAAGGATAGCCGTATTACATTTAGTGCATCGCCTGACAGGGATGGTTCCCGCTCTTATAATACAGAAACGTACGCTCAAAAAGCAGATGGGTTTCATCGGATTACCTGCGATGAGACATCAGTAAAGATTGCGGAGGAGAGCTGGGACGCTATTCACTATCTTCCTTTAACGTCAAATGGTTTCCGGGGATATAAAAAAGGGAATAAATACGGACTGAAAACCACCGAAGTAAACTATGAGGCTATTCTGTTTGATGCAAATCCGATCGAGTACACTACAAACGAAAAAAGGGTCAGGAAAGGCTATATATATGGTAATTTACGTTATTCCCCGAAAGATAAATGGGAGAAAGAAGGAAAGTATGACGATTATATATTAAAATGACAAGGATACCCGTTTCACAGGATTTGCAATCCTGTCCAGGGGTTAATGAAAAACAAAAAAGCCTCAACACTTCTGTTAAGGCTTTTATGCATCGCAGGCAGGAGTTGAATCACCGCAGTCAGAACTTATGTAAAGCTTTCAGGATCTCAAAGCCCGAAACCGTGGCAAATACTTCCGGGTTCAAAGAAGAGTTGACTAAAATAACAACTCCTGTTTTGGCAGAGGGGTCGAATCCCATAAAGCTGGAGTATCCGCCATTGCCCCCGTTTTTCCATACAATGTCGCGACCCTCCAGGGTGTAGTTCGTCCATCCTAACGCATTACCCCTGCTGAATGTGCCGGTATGGTTGAAGGTGCACGTATGTGTGAGTAACATCGCCTGGTAAAGAGGAGTAGGCTTCAGACCTAAATTTGCTTCAAGAAATAAAAGCTGATCATCCATGCTCGAAATCAGTGAGCCGCCACCCTGCATTACATTTTGCTGATATTGCGACCAGGACTCTACTGTTTTATTGCCGTTGTGCCCATGTACCAAATGGTTCAGCTGGTCGGGCGTAAAAGAAACGCTGGTATGAGTCATCCCCAGGGGCTTCAAAACACGGTTTGTGATCATCGTTTCGTAATCGGAATTGTCCTTCAGGCTCAAAATTTGTCCAAGGATGCCATAGCCCGTATTGGAGTATTTCTCCTCGCTTCCCGGTTCCCGTGCTAGGGCATAGTTATTTAGGAAATCGTACATGTCCTGCTCTGTATAGCCTTTATAAGGGTTGTAAGCGTCCTTATTCATGTTGTCCGGAAATGCCGGAAGTCCGGAAGTGTGATTTGCCAGGTGCTTCAGGGTGATCTTTGTTCCGTTATAGGAAGGAACATTCACGGAGCCCGGCAAATACTGTTCGATGGGATCATCCAGGTTCAACTCTCCTTTCAGGTGCATATCGGCCAAAGCCAGGGCTGTATAGGTTTTTGTGAGGGAGGCAATTTCCAGGACGGATTGCGCAGAAATTTTTTCCCGGCTTCCCGGTTCTGTTTCACCGTAACTATAGATGATCTTTTCCCCGTCTTTTATAATTCCCACAATAATTCCTACATCTGCGCCCAATACAACATAAGGGTTTACGATATTGTCCACTGCTTCCTGCAGAGTAACGGGCTTAGGAACCTTGCGTTTGCACGACCCGGCAAATAAGAGAGAAATGAACAGGAGGAGGGAAGCTGTTTTGTGTAGTGAAGATCTCATAATTTAGTTTTTCTTTTTAAAGTTTGAAAAATTTCGGTCGATGCATATCCTGACTCCCGGATAGACATAGTTGTAGACACCGAAGCTGGCATTGGTTTTGGCGATCGGGGAAAAATCGGTGTAGACATACAGCTGCGCGGTCATAAAATACGTTTGATATACTTTGAATTTAAGGCCCATGGAAAAAGGCACACCCCAGGTAAAGCGGCTCAGATAGTGGCTGATGTCTGTTGATGTGCCGTCTTCGAACTTATTTTTTGCCCGGAGCAAACATGAAAACTGGATTCCGGACTGTATGGTGAAGATGAGCTTTCTTTTGGCCCTTGAATTAAAGCCCAGCCAAAGCGGTATGTTCAGGTAGCTTACGTTTGTTTTTCGCTCTTTGTATCCGCCTCCCTGTAAGGAATAGAGCAAATCAGCACCCAGCCGTAAGCGCTGTACGGGATTATAAACGACCCCGATTCCCTGCGAGGAGCGTACTCTAAAGTAATAGGGGCTTAGCTTAAGGTAGTCTAAAGCCGGGCTTAGTTCGGGAATTCCCGAGCTATAGCGGAAGGTCGTAGCCTGGGGAATGATCCGTATGCCCAGTTCAAATTTACTTTGGGAGTAACAGGCTGAAACGGTAAAAAGCAGGCTTAAAAAAGCGACATGAACGTTTTTTCTCATAATGAATTTTAAAAATGATGTCGCAAAAGTATTCCGGCCGGAAGGCGAAAGCGTTCCGATAGATCAGCGTTCGGAAAAAATAAGCAGCTGGTAGTCAGCGTTTTGATAAAGCCGAACCTTATTCCTGTTTAGGATTGCGGCTTTTGCGCCCTGAATTCTTTGGGAGAAAGGCCTGTGCTTTTTTTGAAGGCAGTATTGAAGGCCGTTTTAGAATTGAAGCCCGCTTCGAAGGCGATAGCTAAAACACTGAGATGATCCCACTTTTTAGAGGTCAGCATGTGTTTACATTCCGCTATCCGGTAGCGGTTTATAAAGGTGAAAAAGTTCTCATGAAAACCGGTATTAATAAGGTAAGAAGTTTGGTAAGTATTTAAGTCCAGCATCTTTCCGAGTTTGGGTAAGGTCATTTCACTGTCCAGGTAAGGCTTTTCGTTCTCCATCAGCTCTAATAAGCGGAGTTTATAAACCTCTATTTTTTCCGGGTGGATAACCGCTTTCTTATGCTCCGATGTTTTACTTTCCTGTTCCGGATCCTGCTCAGTCATTTCAACCGGGAAGGTCATTTCAGATGTTTCTGTACCGGGATGCTCGGACAGGGCGTTTTCCTCATCAATGAGCTCAAGAACACTTTCGGTTTGTTCTTTGGAAAAAGGAAATACTTCCTTTTGTTTGACAATCTGAATGCCTACATAATAGAAGCCCATGAGGTAGCAACCGGAAAAATAAACAGAGAGTTGAGCCTGGCCAAAGAGCACTTCTGCAAGCGAAACGGTAGACAACAGTGTAATGCCGATAATGGTTTTGCGTAACCAGTGGTAATCATTGCCATGGATGCTCGACACAAACAGCGGCAGGGTTTTGATGTGTTTTTTTAGCTGCTTGTTTGACACATAGAGGTAGCAGGACATTTGGATAAAAAACGCAGATAGAAGAATCATATCCAGTGTTTTGTTATCAGGCTCCTCCTCTTCCCTTACAGAGACAGCGGAGCTGTGTTCCTGGGAGTAGGAGATGAGGAATAAGCCAACAACGAGCAGGTAAGGGATAAAATGGAAAATGATGGTTCCGGATACTTTTTTCCTTATGGACGTTAAATGAACAACGGCAAGATAAATAATGGGGCCGAAGCAATACAGCCCCGGTTGAAAAACAACGGTTAAATAAGGATGCTTAAGGTAACACCCGTCTTTGTCAAGAACTTCATCTACAGCATTAAAAGCGAGTAACACAAAAAGTATAGCAAGAAACCGGTAGCCTGCCGGCGTTGTGCTCTTTTTAGAAAGAGCTACCATTGCCAGGAAACACAGGCAGCTTACGGAGGCGATATTTAAGTAGGAACCCAGGTTCATGTCAGAGGAACACTTTCGTTTTTGATCAGCGGAATTTACGGAACTTTATGATGATTTCTAGGGAATACCAAAAGCCTTGCATTGCCAGGCTTTTTTGTGTGGGCTATACGGAAAGACTATCGAAGTGCTTAGAAGATAGAATGGAACGATTAAAAGATGTAACCAACGGATAATATAACGCTTCTTTTTGCGTTTTGGCATTACCTGTTCTAATCTCTGCTACGAAATGAAAAAAATAATAACGCTTATTTTAATTGTGTGTAATTCAATTTTAATTGCCCAGGAACCGGCACCTGCTTTTTATGCTCTTGAAGAGGCCCTGCTTATTGGAGAAGTCGATAAATCCGGTCGCATCACAATTGAACTTGACAAAGATAAGCTGCTAAGCACGATGAATCATTATATGTCAAAAGGCAAGCTGTCTTTTGATTCTGTCTATATTGATACAATAGATTTTGATCAGAAGAAATTTTACGCAGTGGTGTTTAAGGCGAAGTCATCCAATAAAGCCCTGGTGCGGTGGCTAAGCCTCAGGGGCACCAGCTTAATTATTGAAAATACCGGGGAGGAAGAATATAAAGCCTTGAATACGTATTTTATGTGTGAAGGAGAGCAAAGTTGTTATCCACGATTGAAAAAAGCGGAGGGTCATTATTACTGGAGTTGCAGAGATCTTGATGGTTGCGTCAGCGAGGCTTATGCCAAAGAACATCCTTGCAATTGCACCAAATCATTGATCAGCAAATAGCGGGCTTCATCTCCTTGTATTGCAATGAGGAAATATCGGGCTGATTCTGAGTTCTGCCTGAAGCCTTTAATTTTTTAGAACTGCTTCTCAAGGCCTCATATTACCGGCTGAAATTTTAGGCAATGGCATGAAGAATGATTAATTTTATCCCATTACAATCTCTTAATAAATAAAAAGTAAAACAGGCTGCGGATCAATCGTTCCGTGCCTTTGTTATTCCCCTATTTTTTACTATTTACATTTATTGAGATTCTCATGAAATCATCACGTTTAATCAACAGCTCGATCGAGTTGTTTTATCATTCAGCCAATGAAGAACACCGGCTTAAGCAAGGCCTGGGTCCTTTGGAATTTGAAAGAAATCAGGAGCTGATCCTGCGTTATTTGCTGAAGCACAATTCTACTATAATCGATGTAGGCGGAGGAACCGGCCATTATTCAACATGGCTTGCCGGTTTAGGGCATACCGTTCACCTGGTTGATCCGTTACAAAAGCACGTCGATTTGGCGAGGAAGAAAGCTTCAAAACACAATTTTTTTCATTGTCACTTAGGCGAAGCACAAAACCTGAACATATTAAATGAGCTGGCGGATCTGGTTATTTTGCATGGGCCGCTGTATCATTTGCAGGAAGAAAGTCATAGGTTGAAAGCTCTCTACGAAGCCAGGCGTGTTTTGAAGCCGGGAGGCATACTGCTCGGCTTTGCCATTAACTTTACGGCTTCTACATTTGCAAGCTTATTTAACGGCATGCTTTACGAGCCGGGGATATTTGAGATGTGCCTTGAAGAGCTTGGCAGTGGGTTTCATAACCCACCACATGACTGGCCGGGCATGTTGCCGGAAGCCTATTTTCATAAGCCTGACGAATTACGTTCGGAAGTTGAACATGCCGGTTTCAGGTGCATGGATCTCATCGGTGTGGAAACCTGTGTCTGGTTGGAAAAAGATTATTTCAAAAGCCGGGGCGATGCTTCGCGTTGGTCTAATCTTAAGCAGCTCATTGCTTTCATGGAAAAGGAACCTTCTGTTTTAGGTCTTAGTCCTCATATCATGATTGCCGCTTGTAAGTAATAAAAAAGCCCTTGCATTTGCAGGGGCTTTTTGTTTGTGGTACCTCCAGGGATCGAACCAGGGACACACGGATTTTCAGTCCGTTGCTCTACCATCTGAGCTAAGGTACCAACTTAATGGGCAGCAAAAATAATAGAAATTTCTGAATCCGCCAAACAAATATTAAAAAATCCTAAATCCAAATTCGGAAGCGGGATTTGGTTACTTTTATAATCCCTTTGAATTTAGTTTTAGACATAGGAAATACGCGCGTCAAAGCCGCACTGTTCGACGGCGACCGGATCGCGGAGCTGAAATACTTTGGCACCCAGGACGAGGTATGGAACGATATTGATTTTATCCGCCAGGCCCGCGCCGCGATGATCGGCAGCGTGGTAAACGATACCGAACGCCTGGCCGATAAACTCAGCACCTTATTCCCGGTATACCTCTTTTCTTCCACGACGAAAATCCCGCTCGAAAATTTATACCAATCTGCTTCTACGCTCGGCTCCGACAGGCTGGCCGCCAGTATCGGCGCTTATGTTCTGTACCCGAATGCCGATGTGCTGGTGATAGATGCGGGCACCTGCATTAAATATAATTTTACCAATGCGGCCAACCAATACCTCGGCGGCGGCATTTCCCCGGGACTGGCCATGCGCTTCAAAGCCCTTCACCAGTACACCGGCAAGCTTCCGCTGATAGAGCCTGGGGCTGAAACGGTAGAGCTGATCGGGCGCGATACGCGCCATTCCATCCTGAGCGGCGTCATTGCCGGCAGCCTTGCCGAAATAGAGGGTATCATTGCCGGGTACAGGGAACAATACCCCGGCCTGATTGCCGTTATAAGCGGGGGCGACAGTGAATACTTGGCAAAACAATTAAAAAGTAGCATCTTTACCCACCAGAATTTAGTTTTAAAAGGGCTTAATCATAGTTTAAATTGCACTAATCCATTACCGTGAAGAAACATTTTTCCTTCTTTCATCTTTTTTTGTTGTGTGTCGCCACGGTATGTATTTCCCAGGCTTCCCGGGCTCAGATCCTTACCTCAAGCCCTTACTCCCGCTACGGACTGGGAGAGCTCAACCTCTCTACCTTTGCCACACCGTCCGCTATGGGCGGTTCGTTCATTGCCTACCACCTCGATAGTACCACCACGCCTGTATTCATTAACCAGGCCAACCCGGCAGGGCTGGCGGGTCTGCGGTTTGCGACACTCGAGCTGGGCGGACAGGCACAGTTTACCAAGATCAGCAATGCGGGAACTTCGTTGAATAAACGTAATGTCAATTTTTCCTATGCTTCCCTGGGCTTTCCCCTGGGTAAGGCCGGTGGCGCAGCTTTCGGCATCATGCCCTACAGTTCGGTAGGATACAAGATTAACTCAACCGAAGAGGTTAGCAACATCGGCACCCTCAATTACCAGTTTGACGGGGAAGGTGGGCTCAACAAGGCTTTCGTAGCCATCGGGCAGAAGCCTTTCAAAAAACAGTTACTGAAATTCCTTCGCTCGCCCTTCCGCGATACACTTGTAAAATACCAGGAAACGGCCAGGTACAAGCGTATTAAGTTCGGTCGCGAGCTCTTATCCGAATTATCATTGGGGGCCAGCGGAGCTTACCTCTTTGGCACCATCAACCAAACTACGCGGGTTATCTATCCGGGCTCTATTACGTATTTCAATTCCAAGCGCGAGCGCTCGGTGCAGGTCAACGATTTTATTTTCAGCGTAGGCCTTCAAACGCATTTCACGATCGACTCGGCCCGCTACCATGGCAAGGATACGCTCAAGCAGGGCAAGCGCATCCAGATGAATGAAAAAGTGAAGATCGGCTTCGGCTTCTTTGCAGGCATTCCATCGGGTGTGATGGCCAAACAAAATAACATCATCTATACCTATGCGTTGAACGATGTTGGTGGGGAAACTCCGAAAGACACGATCTTAAACTCGCAGGGTGTGAAGGGCAGCATTCAGCTTCCGCTGGAAATGGGCTTCGGCCTTTCTTTCAAAAAAGGAGAGCGCCTCAACGTGCTGTTGGATGCGGCTACCACAAATTGGAGCGCCTATAAGAGCTTCGGGGAAAGTAACTCCAACTTTCAGAACAGCTACCGCGTATCGGCAGGCCTTAATTATATGCCGAATGGTCTCGCCTTCAACTCCTATCTGAAACGTGTTCAGTACCGCCTGGGAGTAGGCTATACCAATGGCTACCTCGATCTGAAAAATACGCCGGTAACGAACCTGTATGTGACGGCTGGCCTCGGATTGCCTGTAGGCCTGGGCCGTGCCTCCGACCGCGCTGTGGTAAACATTACAGCACAGTTTGGCAAGCTCGGTACTACCAGCAATAATTTGTTGCAGGAGCAATATGCGAGGATCATCCTTGGCTTTACATTTAACAACCGCTGGTTCATCAGGCCTAAATACGATTAATTTTACCGTCATGCTATTCTCCAGACATCCGTATATGCTTGCCGGCATGGCCATGTTTATGCTGTTGCTGGCATCCTGCGAAACCGACCGCAGCGAGGTGATGGCCATGGGAGAAAAAAAGATCATGCCTTCGCAAACGGGTAAGGACATCACCATGCTCTATACCGATTCCACGTTACTGAAGATCAGGCTGGAAGCCCCGCAAATGATCATGTATGACAAAGGCACGAAAGAGCCGATGACCATTATGCCTAAGGGCTTGTTCGTATCCTTCTTCGATGATAAGGGGAAGCAGAGCACGACGCTGAAGGCTAATTACGGCATACGCTACGAAACGAGCAGGCGCATGGAAGCCAAGTACGATGTGGAGGTGGTGAATGCCACCGGTGAAAAATTAAATACGGAGCACCTGGTGTGGGACGAAAACACGAAGCAGATCACCTCCGACGTGTTTGTCAAAATCACCACAGCCAAAGAGATCATCATGGGAAAGGGCCTCCGGTCGAACCAGGATTTTACACAATATGAGATCCTCGAAATTACCGGGATCTTAAAGATAGAAGACAACGCCTTATAATGTTAAGATGAATAAATTTTTCAGGATCATGGAGCTTATCTGGCTCGCCGGAGCTATTATCGGAGCAGGTGCTGCGGTATATTTCCTCATTATCAAAGACTCGGACAGCGCCCTGTATTTTGTGGCGTTCTTCGTGATTTCCTCCATCATGTACCTGACGCGCCGGTATCAGCGCGTGAACCAGGAAAAACGCCAACAGGCGCCACCGCGTAAATGACAGCAGGGCTTGCCATAGTCGGTGGAGGTGTCAGCGGAGCTTTCGTGGTCATCCATTGTTTACGGCAGGCAACAGCTCCTTTGCGCATCCTCTGGTTCGACCGGGATAACCTGTTTTGTAAGGGCCTGGCGTATTCCACCACGGAAGATGTGCACCTGCTCAATGTCAGGGCTTCCAACATGTCGGTGTTTGCAGATGTGCCCGGCCATTTCACGGATTGGCTGCAGGCCGGGAATTATCCCTACAGGGGCAGTGATTTTGTTCCGCGTAGGATCTACGGGCTTTACGTGAGCCATACCTTTGAACGCTTAAAGCAGCAGAATCCCCTGGTGGACATTGTGCAGATCGCAGAAGAAGTGACATCTGTGGCACGCCATGAGCAGGGGTTTACCATCAAAGCGGCAGAGAGCCATGAGGCTTCACGCGTGGTGCTGGCCATCGGCAATTTTCTGCCCGGGCATCCGCGCTCGCAAAGCACCAGCTTCACGGCCTCCCCTTACTATTTTCAGAATGCCTTTGCCCAGAGTGTTTTGCAGGAAGCTGTCCTGGCAAAAGGCCACATCACCATTATTGGTGCCGGCCTCACCATGATCGATATGGTGCTGGCTTTAGCACAACGGAATTACAGCGGCAGGCTCAGCATCCTCTCGCCGCATGGCTATTTGCCACAGGCTCATGTTCAGCAGGCAGCTGCCCCGCTTGCTTACATCGACCCGGAAAAGGACTACGATCTGTTACAGGTGTTTGCCCTGGTGAAACAGGAGCTGAAAAAGGCGAAGCAGGAAGGCCGGGATCCTTATGGGGTGATCGACGCACTAAGGCCTCATGTGCAAAGGCTCTGGCTCCGTTTTTCTACCGAGGATCAGAGGCGTTTTCTCAGGCATTTGCGCCATAAATGGGGTGTAGCCAGGCACCGGGCACCATCGGAAAGCATGGCGGTAATCAACCGGGCCATCCATGCCGGGAATTTATCAGTGCTCAGGGGCAGGATCTACCGGATCGATACAACTGCAAAGGATGGTTTCCGGCTGTTTTATAAAAACGAGAAAGGGACGGAAACCAGCCTCGAAACGGATGTGATCCTCAATTGCACCGGTCCCGAACCGGACTTCAATAAATTAAGCTCGCCTTTAGTTAAGCAACTGATCCAGAGTGGTTTAATTGAGGGGCATGCCTTGTCTTACGGCCTCAAAGCGCCCGAAAACGGCGAATTATCGGAGGGATTCTTTACCCTCGGCCCTCCTCTGAAAGGGGTTTTATGGGAAAGTACGGCTGTACCCGAAATCAGGCTCCAGGCCGCTACGCTGGCGGGAAAATTAATCTAAAATAATTTTCCGTTATTCGGCAATAATTTTATCTTTGCATTCCTTAAATTTAATTATAAACATGAGTGTTTTAGAAAAAATTCGTAGTAAAACCGGGCTTCTCGTTGGTATTATTGGTTTAGCCCTGGTGATCTTTATTTTAGAGAGTTTATTAGGCTCAGGCGGCGCCCTGTTTGGGGGTAATGATACCCTGGTGGGTGAGATCGCCGGTGATAAGATCGATTATAACACCTTTAACACGAAGGTAGAGCAGCAGATCGTACAGATCCAGCAAAATAACCCACAGGCTCAGATCAACGACCAGACCAAAGAACAGATCGTGAACCAGGTATGGCAGGAAATGATCAACGAGCGTGTGAATAAAAAGCAATACAACAAGCTGGGCGTTTCCGTATCTACAGATGAGCTGTATGACCTGATGTTGGTACACCCTCACCAGTATGTGATCCAGCAGGTAACCGACCCGAACACCGGGAAGATTATCGAAGGTTTTGCAAAACCGGACGGTTCTCTCGATGTGGTAAAATTAGGCCAGTGGGTAGGGCAGATGAGCCCGGAGCAAAGCAAATTCTGGAAACAGCTGGAAACATCGATCTCCGAAGTTCGCGCGGCTGAAAAATACAATACCCTCATCAAAAAAGGCATGTATGTTACTTCTGCGGAAGCAAAAGATGCTTTTGTTGGTCAAACCAAACAGGTGAACACCAGCTACGTGATGAAGCGTTATGCCAGCGTATCGGATTCTGCCGTGAAAGTATCGGAAGAAGAGATCAACAACTACTATAACAAGCACAAAGCGATGTATAAAGTAGGACAAACAACACGCAAGATCGAGTACGTCTCTTTCGATGTGTTGCCTTCCAATAAAGATTACGAATCGCTTCAGAAAGAAGCCATGGATGTTGTGGAGATTTTCAAAACCAAAACAGCGAAAGAAGATTCGTCTTACATTTCCCAGGAAACAGAAGGCGGACAGGTGATGATCTCTTCTTATAACAAGAAGAACATGATCATTTCCGATTCATCGGTTTTCACAGCAGCTAAAGGAACCGTATTCGGTCCGTACACAGAAGGTACTTTCATCAAGATCTATAAACTGACAGATACCAAATCGGTAGCGGATTCAGCAAAAGTACGTCACATCCTCATTGGCCTGCAAAGCCAGAAAACACAGACACAGCGTACGCCGGAAGTGGCGAAGCGTATTGCAGACAGCTTAACGGTTCTCCTCAAAGAGAAAAAAGTAAGCTTCGATACACTCGTAAAAACCATGTCTGACGATTTGGGTTCAGTCGATAAAGGCGGTGATTACGGCTGGTTCGATGAGAACAAAGGCTTTGTTGAGCCATTCAAAAATGCAGGCTTAATGGGTACTGTAGGAAATATTTCCGTAGTGCCTACACAATTCGGTTTCCACATCATCGAAGTATTAGGCGTATCTAAAACACGTCACAACAGCTATACAGTGGCGCAGATCTCCAAGCTGATCGCTCCAAGCTCTGAAACCAATAAAGAGTATTACAAACTGGCTTCTGATTTTGCCGGTAAAAACTTAAACACGGAAGCATTCAATAAAGCGGTTGAGGCTGAGAAGCTGAACAAGCGTATTGCTGATGATGTGAAGGAAAGCGATAAGAACCTGCCGGGTCTGGATGGCGCGAATGACCTCGTTCGCTGGATCTACAAATCGAAAAAAGGTGATGTATCGGAAGTATTCGAATTCAAAGACCGTTACATCGTCGCAAACCTGGTGAGCATTAAAGATAAAGGCATCGCTCCGCTGGAAGAAGTAAGGGAAGACGTGACGAAGAAAGCTATCCGCGATAAAAAAGCAGAGCAATTCATCGCTGAGTTTACCAGCAAAGCAGGTGCTTCCAAGTCTATCGACGATATCGCTTCTAAGATGAACCTGATCGTAGAGAAAGCCGATAACCTGACATTTGCTTCTTATAACATCCCGGCCATCGGCCGCGAGGATGCCCTGATCGGTACAGCTACAGCCATGAAAAACGGCGCTCTCAGCAAAGTCATCAAAGGCGATAACGGTGTGTTTGTTGTATTCATCAATGCAGTAAACGAAGCTGCCCTGCCAAGAGATTTCAAAGGCAAGCAAAAAGAAATGGAACAAGCTGCTAATGGCCGCGTAGATTACGAAATGTACGATGCCTTAAGAGAAAAAGCAAATATCGAAGACCACAGAGGAAAATTCTTCTAGGCTTCATCAGCATAAACAAAAAGCCCTCCCGATTATCGGGAGGGCTTTTTTAGTTTAATAGCATGCTTAGTCAGGTTGATGTCAAACGGAGAACAACATGTCGAAGTTTCATAGTGTAGTCTTCGGCTCCGCTCAGGGTGACCTGCCGCCGTTGACTTCGAGAGCCTCAGTCAACGGATGGTGGCTGAGGCTCTCGAAGTCACCATTAAAACTATCCTCCGCCTGATAGCAAAAAGAACTTTGCCAGACGATCTTATTTTATAGAAAACCAGTTTTTGAAAATCTGCTCCCCGCATTCCGACAGGATTGATTCGGGATGGAACTGTACGCCGCATACATCGTCGCTTACATGCTGCAGCGCCATGATATGCCCCTCCGGATCGGTGGCGGTAATTTCGAGCTGCGGCGGTAAATGCTCTTTGCCAACAACCCAGGAATGATAGCGGCCGGTGAGGAACTGCGGTGGGCAATCCCGGAAAAGGCCTTCCTGCCGGTGAATCAGGGGAGTCGCCTGTCCGTGGCATACGCGCTTCAAATTATGCAAGGTGCCGCCGTAAAATTCGCCGATGGCCTGCATGCCCAGGCAGACACCGAAAATAGATTTATGCGGATGATATCGTTTCAGAAGCTCCGGCATGATGCCCGCGTCTTTCGGTAAGCCGGGGCCCGGAGATAAAATGATCCGGTCGTAGGCCTCGATGGCGGACAGGGAAATCTGATCGTTGCGGTACACATCGACGGAAAGGCCCGTCACCTTCTCCACCAGGTGAACGAGGTTGTAGGTAAAGCTGTCGTAGTTATCGAGTACCAGGATCTTCACAATTAATATCTGCATAAAATTACGCATCCTCCGTCTATAATTACGGATGTTGTCATCATTTTATTACATTCGTATATCAAATTTCAGCTATGTCAGGCTTTGCAACGCTTTTTGAAGATTACGGCCTGTGGACCATTCTCCTCATTAGCTTATTGGCTTTCATCGCAGGCTTCATCGATGCCATTGTCGGTGGCGGCGGGCTCATCCAGGTGCCGGCTTTGCTCATCGCTTTTCCTGCGATTCCCTTGCCCGTATTGTTCGGTACCAATAAAATTGCGGCGCTGGCCGGCACGCTCACCGCTACCTTGAAATATGCCCGCAGGATCCGTTTCGATTTTCCGGTGCTGTTGGTTATTGCCGCCTGTTGTTTTGCTTCTTCCTTTGTAGGAGCGAGGCTCATCAGCCATTTGGATAGCAACAAGCTGAAGCCTGTGATCCTGTTTATCCTGATCGGGATTGCCATCTATACATTCTTCAATAAGAACCTCGGCGCAGCCAAAAGCAAAGACCTCACACGCGAAAAGCAAATGTTTTATGGTGGGCTTATCGGACTGGTCGTTGGTTTCTACGATGGCTTTTTTGGTCCGGGTACCGGGAGTTTTTTCGTATTGGGCTTTGTGGTGATCATGGGCTTCGAATTTGTGAAAGCCTCTGCCTACGCCAAAGTGGTGAACTGCGTGACTAATCTTTCAGCACTCATCGTCTTCATCTCCAAAGGCTATTTTATTCTGCCCCTGGCCCTCGTCATGACAATCTTCAACATGACGGGAAGTTATATCGGCAGCCACCTCGCACTCAAAAAAGGGAATGGTTTTGTGCGCATCATTTTCCTGGTCATCGTCGGGATCATGATCTGTAAGTACGGCTACGACCTGTGTTTTGGCTGATTTTAAAAATTGCTACGAACCGTAGCAGACAGCAAATGTTTAATGATCTAATTTTGCCTCTTATTAATTTTAAGATGAAGAAAGCAGAATTTTTACAGGTACATGATGAAATCATTATGAGCAAAATTTATTTGATTAGAGGTCAAAAGGTAATGTTAGACAGGGATCTGGCGGAATTGTATGGTGTGGAGACAAGAGCTTTAAAGCAGGCGGTGAAACGAAATTCGGTCAAGTTCCCTGAGGATTTTATGTTTGAATTGAACGAAGCGGAGCTTAAAAATTGGAGATCACAATTTGTGACCTCCAATTCTGAAAAAATGGGATTGAGGTATAAGCCTTATGCCTTTACGGAACACGGAGTATTAATGATTTCCAGCGTGTTGAACAGTCCTAAAGCCATAGAAGTGAATATTCAGATTATGAGAATCTTTACCCGGACAAGGCAAATACTTGCAGATAATGCAGAGATCAGGTTAATTATTGAAGAACTTCGAAAGAAAACGGAAAACAACACTAAAAATATCGAGCTTGTTTTTCAATACCTGGATGAATTGTTGGATAAACAGGAGAACGCAGTGCCAAGACAGCAAATCGGGTATAACATATCTTCTGCCCGGTAAGTTTTATTTACGAGACCTGAGCACATCATCGCTTCAGGATCTTTTCATAAAAGGTACCTGCTTTGCTTTCCACCGAAATGAAATACAGGCCGGCTTTCAGATGCTGCAATGGCAGCTCATCCTGGAGCACCGCAGCATTCCAGGCTTTGCGTTCCACGATCTCTCCAAGCGTATTGATCACAACCAACTGTTTCAGCTCAGAAACAGAGCGGATGCTTAAGACATCGCTTACCGGGTTTGGGTACAGGCTGATGGTTCCACTGTTTTGAAGATCAGCGACGGAAGTAGGTCCCCCGATGGTAAGTTGAAGGCTGTCTTTTTTGCAGCCGTTGCGGGCTACCAGCTTTACCGTGTAGGGAGCATTTCCCGTAAAGGTATGTGTGGGCGAAGCCTGTGTGCTTCCAAAGCTCCACACATAGTGGGTGGCATTCTTCGATGTATTCTGGAAGGAATACACCTTGTTCCCCAGGCTTGTATATGTAAATTGAGGTACAGCCGTCGTTGAGCTCAGGTTCCATAAAGCAATGCTGTCTAAAACAGTGCTGCTGGCAGTTGCCCTCATAGCTGCGGCATCTGTGGCATTCAGGCTTGCGATGTAAGTGGAGCTGTTGGCGGCTTTCAAAAAGATGCTGCTATAGAACACGCTGGCGGCAAGGTAGGTGCCTGCGAAGCTCGGGTGGCTTTCATCCGGATCATAGAGATTGAGTGTCGGGTTACTGGCCCTGATCTTTTTCCAGGCGACACCAACGGGAGCTACGCCGGTCATAAAACTATCTTTAAACAGCATATAGCTTTCACGAAGCCTGGCCTGCATGCCTGCATAAGTACATAAAGGCGCATAAAAGCCGCAGTTGGCGGCATCTCCGTTTTGCCGGCCCCAGGTCATATAAAATAAAATGTTTGCGCAGGGAAGGTATTTTCTAACGCTGTCTACCAGGCGTTCGCCATAAGGATAAGTGCCCGACATCACCTGTGCCGGTGGAAAGGACGGCTCCTGGCTTTGGGCCTGTAATACCACCACGTCCCAGTTCTGGCTTTTGATCTTGCCTAGTGTAGTCGCATTGGTGCTGTGGTTCTGAAAGGTATAGCCGCCGGGTGCGCTGCTATCATAAATCACGGTGTCACCCAGGCTTAAAGCCAGGTCGGTAAGCACTTGCGGCAGGTTATTGACATAGGTGTAACTGTTGCCGATAAACAACACCTTCTTTTTTTTCTGTGCCTGCGCTGATAAAGCAAATGCGATCAGGCAAATTCCTGCGTAGAGTAATTTCATACCGCAAAGCTAGGTTTCCTTTTCAAAACGAAAACAGGTTTAAGTGGCAGCTTATTGGAATCTTAGATTAGGGGCTTTAAAACCCTTTGTTGTAGAGGCTTTCAGGGCATACAACTTTTTGGAAGAAAGAACGATTTATTGAAAGCTGTTTTTTGATGAGTGAAACAAGCGCTCTTACCTCTTCTTTTTCAAAAGGCGTTTCCGGTAGCGTGGAATTTCCTTAAGCGAAAGCTTAACGTCTCTCGTTTGAAACGCAAGGCTCTTGACAGCTTCCCTGTAGCCATATTGCACGGCCCGGTTGATCTCGTAATAGCGGTGCCGCTCCAGGTCGTTTTCTACAGCGATGAGGTCGAGCACGCCGCTTTGCTTATGCTTTAGCTGACGCAATCCCAGCCAGGTCGTTGTCAGCTTGGGATAGTTGCCGGCGATCCAGCAGAAATCAGATTCAGCATCTTTGATGATGTCCCCTTTGTATTGCCTGAGCGCTTCATGGCTCAGCACTTTGGCCCTGAGCAATTCGCGGTTGTATTGCAGGCACTCGTTCTGGAGCTTGGTCTTGGCTTTGATGAGCAAGGTTATGTTTTTGAAAAGCGCAAAGGCTTCTGCGGAAGGCTTGTAAACTGTGTTGTCCAGGCTCTCTCCATAACGCGCTTCATAGGCAGGAATGGTTTTCCGGATATCGGCGATCACCTTTTTATAATTGTCTTTCAGCCTCCGGCGCCATTTGATGCTTTTTAAAAAGGGCTCTGAAATCGAATCATGGTAGTTGACGTGCTGCCAGATATTCAGCGAAGCGCCCAGGATCAGGGAATCGAAGGCCTGCTTTTTGATGCCGATAGCCTGAGAGAGTGTATCCAGCTGTGCTTCTTTTTTGGCAAACTCTTTCTGTATGGCATTCAGCGTTTGGATTGGGTAAGGCTTCAGCTTATCGGTTTTAATAGCGGTCTTAAAGCGCCTGGTGCGCGAGGCTTTCTTCAGGTAGGTATGCGCATAGGCCACACCCTGCGACAGCAAAATATTATAATTCCTGGTATGGTTCAGCGTGAGCCTTACCTTTTTAGACATAAACCCGCTATGCCCTTTATTCTCTTTCAGTAATAAAGCCATTTTGCGCTTGTTCTTGGCTTTATGCATAAGCACCCCCGATTTCAGGTCGCTCTTACTTTGCCTCAGGCTATAGTAGGCGTTGGAGTAGGCTATCGTAGCGCTGTCCAGGAACTGCATCTGGGAGAGGGAATCTTTTTCCGCCCGGGCCTGCCGCCAGTTGATGAGGCCAATCTGGTCTTCGCAAAGCGTGGTAATGAAATGGTTGTGGGTGTTAAAGGTGCGGCTCCGGGTATTCAGGTCCTGCCATTGTTGTTTCCGGTTGAGCTCCGCATAGCGGTCGCACTCAGGGCATTCCACACCCTGCCGGTTTTGTGATTTCAGCGTGCTGTCGTTGAAGTAGTACCAGGCGCTGTCTGTTTCCAGCTCACGAAAGCTGCGGGCGTCGCCCAGGTTCCAGATGGGATTGTCCGGCACATGCGTCATCGCAAATACCCGGGGCTCGCTGAGGTAGAAATCTTTGGTAATGCCTTTTTTGAAAATCCGTTTCACCCTGATCGGGAGCATCGCCATTCGCTTGCGGAGGATGCGGTTAAAATAGCGCTGCTTATAATAAACGGTGGGACCTGATTCCTCCCCGCAAATGGTTTTGAGCTTCCAGCGCCAGCGGTTGCGGATCTTTTTCTTTTTCAATTTTTCGGGATGCTTCTCAAACCAGCGCATGATCCACTTCGCCATCGGGGCGAGCTCATATTCCACTTTTCCTTTGCTCCAGGTCGCATCATATACGTACCACAGGCCATCCAGCTTCACAGCGCTCCAGGCGTGGTTGTGCACGTATATGGTATCGTTCACATCAAACAGCTCGTCTTTGGCATAGCCATACACCGTCACGTTTGTAATGCCTGCCAGCATACAAAGCGTATCCATCAGGTTGGAATAGCCGAGGCAGATCGTGCGTTTTGTTTTCAGGATGCGTTGAATGCTGCCCGGAATAGGAGCAGTGGGCAGATAGAATTCATTGTAGTCGTATGAAATGTTGGTGGTCACCCAGGTGAAGATCGCATCGAATTTTTCCTGGTCGCCGGTTTTGCCTTGCGTCAGTTTTTTTACCAGCCTTTCCGCATCTGTTTCGGTACGCTTTTTAAAGGACACCTCTTTGGTGGTGTAGGGCAGGAGGTCCGGATCTGTGGGCGTCTGGCCGCACAGGAAGTGCGTCATGCCAATCAGGAAAACAACCGGGAGCAGAAGTATACGAAAGATCATCACAATGCCCAGCCTTTGGTTATAAGGTGTTGCCTGCAGTTGCTGCAGAACTCCCTGAGTTCGTTCGTATGATTTTTACCTTCCGCATCGCGCATGTAGCAGGTCTTTTCCGGGCAGTGTTTCAGTCCCTGTGTGTGGCCCAGCTCATGGATGGCAATCTTGTAAAGCTGGTCGGGCGTATTTGTTTTCGATAGCCTGTAAGTCGAGGCTACGCAGGCATCTCCGGGGCAGAGGCCTAAGCCCATGATCCCGTAATCTTTGATTGTTCCTTTTGTCCAGCTGATATCTTTGGTCGTGAGGGCCATCGTGACATGGCCTGGAGTATGCCGCCTGTTCAGGTAATTGACAAGGCTGTCGGCGCGGTAGCGGTTTCGGGCTTTGTAGTAGGCCTGTGGTGGGATCGGGATGGATTTCTTTAGTTCCACCTTCGGGTAGAGTTTTTTTATTTCCCCAAGCACGTAATTTACCTGCTCGTCGCTTGCATCCGAAAATGGCTGGATGTCGATGGTAATAGCGGGAGCGCTTTGGGTCATGGGTTCGGGGTTGTTGCAGCCAAAGAAGCAAAAAACAAAACACATGCCATAAACGAAAGAGACCGGAAATTTCATAGGCTTATTTCGTTTTCAGAAGTTTCAGGTCCCGATCTGCCAGGATGATCACAGGCCGATAATTCATATATGAGCAACATGGCACAGAGTATCCGAAGAGCATAAGATGATAATAGAGATGGATGTATAGCGCCGGGAGTTCCCTAAAGATACAAAAAATCTGAGCCCGGTTTGCTCCCGGAGCAGGATAAATTCTTCCGGGAGAATTCTATTTTTTTGCGTCCACTTCTTTTTTCCGGAATTTCAAAAGCGCTTTGATGAAGTTCATAGGCAAAGACTTGTCATTAGGAAACTGGATCACCGATTTCGACACCTTAAGGCCTTTCAGCTCTGTGGCAAACTCTTTCAGCAAGGCTTCGCTCCAGGGATTTGAAAGGCTGATGTGCTTCTCAAAGGCCGCATAATAAATCAGAAAGGCCTTTCCGATCTTAAAAGCCGGGATCTGGTAGCTGATAACCTCTTCTGCTTCAGGAGCAATGTTGTGGATCACATCGCGCACTTTTTGCATGCGTTCTGCTGCCTCTGCCGGAAAGGCAGCGTGATACTGATCGATGGTTTTATAGTCTGTTTTTGCCATGGCGGTATTTAAGAGCTTATTTTTAAAGGGCTTATGATAATCCCATAACTATCCGGATCTTTTATCAGGATCCCGTTTTGATTCCAGTAAGGATTTTTGGCTCTGTAGTTTTTGCTGCGATTCGTTTCTATCCTCTTCAACATGTCGTTATACTCCGTTTGGGTTGCCGGGTAGAAGACAAGTAAATCATCTTCATCCGGTGTATGCTCTGCCGGGCTTTCCGATTGCGTGAACTCCAGGTGCCAGCTCAGGTCTTTTTTACCTAAAAAGATGCCCTCATAGCCATCATGATCTTTGAAGTCTCCCAAAATATCAAGCCCGATGATGTCACAATAGAATGTTGTCAGTTGAGCTATGCGGTTGGTATGCCTGGCGATTCTAAGCTGCATGTTTCTACGGGTTTGGCGTTCGCTTAACTTCTTAAAATCTTTTCCATGGCCTTCCCTTTTGCCAGCTCATCAATCAGCTTATCCAGGTAGCGCATCTTCTGAATAACAGGATCTTCGATCTCTTCGACGCGATAGCCGCAAATCACACCGGTAATTTTTTTGGCATTCGCATTCATCTGCGGGGCTTCCGCGAAAAAAGTTTCAAAATCAGTCTTCCGGTCAATTTGCTGTTGCAAGGTCTTTGCATTGTAACCTGTCAGCCAGAAAATGATGGTATCCACTTCTTCCTTGCTGCGTCCCTTTTTCTCTGCTTTCTGGATGTATAAAGGATAGACGCTGGAGAACAATAGTCTATAGATTCTTTCTTTGTTCATGATGTTGTTGTTACATGAATGATGTATGAATAAAGATACCACTTTGACTTAAAATCACCAATAGCTATGTTGCTATCCGTTTTACAGGCTATCAGGTACTTATGCTACAGCTTCGGCCATCATAAAACGTCCCGTAGACAGTCAGGGCGTTCCGGATAATTACAATGAATAGTTTGGGGAAGGGAGTATCTTTCTAAAGTCTCTGCAGCTTCTCATCATAAGCTTTCATAATGAAGTCATGCCTGGCGCCTACCTGGATTTCCATGATTTCGGATTGTTCATTAATGAAAAAGACCATAGGAGCGGCGGAAGCGAAGGCTTTTAAAAAGGCCGGATCAAATCTTTCGGGCAATAAAATAATATCACCGATATGATGTTTTTCTTTATAAGCAGGCAGGCTTTTCCACGCCATGGTCGTATGAACAAATACAATATCCGGGTATTTTTTTTCAAGAGGTTTGATGTCTTCATCCAGCATGAGGCAGCCAGAACAACCTCCCCAAAAGCTTATCAAAGCTACTTTTTTGCCTTTATAATCGTTGGCTGTCTTTCCAATAAGGCTATAATCCAATGAATCGAAATTGATTTTGGTTCCGATCAGCTTGTGATGAGTTCGAGGCTCTAATTGCTTGATGGTTTGCTTTCCCTTCTCGGAAATGATGCGCAGGGCATACATTTCCGAGCTTTGCTTTATCCAGAAAGAATTGTGATCCATTTTCCGGCTATGCTCGTCCAGGTATGTATAAAGTGTATCTGAATAATCTTTGTCCAGAAAATGCTTTAAGCCTGGCTCTTTGATGATTTTTGTTTTTTGTTGTCCTGATAACGAGCTTGTCGTTATAGTGCATATGAGCAGACATACTCTCCAAAAATGTGTCATATTCCATTGTTTTTAATTTGTATAAATCATTTAAGACTCAGCTTCCTTTCTATGAGCACACTGCCAGATACGTACAATTCCGAAGATCCCTGCGCTAATCAGTCTGTAAAACAAAGCTAGTCATCTTTTTCATATCAAACAGGCAGTCCCTGATATTAGGAGATCAAAAAGCCATGTTTGTCTCTATTTTTTACTGAGTGAATCAGCGTTATCGGATTTACATAACATGAGAAAATCTCTTTACTCATACAAAATAAAAACGTCCCACAAATCTGCGGGACGTTCCATGATCATATCAAAATATTAAGCCTCCACTTCCGTCACGATGCTCGGGAAGATGCGGACATTGTTGTTTTCCTCTCTTCTGAACTGGTAGGTGAACTTGTAATGCGCCTCCAGTCCGGATTTGTTCGGTAAGCCGTTAATCATCATAATATTCCGGTTCTTCGCAAAGCGCAGCAGCTCCCTCAGGTAGTGAGCCGAGATCTGCCCAACTTCGTCAATGATACAGTGCACTTTGAAATCCGTACTTCCGCGGTGCGACGATTCTTTGATGAACACGTGCAGCAGCGTAATATAAATGATCGCTTTCACGAGGATATCCGTTCCCGTACTGCCGATGCTGTCGATTTTGTGCGTCCAGCCCGTTTCGTTCATACCTTCCTTGATGTTGAAGCGCAATTCGAACAGATCCTGTAAGCGGATCTCTTCCTGCTCCTGCTCTTTGATGGCAGTACGCAGCTGATCCAGCAATTTCACGGCACGGGTGCTGATCTCGCGGTTCTTATGGGTCGCAAAATCGGTATTGAACAAGCCTTCGTTGTATACCAGGCCGTTCTCTTCGCGGAATTCCTGGATGCGTTTTAAGAGCTTGTATACTTTATTATCCGAATCTTCCAGGCGGATCTTGATGAACTCGATCAGTTTTGATTCCTCGAACTCCGCTTTCTTAAAGTCTTCCGCAATCAGGGTAATGATGTGCTGGATCTTGTCTTTCTGCCCGCTCAGCTCTTTTACTTTGGTGGCGATACTGTCGGTTACCAGGCCAATCTGCGTGGCCGTTTCCGCAATCGATAATTCGATCTTGTTCTCGTTGATAAAGGAGCGCAGGTTTTGTGCAAAGCGCTCGTATTCGCCTTGTGTGGCGTCGTTGCGGATGGTAAAGTTAAAGTGGTTATCGAGGCGGAACTTGCCGGCAAACTCATTCACATAACGCTGGAAGGCGCCGTACTCCTCGTTGAAGTGCGAATCGTTCTTCAGGAGCTGCGTACACAGGTCCATCACGCTGTAATTGGTTTTCTTCGGTTCGGCTCTTTCAATAATGTCTGCATATTTGTTGAACACAGGCGTTTCGCGGAAGTTCTTGGTGAAGTAGTTGATCCCGTTGTTGAACTCGATCAGCTCTTCTTCCAGTGCGCGCTTCTGCTTGTTCAGCTCCATGCGGCGCACATTGTATTTGCGGCCGATCTCTTCCAGCTCCGCGCTCAGGTCGTTGGCCGTTTTCACGTACTCCTCTTTTTTCTGGATCAGGTCCGGCAGTTTATCAAAAATCTCGCGTTTGTCTTTTAAGTAATCGCTTACGATCTGCGAATACTGCTCGATCTCTTTCAGCGCCTCCTGCAATTCCTTGATGCGGGCATCGATCTTTTTGATCTCCTTGCTGTCAACCCCTTTTTCCTTGAAGTTCGATTCCTTTTCGTTGCTTAAGCTGGCTTCCTTCTCCTCGTATTCCTTCACCTGGTTTTTCTTTTCCACTTCCAGCTCGTTGATCTCGGTTTCCTGCCTGCCTTTCAGGTCGGCCAAACGCTCGTCGTTAAAGGCTTTCAGCTTATCGAGCTGGGTATTGAAATCGTTGAGGATGTTGTTTTTCTTTTTGTTTAAGATCGCCAGTTCCTCTTCGATCAGGTTCACTTTTTGCTTATTGCCCGTCAGGGATTCTTCGATCTCCGAGCTCGCACGCTGCTTCCAGTCTTCGATTTCGAGGATCAGTTTTTTCTCACGCTTGTCGGCAAGTTCCAGCGAGTAGTTCAATACTTTCAGGTCTTCCTTCAATTCGCCCAGCTGCTTCCCGAATTTATCGGCAGCTCCCATTTTCTCTTCGTTGTTGGCAGCCTGGAACTGGTTCATCGCATCTTCCAGGTCACGGATCATCGCCAGGCGCTCATTCTTCTCAAACTGGTATTCCTCAATCGTTTTTGAAACCACATTTACTTCATCCAGCTTTAAGTCGAGGCCATAGAATGAAGCGATGGCGCCTTCCACTTTCGTTGGATTCAGGTCGGTGCGGAACAATAGCTCCTCGTTCACCACCTTGCCGATGGTTGTATGCCAGTCTTTCACGTTTTTCTCCAGGTAGCCGTAGAAGGCGTCGTGCTGCACGTTCAGCTTATCCTCAATGGCTTTGATCTCCGCTTTGATGCGAATGATCTCGTTATTCGTTTTCTGGATCTGGTTGGATAAAGACGACTTTAATTTTTGCTCCAGGTTTTCCCACTCCTTCTGGTTCGTTTGAACCAGGTTGGTTTTGATGGCGCGCTCCGATTTATTTTTGTAGTTGATGGCCCGCAGCTCTGCCAGCTCCGTTTCCTGCGCTTTGATCTCTGTTTCGTAGAAGCGCGTGTTGCGGATCACTTTTTCCTCCGCTTTCAGCTCGTTGAACTCAATTTGTTTGGATGTCACTTCAGCATTCAGGTTCACTAAGGCATCTTCACGCTTTTGCTTGAGCTCCGCATCCTTTTTCGAGAACTCGTTCTTCTGTAATAACTGCAGCTCGTTGTAATGGTTGAAGATCTCGCCGGTCCTGGAGTTGATCTTGTTGATGTAAGCCGTTTTATCGTTGCGCAACTGCTCGATCAGGGACGAATACTTCATCTCGATGTTCTGCACATTGGAGGTCAACGATTCATACTCGCGGCGTGCAATGTTCAGGTCTACCTGCAGCTTCTCACGCTCCGAGTTTTTCTCAACCGCCTGCTCGATATTTTTCTCCTTGTACTCTTTTAATTTTTTGTTCGCATCGCGGATTGTCCGGTCATAATAACCGATCTCCTCACGCACATCCTTTTGTTTTTCTTCGAGCGCAGTCTTTTGCTCCTCGTTGGCTTCCGCCAGTTTGTCAAGCTCTTCCTCTTTTTCCTTCGCCGCTTTGATCACCGCTTCGTTCTGTGTCTCCGCATAGCGCAGGCTGCTTCCCAGCTTGTCGGCCATCTCCATCTGCGCGCCTTTCAGCATGTGCACCTGGTCATATTTTTTATCGATGAACTCGATGAGCTGCTGCGATTCTTTTTTCAGGTACGTTTCAATATCCGAATACTTCTCGTTGAACTGGCGCAGCTGGCGCTCTACCTGCTCCAGCTTGATAGAGCTGTTCTCTGTCGTTAAAGAGTTCGCAATGAAATCCTTGATGAAGCGGCTATCGATGCTGCTCTTGGAGCTTAAGAATACATTCGTGATCGATTTCGGAATGTTTTGGTATTTCTCATTCCCTTTCAGGATATGGAATTTGGAGAGCTGCTTGTCGGTTTCCGTTCCGTAAAGGATATTACGGTAGCGCTCGAAGGTATCGATCTGGTTGGAAATAAAAATCCCGCGCTTGTCGAAGCCTGCGATCACTTCTTTGATCTTGAGGGCCTCGTCGTTCTCGTTGAAGAAAAAATCCGGGTTGTAAGCCGCGTCCACAAAGCGGAACACCAGCTTGTTATGGCGGTACACAATCACAAAGAAAGGCTTTTCCTCCGTGCTGATCTCATAGATCAGGTAGGAGTTCTCATAACGGAAGTAGTGCTCCTCAAAAGGCTTTTGGGAAGCCGAGATCCCCAGGCCACGGCTGTTGGCGCTGTAAAAGAACAGGATCGCCCTTTGCAACGATGTCTTTCCGAAGTTGTTCGTCCCTACGAAACAGGTATTCCCACTTAATTCAATATCCGCGTATTTCACATTCGCGACATTGATCTCTACAATTCTGTTTAAAATTCTTACGTTTTCCATTTCTTATATGCCGCTCAGGCGGCGCTTTCTTTAATTGTTCGTTTGTCGTCCGGGGCACTACGATCAATAATCGTAGAGGCTTCCGTAGTATTTGTTGAGCACGTTCGGATCGCTCAGGTTCAGTCCTTTCAGGTCAGTCGCCTTCGGTACCATCACCGGGTACAGGCCAATGCTTTTACGCTTGAGGTTGGCAGGAGCAAAGTCTTTCGGTGTCAGTTTTTCGTAACCCAGCACCGGCTCATAAAACTCAGGCGGCGCACCGTTGTACAGGTTCCGGCGGTCTACCACCTGCGCATAAAACGACGGAGAGATCTCGCCGTTCATCAGGGCTTTGGAGAGCATATCGTTCAGGCGCTCGTTGCGTTTATCGTAATCGTAGTTCAGTAAAATATTACGGGCAATGTCGCAGGCGCCTTTATCCACGATTTTCATATTCGGGAAGCCGTATTTCTGAATGTTCGAGATCAGCGTGGCAGCGGTGATGGAATCCGCTTTCATTTTTTCTTTTACCAGGCGGTATTTAGAGGTATATTCCGGCAGGGTTTTGTTGCATTTCGGATTTTTCAGGCAAGCGGTGCAGTACTCTGTTGCTGCTTTGTAAGTGCCCGTATTGTATTTTTTGTTGGCATCGATGGTGGAATACAACTGCCCTTCCCATTCATAGTTACGCCCGGCCTCCTTGGCCTTTTCCCATTGCGGCTTATTTGCCTTATACTCTTTCTTGGTGTTCTGGTTATTGAAGACAATCACATCCTTCGTGGTGTCAATATCGTAGCCGTTGGTAATGGCTTTCTCCAGCCAGTTGAGGGCCTTATATTCTTCTTTGATCCGTTGTGCGCACATGGTGGCTTTGAAGTAGTGCGTCGGGTTTATCGTGCCCTTGTAGCCGCTGAAGGCAATGTCGTACTTCGCATAAGCCTGCAACAGGGAATCGTGCTTGTACATACGCTCCGCCGAAGAAACCGTTTCATGAAAGGTCAGAAAATCCGTTGAGCTTACAGCAGTGTATTTGGCCTGCGAATACACGCGCTTGCCAATGGCAAGAATAACTATAAAAAGTAAAGTTTTCGATATCATAAATTTAGCTTTATTGGGTTAGACAAATAGTTATTGATTTCTTAAAAAGTATCCGGTCAGAAAATAAAAAGCTTAGTTGTAAATCAAACCCTGCGTATCGTCGCTGCTGCCGCTTTCCTCGTATATCGCTACCGAATTGATAATGTCCAGCAGGTAAGTATAGGAGTCGAGCACTTTATAGGATTCCGTTTTTTCGTCTTCCAGCTCCAGGAAAGAATCGCGGCTCATCAGGTCGCAGATCTCACGCACCTTGTTGTGCAGGGTTTCCGAGCGGTACAGCGGAATTTTTTGTAATTTTTGTTTCAGGCGCACGTTGGCATTACACTCTTCGGCAATTTCACCCGGGCGGAAGCGGCTTCCGATTCCGATCTTATTATCCATGCTCGCAAAGAGGTCGATGATGTCGATGTAGCGCTCAAAACGCTCCAGTTTTTTTTCGATCTCGCTGTTCGGCTCGTGCAGTTTTGAAAAATAGAAAAAGTTATTGCCGCGCTCGATGTTGTAGCGGATCACGTTGAAGTAAGCCTGGAGCCTGTCGAAATTCTCCGGGTTGTTGATCACATCATAGAGGCGGTTCATGCCGTCACGCGTTCCATTGCTGGAGATAAAGGCGCCACGCGCCATCACCGCAAAAATATCATGCGTTTGTTTTGGTAAATTGAAATTGTATTCTTCCATTGTCTTTAATTAGTGATTTGTTGAATCAGAGAGTTGTTGAATCCCTGATTGCTTGCTCTGTCTCAATACTCATATCTCAATACTCGTATCTTATTTCTTTTTAACCTTTTCCTTCATCGGCAGAATGAGCGTATAGCCCAGCCTTTTTTTCGTTTCGCCCTCCGTATAATCGTGGTACTGCAACCGGTATTTAAAATCCAGCTGTGTCTGGTACTCCATCGCAATCTCCACAAACAGCGATAAGCGCTCTTCAAAGGATACATTCCCGATCATCTTCGGAAATTTGTAATCCATCAGGTACTCAAATAAATTCTGTTTGCTCTGTGTCAGAAAGCGGTCCACCAGTTTCTCCGTATCCAGCTTGATTTGCTGCTCCAGGCCTTTGTCCTTGAAGTTGCCGGCCATTTTGTCGGCCAGGCCGCGTACCATCAGTCGCGTAATTTTGTACTTCTCCGAAATCCGCTTGCACAACACATGCCCATCGTCGCTGTACAGGAAGTCGATCGGGATCTTGGTCTTCGGTGTCTTATGCCCGTTGTGCTTCAGCGTGTTGATGTTGCCGATGATCTCGCGGAAATTGGTTTTGTAATGCAGGGTGCCGTGGTCTTTCACCTCCTTCAGGCGCTGTGCTTTTTTGTACACATCGAGCTGGAACTGGATCTTGTTGATGAAGTCCGTAATGTCCGTCTGGATCTCGATGAGGAAGTCGAGGTTCTCAATGAGGCTTGCTTTCAGGGCCGTTACAATGCCGAACAATTCGCTGTCGTTGGTGATCGAGAACAGGGTTCTCGTTTCGTCCACGATGTCGGTTGTTTTCTTAATGAACTCGATGATCGTATCGCGCTTCTCCCTGTAGTCCTCCAGCTTCTGCAATTTGATGCGGTAGTTACTTTCGTTCTTGTAGGTATCATCCACGTTCTTTTGCAGCTTGATGATCTCGCGCGTGAGCGTGGCATTGATGCGCTTCAGGTATTTCTTGATGCTACGCAGGAAGCGCATTTCGCGGGCCTCCTGGTAAAACGCAATGTGGCGTTTCAGCTCGTTGATGTAATCGTTGATGAAGCCCGGCGTTACCTCGCCGATCTCCATAAAATCCTCGAACATGGCCACCACGGAGTCGTTGAGGCTCACGATGTTCTCGTACTCAAATAAAATATCGAGGGAAATGAGCTTCTTGTACTGCTCCTCGGTAATGTCGTCGCGGCCCAGGAGCTCATTCACGGTTACCTGGTCCCGCTGCCCGAACAGTAATTCAACTATACCACGGTTGTGGTAGAGGTTTGATAGTAAATCTTTAACATTGACCTGTAAACTCATTCAAATAGCTCTGTTTAACACATAAAAATACGAAGGCTTAGGGGCGTACTAAAGTCGGGTTATTAACAAAATGCCGGGTAATTCACCAAATCAGCGCTCGGCTTTCTGTAAGCCGCTGGAAAACAGCTTTTTTTATGTTAATTAGAAGTTGAAAACGTCGCGACGCGTGATTTTACGTGAATTGCGCCTGTTAAGAAATTAAGGAGTGAAAGCGGGAAAGGCTGATTGAAGATTTCGGTTGCCATTTTAATTTTTGGGCGTGCCCTTCCGCAAGGGCGGGCGGAAGGGTCAGGCTATCACTTCAATCTTTTTTGCAAAGACACAGCAAAAAAGGATTTTCGTTCTATCCTTCACGCAGGCTTAGCTTAAGATAGGAGTCCGCCGCCCAAAATGATAAATTGAAGCAAACCTGCTCACAAAGTTCTGCTTTGGCTTAATACCATTTATTCCTATCTTTGGTAGATAAGCTCACCAAATTCTTTTCGCATGAAAAAATTTCTACCAGGTATTTTAGTATCTTTCGTATTATCGGTACAAAACCTCTATGCACAACAGGTCAGGTATTGCGGAACCGATGCCGCCATGAAACAGCTGCTGGAAGCTCATCCCGAGATGCTGGCATCCATCCTTGCCAATGAGCAGCAGTATACCATGGATGCTAACGCACAAAGAGGCATCCAGAGCGTGCCCGTATATACCATTCCCGTGGTGTTCCATGTATTGCACCAGAACGGATCGGAAAATATTTCCGATGCGCAGATCATCGATGGGATCAATGTCCTGAACATCGATATGCGTAAGCTCAATGCGGATACCTCCCTCATCATTCCACGCTTCAAGCCTTTGCTTTCGGATATCAAAGTCGTGTTTGCCCTTGCCAGGCTCGATCCGCAGGGCAATTGCACCAACGGCATCGACCGCATTTACACAGCAAAAACAAATTACGGCGACGACAGCGCGAAGGTCAATCCCTGGCCGCGCGATAAGTACCTGAATATCTGGACCGCCAAAGCCCTGCAACAGGGCTGGGCGGGTTATGCCTATTATCCTTCGGCAGCTACTGGCTCTTTGTCGGTGCACGATGGCCTGATGGTGCTGGCGGATTACGTAGGCTCCATCGGAACGAGCACACCTTACAAATCGAGGACACTCACCCATGAGATTGGGCACTGGCTCGACCTCGGGCATCCCTGGAACAGGACGATCAATATTTCCATTAACGTGGGGCTGGCCTGTGGCGATGACTTAGTGTTTGATACGCCGACCACAAAAGGCCACGTCACCTGCCCGGACCTCAATACGCCGGATTGTATGATCGATACTTTTTCGACAGGCGCCTTTGATTTCAATGCCATGACCGTTTCATCCGGAACGCTGGATCCGACGCCTGCTGCAGCCATCTACGACAGCGTAGCGGTGACGCCTTTCCAGGCGGTAGGCCTTTCCGCCAATTCGGCAGCAGCCGGCGCCTTTGCTTTTTCCGACTGGCCCACCGGTGCCGCCAATGGTGAAACGAATTACAGTGCCCTCACCGGCACGCTCAATCCCTCCAAATATTATGAAGTAACCGTAGCACCGAAATACGGCTCTTCCTCCATGAGCCTCTATGGATTCAAATTTACGGTGAACCGCTCTGCCACCGGTCCGCGGACCTATGCGATCCGTTCCAGCGCCGATGGCTTTGCCGGGAACTTAACGGCTACCATCTCTCCGGCCAATGCCAATTTGAGCGTGCAGGCCGGCGATGTGTTCTTCTATAAGACCGACGCCACCACTGCAGAAAACGGGACGAAGATTTCCGTATCGGGCACTTCTTTCACCAACAAGACTAGCCCGGTGACGTTCCGGATCTATGCCTGGAATGCGGAAGATAACCTCGGTTCCTTTTCCATAGACGATGTATCTATCCTCGGCTCGACAGGTGTGATCGAAAATATTCAGAACCACATGGAGTACTCGTATTGCACGCACATGTTTACTACGGGGCAGATGAACCGCATGAGGGCAGCTGTGGAAAGTACGGTTTCCGGAAGAAGCAATTTATGGTCGGCTTCAAACCTTACGGCTACGGGTGTTACAGGGCCTACCGTGACCTGCGCTCCTGCTCCTGAATTTTATGCGAGCCGCACGCGCCTTTGCAAAGGTGGTACCGTTACCTTTACCAAAAGTATGATGAATGCTGCCGAAACCAGCCGCCAGTGGGTATTCCAGGGCGGATCCCCGGCAACGTCCACAGCCGTGAATCCAACGATAACCTATACGGCAGCAGGGATCTATTCGGTGAGCCTGAGCGCTACCAATGCCTCCGGAACAAATACCATTACCAAAACACAATACATCCGTGTAGACAATACCACGGCTGATATCGTATACAATGGCTCTTACAGCGAAGGCTTTGAGACAGCCGCTGTGCTTAATCACGATTGGCAGTCGGTAGATATGGATAACAACGGGCACAAGTGGGAATGGGTGTCGGGTGTGGGTACGGGTGGCAGCAATGCCGTGCGGATGGGCGCTTTCGGCAACAGCGGCCAGGACATGGACGAGTTCCTGAGCCCTTCGTTTGATCTTACCGGCACACAGGACAGGTCTTTCGTTTTCAAAATAGCCGCTACGGCTATCAGTACTACCTTGCTGAACCCTGAAGTGAAAGACGAGCTGAAAGTTTTCTTCTCAACCAATTGCGGAACGAGCTGGATCCCGCGGGCAACCTATACAGGCACAACACTGGTGAATAACCCGGTTACGACTTCGGCCTTTGTTCCGAATGCTTCTACGGTGTGGACCCAGAATTCCATCCTGATCCCGGCCATCTTCCTGACCAATAATTTCCGCGTGAAGTTCCAGTACAAATCGAGCTACCAGGGAAATCATGTATACCTCGATGATGTGAACCTTTCTCAAACAGTGGATATTCCGGAAAACAGCCTGACAGGCAATGATTTTTCGATCTATCCAAACCCTAGCAATGAAACGGCTACAGTTGCTTACCACCTGGCATCGCCTGCCAGCGTTGGCCTGGAAGTGTTTGATGTGTTAGGCAAAAGCGTGTACCAGCTGCCTGCTGCTTATCGGGCGGAAGGGGACTATGCCCTTTCTCTTTCGAAGCGCGAACAAAAGCTGGGCAATGGTGTTTACTTCGTGAAATTACTGGTAAACGGCAAGCCACAAACCAGGAAGCTGATCATCTCTGAATAAGAAAGCGCTTCGGGTATGTATTATTGTAAAACCGTTAAACCAGTTTTGGACTATTTTAACGGTTAACATTACTATAAGATATGTATTTTAGCAGCCGCATTCACTCTCTATGTTTACAAAGCAAACTCTTCCTTTAAGCGACACCTCGCTGTTTTCAGATCTCTTTACGGATTATATCCTGGCTGCCGAAAAGGTAAAGCCTTTTTACGGTTTTCATATTGATCAGGCTGCCTATAGCGCCTTTTTCAAGCAGGATCCCTTTAAGGACCTCAACCGCGGCGTATTGGTGCAAGCCCTCGAGCGCCAGGGAAAACTGGTGGAGAACACGCATCCCGCTACCTGGAATCACATCAGCTTATTAAAAGATAAAAATACATATACGGTCACAACGGGCCACCAGCTTTGCCTCTTCACCGGGCCCCTGTATTTTATTTACAAGATCATCAGTACCATCAACCTCGCCAAAACGTTAAGCGAGCAGTTTCCGGGGAAGTCCATTGTGCCGGTATACTGGATGGCGAGTGAAGACCACGATTTCGAAGAAATCAACCACGTGCATGTGTTCGGGAAAAAAGTGAGCTGGAGCAGTACGCAGAAAGGCAGCGTGGGCGAGTTCAGCACCGAAGGCATCGGCGAAGCGCTACATGAGCTGAAAGTGATCTTAGGAGAAAGCGATCATGCCAAAGCGATTGCTGAATTATTTGAGAAAGCCTATACGAAACATGCAAACCTGTCGGATGCCACGCGCTTCCTGGTAAATGAGCTTTTCGGCGAATACGGCCTGGTGATTCTCGATGGCAATGATAAGGAACTGAAATCCTTGTTTAAGGATGAGTTTAAAAAAGATGTGTTCGAACAGGCATCGTTCAGCGCCGTTAATAAAAGCATCGAAGAGCTGAAAAAGCAGTACGCCATCCAGGTGAATCCACGTGAGATCAATGTGTTCTATAAAGAAGAGCAGCTCAGGGAACGCATCGAGAAGAGTGGAGAAGAGTATAAGGCAGTGAACACTACGAAAGTTTTTTCAAAGGCAGAGCTGGAGACGCTCATTGATTCAGAGCCTGAAACCATGAGCCCCAATGTGGTGCTTCGTCCTTTATACCAGCAGAAGATCCTGCCGAATGTCGCTTATGTGGGCGGGCCGGGAGAGATCGCCTATTGGCTGGAATACAAGCATCTGTTCGAGGTATACGGCATCACCTTACCAATCCTGATGCCGCGTCATTTTGTGATGCTGATCGATAAAGGCACAGGAAATAAGCTTCAGAAGCTGAACATCAGCATTCCCGATTCGTTCAAGGAAGGCGAAGACCTGGTGAAGCAGTTCATCAAAACCGAATACGATAATTCCATCCTCGAGGAAGCCCGCGGCAAATTGGCGCTGCTTTATGCCTCTCTGACAGAAACCGTCGCTGCGATTGATAAGACCTTAACAGGAACTGTGGAAGCGGAGAAGCAAAAAGCCATCAACGGCATTGCTGCCGTCGAGCAAAAAATGAACCGCGCGCTGAAACAAAAATCGGAGAGCGATGTGAACCAGATCTGGGCCATCAAAGGAAAATTATTCCCGAATAACATTCCCCAGGAGCGTTACGATAATTTCAGCATGTACTATTCCAAATACGGTAAGGATTTCATTAAAGCGTTGATGGGCCTGTTGGTGTATGATTTGAAAGTATTTCACTACACGGTTCTCCGTGAAGAATAAGCAACATGACTAAGCGGGTATTTCTAAAAGCAGAATGGCGCAAGCTCCTCATGATCAACTACGAGGTAGATGTGGAGACGATTCTTCCTTACCTTCCCGCTCATACCGAACCCGATCTGTACCAGGGAAAATGCCTGGTGAGCATCGTCGGCTTTATGTTCCTGAACACGCGGGTGAAGGGCATGAAGATTTTCAACCACGTGAATTTTGAAGAAGTAAACCTGCGCTTTTATAACAAATACAGTATGCCTTCAGGAGAAGTGCGACGTGGTACTACCTTTATCAAGGAAATTGTTTCGAAGCCTGCCATTACTTTTATTGCCAATACCCTTTACAAGGAAAAATACGTGACACTGCCGATGGGACATACCATTAAGGAGCAGGGTGATGAGCTGGAAGTGGAATACCGCTGGCGCTACAACCGGAAGGTAAACCTTATCCATTGCAAAGCGGAAAAGAAGCTGAACCCGATGGCGCATAACAGCCTCGAGGAATTTATTACGGAACATTACCGGGGCTACACCAAAGTATCTTTAACCGAAACGTCGGAATACACCGTCGAGCATCCGCGCTGGGAAACCTACCGTGTCACCGATTTCCAGGTAGACATTGACTTTGAAGGATTGTATGGGGTCGGTTTCGCCGCATTGAAAAATCAGAAACCGCATTCGGTATTACTGGCAGAAGGCTCGGAGATTTTAGTGAGAGGTGGCGGAAGGCTGGGTGACTAAACGGCTTGCAGGTATTATTCCTTTAAAAGTTTCGCCATCCTGAAAGTGCTATCCGTAAAACCAACTTTTACTAAATAAAATCCATCCGGTAATTCACTGATTGAAACACTGCCGGTGTTTGTCGTTTTTATAAGCTGTCCTTGCATATTCAAGATATCAATTTTTAAAATGACCTTGTCTGCTGCAATATTAAAAACGTCGCTCGCAGGATTGGGGTATATTGAAATCCTTGTACCTATTGATGATTCTGCAACTGAAAGCACTTCATTACAGCGATCTGCTCTTGGATTTAACGAAGAGTCGCAAGGAAAAAGATAGGTATTTTGAGCGTTTGCAAAAGTCGGTGCTTCGCTGTGTATTAAATTGTGCATGCCGCCGGGCATGGATACCTGGTTGGTGCTCCCGTTTCCTAAAGCAACATCTTTTCCTGCCACGCTGGCATTAAAAACATAATCACACATCGCATCGAGTAACCTGTAGTAGGCATAATAATCCAAAGCATTAAAAGCGGAGTTATTCGGAACAACATGGTCGGCTGTGTAAATGTACCCGTTAATGGTATCGGATTTTACGCGTAAATAGTCCTTTTCTGATGCAGGAATATTAATTGTATTGAAAACATCATTAGCCATACGGTGGTCGTTTGTGTCATCATTTTCATAAACAATTGATAACAGCTTGACATCCGTTGGAAACGATTGGAGTTCTGCCTGTGTGATATTGTAAGTATACCATTGGGCCATCGAAAAAATAAAGCGTCCTAGCTGACCCCATTTCAGCGTTTTGAAACAATAAGAGGAATTGGCAAAAACAGCAGCACCTCCAAACGAATGGCCTACGAAGCCCACTTTTGTGGTATCAATAATGTTAGGGTAGTTGCGGGCGGCTTTGATGAAGCCATTGAGTAAGTTGCTGTACCGGTCCTGAACACTTACTCCCGTGGTTTGATAGGGAACAAACACAACGGCATACCCTTTTTTAGCGACAAAATTCAGAAATCCTGAAATGTTGCTTGGGTCGCTGCCACCATAAGCATGGCTATAAAATATGGTAGGAACGGGCAAAGCAATACCTGTTGGGTAATAGATGACAATGTTGTGTGCGGGGAAATTGGCATTAAGGAAAGATTGTGTCGCTACAGTATAACTTCCGTCTGCGCCGTAACCACTGCCAGGTTTTGGTACCGGCCCTGTGTAAATTTGCGACGGTAGGTTAAGCGAAACAAGAGCCATTAAAATGGCGGTGCAGAAAAATGATCTCATAGAGGTTTGTTTTTGTAAGAGTTAGACTGCTAAATGCTTGTTGGGTTCAATTGCAGCTGCGCTTTTTTTTAGTTTGACGGAGTTATTTTAGGATTTTGTTCCCTAATCGGCCTCCGGTGCGGATTACCTGATGTGCTGTAGCCGGCTGTTTGAGCCAATGCCTGCAACAATCACAGTCTTAAGCTTTTCAGAGAATGATAAAAAAAGAATATCCTTGAAATCGGCCTTACTCTTCCGTAGGCTCCGGAGTAGACTTGCCTCTCAGGGCTTTCCAGAGAGAAGCGATTTGTTTGCGGAAAATAAAAGCCAGCAATAAATAAGGCACTGCCATTAAATAGAGAATGCCTTTATTAATGCCACGGGCTACCGAATTTTCCTGGTCCATGCTGCTTTGTACCGCTGCTTTGCACATGGAGCATTGCGCTTCACCGATGGTTGGCAATACAATCAACAGGGCGATAATGATGAGGATGAAGCCGTATTTTTTCATTTAATTTCCTGCAGATTGGGCAAAGGAACGCAGAAAAAATCTGCGATGACCGGCGTGATCTGCGGGACAAATGTAGTAAATTATTTCAACATGATCACGGCCCACATGCGGCCTGTTTTTCCCCCGTCGCGGCGGTAAGAGAAAAAGTCGGGCTCGGTGGTGCAGCGCTCCATGCTCCAGATGTTTTCTTCGGGGATTCCGGACTCCAGTGCCACAAAGCGGTTGGCCGCCAGAAGATCGAGCTGGCGCCCGTCCCAGCAATAGGAGGGGAAACCGGCTTCCCGGAACTGTGCAATGAGCTCTTCGCTCACTTCGTAGTTTTCGCGGCAAATGCCCTGCCCGATGGCAAGCCGGATGTGTGGCGTTTCGGCACCCAGCTTCTGCATTTCTTCTATGGTACGTGTAACGATCCTGCCCAGTGTGCCTTTCCAGCCGCAATGAGCCGCGCCGATCACCCCGTTTTTTTCGTCATGGAACAAGACAGGGTAGCAATCGGCGGCGCCGACGGCGATGGGCAGGTTTTTCCCGCTGGTCACCAGGGCATCGCCGGTTTGTTTCCCCGGGTGGGCCTGGCATACGCTGATGCCATGTACCTGGTCGAGGTAAGAAACCCTGCTGACATCCATATTCAGCTCATCCAGGGCCAGTTTCCTGTTTCGGGCGATGTTTTCGGGGCTATCATCCTTCCCGCCAAGGTTGAGGCTATCAAAAGGTTTCGGGGAAACCCCGCCGTGACGGGTGGAAAAGCCATGAACGGCGGTAATATCAGGGGCAAAGAGCCAGCGCATTTTATTGTAGTGTTTCCGCCATAAAAATAGTAAATTAGCTCCTTTAAACACCTAATTAAAACCGATATTCTTTTGACATTCAACGATTTTCAGTTCGACTCCTCCTTAATGGATGGTTTGGAGTCGATGGGCTACAAACAGCCTACTCCCATTCAGCAACAAGCCATTCCTGTGATCCAGGCCGGAAAAGACATCATTGCCTGCGCGCAAACCGGAACAGGGAAGACAGCGGCCTTCGTTTTGCCGGTACTCGATAAGATCATCAGGGCCAAAAAACACGGCATCAATACACTCATCATTGCTCCTACGCGTGAGCTGGTACTGCAGATCGATCAGCAGATCGAAGGCATGGCCTATTTTTGCGGCGTGAGCTCCATCGGCATCTACGGCGGCAACGATGGTATTACCTGGGAGCGCCAGGCCAATGCCCTGCGCGAGGGTGTGGACATTGTGATCGCAACTCCGGGAAGGCTTATCGCCCTGCTGCAATCGGGCGATGTGAAGTTCGACACCATCGAGCACCTGATCCTGGATGAAGCGGACCGCATGCTCGACATGGGCTTTTCCGACGATATTAAAACCATTCTGAAATACGTTCCGGAGAAGCGCCAGACGATTATGTTCTCGGCCACGATGGCTCCTAAGATCAGGAAGCTGGCCTCGCAAATGCTGGTGGAGCCTTTTGAATCCATCAACATCGCCCTTTCCAAACCGGCGGCAGGCATTGTACAGCAGGCTTATGTGGTGTACGATAACCAGAAAAATAACTTATTGAAAGAGATCCTGAAAAACGAAGAGTATTCTTCGGTGATCATCTTCTCTTCTACCAAAGAAAAAGTAAAAGAGCTCTACCAGACCTTCAGCGGGCTCAACTATTCGGTGAAAGGCTTTTCCTCAGACCTCGAGCAGGCCGAGCGGGAAGAGATCATGCGTAATTTCAAGGCAAGGCAACTTCGCATCCTCATCGGCACGGATATTCTTTCGCGTGGCATCGATGTGGTGGGGATTTCCTTAGTGGTGAATTACGATGCGCCGCCGGATCCGGAAGATTACATTCACCGCATTGGCCGTACGGCACGTGCAGAGCGCGCAGGCGTGGCGATTACCTTCATCAATGAAAAAGACCAGCAGCGTTTTTCCCAGATCGAAGCCCTGATGGGTATGGATGTGGACAAGCTGCCGATCCCGGAACAATTCGGAAAAGGACCTGAGTACGATCCGGAAGCCAACAAGAAAAAGTTCGACAAGCCACGCGGCTTCGGTGGCGGATCAGGCGGCAAATCCGGCGGTGGCAAAGGCGGCCCCCGTTCAGGCGGAAATAAAAAACCGTTTCACCGGCCGAAGAAAGCATAAGTCGTTTATTCAAAACAGTCAATTCAAAAATCACATTAACCATACATAATTTCTTAGTCTTCCTTAACAACGAAGGTGCATGCTTTGAAATTAAATGATCAATACCATGAATTCAAAATTATCCTTACTCGAAAAAAAGCAGGCCGAAGCCCTTTTAGGCGGAGGTCAGAAACGTATAGATGCCCAACATAAAAAAGGAAAATTAACCGCTCGCGAGCGACTGCATTTTTTGCTGGATGAAGGCAGCTTCGAAGAGATCGGGATGATGGTGACTCACCGGAGCAAGGACTTTGGCCTGGAAAAGGAGCAATACCTGGGCGATGGTGTGGTAACGGGTTACGGCACGGTGAACGGAAGATTGGTGTATGTCTTCTCCCAGGATTTTACCGTATTTGGTGGTTCCCTGTCGGAAACGCATGCCGAAAAAATCTGTAAGGTGATGGACCTCGCGATGAAGAACGGTGCGCCTTTCATCGGGCTCAACGACAGCGGTGGCGCCAGGATCCAGGAAGGTGTGGTGTCTTTAGGAGGCTATGCCGATATTTTTTACCGTAACGTGCGCGCCAGTGGTGTGATCCCGCAGTTGTCGGGCATCATGGGCCCATGCGCCGGCGGCGCGGTGTACAGCCCAGCCATGACGGATTTTATCCTGATGGTGGAGAATACGAGCTACATGTTTGTGACCGGTCCTAACGTGGTGAAAACAGTAACCCACGAAGAAGTAACCTCCGAAGAGCTGGGCGGAGCGATGACGCATGCGACCAAAAGCGGTGTCACACATTTTGCCTGTGCCAACGAGATCGAGGCCATCAATAACATTAAACAGATTCTGAGCTATGTTCCCCAGAACTGTGAGGAAGATGCGCCTTCCCTGCCTTACGAGTCCACCGGATCGGAGTCGAGGCCGGAGCTGAACAGCATCATTCCCGAAAACGCCAATCAGCCTTACGACATCCGCGAGGTGATCGAAAAGGTGATCGACGAAAATACCTTTTTAGAAGTACACAAAAATTTTGCGGAGAATATCGTGGTTGGCTTTGCACGCCTTGCGGGCCGCTCCATCGGTATCGTGGCCAACCAGCCTGCGGTATTGGCCGGCGTGCTCGACATTCACTCTTCTACCAAAGCGGCGCGCTTTGTGCGTTTCTGCGATTGCTTCAACATTCCTTTGCTGGTGTTTGAAGATGTACCGGGCTTTTTACCGGGCACCGACCAGGAGTGGAATGCCATTATCACCAACGGCGCTAAATTGTTATATGCCTTCAGCGAGGCCACTGTACCACGTATTACCGTGATTACGCGTAAGGCCTATGGTGGCGCTTACGATGTGATGAACAGCAAGCACATTGGTGCCGACATGAACTATGCCTGGCCGAGTGCCGAAATTGCCGTGATGGGGGCGAAAGGCGCTGCAGAGATCATTTTCAAAAACGAGATCTCGGCGGCAGAAAATAAAGAGGAGAAGTGGAAAGAAAAAGAAGCGGAGTACCAGACCATGTTTGCGAACCCCTACCGTGCCGCAGAAAGAGGCTTTATCGATGAAGTGATCAGGCCCGACCAAACCAGGGAAAAGCTGATCCGCGCCTTTAAAATGCTGGAGAATAAAGCAGACAAATTGCCGAAAAAGAAACACGGAAATATTCCATTGTAATGTAGTTTTAAAACGATATTCCTATGCATAAATCAGGCTTAATCATTGTTCTTTTTTCTTGTATGAATATGGTTGGATTTTCACAAGCAAATCCGGCACCCGCTCCTAAAGCGAATTCCGATAATAATTATACCCGGGCTGTGGCTGTGGCCGATAGCAAGCCGGATTCGGCTTTACATTATTTTGACAGCTACAGAAAGTTGGTTCCGGGAGCTGATTCCGTAGCCAAAAAAAGAAGCATTAGCTTTTATAATTATATGGGCGCAGTGTATCTTAATAAATACTTTACAGATAGCATTCAGAACAAGCCAAATTTAAAAAAAGCACTGACGCTTCTCGAGAAGGTGATTGAAATAGACTCCACGAACCTGAAAGCAAATTCAAATTTGTTGTCAGCTCATTATAATAGCGGGGTGCGCAATGTCATCCATGGAGATTATTGCAAGCAAAAAGTGCTGATAGAAGATACAGATTGGAACAAGCCGGATTCCGAGATCCCATCATTAGCCAAATTGCTGGAGTGCATTAAGCCGGAAGAGTATGAGAAGTACCGGATCACTCCTCCCTTTAAAGCCGCTTTGCCTTTCGCTTTGCGGATATACCGGCAAGATCCCGCAAATAGAAAAGCACTCGAAGCCTTGCAGGGCATCTACCTGGCACTGTCAGATAAAAAACAGTCAGAGGTCTATAAAGTAAAACTTGAAAAACTGCCCGGGAAAAAATAAGCGGCCGGTTTAAAAATTAACTACCAGTAACATGAGTCTGAACGCCCTACTTATTATTGTTTTAGGCATCCTTTGCCTCATAGGCACTGTGTTATGCATCATCTTTGCGATCCTGGGTTTTGCCAATAACCGCTCCGGGAAATTTGCCTGGCTCACCGGCTTCCTGGTATCCCTTGTCGGCATGGTACTTTGTATTTACCTGTTTATAAGCAAAGCGGTGAATAAGGTAAAACACTTTACAGAAAATCTGAATGAGCACATGACGGAATCCTGGCAGAATTATTCGGATTCCCTGTCTTATTCCAACCAGCTGCAGATGCAATCCAATGAGCACATTCAATTATTGAAGAGCTATTATCCCGATAGCACTGCTGTTCCGGATCAATTTTATTATTACATGGGCTTTGAATCGTATTACCGCTTTCCGCTGAGGTATCCCTATTCCATTCATTGCAACCTTTTTAAAGAGAACGGGGAATTGTATGATGAGTCGAAGGTGGCGCGCTTTGATGAGAACGATAACGGCGAGATCAAAACCTCCGTCGACCAGATCGACCGCATTGCCCTGGATAAGAATTTCCTGCTCATCGATCGCAAGGTAAGCTCTACACGCTCGGCGGAACCTATCCATCATTATGTGCTCTTTCATTTTGATAGCGGACAGAGCGAGGAAGCTGCCTCTGAAAAAGAGCTGATCAGGATGGCGAAACAAAAAGGCTACCGGGGCGCTGAAAAGCTCATCACGATTAATGAGTACAATGATTTGTTTTACCCTGAAATGACAGGCTCCGGCAGCGAATAGCCTGCCATTTCTCTTTTCGGATCTTACCTTTAGCCCATGAGATTTTTCCTCGTTTTTGTGTATTTAAGTTTGCAGGCATGCTCTGCCTATGCGCAGGATACGTTGGTGAAAACAGATCAGAGCAGGTTAGCGGTTAAGATCATTGAAGTAAACCCTGAAACCATCACATACAAGCGCTTTGATTATCCCGGTGGGCCTTTGATCATTCTGGATAAGAAAGACGTGTCGATGCTTGTGTATCAGAATGGCCTGAGAGAAGTGTTTGACCAGGAGAAAGCGGCGCTGCCAAGTCCACTGAAACCGGATACCCTGATCGTAAGCCCCTTGTATGCTTTGCGTGAGCAGCAGGCGAACCCGAACCATCGGGTCAGCTTCCAGGCAGGACTTGTTGTTAACGGTTCATACAGCAACAAGCCTTACAGGGATAGCCCCGAAGCCGGAGGGCATGCCTCTACTTCAAAAGCTTACTCACCTCCCGGAAAGGAGTATTACTGTACGGGCCTCAGTATTGGCGTTACTCTTTTATCGGGAAGAAGCGAGTATTTTAAACGGTTGATCGGAATTCAGTATGTGCAATCTCGTGCAGACTTCAATTATAACACCTCCTACATCGACCGTGAGAAAAGCAATATGTATGTGACTTACAGCGGAAAAACGGAGCTTAACTATAAAAACACGAGTCACTTTATAAACCTGGTGGCCGGTTTCCGCTTCCGGATTTTCAAGGGATTCAGCCTGGAGCCCTGCCTGGGGCTTAACGTCAATGCCTATTCAACGAGTAAGGTCAACGGTTTGATCACCAGGAAGAATGGTCCGGATCCGACCACTTATCAGGTAGTGAAAGATTCTACTTCCGGCTTTACGGATGCCCATGTTACCGGATCATTCATGCCAAGAGCCGTGTATGAATTTCAGGTCAAAAAGCAAAAGCTCGGGGTTTATGTGGCCTATAACATGGCTCTGAAATACCGCCTACCCTGGTGGATGTTCGGCGTAAGCTGGTATCCCTTCAAAAAATTACAGTAATCAAAGGCTTGCGTTGAAAGCAATCAACAGCTCGCACACTTCCAGGTATTTCGTAAGAGGCAATGTTTTTGCCACATCATAAATATCATGATAGGCCTGGATGCCGCCCATGGTGTAAATAAAAAAGCTGGGGACGCCTTTCTCTGTGAACCAGTAATGATCGCTGTTGGCAGCCTTGCCACGCTGTTTGATCTGCTTCACGTAATGTTTTTCCGTGTTGATGTTGTTGAGCTTTTCAAACTGGGATTTGAATACTGTTGCGTTCACGACCATGATGCCATCATCTCCTGTGCCCAGCAAATCAAGGTTCGTAAGGAATTTGATGTTAGATAAGGGAAACAGAGGGTGCGTGGAATAATAACGTGAGCCGAGCAAGCCGGCTTCTTCTCCACTGAAAAAAATAAAGGCTACAGAATATTTCGGCGGATGTGCTGCATAATACTTCGCTAAATTCAGAAGCACGCTCACGCCACTGGCATTATCATTGGCACCCGGGAACCAGGCTTCCTTGCCCATGGCGCCGAGGTGGTCGTAATGCGCGGTGAATACCAGGAAGCTATCCGGCTGCTGTGTACCTTTGATATAGCCTGCCAGGTTTTTGCAGGTAAACTCCGGGATAAATTTCGCCTCAAAATTCACACGGATCGTTTTCAGATCTCCCGGGAACGAATCGGCCAGAAGCTCGATGAGCGTTTCATCCGACACATCCGTAGAAACAGTGTAGGTCAGCTTCTTTTTCTTTTTAACGGTCAGGAAAGGTTTTTTGCCAGCGCCGGGCTCATTTGTCCAGGTAACACTGTCGCGCTTCACAAGCGTATAAGTTCCTTTGAGGGAACGGGCTGAAGGTTCCACCAGGTAATGCTTTCCGGGCCTCAGCAGGCGGCCGTTGAGCGTGACTGCCAGTTTTCCGGGATAGGTATTCACCGGGAAAGAATAGGCTTGTTCGTAGGAATTGCCGAAGGGTTGCAGGCCAATGGTTTTTAATTCTCCCGCAATATAGCCGGCTGCTTTATTGACACCATTTTTGACATAGCCTCTGCCCAGGAATTCCCTGGAGCATAGTTTTTGAATGACCTGCCGCGCATAAGCCGTATCCTGGCTTACAGCCAGGACGGGTAATAAAGAGAGTAGGAACAGGATTTTTTTCATGAAAGATATATGGTCCGTACCCTGAGCGCAGTCGAAGGGTAATGAAAGTGTTTATTTTAAGAAAAACGTTTTTGGTTAATGGCAATCAGGCGCTTCGCCATTTCATTTTCGTCATCCCAGTGATAAATGCTTTTCAGGCCCTTCAGGTAGGTATCGGCCTCCTCTTTGGAACCCACGTTGTTGAGCTGTTCGATGGCAATGTTGTATTCATTGGCATTTGAAGCAAAGAGCTCATTGATGAGCCTGAACTTATCATTGATGCTCACCGTGAGCTTTGGAATGTCTTTATGAACAACAGGAGTACTTACCGGGGGCGCAACGGTGCGGACAGGCTCCGGTACCTTTTCTGTTTCAGGAGTCACAAGCGGTTCAGGCAGGCTCCCGGTCACTGTCACGACAGGCTGTGATGTCGAAGTGTCTTTTTTCTCTTCTACCACCGGTGTGACCTCCGGCTTTGCTTCTTCACGGATGGGCTCCTCTGTTTTGGTTTCCGGTTTTTTTTCCAGCACAGGCTCCGGCTTCTTCTCAACAATTGGCTCGGGCTTTGGGGCCTCTACCGCCATCAGCTTTAAATGCAGATCGAGCTCCGGAGAAACCTCCTTTTGTTCTTTCAACACAGTATAGGCAGCCACCAGCTTATTGGCCTGGTTGAGGCAATGATGGAGCTGCTCGGCATATTGTGTGTTCGGGTATTTCTCAAATTTATCCATAGCGGTTTTAAGGTCTGCCAACGCCGCTGTTACCTGCTTTAATAAGATGTCTGTCTGCATAATTGTGGATAATTATGAATTAAAAATACTGCATTTTATGGATACTTGCTTTATTTTTAAGCTTTGTTATGAGGAATTAATAAACATGTTTTTAGAGAACGTTAAACATAGTACAGGGCGGAAAGGCTGGATAGAAGTGGTTTGTGGCTCTATGTTCTCCGGTAAAACAGAGGAATTGATCCGCCGTCTGAAGCGCGCGCAGCTCGCCCGCCAGAAAGTGGAGATCTTCAAGCCTCAGATAGATACCCGCTACCACGAAGAAAAAGTGGTGTCGCACCAGGGCAACGAGATCATGAGCACGCCTGTTCCGGCCAGCTCCAATATCCTGCTCATGGCCAACGATGTGGATGTGGTTGGCATTGACGAGGCGCAGTTCTTCGACATGGAATTGGTGAACGTGTGCAAGCAGCTCGCCGACAGTGGCGTACGTGTTATTGTAGCGGGCCTCGATATGGATTTCCAGGGCAAGCCTTTTGGTCCCATGCCTGATCTGCTCGCCATTGCAGAATACGTCACGAAGGTGCATGCCATCTGCATGAACTGTGGAAGCCTCGCTCACATTTCGCATCGCAAGACCAACGAAACCAACCTGGTGGTATTGGGAGAAACCGAAAGTTACGAGCCTTTGTGCCGCGATTGCTATAACGAAGTGAATGCGGGCAAATAGCCTAAGCAAAGATTACCAATCTCTCCATTCAGAAGCAATGCCTTCGCCATAAGCTTTAGGATCCAGGCCGGCAGCTATGGAAATAGCATCTGTGAGTTCACACAACTCTTCACGTTCGCCTGTTTCTATTAAAGCATATCCGCATTGCTCATTCAGCACATTGGTTTTTAAGATCGCCTCTTTGAAAATGCTGAGTTTGGTTTCTGTCTGTGCGTTTTCACCGGCATCGATCAGGCTTTCGATGAGGTCATCAAATAGTTGTTTACAGGAATTGCAGTTTGCTTCTGTATATTGTGTCAGGCCCTGGGCATACAGATTTTTCCAGCGCTCAAAGGGATAAGTTGCTTTGCAAGCATGAAGTTTTTTTGCATAGCGACTTTCTACTTTCGGTTCGCTACAGCTCATGAAGAAGAAGACCATGCCGAGGCAGCCGATTAACTTTAACAGGTGCTTCATTTATTTAGATTTAGTTAGCCAATCTTCTTTCCGGATCTCGTACACAAAGTTCAATTTATTCGGCTCGCCGTAATATTCCATGTCGAGTTCAGCGATCTTTTTTCCGCCGAGCTTTTCCATCGCTTTTTGTGAGCGCAGGTTCAGCGCGCCGATGTGAAAGATCACAGCCTCGAAGTGTTGAAAGGCATGTTCCATCATCAGGCGTTTTAAAGCCGGGTTGTAAGTTCCACCCCAATGATCGCAGGCAATAAAGGTATAGCCGATGGCAATCGTTTTCTTTTCCTCATCGGCCTCGTAATAGCGGGAGCTGCCAATGACTGTATTTGTTTTATGGTCGTAAACTAAAAAGGCACCCTGCGATTCCATCGCGCCTTTAAAAAAGGTTTCGAAGACTTCGCGCTTGTAACGGTCTTTGTTGGGATGCTGCTCCCAGATCAAAGGATCGGAAGCAATGGCATAGAGTCTTTCAAAATCCTCTGCTTTTAAAGGAACAATCCTGATGAATTCATTTTCGAGTGTTGGTTGCAGGTTGAAGGATGACATATAACAAGAGGTTTAATGTTCGGTTTTGCTGCTATCGCTTGATTTTATCCAGATCATCAACGGATAATCGGGAGCTTTATTGTTTTTTAAGGCGACAACATCTTTCGGTATTATACAATAGAGCCATTGTATGCCTTGCTGATCTGTTGCGGAAGAATAGGCGGTGACGCGTGATTCAGTCCTTAGTGTTCCTGCCAAACCCTCTTTGATAAATACAGGCTGCTCCAGGCTGTCTTTCGGCACATAATACAGGTTGCTGCCTGCTTTCAGCACATAGCGATTCCCTGCTTTTATTTTTTTCGGAACGATAAGCTCATAATCCTTACTGAGAGGTTTGAGGATCGGGGAAAAGAAAAAACTCACGCCCGCAGTTTCTATCAGCGAATCATGTGTAATGGTATAATGAATGAGGGTGTTGTCGATCATCGCACAGCAGGGATAGTTGTAAAGCGTGAGGCCGGAACCTGTGTGCAGCTCTGCGATCCTGCCGGAAGCATATATGACTTTTTCATAACGGCTGTGTTTATTCAGGTAGATGATGACCGTTTTGGTAGAGAGGCCGGCGCATTCAAAACCTTCAAAAATGAGGTCCAGGTCTTTATCACCGTCGAGGTCCAGCAGGTGAAAATCGTCGAGGTAATCGCCGTCGATGCGAAAGTCGAGGCAAAAGGCAGTGGATGAATCTTTGGTGAGTTGCCCGATGCTGTTCTTTTCTGCCGGCGTGAACTCGTTTCGGGAGATCGGATTCCAGGCTATCGTTTGGTCGATCAGCGTATTGAGATGTTCTATCAGGTAATTTTCGGATGTTTGTGCAACACCGGTAAACACGAATAATAGAAACAGGATCAGAAATCTCATAGCGCTTGCACTAAATTACATCGAATGCAGGCGAAATCAAAATGGAGATGTGAGGAGGAATCATGTTAGCGGCACTAAAAGACCATGTCGTGCGAAGAATTAGAAAGTTCTTTTGTTTGGCTCCTACGGAGCCATTGCACCTTTTTGTATTGTTTCGTTAATAAGGTTTGGCTCCTACGGAGCCAGGAAGACCAATTTCACCTTCATGCTTTGTCGATAAGCTATAGATGCGATAGATAAACTTCCTGGGGGATGCATCTAACATAGTACAAATGCTCCGTAGGAGCATAACATGATTAAGGCCAATTTTTCACTTCATGCTTTATCTATAAGCTATAAATGCGATAGATATACTTCCTGGGGATGTATCTAACATA